>UBWZ01000020.1 GCA_900469345.1 Hyphomicrobiales bacterium | reverse complement strand
CCCCAGGCATTGTCGTCATGCACCAGGTGGTGGGTCAGGATGCCGATCGTCGCCGGCCGGCCTGGCGGCTCCAGACACTGCGCAAGCTCGGCAAACAACTCTTCCGGATCGCGTCCGCCGCGCACCCCGTGCCAGTTCATGATGTCCATATGCGTATTGAGGAGCGGCAGCGGCGCCTGCTTCTCCGGCCCGAACACCGACAGCGACCGCAGGCCGAGGGAGGGCAGGGCCTCGATGACCTCCGGGGCAATGCGGTTCCACGGTGGCACCAGCATGGCGATGAACTGCCTCGGATAGAGCGCCGACAGCTTTTCAAAGCCCGCGCTCAGCTCCGCAAACGTCTCGGCCAGCGGCCGGTGCACGCCGAGCTCCTGCTTCTTTTCGGTCGGGCCCGCATGATTGCCGTGCGACCAGCCATGCAGCGCCACCGACACATCGTCATGACGTTCCAGCGCCTCGGCGAGAGGACGCCCGGTATCCCTCGGGATGACGGCGAGCGTGAGAGGCACACCGCGCGCAGCCGTCAGAGCCAGCAGCCTTTCGAGCGCCGGGGTGGGCATGACGGCATCGTCGTCGCGCAGCCAGAAACGCACCTGCTCGTTTTTTGCGGCAATCCGGTCCAGTGCGTCGGTGAAAAGTGCCAGGCTCATCCTCGGTCTCCTGTGCATGAGCGGATGATGTCGTCGAGCTTGCCGGCGATGGTCTCGATCGATCGCTCCTCCGTCACGAAGCGGCGGGCGCCTGCCGCGAGCCGGGCTCGCTTGTCCTCGTCCGCGAGGAGGTTGCAGACCGCAAGCGCAAAGGCGTTCGTGTCGCCCGACGGCACGAGCACGCCGCTGCGGCCATCCGCCACCGCCTCGGCCACGCCGGCAACATCTTCCGCGACAACCGGAAGACCGGCCGCCTGCGCTTCCAGATAGGCAAGCCCGTAGGCTTCTCCATGCCCCGGCCAGACATAAAGCGAAGCCGTCGCCAGCAGCTCGGCGATCTCGTCCTCGCTCTTCTGCCCGTGCCAGGTCACCCGGCTGCCAAGCTCGCCGCCGAAAATCTGTTCCACCTCCGCCCGCTCCGGGCCGTCGCCGATAATGCCGAGCGTGAACGGTCGGGGAAGGATCTGGCCGAGCGCCTGGGCAAGCGCCCGGTAGCTGCTGAGCTTGTCGCCGGACCGCATCATCGCCACGGTAATCATCCGGCCGGCCTGCGGTTGCGGCGGGCGTTTGAGATAAGGCGTCGGATCGATGAACGGCGAGAGGCGCACAAGCCTCGCCTCCGGCGCCGCCTGCGCCAATCCCTGCATGTCCCGCGCGGTAAGGCAGATATTGGCTGCCGCAAGCCGCACTCCGTCCAGTACCCGGTCCTGCGCCTCCGCCCACCGGCCAAGGTTGCGACGTCCCGAATAGGAGGTCTCGACGGTGAGGTAGGGAATGTCGAACTGCCGGCATAGCGGCGGTCCGATCAGGTCCGGCGCCTTGTAGTAGGGGTGGTAGGAGAGCCACAGATCCGGCGTGCCGCCTGCTCTCCACAGCGCCGAAATCCGGGCGATCTCCCGTTCCGCCTTTGCCTCGCGCTCCCCGGTCGGGCTGTCGGAAGCGGGAAGGAACGAGCGCAGATCCGAAACGACCGAGACCGCATGGCCGGCGATCCCGAGCGCTGCGATCAACTGGCGGGCCATCAGCCGGTCGCCGGACGGAACGGGGTGATGCGGGGCTTTCAGCGGCGCGTAGAAGGCGATGTTCATGGCTGCGATAAGCCGCAAGCCGGGCCGCTCTGGCAAGGGCGAGCATCCGAAAAAACCACGCGGCGCGCGAACTTTCTGCCGGCTCCGCGACATCGCGGCGGAAGGCGGCCGTCTTGACAGAGGCCCTCATTCGTCTCACCTGAGGGCCGTCACACAGGCAGTGGAGTTATTCCCTTTGAGCGAACGACAGGAAAATCCGGCGGAGCTTTTGGCAGCCATCGGGGCGCGGCAGGCGCGCATCGGCGTCATCGGCCTCGGCTATGTCGGCCTGCCGCTCGCCATGACCACCGCAAGGGCCGGCTTCACCGTGCTCGGCTTCGATATCGACGCCGACAAGATGACCGCCATCGATGCCGGCCGCAGCTATATCGATGCGGTGCCGGATGCGGTGCTCGCCGCTGAATGCGCCGCCGGCCGGTTCGCCGCCACCACGGATTTTGCCAGGCTCGGCGAATGCGACGTGATCGCCATCTGCGTGCCGACCCCGCTGACGCGCCACCGCGAGCCCGATCTTTCCTATGTCAGCGGCACCTGCCGGCAGATCCTCGCCACGCTGCGCCGCGGCCAGCTGATCGTGCTCGAATCGACCACCTATCCCGGCACCACCGAAGAGGTGATGAAGCCGATCCTTGAAGAGAGTGGGCTGACGGCGGGATCGGATTTCTTCCTCGCCTACTCGCCGGAGCGCGAGGATCCCGGCAATCGCGATTTCGAGACCTCGACCATTCCCAAGATTGTCGCCGGCGATGGCGCGGCGGCGGCCGAACTGGTTGCGGCCTTCTACGGCGCGGTGGTCAAGACCGTGGTGCCGGTCTCCGGCACCCGCACCGCCGAAGCGGTAAAGCTGACGGAAAACGTCTTCCGGGCGGTCAACATCGCGCTCGTCAACGAACTGAAGCTCGTCTACGACCGCATGGGCATCGACATCTGGGAAGTCATCAACGCGGCCAAGACGAAGCCCTTCGGTTACATGCCGTTTTATCCCGGTCCCGGCCTCGGCGGCCACTGCATCCCCATCGATCCCTTCTACCTGACATGGAAATCGCGCGAGTACGACCAGCCGACCCGTTTCATCGAGCTTGCCGGCGAGATCAACACGGCCATGCCGCGCTACGTGGTGGACCGCCTGGCCGAGGCGCTGGACCGCTCGCTCGGCAAGGCGCTCAGCCGCTCGCGTATCCTGATCATGGGACTTGCCTACAAGAAGAACGTCCCCGACATCCGCGAAAGCCCTTCGTTGCGGCTGATGGAACTGCTGATCGAGCGCGGCGCCGACGTGGCCTACCACGATCCCCACCTTGCCGAAGTGCCGCGCACCCGCGAATACGGCCACCTCAAGGGCCGTCGCTCCGTTGCCTTCACGGCGGATGACCTGTCGGGCTTCGATGCAGCGATTGTCGCCACAGACCACGATCGGGTCGACTACCGCCTGCTCGCCGACAGCGTTCCGCTGGTTGTCGATACCCGCAACACCTTCGGGTCCAGGGGCATCGCCGCGCCGAACGTCGTCAAGGCTTAAATGCCGGCCTCCGGACCGCCACCATACCGAACAGACAAGGACTTCCCATGAGCAGACTGGACAGCTTCATCAGCCGCATGACGGCGCAGCGCGATATTCTCAACCACATCGAGGGTACGCTCGGCCTGCCGGCCGACGGCGATGTCTTCGAAGTCGGGCTGGGCAACGGCCGCACCCACAGCCATCTGCGGCAGCTGTTTCCCAACCGCCGCATCCTGGCCTTCGATCGCCACATGGGCGCCCACAAGACTGAAGCGCCCGAGCCGCAGGACGTCGTGCTCGGCGAGATCAAGGAAACCGGTCAGGACTATCTGGGCGCCGACGCCGCGCTTGTTCATGCCGATATCGGCCAGGGCTATCCGGAAAAGGATGCGATCACCCTGACCTGGCTGCCGCAAATGGTGGCCGGCATGCTTGCCAGGGGCGCCTATGCGGTCAGCGGCCTGCCGCTCGTCCATGTGGATCTCGAAGAGCTGCCGCGCCTGCCATCCGTCGAAGAAGGCCGTTATTTCTACTATCGCAAGCGCTAGCGAGGCCTGCTCGCGGCCGCAGCCGAAGGGCAGGGCGAGGGTGATTCGCCCCCTGGCATCCACTCCGCTTGAAACGAAAACGCCATGGCGCAGGGGGCGTCATGGCGTCGAAGCTTTGGGCAAAGACGAGCGCGCGTCTCCGCGTGCGTGGTGCGGGTCTTAGCGTGCGTGATGGTTGACGCGGTCGGCGCCGTCGAACCGTGAGCCCCGCAGGTTTTCAGCCAGCGTCCGGCTGATTTCCATGTTGATGCGCGGGTTGTCCGCGATCACCTTGAAGAACGTGTCCTTGGCAATCCGCAGCGCTTCGACCTCTGTCTTCGCACGTGCGGTAACCGCTTGCGAACAACTGGAAATCAAGCACATCTCACCAATGATTGAATTGCATGAAGCTTCGCCGACCTTTACATCTTCACCCGACGAATGAGTGATGAGTTCGGCAATGCCGCTGAGGATCACATAGGCCGCGTCTGCATTCTCGCCCTGGGCGAACAGTTCCTGCCCCGGCTCATAGCAGACCCGGTCTGAGGTAAAGGCAAGCAGCTTCAGTTTGCACGGGTCAACCCGGCAAAAATATGGGACCTTGCGTAGCAACTGCACTTCGTCGTTCAGCAACATGGTTTGCACCATCGGGTCTTTGTGGTGGCAACTAATTATGCCACCAACGTTCGGAATATATCACTGTTTACGTCCAGAGTCTCGTAGGAACCGTCTTCCACGACCGAACCCCTGTCGAATACGATAACACGGTGAAACATTCGTGACAGAGATGTGTTTGATAGAACCCACACGACCGAGGGATTATTATCCTGATCTTGCAGGAATTGAAGCACGTTCTTTACGATCTCTTCCTGGGCGCGTCTGTCGAGCCCCGGAAGTGGCTTGTTGAAGATGTAATAGCTCGATCTGCGAATTAAAGCCCTTGCCAGGCTGAGCTTGTGGCGCTGCACCGGCGTCAGCCGCCGCCCGCTGGCGCCCACGTCGTAGGAAAGCCCCAGGTCGATGAAGCTGTCGTAGAGGCCCATTTCCCGCGTCAACCGGGCCGCGATCTTGCGGATCTTGGCCGGTGCGTCCGGGCTGCGGTGGGTCAGCTTGCCGAACAGGATGTTTTCGCGCAGCGTCGCTGCACCCATGTAGCGGTGCGGGTCGTAGCGTTCGATCCGGTCGCGCAGCTTCATGGGAAGGTTGGCGTAGAACAGGTCGCGGGCGGCAACGATCTGGTCCATGATCTCCCGGCTGAGCACGCCGAAGCGGTAGCGCGGTTCGATATAGTAGAGGCTGAGCTTGACGATCGCCTTTCGCTCGGTCTCCGAGACGATCAGGCCGGGCTTGCGACGCCGCTTCTGCATGAACTGCTGGTAGTAGGCGATGTCCTCGACGGTGATGTGCTCCAGCTGCTGGAACAGCGGGTGATCCGGCGGCAGTCCCGCAAAGATCTCGACCACGTTCTCGGCGATCGTCAGCCCCATGCCATAGAGGAGCTCGAACAGGTTGGCCGTCTTCAGCACCTCGAACACGTACTCGCCTTCCGCCAGTTCTGCGTCGAAGCCATTGGTCTGGCGGCTGGCGGCAAACAGCAGGTTTTCGCGAACCGTCGCTTCCTTGTTGTAGGCACTGAAATCGAACTGCGCCACGATGCCGCCGATCCCGGCCTTTTCGAGTTCCTCCCGCAGCGCAAAGCGCAGCTGCACCACCTTTTCGCTCAGCACCGGATGTTCCTTCGGATCGATGAAGGAGTGCAGCGCCAGTTCCATGACTTCGGAGGTCAGCTGCACGGCATCCAGCGCGCCGGTGATCGAACGCGCCAGGTCGTCGGGTCCGCCGGTGGAGACGGATGTCGAACGGACGTCGATCCAGTCTGCCTCGGGGTTGTGGATGGAGTTGCCTGCCTGCTCGGCCTCGTCGATTTCCCAGCGCCGGGCGGTCGTCGCGCCGGCCCGGTCGCCTTCGACGACGACGGGCGCATGCTTCAGCCCGTAGAGCAGGTTGTCCTTCAGCGTTCCGTGGAAGAAGTAGCTGTCGGACGACGCATAGGTAATCTGCCGTCCGGTCACCGCTTCGGGAAGTTCCAGAAGGTCGACCTCGCCCAGCATGACGCGGCCGGAGGTGGGCCACACCACGCGGCCGAAGGCTTCGGCGATTGCCTCGGCCCCGGTCCCGGCATTGTCGATCATCGCCACCGCTTCGCCGGCCTCGATCTTCAGGGAAACGTTTTCGGTCACGTGCGCGCCGCTTCCGTCCGAAACGGTTACGGCAAGCGTCGCCAGGGGGGAGGGCACGTGGTCCGGCATCGTGTAGGCGAGCGTCTGCAGTCCCGGGTCGAGCAGCTGCGACGGCTCGAATTGCTCGCGCACCTGTTCGTACTTGACCTGCACGTCCTGCCGCGCCTGGTCCCAGTCGATCAGTTCCTTCAGCGGTCCGGGCAGGTCCTTGTAGGCATTGATGACGGCGACCAGCTGTCCGACGTCCAGCGTCCCGCGCAGGGCGAAATAGCCGCCGATCGAGTAGAACAGGAACGGGGTCAGCTGCGACAGGAAGTTGTTGACGAACTTGACCAGGAATTTCCAGTAGTAGAGGTCGTAGCGGATCCGGTAGATCTGCCCGAGCCGGTGCGAGATATCCGCCCGCTCGTAATTGGTGGTGTCGTAGGTGTGGATGGTGTCGATGCCCTCGACAATTTCCCCCACCTTGCCGGCCAGGTGGCGCGCCGTGATCTGCCGCTGGCGACCAAGATCGATCAGCCGCCGCCGCATCTTGGGAATGATGCCGATCTGGATGGCCACCATCAGCGCGGCGATAAGCCCGAGCCAGAGATTCTGCAGGATGATGAAGAACAGTGCGGCCGCGGCCTGGCCGCCGAGCAGCGCCGGCTGAACGAAGGCATCGCCGGTAAAGCCGCCGAACGGCTCCACCTCGTCCTTGACCATGCTGGAGATTTCCGCAGCCCGCACCTGCCGCATCGTCGTCGGCGGAAAGCGCAGCAGCCGGTCTACCAGTTCGTAGCGAATCCGGCGCAGCAGCCGCTCGCCGAGCTTGCCCTTGAAATTGTTGATGTAGAACTTGAACAGGCCGTTGATGATGACGAGCAGCAGGAAGACCGCAGACAGCGCCAGCAGCATCTCCAGGCGGCTGAGATCAAAACCGCCGAAGCTGATCTCCCAGTCGACAAACGGGATCTGGTAGGAAAAGTCGAGAAACGCCTTGGTGGCGCCGGGCGACTCGAAGCCCCCGCCCTGGATCGGGCCGTTGATGATCTGCTTGGGCAGGTCGAAGGCCATGAAATAAGGGACCATCGACAGAAGCACGATGCCCAGGATGAAGATCTGGTGCCGACGCGTGTGGTTCCAGATGTAACGGAGTAGGTTCTTTTCCATCAGCAAATCTTCGTCCGGGGCGGCGACAGATAAGCCGTCTGCCGGAAGGTTAAGAGGGACATGATATAGGCCTTTGAGTGAGTCATGCAAATCCGTCTGACCGCACTTTCAATATCTTAGCGTCCACTGATATTAAGCCGGCTTTTCCAAGCGGGGATAACCCGCCTGAAGGGGGATACGGCAAAAGATCGATTGAGGTTTCGTCCGACCCGAAAAGAGCCTCGAAACAGCGGTTTTTGCGACGGTTTCTCCCGGGGCACGCAAATGTGACCGGTTGCGGCGCTCCGCGTTCCTCCACCCACAGAATTATGCCCTGAACGCGCTTGGCGCGAACTCCGCGACCGCTACACTGCAGGCGGGTCAAGGAGTTGAAATCTATGCCGCATCGGCGCGACGGAATGCAGAGGGTGACACTCCTCGATGTGGCCAATGCCTTGGGGGTAAGCTCGATCACCGTGTCGCGGGCGCTGCGTGAACCGGAAAAGGTGTCGTCGACGCTGCGCGCGCGCATTCTCGCCCAGGTGGAGGACATGGGCTATGTCCCGGACCTGGCCGCGCGGGCGCTTGCCAGCCGCCACAGCGGCATCATCGGCGTCCTCACGCCGACCCTCACCAACCTTGCCTTCATCGGTATCATGGCCGGCGTCGAGGAACGCGTGCGGTCCTCCGACATGCGCATCCAGTATGCCAATTCCAATTATGATTCGGAGGCAGAGCTGCGCCAGCTGCGGATCTTTCTGTCGCAGAGCCCGGCCGGCATCGTTCTGGCGGGCCTGCAGCAGGAGCAGCGGGTCTCCGACATGCTGCGCCGGGCACCCTGTCCAGTGGTCCAGATCGTCGATATCGAGCTCATGCCGGTCGGCATGTCGCTCGGCATCAGCCACCGCGAGGCGGCGGCGACCGCCGTACGCCACCTTCTCGCCTGCGGCTACCGCCGCATCGGAATGATTGCCGGCACTCGCAACCTGCGCTCCGAGCGCCGCTACGAAGGCTATGCCGCCGCGATGAGGGAGGCTGGCGGCTTCGACCCTTCGCTGGTCGAGACCGACGCCAGCGTCACCAGCGTCGAGCTGGGCTGCCGGCTGCTGCGCCGCCTGGTGAAGCGGGTCCCGGATCTCGATGCGGTGTTCTGCGAGAACGATGATCTGGCTCTCGGTGTCCTGTTCGAATGCCGGCGGCTCGGCCTGCGCGTGCCGGAGGATTTCGGCATCTGCGGCTATAACGACCTCGATTTTGCCGCCTGCAGCGAGCCGGGCCTGACGACGATCCATGTTCCGCGCTTCGAGCTTGGCTATCGTGCGGCCGAGCTCGTCATCCGCGCGGCGGCCTTGGGTGGCCGTCCCGACCATGTCGAGCGCATGGAATTCGAACTCATCCAGCGCGGTTCGACGCGGCGGCTGCCCCTGCAGGCCTAAAAGCGCGACGGGCCCCGGCGCGAAACGCGGTGGCGGCGACGCTTTCGGCTGCAACCGACCTTGACCGCGGGGACAGGGGGCGTATTGCCCACCCTCTTTGTCGCCGGAGGTTTCCTTGAAAGCGCTTGCTTCGTTCTCTGCCATGGTCGGCCGGACATTTGCCCTGTGGGTCATTCTGTTCGCCGTCCTCGGCTTTCTTCTGCCCGACGTGTTCCGGCAGATCGCCCCCTACATCGTCACCCTGCTCGGCATCATCATGTTCGGAATGGGCCTGACCATCTCGCTCGACGACTTTCGCGAGCTGGCCCGGCGTCCACACGAAGTCGCAATCGGCGTCGTCGCGCATTTCCTGATCATGCCGCTGCTTGCGGTCTTCCTGACGCGGGTCATCCCCATGCCGCCGGAAGTCGCCGCCGGCGTCATCCTGGTCGGCTGCTGCCCAGGCGGCACGTCGAGCAACGTGATGACCTATCTCGCCCGCGGCGACGTCGCTCTTTCGGTCGCCTGCACCTCGGTCACCACGCTTGCGGCGCCGATCGTCACGCCGTTTCTCGTCTGGATGTTTGCCAGCCAGTACCTGCCGGTCAATGCCTGGGCGATGTTCCTGTCGATCCTGCAGGTGATCATCCTTCCACTGGCCCTCGGCTTTATCGCCCAGAAGCTGCTGCCGGGGCTTGTCCGCCGGACCATTCCGGTCCTGCCGCTGGTCAGCGTCGTCGGCATCGTGCTGATCGTCGCCGCCGTGGTCGGCGCCTCCAAGGCGGCCATCGCCCAGTCGGGCCTGCTGATCTTTGCCGTGGTCGTGCTGCACAACGGCCTCGGCTATCTGCTCGGCTTCTTTGCCGCCAAGGCGCTCGGGCTGGATCTCTACAAGCGCAAGGCGCTGGCCATCGAGGTCGGCATGCAGAATTCCGGCCTCGGTGCGGCGCTCGCGACCGCCTACTTCTCGCCGATCGCCGCCGTGCCGAGCGCCATCTTCAGCGTCTGGCACAATATCTCGGGCGCGCTTCTGGCAAACTATTTTTCGGGCCGCACGGACGGCAGGGAACCGGTCAGAACCGAAACCATCTGACGCACAAAAAAAAGGGGGCTGCGGCCCCCTTTCTCGTCTCGTTTGATGCCGTTTTCGGTCAGAT
Source organism: Hyphomicrobiales bacterium (assembly GCA_900469345.1). Classification (GTDB taxonomy): domain Bacteria; phylum Pseudomonadota; class Alphaproteobacteria; order Rhizobiales; family Rhizobiaceae; genus Neorhizobium. Next base: position 38,962 of record UBWZ01000020.1, on the reverse strand, counting down.
GTCGCTTGCCGCGTCGGAAAAGAACTCGGAGGCCTGCGAGGCGGTCATGCGGCGGATCGACGTTTCGTCGCGGCGCTTGAGGAATATATCCGTCGCCATCAGCTGCTCGGCGAGATCGGCTGGCAGCGACAGGATGATGCGTTCGCCCTCGCGCTGGATCTGGATTCCGCCGAGATCCGTGCGCTGCGCCGTGATCATGCCTCCCGCGACCGTGTTGAGCGTATCCGGGTCGATCAGGATGAAGGCGCCGGTGGCCCGGTTCTGCTCGTAGGTATCGAAGATCGCCTGCTCATCGAAGGACAGCCGCACCTTGCCGATCGCGTTCATGCCGAGCGCGGTTGCGTGAGGCAGCCAGTTCCCGGTCGCAAGCTCCAGCTGCGACAACGGCTCCACCGAAACGCGCTGGCGGCGGGTGCCGCTCTTCAGCCAGTAGCGCTTGCCCGGTTCGATGCCGCCGGGCTGCAGCGCCACGAGCTGCGCGTCGAAATGATGGCCGGTCATCGGCTGCGCGTCGATCGAGACGATCATGTCGCCGCGCGACACGTCGACCTGCCGGTCGAGCACGAGGGTCACGGCATCGCCGGCCACCGCCGCGTTGCGCACCAGGTCGAAGGTGACGATCTGCTTGACGTTGGCGACCGTGCCGGAGGGCAGGATGGCAACCGAATCGCCCGGCTTGATGGCGCCGCCGGACACCGTGCCCTGGTAGCCGCGGAAGCTTTCGCCTGGTCGCGACACGCGCTGCACGGGCAGCCGGAAGCCGCCGGCCTGGGCCGAACGGACTGTCGCGAGCTCCAGCGCCTCGACCAGCGTCGGACCGTCATACCAGGGCATCGAAGCATCGCCAGCGGCATAGACGACGTTCTCGCCCTTCAGCGCCGACATCGGGATGGCGGTGATCTGGCGGATCCCGAGCGATTGCGCGAACTGCCGGAAATCCTGCGAGATCTGGTCGAAGATCGCCTCGTCGTAGTCGACGAGGTCGATCTTGTTGACCGCCAGCACGAACTGCTTGATGCCCATCAGCGCGGCGATGGTGGCGTGCCGGCGGGTCTGCTCGAGAAGGCCTGCGCGCGCATCGGCAAGCAGCACGGCAAGATCGGCGGTCGAGGCGCCGGTCGCCATGTTGCGGGTATACTGCTCGTGGCCGGGCGTATCGGCGACGATGAAGGAGCGTCGCTCGGTGGCGAAATAGCGATAGGCCACATCGATCGTGATGCCCTGCTCGCGTTCCGCCTGCAGTCCGTCGAGCAGCAGGGCGAAGTCGGGGAGGCCGAGATCGTTCTGGCTGCCGGAATCGCGGGCAAGGGTTGTCGCCTGGTCTTCCTTGACCGCCTTGGTATCCCACAGCAGGCGGCCGATCAGCGTCGACTTGCCGTCGTCGACCGAGCCGCAGGTGATCAGCCGCAGGGGCCGCATGTCGCGCGCGCCGGCCTTGGCGGCAGGTTCGGCGAAGGGAAGGATGGTGGCGCCGGTTGAGGCGGCGCCCGTGCTTGCGGAAGCCGTCATCTCAGAAATATCCCTCGCGCTTCTTCTTTTCCATCGAGCCGGACTGGTCGCGGTCGATGGCGCGGCCCTGCCGCTCCGAGACCGTTGCGATCTCCAGTTCGGCGATCACCTCTTCGAGCGTCGTCGCCGAGGAGCGGATGGCGCCCGTCAGCGGGAAGCAGCCGAGCGTGCGGAAGCGGATCATCCCGTGGCGGACCTCTTCGCCCGGCTTCAGCTCGAGCCGCGGATCCTCGGCAAGGATCATCATTCCGTCCCGTTCGACATAGGGGCGTTCGGCCGCGTAGTAGAGCGGCACCAGCGGAATGTCCTCCGCCTGGATGTAGCGCCAGATATCGACCTCGGTCCAGTTGGACAGCGGAAAGGCGCGCACGCTCTCGCCCTGGCGGATCATGCCGTTGTAGATGTTCCACAATTCCGGCCGCTGGTTGCGCGGATCCCATTTGTGGTCGGGCGTGCGGAACGAATAGATGCGCTCCTTGGCGCGCGAGGCCTCCTCGTCGCGGCGCGCACCGCCGAAAGCCGCATCGTAGCCGCCCGCATCGAGTGCCTGGCGCAATGCCTCGGTCTTCATCACGTCCGTGTAGAACGACGATCCGTGCGTAAACGGCGTGATGTTTTCTGCCTTGCCGCGCGCATTGGTGTGGACCACCAGATCCAGGTCGTATTTTTCCGCAATCTCGTCGCGGAAGGCGATCATCTCCTGGAATTTCCAGGTCGTATCGACATGCAGCAGCGGGAAGGGCACGCGGCCCGGGAAAAACGCCTTGCGCGCCAGATGCAGCAGCACGGAGGAATCCTTGCCGATCGAATAGAGCATCACCGGTTTTTCGAACTCGGCGGCCACTTCGCGGAAGATGTGGATGGCTTCGTTTTCAAGGGCCTTGAGATGGGGGTCGAGCGGCGGGCGGGAAACGGGCGGATTTTTGATTTCCGTTTCCTGGGCAGACAGGGGCATTGCGGTCTCCGGTACGTCTGGCGTCACAAACACATGAGTTGGGCGAACCCGGCGGCCTCAGCCGCCGATAGCGCTCGCCTGGAGGATGGCTTCCGAAGCCACGGCGTGGGCCGAGGGCTCGGGGGCAGGAGCAGCGCTTTCGGATGCGGTCTCCGAAACATGCAGGCCGCATTCGCGCTTTTCGTCGTTTTCCCACCACCATCGGCCGGCCCGTTCGGGCTCGCCGGGCTTAATGGCACGGGTGCAGGGTTCGCAGCCGATCGACGGATAGCCGCGCGCATGCATCGGGTTCACGGGAATGCTGTCCGCCGCCACATGGGCGCGGATCGTATCGATGTCCCAGTCGGCGAGCGGGTTGACCTTGAGCAGCTTGCGCTCGGCGTCGTATTCGGCAAACGGCGTGGTGGCGCGGTTGCCCGACTGGCCGCGGCGAAGGCCGGTGATCCAGATCTCGGCCCCGGCAAGCGCCCGGGCGAGTGGCTTCAGCTTGCGCACATTGCAGCAGGCATGGCGCGCCTCGACGCTGTCGTAGAAACCGTTCAGCCCGTAGGTTGCAACGAAAGCGTCAACGTCGTCCGGCTCCGGGTGAAAGCGATCGATGGTGATGTCGTAGCGGTCTTCGGTCTCGCCGATGAGATCAAGCGTCTCCTGGAAGAGCCGGCCGGTTTCAAGCGTCGATACGGCGATGGGCAGGCGATGCGTTCCGATCGCGGCGGTGATCACCTGGTCCTCGATCCCGAGGCTGGTCGTAAACACAGCGCGGCCGAGCCTTGCGGCGAGCGCCAGGCGTCCGGCAAGATCGAGCTGTGCGAGTTGAGCGTCCAGCGCTTCGGCGTGTTGCTGGAGCCCGGTGCTGACGGGCGTCTGCAGTGTCATGGGTCTCTGTTCCGTGAGCGATGGCTGCAACATCCCATTTTGTGGGCTTCGAGAACAGGAAAAGCCGTTTGCTGACGGCCGGATAGAGAGCAAATATCTCTCGAAACGGCGCCGCACACAGAAAACCCGCCGCCTTAACCAAATGTGAGCGTTTTTGCCCGGTAAACCGGCGCATTGGTTTGTCTTTTTGGTCATTTTCGGCTAACACGAAGTCATGGCGTCGAAGGGCTGCAAGCCCCTGCCGTCACGCACCCTTGGAGCGCCTTTCGGCGCACCCGTGGATGCCCTGTTAGAAGCCGAGTGAGCGACGTTGCGGGAGCGGTATGAGCTTCGCGACGGCGCTATTGCCAATGGTCGAGTTATGATATCCCAAAAAGCGAAATACGCGCTGAGGGCGCTCGCCGCCCTTGCGCAGGCGGACCCCGACGAGCCGATGCTGATTTCCGAGATTGCACTCCAGCAGAGCATTCCGAAGAAATTCCTCGAGCAGATCCTGCTTGACCTGAAGCGCTCGGGCATCGTCGTGTCCCGCCGTGGCAAGCAGGGTGGATATCTGCTGCTGAAGCCGGCCGATGCGATCACCTTTGGCGAGGTGCTGCGACTGGTCGATGGACCCATCGCGCCCTTGCCCTGCCTGTCGCAGACGGCCTACCGCAAATGCGACGATTGCGACGGCGAGCACCTTTGCGAGATCCGCCATGTTTTCGCGCGGGTTGCGGATGCCACCCGTAACGTCCTCTTCAACACCACCATCGCCGATGCGGTGGAGGGGGCGGGAGACACCGAAGCCCCGGTTCGCGAACTTCTGACCGCCTGAGGGCACCTGAACAGATCATCGACCCTCAGCGGTGCTTCAGCCGTGCCGCTCTCGTCAGTTCCAGGATATCCGAACTTTCCTCGCCTCGAGGTTTCGCGCTCCTGCTCCGCGACCGGGAGACATGGCATGATTTCCGGCTCGATCGCGCGTTCGCCGGCGATGTCCCCAGCCCGCAAAAGCCGGAGCGCCGCAGGGCTTGCCCGGCGGGTCGATTAGCTGCTCGCCCTCAGCCTCAACCGCATCACCTTGAAGAAGCCGTTCGGAAAAACCGGGCGGACCTCCAGTACATCCAGGTCGCCGCGCGATTTCGCCCAGTCGGCGATCCGCGAGATCCGGAACGCAGAGCTCCAGCCCACCTTGTGGACGAGCGGCGCCACCGCCTCCTCGATACGGCCCTGGATGCCGCGACCGTCGCCGAGTTTGCTGGCGATGATGATCTCGCCGCCCGGCTTCAGCACCCGCGCGCATTCGTCCAGCGCCTTTTCCGGCTCCGGGATCAGCGTCACCACGAAAGGCAGGCACACGGCGTCGAAACTGCGATCGGCAAAATCGAGATGCTGGGCGTTCATCACTCGCAACGCCTTCACATGCGTAAACGTCTGGCGATCGACTTTTTCCCGTGCCTTGGCGATCATGTGTTCGGAAAGGTCGATGCCCGTCACCCGGCAATGCGGGGGATAGTGGGGCAGCACCAGCCCGGTGCCGACGCCGACCTCAAGAATGTCCGGTCCGGCCGCTGCCGCCAGTTCCGCCGTCGTCCTGTGCCCATCGCGCAGCAGGCTGCGATAGACGTGATCGTAGATCGGCGCCCAGTGACGATAGACCCGGCTCTGGTGTTCGGTGCTGCTCTTCGGTGTCGCCAAGATTGCCTCCCTGCAATGGTGACCTGTGTCGAAGCCGACAAGATAGGGTTGCTTTGCGACACCACCAAGTGCGAGGGAGGGCGTTCTGAGCCGGACCGAGGCTCGCCTGGAGGCGTTGGCGGCCTTTCCGCGAGGGATTGACGTTTTGCCGAACAGCCGGTCTGCAACGCCGCTGTTCCGCCGATAGGCGAGGCATGATGCGTTATTTGCCGGTTATCAACGCGGAGGGAAACAGTTTTGCCTTCGTTTTGCCATCGATTGACTAAGACGACCGACCCGATAGAGTTTCGCTTGCACTTCAGGAGGGAACATCATGCACAAATTTTTACGGGCATTGGCCACGGCGGCGCTCACGGTAGCGGTGACGGCGGGAGCAATCGCGCCGGCTTTTGCCGATACGCAGCTCCTCAACGTGTCCTATGATCCCACCCGCGAGCTCTATAAGGATTACAACGCCGCCTTTGCCAAATACTGGAAGGCGCAGGGCGGGGACGCCGTCAGCGTGCGCCAGTCGCATGGCGGCTCCGGTGCGCAGGCTCGCTCCGTCATCGACGGGCTGGAAGCCGACGTGGTGACGCTGGCGCTGGAAAGCGACATCAACGCCATCGAGAAGTCCGGCAAGATCAAGGCCGGCTGGCGTGACCGCCTGCCGAACCATTCCTCGCCCTATACGTCCACGATCGTCTTCCTGGTGCGCAAGGGCAACCCGAAGGGCATCCACAACTGGGGCGACCTGGTAAAGGGCGATGTGCAGATCGTCACCCCGAACCCGAAGACCTCGGGCGGCGCCCGCTGGAACTATCTGGCCGCCTGGGCCTGGGCCAATGAAGAGTTCAAGGGCGACCAGGACAAGATCAAGGCGTACATCGCCGATCTCTACAAGCGCGCGCCCGTACTCGACAGTGGTGCCCGCGGCGCAACCGTCACCTTCGCCCAGCGCCAGATCGGCGACGTGCTGCTCGCCTGGGAAAACGAGGCCTATCTCGCCGGCGAGGAATTCGGCAAGGACGCTTTCGAAATCGTCGTGCCGCCGATCTCCATCCTCGCCGAGCCGCCGGTCGCCGTCGTCGATGCCAATGTCGACGCCAAGGGTACCCGCAAGACAGCCGAGGCCTATCTTCAGTATCTTTATTCCGACGAAGGCCAGAACATCGCGGCCAAGCACTTCTACCGTCCCTCGAAGCCGGAGGTGGTCAAGCCCGAACTGCTGAAGGCCCTGCCGCCCATCAAGCTGGTCACGATCGACGATCCGATTTTCGGCGGTTGGAAGAAGGCACAGCCGGAACACTTTGGCGATGGCGGAATTTTCGACCAGATCTACAAGCCAGGCAAGTGATCGGACCTCTGCATGACTGCTAGCGCCACCGCCTCTTCGGCACGGTGGCGACTGAAACAGCCGAGCATCATTCCAGGTTTTGGAATGATGCTCGGCTTTTCGCTCGCCTACCTGTCACTGATTATCCTGATCCCCGTTGCGGGCCTGCTCTGGCGTACAGCCGGGCTTGGCTGGGACGGGTTCTTTGCCGTTCTCGCCGACAACCGGACGCTGAAGGCGCTGTACGTCTCCTTCGGCACGGCGTTCCTGGCAGCGCTCGTCAACGTGGTGTTTGGAACGCTGGTCGCCTGGGTGCTGACCCGCTACAACTTTCCGGGCCGCCGCCTGATCGACGCCATGGTGGATCTGCCCTTTGCTCTGCCGACCGCTGTGGCGGGGATCGCGCTCGCCGCTCTCTATGCCCCGAACGGCTGGGTCGGCTCCTTGTTCATGCCGTTCCGCATCGCGTTTACGCCGATCGGCATCGTCATCGCGTTGATCTTCATCGGTCTTCCCTTCGTCGTCCGCACGGTGCAGCCGGTGATGGAGGAACTCGACCGCGAGGTCGAGGAGGTGGCGGCCACGCTCGGCGCCAACCGTTTCCAGACAATGACGCGGGTGATCCTGCCCGGGCTGACGCCGGCGCTGATGACAGGCTTCGCGCTCGCCTTTGCCCGCGGCGTGGGCGAATACGGCTCGGTCATCTTCATTGCCGGCAACATTCCCTATGTCTCGGAAATCGCACCGCTGCTGATCGTCATCCGGTTGGAGGAATTCAACTATGCGGGTGCGACCGCAGTTGCCACGATCATGCTGATCATCTCCTTCGTCATGCTGTTCGTGATCAACTTCATCCAGGCCTGGAGCCGCGGGAGATATGGCAATGGCTGACGGCGTTCGCTCCCCAACTGCCCGCTCGCAGCCGCGTCGCGGCGCCTTCCGCAATCCCGCCGACGAGAGCCCGCTCGCCAAGCTGCTGCTGATCGCCCTGTCGCTGGCGTTCCTGCTGTTCTTCCTGTTCCTGCCCTTGCTTTCGGTGTTTGTCGAAGCCTTCCGCAAGGGCTGGGAGGAATACTACCAGGCGCTGATCGAACCCGATGCCATTGCGGCCATCCAGCTGACGCTGACGGTCGCGGCGATCGCCGTGCCGCTCAACCTGCTGTTCGGCCTTTGCGCCGCCTGGGCGATCGCCAAGTTCGAATTCCGCGGCAAGTCCTTCCTGATTACTCTGATCGACTTGCCGTTTTCGATCTCGCCGGTGATTTCGGGCCTGGTCTACGTACTGCTGTTCGGCTCGAACAGCGTTCTCGGGCCGATCCTCAAGAGCTATGGCATCGAGATCCTCTTTGCTGTTCCGGGGATCGTGCTGGCGACGGTCTTCGTCACCTTTCCCTTTGTTGCCCGTGAACTGATCCCGCTGATGCAGGACCAGGGCACCGGTGACGAGGAGGCGGCGCTGTCGCTCGGTGCGTCAGGCTGGCAGACCTTCTGGCACGTGACGCTGCCCAACATCAAATGGGGCCTGCTCTACGGCGTGCTTCTCTGCAACGCGCGCGCCATGGGCGAATTCGGGGCCGTCTCGGTGGTCTCGGGCCATATCCGAGGGCTCACCAACACCATGCCACTGCATGTGGAGATCCTCTATAATGAGTATAACTTCGTCGCCGCCTTTGCCGTGGCGTCGCTGCTCGCCCTGCTGGCGCTTGTCACGCTCGCATTGAAAACCATTCTCGAACTTCGTTTCGGTGCCGGCGCCGCCGGCGGCAGGCATTGAAAGGCTCCGCGTACATGGACGTCACGATTAACAAGATCCGCAAGGAATTCGAACGTTTTCCGGCGTTGAACGACGTGTCGCTGAAGATAGCGTCCGGCGAACTGATAGCGCTTCTCGGCCCCTCTGGTTCGGGCAAGACGACGCTGCTGCGGCTGATCGCCGGCCTCGATTTTCCGACCAAGGGCGAGATCTTCTTCGGCGATGAGGACGCCTCGCACCATTCCGTGCAGGAGCGCAATGTCGGCTTCGTCTTCCAGCATTATGCGCTCTTCCGGCACATGACGGTGGCTGAAAACATCGGCTTCGGGCTGAAGGTCCGGCCCGCAGCCACCCGGCCAGCCAAGGCCGAGATCCGTCGGCGCGTCTCCGACCTCCTCGACATGGTGCAACTGTCGGGCCTCGAAAAGCGCTACCCGAATCAGCTGTCCGGCGGCCAGCGGCAGCGCGTGGCGCTTGCCCGCGCCATGGCGATCGAACCGCGCATCCTTTTGCTCGACGAGCCTTTCGGCGCACTCGACGCCAAGGTCCGCAAGGAACTGCGGCGCTGGCTGCGCGAATTTCACGATCGCACCGGCCACACCACCGTGTTCGTTACCCACGACCAGGAGGAAGCGCTGGAACTGGCCGACCGCGTCGTCGTCATGAGCCAGGGCAAGATCGAGCAGGTTGGCTCGGCAGACGATGTCTACGACCGTCCGAGCTCGCCCTTCGTGTTTTCCTTCATCGGCGATTCCACCCAGCTTCCGGTGGAGGTGCGGCAGGGCGCCGTGCTGTTCCAGGGCGAGGCGCTCGGCATCGCCGAGCCTGGGGAGCGCACGGGGCAGCTGTTTTTCCGTCCCGAGGACGTCGAACTCACAGAGGCGCGCGACGCCCTGTCGGGCAAGGTCACGGCCTGCCGCCGTCTGGCCGGCACCCGCATTGCGGAAATCGATATCGCTAATGACGGCCATGCGCCCTACCACGTCGAGATCGAGGTGCCGTTGCATGCGCCGGTCGAGCTTGGCAGCGACATCCGTTTCCGGCCGACCCGCTGGAAGATCTTCGCGGACTAGCCTGCCTGACATAAGGACCCGGCATCCGCCGGTTCGGCTGCGGTTCTGCGCGGCGTCACCGTTGTGTGATTGGCGGCAAGGTCCCGCCGGGCGTAGCCTTCCGTCATCTGAGGCGCCCCGGCGGAAAGTGACCCCCATGAACACCCGTATGATGACAGACAGAACCATTTGCCACCGGCTCGCAGTCGCCATGGCTCTGGTGTCGCCGCTGGTGCTCTCGGCACCGGCCGACGCCGCCACCAGGGTGAGGATCCGCGGCACCGTCGAAAGCCTGGACGCAAACAGCCTGAAGGTGAAGACGCAGGATGGCCGGGCCGTTGCGGTGACGCTTGCGCCCGAATGGGGCGTTCGCGGCCGCTACAAGGTCACCGAAGCCGATATCAAGCCGGGCGATTTTGTCGGCATCGCCTCGCAGCCCACCGACACGGGCATCAACGGCGCCATCGAAGTGGTGGTCTTCCCGCCGGCGATGAAAGGGACGGGAGAAGGCGACCGGGCCTGGTCCGGCAAGCCGAACAGTACGATGACCAACGCCACCGTTTCGGACGCCGTAACGTCCGTGAACGGCCCGACGCTGACGCTGACCTACAGGGGCGGCGAGCGCAAGGTGACGATTCCCCCGGGCACGCCGATCGTCGCCCTCGGCCCGGCTACCAAGCAGGACGTGAAGGCGGGCGCCTCCGTACAGGTCAGCGGCGAGGGGACCGGCGACAACGCGATGACCTCGCTGCTCGTCGAGGTGGACGAAAGCGGCCCGCTTCCGCCCAAATGAACGATGAGGGTCGCAGCCGCCGTCAGGTCGGAAGGCGCTCTTCCGCCCGCCTCGTCCGCAGGCCGGCGGCGATGAAGCTTCGCGACAGGGCGTGGTAGAGCGGCTCCGGCGACAGCAGCCGCGACGTCAGGTAGCCCAGCATCGATGCTGCCATGATCGGTATCACCGCCTGGTGGTCGCCGGTCATTTCGATGATGATCACGAACGCCGTCATCGGCGCCTGCACCACACCGGCAAAATAGCCCGCCATTCCGAGCAGCGCCGAAAGGCCGATGCTCGCGCCGAACATGGTCGCAAGCGTCGCGCCGAGACCGACCCCGACGGACAGCGAAGGCGCAAAGATGCCGCCCGGGATGCCGGCCGCCATGCACAGGAACGTCGCGCCCAGCTTTTCCAGGAAGAACACCGGCGAGACGATATCGCCCGACAGCATGGTCTTGGCCTGCTCATACCCCGTCCCGAAGGTTTCTCCGCCGGACAGGATGCCGATCACCGCCACCGCAAGCCCGCAGGCGGTCGCCACGCCGACCATGCGGCGAAGCGGATCGACATGCGCCCAACGGCGGATCCGCCGCGACGCCGAAATCGCCGCCGCGCTGAAGGCGGCCCCCACCGCGCCGCCGCAGGTGCCGCAGATGCCGACCATCGCCCAGTCCAGTCGCGACAGCGCCATGGCCGAGGTGTCGCCGAAATAGGTATAGCTGCCGACCGTTCCGAGCGCGGCAAGCCCCGACAGGATGACCGCGGTCAGGACCAGGCCATTGGCCCGCGCCTCGTAGGTCTTGCTCATTTCCTCGATCGCAAAGACGATCCCCGCAAGCGGCGTGTTGAACGCCGCTGCAATGCCGGCGGCCGAGCCGGCAAGGATCAGTCCGCGAGCCTGCGCCATGCCGCCGAGCCGGCCCGATGCCAGCATGATCGAGGCACCAACCTGGACGGTTGGTCCCTCGCGGCCGATCGAGGCGCCGCAGAGCAGCCCCACCAGGGTTAGAAGCACCTTGCCGCCGGCCACCTTCAGAGACAGGAGCCGGCTTCGGTCCGCGTCGTCGCGCAGATGGCGCGCAGCGATCGCCTGCGGGATGCCGCTTCCTTGCGAGTTCGGAAAGACGGTAATGGCGAGAAAGGCGCAGAGCGCAAAGCCGAGCGGCGTGACCACGAGCGGCAGGAGAAAGCCGTAGGGAAAGGCGGAAAGCAAAGCCGCGAAAGCGCCCTGCGACTGGTCCGCGGCCAGGGCGAAGCCGACACTGACAAGGCCGATCGCGACCGCGCCGAGCCAGAACACGATCCTTGGCTTCCACATGGACCAGGATCCGCGGATGACGCGCGACCGGCGATACAGTCTGGATTTCCGATAAGGCAGGGGCATGGAGTCACACTTTGGGCGGAAAACCGCTTAATCGACCCCTTGCGCTACGATTGCAAGCGCGAAGCTTGAGCGATGCCGTTCAGCCGCGGGTAAACTGCGGCAACCTCTTGTGCACTATAAAAGCAGCGAAGGCTTGACGTTTGTCACGTCCGAACCCGGTGAAGTCATTCGAGGGCAGGGCCGCAAGCTTCGGTAAACAAACTGCAGGTAGAAGGCAGCGATCCAATCTGGCGAAGAGTCCCTCATGGCAGATATTGCCCACGAAACCGACGACCCTCTAGCGCTGCCGGCGGCGCCGTTGCTGCCCGCGGACGCGGCGCTTGCGCTTGGCCGGGCAGGCCTTGCGCGGCTGCGGCCGGCGCGCGGCACGGCGCTGTTCATGGCCATCGTCGGCTTTACCATCCTGCTGTCGCTCTATGTCTTCCTGGAAGAACAGTTTTTGAACATCGTCTGGCATGTGGTGCTGCTCGATGGAACGCTGCAGGCCTCGGTCGTCATCGGCCTTTTGATGACGATGGCGACGCTTGCGACCGGCCGTGTCATGCGCGCCATGCGCCCCGGACCCCCGGCTACACCGTCCAGCGAGGATCTGGTGGAGGCGTTAGAGATCCTCTCGTCGCAGCCCAATGCGAGCGCCGGTCTTGTCCGGCTGGGCGACAAGCAGGTGCTGTTTTCCGATTGCCGGAAGGCCTTCATCATGTACGCCCGTTCGGGCCGGTCCTGGGTCGCCCTGTTCGACCCGGTCGGTTGCCGCGCAGCCTGGCCGGGCCTTGTCCTCAAATTCATGAACGCCGCCCGCAAGGATGGCTGCCGTGCCGTCTTCTACCAGGTATCACCGGAGTTCCTGCCGTGCTCGGTCGAGGCACGGCTGAAACCCTACAAGCTCGGCGAGCAGGCCGTCGTCGATCTCACCACCTTCGATCTCAAGGGTGGCGCCTGGCTGAAGCTGCGCCGCTCGATCAACCGCGCCGAGCGCGACGGCCTCGCGTTTTCCATGCTTTCCGCCGAACAGGTGCCGGGCGTGCTGGACGAGCTCCTGACCGTCTCGCGGACCTGGCTCGCCGCCCAGAATGCAGCCGAAAAAGGCTTTTCGCTCGGCACCTTCCAGCCGGGCTACGTCGCCGCCGGCCCGGTCGCCGTCATCCGCTTCGAAGGACGCATCGTCGCCTTTGCCAACATCCTCTCCGCCAGCTCCGAAGGCGATGCCTTCATCGATTTGATGCGCCATGTCCCCAACGTCCACCGCGGCATGATGGACCTGCTGTTCGTGCGCATCATGGAGGATATGAAGGCAAAGGGATTCCGCACGCTCAACCTTGGCATGGCGCCGCTGGCCGGCCTTTCCACCCATCGCAGCGCGCCCCTGTGGAACCACGTCGCGCAGCGCGTTTTCAGGAACGGCGAACGCTTCTACAATTTCCAGGGCGTGCTGGCGTTCAAGTCGAAGTTCGATCCGCAGTGGCAGCCGCGCTATCTGGCAGTCAGCGGCCGCGGCGTGCCGGTGGCGTCGCTGTTTGACGTCACCGTGCTGATCGGCGGCGGCCTGAAGGGCCTGCTGCGGAAATGAAGCTTCTGCCGCTCCTTGTGGCGGGGCTGCTGGTGGCGGTTGCCGCGGTGCATTTTACCGCCGAGCCCGACCTCACGGCCCAAACACTTCCGACCGGCCGGATTTCCTATCCGATCGGCGCTCCGACCGGCGTCGTCATGTTGATCTCGGGGGCCGGGGGCTGGTCGGACCGCGAAGGGGCGGTCGCACAATCCCTGTCGGCCGAGGGCGCCGTCGTTGTGGGCATCGATCTGCCCGGCTATTACGCTTCCCTGCGCCGTCAAAAAGGCGATTGCCTGTACCTCGTCTCCGAGATCGAGGACCTCAGCCGGCAACTGCATCGCCGGGCGCGCATCTCCAGCTATCATCCGCCACTCGTGGCCGGCCTTGGCGACGGCGCGACGCTGGCGCTGGCGATCGCGGCGCAGACGCCAAATTCCACCATTGCCGGCACCATCGCGGTCGATCCGCAAGCGGTCATTCCGCTCTCCACCGTGCTCTGCACGCCCGCGCCGAAGACCCCGGCGGCCGATGGCATCGTCTACGGTCTGACCGCCGGCGATCTTCCGAACCCGGTCGAGGTCGTCTTCACGGATGAGGCCAGCGAAACGGGCCTCGCTCACGCGGCGCAGCTGAAGCAGACCCATCCCGATCTCGCCGTCTTGAAGACCGAAAGTTCGGCCGGTGATGCGCTTGGCCATGCGCTTTCGGTCGCCTTCCGCAGCCTTGCCCAGACTGCGACGCCGCTCGATCTTCCGGTCGTGCCGCTCGAGGTGAGGGCACAGCATAACGTCATGGCGGTGATCTATTCCGGCGACGGCGGCTGGCGCGACATCGACCAGAAGCTTGCCGGCCATCTGAAGGACGAGGGCATACCTGTCGTCGGTGTCGATGCGCTGCGCTACTTCTGGGCCGAAAAGAGCCCCGCAGAAACAGCCGCCGACCTGTCGCGCATCATCGCCACCTATCGCAAGCGCTGGAACGTCGATCGTGTTCTGCTGATCGGTTATTCCTTCGGCGCCAACATCCTTCCCGCCACCTATCGTCTCCTGCCGGAGGCCGACAGGCAATCGGTGGCGCTGTTGTCGCTCCTGGCGCTATCGCACAATGCCGATTTCGAGATCGCGGTGACCGGCTGGCTCGGCGTGGAAGGCACTGGCAAGCACGGCGATCCCGTCGATGACCTTAAGCAGATCGAGCCTCACAAGATCCAGTGTATCCACGGCATAGCGGAAGACGACAGCGCTTGCCCCGACGTGGCAGACATCGCCGGAGCACAGGTGCTGACGCGCCCCGGCGGCCATCACTTCGACGGCAATTACAAGGTGCTGAGCGATCTGATCGTGGAACGCAGCAGGGTTTTGTCCGCCCCCGCGATGTGATCCGGACAGCCTGCCGCTTGCCAGACTAAACGTCGAGGCGCATCATGCATCGCAATTGCAACGCATGAGGTGATGCTGATGAAAACCGCAACTATACCCTCCCTCCGCGTCGACCCGGAACTGCGCGCCGCCGCCGAAAGCGTGCTGAAAGAGGGCGAAACGCTGTCAGCCTTCGTCGAGGACTCGCTGAAAAAGCAGATCGACTACCGCAAGACCCAGGCGGAGTTTATTGCCCGGGGGCTGGCAGGTCTGGCCGAAGCAGAACGCACAGGCGTCTATTACAGCCACGACGACGTGATGAACCTGTTGGACAGCAAGCTGGATAAGGCGAGGGCGGCACGCAAGACCTCCGCCGGCCGATGACGTTCCGGCTTGTCTACACAGCGGGGTTCTTTGAGGATTTGGACAGGCTAACGGAGTTTCTGCTCGAGCGCGATCCAGACCTTGCCGAGCGCGGAATTGTCACCATTAAGAAGACGCTTGCGATCCTCCAGGACTTTCCGCTCATGGCACGACGCGCATCAAGGGACGATCCGCTTCTGCGGGAACTGGTCGTCCCGTTTGGCTCTTCCGGCTACCTCATTCTCTTTAAGCTCACCGACGCCCAGACGGTCACCATCCTCGCCATCCGCCACCAGCGCGAGGACGATTACCACTGACTACCGGTCGCTCACCATCGCCCGCGGGTTGATCCACGGCTCCTGATTGCTGCGCGGCAGGGGTGTCCGCCCCAAAATATGGTCGGCCGCCTTTTCGCCGGTCATGATCGACGGGCCGTTGAGATTGCCATAGGTGACATGCGGGAAGATCGAGCTGTCCGCCACCCGCAGTCCCTCCACCCCGATCACCCGGCATTCCGGATCGACCACGGCATGTGGATCGTCTGCGCGCCCCATCCGGCACGTACCGCAGGGGTGATAGGCGCTTTCGAGATGCTCGCGCAGGAAGGCATCGATCTCCTGGTCCGACGACACGCTTTCGCCCGGCTGGATCTCCGGGCCGCGATAGTCGTCGAATGCCTTCTGGCGGAAGATCTCGCGCGTCAGCCGCACGCAGTGCCGGAATTTTTCCCAGTCTTCCGCATGGCTCATGTAGTTGAACTGGATTACCGGATCGGCCTTCGGATCGGCGGACCGCAGCGTCACCGAACCCCGCGATTTCGACAGGTTGTAGCCAACATGCACCTGGAAGCCATGGCTTTTCGCGGCTGCCTTGCCGTCGTAGGAGATCGCGACCGGCAGGAAATGATACTGAATGTCCGGCTGCTTCAGCCCAGGTTCGGAGCGGAGGAAGGCGCAGGCTTCGAACTGGTTGGAGGCGCCGAGCCCGCCCTTGGACAACAGCCATTGCGCACCCGCCACGCCCTGCCAGAACCATGGCAGCCAGGAGTAGAGCGAAACCGGCTTGGTAGAGACCTGCTGGAAATAGAATTCCATATGATCCTGCAGGTTGGCGCCGACGCCCGGCCGGTCGGCCTTAACGGAGATACCGTGTGATTTGAGATGCTCGGCAGGGCCGATGCCCGACAGCATCAGCAGTTTCGGCGAGTTGAACGAGGAGGCCGCGATAATCACTTCGCGCTTGGCCATGATGGTTTCCGTACTGCCGCGACGGAGAATCTCGACGCCCACGGCGCGGCCGTCTTCGATCACCACCTTGTTGGCAAATCCGTAGACGATGTCGACGTTCGGACGCTTGAGCGCCGGCCGCAGATAGGCGTTGGCGGCAGACCAGCGGCGCCCCTTGTAGATCGTCTGCTCCATCAGCCCGAAACCTTCCTGCTTCGAGCCGTTATAGTCTTGCGTCGTCTCGAAACCCGCCTGCGCGCCGGCACGGATGAAGGCATGGAACAGCGGATTGGTCATCGGCCCGCGCTGGACGTGCAGCGGCCCGTCCGTGCCGCGCCAGCCTTCCTCGCCGCCGTGCGCATGCTCCATGCGCTTGAAATAGGGCAGCACGTCCGCATAGGCCCAGCCCGTTGCGCCAAGCTCTTCCCAGCGGTTGTAGTCCTCGGCGTGACCGCGCACATAGACGAGCCCGTTGATCGATGAAGATCCGCCCAAAACCTTGCCGCGCGGCGCGGTGATGCGGCGGTTGTTGAGGTTCGGCTCGGGTTCCGACAGATAGCCCCAGTTGTAGCGCTTCATGCTCATCGGCCAGGCCAGTGCCCCCGGCATCTGGATGAACGGCCCGATGTCCGATCCGCCCGCCTCGATGACGATCACCGAATGCTTGCCATCCTCCGACAGGCGGTAAGCCATGGCCGAACCTGCCGAGCCGGAACCGATGATGACGAAATCTGCCGTAAGCATTCTTCTCAATCCATGGTTGAACAAAATTCGATTCTAAACGATATTGCCGGGATGAAGCCGGTTCAGTATTCTCATGTCGCACAAAAGAGTTTGAGCCGGATGCAGCCAAAAAGACAGGCTGCGATCAAGTCGACAGTCGATGCTTTCGCCCGTGGCGAAAGGGTCGACCTCAAGAAGCTCTTGGGTAGCCCGCTCATCCGCATCAGGGTCGGTGCCGATAGGGTCATCATCGATGAACAGACGAACCTCGTTTTGGTCATCGACGCCGGCCCCAGGGGCGGTGTCTACAAGGATTAAATGATGGGTGTTTTCAACAGAACGGTTATCGGTGGTAAGCCCTTCGTTCTTGTCCCCGAGGAAGAATTCGAGGACATGATGGATACCATCACGGCTCGCGAAGTCATGGCTCGTATCGAGGCCGGCGAAGAAACCTGGCCGGCCGAGCTTGTTTACGAACTGTTTGAAACAGACAGCCGCATCCGCACCTTCCGCACCTACCGGAAGATGACTGTGTCCGAACTCGCCGACGCGGCCGGCATTTTGCAGCCCTGCATGGCCCAGATTGAGACCGGCGAGAAAACCGGTAGCGTCGACGAGCTGAAACGCATCGCCGCTGTCCTCAAGGTTGATCTCGATGATCTGGTGGTCGGCTAACAAGGCGTTCAATACGGCGCCTCGACCTTGCCCATCCCCACATAGACGGTCTTCAGCTCGGAATAATGCTCCAGCGCTGCCAACGAGTTTTCGCGCCCGAACCCGGACTGCTTGGAGCCGCCGAAGGGAATTTCGACCGGGCAGAGATTATAGGTGTTGATCCATAGCGTGCCCGCTTCGAGCTGATCCGCCACCCGGTGCCCGCGGCTAAGGTCGGCGGTAAACACGCCGGCCGACAGGCCGAATTCTGTGGCATTGGCGCGGGCGATCACCTCATCCTCGTCGTCGAAATCGAGCACGCACATCACCGGGCCGAAGATCTCTTCGCGCGCGATCGTCATGTTATCGGTTACGTCGGAAAAGACCGTTGGCTGGATATAATAGCCTTCGCCCGTGACGTCGTTCGGAATGCCGCCGCCGGTCAGAAGCGCTGCGCCTTCGCTGCGGCCCTTGTCGATATAGGAGAGCACCTTCTGGCGCTGGTCGAAGGAGATCAGCGGCCCCATCTGGGTCGCCTCGTCCATCGGTTCGCCGATGACGATCTTTTCCGTCCTTTGCTTCAATCGCGACAGGAACTCGTCCTTGATCCGGCGCTGCACGAAGACCCGGGTGCCGTTCGAGCAGACCTGGCCGGTGGAATAGAAGTTGCCGAGCATGGCGCCGCCGACGGCGCTGTCGATATCCGCATCCTCGAACACGACCAGCGGTGACTTGCCGCCAAGCTCCATCGTCACGTGCTTGAGGCCACCCGCGGCGCTTGCCGCCACCTTGCGGCCGGTCGGCACGGAGCCGGTCAGCGACACCTTGGCCACATCCGGATGGTTGACGAGCAGCGGCCCGGTCGCGCGGTCGCCCTGGATGACGTTGAACAAGCCCTTCGGCAGCCCCGCTTCGATCAGGATCTCGGCAATCTTCAGGGCTCCGAGCGGCGTGTTTTCCGACGGCTTGAAGACCATGGCATTGCCGCAGGCGAGCGCCGGTGCGCTCTTCCAGCAGGCAATCTGCTGCGGATAGTTCCAGGCGCCGATGCCGACGCAGACGCCGAGCGGCACTCGCTTGGTATAGGCGAAATCGCTGCCGAGCGGGATGTACTGGCCGTTGAGCCCGGCCGCGATCACGCCCCCGAAGAATTCAAAACTGTCGGCACCGGAGGTCGGGTCCGCAACGATCGTCTCCTGGATCGGCTTGCCCGTGTCGAGCGTCTCGAGCTCCGAAAGCTCGCGGTTGCGCGCCCGCATGATCTCGGCGGCACGCTTGAGGATACGGCCGCGCGCCGTCGGGCTCATTGCTGCCCATTCCGGCTGCGCGCGCTTGGCAGCCGTGATCGCCTTTTCCACGATTTGAGGCGTTGCCGCATGCAGGCGCGCGATCACCTCTCCGGTGGCCGGATAGAGGCTCTCGATCACCGTGCCCTCGGTGTCTTCCACATAGTCGCCGTCGATGAAGTGGCTGGCCTTGGGTTGAGCTCGCATGTCATTCGCCTCGCGGGTAGCGCTTGGTTTCTTCGAGGACGTTGAGGTCCATGTGATTGCGCATGTAGCGCTCGGATGCCTTCTGGAGAGGCTGGTGGTCCCAGGGGTAGTATGCGCCGTTGCGCAGCGCTTCATAGACCACCCAGCGCCGCGCCTGGCTTTCCCGCACCGCCGCGTCGAAGGCGCCCATGTCCCAGCGCGCCTCGCGCTTGGACCGGAACAGCGCAACGACGTCCTCGAAATCCGGATCGTCGGCGAGGTTGGCAAGTTCCAGCGGGTCGGTCTCGAGATCGAACAGCTGGTCCGGGTCGAGCATGCAATGGGTGTATTTCCATTTGCCCTCGCGGATGCAGACGAGCGGCGAGATCGAGCCTTCGGCGGCATATTCGAGAAGCACGGGCGAGGTGCGTGCCCCGCCCTCGATCACCGGCTTCAGGCTCTCGCCGTCAGTCCAGGGCATGATCTCGTCCATCGAGATGCCGACGAGGTCGCAGAGCGTCGGCGCGACATCGAGATTGGAAACCGGTGCCGCATGCCGGGCAGGGGTGACGCCCGGACCGGCGATCATCAACGGCACACGCGCCGAGCCCTCGAAGAAGTTCATCTTGAACCACAACCCGCGCTCGCCGAGCATATCGCCATGGTCGGAGCAGAACAGGATGAAGGTTTCGTCCAGCATGCGGGTTCGGGTCAGCGTATCGATCAGCTCGCCGACCTTGTCGTCGATATAGGAGATATTGGCGAAATAGGCCTGCCGCGAGCGGCGGACATCCTCGTCCGTGACGTCGAAGTTCTGGTAGTCGCAGGAGTGGATGATGCGCCTGGAATGCGGATCCTGCCGGTCGTCGGGCAGCGCGCCGAGTTCCGGCAGCAGGTGTTCGCAGCCTTCGTAGAGATCCCAGTATTTCCGGCGCGCGACGTAAGGGTCGTGCGGATGGGTAAAGGATACGGTCAGAGCCCAGGGCCGGGCCGCCGGATCGTCCCTGTCGCGCGACAGGTGGTAGAGCTTCTGGTTAGCGAGGAAGGCGACCTCGTCGTCATATTCCATCTGGTTGGTGATCTCGGCGACGCCGGCACCCGTCACCGAGCCGAGATTGTGGTACCACCAGTCGATCCGCTCGCCCGGCTTGCGGTAGTCCGGCGTCCAGCCGAAATCAGCCGGGTAGATGTCGGTCGTCAGCCGCTCCTCGAAGCCGTGCAGCTGGTCGGGGCCGACGAAATGCATCTTGCCCGACAGAGCGGTGTAATAGCCGGCTCGCCGCAGGTGATGCGCATAGGTCGGGATCGACGAGACGTATTCGGCGGCATTGTCGTAGACCTGGGTGCGGCTCGGCAGTTGCGCCGCCATGAACGAGGCGCGCGCCGGCGCGCACAGCGGCGACGAGGTGTAGTTGTTGGCAAAGCGTGCCGAGCGCGCCGCCAGCGCTTTCAGATGCGGCGCATGCAGCCAGTCCGCGGGTCCATCGGGGAACAGCTTTCCGTTCAGCTGGTCGACCATGATGATGAGGATGTTGGGCCGGGACATGATCGGAATCGCATTCTGCTGGTGACGTGAAGCCTGTCAGATCAGTTATTTTTGATCGTGCCTGCGATCAAGCAGGGAATGCGAACCACTCTATCCCAAAAGCGCATGATCTTGCTGCGTGTCCCGAAGAGTGGTACAAAGGGCCTTCGGGAGAAACTCGATGATTTCAGGTTTTCGCGATCGGTGGTTGCACGACTTTTTTGTCCACGATCGTCGCTCGAAGAAGGTTCCGGCCGATATAGAGGGACGTCTGTTCCGCAAGCTGCAGATGATCGATGATGCGGCAACGGACCTGGATCTCCGTGTTCCACCCAGCAACCATTTCGAGAAACTGCGTGGGTCTATGGACGGCTATTCTTCGATCCGCGTCAACCAGCGCTGGCGCCTGATTTTTTGTTGGAATGCTGAGACTGGCGAAGCAAGCGAGCTGTATCTGGACGACCACAGCTACTGATGAGGTGCAAAATGCTGATGACAAAGCGTAAACCCGTAGGCATTGGCGAAATCCTGGTCGAGGAATTCATGGAGCCGATGCAACTGACGCAGGCTTCCCTCGCCGAGGCGATGGGAGTGCCGCGCAAGCATGTCAACGAACTTTGCAACGGTCGCCGTGCCGTGACAGTTCCAACCGCACTCATTCTGTCGAGGGTCTTCGGGAACAGTCCTGACTTCTGGCTCAATGTGCAACGTCGCAGCGATCTTTGGGCAGCGATGAACGACCCGAGGGAGTTGGAGCGGATCGAGAGGGCCAGACCTTTGCACGCCGCCTGAGGCGCAGTTGATCCTCGTCAAGGCCCTGACGCATGCTTGAGCTAGCTTGGTTGAGGACGGCAGGGGCGGATGATCCAGAGGGATCGCGCGAACGCCGTAACCGAGAGGAAACGATCATGGCATTTGGTTTGGACACACCTCCCGTATCGAGGGTGCAGGAACGATGGGGCTGGTTCCTCGGGCTCGGCATCCTGCTGATCGTCTTCGGCTTTATCGCCTTTGCCAATCTGTTCGCGGCAACCGTTGCTTCCGTTTTCTACATCGGCATGCTGATGCTGATCGGCGGCGTCGCCCATCTCGTCCACGCTTTCCAAGTGAAGGCCTGGGAGCATGCGCTCTACTGGGGGCTGAGCGGCCTGCTGTATACGATCGCGGGCCTGCTGGCCTTCTGGAACCCGGCGCTGACGGCCGTCGTCCTGACGCTCCTGATGGCGGTGGCACTCATGGTCGCGGGCATCTTCCGCATCTGGGTGGGCTTGCGTCTGCGGCCCATGCGCGGCGCCGTCTGGATCCTCGGCGGCGGCATCGTCACGGCACTCGCCGGGCTCATCATTGCGCTCGGCTGGCCGGTCAACAGCCTGTTGATCCTCGGCATCTTCCTGGCCGCCGACCTGGTCATGCAGGGCAGCGCCATGCTCGCCCTGGCGCTGGCGGCACGCTCGGCCTGACCTCCGACATCCGGGGGAGGCGGCACCCGTATCGCGACCTCTAACGTGCAGACCGCCTGTCGCATGGGCGTCATGAAAGCTTCATGGAAGCTTCACAATACGGAAAGGGAATTTTGACGAAAGCCAAGCCAATCTGCGTTGAGATATTATAGCTCATTGCGCAGTGGAGTTTTCAGTCATGTCGTCTGCGGCCGTATTAGAGCCGGGCGTCTTGCGCCGTTATGCCAACGACCAGTTGGTGACGCTTGCCAAGCTTGTGCTGGAAAATGCCTTCCAGCCGATCGTGGAGATCGGCACCGGCTCCGTCTTCGGTTACGAGTCGCTGATGCGCGGCCAGGAGCGGATCGGCTTCGCCTCGCCCGTCGAGCTGCTCGACCAGGCGCATGAAAGCAACCAGCTCCTGGCGCTGGAGCAGATGATGGGTGCCCGGGCGCTTGCCAAGTTCGCGTCCCTGCCGGGCTTTGCCTCGGCCACGCTTTTCCTCAACCTCGATGTCCGGCTGATCAGGCACGGGTCCTATTTCATCGAAAAGCTCACCACCCACCTGCACAAGGCCAATATCCCGCCATCGTCGGTCTGCTTCGAATTTTCCGAGCGGTTCGACAACACCAGCGTTCCGGAATTCGCGGGCCTCGTGGTGGAGCTGCGCAAGGCGGGCTTCAAGCTGGCGATCGACGATTTCGGCGTCGGCCACGGGGAGATGAAGCTTCTCTGCGACTACCCGGTGGATTACCTGAAGATCGACCGGCATTTCATTTCCGGCATCGACGACAGCCCGCGCAAGCGGCATCTCGTCAAGAACATCGTCAACATCGCCCATGTGCTGGGCATCCGGGTGATTGCGGAAGGCATCGAGACGGAGGCGGAATTCGTCACCTGCCGGGAGTACGGCGTCGATCTCGTCCAGGGCTGGTTCATCGCCCGCCCGACGACGTTCCTGAGCGAGCTTCAGCCTGCCTTTCCGCATCTAGCCGATATCGGCCGGGCGCGGCGCTCCAGCCAGTCGCTGGATGAGATCCTCATCCGCAAGCAGATCGAGCATCTCCCGGCGGTCTACGAAAACGAGAGCATCGACAATGTGTTCGAGCTCTTCCGGCGCAATCCGCGGCAGGCCTTTTTCCCGGTCCTCAACGCCAATGGCGAGCCGCGCGGCGTCATCAACGAATATCACCTGAAGGAATTCATCTACCAGCCCTTCGGACGCGACCTCTTGAAGAACAAGGTCTACGAGCGAACGGTCTCCCACTTCGTCGAACGTGCGCCGATCATCGGGCTCAACGCCGAGGCAGAGGAACTGATGAGCCTGTTTGCCAACATGGAAAACAGCGCCTGCGTCATCCTGACCGAAAACATGCGCTATACCGGCGTCGTTTCGGCCGCCTCGCTCATCAAGGTGGTCAACGAAAAGCAGTTGAAGATCGCCCAGGACCAGAACCCGTTGACGAGTCTTCCGGGCAATCTCGCCATCCGCGATTTCATGCACGAAATCGGCCGTGACGACGATGAGACCCGGTTCTTCTGCTACTGCGATTTCGACAACTTCAAGCCCTTCAACGACCATTACGGCTTCCACCTGGGCGACCACGCGATCTCGCTCTTCGCCGCCCTGATGAAGCGCTATTTCTTCTCCGATGAGCACTTCCTCGGCCATGTCGGAGGCGACGACTTCTTCATCGGCGTCCGCGACTGGACCCGCGACGAGCTGACCGAAATCCTCGGCCGCCTGCTGTCGGACTTCCATGACGACGTGATCGCGCTCTATTCCGAGGACGAGCGGGCGGCCGGCAAGATCCATGGCCACGACCGGTCCGGCATCGAGCGGGACTTCCCGCTGATGCGTTGCTCGATCGGCGTGGTGGAGTTGCCTCAGGGCCTGGTCCTCGACGATGTCCTGCGCATCGGCGCCGAGATCGCAGCCGTCAAGGCGCTGGCCAAGGAGAGCGAAAACGGTCTGGTCTTTTCCCTGTTCGGCGAGGCGAAGTGACGAAGCGTTAAGCGCGGCCTTTGTCTTGTCGCCTGGCTATCCTATGTCAATGCGCGTCATTGAAAGGAAACCCCATGACCCTTCCTGCCACCATGCGATATGTCGATCTGCCGTCCTTCGGTGCCCCTGAAGTCATGGTGCTGGCGACGGGGCCGCTGCCCGTGGCCCGCGCCGGCGAAATCCTCGTGAAGGTCGAAGCCGCGGGCGTCAATCGTCCCGATGTGCAGCAGCGTCAGGGCGCCTATCCGGCGCCGAAGGATGCAAGTCCCATTCTCGGCCTCGAGATCGCCGGCGAGGTCGTGGCTCTCGGCGCCGGCGTTACCGAATTCAGCATCGGCGACAAGGTCTGTGCGCTGGCGAACGGCGGCGGCTACGCGCAGTACTGCGCGGTTCCGGCCAGCCAGACGCTGTTCTGGCCGAAGGGCTATGACGCGGTGAAGGCGGCCGCGCTGCCGGAAACCTTCTTCACCGTCTGGGCCAACCTCTTCCAGATGGCCGGCCTGACCGAAGGCGAGACCGTGCTCATTCATGGCGGGTCGAGCGGCATCGGCACCACCGCAATCCAGCTGGCCAAGGCCTTCGGCGCCGCCGCCATCTACGCAACGGCCGGTTCGCGCGACAAGTGCGATGCCTGCGAAAAACTCGGCGCAACGCGCGGCATCGACTACAAGAGCGAGGATTTCGTCGAAGTCATCAAGGCCGAGACCGACGGCAACGGTGTCGACGTCATCCTCGACATGATCGGCGCCTCCTACTTCGAGAAGAACCTGGCCTCGCTCGCCAAGGACGGCTGCCTGTCGATGATCGCCTTCCTCGGCGGACCGGTGGCAGAAAAGGTCAATCTCACCCCGATCATGGTCAAGCGCCTGACTGTCACCGGCTCGACCATGCGCCCGCGAACGGCTGAGGAGAAGCGCGCCATCCGCGACGATCTTTTGGCCCAGGTCTGGCCGCGTCTCGAAGATGGCGCGGTGGCGCCGGTCATTCATGACGTCCTGCCCTTCGAAAAGGTAGCCGAGGCGCACACGCTCATGGAAAGCAGCACCCATATCGGCAAGATCGTGATGACGATGGAGTAGGGCCAAGTCGAGGACTGTATCGGATCCGGTATAGTCCTCGCATCAAGCCGATCGTCTTCCTTGGCGATGCGCTTGAAGCCGCCGGACCTTCCGGAACGAGCCCGCACCGGACGTCCTTGCGGGCTTGGCGGCTAGGGCCGAACTGTCAGTGGAGAGGTCGTTTCCGACGCGGCTCGATTGCCGCACCGGTCCGATCAGCCTCCGAGATTGCGCCCTCGGCGTGCGACGGTTCGAATCTCAGGCTTGCGAATGCTAGTGGCAGCAAGGCGCTGGATCAACTCACGTAAATTCGCGAATGTTTATACAACGTGGCTTGCGAATGGCCCGGCCGGCACCTATCTTTCGATCATGTTCAACGTAATGAAAGGAAGGTGATCCAATGTCTAATGAGATTTCGGTCTGCGTAACGGGCAATGGAATTGTATCGGTCGTGTCGGGGCAGCCCTCGGCCTGAACCTAGACTTTCCTTCGGACTGTCGAGAGACGGCCCGGGTTCGTTCAACCGGACCAAACTCATGGAAGGGTCGCCTCGTGCGGCCCTTTTCCATTTTCGGCTCCAGGCCTCACTCCCTTTTCGAGGCCCGCCTTGACCGACGTCAAGAGACCGATGCGCGCAGTGCATAGGTGAGCTGAGCAACCGGCGCTGCACGACGGAGGCCGCGCGGGTTATAAGGGTCCCATCGAAACCAAAGGCGCCGAGGACCGGCAGCCGGTTTCGAAACCCAGGAAAGGGGATCATCATGAACGTCGCACGCACCTTCAGCAACTGGCGCAAGTATCGTCAGACTGTTAGCGAGCTCGGCCGCATGACCCCGCGCGAGCTGCAGGATGTCGGCGTAGAGCCCGGCAACATCCGCAGCTTTGCTCGGGCCGCCAGCGGCTTCTGATCAGCAGACAGGCAGTTTGCCATTAAAACGCCCGCCCCGTCGCGGGCGTTTTGCATTTTTGCAGGGTCTAGATGCCGATCCTGCCGAAGGCCGGCAGCTTGATGCCGGGACGGGCGAGATCGAGCCCCGCGACAAGCCCCATGAAATGCACCTCCACGCCGCTTCGCTGTCCCACCGAAAACCCCACCAGTCCCCTCAGCGTCACATGCAGGTCGCGCCCGTCCGCGTCCAGATGCACGTAGTCGCCGTTCGGCAGGTAGTCGCGCCCGACGGCATGCGGCGGCAAAACGGCATTGAGTCCCGGGACCGTGCGCAGCACATGCGCCACGAAGGTGTTGGAGTTGGGTCCGGGCCAGATCCGGTAGCTGCCGGGTTGCGCATGCGGATAGGCGGCAATGGCCGCCTCGACCCTGGGGATCAGCGCCTTGGCCTCCGCCCCGGTGACCGAGGTGACCAGTTGCGGCGGGTTGGAGTACCAGAAACCGTCGGCATCCCGGTGGTTGCGGCGAATGGTCGTTCCCCAGCCGACCTTGTCGTAGCGGGTATAGGTCGCGGCGCCCTCCGGTTTTGTGACGATCCAGGCGTGGCTTGCGACCGCGCCCTTCAGGCCGCCGGTCATCGCCGAGAAGATGTAGATGGCGGCCTCGGGGCTCGCCTCCGGCTTCGGCAGGATGCCCGCGGAGGTCCAGCGCGCATCACTCCACCCTGCGGGATGATCTCTCAGCGCCCATAGGCCGGCGGAAGCGAAGGTCGGCAGGAGGTAAAGGATGAAGATCACGATCATCAGGTGCTTTACCGATTTCATTAGCATTTTCCGTGCAAGTTTTAGGCTAGCCGTTTAAAAGACCGCCCCATATTGCCATTGAAAACGCCAGCGCCAGGACTGACCATGCAAAATCCCGTGACTGTGGAAGTGACCCGAGGCAACCTTGTCGAAAGCCGCCACCGCGGCATGGGCATCGTCGTGGATGGCGAGGGCAAGGAGCTCTTTGCCTTCGGCGCCTCTGATTCCGGTGTGTTTCCGCGCTCCGCCTGCAAGGCCATGCAGGCTTTGCCGTTGATTGAAAGCGGCGCGGCCGACGCCTATGGCTTTGGAAACCGGGAACTGGCCTTTTCCTGCGCTTCCCATTCCGGCGAGGACGAGCATGTCGCCATGGCCGCCTCCATGCTGGCCAAGGCCGGCCGCGATGTGTCGGCTCTCGAATGCGGCGCCCACTGGGCCTCCGACCCGCCGGTGCTGATCCACCAGGCGCGCAGCATCGACAAGCCGACGGCGCTTCACAACAACTGCTCCGGCAAGCATTCGGGCTTCGTCTGCACCTGCGTGCATTCCGGCACCGAGCTTGAAGGTTACGTTGGCTACGACCACCCGCTGCAGCGCGAGATCCGCGCCGTCATGGAAAGCCTGACCGGCGCCACGCTCGGTAAAGACAATTGCGGCATCGACGGCTGCTCCATCCCCACCTACGCCGTGCCGCTCAAGGGCCTGGCCCACGGATTTGCGAAGATGCTGACGGGCGAGAGCCTGGAGCCTTCGCGCGCCAAGGCATCGCGGCGGCTGATGGAAGCCTGCATGGCAGAGCCCTTCTACGTCGCCGGCACCAACCGTGCCTGCACTAAGCTGATGCAGGTCGCGCCGGGCAAGATCTTCGCCAAGACCGGCGCCGAGGGCGTCTTCGTCGCGGCCCTGCCGGATCAGGGTATCGCCATGGCGGTAAAGGCCGAGGACGGCTCCACCCGCGCCGCCGAAGCCATGATCTTTGCCCTGATTGCCCGCTATTTCGAAAAGGGCGGCGAAGTCGAGGCCAGGCTAATGTCCATGGCCAACCGCTCCATGTCAAACTGGAACGGCCTCCATGTCGGCGACGTCCGCGTCACCGACGCGCTGTTTGCCTGAGCATTTTTTCCGAGGTCGTCACCGCAGGCTCGCTCCAGCGGTGATCGCCTCCGGGCTGCCCCCCGACGGTCGCCACCATCGGATGCTTGTAGAGCCGGCCGCCGATCAGGATGACCTCGGCCGTCGGATACAGGCGTCCAAACGGCTTCCAACAGCTGACGGCCGTGCTAGAACGGGCGGACAAGCAGGAGGCAAGACGTATGTATACTTTGTTTTTTTCGCCCGGTGCGTGCTCGCTCGCCAGTGCCATCGCGCTGGCGGAGTCCGGTCTGTCCTATCAGCTGAAGCGGCTGAAATTCGCCGAAAGCGAACAGCGCTCGCCGGCCTACCTGAAGCTTAATCCGAAGGGCCGGGTGCCAGCGCTCGCCACCGACGACGGGGTGCTGTCGGAGAACGTCGCGATCCTCGCCTATGTCGCCCAGATGGCGCCCGCCGCCAAGCTGGCGCCGCTGGACGATCCCTTTGCCTTCGGCCGCATGCAGGCCTTCAACGCCTATCTGGCCGCCACCGTGCATGTAGCCTATGCCCACAAGCGCCGCGGATCCCGCTGGGCCGATGGCGAGGCGGCCCTTCAGGACATGGCGGCCAAGGCGCCGCAAAACCTGCGCGATTGCTTTGCACTGATCGAAAACGAGTACCTTCCGGGACCCTGGGTGCTGGGCGAGACCTATTCGGTGGCCGATGCCTATCTGTTCACACTGACCGACTGGCTGTCGGGCTTGGGCATCGACATGGCCGATTTTCCGCGCGTGGCCGATCACTATCGCAGAATGCGGGAACGCCCGGCGGTTCAGCGGGCACTCGCCGAACATGAGGTTGGCTGACGCATGTCGCAGGCCAGGGCGGCCGCATCACGGCGGCCGCCCTGCCAGACCGTCTGTCTCAGGCCGGTTCGGCCATGCGCTTGTCCCACATCGCCTTGAATCCCGGCCGCGCCTGGCAGGCCTCGAGCCAGGCCTTCAGCGCCGGTCGGTTGTCGAACAGCGGTGCGTGTCCCTGCGCATAGCGAACGATCTCGGCGACGTTGACGTCTGCGACCGAAAACCGTTCGCCAACCAGGTGACTGTGGGCGGAAAGATGCTTTTCCAGCACGTCGAAGGGACGCTTCAGCGTTCGAGCCGCAACCGCGATCTCGGCCTTGCCTTCGTCGGTGTCGTCCTTCGTCGATTGGATCTTCAGCGCCGAGGCCTCGATGCTGGTGGCGGCAAACAGCGACCACTGCACCATCGCGCCTTCTTCCGGAATATCGCGCGGGCCGAGATCGCCGCCATACTTGCGGGCGAGATAGAGCGTGATGGCGAGCGACTCATGCAGGATGAACCCGTCGTCCTCCATCGACGGGATGGAGCCCATCGGGTTGACCGCCAGAAACTCCGGCGACAGCGTGTTGGTGGGCGCGCCGGGCGTCATCGGTTCGGGCAGGCGATAGGCCTGGATGACCGGCACGACGTCGAACGGCTGGCCGATTTCTTCCAGCAGCCAGAGCGGCCGGGTGGCGCGGGATCGGTAGACACCATAGATCTTCAACATGTTCGTTTCTCCTCAATGCGGCCGCACGCTAGGTGTCTTGTCGCCAAAACGGAAGCTCTGTCCGCGTTCGACATCCATCAAATTTTTCGATAGAATTTCGACCATGCCGAAGCCGCACGAAAGGACCGATCCATGCGCGCCACGCAGTCTCTGAGCATTACCTTGCCAGCCGAACTGGCCGAGATGGTCAAGGCCAAGGTCGCATCGGGCGAATATGCCTCCGAAAGCGAGGTTATCCACGACGGCCTTCTGACGCTGGTGGACGAGGATGCGACCCTTGAGACCTGGCAGGTCGAAGAGGTCCGGAAGACGCTGGAGGAAGTCAGGGCTCATCCCGAAAGGTTATTGTCCCTCGAGGAGGTCGACAGAAGGCTCGATGCGCGACTGGAGGCTTTGCGTCAGGCCGAAGCGGAGCGATGAGCCATCGCGTCGTCTTCGCTCCGGATGCCTTGGACGATCTCGACAACATTTTTGTCTACCTCGCCCCCGCAATGGGGGCGGTGCCTGCGCGCGGATATGTCGGCAGGATTCGCAGTTACTGCGAAGGATTTTCAAACTTTCCGAAGCGCGGCATGCGGCGCACCGATCTTGGTGAAGGGATCCGTCTTGTCGGATATCGCTACAAGGCCACGATCGTCTTCCTGGTCAAAGACGACACCGTGATCATCCTGCGCATCTTCGCTCGCGGTCGCGCGATCGATCTTCGCGAGAACGACGACGAACCTGGCTAGCCCATCCGGTTGCCCTCGATCGTCAGCTGCGGGTAGCGGGCCGCCGCGTCGCTGCGGGCAAGTTCCTCCGTTGCCGGCGCCTTCCAGCGGTGGCCGATGATGGCGCCCCTTTTCGTGTCCTGGAACAGATTGCCGGAAATCACGGCGCTGCCGGCACCATCGGCGACACTGACGGCGCATCCGATCCCTGCCTGGCGAACCACATTGCCGGTGGCAACGACATTGCGCAGAAAGGCGCCGAAGCCGAGCGCCAGGCCCCAGAACGGGGCATTCTCCACCACATTGCCGGTCACCGCCGTATCCGCCTCGACGCTGATGCCGACGCCGAAGATCGCCTCCTCGAGGACATAGGGGCCGGTGAGGGAAAGATTGCGCACGACATTGTTGGCAACCGTCGCCAGCCGCCCGCCCTCGTTGAAGTTGACCACCGAAATGCCGTTGGCAGCCCCGTCGACGATATTGCCGCTGACCACAGCGCCTTCGAATGAAAATTCCGCATAGATCGCCGTTTCGCCGGACCGAAAACACTGGTTGTTCGACATCAGGGCGTTGGAGGCACTGTTGGCGCGGATCGCTGAAAAGGCGGCAGCGCTGATCTGGTTGCCGGTCACGGCCACGCCGTCGGCCCGGAACAGGTTGATGCCGTTGCCGTATTGGCCCGTGCCGCCATAGGTCGCACCGATCCGTGAAATCCGGTTGGCCGAGACGATGGTGCCGTCGAAGCCCTTGCTGCGGCGGTGAACGAGGATGCCGCCATTGCCGCAGTCGGCCACGTCGTTGCCGATCACCGAAAGCCCCGTGCTGTCGACGGCATAGAGCCCGTATTCGGCCGCGCCCGTCACGCTGCTGCGTTCGATGCGCCCGCCGCAGCGCTCCAGCTGCAGCCCCGATTTCTGCGACCCGACGATCGCGCAGCTGTCGATGATGATGGTATCGACGCCGCTCAGCTGAACCAGGGCCTGGACCTGATCGCCGAGGCCGCGCCCGCCGCCATCGAGCACAAGGCCCGAAAGCTCGATCCGGCTGGCCCGGTCTGCCCGCATCAGAAAGCCGCCGCCGCCATAGACCAGCCGGGTTGCGCCGGCGACGCCTGTGATGCGGGCACCGTCCGGCAGTGTGATGTTCGAGACCTCGTAGCGCCCCGCCGGCAGGAAGAGCGGCATGTTCTGGCGGGCCGCCTTGGCTATGGCATCGGCGAGCTTGCGGCTCGCCTCGTCGGAACCGCGGGCCCTTGGCCGACTACCCTCGGGGAGGACGCCCTCCGCCGTCGCATCGATCGATCCGCGCATGCCGATCGATGGGCCGGACGCCGGAAACACCTCCGGCGCCAACAGGCCGAGCCCGGCCATTCCCGCGCCCAAACTCAAGAATCGTCGCTTTGTGAACATCCGCTACCGTCCTCGCCCGCAACCATCACTACCAGAATGTTCGGCGTTTGGCCGAGCCCCCGGCGAAGTTGTTGTTGTCGCATTACAATTTCATGATGTTCTTAAGCAAGGATAAGGAATTTACAGGCATCTTGAATACACGCACCAGGTCGGATGACCGGTGCCTTCAGGGAGAGGGGGCATGGCTGACCCCATCATGCATGGCATGCCGGTCAATACCTCGCACGAGCCTATGGAGGAACTCTGTAGCAGGCTCCTGCGCATTGCGACCGAAGTCCGGATCGATCTCGACATCAATGGCGTGATGCCCGACGTGGATTTGCGCACGCTGCTCGATCAGGTGCCCGACTTCGTCTACATCAAGGATCGCACCGGCCGTTTCGTCTTTGCCAACGCTGCCGCCAACCGGGCGAGCCGCGACCAGTTCGGGGCCGATCTCGTCGGCAGGATGGACGCCGATCTGCTGGACACTGAAAGTGCCCGCCGTCTCTTCATCAGCGAACAGGACGTCATCAGCTCTGGCGCCACCATCGACGGCATAGAGGAGCGCGTCCGGCTTCTGGACGGACGCGAGGTGTGGTTGACGACCACCAAGACGCCGCTGCGCAACAGATCGTCCGAAATCGTCGGCCTGATCGGGATTTCCCGCGACGTCACGGCGCGCAAGCGGCAGGACGATCGCAGGCATGGACATGCAAGGCTGCTCGAGATGATCGCCCGCGGCCAGCCGCAGGATGTGGTCCTCGAGGCCGTCGTCACGCTGGTCGAATCCGAGCTGAGCGGCATCACCGCCTCCATCCTGCTTCTCGACGAGGCGGGCGAGCGGCTTGGCAACGGCGCCTCGCCGCATCTGCCCAAGGCCTATGTGAAGCTCATCGACGGTTTTGAAATCGGACCGAAGAGGGGCTCGTGCGGCACGGCGGCCTGGCGGCACGAGGCGGTGATCGTCAGCGACATCCACGTCGATCCGCTCTGGGACGATTTTCGCGACATTGCCGTCAGGTTCGGCTTCCGCTCCTGCTGGTCGACGCCGATCATGGGGCCGGACGGCAGGGTGTTCGGCACCTTCGCCCTCTATTCCGGCACCGTGAGGGAACCGACGGCCCTTGAAATGCAGCTGACGACCATGGCGACCGATCTGGCCGGCATCGCCATCGAGCGGGCCCGCAACGAAGCCCGGATCCAGCACATGGCGCACCATGATCCCTTGACCGGCCTTCCCAACCGGGCCCTGTTCTGGCCGCAGTTCGGCCGTGCCTTGCAACAGGCGCAGCGCGAGCAGCTGAGGGTCACGGTCGCCTATGTCGATCTCGACAACTTCAAGGTGATCAACGATACGCTCGGTCACGCCGCCGGCGACGAGGTTCTGAAGAGCCTCGCCATGCGCATGAGCGACTGTATCCGGTCGGGCGATCTTCTCGCGCGGCTCGGCGGCGATGAGTTCGCCGTCGTGTTCATCGATCTGGAGCGTGGCGATCGCGGCGTCCTACACCGCCTGCAGGCGTTGCGGGCCGCCGTCGCGCGCCCCATCCTGATCGACGGTCAAAGCCTGGTTGCGACGTGCAGCATCGGCGTCGCCTTCTTTCCGCAGGACGGCGAAACGCCGGAAACGCTGCTCGCCCGCGCCGACCAGGCCATGTACCAGGCCAAGGACATGGGTCGCGACACGTTGAAGATCGCCGCGGGGCAGGCGCTCTAGCGTCTAGCGCTCCGCGCCCGACGAGGTGGCGGCTTTCGTCGCCGCGTCCTCGAAGCCGGAGACGAACCGGTCGAACAGCTGCGAAAACGCGTGCAGATCCCGCTCTTCCCAGTCTTCCAGCACCTGCTGGAGAAGCGAATGCTTCACGGACCGCATTTCGGCAAGCAGCCTGTCGCCGAGTTCGGTGCGGGCGATGATCGACCGCCGTCCGTCCTCCTGCGAGGCGTCGCGCCGCAGCACCCCGCGTCCGACGAGCTCGCTGACGAGCCGGCTTCCGCGCGACGGATCGATCCGCATCGCATCGGCAATGGCGCCGACGGTGACTTCCCCGCCGGCCCGCCGCATCGCTTCCAGCACGTCCAGATGCGAGATCTCCAACCCGGGCACCGTATTGGCGATCGCCGTGCGGGCGATGATCCGCCGGCCGATCAGCATGCGCATCCGTCCGAGCGCGTCGCTGATACGCGCGAGGTCTTCGGGAAAGGCCGGATTGGCTGAGTGTGCTGTCGTGTCCATCGACGAACCATAGCAAATCCGCTCGCGGCAATTCAACGTATTAATGACATTCACACAAAAGTGCCGTTGACAGATATATGCCATAAGCACATAAATACCGCCATCAGTAATCGGATCCTCCCATGGACAGTTCCCGCCCGGCGCCGCTGCCACTCGTCGCCACGCATGGCCACCGGCTGGCGATCTTCTGCTTCCTAATGGCCGCGTTGTTCATGGCGACCCTCGACAACCAGATCGTCTCCACGGCGCTTCCCACCATCGTTGGCGAGTTCGGCGACATGGAGCGCTTCGGCTGGGTCAGCTCCGCCTTCCTGCTCGCCACCAGCGCCGTCATGCCGATCTACGGCAAGCTTGGCGACCTGTTCGGCCGCAAGTACGTGATGCTGACGGCGATCGTGCTGTTTACCCTCGGCTCGCTGGTCTGCGGCTTTGCCTGGTCGATGAACTCGCTGATTGCGGCCCGGGTCTTCCAGGGGCTGGGCGGCGGCGGCATCATGGTCTCGATCTTCGCCATCAATGCGGACCTGTTCGAGCCGCGCGAGCGTGCCAGGTACCAGAGCTATTCGAGCCTGATGATCATGGCGTCGGGCAGCCTCGGCCCCGTTCTCGGCGGCACGATGAGCGATCTGTTCGGATGGCGCTCGATCTTCCTCATCAATCTGCCGATCGGCATCCTCGTGGTCGCCGGCCTTTTCTTTCTCCTGCCCAACCGGCGCCCGACCCGCAAGCCGAAGATCGACTACGCCGGTGCCGTCGTGCTCGCCGCCACCATCACCTGCGTCGTCGCCTTTGCCGACAGCAAGCAGATCTTCGGGTCGATGCTCGCGCCCGCAGCCCTTGGCCTGCTCGGCGTCGGTGCGGCCTGCGCTCTCCTGTGGGTGTGGATCGAATCGCGCGTCCCCGAGCCGATCGTGCCGCTGCGGCTGTTCCGCGACAGCACGTTTTCTCTCTACCTCATCGTCACCATGTGCGCCGGCGCCATCGGCATCGGCATGGTCAACTATTTCTCGCTCTTCCTGCAGACCACCACCGGCCTGTCGCCCTCGATGGCCGGCCTGCTGTTCATCGGCCTGACGGGCGGCATCGTTATCGGCTCGCTGGTGGCCGGCCGGCTGATCTCCATCACCGGGCGCTACAAGCCCTTCTCGGTCATCGGCCTCAGCCTCAGCGTCGTCGCCTTCCTGATGTTTTCGCTGATGGGGCAGGGGACGCCGCTTGCGGTCGTCGCCGTGCTGATGCTGTTCCACGGCTTTGCCGTCGGCTGCGGTCAGCAGGCGCCTATCATCGGCGTCCAGAACTCGGCGCCGCGCGAGGATGTCGGCGCCGCCACCGGCGCTGTCACCCTGATGCGCATGGGCGGTGCCTCGATCGCCATTTCCACCTATGGCGCCATCGTCGCCTCGGGCGTCAGGTCTCCTGCCTCGCCCATTCCGGGCGTCGCCGAGATCGGTTCGCTGACGCCGAAAATGCTGGCCGAACTGCCCGAGGCCTCGCGCCAGGCGGTCGCCGGTCTCTATTACCACGCCTTCACACCGCTATTCCTGACCGGAGCCGCCATCGCCGTGATCGGCCTCGTCGCCGCCCTTTGCCTAAAGCCGAAGCGCCTTCCGACGGCCAAGGGCGCAGCCGCCGCGCAGCCGCAGGAAAAGGCCGCCGCCTGACGATCGGAACGGGCCGGGGCATGCAATTCGCCCCCGCCTGCCGCCGCACCTCTTCCAAGCGCCCGCTCGTCGCCTATTTTCTGTCGGCATGAAACCAGAGGCGCTGCTTCACCCCACCCCGGCCGGGCTGTTCTGCCCCATCGGTCGCTTCCATGTCGATCCCGTGCGGCCCGTCGAGCGGGCGCTGATCACCCATGGCCATTCCGACCACGCCCGTTCAGGCCACGGCAGGGTGCTGGCCACCCGCCAGACGCTCGACATCATGCGCATCCGCTACGGCGAGGATTTCTGCGAAAGCGAGCAGGCGGCCGAATTCGGCGAACTGCTCGATGTCGATGGCGTCACGGTGAGCTTTCATCCGGCCGGCCATGTGCTCGGCTCAGCCCAGA
This sequence comes from Hyphomicrobiales bacterium, assembly GCA_900469345.1. Taxonomy (GTDB): domain Bacteria; phylum Pseudomonadota; class Alphaproteobacteria; order Rhizobiales; family Rhizobiaceae; genus Neorhizobium. The sequence goes on along the minus strand of UBWZ01000020.1, from coordinate 3,572 downwards.
TCAGGATTGAAAAGGACGGCCTGCGGATCGTCGTCTCGGGCGATTACAAGCGCGGCGTCGATCCCACCTGCGCCCCGTTCGTGCCGGTCGCCTGCGATGTCTTCATCACCGAGGCGACGTTCGGCCTGCCGGTCTTCCATCACCCCAACCCGCGCGAGGAGATCGCCAAGCTGCTGACGTCGCTGAAGCAGTTCCCCGACCGCAGCCACCTCGTCGGTGCCTACGCGCTCGGCAAGGCGCAGCGCGTCATCCGCCTGATCCGCGATTGCGGCTACGACGAGCCGATCTTCATCCACGGCGCGCTGGCACGTCTCTGCGACTACTATGAAAGCCAGGGCGTCGCGCTTGGCGACATCCGCCCCGCAACGATCGAGAAGAAGGATCCCGGAGCCTTCAAGGGCGCCGTCGTGGTCGGGCCGCCCTCCGCCTTCCAGGACCGCTGGGCGCGCCGTTTCAACGAGCCGCTGATCGCCTTTGCCTCCGGCTGGATGATGGTGCGCCAGCGCGCCAAGCAGGGCGGCGTCGAACTGCCGCTGGTGATCTCCGACCATTGCGACTGGCCGGAGCTTCTCGAAACGATCGGCGAGGTGCGCCCGTCCGAGGTCTGGGTGACCCACGGTCGCGAGGAGGCGCTGGTCCGCTGGTGCGAGCTGAAGCAGATCCCGGCCCGGCCGCTGCATCTCGTCGGCTACGAGGACGAGGGGGATTGATGATGGATTTCCGCCCGTATTCGCGCAGCACCTCTGCGGCCGCACTTGGGCCCTCCCTCTGGCAGGGCAGAGGGGGGCTGGAACGGCACGCCGGTCATCGTCGGGGAGCCGATCGCCCATGAAATCCTTCTCGACGCTTCTCGACCGGCTGGTTCTGACCCCGTCCCGCAACGGCAAGCTGAAACTTCTGGCCGACTACTTCCGCGACACGCCCGACCCGGACCGCGGCTATGGCCTGGCGGCGCTCGCCGGCGCGCTTGACCTTAAGAGCGTCAAGCCCGCCATGCTGCGCGAACTGGTGCTGGAGCGCATGGATCCGGTTCTCTTCCAGTACTCCTACGACTATGTCGGCGATCTCGCCGAAACCATCGCGCTGGTCTGGGATGGAAGCGCGAAGGACGACACCAACGACGCCGAGGAGCCGCGCCTTTCCGAGGTCGTGACCCGCATGAATGCGCTCGGCCGCAACGAGGTGCGTTCCGCCGTCCGAGATCTTCTCGACCATCTCGATCCGTCCGGCCGCTTCGCCTTTCTCAAGCTCGTCACCGGCTCGTTGCGCATCGGCGTCTCCGCCCGCCTCGCCAAGCAGGCGCTGTCGGACATGAGCGGCCATGGCGACGAGCAAAAGCCGGCGCACAGCCGCGATGTCACCGAGATCGAAACCCTGTGGCATGGGCTGGAAGCGCCCTACGAGCCGCTGTTCGCCTGGCTGGAAGGCCGCGGCGAGCGGCCGGTACTGGCGACGCCGGCGATCTTCCACTCCGTCATGCTCGCCAACCCGGTCGAGGATGGCGATCTCGCCAAGCTCGACCCCGCGGACTATGCGGCCGAATGGAAATGGGACGGAATCCGCATCCAGATGTCGAGCTATGGCGGCACCCGCAAGCTCTATTCGCGCTCCGGCGACGACATTACCGGCGCCTTTCCCGACATCGTCGAGGCGATCGATTTCGAGGGCGTCATCGACGGCGAGCTTTTGGTCGGCGGCACGCTCCGCTCCAACAGCCCGACCCGCAGCTTTTCCGACCTCCAGCAGCGCCTCAACCGCAAGACCGTGACGGCAAAGATGACGGACGACTACCCGGCCTTCGTGCGCGCCTACGATCTGCTGTTTCAGGGCGATCAGGATGTCCGGGCAAAGGGCTTCCTGGAGCGCCGCGAACGGCTTTCCGGGATCATCGAAAGCGCGCCGCACGATCGCTTCGACCTTTCCGACCTCGTGCCGTTCTCGGACTGGGACGAGCTCGACCGCCTGCGCATCGCCCCGCCCGATCCGGTCATCGAAGGCGTGATGATCAAGCGCCGCGACAGTGTCTACCAGGCGGGCCGGCTGAAGGGCCCCTGGTTCAAGTGGAAGCGCGACCCCTACAACATCGACGCCGTGATGCTCTATGCGCAGCGCGGCCACGGCAAGCGCTCGAGCTATTACTCGGACTTCACCTTCGGGGTCTGGACCGAAACGCCGGAGGGCGACCAGCTGGTACCCGTCGGAAAAGCCTATTTTGGCTTCACCGATGCCGAACTCGAGGTGCTCGACAAGTTCGTGCGCGACAACACGGTGGAGCGTTTTGGACCGGTCCGGGCTGTGCGGGCCGACAAGGACTTCGGCTTCGTCCTGGAGGTCGCCTTCGAGGGCCTTCAGCGCTCGACCCGCCACAAGTCCGGCGTCGCCATGCGCTTTCCGCGCATCGCCCGCTTGCGCCAGGACAAGCTGCCGCGCGATGCCGACCGGTTGTCGACCCTGACCGCCATGCTGGATGCGCGCGAAGCGTAACGACGGGCCTGCGCGGACCGACCTCAGCGAGTCGAAGCCGATTTCACCGCCGGGAAACAGGCGGCGATCATCGGTGAACGTGGGCCATCAACAAAAAAAAGGCGGAGCTTTTGGCCCCGCCTTTTTTGCGTGCATTATGGCTTTTTACGGTTCAGGCAATTTTCGTTGGTTCGGCGGATGGCGCCGACATGTGTGGGATGTTGACAGATACATTGAAGACCGGCGCAACCGTGTTTGTATTGGTGTTCTGGCCAAAGGACCGCAGCCCATTCAAAAGGTTCGCTTGCCGAACCATGGACCCCAGGAAAAACAGGTCAAATAGCTGGCCGAAACCCAGCAACCCGAAGGTGAGTAGCCAGATAATTCCGCTCATCGTGCGGCCAACGTAGAAGCGCTGGATGCCGCATATCCCTAAAAAGCAAAATGCCCAGCATATAAATGCTTTAAAGCCTGTTTTCTGCATGTTGTACAACCCCATCTTCCCCTAGCTAGCGAGTGGTAGCACAGCCTTTAGTATTTGCAATGGCATCAAAAACTACTTAGCTCGATTGTCTTCAATGGATAGGCAGCTTGCGCCATCAACAAAAAAAGGCGGAGCTTTTGGCCCCGCCTTTTGCGTTTGGATCCGGCTTTCAGTCTCAGAATTCTTCCCAGCTGTCGGCCGCCGGAGCGGCTGCAGCACTGGAGCGGCCGGTAAAGGCCTTGGCGATCTTGCCGACCATGTTGCGCGCCGGCGAGGCGACCGGCGAGGAACTGCCCGACGCCGAGGAAAGCGCGGCAGACGTGCGCCGCAGCGCCGCCGTCTGGAACGATGTCTGGGCCTGGGCACCGCCGCCCTGGCCGAGCTGGAACTGGCCGATCATGTCGCGCAGGCGGCCGGCGTCGCTCGCAAGCGTCGCACCCGCGGCATTGGCCTCTTCGACCATGGCGGCGTTCTGCTGCGTCACCTGGTCCATCTGGTTGACGGCGGTGTTGACTTCCGACAGGCCGACCGACTGTTCGCGCGCCGAGGTAGCGATCGCGTCCATGTGCTGGTTGATGGTGACGATGTAGCTTTCGATTGTCTTCAGGGCCTCGCCGGTCTCGCT
>UBWZ01000018.1 GCA_900469345.1 Hyphomicrobiales bacterium | reverse complement strand
GAGCACGGCACCCGCGACGAGGTGTTTTCCGACCCCAAGCACGAATACACCCGCACGCTGTTCAAGGCGACGCCGAAGGCCGACGTCGAATCGATCCGCGCCCGGATCGAAAAGAAGAAGGCCGGCAAGGCCGCCTGAGACGGGAAATGTGGGCGGAGAGGCGCGGGGCTAGGGAGGCAGGAGCCGCGGGCGCAGCCGGGGCGGCCGNNGGCCGGGAGCGACGAGCGTCGCGGGGCGGCGGGTTGGGAACGTCTCCTTGCTCACCGCCGTCCTCATCTTTTCGCCGGACGCGACCTCTCCTCTCCCCTTGCCCGTTATTGCCGTCCTCTCGCCTCTCGCCAGTGTGCCGTGCTTGTGATTGGTGACGATGTAGACATACCCCGCCATGCGAGCCCCCACCTCTCCGTCACTGTTCGCTCATCCTTCCGTCGGCATATTCGCCCCCGCAGTCATCCTCGGCCTTCTTCGTCGTCATCCTCAGACCTCTCCGCCGTTTGCCCTCCATCTCCTCCGTCATTCCTGTGCTTGTCACAGGAATCCAGCAGCGCCGCGTCGGCGGCGCGGGAGACTCTGATCTGGCGATGACGTAGCCAACTGCTCCTCTCGCCGGGCAGACGCCCGGCGGCTGGATCCCGGCTCAAGGCCGGGATGACGAAGGAGAGGTTTGACGCCCCATATAGGAGGGGCCCTCTCTCCGAGCTTGAGAGAACTACCTTCTCCTCCGTCATTCCTGTGCCTGTCACAGGAATCCAGCAGCGCCGCGTCGGCGGCGCGGGAGACTCTGACCTAGCGATGACGTAGCCAATTGCCCCTCTGGCCGTGCAGACGCCGCGCGGCTGGATCCCGGCTCAAGGCCGGGATGATGCAGCGAGTGGCTGCGCCTTGTCCCCGCCTGCCAGAGTCATGGACTTGCCTGACAGGCTGGCTGTGCGATCATGCCAGGCATGCGGAAGGGCTATGTCTATATCCTGGCATCGACGCGAAACGGCACGCTCTACACGGGCGTGACCAGCGACCTTCCCGGCCGCCTGTTCGAGCACCAGAATGGCATCACACCAGGATTTACCAGCCGCTACGGCGTAAAGACCCTCGTGTGGTTCGAGGAGCATGATCTGATCGTGGACGCGATCCGGCGGGAAAAGACGATCAAGAAATGGCCGCGGCTGTGGAAGCTCAAACTGATCGAGACGATGAACCCGAACTGGGATGACATCGCCCACTATCTGCACGGCCTGTAATGCGCTTCAGCAGTTTTCGCCCGGATTTTCGCCCTTGGTACTGCGTCCCGTGCATCATTCCGCGTGGCTCAATCTGTTCTGAGTTCTGGAAGCGAGTAATCCCTGCTGCCCGGCATTCTATCTCGGCTGCACCTCTCCTCCGTCATTCCCGTCCTCGGGCTTGATCCGGGGATCGGTCACAGGAATCCAGCAGCGCCGCGTCGGCGGCGCGAGGGACTCCGATCTGGCGGAACGTAGGCATTTGGTTCTCTCGCCGGGCAGACGCCCGGCGGCTGGATCCCGGCTCAAGGCCGGGATGACGGCGGAGAGGTAAACGCCCGTCCTACGCGACCCGCCACGCTCGCCAAACCTAATCTCCCATGCTCTCCAGCATCTCCTCCAGTTGATCGAACTGCTCCGGCAATGCGGTGGCCGAGCCCTGCAGCGCCTCCTCGAGTGCCGCTTCGGACGGATAGGCCTCGTGGTAGCGCAGCAGCGTCTTGCCGGCCTGGTCTTCGAGGACCACCGTCGTCACCGCGCCGTCCGCGTCCTCGTCATTGGTCCAGACGATGCGCTCATTCGCCACCACCTCAAGATATCTGCCGTGGAAAGCAGCCGTTCCCGACGACGCCATGCCGAATTCGAGCCGGTAGGTTCCGCCGGTGCGGACATCCAGATCGCAGGCGACAAGCGACAGACCCGGCACCGATTTCGGCACCCACCAGCGCTGGAAGAGCTCGGACCGGCTCCACGCATCGAACACCGCGCCCGCCGGTGCATCGAACAGCCGCGTCGCGACGAGTTCGCGGTCCCCGCGCCGCTCGACCGACGTCGCGTTCTGCTTGCCGGCTGCACTACCCACTTGCTCGTTCATCGGCTTCCCCTCCATGGCGCTGATGACAGTGTCCGCTGATTTCACGCGGGCTTCAAGGCGCGTCCGATGCCGCCATCCGCCTCACGGCCAACACCTCTCCTCTTCCGTCCTCCGACCAATCCGCCGTCGCCCTTTACCCTCTCGTCCTCCATCCCCCGTGTCCTCCACCCTCTCGTCCTCCAACCTCTCGTCCTCCGCCCTCTCGATCTCCACCCTCCTCCGTCATCCTGCAACCTCTCCTCTGTCGTCCTCCAACCTTTCCGTCGTCATCCTCGGGCTTGACCCGAGGATCCAAGGGTCCGGGCGTGGATCCTCGGGTCAAGCCCGAGGATGACGGAGGGGTTCAAGACCGAGGATAGGAGAGGGACGTGCCCGAGGATGAGACGGTGGAGGCTGTGCCACCGGGTGGCGTTGCACGCACGCCGCCTAGGGCTTCTGCCCAAGCGCCGGAGTGAGGGACCTCCCCCTCCGCCCTACTCCACGAAGAACCGGACGCTCGCGGCCCGGCCGGCGGCGTCGATCACCGTCAGCGTCGAATAGCCGGCGCCGTCCGGCAGCCACTCGCTGGTGCGCCGGCGCGAGATCTCGGCAAGCGGCTGGCCGTTGGCAAGCCAGCGGAACGGCGCCCGGCCGCCCTGCAGCTTGATGACGAGCGGTGAGATCGCGCCCGCCCCGGCGCCGAGATCGACCCTTGCGCCCTCGGGCGGATAGACGATCTGCGGTGCCGGCTCCCGCGTCGAAGCGGAAAACAGGCCGCCCGCCGTCACGGAAAACCGCCGCTGGCTGATCGGCAGGTCGCCCTGCGCGATATGCGTGGCACCGGGCGGCGCCGGCGGCAGCGGCGTCATGGTGACGCCGGATTTGGAAAACGCCTCGAACAGCAGCGGTGCCGCCGTCATGTAGCCGGCGATCCCCGGCACCGCGCCATTGTCCGGCCGCCCGACCCAGACGCCGAGCACATGGCGGCCGTCGAAGCCGACCGACCAGGCGTCGCGGTAGCCGTAGCTGGTGCCGGTCTTGTAGGCGATGCCGAGCCGCCGGCTGCCGATCGGCGGCATCACGTCGGACAGGATGTCGGCGACGTTCCACACCGCCTGCGGCTCCAACAGCGGCTCCCCGTCGATCGGCCCGGGCAAGTCCTGGATGCCGTCGCCGAGCCGCACGGGCTTGCCGCGATTGGCGAGCCCCGCATAGGCCTGCACGAGATCCTTGAGCGTAATCCCGACGCCGCCAAGCCCGATCGCCAGCCCCGGCGCCTCGCTCGGCGGCAGCACGGGCCGCACGTCGACGCGGCGGAAGCGGATCATCAGCCGCGAGGGACCGAGCGCATCCAGCAGCCGAACGGCCGGCACGTTGAGCGACAGCTGCAGCGCCTGGCGCACGGTCACGTCGCCCTGGTAGGTCATGTCGAAATTCTTCGGCCGGTAGCCGAAGAAGTCCGCCGGCCGGTCCTCGATGATGGTTTCCTGGGAAACCAGCCCCTGTTCGAACGCAAGCCCGTAGATGAACGGCTTCAGCGTCGAGCCCGGCGAGCGGGTGACCCGCGTCATGTCCACCCAGCCGGACCGGCTGGCATCGAAATAATCGGCCGATCCCACCTCGCCGAGGATCGCCCCCGTCGTCGCGTCGGCCATCACCATGGCGAGCGACACCTTGGGTGAGAACTTGGCCGCCGCCTCCCGCGCCACCTGCTCGAGCGCGCTCTGGACGCTGCGCTTCAGCGTCGTGCGATGCCGCTGCGCCCGCGGATCCTTGCGGATCGCCGCTTCTGCCAGATGCGCGGCGAGCGCCGGCAGCTGCAACCGCCGCCGCGGCACCGGATCGGCCGATGCCCTCTCCGCCTCGCCTTCGCCGGTCAGCGCCGCAACGGCCGCCCGCATCAGCACCCGGCTGCGCGCCTGCCGCGCCGCTTCCGGATGCCGGTCCGGCCGCCGGGCCTCGGGCGATTGCGGCAGCGCCACCAGAAGCGCTGCCTCCGACAGCGTCAGGCGCCGCGGCTCCTTGCCGAAATAGGCAAGGCTCGCCGCCCGCACGCCTTCCAGATTGCCGCCATAGGGCGCATGGGTGAGATAGAGCTCGAGGATCTGGGCCTTGCTCAGCCGCCGCTCGATCTGCACCGCCCGCAGCAATTGCCGAAGCTTTGCCGACAGCGTGCGGGACTGGCGCGGTTCGATCAGTCGCGCCACCTGCATGGAAAGCGTCGAGGCGCCCGAGACGATGCGCCCGTTGCTGACGAACTGCAGCGCCGCCCGTCCCAGCGCGCGGAAATCCACCCCGGAATGGGCGTAGAAGCGCTGGTCCTCATAGGCGACCAGCATGTCGACAAGACGCGGATCGACCGCGTCGAGGCCGGTCTTCAGCCGCCAGCGGCCTTCACGGGTGGCAAACGCCCGAAGCAGGTCGCCATCGGCATCCTGCACCTCGACGGATTGCGTCGTCGCCGCGTCGAGCGGCGGCGGATAGGCCCTGTCCGCCGCATCGAGGCCGAGCACGGCACCCGCCAGAAGCAGACCGGTACCGGCAAGTCCCAGAAGCAGTTTCGACCTGCGTTTCATACTCGTCATCGGCCGCTACTGCGCGGCACGGACCTCCATCTTGCCGCTCGCCGTGCGCGCCGAAAACTGCGGGCGGTACATGTCTTCCACCTGGGCGGCCGGATGATCATAGACGCCGGGCGTCACCGCCCGCACCACATAGGCAAGCGTGATCTCCCGGGCATCGGCGGCCGACCGGTTGAAGGCCGCGACGAAGCGATCGTTGCGGAACTCCGTGTGCGCCGGCTGCACCTCCTCGAGCCACTCGAAATTGCCAAGGCTCGCGCTGCTGACGATGCTGGGGTTGTCTATCTCGAAACCGGCCGGCAAAAGGTCCGTCACCACGATCCGCGACGGCCAGGCATTGGTTTCAGTGACCTTCAGCACCACGACGTAGCGCTCGTTCTGCTGCGCCTCGCTGACATTCGCCTCCTCGCCGTCCATCCCGTAATACGTCCGGGTGATGGCAAAACCGTCGCCGCCGGCGGCGAGCGGCTGCGCCGGAACGGCGACCGTCGTGATTGCTGCCGACAGGGCCGCGCTGCTGGTGTTGCGGATCGTGATCGGACGGTCGATCAGCACCTCGCCCGTCACCCTCGACATCAGCGTTCCCCGGTGTCCCGTGCCGTTGACGTCGAGCTGCAGGTCGTCGTCGCCCTTCTGCAGGGCGCGGGCTGCAAGCAGCATCCAGGTCTGCTCCTGCGTGCTCGTATACGTCTTGGCGCTCCACTCCTTGGCGACGATGCTGGCGAGCTGCGGCACGATCGGCGGCACCGGCCGGCTTTCCGCCGCAAGAGCGAGCACGGCGGCACCGTCGCGCAGCGACGAGCCGTAGTCGGAGCGGACCAGGCTGACCTTGTGCAGCTGCGCGTCCTGCGACATCTGCAGCGACTGCCCGAAGATCGCCTGGGCCCGCTGGCCGTCGCCGTAGAGCGACAGCGCCGCGGCGATATGGGCCTTGGCGAGCGGCGTCGGGAAATCGTTGAGCGACATGTCGGCGTAGTAGCGCAGGTCGCTGATCGCGGCCTTGCGGTTGCGGGCGAGCACATAGAGGGCATAGGCCATCTCGTTGCCCTGGTCCTTGACGTTGGTCGTGTAGCCGAGTGCGTTCTGCAGGTTCTCGAGCGCCTGGACCAAGGCCTGCTCCGGCACGTCATAGCCCTGCTCGCGCGCCCGGGACAGGAAATCGCTCACATAGGCGTCGAGCCACAGGTCGCCGCTGTCCGGCCCCCAGAGGCCGAAACTGCCGGTCGAGGACTGGTAGGACAGGACCCTGTAGATCGCATCCTGCACCCGTTTCTTGACCTCGGCCTCGTCCAACAGCCCGTTCTGCACGGCCATCTCGCTGAGATACAGCAGCGGCAGGGCCCGGCTGGTTGTCTGCTCGGCGCAGCCGTAGGGATAGCGGTCGAGGCTCATCAACAGGGCCGGAACGTCGAAGGCGGTGGAGCGGCTGACATTCACGCTGACCGAGGCACCCTGCAGCACGCTGTCCGCCAGGAGCGCCTGATCGACGGTCACGCTGCCGCCCGGCTTCAGCTCGACGAGCCGCCGCTCGGTGACCGGCAGGGCCGCCGGGCGAACCGGGATATCCAGCACCTGCTCCAGCGACAGGCCGGAGCCGTTCGTCAGGCGGATCGCGACCGTCCCGTCGCCCGGCTGGATGCCGACCAGGGGAATGGTGATGTCCGCCTTGCCGCCGGCCGCCAGCGTCACGGGCTTGATGGCGCTCTGGCCGACCGCGACCGGCGCATTGGTCGTCACGGCAAGATCGTAGGTGCCGGCCGGCGCATCCGTGTTGGCGATGTCGAGCCGCAGATTGCTGTCGTCACCGGGCGCGAGGAAGCGCGGCAGGCTGGCCGTCACCACGATCGGATCGCGGATGACCACATCCCTGACGCCATGGCCGACGCCGGTTTTCGTCCAGGCCACCGCCATCACCCGGGCCGTGCCGTTGAACTGCGGGATATCGAAGGAGACATGCGCCTTGCCCTCGCCGTCCAGCCGCACCGGGCCGGAGAAGAAGGCGACGAGCTTTTCCTTTGGCGGGCTTGCCTGCAGCGAAACCCCGCCGTCGCCGCCGGTCCGCAGCCGGCCGGTGGCACCGAGCGACCCATCGATCAGTCTTCCGTAGATGTCGCGGATCTCCAGCCCCAGCTGTCGCTGGCCGAAATACCAGGCGTCCGGCGCCGGCGGTTCGTAGCGGGTGAGGTTGAGGATGCCCACGTCGACCGCAGCCACGGTCACATAGGCTTCCTCGCGCGCACCGGCCCCGGAGACCTGCAGCGCGATGTCGAGCGGCTGCCGCGGCAGCGTCTTTTCCGGCGCTTCGATCGAAACGGCGAGGTTGCGACTTTCCGGGTCGACCTTCAGCCAGGTGATCCCGATGGCCCGCATCGGCATGCGGCTTTCGCGCGCTTCGCCGGGCCTGAAAAGGGTCGCGGTGACATAGGAGCCGGCACCCCAGGCGGCCGTTACCGGGATCTCCACCTCGCCGCCATCGGCGCCAAGGCTCGCGGTCTGCACCGAAACCAGACTTTCGGCGCCGGAGGTCACCAGCAATTCGCCGGCATAGCGGGCCGAGACCTTGAGCTTGGCCGTCTCGCCCACCTTGTAGCTCGGCTTGTCGAGTGCGATCTGCAAGGCATCCGGCGTTTCGCTGGAGCTCGCCGTCACGAACCAGCCGGCGTCGAACGCGACGCTCGACTGCGGCCCGCCGGGCGATGCCGTTTCGACTTCGAGGCGGTAGCTGCCCCACTGCACGGGCACCGCGATCTTGCCGCCGTCCGTGGTGGCGTCGACCGTGCCGTTCGCCACCTGCCGGGTCTTCGTCACCGGTTCGAAGCGCCAGGCCGATCCGTCGCGATACCATTGGAAGTCCTGGTCGATCTTCACCAGCTTCCACAACAGGCCCTTGGCTGGCTGCTTCTGTCCTTCCGCATCGACGGAGATGACGTTGAAGGTGCCGACCGCGTTTTCCGCCAGGTCGCCGGCAAATTCCGGCTTGATGCCGATCCGGCCGCCGTCGGCCTTCACCGGCAGGCTGAGCGAGCGCTCGACGGCGCGGCCCCCCGCCTCGCGCATCCGTACCGTGATCTCGGCCTTGACGAGCTGCGTCGTCGACGGCGCTTCCGAAACGGCCGCGTCGAAACTGGCCTTGCCGTCCTCGTCGGTCGGCTCCAGCGCATCGAGCGTCGTGCGCACCGCCTCGGTCTCGTCCTCGTCATTCAGCCCGAACTGGTAGCCCGGGAATGCCGCGCTCTCGCGGGTCGGCTTGAGGGCGATCTCGCCCTCAAGCCCGAGGCCGGCTGCCGGCGCGCCATAGAGGAAGCGTCCCGCGACCGTCACCGGAACCGGCTTGCCGATCTCGATTTCCGTCGTGTCGCTGGTCATGTCGAACTCGATGCGATCCGGCACGAAATCGTCGACCAGGAAGGTCTTTTGCGCGAGCGCCGTGCCCTTGGGATCGGCAAACACCTGCATCGTCCAGGTGCCGCGCATGGCCGAGCCGAGCAGCGGCAGGTCAAGCGCATAGCCGCCGAGCGAGCCGTTGTTGACGAAGCGTCGCTCCTCGACGCCGTCCGGACGCTGGAAGACGAAGGTCAGCGGCAGGTTCGGCGTCGCGGTCGCATCGATGTTGCGCGCCAGCGCGGTCGCATGCACGGTTTCGCCCGGCCGGTAGATGCCCCGTTCCGTCCACGGCAGGATATCGATCGCGCCGGGCGCAGGCCGGCCGGTGACGCCACGGTCGGACAGGTCGAAGCCGGCCCGCGTCATGTCGAGGAACACATAGTCCTCGCCCTTGCTCTGGGCAGACAGCACGGCCGGCACCATGGCCGCCGCACCGCGGATCAGGCCGGCGGTAAAGACGGCGCGACCGTCCGCATCGGTCTTGGCGGTTCCGAGGATCTCGTTGTTCTTGGCGATCAGCTGCAGATCGGCGTCGGCGATCGGCTTGGCCGTCCCCAGCGAGCGGGCAAACACGTGCAGGCCGTCCGTTCCGGCATAGGTGGTGAGGCCTATATCGGAGACCACGAACCATTGCGTCGCCCGGCTGTCATATTCCTGCGTGGTCGCGTTGGAGGCGGCGGCAGTCAGCACGTAGACGCCCGGCTTGCGGGCCGGCAACGCTTCGTCGACCGGGAAGCTGGTCACCACGTCCTTGTTGAGGTCGCGGCCGATGTCGATCGTGCCCTGCCAGACCAGCTCGCCGTTCTGCGCCTCGATCTGGCTGGCGGTATAGCCGTCCATCTGGCTGAGGAACTGCGAATTGGCGAGAAGCGCTGCGACATTGCGGTCGCCGACGCGGTAGAGCTTGAGATCGGCCTTCTCCGTATTGACCGAAACCAGCGGAATGCCGCGCCGCGCCGTCGACGGCAGCACGAAGCTGTCGCCGGTAAAGCGTACGGTCGGCGAGCGATCCTTGACGTAGATGTCGAGATCGACCTGCGCCAGCAGCGGCTCGTCGACGGAGGACGGCAATCCGCGCCGCAGCGACAGCTTGTAGCGCTGTCCATGCGTCAGGCCCTCGACGCAGATCTGGCTGTCCTTGGCTTCCATCGCCTTCGGGGCCTTGCCGTCGAGCACGACGAAGGGGGCGTAGTCGACGCCGCTTTTCACCAGCGGTTCGGAAAACTGCACGCAGGCGCGCGGATTGGCGCTGTCGTTGTCGACCGTATTGCCGGTGACGCGGAACCCGTGAAGTTCGCGCAGGACGTTGTAGGCCGATTGCACCATGCGGCCGTTGACGAGCGCGAGGCTCGCCTTGTAGGCGCTGAGTGCGGGCCGGAAGCTTTCCTGCTTGGCAAGTGCCGCGCCAAGAACTGCCAGCGCATCGGCCCGGGTCTGCGTCGTGCGCGACGCCTGATAGCCGTTGATGGCGGACAGGACCGCCTCGCTTGCGGCATCGCTATTGTCTTTCGGCGCCGTAGCGGCAGCCCGCGAAAGCTCGAGCCATAGCGAAGCGTCGTCGGGCACGAGGGCAAGTGCACCCTTGTAGTTGTAGATCGCCGTGTCGAACCGCCCTGCGACCAGTTCGCTCTGTGCGACCGCCTTGAGGTTGGCGAGGCCATAGCCCTGCTGGTTGTCGCCGAGCGCAAGCCCGGCCTTTTCTTCGCGCGCCTGCTGCAGAAGCTCTTCAGATACGAACGAAAGCTTCTCCGGCGCGCCGATATCGGGCTCGGCCGCGACTTCGACGATCTTGCCGGCCACCGCGCCGACGAAGGGATTGAGCTGGCTGTAGTCGGACTTCAGAAAGCACCACTTGGCCTTGACGTTGTAGGTGAAGGCCCGGCAGGCATTGTCGCCGATGCACGTCGCCTCGCACTGGGCCTGGCTGACATTTTTCGTCGTCCGCAGGTCGAACCCCGCATAGTCGGAATCGACCGCCGTCTCGATGCGCCGTTCCGCGGCGACAAGCGGCGGCGCAAGCGCGAGGACGGAGAGAAGAAGTGCTGATATGCCGAAAACCGCGCGCATAGACATAAGGCCCCCCTGGCTCCCGTCGTGGCTGCTGTTGTCCAATGGCCGCAAGCACTTGTCAACGAACGAACCATGCGTCGCGGCGGTTATTTCGAGCCGCTTGCCGGCCGGCGCTGCGGCGCTGTCACACCCTTTCCAGGATGGAGACGTAATTGGCGACCGCCGCGCCTCCCATGTTGAACACGCCGGCAAGCGAGGCCCCCGGGATCTGCATCTCGCCCGCCTCGCCGCACACCTGCATGGCCGCCATCACATGCATGGAGACACCCGTTGCGCCGATCGGATGGCCTTTCGATTTCAGGCCCCCGGACGGATTGACCGGCAGACGGCCGTCCTTGCGCGTCACGCCTTCCCGGATCACGCGGTAGCCCTTGCCGGGCTCGGCGAGCCCCATGGCTTCGTATTCGATGAGTTCGGCAATCGTGAAACAGTCGTGGGTTTCGACGAGGCTGAGATCGTCCAGCGTCACGCCGCCATCCGCCAGGGCCTTCTGCCAGGCAAGCCGGGCGCCCTCGAAGGCGATCGGGTCGCGCCGCGACAAGGCGAGGATGTCGTTGACATGCGCCCGGCCGCGAAAGGCGACGGCCCGCTGCAGCCCGGCGGCAACCGAAGCCGAGGCGATCACCATCGCCGCCGCCCCGTCGGACACCAGCGAACAGTCCGTTCGCCGCAAGGGTGCGGCGACGTAAGGGTTCTTTTCGGAAACCGTGTTGCAGAAATCGAAGGACAAATCCCGCCGCATATGGGCGTAGGGGTTGGCGAGGCCATTGGCGTGGTTCTTGGCGGCGATCAGGGCCAGCTCTTCCGAACGATCGCCGTAGCGCTGGAAATAATGGCTGGCGATGCGTCCGAACAGGCCGGCAAAACCACCCTCCACGTCGGCCTCCTCATCGCGGTAGGAAGCACCGAGCAGGATGTCGCCGGTCGCTTCGGTGGAAGCGGCGGTCATCTTCTCCGCGCCGACCACCAGCGCGATATCGCCCCGGCCGGCGTCGATGAAATCAAGCGCGGCATAAAGGGCGGCCGAACCGGTGGCACAGGCATTTTCCATCCGCACGGCCGGAACGTGGTCCAGACCGTCGGCCGCCATGGCGACCAGCGCTCCCTGGAAATCCTGCTTCGAGAAACCGTTGTTGAAGACGCCGACGAAGATCCCGTCCACATCCCGGGCGGCAACGCCGGCATGGTCGAGCGCGGGCTTGACGACCTGCGTCATCAGCTCCTGCGTCGAGGACGCGTCCGACTTGCCGAACCTGGAATGCGCCCAACCGACGATCCGCGCCTGCGACATGGTCACTCCTCCTTGACGATGCGAGCCTTGGCCGTAGTCTATGCGTGTGACGCCTCCGGGTCCATCCGCCCGGATCCGAAACACGCGGCATCGTGGCGGCCGCCGGCCCGTCAACGAAAACTTATACCCCTGCCGCAGAACCTATTCGTTCTCGCCGGGCACCGGTTCTATTGCTAATCCCATGCCGGGACGGGGAAATGCTTGCAATCGGTCGTCCCGGCGCCTTGGAGGAGGCAGCCCTTATCCACCGGGTAAGGGCGCGTGGAAATCTAGGATAAGTAATGACCGAGCCGTCCTATGACGTCGCCCATCTGGGCCATGTGGAGCTGTATTCCGACCGCTTCGAGGAAAGCCAGGATTTCTTCACGCGCATCTACGGCCTGACCGAAAGCGGCCGCGATGCAGACAGCGTCTATCTGCGCGCGTATGACGATTACGAATTCCACACGCTGAAGCTGACCCGCCACCACACCACCGGCGTCGGCCACATCGGCTATCGCACCGCCTCTCCGCAAGCGCTGGAGCGCCGCGTTAAGATCATCGAGGCGATGGGCTGCGGCATCGGCTGGGTCGAGGGCGACCTTGGCCATGGCCGGGCCTACCGCTTCAAGGATCCGGACGGTCACATATTCGAGCTCTATTACGACACGGTCGATTACGTCGCGCCCGAAAGCGAACGGCCGGCGCTGAAGAACATCGCCCAGCGCTACCACGGCCGCGGCGTCGCACCTCGGCGGATCGACCACCTCAACCTTCTGGCGAACGATGTCAGCGCCATCCGCGACTTCATGACGACGGCGCTCGGCAGCAGGGTCACCGAGCAGATCCTGCTCGACAATGGCAGGCTCGGCGGCTGCTGGTTCACCGTCAACAACAAGACCTACGACATCGCCTACACCGAGGACCATGCCAAGGGCGCCTATGCCCGCTTCCACCACGTCACCTATGCGGTCGACCAGCGCGAGGATGTGCTGCGGGCAGCCGACATCTTCCTGGAAAACGGCGTCCACATCGAGACCGGGCCGCACAAGCACGCGGTTCAGGGCACCTTCTTCCTCTACGTCTGGGAGCCCGCCGGCAACCGCGTCGAAGTGGCCAATTCCGGCGCCCGCCTGATTTTGCGGCCCGACTGGAAGCCGGTGACGTGGACGGAAGCCGAGCGGAAGAAGGGCCAGGCCTGGGGCCTCAAGACCATCGACACCTTCCATACCCACGGGACGCCGCCGGTGAAGGCCGGCGACCACTAAAGGCCGAGCACGAGGCATATCATGACAAAGACCGCATTGGTGATCAGCGCCCATTCCGCCGACTTCGTCTGGCGCTGCGGCGGCGCGATCGCGCTGCATGACGAGAAGGGCTACGACGTCACCGTCGTCTGCCTGTCCTTCGGCGAACGGGGCGAAAGCGCCAAGCTCTGGAAGAACCCGGACATGACGCTGGACAAGGTCAAGGCCGGCCGCCGGGCGGAGGCGGAAAAGGCGGCGCAGGCGCTCGGCGTCGCCGACATCCAGTTCTTCGACCTCGGCGATTATCCGCTGGTCGTGGACCAGGAGGCGAAGTACCGGCTGGTCGACGTGATCCGCAAGGTGCAGCCGGAATTCATGCTCTCCCACTCGAAGTGGGATCCCTACAATACCGACCACATGTATGCGACGCAGGTGGCGCTGGAAACGCGCATGATCGCCCAGGCCTGGGGCCACAATCCCGGCGAAAAAGTGCTGGGCGCCCCCCAACTTTATCTCTTCGAGCCGCACCAGACCGAGCAGATGGAATGGAAGCCGGACGTGTTCCTCGACATCTCGCCCGTCTGGGACAGGAAGTGGGCCGCCATCCAGTGCATGGAGGGCCAGGAACACCTCTGGCACTATTACAAGAACGTCGCCGAAAACCGCGGCAACCACTTCATGCGCAATTCGGGCGGACAATCGGGCGGTCGCAAGGCGACCCATGCGGAAGGCTTCCAGTCCGTCTTCCCCCGCACCGTCGACGAACTTTAAGGGGACCGCGCGCATGGCTGTCGTGGTCCAGAACATCGAGCGAGCCGACCAGGCCGTGATCGACAGGCTTGCTGCGGCGGGCGTCGCGACCGTGCATGAGGCGCAGGGCCGCAAGGGGCTGCTGGCGAGCTACATGCGCCCGATTTACCCCGGTGCGCGCCTCGCCGCGAGCGCCGTCACCATTTCCGCCCCGCCCGGCGACAACTGGATGCTGCATGTGGCGATCGAACAGCTGAAGCCGGGCGATATCTTGCTGCTTGCCCCGACCAGCCCTAGCGAGGACGGCTATTTCGGCGATCTTCTGGCGACCTCAGCAATGGCCCGCGGCTGCCGGGGCCTCATCATCGATGCCGGCGTGCGCGACATTGCCGATCTGACGGAGATGAAGTTTCCCGTCTGGTCCAAGGCCGTATTTGCGCAAGGAACGGTCAAGGAGACGCTCGGCTCGGTCAATGTGCCGGTGGTCTGCGCCGGCGCCCATGTGCGGCCGGGCGATGTGATCGTCGCCGACGACGACGGCGTCTGCGTCGTGCTGCGCGAAGAGGCGGAAGCGGTGGCTGACAAGGCCGAAGCCCGCGTTGCGCTGGAAGAGGAAAAGCGCAGGCGCCTTGCGGCCGGCGAACTCGGGCTCGACATCTATTCCATGCGCGAACGGCTGGCCGAAAAGGGCCTCAAATACATCTGAGCGGAAGGGAGGCGGACATGGCTGGCAGCGAAAGCGGTGTCCGCTGCATGTGGATGCGCGGCGGCACCTCCAAGGGCGGTTACTTCCTGGCAGACGACCTTCCGGCCGACCGCGACGCCTTCCTGCTGCGGGTCATGGGTTCGCCCGACCGGCGCCAGATCGATGGACTGGGCGGCGCCGATCCGCTGACCTCCAAGGTCGCCGTGGTGAAGGCATCGCAGCGTCCGGGCGTCGATGTCGACTACCTCTTCCTGCAGGTCTTCGTCGACCAGCCGATCGTCACCGACGCGCAGAACTGCGGCAACATCCTCGCCGGCGTCGGGCCATTTGCGATCGAGCGCGGCCTGGTGGCCCCGACCGGCGAGCGCACCGAGGTGTCGATCTTCATGGAAAACACCGGCCAAGTGGCGCGTGCGACCGTCGAAACCCCGGGCGGCCAAGTGCGCTACAGCGGCGATGCGCGGATCGACGGCGTGCCCGGCACCGCAGCCCCCATTCCGATCGTGTTTGCCGATACGGCCGGGTCCTCCTGCGGCGCCCTTCTGCCCACCGGCCATGCGGTGGACGAGATCGACGGTATTGCCTGCACGCTGATCGACAACGGCATGCCCTGCGTGGTGATGCGCGCCGATGCGCTTGGCAGCACCGGACGCGAGGACCCCAAGGCGCTTGAGGCCGATGACGGGCTTCGCACCCGGCTGGAAGCCATCCGCTTGAAGGCGGGGCCGATGATGAACCTCGGCGATGTCGCGAAAAGCTCCGTTCCGAAGATGACCATGGTCTCTGCCGCGGCAGCAGGCGGCGCGATTTCCACCCGCACCTTCATTCCCCACAAGTGCCATGACGCGATCGGCGTGCTTGGCGCCGTCAGCGTCGCCACCGCCTGCCTGCTGGGAGAAGGTCCGGCCGCGGAACTCGCGAACCTGCCCGACGGCGAGGAAAAGCTGCTGTCGATCGAGCACCCGACCGGCGAGATGAGCGTGATCGCGACGCTGAAGGACGGCGAGGTGGAGCGTGCGGCCGTGCTGCGGACGGCCCGCAAACTGTTCGATGGCAGGGTCTTTGCCGACTGATGGGGGAGGCAGTGCAATGAGGATCGCGTTTTTAGGATTCGGCGAGGCGGCCCGCGCCTTCCACGACAGCCTGGCGGCGAGACTGGAAGAGGCGCAGGTCCGCGCCTACGACCGGCTGCTCGACGACCCCGAACAGGCGGGTGCCATGCGGGAGGCCATGCAAAACCGCAGCATCACGATCGCGGTCTCAGCCGGCGAACTGGCGGACGCCGACTGGATCTTCAGCGCCGTCACCGCCGACCAGAGCCTGGAGGCGGCGGAAGCGCTCGCGCCACACCTCGGCCAGGGCGCCCTTTTCATCGACATCAATTCCGTCTCGCCGCAGCGCAAGCGCGATACCGCCCGACTGATCAACGAGGCAGGCGCTGACTATCTCGATATGGCGGTGATGGCACCGGTCCATCCGCGCGGCCACGCCACCCCCGTCCTTGTCGCCGGAAGCCCGGCTGTCGCCCTCCTGCCGCGTCTGGCGGCTCTCGGCTTCGACGCTAGCCTTGCCGGCGAGGCGCCCGGTTCGGCAACCGCGATCAAGATGGTGCGTTCCGTCTTCGTGAAGGGCCTGGAGGCGATCACCGTCGAGGCCCTGCTGGCGGCGGAAGCGTCGGGCTGTTTCGACGAGATCCTGGCCTCGCTTTCGAAAAGCTTTCCCGGCCTCGACTGGGACAATTTCCCCGCATACCAGATCGAACGCACCCTGCGCCATGGCCGCCGGCGGGCCGCTGAAATGCGCGAAAGCGGCGTCACCCTCGACGCGCTTGGCCTGAACGGTGACCTCTGTCGCCAGATTGCACAGACGCAGGACCAAATGGCCGCAACCGGCATCGGGCCCGACACCGACCTGCAGGCGACAGTAGCCCGTGTGCTGGAGGCACGCCGAAAGCACATGCCCGCATCCTGAGGCACCAACGGCCGGACCATGTATACATGCGGTCTTGGCCATCAAGCGCGATGGGTTTACAATGGCGGCCGGCAGACAGCCGATCACCTCCAGCATGGTGGCAAGGCCTTGGAAGAACCGTCACGCTCCACCCATACGACCCGCGCGCTGATGGAACTGCGCGAGAAGATTTTGAGCGGTGACTACCCGGGCGGCACGCGGCTGTTCGAGGTTCCGCTTGCCGAAACGCTGCAGATTTCACGCACGCCGGTGCGCGAGGTCATGTCGCGGCTGGCCGAGGAGGGCCTCCTCGATCGCCTGCCGAACGGCGGCTTCGTGGTCCGCAGCTTTACCTATGCCGATGCCGTGGACGCGATCGAACTGCGCGGCGTTCTGGAGGGCACGGCGATGCGGCTGGCGGCCGAGCGCGGCATCTCGCAGGAAGGGCTCGATCGGCTGCACGGCCTTTTGGGAAAGCTCGACGGCTGCTTTTCCAGTACCCTCGGCGAGGTGGATCTGGAAAGCTATTCCGGCCTCAATGCGGAGTTTCACGACCTGGTGGTGGAGCTCTCCGGCAGCACCGTCATTCGCCGCGAGATCGAGCGTGCCACCCGCCTTCCCTTCGCCTCGCCCTCGGCATTTCTGTCGGGTCGGGCGCATGTCGCCGTCTTCCGCCAGTCGCTCCATATCGCCCAGGACCAGCACCGGTCGATCGTTTCGGCGATTGCAGCACGCGAAGGTGCAAGGGCCGAATTCTTGGGCCGCGAGCATGCGCGCATCGCCCGCAGGAACCTTGAATACGCCCTCTATGAAGATCCAGGCCTGATCAGCACGGTTCCCGGCCTCGTGCTCCTGTCCTCCTGAACGACGGCATCGGCGGCGCCGGACGAGCCCGGCAATGCTCCTCTGGCCTGGCAGTCTGATTTTGGCTTGTCTTCGGCGGAAGATCGCGCCATGTATACATTATGCCCAAATGAAAAGAGGAGTTTTCATGACGCAGGCAAATCTGAGCCACGTATTGCAGGAGGCTGGCAATACCGTCCGGCATCTCAGGAACTCGAAGACCGGCATCTATGTATACCCGGTCGTTGCTCCGGAATTTTCGAACTGGCGATCCGAACAGGCGGCGTGGCGTGAAACCGCCGTGCTCTTCGACCAGTCGCACCACATGGACGAACTGGTGGTCGAAGGCCCCGACGCGGCAAAATTCCTGGAAAGCCTGTCGATCAACAGCTTTGCCAACTTCGGCACCAACCGCGCCAAGCATTATGTCCCGGTGACGCCCGGCGGCCATGTGATCGGCGACATGATCATCTTCCGCGAGACGGAGGAGAAGTTCGTGCTGGTCGGCCGCGCGCCGACCGCCAACTGGCTGCTCTACAATGCCTCACTCGGCAAGCATGACGTAAAACTCACCCATGATCCGCGCTCGCCCTCGCGCCCGGACGGCAAGCAAGTGACCCGCATTCACTACCGCTTCCAGATCCAGGGGCCGGACGCGCCGAAGATCTTCGAAAAGATCAATGGCGGGCCGATCCCGGAGATCAAGTTCTTCCACGTGGACTGGATCAATGTGGCGGGCCGCAAGGTTCAGGCCCTGCGCCACGGCATGGCCGGCGCGCCCGGTCTCGAAATCTGGGGTCCCTACGCCGAAAAGGACGAGGTGCGCGACGCTATCGTCAAGGCGGCAGGGGAGGCTGGCGTCGACATGCGGCTCGTCGGCAGCCGCGCCTATGCGACCAACACGCTGGAATCCGGCTGGATCCCCTCGCCGCTGCCGGCAATCTACACCGGAGACGAGTTGCAGGGCTACCGCGACTGGCTGACCGCCGGCAGCTACGAGGCGAACGGCTCGATCGGCGGCAGCTTCGTCTCCGACCATATCGAGGACTACTACCTCAACCCCTACGAGCTGGGCTACGGCGTCTATGTAAAGTTCGACCATGACTTCGTCGGCCGCGCCGCGGTCGAGAAGCAGAAGGAAACGCCGCAGCGCCGCAAGGTGACCTTCGAGTGGAACCCCGAAGACGTCGTCAAGGTCATCGCATCGGCGTTCCAGCCCGGCGAGCAGGCCGCGAAATGGATCGACTTCCCGCTCTCCAACTACGCCTCGTCGAGCTTCGACAAGGTCCTGAAAGACGGAAAGGTCGTTGGCCTCTCGATGTTCAACGGCTACAGCTACAACGAGCGGTCCATGCTGTCGCTCGGTGTCGTCGACCCGGATATCCAGGAAAACGACGTGCTCACCCTCGTCTGGGGAGAGCCGGATGGCGGCACGGACAAGACCTCCGTCGAACAGGGCCACCGCCAGGCGGAAATCCGCGTGCGTGTGGCAGCCGTACCCTATGCGCAGGAAGCCCGTGAAAATTACGCCGAAAGTTGGCGCACAAAGAAAGCCATCTGATGGGCCGGCGTGCGAGAAATCGGGTCTCGCACGCCGCTCCGTCCACGTCGGCCGGGCGTTTCATCCCGAGCAGAGGGAGGAGGATGGACAATGGCATTGTTGAATATCTTCAGGGGCAAGCCACAGGACGCCCCGACCGGAGCGGCAAGCTTCGGCGACATGATCGATAATTATTCCATTGAGGTGATGCCGCGTACCGCGGCCAAGATCGATGACTTCAAGGCGCTGCTGCCCGCCAAGACCCGCGTCTATATCGCCCATATCGAGGGCACGCCGATCGAGGAGATGGTCGACACCGCGCGGCGCCTGCATGAAGACGGCTTCCCGGTCATGCCGCACTTTCCCTCCCGCATCATTCCGAGCGCCGCCGTTCTCGAAGACTGGATCAAGCGCTACCGCAACGAGGCAGGCGTCGACCAGGCGCTGCTGCTGGGCGGCGGCGTCTCGACGCCCGCCGGCGATTTCCACAGCTCCCTGCAGCTGATCGAATCCGGCCTCTTCGACCGGTACGGCTTCAAGCGGCTGCACGTCGCCGGCCACCCCGAAGGCAACAAGGCAATCGATGCCGATGGCGGCACGCGGCTGGTCGACGAGGCTTTGAAAGACAAGCAGCTGCATGCGGATCGCACGGATGCCGAAATGGCGATCGTCACGCAGTTTGCCTTCGACGCAAAGCCGGTGATCGCCTGGGCCGAGCGCATTGCCGCGGCGGGTGTGCGCCTGCCCATCCACCTCGGCATCGCTGGCCCGACCAAGCTCCAGACGCTGCTCAAGTTCGCGATCAGCTGCGGCGTCGGCGCGTCGATCGGCGTGCTGCAGAAACGGGCGATGGATCTGAGCAAGCTGCTTCTGCCTTACGAGCCGACCGAACTCCTGACTGAGATCGCGGACTACAAGGCAGCTCATCCGGAAAGCCTGATCCACAACATCCATGTCTTCCCGCTGGGCGGCATCAGGGCAAGTGCCGACTGGATGAACGAGCGCCTGAGCTCGAGCCAGGCCGACCGCCTGTAAACCTCACCAGCGGGGCGGCGCCTGGTCGGGGTCCGCCGCAGCCCGTCCGGTGATCCGCTCCACATAGGCCTTCGCCGACCGGGCGATGATCTCCTGACCGCCGCTGCGGATATTCTGGCCCGCGAAGGCGCCGTAGATCCGCTCGATCGGCCAGGCGGCCAGACGCTCGGCGACATCCGTCACCTCCGGCGCGCTGAGCGGGATCATGTTGGGATAGCTCCACATGAAGGAGACGCGGTCCGCACCGGGCGTCACCTGCACGATGTCACCGGCCAGCAGCACCCCCTCCCCGTCGTCAGCGGCCCAGTGCAGCACCGTGCCGCCGGCAAAATGCCCGCCGGCATGCACCAGCGTCACGCGGTCCGAGAGCGCCAGCGCATCCTCCTCCCACAACCGGACCTGGTCGGATGGACGGCAGATCCATTGCTGATCGGCGCCATGCAGGTAGATCGGCGCATCGAAGGCAGCAGCCCAGTCCTGCATCGTCGTGTAGTAATGGGGATGGGAGATCGCAATCGCCGTGAGACCGCCCAGAGCCGTGACGAGCTGCCGCGTCGCCTCGTCCAGAAGCGCGATGCAATCCCACAGGATGTTGCCGGCAGGGGTCTGCAGCAGCAGCGCCCGCTGGTTGATCCCGAAGGCGGGAACCGTCTGGATGGCGAAAAGCCCGGGTTCGATCTGCTGCCAGCTGTTGCGATGCGTCTGCGCCAACCGTTCAGGCGTGGTCCAGGCCTGCCCCGACGGCGGCACGTACTGCCGCTCTTCCTCGCAGATCGCGCAAACCATGGGGGCCGTATCCGTGTCGAAGGAGGTCCCGCAGGCGCAGCATAGAAACACAGTCATTCCGTTCTCCAGCAGTATCCCCATCCATTGACTACCAAGACCGCACGAAATCAACCGGATGAGCGAAGAAAGGCGACGCCGCGGCAGGGCGGTCGGCATTCACTCTTTCAAAAGGCCCGGCGGATAGACTGCCAAAAATTGCTAACAGGCACCCTAGGCATGGCGAAACGGTCCGACAGGCTGCTCAATCTCGATCTTCTGCGGCTTGTCTCCGCGCTGATGGTGCTTGCCTTCCACTACGGCTTCCGGATGCAGATTTCGGGCGAAGGCGCGGGCGTCGGCTTTCCCGAGCTGGCGCCGCTCGGCATGTGGGGCGACGTCGGCCTGCTGATCTTCTTCGGCATTTCCGGCTATGTCATCACCATGTCCGCAGACGGGCGGTCATCCTTTGCCTTTGCCGCCGGACGCTTTGCACGCCTGTGGCCGACCTTCGTCGTCTGCGCCACGATCACCGCCCTTGTCCTGACGCTCCTCCCGGTACCGACGGTGCCTGCCCCCACACTCCGACAATGGCTTGCCCATGCGGTCATCGTCTCGCGCCTCCTCGGACAACCTTTCCTCGACGGCGCCTACTGGACGATCGCCTATGAGATCATCTTCTACGGCTGGATTTTCCTCGCCATCGCCGCCGGCGTCTTCGAGCGCCACTGGCGCGTCATCGTCCTCGCCTGGCTCGCGCTGTCGGTGCTCAACGAGGGCCTGCTCCACAGCGGTGCGATGGAAAAGCTGCTGATCACTCCCTATTCCGGCTTTTTCGCCTTCGGGCTCTGCCTGTTCCGGCTGCGGACGCGCTTTTCCTGGTCGGGGGCGGCCGTGCTCGCGGCAGCGTCGGCCTGGGCTGTCGCGACGCCCTTCCTGACCGAACCGGAATTTTTGATGAACTATGGTTTCGACCGCAGCATCATCGGACTTGTCGTCATGGGGCCGGCCGCCCTCATCCTGATTGCGGCGGCAGCGCTTTTGCCCTCCCTGCCGATCCGTCCGCAGCTGGCGGTGGCACTCGGCGGGCTGACCTATCCGCTCTACCTGCTGCACCAGAACATCGGCTACGCCGTATTTGCCAACGTCGGCACCAGCCGGAACCGCTGGTTCCTGCTCGCAATGGTCGTTGCGGCCGTCCTGGCCGTGTCGTTCTTGCTGTCGAAGGCGGTAGAGCCGCCCGCCCGGCGCGCCATCATGGCAGCGTCGCTTCGCCTGCAGGGCGCGTTTGATCGGCGACGGCAGGCGGCCTGAGAGGCAAAGGCGACGCCCGCCGGCCACAACCGTGACCGGCGGGTGTTTTCGTCAGAGGCCGAGATAGGGCCAGACCTCGTGCGCGCCGCGCCAGATCATCTCCAGCGAAACGTAGAGGATGACCACGAGACCCACATAGGCGATCCAGCGATGCTTGTTGAGCAGGCGGGCGATAAAGCTTGCCGCAACACCCATCAGCGCAACGGACAGGACGAGGCCGAAGATCAGAACGGTCGGATGTTCGTGCGCCGCACCCGCCACCGCAAGGACGTTGTCGAGCGACATGGAAACGTCGGCGAGAACGATCTGCCAGGCGGCCTGGGCAAACGTCTTGCGGGGGACGCCCGAGGCGACGCTGCCATCCGCATTGAGAGCGCCCTCCTCGAGCGCATCGAGGTCGGCTTCGTGCTGGTGCGAGGCACGCAGCTCGCGCCACATCTTCCAGCACACCCATAGAAGCAGGATGCCGCCGGCGAGCAGCAGGCCGACGATCTGCAGCAGCTGGGTAGTAGCGAGCGCAAAGCCGATGCGCAGCACGGTCGCGGCGATGATGCCGACAAGGATCGCCTTGGTCCGCTGGTCCTTGGGAAGGCCCGCGGCGGCAAGGCCGATGACGATCGCATTGTCGCCGGCGAGCACGAGATCGATCATGATGACTTGCAGAAGCGCCGACAACGCTTCGGCGGTAAACAATTCGCTCATATGGCACCATTCTAAGCGGGGCGCCTCATGACGGGAAAACACCTTGGCAGCTGGCGAAACGCCAGGTTACACGACTGCGACGGGGTTGGGATTTTCCACGGACACCAGGCACCTGAGTTGGACAAATCCAGTCCGACATCGCAGCTCGAAGGGAACTGCCAGAGGGGCCCGGTCCTGGTAGCAAGAGATCTAGCGTCGCTGCCGCCGAAACTCAAGGAAATTTGATCGTTCCGGCACGGATGAAAATCCGAACGCGTGTTTCAGCCGCATCTCCAGCCGCAAGTGCACCGGCGAAACCGGGGCCGCCGGCGCCCGGCGCCCGGCGACCTGCCCGGTTATTTGCGCAGACGCGTGTGCAGGCTGTCGACGATCCGCTTGCCGAGCGCCTCGTAATCCTCGTCGAAGTGATGGCCACCGTCGACGGGAATTGTTTCGACGCCCTTGTCCTTCAAGCTCATGCAGGGATCGTCGTCCTCGTCGGTGCCATAGACGCACTGGACGATCTTCGGATCGATCTTCGAGATCGCCTCGACGGTATTGCCGCCCTTGCCGTCTCCCGCGACGCCGAGCCAGCCGGTGACGGAGATGACGAAATCCACCTCCTTCGACAGCGCCAGCAGCGAGATCTGCCGGACGCGGCTCTTGTCGGCCTTGGAAAGCAGGTTGAAGCTGGCGGGAATGACGTCGGCCCCGAAGGAATAGCCGATCAGCACGATATTGGAGACGCCCCACTTGCGCCTATAGGTATCCATGATCCGGCCGAGATCGGCTGCGGTTTCCTGCGGCGTGCGCTCCGCCCAGAAATACCGCAGCGAGTCGATCCCGACGACCGGGATCCCCTGCTGCTGCAGATAGCCGCCGACCTCGCTATCGAGATCGCGCCAGCCGCCATCGCCCGAATAGATGATCGCCATGGTGTTGGTGGTCGGCTTCGTATCGAGGATCGTCAGCGGCAGGTCGAGCGGCTGGTTGCTCTGGCTGGTTTCCGACACGGCATCGGTCAGCAGGTCCATGAAGGCATCCGCGGGCTTGCCCTCCTGCTCGACGATGTCGACCTCAGAATGCCCCTGCTTGAGGCTCTGTGCATGTGCGCGACCGGCGGCATCCGCTTGCGGCGTAAAGCCGATCGTCACGGCGGCCGGGATCGGCCCGTCCTGGAAACCGTAGATCGTCCGGTCGCCGGCCTTGTCCTTCGAGGCCGGCGTGCAGAGTTCCTTGGCAAGCGGGATGCCGGCCGCCGGATCGACCGCCACGGCCGCGCTGATCGTCGCGAGCGGGCTCTGCGAAATCATCGCCAGCGCCACCGCACCGCCGTCACCGATGCCCGCGACGATGGGATGCCGGTAGACCGGGTTGCCGATCCGCCGCTGCACCTGCTGCGCCATGTCCTCGATGTCGGACACCATGTAGACGCAGTCGCCGTCATCGGCGGCAAGCGAACGAAGATAGTCCCGGTAATCGATGCCGACGACGGCGGCCCCGGCAGCCACCAGTTCCTTGGCCTGCGCCTCCTCGCGCGTCCCCCAGCCATCGCCCTGCGAAATCAGGAACACCATGCCGGACAGGTCCTTGCCGCCCGGAAGGAAGATGCGCGGCTGCGGGATCATCCCCGACTGATAGTCGCCGGACGGCGGGGTGCCGGTCGGCTGCGGCGCCGGCTGGGCCGGTGTGGTTGCAGCGGGTGTGGTTGCGCCCGGAGCGGGCTGATCCTGCTGCGCCCGGGCCTGGGTGAGACCGCAGGCCGCCAGGCCGGCTACGAGCAGAACACGTCCGATGATCATTTTCATTTACCGACCACTCCTCTCAGACCGCCGCCGATCAGCAGAGTGGCGTCCATCATGGCGATCGCTGGTCCGACGCTTGCCACGGCCAGGTAGCGCGGCTCCCATCTGGGTTGAAACTTCGACTTGAAGGCCTTCAGGCCCTTGAAATTGTAGAAGCGCTCTCCGTGCTCGAAGACGACGCTGCCGATACGGTCCCAGACCGGAGCTGCCTGTCGCTGCGCCATGCCGGCGAGCGGCGCCATGCCGAGATTGAACTCGCTATAGCCCGCATCCCGCAGATATTCCATGATCCGGACGAACAGGAAGTCCATCGATCCCTTGGGCGCATCCGGGGCAAACCGCATCAGGTCGACGGTGCCCTCCTTCTTCGTGTCCGTCAGCGACAGATTGGCGAAGGCGACGATCTGGCCGTCCTTGCGCAGAACCGCGACCGGCTGTGCGCTGACGTAATCGTCCCGGAAGGAACCGAGTGAGAAGGTCTTCTCGCGGGTTTCATGGGCTTCCAGCCAGGAGTCCGAAACCCTTCGCAGATCGCCGATCGAGGCCATGACGTCCGGATGCGCGATGACTTCGAACTCAAGCCCCTCGCGAATGCCCTTGTTGACCGCCTGGCGCAGCCCGGACAGCCGGCTGCCCTTGAGATCGAACCGGGACAGCTCCACGATCGCAAGCTCGCCGAGCTTGAAGGCCCGCAGCCCCGCATCCGCGCAATAGGGCAGAAGCGCCGGCGAGATCTGGTAGAAGATCGCCCGGCCGCCCTGCGCCCGCGCCTCTTCGACGAACCGCCAGACCAGCTCCTGCGTCTCGGCCGCCGGCCCGACCGGATCAAACAGCGCGATCCACGACCGGCCCTGGATGCCGTACATGATGAACGCCTTGCCGTTGTCGGAGAACATCAGCCGCTTGTCGCCCATCCGCACCAGATTGGCGTCCGCCCAGTCCTGCCCCATGACGATCGATACCGCCTTGTCGAGATCCTCCTTCGAGGACAGCGCCGTGCGCGTCGCGGCCGGGCGCAACAGGCTGAACATGGAGATGACCGCGGCAAAGATCGCCATGCCCAGAATGGCGCGCAAGCCGCGCGGCGCTTCGCCGGAAAACTCGAACTGCCACCAGAGATCGTGGCTGTAGTCCACCTCGCGGTAGACGAAAAACAGGATGGTCAGCGCCGCCGCCACGAGGATGAGGGTCGCGACCACCCACGGCACGGTCAGCACCTGGCGCAGCAGCGATGCGGGGCGGTTGAAAAGCTTGGCGCTGAGCAGCAGCCCGACGATCAGGATCACGAGGAAGGAGGCTTCGAACAGCGCGATGGCGCGCACGAAGGAAAACAGCAGCGCCAGCGAGGCGCAGATCGTCGCCGTCCACCAGGCACCGTCCAGGCGTTGCGAAATGCCGCGCGCGGTAACGAACAGCACGATGCCGAGGATGCTGGAGAGAAAATGCGCGCTTTCGACGAGCGGCAAAGGCAGGTAGCTGGACAGGATGTCGAGGTCGGAATCGGGCGTCGGCGTGACGCTCGAAAACACCAGCATGGCGCCGGAGATCAGCGCGAAGGCGGCCAGAAGCAGCGGCGCAAGCCGGAATTCGAGTTTGCGCAGTGTCGACGCCACCGGGTGATGCGCCAGCTGCTGCACCTCCAGTGCAATGATGAACAGCGTCGCGACCAGCAGCGGCAGCACGTGGTAGATGACACGGTAAAGCACGAGGCTTCCCAGCACCTGGTCGATATCGACGGCATTGCCGAGCGCTGCAACGATGATCGTCTCGAAGACGCCGAGCCCGGCCGGCACATGGCTGAGAACGCCGGCGCCGACGGCGGTTGCGTAGATGGCGAGGAAGGACGGCCAGCTGATGCCGGTGGTTGGCGGCAGCAGCACGTAGAGGACGGAGGCCGATGCGGCGATGTCGAGCGCCGTGATCAAGAACTGCTGCGAGGAGGTGCGCGTGTCGGGCAACCGCAGTTTCAGCTTGCCGATCCGGATCTCGCGCCCGTCGCGCCCGATGATCACGAGCGCGGAAAGCGCCGCGATGATCGCGACGGCGATGGCGCGCACCCAGAACACGTCGACCCCGAGCAGCTGGCTGATGCGCGGCGCGGTCACCAGCGACGCGATCGCCGTGACCGCCAGGAGACCGATGCCGAAGGCCAGCGTCACGAAGGCGATGACGCGGCCGATATCGTCCGGCGTCAGCCCGAGCCTCGAATAGCCGCGGAAGCGGATGGCACCGCCGCTGAGCGCGCCGAAGCCGGCCGTGTTGCCGACCGCATAGGCGCTGAAAGCGGTCATCGCAACCGGAACGAAACGAAGCCGTCTGCCGATATAGTCGAGCGCGTTGAGATCGTAGCCGATCAGCGCCACGAAGCTCAGCGCCGTGAAGAACACCGCAAGCCCGATGGACGACCAGCTTGTGGCCGCCAGCGCGTCGAGCACGTCCTCGTACCGGACCTCGGTGGTCAGGTCATAGATCGCAAACGTGGTAAAGCCGAACACGATGAGAACGGCAACAGGGACGAGATAGCCGCGATAGCTTTCGAACAATTGGCGAAAGCTTATCTGCTGACGGTCTGTTGAACTCATGATCTGTGCCGGCTGTTTGAACTGCGCCTACTTGTCTCTAAGCGACCAGCAAAAGCAACGGGAACGCGGCATTAATGTGTCGCCCCGAGCGCCGGATTGAACAGATATTTTCGCCTCGACCGCCGCTGCAACACCGGAAGACCGGGTGGTGGCAGGCGGCCGCTGGGCCTTTGACCGCGCGTCGCCTTCCGGGCACAGAAAAGGCGGCGCATCCGCTGCGCC
Organism: Hyphomicrobiales bacterium; assembly: GCA_900469345.1. GTDB lineage: Bacteria > Pseudomonadota > Alphaproteobacteria > Rhizobiales > Rhizobiaceae > Neorhizobium. The sequence continues at coordinate 97,334 of UBWZ01000018.1, read as the reverse complement.
GCCCTTTGATATCGATCGGTCAGGCCGCCTTAGCGACGCTGGTTGTAGACGTCGACGCAGACGGCGCCGAGCAGAACCAGGCCCTTGATGACCTGCTGGTAATCGATGCCGATGCCGAGGATCGACATGCCGTTGTTCATGACGCCCATCAGGAAGGCGCCGATGACCGCACCAGTGACCTTGCCGACGCCACCATAGGCGGATGCGCCGCCGATGAAGCAGGCCGCGATGACGTCGAGCTCGAAGCCCGTGCCGGCCTTCGGCGTCGCGCTGTTCAGACGGGCTGCGACGACAAGACCGCCGAGAGCGGCCAGGACACCCATGTTGACGAAGGTCCAGAACACCAGACGGACGGTCTTGATGCCGGAAAGCTCGGCTGCGCGGGCATTGCCGCCGACGGCGTAGATCTGGCGGCCGATGATCGTGCGGTTGGTGAAGAAGCCGTAGGCGACGATCAGCACGGCCATGATGATCAGCACGTTCGGCAGGCCGCGGTGCGACGAGATCAGGTAGGCGACGTAGCCGATGGCGGCCAGCACGACGATGTTCTTGCCGATGAAGAAGCCCATCGGCTCGCTTTCGACGCCGTGCAGGACGCGCCGGGCGCGGCTGCGGAAGTTCTGCCAGACCATCAGCGCTGCCAGAACCACGCCGAGGATGAACGAGGTCAGGTAGAAGCCGTTCGCCTGGGAGATCAGTTCAGGGATGAAGCCGGACGACAGCTTTTGGAAGGTCGGATCGAACGGGCCGATCGAACGGCCGCTGAGCACCGCGATCATGAAGCCGCGGAAGACCAGCATGCCGGCCAGCGTCACGATAAACGACGGGATCTTGAAATAGGCGACGAAATAGCCCTGCGTTGCCCCAATCAGGCCGCCGATGACGAGGCAGATGAGGCTCGCGCTGACGAAATCGAACCCGTACTGGACCATCATCATCGCCGCGACCGCGCCGATGAAGCCGGCCACCGAGCCGACCGAAAGGTCGATATGGCCGGTCACGATCACCATCAGCATGCCAAGCGCCATGATGACGATATAGCTGTTCTGGAGAACGATATTGGTGATGTTGAGCGGCTTCAGCAGCACGCCGCCCGTTGCGACCTGGAAGAAGATAACGATCACGACCAGCGAGATGAGCATCCCGTAGTCGCGAAGATTTTCCTTCCAGAAACCCGTCGCCGCTTTGGGAGCGGTCATTGATTCCTGCGGAGTGCTCATGATTATCTCCCTTTGCGCCGCATGATAGCGCGCATGATATTTTCCTGCGTTGCCTGCTCGCCGGCCACTTCGCCGACAAACTCGCCCTCGTGCATGACCATGATCCTGTCGCAGGTGCCGATCAGTTCCGGCATTTCGGACGAGATCACGATGACGGCCTTACCGGCATCCGCAAGTTCGTTGATGATGGAATAGATTTCGTATTTCGCGCCGACGTCGATACCGCGCGTCGGCTCGTCCAGGATCAGGATATCCGGGCCGGTGAACAGCCACTTCGACAGCACCACCTTCTGCTGGTTGCCGCCGGAAAGCTTGCCCGTTTCCTGGTAGACGTTGTGGCTGCGGATCCGCATGCGCGCGCGGAATTCCTGCGCCACCTTCATTTCCTTGATATCGTCGATCACGCCCGAGGACGAAACGCCGCCCAGATGCGCAAGCGAGATGTTCTTGCGGATGTCTTCCGCCAGAATGAGGCCGAGATGCTTGCGGTCTTCCGTCACATAGGCGAGGCCCGCCTTGATCGCACGGTGGACGTCAGAGGTATCGGCGACCTTGCCGTGGATCTTGACCGTGCCGGTGATGTCGCGCCCGTAGCTGCGGCCGAACACGCTCATGGCGAATTCGGTGCGTCCGGCGCCCATCAGGCCGGAAATGCCGACGACTTCGCCGGCCCGGACCTTCATCGACACGTTCTTGACCATCTGCCGGCTGGAATGCTGCGGATGATAGACGGACCAGTTCTCGACTTCGAAGATCACATCGCCGATCTTCGGCGTGCGGGCCGGATAGCGGCTCTCGAGATCGCGATCGACCATGCGCCGCACGATCTCGTCTTCGTCGACCGTGCCTTCGTGGCAGTCGAGCGTTCCGACGGTCCTGCCGTCGCGAAGCACGGTGATGCGGTCGGCAACTTCGGTGATCTCGTTCAGCTTGTGGCTGATCATGATCGAGGTGATGCCGTTGCGGCGGAATTCCTTGAGCAGCTCCAGGAGCGCGGCGCTGTCGGTCTCGTTGAGCGAAGCGGTCGGCTCGTCGAGGATCAGCAGCCGGACTTCCTTGGACAGCGCCTTGGCGATCTCCACCAGCTGCTGCTTGCCGACACCCAGATTGGTGATCAGCGTTTCCGGCGCCTCGGTCAGCCCGACCTTGGCAAGCAGCTCCCGGGTGCGCGTATAGCGTCCGTCGCGATCGATCACGCCGTACTTGGACGGCCCCTTGGCGAGAAAGATGTTCTCGGCAATCGACAGCAGCGGGATGAGCGCGAGCTCCTGATGAATGATGATGATGCCGAGCTTTTCGGAATCGTTGATGTCGCGGAAATGACGCTCCTGCCCGTCGAAGAGGATCGAGCCCTCGTAGGATCCGGCCGGATAGACGCCGGAGAGAACCTTCATCAACGTCGATTTGCCGGCGCCGTTTTCGCCGACCAATGCGTGGATTTCGCCTTCCTGAACGGCAAAGCTAACATCCGAAAGCGCCTTTACGGCGCCAAAACTCTTCGAAATTCCCCGCATCTCAAGGATCGGCGGCTTTTCGGCATGTGCAACGGGATCGAGCATGACAACTCCCAATAAGGTGAGGCCGCGCGGCGATGACGCCGCGCGGCCTTTCATGATTACTTGAGCTGCGCTTCCTTGTAGTAGCCCGTGTCGACCAGGATCTTCCAGTTGGTCTTGTCGACGACGACCGGCTTCAGCAGGAAGGACGGAACGACCTTCTTGCCGTTGTCGTAGGTCTTGGTGTCGTTGACTTCCGGTTCCTTGCCGTTCATGGCGGCGTCGACCATGTCGACGGTTACCTTGGCGAGGTCACGGGTGTCCTTGAAGATGGTCGAGTACTGTTCGCCGGCGATGATCGACTTGACGGACGGGACTTCTGCGTCCTGGCCGGAGACGAACGGCATCGGCATGTCGCCGGAACCGTAGCCGACGCCCTTGACCGACGACAGGATGCCGATCGAGATGCCGTCATAAGGCGACAGGACGGCGTTCAGCTTCTTGTCGGAATAGGTCGAGGACAGGATGGCGTCCATGCGCGACTGGGCCGTTGCCGGATCCCAACGCAGGGTAGCAACCTGGTCCATGCCGGTCTGGCCGCTGCCGACCTTCAGAACGCCCTTGTCGATGAGCGGCTGCAGGACGCTCATCGCGCCGTTGTAGAAGAAGTAGGCATTGTTGTCGTCCGGCGAACCGCCGAAGAGTTCAATGTTGAACGGGCCCTTCTCGGTGTCGGCCTTGAGAGCCTTGACGAGCGAGGTTGCCTGCAGAACGCCGACCTGGAAGTTGTCGAAGGTCGCGTAGTAGCTGACGTTCGGCGTGTCGCGGATCAGGCGGTCATAAGCGATGACCTTGATCTTCTGGTCTGCAGCCTGCTGCAGGACGTCCGACAGGGTCGTGCCGTCGATCGAGGCGACGACGAGAACCTTGGCACCCTTGGTGATCATGTTCTCGATCTGGGAAAGCTGGTTCGGAACGTCGTCTTCTGCGTACTGCAGGTCGACGTCGTAGCCGCGTTCCTTCAGGACCTTGACCATGTTGTCGCCGTCGGCGATCCACCGTGCCGAGGACTTGGTCGGCATGGCAACGCCGACGAGGCCCTTGTCAGCTGCGCCAGCCGGTGCCGTGAAGGCGAAGCCGGCCAGAACAGTTGCAGTCGTCAAAAGCTTAACAATATTCATTATCACTCCTCCGTTGCGGCAGCTCCCTTCGAGCTGCCGAGGTTCCTCTAAAGGACGGCTCCTCGCCATCCCCAAGACCCTTGCGGGCCATTCCCCACGACCCTTGCGGGTCAATGATTGTCGCGCGGCAGACCTGCCGTCTGAGCAATACGCTGGTACTTGATCGCCGGCTCGAGAACCGCGCCCGTTTCCATCTGGCCGACGATGCCGCGCTGGATCTCCTGCCAGGGCGTCTGGTGCTTCGGATAATGATATCCACCGTCCTGTGCAAGCGCCTCGCGGCGAGCGGCAAGGTCTTCCTCAGATATCAGGATGTCGGCCGTGCCCCGACCGAGATCGATCCGCACCCGGTCGCCGGTCTTCAGGAGGGCAAGCCCGCCGCCGGCCGCAGCTTCCGGCGAGGCGTTAAGGATCGACGGGCTGCCCGACGTACCGGACTGGCGGCCGTCGCCGATGCAGGCGAGCGACGAGATGCCCTTCTTCAAGAGGTAGTCGGGAGCGCGCATGTTGACGACTTCAGCCGCACCCGGATAGCCGATCGGACCTGCGCCGCGCATGAACAGAACCGAGTGCTCGTCGATCTCCAGCGACGGATCGTCGATCCGGTGATGGTAGTCCTCGGGGCCGTCGAACACGATCGCCCGGCCCTCGAAGGCCTCCGGGTCGTCCGGGTTGGACAGGTAGCGCTCTCGGAATTCGGGCGAGATCACGCTGGTCTTCATGATCGCCGAGGAGAACAGGTTGCCGCGCAGCACGCGGAAGCCGGCATGCGCCTTCAGCGGATTGTCGTAGGTGCGGATGACCTTCGGATCCTCGATGATGGCGCCGCGGCAGTTGTCGCCGATCGTCTTGCCGTTGACGGTCATCGCATCCTCGTGGATGAGCCCCTGCTCCATCAGCTGGTTGACGACGGCCGGCACGCCGCCGGCATGGTAATAATCCTCGCCGAGATATTCGCCGGCCGGCTGCAGGTTGACGAGCAGCGGCACTTCCTCGCCATAGGTCTGCCAGTCGTCGACCGACAGTTCGACGCCGATATGGCGGGCCAGCGCGTTGAGGTGGATCGGGGCATTGGTCGAGCCGCCGATCGCCGAATTGACGCGGATGGCGTTGATGAACGCTTCCTTGGTCATGATGTCGGACGGCTTAAGGTCTTCCTTGACCATCTCGACGATGCGAAGGCCGGTCAGGTAGGCGACTTCCTGGCGGTCGCGGTAGGGCGCCGGAATGGCGGCCGAGCCGGGAAGCTGCATGCCGAGCGCTTCGGCAAGCGAGTTCATCGTGGTCGCCGTGCCCATCGTGTTGCAGTAGCCCGTCGAGGGCGCCGAGGAGGCGACCAGCTTGACGAAGCCCGCATAGTCGATTTCGCCCTTGGCGAGAAGTTCGCGCGCCTTCCAGACGATCGTGCCGGAACCGGTGCGCTCGCCGCGGAACCAGCCGTTCAGCATCGGGCCGACCGACAGCGCGATCGCCGGGATGTTGACCGTGGCGGCCCCCATCAGACAGGCAGGCGTGGTCTTGTCGCAGCCGATCGTCAGGACGACGCCGTCGAGCGGATAGCCGTAGAGCACTTCCACGAGGCCCAGATAGGCGAGGTTGCGGTCAAGACCGGCTGTCGGGCGCTTGCCGGTTTCCTGGATCGGATGCACCGGAAATTCGATGGCGATGCCGCCCGCTTCGCGAATGCCTTCGCGCAGCCGGTTGGCAAGTTCCAGGTGATGGCGGTTGCACGGCGACAGGTCCGAGCCGGTCTGGGCGATGCCGATGATCGGACGGTCGGACTGGAGTTCGGCCTGGCTGAGGCCGAAGTTCATGTAGCGCTCCAGGTACAGCGCCGTCATGTCGACATTGTGCGGATTGTCGAACCAGGCGCGCGACCGAAGCTTCTGGACGTCCTTGCGACGTTCACCGGTCTCTGCGATCTCGGTTGACGGAGCGTTTTCAGAATTGGTCATCTTAGTCCTCGAAAGCATCGGTTTGGATGCGACGGCCCAGCATGAAAGCATCGGCCACGTGCATCAGCGGAGAAAAATCGGTGTCGCTGCGGCCTTCGCTCACCAGCGCCACGAAATCCCTGTACAGGTTGCGGTATTCCTTGTCTTCCTCGACGATCTGCGGCTGACCGTCGACGAACAGGCGGCTTCCGCCGTGCGTCAGCACGATCTCGCCCTGTTCGGTCTGCACCCGGATGTCCCAGGTCTGCGGACCGGTCTGGCGCCAGTCGAACTCGGCGCTCAGCGGCAGGCCGCTGCCGGTCTCGAAGGCAAGGCTGGCAGCGATCGGCGCGGCGCGGTTGGCGGGGAACGTCAGGTCCGAGCGCACCAGATGGAACTTCTCCGGCATGATGCGGGTGACGATCGACAGCGCGTTGATGCCCGGATCGAAGACACCGAGACCGCCCGGCTCCCAGATCCAGGCCTGGCCGGGATGCCAGTGGCGGACATCCTCTTTCCATTCGACGGCAAGGCTGCGGATCGTCCGCTCGGCAAGCAGCGCCCGTGCCGGCTCGACGGCGGCGGCAGCCCGCGAATGCCACGTGGCAAACAGCGACAGGCCCTTGTCCCTGGCGAGCGTCTCGAGCGCAAACACCTCGGACAGCGTGGCGCCCGGCGGCTTTTCCAGCATCACGTGCTTGCCGGCGTCAAGTGCCGCCCGCGCCTGCTCGAAACGGCCCTGCGGCGGCGTGCAGAGCGACACGGCGTCGATCTCGACGTCGGCCGCCAGCAGGTCGGCAATGTCGTGGAAACACTGGACGCCGTCGAGCTTGGCATGACGGCTTGCGACCGCTACGAGCTCGATGCCGTCGGTCGCTTCGACGGCGCCGAGGTGCTGGTCGCGGGCAATCTTGCCCAGACCGACGATGGCGAGACGAATGGGTGCCATTCCTGCCTCCTTACAGCTGCTTGATCACGACCGGCTTTTCAGCGGCCACGGCCAGACGGTTGACGAGCGGGAGCTTGAACGGCTCGGCGGCGATCTCGAAAACGTCGCCGGTCTCGGTCTTGATCCCGTGCGAAACGGACAGCGTCGCGGTGCCGAAGAAATGCACATGCAGATCGCCCGGCGCGCAGAAGATGTCGTATTTGAAGTTGTGGTATTCGAGATTGGCGATCGAGTGGGACATGTTCGCTTCGCCCGACAGGAAGGGCTGCTCGAAGATCACCTCGGCGCAGCGGCGGATGCGCGACGTGCCCTCGACATGGGCCGGCATGTCGCCGACCAGCAATTCCGGTCCGAGCGAGGCCTGGCGCAGCTTCGAATGCGCCAGCCACAGGTAGTTGCCTCGTTCCGTGACGTGGTCGGAAAACTCGTTGGCAAGGCAGACGCCGACGCGGAACGGCGTTCCATCCGGACCGATCAGGTAGATTGCGGCAAGCTCCGGCTCTTCACCGCCGTCGAGCGCGAAGGACGGCGACACCAGATCCTCGCCCGTGGCGCGCAGCTGCGAGCCGTTACCCTTGTAGAACCATTCAGGCTGCACGCCGGTTTCGCCGGCCTTCGGCTTGCCGCCCTCGACGCCCATCAGGAACATGCGCATCGAATCGGTCGGCTTTTCCTCCGACTGCGCTGCCTTGTGCATCTTGTCGCGGCCATCCGCCGAGCCGAGATGGGTAAGGCCGGTGCCGGCAACGACGAAATGGGCGGGATCGGGATGGCTGATGGGGAGTGCGATGCGCCCGGCATCGGCGGCGGCCTGCAGGTCGACAACATCACCGAGACCGGCGGCGTCGATTTCCTCGGACAGGCTGCGGCCGGCGGCAATCGCCTTCATCGCAAGTTCATAGGTGGAGGAAACGCCGTTGACAGTCCGAGCGGCACCTTCGCCATCCCAAGCAACAACCTGCATCGCACCGGCAGCACCGGCAACCTGAAGAACTCGCAACATGAATGTATCACCCGATTAATGCAGGCGTCTCCCGACCGCCCAGTCTTCCTCCCACCGGGCGCGAAGCCCGATGCAGCTATAAATACGACTATTGGAAAAGCTGGAGCCTTGTCAAGAACACAACATTGTCGCGAGGCCTCCAGGTGGCTTTCGAACGCCACGCCACGGAACATGGATTTCAATCGGTTAATATCTGGAACAGGAGGCCCGGAGCCAGAAATCTGCACGACCCCGCAAAATAACCACTTGCAAAAGTAATATTATATGCGAATTCTTCGGCGTCCATTTGCTTCATCATCTCTGGGAGGATTAAAGATGAAACGAGCACTCGTGGCAGCGACCGTTGCTGCCCTTACCGCATGCTTGGCGTCCAGCGTTTCCGCAAAGACACTCACCGTCGGCTTCTCGCAGATCGGCTCGGAGTCCGGCTGGCGCGCTGCCGAAACCACGGTCACCAAGCAGGAAGCCGAAAAGCGCGGCATCACCCTGAAATTTGCCGATGCTCAGCAGAAGCAGGAAAACCAGATCAAGGCGATCCGCGGCTTCATCGCCCAGGGCGTTGATGCGATCCTGGTCGCTCCCGTGGTTGCCACCGGCTGGGATGCCGTTCTGAAGGAAGCCAAGGAAGAAAAGATCCCGGTCATTCTTCTCGACCGCGAAATCGATGCGCCGAAGGATCTTTACCTGACGGCCGTGACCTCGGACACGGTGTATGAAGGCAAGGTTGCCGGCGAATGGCTCGCCAAGGATGTCGGCTCCAAGGACTGCAAGGTCGTCGAGCTTCAGGGCACGACCGGCTCCTCGCCCGCCATCAACCGCAAGAAGGGCTTCGAGCAGGGCATCGCCGGCCACGCCAACATCAAGATCGTTCGGTCGCAGACCGGTGACTTCACCCGCACCAAGGGCAAGGAAGTCATGGAAAGCTTCATCAAGGCTGAAGGCGGCGGCAAGGACATCTGCGCCGTTTACGCCCATAACGACGACATGGCTGTCGGCGCGATCCAGGCCATCAAGGAAGCCGGCCTGAAGCCGGGCACCGACATCAAGATCCTGTCGATCGACTCGATCCCGGATATCTTCCAGGCGATGGCCAAGGGCGAAGCCAATGCGACGGTCGAACTGACCCCGAACATGGCCGGCCCCGCCTTCGATGCCCTTGACGCTTACCTCAAGGACAAGAAGGAGCCCAAGAAGTGGATCCAGACGGAGTCCAAGCTGTACACGCAGAAGGATGATCCGATGAAGGTCTACGAAGCCAAGAAGGGCCTCGGCTACTGAGTTCCCGCCGCCCGGCCCAGGTCTTCAATCCTGAGCCGGGCGTCCACTGCGACCGGAGCGACGCTTGCCGCTCCGGTTTCTCAACATATGCGGGACCACCAGCATGGCAGAATCCAATCCTCTTTTGGAAGCACGGGGAATCGGCAAGGCCTTCCTCGGCATAGCGGCACTCGAAGGCGTCGACTTCACGCTCAACAGCGGTGAAATTCACGCCCTCCTCGGCGAAAACGGTGCCGGCAAGTCGACGCTCATCAAGATCCTGACCGGTGTCTACAGCCGCGACCGCGGCAGTCTGCATCTGGACGGCGCCGAAGTGACGCCCGCAAGCGTGGCGGACGCGCAGAAGCTCGGCATCGGCACAGTCTACCAGGAGGTCAATCTCCTCGAAAACCTGACGGTGGCGGAAAACCTCTATCTCGGTCGACAGCCGCGCCGTTTCGGAATGATCGACAAACGCGAGATGCGTCGTCTCTCAACAGCGCTGCTTTCCCGCTATGGCCTCGACATCGACGTCGACGCGCTGCTGTCTTCCTATTCCGTCGCGATCCGCCAGATCATCGCCATTGCCCGCGCCGTCGATCTCTCCGGCAAGGTCCTGGTGCTCGACGAGCCGACCGCGAGCCTCGATAGCCACGAGGTCGAAACGCTGTTTGCCGTCCTGCGAAGGCTGCGCGACGAGGGTCTCGGCATCATCATCATCACCCACTTCCTGAATCAGGTCTACGCGGTGGCCGATCGCGTCACCGTCTTGCGCAACGGCCGGCTGGTCGGCACGCGCAACCTGTCCGAACTCCCGCGCCTCGAGCTGATTTCGATGATGCTCGGTCGGGAACTGCAGCAGATCACCCACGAGCATCAGGCGACCGAGCAGACCGTTGCCACGACGCAGGACGCGCCGATCCGTTTCGAAGGCTACGGCAAGCGCGGCAGCGTCGCCCCCTTCGATCTCTCCGTGCGCCCGGGCGAAGTGGTCGGCATCGCCGGCCTGCTCGGTTCCGGCCGCAGCGAAACCGCCTTTCTGATGTTCGGCATCGACCGCGCCGACAGCGGCACCGCCATGGTGGACGGCAAGCCGATCAGCCTGTCGTCTCCCGAAAGCGCCATCGCCCAGGGTTTCGGCTTCTGCCCCGAGGAGCGAAAGACCGACGGCATCATCGGCGACTTCTCGGTCGCCGACAACATCGCGCTCGCGCTCCAGGCGCGCCAGGGCTGGGCCAAGCCCATTCCCGCCCGAGAAAAGCTGGCGCTCGCCGAAAGCTTCATCAAGTCGCTCGACATCAGGCCCACGGATGCGGAAAAGCCGATCAAGCTTCTCTCCGGCGGCAACCAGCAGAAGGCGATCCTCGCCCGCTGGCTGGCCACCGGCCCCCGCCTCCTCATTCTCGACGAGCCGACCCGCGGCATCGATATCGGCGCCCATGCGGAAATCCTGAAGATGATCGAACGGCTATGCGCCGAGGGCATGTCGCTGGTCGTCATCTCCTCCGAACTGGAGGAACTGACGGCCGTCGCCCACCGCGTCGTCGTCCTCTCCGACCGGCGCCATGTTGCCGAACTGACCGGCAGCCAGGTCACCACCGACAACATCCTGCAGGCCATTGCCTCGCGTGAGGAGGCCGCATGATGACCGTCGTCACGCGCAGACTGAAGCGGCTTGCGCCGCAGATCATCGCACTCGTCATCATCCTGGCGCTGATCACCTCCGTCGCACCCGGCTTCCTCAACATTTCCATGCAGAACGGCCGTGTCTACGGAAGCCTGATCGACATCCTCGTGCGCGCCGCCCCGGTCGCTCTTTTGACCATCGGCATGACGCTGGTCATCGCCACGCGCGGCATCGACCTGTCGATCGGCGCGGTGATCGCGATCTGCGGTGCGGTGGCGGCGACGCTCATCACCCAGGACTATCCGCTGCCGGTGGTCGTGCTGGTGTCGCTGGCGATCGGCCTTCTCTGCGGCCTCTGGAACGGCATGCTTGTCGCCTTTCTCGATATCCAGCCGATCATTGCCACCCTCATCCTGATGGTGGCGGGCCGCGGCATCGCGCAGCTGGTCACCGAAGGCGCGATCCTCACCTTCAACAATGACAGCTTCGCGGCGCTGGGCTCCGGTTCGCTGGCGGGCATACCCGTGCCGATCTTTCTGTGGGTCGGCGCTGCCCTGCTGATCGGCACCGTCGTCCGCCGCTCGGCGCTCGGCTTCCTGATCGAGGCGACCGGCATCAACCGCCGCGCCGCAACGCTTGCCGGCGTGCGCGCCCGTTTCCTGCTGTTCTTCGTCTACGCCATATCCGGCATCTGCGCGGCCGTCGCCGGCCTCATCGTCACCGCCGATATCCGCGGCGCCGACGCCAACAATGCCGGTCTGTGGCTGGAACTCGACGCGATCCTCGCGGTCGTGATCGGCGGCACCTCCCTCAATGGCGGGCGGTTCTCGATTACCGCCTCGCTGATCGGCGCCCTGATCATCCAGTCGATCAACACCGGGATCCTCGTGTCCGGCTTCCCGCCTGAGTTCAACCTCATCATCAAGGCCGTCATCATCATCATCGTGCTCACCCTGCAGTCGCCGGCCGTGATGACGGTGCTCGGCTTTCTCAGGACCCAGAGAAAGCGCCCGGACACCGTGCCCGGCAAGGCGGAAGGAGCGGCGCGATGATCCATTCCCGCAATCTGCCCTTCGTCACGACGCTCGGCATCTTCGTGCTCGCCTACATCCTGTGCGTCGTGCAGTTCCCCAACATGCTCTCCACGCGGGTGATCGGCAATCTTCTGACCGACAACGCCTTCCTGGGCATCGCAGCGGTCGGCATGACCTTCGTCATCCTGTCCGGCGGCATCGACCTGTCGATCGGTTCGGTCATCGCCTTCACGAGCGTCTTCGTCGCCGTCATGGTCGGTTCGCTCGGCGTCCACCCGCTCGTCGCCTTCGCCGCCGTGCTCGTCATTTCGACGATTTTCGGCAGCGCCATGGGCGCGATGATCCGCTATCTCGGCATTCCACCGTTTGTCGTCACCCTGGCGGGCATGTTCCTCGCCCGCGGCGCCGCCTATCTCATCTCGACGGAATCCGTACCGATCGCCCACCCGGTGATCGACGCCATCCAGGGCTTCTATTTCCGCGTGCCTGGCGGCGGCCGGCTGACGGCGCTCGCCATGCTGATGCTGCTTGTGTTCGTCGTCGGTGCCTTCGTCGCAGCCCGCACCCGTTTCGGCGCCAACATCTATGCGATCGGCGGCAACCAGCAGTCCGCGGAACTGATGGGCGTACCGATCGGGCCGACCACGGTCGGCATCTACGCCCTGTCCGGATTTCTGTCGGGCCTCGCCGGCATCGCCTACACGCTCTACACGTCGTCGGGCTACTCGCTGGCGACGGTGGGCGTCGAACTCGACGCAATCGCCGCCGTGGTCATCGGCGGAACCCTGCTGACGGGCGGCGTCGGTCTGGTGGCAGGCACCTTTATCGGCATCCTCATCCAGGGCCTGATACAGACCTACATCGTCTTCGACGGAACACTGTCATCGTGGTGGACAAAGATCGTCATCGGTATCCTCCTCTTCGTGTTCATCGTATTGCAGCGCGGCATCATCTGGTACTCGGACCGCAGGCTGGCAGAGAGCCGGCTCAAGGAGGTTTAATTGGGGCTGTTGGAGACAGCGATCAGCGGGCGCAAGCGCCGCAGCAACCACGCTCACGTCGTGGCTGAACTGGGTCGCGGTATCGTCTCCGGCAGCATCCCCGAGGGCTCGCTCCTGCCAGGCGACACGGATCTGTCCGCCCGTTTCGGCGTCTCGCGCACCGTGCTGCGGGAAGCCATGAAGACCCTCTCGGCCAAGCGGCTGGTCGAGGCGAAGGCCAAGGTCGGCACGCGGGTTCTCGACCGCTCGATGTGGAACTTCTTCGATCCGGATGTGCTGGGCTGGCGCTTCGAGTCCGGTCTCGATCCCGAATTCATCGAGCACCTGGCGGAAATGCGACTGGCGCTCGAGCCGGCAGCGGCCGCGGCCGCGGCCGTGCGCGCCACCAGCGACGACATCGTCGCGCTCTACGCCATTGCTGCGAAATTCGACGACCTGTCGCATACGGCAGGCTCGATCGCTCAGGTGGATCTTGAATTCCATGTTGCGATCGCCCGCATGTCGGGAAACCCCTTCATGCGTTCGGCGAGCGCCCTGATCGAGGCGGCGCTGGCCATCTCCTTCCAGCTCTCCTCACCCGCCGCCTCGCCGGAAATGATCGACGAAATCGCGAGCAATCACCTGCGCATCGCCCATGCGATCGCCTCGCGGGATCCGCTGAGGGCCGAAACCGCCATGCGCCACGTCATCGATGTGGGCAAGATGCGCATCATCAATTCCATCGTCCAGCCAGGACAGCAGATCGGCCATCTGATCCCGTCCTGAGCCGGGCTTTCAGGCTTCAGGGATCAGACGATCCCGCCGCCGCCGCTGACAGACGCCGGCCGCTCCATCGCCACCCGCGTGCGATAGCCGCTGGCGCGGTAGGTCGCGACCGGATCGATCGCCCCGCCGGCCCGTCGACGCGCTTCGGCAAGGATCGGCTCGACATCGGTGCGATAGGCGCGTTTCAGCGTGTCCGACGCCATCAGCGCATCGTTCGTGTCCTGGTAGCCGTCGAGCGCGGTGCGATCGACCAGCAGCGCCTGCGCATAGGCACGGCGGATTTCATTGGCGCTGGAGATCAGGCTTTCGATCGGATCGGTCACATTGTGGCTCTGGTCGATCATGTGCGCCGGGTGAAAGCCGTCCACGCCGCGCCGCTCCGCATCGACCAGCTCGTTGAACACCAGGAACAGGCGGTAGGGATCGATCGCCCCGGCATCGAGATCGTCGTCGCCATACTTTGAATCGTTGAAGTGAAAGCCGCCGAGCTTGCCGAACTGGATCAGCCGCGCGACGATCATCTCGATATTGGTATTCGGCGCGTGGTGTCCGAGATCGACAAGGCAGAAGGCTTTCGGCCCGAGCGTCTGGGCGATCAGGTAATTGGTGCCCCAGTCCTGCACGACGGTCGAATAGAAGGCCGGCTCGTACATCTTGTGCTCGGAATACAGCCGCCAGTCCTCCGGCAGCGCCTTGTAGATCTCCGCCATCGAGCCGAGGTAGCGCTCGAAGGCGCGCGTGAAATGGCTTTGTCCCGGGAAATTGGAGCCGTCGCCGATCCAGACGGTCAGCGCCTTGGAGCCGATCGCCGCCCCAATCTCGATGCATTCGAGATTGTGCTCGACCGCCTGGGCGCGGGTGGCGGCATCCGTGTGGCTGAGCGAACCGAACTTGTAGGACTGCGCCTGGCCGATCGCATCGGAAAAGGTGTTGGAATTCATCGCATCGAAGCTCAGGCCGAGCGCATCGCCCTTGGCCCGCAGTTCCTTCGGATCGGCCTTGTCCCAGGGGATGTGCAGCGACACCGTCGGCGTCGCCCGGGTCAGTTGCTGGACGACGGCGCAATCATCGAGCTTGTCGAAGATGCCGCGCGGTTCGCCGCCGCCGGGAAACCGTGCAAAGCGGGTGCCGCCCGTGCCGACACCCCAGGACGGGACAGCCACGAAGAAATCCGATACCTGGCGGGTGACGGCCTCGATCTCGACGCCGCGCCGGGACAGGTTTTCACCCAGCGCTTCGTAATCGGATGCGAGCGCTTTTGCGCGCCTCTCGTTTTCAGCGGCGATCACATCGTCGGCAATTTTCAGATCTGTCATTGGTTCCTCCCAAGTAGACCGTTCATTCTTGTGAGACACGCCGCTTCCAGGCTTGGCGTTGAGCGGACACCCCCCTCTGTCCTGCCGGACATCTCCCCCTCAAGGGGGGAGATCGACCCGCGGCTCGCATCCTGCCCCCAACTTCTCGCACCTATCAGCCCGCCGTTCGCATCCTATCGGCAGTCGGCCCGGAGGAAAGGTTCCGGAGTGTGCTTCCTTCGATCTCCCCCCTTGAGGGGGAGATGCCTGGTAAGGCAGAGGGGGGGTAAGACTTCAGGTCACGACTGGCATCCCCGCTGAGGTCGTCACGTCAGCGCGTAAAACTCTGCGCGTTGCCGGCATCCACGTTGATGATGTTGCCGGTCGATTTGGCCGACGCGTCGGACGCCAGGAAGTAGATCGCCTCCGCAATGTCCTCCGGCAGCACGTTGAGCTTCAGCATCGAGCGCTTGCGGTAATGTTCCTCAAGCTCCGTTACCTCGATCTTCGAGGACGCCGCCCGCTGCTCTCGCCACTCGCCGTTCCATATCTTCGAGCCGCGCAGCACCGCATCCGGATTGACGGTGTTGACGCGGATGCCGGCCTCTGCCCCCTCCAGCGCCAGGCATCGGGCCAGGTGGATTTCGGCGGCCTTCGCCGTGCAGTAGGCGGACGCGTTGGGCGACGAGGCAAGCCCGTTCTTGGACGCCACGAACACCACGTTGCCGCCGAGCTTCTGCCGGCGGAACAGCCGGAAGGCTTCCCGCGACACCAGGAAATAGCCGGTCGAGAGGATGTCCATGCTCCTGTTCCACATCTCGAGCGTGGTGTCCTCGACAGGAGCGGACGAGGCGATGCCGGCGTTCGAAACCAGGATGTCGACGCCGCCGAATTCGAGGCAGGCCTGCGTGAAGGCGGCCGCGACGCCCTCCTCGCTGGTGACATCGAGCAGCACGCCGCGCACGACATCCTTGCCGAAGCTCTTCTCGAAGCTCGCCTTCGTTTCCTCCAGCGCACCGCCGTCGATATCGGCGAGAACCACGCAGGCGCCCTCGCCCATCAGCCGGGCCGCCGTGGCGCGGCCAATCCCGCCGGCACCGCCGGTGACCAGCGCGACACGCCCTGCCAGGCTCTTGGGCTTGGGCATGCGCTGCAGCTTGGCTTCCTCAAGCAGCCAGTATTCGATGTCGAAGGCCTCCTGCTCCGGCAGCCCCTGATATTCGGAGACCGTGGAGGCGCCGCGCATCACGTTGATCGCGTTCACATAGAACTCGCCGGCGATCCGGGCAGTCGCCTTGTCGCGGGCAAAGGAGAACATGCCGACACCGGGAATGAGGAAGATCACCGGATTGGGATCGCGCATGGCCGGCGAATTGTCGTGGCGGCAGGCCTCGTAGTAGCGGCTGTAGTCGGCCCGGTAATCCTCGAGCGCCTGATCGAGCGCAGCGGTCACGGCGTCCACATTCGGCAAGGCGGGATCGAAATCCAGGATCAGCGGCCGGATCTTGGTGCGCAGGAAATGGTCGGGGCAGGAGGTGCCGAGCGCGCCGAGCGGCCTCAGCTGGCGGGAGTTGACGAATTCGAGCACCGCATCCTGGTCGTCGAAATGGCCGAGCTTGCGCTCCTCGCGGCCAATGCGCCCGCGGATCTCCGGCATCAGCCGCGCCGCGATCGCCTGCCGCTCCGCCTGGGGCAGGCTGCGGGTAACAGCGCCGCCGAACACGGTCTTGCCCTCCGTCTGCCCTGCGAACCAGTCGATCGCCTTGTTGATGATTGCGAGCGTCAGCTCGTAGCACTGCTTCGCATCGTCGGCCCAGGTGAACAGGCCGTGACTTTCCAGAACGACGCCCTTGGCATGCGGATTGGCCTGGACGAAAGCGCCGAGATCGAGCCCGAGCTGGAAGCCCGGACGCCGCCAGGGCAGCCAGCCGATCTCGTCGCCGAAGATCTGCCGGGTCAGTTCGCGGGAATTCTTCGAGGCGGCAATCGCGATGATCGCGTCCGGATGCATGTGGTCCACATGCGTAAAAGGCACAAACCCGTGCAGCGGCGTATCGATTGAGGCGGCGCGCGGATTGAGGTTGAAGGTGCAATGGGGCAGGAACCCTACCATCCGGTCCTCGTCCTTGACGCCTTTATAAATACCCTTCAGCGCCTCCAGCTTGTCGAGGTAGAGCGTCGCGAACCCGTCGAGCTTGATCGTTCCGACATCGCCGCCCGAACCCTTGACCCACAGCACCTGCACCGGCTGGCCCGTCAGCGGATCGGTCTCCGTGACCTTGGCCGAGGTATTGCCGCCGCCGTAATTGGTGATGCGCTTGTCGGCACCCAGAAGATTGGACCGGTAGAGCAGCTTGCCCGGCTCATCGAGCGTCGCGGCATAGGCATCGTCCCAGCGGTTTTCTAGAAGGCGGGTTTGGCCCGACATCGCATTCCTCCCAAGCTATTTCGGCTCACGGCGGCGAGTGACCGCCATCTCCCTGGGCCGGATATCACGCAGGATCGCTGTCGCTGTCAATCAGAAACGATCNNGATCGTTTCTGATTGACAGCATTGAAAAACTATCAATGATGGATTGCAGGAGGAGTCCCATGCACGAGCGTGAACGTCATCGCATCATCTTGAGCGCGATCCAGGAAAAGGCCGTCATCACGGTCCAGGATATCGCCGACCTGACCGAGGCGTCCGAGGCGACGATCCGCCGTGACATCGCCTCCCTGCACGTGCAGGGAAAGCTGCGACGCGTGCGCGGCGGCGCGGAAGCCGTTCACCCGCCGACGCTCGGCAATCTGGCGGCGCGCCCCTTTCGTGTGTCGGAAAACGTCAACATCGACAAGAAACGCGCAATTGCGCGCAGCGCGGTGGAACTCTGCGCCGAAGGCGACTCGATCATCATCAACGGCGGCACCACCACCTTCCAGATGGTGCACTACATGTCGGCCCGCCGCCTGCAGGTGATGACCAACTCTTTCGCGATCGCCGAGCATCTGGTGAAGCATTCGAAAAGCACGGTCACCGTGCCCGGCGGCTCGATCTACCGGGAGCAGAGCCTGATCCTGTCGCCGTTCGACAATGACGCCATCCGAAATTTCTATGCCCGCCGCATGTTCATCGGCGCGCAGGGGCTGGGGCCGCTCGGCGTGATGGAAGCGGATGCCCTGGTGATCCAGAGCGAACAGAAGCTGATGAGCCAGGCCGAGGAACTGATCGTGATGGTGGACTCGTCGAAGTTCAGCCGCCGGTCGAGCCTCATCCTGTGCCCGCTCGAGCGGGTGACCACCATCATCACCGATCCGGGCATCGACGATGCCGCGGTAAAGATGATCGAAAATGCCGGCATCAAACTGCTGATCGCCAATGCCGCGGCGGGAGATGCAGGCAAGCAGGAAATCACGTCGGTCGCATGAGGAGCGGGCGCCGGGAGGAGAGTTGAACTTAACGGGAGGACTGAACATGAAGCTTGCAAGGAAACTGATGATCGGCGTCGCGCTGGCCGTCGTCGCCATGACGAATGCCGCAAACGCCGCCGACATGAAGATCGCGCTCGTCGTGAAATCGCTCGGCAACGGCTTCTTCGAGGCCGCCAACAAGGGCGCCCAGGAAGCCGCCAAGGAGCTGGGCGGCGTCGAGATCATCTACACCGGCCCGACCACGACCACCGCCGAAGGCCAGATCGAGGTCATCAACTCGCTGATCGCCCAAGGGGTGAATGCGATCGCGATTTCCGCCAACGATCCGGATGCCGTCGTGCCGGCTTTGAAGAAGGCCGCCCAGCGCGGCATCAAGGTCATTTCCTGGGACAGCGCGGTCGCCAAGGAAGGCCGCATCATGCATCTCAACCCGTCCTCCAACGAGCTGATCGGCAAGATGTGCCTGACGCTCGCCAAGGACCATCTGGACGGCGGCAAGGGTGACTTCGCCATCCTCTCGGCCACCACCACCTCGACCAACCAGAACACCTGGATCGCCGAGATGAAGAAGCAGCTGAAGGATTTCCCCGGCCTCAACCTGGCGACGACCGTCTATGGCGATGACCTGGCCGACAAGTCCTACCGCGAAGCGCAGGGCTTGCTGACCTCGCAGCCGAACGTCAAGGTCATCGTCGCCCCGACCACGGTAGGCGTGCTGGCGGCCTCGCAGGCCGTCAAGGATGCCGGCAAGATCGGCCAGGTCTATGTGACGGGCCTCGGCCTTCCGTCCGAAATGGCCGGCGCCATCAAGTCGGGCGCCACCAAGGAATTCGCCATCTGGAACCCGATCGACCTTGGCTACTCCGCCACCCAGATCGCCTACCACATCGCCAAGGGCGATGCTGACGGCAAGCCGGGCTCGGAGATCAAGGCCGGCCGCATGGGGACGATCAAGATCGGCGACAATGGTGAAGCCGCCATGGCCGACCCCTTCGTCTACGACGCCAAGAACATCGACCAGTTCTCCAAGATCTTCTGATCGATCGCTCAAGTCAGGCGACGGCGGTAGCAACACCGCCCTCGTCCCTGATCGAACTGAAACGAACTGGTTGAGACAATGATGCCTCTACGAACCCAGCCGATTGGAACCGAGTCGACCTCGGTCACCGTGCCCATCCTGGAAATGCGCGGCATCAGCCAGATCTTTCCGGGCGTGAAGGCGCTCGATGGCGTCGATATCAGGCTCTATCCCGGCCAGGTGACGGCGCTGATCGGCGAAAACGGCGCCGGCAAGTCGACGCTCGTCAAGATCCTGACCGGGATCTACCGGCCGAATGAAGGCGAGATCCTGATCGACGGAAAGCCCGTCGCCTTTGCCGGTGCACAGGCCGCCATCGATGCGGGCGTCACCGCCATCCATCAGGAAACGGTCCTGTTCGACGACCTGACGGTCGGCGAAAATATCTTCCTCGGCCATGCGCCGCGCACCCGCTTCGGGATGATCGACTGGCGCGCCATCAACAGCCGCGCAAGGGACCTGCTTCAGGCGCTGGAAAGCGAGGTCGACCCGGGCATCCGCCTGCGCGACCTGTCGATCGCCCAGCGCCACCTGGTGGCGATCGCCCGTGCGCTCTCCGTCGAAGCGCGGATCGTCATCATGGACGAACCCACCGCCGCCCTCTCCCGCAAGGAGATCGACGATCTTTTCCGCATCATCGAGGGCCTCAAGCGCCAGGGCAAGGCGATCCTCTTCATCAGCCACAAGTTCGACGAGGTCTATGAGATCGCCGAGAACTTCGTGGTCTTCCGCGACGGCCGCGCCGTCGGACAGGGACGCCTCCGCGAAACGCCGCAGGAGGACATCGTCCGGCTGATGGTCGGCCGCGACGTCAAGGACGTCTTCCCCAAGGTCGAGGTTTCGATCGGCGCGCCCGTGCTGAGGGTCGAGGGCTTCTGCCACCCCACCGAATTTCGCGACATTTCCTTCGAGCTGCGGCGCGGCGAAATCCTTGGCGTCTACGGCCTGATCGGCGCCGGCCGCTCCGAGCTCTGCCAGGCGCTGTTCGGCGTCACCCGGCGCTCCGCCGGAGGCCTGACACTGGAGGGACAGCCGGTCGACATCCGCTCGTCGAGCGACGCGATCGCCGCCGGCATCGTCTACGTGCCCGAGGAGCGCGGCCGCCACGGGCTGGCGCTGCCCATGCCGATCTTCCAGAACATGTCGCTTCCCTCCCTGAGGCAAACCTCGCGCCGCGGCTTCCTGAAGGCGGCCGGCGAACTGGCACTTGCCCGAAAATATGCCGAGCGGCTCGATCTGCGCGCCGCATCGCTCTCCGTTCCGGTCGGCACCCTGTCGGGCGGCAACCAGCAGAAGGTGGTGATCGGCAAATGGCTGGCGACAAGGCCCAAGGTCATCATTCTCGACGAACCCACCAAGGGCATCGACATCGGCTCCAAGGCCGCCGTCCACGGCTTCATCGGCGAGCTTGCCTCCGAAGGCCTGTCGATCATCATGGTCTCGTCGGAACTGCCCGAAATCCTCGGCATGTCGGACCGCGTCCTGGTGATGCGCGAGGGGCTGACGGCTGGCCTGTTCGATCGCCAGCAGTTGAACGCGGAAACGCTGGTGCGTGCCGCCACCGGCAATACCTGAGGCGGCCCCATGAAGAAGATCCTCAAGCATCGCGAAATCCTGCTGCTGGCCATCATCGCCGTCATGATCGCCGGTTTTGCCAGCCGCGCCCAAGGCTTTGCCGCCCCCGGCAACCTCGCCAATATCTTCAACGATACCTCGATCCTGATCATTCTGGCGCTCGGCCAGATGACCGTGATCCTCACCAAGTCGATCGACCTGTCGGTCGCGGCCAACCTTGCCTTTACCGGCATGGCGGTCGCCATGACCGACGCCGCCTATCCGGGCCTGCCGCTCATTCTCCTCGTCATCATGTCGATCGGCATCGGCGCCTGTCTCGGCGCCATCAACGGCTATCTCGTCTGGGCGCTGCAGATCCCGCCGATCGTCGTCACGCTCGGGACGCTGACGATCTATCGCGGCATGGCCTTCGTGCTGTCGGGCGGCGCCTGGGTGAACGCCCACCAGATGACCCCGACCTTCCTCAATGTTCCGCGCATGCCGCTGCTCGGACTGCCCGTCCTTTCCTGGGTCGCGATCGTCATCGTCATCGGCGCCTGGTTCGTGCTGACCCGCCTCCCCTTTGGCCGCGCGGCCTACGCCTCGGGCGGCAACCCCACCGCCGCCGTCTATGCCGGCATCGATATCGGCCGCACCCGCTTCTTCGCCTTCGTGCTGTCCGGCGCGCTGGCCGGCCTCTGCGGCTATCTGTGGGTCTCCCGCTATGCGGTGGCGTATGTCGACGTGGCGATCGGCTTCGAGCTGGACACGGTCGCCGCCTGCGTCATCGGCGGCATTTCGATTGCCGGCGGCATCGGCTCGGTCGGCGGCGCCGTGCTCGGCGCGCTGTTTCTCGGCGTCATCAAGAACGCCCTGCCGGTGATCGGCATCTCGCCCTTTGCGCAGATGGCCATCTCCGGCATCGTCATCGTGCTCGCCGTCGTCTTCAATGCCCGCGCCGAACGCCGGGCAGGCCGTATCATTCTGCGCGACCGCGCAGCGCCGGAGATCAGCGCATGACCGACACTGCCCACACCAGGCGCACCATCCCCGACCGGCTGGGAACCAAGACCTCCCGCATTCTGGCCAGCTGGGAAGTCCTGCTGTTCGGCGTCGCGGTGCTGATCTTCGTCTTCAACGCATTCGCCTCGCCCTATTTCCTCGACGCCTGGAACCTCTCAGACGCCACCTTCAACTTCACCGAAAAGGCGATGATCGCCTTTGCCATGGCGCTGCTGGTGATCGCCGGCGAAATCGACCTCTCGGTCGCGGCGATCATCGCGCTCGCCTCGACAGCCATGGGCGCGGCGGCCCAGATAGGCGTCGGCACGCCGGGGCTGGTCGCGATCGGCATCGGCACCGGCCTTGCCTGCGGCGCCGTCAACGGCCTGCTGGTCTCCGGCCTGAGGCTGCCATCGATCGTCGTGACGATCGGCACGATGAGCCTTTTCCGCGGCATTTCCTACATCGTGCTCGGCGATCAGGCCTATGGCAAATACCCGGCAAGCTTTGCCTTCTTCGGCCAGGGCTATGTCGCCTGGGTGTTCTCCTTCGAGTTCGTGCTGTTTGCGGTGCTCGCCATCCTCTTCGCCATCCTGCTGCATGCGACGAACTTCGGCCGCCAGGTCTTCGTCATCGGCAACAACGAGTTTGCCGCGCGCTTTTCGGGCATTCCCGTCGAGCGGGTGAAGTTCGTCCTGTTCCTGCTGACCGGCGTGATGTCGGGCATCGCCGCCGTCTGCCTCACCTCGCGGCTGGGCTCCACGCGCCCCTCGATCGCGCAAGGCTGGGAACTCGAAGTGGTGACTATGGTCGTGCTCGGCGGCGTCTCCATTCTGGGCGGAGCCGGCACGATCGGCGGCGTGGTGATTGCCGCCTTCGTCATGGGCCTCGTCACCTTCGGCCTTGGCCTTCTCAACGTGCCGGGCATCGTCATGTCGATCTTCGTCGGCCTGCTGCTGATCATCACCATCGCCGTGCCGATCATCGCCCGCCGGATCAGGGAGATGCGCTGATGACTGAAGAGAAATACGCCTTCAAGATGAAGCTGAACCCGGGAATGGAAGCGGAATACCGCCGCCGCCACGACGAGATCTGGCCCGAACTGGTGGGTCTGCTGCGGGAGGCCGGCGTCAGCGATTATTCGATCCATCTCGATCCGGAGACCGGCATCCTGTTCGGCGTCCTCACCCGACCGAAGGATCACCGCATGGCAAGCCTGCCTAGCCACCCTGTGATGAAGACATGGTGGGCCCACATGGCCGACATCATGGAGACCAATCCGGACAATTCGCCCGTTCAGAGCGACCTCGTCACGGTCTTCCACTTGCCATGAGCGACATCGGCAGGATTGCCGTCCTCGACATCGGCAAGACCAACGCGAAAGTCGTGCTTCTGGACTGCGCCTCGGGAGCCGAGATCGCCGAGCGCCGCATCGCCAACCGCGTGCTCGCCGGCCCGCCCTACCCGCATTATGACATCGAGGCGCTCTGGGCCTTTACCCTGCGCGCCCTGTCGGAACTCGCAGCGGAAGGTTTCGACGCCCTGTCGATCACCACCCATGGCGCTTCCGCGGTGTTGCTGAATGACGAAGGCGAACTGGCGCTGCCGGTGCTCGACTACGAGCACGCCTATCCGCGCGAGGTCGTCGACGCCTATGCGCAGATCCGGCCGCCCTTCACGGAGACCTTTTCGCCGCCCTTGCCCGGCGGCCTGAACCTCGGCGCCCAGCTCCACTACCAGAAGACCGCCTTCCCCGAAGAGTTCGCCCGCGTGCGGACCATCATGACCTATCCGCAATACTGGGCATGGCGGCTGACGGGCGTCGCGGCCAGCGAGGTGACCTCGCTCGGCTGCCACACGGATCTATGGAAACCCCGCGACGGCAGCTATTCCGCGCTGGTCGACAGCCTCGGCATCCGTCATCTCATGGCGCCGCTGCGCTCCGCCTTCGATGCGCTTGGCCCAGTCCTTCCGGACATCGCCGACGCGATCGGGCTGCCACAAGGGGTCCCCGTCTATTGCGGCATCCACGACAGCAATGCCTCGCTGTTCGCGCATCTGGTCGGGCGGCAGCCGCCGTTTTCCGTCGTGTCGACCGGCACCTGGGTGGTCAACTTCGCGGTCGGCGGCGATCTCGACCATCTCGACGCGACGCGCGACACGCTTGCCAATGTCGACGCTTACGGTCGCGCCGTGCCCTCCTCGCGCTTCATGGGTGGCCGCGAGTTCGAACGGCTGGCGGCCGAGCTTGGCCCCTTTTCGGCAGAGGCGGCGCTGGCGACCCTGCCCGACGTCCTCGCACAAAACCTCATGCTGCTGCCCAATCTGGCGGAAGGCTCGGGGCCTTTTCCGGGCGCAACGCGCGCCTGGCTGCAGGCGGACGACGCGACCCCGCCTCAGCGCTGGGCGGCGGCCTGCCTCTATCTGGCGCTGATGACTGACACGTGCCTGGGCCTGATCGGTGCAAAGGGTCCGACCCTGGTCGAAGGGCCGTTCGCCGGAAATCCGGTCTATCTCAAGGCGCTGCGATCTTTGCTCGGTCGGCCGGTCATCGCCCTGCCGGGTTCGACCGGCACCAGCCAGGGTGCCGCTCTTCTGGCCGCTCCCCACGCCCTTCCCCAGACGGGCACGGAGGTCGAAACCCTGCCGCAGGACATCTCGGCGTACCGGCAGGCCTGGCATGCGGCGATCCGGCAGATGCGGCTCTAGCCCAGCTCCAGCGTCGTGATCCCGAACACCCGATCCATCCGGACATCGGGCTTCGCCCCGCGATACATCCGCGCCGTGGTGAACCCCTGCGAAAACCCGAGTTTCCGCAGCCGGTCGGCAAAGTCCTGCTGCATCTCCGGCAGGTCGATCTGCAGCACCTCTCCGCCCGCCTCGGCAGCGCAGGCCCGCAGCAGAAGCACTGCATCTTTCGGCGTATCGGCAAACAGCGGGCCGATCTTCCAGCCCTCGTGACAGGGACGGCAGACCGCATAGCCGTGAATTTGGCTGTCTCGCACCAGAAGCTTGACCGCCCGCGGCGTCTGGAGCCATTCGCTCAAGAATGCATCTCGGCTGGCCGAAAACAGGTCGCGATCATAGGCGAGGATCGCTGCAGTGTCCGCCGGGCCGGCCGTTCTCACCTCGCCGGTATTGCCGGGCGAAAGCGTGCCGCTCCAGCGGTGTGTTTGATAGGCCGGCTCGAAGCCCATGCTGCGGTAGTTGGCCTGCTGCTCCGGCACGCCGTCGAGACCAACGGTTCGCCCGCTAAGATGCTGCATCCCGGCATCCCAGACGCGCCGCCCGAGGCCCCTGCCCCGAAAGGCGGGATGCGCGATATAGAGACCGATGAAACCGAAATCCTCGCCATAGCGAACGGCGGACATGCCGGCCGCCATGTCACCATCCACGAAGCAGCCGATGAAACCTTCTGGATCGGCAGCCTGAAAAGCAGCCGCATCGGCAAGACCCGGGTTCCAGCCCTCCGTCTTCGCCCAATCCAGAAGCACCTCCACCTCGACCAGCGTGAGCGGGCGGAGTTCGACCGGGTCGCTCATCCTGCGACGAGCCTGTCCGGGGCAAACCCCTCGAGCAGACCACGGTAGGGCTTGGAGACGGGAGAGGCATAGGCGCCGGTCTTCGCCGTAGACAGGCCCATGGCGACCAGACCCTCGGCCTGCTTGACGGCGGCCGCCACCCCGTCGATCACCGGCACGCCGAATTCCGCCCGCAGTTCGGCCGTCAGGTCCGCCATGCCGGCGCAACCGAGCACGATAGCCTCCGCCCGGTCTTCCACAAGCGCCCGTTCGATCTCGCGGCAGAGACGCTCGCGCGCGTTGGACCCCGGATCCTCCAGCGACAGCACCGGGATATCGGCGGCTCGCACCTTGCAGCGTCCGGACATGCCATAGCGATGCACCAGATGTTCGAGCGGCAGCCGCGAGCGTTCCATGGTGGTGACGATCGTAAACCGCTGGGCGATGAAGGCGGTGGCCGACACCGCCGCCTCGCAGATGCCGATCACCGGGATGGTGGCGAGAGCGCGCGCCGCGTCCAGCCCCGTATCGTCGAAACAGGCGATGATCGCCGCATCCGCGCCGGTTTTCTCGCCGCGGGCGATCTCCAAGAGCAGGCCGGGCACGGCAAAGGCCTCGTCGTAATAGCCTTCGATGGAAACAGGCCCCATCGACGACGTGACGGGCAGGATCTCGGTGCCGGCGCCGGCGACCCTCTCCGCGGCATCCGCAATCTTGGCGGTCATGCTGGCGGTCGTGTTGGGATTGATGACGAGAACGCGCATGACGGTCAGGCCTGCAGCCGGCGGCGGTTGAGCCGGACGATCAGCCCGAGCGTACCGGCGATCACCAGGAAGGAAAACACCGTCGTCACCGTGCCGAGCGCATAGAGCACCGGCGTCGTCACATTGGTGGTCATGCCGTAGATCTCCAGCGGCAGCGTGTTGTAGGTGCCGGACGTCATCAGCGTGCGGGCAAATTCGTCATAGGAGAGCGTAAAGCCGAACAGCCCGACGCCGATCAGGCTCGGCGCGATCATCGGCAGCACGACATGGCGGAATGTCTGCCAGGACGTTGCGCCGAGATCGCGCGCGGCCTCCTCGTAGGCGGGGGAAAACCGGTTGAACACTGCAAACATGATCAGCACGCCGAACGGCAGCGTCCAGGTCAGATGCGCGCCGAAGGCCGAGGTCAGCCACGAGGGCTGCAGGCCGATCTGCTGGAAGAGCACGCCGATGCCGAGCGAAATGATGATCGACGGTACCACCAGGCTGGCGATGGCCAGGTAGAAGAGCGCGGTGGAGCCGATGAACCGCCGCCGGAAGGCAAGCCCGGCCAGCAGCGACACGACGACCGTCACCACCATCACCAGAACGCCGAGCAGCGCCGAGCGCCGGAAGGAGCCGCCGAAATCCCCGACCGCCTGGGTTTCGAACAGGTTCGCGAACCAGTGCAGCGACACGCCGTTCAGCGGGAAGGTCAGCCCGCCGTTCGGCCCCTGGAAGGAGAGGATCAGCACCGCCGACAGCGGCCCGTAGAGAAACAGCACGAAGACGGCAAAGAAGATCGCCAGGATGTAGAATTCGCGGGGACGCTTGTCGCTATACATGGCTCTTACAATTCCTTGCGAATGTCGACGATGCGAAGAATGCCCGCGACCATCAGGAGGACGAGCGCCAGCAGCACGACGGCATTGGCCGCCGCCGCCGGATACTGCAGCAGCGACATCTGGTTCTTCATCATCAGCGCCACCGAAGCGCTCTGCCCGCCGGACATCACCTGCACCGTCGAGAAATCCGCCATCACCAGGGTCACCACGAAGATCGTGCCGATCGCCATGCCGGGTTTTGCGAGCGGCAGGATGACGTTGGTGAGGGTCTGCCAGCTCGAGGCGCCGGCATCGCGCGCCGCTTCGACCAGGCTCTTGTCGATCCGCATCAGCGTGTTGAAGATCGGCGTCACCATGAACAGCGTGTAGAGATGCACCATGGCGAGCACCACGGCGAAATCCGAATAGAGCAGCCATTCCACCGGTTCGGAAATGACATGGGCGTCGATCAGCAGCGAGTTGACCAGCCCGTTTCGCCCCAGCACCGGGATCCACGAGATCATCCGGATGATGTTGGAGGTGAGAAAGGGCACGGTGCAGACCAGGAACAGCACCATCTGCATGGCCGTGGTGCGGATGTGGAAGGCGAGGAAATAGGCCACCCAGAAGCCGATGAACAATGTCAGCGCCCAGACCATCAGCGCGTATTTCAGCGTATTGAGATAGATCTTCCAGGTGACCCAGGAGCCGAGCGTCTCGGTATAGTTCATGGTCAGGAAGTCGGGATACATCTGGGCGAAATCATAGTCCCAGAAGCTGACAACCAGGATCATCAGGATCGGCACCAGCAGGAAGGCGGCAAGGATCACCGTCAACGGCGTCGCCTGGAGATAGGACACGGCGGCCGGCGACAGGCGGACACTGCGCCTGTCCTTCCGCTCGCCGATGCCGAAAACTCGTACGGTGGTCATTCCTGGCCGTCTCCCTTGATCGCTTCGATCGTCTTCCTTGGATCTGCGTTTGTCTTCCTGGAAGGTCTACTGGTCATTCTCGGACTGAAGCAGTCGTCATCCGCGGAGTTTTAAGGTCGTCATCCTCGGAGTTCTAAGGTCGTCATCCTCGGGCTTGACCCGAGGATCCATGTTGATGGACTGCCTGCCTTTCCGCGTGGATCCTCGGGTCAAGCCCGAGGATGACGGCGGATAGGCCGAGTAAGACGTGTTGGCCGATGGCTGACGGCGCCACGGTCAGCCTTGTTCGTTGGCACCCCGGCCGTACCCTCCCCAAACGCGGGGAGAGGACGGCTCGCCGACTTGCCTTAGGCCGCGATGAACTCGTTCCAGCGGCGGACCATGTAGCGGTCCTCGTCCATCACGGAGTTCCAGCACGCCACCTTGCCCATGCGGTCTTCGAAGGAACCGCCATCGCGCACGGCGCCGGCCTTCTCCATGACCTTGCCTTCCGGCGACATGATATCGCCCTGCGCGGCCTTGCCTTCGATCCAGTAGCCCCATTCGTCGGCCGACATGTGCTGCTTGGCCGTGTCCATGGCGGCCGAGTAATAGCCCTGGCGGTTGAGGTAGGCGCCGACCCAGCCGGACGTGTACCAGTTGATGTATTCATAGGCCGCGTCGAGCTGCTTGCCCTTGAGGTGCGAGGCAAGTCCGAGACCGCCGCCCCACGACCGGTAGCCTTCCTTGAGCGGCTGGTACTTGCAGGCGATGCCCTTGGAGCGCACGGCGGCAACGGCCGGTGACCACATCGACTGGATGATCACTTCGCCCGACGCCATCAGGTTGACCGACTCGTCAAAACTCTTCCAGAAGGCGCGGAACTGGCCGGCCTGCTTGGCCTTGATCAGGAAGTCGATCGTCTTGTCGATCTCGGCCTTCGTCATGTTGCCCTTGTCGGCATACTTGATGTTGCCCATCGCCTCCATGATCATCGCGGCGTCCATGATGCCGATCGACGGGATGTTGAGGATCGACGTCTTGCCCTTGAACTTCGGGTCCATGATGTCGGCCCAGGAGGTGATCTCGCGTCCGACGAGGTCCGGCCGGATGCCGAGCGTATCGGCATTGTAGATGGTCGGCATCATGGTGAACCACTGGGTCTCGCCCTTGGCAAAAGTCTTGGTGCCGGGCTTTTCGACAAAGCCGACCGTGTGCGGCGCGGTGCCTTGCGCAATCACGCTGTCCGGCTTCAGCTTGCCGGTCTTGAACAGCGGCACGACCTGATCGTAGTACTTGAGCTTCTTCACATCCATCGGCTGGATCACGCCCGCCGGATAGACCTTTTTGAGGATCCAGTACTCGATATCGGCGATGTCGTAGGAATTGGGCTGGGTGACGGCGCGCTGGGCCGCCGCGTCGCTGTCGGTCGCCGTCATCTCGAGCGTGATGCCGAGGTCCTTCTTGCACTGCTCGGCGATGGCATTGATGTTGGAAACGCCGGTGCCGAACTGCCGCAGCGTGATCGGCGTCTGCGCCCAGATGGTCGGGAAGCCGGTGATGGCGCCGGAGCCGGCGGCAAGACCGGCGGCCGTGGACGCGGTCTTGAGGAACGTGCGGCGGGAAACCCCCGTCTTGGTCTTGCTGATGTCGGTCATTGCCTGTTCTCCTCTGGTTGGATCTTTTTTTGCAGTCTCAGTGCGTGAGGCGACCGAGGACGACAGCGTCCTCGACATCCCAGCATAGGGGGATCGCCTCTCCGACCTTGACCGGATTGGCAAAGAACTGGTGGTCGGTGAGGATGGCCGTGAAGTCCTCGATGCCGGCACCGGTGACGCTGAGCTTCACCGAGGAGCCGCGATATTCCACATTGGTGACGGAGCCCGTGAAACCGAGCCCCTTCTCTGCGGGCGGGCCGATCCGCACGCGGTCGGTGCGCACCGCGATGTCGGCCGTCTCCGCCTGTCTGGACGCTCCCCTGTCCATGGCAAGGAAATCGCCGCCGGCCGGCACGGACAAAAGCAGCGTCCCGCCGCGGTCTTCCTTGACCCGGCCTGAAATGACATTGTGATCGCCCATGAACCGCGCGACGAAGGCCGTTGCCGGCTGTTCGAAGACCGTACGCGGATGCGCCGCCTGCTCGATGCGGCCGTCATTCATGACGACGATCAGGTCGGCGAGCGCCATCGCCTCTTCCTGGCTGTGGGTGACATGCACGAAGGTGATGCCGAGCGACGTCTGCAGCTTCTTGAGCTCCGCCCGCATGCGGATCTTCAGGAAAGGGTCGAGCGCCGACAGCGGCTCATCCAGCAGCAGGGCTTCAGGGTCGGTAATCAGCGCCCGGGCCAGCGCCACGCGCTGCTGCTGGCCGCCGGAAAGCTGGGCGGGACGCCGCGTGGCATAGCCTTCGAGCTGCATCAGCCTCAGCAGATCCATGGCCTTGGCCCGTCGCTCGTCCTTCTCGATCCCCTTCATCTTCAGGCTGAAGGCAACGTTGTCGACGAGATCGAGATGCGGGAACAGGGCGTAGGACTGGAACATCATTGCCGTGCCGCGGCGGGCGGGCGGGAAGTCCGTCACCACCGTATTGCCAAGGCGGATATCGCCCGACGAAATCGCCTCGTGACCGGCGATCATCCGCAGCGTCGATGTCTTGCCGCAACCGGAGGGGCCGAGCAGGCAGCAATAGGTGCCGGCCGGTATCTTCAGGCTGATGGCATGGACCGCGGTGGTCGCGCCGTAAATCTTCGATACGGAAACGATGTCGATTTCGGTGGCTTTGCTCATGCCGCACTCCTTGGCGTCACGAACAGCAATGCATCCGCCGTGCCATTCTCCTTAAAGCGTTGGAATCGATTGGAAACTTGAGAGAGCCGGGAGAGCGCGCCCACGCCGCTGCCGAAAAATCGGGCGATCGCTCAACGGACGAGTTCAAATTGTATGCGATCTTGCGACTGGATCGGCGACACATCGCGCTTGGCAGGTATCGGATGTTCAGGCTAAATGAAGCGATCAGGAACGCACGATGAATATCAGCGAGACCATCACCTTCTCCGATACGGGCCCAGAGGATCGCTCTTCAACGATCCGGGAAGCGCTGCGCAACGCCATTATCGACCGGCGTCTCGCGCCCGGCACGAAATTGTCGGAAGCGGAGGTCGGCGCCCTGTTCGACGTCAGCCGAACTGTCGCCCGCGCGGCCCTGCAGATGCTGACCTTCGAGGGCTTGGTGAAGACCGAGCGCAATCGCGGCGCCTTCGTCTCGCATCCCTCGCCGGACGAAGCCCGGCAGGTCTTTGCGTCACGCCGGCTGATCGAGCCCGGCATCGTCGCTGGCGCGCTGGAGCGGATCACGCCGTCCGATATCGCCCATTTCCGCCGCCAGCTGGAAGAGGAAGCCCGCCACATGAACGAGCGGGGACCGGCGGCACGACGGGCGGAAATCAAGGCCTCGGGCGATTTTCACCTGCTTCTGGCCTCCGTCTGCGGCAATGCCATCCTTCAGAAATTCATGGACGAACTGGTCGCCCGGTCATCGCTCGTGATTGCGCTTTATGGCCGGTCCGGCATCTCGAGCTGCGGCCATGCGGAGCATTCCGCCATCCTGGATGCGCTGGAAAACGGTGACGGCAAGCGCGCCTCGACGTTGATGATCCATCACATCGATCACATCGAGGCGGATCTCGACCTGCAGCTCAAGCAGGGCTCTGGCCTCAAGGATGCGCTGTCGCTATCGTGAGGCGCGGGATGCGACCTTTCGCGCCCCGGTAGAGGGTCGGGGCATATCGCCGAGGCCACACGAAACTGCGTTGACTCTCTGAAAAAAGCTCTGTCTATTTGTATAGTCAATTGCGCGGCGACCAACGACCGCGCGAAGTAACGGGAACAGCCGAACGCGGCCAATCTGGATCATGCGGAGAAATCAACGATGCTCAAGAGACATTTTCTAAAGGCGGCAGTCAGCCTTGCACTTTTCGCCGGAACCGCCCTGTCGGCGCATGCCGCTGACGACGCGCTGGCGCGCATCAAGGCCGCGGGCGTCATGAAGGTCGGGACCGAAACGGCCTTCGCACCCTTCGATTTCATCGACGGCGGTGACCATGCGGGCCTCAACGTCGATTTCTTCGCCGAACTCGGCAAGGACCTCGGCGTCAAGATCGAATGGGTCGCGCTTCCCTGGGACGGCGTCCTGCCGGGCCTCGAAGCCGGCAAGTTCGACTTCGTCGCCGGCCCAGCGACCATCACCAAGGCGCGTCTCGAGCGCTACAAGATGACCTCGCCGATCGCCGAGGCGACCGTTGCCATTCTCAAGAAGGCCGGCGACAAGACCATCACCAAGCCTGAAGATATTGCCGGCAAGGCTGTCGGCGTCGGCAAGGCCACCGCCCAGCTTGCGCAGCTTCAGGAATATTCGGCAACGCTGTCGAAGAAGGTTGAAGTGCGCGAATACGTCTCCTTCAACGACGCCTATGCCGATCTCGCGGCCGGCCGCGTGGTCGCCGTCGCCAACTCCCTGCCGAACATCGCCTTCGTGGCGCAGCAGCGCAAGGGCGCCTTCGAAGTGGTCACGCCGGCTTTCGGCAAGAAGACCTACTTCGGCTTCATCGGCAAGAAGGACGAGGACAGCAAGACCCTGGTCGATCTGGTCAACGAAGAGACGATCAAGATGAAGAAGGACGGCCGTCTCGGCAAGATGCAGGAAAAGTGGTTCGGCACCAAGTTCGACACCCCGGACGCCGTCACCGACCCGGCCTTCTGATAACGCCGGAAAGGGATGCGGGCTTTGCGCGCATCCCACTCCAAGCAATTGTGAGCCGACGAATAATCGGCGCGATGTGACCCTGACACCATGACGATAAAGCTGTTCACGCTGCTTCTGCAGGCTGCGATCTCGACTCTGGGCATCAGCCTGATCTCGATCGCGATCGGCTTCGTGATCGCCATCATCCTGTCGGCGGCAACGCTCTCGCACAAATCGATCTATGTCGTGCCGGCGCGCCTGTTCATCAGCTTCTTTCGCGGCGTGCCGCTGCTTGTCCAGCTGCTGTTGATCTATACGCTGCTGCCGGTGATCGGCATCAACGTGCCGAGCATCGTCGCCGCGATCGTCGGAATGTCGCTCTGCACAGCCGCCTATCAGGCGGAAAACCTGCGCGGCGGCTTTGAAAGCGTGCCGCGCGGCCTGATCGAGGCGGCCGAAGTGACCGGGCTCAGCCCGCGCCAGACCTTCTTCCGGATCCGTGTACCGATCGCCCTTCGGCTCACCTTCCCGGCGCTGATCAACGAAGCCATCATGATCCTCAAATCCTCGTCGCTGGTGTCGGTGGTCGGCATCATCGAGATCACCAAGATGGCCCAGGACCTGGCGTCCTCCACCTACCTGCCGATCCCGATCTTCGCCAGCGCCGCACTCATCTATCTGGTCATCAATTCCATCGTCGCCTTGATCGGACGCTTTGCGGAGCGATCGCTCGGGGGAGCCTCGACATGATCTTCAATCCGCAGATCATCCTGGAGAAACTCCCCGAGATCGGCAGCGGCCTTCTGGTCACCCTCATTCTGTGGCTTGTCGGCATCGCCGGTGGCGTGGCCGTCGGCTTTCTGGTCGCCACCGCCCGGCGGTTCGGCGGACGGGCGATCAACCTCGGGCTCGGCGCCCTGGTGGAGGTACTGCGCGGCACGCCCTTCCTGATCCAGGTCTTTCTTCTCTACTACGGAGGGCCCTTCGTCGGCCTGATGCTCGATCCCATCCCCTGCGGCCTGATCGCGCTCACGGTCTATGCCGCGGCCTATTACAGCGAGATCTTCCGCGCCGGTTATGCCGCCGTGCCGCCCGGCCACGTGGAGGCCGCGGAATGCCTCGGCCTCAGCCGGCTGCAGGCGATCCGCCGGGTCCAGATCCCGGAAATGGCCCTGATCGTGCTCCCGCCCGCCGTCAATCTCGCGGTCATCCTGCTCAAGGAATCTGCCGTGCTGTCCATCATCACGGTTCCGGAGCTGACGGCGACGGTGAGCGCCATCGGCTCGCAGCAATATGCCTTCCTGGAGGCCATCTTCGTCCTTGCCGTCATCTACTGGGCGATCGTCGAGGCGACCGGTCGGCTCGGACGCGTGGCCGAAAACCGTCTTTCCCGCTTGAGGACTGCAAACGCATGAGCCTTCCCGCCATCGCCATCACCAAACTTGTCAAGCGCTTCGGCGACAGCACCGTGCTGCAGGACATCGATCTGGAGATACCCGAAGGCAAGGTCTCCTGCCTGATCGGCCCCTCCGGCTCGGGCAAGAGCACGCTGCTGCGCTGCCTGGCCTTCCTGGAGGAACCCACCAGCGGCATGATCACCATCAACGGCGAGGCGTTGGGCTTCTTCGAGGCCCCGAACGGAAAACGCGAGCGCCTCCCGCCCGCCCAGATCCGCGCGGTGCGGGCAAAGACCGGCATGGTCTTCCAGCAGTTCAACCTCTGGCCGCATATGACGGCGCTCGGCAATGTCAGCGAGGCGCTGAAGACCGTGCACAAGCTGCCGAAGGGCGAAGCGGAGGCCCGCGCTCTGGCGCAGCTGCGCAAGGTCGGGCTGGAAAACCGCGCCAATCACTATCCCTCGCAGCTCTCCGGCGGCCAGCAGCAGCGCGTCGCGATCGCCCGCGCGCTGGCGCTCGAGCCTAAGATCATGCTGTTCGACGAGCCGACGTCGGCACTCGATCCGGAACTCACCGGCGAAGTCCTGAACGTCATGCGCGATCTCGCCGCCGAGGGCATGACCATGGTCGTCGTCACCCACGAGATCGGCTTTGCCGCGACCGTCGCCCACCAGATCAGCTTCCTCGACCACGGTCGCCTGCTGTTTTCCGGCCCGCCGTCTGAGATCTTCGCCAAGCCGCGCCATCCGCGCCTCGACCAGTTCCTCGATACCTATCTGGACCGTGGCGCCAGCATGCTGGCGTGATGCACGGAGCCGGGGCGATCATGGCAGACACCACTCCCGATGCCGCTCCGGTCCAGTCGCTGCATCAGCGCATCCTCGGCGACATCGAGCAGAACATCATGACCGGCCGCTGGCCACCGGGACACAAGGTCCCGTCCGAGCAGCTTCTTGCCGAGGAGTATGGCTGCTCGCGGATGACGGTCAACAAGGTGCTGACCCAGCTTGCCCGCGCCGGCCTCGTGCAACGGCGCCGCAAGATCGGCAGCGTCGTCCTGCCGCAAAAGGCGCAGAGCGCCATCCTTGAGATCTACGACATCCGCGAGGAGGTAAAGGCGCTCGACCGCCCCTACTCGCACCGGATACTGCAGCGCAGCCTGCGGTCGTCCGACAAGGCGGAACGCGAGACGCTGGGCCTGTCGCCCCGGCAGAAGGTCGTGTCGGTCACATGCCTTCACTTTGCCGGTGAGGCGCCCTTTTGCCTTGAGGAGCGGTTGATCAACCTCGCCGTCGTTCCCGAGGCCGAAGACGAGACGTTCGTCGACATGTCGCCCGGCCCCTGGCTGCTCGGACACGTGCCCTGGAGCGCTGCCGAGCATCGCATCGCGGCGTTGGGCGCCAATGAGGTTGCGGCCCGGCACCTGCATCTCGCCAAGGGAACGCCGGTCCTCGTCGTCGAGCGCCAGACCTGGCGGCTCGATCAGTCGGTCACCCATGTCAGGCTGACCTATCCCGGCGAGAGCCACGCGCTGATGGCCCGCTTCACCCCGTTGCAGGGATGATCCACACTAGTCCACCCGTGAACAGGAGCAGATCGAGATGGCACGCGAAGACAAGCTGAAACTGGGAACCTTCGTCTATACCTTCGGCTTCAATCCGGCGGGCTGGCTGCACCCGGCAAGCGACGTCGAGGGCGCCAACAAGATCGACCATCTGCTCAATGTGGCGAAGATTTCGGAAGCCGCGAAGTTCGACTTCATGTTCGTGGCCGATTCGCCCGCCGCCGCGATCGGCGACCCGGAAGCCCTGTCGCGCTCGCCCACCAAGATGAACCGCTTCGAGCCCTTGAGCCTGATCACGGCGCTTGCGACCCTGACCGAGCGGCTCGGCTTCGTCGCCACGGCCTCGACCAGCTATTACGAGCCCTACAACATCGCCCGCATCTTCTCCTCGATCGACCACCTGAGCGGCGGCCGGGCCTGCTGGAACGTGGTGACCTCCGACCACGACGAAACCGGCTACAACTTCAACCGGTCAGGCCTCGATCCCCATGCCGTCCGCTACGAACGGGGTGCCGAATTCGTGGATGTGGTCTTTGGCCTGTGGGACAGCTTCGAGCCCGACGCGCTGCTGCTCGACCGCGAAAGCGGCGTGTATTACGACAAGGACAAGCTCCACACGCTCGACCACAAGGGCAAGCACTTCCAGGTGCGCGGCCCGCTCAACAGCGCATCCACCCCGCAGGGCCGCCCGGTCATCGCCCAGGCCGGCGGCTCGGAAGCCGGCATGGAACTCGCCGCGCGGACGTCCGAGATCGTCTTCAGCCTCGCCTCCAGCCTGGAGCGCAATGGCGCCTTCTACCGCAACGTGAAGGACCGGATGCCGAAGTTCGGTCGCGATCCGAACGACCTGAAGATGATGCCGGGCATCGTCGTCAACGTCGGCGAGACCAAAGCCGAGGCGCAGGCCAAGGTCGACTTCCTGGTCGACAACCTGCATCCGGACGTCGGCCGCTGGATGCTCGGCGAGTTCCTGGAAACGGATCTCTCCGGCGCTGCCCTCGACGCGCCCTTCCCCATGGAGCGGTTGCCGAAGGAGCCGAAGGGCTCCAAGGCCCTGTTCGAGGAACTGACGGATTTCATCCGGAAGGGCCACAGCCTCGGCCACCTGATCCGCCATTACGCCGAAAAGAGCACCGGCAACGGCATCACCGGCACGCCGACCGAAATCGCCGATTTCATGGAGGAATGGTTCGAGGCGAGAGCCGCCGACGGCTTCATCCTAATGTTCCCGACGCTGCCCGCCAGCCTCACCGATTTCGTTGAGCTGGTTGTGCCGGAGCTGCGCCGCCGCGGCCTGTTCCGCGAGGAATACGAGGGCACCACGCTGCGCCAAAACCTTGGTCTGTCGACACCAGTCAACCGCTACGTGGCGGAGCGCCAGGCGAAATAGTTAGCCGGCAAACTCGGCCAACAGTTCGCCCATGGCCTTGCGGAAACGCTGGGCGATGGCATCGCGCCTCACATGCCAGCCGCCCTCGACGAGTTTGCGCCCTGCAACCCAGACGCTGTCGACTGCTGCACCATTGGCGAAGATCCAGCTGTCGAGGACACGGTCTCCCGCAAAACCGACCGGATGGCGCAGCTTGAGGCTGACAAGATTGGCGGGCAGGCCCGCACCGATCCCCGTCTCGCAGCCGAGCGCTACCGCGCCGCCGGCAGAGGCCCCGTCGAACAGGCGACGCCCGGTCGAGCCTTCGCTGTCGGCGATCACGTTGCGGGCCTTTTGACCCAGCCGCTGCGAATATTCGAGCTGCCGCAGCTCGTCGACAAGCCCGATCAGCACATTGGAATCCGACCCGACGCCGAAGCTTCCGCCGGCATCGAGAACCGTTGTCGCCGGGAAGATGCCGTCGCCGAGGTTGGCTTCGGTGATCGGGCAGAGGCCCGCCACCGCGCCGCTGCGGGCAAGGCCGGTCGCCTCCGCCTCGGTCATGTGGGTGGCATGGATCACGCACCAGCGGCTCGACAGGCCCGCATGCTCGAGCAGCCATTCGATCGGTCGCTGGCCGGACCAGGCAAGGCTGTCCTCGACCTCCTTCACCTGCTCCGCCGCATGGATGTGGATGGGGCCATCGAAGGGCAACCCCGTAATGGCCCGTAATTCCTCCGGCGTCACCGCGCGCAGGCTGTGCGGCGCGATGCCGACCACCATGTCACGACGTTCCCGCGCGAGTGCCTGGCACCCTTCCAGCAGACGGGCGAACCGGTCGAGGTCGTTAATAAAGCGCCGCTGGCCCTCGACAGGCTCCGCGCCGCCGAACCCGGAATGGGCGTAGAACACCGGCAGAAGCGTCAGTTCGATGCCGGTCTCGTCGGTGGCGGCGGCGATCCGCTCCGCCATTTCCGCCAGATTGCCGTAAGCGCGCCCGTCGCGGTCGTGGTGCAGGTAGTGAAACTCTCCGACGCGGCAGAAACCCGCCTCCAGCATTTCCACGTAGAGCTGGGCAGCGATCGCCTCCATCTGCTCCGGGCTCATGCTCAGCGCGAAGTGATACATCACGGTGCGCCAGCTCCAGAAACTGTCGGCCGTCGGGCCCCGCCGTTCCGCAAGCCCGGCCATGCCGCGCTGGAAGGCATGGCTGTGGAGGTTCGCCATGGCCGGCACGACGACCGCATGCACCTCGTCGCCGGAGAAGGGCGCCGTGTCCGCTTCGACAGACACGATCCTGCCCTCCGCAACCGAAATACGCGCATTCCGGCGCCATCCGTCCATGGTCAGCACCTGCTCGGCAAAGATCGTCGTCATGCACTCGTCCTCCGTCGCGCCAAGAGAAGGGGCTTGCGCGCCGCCTCATTAAGTATATACATAATGAAAAAGCAGACCGGGAACAAGCACACAAAACAGGGATGGTCTTCATGGCTGCAGGCGACCGCATCTGGACGAATGCCCGTCTTCTGACCCTCGCCGAAGGGTCGCCCAACCTTGGCCTCGTGGACCACGGCGCCATCGCCGTTCGCGATGGCCGGATCGCCTTTGCCGGCCTCTCATCCGATCTGCCAGGCGAATTTTCCGGTTTCGAAGCCACCGACTGCGAAGGCCGCCTGATCACTCCCGGTCTCGTCGATTGCCACACCCATCTGGTCCATGCCGGCGACCGCGCCCGCGAATTCGAGATGCGGCTCGAGGGCGCAAGCTATGAAGAGATCGCCCGCGCCGGCGGCGGCATCGTCTCGTCCGTCACCCAGCTGCGCGCCGCCGACCAGGCCGAACTGGTGCGCCAGACACTGCCGCGCCTCGACGCCCTGATCGGCGAGGGCGTCACTACCGTCGAGATCAAGTCCGGCTATGGCCTGACCATTCCCGACGAACTGAAAATGCTGCGCGCTGCGCGCCAGCTTGGCGAAGAACGCCCTGTCTCGGTGCTCACCAGCTATCTCGGCGCCCACGCCACGCCGGCCGAATACAAGGGTCGCAACGCCGATTTCATACGCGACGTCGTCCTGCCCGGGCTGACCCAGACGCATGAGCAGGGGCTTGCCGATGCCGTCGACGGCTTCTGCGAGGGCATCGCCTTTTCTCCGGACGAGATCCGCCAGGTCTTCGATCTCGCCCGCAGCCTCGGCCTGCCCGTCAAGCTGCACGCCGACCAGCTCTCCAATCTGGGTGGCGCGAGGCTCGCCGCAGACTATGGCGCGCTGTCAGCCGAGCATCTGGAATACACCGACGAGGACGGTGCCGCCGCCATGGCGAAAGCCGGAACGATCGCCGTCATCCTGCCCGGCGCCTTCTACTTCATCCGCGAAACAAAGAAGCCGCCGATCGACCTCTTCCGCCGCCATGGCGTGCGGATGGCGCTCGCCACCGACAACAATCCGGGCACCTCGCCGCTCACCTCCCTGCTTTTGACCATGAACATGGGTGCCACCCTGTTCGGCATGACGGTCGAGGAATGCATCGCCGGCGTCACGCGCGAGGCCGCCCGGGCGCTTGGCCTGCAGGCGCAGACCGGCACGCTGGAAACCGGCAAATGGGCCGACCTTGCCCTCTGGGATGTCGAAAAGCCGGCCGAACTTGTCTACCGCATGGGCTTCAACCCGCTGCATCAGCGGGTCTGGCGCGGCCATTCCACATTCTGAGACGTGAACCACCAAAGCAGGGATGCCATGACCATCACTCTTCATCCAGGCGCCGTGCCGCTGTCCGTTCTGGCAGATATCTACTGGCAGAAGTCTGCGGTCCGTCTCGACCGCAGCTTCGACGCCGGCATCGAGCGGGCTGCCGCGCGGATTGCGGCGATCGCCGCCGGCAACGAGCCGATCTACGGCATCAACACCGGCTTCGGAAAGCTGGCCTCGATCAAGATCCAGTCCGCCGATGTGGCAACGCTCCAGCGAAACCTCATCCTCTCCCATTGCTGCGGTGTCGGCGCGCCCCTGCCCGAGGAGGTCACCCGCCTGATCATGGCGCTGAAGCTGATCTCGCTCGGCCGCGGTGCATCCGGCGTCCGTCTCGAGCTGGTCCGCCTCATCGAAGGCATGCTTGAAAAGGGCGTCACCCCCGTCATTCCGGAAAAGGGCTCGGTCGGCGCCTCCGGCGATCTTGCTCCGCTTGCCCATATGGCCGCCGTCATGATGGGCGAGGCCGAGGCGTTCTTTGCCGGCGAAAGACTGTCAGGCAGCGAAGCCCTCAAGCGTGCCGGCCTGACACCCGTCGTGCTCGCCGCGAAGGAAGGTCTCGCCCTTATCAACGGCACCCAGGCCTCGACCGCACTGGCGCTTGCCGGTCTTTTCCGCGCTCACCGCGCCGCCCAGGCGGCTCTGGTCACCGGCGCCCTCTCCACCGATGCCGCCATGGGCTCGTCGGCGCCGTTTACCGCCGACATCCACACGCTGCGTGGCCACAAGGGCCAGATCGATACGGCCGCCGCCCTGCGCGCCCTCTTGGACGGCTCCGTCATCCGCCAGAGCCATCTGGAAGGCGACGAGCGGGTCCAGGACCCCTACTGCATCCGCTGCCAGCCGCAAGTGGATGGCGCCTGCCTCGACCTCCTGCGCTCCGTCGCCCGCACGCTCGAGATCGAGGCCAATGCGGTGACCGACAACCCGCTGGTGCTGTCGGATGGCAGCGTCGTCTCCGGCGGAAACTTTCACGCCGAGCCGGTCGCCTTTGCCGCCGACCAGATCGCCATCGCCGTCTGCGAAATCGGCGCGATCGCCCAACGCCGCATCGCGCTTCTGGTCGATCCGGCCTTGTCCTACGGCCTGCCGGCCTTCCTCGCCATGAAGCCAGGCCTCAACTCGGGCCTGATGATCGCCGAAGTCACCTCAGCGGCGCTGATGAGCGAAAACAAGCAGATGTCGCACCCCGCATCGGTCGATTCCACCCCCACCTCGGCCAACCAGGAAGACCATGTCTCCATGGCCTGCCACGGCGCGCGCCGCCTGCTGGCGATGACCGAAAATCTGTTCGGCATCATCGGTATCGAAGCCATGACGGCGGCTCAAGGCATCGATTTCCGTAGCCCCCTGACGACCAGCCCGGAGCTGCAGAAGGCGATCGATTGCCTGCGCGCCGTCGTGCCGACCCTGCAGGAAGACCGCTACCTGGCGCCTGATCTGGAAGCGGCCGCGAGACTTGTCGCCGACGGAAGGCTAGTGGATGCCGTATCGGCAGGATTGCTTCCAGCCCTCGAAATTTGACCAGCCGACCTGACGAACCATCCGTGAGAGGACCCCGATGACCAACCCGCGTCACAATATCCGCGATGTCCGCGCCCCCCGCGGATCCGAGCTCACTGCCAAGAGCTGGATGACCGAAGCGCCGCTGCGCATGCTGATGAACAATCTCGATCCCGACGTCGCGGAAAATCCGCATGAGCTGGTCGTCTATGGCGGCATCGGCCGCGCCGCCCGCACCTGGGACGATTTCGACCGCATCGTCGCGACGCTGAAGACGCTGACCGAGGAAGAAACGCTGCTCGTCCAGTCCGGCAAGCCGGTCGGCGTGTTCCGCACCCACAAGGATGCGCCGCGCGTGCTGATCGCCAACTCCAACCTCGTGCCGCACTGGGCGACCTGGGACCATTTCAACGAGCTCGATAAGAAGGGCCTGGCCATGTACGGCCAGATGACCGCCGGCTCGTGGATCTACATCGGCACCCAGGGCATCGTGCAGGGCACCTACGAAACCTTCGTGGAAGCCGGGCGCCAGCATTACAACGGCAGCCTCAAGGGCAAATGGATCTTGACCGGCGGCCTCGGCGGCATGGGCGGCGCCCAGCCGCTCGCAGCCGTCATGGCCGGCGCCTGCTGCCTCGCCGTCGAATGCGACGAGAGCCGCATCGATTTCCGCCTGCGCACCCGCTACGTGGATGAGAAGGCGCAGACGCTGGACGAGGCGCTGGACATGATCGACCGCTGGACCCGGGCCGGCGAGGCAAAATCCGTCGGCCTGGTCGGCAACGCCGCCGAGATCTTCCCGGAACTCGTGCGCCGCATGAAGGCTGGCGGCCCGCGACCCGATATCGTCACCGACCAGACCTCGGCGCACGACCCGCGCAACGGCTATCTGCCCCTCGGTTGGACCGTGGAGCAGGCCAAGGCCGCCCGTGAAAGCGACCCGAAGTCCGTTGAAGTGGCGGCCCGCGCCTCGATGAAGCAACACGTGGAAGCCATGGTCGCCTTCTGGGATGCCGGCGTGCCGACGCTCGACTACGGCAACAACATCCGCCAGGTCGCCAAGGACGAGGGCCTGGAAAACGCCTTCGCCTTCCCCGGTTTCGTGCCGGCCTATATCCGTCCGCTGTTTTGCCGCGGCATCGGCCCCTTCCGCTGGGCAGCGCTTTCCGGCGACCCGGAGGATATCTACAAGACCGACGCCAAGGTGAAGGAGCTCCTGCCCGACAACAAGCACCTGCACAACTGGCTGGATATGGCCCGCGAGCGGATCGCCTTCCAGGGCCTGCCGGCTCGCATCTGCTGGGTCGGCTTGGGCGACCGCCACAAGCTCGGCCTCGCCTTCAACGAAATGGTGCGCACGGGCGAGCTCTCCGCCCCTGTCGTCATCGGCCGCGACCATCTGGATTCAGGCTCCGTCGCCTCCCCCAACAGGGAAACCGAAGCGATGAAGGACGGCTCCGACGCCGTCTCCGACTGGCCGCTTTTGAACGCCCTCCTCAACACCGCATCCGGTGCCACCTGGGTGTCGCTGCATCACGGCGGCGGCGTCGGCATGGGCTTCTCCCAGCACTCCGGCATGGTCATCTGCGCCGACGGCACGGATGATGCCGCTCGCCGGCTGGAGCGCGTGCTCTGGAACGACCCGGCGACCGGCGTCATGCGCCATGCCGATGCCGGTTACGACATCGCGCTCGATTGTGCGAAGGAGAAGGATCTGCGGCTCCCCGGCATTCTCGGGAACTGACGCGCATGCGTATCCTGCGGGCCACAGGTCATAAGCGCATGCCCTGGAAGAACGGCAAGGGAGAGACGGTGGAGATCGCCGTTTTCCCGCCGGGGGCTGATGTCGGCAATTTCGACTGGCGCATCAGCACCGCGACGGTGGCCGAGGACGGTCCCTTCTCCGTCTTCGACGGCATCGACCGGACGCTGAGCATCCTCACTGGTGAAGGCATACAGCTGTCGGTCGAGGGCCGCCCGCCGGTTCTGCTTGAGGCGTCGTCCGAGCCTCATGCCTTTCCGGGCGACGCACCCACCACCGCCCGTCTGACCGGCGGCGCCATCACCGACCTGAACGTCATGACCCGGCGCGGCCGGTTTACGCACCACGTCGAGCGGATCGCGGGAGGGAAAGCAGTGACGATCGGCCCTCGATCGGGGCAGACGGTCGTGGTCGTCACGGGAAACGCCATGCTCGACAGCGAGCATCTGGGCCCGATGGATGCCATCCTGCTCGATCAGGGCGAAGACCCGTTCTCGATGACACTGGCCGAAGGATCGGTGGTCTTCGTCATCGAAATCCGGCCTGTCGGCGAGAACTAGGCCGCCGTCAGGGCCTTGCGCCGCAAGAGCATGCCGAACAGGTCGCGCGGCTCGTCGGGATCGGCGAGCAGGTCGAGTTTCTGGAAGCGGTCGCTGCCGCGCAGCTTGTCGTGCACGAAGCGCAGCGCCGAGAAATCCTCGGTCGCGAAACCGACGCTGTCGAACAGCGTGATCTGCGACGGCGACTGTCGGCCTGGCACCTGCCCGCCGATGACCCGCCAGATCTCCGTCACCGGAAAATCCTTCGGAAGCTGCTGGATCTCGCCTTCCACCCAGGTCTGCGGCGGGTACTCCACGAAGATCGACGAGCGCAGCAGGATGTCGCGATGCAGCTCGGTCTTGCCCGGGCAGTCGCCG
The DNA here is from genome assembly GCA_900469345.1 of Hyphomicrobiales bacterium. GTDB lineage: Bacteria > Pseudomonadota > Alphaproteobacteria > Rhizobiales > Rhizobiaceae > Neorhizobium. The sequence goes on along the minus strand of UBWZ01000018.1, from coordinate 53,529 downwards.
CCTACGGCATTGATGTGGACGCCCGAGCCGATCATGTTGTCGGTGAGGATGGTCGCATTCTGCTTGTCGGCCGTCACGGTCGTGATGATATCGGCGCCTTCGACCGCCTCCTGCGTCGAGCCGCAGGCCTCGATCGTCAGCCCCAGCCCCTGCAGGTTGCGGCGGCACCGCTCGGTGGCCTGAGGATCGAGATCGTAGAGCCGTAGCCGGTCGATCCCGAGCAGTGCCTTGAAGGCCAGCGCCTGGAACTCGCTCTGCGCGCCATTGCCGATGATCGCCATCGTGCGGGCACCCTTCGGCGCCAGATATTTCGCGACCACCGCAGATGTCGCCGCCGTGCGCAGCGCCGTCAGGATCGTCATCTCCGAGAGCAGCAGCGGATAGCCGCTGTCCACATCCGACAGGACCCCGAAGGCGGTCACCGTCTGGCGGCCGCTGCGGGTGTTCTTCGGGTGGCCGTTGACGTATTTGAAGCTGTAGAGCGTCCCGTCGCTGGTCGGCATCAGCTCGATCACCCCATCCTCCGAATGGGATGCGACGCGGGCGACCTTGTCGAAGCGCTCCCAGCGGCCGAAATCCTCCTCGACGTAAGCGGACAGCTCGCGAAGAAATGTCTCTGTTCCGGTCGTCAGCACGAGATCCATCATGGTCTCGACGCTGACGAAGGGCACGATATTGAGCTGGTCGCTTGCGGGCATTAGTAGCTCCTTGTGGGACGGTCCATGACCTGGCGGCCCATCAGGCTCGCGGTGAGATCGACGAGCAGGGTGGCGGTGCGGCCGCGCTCGTCGAGGAAGGGGTTGAGTTCGACCAGATCGAGGCTCGTCACCAGGCCGCTGTCATGCAGCATCTCCATGACCAGATGCGCCTCGCGGAAGGAGGCACCGCCCGGCACCGTGGTCCCGACCGCCGGCGCCACGGATGGATCGAGAAAGTCGACGTCGAGGCTCACATGCAGGAGCCCGTCGGCGGCTTCCACCATGGCGATGAAATCGCGCAATACGGCGGCAACGCCGTGTTCGTCGATAGACCGCATGTCATGGATGGTGACGCCCTTCGACTTCAGCCCGCGACGTTCCGCCGGATCGACGCTGCGAATTCCGATCATGCAGAGGTGCGTCGGATCGACCGGATGCGACAGCGCCGGGAAATAGCCGTCGAACCCCGGCTGGCCGGTGAAATAGGCAACCGGAACACCGTGCAGGTTGCCGCTCTCGGTCGTCTCCAGCGAATGGAAATCCGTGTGCGCATCCAGCCAGAGCACGAAGAACGGCCGCTGCTTTTCCGCTGCCCGCCGCGACAGGCCGGGAATGATGCCGGCCGCCATGGCATGGTCGCCGCCCATGAAGATCGGCATACCATCGCCGCTTTCGCGGTAGGCGACCTCGCTCAAGAGCTTTGCCCAGGCGACAATCTCGGGCAGGTGATGGATGGCGCCATTGGGATGCTGCAACGGCACGATCTCTGTCGGCACCACGTTGCCGAGATCCGTGACCGAATGGCCTAGCTCTTCGAGCGCCGGCTTCATGCCCGCCGTCCGCAAGGCGCTCGGGCCCATTTCGCAACCGAGCCGCGAGGCACCGTCCTGAAGGGGCACGCCGATCAATTTGCACTGCATCCGTTATTCTCCATTTTCGATGGTTATTTCAACACGAAGTGGTGGCAATGTGTACAACACGGATTGCCATGTTCGGCAGCCTGATCTATCAAAACGGCAGCTTAACTACGCAATATAACCATGGACGATTTTGATAACAGGCTGATCACGCTGCTGCGGCACAACGCACGGCGCAGCGTTTCGGACCTTGCCGGAGAGCTCGGCGTCTCGCGGGCGACGGTGCGGGCCCGCATGGAAAAGCTGGAAAAGAGCGGCGGCATCATCGGCTATACGGTCATCCTGCGGGCCGACGCGGTGGAACTGCCCGTCCGCGGCATCATGATGATCGAAATCGAGGGCCACGTCGCCGACCGGGTGATCCGCTCTCTCGGCGGCTTTCCGGAAATCTCTGCGGTTCACACCACCAACGGCCGCTGGGATCTGGTCGTCGAACTGGGTGCCGCGACGCTCGGCGACTTTGACAGCGTCTTGCGCCGCATCCGCCTGCTGCAGGGCATTACCGCCAGCGAGACCAATCTTCTGCTGGCGACGCCGCGCAGCACCAAGGCACGCCTGTAACCTCACATCATCACAGCCACCGCACTCGAAGCGCCGCCTGGCTCCCGACGCTCGGGAGCCGCGATTGCGGACGATGCACCCCAGAATTTCAGCCGGGACGTCAGGCAGCCAGAGCGTTCCGCTGACCGTTGAGGGTGATCAGGCGACGCGCATGCTCCAGGCTCTCGGGTTGCTCCGCGTGATATCGGCGCCCGATTTCCATCATCAGCACCGTCTCCGGCAGGAAGCTGAGCTCCGAAAAGATGTCGCCCCAATCGATGTCGCCCCAGCCGAGCGGCAAATGCAGGTCGCCGATCCCCATCGCGGTGGCTTCCTGCGGATGATAAGGCTCATAGAAGCCCTGCGGCCGCCCGAACGAGTCGTGGACATGAAGGTGGCCCGCCACCGGCGCCATGGCGCGCAGCTGCGCGCGGAAATCGAGGCCGCGATAGGTGGACTCGAGATAGGCGTGACTGAAATCGATCAGGGCCACCAGGTTCGGGTGGTTGACCGTCTTCACCGTCTCGGCCACTTCGGCCGGGGTCTGTCGGTACTGCCCTGGCTCGGTCGTGAAAATGTTCTCGAAGGCAATGCGAACGCCGTAGGGCCTGCAGAATTCCGCAAGTTCGAACAGCGCCTCGCGCTCGCGCTGATCGGCGCCGGCGCGCTCGGCAATCTGCGCGGCACGCAGATGTCCACCATGCTGGACCAGGATGCCCGCGCCGATCCGGTCGCAGACCTGTGCGAGCGCCTTGGCGGCGTCGAGCTGATAGCGGCAGGTGACGGGATCCATGAAGTTGGACGAGACCAGTCCATGAACGGTGTATCGGAAGGGAAACTCTCGGGTCAGGGCGACCAGCCGCTCGACACGATCGGAAACGAGCCTGCCTCCGGTGATGATATCGAGGGTCGTCAGCCCCAGTTCCACCGTGTCGACACCCATTTCGGCGAGGTCGCGCAGGTCGAGTTCGAGACTGTCGAGCTCGCCGTCGGTCGATCCGGCATTGAAACCTGTTGCGATAATTGTGCTCATGGCAGTGCTCCGCTGTCGTCGGGATCAAGTCTTCGAAACAACGCCGCCGCCTCGTCTCTGAGGCCCTGTCACAGAGAGCGCTCAAAGTTGTATCAGGACAAAACGCGCAGCCGTGTTCCAGGCTGGATGATGACGACGGAGGATGTCAGGCAGATGAACGGGCGGGCAACATCGGCCGGCATGTGCTTCCGCAGCGGACCGAGGTTCGGACCGCTGCGGAAGAGACAGCTGTGAGCCAAGAGGCGCTGGCGCCCCTTTTCAGCTCAGACGTGGTCCCTGATGCTATAGTACACGAGCGTCAGCACGACCCAGAGGCCGCAGGCCGACAGGAAGATCAGGAAGGTATCGAAAAACGGCCGAGGATACGAGGCGATCTCCGGAAGGCCAGGCTGCACATAGGTGGCGAGGTAGATCTGGTTGTTGTTCGCCTGGGCTCGTGCCGCTTCGAAGTTCGTCAGCGACGACTCGTAGAGCTTCGAGGCGATCTCGACGTCGGTCTGAATCTGGTCATATCGCGAGATGGCTAGCGCATTCAGAGTATTGGCCTTGCCATCCGTCGACAGATCACCTGTTCCGATTTGATTCTGGGACTGGGCAATCTGCTCCTGGATCGCGTTGATCTGGTTCTTCATCACCGACAGCCGGGGCGACTTCGGGTCCATGTACTTGGTGAGACCGTCATACTGCGACTGCAGGGAGGCAAGGTCTCCGCGCAGCTTCATGTTGAGCTGCATCCGTCCGTCTGCTTCCTTGCGGGCGTCGACGGATTTCTGGGTCGTGCGCAGTTCGGTTTCCTGCCGGCGAACGTCCTTCAGCCTGGCCTCGGACCGATCAAGCTCGGTGCGCGAAAATTCCATCTGGTTGCGGCGGGCGTCATCGGAGATCTGGTTGACGAGCTTTTCGCACAGCGCCTTCAGGGCATCCGCGATCGTCTGCGCATCCTTGGGCGTAAAGGCGGAGATCTGCACGATGTTGATGCCGGTGGTGATGTCGTAGCTCGTGTGAATACGCGAATTCCAGTAGTCGATCAGCTTTTCCAGCGACGCCTTGGCATCCAGTCGGCTCAAGGCATCAATTTCACCGCCGGAGTAGAGCTTGCGCAGATCCACAGCCTGGCTGAGGGAAACGACCGCGTCGCGGCTGCCGACATAGTCGGAGACGATATAGGCGTTGGACATCGCCAGCAGCGCGTCGGCGGCACCGGCGCTCTGGGAGCCGACGCCCATATTGGCGCGAACAGCAAAACGAAACTCGGAGACATATTGGGGAGAGGCGAAGACCAAATAATAGAGGCCGGCGGCAACGGTTGGCAGCACGACCGCAACGAAGAAGAAAATCCACTTACCCCAGTTCTGGAGCGCGCTTTTAGCCTTCGCACCGTGGACCCGGTAGGTGACGACAGTTTTCTGGCTCGGTGGAACCAGCGCCGGACGGTTTTCGCGGATTTTAGGAGGCAACGCCTGTTTGCGAACCACACCCGCGCTTGCGCCGGGTCTTACTTCGTCAAGCCGCTGAAGCAGTGAGCCTTCAGACTTCATTCCATGCCCTCGTCTACCGCACCGTTCCACGAGGCTACCACACTCGAAAGGCGGCACCCAGTAGATTCTTCCTATGCCCGTATTAGGTTAACATTACCCGATGCCGCAGGGGCTACCTCAGGATGTAGACTTTTAAAAGGCTAGTTGCTCAGGCTGTTCAGATTGTCGGCTACCGAGGCGCCCTGGACGACCGGCGACACGGTGGTGCTGATCAGTGTCGAGAACTTGCGGATTTCAGCCAGCGACGAGTTGGCGATGTACACCAGGTCGCCATTGTTCACCTTGAAGCTTTTCAGAACAAAGAAGCCGCTCGGATCCTTGAGGTCGACCTGATAGATCACGTTGACTGTGCCGTCTGCGTGCATGGCGCGTGCCGTCGGCACGAAACGTCGGATTTCCTGAAGCGGCTCGCGGCGATAGATGAAGACACCCTTGGCGTTGGCGCGGTCATCGTTGAGGCCGCCGACCTTGGCCAGCGCCTGGTTGAGATAGAGCTGCGATTCGTCGAACTGGAGCGAGGCGTTCGCCATCGTCGCGCCGAATACCGTGAAGCTGCGCGGCTGGCGGATCAGCGTGATCACGTCGTTCGGCTGAACATAGATGTTTTCGCGTGGATCGGAGATCAGCTTCTCCATGGGGATCGTTTCCGTCCGCATGCCGCGCGTAATCTGCACTGCCAGTTGGTGCGCCTCGGTGCGCGGCCCACCGGCCGATGCGATGACGTCCATGAGGCGCTGGCCGGCGCCATTCAGCGAGATCCGGCCGCTGCCGGCGACCTCGCCGGTGACGGTGACCGTATTGGAATTGTTCTTGACGACATTGACGAGAACCTGGGGCTCGACCGCCATGCCGGACAGGGACTTCTCGATCTGCGCCTTGACTTCCTGGGGTGTTCGACCTGCAGCCCTGACGGTTCCGGCATAGGGCACGACGATCATGCCGTTCTCGGCAACCGGCTGCTCGGGGATCTGCGCCCCGCTTTGCCGGGCGCTCGTGCCTGCAGAGAACAGTCCGTTTTCCGACGCTTCCCAGATCGACACGGTAACGGTATCGCCGACGCCGATAGTCGAGGAGCTTGTCTTGCGTGCAGAGCCGAAGGCGACCGACAGAGGCTTGTCCTGCGTGCTGGACAACAGATCGGCAACCGTCTGCGTGACGTTGATCAGAACGTAGGGCGTATCGACCTTCTTGGCGCCGTTCTGGATTTCTCCAGCGCTTGGCCCCGAGCTCGGAATCACGGTGCAGGAGCTTGCCGACATGCAAATGGCAACTGCTGATGCGAGCATCAAACGTTTATGAGAGTGCATAAATCTTTACTCTTAGCAGTAACCGTCAAGTGCTCCCCCGAGCGAGAGCATCAGTACCCTACAGCAGAGGGTTGATCAACCGGGAATTCCATGACGTGCGTTTACGACCCATTATCTTATAGATCAGGGGGGTTAACACTTTTTGTTAAAGAGGAATATGATCAAGGATCCGGGCCGGTGTCACCCATCTGGGATCGCTGAGTTTCACCTGCTTTTTCAATGGAAAAGCATTAAACAACGCTTCGCCCTGATAATTGAGCGGACGCCAGTTGTCGTCGAGGAAACGAATCGCATCAGCCCAATCCGTCAGCGCGTTGAGCGGCTGAAGATAACTCAGCACGTGGTCGCGGTCGACGCCACTGTAGAAATCCTTCATCCGGTGATCGATCGGTTGCGCCCCCTCGATCTCGAGCAGGCCGGAGGCGCCGGCATAGGTCGCAAACCATGCGCAAGGAATACCGTACGTCTCGGCGATCACCAGCCCGTGCAGGCTGGTTGACAGTATCCGCCGGCAGGAGACGATTTCGTCGACCTTGTCGCGAAGTCCGGCAATGCTTGCCGGCGTGTAGGTATTGATGATCCGTACGCGATCGGCAAATTCTGGCGGGATCTTGTAACGCTCGATCGTCGCGCGCACCATGGCAGCGGCATCGGGCGTATCAAGCTCGGAGATATGGACAATCACCCCGAGGTCCCATTCCTTGCGTCCTGCATCCGGAAAGATCTTGGGAAGGAACCACACCGGGTCGCCATAGGCTTCGGGAACGGAAATGCCCTTGGCTCTCAAGGCGGCAGCCGTCCGGCGGCCACGCACCGCGTGGGCGACGAGCTCGGTGTCATCCGGTATCTGATACCCCAGCAGCGCTCCGGTGCGATCCCGCTGCATGTCGAAGCCGGTTCCCCACAGGTGGACCTTGCCGAAATGCAGCGCATGGCCGATCGTGCCGACGGCTGCCAGCCTTTCCGTATCGGCGCTGAACGCGGTGCGGATGATCGGCAGATGGGCGATCGCCGCAACAACGACGGCGCTAAGCGCATCCCCGAGATTGGCATCCGGATGGCTGGACGTCGTCCATACCCAGGAGAACCTCAACGCGCGCTGCGCACTCCTGCCCTCTTTGACGACGGCGCCAGAGGCCGGACTGCGCGCACGACCGGAAAGGAGCCGTTTTGCAACGTTGAGAGGCATGGAAGGACTCGCTTAGCGGAAATTGGAAATGAGCCGGCCGAGGAACCCGGGAAGGGCGCCGCGTTTCTTCGACTTGGTCGCCATTCCGCTGACAAGCGGATGATCGAAGGCGCTGCCCGTAGGCCCTTTCGCCAGTGGCGACGCCGGAATGGGGAATGCCTCCATCAAAGCATCCTCGTTCAGCGTCTTTGCAAACCAGACGCGATCGATGGTCTCGATCAGGGCCTTCCAGTCCGTCTCCTGGCGTCGTGGCTGGTACCAGACGTCGAGGGACGAGTAGCCCAGGCCACGGTAGAGGTCGACAAACCGCAGGTCGATGGCGTCGGGTGACGATAGATCGACGCGGCCAAGGCCAGCCTTAGACGCACGAGGTGAAAAATACAGGCAAGGGATCCCGTAGGATTCGGCAAACACCATTCCGTGCAGGCTGGTGGACACGATGCGTTTGCAGGCAAGGATATCGTCAAGCCGATCCCGCAGTGCCCCGACGGTCGGAGCGGTCACCGTGCTGATCAGCTTGACCGAAGACGAATCGGCATCCGAGAGACGGTAGCGCTGATGGTCGGGTAGCGGCACTGCTTCGTAGCTGCGGTCTGCAAGCTCGGACAGATGCAGGATGACGCCCAGTTCGTAGCGCTTTTCGACCGGCGCCTGATGGAAACGCGGAAGCAGCCACAACGGGTCGCCATAGACCGCCGGACCGGAGGTATCGCCGCCGAGAACCTGTCGCGTGAACGGTCCACGCGTGGCGTGAATGGAGATCTTGGTATCCCGCGGCCTCGAATAGGGAATTTTCTCGACCCCACTCTGATTGGGATTGAGATGCGGTGACGTTCCGGTTCCCCAGAACGACACGTCGCCGCCCTTGAACATGTGGCCGATCGTACCGACTGCGGCCAGTCGGACCTCGTCGGATTTTGCGGCGACATGCTTGATCGGCAAGCCAGACATGAATGAAACGATCACGGGCGACAGCGCGTCGCCGAGGTTCAGATAGTTCTGGCTGGCTGTCTGCCCCACCCAAGACAGAGGTATGGTCCCGGTTGAGGCCACGACCTCTTTCAAGCTGTTTGACATGTCGCCCCATTTTCGTGTTGGAGATACTGATGCTGGCGGAGTAACGCGCCAGGCGGGCTGCCTATATCATGACGCGATAATGAAAACAGCACCGAAATTCAATCTCCCGATACGGCCGCACATCGCCCTATCGGGCAACAATTCGACATAATTGCGATCTTCACGAGGACATTCCCTCGCCGCTCGACAAGCCCAAATGCCTCGGGATAAGCAGACTCCATGTTCAAGCTCACCATGCCGCCCGTGCCGATCGCAACGTCGAAGGTGCTCTTCGATATTTCCCGGCTGATGCGCAGCCGCAACAGGGTTTTCGCAACCGGCGTCGACCGCATCGATCTGGCGATCGGGCTCAATCTCGTCAAACAGTTCCGCGATGCCTGTCATTTCCTCTATGCGGGCTCGGCGGGCATCACCATCGTCCCTCAGCGCGAGGCACGATGGCTCCTCGAAACGCTTGATTCGCGCTGGAACGGCGCGCCTGCCCCGCGTGATCTTGGAAATGGAGCCGGCCTGGCAACGCTGAGGATTGCCCTGGGGTCGTGGATGCGCCTGAGCCGGAAACCGGTAGTGACGGCCGACACGACCTACGTCGTCGCCTCCCATTCGGGTCTGGGCAAGGTGGCCGGGGGAATGCGGCGGCTCGATCCCGCAGCCGTGATGAAGCGCTTCGTGTATATCCACGACATCATCCCGCTCGAAATGCCGGAATACCAGCGGCCTGAAACGGCGGCCGGCTTTGAGAGCTTTCTTCGCGAACTGACCGGCGTGCCGCTCACCATAGCCAGCAATTCGAAAGACACCGATCGTCTCGTCCGGGCGCTTGCGGAGAAACGGCGCTGGCAGATGGACGCCTTCGTCGTGCTGATGCCGACGCTGCGACTGGAACCTGCGGCCAACCGTCTGGTACGATCGGCGGTCGACACCTATCTATCCAAGCAGAGCCCGTTCTTTACGGTCATCGGGACAATCGAACCTAGAAAAAACCATCTTTTGCTTCTGAACCTGTGGCGTCAGATTGTGTCGGAGAACGACAACCCGCCAAGGCTCTGCATCATCGGCAAGAGAGGCTGGGAGAACGAGAACGTTTTGGACATGCTGGATCGATGCGAAGCGATCAGGGATACGGTGACGGAGTTCAGCGATTTGAACGACGGAGAAGTGCAGGCGATGATGACGTCATCGGCGGGTCTGCTATTTCCGTCGTTCATCGAAGGCCTCGGCATCCCTCTTCTTGAGGCCGCTGCATTGCAGTTGCCGTGCATCGTCTCGGATATTCCGGTCTTCCATGAGATTGCTCCACCGGATGCGGTCTTCCTCGACCCCCTCGATGGACCGGGCTGGAAGCGGGCGATCATGTCGCTCGCGCAGCCTGCGGGTCAGCATGAACAGGTGTAGAAAGCAATGTCGGTCACCTTCCACAACGTGCACAAGACCCTGAGGCAGAAAACCAAGAAGACCAAGGTTTTCGAGGCGACCGACGTCGCCTTTCGCCCAGACCGGATCAGTGGCGTTCTGGCCCCTCCGGGCTCCGGCAAGACGACGGCTGCCAACCTGACGACCGGCAAGCTGCGGCCCGATTTCGGCCGCGTTGTCCGCACCTCGCTGGTGTCTTTCCCGGTGGGCGGCGGCGGCGTATTCAACGGCGCGCTGACGGGGCGTGAGAACCTTGCATTTCTTTGCCGCGTTTTCGGCTTCGATCCGCGGCCCATCATCCGTTTCGTTGTAGAGTTCGCCGAACTCGGTCAGGCGATCGACAAGCCGTTCAAGCTCTACAATCGCGACGAACGCACCAAGATGATTTTTGCGTCGACCTACGCCATCCCCTTCGAGACCTATGTCGTCGACGAGTCCATCATCGGCGGGCGCGGCCAGTTCCGCGACGAATGCGAAGCCTTGGTCAAGCACCGGATGGAAACCGCCGGCTTCGTCATCTACAGCTCCTCGCCGGGCCTCATTCGCAAATACTGCAACGAATTCTTCGTGCTCGACCGGCTGGGCCTGCACGAAGTAGAGACCGTCGAGCAGGCGGTTGCCATGCTGGGTGAAGGCCGGCTGCGCGATGGCGACGGCTATACGGAAGATGCAAGCGAGGGTGGCGACAGCTACGAGCTCAATCCGCGTTGATCCAACACGCCGACGATGCCCATTCGGCCACAAGATTGCGGCATCACGCGTCATTTCAGGGTATGCTTGCCTGTTGCAAATCCCGTCATGATCACTCAATGAAGGACCGACTTGGGTGATGCGGTTTTGACAGGCAGGATGGAATGATGCGGGAGAATGCCCTGCTATGACTGCCGCGTGCCATTGCACCGACAACGGGATCGCGCCGTATCATGCCCAGTCAACCTGCCGGGCGTGCCCGCAGCACTCCGCGGCGTCGAGCCAGTTCAACTTGCCAGCCTTCCTGATGCCAAACTCGGGCGTCAGGACGTTGCGGCTCCGGTAAAAGATTTCAGACGGGAAACTCATGTCAAGCAAGCGCATCATGATCGACGGCTACAACCTGGCTCTGGAACGCGGAACGGGTGTCGCCACCTATTCCCGCAATCTCAGCCTGGAGCTCTCGAAGCTCGGCCACAAGATCGATCTGGTCTATGGGTTGCGCTCGTCCACGGGCAAGCATGCGCTTCTGAGCGAAGTGAACTTCTTCGACCCGGGCACGAAGTCGGTCAAGACATCGGAGATCGCCAAGGCACTGGTCACGTCTCCGCTCGGCATCGATGTCCGGCAGGTGCCGATCACCGGCAAGGTCATCGCCAAGACCGCGGTGCGCGCGCTTCCGCCGCATGACCGGATCTTCAACCATCGCAATCTCTTCAGCATTGCCCGCTGGCATTTCCGCGTGTTCGGGAAGTTCCTGGAAACGTCCTATGAAAAGCCCGCACAGATTGCCCACTGGACCTATCCGCTTCCGATCCGCCTGAAGCAGGCGGCAAACATCTACACGATCCACGACCTTGTGCCGCTGCGACTGCCCTACACGACGCTCGACAACAAGAAGGAATACTACCGGACCGTGCGCGATATCGCGCAGAAGGCCGATCACATCGTCACCGTCTCGGAAGCCTCCAAGCGCGACATCATGGAGCTCCTGGACGTGCCGGAGCAGAAGGTGACAAACACCTATCAGGCGGTCAACCTTCCGAGCATCATCCTCAACCGACCGTTCGACGAGGTTGCGGGCGAGGTCGAATCAATCTTCGGCCTGGAGCCCAACAAATACTTCCTGTTCTTCGGCGCCATCGAACCCAAAAAGAACGTCGGCCGCATCATCGAAGCCTATCTGGCCAGCCAGTCCAACTTCCCACTGGTCATCATTGGCCAGTTGACCTGGAAGGATGCGAGCGACCTGCGCCTTCTTGGAGTCCCGAGCGGCGAGAAGAAGGCCGGTGGCCGCGTCCCGCTCGACCCCTCGATCACTGCCGTATCGCGCGCCCAGAAGGTCATCAGGCTGGAGTACCTGCCGCTCAACCTGTTGGCATCCGTCATCCGCTGCGCGCGGACCGTGGTCTTCCCCTCCCTCTACGAAGGCTTCGGCCTGCCGATCCTGGAAGCCATGCAGCTCGGAACGGCGGTCATTACCGGAAAGGAAGGCTCCAACCCCGAAATCGCCGGCGACAGCGCCTACCTCGTCGACCCCTATGATGTCGGCGCGATTGCACAGGCGATCCGCGTTATGCAGAACGACCAGGGCGTCGTAGACCACTACGAGGCCGCTGGCCGGGAGCGCGCCAAGCTGTTCTCGCCCGAGCGGTATTCTGAACGACTGACCAACCTTTATAATCGACTGGCATGAAGCGAATATTCACCCTCCCAGACGCCCTCGGCCGCAAGAAAAGGGGATTGGACATCGACCAGACTCCCAACCAGGACGCATCCCCCGGGGGCGAGGACCTGATCGCGCAAGCCCGCCAGTTCGCGCAGCAGGCGCCCGGATCCGCTGCATCGGATCTGATCCTGCGGCTCTGCACCGCGCTTCAGCAGGAACCTGCCTCCCTGCCGGATGTGCGACGCGAGATTTTCCGCGAAGCCGTCAAGGGCATCGCCAACGTCATCCGTAAGGGACAGCTTCCGGGCGACCTGCCACTGGCCGGCATGTTGCCCGGTGGCTATGGCACGCCCGAGCATCTCGCCCAGGAGATCGAGAGGGCGAATGTCGGCGAGCCCGTGACGCTTGCCGAACTCCGACAGGTCCGGCAGAAGCTGAAATCGGCGTCCGAGGGCAACGACGAGATCGATGAGGCAATCAAGCGCGTCTACTACGCCAAGGTCTTTGACAAGGACCCCTCGACGGAAAACATCCTGCCCCCCGGCTCGCCCTCGCGATCGATCGATCTTGCATCGCTGATTGTCGAACGCATTCTGCCGAACGGCTGGTGGACCATGGGTAACAACGGCGAGAACCTCGAGGATCTGGCGATTGCCAAGGTCGGGACCTGGGCCGGCGACGATCCCAAGCCGGAGTCCGGACCGACCGCGGCGCTGACGCTTCTCTCGGCGCTGGTGCTTACTTTGATCGAGACTGCGAAGAAAGAGGGCTGATTCTCTTCAGGATCTTTCTGAAGGTGCCCTCGCGGACCTCATGCACCTGTCTGGCGGGCCTGTTGAGTTTGACGGTATCGTGCTGCAGAACGAGCCCGGTCAGCACGGGATGATCCCAGATCGTCTGACCGGCGAGCGCGGCGAGCGGGTTCACGTCGACGGGAAAGGCGTCGATCAGCGCCTGCTCGTCCATCTGCTTGGGAAACCACGCGCGATCTATCGCGTCCATGAGGTCCGTCCAGTCGGTCTCGACGTCTCGCGGCTGCGTATAGACATCGAGATGCGTTTGCCCGAGCCCCCGATAGAGATCGACCACCCGAAGATCCAGTGGTGCATTGGGCTGCAGGAGATCGCGTTGCCCGAGCCCCCTTTCGGCACCGCCGGTTGGGAAGTGCAGGCAGGGTATCCCGTAGCTTTCAGCAAACACCATGCCGTGCAGGCTCGTGGAGACGATGCGCTCGCAGGCCAGGATCTCGTCGATTTTCGCGCGGATGCCACCGATGTCGATTGCGCTGACGGTGTTGATGATGCGGACGTGGTCGCGCAGTTCATCGGGGATCCGATAACGCAGGAGCTCGGACTTGACATGGGCTTCCGTGTCCCGGTCCGATAGCTCGGACAGATGGACGATGACGCCGATCTTCCATTTCTTCTCGACCGCCGGGCGATAGAACCGCGGCAGCAGCCAGACCGGGTCGCCGTAGACGCCCACGGTGCCCTCCGGTCCGCCTGTCAGGATGCTTTCGGACACAGGGCCACGGGTCGCCGCGATGATGAAATTCGATCCCGGCTGAATTTCGAAGGGCTTCCACTGATCGGGGGGTGCGGAAGGGTTGGACCAGAGCGACGCGCCGGTGCCCCAGAAGTAAACGTCTCCGCCGGCAAAGCCGTGACCGATCGTGCCGACACAGGCCATCCGCAGGGTCTGCGACTTGGTCGCCACGCGTTGGACGTCCAGGCCGGACAGCAGCGCGACCATGACCGGGCTCAACGCGTCGCCGATGTTGATGTAATCCATCGCCAGCGTGGATCCTGCCCAGGACAGGGGCACATAGCCGCCGTCACGGGCAAACTGGGCCAGAGAATTCTGCTTCATAGGTTACACTCGTGAAAACGATCCGTTTGTCACCGGCGACAGGCCGGTTGACCTAGTTCCCTCTAGGCGATCCGAAACGCCAGCTCAAGCGCCGGTCCGTGTCTCACCGCATAGGGAGTTCGCCGCGCAGCCCACCGGCGCGCGGCGCTTGAGGCAGGCAGCACGCGCTGCCCGCCCACCGGCATGTTACCGCCAATAGAGGTCGTCGGCCAGCTTCTGCATGGGTGCCACGTAATCGGCAGAAGCGCCGGCCGGTGCAGCATTGGTATAGTCTTCGCAGAGCGTCATGTACCAGGTGTGCTTTTCACCGGTCTGCGGATCCGTGATGACCCGCGAATAGAGCGAATCATCCGGGGACGTCGCCGAGACCTGCATGGCGTTGCTGTAGGTCATCGGGCCAAGCCCCGGGCGGCTGCAGCGGCCCGCCGCAGCCATTTTCTGCGCCAGCTCGACGGCCGGCAGCTTGGAGCGCGGATGCACCCATTCTTCCCGTGCCCATTTCTCCCAGCGGGAGAGACCGAATTCGCGGGTCCAGTAGGTCTGCTCGACCTGCATCGCTTCACCCGGTCCGGTGCCGTCTTCGCTGCTGCGCGAATAGTGGCTCGAGACGATCGATAGAAGCTTGCGGTTTGACTTGAATGTGAAGTCGCTGACCGCCCAGGTCGTCAGCCCCTTGTTGTATCGCGGCGAGCACGTGCCCGGGATATCGGAGGGCTTTCCGGCATAGAGCTTGCTGGGGAATACGCCAAGACCGGTCGTTCCGGCTGCGGGCACGGCGGCGGGTGCAATGACCCATCCCCGGAAGAATCGCTGCGAACTCTGGCTGTTCTGGGCGCACAGGTTCGATTCGAAACTCGAAAGCGCAACCGGGCTGTAGCTTCCCATGATGAAACCGTAACCGCCGTCATACCACTGGATCGACGCGCCGTTCGAATTCGTATCGTCGGCGTCATCGGCAGCGGCCGGCGTGCCGCAGGAGGTGCGGATCGTCGAGCTGGTGATTCGCGTGTTCTTGCCCTTGGTGACGGGAATGTTCACCTTGATGATCGAGCCACCTTTGCAGCCAGCCCGCGGGCCGGAAAAATTCTGCAACGTGTATGGAGGCTGCTCGCCGGGCCGGATATCGCGCCGGCTCTTGCAGTCGGGTGAACCCGGGATCACCCCTGGCGCCACCGAACCATCGGGGCGCAGGCAGACGTCCATGGTCATGAAATCGGAAATCGGCCCCGATCCGCCCTGCGCGGCAAAGCTCGGCTGCGGGCTTAAAAGCGCGATCCCCATGAGGATGCTTGCAATATGAGCCAGACTTGGACGACAACCATTCCGGTATAAGGAACGATAAGACAACATACTGCAATTTCCCTTGCTGGAGTCGATTATGCCTTCTGCACATCCTCAAAAACTACGGCAAGATTGCGTATCGTCGATCCGGCTTCTCTCAACCTCTTTGTCAGGTGTTCGAAAATGATTTCCTTGTCGGTCCTGATGACGGTGCCGGCGGTCGGGGCCATTGCCCTTTTGGGAGTGGTGGGCTTTGGCCTGCAGCGCATGGTCGTGGCGAGAAGCCGTCAGCGCGCCGA
The DNA here is from genome assembly GCA_900469345.1 of Hyphomicrobiales bacterium. Lineage (GTDB taxonomy): Bacteria > Pseudomonadota > Alphaproteobacteria > Rhizobiales > Rhizobiaceae > Neorhizobium. Next base: position 38,009 of record UBWZ01000018.1, on the reverse strand, counting down.
GCTCCGCCGGCGACAGGAAGTGAAGCTTCAGGCGGCCCGCATCAGGCAAGGGTTGCAGTCGCAGCTGCGCCCTTTGGGCCTGAGGCGCGTGACCCTCGAACACTATCGGCAGCCCAAGACGATCCAGCACCGCCGGCGCCTCAACCTGCATGTCAGGCTCGATTGATCTCCTGCCCCCGACCCCCTTGTTTGCGCATTGTCACAGCATGCGGGCCCCGGCATTTCTCAAGCGTTCGGCGAAACTTCCGCCAGACGGTAGCCGACCCCCGTTTCCGTGAGGATGTAGCGCGGCTGGTCCGGCGTCGTTTCGATCTTCTGCCGCAACTGACGCACGTAGACGCGCAGATATTGCACGTCGGTCAGGCCGTCCCAGACATTCTCCAGCAAGAATTTGTGGGTCAGCACCTTTCCCGCGTGTTGAACGAGCAACCGGAGGATGTCGTATTCCTTCGGCGACAGCTTTACCTCCTTGCCGCCTAGCCGGACGATCCGCTTGACCAGATCGACGGCCAGGTCGCCTGTCTGGAAGATCGGCTTTTCTCCATGGGTCTGGAGGCGATGGCGCAGCGCAACCCGCAGGCGGGCGACGAGTTCGTTCATCCCGAAGGGCTTGGCCAGATAATCGTCCGCCCCCATGTCGAGCGCCTTGACGATGCCCGCCTCGTCGGTCCGGCTGGAGAGGATGACGATCGGCAGCGCATTCCCCTCGCCGCGCCAGCGCGCGAGAAGCTCATGACCCGACATGTCGGGCAGGCCGAGGTCGAGAACGACGATATCCGGCTTGTCGGCTGCCATCCGCTCGATAGCGGTCCTCGCATTGGTCGCTTCGCTGACGGCAAAATCCTGGGCCGTCAGCCCGACGCGCAACAGCTTGCGGATGGGTGGCTCGTCGTCGACGATCAGCACCCGTACGGCTTGTCCAGTCATTCGTCCTCTCCCAGAACCGGCAGTTCGGTCGCCACCGGCAGGCGGATCGTAAAAATCGCTCCGGAGCGGTCTTCCCGGTTGGCCGCACGGATCGTGCCGTCCATGGCTTCCACGAAACCGCGGCAGATCGCAAGGCCAAGACCAGTCCCGGCACGCACGTGGTCTCCTTTCTTGACCCGGTAGAAGCTGTCGAAAATGCGTTCAAGATCCTGCGGCGGGATGCCGGGACCCTCGTCCATGACGGAAATCAGAATCGACTCGCCGTTCTGCCAGGACCGGATATCGATCAGCGTCTCGTCCTCGGCATATTTGGCGGCATTGTCGATCAGGTTGAACAGCACCTGCTCGAACAGCACGGGATCGACCTTCAGCATCGGAAGATCGGGCGGGATCCGTACGTCGATGCGGTGCCGGGCGGTGATCTTGGCGGCGCGCGCCAAGGCCGAGCCGACCACGTCGCCGACATAGTGAAACGTGAAATTGGGCTGCATGGCGCCCGAGCCGAGACGTGTCATGTCAAGCAGATTGGCAATGAAGCGGTTGAGCCGCTCCGCCTCTTCCACCACGGTCGACAGGAGATCCTTGCGGGCCTCCTCGGGAAGGTCGGGGCCGATATCCTTCAGCATGTCGGCAGAACCCATGATCGCCGCAAGCGGCGTCTTCAGATCGTGGGAAATGGAGGTCAAAAGCGCGGTGCGCAGCCGGTCGGTTTCCGCGGCAAGCTTTGCCCTGTCCACGTCCGAAACCAGTTGCACCCGCTCGATCGCAAGCGCTGCCTGGTCGGCCAGGGCATCGAACAGCCGCTGCTGCTCGGGCGTCAGCAGCGGACCCTGCCTGTCGTTGTCGAGGCCGATCACGCCGACCGCCTCGCGCGCGGTGCGCAGCGGCAGGTAGAGGCGCTTGGCGCCGGGCAGCGTATCGGCGGCACGGCCGGCCGGGCGATTGTGCTCCCAGGCCCATCTGGCCGCGGCGATATCGGCGTCGGCAAGACTGTCATCGGGTGGATAGCCCGCCTTGACCGCGATCGATCCCTCCTCCGGCAGAAGGATGACGACCCGGACCTTGAGCATGGAGGCGATCTGGAACGCCGTCACCCAGAGCACGTCGTCAAGCGTGCCGGTGCCGGCAAGCTTCTTGGAAAACAGATAGAGGTCTTCGGTCGTGCGGGCCCTCTGGCGCGCCGCGACTGCCTGGCGCTGTACCGCTGCGGTGAGATTGGAGGCGACCACCGCCACGCCCAGATAGAAAAACAGAGCGACAAGGCTCTCCGGATCCCGGACCGTGAAGGTGTAGCGCGGATCGAGGAAGAAGAAGTTGAAGGACAGCGCCCCGAGCACCGAGGCAAACAGGGCCGGCCCCAGCCCGCCGCGCACGGCGGCGGTGAGCACCGCCATCAGGAACACCAGCGCCAGATTGCGCACGTCGAGCGCCTGGTCGAGCACGAAGCCCGCGACCACCGCGAGCCCGACAAAGACCGTGCTCTTGAGGTAGGGCTTGATCCGGAACGGCGCGGCCCGCGTCGCGATTTTCGTGCCGCGGCGCGTGTCGTCGGGATCGCCTCCCCCGGACATGACATGCACGCTGATGTCGCCCGCATGGCGGATCAGTTCGTGGGTGACCGATCCCTGCCAGAGTTGCTGCCAGCGCGGCTTGCTCGGACGGCCGACCACGATGTGGTTGCAGTTGTTGGCATTGGCGAAAGCGAGGATCTCGCGCGCGGCATCGAGCGCCGGCAGCGTCACCGCCTCCGCACCCAGCTGTTCGGCAAGCCGGATCGTCTCCGCCAGCCGGTCCTTGTCTTCCTCCGAAAGGTTGGCCGACTGCGGTGTTTCCAGGTGCAGCGCCGTCCACGGCGCCCGCAACCTGTCCGCCTGCCGGCGGGCGTAGCGAACCAGGCTCGGCGCGTTTCGGCTGTGGTCGACGCACACCAGCAGCCGCTCACCGGCCGCCCAGGGTCCAGAAATGGCGTGCGACTGCATGTGGCTGAGCAACTGCTCGTCCACCCGCTGGGCGGTCCGGCGCAGCGCAAGCTCCCGCAGCGCCGTCAGGTTGCCGGGAGAAAAGTAGTTTTCGATGGCGCGCCGCGCCGTCTGCGGCATGTAGACCTTGCCGTCTTCGAGCCGCTTGATGAGGTCGTCGGGCGTGATGTCGATGATTTCCACGTCATCGGCGCGATCGATGATGGAATCGGGCACGGTCTCACGCACCCGCACCCGGGTGATCTGCGCTACGACGTCGTTGAGGCTTTCGACATGCTGGATGTTGAGTGTCGTATAGACATGGATGCCGCGGGCAAGGATCTCCTCCACATCCATGTAACGCTTCGGGTGCCGGCTTCCCATCGCATTGGTGTGCGCCAGTTCGTCGACCAGCACCAGCGTCGGGCGACGCGCAAGCACGGCATCGAGGTCCATCTCGTCGATCACCTGACCGCGGTAGTCGATCCTGCGCCGCGCAATCAGCTCGAAACCCTCCACCAGCGCCTCGGTCTCGGGTCGCCCGTGGGTTTCCACCACGCCGATCACCACGTCGACGCCATCTGCCTTGCGGGCACGGCCGGACATCAGCATCTCGTAGGTCTTGCCGACGCCGGGCGCTGCCCCGAGAAAGATCTTCAACCGCCCGCGGGTCTCGCGGGCGGCGTGTTCGAGAAGTGCATCCGGTGAGGGCCTGCTGTCGGTGTCGCGGCTGTCGTCGGGCATGCGGTCGGATCGTCTCCCTGTGCCGGCCCCGGGAAGGGCCGCACCCTGTCTACACCGGAGTGCCCCTGCCTGTCTGCCGTGCAGCAAGCAGCGGGCGTCGCCTCGTCAAGCGTCTACTGCGTCTTGGCAACGTCCAGCGCCATGTTCAAGGCAAGAACGTTGACGACCGGTTCTCCCATGAAGCCGAGCTCGCGGCCCTCCACATGCTGGTCGACCAAAGCACGCACGGCAGCCTCGTCCATGGCCCTTGCCCGTGCAATGCGGGGAATCTGGAAATATGCGGCGTCCGGAGAGAGATGCGGATCAAGGCCGCTGCCCGATGCCGTCACCAGATCGGCCGGAACATCGGCATTCGGGTTGGCTGCCTTGGCGGCGTCGTAATCGCCCTTCACCCGGTCGATCAGCTTTTGGCTGGTCGGGCCGAGATTGGACCCCGATGAGGCCGAGGCGTCATAGCCGTCCGTGCCGGCCGCCGAGGGGCGTCCGTGGAAGTACTGGTCTCCCGCAAAGCCCTGGCCGATCAGGGCGGAGCCGATGACGCGGCCATCCTGCTCGATCAGGCTGCCGTTTGCCTTGGCGGGGAAGATGGCCTGCGCCGCGCCGGTCATCGCGAACGGGTAGACGATGCCGGTGATCACGGTGGTGGCGACGATCATCACGATCGCGGGACGAAGTTGCTTGAACATGAATGGGCTCCTTACACGAGACCGATGGCGGTGATGGCCATGTCGATGGCCTTGATGCCGACGAACGGGACAAGGATTCCGCCGAGGCCGTAGACGAGCAGATTGCGCGACAGAAGCGCGCCGGCACCGACCGCGCGATAGCGCACGCCCTTGAGCGACAGCGGGATCAGGCCGATGATGATCAGCGCGTTGAAGATGATTGCCGACAGGATGGCGCTCTGCGGGGTTGCGAGGCCCATGACATTGAGGACGCCGAGCTGCGGATAGAAGGCCAGGAACATCGCCGGGATGATGGCGAAGTATTTCGCGATGTCGTTGGCGATCGAAAACGTCGTCAGCGCCCCGCGGGTCATCAGCAGCTGCTTGCCGATCGCGACGATCTCGATCAGCTTCGTCGGATCGCTGTCGAGGTCGACCATGTTGCCGGCTTCGCGCGCAGCGACCGTTCCGGTGTTCATGGCAACGCCGACATCCGCCTGCGCCAGAGCCGGCGCGTCATTGGTGCCGTCGCCGCACATGGCGACCAGCTTGCCCTTGGCCTGTTCCTCACGGATGAGGGCAAGTTTGTTTTCCGGTGTCGCCTGCGCCAGGAAGTCGTCGACGCCCGCTTCGGCGGCGATCGCCGCGGCCGTGGTCGGATTGTCGCCGGTGATCATCACGGTGCGGATGCCCATGCGGCGCAGCTCGGCAAAGCGTTCCGCAATGCCGCCCTTGACGATATCCTTGAGCTTGATCACGCCCAGCAGCTGGCCGTTGCGGGCAACCGCAAGCGGCGTGGCGCCGGCCCTGGCGATCTCCTCGGCGATGGCGCGCAGCTCGCGCACCGTCTCGCTCTCGGCACCTGCCGCAATGGCGGCGTTTCCCGACACCGGCAGCGATCCGGAACCGACATAGGCGAGCACCGCGTCGACCGCGCCCTTGCGGATCGAAGACCCTTCCACATCGACGCCGCTCATGCGGGTCTGGGCGGTAAAGGGCACGAAGGTCGCCTGCAGGCTTGCCATGTCGCGGGCCCGGATCGCATATTTTTCCTTCGCCAGCACCGTGATCGAACGACCCTCGGGCGTTTCGTCGGCCAATGAGGCAAGCTGCGCCGCATCCGCAAGCTCCTGCTCGCTGACGCCGCGCACCGGCCGGAACTCTGTCGCCTGGCGGTTACCGAGCGTGATCGTTCCCGTCTTGTCGAGCAGCAGCGTGTCGACGTCGCCGGCAGCTTCGACGGCACGTCCGGACATGGCGAGCACGTTGAAGCGCACCAGGCGGTCCATGCCGGCAATGCCGATCGCCGACAGGAGCGCGCCGATCGTCGTCGGGATGAGAGTGACGAACAGCGCGACCAGCACGATGACCGGAATGGAGCCGCCGGCATAGGCGGCAAAGCTCGGGATCGTCGCGGTCGCCAGCACGAAGATCAGCGTCATGCCGGCAAGCAGGATGTTGAGCGCAATCTCGTTCGGTGTCTTTTGCCGCTCGGCGCCTTCGACCAGCGCGATCATCCGGTCGATGAAGGTCGAACCTGCAGCAGCGGTGATGCGCACGCGGATCCAGTCCGACAGGACCTGGGTGCCGCCGGTGACGGCAGACCGGTCGCCGCCCGATTCGCGGATGACGGGCGCCGACTCGCCGGTGATGGCGGCCTCGTTGACGGAGGCAATGCCCTCGATCACTTCGCCATCGGATGGAATGATGTCGCCGGCCTCGACCACGACGACGTCGTTCACCTTGAGGCTTGTGCCGGGCACCAGGCGGTAGCGCGTGCGGTCGGCACCGGTCAGCAACTTCGCCTCGGTTTCGGTGCGCGTCTTGCGCAGCGAATCGGCTTGCGCCTTGCCGCGCCCTTCAGCCACCGCCTCCGCGAAATTGGCAAACAGGACGGTAAACCAGAGCCAGATGTTGATCTGGAGGGAGAAGCCGAGATTGCTGCCGCCGGTGACGAGGTCGCGCAGAAAGAGGACGGTGGTCAGTACCGAAACGGTTGCCACGACGAACATGACGGGATTGCGGGCGAGCAGCCGCGGATCGAGCTTGGCAAAGGCGCCGCCGATCGCCGGAATGAGGATGCTGCTGTCGAGAATACTGGTGGATTTAGACTGGCTCATGAGAGGCTCCAGCTGGATAACAGGGGTTTCGGCCCCGGAAAACGTCGAAAACGATGATGGCGGCCGGCAGGGAACCGGCCGTCATCAGCACGAGGCCGAGCCTCAGAATGTCTGGCCGGTGACCGCCATCAGATGTTCCACCACAGGTCCGAGGGCGAGCGCCGGGAAGAAGGTCAGGCCGCCGACGATGACGATCGTGCCCACCAGGAGCCCCACGAAAAGCGGTCCGTCGGTCGGGAACGTGCCGGCCGAGGCGGGCACCTTCTTCTTGGCGACGAGCGATCCGGCGATCGCGAGCGCGGGGATGATGACCAGGAAGCGGCCAGCCAGCATGCCGATGCCGAGCGTCACGTTGTACCAGGGGGTGTTGCCGGTGAGGCCGCCGAACGCGGAGCCGTTGTTGGCCGCAGCCGAGGTGTAGGCATAGAGGATCTCGGAAAATCCGTGCGGTCCGGCCGTGCCGATCGAAGCGACCGCGGACGGCAGCACCGTGGCGATGGCGGCAAAGACGAGCATGGCGAGCGGCAGGCAGAGCACGGCGAGCACCGCCATCTTCATTTCCTTCGCCTCGATCTTCTTGCCGAGATATTCCGGCGTGCGTCCGACCATCAGGCCCGCGACGAACACGGCAACGACGATGAACAGCACGATGCCGTAGAAGCCGGCACCCACGCCGCCGACGATCACTTCGCCAAGCTGCATGTTGACGAGAGGGATGAGACCACCGAGCGCCGTGAAAGACCCGTGCATGGCATTGACGGCGCCGCAGGACGCCGCCGTGGTGATCACCGCAAACAGCGACGACAGGGTGATGCCGAAGCGGACTTCCTTGCCCTCCATGTTGCCGCCGCCAAGACCGAAAGCGTGCATCAGCGGGTTGCCGGCTGCTTCGGCGCCGTAGGTGACCGCGACACCGATCAGGAAGAGCACGCCCATGGCGGAGAGGATGGCCCAGCCCTGGCGCTGGTTGCCGACCATCCGGCCGAAGACGTTGGTGAAGGCGGCACCGATCGCGAAGATCGAGACCATTTGGATGAGGTTGGAGATGGCGTCGGGATTTTCGAACGGATGCGCTGAATTGGCATTGAAGAAGCCGCCGCCATTGGTGCCCAGCATCTTGATGGCGAGCTGCGAGGCGACGGGTCCGAGCGCAATCGTCTGCTTGGCGCCTTCGAGCGTTGTCGCCTGCACGGAAGCGCCGAAGCTCTGCGGCACGCCGAGCGAGACGTAGACGAGCGTCAGCACGATGCAGATCGGCAGCAGGATATAGAGGGTGGCCCGGGTCATATCGACCCAGAAATTGCCGATCGCCTTGCCCGACGCCCGCGAAAAGGCGCGGATCAGCGCGACGGCGATCGCCATGCCGGTGGCGGCAGACACGAAGTTCTGCACGCTCAGGCCCATCATCTGGCTCAGATAGGACATGGTGCTTTCGCCGCCATAGTTCTGCCAGTTGGTATTTGTGACGAAGCTGACGGCCGTGTTGAAGGAGAGCTCCGGCCCGACGGCAGACATGCCGGTCGGATTGAGCGGAAGCTGCGCCTGCAGCCGCAGCATGGCGTAGAGGAGCAGCACGCCGAGAAGGTTGAACATCAGCATGGAGACGGCATAGGCGCTCCAGTGCTGGTCTTCGCGCTCACTGGTACCGGCCAGCGCATAGATGCCGCGTTCCAGCGGAGCAAGGACAGGAGAAAGAAAGGTTTTCTCGCCGTTGAAGACGGCCGTCATGTAGGCGCCGAGCGGCTTCACGAGGGCGAGAACGATCCCGCAGAAAACGAGGATCTGTAGCCATCCGTTGAGGGTCATGGGAGGAGACTTTCGAGCATCCGGAGGCTTGGGTCAGAAGCGTTCGGGGCGGATGAGAGCATAGGTGAGATAGACGGCCAGAAAGAGAGTCACTGCACCGCCGAGCGTATAATCGAAGATCATGGGTGTCTCCGTCACAGCCGGTTGCAGGCGCTGCTATAGGCAAAGCAGAGGCCGAAGAAGGCGAGGACGACGGCAACTAAAACCATATCCATCATGGGGATTGGGACTCCGGGTTGGTTCACGGAACCCGCAGAGGCACGGCGGCATCACATATCCGCAGTCTCTATCCGGGCTCCGGGATGAGAAGGTTCTGCATCCGGCCCGCAGATATGCACCCGATCGGCATAGCCGTTCGAGATCGGTGGAATGGGGAAGATATAGGAATCCCATGCGGTTTTGAGCGAGAGCGCTTGCCTGCAGGCAGGCAGCGTCCCGAATGCGCCGAGCCCTTGGCAGCCGCACGGTCTGCCGGGCAGGACGACGGGATCGCAGATGCGGACATCTGCGATCCCGCCGCAGCGTTATCAGGAGGGCATGCGGATCTGGATCTTCACATCCGTCGGCAGGGCTTTCGCGGCCCTTTCGAAGGCGGCGATGCTGTCGGCAAAGTCGAAAGTGTCGGTGATGAGCGGCTTCAGGTCCACCTTGCCGGATGCGATCAGGTTGACGGCCCTGTCGAAATTGTTGGCATAGCGGAACACCGTCTCGATGCGCGCTTCCTTGAAGATGGATGCGGGAACATCGAAGGTGACCGGCTCGACCGGCAGGCCGACCAGCACCAGGGCGCCGCCCGGCCGCATCAGGTCGAAGATACCGTGATAGGCCCGCGCGCTGCCGCTGGCTTCAAAAACGATATCGGCGCCCCAACCGTCCGTCGCCGTCATGATCGTCTCGTGCAGCGAGACTTCCCCGATGTTGACCGTTGTGATGCCCGCATACTGGGCGGCGATTTCAAGCTTCGGCGCGCTGAGATCGGAGATGAAGACCTGCGAGCAGCCGCCGGCAAGTGCGGCAAGCGCCGTCATGACGCCGATCGGCCCGCAACCGATGACCACGGCCACGTCGCCGGGAACGATCCTTGCGCGGGTGGCGGCCTGCATGCCGACGGCAAACGGTTCGACCATCGCGCCTTCGGCGAAGGAGACCGCATCCGGCAGCTTGTAGGTGAAGGCGGCCGGGTGCACCACCTCCGGCATCAGCACGCCGTGCACGGGCGGCGTTGCCCAGAAGCGCACGTCGGGGTCGACATTGTAGATGCCGAGCTTGGAGGCGCGCGACGACATGTTGGGCACGCCCGGCTCCATGCAGACCCGGTCGCCGACCTTCAGATGATGGACACCCGATCCGACGGCGGTCACCGTTCCGGCCGCCTCGTGGCCAAGCACCATGGGCTCGCGCACCACGAAGGAGCCGATCGCCCCATGGGTATAGTAGTGGACGTCGCTGCCGCAGACGCCGACGGTGTGGATGGCGATCTTCACGTCCTGCGCACCGACCTCCAGGGGAAGGTCGATCTCGCGCAGCGAAAGTTCGCCTTTACGTTCGAGCACCAGTGCTTTCATCGCTTCGGTATCCTGTTCTGGCTTCATGCCCGGAGCGCCAGCCCCTGGGCGTCAAAGAGATAGATGTGATCGGCGTTAATTCCAACACGCAGCTTGTCGCCTGGCTTGAGCGGCGGGCGCCCGGCAACGAGGAGCGTCACGGCCTCGCCGGCGCCGGTCGTGTAGAGCTGGGTCGCGCCACCCAGGTTTTCCGAGATATCGAGCGACAAAGACAGAACCGGGTTTTCCGCATCGAGCGAAAGATGCTCCGGCCGCAGACCGACGGTGACCTTGTCGCCGGGCTTGAGCGCGGCCGCGCCGGCAAAGGGCAGCTGCAGATGGCCGCCGACGAAGGCCGCATGGTTGAGCACCAGCCTGGCACCGTCTGCCTGCTCGACCGTCGCCGAAATGAAGTTCATCTTCGGCGAACCGATAAAGCCGCCGACAAAGGTGTTGGCGGGGCGATCGTAGAGCTCGGTTGGCGTGCCGATCTGCTCCACCAGCCCGCCGCGCAGCACGACGATCCGATCGGCAAGCGTCATCGCCTCCACCTGGTCATGCGTGACATAGACCATTGTCGCACCGAGGTTGCGGTGCAGCTTGGCGATCTCGACGCGCATCTGCGTGCGCAGGTCCGCATCGAGATTGGACAGCGGCTCGTCGAACAGGAAGATCTTCGGATTGCGCACGATCGAGCGGCCGATCGCCACACGCTGCCGCTGTCCGCCGGAAAGCGCCCGCGGCTTGCGCTCCAGGAGCGGCTCGATCTGCAGGATGCGCGCCGCCTCCAGCACGCGCGATTTGATCTCGGCCTCCGGCAGCTTGGCCATGCGCAGGCCGAAGGCCATGTTTTCGAAGACGCTCATGTGCGGATAGAGCGCATAGGACTGGAACACCATGGACACTTCGCGCTTGGCGGGCTCCTCGTAGGTCACGTCCTTGCCGTCGATCGACATCGCGCCGCCGCTGACATCCTCGAGCCCTGCGATCATGCGCAGGAGCGTCGACTTTCCGCAGCCCGATGGCCCGACGAAGACGACGAATTCGCCCCGCTCGGCGGAAAAGCTGACGCCTTTGATGACGCTGACTTCCCCGAAATTCTTCCTGATATCGTTCAGCTGCAGAAAGGTCATGTGGCATCGGCTCCAGATAATGTCTGCCGCCAGGGATCAGCCCTGCGGCACGTCTTTTTCAGACGTCCGTTTCGAGAATGGCGGCGGCACAGCGCTCATCGGTGACGAGGTATTTGACGTACCCGGCCCGCAGGATGGCCTTGAGGATCGGCAGCTTGTAGGTTCCGCCGGAAGCGAGAATGGAGTGCGGCACCGACATAAGCTCCCTCGGCGTCAGCGACAGAACCCGTTCGTTGAGCGGGTGATCGACCGGCTGGCCGTTTGCCCCCAGGAACACGCCGAGAATGTCGCCGACCGCACCTGCGGCCAGCAGGCTCTGCAGGTTTTCCGAAACGGTCGGCGTGTTGACGAGCAGGGACCGGTTGGTCATGTCGCCGCACGAGAGCAGCGCCACGTCGACGGATCGCGCCCGGCGCATGGTCTCGCTGATGCCGTAGTGGGAGAGCAGCATTTCGCGGCTTTCGGCGGTCGGAAAATACAGCGGTGCGGTCAGGTAGTAGCACTCCGCCGAAATCGCCCGGGCATAGCCGGTCGCCACCTCGAAGGTACTCGACCCGTATCCGCGGGTCAGTCCTCCCATCACCGAGGTCACCCAGCTATCGGCGAGCGGCCGGGCAGTCAGACGCCGGAGCCCGGCCTTGAGGGTCTTGCCCCAGCCGACGCCGAGCCCCATTCCGTTCTGCAATATCCCGTCGAGCAGGGCGCCGGCGGCGTCGCCGATGACCCGCTGCTGCTCCGTCTCGTCATCCAGCGCCGGCACGACGCTGACCCGCGTCAGGCCGAACTTTCCCGTCAGCCGCTGCTCGAGCGCGATGCAGTTGGCGAGCGGCAGGCGGATATCGACCACCACCGAACCGTCCGAGCGAACCTGTCCGAGGATCTTGTTGACCCGCAAGCGTGTCAGCCCGAGTTGGTCGGCGATGTCCTGCTGCGTCAGCCCGCCGACGAAATAGAGCCAGGCAACCCGCGCGCGGACCTGCTGGGCCTCCAGGTCCTGTTGCGAGAGCGGCCCGACATCAGGCTCGTTGCTGTAATTGTCCATCGTTATGTTCCCGAATGCGCTTCAGACCGGCGGAACCGCATTCTTCCTTGTGTCAGGCAATGTCAAAACCGCGTTTCAAAAGCCTGGAGGAGCTTTCGAGCGCGTGCAAAATCGACGCGTCGTCGCGTTCGAACGGATAGAAGACTTCGAGGAAGACCGGCGCATGCGCAAGCCCCGACTGCCGGAGAGCGTCCGCCGCCTGCTTCGGGTCGACCCGTCCCTCCACCGTAAAATCCCAGTGCCGGTCGAACTGGAAATCCGTCTGCTGGATGTGAACGGCGCCAATCAGGTCGCCAAGCCCGCGGAGCCACGGGTCCATGCTGTCTGTCTCGGTGCCGTAGAGCGGCTGGTAGGTGCCATGCCCCCAATCGACACAGAACCGCCACGGCACCGCGCTGCCCGCCACGTCCGTCGCCATCTGCCGCGCCTGGGTGATCGTCCACGGCCATTCGCGGCGCAGCGGCGTCGGCTCGACAAAAAGCTCGATCAGTCCCTCGGCCTTGGCGCGCTCTCCAAGGCGCAGCATCCTCGCCACCAGATCGTCGTAGTCGCGCGGCTCGATCGCCGGTGCCTCCATCCCGTCGATGCGCGAGGCGATCGCGCCGAGCGGCCCGCCGACGCGGGTGATGCCGGCGCTGGCGGCAAACGCATAGGCCCGTTCCAGCCAGGTCTCGGCATAGTCGCGCACGGCGGGATCCGGATGCAGCATCTGGCAGAATGTGTAGTGCGCAAGACCGATGAACGCGCTGTGCACGGTAATGCCGTGATCTGCCGCTTGGCTGCGGATTGCCCGGGCTTGCCGGTCGAGCAGATCGGAAGGCCACATCGGGTCGGTGAGGTCGAACGAGAACTGTACGAGATCAAGACCCAGCCGATCGCGCACCACCGGGGCCCAAAGCTGCGGCGTCACCCAGCGCTTGACGCAGAACGACAGGTTTATGCCGAGCGAGAGCGCCGGATCGCCGCTCATTTCGTGGCTCCCATGGTAAGGCCACGGACCATGTGGCGGGAGACGATCAGCGCGAAGATGGTCACCGGCAGCACGATCACCGTACCGGTCGCCATGATCTTCCCCCACGGCAGTTCGTAGCCGGACATGAAGGAGGTCGCGACGACGGGTGCCGTCTGGACGTTGCGCCGCGTCAGCACCAGCGCGTAGAGCAGCTCGTTCCACGAGAAGATGAAGGAAAAGATCGCCGACACCGCGATCCCCGGCGCGCCGAGCGGCAGGTAGATCTTGCGGAAGATGGTGAACTGGTCGGCCCCGTCCAGGCGCGCCGCCTGCTCGAGATCCGGCGGGATCGACTTGAACTGGTCGGTGCAGATCCACACGACGATCGGCAGGTTGAAGGTGAGATAGACGAGGATGAGCACCAGATGTGTGTCGAGAAGTCCCGTCTGCAGGGCCAGCAGATAGACCGGCAGGGCGAGGACGATGGGGCTCATCATGCGGTTGGAGATGAACCAGAACCACAAATCGGCCTTGCCGCGAAACTCGAAACGGGCAAGCGCATAGGCGGCAGGCGCTCCGAGCAGCACGGCAAGCGCTGTCGTTGCGCTGGCAATCAGCAGCGAGTTGCCGACCGCGCCGAAAACTTTCGAATCCGAAAACACCTGGCGGTAGTTGTCGAGCGTCGGCGCAAACAGCCAGACCGGCGGCGAGGCCAGGATATCGTTCTGGGTTTTGAAGCTGGCGGCAATCATCCAGTAAAACGGAAAGAGCGAGAAGACGATGACGCAGGTCAGGCCCAGCGCATGGAGCAGCTTTGACGAGGACAGACGCATTACTGGACCTCCCTGTAGAGGATTCGGATGTAGAGGCGGCTGATCAGAATAGTGAGCACGAGCAGCAGGATGGCCTGTGCCGAGGCGGTGCCGAGATCGAAGATGCGGAAACCGACGCGCTGGATGTAGATGGACACGAGATCGGTCGCCGCACCCGGACCGCCGCGGGTCATCACGAACACCATGTCGAACAGCTTCAGCACGTCCGCGGATCTGAGGATCAGCAGCGCCGTCAGCCCCGGCAGCAGGTAGGGCAGTTGCACATATCGCAAGAGCGCCCATTTGGACGTGGTTTCGAGCCGTGCCGCCTCCTCGATCTCGCCCGGCACCATGGACAGGCCGGCAAGAAAGATCAGCGCACAGAAGGGCGTCCACTGCCAGATGTCCATGATGGCGATCGCCGTAAAGGCGCCGCGCGGCGAACCCAGCCAGTCGAACCCGCCGACACCGATTGCGTTGAGAATCTGGTTCGCAACGCCGAAATCGCGGTTGAAGATCAGGCGACCGATCAGCCCGACCACGGCGTAGGTGGTCGCGAGCGGCACCACCAGGGTGACGCGGGCCAGCGCCTTCAGGAAACCCATGCCGGTCTTGTGCAGAAGAAGAGCGATCGCAAGTCCGAGCATGACCTGGATGGGTAGCACGCTGACATAAAAGCGGGCCGTCGTCCCAAGGCTTGCCCAGAAGGTGCTGTCGGTCAGCACCGATGCGTAGTTGTCAAAGCCGATGAAATCGAAGCCCTCGCGCGGGCGGGCGATGTTATAGCGGCGAAACGAGGTGATCAGCGCAAACAGCGTCGGATAGATGCCGATCAGCAGCAGGGTCGCGACGGCCGGAGCAAGGAACCAGAAGGGCGTCCAGCGCCGATAGCCGCGGTTCGGTTTGGCGGTCATGTCAGCCATGATGATCTGCTTTCTTCCCGGCCTGTGAGTGAATGCCCTGCGCCGTCATTCGAGATTGGTGTGGTTGGCGCGCATGACGGCGGGCGCCACGCCAAGCGTATCCCGCAGGGCAAGGATGATCAGTTCGAAGAGAATATAGAGGGCCCCCTCGTAGAGGGAGCCCATCGGAAGCACCGACAGGGCCTCGCCCTGATCGCTCGCCATGGTCTGGGCCGGAACCGGAAGCACCACGTCGGCAAGGCCGGCTGCCGCCCCGTCTGGAGTGGCGGTAACCAGAAGCACGCGGGCGCCTGCGTCACGAGCGACCTGCATCAGGGCGCTGACCGTGGAGAAAGAGCCCGGGCCCGCCGAGACGATCAGCAGATCGCCTTTGCCGAGCGGCGGCGTCGTCATGTCTCCGACCACGCTTGCCCTCAGGCCAAGGTGGTAGAGGCGCATGGCAAACCCCTTGATCTGCAAACCTTCCCGCCCCACGCCGTAGAGCGCGATCCTTTGCGCCGCGGCGATCTCGTGCGTGGCGGCCTCGAAGTCCCGGACGTCGACCCGGGCAAGGCAGTCGCCCAGTTCCTGGAGAGCTTTGGCCGATAGGTTCAGCATGGCAATGGTCCGAAGGGTTTAGCATCCGTCAGGGCAAGAGCCAGATCCACCGCCCGGAAAGGCTTGTCGCTTTTCCTGGTGAAGGGCGGTGGATCTGCCGGGGGGATGAGTTACTGCAGCAGCTTCTTCTTGCCGTCGTAGTAGCCGCCCTTGGCGAGGATATCCTCCATGCGGGTACCGATCTCCTTGGCACCACCGTCGATCGTGACTTCGCCGAGCATCATTTTCGAGCCCCACTCTGCGACGACTTCCGAGATTGCCGGCCAGGACGGGAAGCGCGGACGGAATTCCGGAACACCGGCCTTCCACGACGCCACCATCGGCTCGACGAACTTGTACTTCGCCTTGACTTCGGGGTTTTCGTAGACCGACATGCGGCCAGAGACGCCACCGGCATCGACGTAGGGTTTGGCGATGTCTTCGGACGTTGCCCACTGGATGAACAGCCAGCTCGCCTTTTTCTGTTCCTCGGTCGCCTGCGAGGCAACCGCGAGCGAGAAGCCGCCAAGCGCGGGCAGGCGACCGGCGGGGCCGGCGGGCTCCGGCGCCACGGCGAGGCAATCGCCGATCTTGGAGGTCGCCGGGTCGACCAGCGTGCCGTAGAACGCCGACCACTCGGTGATCATCGCCACCTGCCCCTGGGCAAGCGCATTCACGGCCTCCGCATGGTCATAGCTGACGATGCCGGGCGGCATGTACTTCATCAGGTCCTGGCGGAACTTGAGCCCGGTCTGGCTCTCCTTGCTCAGCAGGTTGGACTTGAACTCCTTGTTGAGGAGCGAGCCGCCGAACGGCCAAAGGAAGCGCATGAAACTGTCGGCCGACTGGGTTTCGCCGCGCAGCGACTGGAGCGCGTAGGCATACTGTTTCTTGGAGGCGTCCGTCAGCTTCGGCGCGTACACCGTCATCAATTCGTCCCAGGTGGCGGGCGGCTTGGTGAAGCCGGCATCCTTCAGCATGCAGGAATTGTAGAACAGCAGGCCGGAGTAGTTGTCGAAGGGCAGCCCGTAGGTGGTGCCGCCCCAAGAACCGAAGGCATCCAGCAGAAGCGGGAAGAACCCGTCGAGCTTGAGGTTCGGATCGGTGATCTTGGTATCCTTCGAGAAATTGGAAATCGGCTCAATCCAGCCGTTTTCAGCAAATTCGCCGATCCACACGAGGTCGACCAGCGCCAGCGTCTGGCCACCCTGCGAGGTGAAGTTGAGCACCTGTTTCTCGCGGGTGTTCTCGTAAGGGACGATCTCGTAATTCACCTTGATGCCGGTCTTCTTCTCGAATTCCGGCAACAGCTTGATGATCGCGCGGTAGCCGGGCCGATCAAGAAAGATACCGCTGATTTCCGTGCCCTTCAGCGGCTTCGCCGCATCTTCCAGCCAATCGGCCAACGCCGCGGATGGCAGGCTTGCCGTGGCTGCCGCCAAAGCAAGAACACTCGTAAACACGTTCAGGAAACGCTTCATGTCCACTCCCTCCTCCTTGAATGCCGCATGCCCTTGGACGGGCTCCCGGCTGATCCTGTTCTGACCCATGCGAGCCATAGTTCGATCGAGGCAAGGCATGTCCCATGCGCATCCAGCTCCTCCCGCAGACGCGCCTGCCGGCCTTTTAATAGCCGGCTCAGGGCAAGGCTTCGCCCCTTCGTGAAAACACGATTGGCGAACCAATTCAGTACCTTGATCGAGACATCCTCCTCACTGGATATGTAATCGATACATATGTATTTTCAGATTTGCAATAGAATATTTATGAGCTTGGCGTCATTTGCGATGGTCCGGGAGCCGCGAGCCACTGGCAACCTCCAGACCGCGATCGACCGCTTCGGCGCGTCATGCCTGTCGCGGGCGGGCCACGTCGTTGGAGCCTTCGGCCTCCGGGCCGAGACCGTAGCTCATGCGCTTCATCTGGGCGATCACCCGCTCCATCTCCTCGTCCGGCAGGATAGGCGGCTCGCCGAGGGTGAGGACCTGGACATACATGCGCGACAATGTCTCGACCTCGATTGCCAGCCACAGCGCCTGTTCGAGCGTCTTGCCGAGCGAGATCTGTCCGTGCTGGCCGAGCAGGCAAGCCGACCGGCCGTCCAGCGCCTTTAGCGCATGATCCGACAGTGCCTGCGTCCCGAACGTCGCATAGTCGGCGCAACGGATCGTATTGCCGCCCGCAACGCCGGTCATGTAGTGGAAGCTCGGGATTGTCCTGTGGTGGCAGGCAAGGGTCGTGGCGTACATCGAGTGGCAGTGGAGCACGACCGCGATATCGGTTCTGTTTTTGAGGATGTCGCGATGGAACCGCCACTCCGATGATGGGCGGCGGCCGACATAGGTGCCATCAAAATCCATTTCGACGAGGTCGTCAGGCGTCATCGTGTCATAGGGCATGGAAGAGGGCGTGATCAGGAAGCCGCTCTCGGTACGCACCGACAGATTGCCGGCAGTGCCCTGGTTGATACCGCTCGAATTCATGCGGCGGCAGATGTCCACCATCTCACGGCGCAGGGTGGCAGTCGCATTTGGGTCAGTCATGTCTGGGCCTTTTTCAAGCTGGGGGATGAGGACAGGTGGGCGCCGGCGGCTTTGCGCCAGCGACCGCGATAGGCGCGCAGCGATGCCGCCGTGGTTTGCGCAAGCGCACCGGGGCGCTCGAGCGCCAGCGTCTCGGAGGCGCGGTCCGAACCGTGCTCGGCAAGCAGTGCCGATCCGGTTGCCACCCCGTAGGCGTCGAGGTTGAAGAAGGTCTCGCCCTCGTCGCGCAACGCAGAGACCAGCCGCGCATAGATCGGTTCGCGCAGATAGCTGCCGTCAAGCACCGCGCGCCCCTTCGGGTCGAGGGCGTCGCAGCACTCGACGGTCAGAAGCGCGCTGTAGAGTGTGGCCAGCGCCTTGCGTTCTGCCGCTGTCTCGGGCGGTGGCCCGATGATCTCCCCGCGGCCGGCGCTGCCCGGGAAGAAGCCGTCGTCCGCGCCGAAAGTCGGAAGTGCCATCGTGCCGCGTTCGACGAGACGAAAGACATCCGGCAGATCGATCGCCTGCCCGTCCGTTGCGCCTGCCACATGGGCGAATTCCCGCCCGCCCATGGTCAGCGCCCCCGCGACCGGTCGGCCGTAGACGTCGCTGTTGATCGTCATCCCAGTTTCCTCGCGCAGGCGATCCAGCGATGCGGCGGCACTCATGCCGACGATCCAGGTCCCGGTTGACACCAGAAGCACATCGGCGAGGCCGGCAGCCTGGTATCGGTAGAAATTGGCGCTGCTGTCGTGAATGCCGGTCAGCACGCCGAGATTTCGTGACAGGCCGAAGCGTCTGACGAGCGGGGCACGCACCGGACCGAGACGCGCCCAGGCGGCGCGGAAATCGGGCATCAGCCGCTGCCACCCCCGCGCCGCGACGATCGGCGTCAGATGGCCATCCGCCACATTCCAGAGATGCGACTGCGCGCCGAGACTTGTTGCTTCGGCCGCCGTCACGCCCGTCAGCCGCCATGCCCAGTATTGCGGCAGGCAGAGGAACGCCCGGGCCCGGGCGAACCGCTCCGGCTCGGCCGTTTCCATCCACAGGAGCTGCCGCGCCTGGTGGGTCGCCCCATGCATGATCATGCTGCCCCGGTCGCGAAACGATCCGGCCATCCGCGGGTAGGCGATCGCGATCGCGTCCGGCAGCGTCTGCTCGTAGTCGATCATCGGCAGGGCGACGCCGTCCTCGTCATCCGGATCGGCACCGACAAGCACGCCGCCCGAGCCATGACCCGTGCACACAACGGTCTCCAGCGGATGCCTGCGCGACAGCGTGGCAAGGCTGCTGAAGATCCAGACGCCGAGTTCTGCCAGATCGTGGTGGCGCCATGGCGGACCGGCCAGCACGCCGTTCTCGACGCAGAGGGTTTCGGCGATCGTGCCGTTGCAGGTGATGGCATTGAGCCGGACATTGGTCTTGCCCACATCAAGCACCGCGATGGTTGCTGCACAGGGATCAGACATCATGGCCCGCCTCCTGCCCACCACCGAGTTCGCGGCAAGGCGATCGCAAGCATGCCCTTCTCACAGACCCGGCTGCCATCTCCCTTGCCTCCCTTTTCGTGGGCTTGCCGGACGAGCCAGGCGCGCCCCGCGCTTTTCCAGTCTAGCCATTCCCGTCGCGCGGGGATGGCTGGGATCGCGGTTCAGATCAGCCCGTATTGCTGGGCCTTGTTGCGCAGGAAAGGCAGACCGTTGCCCATCACCTCTTCCATGTCGCGGGCGACGGGACGCCAGACCGCAAGCCCGTAGGCGACTTCCGCCGGCATGTTGATGAAGCTCTCCATTGCCAGACCGCCCTTGAAGCCGATGGCGGCCAGGGCGGCATAGATCGCGTCCCACGGGATGTTGCCGTAGCCCGGCGTGCCGCGGTCACTTTCCGAAAGATGGATATACTTGAGGTGGTCGCCCGCGATCAGCACGCCGTTGGCGGCGCCCTTTTCCTCGATGTTCATGTGGTAGGTGTCGAGATGGACGAAGATGTTGTCGGCGCCGACCCGCTCCACCATGTCGACAGCCTGACGGGCGGTGTTGATCAGATGGTTTTCGTAGCGGTTCACGGCCTCGACGCCGAGCTCGATGCCCTGCGTCTTCGCATGTCGCGCGGCTGCCTCGAGCACGCGGGCGATGTTGTCATATTCGCCCTGCGTCGGCGGCACGCCGGTGCGTTCGCCGATGCCGCCGAAAATCACGCCCGACAGCGCTTCCGCGCCCATCTCCGCTGTCTTGTCGATCGCGACCTTCAGATGCTCGATCGCCGCGTCGGGGCGAACGGAGGCCCAGGCATGTTCCGGCAGGCCAAGCGAGCAGACAGCGCGCAGCTTGTGTTTCTCGAGCAGGTCTCGCGTGTGCCGCGCATCGACGGCGGGAGCGTTCAGCAGCGCGATCTCGATGAAGTCCATCTTGTATCGCACGGCCCCAGCGATTGCCTTTTCGGCACCGGCACGATCCCAGTTCATCGTCCACATACTGGTATGAACGCCAAAGCCTTCCATGGTGATCTCTCCTATTTCGTTTTTCCGGTGAATGTTGACGAAGCCCACCGCATCACCATTACGATGATCAGCAGAATGCCCCAGACGGCGGTGGTCAGATGCTGGTTGGCGCCCAGCAGGTTGAGCCCGGACGACAGCAACTGCAGCACGACGAGCGCCACGAAGACCGGCAGGACGCGGCCAAAGCCGCCGAAGGGGTTGATGCCGCCGAGGAAGCAGGCGAGCACGGTGATCAGCAGGTAGGATTCGCCGTGCCCGACGCGCACCGAATTGAACCGGGCCAGCATGATGATGCCGGCCACCGCCGCCATGATGCCGGACAGCATGTAGACGAGCACGAGCACCTTGCGGGTATTGATCCCCGAATAGCGGGCGGACTCGATATTGGAGCCGATCATGTAGGTGGAAAATCCAAGCCTTGTGCGCGACAGAAGCACATGGCTGGCGATCACGCAGGCAACCAGGATCAGCAGCGGCACAGGGATGCCGAGCACGCTGCCATGACCGATCGGCGCGATGAAGGCGGGAAAGCCGGAGATATCGCCGCCGCGCGTCAGGAACTCTCCGAGCCCTCGCAGGAAGATCATCATCGACAACGACACGAGAATGGGATGTGCGCGGGTGAAGGCGATCACCAGTCCCATGACGAGGCCGCTCAGCGCGCCGACGATCAGGGCGAGGCAAGAGCCGATCAGGAACGCTCCCGGCCCGGCATCGGCTCCGCCGTGGGTCTGCAATGTCCAGGCGAGCGTCAGGCCGGCGATGTTGGCGGTAAAGGTGATTGCGAGATTGAGTCCACCGGTCAGGATCGGCACAAGCATGGCAAGGGTCAGGACGCCCAGTTCCGGTAGCTGGAAGGCGACCGATCCGAAGGTCGCAGCCGTCAGGAAATGCGGCGAGGCAAGGCCCATGATGACGAGAACGGCGGTAAGCGCTGTCAGCGGACCGGCCATGTCCGCCCCGAAGATGGCGTTGAAGCGGCGAGCAAAACCGGTCATCGGATCTCACCCTTTCCGGCCGTCGAGCCGGTGTCCTGGGTGCGCCGCGACAGGATCGGCGCCAGCTTTTCAAGCCTCACGCTCGACAGGGTGATTGCTGTGAGAATGATGGCACCGACGATCATCTTGAAGGCGAAGGGCGAAACGCCCATGAGGTTGAGCCCGTTCTGGGTGACCGAAACGAGCAGCACGCCGAGCACGCAGCCGAGCACCGATCCCTTGCCCCCGCCCAGTCTCGCCCCGCCCAGCACGACGGCGGCCAAGACGTCGAGTTCGCGGCCGTAAAGCGCATTCGGCACGACCTCCTGGGCATAATGGGCCTGCATCAGCCCGGCGACGCCCGCCATCAGCCCCAGCCATCCGAAGGCGATGAACTGCATGGCGCCGATCGGAATGCCGAACCGCCGCGCCCCTTCCGGATTGTCGCCGAAGGCAAAGAGCTGCCGGCCGGTCGTCGTCCGGGCAAGCAGGAGCCAGGTTGTCATGACGCAAAGGATCATCACCGCCACCGGCAGGGTGATCTCCGCCCAGCTGCCGTCGGCCATTTCGCGCTCGTAAAGAACCACGCGCGTCGTCAGCCAGTCGGGAAGCGTGTAGATCGAGACGCCCTTGGTGAAGAACATCAGCAGGCCGAAGTAGATATTGAAGGTCGCGATCGTCGCCACGATCGAAATGATCCGGAAACGATGGATGAGGACGGCGTTGATCAGGCCGAGCAGGATGCCGACCGAAGCGGCAATCAGGAACCCCGACAGCCATCCGCCGCCGCCGATGCCGCCCAGCGCGAGGACCGTGACATACTGGACGACGGACGCGGCGACCGCGAAGGAGATGTCGATCCCGCCGGCAATCAGCACCACCAGCAGCCCGACGGTGAAGATGATGTTGACGGAGCTGATGTTGAGGAGATCGAAGACATTGCCGAGCGTCAGGAAGCGATCGGTGGAAAGGGTGAGAAACGCACCCATGACGATGATCACCGCGGTGAGCACGACTTCGGTCGCGTGGTGCCGGACAACGTTAGGCATAGACGGCCGCCTCCAGCGCCTTGAGTGTCGTGGCGCGCGGATCGTGCCAGCCGGCGATGCGGCCCTTCTTCATGTGGATGATCCGGTCGGCGTTGAGGTAGACCTCGGGCACCTCGTCGGAGATGCGGATGATCGCCAGCCCCGCCTCCGCGAGCCGGGCGACGATCTCGAAGATGCCGGCTCGGGCACCGACATCGACGCCAACGGTCGGCGCGTCGAGGATCAGCACCTTGGGATCGGTCGCCAGCCACTTGGCAATTGCGACGCGCTGCTGGTTGCCGCCTGAGAGGGTCGAGATCGCGTCCTCCTGCAGGCCGATCCGGATGCCGAGGTCGGCGATCCAGCGGGCAACCAGCGACCGCTTCCTGTCCGATGCGATCAGGCCGCGCTTCAGGATACGGTCGAGCGAGGCCATGACCAGATTGTCGGCGATGGACTGCGGCTGGTTGAGGCCAAGCGACAGCCGGTCCTCCGATAGGTAGGCGATACCGGCTGCGATCGCGTCCCGGTTGGATGAAAAGCGGACAGGCCGCCCCTCGAGCGTTATCGATCCGGCGGAAGGCTTGCGCATTCCAAACAGCGTCAATGCGAGCTCGGTCCGCCCGGCCCCCAGCAGTCCGGTGACGCCGAGCGTTTCACCTCGACGCAGATCGAAGGAGATATCCTCGAACTCGCGGGGCCGGGAGAGATGCGCGACGGACAGCACGACCGGGTTCTTCGTAACCTCTCTGGCGCGCACGCGCTCGTCGAAGCTTCGGCCCGTCATCAGTTCGGTGATCCCCGACTGGGTCATGCCGGCGACCGGGTAGACGCCGACCAGCGCACCGTCGCGCAGCACCGTGATGCGCGAGGAGATTGCCAGCACCTCGGCAAGGCGATGACTGACCAACACCACCGCGACGCCGCTGGCCGACAGGGTGCGCACGATCGCCAGGAGATGATCGGTCTCCGACTGGGTGAGCGAGGCGGTCGGCTCGTCCATGAACACGACCCGCGCTTCGCCGACCAGAGCCCGCGCAATCGCCACGATCTGCCGCTGGGCGATCGCGAAATCCTTGAGCGGCCGTTCCACGTCGAGCATCACGCCAAGCCGCGAAAGCGCATTGCGGGCAATCCGTCGGATGGCGGAGTAATCGACCAGCCGCATGCGCGGACCGGACAGCGACTGGAAGGCGATGTTTTCCGCAACGCTCATTTCCGGAAACAGGGCGAGATCCTGCCAGATGATCTGAATGCCCTTTTCCTGCGCCATGACTGGTGTCATGCGCGTCAGGGTCTCGCCGTCGAAGACGATCTCGGCACCAGGGGCGGGCGTGTAGACGCCGGACACAACCTTGATCAGCGTGCTCTTGCCGCTTCCGTTCTCGCCCGCTAGGCAGT
Organism: Hyphomicrobiales bacterium; assembly: GCA_900469345.1. Classification (GTDB taxonomy): domain Bacteria; phylum Pseudomonadota; class Alphaproteobacteria; order Rhizobiales; family Rhizobiaceae; genus Neorhizobium. The sequence continues at coordinate 14,376 of UBWZ01000018.1, read as the reverse complement.
GCACCTCGCCGGGCATTACCTCGAAGGAAACGTTCTTCAGGGCTCTGACGCCGCCGAACGTCATGCTGATGCCACGAAGAGATAGGATCGGGCGGGCACTCGCACCCGTGTCCGTTGCGATACTCATGTCGATTCCTGCCAGGTCATTGAGGTCGAGATGGCCGATCGGGCACGAACGGATCCATCAGGCGCGAGCGGGGGCCGATCGAAAGGACCGGCCCCACACCCGGGAGGGGGCCTCTTTTCAGAGTCCCATGGCGACCAGTCCGTCGACCGTATCCTTGTTGATGGGCAAAAGCTGATCGACGATGATGTCGTTGCCAGCGGGCTTGATGACGCCGAGCCCGGCAATGTCATCGCCCTGCTTGATGCTCTCACCCTTGACCAGGCGATCGGCGAGGGTCACGAACACCTCGCCGGCCTGCTTCGGATTCCACATGAAGCCGCCCGAAATCGCACCCGACTTGATGAGCTTCTGGCCCTGCCCGGGAGAGAACGGTCCGAGCACGAAGATCTTGCCCGTCTTGCGGCGCTCCTCGACGGCGCGGCCGGCACCGATTGGGCCCTGGCTGCCGAATGCAAGGAAGCCCGTCAGGTCCGGATGCGCGCCGATCAGGTCGAGCGCGGTCGAACGGCTCTTGTCCACATCCTCGGCGACGCCGTAGCGGTCTCCGACAAGCTTCATGTCGGGATAGTTTGCCTTGATATAGGCGATCGCCGCGTCGGCCCAGGCGTTGTGCAGCGGTACCGTCAGCGAACCGACAAAGACCGCATATTCACCCTTGCCGCCCATCTTCTCGGCCAGCAGCTTTCCATGCGCCTCGCCGAATCCCTTGGACGAGGCAAGTTCGAAATTCCAGTCGGCGCCCTTCTGCGACGGCGATTCATGGGTGATGACCTTGATACCGGCCGCCTGCGCCTTGGTGAGCACGGGCTCGAGAACCTTGGCGTCGTTGGGAACAACTCCGATCACCTTGACCCCCTGGGCAATCAGATCCTCGATCGCGCGCACCTGCAGCGCGGGATCGGCGCTGGTCGGTCCGACCATGAACGCATCGACGCCGAGCTTCTTGCCTTGCTCCTTGATCCCCGCCTCCATGGCGTTGAACCACGGAATACCGCCGATCTTCACGACAATGCCGACCTTGGGTGCGTCCGCCGCCTGCACCGACATGCCGCCGAGAAGCGACAGCGATGCGGCAAAGGCCGCCAGAATAAGCTTCCTCATGATTTCCTCCTCAACGTTCGCCTTTGCGAACGAGGACAGCCAGCCCTGGACCGGCGCCTCCCGTTTCTCCCATGGCCGAGGGAAACCCCTCGCCTCCCATCTCGCCTCCTCCGGCGACCCATCCAGCACAATCGATATTTCACTTTTGCACAATCGATGGTGCAGAGAATATTGACGACGACGCATCTTTCGTCAAGCGGGATTTCCTCTTAAGTGACGGGAGCGAGAGGACGGACATGACGGACACCGGCAAGAAGAAGGCGACGATCTACGATCTATCCGTGCTGTCGGGGACATCGGCGTCCACAGTCAGCGCGGTTCTCAATGGCAGCTGGCGAAAGCGACGCATCAAGGACGCGACGGCCCAACTCATCCAGGATCTGGCCGAACATCATGGTTACACGGCGAACCTGCAGGCGCGCGGCCTCCGCTCGTCCCGGTCGGGTCTGGTCGGCCTGTTGCTGCCCGTCTACGACAACCGCTATTTCTCTTCGATGGCGCAATCCTTCGAGGCGCTCGTCAGAAGCCGCGGTCAGTGTCCCGTTGTCGTCAGCGCCTGCCGCGATCCGCGCGAGGAGCGACAGGTCGTCGAGACCCTGATCTCCTACTCGATCGACGAACTGTTTATTGCCGGCGCCACCGACCCTGATGGCGTGCACGCGCTGTGCGAAAAGGCAGGCCTGAAACACGTCAACATCGATCTGCCGGGCACCCGGGCGCCGTCGATCATCAGCGACAATTACGAAGGGGCGCGCCTGCTCACGCAGGCAATCATCGAGCGGGCGCTTCAGGATGGACCGCTGACGCCGGATGAGCTCTATCTGTTCGGCGGCCGCGACGACCACGCCAGCCACGAACGCATCCGCGGCTTCCGCGAGGTGAAGCGTACCCTTCTCGGCGCCGATCCCGATGCCTGCATCCAGCCGACGGGCTACTCACCTGCCATGACCGCCCGCGCATTCGAGGCGTTCTACGAGGGCCATGGAAAGCTGCCCCGCGCCTTCTTCGTCAATTCCTCGATCAACCTCGAGGGCCTGCTGCGGTTCCTGGGGCAGCATCCGCACGAGACCTTCGCCGACATCATCGTCGGTTGCTATGACTACGACCCCTTCGCGTCCTTCCTGCCCTTTCCGGTTTTCATGATCCAGCAGGACAGCGAAGCCATGCTGGCAAAGGGGTTTGCAATCCTTGAGGCCCCGCGCCGGGCGCCTGTCACGGTTCTTGTGCAGCCGACCCTGGTTCCGCCGCGCACGGCCCTGACAGGACCGCTCGATCAGCTGAGCGACGCCGGCGGAAACGGCTAACGGGATTTCCCGATCGTCAGGAGGTTGTCGGCTGGTCGATGGCCGGATGCGCTTGCGCCCCCTCAACCGTTCCGGTCGAGCGAAACCAGCATGTTGGCGAGCAGTGCCGTACGGGGCGCAAGGCTGCTGACCAGAATGTGTTCGTCGTAGGTATGGGCGCCGGCACCATCGGCCCCGAGACCGTCCAGCGTCGGCACGCCGAGCGCCGCCGTGAAGTTGCCGTCCGAGCCGCCGCCTGTCGCCATGCCCTCGAGCGCGATGCCGAGCCGAGCCGCAATGTCGGCGGCGGTCTCAAACAGTGAGGCCCCCTCCGGACTCTGCGCAAAGGGCGGCCGGTTGAGGCCGCCGCTGATCTCGAAGCTGATGTCGGGGTCGGTCGGACACATCGCCTCGATCTTGCCAATTACCTCGGCAGCCATCGCCGCATCCGGCAGGCGAAGATCGATCTGCAGGCGGCATTCCGCCGGCACCGTGTTGCGACCCGTGCCACCCTGGATCATCCCCGTGGTGACGGTGATGCCGCGGGCGGCATCGTTGAGCGCCTCGATATCCAGCACCAGCTGCGCCGCGGCGCGGATGGCAGAGCGACCGTCCAACGGCCGCACCCCGGCATGGGCAGCCCGTCCGCGCACGGTAATGTCGAACATGCCGACGCCCTTGCGGGCAGTGACGATCTTGCCGCCGTCGCGCGCCGGTTCGACGACGAGGGCGTAGGCGGCGTCGCGCGCCAGTTCCTCGATCACCGGCCGGGACGATTTCGAGCCGACCTCCTCGTCCGGGACGATCAGCAGGTCGATCGGCAGATGCGTGCCGGCGCGCATGGCAAGCAGCATCGCCTCGACCGCCATCAGCACGCCGGCCTTCATGTCGTAGATCCCCGGACCGTAGAGCCGGTCGCCCTCCTGCCGCAGAGGCAATGGGCCGGCAAGCGTGCCGGTCGCATGCACCGTGTCGAGATGCGCAAGGATCTGGATACGCCGGGCATTGGTGCCTTCCGGGCGGGGTGTCCGCACGATGAGGATATCGCCGAACGACAGGGTGCCGGCCCGCCGCTCGATCTCCAGTCCTGCGGTCTTCGCATATCCCTCGACATGGTCCACCAGCCGGTTGACGGCGGCCGCATCATGGCTCGGGGTTTCCATCTCGACCCACAGGCGCAGCTCCGAAAGGAACGCGCCGAGATCGATATTGTCGGGCGTGATCGCCAGGCTCGTGGGGGAGGTCATGGGCATGCGGCCTTGGTTCAGGGGGTGGGGACGAGGCGGATGCGATGAGTGATCTCGGCATCCACCCTGTCGCGGCTGTAGAGGAGCGGCACGTATTCGCAATTTGCCCAGATTGGCGACAGATCGCCATAGTGCGGCGAGCGCGGATCGCCGGACTGGCCGGGCGTGTTGACGCAGACGCAATTGTCCCAGTCGCCCACATCCATCACGAGCCTGACGGAGGCGCCGGCATTGACGCCGAAATCCCCCATCCGGTAGGCGGCATGCATCGGCGTCGAGCGGCTGCCGCCGACCGGCAGCGGGCCGACATTCCAGCTGGCGTCCGGCGTCGTTTTGATCCGGGCCGCGGCGTGCTCGAACAGCGCCTTGTGCAGGTCGCCCCACCGCCATGCGGCGGGGTCAGGTCCAAGTCGCGCCGCGCAATCCTGCCAACCCTGGTTGAGGGTCGAAAGGATCAGCGCGGCGCGCTCTTCACCGCTCCAGAAGTGTTCGGGCGTCTGGAGCAGGAACAGAAGTCGGTCGAAATCGCCCGGGAGGAGCATCTGCCGGACGGTCGGATTGGGTGCGAACCGCGCCAGCATCGCGGGCCGCAGATGCTTCATCCACCACACCTCAAACAGCGCGGCCGGAGCACTGTCGGCGCTAAGCCGGTGATCCCATCCGGCAAACAGCAAGAGCGGCGCGGCATGCCCGCCGTCCGCCGGCAGGGAAGCCGTGATATCGGCAAGCAGCCCGGTGATGATCGCCGCCGGGCGGGAATAGACATCGGTCTGCAGCGCCATGGAGGCCGCAAGCGTATGGGCGGTGTCGTTTGCCAGCACCTCACCGATGCGGTGCGCGCGGCTGACTTCCGCCCATTCGTGGCCGATCGACGGGGCATGCGGATCCCGGTCGGCCGGCAGGTTCATCTCGTTGGCCGAGGCGACGAAACCGCGCTTCGGGTTGACCGCACGTGGCAGATCTTCAGCGGCGAGGAACCCGTCCCACTCGTGGCTTCCATCACCCGGCACCGGCAAAAGACCGCGCCAGTTGCGGCGGACCGGCGTGAAGCCCGCGGTGAACCAACCGATCGTGCCGGAAAGATCGGCGCTGACATGATTGACCGAAGGCGTGCCCCATCGGCCCATGTGGCCGGCGAAATCCTGCGTCGAGCGGCTGCGCATGTAGGAGAGGCTGCCGAGATAGGCGGCCGAACCAGGTGAATGCCAGACCGTGCGCATGGCGATGGCGCGGCGACGCCCGACATCCTCGTGCAGCACCGGACCGTGGCGGGTGAACGATAGTGTCAGCGACTGATCCGGATACCCCTTGACCGCAAACGTCTGTTCTTCGCGCGCGATTGCCTCGAAGCCATCGCCATACCGATAGAGATCCGGAGACCCCTCCTTCGTCTCGTAGACGTAGATGTCCTCCTGGTCGGCCCCGAAGATGGTCAGGCCGAAAGCTGTTTGACCGTTATGGCCGATCGACACGCCGGGCGCGCTCGGCTCGCCGGTGCCGATGACGTTGAGCCCCGGTGCTTCGAGATGCACAAGATATCGCAGCGAGGGAACGGCATGTGCCCGGTGCGGATCGCTGGCGAGGATCGGCCGGCCGCTTTGCGTGCGGGAGCCATGCACGGCCCAGTTGTTGGAGCCCTCCTCGGCGACACGCTGTACCACTTCGCCGAGATCGGTGACCTCGGTCCAGACGAACGCGTCTTCGAGCGGCGCCGACAGGCGCGAGGGTTCGAAGGTAACGGGAGCGGTTGCCAGCTTGAACAGCCGCACGGCCTCCAGCGGAATGTCTTCCAGCGACAGGCCGTCCGCAAGCTTCGGCTCGACCGGCGGATCGATCTCGAAGCGCAGCAGGTCCGTCTCTGCGTCCGCAAGCGCCATGACGTTGGCGCGCAGGATTTCAGAGACGCCGTTGCGGGTCAGCGCGTGGCTGCGGATCCGCACCACGTCTTCCGGCTGCCAGGATTTCGGCCGCGTGCCGAACAGCATGAACTCCGGCGGCAGGCGATCGGGCTCGCGGTTGCAGAGCTCGATGTAGGCGTTCACGCCCGCCGCAAACGCCGTGCAGATGGCCTGCGTATCGTCGGCATAGAAAGCCCATTCTGCCGCCATGTCGCCGCGGTAGAGAAAGTGCCGGGCGGCATAGTCCTGCGCCAGGTAGCCGGGGCCGAAGTCTTCGGCCAGCAAGCCGAGCCCGCGCTTGCGCCACAGATCGATCTGCCAGAGACGGTCGCGGGCCGCGTTGAACCCCTGCAGGAAGAACAGATCCGCCTCGCTGTCGGCCCGGATATGGGCGATCCCCCAGCGGTCCACGGCAATCTCGGCGGGCCCCGCCAGCCCGCTGACGCTGATCGTTTCATCCGTCTGCTGGTCGGTCATAGGGCTCATCTCAGGCATGATGACAGGCGACGCGCGCGCCGTCGTCACGGGGTGTCAGTTCCGGCCGGACCTGCGAGCAGATCTCCGTCGCCAGTGGGCATCGGGTGTGGAAGGCGCAGCCCGACGGAATGTTGGCGGGGCTCGGCAGTTCGCCCGACAGCACATAGCGCTCCTTGCCGCGCTGCACGACCGGATCCGCCTGCGGTACGGCAGACATCAGCGCCCGCGTATAGGGGTGCTTCGGGTTATCGAAGAAAGTCGCGCGGTCGGCGATCTCGACGAAACGTCCGAGATACATCACCACGACCCGGTCGCAGATATGCCGCACGACGCTGAGGTCGTGGGAGACGAACAGATAGGAGACGCCCGTGCGCTTCTGCAGCGCCACCAGCAGGTTGAGGATCTGCGCCCGCACCGACACGTCGAGCGCCGAGACGGGTTCGTCGCAGATGACCAGACCCGGTTCGAGCGCCAGCGCCCGGGCGATGACGACGCGCTGTCGCTGGCCGCCGGAGAACTGGTGCGGATAGCGGTCCGCATGCTCGGCGCGCAGACCGACCTGGGTGAGCAGCTCGCCGACCCTCTGCTTCAGGGCCGCGCCCTTTGCAACGCCTCGAACCTTCAGCGGTTCTCCGACCGTCGCGCCGATGGTCGAGCGCGGATCGAGGGACAGCGCTGGATCCTGGAAGATCATCTGCACATGACGGCGGATGTCGTTGAGCTTGCGCCGGTCGGCACCGACGACCTCTTCGCCACCAACCCGGATGCTGCCGGAGACGGGCGCCTGCAGGCCGACGATGGTGTTGGAAAGCGTCGATTTTCCGCAACCGGATTCGCCGACCAGTGCAACGGTTTCGCCGCGGCCGATCGTCAGGTCGACGCCGTTGACTGCCTTGACCACCTGACCCGATGCGCCGAACAGGCCGCCGCGACCGCCGAAATGGACCGCGACGTCTCGCATCTCGAGAACGTGGGCGTTGGGATCGCTCATGCTGCCACCTCAACTATTTCGTGCATCCGGTCGATATGCCAGCAGGCGGAGCGGTGGCCGTCGCCGCAATCGAAAAGCGGCGGCTGCTCGATCCGACATTTGTCGGTGACCAGAGGACAGCGGCCGGCGAAACGGCAGCCCGCGCCGAACTCGTCCGGAGTCGGGACGCGGCCCTCGATCGTCGCCAGATCGGCTTTCGGCAAGTCATCGAGTGTCGGGACGCTGGCGAGCAAGAGGGCCGTATAGGGGTGCTGCGGCTTGGCGAACAGCGAATGAACGCCGGCGATCTCGGCCACGCGGCCCGCATACATGACGGCGACGTCATCGGCGATATCGGCCACCACGCCCATGTCGTGGGTAATCAGCACGATCGCGGTGCCGCGCTCGGAGACGAGTTTCTTCATGAGGTCGAGAATCTGCGCCTGGATTGTCACGTCGAGCGCCGTGGTCGGCTCGTCGGCGACGAGAACGCGCGGGCTGCAGATCAGCGCGATCGAGATCATGATGCGCTGGCACATGCCACCGGACAGTTCGAACGGATACTGGTGCAGCCGGCGATCGGGATCCGGGATGCCGACGTCCGCCAGCATCTGCCGGGCCTTGTCGTAGGCTTCCGCCTGCGACACATCGTTATGGGTGCGATAGGCAGCGGCGATTTGCGAACCGACCGTCGTCAGCGGATCGAGCGAGGCGCTCGGCTCCTGGAAGATGATCGAGATGTCCTTGCCGCGGGCCTTGCGAAACTCGCGCTCCGACAGCGCAGACAGCTCCAGTTCGTCCAGACGGATGCGACCGCCCGTTTGTTTGGCTGCCGCCGGCAGAAGACCGAGGATCGCGTAGGAGGTCAGCGACTTGCCGCAGCCGGATTCGCCCACCAGCGCCATGACCCGGCCCGGCGCCACGTCGAACGACACGTCGTCGACGACAGCAGCGCCGCCGATCTCGATCGTCAGCTTTTCGACCGACAGCAAGGGCCTGGGTTCTACGCTCATCAGCGGCTCCTTCAGCTTGCGTCCGCGGACGGCTCTGGGCGCTTGTAGTTGCCGATCGAGTTGCCGCCGTCGACGCTCAGCACCGCGCCGGTGATGAAGGCCGCCTGGTCCGAGCAGAGATAGGCGATTGCGCCCGGGGCATCCTGCGGGCCGCTGGAGCGGCCGAGCGGAATGTTCTTCAGCATGTTGGCGACGTATTCGTCGGAGAGCGCCGAGACCTCGCTGCCCGGCGCAAAGCCCGGCTCGACCACGTTGACGCGGATGCCGTGATGGGCGAGCTCCATGGCAAAGCCCTTGGACAGCCGCTCTATGGCGGTCTTCGAGGTGCAGTAGGGCACCGAATTCTGGTTCATCTTGCGGGCTGCACCGGACGAGATGTTGATGACCGAGCCTTTCCTGTTTTCGGCGATCATCAGCTTGGCCATTTCGCGGGTCAGCACGAAGGGAGCGCGCAGGTTGACCCCAAACACGCGGTCCCAGTCGGCAAGCTCCATCTCCAGCAGCCCGAAGCGGGTATAGATCCCGGCATTGTTGACGAGAATATCCGGTGCCTTCCATTCGCGGCGGACGAGATCGACCAGCTCGAGCATCGAGGCATCGCTGGTAAGCTCCGTCGCATGCAGGAGCGTCGTCTTCGGATCGAGCCCGAGATCGGCAGACACTTTTTCCAGCGCGTCCATGCGGATGTCGCTGAGGCAGAGTCTTGCGCCCAGCTTGGCGAAATAGGCGGCCGTCCAGCTGCCGAAAATGCCCGCAGCGCCGGTGATCACCATGGTTTTGTCTTGGAATTGCATAGCAGACCTCAGCGGGAACGGGAGCGCGGATCGAGCTGGTCACGCAGCCAGTCACCGAGCACATTGACGGAAAAGACGAGAAGGAAGAGGCAGGCGCCCGGCACCAGCACGATCCACCAGGCCCGCTCGATGTATTGGCGGCCGATGCTCATGATCGAGCCCCAGCTGGCCGACGGCGGCTGGATGCCGAGGCCGAGGAAGGACAGGCCGGATTCCATCAGGATCATCAGGCCGAACTCGGCCGTCGCAACCACCAGGATGGGCCCGGCGATATTGGGCAGGATGTGGTGGAAGAGGATACGTGCGGCGCCGGCGCCGGAGAGTTCCGAAGCCTTGATGAACGGCAGGTTGGCGACCTGCAGCGTCTGCGCATAGGCGACGCGGGTATAGCGCGGCCAGCGGGTGAGGCCGAGCACCAGCACGAGCTTCAGGAAGCCCGGCCCGAGCACGGCGACCGTCAGAACCGCCAGCAGGATCGCCGGGATCGACATCACGATGTCGACGATGCGCATGATGATGGTCTCCGTCCAGCCGCGGAACCAGCCGGCAAGCATGCCGAGCGAGACACCGACGAGACTGGAGACGACCACCGACAGGACGGCCACGCCGAGCGAGACGCCGGCCCCGTAGAGTGTGCGGGTCAGGAGATCGCGGCCGAGATCGTCGGTTCCGAGCCAGAAGGTGTCGCCGCGATAGGCAAAGCCCGGCGGCTTCAGGCGGGCAAGCAGCGCCTGCTTGTTGGGGTCGAATGGCGCGATATAGGGTGCAAGGATCGCCAGGATGACGATCAGCGCCAGGATCGTGGAGAAGATCATCACCGAAACCGGCAGGCGTGCCGTTCTGCGGCGGAAAGCTTGGATGCGACCGTTCACCGGCATCTCCTCAACGGACCAGCCGGATGCGCGGATCGACGGCGACATAGACCAGATCCGCAAGCACGCTCGTCAGCACATAGACGAATGAAATCAGAAGGACGATGACCTGGACGACCAGGAAATCGCGCGACTGGATGGACTGGATGGCCAGCTGTCCGATCCCCGGCCACGCAAACACCGTCTCGATGATGACGGCGCCGGCAAGCAGGTTGCCGATCTCCAGCGCCGCGATGGTGATCACCGGTATGGATGCGTTGCGCAGCACGTGGCGGACGACGACCTGCGCCATGGAGAGGCCCCGGGCACGACCGGCCCGGACGTAATCCTTGCCCAGCTCGTCGATGATCGAGATGCGGGTCATGCGCGCAAAGGTCGACATCGACAGCGCGCCGAGCGCGATCGACGGCATGATCATCGCTGCGAGACTGCCCGAGCCGGAGGTCGGAAGCCAGCGCAGCGTGACGCCGAAGATGAAGATCAGCAGGATCCCCGACAGAAAAGTCGGCACGCTCTGACCGGTCACCACGACGGCAGACAGAATGCGCGCGATCATCCCGCCGCGATTGGTGGCCATCAGGATGCCCGCCGGAATGCCGAGGCCGATGGCGACAAAGAGCGCCCCGGCCGCCAGCTGGATCGTATAGGGCAGGCGCGAAAGCACGATATCCAGCGCCGGCACGCGCTGGACGATGGAATCGCCGAAATCCAGGTGGGCGAGGCCACCGAGATAATCGAGGTACTGGACGCCGATCGGCCGGTCGAACCCCAGCTGGCTGCGCAGCTGCGCGATCATTTCGGCAGACGCATCCTGTGGGACCAGAAGCAGGGTCGGATCCCCCGACAGATGCATGACGACGAAGACGATGGTCAGCACGCCGAAGATCGCGATGATCGCCTGGAGCAATCGCTGTGCGACGTATTGGAGCATAGTCGTCCTCCTCGCCCGGCAGGCCTTATTGCTGCCAGCTCATGTCCATGACGAACAGGGCCTCGTTGGCGGTCGGCTCCCACTTCAGGTGCTTGGCCGCACCGTAAAGCGCATAGGACTGATAGAGGCCAAGGCCGGGAACGTCCTGGCGCAGGATCTCGTAGGCCTCGGCGTAGAGTTCCTTGCGCTTGGTTTCGTCGAGGATGCTGCGGGCCTCGTCGACGAGCGCGTCGTACTTGTCGTTCTTGTACTTGGCCCAGATGCTGCCGCTGCGGAAAAGCGGAAAGATGATGCCGTCCGCATCCTGGCAGGCGCAGGACCAGGCGCCGAAAGCCAGGCTCCCGGCATTGGCCGCATCGCCCTGGCGGCGCTTGAGGAAGGTTGCCTGGTCGCTCGAGGCAATATCGACCGAGAAGCCGACGTCGTTCAGCATCTGCTGCATCGCTTCGACCAGCGCCCGGCTGTAGGAGGGCGAGGTGAGGAACTCCAGCTTGGCACCCTCCGCGCCGGCTTCCTTGAGCAGCGCCTTTGCCTTTTCGGGGTCGTAGTCGTAGCCGGCAACCTTGTCGGTGTAACCGAAGACCGGCTCCGCTCCGACGACGTTGACCGCCGCGCCATAGCCTTCGAGCAGCGCGTCGACGAGGCCCTGCTTGTCGATCGCATAGGCAATCGCCTGGCGAACGCGAACGTCCTTGGTCGGACCGGCCTCGGCGTTGATGTAGAGGTAGCCCACCCGTTCCGTCGCACCAGACAGAAGCTGCGTGCCGTCTCCGTCCTTGATGCTCGCCGCCTGGTCGGGCGGTACGTCGCGGATCAGGTCAGCCTTGCCGGTCTTCAGATCGGCGATACGGGTGGAAACGTCGGGTACGGCGCGGAACACCACCTTCTGGAACGGCGGCTTGCCGCGCCAGTAGCTGCCATAGGCTTCAAGGTCGGTCTCGATCCCCTTCTTCCATTCGGTCAGCTTGTAGGGTCCGCTGCCCATCGGCTTCTGGTTGAATTCCTGGTTGCCGACCTTTTCCACATAGGCCTTGGGCACGATCGACAGTTTGACGAGCTGGGCGAGAAGCGCCGGATAAGCGGACTTCGTCGTGACCTTGACGGTCAACGGATCGACAACCTCGGCAGACTTGATCTGGTCGAACTGCGACAGCTGCGGGCTTTTCAGCGCCGGGTCGACGATGCGCTTGATCGAGAAGGCGACGTCTTCCGCTGTCAGCTTGGAACCGTCCTGGAAGGTCACGTCGTCGCGGATCTTGAACTCGATCGTCGTGTCGTCGAGGTATTTCCAGCTTGTGGCGATCTGCGGAACGATCATGCCCGATACATCGCGGGTGATGAGATTGTCGAAGATGTTGCGGTAGATCGAATAGCTGTCGGTATTCCACTGCAGGTGCGGATCGAGCGTCGCCGCATCGTTCGGCAGGTCGATCGTCAGCGTATCCTTGGTTTGCGCCGAAACCGCCGAGGCGACCAGCGCCATGGCCGAAGCCGCGATAAGTGCCAGTGCTGCTTTCATGTGGTTCACCCTCTTCCTGTTGTTCTGGAAATCCAGCGCCGCAGTCGCGCCGCGCGGCAGCGGTTATGGCTTCGTCAGTCCGCACTCCTCAGCGCAGTAACGCGCGAGCTCGGCATGCGTGCAGAACCAGACGTCGCCCTTGTCCTTCGCATGCCGGAGAACCTCCTCCAGGATGAAGATGCGCGATCGATGGCCGACGTGATGCGGATGCAGCGTCACCTGGAACAGGCCGCCTTCGTCCCATGCCACGTCGAGCTCGCGCCTGAGGATGTCGGCGACCATCGCCGGGCCGCCATAGGGGCGTGCGCCCGTCATGCGGTCCATGGCAACGTAGGGCGCGTCGTCCCGGATCCATTCGACCGGGATCTCGACGATACCGGTCGGCTCGCCGTCTTCGAGAAGCTCGTAAGGGTCGTCGTCGGCCATCAGCGACGAATCGTAGAGAAGACCCATTTCGCGCGCGATGGCGAGCGTGAACGGGCTGAAGTCCCAGGAGGCGGTGCGCATTCCGACGGGGCGTTGTCCGGACAGCTTTTCCAGCATGTCGGCCGCGCGCAGGGCCAGATCCCGCTCCGTGTCGTGGTCGAGGCGCGAATTGAATTCATGAATCCACGAATGCATGCCGATCTCGTGGCCGGCGGAGACGACCGTCCTGACTTCCTCGGCATTGATCATCGCCGAGACGGCGGGCATGAAGAAGGACGCTGGTACCTGATGTTTTTCCAGCAGCGCCAGGATGCGCGGCATGCCGCGGCGTGCGCCGTATTGTCCCTGGCTGAGACGGCTGATCGATGCGCCGCCATTGCGCAGTTCGAAGGTCTCGTGATCGGAATCGAAGGAAACGGCAACAGCCATCCGGGCGCCGTTCTTCCACTGCGCCGGCTTCAGGGACCGACCGGCCCGGGCCTTGTTGAGCTTCTGCTCCCATGCATCCTGCGACCAGAGCCAAGGCTTGTTCAGATCATGATCTAGCGTCGCGGACATATTGAATTCCTGTTCTGACGAACTGCCGACGGTATCGTCGATGCCCGTAATTTGATACAAGCTCAAGAAATAGACAGCAACCGAGGTTTCGTTCGCATATATGAACTCCGAGGTAAAAAGTGCCGGGCGCATTCTGGATCTGCTGGAATATCTTTCCTTGCAGCGGCAGCCGGTCTCGTTGTCACAGATCGTCAGAGATTTGACGCTCCCCAAATCCAGCGCCCATGGCCTCGTCCAGACGTTGATCGCGCGAGGCCATCTCGCGCAGGATGAGGCGGGGCGCTACAGCCTCGTGGAGGGCAGCCGGCATGGATTTCCGTTCAGGCCGCATGAAGAGGAGCTCGTCGCCGCGGCCCGCCCCTACATGGAAAGCCTTCGCGATCAGTCCGGCGAGACGGTCCTTTTGGCGACCATGAACGCCCATTGCGACATCCGGCGACTGTTCAAGTGCGTCAGCCGTCAGCCGTTGCGCTACGACGTCAACATGGGATCGCCGATCACGCCCTACTGCACGGCGACCGGCCGCATTCTGCTCGCCCATGCGTCTTCGGACGTGCTCGATGCCTATCTCGCGCACGAGCGGTTCCTGACCTATACGCGCTTTACGGTCGCCAACCGGGCGGACCTCCTGAGGATCCTGATCAAGGTTCGCAGTGACGGTTATGCCGTCAACAATGAGGAGTTCATCACCGGCTCGACGGGGATTGCGGCTCCGGTCCGCGACAAGGCGGGGACGGTGATTGCGGCCCTCAATCTGGGCACCCTGACCTCGCGGTTTGTCGGCCGGCAGGATGTCTTGATCCTGATGGTCCGGGAGACCGCACTGCAGATCAGCCGCACCTTGGGCTATGGACGCTAGCGACGAGCCCGGCCCTGGGCGCGGAGAATCTGGAGAGCGGCGACGGAAGTCGACGCCGCGGTAGTGTTCGTTATCGAGGCGGTTGCTTTGGTTATGGAGATTGCCAGAATTGCTTTGGCATCTGAGCGGTTATTCTTCGAACCCGGCCGGTCGTCAGCTGCCGTGTCCGTGCTGGTCGGCTTCTGTCCACCGCCATCGTGGCGAATGGCGTTTTTGGGCGTTGTCTGATCTTGGTTCTGGTTTTGGATTGGTGTCTTGAACGCAAAAATCCCGCAGCCTTTGGCTACGGGATTTTTGTTGT
>UBWZ01000017.1 GCA_900469345.1 Hyphomicrobiales bacterium | reverse complement strand
TCCATCGGCTCCGGCTCGGCGGCTACGATTGCGTCAGCGGCGTGGGCGCCGGACACTGCTGCGAGGGCCGCAGCGGAGCCAAGAAGAAGGCTCTTCAGGTTCATGTTTGACCTCCAAGTCAAGTTTTGCACTAGGCTAAGCGATGTCAGATCGTACGGCGCTTAGCCCAAGAAACTGTGCGGATTACGATTCTAACCTCGTCACATATGCAATCTACCTGAAGTGCCTTCGACAACAATCGCTAACTGTCCAAACCAATATGACACCGCCGTCATTTGGCCCCTGGTGTTGCGATTGTGCACTAGTTTGGCCACGAACCCGCCCGTTTTTCGCCGAAAGTTAAGGAAGGGTAAACACTTAAGCGATGGGACCGGCGCCGTTTGGCTGCCTCGCGCCTCCGCTCACCACCCGCATGAACGAAAAAAGCCCGGACAGTGTCCGGGCTTTCTCCTGAATTCTCGTTCGGATTAGAACGAACGCTGCAGACGGACGAAGCCGCTCCAGACCGAGTCGGTACCGTCGGCATCGGTGTACTGAACCGAAGCCTTGGACGTCAGACCTTCGGTGATCTTGTAGTCGAGGGTCACGCCAGCTTTCCACTGATCACGACCACCATCCCAGTCGCCACCGATGTAGTCCAGGCTATCCCAATACTGGACGCCGGGGGTGATGGTGAACTTGTCGTTGAGCTTGGCGGCGTATTCAGCAGCAACCGTCCATTCCGAAACGTCGTAGTAGGCGTTCGGGCCGGAAGTCCAGAGGCCGGCAACGGACAGAACGCCCGGGCCGATCTGGCCGGAAACGATCGCACGAATGCTGCCTTCGTCCTGATGGAAGTCGTAACCGCCGAGCAGTGTTGCACTGATCGGACCGAACGTGCCGGAGATCTGACCTTCGAGGCCGATGCCGTCGTTGTCGGCATAGGTGTCGAGACCGGAGCCCGAGCCGTAGAGCTTGGTGAGTTCGTCAACGAAGACGGCAGCCGAGAAGGATTCTGCCTTGTAGGTGTAGCCGACCGTGTTCAGACGGTTCGAACCGAGGTTGTCGGTTTCGCCGGACAGACCCACGTCCCAGAGGTTGTAGCTGTAACCAGCCTTGAAGCCGCCAACAGTGATGTAGGCTTCGTCGATTTCAACAGCGTTGCCGCCGCCGGAGTTTGCAGCGTTCTGGTAGTCGTTTTCAGCCCAGGTGCGGAACGCGATGTAGGAGCCGAGGGCGCCGTATTCCGTGTCGCTCTTGGTTTCGAAGTTAACCAGGCCGCGCGTACGGGCGTTCCAGTTGTCGTCGCCGTCCAAGTCGTTCCACTGAACTTCGAAACGAACGTAACCGCCGATCTTGAGGCAGGTTTCGGAGCCGGGGATATAGAAGTAACCCTTGCCGAACGCGTCGCAGACGCGAACGTATTCCATCGGTTCCGGCTCAGCAGCGACGATAGCGTCGGCCGCATGCGCGCCGGAAACTGCGGCGAGAGCCGCAGCGGAGCCAAGAAGAAGGCTCTTGATGTTCATTGTTGACCTCCAGTCAAAGTTAAATTGGGTATGGGTTCTTTTTGCTGAAGGACAGCATTCCCTGCCCCACCCCGTCCATGCTGGAAGAAGGACGATCCACCGCCTTGCTTCCATCACCGACAATACAAAAGGCGGGAGGCTATGCAACGACGAACAGCAACCGATGGTGGCTGGACTTAGAGGTTCATCAAATGCTGTTGCGGAAAGGCCACAAGCACTTGCAGCAACTCAGTTATTTTTTAGGCTTTGTTAAGAAACGAGTTCCTGCAGAAATCACATAAGCGCTTCGTTATTCGTGGAAAATACTATGTGCGCAAAGTATCGATTCGCAAGCTGCCACAGACACATCTGCAAGCGCAAGATACTGGGTGAGAATCAGCCCCGCAGTGCACCATGCGCCGAAAGTCTGCTGTTCACGGGTCGGTGAAGAGCCGTTACCGGTTGCACCTGTGGCGACGAGCCCGAAGTTTATTGCCACGGGCATTTCCGGCGGCTGGGTGCCTGCCCCGCAAGGACATGCATTGGGTGCGCGGGTGTGAGGCCGGCGCCTGTCCTTGCGCCCGAGAAGCGGAGCGGTCTAACCCGAACCACTCGCCAAAGCCTGTCAGGGCTTGAGGCTCTGCGTCGGTCCGCAGCGCGGCCCTGCATTCAGTACAGAAATGGAATTTGAAATCGGAATGGCGGAGAAGATGGGATTCGAACCCACGATACCCTTCCGGGTATACTCCCTTAGCAGGGGAGCGCCTTCGACCACTCGGCCACCTCTCCGGTGCGGCCTAACTATGTCGAAGCGCTTTCGAATGCAAGCGCATTTGGCAGAATAAGGAATTTCCGCGCCGAAGGGCGCTTTTGTCCCCAGAAAAGCCCGCCGCCGCGCCGCCGATCAGTAGCCCGAAGACCGCGCATCCCCCTGCCCGCGCCCGTATCTGGCCGCAAGCGCGCGCAAAGCTGCGGAAAGTTCGGTGACGTCGGCGCCGACGGCCACGAAGGTCGCGCCGAGATCGAGATAGCGGCGGTTGAGGCTTTCGCTGAAGGTGAGGATGCCGGCGGGCTTGCCGGCAGCGATGATTCGGCCGATCGCCTTTTCGATGACTTCCTGGACCTCGGCCGCCTCGAAGCGGCCGCGAAAGCCCATGTCGGCCGACAGATCGGCCGGTCCGATGAAGATCCCGTCGACACCGTCGACCGCGGCGATGCGTTCGATGTCGTTGATGGCGGCCGTGGTCTCGGCCTGGACCAGCAGGCAGATCTCGTCGTCGGCCGTATCGACATAGTCGGGGATGGCGTTGAAGCGCGAGGCGCGCGCCACGGCGGCCCCCATTCCGCGCAGGCCTGCCGGCGGATAGCGCACCGCCCGGACCAGCTTCTCAGCCTGCTCGGCCGAATCGACCATCGGCACCAGAAGGGTGCGCACGCCGATGTCGAGCAGTTGCTTGATGATCCAGGGCTCGCCGACCGGCGGGCGGACGACCACTTCCGACGGCGAGGTGCCGAGCGCCCGCAGCTGTGCGGTGATGCTGCGCAGGTCGTTCGGACCATGCTCGCCGTCGATCACCAGCCAATCGAAACCGGCATGGCCGGCGAGTTCTGCCGGAAGCGCTTCGCCCATGTTTAGCCAGAGCCCGATCTGCGGCAGCCCGGACTTCAGGGCCGCCTTGAATGTGTTCTTGTCGGCGGGCATCGTAACTCCTTGTCAGGACAGCAACTGCTTCAGGTCGGTGGCCGGGTCGGAAAGGCTTGCCCGGTCGGGCGTGCGGCCCATTTCGAGGAGCTTCTTGCCGGCGACATAGGCCTTGGCATCGTTGACCGCATCGACGGCGATCAGCTGCCCTTCCCGGAAATACCAGACCGAGGCGCTGCCCTCGCGGCTGCCGGGGCGCAGCAGCGTCTCGTCATAGCCGAGGTTGAAGCCGGCGATCTGCAGCTTCACGTCGTACTGGTCGGACCAGAACCAGGGTTTCGGCTCGTAGGGCTGCGTGCCGCCCGCTAGCACGGCGGCTGCCGCTTCCGCCTGGTCGACGGCGTTCTGCACCGATTCGAGGCGGATGCGCGTGCCGTTCCATGGCAGCATGGCACAATCGCCCATGGCGAGGATGGCGGGATCCGAGGTGCGGGCAAACGCGTCGACGACGATGCCGTTGGCGACGTCAAGGCCGCAGTGCTGGGCCAGCCGGTCATTGGGGTTGACGCCGATACCGACGATGACGAAGTCGACGTCGATCACCGAGCCGTCCGAAAGCTCGGCCGCCTTGACCTTGCCCTCGTCCCCGACCAGCCGCCGAAGGCCGGTCTGTTCGCGAACGACGACGCCGTGTTGCTGGTGGATGGCGCGCATGATGTCGGACGTTTCGGGAGCCGCGACGCGCTGCAGGATGCGGTCGGCCATCTCGATCAGCGTGACTTCCAGCCCCAGATGGCGGGCCACGGCTGCCGCTTCGAGCCCGATATAGCCGCCCCCGATGATGAGCAGACGGCGCCCGGGGCGCATTTCGCCGGCGAGCTGGTCGGCGTCGCGCTTGTCACGCACCGTGTAGACGCCATCCAGATCGCCGCCGACGGCCGCGGGAAGCGTGCGCGGGGTCGAGCCGGTCGCCAGCGCCAGGGTTTCGTAATCCAGCGTCGAACCGTCCTGCATGCGCACGTGGCGGGCATCGCGATGGATTTCCTCGACATAGGCCGACATCCTGAGATCGACGTCGTTTTCGGCAAACCAGGTCTGCGGCCGGAAGGTCAGCCGCTCGAAATCCATTTCGCCGAGAAGGTATTTCTTCGACAGCGGCGGACGCTGGTAGGGAATGACATCTTCGGCGCCGAGGATGGTGATCGGTCGCTCGTCCTTCAATGCGCGCAGTTTCGCCGCAAGCGCAAATCCCGCCTGCCCGGCACCGACGATCAC
This sequence comes from Hyphomicrobiales bacterium, assembly GCA_900469345.1. Classification (GTDB taxonomy): domain Bacteria; phylum Pseudomonadota; class Alphaproteobacteria; order Rhizobiales; family Rhizobiaceae; genus Neorhizobium. The sequence goes on along the minus strand of UBWZ01000017.1, from coordinate 137,680 downwards.
CAACCTGCCTGCCACGCCCTTTTCCTCCGCTCGTGATCCCCCAAGGGTGGCTGTCACGGGTAGCGCCGCCCCGCCGGGCCGTCAACAACCCTTCGCCGACAATAAGCCGTGCAGGCCTTGCCTGCCGCCAGAACGCGACGAAAAGGCACAGATCAGCGGCATTTTGTCCATCGTCTTCAATATGTTTCAACGAAGTGGGAATAAAGTCCGAGGATGAGGAGAAAAGAGGAGGGTCAGATGCCCTTTACAAACGTCCACAACCTCACCGACGACAATACGCCTCTGGAACAGGCCTTCGAGAAGTTCACGGTCGACCGACCCGGGCGAATCATCTTCGTCGGCCACCATCTCAGCACCAAGACATCGTTCCGCTGCCTGATCCGCCGCATCTCGCTGGCCGGCGCCGAAATCGAAATCAGCCCGCATTTGCCGGTTCCCACCAATTTCTTCCTGGAAATTCTCGGCATCCATGACGAGATCGGCTGCACGCTCGTGCGGCGGGAAGAGGAAAAGGTGGCGGTCGGCTTCAACATGCTGATCGACGCCGAATTCCTCCATCACGTCATCCGGCTGAGTTTCGAGACCAGCCACTGAGCGAACGGCGCGGCCAAGCCGGCGTCTTCCGCCTTGCCGCAGGCACGCCAGTGCCGCGCAGACGGCGAGCCCTGCGCGAGCAAAACATTCCGGATGGCGATCGATAATTGGGCCGGGCCGCCCTTGCGCCGCGCCGACCTGTTCTTATTGTGTGCCGCTCATCACACACGGACCGGATCATGCCTGCATTCTCGCGCTTTACCCCGCTCGTCAAAACCCTGCCCGCCACCGTTCCCTTCGTGGGACCAGAAGCGATCGAGCGCAATCGCGGTCTAGCGGTGAAAGCGCGGATCGGCGCCAACGAGAGCGGCTTTGGGCCCGCCCCGTCGGTCATCGCCGCCATGGCTGCGGCGGCCGGCGAGACATGGAAATACGCGGATCCGGAAAACTTCGCGCTGAAACAGGGGCTCGCCGCGCATCTCGGCTGCCGGGCGGAGAACATCGCTATTGGCGAAGGCATTGACGGGCTGCTCGGACAGATCGTGCGCCTCGTCATCGAGCCCGGCATGCCGGTCGTCAGTTCGCTCGGCGCCTACCCCACCTTCAACTTCCACGTGGTCGGGCATGGCGGGCGTCTGGTCACCGTGCCCTACGCCAATGATCGGGAAGATCTGTCGGCGCTGCTCGACTGCGTGCGCCGCGAGAACGCGCCGCTCGTCTACTTCGCCAATCCGGACAATCCAATGGGAAGCTGGTGGGATGCCGAAAGCATCGTGGACTTTGCCCGCGCCCTGCCCGAGACCTGTCTCTTCATCCTCGACGAAGCCTATTGCGAGACGGGACCTTCAGGCGCCATGCCGGATCTGCAGGCGCTGATCGAGCAGCCCAACGTGATGCGCACCCGCACCTTCTCCAAGGCCTACGGGCTTGCCGGGTCGCGCGTCGGCTACGTGATTTCGACGCCGGACAATGCGCAGGCCTTCGACAAGATCCGCAACCACTTCGGCATGAACCGCGTCGGCGTCGCGGCCGCGCTGGCGGCCCTCAAGGATCAGGACTATCTGGCCGAGGTCGTGGCACGGATCAGAGCGTCGCGGGAGCGGATCGGCGGCATTGCCGCGGCCAACGGCCTGCAGGCGCTTGCCTCGGCTACCAACTTCGTGGCGATCGACTGCGGCCGTGACGGGACCTATGCCCGCGCGATCGTCGACGGCCTGATGGAGCATGGCGTGTTCATCCGCATGCCGGGCGTAGCACCGCTCAATCGCTGCATCCGGGTGAGCACTGGTCCCGAGCGCGACATGGCGCTTCTGGAGGAGGCGCTGCCGCAGGTGCTGAAAAGCCTCGGCTAGACATCCGCACAAAAGAAAGGGGCCGCGCCGGCCTTGTTCCTGCCGGTCGCGACCCGATAGTCCGGCGCAAGCCGTGCGTGGCCTGTGCCTTGCCCTCTGGTGTTGTTGTTGCCGTGCGCCGCAAGGACGCGGTCTTCATCCCGCCGAGTGCGGATCAATGCATCGTCATCCATTCGCGGGCGGCGCGCAGAGCTTCGGCGAGCTGCATCTTGGTCATCGTCTGGGCGAGATCGGCGCGCAATTCCGCGGCGCGGTCGGAGCCCTTGATAGCGGCGATGTTGAGCCATTTGTGAGCGGAGACGAGATCGACGGCGCAGCCGCGGCCCGTCGCATACATCAGGCCCATGTCGCAGAACGTGTCGGCGCGGGTCTCGCCACCCATGGTGGCCGTATCGGAAGAGTTGATTTCAAAGCGTGCCATCGGTTTTGATCCCTGTTCGAAGACTTTGGTTTTCTGCCCTGTTATCTCGCCTTCCGATCACCGTCTTGAAGCGGCTTTTTGATCTTTCCGGCCGGCGGGTTCCCGCTCGTTTGATGAACCCACTATGCTCCAAAGTTTCCAAGAGACGCCTAAAAAGCATGATTAACTTGCTGAAAACAAAGTTCAAATAGTTCGTAAACTTGTGTTTTCGTTAAACATCAGGGTGCCTGCATTCCAAGGCAATCGGCTCAATTTTTACGAAGATTTTACGCGCCGATCTTCACTGTTTTCTAACCACGAAAACGCTCGGCATTTCGAGAGACCGTTATCTTCAGCCCGCCGACGACCGCAAACGCGGTGCCGCATCGCCGCTCCCGGCCGGCGCGCGACACCCTGCCCCGGCTGTGGAAGACCGGGCGCCAGAGTTTACCTTTACGTGCGGGTAAGATATTCTCGCGTGGATCTGAGGAGGATCGGCCGGTGGCCCAGCACGTGGCACCGGCGGCATGACAGGAGGAGATGCGGAATGAAGAGACTGGCGGGACTGGTTGCGGCCATGGCGCTCATTGCGGTGCAGGCGGGCGCGGCAGAGCCGATCGAAGGCAACTGGAAGACGGCGAGCGGCGAGACGGCCCAGATCGCCAAATGCGGCGGTGCTTTCTGTGTCACGCTGAAGACCGGGAAGCATTCCGGCAAGCAGATCGGCTCGATGTCCGGGAGCGACGGCGAATATTCCGGCGAGATCACTGACCCGGCCAACGACAAGACCTATGCAGGGTCCGCCTCGGTATCGGGAAACGCGCTCAAGATGAAGGGCTGCGTGATGAAGATCCTTTGCAAGTCGCAGACCTGGTCGAAGCTCTGAGCGACCGGCACGGCCTTGCCTACTTCCGGACATGAACCGGAGGTGAAGCGGCTTATCAGCGTCGGTTCAGCCGGCGCTGATACCCTTTCTCTACTGGGCTATTTCGAGGGGGGACACGGGGCATGCACAGGACCGCGCTACGTCTGACGATCATCACCCTGATGATGATCAATTTCGCCATCATGTTCGCAGCCCTGAACCGTCACCCCGCTCCGGGCGGACGGACGGTTGCGGGGACAAACTCTCCTTTTTGCACCGATGCGTCCGGCCGGGGATGCAATAGCTGGCTCTGATCGAAGCTGGGGTCGCGTGGCCCGGGCGTCGTTTGATTGTCAACGAGTTCGGTCTATAATGGCCCATGAACACACGAATCTCATCCCTTTCGCCGCTTTCCTTCATCAGCCCCAGCCCGGCACCGCCGCAGGCCTTCCACGATGCGGTGGAAGCGGTCGATGCTTTGACGGCGCTTTACGAGCGGAACACGCAGTTCCTCATCGACGCTTTCGGCGAGTTGGCCAAGGGCGCTGCCGTCACCGGACGCTACCGCGCCTGCTACCCGCAAGTGAGCATCGAGACGACGTCCTTCGGCCATGCCGACTCGCGCCTGTCCTACGGTCACGTGACGGCGCCCGGCATCTACACCACGACGATCACGCGGCCGACGCTGTTCCGCGACTACCTGATCGAACAGCTCGACCTTCTGATGCGCAACCACGGCGTGCCGATCACCGTGTCTGAATCGGCAACGCCGATCCCGTTGCATTTTGCGTTTGGCGAGGGGGCCAACGTCGAGGCCTATGGCAGCAGCGTACTCGCCGACATTCCGATGCGCGACCTGTTCGACACGCCGGACCTCAACAACACGGACGATCTGATCGCCAACGGCGAATACGAGGCTCTGCCGGGGCAGCCGGCGCCCCTCGCTCCGTTTACCGCGCAGCGCATCGACTATTCGCTGGCGCGTCTCAGCCATTATACGGCGACCGGCGCGGAGCACTTCCAGAACTTCGTGCTGTTTACCAACTACCAGTTCTACATCGACGAGTTTTCCGCCTGGGCACGCAAGCTGATGGCCGAGGGCGGCGACGGCTATAGCGCCTTCGTGGAGCCGGGCAATATCGAGACGCTGGCCGGCAAGGACCGGCCGGAGACAACTGGCGCGATGCGGATGCCGCAGATGCCCGCCTATCACCTCAAGAAGGACGACCACTGCGGCATTACACTCGTGAACATCGGCGTCGGCCCTTCCAATGCCAAGACGATCACCGACCATGTCGCCGTGCTGCGACCGCACGCCTGGCTGATGGTCGGTCACTGCGCCGGCCTGCGCAACAGCCAGCGGCTCGGCGACTACGTGCTGGCGCATGCCTATGTGCGCGAAGACCACGTGCTGGACGACGACCTGCCGGTGTGGATCCCCATCCCGGCGCTCGCCGAAGTGCAGCAGGCGCTGGAAAGTGCCGTGGAGGAAGTGACCGGCTACGAAGGTTTTGAGCTGAAGCGGATCATGCGCACCGGCACGGTTGCCACGATCGACAACCGCAACTGGGAACTGCGCGACCAGCGCGGACCGGTGAAGCGGCTGTCGCAATCGCGCGCCATCGCGCTGGACATGGAATCGGCGACGATCGCCGCCAACGGCTTCCGCTTCCGCGTTCCCTACGGCACGCTGCTTTGCGTTTCCGACCGGCCGCTGCACGGCGAGCTGAAGCTGCCGGGGATGGCGACCGCCTTCTATAGGACGCAGGTCAGCCAGCATCTGCAGATCGGCATCCGCGCGGTGCAGAAGCTTGCCGCCATGCCGGTGGAAACGCTGCATTCTCGCAAGCTCCGAAGCTTCTACGAGACGGCGTTCCAGTGACAATCTGATCGGTTTGGGCTAGGGTCGCGCAAGTGGAGGATCCCATGCGCGCATCCCTGACCATCGATGACAATCTGCTGCACGAGGCCCGCGAAATCACCGGTCTGCCGGAGGATGCAACGGCGGAGGACATCCTGCGCCGCCTTGTGACGAACGAGCGTCAGCGCCGGGCCCTGGACGAGCTTCAAGGGCTTGGCTGGGACGGTCCGCATCACAGCCGCCCGACCTTCGAGGCCCTCGCAGCCGACTTCCGGGCCTTGACCGCCGACCGTACCCATACGCCCTCCGAGGTGCTCATGCGTGAGGGACGCATCTAAGAGACGGCGTTCCACAAATGAGGCTGACCATGCGAACAAACATCGATCTGGATGACGAGTTGATCGCGCAAGCCATGGAGCTTGGCGGGTTGACGACCAAGAAAGCAGCTGTCGATCAAGCCTTGCGGGACTTTGTCGGCCACCACAGCCGGAAAAAGGCACTTCAAGAGTTGAAGGGTCTCGGTTGGTACGGTGACCTGGACGCCTTACGTGAAGGTCGGATTGCCGAGATGATCGAACCTGATCATCAAGACGTTGCGGAATAATCGTTGTCGATAGCTCCGTCTGGATTGCTGTCCTACGCGGTGTCTCACCTCCGCAGACCACGAAATTCTATGAGCTCGAAAACCTGCAGGACGTCGTTCTCGGCGACCTCGTGCTGCTGGAAGTCCTGCAAGGCGCTCAGAACGACCAGCATGCCGAAAATATCAGAAAACGCATGCAGCTATTCGAGCCGGTACCATTGCTCTCCCCCGACCTCGCCGTCAAAGCCGCCAGAAACTACAGGCTGCTAAGAGCCCGCGGAAAAACGATGAGCAAGACTGCCGATCTCATCATCGGCACCTACTGCATCGAGAACAGCTATTCACTGCTGCATTCCGACAAGGATTACCTGCCGATGGCCGAGCATCTCGGGCTGCAGTTCGCCTGATCAGGCGCGCATCTTTCCCCGTGCGGCAAACAGCGACAGCGCGGTGCCGACCAGCGAAGACACGATCACCAGGAGGTGGGTGTTGACGGCGGCCTGACCGAGTTCCTCCAGCATGGGCTTGGCGGCATCGGCGCCGAAGGCGAGCGCTCCCGCCGTGATGCCGGCCGGATAGGTGCCAACGCCTGCCGGTGCGTGGACGGGCAGCACGGAGGAGAGCTCGCCGCCGAGCGCGCCACCGAAGCTCGCGGCGACCGGCAGGTGGCCGAGAAGGCCGAGCACCCAGGCGAGCACGGCGATCTTGGTGAACCAGTTGATCAGCGTGGCGGCCCAGGCGCGCAGGAAAGCGGGAACGCCGGCCGGCAGGCCCGCCTCCACCTCGTCGAGGATCAGGCGTGCCTTGCCACCGACCAGTTTGCGCAGCAGCGCCAGCGCCGGCCGGTGAACGGCAAAGGCGAGCGCCGGCAGCAGCAGAAAGGCGAGCCACAGCGCCCAGGCCCAGGCGCGCCCATTTTGCAGAGCGAGCCCCGTGCCGGCGGCTGCCAGCAGCGCATGCAGGTCGAACAAGCGCATCACGAACAGCGCCGCCGTGCCGCGCGCGATCGGCAGGTTGAACTCGCGCTTCATCAGCAACGGAAAGCTGGCTTCGCCGGTGCGGAAGGGCAGCATGATGTTGAGCAGGTTATGGACCTGCACGAGCCGCAGCAGGGTGCCGAAATGCCCCCCCGTCTCGCGCGGGAAGTAATCATAGATGCGCCATGTGCGAAGGACATAGGTGGCGAGCAGGAGCAGCATGGCCAGCGCCGCCGATCCCCAGCCGGCCGCCGACCACAGCAAAATTACCGTTTGCCAGCCCCACACCCACTGGATGAATGCCGCGTAGAGCAGGATGATCGCCACGGTCGCCAGCGTCATGGCGTTGCGAATTATCCATGCGGGGCGGCTGGCAACCGGGGAATTCTTCATATAGTAGGTGGCCCCATGTGAAAAATCGGGTTCCGCAGCCGTGACGGCCGCCGTTGAAGCCCGTGGTTTAGGAGAAACGCAAGGTGCGTACAACAGCTGAGTCTGTCAGCAGCCGCATCGAGACGACGGCCGAGCCCATCGAGCTGTCGCTTGTCGTGCCGCTCTTCAACGAGGAAGAAAGCGTCGCCCCGCTGATCGACCGGATCGTCGCGGCCATGACCGGCTATGCGCCTCGCTGGGAGCTGATCCTCGTCGACGACGGCAGCACGGATGCGACCGTGGTTACCGCCCGCAGCGCGCTCACCCGACCGGGCCTCGACCTGAAGATCGTCGCCCTGCAGCGCAATTTCGGCCAGACGGCGGCCATGCAGGCGGGCATCACCCAGGCGCAGGGCCGGTTGATCGCCACGCTCGACGGCGACCTGCAGAACGACCCCAAGGACATTCCCGGCATGGTCGCGGAGCTGGAGCGCCGCGAACTGGACCTTCTCGTCGGCTGGCGCAAGAACCGCAAGGACGGCCTTGTGCTGCGCAAGATCCCGTCCTTCATCGCCAACCGGCTGATCGGCCGCATCACCGGCGTGCGGCTGCACGACTACGGCTGCTCGCTGAAAATCTACCGCAGCTCGATCATCAAGCAGGTCAAGCTGATGGGCGAGATGCACCGCTTCATTCCGGCCTGGGTTGCCGGCGTGGTGCCGAGCTCGCGGATCGGCGAAATGCCGGTCACCCACCATGCGCGCCAGCACGGCGTTTCCAAATACGGGATCTCGCGCACCTTCCGCGTCATCCTCGACCTTCTGTCGGTGATGTTCTTCATGCGCTTCAAGGCGCGGCCGGGACATTTCTTCGGTTCGCTCGGGCTTGGACTTGGTGCTGTCTCCGCGCTGATCCTTGCATATCTGTTCGTCGACAAGTTCATCATGGGCAACGACATCGGCACGCGACCGCTGTTCATGATCGGCGTCATGCTGTTCCTGTCTGCCGTGCAGATGATCACCACCGGCATCCTGGCGGAAATGATCGCGCGGACCTACTACCGCGAGGACAGCGCCGTCAGCTACATCGTCAGGGAAGTGTACGCGGGCGATGCGGCGCATCCATGAAGCGCTCGCCCGCAGGCCGGAGCTGCTGCTCTGGCTGATTGCGGCCTATTACGTGATTGCCGTCTCGGTTCGCGTCCTTCGCTCGGAGGGCGTGCAGACGGATGAGGCGGAGCAGCTGCTGCTGTCGCAGTTCCTGCTGCTCGGCTACGGGCGCCAGCCCCCCCTCTTCAACTGGCTGCAATACGGCCTGGTGCATCTCTTCGGCCCGACCATCTTCGCGCTGTCGATCCTCAAGAACGGACTGCTGTTCCTGTGCTGCCTGTTCTACGGGCTGGCGGCGCGACTGGTGATCCGGGATCGCGCCCTGTCGTTCGCGTCGATGCTGGCGCTGATCGCCCTGCCCTCGATCTCGGTGCTGGCGCAGCGCGACCTTACCCACGCGGTCGCGACCATGTTCGCGGTGTCGTTCTTCCTCTACGCCTTCCTGCTGGCGCTGACCCGGCCGAGCCTTGGAGCCTACCTGCTTACCGGAGTTGCGGTCGGGCTCGGCTGCATCTCCAAGTACAACTTCGTGCTCGTGCCGCTGGCGGCGATCGTTGCGATCCTGCCCGAGGCGGAGCTGCGCCGACGACTGTTCGACTGGCGCATCCTCGCCACGATCGCGGTCGCTACCCTGATCTGCCTGCCGCATGGCTTGTGGGTCTTGAACAACCTGCAGACGGCGACGGCCGGGACGATCAATTCGATGCGCAACGACGCGACGGGAGACCCCGTGTTCGACCGCCTGACCGGCCTCGTCATGCTGGTCGCCTCAACGCTCGACAGCGTCCTGCCGATCCTCGCAGCGGCGCTGATCGGCTTCCGGCGCCATCTCTTCCGGGCCTGGCGGAGCAGCACCGTCTGGACGCGGGTCATCGGCCGGGCGCTGATCCTGTGCCTTGTGTTTGTCGGGCTGATCGGCATCGGCGGGCTTGGAGCGAGCACGATCAGCCAGAAATGGCTGTCGCCGTTCGTGATGCTGCTGCCGCTCTACCTGTGCCTGAAACTCGACGCCAGCGGCGCCGACGGTGCCCGCGGAACGGCAAGGATGGCCTGGCCGGTGTTCATCCTCGCCTTCGGCTTCATCCTCTATCTTGTTGCGGGCAACATGATTTCGCCTTCGCTCGGGCGCACCGCCAAGGAGAACCTGCCGGCCGCCGCTGCGGTCCGTGAGGCGCTGGCCGAGCCCGGACGCCCTGCGCCCGCCTTCATTCTCTCCGGCGACGCCTCGGTTGCAGCCGGTGCACGACTTGCCGCACCGGACGCGCTGGTGATCCTGCCGTCCTTCCGGGAAGCCCCCGAACCCGAGACAGCGGTGCTGCAGAGCGCCGGACTGGTGATCTGGACCTCAAGCGACGCCGTCGCCGGTCTGCCGGAACCGCTGGCGGCCGCTTTGCAGTCGCGGGGTCTACCGAATACGGGTCTCGACATTCGCAGCCTGGCGGTGCCCTATCCTTATACGGGAGGCCAGACGAAGGCCGTGTTCGGCTATGCCTGGATCAACCGGGACTGACGCGATGGAGCATAGCTTGCAGCCGGCACAGGCAGACAACGATGGGAGCCGGCTGACACAGGGCCGGCTGACACAGAGCAAGACCCTGCTTGGCGTGCTCGCCTGCTATTTCCTCGTCAATCTGCTGGTGAGGCTGGCATTGCCGCATGGGCTGGAACTGGACGAGGCGGAACAGACCTACTTCTCGCAGTGGCTGCTGGCCGGCTACAGCTCGCAGCCGCCGTTCTACAACTGGCTGGAATATGCGGCGGTGCATGGTCTCGGCATGTCGCTGGCGACCCTGTCGCTGCTCAAGAACCTGCTGCTGTTTTCGACCTACCTGTTTTACTGGCTGGCAGCGCGACAGGTGCTCACCGACAAGCGTCTGGCGATCGTCGCGGCGCTCGGCCTCCTCACCATTCCGCAGGTGGCCTTCGAGGCGCAGCGCGACCTCAGCCATACGGTGGCGGCGATGTTCGGAGCGGCGCTGTTTCTGTTTGCGCTGCTGCGGCTTCTGTCGCGCCCCTCCTTCGCAAGCTTCATGCTGTTCGGTCTGGCGACCGGGATCGGCGGCATCACCAAGTACAATTTTGCCGTCGTGCCGATTGCGGCCGGGATCGCGGTGCTGAGCGATCGCGAGATGCGGTCAAGGATCCTCGACTGGCGGATCGTGCCGGCCGGCATGCTGGCGCTCGCGATCGTGACGCCGCACGCCTTCTGGCTGATCAACAACTTCGAGGCCGCCGGCGGTCACACGATGAAGAAGCTGGTCAACGACGAGACCGGCTTCCTCGTCAGCCTCGTCGACGGGTTCGGATCGCTGGCGCTCTCGACGCTCGGCTTCATCGCGCTGACGCTCGTCATCTTCGCAGCCGTCTTCCGCGAACATGTCGGCGCAGTGCTGCGGGCCCGCTCGCCCTGGACGCGGCTGGTCGGGCGCATGCTCGGCCTGTGCGTCGGCCTGATCGTGCTCATGATCCTGTTCGCCGGGCTCGAAAACGTCCGCGATCGCTGGCTGGCGCCGATCCTGCTGGCAGTTCCGCTCTATCTGGCGCTCAAGGTGGACGCGGCGCATATTCCGGCCCTGCCGGGCATCCGGCGGCTCTGGGGCGTGGCCGGCGTGATCATGGTGCTGATCCCCCTGATCCTTTACGGCCGGGTCGCCTCTTCGCCGTTCACCGGCAAATACGGCTACGTCAACATCCCGTTTGCAGCGTTCGCCACACTGGTGGCGGAAAAGGCGGCCGGTGCCAACACGATCGTGGTGGCCTCCGACGGCCAGCTCGGCGGCAACATCCGCTTCAACCTGCCGGACCAGCCGGTTCTGACGCCGCGCCCGCCGCTCGGCCTGCCGCCGCAGCCGCTGCTGGAATTCGACAGGGTCGTGCTCGTCTGGCGCAACTCCGACGGAAGCACGCCGGCACCGCTGCAGGCAATCTTCTCGACCTATCTCAACGGCGAGGACATCACGGCAGCGCCGCGGGAAGACGGCGTCGTCGCCTTCCCCTATGCCTGGGGACACCCTGGCGACCAGTATCGCTTCGCCTATGCGGTGATCGACCTGCCCAAGGGCGCAGCGCCTACTCCCTGACGGTGTCGCGCAGGTGGTCGAGGGCTAAGCGCAGCTTGTCGACCACTTCGTCCACTTCCGAGCGGCTGATGGTGAGCGCCGGCGAGGCGAGCATGCGGTCACCGGTGGCGCGCAGGATGACACCGTTCTCGACGCAGTGATTGCGCACCAGCGTGCCGATATCGTCGGGCTTGGCATAGCGGCGACGGGTCGCCTTGTCGGCGCTGAGCTGTAACCCCGCAATCAGGCCGACGCTTTCCGCCTGACCGACCACGTCGTGATCCTCGAGGCTCTTCCAGGCAGCCGCGAAATAGTGGCCGATGTCGTCGCGGACCCGCTCCACCAGCCCCTCTTCCTCGATGATGCGGATGTTTTCGAGCGCCGCCGCGGCGCAGACCGGGTGACCGGAATAGGTGAAGCCGTGGTAGAAATCGCCAAGCTCGTTGACCATGACGTCGGCGACGCGGTCGGAAACCATGACGCCGCCGATCGGCAGATAGCCCGAAGACAGCCCCTTGGCGATCGGCGCCAGATCCGGCTCGACGCCGAAGTGCTGGTAGCCGAACCACGAGCCGAGACGGCCGAAACCGCAGATCACCTCGTCGGATACCAGCAGGATGTTGCGCGCCTTGCAGATGCGGGCAATCTCCGGCCAGTAGGTATCGGGCGGGATGATGACGCCGCCGGCGCCCTGGATGGGTTCGGCAACGAAGGCGGCGACGCGGTCCTCGCCCAGTTCGTCGATCTTCGCCTCCAGCTCGCGCGCCACCTTGAGCCCGAATTCGGCAGGGGTGAGATCGCCACCCTCGGCATACCAGTAGGGCTGGGAGATGTGGTGGACGCCCTCGATCGGCAGGTTACCCTGCTCGTGCATCAGCTTCATGCCGCCGAGCGACGCGCCCGCGACGGTCGAGCCGTGGTAGCCGTTTCTGCGGGCGATGACATGGGTCTTTTCCGGCTTGCCCAGCGCCTTCCAGTAGACGCGGGCAATGCGGAACCAGGTGTCGCTCGCCTCCGAGCCGGAGTTGGTGAAAAAGACCCGGTTCAGCTTGCCGCCGGCATGGGAGGCGATCTTCTGTGCCAGCAGGATGGCCGGCGGCGTCGCGGTGCCGAAGAAGCTGTTGTAATAGGGCAGCTCCTCCATCTGCTTGCGGGCCGCTTCGGCGATCGAGGTTCGGCCATAGCCGACATTGACGCACCAGAGACCGGCAAAGGCATCCAGATAGCGCTTGCCGGTCGAGTCGTAGATGTAGAGGCCCTCGGCCCGCTCGATGATCCGCGTGCCCTTGGCGTTGAGCTGCTTCATGTCGGAAAAGGGATGGAGATGATGGGCGGCATCGATCGCAGCCAGATTGGATAGCTTTGGTGCGTCGTTCATGGTGTTCCCCCGCCTGTTCCCAGATTGTCTGCGTAATTTCTATCGGTTACGACTGGCTTTCCGCAACACCCCATCGAAGAAGTCTTCATGACCCTCAAAGACACGAGCCCTCCCCGCATCGAAATCCTGCTCGTCGGGATGAATGGCGATCTGCGCGGCAAGCAGATTCCGCTGGAGGCGCAGAAGAAGGTCTGGGACGGAAGCGTGCGGCTGCCCTCCTCCACGCAGTCGCTGGATATCTGGGGCGACGACAACGACGACATCACCGGGCTGTCGCTGTCGGTCGGCGATCCGGATGGTCTGTGCATCCCCGACCCGCGCAGCACAACCCCGATGCCCTGGGCGCCCGAGGGTTCGCTGCAGGTGCTGGCCACCATGCACGAGATGGACGGGACGCCTTCGTTCATGGACCCGCGCGCCATCCTGTCCGCCATGCTCGAGCGCTACGCCGAGCGCGGGCTGACGCCGGTGGTGGCGACGGAGCTGGAATTCTACCTGATGGAGGACGACTGGCGTGAAACCGGGCGACCGCAGCCGCCCGCAAGACTGCGGTTCCGCGACCAGCCGAACGGCTTCCAGCTCTACGACATGAGCGCTGTCGATGCGCTCGACGACTACCTGCAGACGGTGCGGGCCTGGGCGAAGGCGCAAGGCCTGCCGGCCGATGCCACCACCGCCGAGTTCGGCCCCGGCCAGTTCGAGATCAACCTTTTGCACCGCGCCGATGCGCTGGCCGCCGCCGACGACTGCATCTACCTGAAGCGGATCGCCGACCAGGCGGCACGCCGCCACGGGCTGAAAGCCACCTGCATGGCCAAGCCTTATGGCGACCAGGCGGGCTCCGGGCTGCATGTGCATGCAAGCGTCATCGATGCGACGGGCGCCAACGTGCTGGACGCCAGGGGCAGCGATCCGGTCAAGCTCAAGTCGGTGACCGCCGGGATGCTCAACACCATGCGGGACGCGCAGCTGATCTTCGCGCCGTTTGCCAACTCCTATCGCCGCTTCCAGCCGGGCTCGTTCGCGCCCGTCGACATCGACTGGGGGCTGGGCCACCGTGGCACGGCGATCCGCATTCCCGATGCGCAGGGACCGGCGGCGCGCGTCGAACACCGGGTGGCCGGTGCCGATGCCAACCCCTACCTGCTTTTGACGGCCATCCTCGGCGGCATGCTTCTGGGCCTCGACGAGACGCTGGATCCGGGACCGGCCACGGAGCCCGGCCAGGATCCGCCTCAAGGGACCAGGCGCCTGACGCATGATTTCCTGACGGCCGTCGAGGATTTTTCCGCCTCGTCCTTCATCCGCGACGCCTTCGGCGAGCGCTACCAGCGGCTCTACGGCGACACCAAGCGCAAGGAGGCGATCACCTTCCTGCGCACCGTCAGCGACTTCGACTACCGCACCTATCTGCCCCGGATCTAGGATACTGCGTCCAAAAGCAGCCCGCTGGCGGAATGGCGATCTTGGCCATATGATGGGGCCTGCCTGCGAGGGCTGCAGGATTGGGACAGGCGCCTCCTCCCCTGAGGCGGCGCGGATGATCGAGGGCCGCGAGGTCCGATGGAGACGCTGATGCCGTTCTGCCGAGCTGCCGCAGCAGCCTTTATCGGTTTTCTCCTTGCCGCTTCGCCGATGCGGGCGCAGGAGCCGCCGCTGACCGTCGTCCTCAAGCCCGGCCAGAGCGCTGCCGATGTGCAGCAGGTGCTCGACCTTGCGACGCGGACGGGACGTCCGCTCACCGTGCAGGTGGAGACATCGCCGACAGCCACCTCCCCCACAGCCACCGCGGCCGCGGCGCAGCCCGCCACCCCGTCGGCAACTGCCACCAAGTCTGGCGCCGGCCCAAACCCCACCGGAAGCGCCGACACGATGCAGATGACGCCGGAAATGGAGGCGGCCAACATGGGCATGGCCAGCTGGGAGCGGTTCTCGGATGCCTCCTCGCACGGCTTCACGACCGCGATCGCGGGGCTGAGGGCGCTGTCCACCATGGTGGGCATGACCACCTCGCACCTCGATGCCGAGGGCATCGCCAACCGACACATCGCACTGGTGGCCTTTCTCTCGCTGCTCGCAGGCGGCGCGGCGGCGCTTGGCGTTCGGCTCCTGTCGACGCAATTGCTGCGGCACAGCCACCTGCGCGCCCGTCACATCGCCGGCAAGTTCCGCCGCTTCTTCAAGCGCCTGATCGGCGACCTGCTGTCGATCGCGATCTTCCTCGGCGTCGCCCGCTGGGTGCTGCTGACGATGCTTGCGGACACCACGGCGGCCTTCCAGGTCTGCCAGGCCGCCATTGCCTTCACGCTGATCGTGCTCGTCTACATGGCGGTGGCACGGTTCCTGTTCCGGCCCGATGCGAGCGGCGAAACCCTGTTCGCCATCGGCAGTCCGCAATGGCACTTCCGCATGCTCACCGCCTACGGCGTGATCACCGCGGTGTTCGGCGAGACCATGCGGTTGTGGAACTGGCTGGGCCTCGACCGGGCCTCGCTCGACGGATGGTTCCTGATCGGCGGCACCCTGCTGACCCTCCTCAAACTGGTCTGGTTCTGGGGCGGCCGGGCCGACATCCGGGATGCATTCAAGGGCTCAAGCCCGGGGCCCGTCAGGCGGGTCATCGGCAACCTGCTTCCGGATTTCTACGTGGTTTCGGCGATCTTCATCTGGTTCTTCGGCTCGGTCATCATCGGTTCGCCGGAGAGTGCACGGTGGAGTTTTGCGGCCGGCACCACGCAGGTGATCCTGCTGCTGCTGCCGGTCTTCGCTCTCGGCGCCCACCACGTGGTGGACGAATTCGCGCGCCACTGGGAAACCACTCATGGCGCGGGCCTGTGGTCGTCGGTGCTCGCCAGCCTGCGGGTGGTGTGCTCGGGCGCGGTGTGGATCGGGGGTCTGCACCTGATTACCGCCCTCTGGTGGCCGCTGATGACCAGCGGCGGGGATATCGCGACCGGCTGGATCCTCTGGCTGGAGCGGTTGAGCTTTGCCGTGGTCGCCAGCTGGGCCGTCTACACGCTGGTGTGGAAGTATGCCGAAACGATCGCCCCGCCGCAGATCGTCATGCTGCCGGGCCAGGAGGACGATCAGGCGGACAAGAAGCAGACAAGCCGCCTAACGACCGCGCTGCCGGTGATCCGCAACCTCGTTCTCGGCGCAGTTCTGGCGGTCGGCTCGCTGATCGTCCTCAGTTCGCTCGGCGTCAACGTGGCGCCGCTGCTGGCCGGCTTCGGGGTACTTGGCCTTGCGCTTTCGTTCGGGTCGCAGGCGCTGGTCAAAGACGTCGTCTCCGGCATCTTCTTCATCGTCGACGATGCCTTCCGGATCGGCGAATACATCGATGCGGGCAAGCTGCAGGGGACCGTCGAGCAGATCACCGTGCGCTCCGTGCGGCTGCGCCATCACAACGGCCCGATCCACACCATTCCGTTCGGCCAGATCAGCTCCGTCACCAATTTCAGCCGCGACTGGGGGACGATCAAGTTCCAGCTCCGCTTCGAGCGGGACAGCGATGCGGAGGTGATCCGCCGTGCTGCCAAGAAGGTTGGCCTTGGCATGCTGGAGGATCCGGAATACGGGCCGCAGTTCCTGATCCCGCTGAAGATGCAGGGGATCCAGGACATCACCGAAACGGCGATGATCGTACGCTTCAAGTTTACCTGCCTGCCCGGCAACCCGAGCATCCTGAAGCGCGAGGCGATGACGCGGCTGCTCGCCGCCTGCAAGGTCGCCGGCGTGCAGTTCGCGTCGAATGCGGTGACGGTGCGCTCGAACGGCTCCAATTCCGCCGATATCGATGCCGCTGCCGCCAGCACGCCGCCGCCGCTGACGTCGATCGCCAGCTGAGGATATTTGCGCCGGATAATCGACCGGCGCAGCGCGGTGGGTTGCCGAGGGTTGATCTTGCCGGCCTCAGTCGGCTAGAGCAGCCCTCCCACAAGGACATGAACCGATGCTGCCCTGGATCCACCTCGACACAGCTTCCATCCCCGGCAACGGCGGCGAATTGCGACTGAAGCAGCGCGGCCAGGAGTTCTCGATCATGCTTGGCGCCAACGAGCTGATGAACAGCCGGCTGAGCGGGTCGGAAGAGGCCCTTGCGACACTGGCGCATGACAGGATCCGCGAGCGGGCTTCAGCTTCGCTGCTGATCGGCGGTCTCGGCATGGGGTTCACGCTGCGCGCCGCTCTCGGCGTGCTGCCGGCCGATGCGCGCTTGACGGTTGCCGAACTGGTGCCGGCCGTCGTCGCCTGGGCACGCGGGCCGATGGCGGACGTGTTCAAGGGCTGCCTCGACGATCCGCGCGTCGAGATCCACGAGGGCGATGTCGTCGAACTGATCCGGTCCTCGAAAGGACGTTTCGACGCTATCCTGCTCGATGTGGACAATGGACCGGACGGGCTGACGCGCGCGTCAAACGACCGCCTTTATGATGCGGGCGGCCTGCGGGCCAGCCGTGAGGCGCTGCGTCCCGGCGGCGTTCTCGCCGTCTGGTCTTCAGGTCCCGATCCGCGCTTCACGCGACGGCTGAAGGAGGCGGGTTATGCGGCTGAGGTCGTCAATACGCGCGCCAACGGCAAACGCGGCGGCGCGCGACACGTGATCTGGCTGGCCGTCAGGGGCTGAAGGCCAGCCCCTTTTCCAGCGACCGTGCTACTTGTTCTTGAGCAGCCAGATCTTGCCGGCCATGGTGATGCCGTGGGAGGCCTGTTCCGGCGGCAGATCCGCATTGAGGGTCTGGATCAGGCCCAGTTCCCGCAGTTCGTGAACGGTGGTGGTGGTCAGGAACTTGATCTTCTGCGGCCGTTCCTTGAAACGGTCGGTGCGTGCATAGGTGACCGTGGCGTTCAGATGCGTCCACCTCTTGGCCTCCTGCGGGAAAAGATCGCCATCCTTGGCAAGCTTAAGCCCGCGAACCTGCGTCGGGGTGAGAGTTGCATTATGGGCAGCATTTGCCGCCGCAGCCTCGGGTCTGATCGTCGCGTTCAAACTAGTTAGTCCTTTTCGGAAGGTCGGTGCCCTGTCATCCTGGGGGGCCGGCTGTATTGTCCATCGCGTGGCAACAGCTTCGCACGGCCTGTGCCGATGACGGGAAGATGAAAGCCTATGGCTTCTTCCTCTATGCGCCATATTTGCCGGTTTGGGGACCCTCAAAATGCGAAATGCCGCGAACAATCGTGATTCGCTGTCGTTTCCGGGGATTTTATCCCCGCGAAACGGCATGCAAAACGCCCGAACCGTTGGCTAGGCCTGGTCGAGGACGGGCGCTGCGGCGGCGCCGAGATGGTCGCGGTTGACGAGGACGGTCAACTCTCCCGCGTGAATCTTCAGCAGAACATCTCTCTTCATCGGCAGAAGCTCGCCGTCGAGAACGCAGCGGACATCGTGGCGGTGGCGGGGAAAATGCAGTTCGAGCTCGGTCGCGGTCATGGCGGTGACGGAGGCATTCTCCTTCAACCGGCCGCGCAGAATATCGTAGGTGAGACGCGCCACGCCGGTCGGCGTCAGCGGGTCGGCGAGATAGAAGCCGAGGTGGCCGCGCGTCAGGTCGTCGGCAAACATCAGCGGATCGCTGCCGAACTCGTTGTTCGAGACCGATATCGCGGACACCTTGCGATAGTCCTTGCGGCCCTCGACGTTGAACTCGACCTCGAATTCCGGCGGGTTCAGCATCACGCCGACGGCGGCGCGGACGCTGGCGCGCATCTTGCCGAGGCGCGATGCAAAATCCATCGAATTGCGGTAGCGGACCATGCGTGCGTGCAGGCCGGCGGAAAACTGGTGGACGAAGCTTTGGCCGTTGGCGCTGGCGATATCGACCTTTTCGGGCGTGGCGACCGCCAGCGCGTCGATGACCTGCCAGATGTCGAGCGGCAGCTTCAGCGACCGGGCGAACAGGTTCATGGTCCCGGCCGGCACGACACCGAGTGCGATCTGTCCCTTCCAGGCGATGCGGGCTGCGGCGGAAATCGTTCCGTCGCCGCCACCGGCGATCAGCGCATCGACACCGGGCGTCGTCGCAGCCCGCTCCATGGTCTCGACGACCTTGTCGCCAGCCACGACATGGCAGTCGATCTGATGGCCGGCGGCCTCGAACGTCTTGGTCGCATGGGCGCAATAGGCGCTCATATCGGTCGTCTTGAAAGTACCGCCGTCGCGGTTGAACACGGCAAACAGGTTCATTTGGATAAACATCCCCCGGCATTTGGCCGGATCCACAACGGGCAACGGCCAATTTGGTTGCGCGGCACCACGCCGGCATCCGAAATCAGGCTCTTGCACACATTGGCGTGAAGGCAACCGCACAGCGATATACAATCTACCGCGGCGCACAAGTTCATGATACCTAATACACAGGTCATTGTTGACCCAACTCTCCAGGGCGGGTAAGGCATCCACGCCTCACCCGCTTTTTTCTCCATTCATATTTAAAGACCTTACCATGAGCACCAGTGCCGCGCGCCTTGATTCCGGAGAGGATTTCGAAGCAGGGAGGCAAGATGGAGGCGGCGGACTTTCGCCCCGCGCCGTCGCCCTGATCGTGATCGCCCTGGCTGTCGGCGGGTTCGGCATCGGCACCGGCGAATTCGTCATCATGGGTCTTCTCCCCGACGTCGCCTCGTCGTTCGAGGTCAGCATTCCGAGCGCCGGCTACGTGATCAGCGCCTATGCGCTCGGCGTCGTCGTCGGTGCGCCGATCATCGCGATCCTTGCTGCCCGGCTGCCGCGCCGTGTGCTGCTCCTGTCGCTGATGGGGCTGTTTGCTGCCGGCAATATCCTCAGCGTGCTTGCGCCAAGCTTCTGGAGCTTTACCGCGCTGCGCTTCATCACCGGCCTGCCGCACGGCGCCTATTTCGGTGTCGCCTCGCTGGTGGCGGCCTCGATGGTTCCTCCCAACAAGCGCGCAAGAGCCGTCGGTCGGGTCATGCTCGGCCTGACGATCGCGACGCTGGCGGGCACGCCGCTGGCGACCCTGATCGGCCAGAGCCTCGACTGGCGCGCCGCCTTCCTGCTGGTCGGCGCCATCGGCGCGCTGACCGTGGCGCTGCTCTGGTATTTCCTGCCGCGCGACCAGGTGCAGGAAGGCGCCAGCATCCGCCGCGAACTTTCCGCCTTCGGCCGCACCCAGGTGTGGCTGACGCTCGGCATTGCGGCGATCGGCTTTGGCGGCATGTTCTCGGTGTTCAGCTATATCGCATCGACCACGACGATCACCGCCGGCCTGCCGGTCGGCATGGTGTCGGTCGTGCTTGCCCTGTTCGGCATCGGCATGAATGTCGGCAACGTGGTCGGCTCGCGCCTGGCGGACTGGTCGCTGCGGGGCACGATCGGCGGTTCCATGGTGTTCTACATCGTGGTGATGCTGTGCTTTGCAATGTTCGCGCACAACCCGATCGCGCTCTACATCACCGTCTTCCTGGTCGGCTGCGGCTTTGCACCCGGACCGGCGCTGCAGACCCGGCTTATGGATGTCGCCGCGGATGCGCAGACGCTGGCGGCCGCCTCCAACCATTCGGCGTTCAACATCGCCAACGCACTCGGCGCCTGGCTCGGGGGCCTGGTCATCACCTGGGGCTGGGGATTTGCGGCGACCGGCTATGTCGGCGCATTCCTGTCGGCTGTCGGACTTTGCGTGTTTGCCGTTTCGGTGATGCTGGAAAAGCGCCAGGCGAACGCCTGACGCCTGCGGCCGCCATCGCGGCGCATGCATTTTCGCCCGTCATGGTCTACCCTCCCGCGTAGCAATTGCCTGGTGACGAAGGAGGAAACATGCGCGCCGTCGGCTTTACCCTGCCCCAGCCCATCACGTCGGAGACCGCTCTCGTTGATATCGAGGTCGCCATGCCGGAAGCCCAGGGCCGCGACCTCCTGGTCGAGATCAGGGCGGTTTCCGTCAATCCCGTCGACGCCAAGGTGCGCAATTCGGCGACGGTCGAACCCGGCCAGCACCGGATCCTCGGCTATGACGCCGCCGGTGTGGTGACGGCGATCGGGCCGGGGGTCAAGCTCTTCAAGCCGGGCGACGAGGTCTATTACGCCGGCGCCGTGAACCGACCCGGCACGAATGCGCAGTACCATCTGGTGGACGAGCGGATCGTCGGCTGGAAGCCGAAGACGCTGAGCTTCGAGGAGGCGGCTGCCCTGCCGCTGACCGCCATTACGGCCTACGAGGCACTCTTCCACCGCATGAAGGTGCAGGACAAGGTGGCCGGCGCCTGGAACGCCGTGCTGGTGATCGGCGGCGCCGGCGGCGTCGGGTCGATCGCCATCCAGCTGCTGCGCCAGCTTGCCGACGTCACCGTGATCGGCACCGGCTCGCGGCCGGAGACGCGCGACTGGATTGCCTCGCTCGGCGCTCATCACGTGCTCGACCATTCCCGGCCGATGACAGCGCAGCTTGCCCAGATGGCGATCGGCGCTCCGGGTTTCGTGTTTTCCACGACCCATACGGACGCGCACCTGAAGGATATTCTGGAGCTGATCGCGCCGCAGGGCCGGCTGTCGCTGATCGATGATTCGAACGAACCGATGGACCTGCGTCCGTTCAAGGCCAAGGCGCTGTCCATTCACTGGGAGATGATGTTTGCCCGGCCGGTGTGGCAGACGGCCGACATGATCGAGCAGCACAAGCTTCTCAACCACGTGGCCGATCTGATCGACGCCGGCAAGATCCGCACGACGCTGACGGAGGTGATCGGGCCGATCAACGCGGCCAATCTGCGTACCGCCCATGCGATGATCGAAAGCCAGACGACCCGCGGCAAGATCGTTCTTTCCGGCTTCTGAGCACGGACGCGGCTACGCCTTTCGATAGCATGCCCGGGACCTTCCGGTCGCGGTTGCTTCCTGCTATTATGCTCGCAGGGGTTTTAGAGGGGTCTAAAAGATGGTGAGTTCACAGACGCATACATACGGCAATCCGCTCCAGGCGCTGACCGGCACGACATGGTTCGGCTACGTCGCGCGGACCGTCCTGACGTTCATGTTCTGGGGCAGCGGCCTGTCGAAGCTGATCGACTTCAACGGCGGCGTAGCGGAGATGGCGCATTTCGGGCTTCAGCCCGCGGTGCTGTTCAACATCGCCGTCATCATCACCCAGCTCGGCGGCTCGGCGCTGATCATCCTCAACCGCTGGACCTGGCTCGGCGCCGGAGCGCTTGCCGTGTTCACGGCGCTCACGATTCCGATCGCCCACGCGTTCTGGACGATGGAAGAACCCTTCAAGACGATGGAATTCTACACGGTCACCGAGCATATCTCGGCGATCGGCGCGATGATGGTGGTCGCCTGGAAGAGCCGTTAGCGCTTCGGGCCACGGCGACGCCGCGGCCCCTTGCGTTGCTGGTCAGGCCTGGATGACAATCACGCGCGCGCCGACCTGGACGCGGTCGTAGAGGTCGATCACGTCGTGGTTCATCATGCGGATGCAGCCGCTCGACATGGCATGGCCGATCGAGTCCGGCTGGTTCGTGCCGTGGATACGGAAATGCGTGTCGTTGCCGCCCCGGTAGAGATACATGGCCCGGGCGCCAAGCGGGTTCATCGGCCCTCCGGGCATGCCGCCCGCAAGCTCCCGGTAGCGCGGCTCCCTGTTTTGCATGTTGAGCGTCGGCGTCCAGGTCGGCCATTCCGCCTTGCGCCCGACATAGGCGTTGCCCGAGAGAGCGAGACCTTCGCGGCCGACACCGACGCCGTAGCGCATCGCCCTTCCCCCACCCAGGATGTAATAGGCGCGCCGGGCGGGCGTATCGACGACGACCGATCCAGGCGCCTGGGTGGTCTCATAGGCGACTTCGGTTCGGCGCAGTTCCGGCTTGATCCTGTCGATCGGCACCTGGCGCAGCGGGAACTCCTCGTTCGGCAGCGTCGCGTAGTTGCTTTGCTCGTTATAGGTGGAGGCGCAGCCGGCCAGCATCAGCGGCAGGCCAGCGAGAAAACCGCGGCGGGAGAGCGACATGGAGAATCCTTGGTGCGTCGGGACGATGACCAAGAGGTAAATTTTTATGGTTAACGAAGCGCTAATAGTGCGACCCGAAAGATTAATGGAGCACGCGTTTTCGGGGCGAACGGCGACCGGCATCAGAGGGCTGGATCGGCGGCCGCGGGCGTGGCATGTCTGAACAGCCGGGATGGCGGAAGGGAGGCGGTTGCATGTCGTATATCGGCGCTGCCGGAGGACCGACCTGATCTAACCTCCCCCGCAGATTACGGAGCAAGTCATGGCAAAATTCCCGGAACAGGCAAAGGTCGTCATCATCGGCCTCGGCGGCATCGTTGGCGCGTCGATCGCCCATCACCTCATCGAGCGCGGCTGGGACGATATCGTCGGCATCGACAAGTCCGGCATTCCCACCGATATCGGTTCGACAGCGCATGCGTCGGACTTCTGCTACACCACCAGCCACGACTATCTTTCGGTCTGGACGACGCAGTACTCGATCGATTTCTACGAGAAGATGGGCCATTACGCCCGGATCGGCGGGCTGGAAGTGGCCCGCACCGGCGACGATACCTGGATGGAAGAGATCAAGCGCAAGCTTTCCTCCGCCAAGGCGTTCGGCACCCGCGCCCATTACGTTTCGCCCTCCGAGATCAAGGCGATGTTCCCGCTGATCGAGGAAGACCAGGTGCAGGGCGGGATGTTCGATCCGGATGCCGGTCTCGTCATCCCGCGCAGCCAGACGGTGGCCGGCAAGCTGGTCGACGCGGCGGAAAAATCCGGCAAGCTTTCCATGTTCGGCAACTGCCCGGCGACGTCGCTTATCGTCGAGGGCGGGCGCATCAAGGGCGTGGTCACACCGCGCGGCACCATCATGGCCGACCACGTCATCGTCTGCGCCGGGATCTGGGGCCGGCTGATTGCCGAAATGGTCGGCGAGGACCTGCCGGTGATGCCGGTCGACCACCCGCTGACCTTCTTCGGCCCCTTCAACGAGTTCGCCGGCACCGGCAAGGAGATCGGCTATCCGCTTTTGCGCGACCAGGGCAATTCCGCTTATATGCGCGACACGGGCGACCCGAACACGACAGAGGGCGGCCAGATCGAGTGGGGCTATTACGAGGCCACCAACCCGCGTCTCTGCCATCCGCGCGAGATCCTCGAAAAGCATCAGGCCCGCCTGTCGCCGTCGCAGCGCGACCTCGACATGGAACAGATCCTCGAGCCGCTCGAGCGGGCGATGGAGCTGACGCCGATCCTTGGCGAGCTCGGCTACAACGAGGGCCATTCGTTCAACGGCCTGCTGCAGGTATCGGCCGCCGGCGGACCGTCCTGCGGCGAAAGCCAGAAGGTGCGCGGTCTCTGGTACTGCGTCGCCATCTGGGTCAAGGACGGCCCCGGCTACGGCAAGCTGATCGCCGACTGGATGACGGATGGACGCACCGGGATCGACCACAACTCGATCGACTATGCCCGCTTCTACCCGCACCAGCTGACCGAAGAATTCATCCACGGCCGCAGCTTCGAGGCCGCCCAGAAGATCTACTTCCCGGCCGTGCATCCGCGCGAACCCTATGCGAGCGGCCGCGGCGCCAAGCGCTCGCCCTTCCATGAACGCGAGAAGGAACTCGGCGGTCATTTCATGGAGCTCGGCGGCTGGGAGCGCGCACATGGCTACGCCGCCAACGAGCACCTCTTGGAGAAATACGGTTCGCAGGTGCCCGTGCGCGAAAACGAATGGGACAACCGGCACTTCTGGCGGGTCTCGAACGCCGAGCATCTGGCGATGTCGGAGGATTGCGGCATCGTCAACCTCAGCCATTTCCACATGGTGGACATCGAAGGCCCGGACCATGTGGAGCTGCTCGAATGGCTGTGCGCGGCCAAGATCGGCGGCGACGGCAATATCGGCAAGGGCATCTACACCCACTTCCTCGATGACGAGGGCATGGTGCGGGCCGACTTTACCGTCATCCGCATGGCCGACCGCTGCCGCCTGATCAACGGCGCCGATGCCGGCCCGCGCGACTTCCACTACATGCGCCGCGTGGCGCAGGATCGCGGCCTCGACGTCACCATCACCGACGTCTCGGAAAAGTTCATCACCATCGGCATCTGGGGGCCGAACGCCCGCGAGACACTGAAGAAGGTGGTGTCCGACCCCGCCGCGCTCGACCCGGAAAACTTCGCCTTCGCGGCGATCAAGCCGATCGAGATTGCCGGCAAAGCCGTCACCGCCTTCCGCATTTCCTATGTGGGCGAACAGGGCTGGGAACTGCACATGAAGTATGAGGACGGGCTCGCCGTCTGGGATGCGCTGCGGGCGACCGGGGTGATGGCCTTCGGCGTCGAGACCTATGCCAATTCGCGCCGGATGGAAAAGTCGCTGCGGCTGCAGAACTCCGATCTCCTGACGCAGTACAACCTGATCGAGGCGGATCTCGCTCGCCCGAAGGTCAAGGAAGCGGATTTCCGCGGCAAGGCGAAGCACCTGGAATACAAGGCGCGCGCCCACCAGCCGGCGATGCTCTGCACGCTGGTGATGACCGACAACGTCGATGCCAAGGGCGTCGCCCGTTATCCGGTCGGCTCGCTGCCGGTGATGGACCCGGAGACGGGTTCGGTTCTGGTCGATGAACTCGGCCGCCGTTCCTATACGACCTCGATCGCCTATGGCCCGACGGTCGGCAAGAACATCGCGCTCGCCTACCTGCCGCACGACTATGCCCAGGTGGGCCGCAAGCTGGATGTCGAGTATTTCGCCGAGACCTATCCGGTCGAGGTGGTCGGCGTGGGCTACAAGCCGATCTACGACCCGGAGAACCTGAAGCCGCGGAGCTGATGAACGGTAAGGGCTAAAAAGATTGAGGGGCGCTACGGCGCCCCTTTCTGTTTGCGTCGGTAGCACATTGAATGCCGTATCAATCGATAGTATTTTTAGGGAAAGGGAGCACGTTTATGCGGATGACCATCACGATCGACGACGAATTGCTTGAGAAGGCGCGCAAATACACCGGCGTAACCGAAACTCCCGCGCTGGTGCGCGTTGCTCTAGAAGCGTTGGTTCAGAGGGAAGCTGCAAGACGGCTTGCCCAGCTCGGAGGAAGCGCACCGGATCTGGTAGCACCGCCAAGGAGGCGCTTTGATCCGGTGGAACCAGAATGATTCTTGTCGATAGCTCGATCTGGATAGATCACTTCCGTGCAGGTGACACGCACCTCCATGAGCTGCTCAACGCAGAGGAAATCATCATCCATACGTTCGTAATCGGTGAGCTGTCTCTCGGCCACATCCCGCGATACGATGAAATCATGACGATGTTGACGGATCTTCCGACAATCCCCATCGCCGACGATGCGGAAGTGCGACACATGATTCGGAGCAACAGGCTATTCGGCAAAGGCATCGGTTACGTGGACGCACATCTGCTTGCGTCAATCCTTCTTTCGGTGGGCCACACCTTATGGACCCGCGACAAAAGGCTTCATGGAATCGCCGGCACTTTTGGCGTTGCCATGCCGATCCATCTGCATTGAGCCCTCACATGTTCTGATACAGCGGGCCCTCGCCGCCCTGGGGCGGGACCCAGTTGATGTTCTGGTTGGGGTCCTTGATGTCGCAGGTCTTGCAGTGGACGCAGTTCTGGGCGTTGATGACGTAGACCTCCTCGCCGTCCTTCTCGACCCATTCGTAGACGCCGGCCGGACAGTAGCGGGTCGACGGCCCGCCATAGACCCCAAGCTCCGAGCGCTTCTGCAGCTCCATGTCCTTCACCTGCAGGTGGACCGGCTGGTCCTCCTCGTGATTGGTGTTGGACAGGAAGACCGACGACAGGCGGTCGAAGGTCAGCACGCCGTCGGGCTTAGGATAGTCGATCGGCTTGTGGTTTGCAGCCGGTTCGAGGCTCTGCGCATCGGTCTTGCCGTGCTTCAGGGTGAAGGGCGAGGTGCCGAATATCTGGTTGATCCACATGTCGAGACCGCCGAGCACCACGCCGAGCCCGGTGCCGAGCTTCGACCAGAGCGGCTTGACGTTTCGCACCCGCTTCAGGTCTTTTCCAATCACGGTCGAGCGCCACTGGTTCTCGATCTCGATCACTTCGTCATTGGCGCGGCCATTGGCGATCGCGGCTGCGATATTGTCAGCAGCAAGCATGCCCGAATGGACGGCGTTGTGGCTGCCCTTGATGCGCGGCACGTTGACGAGACCGGCGGAACAGCCGATCAGCGCGCCGCCCGGGAAGGTGAGTTTCGGCACCGACTGGTAGCCGCCCTCGGTGATGGCGCGGGCGCCATAGGAAAGGCGCTTGCCGCCCTCGAAGGTGTCGCGGATCGCCGGATGGGTCTTGAAGCGCTGGAATTCCTCGAACGGATAGAGATAGGGGTTCTTGTAGTTGAGGTGCACGACGAAGCCGACGGCGACGATATTGTCTTCGAGGTGATAGAGGAATGAGCCGCCGCCGGTCTTCATGCCAAGCGGCCAGCCGAAGGAGTGCTGCACGAGACCGGGGCGATGGTGCTCCGGCTTGACCTGCCAGAGTTCCTTCAGGCCAATGCCGTATTTCTGCGGCTCGCGATCCTTCTGCAGATCGAAACGGGCGATCAGCTGCTTGGCAAGAGAACCACGGACGCCCTCGCCGATCAGCACGTACTTGCCGTGCAGCTCCATGCCGCGGGTAAAGGCGGGGCCCGGCTCGCCATTCTTCTCGACGCCCATGTCGCCGGTCGCGACGCCGATCACGGCGCCGGCGTCGTTGTAGAGCACTTCGGTCGCGGCAAAGCCCGGATAGATCTCGACGCCCAGGGCTTCCGCCTTTTCGGCGAGCCAGCGACAGACATTGCCGAGCGAGACGATGTAATTGCCGTGATTGTTCATCAGCGGCGGCATCAAAGCGTTCGGCAGGCGGACCGAACCGGCAGGGCCCAGCAGCATGAAATGATCGGCGGTGACGGGCTGCTTGAAGGGATGCCCCTCCTCTTGCCGCCAGCCGGGCAAAAGCTTGTCGATGCCCGAAGGATCGACGACCGCGCCGGACAGAATATGAGCGCCGACTTCCGAGCCCTTTTCCAAGACCACCACGGACAGATCCGGGTTGATCTGCTTCAGGCGGATCGCAGCCGACAGGCCGGCGGGGCCGGCACCGACGACGACGACGTCGAATTCCATGCTCTCGCGTTCCGGCAGCTCGTGGGCGGTAACCTCTTGCTCGCTCATTCTCAACTCCGCTCGCCGGCCCCTTCCGGCTTATATTCAAGGTCCTGTTTGGCAAAACCCCTTGCGGTTGTCGAGGCACGATTGCGTCCATCACGGTGTCAATCGCGCTGTGGCCGGGGTCAGCCTCTTACGTTTACGTACACGTCATTAAACCGGCGCCGTCCGGTTGGCAAGTTCGGCCTTCCGGCTGCGCGTCCCGCTGCTATAAGTCTCAGACAACAGACATGAGTTGGGAAGGAACAGTTTCATGGATCTCGGCCTCAAGGGCAAACACGCCCTCGTTCTCGCATCCTCGCGCGGCCTTGGCCTCGGCATTGCCAAGGCGCTGGCTGCCGAAGGCACGCATGTGCTTCTTGTCGGACGCAGCGCCGACCGGCTTGCGGAGAACTGCAAGATCATCAATGCCGATGGCCCGACCGTCGACGCTGGCGGCAAGGCGGACTGGATCCGGGGCGACCTGTCGGAACAGGGCTTTGTGGACGCGATGCTGCGCGGCGTTGCGGAAACGCTCGGCGGCATCGACATTCTCGTCAACAATACCGGCGGGCCGACGCCCGGCACGGCCGAAGACATGACGGCCGAGACGCTCGAGACGTTCTTCCAGTCCATGGTGCTGCGGGTCATCACGCTCACCAATGCGCTGGTGCCGCAGATGAAGGCACAAGGGTTCGGGCGCATCCTGACGGTCGCCTCGTCGGGCGTCTTCGAGCCGATCGCCAACCTCGCACTGTCGAACACGCTGCGTGCCGCGCTGGTCGGCTGGAACAAGACGCTTGCGACCGAGCTTGCCGGCTCCGGAATCACCGCCAACATGCTGTTGCCCGGCCGCATCCACACCGACCGGATCGACGAGCTCGACGGCGCCAATGCCAAGCGGCAGGGCAAGAGCGTCGAGGAGGTGCGTGCAGCATCGATCAAGACGATCCCGATCGGCCGGATGGGCAAGGTGGAAGAGTTCGCGGCGGCCGGCGCCTTTCTCTGCTCGGGCCCTGCCAGCTATATCACCGGCACGATGCTGCGCGTCGATGGCGGGGCCGCACGGTCGATCTAGGCAATCATCCGGCCTTTCTGTCAGGTGCGGTCGCGCTATCACGCGATCGCGTCTCGCCTTGTGGCATCAACAGGCTTAAGGATATGGCCAGGATCGAACGGTGTGGAGCGGATCATGGCTGCGGCGAGAATGGGCATCTCGATCATCGGATGTCTGGCGGCCCTGATGGGCCTCGTGTGGATCGGCCAGGGCACCGGCATCTTCCCCTACCCGGCCTCCTCCTTCATGATCAACCAGTCGCCCTGGATCCTGCGCGGCGCGATCCTTCTTGTCGCCGGACTGGTGATCGTCTGGGCCGGGCGGCGCTTTGTTCGCTAAAGTCGCTGATCCCGGCGAAACAGGAAAGCCGTCATACCAACGCGCCGCCGTTACCGAGCTAATGGTCACTTTGGGCGGCGATTTTCACGCATACAATGTCAAGGTCGCCAGCCAGTTCGAGCGCGCCGCAGGCTAACGGTCTCAGGACCGGCCTACTTTTTCGAGTTCGCGGCTTATATCTAGGCAAGCTTTCATTACCAACATTTAATCCGACCTTACACCAACTTAACTGGTCTAGTATGGTTGGATGGCCGTAAGACGCTTTAACATGCTTGCGCAGCGCTCGCAGGCAGATGCATTCGGGTCGGCTGATGAAGAAAATCTGGATACTTGCCCTCTGTGTCGTGGCTGCTGGCTATGCAGCATGGCACTACCGCGACAGCATCCCGTATCTGTCCGATTTCGCCCCCAAGACAGCGACCGCCGACAAGGCGGGCCAGGCAGGCCAGGCAAGCCAGGGGTCGGCCGGCCAGGGTGGCCAGGGTGGCCGTCGCGGCAATGGTCCGCCGCCAGTCGTCAAGACGGTTGCCGCCAGCCGCGCCATCCTGCCGATGGACGTCACTGCCACCGGTTCGGCCAATGCCGACGAAAACACCACCATCGCCGCCCAGGAAGCCGGGATTATCGTCAGCATCGCAGCCCATGACGGCGACGTGGTGAAGGCCGGCGACCTGATCGCCAAGCTCGACGACCGGAGCGCCAAGGCTGCCGTCGACAAGGACAAGGCGCTTCTGGCGCGCGACCAGGCGACGCTCGTCCAGGCGGAAACGGCGCTGACCCGCGCCCAGACGCTGGTGGAACGCAATGCCGGCACGCAGCAGGCGCTCGACGAGGCGCGCGCTGCCCGCGACACGGCCGCCGCCACGCTGCAAAGCGACCGGGCAGCCATCGCCGAAGACCAGATCGCCGTCGAGCATACCGACATCCGCGCACCCTTCGACGGACGGCTGGGCGATATCACGATCAGCACCGGTGCCTATCTGAGCGCGGGTTCGGCCGTCGTCACGATTGCCAAATACGATCCGATCTTCGTCAACTTCTACCTTCCGGAGGCGTATCTCGACGACCTGCGGACGGGCTTTGCCGGAAAGACGATCGCCGTCGATGCGGCGCCGCAGACGGCCGGCGCCGCCAAGGTTTCCGGCAAGCTCACATTCTTCAACAATACTGTGGATGCGGCATCGGGAACTATTCTTGCCAAGGCCCGGTTCGACAATGCGGACGGAACGCTGTGGCCGGGAGAGTCGGTCAATGTGACCGTGCACTTTGAAAGCGACAAGAAGGATATCATCATCCCGACCGTTGCGATCAATCCGGGCGTCGACCAGCCCTTCGTCTATACTGTCGGCGACGACAAGAAGGTGCGCATGACCAAGATCGAAGTCTCCCGGTCGAACGGTGACAACAGCGCTGTCGCCAAGGGCCTGGACGAGGGCGTTCACGTGGTGGTCGAAGGACAGGTCCAGCTGGTGGATGGCGCAACCGTGAACGAGCAGTTTGCCGGCGGCAAGGATCCCAAGACCGCCGCTGGTGACGGCGCGGGCGGCGCCGGCAAGGCCGACGGCGCGGTGGTGGTAGGAGAGGCAAAATGATTTCGGAATTCTGCATCCGCCGACCGGTCGCCACCACGCTGCTTGCGATCGGTGCGATCCTGGCGGGGCTGGCAGGCTACCGGCTGCTGCCGGTGGCAGCCCTGCCGCAGGTGGATTTTCCGACCATCAACGTCTCCGCCTCGCTGACCGGAGCCTCGCCGCAGACGATGGCGACTTCCGTCTCGACGCCGCTCATCAAGAAATTCGAGACCATTCCGGGCATCAGCGAAATCAGCGCCAGCAACTCGCTCGGCAATACATCGATCGTGCTGCAGTTCGACCTTGCCCGCGACATCGATGCGGCGGCGGCCGACGTGCAGGCCGCGATCTCGCAGGCAACCCGGCAGCTTCCCGACAACATGACGACGCCGCCGAGCTATCGCAAGACCAACCCGGCGGACGCGCCGGTACTGTTGCTCGCCGTGCGCAGCGACAGTATGCCGCCGAGCAAGGTGGACGAGATCGCCGAAAACATTCTTTCGCCGGCGCTGTCGACGCTGTCGGGCGTCGCCGAAGTGACCATCTACGGCTCCAAGGCCTATGCCGTGCGCGTCGAGGTCGATCCGGCCAAGCTGCAGGCCCGCGGCATCGGCGTGCAGAGCGTCACGGACGCGATTGCCTCCGCCAACAGCCAGACCCCGGTCGGCTCGCTGCAGAACCAGAGCCAGAAGCTGACGATCAATGCGGACACGCAGCGCACCAATGCCGCTCAGTTTCGTTCGCTGGTGATCGCCTCGCCCAACGGCGCACCCATCCACCTCGGCGACGTGGCGCGCGTGGAAGACAGCGTCGGCACGGTCGATTCCGGCAGCTGGTACGACGGCAAGCAGGGGATCATCCTCGCGATCCAGCGCCAGCCGGACGCCAACACGGTGGACGTGGTCGATTCGGTCAAGGCCAAGCTGCCGTCGCTGACGGCGGAACTGCCGGCCTCGGTGTCGATCGACGTGATGAACGACAGCTCGACGGCGATCCGCGATTCGATCTCGGACGTGAAATTCACGCTGATGCTGACCATCGGCCTGGTCGTGCTGGTGATCTTCCTGTTCCTCGGCCGTCTATCGGCCACCGTCGTGCCGGCACTCGCCGTCCCGCTGTCGCTGATCACCACGTTCGGCGCCATGTATGCGCTGGGCTACAGTATCGACAACATCTCGCTGCTCGGGCTGACGCTTTCCGTCGGGCTGGTGGTGGACGATGCGATCGTCATGCTCGAAAACATCATGCGCCATATCGAGGAAGGCATGCCCGTGCGGCAGGCCGCCCTGCAGGGCGCGCGCGAGGTCAGCTACACGATCGTTTCGATGTCGGTGTCGCTGATTGCCGTGTTCATCCCGATCCTGTTGATGGGCGGCGTGGTCGGGCGGCTGTTCAATGAATTCGGCATGGTGGTGGCGCTCGCCATCGTCGCTTCCACCATTGTCTCGCTGACCGTCACGCCGATGCTCGGCTCGCGCATGCGCGGCGGCCACTACAAGCCCAACATCGTCGTCAGAATGTTCGACCGCGGCTTCAACTGGACGCTGCGGGGCTATGATCGCGCCGTCGGCTGGTGCCTCGGCCACCACTTGATCATCATGCTTGTCTTCCTCGCCTCGATCGGCGGCTCGCTCTATCTGTTCAAGACGCTGCCCTCGAGCTTTTTCCCGCAGGAAGACATCGGCCGCCTGTCGATCTCCACCCGCGCCCGGGAGGATATCTCCTACACCGCTATGCGCGACCTGCAGGCGCAGGTGGCCGACGCCGTGCGCGCCAACCCCGCGGTCAAGCACGTCACCTCGATCGTCGGCGGCAATGCCCGCAGCCCGCTCAACAACGGCACGATGTTCGTGGAACTGAACGAGCGGGACAAGCGCGCTCCGCTGGAGCAGACGCTGCGGGAACTGCGCCAGAGCACGTCCAAGATTGCCGGCATAAAGGCCTTCATCACGCCGCAGCAGAGCCTGCGCTTCGGTGGCCGCTCGACCGCCAGCCAGTATCAGCTGGTCGTCCAGTCGGTGGACTCGGCCCAGACCAACCAGTGGTCGGGCAAATTGCAGGACGCCATGCGCAAGGACAGCGCGCATTTCACCGACGTGACGTCCGATGCGCAGAACTCCGCCATTCAGGCCGACATCAAGGTGGATACGGAAAAGGCGGCGGCCTTCGGGATCACCGACCAGACCCTGCGCCAGACGCTGGAAATGGCCTTCGGCGGCTATACGGCGGCGCAGATCCAGTCGACCGGCGACAGCTACGACGTGATCACCGAATTCGACACCCAGCACGCCTGGAACGACCAGCTGCTGCAGGGGATCCGCGTCCTGTCGACCACCGGGGCGCTGGTGCCGCTGTCGAATTTCGCGTCGGTGCAGCGCAAGACGGCGGCGGTGACGATCAACCAGACGGGCCAGCTGGTCTCGACCACGCTGTCGTTCAACCTGCCGCAGGGCGTGGCGCTGGGCGATGCGACGGAAGCCATCAATGCGCTGAAGACGCAGATCCAGATGCCGGCCGACGTGTTTACCTCCTATGGCGGCACGGCGCAGATCTTCCAGCAGAGCCAGGGCAACACGCCGATGCTGATTCTGGCCGCCGTGCTCACCATCTACGTGGTGCTGGGCGTGCTCTACGAGAGCTTCATCCACCCGCTGACCATCCTGTCCGGCTTGCCGGCGGCGGCCTTCGGCGCACTGCTGGCGCTCAAACTGTTCGGCTTCGACCTGTCGATCATCGCGCTGATCGGTCTGTTGATGCTGATCGGCATCGTCAAGAAGAACGCCATCATGATGATCGACGTGGCGGTGGAAACCATGCGGGAAAAGGGCGAGAGCGCCGCGGAGGCGATCCACGAGGCCTGCGTGCGGCGTTTCCGGCCGATCATGATGACCACCTTCTGCGCGCTGCTCGGCGCGCTGCCGATCGCGCTTGGCACGGGCGCCTCGTCGGAACTGCGCCAGCCGCTCGGCGTCGCCGTGGTCGGCGGGCTGATCGTCTCCCAGGCGCTGACGTTGTTCATCACCCCGGTGATCTTCGTCGAAATGGACCGCTTCGGCCGCTTCCTGTCGCGCCTCTGGAAGGGCAAGGACGAGGACCACTCGCGCGAAGCCAATGACGACCGCCCGACCGCGATCGCCGCGGAATAGGATTACGGCGAATAACCGGAGCGGCTAGTGTCGGGCCCGTGCTGCCCGGGCGAGGCCGTGGGCGACCAGCCGGTCGATAACCTCGGCGTAACCGATGCCGCTTGCCGCCATGGCCTTGGCGTACATGCTGATATTGGTGAAGCCGGGAATGGTATTGATCTCATTGACGAGGAACCGCATGTCCGGCGTCAGAAAGAAGTCGACCCGCGCCATGCCGTCGCAGCCGAGCGCCCGAAAGGCGACCGCGGCCGCGGCGCGCAGCTCGCATTCGATCTCGTCGGGCAACTCTGCCGGCACCGTCAGCGCGGCGCCGTCCGGGTCGACATATTTCGCGTCGTAGCTGTAGAAGCCGTGGCTGTCGGCCGGCATCACCTCGCCCGGACGGGAGACGAACAGGCCGCCCCTTTCATCTTCCAGCACGCTGCATTCGATCTCGCGGCCGGCAATGAATTCCTCCGCCAGCAACTTGCGGTCATGGACGAAGGCGGCGTCGAGCGCGCGCGACCATTCCTGGCTGCCCGAGACCCTGGCGACGCCGACCGACGAGCCCTGCCGCGCGGGCTTGAGAAAGACCGGCGAGCCCAGCACATGCTCCAAGTCCTCGAGCGCCGGTACCGCGCCCCGCTCAATGGCGACGAAGCGGGCGACCGGCAGGCCGGCTGCCTTCAGCAGCCGCTTGGCGATGTCCTTGTCGAGAGCGGTGGCCGAGCCCAGAATGCCGCAGCCCGCCAGCGGCACGTCCGCCACGTCGGCCAGGCCCTGCACCGATCCATCCTCGCCATGCAGGCCGTGCAGCACGGGAAACAGGATGTCGATGCTTCCCGCCTGCTGCGCCACGCCATCCGGCAATAGCGCAAGCATCCGCCCCTTTCCGCCGGGCATGAGGCAGACCTCAATGTTGTCGGAAGGACAGGCGGGTCTGCCCTCGATGACGCTGCTGCGAAGCCAGCGCCCCTCGCGGGTCACGTAGATCGGCAGGGGATCGTATCTGTCGGGGTCGAGCGCGGCCAAGACGTTGGTCGCCGACAGGATCGACACCTCATGCTCGGGAGACCGGCCGCCAAACAGCACGGCAATCCGCAGTTTCGAAGGGAAAGCGCTCACGGGGAAGCTCCGGGCAAGGGTTAGGGCTTGGCGACAAGGCCGGGCAGATCGGCGACAAGGCTGTCGCGCACCACATAGCTGATCGGCGTGTCGTCATAGGGCTTTGTGTCGACGAGCAGCCGGGCAAAGACGACGCGGCGGTCGCCCTTGGTCGCCCAGCCGACGAACCAGCCTATCGGCCGCTTCGGGTCAGCCTTGCCGGCTGCGTCGCGCATCGAGCCCGAGCCTGTCTTGCCCTGCACGTCCCAGCCGTCGGCGGCCTGAAAATGCGGGACGATCGCCATGGTCAGTTCGGTTGCCTTTTGCGAGATCGGCAGCTGCCGGGTCAGGAAGCGATGCAGGAAATCCACCTGCTGGTCGGGCGAAATCTTCAGCGACGACATCAGCCAGGCCTGCGTCAGCCCATCCGTCTTGCCCGGACCGCCGGAGACGTCACGGTTGCCGTAGCCGAACGTTTTCACGTAGTCCGCAAAGCGCTTGCGGCCGAGCTTGCGGGTGAGTTCCTGCGAAAACCAGACGATCGAATCTCTTTCCCAGATGGTCGGATCCGTGTCCTTCCGCTCGCGCTCGGGCCGATTGAGGCTGGGCTTGTAGGCCCACAGGGGATCGTGCTCATTCTTCAACAGACCGGCGTCATAGCCCATCATGGCCAAAGGCAGTTTGAAGGTCGATTGCGGATAGACCGCCTCGCCGCAATCACCGTCGCGATAGACGCGCTCTCCCGTCTTGCCGTCGATGATGACGGTGCAGCGTAGAACAGGCTCCGCCCGAGCCAGGCCGGGGATTGACGAGACAGCGAGAATCGCCAGCGAAAGCGTGAGAAGTCGGGATTTTCGGGCGGCCATGCTCTGCTCCGGGTGATTTGCGTGAGCGCTGTTCTAGGCCGGCTTGCGGGTGACGATCAAACGATGATAACTGCTGTCAGACATTAGCTCAGCTAGGGCATTGCCCATGGTCCGACCGTATTTGCCGCTCAATGCCCTGCGCGCTTTCGAGGCGGCCGCCAGGCATCTGAGCTTTACCCGGGCAGCGATCGAACTCTGCGTCACCCAGGCTGCCGTCAGCCATCAGGTGAAGATCCTCGAGCAGCGGCTGGGCGCCACGCTGTTCCGGCGCCTGCCACGCGGGCTGATGATCACCGAGGAAGGACAGGCGCTGCTGCCGGCGCTGCAGGAAAGTTTCGACCGCATGGCGGAGATGCTGGACCGGTTCGAGGGCGGGCATGTGCGCCAGGTGCTGAAGCTCGGCACTGTTGGGACGTTCGCGGTCGGATGGCTGGTGCCGCGGCTTGGCGATTTCCACCGGCGGTACCCGTTCGTCGACCTTAGACTCTCGACCAACAACAACCGCGTCGACATCGCGGCGGAAGGGCTCGACTACGCAATCAAGTTCGGCAACGGCGCCTGGCACGACACCGAGGCCGAAACGCTGTTCGAGGCGCCGCTTTCGGTGCTGTGCATTCCCGCCATCGCGGACCAGCTGGGCTCGATCGAAGACGTGGCGGCGCAGCCTCTGCTGCGCTCCTACCGGGCCGATGAATGGCCAAGCTGGTTTGCTGCTGCCGAGGTGGCTGCACCGCCGATCCACGGCCTGGTGTTCGACAGTTCCGTTCTGATGGTCGACGCCGCGCTGCAGGGCGCCGGTGTCGCGCTTGCGCCACCGCTGATGTTTTCCCGCCATGTGGCGACGGGCGCACTCCGGCAGCCGTTCCCGATCTCTATTTCCAAGGGCAGCTACTGGCTGACACGGCTGAAATCCCGCGCGCCGACGCCGGCCATGGAGATTTTCCGAAGCTGGCTTGCCGAGCAGGCGGCACAAACCCGTGGACAGGCGGGATAGCGCGGGCCGGACGCGATTCGGGAGCGGAGACCTGCCGCAACAACCCTACACGCAACCGTGACCAGGAAGAGATAAATCAGTCTTTCTAATAGCTTAGAAAGACTTGCTCGGGAACGCCGGGAAGATCGATCATGGACCTGTAAAAACTGAGTTAACTTGTCCCGCCGGTTTTGACTATGGGTCAAGATGGCGCTGATAAAGGCTTTGCTTGAATAGCAAGCAAAGGGTCATACAGTGTTAATCGATAGCATCTTCAAGGGGGGATCGAGTTCTTCCTCACCGAGCCAGACGTCCAGCCCGAGCACGCCACCGGCCAGCGCGGCATCGGGCAATTCGTCAGCAGCCACCCCGGCCAGTAGCGGCCAGACCACCGCGGAAACGGCGACGAGCGATGAGAACGACACGCAAGTCGACAACAGCGACGACGGCATCTACTCCGCCACGCCGGCTGCTTCGAGCGAGCAGCCCACGACGTCCGAGCCTGCAACTGCAGACAGTGGCGATAGCGTGGGCGAGTCGGACGCTTCCGAAACGCCGGTGTCGGCCGCGCCGGGAGCAGCGGACAGCAACACTGCCGAGGAGACAGCGGGCTCCGAAAGTTCCGAGCCAAGCGGCGTCGAGGCTGGAGAAACGACAGGCCGCGACAGCGGGTCCGAAGCGACAGAGAACGATGCGGCTGGTTCGACCGGCTCGGCTGGAGCTCCTGGCACGACCGGTTCAGCCAGCTCGGCCGGCTCGACTGACACAGCGGGCTCGGCGGGCTCGAATGAACCCAGCGAATCGACCGGCTCGACGGGTTCGACCGGCTCGGCTGGATCCCCTGGCTCGACCGGCGCTTCCTCGTCGGGCAGCAGCGCTGCGGGCAGCAGCAATGCCGGCAACGCGTCCGGTCCCGTCTCGACGGATCCTGCCGAGGCTGGCACGGCATCCACCGCACCGGCGACCGGCTCGAGTTCGGAAACACCCGCTTCGGCGCCAAGCGCCTCGACCACCGCGTCGACGTCCCTCCCCAAAAAAGCGGCTGCCGATCATGTCGCGAATTTCCGCGACCAGGTCGCTAGGATTCAGGCCCGGTTCGGAGCGACCGGTTCCGACGAGGAACAGCAGGTTCGGCAACGGGCTTCGGAAGTCGTGCAAAGCCTGCTGGTGAGCCAGATGCTGGACAATATCGTTTCCAAGCAGAGCCAGACGCTCGGCACCCTGTTTGGCTCCAACGACGCATCCCAGAGACTGGAAACGGAACAGATCTACCGCCAGGCGTGACGACAATCGGAGCGGTACGCATCCGCTCCGCTCTTGCCTTCGCCCGCACCTTGTGCCATCACGCGCCCTCTTGAAAAACGGGGCGCGTTTTCGCGTCCTGTTGCCCTCGGAAGCAGCGGCTCCGGTTCATCAATTTCGACGTAGATTTAAGGAGCACGGCCATGGCACGGGCGCTCGGGCTTGATTTCGGCACGACCAATACGGTTCTGGCTTTGGCGGACAGCGGCGCCACGACGCATTCGCTGCAGTTTTCCAGCAGCGCCGGCACCACGGATTCGATGCGCACGGCGCTCTCGTTCATGAAGGATGCGCAGCTCGGCGCCCAGGCGCTGAAGGTGGAAGCCGGCCAGGCGGCAATCCGCCAGTTCATCGACAATCCCGGCGATGCGCGCTTTCTGCAGTCGATCAAGACTTTTGCCGCCAGCGCCCTTTTCCAGGGGACGCTGGTGTTTGCGCGCCGTCACACGTTCGAAGACCTGATGGAAATCTTCCTGAAGCGGCTGAAGGCCTATGCGGGAGACCAGTGGCCCGGCGAGATCTCGCGACTGGTCGCCGGTCGCCCGGTGCATTTTGCCGGCGCCAACCCCGATCCGAACCTTGCCACGCAGCGCTACAACGAAGCCCTGACACGGCTCGGCTTTCCCGAGATCCACTATGTCTACGAGCCGGTGGCGGCCGCCTACTACTTCGCACAGACGCTGAAGACCGATGCGACCGTGCTGGTCGCCGACTTTGGCGGCGGCACGACGGACTATTCGCTGATCCGGTTCGAGCGGCAGGCGGGCAAGCTGGTGGCGACGCCGATCGGCCATTCCGGCGTCGGCATCGCCGGCGACCATTTCGACGCGCGGATGATCGAGCACCTGGTCGCGCCGGAGATCGGCAAGGGCACCTATTTCAAGAGCTTCGACAAGCTGCTGGAAGTGCCCTCCGGCTATTACGCGGCCTTTTCGCGCTGGAACCAGCTTTCGATCTTCAAGACGACCCGCGAGTTCACCGATCTGAAATCGCTGGTGCGCTCGTCGCTCGCTCCGGACAAGCTGGAGCTGTTCATCGATCTTGTCGAGCATGACGAGGGCTATCCCCTCTACCAGGCGATTTCTGCCACGAAGATGGGGCTTTCCGCCTCGGAAGAAGCGGAGTTCGATTTCGCGCCGCTCGGCAAGGCCGGCAAGAAGAGTGTCAAGCGGACCGATTTCGAAAGCTGGATCGCCGACGATCTCGCCCGCATCGAAGGCGCTCTCGACGAGGTCCTGACCAAGACGCAGACCGCCCCCGAGCAGGTGGACAAGGTGTTCCTGACCGGCGGCACGTCCTTCGTCCCCGCCGTGCGGCAAATCTTCACGCGCCGATTCGATGCCTCCAAGATCGAAAG
Source organism: Hyphomicrobiales bacterium (assembly GCA_900469345.1). Lineage (GTDB taxonomy): Bacteria > Pseudomonadota > Alphaproteobacteria > Rhizobiales > Rhizobiaceae > Neorhizobium. The sequence continues at coordinate 98,368 of UBWZ01000017.1, read as the reverse complement.
CGGCGGCGAACTGCTGTCGATTGCCCATGGTCTTGCGCTGATCGGCGAGGGCGACGACGCCGCGCAATGGGCGGCCTGAGCGACGCGACACGCAACGTGACTTCCCACCCGGCAGCCGGTTCGGTAGGGTGCTGCCCATGAACAGCGCCAGTGAACTCGACCCGAGAGAGCTTCGAGCCCTTCTGCAGTTCTATGCGGAATCAGGGGTGGAATGGCTGGTGGAAGACGAGCCGGTCGACCGCTTCGCGCAGTTCGCCGCCCAGAAGGCCGCGCATGCCGCAGCGCGGGCGAACGCCGCTCAGCGCCCTGCCGCATCCGCGCCCGAGACCATGCCTGCTGCCCCGCAGAGCGGCACACCCGCAGCCGCCGCCACCCGAACGGCGCCGCGGGCCGCGGTCTCGATGGCGGGTGCCGCATCGTCGGGGCAAAACGACGTCGCCGTCCCCGACGGAGAGGCGGTGTCCGCAGCGCGCTTTGCCGCCGACAGCGCCCGCTCGCTGTCCGAGCTGCAGGCAGCTCTCGAAGCGTTCAACGGCTGCAATCTAAAGAACGGTGCCCGGTCGACCGTGTTTGCCTCCGGCAGCCCGGCCTCCGGCATCATGGTGGTCGGCCCGATGCCGAACGCGGACGACGACCGCGACGGCGTCGCCTTTTCCGGACGCCAGGGCCAGCTGCTCGACCGCATGCTCGGTGCAATCGGCCTGTCGCGCGAGACGGTTCTCCTCACCAACATCATTCCGTGGCGCCCGCCCGGAAACCGGATGCCCTCGCCTGCCGAGCTCGAGATCTGCCGACCCTTCCTGGAGCGGCAGCTGGCGCTGGCCGAGCCCCGGCATCTGCTGCTGCTGGGCAATTTCCCGGCGCGTTTCTTCCTCGGCGGCACCGGCACGATCCATTCCATGCGCGGCAGCTGGCAGACAATCCAGGTAGGCGGACGATCGGTCGACGCCCTGGCCACGCTGCATCCGCACGAACTGCTCGCCGCACCGGCCAACAAGACTTTGGCCTGGCAGGACCTTTTGGCGTTCCAGAAACGAATCACAGCCGCGAAAGCCTAAAAACAAGGCATTTCGCCGCTATCGTCTCGCTTGATTAAAGAAATATGAAGCTTGCCATGCAGAAGACGCATGGCAGCACGGCTTTATGTCGCATTGCGGAATCGATGATGCACTGCAATATTAGCGAAGTGTCTTGGGAGGAACCACATTAAGGAACCAAGGCCATGACGACGCGCTTCCGCCCGATTCATTCGGGCTTCGAAACCCTCAGGATTGCCGGCCTGTCGCCGCGCTCCAGCCAGGGCTATCATCATTTCGGCTCGGCGACGAACGAGCAGATCACGTCCCGCGCTCTGGGACGCCCGGTCGGCATTACCCGCCCATCGGCCATCTTTGCAGACTTCTGCGAAAGATAAGAAAGAAGGACAGGCCCATGGCGACCATGCTTCACCCGATCCGCGCGCTGCGCGACAGCCTGCTGCAGATCGGAGCCGCCATCAATGCCTCGCGCGAGTACAGCCGCGCCGGCGACCGCCTGAACGATGCCGGTCCGGCGTCCCATCGTGATACAAACAGCATCCCGTTCTGACGTTTCGACGGCAGTCGAACGACCGAGGTCCGCGCGGAAACGCCCGGGCCTTTTTGGTTTTTCGGCAATCCGATCCTCGAAATTCCCGGCCTGGCGCTTTGCAAGGACGCAGTTCCCAAGGACAAGCACAGCTTTGACGGCTCGTCGCAAATAGTTCCATGGCCGCGGCAAACAAAATCGCCTATCTTCGTCATGGTTCAACAATCGTTTAGTTTTGGATGCGACTATCCGGACGCGGTAATGGCCAGATCCCATCGGGATTGACCTGTGACAGCGTTTCCAAACCACCTTGAACAAAGCCGGCTCAGGAAGACTCATGCGAACAGACAAGGGCCAGATCGTTCATCTGGAAGACTACCGTCCCACCGATTTCATTCTGGAACGAGTCGACCTGACCTTCGAGCTCGACCCCACCAATACCAAGGTGGAATCGCGCCTTATCTTCAATCGCCGCGAGGGCGTCGATGCTGCGGCAGCGCTGATCCTGGACGGCGACGAGCTCGCCCTTTCCGGCCTGCTGCTCGACCAGAACGAGATGCCGGCCAGCCAGTACGACGTCACGCCGGAAAGCCTGACGGTGCGCGACCTGCCGCTCGACACGCCGTTCGAGCTCACCATCACGACGTTCATCAATCCGGAGGCCAATACCCAGCTGATGGGTCTCTACCGGACCAACGGCATCTACTGCACCCAGTGCGAGGCCGAAGGCTTTCGCCGCATCACCTATTTCCCCGACCGGCCGGACGTGCTGGCGCCCTATACGATCACCATCATCGGCGACAAGGCCGCAAACCCGGTCATGCTGTCGAACGGCAACTTCCTGGGCGGCGCCGGCTATGACGAAGGCCGCGCCTTTGCCGCCTGGTTCGATCCGCATCCGAAACCGAGCTACCTGTTTGCGCTGGTGGCGGGCGATCTCGGCGTCGTCGAAGATACGTTCGAGACGATGTCCGGCAACGAAGTGGCGCTGAAGATCTACGTGGAGCACGGCAAGGAGCCGCGCGCCGCCTATGCCATGGATGCGCTCAAGCGCTCCATGAAGTGGGACGAGGAGCGCTTTGGGCGCGAATACGATCTCAACATCTTCCAGATCGTCGCCGTGTCCGATTTCAACATGGGCGCCATGGAGAACAAGGGGCTCAACGTCTTCAACGACAAGTACGTGCTTGCCGACCCGGAAACGGCGACCGACCAGGACTACGCGAATATCGAGGCGATCATCGCCCACGAGTATTTTCACAACTGGACCGGCAACCGGATCACCTGCCGCGACTGGTTTCAGCTGTGCCTCAAGGAAGGCCTGACGGTCTACCGCGACCACGAGTTCTCCGCCGACATGCGCTCGCGCGCCGTCAAGCGGATCGCCGAAGTCCGGCATCTGAAATCGGAGCAGTTCCCGGAGGATTCCGGCCCGCTCGCGCATCCGGTCCGGCCGACCAAGTACCGCGAAATCAACAACTTCTACACGACGACCGTCTACGAAAAGGGCTCGGAAGTCACCCGGATGATCGCCACCCTGCTGGGCGAGGCGGGCTTCAAGGCCGGCATGGACCTCTATTTCGAGCGCCATGACGGCCAGGCGGTGACGGTCGAAGACTTTGTCACCTGCTTCGCCGAGGCAAACGACCGCGACCTCACGCAGTTCTCGCTCTGGTACAACCAGGCCGGCACGCCGCTGGTCACCGTGTCCAGCCAGTACGACCAGGCGAGCGGCGACTTCACACTGTCGCTGGAGCAGATGGTGCCTGCGACACCGGGCCAACCGACCAAGGAGCCGATGCACATCCCGCTGTCGTTCGCGCTGATCTCGGACAATGGCAGCCTCGCGACGGCTTCCGCCGTCAAGGGCGGCGAAGTCACCGGCGAGGTGCTGCACCTCACCGAGCGGCAGCAGACCTTCACCTTCTCCGGCATTGCATCGCGGCCCGTGCTGTCGCTCAACCGGTCCTTCTCGGCACCGGTCAACCTGCATTTCGACCAGACGCCGGCGGATCTCGGCCATATCGCCCGCCATGACACGGACCTCTTCGCGCGCTGGCAGGCGCTGACGGAACTGGCCGTCCGCACCCTGACGACCGGCGTTCTCGACAGCAAGGCCGGCAATCCGCTCGACTGCGATCCGGGTTTCGTTTCGGCGCTGATCGAGGCGGCCGGCGACGAAACGCTGGAACCAGCATTCCGGGCCCAGGCCCTGACATTGCCGAGCGAATCCGACATTGCCCGGGAACTGGGCGGCAACAACGATCCGGACGCGATCCATGCCGTCCGGCAGGCCGTCATCGGCGAGATCGCCATGCAGGGCAAGGAGCTGTTCCTGCGCCTGTTCGACAGCATGAGTGCCGCGGGCCCCTATACGCCGGATGCGGCAAGCGCCGGCAAGCGAGCGCTGCGCAACATCGCCCTTCTCTATCTGAGCTATTCGGAGGCAAGCCCCGCCAAGGCGGCCGCGGCGTTTGCGGCGGCCGACAACATGACGGATCTCGCCCAGGCGCTGACCGTGCTTGCCCACCGTTTCCCGAATTCAGAGGAAACGGCAAAGGCGCTGCAAACGTTCGAGACGCGCTTCGAAGGCAATGCGCTGGTCACCGACAAGTGGTTCTCCATCCAGGCGACCATTCCGGGCGCCGATGCGCTCGACCGCGTCCGGCGCCTGATGCAGAGCCCCCGTTTTGTGGCCAGCAATCCCAACCGGGTGCGGGCACTGATCGGCTCCTTCGCCTTTTCCAACCCGACCGGCTTCAACCGGCTCGACGGGGAAGCCTACCGGCTGCTCGCCGAGCAGATCCTGGCGATCGACCCGAAGAACCCGCAACTCGCCGCGCGCATCCTTACCTCGATGCGTTCATGGCGGTCTCTGGAGCCTCAGCGCCGCGACCATGCGCATGCCGCCCTGATGCAGATCGAACGCGCGACCAGCCTGTCCGTCGATGTCCGCGATATCGTCGAGCGCATGCTGAAAAGCTAGCGGTTGGCACGCGGCGCTCCGGCGCCGCGTCCGCCGAGCGGTGCAACACCCTTATCCGTTGTCCGACAGACACTCCGCAACGAGCCCCCGGCAATAGTCGGGCGCAACATCGCGATCGCGGAAGAGAATGTGGTACATGATCGGTGCGATCACCCGGTCCATGATCCTGTCGATGTCAAACGCCGCTTCGCCCCGTGCCAGTGCCCTGTCGCGAAGGGTCTGCAAATGCTGTTGGGTGAACTGGCAGCATTGAAATGCCGATGCCTCGACGGAACTGTTGAGGACATCGGAAATCATTTGTCGTCCGACACTGGACGACATCTCTTCCGCATAGTCGACGACGAAGGCTTCCAGATCGGACGCCATGGCGCCGGTATCGTCCGGATCGGCGATCGGTCGCATGCGCGCGAGTGCCACGTCAGCCAACAGGTCCGACAGGTCGCCCCAGCGCCGATAGATGGTCGACGGGGTGACGCCGGATTTTTCCGCAATCATCGGCACCGTCATCTCGCTGCGATCTGTCGTGGCCAACAAGTCGCGAACGCTGCGATGGACCGCTTCCTGGATCCGCGCGCTCCTGCCTCCCTGCCGCAGCATTTCCTTCGCCATCAAAGTCTCCTGCCCGGTACTACCCGCATCCAGCATGTTAATGCAAATATATTGCATTAGCGCCAGATCGCAACTATAGATCCCTAACGCTAATAATTTGCGTTAAGGGAGAATACCGTGAGCCATCCCTCTTCCCGATCCCATTCCATTTCCCCCGGCGGCATGACCGTCTTCAGTTTTGTCGGGGCGGTGACCATTTCGGCCAGCAGCAGTGCCCCGACGCCGCTCTACCACCTCTACCAGCAGCTTTTTCACCTCTCGCCGGCGATGATCACCCTAATCTTCGGTGCATACGCCTTCGCGCTGCTGGCGGCGCTTTTGACGCTGGGCGGCCTTTCGGATTATCTCGGCCGGCGGCCGCTGATCCTGCTCGCCCTCGTTCTCAATGCCGCTGCACTGATCATCTTCGCGTTTGCCGGTTCCGGCACGGAGCTTCTGGCGGGACGGATCGTCCAGGGTTTTGCGACCGGGATCGCCTTCCCGACCTTTGGCGCCACGATCCTCGACACCGACCGCAGGCGGGGGCCGCTGCTCAACAGCATCACCGCCTTTGTCGGCCTGACGATCGGCTCGCTTCTCGGCGGCGCACTGGTGGAATTCGCCCCCTATCCGACGCAACTCGTCTATGCGGTGCTGCTGCTGGTTACGCTTGCGGAAATTGCGGTGCTCGCCCTGATGCCGGAAACCATCTCGGTTCGTCCGGGTGCGCTGGCAGCGCTGCGCCCACGTGTCAGCATCCCAAAACAGGCGCGCTCGACACTGTTGCGCGTCACCCCGGTCAATGTGGCCGGCTGGTCGCTCGCCGGTTTCTACCTGTCGCTGATGCCGACACTGGTGGCGACGGCGACCGGCATCTCGTCGCCGTTCGTCGGCGCTGCTGTCGTCGCGACGCTGATGCTGAGCAGCACCGCATCCGTCTTCATTTTTCGCACGTGGCAGGCACAGACGGTGCTCCTTACCGGCACGGCAGGTCTCGTCATCGGCGTCGTGACCACGCTCGCCGGCGTCCACCTCCAGCTTGTCGGCCTGCTCTTTGTGGGGACGGCGGTGGCAGGGCTGGGTTTCGGATCGATCTTTGCCAACATTCTACGCGTCCTGCTGCCGCTGGCCGAGCCGCATGAACGGGCCGAACTGTTTGCGGCTTTCCTGATCGAAAGCTACCTCGCCTTCTCCATTCCGGCCATTCTGGCAGGCTTGCTTGCTCCGATCCTCGGACTTGCCGTGACGGCTTACGTCTACGGAGCGGTGATCGTCGTTCTCTCAGCAATATCGGTGGTTATCACAAGAACTGACTTGACCCGGACGCCGGCGCGAACCTAGCTGCCGGCCCATCGGTTCGCTCACCGCTGATTTTTCACTGACAAAATCCGATTGGAATCAAAAGGTTAAAAAAATATTACCGAAGCTCTGGACACAAGGAATCACTAATGATTCATTGAGTCAGATTCGGGCGAGCGGCGCGTCGAATCATCACGAGGGATCAGATGAACACGATGGCGGACGTGCAGCGGGAAGCCGCGGCCGAGGGGCGGCTGCGTTTCAAATTTCCGAGTTTTGCCAATCTGAGGGGCTTCAATCCGGCAGACGCAAAGATCTCGGTCAAGCCGATCGCGCGCCAGGTGCCACGCGTGGAGCTGGTGCTCAAGCGCTCCATCCCGCTTCTCATCATCGCCTTCCTGATGGTCGTCGCCGCGTCGCGGATCCTCGGCATCCTGGGCGAACACGAGCGCATGGAGGACGCCGCCCGCCAGTCCACCTCGCTGATGGCAGTCGCCGCCGCCGCTGCCTTCTCCGGACAGGAAGCCTTCTTTGCCTCCGCGGACCGGGCCGGCGCCGAAAAACGCCTGGCTAGCTTCTTTCCCGAAAACCGGCTGGAAACCGGCGCCGTCATCCTGCTCGTGGACGGCTCGGGACGCGTATTCGGGGCGGCTGGCAATGCCGAGGACTATCTCGGCAAGCGGCTCGCTTCGGTGCTTCCCGAAACGGCGACGCTGCGCAGCTTCGGCGAGGAAGCCGACGTCATCGAGACCTATCTCGGCGCCATCCGGCACTATGCCACGATCAAGCCGATCGGCGACGATGGCGGTCTGATCGTGACGGCGCGGTCGCTGGACGGTGCCAACCGCTTCCTGCGCAACGAAGTGTCGCTCAATGTCACCATCTTTACCGGCATCTCCGCCATCCTGCTCGTCATCCTTTATGCCTATTACATGCAGGTGAAGCGCGCCCGCGACGCCGACGACATCTTCGTCGAGTCGAACCTGCGCATCGAGACGGCCCTGTCGCGCGGCCGCTGCGGTCTTTGGGATTTCGACGTCAACAATCGCCGGCTGTTCTGGTCCGGCTCGATGTACGAGATGCTCGGCCTGCCGCCGGCCGGCAACGTCATCTCGTTTTCGGATGCGGCGCGGATGATGCACCCGACGGATGCCAACATCTATTCGCTCGCACGCGCCATCAGCCGCGGCAATGCCAAGCAGGTGGACCAGGTGTTCCGGATGCGCCACGCCGCCGGACACTATGTCTGGATGCGCGCCCGCGCCCAGGTGGTCCGCATGGCGAACGGCCGCACCCACGTGATCGGCATCGCGATGGACGTGACCGAACAGCATCGCCTGGCGCAGCGCTACGCCGAAGCCGACCAGCGGCTGGCGGACGCCATCGAATGCACCTCCGAAGCCTTCGTGCTGTGGGACAAGAACGACCGGCTGGTGATGTGCAATACCCACTTCCAGCAGGCCTACGGTCTGCCCGACAGCGTGCTCGTCCCCGGCACGGAACGTGCGGTCGTCACCGCCGCATCGGCAAGGCCGGTCATCGAGCGGCGCGTCGCCGACCCGGACGGCAGCGGCCATTCCCGCACGACGGAAGTGCAGCTTGCCGACGAGCGCTGGCTGCAGATCAACGAACGCCGGACCCGCGACGGCGGCACGGTTTCGGTCGGCACCGACATTTCACTTCTGAAACGCCACCAGGAGCGGCTGCGCGACAGCGAGCGCCGGCTGATGGCGACGATCGGCGACCTGTCGTCGTCGCAGAAGAAACTGGAGCGCCAGAAGGCGGAGTTGTCTACCGCCAACGCCAATTATCAGGCGGAAAAAGAGCGCGCCGAAGCCGCCAACAAGGCCAAGTCGGAATTCCTCGCCAACATGAGCCACGAGTTGCGCACGCCGCTCAACGCCATCCTCGGTTTCTCCGAAATCCTCGTCAACGGCATGTTCGGCCCGCTCGGCTCCGCCAAGTACAACGAGTATTCCAAGGACATTCACGACAGCGGCAAGCACCTGCTGAACGTCATCAACGACATCCTCGACATGTCGAAGATCGAGGCCGGCCATATGCGGGTCGAATGCGAACCCGTCGACCTGACGCCGCTGATCGAGGAAAGCCTGCGCCTGACGGCCGTTGCGGCGCAGGAGAAGGCAATCTCGATCCGTCAGAAGCTGTGCGACGAACTGGAGATCGTCGGCGACCGGCGGGCGCTCAAGCAGGTGATGCTGAACATCCTGTCGAACGCGGTGAAATTCACCAACGACGGCGGCCATGTGGAGCTTCGCGCCAAGCGCACGGCGAGCGGCATCGTTTTGACCATTGCCGATACCGGTATCGGCATTCCGGAAACGTCCCTGTCGAAGATCGGCCAGCCTTTCGAACAGGTCCAGAGCCAGTACGCCAAGAGCAAGGGCGGTTCGGGCCTCGGGCTTGCGATCTCGCGGTCGCTGATCGCCCTGCATGGCGGAACCATGCGGATCCGCTCGCGGGTCGGCGAAGGCACGGTCGTGTCGCTGCGCCTGCCGGACGTTGCCGTGCGGATCCCCCACAAGCTGGTCGCCTGACGCTCAGCCCGGCGCGGCGGCCGCCTTCAGGGTCCGGTCGAAAATCGTTCGGACCGCTTTCGACAGCCGCTTTATCTCAGACTGCAGCGTGCCGATATCCGGGCAGTCGGCGGCCCGGCAGATCCGTTCGATCAGGCCCGCCGGCGCGTCCTTCGGATCGAACGGACCATCGACGCACAACCGGATGACCTGCGACAACTCGGTCGCAAGCGTGAGCATTGCAAGGCAGGTCTCGAGATCGTCGCGGCCGAGGATGGACGGGCCAAGCCGCGCCAGAACCTGCGCCGTCGTCACGTCCTCGCCGCCGGTCTCCAGGCCGCCGACCGGCGCCACCAGGCGCAGATACTGGGCGATGAATTCGAGATCGACCAGTCCGCCGGGAATGAGCTTCAGGTCCCAGCCGTCGCGCGGCGGTTTTTCCTTTTCGATCAGAGACCGCATCTCACGCACTTCGGGTGCGATCGCGGCTGGATCGCGCCTTGCCGACAGCACCGTCGCGACAACTAAGCGCGCCTCGTCCATCAGGCTTTCGTCGCCGCAGACCATGCGCGCACGGGTCAGCGCCATGTGCTCCCAGGTCCAGGCCTCGTCCTCCTGGTATTTTCGGAAGGCGCCGAGCCGGGTCGCCACCGGGCCCTTGTTGCCGGAGGGCCGCAGCCGCAGGTCGACCTCGAAGATCACGCCTTCGGCCATCGGCGCCGATAGCGCCGCGATCATCCGCTGGGTGATGCGGGTAAAATAGCGCTGCGCATCGAGCGGCTTCGGCCCGCCGCTTTCCTCGCCCTCGCCATCGTGGTCGTAGAGCAGGATGAGGTCCACGTCCGAGCCTGCGGTGAGTTCGAAGCTGCCGAGCTTGCCCATGCCCATGACGGCGACCCGGCCGCCGGGAAACTCCCCGTGGGCAAGCGCCACTTCGGCGCGAACGGCCTCGAGTGCCGCGTCGATCAGAAGGTCGGCCAGATGGGTGAAGGCCCGTCCGGCGTCAACGCCGGAGATCGCCCCCGTCAAGAGCCGGATGCCGATCAGAAAACGCTGCTCGGCGGCAAAGATGCGCAGCCGGTCGAGCTTTTCCTCATAGTGCCGTCCCGCCGACAGGAAGGTCGTGAGACGGGCTGACAGGTAAGCGCGGGTCGGCAGCTCCGCCATCATGCCGGGATCGAGCATTCCGTCGAAGACATGCGGCTTGGAGGCGACGATATCGGCCAGGCGCGGCGCCGACGCCATGATCGTGACGATCAGCGACAGAAGCGGCGGGTTGTTGCCGATCAGCGAGAAAAGCTGGATGCCGGCCGGCAGGCCCTTCAGGAAATTGTCGAAGCGGAGCAAGGCATCGTCGGCCCGCCGGCTTTCGCCGAAGGTCTTGAGGAGATCCGGCGTGAGTTCCGTCAGCCGTTCGCGGGCCTCCACCGACTGGGTGGCGCGGTAGCGGCCGTTGTGCCAGGTGCGGATGACGCGGGACATGTCGGCCGGTCGCTCGAACCCGAGGGCGGCGAGCGTCTTCAGCGTGTCCGGATCATCGGCCTGGCCGGTGAAGACGAGATTGCCCTCGACGCCGGACAGTTTCGTCTCCTGCTCGAACAGCCGTGCATAGCGCCGTTCCACGGTCCGCAGCACGTCTTCGAGCTGCGCCGAGAACGTGGCGACGTCCGGACATCCGAGCATGAAGGCGATCCGCTTCAGCTCCGTGTCGGTGGTCGGCAGGCTGTGGGTCTGCTCGTCGCGGACCATCTGGATGCGATGCTCCACATCGCGCAGGAACCAGTAGGCTTGCGTCAGTTCGGCAGCGATATCGGCGGTTATCCAGCCGGCTTCCGCCAGCGCCGCGAGGGCTGCCTGCGTGTCCTTGACGCGCAGGGGCGGCGTGCGACCACCGGCGATCAGCTGCTGCGTCTGGGCGAAGAACTCGATTTCGCGGATGCCGCCGCGGCCAAGCTTGATGTTGTGGCCCTTCACGGCAATGGCGCCGTGGCCCTTGTGCACGTGGATCTGCCGCTTGATCGAATGGATGTCGGCGATCGCCGCATAGTCGAGATACTTGCGAAACACGAAGGGCGTCAGGAGGCGCAGACAGGTTTCGCCGGCGGCAAGATCGCCGGCCACGGGACGCGCCTTGATGAAGGCGGCCCTTTCCCAGTTCTGGCCCCTGCCCTCGTAGTAGATCAGGGCGGCGTCGAGCGAGACGGCGAGCGGCGTGGAGCCGGGATCCGGCCGCAGCCGCAGGTCGGTGCGGAAGACATAGCCGTCCGCGGTGCGCTCCTGCAGGATGCGGATCAGCCGGCGCATCATGCGGCCATAGATCTCCGAGCAATCGATCGGATCGGCTACGATACCGGCTTCGGGATCGTAGAAGACGACGATGTCGATGTCGGAGGAATAGTTGAGCTCGCGGCCGCCGAGCTTGCCCATGCCGAGCACGACCAGGCCCGAGCCAGTGCTCGGCGCGTCCGGATCCCGTAGCGTGACCTTGCCGGCGTGGTGCCCGGCAAGCAGCAGGTGATCGACCGTGGCAGCCGTACAGGCTTCCGCAAACAGGCTCAGCCAGCGGGTCGTCTGACGTGCCGTCAGCAGGCGGCCGAGATCGGCAAGCGCCAGCAGAAAGCCGAAGGCGCGTTTTGCCTTTCTCAGGGCTGCCATGATCTCGTTTTCGCTCGGCGCACTGCCGTCGCGCGGACGCCAGGCGTCGCGCGCCTTGGCAATCAGCCGCTCCAGCTCCGGCTCCACCGGTTTCGTCAGGGCGAGCGACAGAAGCGCCGGCGATGCCGCAGCGAGATCGCGCAGATAGGGCGACAGGGTGAAAGCGGCGATGACGAAATCGCGAAGCGGGCCGTCGTCCGAAAGCATATCCGCGATGGCAGGCTCGCTGCGCGCCATGTCCTTCAAAGCAGCCAGGGCGGACTTCGTCTCGGCCTGGCTGAGCGGGCGGATCGTACCCTGTGCCACGTCGCTCAACCGGTCTTTTCTGTCCACGTCCTATACTCCGCTCTCGCCGCCCGGCCCTGCTGCCTGGAGGCTTTTGCCCGTAGCTCGACACAGGGACTGTAGGGCGGGTTTGACGGCTGTCCAGCTTTCACCATGAACGTACGGACAGGCGGCTGGATTAAGGTTTCGGCGCCGGGAAGACCATGGTCGCGGTCAACCCCGGAGCTTCGACGTTCTCCGCCTGCGTCGCCGACAGTTCCAGGGAGCCGCCATGCAGCTCCATCACCGCCTCGACGAGGGAAAGGCCGAGCCCCGTGCCCGGCTTGGAGCGGCTTTCGTCCAGGCGCACGAACCGCTTGACCACTTCCTTGCGCTTTTCGGGCGGAACACCGGCACCGTTGTCGCAGACCGCAAGCCGGATCACGCCGTCGATGCGGCTGAGCCGGACGGTGATCTGCGGCGTGCCGACGCACTGGGCCGCATATTTGATGGCATTGTCGAGAAGGTTGAAGATGGCCTGGCCGATAAGCTCGCGATTGCCGAGAACGAGCAGGCCCGGCTCGATGTCGGTCGAGAGCGCCAGCCCGGCCTCCTCGGCCACCGGTTCGTAGAGTTCCGCGCTGTCGGCCGAAATCGCCGACAGATCGACGTCCGACATTTCGGCCGCGATCGAGCCCGCCTCGACGCGGGAGATCATCAGAAGTGCGTTGAAGGTCCGGATCAGCTGGTCGGATTCGGCAATGATGCCTTCGAGCGCGTTGCGGCGGATATCCTTGCGGCTGTCGTCCAGCGCCTCCGCTGCCTTGTTGCGCAGGCGCGTCAGGGGCGTCTTGAGATCGTGGGCGATGTTGTCGGAGACCTGCCGCAGCCCTTCGTTCAGCCGCTCGATTCGGCCGAGCATGGCGTTCAGCGAATCCGACAGGCGATCGAATTCGTCGCCCGATCGCCCGACCGGCAGCCGCTGGGACAGGTCGCCCGCCATGATCTTCTGGCTGGCCGCCGACATGCGGTCGATTCTCTTCAGCGCATTGCGGCCGATGCCGAACCAGATGACGAGTGCGCCGAGACCCATGATTGCCAGCGCCACCATCAGCGCACGCCGGACGATGCCACGGAAGCGGCCCGGATCGCCGAGATCGCGGCCGACCATGATGCGCAAGCCGTTGTCGAGCTTGACGACATTGGCGATGGCCAGATGAAAGCGCGGGCCGCCCATTCCGGCAAACGGCTCGTAGCGGAAGGGAATGTCCGTCCACCCCTCCTCCTGCAGCACGCCCGGCTGTACCGACGCGACGTTGCCGGCGAGAATTTCGCCGTTGGGGGCGGCGATCACGTAGAGATTGGCGCCGGGCTGGCGGGCGCGCCGCTCCATGATGCGCAGCAGCAGGCTGATGCCGCCGCGCTCGTAGGAGCGCTGGATGTCGGTGAGTTCTTCCTGGACGGCCTGCTGGGTCTGCTGCGACAGCAACCGCTCGGACATCGCGGTGACGTAAAAGACGAGGAAGGCGGCGCAGAGCGCAAACAGCAGGATGTAGAGCGCCGACAGCCTCACCGCCGTCGAACGGAACATCAGCCGGGACCGCTGGATCGTACGCGAGAACAAGGAGGACTACCCTTCGTCCTTGATCATGTAGCCGGCGCCGCGAATGGTCTTCAGCAGCGGCTTGTCGAAATCCTTTTCGATCTTAGCGCGCAGCCGGGAGACATGGACGTCGATGACATTGGTCTGCGGGTCGAAATGGTAGTCCCAGACGTTTTCGAGCAGCATGGTTCGGGTCACCACCTGGCCGGCATTCTTCATGAGGTATTCAAGCAACCGGAACTCGCGCGGCTGCAGCAGGATCTCCTTGCCGGCGCGCCGGACCTCGTGGGACAGGCGATCGAGCTCGAGGTCGCCGACCCGATAGGCCATGTCCTGTTCGGGCGTGCCCTTGCGCCGGCCAAGCACCTCGACGCGGGCGAGCAATTCCGAAAAGGCGTAGGGCTTGGGCAGGTAGTCGTCGCCGCCCGCGCGAAGCCCGGTGACGCGATCGTCGACCTGCCCGAGCGCCGACAGGATCAACACCGGCGTGTTGATGGAGCGCTTGCGCAGTTCGCTGATCACCGAGAGGCCATCGCGGCGCGGCAGCATGCGGTCGATAACCATCACGTCGTAGGTGTTTTCGGTCCCCATGAAGAGGCCGCTGTCACCATCGCTGGCATGGTCGGCCACGATGCCCGCCTCGCGAAAGGCCTTCGTCATGTAGGCTGCCGCCTCCAGATCGTCTTCAATCACCAGAATCTTCATGTGCGGCACAATAGCGTCCACCGAGCCTTTTGCATCAGCGGAATTCTGAGGGCCGGCAGAATGTGGGGGATTTGTGTGCATCTTCTGGCTCCGTGCGGTGCAAAGGAAAAGGGCGCCGACCGTTGCCGGCGGCGCCCTTTCTTGACGAGGCTGGGAGGCTCAGCCTTCGTTGATCGGAAGCGCTACGAAGCGGCTGGTGCCGTCGGCTTCGACCTGGAACAGCGCACGGGTGCGGCCGTCCTTGCGGGCCTGTTCGATGACCTTGCCGATATCGGTGGCGTTCTGGACCTTGCGGTTGTTGACCGAGACGATCTTCTCGCCTTCCTTGAGGCCGCGGGCGGCCGCCTCGGAGTCGGGATCGACGGCGGTGACCGCCAGACCCGAGCCGTCTTCAGCCGGAGCGACGGTGATGCCGAGGCTGGCGAGCGCCTTGTCGGTGGACGGCGCCGGAGAATCCGGCTGGCGCGGTTCGGCAGAAGCGGCTTCGTCGCTGGCAAGGTTGCCGAGCGTCACCGGCAGCGTCTGCTGCTTGCCGTCGCGCCACAGGTCGACGTCGACCTTGGTGTTCGGACCGAAGGCTGCGACCCGCTTGGCAAGGTCACGGGCGTCCTTGACCGGCGCACCGTTGACGGCCGTGATGACGTCGCCTTCCTTGATGCCGGCCTTCTGGCCCGGAGAACCTTCCTGCGGTGCGACGACGAGGGCGCCGGACGCTTCCTTCAGACCGAGCGAGTCGGCGATATCCTTGGTGACCGGCTGGATCTGCACGCCGAGCCAGCCGCGGGCGACCTTGCCGTCCTTCATCAGGTCGGCGATGACCTCCTTGGCCGTCGAGGCCGGAATGGCAAAGGCGATCCCGACATTGCCGCCCGACGGCGAGAAGATCGCCGTGTTGATGCCGACCACCTGGCCGTTGAGGTCGAAGGTCGGACCGCCCGAATTGCCGCGGTTCACGGCAGCGTCGACCTGGATGTAGTCGTCATAGGGACCGGAGCCGATGTCGCGGCCGCGGGCAGAGACGATGCCGGCGGTGACGGTGCCGCCGAGACCGAAGGGATTGCCGACCGCAACCACCCAGTCGCCGACGCGGACCTTGCTGTCATCGGCGAAGTTCACATAGGTAAACTTGCGGGCCGGAACGTCGACCTTCAGCAGCGCGAGGTCGGTGCGCGTGTCCTTGCCGACAAGCTTGGCGTCGAGCTCGGTGCCATCGTTGAGGACGACCGTATAGGCCTGGCCGTCGGAGACGACATGGTTGTTGGTGACGAGGTAGCCGTCTTCGGAGATGAAGAAGCCGGAGCCCTGGGCCGTCGGACGCAGGTGATGCGGACGGGGATCGGGCTGGCCCTTCTGCGGGCCGCGATCGGCACGGTCCTGGTTGCGACCACCGGGAGCGCCGGGGCCGTTCGGACCGCCGGGGATCTGGCCGCCGAATTCCTTGAAGAAACGCTTCAGCGGATGGTCGTCGGGCAGTTCGTCAAAACCGCGGCCGCCGAAATTGAAGGAAAAGTTGCTGTTGTCATCGGCGACCGGCTGCGCGTCGGACTGCACTTTGACGGACACGACGGCGGGCGAGACGGCCGAAACGACATCGGCGAAGCTCGGTGCCTGCGGCGCGGTCACCTTGACCGGTTCAGCGAACGACGACGAGATCTGGGCCGGAATACCGGTCGACAGCATGACGGCAGCAATGCCGGCCACGGTGGAGGTCTTCAAGACCGTCTTGAGGGAGGGGCGTCCAAATGTGCTCATGTTCAAGCTACCTTCTCTAGTCACTCATCATCGCCGGTCATGTCCGGCTTGCGGTGGATGACAAAGATATAGGCGGCCTCACGTTAACTGCACGTGGCGGACGAATGAATTCTTGGTAATAAAGCCGGTGGCCCGCCGACACCCCTATTTCTTCAGGAGATCGTCGATCCGCGACTGCTCGTCCTGCGTCAGGATCGAGGCGCTGCGCCGGGCGGGCCGCCCGCGCATGACGAGAAAAAGGCTGACGCCACCGATCAGCAGAAGCACGACCGGCATCGCCCAGAGAACCATCGTCTTTGCGCTGAGACGGGGCTTCAGCAAGACGAACTCGCCGTAACGCGACACGACGTAATCGATCACCTGGCCGTCGCTATCGCCGTCCTTGATGCGGTCGCGCACCAAAAGGCGCAGATCGCGCGCAAGATCGGCATTGCTGTCGTCGATCGACTGGTTCTGGCAGACCATGCAGCGCAACTGGGCGGAGATCTCGCGGGCGCGGTGCTCCTGGGCGGCATCGGCAAGGATCTCGTCCGGGTTGACGGCGAAGGCCGGAACCACATGCACCAGCAGCAGCGCTGCGATCAGCAGGAAGCGCCTCACTCCGCGGCCTCCAGGCGCGCCCGCCGTGCCGCGGCAGTCCGACGGTTCGGCGCTCCGACGCGCAGGCGCCGATCGGTCAGCGAGACGAAGCCGGCCACCATCATCACCAGGGCACCGCCCCAGATGCACAGGATGAAAGGCTTCCACCAGATGCGCACGACGATGCCGCCATCGGCCATCGGGTCGCCCAGAGACACGTAGAGCTGGCTGGCGCCAAAGCTCAGGATGCCGGCTTCCGTTGTCGGCATCCGGCGGGCGGTGTAGAGCCGTTTCGACGACCAGGTGTCGGCGACGACCACGCCGCCGCGCTTGACGGTGAAGTGGCCGCGGCTCTCGGTATAGTTCGGCCCGGCGGCATCGCGCATGCCGTCGAAGGTGAGCGTGTAGCCGCCCGCATCGACCGAGGCGCCCGGCTTCATCTCCGTCACCGTCTCCGTGCCGAAAGTGGTGGCAGCGAAGATGCCGAGAACCGTGACGCCGAGGCCGAAATGGGCAATCGCCGTGCCGAAGGCGGAGCGCGGCAGGCCGGCCAGGCGACGCAAGGCGACGCCCGGGCTGACCTTGCCGAAATTGCCGCGAACCCAGAGATCGGCGAGCGCGCCGAACATGCCCCAGAAGCCCAGCGCCAGCCCGAAGATGGACAGAACCGGGCCGCCGCTGTGGATGTAGAAAAAGACGAGGCCGGCGACGAGCGAAAGGCCGGCGAAGACATAGAGCCGCTGGAAGGCGCCGAGCAGGTCGCCGCGCTTCCAGGCGAGCATGGGGCCGAACGGAACCGCGATCAGAAGCGGCAGCATGAGAAGCCCGAAGGTCATGTTGAAGAACGGCGCGCCGACCGAAATCTTTTCGCCGGTCAGGGTCTCGAGCACGAGCGGATAGAGCGTACCGGTCAGCACCGTACCGGTCGCCACCGTCAGGATCAGGTTGTTGAGGACCAGCGCGCCTTCGCGCGAGATCGGTGCGAACAGACCGCCCGATTTGAGGCTCGGGGCCCTCCAGGCGAACAGCGAAAATGCGCCGCCGATGAACAGCGCCAGGATGCACAGGATGAAGATGCCGCGGGTCGGGTCGGTCGCAAAGGAATGGACCGAGGTGAGCACCCCCGAGCGGACCAGGAAGGTGCCCAGTAGCGACAGCGAAAAGGTGATGATGGCGAGCAGCACCGTCCAGATCTTCAGCGCCTCGCGCTTTTCCATCACGAGCGCGGAGTGGAGCAGTGCGGTGCCGGCGAGCCAGGGCATGAACGAGGCGTTCTCGACCGGGTCCCAGAACCACCAGCCGCCCCAGCCGAGCTCGTAATAGGCCCAGTAGGAGCCCATGGCGATACCGGCCGTGAGGAAGGTCCAGGCGGCAAGCGTCCAGGGCCTTACCCAGCGCGCCCAGGCGGCGTCGATGCGCCCTTCGATCAGGGCCGCGACGGCAAACGAAAAGCAGACGGAAAAGCCCACATAGCCGAGGTAGAGAAGCGGCGGATGAATGGCAAGGCCGAGGTCCTGCAGCACGGGATTGAGATCCTGACCTTCGGCAGGCGCCGGGTCGAGCCGCAGGAACGGGTTGGACGTGAGCAGGATGAAGAACAGAAAGGCGCTGGCGATCCAGGCCTGAACGGCCAGCACATTGGCCTTCAGCGTCTCGGGCAGGTTGCGGCCAAACAGCGCCACCAAAGCGCTGAACAGGGACAGGATCAGCAACCAGAGCATCATGGAGCCCTCGTGATTGCCCCAGACGCCCGAATATTTGTAGATCAGCGGCATCAGCGAGTGGGAATTTTCCCACACGTTGACGACCGAGAAGTCCGACACGACGTAGGCGAAGGTCAGCACGCCGAAGGACAGTGCGACCAGTCCGAACAGGACGAGCGAGCCCGTCGTCGCCAGCGCCATCATCGCCACGTCGCCGCGCCGTGCGCCGATCATCGGCAGGACGGCGACGATCAGCGCCGTGGCGAGCGCGAGAACCAGCGCGTAATGCCCAAGTTCGATGATCATTGGCGGACCACTCCCTGCGTCGCTGCGCCGTCGGCGGGCGTGCCACCCTGTGCGACACCCTGGCGGACCGCCGGAGCAGCCTGACTGGACTTGCCCTTGCCGTCCTCCCAGACACCGTCCTTCTTCAAGCGGTCGGCGACATCCTTGGGCATGTAGGTTTCGTCGTGCTTGGCAAGCACGCTGTCGGCGACAAAGGCGTGGCTGTCGTCGAAGGCGCCTTCGGTCACGACGCCCTGCCCCTCACGGAACAGGTCAGGCAGGATGCCGGTGTAGCTCACCGGCACATTGCCCTTGCCGTCGGTGACGGTGAAGCGGACCGTCGACCCCTGGTCGCGCTTGACAGAGCCCTCCGCAACGAGGCCGCCGAGCCGGATGCGGGTACCCGGGCGGACCTCGGTGGTTGCGAGATCGGACGGCATGAAAAAATAGGCAACCGACTGGCTGAAGGCGAACATCACCAGCAGCACGGCAACGGTGATGAAGCTCACACCGCCGAGAACCACTGCCAGCCGCTTCTGCTTGCGCGTCATGGATTTGTCCCTTCCGCGGCAAGGCCCAGTTCCTGTGCCAGCGCCACGAGTTGCCTGCCGTCATCGCCGGTGGCGGGGAATTGTGCAAGTCCGCTCTTCAACGCGGCCTGCGCCTGATCCCTGTCGCCGAGCACCGCATAGGAGCGCACCAGCCGCAGCCAGCCTTCCAGGTTGGCGGGATCTTCCTTGAGACGCGCCGCCAGCGTGTCGACCATGCCACGGATCATCTGCTGCCGGTCGCCCTGCGACATCTGGCCGGCGGCCGCAACGTCCTGCGACGACGGATTGCCGGGGGCTTCCGCCTTCGCGGGACCCTGCCCGCCGTTCTTGGCGATATGTTCGTTGACCAGCGCCATCCAGGGCGCGTCCGGCGGCGATCCGGCGGCAATCTCCTCGAAGACGGCCTTCGCTTCGGGCGCCCGTCCGGCCTGCTCCAGCCCCAGCCCCGTGTAGAAGCGGGCACGCGGGTTGTTCGGGTCGAGCTTCGTCGCCTGCTCGAAGGAGAGCCGTGCATCCTCCGTGACCACGCCGTCACTTGCCGCAACGAGGGTCTCGCCAAGCCCGGTCAGGCGGGCGGGGTTCGGTCCCAGAATGCGGATGGCATTGCGAAAGGCGAGTTCGGCGTCGCCGAGGCGCATGCTGCGCAGATAGATCGGCGCAAGCAAGTCCCAGCCGGCACCATCCTGCGGATCTTCCGCCAGATGCCGTTCCGCCTTGGCGACCAGCAAAGCGAGATTGTTGCCCGGATTGGCGAGACGCGCCTGCAGCGGCTGGTCCGGCAGGCCGGGATTGCCAAGCGCGAGATAGAAACAGAGCCCCAGGACCGGCGGCAGCAGCGTCACGACCGTCGTCGCCAACCGATGGCGTCCGACCCTGGGCGCCGTGCTTTTCGTCGCCTGTCCCTCGCCCGCGGCAGCAAGCAGACGGCGGCCGATCTCGGCGCGCGCATATTCGGCCTGCTGCGGTTCGATCAGCCCCTGCTCGCGGTCACGCTCGAGTTCCCGGAGCTGGTCGCGGTAGACCTCGACATCACCGGAGCGGTCGGCCGGCAGCACTGCCGCGCCGCGGGCGAACGGCATCAGCAGCGCGGCTGCAACGCCGGCGGTCAAAAGCGCGAGAAGGATCCACAATACCATGGGGTTCCATTACTTCAACGGACTGCGCTTTCCAACCGACATGGCCATTCTAACGCGAAATTGAGGCTTTTGGCCGCAAGCAGGCAACGGCACCGGCTAGGTCAGCGGCGTCCAGGTTGCGTCGTTGTTCCTGCAGGCCGCCCCCTTGGCCACCAGTTCCTTGCCCTTGACCGTGACCGTATGGCGGTACTGGCGGCAGTTCTGGGTCCCGACCTGGAACGGTGCATTGGCGATCACCTCGCCGCTTGCATCATTGCCCTTCCAGTCGACCGCCTGGCCGCCGGCCGTGCCCTCGAGCGCGCGATATTCCGCTTCCAGCGCGCGGGCCCGGTCGCTGCCGGACAGATCGGCGCCGGTGCGGCCCACGATGCCGCCCTGCAGCGCAGAAATGTAGCTGGTCGAGGCCGAGGAGCGCGTGGAAATCAGGCCGCGTCCACCGCCCGCCGTGGTGTTGCAGCCCGCCAGCAGGAGAGCGGCGATCAGCAGAGCGGCCGTATTGCGGGAGCTGGCAAGCGTCATGGTGGCGGAAACCGATTGGCGGACAGGCGTGGAAGACCTCTGCCGGCAGAACGCAACTTCTCGTGTCATCATTATGGCACCGGAGGCGCGGAAGGAGGGGGCAGCGATCGTCTTGTCTCCCTGTTCAGGCTTGCTTTGCCGCAGTGGCGGTCAAGCTGTCGTCGTTTGCGCCGCGTCGAGCCATGGCAGACGTCAAGTCCCGGTTCCCGGAACGACCGCCACAGGTCATGCGACATCCTTCGCAAGTCCCGGCAGAAGAAGCTCTACCCGCAAGCCGCCGTGATTTCCACGCCCCAAATGAAGCTGTCCCTGATATTCGGTGGCAATCTCGCGCACGATGGACAGGCCAAGCCCTGCGCCGGGCTTGCTTTCGTCCAGCCGGCGGCCGCGCTTCAGCGCTTCCTTGATCTGGTCCGGCTCGAGCCCCGGCCCGTCGTCCTCGACGGCCATGGCGAGCCAGGCACGCCTCGGCCCCTCGGCCTCGTTGCCTGGCGGCAGCGTCCCGACCGTCGCCGTCACCCACACCCCATGCCGGCAGAACCGAGCGGCGTTTTCCAGCAGGTTGCCGATCGCCTCCTCGACGTCCTGCTGTTCCATCGCCAGAGCCAGGCCCGGCGACACCGACAGGTGGAATTCCTTGTCCGGGTTGAGCCGCCGCATGACACGGACGAGCCGCTCCAGCACCGGTTCGACTTCGGTGCGGGCGAGCAGCGATTCGCGCTGGGCGGCGATCCGGGCGCGGTTGAGATAGGATTGCACCTGCGCCTGCATGGCTTCGGCCTGGGAGCGCACGAGATCCGACTGGACCCTTTCGAGCATCCGCGATTCGTTGAGCAGGACGGCGATCGGCGTCTTCAGCGAGTGGGCAAGGTTGCCGACCTGCATCCGCGCCCGCTCGACGATGCGCCGATTGCTTTCGATCAGTGCGTTGACGTCATTGGCGAGCGGCATGATTTCGCGCGGGAAATCGCCTTCGAGCCGTTCGGCCTCGCCGCGCCTGACCTTCTCGAGCGAACGGCGGGCGGCATCGAGCGGCCTCAGGCCGTAGAGGATGGCGCCGCCGTTGACGAGCAGGCTGCCGAAACCGAAAACGGCCAGCGATATGTAGAGATTGCGGGAAAAGGAACGGATATCGTCCTCGACGACCGAAAGGTTGCCGGACACGCGAAACCGCGCCGCGCGCCCCTCGCCGTCCAGCACGACTTCGGTCTCGGCCACCAGGACATTGTTCTTGAAGGCGTCGGTGGCGGGATAGAAACGCTCGTAGCGGTTGTTGAACGGTGCTGCGAGGATAGACGGAACGGCAATGTTCGAACTGCCGAGCGAGGAGGAGGACAGCGGCGTGGCGGCAAATGTGCCGAGCGGCTCGATGATCCAGTACCAGCCGGTTTCCGGCTGCGAAAAGCGCAGGTCGCCCAGCTGCGGACTGCCAGACAGCTTGTTGTCATCGCCGATCGTGATGGAATTGATGACGTTGTAGAGCTGTGCGCGGAGCAGGTCGGTAAAGGCACGTTCCGCCGACTGGCGGTAGAGCTGCAGGATGACGATCGAGATCACCACCAGCGCAAACGCCGACCAGGCCGTGGCGAGCATCAGAACCCGGGCGGTGAGCGAACTCGGACCGATCATCTGTCCTAACGCGCCTCGCTTGGCGCCTGCATCCGGTAGCCGAGCCCCCTCACCGTCTCGATCAGATCGACGCCGAGCTTCTTGCGCAGGCGGCCGACAAAGACTTCGATCGTGTTGGAATCGCGGTCGAAATCCTGGTCGTACATGTGCTCGACCAGTTCGGTGCGCGACACGACCTGACCCATGTGGTGCATCAGGTAGGAGAGGAGCCGGAATTCGTGCGAGGTGAGCTTCAGCGTCACGCCGTCGACCGTCGCCTTCGACGCCTTGGTGTCGAGCCTGACCGGCCCGCAGATGATTTCCGACGAGGAATGCCCGGCGGCACGCCGGATCAGCGCGCGTACCCGGGCGAGCACTTCTTCGACGTGAAAGGGCTTGGCAACATAGTCGTCGGCGCCCGCGTCGATACCGGAGACCTTGTCGCTCCAGCGGTCGCGGGCCGTCAGCATGAGGACGGGCATGCCCTTGCCGTTGAGGCGCCACTTCTCGACGACGCTGATGCCGTCCATGACCGGCAGGCCGATGTCGAGAATCACCGCATCATAGGGTTCCGTGTCGCCCAGATAGTGGCCTTCCTCACCGTCAAAGGCCTGGTCGACGACATAGCCCGACTCCTTCAGGGCGTCGGCCAACTGGCGGTTGAGGTTGATGTCGTCTTCGACCACGAGAATGCGCATGAGCTGCCCTTGAACTGAATTTGTCGCCGGCTGCCCCGGCAATCATCCTACATCGGCACCCGAACGGTCACCTTGCGGGGCCGTTCGCTGCCGCTGCCCTGGACCAGCACCGTCACGATGCAGGTCTGGCCGTCGGAGGAAGGTTGGGCGGAAAGCAGCTGCCCGCCCGTCTCACGCACCACCCGCGAGGCCGCGGATCCGCAGTCTCCGGCGACCAGCACCAGATAGTCGCGCGCCGGGGCCCGGTCGGCTTGGAGAGCGATCAGAGCCCCCAAGCCAGCGGCCACACTCGCGATAATCGGCAGTCGTGCCATGTCTACAGTTTCCGCTCACGAGACGATAAGGATCATGTCCAAAGCATGTGATGGATTATGTAGTCAAAGGCTGCTGAATGGCAAATGAATGCTCCGTAATGCTTGTAACGCAGCGTCAGTTTCCCCCGATATCGCCCTTGGCCTTGACGCGTCCGTAGATGGCGAAAACACCACCTGCCGTTCCGGCCAGTGCGACAGCGAGATCGGCAAGCTGGCTCTGGTCAGCCGCGCCGATGTCGACGCCGAAGCCATGGGCGAGCGACGCGCCGATGGCAATGATCCCGCCCCAGACCGTTTTCGACCGATACCAGGGTTTGCTGGCGACCGTTTCGCCGACTTCCGCGAGGAGGGTTGCGGCGTCCAGATTGTTTATTCCATCCATGTCCATTCTCCTTTGTTGATGTCAGAATTCGATCTCTGTTGTAGCGGCGATGCCGAGCGGCACGGCGCGCCCCATCTGGCGGACGCGAAAGCGCAGGCTAGGCTGCTGGGCGCCGAAATCGGCCAGTTCATCGCCCGGCGCGTAGAGAAAGCCCGCCGTGCCGGTTTCGCTGACGCGCGAGACGCGTTCGCCATCGAGAATTTCTAGACGATACCGTTCGAAGGGCTCGTCGAGAGGGATGTCGGACGCCGCCCAGTCGTCGGCCTCCAGCCGCCCGCGCCGCGTCCATGACAGCGCGATGCCGGCGCTGCGGGACGCCCTCAGATGCACGGGGGCGAGCGGCGTCTCCGCTCTCGTCCCACCGGCAAAGGCGACCGGCTGGCTTCGCGCCGGCGTGGCGCCGGCGCTTTCCGCCACCCAGTTGAGGCTGCGGCCCCGCTCGTCGGCACCAAGACCGAGCGAAACGACTGCCTCATCGAGGACGACGACAGGTGCACCGGCAGAGGACCCTGCCGCCATCGCGTCCTCGGTGCCATAAAGGCCACGCAGCAGCCGGCCGAGTTGCCAGGTTCCCGGTGCGACCTCGCCGGCATCGGCAAAGCCGATTATTTCCCAGCCGCCGCTGTCGCTGCGAATGGCGAGGCGATTGTCCGTCGCCAGCGCTGCAGACACGTCCACGGAGTCCAGGCCGCCGAAATAGAGCATCAGCGTCAAGGCATTGGCGCGGTCGAATCGCCCTACCGGTCCCGGCCGCAATGGCTGCGACAACACGCCGATCCGGGCCGGTCGCTCCAGCCGTGCCCGCAGACGGTAGCCCTCGCTGCCGGTGGACGAGGAGACGACCAGACGTCGCCAGGGGCGGCCGTAGCCGGCAATGCGCGCGAAGTCCGTCGCTTCACCGGAGGTATAGCGGGGCAGGTCGAGCCAGTGCAGCAGCGGCGCGAAGCCGGCCGAAACGGCGGAGGCATCGGCGCGAGGCACCGCTTGCACAGCGTGATCGGCCGGCAAAAGCGGCACGTGCTGGCGCGCCTCCAGCCGGCGCACGTCCCCCTCCTCGATGCGTTCGACGATGAAGGTTGCACCCGCACCATCCGTGTCGGCCAAGGCCAGCGTCACCGCATCGCCCGGCTCGACGGTCATCTCGGCAGGCGAGAGCGAGACACTGAGCGTGCGACGGGCAACGCGGTTGCTGCGCAGCAGCGCTTCCGCCGCTGAAAGCGCCGCATCTTCCGCCAGCGTCGCCGGCAGGTCCTGGCTGAGGATCCGCTGGCTCGACGACGCCACCCGCCGCGAACGCACGCTTGCCTGTTCGTAGTCGAGCACCGGGTTGAAGAACGTCAGCACCGCTTCGACGGGGAAATCGCTGTCATGGCCGAGCGTTTCCGACCAGAGCGCCTCGTCCTCCACGTCGGCCAGCACAGTCAGCGGCTTTGGCACAAGGCTGGTGCGCAGCGGCGAGCGAAAGCGCAGTCGGCCGCCATCCTCGGCCACATCCACCTGGAAGGTTTCCAGCAGCGGCTCGAGCAGGGACCGCGCCGACGTGACCTCCCCCTGGATATAGCCCCCGACGTCGCCGCACACCTGCGACACGTCGAAGGCGTCGAAACCGTGGTCGGTCAGCACCGCCGCGATCAGATCCGCCAGCGTCGTGCCGCCCAGGCGGTCGTTGAGCCAGTGTCCGCTGCGCCAGTTGGCGCCGTCCGTCCAGATCGACAGGTCGTTGGGAAAGGCCGGCGACGGCCGCGCATCCCAGGTCCAGACGAAGACGTGTTGGGGATCGACCATGCCGTCCGGCGCCGCGTCACCCTGCCACCAGCCGTAATGGGCCTGAAGAAAACGCCGCTGCATACTGTCGGCGCGCGCGCCGCAGGAGAAATACGGCAGGCTGCTTTCCGCCGATTTCGGATCGACGAAGACGTTCGGCTGGTTGGCGCCCTTGTCGACGGCGGGGCAGCCGAGTTCGGTAAACCAGACCGGCTTCATGCGCGGCGTCCAGGCGGTGGAGACGCTGCGCTCCGCCCCGTCCAGCCGGTCGTGATGGCGGTTCGACCACCAGTTCTCGATGTCCTTGGTGCGGAACACCCAGGGCTTGGACGCCTGCCCGTCGGTGATCGGCAAACGCCGACGCGCCAGCCGGTCCGCCTCGCTTGCGTAATACCAGTCGAACCCCTCGCCACGGGTGATCTGGCGGCGCATGCTCGCCTCGTCCTCGGCGCTGCCAAAACCGTCCGGATTGTCCGCGGACAGGTCCTCGTCGCGCCAGTCGGCAAGCGGCATGTAATTGTCGATGCCAACGGCGTCGATATCGGGCGATGCCCAGAGCGGGTCGAGATGAAAAAACACCTCGCCGGAACCGTCGGCCGGATGGTAGCCAAAATATTCGCTCCAGTCGGCGCCGTAGGTCAGCTTGACGGCAGGTCCAAGCGTCTGCCGCAGGTCGGCCGCGAGATCCACCAGAGCCTCCACGAAGGGGAAGCGGCTGTCCGTATCGCGGAGCTGGGTCAGGCCGCGCAGTTCGGAGCCGAGAATGAAGCCGTCGATGCCGCCTGCGGCCGCGGCAAGGCTCGCGTAATGCATCACCAGGCGCCGGTAACCGTCGGGGTTTGCATAAAAGGCCTGCACCTGGCTGCGGGCATCGGCCGTCTTGTCCGCAGTTCCCGGCCGCCCGGGAGCGGGGTGACAGGTGATCCGGCCGCGCCACGGAAAGGCGGCCTGCTGCGGGTCTCCGTACGGGTCCGGCAGGCCGTTGCCGGGCGGGATGTCCATCATCACGAACGGATAAAGGAAGACGTCGAGGCCGCGCCGCTTGAGATCGGCGATCGCCTGCCGGACGCTGCCGTCGTCGGGCGTGCCGCCAAAGGCCGGGCCGCCGTCGACGCGGCTTACCAGATGCGCGGAGGCCCGGTCGATCCCGGCCACCGACCATGCGACGCTTTCGTCGCGGCGCGCCTCGACCTCGACGCCCGGCAGGATGCGGCAATGCCCGGCGCGCAGGTCCGTGCCGAACCAGGCGATGACCAGCGCCACCCGCTGCAGGTTGGGGCAAAGCGCCTGCAGTTCGTCCAGCGAGGCCTCCCAGTCGGTCGCCGCGATCAGCGTGTTGCGATTGATGAGGTGGGCGCTTGCCTCGCCGGTCTTTTCGCTGACCACCTCCGTCGCATAGCCGTGTTCGGTCGCGCCGGGGATGACGGTGACGGCGCGGATCTGTTTCTCGAGCCTGCCGGTCGGCCGCATCACCTCGAACTGCAGAACGGGAATGCGATTGCCGAAGCTGTCGAGCGGCAGGCGTTCGAACACGACATAGGCCAGGCCGCGATAGGCGGGGGCCTTGCCCTCGCCATGCTTGGCTTCGATCAGCGGATCGGGAAGCTGGTGCTCATCGCCGCGGTGGACGCGCATCTCGATCCCGGTCAGGTCGAGTTCGCGCCCGTCGGCCCAGACGCGCCTGACATGGGCGATCGGGCCCTCGCAAAGGCCGATGGCGAGATTGGCGTAATAGCTGAAGGTTTCCACCCGCGGCCCGGTCGCCTTGGAGCCGCTGCGCTCGCGCGTCACTTCCTCCTCGAAACGGGTCGCCCAGATCAGCGTGCCGCCGATGCGCGCCGTGCCGTAGAGCCGGCTGATGCAGGTTCCTTCGTCCGCCCCCGGCAGCCTTGCCGTCGCCAGCCGGGCGCCCGAGACGGTCGTGCCGCCATTGATGAGCGCGCGGTCGAGCATGCTGCCGGCAAGCGCGCCCGCGGCCCGGCCGATCAGCGATCCCACCGGACCGAAAACGCTGCCCAGTGCCGCACCGGCCGATTGGAGGAGAAGAGTGGCCATGGCAGATCCCATCGCGTCCATCCGCCCCCTTTCGGATGCGGCTGGATGCGCGTTCAGAGTGTGATAGCGTCAGGATATTTAAAGAGCGAAAGCAGGCTCAAGCCCGATTTGCCTCAGGTTTTGGACGGAAACCGGAACACGCCGGCGACCCGTCTTCGCCAGGCTGGCACGAGCGCCGAGCGCGTTACCGCCGTCTGCTCATAGGCGTGGATGAAGTGCTGCGGGCCGCACAGGATGCCCGCATGCTTGGCAGCGCAATCAGCCCGCCAGCGGAACAACAGCAGGTCACCCGGCCGCGCCTCACCGATCCCTTTAAGCGGCCGGCAGAGACGCAGGGCGGCGTCCATCAGCCGGTCTTCGCCGCCACGCTCGGCCCAGTCGGGCGCATAGGGCGGCACCGGCCCCGGATCGACGCCGTAGAATTCGCGCCACAGACCGCGAATGAGGCCGATGCAATCGCACCCGACCCGTTTGCGGGCGCCCTGGTGCCGGTAAGGGGTGCCGATCCAGTCCTCGGCCAGCCGCACGATCCGCGCGCCCTGCTCGTCGTCATCGGGGTCAGCGCTCACGGAAAGATCGGGCCGCCGTCGTGGACCCGCTCCCCGTCCGCATAGGAATAGGCGAAATCCGCGCCCGGAACATGCGGATAGCCCCGGAAATTGAGGTGATTGTCGAAGCGGGCCCGGCAGGTGGAAAAGGTCTTGTCGCAGCCGGCGGTCACCGTCACTGCAGCGCTTGCCGACACCGGCGTCTCGAACGGAAGCCAGAGCCTCAGCTGCGCCGTCCCGTCAGACAGCCGTCGATGAGTCTCGATCTCGGCCACCGTTCCGTCGGCAAGCCGCAGCGTGCCACGATCGAAGAAGCCATCGGCAAAACCCTGCAAGCCCGACACCGTGACGATGCTGTCGCGCTCGATTGCGACGATGCCGCCCTCGCCTTGCCATGCGCCGATGTCGGCGCCGCACCGGCCGTCGCCGAGGCTCGCGTCGCAGCGCCGGCTGTAGACCCGTCCCTGAGGCTGGCCGAGCCGATGGGCAAGGCTGCGCAGTTCGGCGCGAAACGCGCCGCCGGCCCGCACCACCTCGCCGATCTCGCGCACATGCAGGCGAACGTTCTGGTCGGGCGCTGCCCAGTTGACCAGAAAAAGCTCGACGCGGGCGCCGTCGAAGCGGCCGGCGGCCAGATCAGCCTCGCTGATCGCATCGCTCGCGAACCCGCCGGAGACCTCGTCCGCGCTCACGGCAAGGCCGGTCTGGCTGTCCGCTTCGCTGGCGGAAAAACCGCTGCCGGCGAGAAAGGTCGTGCCCTCGAAGGTGAGGTCGCGGTCGTGTTCGGTAAAGCCCAGCACCCGGCCGTCGCGACGGGTGACGCGCCAGCAATGGCAGGTGGTGGTGGCCTCGCCGGCCAGATGCGCCGCAAGTCCTTCGCCCAGTGTCCTCATGCCAGGATCTCCGTCAGCGGAATGGCCGGGATGCGTCCGGCGTTGAAATGGGCAAGATTGATCTCGATACGGTCCGTCTCGAAACGCACCGGAACGTCGAATTCGAAGCCCGCCCGGATCGTCGCACCGGCGGCGGGAATATGGCCCGCGGCAAAGGCAACGGTGCCGGTCACGGCATCGACGCCATAGGTCGAGGCAGGCAGCACGGTGCCGTCGAGCGACACGGCCACCGTGCCCTCCACGGGCTTGACGATCCGCCGGACCCAGCGTCCGCCGCTGTCTCCATAGGTCTTCACCAGGTCGAAGCTGGACGTCACGCCGTTGCCGCTGCCGATCACCTGGTCGGAAGGCGACGGGCTCCGGTCCGGCGCGCAGGATTTCCAGTCGAGCGGATCGCGGAAGCGGAAACCGTAAAGCTGTCCGCCGCGCGCCTCGAAGAATTCGAGCACGGCATAGAGATCGGCAAGCGACTTGACGCCGGAGCCGCCGTCAAAGCGCCGGCGGGAATCGCGCCAGCGCTGGTTGCGCTGCTCGCGTCCGTTGGAGAGGTTGACGATGTCGGTCCGGCGCACCGGACCGCCGCTGGCGCCCAGCGCCAGCCGCAGGGGAAAGCGCACCTCGTGAAAACCGCCCATGATCGTCCGTTCTCCTGTCCCGCCCGTTTGCCCGTTGCCTCACAGACCGCGGCGCCCGCGCGTGACGCTGCGCGCCAGCATCGCGGAGATCTGGCCCTCGCTCTTGCGGAAGCTCGCGGCGTCGGTCGCCGTCACGTTGAAAACGATGTGCGGCTCGGTCGCCCCGCCTGAAGTCGCGACCCCGAGGCTTCCGTCAGCGCCGCGCTGCAGCGGCAGGATCGCCTCGGCGCCCGCCTCGCCCATCAGCCCGGTGCCGCTGCCGGTCGAAAAATAGGTCGGTGAGCGCACCACCCCGCCATCGGCAAAGGCCGTCACCGAACCGATCGCCGAGCCGACGACCTTGCCCAGCGCGCTCTCCAGCGGTTTCAACCCGGCCGAAAGCGCGATGTCGGTCAGCCGGTTGGCGAGCCCTTTCAGAACGTCGTCGAGCCCCTTGCCGCCTGTCGTCGCGGATGCAAGCGCGCCCGCAAGGGCCGAGCCGAAGCGCTGCGAGCGCGCCTCCAGATCGGCCATCGTCTGGCTGAGCGCAGCGGCGCCTGCGACGCTTGGGGCAAAATCATTCGCGCTATCGTCCGTCACGGGTCTCTCCATCGGGAAAATCGTTCATCAGCGCCGAAAGGCGGCGATGGTCCATGCCCTCGCTGCGGGGCGACAGGCCGCCGGCCATCGCGAAGAACTCGATCGGCGACAGGCTCCAGAATTCATCCGGCTTCAGCCGCAGCAGGCAAAGCCCGATATGCATCGCGGCCTGCCAGGGAAAGGGTTCGGGCCTTGCGGCCGGACCTGCTGCGGCTTTCAAGGGACCGGCACAGTCTCACCGGCGGGCAGGAAGGTGGCGCTCAGCAGGTCGCCGACGATCCGGGCACAGCCGGCAACGCCCTCGTCGAAGCAGGCTGCCGCCACCTCGTCGTCGGACAGCAGATTACCGCCGCCGCGCAGGCCGGCGCCGAGAATGCGGATCATGTCGGCCGCCTTCAGCCGGCCGGAGCCGAAGCGCCCGGCAAGGTCCGTGAGATCGCCGGCGGCAAAGGCCGTTTCCAGTTCCGCCAGCGCGCCGAGCGTCAGGCAAAGGATGCGGCATTCGCCGTCGATCACCGCCTCCACCTCGCCACGGCGGCGGTTGCCCCGTCGTGTTCCCGCACGCCGCATCAGAGCGCACCGAAGGAAAGGCTGCCCGCCGATTCCAACGCCAGTTCGAAACGAACCTCGCCGTTATAGTCGCCCGAATAGTCGAGAGAGGTCATCTGGAACGGGCCGGTGACGGTGCCAAAATCCGGAATGAGGATCTGCCAGGAGAGAATGCTGCCGGCGAAGAAGGCGCTGCGCAGCAAGGCGTCGCTGGCCTGGTCCTTGAACAGGCCCGAACCGGAAAGCGAGGCGCGCTGGATGCCGGCGCCACCCAGAAGCTCGCGCCACCGCCCGGCGCTGTCGGCGTCGGTGATGTCCACCGCCTCGGCATTGAAGGAGAGCCTCTTCGTCCTCAGCCCCGCCACCGTCACGTAGGATCCGCCGTCGCCGATCTTCAGCAACAGGTCCCTGCCCTTTTGCGCTACCATCGTCACATCCCCTTTGTCTGCCGCTGCTACGGCTTCTGCCGCGCGCCTCGCCATGCTAAAAACGAAATCCCATCCGCCGCACGAGTAGCTCCCCCGATGTCCCAGGCCCTTCCGCTGCACTCGGCGCGGACGATTGCGGTTCTTGCCGTCACGCAGATCATTTCCTGGGGCACGAGCTTCGACATGCTCGGCATCATGGGCCGTGTCATCGCGCCCGATCTTGGCCTGCCCAACGAGGTGGTCTTTTCCGGCCTGACGATCATGATGCTGGTAAGCGCGCTGTCCGGCCCGGCGTCCGGCCGGCTGCTGAAGCGTCACGGCGCGGCCAAGGTGCTTGCCTGCGCATCGCTGATCTTTGCACTCGGGCTTCTCATCCTTGCCGGCGCGACGGGCCTCGTCGTTTACGCGCTTGCCTGGATCGTGATCGGCATCGGCGGCGCGCTCGGCCTGTCGGCACCCGCCTATACCGCGGTGATCGAGCGCGAGGGCCTGAACGGCAAGCGCGTCATCGCGATCCTGATGCTGTTTACCGGCCTGTCGGCGACGGTGTTCTGGCCGGCGCTGGCCGCCCTCGACGCGCTCATCGGCTGGCGCGCCACGTTCGTGGCCTGCGCCGGCCTGCAGGTCTTCGTCTGCCTGCCGCTTTATCTCTTCGGCCTGCCGAAGCCGGCACCCACCCGCGAACAGGCGCAGGCCGCGGACATCGCGCCGGTCGCCATGTCGGACGCCGAGCGCCGCCGGGCATTTCTCTACATGGCAGCCGCGACCTCGATCAGTTCCTTCGTCAGCTTCGGGCTGGCTCCGACGCTGCTCGCATTGCTGCGGGCGTCCGGCGCCTCCCCGGCCCTGGCGCTGCAGCTCGGCTCGGCACGCGGGGCGCTCGGCGTCACCGCGCGGTTCGTCGACATGGTGCTCGGGCGGCGCGGCAATGCCGTCATCACCTCGGTCATCGGCACCGCCTTGACACTGGTCAGCTTCCTTGTCGCGGCTGCGTTTATAGGCTCGTCACCGGCGCTGGTGGTGTTCATGATCCTCTACGGTTTCGGCACCGGGGTGCTGGCGGTGGCGCGCGCGCTGCTGCCGCTCTCCCTGTTTTCGCCGAAGGACTACGGGTTGCAGGCGGCGCGGCTGTCGCTGCCGCAGAACCTTGCGAACGCTGTCGCCCCCGTCGTCTTCACCGCGCTGCTCGACCGCGCCGGCGCGACAGCCGCGCTTGGGGTCGGCGCGCTGTTGTCGGCGCTTTCACTCGGCTGCATCCTGATGCTGCTCGTCCTCGTGCGCCGTGCCGAGCAGCGCGAAGCCGGCTATTCGGTCACCGCCCGAAGCCTTACCTCGGTCAGATAAAATCTCGTCTTCGGCTCGCGGCGGCTGCGGACAGACGTCACCTGCAGGTTGACGAGTGCGGTGTCGGGCAGATCCAGATCTGCCTCGTGCAGCAGCGAACGGACGCGCTCGGCCACCGATTGTCCGGTGCGGCGGCCCTCGCCGTCCGACCAGATCTCCAGCGTCAGCAGATGCTCCTCCACGCCCCCGTCGTCGCGGCTTTCCATGTCGCCGAAAACGATGCAGGGCAGCATGGGGCGCGGCAGGAGCCGATCCCGCACGCCATCCGCGCCGATCAGGGCGACGAGCGCCGGGTCCGACGACAGCCTGGCGAAAAGGGCGGCCAGCAAAGCCTGGGCGGCGCTCATCAGGCATTCTCCTCGCAATGGCAGACGAGGTAGCGTCGCGTCTCGTCCGGGTCATGCACCAGCCTGACGGCAAAGATCCTGCCGCCCTTGCGCAGCCGCTGGCCGGCTTCGACATCGTTGCGGTAGCGCAGCCAGATCCGGTGGCTGACGGTCCCCGTCTCGGCCGAGGCGCCTGGTTCCTCCACCACGAAGGAGACCGGCTCGATGCGGGCCCAGACGGACGCCTGGACCTGCCAGGCCAGCGTCGCGCCGCCCTGGCCGTCGGGCAGCGCCTGCGGCACTTCCAGATCCAGCCGGGCGGTCATCTGGCCGGGATCGAAGAACGCGACCATCAAAGCCTCCTCAGTCGGAAGGGCGCCGTCAGCCGCTCGTAGCTGTCCGGGACGCCGGCCGGCTGCTGATCGGGCGAGATGACGCCGCGAAAGGCAAACATGTGGGCGACATGCAGCAGCATGGCCCGCTTCAGCGTGTCCGGCACGTCCGTCCCCGCCTCGCCGTAGCCGGCGCGGAAATCGATCTCGATGCCGTTGACCGCCTGAGCCGGTGGCGGCGCATTTCGCAGCCAAAGCCGCGCGGGACGACCCTCGCCGTCGAGAAGATGATCCTCCAGCGGAACGTCGACGGGCGTGCCCTCGGCATCATGGATGCGAATGTTTTCGATCGCTTGCACGGGAGACCTCGCGATCCGCACGATGCCGTCGCGCGGCCAGCGGTCGAGGTAGAGCCGCCAGGACTGGGTGACAAGGCAAAGCGCGGTCTCTCGCTCCAGATGGTCCCGGGCCGTGCGGATCAGCGAGCCGAGCAGCGTGTCCTCGTCGTTCGCATCGAGGCGCAGGTGCGCCTTGACCTCGGCAAGCGTCAGCGGCTCCGCACCGGGCGGGGTGATCAGGGCGTAGGTCATGGGGAGCCTTTTTTGTTGCGAGGAGTGCAGAGGCTGGAGGTGGTGGCCAGAGGCCAGGAATTTGGGGCTGGTGGCCGTGGCAGCTCACCTCGCTCCAACGGCCCGGATTGTTACGGGGACGCGGTCGGTGCCCGTGCCCGTCCCTCTGTCACTTCGTGACATCTCCCCCTCAAGGGAGGAGATCGGGAACCCGCGGCGCCTTCGATCTCTCCTCGTTGGTGGAGGTCTCAGCAGGGCACAGTCCGTTCCTCCTTCCATCTCTCCCTAGGGAGGAAAAGCCAACCTAGAAGCAACGCCACATTCAATCTCTCTTCCAGGACGGATGCTCCGAACGGGGCAGAGGCGGCGCCTCCTTCGATCTCCCCCCTTGAGGGGGAGATGCCCGGCAGGGCAGAGGGGGGTACTCCGGTTGCCTTCCCCAACGCCGTCATGTCAGGGCTTGACCCGAGGATCCAAGCCAAGCCCGGTGAGACGTCCTCGAGGCAAGCCTTGCCCAGACCGGTGGATCCTCGGGTCAAGCCCGAGGATGACGGCGGATGGCTTAGAGGATGACGGAAGGTGACGCCGGCGGCTGGCTCAGCTCACCGCGAATTTCACCAGCTTGATCGCCTCGAAGTTCTGCACCCCGCCGCCGACGCGCTTGGTCGTGTAGAAGAGCACGTAGGGCTTGGCGGAATAGGGATCGCGCAGGATGCGCACCCCGGTCCGGTCGACGACGAGATAGCCGGAGCGGAAGTCGCCGAAGGCGAGCGACAGGGAGTTTGCCCCGACATCCGGCATCTCCTCCGCCTCGGCGATCGGGAAGCCAAGCAGCGATGCGGGCTGGCCGGCGGTGATCGGCGGGCGCCAGAGGTAGTTGCCGTCGGCATCCTTGAACTTGCGGATGTCGCTCTGGGTCTTGCGGTTCATCATGAAGGTGCCGTTCTGGCGGTGGCCGGCCCGCAGCGAATAGACCGTCTCGATCAGCGTGTCGGACGGTCCCGTCGCCTTCCAGGCACCGGCCGCCCCGGTCGGAATATAGCCAAGATTGCCCCAGCTCCAGCCGCTGTCTGCGACCGTCGGGTAGGCAAGGAAGCCCTTGGGCTTGGACACGCCATCACCGCGGATGAAGGCATCGCCTTCCTGTTCGGCAAAGACGATGTCGACCTCGCCGGCGATCCAGGCCTCGATATCGACCGCGGCATCGTCGAGCAGCGCCTGGGTCGCGGCCGGCATGGCATAGAGTTCCATGGTCGGGAAAGCGAGTTCGGCGAGCTGGGCGGAACTGGTCTGCGGCCGCGCCGCCGTTTCGGCCACCCAGCCCGTGGCGAGCCCGCTGGTGGCGAACGGCTTTTTGAGAACCGCGGTCGAAACCGACCGGACCGTCGAGAGGCTGCGCATCGGCGAGACGGCGGACAGGCGCCGGCCGATCTCGGCATCCGTGCCGGTCGGCACCAGATAGCCGCCATCGGTGCCGCTGCCGGCGGAGAAGGCCTTGGCCTCGAGCTCGCGCAGGCTCGCCTCGTCGCCGCGGCGCATATAGGCGTCGAAGGCAGCCTTGTGCTCGACCGTTTCCGGCGCCATGTCCTCCTGGCTGCGGCCGAGCGGCGGCCGCGCCTTCTTCAGCGCGATCTGGTCGAGGACCTTCTTCTGCTCGTCGATCGTGCGGTTGATGCGGTCGAGCTTGTCGCGGGTCACCACGTCGGCGCTCAGCTTCTGCTCGATCTCGCCAAGGCGACGGTCGTTGACATCTTTGAACACCTCGAAGGCCTCCATGAACTCGTCAAACGCCGCCGTTACCGTTTCCGGCACGGCCTTGACCTCGGGCGCCACCCGGCCCGGCTGCATGTCCTGCTGCGTCATATCGATTTTCCCTTGAAAGTTGAGCTGAGCATGATCTTGGCCGCGCGTTTTATCTGGCGGACCAGCTCGGTCTCCCGATCCCGGAAGAACCGCGCATTCTTGACGTCGGAGACCCGCGCCGACGGCAGCATCGGAAAGGTCACCACGGAGATCTCCCAGAGATCCGCCTCGAGGATCCGGCGCACCCCCGTCTTCGGATCCGTGCGCGCCCGTACCGTCCGGAACCCGATCGACAGGCCGTCCAGGGCGCCCGATTTCATTAACGCGAGCACCTCGCGCGAGCGGGCGACGCCCGGCGTCAGCACGCCCTCGACGTAAAGGCCGCGGGCATCCTCGCGGATCGTCTTCCAGGCCCCAATCGGGGCGCCCGGATCGTGCTGGTAGAGCATCCGCACGCCCTGGGCTCCGCGGTCGACGAGCGAACTGAGGAAGGCGCCGCGCTCGATCCGGTCCTTGCCCAGATCGACCTCGCCGAAAACGCTGGCATAACCGGAAAACGTGCCGTCGCCGGTCAGGCCGGAGAGCTCGAGGTTGGCAAATTTCCGGCCCTCAGGCCGGTTTCCTGCGCGTGCGAAAGGGCGCGTAACGGGGCGCGGCCCGCGGTCAGCGTGCATGCAAAAACTCCAGGTTGAGAAAGCTTCGGCGCCCGGCCCAAATTTAGCCGCGGTTGCCGGGCTTTGCGCCATAGCGGCCGGCAATCCGGGCGAGCGCGCCCAGTACCCACCAGGCGCAGAGGCTTGCGGCAGCCGAACCGGCCAGCATGATGTCGAGACGGGACAGGTCGCCGGCGATGCCGAGCCTCGCCTCGATCCACAGGCCGGTCGGGGCGCCGAAGATCATGCCGCAGCTGACGCCGGTGACGAAACGGCTGGCGGCCTCGCGGCGGCCCTTGGGCAGGAGGTAGATCAGCGACACGCCGGCACCCGCCGTCGAGCCCACGAGCTTAGCCACCCAGATCCCGAGGAGGGCGCCGGTGCCTGTGCCGATGTCAGCCATTGTTAATCTTTCTGGTTGAGAATGTTTGCAGATGCGACGTGCGAAGCGTCGATCCTTGGCGCCAGACTGTGCAAGCGCCTTCATGCATCGCGTTAAGCGAAATGACTTTCGTCAGTGTTCGGAATCGCTTGGTGCCTGAACCTCACAGACGAGGTCAACGCCTTCACGGATTGAATCAACTGTTCTTGGGGCCGTCCAGGCCCCGGTCCGCGGCGTCCGTATCTCGGTCTTCTTCGAGCTCGGGCGGCAATTGCCGCGCATGCCGGATATGGGCAACGAGCAGGAACCGCCCGTCGAGCCGGTAGTCGATCACATAGTTGCCGGAGACGAACCGGCGCCGATCCGGCAAGGCGGCATGCGGGCTGCCGGCCTGAGGATATTCGGCGAGAAGGCGCAACGCTGCCCGGATCTCTTTCAGCACGGCGTCGGCAGCCCGCGGGTTGAACTGCTGCAGGTAGCGCTGCTCGCTTCGCAGGAAGGCCGAGGCGTCCTTTGAGACCCTGATCCGCATCAGGCGGCGTCGCTCTTTTTGTCACCGAGCAGTTCGGCGAAGAAATCCTCCGCATCGACGAATTCGCCGCGGGCAATCTGCTCTTCGCCCTTGCGGATCTGAAGGATGTCATTTCCCTCCGCCAGCAGATAGTATTTCAGCGCACGCACGATCACCCAGCTGCGGCTGCGGTCGGCCGTTTCGGCAATCTTCTCGATTTCTTCGAGAATATCCTGCGGCACGCGCAGCGTGATTGGATCGGACAGAACGGGCTTGTCGGCCATTGACGCGGCTCCTTTGTAATACGGCGTATTACAAAATACACGCGTGCAGGTCAGTTCTCAATAGCCCACCGCCTGCCGCTTCTCGTCGTCGGAGAGGAAGGCCGCCGCCCCCACCCGCGCCCACAGCGCCTCGCGCTCGGCGGCCAGGCCCGCGACGGCGTCGAGATCGGGCTCCAGCCGCAAGGCCTCGCCATAGGCGTCGCTAAGCCAGGCGGAAAAGCTGGCGGCCGTGCGTGCCACCAGCGGCAGCACGGTCAGGCGGTAGAAGGCGCGGTTGGCCTCCTGATAATTGGCAAAGGTGTTGTCGCCGGGAATGCCGAGCAGCATCGGCGGCACGCCGAGCCCGAGCGCAATGTCGCGGGCCGCGCCGTTGCGGGCCTCGACGAAATCCATGTCCTTGGGCGACAGCGCCATCACCTTCCAGTCCAGCCCGCCTTCAAGAAGCAGCGGTCGACCGGCGTTGACGGCGCCGGCATAGCCCGCCTCCAGCTCCTCCTTCAGCCGCTCGTACTGGTCGGCGGACAGATTGCCCCCCTCCTTGGGCTGGTAGACCAACGCCCCGGACGGCCGGGCGGAATTGTCGAGCAGCGCCTTGTTCCAGGCCATGGCGGCGTTGTGCAGATCGAGCGCCGTGCCGGCGGCGCTGAGCGGCGACAACCCGCTATGGTCGTCGAGCGGGTGGAAAAGTTTCAGATGCAGGGGCGAAAGCCCCGGCCCCTCGGCCGCAAGACGACGGGTGGCGCCTCCGGCACGATAGTCATAAGCGGTGATCCAGCCATCGCGGGCGACGACGATGCTGACCCGGTCGGGTCGCAGCAGGTGCACCTCGCGCAGGGTATTTCCCAAAAGGAGCGGCTCGACATAGGCATTGCCGGAAAGTTGCAGGTGGCCGTAGAGCGTCTCGAAGAAATCCGGGCCGCTCTGGCGGGCATTGGGCCGGGCAAGCAGCTCGGTCGCCGGATGGTCGACGATCTCCTCGCGGCGCCGATAGGCAAGCCAGGGCAAGGCCGCCGCCGCTTCGGCAATCATCCGCACGCAGCGATAGGCGACCGGGTTCTTCATGAAACCGGTCCGCGACAGGGCCGCATAGGAGCGGCCCGACCAGTGCGCCGCCCCCTCTCCCGCCATCATCGCAAAGCCGCCGGCCATCTTTACCTCGGTCGGCGCGGTCGGCGCGGACCCTTGCGGGCCGTCGATGCGGTCCGGCACCCCTTGCGGCGCGACGGATCGTCCAGCCGCGGAAAGTCGCGGCCGGCGGAATGGAGATTTCATGATGGCGTTCCTTCCGGAAGAAGAGCTGGCGCGTCGGGCTTGCAGGGCCTGCCCGCTATGCCGCCTCCGCTCTGGTGTAGCTGATCGCGGCGTAGTAGCGCCGCGCATAGCCGGCGATGTCACGTGCCCGGTCGAGGGCGTTGATGATCTTGCGGGCGTTTACCCAGTCCGCCTCGTCGCCGTCAAAATAGTCGTCAAGGCGCCTGCCCGTATAGGCTCCGTCGATCATGCCCTCGACGAGGATCCGGACCGCCGTGGCGCGATCGAGCGCATCGTTCGGTTCCTTCGCCAGTCCGAACTTTTCGTAATTGCTCCGCCCGGTGATCTGCACCAGGCCGCGGCCCCGGAAGCGCCAGCCATCGCCGCCCGCCTCGTCCCCGTTGCCGAGCCGGCTGGCGTAGACGCGGTTGGCAATCATCTCCGGTCGGCCGGCAAAGCTGCGCGCCTCGTGCGGGGTGAACCGACGGGGAAACACGGCCAGCAGACGCTCGGCACCGTAGTGCAGGTTTTCCTCGACGGGCTGCAGGGCGTGCCCGGTTTCGTGGTAGGCCGTCGCCAGAATGTAGGCAAGCCAGCGATCGTCCTTGTCGGAATGGTTTGCCTCCCAATAGTCGAGCACCGCATGGTGCCCCTCCAAGGGGGCCGACGGCATGTGCCCGCTGTACAGCGTGTCGGCCACGTGCTCCCCGAAAAAGCTGCGATTGATCGGCATGAACGCCCTCCGCTTTTGCGTGTTGAAATTTTGGACTTCATCTTGAGATTGCGCTTGGAAAAGCCAGCCGCGGACCAGCGCAGACGGCCTGACCGTGGCTTTCAAACTTTCAATCGTTTCAGAAAAATCTAAATCGGTTTAGGCGTTTAGCCTCTGTTTACAATTCCGGGGAGCTGTGGAACCAAGATATGTCAGCGACGTTTGTGGTCGGCTTTCATATCGAAACAGGAGATCATGATGATGCAGCAGCCGGTGCAGGCTACCCCTTCGAAACCTATTCCGCAGCATGTTCTCGACCGTCTCGAGTCGGAATGGAAGCAGATCCGCGAAAGCGCGCCGAAGCTCCCGAACGAGCGCTGACCGCGCCGGCAGGCCGCCGATCGTCCAGGCCTACACGCCCCTGATCCGCGGCTCGCCCGGTGCTTCGAGCAAAAGCGCCGTCAGTGCCCAGACCAGGGCATCCAGCCGGTCCGGCGACCGGCCGGACGACAGGCCTTCGGGGCCGAAATCGCACATCTGGTCCTCCAGTTGCGCAAAACATGTAGCATGGGTGACGCGGCCCTGTTCGTAAAGCGCCGCCACCGGCTCGGCCCGCAGGAACTTTCCGCGGGTCGCCCGCACCATGGTAATCGGCAGCACGGCGTCCACGCTTTTCAGCATCGCCGCGACCATCTCCCCGCCCTGGTTTACCTCCGCGACCACCCGGTCCGCCTGGAAGCGCTGGTAGGCCCTGACCACCGCCTGCGCCCAGCCGGCCGGGCTCGCGCCCTCGACCGAACCATCGGCCAGCACCACGGCGCGGCCGACCTCGTCCAGTCCCGCCACGACAATGCCGCAGCAGGAGGCCTCGCCTGCGCCCGCAGGCGGATCGACTGCCACGACAATCCGGCGCAGCGGCGTTGCCGGCCTTGCCCGCAGCGCCTCCAGGTCGCTCCGTTTCCACAACGCGTCCTGCCGATCCTCGATCAGTTCGCCGCCGAGTTCCTGGCGCCCGAGCCGTGTGCCGCCATAACGCGCCTCGAGGGCTTCGACGAAGCCCGGAGACAGGTTGGAGGCATTGGACCGAGTCGCGATCCGCACCAGCCGCGTGCCCTTTTCGGCGATCAGCCGTTTGAGGATCGGCACCGGGCGCGGTGTCGTCGTCACCAGTTGGCGCGGGTCTGCGCCAAGACGCAATCCGAACTGCAGCATGTCGAAAGTGTCCTGCGCATGCTTCCATTTGCCGAGCTCATCGCACCAGGCGAAATGGAACTGCGGTCCGCGCAGGCTTTCCGGATCCTCGGAGGAGAAGATCTGCGCGATCGCGCCATTCGGCCAGACAAGCCGGCGCCGGGAGATCTCGAACTCCGGCACCTTGCGTCGGGCCACCCGGCAAATGCCGGAAATCCCGTCGATCATCACCTCGCGGGCGTCGCCCAGGGTCTCGGCGATCAGCGCGATGCGCAGATCGGACCGGGCACCGGCGCTCGCCAGCGCATGCACCCACTCGGCACCGGCGCGGGTCTTGCCCGAGCCGCGCCCGCCCATGATCAGCCAGGTGCGCCAGTCGCCCTCGGGCGGTCTCTGCTCCGGGCGCGCCTGAAAGGTCCAGTCGCGACCATGACCCGGATGAAAGCCCGCAAAATCATCTGCCGTCTCGGCCGGCGTCTGCAGGCAAGGCGCGGCCGGCACTCCGTCGGGATCTTGTCCGGAGGCGCCGTTCGCCAGCGCCATGCCCAAATCCCTGCCCTGCGCCAGTGCGGCGGCCGCCTCGTCACGCGCCTTGGTGACCAGGTCCATGGCGAGGCCATGCACCTTCGCCGTCCGCGCCGTCTTCAAGGCTGCCCTCTCCTCCCGCCGCCGGATGGCGCGCTGGCTCGGCAGCCTCGGCTGCAAGCCTTGTCGCAATCCGTTCGGGAGGCCCATCGCGCTGCCACGTTTCAAAAAGCTCGATGGCCTGTTCATGGGCGCGCTCCTCGATCATTGCCATGAAGCGGGTCTTGGCGTCTTCGTAATTGCCCTCGTCGGCGGTTCGCTCCGCCTCAAGCGCCCTGTCGCGGGACAACTGGCGCTGCAGCGCATCCACCTTTTCCAGCGTTCGGACGATCAGCGACATGGCGTCCGTTGCGGCCTTCACGTCGGCGCGGGCCAGTTTTTGCGCTGCGTCGTCGCCGTGGTCGAGAGCCTGTTCGGCGGCGGTGCGCAACCGCCGGAAGGTGGAAAACTGGTCGCGCATCTCGACCGTCATCTCGTTCAGGAGCCGCCGCAACGCCTCGGATGGCTCGAGGCTTTCCTCCACCGATTTCGTTTCCAGGATCGCGGTCCGGGCCGCCTCGGCAAGCATCGCGTCGCGGGGCGCGCTCCCGGCCTCTCGCGCATCGGAATAGTGCAGCCGCTCCGCCCAGGTGCCGAAAAGCGCCGGGTCGAACTGGTCGAGATGATCCATGGAAGCCTCGCGGATGGCCCCAAGCAAAGGCCTGCACCGGAGAGCGAGCCCTTTGCCCGATCCGGGTACCGCGCAAGACGGGCCGAGAGTGTAAATGAGATCTGCCCAGGAGGCGCGACGTGCAGCTCGGCATGATTGCGGGGCCGGCTGGCGGCCGGTTGAGCCGCTCGATGTCGCACTTCTTCGACGATGACCAAAGACTAGCAAAGCACCGTCACGCCGTCAAGGATTATTTTCCTATTCAATCTTTTTTCTTGGTGCAAAGGCCCGTCCCTCAGGGCGGATCGGCCATGGCGCGGCCGGTCGGAAAAACCGGATCGGAACAAAGCCGGTTTCGTTGGGGTTAACGGGCCATCACCATAGAAAGGGTCTCCCCATGGATCTCAGCTCGCAGTCGCATACCGCTGCAACCTGTCCCGTCTCGCTGACCATCAACGGCGAGAGGCGCAGTTTCGATATCCACCCCTGGGTGTCCCTTCTGGACCTCCTGCGTGGACCGCTTGAACTCACCGGCACCAAGAAGGGCTGCGATCACGGCCAGTGTGGCGCCTGCACCGTGATGATCAACGGCGAGCGGATGAATTCCTGCCTGAAACTGGCGGTGTCGCTGGATGGCGCCGAAATCACGACGATTGAAGGACTTGGCACGCCCGACAACATGCATCCGATGCAGAAGGCGTTTCTGGAGCACGACGCCTATCAGTGCGGCTATTGCACACCGGGGCAGATCTGTTCCGCCGTGGCACTCGTCAAGGAGGGCCACGCGCATGAGAGGCACGAA
This sequence comes from Hyphomicrobiales bacterium, assembly GCA_900469345.1. Lineage (GTDB taxonomy): Bacteria > Pseudomonadota > Alphaproteobacteria > Rhizobiales > Rhizobiaceae > Neorhizobium. The sequence goes on along the minus strand of UBWZ01000017.1, from coordinate 55,793 downwards.
ATCCGCGAACAGATGAGCGGCAATCTCTGTCGTTGCGGCGCCTATACCAACATCGCCGACGCGATCGAGGAAGTGATGGGCGCCGAAAAAGCGGCACCGGTTCGGGAGGCCGCCGAATGAGACATTTTTCCTATACCCGCGCCGAAAGCGTTTCGGAAGCCGTCGCCGCACTCGCCGCCAACCCTGAGGCCAAGGTTCTGGCCGGCGGCACCAATCTCGTCGACCTGATGAAATACGACGTGATGCGCCCGGCGGCGATCGTCGATATCAACAGGCTGCCGCTCAAGCAGATCGAGGATCTGCCAAACGGTGGGCTGCGGATCGGCGCGCTGGTCAGCAACACCACCGTCGCCTATGACGAACGGGTCAAGGAACGCTATCCGCTGTTGTCGAGCGCGATCCTTGCCGGCGCCTCGCCGCAGCTTCGGAACGCCGCCACCACCGGTGGCAACCTGCTGCAGCGCACCCGCTGCTACTACTTCTACGACCCGTCGACACCCTGCAACAAGCGCGAGCCCGGCTCCGGCTGCAGCGCGATCGGTGGCGTCAACCGCATCCACGCCATCCTCGGCGCCAGCGAGAGCTGCATCGCCACCCATCCGTCCGACATGTGCGTGGCTCTGGCGGCGCTGTCTGCCGCGGTCGAGGTCGAGGGACCGCAGGGCAAGCGGTACATTCCGTTTGCCGACTTCCACCGACTTCCGGGCGACCGTCCGGAAAGCGACAACACGCTTGCCCAGGGCGAGATGGTCGTCGCCGTCCGGCTCGAAGGCAACCATTTTGCCGGCCACCACACCTATCTGAAGCTGCGCGACCGTCTTTCCTATGCGTTCGCTCTGGTGTCGGTGGCGGCCGCCATGGAGGTCGCCGACGGCAAGATCGTCGAGCTCAGGGTCGCACTCGGCGGCGTCGCGCACAAGCCATGGCGCGACATGCTGGCGGAGGCCGAATTTGCCGGCCAACCGGCCGAGGACGTCACCTTCCGGCGCATTGCGCAGCGTCTCCTCACCGGCGCCAAGGGCCAGGGCGAGAACGACTTCAAGATCCCATTGGCGGAAAAGGTCATCGTGCGGGCATTGCGGCAGGCTGCCGCCGGCCGGCCGCAGGACCAGTCCGTCAAGGCCATCCAGTAGAAAGGGAACCGGACCATGCACAATTCATCCAAGGTCGTCGGGCTTCCTCTGTCGCGCATCGACGGACCGCTCAAGGTCACCGGACAGGCGGGGTATGCCGCCGAGTATTTTGCGCCCGACATGCTGCACGGCTATGTCGTCGGCGCGACGATCGCGACCGGCCGGATCGCGGAAATCGACACGGCGGCGGCGGAGGCCTTCCCCGGCGTCGTCAAGGTCTATACCTACAAGAACCGGCCTTCCGCCGCCCGGCGAGACTCCAAGTGGAAGGACGAGGTGGCGCTGCCCGGCCATCCCCTGCGGCCGCTCGACAACGACAAAATCCTGTTCGACGGCCAGCCGGTGGCGCTGGTGGTTGCCGACAGTTTCGAGGCGGCCCGCGACGCGTCGGCCCTGGTGCGCGTCACCTATGCGGCGGACGAGCCGCACACCGATCTCGCCCTGGAGCGGGGCAATTCCTATGTCCCGCCGGTGCCGCGCATGCAGGCCTTCATGCCGCCCAAGCCGCGCGGCAATGCCGAGGCCGCGTTTTCGCAGGCTCCGCACCAGATCTCGGCCGACTATGTGATCGAGGGCGAGCATCACAACCCGATGGAGCTGTTCGCCACCACCGCGATCCGCAACGAGGACGGTACCTACCTGATCCATGACAAGTCGCAGGGATCGCAGAACAGCCACGACTACATCTGCAACATCTTCTCGCTCGATCCGGAAAAGGTGGTGGTGCGCAATTCCTACATCGGCGGCGCATTCGGCTCGGGTCTGCGGCCCAAGCACCAGCTGTTTTTCGCCGTCATGGCGAGCCTCGACCTGAAGCGTTCGGTCAAGGTGGAGATGAGCCGGCAGGAAATGTTCTACCTCACCTGGCGTCCGTCGAGCATCCAGACGGTGTCGCTGGCCGCCGACGAGAAGGGCCACCTGCAGTCGGTCATGCACCATGCCCTGCACGCCACCTCGCGCTACGAGGACTATCAGGAGAACGTCGCCAACTGGTCGGGTCTTGCCTACAAGTGCGACAACGTGACGATTTCCTACGAGATCGCCAAGCTCGACGTCTCCACCCCCGGCGACATGCGCGCTCCGGGTGCCGCAACCGGCGTCACCGCGCTCGAAACGGCGATGGACGAGCTCGCCTATGAGGTCGGCATCGACCCGCTCGAGCTGCGGGTGATCAACTTCGTCCACCGCGACCAGAACACCGACAAGGAGCTGACCTCCAAGGCGTTGCACGCCTGCTACCGCGAGGGTGCGGCCCGCTTCGGCTGGTCCGAGCGCTCGCACGAACCGCGGTCGATGCGCGACGGCAACGAGCTGATCGGCTGGGGCGTCGCGACCGGCATCTGGGAAGCCCAGATGTCGCCGGCCGAGGCGAAGCTGCGGCTGACCTCAGACGGCAAGGTCACGGTGTCTGCCGCGGCCTCCGATATCGGCACCGGCACCTATACGATCCTCGGCCAGCTGGCGGCCGAGGCGTTCGACCTCAAGCTTGCCGACGTCACCGTCAAGATCGGCGATTCGACCCTGCCGAAGACGACGGTGGAAGGTGGATCGTGGACCGCGGCCTCGTCGGGCACCGCCGTGCAGGTCGCTGCCCAGATGGTGATCGCAACGCTCCTGAAGGCTGCCCAGAAGCTCGACAACTCGCCGCTTGCCAAGGCGACCGAGGAGCAGGTGGAGATCGCCGAGGGCCGTCTTGTGCTCGAAGCCAACCATCAGGTCGGCATTGCCGTGTCCGACATCATGTCCGCCGCCGGCCTCGACATGATCGAGGAGCATGCCAAGGTGGAGCCCGACAAGGCGATCCAGAAGAAATACTCGGCCTACACCCATTCCGCCGCCTTCGTGGAGGTGCGGGTGGACGCCGAACTCGGCCAGGTGCGTGTGACCCGCGTCGTCAATGCCGTGGCCGCCGGTCGTATCCTCAACCCGAAGACGGCGCGCAGCCAGGTGATGGGCGGCGTCGTGATGGGGCTCGGCATGGCGCTCCACGAGGAAGGCATGGTCGACCATCGTACCGGCCGGATCATGAACCACAATATCGCCGAATATCACGTGCCGGCGCATGCCGACATCGAGGAGATCGACGTCATCTTCATCGACGAGGACGACGACAAGGCGAGCCCGATCGGCGTGAAGGGGCTTGGCGAAATCGGCATTGTCGGCATCGCCGCAGCCGTCTCGAACGCCATCTTCCACGCCACGGGCGCGCGCATCCGCTCCTTCCCCATCACCATCGACAAGATACTTGCCGAAACAAGCCTTGAAAGCGAGACGCTGCAATGATCGACAGAGCCTCACTCTCCCCGGTCCGCTTCACTCCCGATGTGGAGGAGATCCAGCCGGACGAGCCGCAGACCGCCCGCGACCTTGCGGAAACCATGCTGTCGGTCTCGGAAAAGACCTATGCGGATTCCGGCCACGCGATCCGTTCGGTGCATGCCAAGAGCCACGGCCTTCTCGAGGCCAAGGTCGAGGTGCTGGACGGTCTCCCAGCGCCGTATGCGCAGGGGCTGTTTGCAAAGCCGGCGACCTACGAGGCGGTGGTCCGGCTTTCCACCACGCCAGGCGACCTGTTGCACGACAGCGTGTCGACACCGCGCGGCATGGCGCTGAAGATCCTCGACGTGGACGGCGATCGCCTGCCCGGGTCGGAAAGCTCGCACAGCCAGGACCTGATTGCCGTCAACGGCAAGGAATTCAATTCCCCGAGCGGCAAGGCCTTCCTCAAGAACCTGAAGCTTCTGGCGGCAACCACCGACCGCATGGAAGGCGCCAAGGAACTGCTTTCGAAGGCCTTCCGCGGCGTCGAGGCGGCTCTCGAAGCCGTCGGTCGCGAAAGCGCGACGCTCAAATCCATGGGCGGCAATCCGCACACCCACATCCTCGGCGAAGGCTTTTTCACCCAGCTGCCGCTGCGCTACGGCGACTACATCGCCAAGTTCGCGATCATGCCCGTTTCCGAGAACATGAAGGCCCTGGAGGGCGTCAAGCTCGAGACCGGCAAGGACGAGGATGCGATCCGTCACGCGGTGCAGACCTTCTTCGAGGACCAGACCGCCGTCTGGGAAATCCGGGTGCAGCTCTGCACGGATCTCGACGCCATGCCGGTCGAAGGCATCGAGGCCTGGGACGAGGAAAAGAGCCCGTTCGTGCCGGTCGCCCGCATCACGGCCCTGCCGCAGACGGCCTGGACGGAAGACCGGGCACAGGCCGTGGACGACGGCATGCATTTCAGCCCCTGGAACGGCATTACGGCACACCAGCCGCTCGGGTCGATCATGCGGCTGCGCAAGCTCGCCTACCAGCGGTCGTCCGCCTTCCGCTCGCAGCGCAACGAGACGCCGGTGACCGAGCCGATGCAGTGTCCGTTCGGCCACGGGGTCGGTGCGGCTACCGCCTCGACCAGGGAAGCGACGCAGACCGGCGCCACCTGACGGCCTCCGGCATCTCGTCCGAATACGCTATTGAACGCCGCCCCTATCCGAACTGGCATCGGGGGCGGCGTTTGCCGTTGTCCGCCGCTTGCGCGGCCGGCCGGTCTGGCCATAGTTGCAACAGCCTATCAGCGCCCGGAGCCAACGCATGTCGCAGTCGATCTTCACCGGTCTTTCCGCCTTCCCCCTGACGCCGGCAGACGACGAGGGACGCGTCGACACGGAGGGCCTGCAGCGCCTGCTCGACCGGATCCTGAAGGCGGATGTGCAATCGATCGGTCTGCTCGGCAGCACCGGCATCTACATGTACCTGACGCGCGAGGAGCGCCGGCGGGCCGTGGCAGCAGCCGTGGAAAGCATCAACCGGAAAATTCCTGTCATCGTCGGCGTCGGGGCGCTGCGCACCGATGAGGCGCAGGCGCTTGCCCGGGACGCCGCGGCCGAAGGCGCCGACGCGCTTCTGCTCGCACCGGTTTCCTACACGCCGCTGACCGAGGAAGAGGTGTTCCGGCATTTCGAGGCGGTGGCGAGCGCCACCGACCTGCCGATTTGCATCTACAACAACCCGTCGACGACCCATTTCAGCGTCGGCCCTGATCTGCTGCAGCGACTGTCGGGCATTGCGCAGATCCAGGCGGTCAAGATGCCGCTGCCGAAGGACATGGGTTTTGCGCAGGAGATTGCCGGCCTGAGGGCGCGCCTGCCGGCGGAGTTCAAGATCGGCTATTCCGGCGACTGGGGTGCTGGCGAAGCGCTGCTTGCCGGCGCCGACGCCTGGTACAGCGTCGTTGCCGGCCTGTTTCCCGCACCGGCGGCGGCGCTGACCAAATCGGCCTGCCGCGGCCATGCGGCGGAGGTAGACTACCTCGACAAGGCGTTTTCGCCGCTCTGGAGCCTATTCAAGGCGTATGGCAGCCTGCGCGTGATCTACGCCGCGGCAGCGCATCTAGGGCTCATCAGCGCCCGGCCACCGCGCCCGATCCTGCCGCTTGCCGCTGACGTCATGGCGCAGATCGGAGCTGCCATCGCGGATCTCGAGGGGTAGGCCTCACGTCCCGCAAAAGGTGCGGGCGACACGTTCTTCCACCTGCGGCGGGAGGACGTAGCTTGCGAACTCCGGCAGTTCCTCGAATGGTTTCTCCAGCGCCTGCAGCAGGGTCTTGAACAGCGAAAGATCGCCCTGCAGGGCCGCGGCGATCGCCTCCTCGATGCGGTGGTTGCGTGGGATGACCGCCGGGTTGACGGCCTGCATGGCGGCGGTGCGCGGCTCGGCAGCAGGTTCGCGGGCAAGCCGCTCGCGCCAGCGGATCAGCCAGGCTTTGACCGTTTCGGGCTCGGGAAAGAGCGCCAGGAACGCTGTGTCCTTGCCGTCCGCGGCATGGCAGAGAAGCCGGAAGGCGAGCGTGAAGTCGGCCTGCGCCTGCGCCATGGCGCCGAGCAGCCCCTGCAAAAGGTCGAGATCGCCCGCTTCTTCGGCCGTCAGCCCCATCTTCCTGCGGAAAACCTCCAGCCACTGCGCCTGGAAGCGTTCCCCGAAGGCCTTCAGCACGCCATTGGCGGCCTCGACCGCCTTTTCCTCGTCGTCGTCGAGCAGCGGCAGCAGGCATTCCGCCAACCGCGCCATGTTCCACTGGCCGATGCCCGGCTGGTTGCCGTAGGCGTAGCGACCGTTCTGGTCGATCGAGGAAAACACCTTGGCGGGGTCGTATTCGTCGAGGAAGGCACAAGGGCCGAAATCGATGGTCTGGCCGGAAATGGTCATGTTGTCGGTGTTCATCACGCCATGGATAAAGCCGACGCCCATCCAGCGGGCGATCAGGTCGGCCTGGCGCAGCGCCACGGTCTGCAGCAGCGCCAGATAGGGGTTGGCCTGCGCCTTCAGCTCCGGATAGTGCCGGTCGATCACGTAGTCCGCCAGCACCCGCACACCATCCGTATCACCGCGGGCGGCGAAGAACTGGAACGTCCCGACACGCACGTGGCTTGCCGCGACCCGCACGAAGACGGCGCCGGGCATCAGCTGTTCACGCTGCACCGCTTCGCCGGTGGCCACGGCCGCCAGCGCCCTCGTCGCCGGAATGCCGAGTGCCGCCATGGCTTCCGAGACGAGGTATTCGCGCAGCACGGGACCGAGCGCCGCGCGACCGTCGCCGCGGCGGGAATACGGCGTCGGGCCGGCGCCCTTCAGCTGGATGTCGCGACGGATGCCGGCGCTGTCGACGACTTCCCCGAGCAGAATCGCGCGTCCGTCGCCGAGCTGCGGCACGAAGTTGCCGAACTGGTGGCCGGCATAGGCCATGGCGAGCGGCATGGCGCCCGCCGGTACGACATTGCCGGCAAACACGGCTGCCAGCCGGCCCGGATCCGAGACATCGACATCCATTCCGAGCTCCTTGGCCAGGCTCTCGTTGAACTGCAACAGCACGGGCGCATCGACCGGTTCCGGATAGACCGCGGCGTGGAAGCGATCCGGCAACTGCGCATAGCTATTGTCGAAATGGAACACGGGGACACTCCTTCTCGGCCGTCTCGTTGTCTGCGTCAGGCGACATGGTTCCCCATATGGGAAGGCATTGCAGGGGAACAAGCCGGCGCCGATCTCAGTGCCACCCCGATGCCCGAAATCGGAAGCTGGCCGGGCGACCAAGGGGCAGCCAGCCAGATATCGGGTCGCTTCAGATACGTCTTATTTAACAAAACGCATTACCAGTGGTCCGAGCGGGATGCGATGGAACGGGCAGCCGCCCGTCCATCACCGCAGTCACGGCCGGCGCGCACTTGCCGACCTCGCTGCCAGTGCGGCGGGCATCTCCCGGAACGAATGGCTATCGACCCATGGGCCGACAGCTGCTACCCCCTGTTTTTGAGGGGTCGGCATTGACCTTTGGTGACAGGACGTCGTCAGCCTGCACCCCATATCGAGGATACGTGCATGTCCATCCCGGCGATCCGGTCCGCCATGACAACGCTCTGGGCACTCTGCGCCTTTTGTGCCTTCGTGGCGCTGTTCTGCTGGGCCGAGTATTCCAACTGGGGCACGCAGGTCACGCGCGTCGAGGCGAGCCTCGAGCAGACGGCGGAAGCGATCGCCCAGCATGCGGACGATGTCGTCGAGATGTCGCGCCTGCCGCTTGCCAGCCTGATTTCGGAAATCCACGACCGGGCCGGAGGCGACGATCTGCCCGCCCGGATCAAGGCCGTGATGATGGGACAGCTGAAGGCGTCGCCGACGCTCGACACGCTGTCCTACATCAACGCGGGAGGCGAGATGGTCGCCACGTCGTCCGACAACGCACCCGCCGGCATGAACTATGCGGACCGCGACTACTTCGCGTTTCACAAGACGAACCCGCTGCCGCTTCCGGTCGTCGGGCGCCCGATCAAGAGCCGGCTGTCGCAGCTCTGGGTGATCCCGATCTCCCAGAAAGTGGTGATGCCGGACGGATCCTTCGGCGGCGTCGTGATCTCGACCATCCGGGTCAACCACTTCATCAACTTCTTCCGCAATTTCGACGTCGGCGGCGACGGCGCCTTTCTTCTCGTGCGCGGCGACGGCATTGTCCTGGCGCGCGCCCCGGCGGAGGAAAGCACGTTCGGAATGAACATTTCGGCGACCGAACTGTTCAGCCGCTACCTCAAGCAGCAGTCGGTCGGCGCCTATCACTACCGGTCGCCGATCGATATGACGGACAGGGTGGGCGGTTTCTTCCAGAGCGAGCGCACCGGCATGGTGGCGCTCGCCTCGTCGGCGGAGCGGCAGGTGTTCCTGTCCTGGGTGGAGGCTGCGAGGGCGCGCTGGATCTATGCGGGCATTCTTCTCGCCGTCTCCCTGATGTCGGCCCTGCACTGGCGCCGCCAGACCTGGCTGCGGCGCCAGAGCGAGGCCATGGTGGCTGCCCGGGAGGCGGAGTTCCGCCTGCTCGCCGAGTCCTCCAGCGATGTCATTTCCCGCTTCGACGAGAACGGCGTGCGGGAATACGTCTCGCCATCCTCGACCGAAATCCTCGGTTTCACGCCGGAGCAGCTGGTCGGCAAAAGCGTGTTCGGGGGCATGGCCGAAGAGACCGCGGTGCTCGTCAAGCAGGCGACGGAGCGGCTCAAGCTCGGCTCGACGCAGGAAAAGTTCCTTACCCGCCACGTCAAGCCGAGCGGCGAGGAAGTCTGGCTGGAAACGGCGCTCAGCAAGCTGCCGGCCAGCCATGCGCAGCCGGCTACCCGCGTGGTGGCCATCACCCGCGACGTCAGCCGCCACAAGAAGATCCAGGATGAACTCGACGAACTGGCGCATACGGACGAGCTGACGCGGCTGGCCAACCGGCGCTTCTTCAACCTGCGCTTCGAAGAGTTGATGCAGCGGGCCAAGCGCGTTCCGGCGGCGCTGTCGCTGCTGATGATCGATGCGGACCGGTTCAAGCTCTACAACGACACCTACGGCCATGCCGCCGGCGACGACTGCCTGCGGCAGATCGCGGCAGTGGTGCGCGACAACGTGCGCCGGCCGGGTGACGTGGCGGCCCGCTACGGCGGCGAGGAACTGTCGGTGCTGCTTGCCGATACAACGCCCGAGCAGGCCGCGTTTGTCGCCGAAGCGATCCGCGCCAGGGTCGAAGCGCTGGATCTGCCGCATGCGGGGAATGCGCCGATGGAGCGGGTCACCATCAGCATCGGTCTGGCGGGCTTTGACCCGCAGGTCTCGTCCGGCATGACCGCGCAGGCGCTGTTTGCGCAAGCGGACGAGGCGCTCTACCGCGCCAAGTCCGCCGGCCGCAACCGGACCGTCAGCGCCGCGCAGCCGGTCTAAGCCGGCCGCCGCCGCCGCTCAGCGGGCGGCACGCGAGAGAAGGCGCGCCGTCGCGGGTCCGGTGATGACCACGAACAGGAAGCGGGCGATCTGCATCGTCATCACGAAGGGCACGTCGACCTTGGTGGATGCGGCGATGATGGCCACCGAATCGGCACCGCCGGGGCTGGTGGCCAGATAGGCCGACAGCGGATCGATGTCGGTCAGCGCTACAAGGATCACGGCAAAGACGCCGCAGATGGCGATCAGCGACAAGACCGAGAGGAGCACACGCGGCAGGGTGCTGGCGGCGTGGGCGATCACGTCGGGCGTGAAACGCATGCCGATGCCCCAGCCGATGACCGCGTAGCTCATCGCCAGCAGCCAGGGCGGCAGGACGATCGGCATCAGGCCGGACAGGTTGAGGATCATGCCGACCGCGAGCGGTAAAAGCATGGGACCTCCAGGAATGCGCAGCCTGGCGGCGAGCAGCGAAAAGGCCGCGGCGATCGCAATGGTGGCAAGGACCGCCGGCCAGGACACGTCCGGGAACCAGACGATCTCCAGCACGGCATTGTCGGGCGCCACCCCCATCAGCCGGGCCACCACGGTCGCCGTCAGGGCGCAGCAAACGACGCGGATATACTGCATGAAGGCGACGAGGCGCATGTCGCCGCCGTAGGTTTCCGACATCAGCGTCATCACCGAGGCAGCCCCCGGCGACGAGCCCCAGATCGCGGTGGTCCCGGGAAAGATGCGTGCCCGCGCCATCAGCCAGCCCAGCGATGCGGCGGCGATTGCAGTCGACAGCACGCCGGCGACGAAGATCGGCCATTGCTCGACGATTTCGCCGAACACCGTCGGCGGCAGACCGGTCGAGATCATCAGCCCGACCACGCCCTGGGCAACGACAAAACCGGCGCGCGGCGTAGTGACGCTGGCGCCGCCGACCGCGAGAAGGACGGCGACGGCCATCGGCCCGAGCAGAAGGGCAGCCGGCAGGTGCAGCCATTCGAGCGCCATGGCAAGCAGGAAGGAGCCGACGACAAGGCAAAGCCAGCGCAGCCAGACCGGCTGTGCCGACAGGCGGCCGGCCCCGAGCCCGAGCGGTTGATCAGCCAAAATTGAGCTCTCCGGAGAGCGCCACGCGGGAGATGCGCGGAAACACCCGGTTGACGGCCAGCTCGTGCAGTTCCTGCGAGACCGTGGTGCAGGCATCTTCCAGGACGACCATGTTGTAGCCGTGCTCCCAGCCGGCGCGGAGCGTCGATTCGACACCGAAATTGGTGGCGATACCGCCGAGCACGATCGTGTCGATGCCGCGGCGGCGCAGTTTCACGTCGAGGTCGGTGCCGTGGAAAGCGCCCCAATGATGCTTGGTGACACGCAGGTCGCCCGGCTCCTGCAGATCCTCGGCGAGATCCGCCCAATCGGCCGGACGCTCGCCGCCCATCGCCGCGTCCGCGAGGCCGCGCGGCGCATCGCCCATATCCGCCCCGAAATCCACATTGACGAGCACGACGGTCGCTCCGGCGGCGCGAAACCAGGCGGCGAGCGACCGTCCCTTGTCGAGGATCTGCGCCGTCGGATAGGGCTCCGTATCCATCGACAAAATGCCCTTCTGAAGATCGATCAAAACCAGTGCGGTTGTCTGGGGGGTCAAAGAGATCATGGAAAACCTGTGCCGTTGAAAGGGCGCATCCAGCGCCGTGCTTGCCGTCAAACCTAAAGTATGCGAGGCATCCCTCGCAAAACTCTACTTGAGGATGGGCTCGCAAATGTCAAGTGCCGTGGACGCCGTCGCGCCGAAGCGCCAGCGCGGAATCGACCGCGTCGAGGCGATCCTCGGGACGGCCATCCTGCTGTTTTCAGAACGCGACTATTCCAGCGTGACAATGACGGAGATTGCCGCCCGCTCCGATACCGCGATCGGCTCGCTCTACCGGTTCTTTCCCACCAAGGATGCGCTGGCGGCGGCGATCCTTGACCGCTACGGCGCGCATCTGATCGGCGCGCTCGACCAGATCGTTGCGGATGTGACGCAGATGACGGCGGCGGGCGTGGCGGATGCGCTGGTGACGCTGATGCGCGATCTGCGCCACGAGCGGGCGGCAGCGCTGTCGCTCACGCACGTGCAGGAGGGGGGCTCGGAAAAGCGCCGGGCGCTGCGTGCCGCGATGATCGCGCGGCTTTCCACCATTCTTGCCCGGGGGCAGCATTCCCCTGCCCTAGAGAGCATGGCCTGGCTGCTTCTCTACATGCTGAAGGCGATCCGCAGCCTCGACCAGGACCGGCCCGACCTGACGGCGGCCGTCGCGGCCGATGCCTGCCGGCTGGTCGCCTTCCACATCGAGACGGCCTGGAAACGAGGCCCCTGAGCGTGGCGCAGGCGGTCGTCGGCGACTGCCGGATCGTCAGGCCTCAAGGCGTTCGGGCGTATACCCCGCCTCGCGGATGGCGTCTTCCGCCTTGGCCGCATCACCCTCCACGGACAGACGATGGGTGTCGAGATCGACGGTGACCGGCGCTCCGGGCAGGATTTCGGCGAGCGCGCCGCGCAGGGTCTTTTCGCAATGGCCGCAGGTCATGTCGGGAATGTTGAAAGTCGCAGTCACGTCAGGTCTCCTTGAAAAGGTTGGTTAGTGCCGGTCGGCTGAGATGCGGGATAATCCCGCGGCGCTGTCGCCCGGAGCGGAGCTGTCGCCCGGAGCGGAGCCGTCGCCCGCGAGATCATCGAGGATCGGGCAGTCGGGACGGTGATTGCCGCCGCAGCAATGGGCGAGATGCTTGAGCGTCTTCACCATGCCCTGCATCTCTGCAATCCGCCGCTCCAGGTCGGCGATATGGGCCGTCGCGACGTCCTTGACGGCCGAGCTTTCGCGGCTCTTGTCCTGCCAGAGTTTCAGCAGCGTTTCGGTTTCCTCCAGCGAAAAGCCGAGCGAGCGGGCGCGCTTGATGAAGCGCAGCACATGCACCTCCGCCTCGCCGTAGACGCGGTAGTTGTTGCCGGTGCGGGCGGCCGGCCGCACCAGGCCGATCTCCTCGTAATAGCGGATCATCTTCGCCGACACGCCGGAGGCGGCGGATGCCTCGCCGATGTTCATGACCTGTCCTTTCTGTGGCGTTCGCCCGCCGTCTTCAGCCGCAGCGCATTGCCGAGCACGAAGACGCTCGACAATGCCATGGCGGCCGCGCCGATCATCGGCGACAGCGACAGGCCAAAGGCGGGGTAGAGCGCGCCGGCCGCAATCGGGATCAGCGCGACATTGTAGCCGAACGCCCAGGCAAGGTTCTGCCGGATATTGCGCATGGTGGCGCGGCTCATCCCGATCGCCGAGACGACGCCCTGCAGGTCGCCGCCGACCAGAACCACGTCGGCGCTTTCGATCGCCACGTCGGTGCCCGTGCCGATGGCGATGCCCACGTCGGCCTCGGCGAGCGCCGGCGCGTCGTTGATGCCGTCGCCGACAAAAGCGAGCTTGCGCTGCTGGGTGGCCCGCAAAGCCCGGATCGCCGCGACCTTGCCCTCCGGCAGGACCTCGGCCACCACCGTCTCGATTCCAACCTGCCGGGCAATGGCCTCTGCGGTGCGGCGGTTGTCGCCCGTCACCAGCGCCACCTCTATGCCCAAGGCGCGCAGCTGGCGGATCGCCTCGCGGCTAGTGGGTTTGACCGGATCGGCAACGGCGAGCACGCCGGCAAGGCGTCCGTCGATGGCCGCGTAGATCGGCGTCTTGCCTTCACCGCTCATCCGCCGGGCCGCCTCACCGAACGTCTCGACGGTCAGGCCGAGCTTTTCCATGAAGCGATCGGCGCCGACGGCGACCTCCCTGCCCTCGACCTTCGCCTCGATGCCGTAGCCGGTGACGGAGCGGAAGCCGTCAGCCTTTGCAGGTGAAAGCCCGCGCAATTGCGCCGCCTTGACCAGGGCCTCGCCGATTGGGTGCTCGGACTGGGCCTCGACGGCAGCGACGAGTGCAAGCAGTTCGTCTTCGCCAAACCCTTCTGCCGCCAGGATATCGGTCAGTTCCGGCTTGCCCTTGGTGATCGTGCCGGTCTTGTCGAAGACGACGAGATCGACATTGCGCAGCTCCTGCAAGGCGGCGCCCTTGCGGAACAGAACGCCGAATTCCGCCGCCCGGCCACCGCCGACGACGATCGAGGTGGGCACTGCCAGCCCCATGGCGCAGGGGCAGGCGATGATCAGCACGGCGACCGCATTGACCAGCGCATGGCTGAGCGCCGGTTCGGGACCGAGGAAGAACCAGAGCGCGAAGGTGAGCACCGCGAGCCCGATGACTGCCGGCACGAACCAGGCGGTGACCCGGTCGACCAGCGACTGGATCGGCAGCTTTGCGCCCTGGGCCTGCTCAACCATGCGGATGATGCCGGCGAGCATGGTGTCGCGGCCGACCTTGTCGGCGCGGAAACGGAAGGCGCCGGCGCCATTGATGGTGCCGCCGATGACCGTTCCGCCGGCTGATTTGGCGACCGGCAGCGGCTCGCCTGAGATCATCGACTCGTCGATGTTCGACTGACCGTCGATCACGGTGCCGTCGACCGGGATGCGCTCGCCAGGCCGGATGACCAGGATGTCGCCGGTCACGACCTCGGCTGCGGGCACGTCCAAAATCTTGCCGTCGCGTTCGACGCGGGCGGTCTTTGCCTGCAGGCCGGCGAGCTTGGCAATCGCCTCGCCGGTGCGACCCGTGGCGCGCGCCTCGAGAAGCCGGCCGAACAGGATGAGGACGACGATCACCGTCGCTGCCTCGTAATAGACGAAGCGGGCCTGTTCCGGCAGCAGCTCGGGCGCGAAGGTGGTAACGACAGAATAGCCGTAGGATGCCAGCACGCCGACCGCGACCAGCGAGTTCATTTCCGGGGCGCCGCGCAGCAGCGCCGGCAGGCCGAGCCGCAGGAAGCGGAAGCCGGGCCAGAAGATCACCACCGTCGCCAGCGCGAAATAGACAAGATAGAGCGGCTGCATGCCGACCGTGCCCATCAGCCAGTGGTGGAAGGGCGGATAGGCATGGCCGGTCATTTCGAGGACAAACAGCGGCAGGGTGAGGACGAAGGCGATGACGAGATCGCGCTTCAGCACGGCCTCCTCGCCGGCATGCATGTGCATATGGTCGTGGCCACCGTCGTGGCTGCCGGAATGGGCCGGTGCGTCCATATCCCGATGCGCTGGCGCGTCCATCCCCGGATGCGCTGGCGCGTCCATATCCGGATGCGCGGAAGTCATCATCCCCGCCTCGTGCATGGCGCGATCCATGGCGCCGTCGGGGATTTCGTAGCCGACCTTGCGGATCGCTTCTTCGAGCGCGCCGGCTGAAAATTCGGTGGTGGCGGAGAAGCTCAGCTTTTTGGTGGCGAAGTTGACGGCACCCGTCTCGACGCCCGGCACCTTGGCGGCCGCCATCTCCACGCGCCGCACGCAGGAGGCGCAGGTCATGCCCTCTACCGGAACGGTCAGCTGCAGGGGGACAGGTCTTACGGTCTGGTTCATGGGAAGGATCTCGCTTTCCTCCCCCAGATAGGGCTTCCCATCATGGGAAGGTCAAGGGCGGAGAGCGGGAAAAGTCAGGCTTGTCCCGCAAGCTTCTTCGGCCGGCCGCCCTTCAGGCCATTGGCGCGAGCGGCGACAGCTTTCGCGGGGGATGTCGTGGCGCCAGCATGACGTGCCAGTTCCCGCGCCATCCAGGCCTTTGTGCCAAACACGCCGCTTACCACCGCGGGCACGTAAAGATCCACATTGAGGGCAGGCCAGTGCAGGTTGAAGCCGAGGCCATCCACCTCCACCGCGGCGAGATCGGTATCGGTCGCGCCCTGAAGATCCTCGACCAGTTCGACAGGGAAGGCGTAGGTGCAGCCATTGACAAGCTCCAGTTCAAGCCGCCGCGTCTCATGGTCGTAACGCGCTTCGACGGCGCGCGGCCCCTTTTCGAGGAGAGCCCGGCCATGCTCTTCAGCTACCCGATACTGCGCCTCATTTCCATCAGCCATGAACTCGCTCCCACTCTTTCAGCAATCGCTCCTGGTGCAGAACGACCTCTGCCATCAACCGCTTCATGTCGGGTCGCTTGATGCCGATGCTATAGACCAGCTGCGGCCTTCCATCCGGTCCCAGCAGGTCGATTTTAGCCTGGCCAGGGCCGGTGACATGAATATGGGCCGGCTCGTGATCGGCCGTGTAAATGACAAAACGGTAGCCAAGCGCCCGATGAACAACGACCATGATCGAAGATAACCCATCGGATGGGTTATTCAAGAGGCAGGCGTCAGCCCAAAGTTCCTACCGCTTTCCGACCGTCAGCGGCCAGTCGACCAGATAGTCCTCGAAATCGTCGACATGCACTTCCGTTTCGCTGACGGTACGGCCACGCGCGGAAATGCCGGCCTGGTGCACGGTTTCCGGATCGCCGGAGATCAGGTGGTGCCACCAATAGAGATCCTCGCCGTCGCGCACCAGGCGATAGCCGCAGGTGGGCGGCAGCCAGGTGATGTCGTGCACCTCCTGGGGTGTCAGCTGGATGCAATCCGGCACGATCGCCTGCCGGTTGGGGTAGTCGCTGCAGCGGCAGGTGGTGCCGTCCAGCAGGCGGCAGGAGACGGAGGTGAAGGCCACCTCGCCGGTGTCCCAGTCCTCAAGCTTGTTCAGGCAGCAGAGGCCGCAGCCGTCGCAGAGGCTTTCCCACTCCTGCGGGTTCAGGTCTTCGAGCCGCTTGGTCTTCCAGAATGCTTCGGTCATCATCATATTCTGGGCAGGATGGTACCACTGCCTCCTCCTGCCTTTACCGTGTTGCGATTTGGGCATCGCGCTTAAACCATTTGTCAGCTAATGCTGAATAACGGTGACAAGCTTAGGCTCTTGATCCTCGGGCGGGTCCACGTCAAGCATAACTCATCGACAGCGGGGGAATTCCAGCGGTGCAGGACGAGCCAAAGTCACCCGAAGAACAGACATCGGGGCGGCCGCGCAGGAAACACCACATCCTGCTGCGCATCGATTCCTGGATCGATTCGACGATCTGGAATCTCGGCTTCCGGCTGGGCGAGATCTGGGAAGACATCACCATCTTCTTCCGCCGCTTCCGGGTCCGCGGCTGGACGCGGCTCGGCTTCGAGCTTGCCGGCGAGGCGATGACGCTCGGCACGGCCGGGTTCGTCGTGCTCCTGGCGCTGGCCATGCCGGCCTTCGAGGAAACCAAGGAAGACTGGCGCAATCGCGGCGATTTCGCCGTGACCTTCCTCGACCGCTACGGCAATGTGATCGGCCACCGCGGCATCATCCATGAAGGCTCGGTGCCGATCGACCAGCTGCCGGACCACCTGATCAAGGCGGTGCTGGCGACCGAGGACCGGCGATTCTTCGACCATTTCGGCATCGACGTGCTCGGCCTCATCCGCGCCATGAGCGTCAACGCACAGGCCGGCGGCGTCGTCCAGGGCGGCTCGACGCTGACCCAGCAGCTGGCCAAGAACCTGTTCCTGTCCAACGAACGGTCGATCGAGCGCAAGGTCAAGGAAGCCTTCCTGGCGCTCTGGCTCGAGGCGAACCTTTCGAAGAAGGAGATCCTGTCGCTTTACCTCGACCGGGCCTATATGGGCGGCGGCACGTTCGGGGCGGCTGCGGCCTCGCAGTTCTATTTCGGCAAGAACATCACCGAGGTGAGCCTCGCGGAATCGGCCATGCTCGCCGGCCTGTTCAAGGCGCCGACCAAATATGCGCCGCACGTCAACCTGCCGGCCGCCCGCGCCCGCGCCAACGAGGTGCTGACCAACCTGGTGCAGAGCGGGCTGATGTCCGAGGGCCAGGTAATCGCCGCAAGGCGCAGCCCGGCGACCGTGGTCGACCGCGCCGACGTGAAGTCGCCCGACTACTTCCTCGACTGGGCGTTCGACGAGGTGCAGCGGCTTGCGCTCGCCGGCAAGTTCAAGCAGCATTCCGTCGTGGTGCGCACGACGATCGACATGGGCCTGCAGCAGGCGGCCGAATCGGCGATGGAAACCAGCCTACGCGAATACGGCGAGACCTACCGGGTCAAGCAGGGCGCCATGGTGATGATCGAGAACGGCGGCGGCCTGCGCGCCATGGTCGGCGGCCGCGACTACGGCGAAAGCCAGTTCAACCGCGCCACCAAGGCGCTGCGGCAGCCCGGCTCGTCGTTCAAGCTCTACACCTATTCGGCGGCCATGGAGCACGGTTTCAAGCCGGAATCGACCATTTCGGATGCGCCGATCACCTGGCGCGGCTGGTCGCCGCAGAATTACGGCCGTTCCTACAAGGGCAAGGTCACGCTTTTGTCGGCCATGGCGCAATCGCTGAACACCGTGCCGGTGCGGCTGGCCAAGGAAGTGCTCGGTACCGACGTGATCGTCCAGACGGCCAAGGCCTTCGGCGTCGAGACGCCGCTGCGCAACGACAAGACCATCCCGCTCGGCACGTCCGAGGTGACCGTGCTCGACCAGGCAACCGCCTACGCGGTGATGCCGGCCGGCGGCGTCACGTCGCGGCGCCACGGGGTGGAGCAGGTGCTCGGCTATGACGGCTCGGTGCTCTACGACTTCACCCGCGACGAGGCGCCGGCCAAACGCGTCCTGTCGGAGCAGGCGACCTCGTCGATGAACCGCATCCTGACGCAGATCCCGGTGATCGGCACGGCCAAGAAGGCGGCACTCGACAACGGCATCGTCACCGGCGGCAAGACCGGCACCTCTCAGAACTACCGCGACGCCTGGTTCATCGGCTTTACCGGCAACTACACGACCGCCGTCTGGTTCGGGAACGACGACTTCACGCCGATGAACAACATGACCGGCGGCTCGCTGCCGGCGATGACCTTTAAGCCGCTGATGGACTACGCCCACCAGGGCATCGAGCTGCGACCGATCCCCGGGATCGAGAACCCGCTGCCCGGCGGCAGCCGCAAGCCGGGCGACGCGGTGGCGCAGAAGAAGCCCGAGGCAAACGCCTTTGCCACGCTGGTGCGGCCGCGCTCACTGTCGGCGGAAGCCACCCGGATCATCCGCAAGGTCGGCGACCTGCTGAAGAGCGCCGCACCCCTGCCGCCGATCTCGGCAAACCCGGCCGATGCGACGACGACCAGCTCGGTCGAACCGAGCTCCAGGACAGCCGCATCCGTCGTGCCGGTGAGCGTACCTGTACGGCGGTAGTTTCGGGCTGGGCGCGGTGGCCCTCATGCTGCCCGCGGTCGTATCCGGCTCAGTTCATCGCCAAGCTCGCGACGGCGCCGCAGAAGATCGAAATCGGACTGGAGGCCAAGGAAAAAGCCCTCCGACATGCCGAAATAGCGTGCCAGACGCAGATCGGTATCTGCCGTCACGGCTCTCTTGCCGAGTACGATCTCGTTGATGCGGCGGGGCGGGACACCCACCGCACGCGCCAAGGCATTTTGTGAGATGTCCATAGGCTTTAGAAACTCCTCCAGCAGGATTTCACCCGGATGAGGATTGGGCAGCCATTCGCTATCAAGCATGATAGTCGACGATTTCGACATTGGCGGGTCCTCCATCGGTCCAAACGAAACAAATGCGCCATTGGCTGTTCACCCGGATCGAGAACTGACCGGCGCGCCCTCCCTTGAGAGCCTCCAGCCGGTTTGCCGGTGGGATCCGCAGATCGTTCAATGTCCGGGCCTGATCAAGCATGCGCAACTTTCGCAGGGCAACCGGCTGGATATCCGGGGGAAGCCTGCGGCTCCGCCGACCGGACCAGATGAGCTCCGTCTCGGCATCCACAAAGTTCTTGATCATTGCCAAGCATAACGTATCGCGTTATACTTGGCAATGGCGCTGCTTTCACCCTGGGTGCTGTTTCTTCCCATCAGAATCAGTGCTACTCGTGCGGGCATTGTTTTGCTCAAGGGCCCTCGCCTCCCGTGTTCCGCCTCCCCCTCCTCATCGCCATCGCGCTCGTGATCGCCTTCGGTGGCGGGATCTGGTCGACCATCGCCGCGCTGACCGCCACGACCGGCTTCGGCGCCATCCGGCTCGGTGCCTGGGAGGCGTTTCCGCAGGCCCAGACCGCGGATGCGGACCCTTACGCGAAGTCGCACCGGGCCAATGCCGGAAAACTGCTCTATGCGAGCGCCGAGGGGCTTGCATTTACGGCATCGGTCGACGATGCCGGCCAGCGGCTGACGGGCGAGTGCCGCTACAGCATCAGCGGGCAGACCCCGGCCGCACGCTTCTGGACGCTGTTTGCGGCCGCGCCGGGTGCCGCCCCGCCTTCGCCCGCAGCCGACCGCCCGAGCGCCCTCAATTCGCGCAACGCCCTGTTTCGCGAGGATGGCAGTTTCGAGATCCACGCAAGCCAGGCGGCCGCAGCCAATAACTGGCTGGCCGTGCCGGCCGGCCCGTTCCGCCTGACGCTCACCCTTCTCGACACGCCGACGGCTGGAAGTTCCGGGGTGATCGACCTGTCGATGCCGAGCATCCGCAAGATCGGATGCGGCAATGTCTAGGCGAACCGCGCTTCAACTCGTGTTGGCGATCCTTGCCGGGCTGGTCGGTGCTGCCCTACTGCATCTGATCATCGTGCTGCTGCTGCCGCAATTCAGCGACCGGGATGCCTATACGCGCGTGCTCGCCGAGGGGGAGATCCAGCGCTTCTGGCGGCTGGGTGAGGCGCCGGACAAGGCCGGTCTTGCCAAGGACGATCCCTATCTGGAAACGGCCGTCTGCGGCTTCGATCTCAGCGAGACACCGGTGCGCATCGCCGGCGCCAATCCCGGCATCCCGTTCTGGTCGCTCGCCGTCTACGACAGCGGCTCGAACGAGGTCTTCAGCATCAACGACCGGACGGCCGTGGCGGGCGCGGTCGATGTGGTTCTGGCAACGCCGACGCAGATGACCCAGTTGCGCAAGAACCTGCCGGCCAGCGCGACCCAGTCGATCCTGATCGAAAGCGCGAGCACCGACGGCTACGTGGTGCTGCGGGCATTGGCGCCAAGGCAGAGCTTTGCCGACGGCGTCTCGCAATTTCTGGACAAGGCAACGTGTGCGCCGTTCGAATGGCGCTCCAGAAGCCGCTTCTAAGGCAGGCTATTCGGCGCCGACGGCGTGGTTTTCGGCCCGGCGATCGACACCCATGCGCTCCTCGAAGCGCTCGTAGCGAACGCCTGTGAAGAAGACGACGGCGCCCGGATCCTCCGGCTCGCCGATGCGCACCTGCGGCTTGCGATTATGCTCGGTGCGCCATTTGTTCAAAACAACTATCTCTGCCATGCTCGTCTCCGTTGAACGAATTCGAGACGGATGAAGACGGATCAATTTCACCCTGCCCTGTGAGTGGGCCGACGCGCCCTGCGATCATCTCCCGCAGGCATCCGCGTCTTTCTCGTCAGCGACGCTTCCAAGAAGCGCCGAGACATCATGCCGACAGGCCCCGCCTGGCCCTGTCGTTCTCCGGATGGCGCCTGCCGCGACACCATCCGGAGCTGAACAAACCGGCAGGATACGCACCGGTTACAGTGGCGATTGAGCCAGAGCTGCGTTAATAATTGACTAATACTAATATAGCAGTTGCGAGTGACGCATGTTGATAGCTGCATGCGCATTCAACACCGGTCGCCAAAACCCCCAGTGATCCCAAGGTACAAGCGTCTTCCCGGCGGTCCGCCAAGGCGCCCGAGGATACAAGCGACGTTTCAAAACGGCTCATTTTCACCAAGCATTAACCCTCCGGACGTTAGCATAGGGTTAAACCTAGGCGGGACCTGCGGCGGAACAAGAGGTCCGCTTGGGGCCTCGCTACCGGGAGTTCCCCAGGCAAGGTACGATGCAAAGAACCGGGAGGCTCGTCCGCCCGCCGGTTGCTTTCCGGCACTTCAAACATGTTTTGCGTATTGTGAGTCTGTCCGTGATGAGCGAGTTCCGAGAGCTTGAGAGGCCCCAGGCCATGCGCAGGAAGGATGTGGTGTTGATGGCCACGGTGACGAGTTTCGAGAGCCAGCCGCACCCGTCGCGGTCGGAGCTCCGACAGTTCGCCGAGCTCTTCTCGCCGCTGTTCAACGCCTCGTCCGACGAGGCGCGCCGCGATGCGGTCGCCGCGCTGTCGCAGTGCACGACGGTTCCGCCGGCGGTCGCCTTCTTCATCGCCAGCCAGCCGATCGCGGTTTCGGCCCCCTTCCTCGTCGCCTCGCCGTGCCTGTCCAACCAGGCGCTGATCGCGATTGCGCGCACCCAAGGCGTGGATCATGCACATGCGATCGCACGCCGCGATTCCCTTCCGCCGACCGTCGTGGACGCGCTTGTGGCGCTGCGCTATGCGCGGCCCGTTCCGCGCCCCGAACCCGGGGCGACGGCCGACGACGATACCGGCGAGGCGCTTGAACAGGCCCGCGACGCCGAACGACTGATGCGCGACGAGCAGTTGCGGCGGCGCATCAAGCTATTGGTCGGCCATGTGGAGCGGGCGCCGGACGACCGGCTGGGACTGAGGACGGTGTCGTCGCTGCAGACCGCGCTGCTGGTTCGCTTTGCCCGGGCGCGCGAGGCCGGGCTGTTTGCCGGGGTTCTAGCCGACGCGCTGTCGGCCAGCCGCTGGCTTGCCGAGCGGATCATGCTCGACATTTCAGGCCGCCAGCTGGCGACGACGCTGAAGGGCCTCTACATGGAAGCGCCCGACGCCCTGTTCGTCCTGGAACGCCTCTACAGCCACCTCAACAAGGCGGAAGGGTCCGACACTGCGGCAGAAGTGCTGTGGAACTCGCTCGACGGCGACGATTGCGGCCGGCGGGTGGAAGCCTGGCGGCGCGCCGATCAATACACCTATGCGGAGCCGCATCCGGAGCCGGCCCCCGAGCTGCAGCCGGTCGAACCGGCCATCGAGGAAGAGGCAGCACCGCCGCTCCGGACCTCGGCCAGCCTGAGGCGCAATGTCGGCGGCCAGTGGCGGCGATGATATCGCGCGCTTACGCCTGATCGACCATCACGAACAATCCCGCCACCGCATCCACCTCGAGCTCCAGCAGCCAGAGATCCGGATCGAAGCGACGTTCCCGCCCGACCAGATCGGCAACGGCCTGCGGTTCTGCCGCGGTCAGCCGCGTCTCGAACTTGCGGTCGCCGTCATCCTCCTCGTCGAAGAAATTCTGCGGCGCGGGGCCATAAAGGGTTTCCAGCCCGTCGCGATGCCGGTGTCGGATGAAGATCGCGCCGGCCGCATCCGCTCCCTTGTGCTCGACGGCCGCAAAGCCGCCGAGCGAAAAGACGCGGCGTGTCAGGGCGGAAACGAAGATATCGGACCTCAGGCGCATGCCACCCCATAAGCCGTTGCGGCGAAGAAGGAAATCGCTTTCAGCGACATGCCCGGCCGGCCCGGGATCGAGAACCGGAGCCAAATGGCCACGGCAACGGTCTAAACGAGCAAAATCGCATCCAGTTGGCGTCCAAACCCTTTCCTTTCCGAGACCTCCTCATAATTAAAGGCCATTGCCGTATCGGCATTGTTTCCAAAAGGAGTTGGGGATTTGACTACGTCCGTTCTGATCAGCATTCTGATCACCTTCCTGGTGATCGTTCTCATTCTTTATCTCGTCGCCCGCCTGCCCATCGACGGCCGTGCCAAGCAGATCGTCCAGATCATCGTGATCATCATCGGCATCATCTCGATGCTGAAGTATCTCGCCGTATTCTAGGCTTGAATAAATGCGCCCGGTGGCAGGCTTTAGGGCAGGCTTCCGGGCGCACCCTCCCCTGCCGGCCGCGGCCCGCGCTCAGAGGGCGCCGATGGCCTTGAGCTTTTTCAGCACCGCTTCGTTCGGCTCGCCCGTCTCTGGCAGCCGGTAATGCTTTTCGAAGCGCCGGATGGCCGCCTTGGTCTGGGCACCGGCAACGCCGTCCATTTCCACATCCGTATAGGCAATGTTCGACAGACCCTTCTGGATCTGCAGCACCAGAGGCGACGCTCCGGGCGTGGCGGATGCCAGCTGGCGCATCGGCCGTGCCGTGCCCGTCGGGATATCGGCGGGCGGCGTCATCGACGGGGCGCGCTCCGATGAGCGGATGGCTGCGGCGATCGGATCGTCCGCATGCAGGCCGACGTTTTCGGCCGCGCGTGGCAACGCCGGCGACCTGGAGGGCGTCGCCGCCCCGGCGGACTGGCTGGGTTTGGCGGTCGGCGCAGGCTTGGGCAAGGGCGCCGCCACCTGCTGCGTGCGCGCCGCGGCCTTGCGGGTATCGGGCGTGCGGGGCTCTCCCTTGAGCGAGGCCAAAAGCTCGGGGCTCGCCTCGCCGGTCTGGGGCAGGCCGGCACTTTCCTGGTAGAAGAGAATGGCGGCGGCTGTCCGCGACCCCATGACGCCGTCCTCGGCGCCATCATAAAGGCCGCGACCGGCAAGCTCGCGCTGCACGTTCGCCACCATCTGGTGGGCGCTGTCCTGCTGTGGCTGGGCCGCCGGCATGGGCTGCGGCAGCGGCGCGGCGATCCGCGCCGGAAACGGTGCGGCACTCGGTGTCGAGGGATTGGCCGGCGTTGACGCCGGCTGGTTGACCACGGCCGGTACGTCCGGCTGATCGGGCGCGCGTTCGATCCGGAAGGTCGTCACATCGTCGGCCGGAAGGCCGCGATTGGCCCGGTAACCGGCGATCCGGTCCGGATCCCTCGGATCGCGGGTGGCAAGGAAGGGCGACGGATGGCCGCCCGGCTGGTACCAGAGCGCGTTGGCAGCGACGAAGGAAAACAGCACGGCAAACCCGGCAAAGCCCGCGAGCGGCCTCGGATGACGCGCGACAAGCCCGCCGGCGCCCATCAGGAGGCGCAGCGGCAGGCCCGGCCGGCTGATCTGCTGTTTCTTGCCCGGTCGCCTTGGGTCAGGCGATTTTTGCTTCCGCCCGCTCATTCATTGCTTCCTGTTGATCCATCATGATCGACGTGCGGCTTGCCTTCAGCCGCGGCGGAAACTCCACCATTTCTCCGGCGCCTTCTGCGGCACCTGCAGCACCCGAACCATCTGCCGGCAGTGTCACGGTGACCACCGTGCCCTCGCCCGGCTGGCTTTCGATCGAGAACCGGCCGCCATGCAGCGCCACCAGCCCCTTGACCAGAGACAGGCCGAGGCCCGTTCCCTCGTAGTGCCGCGTATAGTCGTTATCCACCTGCATGAAAGGCTGACCTATCAGGGCAAGCTTGTCCTGCGCAATGCCGATGCCGGTATCGCTCACAGAAATCACCACCTGGTCGCCGCGCAGGCTCGCATCGATGGAGACGACGCCGCCGGCACCGGTGAATTTGATGGCGTTGCCGGCAAGGTTGATCAGCACCTGCTGGATGGCGCGGCGGTCGGCGACCACTTCGCCGATCTGTCTTGCTGCGCGAGCGGTCAAGGTGACGCCCTTTTCGCGCGCCGACAGATCGAGCATCGCCCGGCAGGATTCCATCGCCTCGGCAATCGCGAAGGGCTCCGTCAAGAGCTCGTAGCGGCCGGTTTCGATCTTCGACATGTCGAGCATGGTGTTGACCACCGACAGAAGATGGGCGCCGGACTGGCGGATGAGGCCGACATATTCGCGCTGGCGGTCGTTGGCGAGGCGGCCGAAATATTCGCCGGCCAACACGTCGGAGAAGCCGAGAATGGCATTGAGAGGGGTACGCAGCTCGTGGCTGACGGCGGCCAGGAAGCGCGACTTGGCTTCATGCGCCGAGCGGGCCTCGGCCGTGCGGCTGACGGCTTCGGCGCGCAGCATTTCCTCTTCCGTGCAATCGCGGGCCTGGGCGAAGATCTGCACGAGCGTCCCTTCGGCGTCGCGGATCGCGGTCATGTCGAGGCTGACATGCAGAAACTGGCGGCCGGCCTTGGCCGTCAGCGGCCGTTCGACGCGGATATCGACCTGCGTGCCGGCAGCGCCAAGACGCAGACGGTCGACCGCCTGGGCGAGCGCGATCCGGTCCGAGACGTGGACGAGCTCGGCCAGCGCCAGGCCGGTGCCCTCCTGCAACAGGCGCGGGAAGGTCTGCCGGTCGCGGCCGCCGATCTTTTCCACATGCCCGTGCGGATCGAGCATCAGGGACAGTCCCGGGCAGGACTCGAACGCGATGTCCGGCGACAGCGGCTGGCTGGCAGGCACGAGGCGCAGCGGCCGAAAGGCGATCGCGGCCAGGATCAGGAAGAGAGCCGCCACCAGGGCAGCGCCGACCGGCAGTGCAAGGGCGGGCGTGAGAACGGTGCTGAGCGCCAGCGGCACCACCAGGAAGGCGAGCGCACCGGCAAAGGCGAGCCGGCGCAGGATGGCGATATCGCCAGCCCGTGCCGCCCGGCTGTCGCCAAGGCGGGTCAGCCAACGGTCTGCCGTCCGGTCGACGAACAGCACCGCGCTCCCGGCAATGTTACTCAATACGCTCACACAAAAAACCTGACGCAGAACTCATGTTACAGCGCAACAATAGGTCTTGCCGGCTTAAGGAAAGGATAAAAGAGAGGCCCGCAAGCGGCCCTCAAAGGCCAGTTCATCCCGCTTTGGGACAGCCCGGGCGGCGCATTTCCGGACGTGGTTAACGGGGCGTAAGCGATGGATTTGGCTTGATTTTTCCTGGCACGTTAACCTTTGCGGCAAAGATGCTGTGGAAAGCCGTGGAGCTTTGGGGCTGCTGCCGCATTTATGCTTAACCGAGACTGCTAGAAGTTGAACAAAAGGCAAGAAAACGGAAGGGCTGACGCAGGATCGATCGCATTTTAGATAAATTCGCGAAAAATCCGAGTGACGCCATCAAAGGCATGTTGTCTTCCGGGGGGTACAGTCGTTTCCAAGACCGGGGAAGCCCGGCGACCCGAGCATGAGCGACGGGCAGAACAGGTGGACAGGGCGATGTGGTTTCTGATCAAGGGAAGCGTATTTTTCGCAGCCGTGCTGGTGGTGCTTTCCTATTTCAGCACCAAGCCCGCGGCGGAGATCGACGGCGCCAAGACCATTCAGGTCGGCGATGCCGTCACCGCTGCCACCCAGGCCTACCAGTATCTCAGCGCGATCTGCCTTGAAAAACCCGACGTCTGCCAGAAGGGCGCCGAGACGTTTTCGGCGCTCGGCGTGCGGGCCACGGAAGGCGCCCGGGTCGCCTTCGAACTTCTCGACAAGCAATTCAACAGCGCTGACGCGGCGCTCGCCACGCGGGTCGACCCCGATCCAGCCCCCTTCCCGGCCAAGGCCATGGCGTCGGCCACGCCCGTGTCGGACCATGTGTTTACCGGCACCGTGCCGTTGCCGCAGAAGCGGCCGGCCACCCGCTGACGGCCTGACGGCCCCTCCCTTTCAACCCCTTGCACCGGGCCTGCGTGCCACGTTTCCCGGTGCCTGACTGCCGCCCAATTCAGCGTTTGCTGACGCCGTGAGGTTTTGCACCTCACGGCGTTTTTTTTGCCGTTTCACCGGCGCGGCGATCAGGGCTGCGGACGCTGCCATTCGGGCAGATGACCGGCGATCCAGGCGCGCGACAGTTTTACGTCCTGCGGTCTGATTTCATGGCCGATGTCGAGCGCGTGATGGGTAAGCTGCGCACCGGCGGCGTCCAACTGGGTGCCGAGCAGCGCCGCATGATGCGGCTTGCGCCTGGGGTCGCTGCGGCCCGAGAGGAGGAGGACCGGCATCCCGTTCAATGCAGGGAAGGCGAAATCTTCGGCCAGCACCTGCGGGCGCAGGAGGATCGCTCCTGCGATGCGCTGCGGGGCGACCGCCAGCTGGGCGGTGGCAAATACGGCGCCGCTGGAATAGCCAAGCAGAGCCAGCGGTCCGCTGCCCGCAAGGCAGGCAAACCCGCCGGGGGCAAGGCTCTGCCGGGCGAGTTCCAGGACGGTGTCGACCGGAATGCTGAAATCCGGATTGCGCCGGAAGAAGGTGAAACCCGGACCATCGGCAAACCCGCCTTCCGGACAAAGGATATCTGCCTCAAGGTCGAGCGCGTCGATGACACTGCGGATGACGGCCGGGTGCCCGGATCAGCCATGCAGGCCAAGAATAGTGACCACGATCGCTCCCTGCCCTGTTCCGGCGCCACTCTGGCACGACAACCGGGGGCCCGCAACGCCTGCGAGGCGCCTTGTCGCCCGCCGCTCTTTTTCCTTTATCCGCGGTCGAGAATGCCTATATCTGCCAACACGACAGTGGAGCGCGCATGGCCAGCCTGGAACAGATCATCGACGACTTTGCCTATCTCGACGAATGGGAAGACCGTTACCGCTACGTGATCGAGCTCGGCAAGCAGCTGCCGGACCTGCCAGAAGCCGACAAGACCGCCGAGAACAAGGTGCAGGGTTGCGCCAGCCAGGTGTGGGTGGTCAGCCACGCTGAAGACGACAGCGCCGATCCGGTGATGACCTTCGACGGCGATTCCGACGCGCACATCGTGCGTGGCCTGGTGGCGATCGTGCTCACCGTTTATTCAGGCAAGCACGCGTCGGAGATCGTCCGCACGGATGCGATCGAGACCTTCAGCAAGATCGGCCTCGTGGAGCATCTTTCGGCGCAGCGCGCCAACGGGCTGCGCTCGATGGTCAAGCGCATCCGCGAAGACGCCATGCGACGGGCGGTCGTCTAGGCGACGGCCCGCCCTTTACAGCGACGGACGATAATCCTCGGCGCCCCAGTGACGGTGGCGCGGCGCCTGGCGCGCGGGCGGTGGCGCATAATGGCGGGCAAGCGCCAGAAGCGCTGTCCGCAGCATCAGCTTGGCCGAGCGGGCCGGCCATTGACGCTCCCGCTCCACCAGTTCCAGCCCCTTGTAGAAGCAGCAGACATCGACGGCGACACCGGCCAGTTCCGGGCCCATGGCGTCGACCGCGTCGCCGAACCTCTTGCGGGCCGCCATGGCGCTGTCGGCGATCTCGCCCCCGCCGCCCGCATGGCCCTTGCCGCGGCCGGCAAGCCGCGGTTCCCAGGACGCGGTGATGCGCGGCTGCAGCTGGCCACGGGTGAAATCGGCAGCCAGACGCTCGCCCGCGGCGATCGCTTCGGCGGGAAGGAACGGGTTGCCGTCGCGATCCTTGAGCCTTTCGATCGCCCCCAGCGGCGATTCGCAAAGGTTGCGGCGGACCGGCTGTCGCTCGGCCTCAGACTTCACCACGGTTTCGACGATGTCGCGGTGCTGGTCGGCAAAGGGGTCCTCGCTGTCCAGCAGCGCGCGTCGCAGATAAGGCAAGGCGGCGTCCGAAGCGGCAATCTCCCCGTTTGCCCATGACACCAGCCCATCGGCGCGGGCCCGACGCAAGAGCTGCTCGGGATAGGTCTGGGCATCGTCGCCGGACAGGCGGATGCCGTCGGCTGTCTGCTCCGTCAGGCAGGCACCGCGCAGCAACCGGCGCAGAAGGCGCTGGAGCAGCCGTCGCTCAACCGCTGCGGCCGTGCGCGAGGCCTTGCTCATCGTGGTCTTGTCGCCGTTTGCCCGGCGTTCGGTTGTCTGGCGCTCAGTCATAGGCCGGAACCTCCACCAGGCCGAAGATGGTGGTGACGAGCCGCTCCACGGTGGAAACGAAGTCGTCGAAGGCCGGATCGTCGCGGCGATCCTCGACCACGTGGCAGGCATGGCCGACCGTGGTCCGGTCGCGGCCGAACGCCTCGCCGATGTCGCTTTGGGAAATCTGCAGCGCGACGTGGCATACATACATGGAGATCTGGCGGACATGGCAGGCGAAGCGGCGACGATCGCGGCGCAGCATGATGCGGTCACCGAGGAGAAGCACAAGCTCGCCGGTGAGCTGACGCACGATGCGGCAGGCTGTCTTCAGCGGCAGCGTCGCCGGCAATTGCGGCGGCGCCAAGGGGAGCCCAGCCGGCATGGCCGGTTGCGGCAAAGGGCAAGAAGGTTCGACCTGATTCTCGAAAGGCATGACAACTCCTCAATGAATAGGAATTAATTCATACACCTTAGAGCAAGACTGCGGATAAAGAAAAGCGCCGCCCGACAACCTTACACTGTAATCGCATGGTTTTCTCGGTCGCCAAACAAGTTTTATGGGATTATTTTCCTCGTACGATCCACGCGACGAGGCAGCAAATGAAAAGGCCGGGCGTGGTGCCCGGCCTTTTCATTCCGATCCTTGCACGCGGCACGGGCTCAGCCGCGACGCAGCAACCCCGGCGGCAGGCCAGGGTTTGCGAGACGTCAGACCTTGCCGCGCTTGCGACGCTGGCCGAGGCCCATTTCCTTGGCCAGACGCGAACGCGCTTCGGCATAGGCCGGTGCGACCATCGGATAGTCGGACGGAAGGCCCCACTTTTCGCGGTATTCTTCCGGCGTCATGTTGTAGTGGGTCATCAGGTGGCGCTTCAGCGACTTGAACTTCATGCCGTCTTCCAGGCAGATCAAGTAATCGTCCTCGATCGACTTCTTGATCGGAACAGGTGGCTTCGGCTTCTCGACCGGGGCGGCGACCGCGACCGGGGAAGATGTATTGCTGAGAGCAGAATGCACGTCGGAGATCAGGCCGGAAAGATCCCCGACCGGAACAACATGATTGCTCACATAGGCCGCCACGATGTCTGCGGTGAGTTCCACCAGCAGATTCTGGCCCGTGCCCAGTGCGATTTCGTTCATTTTCAGTCTCCTGTCATCATCTCGTGCCGAGTGCCGCGACCTTCGCAGCGCTCGTTGCTGGTAGATTTTCCCAGCCGATGAGTTTGCCGTTCCCGCGTTGTCCAAGGACCGAAACCTACCCCTAAGTTTCATGCGAGACGAAAACCGATCGGCTAGTGATGCTGCGCCGGCCCCAAGATATCCTTTCGCGAGTATGCTGCGCTTCACGCACAACTTCCTATTCTGTCGGGAAATGTCAGGTTTAGACCAACATCCATGCACTACCGAGGCTGAAGTAGCACCGGCTTTCAAAAAGTCCAACTGCGAAATTTAGTAACGAATCGAATTTGAATGCGCCGAAGGCCCCGAAAACCCGCGTTACTGGCCGAAAATGGCAACAATATCCGCAATATGACACAGTTATAACTCTGCGGGGTCAAGCTATATTGATTCTGGGGGATTCTTGATCTCATCCACGACTGACTGGCTCGCCAGTGGATAACCGGCTCGGCGCGCCGCCATGGCCAGGAGATGAGCCGAGACCGGCGCAGTTAGCACAAAGAAAAAGAACCCGGCAAGGGCACGCGCCAAGGTGGCAAGATCGCCTGCATGCAGGCCGACCGCCAGCAACATCAGCGCCGAGCCGACGGTGCCCGCCTTGGAGGCTGCGTGCATGCGGCTGTAGACATCCGGCAGCCGGTTGAGGCCAATCGCGGCGGCAAGCGCAAACAGAGCCCCGAGGAGCACGATCAGCGCGATCAGCGTGTCCATCAGCATGGCGATCATCGCGGTTTCCTCCGGCGGGCGGCTGCGCCGCCGTCTCCCTTGTCGCGGCGTGCCGGCTTGCGGCGCTCCTGAAGCGGCGTCTGTCGAACGGTCGGCGGAATGATGGGCGGATGCGTTGTCGGTGCTTCCTCCTCCTCACCGGAACTCGACAGGATGAACCGGGCAAAGGCAACGGTGGCGAGAAAGCCGACTAGGCCGAGCGAGATGGCGATGTCGATATAGAGCGTGAAGCCGGTACGGATCGCGATCAGGGCAATGAAGCCGATGACGATACCGACCAGCATGTCGAGCGCCACCACCCGATCGGGCAGCGTCGGGCCTCTGACCACCCGCCAGACGGTGAGCAGGAAAGCCAGGCCGAGAATGACGAGGGCAAGCCACAGCGCGGCCGACAGGATCATCGGAAGGCCTCCAGGATCTTGCGCTCGAAGCCTTCGGCGATATCGCGCTTGGTGGCCTCCACATCGGAGCAATCGAGCGCGTGGACGAACAGGGTGCGCCTGTCCGGCGAGACGTCGACCGACAGCGTTCCCGGCGTCAGGGTGATGAGGTTGGCAAGCAGCGTGATCTCGAAATCGCGGTCGACGGTCAGCGGGAAGGCAAAGATGCCCGGCTTGACCACCATGCGCGGCGACAGGACGAGCACGGCCACCTTCCAGGCGGACAATGCCAGTTCCTTGAAGAACAGCCGCAGCAGCGACAGGATGCGGCCGAACCGGCGCAGATAGCCTTGCGCATTGATCTCGCCCCGGACGATCCAGAGCGCCAGGGTGGAGAGCGCAAAGCCAAATACGAGGTTCTGCAGCGAGGCGCTGCCGGTGATGGCCGCCCAGATGACGGCGAAGACAAGCGACAGGACGAAGACGATCATGGCGCGCGACCTCCCGGGAAGACGGAGTTGATATAGGCCTGCGGATTGCCAAGCCCGTCGGCTGCCGCCTGCGACAGGTTGAGCACCGGCTCGGGGAAGAGGCCGAACACGAGCGACAGGGCGGCAAGGCCGGCAAGCGGCACGGTGATGCGCCAGTCGGCCGCCACGGGTGCGGCGCTTGCCGGCAATGCGGGCTGCGGCCGCCAATAGGCCAGCAGAAAGACGCGGGCGAGTGCAAGCGTCAGCAGAAAGGCCGACAGCAGGATCGACGTCGCCAGCCACCACGCGCCGATATCGAGCGCTGCCTTCAACAGCACGATCTTCGGCCAGAGGCCCGACAGCGGCGGCAGGCCGGCGGCGGCGAGGATAAGCAGGAAGGAGATTGCCGCAAAGACCGGCGAGCGACGGTAGAGACCGCCGAGGGTCGCCAGCGACCAGGATCCGCCGATCCGCGCCGCCTCGCCCGCCAGCAGATAGAGGGCGGTCATGGTGATGATCGAATGCAGGGCATAGAGAACCGCTCCGGCGACGGCTGCGGGCGTGCCGACCGCCACCCCCGCCATCATGTTGCCGATGCCGGCGATCACCACATAGCCGACCAGCCGGCGCGTATCTGTCTGGGCAAGTGCGCCGAGAGCGCCGAGAACCATGGTCAGCGCGGCCGACACGGCGATCACGAAGCTCAGTGCCTCGCGTTCGACCGGCATCAGCATGATGGTGACGCGGATCAGCGCATAGATGCCGACCTTGGTGAGCAGGCCGCCAAACAGAGCCGAAACGACGATCCGCGGCGTGTGATAGGAGGCGGGCAGCCAGAAATTGACCGGAAAGGCGGCCGCCTTCATGGCAAAGGCGAGCACGAACAGCGCCGTCAGCGTGGTGAGGGGCGCATCCGGCGGGGCAAGCGTCACCTTTTGCGCGAGGTCGGCCATGTTGAGGGTGCCAAACACCGCATAGAGATAGCCGACCGCGACCAGGAAGAGCGTCGTGGCGATCAGGTTGAGGAGCGCGTATTTGAGCGCGCCGTCGATCTGCCGCGGCTCGGAGCCGAGGATGAGCAGGCCGAAGGAGGAGATCAGCAGCACTTCGAACCAGACGTAGAGGTTGAAGATGTCGCCGGTCAGGAAGGCGCCGCTGACGCCCGCCATCAGCAGCATCAGGAAGGGAAAGAAACCGTAGCGCCGGCCGGCGCCGTCGATATCGGCAAGCGCCGCAATGCCGGCCGCAAATGCGGCGACGGCCGAGGCCAGCGCCATCGCCGCACCGAACAGATCGGCGGTAAAAGCGATGCCATAGGGCGGCAGCCAGCGGCCCATGACCATGGTGACCGGGCCGTTCACGCTGACACGCCACAGCAGGGCCACATCGAGGACGACGAGGAGAGCGAGCGCCGCAAGCGCGATGACCCCGTGCAGCCGCACCGATTTGCGCACCATCAGCAGCAGCGCGCCGACGCCGATCATCAGCACGACGGGGGCGATCACCAGCCAGTCGCCGAGCGGCGGCGGGGTGAGGACAAGGGCGGCGGAGAGGTCGATGGCGGGAGACGTCGAAACGGCCATGGTCGGTCAGTATCCCATCGGCGGCAGCGGTTCGTCGCGCGGCTCGGACAGCCGCATCTCGTCGCTGTTGTCGGTGCCGAGCTCCTGGTAGGCGCGGTAGGTCAGCACCAGGAGAAAGGCGAAAAACGAAAAGGAGATCACGATCGCCGTCAGGATCAGCGCCTGCGGCAGCGGATTGGCCGCGCCGGGTGCAAGCCCGTCCTGCGTGGTCGCGATGATCGGCGGCACCTCGCGCACCAGCCGGCCTGCGGTAAAGAGCAGGAGATTGACGCCGTTGCCCAGCAGCGCCACGCCGAGCAGGATGCGCACCGTGTGCTTGGAGAGCATGAGATAGATGGCGGCTGCAAAGAAGAAGCCGCAAAGAATGGCAAACAGCGGTTCCATCAGCGGCCCTCCCCCTGGGCGCGGTCGCGACGGCGGCGTCCGCTTGCCGGCGATTTCGCGGCCGGCGGCGAAGGCGGTTCGGCGGTCGCCGGCGGCGGGCTATCCTGCTCGAGCACCAGCGCGATCGACGTGATGGCGCCGAGCACCACAAGGTAGACGCCGAGGTCGAAGGACATGACGGTGGAGAGCGGCACTTCGACACCGAGGATCCGCGGATAGATCCACAGACCGGTCATGAAGGGCACCCGGAACAGGATCGACAAGAGACCCGAAAGGGTCGCCAGAAGCAGTCCGGCACCGGCCATCGCCATCGGATGAAAGCGGATGGCGCGGCGCACGGCGCCGACCCCGAAGGCGATGCCGTAGATGGCCAGCGCCGACGCGGCGATCAGCCCGCCGATGAAGCCACCGCCGGGTTCGTTGTGGCCGCGCAGCAGGACAAAGACCGAAAACAGCAGCATCAGTGCCGTCAGGGCGGGCGCGACCGTACGCAGGATCAGCGAGTTCATGGTGCTCTCCTGACGGCCCTGACGCGCACCAGGGCGAGGACGGCAAGGCCGGTGATCATCACGACGGCAATCTCGCCCAGCGTGTCGGTGCCGCGGAAATCAACGATGATGACGTTCACGACATTGGCGCCGTGGGCGATGGCCTTCGAATAGGTGCCGAAGAAATCGCTGAGGCCGGTGTCGAAGGGCAGTTGCAGCGCCTTGAGAAGCAGCAGCGTAAAGCCGGTGCCGCAGGCGATCGCAATGGTGCCGTCGAGCAGGCGCTGGCCGAGCGGCCTGTGGTCCGAGACGGACAGCCGCAGCCTGGTCATCACCAAGGTGAGGATGACCACCGACAGGGTTTCCACCATGAACTGGGTGAAGGACAGGTCCGGCGCGCCGAACAGCAGGAAGATCACCGCGATCGCAAAGCCCTGGATGCCGAGCGAGACGATCGCCGTCAGGCGGTTGCGGGCCCGCAGCACGGCAAAGAGGCCGATCAGCGCGATGACGAGGAAGGCGGCCTCCTGGATGAGGATGCGGTCGGGCCAGACCGGCATGGCCGGCAGTTCGTTAAAGGCGATCAGCGGCCCGATCAGGGCGGCCGCCACCATGATGAAGGTCACCGTGACATAGATTTCCAGCCGTCCCGGCTGCAGGATGCGGGTCACCACCACCGCGCCGCGCACCAGGCCCGAGACGACATGGTCGAAACCGCGGTCGGGCCCGTCACCCAGGCCGTCGAAGACGCGCAGCATCACGGCACGGACCCTGTCCAGCTGCCAGTAGACGGCAAGGCCGAGCGCGATCGTCAAGAGCGAGAGATAGAGCGGCGCACCGAGATGCGGCATCGAGGTGATGTCGACCGAAACCGGCTGGCCGGCGACAGCGCTGACCATCGGGGAGGACAGGTAGCGGTGGGCAAGGGTCGGCAGGAGCGCGAGGAGGAGGCCGAGCCCCGCCAGCAGCAGCGGGCCGACCCACAGGCCGGGAGGCCCCTCGTGCACGGCGTCCGAGCCGCCGGCGCGCCGGCCAACAAAGGGTTTGAGGCCGACGGCGAAGGCGAGCGCGAACATCAGCGCGTTGCCGAGGACGGCGAGCACGGTGAAGAACACGGCCCGCGGGTTGCCGGCGGCAAGCGCGGCGTAGATTTCCTCCTTGGCGAGAAAACCGAAGAACAGCGGCAGGCCGCCCATCGACAGCGCCGCAAGCAGGGCTGCCGCGAAAGTCAGCGGCATCGCTTTGCGCAGGCCGGACAGGCGGGTGATGTCGCGGCTGCCGGCCTCATGGTCGACGGCGCCCGCCGCCATGAACAGCGCGCCCTTGAAGAAGGAATGCGCCAGCAGGTAGAGCACCGCCGCTTCCAGCGCATGTTCCGAACCGAAGCCGGTC
The DNA here is from genome assembly GCA_900469345.1 of Hyphomicrobiales bacterium. Lineage (GTDB taxonomy): Bacteria > Pseudomonadota > Alphaproteobacteria > Rhizobiales > Rhizobiaceae > Neorhizobium. Next base: position 20,436 of record UBWZ01000017.1, on the reverse strand, counting down.
AACATGACGAGGAGGCCGAGCGACGCAACCGTAGTGTAGGCGAGGATAAGCTTCATGTCGGTCTGCTTGAGGCCGAGCAGCGTGCCGGCGAGCAGGGTGATGCCGCCGAAGAAGGGCAGAAGGATTTCCCAGGCCGGCGTATTGCCCATCGACGGTTGCAGCCGCATCAGCAGGTAGACACCGGCCTTCACCATGGTGGCGGAATGCAGATAGGCCGACACCGGGGTCGGCGCTTCCATGGCGTTCGGGAGCCAGAAATGGAAGGGAAACTGTGCCGATTTGGTAAAGGCGCCGCCGAGCAGAAGAAGAAGCGTTGCAAGGTAGAAGGGGCTGGCGCGCAGGCCGTCACCGAGGTGGACGAGCAGCGACAGCTGGGTCACGCCCGTGATGTTCCACAGGAAGACGAGGCCGGCCAGAAGGCTCAGCCCCCCTGCCCCGGTGACCACCAGGGCCTGGAGCGCGGCGCGGCGCGCGGCTTCGCGCTCGTGGTCGAAGCCGATCAGCAGGAAGGAGGCAATCGAGGTCAGTTCCCAGTAGACGAACAGCATCAGGAAACTGTCCGAGACAACCAGGCCCAGCATGGCCCCCATGAACAGGAGAATGAACGACAGGAAACGGCCCTGATGCGGATGGCCCTTCATGTAGGCGCCCGAATAAACGACGATCAGCGTGCCGATGCCGGTGATCAGCAGGGCGAAGGCGAGCGAGAGGCCGTCGAGAAACCAGGAAAAGGAGAGATTGAGGCTGGGGACCCAGGCATAACCGCCGGTGCGGACCTCGCCCCTCGCGATTTCGGGCAGGAAGCCGCAGAAGTGGACGAAAGCGATTGCCGGCAGCAGCGAAAGAAGCAGGGCGCCACGGGCACCCATGCGGGCGATCAGCCACGGTGCCAGAGCCGCACCGAAAAACGGGAGCATCAACGCGCAAAATGTCAGTGCCGGCCCGATTTCAGCCATGTCGCTTCCCATTCCGCCTCGCTCCAGAGCAGGGTTTCTACGGGAAAGGTGGACCCGCCTCAAGCAAAAGCGGCATCAACACACAGGCGTGTCCCCCTTTTCGCGCGGCGTGAGGACACCTATCTTTCCTTCACCAAGGAAAGGGAATGCCATGTCAGAGGCCACGACACCGAAGATCCAGAAAACCGACGCCGAATGGCGCGAACTCCTGTCCCCCGAGCAATACCGCATCCTGCGGCAGGCGGGCACCGAGCGCGCCTTCACGGGACCGTTCTGGAACAGCAAGGAAAAGGGCTTGTACAGCTGCGCCGCCTGCGGCGAGCCGCTGTTCGTCTCGGATACGAAATTCGACAGCGGCTGCGGCTGGCCGAGCTATTTCGAAGCCGTCAATCCGGACGCGATCACGGAACTGCGCGACACAACGCACGGCATGGTGCGCACCGAGGTTCGCTGCGCCAATTGCGGCGGTCATCTCGGCCACGTGTTTCCGGACGGTCCACCGCCGACCGGGCTGCGCTACTGCATCAACGGCCACTCGATGACGTTCGAGCCGATGGCCTGAGGCCATCAGCCAGCGCTTCCGTGTCGCAGGCCACAGAACATGACAACAAAAAAGCCCGCGAAAGCGGGCTTTTTTTTTCTGGCCAATCGGTGGATCAAACGACGATGCGACGCACCTTCGTATTTTCGACAGTGGCCAGCATGGACAAAAAGGGAGGCCGCCAGGCCTCCCCTTCCGTAATCAGCAGCTGCCGCCGGTGTTGCCGGCCGAGCCGGTTTCCGTGGTCGTGTTGGACGTTGCGCCGGTCTGTGCGCCGGTGCTGCCCGTGCCCTGGTTGGCAGAGGTCGGGCCGCAGTTGGTGCGGCTGGACGAGCCTGCGCCGTTGCCGGTGCCGGAGTTGTTGCCGCCATCCGAAGACGAGCCGGAACCGTTGGACGAGCCGCCGTTTCCAGAACCGGAGCCAGAGCCGGAGCCCTGAGCAACAGCGGCAGTTGCCAGGCTAAGAGAAAGGGCAGTCACGGCAAGGATCTTGGTGATCATTTTGGTGTTTCCTCGGGTTTGTTGTTTCGCATTTCTACAACACACCGAGGCGACGAAAGTTTCATCAGGATTCACTTTTTAAGATACTTCTGCGATGGAACCTTTTCCCTTTTCGATCATCAGCCTAGCCGTTCGCGCAGCCGTCGTCAGACGACCAGAAAGTCTTTGAAGGTCAGCGACAGGTTGGGCTGGAGGTGCGCCACGAGGGTGCTGCCGCCCGTCAGGTTGCCGTTGCTGTCGTAGTATAAATTGCCGCCGTCCCTATCGTAGACGACGTAGTCGTTGCGGTCATGCGCGACACCGGAATCGGAGGCATAGAAGGCCGAGGAAGCCAGGGTGCCGACCGTCTTCAGCGCGGTGAAGATGGCGTTTTCCAGACGGATGATGTCATCGAGCACGTTGAAGTCGGTGATGGTGTCGACATTCGTCTTGCTGCTCAGTGCCGTATTGAACAGGAAGCTGTCCCTGCCGGCTCCGCCGGTGAGGTTATCCATGCCGCTGCCGCCGGCCAGAAGGTCGTTACCATCCTCGCCCTTGAGGATGTCCTTGCCGGCGCCACCCGACAGACTGTCATTGCCCTTGCCGCCAAGCAGCTGGTCGTTGCCATCCCTGCCGTCGAGATTGTTTGCCACGTCGTTGCCGATCATCCGATCGGAGGCGCTGCCGCCAATCACCTTCTCGATCAGCGTGCCGGTGCCGATGCCGAGATTGCCGACGAGGCCGCCAACATCGGAATAGTGGTCCGGGCGCAGATCGATCATCTGCGACTTGGTGACCTTGGAAAAGTCGAAGGTATCGGATCCGCCGGTGTCGTAGATGGTCTTGGCCGTGGCCGTTCCGGTCGCATTGGCAAAGACATAGCTGTCCGCACCGGTGTGCGACTGCGCCTTTCCGTAAAGATCCTGTATGGCGATGATGTCGGCCACCATCGGCGTCGTCACATAGGCATAGCTGGCGTCGACCGCGGTATTCTCCGTCTGGCTGAAATAGGACATCACGGTCGCCTGCCAGCTGTCATTGGCATAGTCGTTGTCGACACCGTAGGTGGCCCAGCCGTTGTAGTCGCCGGCGTGGCCGAGGCCGAGCGCGTGGCCGATCTCGTGCAGGTAGGTCTGGTAGGAATAGCTCGCTTTGCCGGTTCCGTAGTCCTGCAGCCAGCTGGAATCGATGTTGACATAGGCGGACACGGTCTTGCTGCCCGAGCCCGTGTAGCCGCTATAGGCGCCGGACTGGCTGTCGTCGAAGCTGATGTCGGCCCCCGCCTTGACATAGCTGAAGCGGATGCCGCTGACGGATGTCCAGGCATCCAGCGCCCAGTGCGCCAGCTGCTGGCCGGCGGCGGTCAGCGCGGTGATGTCGACGGTCAGCGTGCCGCCGGGTTTGACCGCAAAGGCATGGCGCGGAACGCCTTCGCTGTCCCAGTAGCCATCGGTCAGCTGGCTCGCGATCTGGTCGTAGGAATAGGTGGAGGTACCGGCCATCAATCTGTCTCGCTCGATTTCCCGGAAGTATCCGCAGGTCCGCTTAAGGAGCGATTAAGTTGCTCGCCTGACCTGCCTGCTTTAGCGAAAGTCGCCGATTCGATCCAGCGCTGCCCGCAGGCTGCTCAGCCGAGAAGCTCGACGCTCCAGGAAAACCGCTGCGTCTGCCCTTCCGGCAGAAGGATGCTGTAGGGGCGCTGCGCCAGTTCGCCGGAACTGCCGACCTCCGCCGCCGTGCCGTGCCATGGCTCGATGCACAGGAATGGCGGCGCCGGATCCACGCCGGGCTTGGACCAGAGGGCAAGATTGGGGAGGTTGTCGAACGAGAATTTCAGCGCCGGCCCGTTTTCCGCCGCATAGGTCAGCCCGTTGCCGGCACCGTCGGGAAAGATCATCGCATCGGCATCGAACATGGCATGGTCGAGCGTCAGCGCGCCGTCGACGAAGGGAGACGGCAGAAGGTCCGGCCCGACCAGCCCGTCCTGCAGTCGAACCATTGCAGGCTCGCCGCCATTGTCGAGCGTCACCCGATGCGGCCTGCCTTCGCTTCCCGGCAGCGGCCAGAGGAAGGCGGGGTGGAAGCCGAGGCCGAAGGGCATCTCATCCCGGCCGCGATTTTCGACCGTCGCCGACACCGTCAGGCGCGGTCCTTCCAGCAAATACTCGACCGCGAGGAGGAATTCGAACGGGTAGACGGCGCGGGTTGCCTCCGACGGCGCAAGCTCGAAGCGGCACATGGTCTGCGTCGAAGCGGCCAGCGAAAACTCGGCGCGACGGGCAAAGCCGTGCTGCGCCATGTCATAGGGCGTGCCGTCGATGCGGATGCGGTTGTCCGGCGCCTTGCCGACCATGGGAAAGAGAATGGGCGCGCGGCCGGTCCAGAAGGCGGCATCGCCATTCCACAGCCAGGATTTTCCATCGGCGCTGGTCAGCGACTGCATTTCCGCCCCGAGAGCCGCGACGTCGACCGTCAACCGGCCATTGGAAATGCGGGTGGTCGAACTGTTCATGTGCGGCTCCTTGTCGGTGCGAACGGTGGACGGCCGCCATGCGAGGCGACCGGATTGCCCCTGTCCTCCTACACGATCAGGCTCGGCAAATCATCCCGCCTCAGGCCTGCGGAAGTTTCAGTTCCATGCAGGTGAGATCGAGCCAGCGGCCAAACTTGATGCCGACCTCCGAAAACTGGCCGGCGACACGAAAGCCAAGCTGCTCGTGAAGCCGGATCGAGGCGGTGTTGCCGGATTCGATGGCGGCGATCATCACGTGAATGCCGCCGGTCCGCGCCCGCTCGACCAGCGCCGCCATCAGCGTGCGGCCAATGCCGCTGCCGCGATGATCGCGGTGCACGTAGACGGAATGCTCGACGGTCTGCCGGAAACCTTCGAACGGGCGCCAGTCGCCATAGGAGGCGTAGCCGGCAATCGCGCCGTTTTCGACCGCCACCAGAACCGGAAAGCCGCGGGCCTGGCGTGCCGCGAACCACTGGCGGCGGTTGTCGAGATCGACCAGCGTCTCGTTCCAGATCGCCGTCGTGTTGGCCACCGCGTCGTTGTAAATTTCCATCACCCCGGCGAGATCGGCCTCGGTGGCGTCGCGGATGTCCATGCCCGTTCCTCGTCCAAGATGAAAGCATTTCGTCCACTATAGGAGACGAGGCTGCTTGTCTACAGCCGCCTTAAGAGGCGCTGCCGCCCAGGCTGAAGCATGTCAGGACGGCGCTGTAATGGACGGCAGCGGCTGCGACGACGAAGCCGTGCCAGATGGCATTCTGGTATTTCAGCTTTTCCCAGACATGGAAGATGACGCCGAGCGAATAGATCATCCCGCCGATGACGATCAGCCAGACGCTGATTGACGGCAGATAGGAGGACACCGGCTGCATGATCATCACGCCGCTCCAGCCCATGGCGAGGTAGAGCAGGATGGCGAGCCTGTCGTAGCGCCCCGGAAACAGGCATTTCAGGAGCACGCCGGCAATCGCGCTGGTCCAGATGCCGACCAGCATGAGGCGGATCAGCGGGTCTTCGGCACCGCGCTGGAGAAAAGGCGTATAGGTGGCGGCGATGAGGATGAAGATGGCCGAATGATCGAGGCGCCGCAGCAGCCACTTCGTGCGGGTATAGGGCCAGATATTGTAGGTGAAGGAGATGGAAAGGCACAGCACGAGGCCGATGCCGTAGATCCAGGCGGCAGCGAGCTGGCCGTGGCTCGACCAGACACTGGCGTAAAAGATCAACGCCGTTGCGCCGATCAGGGCAAAGACGATGCCGATCCCGTTGATGATGGCATCGGCCACCAGTTCATCGAAATCATACCGTCGTCCGAAATTGAAGAGATCGCTCATCTGGCCTCGCTGGCTTGAGAGCAAAGGATGGCGTTGACACGGCCCCAAGGCAAGGGCAGCGGACGTCAAATTGCGTTTCAGCCTGAGACACGGAGCTGGCGCCGGCAGTGCCATCGCAAACAGCGGTCGCCATCGGATCGTCAACAATTACGGAACAATGTTTTGCCGCTTCATGCTCTATCGTGAACGATGGCTTGGAGCGATACTCTCACCCGACAGTAGTTCCTGGAGACCGGAGACCGATCGTGACCAGCACAGCCGACGTTTTTGCCCTGACCCGCCCGGCGCATGTGGACCGCGCCCATCTGGTGGTCGACGACCTGCGGGCCGTGTCCGATTTCTATCAAAACGTGGTCGGGCTTTCCGTTCTCGAAAAGGCTGCCAGCGGCGAAGTCCTCGGGGTCGCCGGCCTGCCGCTCCTCAGCCTCACGACCGAACGCGGCGTCATACGCGCACCGCGGACAGCCGCCGGCCTTTTCCACACCGCCTTCCTGGTGCCGGACCGGGCGGCGCTGGCGCGCTGGCTTGCCCATGCGGCCGAGGCGGGCGTCCGGCTCGACGGCGCCTCCGACCATCTGGTGAGCGAGGCGCTCTACCTCTCCGACCCGGAGGGCAACGGCATCGAGATCTACCGCGACCGCCGCCCCGACGAATGGACCTATCACCCGGACGGGACCGTCGCCATGGCGACCGAACGCCTCAACCTGCAGGCACTCGTCGCCAGCGCGCCCCAGACACAATGGGGCGGCATGCCCGACGGCACGGCGCTCGGCCATATCCATCTGCAGGTGGGCGACCTGCCGCAGGCGGATGCCTTCTACCGCGACGTGCTGGGGCTGAAGATCATGGCGCGCTATCCCGGCGCCAGCTTCTTTGCCACCGGCGACTACCACCACCATATCGCGGCCAACATCTGGAACAGCCGCGGCGCACTCAAGCGCCAAGACAAGATGACCGGACTGTCCGACTACAAGGTGCATTTCAACGACACCGGCGCGCTCGACCGTGCACTTGCCGCTGCCGACGCCCAGGAGATCCCGGTCACCAAGGGTACGGAAGGGTTTTCGCTGCTCGATCCTTGGGGCATCGGGTTGACCCTCTCCGCACGATCGTAAAGCTGGTGTCCGAGCCCCTGGGCATCGGGTTGACCCTCTCAGCTTAATTGGCCCTGAGGGCCGAGCCCCTGGGCATCGGCCTGACCCTCTCAGCATAATTCCCAGCATCCTGCCCGAGCCCCTGGGCATCGGGTTGACCCTCTCAGCTTAATCGGCCCTGAGGGCCGAGCCGCTGGGCATCGGCCTCACGCTCTCCGCATAATTCCCAGCATCCTGCCCGAGCCCTTGGGCATCGGCCTAACCCTCTCCGCATAATTCCCAGCGTCCTGCCCGAGCCCCTGGGCATCGGATGACCCTTTCCGCCTCTTCGCAATGCTGGCGTGGTGCCCGCCAAAGCAGGGCGATCTGGCCTTTGAGGCATGGGCGTACCACCTGCCGGGTAAGACTTTTGGCCCGGTCCGGCGCCGCCCTAAGCCCACCGGAACAGAATGCCGGGCGCTGCGTTCTCCGGGCTGAACCGGGGACTCCGTTATGGCAGTGATCAGCGCGCGCGGCGGAAAGCCGAAAAGACATCCAATGGACATGGGGCCTTCGCGAAAGGAAGCGATCGCCGCCCAGCTGGAGGAAGACGAGGACAACGAGCCGCTGGTTCTCGGGCGCGAGGCACTCGACGTTGCCATGGCCTGGGCGACGATCGGGATGTTCATGATCGCCCTCCTGGCGCTCGTCCACTACATGTCGCTGATCCTCATTCCCGTGACGCTTGCCGTCGTGGTCGGCCTCATCCTCGGCCTTGTCGCCGACCGGCTCGGCCGTGCCGGCATGCCGAAGGCCGGCATCGCGCTCACCCTGTCGTCGCTGGTGTTCGCAGCCCTCTTCCTGATCGTCAACGCGCTTGCCGAGCCCGCCGCGACGCTGATCAGCGAAGGCCCGACCTTCGTGCAGCGGATCATCGAACGGACGATGCCCATCCTGGAGCGCCAGAAGTGGCTGAACATCTCGCCCAGCACCTTCCAGACCGGGCCGATGTCGATGCAATCGCTGATCGAAAATTCCGGCAACATCCTTGGCGTGGTCACGTCGAACCTGACGCCGGCAATCGTCCAGGCGCTGATCTTCTTTGCCGCATTGCTGCTTTTCCTCTACGGCCGGCTGCGGCTGCGCCGCACGATCATCATGGCCTTCCCGAAGCGCCGCCAACGGCTGATCACGATCCGCGTGCTCAACGCCATCGACCGGGTGCTCGGCTACTATTTCGCGACGGCGAGCGTGATGTACTTCTGCCTCGGCGTGGTCATGACCGCGATCGCCTATTTCGGCGGGCTGAGCATGCCGGTGCTGTGGGGCGTGTTCGCCTTCGTGTCGAGCTTCATTCCGTTTCTGGGGATTACGCTGATGACCGTGTCGGTGGCGATCGCCGGCATCCTGACACATGACGCGCTGTTCGTGGCGCTGTTGCCGGCGATGATCTTCTTCTCGATCCACCTGGTCATGGAAAACCTGCTGTTTCCCGCCGTCATGGGACGGCAGTGGGAGCTCAACCCCTTCGTGGTGTTTGTCGCGATCCTGTTCTGGACCTGGATGTGGGGAGCCGTCGGCGCAATGCTCGCCCTGCCGCTGTCGCTGATCATGATGACCGTGCTGACCGAGCTTTTTCCGGAGCGCAAGGCCGTGCCCCACCTGCCGGGCTGACGACGCGCCTTGGAGGCGGGCAGCCGCCCGCCTGCTTGTCGCATCGCGCGGGCGGTCATTCGTAGAGGTAGTGCTTTTCCCAGTCCTCGCGCGGCACCTTGGAGCCGATGTTGAAGTCGAAGGACTGCACCGTCAGGCCCTGATCGGCGGTCTCGCACTTGTATTTCAGCCGGTACCAATCGCCGCCGCTGCGGAACACTGCTCCGGGCGCACGGATTGCGTCGCCGATCTCGACCGGGTCGCCGAAACTGTAGGCGATCACCTTGTCCGGCTTGAAGTCGCCTTCCTTGCGGATCCGGTCCATGGCCTCCATGTCGCAACGCTGTTCGCGCCGCTCGTCGGGTGCAAGGGCGTTCAACTGCTTGACGATGCGGTCGTCCAGCGCATGCGCGCTTGAGGCGGAAAACAGGGCGAAAGCCACCAGCAAGAGCGGTTTTTTCATGTCGTTCCCATCAAGTGAGTCGATACGGCGCGGAAACTAGAAGAGGCTGTCACAATTGGCCACCTACCAGAACGCGAATTGGTATCTTGTGATCGGGTGCGGGTTAGGCCCGTCAAAAGTGGCGAATAAAGGGCTGGAGATCGGCTGGTCGCAAAACCGCCGAGACCATTGTGCATAACCTCGAGGCGCCGGATGCGCGCGAAGCGTCGACCGGCGCTTGCCTCGCCCTCCCCGTCCCCCTATCTCTGGCACTCCTTTTCAAGAACTCCGGAGTGCTTCCTTGGCCCCCTCCCCGACATCGCCCTTCGCCAACCTGCCGACGCCGCCGCATGCGGCCAAGAAGCCATCGACCGACACCCGCCACGGCGTGACGCGAACGGATGACTACGCCTGGCTGCGTGCCGACAACTGGCAGGCCATGTTCAAGGACCCCACTATCCTCGACCCGGAGATCCGCGGGCATCTCGAGGCGGAAAACGCCTATATGGACGCGGCCATGGGCGACACCGCCGGCCTGCAGAAGACGCTGTTTGCCGAAATGCGCGGCCGCATCAAGGAAGACGACAGTTCGGTCCCCATGAAGGACGGCCCGTTCGCCTATGGGTCGCTGTTCGTGACCGGCGGCGAGCAGCCCAAGTACTTCCGGACACCGCGCGACGGCGGGACCAAGCAGATCCTGCTCGACGGCGACCGGGAAGCGACGGGCAAGGACTATTTCCGCCTGGCGGGGATCGATCACACGAGCGACCATGGCAAGGGCATCTGGGGCTATGACGACAAGGGGTCGGAGTATTTCACGCTGCGGGTCCGCGACCTGGCGACCGGCGAGGATCTTGCCGACGTTCTCGACAACACGGCGGGAGGCGGCGTCTGGGCGCCCGACGGACAAAGCTTCTTCTATACGTTGCAGGACGAGAACCACCGCCCGTCCAAGGTCTTTCACCACATTCTCGGCCAGCCGCAGAGCGCCGACCGGCTGGTCTACGAGGAAAAGGATCCGGGCTTCTTCATGGGCGTCGGCGGCTCGCTGCTCGACGATGTCATCTATATCGACATCCATGACCATGAGACGTCGGAATACCGGCTGCTGTCGACCAGGGATTTGACGGCCGAGCCGCAGCTGGTGGCGGAGCGCGAGGAAGGCATCGAGTATTCGATGACCGAGGGCGGCGACGTCTTCTACATCCTCACCAATGACGGCGATGCAAAGGATTTCAAGATCGTCGAGGCGCCTCTTTCGGCGCCGGGCAAGGAGAACTGGCGCGAGGTCGTGCCGCACGAGCCGGGCCGGCTGATCATTTCGCACATGGCCTACCAGCGCCACCTGATCTGGCTGCAGCGCAAGGACGGCCTGCCGCAGATCATCGTGCGCGACCGCACGAGCGGCGAGGAACACGCGATCGCGTTCGACGAGGAAGCCTATTCGCTCGGCCTGCAGGGGGCAGCGGAATACGATACCGACGTGATCCGCTTCTCCTATTCCTCCATGACCACGCCGAGCCAGCTGTTCGACTACAACATGGCAACCCGCGAGAGGACGCTGCTGAAAACGCAGGAAGTGCCATCCGGGCACAACCCGGACGACTACGTGACGCGGCGGGTGATGGCGCCGGCGCATGACGGCGAACTGGTGCCGGTTTCGCTCCTCTACCGCCGCGACACGGCGCTCGACGGCTCGGCGCCCTGCCTGCTTTACGGCTACGGCGCCTACGGGATCACCATCCCGGCGTCCTTCTCGACCAATGCGCTGTCGCTGGCCGACCGCGGCTTCGTCTACGCCATCGCCCATGTGCGCGGCGGCAAGGACAAGGGCTTTGCCTGGTACGAAGACGGCAAGATGGAAAACAAGGTCAACACGTTCAAGGATTTCATCGCCGCCGCCGACCATCTCGTCGCCGAGAATTTCACGTCGTACGACAAAATCATCGCCGAGGGCGGCTCGGCCGGCGGCATGCTGATGGGCGGCATCGCCAACATGGCGCCGGAGAAGTTCGCCGGCATCATCGCCGCCGTGCCGTTCGTCGACGTGCTCAACACCATGCTCGACGACACGCTGCCGCTGACGCCGCCGGAATGGCCGGAATGGGGCAACCCGATCGAGAGCCTCGAGGAGTACCAGTGGATCGCCGCCTACTCGCCCTACGACAACGTGGCGAGCAAGCCCTACCCGCCGATCCTGGCGATTTCAGGCCTTACCGATCCGCGCGTCACCTACTGGGAGCCGACCAAATGGGTGGCGCGCCTGCGGGAGCTTTCGCCGCAGGCCGGACCCTACCTGCTGAAGACCAACATGGCGGCCGGCCATGGCGGCAAGTCGGGTCGTTTCCAGCGGCTGGAAGAGATCGCCTTCGAATATGCCTTCGCCATCAAGGTGGCCGGCAAGATGTGAGACGGCCAAGCCAATGGCATCGCGCAAATGGTGGATTTTGGTGCAGCTGTCCCGACGCCTCTGGGTCCGGGCCAGCCTTTATTGCGTGATCGGCATCGTCACGGCGCTTGCCGCGATCTGGGTCGGCCCCTACCTGCCGGACGAGCTGCCACGCAAGGTCGGCGCCCATGCGGTGGATGCCATCCTCTCCATCATCGCGTCCAGCATGCTAGCCGTCACGACGTTTTCACTGAGTACCCTGGTGGCAGCCACGTCGGCCGCAACCAGCAATGCCACGCCAAGGGCGACAAGCCTGCTCCTTGAAGACAGCACGGCGCAGCGGGCACTCTCCACTTTTCTCGGCGCCTTCCTGTTTTCGCTGGTGGGCCTGATCGCCCTCAACACCCAGCTCTATGGCGACGGGGGCCGCTTCGTGCTGTTTATCGCCACGCTTTGCGTGGTGGCGCTGATCGTGGTGACGCTGCTGCGCTGGATCGACCATCTGGCGGGCCTCGGGCGTGTGGGAGAGACCATCAGCCGCGTGGAAAGTGCCGCCGCAGCCGCCTATGACGACTACCGGAAAAACCCGCTGCTGGGATGCAAGCCGCTTCAAAACGTGCCGGATGGCGCAATCGCCATCCACCACGAGCGGATCGGCTACCTGCAGCATCTGGATATCCGCGCCCTTGCCCCTGTTACGGAGCATGCCGGCGCGGATCTCTTCATCATGCGGCGCCCGGGCAGTTTCTGCGACCCGGCCACGCCCATCGCATCGATCACGCTGCGCGATCAAAGCCAGGTGCTGGACACGGGCGTGATCGAGCGCATTCGCGGCGCCTTTACGGTGGGTGACCGGAGATCCTTCGACCAGGATCCCCGCTTCGGGCTGATCGCGCTTTCGGAGATTGCCTCCCGAGCGCTGTCAGCCGCCGTCAACGATCCGGGCACGGCGATCGACGTGCTGGCGGCGCTGGTTCGGGTGATGGCCAAACCCGGAGACGACACGGATGCGGACAGCGCGACCTCCGCACCCGAATATCTCCGTATCCACCTGGTCGGGATCAGCGAGGATGATCTCGTGGATGCGGCCTTCATGCCGATCGCTCGCGATGGCGCCAATCTCATCGAGATTTCGATCCGGTTGCAGAAGGCGCTGAGCGCCCTTGCCCATTGCCGCCGACCCGAGCTTGCCGCTGCGGCTAAAACATTCGCAGCGGTCGCTGCCCGCCGAAGCCGCGAGGCCCTGAGCTTCGAGCCGGACCGGGAAAGGTTCGACGCAGAGCTTCAGCATCTGTCGCTGGCGACTAGAGCGCCTTAAGGCTAGCGCTGGATGACGATCTGGCGCCCGCCGTCGGAATGGCCCGAATGGGGCAACCCGATCGAGAGCATCGAGGCATACCAGTGGATCGCCGCCTACTCGCCCTACGACAACGTGGCGAGCAAGCCCTACCCGCCGATCCTGGCGATTTCAGGCCTTACCGATCCGCGCGTCACCTACTGGGAGCCGACCAAGTGGGTGGCGCGCCTACGCGAGCTTTCGCCGCAGGCCGGACCCTACCTGCTGAAGACCAACATGGCGGCCGGCCATGGCGGCAAGTCTGGTCGTTTCCAGCGGCTGGAAGAGATCGCCTTCGAATATGCCTTCGCCATCAAGGTGGCCGGCAAGATGTAAGATGAAAGGGCGGCTTCGGCCGCCCTCGCCCTGCCAAAACTCCGGCAGAACAGAGAAAGAACGAAGCAGTTCGATCATCATCTGCGCCCGGGATTGTCAAGCCCTCAGACAAAGCTCGATCAGCGGCGCCGCAAGCCTCGCGCAAGCTTTAACTGTTAACACCTGCTTAACCGAGGTAAATGGTTTGGGCTGAGTGCCATGAAAATCGACAGCGGCCACAACGGCTACTACTATCAAGGACGCTCGCAGGAGATCGACGGCAAGACGGACGAAGCCCCGCAGCGCGAAGATGCGGTCGCGCCGCGAATGGCCAATGCGATCACCGGAAGCAGCACGCTGTTTTCCAGCTCGCTTTCCAATGCCCTCTGGGTGATGGAAAGCGGCCAGTCGGCCACTCCCGCTGCCGAGGTGGCCAGCGCCAGCCTCTCGCAAGACTGGGTCGAGAACCTCTACCAGGAATTCAGCTAAGACTTCCTTAAGCCGCTTCGGCCGGCGTCACTTCCACCGTGACATGCGACAACTCCTCCAGACCCCGCAGCTTGTCCTTGTAGAAGGAGGGCGTGCGGGGCTTTTTGGCGACGAGCGCAACGATGGCGGCGTGGTGTCCGGGCCCGACCTGCCAGACATGCAGGTCCGAAATCCGGTCCTCCTCGGTTTCCACGGCGCGGCGGATATCCTCGGCAAGATCGTCGCCGGTTGCGCGGGCGTCGAGCAGGACGGTGGCGGTCGTCTTCACCAGGCTCCAGGACCAGCGGGCGATCACAAGTCCGCCGACGATGCCCATGACCGGGTCGAGCGCATTCCAGCCGTAGATCCGGCCGAGCGTCAACGCGGCGATGGCGAGCACGGAGGTCAGCGCGTCGGCGATGACGTGCAGGTAGGCGGCGCGCAGATTGTTGTCCTCTCCTGACCGCGCAGGCGATCCGTGGTGACCGCCGTGATGGCCGGCATGATCGTGGTGGTGCCCGCCGTCGTGCTGGTGCGCGCCGTCGTGCTGGTGCGCGCCGTGATGCCCACCATGATGATGGTGGTGATCGTCCTTGAGGAGCCAGGCGCTGACGAGATTAACGATGAGGCCAATGACTGCCACGAGGATCGCCTGGTTGAAATCGATGGCGACCGGGTTTGCCAGCCGCAGCAGGCTCTCGGCGGCAATCAGCAGCGCGATCAGCGCCAGAACCACGGCGCTCGCAAAGCCGGCCAGATCGCCGAGCTTGCCGGTACCGAAGGTGAAGCGCGGATTGTGGGCCTGGCGCCGTGCATAGACGTAGGCGCAGACCGAAATCAGCATCGCCGCAGCATGGGTGGACATGTGCCAGCCGTCCGCCGTCAGCGCCATCGAGCCGAACACGGAGCCGGCGACGATTTCGGCGACCATCATCGTCGCGGTCAACGCGATCACCAACCAGACCTTGCGTTCGTTGCGGACATGATCGGCGCCGAGGAAGACGTGTTCATGCGTGAGGTGTTCGACAGTGTCTGCCATTTCGTTCTCCCTGAATTGCGTCAGCGGATGTAGGTGCGCAGCACCGACATCAGTTCGTCGGCGGCCTGGTTGCGTTCGGCCTCGCCTTGCGCATGCACGACGTGTTCGTGCAGATGCCCCTCGATGACCTCGCCGGTCAGGCCGGCGAGCGCGCCGCGAATGGAGGCCAGCAATTGCATGACCTCGCCGCATTCGGCCTCCGCCTCCAGCGCCCGCTCGACGGCCTCCATCTGGCCCTTCATCCGGCGCACACGGGCCAGAAGCTTTGCCTTTTCGCGAACCGTATGTGACAAGCCTTGCCTCCCCTATAGGATAGGGGGGTACCCTATACAGAAGACGGGCCATCGGCGCAAGCCGCCTGATCGCTCGGGTCGGCAGCACCTTGCCTGAGGGCACCGGGTGACCTATTTCATAGCTCTAGAGACTAGAGCTTCCTGGGCCCGGAAAAGGACTTCACCATGCTGTCGATCGGAGACCTGTCGAAACGCACCGGCGTCAAGGTGCCGACCATCCGCTATTACGAGCAGATGGGGCTGCTGGCGGCGGCGGAACGCTCCGAGGGCAACCAGCGGCGTTACAGCCGGCAGGATCTAGAGCGGCTGGCGTTCATCCGCCACGGGCGCGATCTCGGTCTCGACATCTCGGCCATCCGCGAGCTGATTTCGCTCAGCCAGCATCCCGACCACCCCTGCGCCGATGCCGACCGGATCGCCAGCGACCATCTGGCGGCCGTTCGTGAAAAGATCGACCGGCTGAAGCGCCTGGAACAGGAACTCGAGCGGATCGTCTCGCATTGCGACGGCGGTCATTCGATCGAGGAGTGCTATGTGATCCGGGCGCTGTCGGACCACAATCTCTGCGACAGCGAGCACTGAGGCGGGCCGTTCGCCCTCGTCAGTGCTTCTTCTTGCCGCCCTTCTTTTTGCCGGTGGGCGGCTTGTCCTCTTCGTCGCCATCGTCGGTCGGCTGGCCGAGCAGCGGCGCCAGATCTGCAAGCGTCAGCGATGGCAGGAAATCGCGCTCGATATAGATGCGGCGCAGGTCGTCCGCGTCGAACGCGCGGATCGCCGCCTGCGCCACCCCGTCGCCATTGCCCGCGACCCAGGCCGATTGCCAGATCATCGCCAGATAGCGCACGCCAAGCGCAATGACTTCGCCGGTGCGATCGCCGAGCCGGTCCCACATGGCAACGCGCGTCGCCTGGCGGGACGTTCCGCGGGCGCCAACCTCCTCGTAGACGTCGATGATATCCATCGGCTGCAGGATGTCGGCCACCGCGTCCATCAGCCTGACAAGAGCAAGCGCGGCGGCCCTGCCATCGGCCACCAGATCGAGCCCATGGCCACCCGGCGGCAGGGCCTTGTCGATCGCCGGAACCAGCTTGCCGGCGGCACCCATGATGTCCAGCATGTCGCTCTCGAAGGCGCCGTGCACGCCTTCGCCGTAATGGGCCTCGGTGCCGTCCTCGTCGTGGACAATGTGATCCGGATCACCGTCCGCAAGGTGGGACCCGTGCAGGGGCTGCGAGGCATCGCCGACATAATGGGCAAGGATGCCTGCCGCCGTCACGAAACGGGCGGTATCGCCGCTGCGGGCAAAGCCGACCATCTCGTCAAAAATCTGCCAGACGCGGAAGGGCAAGAGACCCTGGTGGAACGGATCGGCAGCCTTCCTTGCGGCCTCAGCATCGCCGTCGTCGCGGGCGTCCTTCTCGAGCTTGCGATAGTAGCGCTGCCATTCGGCGATCGTCAGGTAGGCGTCGGGATCGGCAATAATCAGGTTGCGCAGCGTCTGCCCCTCCGGGCCGTAGGGAAGGTCGATATCGGCGTAGTGTGTCGGATGCTCAGGCCCGGCGCGCACCTGCGGATCGCGGCCGCCCTCCTCCCGGATCGACTTCTTCCAGACGTCGTCCGGCACGTCGGCAAGGCGGGCAAAGGCGGCCTTGCCCTCGTTCTTGGCAAAGCCCTTCCTGGTGATGGTCTGCAGATCGAAGCTGAGGAGATCGGCATTGTCGTCCATCAGCGTCTTCAGGCGGCCGTCCGGCAAGGCGCCGATCGACAGCGTCGCGATGCTGTAATGGCCGACGCGTCCCCAATAGCCCGAGACGCCGCGCTCCTGGTCGGTGACCATTTCCACGTCGAGCAGCCAGCAGATATTGCTGAGGCTGGTGGCGACGGCGAAATTCGAGCGCTTGCCGTCGAGGTCGAAGACCTGCCCGCCCCACTCCACCGCCAGCGGCCGCAGATCCCGCTCGAGGATCGGCTTGCCGGCCTCGTCCTCCTTCGCCGGGGTCAGGTCGAGATGCCAGATCGCGCCGGAATCGCCGTGCCTGACGCCTGGGCCATTCGGCCATGGCGCGATCAGGAAATCGCCGACATAGTCGTAACCGCCGACCGAGCGGTAGCGGTAGAACAGCGCCTTGATGCGGCCGCGCAGAAGGCCCGAGGCAGCACCCCAGGCGACCACCGGCCGATCGACCAGCTTGAGGCTGAGGTTCTGCTCGTAGAAATCGGCAACGGGTTTTAGCGGCGGCAGGCCATAGACATTGCTCGTCCAGTCGTTGACGTCATCGAGCCGCACCAGGCCGACATCCAGCGTGAGGAAGGACTGGCGGCTGGGAAAGGCGGGATAGACCTCGCTGAACGGCAGCCTTGTCAGCTGCTTTTCCGAACTCAGCCCGATATCCACGAGACCGTCGCGGGTCTGGCTCTGGACGCCCGTGTAAGGCTCACCGCAGGCATGGCGGGCCGTCAGGGCATAGGTGAGATTGCCGTCGGTGACCAGGCAGCCGGCAGTCGCCATATGCCGGCGTCCCTGCACCGCGACCGTGATCGGCAGCCCGCCGCCGAGCTTGTTGTGCGGCCAGACGACCGGCGCCATCATGCGGTCGGCTTCGGCGGTAACCTCATCGACCTGAACGACGCAGACCGGCACGGCCTTGCCGTCCGGCAGGTAAAGCGTCTTCGGCAGCGCCTGCGACGGGCGGCCGTTGAAATCCTCCGGTGTTTCCCATGTGTGGACGAAGGCGAGGATGCAGGGCCAGGAATAATCGCGGACTTCGGAATTGGCCAGGGTGCGGGGAAACTCGAGCTTGTTCGCCGGTGTGCGCCCCTCGCCCTTCGCCTTCGGCCACGCCTCCTGCTTGCGGATCAGATAGAGACCGATCGCCGTGCCGACGACGTTCTCCTTGCTCATCAGGTGGAAGTGGTACAGGTCGCGCGCCTCCAGGAGATCGTGGACCGACAGGCTGGCAAAGTTGTAGTCTTTCTCGACAATGCTGGTCATGACGCGTTCTCCCCCGAAACACGGTTCCCATACGGTTGGAAGTCTAGCGGATATCTGTGACAACTGCACTGTCAGCCGGCGTCGTGCCGCTGAATTGATCGCCGATGCCAGTGACATCTCGACCCGATGCCCTACATTCCACGGAACCTTTTTCGGGGATGAGGGTTGGTCGGGTCACGGTCGGGGAGAAGACTTCGTGAATGAAAAAGCGTTGGTCCGCGTTCAGTCGGACCCAGTTTGGGACCTCTCGGTCTCAGCCGTCGGGCGCGGTCTGTCGCTCTTCGTCATCAGCGGGCCGGGCGAGGCCTTTGACTTCCTCTCGCATGAATGGCCGGCACGGCGCGGACAGATCTTTGCCGATGCGCGCAGGGCAAACCGCGATGCGGCGCACGGCACCGTCCCGCCAGAGGCAGCCCGTGCCGCTTTCATCTATGCCTGCGAGGATGCCGGATGCCTCGTGCGGCGGCCGGCCTCCCGCTAAGTCTTTTGCGCCTACCCGCGGGGTTTGCGGGTGCTTGACAGAACCAGGTTTCGGGCGCATTAAATCGGACATGATCAACACGCGCACCACCAACGCCTGCACGTATTTTTGGGCCTACCTGTAAAGGGCGGCTCGACAGATCACTTTGTCAACAAGCCGCCGTCAGGCGGCTTTGTTGTATCAAAAGGCACCTGACGGCTCCCGACACGAAAAGAGGATGCCGGACATGACTGCCCCGCTCATCGACGACAGCGACATCATCCTGCCCCGCCCTGCGGTGGTGACCATCCGCGCGGCCAAGCGCCACGACCTTCCCGAGCTCAGCGAGATGATCGCGCTGCTTGCCGCCCACCACAACGACGCGGCGGCAATGACCTCCGATACGCTCGAACGGGACCTGTTCGGCGACGTCCCGTGGATCAGCGCGCTGGTGGCCGACAGCGGCTCCGGGTTGATCGGATACGCCATCCTCGTGCCGCTCTACCGCGCGCAGGAGGGCCAGCGCGGCATGGATCTGCACCATCTCTTCGTGCGCGACGGCCACCGCGGCCACGGCATCGGCCAACATCTGGTGACCCGCGCCCGGGACATCGCCCGCACCGCCGGCTGCGGCTATCTTTCGGTGAGCGCCGCGACCGGAAATTCGGCCGCCCATCGCTTCTACGAGCAGATGGATTTCAAGCCGCGACCGGTGACCGGCATGCGCTACACGCAGGCACTGGGCTAGCCGTCCCGTGCCTCCGATCTCAGCGGCCGCCGAAAACGGCCTCCAGCGAGGAGCTTCCAGATGACCTCAATCGCAGTCGCCCTCACCGAGGATTTCGCCGACTGGGAATGCGCGCTCCTGATGGCGACGGCGCGCAGCTATCTTGGCGTGACCGTCAAGACGGCGTCCGCCGAAGGCCTCCCCGTCACCTCGATGGGTGGCCTGAGGGTGATGCCGGATCTTTCCTATGACGCCGTGACACCCGACGATTTCGACGCGCTCGTCATCCCCGGCGGGCTCGCCTGGGAAAAGCAGTCCGTGCCGGCCGCCCTGGAGGGCTTGATCCGACGCTTCCATGGCGAAACGAAAATGGTGGCCGGCATCTGTGCTGCAGCCAGCATGCTGGCCGGCACCGGCATACTCGACGATGCCGCCCATGGCGGCAACAGCCTTGCCTCGCATCAGCGCTATCCCGCCTACCGGGGGGCTGCGCGTTTCGTCGATACGCCAAAGGCCGTGCGCGACGGGATGGTGGTCACCGCTGCCGGCACCGCCCCTTACACGTTTGCGGTCGAGGTGCTGAAAGGGCTCGGTCTCTGGGACGCGACCGCGCAGGAGGAACTTGCGCCCTTCAGCGCCGAGCACGCCTGAGAGGGATAGCGGCTGGCAGACCCGACCGGCCGTGCTGTCGCTACAGGCCTAGCCGGCCGCCTTGGCAAGCACTTCGCCCGCCCACTCATTAAGGCTCTTGCCCGCCAGCTCGGCAGCCTTGGCGGCGCGCGCATGAACCTCCGGATCAATCCGGAACATGACTTTGCCGGAGTAGGCTTTCTGCGGTTCCTTGCCAAGTTTGGCGCAGGTGTCGAGGTAATCGTCGACCGCCTCGTGAAATGCCAGACGCAGGTTCTCTACACTGTCAGCGTGGAAACCGATCCCATCGCTTATTCCAGCGAGTTGCCCGAACAGAATGCCATCTTCATCGTCATACTCGATGCGGGCAGAATACCCCTTGTGGTTCATGATGTTGGTCATGGCGTTATTCCCAATCGGATCAAATAGGCGCGCACCGCCCGCACCTGATACCGCTTCGCTTCCTTTGCCGGATGCGGCCGATGAAAAATCTCGACGTACCCGTCCTTGTGGAAGCGAACCCGTGAACCGCTTCCTTCGATCAGCGTGCAACCGGTCGCCAGCAGCAGGGACTCGATGTCAGCCCACTCCAGGGTTGCCAAGACCGGATCCCTGAATACAGCCTCGAGCGTCCCGCGGTGCTTGCTGTTCATGCTAGCACATTAGCACAAGGGAAGCTGCGCGCAAGTCGGCGCCGCGGCGGCCAGCTGTGGGGTTCGCTCGTGGCACCGTCATTCTCGGGCTTGACCCGAGAATCCATGCCGCAATCTCAACCGTGGATCCTCGGGTCAAG
>UBWZ01000016.1 GCA_900469345.1 Hyphomicrobiales bacterium | reverse complement strand
CCCGCCGAACCAACCCGCCACCACGACGCATGAATGGCAGGGGCCGTCACAGCGGAGGAGACCTATAAGGAGTGCATCCTTGTAAGCCCGCACCGATCCATGCGATAGCGGAGCCATCATCATCTTCTATAAGAGACCTGCCCGTGCGTAGCCTCAGCGAAGCCTTCATTCCCGAACTGCCTCACTATTATGGAGGCAAGGTGCGCGAAAACTACGACCTCCCGGACGGTCGCCGCATCATCATCGCCACCGACAGGATCAGTGCCTTCGACCGGATCCTTGCGACCATCCCCGACAAAGGGCAGGTGCTGACGCAGACGGCGCGCTACTGGTTCGAGGCAACCGCCGACATCTGCCCCAACCATGTCCTCTCCTATCCCGACCCCAATGTGGTGATCGGCAAGCGGCTCGACATTCTGCCCGTCGAGATCGTCGTGCGCGGCTATCTGGCCGGCACCACCGGCACCTCGCTGCTGACACTCTATCGCAAGGGCATGCGCGACATCTATGGCCTGCACCTGCAGGATGGCCTTAGGGACAACGAGATCCTCCCGGCGTCGGTGATCACGCCCACCAGCAAGGCCTTCGACGGCGGCCATGACGAGCCGTTGTCTGCGCACCAGATCATCGAATCCGGCCTGCTGAGCCCAGACCAATGGGAGACGGTGTCGCGCTATGCGCTTGCCCTTTTTGCCCGTGGCCAGGAACTTGCCGCACGGCGCGGCCTGATCCTCGTCGACACCAAGTATGAATTCGGCACCGACGCGACTGGCCAAATCATCCTCGCCGACGAGATCCACACGCCCGACAGCAGCCGCTACTGGATCGCCGACAGCTACGACCAGGCCTTTCGCGATGGCAGCCGGCCCAAGAGCTTCGACAAGGATTTCATCCGCGCCTGGGTGGCGGAGCGCTGCGACCCCTATAAGGACGCAATCCCGGAGATCCCAAAGGCGCTGATAGAAGAGACGGCCGAGGTCTATCGTACCGCCTACCGGACCATCACGGGCGAGGAATTCGTGCCGGATACGGCCGGCGCGACCGTGCTCGACCGGATCCGCGGCAACCTCGAACCGTTTTTCATGAAGGCGTGACGAGCCGGAAACCTGACCGAACCGGGCGTCCTGCACCCGGCCATTGCGAGGACAGCGTGAGACGACCAAGGCGCAAGGCTGAAGAAACACGCGACGACATTCTCGCCGCCGCGGAAATCCGGCTGCGCGACAAGGGTCTGGCCGGCTTCTCGATAGCCGACCTCGCAAACGACCTCGGCATGTCGCCGGCCAACGTCTTTAAACACTTCCGCTCCAAGACGGCGCTCGCCGACGCCATCTGCGACCGGCACATCATTCAGATGATCGGTCGCTTCCAGGCCCTTGACGTGTCCATTCCGGCGCCCGAGCGGCTGGCGGTCGCGGTCCGCAAGCTGATGGAAGCCCATCTCGCCGACATCCGCCAAAATCCCTATCTCTTCGAAATGCTCGTCCTGGTCTCCGACGCGGATCTGCCGAGCGGCCGCCACTACAAGCAGCTGATCGAGGATCTGTTTGCCGACCTGATCCGCCAGGGGATCGAAACCGGGGTCTACACCTGCAAGCCCGACAGCGCCGTCACCCGCCATGTAGGCCTTGCCTTTGCGGGCGTTCTGCACCCGATCTTCCTGCGGCAGGCCGACGAGAGCGAACTGAGCGAGCGCTGCGACGGACTTGTCGCACTCGTGAATGCTGCATTGCAAAACCCTCTTGCGAAGTGACGATTTTTCTCATACGTCACTTAGCTTAGGCTGCGTCGAATTCTCTGGCATCCCTATTCCCGCCGCCGCATGCTACATTTCATTTTCCGCAGCCGCCGACATGCAGTGTCGGGTGGCCCTGCGCAACGCTCGCCCTGGATGACGTCATGACCGCACGCAAACTGATCCTTCCCCTCCTGATCGCGGCGCTTCTGGCCAGCTGCAGTGATTCCGACCAGAAGGCCGCCGGTGCACCCGGCGCCGGGGCTCCCGGCGCGGGCGCCCCGGGTGCGGGCGCCCCGGGTGGCGGGCAGCGGCCGCCGAGCCCGGTCAGCGTCCTCACCATGAAGAAATCGGACCAGCCGGTCACCACCGTCCTGTCCGGTCGCGCCGAAGCCTTCCAGACAGCCTCCATCCGTCCGCGCGTCGGCGGCATCATCAAGGAGATCCCGGTCAAGGAAGGCAGTTTCGTCAAGGCGGGCGACCTCCTCTACAAAATCGACGACGAGACCTATCTCGCCTCCTTGGCCGAAGCGCAGGCAGAACTGGAAAAGGCCCAGGTGAGCGTGCCGGCGGCCGAAGCCAACCTGCAGCGCTACCAGCGCCTGGCCAACAGCGGCGCATCCCAGAAGGAATACGAGGACGCCCAGACGACGCTGCTGCAGGCAAAGGCCTCCGTCTCGCAAGCGAAGGCGGCGCTGCAGACCTCGCAGATCAATGTCGGGCTAACGGAAGTGCGCGCGCCCTTCGACGGCGTCACCTCGGCAACGGCCTTTTCGGTCGGCAACGTCGTGACCGCCAGCCAGGCGGATTCGCTGATGACGTTGCGGCAGATCAACCCGATCTACATCCAGCTCAATGAATCGAGCGTCAACCTGCTGCGCCTGCAGAAGGCAATTGCTTCGGGAACCCTGTCGGAACGGGAAAAGGGCGAAGGCACCGATATTCATCTCGCGCTGGAGGATGGCTCCGAATATCCGGAGAGCGGCAAGCTCGACATGTCGGAAATGGCCGTCAGCACGACAACGGGCACGGTCTCGATCCGCACCCTGTTCGACAATCCCAAAAACACGATCCTGCCCGGCATGTATGTCCGCGCCACGATCACGGTCGGCAAGGAGAGCGGCTATCTTATTCCGCAGCGCGCCGCCAGCCGCAACGCCAACGGCGATCTGACCGCGAAATTCGTCACCGCCGACAACAAGGTCGAAACCCGGACATTCCGTTCCAGCAGCCTTTCGGGAAACAACTGGCTCGTCACCGACGATGTCGCCGATGGCGACAAGCTGATCCTGGACGGCTTCCAGGGGATCACCGAAGGCGCGACTGTGAAGCCGGTCGCAGCGGACGTCGACGACAAGGGCTTTGTCGTCGAGAAGCCCGCAGATGCCAACGCCAGTGCCCCGGCGCCGAAATCATGATGTTCCATGACATGCCCGGCAACATCGTGATCAGGATCTAAACCATGTCCAAATTCTTTATCCGGCGGCCGATCTTCGCCTGGGTCATTGCCATCGTCATCATGCTTGGCGGCGTTCTGGCGATCAACACGCTGTCGATCTCGCAATATCCTGAAGTCGCCCCGCCGACCGTGCGCATCAGCGCCAGCTATACGGGCGCCAGCGCCGACACGGTGCGAAAGACCGTCACGCAGATCATCGAGGACGGCATGACCGGTCTCGACGGCCTCACCTATATGACGTCCTCCTCCACCACCGGCCAGGTGACGGTGACGCTGACCTTCGACAACAGCGTCGATGCGGATATCGCGCAGGTGCAGGTGCAAAACAAGCTGCAGCTCGTCACCTCGCAATTGCCCGCCATCGTCCAGGACCTCGGCGTCGAAGTGACCAAATCGACGTCCAGCATCCTGCTCGTGGGCGCGCTCGTATCGAGCGACGGAAAGCGCTCCTCGGCCGATCTCGGCGACATCTTTTCCACCCAGATCGAAGACCAGGTCAAGCGGCTCGAAGGGGTCGGCAGCATCAACTCCTTTGGGTCCGCCTACGCCATGCGCATCTGGCTCGATCCGTTCAAGCTGAAGAAGTTCCAGCTGACGCCGGCGGACGTGACCTCGGCCATCGAAGCGCAGAACACCCAGGTCTCCGTCGGTTCTGTCGGCGGCCTGCCATCCGTCGAGGGGCAACAGCTCAACGTCACCATGACGGCGCAGAGCCAGCTGACCACGGTTTCGGATTTCGAGCGCATCATCCTCAAGGTCAACACCAGCGGCGCCAATGTGCGCCTCAGCGACGTCGCCCGGGTGGAAATCGGCCTTGAAGCCTACACCACCACATCGCGCTCGAACCGCCAGCCCGCCTCCGGCTTCGCCGTCAACCTCGCGACCGGCGCCAATGCCCTGGACACGGCCTCCGTCGTCAAGGGCAAGCTTGCGCAGATCGCACCGAGCCTGCCGGAAAACGTCAAGATCATCTACCCCTATGATACGACCCCGTTCGTGTCGCTATCCATCGAGAAGGTCATCCACACGCTGATCGAGGCGATCGTCCTCGTCTTCGTCGTTCTGCTCGTCTTCCTGCAGAACCTGCGGGCAACCCTGATCCCGATGATCGCAGTTCCGGTCGTCCTGCTCGGAACCTTCGGGATATTGGCGATGACCGGCTATTCCATCAACACGCTGACCATGTTCGCGATGGTGCTGGCGATCGGCCTTCTCGTCGACGACGCCATTGTCGTCGTGGAAAACGTCGAGCGCATCATGGCCGAGGAGGGATTGGCGCCGCTCGAGGCAACGGAAAAATCGATGGGGGAAATCACCGGCGCAATTGTCGGCATTGCCCTCGTCCTCACCGCCGTCTTTATTCCCATGGCGTTCTTCGGTGGCTCGACCGGCATTATCTACCGCCAGTTTTCCATTACCATCGTGTCCGCCATGCTGCTTTCGGCGCTGGTCGCCCTCGTGCTGACCCCGGCGCTCTGCGCCACCATCCTGAAGCCGATCGACCATCACAAGAAGACCAAGGGGATCGGCGCATGGTTCAACCGCGGCTTCGACAAGACGACCAATGGCTATGTCGGAACGATCGGCTACCTGCTCAATCGACCCCTCCGGGTCATGCTTCTGTTTGCGGTCGTCGTCGGCGGCTGCGCCTGGTTCTTCCTGCGTCTCCCCTCTTCCTTCCTCCCCCAGGAGGATCAGGGCGCCCTGATGACCATCATCCAGCTGCCGAACGGCGCGACCGCCACCCAGACGGCCGAGGTGATCAAGAAGGTCGAGAACTATTATCTCGACAAGGAAAAGGACGGCGTCGATTCGGTCTTTTCGGTGAACGGCTTCAGCTTTACCGGCCAGGGCCAGAACAACGCTCTGGTCTTTGCAAGCCTCAAGCCTTTCGATGAACGCAGCGATGACAAACTCGCGGCGGCATCGATCGTCAAGCGCGCCATGGGCTACTTCTTCACCATCCGCGAAGCGCAGGTCTTCCCGATCCTGCCCCCTGCTATCCAGGGCATGGGCAATTCCAGCGGCTTCTCCATGTATCTCGTCGATACCGGCAACCGCGGTGCCGACGCGCTCGCCGCTGCTGCCAAGCAGCTGATCCAGACCGCCAACAGTAGCGGCAAGATCACCGCCATGCGCGCCAATGACCGCGACGAGGAAAGCCAGGTCAAGCTCATCCTCGACCAGGAAAAGCTGAGTGCCATGGGTGTCGGGATTGCCGACGCCAACTCCATGCTGACGACGATCTTCGCCGGCAGCCGGGTCAACGACTTCACCCTCAACAACAAGATCAAGAGGGTCTACGTTCAGGCCGACGCGCCCTACCGCATGCAGGCCGAGGATCTGAAATACTGGAACGCGCGCAACGCCAGCAATGAAATGGTCCCCTTCTCCTCCTTCGTCGATACGAAGTGGGTGAACGGGTTGCCATCGCTGTCGGCCTTCAACGCCGTCACCGCCTATTCGCTTGAAGGGTCCGCGGCAGCGGGCGTCAGCTCGGGCGACGCCATGAACGAGGCCGAAAGCCTGGTCTCGGCCATGGGAGGCGGCTACACCGTTGCCTGGCAGGGGATCTCGTACCAGGAAAGGCTTTCGGGCTCGCAGGCACCGCTGCTCTACGCGCTTTCGGTGCTGATCGTCTTCCTGTGCCTGTCGGCTCTCTATGAAAGCTGGTCCATCCCGCTCTCCGTCATCATGGCGGTGCCGGTCGGCGTCTTGGGCGCAGTGGCTGCGGCAACCCTGATGGGACAGTCGAACGACGTCTACTTCAAGGTCGGCCTCCTCACCACCATCGGGCTTGCGGCCAAGAACGCCATTCTGATCGTGGAGTTTGCCAAGGAAAGGCAGGAGCATGGGCTTGGCATCGTGGAAGCGACGCTCGAAGCGGCAAGGCTGCGTCTGCGACCCATTATCATGACCTCTCTCGCCTTCATTTTAGGTGTCGTTCCGCTGGCGGTTGCGACCGGTGCGGGCTCGGCGGCGCAGAATGCAATCGGCGTTGGGGTGCTGGGTGGTATGCTTTCTGCAACACTGCTCGGAATTTTCTTCGTTCCGTCCTTCTTTGTTGTAATTCGGCGGTTATCAAACCGTGAAAAAAAAGAGAAGACAGTGTGAATCTGTTAACGGATTGCTAGCGCTCGCTGCTGGCGTCTGAGTCGGCGGCCGTTGTTAGATGCTTCGTAGACGCGAAGCCATCAGTAAGCCTTTGGGACCAAATCATGACATCCATCCGTGTAGCCGCTCCTCTAGTTTTGCTTCTTTTGTCCGGCTGCGTCGTGGGACCTGACCACACGCCGCCGCAGGTTGCCCTGCCCGCCAAGTTTGCCGAGGGCAGCAAAACCAGCAATGGTGATGTTGCCAAGAACGCCTGGTGGACCGCATTTAACGATCGCCGCCTGAACGGCTACATCGACCAGGGCCTGGCCCAGAACCTTGATATCCTTCAGGCCCTCGAGCGCATCAATCAGGCGCAGGCCAATGTGGTAAGCGCCGGTGCCGGATCGCTGCCCTCACTCGATCTTTCCTCGCAGGCCGAGCGTAGCGGCAGCAAGGACATCGGCGGCAACGCGGGTGCAGCATCTGCAAGCGCGCCGCGCACCACCGTCAGCGGCGGCCTGTCGGCCTCGTGGTTCCTGGACCTGTTCGGCCTCTACCGCCGTTCCAAGGAAGCAGCGCTCGCCAATCTCGACGTTGCCTATTCCAGCGTCGACACGGCCCGCCTGTCGCTTCTGTCGAACGTTGCCGCGGCCTACATCGACGTGCGCTACTATCAGGAGCGCATCGCTATTGCTCAGCAGAACCTGCGCTCCCGTCGCGAGACGCTGAACCTGACGAAGCTGCAGCTGGATGCGGGTGCCGCGTCCCGCCTCGACGTGGTTCAGGCCGAAGGCCTGGTCAATTCGACGCTCAGCGAAATACCGGGTTTCGAGACCTCCTTCCGGGGTGCCGCGCACCGCGTCGCGACGCTGCTCGGCATGCCGGCATCGTCTCTGGTTCCGGAACTTCAGAAGCAGGCCCGCCAGCCGGTGGCACGCTTCAATCCGAAGTCTGGCATTCCCGCCGACCTCATCCGCAACCGTCCGGACATTCGCGGTGCCGAGCGCACTCTCGCCCAGGCCGTTGCCAATGTCGGCGTAGCCGAGGCGCAGCTCTATCCGTCGATCTCGCTCGGCGGCTCCATCACGCCGTCCTACACCCGCTTTGGCGGTGGCTCGGAAGCAGGCATCCTGTCCTGGTCCTTCGGTCCGTCTCTCAGCCTGCCGATCTTCGACGGTGGCGCTTTGCGTGCCAACCTGTCCTCGACCGAGAGCCAGGCGCGCGAAGCCTATCTCAACTGGAAGCAGGTCGTGCTGAACGCGGTCGAAGAGGTCGAGAACGGCCTTGCCGCGGTTGCCAGAGACGGACGCACGGTTTCCGCACTGCAGGCGACCGTCAAGTCCTACCAGGAAGCCCTGCAGCTCTCGACCGCCAGCTATCGCGACGGCGCGTCGTCGCTGCTCGACGTCCTCGACGCCCAGCGCCAGGTCTCCACGGCCCAGGCAAGCCTTGCCGCGGCGGTACAGCAGATGGCGCAGGACTATGTCTCGCTCAGCGTGGCTGTCGGTGGCGGCTACGCGGTCGGCAAGACCGTGGGCCCGGCCCGGGTCGCCATGGTCACCAAGGACTGAGTTGCTCCTTCAGGGCCGGTCCCCCGGCCCTGATCCGCATTACCAGGATCACGATACGAAAAAGCCTCCGAAGTCAGACTTCGGAGGCTTTTTTGATGCGCAAGACGGAGATTGAAGTTCCGGCGGGGAGCGGCCCTTTCGGGCCGCCAAACCTTAACTCTTGGCGCGTTCCACGTAGGAATTGTCTTCCGTCGCGATGACGACCCGCGTACCGGCATCGATATGCGGCGGCACGTTGGTGCGGATGCCGTTCGACAGCATGGCCGGCTTGTAGGACGACGACGCCGTCTGGCCCTTGACGACCGGCTCGGTCTCGACGATCTCGAGCGTCACGTGGCGCGGCAGCTGCAGGGCAAGCGCGATGCCCTCATGCATCGACAGGATGCAGGTCATGCCTTCCTGGAGATAGGCCTTCATGTCGCCCATCGTATCCACGTCCACGACCACCTGGTCGTAGCTTTCAGGGTTCATGAAGTGGAAGCCTTCGCTGTCCTCGTAGAGGAACTGGAAGTTGACGTCTTCGACGAAAGCCCGCTCGACCTGTTCGGTGGTGCGCCAGCGCTCCGCCACCTTCACGCCGTCGACGATGCGGCGCATGTTGACCTGCGTGACCGGCGTGCCCTTGCCGGGATGGAAGTTTTCCGCAGTGAGGACGACATAGAGCTTGCCGTCGACATCGATGACGTTGCCCTTGCGGACGGAAGAGGCGATGACCTTGACCATTGGATTCCTTATCGTGCCAACCGGCTTGTAACGGCAGAAAATGCATCGTAGAGGACCAGTCGATCGCCAGCTCCTCTGAGCGGCAAGCGACGGATCCTCTATATTCCGGCCGCAACTACCGCAAAACCGTCCAAAGTGGAAGCCTTGCCCGCAGGAACCGGCAAAGAAAGCCGCAAATGACGCTGCCAGACCCGATCATCCACCCTTCCATCTGGTGGAAACCGGAAACTCATGCCGACCGCCGCCCTTTTCTGATCGGCCGCAATGCCGTGCAGACAGCGTTGCGCGGTTTCTTTGCAGAGCGCGGTTTCATCGAGGTCGATACTGCAACGCTGCAGATTTCGCCCGGTAACGAAACCCATCTGCATGCCTTCGCGACAGAGGCGGTGGCAATGGATGGCGGCCGTGCGCAGCTTTACCTCCACACCTCGCCCGAGTTTGCCGCAAAGAAGCTTTTGGCCGCGGGGGAAGAGCGCATCTTCACCTTCGCGCATGTCTATCGCAACCGCGAACGCGGACCGCTGCATCATCCCGAATTCACCATGCTCGAATGGTACCGCGTCGGCGAAGGTTACGAGCGGCTGATGGCCGACTGCGCCGACATGCTGCGGCTGGCCGCCGAGACCACCGGAACCCGCAGCTTTGCCTTCCGCGGCATGCAGATGGATCCCTTTGCCGAGCCGGAGAGGCTGACGCTCGCCGAGGCTTTTGACCGATTTGCGGGAATCGACCTTCTGGCGACCGTTTCCGCCTCCGGCGAGACCGACCGTCAGGCGCTCGCGGCCGCCTTGCTTGAGGCAGGCATGCGGGTCGCCGCGGACGATAGCTGGACCGACCTGTTCAGCAAGGTTCTGGTCGACCGGATCGAACCGCATCTGGGCAAGGGGCGTGCCACCATCCTTTGCGAGTATCCGATGTCAGAGGCCGCTCTCGCGCGCCCCTCGCCCGCCGATCCGCGCGTTGCCGAACGCTTCGAGCTCTATGCCTGCGGCGTCGAGCTTGCCAATGCCTTCGGCGAATTGACCGATGCCGGCGAACAGCGCCGCCGCTTCGAGCACGACATGGCCGAGAAAGCGCGCATCTACGGCGAAACCTATCCGCTCGACGAGGATTTCCTGGCGGCCCTCGCCCTGATGCCGCAGGCGAGCGGCGCAGCGCTCGGCTTTGACCGCCTCGCCATGCTGGCGACCGGCGCAACGCGCGTCGACCAGGTTATGTGGGCACCGGTGGCGGAGGTCTTGCCATGACGATCGCCCGCACGCTCAAGACACCGCAGGAACTGGCATCCGCCGGCCTGATCGCCCCGGACGCGCTGGACGGCATCCGCGCGGTTGCTGACCGCTACGCGATCGCGCTGACGCCGACCGTCGTCGCGCTGATTGATCCGACCGACGACTACGACCCGATCGCCCGCCAGTTCGTACCCGATCCGGCCGAACTTCTGGCAACGCCGCAAGAGCGCGCCGATCCGATCGGCGACGAGGCCCACAGCCCCGTCAAAGGCATCGTGCACCGCTATCCGGACCGCGTCCTCCTCAAGGCCGTCCACGTCTGCCCCGTCTATTGCCGCTTCTGCTTCCGGCGCGAAATGGTCGGCCCGCAGGGAGACGGCACGCTCGGGCCAAACGACATGGCCGCGGCCATGGACTATATCCGTGCGCATCCGGAGATCTGGGAGGTGATCCTCACCGGCGGCGACCCGCTCGTGCTGTCGCCGGGGCGGCTTGCCGGCATCATGGAGGCGCTGGCTACGATTGCGCATGTGAAGATCGTCCGCTTCCACACCCGCGTGCCGGTGGTCGAGCCGGACCGGATCGACGCGGCACTGATCGAGGCGCTGATGGCAAGCGGCAAGACCACGTATGTGGCGCTGCATGCCAACCACCCCCGCGAGATGACGGACACGGCCAGGGCCGCTTGCGCCCGCCTGATCGATGCCGGCATTGCCATGGTCAGCCAGACCGTACTTTTGCGCGGCGTCAACGACGATGCCATCGTGCTCGGCGACCTGATGAAGGCCTTCGTCGAGACCCGCATCAAGCCCTATTACTTGCACCATCCCGACCTTGCCCCCGGCACCGGCCATTTCCGCCTGGATATCGCCGAGGGCCAGAGGATCGTTTCTGCCCTGCGCGGCAACATTTCGGGCCTCTGCCAGCCGACCTATGTGCTGGATATCCCGGGCGGCCACGGCAAGGCTGTGGTCGGCGAGAGCGCGCTGAGCAAAGACGGAGGCTGCTACTCCGTCAGCGATTTTCGCGGCGAGGCGCATCCCTACCCACCGCAGGAATAGCCCGGAGGCGGGGTTTCGGTGACCGCCAACACTTGCTGCATCATGTCGGCACGGAGCCGGGAGCCGTGCGGCGACACGGAGGGGAGATTGCTCCGCATTCCTGCGCCACCGCGGCTCAGCGCTGCATCAGTCCTTTGATAGGGACAGGACTACCGAAGGAGAGGGAGCGCCGGTCCTGCCAGCCTCCCACGCCCCTCTCCTCCTCGCTCAGTCCTTGTCGGCTGACATGTAGAGATCGCCGCCCTCACGATATTTGGCGGCCATCGCCTCCAGCCCTTCCTTCTGCTCCTCCGCCCGAATGTCGTGCGAGATCCTCATGGAGCAGAATTTCGGCCCGCACATCGAGCAGAAATGCGCCACCTTGTGGGCTTCCTTGGGCAGGGTCTCATCATGGAAGCTCCGCGCCGTTTCCGGATCGAGCGAGAGGTTGAACTGGTCCTCCCAGCGAAACTCGAAGCGGGCCCGGCTGAGCGCATCATCGCGCAGCTGCGCTGCGGGATGCCCTTTGGCAAGGTCGGCGGCGTGCGCAGCGATCTTGTAGGTGATCACGCCGGTCTTGACGTCGTTGCGGTCCGGCAGGCCGAGATGCTCCTTGGGCGTCACGTAACACAGCATTGCGGTGCCGAACCAGCCGATCATTGCCGCCCCGATCCCGGAGGTGATGTGATCGTAGCCGGGGGCAATGTCGGTCGTCAGTGGCCCGAGCGTATAGAACGGCGCCTCGCCACAGACGGCCAGTTGCTTGTCCATGTTCTCCTTGATCTTGTGCATCGGCACGTGGCCGGGACCTTCGATCATCACCTGGCAGTCCTTGGCCCAGGCGATCCGGGTCAGCTCGCCCAGTGTTTCCAGCTCCGCGAACTGCGCCGCGTCGTTGGCGTCGGCGATGGAACCCGGCCGCAACCCGTCGCCGAGCGAAAACGATACGTCGTAGGCGCGGGCGATATCGCAGATCTCGTCGAACCGCTCGTAGAGAAAGCTTTCCTTGTGATGATGCAGGCACCACTTGGCCATGATCGAGCCACCGCGCGAAACGATGCCTGTCACCCGATTGACGGTCAGCGGAATGTGGTGAAGCCGCAAGCCGGCATGGATGGTGAAATAATCCACACCCTGTTCGGCCTGCTCGATGAGCGTATCGCGGTAGACCTCCCAGGTCAGGTTTTCGGCAATGCCGCCCACTTTTTCCAGCGCCTGATAGAGCGGCACCGTACCGATCGGCACCGGTGAATTGCGGATGATCCAGTCGCGGATATTGTGGATGTTGCGGCCGGTCGACAGGTCCATCACGGTATCCGCGCCCCAGCGGATGGCCCAGACCATCTTCTCGACCTCTTCTTCCATCGAGGAGGTGACAGCGGAATTTCCGATGTTGGCATTGATCTTGACCAGGAAATTGCGGCCGATGATCATCGGCTCCAATTCCGGGTGGTTGATATTGGCGGGGATGATGGCCCGGCCCTCGGCTACCTCGAGACGCACGAATTCGGGCGTGACGAAATCCGGGATATGGGCGCCGAAGCTCTCTCCGTCGCGCTGCAGTTCTGCCCTGGCCATCGCGCGGCCGAGATTTTCGCGAATGGCGACGAACTCCATTTCCGGCGTGATGACGCCGGCCCGCGCATAGGCAATCTGGGTGACGGCCTTGCCGCCGCTCGCCCGAAGCGGGCTCTGCCGATGGGCGAACTCGGGCGTCAGGCGCTCGCCCGAGACGAAGCCGTTATCCTCCGGCCTGACGATCCGGCCCTGATAGGTCTCCACCTCTCCGTCAGGGCGGGGCCATTGCGAGCGCACGCGCGGCAGGCCGAGATCGATGCGTATCGGCACCGTGGGATCGGTATAGGGACCCGAAGCATCATAAACTGTAACGGGCGGTTCGCCGGCTGTGGGGTGAAGCGCGATCTCGCGCAGGGGTACGCGGATCTGCGGATGGATGGTGCCGGGCCTGAAGACTTTCGACGAGGCCGGAAGCGGGCCGGTGGTGACTGCGGGGATAGGTTTTGGGCTAACGATATTCATGGGTGAGGCTCCAAGGTTTGACGTTTGGAGACCCAGTTCCCGTGCTGGAAAGATGAAAAAACGCCTGGAGCCAAGACAAGAACTGTCACAGCAACGCAGCGCTTGCACCGTCCCTACGCCAGTATGAACTGGATCAGGTTCAACGGGTCACTGCGCTGTGAATGGCGAAAGCCATTTACCAAGCAGTATCTCAGCCCCTTGACGGGACCCCCCTGGTGAATATCGTCATCAGAGACCTGCAGCCTCTTTCTGTCAAGCGCGAAGCGGAAGGTCCGGATCGTTCGAATTTTATCGAATCCCACAGCCTGCCTTTTATCAACTTCCTTACCGCTATCTTAGGCTTTTTTCCCTAAAACCCTGAATAGCAATAATCGCCAAAACGAATGAGCTGGAGATGGTGAAATGAATGAGACCATTCGCGAACTCTTGGGCAAGGTGGGTGGACTGCCCGGGCCTGTCGCAGAACTGGCAGACGACGCAGACCTCTACGCAGTAGGCCTTTCGTCGTTTGCCTCGGTACAGCTGATGCTGGGCCTCGAGGAAGCGTTCGATATCGAGTTTCCGGACAACCTGCTCAACCGCAAGTCGTTTGCCAGCATCGCCGCTATCGAGCAGACGTTGACGCATATCCTGAAAAGCAAAGAGGCCGCCTGATGAGCCTCGCCGCGCTAGCAACCGACTTAAGCCTGAGCGCCCGCGCTCACCGCGTCGCTGCGGTCGCGGCGGAGTTTGCAGAGACCGTCGACCGCGATGCCCGCTTCCCCGAGGAGGCGGTCAACGCCATGAAAGCCGAGCGGCTGCTTGGCATCCAGATCCCTGCCCGTCTGGGCGGCGAAGACGCCACCACCCTGGAACTTGCCGAAGTTTGCGCCATCCTTGGCCAGTCCTGTGCGGCGGCGGCGATGGTCTTTGCCATGCACCAGATCAAGGTTTCGAGCCTTGTGGAGCATGGAGAGGAAAGCGCCTGGCACATTGACTTCATGCGCGAACTTGCAGCCCGCCAGCTGCTCGTGGCGTCGGCAACGACCGAAGGCGGCATCGGCGGAAACCTGCGCAATTCGATCTGCGCCATCGAGATCGACGGCGATACTTGCCGGCTGAGCAAGGACGCGACGGTCATTTCCTACGGCACCCATGCGGATGCGATCATGATCACCTCGCGCGCCCACGACAAGGCCGCCCCGGGGGACCAGGTCATGACCGTCTTCCGCCGCGGTCAGTACAGTCTCGAAAAGACCGTGACGTGGGATACGCTCGGCATGCGCGGCACCTGCTCCGACGGCTTCCTCTTCAAGGGCGAAGCGCCCGCAGTGCAGATCTTCCCGAAACCCTTTGCGGAAATCGCGGCACAATCCATGCTTGCCAATTCGCACCTGCTCTGGAGCGGTGTCTGGTTCGGCATTGCCGCGGATGCTGTCAGCCGCGCCCAGGCCTTCGTGCGGGCCGCTGCGCGCAAGACCCCCGGGGCTCAGCCTCCCGGCACGCTGCGGCTGGCGGAAGCTTCCAGCCTCCTGCAGATGCTGAAGTCCAACATTCTGTGCGGCCTGAAGACCTATCAGCAGGCCAAGGCCGATCCGGACCACTTGTCCTCCATGGCCTTCTCGATCGCCATGAACAATATCAAGCTCGCCTCCTCCGAAACGATCCTGACCATCATCAACCAGGCGATGATCGTCTGCGGCATCATGGGCTACAAGAACGGTACGCCCTACAGCCTTGGCCGGCACCTGCGCGATGCCCATTCGGCGCAGCTCATGATTTCGAATGACCGCATTCTCGGCAACACGTCGACGATGTTGCTGATCCAGAAACCGGATACGAGCCTGCTCGGCTGACGCCGTCCATCAGGCCAATCAGAGCCAACGAGGTGAAGCCATGGACATGCAAGTTTCCTTTCTCGACCGCCTGTTCGATGCCGGTCTTCTGATCGACACCGGCGTCGACGGCCTTTACGGCCGTAGCGGCCAGTTCGAGAGCGTCATCGCCGCTTTCGAGCGGCTGATCGACACCTATGGCGGCGCCGACGGCGCCGAGGCCATGCGCTTCCCGCCCGGCATGAACCGCGCCATCTTTGAAAAGAGCGGTTACATGAAGAGCTTCCCGCAGCTGGCCGGTACGGTTCACAGCTTCTGTGGCGGCGAATTGGATCACATGAACCTGCTGAAATGCATGGAGGTCGGCGACGACTGGACCAAGGGCCAGGAAGCGACCGAGATCGTGCTGACGCCGGCGGCCTGCTATCCTCTCTATCCGACGGTCGCCAAGCGCGGCAATCTGCCGGCCGAGGGCGCGCTGTTCGACCTGCAGTCCTATTGCTTCCGTCATGAGCCCTCTCAGGATCCGGCGCGCCAGCAGCTGTTCCGGATGCGCGAATATGTCTGCATGGGCACCGAACAGCACGTCACCGACTTCCGCCAGCTCTGGATGGATCGCGGCGTCAAGATGATGAAGTCTGTCGGTCTTGAGGTGGTGATCGATGTCGCCAACGACCCGTTCTTCGGCCGCGCCGGCAAGATGATGGTCAACAACCAGCGCGACCAGAACCTGAAATTCGAGCTCTTGATTCCGATCACCTCGACCGCCAACCCGACGGCCTGCATGAGCTTCAACTATCACCAGGATTCGTTCGGCACCAAGTGGGGCCTCAACCTTGCCGACGGCAAGGTTGCGCACACGGCCTGCGTCGGCTTCGGCCTGGAGCGCATCGCGCTGGCGCTGTTCCACACTCACGGGCTCGACGTGAAGGCATGGCCCGAAAGCGTTCGCGCAACGCTCTGGGGTTGACACAATGTCCGGTTACAACCGAACCGTCTTCAAGGGGCTTGACCCGGCGCGGTACGCGCCGCACGCGCTGCACGCGTCCGAGCGCATGTGGCCGGAAACGAACTGCTACGTCGATCTCTGGATCGAGGTGCTGGCCGCGCAGAGCCTCTCGCCCGAGGCGATGCTCGGTTTCACGCTGACCCAGGATTTCGAAGGTGATCATTTCACCTTCTTCAAGGTGCCGCTCGAGGATCTCGAGGCCCTCTACGGCATCCGCGTTACGGAACTTGCCATCTTCGACAAGGTCGAGCGGCATGTGACCGAACAGATCGGCCGCGGTCGGCTGGCCATGCTGGAGCTCGACAGCTTCTACCTGCCCGATACCCGTGGCCTGACCTATCGCCAGGAGCATGGCAAGACGACGGTCGCTGTCAATCGGCTTGATCTGGAGGCGCGCGAGCTCGACTATTTCCACAATGGCGGCTTTTTCACGCTGTCTGGCGAGGATCTGGAGGGCCTGTTCCAGCTGAACGGCAGCCCGTCCGGCCTGCCTTTCCTGCCCTATGCGGAGTTTGCGAAGTTCCCGGCCGCATACCCGTCCGCCAAGGCGGTTCGCGAGACCGCCTGGAAATTGTTGCGCCACCACTTCGCGCGCCGGCCGGACGAAAACCCGATACAGGCTTTCTCCGCAGTCTTTCCAGACCAGGTCCGCGAACTTGCCGAGCGCGATTTCGGCGTTTTTCACAAATACGCCTTCAACACGCTGCGGCAGCTCGGTGCCAATTTCGAACTCCTGGCGACCCATCTTGCCTGGCTCAACCATTCGGCATTTGCGGAATCAGAACGGCAGGCGCTTCGCATCTCCGAGGTGGCGAAGTCCGCGCAGTTCCAGCTCGCCCGCGCCGTCAGCCGCAAGAAGTTCGAGCCCTTGCTGACGGCCCTCGAGCCTGCCGCTGAAGCCTGGGACCTGCTGATGGCCGATCTGTCGCGAACTCTCGACCAGTCCCGCGAGGCCGCGTGAGCGAAAGCCACGTCCTGGCAGCAGCGACCTCAAGCCTCGATCGGGGCTGGTCGCTGCTTGTCTGCGCGCCGGGCCTCGATCGTTTTCCGAGCGACCTGCCCCCGGTCGACCAAGCTATCCCCGCCATCGTGCCCGGAACGGCAGCGGCGGCCCTGGAGGCGGCCGGCCTATTCGACAGGAATGCACCGGATCCGCTGATCGCCAGGGACATCTGGTACCGGCATTCGCTTTCCGGGCACGCACCCGGCCAGGCGATCCTTCGTTTCGAGGGTCTGGCGACGATTGCCGACGTCTTTCTAGACGATGCATTGATCCTGACGTGCGAAAGCATGTTCGAGAGCCATGACGTAGCGGTGGTGCTGACAGGTACGCAGACCCTCTCCATCTGCTTCAGGGCCCTCCAACCCCATCTGGAACGCAGCGGACCGCGCGCACGCTGGCGGCCGCGGCTTATGAACAATAAGGGGATCCGCCTCGTGCGCACCACCGCGCTCGGCTTCATGCCCGGCTGGGCGCCCGAGATTCATGCGGTCGGTCCATACCGGCCGATCTCGCTGATCCGACCTCGCGGACCGGCCCTTCGCGACCTCTCGATCCGCGCGGCCCTCTCATCCGATGGCAGCGGGCAGCTTTCGGTTCGTTTCGCCTGCGACACGGACACCGGCAGCCTGCGCCTCGCCTGCGCCGGACAGGAGGCGGCTTTCGAATGCATCGATGGGTTCTGCACCGCGAAGCTTCACATAGCCGAGGTCAAGCCCTGGTGGCCCCATACCCACGGCGAGCAGAGCCTCTATTCGGTGACCCTGCGTGCCGACGGCTCGGAGTTCCCTCTTGCCCGCACCGGGTTCCGCAGCCTGGCGGTGGATCGAGGAGCGGACGGCGAGGACTTTCGCGTCGTCCTCAACGGCGAACGCATCTTCTGCCGCGGCGCCGTCTGGACCAGCGCGGACATGGTGACGCTTGCGGGTGATCGCGCTTCATACGCGCCATGCCTGACGCTTGCGAAAGAAGCCGGCATGAACATGATCCGCCTGCCCGGAATCGCGGTCTACGAGAGCCCGGAGTTCTTTGACCTCTGCGACGAGCTCGGGCTGATGGTCTGGCAGGACTTGATGTTCGCCAATTTCGACTACC
Organism: Hyphomicrobiales bacterium; assembly: GCA_900469345.1. Lineage (GTDB taxonomy): Bacteria > Pseudomonadota > Alphaproteobacteria > Rhizobiales > Rhizobiaceae > Neorhizobium. Next base: position 230,785 of record UBWZ01000016.1, on the reverse strand, counting down.
CGGTTTCGGACCCTGGCTTCGTGGTCCACGTGAAGACGGAGCTCGACCAGTTCCTGCAGCGGACGCAGGCTTCGCCCGCCCTGACCGTGCTGTGCGGGGGCAGCGAAATCTACCAGCAAGGGGCCATGCTCGGCCTGCCGGAGCGCATCTGGAAGGGGCCGCTCTGCGAGGACATCCTGCCCAACATGGTGGCGGAACAGCGACCCGATCTCCCTTACGTGGCCAACTCTCCCTCGGGTGGCCACCTGCCCTTCTATCCCAATGCGGGCGTGGCGCATTATTACGGCGTTGGCGCCTACCTACGCCCGCTTGAGGATGCCCGCCGTGCCAACCTCCGCTTCGCGGCCGAATGCCTCGCCTTTTCCAACCTGTCCGCGAACGACAGGCTCGAGGGGGGCAAGGCCGGCATCCCACGCGATCCCGGCGCCGATTGGGATTTCGAAGATGTCCGCGACCATTATCTAAGCGAACTCTATGGCGTCGATCCGCGCACGTTGCGGCAGACGGATTTCGACCGCTATCTCGACCTTTCGCGGGCCGTGACCGGCGAGGTCATGGAAGCCGCGTTCGCCGAATGGCGACGGCCGGGCTCCTCCTGCAACGGCGCCTTGACCTTCACCTTGCAGGACGTGATGACCGGACCGGGCTGGGGCGTGATCGACGTCTTGGGCGAGCCCAAACCCGCCTGGTACGCGCTCAAGCGTGCCTTCCGGCCGCAGCAACTGGTGTTTGCCGACGAAGGCACCAACGGGCTCGACATCCACATGCTGAACGAGACCCGGCAACCGGTGTCGGTCCGCCTCGAGCTTGCCTGCCTGCGGAACGGACGCATGCCGGTCATCAGCGGCCAGAAGGAGCTGACGCTGCCCGCCTCAGGCAGCGCTAGCCTAGGCTGCGTGGAGCTCTTCGGCGCTTTCTTCGACACCAACTACGCCTACCGCTTCGGCCCGCCGTCACATGATGTCACCGTGGCAAGGCTCGTGCGGACATCGGACGGAGAGGTTCTCTGCGAAGCCTTCCATTTCCCGCTCGGGCGCCGGCTCGCCTTGCATGATGCGGAAATCCGGGCCGCTTTTCACGCAGAAGACGGAGACGGCTGGCTGGAGTTGACGACGGACGTGTTTGCGCAGTCCGTGACGATCGACTGCCCCGGCTACAGGCCCGCCGAAAACGGCTTCCACCTGGCGCCCGGTCGCCAGAAGACGATCAAGATGATTGCCCTTTGCCGGATGCCGGATAAGCCTGCAGGCTCCGTCCGGTCACTGGGCAGCAAGCGGTCGACGGCGTTCTAAGGCCGGTCAGCGGCCGCAGACGGGATGTTCGCTGAAGATCCCGGCGAGTGTCTGCATCTGCGGTCGGTCCCCGGCCTTTGTCGGCTGGATGTTGAGAGGCTCGTCCGGCTTCCACCAGTCTCCGGCCGCCCAGTACGACCAGCCGAGCCAGACATCCGGCGCCTGCTCCACGGTCGTGACCATCTGTGCCAGAGCCGGCTGGCAGGCGGCGGCACCCGGAACCGCAAATTCTCCCAGAAACCCGCGTCTCTGGTGGCTGCGCAGCCAGTCGGAAAAGGCGCCGAGTGCCTTCACCGCATCCGCCGCCCGCGAGCACTCGTCATTCTTGCCGGAGAAATCCGTGTCGAGATACTGGTGCACCTCGTAGGCGAAGTTTCCGGCTGGATCGGCAATGTCGAGCATCACCGACGCGTTGGCGGTGCCGTAATCGCCTCCGAACCAGCTGTGCGCGCCGCTCCAGGCCGTGCCTGGAACGAGCACGAGGTTCCGCGCTCCTGTCTGGCGGATCGCGCCGATCGCGCTGTTGGCGGTCGACAGCCAGTCTTCCGCGGAAATCTCGTAAGGTTCGTTCATGAGGCCGAAGACGACGTCCGGCCGGCCGGCAAGCAGCGTCGCGAGCCTGCGCCAGAAATCCGTGAAGGCGCTTTGCGGCACCGCATCCGTGCCGATCAGTGCATCATGGTAGCGGGCATAATTGTGAGGATCGACGATGACGACCATGCCCTTGGCACGGATGGCCTCGACCGCCTGCACCAGGCGTTTCGCTTCGGCCGCGTTGAAGTCCTTGTAGAGCCGCGGCTGCAGCCTCTCCCAGAGAAAAGGCAGTCGGACCGTCGTAAAACCCTTGTCCGCGAAATAGGCAAGCGTCTGTACGCTGGGATAGATATAGCCCTTGCCATAGGTCTCTCCCACCTTGCCGAATTCGGCGCCGGCCAGATTGATTCCGCGCAGGCAGGCCGGAGCCGCCATGGCCGGCTGCGCTGCAAGCACTGCCACCGTCAACGCAATCATCACCTGCCTCCCGGCTATCGAAACCCATGCATGCTGTTTCTTCAACTTGTCCTCCGGAGCGGCCTGGCCCAAAGCTGCTAAGCTGTAGCAGATGCTGACAAAAAACTTCTACCTGCATTGATCGCAACTGCGGCGGTGTTAAACGCATGAAAGACGCAAAGGGAACGGAATTTTGACGGGCCATCCCTAAGCTTGGTGAAGAAATTGCAGGTGTGGACGCGGGGCTTGCTGCGCCTTTATCCTGCCTGCACGGATATCACGGCATGACGCAAGACGCGGCAACGCCCGCCGGAATGCTGGATATGCTGAAGCCTGAAAATCATGCATACAGGGCGCAAGCTCACGCGACGGAGGGGTCGAGATGAAGAACTATGTGTTGACGGTGACGTGCAAGTCGACGCGCGGGATCGTGGCTGCCATTTCCGGGTTTCTGGCCGAGAAGGGTTGCAACATCATCGACTCCTCGCAGTTCGACGATCTTGATACGGGCAAGTTCTTCATGCGCGTCGGCTTCATATCCGAGGAGGGCGCCGATCGTGCCCAACTGACGGAGGCGTTCGCGCCAGTCGCCGGCAAGTTTGCCATGGACTGGGACATTTTCGACGGCCAGGACCGCATGAAGGTTCTGCTGATGGTATCCCGTTTCGGGCACTGCCTGAACGACCTCCTATACCGCTGGCGGATCGGCGCCTTGCCGATCGACATCGTCGGTGTCGTCTCCAATCACTTCGAATATCAAAAGGTGATCGTCAACCACGACATTCCCTTCCACCATATCAAGGTGACAAAAGACAACAAGCCTGAGGCCGAGGCCCGCCTGATGGAGGTGGTCGAACAGACAGGTACCGAACTCATCGTCCTCGCCCGTTACATGCAGGTCCTGTCCGATCCGCTCTGCCAGAAGATGTCGGGCCGCATCATCAACATCCACCACTCCTTCCTGCCGAGCTTCAAGGGTGCCAATCCCTATAAGCAGGCCTATGACCGCGGCGTAAAACTGATCGGGGCCACCGCGCATTACGTGACCGCCGACCTCGATGAGGGCCCGATCATTGAGCAGGACACGGTGCGCATTACCCATGCGCAATCGCCGGACGACTACGTGTCGCTGGGGCGAGACGTGGAAAGCCAGGTGCTGGCGCGTGCCATCCATGCGCACATCCACCACCGCACCTTCATCAACGGCAATCGCACGGTCGTGTTTCCGCCAAGCCCGGGAAGCTACGCCTCCGAGCGCATGGGCTGAAACCCGCCTTTTCGGAAACAATGCCTTGACCCGAAAGCCGGACGCGAAAGCTCCGGCTTTCGTCGTTTTGACCGCCTTCACATTTAGTCACAAAAACTTTGCAGTTTTCGGGCTTGTTCATGGCCGCGCCGGAGCCATATGAGCATCGTCTGTGGCGGGACCGGAAGCGAAGAAAATTTCACATTTCTGCCGCCTTCCCGTCATCAGACGGAAAAAAATTCTAGCTATATGGATATTTGTTGATCCAGACGCTGGAATCACTTAGAGAGCTAATCGTTAGGCCGGCATTGTCCGGCCCTGCGCCATGAAACGCAAACAGGGAGAGTGACATGTCCTATGACCGAACCGTCGCCGCCCGATATGCGGGCGCAATTGAAGTGAATGGCACGGAATGCCGCTCCCTTCCGTGCTGTCGAATGTAACGCTTTCAGTTCGATTTTCCTGAAATTCATTCGCAAGCTGCACAGCAGCCATAGCGGGAGTCCGTCATGCAGAAACAAGTTATAGAATTCGGCGGCGAGCCCGTCGGTATCGTCATACCGGACCAGGACCGGCTCAAATTCATTGCCGTCAAGTTCCACGTGATTGATCTCGATGAGCAGCGCTTCAACACGCCCGACGAGGTGCGTGTCGCAATCCGCGATCTGGTGCGAGCGCGCAACACCGCGCCCACGTCTCACGTGTAACCGCCCACCGAGACAGGAAAGCCGTCCCCGGGGACGGCTTTTTTATGTCTTTTGATTGCTAGAACGCCGTGAAGGTGATGGTGGTCAGGGACCGCTCGATGCCCTCGATGCAGGCGATCTTTTCATTGACGAAGCGGCCGATCTCTTCCTCCTCCTGGATATAGACCTTGAGCAGCAGATCCCATTCACCGCTGGTGGAATACAGCTCGGAAACGAGCTCGGTCTTGTAGATCGCATCGGCAACGTCGTAGGTCCGACCAGGCTTGCAGCGCAACTGCACGAAAATAGGTTTCATGGTTTCTCCCGCCAAAGGACCCCAGGCACGATCGTGACCGTGCCGGAGGCCGGGCTGTGTTGCCGACTATTGGCCCAGGCCTTTGCCTTGTGCAAGCCTCTCGGCCTCGAACTCTGCGGCGATCCAGTCGCGGAAGGCGGCGAGCGGCGGGTAGGCGGCTCGGTCCGGCGGATAGACCAGATGGTATTGGCCCGTCTGCATGACCCTGCCTTCCACGGCCGGGACGAGCAGCCCCTGATCCAGCTCGCGCCCGATCAGGAAACGCGGCAAGAGTGCTGCTCCTAGGCCTGCCGCCGCTGCCTCCACCATCGTGAGGAACTGATCGAACAGCATGCCGTGCAGCGGCTCCACCGGCACCTCCTGCTTGGCGAACCAGAGTTCCCAGGCGTCCGGGCGCGTGTTGAGGTGGAGCAGCGGTGCGCGACGCAGGTCGGCGGCCGAGGCAAGCGCATGTGCCTGCTGGAATGCGGGGCTGCAGACCGGTACGACCTCCTCGTCGAGGAGGAACGCCATGGACGCGCCGGGCCAGCGTGCGGCGCCGAAATGGATCGCCGCATCCAGCGTGTCGAACCGGAAGTCGAAGGGTTCGAGCCGGGTGATGAGATTGATTACCACATCCGGATGCGCCTGCAGAAAGCGCCCGATGCGCGGCGTCAGCCACCGCGTGCCGAAGAATGGCAGCACGCCGAGATTGAGTGTGCCGCCGGCAGGATTGGCGCGCAGATTGAGCGAGGCATTGGAAATGCGCCGCAGCGCCTCGCGGATCTCCCGTGCGTAGGTATTACCGGCCGGCGTCAGCCGGATCGTTTGGCGCTCGCGCAGGAACAGCTCGACCCCGAGCTGGCGCTCCAGTGCCGAGATCTGCCGGCTGACGGCACTCTGGGTCAGCCCCAGCTCGTTTGCCGCCGCAGTGACGCTGCCCGCGCGGGCCGCCGCTTCGAATGCAGCCAGCAGCGAAAACGATGGCAGGAAACGGCGCGGCGGCAGCATGTCATTCCTCCAGCGAATGACCTGTTGAGAACAAGTCGATATTCATTGCCGATACACGCTTGTAAAGAGTGGGAAGTCAAACCTTTGCGGACAATTTCCCATGTTGAATGATCCACGCTCCCACGGCCTCTGGGAAAAGACCGCTCCGCCCGCCCCCTCAACCGCGCGGCTGGAGGAAAACGTCTCGGCCGATGTGGTCATCGTGGGCGGCGGCTATACCGGCCTGTCGGCGGCGCTGCATCTGGCGCAAGCGGGCGTTTCCGTGCGCCTGCTGGAGGCGGCCGAGATCGGCTTCGGCGGCGCCGGCCGCAACGTGGGCCTCATCAACGCCGGCATGTGGGTCATGCCCGATGATTTTCCAAAACACCTCGGCGAAGTCTACGGCGAACGTGCGCTCGATCTTCTCGGCAACGGCCCGGCCCTCGTCCGTGACTTGATCGAAAGGCACGGCATTGCGTGCGAGCTGGAAAAACAGGGCACGCTGCATCTCGCCGTCGGGACGCAAGGCGTGACCGAACTGGAAGAGCGCGCCCGCCAGTGGCAGAGGCGCGGCGCTCCGGTGACCATGCTGGATGCGGCGGAAACGGAACGCCGTGTCGGCTCGTCGGCTTACTCCGGTGCCCTGCTCGACATGCGGGCCGGCACGCTGCAGCCGCTCGCCTATGCCCGGGGCCTCGCCCATGCGGCCCTGAAGGCCGGCGCCAAGATCCACACCGGCAGCGCCGTGACCGAAACCGGCGAAACGGAGGGCAGGAAGTTCGTCCGCACCGCGGCCGGCGAAGTGCGGGCCGACTGGATCATCGTCGCGACCGACGCCTACAGCCAGGGCCCCTGGGAGGCGGTTCGCCGCGAACAGGTGCACCTTCCCTATTTCAACCTCGCCACTGCCCCCCTCAGCGACAACCTGCGCCGCTCGATCCTGGCCGCCCGCGAAGGCTGCTGGGACACAAAGGACATCCTCTCCTCCTTCCGCATGGACCAGGCCGGCCGCCTGGTTTTCGGCTCCGTCGGCGCGCTGCGCGGCACCGGCGTCTCGGTCCACAAGAACTGGGCCCGGCGCTCGCTGAAGCGGCTCTTTCCGCAGCTGGCCGATGTCGAGTTCGAGGCGGAGTGGTACGGCAAGATCGGCATGACCGACAATGCGCTGCCGCGCTTCCACACATTCGGCCACAACGTGCTGGGCTTTTCCGGCTATAACGGCCGCGGGATCTCGCCCGGCACCAGCTTCGGCAAGGTTCTGGCCCGCCATATCCTCGGCGAACTGTCGGAGGCCGATCTGCCGCTGCCGTTGACCGAGATCGAGCTGCCCGCCTTCCGGCCGATCAAGGAAGCCTATTACGAAGCGGGCGCCCAGGTCGCCCATCTGGCCGGCGAACGGTTCTGACCCCATCGACGGATTGCACAAACGCATCCGGCCTGTAGATTGACGCCCATAAAAGACCGGAGACTGACCATGACGCTTGCTAAACTGGATCTCGCCGCCGAGGTGAACACGCTCCTGAGTGACCTCGGGGTATCCGCCGACCGTTTCACCGGCGGCACGCTTGCCGTCCGGTCGCCCATCACCGGCAAGGAAATCGGCAAGCTGCCGGAAGTGAGCGCGGCCGACGCCGGCTCCGCCATCGACGCCGCCCACGAAGCCTTCCTCGAATGGCGCCTGGTGCCCGCTCCCAAGCGCGGCGAACTCGTGCGCCTTCTGGGTGAGGAACTGCGCGCCGCCAAGGCAGCACTCGGACGCCTCGTCTCCATCGAAGTCGGCAAGATCACCTCTGAGGGCCTCGGCGAAGTGCAGGAAATGATCGACATCTGCGATTTCGCCGTCGGCCTGTCGCGCCAGCTCTATGGCCTCACCATCGCTACCGAACGCTCCGAGCACCGGATGATGGAAACCTGGCATCCACTCGGTGTTACCGGCATCATCTCCGCCTTCAACTTCCCCGTCGCCGTCTGGTCCTGGAACGCGGCACTGGCGCTCGTTTGCGGCAATTCGGTCGTCTGGAAGCCGTCTGAAAAGACGCCGCTGACGGCGCTCGCCACCCAGGCGATCTTCGACAAGGCGCTGGCCCGCTACAAGGCCGAGGGCAACACGGCACCGGACAAGCTCGCAACGCTGCTGATCGGCAGCCGCGAGATCGGCGAAGTGCTGGTCGACCACAACAAGGTTCCGCTGGTCTCGGCGACCGGTTCCACCGCCATGGGCCGCGCCGTCGGTCCGCGCCTCGCACAGCGCTTTGCCCGCTCCATCCTCGAGCTCGGCGGCAACAATGCCGCGATCGTCGCCCCGACGGCAGACCTCGACCTGACCCTGCGCGGTGTCGCCTTTTCCGCCATGGGAACGGCCGGCCAGCGCTGCACCACCCTGCGCCGCCTCTTCGTGCACGACAGCGTCTATGATGCGCTGGTGCCGCGCCTGATCAAGGCCTACCAGTCGGTCACCGTAGGCTCGCCGCTTGCGGACGGCAATCTGGTCGGCCCGCTGATCGACAAGGCGTCGTTCGAGAAAATGCAAGCGGCACTGGAAGCCGCAAAGGCCGAGGGCGGCAAGGTTTCGGGCGGCGAGCGCCTGCATGGCGACGAAGCTTCAGACGCCTACTACGTGCGCCCGGCGATCGTCGAAATGCCGGCCCAGTCTGGCCCGGTGAAGGATGAGACCTTCGCCCCCATCCTCTATGTGATGAAGTATTCGCAGTTCGACGAGGCGCTTCGCCTGCACAACGACGTGCCCCAGGGCCTGTCGTCGTCGATCTTCACCAACGACATGCGCGAGGCGGAAGCCTTCGTCTCCGACCGGGGTTCCGATTGCGGCATCGCCAACGTCAACCTCGGCCCGTCCGGTGCTGAAATTGGCGGCGCTTTCGGTGGCGAAAAGGAAACCGGCGGCGGTCGCGAATCGGGCTCCGACGCCTGGAAGGCCTACATGCGCCGCGCCACCAACACGCTGAACTATGGCCGCACCCTGCCGCTCGCACAGGGCGTCAAGTTCGACGTGATCTAGCGCGACAAGACGATGGCGGCGCTGAACCTGCTCACCGATATCGAGGGCCTGGCCGTCGGCCATGCCACCGACCTTGCGCTGGGCTCGGGCGTCACCGCCATCGTGTTCGATCAACCGGCGATCGCCTCCGGCTCCGTGCTGGGCGGCGCGCCGGGCGGCCGCGACACCGCCCTGCTTGATCCCTCCATGACCGTGCAGGCGGTCGATGCGTTCGTTTTGTCCGGTGGATCGGCCTTCGGGCTGGACGCGGCGGGCGGCGTGCAATCGGGCCTGCGGGAGATCGGACGCGGCTTTGCAGTCGGTTCAATAAGGGTTCCGATCGTGCCCCAGGCGATCCTGATGGATCTCCTGAACGGTGGCGACAAGGACTGGGGCCTCCTTTCGCCCTACCGCGACATGGGCTACGACGCTTTCAAGGCAGCCGCCAAGGGAGCTTTTGCAATCGGTTCGGTCGGGGCCGGGACCGGCGCCACCACCGCGACCGTCAAGGGCGGGCTTGGATCTGCGAGCGCCCGCACAAGCTCTGGCCATACGGTGGCAGCCCTCATCGCCGTCAATGCGCTGGGCTCAGCCACGATAGGGGACGGCCCGCACTTCTGGGCGGCACCCTTCGAAGAAAACGGCGAATTCGGCGGGCTGGGCATGCCGCACAGCTTCGATACCCGCCTGCGCCTCAAGGGCCGCACGGTGACCTCGACCACCATTGGCGTGGTCGTGACGGACGCGGTGCTGACCAAGCAGCAGGCGCATCGCCTGTCGATCATGGCCCATGACGGGCTCGCCCGCGCCATCCTGCCGGCGCATCTGCCGCTCGATGGCGACACCATCTTTGCGGCCGCAACCGGTGCAAAGCCGCTCGAAGACCCGGCCGATTTCCTCGATCTTTGCCATCTGGCGACGCTGGTGACCGCACGCGCCGTGGCCCGCGGCGTCTATGAAGCGACGGCTCTTCCGGTCGGAGGGGCACAACCGGCCTGGCGAGATCGATTTAGTTTGCCGGCTCAATAAAAGCGAGCACTTCCTCCAGGCGTGGCCAGTCATCGGGACCGGGCAGACCGAGCCGCAGATCGTCCGGGCGCTCCTCGAATCGCCGGGCGATGATGCCGTTTTCGCCCAGGTGCTGGAACAGGGACTGTGCCCTGTCGCTACGAACCATGCGAAACAGCGAGGTTCCCCCGAAGACGGAAAAGCCGGCACCGGCCAGAAGGGCGTCCAGCCGTGCCGCATCTGCCTTGAGCCGCGCCTGTGTCGCACGCCGCCATGCGTCATCGGCCAGCGCTTCGGACGCCACATGCAGGGCAGGCCCCGACACTGCCCAGGGGCCAAGCCGGTTTTCGATCCGGGCCACGATCTCAGGGTGCGAGATGGCAAAACCGAGGCGCAGACCGGCCATGCCGTAGAACTTGCCGAACGAGCGCAGCACGACGAGACCGCCCTGCTCGACCGAACCGGCCATGCTCTTCGCCTCCGAGACATCCATGAAGGCCTCGTCCACCACCAGCAGGCCGCGTTTTTTCCGCATCACGGCGGCGAGCGCCAACAGATCGGTCTTTGCAACGATCCGGCCGGTCGGGTTGTTGGGATTGACGACGACTGCCAGATCCGCCGAGGCAAGCTGCTCGAGATCACCGGTCTCGATCACCTCGAAACCGGCCAGTCTGGCCGCCCGGGCATGCTCCGCATAGGTGGGAGACAGCACAGCCGCTTTGCCCGGCCGCTCAAGCAGGCCTGCAATGATCGGCAGCAGGATCTGCGTGCCCGGCGCTGCCGCCACATGGGCAGCGGATGGCGCGCCGTAAACTTTGGCCGCGGTCTCCTTAAGCGCCTGCGCCAATGCCGGTTCGGGCAGCCGCGCAAAAGCATTGCCGGGCATGGGGGAGTGCGGATAGGAGTAGGGGCTGATGCCGGTGGAGAGATCGATCCAGGGTTCGGGCGCTTGCGGAAAGAGCGCACGAGCGCGGGAGAGATTGCCGCCATGGGCGATCGCTTCGCCAAGCGCCAGTCCACCCTTCTCCTTCCGACCTGCCGGACCTGTCAACGCTGATGTTCCTTCTCGCTTTTGCTGCTCTGATCGTTGAACGGGTGACCGGCTATCCCGACTGGATATACCGGCGCATCGGCCACCCTGTCACCTGGATGGGTTGGCTGATCGGCCGTCTGGACAGGCTGTTGAACAGAGAAGAAGACAGTTTTGCGAAGCGAAGGCGCTACGGCGTTCTGACGCTCGTGGTTCTTCTCGGCGTCACGATCACCGTCGCCCTGCTGCTGGAGCGCTTTCTGCTGTCTTTTCCGGCTGGCCCGGCGATCTTGGTGCTGGTCGCGGCGAGCCTGCCGGCGCAGAAGAGCCTTGATGCCCATGTGGACGCGGTCGCCACGGCGCTGGAAACAGGGGGGCTCGAAGCCGGCCAGCAAGCCGTGTCGATGATCGTTGGTCGCGATCCTCAGCACCTCGACGAGGCCGCCGTGTGCCGGGCAGCGATCGAAAGCCTGGCCGAGAATTTTTCCGACGGCGTTGTGGCGCCGGCCCTGTGGATGGGCGTGGGCGGGCTGGCGGGGGGCGCTGCCTACAAGGCGGCCAACACCGCCGATAGCATGATCGGCCACCGCAATCCTCGCTTCGAGGCCTTCGGCTGGGCCGCCGCCCGCTTCGACGACCTCATCAACCTGCCGGCATCGCGCCTGACCGCGCTGCTGTTTGCCGCAGCGGCCTTCTTCATCGAGGGTGCCTCGCCACGCGAGGCCATGCGCGCCGTGTTCCGCGACGCAAAACATCATCGATCGCCCAATGCCGGCTGGCCGGAAGCGGCTATGGCCGGAGCGCTCGGCATCGCGCTCGCAGGGCCCAGAAGCTATGGCGGCCAGATGATCGAGGCTCGCTTCATGGGCGAAGGCGGAAATCCGCATTTGACGGTCTGGCATATTCATATCGCCCTGAAGCTTGCCCGCATTGCCGACGCCATGCTGATCGGCCTGTTTGGGCTGCTGGCGCTGGTCATCTGGCTGATCTGAGCAGGCCATCGAGATCGAGATGCCGCTCCATATGCGCCGCCAGACGGTCGAGCACCTCGTCCACCCCCGCCTCGTAGTCGAGCACCGATGCCGAGCCGCCGAGCCGCGTAAGCCATCGCGAGCGCTGGCCACCATCGGCAAACAGTCCGTGCAGATAGGTGCCCCATACGCGGCCATTCTCCGAGACAGCGCCGTCGGGGCTGCCCCCGAGCATGGAAAACGGCCGCACGCAGTCTGTACCCTGGGTCCGCCCCACATGCATTTCATAGCCGGCTAACGTGGTTCCGTCGAAACTCACGCCGCGGACGGCTTCCAGCCGCTTGTCTCCGGTCAGGACCGTCTCGACATCAAGCAGGCCGAGCCCCGCGACTGATCCAGGTGGCCCCTCCATGCCCTCAGGGTCCGAAATCCGCCGGCCGAGCATCTGGTAACCACCACACAAACCCATAACGCCGCCACCGCGACGTACGTGCGCCGCGATATCCACGTCGAAGCCCGCTTCGCGCAGCGCCGCAAGGTCGGCGATCGTCGCCTTGGAGCCGACCAGCAGTACCAGCTGGCAATCTCCGGGAACAGCCTGCCCGCGCCGCACGCGCACCAGTTCCACCTCGGGCTCAGCCTCCAGCGGGTCGAGATCGTCGAAATTGGAGATATGCGGGAGTATCGGCACAGCGATCCGGATTTTTGCGCCCGGCTTGCGAACCCCCGCACCATCCAGTCCGAGCGCATCTTCGGCCGGCAGCCGAATGGCATCGGCAAAATGCGGCAGCAGACCGATGGACTGCCAGCCCGTCTGCTCCGCAATGATCCGCATGCCCTCGGCAAACAGGGCGGGATCGCCCCGGAAACGGTTGACGATGAAGCCGCAGATCATCGCCGCATCCGCTGGGTCGAGCACCAGCCTGGTGCCGGCAAGGCTGGCGATGACGCCGCCGCGGTCGATATCGCCGATCAGGATGACCGGCACGTCGACAGCCCGGGCGAACCCCATGTTGGCGATATCATTGGCGCGAAGATTGACTTCGGAGGCGCTGCCGGCACCCTCGACCAGCACCAGATCCGCCTGGGCCCGAAGATGCGCGAAGCTCTCCATCACCCTTGGCATCAGCTTCGGTTTGAGACGCTGGTACTCGGATGCGGTGGCATTGCCCTCGACCCTGCCCTGCACCACCACCTGCGAGCCGACCTCGCTCTGCGGCTTCAGAAGAACGGGGTTCATATGGACGCTGAGCGGCACCTTCGCGGCGCGCGCCTGCAGCGCCTGGGCCCGGCCGATCTCGCCGCCATCGGCCGTCACGGCGGCATTGTTGGACATGTTCTGCGGCTTGAACGGCATGACCTTCAGCCCGCGCAGGGTAAACGCCCGCGCCAGGCCCGCCACCACCAGGGACTTGCCGACGTCGGAGCCGGTTCCCTGGAACATGAGGGCGCGGGCGACCATGGCGTCAGAACTCGACGCCGGCCTGAGCCTTCACGCCCGCCTTGAAGTGGTGCTTCACCAGCGTCATCTCGGTGACCATGTCGGCCGCCTCGAGCATCGCCGGCTTGGCGTTGCGGCCGGTGACCACGACATGCAGGTCCGGACGCCGGGCAACCAGCGTTGCAACTACGCTGTCGAGATCCAGATAGTCGTAGCGCAGCGCGATATTGAGCTCGTCGAGCACCAGAAGACCGATGGTCTCGTCCGCCATCAGCTCCACCACCTTGGCCCAGGCGTGTTCGGCAGCCGCCACGTCGCGTTGCAGGTCCTGGGTCTCCCAGGTAAAGCCTTCGCCCATCGTGTGCCAGACGACCCGGTCGCCGAACACGGCAAACGCCGGCTGCTCGCCCGTCGACCAGGCACCCTTGATAAACTGGACGATGCCGACGCGCCGGTTATGGCCAAGCATGCGCAGCGCCAACCCGAAGGCTGCCGTGGTCTTGCCCTTGCCGGAACCGGTGTGGACCATCAGAAGACCCTTTTCCAGGGTCTTCTCTGCCACTTCCGCATCCTGGACAGCCTTGCGGATCTCCATCTTTGCGCGGTGGCGTTCTTCGGTCTGCTGGTCGATCTCTTTCAACGGGATGCCAACCCGGCAGCCGTACCGGAGGATGCCTCTTCGCCGGCGCGCAACCGCTGCCGAAGCAGGGCCGTCAGCGTGCCGAGCACCGCCCAGAAGACGAGATTGGTGGCAAACACCGCGTTGACGAAGCGTGCTTCGAGCGCCATCGGCACCTCCGTGTCATGCGTGGGCGGCAGCGGTGCGCCGACCAGATGCGGTGCGACCAGAAGGACGACCGCAAGTGCTGCAAGCAGCGGCGAGCGCGTATAGGCAAGGAGGCCAAGGCTGACAGCCGTGCAGAGCGCGGTCGCACCCCACCAGATCTGTCGGGACCAAAGCTCGGCCGCCGGCATGCCCGGAAGCTCCGGCGAAAGCCCGAGGCCGGGCGCCAGGCTGACGCAAAGGAAGCCGGCAATGCCGAACATCAACCCGCTGCGCCAGCTGCTGGAGGCGCCGCCGAATCCGCCGAGCGCCTCGGCGACCGCGACGAGCACCAGTGCAAAGCCGATCGCCGACAGCACGTTTGCGGCAACCGTATAGGCGAAGCGCTCGATCCCGTCGGCCGGGGTCCAGGCTTCGTCGTCGTGGTGATGTTCGGCTGCAGCGGGCGCCGTGGCGTCTGCGGCCGCGGCATGCTCGTGGCTGTGGCCTGCGGCGGGTGCCGCATGTTCATAGGTTTCCGCCTGCAGGATCAGCGGCACGGTGGAAAATTGCTGCATCACGGTCATCAGGAGGCCAGACAATAGTCCGGCGATCACCGCCGTGAAGACGATGTTACGAAAGAGCGACATGGGAGAGATCCTTTTGGCCGACGGCCTCAGTGGCAGGGAAAGGCCAGCGAGTGGCGCGTGTCGTGTGCCGCATTGTGGACGACGTCCAGATGCGAGAAGCCGACGAAGCCGACGATGAACAGCCCGAGAAGGGCGGTCATGCCGAGGGGGATCACTTTGGAAGTGGGGACGCTGATTGCCGTAGCAGCGGATTTCGTAATCATGGCTTGTCCTTCCGCCCTCCACCCGAGGGCTGTTTTAAGTCTCTGCGCCCATGGCAGGTCTCCTGGCTCGCGGATCGAGCGCCTTGCATCCGCCTTCCCGGGTTTCTCCAGTGGCTTGGCGACCGGATGGCCGCCGTGGACGAAGACTCTCCGCTTACAGTTGCGGGGGCAGCCGCGGAATTGACGGATAAAATCCGTCGCACCGCATTCCCTCGAAATCCCTTGCGGGCACCATAGGCTTGACCACTATAGACAAAATCGCAGCACGGGCAATCGCCTTTGCGACATTGACAGTCTGCTGCCGCAGGGCTTAGGTGGTAGCGATACGGTCCTCTTCCGGCAACGGAGGGGGCTAAGAGAGAATGCGGTGCGGGCTCCTCTTTGCCCAATGCCGTGGCTGCCCCCGCAACTGTAGGCGGTGAGCCCTATGCCGAAACGCCACTGGAGAGATCCGGGAAGGCAGGCACAGGGCGTTGACCCGCGAGCCAGGAGACCTGCCGTTCGAGATCAAGCTTTGCCGGGCGGGGTGCTCCGGGAGGGTGCACTATTCGTCGCAGGGTCTGCCTTGGCAGCCATCTGTTCCGCACCCCATTTCGATACCTGCGGTCGTGCGGCTGACGATGAGTGACGATAAAAACCAGATCCCCCAGGCGGCCGACGTGACGATCTTCGTCTGCACGAATTGCCGCGAGGCCTCAGATAGCGAAGCGCGCCCCGGCATTCCCCTGCTCGAAGCCCTGAGCCGGGCGGCAGAAGGCAAGCCGCTCGCCGTCAAGCCCGTCACCTGCCTCGCCAATTGCGAGAAAAGCCCGAGCGCCGCCTTTAACCACCGCTCCGGCTGGTCCTATGTCTTCGGGCATCTGTCGCTGGAGAATGTCGACGACATCGTTGCCGGCGCCATGATGCTGGCTGCGGATGAGCGTGGTTTCCTTCCCCTTCGCGGCCGTCCCGCCTGCCTGCGCGGCAAGGGCATGACGGCCCGCATCCCCCCCTTCCACCATCACGAGGACATGCCTTCATGAGCGTCAATTTCGATCGCGTACCGTGCACCGTCATCACCGGCTTTCTCGGCGCCGGCAAGACGACGCTGATCCGCAATCTCATCGAGAAGCTGGAGGGCAAGCGGCTGGCCATCATCGTCAACGAGTTCGGCGATGTCGGCATCGACGGCGAAGTGCTGAAGGGCTGCGGCATCGAGAGCTGCCCGGAAGACAACATCATCGAGCTTGCCAACGGCTGCATCTGCTGCACAGTGGCCGATGATTTCGTGCCGGCGATCGACCAGATCCTGGCCCGCGAGCCGCGCGTCGATCACATCCTGATCGAGACCTCCGGCCTTGCTCTGCCAAAGCCCCTTGTCCAGGCCTTCCAGTGGCCGGACGTCAAGGCCCGCGTCACCGTGGATGCCGTCATCGCAGTGGTCGACGGCCTGGCTTTGTCGGAAGGCCGCGTGGCCGACGACCATGATGCGCTCGAAGCCCAGCGCCAGGCCGACGGCGCGATCGACCACGACGATCCGGTCGAGGAAGTCTTCGACGACCAGGTGGCCTGCGCCGACATGATCGTGCTGACCAAGACCGATCTTCTCGACCAGGCAGGGCTCGCGGCCGCCAAGGGGCGGATCCAGGCGCATCTGCCGCGCGCGGTAAAGATAGTGCCGGCAGCCAATGGCGCCGTCGATCCCGCCGTCCTGATCGGCCTCGGTCTGGCGGTTGAGGACGACATCGAGAACCGCAAAACCCACCATGACGACGAACTCGACCACGACCACGACGATTTCGACAGCTTCGTCATCGACCTGCCCGCCGTATCCGACGCCGATACCCTGGCTGCCCGCATTGCCGCCACCGCCGAAGCGCAAAATGTGCTGCGCATCAAGGGTTTCATCGATGTCGCGGATAAGCCGATGCGCCTGCAGGTGCAGGTGGTAGGGTCGCGCGTCGACCATTACTTCGACCGCGTCTGGGCGCCGGGTGAAATCCGCCGCAGCCGCCTCGTCGTGATCGGCGAAAAGGGCCTTGACCGCGCCGCTATCGAAAGGATGCTGGCCGCCTGAGGAGGCGGATCCCAGCAAGGGAAAAGGATGCACATACTCGCCACCACATCGTCGTCGCTGGACGACCTGATCGAGCCGGTCGACCTTGCCCAGTCGCCGGCCGATGTGATGGTTTTGTCCTTTTCCGCCAGCGACCTGAACGGCATTGCCGCCGCCTGGCAGGATCCCGGCACGAGCCTCGGCCTCGCCACCCTGGCTGATCTTCGCCACCCCATGTCGGTGGATCTGTGGATCGAAAAGACCGCCGAAAAGGCCAAGGTGATCCTGGTGCGCATTCTCGGCGGCTACGACCGCTGGACCTACGGCGTCGACCAACTGTCCCGGATGGCGCGCCGCCGCAACATTCCGCTGGCCATGCTGCCGGGCGAATGCAGCATCAGCGACGACCGGCTGGCGGCGGCCTCTACCCTGCCGGCGGAAACGCTGGCCGTCCTGCTTGGCTGCTTCCGCGAGGGCGGCCCGGACAATATGCGGCTTCTCGCCCGCCAGCTCGATGCGATTGCACTGGGCGACACCGCCCCGCTGCCGCAGGCCGCTTCCATGCCCCGTGCCGGTTTCTACCGGCCAGGCCACGGCATCGTGCCTGTTTCGGAGCTGCTGGCAGAATTCGATGCCGATGCACCGCGCCTGCCGATCCTCTTCTACCGTTCCATGCTTCTCGCCAATGACGCAGCACCGATCGACGCGCTCTTCCATGCGCTGGCCGAGCGCGGTCTTGCGCCCGTGCCGATCTTCGTCAGCAACCTCAAGGATGCGCCGGTCACCGGCATGGTCGAGCAGACGATCCGTGATCTGCCCGCGGCGGCCGTGATCGCGACGACAGCCTTCGCCAGCGCGACCGATGAAGAAGGCCTCAACCTTTTCGACCGCACCGGGGTGCCGGTCTTTCAGGTCGTCATCGCCACCACGCAGCGGGAGGGATGGGTGGTGGGTCGCCGTGGCCTCAACCCGTCCGATCTCGCCATGCATGTCGTCCTGCCGGAACTCGACGGTCGCATCCTGGCCGGTGCCATCTCGTTCAAGTCGGGCGATCGGTCGGCGGCGATGCTGAACCTGCCGGAGTCGGACCGGGTGGAGCAGGTGGCCAACCGCGTGGCTGCCTTCCTACGGCTGAAGATGACGCCGCGTTCCGACCGGCGGATCGTCATTCTCTTGCCCGATTATCCGAACGCTCCGGGTCGCACAGGCTATGCCGTCGGGCTGGACGTGCCGCAAAGCGTGCTCTCCATGCTGCGCGACATGTCCTTAGCCGGCTATACCGTGGCCGACATTCCGGAGACCCCGCGGCAGCTGCTGGACCTGATGGAAGAGGCGCCGGTGGAGTTTCCGCTCGCCGACTATCAGCCGCCGCAGGGGATCGACAGCGCCTGGGGGGTGCCTGAGGCCGACAGCGACATCAGCAACGGCAGCTTCCGATTCCGCGCTACGCACTTCGGCAATGTCACCGTTGCGCTCGCCCCGGACCGCGGCCGCAACGCCGACCGCCGCGCCGATTACCACAGTCCCGACCTGCCGCCGCGCCACGCTCTTTGTGCATTCGGTCAATGGATGCGCGAGAGCCTAGAGGCCCACGCGATCGTCCATGTTGGCGCCCATGGAACGCTCGAATGGCTGCCCGGCAAGACCGTGGCGCTCTCGCAAGACTGCGCGCCTGAAATCGTCACCGGCGGCCTGCCGGTCATCTACCCGTTTATCGTCTCCAATCCCGGCGAAGCAGCTGTCGCCAAGCGGCGCATCTCCGCCGTGACCATCGGCCACCTGCCGCCCGTTCTCACCGGCGCCGGTCTTTCCGACGCCCAGAAGAAGCTCGAGCTGCTGGTCGACGAATATGCGCAGGCCGACGGGCTGGATCGCCGCCGCCGTGACCGGCTGGCAAAGCTGATCGTCGAGGCCGCACGCGACACCGGCCTTGCGTCAGAGGCAGGCGTTTCGACGGACGACGATCCGGACACCGCCCTTTCCCGCATCGATGCCTTCCTTTGCGATCTCAAGGATTTCGCCATCAAGGACGGGCAGCATGTGTTTGGCGTGGTCGCTCAAGGAGATGACGACCCGCTGCGCGTGGCGAGTGCCGGCACCGAGCGGCAGGCGCTGCTCGATGCGCTTGACGGCCGCCATATCCGGCCCGGCCCCTCCGGCGCGCCCGCACGTGGACGCCGCGATGTCATGCCGACCGGCCGCAACCTGTTTGCCAGCGACCCGCGCACCCTCCCCACGCCCACTGCATTCGAACTCGGCAAGAAAGCCGCAGACGAGATCCTGCGCCGCTATCTGCAGGATCACGGCGACTGGCCGAAGAGCCTCGTGTTCGATCTTTGGGGCAGCGCTTCGCTGCGCAGCGGCGGTGAGGAAGTGGCGCAGGTTCTGGCCCTGATGGGGGCACGCCCGGTGCAGGATTCCGCCACCGGACGGGTGACCGGCGTGGAGGTTCTGGCGCCGGCCCAGCTCGGGCGGCCGCGCGTCGACGTGACCTTGAGGATTTCCGGCCTCTTCCGCGACATGTTCCCGGCGTTGATCGCGCTGCTCGACGCCGCCATGCGCGCTATCGCCGCGCGCGACGAAGCACCGGGCGACAATCCGCTGGCCGAACAGGCCGCCAGGACCGGCCAGCTGCCGCCCCGCATCTTCGGCTCGGCGCCCGGCACCTATGGTTCCGGCATCGAGGACAAGCTGGCCGACGGCAGCTGGGGCGAGCGCGAAGAACTGGGCCGCATCTATCTCGACACGGCAAGCCATGCCTTCGGCGGCCCCGACGGTACCGCGCGCCACCTGCCGGGCGCCTTTGCCGACCAGGTGGAAGACGCAGACATTTTGGTCCACACCGGCGACGATCCCGGCCGCGACCTGCTGGACGGCTCGGCCGACGTCGGCTTCATCGGCGGCTTCGCGGCGGCGGTCGCGGCGCTGGGCGGCAAGGCGGACCTGATCTCGCTGGACACCACCGACCCGCACAACCCGAAAGCCCGTTCCATTTCCGAAGCGGTGACCCGCGTCGTACGCGCCCGCGCCGTCAACCCGCGGTTCATCGCCGGCCAGATGCGCCACGGACCGCGCGGTGCAGCGGAACTCGTGGAGGCCGTCGACCGGCTGATCGGTTTTGCCGAAACCACCCATGCCATTCCCCAGTCGCTGATCGAGGCCACCTACGACGCCTATCTGGGCGACGAGACGGTGCGGGATTTCCTGCTGGCCGAGAACCCTGAGGGCGCCCGCTACATGGGTGACCGTTTTCGCTCAGCCCTTGCCCGCGGGCTCTGGCACCCGCGTCGAAACGCCATCCATGCCGAGCTGGAAATGCTAGGGAAGGAGGCCGCATGATCGCCCTTACGCTCGACCGCCCGGACCTGGTCGCAGCCGCCGACGACCGGCGCCGCGGCGCCTGCCCGGCCCTGTCGGCCCCGATGCTGACCGGCGACGGGCTGCTTGCCCGCGTCGCACTGGCCGATGCCGTCACGCCCCTGCAGCTCGAAGCCCTTTGCCGGCTGGCGCAGACCCATGGCAACGGCATGATCGACGTCACCGCCCGCGGCAACCTGCAGATCCGGGGCTTGACCCAAGCGACGGCTCCCTTGCTGGACGGCGATGTGCGCGCTCTGAACCTGCCGCTGCGCGAGGGCCTCGCCGTCGAAACCCCACCTCTGGCAGGCCTTGACTCGACCGAGATCGCCGATTCAAGGCCGCTGGCCAACGCCATCCGGCAGGGCGCAAGCGGCATTCTGGGCCTTGCCCCGAAACTCTCCGTCGTGGTGGACGGCGGCGGACAATTGGGGTTGGGCTGGCTTCTCGCCGATGTAAGGCTGGTTGCGACCCGCACCGACGATGGCGTGGACTGGACGATCCTTCTCGGCGGCACGGAAGAGTCCGGTCGTGTTTTCAATGTTTTACGTGAAACACTCGCGATCGAGGCGACGCTGGACCTGCTGCAGACACTGGCGATGCGCGGTCCAAAGGCGCGCGGCCGGGATCTGACCGACGGCCTGCCGGCCAATGGCACCCACCCTCAAACGACCTCACCTTTCGGCCTATTCCCTCTTGCGCAGGATCTCTTTGCCGCCGGCATCGGCCCCGCCTTCGGCCAGGCAAGCGCCGAGCATCTGATCGCGCTCTGCACCGAGGCGGAGCGTCTCGGCATTGCCTCGGTCAGGCCAGCGCTCGACCACGCGCTGCTGTTCATCGGTTCCGAGCCGGCCGTACGGGCACTGCAATCATTCGCCGCCAGCCATGGCTTCGTCACCACAGCGCAGGATCCCCGCAGCCATATCGCCGCCTGCCCCGGCCGTCCCGCCTGCGCCTCCGGCACCATCGCCCCCCATGATATCGCCGCACAAGCCGCAAGGGATTGCGCCGGCCTGCTGGATGGCTCCTTCAGGCTGCATGTCTCCGGCTGCCCCAAGGGCTGCGCCCATCCGCAACCATCCGCCCTGTCGCTCTGCGGAGGAGCGCAGGGCGTGCTGCTGGTCGAAGGCGGAAAAGCCGCCGACCTGCCCTTTGCTTCCATCGATTTTGCCGATACCAACGCCACGCTTCGCCGCCTTTCCGAGCTCGTGACATCGGAACGGCGCGCAGGCGAAACTTCTGCTGCATGCCTTGCCCGGCTCGGACCGGCACGGCTGGCGCCTGCCACAGGACAATCATGACCGCATACGACTACATCCACGACGGCGACGGTATCTACCTTAAGTCCTTTGCGATCATTCGCGAGGAAGCCGATCTGACTCCCTTTTCCGACGAGCAGGCCGACATTGCGGTGCGCATGATCCACGCCTGCGGGCTTGTGGAGGCAGCCGAGCATTTCCGTTTTTCGTCCGATTTCGTCAGCGCCGCGAGGGGCGCGCTGCATGCGGGCAAGCCCATCTATTGCGACGCCGAAATGGTGGCGCAGGGGGTCACCCGCGCCCGCCTGGCAGCCGGAAATCCGGTCATCTGCACGCTGCGGGACCCGCGAACGCCGGCGCTTGCAAAGACCATTGGCAATACCCGATCGGCGGCGGCACTGGGCCTCTGGGACCAGATGGAAGGTGCTGTTGTGGCGATCGGCAATGCACCGACGGCGCTCTTCCATCTTCTCGAATTGCTCGACGCCGGGGCGCCGCGCCCCGCCGCCATCATCGGCATGCCGGTCGGCTTCGTCGGCGCCGCCGAATCCAAGGAAGCGCTGATGGAACACCATCTGCAGATCCCCTATGCAATCGTCCGCGGCCGGATGGGCGGTTCGGCCATGACGGCGGCCTGTGTCAACGCCCTGGCGAGGACCGGCCTTTGAACCCAGCGATCTCCAGCGGCAAGCTTAGCGGCGTCGGCACCGGTCCCGGCGATCCGGAACTGCTGACCCTCAAGGCCGTGCGCGCCATAAGCGAGGCGGACGTGCTCGCCTTCTTCTGCAAGAAGGGCTCCGGCGGCAATGGCCGCGCCATCGTCGAGGCCCATGTGCGTCCCGGGACAGTGGAACTGCCGCTCGTCTACCCGGTCACGGTCGAGATGCAGAAGGACGGGGCCGACTACAAGGGCCCGATCAGCGACTTCTTCGACCGCTCGGCGCTGGAAATCGCGGCCCATCTCGACGCCGGCCGCAACGTGGCGGTGCTGAGCGAAGGTGATCCGCTGTTCTACGGCAGCTACATGCACCTGCATGTGCGCCTGGCGAGCCGTTATCGCTCCGAAGTCGTGGCAGGCGTAACGGCAATGTCCGGCTGCTGGTCGATGACCGGGCTGCCTCTCGTGCAGGGCGACGACATCCTGAGCATTCTGCCGGGCACGCTGTCCGAGGAAAAGCTGATCGAACGGCTGGGCGACACCGATGGCGCCGTGATCATGAAGGTGGGTCGCAACCTGCCGAAAATTCGCCGGGCGCTGGCGGCCGTCGGCAAGCTGGCCGGCGCGCTTTATGTGGAGCGCGGCACCATGGCGAACGGTGCATCGATGCCGCTGGAAAGCCGGGACGAGAGCCCGGCGCCCTATTTCTCGCTAGTCCTGGTGCCCGGCTGGACGGAAAGACCCGCCGCGCAACCTGCCGAGACGCGATCGCCGGCCGAACTCGGAGTGGGGAAATGAGCGGCTCGCTGACGGTCGTCGGCCTTGGCCCCGGAAACCCGGACCAGATGACGCCCGAGGCCCGCGATGCAGTAACGGCTGCCGAGCACTTTTACGGCTACTTTCCGTATATCGACCGTCTGAACCTGCGCCCGGACCAGCGCCGGCACGCCTCCGACAACCGCGAGGAACTGGACCGTGCCCGCGCGGCCCTCGAGATGGCGGCAGGTGGCGGCAAGGTCTGTGTCGTCTCGGGCGGCGACCCCGGCGTGTTTGCCATGGCGGCCGCCGTCTGCGAGGCAATCGACGAAGGTCCGGCAGCATGGCGCGACATCGAGCTGTCGATCGTCCCCGGCATCACCGCAATGCTCGCCGTGGCGGCCAGGGCGGGCGCCCCGCTTGGCCACGATTTCTGCGCCATTTCGCTGTCCAACAACCTGAAGCCCTGGTCCGTCATCGAAAAACGGCTGGTGGCCGCAGCGACCGCCGGCTTCGTCATGGCTTTCTACAACCCGATCAGCAAGGCACGACCGCACCAGTTGGGCGAAGCCTTCGACCTGTTGCGAAGCCATCTTCCGGGCACTGTTCCGGTCATCTTCGGCCGTGCCGCCAGTCGCCCGGACGAAAGGATGCGGGTCGTGTCCCTCGCCGAAGCACAAGGCGACATGGCCGACATGGCGACCTGCGTCATCGTCGGCACAGACGAAACGCGTCTTGTCGAACGCACCGGCAAGCCGCCGATCGTCTATTCCCCGCGCTACTTCAAGGATAAATCCGAACCGGAGGCAGGCGGCGCATGAGAGAGCCTCTGCTCCAGCAGGATGAGCAAATCCTCGACCGTCTCGGCGCACGGCACCGGCGGCAGCGCCGGCCGGCGGATCAGCACGACCTCGATGCCAAGCCCCCGGGCGGCCGCGATCTTGCCGTAGCTCGCCGAACCGCCGCTGTTCTTGGCGACGATCACCTCGATCCCGTGCTGTGTCAGCAGGCCAACCTCGTCGACTTGCGCAAAGGGGCCGCGCGACGTCACGTAATGGGCATGAGGCACGGCAAGCGGCGGCTCCACCGGATCGACGCTGCGGATCAGATAGTCATGCTGCGGGGCTTCCTCGAAGGGCAGCAGCTCCTGGCGCCCGAGCGTCAGAAACACATGCCGCGGGTCCGCGCCGACGGCCTCGACCGCCGCCGCGACGCTATCGACCTCGGTCCAGACATCGCCAGGCTGCCGTATCCAGGGACTGCGGCGCAGCGAAAGCAGCGGCACCCCGGCGCGTTCGGCAGCCTCAGCCGCATGATGGGACATCTGTGCCGCATAGGGATGGGTTGCATCGATCAAGATCGAGATACCCCGCTCGGTCAGATACTGGACGAGACCATCCACGCCTCCGAAACCGCCGACGCGGACCGGCACCGGCTGCTCGATGGGGTTGCGGGTGCGGCCGGCGAGCGACAGCTCGGTCACAAAGCGTGGATCCTTCGCCAGCCGCCCCGCCAGCGCGCGGGCCTCAGTCGTGCCGCCAAGGATGAGAATGGAGTGTCGCATGATGTCTCCTGAACCGGACAGACCTTTAGCGCAAAGCCGCTGGCTGTCCATCGTCGGATTGGGCGAAGACGGGATCACCGGGCTTGGCGAAAACGCACGCGATGCGATTTCAAATGCTTCCGTCGTGTTCGGCGGCAGGCGGCATCTGGAGCTGGCAGCAAGCCTAATTGCGGGCGAGGCGCGACCCTGGGCGACGCCCTTCGATGCCACCATGCACGATGTGGTCGCACTGCGCGGCCAACAGGTCTGCGTGCTGGCCTCCGGCGATCCCTTCTTCTTCGGCGTCGGGGCGACCCTTTCCCGCCACGTACAGGCATCGGAGATGGTCGCTTATCCCGCCCCTTCGACCTTTTCGCTGGCAGCCTCCAGGCTCGGATGGCCGCTTCAGGAAATTGAGACCGTCTCTCTGCATGGCCGGCCGATCGATCTTATCCGACCATTGCTGCATCCGGGCCGCCGCATCCTGGCCCTGACGTCGGACGAGACAGGACCAGCCGAACTTGGAGAACTTCTGCGTACCTCCGGCTTCGGCCCCTCGCACCTGACCGTTCTCGAAGCCCTTGGTGGCCCATCCGAGCGCATCCGCTCGGCAACTGCCGACGGGTTTGCGCTGACGGACGTCCATGTGCTGAACCTCGTGGCCGTGGAAGTGAAGGCAGCCGCCGGCGCCCGCATTCTTCCGCTCGGGTTCGGCCTGGACGATGCGCTGTTCGAGCATGACGGGCAGATCACCAAGCGGGAAATCCGCGCAATGACGCTCTCCGCCCTCAGCCCGCGCCGGGGCCAATTGCTCTGGGATATCGGTGCTGGCTCCGGCTCGATCGGCATCGAGTGGATGCTAGCCGATCCCTCGATGAAGGCGATCGCTGTGGAGGCGCATCCGGAACGCGCCGCCCGCATCCGGCGCAATGCGTCGGCCTTCGGCGTTCCCGGACTTCATCTCGTCGAAGGACAGGCACCGGCGGCGCTTTCCGGCCTGCCGCAGCCGGATGCCATCTTCATCGGCGGGGGCGGCAGCGAGGCCGGCGTGCTGGATGAAGCTATCCAGGCGCTGAAGCCGGACGGGCGGCTGGTGGCGAACGCCGTCACGCTCGAGATGGAAGCGGTTCTTCTCGGTGCCCATCAGAAATATGGCGGCCAGCTGATCCGGATCGATGTGGGGCGCGCCGCAGCGATCGGGACGATGAACGGCTGGAGGCCGGCCATGCCGGTGACCCAGTGGACATGGAACAAGCAGGATGATGACGATGGTCGTTGACGGGATCGTGGCGGGCCTCGGCTGCCGGAAGGGAACCTCGGCCGACGACCTGCTGTCGGCGCTCGACGCCGCCTGCATCGAAGCGAAGATCACCCGCGCGGATGTCGCAGCCCTTGCCACCGGCGAGATTAAGCGGACCGAGCCCGGCATGATCGAGCTTGCGGCGCGGCTTGGCCTGACGCTGCACATCGTCGGCGATCAAGACCTGCTGGCGGCCGAACCACGGATCCGGACCATCTCCCGTCTGAGCTTCGCACATACGCAGTCGTCCAGCCTGTCGGAGGCAGCCGCCCTCGCCACGGCGGGCGAGATGTCTGAAATCATCGTGCCGCGGATCGTCTCGCACGGCGCCACCTGCGCGCTCGCCGCAACGGGAGCAACGACATGACCGTCCACTTCATCGGCGCTGGCCCGGGAGCCGCAGACCTCATCACCGTCCGTGGGCGCGATATCCTCGCCCGTTCGCCGATCTGCCTCTACGCCGGCTCGATCATGCCGAAAGAACTGCTAGACTACTGCTCCCCGGATGCGCGCATCGTTGACACCGGGTCACTGTCGCTCGACGACATCGAGGCGGAATATCTGGCCGCCCACAAGGCCGGCAAGGATGTGGCGCGGCTGCATTCGGGCGATCTCTCGGTCTGGAGCGCGGTCGCCGAACAGATCCGCCGGCTGGAAAAGCATGGCATCGACTACACGATGACGCCAGGCGTCCCCTCGTTTGCGGCGGCCGCAGCAGCGCTTCGGCGCGAACTGACCATTCCCGAGGTCGCCCAAAGCCTGGTCCTGACCCGCGTTTCCGGCCGCGCCTCGAAAATGCCGGAGGGCGAAACGCTCGCAGCCTTCGGCGCGACAGGTGCAACGCTGGCGATCCATCTCGCCATCCAGGCGATCGGCCGGATTGTCGAGGAACTGACGCCGCTCTATGGAGCGGACTGCCCGGTGGCAATCGTCGTGCACGCCTCCTGGCCGGAGGAGCGCATCATCCGCGGCACGCTCGCGACGATCGAGGTGGCGCTGGCGCAAGAGCCCGTCGAGCGCACGGCGCTGATCTTCGTCGGCAAGGGCCTCGGGTCGTCGGATTTCGTCGAAAGCCAGCTGTACAACGCTGACTATGTTCGCCGCTTCCGCCCCGGCTGGGATCAGCTGGTCTCGGACAGGGACAAGGGATCGGAATGACTGGAAGGCGTAAATTCGGTGCGGCCGACGAGCCTGCCGTCCCGGTCGAAGACGAGGATCTCCAGCGCGATCTGCGGATGCGACAGCACCCTGGCAGCCGTCTTCCAGGCAAGCGCCGCCACCCTGTCCCCCAGCG
Source organism: Hyphomicrobiales bacterium (assembly GCA_900469345.1). Taxonomy (GTDB): domain Bacteria; phylum Pseudomonadota; class Alphaproteobacteria; order Rhizobiales; family Rhizobiaceae; genus Neorhizobium. The sequence continues at coordinate 204,023 of UBWZ01000016.1, read as the reverse complement.
CCAGGCCCTGGTCGCCGGCAAGGGTGAAGGCTTCGGACACCGTGTTGGCGGTAGCGATGCGCTGCACCAGTTCCGGCGCCGCACCGGCGTCTTCCGAAAGCCTGGCCAGGGCCTCCAGATCGGCCAAGCCACGCTTGGAATGCACGTCCAGCATGCCTTGGGCGAGCTTGGTCATCTTGGCGACGCCACCGGCCACCGTCACCTTCGGCAGCGGATGGTCGCGCAGGTATTTGAGCATCCCGCCGACGAAATCGCCCATATCGATCAGCGCGATTTCCGGCAGGCCGTGATGATCCGCGACCGCCAGTTCCGTGGTGCTCCCGGTGGAGCCGGCGACATGAGGAAGACCGGCGGCCCGGGCGACATCGATACCGCGCCAGATGGAATGGATCCAGGACGCGCAGGAAAACGGAATGACGATCCCCGTCGTGCCGAGGATCGAGATGCCGCCCACGATGCCGAGCCGACCGTTCAGCGTTTTTTCGGCCATCTTCTCGCCGTCGGCAACCGAGATCTCCACCTCGAAATCGCCCTCCGGCCCGGCGACTTCGGCAATCGCCTGGGCGATCATCTTGCGCGGCATGGGATTGATGGCCGGTTCGCCGGGCGGCAGGGGCAGGCCTGGTCGGGTCACCGTGCCGACCCCGCGCCCGGCCTTGTAAACGATGCCGCTTCCAGCCGCGCCGCGCCGCACGCAGCTCATGATCAGCGCGCCATGGGTAACGTCGGGGTCGTCGCCGGCGTCCTTGATGATGCCGGCCTTGGCAAATCCATCGCCGGTCTCTTCCACGGCGAGCACGAATTCCGGTCGCTGACCACCTGGAAGGGTGACAGCGACCATGGCCGGAAACTCGCCCGACAGCAGCGCGAGGCAGGCAGCCTTGGAGGCCGCCGCAGCGCAGGTTCCCGTGGTCCAGCCACGTCGCAGGGTCTTGCTTTCTTTATCGAGGGCCGCTTCCATGGCCGTCTCTATAGCCCGGCAGGCCACGGCCGGCAAAAGGTTTGCATATGCATCTGAGCGATACTCTCCAGTCCCTGGTCGACGCATCCGTCTTCGAGCCGGGGCATGTCTGGCTGGCGGGCGCCGGCCCCGGCCATCCCCGTTATCTTACGCTGGAAGTCGTCCAAGCACTGGCGACCGCAGACGTTATTGTCCACGACGCCCTGGTTTCCGACGCGGTACTCTCTCTCGCCTCAACCGATAATTTGGTCTTTGTCGGCAAGCGGGGCGGCCGGCCCTCCGTGGCGCAGCAGGATATCACGGCCAAACTCATCGAGCTGGCAAGAGCCGGCAAGCGCGTGCTGAGGCTCAAGGGCGGCGACCCGTTCATCTTCGGCCGCGGTGGCGAGGAGGCGGAGGCGCTGGTCGAGGCCGGCATTTGCTTTCGAGCCCTGCCGGGAATGACCTCGGCGCTGGCCGCCCTGGCTGCGGCAAACATTCCGGCCACCATGCGGGGCTTGAGCCGCTCCATCACCTTTGCCACCGGCCATGCCGCCGGCACCCCGGACGACCTCGACTGGAAGGCGCTGGCAAGAACCGGCGAACCGATCGTGGTCTATATGGGCATGAGCACGATCGGGACGATCACGAGCCTGCTGATCGAGGGCGGGCTTTCAGCCGACACCCCGGTCGCAGTCCTGATGGCCGCCAGCACCCCTCAGGAGCGGTCGCTGACCGCCACGCTTGCGACGGTCGAGGCCGAGGTGAAGCGTCAGGATTTTGCCGCACCGGCCCTCGTGGTGATCGGGCGGATTGTCTCCATGCAGACAGTCCTGTCGGGAAAAACCACATGACCGCCCGCGCGCTCATCATCGGTGCTCCGCGCTCCGGGTCCGGCAAGACGAGCGTGACGATCGGCCTGCTCAGGGCCTTTCAGCGTCGCGGCATCAGGGTACGCGGTATCAAGACCGGACCGGACTACATCGATCCCGGCTTCCACGAGGCGGCCACGCGGCTGCCCGGCCTCAATCTCGACAGCTGGGCCATGGCACCCGACCTTTTGCGACATTTGGCGATGGAGCAGGCGGCCGATGCCGACCTGGTACTGATCGAAAGCGCGATGGGCCTCTTCGACGGCATTCCCGGCGAACCTGGCCGTTCCGGGGCGGCCTCGGACCTTGCCCGCCTTCTCGGCCTGCCGGTTTTGCTGGTGCTGGATGTCTCCGGACAAAGCCAGACGGCGGCAGCGGTCGCCTGCGGCTTCGTGCACTACGACCGGGACGTGCGGATCGCGGCCTGCATTCTCAACCGCGCCGGCAGCGAGCGGCACCGTAAGCTCTCCGGAGAAGCCATCGAGGCGATCGGATTGCCGGTCGTCGGAACGGTATTGCGCGATCCGACACTCAGCCTGCCGGAACGCCATCTCGGTCTGGTGCAGGCAAGCGAGCTTCCGGAGACGGACGCCCATATCGACCGTCTGGCGGATACCATGGAGCGCTCGCTCGACCTCGACGCCATCTATGCCGCCGCCGGAACCTTCCACATGCCGACCGGCTCGCTGGACAAGGCGCTGGCGCCGCCCGGCCAGCGGATCGCGCTTGCGGAAGACGCCGCCTTCACCTTCCTCTATCCGCACATCAAGCAGCAATGGCGCACCATGGGTGCCGAGCTCGTTGCATTTTCTCCGCTTGCCGACGAAGCGCCTCCCGCCGACTGCGACACCTGTTGGCTGCAGGGAGGCTATCCCGAACTCTACGCCGGCACCCTTGCGTCCGCCGGAACCTTCAAGACGGGGCTGGCCGCATTTGCACGCAACAAGCCGGTGCATGGCGAGTGCGGTGGCTACATGGTGCTGGGCGAGAACCTGGAGGATGCGGATGGCGTGACCCACGCCATGACCGGCCTCCTCTCGCACGGGACGAGTTTTGCCAAGCGCAAGATGAACCTCGGTTACCGCCGCGTGACCCTCAAGGCGCACTGCGGATTGGGCAAGGCGGGCGACATGTTGCGCGGCCATGAGTTCCATTACGCAAGCGTCACGTCGCCCGGAACGGATGAACCGCTGGCCATGATTGCAGACGGCGCAGGCCGCGAAATCGGCCCCTCAGGGGGGCGCCGGGGCCTTGTCAGCGGCAGCTTTTTCCATGCGATCGCGCGCGATTGAGGGCCCGGCGACGCCATCCCGACAGGCGCCGGATTGGCAGCCTCGAACATCATTCGGAAACCGTCGCATCAGTATCACTTTATGTCGCTTAGAATGCAGCGCAGGTTGACGATCCACCCCTTAATCCTTGAAAGATATCACGGGACGGCCGGTTCATCAGAAAACGCCACAAGGCGAACGGCCCAATAGCGCCTCGAAAGGATGGAGAGCCGGCAGCAACCGGGGCATTCCCGCATGGCAGGCGGGCGACGGATACGCGGAAGAGGAAACCGCCCGGCTCGCTCTATAACGCAATCGACATCCAACGATAAGGGAACAGGGGCATGAGTGATTTCACGAAATATCTGGCAGGCAAGGTGACCGCAGGTGGCATGAACCGCCGCGAGTTCATGGGGCGTGCCGTGGCCGCAGGCCTGACCATCTCCGCCGCGGGCGAGCTTTTCGCCACCAGCGCCGCCGCACAGGCGCCCAAGAAGGGCGGAGCGCTGAAGCTCGGCCTCGAGGGTGGCGCGGCCACCGACTCCATCGATCCGGCTAAGGCAACCTCGCAGGTCATGTTCGCGGCCGTCCGCACCTGGGGCGACACGCTCGTGGAGACCCATCCGCAGACCCGCGCCCCTGTCCCAGCCCTGGCGGAATCCTGGGCCCCCTCGCCTGACGCCAAGATCTGGACTTTCAAAATCCGCAAGGGCGTGAAGTTCCACGACGGCAAGGACATGACCACCGACGACGTGGTCGCAACCCTGAAGCGCCATAGCGACAGCAAGACCGAGTCCGGCGCGGCCGGCGTCCTGAAATCCATCACCGGCATCGAGAACAAGGGCGGCGATCTCGTCGTGACGCTCGATTCCGGTAATGCCGACCTGCCGGCGATCTTTACCGACTACCACCTCGTCATCCAGCCGGGCGGCGGCGTCGACAAGCCGACGGCGGGCATCGGTACCGGCGCCTACAAGGTGAAGAGCTTCGAACCCGGCGTTCGCATGACCTTCGAGAAGAATACGAGCGACTGGCGCTCCGACCGCGGCTTCGTGGACACGGTCGAAATCGTGACAATGAACGACGCCACTGCACGTATTGCCGCCCTCTCCTCGGGACAGGTGCACTTTATCAACCGCGTCGACCCGAAGACCGTACCGCTTTTGAAGAAGGCGCCGAACGTCGAGTTGCTGACCACCGCAGGCGGCGGCCACTACGTCTTCATCATGCACTGCGACAAGGCGCCGTTCGACAACAACGACCTGCGCATGGCCCTGAAATATGCTATCGACCGCGAGGAGATGGTAAAGCGCATCCTCGGCGGCTACGGCAAGGTGGGCAACGACTTCCCGGTCAACGACACGTATGCCCTTTTCCCGGAAGGGATCGAGCAGCGCGCCTACGATCCGGAAAAGGCAAAGTTCCACTACAAGAAATCCGGTCACAGCGGCTCGGTTCTGCTGCGCACCTCCGAAGTCGCCTTCCCCGGCGCCGTCGACGCATCCGTGCTCTTCCAGCAGAGCGCCAAGAAGGCCGGCATCGAGATCGAGATCAAGCGAGAGCCCGGTGACGGCTACTGGTCTAACGTCTGGAACGTGCAACCCTTCTGCGCTTCCTATTGGGGCAGCCGCGCGACCCAGGACCAGTTCTACTCCGGCGCCTATCTCTCGAGCGCCGACTGGAACGACACGAAGTTCAAGAACGAAAAGTTCGACAAGCTTCTGATCTCGGCGCGCGCCGAACTCGACGAGAAGAAGCGCAAGGACATGTACCGCGAAATGGCCATGCTGGTCCGCGACGAAGGCGGCACCATCCTGCCCATGTTCAACGACTTCGTGAATGCCGGCACGAAGAAGCTGAAGGGTTATGTCAGCGACATCGGCAACGACATGTCGAACGGCTACGTGGCCACCCGCGTCTGGCTGGACGCCTGAACCGGAGCCTAGCTCCCGATGAACTGGGCCGCGAAGTTCTCTTCGCGGTCCGTCTCTCCGTTCAGACAGGTGGATCATGTGCCCATGTCCAATCCCATAGAGACCAAGCCTGCGGAGGCTGAAAGGCCGCCCGGCCTCCGGTGGAAGGCGCGTTTTCCGCTTCTGTCGCTGATCGTCGAGCGTCTCCTGCTGTCGATCCTTCTGCTGTTTGCCGTCTCCGTGCTGATCTTCGGCGGCGTCGAAGCGCTGCCGGGAGACTTCGCGACCACCTATCTGGGTCAGTCGGCCACGCCCCAGGCGGTTGCCAATATCCGCAGCGAACTCGGGCTCGATCGCCCGCTCGTCACCCGCTACGTGTCCTGGCTCGGCGGCGCCCTGCAGGGCGATTTCGGCACCTCGTGGGCGAGCCGCAACTCCGTGTCGGAACAGGTCGGCAGGCGGCTCGGCAATTCGCTCTTCCTCGCCGGTTTTGCCGCACTCATCGCCGTGCCGCTGGCGGTCGGGCTCGGCATGTTGTCCGTCCACTTCCGCAACCGGATGCCCGACAAGATCATCAACGTCCTGTCACTTGCGGCGATCTCGCTTCCGGAATTCTTTATCGGTTACCTGCTGATCCTCTATTTCGCGGTCAACTTCGGCATCGCCACCTTCCCGGCGACGGTCTATGAAGGCATGGGCTTTCTGGAGCGCCTCCAGACCATCGCACTGCCGACGGCAACCCTCGTTCTCGTCGTGCTCGCCCATATGATGCGCATGACCCGAGCCGCCATTCTTTCCGTGATGTCGTCCGCCTATATGGAAACGGCAGAACTCAAGGGCCTCTCCGCGGCGCGCTCCATCGTCAAGCACGCCGCCCCCAACGCGCTTGCACCCATCATCAACGTCGTGGCTCTCAACCTCGCCTACCTCGTGGTGGGCGTCGTGGTCGTCGAAGTGGTCTTCGTCTACCCGGGCATGGGCCAGTACATGGTCGATGCCGTGACCGTCCGCGACATGCCGGTCGTACAGGCCTGTGGACTGATCTTCGCAGCCGTCTACATCCTCCTCAACATGCTGGCGGACATTCTCGCCATCGTTGCCAACCCGCGCCTGAGGCATCCGAGATGAGGCTGAGAGAGATCCCTATCACCGCCTGGGTCGGCATCTTCGGCATCCTTCTCGCCATCTTCTGCGCCCTCTTCGCGCCGTGGGTCGCCCCCTTTGGCGAAACGGAAGTTGTCGGCGGCGTCTGGCAGGAGGCCGACGCCCAGTTCTTCTTCGGCCTCGACAATCTTGGCCGCGACATTCTCTCGCGGCTGATCTTCGGCGCCCGCACCACGCTGTTCGTGGCGTTCGCCGCCACCCTGGTCTCCTTTTCGCTCGGCATCGTGCTGAGCTTCATCGCGGCCGTCTCGGGCGGCCTGATCGACACCGTCTTCTCCCGCTTCAACGACCTGATGATGTCGATCCCGACGCTGATCTTCGCGCTCGTCGTGCTGGCCGTTCTTCCGCAGCATATCCTGATCCTCATCCTCGTCATGGCGGTGCTGGATTCCACGCGCGTTTATCGCCTCGGGCGGGCCGTGGCGCTCGATGTCGCGGTGATGGAATTCGTCGAGGCGGCACGGCTTCGCGGCGAAGGCACGACCTGGATCATCTTTCGCGAAATCCTGCCCAACACCCTCTCGCCGCTGCTTGCCGAATTCGGCCTCCGGTTCGCCTTTGCCATCCTCTTCCTGTCCACCCTGTCTTTCCTCGGCCTTGGCATCCAGCCGCCGACGGCAGATTGGGGCGGCATGGTCAAGGACAACAAGGACGGCATCATCTTCGGGATCGCGGCCGCCCTTGTCCCGGGTAGTGCGATTGCCGCGCTCTGCATCTGCGTCAACCTTGTGGTCGACTGGCTGCTGAAGCGAACCTCCAGCCTCAAGGGAGGGCGCGGCGATGCCTGAGCTTTCAACCGCCCTTTTGTCCGTGCGCAATCTGAAGATCGAAGCGACCAGCTACCCGCCCGGCGAGCCGCCCAAACGGATCACCATCGTCGATGGCGTGTCCTTCGATCTCGCAAAGGGCAAGGTGCTCGGCCTGATTGGTGAATCCGGCGCCGGCAAATCGACCATCGGGCTCGCCGCGCTTGCCTATGGCCGTGGCGGCGCCGAGATCACGGGTGGCGAGGTCAAGCTCAACGGCACCGACATCCTCGCGCTCGGCAAGGGCGGCATCCGCAAAGTCCGCGGTGCGCGGGTCTGTTATGTCGCGCAGTCGGCTGCGGCGGCCTTCAACCCGGCCCACAAGCTTGGCGACCAGGTGATCGAGGCTTCCGTCAAGCATGGACTGATGAGCCGGGACGAGGCGCGCAAGCGCGCCCTATACCTGTTTCGGGTGCTCGGACTGCCGAACCCGGAAACCTTTGGCAACCGGTTCCCGCACCAGGTCTCGGGCGGCCAGTTGCAGCGCGCCATGACCGCCATGGCGCTCTGCCCCAATCCGGAGCTTATCGTCTTCGACGAACCGACCACGGCGCTCGACGTGACGACCCAGATCGACGTGCTGGCGGCCATCAAGCACGCGATCGAGGAAACCCGGACGGCGGCACTTTACATCACCCACGATCTTGCGGTCGTCGCCCAGATTTCGGACGACATCATGGTGCTGCGCTACGGCAAGACCGTCGAATACGGCCCGGTGCAGCAGATCATCGAGGCGCCGAGGCAGGACTATACCCAGGCTCTCGTCAATGTCCGCCAGGCGATCCGCCACGAGGCGGCAGACCAGAGCCGCCCGCTGCTCTCGGTCGACCATGTCAGTGCCCAGTATTCCAACGGCTTCAAGGTGCTGCATGATGTGTCGCTGCACCTGTGCCGGGGGCAGACGCTGGCGATCGTGGGCGAATCCGGCTCGGGCAAATCCACGCTTGCCCGCGTCATCACCGGACTTCTGCCGCCGAGCGACGGACACATCTCCTTCGACGGGAAACCGCTGACGCCCTCGCTGAAGAGGCGCAGCCGCGATGAGCTGCGCCGCATCCAGCTGATCTACCAGATGGCCGATACCGCCATGAACCCGCGCCAGACGGTGCGCGACATCATCGGCCGGCCATTGACCTTTTATGACGGCCTTCGCGGGGCGGCCAAGACGGCAAAGGTCAAGGAGCTGCTCGAACAGATCGAGATGGGGACAGGCTTCATCGACCGATACCCGGCGGAGCTGTCTGGTGGCCAGAAGCAGCGCGTCGCAATCGCCCGGGCCCTCGCGGCGCGACCGGAGCTGATCCTGTGTGACGAACCGACCTCGGCCCTCGATCCGCTGGTGGCGGAAGGTATCCTGAAGCTGCTGGCCAAGCTGCAGGAAGACCAGCAGCTTTCCTATGTCTTCATCACCCACGATATCGCGATCGTCCGCGCTATCGCTGATTCCGTTGCCGTGATGCATCGCGGTCGGCTCGTCCGCTTCGGGCCGAAGTCTCAGGCGCTGTCGCCGCCCTTCGACGACTACACGGACCTGCTGCTCAAATCCGTTCCCGAAATGAAACTGGGCTGGCTGGAGCAGGTACTTGCCACCCGCCGGATGGAAAGTGCGGGGAATTGAAATCTATAGCGAAAGTGCATGCCATGACTGATCGCGCCTTCACCCTCATCGAAAATCAGTGGATCAGGCTGGAGGACGGAACCCGCCTTGCCGCCCGCATCTGGATGCCGGAAGGCGCCGAGGCCGATCCGGTGCCCGCGGTGTTCGAGTTCCTGCCCTATCGCAAACGCGACGGAACGAGCCCGCGTGACGAGTCCACCTACCCTTCCTTTGCCGCGGCCGGCATCGCCGGCGTTCGCGTCGATATCCGCGGCTCGGGCGAATCCGACGGCGTCATCGACGGCGAATACACCGAGCTCGAACTCGCCAATGCCTGCGAGCTGATCGCCTGGATTGCAAAGCAGCCCTGGTCGAATGGCAAGGTCGGCATGATGGGCATTTCTTGGGGTGGGTTCAATGCGCTGCAGGTCGCAGCTCTTCGCCCGCCGGCGCTGAAGGCCGTGATCTCCATCGCCTCCACCACCGACCGCTATAACGACGACATCCATTACAAGAACGGCTGCCACCTCTCGGCGCAGCTCTCCTGGGCTGCCACCATGCTCGCCTACCAGTCGCGGGCGCCGGATCCGGAGCTCGTCGGCGATCGCTGGATTGACATGTGGATGGAGCGGCTGGAAAACGAGCCCTTCTTCATGGAAGAGTGGCTCTCACACCAGCGCCGCGATGCCTTCTGGAAACACGGCTCCATCTGCGAGGATTTCGAAGCCGTCGAGGTTCCAGCACTCGTCATCGCCGGCTGGGCCGACGGCTATCGCAACACGCCGTTGCTGGCCGCCGAAGGCCTGGGCGAAAAGGCCAAGGCGCTGATCGGCCCCTGGGTGCACAAATATCCCCATTTCGCCTGGCCGAAGCCGCGCGCGGACTTCCTCGGCGAAGCCATCGCCTTCTGGAACCACTGGCTGCGCGACGAGGAGAACGGCATCGAGGCTCTGCCGCAGGTGCGCGCCTTTATCCTCGATGGCCCGAAGCCCGCGGCGCGCCGGGATACCGATCCGGGCTTCTGGGTCTCCAAGCCGCAATGGACCACTCCCCAAAGCGAAAGCTTCTACGTCGATCCGTTCGGCACCCTGCTGGTCGGCATGCCGACCCCGCACGCGCCGTCGCATGAAATCTACCTCAAGTCGCCGCTCGACACGGGCACCAGCGCCGGAGAGTGGTTTACGCTGAAGCCTGACGCGGAACTGGCCGGCGATCAGCGCCTGGACGATGCCGGTTCGCTGACCTTCCAGACCCCGCCGCTTGAGGAGGCGAAGAGCTATCTCGGCCGCCCTGAGCTGACCCTCACCCTTCGCGCGGATGCGGACCTTGCCAATCTCTGCGCCCGTATCGTCGACGTCCACCCGGATGGCTCGGCAACCCGGGTCTCCTTCGGCGTCATCAACCTCGCGCATCGCGATGGCAACGCCGACCCCCGGCCGCTGGTGCCCGGAGAACCGGTGACCGTCCGGCTGGAACTGGATGCCTGCGGCTACCGGTTCGCGAAAGGACATCGCATTCGCCTGTCCCTCTCGACCGCCTATTGGCCGTTGGTCCTGCCGCCGCCGGTCGATCCGGGCGTGACGATCGACATCGCCTCGCTGGGCCTTGCTCTGCCGTTGCTGGGAGACCATGAGCGGTTCGAGATGAAGCAGCCCGACAATCCGGACCCGCTGCCGACGTACACCGAACTGGCGCCCTCGGAGACCCGCCGCAGCGTCACGCGCGATCTAGCCGCCAATACCACCCACTATCAGGTCGTCGAGGACACCGGCCTCTCATCGCATCCCGGCACTGGACTTGCGACGCGGCAGCGGCGCGAAGAAACCTGGTCGATCAAGCCGGACGATCCGCTGTCCATGACCGGCACCATTGCCTGGACCTGCGACATGCAGCGGGAGCGCTGGTCGGTCCGGACCGTGTCCACCGCCAGCATCGCGTGCACTGCGACCGACTGGCTGATCAAAGCCAGAGTGATCGCCTATGACGGCGAGCGTCAGCTGTTCGAAAAGAGCTTCGACAAGGCCATTCCGCGCGACCACATGTGAGCATGACCGGCACGCGGATGTGAATTGACCGCCGCATCCGTGAGGACGACAGTCGTGGCAAACGGAGGATTTGCCATGACGAAATCGGGACTGTTGGGATGCCTTGCCTTGGGCGGGCTGCTTTTCTCCTCGCCGCTGGCGCTGGCGGAGGAGCAGGCCGTGCGCCTTCCCTCGCCTTCAATCGACGAACCGGCCCACGCCGGCAGCGAGACCGCCGTCTTTGCCGGTGGCTGCTTCTGGGGGGTGCAGGGCGTCTTCCAGCACGTGAAGGGCGTGACCAATGCCGTCTCGGGCTATGCCGGCGGCACACGCGACACCGCAAGCTACGAGACGGTGAGTTCGGGCAAGACCGGGCATGCGGAATCCGTCAAGGTGACGTTCGACCCGAAGCAGGTGAGCTACGGCAAGCTGCTGCAGATCTTCTTCTCGGTGGCCCACAATCCGACCCAGCTGAACTACCAGGGTCCGGACCGCGGCACCCAGTATCGCTCCGCGATTTTCGTCGCGAGCGACGAGCAGAAGAAGGTAGCGCAGGCTTACGTCGCCCAGCTGGACCAGACCAAAGCCTTCCCGAAACCCATCGTGACGAAGATCTCCAGCCTGGACGGCTTCTATCCCGCCGAGGCCTACCATCAGGACTTTCTCACCCTTAATCCGACCTACCCCTATATCGTCTATAACGACATGCCGAAGATCGACAATCTCAAGGCCATCTTCCCCGCCGATTTCAAGGCTGAGCCAGTGCTGGTGTCGAAGGCGAAAAGCTGAGGTTTCAGGGACCGGCCGGCGCCGCTAAGCGCCGTACCGCCTCGCAAACCGCCTTGAAACCTTCGCGGGCGCCGTCGCTCATGTGGCGCGCCCGCAGCCAGGCGTGCACCATCTGCGGTTCTTCGCGGAAGCCGACCTCGACGCCCGCCTGCCGCAGCCGCTCCGCATAGTGCCATCCGTCGTCGCGCAGAGGGTCGAAATGGGCAACCGTGATGAAGGCCGGCGGCAGGCCCTTAAGCGTCCGGGCGAGGAGGGGATGCGCGACCGGCTCGTCTTGCGGCGCCTTCAGGATCTCGCGGTAATAGGCGACATCCGTAGTCGATAGGCCCGGAGCCTGCGCCATCTCGAGGTAGGAGCCTGATTGCAGATTTCCCCCAAGCGCCGGGTAGATCAACACCTGCCCAGCCACGCCGGAGAGACCCTCGTCGCGCGCCCGAAGTGTGATCCCGGCGGCGAGGTTTCCACCCGCGCTATCGCCGATCAGAACCACCTGGCGCCCGGAGCCGATGAGCTGCTTCATGACGCCGTAGCAGTCGTCGCTCTGGGCAGGCCACACATGTTCGGGCGCCAGCCGGTAATCGACGGAGACGAGTTCGGCGCCAGTATAATCGGCAATCTCGGCGCAGATGGAATGGTGGCTGTCGAGCGAGCCGACGACGAAGCCGCCGCCGTGCAGGTAGAGAAGGATGACCTCGCTGCGCACCCGTGCTGGCCTGTAGCGCCGGATCGGCACGAACAGCATCTCGTCCTGAAACATCAGGCCTTCCGGCAGCGGCCGGTCGAACTGGGCGCAAAGCGCATCGTACCAGGCCCGCTGCTGCGTGACCGGCGCATCGACCGCATCGGGCGGGTAGAAGCCGTCGCAGATGGCGAGAAATTCCAGAATGCCGGGTTCTTCGGGAAGAGGCGTTGTCGCAGCTTTGTCGGTCATCGTGATCTGCCGCCGTTGAGATGTCCCCGAGCCTAGGACGCCCAACCCCGGCCTGCAAGCTTGGCGGCGCCGCACCGCCGCCTCACGGCGACAGGCCGGCGCAGCGGGCGGTATTTCGGATATGGGTCTCCATCTCAGTGCGCGCGGCAGCCGCATCGTTTGCCCGAAGGGCTGCGATGATCCGACGGTGTTCGGCGATCGAATGCCGCATGCGTTCCGGATCCGTCTGCGGGATCGGCTGTCGCTGCGTTTCCGTAATCTGCGCCCGCACCGTCTGGTAAAGCTCCTTAAGCATCGCATTGGCGCAGGCAGAGACGATGGTCCCGTGAAATTCCAGGTCCGCCTCGACATTGGCAAGCAGATCCTGGCGCGCCCAGCAATCCTCCATCGTCTGTGTCGCGCTCTCCATCTTGTCCAGCTGCAATTGGGTCAGGCGGCCGGCGGACAGGCGGGCGATCTCCCCCTCAAGAAGAATGCGGGTCTGGAATACATCGAAGACGGAGTAGCTGTCAGAATAGCGCCACGGGGCCATGGGACCCGCCCCGTCGCCAGCGTCCCGTGAGGCCTCCGCGACGAAGGTTCCGCGCCCCATCTCCGTCTTCAGGAGGCCGAGCGTCTCCAATGTCAGAAGCGCTTCCCGCAGGGAGGCACGGCTGACACCGAGCGTCTGCGAAAAAATGCGTTGCGACGGTATTTTTTCACCTGGCTTCAGCGAACCGCTTCTGATCATCGCCTGGATCTCCCGGGCGACGGATTGCGGAACGAGGGTCTTGTTGAACATGCCACTCCCAATCAGACTGCACGACTGTTGCTTTGCTCAATCTATTTTTTCCAGAGCCATTGCCAAGGACAAAGCTTCGTGCTTCCTTGGCCTGACTGGTCTGACCAGTCAGGCCACTGTAGATTGAGTCACGTTCATAAAACAAGGGGAACTCTCATGACACGCACCAGCACTATCAAAGCGACAGTTCTAACCGGCCTCTTTGCCCTGCTCGGCAGTGCCGGACTTCATGCAGCCGATCTTACGGTTGGCGCCAACATTGGCAACGTTCCGTGGGAATTCGAAGACGCCAGCGGCAAGGTGACCGGTTTCGAGGTCGATCTCGTCAACGAGGTCGCCAAGCGGATGGGCAAGACCGTCGAATTCGTCAACACGCCGTTCAACGGACTGTTTCCTGCCGTCCAGTCCGGCCGCATCAACATGGCCGTCTCGTCGATCACCATCACCGAGAAGCGACTGGCATCCGTCAGCTTTGCCCAGCCCTACTATGACAGCGACCAGTCGCTGACCGTTACCGCCAAGTCGGGCATCAAGGGTCTGAAGGACATGGGCGGCAAGGTCGTCGGTGTCGACACCGGCTCGACCGGCGACATGTGGGCCGAGGGTCACAAGGCCGAATACAAGCTCGGCGAGATCCGCCGCTTCGAAGGCCTGCAGCCCGCCATGCTCGACCTCGTTGCTGGCCGCGTCGATGGCTACATTTCCGACATTCCCGCGCTGCTCTACTACGCTAAGGACAAGCCGGACCTGAAGGTGGTGGAGCGCATCCCGACCGGCGAAAAATACTCCATCATGTTCAACAAGGGTGATCCGCTGGCCGCACAGGTCAACGATGTCATCACCACGCTGAAGAAGGAAGGTTTCATCGCCAAGCTGCACCAGACCTGGTTCGGCGCCAAGGCCGAGGAAACCACCTCGACCGTCATGGTCATGGACATGCCGAAGGCCAAGTAAGGCTTCAACCGCAGCCGGCGAGGCGATCCGCTTCGCCGGCATGCCAGGGAGCCCGCGCGGCATGAACCTCCTCAATACCTTTTTCAACATACCCGTGCTGGTCCAGAGCCTTCCGCAGCTTCTGTGGGGCCTGGTGGTAACGCTCGAAATCGGCATCACCAGCATTCTCTGCGGCCTGGTCGGTGGCCTGTTCCTGGCCGTTGCGCGGCTTTATGCGCCACGCGTCTTCACCGTGCTGATCCGCATCTATATCGACATCTTCCGGTCGATCCCGCTGCTCGTGCTGCTCATCGTCGTCTATTACGCCCTGCCCTTCGTAGGCATCCGCCTGTCACCTTTTCTGTCGGCGGTAACGGCCCTGTCGCTCGTCTCGGCAGCCTATACGGCCGAAATCTTTCGCGCCGGCATCGAGGCCATCCCGCACGGACAGTTCGAGGCATCCGCAGCACTTGGTCTTTCGAACCGCAACACCATGGTGGATGTGATCCTGCCGCAGGCGATCCGCATCGTCATTCCACCGCTCACCAACAACTGCATCAACGTCCTCAAAGACACGGCGCTTGCTTCGGTCGTCGCCATGCCCGATCTTCTGAAGCAGGCAACCCAGGCGCAGGCGCTGGCCGCCAATCCGACGCCCCTGATCGGCGCGGCGCTGATCTACGTGGCGCTGCTCTGGCCAATGGTCGCTGTCGTCGCCCATCTCGAGAAACGCTTCAGCAAGGGGAAACGCTGATGAACACTTCGGCTGCTCCCCTCATTTCGATCCGCGGGCTGACCAAGGCCTATGGCACCTTCACCGTTCTGCACGGGATCGATCTCGACGTCGCCGAAGGCGAAGTCGTCTGCGTCATCGGTCCCTCGGGATCGGGAAAGTCGACGCTGATCCGCTGCATCAACCACCTCGAAGCGTTTGCACCCGAAAGCCGCATCACGGTCGACGGCATACGCGTCGAGCCGGGCCCGGCGCTGGCGAAAGTCCGCGCCGAGGTCGGCATGGTCTTCCAGTCCTTCAACCTCTTTCCGCACATGACCGTGCTGAAGAACGTCATGCTTGCTCCCATGCGGGTGCGTGGCACGACGCCGGCGGAAGCCGAGCGCAAGGCCCGCGAGCTGTTGGCCCGGGTGGGAATTGCCGAACAGGCGGAGAAATATCCGGGCCAGCTGTCCGGCGGCCAGCAGCAGCGCGTCGCCATTGCCCGGGCGCTTGCCATGGAGCCGCGCGTTCTCCTGTTCGACGAGCCCACCTCTTCGCTCGATCCGGAAATGGTCGGCGAGGTGCTGGACGTGATGCGAAAGCTGGCCGGCACCGGCGTTACCATGGTGGTCGTCACCCATGAAATGGGTTTTGCGCGCCAGGTCGCCGACCGGGTGATCTTCATGGACGGCGGGCGGCTGGTCGAGGTCGGCACGCCTGCGGACATTTTCGACACACCGAAGGAAGAACGGACGCGCGGCTTCCTGCGCGCCGTCCTCAACCACTGAACATTGCAAGGACGCCCCGATGACCAATACCTCGCAGTTGAACCTCGATTACGTCCGCAGCCAGTTTCCGGGTCTCTCCCGCGGCTGGACCTTTTTCGACAATGCCGGCGGGTCGCAGATCCTCAAAGGTGCCGTGGAGCGCATCAACACCTTCCTGATCGAAAAGAACGTGCAGATCGGCGGGTCCTATGAAGTCTCGCAGGCGGCAGCGGCAGCGCTCTACGAGGCACGCACGGCGGCCATGCACCTGGTCAACGCGAACAGGCCTGAGGAAATCGTCTTCGGCAGCTCGACCACCGCACTGCTGCAGAACCTTGCCCGTGCCATGCAGAGCCAGCTGTCGCCGGGCGACGAGATCATCATCACCGTCAGCGACCACGAGTCGAATATCGGCCCCTGGGACCGCCTGCAGGAACGCGGCATCGTCCTGAAAATCTGGCCGCTGAACAAGCAGAGCCTGACGCTGGACCTTGCCGACCTCGAACCGCTGATGAGCGAGCGCACCAAGCTGGTCTGCGTCACCCATGTCTCCAACATTCTGGGCTCGATCAATCCGATTCGCGAAATCTCGGACTTCGTGCATGCCCGCGGCGCCCGGATCTGCGTCGACGCCGTGGCCTATGCGCCTCACCGCGCTGTCGACGTGCAGGGTATCGATGCCGACTACTATGTCTTCAGCCTCTACAAGACCTACGGGCCGCACTACGCACTGATGTACGGCAAGTACGACCTGCTGCTCGAACTCGACACGCTCTATCACTACTTCTACGGCAAGGACAAAGTGCCGGGCAAGCTCGAGCCGGGAAACCCGAACTACGAGCTGGCCTATTCCACCTGCGGCATCGTCGATTACCTTTCGACGCTTGGCGAGCAGGCGGGAGAAACCGGCAGCATCCGCCAGAAGATCGAGGCAGGCTTTGCGGCAATCACCGCCCAGGAAAATCTCCTGACCGAAAAGCTGCTTGGCTACCTGCGCTCGCGCAACGACTGCCAGATCGTCGGGCAGGCCTACAATCGCGACGGAACCCGTGTCCCCACGATCGCCTTCCGAATCGACGGCCGTGAAGCCGGCGAGATCTGCAGGGCGATGGACGGGGAGAAGATCGCCATGCGCTTTGGCGACTTCCATTCGCGCCGGCTTGCAGAATATCTCGGGCTGACCGATCACGGCGGCATGTTGCGGGTGTCCATGGTCCACTACAACACCGTCGAGGAGCTCGACCGCTTCACGGCGGCACTGGACCGAATTCTCTCCGGTGACGCCGGTCTCGCCAAGGCAAGCTGAAATCCGCGCCGCCAGGCACGACAGGAAGGAAAAGCCGATGCGCTTCGATACGGTCATCCGCCACGGAACTGTGGTCACGGCAAGCGATACCTTCGTCAGTGACGTCGGCATCAAGGATGGCCGCATCGCGGCGCTTGCCGCCACATTGACCGAGGCCGACGAGGTGATCGATGCCACCGGTCTCTACGTGATGCCAGGCGGCATCGACAGCCATGTCCATCTCGACCAGCCGTCCGGGGACGGCATCGTCATGGCAGATGATTTTGACTCAGGCACCCGTTCGGCGGCGATCGGCGGCAACAGCACCGTGCTTGCCTTCTGCATGCAGGAAAAAGGGCAGACGCTGCGCGAGGCGCTGAAGGTCTACCACGCCAAGGCTGACGGCAAATGCCACGTCGATGTCGCCTTCCATCTGGTCATCACGGACCCGACGCCGGAGGTGCTCGGCCAGGAACTGCCGGCCCTGGTTGAGGACGGCTATACCTCTCTCAAGGTCTTCATGACCTATGAGGGACTTCGCCTGCGCGACGACCAGATCCTGGCGACGCTCGACACCGCAAGGCGCACCGGTGCTCTGGTCATGGTCCATTGCGAGAACGAGGACGCCATCCGCTACCTGATCGGCCGGCACGAGGAAGACGGCAAGCTTGCGCCCAAATTCCACGCCACCACCCGCCCGGTGGCAGCCGAGCGCGAAGCGACGCATCGGGCCCTGTCGCTGGCGGAGATCGTCGACGTGCCGATCGTGATCGTGCATGTGTCCAACCGCGAGGCCATGGAGGAAATCCGCCGTGCCCGGATGCGCGGCCAGAAGATCGCCGGCGAGACCTGCCCGCAATATCTCATGTTGACGGCAGACGATCTCGACCAGGAGGCACTGGAAGGCGCCAAATATGTCTGTTCGCCACCGCCGCGCGACAAGGCAAGCCAGGATGCCTGCTGGGAAGGCCTCGAACAGGGCGTCTTCGACCTTTTTTCCTCCGATCACTGCCCGTTTCGCTTCGACGATCCGCAAGGCAAGCTGAACGACAAGGGCAAGCGGCATTTCCGCTGGATTCCCAATGGAATTCCGGGCGTGGCGACCCGCCTGCCGATCCTGTTTTCCGAAGGCGTCATGAAAGGCCGGATCAGCCTCAATCAGTTCGTGGCCGTGACCTCCACGAACCACGCCAAGCTTTACGGCCTCTACCCGCGCAAGGGCACGATCGCGATCGGCGCCGATGCCGACATCGCGCTCTGGGATCCGGACAAGCGGATAAGCCTGACCAACGACATGCTGCAGCACGGCGCCGACTACACACCTTATGAAGGGCTCGATATCCGTGGCTGGCCTGTTCGCCTTCTGGTACGCGGCAAGTCGATCATGGATGGGAACAGCCTCGTCGGAGGCACCTGCTCCGGCGAATATCTCCCACGCGGCCGCTCGGCGCTGGTGAGCAACGGCATCGCCGGCGAGGGCGTGCGCAGATAGGATCCCGCGCACGCTTCGGTGTTCAAGCCGACGGGTCGCACCCGGCGGCTAGATCCTCGCCGACGAGCGCCCTGCTTCCCCTTGCAGCGCCCGGCCGTCCATGTCCGTCTCCGGGAGGGCGAGATGGCGGATGATGCTCGGCGCAATGTCAGTAATCGAGCTTTCTTCCTGGACCATGCGGCCAGCTTCGAAGCCTTCGCCGATCATCAGAAGCACCGGATTGGTTTCGTAGCGTCCACGCCCGCCATGCATGCCACAATCGCGCCGCACCTCGCCGATTTCCTCATCGAAGCGGACCGCCATGGCCGACAGTCCGGGCACGCCGTTGATGTTCGCCCCCTCCGCCTTGGCCATGTCGATGGCAATGAGGTCGTCACCCGGGATCTGGCCAAGGGCTGCAAGATCCTCGCCCATGAAGACCTCCCCGATCCAGGGCTGCTGGCGCAGCCAGTCGGCGGCCTCGACGCGCCGCGTGGCGGAATCGCCGCCAAAATGAATGAAGGCGGCGCATCCCTGCGGCGCGACAAGAACCTCGGGTCCCTCGAGAGAGGATTTGAAGCCGGCCTCGAACAGCCGCCGTTCCACCGGGATCGCCTCGGTGACCGACTCGTGGCCATGATCGGACCCCAGGATGAACAGGACGTCGTGGCCTTCATCACGCAGCCGGTCGACAGCTTCAGCGACGCGGCCCACCAGCTGGTCGGCGCCGGCAAGAGCGGCCAGATGCACATCGCCGCCAAGCGGGGCAGCGTGCATCGACACATCCGGCTCCGAGAGCCAGAGCGTTGCGGACGACGGGCGCTTTTCCAGCAGGGCTTCGATGAAGCGCATGGTGGTGATGGAATCGCCCGCATGACCGGCGGAGGTCTTCATCGTTTCGCCGGTCACCGTGCGGCCCGGCGCGTAGCAAAGCTCGCGGTGATACATGTGCGCATGGCTGTAGCTGTCATGGAAGAAGGCAGCACCCGGCGAGACATTCGAGGCGATGATGGCCCCGTGAAGCCCGGAAACGCGCTCCGAGACGGCAGGACGCGCCAGCATCCGCCCATAGTGCTGACGAAAGGTGTCGAAGAACTCGGGTTTGCCTGCATCGTGGAATTCGAAACCGCCGTCGATCGGCAGACCCATGCAATTGCCCCTCAGCCCATGGGCCAGCGGATAGCTTCCGGTCGCAATCGACGCGGATGAGGCACGCGTCGCGGACGGGAATATGCCGCGCTGGTTGGAAAACCAGGTGCCGGCGCGCTTCAGCGATGCCATGACAGGCGTCGTTTCGTCGGTCACGAAATCCGGCCGATTGCCGTCGCAGATCACCGTTACCGCCATTCTATGTGACATGTCTTCATCCTTGTTTGGTTCGTCCGGGATCCCGGTCAACGAAAGGGCACGCTCAGTGGCCTTTCCGGGAGGGAGGTGGTCGTCTTGGCGTGTTCTGTCCAGTTGCTGGCATCGATGCTGAGAAAGAGCGGCGGCCGCACCAGCTCATGATGCAGCCCATTTGCGTCGAGACGCCAGACGAGATAGCCGGCGCGCCCCTGGCAGATGTCGCCTTTGAGGTTCGACCACTTGTTGAAGAAGGACGTGGCAGGCGCGGTGACGATGGCCAGGCCCTTGTAGTCGCGCGAGCTGTAGCGATGGATATGGCCGGCGGAAATCGCTGCAACGCCATGGGCCAGGCAGAGATCGAGCAACCAGCGCCGCGGTTGCGGCAGCAGGCAATGCGTGCTGATCGCCTGATCGTCGGGATCCTCGCCAAAGGGCGGCATGTGGGTGAAGACGATGATGGTGCGGCCGTCGCCCGTCGCAAGCGCCGTCTCCAGAAATTCGGCCTGTAACGCTTCCTGCGGATGGCCGCTTCCCATCAGGGCGCTGTCCAGTCTGATCAGGCGAAGGCGCAGCGCGTCCGTCCCCAGATCCTCGATCCACCAGGAGGGACCGACATGCGCTTGCCAGGCGTTGAGCCGCGCATCGTTGACCGGCTGGTTCAGGCGGGAGGCGATCGGTGCCTCGCCGACATCGTGATTGCCGGCAATTGCCCGCCACGGCGCACAAAGCGCCCCATGGCAGTCGGCAGCAAAGGCCAGATCGTCGGGACGATCCGGCCCATTGAAGGAGATATCACCCGAGTTCACGATGAGATCGGGTGATAGCGTGCGCATGTCCTCGACGAAGACAGGCCAGTTCGCCGTAAACCATGCATGGGTGCGCGACAGATGGGTGTCGGATACCTGAACGATGGTCAGCGACATGGCCATGGCTTTGACCTCAAGCCTGCGGGAAGCGCAGGTTGTCGGGCCGCAGGTCCATGAAGTAGAAGGTTGTCGGACGCCACTCGATCGACTTCTTGATCGCATAGGCCTCGAAAGGCTGGTAGAGGATCGTGCCCGGCGCTTCGTCTTCCCAGGCATCCAGCATCTTGACGAAAAGAACCTTGCGCTTGGCCGGATCGGTTTCGGCTTCCAGCGCGCGGCCAAGCTCCGTAAAGACCTTGCGCGATTCAGGCGACCAGACATCCGTGGCCTGGACCTCGCCGCCCGGACCCCAGGCAACCCAAAGAGCACCGAGCGGATCGGGCAGCCGGGTCGAGTTGGACCAATTGTAGATCTGCGCGCCATTGCCCTTCATCTGGTCCGAGGTTTCGACCACCTGAAGTGTCGCGTTGATGCCGACGGCCTTCCACATTTCCACCAGCACCTGCGCGGCTTCCAGCGCATTGGTGTAGTAGGAGGCCTGCGTCTTGTAGACGATCTTCTCGCCCTTGTAGCCGGCCTCAGCCAGCAGGGCCTTCGCCTTTTGCGGATCGAAGGGCAGCTTGCGGCCCTCGACGAACATCTGGCCGTATTCCGGATAGTTATGGCTGGCCGGGACTTCCGCCTTGCCGAGCCACAACGTGTCGACCAGCTTCTGGCGATCGATCGCAAAGCACAGGGCCTGTCGAATGCGCTTGTCGGACAACAGCTTGTCGTGGTTGTCGAAGACGAGCACGTGGGCGTTGGCAAGAACCACCGAGCGCACATCGATGTCGTCGTAGCCGCCGATGATTGCCACCTGGTCCGGCGGAATGTTGGTGATGAGATCGAACTCGTTGGAGACGAGGCCGGCCACGCGGGCGGCCAGTTCCGGCACCGCGCGGAAGGTGACTTTCTTTGCGGTCGGCGTGCCCAGGAAATAGTCGTCGAAGGCTTCGAGGACCGTGGCTTCGTTCTGGTTGTGGGAGACGACCCTGTACGGGCCGGTCGCCACCGGTGCGCGGGAATAGGCATCAAAGCCCATCTGCTCATAGGCGCGCTTGTTGACGATCCAGGAGCACCAGGAAGCCAGACGCTGCTCCAGCAGCACGTCCGCCACCTTGGTGGTGAAGCGAACCGTATAGGGGTCGATCGCCGTGACGTCGGCGAGGATCCCGAAATACGGCTTGCCGCCGGGGATCTGTGCCTTGTCGCCGCGCAGACGGCCGTCGCGGAAGGTGTAGACCACGTCTTCGGCCGTCAACTCGTCGCCGTTGTGAAACTTCACGCCCTGGCGCAGCTTGACGATCAGTTCGCTCGCGCTGACACGCTCCCACGAGGTTGCCAGGTGCGGCTTCAGCTGAGAGCCGCCACCATCTGGGGAACCGAGGAAATCGCGGCGGATCAGCGTGTCGAAGATCGAATAGGTGACGCGCGTGCCGACGTTTGAGAGTTCCCGTGCCGGTTCGAGCGTTGCAGGAAGAGCTGCGACTGCAACGGTGAATTCAGGTCGGTTGGCACTGGTGCCGGCAGCGGCAAAGGCCTGGGGCACGAAGTTGAAGATGAACGGGGTCAGGGCGGCACCCTGCAGCAGCAGGCGACGATTGATCTGTGGCATGATAGGCTCCGTGGTTGGTCGGGAGGAATTGCATTGCCTCGGTCTCGGGACGGCCGTTCGCCGGTAGGCGAAATCGGATCAGCCGCCTCGCGTGTTCGATTGGGTTGCCGCGGTGACAGGAAGGCGCATGCGCGCCGAAAGTCCTAGCCGGACGTCGTTGAGCATCACAGCATCGGGCCCGCGGGAGAGCACAGTGTCCATCGCTTCCGGCGCAATGACGCCGACCGACGAATGTTGGCCCACCATGACGATCACATTCAGACTCTGGTCCTGCAGGGATCGGATCGCAGTCTGCGAGGCATCCGTCTCCCAGAGCCGCGCCCACAGACCGCCCATCGCCTGCAGATCGGGGTAGTCGCCCGGATTGGTGAAAAGGCCCAGCACCGGGCTTTCCGGCAACCTCTGGCGGACGACCTGGCTGGCTTCGAGCGAGCGGGTGCCGAAGGCGACGCTGTCCGTCAGCCATGGGGACAGGAGATCGAGCCCGGCGAGCAGGGTATCGGGCTCGGTGATCTTGGTATCGAGAAGAACCGATATCCGCCCGCGCGCCGTCTCGAGCGCAGCCTTGACCGTCATGATGCCCGGATCGATGGCTTCGAGCTCGGGAAAGGTCAAATCCTCGATGGCGCGCGGATCGCGATGCAGCCGCTGGAGATCCTTGTCGTGGAAGACGACAGGCACATGATCGCGCGTCAGCCGCCAGTCGAATTCGATAAAGTCCGCGCCGAGCAGGATTGCCTGCTCGAATGCTTCCGTCGAGTTTTCGCCGGCCTCGACGCTGGCGCCGCGGTGGCCGCCGATAAACGCTGCATCACCGGTCGTCCGCGGCGCTGTCCAGATCGATTGATGGTCCATGGCTCAGCCCTCCCTTTCGATCGTGGGGTCGAGGCGGTCGCGCAGCCAGTCGCCGAAAAGGCTCATGGTCAGCGTGGTCATGAAGATGACGACGCCAGGCAGTACGGCGATCCACCAGGCGTTCAGCAGGTAGTTGCGGCCTTCGCCAAGCATCAGGCCGAGCGATGTTCCGGGCGGCTGGATCCCGAGGCCAAGGAAGGACAAGGAGGTCTCGAGCAGGATCGTGCCGGGAAAATTGAGCGTGGCCTGCACCACGAGCGCTGCGGCGATATTCGGCAGCAGATGCCGGAACACGACGCGCCGCGGACCTGCGCCAAGCGCTTCCACGGCTTTCACGTAATCAGCAGACTGCTCCGAAATCACCTGGCCCCGCGCCAGCCTGGCATAGCGCTCCCAGCCTTCGAGACTGACCAGCACGATAAACAGGGGAATGCTGTTGCCGAAGAAGGCAAGAAAGGCGATTGCGATCAGGAGCGAAGGCATGGCCGTCTGGATGTCTGTCATCATCATCACCAAGAGGTCGAAGATGCCGCGCAGCCGGCCCGCCGCAAGGCCCATAAGGGTTCCGCCGATGGCACCGATCAGCGTGCCGAGCACGGCGATCAGGATCGAGGTGCGCAGCGCATAGATGATCCGGCTCAGCACATCGCGTCCGAGGTGATCGGTTCCAAGCACGTGCTGCAGGTTGCCGCCGAACAGGATGGGGGGACGGAAGCGGGCGGTCAGATCCTGTGTCGTGTAATGGGCCGGCGCGAACACATCGGCAAAGACGGCGACCACCACGACGAGCGCCAACCACGCAAGACTGATGACGATCGCAAGCGGCATGCCGTCAAACAGCCGGCGGCTTTTCGGGGCCATATCGAGGGTCGTCATCGGGTGCCTCCCAGCGTGCTGGAAAGGCTGACCTTGGGATCGATAAAGGCATGCAGAATGTCGACCACGAGGTTGGACAGCACGATGATCAGCGTGACGGTCAGGATGACGCCCTGAACCACCGGCAGATCCCGCGCGGACACCGACGACACCAGCAATCGGCCAAGGCCCGGCCACGCAAAGATGGCTTCCGTGACGACCGCGCCGGACAGGGTGAGGCCGATCTCGATGCCGTAGAACATCAATAGCGGGACCATGGCGTTGGGCAGCGCATGCTTGAGGATGACGCGGATCTGGCCGGCGCCTTTCGCATGGGCGGTGCGGATGAACTGCTTGCCCAGAACTTCGAGCGTGGCGGTGCGGGCGAAGCGTGCGATGCGACCGGCAAGCGGCAAGGCCAGCGTCACGGTCGGCATGATCAGGTGCGCCCAGGTCTTGGCGCCTGAAGACGGCAGGACCCGCAGCTGCAGCGCAAACAGCAGGATCAGCATGATGCCGAGAAAGAAGATAGGCATGGAATAACCCAGCACGGCAAAAGCCATGACGCCGCGGTCGACCGGACCGCCCCGCCGCATCGCGCCGATGATGCCGAAGGTGAGCCCGAGTACCGAAGCCAGAAGCAGGGCCGAGACGCCCAGCAGCAGCGTGCGCGGCAGGGCCTCGGCGACAATGGCGGAAACCGGCAGGTTGTTGGTGAAGGACACGCCGAGGTCGCCCGTCATGGCCCGGCCGAGATAGGAGAAATATTGCACGTAGAGCGGCCGGTCGAGGCCCCAGGCCACGCGATACTCCTCGAGCACGGAAGGTGGTGTTTCGGGAGGAAGCAGCTGCTCGACCGGATCGCCGGCCGTGCGTAGGACGATGAAGACCAGAGTGACGCAGAGGATCAGCGTAAAGACGGAACGCAGCACCCGGAGGGCGATGGCAACGAGGCTATGAGCAGTCATGGCGCAAACGCCTCCAGATGGGGCGTCCCGGTTCGCGCTGTCAACGATCCGGCACCGGGCAATTGACCGCCATCCCCTGCCGCCAGATGACACGCCACCAGCCGGCCTCCCAGATCTGCGAGCTTCGGCGTTTCGCTTTGGCAGCGGGCGATCGCCACAGGGCAGCGTGGATGAAACGAACAGCCCTGTGGACGCTTGGCCGGGTTTGGTGGCTCGCCTCGCAGCATCTGTCGGTCAGCCATGCGGCGACCGGGGCTCGGTGCGGCCGAGACCAGTGCGCGGGTATAGGGATGCTCCGGTTTTGCGAGGAGATCGTCCGCATCGCCCTCTTCAACGATCCGCCCGAGATACATGACCGCGATCCGGCGGCTGACCTGGCGCACGACGCGAAGATCGTGGCTGATGAACAGCATGGCAATGCCGCGCTCGGCCTGCAGATCGGTGAGCAGGTTTACCACCTGCGCCTGGATGGAGACGTCGAGCGCCGAAACCGGTTCGTCGCAAACGAGAAGGCTGGGATTTGTAATCAGTGCCCGGGCGAGAACCACGCGCTGGCGCTGGCCGCCCGAAAGTTCATGCGGAAAGCGCTGCGTCACGCTCTGCGAGAGACCGACGGCTTGCAGCAGGTCGTTGACGCGGGCATCCCGCTCCTCGACCGTGCCGATATGATGGATGTCCAGCGGTTCCCTGACCTGGGTGGCGACCGAAAGCCGGCGATCGAGCGCCCCGAGCGGATCCTGGTAGATCATCTGCATACGGGTTCTGGACTGGCGCCACGCAGGCGTGCCGTGGGCGGCAATCGGCTGGCCATCGAACAGGACCTCGCCGCTGCTCGGCGGCTCAAGCCCCAGCACGACGCGGCCCGTGGTGGATTTGCCCGATCCGGATTCACCGACGATGCCCAGCGTATCGCCGCGATCCAGCTGCAGCGAAACATCATCCACGGCACGCACGCCGGTGCTTTTTGCGAAGAGACTGCGGTGCGTCTCGTAGACCCGCGCGATAGACCTGGCCTGGAGGAGGGACGTGCTCATGAGAATTCCCGTGCCGCTATGGACCCGGATCGAACGGCGGCGTCGTCGTCAAGGCCGTTGAAGCAGGCGAGGTTGTGGTTGCCGCCAATGCTCGACAGGGGAGGAACAGTGGTACTGCAGGCGCTGGCTTCACGAGAACAGCGGGGCGCAAAGGCGCAGCCGGGTGGCGGAGACCGGGGGTCCGGCACCGCACCGGCGATCGAGACCAGCCGACGACGCGGACCATCGAGTCTGGGCAGGCTGTCGATCAGCCCGCGGCTATAGGGATGCGCCGGCCGGTCGAACAGCTCGTTGGCGGTTGCTTCCTCGACGATGCGCCCGGCATACATGACAGCGACGCGATCGCAGGTTTCCGCAACGACCCCGAGGTCATGGCTGATCAGCACCAGGCCGGTGCCGGCCTCGCGCTGGATCAGGGCCAGAAGATCAAGGATCTGGGCCTGAATGGTAACGTCGAGCGCTGTGGTCGGCTCATCGGCGATCAGAAGATCCGGCTCACCCGCCAGAGCCATCGCAATCATGATGCGCTGGTTCTGGCCGCCGGAAAGCTCGTGCGGATAGGAAGACAGACGGCGTCCCGCATCCGGTATGCCGACCAGATCGAGCAAGCGGCGGACTTCGGCGCGAGCAGTCTGGCCTGAAAGGCCGCGATGCAGCCAGAGAGCCTCGCCGATCTGGTCGCCGACCTTCAGCATCGGATTGAGCGCACTTGCCGGATCCTGGAAGATCATCGCGATGCGCCCGCCGCGCACTCGGCGTAACGAAGATGCGGGCATGTCGAGGAGGTTTTCTCCTGCAAGCATGACCCTGCCGCGAACCTCGGCCTTGCCCGGTAGCAGCCCCATGGTTGCAAGCCAGGTGACAGACTTGCCCGAGCCGGATTCACCCACAAGCCCAAGCGTTTCTCCTCGCCCGACGGCGAGGTCGATGCCGTGCAGGACGCGCACCCCATTGAAAGACACGGTGAGGTTTTGGATCGAGACATAGCTGCCTGGGCGAGCCCGGGCGCCGGAAGGCAAAGCTGTTGCCGTATGGACAGGCTGTTGATCAATCATCGGAGTTGTCCTTGTGGCAGTCCGGCAGGACATCGGGTTCATCCAGACTGTCGATGCTGAACTGGATACGGTCGCCGGCCCAAACCGCTTCCGAATACCCGATGGCGCGACCATCCCTGGTCACATCGGTCTTGGTCACCACCATCACGGGGTGGTCGGCATGTTGTCGCAGCAAGCGGGCTTCACTGGCCTCGGCGCGTCTCGCGAAAATCGTGGTTCGCTTTCGGAAATAGTCTTCGATGCCATGGTCGCGGTAGATCTCGGTGACGGATCGCCCAACGGCGCGTTGCGCACCGAGATCTTGAAACAGCGCCACCGCGTGGAACGACATGCCGAGATTGATCGGCAGGTCATCGGCAAAGCCGCGCCGCGTGACACGATGAACCGGCGTCCCCTCGAAAATCCCCAGGGCCGATGCCACGCGATCGGGAGCCGGAACGATCTCGGCCGACAGATGCTCGCCACTTGGGGAAAGCCCCTGATCGAGCAGGCTCTGACGAAACCGGGTTCGGCGCCCGATCGGATAGCTGATCGAAGGCACCGCTGCCACAAACGTGCCGCGGCCCTGCTCGACCTTCAGCTTGCCTTCAACCGCGAGGGAAGCGACGGCGCGCCTGACGGAATGGCGGCCTGTCCCGAAGGCTGTCGCAAGTGCCAGCTCCGTGGGCAGGCGTTCACCTGGGGCCAATCTGCCGGAGTCGATATCACCCGCGAGGCAGTTCCTGATCAGATGCCAGGCATCCCGTTGCATTGGCAGCTTTCCAATTCATCCGAATGACCTCTCCTTAGGATCCTTGTGTAACGTCGCGATGACGCGGACCGGGAAAGCGCCAAGGCACCGCGCAGCCGCGATCAGACGGCACGAACCTCTTGGAACCGCAGAGCAAGGTCTGCGTCAGGATGCTGGGGACATCCATCGAACGCTATGAATTAGGAGGGTCTAGTCTGATCTGGCGATCTGCTCGCCGAGTAGCTTTAACGCCGGCAGCATTTCCGAAAGGCGTTCAAGTTTGTATTCCTGAAGGGGATCGACGCGTCACCGGAACCGCCCAGTAGAGCTTCGGCAGCGACGGTGATCTGATCATCGCGGAGAGCGCCGGCCAGCGATCAGCATCCGCGCGTTCGGCGAAAGGCTGAACCAGCCTCCGAAGCTGGGTTCCGGGGGCCGTGTTACCGATTGCCAGGAGCCGCGACATGCTGAGCCGCCGTGCGCCTGGCGCTCGTATCGACGAGCCCGTTCACGGCGGCTCTCGATAAGGTTCAGCCAGCGACCGGCTGAGCCTTATCGTTCCTCTTTCGTCAGCGTCTGCGCAGCCCGCGACGCTTCGCCGGCCGGTTTTGACGCTGTTGACCATGTGGCGCCGATCATCTCGATGAGCGCGGTGGCGTGGTACGGCTTGCTGAGCACGCCGGCCCCGGCCTCGTTCTTGACGCTGGTGGCATCGCCCGTCGCAAAGACGATGGCTGCAGACGGACGCAGCAACCTCGCCCGTCCGGCGAGTTCTGGACCAGACGCCCCCGGCAGATTGACGTCGGTGACGAGGACGTCGAAGGGCACGGTCTCGAGTGCCGCCATCGCTTCTTCGGCACTGGCAGCCTCCACGACGATGTAACCCGCATCCTGCAGTATCTCCGCCGTATTCACGCGGATCAAGGTGTCGTCTTCGACCAGGAGAACGGTCAGCTGCGCGGTAACCAAGGGTTTGGACTCGGCAGCCGCCGGCCTCGGTGCGGCGCCGCGTTCGGCCTGAACTGGAGCCGAGATCTCGCTGCCCTTGCCGAGAAGTGCACGGAACTTCCGCGCCAGCGCTTCACGGGTATAGGGCTTCGACAGGAGCTCGACGCCGGCATCGAGTTTACCGCCATGCACAATCGAGTTCTCGGTATAGCCGGATGTGAAGAGCACGGCGATATTGGGAAGACGCTCCTTCGCCTTGCGCGCCAGCTCAGGGCTTTTCAGCGTGCCTGGCATGACGACGTCGGTAAACAGCATGTCGATCGGGATACCGCTTTCGATCACGATGAGCGCGCTTGCCGCGTCGACGGCCTTGAGAACCCGATAGCCGAGGTCGGAAAGCATCGCGACCACCGTTTCGCGCACGGCATCGTCATCCTCGACCACCAGCACCGTTTCAGTGCCGCCAGCGATCGGACCGTTATCGACGGCAACCTCGACGTCCTCGGACTGCAGGGCACGCGGCAGATAGAGCTTGATCGTGGTGCCTTCGCCGACTTCCGAATAAATTTTGACGTGTCCGCCGGACTGCTTGACGAAGCCGTAGACCATCGACAGGCCAAGCCCGGAACCTTTCCCCTCGGCCTTGGTCGAGAAGAACGGCTCGAACACCTTTTCGATGATGTCCGGCGACATGCCGGAGCCCGTATCGCTGACGGCGAGCATCACGTACTGGCCCGGTGTGACCTCGTCATGGGAAAGCGCATAGGTGTCATCGAGATGGGCGTTGCCAAGCTCGATCGTCAGCTTGCCGCGACCGTCCATCGCATCGCGGGCATTGATCGCAAGATTGAGAAGGGCGTTCTCGACCTGAGCCGGATCGATGAACGTGTTCCAGAGACCGCCGGCGACGACCGTTTCCACCTCGATCGCTTCGCCGATGGCTCGGCGCAGCATGTCGTCCATGCCGCGCACGAAGCGGCTGATGTTGATGACCTTCGGCTCCAGCGCCTGGCGGCGGCCGAACGCCAGAAGCTGGCTGGCCAGCTTCGAACCCCGTGCCACGCCCGCCATCGCGTTCGATACCCGCTTTTCCGCGCGGGCATTACCGGCAATGTCCTTGGCCAGCAACTGCAGGTTACCGGAAACGACCTGCAGCAGGTTGTTGAAGTCATGGGCGACGCCACCGGTCAGCTTGCCGACGGTCTCCATCTTCTGAGACTGGGCAAGCTTGGCCTCTGCCATCCGCCGCTCGTCGATCTCGGCAATGACCCGGGCTTCGAGATTTTCGTTGACCTGACGCAACTGGTCTTCGGCGCGTTCGCGATGCCGCACCTGCCGCACGAGTATTTCCGCCTGCTCGCGCAGCGCCGCCTCGGCCGCACGCTGGTGCGTGATGTCGGTATGAACGCCGACCCACTCGACGATATTGCCTGCAGCGTCGAGGATCGGCAGGCTGCGGATGGTGTACTGGCGCCAGACGCCATCATGCCGTCGCACCCGGTGCTCATGCACGAACATGCTCTTGGTCGCGACTGCGGTCTGCCATGCTTCGATGGTCGCCGCCACGTCATCCGGATGCACGGCACTGGACCAGCCATAGTTCTGGTATTCTTCCGGCGTCTGGCCCGTCAGGTTTGCCCAGCCATGCTGCTCGCCGATCATCTTTCCGTCGGGGCTGTTGGTCCACAACACACCGTGCACCGCATCCATGGCGGTCCGAAACCGGCTGTTGCTGATCGCGAGCGCCGCTTCTCGCTGTGCTCGCTCCTGGACATCGATGCCCAGGATGTAGACACCCGGAACCGACCCATCCGGCTCGATATGGGGAACGTAGCGGATCTCGAGCCTGCGCGCGCCACCGTCGCGGTGCGGCATGTCTGTCTCGGCGACGAGAGTTTCTCCTGCCAGGCCCTTGGCGATCGATTCCCGGCGGTCATTGTAGGCGGAATCGCCGATCACATCACGCACATGGCGACCGACCATGCTGTCCGGGTTGACGCCAAACCAATCCCTGTAGGTGCCGTTGGCGAAGCGGTAGATGTGATCGTGGTCCACATAGGAGATCAGCATCGGCACGGCATCCGTGACGCGACGCAATTCTGCTTCGCGTTCTGCCAGGCGGATCTCGGCGGAAACCCGCGCACTGTTGTCGACGATCGTACACATGACGCCTCCGACGGCGCCGTCAGCGTCGTAGACGGGTGTGTAGAAAAGATCGAGATAAAGGGTTTCGGGACCTTTGGCGCGGTTGAACACAATCGGCTGGTCGTGGTGCGAGACCGTCTCTCCGCGCGTGACCGTCTCTATGATGGCCCGGTTCCAGTCCCATACCTCCGGGAATGCCGCAGCCACGGGCGTCCCGAGGGCCATGGGATGACGATCCCCGGCAATTTCACGGTAGGCGTCATTGTAGATCATGACATGGTGAGCCCCCCACATCAGAACTTTGGCGACCGGGGAGTTGACGATGTTGGCCACCGTCGCCCGCATTTCGATGCTCCAGCCTTCGATGGGGCCGGCGAGGCTCTTGTGCCAATCCTTGGAGCGGATGAGTTCGCCGCATTCCCCGCCGCCTTTGAGCCAGTCCGTCCCGCCTGCACGCGGCGCAACGCTGCTGTCGCGCAGGCTGCAAAGGGCAGCGCGCACGACCTCGCTGGCATTGGCGTAGTCGCCGGTTGCCAAGCTGTCATTGATGAAACCCTCGAGCTCGGGGGTCAGCGAAACATTGCGGGATTGACGTTGTGCCATGCGATCTCACTGACAGCTCAGTATTGTTGTGTCAATGAATGTTACAGCTACCGCGATTCGGTTTTTCAAACCAGCCGCGCCGGGCAAGCTTGGCCGCTTGACGCCTTCACACCGGACCGAGATCCTCATAGCTTTGATGGAGCGCCCAATCCCCGGCACTGAACCGGTCGGAGGCAAAGTTGTGCTGGTGCCAGTAGGGATAGATGTAGGGCGCGCGGCTCACCTGGTTCAGCCGCTCAAGCTCTTCGGCGCCCAGCTTCAGATCGACGGCGGCGATGTTCTCGCGGAAGTGCTGCTCGGTCAGCCCGCCGACGACCAGCGAGCAGATCGCCGGCCGCGACAGCGTCCAGGCGAGCGCAACCTGCGCCGCGGTCACCCCGCGGGCGGCAGCGATCTCGTCCAGCACGTCGACGATTGCCCACAGCCGATCCTGATCGCGGATCGGCGGCTCGCTCCAGCCTTCGGCCTGGCGCGACTTGGCGGGCGCGCGATCGCGTCCGAAGGCACCGGACAAAAGACCGGCCGCAAGCGGGCTCCAGACGGTGACACCGAGCCCCTGATCGACAGAGATTGGCAGCAACTCGTACTCCGCCTCGCGGGCTTCCAGCGTGTAGTGGATCTGCTGGGTGACGAAGCGGGGAAGCTGTCGCTGCTCAGCCAGGCCAAGCGCCTTCATGATGTGCCAGCCGGAATAGTTGGAGCAGCCGATATAGCGGATCTTGCCGGCCCGGGTCAGGCTGTCGAGCGCCGACAGCATCTCTTCGAGAGGCGTCACGCCATCCCATTCGTGCATGTGGTAGATGTCGATGTGATCGGTCTGCAACCGTTTCAGGCTGCGCTCGCATTCGCGGATCAGGTGGAAGCGCGAGGTACCCTCGTCATTGGGGCCGTCGCCGATCCGCATCCGCGCCTTGGACGAGATCAGCACATTGTCCCGCTTGCCTTTCAAAGCCTCACCGAGGATTTCCTCGGATAGCCCGAGTGAATACATGTTGGCCGTGTCGAACAGGTTCACGCCGCCGTCGATGCAGACGTCCACGAGGCGCCTGGCGTCCGGCACGTCCTGACTGGCAACCTTGGCGAAGGCGCCAACGCCTCCGAACGAAAACGTGCCCATGGCAATCTCCGAGACCTTGAGGCCCGACTTACCCAGCGTGCGATATTCCATGGTGATCCTCCCTTGTAGTCCACGACATGCGACCAGCGGTGTCCTCCCGGCCGGTCGCGGTCAGTCAATTCATTCGGCCGGAAGCCTTGCACGCGCAGATTGCCTTGGCTTCGCCGACCCAACCCGTGCCGTCTCCTTCGAATGGCTCGCACGCAACACCAGCTCGGCGCCGACCTGTATTTTTACAGAGGGCTGCGGCTCCGAAGCGTTGATCAGATCGTCGAGAACGGTCACGGCCAGGTAACCGATCTTGCGTTTCGACACTTCGATCGTCGTCAGCGCCGGATCCGAGGTGGCGCTTTGCGGCAGGTTGTCGAAACCGATGACACAGACGTCGTCCGGCACGCGCACGCCAAATTCCTTCAGCGCCCGCATGAAGCCGTAGGCGATGATGTCATTGGTGCAGAAATAGCAGTCCGCCAGCTCGATACCGCTTTTCAGGAGCGCGAGCGTGTCGCCGTAGGCGCCGTCATAGGTGGATTCGACCGAGATCACGTTGCTTTCCTGGACCTTAAGGTCGAGGCGCGTCATGTTCTTGAAGAACGCATCCTGTCGAAGCCGGAAATTCGTCGTGCCGACATGGCTGGCGACAAGACCGATACGCTCGAAACCCTGCTGCTTGAAGCGCGACAGAACCTTGTAGACGGCGTCCTCATTGTTCATGTCGACGAAATTGGCATCGACGACGTCGCAGAACGTGTCGATGAAGACCGTCGGCAAGCCAATGCCCTGAATGAGCTCGATATCGGCCTCGGAAAGCTCGGTGCCGAGCGCGATGATGCCGCTGACCGGCGCGCCGGCAAGCGACTCCACGACAGCGCTGATCGGCTGGCCCTCGAAACTGACCACTTCGAGGCTGTAGTTGCGGCGTGTCGCTTCAGCCGACATGCCGTCGATATAGTCCGAGATGAAGACGCTGTGGTCGCGATTGACCGTATGGCCGTGCTTGGCGATTTTCAGGAAGCGAAGTTTTTCGCCGACATCGCCGCCGGTCTTCGAACTGCGCGGCACGTATTTCAGTTTGGCGACCGCTTCCAGCACCCGCGCGCGCGTTACACTCGAGATCTCTCCCTTGCCGTTCAGCACGAGCGACACGGTTGCCGGCGAGACGCTGGCGGCATCCGCAATATCCCGGATTGTCAGTGACTTCTTGCCTGCCATAGGCATGGAATTCCTGCCGAACGCATTTTGAGGGCGGCTACGTTTACTAAACGAAACCGCGGATATTTAGTAGGGTTAGGTCAAATCGTTAGCGGCCGCAACCGGGAAATCCGCTAAAATACCCTCTTGCCAACTGCAAAATCCCTTGGTAGCCATTTAGTAAAGCTCGCGCTTGTTTACTAAACATGGGAGGAGACCATGCACAAAACCAGCGAACAGCTGATCATGCTCGTCGTGATCAATGTCGCCCTGCTTGTCGTTGGCGCCGTCATCTCCGGCGGCACCTTCCTCTCGCTGTTTAACTTCCAGTCCATGGCAAGCCAGGTCCCGGAAATCGGACTTCTGGCGATCGGCGTCATGCTGGCCATGTGCGCCGGCAATGGTGGTATCGACCTGTCGGGCATCGCGCTCGCAAACCTGTCTGGCGTTCTCTCGGCAGTCATCGTCTCGTCGTTCCTGTCCGCGACAGACAATGAGACAGCGTTCAGCCTGACGTTCATGGCCATGACCGTCGGCATCGGCCTTGTTGGCGGCGTGATCAACGGGCTGCTCATCTCCAAGCTCAACATCACGCCGATCCTGTGCACGCTCGGCACCCAGATGGCGTTCATGGGTCTGGCTGTCGTGGTGTCGGGCGGCAAGGCCGTTACGGTCGGCAGCCCCGATCTGTTGTCCCGGATCGGCAACGACATGCTTCTCGGCCTACCCATCGGCTTCCTGATCTTCGCCGTCATCGCTGCCGTGATCGCTGCCGTGCTCAAATTCACCCCTTATGGGCTGTGGCTGATGCTGATGGGCACCAACCCCAAGGCCGCCGTCTATGCAGGCTTTCCGCGCACCGGCATTCTGGTCGCCACCTACGCCATCAGCGGCACGCTGTCGGGTCTGGCCGGCATGATCATCGCCGCGCGCAACGTCAACGTGAAATATGATTACGGCAGCTCCTACCTGCTGATCGCCATCCTCGTCGTCGTCATGGCGGGCGTAAAGCCCGAAGGCGGTTACGGACGGGTGATCTGCGTGGTCCTGAGCGCGATCGCGCTGCAGCTGATGTCGAGCCTTCTCAACTTTGGCGGTCTGTCGAACTTTGTGCGCGACTTCGCCTGGGGGCTTCTGCTCCTGACCTTTCTTGCCGTCGGCCGCTACGATGTCGCCGGCTTCCTGGTGCCCTTCAAAGGGCAGCACAAATCTTCGGGGCCAAGCCCTCAGGCACCGAAGCCCAGCAACTGAGGGATCTCGTGGAGGAGACAAAAATGAAAACAGCATCCAAGCACATCCTCATCGCCGCTGCCACGGTCGCCGCCCTTATGGCCGGCACCGCCGGGACACTGATGGCCCAGCAGAAGCCGGTCATCGCCACGGTCGTGAAGATCAGCGGCATTCCGTGGTTCGACCGGATGAACACGGGCGTCGTGGCCTACCAGAAGGCCAACCCGGACGTCGTTGCGACCCAGAGCGGCCCGGCGACCGCCGACGCGGCACAGCAGCTGCAGATCATCCAGGACCTGGTGGCCAAGGGCGTCAACGCACTTGCCGTCGTTCCGATGGATCCGGCCGTGATCGAAGGCACGCTGAAGCGCGCCATGGACCGTGGTATCGTCGTCGTCACCCATGAGGCCGACAACCAGAAAAACACCCAGGCCGACGTCGAAGCCTTCGACAACGCCGACTACGGCACGGCGCTCAACGCACGCCTGGCGGAATGCATGGGCAACAAGGGCAAGTGGACGACCTTCGTCGGCTCGCTCGGCAGCCGCACGCATCTGCAGTGGGTGGGTGCCGGCGAAGCAAACGCCAAGAAGCATCCGGACATGCAGCTCGTCGATCCGAACAACGAATCCTTCGACGATGCCAACGCGACCTACGAAAAGGCCAAGGAAATCCTGCGCAAGCACCCCGACATCAAGGGCTTCCAGACCTCGGCCGGCAATGACGTGCTGGGCGTCGGTCGTGCGATCGACGAGGCCGGCCTGTCCGGCAAGATCTGCCTGGTCGGCACCGGCCTGCCCAATCCTTCCGCTGACCTTCTCGAATCCGGCGCGATCACCGCAATCGGCTTCTGGGATCCGCAGAAGGCCGGCATGGCGATGAACGCGGTCGCCAAGCTGCTGCTCGAAAAGAAGCCGGTCACCGACGGCATGGACCTCGGCGTCGAGGGCTACAGCAAGGTGACCGTGAAGAAGGGTGCCGGCGAAGGCATGCTGATCGTCGGCAACGGCATGGTTCTCGCCGACAAGGCGACCTACAAGCAGCACATGTTCTAAATCCTTGCTCTCCAACCGACCGGCGCCAACGCGCCGGTCGGAACCAGCTGCCCGTGGCAGCAAGCGCATTGATAGAGGATCCTCCATTGTCGGCGAAACCCAACATTCCGGATCACCCGGGCAGTCGAGAGACGTCGGGTCATTTTCTGGAACTGCACAATATCCAGAAATGGTTCGGCGGCGTGCACGCCTTGCGCGGCATCGACCTGAAGCTCGACCTCGGCCAGGCCTACCACCTGCTGGGCGAAAACGGCTGCGGCAAAAGCACCGTGATCAAGATTATGTCCGGCGCGATCGCACCCAGCGAAGGCCAGATCATCGTCGAAGGCGAACGGCATTCGGCAATGTCGCCGATCCAGTCGCTCGCAGCCGGCATCGAGACCGTCTATCAGGACCTTTCGCTGCTGCCGAACCTGACGGTTGCCGAAAACGTCGCGCTGAGCGAGCAGCTGGTGTCCGGCAAGGGCCGGCTTGGCCGCGTGTTCGATCGCAATCGCCTGAAGGAGACCGCAGCCACAGCCCTTAAAGCCGTCGGCCTGCCGTCCGACCGCGCCTTTCTGAGCACAATCGTTTCCGACCTGCCGCTCGCCGCGCGCCAATTGGTGGCCATTGCCCGCGCCATTGCCACCCGCGCAAAGCTGGTGATCATGGACGAGCCGACCACCTCCCTGACCCGCCGAGAGGTCGACAATCTCGTCCGCGTGGTCGAGAGGCTGCGCCAGGAAAACGTGGCAGTGCTGTTCGTCACCCACAAGCTGGACGAGTGCTACCGCATCGGCGGCCACGCCATCGTGTTCCGTGACGGCCAGTGCGTGGCGCAGGGGCCGATCGAATCCTATAGCAAGAAGCAGATCGCCGAACTGATGACCGGCCGCAGCATCGGCTCCGAGCGCTATCGCAGCGGCCATGCCGCGCCGCAAGAGCTGCTTGCCGTTCGCGACCTCAGCGTCTCCGGGGTAGACCGGATGAGCTTTACGCTGCGCAAGGGCGAAATCCTCGGCATCACCGGATTGGCCGATTCAGGCCGCAACGAACTCGCCATGGCGATTACCGGCGTTGCGCCGGCCCGCTCCGGCAGCATCACACTGGATGGCCGGGCCGTCACGATCCGCCGCCCTGCCGACGCTATTCGGCATGGCATAGGCTATGTCCCCGAGGACCGGCTCGCCGAGGGACTGTTCCTGGACAAGTCGATCCTCGAAAACGAGATCGCGCTGATTCTGACGCGGCTGAGCAACGGGCTCGGCGTCATCGACAAGCAGGCCGGCCGCGCCACGGCAGAGCGCCTGTCGAAGGAAATGCGGCTGAACACCACGGATCTCGACCTGCCGGTCGGGGCACTGTCGGGCGGCAACCAGCAGCGTGTTCTGATCGGCCGCTGGCTCAGCATCGAGCCAAAGCTTCTCGTCCTGCACGGTCCGACGGTTGGTGTCGACGTGGGATCCAAGGATACGATCTATCGCGCAATCCAGGCGCTTGCCGAAAAGGGCATTGGCCTCATCGTCGTCAGCGACGACCTTCCCGAACTGCTGCAGAACGTCGATCGCATCCTGGTCATGAACAGCGGCCGCGTGGTCGCAAAATTCGATGCGGAAACTGCCACTGAAGATCAGCTCTACCAGGCCATGCTGACGACCAAGCTGGAGACAGCCCTATGAGCCCGACGCAACTGGAAGAACTGCAGCAGGCAACGCCGGTGCGCCCGCCCTTCAGCCTGGCCGAACTGGTCCGCAAGCGGCCGGAGACGATCACCTTCACGATCCTGGTCGGCATCTGCATTGCGGTGTCGATCGCCAATCCGGCCTTCCTGCAGCCCTCGACGCTGATCGACATCGGACGCGCCAGCGTCGTGATGGGGCTGTTCGCGCTCGGCGTCTTCATCATTCTGGCCGCCGGCGGGATCGACGTGTCCTTTACCGCGATCGCGGCTTTCACCATGTATTCGATGACCGTGCTGGTGCAGAGCTATTTTCCCGGCATGCCGATCGCCGTCATTCTTCTGCTGGCGACCGGTGGCGGCGCCCTGCTTGGCGTCATCAACGGGCTTCTCGTCCATCATCTGAAGGTGCCCTCGCTGATCGTCACGATCGGTACCCAATACCTGTTCCGTGGGTTCCTCCTGTCCTTCATCGGCACTGTCTGGATCATGTCGCTGCCGCCGCAGATGGGCGCCTTCGGTCGCCTGCCGCTGCTTCAGTTCGAATCCGCCAACGGCGCGACGATCACGCTGCCCTTCTACTTCCTGGTCCTGCCGATCGCCGCGGTCATCACCTGGTGGATCCTCAACCGCACCCTGATGGGCCGGGCGATCTTCGCCGTCGGCGGCAATGCGAATATCGCGAGCCGCCTGGGCTATGACCTGCGCAAGGTGCACGTTTTTCTGTTCGGCTATGCCGGCGCGCTCGCAGGCCTGGCCGGGATCATCCATGTCTGCGCCAACCGCCAGGCCAACCCCTTCGATCTGGTCGGCACCGAGATCAACGTCATCGCCGCCGTCGTTCTCGGCGGCGCCAAGATCACCGGCGGCACCGGCACCGTGCTCGGCACCATGCTCGGCGTGCTTCTGATCGTGGTGATCAACAGCGTGCTCGTGCTGGTCGGCATTCCGAGTACCTGGCAGCGGCTGGTGGTCGGCGTCTTCATCCTGCTGGCTGCGGCGTTCTTCGTAACGCGCCAGCGCAAGAAATAAGAACAACCTTGAGACCCGGAGGAACTCCCATGAAGAAATTCCTGAACGATCCAGTCGATTTCGTCGACGAAATGCTCGAGGGCATCTATCGCGCCCACCCGGCGGTCACCTATGTCGCCGATGACAAGCGTTGCCTGGTGACGGCCAACCCAAAGACCGGCAAGGTCGGCATTGCGACCGGCGGCGGTTCCGGACATCTGCCGACGTTCCTCGGCTATGTCGGCGAAGGCATGCTGGACGGTGCAGCGGTGGGCGGCGTGTTCCAGTCGCCGAGTTCCGAGCAGATGTACCAGGTCACCAAGGCAATCGACCAGGGCGCCGGCGTCCTCTACATCTTCGGCAACTACAGCGGCGACATCATCAACTTCGACATGGCTGCCGAACTGGCCGATCTGGACGGGATCCAGGTCAAGCAATGCATCGGCAATGACGACGTCGCCTCCTCGAAGGTCGGCGAAGAGCACAAGCGGCGCGGCGTCGCAGGCATCTATTTTCTCTACAAGGCGGCAGGCGCGGCAGCGGCCGAAGGGCATTCGCTGGACGAGGTCCACCGGATCGCCGAAAAGGCCCGCCTGCGCACCCGCACCATGGGTGTTGCACTGTCGAGCTGCGTCGTGCCGGAAATCGGACATGCGACGTTCTCGATCGGCGAGGACGAGATGGAAATCGGCATGGGCATCCATGGTGAACCCGGCATCAGCCGCAAGAAGCTTGCACCGGCGGATGCCGTCATCGACGAAATGATGGACCGCATCTTCGCCGAACAAGACTACAAGTCCGGAGACGAGGTCGCGGTACTGGTCAACGGCCTCGGCGGCACGCCGCTGGAAGAGCTCTACATCCTGTTTCGCCGCGTCGCCCAGCTGATGGACGGCCGGGGCGTGAAGGTAAAGCACGTCTGGATCGGCGAGTTCGCGACGGCCATGGAAATGGCAGGTGCCTCGGTATCCATCCTGCACCTCGATGCCGAACTCGACCATCTGGTCGGCGCGCCGGCCAACACCCCGTTCTTCAAACACATTGCCGCCTGAGGACATGACCATGGACGCCATTACAGCTTCCGATCTGATCCGTCTCTTCGATGCCTGGAAGCAGCTGTTTGCCGAACAGCGCGAATTCCTGATCTCGCTCGACGGCAAGGTAGGTGACAGCGATCTCGGCATCACGATGAGCAAGTCGTTTGCGGCAGCAGCCGAGGCGGTGGCAGCCGAAGGCGAAGCAGCCGGCATCGCCAAACTGCTGCGCGTCGCCGGCGCCACGATGGCACGCACCGCGCCGTCGACGATGGGCACGCTGACGGCAACCGGTTTCCTGCGCGCCAGCAAGGCCGTCGAGACGGCCCAGTCGCTCGGGACCGGCGAGATGGCC
Source organism: Hyphomicrobiales bacterium (assembly GCA_900469345.1). GTDB lineage: Bacteria > Pseudomonadota > Alphaproteobacteria > Rhizobiales > Rhizobiaceae > Neorhizobium. The sequence continues at coordinate 164,054 of UBWZ01000016.1, read as the reverse complement.
GATTTCTGGGTCGCCTTCCGTGACGGAATTTCGGAGCGCGGCAAGGCCCGCGTCGGCGATAAGACGATCGTCGACGTGCTCGACCCCGTGGCCCGCCAGCTCGAGGAAGCCGCGGCAGAAGGCATGGCCCTGCCGGCTGCCCTTGCCGCTGCTGCCGATGCCGCAGACGCGGCGCTGGAGCAGACCAAGTCGATGATGGCCCAGCACGGCAAGGCGGCAGCGTTTCAGGAAAAGACGGTCGGTCTGCAGGACGCAGGCGCGACGGTTGGCGCGCTCCTCTTGCGAAAGCTCAGCGATTTCGCGTCGGCTTGAGACGGCGCGGCTCCTGTCGGTGAGCCTGGCCGGCATTATTCGAAATGCCGGCACTACGACCATAAATGAAAAACGCCCCGCAGCGACTGCGGGGCATTTTTTCGTTAAGACAGCCGGAACGCAGCCTACCAGTTGGTCACCGACCCGTCGCGGCGTTTCAGGTGCGGCGCTTCCCAGAACTCGAACTCCTGCCGGGAGAGCAGTTCCTCGTTGACCTCGATGCCGAGGCCTGGCGCATCGGAAACCGGATAGAAGGCGCCGTCCAGTTTTGGCTGGACCGGGAAGAAATCCGAATTGTCGAAGCCGAGATGCGTTTCGGCCGGGCTGCTGCGGGTTTCCAGCCACGAGAAATTCGGCACCGCCGCGCAGAAATGCACGGTGGCAGCAGTACAAACCGGCCCGAGCGGATTGTGCGGCATCATGTCGACGTAATGGGTTTCGCTCCATGCGGCCACCTTCATCGACTCCGTCAGACCACCGACATTGCAGACGTCGAGTCGGTTGTACTGATGGATGTCGCGCTCGATATACGGCTGGAACTGCCATTTCGAGGCGAACTCCTCGCCGATCGCAAAGGGGATATCGGTCATCCGCCGCAGCGCCTCGTAGGCGCCGGGGGATTCGTCGCGGATCGGCTCCTCGAGGAAGTCCAGCGTGCCCTTCGGCATCTTCTGGCAGAAGCTCGCCGCTTCCGCCACGCTCAGCCGGTGATGATAATCGATGCCGAGCACGACGTCGTCGCCCAGGATCTCGCGGGCCTTGACCAGCCATTTGGCGGTCGTCGCGATGTGTTCGCGCGGCTCGTAGATTTCCTTTTCCTCGTGGCCGGCGGGCGACAGCCGCATCGCCGTCCAGCCGTGCTCCACCAGCATCTGCGCCTGCTCGATCATTTCAGGGCCAGGGGCCGCAAAGGTCGTGGCGAAGGTCGGGATGCGATCCCGCTGCTTGCCACCGAGCAGATCGTAGACCGGCACGCCGAGCGCCTTGCCCTTGATGTCGTGCAGCGCGATGTCGATCGCGGAAATCGCAGCCTGCAGCACGCGGCCGCCCTCGAAATACTGGCTACGGTACATTTCCTGCCACAGCGCACCGATCTTGAACGGGTCGCGGCCCTTCAGGAACTGCGCATAGTGTTCAAGCGCGCCGGCAACCGCCTTCTCGCGGCCCGACAGACCGCTTTCGCCCCAGCCGAAAATGTCGTCATCGGTTTCCACCTTCACCAGCAGCTGGTTGCGGATGCCGACCTTGACGGCATAGGTCTTGATTGCGGTGATCTTCATGATGAAATTTCCCCTCGCCGCTCGGCTACCAGTGCCACAGCGTGCCGTCTTCCAGACGGTTCACCGGCAGATAGGCGCGCTGATACGGATATTTGGCCGCCAGCTCCTCGTTGATATCGACCCCGTGGCCAATCGCGTCGCCCGGATGCAGGTAGCCGTCCTTGAGGCTCCAGGCGCCGGGGAAAACCTCCAGGATTTCCGGCAGGTAGCCGGAATATTCCTGGATGCCGAAGTTCGGCACCCAGAGATCGAGATGCAGGTTGGCGCCAAGGCAGATCGGCGACATGTCCATTGCCCCGTGGCAGGCGGTGCGCACATTGTAGACGCTCGCGAAATCCATGATCCGGCGGAGCGCGGTCACGCCACCCGCATGCACGCAGGTGGTGCGGATATAATCGATCAACTGCTCTTCCATCAAAAGGCGCGCGTCCCAGATGGTGTTGAACACTTCGCCGACGGCAAGCGGCGTCGTCGTATGCTTGCGGATCAGCCGAAAACCTTCCTGATGCTCGGCAGCAACCGTATCTTCCAGCCAAAAAAGCCGGGCAAACTCGAGATCCTTGCCGACGCGCGCCGCCTCGATGGGTGTCAGCCGGTGGTGCGCATCATGCAGAAGCTCGACGTCCCAGCCATGCGCCTCGCGGACCGCCTCGAACAGCTTCGGAATGTGCCGCATGTATTTGGACGTCGACCACACTTCCTCGTGCGGCACGGCATCGTCTTCGGCATTGTTGGTGATCGACTTGGCACCGGTGCCATAGACATCCGGCAGGCCGGGAATGCCGACCTGCACGCGGACCGCCTTGTAACCCTGTTCGATGCGCTTGCCGACGGCGTCGACGGCTTCGGCGATATCCGTTCCCTGCGCATGCGTATAGCACAGCACCTTTTCGCGGCTGGCGCCGCCGAGCAGCTGGTAAAGCGGCATGTTGGCGGCCTTGGCCTTGATGTCCCACAGCGCCGTATCGATGCCGGCGATCGCCGCCATGGTCACCGGGCCGCGGCGCCAGTAGGCACCCCGGTAGAAATACTGCCAGATATCCTCGATGCGAGCAGGATCGCGGCCGATCAGAAGCGGTGCGATATGCTCCTCCAGATAGGCGACCACGGCCTTTTCGCGGCCGTTCAAGGTCGCATCGCCGACGCCCGTCAGGCCTTCGTCGGTAAAGATCTTGACCGTTACGAAATTGCGGCCGGGCGAGCAGACAATGACTTTGACATCGGTGATTTTCATCGACTTATCCGTTTACTGAAGCAGAAGGCGCGACGTAGCGGAAACGGTTCTGTATCCGTCGGTCGCGGGGATCGGGATGGGGAATGGCTGAGAGAAGAGCCTTGGTGTAATCGTGGGTCGGGCGGTTGACGACCTGGTCGGTCTCACCGGCTTCGACGAGCTTGCCGCGGTACATCACGGCGACCCGGTCGCACATGTAGCGAATGACCGACATGTCGTGGCTGATGAACACGTAAGAGAGGCCCATTTCGTCCTGCAGCTTCATCATCAGGTCGAGCACCTGCGAGCGCAGCGACACGTCGAGCGCCGAGGTCGCCTCGTCGGCGATGATCAGCCTCGGCTTGACGGAGATGGCGCGGGCAATGCCGATGCGCTGCCGCTGGCCGCCGGAAAACGCATGCGGATAGCGTTCGCGCCAGGCGGGCTCTAGCCCTACCTGCTGCATCAGCTCCGCCACGCGCTCGTCAAGCTCTTTGCCGCGCATGCCGGCCAGTTTCAGCGGCTCGGCGATGATCTGCGCGACGGTCTTGCGCGGGCTGAGCGATCCGACCGGATCCTGGAAGATCATCCGCACCTCGCGGCGAAGCTCCTTAAGCTGCGGCTTGTCTGCGGTCCGCATGTCGATGACGGTTCCGTCCGCGCGGCGGTAGTTGATCTCGCCCATCTGCGGGTCGTAGATGCGCAGCAGGCAGCGGCCCATGGTCGTCTTGCCGGAGCCGCTTTCACCCACGATGCCGAGCGTCTCGCCGGGCCTGACGGTCAGAGACACGTCGTCGACCGCCTTCAGACCAGAGGGGAAGGTCAGCGACATGTTGCGGACTTCGAGCAGCGGCGCTGCGTCTGCTTCAATCTCGGCGCGCTTCAGGCGGATCTCCGCCTTGCGCTCCAGCCGGACCACCGATCCGATCAGGCGCTTGGTGTAGTCGTCCTTCGGCGCGTGGAAGACCTCGTCCACCGTTCCGTGTTCCATCACCCTGCCGCGGTACATGACCAGGACTTCGTCGGCGATTTCGGCGACCACGCCCATGTCGTGGGTAATGAACAGCACGGACATGCCGTGGCTCTGCTGCAGCCGCTTGATGAGGTCGAGAATTTCGGCCTGCGTCGTCACATCGAGTGCAGTGGTCGGCTCGTCGGCAATCAGGATCTGCGGATTGCAGGCAAGCGCCATGGCGATCATCACCCGCTGGCGCATGCCACCGGAAAACTCGAAGGTGTAGCGGTCGATGGCCGTTTCCGGCCGCGGAATTTCCACCTGCCGCAAGAGGTCCAGCACGCGCTCCCGGCGCTCGGCCTTGGGCGTGCCGAAATGGATGCGCAGCGCCTCGCCGATCTGCTCGCCGATACGGTGCACCGGTGACAGCGAACTCATCGGCTCCTGGAAAATCATCGCGATCTCCCGTCCGCGCACGCTGCGGATCTCTTCGCCGCGCGGATTGAGCCTGGCGAGATCCACCTGGCTGCCGTCCTGCCGTGTCAGCACGATCGAACCGCCCTCGATCGTGCCGGGCTTGTCGACGATCTGCAGGATCGAGCGGGCGGTGACCGACTTGCCGGAGCCGCTTTCGCCAACCACGCAGAGCGTCTTGCCGCGCTTGAGTTCGAAGGAAACGCCATCGACCGCCTTGAAGGTGCCAGTGCGCGTCTTGAACGAGGTCTGGAGGTCGTCAACCTTGAGGATGGTGTCGTTGCTCATGCTCATCAGACGGACTCATAAGGGTCGGCGGCGTCGCGCAATCCGTCGCCAAGGAAGTTAAGGGAAAGCACGGCGATCACGATGGCAGCCGCCGGCGTGAACAGCAGCCACGGTGCTTGCGCCACGGCCCGGATGTTCTGCGCCTCCTGCAGAAGCACGCCCCAGGAGATGATTGGCGGCTGCAACCCGACGCCAAGGAAGGACAAAGCCGTTTCGGCCAGGATCATTGTCGGGATGGCAAGCGTCACGGTGGCGATGATGTGGCTCATGAACGACGGCACCAGATGGTGGAAGATGATGCCGATCTCGCTCATGCCGTCCAGCCGTGCGGCGGTGACGAAATCCTCGCCGCGCAGTGACAGGAACTTGCCGCGCACCTCGCGGGCAAGGTTCGTCCAGCCGAGTAGCGACACGATCAGGGTAATCACGAAATAGGTGCGCAGCGGCGGCCAGCCGACCGGGATTGCGGCGGCCAGCCCCATCCATAGAGGGATCGTCGGGATCGACCGCAACAGCTCGATGACGCGCTGGATGCCGAGATCCACCCAGCCGCCGAAGAAGCCGGAGATGCCGCCGATCGTCACGCCAAGCACCAGGCTCATCAGCACGCCGACCAGACCGATAGATAGCGAGATGCGGGCACCGTGGACGACACGGGAGAAGATGTCGCGACCGAGCCTATCGGCGCCCATCACGTAGAGGCTGTCGCCCGGCCTGGCATTGACGAGACCGAACAGCTTGGTCTGCATCGGGATGAAGCCGAGCATGGCATAAGGCTTGGCGGGTACGAAAAAGCCGACGGCGAGCGGCTTTGCCGGATCCGCCTGGAACTCGCGCCGCATGCTTTCCGTGTTCAGCGTCATCTTCAGCTGGTCCACATGCGGCATAAACGAGCCCTCATGCAGCAGCGACAGGCCTTGCGGCGGTGCGTAGGTGAAGCGCGCATTGGTGGCGTTGGGATCGAGCGGCGCGATGAAATCGGCAAACGCTGCGATAAGGTACATGCAGCAGATCACCACCAGGCTGACGAGGGCTATTCTGTGCTTCTTGAACTTGAGCCAGAACAGGCGCCACTGGCCGGCCACCGCAATGGTCTGGTCGCGCAGGTCGATATCGGTTTCCGTGGCGGGAGGAAGCTGAGTGATGTTGGTCATGTCAGTCTAATCCGCGGATCGGTCATGGCGAGCAGGATGTCGGAAATCAGCGTGCCGATGATGGTGAGGACGGAAATCAGGAGGATCAGCGAGCCGGCGAGGTACATGTCCTGCGCTAGCAGCGCACGCAGCAGCAGCGGCCCTGTGGTCGGCAGGCTCATCACCACCGACACGATGATCTCGCCGGAAATGACCGCCGGCAGGATCCAGCCGAGCGTCGAGATCAGCGGGTTGAGCGCCAGCCGCACCGGATAGCGGATGAGAAGCTCGAACTCGGACATGCCTTTGGCGCGGGCGGTAGTGACGTAGGGTTTCGACAGCTCGTCCAGCAGATTGGCGCGCATGATGCGCACCAGTGCCGCCAGCGAGCCGAGGCCGATGACGATCACCGGCAGCCAGACGTGGTTTGCGAGATCGAGCAGCTTGCCGAAGCTCCAGCCGGCATCGACGTATTCCGGCGAAAACAGGCCGCCGACGCTCTGCCCGAACCAGACCGACATCACGTACATGGCGCCGAGCGCCATCAGGAAGTCGGGCACGGCGAGAAAGAAGAAGGCAAGGAAGGTCGCGACGTAATCGGAGATCGAATACTGGCGCACCGCCGACAGGATGCCGATCGGGATGGCGACGGCCCAGACGAAGCAGAGCGTCAGCAGAGACAGCATCAGCGAGAAGCCGAGGCGGCTCCAGATCAGTTCGGTGACCGGCTTGCCGAGTTCGAACGAGATGCCGAAATCGCCGTGCAGCAGGATACCGGCCATCCATTTGTAGTACTGGAAATACATCGGCTGATCGAGGCCGTAGCGTTCCCGCATGGCCGCCACCGTACCCGCCTCGACGGCTCCGCCCTGGCTTGCCCAGTCCGCCATCAGCGTCGTCAGGTAGTCTCCCGGCGGCAGCTGGATGATGATGAAGGCGATGATCGAGACGGCAAGGAGTGTCGGAATGGCGAACACCAGCCGCCTGGCGATATAGCGAAGCATGACTATGACCGTTGATTTGCGGGAAAAGCGGCCGGAGGCATTCGCGCCTCCGGCCGTCGGGAGGAAGCGCTATTTGGCGGTGTCGAAATACCACTGCGACAGGGTTGGCGCCGGGTGCCAGAGATTGCCGGTGATCGGAATGCCGTCGACGACGTTCTTCAGCCGGTTCGACACCATCATGTATTTCGGCATCGGCCGCGAAATGCCGATATTGAGGAAGTTGTCGGCCGAGAGCGTCAGGAACTCCTTCATCTTGGCCTTGCGGTCCTCGTCGCTGACGGATGCGTTGACCTTGTCATAGGCCGCCATCAGCGCCTTGATGTTTTCCGGCGGCTCCTCGCCGGTGGCCGGATTGGCATACCATTCTGCCCAGCGCACGGCGAAGAAGATGTCCGCCTTCTGGAACGGCATGTAGCAGCGCGGATCGGTGTAGACTTCAGACAGGCCGCCGACGCAGTTCCAGATATATGCGTCCTGCTCGTTGGCGCTCCACATGGTGTTGAGGCGCGCGCGATCGGTGGTGCGGATCTGGATGTCGATGCCGACGTCCTTGGCGTATTGCTGCACCATCTGCATGACATCGGGATAGGACAGGCCAAACACGTCGGCGACCATGAAGTTGATCGTAAAGCGCTTGCCGGTCTCATCAAGACGATAGCCCTCGCCATCCTTTTTCGGCATCAGCTTGTCGAGCTCGGCATTGGCAGCGGCCGGATCGTAGTCCGTGTACTGCGTCGCCTCTTTCTCGTTGAACAGCTCGTGCTCCGGCTGCACTGCCACCTGTGCCGGCGCCCCCTGCCCGACATAGACGAGATCGATGATCTCCTGGCGATTGATCGCGCGGCTCAATGCGATGCGGAAATCCTTGTTCTGGAACACCTTCTTCTTCACCGGATCGGTGGAGTTGAGGTTGAGCAGGATGACCGCGTCATTGGCAGGCAGGTCCTTGACGTCGACGAAACGGTACTTGCCGCTCTCCTGGCCGTCGAACAGGACCGACTTGAACGTGGAATTGTTGATGTGGCGGAAGGCAAAGTCGAATTCGCCCGAGGTCATCTTCAGCGCCATCAGCTGCGGATCGTCGAGCTTGGCCCAGGTGACATTGTCGATATAGGGTAGCTGGTTTCCAGCCGTGTCGACCTTCCAGTAGAAGGGATTGCGCTTGGCAGCCACCCGCTCGCCATCGGCGTAAGGCACGGTCAGAACCCATGGGTTCATCGTCGGCAGCTCCAGGTTCTGCCAATAGGCTGGCTGGAAGGTCAGCGAGACTTTCGAATTGAACAGCGACACCCAGTCGCTGACGGCGGGGTTGGCCTTGAGAAGGGCCGGAATGCCGTCCTTGTTGTACTTTTCGTGGAACTGGCTGAGGTAATGCTTCGGGTAGATGACCGGCAGATGGCCCTGGCCATAGGCGAGCTGCTGCAGGAACAGGCCATAGGGCGCGTCGAACTTGAACTCGACCGTGTCCGCGTCGATCTTGCGAACCTTGACCGGCTTGCCGGCGACGGTGAAGGTCGGGTTCTTGGCCGGCGACAGCGCCGGGTTCATGAACACGTCCTCGTACCAGAACATGATGTCGTCGACGGTGAACGGCTGGCCATCGCTCCACTTCAGGCCCTTGCGCAGAGTGAAGGTGTAGGTGGTCGCATCGTCGGACGCGGTGAACTTTTCAGCCAGCGATGGCTCGACCTTGCTCCACTTCGGATCCCAGCGCACCAGCAGTTCGTTGGCGATGGTGCGGGTCAGATTGTACTGGTCGCCATTGGCGAGGATCGTCGTGCGCAGCGTGCCGCCGTACTTGCCGACGCCGTCGACCATGGTTTCGACGAACGGGTGCTCAGGAAGACGGTCCGTGACCGCCGGCAGCGTACCGGCCTTGACCTGCTCCTCGAGAACCGGCGCTTGATGGAAATCCTGCGCAAAAGACGCCCCAGCCAGTCCGGAGATAAAAATTCCCATCAGTCCCGTCGATACGACGAGGCCGCGCAGCTTGCGCTGATAGCCCATGTAGATTCCTCCCGTTGTAAATGCCCGCTCCTCAGGCACATCCAGCAGTCCGCAGCCGACCGGATGCGCAAAGGCTCACAGATTGTACATTATTTGTCAACAAGGGTGTGCAAATTGAAATAATTCGCACTTGGCAGCGGTTCGCAGCATCGGCTAAAACACTGCGATGAACACGATTGTCCCACTGCTGCAGGCCGACGGCACCGACCCGGGTGAAGCCTCGATATACGAGCGCATCCGCGACGACATCATCCAGGGTCGCCTTGGCGCCAACGAGCGTCTGAAGGTTGCCGAGCTTGCCGAGCGCATGGGCACCTCGACCAATCCGGTGCGCGAAGCGCTGCAACAGCTGCGCGGCGAAGGTTTTGTGGTGATGATGCCGAACCGCGGTGCCCGCGTCCGTCCCATCGACGAAACCTTCGTGCGCGACATTTTCGAGATCGAGGTGTTGATCGAGCCCGCCCTGACGCGCTGGTTCGTCGGACTTGCGACGAAGGCGGATCTCGACCGGCTGGAAGATCTCCAGGCGCAGATGGAGGCGCTCAATTTCGCCGATCCGCAGGCCCATTCAAAGCTCGACATGGCCTTCCACCAGGTCATGTACGACCGCCACTACAATCGCCATGCGGTCGACCTCTGGTGGCGCCACCGCGAAATCCTCTCCGCCATCAGCCGCAACTTCCAGACGTCGCTCAGCCGCCAGGCGAGCGTCATGAACGAACACCGCGAACTGCTGCGCTGCATTGCCGGGCAGGACGCCGATGGTGCTGCCCGGATCATAGCCCAGCACGTGGAGGGTTCCGGCCGCCACATCATCGAGCATATCCGGCTGATCGATGCCGGCCGCGTTTCATCTCGACGGCCGTGACCTTTCCTTCGGCTTGAAGACATCCGCAGCTTGGCGGCGTCCTTCGCATCTGCTCGGCACCCGCCGCGAACAACGCCAAAAGCTCGCCTGTCTAACGCCCGCCCTCCGGCTTGCGTGGAACAACGCCTGCCGCAGCGGCTGCTTTCCTGCCGAGGTAGAGTTCGACTGCACCTCGAACAGCCAGTGACAGGAGCGCGATCACGATCGCGACCAGCCTCACCCGGTCTTCGGATGTTGCAACCTCGGCTCCACGCGCTGCCAGGAGCGATTTTTCCTTATCCGTAATATCGCCGATGACCCGCCTGATTGTATCCATGGTGGCGCGTTCCATCATCTGGATTTCATAGGTACGCGCAGCAGGAAGTCCGCCGGTCTCAAAAAGCTCGATGGCATGCCGCAACTCATCCAGCTTTTGCTGCATCAGACCCGACAGCCTGTCCATCCTCTCCGACTGCTCGGCATTATCGGACACATGCGTCCGGAGCGCCGGCGCCATCCAGCCGAGACGTTCGCCGGCCCGCACATAGGGTTCGAGATAGCGACGGTCTCCGCTGAGCAGATAGCCGCGCTCGCCGGTTTCGGCATCGTCGAGCCCGATCAGCACGTCCTTCGTCATTTCGATCACTTCGTGGGTATGCACGACCAGATCCCGGTGGTCGCTGAGAAGAGAGTGCGTCCACATGTTGAGAGCGATTCCGACAATCAGGATCGTGCTGGTCGGCACGAGTCGAAACAGGGTCGGCGGCGTCAGATAGCGGCGACGGATGTTTGTCCAGGTCATGTCTTCGGCCTTGATCCCCACGCAGCACTCCTGAGCTTCTTTTTTCAAGATGGACGTCCGGTCTGATGCGGCAAGACATCTCTTGGTGTTTCTTTTGGAAACCCCCGGCCCGTCGTCGGCGATCGTGATCTGCACGAAGGCGCCGACCCGCAGAGCCGAATTCGGTTCTGCGGGTCGTCTGGCTTGGCGTCGGTGCAGGCGAACAGTCAGAGTCTCCCTTCTGCGACCAGTTCGCGGGTGCGCTTCAGGGTCGAGACCAACGCGGCGCGATACCCCTTGTCGCTATCGAACTGAGCCTGCTCCGCCTGCTCTTCCGGTCCGCCGGATGCCTTGTCGCGCAGGCCGAGATAGCAGTAGAAGCGCAGTTGCAGCGCGCCTGTCTCGTCTTCGAAGATCTCGTTGACGATCGCGCCTTCGCGCGGTCCGGTCGCCTGGAAAAAGGTCACCTTGCGACCGGCCTCGAGCGTAATGATCTCCCGCAAGTTCGCACCGGCAATCGTTGCCTCGCGAACAAGGTGCGTGGCGCTTTCCTCGATGACGTCGCAGCGGGTGCAGAGCCCAGGCGGCAGGAACAGGCGGGCATCGCGCGCCTTGAGCTCCAGCCCGGCAAAAATCTGCTCTCGGGCAAGGGGCGGTTCGCCGTCAGGGTTCACGGCAATGGTGGCTGTTGAATAGATCATGATGCTAACTCCTTGGGACTTTGCAAAACTCGGCGTCAGGCCGAGGCGGCGATGTCGGTTGCGAAGGCGCGGTAGGTGTGAAGCGGCCGGCCGAGGATGGTGGTCAGGCGCTCGACGTCGCCCGGCTCCGGCAGCATGCCGTCGCTGACGAAGCGTTCCGCCATCAGCCGCATCTCGAACGCCATCCATGCGGGCATGATGCCGCCGAGGTTCTGCTCGAAGCCGGTCGGGTCGTCGCCGGCATAGGCAACCGGGCGGGCGAGGACCTCCGACCAGAGCGCCGCGACATCGGTGCCGGTCAGCACATCCGGCCCGACCAGATTGATGGTTTCGATGGGCAGCTTGCCCGGCGCCGCATCCCGGCGGAGCAGTTCGATCGCGGCCACTTCGGCGATGTCGCGCGCATCGACCATGGCCAGACCCTTGGCGCCGATCGGCATCGGGTAGACGCCGTAATTGACGATCACGTCCCGAATCGTCATCTCGTTGTCGATGAAATAGGCCGGCCGCAGGATGGTGGCGCTGAAACCCATGTCGGCGATCATCCGTTCCGCACCGAACTTCACCGCAAAATGCGGGACGTTGACGAAGCGATCCGCGTGGATGACCGAGAGATAGACGACCCGCTCGACGCCGCATTCGCGGGCGATATTGAGCGCAATCAGCGCTTGGGTGAATTCGTCGCCCGCAACGGCATTGAGCAGGAAGAAGGTGCGGACACCCTTGAATGCAGCGCGAAGCGCATCGAGATCCAGGAAGTCGCCTTGGGCGAGTTCGACCTCGGCGGGAAAGTCTGCCTTGGAGGGATCGCGGACGAGCACGCGCACCTTGGCATTGCGAGCCAAAAGCTGACGGACGACATGGCGGCCGACGCGGCCGGTAGCACCTGTAACGAGAATGGTCATTGCTGTTCTCCGTGTGGTTTGTTGAAGACAGCTTGAAGATGGATGGTTCACAGGTGATCCACTAGCCGCTATATCGAGACGCACCGTCTCACTGGTGGAACGCACGATGGACCTGCTTGCTCTTGCCGATTTCGTCACCGTCGCCCGTCATGGCGGGTTTGGTCGCGCCGCTCGCGCCACGAACCGCCCGAAGGCGACACTTTCGAGGCGGGTTGCTGAGCTCGAGGCAAGTCTTGGTCTTCGCCTGTTCGAACGCGGTGCACGCTTCCTGAAGCTGACGGAGGAGGGTCGCACGCTCTACGAGCGGGCCGGCGCGCTGTTGACAGAAATCGATGAAACGGCAACCGCCCTTGCATCCGGCAGCGACAGGCCGAAGGGTCGCCTCCGGATCAGCGCACCACTGCTCTTTTCGCAAACGGCCATGGGCAAGCTGGCGGCCGGCTTCGCGCTCAAATATCCACAGGTTCGCCTGGAGGTAACGACCGAAGACCGCCCGGTCGACATGATCGAGGAAGGGTACGATCTGGTCATCCGGGTCAATCCCCCTCCGGATGAAAGCCTTGTCGGCCGCATCTTTCTGCGTGACCGGCTGGTGGTGGTCGCCAGCCCGGCAAGAGAGAGGCCGCAGCCGGGTGTGACCGTTCCCGTCGTTATCCGCGGCACGCCCGGTCCGGAGAGGACTTGGACGCTGACGACACCGACCGGCAAAGGGACGATCGGCGTCGAACCGATCCTCAGCCTGTCCTCCCTGGTGATGGTGCGCGACGCGGTGCGGCTCGGCGTTGGCGCGGCCCGGCTTCCGGTCTCACTGGTCAGCCATGACCTTCAGTCCGGAACGCTTATCGAGTGGGGCAGGGTCGAGGGGCCGGACATCGCGCTATGGGCGCTCTACCCCTCGCGCCGGTTGCTGAGCGCCCGCGTATCGGCCTTTCTCGACTATCTGAAGCAAGCCTTCCCGCAGGGAACGCCGGATGAACTGGCGATGTATGTCGACGGCGGTGGCGAACTGGGCGCGTAACGCTGCTGGGCTGTGCCGAGCGAACGCCGTTCAAACGCGGACATAGGTGGGGAATTTGGAGCTGATCACGTCAATCGTGGACAGCGTACCGGACAGATGCTTGCGCAGCGCCACTTCGGCCTGTTCCGGGCTGCCGGACGCGATGGCCTCGACGATGGATTCGTGGTCGGCCAGCACCGTCTGCATTTTGCCGGGCATCGGCAAATGGAGCCGTCTCAGCCTGTCGAGATGAACGCTCTGGCGCCTGACGCTCGCCCAGAGCTGCAGTATGCCGGTCTTTTCGTAAAGCTTCCTGTGAAAGTCGCGGTCGATGCTGTCGAAGATGTCGTAGGTTTCAGGGGTCGCGACCGCGGCCTGACGGACCAGCAGTTCGCGCAGTTCTGCGGCCGTTTCCACCGGCGCCTCGGTCGTAAGGCGTCTGACCGCCTCGAGCTCGATCGAGAGCCGCAGGAACTGCGCCTGCCTGGCATGATCCACGTCGATCTTCGCAACCACCGTCGCATACTGGGGATAGACGTCGACCAGCCCCTCCTCCTGAAGGCGCATCAGCGCATCGCGCACCGGCGTCTGGCTGACACCGAATTCAAGTTGCAACGAGGCGCGCGAAAGCACGGTGCCCGGCGCCAGTTGTACGGTCAGGATGCGCTCGCGCAGGATCTCGTGCACCTGCAGTGCCACCTGCCGCGACCGGTCCAGCTGTCCGTTCCTGATCATTCCACTCATGCGACCGTCCCGATCTCTTTGACCTCTCAAGCGAGCTTAAGCACAAAAGCAGGGTTGATGCACTGATGTTTTAGTGCTTCAATGCCCTTATCCGCTTTGGGAGTGAAGGCGGGACGGGCGGAGAAGCCCCTTTCCTGGAGGAAACCAATGAGACTGCTTACCCGCGGGATGACCGCCTTTGCCCTCGCCCTCGGACTGGCCGGTTCGAGCCATGCCGCAGAAAAGACCACACTGTCGATCACCCGCCAGCCGGGCATCCTTTACCTGGCGAGCCATGTGATGGAGACGCAGAAGCTGGTCGAGAAACAGGCGGCGGCCGATGGGCTGGCGGGCGTCACCGTCGAATGGCGGACATTCAGCGGCGGCGGCGCCCAGACCGATGCACTGCTTGCCGGCAATGTCGACGTGGTCAACACCGGCACCGGCAATCTTCTGCTCCTGTGGGATCGCACCCGCGGCAAGGTCAAGGGCATCATCACCAGCTCGGCGCAGCCGGTCATCATGGTCTCCAACGACCCGCGCATCACCACACTCAAGGACATCCAGCAGGGCGACAAGATCGCCGTGCCGACCGTCGGCGTCTCGACCCAGGCGATCCTGCTGCAGATGGCGGCCGCCAAGCTCTACGGTGAGGATCAGGTCAAGAAGTTCGATCCAAACACCGTGCAGCTTGGACATCCCGATGCGGTTGCCGCGATCGCCAATTCCAAGCATGAGGTCAAGAACCACTTTTCAGCGCCGCCCTTCCAGTACATCGAACTGAAGCAGCCGGGCGTCCACAAGGTAACGGACTCGCGCGAGATCCTCGGCGGCGCGCTGACCCAGGCGACATTCTTCACCACCACGGCCTTTGCGGAAGACAACCCGAAATTGGTCAAGGCGCTGCGTAGCGCGACCGAGGAAGCGATTGCCTTCATCAAGAAGAACCCGAAGGGCGCGCTCGAAGCCTACAAGTCGGTCTCCGGCGACAAGACGAGCCTCGACGACCTGATGGCGATGATGAAAGAACCCGGAATGGACGAATGGCGCACCGATCCGCAGGGCACCATGAAGTTTGCCGAACATCTCCACAAGATCGGCACCCTGAAATCCATGCCGAAGGCCTGGACGGACTACTACCTGCCCGACAGCGCCTATCTCAACGGCAACTGAGATCCGTGACGCCTCTGCAGCGGCGGCATGCGCCGCTGCTCCTCTTACGGAGTGAATTCCATGATGCAGGCAACCGCTTCTGCCGCCGAGCGCATTGCGCCGGCCCCGGCCAAGCCCCCGCTCCTGTCAGTCGACGGCGTGACATTGCGTTACAAGACGCCGAATCTGCTGATCACCGCAACCGAAGACGTCAGCTTTACGGTCAGTGAGTCCGACCGGTTCGTGCTGCTTGGCCCGTCCGGCTGCGGCAAGTCCACGCTTTTGAAGGCGGTCGGCGGTTATATGGCGCCGTCGTCGGGCACGATCCACATCAATGGCCGCCAGGTCACGCGTCCCGGCCCCGACCGGATGATGGTGTTCCAGGAATTCGATCAGCTGATGCCCTGGAAGACCGTGCTGGAAAACGTCATGTTTCCGCTCCTCGTCGCCCGCAAGCTGCCGAAGGATGAGGCCGAGGCGCTGGCCCGCCAGTATATCGACAAGGTGAAACTCACCCGCGCCATGGACAGCTATCCGCACACGCTGTCGGGTGGCATGAAGCAGCGCGTGGCGATTGCCCGCGGCATGGCGATGCAGCCGGACATCCTCCTGATGGACGAGCCGTTCGCAGCGCTTGATGCCTTGACCCGTCGGCAGATGCAGGACGAATTGCTGCAGCTCTGGGAAGACACCAAGTTCACAGTGATCTTCGTCACGCATTCGATCGCCGAGGCGATCAAGATCTCCAACCGCATCCTGCTTCTGTCGCCGCATCCGGGACGGGTAAAGGCCGAGGTCGTCGATGTCGACAAGGTGAGCCAGACGGACGGCAGCGCTGCAGCGCTCGAACGCGACATCCACAATCTGCTGTTTTCGAACGAGCCCGGTCACAAGGAATAGAGCCATGCTGTCTCCCAACATCATCCTTGCGTCCGACGTCGAGGTTGCCAAACCCTATGACAACGTCAAGCCGGTCGAGCAGAAGCTCAACGCCCTTGAGACGCTGTGGGGCGTCAGCGCGCTGCGAAAGACGTTGCTGATCCTGACGCTTGCGGTGATCTGGCAGGTCTATGCCAGCTATCTTGATAACCCCCTGCTCTTTCCGACGCTGAGCGATACCCTGACGACCATGGTCGACCGGTTTGTCGATGGCACGCTGCCGGCCCGCATCTGGACGACGTTGCAGGTCCTGTTCATGGGCTATGCCATCGGCACGGTTCTGGCAGCGGTGTTGACGGTCCTTGCCATCAACACCCGCGTAGGTACCGACTTTCTCGAGACCATGACGGCGATGTTCAACCCCCTGCCGGCAATCTCGCTTCTGCCGCTGGCGCTCATCTGGTTCGGTCTCGGTGCCTCCAGCCTCGTCTTCGTGCTCGTGCATTCGGTGCTCTGGGCCGTCGCGCTGAACACCCATTCGGGCTTTCTCGGGGTCTCGCGGACCCTGCGCATGGTGGGCGCCAATTATGGCCTGACCGGCATTTCCTACGTGCTGCGCATTCTAGTGCCGGCGGCCTTTCCGTCCATCCTCACCGGCCTGAAGATCGGCTGGGCCTTTGCCTGGCGCACGCTGATCGCCGCCGAGCTCGTGTTCGGCGTCTCGTCCGGCCAGGGCGGTCTTGGCTGGTTCATTTTCGAAAACCGCAACCTGCTCGATATTCCAGCCGTGTTTGCCGGCCTGCTGACGGTCATCATCATTGGTCTGATCGTCGAAAACCTGGTTTTCCAGACGATCGAGCGCCACACCATTCAGAAATGGGGCATGAAGGATTAGGCTTCAGCTCATCCTTTGCATGCCCAACAAGGTCGGTCTCATGACAGATAGAAAAACACCCGAAACGCTGCGGTCCGCGCGCTGGTTTGCACCCGACGACCTGCGCTCCTTCGGCCACCGTTCAAGGATGATGCAGCTCGGTTATGGCGAGGAAGACTTTCGCGACAAGCCGGTCATCGGCGTCCTCGACACCTGGTCGGAACTCAATTCCTGTCACTCTCATTTCAGGGACCGCGTTCAGGACGTCAAGCGCGGCGTCCTGCAGGCCGGCGGGTTCCCGGTGCAGATGCCGTCGCTGTCGGTCGATGAGAGCAACACCAAGCCGACATCGATGCTCTACCGCAACATGCTGGCGATGGAGACGGAAGAGATGATCCGCTCGCATCCGCTCGACGGCGTGGTGCTGATGGGCGGCTGCGACAAAACCACGCCCGGCCTGGTGATGGGCGCGATCTCGGCCGGCGTACCGATGATCTATCTGCCGGCCGGTCCGATGCTGCGCGGAAACTACGCCGGAAAGATCCTCGGCTCGGGCTCCGATGCCTGGAAGTACTGGGACGAACGGCGCGCCGGCAATATCTCTGACGAGGAGTGGCTGGGCGTCCAGGGCGGCATCGCTCGTTCGGCCGGCACCTGCATGACGATGGGCACCGCCTCGACCATGACGGCGATCGCCGACGCCATGGGCCTGACCCTGCCCGGCGCCTCGTCGATCCCGGCGGTCGATGCCAACCATCAGCGCATGGCGGCCTCCTGCGGCCGGCGGATCGTCGACATGGTCTGGGAAGACCTGACGCCCGACAGGATCATCACCGAAGGTGCCTGCCGCAATGCCGCGATCGTCGCGATGGCCACCGGCTGTTCCACCAATGCCGTCGTCCATCTGATCGCGATGGCGCGCCGCGCGGGCGTCGACCTGACGCTCGACGATCTCGATGCGCTCGGCCGCATCACGCCGCTGATCGCCAATGTCCGCCCTTCCGGCAAGGACTACCTGATGGAGGATTTCTTCTATGCGGGCGGGCTGCGCGCGCTGATGAAGCAGATTGAGGACCGCCTTGACCTTTCGGCCATGACCGTGACCGGCAAGACGATGGGCGAAAACCTTCAAGGCGCAAAGGTCTTTAACGACGATGTCATAAGGCCCCTGTCCAACCCGGTCTATCACGAGGGTTCTCTGGCGGTCCTGCGCGGCAATCTCTGCCCCGATGGCGCCGTCATCAAGCCGGCCGCCTGCGATCCGAAATATCACATCCACCAGGGCCCGGCGCTGGTCTTCGACAGCTATCCGGAGATGAAGAAGGCGATCGACGACGAAAATCTCGACGTCACGCCCGACCATGTCATGGTGCTGCGCAATGCCGGGCCGCTCGGCGGACCGGGCTTTCCCGAATGGGGAATGCTGCCCATCCCCAAGGCGCTGATCAAGAAGGGCCACCGCGACATGCTGCGGATATCGGACGCGCGCATGTCCGGCACGTCCTATGGTGCCTGCGTGCTGCACGTGTCGCCGGAAAGCTATATCGGCGGGCCTCTTGCGCTTCTGAAGACCGGCGATATCGTCCGTCTCGACCTGCCGGCCCGCAGCCTCGACATGCTGGTCAGCGAAGAGGAACTGGCGCGCCGCAAGGCCATATGGATTGCCCCGAAGCCCCGCTACGAGCGTGGTTACGGCTGGCTGTTTTCCCGCCACGTGACGCAGGCCGACCAGGGCTGTGACTTCGATTTCCTGGAGACCGGTTTCGGCAAGACTGCCGGCGAACCGGAAATCTATTGAGCCCGTTTCTGAGAGAGGCAAGACCATGACCGACTATGTGCTGAGCGACGCAACCCGCGCCAAGTTCAAGAAGATCTCGACCGCATCGATTGCCACCGCGCTGTTCAAGCGCGGCCTCCGCAACCAGTTCATCCAGGGCGTCGTGCCGGTGTCGCCGAAGACCGAGGTGATGGTCGGCCAGGCCTTCACGCTGCGCTATATCCCGGCCCGCGAGGACCGCAACCCGATCACCGTCTTTCGCAATGCAGACCATCCGCAGCGGGTCGCGATCGAGACCTGCCCTCCCGGCCATGTCCTGGTCATGGATGCCCGCAAGGATGCAAGAGCCGCGACCGCCGGTTCGATCCTGATCACCCGGCTGGCGCTGCGTGGTGCGGCCGGCGTCGTCTCCGATGGCGGTTTTCGCGATGCAGCCGGTATCGGCGCACTGGACATGCCATCCTACTACGCACGGCCCTCGGCGCCGACCAATCTGACCCTGCATGAGGCGATGGATATTAACGTGCCGATCTCCTGCGGCGACGTGGCGGTGTTTCCGGGTGACGTGCTGGTCGGCGACCGCGACGGCGTCATGGTCATTCCCGCGCATCTGGCGGAGGAACTCGCCGACGAATGCACGGCAATGGAAAGCTACGAGGATTTTGTGCTCGAACAGGTCAAGGCGGGCGATGCCATCATCGGCCTGTATCCGGGCACCAAGGACGAGTACCAGCAGAAATACGAGGCCTGGCGCAAGACCAACGGCCGCTAGGGAGACGGCAATGCTGAACGACCGCAACCGGTTCAAATGGGCGATCAAGGACATGCACCCGCAGATCGGCGCATGGTCGAGCCTATGTTCGAACATCGCCGCTGAAATTCTGGGCGATGCGGGCTTCGATTGGGTGCTGCTCGATACGGAACATGCGCCCAACGAACTTCCCGCCGTTGTGACGCAGTTGCAGGCGCTGAGGGCGACCCCCGCGAGCGCTGTGGTCCGCCCGGCCTGGAACGACCCGGTGCTCATCAAGCGGTATCTGGATGCCGGCGCACAGACACTGCTCCTGCCCTTTGTCCAGAACGCGGAAGAGGCGAAGGCGGCGGTAGAGCGTGCCTCCTACCCTCCCCGCGGCAGCCGGGGCCTGTCGCTCGGCTCGCGCGCCAACGGTTACGGACGATTTGTCTCCGAACTGGATCAGGTGCAAAACGAGATCTGCATCATCGTCCAGATCGAGACCCGGGAGGCGCTTGTCAACCTTGAAGCCATTGCCGCCGTCGATGGCGTCGATGGCATTTTCATCGGGCCCGCCGACCTTTCTGCTGACCTTGGCTACCTCGGCAACCCGGGCCACCCGGAAGTATGGGCAGTTCTGGAAACGGCTGCCGAACGGATCCGGAGGCTGGGCAAACCTCCTGGCATCCTGGTCGGCCCGAACGATGCAAAGCGCTGCCTGGACATGGGCTTCGTCTTCGTCGCGGGCTGCACTGATATCGGCTTGCTGACTGCGGGCAGCAAGGCACTTCTCGCGTCGATGAAATAGACCACGTTACCGGTCCGCGCCGGTCCGGCTGGTTGCGGAGCAGCAGAGGATCATCGCCCCCTCGATCGTCTCGCCGGGCGCAAGGAGCGCCACGTCGCCGTACCCGGCCAGGTCGCGACGGTTGTGGACGTCGGGCACATGGCTGATCGGCTCAACACAGAAGACGGGGAGGCTATCCGGCACATAGATCTGCAGGTTGGTGAAGGCTCCCCTCGCCTGCATCGTCATCCGCACCCCTTCCGGGCGCCAGTCGATCCCGGCAGTCCTGGATGTCCAACCCGGATAATGGCGGTCGAACCACGGCATGGCCGAGACATCCACGCCCGACGGGAACGACGGCTCCTCGTCTGCAGGGACCGGTTCGATCGCAAAGCCGCGTTCATCCCGCCCAAGCTGCACGGTCGCCTCGAAGGTCAGCCATGTGTCCACTGTCTTGCGGAACCACGGATGGAATCCGAGACCAAAGGGCAGGCTCTCGGTTGCCGTGTTGGTGAGGCGCAGCAGCAGTTCCACGCCGGAGGAACCGAGGTTGATCTCCTGCGTCAGGGTGTACGCGAACGGATTGCCGGCTTCGGCAAAATGATCAACGAGTATAAGGCGATCGTCTGATGCGTCCAGCACCATCCATGCACGGTCACGGGAAAAGCCATGGATCGCGAGGTCCTCTTCCGGCCTGTTGAGGGGCAGTTGGACCGGTCCGCCTGCGCTCGCAAACCGTCCGCCATCGAGCCGGTTGGCAAACGGCGCCATCACAAAGCAGCCGCCGGTCTTGGCTGCGATCGCGGGCGGGCATGGATGCAGGATCTCGAACCAGGCGCCGTCGGGCTTAAACCAGCGCAGCGCCGTCAAACTGGCACCGTGTTCGACATCGACCGTGAGATCATAGCCATGCGCTGTGAGGCGACGAACGGTCGCCGTCTCCCCTGACACGCTCACACCCCCCGCATGCGGTGGACCGGCGTGCCCGCTACCGGCGACCGCGCCAGGAGCACGCTTCCGGCAAGCGGATAACGCTCGAGTGCTTCGGCCGAAAGATAGCGGTGCGAGGTCACCAGCAGGGTTTTCAGGTCCGGCCCGCAAAAGCACGGCATGGTCGGCGATGGAACCGGCAGCGGATGTTTGTGCAGCACTGTACCGTCGGACGCATACTGGTTGAGGCAACCGGCCGACACACCGGCACTCCAGTAATGACCATCGCAATCGACAGCGCCACCGTCCGGCCGCCCGTCCGTCTCGCCCGGTTCCGCGATGCGTAGGCCCTTGCCCATCTCGCCGGTTGCGGCGTCGAAACCGTGCCGCTCGATCCATTTCCCCCCGGAGTCCGAATGGTACATGATCCCGCCATCCGGCGACCAGGCAAGACCGTTCGAGATGATGAGGCCCGACTTCCGGACGACCATCTGGCCGTCGGCGCCGATCCGGTAGAGCGAACAGATCGCCTCTCTTTGCGGCCGCTGGTCCGTCGTGCCGACCCAGAACGCGCCGTCGGGGCCGACCTTGCCGTCATTGAGCCTATTGGTCGAAACTTCCCCCTCCAGCTTTGCCAGCGGGTGCGATATGCCGCTGTCGGGATCGAACAGGATGACCTCACGGGCGAGCGCCACGACGAGCCTGCCGCTGTCGCACAAGCCGATCGAGCAGACGTTTTCCCCGAGCACCCATTCCCGGACGAGCCCTTCGCCGAGGCGCAGGGCAATCAGCCGGCCGGTCGGGATATCGCAGAGAAAGACCAGCCCCCGCCGGTCGTCCCACACCGGGCTTTCGCCGAGCGCAAGGCTGAGACCGCCGATGGGCTGGAAGTGCAGCATCAGAGGTCTCGGACCGACGTGGTGCGGCGCTGGACGTCGGGATTGCCAAGCACGTAGTCGCTGAGTTCCAGCCCCAGCCCTGCCCCCTCGAAGGGATAGATCATCCCCTTCTCGATCCGAGGCATGACGGTGACCAGATCGCGATACCAGGTGGAATAATAGGCCCGCACCGATTCCTGGAAGACGGCATTCGGCGCATTCAGAGACAGATGGATCGAGGCCGCGAACACGACGGGCCCCGTGCAGTCATGCGGCGCGATCGGCCGCTGAAAGGCTTCCGCCATGGAGGCGATCTTCTTGGCTTCGCTCAGGCCCCCGCACCAGGAAATATCGAGCATCACATAATCCACCGCGTTCTTGCGCAGGAGCTCGACGAATTGCGCCCGGGTCGCCAACGTTTCGCTGGCGCAGACCGGCAGCCCGGAACGCTGCGCGTAGACGGTAAGCGCTTCGGTATCCTGCATCTTGATCGGATCTTCCATCCAGAAAGGCCGGAACTGCTTGATCTCGCGGGCGATCGCCAGCGCCGACGGCAGGTCCCACATGGAATGCAGCTCGACCATGACCTCCATCCGGTCGCCGACGGCATCGCGGATCTTGCGAAACGGCTCGAGACCCTTTTTCAGATCGTCCCGATGAATGAAGTTGCCGCCACCGGCTACGGCAAACGGATCCAGCGGCCAGATTTTCATCGCCGTTATGCCTTCGGACAGAAGGCTTTCGGCCAGCGCGCCGGCGTCCTTGGTAAAGGCGACCTGGTCATCGTAAGGCCCTTGAGTCTCGTCGGCATCCCCGATGTAGCGGCGCGCGCCGCGGCTGTTGTAGGAATAGCCGGCGCAGGTGTTGTAGGTGCGGATCGCCGGGCGCGTCAGCCCGCCGAGCAGCTGGTGGATCGGCTGGTTGGTGACTTTGCCGAAGATGTCCCACAGTGCGATATCGACCGCCGACGCCGCGCGGATTTCGACACCCGAGGAGCGGAAGCCCACATAGGTCTCGGTCAGCAGCTTGGAGATGCGGTCGATATGCAGCGGGTTCTGGCCGATCAGCGCCGGCGCGACCTCGGAGTGGATATAGGCGGCGACGGCATTCGTGCCGCGGAAGGTTTCCCCAAGCCCGATAATGCCTTCATCGGTGTGGATATGCAGCCAGAGGATGTTGTTGAGGCTGGGGAGCTGGATCGTCTCGAGCGCAGTGATTTTCATCGGATCTTCCGGATAAGCACGGGATGGACCGGCGTGTTGAACGCCGGCCGGGAGGCATCAGTGGGCGCTGGACGACTGGTTGCCACGGGCAACGATCTGCGTCGGGTTGACGAACCGGAGCGCGACCAGCAGCCAGACGAGCGTCGACACCATGTAGATGACGGCCATCGCATCGATCGACTGCACTGCCCGCACGCCCGAGGCAAACACCGCGTAATAGAGCGAGACGACAAGCGTCTGGCTGGTCGGCCCGGCCGTCAGGAAGGTCAGCTCGAACATGGCGACGGTGCGCACCAGCACCAGCAGCAGCGAGGCGAGGATGCCGGGGATCAGCATCGGCATCAGCACATGCACGAAGAGCTTGAACGTGCCGGCGCCGAACACCCGGGCGGCCGCCTCCACCTTCGGATCGATCTGCTCGATGAAGGGGATCATGACGAGAATAACGAAGGGCACCGTCGGCACGAGATTGGCAAGGACGACGCCCCAGAACGTTCCGCCGACGTTGAACTGGTAAAGCACGGTGGCAAGCGGGATGCCGAAGGTGATCGGCGGCACGAGCAGCGGCAGCAGGAAGAGAAACATAACCAGTTTCTTGCCCGGGAAATCCCGTCGCGCCATGGCATAGGCGGCCGTTACGCCGAGCAAGCCAGAGAGCGCGACGACGGTAAACGCGATCTGAAACGTCACCAACAGAACGGGGCCAAGCTGGAATTCCTGCCAGGCCGACGCATACCAATTGAGCGTAAAAGCGTTCGGCAGCCAGGTGCCGAGCCAGCGGGTGCCGAGCGACGAGACGATCACCGTTGCGATGATGGCAAGCACGTTGAGCACGAAGAAGATGGTGACGGCCCAGACCGCGGTGATCCAGAGTTTGGCGCCGATGGTGGTGTCGCGGATCATCGCTTCAGCCTTTCCCGCCGCTGGTGGCGCCACGGTAGAAGAGGTTACGGACGACGAGCACGATCAGCACGATGCAGAGCTGCACGACCCCCATGATCATGGCAATCGCTGAAGCCATGGTGAAATCATACTGCTCGAAGGCAGCCTGGGCGGCGGCAATCGAGATGACGCGGGTCGGTCCCGACGGTGCGCCCAGAAGTACGGCCGAAGGAAAGACCGCGAAGGCCTGCACGAAGGTGAGGCAGAAGGCGATCGCCAGCCCCGGCACCAGAAGCGGGAGCATGACATGGCGGAACCGCTGCCAGGCCGAAGCGCCATGCGTGGCGGCCGCTTTTTCAAGCCCGGGGTCGATGCCCGTCACATAGGACAGGGTCAGCAGGAAAGTAAACGGAAACACCGTGATGATCAGCGACAGAAACACGCCCCAGTAATTGTTGGTGAGTTTGAGCGGCGAGCTGATGACGTGGAGAAGCATCAGCGACCGGCTGAACCAGCCTTGCGGGCCGAGATAGTTGAGCATGCCCTGCGCCACCAGGACCGTCCCGAGCGTGATCGGCAGCACGAGCAGCGTCGTCAACAGGCGCTGCCGCCTGACGAGCCGAACCCGCATCGCGACAGGCACCGCAGCGGCAACGCTGAGCAGGGTCACGGGCACCGCAAGGCGAAGGGTCGCGGCGATCGTGTTGTAGAGATAGGGGTCGGAGAAGAAGGTGATGTAGTTGGCAAACATGCCGCCTTCGCGAATGGGCGCGAAGGAAAGCAGCAATCCGTAGATGAACGGATAGATGAAGATCGCCAGCACAAAGAGCACGGACGGCAGGACCAAAAGGGTGACGCCGTCTATGCCGCGCAGCGCAAGCTTTTGGCGAAGCGAGGTACCTTCTTGGAGTGTGGACGAGGTCATGGCCATCTCCTCAGGCCGAAAACACGAGCGCGCGGGCGGGATCGATCGACAGCGACACGGTGCTGCCAGGTGCCGCCGCATTATCGGCGTGGAAGATGATCTCCACCCCATCCGGCGTCCTGGCGATGCCGACATATTCGCGGCCACGATATTCGATCGCCTCAACTGTCACGGAAACGCCGCCGGGCGTATCGCCGGAGAGCGTCACGTCGTCGGGACGAACGGCAAGGACCGCTGACGCCCCCGGCTGCAGGTCTTCGGCGACCGTGCCCGACACCGAGAAGGAGCCAGCCGAAACCGTGGCGCGTTCGCCTTGGCGCGAGACGACCTTGCCGGTAAAACGGTTGCGGAACCCCATGAATTCGGCGACGTCCAGATGCGCTGGGCGCTCGTAGAGTTCATGCGGCGTACCGACCTGGCGGATGGCGCCGTCACGCAGCACCACGATCCGGTCGGCCAGCGACAGCGCCTCGTCCTGATCGTGGGTGACGTAGATGGTCGTCGCCTTCATCTGGTTGTGGATGCGGCGGATTTCGGCGCGCATTTCCAGCCGCAGCTTGGCGTCGAGGTTGGACAGCGGCTCGTCCATCAGCACCAGAGGCGGCTCGATGACGATGGCGCGGGCGATCGCGACTCGCTGCTGCTGCCCGCCGGAGAGCTGGCCGGGCAGTTTTTCCGCCTGGCCCTGAAGGCGCACCAGCGCCAGCGCCTCGTCCACCTTGGTGTCGATCTCGGCCTTGGGCCTCGAGCGCATCTTCAGGCCAAAGCCGATATTCTTTCGCACACTCATATGCGGAAACAAGGCGTAGTTCTGGAACACCATACCGAAGCCGCGGTCTTCCGGCTTGAACTGGTCGATCCGCTTGTCGTCGATATAGATACCGCCGCCCGTCGTGGACAGGAGGCCGGCAATGCAGTTGAGAGCGGTGGATTTGCCGCAGCCGGAAGGGCCAAGAAGCGCGATGAACTCGCCTTTCCTGATCGACAGGCTGATGTCGCGCAGCGCGTTCAGCGCTCCGAATGAGCGGCTCATCCGGTCTAGACGGATTTCATTGAAGGGCATGGAAGCGAGCTGCATCGATCGGCCTCGTCATGGGAGAACATGGCCCCGCGATGCGGAGGCCATGTGTATCCGGATATGTGTCCTGTTACTTGGCGGACGCTGCGACGTCTTCGTCCCAGCGGCGGAAGGCAACGACCAGCGCTTCCGGCTCGAGCGGCAGCTCGACCGGGTTGTTCTTGATCCAGTCGTCGTATTCGGGGCGGCCGAACTCGGCGATGGCATCCTGGCTTGCCTTGGGCGCCATCGAGAGCGGAACATCCTTTACGGCCGGGCCCGGATAGAAATAGCCCTTGTCGTAGGTGATCGCCTGCTGTGCCGGCTGCAGCATGAAGGTGATCATGTCGAGAATGACGGCGAGCTTTTCGTCCGAAATGCCCTTGGGCACGCTGATGTAGTGCGCGTCGCAGACCCAGTGGAAACCCTCGAGCGTACCGATGGCTGCCTCTTTCGGCACCACGCCGAGAACGCGCGGATTGATGTCCCAGCCGGTCGTGGTCACCGTCATGTCGCGGGTGCCTTCGCCGAATTCCTTCATCAGCGCACCGGTGCCGGCGGGGTAGTATTCGATGTTCTTGTGCAGTTCCTTGAGAAATGCCCAGGTCTTGTCCCAGCCCTTGACCGGATCCTTGGGATTGCTGTCCTTGAGAAGATAAGGCAGGCCCATCAGAAAGGTGCGGCCCGGACCCGAGTTGGCCGGCCGTGCATAGATGAACTTGTTGGCGTTCTGCCGGGTCCAGTCGAGCAGCTGTTCGGCTGTCTTCGGCACTGTCTTGACCTTGGCCGGCATGTAGCCGATCAGCGGGCCGGACGGGTAATAGGTGATGGTGACGCCGCGTCCCTTGGAAAGCCCCTGCATGCGGTAGGCCGGTTCCTGGTAGATCGCCTTCAGATCCGGCAGGCCGTTGTCCTTCATCGAGGCAATATCGACCCACATGTCCTGGGCGAGGCCCGCCGACAGGGCGTCGGGTCCGATGAGCACGACGTCGATGTCCAGGCGCTTGGCGGCCTGCTGGGCCTTGATCTTGCCCGGCAGTTCCGGTGAGGTCGCCTTGGTGAACGTCATGCGCGACACAAGGTTTGGCTTTGCCGCCGCATAAGCGTCGAAGGCTCCCTGCGTCAGCGCCAGATTGCCGGCCGCATCGACGATATTGAGCGTGACGGGCGACGTGGGCAGCGGCAGGCCGGCGGCCATGGCGCGAATGGACGAGAGCGTCATGGCAGCAGTGCTGGCGGCGGCGACTCCCAGAAAGCCGCGGCGCGAAAATTTAGGGTACATCACTATTCCTCCTCACCAAGCCTGACTTAAGCGTATCGGCGCAGGCGTGCCGGCATCGGTAGTCCCCCCGGCCCGCTTTAAGCGGGAATGGCCTCCCAGCCTTCAAGGATTGCTTCAAGGGCCTTGCGGTCGTCGCCATCGAGTTTGGTCAGCCCCGGCAGCCGAACAGGCCCGACGCTGTCTCCACGCAGCATCAGAGCCTCCTTCACGACGGTGACATTGGCACCGTTGTTGAATTTCGCCCGCAGCGCCTCGAAACCGGCGATCGGAGCGACCAGCGTGCGGGCCCGGCCGTAATCTCCCGCCTCCAGCGCCGTCCAGATCGCCATCGACCGCACCGGGTCGACATTGACCAGGCCGGACGTAAAGCCCTTGGCGCCGAGCGCGTAGAAGGGAGCAGCCCAGCCTTCCGCGAGACCGCAGATCCACACAGCATCCGTTCCCTCCGTCGCGCGGACGCATTCGGAAAACAGCATCATGTCGGTCGATGCGAACTTGACGCCGGCGATGTTCGGATGCGTGGCGATCCGGGCCAGGTCGTGCACGGCCATGGCATTGGAGCGAACATAGGCGACGAGCGGCAGATCCGACGCTTCGGCAATGGCGATGAAATAGTCGGCCTGGGTCTTCGGCGCCGCGAAGGGGTCGAGTGGATGATGGACCATCACGCCTTGTGCGCCCTCCCGCTTGGCAGACCGGGCCGTCGCGATGGCTTCGCCGATCGAGCGTCCGGCAGCCGCCGTTACCGCGGCCTTGCCGTCTGCCGCTTTGACGCAAATGGCCTGCAGCCGCAGCACTTCGTCATGCTGGAGGCTATAGAACTCGCCGGTATTGCCGCCGGTGACGATGTTGTGGATGCCGGCATCGGCGATACGGCGAATGATCTGGGCTGTCAGCTGGGGCTCGATGGCCCCGTCCTGATCGTAGGCGGTCACATGGACGCCGGAGATCCCTCCGAGAGCCCGTCTGTAGTCACGGATATTCATGCCCGATCTTTCTGATCTTCGGATTGAGACACGCGGATGAGATGCTTCTCGCCCGACCGGATGACGTGATCACGCATCCGCTGTTCAGCGAGGTCCGGCTTGCGTTGGGCGATGGCATCGGCGATCGCCTCGTGCTCTTCGACGGCGAGAAAGCGCTCCCGTTCTTCCGAGAGCACACTCAGGCGCGCCGTGTGATTGTAGATGTTCTGACCGCCCTGCAGGCGACGCAGATAGGCGCAGCCCGAGGCCTCATGAATGACATTGTGGAACTGCTCGTTGAGATGGATCAGTTCCAGCACATCAACTGTTTCGAGCCCCGTGCGCATCTCGACGAGAAGCGCACGCATGCGCAGGATCTGCTCTGCAGTCACGCGCTTTGCCGCCTGCCGCGCGATCATGCTCTCGATCGCTGCACGTGCCAGCATCATCTCCTCGGCCTGCGCCGGATCGAACGTCACATAGATCCCGCGACGCGCTTCGGATCTCACCAGCCCTTCGGCCTCGAGCACCCTCAAAGCCTCCTTGAGCGGCGTCGTGCTGATGCCGAGATTGCCGGCGAGCTGCCGCTCGTTGAGCTTCTCCCCGCTCTTGAGTTTGCCCGACAGGATCGCATCGCGAACCAGCCCGTAAACATGGCTGCGAAGGCTTTTCAGGAACGCCGGCTCGACCGGCAACAGCGCGTCCTCGCTTCCCATGCTTTTCGTTTCCTCCATCCCCAGCACGATCTAGCACCAGCATTCGCGCGGTTCAACTGAAATCTGAAATCTGATATATCAACGATGGACCGGGCCGCCAAAGCGACCATGAGTGCGCGCAGCAGAATGGCCACCCACGTGAAATGTCTGCGCGCCCCAGCTTATTCAGTCAGAAAAGCGGGGGCGGTCATTGACCATTCGACCGGTCTTTTGGTCCGGCGGCGGTCAATGGTGCTCGATTGGGAAAGGGTGCCTGGCGGCATGCGTGGCAGCGGCTCTCCCATCATCTCCAGATTGGGTGCCCCGGCCACTCGGGTCTGTCTGCAATGCGCCGCAGAGATGACGACGCATTGCAGACAGATGACTAAGCTGCGAACGCCTTCTTACGGCTTGAAGAGCTCGCGACATGAGAGATCAGGTCGGCGATCGTGACGAGCGGCATCGCGTGCTGGCTTGCGAACTCGATGAGGTCAGGTAAGCGCGCCATGCTGCCGTCTTCCTTGGCGACCTCACAGATGACGCCGGAAGGGCTGAGGCCCGCAAGCCTGCACAGGTCGACGGCTGCTTCGGTATGACCCGCACGCGCAAGCACGCCTTTGGGATGGGCACGGAGCGGGAAGATGTGGCCGGGCCGGGCGAAGTCGTCAGGCTGAGCCGACGGATCGACCAGCGCCCTGACCGTCGCTGCACGGTCGCTTGACGAAATGCCGGTGGTCGTCGCCGGCAGGTAGTCGACCGAAACGGTAAACGCGGTCTTGTGCGATTCCGTATTGCGCGGCACCATCAGGGGGATATCGAGCTCGTCGAGCCTTGCCCCTTCCATTGCGACGCAGATCAGCCCGCGTGCATGGTTCATCATGAAGGCGATGGTTTCGGGGGTTGCGGTCTGCGAAGCGGCGATGATGTCCCCTTCGTTTTCGCGGTCCTCATCATCGACCACGATGATCATCTGTCCCCGTGCCAGCGCCTCGAGGGCATCTTCGATTTTTGAGATAGTCATGTCATTGCCTTTTAAGGGTTACCCGCGTGAGCGGTAAACTGCGCCTTTTCAGCCGCCATTCATCCCTTGGGCCAACAAGTCGGAATCCTCCCCTTGCGGGAAGGTCTGACGTTGTCCTCTTCCATCCGGACTATAACCGTCGGCTCCGGCATCGCACCGGATCTGCTGACCTCCCGCTTTCGCGGGAGCGCTCGCGGGCTCCGGGGATAACCCCGATACCGCCGGTGGGGAGTTACACCCCGCCCTGAGAACATCGTGAAGATAATAAGACGAGAGGAGCAATTGCAAGAGCGCAAATGAAAACGGGCTGTTCGATTTTTGCCCCTCTTTGCGTTCAGGACATGATCAGTCCGCCATCGACATTGATGGTTTGCCCCGTGATGTAGGCCGCGTCCTCGCTGGCAAGGAAGGTTACGAGACCCGCGACATCCTCGCCAGATCCGGCTCGCTTCATCGGAATGCCTTCGACCCATTCCTTCATCAACGCGCCGGGCGCATAGTTGCCAAGCAGCTTGCCCCACGCCTCGTCGTTATAGGCCCACATATCCGTCTCGATGATGCCGGGGCAGAACGCATTGACGGTGATGCCGTCGACCGCGACTTCCTTGGCAAGGCTTTGCGTGATGCCGACCACGCCCATCTTCGAGGCCGCGTAATGCGGCGTGTAGATGAAGCCGTCGCGCGCCTGGCCCGAGGCCGTGTTGATGATGCGGCCGCCGCGGCCGTGTTTGCGTATCCGGGCAATGGCCTCCTGGGCACACAGGAACACGCCCTTGGTGTTCACCGCCATGACCTTGTCCCACTCGCCCTCGGTCATCTCCTCGATACGGGAGATGGTAATGACGCCGGCATTCTGGATCGACACGTCGACGCTGCCGAATGCGCTTTCTGCGGCATCGAAAAGCGCCTTGACGCTGGACTTGTCGGTGACGTCGCCGACAAAGGAAATTGCCTTTCCACCGTCCGCCTTGATCTGTTCGGCGACGGCATGGACAGCGTCCTCATTGGCCGAAACGACAAGGTTTGCACCTTCCCGTGCGAAGCGCCGGGCAATTGCAGCGCCGATTCCGCGGCTGCCGCCTGTGATAACGACAGTCTTGTTCTCAAAGCGGTTCATCGCGATTTTCCCTTCAGTTTGTCGTGCCGCCGTCTCGCGACATGGATGTCAGACTGCGAATGCTATAATCTCTGCAAAGTCGGAGGCCTTGAGCGACGCTCCGCCGACCAGCGCGCCGTTGACGTCCGGCACCTTGAAGATCGAGGCCGCATTCGACGGCTTGACCGATCCGCCGTAGAGGATCCGGACCGCTCCGCCGTCGTCGCCGAGTTCCTGCCGGAGAATCTGCCGAAGCGTCCGGTGGACCTCGTCGATCTGCTCGACGGTCGGCACCAGACCCGTACCGATGGCCCACACCGGTTCATAGGCGATCGCCGTGTTTGAACCTGCTGCTGTGACCGGAAGCGAACCCCGAAGCTGCCGGCGCACCACGTCGAGAGCAACGCCATCGTCACGCTCAGCGCGCGTCTCGCCGACGCAGATAATGCTCGTCAGGCCGACGTCATGGGCAGCCGTCGCCTTGCGTGCGACCGTCATGTCGGTTTCGTGGTAGACAGCGCGCCGCTCCGAATGCCCGAGGATCACGAACGATGCACCCGCCTCGCTGAGCATGGCGGCGGACACGTCGCTCGTGAATGCTCCCGACGTCTTGGGATGGCAATCCTGGGCGCCGATTGCCACATGCGAGCCCCGCGCCTCCTGCGCGGCCATGCCGATCAGCGTAAACGGCGGGCACACGACAATGTCGCACGCCGCCGCTTCCGTCAGCCGTTTCAGTGTCTCGATCTCCGACAGTGAGGATGCGAGACCGTTCATCTTCCAGTTTCCGGCAATCAGCTTGCGCATCGAATCACCAGCAGCAAAAGCCGCCATCGACCAGAAGGTCGACGCCGGTCACGAAACTCGCGGCACCGGAGAGAAGAAATACCGCCGGACCCACCATTTCATCGACGCTCGCCATGCGCTGCATCGGCGTCTGCTCTTCGAACAGCTTGGTCTGATGCACCATCTCGGGCCGCGTATTCATCGGCGTCGCCGTGTAGCCCGGGGAAATCGTGTTGACGCGCACGCCCCGGTCCACCCATTCCATGGCGAGCGACTTGGACATGTGGATGACGCCGGCCTTCGATGCATTGTAATGGGCCTGGCTCAGGCCGCGATTGACGATGACGCCTGACATCGAGGCGATGTTCACGATCGAACCGCGCCCGTTCTTCAGCATGGCGCGCGCCTCGGCCTGGCAGGAGAGAAAGACGCCCTTGAGGTTGATGTCCATCAGGGCCTGGTACTGATCTTCCTCCATCTCCTCGGCCGGGCTGGCGTTGGCGATGCCGGCTGCGTTCACAGCGAGAGTGAGAGGGCCGAGTTCCGCTTCCGTGCGCGCGACGGCGTCAGTCATCGAGTGCTTGCTGGTGACGTCGGCGGCGATCTGGATCGACCGCTGACCCGTCGCCTCGATATGATCGGCGGTCTGCGCCAATCCGTCATCCGTGCGCCGGTCGAGAAGCGCGACCTGCGCCCCGCACTGGGCAAGCCCGATGGCAATCCGCTGGCCGATACCGCTGCCGGCACCGGTGACGATGGCGACCTGGCCGCTGAGGTCGAACAACTTGGGGGCGTTCAGACGGATATCGGACACCGCTCTTCCTTTCAAAGTTGACTAGATGGTTGCAAGTTCCATGACCGAAACATCGTTGGCCTCGGCACGGCTGAGGATACCGGCCTGGTTGCCCTGGGCGAGCACCAGTATTCGGTTGGAAATACCAAGGACCTCTTCCAGATCCGAACTCACGACGATCACGGCGACGCCCTGCTTGGCCAGGTTGACGATGATATCGTAGATGCCGGCGCGGGCTCCGACATCGATGCCGCGGGTGGGTTCGTCCAGCACCACCACTTTCGGATTGCGCGTCAGCCATTTGGCGATCACGACCTTCTGCTGGTTGCCGCCAGACAGGTCGGACGCGCGCTGCTCGGCACGCCCCTTCACCCCGAACTTCGCGACCGCCTGTTCCGCGAACGTCTGCTTGGTGCGGGCGGAGATCCATTTGCCCGCCATCTTGTCGAGATTGGCGTAGATGATGTTTTCGCCGATGCGGTGCTCCACGACCAGACCTTGATCCTTGCGATCCTCCGGCACCATGACGATGCCCTTGCCGATGGCGTCCTTGGGACTGCGCAGCTTCAGTTCCTCGCCCTCGAGCCTGATGGTGCCGGCGCTGATCGGGTCGGCTCCGGAGATCGCCCTGACGAGTTCGGTCCGGCCAGCGCCGATCAGACCGGCGATGCCGAGGATCTCGCCCGCATGAACGTCGAATGTGACATTGCGGAAGGAATCCTCCGTAGAGGTCAGTCCGGAGACCTGAAGCACGGGACGCTCGGTCGGCGTCGGAAGCGCCGGGAACAGGCGATCGAGCGAGCGGCCGACCATGCTTTCGACGATGGTGCGCACCGGCGTGGCGCTGTCGGCGAATTCCTGGACGCGCTCGCCGTCGCGCAGCACGACGATGCGGTCGGTGATCCGCTTGATCTCGTCCATCCGGTGGGAAATGTAAATGATGCCCACGCCTTCTGAGCGCAGCTTCCGGACCTGCTCGAAAAGCGCTTCGGTTTCCGCACCACCCAGTGCGGCGGTCGGTTCGTCGAGGATCAGCAGCTTCGCGTTGAGCGCCAGCGCCTTGGCAATCTCGATCAGCTGCTGGCTCGCCGTCGAAAGCCCGGCCACCTTTCTGCTCGCGGGAATATGCAGGTTCAGCCGCGAGAGCTGCTCCTGGGCGCGGCGGACCATCTGCTTTCGGTCAACCACGCCATTCTTCATCGGCCAGCGGCCGATGAAGACGTTTTCAGCGATCGAGAGCTGCGGCAGGAGCTGCAGTTCCTGGTGAATCAGGACCACGCCCTTGTCGATGGCTTCCCTGGGAGTGGCCGGGGCATAAGGCTGCCCCAGCCAGGTCATGGATCCTTCGGAAGGCATGCGGGATCCGGCAATGATGCCGGAGAGTGTCGATTTGCCGGCACCGTTTTCGCCAAGCAGAGCGACCACTTCACCCGGATGGACGTCCAGGCTCACGTTCTTGAGCACCTGCAACGGCCCGTAGCGTTTTGAAATGCCTCTCAGCGACAGAACAGGTTCGGTCACGGCGTGCCTCCCTTGGGTTCGGCAGACGATTAAGGATGGTTCGCGATGAAGCCGGCGACATTGTCCTTGGTCGTCAGCGTTGCGTCCATCAGCTGCACCGGCGGCACTTTCTCGCCAGCCGCCAGCTTGACGGCATTTGCAACCGCGTCGCGGCCCATCTTCTGGGTCTGCTGCGTTGCCGTGACGTCGAAGACGCCCTTGCTGAGAGCTTCGAGCGCCGCGGTGTCCCCATCGAAGCCACCGAGAACGATCTTCTGGGATGGATTGCCCACCTTGATCGCCTGGGCTGCACCGAGCGCCAGAGCGTCGGCCTGTGCGAAGACGATGGAAATGTCCGGATTGGCCTGCAGCATGTTCTGCATGATCTGGAAGCCTTCGTCCTGGCCCCAGATGTTGGAGTACTGCTCAGCCACGACCTTCACGTCCGGATAGGCCTTCAGGCTTTCCGCGCATCCCTTGGAGCGATCAACTTCCGGCGTGGTGCCCTTCTGGCCATGGATGATGACCATCTTGCCCTTGCCGCCGGCCTGCTTGAGAATGTAGTCGCAGACATTCTTGGCGGAGGCGACGGAATCGGTTGCCAGGAAGGTGTCGCCCGGAGCCCCTTCGGCATTGCGGTCTACGTTGACAACCGGCACGCCGGCGTTCTTGGCAAGCTTGACGGGAACGGTGGCAGCGGCGGCACCGGCGGGGATATAGATGAGCGCGCCGATGTTTTGAGTCAGCAGATCCTGGATCTGGTTGACCTGGGTCGGGCCATCGCCCTTGGCGTCGACGGTGATGACTTCGATGCCCCGCTTCTTCGCCTCGGCCTCGACCGACTGTTTGATCTGGTTGAAGAAGTTTGCCTGAAGGTTGGCAACGGCAAGGCCCACCTTCTTGAGTTCGGCCGCATGGACCGGGCCGAGCGAGAGGCCGAGCATGGCCGCTGAGGCGAGCAGGATACGTGTGAGATTCATGGTGGTACTCCTCCTTGTTAAACCCAACCCTCGAGGTAATCCTCTACCCCCGGGCCATTGATCCGCTCCAAACCTCTCGGAGAGGAAGTGTGTGCGGTCCCTCCTCAGGACCGGATGACTGGCTCTTAGGCCCTGCGACGGCGAATGGTCTCAGCACCCACAGCAAGCACGATGACGACGCCGATGATGACCTGCTGTAGAAACGGCGAGACATTCAGAAGATTAAGCCCGTTGCGCAGCACACCGATAATCAGCACGCCGATCAGGGTTCCGCCGATGCCTCCGGACCCACCGGAGAGCGATGTGCCGCCGATGACGACAGCGGCGATCGTGTCGAGCTCGTAACCGAAGCCGCTGGAGGGCTGGACCGAGTCGAGGCGTGCCGCCAGAACGATCCCGGCAAGGCCCGCAAGGACGGCGCTGACAACGTAGACCGCTATCGTCACGATTTGGGTGTTGATGCCGGCGAGCCTTGCCACCTCCGGATTGCCGCCGACAGCATAAAGCATGCGGCCCTCGGCCCGGAAGTGAAGGAACACCCAGGCTATCACAACCACCGCCAGCATCAGGAACACCGTTGCCGTCAGGATGCCGAAATGGCGATCGATCGCCAGCATCGTGAACCAGTCGGGAAAGCCCACGATCTGCTGCCCATCGGTAATCATGTTGGCTACGCCGCGCGCGGCCGACATCATGGCAAGCGTGGCGATGAAGGCCGGCACCCGGAACATGGTCACCAGAAGTCCGACCAGCAGGCCGCTGACCGCTGATGCAGCCAGCGCAAAGACGACGGCGAGCGGCATCGGCATGCCGGCAATGTTTGCGGTCCAGCCCATCACCATCATCGACAGCGCCAGCACGGACCCGACCGAGAGGTCGATTCCGCCGATTAGGATGACGAAGGTCATGCCGACCGCCATGATGCCGAGCACGGTAATCTGGTCGAGAATATTGAGCCCGTTTCGGAGAGACAGAAACGCATCGGTGCTGATGCTGAGAAAGACACACAGCACCAGAAGACCGACCAGCGGCCCTGTCGCTCCGGTAAGCTTGCTAAGCCAGATCCGCGACGGACGGCTCTGTTCATTGATGTCGAGCGCCACCATCATACCTCCCTGAAGCCACGCCGCAGCAATAAACAGTCATGTCAGAATATTTATTCACTGCTTTTCTGATTTAGTAGCAATTCGACTATGAGCTGTCAACGGGCTTCGGCAGGCGCAGCTGCCCGCCTCCGAAAACAAGTTTTGCTTGACTAATGGATGTCTTCTGCAAAAATATAACGTAATGCATATTTATTCAGGAGATCGAAACATGGAGATCGGCGAACTTGAGCGGATGGCCCGGGAGATCCGCCTACGCGACCTTCAGGCCGTCTACGAGGCGGGTGCGGGCCATATCGGCGGGGAGATGTCGGTCATCGATATTTTGACCGCTCTCTACTTCCGAGTTCTGCGCCTGTGGCCGGACGAGCCGAAGAACCCGGCCCGCGACCGCTTCGTACTCTCGAAGGGACACACGGCCTGCGCGCTCTATGTGACGCTCGCCAAGCGCGGTTTCATCCCGGAAGAGGAAATCTCGACCTTCCTGAAGCCGCATTCCCGTCTGAACGGCCACCCGAACTGCAACAAGGTTCCGGGTGTCGAAACCAACACCGGACCTCTCGGCCACGGCTTGCCGGTCGCCGTCGGAATGGCGAAAGCCGCACAGCTGTCCGGCGCCGATTACCATACCTATGTCGTCACGGGCGACGGCGAGATGCAGGAGGGATCGAACTGGGAGGCCATCATGGCCGCGACCCAGTTCAAGCTAAACAACCTGACCCTGATCATCGACCATAACCGCTTCCAGCAGGGTGCCTCGCTTTCCGATACCAATGACATCGCGCCCCTGCGACCCAAGCTTGAGGCTTTCGGCTGGGAGGTTACCGAGATCGACGGCAACAACATGAGCGAGGTGGTTGCGGCACTCGAATTTCGAGGCAACAGCCCGCACTGCATCGTTGCGCACACCAACAAGGGCCACGGCATCTCCTTCATGCAGGACCGTGTCGACTGGCACCACAAGGTTCCCAACAAGGAACAGTATGAAATCGCAGTCGCAGAACTGTCGGAGGCTTAGTCATGAACGCGCCCGTCCCATCCCCCAATCTCTACGACTGCCGTGATGCGTTCGCGGCTACGCTGGAACGCCTTGCCGCCGAGGACAAGACGATCGTCGCGGTCTGCAACGACTCCGTGGGCTCTTCCAAACTCGGCGGCTTCAAGGGGAAGTTTCCGGAGCGGCTGGTCAATGTCGGCATCGCGGAACAGAATATGATCGGTGTCGCAGCCGGTCTCGCCAATGGCGGCCGGCTCCCTTACGTCTGCGCGGCCGCACCCTTCCTGACCGGACGTTCGCTCGAGCAGGTCAAGGCCGACATTTCCTATTCGAATGCCAATGTGAAGCTGGTCGGCATCTCGTCCGGCATGGCCTACGGCGAGCTCGGGCCAACCCATCACTCGATCGAGGACTTTGCCTGGATGCGGGTGCTGCCCAACCTGCCGGTCATCGCCCCCTGCGACCGGATCGAAACGGCTGCCGCCGTCGAATGGGCGGCAAGCTACGCCGGCCCCTGCTTCCTGCGCCTGTCGCGTGTCGGCGTGCCGGACCTCCTGCCGGAAGGCCACAGGTTCGAACTCGGCAAGGCCAATCGTCTTCGCGAAGGCTCGGATGTCACGCTGATCGCAAACGGCACGCTGACGCATCGGATGATGAAGGCGGCAGAGATCCTGGCCGAACGCGGCATTCAAGCCCGGGTGCTGAACCTCGCCACCGTACGCCCGATCGACGAGGCCGCCATTATCGCTGCGGCGAACGAAACCGGTGCGATCGTGACGGCCGAAGAGCATTCGGTTTTCGGCGGACTGGGGTCCGCGGTCGCCGAAGTGGTCGTCGACCACGCGCCTGTTCCGATGAAAAGACTGGGCGTTCCCGGTATCTTTGCACCGACCGGCTCGGCCGAATTCCTGCTGGACGAGTTCGGCATGGCGCCGGCCGCGATCGCCGAGGCCGCAGAGGCACTGATCAGGCGCAAGAAGGCCTGAGGCGGGTTCAGCAAGGGCGGCCACCGCCCTTGCCATCATGATTCGGGAGCATTTTTATGAAAGCCATACTGGCGATCGATCAAGGGACGACCAATTCGAAGGCGGTCCTGGTTTCCGAGACGGGGGAGATCCTCGCCAGGGGCTCCGCTTCCGTCGGAATTTCCTATCCGCGGCCCGGCTGGGTGGAGCAGGATCCGCGCCGTATCCACGCGTCCGTCTGCGAAGCGATCGAAGCCTGCCTCAAGGCAGCACAAGGCGTAACCATCGAAGCCGTCGCCATCTCCAACCAGCGGGAATCGGTTACCGCCTGGGACGCCGAAACGGGCGAGCCTTTGGGGCCGGTGATCAGCTGGCAGTGCAGGCGCACGGCGCCCGACTGCGAGAGGCTGACGGCAGAGCGACACGTCGACCGCGTCCAGGGCCTGACGGGACTTCCTCTCGATCCGATGTTTCCGGGATCGAAGTTTCGCTGGCTTCTCGACCGCATCCCGGCCGGTCGTCGGGTCCGCCTCGGCACGATCGACAGCTGGCTGGTGCATTGCCTGACCGGCGGCCACAGGCATGTCTGCGATGCCTCCAACGCTGCGCGAAGCCAGCTGTTCGACCTTCAGGCCCAGGTCTGGAGCGAGGAGCTGGGCGAAATCTTCGGCGTCGACATCGCCCTTCTCCCTGAGGTGCTCGACAGTTCGGGCGACTTCGGCACGACGCTTGGGCTGCCGGGCGTCCCGGACGGCACACCGATCCGGGCAGCCATCGGCGACAGCCACGCGGCCCTCTTCGGTCACGGCGCATTCCACCCCGGCGACGGCAAGGTGACGTTCGGGACCGGATCCTCGGTGATGACCACTCTGCCGGTCTTCATCGCGCCGCGAGACGGCATTACCACCACCGTTGCCTGGCGCCTTAGTGGCACACCGACCTTTGCCCTTGAGGGCAATATCCTGGTGTCCGCGGCCAGCCTGCCGTGGATGACGGAGATTCTCGGCCTCCCCGATGTGGCAGCCCTGATCGACCTTGCGGCAACGGCCGAACCGGGTGGTCCAGGCTTCGTGCCGGCGTTCGTCGGCCTGGGAGCACCGCACTGGAACGCGGATGCCCGGGCCCTCTTCTCGCAAATCGGATTCAGCACGACGCGGGCGCAGATGGCGCGGGCCGTCACGGACTCGATCGCCTTTCAGGTCCACGACGTGATCGCCGTCATGACGGCGCAGAGCGCCAGCGAACTTGGCGCCTTGTATGTCGATGGTGGGCCGAGCCAGAATTCTTATCTCATGCAGCGCGTCGCCGATGTGGTGGAACACGCGGTCACGCAAAGTGACGCTCCCGAAGCATCGGCCCTCGGCGCCGCCTATCTTGCAGGCCTTTCTCTCGGTCTGTGGCGGGATCTCGACGAGATCGCGGCTCTGCCTCGCAACCGGCACGTCATTCATCCGCACCCTGTCGAAAAGGCCAGCCTTCTGGAAAACTGGAACGATGCCCTCGGGCGCTCGACGTGGCGCACCGCGCACGCTAGAGGTGAATAATCATTCGTATCGGGATGGACGATGGCCAGACTCAACGAACTTCGCCTGATCTCCAGAGTAGCCCAGATGTATCATATCGAGGGACGCCGTCAGGCGGAGATCGCTCAGCATCTTCGCATGTCGCAGGCAACCGTCTCGCGGATGCTGAAGCGCGCCGAGGCTGAAGGGATCGTCCGCACCAGCGTCATCCCGCCCGCAGGCACCTACAGCGAACTCGAAGCGGCGCTCCGCGCAAAATACCAGCTGCCGGAAGCGATCGTCGTGGAATGCACCGAGGATCGCGACGGTGCGATCATGGTGCGCATAGGAGAGGCGGCGGCTCATCTTCTTGAGGTGACGCTCGCACCCGGCGAGATCATCGGGGTCTCGAGCTGGAGCCAGACGATCTTCAAGATGGTCGAGAACATCCATCCGCAGAAAAGCGCCCAGGCGAAATACGTGGTGCAGACGCTGGGCGGCATGGGAGATCCGTCCGTGCAGACGCACGCGACGCAGCTGACCACCAGGCTTGCCCGGCTGACCGGCGCTGAACCCAAGCTTCTGCCGGTTCAGGGCGTGACGACCTCGCGGGAGGCCAAGCTACTGATGCAGGCCGACCCGTTCGTGCGCGAGACGATGGATCTGTTCGGCAGCATCACGCTTGCCATCGTTGGTGTCGGCGCAGTCGAACCCTCAGAACTGCTGGCCCGCTCCGGCAACATATTTTCGGCGCGCGAACTAGCGGATCTGGCCGAAGCAGGCGCAGTTGGCGACATCTCATTGCGCTTCTTCGACAGGGATGGCAATGCGGTGAAGACGCCCCTGGACGAACGGGTCCTCGGCCTCCCTCTGGAAGATCTCGGTCGCATCGAACGGGTGATCGCCCTCGCCGGTGGCGCCAAGAAGACGGACGCGATCGCTGGCGCGCTCCGCGTCGGGGTCATCGACATGCTTGTCACAGACAAGTTCACCGCGCAGAGATTGATCGATCTCTAGATCGCCAGACCATCGAGCGCAGCCTAGTCTCGGCAGCGGTCTACGCCGACGAGCCGTGGTGAAGCGGTACATCGTCACGCAACCTAAAATCAGCGGTGACGGGGCCGGAAAACAGGCCTAACTGCGAATCAGACGATAGAGGTCTCCATTTGGTTGGGACCTCTGCCGTCTTGCCCATTGGGTGGTTATTGAACGAATCTAAACTGGCCGAATGTCGTAACAATTGGCAACTGGAAGCCTCGGTTATCCACGAGGGCGAACCCGCGAAAAGATTCGGCTTATTGTCCATGGCCGGCTGACTGACAGGCCGATTAAAAATCGCCCTAATAACGTCCAATAAAATCAATTATTTAACAAACAAAATGGCGGAGAGGGTGGGATTCGAACCCACGATACGGTTGCCCGTATGCCGCATTTCGAGTGCGGTGCTTTCGACCACTCAGCCACCTCTCCGCTTTGCTGGTCGGCGCCCTTCAAGCGCGGGCTGTCTCATAGCGGCGATTTGCAGGGCTGGCAAGGGGCGATCGGCAACAGAATGTCGGCTTTCACCTTGACACCTCGAGGTCCCTCGCGTATGTCCGCACGCGATTAGGCCTGGAGAAGGTTTCTCTCCCCTTTTGTGCTGTTTCCAAAGGCTTGACGCTTTTGGGGACAGATTTCACCGGCATCTGTTCGATCGATCCTTCGTTTGGGCATAGCCATATCCGACTGACAAAAAGACGGCCGTTGTAACAGACAGAGCCGGAACGAACATGAAAGGATAAAAAATGTTCGCAGTCATCAAGACCGGCGGTAAACAGTACCGCGTGGCCGCCAACGATTTGCTGACCATCGAAAAGCTGGAAGCAGATGCTGGCAGCGTTGTAGAATTCAACGAGATCCTCATCATCGGCGAAGGCGCCGATGCCCAGATCGGTGCACCTTTCGTTGCGGGCGCTACCGTCAAGGCGGAGGTGGTCGAGCACAATCGTGGCAAGAAGGTTCTGTCCTTCAAGAAGCGTCGTCGCCAGAATTCCAAGCGAATTCGCGGCCATCGCCAGCATCACACGGTCGTCCGCATCACGGACATCTTGGCTTAACTCAGGGTTTCGAAGGTAAAGGAGAACTCCAATGGCACATAAAAAAGCTGGCGGTTCGTCGCGCAACGGTCGCGATTCCGAATCCAAGCGCCTTGGCGTAAAGAAGTTCGGCGGCGAGAAGGTCATTCCGGGCAACATCATCGTGCGTCAGCGCGGTACGCAGTGGCATCCGGGCGCCAATGTCGGCCTCGGCAAGGACCACACCATTTTTGCGCTTACGGCCGGTAATGTGAACTACCGTACGAAGGCCAATGGCCGCGTCTACGTATCCGTAATGCCGAAAGCCGAAGCAGCAGAATAAAGCCGGTCAAGCGTTATGCAACCGGTGTCACATCGACCCGGTTGAACGCTTCAAGGTTCAGTCCAGAAAAAGGGGAAGATGGGACACCACCATCTTCCCCTTTTTCTTTTTCCCAACAGGAGGACTGACCATGCAAGGCGAGTTACTGAGGGCGAGCCAATCCCGGCCGCCAGAGGAACGGTTGAGACCCGACCGGTCGAGAAGCGATTGCCCTGTCTTATTGTCGCGGAGCCTCGTTCTGCGCGCGCCCCACGTAGAAGACATTGACGCACTTGCCCATCTTGCCAACAATGCGAACATCGCGACGATGGTGTCGCGCATGCCGCATCCTTATACGGCGAAAGACGCAGCCGATTTCGTGCGACGCACGAATGACGGCGAGATTGGCAAATGCGTTTATGCCATCACCCGAGGCGACAACGGCACTTTCCTTGGATGCTGCGCCCTGGAACCCCAGGAAGATGAACGGACGCTGGAGATCGGCTACTGGCTGGGCGAGCCCTACTGGAACCAGGGATTTGCAACCGAGGCGGCTCACGCGCTGATCGACATGGCCTTCCGGACCCGCAACAACATCGAGCATATCGACGCGCGTTGCCGGGTCACCAATGTCGGCTCCAGGCGGGTCATCCAGAAATGCGGCTTCCAGTTCCAGGCCACCGGCATGATCCAGTGCCTGGCATTGGGCGGCATGGTTGCCGTCGAATGGTTCCGGCTGGACCGGAAGACCTGGATGTCATTGCGCAGCTGGGGAGAACTGAGATGAACGCCGCAGTTCTTCCGACCGCAGACCGCGTTGCATCGCTGCCCGGCCCCTGCCCCGTTATTTCCACGCAGCGGCTGGTTTTGCGCCCGCACAGGCTCTCGGACGCCGACGCGATCGCCGAGACCCTCGCGGATTTCAAGGTCAGCCGCATGCTGGCGAGAGTACCGCAGCCCTACGACCGGCAGGAGGCGCTCGACTGGCTGGTGGTGCAGTCCTCTGGCCTTCTGCCTGGCTGGACGTTGGCGATCACCACCGGCGACGACGTCCATCTGGGCGTCGTTGACCTGGAACCGCGCAACGGCCAATGGCATCTCGGCTACTGGCTGAACCGCTTCTACTGGGATCGCGGCTTCATGACGGAGGCCGTAGCAGCCGTGTTGGAACGCTTCTTCCGGCGGATGCCGCAGGCGGAGATCCATTCGGGCGCGTTCGCGGACAACCTGGCTTCGCTGAATGTCCAGCGCAAGCTGGGCTTCCGCATCACCGGCGCGGCAGATGTCTTCAGCCTGGGGCGCAATCGCATGGCACCCCACATAGAAACGGCGCTGCAGTCTCAGGACTTCAGGGTTCCGGCCCGGAAGTGACGATCATGGGACCGGCAGGTTCGCCCTGCCGGTCCGGCATTCCTGGAAACTACCCCGCCTGGCAATGCCGCCCGGGATGTAATAGCGGACCGGTTTGATGATAGTCTTTGACCTGCGCCACGACGGGCGATATCGAAACCTTAGATCGCTCCCGAGCTATATCGGGAGTTCGACCATCACAGGACACACGGCACAAGTATGAAATTTCTCGACGAGGCAAAGGTCTACATACGCTCCGGCGATGGCGGCGCAGGCGCGGTCTCGTTTCGGCGGGAAAAATCCATTGAGTTCGGCGGACCGGATGGCGGCGATGGCGGTCGCGGCGGCGATGTCTGGATCGAGGCCGTTAACGGCCTCAACACGCTGATCGACTTTCGCTTCCAGCAGCATTTCAAGGCGCAGACGGGCGTTCACGGAATGGGCCGCAACCGCACCGGAGCCAATGGCGGCGACGTGACGCTGAAAGTGCCGGTCGGCACGCAGATCTTCGAGGAAGACAACGAAACGCTGATCGTCGACATGACCCGGGAGGGCCAGACGTTC
The DNA here is from genome assembly GCA_900469345.1 of Hyphomicrobiales bacterium. Lineage (GTDB taxonomy): Bacteria > Pseudomonadota > Alphaproteobacteria > Rhizobiales > Rhizobiaceae > Neorhizobium. The sequence continues at coordinate 120,362 of UBWZ01000016.1, read as the reverse complement.
CGGCTCGCCAAGGGCGGCAATGGCGGCTTCGGCAACACCCATTTTAAAAGTTCCACCAATCAGGCCCCGAACTGGGCGAATCCCGGTCTGGAAGGTGAGGAAAAGACGGTCTGGCTGCGGCTGAAGCTGATCGCGGACGCCGGTCTCGTCGGGCTGCCGAATGCTGGAAAGTCGACCTTCCTAGCCAGCGTGACGCGGGCCCGCCCGAAGATCGCGAACTATCCCTTCACCACCCTGCACCCCAATCTCGGCGTCGCGACCATCGATAGTCGCGAATTCATCCTGGCTGACATTCCCGGTCTGATCGAAGGTGCGCATGAGGGCGTCGGCATCGGCGATCGCTTTCTCGGCCATGTGGAGCGCACTCGGGTTCTGCTGCACCTGGTGTCCGCCGTCGAAGAAAAGGTCGGGCACGCCTATAAGACGGTCAAGAAGGAACTCGAAGCCTACGGCGGCGGGCTGATCGACAAGCCGGTGATCGTTGCTCTGTCGCAGATCGACGTGCTCGACGACAAGGAGCTGAAGAAAAAGGCCAAGGAACTGGAAAAGGCCTCCGGCCAGACGCCTTTCCTGATATCGGCGGTGACCGGCAAGGGCATGACCGAGGTACTACGCGCCCTGCGCGATGTGATTGTCGAGGCGAGCGGCGTCAACGAGACCGCCCTTCCCGACCGTTCCACGCCGAGCGTCGACCAGGAAGAAGAGCTCGACGAATGATTTCTGGGCGCAAGGCAGTATCCAGCCATCACCGCATCGTTATCAAGATCGGCTCGGCCCTGCTTGTGGACCGCAGGTCGGGGTTGAAATCGGCTTGGCTGGAGGCGATTTGTGCCGATATTGCCGCGCTGCGCGCCAAGGGCACGGACGTTCTGGTTGTTTCGTCAGGTGCCATCGCGCTTGGGCGAACGGTTCTTGATCTACCCCCAGGTGCGCTGAAACTGGAGGCAAGCCAGGCGGCGGCGGCGGTCGGCCAGATTGCTCTTGCCCGCGCCTGGGCCGAAAGCCTGTCTCGCCAGGATATCGTTGCCGGCCAGATCCTGCTGACGCTTGGCGATACGGAAGAGAGGCGGCGCTACCTCAATGCCCGGGCGACCATCAACCAGCTGCTGAAGATCGGCGCCGTGCCGATCATCAACGAAAACGACACGGTGGCGACCTCGGAAATCCGCTATGGCGACAACGACCGCTTGGCGGCGCGGGTGGCGACCATGGCGGGAGCGGATCTGCTGATCCTGCTGTCGGATATTGACGGTCTCTACACGGCCCCACCCCACCTTGATCCACAGGCGAAGTTTTTGAACGAGATTGCGGCCATCACGCCGGAGATCGAGGCAATGGCCGGCGGTGCGGCGTCCGAACTGTCGCGCGGCGGCATGCGCACGAAGATCGATGCCGGCAAGATTGCGACGGCGGCAGGCTGCGCCATGATCATTGCGTCGGGCAAGGTGGATCATCCGCTGCGGGCGATCGAAACCGGCGCGCGCTCATCCTGGTTCGCACCCTCGGCTAGCCCTGTGACGGCACGCAAGACCTGGATTGCCGGTCAGCTGCAGGCATCGGGAGAGTTGTACGTGGACGCCGGCGCGCAAAAGGCGCTCGGCGCGGGCAAAAGCCTGCTGCCGGCCGGCGTGCGCAAGGTCCTTGGACATTTCCACCGCGGTGACACCGTCGCAATCATCGGCATCGACGGTCGTGAAGTAGCGCGCGGACTGGCAAGTTATGACGCCGAAGAGGCCCGCCAGATCGCCGGTCGTAGATCAGGTGAGATCGAAGCGCTGCTCGGTTATGCCGGCCGTGCCGCCATGGTCCACCGCGACGACATGGTGGTCAGCGGCGCAGTCCATGCTGGGCAGGAGCATGAGGATCGCGAGGAGGATGCCGCCCATGCTTGATACGGTTTCGCCCGTCGACGATGTCGACGCCATCATGGCTGCGATTGGCCGCAACGCGAAAGCAGCGTCGCTTGAGCTGTCGATCGCCTCTGCCGACGCAAAAAGCGTGGCGCTGAAGGCGATGGCCGATGCCATCCTTGCCAGCAAGCAGGACATCCTGTCGGCCAATGCCATGGATCTCCGCAATGCGCAGGGTAAGGATCTGCTTCCCTCTTTCATCGATCGCTTGACGCTGACGGATAGCGGCATCGAGGCGATGGCCGCCGCTCTCCGCGAGATCGCGGACTTCCCGGATCCGGTAGGCGCCGTGATCGCTGCCTGGGACAGGCCGAACGGCTTGCAGATCGAACGGGTGCGCACCCCTCTCGGCGTGATCGGCGTGATCTATGAAAGCCGGCCCAATGTGACGGCCGATGCGGGTGCGCTCTGCCTCAAGGCCGGCAATGCCGTGATCCTGCGCGGCGGCTCGGACTCGCTCAATTCATCGCAGGCGATCACACGGAGCCTGCGCGCCGGGCTCAAGGCGGCGGGACTGCCGGAGCATGCGATCCAGATCGTTCCGACGGCGGACCGCGCGGCAGTCGGTGCCATGCTCTCGGGTCTGGACGGCACAATCGACGTGATCGTCCCGCGCGGCGGCAAGAGCCTCGTGGCGCGGGTTCAGAGGGAGGCAAGGGTTCCTGTCTTCGCGCATCTGGAGGGCATCTGCCATATCTACGTGGATGGCTCTGCGGATCTCGACATGGCCCGCCGTATTGTCGTCAACGCGAAGATGCGCAGGACCGGTATCTGCGGTGCCGCCGAGACCCTTTTGGTCGACAGCGCCGCCATCGGCAGCCATCTGGCGCCGATCCTGGAAGCGCTGACCGAGGCTGGCTGCGAAATCCGGGCTTCGGCCGCTGTTCTTAAGATATGCCCGGGGTTGAAGCCGGCGACCGAGGAGGACTGGCGGACAGAATATCTCGATGCGATCATTTCAGTTGCGATCGTGGATGGGATTTCGGGCGCCATCCGGCACATCAATACCTACTCGTCCAGCCACACGGAGGCTTTGGTCGCGGAGGACGCTGAGGTTGTTGCCCGCTTCTTCAACGAGATCGACTCGGCGATCCTGCTCCACAACGCATCGACACAGTTCGCCGACGGCGGTGAATTCGGCATGGGTGGCGAGATCGGCATCGCGACCGGAAAAATGCATGCACGCGGCCCCGTCGGGCTGGAGCAGCTGACATCCTTCAAGTACCGCGTGCATGGCACCGGGCAAATTCGGCCCTGATCGAACGTGTCCAGCGATTTCATCGGGGCCCGTTACCAGTCCATGCCGCATACGGAGCGCGGAATGGCCGTCGGCTTGTTCGGTGGTTCTTTCAATCCACCGCATGCAGGGCACGTGCTCGTTTCGGAGATCGCGATCCGGCGCCTGGGCCTCGACCAGCTGTGGTGGATGGTGACGCCCGGCAACCCTTTGAAGAGTCGCAGCGAGCTTGCCCCTCTGTCGGAGCGAATCGCTATGAGCGAGCGGCTCATCCATGACCCCAGGGTCAAGGTTACCGCATTCGAAAAGGCGTTGGGCACCTCCTATACGGCCGAGACGCTTGCCTATGTGAAGGCCCGCAATCCGCATGTCCACTTCGTTTGGATCATGGGAGCCGACAGCCTCAGGAGCTTTCACCTCTGGCAGAAATGGCGCGAGATCGCCGCCACCTTTCCGATCGCCGTCATTGACCGGCCGGGTGCAACTCTTTCTTTTCTTTCGTCGAAGATGGCCCGAGCGCTTGCCAATTACCGGGTTGACGAGGACGATGCAGCTGTCTTGTGGAACAAGCATGCCCCGGCATGGACCTTTATCCACGGCCCCCGGTCGACACTGAGTTCCACCGCTTTGCGGGCCTTGCAGTCCCCTCGGCGCTGATTGCGACGGCCGCGGGTCATCTGTGGCTGTCTTGAAAGATGCGCAAATCGATGCCACCTTAATTGTGCGACCCGCAGGCGAAGCGGATTCGCTTTCGAGTGCATGTTGCTGTTACCTTGGAAGAAAGGGAAAACTCTGACAACAGTACACGCCAAGGGACGGTCGGTTTCCGTCGTCCCGCAGAGCATGGAACGTGGCGCTGATGCTGCCGCCCGCGCTCTAGATCTGGTCCTCGCAAGCCTCGAGGATTCCAAAGCCGAAGATATCGTCACCATCAACATTGCCGGGAAATCGGCGCTGGGCGACTACATGGTCGTTGTCAGCGGGCGATCGAGCCGTCACGTGATGGCAATCTGCGATCATCTGGTTTCCGATATGAAGGACGACGGACTGGGCAATGCCCGTGTCGAAGGCCTTGAGAACGGCGACTGGGTGCTGATCGATGCTGGTGACATCATCGTTCACGTCTTCCGCCCGGAGATCCGCGAAGTCTACAATCTCGAGAAGATGTGGGCAGCGCCGGAAATCGACGAGGGCACTGTATTGCATTGACGCGATGTCGGGCCTGGCCTGACATCGACAGCATGGCAGATCTGGGCACGGCGGCTTGATTCCGCCGGCTGTGATCTGCGGCGCGAAATGGGCGGGCCAAATAGATGCGAATAAGCCTTTTTGCCGTGGGACGGCTCAAAACCGGCCCCGAAAAGGAGCTTGCTTCCCGTTACCTGGATCGGTTCGCAAAGGCAGGCCCGGCCATCGGGCTGGAACTGGCGCGAATGACAGAGGTCTCCGAGAGCCGCGCATCCAGTTCCGAGACGCGCAAAAGGGAAGAAGCGGCCGCGCTCGAAAAGGCCCTTCCGGAAGGCGCGGTGCTGATCCTGCTCGAGGAGCGGGGTAAGGCGATTGACAGCGAAGCCTTTGCCGACCTGCTTGGCCGTCAACGCGATGGCGGCAAGCGGGATGTGATGATTGCCATCGGCGGCGCCGACGGGCTGGACCCGGAGTTGCGCAAGCGCGCCGACCTGACGCTCAACCTCGGATCGATGACCTGGCCGCACCAGCTTGTTCGCATTCTGATTGCCGAGCAGCTCTACCGCGCGGTAACCATCTTGTCCGGACATCCTTATCACAGGGTCTGAAACCCTTCGTTAACCAATGAACACGATGTTGTTCCTGGCTTCGGCCGGCAAATCAGCATAAATTTCGTGGGATCCGGCAGGTGACGGGACGGGGATGACAACTGGAAGACGGAGCTGGGCGGGAAGGACGCTGCTGTATGTCGCGGCGCTGTCGTCCTGTGCGCTTTCCTGGTCAGGCGGACCTGTCGCATGGGCACAGGATGCCCCACCCGCGGCTCAAGCTGCGCCGTCCTCGCCTTCGGTCGATCCAACCGCCGACCTCCAGAGCAAGCGCAATGAGACCCGCGGCGAGCTCGAAGTGCTCGCCAAGACGATGCAGCTCTCGACCGACAAGATTGCGTCCATCCAGCAGACCATCGCCTCGATCAAGAAGAACACCGCGGATGTCCGCCAGGCGCTGATCGAATCGGCCGCTCGTCGCAAGGACCTCCAGAACAAGATTCTGAAAAGCGAGGAAACCCTGGCGAAGCTCAAGGTCCGCGAGGACACGATCCGCACCTCTCTGCGCGGGAGGCGCGCCGTGCTGGCCGAGGTGCTGGCCGCACTCGAGCGCATGGGGCGCAATCCGCCCCCGGCGCTCCTCGTCACGCCGGAGGACGCGCTAGGGTCGGTGCGCAGCGCCATCCTGCTTGGCGCAGTCGTGCCCGGGATGCGCTCGGAAGCCGACAGGCTCGTCGCCGACTTGCAGTCCTTGACCAGCCTCCAGGCGGCGGCGCTGCAGGAGAAGAATACGGTCACGACGACGATTGCAGAAAGTCTCGAGGAAGAGCGGCGGATGAACCTGCTACTCGCCGAAAACGACAAGCTCAGCAATCAGAACCTTCACGATCTGCAGGCCGAACAGGCACGGTCGTCAGAACTTGCCAGCCGATCGACTTCGCTTCAGGATCTGATCCAGACGCTCGAGGGCCAGATCGCGTCGGTGCGCGAAGGCATCGATCGCGCCCGGGCCGAGGAAGAGCGGCAGAAGCTTCTGTCCGAAGCCGAGCGGGAAAAGGCCCGGCAATTGGCCGAAAACGGCGTGCCTGACAAAAACCGCATTGCGCCCGCATACGCGTTTTCGAGCCTCAAGCAAAAGCTGGACCTTCCCATTGCTGGCGATGTCGTACGGTGGTTTGGTGATGCCGACGGCACGGGACACCCCGCAAGGGGGATGACCATTGCGACCAGTTCGGGGGCGGTCGTGACGGCGCCGGCCGATGGACTTGTGGTCTTCGCCGGTGCTTTCAGAAGCTACGGACAGATGATCATCCTCAATGCCGGCGATGGATACCATGTCGTCCTGACCGGAATGGACAGGGTGAACGCGCGGCAGGGCAAGTTCGTGTTTGCGGGCGAGCCGATTGCCGTGATGGGTGATAAAAGAGTAGCAAGCGCGACTGCGTTGGCGCTGGAAACGGATCGTCCGACGCTTTACATTGAATTCCGAAAAGACGGCACCCCGGTTGATTCCAAGCCATGGTGGACCGCGAAAGAAACTGGAAGGGCACGAAATGATTCGTAGGGCTTCTCTTGTCATCGTGGGTGCACTGATGGGCGCCACGGCGATGAGCGTGATTTATTCGGCCGGCGTACCGGCACAGGCGGCCGGCGCGTCGACCTACAAAGAGCTGTCGATCTTCGGTGATGTGTTCGAGCGGGTTCGCGCCCAGTACGTGACGCCGCCGGATGAAGAGAAGCTGGTGGAAAATGCCATCAACGGCATGCTGACCTCGCTCGACCCGCATTCCAGCTTCATGAACTCCAAGGACGCCGAGGACATGCGCACGCAGACGCGTGGGGAGTTCGGCGGTCTCGGCATCGAAGTGACCATGGAAAACGAACTGGTCAAGGTCATCACGCCGATCGATGACACGCCCGCTGCCAAGGCCGGCATTCTCGCAGGCGATTTCATTTCCGAAATCGACGGCCAGGCCGTCCGCGGCCTGAAGCTCGAAGATGCTGTCGAAAAGATGCGTGGTCCGGTCAACACGCCGATCAAGCTGACGGTGATCCGCCAGGGCGCCGACAAGCCGATCGAGGTGACGGTTGTTCGTGACGTGATCGCTGTGCGGGCTGTGAAGTCGCGCGTCGAAGGCGGGGACGTCGGATATCTCCGTGTGATCTCCTTCACGGAAAAGACTTTCGACGACCTGGAAAAGGCGATCAAGAAGATCAAGGCCGAAGTTCCGGCGGACAAGCTCAAGGGCTATGTCCTCGACCTGCGCCTCAACCCGGGTGGCCTTCTCGACCAGGCGATCAACGTGTCGGACGCCTTCCTGGAGCGTGGCGAGGTCGTATCGACCCGCGGCCGCAACCCGGAGGAAACCCGCCGCTTCAACGCCGGACCGGGCGACCTGACGGATGGCAAGCCGGTGATCGTTCTCGTCAACGGTGGCTCCGCCTCCGCTTCGGAAATCGTGGCGGGCGCCCTCCAGGATCTGAAGCGGGCGACGGTTGTCGGTACGCGGTCGTTCGGCAAGGGCTCCGTCCAGACGATCATTCCGCTGGGTGAGGCTGGCGCGCTGCGCCTGACGACGGCGCTTTATTACACACCCTCGGGCAAGTCGATCCAGGGCACTGGCATCAACCCCGACATCAAGGTTGAGCAGCCGCTGCCGGCGGAGCTGCAGGGCAAGGTAAAGGCCGAGGGCGAATCCAGCCTCAAGGGCCACATCCAGGGCGCCGCGGAAACGGACGAAGGCTCCGGCTCGACGGCTTATGTGCCGCCGGAAGCAAAGGATGATATCCAGCTAAACTATGCGCTGGACCTCTTCCGTGGCGTAAAGACGGATCCGTCCTTCCCGGCCAGCCCGGACAAGGCCGCGTCGGCCGCCAAGAAGTAAGCCGCAATTTCGAAGGAGGCGCGCTCGTCGTGCCTCTTCCCTGCCCCGATCGTGACAACCTAAACCGGAACGCATTTTGAGCACCGATCTGCGCGCACCTCTCGGACGGGACCGGCCGGCGGCGCGCCAGAGATTGAAACGCTGGCGATCCGGCGCCGTGCTTGGCGTGGCCAGCTTTGTGGCCATTGCGAGCCTATCGATCTACACCATGCAGCCGGATAGGGCGCTGCGGCAGAGTTCATCGGTTGCGATGCAATCCCCACTGTCTGGTCAGCCGGCAGCAGCATCCCCGCAATCCGGTACCTCGATATCCCCCGACGCCGGCATGCCCCTGTCCAATCCCAATTCTGGTGCAACTGTCGAGCGGACGCTCACGGACGACGGCTCCGTCGTGACCAAATACACCCCACGTGACCGAAACAACGGCGGTCCTGTCCTGATCGACGCTCAGCGCATCGGCCAGGATCCGCGCGTCGCGGCGCAGCCCAACGAGGCTCTGCTCGAGGACACGCAGCAGGGGCGGCTTCCGGTCATGTCGGCCGATGGATCGCGGCCGATGGATCAATATGCCCGCCCATGGTCCGGCGCCCTCGGCACCCGCATCGCGATCGTCGTGGGTGGCCTTGGGCTCAGCCAGACGGGAACGCAGAATGCCATCCAGCAACTGCCGGCTTCCGTGACGCTCGCCTTTGCAGCAAGCGGAAACAGTCTGCAGCGCTGGATGCAGGAGGCGCGCCGCAATGGCCACGAGATCCTGCTGCAGGTGCCCTTTGAGCCTTACGACTATCGGCCCGACGATTCGGCTCCCGGCATGCTTTTGGCTGGCGCCTCGGCAAAGGAGAATCTGACGCGCCTCCATGAGGCTATGGGCCGCATCACCAACTATACCGGCATCATGAACTATCAGGGTGGCCGTTACCTCGCTGACGTGAAGGCCTTGGAGCCTGTGCTGCGAGACCTGAGCAAGCGCGGCCTGCTCTTCCTCGATGACGCGACGTCTGCACAATCCAAGAGCGGGACGGTATCCAAGGCGCTGAACCTGCCGCATGCCTTCGCCGATTTGACCCTTGATGGACAGTTGCAGAACGACGCCATCCTGAAGAAGCTGGATGAGCTTGAGCGCATTGCCAGCCGCAAAGGGGTCGCCATCGGTGTAGCCTCGGCCTTCGACGAGAGCATCCAGGCAATCCGGCAGTGGAGCGACGAGGCCACCCAGAGGGGTATCGAGATTGTCGGGGTCGCCGCGCTCGCACGCGAAAGCGAAACCGTCCAAACCGGAGATCTGAAGTGAGCAAGAAGCACGAAAAGCCGATGAAGGCCGAAGATTTGCCCTATCGCCCGTGCGTCGGCATCATGGTGCTGAACCGGGATGGCCTCGTGTGGGCGGGACGGCGGATCGCCGCTGGCAACAGCGAGTATGATGGCTCGGCGCAGCTTTGGCAGATGCCCCAGGGCGGCATCGACAAGGGCGAGGAGGCGCTGCCGGCGGCCTATCGGGAGCTATACGAGGAAACCGGCATGCGCTCGGTGAGCCTGCTGGCAGAGGCGACGGACTGGATCAATTATGATTTGCCAGCGCACCTGCTCGGCATTGGCCTCAAGGGAAAATACCGGGGGCAAACCCAGCGCTGGTTTGCGTTCAGGTTTGACGGCGAGGAAAGCGAAATCGCCATCAACCCGCCGCCCGGCGGCCACGCGGCGGAATTCGATGCCTGGGAGTGGAAGCCGATGGCCGAACTGCCAGCTCTGATCGTGCCGTTCAAGCGCGGCGTCTACGATCAGGTGGTCGCGGAATTTTCCCATCTCGCGGCATCGTCTTAAACCGCCGACTGCTGTCGGCGGCGGAGACTAGCCGCGGGGGCCCGAGCGCGTCATTTCAGAACGTTGAAACTTTCGACGTGGGACCCGGCGTCTGACGCCTATTCGGCTGAGTCGGCTGGTTCGGCATTGAGAAGACCGTAGCGCTCCTCGCCGATTTTTCCGAGCAGCGCGAGTTGCGTCTCGAGGAAGTCGATATGCCCCTCCTCATCGGCCAGCAACTGCTCGAACAGCTTCATGGACACGTAGTCGCCCGCCTCGTGACAGACGTCTCGCGACGCCTTGTAGGCGGTTCGTGCATCGTATTCGCCGGCAAGGTCAGCTTCGAGCACTTCCTTCACTGTCTGGCCGATGCGCAGCGGCGCAAGTGTCTGCAGATTGGGATGCCCGTCGAGGAAGATTATCCGATCGATCAGGCGATCTGCATGCTGCATTTCCTCGATGGACTCGGCGCGCTCCTTCTTGGCGAGCTTGGCATAGCCCCAGTCGGATAGCAGCCGATAATGCAGCCAATATTGATTGACGGCACCCAGTTCGAGGAACAAAGCCTCGTTAAGCCGCTCGATGACCCTTAAGTCGCCTTTCAATGTCCGCCCTCCGGTTTTCTTCGTGAAATTGTTTCAGGCGGGACAGATAGACGACAAGCTCGTCTTCCGTCGAGTGTCGCAGGGCGTGATATTCCTCGGTGGTGCGAATGATCAGCTCCACCACATTGGGAAAGCAACCGCAGCAGCGTCCACGTTTTGCCATGGCATGGTAGACCTTGGACGGCACGATCAGCTGCCAACAGTCCTCGTCGAGGAGCTGGATGATCGTATCCCTGATGTCCTTGTCGGTTATGTAATTGCAGCTGCAAACGAGCATTTTCTCTCAGCCCGGAAAGATGAGCATTAGTATCCTCTTTCTGGAAAAGATGGGCAGCTCTGTCAAGAAAAAATCGATCCAAGGCGTTCACAGCTTTATGACGAGGCATGGATCAAGATCACGAGCCATCGCTTTACCAGCAGACGGCAAGGCTGCGAGCAGAGTTGATAGCAGAGTTGATCCATAAAAGAGGCAGCTTTTCCGCGTGACAAGCGCTAATGGAAGTTTCGGCCCTTGGGCATGACCGTGCCCGGCTGCTGTTCGCTCTCCGGATCCGTCGCGTCCATCGGCTGGGTTCGCCAGGCTGGCTCGGCTCGGCGGTGTTCGGGCCTCCAGGAGCCACCACCACCGCCATGAAGGGCCTCATCCGAGCGAATCGACGCTGCAAATCGCCTTGCCTCCTTCTGCAATAGGCCCAACATGGGGGTGATGTCCTCGATATGTTCGACGACGGTGTGGATTACGCCGCTCTGACTTTGCAGTCGCCCCCGGATCCTGACGAGACGGGCGCCCATCACGACTGGCCTGTAGTGTTCGAAGATCTTTGGCCAGACAATGGCGTTCGCGACGCCCGTCTCGTCCTCGAGCGTCATGAAGATCACGCCATTCGCCGACCCCGGTCGCTGCCGCACCAGAACGATGCCTCCGATCGTGACTCGCCGTCCATTGCCGATGGTCAGGAGATCCACGCTACGGGTAATGCCCATCGCTACAAACTCCGGCCGCAGGAAGGAGACGGGATGCCCCTTCAGCGACAGCGAGAGATAACGGTAATCCTCGATGACCTCCTCGCCGGGCAGCATGGCGGGCAGGGTCGTCTTGGTCTCGGGCCTCAGGTCCTCACTGGCTGGCCAATCGAAAAGAGTGGCATTCATGGCTTCGGCCTTCACGTCCAGGCCTTTTACCCCCCACAAGGCCTCGCGGCGCGACAATCCGAGGCTTCCGAAGCAATCCGCATCCGCCAGCCGCTCGATATCCGCCTTTGCAAGTCCCGACCTTTTCCAAAGATCGTAGATGGATCTGTACCCGGCGCCGCGATGGACGAGCAGTTTCCTCAACATCTCTTTTTCCGAAAGTCCCTTGATCTGCCGGAAGCCCAGCCGGACGGCATGTCGCGTATTGATGACATCGCGCATGGATGCATGGCGCGCATTGATTGCCCTTTCATCGAACGGGGCCTCCTCCAAAGTGGAATCCCACTGGGAGAGATTGATGTCGACCGGCAGGATCGTCACCCCATGCTCGCGCGCATCGCGGATCAGCTGCGCCGGAGCATAGAAGCCCATGGGCTGCGCATTGAGGAGAGCTGCACAGAAGATATCCGGATAATAGGTCTTTACCCAGCATGAGGCATAGACGAGCAGGGCGAACGAGGCGGCATGGCTCTCAGGAAATCCATACTCGGCGAACCCTTCGATCTGGCTGAAGCATTGCTGCGCAAACGCCTGCGTATAGCCGTTGTTCAGCATGCCCTCCACGAAGTCTCGCTTGAACTCGTCCACCCGGCCGGACCGTTTGAACGTGGCCATCGACCGGCGAAGACGATCGGCTTTCTCGGGCGGAAAGCCCGCCCCGGTGATGGCGATCTGCATGGCCTGCTCCTGAAAGAGCGGCACGCCCAATGTCCGTTTGAGCACATCTTCGAGTTCGGGCTTCTCATAGCGGATCGTCTTGCCCTGATTGCGCAGCTCCCGGCGCTTCAGATAGGGATGCACCATGTCGCCCTGGATCGGGCCGGGCCGCACGATCGCCACTTCGATCACAAGGTCATAGAATTCCCGCGGCTTCAGCCGCGGCAGCATGCTCATCTGCGCTCTGCTTTCGATCTGGAAGACGCCCACCGTGTCGGCCCGGCAGATCATATCGTAGACATTCTGGTCCTTGTGCTTGTCCATGAGACTTGCGAGGGACTCCACCCGGGCATAATGCTGCTCCATGAGCGCGAAGGCATTTTTCAGACAGGTCAGCATGCCGAGCGCCAGGACATCGATCTTGAGCAGATGCAGCGTATCGAGATCGTCCTTGTCCCACTCCACCATGTAACGACCGGGCATGGCCGTTTTCATGATCGGAACCACCTCGTCGAGCCGGTCACGGGTGATCAGGAATCCCCCCACATGCTGGGTGAGATGTCGCGGAAAGCCGATCAGCTGCCGGGCATGCGCGATGACCTTCTTCGTCAGCGGATCCGTGACGTCGAGCCCAGCCACCTTGGCTTCCCGCTCCGAAAGCCCGTCCTCCGACCAGCCCCAGACCGTACTCGACAGGGCGGCCTGTACATCCTCAGACAGGCCGAACGCCTTGGCCACTTCCCGGCCCGCCATGCGGGTACGATAGCTGGTGACCGCGGCGGTCAGGCCCGCATGGCGATAGCCGTAATGCTGATAGATGTACTGGATTACGTCCTCGCGCCGCGCATGCTCGAAGTCCACGTCGATATCCGGCGGCTCGTTGCGCGCCGTGGAGATGAAGCGCGCAAACAGCAGCTTGGTCGAGGTCGGGTTCACCTCCGTGATCTCCAGGCAATAGCAGACGGTGGAATTGGCGGCAGACCCCCTGCCCTGGCACAGGATCTTCAACACATTGCGGGCATGCCAGACGATGTGACGGACGGTCAGGAAATAGGGCGCATAGTGTAGGCTGTTGATCAGCTCGAGCTCGTAGCCAATCTGCTCCCTGACCTCGTCTGGAACCCCATCACGATAGCGTTTTGCGGCCCCTTCCCAGGTCAGCCGCTCGAGGGTTTGCGCGACGGTCTCCCCAGCCACGCTTTCGTCTGGGTAATTGTGGCTGATCTCCTGCAGCGAGAATGTGAGCCGCCGAAAGAATTTTCCGGTGTTTTCAACCGCTTCCGGATAAGCGTGGAAAAGTCTCGCGATCTCGGAAGCAGGCTTGATGAAGCGCTCGCCGTTGGGGGCAAGGCGAAAGCCTGCCTCCTGAACGGTGACGTGTTCACGGATGGCGCACACCACATCGGACAGGGAGCGGCGATCCGGCAGGCTGAAGCTCGGCAGGTTGGTGGCAATCAAGGGCAGGCGGCTGCGCCCGGCGAGCTGCGCGAAACTGGCAAGGACGAAGGCATCCCGACCGTCATAGGTGGGAGCGAGCGCCAGATAGATATCCTTGCGGAAACGTTTCCGGTATTCGACCAGCTCCGCCTCCAGAAAGGCGAGATAGACCTCGTCCTCCGCGCGGGTAAAGTCCGGCACCACGGCGAGCATCATCTCGTCGCACCATTCCAGGAAATCCCACTTTTCGAGAATGCAGGATCCCTTCTCGGTGCGCAGATTGCCACGGCTGAGAAGCCGGCAGAGATTGGCCCATCCCTTGCGATTGCGCGGATAGGCAAGAACGTCTGGCGTAGCATCGGAAAAGACAAGCCTTGCCCCGGGCTGGAACCGGCAGGGGGCAATGGCCTCCTCCTCGCTCTTGTCCTTGCCCGTTTCCTGATGCCGCTGGAATGCTTCCTGCATCTGGCACACCTGGTTATGGGCGCGCACCACACCGGCCACCGAATTGCGGTCGGCAATGCCGAGGCCGGACAGTCCCAGCACACTTGCGGTGACGATCATCTCCTCCGGACGGGCGGCGCCTTCCAGAAACGAGAAATTCGTCTTGGCGCCGATATCGAAGAAGGCCGGAACCTCTCTCATGCGAAGATACCATGGACGCGCCAGAGCGGCGCGCTCTTTGCGCCGTTGTAACGACCTTTGCGAAAGACCCAGAAGCGGCGCCCCATTTCGCTTTCCAGCCGAAAATAATCCCGTTCGTCGCCCTCTGGCTCATCGAACCACCATTCGGAGGAAATCCGCTCGGGACCTTCGGCCCGGACCACCTCGTGGACCAGTTTGCGCCAGCGAAACCGCTGTGGCGGACCATCGGGAACCGTCGCCGCAAAAGCCTCCATAGGCTCCGGATACCGAAAAAGCCGCAAGGGACGCTGGGTGACCGGCCGGAAGGAGAGATCGGGGCCGGTATCGTGTCCCTTGACCTGGGAGGCGATTGCCGGGGCAAAGATCTCGGCACGCTCCGGTACATGGCTTTGCTGGAGGCTTGCGGTTAGCAGGCAGTCCCGGCCGAAGCGGGCCGACACCCGATCGATGAAATCCGCCAGCAAGACATCGTCCTGCCGTCTGCCTGCGAAGTCCGCCTGCCCGTCCTTGAACCGCTCCTGCTGCAGAACATTGAGCCGCAGCAGCTCGAAGCCATAGCCCGCATCGAGATCGTCCTGCACCGCAGTCAACCGCTCCGAAAACAGCAACGAAATCCGTCTCGGATCGCGAAGCGGCTGCGACGTGCCCGCAAGCAGCCGGAAAACGCGTCCGTCCACACGAAACAGCACCAACTCGAACAGCCGGCCCCCGACACCACGGGCTTCCAGTCCCGATTTCAGGGAACCGGCAATCTGTCCCGTGAACTGCAGGATCTGCTCTTCATCCTGGATGGGCTCGGCAAGACGCCGTTCCACCGACAGCGAAGCAACCGGACGTCGCGGCGATATGGCTTCCTCGTTTGCGCCTGTGGCCTGGTCGAGCCGCAGCAGCAATTGCGCCCCGAACCGGCGTGCAAGCTGCGCCCGCGGCAGCACGAGCAGGTCGCCGATCCGTTTCAGGCCGAGCTTTTGCAAGGCCGGCACCATGGTATCGGGGATGCGCAGGGCAGCAACCGGCAGGGGTCCCAGCACCTCGCTTTGCCGGTCATCGGCAATGACGCCGCCTTTCCCGAAGCGACAGGCAGCCCAGGACAGCCCGGGGAATGATGAAATGGCGCCACGCGCATCGAATCCCATCTGCAGCAGACGGCCGAGAAGATCTTTCAGCAAAGCCTCTTCCCCGCCGAAAAGGTGGGCACAGCCGGTGATGTCGAGGAACAGGCCGTCGCCGCCATCCACCGCGACCAGCGGCGTATAGCGATCGCACCAGTCGGCAATCGCATCCAGCAGCGCCCGGTCGGCTGCCTCGTCCTCGTCCCGCAAATCAAGCTCGGGGAACATGGCCCTGACTTCGGCAAGTCCCTGCCCACGCTTCAGGCCCAATCGCTCCGAGGCCTCGTCCAGCGCCGTAAGCCGCATGGCATTGTCGCGCCGTCCGGCGCAAAGGATAGGCGGGTGTTCAGGACGCCCTTTCAAACGCCAGGAGAGACCCCAGAGCCGGCGCGCGATCCTGTCCGTCGTCAGATGCGGGAATGCGATTGCCACTACGCGTTGTCGGCTGGCCGGAAGAGACAGCGTCTCCTGTCTCGCGGATGAGGGAAAATTGGCGGTCACGGAAATTCCACTCCAGATGGACGGAGAGCGGAGCCGGGCTGCGGCTCTTCTCCAGGGTAAGTCGGAAAACGGGATGGCCGATGCTGCCGCCAAGCATGGACCCGTCTGCAAGACGCCGCGCACAAGCGGGCGCCGGTTCGGCGAGAAAGCGAAAAACAGCGCTGCTTGCTTCTTCTTCGCCGGCATGCCGAAGGATGAGCAGCGGCCGCCCCGCTGCCTTTGCCCGGAGACTGAGCCTCCGGCTTTCGGTCAGACCGAAATTTTTGTGGTTTCCCCGAACTTCAAGAATGGTCGCGCCCAGGGCAGCGCTCCCCATGGCCGTCTCGGCAATCCAGAGGGCATCTTCCAGCTTGCGCGGTGTTGCGTAGAGAATGTCGTTTGGTGAAAGTCCGAATTGAACCAGTCCGTTGGCATAGGGTCGGCCGGCCTCCTGCATGGAAACCACCTCGCCGATCCACAGAAACCGCAGCCCCGACGAAGCCATGCCCCTGAGCCGTGCGACAAGCGCCAGCACAAACCCGCTGGCAGCCCCCGCATCGCCCATCAGCCGGGTCCTGATTTCGGTCACGCCATCAAGTGGCAACCCTCCATCCATAGCCGCATCGAGGGGAGGAATACCGAAGCCATGCCGCAAGGAAGCTTGCGCCGGATGAAGGGCCTGCTTGCCGGCGGCAATATCCGTCCGCTGAGCTGCCGCAAGAGCGGGAAGAGGTTTTCCTTCCAGCCGGGCGATCTGTTCGCGCAGGGCAAAAAGCGCCTCCTGCGCCGTGGCGTTTCGGGCCATGGCGTCAGCTCCATTTCCATATGTTCACTTTATGTTCTTATGGATTCCAGAGCCCGCCGGAAGAGTCAACAGCACGGCCCGATGATTCTTTTCCTTGCCGGATTAGGCCGATGATTCTTCTCTCGAAAAAATCGTGAACAGGTACTATATGGGCCTGATCAGAAGGAGGCCTCATGGCTCGCATTGACCAGACCGACGATTGGCGGGATCGCCACGCGCCGACCATAAGCGCCTTCGAATCGTTGGCGATCGATGCCTATGGCCACCTTCCGCAGGAGTTTAGAGCGCTTACGGCAAACCTGACCATCGAGATCGAGGAATTTCCCGACGACGACGTCTTCGAGGACATGGCCTTGGAAACGCCGTTCGACCTTCTGGGTCTTTTCGAGGGTCGCGGCATTTCCGAGCGTTTCACGGTCGAAACAGGCGAATTGCCCAATCGCATCCGGCTCTATCGCCGGCCTATCCTGGATTACTGGGCCGAAAACGAGGAAACGCTGGGCGATATCATCACCCATGTGCTGATCCACGAAATCGGCCACCATTTCGGGCTGAGCGACGACGACATGGAGCGCATCGAGGCGAGCGCCGAAGAGGCCGCCCAGCGTTAGAGAGCTTACTGTTCGCCCAGCTTCATGCTGGGGTCATAGGTCTTGCCTTCGACGGTTTTTGTAACGGCTTGACCGCAATACAACTTGTTCTCTGCGTGATTGAAGGTGTGGCTCGGCGAGCCATGCAGCTCCCAGCCCTTGTTCAGAGCATCGGAGACCCGATGGCAGAATGAAGCGTCGTCCGGGCCGGTCAGGAAGCGGTAGAGTTTCATGAAGGTTTCCTTGTTCGTGCGGCAATCCTCGCGGCTGTGGCGAGAAGCTGTTCTGCTTCTGCCAGATGCAGCCGTTCAACCATCTTGCCGTCCAGGTTGATCACATTGAGGCCGTCGGCATCCGGGCGGGCAAAAGCGGCAACGATGTTTTCAGCTTCCCGCACCGCATCTGGGTCCGGCCCGAAATGCCGGTTGGCAGGCTCGATTTGGTCGGGATGAATGAGCATTTTGCCATCAAATCCCATCGACCGGCCCTGAGCACATTCAGCCTCGAAGGCATCCGCACTGCGAAAATCGTTGAAGACACTGTCGATGACATCCATCCCCTGGGCACGGCCGGCGAGCACAACCTTCATCAGCCAGGGTACCAGATAGGTGCGCCCAGGCTCCGGCAG
Source organism: Hyphomicrobiales bacterium (assembly GCA_900469345.1). GTDB lineage: Bacteria > Pseudomonadota > Alphaproteobacteria > Rhizobiales > Rhizobiaceae > Neorhizobium. The sequence continues at coordinate 102,644 of UBWZ01000016.1, read as the reverse complement.
CACGCCGGTTGCCTTGCGCAGATCGTTGAGGCCGACCACGAAACAGCGCAGGCGTTCGTCTGCAAGAGCAATCGCTGGTGCGTTCAGCACCCCCTTGGGCGTTTCGATCATTGCCCAGATGGAGATCTCCTTTTGCATTCCCGCATCCGAGATGAGATCCGCCACCGCCTGTACATCCGATACATGTTCCACCTTGGGGATCAGCACGGCATCCGGCATGATCTCTACCACCAGTTCCATGTCTTCCGGACCGAAGGACGACGACAGAGGGTTGATGCGGACAATCGTCTCGATGCCGGCCGGCGCAGTCTTTGTGAAGAACTGCCGCAGGTTTTCCCGGGCCTCCGCCTTCTTTTCCGGCGCGACCGAGTCTTCGAGATCGAAAATCACGGCGTCCGTATCCAGCGTCGGAAGCTTTTCCAGTGCCCGCCTATTAACGCACGGTACACTAAGAACCGAACGGCGGAGGGAAAGGGGCGCGAACTTGATATCGGTCAAAGCGGTCATCGCGGATTTGTGACAAGCTTTCCTGCCGCAGACAATACCACACGGAAAATGCCCTCTTGCAAGACCCGACTGCAGGGCCCACATTTCCCGGTGAAAAGAGGTTTGAACATGCAAAACGTTCGTGCATTTTTTGTCATCATCTCGGCTATTGCCGCGCTTTCCGCTGCAGCATTCCTGACGGCATCGCTGGCCATCGCGGTCGCAGGCATACTTGCGGTCCTGTCGATCGGGCGGGCTCTGTCCATGCAACCGAAACCGGTTCCCGTCAAGGCCAGGTCAGACCAGCGCCAGATGCGGGTATGGAACGACGGCCGGGGCACGATCATCGATCTCTAGCGGTCGACGGGATATCGCGTGATCAATCGGGCTGGCCTCGTGCTGCAGCGTACCGGTTGGTGCTAAACTGCCCTTCAAATCGTGGAGATTTTGCTTTATTGCAGCATCCGCGAGAAGTTTTGCGGAGGCAGATCATGGATAAATTCACCAAGCTTACCGGCGTTGCTGCGCCGCTTCCGGTCGTCAATATCGACACGGACATGATCATCCCGAAGGATTACCTCAAGACCATCAAGCGGACAGGCCTCGGCAAGGGCCTTTTCGCCGAAGCCCGCTATCTGGACGACGGCTCGGAAAATCCCGATTTCGTCCTGAACAAGCCCGCCTACCGCGAAGCCAAGATCCTTGTCGCCGGGGACAATTTCGGCTGCGGCTCGTCGCGCGAGCATGCCCCCTGGGCGCTCCTCGACTATGGCATCCGTTGCGTCATTTCGACGAGCTTTGCCGACATCTTCTACAACAATTGCTTCAAGAACGGCATTCTGCCGGTCGTGGTCAGCCATGAGGATCTCGACAAGCTGATGGATGACGCGTCGCGAGGCTCCAACGCCGTGCTGTCCGTCGATCTCGAAGCCCAGGAAATTACCGGACCCGATGGCGGCTCGATCCGGTTCGACATTGATCCTGGCCGGCGTCACATCATGCTCGAAGGTCTGGACGATATCGCCTCGACCATGAAGAACGATGCGGTCATCACCACCTTCGAAAACAAGAACCGGGCCGAGCGCCCCTGGCTCTAGGCGGCCGCCATGGTCAAGCGCATCTCCTCCGGCTCACCGTTTGAACCCAGGATCGGCTATTCACGCGCGGTAGTCGACGGGGCGATGGTCTACGTCTCAGGCACCACCGGCTACGACTACGCAAAGATGGAAATGCCGGACGACGTCGGCGACCAGACGCGCAACGCACTGGCAACCATTGAAAACGCCCTTATCGAGGCCGGCAGCAGCCTGAAAGACATTTTGCGTGTCCGCTACTACCTGACCGATATGGCGCATTACGAGGTGGTGGTTGACGTGGTTGGGGCAGCGTTTGCGGACATTCGTCCTGCGGCAACCATGGTCGTCTGCGGCCTGACGACGCCTGAAATGAAAATCGAGATCGAGGCAACCGCGCGTATCGGCGCTGGATCCAGCTGAATATCGCGACCTCGCCGCCTCGGGCTCCGGCGAGCGTCCTGCCATCCGTGCCCTGATCGGGGCGTGGAAGACAAGAGCCTGCAGAACCTGCAAGGATTGCACCTATCATGGCCAAGACACTCTTTCTTCTTCCAGGCGACGGCATCGGCCCGGAAGCAATGGGCGAAGTCCGCAAGATCATCGCCCACATGAACGAGGAAATGGCGACGGACTTTGTGCTAGATGAGGGCCTTGTCGGTGGTGCCGCCTACGACGCACATGGCGCTGCGATCTCGGAACCAGACATGGCCAAGGCCATGCAGGCGGACGCGGTGCTGTTCGGCGCCGTCGGCGGCCCGAAATGGGATGCCGTTCCCTATGAGGTTCGCCCGGAGGCCGGCCTCCTGCGGTTGCGCAAGGACATGCAGCTCTTCGCAAATCTGCGCCCGGCCATTTGCTACCCCGCTCTTGCATCCGCATCGTCGCTGAAGCCCGAACTGGTGGAAGGCCTTGATATCCTGATCGTGCGGGAACTGACGGGCGGTGTCTATTTCGGCGAGCCGAAGGAAATCATCGACCTGGGCAACGGCCAGAAGCGCGGCATCGATACCCAGGTCTACGATACCTACGAAATCGAGCGCATTGCCGGGGTCGCCTTCGAGCTTGCCCGCACCCGTCGCAACACGGTCTGCTCGATGGAAAAGCGCAACGTCATGAAGTCCGGCGTCCTTTGGAACCAGGTCGTGACCGAGGCCCACAAGCGCTCCTATTCGGATGTCACTCTGGAGCATATGCTGGCCGACGCCGGCGGCATGCAGCTGGTCCGGCAGCCCAAGCAGTTCGACGTCATCGTCACCGACAACCTGTTTGGCGACATGCTGTCAGACGTCGCCGCCATGCTGACCGGTTCTCTCGGGATGCTGCCCTCGGCCTCGCTCGGCGCACCCGACCCCAAGACCGGCAAGCGCAAGGCGCTCTACGAACCGGTGCATGGCTCTGCCCCCGATATCGCCGGAAAGGGCGTCGCCAACCCGATCGCGATGATCGCCTCCTTCGCCATGTGCCTGCGCTATTCGTTCAACATGGTCAGCCAGGCGGACAATCTTGAAAAAGCGATTGCGGATGTCCTCGACCAGGGTATCCGCACCGCCGACATCATGGCGGATGGCTGCCGTCAGGTCGGGACCGCCGAAATGGGCGACGCCATTCTCAAGACGTTCGCGCAGCTGCAGTCTCAGTAGGTCGTCGTCGATCGCCATCGACCGCAAGCTTGATCTTGCTGTCATCGAATGCCGCTAAGGTGTGGTCGGTGACAGTCGGGAGCGGGCCTGTTGGCGATGCCGATAACAATGTCGAAGAACCTGGAGAACCTTGCCAGCCGCCGCAGGCGAGGCAGGGCCGCAAGCTTTTCCATCTGCTGTGGCTCGTCCTGGGCGCTCGTCGTCTTCAACCTCGTGCTTCTGGCCATGTTTCTGGCGGATGGGCCCGTCGCTGCCTATACGCGGCAGCACCGCCTTGAACTCAGGTCCTTCGGTGGCATCATCACCGATTTCGGCCAGTCGGGCTGGATCATCGTCACGAGCCTCCTCGTCTGCGTAGAAGCCTATATCGCCTATCGTCTGGCACCATCCTGGCGCCGGCGGCTGCAGGCGGCCTTCGTCAGCCATATGGCGCTCTACATCTTTCTAACGGTCGCACTCTCGGGCGTTACCGCAAACCTCCTGAAACGGGCCATAGGCCGGGCCCGCCCCATCCTTTACGACCAGCTGGGCATGCTGAGCTTCAGTTCCTTTTCCGGCTCTTCCCGGTATGAAAGCCTGCCCTCCGGCCACGCCACCACGATCGGCGCCTTCATGGTCGCCATGGCCCTGATCGCCCCGCCTTTCCGTATGGTCTTCCTGATCATGGGGTTATGGCTCGGATTTTCGCGGGTGATCGTCGGCGCACATTATCCCAGTGACGTTATCGCCGGACTGGCGCTCGGGGCCTGGTTTTCGCTCGCGATCGCCATCCTTTTCTCGCGCCACGGATTGCTCTTTCGCCAGACCGAGGCCGGATGGCCGGTGCTACGCCGCCCGGTTCCGCTGTCATTCAAGCCGCCGTCGGTCGCCGATCGCGGACGAAAGTTCAGACCGGCTTTCGCCTCGACGATTTCCAACAGGACGTAGAAAACCCCGGCTGTCCACGAGGACGGCCGGGGTTTCAAGTTCAGATCGGTTGCGGACCTCGAGTGTCCGGCACGTCTGGACTATTCCGCGTGGATGTCACGGTCCTTGGTCTCCGGCAGGAAGAGCATGCCGATTACCAGGGTGATGGCTGCAAACACGATCGGGTACCAAAGCCCATAATAGATGTTGCCCGCAGCCGCGCTCATCGCGAAGGCTGTCGCTGGCAACAGCCCGCCGAACCAGCCGTTACCGATGTGATAGGGCAACGACATGCCCGTATAGCGGATGCGGGTCGGGAAGAGTTCCACCAGCAGCGCCGCGATCGGGCCGTAGACCATGGTGACGTAGAGAACGAGCACGAACAGGACCGCGATCGTTCCGATCCAGTTCACCCTGGCCGGATCTGCCGTCATGCTGAACGCGCCGCCGTTGCCGATCGTGTACACCGGCATGTCGGTCACCCCCTTGGCCTCGTCGGGTGTCAGCAGTTTCTGCGAAACCAGGTCAGCCGATGACAGAGTAGCCTTTTCACCGCCACGAATGGCAGCGGCATCGAGCTTCAGTTCCGGGTTTGCCGCGGCGAAGGCATCGAGCTTGGAATCCGGCACCTTGGCGGCAGCGCGCTTCAGCGGATAGCCGGCATCGTGAAGGGCGACGTTGACGTTCTTCTCGAAGCCCGATTGCTTCGCCTTGGCTTCCGCCCCGGCGGCGATCGCATCATAGCTGGCGATGGTCTTGTCGCCGACCTTGACGACGGCAGGCTGGCCCGCAGGCCCCGGCACAACGTCATAGGGGACCGAGTTACGGGTCAGGAATGCAGTCGCGATATCGCAGGAACTGGTGAACTTCGACGTGCCCGTCGGGTTGAACTGGAACTTGCAGTCTGCCGGATCGGCAGTCACGGTTGCACGGATCGACGCCTGAGCTTCGGCGAGGGCTGGATTGGCCATCGATGTCAGCGTCTTGAAAAGCGGCATGTAGGTAACGGCCGCAATCAGCAGGCCTGCCATGATGATCGGCTTGCGGCCGATCCGGTCTGAAAGCGAGCCGAACACCACGAAGAATGGTGCTGCAAGCGCAAGTGCGATCGCAACCATGATGTTCGCGGACTGGAGATCGACCTTGAGAATATTCTGCAGGAAGAACAGCGCGTAGAACTGGCCCCCGTACCAGACGACGGCCTGGCCCATGGTCGCGCCCAGAAGCGCGATGATTGCGATCCTGGCATTGCGCCACTGGCCGAAGGCTTCCGTCAGCGGCGCCTTGGAACCTTTGCCTTCCGACTTCATCTTCTGGAACGCCGGCGATTCGTTCATCTTCAGCCGGATCCAGACCGAAACGCCGAGGAGTACGACCGAGACGAGGAACGGAATGCGCCAGCCCCAAGCCGCAAACGCCGTATTGCCCATCATCGTCTGGACGGCGATGATGACGACCAGCGACAGAAAGAGACCGAGCGTCGCGGTCGTCTGGATCCAGGAGGTGAAATAACCTCTGCGGCCATGCGGCGCGTGTTCCGCCACGTAGGTGGCGGCCCCGCCATATTCGCCGCCCAGCGCCAGACCCTGGAGAAGACGAAGCACGATCAGGATGATCGGTGCGGCGATGCCGATGGACGCGGCCCCGGGAAGGATGCCGACGAGGAAGGTGGACGTGCCCATGATCAGGATGGTGACGAGGAAGGTGTATTTGCGGCCGACCAGGTCGCCGAGGCGACCGAACACAAGCGCGCCGAACGGGCGCACCAGGAAGCCGGCAGCAAAGGCAAGAAGCGTAAAGATATTGCGCGTCGTTTCCGGATACTGGGTGAAAAAGGTCGCCCCGATATAGGTTGCCAGCGAGCCGTAGAGATAGAAGTCATACCATTCGAAAACCGTGCCGAGAGAGGAAGCGAAGATGACCTTCTTCTCCTCCCGCGTCATCGGGCCGGCTTTGGTATCCGCCGCCGTTGCGACATTTGCCATTTGCGTCCTCCCACAAAATGAATCCTCGCACCCAAGCCGGTCCGTTCCCTCCTGAACCTGGCTTTGGCGTATTCGACAGGATGGCAGGATTCGACGGCAAGGAAGAGAGATGCTTTGGGATTATGACTTTCGTCTAATACCGTTCGGCAGGAGGGCCACCGATGGGAAAGGCCCGCAGCTCGGCGGGCGTCCTTGACTCGTGCCGAAAATCTTTTAAACACACGGACGAACGGAAACACACCCATGCGAGCCTGCGAACCGTCTATCGCTGTCTTTGACTTGCCGGACCTTTGCGCCGCGCAATGGGCTTGTGATTCCGCCCTTTCCAAAACCACGGCCAAAACGACGACGAAAACCGTCTGACGTCTCTGGCCCGCCGCTCTCTCCCCGGCCTGGCCGGGGATAAGGAATGCCGCGACTTTGGTGCGGCCTTCCCCCTCACCAGATCGAGGAGAGACAGAAAGAGAGCACTGAAATGGGTTTCAAGATCGCAATCGCCGGTGCCACCGGCAATGTCGGCAGAGAAATGCTGAACATCCTCGCAGAACGCGGCTTTCCAGCGGACGAAGTCGTCGCACTGGCATCATCCCGCTCGCAAGGCACCGAAGTCTCGTTTGGCGACCGGACCCTCAAGGTCTCCAACCTGGAGAACTACGATTTTTCCGACACCGATATTTGCCTCATGTCGGCCGGTGGGGACGTCTCGAAGAAGTGGTCGCCCAAGATCGGCGCCCAGGGCTGTGTCGTCATCGATAACTCGTCGGCTTGGCGCTACGATTCCGACGTGCCGTTGATCGTGCCGGAGGTTAATCCGGACGCGATCACCCAGTTCTCGAAGCGCAACATCATTGCCAATCCGAACTGCTCGACGGCGCAGTTGGTCGTGGCCCTGAAGCCGCTGCACGATTTCGCCAAGATCAAGCGCGTCGTGGTCTCGACCTACCAGTCCGTTTCCGGCGCCGGCAAGGAAGGCATGGACGAACTCTTCACGCAGACCCGCGCCGTCTTCGTTGCGGATCCTATGGAATCGAAGAAGTTCACCAAGCGCATCGCCTTCAACGTCATCCCGCACATCGACGTCTTCATGGAAGACGGCTACACCAAGGAAGAGTGGAAGGTTCTGGCAGAAACCAAGAAGATGCTCGATCCCAAGATCAAGGTGACTTGCACGGCTGTGCGCGTTCCGGTCTTCATCGGCCATTCGGAATCGGTCAATATCGAGTTCGAGAACGAGATCACCGCTGACCAGGCGCGTGACATCCTGCGTGAAGCGCCGGGCTGCCTCGTGATCGACAAGCACGAAAACGGCGGCTACATAACGCCTTACGAGTGCGCTGGCGAGGACGCGACCTTCATCTCCCGCATCCGCGAGGACGCCACCGTCGAGAACGGCCTCAACATCTGGGTCGTGTCGGACAACCTGCGCAAGGGCGCTGCACTGAACGCTATTCAGATCGCCGAGTTGCTCGTCAACCGCGGGCTGATCAAGCCGCGCAAGCAAGCCGCATAATCGCTTGTTAAGCATATTCCGGTAGATCCCACCTTAAGCGGCGGGGTCTGCCGGACATCGCATCATCACGAACTGTTCATGAACGGATGAGTTGCGATTGCCCATAGCCACCGCCATAAGGCAAGCACCATCAGGGCCGCGACCGCGTAGCCCCAGGACAATAGGTTGATCTCATGATGAAGAATTTGCTGGCAGGATTGATCGCAACCTGTGCGCTGGCAGCCACGCCGGCTCTTGCTGCGCCTCAGTGCGGCAATGACTCCTCGGGGTTCAACCAGTGGGTCCAGGATTTCAAGCGGGTCGCGCCATCCAACGGGATCAGCGCAGCAACACTGGACCAGGCATTTTCCACGGTCAACTACAACCGCAATACGATCCGCGCGGACCGGGGCCAGAAGAGCTTCAAGCTGTCGTTCGACGAATTCATGAAAAAGCGCGGCGGCGCGACGATCATTTCCCGTGGCAAGACCATGAAGTCTTCCAACGCGTCGCTGTTTTCGATGATCGAGCGTCGCTATGGCGTCCCGGCAGGCCCGGTCATCGCGATCTGGGGCATGGAAACCGGCTTTGGCAGCTTCATGGGCAATGAGCACACCCTGTCTGCCGTCTCCACTCTTGCCTACGACTGCCGTCGCTCGGCTTATTTCACAGAGCAGCTCTATGCGGCCCTGCAGCTCGTCGCCCGTGGCGATCTCAGCACCTCGGCACGCGGCGCCGCCCATGGCGAAATCGGCCAGACCCAGTTCCTGCCGCTTAACGTGATCCGCTACGGCGCCGACGGCGACGGCGACGGCCATATCGATCTCGTGCATTCGCGCGCTGACGCCCTGGCCTCGACTGCCAACTTCCTGAAGGGCCATGGTTGGAGGTCAGGAGCCGGCTATCAGCCGGGCGAACCGAACTTCGTCGCAATCCAGGGCTGGAACGCCGCCACTGTCTACCAGCAGGCGATTGCCGCCATCGGCGCCCAGATCGACGGACGCTGATATAAAAGCGCCGATCAGGCCGAGGCGGACTCGGCCTGGAAGGGCTGCTCTTCGAGATCCGGGCGAACGAAGTCGCCCTTTTCGTTCATCACCCACAATTCGCCGGTCGATATGTCGAACCAGGCGCCGTGAATGCTGACCCCTTCCTCATCGTCGCCGCTCTTTACGAACGGAAATGTCTGGAGGTTGGCAATCGAATTGCGGATCGAAACCCGTTCCAGCGCCGTCTGTCGCTCGCTCTGGGTCATCAGGTCATTGCTCTGGATCTGTTCGGCGGCCGGGCGGACCAGAGACATCCAGCGACCGATGAAGTCGCCGGGAGACAAAGGCTCCATTGCCGGATCGAGCGCTGCCTGGATGCCACCGCAACGGCCGTGACCCATCACCACGATGTCGCGGATCTTCAGGACCTGCACCGCGTATTCAAGCGCCGCGGAAGTGGCGTGGAACTGGCTGTCCGGCTCGTAAGGCGGCACCATGTTTGCGACATTGCGCACCACAAACAGCTCGCCTGGCCCACAGTCGAATATAGTTTCGGGAGCAGCGCGAGAATCGCAGCAGGCGATCAGCAGGGTGTGGGGTTTTTGCCCCGTATCTGCCAGAACGCGATACCGGTCCCGCTCGTCACTATAGCGACCGCTCATGAAGTTTTGGTAGCCGTTCAGAAGCTTGGGAGGAAAATTGCTCATGGCGAAGGATTATCGTGCGATCTGCGGAAGATCAACGGCGATTCGTTTGCGGCTGGCCTCGATCAGCGCTTGATCGTCTGGAGCGGATGAATAAGCCGGCGCATCTGCACCATGGCCATCGGCGACGACAGGCTGGATGCATCGGTCTCGAGCGTGAGTTCGTCCCCTCCGCGCTTGGCGGTCCGGGCAAGAACCTCGAAGACGCTCGCGGTTGCAAGCTGCAATGCCTTCTCGTCGTCCATGCCGCTCATGACCCTCGCCAGAAACACGGCAGACAGAAGGTCGCCCAAGCCGTTCGGCGCATTGTCGATGAGGCGGTGTTCCGCAAGCAGCGCGTGCTTGCCGGTGAGGTAGAGGTTGCCGGTCCCGCCGGACATCATCGAAAAGGCCGAGGTGACCAGCAGCCGCGACGGACCGAGCGCAACGGCCGCCTCCATGATATCCGCGTTGCTGGCAAGCGGCGCACCCGAAAGCCACGCCAGTTCAAACCGGTTGGGCGTCGCCATCGTCGCGAGTGGGATAAGCTCGTCCCTGATGGCCTCGGCGGTCGCCACCGGCACGTAGAGCCCGCCGCTGTCGCCCATCACCGGATCGCACACATAGAGAAGGTCCGGATTTTTCTGCTTCAGGGCAGCGATCAGCCGGGCAACGGAGCGCGGCTGCGCCGCATTGCCGAAATAGCCGGTCAGCACAGCCTTCACTTCGCCGAGCCATGGCGCCCGAATGAGATCGTCTATAGCCTTGTCGAAGTCTGATTCGGGAAAAGTAAGGCGTGTAGAAGGACCATGTCCGGGGTGCCAGGGAAGTACGATTGTGGGAAGCGCCCAGACCGGGTAACCCAAGGTCTCCAGCGCGAACACGGCAGCGCGGTTGCCAACCGAACCTCGCACCACATGGCTGGAGATGACGATGACCGCGTTGTTATTGTCCTGCATGGCTTCCACTTCCCGCTGCAATTCGCTTTGATCCCGTCTTGTCCGTTCCATGTCAACAAGGCTTGATCGAAGAATGAGATGCTGATCCGGGGGACATGGACCGGCCACATTACCGAATCATGACAACAGCATCATAACCGGCCTTGAAAGGGAGAGAGCATGGCGGCGAGGCAGCACCCGAAGCGGGAGAAGCGGATCGAGACGGCGCGTAAGATAGCAGCCGGACTAGACGGTCCGCATCTCGATCCGTTCATTCTGTTTGGCTGGGCAAGCAATGACGATCTCGAGAGCTATACGCCTGAGATGCTGGCCCATGCGGCCTGTCACGCGGCAGGCCGCCTGAAAGCCTGGCCGAGGATCCGGGCCGAGGTCACCGTCCAGTCGGTACCGGGCGTCGAGCCGCACGGTGTGCCTGTGTCCGTGCTGACGGTGATCGACCGCAACATGCCCTTCCTGTTCGATTCGGTCATGGGCGAGGTAACGGCCAGCCACCGCGACCTTCTGCTTGCGGTTCACCCGATCCTGCTTCTCGAACCGGGCAAGGAACCGGTGCTGCGCTCCAACGAGCAACCCGGCAATCCGGCCCACCATGTGAGCCTGATCCAGATCCACCTGCCCGTCCTGAGCGAGGAGCAGGCCGAAGCTCTGATCGCGCGCATCCGGCACATCCTGGATCAGGTGCATCTGTCGATCACGGACTGGAGCGCCATGCTGGACGTTCTGGACGGCGCATCCAAACAGCTCGGCAACTCGACCGGCCGCCGCAAGGCTGACCGCGACGAAGCCATCGCCTTCCTCGAGTGGCTGAGGGATGACAACTTCACCTTCCTCGGCATGCGCGAATACGTCTATTCGGGCAGGGGTTCCGAGGCCAAGGTCGAGCGCGGCAAGGGGCGCGGACTGGGCATCCTGTCCGACCCGGATGTTCTGGTCCTCCGGCAGGGCAAGGACGCGGTGATGACCACACCTGAGATCCTCGAGTTCCTCGATGGTCCGGATTTCCTGATTGTCACCAAGGCTAATGTGAAATCCGTCGTGCACCGCCGCGCCTATATGGATTACGTCGGCGTCAAGCGCTTCGACGAGAAGGGCGAGGTCGTCGGTGAACTGCGCATCGTTGGCCTGTTCACGGCTGCTTCCTATGCGCAATCGGTACGCGACGTTCCGCTGCTGCGCGCAAAAACCTCGCACATCGACAGGCATTTCGGCTTCGATCCCCACAGCCATTCGGGTCGAATGCTGGAAAATACGCTGGAATCCTATCCGCGCGATGATCTTTTCCAGATTGATCCGGATCTGCTTGCCCGCTTCTGCGAGCAGATCATGGAACTGGGTGAGCGGCCGCGCGTGCGCGTCCTGCCGCGCATTGATCGCTTCGACCGCTTTGTCTCCGTGATCGTCTACGTCCCGCGCGAGGATTATAATTCGCTGGTGCGCGAAAAGGTCGGAGACTATCTGGCCCAGATCTTCGACGGTCACGTTTCAGCCTATTATCCCGCCTTTCCCGAAGGCAATGTCGCCCGCGTCCACCTGATCATCGGCAGGCGCGGGGGCAAGACCCCAAGAGTGACCCAGGCAAGGCTTGAAGAGGCCATCCGGCTTCTGGCGACGCCGTGGGAAGAACGTTTCGCATCGCTGGCTGATGGCGGCCCTCGCCTCTCGGTCTCCAATGCCTTCCAGGAAGCCTTCTCGCCTGAGGACACCATCCTCGATCTCCCCGATATCGCAGCCTGCGCCGATGGGCAGACGATCCGCATCGCATTCTACAGACGCTCGACCGACGCCGACGACACGCTGTCACTCAAGATCTTCCATGCGGGCCGCCATCTGTCGCTGTCCAAGCGCGTGCCGCTGCTCGAAAACCTCGGTTTTCATGCGGTGAGCGAGCGGACTTTCGACATTCGGGTCGGCCCCGACAGTCGGCTCGTGGTGCTCCACGACATGGAACTGCAGCTGGCCGATGGCCGCAAGGTCGATCTTGGTCGGGAAGTGGCCCTGCTCGAAGAAGCCTTCCTGGCCGCTTTCGACGGACTGATCGACAATGACGCCTTCAACCGCCTGGTCCTGCTGGCGGGCCTGGCGGCTCGCGAAGTCACCGTGTTGCGCGCCTATGCCCGCTATCTGCGCCAGACCGGCATCCTCTATTCTCAGGCCTACATTGCCGACACGCTCGCCAAGTACCCGGAAATTTCAGCGTCCATCTTCCGGCTCTTCCAGGAAGGTTTCGATCCGGCGCTTGGGGATAAGATCCGCACCAAGAAGCTGACCGAGCGGCACGCCGCCATCGAAGCCGCTTTGGGCAACGTCCCCATCCTCGACGAGGATCGCATGCTTCGCCGTTTCGTCAACGCCGTGGATGCCACGCTGAGGACGAACTACTTCCAGCGGGATGCGGACGGCGTGCCGAAGCGCATGCTGGCCTTCAAGCTCGATCCGCAACTGCTCGACGGCCTGCCGGAGCCGCGTCCCTTCCGGGAAATCTTCGTCTACGGCACCGAAGTCGAAGGGGTGCATCTGCGCTTCGGCAAGGTGGCCCGTGGCGGCATTCGCTGGTCGGATCGCGGGGAGGATTACCGGACCGAGGTGCTCGGCCTGGTCAAGGCACAGCAGGTCAAGAATGCGGTGATCGTTCCCGTTGGCGCGAAGGGCGGCTTCTTCCCGAAAAGCCTGCCGGTTGCGGGCTCTCGCGAGGAGATCTTCAACGCCGGCAAGGAAGCCTACAAAACCTTCATCCGCACGCTTCTCTCCATCACCGACAACATCGTCGACGCAGAGCTCGTCGCACCGTCCGATACGGTTCGCATCGACGAGGATGATCCCTATTTCGTCGTCGCGGCCGACAAGGGCACGGCAACCTTTTCCGACACCGCCAACGGTCTTGCCCAGGAAGCCGGTTTCTGGCTGGATGATGCCTTCGCCTCTGGCGGCTCCGCTGGATACGACCACAAGAAGATGGGCATCACTGCCCGTGGTGCCTGGGAAGCGGTCAAACGCCATTTCCGCGAAAAGGACATCGATATCCAGACAACCGCCTTCAGCGTGGCGGGGGTCGGCGACATGTCCGGCGACGTCTTCGGCAACGGCATGCTTCTGTCGCCCAAGATCCGGCTGATCGCGGCTTTCGACCACCGCGACATCTTCATCGACCCCGATCCCGATATCGAGGTCTCGTTCAGGGAGCGACAGCGCATGTTCGACCTGCCGCGCTCCAGCTGGCAGGATTACGACCGGACGACCTTGTCGGAGGGCGCCATGATCGTTTCCCGTTCGGTCAAGTCGGTAAAGTTGACGCCGCAGGCAGCCGCGGCGATCGGCCTCGACAAGACCGCTGCGACCCCCTTCGAGATCATGACCGCCATCCTCCGGAGCCCGATCGACCTTCTCTGGTTCGGCGGCATCGGCACCTACATCAAAGCTCCATCCGAGACGGATACGGAAGTAGGCGACCGCGCCAATGACCCGATCCGGATCAATGCGGCAGAGGTGCGGGCAAGCGTGATTGGCGAGGGCGCCAATCTGGGCGTCACGCAGAAGGGCCGCATTGCCTATTCGCTGGCAGGCGGACGCTGCAATTCGGACGCGATCGACAACTCCGCAGGCGTCAACTCCTCCGACGTCGAGGTCAACATCAAGATTGCGCTGAACCCGGCCATGCAGGACGGCCGCCTGACCCGCGACAAGCGCAACCAGCTGCTTGCCTCCATGACGGACGAGGTCGGGCATCTGGTCCTGCGCAACAACTACCTGCAGCCGCTGGCGATTTCGCTGACGGAGCGCAAGGGCGCGGGCAATCGCGAGGAGCTCTCGCGCCTGATGTCGGTTCTCGAGACCCAGGGGCGCCTCAACCGCAAGGTGGAGACCCTCCCGGACGATGGGGAACTGGCAGAGCGCTATCTCTCCGGCCGGGCACTCACCCGCCCCGAGATCGGCGTGCTTCTGTCCTACGCCAAGATCGTGCTGTTTGACTCGTTGATCGACAGTCCGCTGCCGGATGATCCCTATTTTGCAGCGGTTCTAAAGGGATATTTCCCGGCCAGGATGCAGAAGCTCTATGGCGCGGATATCGAACACCACCGGCTGCACCGCGAAATCATCGCCACCAAGCTCGCCAACGAGCTGATCAATCGCGGCGGCCCGGGCTTTGTCCAGCAGATGAGCGACATGACGGGTGCTACAGCGGCAAATGTCGTCAAGGCGGCCTATCTGGCACGCGATGGGTTCGACCTCCCGAAGCTCTGGGCAGCCACCGATGCGCTCGATGGCCAGCTTCCAGGCCAGGTGCAGAACGAGCTCTACGGCCGCATCAGCGAGATCTTTGCCGAAGCTACCCGCCTCGTCCTCCAGACGCAGGCGGGCAATGGCGAGATGGATGCGGCGATGGATCGGCTGAAGGCTGCCATCAAGGGGCTGCGCAGCTCTATCACCGGTTCGGCGACGATCGAAGCCGCCTCGCGCGCCTCCGCGCTCGAGGAACAGGGCGTTCCGGCCGGTCTGGCGCGCGAGATCGTGCTCCTTGCGACGATTGTTCTGGTTCCGGAAATCATGCTGATTGCCGACCGGACAGGGGAAAGCATGGCCCGCGCCGCGGAAAGCTATTTCGCCGTCACCGAACGCTTCCGGGTCAACCGGCTGATCGCCGCCGGTGAACGGATCGCAACCTCCGATCACTACGAAAGCCTGGCCTTGTCGCGCAGTCTGCAGCAGATCGCATCCGCGCGGCGCGAGATCGTCGTCGCCGCCGTCACCGCCCATCCGAATGACAAGAAGCCGGTCGAGGCATGGCATGGCAGCGACCGCATCCGGATCAACCGCATTGGCGCGGAACTTGTCGGACTGAGCGAGAGCGGCGACCTGACGCTGCCGAAAATCACTGTCGCGGCGGGACTGCTCGGTGACCTCGCCCACAGCCTCACCATCTAGCGAAAGCGAAATTGCTTGGCCGAGCAACGTATGATCGAGACCGACACAGATGCCTCGCCGCAGACAAGCCGGCGGGGCATCTGGGGATGGATGCTGTTCGACTGGGCGGCCCAGCCCTTCTTCACTGTCGTGACGACGTTCGTCTTCGGCCCCTACTTCGTGTCCAGGATGAGTAGTGACCCGGTCTCGGCGCAGGCAGCCTGGAGCAACATGGCGACGATCTCGTCTCTGGTCATCGCCGTGCTGTCCCCCGTTCTAGGGTCGATCGCCGATCAGTCCGGAGCCCGCAAACCGTGGATCGCGGTGTTCGCCATCGTCAAGATAATCTGCCTTTGCACCCTCTGGCTTGCCGTGCCGGGCTCGCCGCTAGTCTGGCCGGCGCTCGCCATGATCGGAGCATCGATCGCGGCCGAATTCTCGATCGTCTTCAACGATTCCATGATGTCTCGGCTCGTTCCGCAAAAGGACGTAGGCAGGGTTTCGAACCTCGCCTGGGGACTGGGCTATCTCGGCGGGATGATCGTCCTGATCGCGGTCGTGACCCTGCTGGCGGCAAGCCCCGACACGGGAAGGACACTGATCGGCATCCCGGCCCTTTTTGGCCTCGATCCGCAACAGGGCGAGGATGCCCGCATCACCGGTCCGATCTCCGCCTTCTGGTACCTCGTGTTCATCCTGCCTATGTTTCTCTTCACACCCGATGCCGAAAAAGGCTTGCCGTTTCGCGCGGCGGTGGGGGCTGGCGTCAGAGAGCTCGGGGCAACACTCACCGAGCTGAGACAGCGGAGCGGCATCAGCCGCTTTCTGATCGCCCGTATGCTCTACCAGGACGGCGTCAACGGCCTGCTCATTCTCGGCGGTACGTTTGCAGCCGGCATGTTTGGCTGGGCGACCGTCGAAATCGGCATCTACGGCGTCATTCTCAATGTCGTCGCCATCTTCGGATGCGTCGCTGCGGGCTGGATCGACCGCATCGCCGGTTCAAAGGTGGTCGTTGCCGGCAGCCTGTTGCTGCTGATCGTAGCCACGGCCGGCATTGTATCGACCGGGCCTGGTTACGTCTTCTTCGGCCTGCTGCCGCTTCCCGCAGCAGACAGCGGCGGCCTGTTCGGCACCGCTGCGGAAAAGGCTTACATCCTGTTCGGCCTTCTGATCGGGCTCGCCTTCGGTCCGGTGCAGGCCTCGTCGCGGTCCTATCTGGCGCGAAGCGTCAGCCTGGCGGAGGCTGGCCGCTATTTCGGCATCTATGCGCTGTCGGGCCGCGCCACAAGCTTCATGGCAACCCTTGCCTTTTCGCTGGCCACCTATGCCAGCGGTTCGGCCCGCCTTGGAATGGCAACGCTGATGATCTTCCTCGTCTGCGGCCTGGCGCTGCTCCTAGCGACGCCCTATCCGGCAAACCGCAGGGAGATCAGTGGCGGAAGTGCCGCATCCCGGTAAAGACCATGGTGACGCCATGTGCGTCGGCAGCGGCGATGACCTCTTCGTCGCGCATCGAGCCACCCGGCTGGATGACGGCCGTAGCACCGGCGCCGATCGCCGACAGCAGACCGTCCGCGAACGGGAAGAAAGCCTCCGAGGCAACCGCCGAGCCCTTGGTGAGCGGCTCCGCCCAACCCATGGCTTTGGCCGCTTCCTCAGCCTTGAGGCCGGCAATGCGGGCCGAATCCACCCGGCTCGTCTGGCCGGCGCCGATGCCGGCGGTCTGGCCGTCCTTGGCATAGACGATGGCATTCGACTTGACGTGCTTTGCGACCTTGTAGGCGAACTTCATGTCCTCGAGCTCGCTTGCGGTGGGCTGGCGCTTGGTGACAACGCGAAGATCGAGATCCTCGATCATGCCGTTGTCGCGGCTCTGGACAAGCAGGCCGCCTGAAACGGTCTTGGCGGTAATGCCACGCGAGCGCGGATCGGGCAGGCCGCCCGTCACGAGCAGGCGAAGGTTCGGCTTGCGGGCGATGACAGCCTTGGCCTCGTCTGAAACCTCGGGCGCAATGATCACTTCCGTGAACAGTTTGACGATTTCCTCGGCGGTTTCTCCATCGAGCAGCTGGTTGAGCGCAATGATGCCGCCGAAGGCCGAGGTGGAATCGCAGGCCAGCGCCCGCAGATAAGCTTCCTTCAGGCTTGGCCCCGTCGCGACGCCGCAGGGGTTGGCGTGCTTGATGATCGCACAGGCTGGACCCGAAGCGGGTGCAAACTCGCCGATCAGCTCGAAAGCGCCGTCTGTATCGTTGATGTTGTTATAGGAAAGCTGCTTGCCCTGAAGCAGCTTGGCGGTTGCAACGCCCGGTCGCGTATCGCCCGTGACGTAGAAGCCCGCACTTTGATGCGGGTTCTCGCCATAGCGCATCGCTTCCTTGAGCACGCCACCGATGGTGCGGTACTGCGGCGTGACGATATCGAGGGCTTCTGAAAACCAGTTCGAAATGGCCGTGTCGTAGGCGGCCGTGCGTGCATAGGCCTTCGCCGCGAGCGTCTGCCGCAGGGCATAGGTCGTCTCGCCGTTCTGGTCCTTGAGCGCCTGGACCAGCAGCGGATAATCGGACGGATCCGTCACGATCGTCACGTAGGCATGGTTCTTGGCGGATGCGCGGATCATGGCGGGACCACCAATATCGATGTTCTCGACAGTGGTCGGGTAGTCTCCGCCGGCTGCACGCACCTCCTCGAAGGGGTAGAGGTTGATGACGGCCAGATCGATTGCCTCGATCCCGTGCTCCTGCATGGCCGCTTGGTGATCGGCATCGTCGCGGATAGCCAGCAGCCCGCCATGCACATTGGGATGCAGTGTCTTGACTCGCCCGTCCATGATCTCGGGAAAGCCGGTCACGTCCGACACGTCGGTAACCGGAAGGCCGGCGGCAGCGATCGCCTTATGGGTGCCGCCGGTCGACAGCAGCCTGACGCCCTGTTCGACGAGCGCCTGAGCAAGCTCGATGATGCCGGTCTTGTCGGAAACGGACAGGAGCGCCGTGCGCAGGGGCACGCGGTCCGGAGCGGGAATTTTCTTGGAAGCGACGGCCATCTGATTGTCCTCAAACGCGCCGGGAGGGCGCCAGCTCAATGGGCCGCCGGTTAGCACAGCTTGGCGGAAGAGGAAACGGCTAATCGCCTCTGCGCAGCATCCAGCGGATCTCGGATGTCTGCGGCAGCGAGAACTCGATCACCAGCTGCTGGCTTGGGCGGATCCCTGACACGTCGGCGAAAAAGATATCTTCGTCGATCAGCACGTCCAGCCCGGGAGCTGCAAAGATCCAGGTCTCGCCGTCCGCGGCGCGCATCGCTACGCTTTCCTCGTCGCGTCGCTTCAGCGTGACGGAAGGATGGATGTGGAACCGTGCGACAGCTGCAATCGCGGCACCAGGCGCTTCTGCGCCTTCGGCAAGGAACAGCCGATCGTGGCCCTTGATCTTGTCGCCCTTCGAACTGAGGCCGATCTCGCGCTGGTGGAAATAGCCATGGTCCCGGACGTAGCCGTCGTGAACGGTCTTCAGCCAGTCGTTGCCATGCGGATCGTCCCAACGCTCGATATCCACCGTTGTCACGCCTGGCAGCAGCAGGGCGCCCGCAAGCTTGGACTTGACGATGCGGCTCGACGACGCCTCGTCGAGGCTGACGGTGGAATGGGCAGCCGTCGATTTGGCAATCGAGCGATAGCTGCGACCGGCCCATTTCGGCGACCCGCTGTTGACGATGAACCGGTGTTTTCCGGAGGACATCTCGAACGACAGGGTACCGGCATGGGCGGTACACGATAGGTCCGGTGACAGGGGACGGCCCGTGTCGACGATCAGCGTCGTTCCGGAAACGGACAGCCTCTGGTAGTTCATGTGGGGCAGGGCCTTGAACGGCCGTCCGCCGGACTCGTCGTAGCGCAGCACGGACATCAGCTCGCTGGCCGGGGTAGCGCTCGCCCCGTTGAAGAGCGCGAGATCCCCGTCTTGGTGACGGAAGAACCTCAGTGCCGGATACATGCGGTCGATCGCCGGAATAAGCTTCGACGGGAGGTCGTGACCGAGATTGATATAGGTCTGGCGAAGCGGCAGCAGGTCGAGAAGGATATCGAGGATCGCCCGCGGGTTGCGCGACACATGGCCGCCATCCGCAAGGATCTGCTCTTCCAGCTCCCGGTCGAGGCGCAGGCCCTCGCGGCGGATGAAGGCAGCCCGCGTCGGCATGGAGATCGAGGCCATGGCCAGGGCGATCCGCTGCCGCAGCCGCGTCTCACCCTCCGGCGTATATCTGGCGATCTTGCGAAGATAGCGGACCTGATAGGCGAGGCTTTTCATGAAGCGGCGATAAAAGCCGGCTTCTGCCTTGTGAAGAACCACCGTGGAGTGGGAAAGCCAGGCAATGACGCGCTCGGCGACCACGCTCGGCTCCCAGGCAATACCGCGCCGCCGCCGTCCATAGCGGATGATCCAGTCATCGACGATCTCCCGCGCATGGGCGCAGGCCTCTTCGGTTTTCTTGGCACGGATATGCCGGAGCCATGCAAACGAGTGCAGCCGTTCAGCAAACACGCGCGACGGCAGATCGACCGCGAAGGGGGATTCCCCGAAGGTTTCGAGCGTGCGCCCGGCCATCGGGAACCGGCCGTCGAGAATCTCTTCCGCGACAAAAGGGTCCAGCGACCGAAGATCGGTCGGCGCGACGATCAGTCTGTCGGGGACGTGCAGCGCAAGCGGAGATAAAGCCAGGCGCAAGGGCGCGACCCGCCGTCCAAGACGTCGCCAAATGTCCCGCAATCCGAAGGACGCAATCCTCCTGCGATCCACGAGCCTCATCGTCAACCTGGAATACTCCGCAGGAATTCGTCAGTCCGTCCGAAGGGGCGGAATCACCTTTTTAGATTATGAGAATAATCAACTGCTATAGTGAATATTGTCTTACCGGATGCGCAGGACGGAGGCAAAGAACCCGTCCATGCCACCTGTCGTGCCCTCAGTCGGCGGCAACATCGCCGGCGTGGTGCGAACATCGCCCACATCGGTGATCGCCGCTTCCAGACCCGGCCAGTCCTCGGCTTTGACCGGAGCGCGCTCCACGGTTGGCGTGTCGGCCAGCACGCGCGCAACGAGCTCTTCGCCTTCCATCGGGTCCAGCGAACAGTTGGAGAAGACCACCAGCCCACCTGGCTTGACCAGCGTCAGGGCGTGCCGCAGCATTTTTTCCTGAAGTGCCGAAAGCTTGGCAATGTCTTCCGGTCCCTTGGTCCAGAACACGTCCGGATGGCGGCGGGTCGTCCCGGTAGAAGAGCAGGGGGCGTCGAGAAGGACGCCGTCGAGCAAATCGGTCGGACGGAATTCGAACAGGTCGCCTGCGACGACCTCGGCTTCCATGTGCAGGCGCTCGAGGTTTTGCTTGAGCCGCACGACCCGGTTGGCGGACTGCTCGACAGCGGTTACCATGGCACCGGCAGCCACAAGCTGTGCGGTCTTCCCGCCAGGAGCCGCGCAGAGGTCCGCAATCCTCTTGCCCGCTGCATCCTTGAAGAGCTTCGGCGGTATGCTCGAGGCTGCGTCCTGGACCCACCAGGCGCCTTCGGCATAACCCTCGAGTTCGGTGACGCTGCCCTGGAAAGAGGGGAGGCGAAGGCTGCCGGTCGGCAGAACAGTTGCCCCCAGCCGCTGCGCCCAGGTCTGCGGGTCGGCTTTAACTGTGAGATCGATCGCCGGCTGCACGAGTTGCGCCTCGGCGATCCGATCGGCCTCGTCCTTGCCATAGGCAGCCACGAGCCTCTCTCGGAACCAGGACGGAATGGGTGACACGGCTGCCGTCTGCGCCAGGATGTCGTCCTTCTCGCGCACCAGGCGGCGCAGAACGGCATTGACCAGCTTGGCAAAGCGCCGGGTTCGCGGATCCCGGTCTGCCTGTTCCACGGCCAGATCGACCGCGGCATGGACGGGAACGTCCAGATGCAGAATCTGTGCCGCGGCGATGATGAAGACATGCTGCAGCGTCCGCGCGCCCTCGGGCAGGGGACTGTCGAGGAGAGATGCAATCGCCGCTTCGAGGCGCGGCAGGTAACGCAAAGCCGTCGTTACCATGGCGCGCGCCAGAGCGCGGTCTGCATCGCTGAGGGCTCTGTAGGCCGGATTTCCGTTGACTGGGTCGATCATGCCGTCGAGCGAGATCTTGCGGTCGACGGCAGCAGCCAGCAGCTTGGCCGCGGTGACACGCACCTCCAGCCCGGGCTTTTGGGGATGGGACTGAGCCGACGGCGCCCGGCGGTGCTGCGACTGCGGTTTGGAATTCTTCTTTTTCTTGTCGTCCATCAGGACCAGGGACCCTTGCGAGGTTCATCGGAGCCGCGGCCCCAGCCGGTGGTGGGTACGGAACGCGCGGTGCGCTGCGGTCTAACAGCCTCGGAGGAGAACGTCGAGGCGCTGCCGCCGAACTCCGATGCCATCTGCTGGAGCGCAGCGATACGGTTGCCGGTGTCGGGATGGGTTGAAAAGAGATTATCCATGCGCTCGCCCGACAAGGGATTGATGATGAACATATGGGCGGTCGCCGGATTGCGTTCCGCATCATAGTTCGGAATTTGGTGAGCTGCGCCGGCGATCTTGGCAAGCGCCGAAGCGAGCGCGAGGGGGTTGCGGCAGATTTCGGCGCCGCGGCGGTCGGCGGAATACTCACGCGTCCGGCTTATTGCCATCTGCACAAGCATTGCTGCCAGCGGCGCGACGATCATCGCGGCAAGGACACCTATGAAGCCGAGCGGATTGTTGTTGTTCTCGCGATTTCCCCCGAAGAAAAACGCGAAATTGCCGAGCATGGAGATGGCCCCGGCAAGCGTGGCGGTGATCGTCATCGTCAATGTGTCGCGGTTCTGCACATGCGCGAGTTCATGCGCCATGACGCCGGCAACTTCCTCCTGGTTCAGAACCTGCAGCAGGCCCGTCGAGGCCGCCACGGCAGCGTTCTGGGGATTGCGCCCTGTCGCAAAGGCATTCGGCTGCGGATTGTCGTAGACATAGACCTTGGGCATGGGCAGGCCGGCATTGGCGGCAAGCTGCCGAATGATCTGGTAGAACTCCGGCGCACTGCGTTCGTCAACTTCCTGCGCACGATAGGCCGAAAGCACCATCTTGTCGGAGTTCCAGTAGGAAAAAACGTTCATGCCGGCAGCGATGACCAAGGCGATCATCATGCCGCCACGCCCGCCGATCAGAAAGCCGACCCCCATGAACAGGGCCGTCATGAAGGCCAGAAGCATGGCGGTCCGCATCATGTTCATCGTCATTTCTCCTCTTGCCATATCCGCGACGGGAACCATTCTCTTGAGACCGAAGGCTTTTCCCGGTTGCCGGAACCGCCTATGATGTGGCCAGTTCGCCCCTTGATTTCAATAAACCGTCTGATGATTGACTATGCAGACTGCAGATAACGACAATACAGACCTTCCCCACCCCACCGAGACGCCACAGAAGGTCCTCTCCCCAGCAGCGCAACGCGCTTTGCAGGAAGCCGAGGAGCGCCGCAGGGCGTCAGTTCCCGCCGAAGTCGCACCGGAGCATGGTGGCCGCGGTGGTGCTGACCCTGCCCGCTTCGGTGACTGGGAAATCAATGGCCGGGCCATCGACTTCTAAGTAAATATTCCTATTGACTTCGCGCTTGATCCGGAATTTATTCCTTTCATGCGCTCCACTTTTTTCGCACTCTTCTGTCTGACGCTGCTCTGCCCGGAGACGATCCGGGCACGGGAAGAGATTGCTGGGCCGGTAACGGCGGAAATCCTTCGCGTCATCGATGGCGACACCATTCTCGTGGAGGCGCGCCCATGGCCACAGCAGACCATGGAAGTCTATGTCCGGATACGCGGCATCGATGCGCCGGAAATCCATTCGCACTGTGACCTCATCAGGGCGGGCGCCGAACAGGCGCAGCACGTGCTCGAAGACATGGCCTCTGCTTCACCGACGATACAGCTCACGCGCATCTCCGGCGACAAATACTTTGGCCGCATCGTCGCGAACGTCACCCTTTCGGACGGTCGCGACGTCGGGAGCGATCTCTTGCTGGCCGGCCTGGCTCATCCTTACGACGGCGGCCGCAAACCCCCGGAGGTCTGCGACCGCGATTGATGGCAGGAACCGCTACGCTGTTTTGTTCTGCCGGTTGGCGATCAGGTCGTCCACGACGGCTGGATCGGCCAGCGTCGAGGTGTCGCCCAGCGCGCCGAAATCGTCCTCGGCGATCTTGCGCAGGATCCGCCGCATGATCTTTCCGGAACGGGTCTTTGGAAGGCCTGGCGCAAACTGGATCTTGTCCGGCGCTGCGATCGGGCCGATCTCGTTGCGCACATGCTTGACGAGCTCCTGCCGCAGCGCGTCCGTGCCGTCGTTGCCAGCCATCAGGGTGACGTAGCAGTAGATCCCTTGCCCCTTGATGGTGTGAGGATATCCGACCACGGCCGCCTCCGACACGAGGTGATGGGAAACCAGGGCAGACTCCACTTCCGCCGTGCCCAGCCGGTGGCCGGAGACGTTCAGCACGTCGTCGACCCGGCCCGTGATCCAGTAATATCCATCCGCATCTCGGCGGCAGCCGTCACCGGTGAAATACTTTCCCTTGTAGGTGGAGAAATAGGTCTGGATGAAGCGTTCGTGGTCGCCGTAGACGGTGCGCATCTGCCCTGGCCAGCTGTCGGTAATGCAGAGATTGCCGTCGGCCGCACCTTCGAGCACATGTCCCTCGTTGTCGACCAGCTGCGGCTTGACCCCGAAGAACGGCTTGGTAGCCGAGCCAGGTTTGAGATCGGTTGCTCCCGGCAGCGGCGTGATCATGTGCCCGCCGGTTTCGGTCTGCCACCAGGTGTCGACCACCGGGCAGCGCCGGTCGCCAACCACGCCATGATACCACTCCCAGGCTTCGGGATTGATCGGTTCGCCGACCGTTCCGAGCAGCCGCAGGCTTTGTCGGGATGAGCGCTTCACGAATTCGTCGCCCGCACCCATCAGCGAGCGGATGGCGGTCGGTGCCGTGTAGAAGATGTTCACCTTGTGCTTGTCGACGATTTCCCAGAACCGACCCTGGTCGGGGAAATTCGGCACGCCCTCGAACATCAACGTCGTCGCGCAGTTCGCCAGCGGCCCGTAGACGAGGTAGGAATGGCCGGTCACCCAGCCCACATCGGCCGTGCACCAGTAGATATCCCCGTCGTGGTAGTCGAAGGTGTATTCGTGCGTCATCGCCGCATAGACGAGGTAGCCGCCGGTGGTGTGGAGCACGCCTTTTGGCTTGCCGGTCGATCCGGAGGTGTAGAGGATGAAAAGCGGATCTTCGGCCTTCATCTTCACCGGTTCGCAGTGGCCCTTCACGCTGTTGATTTCCTGGTGGTACCAGAGGTCGCGACCCGGCGCCCAGTTCGTCTTGCCGCCGGTGCGGCGAACAACGAGCACCTTGTCGATCGTCACATATTGCTTGGCTGCGATGCGGACGGCCGTATCCGTGTTTTCCTTGAGTGGCACCGGCTTGCCGCCGCGAACGCCCTCGTCGCAGGTGATCACGAAGGTAGACTGGCAGTCGACGATGCGGCCGGCCAGAGCCTCCGGCGAAAAACCGCCGAAGACCACCGAATGCACGGCCCCGATGCGCGCGCAGGCCAGCATCGCATAGGCGGCCTCCGGGATCATCGGCATGTAGATGGTGACGCGGTCGCCCTTCTTGACCCCATGCTTCTTCATCACGTTGGCGAGCCGGCAGACCTGATCATAAAGCTGGTTGTAGGTGACCTTCTTGTCGATGTAGGGGTTGTCGCCCTCCCAGATGATCGCCGTACGTTCGCCGTGGGTCTTCAGGTGGCGATCGATGCAATTGTAGGATACATTGGTCAGCCCGTCTTCGAACCATTTGATCGAGACCTTGCCGGTAAACGACGTGTTCTTCACCTTCGTGAATGGCTTGTACCAGTCGATGCGCTTGCCGTGTTTACCCCAGAACTTGTCCGGATCCTCGACGCTTTCTTCGTACCATTTCTCATACTTGTCCCGGTCGATCAGCGCGTGAGCCTTCGTGGACTTCAGTACCGGATAGAGTTTTTCGGACATGCCATTCCTCCCTGCCTGCTTCGATCGCCGAAGCAGATCAAAGTCATATGTCGGATTCATAGCAGTTGGTGCGGCACCGGCAATTAGACAAACGGTCACCCTTCATGAAGAATTGCAATCGGACGCCTTTTCGATTATAGCAGCAATGAATTCCCGGAAATTTGTGGTTTGCTACCCACGGCCCGCGACACCGGCGCGGACGGACAGAGGAACTATATCCATGGCTCAACAGCTGCTCATGCCGAAGGCGACCGCCGTGTGGCTGGTCGACAATACTGCTCTTTCCTTCGAACAGATCGCTCAGTTCTGCAAACTGCATCCCCTCGAGGTGAAGGCTATTGCTGACGGCGAAGCGGCGCAGGGAATCAAGGGCCTGGATCCTATCGCGACAGGCCAGCTGTCGCGTGACGAGATCCAGCGCGGCGAAGGCGACATCAACTACCGGCTCAAGCTTTCGGATCCGAAGGTGCGCGTCCCTGAATCCAAGCGCCGTGGCCCGCGCTACACGCCGGTTTCCAAGCGTCAGGACAGGCCAAACGCCATTCTCTGGCTGGTTCGCAACCATCCGGAACTTAAGGATGCGCAGATCTCGCGTCTTGTCGGCACCACCAAGTCGACGATCGAGCAGATCCGCGAGCGGACCCATTGGAATGCGGCAAACCTCGCTCCGATGGATCCGGTAACGCTCGGCCTCTGCAGCCAGATCGATCTCGATTTGGAAGTCGAAAAGGCATCCAAGGGCCGCCCGCTTCCGACCGCTGCCGAACTTGGTGCTTCCCTGCAGCCTGCGTCCGAAACCGAAAACCTCGGCTTCAGCTACCGCAGCGACCGCGAGGAAGAAAAGGAGATCGATGCGGACGCTGTCTTCGCCAAACTCTCTTCCCTCAAGTCGACGCGCAATGAGGAAGACGAGGACGATCGCTTCTAGTGATCGCAGCCGGCGGCTGTAACGGAGACTGAGACCATGGCATCCACCCCCCGCAGACCGGTCAACCCGATGGATGCCGCTGAGGCCTTGTTCAAACCGGCGCCCAAGAAGGCGGCGCCGGCGGTTGAACGACCAGCCGTTCCGCATGGTCGCGAGACTGTAAGCCTGCGCATCGACAGCGACGTCCTGGCCTGGTTCCAGCAGGATGGTCCCGGTTGGCAGGATCGCATCAATGATGCGCTCCGCGCCACGATGGCAGCACAAGGCTAGCGCCGAACCGGCTTAAGCGGGCGGGGCCGGGACTGACCTGCTTCCCTCAGTTTGTGCATAGCCATTCTTCTTCAACAATGAAGTGATCACGTCGAGCGTGGCTGGATCCTCGATCGTGGCCGGCATCTTCCAGGGCAGGTCGTCGGCAATTTTCTGCATCGTTCCACGCAGGATCTTACCGGATCGGGTTTTTGGAAGCTTGGGAACGATCATGACCGACTTGAAGGCGGCGACCGGTCCGATCTCGGCCCTGACCAGTTGTGCCACTTCCGCAGCGATCTGCGATGTTTCCCGTGAAACGTGATTCTTCAGCACCAGGAAGCCGCAAGGAATCTGTCCTTTCACCGCATCATGCACGCCGATCACCGCGCACTCGGCAACGTCCGAATGTTTCGCGCAGACCTCTTCCATCGCACCGGTCGACAGGCGATGGCCGGCACAGTTGATGATGTCATCCGTCCGCGCCATGACGAAGATATAGCCGTCTTCGTCGATAACGCCGGCGTCTGCAGTCTTGTAGTAGCCGGGAAACTCCGCAAGACAGGTCTCTCGAAACCGTTCGTCGGCTTTCCAGAAGCTAGGCAGGCAACCCGGCGGCAGCGGCAGCCGGATCACCAGATTGCCAAGCGTTCCCGGCGGCACCGGATGGCCGGCATCGTCGAGAACCTCGATTGCATATCCCGGCATCGGCCGTGTTGGCGATCCGTGCTTTACTGGCATCAGGCCAAGACCCAGTGTGTTTGCGGCAACAGGCCATCCGGTCTCGGTCTGCCACCAGTGATCGATGACCGGGACGTTGAGCTTCTGCTCCGCCCATTTGAGCGTCTGCGAGTCCGCCCGTTCGCCGGCGAGAAACAATCCGCGCAGGTTCGAAAGGTCGTGAGCATCGACAAGCTCCCCCTCCGGATCGTCGCGACGGATGGCGCGGAATGCCGTCGGGGCTGTAAACAGAATCTTGACGCCATGGTCTGCAGCGACCCGCCAGAACGTTCCCGCATCCGGCGTCCCGACAGGCTTGCCCTCGAAGATCACGCTCGTATTGCCGGTGAGGAGGGGTGCGTAGACGATATAGGAATGACCGACGACCCAGCCGATGTCGGAGGCTGTCCAGAAGACTTCCCCCGGCTTCATTCCGAAAATGTTGAACATGCTCCACTGGAGCGCGACCATGTGGCCGCCATTGTCGCGAACCACGCCTTTCGGCTGCCCCGTCGTTCCGGATGTGTAGAGGATGTAGAGCGGATCCGTTGCCAGCACGGGCACGCAGTCGACCACCACGCCGCGCGCCTGTGCCACCTCTGTCGCGAAATCCAGCTCCCCCCGTTCGGGCCTGATCTCGACGGTGAGCTCCGGCCGCTGCAGGATCAGGCAGTTCCGCGGCTTGTTGCGTGCAAGCTCGATCGCCTGGTCTATCAGGGGCTTGTAGGCGACCGTTTTGCCGGGCTCCAGGCCGCAGCTGGCGCCGATTATGAGTTTCGCTTCCGAATCGTTGAGACGCGCGGCCAGCTCCTGCGCCGCAAAGCCGCCGAACACGACGGAATGAACCGCACCCAGCCTCGCGCAGGCGAGCATGGAGAACACCGCCTCGGGCACCATCGGCATGTAGATGATAACGCGGTCGCCCTTTTCGATGCCGAGCCGGCGCAGGACGGCTGCAATCGCGGTCACTTCGTCCAATGTCTCGCGGTACGTGAAGCGTCTGACTGCGCCGGTCATCGCGCTGTCGTGAATGAAAGCGAGCTGCTCGCCCCGCCCATTCTCGATCTGCCGGTCGAGGCAGTTGTAGCAGGTATTCGTTTCCCCGCCGACGAACCAGCGCCCATAGACCCCCTGCCTTGCGTCGAAGACGCTGTCCGGCGGTCTGAACCAGTCAATCGCTTCCGACGCCAGCCGCCAGAACCCGTCCGGGTCCTGGCGCCATGCCTCGTATGCGTCGAAATAGCGGCTTTGCATCTGCACCTCCCGTGACATGGCACTGCCTGCGAAGCAGTAGTCTAGGGAGCTTGGGCATGACCGCAAAGCCCGACGAAGGGCTAGGGTCAGCTTTGGCTTAGCGTGTGCCGAAAATGGCAGATCCGACGCGCACGCTAGTCGCCCCAAATTCGATGGCAGTCTCGAAGTCGCCGGACATGCCCATAGAGAGGTGGTCCAGATCACATTCCTTGGCGAGTTTGCCGAGAAGCGCGAAATGCGGCCCCGGATTCTCGTCAGCCGGGGGAATGCACATCAGGCCTTCGATCGCGAGGCCCAGTTCCTTCCGGCACAGTTCGACGAAAGCGACTGTCTCCTTCGGCTCGATCCCGGCCTTTTGGGGCTCGAGTCCCGTGTTGACCTGGACGTAAAGTCGCACGCTGCGTCCTTGCTGCTTGATCTCCGCGGCCAGCGCACGGGCTATCTTCTCGCGATCGACCGTCTCGATGACATCGAAAAGCGCGACGGCATCGGCAGCCTTATTGGACTGCAGGGGCCCGATCAGATGAAGTTCGATACCTGGCGTTTCCTGTTTCAGGTCTGGCCATTTTCCCCGGCTTTCCTGGACCCGGTTTTCGCCGAAGACACGCTGGCCGGCGGCGATGACAGGACGGATCTGATCCGCCTCGAACGTCTTTGAAACGGCCACCAGTAGAGCGGAGCCGGCAGCCCGATGCGCACTCTGTTCCGCCTTTGCAATCCTCGACCTGACGTCGTCCAAACGATCCTCGACAGTCATCCTGCGTACCCTTCTGCGTTCCTTGTAGCGCATTGGCTTAAAGCCCATATAGGAGCGTGCCAAGCGCAATCATCTAGAACTCTGATACTCCTCCGAACGCCGCGAAACTTGACGCTTGCGGGCTTTCATGGTGAAGGTCTGCCCAAATCTTCGAACTGATCTTCCGGAAAATAATTCCCATGGCGACTGAACGTTACAACCCACGCGACGCGGAACCCCGCTGGCAGCAGAAATGGGCCGATGCGAAGGTTTTCGAAACCGATAACGATGATCCGCGCGAGAAGTATTACGTCCTCGAGATGTTCCCCTATCCGTCGGGCCGCATCCACATGGGACACGTGCGCAACTATGCCATGGGTGACGTGGTCGCACGCTACAAGCGGGCCCGGGGTTTCAACGTGCTGCACCCGATGGGGTGGGATGCGTTCGGCATGCCGGCCGAAAACGCTGCCCGCGACAACAAGGTCCATCCCAAGACCTGGACCTATCAGAACATCGAATCGATGAAGAAGCAGCTGAAGGCCATGGGCCTGTCGCTGGATTGGTCTCGCGAATTTGCCACCTGCGACGTCGAATACTACCAGCGCCAGCAGCACCTTTTTCTGGACATGATGGAAAAGGGCCTCGTCTATCGCAAGCAGTCGAAGGTTAACTGGGATCCTGTCGATCAGACCGTTCTGGCCAATGAACAGGTGATCGACGGTCGCGGCTGGCGGTCGGGCGCGCTGGTCGAACAGCGGGATCTGGTCCAGTGGTTCTTCAAGATCACCGATTTCAGCCAGGATTTGCTCGACGCATTGGACACGCTTGACCAGTGGCCTGAAAAGGTCCGGTTGATGCAGAAAAACTGGATCGGGCGTTCCGAGGGCCTGACCATCCGGTGGGAGATTGTCGCGGAGACGGCACCGGCGGGCGAGACCGAAGTGATTGTCTATACGACCAGGCCGGACACTCTGTTCGGCGCATCCTTCCTGGCGATTGCTGCTGACCACCCCCTGGCCAAGGCCGCTGCGGCAGGGAATCCGGCTATCGAAGCCTTTGCCGAAGAATGCCGACGTCAGGGCACGTCCTTGGCTGCGCTGGAGACGGCTGAGAAAAAGGGCATGGACATCGGTGTGCGCGTCAGGCATCCGCTCGACCCCTCTTGGGAGCTGCCGGTCTACGTCGCCAATTTCGTGCTCATGGAATACGGAACGGGCGCCATCTTCGGCTGCCCCTCCGGCGACCAGCGCGACCTGGATTTCGCGCGCAAGTACAATTTGCCTGTTGTCCCGGTCGTCATGCCGAAGGGCGCGGACGCGTCCAGCTTTGCCGTGGGCGACACCGCCTATGTCGAGGACGGGGTGATGATCAATTCGCGCTTCCTCGATGGCAAGACCACGGACGAGGCGTTCCAGCTGGTTGCCGAGACCCTGGCCGGGCAGACCGTGGGCAACGCGCCGCAGGGCGAGCGCAAGGTGAACTTCCGACTGCGCGACTGGGGCATTTCGCGCCAGCGCTACTGGGGTTGCCCCATCCCGGTCATCCATTGCGACGATTGCGGCGTGGTCGCGGTGCCGAAGTCGGACCTGCCGGTCCGTCTGCCGGACGACGTCACCTTCGACATGCCGGGCAACCCGCTTGATCGCCACCCCACCTGGCGCCACGTGGCCTGCCCGCACTGCGGCAAGGATGCTCGCCGCGAGACGGACACCATGGACACTTTCGTGGATTCCAGCTGGTATTTTACGCGTTTCACCGCGCCACGCGAAGACGTGCCGACGGATCCGGCGGTCGCCAATCACTGGCTGCCGGTCGACCAGTATATTGGCGGCATCGAGCATGCGATCCTGCATCTGCTCTACTCCCGCTTCTTTACCCGAGCGATGCGGGAAACCGGTCATGTAGATGTGAAAGAACCCTTCAAGGGCCTGTTCACCCAGGGCATGGTCGTTCACGAGACCTATCGCCTCGGCTCCGGTCAAGCCGGCGAATGGGTCGCACCTGCCGACATCCGGATCGAGGAAGCCGACGGTAAGCGCCGCGCCACCCTGATCAGGAATGGCGAGGAAGTGACGATCGGCTCGATCGAGAAAATGTCGAAGTCGAAGAAGAACGTTGTTGATCCGGACGATATCATCGCATCCTACGGCGCCGACACGGCCCGTTTCTTCGTCCTGTCGGACTCTCCGCCGGACCGCGACGTGATCTGGTCTGAAGCCGGCGTTGAGGGAGCACATCGCTTTACCCAGCGCCTCTGGCGGCTGGTATCCGAAGCGGCCGATGCCCTGTCGGCCGTTACGCCCGTACCGGCAAAGGAAGGCGACGCGCTTGCCATTTCGCAGCTTGCCCATCGAACCCTGAAGGCGGTCCAGGCGGACTACGACAAGCTCGCCTTCAACAAGGCCGTCGCCCGCATCTACGAGCTGGTGAACGGCTTGGCCGGGCCGCTGGCTGACGTGGCCGCCGGAGGGGGCGACGCCGCCTACCGGGCTGCCGTGCGCAACGCTGCCGAAATCCTGGTGCAGATCGTCGCCCCGATGACGCCGCATCTTTCGGAAGAGTGCTGGGCGGTTCTGGGCAACACGGGTCTATTGACCGAGGCCGATTGGCCGGCATTTGATGAAGCGCTCGTGGTCGAAAACGAGATTACGTTGCCGGTTCAGATCAACGGCAAGAAACGCGGCGAATTGACAATCCCGCGCGACGCGGATCAAACTGCCGTCGAGGCCGCGGTACTTGCAATGGACGCGGTGAAAACGGCTCTGGATGGCCGCCCGCCGAAAAAGATCATCGTCGTCCCACAGAGGATCGTGAACATTGTCGCCTGACCGCTCCGCCCGCCGCATCGCTCTGGCTCTCGCTGCCGGTGCCCTCGTCCTTCTGGCCGGCTGCCAGGTGCGCCCTCTCTATTCGGAAAGCACCGGAGCTGGCCAGCGCCTCTCCACGGTCGGGTTTGCCGACCCGCATAACCGCATAGAACAGGTCGTCCGCAACAACTTGATCTTTCTCGCCGCCGGCGGGGCAGGGGAGCCGGCGCATCCCGAGTACGAAGTCACCATGACCGCGAAAAGCTCGGCTTCCAGCATCCTCGACATTACCACCGACGACAACACTGTTGCCGTGACCAATACACCCGTGGCTGGACGGGTTGCCTTGTCGGTAACCTACACGCTGACGCGCATCCGTGACGGCCAAGTCATCAAGACCGCCACTCGCGAGGTTGTCTCTCAGATCGACGTCTCCGGGCAGAGTTTTGCCAAGCTTCGATCGATCCGTGACGCCGAAAACCGCGCCGCTCGGGAGGCCGCGGAGTTTATGCGTGGCGAGATCGCGATCGCCTTGTCCCGTGAACCGCAATCCTCTCCGCTGGTACAGCCGCAGCCGAAGCCTGCATGGCAGAAATAAAGTCGCACGAATTCGATCGCTTCGTAAAAAGGGGGGTCGAGCTCTACAAGATATTCGTGATCTATGGCCCCGACCGCGGCCTCGTTTCGGAGCGCGCCGCCGCGGTCGCCAAATTCACCGGCGTGGCAACGGACGATCCGTTTTCCATGCTCAAGATGGATGTGAGCGACCTCTCGGGCGACCCTGGACGCTTGATGGACGAGGTCAACTCTCTTGGCCTGTTCGGCGGAGAAAAGCTCGTCTGGCTGCGCGGTGCGGCAAACGAAAAGCCGCTTCTCGACGCCATGCTGGTGCTGGCAGCGGGCCCCGCTCCGGCCAATATCCTGATAGTGGAAGCTGGCGATCTCAAGAAGGGAAGCGGTCTTCGAAAGATTGCTGAGCCGGCTAAAAATATTGCCGTAATTCCCTGCTACGCGGATGATGCCAGGGCGCTCCAAGGCCTCATTGATATTGAACTGGAAGCGGACAATCTGAAAATCAGCCCAGCCGCGCGTTCGAGGCTGATGGAACTCTTAGGCGGCGATCGTATCGCATCCCGAAACGAGATCCGCAAACTGGCGCTCTATTGTCGCGGAAGCGCTGTGATCGACGAACGCCAAGTGGATGACATCATCGGAGATGCGAGCAGCGTTTCCGCCGACGACGCTGTCGATGCCGTGTTGACCGGAGATCTCGCTGCCCTCAATCGAGCCATCCAGAAGGTCGTGGCTTCCAAGACCTCGGTATTCATTGTGCTGCAATCATGCCTGAGGCAATTGCAGATGCTCGATGCAATGCGCTCGGAGATGGATGAAAAAAGGCTGCAGGTTGGCCAGGTAATGATGACGCTGGGCCGTCATTTGCACTTCAAGCGGAAGCCAATCATCGAACAGGCCTTGAGAGACTGGGGTCCTGCGTCGATCAAGCGCGAGGCTGAACGACTGCAGGCAGCAGTCTTGGCATCGCGGCAGAGGCAAGTCCTTGAGCCCAGCATTGCTCTTCAGGCCTTGATGGCAGCAGCGGCCCAAGCGCGACGCAGAGCTTGAGCTATTTTCGCTCCAGCAGTCGGCAAATGTCTTCCAGTTGCTCAAGAGTTCGGTAGTTGACCCGAATGTGCCCGCTGCCGCCCTTGTGGCTGATCTTCACTTCGAGCCCCAAGGCGTCGGTGAGAGTGCGCTCGAGAGCCAGGGTATCGGAATCCTTGTCGACGGTTTTTGGCGCACCCCGTCCTTCCGACGACTGACCCTTGATGTCGTTCTGAGCAAGTCGCTCAGCATCGCGCACCGACATTCCCTTCGAAACAATCTGCTTGGCGAGCGCCGCGGGGTCTGAAGTCGTGATCAGTGCCCTTGCGTGTCCAGCCGAGAGCGAACCGGCAGCGAGCATGTCGCGGACGGGATCCGGCAGCTTCAGCAAGCGAAGGCTGTTTGCGACGTGGCTACGACTTTTTCCGATGATTTCGCCGAGATCGTTCTGTGTATAGCCGTGCTCGGCGATCAGTTGATCATAGCCAAGCGCCTCTTCGAGCGGATTGAGATCAGCCCGTTGAACGTTTTCGACGATAGCAATTTCGAGCGCCGTGCGATCATCGACGTCACGCACGATGACGGGGATTTCGACCAGTCCGGCCAGCTGGGCCGCGCGCCACCGGCGCTCACCAGCGATTATCTCGTAGCCGTCATTGCGCTGCCGAACAACGACCGGCTGAACAATCCCGTGCTGCCGGATCGAACTGGAGAGATCCTGAAGGTCTCCCTCGTCAAAATAGCGCCGTGGATTCTTTGGATTTCGCGCAATTTGCTCGATGGGCACCAAACGGTCAGGATTGACGCTTTTAGCTTGTCCTTCCTGTGGAAGAGGCTGGTCCATTTCCCCGATCAGCGCAGCAAGACCGCGTCCCAGGCGACGCTTGGAAGGATCATCAACCATAAGAAAATACCTATCGAATTAGAGTCTAGGCCGCCTTACGGCGACGTTCGCGCTGGATAACCTCGGATGCCAGCTGCAAGTAAGCCTGGCTACCGGCACATTTTAAGTCATAAAGGATAGCCGGCTTTCCATGCGACGGCGCTTCGGATACCCTCACGTTCCTTGGAATGAGCGTGTGATATACCTTCTCGCCAAGATATGTGCGAACATCTGAGACAACCTGTTGTGCGAGATTGTTCCGCGCGTCGAACATGGTCAAGACGATGCCCTGAATATCGAGGTTCGGATTTACGGTGCGACGGACCTGGTCGACCGTCTCCAGAAGTTGACTCAAACCTTCCAAAGCAAAGAACTCGCATTGGAGCGGGACAAGCACAGAATGAGCGCCAGCCATTGCATTCATTGTCAGTAGGTTGAAGGAAGGTGGGCAATCCAGCAGGATATAGCTATAGG
Organism: Hyphomicrobiales bacterium; assembly: GCA_900469345.1. Classification (GTDB taxonomy): domain Bacteria; phylum Pseudomonadota; class Alphaproteobacteria; order Rhizobiales; family Rhizobiaceae; genus Neorhizobium. Next base: position 67,797 of record UBWZ01000016.1, on the reverse strand, counting down.
CCAGAGCGTCTGCGGTCGAAAGCGCGCGTCGCAGGCGAAAAGCCCTATCGCTGTTCTGCGAGATTTCCATTTCGAATCCGAGCAGATCCATAGTGGACGGAATGATCGACAGATTAGGAACAGCAGTCCGCATAACGGTCTCGGGGATCGTGTTGTACCCCATCAGCAGATCGTAGGACGATAGCTTGCGAGATTTGCGGTCAATACCGAGCCCGGTACTTGCATTGCCTTGAGGATCGAGGTCAACAATCAAAACATTCTCACCGATGGCGGCTAATGCCGTGGCAAGGTTGATCGCGGTCGTTGTCTTTCCGACACCGCCCTTTTGGTTCGCAATAGTTATAATTCGATTCTTGTCCATACCCGCACCTGTCTAAACGACGTGGCGCCTCAGCTGGCTGACCTCAAGGATCACGGAATCCGGCTCGACAACACTTCTATGTTCTAGCAGATCGAAATCCCACGAGCCACGCGCTTTTGCAAGTTCGCGTTGATAATCCCGGCCTTTGTGGAGAAAAGCCTTGGTCGAATCTCGCTCCATCCACGGCGCGACATAGGTGAAAAGTAGATCAAGTTCAGCAAATGCTCGGGCAGACACACGGTCACAGGCCGGAAAGGACTCTTGGGCTGTCTCGACTCGGATGGCGTGGACAGACCCCCGAGCGGCAGTTTCCGCGAGCGCAACCCGGAGGAAAGCTGCCTTCTTTTGATTGCTCTCGACGAGATGAACCCATCCGTCTCCCTGTTCTGCAAGAAGGATAGCCGTAATCACACCTGGGAAACCACCACCCGAACCCACGTCAAGCCAGTTATGCGGCCCGGGAGAAAGTTGAAAGATCTGTGCACTATCGGCGATATGCCTGGTCCATAGGTCATCCAATGTGGATGGTGCGACGAGGTTGATAGACTTTGCCCATTTCCTGAAGAGCTCCGAAAAGAGGCTCAATCGCTCCCGCGTTTCACGTGAAACACTCATGCCGTTCAAATTCATTAGGAGACTCGCTGGAGGCGTTGTGCGGCACTTTCCTTCTTCAGAAGCGCAAGGAGAAGGGCGAGGGCAGCTGGTGTCATACCGTCGACCAATCCCGCGCGAGCAAGATTTGCCGGCCGAGCATTGGTAAGCTTCAGTTTCAGTTCGTTAGAGAGACCTGGAAGAGTGCTGAAATCAAAATCTATGGGGATCGAAACTGCTTCATCACGCTGCAACGAAACGATGTCAGCCCGCTGTCGGTCCATATACACCGAATAAGAGGCTTCGATCTCTAAGGCTTCTGCCGCCTTTCGCGATACCTGCACCAGATCTGGCCAAACAGACGCTAGACCGGCCATTGTTTGATTTGGAAATGCTAGAAGGTCGTATCCGTTTCGACGCTTCCCGTCCTGATTGAGCGATATGCCAACTCGTTGTGCCTCGGCCGGCGTGAGATTGACAGATTGCAGATAGGTGCGGCCCTGATCAATTTCCTCTTTGAAACGCGAGAATTTCTGCCAGCGCTCACTTCCAACTATTCCCAGCGATGATGCAATTGGAGTGAGCCGGAGATCAGCATTATCCGCGCGTAGCGACAGTCGGTATTCGGCACGTGAGGTAAACATACGATAGGGTTCGGTGACGCCCTTGGATGTCAGGTCATCGATCATAACGCCGATGTAGGATTCGGATCGGCTGAAGACATGCGCAGCCTCGCCAGATGCCAGGCGAGCAGCGTTAATCCCCGCAACCAACCCCTGCGCGGCTGCTTCCTCGTAGCCCGTTGTCCCATTGATCTGCCCCGCTAAGAAAAGGCCCCTCAGTTTGCGGACTTCCAGGCTCGCTGTCAGCTCACGAGGGTCGACATAATCATATTCTATGGCGTATCCGGGTTGAGCGATGTCGACCTTTTCGAGACCGGGAATCGTCCGGATAAACGCCTCTTGGATATGAGCGGGAAGGGATGTTGAGATCCCGTTTGGATACACCAGTGGGTCATCCAGGCCTTCAGGCTCCAGGAAAATCTGATGGCCGTCGCGTTCACCGAACCGGACGATCTTGTCCTCGATCGAAGGACAGTAACGAGGCCCGACACCTTCGATCTGACCAGAATACATAGCCGAAAAATGGATATTGGCCCGGATGATTCGATGGGTGTCGTCGGTTGTTCGGGTGACCCCGCAGGCGATCTGCTTGGTGGTGATCCGATCCGTCATCAGGGAAAATGGAACGGGTTCATCATCTGCCTCCTGGCGTCCGACCGATGTCCAGTCAATCGTTCGTCCGTCCAACCTCGCAGGCGTTCCGGTCTTGAGCCGGCCTAACGCAAGATTGTATCTTGCAAGTGTGGCTGAAAGACCCATCGAAGGAGGCTCGCCGACCCGGCCGGCAGGGATCTTTTCGGTGCCCAAGTGGATCATGCCGCGTAGGAACGTCCCTGTGGTGAGAACAATTGTTCCGCAAGCGAATCGACGGCCGTCTTTCATCAACACCGCGCAGACGCGTCCGTCGAAGATATCGAGATCGAATGCGTCGCCCTCAATCACCGTGAGGTTCGCATGGTGGGTAATTGCGTGATGGATCGCCTCGCGATACAGACGCCGGTCAGCCTGTGTTCGCGGTCCTCTGACAGCGGGACCTTTCTTACGGTTCAGCAAGCGGAACTGAATGCCAGCAGCATCCGCAGCCCGACCCATGAGCCCGTCCATGGCATCGATCTCGCGCACCAGATGGCCTTTGCCCAGCCCGCCAATGGCTGGGTTACACGACATGATGCCGATCGTGTCGATCCGGTGCGTTATCAGTGCTGTCCTGGCACCAAGGCGTGCGGACGCGCTGGCTGCCTCGCAGCCTGCATGACCTCCACCGATCACGATCACATCGAATTTCATTAGAAAAACTCCGTCACGCTCGCCGAGCGTTTCACGTGAATCATTTGCCGATGCAGAATTGCGAGAAGATCACGTCCAACAACTGCTCGACATCCACACGGCCGGTAATCCGACCCAGGCTCGCTGCTGCTGCCCGCAAGCTCTCTGCGCGCAAGTCCAGTGGCCCATCCTCTAACGCTTCCGCAAGGAAATGTGAAGCTTGTGTAAGATATCGAAGATGCCGGTCCCTGCTGGGTACGAGAGAACCGGTCCAAGCGGCCCGAACGCGATCGAGGATCAGATCACGAAGATCCTCAAGACCTTCGTCTGATGAGACGGAAATACAGACGTCATAAGCTGTGCTTCGGCTATGGACATCAAGTTTCGTTCCGACCGCGATGGTCTTAGATGGGCGGGATGCACGTTTCGTATTCGAATCGATTTCCTCCAGCATGAGAACCAGGTCCGCCTGCTCCACTGCTAGATGCGCTCTGCGGATACCTTCTTGCTCAACGCGATCCTCGCTGTCTCGGATGCCAGCCGTGTCATAAAGCCGGACAAGATACCCATCGAGATCGAGATCCACATGCAGGATATCACGCGTGGTACCTGCAACCTCGGTGACAATAGCGACATCGCGCTGGGCCAGCGCATTCATGAGGCTCGACTTGCCTGCGTTAGGCGGCCCTGCAATGACGATTTTGAAACCATCGCGGATGATTTCCGCGCTTGAGCTTCCGGAGGTATGGGCAGTCAGATCAGCATGTATCATCGCAACGTCTGCCCAGACCTGATCCGCCACGGACCCAGGAACATCATCCTCGTCAGCGAAATCAAGCTCGGCTTCGATCAGTGCGCGCGACCGTGTGAGGCGCCCGGCCCATCCCATATAGAGGTCTGATAGCCCGCCAAATCCCTGCTCGATAGCCAGCCGGCGCTGCATTTCCGTTTCGGAAGCGATCAGATCGGCTAAGCCTTCGACTTCCACGAGATCAATCTTGCCATTGTTGAACGCGCGCCGTGCATATTCTCCGGCTTCTGCCGGTCGCAGTCCCGGGATTGCCCGAAATTCTGCAAAAAGCGCCGAGACAACAGCCCGGCTTCCATGCAGGTGAAACTCTACAGTGTCTTCGCCGGTGAACGATGCAGGGGCCTCGAAAGCCACAATAAGAGCCTGGTCAAGGACGGAATGGTCTTGCCGGCGCAGCGTCCGTAAGGCCGCGCGACCGATTGATGGCACGTGACCAATGAGGTGTTTTGTCGCTGCAAACGCTTCGGGTCCGCTCAACCGGACCACCGCGATACCAGCGGGCAAGGCGCCACTGGAGAGAGCATAAATCGTATCGAGAGACATGGATCGGTCCTCGGTTCCGGAAGTGAAAAAGCGCCCGGTTTCCCGAGCGCTTCAAGTCAAAGAATCCGGCTAAGCGTTACGTGTTCATCGAGTCGAAGAAATCGCCGTTGTTCTTCGTCTGCTTGAGCTTGTCGATCAGGAATTCGATAGCATCTGTCGTTCCCATCGGGGCCAGAATACGACGAAGAACGAAGATCTTCTGGAGGTCCTGTCGGGGAACGAGGAGATCTTCCTTACGCGTACCGGATTTGAGGATATCCATCGACGGGAAGATGCGCTTGTCCGCGACTTTGCGGTCGAGCACGATTTCCGAATTGCCGGTACCTTTGAATTCTTCGAAAATCACTTCGTCCATTCGGCTTCCGGTATCGATCAGCGCAGTCGCGATGATGGTAAGCGAACCACCTTCTTCGATATTACGGGCAGCACCGAAGAAGCGTTTCGGCCGCTGGAGTGCGTTGGCATCCACGCCGCCCGTCAGGACCTTGCCAGATGAGGGGACGACGGTGTTGTAGGCACGACCAAGGCGGGTGATCGAATCAAGCAGGATGACAACGTCACGTCCGTGTTCGACAAGACGCTTTGCCTTCTCGATGACCATTTCGGCAACCTGGACGTGGCGCACGGCCGGCTCGTCAAATGTCGACGACACGACCTCGCCCTTGACCGACCGCTGCATGTCGGTGACCTCTTCAGGCCGCTCGTCGATTAGAAGAACGATCAGGTAGCATTCCGGATGATTGGCGGTGATGGAATGCGCGATGTTTTGCAGCAAAACGGTCTTACCGGTCCGTGGCGGAGCGACGATCAGACCACGCTGGCCCTTGCCGAGCGGAGCAACCAGATCGATCACGCGGGCGGACAGGTCTTTCGACGTCGGAATGTCCAGTTCCATTTTGAACCGCTCGTTCGGATAAAGCGGTGTCAGGTTGTCGAAGTGAACCTTGTGGCGGATCTTCTCCGGATCGTCGAAGTTGATCGTGTTGACCTTCAGCAGCGCAAAATAGCGTTCGCCTTCCTTGGGTCCCCGGATCGGCCCTTCGACCGTGTCGCCGGTTTTCAGCGAGAAACGGCGGATCTGCGACGGCGAAATGTAGATGTCGTCCGGGCCCGGCAGGTAATTGGCATTGGCCGAACGCAGGAAGCCGAACCCGTCCTGAAGGACCTCGACCACGCCCTCGCCGATGATCTCGACATCCTGGCTCGCCAGAACCTTCAGGATCGCAAACATCAGCTCCTGCTTGCGCATTGTGCTGGCGTTTTCGACCTCGAGTGATTCGGCAAAGGTGAGCAAATCCGTCGGAGATTTGCTCTTGAGTTCTTGAAGCTTCATTTCAGCCATGAAGGGGGGACCACACTGGAAATTTGGGGAGAAGTAGGCGTGTCGGTGAATTCGCTTCCACGGAAGAAGATCCGGGACGATGGAAACTACACGCATGCCACGAGATGAGATGGCGCGAAAAATAGCTGTTCGCGCGCGACCCCGCAAGGGGGCATCGACAGACTGGTGAAAAAATTAAAACGGCTTCACGATGACCAGGATCACGATCATGATCATCAGCAGGGTTGGCGCCTCGTTCATCAGCCGCCAGTAGCGCGCGGACCTGCGCGGCCCATCGGCTGCAAACGAGCGCACGGCGCGGCTAAAGATGACGTGGACGACCGTCAGCAGGACGACCAGTGCGATTTTGGAATGCAGCCAGCCGCCTTGGAACTGGAAAGACTGCCAGGCAAGGTAAAGGCCCAGCGTCCAGGTAATCATCATCGCCGGATTCATGATGATCTTGAGCAGCCGGCGTTCCATGATCTTGAACGTTTCGGACTGCTGGGAGCCAGCCTCAGCCTCAGAATGGTAGATGAAAAGCCTTGGCAGGTAGAGCATTCCGGCCATCCAAGCGATCACTGCGATGACATGGAAAGCTTTCACGTAGAGGAGGAAATTGTCCGGTTGCAGCCAGTAGATCGTCAGCAGGATCGCAAGAAACACCGCGAGTGCCATGCCTGCGCGAAGGGCCGCTTTGGCCCCGTTTCCCTGTTGCGTCTTTGGCTGCTGCACAGTCATCGGCTCATTCCACGGACGCGTTCGACCAGTTGGGTGACATGGCTCGGATCTGCCTGCGGCGTGATCCCATGTCCGAGGTTGAAGATCAATGGCCCATTCCCAAGCCGATCGAGAATGGCGTCGATTCCCTCATCGAGAGCGCGACCACCCGCGACCACCCGCATCGGATCAAGATTTCCCTGCACCGGGCCGTCTTTCTGGAGCTCTGCCGCTACATGCAGGGGAACCGACCAGTCGAGGCCGATCGCATCCGCCCGCGTCTTTTGCCGGTAGGTCTTCAGCTGCAGCCCGGCCCCTTTTGCAAATGCGATAATCTTTGCCTTCGGTCGCTGGTTGCGAATGATCTCAATCATCCGCGCAACCGGCCTTGCGGCATAGGCCTCGAACTCCGCCTCGCCGAGAACTCCGGCCCAGGAATCGAAGATCTGCACTGCATCCGCCCCCGCATCGATCTGGCGGATCAGATATTCCGCCGAAAGCTCGGCGAGAACACTGAGCAGTCTCTGGAAGGCTTCCGGATACCGGTAGGCGAACAACCTCGCCGGCGCCTGGTCGGGAGTTCCGTGTCCCGCAATCATGTAGGTCGCGACCGTCCAGGGTGCGCCGCAGAAACCGAGCAGGGTGGTTTCGACCGGTAATTCGGCGCGCAACCGACGGACCGTTTCCATGACAGGCGAAAGGTGATCGAGGCAGTTTTCCGTCGGAAGCGCGGCGATCCCCTCGGGATCGATCGGATCCATCATCGGGCCTTCGCCCTGCACGAAACGAACGTTTCTCTTCAGAGCATCGGGGATCACCAGGATATCCGAAAACAGGATGGCCGCGTCGAAGGCATATCGGCGAATTGGCTGAAGCGTCACCTCGACGGCAAAGTCTGGCGTGTAGCAAAGATCCAGAAAACCACCCGCCTCTGCACGGACCTGCCTGTATTCGGGCAGATATCTGCCCGCCTGTCTCATCAGCCAGATGGGAGGCGGTCTAAGCGTCTTCCCGTCGAGCACCTCGAGGATTTTCCGGTTTGGGCCGGTCAATGGGTTATCTCCAAAAATAAAGAAATGAATCTTAGAAGGTTTCTATTTCTTAGAGTCGGTGAGTAGCAAGGATTAAACTGGATCCACCGAAAACCCCTGCCACGCGATCGCGGCAGGTTTACACCGGAAGCAGGTCTGCACAACCCGACCAAGGCTGTGGATCATGGCAAAAAAATCAGCAAGAACATGCGGTTATTTGCGGCTCGGTAAATCTGCAGTCTGTGGACAGCTTGGGGAGAGCGCCACCGGACTGTCTGCTTTTCCCCATAGTGCACAAGTGCTCACTCATCCGCTGTGCCTTTCCTCGAATTGTGGATAAATGTCGACTTATCCCGAGGCCGGCAGCGCGGCGGCACCCGGACGGTCGTTTGTCCCCAGTTGTCAACAGAGGATTAATTAGAGCGTGGAGAACAAGAAAAACTACTTCCATCTACATCTGATTTCTGACTCGACGGGCGAGACTCTCATTGCGGCCGGAAGGGCGGCCGCCGCACAGTTCCAGTCTTCCATGGCGATAGAGCACGTCTATCCGCTGATCCGGCATCGCAAGCAGATCCTCGCCGTGCTCGAATCCATCGACGGGCAACCAGGCATCGTTCTCTACACCATCGTCGACGAAGAGCTTGCCGGGTTGATCGACCAGCGCTGCAGCGAAATGGGCATACCGGCCGTCAACGTTTTAAAACCGGTCTTGACTACGTTTCAGGCCTATCTCGGTGCTCCGTCGCGCCGACGTGTCGGCGCGCAGCACGCGCTCAACGCGGATTATTTCAAGCGCATCGAAGCGCTCAACTTCGCCATGGATCACGATGACGGACAATTGCCCGAGGACTATGACGAGGCCGAGATCGTTCTGATCGGCATTAGTCGCACGTCGAAGACACCGACCAGTATCTATCTTGCCAACAGGGGCATCAAGACCGCCAACATCCCGATCGTGCCTGGCCACGAACTGCCTGACAGCCTTTATCAGGCGACGAGGCCATTGATCGTTGGACTGGTTGCGACGACGGATCGCATCAGCCAGGTGAGAGAACATCGCGAACTGGGAAGCACCGGTGGCTACGATCGCAACCATTATACAGACAGGGCAACCATCAATGAGGAGCTGAAATATGCCCGCGCCGTATGTGCTCGGCAGAACTGGCCGGTCATCGACGTGACGCGTCGTTCGATCGAGGAGACGGCAGCCGCGATTGTTGCCCTGCGCCCGAAGCTGCGCTAAGGGGCGCTGACCTTTGGAGATCACCGTGAAGCAATCCCTCGTGCTGGCATCTTCCAGCCCTTTTCGCCGCATGCTGATGGACAATGCGGGGCTCACTTTCGAGGCCTGTCCGGCCAGTGTCGATGAAAGAGCGCTTGAGAAAACGCTTCTCGGGGCATCTCCCGACGAGGTGGCCCTGGCTCTTGCGGAAGCCAAGGCTGCAGACGTCAGCGCAAGGCGTCCCGGATGCCTTGTCCTTGGATCGGATCAGACCATGTCGCTCGCCAGTCGCGTCTACCACAAGCCTGGCTCGTTGCTTGAGGCTAAGGAAACCTTGCTCTCGCTGTCCGGTGCACGACACAGGCTTAACAGCGCCGTAGCGTTGGTCTCGGATGGCAGGGTGCTATGGAGGCATGTGTCGCATGCTGACCTGACTGTCCGACCCCTGAGTGAAGAGTTTATCGATCGGTATCTTGCCCGGGTGGGCGACAAAGTCTTCGGAAGCGTCGGCGCTTACCAATTCGAAGGCGAGGGCATACAGCTCTTCGAAAAGATCGAAGGTGATTATTTTACCATTCTCGGGCTGCCCATGCTGCCGCTCCTGGAAAAGCTCCGCGAGCTCGGTGCGATCGATGGCTGATTCACGTGAAACAGAATTGCGCCGGGATGCATTCGTTACCGGTTGGCCGATCAAGCATTCCCGCTCGCCAATCATTCATAACCACTGGCTCGCCCGCTACGGTCTGCCGGGAAGCTACCGGGCCGAAGCCGTCCAGGCAGACGACTTTGCCGCCTTCTTTTCCGCACTAAAGGAGGGTGGGCCGTATCGCGGAGGCAATGTCACCATCCCGCACAAGGAAGCTGCGTGTCGGCTAGCGGATCGACGCGACGATATCGCCGAGGAGCTGGGGGCGGCCAACACGGTGTGGTTGGAAGACGGGCGCCTGACCGCGACCAACACGGATCCATTCGGATTTACCGCCAATCTCAATCAGCAGCACCCCGGCTGGGAGAGAACCGCAAGGGTGGTGATCCTCGGAGCCGGCGGGGCCAGCCGGGCCGTGATCCAGGCCGTGCGCGATAGGGGCATCGGCGAGATCCACGTGGTCAACCGCACGGTCTCTCGAGCCCGGGAACTGGCAGATCGATTTGGTGCACGCATTCACGCTCACGGTCTTGAGGCCCTGCCGGAAGTGATGCAAGGGGCCGGCCTGTTCGTCAACACAACCTCGCTCGGCATGGACGGCGGGGAGGCGATGGAGCTAAACTTCACTGCGCTCTCGTCTAATGCCGTCGTCACCGACCTCGTCTATGTACCGCTTGTCACGCCGCTGCTTCAGCAGGCGCACGACCAGGGTCTGGCCACGGTCGACGGGCTCGGCATGCTGCTCCATCAGGCGGCTCCCGGTTTCGAAAAATGGTTCGGCATCCGTCCGTCGGTGGATGAAGATTTGCGCCGCTTGGTCATCGCCGACATGGAGCGCCACGCATGATCGTCATCGGTCTGACTGGATCCATCGGCATGGGCAAGTCGACCACGGCAAAGATGTTTGCGGATGAGGGCATCCCGGTCAACGATGCAGATGCAAACGTCCATGAAATCTACCGTCATGAGGGTGTGGCGGCTTTGCGCGATGTGTTCCCCGACGCCGTCGGGACGGGGGTCGTCGACCGCCAGCAACTGTCGCGGGACCTCGCCGCGGTGCCGGAAAAGCTCCCACTTCTCGAAAGCATCATTCATCCGCTGGTGCGGCAACGAGAATATCTGTTTCTCGACCAGCAGAGGTCGAGCGGAGCGGATCTCGTCGTCCTGGACATTCCTCTCCTGTTCGAGACCGGCGGGGAGGAACGGGTCGATACCGTCGTGGTCGTTACCTGTGATCCACAGGTTCAGCGTGAAAGGGTGCTTGCGCGGCCGGGCATGACGGAGGAGAAACTAGATATGATCCTGTCACGCCAGATGCCGGACGCGGAAAAACGCCAGCGCGCTGATTTCCTGGTCGACACCGGCACTGGTATCGACGCGGCCAGGCAACGGGTCAGGCAGATCATTGGCTCCCTGAGATCCGGAAGGATGAGCGAACAACATGCGTGAGATCATTTTCGACACCGAGACCACGGGGCTCGAGAGCCGGTTTGACCGCATCATCGAGATCGGCGGTATCGAGCTGATCAACAACTTCCCTACCGGTCGCACATTGCACATCTACATCAACCCGGGCGACCGCAAGGTGCATCCCGATGCGCTGGCGGTTCACGGCATCACAGATGAATTTCTGAAGGACAAACCGACTTTCGGCGACGTGGTATCGGAGATCGTCGAATTCTTCGAAGGCGCCAAGTGGATCGCACACAATGCGACCTTCGATATGGGTTTCATCAATGCAGAGTTCGAACGCTTAGGTCTCCCGCCGGTGCCGCCCGACCGCGTGGTCGATACCCTGTCGATGGCTCGACGCAAGCACCCCATGGGACCCAATTCCCTGGACGCGCTCTGCCGGCGTTACGGCATCGACAACGGTCACCGCACGAAGCATGGCGCCCTGCTCGACTCCGAGCTTCTGGCGGAAGTCTATATCGAGATGACGGGCGGCCGTCAGGCCGCTTTCGGGCTGATGGGCGCGGAGCAGAGCGCGACGGTCATCGAGGTGGAAGACGTGCTGATAGCCGGTCCCGTGGGCCGGCCGCGTCCGCTGCCGAGCCGGTTGACGGCTGGAGATCTAGCGGCGCACGCTGCCATGGTGGCAACGCTGAAGGAAAAGGCAATCTGGCTGAAATACGGTTCGGCTTCCTGAAGGACTGACGGCGCCGGAACGCTCCGGCAGCCGTCGCTATCGTGCCTATCAGCTGTTGAGAGCCTGAACCTTGGACTTGGCCTGTTCTTCAGCCATGCGCTGGGAAAACATCTGGGCGAAGTCGATCGGGTCGATCATCAGCGGCGGGAAGCCGCCGTTCCGCGTGACGTCGGCGATGATCTGGCGCGCGAAGGGGAACAGCAGCCGCGGGCATTCGATGAACAGCAGAGGCAGCATGTGTTCCTGCGGGAAATCTGTGATGCGGAAGACGCCGCCGTAGACGAGCTCAGCCGCAAAAACGATCTTGCCTTCATCCGTTGCTTCCGCATTAAGGGAAAGCACGACGTCGAAATCGGTTTCCGACAAAGGATTGGCGTTGACATTTACGCTGATATTGATGCCCGGAGCCTTGTCGCGAGCCTGAAGCGAGCGCGGTGCCCCCGGATTTTCGAAGGACAGGTCCTTCGTATACTGGGCGAGAATGCTGAGTGAAGGCGTTGCGGCCTGGTTTGTATCATCTGCCATGGGTCATCCTCGGGGATAAAAGGGTCGAGGCCCTCTAACATTTCGCCTAACGCCTTACAACCCTGGCCAAAGGACCGTCAGTCTTTGGGGCGGTCGGCGCGTGACCACGGCGACGTCGGGTCCCGGCGGTAATCGTCCTGCTCGAGATCGATCACCGGGCCTCGCGAAGCATCAGGGGAGGTCGGGTGACCTGCGGGTCGGCCGGTCCTTGCCAGATCGTTCGGGCCTGTTTGGACGACGACGACCCGTTTACCAACCAAAGACCAAAGACCCCTTCGCACCAGCGGGATCAGCAGCAGAAGCCCAACGATATCCGACAGAAAGCCGGGCAGGAGGAGAAGGATGCTGGCGACGACGACCATAGCCCCGTCCACCATCATCTGCCCGGGCACTTCGCCTTTCCGCCCAAGCGCAGAAAGCTGTTTCAGCAGATGGACGCCCTGGGCGCGAAGCATCAGGCCACCAAGGACGGTGGTTCCCGCGACCAAGCCGAGCGTCCAGAGGAGGCCGATCGCCCGGCCGACGATCACGAAGCCAGCAATCTCCGCCAGTGGCCAGACGAGGACAAGAATGGGAAGAAAGGAAAGGCGCATGCTATGGTCCTGGCGGTTTGCCTGTCGCCGGATCACCCGGAACCCGCTATTTGAAGATGGCGTAGAGAAGACTATATGAACACGAATAGAAACATTTAAAGGACTAATGCGGGTCACATGGGTTCGAACGACTTCATAACACTGTTTTTCCTGGTCGCCGCAGTCCTGATTTTCTTTCAGCTGAGGAGCGTTTTGGGCCGCCGCACAGGCAATGAGAAGCCGCCGGCCGATCCCTTCGGAGGGCGCGATGCTGCCAAGGCTCCTGGAGCTGACGACAGCAAGGTCGTGACCCTGCCGCGACGCGACGGTGTCGAGGACGAGCAGCGCTACGCGGAAGTCGACAGCTTCTCGAAGCCCGAGACGCCTCTGAACGGAGCTTTGCGCAATTTGATCAGGATCGATCCGAGCTTCCGTCCGCGGGAGTTCGTCAATGGCGCCCGGCTGGCCTACGAGATGATCGTCATGGCTTTTGCCGACGGCGACCGGAAGACCCTCAAGAGCCTTCTATCGAAGGAGGTTTACGAGGGCTTTGAAAGCGCGATCGCTGAACGGGAGAAGCGCGGCGAGGTTGTCAAATCGACCTTTGTCGGCATCGACAAGGCGGACCTTCAGCAGGTCGTGATGAAGGACAGCGAAGCCCAGGTCACCATCAGGATCGTTAGCCAGCTGATTTCCGCGACCTTCGACAAGGCGGGGGCCATGATCGACGGGGACCAGGAGGCGGTTGCCGAGGTCACCGATATCTGGACATTCGCGCGCGATACGCGCTCACGCGATCCGAACTGGAAACTGATAGCGACCGAATCCGAGCAATGAACGCACCTTCGCCGGATTACCGACTGCTGCGCAGCAGCTTCGACGATCTGCCGGGATGGGGAGAGGACGATCCCCGTTCTCTTCTGGCAGCCATGGCAGCGTGCCTCGATCATATCGAGGGGGTGAAACAATACCGAACCGGCTCGCTTGGCCTGACGGCTGCAGATCTGGTTCCGTTACTTCAGGCTGCAGCCGGTGTGACAGGATCCGCTGACGCTGCGCGGGTATTTTTTGAAGACAATACCGTTCCGTTTCGAATAGAGCGCAGCGATGGCCGGTCAGGTTTTGTGACGGCCTTTTACGAGCCCGAAGTGGAGGTAGACGACCACCCGGACAGCGAGTGGCAGTTTCCGTTTTACCGTCGCCCCGACGACCTCTTGGACATCGACGATACCAGCCGCCCGGCGGGCATGGACCCGTCCTACATGTTTGCCGGCCGGGCAGGCGGCAGCATCCTGGCCTATGCGGACAGGCGCGAAATCGACCAGGGACATCTCGCCGGTCGTGATCTTGAGATTGCCTGGGCACGGTCAAAGGTTGATGTGTTTTTCGCCCACGTCCAGGGTGCTGCGCGCCTGAGATACCGGGATGGCGCAGTCAAGCGGATAACCTATGCCGCGAAAGCGGGTCATCCCTTTTCGCCCGTTGGAAAGCTGCTGATTGACCGTGGTGAAATCGCGCCGGACCGTATTTCGATGCAGTCTATCCGACACTGGCTGGCCGACCACCCTGATCAGGTTGACGAAATCCTGTGGCATAACCGATCTTACATTTTCTTCCGCGAAGCGGATGTGTCGGATCCGGCACTCGGGCCCATTGCTGCGGCGAAAGTACCTCTGGTGCCCGGCCGCGCGCTCGCAGTTGACCGAAAGATCCATACCTTCGGGTACCCGTTCTTCATCCACTCGCAAACTCTGACGCATCTGGATCGAGGCAAGCCATTTGCCAGGTTGATGCTGGCGCTCGATACCGGGACGGCGATCGTCGGACCGGCGCGCGGCGACATCTTCACTGGCTCCGGTTTCGGGGCAGGGGAGCTTGCAGGCACTGTCCGCAACGATGCCGATTTCTATATCCTCGTTCCGAACCAGGCCGCAGACAGAGTCAGCGCCGGGCGAGCAGGATGAGCGGCGGCCGCAAGCTCGATCCGCAGGAGCGGATCCTGTGGGGAAAGGTCGCCAAGTCGGCCCGCGCCTTGCCCGGCCGCATGAAGGATATTCTGGAATACGAGAAGGAAGAGGAGCGACAGCAGGCGGCCGCCGAAGCTGCCGTCAAGGCAGCTGCGATCTCAAAGGCCGCCCCGGTTCCGCCTTCGGAGGTAATGCAGCTCGGACCGAAGAAGCCGCCGGCTGGCATCCATCATCCGCTCGAAAAGCCAACGCAGCGTAAGCTCGCGAAGGGGCGCCTTGCGATCGAAGCGCGCCTCGATCTCCATGGTATGTTTCAGGATGAAGCCCACGACCTGCTGCTGGACTTTCTGGAGCGTGCCCATCGTCGTGGTCTGCGTCATGTTCTCGTGATCACGGGCAAGGGAAGTTCGATGGGAAGCGAAGGGGTCCTTCGACGCGCCGTTCCACTCTGGTTTTCGAAAATGGAATTCCGCTTTCTCATCTCATCCTATGAATGGGCGGCGCGGCATCACGGCGGTGAAGGCGCGATGTATGTGCGCCTTTCGAGGAGTCGCGGAGAACGCTTGTGACCCCGTTCGGAACTGCCCTGCGGGAACTCCGTCGCAAACGGGGTGTGACGCAGCGTGCCCTGGCCGAGGCCATCGGCGTCACCCCTGCCTATCTTTCGGCTCTTGAGCATGGACAACGAGGTCGTCCCAGCTTCGAACTGCTTCAGCGGATCGTCGGCTTTTTCAACATTATCTGGGATGAGGCAGAGGAACTGTTCAGGCTTGCGGATGCCTCCCACCCTAAGGTGAGCCTTGATACCGCCGGATTGCCCGCCTCATACACCGCGTTTGCCAATCGCCTGGCAGCCCGGATTCGCACTCTCCCGGCCGACGTGATAGACGAAATGGACGCAGCTTTGGAAAAGGCTCGCGCTAAGCGCTGATACCCCCTATTTCCACGGTTTTCGCTTGGTATCGGCAGGGCTCAACCTTTAGAAAAGCCCTTGGCTTGCCTATATTCCAAGGTAAATACGACCGGTGATTCGTTCGCCGATGTCCCGCAAGAACTGGAAGTTATTTGATGACCGATACACCCGTCAGCGAAAGCGCTGCAAGTGCTGAATATGGGGCGGATTCGATCAAGGTCCTGAAGGGCCTTGATGCCGTTCGCAAACGCCCAGGCATGTATATCGGTGATACGGATGACGGCTCCGGCCTTCATCACATGGTCTACGAAGTCGTTGATAACGCGATCGACGAGGCGCTGGCAGGACACGCGGACCTCGTCACCGTCACTCTCAATGCAGACGGCTCGGTTACCGTGACGGACAATGGTCGCGGCATCCCGACCGATATCCACACGGGCGAAGGCGTCTCGGCGGCAGAGGTCATCATGACCCAGCTGCATGCCGGCGGGAAGTTCGACCAGAATTCCTACAAGGTATCGGGCGGCCTGCATGGCGTGGGCGTATCGGTGGTCAACGCGCTTTCCGTCTGGCTGAAGCTACGGATTCGACGCAGTGGAAGGCTCCACGAGATATCGTTTACCCATGGCGTGGCCGATTCCCCGCTGGAGGTGATCGGCGAATATGAAGGTCGATCCGGAACGGAAGTAACGTTCCTCGCGAGCAGCGAAACCTTCACCATGACCGAGTACGACTACAACACGCTTGAGCATCGACTGCGCGAGCTGGCCTTCCTGAACTCCGGTGTTCGAATCCGGCTCACGG
The DNA here is from genome assembly GCA_900469345.1 of Hyphomicrobiales bacterium. Lineage (GTDB taxonomy): Bacteria > Pseudomonadota > Alphaproteobacteria > Rhizobiales > Rhizobiaceae > Neorhizobium. Next base: position 51,729 of record UBWZ01000016.1, on the reverse strand, counting down.
ACCGTCGCAAGCCGGATATCCGCGAAGAGGAGATGCTCTACGATGGTGGGCTTGAAGCCTTCGTTCGTTATCTCGATCGCTCGAAGAAGCCGCTGGTCGACAATCCGGTGGCAATTCGCGGTGAGAAGGATGGGATCACTGTCGAAGTCGCCATGTGGTGGAACGACAGCTATCACGAGAATGTCCTCTGCTTTACCAACAACATCCCGCAGCGGGATGGTGGTACGCATATGGCGGGGTTCCGTGGCGCCCTGACGCGTCAGGTGACCTCCTACGCGGATAGCTCCGGCATCACCAAGAAGGAAAAGGTCTCTCTGCAGGGCGAAGACTGCCGAGAAGGCCTGACCGCCGTTCTTTCCGTCAAGGTTCCGGATCCCAAGTTTTCGTCCCAGACCAAGGACAAGCTGGTTTCGTCGGAAGTTAGGCCTGTCGTCGAAAGCCTCGTCAACGAGGCGCTCAGCACCTGGTTCGAAGAGCATCCGTCGGAAGCAAAGATCCTCGTCGGCAAGGTTGTCGAAGCGGCCGTCGCCCGCGAAGCGGCGCGCAAGGCCCGCGAGCTGACGCGCCGTAAGGGTGTGCTGGATATCGCGTCGCTGCCGGGCAAGCTAGCCGATTGCTCCGAGCGTGATCCGGCGAAGTCGGAAGTCTTTCTCGTCGAGGGTGACTCCGCTGGCGGTTCTGCGAAGCAGGGTCGTTCGCGTGAAAACCAGGCGATCCTGCCGTTGCGCGGCAAGATCCTCAACGTCGAACGGGCCCGGTTCGACAAGATGCTGTCCAGCCAGGAAATCGGTACGCTGATCACCGCCCTTGGCACGTCGATAGGCAAGGACGAATTCAACGCGGACAAGCTCCGCTACCACAAGATCATCATCATGACGGACGCCGACGTCGACGGCGCCCATATTCGGACCCTACTGCTCACCTTCTTCTTCCGTCAGATGCCGGAGCTGATCGAGCGCGGGCACATCTACATCGCCCAGCCGCCGCTCTACAAAGTCACACGTGGCAAGTCGGTCCAGTACTTGAAGGACGAAAAGGCCTTCGAGGAATATCTGATCAACATGGGTCTGGAAGAAGCGAAGCTGACGCTTGGTTCCGGGGAGGTCCGGGTAGGGCAGGACCTGCGCGAAGTCATCCAGGATGCGCTTCGCCTGCGCTCGCTCGTCGAGGGCCTGCATTCGCGGTACAGCCGCTCGATCGTCGAACAGGCTGCCATTGCCGGCGCTCTCCATCCCGACCTGACCGACAATCCGGAACGCGCGCAGCAGACGGCCGACGAAGTCGCGCGCCGTCTGGACCGCATTGCGGAAGAGACCGAACGCGGCTGGTCCGGTCACGTCACGTCGCAGGGTGGGCTCCGTTTCGAGCGGATGGTCCGGGGCGTGAAGGAGGCAGCCTTCCTGGATGTGGCTCTGATCGGATCCGCTGATGCGCGTCATATCGACCAGATGACCACGCGACTCCACGACATCTATGGCACGCCGCCGACCCTTTCCCGCAAGGAAGGCGAGCAGGAAATTGCCGGGCCACGTGCCTTGCTGGACGCGATCTTTGCCGCTGGCCGCAAGGGCCTTTCGATGCAGCGCTACAAGGGTCTCGGTGAGATGAATGCCGAGCAGCTCTGGGAAACCACGCTGGACCCGAACGTCCGTTCGCTTCTGCAGGTAAAGGTGCCGGACGCGACGGATGCGGATGGCCTGTTTTCACGCCTCATGGGCGACGAGGTCGAACCCCGCCGCGAATTCATCCAGGAAAACGCTTTGAGTGTCGCCAACCTCGACATCTAGTTTTCACGTGAATCATCCTCAAAGATGATTCACGTGAAACAGTTTGTTAATCTTCGCTCCTGAAGCGTCCCGCGAAAGCCACCTCGGAAAGAGGCCGTCTTTGGCTCGGCGCTTCCCTGCTGGCGAGATCGTCTGGCAGGGTGCTGGCAGGCGCGATGCGGCCGATGGCGGCGGCGGCCTCGACGCGGTAACCTTCGGGAATACCGAGAACGGCCATCGCCTTATCCCGATCCACCCCCTCCATGCCATGGGCGTGAAAGCCAAGCCTCATGGCCTGGGCGGCAAGCGAGAACCAGGCCGCGCCGGTATCGAACGCATGGGTATAGGCTGGCTTGCGGCTTCCATCGGTTGCGACCCGGAATGTCTTCGAAACAAAGATCACCAACGCGGCGGCATTCTTTGCCCAACGCTGATTGCCGGGTGTGAGAAGGTCCAGCAGACCTGGCCATTCGGCGGTCTCCCGACGGGCGTAGATGAATCGCCATGGCTGGTTATTGCCCGAGGAGGGTGCCCAATGGGCGGCTTCGAGGAGGGTCAACACCGTCTCCTCCGGGATCGAATCATCCGAGAAGGCGCGTGGAGACCAGCGGTCCAGGAAAAACGTGTCGATAGGAAACGGTGAATGTCTGCTATTGCTATCGGTCAAGTCTGCCTCATTTAGTTTGAGTACTGTGCCAGCACCAAGCATAAGCACAAAGATGAGCTTTGCAGAAGGCAGACGGCGGGGATATGCCATTGGGCATCACGCCAAGGCATTGCGGACAGGAGGAAGAGGCCATGTTCTATCAGCTCTATGAAATGAACCACGCAGCGATGGTGCCGGTGCGAGCCGCAGCGGATGCCGCACGCCTCTTCTTCGCCAATCCGCTCAACCCGCTTGCTGAAACCGAACTCGGTCGAACCATGGCGGCAAGCCTTGAGGTTTTCGAGCGGATGACCCGCCGCTACGGCAAGCCGCTTTTCGGGCTGGCCCATACCTCCGTTGGCGGCACCTCCGTGGCGACACGAGAAGACATTGTCTGGTCGAAGCCATTTTGCAATCTCCTGCGCTTTACCCGAGATCTGCCCATTGATCGCGCTCCAGACCAGAAGATCCTGGTGGTAGCACCTATGTCCGGCCACTACGCCACACTGCTGCGTGGCACCGTTGAGGCTCTTCTTCCGCACGCCGATGTCTACATCACCGATTGGATCGATGCGCGAATGGTTCCGGTCGACCAAGGCCATTTCGACCTGAACGATTACATGGACTACGTCATCGAGATGATCGGAGCCATCGGGCCCGGTGTCCATGTCATAGGCGTCTGTCAGCCATCGGTGCCTGTTCTCGCAGCCGTCGCTGTGATGGAAGAGAGGCAGGACCCTGCGGCACCGGCCTCCATGGTACTGATGGGTGGCCCGATTGACACGCGCATAAACCCTACCGCCGTCAACAAGCTGGCGAAGGAACATCCGCTCGAGTGGTTCCAGGACAATGTCATCATGACCGTCCCGTGGCCGCAGCCGGGATTTATGCGCAGGGTGTATCCCGGCTTTCTTCAGCTTTCCGGCTTCATGTCGATGAATCTCGATCGCCACGTGACGGCTCATCAGGATTTTTACGAGCATCTCGTCAAGAACGACGGCGAATCAGCTGAAAAACACCGGGAATTCTACGATGAATATCTGGCCGTCATGGATCTAACGGAGGAGTTTTATCTGCAGACTGTCGACATCGTCTTCATGAAACACGCCCTGCCCAAGGGTGAGATGATGCATCGATCGACGCAGGTTGATACCGGCGCCATCCGCAATGTCGCGCTGATGACCATCGAAGGCGAGAACGACGACATCTCCGGGCTCGGCCAGACCAAGGCGGCTCAGACGATTTGTACCAACATCCCGGACGAAAAACGGTTGCACTACATCCAGCCTGACGTGGGCCACTATGGGGTCTTCAACGGGTCTCGGTTTCGCAAGGAGATTGCGCCGAGGATCATCGACTTTGTTCGCAAGCAGGCCAAGACAGCGCCATGATCTTGCGGCGACAGCAAAGGCTTCGACAAGCTTCGCCTGACTAACGATTTACGCCAGTTATTTCAGCATCTTCTTGGATTCGGGGTCAGGCTGTCTTGAACGGACATTCGGCCACCACCAAATCGGAATAGCGGGTTGGCATACGGCCACCCGACTAACCGGGGTGTGACCTATGAACCAGTCAGCATTGATACGTCCTGAGTGGACACCGGCCACCATCGCCATGATGGTGCTCGGTTTCGTCGTTTACTGGCCTTTGGGCCTGGCCATGCTTGGCTTTATCCTGTTTGGGGAAAAGCTGCGAGCCTTTAAACGCGACGCAAATACGCGCGCGGACGGCTTCTTTTCCGGCATGCGCCGCACCAAGGCTCGGTACGAAACGCATTTCACGACGGGCAATGTCGCCTTCGACGATTGGCGCAAGACCGAGCTCGACAGGCTTGAGGCAGAGCGCCGCCGGCTCGATCAGATGCGCGAAGAGTTCGATACCTATGCGCGCGAACTGCGCCGTGCCAAGGACCAGGAAGAATTCGACCGTTTCATGCGCGAGCGCAACGGACGGCAATCGGGTCACGGCAGCGTCGTCGACGTTTGAGTACGGCATCTTGAATAATGAAAAGCCGGTGCCGCAAGGTGCCGGCTTTTCTGTGCCGTAGAATCATCTAGAACAGATATATGTTTTCGCTCCTTAAAAAGCCCACCCGCGCTAAAGTGCGACCGCCTGAAACCGTCAAGCGCGCGCATTGGGTTGGAGAGCGGGCGCTTCCTTTGACGATCAGGGAGAATGGGAGGGCGACCCGGATCACGCTGCGGATAGAGCCCGGTGGGCGGGCGCTCAATCTCACGGTCCCTCTCGGTCTGCGAAAGGGCGAGATCGAGAATTTCCTGGATCGCCATCAGGGCTGGCTGGTTGCGCGGCTCTCGTCCTTCTCAGACGATAATCCGGTTCGCATCGGCGGCTCCATCCAGCTCCGCGGTATTGATCATCGCATCGAGCATACCGGCAACCTCCGCGGCCTGACGGAAGCGCTCCAGATTGACGACGAGAATATCCTCAAGGTCAGCGGCCTCGAGGATCACCTGGGCCGCCGCTTGGCTACTTTCCTCAAGAAGGAAGCCCGCAGGGATCTGGAAGCGCTTGTTGCACGGCATGCGGCCAGCATTCGCAAGCCCGTCGTGTCGATTTCGCTCAAGGACACGCGCAGCCGGTGGGGGTCCTGTTCTTGGGATGGACGGTTGAGCTTTTCGTGGCGAATCGTCATGGCGCCGCCGCTGGTGATCGATTACCTGGCCGCTCACGAAGTTGCCCATCTTCAGGAAATGAATCACGGCCCAAAATTCTGGTCTCTATGCCAGGACCTGTGCCCGCAGATGGACGATGCACGCAAATGGCTGAAGAAGCATGGCTCGCATCTCCATGCGCTCGACTTTGACTGACGTCGGAAAATGCGGAAGCCGGATAGCAAATGGTAGCCAACCGCCTACCAGTTGCCGGTGCGGATGGTCCAGTCTTGAGTGGTCATGCCGGAACGCGCGGGCTGGCTTGCCATGGCAAGGCCTGCGCCGGGACGTTTCTGTGCAGTAATGCTGGCCTCGCTGGGACGGGCGAGCGGGATAGGCACGGTCGCCGTCAAGGCGGCATCATAGGAACGCGCTGAGCCAAGCTGCGAGTTCTGCGGAACGGCGTAAGCTGTGACGAAGTCCGAAGGCATCCCTGGCCGCGCAACCGCTGTAGTCACCACCGGAGCGATAGCGGATGCCACCGGAGCCGGAACGGCTGACTGGGTCGTGGTCGGCTGCGTCACGCTGGCCGTCGCGATCACTGCCGGGCCCGAAGCCGCGGGAGGTGCCAGGTTGGGTTCGGACGCCGTCATGACGGAGCTGATCGCCTGCTGCTGCATGCCGTCCGACGCATAGGCGAGCACGTACTGATCGACAGGCTTTGGTTCGGCCGTTTCGAGCTGACCGTCCTGATCGCGCTTCTCGTAAAACGCGTTGCCCCCGGCGACGGCGACGTAATGCATATTGTCATAAGGGAACTTGAGGCCCTTGCGGTGGAAGAACATCGCCTCCTTCACGTCTGGATGACGTGCACCCTTCAGAACGGCATCGGCCGCCTTGTCGAGATCGGGCGCTGTTGCCTCGTCCACCTTGCGCGCCATCAGGCCCGGAGCGAACTGGTTCTTCTGGGTAACGACGCCGCAGATGGTCGGGGCATAGATGCCGGAGGTAAGCCGGTTCATGATCACGCTGCCGACTGCCATGAAGCCACCGGCATCCGTGCGCTGCGATTCGAAATACATCGCGCGCTTCAGGCAATCTCTGTCCTTGGCGGTATAGGTATAGACCTGCTTAGCAGGCCCGGCCTGAACCTTAGCAGTCTTTGTCGAGGATTTTGGGTCAAGCGATGCGCTTTTCTGCGCCGTGGTGCAGGCAGACAGGGCCGTACCGACCAACAGAAATAGAGAGGCATGAAAAACCGCTGTGACGCCGCCCGTCCGCATGGAAATCTCCGCCAAAACATTTCAGATTCGCGTTCTACGGAGAACGATCTACCCTAAAATTCAAGGCGACGCAAACACCCAGAAGAAAGTGGTGCAAAACTGCTGAAAAAGGCGGCATCCCTGCCTTCCTGTGGGCAGCACCTCTTGCAGTAGAACGCAGATCATGGGCGCGCATCGGGTCCCCAGTAGGGGCAGCTCAACGGTAGCGATAATGATGTGGACGCGCGGGATTTGAGGGCATCTGCAGAAATGCGGTCAAGTGGTCGCGGGCTGCGGGGCTCGACTCAGGCCTGTTTTCATGGCACTTCGCGGGCATGAAACCGGACATAAAGATCTGTGGACTGAAAACCGCTGAAGCGGTCGATCGTGCCGTGGCGCGCGGGGCGACCCATGTCGGTTTTATCTTTTTTCCGAAAAGCCCCCGCAATATCGCGCCGGAGCTCGCTGGAGACCTGGCCGATCGTGTCCGTGACAGGGTGAAGATCGTTGCTGTCACCGTCGACGCGAATGACGAGGAGCTCGACGACATCGTGCATCTCCTGCGGCCCGACATGCTTCAGATGCACGGCCATGAGAGCCCCGAGCGGCTGCTGCACGTGAAGGCCGTCTACGGACTGCCTGTGATGAAGGCATTTTCCATCCGCGATGCCGGTGATCTTTCAGGTGTCGACGCCTATATAGGGGTAGCGGATCGGTTCCTGTTTGACGCGAAGGCTCCGGCCGGATCAGAACTTCCGGGCGGTAACGGCGTTTCCTTCGACTGGAGCCTGATGGCTTCGCTTGACGAAGGCCTGGATTACATGCTTTCCGGTGGCCTGAACAAAGACAACGTGGCGGAAGCCCTCGCGGCAACGCATGCGCGGGGGATTGATACCTCGTCCGGCGTCGAAAGCGCTCCGGGCGTCAAGGATCCTGAAATGATCGATGCGTTCTTTGAGGCGGTCGCGAAAGTCGGCCGCCCTGGCGCGTGAGGGAGTAGACCGTTGAACCAGACCCCCAAGCCCAATTCATTCCGCGCGGGCCCCGACGAGGATGGCCGGTTCGGCATTTTTGGCGGCCGCTTTGTCGCCGAGACCCTGATGCCGTTGATCCTCGATCTTCAGGGCGAATGGGAAAAGGCGAAGACCGATCCCGCCTTCCAGGCCGAGCTTGCACATCTGGGCACGCATTATGTCGGCCGGCCGAGCCCGCTTTATTTTGCAGAGCGGCTGACGGCTGAGCTTGGTGGAGCCAAGATCTATTTCAAGCGCGACGAACTCAATCACACGGGTTCGCATAAGATCAACAACTGCATCGGCCAGATCCTGCTTGCAAAACGCATGGGCAAGACGCGGATCATTGCGGAAACCGGTGCTGGCCAGCATGGCGTGGCGTCGGCAACGGTCGCGGCCCGCTTCGGCCTGCCCTGCGTCGTCTACATGGGCGCGACCGATGTGGAACGTCAGGCACCCAATGTCTTCCGCATGAAGCTTCTCGGCGCCGAAGTCATTCCGGTCACCGCTGGCAACGGAACGTTGAAGGATGCGATGAACGAGGCGCTGCGTGACTGGGTCACCAATGTCGACAGCACCTACTACATGATCGGCACGGCTGCCGGACCACACCCCTATCCGGAAATGGTCCGCGAGTTCCAGTCGGTGATCGGCAAGGAAGCGCGCGAGCAGATGATGGCTGCGGAAGGCCGTCTTCCGGACATGCTCGTCGCGGCGGTCGGCGGCGGCTCCAATGCGATCGGCCTGTTCCATCCTTTCCTCGATGACGAATCGGTTCGCATCGTCGGCGTTGAAGCGGGCGGCAAGGGGCTGGATGGCGAGGAGCATTGCGCCTCGCTGACGGCCGGTTCCCCGGGTGTTCTGCATGGAAACCGGACTTATCTGCTTCAAGATGGCGACGGTCAGATCAAGGAAGGCCATTCGATTTCGGCCGGTCTGGACTATCCCGGCATCGGACCCGAACATTCCTGGTTGAAGGACATCGGCCGCGCCGAATATGTGCCGATCATGGATGAAGAGGCGCTCGCCGCCTTCCAGCTGCTCACCCGCACCGAAGGCATCATCCCGGCGCTGGAGCCTGCCCATGCGCTTGCAGAAGTGGTCAAGCGCGCGCCCAGGATGGACAAGGACGAGATCATTCTGATGAACCTCTGTGGCCGCGGCGACAAGGACATCTTTACCGTTGGCAAGATTCTGGGAATGGGGCTCTGATCGCCATGACGTCACGTTTGGACCAGAAGTTCGCCGATCTGAAATCTGACGACCGGCCCGCGCTCGTCACCTATTTCATGGCAGGCGACCCCGACTACGATACGGCCCTCGAGATCATGAAGGCGCTGCCGGCAGCGGGCGCGGACATCATCGAGCTGGGTGCGCCGTTTTCCGATCCGATGGCAGACGGTCCTGCCATCCAGCTCGCTGGCCAAAGAGCGCTCCGCAATGGCCAGACGCTTGGAAAGACGATCCAGATGGCGGCAGATTTCCGCAAGACGGACAACACGACGCCGGTCGTTCTGATGGGCTACTACAATCCCATCTATATCTACGGTGTCGATCGCTTCCTCGATGATGCGTTGGTGGCCGGGATTGACGGTCTCATTATTGTCGACCTGCCGGTCGAGATGGATGACGAGCTCTGCATTCCCGCGGTCAACAAGGGCATGAGCTTCATCCGCCTGACAACGCCCACCACGGACGATCGCCGCCTGCCCAAGGTGCTCACCAACACCTCTGGCTTTGTCTATTACGTCTCCATGAACGGCATCACAGGATCGGCGTTGCCGGACCCGTCGCTGGTCGCAGGGGCCGTGCGCCGCATCAAGGGGCATACGGATCTGCCGGTCTGCGTCGGCTTCGGGGTCAAGACCGCCGAGCATGCCCGCCTCATCGGCGAATCTGCTGACGGTGTCGTAGTCGGCACCGCCATCGTCAATCAGGTCGCCGCCTCGCTTGACGGCGAGGGCCGGGCGACCGATCGGACGGTGCAAGCGGTTACCACTTTCGTCAACGGTCTTTCTGATGGCGTGCGGTCTGCACGCCTTGTTGCGGCCGAATAGTGTCCCACATGGGGATCAGAGAACATCGGGAGTACAACAAGTGAATTGGCTTACCAGTTACGTCCGCCCGCGGATCAACTCCATGCTGGGCCGTCGGGAAGTTCCGGACAACCTCTGGATCAAGTGCCCCGAGACCGGTGAAATGGTCTTTCACAAGGATCTGGAAGAAAACAAGTGGGTCATTCCCGCATCCGGCTTCCACATGAAGATGCCCGCCAAGGCCCGGCTGAAGGACCTTTTCGACGGCGGCAGCTTTGAATCCTTTGCGCAGCCCAAGGTTGCCCAGGATCCTCTGAAGTTTCGCGATTCCAAGCGGTATGCCGATCGCCTGAAGGACAGCCGACTGAAGACCGATCAGGAGGATACGATCCTCGCGGGGCTCGGGCGTGTCCAGGGGCTCAAGCTTGTTGCGGTTGTGCATGAGTTCAATTTCATCGGCGGCTCCCTCGGCATGGCGGCCGGCGAGGCGATCGTGAAGGCGTGTGAGCGCGCCATTGCGGAAAAGTGCCCGCTGGTGATTTTCCCGGCGTCCGGCGGCGCGCGCATGCAGGAAGGCATTTTGTCCCTCATGCAGCTGCCGCGGACCACGGTTGCTGTTAACATGCTGAAGGAAGCTGGGCTTCCCTACATCGTCGTGCTGACCAACCCCACCACCGGTGGCGTCACGGCCTCCTACGCAATGCTCGGCGACATTCATATCGCCGAACCCGGTGCCGAGATCGGCTTTGCCGGCAAGCGGGTGATTGAACAGACCCTCCGGGAAAAGCTGCCGGAAGGGTTCCAGACAGCGGAATACCTGCTCGAGCACGGCGTGGTCGACATGGTCGTCAAGCGCCATGATATTGCGCCTACTCTCGCGAGGCTTCTGAAAATCCTGATGAAGCAGCCTGCAGATCAGGCGGTCGCCCTCCCGGCCGCAGTGCCGGCCTGAGCTTCGACCGCGAAACTACGGGATGTCGATCATGAGTGAGCCCGTGGTCAGCGAGGCCGAAAGCGAAATTGATCGTTTGATGACCCTTCATCCGAAGGGTTTCGATCTTTCGCTTGACCGGATCAGCCGGCTGCTTGAGTTGCTCGGCAATCCGCAGCTCAAATTGCCGCCCGTCATCCACATTGCCGGCACGAACGGCAAGGGCTCGGCGAGCGCCTTTTGCCGTGCGCTGCTGGAGGCGGGTGGATATGCCGTCCACGTCCACACCTCGCCGCACCTTGTCCACTGGCACGAGCGCTATCGCATCGGATCAGCGCATGGCCCGGGTCGTCTCGTCGACGACGCTCTGTTTGCCGATGCCATCAGGCGGGTGGCAGCGGCCAACAGCGGTCGGTCGATCACCGTCTTCGAAATCCTGACGGCGGTTGCCTTCCTGCTGTTTTCGGAGCAGCCGGCCGATGCCGTCGTGCTCGAGGTAGGTCTCGGGGGGCGGTTTGACGCGACCAATGTCATCGTTGATCCGGCGGTCTCGGTCATCATGCCGATTGCACTCGATCATCAGGCCTATCTGGGTGACCGGGTCGAGCTTATCGCCGCTGAAAAGGCCGGCATCATGAAGCGCGGCCGGCCGGTGGTCATCGGCCAACAGCCCTTCGATGCGGCCCGTGAGGTGCTGGTGTCGACCGCGGAGCGGCTGGGCTGTCGGGTCTCTGTCTACGGCCAGGATTTCTCGGCGCACGAGGAGTTCGGCCGTCTTGTCTATCAGGACGAATTTGGACTGGCGGACCTTCCCTTGCCGCGCCTTCCCGGGCGACATCAGTACGCCAATGCGGCCGCCGCCATTCGGGCGGTCAAGGCTGCCGGTTTTGCCGTCACGGACGCGATGATGGAAAGGGCGATGGCCGCGGTGGAATGGCCGGCGCGCCTGCAAAGGCTGACCACTGGCAAGCTGATTGATCACGCTCCGCCGGGAGCCGAGATTTGGCTTGATGGCGGCCACAATCCGGCCGGGGGTGAGGTGGTCGCGGAGGCCATGGCCGCCTTCGAGGAACGTCAGCCACGGCCGCTCTACCTGGTAACCGGAATGATCAACACCAAGGACCCGGTCGGCTATTTCAGGGCCTTCGCGGATCTGGCTGAGCATGTCTTTACCGTGGCTATTCGTGGTTCCGATGCCGGGCTCGATCCAGTCGTTTTGGCGCACGCTGCGTATGATGCGGGCCTTGTCGCCGAGCCTGCCGGATCTACAGTGGAAGCGCTTCAGGAAATCGCCCGCCGGCAAGCCCCGGGAGCGCCACCGGCGCGAATTCTGATCGGCGGCTCGCTCTATTTTGCAGGCAATGTCCTCGCTGACAACGGCACTCCTCCAACCTGAGACCGGGATCAATCACAAAGAAAAAGCCCGGCTGCATCGCAACCGGGCTCTGTTCGTGATGTCTATGTCAGCGGCAGATCAGGCTGCGCCGGCGATCCAAGCCGACAGCGCAGTCTTCGGCTTCGCACCGACCGAGATGTCAGCCACTTCGCCGCCCTTGAAGATGGCAAGGGTCGGAATCGACCGAACGCCGAACTTCGCGGCGAGCTCGGGGTTCTCGTCGATGTTGAGCTTTGCAACCTTGACCTTGCCGGCCATCTCGGTGGAGATCTCTTCGAGGCTGGGGGCGATCATCTTGCACGGGCCGCACCATTCGGCCCAGAAATCGACGACAACCGGCTCCGCCGAGTTGAGTACTTCGTCCTGGAAATTGTTGACGTCGACTTTCACGGTAGCCATATGGGCTCTCCTTCGAAATTTCCTGTTGCTGCAAATGTGAGCGTGACGCTCCGAATTTTCAATGGTCGCTATCTCACTTTGTTTTGAGTTCCGCAAGCGAACGCGCAAGAAGCGCAGGCGGCAGGGTCACCACGGACGCGGTCTCGGTGTAAACCAGCACGCAGTCGATAACCTGCTCGGGGTAAAGCGGTTTTAGGATCTCCCTGTAGATCGCCAGCTGTGCACGATGCGCCAGAGGTGTGCTCTCCAGGCTCTTGGGCGGCTCTCTGTTCGTCTTGTAATCGAGGATGACAACTCTTGTCGCCGTAACGGCAAGCCGGTCGATTCGTCCGGAAATGGCATAGTCGCGTCCCTGCAGCGACAGCGTGCCCATGATCGAGACTTCGGCCTGGCTCCGTTGCGAAAACACGTCTTCGAGGTCAGGCTGTGAAAGAACGGCAAGGACGCTTGCCACCAGGCCGTCCCGCTCTTCATTCGGCCAGAACCGTGCCGACCGTTCGGCATAGCGGCGGGCGGCCGCCGGGCGATCCGTTGAGGGAAAGTCCGGCAGCATCTGGAGCATGCGGTGGACGAGCCGGCCTTTCTGCATGGCAAGCCCGCCGCTGTCCTTGCTCGCAAAAAGGGGCGAGGAGACAATCAGGTCGTCCGCGTCGTCGTCCACCATGACGCCGGCACCCGACGGGCTGAGCGGTCGGGGCAGGGGAGCCGGGGCCGGCAGCGGACGCGACAGAGCTTGTGGCAAAGAAGGCAGGGTGGAGAACGCCTCGATCGCGGCTTCCTTCCGGACAGTCTGGCCCGGCGCGGCGGGCAATCGCCACCGGAAGCCCTTCCAGCCATCGTCAGGGCCTTGGAACTCCGCCGGCTGGCAGTGATAGGCATGCGCAGACAGTGCTGACGAGATCATGCCCTGCCATGTGCCGATGTTCTCAACCTTGCCACGGTAGCCGCAGACGATCAGCCGATCAGCGGCGCGGGTCATGCCGACATAGAGAAGACGGCGATACTCTTCCTCGGTCAGCGTCTTCAGGCGCTGGTCGTCCTCCGCCGTCAGCGCATTGGAAAGCATCTTGCCCGGTACCCAGGCTGGCACTTCCACCCCGGCAATCTGCAACCGGCGCAGCTTCGGGATATGGGTCGAGATGAAAGCCTTGGATCCGCTGTCGACGAGAAAGACAACCGGTGCCTCCAGGCCCTTCGAGGCATGCACCGTCATGATCCGGACTTCGTTGCGGCCGGAATCCTGCTCGCGTTTCACCTCCGGGGATTCGATCTCCAACGTGGAAATGAACGCCTGTAGCCCGGGAAGTCCATGCGTTTCGTGGTCGAGTGCAAAGGTCAGGAATTCGTCGAGAATATCACCGGCCTCGGTACCGAGCCGCCCCAGGAAACGTCGCCTCCCGCCTTGCTCGCCGAGGAGACGGGCAAACAGGTCGTGCGGGCTGGTCTGGCGGGATAGAGACAACAGGTGGTGGAGCTGATTGACGGCTGCGTGGAACCGCAAGGGATGCTCGGTAGCGAGATCGTTGAGATGGTCCCACGCACTGGTCTCCTCGGGACGCAGCGCTGTCGCCTCGAAAACGTCCTCTTCGGTGAGATTGAACAGCGGGCTCTTGAGCACGGCCGCGAGCGACAGGTCGTCCCGTGGCAGAAGCAGAAATCGACCCAGCGCCAGAAGATCCTGCACGGCGATATGGCTGGTCAGCCGCAGTCGGTCCGCACCGGCGACCGGGATGTTGTCGCGGCGCTTCAGGGCCCGGGTCAATGCGTTGACGAAGGCGTCGCGCTTGCGCACCAGCACCAGAATGTCGCCCGCCTCGATCAACCGTTCGACGCCCTTGTCGATGATCGTTTCCTTGCCCACCATTTCTGACACGCGGGTGGCGATCCGCCCCGCCAGAATTGCCGAGGGCGCCTTGTCCGGCGTAGAATCGAACGGTGCAGTCCAGTCCTCCGCCTGTTCGCTTACCTCCGGCACGATGACATCCCACAGGTCGACCTCGCCGGGATGTCCAAGCCGATTGGAGCGGTGTTCGACCGGCTCGCCCCCTGCGCTCAGACCTCGGGCATTGTCCTCCATAGAGAAAACCTGATCGACAGCGGCGAGCACATCCGCAGTCGATCGGAAGGAAAGAGGCAGGCGGACGGGATGAAAGCCCTGGCCGCTCGCGGTCACCTGCTTTTGCGTCTCGCTGCGCTCTTCTGCAAACCGCTCCGGCCGGGCTCCCTGGAACGAATAGATCGACTGCTTTTCGTCGCCGACGGCAAAGATCGTGCGACGCGTTTCCCGGGCACTGTTGCCGGAGAAGAAATCCTCTGCCAGCGATTTGATCACCGTCCACTGGATCGGGCTCGTATCCTGCGCCTCGTCCACCAGGATGTGATCGATCCCTTGGTCGAGCTTGTAATGCACCCAGCCGCCGATCCCCTGTCGCGTCAGGAGCTCTGCCGTCCGGGAGATCAGATCCTCGAAGTCGAGTAGGCTGCGTTGCTTCTTCAGATCCTCGTAATCCTGATGGAGACGCCGAGCGAGTGTCAGCGCCGCCTTGGTCGCGGTGAACATCCGGATCAGCCGCAGCCGGTCACGCTGCTCCACCACATGGGCGCGTGCAGACGCGATCGCCTCGGAGAGCTCTGGCGCGGCCGCGATCATGGCTTTTGCGATCAGCGAAGTGTCCGCCTTCGGCTTGCCTTCCCGGGTAAGGAAGATGGCATCGAGGTGCTGGACACGCTTGAGGATGTCGGGCTCCTTCATGACCACGCGCAAGCCATAGGCTACCTCCGCCACCTTGGAGCCGCCCTTCTGGTCCGCGAGCGCAAGGTAGAGATCGAGGGTCAACCCGGATAGGACCGGAAGCGGCCAGTATGCACCGGCAATGCTCTCTTCCGTGTCGGCGGGCGCGAGCCCGAAGGTCTGCTTGAGCGCGACATTCACCCCGCCTTGGTGTACCGCACGCTCGACGAACCGCGTGATTGCCGTCCGGTTGGAGATGATGTCGGAAAGTAGGGTCTCAAGGCCGAATTCGTCGCCGAGGTCGAGCACATGCGCGAAGGCCTCGGCAAGTTCCGGATCCTCCTCGGCGGAGGTCGCCGTGAGGAGAGAACGGCGCGCTTCGGCGAGAAGAGCGGACGCGGCGCGATCGTCGAGCACGGAAAAATGCCCGGCGACATTCGCTTCGAGAGGAAATTGGTGGAGCAAGGCTTCGCAGAACGCGTGGATGGTCTGGATCTTCAGGCCGCCCGGCGTCTCAAGTGCCTTCGCGAACAAACGCCGGGCTTCTGCAAGTTTCGCCGAATCCGGCTCACGACCCTCGATGCTCGCGATCCGCTGCCTCAGAACATCGTCGCTCAGCATCGTCCATTCCGAGAGCCGCTGGAACACTCGATTGGACATCTCGGAGGCTGCGGCCTTGGTGTAGGTCAGGCAAAGGATGGCGGAGGGACGACATCCGGAGAGAAGCAACCGGATGACCCTCTGGGTTAGCACATGCGTCTTTCCGGAGCCGGCATTGGCCGAAACCCAGGCTGAGCTTTCGGGATCAGACGCGCGCGCCTGCTGGACGGTGGTCCAGTCGATCCAATGCGCCGGATCGTCGCCTTCGGGAAGGAGATCACTCATCCGTTTCGGCCTCACCTTCGTCGTCGGCCGTCGACCATTCGGCCACCCGTGCCAGATGGTCGAACTCGCCACCGAAATCGCTTTGCATCATCGGCACCAGGCGAGAGGCAAAGCCGGCCTCGTTTTGTCGCAGCGCAACGACGAAACGGGTTAGTTGCTCGATCGAATCCTGCGCCAGGTTGAGTGCCGATTTCGGCTGTCGCTTGGCGTTGGCGCTCGCATTCTCGTTGTTGACCGGTTCCGCCTTGAACCGGTCTCCCGGCCGCAGCCGCACGTAAAGCAGGTCGTCCGGCGTCAATGCGCCAATCTTGCGGAAGGCGCCTGCCTTCAGCGCCGCGGCTTCGAGAGCCAACTGCGGGTCGAGAAGCGAGCGTGCCTGCGATACGGATGGGTTAAGTCCCGTCTTGTAGTCGATGATGTCCGCACGGCCCGTACCCTTCATGTCGATGCGGTCGGCAATGCCTGTGACGCGGATGCCGGCGGCCTCCACGTCAAAGCCCGCCCCGACTTCCGTGAATGTCTGGCGGATATCGGGCGCCCGCTCGCGTTCCCAGTCCAGGAAGGCACGCCCCACCTGCAGAAAGCGGGGGCGCCAGACCCGGTCGATATGGGGAGGCAAGTTTTCCTTGTCGAAAAGATCGTTGGCGATCGTCTCCATGGCGGCCCTTGCCGCAGGCGAACCGGGGACATGCCCCTTGGATGTATAGCGCTCGATGATCGCATGATAGAGCGTTCCGCGTTCGGACGCCCCGGGATCCTGGTTGAAGGGATGGAGGGGAGCAAGCTTCAGGATGCGACGGGCATAGATGGAATAGGGATCGCGGCGCAGGCGTCCCACTTCGCTGAAGGAATAGCTCCTGGGCTGCAGTTCGGCCGGTGGCTTCGGCGCCGGTCGTCTGGCGGGAGCCTGGTTTTCGCCCGCATCGATCTCCCGTGCCCAGTGTCGGTACTCCTGGCCGCGAGCTCGCAGGGCGTCCGCCAGCCCCTTGCCGCCGAGCGCAATCAGTCGCTGCAGCCAACGCGAGGCGACCGTCGGCGTCGACCCTTGTCGCAGGGCACGCGACAGGATCAGATGCCGCGTGCCGCAGGCCATCTGGAAATCATGCGCAAGCTGACCGATGCGCCGTTCCGGCGGCTCGAGACCCATTTCGGTCTTCATGGTGCGGGACAGGAAAGGATTGTTGATGGTCTGTCCCGGCCACGACCCTTCGTTGAGGCCGCCGAGGATCATCGTATCGACGCTCTGGAGTCTGGCTTCAAGCGTGCCGAAGATGAACACGCGCGGATGGCTGAGCGAACGCGGCTTGACGGCCTCGCTCGTGGTCAGTGCCATCACGATATCGATCCATTGTGGACCGTCGGCCTCCATCTGCCCATCCGTCGAGATCACCTCGGATAGCATCGTCGCCAGCTTTTCGCCGGCTTCCCCGGTCCAGAGCGTGGCTAGGCTGCCGTTCTCGTCCCGGCAGAGGGCTTCCAGTGCGCGCCCCGTGCGTTCGGCCCAGTCCGAAAGCTTCAGCTTCGCGGTCAGGCCACGGCCGTCCGGCCGGCGGGCGACCAGCGCCGAGGCGAGGGGTTCGACGGCCTGTTGCAGTCTGAAGGCCATATCCCGAGCCAGGTTGGCAGAGCCATCGGTGAGAGAGAGTCGCCAAGGCGGCGGATGCCGGTCGTCGCGCTGCTGCAGCAATTGCTTTTCCAGCAGTGGTGCAAGCGCGGAAATATCCATGTCCCCGGTGCCGCCCCGGAGCGCGAGCAGCTCGAGCGCCTCTACGGCTGGCAGCACCTCGGAGTAACTCTGGCCGAGGCGCAGCAGCGAATGTTTGATGAGACCGACAATCGCGACCGGATCTCCGGGCCGAAGTGTCGCCTCCAGCAGAAGCTGCACGAGCGTACCCTGCGGCGTACCGGAAAGCGGCGCACCGGCCGAATCGTCTGCAATGACGCCGAAGCGGGAAAGCTCGGCAGTGACGCGGCGGGCAAGCGCCCGGTCGGGCGTGATCAGGGCGGCCTGACTTTCGCCGCCGTGCTGGCCGGGCTTTTCCAGGGCGAGACGAAGGGCGATGGCGATCGCGACGGCTTCCTCCCGCTCGTTGGCCGCCTCGATCAGCGCGACATCGGCAAAGGCCTCTGAAAGTCGTCCGGCATCGGCTTTGTCGCGCCAGCTGTTCCAGCTGTCCGTTGCCTTGGCCGGAACCAGCGCCTGGGACAGAGCCTCTGCCCGAAAGCCGAGGTCAGTCGGGACATCGCCGAGAACGTCCACCTCGTCGCGGGAAATGCCGATCTTCTTCAGGAGCCGGAACAGGCCGAATTGCGGATGGCTGCGACCGGAGGAGTCAGGGCTCCCGTCGGCACGCTCCTCGCCGACCGCAGCCCATTGATCCGGAGCCATGCCAAGATCTAGGCCCGGAAGCACGACAGCCCCGTTGGGCAGAGCGGCGATGGCGGCGATAAGGTCGGCGGCTGCCGGCACCGAGCCTGTCGAACCGGCGACGATCACCGGCCCGCGGTGGTCCCTCGTGGTGATGCGCCGAGCTTCGCCTCGCAGAATCATCGCCTGATGGAGTGCAGGCGATGATCGGCGCAGCTCTTCCAGCCGCGCCGGCCAGAATGCGCTGGCAATCGACAGGAATTCGGCGGTCAGCTGCCACCACAGGGCGTGTTGCCCGGTGTCCAGCCTGCCGAGATCGGACCAATCCCGTTCTTCCGTCTCGACAGAATCGATCAGTTCCGCAAGCGCCCGCGCCAGCCAGACGGCATCGGCCGGGCTGGCGGGGGCGATCAGCGGCGAATCGGAATGGATGTCGAGAACGATCTTGGGCAACTGGTTGCGCCAGGCGAGGATCAACTGCCCGAGCTCGAGCAACCGCGCCGTACCGCCGATCGGCAGTGCGAGGTCGGCCTCCTCGGGTGCGACCAGATCGAAGAAGCCGCTATCGTCGTCGGTTTCCCCAAGCGGTCGGATGGTCGGCAGGATTGCAGCCCGTCCGCCGAGGCGATCGACGAACTCCGATCGCAACACGCGTGCCGAGCGCCGGGTCGGGACGTAGATGGTCACATCTGCGAGCGAAAGCGGATCGGCCGGGTCGTAGCGGAAGGTGTCGCTGAGCGCGCCATCGCAAAGAGCAGCAGCCACAGTCTTGAGGAAAGGCGCCGATGGCGGGATGGAGAAGACGCGCTTGCGATCCTGCACCATGGATCAGATCCCCCCGCCATGCTTGCGGACGACCTCCTCGGCCGCGGGCAATGCTTCGGGCGTGCCGACAGTGATCCACTGACCGTCCATCACCATGCCGAACAGCCGTCCGGCAGAGATTGCTTTGTCGAAGTAGACGTTGAGGTTGAAGGGTTCGGCCGGGGCCTGGTCGAGAAGGCTGGAATGCAGGACCAGCGCACCCGCATAGATGACGGGCGCCGTGTCTCCCTCGCGGTAGCGGCTGAGTCTGCCGTCAGGCGAAAGGTTGAAATCCTTCTTGCCATTGTGCCCGGTGGTACGGTTGAGGGGCACGCACAGCATTGCCATGTCCATTGTCGTGGCATCGAAGAAATCGGCCAGGCGCTGCAGGTTGGTTCCCTCGCCCGGCGTCTCGCCCACCCAGAAGAGGTCCGCATTCATGACCAGGGTCGGAGCGGCGGGAAGCAGCTTCAGCCCCTTGGCAAGCCCGCCACCGGAGTTCAGGAGAAGCGTGCGCTCGTCGGAAATGACGATCTCCAGCCGCGGGTAGGACTGCAGATGCGCTTCCATCTGGTCGGCGAAGTGGTGGACGTTGACGACTGATCGACGCACGCCGGCATCGGCCAGCGCGTCGAGGCCATAGTCGATCATTGCCTTGCCGCAGACCGGCACGAGCGGTTTCGGCATTCTGTCGGTCAGAGGTCGCAGTCGCGTGCCGAGCCCTGCGGCGAGCACCATGGCCTGTTCAATGGGCATAGCAAACCGTGTCTATGATTCGGGAAGCTCTATCCCGGATCTATGACACCATTCGCGCAAGGGAAGGAGGGCTGGATGCCGCAGAGCTGTGGAAAGGTGGCGCAGCGTCCTCGGCATGTGCTTCATATAACCGGGCTTGCCGTCCCTTTGCTTCAGCCGAACCCAGAGCCCGGCAAGCTTGCAGTTACGCTGCGCTGCCATGATCGACCAGGACTTGAGAAACGCTGCCTCGTCGAAGGTGCCCGATGCATGTCGCAGCGCCAGGTAATCTGCCATCATCTGCTGGGAAAGTGCCTCTGGCACGTCGACGCGGGCGTCCTGCACAAGCGAGGCGAGGTCGTAGGCGGTCGGCCCGATCATCGAATCCTGGAAATCGATGAGGCCGACGCGGCTCAGGCCGGCTGCCTCCGGCCGCCAGATGATATTGGGCGAATGGAGATCGCGAAGCAGAAGATGTCTCTCGGCTCCGGAGAGGTGATCGGTGATCAGCCGGTCCCAGGTGGCGAGATAATCCTGACGCTCGTCTTCGGTTGCCGGCGTGCCGCGGAACCACGGGAGATACCAGTCCAGCAACAGCCGGGCTTCCATCTTGATCGCCGTCGGATCGAACTCGGGAACGTGATGCACGATGCCCGCACCGACGGAGATGTCCTGCTGCACAGGCTTGCTGTGCAGACGGGCGAGGCACGCGACAGCGGCAAGGTAGCGCTCGGGGATGGGATGTCCGTCGTCGTCGAGCACGCCCTCTGAACCGAGGTCTTCGATCAGCAGGATGCCCTGGTCATAGTCGACTTGCAGAACCTCCGGCGCACAAAGACCGATGCCGCGCAGGTAGCGGGCTATCGCCACGAAGGGGTAAGCGTCTTCAGCAAGATGCGCCACCTTGGGATAGGGCTTGCCGTCCAAAACCGGAGGCCCATCCGGCATCTTCGGCCAGTCCATCAGGATCACGGTCGATCCGGCTGACGGCATTACCCGTTCGTAGGCACGGATCGAGGCATCGCCAGTCAAGAAACGGCGCTGCGCGCCGCCGTATCCGTGTGTATCGAGAAAGGCGCGGATCGCCAGAACACGGCGGATCCGCTTCATCTGCGTCTCCGGTGCCTCGATCTCGGCAGTGCGACCGGCGCCGTCCTGCGCCAGATGCACCCTGATCCGGTCTGGTGGAAGCAGCTCCTGCGCCATCTCCGGCCATTCCACGAGAGCGATACCGGCGCTCAGCGCCTCATCGAGCCCAAGCTCGTCCAGCTCGGACGCGTCGCCGAGCCGGTAGAGATCGAAATGCGCGATGGGAATGCGAAGCTCGTAACTCTGGACGAGCGTAAAGGTCGGGCTCGGCACTTCGAGATCCGAGTCGTCTGCCATCGCCCGGAGCAGCGAACGCGCTATCGTTGATTTTCCCGCGCCCAGATCGCCTGAAAGGGCCAGACAATCGCCCACTTTGAGCGCAAGGGCCAGGTCTTCACCAAGCTGCATGCTGGCCGCTTCGGTGGCCAGCCCGAGACGCAGGGTCGGAGCGCTGTTCATTCTGCCGCGGCGATGGAAGCGGACGGAGAACCGCTTGGGATACGGCAGGTCACGGTCGTTCCGCCCCCTGCACGGCTGTCGATGCTGACCTCGCCATGGTGGAGGTTGACGAAGCTTTCGACGATCGAAAGGCCGAGGCCTGCACCGCTACGCTTGCCTCCTCTCGAATTCGACGAAAAGCGATCAAACACGGTTTTCAGCATGTCCTTGGGGATGCCGGGGCCGCGATCGCTGACGGAGAAGAAGATGTCCGTCTTGTCACGCCGGCATGTCAGCGTGATCGAAGAACCCTCCGGCGCGAAATTGGTGGCATTGGTCAACAGCTTCAGCAGGATCTGCTTCAGCCTCTGCTGGTCGGCGATAATGTTGCCGAGCCCGTGCGGAGCGGTGATCTCGAGGGTAACATTGCTTTCGTGCAACCGGTCGGCGATCTGCATCGCCACGTCGTCGAGAAGGTCGTCCACCGACATTTCCGAGTAGTTGAGCTGCATGATGCCGGCATCGACGGTTGCCAGGTCGAGGATGTCGTTGACGATGGTCAGGAGCACGGAGGACGACGTGGAGATATGGTCTATATACTCCGCCTGCCGCTCACTGAGGGCGCCAACCCCTGGTGTTTTCAAGAGATCGGTGAAACCGATGATGTTGGTCAGCGGCGAACGAAGCTCGTAGGACACGTGCTGGACGAAGTCGTTCTTGATTTCGTCGGCCTTCTGCAACGCATCGTTCTTTTCCTTCAGCGCCCGCTCTGCCCGGGCGCTCGCCGTCATGTCGACGAAGGTGAACATCGTCTGGGCGTTGGGGAGCGGCGTCACGGCATAGTCGAGAACGAGTCCCGAATAGAGCTCGAACGTGCCTTGCAGTGAGGCCCGTTCGTCGTCGAAATTGGTGAGCATCTGGCCGAACCGGCGCCATCCGTCCTGCTTGTCGTAGGAGGGCGCGCAGGCCGCTTCGATCGCCTTGATATGTGTGCTCGGCTTTGCCTGCTCAGCCGTAATGCCCCAGATCGCCCGGAAGGCCGGGTTGGACAGGCGGATCCGGCCATCGGGTCCGAACACCGCCACGCCTTCCGACAGATGGTCGATGGTTTCGCCCTGCACCTTGACGAGCGTGTTGTAGCGGGTTTCGAGATCCACCTGTTCCGTCAGGTTCTCGAACACCCATGTCGCGCCGCCCTGCGGATGGGCCGTGGCGATGACGCGCAGCGTCTGCCCGTTCGGCAGGTGCCAGGTGTCGGTCTTGGTGTCGAGCGCCTGATAGACGGACAGCGCCGATTCCTTCCAGCTGCGCCAGCTGAGCTCTTCCGGCAGCTTGCCGTTGCTGCGAAGCCTGTCGAGCAGCTCGCTGTTGTCGGGCCGGGATTCCAGAAACGGGTGGGAAAGATCCCAGAGCTGCACGAAGGCCTGGTTGTAGAACTGGAGCCGTCGTTCGCCGTCGAAGATGGCGACCGGCGTGGCCAGGTGGTCCAGTGTTTCGGCATGGCTCTTCAGCGTGCGCTTCAGTTCCTCGCGAACGGCTTCTGCTTCCGACACATCCACGGCCATGCCCGCCGATCCCGCCGGCACCACCACGTCGACGACGTCGAACACCGTGCGGTTGCCGGCCACGACGGTCGAAACCCGGTCGTGGAAGGGCGAGGTTGGGGTGGCGAGCACCTTGATCTTCTCTCGGGCGATCGTACCGAGAAACTCGCGTCCCTCTTCGACGGCCTTCTCAGGCGTCTGCGATTCGACCGCGTCGCAATAGGCATGATTGACCCAAGCGAGCTTGCCGCCTGCATCCCGTCGCCAGACCGGCTGCTCGATCGCATCGAGAAGCGAATGGAACAGGGAGATTGAGTGCGTCAGGCGTTCGCGCTCGATCTTGAGCTCGGCCAGTTCCGCCCGCAGATTGTTGAGCGCGATAAACCGCACGAAAGCCTTGCCGCCTGAAACGCGGCCCTGCACTTCGAGGATTTCGTCGCGCGATGTCTCGATAACCATGTCGAAGCTGCGAGCGCGACTGCGCAAAAGCTCGATCGCCTTTTCAAGATCGCTCGCCGAACTTGGACGCAACCAGCGGCCAAAGGCAAGAAAATCGCGATCGAGCTGTGGGGCGCCGGTTTCGGGAGGCAGTTGTCCCAGAAATTCCGGCTTGGATGGTCCGCTTTCCCATACCACGATCCGCCGGTTCTTCTCGGCGATCAGCGCTTCGTATTTCGAGATACGCTGCTGCGCGTCCGACAGCGCCGTGCGCATTTCCAGCGTTTCGGCCTGCATGTTGCCGCGCTGGCGCACCAGCCATATCGCCGACAACAGAGCCGCCCCAAGGGCGCCGACTACCAGCGAGGAGATGACGACTTCGGTCGACGAGAACAATTTGATCGCAGCCCTTCCGCCGTCCTGGGCGAAGGCCGCTGTCGCGGGTCCAGACAGCACCGTACCGCACAAACCAGCGCGCCAGAGGCTCTTCAACCGGCGCAGGACTCTGGCCGGTGTCTGCCGCCACGCACCTGATAAACGTTTAAGGGCCGGAACAGTTGACGCATTCCGGCTGGATCCGGCCTGCTCGCGCAGGCTCTTTTTTGTTACCGACATAACCGGTCTGTCTCCGTCCAGTTGCCGCAATTCGACAAGACATACCATACCGCACCTTGCCCCGAGCAGGTGCGAATCGAGTGCCTGAAGGATACCTGTTTGCGGAATCAGCAGGAAGGCAGGCGGCCAAAAAAGAAAGCCGCCGCCTCTGTCAAGGCGACGGCTACTATATCTTGTGGATTAATCGGCTACCGATTAGTAGCGATAGTGTTCCGCCTTAAACGGACCTTGCTGCGGAACGCCGATATATCCAGCCTGCTCTTCCGAAAGTTCGGTCAGCTTCACGCCGAGCTTGGCGAGGTGCAGCCGGGCGACCTTCTCATCGAGATGCTTCGGGAGGATATAGACCTCGTTCTGGTACGCGTCCTGCTTGGTGAAAAGCTCGATCTGCGCCAGCGTCTGGTTGGTGAACGAGGCAGACATCACGAAGGAGGGGTGGCCGGTGGCATTTCCGAGGTTGAGCAGGCGGCCCTGCGACAGCAGGATGATGCGGTTACCCTTCGGGAACTCGATCATGTCGACCTGGGGCTTGACATTGGTCCACTTCAGGTTGCGCAGCGATGCAACCTGAATCTCGTTGTCGAAGTGGCCGATATTGCCGACGATCGCCATGTCTTTCATCGCGCGCATGTGCTCGATGCGGATGACATCCTTGTTGCCGGTGGTGGTGATGAAGATATCGGCGCTGGAGACGACATCTTCCAGAACGACAACCTCGAAACCGTCCATGGCAGCCTGGAGGGCGCAGATCGGATCCACTTCGGTCACCTTGACGCGGGCTCCGGCACCGGCGAGCGAGGCAGCCGAGCCCTTGCCCACGTCACCGTAGCCGCAAACCACGGCAACCTTGCCGGCCATCATCACGTCAGTACCGCGACGGATGCCGTCGACAAGCGATTCCTTGCAGCCGTACTTGTTGTCGAACTTCGACTTGGTCACCGAATCGTTGACGTTGATCGCCGGGAAGGGCAGCAGGCCCTTCTTGGCCAGTTCGTAGAGACGATGCACGCCGGTCGTGGTTTCTTCCGTCACGCCCTTGATGGCATCACGCTGTTTGGTGAACCAGCCCGGCGAAGCCTTCAGGCGCTTGTTGATCTGAGCGAACAGGATTTCTTCTTCTTCGGAACCCGGATTGCTCAAGACGTCCTCGCCGGCTTCGGCGCGGGCGCCGAGCAGAATGTACATGGTGGCGTCACCGCCATCGTCGAGGATCATGTTGGAGGTGCCGCCATCGGTCCACTGGAAGATCTTGTCGGTGTAGTCCCAGTATTCCGTCAGCGACTCGCCCTTGACCGCAAAGACCGGGATGCCGGAGGCGGCAATCGCGGCAGCGGCGTGGTCCTGGGTCGAGAAGATATTGCAGGAAGCCCAGCGAAGCTCCGCGCCCAGTTCCTTCAGCGTCTCGATCAGGACAGCGGTCTGGATCGTCATGTGAAGCGATCCGGAAATCCGGGCGCCCCTGAGCGGCTTGGATTCGCCGAATTCGGCGCGGCAGGCCATCAGGCCGGGCATTTCGGTCTCGGCGATATCCAGTTCCTTGCGGCCGTAGTCGGCAAGGCTGATATCCGCGACGATGTAATCCTTCTCGATGCTCATGAAGCTCTCCAGCTGATAGGTGATGCGACGGCGGAGACGCTCGTCCGCACGGCAGGTTCGCATGCGATGTAGCAGGCTTCGCGCAAACTATCAACCAACACATAAAGAAGTCTTTATATGTTTATATCAATGCGTGGTGTCAGGCTTCTTCGCCGAATTTGTTCGAAACGAGTTGCTCCAGAGCCTGTAGCGCAGCTTCGGCCTCGCGACCGGTGGCTGCCACCTCGATCGAACTCCCGGTGCTGGCAGCCAGCATCATTAGTCCCATAATGGACGTGCCGCCCACGGTTGATCCGTCCTTCGAGACGGTCACCTCGGCGTCGAAGGTTTCGACCATCTGAACGAATTTGGCGGAAGCGCGGGCATGCAGGCCGCGCTTGTTGACGATCAGGAGTTCACGAGACAGGGGTGGTGACATGCGCCTTCTTTTTACTTGCCGCTCAGCACGCGGCTCGCGACGTTGATATATTTGCGGCCCGCTTCGGAGGCCTCGACCAGTGACCGTTCCATGTTGTTATCGCTGCGTACGCCGGCAAGCTTGATCAGCATGGGCAGATTCATCCCGGCGATCACTTCGGTCTTGCCGCTTTCCATCACGGAAATGGAAAGGTTTGACGGTGTGCCGCCGAACATGTCCGTAAGAATGATGACGCCGTGACCGTCATCGGCGCGTGCGACCGCATCCACGATATCCTGGCGTCGCTGATCTATGTCGTCTTCCGGACCAATGGAAATGGTCTCGATAAATTTCTGAGGGCCGACAACATGCTCCACCGCATGTCGAAACTCCTCCGCCAGCTTGCCATGAGTGACAAGCACAAGTCCGATCATGAATACTGCCCCCTGCTATGGAAACTCGCGGCCCATATCGCATCGCAACAAAGCCGTCCAGCGGTGGGGTGCCATCTTCGCCAAGTAGATGCCAAGTTCAAGTCAAAATCTGCGGCACCGTCGGATCAAACGGGCTTTCATGCTGTAGAATGGGAGAAAGGGCGGCGAGATATGCGAGCGGATCAGGCGCAATGTTCCAGATGCGAACCATGGGCAGCGAGCCGATTTCCGCGGCGACGTACCGCTCGTTCTCCGGGGGCAGCCGATCCGCCGCTGGCAGCGTGACCACCTGGATGGCAAGATCGAGCACTGCCGTCGAAACGCTGTCGCACCGGACGATGCCGCATCCACGCAGCTCGATCAGGCCACGAATGGCTTCGGGACAGCGAGCGATTATCCTGCCCTCCGATCCTGACAGGAGGACGCGGTCGTCCGCGACGAGGGCTGCAAAGGCACCGGCGCGCCTGGCCTGTGTCAGGCAGGCAAAAGCCAGTGCCGATTTGCCGCAGCCGGACGGGCCGAGAAACAACAGACCCCGCTTGGCGATGACGATCGCTGTTCCGTGGATATTGATCTCGGTGGAACTCATTGGGACTGCGCGGCCGGAAGCGACACGGTAAAGCGTGCGCCGGTTGTCGCTCCGCTCGCGTCATGCACGTTCTCGGCCTTCAACGAGCCGCCGTGAGCTTCGGCGATCTGGCGGCTGATGGAGAGGCCGAGTCCGGAGTTCTGGCCGAAGCTTTCGCCCTCCGGGCGGTCCGTATAGAAGCGCTCGAAGATCCGGTCGATGTCCTCTGCCTGGATGCCGGGGCCGTTGTCGTCCACCGTCGCAATGACGCGGTCCTTGACCCGCACAAGCCGGACGGTGATCCTGCCCGCTTTTTCCGGCACGAAGGAACGCGCGTTTTCGATAAGGTTGGTGATGATCTGACCGAGGCGCAGATCGTGGCCGTTGACGATGTAGGCGCCCTTGTTGCCGCCCTTGCTTTCGACGATCAGGTCGATTTCCACCGGCTTGCGGCCGCTGCGGATCTGGCGGCAGATTTCCACAAGGTTGCCGAGCAGGTTCTCCATGTCGACCGGGATCGAATCCGTCCGGGCCAGTTCCGCGTCGAGGCGCGAGGCGTCGGAAATGTCGCTGATCAGCCGATCGAGGCGGCGCACGTCGTGAAAGATGATCTCGGTCAGCTTCTGCTTCGAGCTTTCGGTCTTGGCCAGCGGCAAGGTCTCCACCGCCGAGCGGAGCGACGTCAGCGGGTTCTTCAGTTCGTGGCTGACGTCGGCCGCAAAGCTTTCGATCGCATCGATCCGGTCGTAAAGCGCATTGGTCATGTCCCGCAGCGCGATGGACAGGTTGCCGATCTCATCCTGGCGGTAGGCGAAATCGGGAATTTCCTCGCGCTGCTTGGCACCCCGCCGGACCCGGATCGCCGCGGCAGCGAGGCGCCGCAGCGGATTGGCGATCGTCGATGAGAGGAGCAGCGACAATAGGATGTTGACGAGTGTCGCGACGCCGAACACCCGCATGATGGCAAGGCGCTCCGCATGAACGATCTTGTCGATGTCGCCCGCCTGGGTCGAGAGCAGCAGCACGCCGAGGACGGCGCGGAAACGCTGAACCGGCACGGCGACGGAAACGATCAGTTCGCCGCGCTCGGTGATGCGCACCACGGCGCCGCGCACGCCGGTCAAGGCGTTCATCACCTCGGGATAGATCGAGCCGTCGCCACCGGGCGCTTCCTTGTAGATCGGAAGATTGCTGGGCTGCAGGAGCCGGTTGAACATGCCCGATACCCACTCGCTCCAGGTCTGCGACTGGTTCTCGACGGGCGGCAGGTCGTAGCGGAGCACCTGGCCGCGCGAATAGAGATGCCTGGAATCGAGCAGCAGGTTTGCATCCGCGTCGAACAGCCTAGCACGCGTCCGTGTCGGTGAGATCAGCCGCCGCAAAACGGGAGCCACCCGTTCTGGATCGATCGGAAAGTCCAGATCCTCGTCGTTCGGCACCGGTGTGATGCTTTGACCCGCCTGAAGCTCCAGCAGTTTCTGCGGATCGATGGTGATCGAATTCGTGTCGACGGATGCCGACGCGGAAATCGCACCGGCGATGATCTCGCCCTGCGTCAGCAGGCTTTCGACACGGGCGTCGATCAAACCTTCGCGAAACTGGTTGAGGTAGAGGATGCCGGCCACCAGAACGACGGTCGCCGCGATGTTGAAGAACAGGATCCGGCGGGTCAGGCTGGAAAAGACGGCATGCCCGAAGACGCGGCGGATCAGCGTAAACGGCCGCGACCAGAAACGCCGGCTTGCGCGGCGGCCTTCGCTTGCCGCCGTTCGCATCGTCTCGCTGTCGAGCAATTGATCTGCCACCTGCGTGCAGTCCTTCCACCGGATCAGTCTAACGCCGCTCCGGACCTGGCCTCAAGTTAACCTTTTTGAAGGGTGGAGGATCAGGCGGCCTCGCGGAAGCGATAGCCGACGCCGTAGAGCGTTTCGATCATGTCGAAGTCCGTGTCAACCATCTTGAACTTCTTGCGCAGCCGCTTGATGTGGCTGTCGATCGTGCGGTCGTCCACATAGACCTGCTCGTCATAGGCGGCGTCCATCAGGGCGTCGCGGCTCTTCACCACGCCGGGCCGCTGCGCCAGCGAGTGCAGGATCAGGAATTCAGTGACCGTCAGGGTTACCGGCTCGCCCTTCCAGGTGCAGGTATGCCGTTCCTGGTCCATCAGCAGCTGCCCGCGCTCGAGGGTGCGCGCCGTCGGCTGGTCGGTGGTCGTCTTGGCGCCGCCCGGCTGCGGCTCCCGGCTTCCGGCGCGCCGCAGGATGGCCTTCACGCGCTCGACCAGCAGACGCTGCGAAAACGGCTTGGTGATGAAGTCGTCGGCGCCCATCTTCAGGCCGAACAACTCGTCGATCTCCTCATCCTTGGAGGTCAGGAAGATCACCGGGATATCCGACTTCTGCCGAAGGCGCCGCAGCAGTTCCATGCCGTCCATGCGCGGCATCTTGATGTCGAAGATCGCCAGATGCGGCGGGCGGGCGACGAGGCCGTCGAGGGCGGAGGCGCCGTCCGTATAGGTTTCGACCTTATATCCTTCGGCCTCCAGTGCGATTGACACCGAGGTCAGAATATTGCGGTCGTCATCCACGAGCGCGATTGTCTGCATGCTCTCCGTCTCCATTACCATTTTACGCGCATCTCCTGGAATGTCCCCAGCCAGGTGGCAGTGCCGATGCGCTTATTGGGGTATAAAGGTGGAACAAATTGTGGCAAGTTTAAAGAGTGGCTTACGCTTAAGGCTCCGCGGTGGCCGCCTGCCGCATCTGATATAGGAGACGAAATCCGCTCATAAACCGATTTAAAGAGAAATAAATTTTTTTAAATCGATTAATTTATTGATATTGCTTAGCTATTTAAAGAAACGATCTTGCTCTCGCCAAAATCACCCCCTAACGTCAGGGCCTATCGACATCCAATTTGGAAGGAAGGCGCACATGGAGGATCTGGGGATTTTCGACCCGTCCAACGGTATAGCGGCAGTTGGTTTCGCAGATGTAGAGCGCGCCCATTACAATCTCTCCGAGGTTGAGCTGTACGAGGAAGCGATTCGTCGGGGCGAAGCAGATCTCACGGCAGACGGCGCCCTGCGGGCAATCACCGGCCAGCACACCGGCCGCTCGCCCAAGGACAAATTCGTGGTGCGCGACGCGTCCACGGAAGGTCAGATCTGGTGGGACAACAACAAGCCCATGTCGCCCGAGCATTTCGACCGGTTGCGCCAGGACATGCTGGAGCATGCAAAGGGCAAGACCCTCTATGTTCAGGATTTGATTGGTGGCGCCGACAGGGATTATGCGCTTCCCACCCGCGTCATCACGGAACTGGCGTGGCACGCCCTTTTCATCCGCAAC
Source organism: Hyphomicrobiales bacterium (assembly GCA_900469345.1). Lineage (GTDB taxonomy): Bacteria > Pseudomonadota > Alphaproteobacteria > Rhizobiales > Rhizobiaceae > Neorhizobium. Next base: position 21,676 of record UBWZ01000016.1, on the reverse strand, counting down.
CTGTTGATCCGTCCTGACCGTGACACCCTGCGGGACTTCAGCCAGAAACTCACCATCATCAATCTGCCGAGCTTCAAGGCCGATCCCGAGCGCCATGGCTGCCGCAGCGAGACAGTGATCGCCTGCGATCTGGCCAACGGCGTGGTCCTGATCGGCGGCACCTCCTATGCCGGCGAAAACAAGAAGTCCGTGTTCACCGTGCTGAATTACCTGCTGCCGGCCAAGGGCGTCATGCCGATGCATTGCTCGGCCAATGTCGGCAAGGACGGCGACACCGCCGTCTTCTTCGGCCTTTCCGGAACCGGCAAGACCACGCTGTCGGCCGATCCGAACCGCACGCTGATCGGCGATGACGAACATGGCTGGGGCGAAAACGGTATCTTCAACTTCGAAGGCGGCTGCTACGCCAAGGCCATCAAGTTGTCGGCCGAAGCGGAACCGGAAATCTATGCCGCAACGCGTCGCTTCGGCACCGTGCTGGAAAACGTGGTGCTCGATGGCAACCGGGTGCCGGATTTTGACGACAATTCGCTGACCGAGAACACCCGTAGCGCCTATCCGCTGCACTTCATTCCCAATGCCTCGGCCACCGGCCTGGCACCTCACCCGAAGACCATCATCATGTTGACGGCGGATGCCTTCGGCGTAATGCCCCCGATCGCCCGGTTGACACCGGAGCAGGCGATGTACCATTTCCTGTCCGGCTACACGGCCAAGGTGGCCGGCACCGAGAAGGGCGTAACCGAGCCGGAAGCGACATTCTCGACGTGCTTCGGCGCGCCCTTCATGCCGCGTCACCCGGCCGAGTACGGCAACCTCCTCAAGGACCTCATTGCAAGCCATGGCGTTGACTGCTGGCTGGTAAACACTGGCTGGACGGGCGGCGCATACGGTATCGGCCGCCGCATGCCGATCAAGGCGACGCGCGCGCTCCTCGGCGCGGCGCTCAGCGGCAGCCTCAAGGAGGCCGAATTCCGTGTCGACCAGAACTTTGGTTTCGCGGTTCCGGTGGCGGTTGACGGCGTCGATACGGCGATCCTTGACCCGCGCTCGACCTGGGCCGATGGCCTTGCCTACGACAACCAGGCCGGCAAGCTTGTCTCCATGTTCATCCGCAACTTCGAGAAATTCGAGGATCATGTGGATAGCAAGGTCAGGGATGCGGCCCCTGGACTTCTGGTTGCAGCACAGTAAGCAGCCGCAATGATTCACGTGGAACCGTCGACGGGCTTTGGGCTCGCCGGCGGTTTTCTTTTTGCCGGCTTTGTGGGAAAGATGCCGCCCGGAGAGAACCATGGCCAGCAACCCGCTTCACATCAATAGTCGCATCACCATCGCGGGATGGGAACTGACCGAACAATTCGTGCTGGCAGGCGGTCCAGGCGGGCAGAATGTCAACAAGGTCTCCACTGCCGTCCAGCTGTTCTTCGATCTTGCCAATTCGCCCTCGCTTCCGGAACGGGTCAAGCAGAACGCGCTCAAGCTCGCCGGACGACGTGTCTCGAAAGATGGCGTCCTGATGATCGAGGCCAGCCGATCCCGAAGCCAGGAGCGGAACCGGGACGAAGCGAGGGAACGTCTGACGGAACTGCTGCTGGAGGCCGCCAAGCCGCCGCCGCCGCCGCGCAAGGCAACCAAACCTACCAAGGGGTCGGTTGAACGACGCCTCAAGGCAAAATCCGGCCGCTCCGAGATCAAGAAAATGCGCGGCCGGCCGGGGGGAGACTAGCAGCCATGCCTGTCCTACAAAACGGCATCAGGCACTTGCCTGGCTATCTGGACCGCACCGCGCAGGAAAGCCTGGTAGCGGCCGTCCGTGCAGTGACGGCTGAGGCACCCTTGTTCACACCGGAAATGCCGGTAACAGGCAAGCCGATGACGGTGCGGATGACCAATTGCGGGCCGCTTGGCTGGGTCACCGACAAGCAGCAGGGCTATCGGTACCAATCCTTCCACCCGAAGACGGGAGAGCCATGGCCGGCAATGCCGCCCCCGCTCCTGGATTTGTGGCAGGCCATTGCTGGCTACCCCAAGCCGCCGGAGGCATGCCTCGTCAATTTCTATGCGGACGATGCCCGCATGGGTCTCCATCAGGACAAGGATGAGACTGATTTTGCAGCACCCGTCCTGTCGATCTCGCTCGGCAACACCTGCCTTTTCCGTGTCGGTGGCCTGAACCGCAAGGATCCGACCGGCTCGTTCAAGCTGTCGAGCGGTGACATCGTCGTCATTGGCGGTGAGGGGAGGCTTGCCTTCCACGGGGTCGACAAGATCTATCCGGGCACCTCGACCCTCTTGAAGAACGGTGGCCGCATCAACCTGACGCTGCGGCGGGTCAATAGCTGACGTAGGAACTTCATCGTCGGCGATCGAAAGCCGGCAGTCCGTTTGTCGGCCGATGCAATGCTGCTTCGATCGTCGTTCAAAGTTTGCGCAGCGAAACCGTCTCGATGAAGTGATTGCGGCCCTTGCGTAGGATGATATCGGCGCGCGGCCGGGTCGGCAGGATGTTCTGGCGGAGGTTCTTCAGATTGATGTTCTGCCACAGCCCCTCGGCGACGGCCTGTGCAGCGTCCTCGTCGATCGCCGCATATTTCTTGAAGAACGATGTTGGATCGCGGAACGCGGTCTCCCGCAGCCGCATGAACCGTTGCACGTACCAGCTATGGATCTGGTCCTCGTCGGCGTCGATATAGATGGAGAAATCGAAGAAATCGGAGACGATCGGCACGATTTTTCCGTCCGCCGGCAGGGCCCGAGACTGAAGGACGTTGATCCCCTCGAAGATCAGGATGTCCGGCCGGTCGACCGGCGTGAACGCATTGGGCAAAACGTCATAGGTCAGGTGGGAATAACGAGGTGCGCGCACATTCGGCTGGCCGGCCTTGATCGCCGACAGAAAGCGAAGAATGGCGCCGACGTCGTAGCTCTCCGGGAAGCCCTTGCGGTCCATAAGGTTGTCGCGCTGAAGGACAGCGTTCGGATAGAGAAAGCCATCCGTGGTGATGAGGTCCACTTTCGGGCTCGAGGGCCAACGCTTGAGAAGCTCCTGCAGGATGCGGGCGGTCGTCGATTTGCCGACCGCAACGGATCCGGCGATCCCGATGATGAACGGCGTCTTGGTAATGTCGGAAAGACTGAGAAAGCGGTTGCGCTGCTGGAATAGCAGCTGGGACGCCTCCACATGGGCGGACAGCAGGCGCGACAGCGAAAGATAGATCCGGCGCACCTCCTTGAGGTCGATCGGGTCATCGAGCGATCGCAGCCGCGCCACTTCATCCGCCGTCAGCGTCAGCGGCGTGTCGGCACGGAACCGGGCCCACTCGTCGGCCGTGAAGTGGTGATACGGGGAGTAGAACTCCGTGGCGGAATCCGATGCGTCTGCAGGCTGAGGTGAGATGTTCATGACTTTGGCCGGCTAGCCTTCTCCTGCAAACCGGACTGGCCGGTTCTAAGCTGAAGCTCATTGAGCACATCCTGCAACGGCACCGCGGCAATATTCAATACGACCAAAAGATGATAGAGCAGGTCGGCGCTTTCCGACACGAGGTCCTTGCGATCCTGCGAGACGGCGGCGATGACCGTCTCGACCGCTTCCTCGCCCAGTTTCTTGGCAGCCCGGGCCTGCCCAGAGGCCACCAGCTTGGCAGTCCAGGACTGTTCGGGCGACGCCATCGCCCGTTCGGCGACAATCGCTTCCAGATCGTTCAGTGAGAATTCGCTCATCAAAAGGTCCTGACGCTCAGTCGAGCCGCATCGCAATGCCATGCTCAGCCATGTAGCGCTTGGCTTCGCCAACGGAATAGGTGCCGAAATGGAAAATTGAGGCAGCGAGCACCGCGGTGGCATGGCCGTCGCGGATCCCGGCCACCAGGTCGTCGAGAGTGCCGACGCCGCCCGACGCAACAACGGGCGCGCGCACCAGGTCGGCGATCGTCTTCGTCAGGGCGATGTCGTAGCCGCTCTTGGTCCCGTCCCGGTCCATCGACGTCACGAGCAGCTCGCCTGCGCCTCGTTCCACCATCCGCACAGCAAACTCAACGGCATCGATGCCTGTCCGCTGCCGTCCGCCATGGGTGAAGATCTCCCAGCGGTCCGTTTCGCCTTCGCCGGACACCTTCTTGGCGTCGATCGAAACGACGATGCACTGGTTGCCGAACTTGTCGGCAGCTTCGGCGACGAAATCCGGATTGGCGACTGCGGCCGAATTGATCGAGACCTTGTCGGCACCGGCCAGCAGCAGCTTGCGGATATCGGTGGTCGCGCGCACGCCGCCGCCGACTGTCAGCGGCATGAAGCAGTGCTCCGCGGTTCGCGCCACAACATCGAAGATCGTGTCGCGGTTGTCTGACGACGCGGTAATATCGAGGAAGCAGAGCTCGTCTGCGCCGGCCGCATCATAGGCCTTGGCGGCCTCGACCGGATCGCCGGCATCGATCAGATCGACGAAGTTGACGCCCTTGACGACGCGGCCGTCTTTCACGTCGAGGCAGGGGATAACACGGGCCTTGAGGGTCATGCCGCGCGCCCCTTTCTGGCCGAAAGAAGTGCCAGCGCTTCCTGAGGGTCGATCCGCCCGTCATAGAGAGCGCGGCCCGAGATGGCGCCGGCGAGCCGCGCTGCGTCCGGCTCCAGCATACGATGAATGTCGTCGATCGATGCCAGCCCGCCGGACGCGATGACGGGAATGGACACCGCGTCGGCAAGCTCGAGCGTCGAAGCCCAGTTGATTCCGGCGAGGATCCCGTCGCGGTCGATGTCGGTGTAGATGATGGCGGCGACGCCCGCACCTTCGAACCGTCTTGCGAGCTCGACAACCCCGAGTTCGGAGGCTTCCGCCCAGCCCTCGACCGCAACCTTGCCGCCCTTGGCATCGATGCCGACGGCGACCTGGCCGGGAAACGCCCTGCAGGCCGCAATCACCAGCGCCGGATCGCGCACGGCGACCGTTCCGAGGATGACGCGGGCAAGGCCGCGCGACAGCCAGGTTTCGATATGCTCCAGCGTGCGGATGCCGCCGCCGAGCTGCACTGGGTTTTTGGTCGCCTTGAGGATCGCGTCGACAGCGGCGCCGTTGACGCTTTCACCAGCGAAGGCGCCGTTGAGATCGACCACATGCAGCCACTCGAAGCCCTGATCCTCGAACGATCTGGCCTGGGCCGCAGGATCGGGATTGTAGACCGTCGCCTGGTCCATGTCGCCAAGCTTCAGGCGAACGCACTGACCGTCCTTGAGATCGATGGCAGGAAATAGGATCATGTCAGGGTTTCCAGCGCAGGAAATTGGCGATCAGGGCAAGGCCCAGAACCTGGCTCTTCTCGGGGTGGAACTGCGAGCCGGCCATGTTGTCCCGGCCGACGAAAGCGGTCGTCGGGCCGCCGTAGTCGGTGGTCGCGATCACCTCGGCGGGATGACGGGCCGCAAGGTGATAGGAATGGACGAAATACGCATGCAGCCCGTCCGGCCCGGTGGGGATGCCGTCAAACAGCGGATGCGGGTTTTCCAGCGTCAGCGTGTTCCAGCCGATCTGCGGGATCTTCAGGGACGGATCACTCGGCGTCATCTCGACGACGTCGCCCGCAATCCAGCCAAAGCCCTCGGTGGTCGCCTTCTCGAGCCCGCGCGACGACATGAGCTGCATGCCGACACAGATACCGAGGAAGGGCCGGGCTCGCGTTTCGACCGCGTCGATCAGGGCATCGCGCATGCCCGGCACCAGATCGAGGCCGGATTTGCAGTCGGCATAGGCGCCGACGCCCGGAAGCACGATCCGGTCGGCCGCCGCAACGGAATCCGGCTTGTCGGTCAGATCGATCGTGGCGTCGATGCCGCTTTCGCGGGCGGCCCGCTCGAACGCCTTGGTGGCCGAGCGCAGATTGCCGGAACCATAGTCAATGATTGCGACGCGCATCAGCGTCCTCCGTAATCGAAAAGGCCCAGGTTTGGGCCATGCCCAGACGTCCCGACAGGGGCGGCATCGCGCGCCCAGTCACCGGACTTCGGAAGTGGAGAGGACGTCGGTGCAGGGAGGCCGGAAAAATACATCTGTTCTGCCGTCTCCCTGTCCTGTGCAAAGATGACCGCTTCGAGCACCCAGCCGCGCCGCACGAGCGCCTCGCTGAGATAGTTCGTGCCTTCGAGCCCCACAAGAAGGCTGAGCGCTAGTCCGAGAGCAAGACCGACAGGTGCGAACCCCGGTAATTGCAGGAGCACGCCGCTGATCACCTGCAAGACCAGGATAACGGCACCGGCAAGCCACAGTCTTTTCCAGAACAGCCAGATCCACGACAGGAAGAACCCTGCCCAGGAAAACCTGTCTTTCAGAACAAGGGTCGAGCGATGGTCCGGGTCCGGGCCGCCGGGCGGCGTCAGAATGAGATAGGATCGCAAGCAGATCTCCTCAAGCGGTCAGAGCGTGCCCTTTGTCGAGGGGACGCGATTGGCCTGCCGCGGATCGATTTCGGTGGCTGTGCGCAAGGCACGGGCGACAGACTTGAAGCACGTCTCGGCGATATGGTGGTTGTTGGCACCGTAGTGGTTGAGCACGTGCAGTGTGATCCCGGCATTCTGGGCAAAGGCCTGGAAGAATTCCCTTACCAGTTCCGTGTCGAAGGTCCCGATCTTCGGGGCACTGAAAGCCACGTTCCACACCAGGAACGGCCGGCCGGAGACGTCGATGGCCGCCTTCGTCATCGTTTCGTCCATGGCAAGATCGATCGACGCGTAGCGGGTGATGCCGCGTCGCTCGCCAAGTGCGCGCGACAGCGCCTGACCGAGTGCGATCCCTGTATCTTCGACCGTGTGGTGATCGTCGATATGGAGGTCGCCCGTGACGTCGATCTCCATGTCGATCAGCGAGTGGCGTGCCAGCTGGTCGAGCATATGGTCGAAGAAGCCGACCCCCGTCGAAATCTTCGCCGCACCGGTGCCGTCGATGGCGACGGACACGGATACCGAGGTCTCGTTTGTCTTGCGGGAAACGCTTGCGGTGCGTGCGCTTGCTATATCGCCCATGCCGGGTCTCTTCTCTGATCCATGTCTGTTACGGGCTGCTTATCAGGGGCGGGACCAATTATCCAGCAAAAGACAGACGTACGAGAGGCTGGACCGACGAGGATTTGCATTCGCTTTTGGCAAACTTACATAGGAGGCAACGGAGCCGAAGGGGCTCTTCAGCGAGGCCCGCAATCGCGGGCAAACAGGTGTTGAATGACAACGATTATTACAGTCAGGAAGGGCGGCAAGGTCGTGATGGCCGGCGACGGGCAGGTGAGCCTCGGCCAGACCGTCATGAAGGGAAATGCCCGCAAGGTTCGCCGCATCGGCAAGGGCGAGGTAGTCGCCGGATTTGCCGGGGCGACGGCAGATGCCTTTACGCTGCTCGACCGCCTCGAAAAGAAGCTCGAGCAGTATCCCGGCCAGCTGATGCGGGCAGCGGTCGAGCTCGCAAAGGACTGGCGCACGGACAAGTATCTGCGCAATCTGGAAGCCATGATGCTCGTCGCCGACAAGTCCATCACGCTCGCCGTGACCGGCAATGGCGATGTGCTTGAGCCCGAGCATGGCACGATCGCCATCGGCTCGGGTGGCAACTACGCCTATGCGGCCGCCCGTGCGCTCATGGATACGGACAAGTCCGCCGAGGACGTGGCGCGGCAGGCGCTCGATATTGCGGCCGACATCTGCGTCTACACCAACCACAACCTGGTCGTCGAAACGCTCGACGCCGAATAATCTCATCAAGACCAGGCTCCTGAGGCCGGGCCAAAATGGCCGGCCAGTGCAGGAAGGCCGAGAGGATACCATGATTACATTTTCTCCCAGAGAAACCGTCTCCGAGCTGGATCGCCACATCATCGGCCAGCACGACGCGAAACGCGCTGTAGCGATCGCGTTGCGCAATCGCTGGCGGCGCCAGCAGTTGGACGAGAGCCTCCGCGACGAGGTGATGCCGAAAAACATCCTGATGATCGGGCCGACAGGGGTCGGCAAGACTGAGATTTCGAGGCGACTCGCCAAACTCGCCGGCGCTCCCTTCATCAAGGTCGAGGCGACGAAGTTCACGGAAGTCGGCTATGTCGGCCGCGACGTGGAGCAGATCATCCGAGATCTCGTCGAAATCGGCATCGGTCTCGTGCGCGAAAAGAAGCGGGCCGAGGTCCAGGCCAAGGCGCAGATGAGTGCCGAAGAACGGGTGCTTGATGCGCTCGTCGGCTCGACCGCGTCGCCGGCAACGCGTGACAGTTTCCGCAAGAAGCTCCGCTCTGGCGAACTGGACGACAAGGAAGTCGAGATCGAGGTCGCAGATACCGGGTCGGGCATGCCCGGCGGGTTCGAGATCCCTGGCATGCCGGGCGCCAATATCGGCGTGCTCAACCTGTCGGAAATGTTCGGCAAGGCCATGGGCGGACGCACGAAGAAGGTGCGCACCACGGTGGCCAAGTCCTACGGCGAGCTGATCCGCGACGAATCCGACAAGCTGATCGACAACGATGTCATCCAGCGCGAAGCGGTCCGCTCGGTCGAAAATGACGGCATCGTCTTCCTTGACGAAATCGACAAGATCGCCGCCCGTGATGGCGGCATGGGTGCCGGCGTCTCCCGCGAGGGTGTGCAGCGTGACCTTCTCCCCCTTGTGGAAGGCACGACCGTATCGACGAAGTATGGTCCTGTGAAAACGGATCACATTCTCTTCATTGCGTCCGGCGCCTTCCATGTCGCCAAGCCGTCCGATCTGCTGCCGGAGTTGCAGGGCCGCCTGCCGATCCGCGTCGAGCTGAAACCGCTGACCAAGGAAGACTTCCGCCGTATCCTGACGGAAACGGAAGCCAGCCTCATTCGCCAGTACAAGGCGCTGATGGGGACGGAGGATCTGACCCTCGATTTCACCGAGGATGCGATCGATGCCTTGGCGGATGTGGCCGTTCACCTGAACTCGAGCGTCGAGAACATCGGCGCCCGCCGCCTGCAGACTGTGATGGAACGGGTTCTCGACGAAATCTCGTTCGGTGCGCCGGACCAGGGTGGAACCTCGGTCACGATCGACGCTGCCTACGTCAAGAAGCATGTCGGCGATCTTGCCGCAGACACCGACCTGTCGCGCTACATCCTGTAAAGGCCCAACGTCTTGCCGTGGCGGTGGGGCCACGTCCCACCGCCACTCGCGCAGCTGTGAGGCCATTTCGAGTGATCTGATCTCGACAGGACGGGCTGGCTTCACGTATGGGTGTCGCGCTCTTCATATCGCGCGGCGTCCCGTCCACGGACAGATCCCGCAGATCTTGCATGCGGTCCGCGCTCCGGCCTCGGACAAGTCCTGGGACATGAATGATTTGAAACGCTTTCTGCTGGCCTCGCTCCTTCTCCTGGCATGGACCTTCGGTGCTCCGGCCTACGCTGCCGGCATGACCGTGGCCCCCGAAGGCAATCGCAACAGTGTCCAGCCGAAGGTGCCCGGCGCTTCCGTGCGTCGTACCCGTGCCGGAAAAACGACGTTCGATGAGAAATACGAGAAGATCCGTGATCTTCTCGCGACCGACAGGTCGCTGATCTCCAAGATCAAGTCGACCGCTAGCGCTTACGGGATCGACCCGATTCACATGATCGGCGCCATCGTCGGGGAGCATACCTACAACGTCGACGCCTATGACCGGCTCCAGACATACTATGTCAAGGCGGCTGCCTATGCCGGCAACAGTTTCCGCTTTGGCTTTGGCAGCGAGACGGTCGACCAGTTCGTCGATCGGCCGGAGTTTTCCAAGTGCGAGCGGAGCGCCGATTCCTACAGTCTCTGGACCTGCCGGGAAAACGTCTGGGAAAAGTCCTTCCGCGGGCAGAAGGTCGGTGGCACCGCATACCCGGACAACCGCTTCAGCGCGGTGTTCTTCCAGCCATTCTACGCAGGTCAGACCTTTGGATTGGGTCAGCTCAATCCGCTGACGGCCCTGATGTTCTCCGATATGGTGGCCAGAACCTCGGGTTATCCCAAGCTGGATGAAAACAAGGCGGCAGACGTCTATGACGCAATCATGGATCCGGACAAGTCGCTCGCCTACATGGCCGCCACGATCCGGCGCTCGATCGACGACTACAAGTCGATCGCCCATGTGGATATCTCCCGCAATCCGGGCCTGACCGCTACGCTCTACAACATCGGTGGTTCGGCCAGCCGTGCTGCGGCCCTGGCGTCTCGCGGCGGCCTGCCTGAGGAAAACTATTATGGCTGGCTGGTGAACGACAAGCTCGACGAGCTCAAATCCCTGCTCTGACGCCCGGGGGCCCATCGCCACGAATTGATCTTCGCAGCCCATGCGCTATTGATCGCGTGGACGAATCGGGATCTTCGCGTGGCTTCACCTCTTCTTCTCGGCATCGACACCGGCGGAACCTATACGGACGCTGTCCTCTTCCGCGAAGAGGGAGGCGTGCTGGCCAAGGCGAAGGCGCTCACCACCCGCCATGATCTTGCAGAGGGGATTTCCGGCGCCGTCGACTCCGTTCTGGCAAAGGCAGCCGTGAAGCCGTCGGAGATCGCGTTGGTCTCTCTTTCGACGACGCTCGCGACCAACGCCCTGGTGGAGGGGCAGGGTGGCCGCGCCGCCCTCGTGATGATCGGTTTTGGCCCCGAGGATCTTGCCCGCGGCGGACTTTCGGATGCCCTTTCAGGTGACCCGGTGATTTTCCTCAAGGGCGGCCACGATGTCCACGGCACGGAAACGCCGCTCGATCTCGCTCCTCTCGAACAGGCCATGCCGGCGCTGGCCGGGAGCGTGTCCTCCATCGCCGTTGCAGGCTACTTCGCTACCCGCAATCCAGGTCATGAAATCCGCGTTCGCGATCGCATCAGGGCGCTCTCCGCTCTGCCGGTAACCTGCAGCCACGAACTGTCATCGAAGCTGGGCGGCCCGCGCCGCGCCTTGACGACGCTTCTCAACGCCCGTCTGGTATCGATCCTCGACCGCTTGATCGGATCCTGCGAGCGCTTTTTGAGCGATCGCCGGATATCGGCTCCGTTGATGGTCGTGCGGGGCGATGGCGCCCTGATCTCGGCTTCGGAGGCGAGGCTGCGGCCGATCGAAACAATTTTGTCCGGTCCGGCGGCAAGCCTCGTCGGCGCGCGGTACCTGACAGGGCTTGAAGCGGCGGTCGTCTCGGACATCGGCGGAACCACCACGGATGTGGCCGTGCTGGAAGGCGGCCGCCCGCGGCTGGCGCAGGAGGGTGCGGTTGTCGGCGGCTATCAGACGATGGTCGAGGCCGTCGCGCTGCGCACCTATGGCCTCGGTGGTGACTCGGAGGTCCATATCGATGACCGCGGCCTGGCGGCCAGGCTGACGCTCGGGCCGCGTCGCCTCCTGCCCCTCAGCCTGCTGGGTGCTTCCGAACCGGATCTCGTTCTCGCCGCCCTCGAAAAGCAGCTTCGGTCAAGCCATGCCGGCCGGCATGACGGGCGCTTCGCGGTCCGCACCGGGCTGCCGGAGAGCGCGGCACAGGCACTTCTGCCGCAGGAACAGGCCGTTTTCGAAAAGCTGGGCCGGCATCCCGTGGCGCTGAACGAGGTCCTCACGATCAGCGCCCAGAGGGCGGCTCTCGACCGGCTCGTGTCCCGCGGACTTGTCCATATCGGCGGCATTACGCCCTCGGATGCCCTGCATGTCCTGGGCCGGCAGGGTCAGTGGAACGAGATGGCGGCAAGGCTTGGGCTTGAGCTTGCGGCGCGTCGCAAGGACGGCGCCGGCCGACCGATTGCCGGTTCGGCGGAGGAGCTTGCCCAAAAGATTGTCGACCGCCTGACGCGCCAGTCCGCCGAAGCGGTGCTTGCGGCCTGCCTCGCGGAGGACGGCGTGGAAGGCATCGATCCGGCCACGTCTCTTGCGGTCGATCGCGCCTTGCGCGGCGCCTCCGGCATCAGTCGGTTCTCGGTCGCGCTGGACAGGCCCCTCATTGGCCTGGGCGCTTCGGCCTCGGTCTACTATCCGGCGATCGCCGCCGTGCTCGGCGCGGCTTCGGTGATCCCGCAGGATGCCGATGTCGCCAATGCCGTCGGAGCAGTTGTCGGTCAGGTGCGGGCCGCGGTCACGGTGACCGTGACCTCGCCGGAAGACGGCCGATTCGTGGTTGCCGGGGCAGGGGAAAACGTGATGCTGGCCGGTGAGGAACGGGCGCTCGATGCTGCGCGCGAACGGGCGCTGACAAAGGCCGCCGAGCGCGCCCGCCTGGAAGGCGCCGATGAAGTGGTAACCTCTTTGTCGGAAGAGATCGACGCCCCGCAGGTGGAAGGGTCCCGCAAGTTCATCGAGGCGCGCATCATCGCAACGGCGACCGGTCGTCCGCGTATCGTCCAGGCGTCCGGCTAGGCAGGCTTTTGCGTCGCCCTCATTGACAGCCCCCGCCTCACGCGCAATCTGACCCTGGCAAAAAGACATGGCACAGGGAGAGCGGCATGGCATATATCGACAGCAACGGCCTGAAAATTGACGAGGAACTGCACGCTTTCCTGGTCAACGAGGCGCTTCCCGGCACCGGCGTCGACCCGGATCGGTTCTTTGCCGGCTTCTCCGGCATTGTCGGCGATCTGGCGCCGAGGAACCGGGAGTTGCTGGCCAAGCGCGATGCCTTGCAGGAAAAGCTGGACGATTGGTACCGGAAGAACGGCGCCCCTTCGGACCTCGCAGTCTACGAGAGCTTCCTCAGAGAAATCGGATATCTCCTGCCCGAGGGCCCCGATTTCACGGTTGCCACAGACAATGTCGATCCGGAAATCGCCGAGATCGCCGGTCCGCAGCTTGTCGTCCCGGTGATGAATGCCCGCTATGCACTCAACGCGGCCAATGCCCGATGGGGCTCGCTCTACGACGCGCTTTACGGCACCGATGCCATTTCGGCAGATGACGGCGCTGGGAAGGCTCGCGGCTACAACCCTGCGCGCGGGGCGAGGGTTATCGCTTGGGTGCGCGAATTTCTTGATCAGGCCTTCCCCTTGTCCGGTGCCAGCTGGACGGACGTGACCTCGTTTGTCGTGACCGACGGCAGGCTGAGGGCGGCAGCCCAGGAAGGCCAGACGGTCGAGCTTGCCCATCCCGCACAGTTTGCCGGCTATACAGGGGCCGCTGCAGGACCCGACCGGCTTATCCTCAAGAACCACGGCCTGCATGTCGAGGTCGTGATTGATGCGTCGACGGAGATCGGCGGCGGCGATCCGGCAAGGATCTCCGACGTTTGGCTCGAATCGGCGATCACCACGATCATGGACTGCGAGGATTCGGTTGCTGCCGTGGATGCGGAGGACAAGGTCGTTGTCTACCGCAACTGGCTTGGCCTCATGAAGGGGGATCTGAGCGAGGAGGTGAAGAAGGGCGAAAGCAGTTTCACCCGCCGGCTCAATCCCGACACGCCGTACACGTCGGAGGATGGCTCGAACCAGATCCTGAAGCGCCGCTCGCTGATGCTGATTCGCAATGTCGGGCATCTGATGACCAACCCTGCGGTCCTCGATGGGGAGGGCAGGGAAGTGCCCGAGGGCATCATGGATGCCATGGTGACGGCGCTGATCGCCATCCATGACATCGGGCTTGGTTCCAATCCTGGCCGGCGGCAGAACTCCCGCTTTGGCTCCATGTATGTAGTCAAGCCGAAGATGCACGGTCCGGAGGAAGTTGCGTTCGCCTGCGAGATTTTCTCCCGTGTCGAGAACGTTCTCGGTCTGCCCGCAAACAGCATGAAGATGGGCATCATGGACGAGGAGCGGCGTACCACCATCAATCTCAAGGAGGCGATTCGTGCGGCGCGCGAACGCGTCGTGTTCATCAACACCGGCTTCCTGGACCGAACCGGCGACGAGATCCACACCTCGATGGAAGCCGGCCCGATGATCCGCAAGGGCGACATGAAGCAGGCGGCCTGGATCGCCGCTTACGAAAACTGGAATGTCGATATTGGTCTAGAATGCGGGCTCTCGGGGCGAGCGCAGATCGGCAAGGGCATGTGGGCCATGCCGGACCTGATGGCGGCCATGCTCGAACAGAAGATTGCCCACCCGAAGGCTGGCGCCAACACGGCCTGGGTCCCGTCGCCGACCGCTGCCACGCTTCACGCCACCCACTATCACAAGGTGGATGTTGCCGCCGTCCAGGACGGTTTGAAAAGCCGGGACCGCGCAAAGCTGTCGGATATCCTGTCGGTGCCCGTCGCAACGCGTCCCAACTGGACGCCGGAGGAGATCCAGCGTGAGCTCGACAACAACGCTCAGGGCATCCTCGGCTACGTCGTGCGCTGGATCGACCAGGGCGTCGGCTGCTCCAAGGTCCCGGACATTAACGATGTGGCACTGATGGAAGACCGTGCCACGCTGCGCATTTCCTCCCAGCATATGGCCAACTGGCTGCACCACGGGCTGGTGACGGAAGATCAGATCGTCGAGACCATGAAGCGCATGGCAGCTGTGGTCGACGGCCAGAACGCGGGTGATCCGCTCTACCAGCCGATGGCCGCAGGGTTTGATGGCTCCGTCGCCTTCCAGGCAGCGCTCGACCTCGTGCTAAAGGGGCGTGAGCAACCGAACGGTTACACCGAGCCTGTTCTGCATCGCCGCCGCCTTGAGCAGAAGGCAAAGCGCAAGGGCTGAAGTCGGTCCCGACCGGGAATGGAAAAGGCCGCCGGTGATCAACCGGCGGCCTTTTGATGGGAGCTGTTTGGACGGATCTTACTGGATCACGACGACCTTGGTGGCATGGCCGGGGCGCACGCGCTTGTAGAGATCGATCACGTCCTGGTTCATCAGGCGAATGCAACCGGATGAGGCGGCCGTACCGATGGACGCCCATTCCGGCGTGCCATGCAGGCGGAACAGCGTGTCCTGGCCCTTTTCGTTGAACAGATACATGGCGCGGGCGCCAAGCGGGTTGTTGATCCCCGGTCCCATGCCGTTTTCGACATAGCGCGCCACGTCGGGACGGCGTGCGGCCATCTCTTTCGGCGGATGCCAGGTCGGCCATTCCTGCTTCCAGGCGACATAGGCGGTGCCGGACCAGGCAAAGCCCTGCTTGCCGACGCCGATGCCGTAGCGCATGGCGCGTCCGCCCGGCAGGACGTAATAGAGATGGCGCTCACGGGTGTTGACGATGACCGTGCCCGGCTTTTCCACCGTGTCGTAGTTAACGATCTGGCGCACGAACTCCTTGTTCACGCGGTTGATCGGGATAGCCGGGAGAGTGTATCCTGCATCCGTGACCGTCCCGTATGAGTCGGTGAAGATCTGCGCCGTCTCGACTTGGATAGGCGCTTCTGCCTGCGCCGTAGCGGTGGCGTCGGACACTGTGGAGCAGCCGGCGAGGGCAAGTGTTGCCAACAGGCCGGATGCGAGCATGCTGTTGCGGATGCGCATGGATATCTCTTGGGTGAATGAATTGAAAAATCAGGTGCGAGAGCACCATTCACCTTCGGTTATTTTCCATAAGCCCGGGCTTGGCAAGTCATGCCGGTGCTTGCGGCGACAACTGGCGAATGATTGGAAAAAGGCATGGCGTTTTTGCAACAACTTAGGGAGTGGCGTGGGTCGGCATGACTATACTTAACCTTGTCAGTAACAATCCCTTGATCGACGGGCGGCAATCTGCCCGTGCGATGATGGTGCGAAAGGGGCTGCAGATTCTGTTGCATGACATGCGTCACGCTGTCCTGCCGGAACTTGTTTTGGCCAGCGGCCGACGTGCGGATCTCGCCACGGTCTCTGAAAAGGGAGAGATCTGGGTCGTCGAAATCAAGACCTCGGTCGAGGACTTCCGTGTTGACCGCAAGTGGCCGGAATACCGCGACCACTGCGACCGGCTGTTCTTTGCCACCCACAAGGACGTGCCTCTGGAAATCTTTCCGGAAGACTGCGGGCTCTTTCTGTCGGATGGCTACGGAGCCCATCTGGTTCGCGATGCACCCGAACACCGGCTCTCGCCCGCCTCACGCAAGGCCATGATGCTCAATTTCTCCCGCGCGGCCGCTCATCGCCTGATGATGGCGGAATGGGCGAGCGGCCGAAGCTTCGACGATATGTGAGCTATTTCGGTGCCCGCTTTGCAAGAATGCGCTGCAGGGTCCGCCGATGCATGTTCAACCGGCGTGCGGTCTCGGAAACATTGCGTTCGCACATTTCGTAGACGCGCTGGATGTGCTCCCATCGCACCCGATCCGCTGACATCGGGTTTTCCGGCACGTCGGCCTTTTCGCCCGGCTGCTGGGTGAGAGCGTGGAAGATGTCGTCCGCATCGGCCGGCTTTGCAAGATAATCGAGCGCTCCCAGCTTCACCGCCGTCACGGCCGTCGCGATATTGCCGTAGCCGGTGAGCACGACGATCTTCGTGTCTTCGCGGCTTTCGCGAATAGCCTCGATCACGTCGAGGCCGTTGCCGTCCCCGAGCCGTAGGTCGCAGACCGCGTATTTGGGCGGACGGGCTTTCGACCTGGCGATCCCCTCGGCAACCGATTCGGCGATTTCTACCGAAAAGCCGCGGCTCTCCATGGCCCGCGCCAGACGGCGCAAAAACGGTCCGTCGTCGTCGACGATCAGCAGCGAGGTGTCGGAGCCGAGCCCTCCCTGCACTGGTCCTGTCCCGGGGTCGTGTTGCGTTTCCATCTCTTTTTCTCTCTGCGGGATGCCTGCCCCGCGGTCCGTTGCGCTTCGCCCGTCATGGGGCGGCATCATGTGTTGCTCGACGTCTCCATGGCCCCTCTAGGCCATTCTACGTCGATCCGCGCGCCCGGTTCACCGGAAGCCCTGTTGCCGAAGCGAATGAACGCACCGGACCGCTCAAGGAGCGTCTTGGCGATGAAGAGGCCAAGCCCGAGGCCCCCGGCGCGTTCGTTCTCGCTGGGTCTGGTTGTCATATAGGGTTCGCCGATCCGCGAAAGAATATCTGGCGCATATCCGGGTCCGTCGTCCTCGATCGTGATCGCCACCCGGCTGGGGCTGTGCGCAACGGTAACGATGACCCTGGCCTTCGCATAGTCGACCGCATTCTCGATCAGGTTGCCGAGGCCATACAATACGCCGGCATTGCGGTTTCCGACCGGCTCGGAGGCCCGCTCGCCGCGCTCTACCACCTCGATCTCGATCCCGAACTGCCGATGCGGGGCGATCACTTCCTCGATCAGGGACGAGAGCGGCAGCCGCCGAAGATGCTCCTCGCTGTCGGCGGAGAGCGACGTCAGACGACGCAGGATATCGCGGCAGCGCTCTGTTTGGCTGCGCAGCAGCAGGACGTCCTCCCGGAAGCGGTCGCCATCCTGCAACTCCCGCTCCATTTCCTTGGCAACGACGCTGATCGTCGCGAGCGGCGTCCCCAGTTCGTGCGCGGCGGCGGCGGCAAGGCCATCCAGCTGCGACAGATGCTTTTCCCGCTCGAGCACCAGTTCCGTCGCCGCCAGCGCGTCGGCGAGCAGCGTTGCCTCGTGGGAGACCTTGTAGGCATAGAAGGCGGCAAAGCTCATCATCGAAGCGATGGAAAACCAGACGCCCAGCTGCATCACCGGCTGGATCCGCAGCGCGTCGCCCGGATACCATGGAAGGTCATAGGGCGACAGCGCAAGCACGGTCGTGCAGGCGAGCGCAAACAGGATCAGCAGCACCGAATGCCGGATCGGTTGGGATGCGAACGAGATGATCACCGGCACGCAGATCAACGGCGCGAAGGGATTGGCAAGCCCGCCTGTGATAAACAGGAGCGACGCCATCTGCAGGAGATCGAACCCCAGCAGGGCGGCGGCCGAATGCGGACCCAGCCGGTGGGTCGCCGGAAACCAGGCCGCCAGCATCAGATTGGCCGCGGCCAACGCGGCGATCAGGATGACGGCTTCCATCATGGGCAGCGGAAACTGCAGGATAAAGCCGACGATCAGGACCGTCGCCGTCTGGCCGGCAACGGCGAGCCAGCGCAGCCGTACCAGGGTCTGCAGCCGCATATGGCGGCTGGAGCTGCCGAACTGGGCATGCCGGAGCGGAACTCCCTTGTCTTCCGTCAATGCCATGAGCTCCCTTTGCGTTCGTTTCGACGGGGCTCTTCTTATGCCAGAACAGGCCGCCGCCGAAGCGGCATTGTGTCACGTACCGCGCGGTTTGGCGCGGGTGGTGGGCGCTGCATTGGCGGGATCGTCCGGCCACGGATGTTTTGGGTAGCGTCCGCGCATGTCGGCCCGCACGTCTTTCCAGGATCCCGCCCAGAAGCCCGGAAGATCTCGCGTCGTCTGGATCGACCTGTGCGCCGGTGACGTCAGCTCGAGGACGAGCGGAAGCCTTCCGCCCGCAATGGCCGGATGCGCCTTCAGTCCGAACAACTGCTGAACCCTTATGGTCAGGACCGGCTCCTCGCCATCGTAGCGGATCGGGTGCCGCTCGCCGGTGGGCGCTTCGAAATGCGTCGGGGCAAGGCGGTTGAGATCCCTCAGGAGCTCGTGCGGGACGAGTAAACGCAGGCCGTCCGTCAGGCTGGAAGACGCAATGGCGGCAAGGCCCGAAGCGTTGCCCTGGAACGGCACGAACCACTCTTCCAGCCGGGCGAGCAGCGCCTCGTCGCCCATGTCGGGCCAAGGGTCGCCGACCGAGCGATGCAGAAAGCCGATCCGGTCGCGCATCTGGGTGCCGTCCTTGGAAAACGGCAGCACGCCCAGCCCGAACTCGCGCACTCCATCGGCAAGCGCCCGGGCTGCCGCCTCGCCTTTCGGGCGCGGCAACGGTGACTCGTCCAGAACGATGGCGCCGAGCCGGGTGACCCGGCGCGATCGCACCTGTCGGCTGGTGTGATCGAACACAGTGTCGTCGGTTGTCTCGATTGCCTCGGGCATTTCGGCCTCGACGTCGGCGCGGTCGACCTCTGC
This sequence comes from Hyphomicrobiales bacterium, assembly GCA_900469345.1. Classification (GTDB taxonomy): domain Bacteria; phylum Pseudomonadota; class Alphaproteobacteria; order Rhizobiales; family Rhizobiaceae; genus Neorhizobium. The sequence continues at coordinate 2,815 of UBWZ01000016.1, read as the reverse complement.
GGCCGCAAGGATGCGGGCCCGGGCCGCCCGTCCGGTGAGATCCGCGACGACCAGCATGGTTGACCCGGCCAGCCGCTCCGTCTGCTCGAGCTCGGCGCCGCGACCATTGGCGAGCACGAACCGTCCTCGTCCGCCACGCTGCAGCGCGATCCGGTCGGGATAGGCATGCAGGAGAAGGCGTCCGGCCGTGGTCGATCCCGTCGAACCGGCAGGCTTGGGCAATGCCCCGAGAAGCCGTTCGGCAAGCTTGCGGGCGCTGTCGGCCCGCTCCCCCCGCTCTCCGCGAAAACGCCGCAGCCGCTCGTCCATATCGACGTCGCTGCCGCCGAGGCCCTGTTCCGTCAATAGTACTGCCAGCAGGCTCGCATCTCGGCCGTTGCCGTGAGCCGCTGCCGAAATCACCATGGCCGCCAGTCGCGGCGGCAAGGCAAGCTCGCGCATCAGGCGACCCTTCGGCGTCATGCCGCCCGAACCATCCAGCGCCCCGAGCGCGCCAAGCAACGCGATGGCTTCCCGCCAGGCGGAGCTGGGCGGCTGGTCGAGAAAGGGAAGCCCGGCCGGATCGTGCACCCCCCAATGGGCCATGTCGAGAACCAGTCCGGACAGGTCGCTCGCCAGGATCTGCGGCGGGGTAAAGGGCTCGAGCGCTGCTGTCTGCCCCGCATGCCAGAGCCGCACGGCGATGCCGGGCTCGGTTCGACCGGCGCGGCCTGCCCGCTGGTCGGCCGATGCGCGCGACACCCGCACTGTTTCAAGCCGGGTGATGCCTGTCGAGGGCTCGAACACCGGCAGCCTCTGAAGCCCGCTGTCGATCACGATCCGCACCCCGTCGATGGTGATGGACGTCTCGGCAATCGACGTCGCCAGCACGATCTTGCGTTGGCCTTCGGGTGCCGGCCGGATGGCCTGATCCTGTTCCTTCTGGGTAAGATTGCCAAACAGCGGCACGATCGCCGTGTCGGCGGGGAGGCGGCTTTCGAGCCGCTCCGCCGTACGGCGGATTTCCGCCTGGCCGGGCAGAAAGGCGAGAATGGAGCCGCTCTCTTGCGCATGCAGCGCGGTGATCGCGTGCGCCATCGCATCCTCGATTCGTTCGCCGGGAGGCCGTTCGCGATACCGCGTGTCGATCGGAAAGCTGCGGCCTTCGCTCTGGATGACGGGAGGTCCGTCGAGCAGCGCCGTCACCCGTTCGACGTCGAGGGTCGCGGACATCACTAGGATGCGCAGGTCGTCCCGCAGGCCGGTCTGCACGTCGAGCGCCAGCGCCAGCCCGAAGTCGGCATCGAGCGACCGTTCGTGAAACTCGTCGAAGATCACCACGGAAACGCCGTCAAGCTCGGGATCGTCGAGGATCGTGCGGGCGAACACGCCCTCCGTCACCACCTCGATGCGGGTCCTGGCCGAAATCCGGTTGTCGAGTCGCATCCGGTAGCCGACCCTGTCGCCGACGGGCTCTCCCAGCAGCGACGCCATCCGCGACGCCGCGGCGCGGGCCGCAAGCCGCCGCGGCTCGAGCAGGATGATCTTGCCCGTGCACCAGGCCTCATCAAGCAGTCGCAGCGGCACCAGCGTCGTCTTGCCGGCGCCCGGCGGTGCCGACAGAACCGCCCGCCGGCCCGTCGCGAGCGCTTCGGCGACCTGCGGAAGAACGGCGCTGACCGGCAGTACCGGCAGGCTGCCGTCGACGGAGCCGGATGGTCGGGCCATCAGGCCCGGCTCTCCTGCCTGGCCTGCTCGTAGGCGAGCACCGCGCCGGCCAGGTCCTCCACCGCCGCACCGACCGATTTGAACAGCGTGATGTCCTCGGCCCCGGACCGGCCCGCATGTCGGCCGCCGACCAGGTCGGCCAGCTCCGCCCTGATGTCTTCGCGCCCAATAATCCCGGCGTTGAGCGGCTGCACGATGTCGCCTGCTTCCTTCAGGGCGCCCGCATAGGTATCGACGAACACCATCGCGCGCTGCACTGCCTCGTCGTCGCTTTCCCGCATGCCGGGCTTGAAGGCGCCGACCAGGTCGAGATGCGTCCCGGGCCTCAACCACTCCCCTTTGATCAGCGGCGCCTCGGAGAGGGTGGCGCAGGAAATGATGTCGGCCTCCGCAGCGGCGCCGCCAAGATCGGTCACCGCCTTTGCGTCGAGCCCGAGCATCCTTGCCTGGTCTGCCGTCGCCTCCGCCTTGTCCCCATTGCGACCCCAGACGAGAAAACGCTTCAGTGGCCGATGCACGGCATGCGCCTGCATCAGGTTAAGCGACAGTCGTCCGGTGCCCGCCATTAGCATGGTCTCGGAATCCTCCCGCGACAGGTAGCGGGCTGCCAGAGCCGAGGTCGCGGCCGTCCGCCGCGCGGTCAGCTCTCCGCCCTCCACCATGGCCAGCATTTCGCCGGTGCGGCCACTGGAAAGAAGATAGCTGCCGATAATGGTCGGAAGCGCCCGGCGGTGATTGTCGGGAAACAGATTGAGGATCTTGACGCCGATATGCTCGCCCGGGACCCAGGCCGGCATCAGGAGCATGACGGCGGTCGCCTCTCCGGGGACCTCCATGTCATGGTGATGTCGCACCGGCACCACGCAACCGCTCCGGAACATCCGCTCCAGCGCCTCTATAAGCGCATCCCATGGAAGCGCGCGCCGTGTCTGCTCTTCGTTCAATACCAGCATGTCAGCTCCGCTTGTTCGCCATGCCGTTCCATACCAACTCGGGCGATCTGGATCAAAGCCCTGTTTTGCAGGAGGTCTCGGCGGTGCAGGAGGGTCAGCCGTGGCTTCGCGGAAGAAAAATGACAGTTTTTTGAAATCGAGTGTTGACTTGTTCG
>UBWZ01000003.1 GCA_900469345.1 Hyphomicrobiales bacterium | reverse complement strand
GGGGCACAACACCGGTTACGGTAGAGATCTCCTGGATCAGGAAGATCTAGACCGCCCTCCCCTGCCCTCCACTATACCGCAGGTTGGTTGAATCCGGTTGACACTCAACCGTCCAGGCGACAACGAAAGGGTAAGTGGACCCGGCCCAGGCTGCCAAAATGCCAATTTCCGGCAAGGCCACCGTCAACCAAAGCCAGGCCAAATCCACGGCAAACATACCGTTACGTTGACAAAGCTTTACCTCACGTTGGCAGATCGGACCCAAAAACACGGTTTTAGCTCAAGCGACAACATAAGCATGAGCTAATCCTCAAACAGACAAACAGACAGAGAAGCTCACACAGAGCGACCGTCAGCGAAAACGACTAGAGAGACGTGCGACTATCAGGGAACGCGCTACAGACGAACCTCGAGTCAACCGGGAAGCACGACATCGCAAGGGTGAAAACATATTCGAACGTCATCTGAGAGAAGCACCTCGGAGCAAGGTAACGCTTGGACACACAGCTGCCCGATAGAAAAAGGTGTGCGTATGGGAGAGGTGCAGATTAGAGCGATGCCGAAAGCGAGCGCAGCGAGCGGTAGACGAGGAAGGAGGTAGGGCCCCACGCCCGCGCCATCTGGTGTTTGAAGCAGCGGCTCCTAACCTCGTGTATGAGGGCACCGGTAGCAAGGGTGAGCGCGGCAGGAGGCTTGCCGCGCTCGGGTCGGTCAAACCATAGACAAAGGTTCTACAAGGTCGTTTAGCGCCCGCCGAATAGTATCGACCTCAACCTTGAGCTCAACGTCGTCCTCCATCATCTCGAGATGAAAGCGGAGCCTGTCGAGAACGGCGATCGCGGCGTTGCGATTCCCGCGCAGCAAGCGCTCTTCATCACTCAGTCCATCCCAGCCATCGAAGTCAACCAGGATTGCCCTGTTTCCATCGCGATCGATCTCAAGTCCATAGGAGTCGCAGTCAGGATAATGGGATGCCACGTCGCGGTAGAAAGCTGCACGCTCGGGTGCATCATGTTCGACGTCCCGGGCGAGGGTAAGATAGAATTCCCGCCGAGGCAGAGTGAGGCCGCTGATACCGGTCTTCGCTTCGATTTCCGACGGATAGTCTAAGCTGAAGCAGGCGTTGTTTCCACCGACGTTTTCAAAACTGGACATGCATTTCTCCTTGAGTTCAAGGTCCGGCGACCAGCCGGGCCTATTGAACGCGAAGGCTTGAATAAGATGAGATCATGTAAGGCACTCCTGTCTGGCACTGACTTTATAGCAAGAATTTGTGGCGATGCAGACGAATATCCGCACCGCCAATTTTTGCTCTCCACCATTGTGCGCTCTGCTGCTACCCCACCCCCCGCGTTTACAATCGCAGAGGGGCGGTCGGAAACGACAGTAATCAGCGCCAACCTGGGCCGGCCCACACGTCCATCAGTTCACACAACCGCTGCGAAGCCTGTTCGTCTTCATCTGCAACCTGCCCATCAAGCAAGTATTCGAAGTATCCGAACGAGATCTCCCTGACGTCGAGGCCGAGGTGAGCTGACGTCTCAGGCGAAAGGCGAATGACATAGTGACTGAGGTCGATATTGCTGCACTTGGCTTCAAGATCCTCAAGCCAGGTCGGATTATTGTCGTTTGCTGCAGCGATGGCGGGTATCTCAAGGAAGTTCAGGTTCATTTGCTGGATCCTCTAGTGCTAGGGACTGCCGGAGTGGTCAGTCCTTGGACGTGAGGCTCGAAACGAAGATCCCAGATGGTTTTCAAGCTGGTCATTCTGGCCGGTCATTCGCATCTCCCAAATCTGCTTTTTTATGTAATAGCGCCCGCCACCATGGCGATGCACATTTTTCTGAAAAAAAGTTGCGGACTTGCGCTCAATCTGGTGGATCGATCGTGACATGGCGCCTATCCGGATGGTGCAGCGCTAAACCGGGCAGCCTAATGAGACCCACCCTCACCGCCGTCATCTATCGAAGCAAGACACTCGACGCACCAGTCGAACTCGCATACGGCGTGGAGACTCTCAGGAGCGCACAGAAGCGCTTTCAAGATCGAATGGTGCTTCGACCGCTAATCAACCTTGATGCTTACCAGTGGGCCGCTGTGGTCGACTGGATCGACGTTGAGTTCGAGCTGGGTCGGCCCTCCCAGCACTGGCATCTGAATGACCGGATCGAAAGGCTGACGGGGCGGAAGGAATATCCGGAGGCTCTGGATGTCGGTCCTGGCGGAACCGCAACTCGCTATCGCCTCCGTGTCCAGGAGCCAGATTTCTGCGTTCTCCGACGCGTTCTGGCGGATCTCGAGGAAGAGTACGACTTTGCCTCACCGGCGATCGTGGTGGGTATTGAGGTCAGCATCGACGCCTATCCAAAGGATCCCGGAGAGGAAGCCAGGGCACTTCTTTATGGCGTGCTCGTCCGGCACTTCTTCCCGACCACAACGGTCCTTACCCGCGGCCGGACGTGGCCCAGGTTCGTGCCGGGACTCGTTAAGCCAGCAGACTATGTCGTCTCCCGAAACCAAGCTGATCCACGGCTCGACATAATCGCCCGTATGACGCCAAGCTTTGACAGATCCCCAACCTACACATCCACGTTCTATATCGGAGAGAAGGATGACCCTTTCGCTATGTGGCGGATACAGAACAAGGTGGTCGACAAACAGAACAAGGCTGCTGGCACGCATGAGGAATTAGCAGAGGAGGACAAGCGGGTAAGGATTGAGGTGGCTCTGGGTCCGGACGGGTGCCGAGTGGCCGGAATAGCAGAATTCAATCGGATATCCGAGCTCAGCTTCACCAAGTTACAAAAAGGCTTCTTTCAGTTCCGGCTACCGACGTTCGCCACCTATTCACCGACCAGCACGAGGAGCTCGTCCAAGCCAATTCATGCCGTCAAGCAGCGCATAGAAGAGACAAGGAAGCATCGCTTCCTCAACGCTGGCGTCCTAGGGCTTCAGATTCGGGAGGATGCGAGGCGGGATCATGCAAAGCTGCAGAGGGACTACTTCCTGAGCTGGCATAAGGCACACGGAAGCAAGATGCCGAAGAAGAACAGGGTTGGCGTCGGCCCGTATGGAACGCACATCGACTACAAGCAAATGTCGCGCGTGATCGAGCGGGCGCTTGCCGGCCTTCAGAGGAAGGTTCGGAGGGAGATGGAGGGGTAGGCGCGGCTGTCCTGTTGCTGAAGTGTTATACAGGAGGCGATCAGATGTGGATGTTCGGTCTATAGGAGACAAGTTATTAGGTGAATGAGAATGCAGCGAACACTTCCGCTGAATGCCACGGCCCAGGCGCCCTTAGTGTGGTCTCCAGCTTCAGGGAAAACTTGTTATCACAACCGGCTCTCGTGGGAGCGTCACCACCAATTGCTATCGTACTTAGGTTGTGCTTTCTCCCCGAAGACGTTCTCGTCTAGCGATTTGAACCCTGCGGAGCGATAGCAGGGACCCGCCTTCATTGGAAACAGCTGGCTGCTGGTCACCGACTAAACAACACGCCGGGCGTGATGCGTATCCTGATCATGCGCAAACTCACCGAAAGCCGCACTGCCGCCGACCATGCTCCTCGTTACACCAAGCCTAAACAGACGAGCAGCTAACTAGGCCGTGTTGACAAAGTGGATTCCCAAATCGGTCGAGGCATGATTCAAGACTGCTTTTTAGGAGGCAGTTTTGGCGCGAGGCGATCTAAGCGATGCGGAGTGGCATATAGTCGAGCCGTTTCTCCCCAGCGAAAGAAGACGTAAATCCCGTCCGGCCCATGACAATCGGCGCTATCTGAATGGCATATTGCATGTCCTGCGCGTTGGCTGCCCATGGCGCGACTTGCACGAACGCTATGGCAAATGGAATTCCGTTTACGTTCGTTTTCGCCGGTGGGCAGAGCAAGGCATATGGGACGCATTGCTTGAGACCCTTGTGGAGCTTGGCTTGACCGACAACTGGCAGCATATGATCGACAGCACGATCATCCGGGGCCATTCTCAGGCTGCTGGCGCAAAAGGGGGACTGATAAGGAGGCTTTCGGTCGATCACGCGGCGGCTTTACGACAAAAATCCATGCCCGCGCAGACGGTCAAGGCCGCCCTCTTGGCTTCATCCTAACAGGCGGCGAGGTTTCTGATTACAAGGCAGTCCCTCAACTTCTTGCAATTCCCGTCACTCGTCCGCGAAAGATGCTTGCGGATAAAGGATATGATGCAGATGCCGTACGAGAAGAGCTTCTCCTGCACGGCACGCGTCCCGTAATCCCACCGCGCTCCACGCGAAAGCATCCGCGATCTTGCGATTACATCGCCTACAAAGACCGGAACCGCATCGAACGGATGTTTAACAAGCTCAAACAGTTCAGGCGGATCGCAACACGTTACGACAAAACGAAGGCTTCGTTTGAGGGCTTCCTCGCTCTTGCCTCAGTCAAAATATGGTTGCCCTTCATGTGCGCGAGGCCCTTTTAGGGCGCTCCTTCTCCGCTCCCCAGAAGGCGAGCCGAGCCTTCGGCGCTTCCTTGATAACAGCAATTTGCATGTGAGCCCGAAGTTCACTGCGAAAACGCGAGGCGTTGCGGGCTCCCCATACGCCAATGAAGCATTCCCCTGAGGCGTCGTTCTTGAAGACCGCTGCACCGCCGAACGAGGAAGATAGGCCGCCTTCGCCAACCACGCCCCCGTCGCCGTAAACCGCAACGACGCGGTCCAGTGGTGCAACACTGACCACGGTGTCGCCGGACGGGGCGAAACCTGAGCTTCTAAATAGGTAGACCGGGCACGAAGCGATTGTCATCCGCTGAACATATCCAGATCGCGATCACTCACAAGCGCCCAATCCAACTTTGTCAACAGGACCTAGAGCGCTTCCAGTTTACTCGGGGTCATATCCGCACGATTTGAAGTACTTGGCGCATTCTTGTGGTTCGAACAGCGTGAGGATGTGGCCGACGGTATTCCATAAGCGTCGATCGTCCGCTCGGCTTTGGCGCGCAAGACGGCCTTCAGCTTCGCGAATGCCTTCTCGATGCGATTAAAGTCGGGGCTGTAGGGAGGAAGGTAAAGCAACCGGCATCCGGCGTCTTCGTCCTTTTCCTCTTCGATCATGCCGATAAGAAGTTTGCGTGAGCATCAAGTCGTGAGCCACCGCGTCGGCCCGGCTTCGCAGGCGTCAACTGCCCCGCCCAAGCGCTGGCAATTCAGGCGATGGCCGTTGAAATGCCAATTCCAAACTGGCCGCCGCTGATCGCGCCGACATTTCCATCGCGTGACGCAGCCAGAACGCGGCTACGCAGATCATCACTGAAAGCTCGAGTCATATTACCTCCGACCAAATTAACAGTCGGAGCGATGGAATCAGAATTCGGCAACCAGGCGAATCCTCAGCGCGATTCCGCGTTCAATGGACGTGCTCTAGTGTCGTACTAATGCTCAAAGCCAGCCATACACGGCCAAGCCCAAATCGACTATATCGAGTGATGGTGCGGGGCCTCACTGATGTCTGTGATTGCGCAACGCTCGCTCTAGCGCCAAGCCAAGAAGCACCACCCCAGCTGCACAGGAATATGCGTATGGAAGAGATAGAAGATGCGTAGGGTATGTCGGATAGAACGCGGTTCTGAATACAGCCACTATGTGCATTATTGGATTGAACGACAGCCAATACTTCAATTGCGGAGGCATGTATTCCGGAATGTAAAATACCGCGCTGAAGAATATCTGCACGCGTGAAACAAACGCATATATGAACTTCCATAGCGGGAACAAGTACGTGATAAATGAGTTAACGAGCCCCATTCCAAATGAGAAAAGGGTGATAATAGTGAAGAAGTGAAGGATGGGAATTGGATTCGACGGAATCGCAAACCGTGACTCGTTGCAGACGGCTATCATCGCAAAGAAAAACGTGAACAAAAGCGAGAAAGATAGGAACTCAACAAACGTCCTAGCGATCGAATAGTCTAGCGGTTCGATATACGGAATTGAGGTTACGGACTTGGATGCCTCGACGGCTGCCGCCGCCTTCATGCTCATGGTTCGAAAGAACAGCACTGGAAAGATGCCAGTAGAGATAAAAAGGAGCAGACTATCCCCGATTAACAGCTGCCGGTGCATGAAGGTGAAGATTATCCAGTGCACGACGATGAATACGATTGCCTCCAGAACATCAAATAGCTGAGAAAACGCGTGCTTGCTGTTGCGGAGCCTGACTTCTCTGATTGTCAATGCGGTGATAACGCGGACCTGCCTCGTGAGGCCGATAGCGATGCCTTGCGTCAGAGCGTCCATTACCGTCTCTCCCCTTGACTTATTTTGCCTTCAAAGCCCCTCGTGCATGAACATGGCAGAAGCTTGACGGCAGGAACGACCAAAGCTGGTGGCCAATCCCGCGCTGGTACTTCTATTGAATGATAATTTCGTACCTGAGCTTTAGTCACGGCTTAGCGGAGTGGACGAAATACCTTCTTTAGAGCAGCAACCGATCACACTCGTCCCGGCAAGGGCGCTCATCTCACCCTCTGCCAAATTCGTCGACGATGCGAATGATGTCGTCTTCGCCGAGATAGGATCCGGTCTGTACCTCGATCATTTCCAGCATGATCTTGCCGGGATTGGCGAGCCGGTGAACCTCGCCCTGCGGGATGTAGACGCTCTCGTTCTCGCGCAGGGTCTTGATCTGGTCTCCGATGGTCACCTCGGCGGTGCCCTTGACGCAGATCCAGTGTTCGGCGCGGTGATGGTGCTTCTGCAGCGACAGCTTCTTGCCGGGCGTCACGAAGAGACGCTTCACCTGGAAGCGGTCGCCATTGAGGATGGAGGTATAGCCGCCCCAGGGGCGGTAGGCTGTCGGGTGGCTTTCGGTCAGAGAAGCGGTCGCCTTGGCGCCGGCCAGCTGCTTGACCAGAAGGCCGACATTCTGGCTTTCGTCGAGGCGCCCGACATAGACCGCGTCTTCGCTGGCGATGACGGCCACGCCGTCCAGGCCCTGCACGGCCAGATGGCCATGCCGCGACATGATGAGCGAGTTCTTGGTGTTCATGATCGAGGCATTGCCGGAGATGACATTGCCTGCGTCGTCGCGGGCGCCGAGCTTCCACACGGCGTCCCAGCTGCCCATATCCGACCAGGTGAAGGAGGAGGGGACGACCGCGGCGTTGGCCGTCTTTTCCATCAGTGCATAATCGACGGAAATGTCGGGGCTGGCGGAGAAGGTCGCGGCGTCCAGCCGCACGAAATCGAGATCGCCTTCGGCCTTGCGGACGGCGGCGACCGCAGCTTCGGCGACCTGGGGTGCGAAATTGCGCAGTTCATCCAGCACCTGGCCAGCCTGGAACATGAAGATCCCGGAATTCCACACGTAATCGCCTGCCGCCAGCATTTTTTCCGCTTCCGCGAGAGCCGGCTTCTCCACGAAGCGCTTGACGGCGCAGGCGCCCGTCTTCAGCTTGGCGCCCACTTCGATATAGCCGTAGCCGGTTGCCGGCTCGGTCGGCGCGATGCCGAAGGTGACGAGTTTGCCAGAGGCTGCCGTGTCGCGGGCCGTGCGGATGGCATCATAGTAGCCGGCGTCGGACACGATCTCGTGGTCGGAGGCCAGCACCTGCAGGATCGCGCCGTCCTCGAAACGATCGGCGACGAAGGCCGCCGCGGCGGCGACGGCGGGCGCGGTGTTGCGGGCAACCGGCTCGAGCAGGATGGCCGAGAGCGCCACGCCCAGTTCGCGGGCCTGTTCGGCGGCGAGGAAACGGAAATCTCCATTGGTGATGACGATGGCCGGCTCATACAGCTCGGGGTTCGAGACCCGCGACAGCGTGGCCTGGAAAAGGGTGCGGTCGCCGACAAACTGAATGAACTGCTTGGGCGCAGAAGCGCGCGACAGTGGCCATAGGCGTGTGCCCTTGCCGCCAGCCATGATCACGGGAATGATTTTGTTCGTCATCAAGAAGACTCCGTCGCCGCTTCACTTCTACGGTCGGTGATGGGGGTGGGCCGCCGCAAAGCAGCGAATGAGGCCAAGCACCCTGCTTGAGCAGGCGCGTTGCCGCCTCGTGGTCTTTTGCCTGGACATAGCAGCTCATCTCTGAGGCATTGCCCTATGGTCGCAGATGGATGATGCGGCCGTCGCGAAAATAACGACAATTGCATCACAACAACTCGTTACGCAGTCTCGGCATGAACGTCTCAGTGGAAAATTTCCTATAAGCATTATTACGAATACAGGTTCGCAGGTCCTGTTTTTCGAACCTCTGAAAGAACTCGCAAATTACATCCGCCGCTAATTCAGGCTGCATATAGATAGAAATCAGCGCCGAATTTTGCATTTGCCTGAAATCGTATGGATTACGATGTTCAGAATAAGCGATAATTCCGTTGCCTAACTGGAGGTTCTCAAAACTTGCGTATCCAAAGGTCTCACCGACGTAGGAAAAGAACATACTGGCGGACGAGTAGTGCTCGGCCAATCGACTAAACGGTATCCATCCCTCTTCATTAATGCGCGAAAAGATCGGATAGTTGTCTAGTACTGACGGCAACAACTCAGACTCCTCTCTACAGAACGTAACCAGCTGGAACCCTCGCTCAGCAAGGACTTGAGCAGTCTTGAGCGCGTGTTTATAGAATACGACATTGATGTTATTGTCGTCAGACAGGCTCTCTAGAATGATCTTGTGGGGTTCATCAAAGAATATGACGGGATCCTTATGATTCTTATGGGGAAGCCAGGATTGAGAGCATCCCAGGGGTACTATCGGCGTTCTATAACCGGGCTTGTCGCGGTATAACGAGTAGCTCACCTCAGGCGGGTTGGCACCCCACGCCGTCTTCCTATCCAAGACGTGAAGATTTTTGGCGATATTCTTTGCTTTATTGGGAAAGTCGAATTGTCGTTGGGGCACGTCGGTGAAGATATAGATACTCCCCTTAAAACGCTCGATCTCCCTGGCCATTTCCGGCGTTTTGGTGAAGTCGTAGATGAACCAGTCATGAAGAACGACTGTGTCACTATCAGCCTCTTCGATGCTCGTAATAGTTCGTGAATCTTGCTCGACATCTTGCTCTACCGCACAAACCCAACGTGCGCCCAGAAGCTGCAGAAATGGAGCATAGTAGGCACCTGTATTGCCTAATGTCTCCGTCATTCCACGTTCGAGAATTTGCGCGGCGTACGGATTGAACACATTTATACGCAATTCTTCTCTCCCGTAGAAGTTGATGTGCGCAGGGCACAAAGCCTGGTTAGGTGTGGTCTGACTGTATCAGCCGAGCAGTTTCACGACTAAAGCATAAAGGCGGCCATCTGCAACTCCCTCCTATGAAAGCTAACCGCAAATTTGCCTCGCTATGCTGGCCCGTGCTAGTAGGTAACCCAGCAAAAGCAGCATACCCCGCTCTTGCCGCCTTTGCCGTCGGCTTGATACAAGTCGGCGATTGGGTGCGCGAGCGCCTACCTCTTACCAAGAAGTAACAGATTGATCAGCAAAATATGGCGTATGACGTTAGCGGCTATGACATCGAGATCCTGCACAACCACTACTTTCGACATCTCGGAGAGTTCAGTCCCTCCAGGATTCGGGAACGACTAGAGAGGCTTGATCGACAAATAGCGGTGGCAGTCGACGCCGATAGCCATGAATTCATTTCCCTTGGAGAAAATTGCGGTCCTGCGGTCAAGATTCGTGAGGTGATCCGCGAACGTGCCCTAGGAGCGAGCTTCTTCGACAACATTGTCATCAAAGTCGACGATACGGCTAAGCTTATAGGCGCAAAGTTTAGTGGGATCCTACAACTGAAGAACCTTGAGATCGGCAGTTGGGACTACATTCAGTCTGTCTACGACCATAGTTACGGGATCTACTATCATCACGACTTTATTATTCGGGATGTACCAGAGTCGCAGAAAGGGTGGAATGGCACTGACCAGTGGTTGCGGCAGATAGATGAGCAGGACATTCCGCTGTTTTACTCCGGCGTACGCTCCAAGTTCGAGTTTCTTGCGGAAAAGTTCTTGAGAGTCGCGACAAGCAATGTCCGGAAAACGTATATTGTCCGAACAGTAGAAGGGAAGCCTGTGACTAGGAAGCAGCATCAAAATCTGTCGGATTCGCTACAGCACGTAGGCGCGAGAAATTTCAACATCGTTGCCGTCTTCTCACGGGATACTCCGGAGAAGGCTGTTGAACAACTTCACGTTCAAAGTCCGGAGGGCGTTGGTCTTCCGAGGTGGGGGGTGACAGAGGATTGGGGTCCGCTGCTCTCAGGGAGCTTCGGCCCAAGAGCCACGCGGACGTCGTCTCTCGCGCGCTTTCTAAAGACGATGAGGTTCCGCTGAATCGGGTATCTTTGCGTCATCTCAGCGCCGGTGCTGCAGTCAGCCCGTTCGCACGACTGACCTGGTACGGATTTGGCAGCCGGCTCTAAGGGCGGCAATTCTGCGAGGTGAAGAACGGCAGGATCGGCGAGAGCGCCAAGGTCAACCACCTGACATATATCGGGGATGGTTGGCGTACGTACCAATGTCGGCGCCGGCACCATCACCTGCAGTTATGACTGGGTGAACAAGCACGAAACTCGGTTGGCGCGGACAGCTTTATCAGCTCGAAATTAGTCTCTTGTAGCCCCGGTATCGGTAGCGAACGGAGCCTATATCGCCTCAGGCAGCGTTATCACGGAGGACGTTCCGGCCGAAGCGGTTGCCTTTGGCCGCCCGCGTCAGGAAGTCAAGCCGGAGAGGGCAAAGGTGATCCGCGAAAGGGCGCTCGCGCTCAAGGCTGCCGAGAAGGCGCAGAAATGAAGTATTGAGACTTCAACATTACTTTCAGACATTCAATGTGACCGGCGACGTGATTGCGGATCGGCGCCAATCGGCTAGGAATGCGGCCGGAATCAATCGAGCAGAGGGGGCTTTCATGTGCGGTATTGTCGGGATTGTGGGCAGGCAACCGGTAGCGAAGCGGCTGGTGGATGCGCTGCGGCGCCTAGAATACCGAGGCTATGATTCTGCCGGCGTTGCGACCATCCACGATGGCGCTCTTGAGCGCCGCCGCGCCGAAGGCAAGCTGTTCAACCTGAAAAAGAAGCTCGACGCCGAACCGCTTGCCGGCACGATCGGCATCGCCCACACGCGCTGGGCGACGCACGGCGTTCCCAACGAAACAAATGCTCATCCGCACTTTGTTGACGGGGTGGCGGTCGTCCATAACGGCATCATCGAGAATTTCTCGGAGCTGAAGGACGAGCTTCTGGCGGAAGGCGCCGTCTTCCAAAGCCAGACGGATACGGAGGTGGTGACCCATCTGCTGGCCAGGTATCGGCGGAAGGGGCTCGATCCGCGTGCGGCCATGCTGGCAATGCTGAACCGGATCTCGGGAGCCTATGCGCTGGTGGTAATGTTCCAGGATACGCCGGATACGATCCTCGCCGCTCGGTCCGGGCCCCCGCTCGCGATAGGCCACGGCCGCGGTGAAATGTTTCTGGGCTCGGACGCAATCGCGCTGTCGCCCTTTACTAGCGAAATCACCTATATGGTCGATGGCGACTGCGCCATCCTTACGGCGGGCGGTCTCGAGCTGACGGACTACGAAGGCAAACCGGTCAAACGGCAGAGCCAGATCTCGCAGGCGGCGGCTTTCATGGTGGACAAGGGCAACCACCGCCACTTCATGGAAAAGGAAATCTACGAGCAGCCGGAAATTATCTCCCATGCCCTCAGCCACTACGTGGATTTCTCGGCTCAGACCATCAAGGCGAACGACACCTCGATCGACTTCGGAGCTATATCCGGCCTCGCCATTTCTGCTTGCGGCACGGCATTCCTGTCCGGCCTGATCGGCAAATACTGGTTCGAGCGCTATGCGCGCCTCCCGGTGGAGATCGATGTCGCATCGGAATTTCGGTACCGGGAGCTTCCGCTCCTGCCGAGCCAGGCGGCGCTGTTCATCTCTCAGTCCGGCGAAACAGCGGATACGCTGGCTTCGCTGCGCTACTGCAAGGACAACGGACTGAAGATCGGGGCGGTCGTGAACGTCAGGGAATCAACGATCGCGCGCGAGTCGGATGCGGTGTTTCCTATTCTCGCCGGGCCGGAGATCGGCGTCGCCTCGACCAAGGCCTTCACCTGCCAGCTAGCCGTGCTCGCGGCGCTGGCGATCGGCGCCGGACGCGCCCGCGGCACGCTGACACCATCGGACGAGCGAGCCATGGTGAAGCATCTCATCGAGATGCCGCGCATCATGAGCCGCGTGCTAAACGAGATCCAGCCACAGATCGAAGCCCTGTCGCGGGATCTCTCTCGCTTCAAGGACGTGCTTTATCTCGGCCGCGGGACCAGCTTTCCGCTGGCGCTGGAAGGCGCTCTGAAACTGAAGGAGATTTCCTACATCCACGCAGAGGGCTATGCGGCAGGAGAACTCAAACACGGGCCGATCGCGCTGATCGACGAGAACATGCCGGTGATCGTGATCGCGCCGCACGATCGTTTTTTTGAGAAGACCGTATCCAACATGCAGGAAGTGGCAGCGCGGGGCGGCAGGATCATCTTAATCACGGATGAAAAGGGGGCCACAGCCTCCAAGCTGCCGACAATGGCGACGATCACCTTGCCAAATGTGGATGAAATCATCTCGCCGATGATCTTCTCGCTACCGATCCAGCTGCTCGCCTATCATGCCGCCGTCTTCATGGGCACAGATGTCGACCAGCCGCGCAACCTCGCCAAATCCGTCACTGTGGAGTAATAGCGGAACGTCGCAACCGGCGCTGTTTAACACTTCGGACAATCGCGCCGAAGATAGACACTCCCGAATTGAGGAAAGCAGTCGTCTCTTCTGATTGGCCCAATGAACTGGAAGGCAGCTGGTTCCCCAGGAGGCCATAATGCTGTGCAATCGTTCCAGGGAGAATGCTTGTCGCTGTCGAAGTAGGACCGGAACGGTTATCCGGTGTCGGCAATGCGTTACTACCCGGCCTGAGCGACCTCCAAAACTGCCATCTAGCTGGTCCGCTACCTCAGCTAAACGGCTGCACCCTCTCAATATCAGCGCGGCTGAAACACGAAGTTTGATGTGGCGCATGAAAGGACCACGTGAACTTGGCGATGAAGGAGGTACAACGTCGCAGCGTCGTCCTCCCGGTGATGACGACGCGAAAAGCGGCGACAAAGCCCCACCCACGACCAGAACATGTAACGTTATATAACGAGTATTCAACCTCCTACGAAGGCATCAGATGACATGGCCTGCTGCGACTAGCTGCTCCTTTGCTCTGATCATCAGAATTCGCGAAGGGCTGTCATCTGGCCGCAACTCTACAGCCTTAGAGGCGTGATACAAGGCCGCGTCGAAACGTCCCAATGTGATCAGAAGCTCTGCTGCTTCATAATGTAAGGCGTGATCAGCATGATATAAACGAGCGCCATCTTCCAACGCTCTCGCTGCCTCCTCAGGCCAGGCTAGTTTCCTCAGTCGAGCGTTCAGCAGAATGAACTCCGCAGACTGGGCCAGCGACGGATCGAGTTTCGCGGCACAGACCATTTCAATTGCGGACCCAGCCAAATTGCCGGACAAGTACGCGCATGTCGCAGCGTTCAGCAACCACGAGGCTGCTTTCTTGACCGCTGCATCATCCTTTCGCTTGCCAAGAGCATGCGTCGAAGAAATCCAAAGAGCATAAGCTCTACTCCACTTTCCATCACCCATCAAAAGAGCTGCAGCTTCGCTCTCAAACCGACTTCTAAAACGAGGAGAGCGTTTAGCATGCATTAAGAGTTCGTCGATCGCCCGATCCTGCTGAGCCTCCGCCCACCAATTTTTTGCTCGCCTGATCTGCCGGTCGCGTCGCCGGCCAGGTGCGAAAACACGTAGTATCTGTGTCGACAACATCATCGAACTCCGTTAATCAGCGCTCTCTTTCCAAATTCCTTCTCTGGTAGTCAAGGTCCTCCACGTGGTGAGCAAGTTGGCAAAGCGGTACTTATTCGACATTACGACGATCATTCAATGGAGCGGCCCCTCGGTTGGCATCGTCCGGGTGGAACGGGAGCTTGCGAAGCGCGCTCGAAAGTATCTGCACGAAGAGGTTATTTTTTGCGTCTACTCAAAGAGGTTCCAGTCATTCTTCAGGGTGAAAGACGAATTCGTACAAGCGATATGCCTCGGGCTTCAAGCCATATCACCTGGTCAACTCAATCCTGCAGCGCCTGATTCACAAGCTGCCACTGTCAAAGAAATCCTGGCAGAATTGCCGCTCTTGATGGATGCAGAGATACGTTCGTCCAACAAGAATTGCTCTCAGGTCCAGGAAATCCTACGACTTCGCGCCAGAGCGCATGATCGGGAATGGCGTCCCCACCGTGAAACGCTTTACCACCACCTTTTGGACGGCGAGATTCGTGATCTCAATCCTTCTGATACCATAATTTCGGTTGGCTTAGATTGGGAATACAAGGATCTTCTTCACATCGGACGTGAAAAGGAAAGGCTCGGGTTCCATTACTGCGCACTTATTCATGACCTGATTCCATTGGAGCTCCCGCACTTCGTGGTTCCTAGCTACACGTTCTTGCTGAAGGGCTACTTCGGTGAGCTATTTTGGATGGTTGACAAATGCATCGCAAATTCCCGCACGACTATGGAAGCGGTGTCGTCGCATCTTGAACGATGGAGGCTGCCGCAACCGAAGCTGAAAATGTTCCATCTGGGATGTGATCTGCCGGCTGCAAAGCGCACCGCAGAGCTTCCAGCGGAGCTTGAAGGCAAAAAATTTGCGCTTTACGTTTCGACGATCGAACCTCGCAAGAACCATCGGATTATCTACGAAGCATATCAGCACGCCGTAGAGGCTGGCACACTTAATGCACAGGAATGTTGTGTGGTCTTTGTCGGCCACACCGGATGGAACGTCAATAATCTTTTAGACGAGATCCGGGCTAACCCGATCACTAGAGATCGGTTCTTTATGTACGAAGCTGTCTCAGATGAGTTCTTGCACGCGCTCTATAAATATGCGCGTATGGTTGTTTTCCCATCTTATTACGAGGGATTTGGGCTTTCCCTGGTAGAGGCCCTTGCTCTCGGTAAAGCTTGCATCGCAAGCGACACTCCCGCGCTAGTGGAAGTCTCCGAAGGCCGAGCTTCGCATGTAAGGGCCAGGGATACGATTAGCTGGGCAGCGGCCCTCTCCGAATATTTCAATAATGATGGCGCAGTAGAGAGTGCGGAAATGCGAGCCGCTTCAGGCAGAATTCACTCGTGGGAGGCTGCTGCTAACGACTTTTTCCAGCTAGTGATGGAAGATTAATATGACGACTGTCCTTGGTTTAGGCACTTTCCCAATTCGGCTTCCGATTCATGGCGGGCAACGCAGGGTCGATGCTTTTCGGCAATTCTATGCACGAAACGGGGTAAAATATGAATATATTGCCGTCTATGATCCTGCCGGTTATAGTCAATCAACCGTCTTTAAATCCGACGTGCCATATAAGCCTTGTGACGATGTCTTTTCCAAGCTTCCGTATATGATGGACGTCGATGCCGGAGAGTACGCGGCCAGAGATGAGGCGGTTTATCGGCATTTTGTTGATCTAGTTCAGAACATGAAGCCAGCTGCGGTGCAGCTTGAGCACCCTTTTATGTGGCCGGTTGTACGCCGGCTACAACAGGCTGGACTGCTTGCAGATGTGCCGCTTATCTATTCCTCCCATAACTTTGAGGCTCCCCTTAAGGAAACGATGCTGGTCAACGCTGGCATCAGCCGCAGGGTCTCCAGCGACATCCGCAAGCACATTCACCAACTAGAGGAAGAGGTAGTTTCGAGATCGGCACTCACAGTTGTTGTTTCTCCACGCGACGCTGACGCCTACAATAGCTTCTGCTGCGGCGGGCCGATCGTTGTTGTCCGCAATGGGGTCACATCTACCCCTCCACAAAGCTGGCCCCAGTTCAACAAGGACGGCTTTGCAGGGAAATATCTCCTTTTTGTTGGCAGTGCTTATCTGCCGAATACCCAAGGATTTCAACATTTCGTCCTTCGAGATGGTTTATTCTTCTTGCCACCTGAGAAGACTTTCGCAGTATGCGGAGGGGTGTCTGAGGGCGTCTATAAGTCGGAGGCGTATTTGGCGAACCACGAATCTTATAGTAGGCGAGTACAATTCTTTCCAGAAATCACTGACGGCCATCTGGCGTGGGTCCGGGACAATGCACATGTCGTAGTTTTGCCCATAAAGGACGGTGGTGGCAGCAACTTGAAGACAGCTGAGGCCTTAGTTAGCGGAAATTGGATCGTCGCTTCTAAAAAGGCACTTCGCTCGTTCGAAGAGTTCGGATCCGATCCAGGAGTCTTGACTGCAGATACTCCCTCTCAGTTCGCGGAAGCGATGGTTTATGCTTATCATCAGTCGAAGCTTGAGCTGAATGAAACACAAAAAAATAGGCGCAGGCAGTTGTACTGGGAAAATTGCTTCGATGGCTCCACCTTGTCTAAGGCCATCCTGTCGCTCTTGCCACTTACTTCAAGAGACTTATCAGCGGCGCAATGAAGTGGAACAATCTAGTCGCTAGCTTAATGCTCACGAAGACGCGGCTGCTTCCCGGCGGGCCTACGCTACTGGGTGTGCCGCATGCGGATCAAGGTCTCTGCATGCGGAATCAGACGTCCGGCCGATTCATTGCCCGCGCTCGCTAGGAGCCTCCATCACAGTGGCATCGATACCAATCGAGAAACCGGTGCGGTCGCTAGGCGGGACGCGAATGAGCTGTGCGTGCTTCCGTTAACAGCATCGCGCGCCAAGAGCTTCTTCAAGAGGCCACCTCCCTTTTTCCTCCAGATCGAGCCTCCATGCAACAGCTCCGATTGGGACAAACGCATGGCCGTCGAGGTGATCTGATCCCTCAAAGAGTGGAAGTCACTAAGGCATGAATCGCCGCGGATCTTACCTGTCAAACCCATCGCGTTCTCGGATGATGAACAACCCTTGGATGCTCATCAACCGACTAAGAGCAATGATCGTATCCACTTCTCCAGCCTGCCATCGGAGCCCCTCGTTTGCAATGATCGGTTTGCGGCTCGTCGACTGATAGCGGCCACGTAACTGACGGCACCACCCGCCTGCAGTCGGCAGTGCGCGCATAACTGGTGGGCGTCAACAGGAGGCGTCTGCAGGCAGATGAGGCTTGCGCTTTAGCTCCTCAACTCACAAAAAGTCGTTCATTACAACGTTACAAACTTTAGACTAACCGTTTGTTTTTAAATGTCTATGATGGATTTCAAATCTCTCTAGCAGCACCATTCTTTCCTTGGTCAACGACAAGGACTTAGCTAAAAATCAACGACTTACAGTTCCGTTTGCTGAGCATACAGCTACAGCGGAGCCGAGACTGACGTGCCCTTGCCCTCTCGCTTGATAAGGCGAGGAAACGTGTACTGGTTCAGATGCTCGATCCCGCGTGACATTAAGAAATCCTACCTAGATAGGACATTACCCGTGGTCCCGACTCGCGTTTTACGATGCGAGCTACGCGACCGGCCAGATCTACGGTGCAGCGGGTGGTGGCGGCCAGCCCTGATTTTCAGCGTTTTCGATAAGAGGCCCGCTCCGGCGGGCCTTTTTTTTATGGCCACGCCGACGAGAGACGGGTCAGAACAGGCCGGGCTGGCGCGTGGTGGTTTCGTGGTCGCCCGTCGCCTCGACATCGGAGAGGCGCACGAATTCGACGCCCTTCGCCTTCAAGGCCAGGATCGCCCTGGCGACGCCCTCGCCTGCCGCATGGCTCGGCTGGTTGATGTGCGAGATGACCACGTCGCCATCCTTTGCGGCGGCGATGCGCCGTTCCGTCTCCTGCGTGCCGAGCAGGGAACCGCCGTCGCCGTTGACGGAGTAGCCGGCGACCCGGTAGCCCATTGTGCGGATTTCTTGGATGGCCGGCAGATCGTACTTGGCTGTCGCGCCGCGGAACCAGTGCGGTTCGGGCAGTCCTGCGGCGCGGATGGCCTCCGCCCCGTGGCCGACCTCGCGGCCGACCGCCTCGGGCGAGCCGGCTGCGGCAATTCCATAGATGGCGGTCTGGAAATCGACGGCCGGAATGTGGTTTTCGCCATGATCCTCGATTTCGAAAAGGTCGGGATTGGCGCGGAAGACGGCGACTGTGGCGGCATTGGTCCGCAGCCAGCGGGCCGTGACGAAAATGGTCGCCGGCACCCGCTCCTTGATGAGCGCCGACAGGATGCGCTCGTCGGCCTTGCCCATGCAGGCATCGAAGGTCAGCGCCACCCGTGGCGGCGCGGCCTTTCCCGCGCGCGCCACATGCAACTGGGGCTCCACCAGCCTGTGCTGACCGGCGGGCACCTCGAGCTGCTGCTTTGCAGGCTGATCTGGCGAGGGCGACAATTGCCGGGCGGCAGCGGCCTCGCCCGCCTGAACCGGCGGGGTTCCGGCCGCAAGGCAGGCAGCCGGGAAACCGGCGGCCACAAGGCTCACGACAATGGTGCTCATGCGCATGGAACGTCCCGCCTGCTCTGCTGACGGGTTCTGTCCTAGCCTCTAAAACCTGGCAGAAGCAAGGCGATGCTGCAGACCGCGAAGGTCGTCCGCCTTGCGGGCGGCCAGTCCGCTTTCCCAGCGAAGCGCGGTATCGACGATCAGGTCGAGGTCGTCGTGGCGGGGCGTCCACTCCAGCAGCCGGCGCGCCAGCGTGGCATTGGCGACGACGCTTGCCGCGTCGCCCGGCCGCCGCGGCCCGTAGCGGACCTCGAAGCCGCGGCCGCCCAGGCGCTTGACGGCCTCCAGAACCTCCAGCACGGAATAGCCGCGCCCATAGCCGCAATTGGCGATGAGCGGCTCGCCGCCGCGACGCAGATAGCTCAACGCCTTCAGATGGGCCTCCACAAGGTCGGTCACGTGGATATAGTCGCGCACGCCGGTGCCGTCGGGCGTGGCGTAATCGGTGCCGAACACATCGACGCCACGGCGCTTGGCCAAAGCCGCCTCGCAGGCGATCTTGATCAGATGGGTGGCGCCCTCCGTCGACAGCCCGGTGCGCCCGCGGGGATCGGCGCCGGCGACATTGAAGTAGCGCAGCGCCACGAAGCGGAAGTCATGGGCGGCTGCCGCATCGCGCAGCATCATTTCCGACATCAGCTTCGACTGGCCGTAGGGGTTCTTGGGCTGCAACGGCGCCGATTCCAGCACCGGCGCATCATCCTTCTGGTCGCCGTAGACCGCGGCCGTCGAGGAAAAGACGAGCTGCCTGATGCCGGCCTCGATCGCGGTTGCCGCCAGCAGACGGGTCTTGCCGGTGTTGTTGTCGTAATAGTCGAGCGGCTGGGCGACGGACTGCGGCACCACGATGGAGCCCGCGAAATGCAGGATGGCCTCGATTTCGTTTTCGGCGAAGATCTGCTTGAGGACCAGCGTGTCGCCGACATCGCCGAGATAGAACTTCGCCTGCTCCGGCACGGCCCAACGGTAGCCGGTCGAAAGACGGTCGAGAACGACCACCTCCTCACCCGCATCGATAAGGGCCCAGGCCATGTGGCTGCCGATGTAGCCAGCGCCTCCGGTCACGAGAACGGCCATGTCTTGCTTCCCTGCTTTTTGTCGTTGCAGGCAGGAAACCACAGCCGGTCTTGATCATTGCTTACCTGTGACGGGCAGCACCAAGTATATGTTTTCGCATGGAAAAGACCGCCTTACCAAAGTCGGTCAAAGTTTATCGATCTGTGCCTTTCAGAGACGGGCGATGTAATCGGCGAGCCGTGCGGCGGCGGCCTCGATCTGGGCCGGATCGCGCAGGAAGCAGGCCCGCAGGAAGAGCTCGCCGCCCTTGCCGAAGGCGGAGCCGGGCGCCAGCGCGACACCGATCTTGTCGACGATGTCGAGGGCTGCGCGGCGGCTGTCGGTTACCCCATCGACCTTCAGGAAGGCGTAGAGGGCACCTTCCGGCTTCAGCGTCTCGACCCGGTTGGTGGCGATCAGCGCATCGCAGAGAATGTCGCGGGACTGGTGGGCGCGCCGGATGTTGGCGTCGACGAACGCGTCGCCGTCGTTGAGAGCCGCAACCGCACCGCGCTGCATGAATTGGGCGACGCCCGAATTTGAATACTGGACGAGGTTCTCGATCACCTGGCCAATCTCCGGCGGCGCCACCAGCCAGCCGACGCGCCATCCGGTCATCGACCAGTTCTTGGAGAAGGAGTTGGCGAAGATGATGCGGTCGCCCTCCTCCATGATGTCTAAGAAGGAGGGAGCCCGGACGGCGCCGCCATAGTAGTAGCGGGCGTAGATCTCGTCGGCGACGATCCACAGGCCGTGTTTGCGGGCGAGCGAAAGGATGGCCTTCAGGTCGTCAGCGGTGGCAGTCCAGCCGGTGGGGTTGGACGGCGTGTTGATAAAGATGCTTTTCGTCTTCGGCGTGATCACGGCTTCCAGCTTGCTGATATCCAGCTGCCAGCGACCGCCGCCGAAGTCTAGAGGCAGGCCGACGGCATGGGCGCCCGCAACCTCGATCGCGGCGACGATATTGGGCCAGGTGGGCGACAGGTAGACCATCTCGTCGCCGGGAGAGGTGACCGCCTGGACGGCCAGCATGATGGCGTGCATGCCCGAGCCGGTGACGTAGAAATGCTCGGTCGACAGCGACACCGCGAAATGCCGTGCGTAATAGTCGACCAGCGCCTGCCGGAGTTCGGGAATGCCGCGCTGCCAGGTGTAAAAGGTCTCGCCCGCCAGCAAGGCTTCGGTTGCCGCCCGGTTGACGAAATCCGGACTGGGAAGATCGCCCTCACCGGCCCAGAGCGGTATCAGGTCCTCACGACCGCGGGCATAGTTGATGACCTCGACGATGCCGCTTTCCGGGGCAGCGACGGCTCTTGGGCTGAGGCTCGCGATGATCGACATGACATTCCCTCTCGTTTTGCCCTGTCTAACCCAAGGCGGATCGAGAATCCCATGACAATCCGTGACATGGGAATCGATTCTGGTGATCCATTCCCATCCTGGAGGCCTTGGCCGGACGAGCGCTATCTCGTCTTCAGGAGATCGCGAATTTCCGTCAGCAACAGGATATCGGCCGGCGGCGGCGCCGGTTTGTCGTTCTCCGGCTTCTTGTTTTCCGCGGCCCGCAGCCTGTTGACCGCTTTGACCATCAGGAAAATGATGAAGGCGAGGATCAGGAAGTTGATAAAGACGGTGATGAAGCTGCCATAGGCGAACACTGCGCCCTGTTTGCGGGCTTCTTCCAGCGAGAGCGCCGTTACCGCGCTCGACAGCGGCAGGAAGTAATTGGAAAAATCGAAACCGCCGCCGGTGACGGCGCCGACGATCGGCATGACGATATCGTTGACCAGCGAATTGACGATGCCGGTAAAGGCGCCACCGATGATGATACCGACCGCCAGGTCGATGACATTACCCTTGGCGATGAATGAGCGAAATTCCCCGATGACGGACATAGTCCTCCCCCTTCTGTGAAAATGGTCTCGCCCGACAACCTAGCGCAATTTTTCGCTTATGGAAGATCGCGATAGAGAGTTGCGATGTCGGCCATTCAACCTTTTGCTGAGGCGGGGCACGATTTCCAAGGCCCGGCTTTTCCCCTAATGTCGTGACCACCGCAGAAACGATGCGGAGGAGCAATGCTGCCAGGCTGGGTGATCTTCGGTACCGCGTTTGCCTACGTCCTTTTGCTGTTCGCCGTGGCGAGCTATGGCGACAGGCGCAGCCGGCTTGCGGGCGTGCCCAAGGGCGGACGTCCGATCGTCTATGGCCTGAGCCTTGCCGTCTACTGCACGTCCTGGACCTATTTCGGCGGCGTCGGGCTTGCGGCGCAGCGGGGCCTCGAATTCACTGGCATCTATATCGGGCCGATCCTCGCCTTTACGCTCGGCATGCCGATCATCCGGCGCATCATCGACCTTGCCAAGGCCGAGAAGATCACCTCCGCAGCGGATCTCATCGCGGCGCGCTACGGCAAGAACTCCACGGTCGCCATGCTGGTCGCGGTCATCGCCCTGGTCGGCTCCGTCCCCTATATCGCGTTGCAGCTGCGCGCCGTGTCCAGTTCCGTGTCGGCCATGGTCAACCCGTCCGACTACGGTATCGGCAGCGGCAATCTCTACTTCATCGATCTCGCGCTCATCGTCACCCTATTGATGGCGTGCTTTGCGGTGGTGTTCGGCACGCGCCACACGGACGCCACCGAGCATCAGGACGGCCTGATCCTCGCGATCGCCATGGAATCAGTGGTCAAGGTGGTTGCTTTTGCAACCGTCGGGCTTTCGGTGTTGTTCATTCTGTTCGACGGGCCCGCCGACCTGATGGCGAAGGCGGCGCAAAACAGCCTCGTCCAATCGGCGCTGTCCTACCAGACCCCGATCAGCCGCTGGCTGACGCTGACGCTCCTGTCCGGATTTGCGATCGTCATGCTGCCGCGGCAGTTCCATGTGACGGTGGTCGAGAACAGGACGCCGCGCGAGCGCAGGCTCGCGGCGCTTCTGCTGCCGCTCTATCTCGTGGCCATCAATCTGTTCGTGCTGCCGGTCGCGGTGGCCGGCCTGATCGCGTTCAAGGGAGCGGGCAACGCCGACCTCTACATCCTCACCCTGCCGCTTTCCGCAGGCCTGCCATTCCTTACCCTGGTCACGTTCATCGGCGGATTTTCTGCCGCGACGGCCATGGTGGTGGTCGAATCGGTGGCGCTGTCGATCATGGTTTCGAACGACATCGTCATCCCGATCTTCCTGCGGCGCAAGCTGATGGGATCGCGCACCGGCCAGAGGGCGGATCTGACCCGCACCTTGCTCAACATCCGGCGCATGGCAATCTTCGCGGTGCTGCTGCTCGGCTACGGCTATTACCGGATGGCCGACAGCCAGTCCGGGCTTGCCTCGATCGGGCTTCTGGCGTTCGCGGCCATCGCGCAAGTGGCGCCGGCGCTGTTCGGCGGGCTTGTGTGGCGGCGTGCCAATGCGCGCGGCGCCATCCTCGGCATGTGCCTGGGCATTCTCGCCTGGGGCTACATGCTCTTCCTGCCGAGCCTCGGGGGACCGGACAATTCCTACATCGCCGCTGCCGTCCTCAACTTCGTGTTTCCCGGTACGGCGATCTTCTCCGGTCCAGATACCGATCCGCTCGTCAACGCGACCATATTCAGCCTGACGCTCAACTGCATCGCCTTCGTCCTCGGTTCGCTGTCGCGCAATCCGCGGCCGCTGGAGCGGCTTCAGGCGGGCATTTTCGTAAAGCGGCACCTTCGCTCGCAGTTTGCGACCCGCGGCTGGACCACCCGGGTCAGCGTCGGCGATCTCAAGGCGGCGATCGCCCGCTACCTCGGCGAGGAACGGATGATGCGGTCCTTCTCCAACTATGAGAAAAAGGCTGGCCGACGTTTCAGCGACGGCCAGCCGGCAGACATGGCGATGGTGCATTTCGCCGAGCAGCTGCTCGGCAGCGCCATCGGCTCCTCCTCGGCGCGCCTCGTACTGTCGCTGATCCTGCAGCGGGCCGAGGATGCCAGCGCTGACACGGCATGGCTTCTCGACCAGGCAAGCGAGGCACTGCAGTACAATCAGGACATGCTCCAGACCGCGCTGTCGCAGATGGACCAGGGGATTGCCGTGTTCGACAGTTCCGGCCGGCTGACGATCTGGAACCGGCGCTTCCGCCACCTGCTCGACCTGCCGGACCATGTCGGCCAGGTGGGATTTCCGCTCGAGGACATCGTCGCCATTCTTGCCGAACGCCGCGACATTGCACCGGACACCGGCAGCGACGTGGTGCGGCAATTCAAGACCTTCGATGCACCCTTCCCGCTTGTCCTGCAGGGCGGCGGGCGGATCGTCGAAGTCCGCTCGAACGCGATGCCGGACAGCGGCGTGGTTGCCACCTTCACCGACATCACCGACCGGGTGGCCGCCGACAAGGCCCTGAAACAGGCCAACGAAACGCTGGAGCAGCGGGTCAGCCAGCGCACCGCCGAGCTGACCCGGGTCAACCGCGAACTGGGAGAGGCGCGGGCTGCCGCCGACGAAGCCAACCTCGGCAAGACCCGCTTCTTTGCCGCCGCCGGGCACGACATCCTGCAGCCGCTCAATGCTGCCCGCCTCTACTGCTCGACACTGGTCGAACGTCTCGAGCCGGAGGAAACCAAGACCAGCCAACTGGTCAACAATATCGATTCCGCACTCGATTCGGTCGAGGCTATCCTCGGCGCAGTCCTGGATATCTCCAGGCTCGATACGGGCGGCATGCAGCCGCGCATCACCTCCGTTGCGCTGGACGACCTGTTGCGGCGGGTGGCGACCGACCATGCGCCCATGGCTGCCGAAAAGAGGCTGGAATTCGTGGTGATGCCAACCTCGCTCCGGGTCCGCTCCGACGCCAACCTGTTGCATCGGCTGATCCAGAACCTGGTCTCCAACGCCATCAAGTACACGGTATCGGGCAAGGTGCTGGTGGGGGCACGCCGACGCGGCGACCGGGTGGTGGTGGATGTGCTCGATTCGGGCATCGGCATTCCGTCATCGAAATTCCGGACCGTGTTCAAGGAATTCGCCCGTCTCGACCAAGGCGCCAGGACCGCCGATGGGCTCGGGCTCGGGCTTTCCATCGTCGACCGCATTTCCCGCGTTCTCGAACACCCGGTGCGTCTGCATTCGGAGGTTGGGCGCGGAACCGTGTTCAGGGTGGAAATCCCCCGCGACGCAGCCGCGGTGCGCAGCAGCCGCAGCGGGATGCGATCGGAAAGCCGGCGACAGCTGCCACAGCCCCTGCAGGGTCTCCGGGTGCTGTGCATCGACAACGAACCGCAGATCCTGCAGGGCATGGCGCTGCTGATCAGCGGCTGGGGCTGCAGCGTGACGCAGGCCGCGTCCGTCGAGGCGCTGGACGGGGTGTTTACCGGGCAGGAACCGCCCGACATCGTCATTGCCGACTACCACCTCGACGACGGCAACGGCATCGACGCGATCCTGAAGCTGCGTGCCCGCCATGGCTCGCAGATCCCCGCTTTGCTGATAACCGCCGACCGCAGCCCGGAGGTCCGTGCGGAGGCGGAACGCCAGGACATCGGCCTGCAGCACAAGCCGCTGCGACCGGCCGCCTTTCGCGCCTACCTCATGCAGGTTGCAGGCGTGAAGCGCGTGGCCGCGGAGTAAGGCCTCGACGGACGCAACGCGCGCGTTCATTCCCAAGTCATCACGCATAGTTTACGGTCGAAATTGCCTTCGACGCTTTATAGCGGAACCACGTTCCTTTTTGCTGCGTTAAGGCGCGTGAAATCCTGGCCCAAAGAGGCCTTTCGGACCGGACGGCAGGCGTATCGGGACCGGTAGAGACGGAGACCGCGATCCATGAGACGCTTTGGAATCATTGACGGAATGCGGGGATACTTCCTCGTTTTCATGGTCCTGAACCATCTGATCTTTGCCGGCGGCTACATGCTCGTCAAGATCAACCACAACCAGCTCGCCTTCGTGGAAGATGCACAGGGATTCGTGTTCCTGTCGGGTCTGATGATCGGCATGGTCTATGCCCGCAAGATGCTGAAGAACGGCTACGCCGCCGGCCGGTCGGCGATCTATAGCCGCGCCTTCGAGCTCTATCGTTATGCGATGGGCATTGTCCTGGTTGTACTGGTCGCCGCCATGTTCCTGCCCGGCGCCTACACGATCTGGTTCAACTGGCTGGGCTACACGACGTTCGACGACCCGCTGCGCCTGGCCGCGATCGCCACCTTCCTTTATCAGCCGACCTTCATGGACATCCTGCCTCAGTATATTGTCTACATGCTGTTTGCACCGATGCTGGTGAAGCTCGTGCTCGAAGACAAGTGGCACTACGTGCTGGCCGGTTCGCTGGTGCTCTGGATGGCAGGCCAGCTCGGGCTGCAGCAGATCGTTACGACGCCGATCAACGACATGATCATGGGTGCCGACGACCAGGGGATCCGTGTTTCGTTCAACCTGCTCGGCTGGCAGATCGTGTTCTACGCCGGTCTCGTCCTCGGTGCGCTGACGTCGTCGGGCAAAATCAACTGGAACAACGTGCTTTCGCCAAACAACACGTTCATTCCGAAGATGGCGTTATTGATGGTCGCCTTTTTCCTGCCGCTGCGACTGATCACGGCCCATGAGCTGATGCCGCCGCACATGATCGGCAAGTTCGCCTCGATGGAAATCCGCGCCGATTTCGGTCCGGTCTATCTCCTCAACTTCGCGGCCGTCGGCATTCTGATCGCCTGGCTGATCGTCGCCGGACCGGAGCACAAGGCAGCCTGGGTGCGCGGTATCGCCAGCCTCATCCGTGGCCTCTTCTCGCTGCGCTACCTGCAGCTGCTCGGACGCCACTCGCTCTATGTCTACGTCTGGCATGTCGGCATCGTCTATTTCGTCTACTATTTCGACGGCCGCACGCCGGAACTAAGCGAACTCACCAAGACGGCGATCGCGCTCGTCTCCGTGGCTCTGCTCTCCGTGCCGGCCATCTGGCGTGAACGCGACAAGTTCTTCGGCCCGGTCGAAGCGGCTCCGGTTGCGGCCAAGGGTGGCGCAGCCAAGCCCGCCGGCCCGCAGCAGATGGTGGTGCGGTAAGCCAGCCCTGACCACCAATCAATGCCAAAAGGGCGGCCCATGGGCCGCCCTTTTCGTTGCCAACGCCTGGAGGCCCGGGATTGAAGCTAGCTTTAGTCCCGTCCGGCGCGGATCTGTTCGACGGAAAGCGACCCGGCCGGCAAAGGCCGCAGCAACTCGGCCTCGGGCTTCGTGAGGTCGAGCCAATGGCTCCAGTCCTGCGGCCTCAGGACGACGATCTGCCGGTCATGGATCGGCGCCACATCGGCCCCCGGCGCGGTGGTAAGCATGGTGAAGGACGGCGGCTGGTTGCTTTCGCCGCCGGCAGGCGCGTCTCGCCAGAGGCCGGCAATGCACAGGAACGGGGCGTCGTTCAGCGTGAACCGGTGCTTCGCCTTCGGGTATTTGGTGCCGGTGAATTCGAAGAAGGCGGAAGCCGGGATGAGGCAGCGGCGGCTAGTCGCGAAATCACGGCCTTCGGATCGGAAGTTGAAGATCGGCGCCGCTTTTTTGCCCGGCGGCGGCGGGAAGCCGAACCGCATGGATGAAAGCACGACCTGATCGTCGACGCGACGCATGACGGGGCCGAGATCGCCGATCCTCACGTCGTCGGCCTGCGGCAGATCCGCCTCGCCCTGATGCTCGGCGGGAGCAAGCCCCACCTCCCCCAGCGCCTGACGATATTCCGCATAGCGGATGTGTTGTTCGTAATCGTTGCACATGGATCACATGTAGGGCGGCCAAGGCAGCGTGGGGAGAGCCGAGACTAACGTCTGGCTCAAGGCTACCACGACAGCGAGCTCTCCACCGTCGCCCTCGGGACCGACCCCGGGTTCCATCCGCCGGGCGTCCGCTACACTAGAAAGCAACGACCCAATGTACGGCCTGGTGAGTGATGGATGTCAAAAGGTCGGAGGGGCGATGCCCCTCCTGCCGCGCCAGGCGTTTACGCCGCCTCGCTGACCTTTCCGTAGGGGTCGAAGCGGGTGTAGAACGTCTCGCCTTTCGCGGCCATGTCCTTGAGCAGCGGCGTCGGCTTGAAATGCTCGCCGTAGGTGGCGGAAAGCTTTTCGGCCAGCGCCACGAAGGCCTTCACGCCCATGCCGTCGATGTAGGAGAGCGTACCGCCCGTGTAGGGCGCAAAGCCGAAGCCGAGGATGGAGCCGACGTCCGCCTCGCGCGGATCGGTGACGATGCCCTCTTCCACCGTGCGGGCGGCCTCGAGCGCGATCGTCACCAGGAAGCGCTGCTTCAAGACATTGACGTCGATGTCGGAGGCAGGCTTCTGCGGATAGAGGTTCTTGAGCCCCGGCCACAGCGACTTCTTGGCGGGCTTGGCCGGATAGTCGTAGAAGCCCTTGCCGTTCTTGCGGCCGCGACGGTCGAGATCGTTCACGAACCTGTCGATGAGCTTCATGTGCTCGGGCTTGACCGAGGCTTCGCCGAGATCCGCAATCGAGGCCTTCATGATCTTCTGGCTGAGATCGACGGCGACCTCGTCGTTGAGCGACAGCGGGCCGACCGGCATGCCGGCCATCTTGGCGGCATTCTCGATCATCGCCGGCGGCACGCCTTCGATCAGCATGTCGTAGGCTTCGTTGATGTAGCGGAAGACACAGCGGTTGACGAAGAAGCCGCGGGTGTCGTTGACGACGATCGGCGTCTTCTTGATCTTGGCGACGAAATCGAGCGCCATGGCGAGCGCCCGGTCGCCCGTCTTTTCGCCGAGGATAACCTCGGTCAGCATCATCTTCTCGACCGGCGAGAAGAAATGCACGCCGACGAACTGCTCCGGCCGCTTCGAATTTTCGGCCAGCCCGGTGATGGGCAGCGTCGAGGTGTTGGAGGCGAAGATTGTGGTCGGGGCGATCACGGCTTCCACCTGCTCAATGACAGCCTTCTTCACGGCGCGGTCTTCGAAAACGGCTTCGACGACCAGATCGACGTCGGCAAGCGTGCCGTAATCCGGCGTCGGCGTAACGAGGGACAGCAGCTTCTCGCCCTCCTCCTTCGTCATGCGGCCCTTGGCGACGCTGTCGGCCACCAGCTTTTCGGAGACGGCCTTGCCCTTGTCGGCCGCTTCCTGATCGCGGTCGATGAGAACAACGGGAATGCCGGCAGCCGCCGTGACATAGGCGATGGAAGCGCCCATGAAGCCTGCGCCGACGACGCCGACCTTGCGGATCTCGGTCTTTTCGACACCTGCCGGGCGACGGGCGCCCTTGCCCAGTTCCTGCATGGAAATGAACAGCGAGCGGATCATCGAGAAGGCTTCGGTGGTTTGCAGCACCTGCGTGAAATACCGCTGCTCGACCTTCAGCGCCGTCTCGAAGGGAAGCTGCAGGCCTTCATAGACGCATTTGAGGATGGCCAGCGCGCCCGGATAATTGCCGGCGGTTTCACGGCGCAGGATGGCCGGTGCCGCGGGGAAGAGCTGGGCAGCCGCCGGGGTCCAGACGCCGCCGCCGGGCACCTTGAAGCCGCGTTCGTCCCATGGGGCGACTGGCTTCAGCCCGTCCTTGATCATCTGCCTTGCGGCCGTCACCAGTTGATCGGGCTCGACGACCTGATGCAGGAGGCCCATGGCCTTGGCGCGGCTGGGCGTCAGGCTCTGGCCGGTGGTCATCATCTGCAGGGCATCCTGCGCATTGGCGAGACGCGAGACACGCTGGGTGCCGCCGGCGCCCGGGAAGATGCCGACCTTGACCTCAGGCAAAGCGATCTTCACCGCTTTCGAGTTGGCAGCGACGCGACCGTGGCAGGCGAGCGAAAGCTCGAAAGCGCCGCCCATGCAGGTGCCGTTGATCGCGGCGACCCAAGGCTTGCCGTTGGTCTCGATGCGGCGGAATAGCCAGGTCATACGGCCGGCAACATCGAACAGCTTTTGCGCCGCGGTCGCGGGATCCTTTGCCTTTTCTTCGGCGAGCATGGCGAACATGCCGCGGATCATGGTGAGATCGGCGCCGCCGGAAAAGGAGGATTTGCTCGAGGTGAAGACGACGCCCTTGACCGCGGCATCGTCCATCGTCTGCTTCAGGATGGCTTCGAGCTCGTCCATTACCTCGACGGTGAAGACGTTCATCGACTTGCCCGGCATGTCCCAGGTGACGAGGGCGATGCCGTCTGCATCAGTCTCGACGGTGAAATTGGTATAGGTGCTCATGATGGGATTTCCTCTTCCCTGAATTCTGCTTGAACGCCGCCGCTCCAAATGGGTGCGATCCGGCTGGGTTAAGCTTCTCAGACCCGCTCGATCACCGTCGCGGTGCCCATGCCGGCGCCGATGCAGAGCGTGACCAGCGCGGTGTTGAGATCGCGGCGCTCCAGTTCGTCGAGCACCGTGCCGAGGATCATCGCGCCCGTGGCGCCGAGCGGATGACCCATGGCGATGGCGCCGCCATTGACGTTCATGATGTCGTGGCTGATGTCGAAGGCCTGCATGTAGCGCAACACCACCGCAGCGAAGGCTTCGTTGAGTTCGAACAGGTCGATGTCTGCGATCGTCATGCCTGAACGGGCGAGCAGCTTTTCCGTGACGTCGACCGGGCCGGTCAGCATCAGCGCCGGATCCGAGCCAATGTTCGCAAAGGCGCGAATGCGGGCACGCGGCTTCACACCCATCGCCTCGCCGCCGGCCTTTGAGCCGATCAGCACGGCTGCGGCGCCATCGACGATGCCCGACGAATTGCCGGCATGGTGGACATAGTTGATCTTCTCGATTTCCGGGTGGGCCTGAATGCCGACGGCTTCGAAGCCGCCCATTTCGCCCGGCATCGCGAAGGACGGGTTGAGCGAAGCGAGCGCCTGCATGTCGGTGGTCGGCCGCATGTGCTCGTCGCGGTCGAGGATGGTGAGCCCGTTCTGGTCCTTGACCGGGATGACCGAGTTCTTGAAATAGCCGGCGTCCCAGGCCTTTCCGGCGCGCTTCTGGCTTTCGACCGCGTAGGCGTCGACATCATCGCGGGTAAAGCCGTATTTGGTGGCGATCAGGTCTGCCGAAACGCCCTGCGGCATGAAGTAGGACGGGAAGTTGACCGAGGGGTCCATGTACCAGGCGCCGCCGGACATGCCCATGCCGACGCGCGACATGCTTTCGACGCCGCCGGCGATGACGATGTCGTCGGCACCGGCCATGATCTTGCCGGCCGCGAAATTGATGGCGTCGAGGCCCGAAGCGCAGAACCGCGAGATCTGCATGCCGGGCGCCTTGTTGGAGTAACCGGCTTCGAAGGCGGCAGCCTTGGGAATGACGGCACCCGAATCCATCACCGGATCGACGCAGCCGAAGATGATGTCATCGACGGTTGCGGTGTCGAGGCCGTTGCGATCGCGGATCGATTCCAATGTCTTTGCGGCCA
This sequence comes from Hyphomicrobiales bacterium, assembly GCA_900469345.1. Lineage (GTDB taxonomy): Bacteria > Pseudomonadota > Alphaproteobacteria > Rhizobiales > Rhizobiaceae > Neorhizobium. The sequence goes on along the minus strand of UBWZ01000003.1, from coordinate 306,756 downwards.
GGCGCACGGACGGAACCTCGTGAAGGCTGCCGTCCTTCTTGCCGCGGCCGCGCGGCGTGCGCACGTGGTCGTAAATGAACACTTCGCTCATGGTGTCATCTCCCTGGTGGCAATTTGCCTTGCCTTTGTTTCACTGCGGGAGAGAAGATCCCTCCCAAACCTTCCCCACAAGGAGGAAGGCTTATTCCGCCGCCGCCGACGTTCAAATCCCGACAAGCGGCAGGCGCATATCCCCTCTTGCGGGGGAGATGGCCGGCTAGCCAGACGGGGTAGCCTCACTCAGAATGCTTCGGCGGCCAGTTCCATCATCGTATCGGCGCCCGCCTCAATGCGCACCTTGCGCATGGCGGTTTCGGGCATGATCCGCTCCATGAAGAACCTGGCGGTCACAAGCTTTGCCTTCAGATACTCCTCCCGGGCATCGCCGGCGGAAAGCCTGTCCTGCGCGGCCCTTGCCATCTTTGCCCACATGTAGCCCAGCGTCACCAGGCCAAAGAGGTGCATGTAGTCGGTCGACCCGGCGCCGGCATTATCGGGCTTGGCCATGGCGTTCTGCATGAACCACATGGTCGCGGCCTGAAGGTCGTTCAAGCCCTTCTTCAGATGCTTGGTGTAGAAGCTCATCGCCTCGTCGTTGCGGTTTTCCTCGCAGAAATCGCCGATCTCTTTGAACATGGCCATGACAGCGCGACCGCCGTTCAGCGCCAGCTTGCGGCCGACCAGATCGAGCGCCTGGATGCCGTTCGCGCCTTCGTAGATCATCGCGATGCGGGCATCGCGGACATACTGGCTCATGCCCCATTCCTCGATGTAGCCATGTCCGCCGAAGACCTGCTGGGCCATGACCGCATGATCGAAGCCCTTGTCGGTCAGCACGCCCTTGAGGATCGGCGTGGCGAGGCCGAGCAGATCGTCGGCATTCTGACGTTCCGCGGCATCTTCCGAGCGATGGGCAATGTCGGATTTCAGCGCCGTCCAGAGCATAAAGGCACGTCCGGCCTCGTTGAAGGCGCGGATGGTCATCAGCGTCCGGCGGATGTCCGGATGCACGATGATCGGGTCGGCCTTCTTGTCCGGCGCCTTCGGTCCGGACAGCGAACGGCCCTGGATGCGATCGCGAGCGTAGGTGACGGCGTTCTGGTAGGCGATCTCGGCGATCGACAGGCCCTGGAGGCCAACGCCAAGACGCGCCTCGTTCATCATCACGAACATGGCCGAGAGGCCCTTGTTCTCGGCGCCGATCAGATAACCGGTCGCCTCGTCGTAGTTCATGACGCAGGTGGCGTTGCCGTGAATGCCCATCTTCTCCTCGATGGCGCCGCAGGTGACGGTGTTGCGGGCGCCGAGGGAGCCGTCGTCGTTGACCAGCACCTTCGGAACGATGAAGAGCGAGATGCCCTTGGTCCCTTCGGGCGCACCCTCGATGCGGGCGAGCACCAGATGCACGATGTTGTCGGTCATCGTGTGCTCACCGGCGGAGATGAAAATCTTCTGGCCGGACAGCTTGTAGGAGCCATCGCCCTGCGGCACGGCGCGGGTGCGCAGAAGGCCGAGATCCGTACCGCAATGGGGCTCGGTGAGGTTCATGGTGCCGGACCACCTGCCCTCGACCATTTTTGGCAGATAGGTCTGCTTCTGCTCGTCCGAGCCGTGCACGAGGATGGCGGCGATCGCCCCTTGGGTCAGGCCCGGATACATCATCAGCGACATGTTGGCCGACGACATGTATTCGCCGACCGCCGCATGCAGCGTGTAGGGCAACGCCTGGCCGCCGAACTCCTCCGGCACGGCGAGGCCGATCCAGCCGCCCTGGCAATACTGGTCATACGCCTGCTTGAAGCCCTTGGGCACCGTGACCGTGCCATCGTCGTGACGGGTGCAGCCTTCATGATCACCCGAGAGGTTCAAAGGAAACAGTGCTTCCTCCGCGACCTTGGCCGCCTCGCCCAAAATGGCTTCCACCATGTCCGGCGTCGCTTCGGCAAAGCCCGGCAGATTGCCGTATCGCTCCAGTCCGAGCACATCGTTCAAGACAAAAAGGGTGTCATTTACCGGCGCCTTGTAGACAGGCATAAGCAGCCTCCTCCGTAATCCTTCTTGCGAGCCCTACCACCCGCTCGTTGCCGGCATTATTAATTGACGTGCGCGTAAACGTCAATTGGCGCCTGACTGGCTTCCGTCGGATTTCGACGCCGCAGGCAGCGGCCCGGATGGCGGCATCTCACCAGTGAATGTGCTCATTGCCCTTTAATAAGCTGGGACCCGTCGGGAAACCGCGCTGGATGGTGGCGCAGCCGTTCGGCCGTCCTGGAACCGAGTGTTTCGCCGCAACGCCATCATCGGAGGGGCCAAAAATTAGAAAAGGTTAAAAAATTCTGCATCGGTTAACGGGTTCTTTACCACGTTTGGGAAAATAGTGGCGGTGTTGGAGCGATGCGTCGAACTCGTGTGTCGTCGTCGCCTTTGCTCCTTCCTCAGGATCAGAACGGCCTGCCAGGCAGCCGATACTCTCTGCCGGTACAACGTCGAAACGAGCGGAACCATGAACGGATCACGAGCCACACCGAAGCGCCATGGCGGAACCTCCTCCATCGACGCGCTGAGCCGCACGATCGAAGGGCTGGAAGCCCGCATCGAGGGGCTGATGGGTGGACCGAGACGCGACGTCCCGCAGCAGAGCGAGGAAGCGTTCGAGCGGCGCGAAAACCGGGCGCCGGTCCGCTCCGAAACGACCACGCTCAACAACCCCCTGGCGGCGATCCGCGAACGGCAGCGTATGCTGGATGCCGTCCGGATCGAGCGCGACCTTCACCCCGAGGCTTCCCTGCCGCGCGCACCCGAACCGAGACGTGACGTCGCCGAGACGCCCCGTGCCGAGGCATCGCGCCCCGCGCCGCGTCTTTCCCGTCCGGTCCCTGCAAGACCGGCTGCCCCGATTGCCGACACGAGCATGCGCGATATCGCCGACGCGCTCGTCAACCTTCGCCAGGAGCTCAAGCATGATATTTCCGAGGGCGTTGCCCGCGAGATGACCGCCTTGCGGACCGAGATCCGTTCGATCAAGTCTGCCGCGGAAGAGCAGCATCTCGCCGACGATCTGCGCGGCGACCTTTCGCGCCTTGCCGAAAGCATCAACCAGCTTGGTCATCGCTCCGCTCCGGAGGCGCAGGCATTGCGCCAGGAGTTCGAGGAACTGCGCGAGGCCATGGGTGGGCTCGCGCGCGAAGACTCGATCCGCCGGATGGAAGATCAGTGGCGCGATGTCCAGGGCCGGATGCAGGATGCCGATCCCGCCATGCTGCGCGACGAACTGGTTTCGCTTGCCTACCGGATCGAGGACGTCAAGGCCCAGCTCGGCGCCATGGCCGACAACCCCGTCGTCCATGCGCTCGAGCAAAAGCTCATCACCATCGCAACGGCGATGGAACAACTCGGCTCGCGCATGTTGCCGAACGACCAGGCCGCACTGGACCAGTTTGCCCTGCTCGACGAACGGCTGGACGAGATCAGCCGCGCGATTGCGGCCGGAAGCCGCGCAACGGCAGCCGCCTCCATCGACCATTCCATGCTGCAGCGGCTGGAAGGCCGCATCGGCACGATCGCCGAACAGATCGACCAGATCAGCCATGCCGCCGCTGCGCCTTCGCAGGCGGACGGGGTTTCGCACCGGATCGAAGCCCTCTCCCGCCGGATGGAAGAGCTTGCCGAAGAGCAGGCCGCGATGCGGCTCGAAGAGCGCCTCGACCAGCTTTCCGCGATGCTGCAGCAGACGCAGATTGCCTCGCAGCCGGATCTCAGCGGCCACCTCGCCGATATCTCCCGCAAGATCGACGGGCTCGACCACGGGTCTGTCAGCGACGGTCTGGCAGAACGGCTGGACTATCTTGCCACCCGAATCGACGAGCTGGAGTTCCAGCCCCGGCAGCAGGCGGACGCCAGCGGCTTCGGCCGGATCGAAGACCGGCTGAGCGACATCGCGGCACGGCTCGACGAGGCAGCCGCAGCCCCCCGCAGCGACGACGACGCGCTGCGCAGCCTCGAAGACCAGATCGCACATCTTTCCGGCCTGATCAGCCAGCCGTCCCAGACGACGATCGGCATGTCTCCCGAACTCGAAACCCGCATGATGGCGATCGAGAACTACATGGCGACCAGTGACGAGTACGTCATCGAGGCTGCCCGACAGGCTGCCGAAGCGGTGGTCGCGGCCTATTCCCAGGAAATCGGCACCGGCGCCCCCGTTGCCGCCGCCGACATGGCAGCCCTTTCCGGACTGGCCGACGACCTGCGCCACCTCGAAGACCTGACCCGCAGCTCGGAAGAACGCACCCATCACACCTTCGACGCACTGCACGCCACTCTGGTGCAGATCGCCGACCGGCTGGACAGCATGGAGCATCGCCTGCATGCCGAGCCGGCGCGCCGCCAGGCGCCTGCCATGCCGGCGGTCACCCCGTTGTCGGTGGCCGAGGCATCGGACCTGCTGCAGGAATTCGCCGCACCCCAGCCATCCACCCGCGCAAAGCTCGAAAGCTCGGCTGCCTACGGCGCCGCCGACGATGCAGCCGTTGCCGCGCAGGACGCCATCGAGACACCCGTACAGGGTGGCGAGAGGTTGCAGGATGCCCCGAAGGCAGGCCTGCTGTCGCGACTGTCGCGTCGTTTGCGGCCCGGCACCAAGGCGGAGGTGACGGAAAGCCCGGCGCGCGCGCTTGTCGACCCCGCTCCGTCGATCGACCCGTCCGAAGCCTTGCCGCCGGAGCGCGAGAACGACCTGCTCGAACCCGGCACCGGCGCCCCCGACGTCAAGAAGATCCTGGAGCGCGTGCGCGCAAGCCAGGCCGAAGGCGCGGCCGGCATCGACCGGGCATCGTCAGGCGACCGTGCCGACTACATCGCAGCCGCCCGCCGCGCCGCCAAGGCCGCAGCGCAGGAAACCGACCCCTCGCAGGGCAGCCTCCGCAAGGCTGGCCGCAAGACCGCAAAGCCGGTTCCCGCGACGACGACTTCCGGCAAGAGCCTCGGCGCGACCTTCTCGCAGCATCGTCGCCCGATCCTGATGGCGGTCGGCGCCGTCCTGCTGGCGCTGATGACCATGCCGCTGGTGCGCACGCTGACCTCCCCGGCAGACCTTGCTCCGCCGGCAGCCGTCGATGCACCGGCGCCACAGGCCGAGATCGAGCCGCAGCCACCTGCCGCCCCCACCGACATGTCGTCGGCCCCGGCCGCATCGAGCGAAACCGGCAGCGATTCGGTTGCAGCGGACAGCGTTCCGCCTGCACCGTCGCCCGCCGAACCGGCACCGACACAGCCCAACGGCGCCAACCAGCACCTAACGGACCCGCAGCCGGCAGAAGGCCAGGCCGCGGCCATGGCTCCGTCGGGCACCGCATCGCCCGCACCGGAGACTTTCGTCGCCGCGCCGAAGGCCGATGCCCGGCCACAGATCACCGTGCCTGCGGGCATAGCGCCCAAGTCGCTCGCCGATGCTGCGACCGCTGGCGACGCCAATGCCCTGTTTGAAATCGGCGCCCGCTATACCGAAGGCCGCGGCGTGCAGGCCGATCCTGCCGAAGCCGCCAAGTGGTACAAGCTCGCCGCCGACGAGGGTCTGGCACCGGCGCAGTACCGGTACGGAAACGTTCTGGAAAAAGGCACGGGCGTCAGCCGCGATCTGAAGCAGGCCGCGGAGTACTACCGCCTGGCCGGGGACGCCGGAAACGCCAGCGCCATGCACAATCTGGCGGTTCTCTACGCTTCGGGCGCCACCGGCCAGCCGGATTACCCGGCCGCTGTAGAGTGGTTCGGACGTGCAGCCGATCTCGGCGTCGCCGACAGCCAGTTCAACCTTGCCATCCTTCTTGCCCGCGGCAACGGGGTGAAGCAGGACCTCGAGGAATCCTACAAATGGTTTGCGATCGCTGCCAAGGGCGGCGACAAGGATGCAGCCCAGAAGCGCGACGAAGTGGCCAAGGCCATGCGCAAGGAACAGCTCGACAATGCCCGCGCCAGGGTCGATCAGTGGCAGCCGAAGACGCCCGAGGCGAAGGCCAATGCGGTCAACCTGCCCGACGAATGGGCTTCCGCCGGCAAGCCGCTGACCACCGCCTCGATCGACATGGAAAAGGCGATCCGCAACGTGCAGGGCATTCTGAACAAGAACGGCTTCGATGCGGGCAAGGCCGACGGCAAGATGGGCCAGAAGACGGTGTCCGCGATCAAGGCCTTCCAGACGTCCGTCGGCCAGGAGCCGAGCGGCAAGATCAACGACGCGCTTGTGAAGGCGCTGCTGGCCCGCAACGGCTAAGACGACCGCTCCGACCGGGTTAGGCGAGGTGCGGACATTCCGCCACTCGCTCCCGGAAACGGAGGTGCATAGGCGTGCAAAAGCCGCTTGCGAATTGACTTGCCGGCCCTGCAGACCGCATCACGGATCAGGTTTCATCTGTCGTTCATGCGGCATGTGAGATGAGGTACTCACCGCAACGGCGGATACCCTCCCTTAGGGTGCCGGCGCGTTGCCGCTTTAGCCTTTTGCCGCAGAGGTTGCACCGTGACCGTCTACCTGCCGATCGCAGAGCTTTCGGTGAACATTCTCATCATCCTGGGCATGGGCGCGGCAGTCGGCTTTCTGTCGGGCATGTTCGGCGTCGGTGGCGGCTTCCTTATCACGCCTCTCCTGATCTTCTACAACATCCCCCCCGTGGTGGCGGTGGCGACCGGTGCCAACCAGGTGGTGGCCTCGTCGATTTCCGGTGCGATCACCCATTTCCGGCGCGGCACGCTCGACATGAAGCTCGGCAGCGTGCTTCTCGTGGGCGGTCTTGCAGGCGCGACGGTCGGGGTGTGGATCTTTTCGTGGCTGAGGCGCCTCGGACAGCTCGATCTGTTCATCTCAATCCTCTACGTCGTCCTGCTCGGCACGATCGGCGCGCTGATGCTGCAGGAAAGCCTGCGCGCCATGCGCCGCGCCAAGCAGAACCAGCAGCTGCCGGTCAGACGGCCCGGCCAGCACAACTGGGTGCACCGCCTGCCGCTGAAAATGCGTTTCAAGAAGTCCAAGATCTACCTGTCGGCCATTCCGGTCGTCGTGCTGGGCTTCGGCATCGGCATCCTGACCTCGATCATGGGCGTCGGCGGCGGCTTCATCATGGTGCCGGCAATGATCTACCTGCTGCGCATTCCCACCAGCGTCGTCGTCGGGACCTCGCTGTTCCAGATCATCTTCGTGACTGCCTACACGACGATGGTGCAGGCCGTGACCAACTATTCGGTCGATATCGTGCTGGCATCGATCCTGATGGTGGCGGGCGTGATCGGGGCGCAATACGGCGTGCGGGTCGGCCAGAAACTGCGCGGCGAACAGTTGCGCGCCCTGCTCGGCCTTCTGGTTCTGGCGGTCGGACTGCGCCTGGCGGTCGGACTGGTGGTGACCCCGGACGACATCTATTCGGTCGCGGTCGGGGGACGGTCGTACTGATGCGGCGCCTCAAGGCCATCTGCGCCATCGTCGGCGTGCTGACCCTCGCGGCCACCCTGCCGGCCGCAGCGCAGGTCCCGTTCGCCCCGGCATCGGCGGTCAAGGAAGGCCTCGACATCGGCGTCTCGTCCAACGAAATCGCCATCACCTCCGATTTCCGCGGCGCCGACCTCACCATCTTCGGTGCGCTTTCCAATACGGACGAACTGCTTTTGGCAATCGGCCAGTACGACGTCGTGGTCACGCTCGAGGGGCCGCGCGACTACGCCACGGTGCGCCGGAAGGAACGCGTTCTCGGCATCTGGATGAACACGGAATCGATGACGTTCCAGCAGGTTCCGGAAAGCTATTCGATCGCCAGCACGCGGCAGATCGACGATCTGGAACAGGGACCGAGCTTCAACAGCGTCGGCGTGGGCATCGAGCACCTGCCGCTCGACCCGGTGGGCTACATCCGCAACTCAGGCGTGATCAGCGAATTTCGCGAATCCTATCGCCGCCTGAAGCTCGGCAGCGGTCTCTACCAGCGCGACACGAGCGGAGTGCGCTTCGTCTCGTCCAGCCTGTTTCGGGCCTCGCTGCGCCTCCCCGCCAACATTCCCGACGGGCAGCACATGGTCCGCGCCTATCTGTTCAAGAGCGGCGTGCTTATCGCCCAGCGCGAGACACCCTTGCGGGTGGTGAAGACCGGCCTCGAGCAGGCGATCAGCGACGCCGCGCATGAAAGGCCGTTCGCCTACGGCTTCCTGTGCGTGCTGATCGCCGTCGTCACCGGCTGGGGCGCAAGCCTGATGTTCCGAAAGGACTGATGCCGTGCTTCCCGCAACGCCTCGCAGGCCGGTCGAAGCGCCTGTCATTTGCCTGTTGCGGCTGCCGCCCTAACTTATTCATCATCCGCAGCGTAAATCACCAATGCTCACCTATCTGAAATCGCTTCCGGCTCGCAGCCGGGTCTTTCTTGCTCCCGGCGAGCTGCGCCTGGTTATCCGGCGCAGCGAGTTCGGCCTGATCCTAATCGCCGCGGTGGTGGGCGTCCTCGCGGGTGTCAGCGTTGCAGCAATGAGCTGGATCTCGCAGGCGCTGCACCAGCTGATATTCGGTATCCCGGTCGGGGAACGGCTGAGCTCGGCCAGCTCGCTCGACCCGCAGGTCATCCTCGTCGCCCCGATTGCCGGCGGCATTCTGCTCGGTCTGCTCGTGCTCTGGCTGCGCAAATGGCGCAAGAAGCCGATGGTCGACCCGATCGAGGCCAATGCGCTGCATGGCGGCCGCCTGTCGCTTACCGACAGCATCCTGGTCGCCGTCCAGAACCTCATTTCCAACGGTTTCGGCGCCTCGGTCGGCCTGGAGGCCGGCTATACGCAGCTCTCGTCGGGGATCGCATCGAAGATCGGCGGCCTGCTGCAGCTTCGCCGCGCCGACCTGCGCATTCTGGTCGGCTGTGGCGCCGCCGGCGCGATTGCCGCCGCGTTCAATGCGCCGCTGACGGGCGCCTTCTACGCCTTCGAGCTCATCATCGGCACCTATACCATTCTCAGCCTTGCGCCCGTGGTGGTCTCGGCGCTGATCGCCACCTTCATGGCACGGCTCCTGATGGGCGACGCCTTCCTGATCGACGTCGGCAAGTTCGGGACGGTGATGCCGGCCGACTACCTGCCTGCGATCGTGCTCGGCATCGTCTGCGCCGGTGCCGGCATTCTGCTCATGCAGGGCGTCACCTATGTCGAGGAGCTCGCTCGCAAGAGCTCGATTTCGTCGATCATCCGGCCCGCCATCGGCGGGGTCGCGGTCGGCCTTCTCGGGCTGATCGATCATCAGGTGCTGTCGGCCGGCCATGGCGCGCTGCACATCAACCTCAACCAGAACATGACGATCTCGGCCGTGCTCGCCGTGCTGCTGATGAAATCGCTGGCATCGGCGATCTCGATCGGAGCGGGTTTCCGCGGCGGCCTGTTCTTCGCGTCGCTGTTTCTCGGAGCGTTGCTCGGGAAGCTGTTTGCCTCCTGCACGCCCTACATCTTCGCGCACGCGACGCTGACGCCGGTCATCTACGCGGTGGTCGGCATGAGCGCTCTATCCGTTTCGGTGATCGGCGGGCCGCTTACCATGACCTTCCTCGCTCTGGAACTGACCGGAGACTTCCCGATCACGGCGCTCGCGCTCGCGGCCGTCATCACCTCGTCCGTCGTGGTCAGGACCACGTTCGGCTATTCCTTCGCGACATGGCGCTTCCACCTTCGCGGCGAAGGCATCCGCAGCGCGCATGACGTGGGGTGGGTGCGCAACCTGACGGTCGGCAAGCTGATGCGGACGGATGCACGCACGGCGCCCGTGACCATGCCGCTCGACGAGTTCCGCAAGGAATTCCGCCTAGGGGCGACGCAAAGGGTCGTGCTGGTGGACGAGAGCGGCAAATATGCCGGTCTGATCCTGCTGCCCGACATCTACGCGGCGCCGCGGGAGGAAAGCAACGAGCCGCAGTCGCTGCTGGCTTTTGCGCGCTACGAGAACGACGTCCTGCTTCCCACCATGAACGCCAAGCAGGCGGCAGCAATCTTCGACAAGACGGAAGCCGAAGCGCTTGCCGTCGTCAGCAACCAGACCGAACGCAAGGTGGTCGGACAGCTCAGCGAAAGCCATTTGCTGCGGCGCTATGCGGAAGAGCTGGACCGGCGGCGGCGGGAGGTTTCCGGAGAAATCTGACCAGCCCGGTCTTCGTCGACTTGCGCCAAGCCGGAAGCGGCCTATCCTCTTTATCGCCTGGGTGGGGGATGGTGCGAATGGCAGAAGGTTCCAGTCCGGCCGGCGCCCCGCGGTCACGGCCGCTCGGCGAACCGGCATCGCTCGACTGTCGGGACGGGGTGACGATCCAGGGCCATGTCTGGGCATCGCGAAGCACGCCTGCGGCAAGCGTCATCATCAACCCGGCGACCGGCGTCCTTGCGCGCTACTACCATTTCTACGCGGATTTTCTGCGCCGCAGCGGCTTCGACGTGCTGACCTACGACTATCGCGGCATCGGCCTGTCGCGGCCAAGACGCCTGCGCGATTGCGGGTTTTCATGGCGCGACTGGGGCGTGCAGGATTTCGATGCGGCCCTTCGCTTCATGGACGGGCGGCGGCCGGGGCTGCCGATCCATGTGGTCGGGCACAGCATCGGCGGATATCTGCCGGGCCTCTCCCCGCATGCGGCGCGGATCGACCGGATGCTGACGGTGGGCGCACAATATGCCTACTGGCGCGATTATGCGGCGGGCCACCGGGCGCGGCTGTTCCTCAAATGGCATGTGGTGATGCCGGTGCTGACGGCGGTGTTCGGCTATTTTCCCGGCAAGCGGCTGGGGTGGCTCGAAGACCTTCCGGCGGGCGTTGCCAATGAATGGAGCTTTCGCGGCGCCCGGATGGAAATGACCCACCCACCACAGGAGCGGGCGGAGATCCTGCGCAGGTTTGCAGCCGTCAAAGCGTCCATCCTGGCGATTGCCGTTGGCGACGACGACATCGGAACGGAAGCGGCGGTGCGGCGGACCCTTGCCTATTATACCGGGGCAAAGCGCACGCAGGTGCTACTGGAGCCTTCGTTCTACGGTTTGTCCGGCATTGGCCATTTCAGCCTGTTTCATTCCCGCCATGCCGACGGGTTCTGGGCCGATACCCTGCGCTTCCTGCGGGATGGCACCGACCCCTGGACCGGTCAGCCCAGCAGGCTGCCGTAGCGAACCGAATAAATGCGGTCGCGGCCGAGCAGGTGGGCGACCAGCGCCTCCTGGTTGAAGATGCCCTGCAGGGCGCGGTGGCGCAGATCCAGACCACCGGCGAGCACGCCGAAAGCGGGCATGACGAGCCGGTCGCCATCGCAGGCAAAGCAGGCGCGGCGCACGGATTTTTCCCGTCGCCTGACGGTCGCGGACGGATGCAGATGGCCGGCGATTTCGCCCTTCGATTTCCCCTGGCCCGACATCAGGCTCGGCTCGTGGCGGAAGACGAGGCCGCCATAGACGAGTTCGTCGGTGGAGGTTCCCGGCAGGTCGGTGGTACCATCCGGATCGTGATTGCCATTGATCCAGATCCAGTCACGGCCGCGCGCCATCGACACGATCAGCGCACGCAGGTCGGCCGGCAGATGCTGCGAGCCCTTGCGGTCATGAAAATTGTCGCCGAGCGAGACGACAACTTTCGGATCGTAGCGACCAATCACCGCCGCCAGGATGTTGAGCGTCGCGATGGTGTCGTAGGGCGGCAGCATCATGCCGCGGCGGGCAAAGGCCGCGCCCTTTTCCAAATGCAGATCGGATACGACAAGCATGCCTGTTTCCGGCAGGTAGAGCCCACCCAAGGGGTCGCACACGGCCGTGACGCCGTGCACGAGGATCTCCTCCGTGCCAGCAGCAATTCCGGGGATGGATGTCGAACGGGCGGCGAGCCCAATGCGGGTCAACAAGTCGTCGTCTCTTACCACTTTTGACCGCATCAGCTCAGCGCCTCCGCGATCAGTTCCTCGGCCGCCTCTTCCAGCACCGCGTCGTTCGCCTCGCCCGGAACCGTCTCCTTGCCGATCTCCAGCATGATGGGAACGGCAAGCGGCGAGACCCGGTCGAGATCGCGGTGGGTGATGTGCCCTTTGATTCGTGCCAGCATATCGCCTAAGCGACCAATATCCAAAAGCCCCGTTGCCGCATCCCGCCGCGTCGCCTCGAGAAGCACGTGGTCCGGCTCATGGGTGCGCAGCACATCGTAGATCAGATCGGTCGAGACCGTGACCTGCCGTCCGGTCTTTTCCTTGCCCGGATGACGGCGCTCGATCAGGCCGGAAATGATCGCGCAATTGCGGAAAGTCCGCTTCAGCAGGTAGCTCTCCGCAAGCCAGGCCTCGAGGTCATCGCCGAGCATGTCCTCGTCGAAGAGCTCCGACAGGCTCATCCGTCCGCCGTCGATCATCGCTCCCATGTCGTTGAGGCTGTAGACGGCGAGCGAATAATCCGTCGCGACGAAGCCGAGAGGCCGAGCGCCCGCCCGTTCGAGCCGGCGCGTCAGGAGCATGCCGAGCGTCTGGTGCGCGAGCCTGCCCTCGAAGCAGTAGGCGATCATGAAGAAGCGCTTGCCGCGCGGAAAGGTCTCGATCAGCAGTTCGTCGCGCTTCGGGATCATCGAGCGCTCCCGCTGGATCGCAAGCCAGTCGCGCACCTGATCAGGCAGCGCGCTCCATCGCTCGGGATCGGCCAGCATGGCGCGCACCTGGTCCGCGAGATAGGTGGTGAGCGGAAACTTGGCACCGGCGTAGCTCGGGATCATCGGGTCGGTCGAAAAGGTCTTGGAGACCAGGCATTCGTTTTCGCGAATGGTTTCGAAGCGCAGCACCTTGCCGGCAAACAGGAAGGTGTCGCCCGGACGAAGCTGTTCGAGGAACTGTTCCTCCACCTTGCCGAGAGACATGCCGCCGCGTCCAAGCGTCCCCTTGTCGTTGCGCCTGACGAGCCGGACGCTGAGCTCGGCTGCCTCGACAATCGTGCCAAGGTTCAGCCGGTACTGTTGCGCCACGTGCAGGTTGGAGACCCGCCAGCGCCCCTCTTCCGTGCGGCGGATCTTGGCGTAACGTTCATAGGCGCGCAGGGCATAGCCGCCGGTCGCGACAAAATCGACGATGCGCTCGAACATCTCCCACGAAAGGTTCGCATAGGGCGACGCGGAAATGATCTCGTCGTAGAGCTCCAGCGGATCGAAGGGTTCGGCGCAGGCCATACCGAGCACGTGCTGGGCAAGCACGTCCAGCGCCCCCTCGCCCACCGGCGGCGTATCCTGTGCGCCGAGATAGTTGGCGTCGAGCGCCGCCTGGCATTCCATCACCTCGAAGCGGTTTCCCGGCACGAGGATCGCCTTGGATGGTTCGTCCATGCGGTGGTTGGCACGGCCGATGCGCTGTGCCAGCCGCGACGCGCCCTTGGGGGCGCCGATATGGATGACGAGATCGATGTCGCCCCAGTCGATGCCCATGTCGAGCGTCGAGGTGGCGACGACCGCCCGCAACCGGTTCTGGGACATGGCGGCCTCGACCTTGCGCCTCTGGCCGGCGTCGAGCGAGCCGTGATGGAGCGCGATCGGCAGGTTTTCCTCATTGACGGCCCAAAGCGCCTGAAACAGGAACTCCGCCTGAAAGCGGGTGTTTACGAACACCAGCGTCGTGCCGTGCCGGGTGATCTGCCGGTAGACGTCGTCGATCGCATAGGACGAGACATGCCCGCCCCAGGGGATGCGTTTCTCGGTTCCGAGAATGGCGATGTCGGGTGCGGCACCGCCCGTCACATGCACGAGGCTCGCTGGCGGGGCCGGCGTTTCCCCCTGCGGCACCAGCCAGCGCTGCAATTCCATCGGATCGGCAACGGTCGCCGACAGGCCGATCGTCTTCACCTGCGGCGCATGCCGGCGGATGCGGCCAAGCCCGAGCGACAGAAGATGGCCGCGCTTGGAGGTGACGAGCGAGTGCAATTCGTCGAGGACGATATATTTCAGGTCCTTGAAAAAGCGCTCAGCCTCCTTGCTGGCGAGGAGAAGCGCCACTTGCTCGGGCGTCGTCAGGAGGATATCGGGCGGCGACAACCGCTGCCTCTGACGCTTGGACTGCGGCGTGTCGCCCGTTCGGTTCTCGACCGTCACGGCAAGCCCCATCTCGGTGACCGGCTTCATCAGGTTGCGCTCGATATCGACGGTCAGGGCCTTGAGCGGCGAGACGTAGAGCGTGTGGATGCCGGTAAAGGCGGAACCGGGCGGGATCTTGCCACGACGCACGAGGTCGGTCAGCGATGGCAGGAAGCCGGCGAGGGTCTTGCCGGCGCCTGTGGGCGCGATCAGCAGGGTATTTTCACCCGACCGTGCGCGGGCCAGAAGTTCAAGCTGATGGGCGCGGGGGCTCCAGCCCTTTTCCGCAAACCAGCGGGCAAAGGGTGCGGGCAAGTCGACAGCACTGTCCATTCCGATCCGGTCCACGCTGCACATGTAGGATGGCGGCGAACAATGAGAAGGCGCGCGAAAGGCTAACTGCGGACAACGCTTGAATTTTGCCGCATTCAAGGTGTGCCTTACGGCGAACGTCTCTCGCCGGATTGCCGATGCCAACGCGCCGAACGCTTCTTGCAGCCATCAGTCTCGCTCCGCTGCTTGCGCGACGCTCGCTTGCCGCGCGAGCGTCGTCGCTTGACGTCTGGCCGTCTGTGCCTCCGGGCGGCGGCGGACCTACGGGACCCGTCGAGGAAGGGCCCGGCGGTGCCGTGCGTCACATCGCTGCGCCAAGCCTCGAAGTCTTTCCCGCAGCCAAGCCAAACGGGATTGCCGTCATGATCGCGGCGGGCGGCGGCTACAGGCGGATCGAGAACGGTAACGAAGCGCTGCCGGCGGCGCGCTGGCTGAACGCGCGCGGCATTACCGCTTTCGTGCTGAGCTACCGGCTGCCCGGAGAGGGCTGGGGTGCCGGCCCGCTCGCTCCCCTGCAGGATGCGCAGCGCGCCCTGCGGCTAATCCGCGCCGGCGCTGGACGTTTCGCGGTCGATGCGGACAGGATCGGCGTCCTCGGATTTTCAGCCGGCGGGCACCTGCTCGGTCTTGCTGCGACGCGATCAGCCTTCCTGTCCTACGAGCGTGTCGATGCGATCGACCAGATTTCGGCGCGGCCGGACTTTGCGGCGCTGATCTACCCTGTCATCACGCTGAAGCCGCCGCTTGACCAGACATCCACCCGCCGACAGATGGTGGGTGCGCATCCGGACCCAGCAGAGAGTGCCGAGTGGTCTGTCGAGGACCACGTGAAAGCCAATTGCCCGCCGGTGTTCCTGGCCCAGGCGAAGGACGACCCGGTATCCGACCCGCAAAACACGCTGATCATGCAGGCCGCCTGCGAACAGGCCGGCATTCCGGTCGATCTCATCCAGCTGGACGATGGCGGCCACGGCTTCGGCATGGGTAGGCCGGGCACCGCCTCTGTCAAGTGGCCGGAAGAGTTCGAGGCCTGGCTGGCGAAGACCGTTTCCGGCTGAATGCTGTCATGCCGCGCTTGCGGCTGATCTCTGACGCCGGATCAGCGAACCGCGATGTAGCGGTCTGCCCGGTGATTGACGGCCAGCGTCAGGTTGAGCGTCACCGCAGCCAGGATCGAACTCAGGATCACCAGCGGACCTGCGACGAAAAACGATAGGGCGAGGACGAGGCAATCCAGCCCGAGCTGCACGAAACCGGCGCGCCAGCCGAGCCGCTCCTGCAGATAGAGCGCCAGGATGCCGAAGCCGCCGAGCGACGCCCGGTGGCGAAACAGGATCAGCATGCCGCAGCCGATCAAAAGCCCGCCGAACAGGGCCGCGGCAACCGGATCGATGGCGCCGATGACGATGAGCTTCGGCAGCAAGCCGGTCAGCAAGGATGTGAGCGCCACGGCGGAAAAGGTCTTGACGGTGAAGGCAGGGCCAAGCCGCCGATAGGCCAGCCAGTAGAAGGGCAGGTTGAGGGTGAAGAAGGCGATACCGAAGCTGACGCCCACCGAATAACGCAGCAGAAAGCCTATCCCGGCCGTACCGCCAATCAGCAGATGCGCGGCCGAAAGCAGCGTGACGCCGAGCGCGGCCAGCATGCTGCCGGCGACGATTGCCTGGACATCCTCGATGGGCGAATGCTTTTCAGCGCTGGAGGCCCAAAGGCCGAGCGGCGTTTTCCTGTCGGCCAAGCGGCTCTCCCGTGAAGCCTGTCAGCGGACCGCGATATAGCGATCCGAGCGGTGGTTGATGGTCAAAAGAAGGTTGAGGATGACGGCGCTCAGCAGCGACCACAGCACGGTTGCGGGGCTCACCACGAAAAAGGCGGCCGCCATGACGCAGAGGTCGAATGCGAGCTGCACCAGGCCCGCGGGGATCCTGAAGCGGTCCTGGATGTAGATCGCGAGGATGCCGATGCCGCCGAGCGACGCGCGATGGCGATAGAGCCCCAGCAGGCCGAAGCCGATCAGGATGCCGGCCAGCAGCGCCGCCCAGAAGGGATCGATATACTGGATGACGAGGAAATTCCGTTCGAGCTCGGAAATCGCCGAGACGAGCGCGATGGCGCCGAAGGTCTTGACGGAAAAGCCGGGGCCGAGCCGCCGGAAGGAGAGGTAGTAGAAGGGCAGGTTGACGACGAAGAAGAGAATGCCAAACGGGATGTCGAAGGCGTAATGCAGCAGGAAGGCAACGCCGGCCGTGCCACTGGTCAGAAGCCCGACCTGATTGAGAAGATAGAGCCCGAGCGCTGCGACCATGGCGCTGATGAAGATGCCCTGCGCATCCTCAAGCGGCGTGTGGCGTGCGGGGTCGAGACTGTAAAACCCGACCATGCGTTTTCGCGCCTGCGCCTGCTCTGCCATCTGTGCTCCTTTTCGCCTATCTTGCGCCGCAATATCAGCTTGGACAAGCGGCGTCAGCAGGGCGGACGGCGCTTCCTGCAGAACGCAGGAAGCTGAGCCTCAGGAGGGTTTGCGCGACAGAAACAGAATGCCGTCGATCGGTTTTCCGCCATCCATGCGAATGACGGACGTCGTCGCTTCCAGAAGATCGAGCGCGTGATGCGAAAGGAGCGTCTGGATATAGTCCTGCGAATGGGCGTAACGCAGCGAATCCCGCAGCACGAAACCCGCGCCGGCGCCGGCGTCCTCGACGGAAAAGGCAAACAGGCCGCCGGGGGCGAGAAGCGACAGCACCAGGGGAAAGACCGTCTCCAGCGAGCCGAGATACATCAGCACGTCGGCGGCGGAGACGAGGTCGGCGCGGTGTCGGCGCAGGCTGTCCGAAAACAGGCCCGATTGCTCCACCGGGAGGCTAAGGTCGGCCTGGCCGAGATGGTCGTAGAGCGATTTCGCCGCCGCCTTGGCAAGCATGTTCGTCGACAGGTCGAAGCCTTGCAGGTGCGTCGTCCGTGCCCTGATCTCGGCGCCGAAGAGACCGGTGCCGCAGCCGAGATCGACGACCGTCGCGAAGGGCGAGCGGGACTCCACGAGCGCCGCAAGCTTGCCCGGCACAGAATAATCGAGCTTCTCGACCAGCGCCGTGTCGAAGCGGTCGGCATAATCGTCGAACAGCCCCTCGACATAGCGGCTGGGCGGTTGCGGCGGCGTCTCCTCCTCGCCCAGGAGGGCGAGCTTGAGGCGGGCGCCGAAGACGTCGTCGGGCGCAAGTTCGAGCGCCTTTCTATAGGCACTCGACGCGCCGTCCGTCATCGACATGCTTGCCAGCGCCTTTTCCCGGTATTCACCGAGGCGAAACCAGCCCGCCGCCCATTCGGGCACGAGATCCAGCGCCTGCTCCAGAAGCTCCGCCGCGGCCGACCAGTCGCCGGTCTCGGCGAGCATGCGGGCATAGTCGGCCCGGCGATCGGCAATCGGATCCCCCGAAGCGAAATGCGCTGTCCGTCTGGCTTTGGGCGTCATGCGAAGGATCCCCGCGGAAGTGGCTGCCTGCGGAAGCCACAAAAAAACTCAACTTTTATCCGAGGTGGCGCTGCGCGCTTGCGATGCAGCACGGCCGCGGCTATGCCTTCTGGGCAATTCGGAGAACGACTGACATGGCGAATGGGGTCAACAATTTCCTGGGCGACTCGCCCGGCCGGACGATCATCAAGCTGGTCGTGGTCTGTCTCATCGTGGGTTTCTTGTTGGCGTTTTTCGGCTTCACGCCGGACAATATCGTCAGCAGCCTGCGCTATCACTTCCTCGACCTCTGGTACAATGGTTTCGTGGCGCTCGGCAGGGTCGGCAACTACCTGCTGCTCGGCGCGATCGTCGTCATTCCCATCTTCATCATCCTGCGCCTGATGAGCTACCGTCGCTGACATGACCCTGGATCGGACCAACCCGTCGCGACGCCGCTTTCTTGCGCTTTCCGGAATGGGTCTGCTGCTGTCCGGCTGCTCCACCACCTCGGTGCTGGCGCCGACAACCGCCGTCGGGTCCAGCGACGCGACGGCGGCCGCGCTGCCGATGGTCAACACGCTGCGCCAGAGCCGCGGACTTTCAGCGCTTTCGATCGACAAGCCGGCCACAGAGGCTGCCGTTGCCCAGGCCGTGCGCATGGCCAAGGCCGGCGAGATGAAGCACCTGATCGGCTTCGGCGACAATTTCGGCGACCGCATGAAGAAGAACGACGTGGCGCTGCCGGCTGCCGAGAACATCGCCAGCGGCCAGGCCAGCGTCGATGGTGCCGTCGACGCCTGGATCAAGTCTCCCAAGCATCTCGCCAACATGCTCGGACCCTACAAGGGACTGGGTGTCGCCATGGCCCGCGCATCCGACGGGCGCAGCTACTGGGCGATGGTGCTTTCGGGCTGAGCATGGTGGAGCGACAACCGGAGGCGGTCCGGCCCTTCGAGGTAACGCACCGGCTGGTGCTCGGCATTGCCGTTCCGATGACGCTCGGCTTCCTCACCACGCCGCTGCTTGGCCTCACCGACACGGCGGTGGTCGGTCATCTCGGTCATCCGGAAGCGCTTGCGGGCCTCGCGATCGGCGCCATCCTTTTCGACCTCATCTACGGAAGCCTCAGCTTTTTCCGTACCTCCACCACCGGCCTGGTGGCGCAGGCCTTCGGTCGCGGCGACGAGCGCGAGCAGCAGGCCGTCTTCTATCGCGCGCTTGTGAGCGCTTTTGCGCTCGGGCTGCTGATGCTGGCGCTGTCGCCGCTCATTCTTTCCTTCGCGCCCGAGCTGATGACCGGCGATGCCGAAGTTTCGGCCGTGACCCGGCAGTATTTCCGCATCCGCGTGCTGACGAGCCCGGCGACCTTTGCCAATTTCGCCATCCTCGGCTTCGTGCTCGGGCGCGGCAAGGGTTCTCTCGCGCTTCTGCTGCAGATCGTCCTCAATGGCACCAACATCGTGCTGGCCATCCTGTTCGGCCTGGTCCTCGGCTGGGGCGTGACGGGCGTCGCCTTGGCCACGGCTGCGGCGGAAGTGGTGGGGATGATCGTCGGGCTGGTGATCGTCAGCCGGCAGGTCTCGCTCAGCCATCGGCCGAGCCGGCCGGACATCCTCGACCCCAACAAGCTCCGGCAACTGTTCCAGCTCAATGCGGACATCCTGATCCGCTCGCTGATCCTCAACGGCGCCTTTGCCCTGCTGACCCGCGTCGGCTCGAGCTTCGGCGCGGTAACGCTTGCGGCCAATGCGGTGCTGATGAACATCTTCATGCTCTCGGCCTTCTTTCTGGACGGACTGGCGGGCGCCGCCGAACAACTGGCGGGCCGGGCCGTCGGGGCCGGCTTCCGGCCGGCCTTCGACCGGACGCTGCGGCTGACCGGCTTCTGGTCGCTGGCGATGGCCGGCATGGTTGGCCTCTTCTTCATCGCCTTCGGCCAGCCGATGATCCACATGCTCACCACCTCGCCGCACGTGCAGGAGACGGCAGCTACCTATCTGCCCTGGGCCGCCCTGACAGGGCTCACCGGTGCGCTTGCCTTCCAGATGGACGGCGTCTTCATCGGCGCGACATGGTCACGCGAAATGCGCAACATGATGGTCGTCTCCTTCATCATCTATTGCCTCAGCCTCGCCGTCACCGTGCCGCTCCTCGGCAATCACGGATTGTGGCTTTCGCTCAACCTTTTCCTGCTGATGCGCGGCTTCTTCCTGGCGGCGATGGTGCCGCGCAAGGCGCGCCAGAGCTTTGCCCCATGAGGCGTCGGCCGCGCCGAGGCGTTTGCCAGGCGTGCCATTCCGTGGTCTGATCTGCTGCCGTGGCCGCGATACCGGCAGATGCCGGTGATCGCCCTTGGTCCGGCTTTTAAACGCGTCGGTAGCACCCTCCGGCGTCGCCAAGATCCCTCTCAACCGCAGGCAACCGCAAATGCCCTCACACGACACCCCGACATTCGAGCTCGATCCCGCGCCGAAGATCATCACCTTTGACTGCTACGGGACCCTGGTGCAGTGGTACGAGGTGTTGCTGCGCGAAATTGGCGAGCTCCTGGCAAACCATGGTGCCGAGGGCGTCCACGCCTCGGCGATCCTCGACAGCTTTTCCGCGGAGGGACGGCGCCTGACGGCGGATACGCCGCACCGCCTCTACAAGGAGATCCTGCGCCTCGGCTTTGCTGCTGCCTTCCGTCAGCATGGCGTGACGCCGAGCGCTGACGAGATCGAACGGATCGCGGCGTCGCCAAGCACGATGGGTCCGCACCCCGAGGTCCCGGATGTCCTGCGGCAGCTGCGCGAGCACTACAAGCTCGCGATCTTCACCAACTCGGACGACGATCTCATCGCGCCGACCGTGGCGAGCATCGGCGTGCCCTTCGACTACGTCATCACCGCCGAGCAGGCGCGCGCATACAAGCCGTCGCGGCAGATGTTCGACTACGCCTACCGGTCGATGGGTGTCACACCGGACGAGACGGTGCATGTGGCAATGGGCATGTACTGGGACATGAAGGCCCGCCATGAGCTTGGCCTGCGCGGTATCTGGGTGAACCGGCGCGGAGAGGCCGGCAACCCTGACTGGCTGCCCTATGCGGAGGTGACCGACCTGCGGGGAGCGGCCGCATTGCTCTTGCCAAGCTGACGTCGGACTCTCCCGCGACCGCCGCGGTCGAGCAGGGCGCCGCCCATCATTGCGTCCGGCTTGATTTGAGTCCCGATGCTCGGCGCCTGGCCCTCAGAGCCAGTGGGACAGCCGGGTATCGCGCAGTTCGCGGATGGACGAGATCCCGTCGCGGTCGAGCAGGGCGCTCAAGCCCTTGACGATGGTCGAGGCGAGGCTCGGTCCCTCATAGACCATGCAGGAATAGAGCTGCACCAGGTCCGCGCCGGCGCAGATCTTTTCCATGGCATCGGCAGCGCTGCCGACACCGCCAACTCCGATGATCGGCAGCCCGGGCCCCACCCTCTTTCGCATCCTGGCAAGAACCCTGGTCGATGGCGCCATGAGAGGCGCACCCGACATGCCGCCGGCCTGCTTTGCCGTTTCCCGGTCCCTGAGGCCATCGCGCGACAGTGTGGTGTTGGAAACGATCAACCCGTCGAGCGGGTGGGCCAGCGCTTCGGCGGCAATGTCGTCCAGGCCTTCGTCGGTCAGGTCCGGTGCGATCTTGAGAAAGACGGGAACGGAGCGGCCATGACGGACCGCCTCTTCGGCGCGCGACGCCAGAACTGCCCCCAAAAGGGCACCGAGGCTTTCACGCGCCTGCAGATCGCGCAGGCCGGGCGTGTTTGGCGAGGAAATGTTGACAGTGAAATAGCTCGCAACCGCGTAGAAACGACGGATGCCGGCGACGTAATCGGCGACGCGGTCCGCCGCATCCTTGTTGGCGCCGATATTGACGCCGACGATACCCGGGCGTCCGGCGCGGGCCGACAGGCGGCCGAGCGCTGCGTCATGGCCTTCGTTGTTGAAACCGAGCCTGTTGATGACGGCGCGGTCCTCGACCAGTCGGAAGATGCGCGGCTTGTCGTTGCCGGCCTGGGGTCTCGGCGTCAGCGTCCCCACCTCGGTGAAGCCGAAGCCGAGCTTCAGCATGGCATCGGGTACTTCGGCATTCTTGTCATAGCCGGCCGCAAGGCCAACCGGGTTCGGAAAGCGGATGCCGGCAACCGTCTGCACCAGCCTTGCATCCTCGCCCAGGCGGCATGCCGGCATGACGCCGCTCTTCAGGGCCCGGATCGAGAGACCGTGCGCGGTTTCAGGGTCGAAGGCGAAGAGGCTGCGCGAGGCGAGTGCCGACAGCGGACCGATCATGGCATGATCTCCGGGAAGGCATGCTTGCCATCGACGCCGATCAGCAGGGGCATTTCCCACAATACGGCGGAGGTGGGAAGGCTGGTATAGAGATGCGGGAAGAGATCGCCGCCGCGCGACGGCTCGAAGCGCAGTGCCTCGCCGAGTGCCGTGGCATCGACCGCTACCAGCAGCAGCCCGTTCAAGCCGGCAAAATGCAGCCGCGCCGTTTCTCGCGCCTGGACACCCGTCGAAAAGTGGATGAAGCCATCCTTCAGATCAATTTCGGCGCCTTCGAACACGCCCTTTTCCTTTGCCGGTCGCCACAGGGTTTCCGGCACGATCTTGTACACAATATCCGACATGGCAAACTCTCGAGACAGCGCTTTCCGGACCGTTAGCCGCAAACACGGGTGCTTGTCCACCGCGACGGGTGATCGGCGGTGGACGACGCGATCAACCGCCGCCCGCCTGTCGCCGATGTGCGACAGGCTTGGACGGGAAGCGCTTCGATGCACAACCGGGGCTTACGTATTTTCCGCTCTTGTCTCGGAAGGCGCGCAAGGTTACAAATCAGCAGGGAGACACATCGAGCACGACTATGTCCTTGGGAGGGGGCGTGGGAATGCAGACACTTACAATCATCATCGCAGACGACCATCCCCTGTTTCGCGGCGCGCTGAGCCAGGCGGTGCAGGGTATCGCAGAGGAACTCGCCATCATCGAGGCGGGTGATTTCGGCGCGGCACAAGCAGCCTGCGGGCACTACCCGCAGGCGGACCTGATGCTGCTCGACCTTTCCATGCCGGGGGTCAGCGGATTTTCCGGGCTGATGAGCCTGAGGGCCGATTTTCCGAGCCTTCCCGTCGTCATCGTCACCGCGAGCGACGACTGCGCCACGATCCGCCGGGCGCTCGAGCTCGGTGCTTCCGGCTTCATCTCCAAATCATCTGGCCTCAACGACATCCGGACTGCGATCCAGACCGTCCTCGACGGGGGAATCTGGGCTCCCCTGCACGATCCTTCTCCGAGCGAGGACGAGCAAGGCCTGCACGAGCTGATGGACCGGCTGAGGACGCTTACCCCACAGCAAAGCCGCGTCCTTTCCATGCTTGGGGAAGGCCTGCTCAACAAGCAGATCGCCTACGAACTCAAGGTTTCCGAAGCCACCATCAAGGCCCATGTCTCGGCCATCCTTCTGAAACTCAACGTCGACAGCCGCACCCAGGCGGTGATCAAGCTTGGCAAGATCAACATGGCGATGGTTGCCTGACCCCGGTCGCCGCGGGAGGGCCCGGAGGTGCAGGATTTTATTCCTCTCCGCTCTTTACGACGGTGGATGATTTCGCTAGATTTCGCCAAGGACCGGCGAAGCCTTTCGCCAGGCGACGCCCGCTTGAGCCATCGTCCTATCTGACGGGCCTGATCCAGAAGCGGCATCACACTCTCAGCATGCCGCTCCCAGTCCGAGGCACGAAACGCGATGCTGTCACATGAAACCATATGGACTGCGATCGATACGCTTGCCGAGCGTCATCAGTTGACGCCGTCGGGGCTGGCGCGGCGCGCCGGTCTTGATCCGACATCGTTCAACAAGTCCAAGCGCCTCGGGCCCGACGGACGATTGCGCTGGCCCTCGACGGAGTCGATCGCCAAGGTTCTGGAGGCGACCGGCGCGACGGTCGACCAATTCATGAGCTACCTGCCGTCGTCCGGACGGCGCGGCAGCCTTCCCGAGGGCAATTTCCCGCCGCAGCCGGGCACGATCCCGCTCTTAGGGTTTGCGCAGGCGGGTGCCGGCGGGTTCTTCGACGATGGCGGCTTTCCTGCCGGCCAGGGCTGGGACGTGGTGGAGTTCCCCGTGGACCCTGCCCGCAAGGGCGCCGTCTACG
Source organism: Hyphomicrobiales bacterium (assembly GCA_900469345.1). Taxonomy (GTDB): domain Bacteria; phylum Pseudomonadota; class Alphaproteobacteria; order Rhizobiales; family Rhizobiaceae; genus Neorhizobium. The sequence continues at coordinate 282,677 of UBWZ01000003.1, read as the reverse complement.
CGCTGGAAGTCCAGGGTGATTCCATGATGCCGCTCTACCGCGACGGCGACGTGCTGATCGTCGAGCCGGGGGCGCAGGTGCGTCGTGGCGACCGGGTGGTGCTGAAGACCAAGGAAGGCGAGGTCATGGCCAAGGTGCTCGCCCGCCAGACGGCACGGGCGGTGGAGCTGATGTCGCTCAATCCGGATCATCCCAATCGCAGCTTCGACCTGCCGGACGTGGAGTGGATGGCGCGCATTATCTGGGCTAGCCAGTAAGGCTGAGGCGGCCCCTGCCCTAGGAAGGTATTCCGCGCTCGCGTCTCAGTAGAGCCCGTTCGGGAAATAGCGCAGGTAGATGTCCTGCAGACGGCCGTTGCGCGACAGCTCCAGCAGCGCATGATCGAAGGCTGCGACCAGATCCGGATCGTTGCGGCGGATCATCACCGACAGCCCCTCCCCCAAATATTTCTGGGACAGGTACGGACCGTCGAACAGAGCACAGCAATTTTCCGACGCCTCGCCCGCCACCCAAAACGGCAGCCGCAGGCCATCGGCAAACACGGCCTTGACCTCGCCCTTCTTCAGCGCGTCGAGCATGACCTCGTCGCTGTCGAAAGTCCGGGCGTCGACCGACGGGAAGAATGCCTTGAGCATGGCGGCGTGCGCGGTGTCCCGGACGACGCCGACGGGGGCCCCGGCCAGGGCCGCCGCCGTATCGCCGTCGATCCGGGCAGTGCGGTTACGGGCAAAGCGGGCGGGGATGCCGAGATAGGGCCTCGAAAACAAAAACCGGCGACGCAGGTCCGGCGTCACCGCGAGGCCGGCCATCACCGCTTCGCCGCCGCCGCTTTCCAGAACCTTTTGCAGCTCGTCATAGGGAAGCGCCTGGACCTGGCACTTGGATTCGAGCTGCAGTTCCGTGCAGATCTCGCGGGCAAGGTCCAGGTTGAAGCCGGACAGGCGGCCCGTCTGGTCGGCGAAATTGAATGGCGGGAAATCTGCGGTGGTAAGAATGCGCAGCCGGACCACCTGGCTGAGATCCGGACGCGCAATCCGCTCGCGGGAATCAAACAGGCGCGGCAGCGCGCCAGGGGCCGTTTGCGCTGAGAACGCGCCGCCAATGCCACCAAGGGCGAGCAACAGCAATGCCAAAAGCCCGGCGAAGCCCTTGGTTTTGAGGGGTGCAATCCTCTGGCGCATGTCTATGATCCGTCTGGGGATAGGTTGGGGCGTCCGTGAGCGGACGGTGTAGCAGAGTCATGCGGATGGGGGAATATCCGCCCGAGCCTTCGGAGCGGCTGGAGGACCTGCCTGACGGCTCCTCCCACAAAACGGAGACACAGCCTGACGTGCAAGCCGCGCGACAGGCGGAGCTTTCGGCGCTGACGGCGCTCGGCTTTTCAAAGCCGCTGCTCGCACGGCTGACCCTGTGTTCGGACGCCAACGGCACCAGCCTGGAAGACGAGCTGCTGGCCTGCGGCGAGGTGGAGGAGGACGCCTATTATGGCGCGGTCGCCCGCCTGCTGCGGCTGCCTTTCATCGAAACCATCGATGCCCGTTTTGTCGCGGACCTTCCGATACTCGATACGCAGCTGCAATGGCCACTAATGCTGCGGATCGGCCACCGGCATCTGCCGTCGCAAACCGCAGTCGTGCCGCAGGCCGCCCGGATCGTCGACCTCGCGGCCGCCCTTGCCACGCTTCCGGCGCTCGGGCGCAACCTTGCGATCACCACGCCAAGCGCCATCCGGTCCGCGGTCTGGAATGCCGGTGCTGCTCGCCGCGTTCAAACTGCCAGCAACCGGCTGTTCGAGACGGTCCCGCAGCTTTCGGCCCGCATCGTGATGACCGGGCATCAGGGCTTCTGCGCGGGTCTGATCATCGCAACGCTCGCCTCGGGGCTGATCCTGCGCCCGATGGCCATGCTCGCCGCGCTGCATGTCACGCTATCAACGATCTATCTCCTGTCGCTCGCGCTGCGGATTGCAGCACTCATGCGCAAGGTCGCGGGCGCGAGCCCGGTGGATTCAGCTTCCGGCGCCCGCCCGCTGCCTCGCTATACGGTGATGGTGGCGCTCTACCGCGAGGCGGGAATGGCACGCCAGCTGATCGCCAGCCTGCGCCGCCTGGACTGGCCGGCCTCGCTGCTCGACATCAAGCTCGTCTGCGAAGCCGACGACCGCGAGACGATCGCCGCACTGAAGGCGGAACGACCCGGCGCGCCGTTCGAGATCATCGAGGTGCCTGCCTACGGGCCGCGTACCAAGCCAAAGGCACTCACCTACGCCCTGGCATGCGTGCGCAGCGAGTTTGTGGCGGTCTACGATGCGGAGGACCGGCCGCATCCGCAGCAACTGCGCGAGGCCTATGCGCGGTTTCAGGCGTCACCGCCGGAGCTTGCCTGCCTGCAGGCGCCCCTCATCATCACCAACGCGCATGCGTCGTGGCTGAGCGCGCTGTTTTCGGTCGAATACTCGGCCCTGTTTCGCGGCCTTCTGCCAATGCTCGCCCATAACCGAATGCCGCTGCCGCTCGGCGGGACCTCCAACCACCTGCGCACCGAGGCTCTTCGGGCGGCAGGCGGATGGGATCCCTACAACGTGACCGAGGACGCGGATCTCGGTCTGCGCCTCTACCGGCTCGGATACCGGGCGGGCGTCCTGCATCGCCAGACGCTGGAAGACGCGCCGGTGGAACTTTCCGTCTGGACGGCGCAGCGCAGCCGCTGGTTCAAGGGCTGGCTGCAGACATGGCTGGTGCTGATGCGCGATCCGCTGCAGCTTATCGGCGAGATGGGTCTCGGCGCCTTTCTGGTCTTCCAGCTGATGGTGGGCGGCATGCTGATGTCGTCACTGTTGCACCCGCTGATCATCCTGTTTCTCGGGCTCGGCATCGTCGCCATGCTGGAGGCGCCGGCGACTGCCATCCCTCCTGGCGTGCTGGCGCTGTTCATCATCGATGGCGTCAACATCCTCGGCAGCTACCTGATCTTTCTCGGGCTGGGGATCGGTTCGATGATCGACCACGAAAAGCGGCTTGTCGGACGTCGCTGGACCATGGTGCCGGCCTACTGGCTGATGACATCCTATGCCGCATGGCGGGCTGTGGCCGAGCTCAGGACCCGGCCCTTCGTGTGGAACAAGACGCCGCATAAGCCTGTTGGTCGCCATTCCCGCTGACTGCGCCTCGGCAACTCCTCGAAACCGCGTGCTGCAGATGGACTTAAAGAACAACGGCGGGATTTGAGCGACAGGATTTCTTCTATAGCGCCGCATGCGTTTGTGCGCCCGATGGACAATTTGCCTGACTTGCGAAGAAGCCTTGCGAGGGAGCGCGGCCCCTGCATCTGCCTTGGTTCTTGCCGCGAACAGAACGAGTCCGTGCCAGCCGCTAACCCGCAGCGCGATGGTTTCGCAGGGCCCGCTCGAGAGCCAGACCGATCAGCACCGCGCCTGCCGACCAGGATACGGCATAGGTCATCGAGATGAGATGGGTTGGATAGGTGGGATAGAAGGCGGTTCTGAAGAGTGAAACGTAGTGCATGATGGGATTGAAGGACACGTAGTACTTCAGCTGCGGCGGCATATATTCCGGGATGTAAAACACTGCGCTGAAGAAGATCTGCACGCGCGAGACGAACGAATAGATGAACTTCCACAGTGGGAAGAGATAGGTGATGAAGGAATTGATGAGACCGATCCCGAACGAAAACGTCGTGATCAGGACAAGAAATTCGAGGACCGCAATCGGCTTGTAGGGGATTGCGAATCTCGAAAGGTCAAATGCCGCGATCATCGCAAAAAAGGCCAGGAACAGGATGAGAAACGACATAAACTCCACACCCGTTCGCGCGATCGAGTAATCGACCGGCTCGATATAGGGGATGGAGGTTACGTTCTTCGATGCCTCGATGGCGGACGCCGCTCGCATGCTCATCGTGCGGAAGAAGAGGACGGGGAAGATGCCCGTGGTGATGAACAGCAGGAGACTGTCACCGATCAACAGCTGGCGGTGCAGGAAGGTGAAGATCATCCAGTGGATGACGATGAAGACGATCGCTTCCAGAACGTCGAACAGCTGCATGAAGGCGTGTTTGCTATTGCGAAGGCGCACCTCGCGGATCGTCAAGGCGGTTATGACCCGGATCTGGCGCTTGAGCCCCAGGCCGATATTGCCAATCAATGTGTCCAACTCGATCTCCGCATCCGAACACGCGCTGTTCTGACGGTTCTAATGGAAGCCCATGAAACATCAACCGGGCAAAAACGGGGCGTCCTATCGCGATGGTATTCTGCCGCAGATCAGACGACACCGGAGGAGCCGATCGGTCAGTAGACCGTCATGTCCGGCTCCCAAAAAACTCGACAGCTTTCGTCGGCAGATCAGTGCACAGCGTCAGGTCGGCTGATTGGGTGAGCTTGGTCGATCTCAGCATCTCCCACAATTCTTCTCCCGATCTGCCGTGAAGCTCGGAAGAGACGACACACACCTGCTTGTGGGCCGACAGATGCTCGCGGACGATGCCTTCGGAAATCCAACCGCCGGCGAAATCATCAAGCCAGACACCGGCTGCCTTGCCGTACAAGATCGGCTCAGGCTCAACATCGCTGTGGCGCGTGTAGGACGGTATGCCGAGATCCGTGTACTGCTTGAGCTGCGGGCCGGACATGTCAAACGCAAAGTATTCCTGCTCGTAGCGGTCCATGACCTCCTTGATCATTGAACCGACGCCGTCCGATTTCACATTGGCTGCGAGAACAAGATGCTTGTCGCGGAATATCTCCATCAGCTTTTCAACCGCGATCGCTGAGGACGAGGTTGGAGGATCATGACTGATGACGAGATCGCCGTTGAGATCCCGGAAGTCTGTCTCGGTTCCGAACCCGTCGTCCACTGTGCGCTGAAAAGCTTCAATGCTGTTCTTTTCTCGTGGCTCCAGCCAAAAGCCGCGATGACTGATGATACGCATGGATCACCTATCCTAATGAAACAATTTGCTGACGGGCACGACGTCGGTCACCGGAACAGCTTCAACCTCATAGCCCATCTCGAGGATACCGTTCACCATGGGGCAAACGAAGTAGAGGCCATTGTGCTGGAGGTTCGACCTGTTGCGAATGGAATGCGCCGCTGCGGACATGTAGAGTTCGCGGCTACGGAACATATAGACGCCGGCAGACGCCTTTGTGCCGATGACCCTCTTCTCGGCGGCGCGAACGACGCGGCCCTGTTCTTCCTGCAGATAGCTGTAAATCGCCTCTTGAGATTGGAAGGTCGGAACGATGGCGCCCGTGCTGCGCGTGAACTCTATTCTTTCCAAGGGTTCGCATTGGAACAGAATGTCGGCGAGATCAACGATGATAGGCCGATCATCCGGGCAAAGCGCAACCGCCGCCAGCGCGCTCAGCATGGCGCCGTCTGTAACAGAGGGGAGCTTAACGTTCGCCGAGCCGGGCCAATGGCGGGCCAAGAACGCGTCAAGCTGACCATCTCCCAGATCGCTGCGGGTGACGAAGATGTAATCCCGTGGAGACAGCTGCGCTGCCCAAGGGCGGCTATCCAGTGCCCGTTCGATCAGGCACGTCCCTTCGTACAGGACGAGCGGGCGAAAACCCCTGTCAGCACTAAAGATATCCGGTCCGGCGAGCGGGACGATGCACTTCATTGCACGGTCCCGGCAATCAGCTCCAGATACTCGTCAAGATCTGCCGGAGTACCGATGCCATGCATGGCTTCGGCCGGCACTTCGTAAACACCAACCCGCTGCCCCGACCCGATCATATAGTTGTAGACAGGGCAGACATAGAACTCGTTGTTGACGCGATCGTTCAGCGCAATCATGTCCAGTGCGGCGTCCAGGAAGCTCTGGGCGGTCTTGAAATAGTAGAGGCCAACCGTGGCAAGATCGGAAATCGCTACTTTTTCCTTCACTTCCTCGACGTAGCCACTCTCCGAGAGGCGTGCGAACGACCACTTCGGATCACGGTGTCGATCTTTGAAAATGAGGATGCTGCCGTCTATATCGCGCCGTACGGCGTCACGGATGTAGGCGTCACAATCGAAATCGATGATCTGATCGCAGTTGGCGATGAGGATGGGAGCCTGGGTGTCCAGTACACCGCGCGCCAAGGCGATGGTGCAGGCTGCGCCCTCCGTCACCTTATGAACCGGGACGATGACGATGTCGCCGCGGTCCACCAGGCTTTTGACCACGTCAGGTTCCGCTACCACGTGTTCCTGGCGGGCGAGTAGAATGAACTTGGAATTTGGCGTCTTGAGATTATCGATGACCCGCTCGATCATCGGCTTTCCGAGGACGTCGATAAACGGCTTGGGCTTCTGGTATCCCGCGTTTGCGAACCGGCTGCCAAGGCCGGCCATCGGGATGATGATCTGGAGCGGCTTGTCGGATGGCGCGGGCACTTGGGTCTCAAGCCACCGCTCGTACTGATCGACGCGATGAGGTGAATAGAGGCTGTGATACTGGTCCTCCCTGATCTCCTGGTGGGAAACCAGCCCGGACCGGAGAATGATCTCGTTCAGGGTCGGCGCAATGAAGAACCCGCCGTCGACGCTTGCCCCGTTCTCGATCGATCTCATCGCAGCCTGAATGAAGTCGCGTCCCTTCCGGAAGAAATAGTATCCAGCGATGGCACTTCGGCTCAATACACGCTTTTCCGCAACTTCCAGAACCGAGCCATTGTGCGAAGTGGACGCGTATGACCAGCGTGGATGGACCGAAGGGAAGGTGATGACGCCTGCGTCTACGCCGGTCGCGATGAAGTTCCTGTTGATTGCATGTATGTCTGCATGGATGACCTGGTCGGAGTTGCAAATGACCAGGGGACGGTCATCCTGGATCAGATCGACAGCCATCAACGCGGTGCATGCGGATCCGCGGGTGGGCTCGGACAGCTTGACGACGTGGCAGGGCCTCTCGGTCAAAAGCGCCAGCGATGCGTCGAGACTGAACTGGTCGCAGTCCTCCTTGCGCACCACAAAGATGAACTCAGCTTCTGCATCGTATCGCTGAATGCCCTCGACCACATGGGCGATCATCGGGCGACCGCCGATTTCTACGAGCGGCTTTGGAAAATGGTAATCCGACTTCGGGAAGAGGTCAGAGTGAGCGGCCATGGGGATCAGGTAGCGCATGATATCAGCCTTCAGCCTTCCTGATTGCCGCAGCAATGCGATCGTAGGTCACATCGTAGACGGTTGCGACTTCCAAAACATTTCCTCCCGATGCGCGCGCGGCCTGAATGCCATGATGGTTGTCCTCAACAATCAGGACCTCGTGGGGCTGCACCCCGCACTGCGCGATGGCTTTCACATAGATTTCCGGGTCCGGCTTGGGCGCTGACGTGTCCTCGTTGGATAGAAAGAAATCCAGATACTCAAGAAGTGCAGCGTTCTCCATCATGACCTGGATGGTCGACCGGATGGAGTTTGAACAGACCGCAATCTTCATGCCCTCGCGCTTTAGGCGCGCGAGCGCGTACTGATGGTGGAACATCGGCCGGCAGCTCTGGATGGTGATCTCATGTGTCCGGCGCTGCTTCAGCCGATTGATGAAGTCGTGCAACGGTCGCGGGAGCCCTTGGGTCTGCGACAGGATCTCCAGCTTCTTCTTGGTCGGCAATCCGTCATAAGCAGACAAATGCTCTGTCCTGCTAATCTCAAAGCCGAAAAGAGACAGCGCATCGTTTAGAGCGTGAAAATGCCAGTCCTTGGCATCAATCAGCACTCCGTCCATATCGAAAAGGACAGCCTTAATCACACGATTCTCCCCAACCTACCGGTGTGTGCGATCTGTTGTGATTTCAGCGGACGAGGATTGCAAGGGCGAAGTGGATTTTGTGGTCGACCACCGCTCCTATCCCGCATTGCCCGGCGAAAAGGACGGTTTAGCCGCCACCCGGATCGTCTTCAGCCAGTTGTGACAAGGGTACCGGATATCAGCGTCGACGCGGCTGCCTTGCTCCGGAAGGTGTACCTCTCGGCGAGGCTGCCCGATGCCGCTTCGCCCGACATGCACAGCATTCCGCGCGATCACCGGCTCCGTGAAACGGTTTTGCTTGTCAGTCATTCAAGTTGCTGGAGCGGGTGAAGGGAATCGAACCCTCGTATTCAGCTTGGGAAGCTGCTGCTCTACCATTGAGCTACACCCGCATTCCGGCTGAAGATTTCTACCAGAAGAAAGCAGCTGTCAAGGGCGTCCGTCGCCCGTCGGGCGGCCCTTGCATGAGGGCTTGCCGGCCGTTCAACCGCGGAAATGCTTGGAAAGCTTGAGGCCCTGAGCCTGGTAGTTGGACCCCATGCCGGAGCCGTAGAGCGCCTCCGGCTTTTCCATCATGTGCTCGTAGACAAGCCTGCCGACGATCTGGCCATCCTCCAGAATGAACGGGACCTCATGGCTGCGCACCTCCAGCACGGCCCGGCTGCCGCGGCCGCCAGACGCCTCGTGGCCGAAGCCCGGGTCGAAAAAGCCCGCATAGTGCACCCGAAACTCGCCGACGAGCGGGTCGAACGGGGTCATTTCAGCCGCATAGAGCGGCGGAACATGCACGGCCTCGCGCGATACCAGGATATAGAATTCGTCCGGATCGAGGATCAGTTCCCGGCGGCCGCGGCTGTAGAGCGGCTCCCAGAAATCGAAGACGTCGTGCTGCGCCTTCTTGTCCACGTCGACCACGGCCGTGTGGTGTTTGCCGCGATAGCCGATCAGGCCTTCCTCGTCGCCGGCAAGGTCTATCGACAGGGCGATGCCACCCCCCGAGATGTTGGGCTGCTTGGCGGCCACCAGGGTTTCGCCTTCGTGCAGCGCCAGCAGTTCGGGCTCGCCGAGAAGCGCATTGCCGGAGCGGAAACGGATCTGCGACAGCCGCGAGCCACGCCTGACCACGATCGGAAAGGTGCGGGGGCTGATCTCGAGGTAGAGCGGGCCGGAATAGCCGGGCGGGATCTTGTCGAATTCCTGCGCATAATCCGTGATCACGCGGGTAAAGATGTCCAGCCGGCCGGTGGAACTCTTCGGATTGGCGGATGCAGACATGCCCGATGGCAGGTCGAGCCGCTCCATCAGCGGCACGATGTAGACGCAGCCGGTTTCAAGCACCGCGCCTTCTGACAGATCGATGACGTGCAGCTTCAGCCGGTCAAGCTTGTCGGAGACGAGACTGGACGGGCCCGGCATGAAGCTCGCGCGAACCCGGAAGGCTTTCGCCCCCAGGCGCAAATCGAGGCTTGCCGGCTGGATCTGGTCGCGGTCGAGCTCCCGCTCGGACAGAAGCCTCCCATCCTCGAACAATGCCGCGATGGCGCGATCCGCCAGGATCCCCGTCGTGCGAGCCGTCATGTTCTCTTCCCTCGCCCATTTTTCCGGCGTCCCGGCCGTCGGGTCCCCGCCGGAGGCGACAAAACCAAATGCCGGCCATTGACGCAAGCGGGACGCGGCGCTATGGCAGTCTTATCCCGTGGTGATTTGGCCGGTCGGCTTGCAGCCACGTTAAACAAGTGGCTAAAAGGACCGGGTGCGAAACCGGTCTGCTTATTGCGGCCGGTTTTTTTGTTGCGAAGGTGTGCCCCGCATGACCAAGTCCTCCAACAATTCCTCCAAATCCTGGCGCCCGGCGACGCAGCTCGTCCATGGCGGAACGCTCCGCTCCCAATACGGGGAAATGTCGGAAGCGATCTACCTCACCCAGGGTTTTGTCTACGACACGTCGGAAGCGGCCGAGGCGCGCTTCAAGGGGGAGACCGAGGGCTTCATCTATGCCCGTTACGGCAGCCCGACCAATGACATGTTCGAAAAGCGCATGTGCATGCTGGAAGGCGCCGAAGACGCGCGCGCCACCGCTTCCGGCATGGCGGCCGTCACCGCAGCGATCCTGTGCCAGCTGAAGGCCGGCGACCATATCGTCGCCGCGCGCGCCCTGTTCGGCTCCTGCCGCTGGGTTGTCGAGACGCTAGCGCCGAAATACGGCATCGACTGCACGCTGGTGGACGGGCGCTTTTTGGAGAACTGGGAAAAGGCCATCACTCCGAAGACCAAGGTCTTCTTCCTGGAAAGCCCTACCAATCCGACGCTCGAAGTGGTCGACATTGCAGGCGTGGCCAAACTTGCCAACCAGGTGGGCGCCAAGGTGGTGGTCGACAACGTGTTTGCCACGCCGCTTTTCCAAAAGCCGCTGGAACTCGGCGCGCATGTGGTCATCTATTCGGCGACAAAGCATATCGACGGCCAGGGCCGCTGCCTCGGCGGCGTGGTTCTGTCGGACAAGGCGTGGATCGACGAACACCTGCACGACTATTTTCGCCACACCGGCCCCGCCATGTCGCCGTTCAACGCCTGGACGCTTCTGAAGGGCGTCGAGACGCTTCCGCTGCGGGTCAAGCAGCAGACCGAAAACGCGGCCAAGATCGCCGATTTTCTCGCCGAGCAGCATCAGGTCGCCAAGGTCATCTATCCCGGCCGCAAGGATCATCCGCAGGCAGACATCATTGCCCGGCAGATGAGCGGCGGATCGACGCTGGTCTGTTTCGAGCTGAAGGGTGGCAAGGACGCTGCCTTCAAGCTGCAGAACGCGCTCGATGTGGTGACGATCTCCAACAATCTCGGCGACACGCGCAGCCTGATCACCCATCCGGCGACCACGACCCACAAGAACCTCTCCGACGAGGCCCGGGCGGAACTCGGAATCTCGGCGGGAACGGTCCGCCTCTCGGCCGGCATCGAAGACAGCCAGGATCTGCTGGAGGATTTCGCCCGCGCACTGTCGCAGGTCTCGGCCTAAACGACCCTTCGTGACGTGACTCCGGCCCAACGGCCGGATTCACCATATCGATTATCTCTAAACGCAGGAACAGGCCGCGCTTTCGGGCGCAAACGGCCACAATTCTTGACGTTGCGGCGCACCTGTACGATATCCAGCGGAACAGATTGTTGAGGTGCCCATGTATCGCGCCCGTACCAGAGACATAGAGATCTCTGTCGAGCCATATTATCTGGAGGAGCAATCCAGCCCGGAAGACAGCCGCTATGTCTGGGGTTACCGGATCGTCATCGAGAACCATTCGGACCTGACGGTACGGCTGGTTCACCGCTACTGGCATATCACCGACCAGAACGGTCTCGTCGATCAGGTGGACGGGCCAGGGGTCGTCGGCGAGCAGCCGCGGCTGCAGCCCGGCGACAGTTACGAGTACTCGTCGGGCTGCCCGCTTGACACGCCATCAGGCCTGATGTTCGGCCATTACGACATGCAGACAGATGAGGGCGAGACCTTCCAGGTGGCGATCCCGGCCTTTTCCCTGGATTCGCCCGGACTGATGCGCGTCCTCAACTGACAGGCCCCATCAGGCTTGCTCGAATTCCTTGATTTCGAACCGATAGGTGGTGGAGCAGAACTCGCAGGTGACTGCGATATGCCCATCCTCTTCGCTCGCCTCGATCTCCTCGGCCGAAAAGCCCTCCAGCACGCCCTTGATCTTTTCGCGGGAGCAGCTGCAGCGGTCGAGAACGTCCTGCGGCGGGTAGACCCGCACGCCCCGCTCGTGGAACAGACGGAACAGAAGGCGCTCCACCCCCACCTGCGGATCGGTCAGCTCGTCCATATCGATGGTTTCGACGAGCGTGCGAGCCTCGTTCCAGGTATCGTCCTCGGTCATTTCGGTATCGCGATCGTCGCCGTCGCCGCCATGCAGATCGGGCTGCCGCATGCGCTCAGGCGACTGGGGCAGGAACTGGGCAACCAGCCCACCTGCCCGCCAGTTGTGACGCGGCTTGCCGTCCTCGCCGCGATCGAAGAGTTCGGCGACGCCGAGGCGCAGCTTGGTCGGGATCTGCTCCGACTGCCGGAAATAAACGCCGGCAATCTCCTCGAGCGTCGAACCATCCAGCGGCACGATGCCCTGATAGGGCTGCATGCCGCGGCCCTGGTCGATGGTGAAGGCCAGCACACCCTGCCCCAGCAATTCCGGCGGCGAGGTGCGCCCTTCCCGCATCGCCTCGGCAAGCGCTTCCTCGTCGAAGCGGGCGTAGGCACGAAGGCTGTCAGGCGTGGAAAAATCCGCGACCAGAAGATCGACAGGGCCGTCCCCCTTGGTCTGAACGGTGAAACGGCCTTCAAACTTGAGCGAAGTGCCGAGCAGCGCGGTCAGAACCACGGCTTCCGCCAGAAGCCGTGCGACCGGCGCCGGATATTCGTGGCGGGCAAGAATGGTGTTGAGCAGCGGCCCGAGCTGGACGGCGCGGCCGCGCACGTCCAGTCCCTCCACCTGGAAGGGCACGACCCGGTCGTCGCCGGCAAAATCGAGTTCGTTCAGTTCTACGGTTGCTTCCGCCATCTTGTCGCTCCTGGGCGCCTGTTCCGGTGCTTTTACACAAGCGCAAGCCGAAGCGGAACCGCCTGGCCCTTTGGAAGACGCCGATCATGTTCGTTGAGACGCCGTTCGCCCCCTGTCCGGGGACGCAGCGCGACGCGTTGAAAGTCGCTAGATGGGTGCTGCCGAAAGCGAAATCAAGATGGTCGCGCAGCGCCGATCAGACCAGTCCGAAGCACCATGCGAGGATCGATTTCTGGGCATGAAGGCGGTTCTCGGCCTCGTCGAAGACCACCGACTGAGGGCCGTCGATCACCTGGTCGGTGACTTCCTCGCCGCGATGGGCCGGCAGGCAGTGCATGAACAGCGCATCCTTGCCGGCGCGCTTCATCAGCTGCTCGTTGACCTGATAGGGCTGGAAGATGTTGTGGCCGCGCGCCTTGTGTTCCTGGTTCATGGACACCCAGGTATCGGTCACGACCATGTCCACTCCCGCCACGGCGCGGTCGGCATCATGGGTGAGCATGACGTCGCCGCCGTTGTTGCGAGCCCAGTTTAGGTACTTGTCGTAGGGCTCGGAGCCCATCGGCACCGCCATGTTCATGCGATAGCCGAAGCGAGCAGCGCCCTCGATGAAAGAGTGGAGCACGTTGTTGCCATCGCCGGTCCAGGCGAAGCTCTTGCCGGCGACAGGCCCGCGATGCTCCTCGAAGGTCATGATATCGGCCATGATCTGGCACGGATGCGTATCGTCCGTCAGGGCGTTGATGACCGGTACCGTGGCATGCTCGGCCAGTTCGAGCATGCGGTTGTGATCGGTAGTGCGGATCATGATCGCATCGACATAGCGCGACAGGACCTTGGCGGTGTCGCCGATCGTCTCGGCGCGGCCGAGCTGCATTTCGGTGCCGGACAGGAACAGGGTTTCGCCACCGAGTTGGCGCATGCCGACGTCGAAGGAGACGCGGGTGCGGGTCGAGGGCTTTTCAAAGATCATCGCCAGCATCTTGCCGGCCAGCGGCTTGTCGGCGGTGCCGGCCTTGGTTGCCTGCTTGCGGACCTTCGCATCCTCCAGGATGTTGCGCAGATCCGGGGCCGCGACCGCCGAAAGATCGAGAAAATGCTTCACTGCTGCCATGTCTATGGTCCCCAGATCAGAGGGACCACGCATGGCACCCTCTGCTTGCCCCTCAGGCGGATTTCTTCAGGTCGGCGGCAACGAGCTTTTCGGCCGCCAATTCGATGCGGCGCAAGCCTTCGCGTGCCTCTTCCGCGGTGATCGTCAACGGCGGAATAAGGCGAACGACATTGTCGCCTGCCGGAACGGCCAGCATGTGCTCGCTCCTCATGGCGCCGACCAGTTCGCCCGCCGGGATTCTTGCCTTGATGCCGAGCAGGAGGCCTTCGCCGCGGATCTCCTCGATGACACCGGGGAAACGGTCCTTGAGGCCCGCCAGGCCCTGGCGAAGGACGAGGGCGACGTCGCGGACGTTCTGCAGGAAACTTTCGTCCAGCACGACGTCGAGGACGGCATTGCCGACGGCCATGGCAAGAGGATTGCCGCCATAGGTCGTGCCATGCGTGCCGGCAGTCATGCCCGATGCCGCTTCTTCCGTCGCAAGACATGCGCCAAGCGGGAAGCCGCCGCCGATGCCCTTGGCCAGCGCCATGATGTCGGGCGACACGCCACTCCACTCATAGGCGAAAAGCTTGCCGGTGCGGCCGACGCCACACTGAACCTCGTCGAAGATCATCATCAGGCCGTGCTCGTCGCAGATTTCCCGCAATGCCTGCAAGAATTCCTTGGGGACGGGCCGGATGCCACCTTCGCCCTGGATCGGCTCGATGAGGATCGCCGCGGTCGCCTCGGTGACGGCCGCCTTCAGGGCATCGAGATCGCCGAACGGGACCTGGTCGAAGCCCTGGACCTTGGGGCCGAACCCCTCGAGGTACTTGGCCTGGCCACCAGCGGCGATGGTCGCCAGCGTGCGGCCATGAAAGGCGCCTTCAAAGGTGATGATGTGAAAGCGCTCGGGATGGCCCTTCACGAACTGGTACCGCCGCGCGGTCTTGATTGCGCATTCAAGCGCCTCGGCACCCGAATTGGTGAAGAACACCTTGTCGGCGAATGAATTGTCGGCAAGGCGACGCGACAGGCTTTCCTGGCCCGGCACCTCATAGAGGTTGGACGTATGCCAGACCTTTTCCGCCTGGCTCTTCAGCGCCTCGACGAGGTGCGGATGCGCATGCCCGAGGGAATTGACGGCAATGCCAGCGCCAAAGTCGAGATATCGCTCGCCGCTCTCCGTCACGAGCCAGACGCCCTCTCCGCGTTCAAAACGCAGGGGGGCGCGAGCAAAAGTGTCGAAAAGCGCGGCTTCGGCCATGGCGATGTCACTCCTGAAAGGTTTCGGGTATAGCGGCCCGAAAAAATCAAAAATGCCGCCCACTGGGCGGCGCGGGCACTATCGACATTTGCCGGCGGGCTGTCAATAAAACACGGGCATTTCAGGGTATTTTCGAGTTGCCGGGGCTTTCGGCAGATGTGGCAGAAATGACTCGATTTCCGAGCAAGTTGGGGAAAACCGAGAAATCGATTCGTTGGGATTCCAGCGACTCTTGCCACAGAGTCAGCCTCACACTAGGTTAATCATCAATTACTAGAACGCATGCGGCGGAACTAGTCACCTAAATCATAGATCTAGTGGGTGTTGCGACTTAACCATCGCAGCGCAGGTGGACGGATTCTGCATGCCGACAACGTTCAAAGGCGGAGAACGGGCATGAACTGGACTGACGAGCGCGTCGAAAAACTGAAGCGTCTATGGGCAGAAGGGCTTAGCGCAAGCCAGATTGCCGCCCAGCTGGGCGGCGTCAGCCGCAACGCCGTGATCGGCAAGGTACACCGGTTGAACCTTCCGGGCCGTGCCAAGGCAGGCGGTGTCGCCGCCGCCGGTCGCACTCAGACGAAGCGTCCTGCTGCTGCACCACGCCCTACCAATTTCCCGTCGCGCGTTGCCACCGCCCGCCCTGCAGCCCGCACCGTCGGCGCGACAGCTCTGCAGGACGAAAACGACGTCGATACCGTTCAGGAAATCATCGTTGCACCCAAGGGCAATGTCGTCGTTCCGATCTCCAAGCAGCTAGCCCTCACCGACCTGACCGAACGGACCTGCAAATGGCCCGTCGGCGATCCGCTGAAGGACGATTTCCACTTCTGCGGATGTGAATCTCCGGATGCGTCGCCTTACTGCGCTTATCACGCACGTCTTGCCTACCAGCCGGTGCACGAGCGCCGCAGGGCCGCTGCCCGGGCCTGAAGCCTGACACGACTTGCCATCAAGGCGGGCTCGAAGCCCGCCTTTTTTGTTGTTCCCAGAAACCCTGGTAAAACGGCGGCTCGCCGCACGCACTGCGCCCCGAGGACCGGTCGGGCAACAGGCATTTGTTAGAAATCCCTGTTGAAAGCGGCGCCACAAGATCCTATGTCCTGGCTGCGAGGACGACCTCCCCCAATGGGCAAAACTTCGGGACGACCCGGCCAGTCATTCCTGGAGTTCATCCATGCGTTCACCACGCGACCGCGTTCGCCACGCCATCAGTTTCGAACTGATCGGCCTTGCGCTCGTCATTCCACTCGGCGTGCTTGCCTTTCATACACCCGCGTCCCTGATGGGGATCGTCGGCATCGTCTCGGCGACGATCGCCACCGGCTGGAACTACCTCTACAACCTGCTCTTCGACCGGGTAATGCAATGGAAGACCGGCACCACGCGCAAGAGCGCGGGGCTGCGTGTGGTTCACGCGATGCTGTTCGAAGTGGGTCTGCTGGTGGGATTGCTGCCGTTCATCGCCTGGCAGCTCGGCATCGGCCTTCTGGAGGCGCTCGCGATGGATATCTCCTTCGCGCTGTTCTACGTGGCCTACGCCTTCGTGTTTAACCTCGCCTACGACAGGTTGTTTCCGCTGCCCGAGTGGCAGCGGAATGAGACCGAGCCGGATCGTGGCGTTCAGGCTTCCATGGAATAGCCGGCGCCGCGAACGGTGCGGATGACATCCTGCATGCTGGAAAAATTCAGCGCCTTTCGCAGCCGCCCGACATGGACGTCGACCGTCCGCTCGTCGACGTAGATGTCGTGGCCCCAGACGCCGTCGAGGAGCTGCGAGCGGGAAAACACCCGCCCGGGCGACGCCATCAGGAATTCGAGAAGCCGGAACTCGGTCGGGCCAAGGCGAACCTCGCGGCTTTTGCGGTGGACACGATGGGTCTCCCGGTCGAGCTCGATGTCGCCGCAGCGCAGGACGCTCGACAGCACTTCGGGCCGGGCACGCCGCAGCATGGCCTTGACGCGCGCCATCAACTCGGGCGTCGAAAAGGGTTTGACCACGTAGTCGTCGGCGCCGGTGGCGAGCCCGCGGACGCGTTCGCTTTCCTCGCCGCGGGCGGTCAGCATGATGATCGGCAGGCGCTCCGTCTCCGGTCGCATGCGCAACCGACGGCACAGCTCGATGCCGGAGACTCCCGGCAGCATCCAGTCGAGGATCAAAAGATCCGGCGTGCGCTCCTGAAGACGGATTTCCGCCTCGTCGCCACGCAGGATGGTATCCACGTCATAGCCTTCAGCTTCGAGATTATAGCGAAGAAGCACGCTCAGTGCTTCTTCGTCTTCGACGACGGCAATTTTCGGCTGCATTCCTGGTCTCTTCCGTCACAAGGCCTCAGCGGCCGGCAGCACCGACCGTGTTGGACGAGTCGTCCTTGGGACGTTCGCCTTCCAGCTGTGCGCCGGTGGTCATGTAGTAGATCGTTTCGGCAATGTTCGTGGCATGATCGCCGATACGCTCGATGTTCTTGGCGCAGAAGAGAAGATGCGTGCAGGTGGTGATGTTGCGCGGATCTTCCATCATGTAGGTCAAAAGCTCGCGGAACAGCGAGGTGTACATGGCGTCGATCTCTTCGTCGCGAAGGCGGATCACTTCGGCCTTTTCGGCGGAGCGGCTGACGTAGACATCCAGCACGTCCTTGAGCTGAACCAGCGCCAGATCGGACAGGTGTTCCAGACCGCGGGCAAGCTTGCGCGGTACTCCGGTGCCCTGCACGGCGATGACGCGCTTGGCCGTGTTCTTGCCAAGGTCGCCGACGCGTTCCAGGTCGGCGGCAATACGCAGAGAGCCGACGACTTCCCGCAGATCGGCTGCCACAGGCTGGCGGCGGGCGATGGTGATGATTGCCTTTTCCTGGATCTCGCGCTCGGCGCCATCGAGGATCACGTCGTCGGAGATAACCTTCTGGGCGAGCGCCGAGTCGGAGTTTACCAGCGCGCGGACAGCGTCGGAGCACATCTGCTCTGCCAGGCCGCCCATTTCGGAAATACGGCGCGTCAGGTACTGCAGCTCCTCGTCAAAGGCGGTGAGCATATGGGTCGAGGCCATGGTCGTTCCTTCCAAATCCACAGGTCCAAGCATTCTTGCGGAAGGCAACCGATCAGCCGAAGCGGCCGGTCACGTAGTCCTGCGTGCGCTTTTCGCGCGGCGAGGTGAAGATCTTCGCGGTTTCGTCGAATTCCACCAGCTCGCCGAGATACATGAATGCGGTCTGACGCGAGACGCGTGCTGCCTGCTGCATGTTGTGGGTGACGATCACGATGGTGTAGTCGGCGCGCAGCTCGTCGATCAGTTCCTCGATCTTGGCCGTCGACAGCGGATCCAGTGCCGAGGCCGGTTCGTCGAGCAGGATGATCTCCGGCTTGACGGCAACGGTGCGTGCGATGCACAGGCGCTGCTGCTGACCGCCCGAGAGGCTGAGACCGCTGGCATTCAGCTTGTCCTTGACCTCGTTCCAGAGAGCCGCGCGGCGCAGGGCCGCCTCGACGCGCTCGTCCATCTCGCTCTTGCTCAGCGTCTCGTAGAGCTTGATGCCGAAGGAGATGTTTTCATAGATCGACATCGGAAACGGGGTCGGCTTCTGAAACACCATGCCGACCTTGGTGCGCAGCAGGTTAAGGTCCTGGTTGCGGTCGAGGATGTTCTGACCGTCGACCAGAACTTCGCCCTCGGCGCGCTGCTTCGGGTAGAGTTCGTAGATCCGGTTGAGCACACGCAACAGCGTGGACTTGCCGCATCCGGACGGGCCGATGAAGGCCGTGACGCTGCGCTCCGGGAGCGAAAGCGTGATGTTCTTCAGCGCCTTCGACTCACCGTAGTAGAAGTTGAGATTCTTGATCTCGATCTTCGCCTTTTCGCTGGTCTGCTGAGGCGCGACTTTGTCCAGTGAAACCATGTTGTTCATCGATCCTCTCTGCGTCCGGTGAGGCTGCGCGCGATAATGCTCAGGGCCAAAACCGTTAGGGTGATAAGGAGGGCACCTGTCCATGCCAGCTGCTGCCATTCCTCGTAGGGGCTCAGCGCGAACTGGAAGATGGTGACCGGGAGGCTGGCCATCGGGGCGTTGAGGTTGCTGCTCCAGAACTGGTTGTTGAGCGCCGTGAAGAGCAGCGGGGCCGTTTCGCCGGAGATACGGGCGATGGCGAGAAGGATGCCGGTCACGATCCCCGACAGCGCGGCACGATAGGCGACGGAGCGGATGACGATCCAGCGCGGGGCGCCGATTGCCGTTCCTGCCTCGCGCAGGGCATTGGGCACCAGGTTGAGCATGTCCTCGGTCGTGCGCACCACGACCGGGATGACGAGCACGGCGAGGGCGAAGGCACCGGCAAAGGCCGAGAAGTGGCCCATGGGGCGCACGACCAGTTCGTAGACGAACAGGCCGACCACAATCGAGGGCGCCGAGAGAAGGATGTCGTTGATGAAGCGGACGACCGTGGTGAGCTTGGAGAAGCGGCCGTATTCCGCCATGTAGGTGCCGGCCATGATGCCGATCGGCGTGCCGATGACGACGGCGATGACGGTGATGACCAGGCTGCCTGCAATCGCGTTCAGCAAGCCGCCGGCCTCGCCCGGAGGCGGCGTCATCTGCGTGAAGACGGCAATGTTGACACCGGCCAGACCGTTGTACAGCAGCGCGCCGAGAATGAGCGCGAGCCAGGCGAGGCCGATCACGGCTGCGACCACGCAGAGCGCCATCATGATGCCGTTGGTTGCCTTTCGGCGGGGATAGATCGTCGACATATCAGGCTCCTGCCTTCCGGCCGATCCGCATCAGCATGTAACGGGCCATTGCGAGGATGATGAGGGTGATAATGAAGAGGATAAGGCCCAGAGCGATCAGCGAGGAGGTGTAGAGCTCGCCGTCCGCCTCGGTGAATTCGTTGGCGATGGTGGCCGAGATCGTCGTGCCGGGGGCAAACAGCGAGGCGCTGATCCGGTGCGCATTGCCGATCACGAAAGTGACGGCCATGGTTTCCCCGAGCGCGCGTCCGAGGCCGAGCATGATGCCGCCCATGATGCCGACCCGGGTGTAGGGAATAACGATGCGGCGGACGACTTCCCAGGTGGTGCAGCCGATGCCGTAGGCGGATTCCTTGAGGACGGCAGGCACCGTTTCGAAGACGTCGCGGGTGATCGAGGTCACGAAAGGCAAAACCATGATCGCGAGGATCATCGAGGATGTCAGCATGCCGATGCCGTAAGGGGGGCCGGCAAACATGCTCGAAAGCCCGGGGACATCTTTGAACAGGTTGATGACGAAGGGCTGCACGGTCGTCTGCACGAAGGGTGCGAAGACGAACAGGCCCCAGATGCCGTAGATGATGCTGGGGATACCGGCCAGCAGCTCGACTGCGATGCCGATCGGACGGCGCAGCGGGCGGGGGCAGAGTTCGGTCAGGAAGATGGCGATGCCGACGCCGATCGGCACGGCGATGAGAATGGCGATGCCCGAAGTGACGATCGTGCCGTAGATGGGCGCCAAGGCGCCGAACTTTTCGGTGACAGGGTTCCAGCTTTCGGTGGTCAGGAAGCCGAACCCGAAGGCCGACAGGGCTGTCCACGCACCGACGACGAGCGAGACCGCAACACCGCCAAGGATCAACAACACCAAGATAGCAGCCGCGCGGGAGATACCCGCGAATATCATGTCGGTGAAGGCGAAGCGCCTTACGACCTTTTCGCGGCGCGTATCAGAGCGCTGTTCCGCCATTGCCAACGTCATGCCTTTGCCCCTCAGCCAGCTTCGTGGACGTGGGAGGGGCGCGGTTCGCGCCCCTCCCGATCAATATTACTTGGATGCCCAGACCGGCTTGCCGTCGGCGCCGACGATGTCCTTCTTCCACATTTCTTCGACGCTCTTGACGACCGCTTCAGGCATGGGAACGTAGTCAAGCTCGGCAGCCATTTTGCCACCGTTCTTGTAGGACCAGGCGAAGAACTTCAGGGCTTCGCCCGTTGCAGCCGCATCCTCAGGCTTCTTGTGCACGAGGATCCAGGTGGCGGCAGTCATCGGCCAGGACTCGGCGCCCGCCTGGTTGGCGAGGATCACGCCGTAGCCCGGCTGGCTGTCCCACTTGGCATTTTCAGCAGCGGCGGCGAAGGACTTGCCGGTCGGCTCGACCTTCTTGCCATCCTTGTTGATCATGTCGGTGTAGGTCATCTTGTTCTGCTTGGCGTAGGCATACTCGACGTAGCCGATCGCGCCATCAGCCTGCGTGACGTTGTTGGCAACGCCTTCATTGCCCTTGGCGCCGATGCCGACCGGCCATTCCAGAGCCGAATTCACGCCAACCTTTTCCTTCCACTCCGGGCTGGTCTCGCCGAGGTAGTAGGCAAAGTTGTAGGTGGTGCCCGAACCGTCCGAACGGTGAACGACGGCAATCGCCTTGTTCGGCAGCTTGGCGCTCGGGTTCAGCTTCTTGATGGCAGCGTCGTCCCAGGAGGTGATCTTGCCCTGGAAGATGTCGGCCAGCGTCTTGCCGTCGAGAACGAGTTCGCCCGGCTTGATGCCTTCGAGGTTCACAACGGGAACGATGCCACCCATGACCATCGGGAACTGGGCGAGACCGCCGGATTCCAGATCTTCGCCCTTCAGGGGCGCGTCGGAGGCACCGAAGGTAACCGTCTTTGCCTTGATCTGCTTGACGCCGCCGCCGGAGCCGATCGACTGGTAGTTCAGGCCGTTGCCGGTCTCTTTCTTGTAGGCGTCAGCCCACTTTGCGTAAATCGGATAGGGGAAGGTGGCGCCAGCGCCGGAGATGTCGGCAGCGTGAGCAGCCGGGACGAACGCGGCAGCCGCAGCCAGTGCAACCGCAACGGCCATCGGGCGAGTGAAATAGTTCATGAGGGTCTCCTCTTGGATAGGGATCGACGCCCTGCGCCGACGAGCGCCCTTAACAGGGCCGGATAACAGTTCAGTGACGCCAAACAGCGTTGGAACCGGGGATGGTCAAGCCAATCGGCCCTTGTCCACACCTGTGCCTCCTCCGTGTCCCACGCCGCGCTAACCGATCTTCCTGCCAGCGCTCGCCTGCTTGTCTTAGCGACCGTAGCCACACCGTTTTATGTCAGTTCGATGAAACATTTGTGACAGATTAAATTACGTCAAATCAGTGAGTTAATAAAACGCTCGGAATTTGCGGGATGGCTGTATGTCAGAACCTCACGGTAAACGCGGTGCCCTTGCCGACTTCGGATTTGACGATCAGTCGCGCCCGGTGGCGGGTGAGGATGTGCTTGACGATGGCAAGACCGAGGCCGGTGCCCTTTTTCGAGCGGCTGTCGGCGACGCTGACACGGTAGAACCGCTCGGTGAGCCTTGGAACGTGTTCGGCCGAGATGCCCGGGCCGCGGTCGACCACGCTGACCTCCACCGGCCGGGACGGCTCGCTCTTGACGAAGACATCGACCACCTTGCCTTCCTGCCCGTATTTGCAGGCATTCTCGATGAGGTTTTCGAATACCTGCACCAGCTCGTCGCGGTCGCCGAGGACTTCGACCTTGCCATCCGGAAGGTGCGTGCGGATCTCGACCCCGAGCTCTTCGGCGAGCGGCATCAGGGTATCGCGGACATGGCCTATGAGCGGCCTCAGATCGATGGTCTGATCCGGCGCTATGTGGGACTTCAGCTCAAGCCTTGAGAGCGACAGGAGGTCGTCGACCAGCCGGCTCATGCGGGTCGCCTGGTCGAACATGATGCCGAGGAACCGCTCCTGCGCCTTGGCGTCGGCCCGGGCCGGCCCCTGCAGGGTCTCGATGAAGCCCCGCAGCGACGCGAGCGGAGTGCGCAGCTCGTGGCTGGCATTGGCGACGAAGTCGGACCGCATCCGCTCGATGCGGCGCAGTTCGGAGACGTCGCGGAAGGCGAGCACATAGAGGCTGCCGTCTGCCAGCTCCGGTCCTGCCGGGCCGACCGGGGCGACGCGCAGGATATAGACGCGCTCCGATGGCAGCCGTTCGGAATGCTCCATCTGGTTGGGCTGTCCGGTCGCCACGGTTTCGCGTACCATGTCGAGGATGCCGGGCGAGCGCAGCCGCGCCGACAGGTGAGAGCCGAGCGACAGCGCACCGAATGCTTTTTCGGCGGCGCGGTTCTGGTGCAGCACCGAAAGGTCGGCACCGATGACGAAGACCGGCATGTCGACGGCCTCGAGCGCCGCGCCGATAAGCGGCAGGGAACCGGGTCCGGCCTCATCGGGCTCCGGATCCTGAAGCGGTTCGACAGGTGCCGGTGGCGGCGTTCGGGCAAGCACGCAAAGGAACAGCAGAAGCCAGCCGACCATCACGCCGCGCCAATCCAGACCGGCGGAAACGGCCGCCGCTGCCAGCACCGACGAAAGGACGATCAGCGGCCATTCCCGACGCAGGCGGAGCTGCAGCAGAGCAATCTGCTGCGATATTTTTTGGTTGGGCCTTTCCAAACGCCGTCCCGCCTCTTCCCGTAGATAGCAGCAGATATAACTCTTGCATGACAGTTGTGCATCGAGTCGCCGCAAAAGAGACATCGCTGGGGGTTCTCCCCAGGAAGCCACGGCCGGACTTGCATGGCCGCCCGCCACAACCAGGAAGGAAAGCAGAATGAGCCAGAAAAGTCCGTCGCGAAGCATCAACCTCACCGTCGCCGGGAAGGACAGGGTGTTCGACATCGACGATCCGAAGCTTCCCGACTGGGTACACGACCACGCGCTGAGTTCGGGTGGCTTCCCCTATGACGACAAGATGGACAAGGACAAATACGAGAAGCATCTGGAGCGGCTGCAGGTCGAACTCGTCAAGGTGCAATACTGGCTGCAGGCGACCGGCAAGCGGATGATGGCGCTGTTCGAAGGGCGCGACGCCGCCGGCAAGGGCGGCACGATCTTTTCCATCCGCTCCTACCTCAATCCGCGGTCCGCACGGGTGGTGGCACTGACCAAGCCGACGGAAACCGAAGCAGGGCAATGGTATTTTCAGCGCTACGTGACGCATTTTCCGACCGTCGGCGAAATCGTGCTGTTCGACCGCTCCTGGTACAACCGCGCCGTGGTGGAGCCGGTGATGGGCTTTTGCACGCCCGGCGAATACGAGGCCTTCCTGAAGGCGGGACCGCAGCTCGAGCACCTGGTCGTCAACGACGGCATCCATTTCTTCAAGTTCTGGCTGGATATCGGCCAGGAGATGCAGCTGAAGCGTTTTCACGACCGGCGCCACGACCCGCTGAAGATCTGGAAGCTGTCACCGATGGACATCGCGGCGCTCAACAAGTGGCCGGACTACACGGACAAGCGGGACCGGATGCTGAGGGAGACCGACAGCGATCACGCACCGTGGACGGTGGTCCTCGCCAACGACAAGCGGCGCGCGCATCTCAACGTGATGCGCCACCTGCTCTTGTCGCTGGACTATGAGGGCAAGGACATGGATGCGATCGGCGAGATCGACGACAAGATCCTCTGCTCGGGATCGAAATTCCTGAAGTAGAGATCGAGAGCGGCGGGAAGCCCCCGCCGCCTCGTCAATGACCCGGCAGGACGCGGACGGAATAGAGCAGCACCGCCTTGTCGGCACCGTCGATGCCGACATTGAGAAGCAGGCGGCCGGGCGCATTGGGCGCCAGCGTCCGGTCGAAGGTGACGCTGAACAGCGCCTCCAGCCTTTCCTGGGTTGCAGTAAAGCGGTGGCGCGGGCATTCGCCGAGGCTGCCGAAATCGCACCGAACGGACAGCTGCACCGCCTGGTTGGCGCCCGACTGGATGGTCAAGGCGATGGTCGAGGTCTTGGCGGCCATCTGCCGCAAGACGTCGGCCGGCACCTCGACCACGACATCGCCCGCCTGATCCGGCGTGGAAGACGTCAGGCGGATCGC
The DNA here is from genome assembly GCA_900469345.1 of Hyphomicrobiales bacterium. Classification (GTDB taxonomy): domain Bacteria; phylum Pseudomonadota; class Alphaproteobacteria; order Rhizobiales; family Rhizobiaceae; genus Neorhizobium. The sequence goes on along the minus strand of UBWZ01000003.1, from coordinate 258,140 downwards.
TGGGCCGTCGGACCCTGCCACCGCTTGCGCCGAAGCCTGACCGCCGACCTTCAGCTTCTTGATGTCGGCCGGGCTGAAGACAGCCGCCCAATCGTCGGAAAAACCGCCGCGCGGATCAAAGGAGCCTCCGCCGCCCTGGCCGCGCGCCGCCCGATCGGCTGCCTGCAAGGCATCCTGCAGAACCGACTGGACCATGCCAGAGGTATAGAACCACCAGCAGGCCGCAGCGACGACAGCCAGCGTGATCAGCCAGGTCAGGATAAAGGAGAGGAAGCTGCGGCGCTTGCGCCCCTTGCCGCGGCGCCCTCTTGCGCTGCGCCCCCGGCCGGCGCTTTCGGAAGCATCCTCCTCCTGCACCTTGCCACGTCGGGGCTTGCGGCCGCGGGCGGGGTCGAGCGCTGCCACCTGCGGGGCTTCGAGCCGCTCCGTCAGGCCGTCGGACGCGCTGACGCGCGGGCCATCGAACTGCGGGCCACCGAAGTTTGGGCCACCGAAGCCTGGGCCATCGAACTGCGGGCGCCCCGAACCGGCGGGTGGAGTGACTGCCGGGCCGACCGCTGCCGGGCCGACGGCTGCCGGATCCTGGCGAGTGGAGGCCTGCTGGGTAGCCGAAGCCTCATGGAAGATCGCCGGCTGCGGCCTTGACGCGACCTGTGCCGGCCTTTCCGGCGCAAGCTCCACCTGGGGCGGCGTCTGGCGGCCGCGCGCCGCGAGATCGGCCTCGCGCATGGCGCCTTCCAAGAGGAAAGCCTCCTCCGCGGAGGGTTGTTCAACCGGTTCGCGCGACATCGGGCCGACAGCTACCGCATCTGCGGGAAGAACCGGTTCGGCAGCGGCCTGCGCCAGCCGGTCGATCTCTTCCTTCTCGATCTCGCCGATCTTGTCTTCGAGACGCTTCTGCTGCTGCATGATGATCAGCGCATCGCCGACGCCCTGGCGTCTCAGACCGGCCTCCAGCGCCTGACGCGCCGACTGGTAGATCCGCGCCCGTGCCTGCGCATCACCGCGGTCCGAGCGATCCAAAGCGTTCCTGATCGCCGTTTCCAAACCACTCACTGCCGGTCCTTCCGGTTATACTCATATGCCCGCAGACATTTACCTTTCGGTAACCCCTGATGCGCCGAACATCAAGCGGAGGTTTCGATACGTCGCCCGGTGTCGGGGAGTACGGGTGCGGCCGGTCGCGACGTTCCGCAATCTTGTCCGCAGGTTTTGCGAAAACAAAGTCTGATCAGCGTCAGCCATCTTCACAGAGCTTTTGTTCGGATCGACATCCGACTGGCTCTTCTTCCAGACAACACCAGTCATGGACCCCGGTGAATCCGCGACGCTCCCGCCATCGTCTGAGACGGTCGTCGTGCTGCAAGGCAAGGCCACTTATCCACCGTTTATCCACAGGGATGCGCGGGCCGGCCTGGCCCGTGACGCAACCCTCTTCGGGACACTCGTCCACAGCCCCCGGACGCAGACCAAGATTGGTTCTCGGTCCATCGTACAACCGCTCAAGAGCGTCCGTGGAAACGTCGCGTCAGGAGAAATGTGTCAGGCATTGTCGGTCATGCCTGCAATCCCTCCCCGCTTCCGCACCGTCACCAGTTCTGCTAGACATCTTACGTGCGCGTAAACGTAAGTCGGAAGGAGACGCCGTGCTGCCAGATATCCTCAAATCGAGACCGCGCCTGCCGGTCGTCGCCTCGCCGCTCTTCATCATCTCGCATCCGGAGCTGACGATCGCGCAGTGCAAGGCGGGCGTGGTCGGCGCCTTTCCGGCCCTCAACGCGCGGCCCGAAAGCCAGCTCGATGAATGGCTGGCCCATATCACGGAGGAGCTTGCCGCCCATGATGCGGCGCATCCAGACCGGCCGTCGGCCCCGTTTGCGGTCAACCAGATCGTCCACACCTCCAACCGGCGGCTGGAACACGATCTGACGATGTGCGTGAAATACAAGGTGCCGATCGTCATCTCGTCACTCGGAGCGGTGCCGGAGGTCAACGCGGCAGTGCATTCCTATGGCGGCATCGTGCTGCACGACGTGATCAACAACCGGCATGCCCATTCGGCGATCCGCAAGGGCGCCGACGGCCTGATCGCGGTGGCGTCCGGCGCCGGCGGACATGCGGGCACGCTTTCGCCGTTTGCCCTGGTGCAGGAGATCCGCGACTGGTTCGACGGCCCGCTTCTGCTGGCGGGGGCGATTGCCACCGGCGGCGGCATTCTGGCGGCGCAGGCGATGGGCGCCGATATGGCCTATGTCGGCACCCCCTTCATCGCCACGCGGGAGGCGCGGGCCGAAGACGCCTACAAGCAGATGCTCGTTGCCTCGCAGGCGGCGGACATCGTCTATTCCAACTATTTCACCGGCATCCACGGCAATTATCTCAAGGGGTCGATCAAGGCCGCCGGCCTTGATCCCGATGCGCTTCCGGCTGCCGATCCGTCGAAGATGGATTTCGACAAGGCGACCAGCGGGCCGAAGGCCTGGAAGGAGATCTGGGGCGCGGGCCAGGGCGTCGGTTCCATCACCGCGGTGACCTCCGTTGCCGAGCTGGTCGACCGCCTGGCGGGCGAATATGAGGCGGCGCGGGCGCGGCTTTGCGCCTGAGCCCCGACCGGCAGCCGGCTTCCAGAAAAACGCCCTTTGGGCGAAAAGCGGCTTGAAATTGCATGCCGATGCCTGTATCAGCCGCATCACTCGCAGCCGGGCCGCTTCGGTCCGTTGCCTGCGCCGCTTTAGCTCAGGTGGTAGAGCACATCATTCGTAATGATGGGGTCGCAGGTTCGAGTCCTGCAAGCGGCACCACTCCCCTTTTTGTCCATACCGCTTGATCGATGACGTGCCGATAACGCGTATCCGCGGCTGGCGGCTTGCGCCTTAACGTTACCGGCTAACCATTGCCGGCATCCTTCGTTGCAGCCGGCGGCGATCGATGCGAGGGTCACAGCACGCCCCTTGTAGCTCAAGGCCAGAGCAGCTGCCTCGTTTGCAGCAGATCCAGGTTCAACTCCTCGGCGGGGGCACCAACTTCCCTCCACGTTCGCCTGACCGTCTCGCCTCACCCTGGCGCGCGAGCGTCATGTGGTTCGGCGCCCCGCCGCGCCGTATCGCGCCCAGGTGCCGTTCTCTGAGATCGTCCTCGCCAACCTGTCTCTTGCTGGGAAAGCCCGCCCCAATCTGGCACATCGACGTGTTGCCCGTCCCAACCCGGGACAGGCTATGTCCCTGCATTAACTAGTCTTTAAGGATGTGCTTTGACTTCTCGGGCGGCCGTGCCATGGTGTTTTCATAACCAGGGATAACCCGCAATGAAAACGCCAACGCTCATTTTCCAGGTTCCTACTCCCGAACGCCAGTCCGCCTGCCGCCTCGATATCGAGGCCGCGATGCACCGGCTCATCAAGGCCGCCGTCAAGCAAGGCTGGAGCAAGGCCGAAGTCGCCCTGACGCTCGCCGACGCCGCCGAGGACTTCGTCATCGAACTGGCCGCCGGAACACCCACTCAGCACTGAGACCGGCACGGCATTCGCCAGAGCCGAACTGCCGCAATGGTGGTCACCAGCCCTTGCGGATCAGCTCCAGTAGGCGGCGGCCGTGAAGTCCCGCTTGCCGAAACCCCGCGCCGTCAGTCGTGCGCGGGCAGCCCTGGCGGCATCGGCGTGGCCGGCAAACCAGACATGTGCGCCGCTCGGCGTTTCGGTGGCCTCGAGGGCTTCCACGAGATCCGAGACGACCGTCACGCGGCGGTCGCCGGCCAGGTCGCAAAGATCGCATTCGGCTGCGCAGACAAACGCCTTCACGTCGCCGCCGGCCAAAGCCAGCATGCGGCAGATCGCCGGCAGGGCCGTCTGGTCGCCGAACAGATAGAGCGGCGAGCCTTCCGGGCACCAGCCGCCGCCCGGCCCCATGACGCCGACGGTCTGACCCACAGGGTCGCTCTCCGCCCAGTCGGAGGTCGGGCTGCCGACATGGCGAAAGATATCGAAATCGAGCCAGTCACCCTGCTGGGCAGCCGTCGTATAGACCGGCCGATGCATGGCGTCCTCGCCGTCCGGCCAGACGGTGCGGCCGGTGGCGGCAATGCGCGGCCAGCGCGCCGGGCGCCCCTTGGGTGGCAGGAGCAGCCGGAAATGCAGGCTGCCGCTGCCGAGACGGGCGGCATCCTGGCCCTCGAGCCGTACCCGCAGAAACCCTGGCGAACGGCGGCCGACCGAGACCACCCGCATCAGCGACAGGCCGGGCGCCAGTGCGCCTTTGTCGACGTCTTCCCAGACGATGCGGATGCCGTGCTCGTCGAACAGCTCCGTCAGGCTGCCCTGCAGCGTCTTCAGCAGCCGCTCTTCCGGTGACGTCAGCGCAACGGTGACCGCGCCTCCCTGCGGCCGCAGCACCGCCTCAGATCCCCAGACGTGAAAATGAAGCTCTTCGCCCTCTGCAACGAGCGGGACGTCCCACTCCGCGGCGCGGACCCGCAGCGCCTCGATGGCTCTTGGACCGTCGGCATCGATACGACCTTGATTGGCAAATGTCAGGGGCAAAGCGCGGACCTCGAAATCTGGATCTCAAGCTTCTTGCAATTTCCTGAGTACACTTGTCAAGATTAGACGTAGCGTTCCAGGACGGCATCGCGGTGTAGATCGACGACGTAGTCGCCGAGGGCGAGCGAGGCGGTCAGGCCCGGAGATTCGATGCCATAGAGGGCGATATAGCCAGCATGGCCGGTTGTGGCCGGCCCCTGGATGACGAAATCGCTGCCACCGCCGCCTTGCGGGCCGACCACCTTCGGCCGGATGCCGGCATAGGCCGGCTGCAGGCTGCCGTCCGGAAGCTGCGGCCAATACCTGCGGATCGCCGCGTAGAACCGGTCGGCGCGGCGCGGATCCACATCGTAGCCGATCGCGTCGATCCATTCGACATCCGGACCGAAGCGGGCCTGGTGGCCGAGATCCAGCGTCAGGTGAACGCCAAGTCCGCCCTTTTCCGGCACCGGGTAGATCAGGCGGGTGGCGGGGGCCGGCCCGGTCAACGAGAAATAGCACCCCCTGGCCAGGTGGCGCTCGGGAACTGTCGCCGCGTCCAGTCCCGTCATGGCGCCTGATATCGTCCAGGCGTCGAGCCCGGCCGCGTTGACGACGAGCCTTGCCGCGACCTCGACCGGATCGCGCCCGCCGACCGAGAGGCGCACACCGGTGTCCGTCAGTTGCCCGCCAAGGACAGGCGCATTGAGAACGACCGTGCCGCCCTGTTCTTCGATATCGGCATGAAGGGCCTGCATCAGGCCGTGGCTGTCAACGATCCCGGTCGAGGGGGAGACAAGCGCCGCAAAGCCTCTGATCTGCGGTTCGAGGCGGGCAAGCTCCGCGCCGTCGATCAGCCTGCAGCCCGGGACGCCATTCGCCTGCGCCTGGGCAAGCAGGTTTTCGAGATAGGCAAGCTCCTGCGCATCGGCGGCGACCACCAGCTTGCCGCAGGCAGAATGGGCAATGCGGCGCTCGCGGCAATAATCGTAGAGCCTGCGGTTGCCCTCGACGCAAAGGCGGGCCTTGAGGCTGTCGGCCGGGTAATAGAGCCCGGCGTGAATGACTTCGCTGTTACGCGACGAGGTGATGCTGCCGAGCGCTGCCTCTGCCTCCAGCAGCACGACCTCGCGCCCGGCCAGCGCAAGAGCGCGGGCGACGGCAAGCCCGATGACGCCGCCGCCGATGACGACGCAATCCAGCTGCAGACCGTCTGCTCCTCCCCCTGGCATGCCCTTCCCCCAGTTTTTGTCTTCTGCGTCGATGCGCAATGTTATAGGACAGCCGGCAGCCATCGGCACAAGCCACCCGTCCCCTGCACTATCCGGAAAGCCCCACCATGTTGAAAGTGGTTTTTCTCGACCGCGATACGATCGGCCCTTCGGTCGCTGTCACCCGCCCCGACGTGCCCCACGACTGGGTCGAATACGCCAAGACGGCCGCGGAAGACGTGGCGGATCGGATCGCCGAGGCGGACATCGTGATTACCAACAAGGCCCCGATCCGGGCGGAGGCGCTTGCAGGTGCTTCCCGGCTGAAGATGATTGCGGTCGCCGCCACCGGCTATGACGTGATCGACCTCCCCGCCACCAAGGCGCGAGGCGTCACGGTATCGAACGTGCGCGGCTATGCGGTCAACACCGTGCCCGAGCACACCTTCGCCCTGATCTTCGCACTGCGCCGCTCGATCGTCGGCTTCCGGCAGGACGTGATTGCCGGCGAATGGCAGCGCGCCCAGCAGTTCTGCTTTTTCAACCACCCGATCCGTGACCTGTCCGGGTCGACGCTCGGCATTGTCGGGCGCGGCACGCTCGGACGCTCGGTGGGGAGGATCGGCGAGGCGCTGGGCATGACCGTCGTCTATGCCGGTCGCAAGGGCGAGGCCAAGGCGGGCGAAGGCTATGTGCCGTTCGACGAGGTGCTGGAGACGGCCGACGTGCTTTCCCTGCATGTGCCGCTGACGCCACAGACGCGCGACCTGATCGGCATGCCGGAATTCCGGCAGATGAAAAAACATCCGCTCGTCATCAACACGTCCCGTGGCGGGCTGGTCAACGAGGCGGATCTTGTCCAGGCGCTCAACGAAGGCCTGATCGCCGGCGCCGGCTTCGACGTTTTGACCCGCGAGCCGCCGGCACCGGACAATCCGCTGCTCGCCGTCCTCGACCGGCCAAACGTGATCGTCACGCCGCATGTCGCCTGGGCAAGCGACGAGGCGATGCAGGGGCTCTGGACCCAGGTGATCGGGCATATCGAGAATTACCTCGCCGGCAGGCCGACCAACGTTCTTTGAGACGCCCGGTTCAGGCGTCGGCGATCTCGATCCAGGTCGGCGCGTGGTCGCTGGCATGGTCCCGTCCACGGACCTGCCTGTCGACCTCGGCGCGCTTCAAACGCTGCGCGACCGAGGGGCTGAGCAGCAGATGGTCGAGCCGGAGCCCCGCGTCGCGGCCATACGCATTCCTGAAATAGTCCCAGAAGGTGTAGATGCGCTCCTCCGGGTGAAGCGTCCGCAGCGCATCCGTCCAGCCCTGCCCGACCAGGCGCTCGAACGCCTCGCGCACCTCCGGCCGGAACAGTGCGTCATCGCGCCAGCGCTCCGGTTTGTAGACGTCGAGATCCGTCGGCATGATGTTGTAATCCCCGGCCAGCACGACGGGCGCCTGCGTATCGAGAAGCGCCTGCGCGTGGACGAGAAAGCGTTGGTACCAGGCGAGCTTGTACTCGAATTTCGGGCCAGGCGCCGGGTTGCCGTTTGGGGCATAGAGGCAGGCGATCAGCACGCCTTCGACGGCTGCCTCGATGTAGCGGGCATGGAGGTCGTCGGGATCGCCGGGCAGGTCCCGTCGGGTCTGCACCGGATCGACGCCACGGGAGAGAATGGCGACACCGTTCCAGCTCTTCTGGCCGCTCCAGATCGCTCCATATCCGGCCTGCTCGATGGCCTTGCGCGGAAACTTCTCCTGCGGCGCCTTCAATTCCTGGAGGCAGACGACGTCCGGCCTGGCGTCGGCGAGCCATTCCAACAGGAGATCGAGACGGCCATTGACGCCATTGACGTTAAACGTTGCTATCTTCACGAGCCGACCTGCCGGTCCGCGTTCGCACTATGGGTGGAGTTGCTCATTGTTTGTTCCAGTTCCACAGGCAAACGCGCCACCGCGGCAGTTGGATGCAAAACGACGGGAAGCTTGCAAAAGACAAGGCGAAGTTAGCGAAAGATTCAAGACTGCCGGGCATAATCCCGCTCCGACCGCGTGCCCTGAAGCGCACGCATCAGCTGCTTTGAGGGGACATCATGGCCGAAGCGTACGCAGCCACCTTGCGCGAGTTCATTGCCGAAAACTTCCTGTTCCGGGCGGACGCCGAGATTGCCGACAACCAGTCCCTGCTCGATTCCGGCGTGATGGATTCGACCGGCGTCCTGGAACTGATCGCCTTTCTCGAAAAAACCTACGGCGTCAGCATCGCCGACGAAGAGATCGTCCCGGAAAACCTCGACAGCATCGACAACATGACGCGCTATCTGGCGACCAAGCTTCCCGCCGCAGCCTGAGATCGACCATGCGCCTGGAGGCTCGGCTCAAGCAGACTGCAAAGGCTTTCGGGCCGAAGCCGGCGGTGGTCGCCGGCGACGGGCAAATGACCTATGGCGAGCTCGAGGTGGTGTCCGCTTCCCTCGCCGCAACCGTCATCGGAACCGGGGTGCGGTCCGGCGACCGCATCGTGATGGTGCTCGACAACGGCTGGGAGGCCGTCGTCAGCTTCTTTGCGTGCTGGAAGGCGGGCGCCGTCGCCTGCCCGCTCCATCCCACGATCAAGGCCGAAAAGCTTGCGGCAATTCTCGACAGCACCGACGCACGGCTGGTCATCGCGCAGGGTCGTCTGCGGGCCACCGTCGACGCCGCGATCGGGATGGCCGTCGCGCCGCCGCGCCTGATCCTCGTGCAGGCCGGAACGGACGATACCGGTGACGCCATGGGCTTCGAACAGGCGTTGCAGATGCCGGCGCCAGCCCCGCTTCCTCGCCCTCCCGCCGATCCCGACGCGCTCGCGCTTCTGATCCACACATCGGGTTCGACCGGCCGGGCGAAGGGCGTGATGCTGTCTCACGCCAACGTTCTCGCCGCCTGTCAGTCGATCGCGTCCTACCTTGGCAACAGTGCCGACGACACGGTGCTCAGCGTTCTGCCGCTCTCCTTCGGCTATGGCATCACGCAGATGGTGACCATGGTGCTGGCGGGCGGCACGCTTGTGCTCGAAAAGAGCTTCGCCTTTCCCCGCAAGATCGTTCAGCGCCTGGCCGAGATGAAGGCGACCGGCTTTCCGCTGGTTCCGACGATGGCGGCGCTGATCGCCGCCATGAAGGACCTTCAACCCGGTTCCCTGCCCGATCTGCGCTATATCTCCAGTGCCGCCGCCGCGATGCCGCCGGCGATCGGCGGCCAGCTGCAGCAGATGTTTCCTGATACCCGGCTTTACCTCATGTACGGCCAGACCGAGTGCCTGCGGGCGACCTATCTTTCGCCGGACGAGGCCTGCGGCCGGATTGGGTCGGTCGGCAAGGCCATCCCCGGGACGGATGCCTTCGTGATCGATGACGACGGCCGCCGGGCGGCGCCAGGCGTGGTCGGCGAACTGGTCGTCGAGGGACCGCATGTCATGCAGGGCTACTGGCAGGATCCGCTCGCCTCGGCGCTTGCGCTCTCTCCAATCGATGGCGGACGCCGCCTGCACACAGGCGATCTGTTCCGCACCGATGCGGAGGGCTTTCTGTATTTCGTCAGCCGCCGCGACGACATCATCAAGACCCGCGGCGAAAAGGTCAGCCCGCAGGAAGTGGAAAACGCACTTTATAGCCTGCCCGGCATCACAGAGGCGGCCGTCGCCGGCGTGGACGACCCGATCTTCGGACAGGTGGTACGCGCCTATGTTGTTCTGGCTGAGGGGGCAGTGCTCGGCGAGCGCGAGATCATCCGCCACTGCGCCGGCCTGCTTGAAGATTACATGGTGCCGAAAAGCGTCGAATTCCGCACGGCGCTGCCGCGCACGACGACCGGCAAGATCCGCCTCAGCGCGGAGCCTCCTCAAACCGTAAATGAAGGGAATGCCGCATGACGACCAGCCCTGCCACAGTCACGACCGGTGCGCGGTTTTCGGCCGAGACGCTCAAACTTGATGCCGAAGCCGAAATCGAGCGCGTCTGCGTGTGGATCCGCGAAACGGTCGGAAAGGATCTTCGCAAGCGCGGCGCCGTGCTCGGCCTTTCCGGCGGCATCGATTCCAGCGTGACCGCCGCGCTCTGCGCCCGGGCGCTCGGGCCCGCCAAGGTGACCGGCATCTTCATGCCGGAGCACGATTCGGATCCGGAGAGCCTGGCGCTTGGCCGCGCGCTTGCCGAGGCGGTCGGCGTCGAGACCGTGCTGGAAGACATCGGACCGGCGCTGGCCGCGGCCGGCTGCTACGCACGCCGCGACGGGTTCATCCGCCAGGTGGTGCCGGAGTTCGGCGACGGCTGGGGCTGCAAGGTGGTTCTCGAAGATGCACTGACCGGACGCGGCTACAATATTTCCTGGCTGGTGGTGGCCAATCCGCAAGGGGAGCAGAGCCGTCACCGCATGCCGCTCGAGATCTATCTCGGCATGATCGCAGCCGCGAACATGAAACAGCGCACCCGCAAGCAGATCGAATACTACCATGCCGACCGGCTGAACTTCGCGGTTGCCGGCACGCCGAACCGGCTCGAATACGATCAAGGCTTTTTCGTCAAAAACGGCGACGGCGCCGCGGACTTCAAGCCGATCGCGCATCTCTACAAGAGCCAGGTCTACCAGCTGGCGGAAGCGCTTGGCGTGCCTGACGACATTCGCCGTCGCCCGCCGACGACCGACACGTGGTCATTGCCTCAGGGCCAGGACGAATATTATTTCTCGCTGCCCTATGACCGCATGGACCTTTGCCTCTACGCCCTGGAGCACGGCATTGCCCGGGAAGAGGTGGCCGCCGCGGTGGAACTGACGCCGGATCAGGTCGATGCCGTCTGGCGCAACATTGCCGCCAAGCGCCGCGTGGCGGATTATCTCCATGCCAGCCCGGCGACCATGCTGGGCTGAGGCCCGGCACGGTTCTTTCGATCCTAGTCGAAGCGGTCGCCGATCAGCCGCGTCCACCCTTCGCCGGCCAGGCCGCTGATCAGAGCGCGGCCATTGCGGACCGGCTCGAGGAGAGCCTTGTCGCGGGCATGCGCCACGTAGAAGGTGCGGCCGAAGAACATCGTCTTGCGGCTCATCAGGGCGGGGATCAGCCATGGATGCGCCGCGCCGCGCAGGCCGGATGCTCCCATGGCATAGGCGTGGGCGAACATGTCATCCGCCAGGTCCGCCTCGGTCCCCGGACTGCACAAGGCTTGCAGGACCCAACCGATGCGCCCCGGCTGGGTGAAATAGGCATAGGCGCCCATGACCTTGCCATTCGGGCTGCGGCCGACCCGCCATTCCGGATGGCCGAACTTTCTCTTCTGCTCCGCATGCTGCAGGAACCAGGCAAGCGAAGCATCTTCCCAGGCCGGGTGCAGCGGGTAGTGATGCGCAAGAGACATCACCGCGTCGGCGAAATCCGGTAGCGCGACATCGTCAAACGTGACGCGGCCCGGCCCCGTCTTTTCCGGCGCGAACGGCGCCCAGGGCAGACGGCCGCAGGCGCGATCGACAATGCGCGCAAAGGGCAGCAGCATACCGGCGGGCGCGGCCTTGCGCGACGCCATATCGACAAGCGCCGAGCTCGGCCGCAGGATCCGCAGCCAGTTCAGGCTGTAACCGGCGTCGAGCGGATAACCCGCCTTCTGCCACATGCCGAGTGCGATCCGGTTGGCCGTTTCGGTGAAAGAAATATCCTGGGGTCCGGCAAGGAAAGCGCGCAGCAGGCGCGCGCCGGCGAGCGGATTGGCCTTCGGATCCTCGACCACCATCGACCCTGCAAGGGCGCCTCTCACCGGGCGTCCCTCAAGTTCGAGGTGCACCGGGAAGACGCCGATGAAGCCTGAAACGCGACCATCCTGTCCGACGAAGACTTTGGATGTGATGTCGGGATCCGACCAGGGATGCGAGAAGAACGCGTTTTCGATGTAGGCCGGCAGTTCGGACGATCGCCTGCCTGTCTCGCGAAACGTGTCCTGGAAGAGCCGCGCAACGGCTTCCACGTCGCCCACCTGCAGATCGCGGATGATCCCCGCCGGCACCTTGTCCGCCATGTCCTCACGTCTCCGTTCGAGGCAAAATGGCATGGCAGCCTTAAATAAACGAAAAGAGGCCCCGCCTTACGGAGCCTCTCCCTAATTGCGATCGAACGGCCATTACATCCAGTAGGGCGGCACGCCGTAGTAGTCGTAAATGGTCCGGTCGTTGGCGCGGTACCACGTTTCGTCGTCGAGGTTGTCATAGCGGGGAGCGCCGGTGATCTGGTCCTTGGTCAGGTCGATCCGGTAGCCGTCGAGCTCGTCGTCGTAGCGCAGCTTTTCCCAGGGCAGCGGATAGTAATCATCGCCAATCCCAAGGAAGCCACCAAAGCTCAGCACGGCATAGGCGACGCGTCCGCCCCGCTTTTCCAGCAGGATGCGGGCGATCGAACCGATGCGCTTGCCGTCGGCTCCATAGACTGCCGTGCCTTCTACCTTGTCGCTGGCAATCAGCGACGGGCTGTCCTTGACGTAGGGGTCCTGGCCGGCTTTGGGTTCCTGATGCAACATCACGCACCTCCTTGTTTTGTGCCTGTAACCCTCTTCCAACGCGACGGCTTCCGTGATTGTTCCTCACATTTGACTTGCGGCAGCGCGTCGCGATGAGCTGGCGCCTCCCCAATTCCGGAGCAACCGGTCGACCCGATGAGCCGTTGACGTTTACGTCAAAGTCATTATAGCTTTGCCTTCGAAAATCCTGGCTGAGGAGCCAGGCGGCATGGCATAATCTCCTTCCGCAGACAGGTGGAGGACCTCGCCTCAAAAGGGCGCTGCGGGAGAACGGGAACGGAGGAGGTTCTGATGAACGAAGTGACCGCACGGACAGGCTCGACTGCCGGCAAGATCTGGCTCGCCTCCTACCCGCCAACCGTTCCGGAGTTTCTCCCGCCGCTCGAACACCGCACGCTCGGCGCCCTGTTCGAGGACAGCTGCGCGCGCTTTGCCGATCGTCCCGCCTTTTCGAGCATGGGCAAGTCCCTCACCTTCCGCGAGCTGGAGGCCGAAAGTCGCAAGATCGGCGCATGGCTGCAGGCGCAAGGGCTGCAAAAAGGCGACCGCGTCGCCGTCATGCTGCCCAACGTGCTGCAGAACCCGGTCATCGTCTACGGCATCCTGCGGGCCGGGCTGGTGGTGGTCAACGTCAACCCGCTCTACACGCCACGGGAACTGGAACACCAGCTCAGGGATGCCGGTGCGAAAGCGATCTTCGTGCTCGAGAACTTCGCCCACACTGTCGAGCAGGCCCTGCCGCACACGGATATCCGCCAGGTGGTGGTTGCCACCATGGGCGACATGCTGGGTCTAAAGGGGCATGTGGTCAACATCGTCGTGCGGCGGGTCAAGAAACTCGTCCCCGCCTGGTCGTTGCCGCGGGCGAAAAGCTTTCGGCAGGTCCTGGCCGAGGGCCATCGGAAGAGCCTCAGCGCCGTGGACGTGGCGCCGGACGACGTCGCCTTCCTGCAATATACGGGCGGCACGACCGGCGTTTCCAAGGGTGCCGTGCTGACGCACAACAACCTGCTCGCCAACAAGGAGCAGATGGGCATCTGGCTGGAAACGGCGTTTCTCCACAAACCGCGGCCGGAGCAGTTGCAGTTCCTGTGCGCGTTGCCGCTCTATCATATCTTTGCCCTGACGGTGAACTCGCTGATGGGCGTTGCCACCGGCAGCCACAACATCCTGATCGCCAATCCGCGCGATATCCCGGCCTTCGTGAAGGAGCTGGCGAAATATCGCATCCACGTCTTTCCGGGCCTCAACACGCTGTTCAACGCCCTGATGAACAACGCCGATTTCCAGAAGCTCGACTTCTCCTCGCTGCTCCTCGTGTTCGGCGGCGGCATGTCGGTGCAGCGTTCGGTGGCCGAGCGCTGGCTGAAGATGACCGGCTGCCCGATTACCGAGGGCTACGGCCTGTCGGAGACATCGCCGGTCGCCACCGCCAACCGGCTGGATGCGAGCGAGTTCAGCGGCATGATCGGGCTGCCGGTCTCTTCCACGGACGTTTCCATCCGCGACGACCAGGGGGTCGAGGTGGAGCTCGGCAATATCGGCGAGATCTGCATCAAGGGACCGCAGGTGATGGCCGGCTACTGGAACAGGCCGGAGGAAACCGCAAGGGCGATGACCGAGGACGGCTTCTTCCGCAGCGGCGACATCGGCTACATGGACCGGCAGGGCTATATCAAGATCGTCGACCGGAAGAAGGACATGATCCTCGTCTCCGGCTTCAACGTCTATCCGAACGAAGTCGAGGAAGTCGCCGCCATGCATCCCGGTGTGCTGGAATGCGCAGCGATCGGCGTGCCCTGCGAGCATTCCGGCGAAGCGGTGAAGCTGTTCGTCGTGCGCCGGGACCCTAATCTCACCGAGGCAGAGCTGCGGGCGCACTGCGCAGCGTCGCTCACCAACTACAAGCGCCCCCGCTTTATCGAATTCCGCGACCAGCTGCCGAAGTCGAACGTCGGCAAGATCCTGCGCCGGGAGCTGCGCGGCTGACATAGCGTTGCATCCCGGCGACAGGCCGGCACAATGCGTATCTCGACCGGCTCATGCGCGGTCAGGACGCTGGACCCGGGCGCCCTCCTCGCCTAGCCAATGACTTTGGAAACCGGGAGTGGGCGGAGCAACGTGACGGGACGTCGAAGCTTGAGGACACGTGCGGGGGTCTTGCTCCTCTGCCTTGGCGCGCTTTCCGCCTGTGCAGGGCGCCCGGAAGGCGTGCTTGTCCCGCAGGCGGTGACGGCGGCCCAGGTCTCCAAGGTGGATGTCCTCGTCGCCACCACCCGCAAGCCAACGGACACGCCCGGCATCCTGTTTTCCGGCGAGCGTGGCAAGGGCGCCAGCGTGACGGAGATTTCCATCTCCATCCCGCCGGACGACAAGCGCAAGATCGGCCAGGTCCAGTGGCCGTCAAAGCTGCCGGCGGACCCCACCAAGGAATTCACGACCGTCGCCATCACGCCGCTGACGCCGCAGTCGGCGCATGGATGGCTCGCCAAGAACCTGCCGAAGAGCCGCCGCGTGCTGGTCTTCGTGCACGGCTTCAACAACCGCTACGAGGACGCGATCTACCGTTTTGCGCAGATCGTCCACGATTCCAATGCGGACGTGGCGCCGGTACTGTTCACATGGCCTTCGCGCGGCAGCATCTTTGCCTATAATTACGACCGCGAAAGCACCAATTATTCACGCGACGCGCTCGAAGACATGCTCCGTCGGCTGGCCAAGGACCCTATGGTGGGCGAGGTCACGATCATGGCCCATTCGATGGGTTCATGGCTGACGGTCGAAGCGCTGCGGCAGATGGCGATCCGCGACGGGCGCGTGGCGCCGAAGATCCAGAACGTGATCCTCGCCTCTCCCGATCTCGATGTGGACGTGTTTGCCAACCAGTTCAGTGCTCTTGGCCCGCAGCATCCACGCTTCACACTGTTCGTATCGCGCGATGACAGGGCGCTGGGCCTGTCGCGGCGGATTTCCGGGAATATCGACCGGCTCGGCCAGGTGGACCCCACGGTTCAGCCCTATCGCACCGAATTCGAGAAAGCCGGCATCGTCGTGCTCGACCTGACGGCCCTGAAGACCGGCGACCGGCTGAACCACGGCAAGTTCGCCGAAAGCCCTGACGTGGTGAAGCTGATCGGCAATCGGCTGATCGCCGGCCAGACGGTCACGGATTCGCAGATCGGCCTCGGCGACCGCCTTGGTGCCGTCGCCCTCGGCGCCGCCCAGACGGTCGGTGGAGCTGCCAGCGTCGCCGTCAGCACGCCGATCTCCGTCTTCGACCCGGTGACGCGGCGAAGCTATAACGAGCAGGTTCAAAGGCTCGGAACTGCGGTCGGAAACACGGTCACCACCGCCGCCGGGCAATAAGCTCGTCAGGACGCGCTTGATTTGAACGGGAAAGCGCATAGTTTCGCGCTCATCATCTGCCGAGCGCGAGGAACCCCCATGCAGCCTAACGTCCAAGAGCTGAAATCGACCGCCGAGACCACCAAGGCCACGGATATCCGGGCTGCCTTCGCAGCGGATCCCGCGCGTTTCGACAAATTCAGTGCGCGTTTCGACGACCTGCTGATGGATTATTCGAAGACGGCGGTGAACGACGATATCCTTGCTCTGCTGGAGCGGCTGGCCGAGGTCGGCGGTGTGGCTGCCAAGCGCGAGGAAATGTTCTCGGGCGTCGCCATCAACTTCACCGAAAACCGCGCCGTGCTGCATACCGCGCTTCGCAACCGCTCGAACCGTCCCGTGATGGTCGACGGCCGTGACGTGATGCCTGACGTCAACGACGTGCTCGCGGCGATGGGGACATTCGCGGACGGCATTCGCTCGGGCGAGCTCAAGGGCGCTACCGGCAAGGCCATCACCGATGTGGTCAACATCGGCATCGGCGGCTCGGATCTCGGGCCGGTCATGGCGACGCTCGCGCTCGCACCCTTTCACGACGGCCCGCGGTCGCACTTCGTCTCGAACGTCGACGGCGCCCACATCGCCGACACGCTGAAGCTGCTGAACGCCGAGACGACGCTTTTCATCATCGCCTCGAAAACCTTCACCACCATCGAAACCATGACGAACGCCGCTACGGCACGCGCCTTCATCGCCGAAAAGCTCGGCGAG
Organism: Hyphomicrobiales bacterium; assembly: GCA_900469345.1. Lineage (GTDB taxonomy): Bacteria > Pseudomonadota > Alphaproteobacteria > Rhizobiales > Rhizobiaceae > Neorhizobium. The sequence continues at coordinate 241,767 of UBWZ01000003.1, read as the reverse complement.
GGCGCCGTCGGATTTCACTTCGCAGCCGTCTCCACGGCACTCGACAAGGTCGCCGCGTTCGGCATCGAGAGCGACCGGGTGTTCGGATTCTGGGACTGGGTGGGCGGCCGCTACTCCATCTGGTCGGCGATCGGGCTGCCGCTGATGATCGCGGTCGGACCGAAGAATTTCGGCCAGTTCCTGGACGGCGCCCACGCCATGGACAACCACTTCCGGGAAGCGCCCTTCCGGCAGAACCTGCCCATGCTGCTCGGCCTGATCGGTTTCTACCACCGCAACGCGCTCGACTATCCGACGCGTGCCATCCTGCCCTACGACCAGCGGCTTTTGCGCTTTCCGGCCTATCTGCAGCAGCTCGACATGGAATCCAACGGCAAGGGCGTGACCATCGACGGCCTGCCGGTCGAGGGCAATTCCGGCCCGGTCGTCTGGGGCGAGCCCGGCACCAACGGCCAGCACGCTTTCTACCAGCTGATCCACCAGGGCACGAGCGTCGTCCCGGCCGAGTTCATGATCGCGAGGACGGGGTTCGAGCCGCAGCTGCGCCACCAGCACGAACTGCTGATCGCCAATTGCCTGGCGCAATCGGCGGCGCTGATGAAGGGCCGGACACTGGACGAGGCCAAGGCGCAGCTGGCAAAGGCCGGTATGGACGACGCGAAGGCCAGCCATATCGCCCCGCACCGGGTGTTTACCGGCAATCGTCCGTCGATCACCTTCGTATACGACCAGCTGACGCCGTTTGCGCTCGGCCGGCTGATCGCGCTCTACGAGCACCGCGTGTTCGTTGAAGGCGTGCTGTTCCGCATCAACTCGTTCGACCAGTGGGGCGTGGAGCTCGGCAAGGAACTGGCGACCGGTCTTCTGCCCGTCGTGCAGGGCAAGGCTGCCGCTGACGGCCAGGACGGCTCGACGCAGGGTCTGGTAAAGGCGCTGATCGGCTAAGAGACCCTGGATGGGCCGGGCACGCCCGGCTCATCTGTGACCTCGACCGAAAAGCGGGATGTCGGAAACGATCTTGACCGGCCACCCGAGCAACCAAAACCTGCGCGCAGAGTTTGTGGAGGCCAGCAACTCGCTTGCCGTGACCGACAAAACATCCACAGCCTGACCAGGAGCCATAAAATGGAATCGATCGTTTTCATCCAGCCGCTGATCGCGCTCATCGCGGGGATTGTCATCCTGCTCATGCCGCGCATCTTGAACTACGTGGTGGCGCTGTATCTGATCTTCATCGGCGTCGTCGGCCTCTGGCCGAATGTGATGCAGAACCTTCCGCTCCCGCATTAAGGGTTCCGTGCTGGCTAACCTCTTTAATCAACGAGGACAGCCAGCAGGCGAACAGATGGCGTCAGATCCCGATTTCATGCGCGAACGGCGGATTGGCGCCGGCGCGTGAGACAGTCACGGCGGCGGCCTTCGACCCGAGAGTAAGGGCCGCTGCGATCTGGTTCTCGTTGAGAGTCGCGACCTGCGCCTTGGTCAGCAGGTTCTGCATCTTGAGCGAGGCAAGCACGCCCGCGTCAAACGTATCGCCCGCGCCGACCGTGTCGACCACCGTCACCTTTTCGCTCGGCACCTCCACCCTGTGGCTTGCCGTGTAGCCGACCGCGCCCTCGGCACCGCGGGTGACGACGACGAGCTTTGCACCGTGGTGCAGCCAATGGCGCGCAAGCGTGTCCTCGTCGCCGTCCAGCCCGAACCAGGCCAGATCCTCGTCGGAGAACTTGACGATGTCCGACATGGCGGCCATGCGCCGGATGCGGGCGAGATGCGATGCCTTGTCCTGAATAAAGCCCGGGCGGATATTGGGATCGAGCGAGATCACGCGCTTGTCCTGCTCGCGTGTCATCAAGGCTTCGTAGGTCGAGCCACAAGGCTCGGGGATCAGGCTGATGGCGCCGAAATGGAGCGCCTCGCAATCGTCACCCAGCTGCGGCAGGTCCGCCTCGGTGATCATCCGGCCTGCAGTGTTCTCGTCGTAGAACGCATAGGAGGCGTGTCCGTCGACCAGCTTCACGAAAGCAATCGTGGTCGGACGCGACAGGGTCGCGCAGTAGGAGAAGTCGACCTGGCTGCGGCGAAGCGTATCGCGCAGGATGTCGCCCATCATGTCGTCGGAAAGGCCGGTAAAGAAGGCCGCCGGGACGCCGAGCCGTCCGAGCGCAATCGCCGTGTTGAACACGGCGCCGCCGGCGTAGGGCGAGAAGCCTTTCTCGCCCAGCGTCGTCTCACGCGGGAGCATGTCGATCAGAGCTTCGCCACAACACAGAATCATGAATTCCTCCCAGGAAAGCGCGCCTCTTCTCTCCTTTGATTAGGCGAGCTTTTGTCCAAAGGCTAGAGCGAAAGCTCAGTCACGCCGCCATTGCGCCCGGACCAGGCGAGCGGCGCATCCAGAAACGCCTCGACCTCGGACAGCGTGCTTTCGTCGAAAAGCTTCTGCTCGCGGGCGACCGCAAGCACATTGCGCCAGGTGGCAATGTGATGGAGCCGTACGCCGCCCTCCTTGAAGCGCAGCGCGCCGGCGTCGAAGATGTCGTAATAGAAGAGCGCGATGCCATGGTCGACGATCCCGCCGGCCGCACGGATCGCGTCGATGAACTTGAACATGCTACCGCCGGCGGTCGTCAGGTCCTCGATGACCAGCACGCGCGACCCTTCCGGCATGTGGCCTTCGATCTGGGCGTTGCGACCGTGACCTTTGGGGGCCTTGCGGACATAGATCATCGGCAGGCTGAGGCGCTCGGCCAGGATCGCCGCGAAGGGGATGCCGGCCGTCTCGCCGCCCGCAATGCAGTCGAACTTTTCAAAGCCGGCGTCGCGCAGGATGGTGGCGGCCGCAAAATCCATAATGGCGGAGCGAACGCGCGGATAGGACAAAAGCTTGCGGCAGTCGATATAGACGGGGCTCATCATGCCGGAGGAGAGTTTGTAAGGCTTGTCGGCGCTGAAATGTACCGCGCTGATCTCCCAGAGCATTTTGGCCATCAGTTCGGCCATCACACCGCGTTCGGAAAATGTCGTCTGGATCATGCGCCCGCTCCTTGTTCAAGACACTGGCGCCATAGCAGTCCGCAGCGCATCGCGCCAGCTTGCGGATCCTGATTTCAGGCGCTGGTGCGGCTGTCGTTGGCGACGATCGCGCGCAAATGGCCCGCCAGTTCGACGCGATTGCGGCCGCTGCGCTTGGCTTCATACAGCGCCTGATCGGCAATATTGAGCACGGACTCGAACGGCTGGCCGCCCGGCAATCCGACAGCCACGCCGGCGCTGACCGTGCAGCGAAGGATCTTGCCGTCGATGTCGATATCGCGCGCCGCAAAACGCCGGCGCACGTCATTGGCGATCCGTTCCGCCCGCCCGGGCATGACCTCGTCGAGGATCAGGACAAACTCCTCGCCGCCGAGACGAGCTGCCGTCTTCCGCCCGCCTAGCTCCAGCGTCAGGTCGGAGGCGAAAATTTTCAGCACCATGTCGCCTGCCGCGTGCCCGTGCTCGTCGTTGATTGTCTTGAACCTGTCGATGTCGAAAACCACGACGGCGGTCGACGCGGTCACCGCAAGATGGCCGTGGCCATCGAAGAGAGCGCGCCGGTTCATCAGGCCGGTCAAGGGATCGGTCATGGCCTCGATGCGGTGATGCGCCGCGATCCGCCACTGATGCAGAGCCAGCGAAAGAGCGCCGATCCCCGTCATGCCGGCGATGCACACACCCAGATTGAGGTTTTCGGCCCAGTTGTCCGGCGCGTGCCCGAGCGATAGCCTGCCATCCTGAACGAGAGCCAGCGCGCAAAGTGCAAAGGACAGGCCGCTCAAGGCGTAGAGAATGACCATGCCGCTCAGGGGTCCGGGTGATTCGGCGCGCGCCAGCCAGTATTGATAGGCGGTGCCCATCAGAAGACCGGCCATGCCCAGGTTCATGACGATGAAACCGAGGCCATCCAGACCGCCGGCAATCGGCGGCAGCCCGATACCGATGCTGACCGCCGCGATCGATGCGGCGCGTCGCCAAGGCTGCCCGCCAAGCCGGAACTGCACGGAGGCGGCGTAGATGATCGCGAAACCGGTCATCATCAGGACGTATGAAAGGCCGGCGCCGACCAGCCCGGCATTGACCGTGTAGGCGCTGTAGACGCCGATGCCGGAGACCGTGAAGGCCAGGGCGATGACCAGCGTCAGCAGGAAGGAATCGGTCCGGCGGGAGAACCAGGTGCCGAACAATGTCACCATCAGGCAGGCTGACGAGAAGCCGAGCGCAAGCAAAAGAGAATGATAATCAAGCATCATGCCTATGCGCTCTCTTCTCGATCGAAGTGGTGAAGTCTGAAAGCTAGTAGCCCACCCTCTCTAAAAGGTTAGCAAAACGCAACTGCGGCGATCTGAGAGTATAGATTAGACTTTACTTATCCAGCACCGTCCAGTGGAGTGGAAACATCGGATCGAAGACCGTCACCGGTCCTGCAGCGGTGTCCCGCCGTGCTGGAAACTGCACCGGCTCCTGCTGTCTGGAGAGCGTGATCGTTTCCTCGTTCGGCGCAAGTCCATACCAACTGGGCCCGTTCAGCGAGGCGAAGGCCTCCAGGCGATCCAGGGCGTTTTCCTGTTCGAAGACGTGCGCGAGGCAGCTCATCGTGTTGAGCGAGGTGTAGATGCCCGCGCAGCCGCAGCCGCACTCCTTCAGCTCATCCACATGCGGCGCCGAATCCGTGCCCAGGAAGAAGCGGCCATCGCCCGACGTTGCCGCCGCCCGCAAAGCCAGCCGATGATGTTCGCGCTTGGCGACCGGCAGGCAATAATAATGAGGCCGTATACCGCCCACGAGGATGGCATTGCGGTTGATGATGAGGTGATGGGTGGTGATGGTGCCTGCGAGGTTTCTGTCGGCAGCCTTGATGTAATCGATGCCGTCCTTGGTGGTGACGTGCTCCATCGTCACCTTCAGGTCCGGCAGACGGCGGCGCAACGGGTCCAGGACAGTTTCGATGAAGACGGCCTCCCGGTCGAAAATGTCGACTTCGGGGGTGGTCACCTCCCCATGCACGCACAGCGGCAGGCCGATCGCCGCCATGCGCTCGAGCACCGGCATGACCTTGTCGAGGTCGCGAACACCGCCATGCGAATTGGTCGTTGCACCGGCCGGGTAAAGCTTGACGGCGGAGATGAGGCCGCTGCGCTTGCCTTCCTCTACATCGTCGGCTGAGGTCGTCTCCGTGAGATAAAGCGTCATCAGCGGTTCGAACCGGTGCCCCTGCGGCAGCGCCGCCATGATGCGCTGACGATAGGCCTGCGCATCCGCCGTCGTGACGACCGGAGGCACGAGATTGGGCATGATGATCGCTCGGGCAAAGTGACGGCTGGTATCGCCGATCACGCCCTCAAGGACGGCGCCGTCGCGCAGGTGCAGGTGCCAATCGTCGGGGCGGCGGATGGTGATCGTCTTCATGGCGGGTCCAACTTGTCTGATTGACCTGCCATACCACCATTGTTTCGGCCAATACAATCACGGGCTTGCAAGGCGAAACCGGGGAGTGTGCGACGACGCACGGCGTCAAGCGGCGGCAGCTTTACTCACGGAAATGTGCGTGGATTGAAAGCGATTCGCGATCAACGCCCAGAAACTATAGGAACCGGGTCGATAGTTCGGCGTTCTTTAAGCAAATCGAAAGATCTGAATCGGAGCGGACAATGAAATCCCGGGCATCGAAAGTCAACAGGGGATTTGCAGTACTCACAGGCGCAACTGTCGCGCTCTGTGCGTTGACGGTTTCCCCTGACGCTGCAGAACGTGGCCAGCTGATCCTGGCCTCCACCATGCAAAACCAGTGCGATCAGCTTGCGGGCAGCCCCTACGACGATCAGCGCAACGGAGAATTCGCTCCGGTCGATATTGCCAAGATTGGCACCGAGGCCGTCGATGCGTGCCGTGTCGCTTTCGAAACCTCCGGAAACCCGCGTTATGCCTATCAGCTCGGTCGCGCGCTGAACAATGCAAACCAGCCCGACCAGGCGATGAACGCTTATGATGCCGCCGTCAAGGGTGGCTACGCTGCCGCCAAGGTCAACTTCGGCATGCTGATGGGTCGGCTCGGCGACGATCAGGCTGAATTCCGCCTCTACAACGAAGCAGCCTCGAGCGGCAATCGCCTCGCAGCCTACAATCTCGGCGTTGCCTACCGCGACGGTCTCGGCACGCAGCCGGACGTCACGAAGGCTCTCAGCTGGTTCGAACGCGCCGCTGCCGCCGGTGACGACACTGCCGCCTTCAATATCGGCGCCATCTACGACGAAGGTCATCTCGTTCCGCAGGACGACCAGACAGCCGTCGCCTGGTACGATATCGCCGCTCAGCGCGGCAACACCGATGCCATGATCAACCTCGGTCTGATGTACGAATCGGGCGAAGGTATCCCCGCCGATGCGGCCAAGGCTGCCGACATGTATCGCGAAGCTGCCCAGAACGGCGACGTTTTCGGCGCCTACAAGTACCTGCAGTTCCAGCAGGCAGGCATCGTTCCTGCGCCGTCGCAGGATGCCGCCATCGAAGGCGTCAAGACACTCGTTCTGAAGCAGGGCGACGTCGAAACCCCCGCCACCGCTGCCAAGGAAATCTGAGCCTCTTCAGATTTCGCCCGCCAACGGTCCCCATACGTCGGTCATGGCAAAGCCATCGGCCAGGGGATCGAACGGATCGAGCGCTACCTGGTGCAGGCCAAACGTAAAGCCCCGTCCGGCGATTGTCGGGATGATTGCGGGCCTGCCGGCGACAGTCGTTTCCGCCAACAGCCCGACTTCGAACTGCGTGCCGATAATCGACCTCGACGGGTAGACATCGCCGACCTTTGCCTTGCCTCGCGCGTAAAGCGCTGCGAGGTTGGCGGAATTTCCCGTTCCGCAGGGTGACCGATCGGCCCGGCCGGGCCACATCGTGGTACACGTCCTTACCGTCCCATCCGCCTCGGTATCCCGGAACATCACATAGGCCACGCCCGATATGGCCGGTATTTCCGGGTGCACGACCGACATCTGGGAATTGATGCGCTCCTTCAGCACCATGCCGGCCCGCACAAGCGCCGCAGCGTTGGCTTTTCCAATGGTCAGTCCGACCTGCCCCACATCCACCAGGGCGTAGAAAACACCGCCGTAGCAGAGGTCGACGGTGATCTGCCCCCATTCCTGCGTCTGCAGACAAACATCCAGCTCGTGCACGAAAGACGGCACCATGGTCAGCTTGACCTTTTCGCAGCGGCCATCTCTGCAGGTAGCCACCGCCTTCACAAGCCCGGCCGCCGTTTCCAGCGTCACAACTGTTTCGGGCTCGGTCATCTCGACGATACCCGCCTCGAGAAGTGCCGTCGTGACGCAGATCGAGTTCGAGCCCGAGCTGGCATGCGCCTGATCCGGCTGGAGGATGATGAAGGCGGCATCCGCATCAGGGTGCTTGGCCGGCAGTAGAAGATTGACCGAGCCGATGGGCGCTCCCCGCGGCTCCAGGCAGAGAAACCGGCGAAGCTCCTGGCCCTTCGGATCGCTGTTCAGCCAGGCCAGCTGGTCCGCTACCGTGTCGCCCGGGATCTTCGGCACGCCGCCGATCGCGACGCGACCGATCTCGCCCTCGGCGTGAACATCCAGAAGCTGGATGGTGCGCTTCCACCGCATGATATCTCTCCTGCTCAGACGTGACGGGTGACGCCGCCATCCACTCGAATATTCTGCCCGGTGATGTAGCCGGCACCGTCGGACAACAGGAAGGCTGCCGTCTTGGCAATCTCCCGGACCTGCCCAATCCGCTTCATCGGCACCTTATCCGCCGTCTCCGGCTTGTGGTTCAGGCTGTCGATATAGCCTGGAAGGATGCAGTTCATGCGGATGTTGTCGGCTGCATAGCGGTCCGAATAGAGCTTGGTAAAGGCGCCGGCCGCTGCCCGGTAGGTGCAGGATACCGGGAACACCAGCGTCGGCTCGAAGGCCGCGAAGGTGGTGATGTTGACGAAGGCGCCGCCGCCCTGGCGCAGCATGATCGGTGTCACGAGGCGTGCCATGCGCACCAGCGAGAGCACCATCATGTCCGATCCGAGCGTCCAGGCCTCGTCCGTGATGTCGAGCAGGTCACCCTTGGGAGGATGACCTGTGTGGTTGACCACGGCGTCGATGCGGCCGTAGGTCTGCATGGCAAGCTCGACGATGGCCTCGATGTCCTCGGCCTTCTCAGCCACGCCGCGGCATGCGACGCCGCCAAGTTCCCGTGCGAGGTTCTCACAGCTTTCGGATGGCGACATCAGGGCGAGTCGATAGCCCTGGTCGTGAAGCTCGCGGGCGATCGCCTCGCCCATTCCGCGTCCGCCGCCGGTAATCAGCGCCACCTTTGTCGTGTCAGCCATCATTCCCTCCCGAATCTGCCGTGCTGCTGCGCCAGATATAGCAGCAGCGCCGGCTTTGCCTAGCGAGCTCATTCGAGCCAGGCGTAGCCCAGCTTCCACATCGGCCCGCCCCGGCCAAAATGATAGGGTAGCTCCAGGAGACCGGTTGCCGAAGGATACCGGCCGAGACGTTGCCCGACCGCCGGGAGATCCGGCCCCGCCCCGTTCTGCTCCGGCGGAACCCAGACGACGAGAACCGGACCTGCTGCGCTCGGCGGCGGCGCGGCCCCCTCCGTCAGGTCTACCATGTCGACGACTGGCACCTGCGGGAACTGCAGGCGCATATTGCCCGCAAGATGCATGCCCCGCGCGACGATCAGCACAGGTTTGCGATCGGCGGCCAGGCGGGTTGCCGCCACATCGAATGGCATGTTGATGCGGCCATAGGCGCCCGTCAGGCCGGCGCTCCAGGTCTTGGCAGCTGTCGGCAGCAGGGAAATCACCATGATCGCCAAAAACAGCGGCGCCAGCCTGCGCAGGAGCCGGTCGAGATCGGCTCCTGCGTGCTGGAATTTCAGCAGCAGATAGAGCGGCAGAGGCAAGAGATAGGGGTCGAGCCAGCGCTCGGTGATCTTGGTGGTACCCGACACAAGGATCACCACCACGACGCCCGCCAGCGAGACGAGCATGATCCGGCCGAGCAGGCGGCTCCACCGGTCGCCGGTGGCCCAGGCGGGGCGGATCATGGCGCGCTGGGGCAATGCGAGAACGAGAACGGCAAGGGCGCCGAAGGCCAGGCACGCCAGAACCAGCGACGCAAGCGCCCGCAGAACGCGCAAAACGCCATGCGACGCACGGGCATCGACCATCTTGCTGATCGTCCCGCTGGTGGCGAGGTCCAGGTGTTGAGCGAGCCAGAGCGCATGAGGCAGGATGATGGCCAGCGCGATGACGGCCGTCAGCAGCACCCGCAGATCGAGCAAGCGCTGTCGAAACTCCCTGTCGCACAGCACAGCAACGAGGGTCGCGGCCGGCAGAAGCACGAAATTGTACTTGGCGATGGAGCCGATGCCGATGGCAAGGCCGAGGATGGCATAGCCCTGCCAATCCGGACGGGAAAGGGTGCGGCACAGGCCATAGAGGAAAAGCGCTGCCGCCATCAGCACCGCCACCGTATGGGTAAGATCCTGCTGCGGCATGTAGGAGACCTGCGGAAGTGCCAGCAGGCCCAGCATGGCAAGCGCCACGAAATCAGGCCGCTTGGACAGCTCCCGGGCGGCCAGACCGTAAAACACGTAGCAGAGGAACAGCATCAGGAATTTCGGCAGCGCCAAGGAGAAGAGCAAAATCCCGGAGAGCGCGACGATTGCGTGCTGGACCCAATTGTAGAAAGGCGGCTGCGGCCCGTAGCCCAGGCGCCAGTGCTGCGACATCAAGGCCTGTTCGGCCTCGTCCAGCGTCAGTCCGTTCGGCAGGATCAATCGCATGGCGACACTGAGGACGAAATAGACGGCGAAGAAGAGCGCCACCGGCCTTATGCCGCCGGCGAGAAAACCGGCAAGGCTTGCGTCATTCTTCAGTCCAGCAGAACGCATCAGGGCCATCTCTCCGATCCATCGTCAGGCTTGCCGACAGCAGTTCGCACGCGCGCCGCGCACGTTCAACTGCAAAGCAGGCAAGCCGAGATTGCTGAACCGATATTGTAGGGGAGAAATGGCGCACCCGAAGAGATTCGAACTCCTGACCCCCAGATTCGTAGTCTGGTGCTCTATCCAGCTGAGCTACGGGTGCGTCTGCAGTCGGCGTAACCGGCTGCGTGGCGATCCTCTAAAGGCTGCCGAGATGGATTGCAAGCGAATTTACCGGACCCGACGTCATTTTCCTGTCACGAGCTTCGCAAGCCATTGAAAACGCCGCTGGAAAGCGGTCAGGCGCGCGCGCGGTAGTCATCGAGCGAGACCGGACGGTCGGGAATTTCGATACGGAACTGGGTGCCGGGACCGGGCTTCTCGACCAGGCCGATGGTACCGCCATGAGCGAGCACGAGCTCGCGGGCGATGACGAGGCCCAAGCCGGTGCCGCCGGAGCGGGCCGAGCCCCGGAACGCGGAAAACAGGTTCTCACGCGCCTTGCGCGGCATGCCCGGCCCGGTGTCGTCGACCGTGATGCTGACCACGCTGCCGAGGCGGTGGGCCGTCAGGGTGATCCGCCGGATCACGGCGCCATCTTCGGGATCGAGGTTGACGAGGGCCTGGAAGGCATTGCGGCAGAGATTGTGGATGACCCGGAAGATCTGCTCGCTGTCGCAATCGATCTCGATCTCGGTCGGCACCTGCTCGATGAACTCGATGCCGGAGTCCGGGTCGATCGCCAGGATGTCGCGAACGTCCTGGCTGAGCTCCGACAGACGGACCCGCCGCCGCCGGGGCTCGGCTTCCGATGCCTGGCCGTAGGCCAGCACTTCCGTCGTGTAGCCCACGGCACGGTCGATCGTGCGCAGAAGCTTGGGCGCAAAACTGCGCACCATCGGGTCTTCCACGTCCGTCAGGCGATCGGACATGAGCTGCGCCGAGGCTAGGATATTGCGCATGTCGTGATTGATCTTGGAGACGGCCAGGCCGAGATCGACAAGGTTCTTCTGCTGCTTGAGGGTTCGCTGCAATTCCCGCTGCATGGCCGTCAGATGCCGCCCCGCCACCGCCAGCTCGCCGCTGGAGCGGTCGGCGGTAAAGATCCGCGAAGGATCGTCCGGCTGTTCGGAAAAAGTCTGCATGCTCAGCGTCAGTCGCCGGATGGGCGTGATCATCATCCGGTTGATGGCCAGGAAGATCAGCACCGCCGTGATTAGGGAGATCAGCAGCGACAGGACGAACATCATCTTGGCGTATTTCAGCATCTCCTTGCGAAGCGCATTGTCGGTCATGACGAGCTCGATCGTCATGTCGCTTTCGCCAATCGGGCCGAACACCCGCATAACCTGGTCGCCACCAAGGAAGAGCGTGTCGAGCGCATCGCGCATCGAGGCCAGCATCGACGTATGGGCGAGGTCGTATTGCGCATCGACCTGGGGCGGAAGGTCGGTTGCTGCAAGAAGGCGCGAGGTGCCGTCCTTGCGCAGAGCAATGACCTTGGTTCCGGTGGCCAGAAGCGTATCGTCCTGCACGGCACGGGGAAGTTCTGCCGGCTGGAGACCATCGATGACAATCCCGGCAGCCGCAGCGGTGTCGAGCCGATCGCGCAGCCAGTTCATCCGCATTCCGGCGACCGAGGGCACGAAAATCAGGATTTCCGCCAGCATGACGAAGATGACGGTCAGCCACAGGAGACGACCGGACAGGCCATGGAACATGCGCGGCATGGTCCCGGGACCGGCACCGTCCGGCCAGGCCTCGCTTTGCGCCGAGGTCCGCACCTCGTCCATTTCCGTCTCCACTTCCAGATAATCGCGGAAAACAGCCGCAACGTTCACGGATCATTCTATCCGTTTGAACTGCCTTTGCCACCCCTCCCGCCAATACGAAAACAGGGACCGCTCAGGTCCCTGTCGTATTTCGTGCGAGCGCCTGGTTCGATCAGAACTCTTCCCACTCGCTTGACGCCGGCGCCGGCGCTGCGGCCGCTGCGGCTCGTCCGCCGCCGAACGCCCGGGCTATCGTCCCGGCCATGTTGCGGACCGGCGAGATACGCGGCCGGCTGGCGGACGTTGCGACAGCCGGTCGCGACGGCTGCCGGGGTGTGTCGGCCGCAGCATGCGTTTCTTCGCCGATCTGGAAATGGGAGATCAGGTCAAACAGATTGTTGGCTTCCGAGGCGAGCTTGCTCGTTGCCGCGGAGGTCTCCTCGACCATCGCCGCGTTCTGCTGGGTGACCTGGTCCATCTGGTTGACGGCCGTATTGACCTCGCCCAGACCGGTTGCCTGTTCGCGCGAAGCGACCGCAATCGAATGGATATGATCGTTGATCCTCAGAACCCGGGTTTCGATCTCGCCGAGCGCCTCGCCGGTCTTCTGGACGAAGGTGACGCCACCGGCGACCTCTTCACCCGACTTGCTGATCAGCGTCTTGATATCCTTGGCAGCACTTGCGGAACGCTGCGCCAGTTCACGCACCTCCTGGGCAACGACCGCGAAGCCCTTGCCCGCTTCGCCTGCCCTTGCCGCCTCGACGCCGGCATTGAGCGCGAGAAGGTTGGTCTGGAAGGCGATCTCGTCGATAACGTTGGTGATCTGTGCGATTTCGCGGGATGCCTGCTCGATGCGGCCCATGGCCGCCACGGCACTGCGTACGATCTCGCCGGACTGCACCGCGCTCTGCTTGGCTTCGCCGACCATGACAGTGGCTTCCTGGGCGCGCTCCGTCGACGTCTTCACGACCGCCGTGATTTCGTCCAGTGCAGCCGAGGTCTCCTCCAGCGCCGCAGCCTGCTGCTCCGTACGCTTCGAGAGGTCGTTGGTGGCCGTGCTCAGCTCGTTCGTGCTGCCATTGATGGAACCGGTCGCGTGCCGGATGTCGCGCATCGTCTTGCGCAGCGTATCCATCGTGCTGTTGACGTTCTGCTGCAGCTCGGCAAACGTTCCCTTGAACTGACCCGTCATGCTGTCGGTCAGATCGCCGCTTGCAAGGCTTCCGACGACGCGGCGGGTCTCGGTAATGCCGACATCGACGCTGCTCATCAGATGGTCGACATTGCGTGCGAAAGCATCGAGGGTCTCCTCGCCCCACTGCTTGCCAATGCGTCCGGTGAAGTCGCCTTCCGCAGCGGCGGCCACCACCGCAGACATGCGCTTCTGGAGATCGTCGCTCTTGGTGCGAAGAGCCAGGTCGGAAGCATTCAGGCGGGCGACTTCGAGACCGTTGGTCTTGAACACCTCGACGGCGGTCGCCATGTCGCCGATTTCGTCCTGGCGCCCGGTCAGGGGCACGTCCGTCTCGTAGTTGCCGTCGGCCAGCTTCGTCATGGAGGCGGTGAGGTCGAGAATCGGCTGGCTCAGCTGCCGGCGCGCGAAATAGAGACCGAAGGCAAGACCGCCAGCAACACCCAGAAGCGTGGCAGCAAGCACGATGTAGAAGACGGTGCTGCCGAACGAGGCCATGTCGTCGCTCAGTGCGTCGAGTTCGGCCTGGTCAGCCTTCACGACGCCGTCGATTTCGGCCTGGTATGCCTTGCGGTTGTTCCGATTGGCGTCGTTGTTGCCCTGCGCACTTGCGGCCTGTGGACCCTCCGCCTGGCTCAGCCGCGCCGTTTCAGTCCTGAAGGCCTTGAATTCCTGGAAGCGGGCCACGAGCTTGTCGAAGCTTTCCTTCTGGGCCGCGGGCACTCTCGGCTTCCACTGAGCGATCAGCTTTTCGATGTCATCGAGGGATTTCAGCAGGCTGTCGCCGAAAGGCTTGGCTGCTGCGGCATCCTTGGCGGCGTAGATGCCGCGGGCATCCATCACCACGGCCGTCACGAGGCGGTTCAGATGTTCGCCATTATACGCACGGTCCGCGATATCGGCGTACTTCTCGCTCTGCGTTTGGTATTGACCAACCGCAAACAGTGAGACCCCGCCGATCATGCAGGTGACAAGGCTCATCACACCGACGAGTAGGGTAACTTTGGCTCCGATCTTCACACGGACTCTCCTCTATGCACGTTAAGCAAATCTTTTCTTGCAGATCACCAAATCTAGCACTGATGTCTTAACAATACTTGATCATGTTCCGCCGGCCACAGCAGTTCACTCCGGCACGATTTGCCAACCTATTCACTGTGGTTGAGGTAGAGGCGAAGATATTTTCGGGGAAAAGCTATCATGCGAATTATTATCCCTCACTTTCGAGGGCCCTATAACAGCGACGCAAGGATTTAATCGTTAAAGAGGCTTCGGGTGCGCGCGGACAACCTGAAGGGGAGCCGCAGATGCGACAGCGCAGAACCAAGGCGTTCGGTGCGGGTTTGCCGTGCACTGCGATTGACTTTTTCTGCCCATTCGCCCTATAAGCCGGCCACGTTCAGCTCTCGCGGGCTTGCACGCGTGCATCCGCTTGCGCAGATCGTTATCCGAAACGCTCTTGCCTCCTTGCGAGGCAAATCAAAGAAGGGCCGCACACCGCGGCATTAAAAAAATGAAGCGTACCTACCAACCGTCCAAGCTTGTTCGCAAGCGTCGCCATGGTTTCCGTGCTCGCATGGCTACCAAGGGCGGCCGCAAGGTCTTGACTGCACGCCGCGCACGCGGCCGCAGCCGTCTCTCGGCCTAAGGCCGAGATGCCCGGATTGTACGGGCGATGACGAAGAAAACGAACGACAAGACAACTGTCGGCCGGCTGAAAAGCCGGCCGCAGTTCCTCGCTGTGAGAAACGGAGACGTTCGCCGCGGACGTGCCTTCCTTCTGGAAGTGCTCGACCGGAACGAACCGGAAGATCCACCACGCGTCGGATTTACCGTTACCAAGAAACACGGCAACGCGGTGGAGCGCAACCGCATGCGGCGTCGCCTGAAGGCGGCGGTCAGGCAGTCTGCCGCAATTGCAATGAAGAACGGACACGACTATGTCATTGTCGCGCGGCGGGAAGTGCTAGGCACCCCCTTTGCCGAGTTGACCGCACGGCTGGTCGAGCGCATTGAGAGCACGCCCAAACAAGGCAAGCCAAGACACGGTGCGCCGCTACAGGGCGGTCCGAGGAGACCTGTTCCAGGAAAGCATGATGGAAAAGAATCGTAATTACTTCATCGCGATCGCGCTTTCGGTCGTGATCGTCCTTGCCTGGCAGTTCCTTTACATGGGCCCGAGGATGGAGGCTCAGCAGCGCGCGGAAGAAGCCAAGCAGGCGCTTCAGCAGCAGCAGTCGAGCCAGCCCGGGGCACAGACGTTCACGCCGGAAAGCCCGGGTGCGGCGACGACCACCGGCAATCTGCCCGGCGCCAACCAGGCCGAGGCGACCGCGACCCGCGACCAGGCGCTTGCCCGCTCGCAGCGTGTCCAGATCGACACCCCGGCGATTTCCGGCTCTATCAACCTGGCCGGCGCCCGCTTCGACGACCTTAAGCTCAAGGAATATCACGAGACGGTGGACGACAAGAGCCCGCTGATCACGCTGTTTTCGCCCGCCGACACGAAGGACGGCTACTTCACGGAACTCGGCTATGTCGGCAGCGAGGCCAGCGGCTCGACACCCGGCCCGACGACGCAGTGGACCCTTACCTCGGGCGACAAGCTGACGGCGCAAACCCCGGTGACGCTGTCCTTCACCAACGACAAAGGCCTGGTGTTCACGCGCACCATCTCCGTCGACGATCACTACATGATCACCGTCAACGACAAGATCGACAACCCGACCGGTGCTCCGGTCAGCCTGTCGAGCTACGGCCGCGTGACGCGCAACAACAAGCCGGCAACGCCTGCCGTCTGGGTCATCCACGAAGGCTTCCTGGCCGTTCTCGGCACCGGCGGCAGCCTGACCGAACCGACCTATGCCAATGTCGAGAAAGCGGCCGTCGCCAACGAGAAGGCGACCGGCGGCTGGATCGGCATCACCGACAAGTACTGGGCCGCGACGATCGTGCCGCCGCAGGCAGTCGCCTATGATTCGCGGTTTACGCATTTCACCGATGGCCAGCCCCGCTACCAGGCAGACTACAAGGCCGATGCCGTAACCATCCAGCCCGGCCAGTCCACCGAACTCAAGAACCTGGTGTTTGCAGGCGCCAAGGAAGTGCCGCTCGTCGATCGCTACGTGACGCAGTACGCAATCCCGCATTTCGACCTGGTGATCGACTGGGGATGGTTCTACTTCATCACCAAGCCGATGTTCAAACTGATGGACTTCTTCTTCCGTCATGTCGGCAATTTCGGTGTTGCCATCCTGCTGACGACCGTCGTCGTCAAGCTGCTGTTCTTCCCGCTGGCCAGCAAGCAGTACGCCTCCATGGCGAACATGAAGCGCATGCAGCCGAAGATGGAAGAGCTGAAGGCGAAGTTCGGCGACGACCGGATGGCCCTGCAGCAGGCGACGATGCAGCTCTACAAGGAAGAAAAGATCAACCCGATCGCCGGCTGCTGGCCGGTGGTGCTGCAGATCCCGATCTTCTTCTCGCTCTACAAGGTAATCTACACGACCATCGAGATGCGGCACGCGCCGTTCTTCGGCTGGATCCAGGACCTTTCCGCACCGGATCCGACGTCGCTGTTCAACCTGTTCGGCCTGCTTCCCTACGACGTTCCGCACTTCCTGATGATCGGCGTGTGGCCGATCGTCATGGGCATCACGATGTTCCTGCAGATGCGCATGAACCCGACGCCGCCGGACCCGACGCAGGCAGCAATCTTTACCTGGATGCCGCTGATCTTCACCTACATGCTGTCGTCGTTCCCGGCGGGTCTCGTGATCTACTGGGCGTGGAACAACACGCTTTCGGTCAGCCAGCAGGCGATCATCATGAAGCGGCACGGGGCCAAGATCGAGCTGTTCGACAACATGAAGGGCCTGTTCAAGCGAAAGCCGGCGCCCTCGAAATAGCGTGAAGAACCCCGCTTCGGCGGGGTTTTTTCTTGGGTACGACCGGGCTCCGCATCTGCCGGGAAGGCTCTCCGCTTGACAGAGCGGTTCAAAACCCGGATGCCGAAAGCTGTTCAGTGAAGGATGATGTGACGATGCCGACCGATCCGCACAAGGAGGACAAACCCCTGTTCGGCCGCCCCTGGATCTTTATCCGCGGTGTACCCGCGATGAAGTTCCTGCCGCCCGAAGGCCCGCTCGAAGTGGCATTCGCCGGTCGGTCGAATGTCGGCAAGTCTTCGCTGATCAATGCGCTGGTCGGCCACAAGGGGCTCGCGCGCACGTCCAATACGCCGGGACGCACCCAGGAGCTCAACTATTTCGTCCCCGACGGCTATTCGGGCGAAGCCGGCGACCTGCCGCCGATGGCGCTGGTCGACATGCCGGGTTACGGCTATGCGCAGGCGCCGAAGGAGCAGGTGGACGCCTGGACAAGGCTGGTCTTCGACTACCTTCGCGGCCGATCGACGCTGAAGCGCGTCTATGTGCTGATCGACAGCCGCCACGGCCTCAAGAAGAACGACGACGAGGTGCTCTCGCTGCTCGACAAGGCGGCAGTCTCCTACCAGATCGTGCTGACAAAGACAGACAAGATCAAGGAGCCGGCGGTTCCGAAGCTGGTTGCGGAGACGCTCGAGCTGATCCGCAAGCGGCCGGCTGCCTTTCCGGAGGTACTGTCGACGTCGTCGGAAAAGGGTGCCGGCCTCGACGATCTCCGCCTCGCCATCGCGCGGACGGTCGGACATACGGGCTGACAAAACGAAATCCGGCCGCCCCGGGGAAGGGCGGCCGGACACACGGCGGGCGGAATTCTCTCGAACCCCGCCCGGCATCCTTCAACAGGCTTGAGCTTACATCTTCGGCAGAAGAACCTTGTCGATGACGTGGATGACGCCGTTCGACTGCTTGACGTCGGCGATCGTGACATGGGCAACGCCGCCGGTTTCGTCTGTCAGGGTGATCTTACCCTTCGATTCCTTGGCCTTCAGGACGCAGCCGCCGACGGTCTTGACGTCGTGCGTGCCCTTGTCGTCCTTGATCATCTTTTCGATGGCAGAGGACATGGCGTCGGCCGCGACGACATGGCAGGTCAGTACCTTGGTCAGCTGAGCCTTGTTTTCAGGCTTGAGCAGGGTCTCGACGGTGCCCTTCGGAAGCTTTTCAAAGGCTTCATTGGTCGGTGCGAAAACGGTGAAGGGGCCCTTGCCCTGAAGCGTCTCGACCAGGCCGGCAGCCTTGACCGCTGCGACGAGCGTGGTGTGATCCTTCGAATTCATCGCGTTCTCGACGATGTTCTTGTTTTCATACATGGCAGCGCCGCCGACCTTGGGGTTGGCAGCGAAAGCGTTGACAGTGGCGACGGAAAAAACGGTGGCAAGTGCGAGCGTGCGCAATACGGACTTGGTCATGATGTTTCTCTTCCTCTTCAACCGCCCAGATGTCCCGGCGCAGTTGCGCGCCTCCCAAGACTTCGGGCGTCCCGACACTGGCGGGTACAAGGCAACGGACGAGAGCTGCGGGTAAAGAGTTTCAGGGGCCGACGAGATTTTTTAAGCGGGGGCCGCAAAGAACGGCCACCGCAGCGTCACGGACGGCGGGCCTGGCCGACGGCGATCACCGGCCCGGTGGGCTTGCCTTCCGGAGAGCCGCCGAGCGGCTCCAGACTGACGGCAAAGGTCACGCCCTCCCCCAGCCGGGGGCGTAGCGCCTCGGGAACCTCGACCGCTCCCTCGCCTGTCTGCGGCAGGACACCGAGCGAGATCGCCGGATCCGTGCCACCCGGCACCAGCCAGAGTTCGAGCGAATGCTGTGCCGCCGGGCCGGCCGATACGGGCGCAAGTTGCAGCCGGCCGCTCTCGGTATCGTAGTGGGCCATCAGCGTCAGGCTTCCGGCATCCTTGCCGCTGAGCTCGGCCACGAGCGGGAGCGACGGCTTGGCCTCGCCGACCCAGCCGCCATTGAAGCCGATATAGGCCACCAAAGCCGCCGCGCAGGCGAACGATAGCCCCCGCCAGAGAACGAGCGAGTTCCACAGCGAGGCGGCCGGCGACGATGCGCCAGTGCGCGACGCTGCCCCGAAAAGCCGCGCCTCTATCCTTGCGTAAAGGCCTGTTGGCGGGCTCACCTCGGCATAGACGGCGTTGAACGCCGACAGGTCGGCTTCCCATCGCGAAACCACCCGGGCAAAAACCTGATCCTCGACAAGACGCGATTCGACGCGCCGGCGCTCCGACACAGGCAAGACGCCGAGCACGTATTCGCCGGCGAGAATGTCGTCGCCGTCACCGTCCCATGGGCTGTTTTCGGAGGTCGTCATCGGTCAAGGCACTCTCTGAGCTTCATGAGGCTGCGCCTGAGCCAGGTGCGCATGGTATTGAGCGGAACAGAATAGCGATCCGCCAGCTCCTGGTAGCTGAGCCCCTCGACATAGGCATTGCGGACAGCATCGGCCCGATCAGGCTCGAGTTCCTGCATGCACAGGTCGACACGTCTTCCTTCTCCCTTGAGGACGGTTTCCGCTTCGGGATCCCGGCCGGTGTCTGCAATCGTATAGGCCTCGTCGATACTGTCGCTGACCGGCTTGCGGGAGCGAAGCCGATCGATCGAATGATTGCGCGCGATCGCGACCAGCCATCCGACCGGGCTCGTTCCTGCGACCGCAAAGCGGTCGGCGCGCTGCCATATCTTGATGAAGACTTCCTGCAATGCATCTTCCGCGTCCGATCTATCCCTCAGGATACGCAGGCAGACGGAGAAAAGTTTCGGCGACACGGCAGGATAAAGCTGCGCCAGGGCTGCCCGATCGCGCAAGGCCACTCTCTGGATGAGGTTGGCGATATTGGCTTCGCTGGACACTCGGCTCCCCTTCTCGGCATGACTGCGCCTGGCGATGTTACGGGCAAATCTTGGGCGTGGATTGTTTCCCCGTTTCAAAACATGCGCTACAAGGCCCCCATTTCAAGATCACGAGGTATGTAATGTCGGTTTCCGATAGCGAGCTTCAGGCCAAGCTTCTGGCGCAGGCGCTGCCCTACATGCAGCGCTACGAAAACAAGACCATTGTAGTGAAATATGGTGGCCACGCCATGGGGGATGCGGAGCTCGGCAAGGCGTTTGCCGCCGACATCGCACTTCTGAAGCAATCCGGCGTCAATCCCATCGTCGTCCACGGCGGCGGACCGCAGATCGGCGCGATGCTGACCAAGATGGGCATCGAATCGAAATTCGAAGGCGGCCTGCGCGTCACGGACCGCAAGACGGTGGAAATCGTCGAGATGGTTCTGGCGGGATCGATCAACAAGGAGATCGTTGCGCTCATCAACCAGACCGGCGAATGGGCGATCGGCCTTTGCGGCAAGGACGGCAACATGGTGTTTGCCGAAAAGGCGAAGAAGACCGTCATCGATCCGGACAGCCGCATCGAACGGGTGCTTGATCTCGGCTTCGTCGGCGAGGTGGTCGAGGTCGACCGCACCCTGCTCGACCTGCTTGCAAAGTCCGAGATGATCCCGGTGATCGCGCCCGTCGCCCCTGGTCGCGACGGCGCCACCTACAACATCAACGCCGACACATTTGCCGGCGCGATTGCCGGTGCGCTGCATGCAACCCGCCTGCTGTTCCTCACCGACGTGCCCGGCGTGCTCGATGCGAACAAGCAGCTGATCAAGGAACTGACCGTCGCGCAGGCCCAGGCGCTGATCGCCGACGGCACGATCTCCGGCGGCATGATCCCCAAGGTCGAGACCTGCATCGAGGCGATTAAGGCCGGCGTGCAGGGTGTCGTCATCCTGAACGGCAAGACGGCGCATTCGGTGCTGCTGGAAATCTTTACCGAGCACGGCGCCGGCACGCTGATCGTTCCCTGAAGGACAACCGCGAACTCGGCCTTCAGGAGAACAGGAGGCCGAGAATGCCACAGACGATCAACAGGCAGCCTAGCAGCTCCATGCGGCTCACACGCTCGTGGAAGAGGAAGTAGGAGGCCATGAACGTGAAGACGAGCTCGATCTGGCCGAGCGCCCGCACATAGGCGACCTGCTGCAGGGTCATGGCGGTAAACCAGCCGGCCGAGCCGAGGACGCCCGCCAGACCGACCAGCGCCGAAGAGCGCCAGGTGCGCAGAACGTCGACGATCTCGCGCTTATCCTTCCAGTACATCCAGACAAGCATGAAGACGGTCTGGAACGTGGTTACGCAGGCAAGCGTGACCGCCGCCTGCATGACCGGCCCCGGGCCATCCAGAGACAGCGCGGCCTTGCGATAGGCGACGGCTGAAATCCCGAACACGCCGCCGGAGGCGATGCCGATCAACGCCGTGCGCCCCGTCAGCGCGACGATCAGGTTGCGCCAGGACAGCGGCAGCTTTGCCATGGAAATAAACATCACGCCGATGACGCCGACGATGATCGCCAGGATCGATCCGGCGCTCAGCTTCTCGCCGAGCAAGATGAAGCCGAAGATCGCGGCCTGTACCGGCTCCGTCTTGGAATAGGCGGTTCCGACCGCGAAATTGCGAAGCGAGAAGAGGTAGACGAGCATCATCGTCGCAAAGATCTGCGCCAGCCCGCCGATCACCGACCACAGGGCGAAACTGCCGTTCAGCTGCGGGAATGGATATCCCGCCAGACCATGCAGGCAGACGGCATAAAGAACGGCGATCGGAAAGCCGTAACCGAACCGCACGAAGCTCGCCGCGCGGGTGCCGAGCCTCCCCTGCAGGTGTTTCTGCAGGGCAGAACGCAGGTTCTGCATAAAGGCGGCAGCGATGGTGATCGGGATCCAGAGTTCCATTTACCGGCGGTAGCATGGGGCGCAAAACGGCGCCAAGGCCGGTTGAGGCTTCAAACGGATCGGATTCCATATTTTCTTCGGGCGGCGGAGCATGCATAACACGCGCATGGAAAAAATGCCGAAGACATCGCCCGAGCCTGCCGACTTTGCCCATGTTCGCGAATGGGTCTTTGATCTCGACAACACGCTCTACCCGCA
Source organism: Hyphomicrobiales bacterium (assembly GCA_900469345.1). Taxonomy (GTDB): domain Bacteria; phylum Pseudomonadota; class Alphaproteobacteria; order Rhizobiales; family Rhizobiaceae; genus Neorhizobium. The sequence goes on along the minus strand of UBWZ01000003.1, from coordinate 219,877 downwards.
TCACGTGAACCTGTTCGCACAGATCGACCGCAACATGACGGCCTATGTGCAGCAGTTGCTGCAGCTCGAGCCGGATGAGGCAAGGGCGCTGCAGAAGCGCTACTACCACGAGCACGGGACGACGCTGCAGGGACTGATCGTGCATCACGGCATCGATCCGGACGGCTTTCTCGAGCAGGCGCATGCGATCGACTATTCGTCGCTGCTTCCCGACCCCGCTCTTGGAGACGCCATCAAGGCGCTTCCGGGGCGCAAGTTCATCTTCACCAACGGCAGCGTTCCGCATGCGCAGGCGGCGGCGCGGGCGCTCGGGATTCTCGATCATTTCGACGACGTCTTTGATATCGTAGCGGCGGGCTACCTGCCGAAGCCCGCCAGCGCGACCTATGACAAGTTTGCCAGCCTGCATCGGGTGGATACTGCAAAGGCGGCGATGTTCGAAGACCTGCCGCGCAACCTGCAAGTGCCGAAGACGCTCGGCATGCGCACCGTGCTTCTGGTTCCGCGCAACCTCGAAGCGGTCCTTCTGGAGCGCTGGGAGCGGCCGACAACGGAAGACGATCATATCGACTACGTGACCGACGATCTCGCGGGTTTCCTGGCCGGTATTCACGCCGGCTAGCGCTGCCTTACCAAAAGTTCACCTACATTACAGATGTTTAAGTGGTCGCCGGGGGGCGCACGTCCTAATTTCAGTACATCAGAATGAACTGGAAAGGATCACCCCATGACTGCCAAGAAGATTGCTCTCGCCGCTCTCGGGGCAGCCTTGCTCGCCGGGGCATCCATCCCTGCATTTGCTGCACCGCCACCACCGCCTCCGGGCCCCGCCGGCCAGGAACGCCCTAGTCCCGACGGTCCGCGCGGTCCTCGTGGCCCTGGACGCGAGATGATGAAGGAGATGCTGTTCGTCCGGTTGCTGAAGACTGCCGACGCCAACAAGGACGCCAAGATCTCCAAGGAAGAGATGACCGCCTGGGAAGACCAGCTGTTCACGCAGATCGACGCCAACAAGGACGGCTTCGTGACGCGCGGCGAGCTTCTGGATTTCCGTACCGCCAAAATGGAGGAATTCCGCAAGGCGCATCCTGATCCGAAGGCCGAAGACGACAAGGCTGCCGCACCTGACCAGGCAATGGACGACGATGCCGACGACGGCCCGGATGGTCCTGACGCCGGTCCTCGTGGACCCCATGGCGACCATGACAGGGGCCCGGGACACCGGCATGGCCACCGCGACCATGACCGCCGCGAGGCACGGGAAATGGGTCCGCGGGATCCGATGATGGGACCGCGCTTCTTCCGGATGCTCGACGAGGACCGTGACGGCAAGGTCAGCAAGGCCGAAGCCACCGCGGCGACGGACAAGCTCTTTACCATGCTCGACACCAACACTGACGGGCAGATCACCGTTGACGACCTGCCGGACCGCCCCCTCTAGTTCTCCGCCCCCTTTGAACTAGTACCGGCAATCGTCAGACATGAACCCGCTCCTGCCGCCAGGGGCGGGTTCATCATTTTCAGGCGCCCGATCAGCCGTAGCGGCGCTGGCGCCCCTGATGCGTGGCGGCGTAGCCGTGCTCGATGCCGCCCGCCGAGATCCGGAAGCGCCGGACAAGCGACTGCAGCGTCTCAGCCTCGCCGCTCAGCGCCGTGCTGGCTGCGGTTGCTTCCTCGACCATGGCCGCGTTCTGCTGGGTGACCTGGTCCATCTGGTTGACGGCGGCATTGACCTCCTTCAGCCCTGTCGCCTGCTCGGCCGCCGAGGACGAGATCTGGCGGATCAGGCCGTTGATCTGCATCACCTGGACCGCAATCTTCTGCAGCGCGTCGCCAGCCCGGCCGACGAGGTCGACGCCCTCGCCGACCTGCGTCGTCGAAGCATGGATCAGAGTCTTGATCTCCTTTGCCGCATGGGCAGAGCGCTGGGCAAGCTCGCGCACCTCCTGGGCAACGACGGCAAAGCCCTTGCCGGCTTCGCCTGCGCGTGCCGCCTCGACGCCGGCATTGAGCGCCAGAAGGTTGGTCTGGAAGGCGATCTCGTCAATGACGCCGATGATCCGGGAAATCTCCTGCGAGGAATGCGCGATGCCCTGCATGGAGGCGACCGCCTTCTGAACGACCTCACCCGATTTTTCCGCATCGTCGCAGGCGAGATTGACAGTCGATGCCGCCGCACTGGCGTTTTCGGCGCTGGAATGGACCTGGGCGGTCAGCTCATTGAGGGCTGCCGCCGTTTCCTCCAGGCTTGCCGCCTGCTGCTCCGTGCGGCGCGACAGATCCAGCGCGCTGGCGGCGATCTCGCCGGTGCCGCTGCCGATGCTGGCGACAGCCCCGTTGACGGCGGCAACCGTGTCCTCAAGGCTTGCACTGGTTCACGCCTCCTGCAGTCGCCGGGAGACGGCTTCCGCCAAAGGAATGGATGGCTGGGCACCACGGGCAAGGCAGGCAAGAGAACCAGCCACAGCCGCCCGCCGCAGGGCCTCCGCGAACGACATGCCCTGGTCGAGGCTGGCGGCCAGGTAGCCGCAGAACGTATCCCCTGCCCCCACCGTATCGATGGGCTCAATCGCCAGGCCCTTTGCCGCCGTCAGCTCGCCATCCCTGATCGCAACGACGCCGTCCGCGCCAAGCGTGATGACGATCGTCTGCCCGGTTTCCTGGTGCAACTGCCGGAGCGCCGCCAGCCTGGCCGCATGGTCGTTGACGTCGCGGCCGAGCAGAAGCGCGAACTCGGTTTCATTGGCCACCACGATGTCAGCCAGACGCGAGAGGCGCTGGGCGTCGGCGGTCAGCGGCGCGGTGTTGATGACGGTGACGACGCCCTTCGCCTTTGCCGCGGCCAGGGCAGCCTCGACGGCCGCAGCCGGCACTTCAAGCTGCAGCATGAGGATATCGCCCGTCGACATGACGTCCACCGCCGACGCGGCTTCAGACGGACCGACCGTGCCGTTGGCGCCGGGCACGACGGCGATCATGTTTTCGCCCGTGCCGCCAACCAGGATGAGTGCCGTTCCGGTCGGCTCAGCAACGCGCGCAACGCCGGAGAGATCGACGCCCGCCTCATCCAGCAGCGCCAGCGCCGGCGCTGCAAAGCCATCCTCGCCGACGGCACCCGCCATGCGTACCACGCTGCCTGCCCGCCGCGCGGCCAGCGCCTGGTTGGCACCCTTGCCGCCGGCCGCGGTGGAAAAGCGAGATCCGGCGACCGTTTCTCCCGGCTGCGGCAAGCGATCCGTCGTTGCGATGAGGTCCATGTTCACGGAGCCGAAGACGGTGATCATGATGCTGCTTCCTGCCTGTTAGGTTGATCGGGCGCGACACTGCCCGAGAGGCTTACTCCTCGTCAACCACCCTCAGTTTGAGAAGGCCGGTGCGGCTTTCCACCGCCTTGGCCGCAGCAGGGGCCTCGACCGGCACAGGCGCACCCGCCCCGGGAGCCTCGAGTTCAAGGGCCTCGATCTTCGCCCCGCGCTTGGTGAGCTTGTCGCTGGAGGTGAGGATCTGCTCCACATCCTTCTGGGCGGCGAGGAAATGGCCCTGCAGCTTGCGGGTCCGGTCGTCCAGACGGCCAAGATCCTCCATCAGCAGCGCCACCTCGCTCTGGATAAGATGCGCCTGCTCGCGCATGCGCTGATCCTTGAGGACGGCCTGGATGACCTGGATCGAGAGCATCAGCAGCGATGGCGAGACGATCACCACGCGCGACCGCTGCGCCTTGGTGACGGCGGCTTCAAAATGCTCGTGGATATCGGCGAAAATGGATTCCGACGGCACGAAGAGAAAGGCCATCTCCTGCGTCTCGCCGACGATCAGGTATTTTTCCGAAATGTCCCGGATATGGCCTTCGAGGTCACGCCGAAACTGCTGGCCCGCAGCCCGCCGCGCCTCCGGCGCCGCCGCCTCGCGGTAGCTATTCCAAGCCTCGAGCGGAAATTTGGCATCGATGACGAGCGGCGGGGCGCCGTTCGGCATGCGGATCGTGCAATCGGGCCGCAGCCCGTTTGAGAGGGTGGCCTGGAACGAGAACGCGCCTTGCGGCAGTCCGTCGGCGACGATCGTCTCCATCCGCCCCTGGCCGAAAGCACCGCGGGTCTGCTTGTTGGAAAGGATCGCCTGCAGCCCGACGACATCCTTGGCGAGCGTCTGGATATTGTTCTGGGCCGCGTCGATGACCGCCAGCCGCTCCTGCAGCAGCCGGAGGTTCTCGTGGGTGGATTTGGTCTGCTCGGCAATCGTGTGGCCGATCCTGTGGGTCATGCCGTCGAGCCGCTGGCCGACAACCTGATTGAGCTCCGACTGGCGGTTCGACAAGCCCTCGGCCATGACCGACAGGCGGCCCTGCATCTCGGCCTGCAGCCTCACGAGGTCGGACAGGCGCATGTCTGCCTCGACGGCCCGACGTTCGGCCGTTGCGTGGCGGCGGCGACCGCCCAGAAGGACCAGCACGACAACCAGCAGAAGCCCGACCACGAGGCCGGCCAGAGCGAGAATAAGGGTCCGGTTGTCGTAGGGAAGCAATGCGGCCAGCTGGTTCATGGCCTGCACGCTAGCAGAAATCTGGTATTCCGAAAGATCAAATCATGAACAAGATGGGTTTTGGAGGCGTAAATGCTGTTTCCTCCCCCCATAAGATGGGTTATGGGGAGCCATGACCATCAAGCCGCTCATCATTCTTCCCGACCCGATCCTGCGCCAGATCTCCGCTCCCGTAGAGCGCGTCGATGCCGAGCTCCTGAGGCTTGCCGACGATATGCTGGAGACCATGTACGATGCCCCCGGCATCGGGCTGGCAGCCATCCAGATCGGCGTCGCACGCCGCCTCCTGGTCGTCGACCTGGCACGCGAGGGCGAGGACAACAACCCGCAGGTGTTCATCAATCCCGAGATCGTCCGGTCTTCCGACACGCCTTCGGTCTACGAGGAAGGCTGCCTGTCCATTCCGGAATATTATGCGGAGGTCGAGCGGCCGGCGGTCGTCACCGTCAAGCATATCGGTCGCGACGGCAAGGAGCATGAGGTTGAAGCGGATGGACTGCTGGCCACCTGCCTGCAGCACGAGATCGACCATCTGAACGGCGTGCTTTTCATCGATCACATTTCGCGTCTCAAACGTGAGATGGTGATCAAGAAATTCACCAAGGCCGCCAAGGCCAAGCCGGTCTGACAAAGGCTTCGGCCCTTCGCAGAGGTGCGTCCTTCCGGGCGCAGGAACAGGCATGTCGCTTCGCATCATCTTCATGGGCACGCCGGACTTCTCCGTGCCGACACTGCAGAGCCTCAAGCAGGCCGGCCACGAGATCGTCGCCGTCTACACGCAGCCGCCTCGGCCAGGCGGCCGCCGAGGGCTCGACCTCGTCAAGTCGCCGGTGCATGTGGCGGCGGAGCTGCTGGGCATCCCGGTGCTGACCCCGCTCAATTTCAAGGCGGAGGACGACCGCCAGACATTTCGCGCCCTCCAGGCGGACGTCGCCGTCGTCGTCGCCTATGGACTGCTGCTGCCGGAGGCGATCCTCAGCGGCACGAGGCTCGGCTGCTATAACGGGCACGCGTCGCTTCTGCCGCGGTGGCGCGGGGCGGCCCCCATCCAGCGGGCGATCATGGCGGGCGACGAGAAGACCGGCATGATGGTGATGAAGATGGACAAGGGCCTGGATACGGGACCGGTCGCCATGACCGAGGAGGTCGAAATCACCCAGGCGATGGCGGCCGGCGAGCTTCACGACAAGCTGATGCTGGTCGGCGCGCGCGCCATGGTCAAAGCCATGGGCAAGCTCGAGGCCGACGACCTGCCCCTCACCCCGCAGCCAGCAGACGGCGCGCTCTACGCCACCAAGATCGACAAGGGCGAGACGCGGATTGATTTTCGCCGATCCGCCGACACCGTGCATAATCACATCCGCGGGCTGTCGCCCTTTCCCGGCGCCTGGTTAGAGGCCGATATCAACGGCCGGGCGGAACGGATCAAGGTGCTGGCCTGCGAGATGTGCGAAGGCACCGGAGAGCCCGGAACCGTGCTGGACGACATGCTTGCGGTCGCCTGCGGCACCGGCGCGGTCCGGCTGCTGAGGCTGCAGAAGGCCGGCGGCAAGCCGCTTCCGGCAGCGGACTTCCTGCGCGGCACGCCTCTGCCGGCCGGCACCCGCCTTCTGCCCAAGCCCGAGGCGGTTTGATGCCGCGCTACCGGATGAAGGTCGAATATGACGGAACGCCCTATGTCGGCTGGCAGCGCCAGACGAACGGCCATTCCGTGCAGACGGCTTTGCAGAATGCGGTGCTGGGGCTGACCGGGGAAACGGTGGCCATCCGGGGCGCGGGCCGAACGGACTCCGGCGTGCACGCGCTCGGCCAGGTCACCCATGTGGATCTCACCCGGGACTGGCAGCCGGACAAGCTGCGCAATGCCGTCAACGCCTACCTGATGACCGCCGGCGAAAAGGTGTCGGTGATCGAGGTGCAGTCGGTGGACGAGACGTTCGACGCCCGTTTCTCGGCCATTCGCCGCCATTACCTCTACCGGATCCTCAACCGCCCTTCGCCTCTGGCGCTCGAAGCCAAGCGCGCCTGGTGGGTGCCGCGCGATCTCGACCACGAGGCCATGCATGCGGCGGCGCAGACGCTGATCGGGCGGCATGACTTCACGACGTTCCGCTCCATCCATTGCCAGGCGACAAGCCCGATCCGCACGCTGGACCGGCTCGACGTGACGCGCACAGAAGACCTGATCGAAATCCGGGCGACGGCGCAGAGCTTCCTGCATAACCAGATCCGCTCCTTCGCGGGCACGCTGAAGCTGGCCGGCCAGGGCAAGATGACACCCGACGACGTGCGCGCAGCACTCGAGGCGCGCGACCGCAAGGAGTGCGGGCCGGTGGCGCCGCCGGACGGCTTGTACTTCATGCAGGTGGATTATCCGGACGACGCCGGAGCAGCCTAATAGAGCGATATGTCGAGATACTGCTGCAGCACCACCGTCAACAGCCAGTCGGGTACGAACAGCAGAAGGACCATGGCGGTGACGGTCAATGTCTCCGGTCCGCAGATCAACCGCAGAATGCGGGAACTGCATACGACGCTCGCAAACAGCAGCATCATCTGCAGGATCGCAAAGAGATGGGAGACAGCCGGCAGCAGCGTCACCCCGACCATCAGCACGGCCGACGCATAGGCAAAGGGGACCGAGAGCCAATTCATCGTCACGACGATCGCGGGAAACTTGCGGGCGAGCCCCAGCAGCAGGCACAGGGCAGCAAGCAGGATCAGCGGGAGAACCCAGTTGATCGCCTCGATCATGGCGAGCCGGACGAAGAACACGCCTCCGACATGGGTCTCCGGCGGGGCGGCGCGCAGGTAGGACAGCCGCATCCAGTTCCACGACACGGCCATGGCCGGCAGGCACCAGAGATAGGCCCAGAAGGACCGCGTCACGCCGCGGTCGGTTATGTCGAGAAGGCGGAAGCCCTGCGCGTCGCCTTTGACGAGCAGCCAGAGGCCGCTCAGGTAGAGCCTGACTTCATGATAGGAGGGCATTAGCGAACCAGCGGGAGAGGAAGGTGCCATAGATCTGGGTGAGCGTCTCCAGATCGGCAAGGGCAACCCGCTCATCAACCATGTGCATGGTCTGCCCAACGAGACCAAATTCCACGACCGGACAATAATCCTTGATGAAACGGGCGTCCGAGGTGCCGCCGGTGGTCGACAGCGCCGGCGTGCGGCCCGTCACCTCTTCCACGGCGCCCGTCAGCGAAGCGATCAAACCGTTGTTGCGGGTCAGGAACACATGGCTTGGCCGTTCCGCCCAGACGATCTCGTAGCGGACCGCGTCGCGTCCCGGGCGTAGCGAACCGGACGCTGCCGCCTCATCGAGACGGCGGACGATCTCCGCCTTGACGGTCTCGGCCGTCCAAGTGTCGTTGAAGCGTATGTTGAAGGCAAAGCCCGCCTTGCCGGGGATGACGTTGGTGGCGGGATTGCCGACATCGATGGAGGTGACTTCGAGGTTCGAGGCCGGAAATTCCGGTGTGCCCGCGTCGAAAGGCTCGCCCATCAAGGCCGAGGCGAGCGGCAGCAGACCGCGCACCGGATTGTCGGCGAGATGGGGATAGGCCGCATGGCCCTGGAGCCCTAACACTGTGACGCGGCCGGAGACGGAGCCGCGACGGCCGATTTTGATCATGTCGCCGAGGTAATCCGGATTGGTCGGTTCGCCGACCAGGCAGGCGTCCCAGCGTTCGCCCTTTTCCGCTGCCCAGCGCAGCAGCTTTTCCGTTCCGTTGACGGACGGGCCTTCCTCGTCGCCGGTGATCAGGAACGAAATGGAGCCCTTGGGCGCGCCGTGGCTTTCGATATGGCGAGCGACGGCCGACACGAAACAGGCAATGCCGCCCTTCATGTCGACGGCACCGCGGCCGAACAGTTGATCGCCGTCTATCTCTGCCGCGAACGGCGGATGGCTCCAGGAGGCCTCATCACCCGGCGGCACGACGTCGGTATGGCCGGCAAACATGAGGTGCGGCCCCTCGGTGCCGAGGCGGGCATAGAGGTTCTCGACGTCCGGTGTGCCGGGCTCCGATGCGACCATGCGCTCGACGGAGAAGCCAAGCGGCGTCAGCATGGCTTCGAGCGCCTTCAGCGCGCCGCCTTCCGCCGGGGTGACCGACGGGCAACGGATCAGCGTCTGGAGTGTGGCGACGGGATCGGAGACGGACATTCCGGTCAGTCGCGCAGCAGTTCGTTGATGCCGGTCTTGGAGCGGGTCTTTTCATCGACGCGCTTGACGATCACAGCGCAGTAGAGGCCGGGGCCCGGCTGGCCGTTGGCCATGGGCTTGGCTGCCGGCAGCGAGCCGGCAACGACGACCGAATAGGGCGGCACTTCGCCATAGGTGATCTCGCCGGTGGCGCGGTCGACGATCTTGGTGGACTTGCCGATGAAGACGCCCATGCCGAGCACGGAGCCTTCGCGGATGATGCAGCCTTCGACCACTTCCGAGCGGGCGCCGATGAAGCAGTTGTCCTCGATGATGGTCGGGCCTGCCTGCATGGGCTCCAGCACGCCGCCGATGCCGACGCCGCCCGACAGGTGGACGTTCTTGCCGATCTGGGCGCAGGAGCCGACCGTCGCCCAGGCGTCGACCATGGTCCCCTCGTCGACATAGGCGCCGAGATTGACGAAAGACGGCATCAGGATGACGTTCTTGGCGATATAGGCGGAGCGGCGCACGACGGAATTCGGCACGGCGCGCAGGCCTGCATCGCGAAACTGGTTTTCGCCCCAGCCCTCGAACTTGGACGGCACCTTGTCCCACCAGCTGGCATTGCCGGGGCCGCCCTTGATGACCTCCATGTCGTTGAGGCGGAAGGACAAGAGAACGGCTTTCTTCAGCCACTGGTGAACGGTCCAGTTGCCGTCCTCGCCGCGGGAGGCGACGCGCGCCTTGCCGGCATCGAGCAGGTTCAGCGCTTCCTCTACCGCGTCCCTGATCTCGCCCTTGGTCGACAGGTTGACGCTATCGCGATTGTCGAATGCAGTTTCAATCGTGCTTTCAAGGGATGAGAATTCCGGGCTGGTCATGAGGGTTCCTTAAACGACGCGCGGTATCGTGATGGGTGGAGGGGGCCTGTCGGCTGGCCAAACGATGACATTTGCTCTAAGCGACCGCCACTCCAGCGTCAACGTGAATTGGTGCCGGACAGGCACCTGAAGGATGATGGGAATGGCAAGGTCGAAGACTGACGGACCACGTCGCAAGGATGGGGTCTGGGATCCGCTCAAGGACAACAAGGCAGACAAGCGCGCCGCAGCCGGCCTGCCGAAGACACCGCAGACCGAATCTCCGACCTATCGCCTTGCCTATGCGGACGACGATTTTCTCAGCCGCGAGGAGCTGCGGCCGCTGCGCCTGCAGCTGGAACTGACCAAGGCGGAAATGGTGCTGACCGAGCGCGGCATCAAATCGACCGTCGTTCTTTTCGGCGGCGCACGCATCCCTGCCCCGGGGCAGACGGCTTGGGCCGCGCATAACGACGTCCAGCGCAGCAGTCTGCAGGAGGCCTCCGTCTACTATGAGGAAGCCCGCCGGTTCGCGGGGCTTTGCGGCCACCACTCAGCCAAGTTCAGCCATCAGGAGTATGTGGTGGTGACCGGCGGCGGTCCGGGCGTGATGGAGGCCGGCAATCGCGGGGCGATGGAAGCCGGCGCGCCGAGCATCGGGCTCAACATCATGCTGCCGCATGAACAGGCGCCCAACCGCTTCGTCACTCCGGAGCTGAGCTTCAACTTCCACTATTTCGCGATCCGCAAGATGCATTTCATGATGCGGGCGAAGGCCGTCGCGGTCTTTCCCGGAGGCTTCGGCACGCTGGACGAGATGTTCGAGGCGCTGACGCTGATCCAGACGAAGCGGATGGAGCGCATTCCGCTCATCCTGTTCGGTGAAGCCTTCTGGCGCGGCATCATCAACTTCGACAAGCTGGCGGAATTCGGCACGATCGCCCCGAGCGACCTGGATCTGATCAGCTTCGTCGAAACGGCCGACCAGGCCTGGAAGATCATGATGGACTTTTACGGCGCCTGACGCGTTGGCGGGCTGGGCCACTTCGCGCAGGTGGCTTCTGCCCGTGCCTATGGCCCGGTTGTCCCTTATCGACCAAAAGGCACTTGCCGGGCGCGCTCCGGCTCTCGGTGGTCGCCGTCCACGCGATCAGCGTGGTGCTGGTGCTCTGCCTGCGGGCGACGCCGGCGACGCCAGCCGCGACCTGGCTTTCAAAGGCGGCCGACGCGCTCGGCCAGCAGATCGAAGAAGCCGTCGGCATCGACATTCCGCATGACCTTGGCATTGGCGGGGCGGCCCGATACCCGCCACCAGTCGACCACGGTCATGCCGACGGTCAGCTCCGACTGGGTCTCGATCTCGACATTGCAGTCGCGCCCGGAAAACAGCTCCGGCTTCAGCAGGTAGGCAATCACCGACGGATCGTGCAGCGGACCGCCGTCCGAGCCGTATTTCTCGATGTCGAACCGCTCGAAGAAGGCAAGCCATTCGACCAGCACCTGCGCGGGGCGGGTTTCCATCAAAGCCAGCTTGCTCACCCGGGCCTTCGTGGTCATCATCTGATGCGTCACATCGAGCGGCATCATGACGATCGGCATGCCCGAGGCAAACACGGTCTTGGCCGCATCGGGATCGACATAGATGTTGAACTCGGCAGCCGGGGTGATGTTGCCCCCCTCGAAGAAGCCACCGCCCATCATCACCAATTCCTTGACCCGGCCGGCGATATCGGGCGCCTTGGCAAGCGCCGTCGCGATATTGGTGAGCGGGCCGAGCGTGCAGAGCGTCACAGTGCCTTCCGGCTCGCGCCGCAGCGTCTCGATAATGAAGTCCACCGCGTGCAGGGCCTGCGGCTGCATCACGGGCTCGGGAAGTTCGGCGCCGTCGAGGCCGGTGCGGCCATGGACGTGCTCGGCGGTCACCTGCGGACGGTTGAGGGGCTTCAGCGCGCCTTCATAGACCTTGGCATCGGGGCGGCCGCACAGCTCGCAGATGATTCTCAGATTCCGGCTGGTAAAGGACAGGGGCACATTGCCGGCCACGGCGCAAAGTCCCAGGACCTCGAGTTCGTCGGGGCTGCCGAACGCCAGCATGATCGCGGCTGCGTCGTCCTGGCCGGGATCGGTGTCGATGATGATCTTTCTGCGTTCCATGGTCTCTCCCCTGTGCCGTCGGTTTGTTGGTCAAGGCTCAGGCGTTGTCAAGAGTGCCTTGAGGGTGCTGCCGGGGCGTCGGCCGGGGCCGCGGCGCGCCTGCGTCTTGCGGAGGAAGCCGGAATTTCCCATATGCATGGTGGGCAGACGCCGATGCGGGCGCCCCTCCAGTCGCTTGCTGCAAGGACGACCGATGAGCCGATTGACACCGTTCGCCAGCCCACTCCTCCTCGGCTTTGATTCCATGGAGAAGACCCTCGAGCGCCTCGCCAAGGGCAATGACGGCTATCCTCCCTACAATATCGAGCGCCTCCGGGCACAGGCGGGCGAACCGCAAAGGCTTCGCATCACGCTGGCGGTGGCCGGATTTTCGCAGGAGGAACTCGACGTCACGACCGAGGAGACACAACTCGTCATCCGCGGTCGCCAGATCGACCAGCCGGACCGGGACTATCTTCACCGCGGCATTGCGGCGCGCCAGTTCCAGCGGGTCTTCATGCTGGCCGAGGGAATGCAGGTCGCCGGCGCCAGCCTGAAGAACGGGCTGCTGTCGATCGATCTCATCCGTCCCGAACCGGAACGCATGGTGAGAAAAATTAATATTTCCGTTTCACAGTAGTCTGACGGCGCCAATGCCGTTGCGTCCTGACTGCTGGAGGCTGGCATGTTGATGAAAGAAGCGAATTCGCGTTTGACGCAATCCGAACTTGCCCATCTGGGCTCCGGTGAAGTCGGATACATTCGCAAGATGCGGTCGGAAGAAGTCTCGCGCTGCTTCCCTGAGGCGCCCGAGATCGATCCGGCCCTCGACCTCTGGGCCCTGTTCGGCGCCGACGGCACGCCCATTCTCTTGACGGACAACCGCTCCAGCACCTTCTTCAAGGCCGCTGAAGACGACCTGAAGACCGTCAGCCTGCACTAATCCCCCTCGCTCCGGTCAGATCTTCCGGAACGTCAGATAGGCCGACGACCGGCCCTCGCGGCGGGCCTTGTTTTCGTAGCGCGTTCCCGGCCAGCCGGCGAACGGCGTCAGCCAGTCGGAAGACTGCTCCGCCTGCCATCCGAAGCCGCCGTGGTCGCGGCAGTGGATCAGCGTCCAGTTGACGTAGGTGTCGATGTCGGAGGCAAAGCAGAACAGCCCGCCCGGCTTCAGCACGCGGTGGAACCGCGCCAGATTGACCTGCGAGACGAACCGCCGCTTCCAGTGCTTCCGCTTCGGCCACGGGTCCGGATAGAGAAGGTCGATGTGGTCGACGGAACCCGCCGGCAGCCAGTCCAGCACTTCCGTGGCATCGTCGTCATAGACGCGGATGTTCGAGAGACCCAGATCCTCGACGCGCGACAAGAGCTTCGCCATCGAGTTGACGAACGGCTCGACGCCGATGAACCCTGTCGAGCCACCTTCCTGCGCCCGGTGGATCAGATGTTCGCCGCCGCCAAAGCCGATCTCCAGCCGCACGGTTTCCACCGGGACGGAAAAGATCTCGCGCAGATCCGCGGGCGCCGGCGACTCCAGATCGAGACGCAGTGCGGGAAGCAGCTTTTCCATGCCTTCGGCCTGCCGCTCCCGAAGCGGCTTTCCCTTGCGGCGGCCGAAGAAGGCTTCCGTCGCGCGGGTCGGGTGCTGATCGGTCATAAGGTCTCTCATCAAAAAAAAGCGGATGCCCCGGTTGGAGGCATCCGCTTTACCTGTTTCAGCAAGGGCCCGTAAAGAGCCTATCAGGCAGCCTTGAGAGGCTCTTCCTTCAAGGCGTCCTTCAGCGGCTTTACCAGATCGGTCTTTTCCCACGAGAAGGAACCGTCGCGGCCGGCCTTGCGGCCGAAATGGCCATAGGCAGAGGTCTTGGCGTAGATCGGCTTGTTGAGATCGAGATGGCGGCGAATGCCCGAGGGCGACAGATCCATGACCTTGCGGATGGCGGCCTCGACCTGGTCCTCGACGACTCCCTTGCCGGTCCCGTGCAGGTCGACATAGATCGACAGCGGTTGGGCAATGCCGATCGCGTAGGAGATCTGCAGGGTGCAGCGGTCCGCAAGTCCTGCGGCGACGACGTTCTTGGCAAGGTAGCGCGCAGCATAGGCGGCCGAGCGGTCGACCTTGGTCGTGTCCTTGCCGGAAAATGCACCGCCGCCATGGGGCGCGGCGCCGCCGTAGGTATCGACGATGATCTTGCGGCCGGTCAGGCCCGCGTCACCATCGGGACCGCCGATGACGAACTTGCCGGTGGGGTTGATGTACCACTTGCAATCCTTGTCGATCGGCAGGTCGCCAAGCGCTTCGCGGATATAGGGCTCGACCACCTCGCGGACCTTCTTGCTGTCCCAGGTGTCATCGAGATGCTGGGTGGAGAGCACGATGGAATCGACGCCGGCCGGGTTGCCGTTCTCGTAACGGACGGTGACCTGGCTCTTGGCATCCGGTCCGAGCCTCGCCGCCTCGCCTTCGCCCTTCTTGCGGGCAATAGCGAGGAGTTGCAGGATCCTGTGGGAATAATAGATAGGCGCCGGCATGAGATCCGGCGTTTCGCGGCAGGCGTAGCCGAACATGATGCCCTGGTCACCGGCGCCTTCGTCACCCTGCTTGTCGGCGGCACTGTCGACGCCCTGGGCGATATCTGCCGACTGGGAGTGCAGCAGCACGTCGATCTTGGCCGTCTTCCAGTGGAAGCCCTCCTGCTGGTAGCCGATGTCGCGGATTGCCTTGCGCGCCGCGGCCTTGAACTTGGCGGGATTGATGACGTCCTTGCCGTTCTTGTCCTTCTTCATCAAGCTCGGCGGGAGGCGGACCTCGCCGGCGATGACGACACGGTTGGTGGTCGCAAGTGTTTCGCAGGCGACCCGGACCGTCCAGGGATCAATTCCGGTCTTGGCTGCCTCGCGGTAGACCAGGTCCACGATTTCGTCAGAGATGCGGTCACAAACCTTGTCCGGATGCCCTTCGGCGACCGACTCGCTTGTGAACAGGTAACTAGCGCGCATGTGCGGGATTCCCCTCAAAGAATAGACCCAATCTGTGTAATGAGTCACCCTGTTAATGACAAGCGTAGAACCACATAAATATATCTTTATGTGTAAATTTTGCATTGCCTGAGTGGTCCGTTGACGAAAAAAAAAGCGGCCAGAAGGCCGCTTTTTTCAGTGTTGTAGCGGATTACTCCGCGTCTGCCTCAGCCGCGAGCGCCTTGACCAGGTCGACCAACCTGCGACGGACCTTGGGATCCGAGATCTTCACGAAGGCGCGGTTGAGCTGCAGTCCTTCGGACGACGACAGGAAGTCGACGACATAGTTGGAGCTCGAGGCTTCCGCCATGCCGCCTCCAGCACCATTGTGTTCCCCGGGAGCGTCCTCGAAAAAGAAGGACACGGGAACGTTGAGGATGCTGGAAATGTTCTGCAACCGGCTTGCGCCGACGCGGTTGGTTCCCTTTTCGTACTTCTGGATCTGCTGGAAAGTAATACCAAGGCTTTCCCCCAGCTTTTCCTGGCTCATACCAAGCATGGTGCGGCGGAGCCGAATCCGACTTCCGACATGAATATCTATCGGATTCGGTTTCTTCTTGTTTTCGATCATAACTCTGTCCTGACAATTTGCTGTTTCAATCCACGACCTGGTCCGCGTGTGGAAATACACTTCGTGAGGTTAGGCACAAGGAGTCCAACATGAGAAGCATATGGCGGGACGAAAGGCTGGATGCACTATGCAATTTTAGGGGTTTTTGGTCAATTCGTTCCGAATTTGAAACCTGCGCGCGAGATGGTTGCAATTGCCAGCATGGCGAAAATGACCAACCAGAAGTGTCTATCGCGGGCAGAGTTGTCCCAATGTGGGATACTGTTGCGGCCAAGGGTTGAATCAATCACACCTTTTTGATCATAATTTAGGCCTTTGCTAATTTGCCCATAGGCATCAACGAAGGCCGAAATGCCGGTATTTGCCGCACGAATCAGCGGACGGCCGTTTTCAACCGCCCGCAGCCTTGCCTGCTGGAAATGCTGGTAGGGGCCAGGTGTCGATCCGAACCATCCGTCATTCGTCACATTCAGGAGCGCTGTCGCTCTTTCGAGGGAATCGCTGAACTCTTCCGGAAAGATGGCCTCGTAGCAGATCAGCGGGTAGAGATTGAGCCCTCCCGGAAGGGTCAGAAGCGACCGCGTGGCGCCAGCCGTGAAGCCGCCCGGCATGGCGATCGCATCCGTAACGCCCAGATAGCGCAGAGCATCCTCGTAAGGGACGTATTCCCCGTAGGGCACCAGATGAACCTTATCGGAGGCGGAAATGATCTGCCCCTGGCTGTCGATCACGTAGACGGAGTTATAGTAGCGCGGCGGCGAGCCGGGCCCCGCCTCTTCCGATCGCACGGCACCGGTAACCAGGATCTGGCCGTCCTGCAGCACATCGGCGATGCGCGACAAGGCATCGGGGTTGTCCGTGAGGATGAAGGGAACGGAGGTTTCGGGCCAGACGATGACGTCCGGGCGTTTGGTGTCGGCCTGCGGCGGCAGTGCGGAGAGCGCCAGATGTTCCTCGAAGATGGCGGTCCGCTCGGCATCGTCAAGCTTGCGGCTCTGGTCGATGAGCGGCTGCACGATCCGCACCGTCGTCGCCTCGCCGCCGGTCGCCGCGGCTGCGGCGTCGGCGCCAGACAGGCGCCAGGCGCCGTATCCGAAATGCAGAGCGAAAAGAAGGGTCGCCAGCGCGAGGCCTGGGACCATGCCCCTGCGCGTGCCGATCAGGGCCGGCGCGGAAAAGACAAAGACCGAAAGGACCGTGACGCCGAAGATGCCCAATACAGCGGAGGACTGCATCATCAGCGGAATGGGCATCGCCCCGTAGCCGATGGTGTTCCAGGGGAAGCCGGTCAAGAGGAAGCTGCGCAGCCATTCCGCAAGTCCAAAGGCGGCGGCAAGTGCTGCGAGCCGCCCCCATCCGTCGGACCACAAAAGGCCGGCGACCAGCGTGGCGAAGCCGTAGAAGACGGCGAGGCAGGCAGGCAGGCCAAGGACCGCCAGAGGCAAGGCCCACGCAAATTCGTCAGCTTCGACCAGAAGCGCGTTGCCGACCCACCAGAGCCCGCCCACGAAATAGCCGAAGCCGAAAAACCAGCCGAGCATGAAAGACGCTCGAAATTTCGCAAACAGCCCGCCATCGGCGCTGCCCGTCGAGCCGTCCATCAGCCACACGAGCAGCGTGAACGATACGAACATCGCTCCGAAGACATCGAACGGCGGCAGCGCCAGCGCGCCGATCGCGCCGGCAAGGACAGCCAGAGCGATACGCGGCAAGCCCCAGAGAAGCATGATCCTGCCCGCCAGCCGCTCCATCGCTTGTCCCTTCCCCGAATCAGTGCCGCAGTGTTCCAAAAAAACCGCGGCTTGTCGTGCCGGCAGCTGTTCGAAATCAGCCGTTGGGACGTTCGCCATCAAGGCGAGGCGGGGGCAGAAGAACTGTCGGGGTCTGGTCGGTCAGGAGAGCGTCTCCCTCACCCTTCTGACGGCGGCGCACCAGCGTGCGCTTGCGCAGGATCCGGACGCGCTTGATGCGTCGCGGGTCGGCGTCAAGGATCTGGAACTCGAAGCCTGGAACGGCCTGGACCATTTCGCCACGAACCGGAATGCGGCCAAGGGCCGAGAAGATCAGACCGCCGAGCGTATCGACGTCCTCCAGCCGGTCGCGAATGTCGAAATCGGAGCCGACCGCCTTGGCGATCTCCTCGAGTTCGACACGCGCATCGGCGACAAAGACGTCTTCGCTGACGCGCGAGAAACGGACTTCCTCGTCGTCATGCTCGTCCTCGACGTCACCGATCACCATCTCGACGATATCCTCGTGCGAGACCAGGCCGTCGGTGCCGCCATACTCGTCGATGACGAGCGCAAGCTGGGTACGCGCCGCCTGCATGCTCTGCAGAAGATCGGACGCGAGCATGGAGGGCGGCACGAAGAGGATCTTGCGGATCAGTCCCGCCTCCGCAACCGTCTGTTCGAGATCGACGCGGCCAAGGTCGAAGACTGGCTTGCTAGCCCTTGAGGGCCTTTCCGTTTTTTCGACCGGTGCGGGCGCCACGGCAGCAGCCGACTGGCGACCCGTGCGCCGCTTGTTGCGCGCCTGCTTGGCGAGATAGGACAGGAGATCGCGGATATGGACGAAGCCACGCGCATCATCGAGATTGTCGCCATAGACCGGCATGCGCGAGCGGCCCGTCTCCTCGAAATGGATCATCAACTCACCGATGGTGATGTTCATGTCCACCGCCTCGATATCGGCGCGCGGGACCATGATGTCCTCAACGCGGACTTCCCGGAAGCGAAGGATATTGTGAAGCATGGCCCGTTCTTCGGGCGAGAAGGCGCTGCTGACGCTGGTATCGGTCATCAGCGCGTCGGCGAGATCTTCCCGGAGCTGCTCGCCCTGCGAGGGGCGCAGAAGGCGTACGGCGCGCGACCAGAACGTGCTGTGGTTCCTCTGGTGCGCGTCCGGTCTAGACGGACTACTGCCGTCCTCCGAAGAGGAGGATTCGGCGTCGCTGCCCTCGCGGGCGTGGCTTGTCGAAAAGTCGTTCATCATCTCTCAGACTAAACTATCGGGTCTTGTCCCGCGTAGGGATCAGATAGGCCAAGTACGGCCAAAATGCGAGTTTCCAAATCTTCCATCTCCTCCGCCTCGTGCTTTTCCATGTGGTCGTAACCGAACAGATGGAGAAAGCCGTGCACCAGAAGGTGTGTCAGATGATCGCTGAAACTCTTCTCAAGATCAACCGCCTCGCGTTCCACCGTTTCGCGGGCAATGATGATATCACCCAGCATGGGGCCCGGCATCTTGCCCGGCTGCAGCGGAAAAGCGGGAAACGACAGGACGTTGGTCGGCTTGTCCTGGTCGCGCCACTCGGCATTGATCTCCCGGATCGACGCGTCGTCCGTGAACACCAGCGACACTTCCGGCGGCGTCTGCGGAAAGGGCTGCGCCTCGTTTTCGGCCAGAAATTCTGCGGCGGCACCCAGCGTGCGCTCGCTCAGGGCCAGAAGCGTGGGCTCGTCCGGCCAGGCTTCGTCTTCCCTGCTGATCTGGATCTCGAGTTGGGGCATGGCAAGTGCATCCGGCATCAAGCGCCGGGACCCTCGCTTTCCTCGTGGACGGCATATTGAGCGTCGTAGGCGCGGACGATGCGACCAACCAGCGGATGGCGCACCACGTCGACGTCCTTGAACCGCACGACCGAAATACCCTCGACACCCTGCAGGATCTGCAGCGCCTCCACCAGTCCCGACTTGACGCCGCGCGGCAGGTCGACCTGGCTCGGATCGCCAGTGATGATCATCCGGGCATTTTCGCCAAGGCGCGTCAGAAACATCTTCATCTGCATGGATGTGGTGTTCTGGGCCTCGTCGAGAATGACGGCCGCGTTCGCAAGCGTGCGCCCGCGCATGAAGGCCAACGGCGCAATCTCGATGACGCCGGCGGTGATGGCGCGTTCGACCTTGTCGCCGGCCATCATGTCGTAGAGCGCATCGTAGAGCGGGCGCAGATAGGGATCGACCTTTTCCTTCATGTCGCCCGGGAGAAAGCCGAGGCGCTCGCCCGCTTCGACGGCGGGACGAGACAGAATGATGCGATCGACCGCGCCACGCTCCAGAAGCATGGCTGCATGGGCGACCGCGAGGTAGGTCTTGCCCGTTCCGGCCGGCCCGACGCCAAAGACCATCTCGGAACGCTCCAGCGCACGCATATAGGCGTCCTGGGTCGGCGTGCGGGCGATGATCGTCTTTTTCTTGGTGGAGATCTGGCTCATCGAAAGCTTGGCCTTCTTCTCCATCGTCGGCAGCTGAAGCTGGTCGTCCGCCGCCTGGGCCATCCGTATTGCACCCTCCACGTCCGACACCTCTACCGTGCCACCCTTCTGCAAACGCTCGTAAAGAAAATCCAGGGCGCGCCGCGCCTGGTTGGTCGCGGTGACATCTCCCGAAATGGCAACGGAATTGCCGCGCGGGCGGGCATCCACGTGCAGCCGCTGTTCCAGGAGTTTCAGGTTCTGGTCAAATTGACCGAAGAGCTCGCTCGCAAACCGGTTGCTCTCGAACGTCAGGACAAAGTGATTGGCGTCGGTCACGGCGGTACGGGCTGGGCGCGCGGATGAAGAAACCAATTCATGTCCGTTCAAGCAGGCAAGCTCCTCGTTGGTTCAGACCTTTATCAAACGCTCAGCCGGTTCGGCAAACAAGCTGTTGGGTCCGGTTCCGATGATTCGTACAGGAATAATGTCACCGATCTGCGATGTTTTTGCATCAACATTCACAGACTGGAGCCAAGGAGACCGACCGATGACCTGACCAGGCATCCGTCCCGGCTTTTCCAGCAAGAGATCGATGACCTTCCCAACACACGATTTGGCGAAGTCGGTCTGCTGTTTCAAGAGCAGGGCCTGCAATCTTTCGAGCCTCTCGGCCTTAACCTCTTCGGACACATGATCGGGCAGATCAGCGCCCGGGGTACCGGGACGGGTAGAATACTTGAACGAAAACGCCTGGGCATAACCGACCGCCTCCACAAGGCGCATGGTATCGGCGAAATCTTCCTCCGTTTCACCCGGGAAACCGACGATGAAATCGCCGGAGATGGCGATGTCCGGGCGAGCCGCGCGGATGCGCTCGATCAGCCGCAGATATTCGGCCGCGGTGTGGCGGCGGTTCATGGCCTTGAGGATCCGGTCCGAACCGGCCTGGACCGGCAGGTGCAGGTAGGGCATCAGCGTGCGCAGGTCGCGATGCGCCTCGATCAGCCGGTCGTCCATGTCGCGAGGATGGCTGGTCGTATAGCGCAGGCGGGCGAGCCCGGGCGTCTGCGCCAGATGGTACAGGAGATCGCCGAGGCTCCAGACGCGGCCATCGGGGCCTTGTGCGCGCCAGGCGTTGACGTTCTGGCCGAGCAGGGTGATCTCGCGGACGCCGCTGTCGGCCAGCCGCTGCGCCTCCGCGACGATCTGCGCGACGGTACGGGAGACTTCCGAGCCACGGGTGTAGGGCACCACGCAGAAGGTGCAGAACTTGTCGCAACCTTCCTGGACGGTGAGAAACGCCGTCACCCCGCGACTGCGGATCGCCGCCTTTGCGGTTGCCGGCAGATGGTCGAACTTGTCCTCGAGCGCATAATCCGTCTCGACGACGGGCTTGCCGCCGCGCGCGCGCCTCAGAGCATCCGGCAGTCGGTGATAGGTCTGGGGGCCGATGACCACATCGACGGCCGGCGCCCGGCGAACAATTTCCTCGCCCTCGGCCTGGGCGACGCAACCGGCAACGCCGATCATCAGTTCCCGGCCTTCCGCGGCACGGGCCTTCTTCATGTCGCGCAGCCGTCCGAGCGCGGAATAGACCTTGTCGGCCGCTTTCTCGCGAATGTGGCAGGTGTTGAGGAGGATGAGGTCGGCATCCTCCATCGTCTCCGTCGTCTCGTAGCCATCGCTCGCCAGGGCATCGCCCATACGGGTGGAATCGTAGACGTTCATCTGACAGCCATAGGTCTTGATGAAGACCTTGCGGGTTGCCGCGACTTCGGCCGGTTCGGCCATCGGGGCCGGGACGGGAATGGAGACGTGTTCGTTCATGCGCCGCTCATACCGCAAGACGGTCCGGAAATGAAGTCTTTCCGATCGCGGGCCCGATGCTTGCCGTCAAGGGCCGGCGTCAGCGGTGTTCCGCCAGCCGGGTTCGACGCCATCTGCGCCAGATGAAGAACGCAATGGTTTCGCTGACCATGAGAATGATCATGACCTCGAGCGCCAGCGTGGTGATGTTGCCGGCAAAGGAATAGGCGGCGCAGACATAGCCGATGAGGAAGAAGAGGCCGTTCCAGATCGCCACGCCGACGCCGCTCGCCAGCGCGAACGGGCCTGGCCGCACCTTCAAAAGCCCGGCAATGGCCGGCGCCACGAGGCGGATGGTTGGCACAAGCTGCGACGTGAACGACAGCGCCGACTGATTGGCGCGGAAATAATGGATCAGGCTCTCCACGCGCGCCGAGGAGGTGCCGAACAGGAGCGCAAAGCGGACCAGGAAGCGCGTCGCGCGCTCGGCCGGAACGCTGACCGCCATCAGATAGTAGATCGAGCCGCCGACATAGCTGCCGGCCACGGCTGCAACCAGTCCCGCCGGGGCCGACCAGGCACCGGAATGGGACGCTATGCCGACCGCGACCAGAATCGCATAGGACGGAAAGATCGGCACGACCCGTTCGGAGAATGCCACGAGGAACACCCCGAGCAGGCCATATTCTGCCGACCAGGCAATGAGTTGTCCAAGCGGATCCATGGTGTCCTTGAGGCTGTCGATACATAGGGGTGGGCGAATGGCGTCGGACGCTTTGCAGCGAAAATGCGAATTTCCTAAGACCGGTAACGACCCTCGGAGCCGTGCGGTTCAGCCGGGCGTGAAGTCCTCGTAGTCACGGCCACGCAAATGCTTGATCAGCATCCGCCGCAGCCGGCTCGTTACCGCCTGGCTCAAATGCTTGCGATTGTCGCCGGTGCGGAAGGCGATGGTCTCCCCGAAAGCCACATCGACGTCGAGCGCGCCCTCCTTGAGAACCCCGAGAAGATGGGGTGCGAGCTCGATGTCGCCCGGCCAGGCGGCGATAGGGCGATGATACCGTCCCATCGCCATGCCATGCACCCGCGTGTAGGCGATGGCGACCGGCTGAACATGCACCACGCCCTGCGGCGTCTCGGGCGCAGCCGCGGCGGCCGCACCGAAGAGCGAGGATTTCACCTCCATCAGGCGATTACCATCCGAGGTCGTTCCTTCCGGGAACAGGACGACGATCTCGCCGGCGTTCATCCGCGCCGCGATCTCGTTCACCTGCTTGCCGGTTCCGCGCTTGTCCTCACGCACCACGAAGATGCACTTCTGCAGCTTGGCGAGCGTGCCGAAGATCGGCCAGCCCGCAACTTCGGCCTTGGCAATGAAGACCACGTCGGCGACAGCGCCGAGCACCAGGATGTCCTTCCAGGACACGTGATTGGAGGCGAGCATCAGCGGGCGGAGCGTCTCCAGCCGGCCATGGGTGCGGATGCGGATGCCCAGCAGGAAGCAAGCGGCCCGGTGCCAGTAGCGCGGCACATAGCGGCGGATCCTGAGGTCGAAGGCAAGCCCGACCAACTGGAACGGCAGGAGAAACAGGGTCACCAGAACGAGCGCGAGGATGATGAGCCCGATCCGCAGATTGGTGATCACGTCTCGTCCTTGTCCAGCGGGATGCCGTAAAGTTCGAGCCTGTGCCCGACCAACCGGAAACCGTGCTCGCGCGCGATCCGCTCCTGCAGCGCCTCGATTTCCGCCGAGCGGAATTCGATGACAGTGCCGGTGTTGAGATCGATCATGTGATCATGGTGCTCTTCCGGCACCGCCTCGTAGCGGGAGCGGCCGTCGCGAAAATCGTGACGTTCGATGATTCCCTCGTCCTCGAACAGCTTCACCGTCCGATAGACCGTCGAGATGGAAATGCGGGGATCAACCTTGGAGGACCGGCGATACAGTTCCTCGACATCCGGATGATCGTCGGAGTCCTGCAGGATCCGAGCGATCACGCGCCGCTGATCGGTCATGCGCATGCCTTTTTCGGCACACAGCTCCTCCAGGGTCTTGGAAAGCTCTGTCATGACGCTTGGCCTTTGGAATATCGCGGTGGTTCGGTAAGGGTTAGGGACTAGCGAAGAACACGGCTCATGACAAGCGCCGAGGATCGCCGGCCGTCAGGGCCGGTGTAATAGGCCGGCCTCTCACCAACCTTGCGGAAGCCGAGCTTCTCATACAGTCCGACGGCTGCCGCATTGGCGGCCTCGACTTCCAGGAACATGGTTTCGGCACCGCGCACATGCGCCTCGCGCAAGGCGGCCTGCATGAGACGCCAGCCCAGACCCTGCCGGCCGAACTTCTCGCTGACGGCAATCGTCAGGATTTCCGCCTCTCCGGCTGCCTCCCGCGACAGAGCGAAGCCGCCGAAGGGCTTGGAGAAAAAAGCGTTGGTCTGGCGCGCCACAAATCCGAAAACGCCGCCCTGCAGGAGAAGGCTCTGGAATTCGCCGTCTCCCCATTGGCGGGGAAAACGCTGCCCGTGAAGCTCGGACATTTCCACGCAGTCGTCGAGCGTCATCGGAACGATGTCGAAAAAAGGCTTCCAGCTGAGATAATCTTCAAACATCGCTCATTCGCAAAGTCTGCCGCGTCCCTTGCCGGCCAATGCCGGGATCCGGACAGGATCCTACGGGCTCGTTAATCCTGCGTGAACGCAGCCTTGCGCGCCAGCGAAAATCCGGTTTGGGGCTTTGCATCCGGCCCGCGGAGATAAAGGGGTTTTGGACGCTCCGCTGTATCGGTCCGCGCCGCGGCGATACGGGCGACGGTGGCAATGTCGAAGCGGTCGCGACCCGCGAACTCGGGCTGATCGGTGTCCATCTGGGGGGCTTCTCCCGCATTGACCCAGGATCCGGCAATCGTCGCCGACAGAGAAGCGGCAAGTGCCGAGACATCGTCGGGCGCAAGTGCTGCAGGCTCCGTCATGGGGCTGCCGTCGGCGGAAAAGGCCTGGGCATAGACCTCGCCGCGTTTGGCATCCATGGCGACGACGACGGGCAGACCCGGATGTTTCGACTGATGGGCATTGCCGAGCACTTCGAGCGTCGTCACGCCGACGGCCGGGACATGTAGCGCCAGGGCAAGGCCGCGCGCCGCGGCGACGCCTACCCGGATACCGGTAAAAGAGCCTGGTCCCACTACGACGGCGATGCGGCCGATCGCGGCCAGCGGCAAGCCAGCCCGCGCCAGCGCGAGATCGATGACGTCCATGAGACGTTCCGCGTGACCCTTGCCGATGGCTTCGGTCACCACGGCCAAGGTCTTGCCTGCAGCGCTGTCATGCAGCGCGACAGAGCAATCGACCCCGGCGGTATCGAGCGCGAGAACAATCATGATGCGAGCGGCTGCTCCTTACAGAGCTTCGACGGCGTGGACTTCCGGCACGAAGTGCTTGAGCAGGTTCTGGACACCGTGCTTCAACGTCGCGGTCGACGACGGGCAGCCGGAGCACGCGCCCTTCATGTTGAGATAGACCGTGCCTTCGCGGAAACCCTTGAAGGTGATGTCGCCGCCATCCTGGGCGACGGCCGGACGCACGCGCGTCTCCAGCAGTTCCTTGATGGTCGCGACGATGGTCTCGTCGTTCGCGTCGAAGAACTCGCCGTCCTCGTCAAGGTCTTCCGCAAGGCTGGAAGTGCCGCCCATGACCGGCTGGCCGGACATGAAGTGTTCCATGATCGAACCCAGGATCGCCGGCTTCAGGTGTTGCCACTCGGCGCGGTCCTTGGTGACGGTGATGAAGTCGTAGCCGAAATAGACGCCGGTCACGCCGTCGATGTCGAACAGCCGGCCGGCGAGCGGCGAGGCTTCCGCCTCCGCAGCGTTGCGGAAATCAGCCGTGCCCTTTTCCATCACGACCTTGCCCGGCAGAAACTTCAGGGTTGCCGGATTGGGTGTCGATTCCGTTTGAATGAACATGGCATGGTCTCCTGCCGCAAAGGCCGTCAATTTAGAATTCTTCAAAAGAAGATAAGCCCGATCAGCTTTTCGTTCAAGTGCGCCTTTGCCCGTTTCCGGCCAAGGGCGGCATCGCCGACGCAGACGACTTGATCAAGCCAGCGCGTCGATTTCCTCGTCCGTCAGCGTATCGGGCAGAACCGTTACCGGAATGGGGAACGCCGCACCGCGACCGGCAACGGCCGACACGAGCGGGCCCGGGCCTTCCTTGGCGGAAGCAGACGCCAGAACGAGGATGGCGATATCCTGGTCTTCTTCCACCAGCTGGTTGATCTGCTCGGTGGCATTGCCCTCACGGATGACGATTTCGGGATCGAGCCCGACCGTGTCGCGCACGCTCTGGGCGGCCTTGGCCATCATCGCTTCGGCCTCTTCTCGCGCTTCGGCCCGCATGATCTGCTCGACGCCGAGCCATTGCTGGAAGTCGCCGTCGGGGATGACGTAAAGAAGAACCATGCCGCCATTGGTGTTCTTGGCGCGCCGTCCCGCATAGCGCACGGCCTTTTCGCATTCCGGTGTGCCGTCCATGACAGCCATGAATTTGCGCCTGTGGCCTTCCAGCCGCGACAGCCGTTTGGAAACCATGCTTGCCCCCTCGCCCAGATCAGCAAGACCCAAAGGTCGTGCCGCGGACCTTATACCAACAGCAGAAAATGAAAACCCGCCGCGATGGGCGGCGGGCTCCACACAGTGAGGCTCGTAGCGTTCAGCGCAGGAAGCCGACGATGTCGAAGACCTCGTCCATCACCTTCTGCGCCCGGGCCCGCGCCCGCTCACCGCCGTCTTTCAGAATGGCGTCGATGTGTGTCGTGTCGTCCATCAGGCGGCGCATCTCGCCGGTGATCGGGGCAAGGACATGGACGGCCAGATCGGCCAGCGCCGGCTTGAACACCGAGAACTGCTGCCCGCCGAATTCGGCGAGAACCTCGGCCTTGGTCTTGTCGGCGAGTGCGGCGTAGATGCCGACCAGGTTGTCCGCCTCCGGACGGCCCGACAGGCCCGCGACTTCGGTCGGCAGGCCCTCCGGATCGGTCTTGGCCTTGCGGATCTTTTTCAGGATCTCGTCCTGGTCGTCCATCAGGTTGATGCGCGACAGGTCGGAGGGATCGGATTTCGACATCTTCTTGGTGCCGTCGCGCAGCGACATGACGCGCGGCGCCGGGCCGTCGATCAACGGCTCCACCAGCGGAAAATATCCATGGATCGGCTCTTCGCCGACGACCATGTCGACGCCGGTCCCGGTGGTGCGGATCTTGTCCTGGAAGTCGATGTTGAACTTCTGGGCGATGTCGCGGGCAAGCTCCAGATGCTGCTTCTGGTCGTCGCCGACCGGCACGTGGGTGGCGCGGTAGACGAGAATGTCGGCCGCCATCAGGCTCGGATAGGCGAGCAGGCCGAGCGAGGCATTTTCGCGGTCCTTGCCGGCCTTGTCCTTGAACTGCGTCATGCGGTTCATCCAGCCGATGCGGGCGACGCAATTGAAGATCCAGGCGAGTTCCGCGTGCTGCGGAACGGCGGACTGGTTGAAGACGATGTGCTTTTTCGCGTCGATACCGGAGGCGATGAAGGCTGCCGCGATGGAGCGGATCTGGCCGCGCAGGTCGTCATGGACCAGCTGGGCAGTGATCGCGTGCAGGTCGACGACGCAGTAGATGCAATCGTTGTTTTCCTGCAGCGCCACGAACTTGCGGATGGCGCCGAGATAATTGCCGAGATGCAGGTTGCCGGTGGGCTGCACGCCCGAAAATACAAGCGGCTTGAAACTGTTCATCATGTCCTCGATCAGGCTGGTGGAAGGCCCCAGGCCCTGGATTGCGTGGCGCCGGAAGGTTGGAGGTCCTCCGGCAGTCACGCCCCGCGGGCCATGTTGCTAACGCGCGCGCTTATGCACGGCGCGCAGCCGGTGATCAAGTGGCAGCATCCCCGGCGTGCTCGATCAGATCCCACAAATTCCCGTAGATGTCGGAAAACACGGCGACGGTGCCGTAGGCTTCGTGGCGCGGGTCCTCGATGAAGCGAATGCCCTTGGCGATCATGGCGGCATGATCACGCGCAAAATCGTCCGTCTTGAGGAAAAAGCTCACCCGTCCGGCTGCCTGGTTGCCGACGGCCTTCCGCTCCGCCTCGTCCTCGGCGCGCGCGAGAAGCAAGGCTGCCCCCTCGCCGCCCGGTGGCCTTACCACCAGCCAGCGGCGCTGCTGCGGCAACGGCGCATCGGACACGCAGTCAAAGCCGAGCACGCCGCAATAGAAGTCCTTGCCGCGATCGTAATCGTCGACGATCAGGGTGACGAGAAACAGAGATCGGCTGGACATGATGGCCCCCTTCCTGATGCCGAAAGAGGCATAGACCCCACCGCCGACCCTCGGCAAGCGGCATTCATCGCCTAGATCAATGGCATTTGGCACGTTTTCGCACAGCAAATAGGGATTATATGCCAATGCGTTCATCAGTTAAGCGACGCCTTTCCTTAAGCCGGGTAAGAGATTGGAATCTTTAGAGTCAAACGCAAAATTCTTCCGCTCCGGCTCGAGAATAGTTAACCTGGATTAACTCCTGCGGCAGACATTTTCAAAATTGAAGCAAATTGCTCCTTATTGGCGTCACTTTTTGGAATGAAATGCTCGCCTGAAGCAAGTGGCCAGCCATGAGGGCAGGTCCATTTCTCAGGAGATATACATGCGCATCTTGTTTCGTGTCGCGCTCGCCAGCCTTCTCGCCCTTGGCCTCAGCCTTCCCGCTTTCGCGGCTGATGGCCCGAAGCGCCGCGGAACCAGCTTCAAGCACGATTATTCAGCCTACTATACAGTCCAACGGATCAGCGTCCGGACAAGTTGCTTCCCAGAGAAGCTAGAGGCCATTCTTGCCCACATTTCCCAGGATGTCGGACGCAAGCCGATCGTCACCTCGGGCCATCGTCCCCACTCCGGCGGCTCGCAGCACAGCCACTGCTATGCAGCCGATATCCGGGTGCCAGGCGTTTCCGACCGGAAGATCCTCGCGGCAGCGGCCGAAGCTCCGGGCATCGGCGGTATCGGGCAGTATTGCAACGGCATCATCCACGTGGATGTCGGCCCGAAGCGCACCTGGAACTATTGCGGCAAGCGCAAGCGTCACTAGGCCGAGTGCTTCAGGTCCTGGCGCGCCGCTTCATGTTGCGCCGGATCATGCCGAGATCGGCGCCGCCGATCAGGAAGGCGCTGGCAAAGTAGACGACCATCGATAGGCCGAGCAGCACGGCAAGGGCTGCAATCTTGTGGACCAGCGGCGAACCGGACGACAGCCAGGGAGCCGCATAGGGCAGCGCGTAGATGAGCGCACCCGACATGATGGCCGCCGAGACCAGAAGCAGCACGGCCCGCTTCACCAGACTCCAGTCCCAGGCCAGGTGCCCTCGCCAGACCAGCGTCGAAAACAAGAGGACCGTGTTGGTCCAGCCGGCCGTGGCTTCCGCCGTCGCAATGCCACGCTCGGCGATCAGCGGGAAGAGCGAGATGGCCAGACCCGAATTGATGACGACCGAGAGCATGGTGAAGCGCATCGGGGTCTTTGTGTCCTCCCGCGCATAGAAGCCGGGCTGCAGCGCCTTGATCATCACGAAGCCTGGCAGGCCGAGACCGTAGATGGCAAGGATCGAGGCGACGACCGAGGTGTTCTGGGCGGTGAACTGGCCGCGCTCGTAGAGCACGCGGATGATGGGATCGGACAGGATCCACAGACCCGCGGCCGCCGGCAGGGTCAGGAAGAGCACGAATTCGATGGACCGGTTCTGAATGTTGGCCGCTTCCTTGGCCTGGCCGCCCTTGAGGGCCCGGGCAAGTTCCGGCAAAAGCACCACGCCCACCGCGACGCCGACCACGCCGAGCGGCAACTGGTAGATACGATCCGCATACTGAAGGGCGGCGATGGCGCCTTCCTTGCCCGAAGCGATCGCCTGGCCGATGATCTGGTTGATCTGGGTAATGCCGCCGGTCACTGCCGCAGGCACGGCAAGGACGAGCAGCCGCTTGACGTTGGGCGTCATGCGCGGACGGCGGAAGCCGATGTTGATGCCGGCATGGCGCACCCCGGCATAGACGACGGCCATCTGCAGGATGCCTGCAAGCAGCACGCTCCAGGACAGGTACCAGGCGATCGTGGCCGGATCGGCATGGATCCACAGGCCGTAGAAGAGGGCCGCGATCATCACGACGTTGAGGAAGACCGGCGCCACGGCTGCGGCGAAGAAATGGTGCAGCGAGTTCAGCATGCCGGACAGCATGGCGGTCAGCGACATGCACATCAGGTAGGGAAACATGACCGCGGCCATGCGGACGGTCATCGAGGTCTTTTCGGCATCGTCGGCAAAGCCCGGGGCGATGACCCACTCCACCAGCCAGGGCATCATCAGTTCCATGGCGATGGTGATCAGCAGCAGCGCCGAGAAGAGAACCCCGAAAACCTCCTCGGAGAACCGCTTGGCGCCCTCGACGCCATGGGTCTCGATCTCCTTGGAAAACAGCGGCACGAACGCCGCATTGAAGGCGCCCTCGGCAAACAGCCGGCGAAACAGATTGGGGAAGCGAAAAGCCGCGTAGAAGACGTCGGCCATCGGTCCTGTCCCGAGTGCTGCGGCCATGAAGGTTTCGCGGGCAAAGCCAAAGATGCGGCTGCCGAGCGTAGCGCCGCCGACGGTGGCGAATTTTCTGACGAGACTCATGAGAAGGTACTCCCGCTCGGGTGACGGGACCTCACGCGCCGGCTTTCGCGCGGCGCGTGGTGGTGGGCGCCGGCAGCGGCGACGGTGCGATGATGCCCGAGGGCATGCCGGCGCGCAGCTCATCCTCCTGCTCGGCCATGACGGCCTTCAGCCGCGCAGAGATGCTGCCCTGACGGTTTTCGTTGGTCACCTTATGGCCGACCAGATCGGTCACGTAGAAGGTATCGATGACCTTCTCGCCGAAGGTCGTGATACGGGCCGAGTGGATATCGAGAGACAGATCGGCCAGCACCGCCGTGATTTCGGCGAGCAGGCCCGTCCGGTCAAGGCACTCCACCTCGATCACCGTGAACTTGTTCGACAGGCCGTTGGAGATGATCACCGACGGGGGAATGTTGAAGGTCTTGTTGCGCTTGCGACCCTTGGCGCGCGTCGCGATCACCTCCGGCAGGCGCTTCTTGCCAGACAGCACATCTTCGATCATGCGGCTGATCGTGCCGCCACGGCGCAGTTCGTCCTGGTCGATGGCGAATTCGCGGTTGATCAGGATCGTGTCGAGCGCGCGTCCGTCGGAGGTCGTGAAGATCTGCGCATCGGCGATATTGGCGCCCGCCGCCGCGCAGGCGCCAGCGATGATCGACAGAAGGCGCGGATGGTCCGGCGCAAGCACGGTGATTTCGGTAATGGCGTTGAAGGTATTGGTGCGCACCATCGTCGCCAAGGCGTGACCCGCCTTGTCCGTCTCACGGATGAATTTCGCGTGCCGCACCTGATCTTCCAGAGAGACGGAGAGCAGGTAGGGCTGGTAGTGCAGGTTGGCGTAGGTCTGGCGGTCGCTGTCGCTCCAGTCGCCCAATGCGCCGGCGAGCGCCTCTTCCGCCACCTTGGCGCGCTCCTTGCGCGACACCTCGGAGAACCCGCCGGACAGCAGCAGCTCGGTCTCGTAGTAAAGAGTGCGCAGGAGCTGTCCCTTCCAGCCGTTCCAGACGCCCGGCCCAACGGCACGGATATCGCAGATCGTCAGGATCAGCAGCAGCTTCAGCCGGTCCATGGACTGGACCTTCTCGGCAAAGTCGGTGATCGTCTTTCGGTCGTGAAGGTCGCGGGTCTGCGCCGTCATCGACATCAGCAGGTGCACCTCGATCAGCCAGACCACCAGCTCGGTCTGCTTGGCGCTCAGTCCAAGACGCGGGCAGAGGCGACGCGCAATCCTGGCGCCGGCGACGGAGTGATCCTCCTCGCGCCCCTTGGCGACGTCGTGAAGAAGCACGGCGACATAGAGAACCTCGCGCTCTTCGATGTGCGGCATCACATTGCTTGCGAGCGGGTGAATTTCCGATGCACGCCCCTGGTCGATTTCGGCCAGCGCGTCGACGGCGCGTATGAGGTGCTCGTCGACCGTATAGTGGTGATACATGTTGAACTGCATCATCGCCACGACCTTGCCGAACTCGGGAATGAAGCGGCCGAGCACGCCTGCCTCGTTCATGCGGCGCAGGATGAGTGCGGGGTCGCGACGCGAGGTCAGCATGGACAGGAAGAGCCGGTTGGCTTCCTCGTTTTCGCGCACGTCGTTGTCGATCAGGGCAAGCGAGCGGGTCATCCGCTTCAGCGCATCCGGATGAAGCTCGAGCCCGGTCAGGTCCGCCACGTGGAAAAAGCGGATGATGCTGACCGGATCCCGCTTGAAGACCTCGGGATCGGCCATTGTGATGCGGCCGCGATCCTCGACGAATTCCAGCGTGCCCGGGATCTTGTGGAGCCGCTTGGTGAAGCGCGAGATCACCCTGCGGGTAAGACCGGGCGCCGCCATGGCCTGCTTCTCCTCCAGCGCCGAGCAGAGGATGCGGGTGAGATCGCCGACATTCTTGGCGATCAGGAAATAGTGCTTCATGAAGCGCTCGACGGCCGACAGACCCGGGCGCGACTGGTAGCCGAGGCTTTCGGCAATATCCCGCTGGATATCGAAGGACAGCCGCTCCTCGGCCTTGCCGGTCAGGAAGTGCATCTGGCAGCGCACGGCCCACAGGAAATCGTCTGCCTTTTCGAAAGTCCGGGCCTCCTCGCGCGACAGCACGCCGAGCTTCACCAGTTCCGTCGTTTCGCGGACGCGGTAGTAATATTTGGCGATCCAGAACAGGGTATGCAGATCGCGCAGACCGCCCTTGCCTTCTTTCACGTTGGGTTCGACGAGGTAACGCGTATCGCCCGCCTTCTTGTGGCGCAGGTCGCGCTCGGCAAGTTTGGCGGCGATGAATTCAGGCCCGGTATCGGCGACGACTTCCTTGTCGAAGCGGCTTTCGAGCTCGCTTACCAGGGCATGGCGGCCGCAGATCTCCCGGCATTCGAGGATCGCGGTGCGAATGGTCATGTCGCTCTTGGCAAGGCGGATGCATTCCTCCACCGTTCGCGTGGCATGGCCCACCTTGAAGCCAAGATCCCACAGGACGTAGAGCAGGAACTCGACCGCCTTGCGCATGTTGTCAGTGTTCTTTTCCGGCAGCAGGAAGAGAAGATCGATGTCCGAGCCGGGTGCGAGCGTGCCGCGGCCGTAGCCACCGACGGCGGCGACCGCCACCGTTTCGGCCTCGCGATAGACATGCCGTTCGGTTGCCTCGTGCAGCACGCAGATCAGCTGATCCTGGATCCAGGAAATGCGTCGGGCGCAGTTGAGGCCGCTGCCGTCCTTGTTGAGAAGCGCATGCGCAAGCGCACGGCCTTGCGTGCTGGCGCGCCTGAGAATGGGCAAAAGCGCGGCCCGCTTTTCAAGCAGTGGACGTTCGGGGCTGCTGACCGCTTCCTCACACTCGGTCTTCAGGCGTGCAAGGTCGATGAGGTCGGAAAAATCAATATCGTGTCTGGCCATGTCATCCTACCGGTGCCGGCCTGCCGGGGAGGCTGGGCTTTCTTCTGCTTGGCACCTGCCCAGTCATTATCGCCTCTGGACCTTGCCAAGTTGTTGCGTTGCGGCGCGAAGGTCAAGTCCGTTGTTGCCCTTACCTGTCCGTGCGGCGGCAGCGGCTCGCCATTGCCGCGGGCTCTGGCCGGTCACGCGGCGAAACTCACGGTTGAAATTCGATTTCGTCGAAAACCCGGCTTCGAGCATGATCGCCGTGGTCGATCGTCCGGTCTCAGCGAGCAGCCGACAGGCTTCGGAGACGCGGAAGTTGTTGACGAACTGCGAGATGTTGAGCCCCGTCGCGCGGTTGACCGACGCAGACAGGCTGCGCGCCGGAAGGCCGAGCTTGCGGGCAAGCCGGGCGAGGCTCAGGTTCTCGTCTCGGTAGAGACCCTCTTGCGCCAGCAGGGCTGTGACCTGTGCGACAATTGCGTCTTCTTCCGGTGTGGATGACCGCTCCATTTCGGCTGCCACGCCGCCGTTGAAACGTGGCAGAAGAGCAAACGCCAGCACGGCAACCATGATCGCCAGGCTCATGAGCGTGACGGCCAGGGGAACGACGGCACTGCCTGCCACGGCGACCCAGATCGCGAGGGCCGCGTCGCTGACGGCAGAAAACAGCATCAGCGCCGCGGTCAGCCTTGCCGCGTGCTGCGCCGGTCGCATCCGCTGGAGGCTTGGTTCGGTCATGACCTCCTGTCCATCGCCGGTGAGACGCCAGAGCAGCCATCCATAGACCAGGAAAAGAACAAGCAGCAGCGGATCGATCAGCAGCGGCACGACCAGCATGGTCGCCAGGACCGCGACGGGACCGGCCAGATGCTGCCACGGCAGCGACGGCGGCGCCGCCGTCAGCGAGCGGAAGGCGAGATAGGCCATCGGAGGCATCAGGGATGCGGTGACCGGCTGCAGCTTGCCGAGCGACGTGATGCCATAACCGAAGTGCAGACCGACGATCAGGCCCTGCACGGCGTAAAGAGACAGGAAGAGAATGAAACAGGCCCGACTTCTCGGGGCATCCACGCCCTTCAGGCTGCGGCCAAGGACAAGCACGACCAGAAGGCCGACCAGAAAAGGAAGGGGAACGTTCAGCACCTATCGCAGTCCTGCTTCAGCGGCCTTGGCCCACACTCGGGTCGTGTTCGGCCTCTGGTCTATCATTCTCGCGCCCGAAAATCAGCCGGACGATACGATCGCCCGTTCGAACGGCGCACGTCCGCCATTTTCCTCAGGCAATGCCCGTTCGGTCAGGCTCAGGCGGCGAGCGCCGCCTCGCTGACCGCGATCTTGGCCATGGCGAGGGCAGCTTCCCGCGTTCTGGCCGCCGCGATGAACCGGCCGTTGTGGCAGAAGGTTGCCCCTTTGACCCCCGATACAGCTTCGAGGTCAGCATTGGTAAGCCCTGCCCAGGCGGCCGGAAGGTCAGAGCGCAGTTCGAAACTGTCCTCGGCGCGGCGGATCCCGGTCACGCACCAGTCATTGTCGCGGGGATGGACAACGAACAGAAGGTGGTCGGCGCCGGCCTTGACGACGGCGGCACGGAACGGCATCCCGATGGGGAGCTCGAGGACACGGTCGGCGCCGGCCTCTTCGATCGCCCGCAGCACCAGCGCTTCAGCCCGCAGCTTGGCGGCCCGCTGGGCAAGTTCTGCCTCGACGAAGGTGCGGCTGACGGAAAGCGCGGCCTGAAATGCCCGGTCGCTGGCGCCCGGATCGCGCTCATCGAACACCGGCTTGAGGGTTTCGAGAAGGCTCGGCAGCGTCAGACCGGCAAGCGGCCCTGCGACGGAAGGATCCAGCGCACCATTGTCGAGAAGATCGATCGGCAGCACGAAATCCCTGTCGAACGCCTCGTGGGTGACCGCGATGTGGCTCTCCGGCGTCCCGATAGCGCGCAGGTAATCAGTGCCGTGGTGCTTCCAAATCAGCCCGAACGAGCTGAACGGTGCGCCATCCGGGCGTTTCGGGGCGCCGCGCTGATGGTGGTCAAAGATCTGGACCTGTGGGTCATAGGCGCCACCGACGTCGTAGATGATGCGGTCCGGAGCGGGCACAATCCACTCGGGCGCCCGGCTTCGGACAATCCTGGCATCGGGGAACAGCCGGGTGAGAATGACGCTGGAAAGCAGTTCATCGGCATGAAAGCCCCCGGAATGGGTGACGAGGTATTCAGGATTCATGCCACTTCGCGCCTTTTATCTGTCCAATCCCGCCAGATAAACACAGCCCGCAACAAACTCAATCCTCCGCCGCGCATCGCCATGCTGGCAACCGCTTTCAGTCTATCGCGATGATCTCCAGTTCCTGGTCACCGAGCATGGCAACGTCGCCAACGGCCTTGCCGGTCAGGGCGACGGCAACGGGAGACACGTAGGATACCGATCCGGTCTTCGGGTCGGCTTCGTCTTCTCCCACGATGCGGTAGGTCTGGACGCGGCCGTCGTCCCGGCTGAAGCGCACCGTGCTGCCGAAGGCAACGACATCGTTCGATGCGGGGGCCTGTATCACATCGGCCGTGCGCAGCCGCTCCGTCAGGTAGCGCGCATCGCGCAGCGGCCCGGCCGTCTGGCGCCGGCGCTCATTGACCTCCTCGATCGTGTTGGCCTCGGCAAAAGCCTGGCGGGCCTCCGCGAGCTGGGTTTCCAGAAGCGCCAACCCGGTTTCCGTGACGAGGTTGGGATGCTGCGAAATCGGGCGGTCTGGCAGAAGGGTTTCAGAAGCGGTTTCGGCGCTTTCTTCCTTGGTAAAGGCAACGCTCACGGTCAAATCCTATCGTTTTCTCTGCGTGGCGCTTGTTTCAACGCCGGGCTGCGCTGTTAACGAAGATCTGTCGCGAGCGTTGCACGGACAACCGTCAAAGTCAGCGCAGATCAAGCGCGCTGTTTGTCCACCAGTTGCCGCTTCAGGGCATAGAGCGCGTCCAGTGCATCGCGCGGCGTCATGTCGTCGGGGTTGAGCGCCTTCAAGGCCTCCTCGACCTTGGAGGACCCGACGCGTTTAGCTTCTTCCCGGCGCACAGCGACCTGAAAGAGCGGCAGGTCGTCGATCAGCTGGCTCGCCGGGTTCTTACGGTCGGAATCCTCCAGCTTGGCCAGCACGTCGCGGGCGCGGGCAACCACGCTGTCGGGAAGGCCGGCCAAGCGGGCAACCTGGATGCCGTAGGACCGGTCGGCCGCGCCCGGCCCGACCTCGTGGAGGAAAATAACCTCCCCGTCCCATTCACGCACCTTCATCGTCGCATTGGACAGCCGGTTGAGCTTTTCCGACAGGACGGTCAGTTCGTGGAAATGGGTCGCGAAGAGACCGCGGCAGCGATTGGCTTCGTGAAGGTGCTCGACTGCGGCCCAGGCGATGGAGAGGCCGTCAAAGGTTGCCGTGCCACGGCCGATCTCGTCGAGGATCACCAGCGACCGGTCCGTCGCCTGGTTGAGGATGGCAGCCGTCTCAACCATTTCGACCATGAAGGTCGAGCGTCCGCGGGCAAGGTCGTCCGACGCGCCGACACGCGAAAAGAGCCGGTCGACGATGCCGATGTGGGCGGCGGCGGCCGGCACGAAGGATCCCATCTGGGCAAGGATCGCAATCAACGCATTCTGCCGCAGGAAGGTGGATTTACCGCCCATGTTGGGGCCGGTGAGCAGCCACAGCGCGCCGAACTCGGCCTCGCCCTGCGGCGAGAGATCGCATTCGTTGGCAATGAAGGGCCCGACGGACTGGCGCCGCAGCGCCTGTTCGACCACCGGATGGCGGCCGCCCTCGATAGCGAACATGCGGCTGCCGTCGACGATCGGGCGGCGGTAGTTCCACTCCTCGGCAAGCATGGCCAGCCCCGCCGCCACGTCTATGACCGAGATCGCGCGGGCGCCGGCCTTGATCGCTTCGGCTTGCGCCGTGACACCCGCAACCATGCGCTCGAAGGCTTCCAGTTCGATGGTGAGCGCCCGATCGGCCGCATTGGCGATGCGGGTCTCGATATCGGCGAGCTCCGTGGTGGTGAAGCGCATGGCATTGGCCATGGTCTGCCGGTGGATGAAGCGGGACTTGCCTCCCGGCGTGTCCGTCATCGGGCCGGAGTTTCCGGCGGTCACCTCGATGAAATAGCCAAGCACGTTGTTGTGCTTGATCTTCAGCGACTTGATGCCCGTTTCTTCGGCATATTGCAGCTGCAGCCCGGCGATCACCTTGCGCGACTGGTCACGCAGCGCCCGCACTTCGTCTAGTTCAGTGTGAGCCCCTTCGGCAAGGAAGCCCCCGTCACGCTTGAGGAGCGGCAGTTCCGCGCCCAGCATGTTGCCGAGCATGGACTCCAGCTCGAGCGGCAGGTTCTTCAGATCGGACAGAGCTTCGCCGAGTTCCTCGGGGAGCAGCGAGCGTTCCAGGAAGGTCGCCACGCCGCGGCCCGCCTCGAGCCCCTGCAGGATGGCACCAAGGTCGCGCGGGCCGCCGCGGTCGAGCGCCAGCCGCGACAGGGCGCGGGGCATGTCCGGCACGTGCTTGAGCGCGCTGCGCAGCTCACTGCAAAGACCGGGCTCATCGAGAAGGAAGGAGATGGAATCGAGCCGTCGGTTGATGCGATCCGGATCGGTCAGCGGCGACATCAGCCGCTCCGCCAGCAACCTTGCGCCACCGCCGGTGACGGTGCGGTCGACCGCCTTCAGAAGCGTTCCGTCGCGCTCCCCCGACAATGTCCTCGTCAGTTCTAGATTGCCGCGCGTCGCCGGATCGATGAAGAGCGTCGAAGCGCCGCTCTCGCGTTCCGGGCGGCCAAGCGGTGGGCGCTCGGCAATCTGGGTCTTTTCCACATAGGCGGTGGCAGCCGAGGCTGCCGCGAGCTCCGCCCGGGAGAAGGTGCCGAACCCGTCCAGCGTGCCGACGCCGAAATAGCGGGCGATCCTGCCTTCCGCCGTGGCGCTGTCGAAAAGAATGCCCGGCTGCGGGACGGCCACGCGGCCGAGCACGTCGAAGACGGGCTTCAGCTCTGCATCGTGGAAGATAGTGTCCGGCAAGATCAGTTCGCGCGGGTCGATCCGCAGGATATCGGCGAGAAGGCGCGCCGGGTCCGTTTCGGCAAGGCGGAACACCCCGGTGGATATATCGATCCAGGCAAGCGCCATCTGAGCTTCCGAGGCACCGCGCACGCGCGCCAGCGCCATCAAATAGTTCGACTCCGAGGCGACCAGCAGCTTTTCTTCGGTGATCGTGCCGGGCGTGACCAGCCGTACCACGTCGCGCTTGACGACCGACTTCGAGCCGCGCTTGCGTGCCTCGGCCGGATCCTCCACCTGTTCGCAGACGGCGACCCGGAAGCCGAGGCTTATCAGCTTCTGGAGATAGTCATCGGCGGCATGGATCGGTACGCCGCACATCGGGATATCCTGCCCCATGTGCTGGCCGCGCCGGGTGAGCGTAATCCCGAGCGCGCGCGCAGCGGCGACCGCATCCTCGAAGAAGAGCTCGTAGAAGTCGCCCATCCGGTAGAAAAGCAGCGAATCCGGGTTGTTAGCCTTGATCTCGATGTACTGCTCCATCATCGGAGTCGCCGACGCCCGGCTGGCGTCGGTCGCCAGTTCGGTCGCGCTCAGCGCATCGATGGAGAATCTTTCAAATTGGGTCACTGAACCGATTTTTTGTTGCGTGGAAGAACTCGCAACACTATCGGTGTTAGCCCCTGAAAGACAACAGCCGCGGCGGCCCTCTGAACGGCTGCCCACAAAAAACCTGGAGGAAGCATGCCCGTCCCAGAGAAGCCCGGTCAGGACAAGAGCACCCGCACGCGTGCCTCGGTGACGGAACAGGAAGCGCTTGATTTCCATTCGGAAGGCCGCCCCGGCAAGCTGGAAATCAGCCCGACCAAGCCGATGGCGACGCAGCGCGACCTGTCGCTTGCCTACTCTCCCGGCGTTGCGGTGCCGGTCAAGGCGATCGCGGCGGATCCGGAAACCGCCTACGACTACACCACACGCGGCAACATGGTGGCCGTCATCTCCAACGGAACGGCCATCCTGGGGCTCGGCAATCTGGGCGCACTCGCCTCCAAGCCGGTGATGGAAGGCAAGGCCGTCCTGTTCAAGCGGTTCGCGGACGTCGATTCCATCGATCTCGAGGTGGATACGGAAAACGTCGACGAGTTCATCAACTGCGTGCGCTATCTCGGCCCGTCCTTCGGCGGCATCAACCTCGAAGACATCAAGGCACCGGAATGCTTCATCATCGAAAGCCGCCTGCGCGAACTGATGGACATCCCGGTCTTCCATGACGACCAGCACGGAACGGCGATCATTGCCGCGGCCGGCCTCATCAACGCGCTGGAGCTGACGGGACGCGATCTCAAGACGACGAAGCTTGTCTGCAACGGCGCGGGCGCCGCGGCGATCGCCTGCGTCGAGCTCATCAAAGCGATGGGCTTCAACGCCGAAAACGTCATCCTGTGCGACACCAAGGGCGTCATCTACCAGGGCCGCACCGAAGGCATGAACCAGTGGAAGTCGGCGCACGCGGTCAAGAGCGACAAGCGGACGCTGGCGGAAGCGATGGACGGTGCCGACGTGGTTTTCGGCCTGTCGCAGAAGGGCGCCTTCACGGAAGAGATGATCCGCTCCATGGCCGAGCGCCCGATCATCTTCGCCATGGCCAATCCCGATCCGGAAATTACGCCGGAAGAAGTCGCGCGCATCCGCGACGACGCGATCATGGCGACCGGCCGGTCGGACTATCCGAACCAGGTCAACAACGTGCTGGGCTTCCCCTACATCTTCCGCGGCGCGCTTGATGTGCGGGCCCGGCAGATCAACGATGCGATGAAGATCGCCGCCGCCCGGGCGCTTGCGGATCTCGCCCGCGAGGACGTGCCGGACGACGTAGCCGCCGCCTATCAGGGCAACCGTCCCCGGTTCGGGCCGCAATACATCATTCCGGTGCCGTTCGATCCGCGCCTGATCTCGGCCATTCCGGTTGCCGTCGCCAAGGCTGCGATGGACAGCGGCGCGGCCCGCCGCGACATTCCCGATCTTGGCGCCTATGCCTCCGAACTCTCTGCCCGCCGCGATCCGATCGCCGCCACGACGCAAGGGATCTACGAGCGGGTACGACGCTTCCCCAAGCGGGTCGTGTTTGCCGAAGCGGAAGAAGAGCAGGTGATGCGGGCGGCGATTTCGTTCACGCAGCAGAAGCTCGGCACGGCCATCCTGCTCGGCCGCGACGACGTGATCCGGTCAACGGCCGAAAAGGCCGGGATCGACCTCGACCGGCCCGGCATCGAGATCGTCAACGCACGGCTTTCGAACCGCGTCGATGCCTATATCGACCATCTGTACGCTCGCCTGCAGCGCGAGGGCTTCCTGCATCGCGACGTGCAGCGGCTGATCCACAACGACCGCAACCATTTTGCCGCGACCATGGTGGCAATCGGCGATGCGGACGCGATGGTGACCGGAACCACCCGCAACTACGCGACCGCGCTCCAGGACGTGCGCCGTTGCATCGACGCAAAGCCTGGCCACAAGGTGATCGGGGTTTCGCTGGTGATCTCGCGCGGCCGGACGATCTTCGTCGCCGACACCGCCGTCCACGACATGCCGAATGCCGAACAGATCGCCGATATCGCCGTGGAAGCGGCGCGGGTTGCCAAACGCATGGGGTATGAACCCCGGGTGGCGCTGCTGGCCTATTCCACCTTCGGCCAGCCGATCGGCGAACGGTCGGAGCGCGTGCGCGAAGCGGTCAAGATCCTCGACGGCCGCCGGGTGGATTTCGAATATGACGGCGAGATGGGCGCAGACATCGCCCTCAACGCGCACCGGATGGAGCAGTATCCGTTCTGCCGACTGTCCGGAACCGCCAATGTCCTGGTCATGCCGGCCATTCATTCGGCATCCATCTCGACGCGGATGCTGCAGGAGCTCGGCGCATCGACCGTGATCGGGCCGTTGCTGGTCGGCCTCGACAAGTCGGTGCAGATTACCTCGATGGGCGCCAAGGACAGCGATATCGTCAACATGGCTGCGATCGCGGCCTACAATGCCGGCAACTGAACCTGCTTGAAGAAATGCATTCGGGAGAGGCTAGGCCTGGTGGACCAAGCCTCTCCCGGGTGTGGTGATCGCGGAGACTTCAGCCGCGACGCCATTGCGCCGCTTGGCAGCCAATCAGCTGGCGAACCGCCCGGCGTCGGCGCCGTAGTAGTTGATGTAGCGGTTTGAGATGGCCGCGATCGGCAGCACGACGAGAACATCGGTCGTGTTGAAGGCCTGATCCACGACAGCACCGTCGCCGATCATCGCGCCAAGCCGCAGATAGCCTTTGATCAGGGGCGGCATCGCGGAGACGGCCTTGCGCGCATTGATGCCCTCGAGCGGCATCAGATCCATCTGACGGTAGAGTTCGGAGCGGGCCGAAACCGCCCATTCGTCCTTTGCGGAAACCGTGTGGTGCAGAAAGGACAGGGCCAGCGCATGCTCTTCGGGCGATACGCCCGGGAAGGATGCGCAGCCGAACATGGCGTTCATGCCGTGCTTCAGCGCGTAGGCCCAGTTGCCCTGCCAGAGAAGTTCCACGGTCCGCTTGGTACGATAGTCTGGCAGGACGCAGGAGCGACCGAGTTCCATGAACTGCTTTTCCGGATGCCGGGCGAGAAGCGGCTCGATCTCGAATTCCGACGAGGAATAGAATCCGCCATTGGCCATCGCCACTTCCTGTCGCAGCAACCGATAGGTGCCGACGATCTGATCCTCGATATCGCCGTCGATCGCGTTGTCGACGACGAGAAGATGGTCACAGATGGCATCGTAGGAGTCGACATCGCGACGGATGCGCATGGCGTCCGGGCTCAGGGTGGCGTTCATCTCATCGACGAAGACACGGTAACGCACGGCCTGCGCCGCATCGATCTCGCGCGCGTTGCGAGCCAGGCGCGTTTCGAGCGTTCCGATGCGGCCGAAGACATCGCCGCTTACCGGAATTGGGGCCGGCGCCTGGTTTGTTTCAGGATTCAAATCGCGGTTCAGGAGTTCAAGTGCCATGGTGATTCGCCCCGTACCGGTTGGATCACCGCCATAAATCATCTCTCTGCAACAGCAACGTGACAGAGCTGTCACAATAGGCAGTCACGAACGGCGCGTCAACGCGCCAAGCTCCGATTAAGCGTCGCTGCCCGCAGGTGGTTTACCTCCTCGACCAGCTGGCCCGGATCGACGGGTTTTTGCAGCACGCGATCGGCCCCGCAGCGCAGCAGCTGCTGGTGCAGATCCGGGCCCGCTTCGCCCGTCAGGACAATCACCGGTATGCGCGGCGCGGAGGGCTGCGTGCGCAGAACGGACAGGAAATGCAGCAGGCTGCCGCCCGGCATGTGCATGTCACACAGGATCAGGTCGGGAAGCGTGTCGACGTCCGTCGCCGCTGCCGTCAGTTGCCCGAACTCCGGCATCAGCCGGATCCGATGACCCGCCTTTTTCAGAATAGCCTTGACCAGCAGGGCGTTGACCGGATCGTCCTCCCCCAGCAGGATGTCGAGACCGGACGGGGCCTGCGGCACGACGGTCGGCGACACGGAGAGCGACACCCGGTCGGCGCCGCTGTCGCGCGACCGGAATCCGCGCAGGCGGCCGCTCAGCACGTCGATCAGCGACTTCTCGCGCAGCGGCCTGATCAGCCAGGCAT
This sequence comes from Hyphomicrobiales bacterium, assembly GCA_900469345.1. Classification (GTDB taxonomy): domain Bacteria; phylum Pseudomonadota; class Alphaproteobacteria; order Rhizobiales; family Rhizobiaceae; genus Neorhizobium. The sequence goes on along the minus strand of UBWZ01000003.1, from coordinate 177,341 downwards.
CGAAGAAATCCTCGGGCTGCGAGGCCCGCTCCTCCGGGTTCACCAGAAGAATGCGATGCAGCGGCGCGTGCGACGGTTCACAGGCATAGTCCGAGGCCAGCCGGTGGTCGACGATGAGATCGGTGTAGGGCTGTGGCCCCGGCTGCGCCCGATCGATCAGCATCTGGACCTGCGATGGGTCGGAGACATGCCGGCACCGCCCGCCAAGCGTCTCGATGCTGGCGACCGTCGCCTTGGCTGCCGGTCCGTCCGGCGCCAGCAGCAGGACGCGCGACCGCGACAGCCTGGAGCGGCGCTCGCCAGCGCCTGCCGGCGCATCCTCTGCCAGAGACATCGGAAAGCGAATGACGAAGGTGCTGCCCTGCCCCTTGCGGCTGGTGACCGACAGCGATCCACCGAATTCCGTAAGGATGCGCGATGCGATCCCGAGCCCGAGCCCGGTTCCGCCGCTGCGCTCGGACGCGGATCCGGCCTGCTCGAATTCCCCGAACACGCTGGCCTGCTCATCCAGCGTCATGCCGGGGCCGCTGTCGGTCACGGCGATGAACACTTCGCCGCCTTCCAGCCCCGCGCGAACGAGCACGCCGCCTTCAGCCGTGAATTTGACGGCATTGCCGATGACGTTGAAGAGAACCTGCCTCAGGCGACCCGGATCGAAATCCAGAAGCTCGGGGATGTCGGCCGATACGGTGGCGGCCACCTCGATGCGCTTCTCGTGGGCGCGCGGCGCCAGCATCTCAACGACGCTCTCGATCAGCTGACGCAGATTTTCAGACCGGTTGTTGAGCCGGAAGCGGCCTGCTTCCAGCGTCGAGTGGTCGAGCAGGTCTTCCACGAGCTGGGCAAGCGCGTAGCTCGACTGGCGAATGCCGCTCAAATAGTTCTGCTGCTCTGCCGTCAATTTGGTCTGGCCGAGCAGGTGGGTCATGCCGAGCATGCCGTTCAACGGCGTGCGGATTTCATGCACCACCGTCGCGATCTGCCTGGATTTGGCGGAGCTCGAGGCCCGTGCCTGCTGCAGTTCCAGTTGCAAGTCGGCGGGACGGCCTGGCCAGCGGATGGCGAAGATGCGCCGCAGCAGCCGGAGGATCGGGCCCGGCGTCGCTGACGGCGGCAGCGGTTGCGGCGGCACGGGTAGCGCGGCCGCAACGTTATCCGCGTCTCCGATCGCGGGGTCGGCGAACGCCTTCGAGATACGTTCGTGTATTTCGGCGATCTGGCGCATGAGGAAAGACTACCGGGATTTCTTTCCTATTTCATAGACCGTTTCGATAAAATTTTACGCAGCCGTTTTTTTGGGTCCGACAAGCTCGTCGATGATGACGAGTGCCGCCCCGATGCTGATGAAGCTGTCGGCGAGGTTGAACACGGCGAAGGACCAGCTGGCGGTGTGGAACAGGACGTAGTCGACGACGTGTCCGTAGAGAAAACCATCGATCAGATTGCCGATCGCGCCGGCGATGATCAGCGCAAAGCCGATATGGGCGAAGGGCCTGTCCTTGGCCGTGCGCCGCCACAGCCACAGCACGAAGGCAACGATTAGAATCCGCATGCCGACGATCACCTCGCGCTCCATGCCGGATAGAAGCGAGAAGGCGACGCCGAGGTTATAGGTGCGGTAAAGCGCCAGAAACGGGAGGATCGGCACCGCCTGTTCGAGCGGCAGGCTCGCTTCGACCAGAAGCTTCACCGCCTGGTCGAGCACAACGGCGATAAGGATGACGATCGCAGCCGTGACCGGCCGGGACAAGGGGGCAGCGCGCGCAATCATTCTGTTCCGTCCAGTGCAAGGAGATGGCGCCGGGCTTCGAACAGCATGACGGCAGTGGCGATCGCAAGGTTGAGCGAATCCGCCCTGCCCTGCTGAGGAATGCGGACCGTCCGATCGGCCGCTCCGGCGAGACTTTCGGGCAGTCCCGATTGTTCGTTGCCCATCAGCAGAACGGTCGGCTTCTTGCGATAATCGACAGTCCGGTAGTCGACGGCGCCCGCCAGATGGGTGGCGACCACCTGTGCGCCGGACCGCTTCTGCCAGGCGAGAAAATCTTCCGCCGACGCCCTGACCACCGGCACGGCAAACACAGAGCCCATGGTGGCGCGGACGGTTTCCAGCGAAAACGGATCGGTGCAATCGCCGATCAGCAGAACGGCGCTGGCGCCGGCGGCATCGGCCGTGCGGATGATCGTTCCCAGGTTGCCGGGATCGCGCACCCGATCAAGGGCGACCAGCGTTTCGCCGGCGCCCGGCACGATCTCCGCGAGGCTCTTCCAGCGCTGTTCGAAGACGCCGACGACCATTTGCGGATTGTCGCGCCGTGTCACCGACGACAGGACTTTTTCGCTGACTTCGAGCACCAGGCCGCCATGGGCGACCGTCCTTGCCGCAACCTGCTCTACCAGCGGCTTACCCTTGGCCGCCTTGGCATAGATCAGGGTGCGGATGGTCCAACCCAGTTCCAGCGCATCGATCACCAGTTTCAGGCCTTCCGCCATGAAGGTGCCGCTCTCCTCGCGGTCCTTCTTGTTGGTCAGCGCCTTGATGTCCTTGATGATCGGGTTGGCGAGGGAGGTTATCTCCTTTACCTGGCCGACGCGTCCGGGTCCGCTTCGCTGCACATAATCGGTCATACCGGCACCCAACGGCTGAAAAGGGAAGTGGAAAGCGCGCGTCCCGGCGTTTGACCGTCGAGGCCCGCTTCGCGGATAACGAGTTCGCCCGATTCCACCACGCCGCCGGCGCCGCGCATGGTCTCGCGCATCAGTTCGTGAATGGAATAGAAGCTCGCCCGGATGGAATAGGCGGTCAGCACCAGTCCCAGCGCGTCCGGCGACAACAGCTCCCGGCACACATCGAGCATCAGCGGCAGGTGGTCGAACAGGTGCCAGACCTCGCCGTTCGGCCCGCGCCCGAACTTCGGCGGATCGGTGAGAATGATGTCATAGTGATTGCCGCGACGCTCCTCCCGCAGGATGAACTTCATGGCATCCTCGCAGATCCAACGGATCGGCGCCTTTTCCAGCCGGGACAAGGTCTGGTTTTCACGCGCCCAGCCGATCGCCTTCTTGGAAGCATCCACGTGCGTCACTTCGGCGCCGGCGGCTGCGGCGACCAGCGAGGCAACACCCGTATAGCCGAACAGGTTCAGTACCTTGATCGGGCGATCCTTGGTTCGTTTCGCGGCCTCCACCTGGGTCTTCATCCATTCCCAGTGGACGATCTGCTCGGGGAACACGCCGACATGCCGAAAGGAGGTGAACCGTCCGAGAAAATCGACGCCGAGCAGGGAGAGCGGCCAGGTTTCGCCAAGCGCTTCCTTGGGGAAGCGCCAGCGCCCCATACCGTCTTCATCGGTATCGCCGGTAAAGACGGAATCGGCCTTTTCCCAGACGTGGGACGGCAATTCGGGCTGCCACAGCGCCTGGGCCTCCGGTCGCACGATGCGGTAGGCGCCGTACTGCTCGAGCTTCAGCGCATTGCCGCTGTCGATCAGGTGGAAGTCGCCGGCGCCCGACGATTCGAGGATGACGGGCACGCGCTCCGGCGGTCGCTCGCCGGTGCGGCGGCTAAGCGGGCGGGTCTCGACGGCAGGCGGTGCTGCGGGTTTCTGCGGCTTTTCCGGCGTGCGGGCAGCCGCCTGGACCGTCGCTGGCGACCGCCGCGGCGTTTCCTGCCGGCCAGCCGTCTGGCCCTGGCGCACTGGTCGCCTGTCCTTGTTCTTCAACGCATTCTTCCGGTTCGATCAATCAGATGCGGCAGCAGATAGCATTTGCACGCTGCTGTTTCAAAGGGCAAGCGGAAGCGGGACGACCGGGCAGGCAACAGATGCCTTGGCTTCACGTCCCGCTCTTGTCATAACTGGGTTGAAACAGGCTCGGGAGGAGAGACGAATGGACATGGAAGGCGAGGAGCGGATCGCAGCGCCGCGGGACGTGGTTTGGCAGGCGCTCAACGACGGCGATATTCTGCGTCAGTGCATTCCGGGCTGTCAGACTCTGGAATGGACATCGCCGACGGAACTGGCGGCAACCGTCAAGCTCAAGATCGGCCCGGTTTCGGCGAGTTTTGCCGGCGCGGTGACCCTGTCGGACGTGCAGGCACCGGAAAGCTACACCATCACCGGCGAGGGCAAGGGCGGAATTGCCGGATTTGCCAAGGGCGGGGCCCAAGTGACGCTGGTCGACGAAGGCCCGGAAACGCTGCTCCGCTACACGGCACAGGCGCAGGTCGGCGGCAAGCTTGCGCAGCTTGGCTCCCGGCTGATCGGCTCGAGCTCGCAGAAACTCGCTGCGCAGTTTTTCTCGGATTTCAACAAGGCCGTCGTGGCGCGCATGGAGCAGACGGCGCAGTCTTAAGGCCGCTTTCGGCGACCGGTTACCTGGCCGACGATGCGATCTGCGGGGCGGTCGTGGTGACGACCGCGCCTGCCGGCGCCTGCTGCGGCGGCACCGCGGCGGGGGCTGCCACGGCGGCATGCTCCTTGTGCCACTTCACGGCTTCACGCGCTTCGAGACGCGCCTGGCGGCGATAGCGGCCCTGGCTCCACCAGGTGGCCAACGAACCGATGGCCATGCCGAGAAGGATGGCGAGCAGCAGGAAAAGGAAGAAGGGCGCGCTGAGGGAGAGTACGCTGTCGTCCGGGCGGAAGGGATTGAGCGCCAGCGTGACCATCTGTCGGTTGGCGACGGCCAGCACCACAAGCACGATGCCGAGAGGCACGAAGATCACCAGCGTGAGGATCCGTTTCAGCTTGTCCATCAAAAACTCCCGGGAGCAGACAACATGCAGGATCCAGGACACGCTCCGGTGCCCCGTTCCGTCCAAGGCAGAATAGGAGAGGGTCGTGACCTTTCAAGGGCAGTCGGTGATATCCCCGTCGTCTCAGTCGTCCTCGTCGGCAAGATCCGGGTTCAGACGCTCCCGCAACTCCTTGCCGGTCTTGAAAAACGGCACCCATTTTTCTTCCACGAAGACGCTTTCGCCGGTGCGCGGATTGCGGCCCGACCGCGACGGCCGGTTCTTGACCGAAAAGGCGCCGAAGCCGCGCAATTCCACCCGGTTGCCCGCCGCCAATGCGTCCGTGATTTCGTCCAGGACGGCATTGACGATGTTCTCGACGTCGCGATGGTATAGGTGCGGATTGCGCGCCGCCACAATCTGCACCAATTCAGACTTGATCACGATTGCCCCCTGAAAAACTTAGCTTTTATTGCTGCCCAACCTGCCAAACCGAGACCAGACCGTCAAGGAACAACTTGTCGGCGCCCAGAAACTGCAGGGCTGCAGGGCTGAGAGCCTGATCCAATCCCGTCAGGCGCATAACGGTCACCATGGCGCGCGAAAAAAAGAAGGATGACGAACTGCTGTCGTCCTTCCATTCGATCACCGGAAGATCCTCGGACACGCCCCGCCCCTTGAGGTAGGTGCGGATGTCCTCATCGCCCCCGAGCTTGTCGACCAGCTTGACCTGCAAAGCCTGGCGGCCGGTGAAGATCGTGCCGTCGGCAAGCTTCAACACCTCGTCGCGCGGCAGCTTGCGACGATCGGCAACGAGATCCACGAACCACGCGTAGCTGTCCATGACCATGTTGCGGATCATCGTCTTGGCGTCTTCGCTGGCAGGATGGAATGGCGACGGTTCAGCCTTCAGCGGTGCCGACTTGATCTCCTCCAGCGACACGCCGATCTTCTTCATGACCTCGTCCACCTGCGGGTACTGGAAGATGACACCGATCGAACCCGTGATCGAGCTTTCGCCGGCGACGATGTAGTCTGCCGCGGTCGCGATCATGTAGCCTGCGGAGGCCGCGAGCGTGCGCACGTCGGACACGACCGGCTTGGTTTCGGCGACATGGCGGATCGCCTTGAAGATGCGCTCGCCGCCATAGGTGGTGCCGCCTGGCGAAGAGATGGAGACGATCAGGCCCTTGACCTGATCGTTCTTGGCAATGCGATCCAACCGCTCCAGAAGCTCCCGGTCATCGGTGATCATGCCGGAAATGCGGATCTGGGCGACGTGGGGAACCGTCAGACCGCCGGTCGAACCCAAGGTGACCCGGTACAGCGCGAACCCGACTGCGACCAGAAACACGAGGGCGATCACGCGCCAGAAGCTCAGCTTGCGCCGGAGGCTCCGACGCTCGGCGATTGCCAGTTGATCCATAAGCCATTTCCTTCATATTGTGCGGCCATATTATGCGGCAGCCAGAGACTGTGGCGCCGGTCGATCGGAGCGGTGATATCACGTTTTTCTGTTGTCATTATTGTTTGTGGATGAATAAAAACCATATTGGGCGCTGACAGCGGGGGCGCCGCGAAACGGTGCGGATGACGGCTTCCGCTACAAACAAGGACCAAGGCCAGCATCGATGCTGCACCAATCGACAAAGACAGCAGGCCTGGCCGATGCGCTGCCCATGGCAGCCGGCGCCTACGAGGCTGCTGTAACGCATTCCGCGCGCGTGCGCAGACTAAAGGTGCTGCTGCCGATCGGCGCGGCGATCGTGTCCTTTGCCTTTATCGGCGTCGCGGTCATCCGCGCCTACGTGCCGGAGAACCTGTCGATCGAAAGCGCCCGCATCGAGAACGGCAAGATCGTCATGGAGCGGCCGGCGATTTCCGGTCGCAACGGCGACGGCATCAACTACTCGATGGTCGCCGACCGTGCCCTGCAGGATATCGAGAACCCCAACAAGATCACGCTTCAGGACGTCAAGGCCGCGGTGCCGATCAACGACGAGGTGATTGCAAGGGTCGTCGCCACGGGCGCCGACTTCGACCGCGGCAGCGACATGCTGGATCTGACCTCGCCGTTCGACGTCAACCTGAGCAACGGCATCACCGCCAAGTTCAAGTCTGCGCACCTCAATATCCCGGGTGGCGTGATGGACAGCAGCGATCCCGTCAACATCACCATGACCGGTGGCGCGATTGTTGCAGACTCCTTAAAGATAACTGATAAAGGACATACCATCACTCTCATCGGTCAGGTTCGCGTCAACGTCGATCCTGCCGCCATCCGCAACAAGGGCAAGTAGAGCCAGGCCGCCATGATCCATCGCCGCACCCACACTACCGCAGCCGCCGTGATTGCGGCAGGACTGATCTCCTGCCTGGCCTTCACCGCCCAAGCCCAGTCGACGACCTCGAGCATGGACGGCCTGAAGCTGTCCAAGGACGAGCCGATCCAGATCCAGAGCGACCAGCTCGAGATCAAGGACCAGGAAAAGAAGGCCTATTTCACCGGCAATGTGCAGGTGGTGCAGGGCACGACGACGATGAAGGCCGGCAAGATGACCGTGCTCTACACCGGCCAGGGCGCTTCCGTGACCTCCGGTGCGGCGGACATCGACAAGATCTTCCTCGAAGACACCGTCTTCCTGACCTCCGGGACGCAGCAGGCGACCGCGGAAAAGGGTCAGTTCGACATGGCCTCCCAAACCTTCGTTCTGGAGGGCAAGCAGGTGGTTCTTTCGCAGGGCACGAATGTGTTCAAGGGCTGCCGGCTGACCGTGCTGATGCAGACCGGACAGGCAAAGCTGGACGCCTGCGGCGGACGGGTTGAGATCATGCTCGATCCGAAGTCGCGGCCGCCGAAGCAATAGACGACCGCACGTGAAAATACCGTTCCTTTCCAAAATGTCGGCAGGCAAGCCGTCTGCCCCCGATCCCTTCATCGCGCGCGACAAGGCGCGCTACGAGGGGACGCTGGTCGCGCATGGCCTGTCGAAAAGCTATGATACGCGGCGCGTGGTCAACGGCGTCTCGCTGGTGGTGCGGCGTGGCGAGGCGGTCGGGCTGCTCGGCCCCAACGGCGCGGGCAAGACGACCTGCTTCTACATGATCACCGGGCTTGTCCCGGTCGACGAAGGCATGATCGCCATCAACGGCAATGAAGTGACGCGCATGCCGATGTACCGGCGGGCGCGGCTCGGCGTCGGCTATCTGCCGCAGGAGGCCTCGATTTTCCGGGGACTGAGCGTCGAAGACAATATCCGCGCCGTCCTTGAGGTGCACGAGCCTAACCGCGACAAGCGGGAAAGCAAGCTCGACGAGCTGCTCGAGGAGTTCCACATCAGCCAGCTGCGCAAGGCCGCAGCCGTCGCCCTGTCGGGAGGTGAACGGCGACGCCTCGAAATCGCGCGTGCTCTGGCGACCGACCCGGCATTCATGCTGCTCGACGAACCCTTTGCCGGTGTCGACCCGATCTCGGTGTCGGACATCCAGAATCTGGTTCGCCACTTGACCGCCCGCGGTATCGGGGTACTGATAACGGACCACAATGTTCGCGAAACGCTGGGCCTGATCGACCGGGCCTATATTATCCATGCCGGCGAAGTTCTGACACATGGCCGCGCCGATGATATCGTGAACAATCCGGATGTCCGGCGTCTTTACCTCGGGGACAAGTTTAGTCTTTGAGGCGACAAAGAAAGTCCCTTCCCTTCCTCTCCGTGGCTTGACCAAATCCATTAAAAAAGCAATTCTTGTGCCAGATGCAATTCTGGCAGTGCGGGGGTAGGGCCGGAAACGCAGCAGCCGCGATGATGCGCGGCTGATGGGGATCTACGGGAGTTTCGCGTCCGCCATGGGTTTATCCGCCAGCCTGTTCCTGCGACAGACCCAATCGCTCGTCATGACGCCGCAGCTGATGCAGTCCATCCAGCTGCTGCAGATGACCCATTTCGAGCTCAACCAGTTCATCGCCCAGGAAGTCGAAAAGAATCCGCTGCTCGAATTGGCGCCATCCGACGGCGAAAGTGGCGCGGATTTGGACTTGGCCGACCTTGGCCTGCCGGAGCATGGCCGAAACGAGCCGGAAGCCCGCACCCAAGACGGCGGCGATACCGAATGGCTCGACAGGTTGCCGGACGCTGCTCCGCAGCAGCTCGGCGAGGATCTCGACGCGGGCTTCGAGAATGTCTTCCCGGACGACGGACCAACCCGGCGCCCTGACGCACCGGAACTGCTTTCGCAATGGAAGTCGATGCCCGGGAGCGAGGCCGGAGACGACTACGATCTCGACGATTTCGTGGCCGGGCATGTGAGCCTGCGCGACCACCTCATCCAGCAGGTGCCGTTCGTCATCCTTGATCCGGCTGACCGCCTGGCGGCGCAGAACCTGGTCGACCAGGTCGACGATGCAGGCTATCTCCAGGCCGATACGGCCGATCTCGCAAAGCGGCTCGGAGTGTCGGACGCGCGGCTGGAGCGGGTGCTGCAGGCGCTCCAGATGCTCGATCCGCCCGGTGTCTTTGCCCGCTCGTTGAGCGAATGCCTTGCCATTCAGCTGCGGCAACAGAACCGGCTCGATCCCGCCATGGCAGCGCTTCTCGAGCACCTCGATCTTCTCGCCAAGCGGGACTTCGTCAGCCTGCGCAAGATCTGCGGTGTCGATGACGAAGATCTTCTCGACATGCTGGGCGAGATCCGCAAGCTCAACCCGAAGCCTGGCGCCGCTTTCGACGCCGTGGTGTCCGAAACCGTCGCGCCCGACGTGGTGGTCAGGCCCTCGCCGGATGGCGGCTGGCTCGTGGAACTCAATCCGGACACGCTGCCGCGCGTACTCGTGAACCAGGCCTATTTCCAGACGGTCTCCAAGAAGTGCCCGAAGAACGGCAGCGACCAGGAATTTCTGTCGGAGTGCATGCAGAATGCCAGCTGGCTGACGCGCAGCCTCGACCAGCGCGCCAAGACGATCATGAAGGTGGCAGCAGAGATCGTGCGCCAGCAGGATGCCTTCCTCCTGCACGGCGTCGACCACTTGCGGCCGCTTAACCTGAAGACAGTCGCGGAAGCCATCAAGATGCACGAGTCGACGGTCAGCCGCGTGACGTCGAACAAATACATGCTGACGCCGCGCGGCCTGTTCGAGCTGAAATACTTCTTCACGGTCTCGATCGGCTCGGCACAGGAAGGCGGCGACAGCCACTCCGCCGAGGCGGTGCGGCACCGGATCCGCATGCTGATCGCCCAGGAAGCGCCCGACGCGGTCCTGTCGGACGACGACATCGTGCTGACCCTGAAGCGCGGCGGCGTCGAGCTTGCCCGTCGGACCGTTGCGAAATACCGGGAAGCCATGAACATCCCCTCCTCCGTGCAGCGCCGGCGCGAGAAGCGCGCCGTGGCCCGGCTAGCGGCGGTCTGACGCCGGCGCAGGCGTGCCGGCGGCACAGCCCACGGATGCACACCAGTTGACAATTGGTTAAAGCACAGCTAGAAGCCCGCCCGAATTAGGCGGGACGCACTTAATCATTCTCGACGATACGATGGTGCTAATTCATCAAGTCGCACATCGACGGCTTGGATGAAGGAGCGGCTTGGCGTAGACTGGAACACGCAAGTCACGACAAGAAGGAGAGAACTCCATGAGTGTGCGTGTGTCCGGTAAGCACATGGAAATCGGTGAATCGTTCCGCGAGCGGATCGAAAGCCACATCGGCGACGCTGTCGCCAAATACTTCGACGGAGGATATTCTAGCCAGGTTACGGTTGTGAAGTCGGGGTCGCGTTTCTCGTCAGATTGCAAGGTCCATCTCGATACCGGGGTTGTCCTGCATGCTGCCGGCGAGGCCAACGACCCTCAGGTTTCGTTCGATGCCGCCGCGGAGCGGATCGAAAAGCGCCTGCGCCGCTACAAGCGGCGGCTCAAGGACCATCACGCGGGTAACCACCTGAACGGAAATGCCGAAGTCGCCTATACGGTCATGGACAGCGTACCGGACGAAGGAGAGGAAGTACCGGAGGATTTCGCACCCACCATCGTGGCCGAGAGCACCAAACAGCTCAAGACCATGTCTGTCGCGACAGCGGTGATGGCTCTCGACATGACTGACGAGCCAGTCCTCCTGTTCCGTAGCCCCGGCAAGGAACTGAATATCGTTTACCGCCGCACCGACGGCAATATTGGCTGGATCGACGCCACCAATATCAAGAACTGAGCAATAAGGGAGAGCGTCGGTCTCCGACGCTTTCCCCGCCCTAGCGGCACAAAGGAAGAAGAGAATGGCTTTGGCAGATTTGCTGCAGCAAGATGCGATTATTCCTGCCCTAAAAGTAAATTCCAAGAAACAGCTCCTCCAGGACATCGCCGCCAAGGCCTCCAAGCTGACGGGCGTACCCGAGCGCGAGATCTTCGACGTCATCCTGCAGCGAGAGCGGCTGGGCTCGACCGGTGTCGGCCATGGCATCGCCATCCCGCATGGCAAGCTGAACAGCATCTCATCGATCCGGGGCGTCTTCGTTCGCCTCGATACACCGGTGGATTTCGAGGCTCTCGATGACGAGCCGGTCGATCTCGTGTTCCTGCTGCTTGCCCCCGAAGGCGCCGGAGCCGACCACCTGAAGGCGCTTTCGCGGGTCGCCCGCGTGTTGCGCGATCAAGACCTCGTGGCCAAGCTGCGGAAAACCGACTCGGCATCCGCGATCTACGCGTTCCTCAACGAGGAACAGGCCAACCACGCCGCCTGACCCAAGGCACCGGCGCCCCCGCCTTCCCCAGACACAAACGAAGAAGAGCCGGCAAAGCCGGCTCTCTGGTCATTCGACGTCTGCAGATCGAGGGCGATCAGCCGTTTTTCTGTTCTGCGCCTTCTGTCGATCCCACCGTGTCCTTGGGTCCGCCCTTGGCCACGCCGACCATCGCCGGGCGCAGGACGCGCTCACCGATCGTATAGCCGGCCTGAACGACCTGCAGCACGGTGTTGTTGGGCACGGCCGGGTTGGGGACCTCGAACATCGCCTGGTGGAAATTCGGATCGAACTTCTGACCCTCCGCCTCGATCTTCCTTACGCCGTGGCGCTCGAGAGCGGAAAGCATCGAGCGTTCTGTAAGCTCGACGCCTTCCAGAAGCGTGGTCAGCGCCGCATCGGCGCCGGCACGCATTTCGGCCGGAACGGCTTCAAGGGCGCGACGCAGATTGTCCGAGACGGCGAGCATGTCGCGCGCGAAGCCGGCGACCGAATAGGACTTGGCGTCCTTGACGTCGCGGTCCGTGCGGCGGCGCAGATTGTCCATCTCGGCAGCCAGACGCAGAAAACGGTCGCGCAGTTCGCCGTTCTCCGTCTTCAATGTCTCGAGCGGATCGGGTTCGGCCTGCTGGCCGTCGGCGGCATTGGCTACGTCCTCAAGAGCAGACGCAACAGCTTCCGCCGTGTTTTCAGCGGCCGTAGCGTCAGGTCCGTTCTTCGTGGTTTCGTCGGTCATGACGGTCTCCGATCAGTTTGGCTTGTTTTGCTGTGATTTTGGCCCCGATATCGAGGTTCCGAACGGAAAAATCAAGGCTTGGGGGTGAAGTTGGTGCCGGCGGCCGCTAGCGCGACAGGCGCGCCAGCAGCTGTGCCGTATAGTCCACCATAGGCACGATGCGGGAGTAGTTCAGCCGCGTCGGGCCGATCACGCCGACGGCTCCTACGATTTTATCCTCCCCGTCGCGATAGGGCGCCACGATCAGCGAAGACCCAGACAGGGAGAAAAGCTTGTTCTCGGAGCCTATGAAGATGCGCACGCCCGGCCCATTTTCGGCAAGATCAAGGATCTCGATCAGGCTGTCCTTCTTTTCCAGATCGTCGAACAAAAGCCGCAGCCGATCGAGGTCGGCGGTCTCGTCGAGACCGTGCAGGAGATTTGCGCGGCCGCGGACGATCAACTGGCTGGGCTTGCCCTCTTCCGCATCCCCGGACCAGACGGCGAGCCCGCGTTCGACGAGATCCTGCGAGAGAGCGTAAAGCTCGGTCTGCACCTGATCCTTCAGGCGCGTCAGTTCGCCCCGCAGCTCCGGGAGGGTCTGGCCCGTCAGATGCGCGTTGAGAAAATTGGCCGCCTCGGTCAATTGCGAGGAGGTAACCCCGGCCGGCAGCTCGATGACGCGGTTCTCCACCTGGTTATGCTCGCCAACCAGGACGGCCAGCGCCTTGGTGGGCTCGAGGCGGATGAATTCCACGTGCTTGAGGACGGGGTCGCTCTTGGCGGCGATGACGATACCCGCACCGCGCGAGACGCCGGACAGCATCAGGCTTGCGTCGGCCATCAGGCCTTCCAGCGAGTGATCGCGATTTGGAGGCCTGATCTGGCGATCGATCGTCGCACGGTCCTCTTCCGACAGGCTGCCGACCTGCATGAAGGCATCCACGAAGAACCGCAGGCCCGCCTCGGTCGGCAACCGTCCGGCGCTGATATGCGGCGAGTAGATGAGGCCGAGCTCTTCCAGATCGCTCATGACGTTGCGCACGGAAGCGGGCGACAGCGACATGGGGAGAAGCCGCGAGAGGTTGCGCGAACCAAGAGCTTCTCCGTTTTCCAGATAGCTCTCGACGATGCGGCGGAAAATTTCGCGCGAGCGGTCGTCCAGCGTCGAATTGCTGTCTCGTCCCGTCGTCACCGAAAAACCCATCTAATCTTCACCGCACATGATGTTTACCCTGCAAAATATAGTCATTCATCGCCGCATCGCCAAAGAGAAAATAGCGCCATACAGAAAGCCGGCCCGCCGGCCGGTGCGGCTTTTTCTTTGCAAATGAAGGCCCGGGGCCGTAGAAGGCGGAAACACGTTCAGGGAGTGACGAATGCGGCCTTCAGGCAGACAGACGAACCAGATGCGCAAGGTCTCGTTCGAACGCAACTTTTCCAAGCATGCGGAGGGTTCCTGCCTCGTCAAGTTCGGCGACACGCATGTGCTGTGCACGGCAAGCCTCGAAGAAAAGACGCCGCCATGGCTGCGCAATTCGGGCAAGGGCTGGGTCACGGCCGAATACGGAATGCTGCCGCGCGCCACGGGCGACCGGATGAAGCGCGAGGCCGCTGCCGGCAAGCAGGGTGGCCGCACCCAGGAGATCCAGCGGCTGATCGGACGCTCGCTGAGGGCCGTCGTCGATCTCGGCGCGCTCGGCGAAAAGCAGATCACCGTCGATTGCGACGTCATCCAGGCCGATGGCGGCACCCGTACTGCCGCCATCACGGGTGGCTGGATCGCCCTCTACGACTGCCTGAAGTGGATGGAAGCCCGCTCGATGACCAAGGTCGAGAAGGTTCTGAAGGACCATGTGGCGGCGATCTCGTGCGGCATCTTTGCGGGCCAGCCGGTGATCGACCTCGATTATCTCGAGGATTCGGCCGCCGAGACGGATGCGAATTTCGTCATGACCGGCATGGGCGGCATCGTCGAGGTCCAGGGCACCGCCGAAGGCGCGCCCTTCAGCCAGGACGAACTGCTGCAACTTCTTGCGCTGGCAAGCGACGGCACGAAAGAACTGGTGGCGATGCAGAAGCAGGCGATCGCCTGAGCCTCAAGAGGCGAAGCCCTTGATCGACGGCATTCTCGAAACGTCCCTCTATGCAGAGGATCTGGATGCCGCCGAGGCCTTCTACGGCGGCATTCTCGGCCTTCAGAAAATCCTCAGGGCCGGCGACCGCCACGTGTTCTTCCGCTGCGGGGCCAGCATCTTGCTGATCTTCAACCCGGCCGAAACGTTGAAGCCGCCGGCGACCGATGCGTTGCCGGTGCCGCCGCACGGGGCGCTTGGTCCCGGGCATGTCTGCTTCCGGCTGAGCGGAGAGGCGATTGACTTGATCGCGGAAAAGCTGAACAAGACAGCCATCATCATCGAAAGCGATTTTCGCTGGCCGAATGGCGCGCGCTCCCTCTATTTCCGCGATCCCGCCGGCAACAGCATCGAGTGCGCCGAACCGAAGCTTTGGGGTTTGGAATAGGAAGATCATGCGCAAGCTAGAGACCAAGACGATCGTCGTCGCCAGCCACAATGCCGGCAAGATCCGCGAAATCGCCGAACTCATCGGACCGCTCGGATTTTCGGCAAAGTCCGCCGCCGAACTGAAGTTCGAGGAACCGGATGAAACCGGCACGACCTTCGAGGAGAATGCCGCCATCAAGGCGCTCGCCTCGGCCAGGGCGTCCGGACTGCCCGCACTGTCGGATGATTCCGGCCTGGTGGTCGACGCGCTGAATGGTGACCCCGGCGTCTACACGGCCAACTGGGCAGAGCGCGAGGATGGCAGCCGCGATTTCCAGATGGCGATGGAGAAGGTGGAGGCGGCTCTGGCCGAACGAGGCGCCACGGCGCCCGACCAGCGCACGAGCCGGTTCGTCAGCGTTCTCTGCCTTGCCTGGCCGGATGGCCACACGGAATTCTTTCGCGGCGAAGTCGAGGGCACGATTGCCTGGCCGCCGCGCGGAACCAAGGGCTTCGGATACGATCCGCTGTTCCAGCCGCAGGGTCACGAGCGGACATTCGGCGAGATGAGTTCGGACGAAAAGCATGGCTGGACGATCGGACAGCCGCAGGCCCTGTCGCACCGCGCTCGGGCCTTCAAGCTCTTCGTCGAAACCTGCCTGGAGGCGTGAACGTCTTGTTCCCCCTTGCGCCCGCCCTGTCGGATGCCGTTTTGCCCGATACCGGCGATCCCGGTTTCGGCGTCTACGTGCACTGGCCCTTCTGTGCGGCCAAATGCCCGTATTGCGACTTCAACAGCCATGTCCGCCACCAGCCCGTAAACCAGCCGCGCTTCACTGCCGCCTTCCTGAGGGAGATGGAAGTGATGCGCCGCATCAGCGGACCGAAGACCGTGACGAGCATCTTCCTCGGCGGTGGCACGCCGTCGCTGATGGATCCGGCAACGGTTGCCGCCATTCTCGACGGCATCTCGCGTTACTGGCACGTGCCTCAGGGCATCGAGATCACCATGGAGGCCAACCCGTCCAGCGTCGAGGCGGAGCGGTTCCGCGGCTACCGTGCGGCCGGCGTCAACCGGGTTTCGCTCGGCGTCCAGGCACTCAACGACACGGATCTGCGGTTCCTCGGACGGCTGCACGACGTCGAGGACGCGCTGAAGGCGATCCGGCTTGCCCGCGACATCTTTCCGCGGATGAATTTCGACCTTATCTACGCCCGGCCAAACCAGACGGTGCAGGCCTGGGAGGCAGAACTCGAGCAGGCCATCTCCTATGCGGTCGACCACCTGTCCCTCTATCAGCTGACGATCGAGGAAGGCACGCCCTTCTACGGCCTGCACAAGGCCGGCAAGCTGATCGTCCCGGATGGCGATCAGTCTGCCGATCTCTACGAGGCGACGCAGGAGATCACTGCGCGTCATGGGATGCCGGCCTACGAGGTTTCCAACCATGCCCGCCCGGGCGCCGAAAGCCGCCACAACCTGACCTACTGGCGCTACGGCGATTATGCCGGCATCGGTCCGGGTGCCCACGGGCGCCTGACGCGCGGCCGCGACAAGATCGCGACGGCGACCGAGCGCAAGCCGGAAGCCTGGCTGTCCCAGGTGGAAGACCAGGGACATGGCATGGTCGACCAGGAGATGCTGGGGCTGGACGAGCAGGCCGACGAACTGCTGCTGATGGGCCTGCGGCTGCGCGAAGGCGTCGATCTCGCCCGCTGGCACGGCCTTTCCGGCCGGGATCTCGACCCGATCCGCGAGGAGCGGCTGCTCGAACACGGCTTCGTCGAAAGGCTGGGCAACTCCCGCCTGCGCTGCACGCCGTCGGGCATGCTGATCCTCGACGCGGTGGTCGCGGATCTGGCCTGCTAGGGGTGCCATGTCCGCCGACCGCGCCTATACCGATGCAGAGCTCGCGGCCGTTTATGACAGTCTGAACCTCTCAGGCGAGGACGAGGCATTCTACCGCAATCTGCCCCAGCAGACATCGCGGATCCTGGATGTGGGCTGCGGCACGGGCCAGCTGGCGCTGGCGATCGCGGCAGACGGCCATGCCGTGACGGGGGTCGATCCGGCACCGGGCATGCTCGCCATCGCCCGCAGCAAGGATACGGGCGGCCGTGTCCACTGGGTGGAGGCTAACGGCCAGGACTTCTCGATCCCCGGCTGCTTCGACCTCGCCATCATGACCGGCCATGTCTTCCAAGTGTTCGCGGACGACGCCGAAGCGCTCGGCACGCTGTGCAATATCCGTCGGCATCTGGAGACCGGCGGACGCCTCGTATTCGAGAGCCGCAATCCTCTTTGCCGGGACTGGGAGGGCTGGACCCGGGAGAAAACCCAGGCGCGTCACGAGGTTCCGGGCATCGGCGCGGTCGAGGTGCATTACCAGGTCCTCGATGTGCAGGCGGAGCATGTGACGTTCGAAAGCGTCTTCGACTTCATCGACACGGGCCGGCAGACGAGGAGCCTCAGCCGGCTGCGTTTTCCAAGCGCCGACCAGATCCGCTCGCTGCTGGAGCGGGCCGGTTTTTCGCGGCTGGCCTGGATGGGCGGCTGGGACAGCTCGCCTCTGGCGAAGGACAGCGCAGAAATCATCGTCCTGGCCGGCGTCTAAGTCCAAGCCTTGGTCGCCGTCACATGCAGCCATTGCGTCGGACGCAGATCATAGGCGCTGCCGGCGATCTCTTCGATGTCGACCGACGCCCAGCCGCTTGTGCCGTACGCCTGAAGAAGCCAGTCGCGCGACGGGTAATTGTAATATCGGCCAAGACCGTCCAGGCCCTCCGCCTCACCGGCCTTGAAGCTGGCATAGGAGACCCCGCCCTGCCGCAATGCCTTGAATATTCGAGCAAGGATCCCTCGGAGCGCAGTCCTCGGCACATGCAGAAGGCAGGCATTGGCCCATACCCCGTCAAACGCGTCGGCGGCATCCAGATCCTCGAAGCGCAGCACGGCGACCTCCAGCCCCAAGCGCCTGGTCGCCTCCGCGGCCATTTCCGGGGTGCCGTCGGTCGGGGTCACGCGCACCCCCCGCTTCAACATCCAGGCGCTGTCACGACCATTGCCGCAACCGAGTTCCAGGATCTCGGGAGATGGCCGGATCCTTGCCAGGAACTGCTCGAGGCGCTCCGTACTCGGTTGCCCGCAGTGTTCGGCATATCGGGAAGCATTGGCTGCGTAAAAGCCTGTGGTCTGATCCTCGCCCTCCCCCATGCGGACGCCCTACCGCGACAGGAGGAGCTTGGTGCCGAAGCCGACGAACACCATGCCGACAGCCAGATCGATCTTCTTCCTGGCGCGCAGATAGGCCGCAGCAATGGCAGGATGGGTGATCAGCGCGATCAGGACGGTGTAGTAGAGCGTCGAAATGCACAGCATCAGGCTGATCGCCGCAATGCCGTAAAGAAACGGCGTCCCCGCCGGCATGGTGGCGGCAAACAGGCTTGCGACGAACAGCGCGGATTTCGGATTGGCGAGATTGGTCGCAAGGCCCATGCGGTAGGCTGTTGCGGCGGGCACGTGGGCCCTTGGCGCATCGAGATCGGCCGCCTGTTTCGATGCCTTCAGCTGAAGCACGATCCTGGCGCCGAGCCAGACGAGATAGAGGCCGCCGACAATCTTGAGGGCGACATAGGCGAAGGGCGCCGCCTGGAAGAGGATGTTGATCCCGAGCCAGCCGGCCAAGCCCCAGCAGAGCGTGCCGGTAACCGTGCCGGCGGCCGCAACGATCGCCACCCGGCGCGGTGCCGTCAGGCAGTAGCGCATGATGAGAAGCGTGTTCGGACCGGGCGTTACGCACGCCACGGCCCAGATCGCCGCAACCGACAGAAGGAAGGCTGCCATTGCCTCCTCTTCCGATCAGGCGTTGTTTTCGTTGATCAATCGCTTCAGCAGCTCGACCTCATGGCCGAGTTTGGTGTCGGCGGTGATCAGTTCCTCGATCTTGCGCACGGCATGCAGCACCGTCGTGTGATCGCGGCCGCCAAAACGCCGGCCGATCTCCGGGAAGGAGCGCGGCGTCAGCGCCTTTGCGAGATACATGGCGATCTGGCGCGGCTTGACGATGACGCGGGTGCGCCGGTTGGAGACCAGTTCCTGGCGCGACACGTTGTAATGGCGCGCAACGATCCGCTGGATGTCCTCGATGCGGACGCGCTTGGCTTCGCCCGCACCGACCAGATGCGCAAGAAGTTCGTCGACCCGCTCCAGGGAGAGGTTCGGCTCGAAGGACCGGCGGAACAGGAGCTGGTTAAAGGCACCTTCCAGCTCCCTGCCGCTCGCGGTCACGTTGCGGGCAACGTGGCTGAGGATCTCGGCCGGGATATCGAGGGACGGATCCTCGTGGCGCGCCACGTCGAGCCGGCCGGTGAGCATCTGCAGGCGCATGTCGTAGTCGGGCGCTTCGAGCTCGATGGCAACGCCACCCTGCAGGCGCGACCGGACCCGCGGGTCAAGAGATTCCAGCTCCCAGGGCGCACGGTCGGCGGCGACGACAACCTGCTTGGCGCTGTCGAGCAGCATGTTGAGCAGGTGGCAGAACTCGTTCTGGATCATCTTGCCCTGCAGGAACTGCATGTCGTCGATGATCAGGAGGTCGATGTTGCGCAGCGAATCCTTGAGGGTCAGGGCGTCGTTGTCGCGGATGGCGGTGGCAAAGCGCCACATGAAGTATTCGGCCGTCAGATAGACCACACGCGGCATGCGCTGGCTGCCGATGGCGGCATTGGCGATGGCCTGCAGAAGGTGCGTCTTGCCGAGGCCCACGCCGGAATGGAGAAACAGCGGGTTGAAGCGTACGGCGCTCGCGCCTGCTTCGGCAATCGTCTTCGCTGCGGCAAGCGCGACACGATTGGAGGAGCCTTCCACGAAGGTGTCGAAAGTGAACCGGCTGTCGAGCGGAGAGCCGAACAGCGTGGATCCTGAGGTTGCCGGACGCGGCTGCTGCGAAACGGGCGGCGTAAAGACGGCGATCTTGCCGATTTCGCGCGGTGCATCGCGACGGGGGAAGGGCTGCGCCGGAGCCGGCTCGGCTGCGGCGGGGCGATCCTCATCCGCGCCAGGGGCCTTGGCATGCCGGCTTGCGCTGCGCACCAGGATTTCCACCTTGAGGATCTCGGCATCCTCAGCCTGGAAGATTGTCGTGATCTGGTCGAGGTAACGATTATTGATCCAGGACTTCAGAAAAGTCGTGGGGACCGTCAGCCGGACAACGCTCTTCGAAACGGAATGAAGCTTCAGCCGCGCGAACCAACTTGCATATACATCCTGTCCAACCTGTGCCTTCAGACGTGCGCTAAACCGCTCAAAAAGAGCATCATGCTTCATTTCCGATGTATCCCCTGCCGCCTGGGAGCAAACTGAATCGAATGCCTGTCGTGCCGGGTCCCCATTCCCAACAGCACGAAGCGATGCGGTATTCATATGCATTATTTGCCGCCTTCCATTTCCAGCCTGGCGATCATTTATCGCCGCCAGAACAAACTTGCCTCAAGGCGCGGCGTCCTGTTCCGATCGGAACAGGACCGCGGCCCCCATTCACTGCCCTCTTCCGCCTCGCTTCGGTCGAAAGCTTACAACACCCTGCCGCCTCGTACCGGCACGATGCCTACGTCCCTGCGCCACCGGTCTCGTCCTCGTCACAAGACGCCGCGGCCCCCACTCAGTTCCGTCTTCCCCGTTCCTCGCCCTATACAACATGCGTATCTGCAAAGACCGGCCGCTGGCGGAAGCGTGAACCTCCGGCCTACAACCGCTAGTTATTTAGGAAACGAGCATATTGCCCGTCGCAGGGAGGCAAAAGCTGCTTACCTCGCCCCATCAGGACGATCATCGCCAGCTTCCTTGAAGTAATCCCCGTGCTCTCTGCTGGAAGGCATTTAGGCAGGATCAAACCCCAAGATCAACGATGAATTTTACGCAAAATTAAGAGCCGGCTGTTGACTCTTCAGGCGTGATTTGAATGTCACAGAAGACGTCACGGAGAATCGCAGTTGAATCAATGAGATTCAAAAACGCCGATTGATCGACGTCCCAAACTGGCCCGAAAATAAAAAAACGCTTGACGTCATAGTGGTCATCTTCCCGCCTCGAAAACTCGCCCCCGGAACGAATGACCTTCGACAAGTCACTGAATTTTAACATTTTTTTCTGTCACGCCTTCGACATCAAATCGTCAACAATGCCGTCACGCAGGCGCAAAAAAGCACAAACACAAAAAGCCCGGTCTGACGACCAGGCTTTTTAATCAGACGCTTGAAGCGTTAGCTTAGGCTGACAGAGCCTTCACACGAGCAGCGAGGCGCGAGACCTTGCGGGATGCCGTGTTGCGGTGAAGTACGCCCTTGGTGGCAGCGCGCTGGATCTCAGGCTGGGCTGCCTTCAGAGCCTCGGCAGCGATGGCCAGATCGCCCGTAGCGATGGCTTCTTCTACCTTGCGGATATAACCACGCATGCGCGAGCGGCGCGACTTGTTGATCTCGGTACGGCGCGCGATCTTGCGGGTCGCCTTTTTCGCCGAAGTTGTATTGGCCATTTCATGCCTCTCTACGAATTCAAATCAAAACTCCGCCACTGCCGCGCCGGTCCTGCGACCATCAATTCAGCAATACGGGAGCAATAGAGGAAGCCATAGGCTTTCCCAACTGTGGGCGGGCATATAGCTGGATTAGCCGCCCCAGTCAACGCGGATTCTGCGGCAGAGCCGCTATCTGTTGGTGAACAGCGGCTGCCGCTTTTCCGCGAAGGCCGCCATGCCCTCCTTCTGGTCCGAGGTGGCAAAGAGGGAATGAAACAGGCGCCGTTCAAAGCGCAGCCCCTCGCCCAAGGTGGCCTCGAAGGACCGGTTGACCGCCTCCTTCGCCATCAGAACGGCGGCGCGCGGGTAAGACGCGATCTTGGCGGCGGCGCCAAGGGCTTCGGGAAGCAGTTGTTCAGGCGCCACGATCCGCGCCACGAGCCCGGCCCGCTCCGCTTCGACGGCGTCCATCATGCGCCCCGTGAGCACGAGGTCCATGGCTTTCGCCTTGCCGACGGCCCGGGTCAGGCGCTGCGAGCCGCCCATGCCGGGAATGACGCCCAGGGTGATTTCCGGCTGGCCGAACCTCGCGGTTTCGGAAGCGATGATCATGTCGCACATCATCGCAAGCTCGCAGCCTCCCCCCAGCGCGAACCCGGAGACGGCCGCGATCATCGGCTTGCGGAAGGACGCCACCGCCTCCCAGCCGGAGATGAAGTCGGCGAGATAGGCGTCGACGAAATCGATGGCCTGCATTTCCTTGATGTCGGCACCGGCTGCGAATGCTTTTTCCGACCCCGTCAACACGACGGCGCCGATCGCGTCGTCCTTTGCTATGCCGGCCAGAGCATCCGTCAGTTCTGTCATCAGCGTCGCGTTGAGCGCGTTCAGCGCCTTGGGGCGATTGAGCGTGACGATCGCCACCGCATCCCTTGTTTCCGTCAACAGTGTCTCGTAGCTCATCGGGTCTCCTCTCCCTGGTGGCTCAACGCCGCAGCGCGACCTTACCGCTGACAACGGGGGCAGTAGAAGGTCGACCGGCCGGCCTGCGTGATGCGGGTCACCATACCGCCGCAGCCGGGCGTGCGACAAGGCTTGCCCTCCTGATCGTAGACCGAGAAGGAATGCTGGAAATAGCCCAGCGAGCCGTCGGTCTGGATATGGTCGCGCAGCGACGAGCCGCCGGCGGCGATCGCGTCGGCGATCACCTCGCGGATTGCGGTGGTCAGCAGCAGCAGCTCCTTTTTTGGCCGGCCGGTCTTGGTGACAAGCGTGCCTGCCGCCCGCTTCGGCGAAAGATGGGATCGCCACAGGGCCTCGCACACATAGATGTTGCCGAGACCCGCCACCACGGTCTGGTCGAGAAGGGCGCCCTTCAGCGGCTGGCTCTTCTTGCCGAGGCGTGCGGCGAGATAGGTTTCGTCCAGCGCGTTGCCGGTCGGCTCGGGCCCCAGTTCAGCAAAGGCGGGATAGAGGTCGAGCTCGCTGCGTTTCCACAGGTGCATGAAGCCGAAGCGCCGCGGATCATTGTAGATGACCCTGACCGGTCCCGTTTCCCGCTGGAGATGGAAGACGACGTGATCGTGCTTGGCGTCCTTGGAGCGCGCATGGTGGAAATCGCCGACGACGCCGTCCTCGATGCGGAACGACCCCGACATGCCGAGATGCGCCACGATCGTCAGGTCGTCCTCAAGATCGATCAGCAGGTATTTGGCCCGCCTTCCCAGCGAGAGGATGCGGCGTCCCGTCGCAGCTTGCGACAGGTCGGCCGGCAGCGGAAAGCGGAGGTCCGGACGATTGAGCTCCAGTCTCTCGATCCTGGCGCCTTCCATTGCCGGCGCCAGGCCGCGCCTGACGGTTTCCACCTCTGGCAATTCGGGCATGGTGTTCCTAACTTCCTGTTTCGCGACCGCCGTTCCTGGTCTATAGACCCGGGCGGTTCCGCTGTATGGATAGGCCGTGCCACAGATAGAGAAGCCGCGGCGCTTTCGCTACGGTCGTCCCGGAATTGCGTCAAGGAGTTCGCCAATGACCGAAGCTCGCACCAGCGCCGATGGCGGGATGGAAACCTCCTACGGGTTCCGTCAGGTCGCGGACGGCGAAAAGCAGACCCTGGTCAACGACGTCTTCCACAAGGTCGCCAAGCGCTACGACGTGATGAACGACGTCATGTCGGCGGGCATGCACCGGGTCTGGAAGGACGCCATGGTTGCCGCCCTCAATCCGCGCAAGGACCCGTCCTACAGAACGCTCGACGTCGCCGGCGGCACGGGCGACATTGCCTTTCGCATCGTCGAGGCCTCCAACCGGATGGCGCACACCACGGTGCTCGACATCAACGGCTCGATGCTCGGCGTCGGCGCGGAGCGGGCCGTCAAGCAGCGCCTTTCCGACAACCTGACCTTCGTGGAAGCCAATGCGGAATCGCTGCCTTTCGACGACGCGTCTTTCGACGCCTATACGGTCGCCTTCGGGATCCGCAACGTGCCGCATATCGATGTGGCGCTGAAGGAAGCCTACCGGGTGCTGAAGCGGGGCGGCCGCATCCTGGTGCTGGAGTTTTCCGAGGTTGAAATGCCGCTTCTGGAGCGCGTCTACGAGGAATGGTCGTTCCGGGCGATCCCGCGTTTCGGCAAGATGATCACCGGCGATGCGGAACCCTACCAGTATCTGGTGGAATCGATCCGCAAGTTTCCGAACCAGGAGAATTTCGCGGCGATGATCCGGACCGCAGGCTTCTCCCGCGTCACCTACACCAATTATACCGGCGGGATCGCGGCACTGCATTCCGGCTGGAAACTTTAGGGCATGAGCACGCTCGGCGCTTATTTCCGGCTTGCCCGGGTGGGCTGGGTCCTGGTGCGCGAAGGCGTGGTCGCAGCGCTTCCGACGCAGGACATGCCGCCCGTGGTCGGCCTCATCAAGACGCTCGCAGATCCGCTCGCGCGTTTCCGCGCCAAAAAGCAGGCCCGCAGCGAAAGGCTGACGCGCGCCGTCGATCGCCTCGGGCCCTCCTATGTGAAAATCGGCCAGTTCCTGGCGACGCGGCCGGATGTGGTCGGCGTCGACTGGGCGATCGACCTGTCCATGCTGCAGGACCGGATGGCGTTCTTCCCGACGCCGCTTGCCAGGGCAGCCGTCGAAGCCTCGCTCGGCCGGCCGGTCGGCGATCTCTACACATCCTTCGGCGAGCCGATCGCCGCCGCCTCCATCGCGCAGGTCCATCCGTGCATGATCGGCGACCGCAAGGTGGCCGTGAAGGTGGTGCGGCCGGGCGTGCGCCAGCGTTTTGCGCATGACATCGAAGGCATGTACCTGCTGTCGCGTCTGCAGGAGCGCTTCGTGCCGTCGAGCCGGCGTCTGCGACCGGTCGAGGTGACGCGCACGCTCGAGCAGACGACCAAGATGGAGATGGACCTGCGGCTCGAAGCCGCGGCGCTTTCCGAGCTTGCCGAAAATACGTCCGAAGATCCCGGCTTCCGGGTCCCCAAGGTGGACTGGGAGAGAACCGGCCGCGACGTCATCACCATGGAATGGATCGATGGCGTCAAGATGAACGACATCCAGGCGCTGCGTGTCGCCGGCCACGATCTGGAGAAACTCGCCGAAACGCTGATCCAGTCCTTCCTGCGCCACACGTTGCGGGACGGCTTCTTCCACGCCGACATGCATCCCGGCAATCTGTTCGTCGATCCGAACGGGACCGTCGTTGCGGTCGACATGGGCATTGTCGGGCGGCTCGGGCGCAAGGAGCGACGCTTCCTCGCCGAGATCCTGTTCGGCTTCATCACCCGCGACTATCTGCGGGTTGCCGAGGTGCATTTCGAGGCGGGATACGTGCCCGCGCACCACGACGTGGCCGCCTTTGCCCAGGCGATCCGGGCGATCGGCGAGCCGATCCATGGCCAGCCGGCGGAAACGATCTCGATGGCCCGGCTGCTCGCGCTGCTTTTCGAGGTCACCGACCTTTTCGAAATGCAGACCCGGCCGGAACTCATCCTGCTGCAAAAGACCATGGTCGTGGTCGAGGGCGTGGCGCGCATGCTCGATCCGCGGTTCAACATGTGGAAGGCCTCGGAGCCTGTCGTCGGGCAATGGATCCGCGACAATCTCGGCCCCAAGCGCATCGTCTCGGACCTGCGCGACGGGGTGAAGGCAGCCGTGAAGCTCGCCGAGGCCGTGCCGGAAATTGCCGCCAAGACCGAGACCCTGCACAAGGAACTGGTGCGGATGGCCGAGAGCGGCTTGCGCTTCGATCCGGAAACAGCCGAGGCGATCGGCAAGGCGGAAGCCCGCCACAGCCGCTCCGGGCGACTGGCTCTGTGGGTCATCGCCCTGTCGCTTCTCTACATCGCCTTCACCCTTTAGCCATTCCGTCGCAATCGCGCTGCATGTCTCCGTTTTGGGATATTCCCCGAGCCCAACGCTGCGGTAGCTTGGGGGAAAGGTGATTGAATGTCCCATACCAAACGACATATCGAACTGACCGGCCAGCCGCTCGGCTTTCCGGAGCTTCTGGCGATCGGCCAGGGACGCGCCACCGTCGGCGTGGAGCCCGGCGGCCTGGCACGGGTGCGGGCGGCGCGGCAGGTGCTGGAGAAGGCGATTGCGGACGGCCAGCCCGTCTATGGCGCCACCACCGGCGTTGGCGCCATGAAGGACGTCGCCTGGTCCGCCGAAGAGTACGACGCCTTCAATCTCGGACTGGTGCGGGCCCATCATTTTGGCACGGGCAAGCCATTTCCCATGTCTGTGGTGCGCAATGCCATGGCATTGCGGGTCAACACCGCGCTGACCGGGTATGTCGGCTGCTCGACCGAACTGGTGCAATCCTACCTCGATCTGCTCTCTGCCGACGTCATTCCGGTGGTCCGGCGAACGGGCTCGATCGGCTGTGCCGATATCGGGCTGATGGGGCAGATCGGCGCCGTGCTGACCGGTGTCGGCGAGGCGATGTACCAGGGCGAACGACTGCCCGCCGAGGAGGCGTTCCGGCGTGCGGGCCTTCACAGGGTGCGGATGGCGCCGCGTGACAGCCTTGCCTCGCTCAGCGTCAATTCCGTGAGCTTTGCGGCGGCGGCCGAGGCGACCCGCGGGGCAGCCGGTGCCGTGCGGGCCCTGCTGGCGACCGGGCTTGCGGCCTCCGGGGCGATGGGCGCCTCGCGCGACCCATGGTTTGCGGTGACGCACGTGGGCACCGCCCGGGAAGCGATGATCGGCAAATGGCTCTTCAATGCCTCGGAGGGCTGGAACTGGCCGCATGCGACCCACATCCAGGATCCGCTCAGTCTGCGCATGATCCCGCAGGTGTTCGGCGCGGTCTATGAAAGCATTCTCAGCGCCGGCCACAAGGTACTCGCTGCGACCGGGCGCTCCGACGACAATCCGGTGATCGTCGAGGGACGGGTGCTGACGTCGGGGGGATCGCTGCCTCTCGACGTGACGGTGCTGCTCGAATCCGCCGTCCTGTGCATGGCGCATGCCGCCCGCAATTCCTTTAACCGCTGCGTCCTGCTCGGCAATGGACAGCGGCGCGGACTGCCGGTCAACCTCGTGCCGGAGGGTGCGATCGCCACCGGTTTCGGACCGATCATCAAGCTTGCCGGCGAGATCTTCTCGCGCGTGCTGTCGATGATCAATCCGGTGTCGGCGCAGTCGCTGGTCGTCGCCGGCGGCATGGAGGACGAGGCCGCCTTCCTGCCCCTGGTGATCGAGCGCTTCGAGCGCCAGACCCAGGCCCTGAAGCGCCTTGCAGCGCTCGAGGCGCTGCTCGCAGCCCAAGCGATGGACATCCAGGGCGACGAACCGGGGGGCGCCGTCAAGCTGGTCTACGACGTGGTGCGCCGGCACGCAGCCTTCTACACGGTCGACCGGCCGCTTTCATCGGAAGTGGAGGCGATCGAGCAGGACCTGTCGTCAGAGGCGTTCCTGACCGATCTCATCGCCCTGTCGCCGATCCACGCCATCGATGGCTTCTTCGCGCTTGGCGGCTTCGGGCGCGGCGAAATGCCGATGGGGCGGTTGCAGATCGCCTGAGACAGGCGGTCGCGGAGGATCGAAGGAGATCGCCGCCGCGGGGGGCGCCTTCATTCCGCCCGTTTCTTCGATATGTCTTAAGGAATACATTCCTTTTCTTCGCCTTCCCGGAGATGACCATGGCGCTTGGCGCTACCCAACGCTTGCACGACGGCGTCGCGGCCGTGGAGACGATGACCCGGTTTGCGCTGGCCGTGCTGGCACTCGCCTCCGGCGTCTACACCTATCTCGGCGCCCGCAGCATCCTGGACGGCTCGCCGACGGCCGTGTTCTTTGCCGCGGTCATCTATGCGGCCTCCGTCTCGGTCGGGATCTACGCCTTCTGGTCCTACATGGCGCGCTTCTACCCGCACGTGACGAGCAGGACCGGGCGCGCCGGCATGCTGTTCGTCATGGCGATCGGTGCCGTGATGATCATGGCCATGTCGAGCTGGCTGAATGCTTCGGCTCTGGCCGGCTCCGCAGCCGTCGAACAGCATCTGTCCGAGACGGTCGAAGACTACACCGCTGACCTCGACCGGGCGCACCAGAATGCGATTGCGGTGCAGGGCCTGCTGCCGGACATTCAGCGTGCGGGCGAGCGCTTCGCACAGCTATCGGGGGTCGAGCGGCAGACGGGCTCGCTGACCGGCACGACCGGGTCGGGAAGCGTCGTGCAGCTGCTGTCGCAGATGTCGGCCCAGATGAAGGGGCTCGAAAACGGGATCAACGCCTCGAGGGAGCAGGTGGCCGATCTGTTCGCACAGGGGCAGAAGCGGCTGGAAGCGATGCGTGGCCTCGTTTCGGCGCCGGGCGCCATCGAACCGCGGGCCGACCAGTTTTCCACCGAGGCCGTGGCGCTCACCGGCATCATCACCTCGCTCGCGCAGACCTCGGTCGCGCCGTCGATCCGCCGCGCCGCCGACGATCTGACGCTCGGCTTCATTGCACCCGTGCCGGACGGCGCAGCGCCTGACCTGATCAACCGCCAGAACCAGGTGATGGAGACGGTCAAGGCCTCGGTCACCTCACAGTCGAAGGCACTCGCCAAGGCGGCGGACGAGATCCTGTCGCGACCGCCCGTCCTGGAGCGCCGGTTCGTGCCGCTGTCTTCGGCGGCCGCGGTTCTCCACTATGCACAGGACTTCGTCCCAGCCTGGGCCGGCGCCATCTCCATCGACCTTCTGCCCGGCGTCATGGTGTTCATCCTAGCGGTCGTGCACGGCGCCATCCGCCGCCAGGACGAGGACATGCCGTTTGCCGAGCGGATCACCGCGGCCGAACTGCTGCAGGCGCTCGAGCTGCAACGGGCCGTGACGGCCATCCGGCCGGTTTCGCCGGACACGCCACCGGAGCCGCTTGGCCCGGTGGAAGCGGAACCCGCCGAGACTTTGGATGAACACAACAACATCACGGCCATTGATCTGAAATCGCGCCGGGACAGGACGCATGAGGATCGGTGAGGCCCTTCGCAGGATCGACGACGGGGCGCTGATGCGCGTCGCCTTCTATGCGCTGCTGTCGGCGGCGGCCGTCTTCCTTGTCATCGACATCCGCGACGTGTTCCAGTCGAATGCCGCGGCGCCAGGCCTTGATCCCTTGCACCTCGACCAGCCCGTCCTGCCGCCGGCGTTGACGGACGGAAAACCGGCTGCCCCGCCGGTGGAGCCCGCCAGCCCCGCCGAGGTGCTGCGCAAGGCGATCCGGTTCGAGCTGCAGCCAGGCGGCGTGCTGCTTGCCGAGGGTGCCATCGACCCCGGCGCGTCGACCCGGTTCGCGCAGGAAATCGAGTCCCGCGGCGAATATGTGAAGGTGATATCGCTGAATTCCCCCGGCGGCTCCGTGGAGGATGCGATCGCCATGTCGAAGCTGATCCGCGACAAGAAGCTTGCGACGCGGGTCGCGTCGAAGGCGCTGTGCGCGTCCTCCTGCCCGATCGTGTTTGCCGGCGGTGTCAGCCGCACCGCGGAAAAGGATGCCGTCATCGGCGTCCACCAGGTGTTCAACGGCGGCCGGGACCGGCCGAGCGCCGACCAGGCGATGTCGAGCGCGCAGGCGACGACGGCGCGGGTGGCCCGTCACCTGCAGGACATGGGCATCGGAGCCGGGCTCTGGTTTCACGCGCTGGAAACGCCGCCGGACCGGCTCTACTACCTCACGCCAAAGGAAATGGCCGAGTTCAAGCTGACCACCGATCCGCAGCCCGTGGCGCGCAAGAAGAGCTAGCTAGCGAGTGGCCAGCCGGCGGGCGCCGAGGGCCGCGAACAGGGCGAGGAAAAGCAGGGTTCCGGTGAAGGCCGCGACCGCCGGCCAACCGCCGGCGCTCCAGAAATGCCCTCCGACGGAGCCGGCCACGCTCGACCCGAGATAATAGGCCAGGAGGTAGAGCGATGCGGCATGGCCCTTGGTGCCCCGCGCGAGCTTGCCGACCAGCACGCTTGCCACCGAATGGGCCATGAAGAAACCCGAGGTCAGAAGCACGATCCCCAGAATGATCGGCACGAGCGAGGCCGACAGCGTCATGCCGACACCGGCGAGGGCCGCCGCAATGCCGATCGGCATGACCCGGAAATGGCCGAAGCGGTCGCCCAGCAATCCTGCCGCCCAGGATGCGGCAATGCCGAACAGATAGACGGTGAAGATCAGGCCGAGTTCTGTCTGGTTCAACTGATAGGGCGGTGCGACGAGCCGGAACCCGGCGTAATTGTAGATCGTGACGAAAGCCCCCATCAAGAGAAAGCCGATCGCAAACAGGAGCGCCAGGGCCGGCGAGCGGAGGTGGCCCGCCCAGGCCCGCACGTGGTCGCGCGCCTTCGAGCGGCGCGGCCGGAAGTTGCGGGAGGGCGGCAGAAGAAGCAGGAAGCCGACGGCCGCGGCAATCCCCATCAAGCCGATGCCGGCAAGGGCCGGTCGCCAGGAGAGATATTCGGCAAGGATGCCCGTTACAACGCGGCCGGCCATTCCGCCGAAAGCATTGCCGGCAATGTAGAGCCCCATCGAGGCGCCGAGACCCTTGGGATCGATCTCTTCCGACAGATAGGCCATGGCGACCGCCGGCACGCCACCAAGCAGGAAGCCTTCGAGCGCCCGGATGGCGAGCAGGAGATGCCAATCGGGCGCCGCGGCGCAGGCGATGGTGCAGACCGATGCGCCGAGAAGCGAAACGAACATCAGGCTCTTGCGGCCGAACCGCTCTGATACGGCGGCAGCCAGGAAGATGGCGAGCGCAAGAAAGCCGGTGGATAGCGACAAGGAGAGCGAGCTTGCCGCCGGGCTGACACCGAAATGCTCGGCGAAGATCGGCATCAGCGGCTGGACGCAGTAAAGAAGCGCGAAGGTGGAAAAGCCGGAGAGGAAGAAGGCAAGGCTTGCGCGCCGATAGGCTGGAGTACCACGCACCAGAAACCGTGGCTCCCCTGCGGCGCGGGCGGCGTCTGGTCCTGTTTCGCCGGATTGTGGGAGCGTATTTTCGAGGCGGGCATTGCGAGGCATGAGGGTTTTCCTTGGATCCCCAACAGCTAGGGGCCACATAGGCGTTTGGCAACCGGGCGCTGCGTTGCAACTCGACAGCCGAAGGCTTAGCGTCACGCCGTTCGATATTTCGGGACCCGCATGGAACACATGGACCTTTCAGGCAAGCGCATTCTCCTCATCATTTCCGGCGGCATCGCGGCCTATAAAAGCCTCGACCTGATCCGCCGCCTGCGGGAACGGGGCGCCAGCGTCCGGCCTGTCATGACAAAGGCGGCGCAGGAGTTCATCACGCCGCTTGCGGTCGGCGCGCTATCGGCAAGCCACGTCTATGTCGACCTGTTTTCCCGCGAAGACGAGCAGGATGTCGGTCATATCCGCCTGGCGCGCGAGGCGGATCTCGTGATCGTCGCCCCGGCGAGCGCCGACCTGATGGCCAAGATGGCGCATGGCATGGCCAGCGATCTCGCCACTGCGGTGCTGTTGGCAACCGACAGGCCGGTGCTGATCGCACCGGCGATGAACCCGAAAATGTGGGCGGCGCCGGCGACGCTGCGCAATGCCCAGACGCTCCGGAACGACGGGATCCATGTCATCGGCCCTGCCCGCGGCGAGATGGCGGAAAGCAACGAGGCGGGAACCGGCCGGATGGCCGAACCGCTGGAGATCGTCGCCGCCGCCATTGCGCTGCTCGACGGCGGGGCCAGACCGCTCACCGGCAAGACGGCAATCGTGACCTCCGGACCGACGCATGAGCCGATCGATCCCGTCCGCTACATCGCCAATCGGTCGTCCGGCCGGCAGGGCCACGCGATTGCCGCCGCGCTCGCGACGCTCGGTGCGCGGGTGACGCTGGTGTCGGGGCCGGTCACCCTGCCCGATCCGGCCGGCATCGAGACGGTACACGTCGAAACGGCGCAGGAGATGCTGGACGCGGTGCTTGCCCGGCTGCCGTCGGACATTGCCGTGATGGTGGCCGCCGTCGCCGACTGGCGCGTTGCGACCGCTTCCGGCCAGAAGATCAAGAAGCAGCCGGGCGAGGCCCCCGCCCCCCTGCAACTGGCGGAAAACCCCGATATCCTGAAGACCGTCGGGCACCATCCGCATCGCCCCACGCTGGTGGTGGGCTTTGCCGCCGAGACCGAGCATGTGGAGACCAATGGCCGCGCCAAACTGGAGCGGAAGGGTGCCGACCTGATCGTCGCCAACGACGTGTCGCCGGAGACCGGCGTCATGGGCGGCAGCCGCAACCAGGTGAACATTATCTCCGCGGGCGGCATCGACGCCTGGCCGGATCTCTCCAAGGACGAGGTGGCCGAGAGGCTGGCGGCGCTGATTGCCGAACGGCTCGGCGGCTGAGACCGGACCGGCTCAGGCCGCTTTCGACAGGCCTTGCGGCTGGAACAAAAGCGCCTGCATGCCTTCGGCCGTCACCTTGACGGCGCTGCCGTCCGGGATTTCGACCCAGGTATCGATCTCGTCGTTCAACGGCTCCGATACGAGGCAGTAGCCGGTGCGGCGGCTGTCAGCGCCCATCGGCGAGGCGTAGAGCGTGGGCGGCCTGTGGTCCGTGGCATAGCGCACGGCATAGAGATCGGTGCCGTCGGAAAAGGCCGCGGTGAACCGCACCAGAACGTCGCCGCCCGCCGCGGCGGACAGCCGCTCGACCTCGGCAATCGCCTGCTCCATCGCCCCCATCGGATCCGCATCGAGCCCCAGTTGCAGGGCGAGCAGGAACAGCAGCTCGGAATCGGTCGTACCCGTGCGGGCATGAAAGAGTTCGTCGGAGAGCAGGGCCTCCATCTTGCGGCGGATGCGGTCGAAGCCGGCGATCTGGCCGTTGTGCATAAACGACCAGTGGCCATGGACGAAAGGATGGCAATTGTCGCGCCGGGTGGCGCCCGTGGTCGCTGCCCTGACATGGGCCAGAAACAGCGGAGACCGGATCTGACGCGCGAGGCTGCGCAGATTGCAGTCGGACCAGGCCGGCAGGATATCACGGTAGCGGCCCGGTTCCGGCCGGTCGCCATACCAGGCGATGCCGAAGCCGTCGCCATTGGTCGCCGTCTTGGCGCGGGTGGCGCAATGCGACTGCTCGATCAGCGAGTGGGCGGGCGAGGATACGAGTTCTTCCAGGTAAAGCGGTTCGCCCCGATAGGCAGCCCAACGGCACATCGATCTTTCGCTCCAAATCACCGCGCATGCGGCGTCATCATTATCCAAGGGTCTCGGCAAATGGTTAATGAAAGCTAAATCCCGGAGTTTCATGACGGTTTTTTGGCAAAGCCCGGACGACTTTTTACAAAGGGATGTCGTGCCGTGCGGTTGCCGCGGCGGGAGTGCCGCCTACATTCGGACTTATGTCTTATGAACCCAAGCCGAACCAAGCCGCATCTGATGCCGCCCAATCCGGCAGCGCCCTGTTCCACGATATCGGCCAGAACCCCGGTCGATGGGCGCTGTTCCTCGACATCGACGGAACCCTGGTCGATATCGCTGACAAGCCGGACAACATCATCGTTCCCCCTGACCTGGCCGAAAACCTGGCGCGTGTCTCGCAGCTGCTGGACGGCGCGCTTGCGCTGGTCACCGGGCGTGCGCTGGTCTACGCCGACGCCCTGTTTGGAGGCCGGACCTTTCCGATCGCCGGCCTGCATGGCGCGGAACGCCGTTCGCCCTCGGGCACGGTGGATCGCGTCGAAAGTCGTCCCGAATTCGCGGCGCTGAAGCTGCGCATCGAAGAGGGCGTGCGGCAATGGCCGGGCATTCTGGTCGAGGACAAGGGACTGGCAATCGCGGCGCATTACCGGCAGGCTCCCGAACTGCAGCAGGAGGTCGAAGCCATCATGATCCGCTTCGCGGAACTCGCCGGACCCGATTACACGCTGCAGCGGGGCAAGATGGTGCTGGAGATCCGCCCCGCCCGCGCCAGCAAGGGTGAAGCGGTCAGGGCCTTCCTGTCCGAAGCGCCGTTCCGCGGCCGCCGTCCGATCACCATCGGCGACGACGTGACGGACGAAGCGATGTTCAAGGTTGCCAACGAACTGGGCGGCCACTCGATCCGCATCGACGAAACGGCAGCGCCATCCGTCGCCACCAGCACCCTTTCCTCCGCCGCCGAACTCCGCGCCATACTCGGCGCGCTTGCACAACAGCAGACCCAAGCTGGAAAGGACGCGCCGTGAGCCGTCTTGTCGTCGTTTCGAACCGTGTCACCGTTCCCGAGAAAAGTGGAGCGGCACCTGCGGGAGGGCTTGCCGTCGCCCTCCAGGCTGCGCTCGAGGAGCGTGGCGGCATCTGGATGGGCTGGTCCGGCAAATCGAGCGGGTCCAAGGCTCCGGGGGCGCTCGATATGCGCACCCATGGCAATATCACCTATGCGCTGACCGACCTCACCAAGACCGACGTCGAGGAATATTACCACGGCTTCGCAAACCGGGTGCTCTGGCCCATCTGTCACTACCGGCTCGATCTTGCGGAGTATGGCCGCAAGGAAATGGCCGGCTATTTCAGGGTCAATCGCTTCTTTGCGACGCGGCTCGCGCCCATGCTCAAGGAAGACGACGTCATCTGGGTGCATGACTACCACCTGATCCCGCTTGCCTCCGAGCTGCGCCAGATGGGCTTCAAGAACAAGATCGGCTTCTTCCTGCACATTCCCTGGCCGCCGGCCGACGTGTTGTTCGCCATGCCAGTGCACGAGCAGATCATGCGCGGCCTGTCGCAATACGATTTGATCGGCTTCCAGACGGACTACGATCTCGACAATTTCGCCGGTGGCTTGGTGCGCGAAGGTATCGGCGAACGGCTCGGCGACGCCAGGTTCTCCACCTACGGGCGGACCTTCAAGGGCGGCGCCTACTCGATTTCGATCGAGACCAAGACCTTTGCGGAATTTGCCTCCAAGGCGGCCAGCAACAGCATGGTCAAGAAGGCACGCCAGAGCGTCGAGGGACGTGACCTCATCATCGGCGTCGATCGGCTCGACTATTCGAAGGGGATCACCCAGCGCATCGACGCCTTCGAGACCTTCGTCACCTTGAACCCGAACTACCAGAACAAGGTGACCTATCTGCAGATCACGCCAAAATCCCGGTCGGAAGTGCCGGAATACGAGCAGATGCAGCGGACGGTCGCCGAACAGGCCGGACGGGTCAACGGGGCGCTCGGCACCGTCGACTGGGTACCGATCCGCTATGTCAACCGCTCCATCGCGCGACCGCTTCTTGCCGGCCTCTACCGCCTGGCCAAGATCGGCCTGGTGACGCCGCTGCGCGACGGCATGAACTTGGTCGCCAAGGAATATGTAGCGGCGCAGGACCCCGAAGATCCCGGTGTGCTCGTGTTATCGCGGTTTGCGGGCGCGGCCCGGGAGCTCACCGGCGCGCTTCTCGTCAACCCTTACGACATCGAAGGCACGGCGCATGCGATTGCCCGTGGCCTGACCATGTCGCTCGACGAGCGCAAGCAGCGCTGGGAAAAGATGATGGAGCATCTCATCAAGTACGACATCAACCGCTGGTGCGACGATTTCCTGAAAGACCTGGTCTCGGAAGATCCGCCGGCCTTACCGAAGGCCTGACGGTCTTCGTCTTCATCAGGCGGTTTCGAGCAGGCGGCTGCGCAACCTCTCGAACAACTGGTCGCCATCGAGCCGGCTCGGATCAAATCCGCTCGATGCGGCGAGGTCCGCCACGTCGTCCGAGGCTTCCTCGGGCCGGCCGGCATACGCCATGGACCAGTTGTCGAACGTCCGCTGCGCGACCGGGGCGAATTCGACAAGCTGGACATCGCCATGGCGGGCGTCCTGCTGGATCCGCTCGAACGTCGCCTCGACCGCGGCCTGGGGCCCCTCGAGCACCTGGACGAAATATCCAACGCTGAACATCAGGGCGCCGGTGACGCCGACCATGACGTTGTTGCTGCGGCTTTTTTCCAGAATGCTGTTCAGACCTTGGGCAATCTCCGAGGAGGGAAGACGGTTTTCGCTGAAATAAACGAGGCGGTAATCGGTCATGATGCTTTTCCTTCTCCTGCGGTTGCTGCCGAGGCGATCAGCGCCTCTGCCATGTCGGGCGCCAGCGGGCGCCCCGTTAAATATCCCTGGACCTGCTTGCAGCCGTTCTGGCGGATGGAGGCAAGCTGCTCCTCCGTTTCCACGCCTTCGGCGATGATCGACAGCCCGAGGCTGGAGCCCAGTGCCGAGACCGCCCGGACGATCGCGATGCCGTCCGGACTTGCCGGCAGGTTGCGCACGAAGGACTGGTCGATCTTGATCTTGTCGAAGGGGAATTGCTGCAGATAGCTGAGCGACGAGTAGCCGGTGCCGAAATCGTCCATGGCGAAGCGTAGGCCGAGCGCCTTCAGCTGCCGGAAGATGTTCATCACCGGCTCGCTGTCGAGGAGGAGTGCCCCCTCTGTCACCTCCAGCTCGAGCCGCGACGGGTCCAGTCCGGAATTCTTCAAGGCCGACGTGACGATGGCCACGATGTTGGGGCTGCGAAACTGCAGCGGCGAGATATTGACCGAGATCGACAGCGGCAACGGCCACTCGGCGGCAGCCTTGCAGGCTGCCCGAATGACCCATTCGCCGATCGGCACGATCAGGCCGAGCTCTTCGGCAAGCGGGATGAAATGCGCCGGCGAGACCGGACCCCGTTTCGGATGATGCCAGCGCAGCAAGGCCTCGAAGCCGATCAGCCGACGTCCATCGATCTCATATTGCGGCTGGTAGGCGAGCGAGAACTCGCGCAGTACCAGCGCCTGGCGCAGATCGATCTCCAGCAGACGCGCCTGTTCAAGCTCCTCACGCATCGCATCGGTGAAGACCTGGATCGCGTCGCCGCCATCGGCCTTGGCCTTCAGCAGCGCCAGCCGGGCGTTGCGCAGCTGGTTTTCCGGCGGGTCTGCCGGGTCCAGGTGAGCAAGCCCGATGCTCGTGCCAACATGCGCCGACTGGCCATCGATAAGGAAAGGACGGGCGACCATCTCCAGCAGCCGACCAGCCATGGCCGTAGCGGCCTCGCTATCGGCCCTGAGCAGAACCGCGAACTCGTCGCCGCCGACCCGCGCCATGACAGCATCTGCCGGAACAAGGCCAACAATGCGGCCCGAAACCTTCTGCAGCAGCTTGTCGCCGGCCATATGTCCGAGCATGTTGTTGACGGAGGTAAACCGATCGAGCCCGATGTAGAGAAGGGCCGCGGGTTCCCCGGACTGCACCATGGCCGCGATTTCCCTGAGCATGGCAGGGCGTGCCAGCAATCCGGTCAGCGGGTCGCGCTCCTGCGCGCGCATCGCCTCTACATAGGGGGTGATATCCGACCACTCGACGAGGGTGCCGCCGGCGACGGGACCGGCGACCATCAGGATGGAGCTGCCGTCCAAAAGCTTGAAGCACTCCGTCGCGTCGGCGTTTCCCGAAGCGAGTGCGCGGACAATCTGCCCGGCCGTTCCACTGGCAATCTTCCCGAGCTTCTCGGCCCTGCCAAGCAGGTCCTCGATCAGGGCGCCTTCCGGCGATGCGCCCAGGAGCAGGTGCTGCGCCGCCGTGTTGGCATGGACGACACGACCGTCCGCGGCGAGCCTGACGACCGCCGTCCTCAGGTCGAGCGGCTCCATACCTCCAACTTCGGCCTTCATTATCTAACCTTCGGCGTCAAGCTCTTTAAAACCGAAGTCTAACATTCAAGTTACAACATCAGGTTAAGGCTCAGCCCCAGGATGCATCAGCGACAGCGCTAACACCTTGCACTGCACCGCCAACGGGCGTACCGAGAGGTCCATCTGGAGATGAAGTCATGCCCCCCGAAGTTGTCACCCCTCAGCAAATCGCGAGCACGCACGCCCTCATCCGCGACCACGTGCGCCACACGCCGGTGCTGCGGGCCGACATGCGCGACTTCGGCGGCACCCCGCTGCCGGTCGACCTGAAGCTGGAGCTCCTGCAGCACTCCGGGTCGTTCAAGGCGCGAGGCGCCTTTGCAAACCTGCTGACCCGATCCGTGCCTGCCGCGGGCGTGGTGGCTGCGTCGGGCGGCAATCACGGAGCAGCCGTCGCCTATGCCGCAAGGCAGCTCGGCATCGCCGCGACGATCTTCGTCCCGAGCGTTTCGTCGCCCGCCAAGATCGAACTGATACGCTCCTATGGGGCTGCGCTCGTCGTGGGCGGAGACCGCTATGCGGATGCCCTCGCCGCAAGCGAGATCCACACCGCGGAAAGCGGCGCCATGCCCGTTCATGCCTACGACCAGCCCGAAACGCTGCTCGGCCAGGGGACGCTCGGCAAGGAGATCGACGAAGACCTGCCGCAGATCACCACGCTTCTGGTGGCGGTGGGAGGCGGCGGGCTGATTGGCGGGATCACCTGCTGGTTCACGGACCGCATCAAGATCGTCGCGGTGGAATCGGACGGCGCACCGACGCTGTTCGAAGCTCTCAAGGCGGGACGCCCCGTGGATGCCCCGGCAGGCGGCATCGCCGCGGATTCGCTGGCGCCGAAACGGATCGGCGAGCTGGTCTTCCCGCTCGCGCAGAAGTACCTGCAGCCGCCGGTGC
The DNA here is from genome assembly GCA_900469345.1 of Hyphomicrobiales bacterium. GTDB lineage: Bacteria > Pseudomonadota > Alphaproteobacteria > Rhizobiales > Rhizobiaceae > Neorhizobium. The sequence continues at coordinate 139,097 of UBWZ01000003.1, read as the reverse complement.
TGGTGACCGACGACGACATCCGACGGGCGCAGCAGGCCCTGTGGGACGGCATGCGCATCGTTGCCGAGCCCGGCGGGGCGGCGGCTTTTGCAGCATTGCTGTCCGGTCGCTACGTGCCGCAACCGGGTGAGCGCGTCTGCGCCCTCATCTGCGGCGGCAATACGACAGCGGTCAAATTCGGCTGATCGACCGATCTCGACATGGCCCAGAGGACGTGTTCCCTTCAAAATTGAATGATTTCGGTCATCCGACGTTAGAACAAGCGCTGCATCATTGCGGCAGTCCAATCTGGAGTTGTTCCTTGCGCCCGTACCTCAGTGCTTCCAGCTTCGCGCGACTGTTCGCCCTGCGGCTGGCGCTGGTGATTGCGGCAACGATCTTGTTTCCCTTTCTCGTCTACGGGCTGATCCAGGCGACCGGCGCGCAGAAGGTCTCGGGTGCCTCCGGCGCGCTGGCCGTGGTGCTGGGCGTCTATCTCAAACCTCTGATCTTCGTCCTTTTCGCTGCCTCGCTCGCCAGGATTTCGGTTCGGCGCGCGACGGCCTCCGGGTTGCCCTGGGTGGCAGGTGCCCTGATCGTGGTGCTGGTTCTCTGCGACTGGCAATTCGGCGTCGTCTTCGGCGCGCACTGGGGCGTCGCTTTCTCGCTCGGCGTCCTCAGAGCCAGCGCGACCTCGCTGCTGGTCGCACTGATCGCGGTGGTAACGCTGATTTTCGTTCGCGACAGAGCTGAGACGATGCCGCAGGACTGGCCGCTTGCCTGCCGCCTCTGGATGTCGCTTCTGACCGTCCTGACGATCCTCGGCCTTCCCGGTCTTGCCCCACTGTTGTTGTGGCTGCCGGGCATGGGCACCGTCGTGATCCTGTTTCTGAAGCTGAAGCTGTGGCTCTCGATGATCTATCTCTACCCGACGATCCTGCTGGCCACGTTTTGCGCGGCCTCGGTCTATCTGGTCGTCGTCAGCCGCAGTGCGCCGGGCGGAGATATCGGCGTTGCGGCGTCAAAGCCGCCGCAGCCTCTCTCCACCGGTCTGGCGGGCAACCGCTACAGCCGCTCGCCAAATGCCAGGTTCGGGCGGCGCGCCTAGCGTGCTGCGAGCCCTTCCCTTGCGCATGATCCGGCGATAGTGCTGAGCTATGTTCCAGCTAGAGCAGCCCGCCACCTTCGAGCAGTCCATCAAGAAAAGCCGGTTTCTCGCCACGGCGCTGGCGGTTGCGAGCGAGGAGGAGGCGAAGGCGGCGATTGCCGCCCATCGCCATGCCGACGCGACACACAATTGCTGGGCCTGGCGGGTCGGACAGGCCTACCGCTTTTCCGATGATGGGGAGCCGAGCGGAACGGCGGGCAAGCCCATCCTTGCGGCCCTTGACGGACAATCGCTCGACAGGACGGTTGTCATCGTCACCCGCTGGTTCGGCGGCATATTGCTGGGCAGTGGGGGTTTGATGCGTGCCTATGGCGGCACCGCTGCCGCCTGCCTGAGAAGCGCCAGCCTGCTCGAAGTCAAGCCCTCGGTCGAGGGCGTCGTCTCACTCGACTTCGCGGATCTGGCGCGGGTCAAGGCCAGGCTGCAGGTCATGGAAGACCTGACGATCACCGGGGAAAGTTTCCGAGACACCGGCGCCGACCTTACCATCCGGCTGCGGGAAGGAGAGATCGAGGCCGTGTCTCAAATGGTCCGCGACCTGACCAGCGGCCGCGCGGCACTGTCGACCGAGTGAAGGATCACGCCGCCTTGGCGACGTGATACTCCTTGATCGCGACCATCTTGATCGCCGGGTAGCGTTCGGACTCGTAACGCAACGAGAAGGAATCCTGGGCCAGGAATACCGGGTCGCCGTCGAGGTCGCGGGCAATATCGCCCCGCTTCACCGTCAGGAATTTTTCCAGCTCCGCCGGCTGGTCCGACGAGATCCACCGGCAGATGGAGAAGCGCGACATTTCAAACGACACCGGCAGCGTGTATTCCGCCGAAAGCCGTTCCTTCAGGACGTCGAGCTGCAGGGCGCCGACCACGCCGACGATGGCGGGCGAACCGTCTTCCGGCGAAAACAGCTGCACGACGCCTTCTTCTGCCATCTGCTGCAGCGCTTCCTTCAGCTTCTTCGCCTTCATGGCATCTTCCAGCCGCACGCGGCGCAGGATTTCCGGCGAGAAGTTTGGCACGCCCTGGAAAACGAGCGATTCCCCTTCCGTCAGGGTATCGCCGATGCGCAGCGTGCCGTGGTTGGGGATGCCGACCACATCGCCCGCATAGGCCGTATCGGCCAGCTGGCGCTGCGAGGCAAAGAAGAACTGCGGGGCGGTCAGCCCCATCAGCTTGCCGGTGCGGGCAAGCTTGGCCTTCATGCCGCGCTCCAGCTTGCCCGAGCAAATGCGGGCAAAGGCGATACGGTCGCGGTGATTCGGGTCCATGTTGGCCTGGATCTTGAAGACGAAGGCCGTCATCTTTTCTTCGGACGCATGCACCTTGCGGATATCGGCGACCTGGTCGCGCGGCGGCGGGGCGAAGTCGCTGAGCGCGTTGATGAGATCGCGCACGCCGAAATTGCGCAGCGCCGAGCCGAAGAAGACCGGCGTCATGTGACCCTCCAGGAAGGCTTGGCGGTCGAAGGGGCGGCAGGCTTCGCGGGCAAGCTCCAGCTCGCCGATGAAGGTCTCGCGTTCGTTTTCTGGCAGGTGGTCGGCAATGCTCTGCGGGCCGTTGACCGCCAGCGGCTCGACCTGGGTGTCGCTGCCACGGAACGTGTTGTCGGCGAGATTGTAGGAACCGCAGAAGCTCTTGGCGCGTCCGACCGGCCAGGTGACGGGTGCCGTATCGAGCGCCAGCTTTTCCTCGACCTCGTCGAGAATCTCGAACGTGTCGCGCGCTTCACGGTCCATCTTGTTGACGAAGGTGATGATCGGGATGTCGCGCATGCGGCAGACCTCGAACAGCTTCAGCGTTCTGGGCTCGATGCCTTTCGCTCCGTCGATGACCATGACCGCGGCATCGACAGCCGTCAGCGTGCGATAGGTATCGTCGGCAAAGTCCTCGTGGCCGGGCGTATCGAGGATGTTGAAGACGTTGCCGTCATACTCGAAGGTCATCACCGAGGTGACGACGGAAATGCCGCGCTCGCGCTCGATCTTCATCCAGTCGGATCGCGTCTGGATGCGGTCCTTTTTTGCCTTGACCTCGCCGGCCAGCTGGATGGCGCCACCAAACAGCAGCAGCTTTTCCGTAAGCGTGGTCTTGCCCGCGTCCGGGTGGGCGATGATGGCAAAGGTGCGACGGCGGGAGACCGCCTCGGCAATGGTTTCCGGCATGGAGAAAGATCCTTCGAGTTGCGGCGTATCTAGCGACTCGACGCCCAATATGCAATTCACCTGCCGTAGCCAGGAGTATTCCCATGCGCGATATCATCGGCCCAACGCTCAAGCTCATCCGCCTGCCGCACGGCGAAGGTCTGCACCTGCCCGCCTACGAGACGGCGGGCGCGGCCGGCATGGACCTCAGGGCGGCCGTGGACGAGGGCCAACCGCTGGTGCTTGGCCCTGGCAAACGCGCGCTCGTTCCCACCGGCTTCGTGTTCGAAATACCGGAGGGCTTCGAGGCACAGGTGCGGCCGCGTTCGGGGCTTGCCTTCAAGCACGGCGTCACCTGCCTCAATACGCCCGGCACGATCGACAGCGATTATCGCGGCGAGGTGAAAGTGCTGCTGATCAACCTCGGCGACGCGGACTTCACGATCGAGCGCGGCATGCGGATCGCCCAGTTGGTGATGGCGCCGGTGACGCAGATGCGGGTTTCGGAGGGGACCGAGGCGACATCGACGCTGCGCGGCGCCGGCGGCTTCGGCTCGACTGGCGTCTAGCAAGAGAGCTCGGGGAGACCACGCATGACACTGACATCCTTAATCACCTATGCGCTGGCGCTGTTCATCGCCGCTGCCATTCCCGGTCCGGGGATGACGGCGATTGTCGCCCGGGCACTCGGTTCCGGCTTTCGGCCCACGCTGTTCATGGGGCTCGGGCTCATCCTGGGCGATCTGGTGTACCTGACGGCCGTCGTGCTCGGGCTTGCCATCGTCGCGCAGAACTTCACGACACCCTTCCTGATCATCAAATATCTGGGCGCCGCCTACCTTTGCTACATCGCGTGGAAGCTATGGACGGCCGGACTTCTGCGGCAGGACATCAGGGCCGAGGCCGGCGCGAAGGCCGGCACGGCTTTCCTGTCGGGCCTGCTCGTCACCCTCGGCAACCCGAAGACCATGCTGTTCTACGTGGCGCTGGTGCCGACCCTCATCCCGCTGTCCGATGTCGGCCCGCGCGACTATGCCGTCCTCGTCGCCACGACCTTCGCCGTGCTGATGGCGGTGCTGCTGCCCTATATCCTGCTCGCTTCCAAGGCGCGGGAGCTTCTGAAGAAACCGAAGGCCTTGCAGGGTCTCAACCGGTCGGCCGCTGCCATCCTTGCGGGGACGGCCGCCTATATCGTGGCGCGCTAAGCGATATGGATCCTGATGGCTGCCTTGAGAGCCGCCACCAGGGATTATGCCGGATCAGTGCTCGCGACGGCTGATCTCGAACAGGAACCAGGTCCGGCGCTCTGTCTGGTCGATCCAGTTTTCCAAGAGGCTGGCCGTGGCGACATCGTCGTGCTCATCGCAGAGACTGTGGGTTTCGCGCATGAAGCCCAGCAACTGCCTGTTGTCCTCGCGCAGTTCCGCGATCATGTCGTCCGGCGTGACGAAATCGGCGTCATTGTCCTCAAGGCGGGAAAGACGCGAGGCATGGCCGATCGAGCGGAGCGTCGTGCCGCCGATCTTGCGGGCGCGCTCGGCCAGATCGTCGGTCATGGCGAAGATCTGCTCCCCCTGTTCGTCGAGAAGAAGGTGGTAATCGCGAAAATGCGGTCCCGACATGTGCCAATGAAAGTTCTTGGTTTTCATATAGAGCGTAAACACATCGGCCAGCAGCGTGGTCAGTGCCGCGGAAATATCGGCAACGGCATTGGCGCCGAGGCCGGACGGGGTGTTGAGCGCGGCGGTCTTGCGCTTCTTGACGTCAGAATTAGACATGAGTTCGAACCTTTCATGATCCGGGGCACGACCGCGACGGCGGTCGAGCGTTGAGGTGCGCCTGGCATCGCGGAATTCAATGCGTAGCCGGCCGGCATCGGGGAATCTTTGAGGATCCCGCCATATCCGGACGGTTTGCATCGGCCTTGCCCAGGGAATGCCGAACACCGTTCCAGCAGGCTGGCGTCGCACCCCCTTTCACCCTATCTTTGCAGCAGCGCATTTCATGGGGGATCCACATGTCGACGAAGCCCGGCCGCGGCCGCATCTACTCATCGATCACCGAAACCATCGGCGACACGCCGATCGTGCGGCTCGACAAGCTTGCCCGCGAAAAGGGCGTCAAGGCAAACCTCCTCGCCAAGCTGGAATTCTTCAACCCGATCTCGTCCGTCAAGGACCGCATCGGCGTCGCCATGATCGAGAGCCTGGAAGCCCAGGGCAGGATCACGCCCGGCAAGACCACGCTGGTCGAGCCGACCTCCGGCAATACGGGCATCGCGCTTGCGTTCGCGGCAGCGGCCAAGGGGTACCGGCTGATCCTCACCATGCCGGAAAGCATGTCGATCGAACGACGCAAGATGCTCGCTCTGCTCGGGGCCGAACTGGTGCTGACCGAGGCGCCGAAGGGCATGAAGGGCGCCATTGCTAGGGCCGAAGAGCTCGCCGCCTCGATACCGGACGCCGTCATTCCGCAGCAGTTCGAAAATCCCGCCAACCCGGAAATCCACCGGCAGACCACTGCCGAGGAAATCTGGAACGACTTGGACGGCAAGATCGATATCTTCGTATCCGGCATCGGCACGGGCGGCACCATCACCGGCACCGGCCAGGTCCTCAAGAGCCGCAATCCGCAGCTGAAGATCATCGCCGTCGAGCCGGAGGAATCGCCGGTGCTTTCCGGCGGGCAACCCGGGCCGCACAAGATCCAGGGCATCGGCGCAGGCTTTGCGCCGAAAATCCTCGACACCCACATCTATGACGAGGTCGTCACCGTCAACAGCACCGAGGCGCTGCAGATGGCCCGGCTGGTGGCGCGCCTCGAGGGGGTGCCGGTCGGGATTTCCTCGGGGGCGGCCCTGACGGCGGCGATCGAGATCGGGTGCCGCGAGGAAAATGCCGGCAAGAACCTGGTCGTCATCATCCCCTCGTTTGCCGAGCGCTACCTCTCGACCGCGCTGTTCGAAGGACTGGGAGAATAGACGCGGTCGTCGCCGACGATTTTGCGTGCGGTCCGCCTCAAGCACGCGATCGGTTGCGTTGACGCCTGATTTCCCACGAACTCCGGCGATCCCGGACACACCCGGCTGAGTTGCTTGTCCATCAAAAGCCGCTCAACTAGGGTCTTCACAAAATCGTGTTGACAGCCTATCGAGCCCCATGCGCGCCTATTTCGATACCCTGCCGGCATTTGCCGCTGTTCAGAAGAACTTGTCCAGCAAGGACAAGGTCGTCACCTATGGCGCGAGCCTCGTGGTGTTCCTCGTCGCGCTGGCGCTGAGGGCCTGGCTCGACCCGTTGATGCCGGCGGGCTTCCCCTTCCTTACCTTCTTTCCCGCCGTCGTCATCTGCGGTTTCGTGTTCGGCGTGCGGCAGGGCATTCTGGTCTCCGTGCTTTCGGGCCTCGCCGCCTGGTTCTTCTTCATTACCCCCTACCGCTTCGACTTATCGGCCGGCACGCTGGTGGCGATGGGGCTCTACGTCTTCGTCATCATCACCGATCTCACCCTGATCCACCTGATGATGGCCGCCTACCGGGCGGAAATCGCCGCACGGCAGGAAACCCAGCGCCTTGCCGACAACCAGGAAGTGATGGCGCAGGAGCTTGACCACCGGCTGAAGAACATATTCGCCACGATCAACGCGATCATCAGCCTGTCCCTGAAGAACGCCTCCAGCGCCGAGGAGCTCGCCGCGCGGCTGCGCGACCGGCTGACCGCACTCGGCCGCTCCAACCTCCTGCTGCGCGGCCTGCGCGAGGGCGAGGACGTTTCGCTGCAGGCAGTCATCTTCCAGGCGCTCGAACCCTTCTCGATTGTCGGCACGCCGCGCTTTTCGGCCTCCGGACCGCGGGTGCCGATCGGTGGGCAGACGGTGGTCGTGCTCAGCCTCATCCTTCACGAACTGGGCACCAACGCTGCGAAATACGGCGCGCTCAGCGTCAGCACCGGGCATATCGACCTTGCCTGGCGCCTGGAGCAGCCTGCCGGCGAGGAGAGCAGGCTCGTGATCGAATGGCGCGAGACCGGCGGGCCGGTCCCCGTGCTGCGCGAGAACGGCACCGGCGGTTTCGGTTCGACCCTGATGAAGCGGATGATCTCCGGCGTGCGCGGTCAGACCGACTCGAGCTACCCCGAAACCGGTGCGATCATCCGCATGTCGCTGCCGACCGACATGCTCGGCCCGACCGAAACCCCGACTGCCCCCTGACATCCTGCAAGCCGGTTAGCCGGGCATCCTGGCAGCCGGATAGTCTGGAGCCGGGCAGCGCCTCTCCGCGCAGGCGGAGGGCAAGCCATCGCTCATCATCTGCCAGCCCATCTTGAGCTCAGCAGGCGCCGGGCGCGGGCTTACGCCGCCGGCGCCAGGCGTTCGCTCGCCATGCGGTAGGAAATCGCCTCGGCAAGGTGGATGCGTCCGACGCGATCCTTGCCGTCGAGATCCGCCAGCGTCCGGGCAACCTTCAGGACCCGGTGATAGCCGCGGGCGGAGAATTTCAGTTTTTCGGCGGCATCCCGCAGCAGCTGAAGCCCGCCCGCATCGGGTTCCGCGATCTGCTCGATCAGTGCCGTCGAGCAGCGGGCATTGGTCACCGCCGTTCCGGCCCCTGCCCGCTCGAAGCGTTCCCGCTGCCTGTCGCGCGCAGCCGCGACCCGCCGGGCAATGTCCGCGCTCTTTTCGGCCGGCGCAGGCCTGATGAGGTCCATGGCCGAAACGGCCGGCACGTCGATGCGGATATCGATGCGGTCCATCAGCGGCCCGGAAATGCGCGCCTGATAGTCCGAGGCGCACCGCGGTCCCCGGGCGCAGAAGTGGCCGGGCTCCCCCGCCATGCCGCACCGGCAGGGGTTCATGGCGGCCACGAGCTGGATGCTCGCCGGATAGGAGACGCGGTGATTGGCCCTTGCGATGACGCATTCGCCGCTCTCCAGCGGCTGGCGAAGCGCATCGAGCACCTGTGGCGAAAACTCGGGGAATTCATCCAGAAACAGCACGCCGTGATGGGCAAGCGATGCCTCCCCTGGCCGGGCTCTCAGCCCGCCACCGACGAGCGCCGCCATGGTGGCGGAATGGTGCGGCGCCCGGTAGGGCCGCCGGTCCGACAACCGGCCGCCGGAGAGCTGCCCTGCAATCGAGTGGATCATCGAGACTTCAAGCAGCTCGGCGGCGCCGAGCGGCGGCAGGATGGAGGGAAGCCGCGCGGCCAGCATGGATTTGCCGGAGCCGGGCGGCCCGACCATCAGCAGATTGTGGCCTCCGGCAGCGGCGACCTCCAGAGCCCGCTTGGCGGTCTCCTGTCCCTTGATCTCGGCCAGATCGGGCAGATTGCCCGGTTGCGCCCGGATGGCCGGGAGCGGCCGCGTGATGACCTGCGTGCCGCGAAAATGATTGGCGAGTGCGATCAGGCTGCGCGGCGCGATGATGTCGATGTCGGCGCCTGCCCAGGCCGCCTCCGAGCCACTGTCGACCGGGCAGATCAGCCCCTTTCCCATGGCATTGGCGCCGATCGCGGCGGGAAGCGCCCCGGCAACCGGGGCAAGCGTGCCGTCGAGGTTCAGTTCCCCCAGCACGACGTAATCGGTCAGGGCATCGCCGGGAATGGCCCCGAGCGCGGCCATCAGTCCCAGCGCGATCGGCAGGTCGAAATGCGATCCCTCCTTGGGGAGATCGGCGGGCGCCAGATTGATGGTGACCTTTTTGGGTGGCATCGCCAGGCCGGACGCATGCAGTGCCGCCTGGACCCGTTCCCGACTTTCAGCGACCGCCTTGTCCGGCAGACCGACGATATGCATGTTGATCTTGCCGGGGCCGATCATGACCTGGACGTCCACCGGAACGCCTTCTATCCCCTGAAACGCAACCGTGCTCACCCGCGCAACCATGCCGACCCGCTCCCAAACATCATGTCTGAAACGGCAGCATCCGCGCTTCCGTGCCCCGACCAGCAATCTGGCACGAAACAGGGAATGAAACAAGAACATTTAAAGGCAGCCGGCGACATTGCCGGCTGTCTGACGGGGCCTCAGGCGCGCTTGGCTTCGATGGCATCCCAGATCAGGCTTGCGACATCGGCGCCGCCGAACTTCTTGACTTCGCGGATGCCGGTCGGAGACGTGACGTTGATCTCGGTCATATAGTCGCCGATCACGTCGATGCCGACGAAGATGAAGCCGCGTTGCCGCAGGGCCGGACCGATGCGAGCGCAGATTTCACGTTCGCGCGGGGTAATCTCGGTTGCCTCGGCGCGACCGCCGACATGCATGTTGGAGCGGCTGTCGGTCTCGGCCGGTACGCGGTTGATGGCGCCGACCGGCTCCCCGTCGACCAGCAGGATCCGCTTGTCGCCCTTGCGCACGGCCGGAAGATAGGCCTGCGCGATGTAGGGCTCGCCGCGATACATCTGCCCGAACATCTCCAGAAGCGAGGTGAAGTTGCGATCGTCGCGAGCCGAGTGGAAGACGCCTGCGCCGCCATTGCCGTATAGCGGCTTCAGGATGATGTCGCCCAGCTCTTCCCGAAAGCTGGCGATCTCCTGCGGGTCGCGCGAAATCAGCGTAGCCGGCATGAGATCGCCAAATTCGGTGACGAATATCTTTTCCGGCGAATTGCGAACCCAGGCGGGATCATTGACCACGAGCGTCTTCGGATGGATCCGCTCCAGCAGATGGGTCGAGGTGATATAGCCCATGTCGAAGGGAGGATCCTGGCGCAGATGCACCACGTCCATGGTGGAAAGATCGACCCGCTCGCGTTCGCCCAGCGAAAAATGATCGCCCTTGATGTCGCGGACGGTGAGCGGCTCGACGGCTGCTAAGATACGGCCGTCGCGCATGGTCAGCCGGTCCGGCGTATAGTGAAAGAGCTCATAGCCTCGCGACTGGGCTTCCAGCGCCATGGCAAAGGTGGAATCACCGCCGATGCCGATGCCGGAAACGTGGTCCATCTGGAATGCGACCTTGCGGATTTTTGCCATGGCTTCTGTCCCTAGAATTGTGCTTGCCTGATCTAGAGCGCTTCGCATGCAAATGGAATAGCACGCAGCCGGGGGCAATCAGGGTCCGGGGTCGTCAGCCGGCAAGTCCGGCGGCCGGGCCTCGGCGCAGCCGGTTGCGCAAGCGATAGGCAAGGGCAAGCGGCGCGGGTGCGGGCCGGCGCAGGAAGGCGATCTTCCTCACATAGGTATCGACCCGCCAGGTGGCCCAGGTGCCGCCCTTGAAATAGCCGATGTCACCGGTGCGAAGCAGTCGCTCGGTCCCGTCTTCGGCTGTCACGAGAACGTCGCCGTCAAGGATCATCACGGTCTCGTCCCAGGCAAAGAACCACCGGAACGTACCGGCCGTACAATCCCATACTCCGGTCAGACCGGATTCGTCCTCGGCCTTCGAATGATGCGCGATGCGGGCCTGCGGCTTTCCCTCGACGACCCAGCCCGGTTCGATCGGCGCCGCACGCATCTCCAGCGCATCCGCCGACCCCGCGACGAAGGACGGCGTGGCTGGCCGTCTGATCTCAATTGCCCGATACGGAACCGCCATGGCCGAAACCATGGCCGCCAGAATATGCCAGCTCATCTTGCCCCCAAACCTGTCCAGTCCAGAGACTAGTAGCGGCAATCGGTAAGCGCAATCCTGCGGCGGTCGCGACAAGTTTAATTGTCGCCAAGATTGCCGCCCTCCGCGGCTTGATCAGAACGCATTGGGGAAATGGCGCGGCCAGCGGCGTGGCGAGACCACCACGACATCATAACGCTGCGCGAGGCCCGCAAGGTCTGCGTGCCGTGCCAGCCACAGATCGCTTGCAGCGCGGATGCGCCGCTGGCTTTCAGAGCCGACGGCATCGATGCCCGTCGAGGCGTCCGGCCTTGCCTTGACCTCGACGAAGGCCAGGACCTCGCCCCGGCGGGCGACGATGTCGATCTCGCCAAGCCTGGTGCGGTAGCGGATATCAAGAATCCGGTAGCCCTTCAGCAGCAGGCCGAGGGCCGCCCTATATTCCGCAAACTGGCCGCGCCGCTCCGCCTTGCGGCGGCTCGCGGACACCTGGACGTTCCTTTGGTCAGGCCTCCTGCCCATCCGAGCCCTTCATGCCGAGCAGCCGCTGATAGAGGTCCTTGCGCGACAATCCGGTCAGCCGCGCCGCTTCGGCGGCGGCCTTGGCAGTCGGCATGGTGGCCGAGAGCTCGCGCAACAGGACGTCGACCTCGACCGCGCCTGGCACGTCGTCCGGCTCTGGCGGGGCCAGGAGAAACACAACCTCGCCTTTTACCACTCGTTCGCCGCCGTAATAGTCCGCCAGTTCTTCCAGCGTTCCGCGGCGGAATTCCTCGAACGCCTTGGTGAGTTCGCGGGCGATGCACGCCTGCCGCGTCGGACCGAGGATAGCGACCGCGGAGGCAAGCGATGCGCCGATCCGGTGCGGCGATTCAAAGAAGATCAGGGTCGAGGGTATCCTGGAGAGTTCCGCCAGGCGGTCGCGCCGGCCCTTTTCCTTGACGGGAAGGAAGCCGGCGAACAGGAAGGCATCGGACGGCAGCCCCGAACCCACGAGCCCGGCGAGCGGCGCAGAGGCGCCGGGGATGGGGACAACCCGGTGCCCGGCTTCGATCGCCATCTGCCCCAGCCGGTAGCCGGGGTCGGAAACCAAAGGCGTGCCTGCGTCCGAGACAAGCGCCACGGAGCGGCCCTCGTCCAGAGCGGCGATCAGCTTCGGGCCGACCTCGTCGGCATTGTGCTCGTGATAGGCGTAGGGCCGGTTGACGATGCCATACCGATCCAGCAGCACCCGGGTGACGCGGGTGTCCTCGCAGGCCAGCACATCGGCGCCCGCCAGGGTCTCGAGCGCGCGAAGCGTGATATCCTGGAGGTTGCCGATCGGCGTTGCCACGAGGTAGAGCGCAGGCTCCACCGGCCGCGCCGGTACGAAGGTGTTGGCGAGGCGGTAACCGCGCTGGGTTTTCGGTACTTCTGTCACGCGCATCCGGCCGAGTTCGAGATCATGTCCTCCTTATGGTCGAGGCAACAGCGTTCGGCAAGCAAAGTGCGGCCGGGAGGTGCGCATCTCCCGGCCGTTTAGCCGCTCCCGGCAGTGGATTGCCCCCGACAGGCCGTGTTCGCCTCTTGCTTTTGTCCGGCAACCTCTGCCATTTTGCCGGTCCACGTCATTCGGCTTGTCTCAAGCCACCGAAATGTAAGGCAGCCGGCCCGCCGGCCTGCCAGGGGTCGAAAGCGATAGCGTCCATGCGTATTACTCTTGAGCGGTCCAACCTCCTGAAGTCGCTGAACCACGTGCATCGCGTGGTCGAACGGCGCAACACGATTCCGATCCTGTCCAACGTGCTGCTGCGCGCCTCGGGCAACAATCTCGACCTGAAGGCGACCGACCTCGACCTGGAAATCACCGAAGGCCTGCCGGCCATGGTGGAACAGGCCGGCGCCACGACCGTGCCGGCACACCTGCTCTACGAAATCGTCCGCAAGCTGCCCGACGGCTCGGAAGTGCTGCTCGCCACCAATCCCGACGGCGGCTCGATGACCGTGCAGTCCGGCCGCTCGAAGTTCTCGCTGCAGTGCCTGCCGGAAGGCGATTTTCCGGACCTGACCGCCGGCAGCTTCAGCCATACCTTCAAGCTGAAGGCGACCGACCTCAAGATGCTGATCGATCGCACCCAGTTTGCGATCTCGACCGAGGAAACCCGCTATTACCTTAACGGCATTTTCTTCCACACGATCGAAGCGGAGGGCGACCTCAAGCTGCGCGCCGTGGCAACCGACGGCCACCGCCTCGCCCGCGCCGACGTGAACGCGCCATCCGGTTCGGAAGGCATGCCGGGCATCATCGTGCCGCGCAAGACGGTCGGCGAGCTGCAGAAGCTGGTGGACGATGCGGAAGCGGTCGTCACCGTCGAACTTTCGGACGCCAAGATCCGTCTGTCGATCGGCGGTATCGTCATGACCTCCAAGCTCATCGACGGTACCTTCCCGGATTACCAGCGCGTCATCCCGACCGGCAACGACAAGGAAATGCGCGTCGACTGCCAGAGCTTCACCAAGGCGGTCGATCGCGTTTCGACGATTTCCTCCGAGCGCGGCCGGGCCGTGAAGCTGTCGCTGACCGAAGGACAGCTGATGCTGACCGTCAACAATCCGGATTCCGGCAGCGCGACCGAGGAAGTGGCCGTCGGCTACGACAACGACCCGATGGAAATCGGCTTCAACGCCAAATATCTTCTCGACATTACGGCGCAGCTTTCCGGCGAGGATGCCATCTTCATGCTGGCCGATGCGGGTTCTCCGACCCTGGTGCGCGATACGGCCAACGAGGGCGCACTCTACGTGCTGATGCCGATGCGCGTCTAGGCCTGGCCCCAAGGCGGCCCAACGCCGCTTACTTGTCGAAGACCGGCGCCGATTGCAGGATCCCCCAGATGAGCTTCGGTCTTTACATCACCCATCCGCAGGTCCGGATCGATCCGGACGTGCCGGTGCCGCAATGGGGGCTTTCCGAGATCGGACGCTCGCGGGCAGAGCTTGCGGCACGGTCTCCCTGGGCAAGATCGCTCCGCCGCATCATTTCCAGCGACGAGACGAAAGCGATCGAGACGGCCGAGATCCTGGCGGCTTCGGCGGGCATCCCACTCGATGTCGTCGAGCACATGCACGAGAACGACCGGTCCGCGACCGGCTTCCTGCCGCCGGCGGCCTTCGAAGCTGCAGCCGACTGGTTCTTTGCCCATCCGGAGGAAAGCTTCAAGGGCTGGGAGCGGGCCGTTGACGCCCAGGCCCGCATCGTCGCGGCCGTTTCCCGTATTCTTAAAGATCACGACCCGGCCCTGCCGATCGCATTCGTCGGCCATGGGGGCGTCGGCGCGCTGTTGAAATGCCACATGCTCGGCCATCCTATTTCGCGCACGCAGGATCAGCCCGGCGGCGGCGGCAATCTCTTCCGCTTCGCCCTTGCGGATCGCGACGTCTCGTGCGACTGGACGCCCATTGAAGCCTGGCAGGGAGTTTAATCCGATGACACCGCGCGACCGTCTGATCGTCGGCCTCGACATTCCAACCGTGGCAGAGGCCGAGGCCATGGTCCGGACGCTTGGCGACAGTGTCTCCTTCTACAAGATCGGCTACCAGCTGGCGTTTGCAGGCGGCATCGAGCTTGCCCGCGACCTCGTTCGCGACGGCCATCACGTGTTTCTGGATATGAAGCTGCTCGACATCGACAACACGGTCGCCAAGGGCGTGGAAAACATCGTCAAGATGGGCGTCTCGATGCTGACGCTGCATGCCTATCCAAAGGCGATGCGTGCGGCCGTCGAGGCGGCCAAGGGTTCCGATCTCTGCCTGCTGGCGGTCACCGTGCTCACTTCCATGGACGAAAGCGACCTGACCGACGCCGGCTACGAATACGACCCCCACACGCTGGTTCTGCGGCGCGCGGAACAGGCCCACGCCGCCGGCATGGGCGGGATCGTCTGCTCGGCCGAGGAAGCGGCGGCGGTGCGCAAGATCGTCGGACCCGACATCGCCGTCGTGACGCCCGGCATCCGCCCGGCAGGTGCCGATGCCGGAGACCAGAAGCGGGTCATGACCCCGTCCGACGCCATCCGCTCGGGCGCCAGCCACCTCGTCGTCGGGCGGCCGATCGTCAAGGCGTCTGATCCGAAGGCGGCAGCCGAGGCAATCCTCGCCGAGATGCAGACCGCGCTCTAGAAATTGTCCCGCACGACGTTGTGCTCGTCGTCATCAACAACGAGCTGCCGCGTGGCGCCGACAAACCTGTTGCCGGCGACCGTATTGTACTGCGCATAATCGTAGGGGCTGAGACTGCTGCCGAGCGGGACCGCAGATCGGAAGAGACAATAGAATCGCGAGCCCTGGCGACTGCCGAGCCAGACTGCCGGACGCGCCGCCCAGAAGGCGGTATAGTGGAAGACGTTGTCGACGACGACGTTTCGCTGCGGCGCCTGGTGGCGGATCGTGCCGCCCTCCCCGCAATTGCGATAGAGAAAGATGCCGCCCGTCAACGGGTTCTCGAAGCGGTTGTTGTCGATGCGGTTTTCCGCCGAGCCGTCGACCGCGATGATTTCGCGCCAGGTGGAACGGATGTCGAAGACATTGCCGGAAATGCGGTTGCGGGCCGATTCCGCGTCCAGATAGACGGCCGTCGAGGCGGTTCGCCCCGTAAAGCGGGAATTTTCGACGACCATTCCGGTGACGCCCGGTGCCGCGTAAAGCGGAATGTCCCCCTCCGCGACGAAGGTGAGGCCGGACAGGTGGACGTCGCGCGGCGCAACGGCTTGGGCGCGGGCCGTATGCCCATCGCTCAAGGACGACAGGCGCACTTTTTCGGCCTCGCCATTGCGCCCGAGCCCCCTGATATCGACATCGCCGCGGATCGTGCAGTTACGGACCGTGACGCCGGTCGGCACATCCCAGCTTCCGTCGGGCTGCTCGACGGAGCGAATGAGGACGGTCGGGTTGCGCCGGTTGACGCGGATCAGCGTGGCGCCGCGGCAGTCGACCGTCGCGCCGGAGGCCGGGCTCCCCGACAGGGTCAACGACGCCCGGATGGCCTCGCCCGGGTTGAGGGTGAGGTCGCAGGCGATCTCCACCGAAGGATTGGCCGAAGCTTGCGGCCTGCGCAGTTGAGCATAGACCGCGTCCGGGCAAGGGGCGGCATCCGCCGGCGAGGCCTGCAGGCACAGCCCGAGAAGCAGGCCGCAAACGGCTGACGCTGCAACAGCGTTCATATTGACTTGCCTTCGAAATTGTCTGAAGTCCAAACCATCAAAAGCCTCAAGGGAGAAGTCGTCATGGCCAAGGGATACTGGATCGCCCGCGTCGATGTGCGGGATACGGAACGGTATAAGGACTATGTGTCGGCCGCAAAACCGGCCTTCGAGAAATTCGGAGCCAATTTCCTCGCCCGCGGCGGAGCGTTTACCGAGCTCGAGGGTCAGGTCCGCAGCCGGAACGTGGTGACGAATTCCCGTCCATGCAGGCCGCCGTCGACTGCTACAATTCGCCAGAGTACCAGATCGCCGCCGCCATCCGCCAGGAAGTGGCGGATGCCGAAATGGTCGTCGTCGAGGGCGTCTGACCCTTTCAAAAAGCCGGGCGCCTGCGACGATGGAACTCTTCCACCGGCGTCCGGATTCGTCTAAACACAGTCACTCTCATCCCATAAAGCTTCGGGGCCTGCCATGACCGTCAACAACCTTCCGCCTCTCGTCACCGTTTTCGGGGGATCGGGCTTCGTGGGACGGCATGTCGTACGGACCCTCGTCCGCCAGGGCTACCGGGTGCGCGTCGCCGTGCGCCGCCCCGATCTTGCCGGCTTCCTGCTGCCGGCAGGCTATGTGGGCCAGATTTCCCTGGTGCAGGCCAATCTCCGGTACCGGCAGTCGATCGACCGCGCCGTGCAGGGCGCCTCGCACGTCGTCAACTGCGTCGGCATCCTGTTTGAATCAGGCCGCAACACCTACGACTCGGTACAGGATTTCGGCGCTCGCGCCGTCGCCGAAGCCGCCCGCGCCGCCGGCGCCAAGCTGACCCATGTCTCGGCCATCGGCGCCGATACCGAATCCGCCTCGAGCTACGCCCGTTCCAAGGGCCGGGCCGAAGCTGCCATCCTCTCGGTGATGCCAGAGGCCGTCATCCTGCGCCCGTCGGTCGTGTTCGGACCGGAAGACAGCTTCTTCAACAAGTTCGCCGATATGGCCCGCACCTTCCCTGCCCTGCCGCTGATCGGCGGCGGCAAGACGCGGCTGCAGCCTGTCTACGTGGAAGACGTCGCCACCGTCGTCGGTCGCTCCGTCGACGGCAGCCTGCAGGCCGGCCAGATCTACGAACTGGGCGGCAGTGAAATCATGACGATGCGCGACTGCATGGAAACGGTTCTGCGCGTCACCAACCGCGAGCGTCCGCTGATCTCCCTGCCCTTCGGCATCGCCTCGATGATCGGCAGCATCGCTTCGCTCGTGCCGCTCATCCAGCCGCCGATCACGGCCGACCAGGTGGAACTCCTGAAGCGCGACAACGTCGTGTCGGATGCGGCGATCCGCGACGGACGCACGCTGACGGGGCTCGGCATCACGCCGACGCTGCCGGCATCGGTGCTTGCCTCCTATCTGGTGCGCTACCGGCCGCAGGGGCAGTTCACGAACAGCGGCAAGGCAGCCTGATACAGCAATCTGAGGTTGCCAGATCCGCCGGTGCGGCAACGCCCGGCGTTCGTATCTGCTGCCCGGCGATCGTACCTCTGTGGCACAAAGGTCGCAGTTGTTGATAGCCTCGCGTTAACTAGCAGTTTAGCAAAAAGCTTTATTGAATTTACGCAGCGCGAACCATAAACCATTGCGCGAAACCGAATTTCGGCTGCGACAAGATCCTCATTTGAAAGGCCAGTTCATGGGCAAGCCTATCGCC
The DNA here is from genome assembly GCA_900469345.1 of Hyphomicrobiales bacterium. Lineage (GTDB taxonomy): Bacteria > Pseudomonadota > Alphaproteobacteria > Rhizobiales > Rhizobiaceae > Neorhizobium. The sequence continues at coordinate 121,384 of UBWZ01000003.1, read as the reverse complement.
CTTTTCTTTGCGTGTGCGGCACTGGTAATCCTCGCGGGCTCCTTCATGGCGCCGAGAACGGATGCTGCTGGAAAGCTCGATTGCGCTCCGGCCTACGGAGTTGACCCCTGCAGTACAGCTTCTATCCTGCGTTGATCTGACAAAAAAGGCGGCTCTGGAGCCGCCTTTTTTGTACCCGCGCGTTCAGGCTTGCTATTTTGCAAGGGCCGGACGCAGTTCCGTCGTTGCCGGCGCCGCGGCACCCTCCTCGGCCTTCTGCGGCAGATAGCCGGCGGCGACCAGCCCCAGAAGCGCGACACCCAGCACAATGCGGTAGACCGCAAAGGCCGTGAAGCGGTTGCTCTGGATGTAGTTCAACAGCCATTTTACGGCGACGAAGGCGACGATTGTCGAGACCACGAAGGCAATTCCGAGCGACACCCAGTCCTCGTTGGCCGCCCCGCCATCCTTAATGGTTTTTATCAGTTCGTAGCCGCTGGCGGCGTACATGGTGGGAATGCCGACGAGGAAAGCGAACTCCGTCGCCGCCACCCGGCTGCCGGTGCCGGCGAGCATGGCGATGAAGATCGTGGTGCCCGAACGGGACAGACCCGGAAAGACGCCGGCCACAACCTGAGCGATGCCGACGAGGATCGCCACGTACCAGGTGATCGAGGTGTATGGAGGGCGCTTGGCGGCAGCCCATTCGGCAAAGATCATCCAGAAACCGCCGATGATCAGGGCCCAGGCCACCGGAGAGGCATTCTCGGGCAGTTCGAAGCCCAGCTTCTTGACGATCAGGCCAAGCACGGCGGTGATCAGGAAGGCGACCATGAGCTTTGCGGCATAGCGCTGGTTCTTCGGGTCTCGCCAGCCGACCACCAGGCTCATCAGACGGCCCCAGTAGATGATCGTGACCGCCAGGATCGCGCCTGCCTGAATCACGATATTGAACGTGTCGGAGCGTCGCCCCAGCCACTGTTCGGCAATGATGAGGTGGCCAGTGCTGGAAATTGGCAGGAACTCGGTGATCCCCTCAATGATACCCAGAAGGACCGCATTCACATATTCCATACATACTCTCCGATCTGCGTAACGGGGCAGGAAACAGGTTTGAACAATGTCGCATCCGCCGACTTAATGCGGCTTCAAGGCAAGAAAACGGTGCCGAACCGGCGTTTTGCCATGAAAAATCCATGATCTGCGGGGGCTTAAGGCAGGGTCTTTTCGCTCTCGATTCGCATTTGAAGCGCTAGTGCAATCCTATATCTTTGTTAAATCGTGGTTGGTAGGAGTCCGATGCAGGTTCCCTTTGTTCCAGACGCCCGCAAGCGGACGAAATCATAATGCCAACGCTTTATCATCATTCCATGTCGTCCGCGTCTCGCTTCGTTCGGCTGATCCTGGCGGAATACGGATTCCAGAGCGAGCTCGTGGAAGAACAGCCCTGGGAAAAACGGCGTGAGTTCCTGACGCTCAATCCGGCCGGGACGCTTCCTGTCTACGTCGACGACAATATGCGCGTGCTTTGCGGGCCGGTCGTCCTGATGGAATTCTTGGACGAGACGCACGGCGTGCTGAAACGCGATCGCCGGCTTTTGGCGGAGGATCCGTGGCAACGTGCCGAGATCCGGCGCCTGAGCGAGTGGTTCCTGCAGAAGATGGAGCAGGACGTGACCCGCCCGCTGACCCGCGAGCGCGTCTACAAGCTGCAGATGACGACGGCCCAGGGCGGCGGCGCGCCGGATAGCAAGGTGCTGCGCACCTCGCGCGCCAACATCCGCCAGCACATGAAATACCTGACCTGGCTTGCGGGCTCGCGTCCCTGGCTCGCCGGCGACCGTCTCAGCTATGCGGACCTTGCGGCGGCTGCGTCGATCTCGGTTCTCGACTACATGGGCGAGATCGACTGGTCGGAAACACCCGTCGCCAAGGACTGGTATCAGCGGCTGAAATCCCGCCCATCCTTCCGGCCGCTGCTTGCCGAGCGCATCCGCGGCCTAACCCCGGTGTCCCATTATGCGGATCTCGACTTCTGAGGCAGCGTCCGGCGACGACGACCGCCAGCTCCGCCGGCGGCAGAAACTGACGGCGTTCATCCGGGAAGAAGCGACAGCCCAGGGGTTCGACCTTTGCCGCGTCACAGGCCCGGACAGCATTCCTCAGGTACCCGCACGGCTGGAGACCTTTCTTCAGGACGGGCATCACGGCACCATGGCGTGGCTGGCGGAGACGCAGGCGCGCCGCTCTTCGCCGAAGGCGCTTTGGTCGGATGTCCGCTCGATCGTCATGTTCGGCCTCAATTACGGGCCTGACGAGGATCCGCGTTTACTCCAAGGAAAATCGGACAGGGCCGCCATCTCCGTCTACGCCCGCAACCGCGACTATCATGATGTCATCAAGGGTCGACTGAAGGAAATCGCTACCCGCTTTGCGGCCCGCGCCGGAGAGGACGTCAAGGTGTTCGTCGACACCGCGCCGGTGATGGAAAAGCCGTTGGCGGAAGCGGCGGGCCTGGGCTGGCAGGGAAAGCATACCAATCTCGTCAGCCGCAGCCATGGCTCCTGGCTGTTCCTCGGCAGCCTGTTCACCACCGCAGACCTCACCCAGGACGAGCCCGAGACCGACCACTGCGGCTCGTGCCGCGCCTGCCTCGATGCCTGTCCGACGGCCGCCTTTCCCGCTCCCTACCGGCTCGACGCCCGGCGCTGCATCTCCTACCTCACTATCGAGCACAAGGGCCCGATCGATGCCGCCCTGCGGCCGCTGATCGGCAACCGCATCTACGGCTGCGACGATTGCCTGGCGGCCTGTCCGTGGAACAAATTCGCTGCCAGCGCGTCCGAAATGAAGCTCAGGCCGCGGGAGGATCTGATGGAGCCCTCGATCGCTTTCCTGCTGACGCTGGACGACGGCAGCTTTCGCGCCTTTTTCAGCGGCTCGCCGGTGAAGCGCATCGGGCGTGACCGGTTCGTCCGCAACGTCCTGATCGCGGCGGGCAATTCCGGCGATGCCGGGCTGATCGGACCGTGCCTGCATCTGGCCGACGATGCGTCACCTGTAGTCCGGGGCATGGCCATCTGGGCGCTGAGAAGGCTGATGCTGCCCGAGGAATTCGAACGCCTTGCCGCGGCGAGGCTGCCGGAAGACGATCCGGAGGTTGAGGAAGAATGGCGAATGGCAGGAGTGGCGTGATGCGTGTGATGATCTTCGGGTGCGGCTATTCGGGGACGGCGATCGCCAAGGCCTTCCAGGCTGAAGGTGCGCAGGTGTCCGGCTCCAGCCGCTCGCCCGAGAAGGCGCGCGATCTTGCCGCCCACAACATCAAGGCGTTCGTCTTCGATGGCAGCCCGTTCAGCAAAGAGCTTGCGGAGGAGTTGCGGGACGTCACGCATCTTGTTCAGTCGATTCCACCGGGCCGTGAGGGCGATCCGCTTCTCCCGCTCCTGTCGGGCCGCCTGAGACTCGCCTGCCCCAGTCTCGAATGGATCGGCTACCTTTCCACCGTCGGTGTCTATGGCGACCACGGCGGCGACTGGGTGAGCGAAGAAACGCCCGGCAGCCCGATCCAGGGCCGGTCCATCGAGCGGGTCGATACGGAGGAGGCCTGGGAGGCCGAGGGCCGCGTTGCGGGGATACCGGTCGCGGTGCTGCGCCTCTCGGGCATTTACGGGCCGGGACGCAACGTCTTCATCAATCTCACGCAGGGCAAGTCGCGGCGTATCATCAAGAAAGACCAGGTGTTCAACCGCATCCGGGTCGAGGATATCGGTGGCGCGACGCTGTTTCTCGGGCGTCAGGGGATAGGCGGCATCTACAACGTGACCGACGACGAGCCGGCACCGCCGCAGGACGTCATCATCGAGGCGGCCCGGCTGATGGGCACCGCCCCGCCTCCCGAACAGGCATTCGAGACGGCCGAAATGAGCACCATGGCCCGTTCGTTCTATGGCGCCAACAAGCGCGTCTCAAACGACAAGATCAAGGCGGCCGGTTATCGGTTTCGGTTTCCCGAATATCGCATGTCGCTTGCGCAGCTATGGTCGGAGGACAATTGGAAGTCGTGATCCTGCAAGAGTCCGGAAGTTGGAATTTCCATTTAAGGGGATCTGGCCGGTAATTATTTCTTAATTCTTGCGGCACGGAATCACAAAATTTGCCCGATTAGGGCGAGTTGAATCAAATTTCAAAAATTTTTTTCTGCAATTTTCGTGAACACGGTCTCCAACGGTCGCGTTAGGAAAACGATTCCTCTTTCTGACTGATTCGCAACGATTTCTTCCGGTGCAGGTTAGCTGGCTTCCTAAAAACATCGAACGCAATCTAATCACGAATGTTACACGCTGTAATGTTCCGTGATCACAAGTCCCACTTTTCTGCCATTTTTCGCCCCGCTTAAACCTCTCGCACCACGGTGCAGGGACCAAACGAACGGGGACGAACCGACTTGACAACAATTCGACGCTCGACTTTCGCCGCGGCCTCATTTGCTGCAATTTCACTTCTGGCATCCGCTCAGGCCAACGCTGCCGGCTGCGGCGGCGCCTCCTGGTACGCACTCGGATCAAAGACCGCGTCCGGCGAACGGATGAACGCCGCCAAGCTGACAGCCGCTCATCGCACGCTGCCGTTCGGCACCAAAGTGATGGTCACCAACAAGCGCAATGGCCGCAGCGTCATCGTCCGGATCAACGACCGGGGCCCGTTTATCCGTGGTCGGGTGCTGGATGTCTCGAAGGCTGCCGCACAGAACATCGGCATGGTCTCGAGCGGCACTGCAAATGTTTGCTTTCAGGTTGTCGATGCCGCTAGCCAGAAGGTCAGCGGTCGCGGCATGAAGGATATCGACGGCTAATTGTCGGGCATTCTCTTGCCCTGACGTCCGATCGCGGCTACGACCCGGTCATGCGGGTCTAACCGAGACGGAGAACATCATGCGACTTGGCGGACGCGTTGCCGGGGCGATCGAGGTGCTGGCGGATATCGAGACGCGAAAGCGACCGGTTGCCGACGCCCTCAAGGACTGGGGACTGGCGCATCGCTTTGCCGGCTCCGGGGACCGCGCGGCGATCGGCAACATTGTCTACGACGCGCTTAGGATGCGCCTCAGCCATGCCTGGGTCATGGACGACGACAGCCCGACTGCCCTTGCCTATGCCGTCCTGATCCGCCAGTGGGGATTTTCCCCCGAGGCTCTCTCAGCAGAATTCGCCGATGACCGCTTCGCGCCACCGCCGCTTTCCGACGAGCAGGCCGCGGCACTTGCCATGCGCGACATTGAAGACGCTCCCCTCCATGTCCAGGCGGACATTCCTGAATGGGTGCAGCCCTCGTTCGAGACCAATTTCGGCGAGGACTGGCTGGCGGAAGCCAAGGTCCTCGCGGCACGGCCAACGCTCGACCTCCGCGCGAACACCCTGAAGTCCACCCGGGACAAAGTGGTCAAGGCGCTCGAGCGCGCGGGAGCGAAGGCATCGCCACTTGCCCGCAACGGCATCCGGATTGCCGCTGGCGAAGGCGCTTCCAGACTTCCAAACGTCACCGCCGAGCTTTCGTTCCAGAAGGGCTGGTTCGAAGTCCAGGACGAAGGATCACAGATCGTTGCCGATCTCGTCGATCCGGGCGAACACGATCAGGTGCTCGACTACTGTGCCGGTGGCGGCGGAAAGACGCTCGCCATGGCAGCGGCCATGCACAACAAGGGGCAGATCCACGCCTTCGACACGGACCGCAAGCGCTTGGCGCCGATTATCGAGCGCCTGCGCCGTGCCGGCACCCGAAATGTCCAGGTGCATGACGACCCGCGCCAGCTCGAAGCGTTCCGAGACAAGCTCGACGCCGTGCTGGTCGATGCCCCCTGCACCGGGACCGGCACCTGGCGGCGGCGGCCGGACACCAAATGGCGTCTGACGGGCAAGAACCTGGAAGAGCGCCTGGCGCAGCAGCAGCAGGCCCTTGGTGAGGCAGCGGCCTTCGTAAAGCCGGGCGGCGCTCTCGTCTACGTCACCTGCTCCATCCTTCCGGAAGAAAACGACCAGCAGGCCAAGCGCTTCTGCGAGGAGCACCCGCACTTCTCGATCGCCTCCGTCAGCGACCGCTGGGATAGGCTTCTGGGCAAGGATGCAGCGCGGCCGCGCATCAGCGAGAGCGGGACCGTCACGCTGACGCCCGCCAGCACCGATACCGACGGCTTCTTCCTCTGCCGTCTGCAGCGTCAGTCGTGATCCGGCCAGGCGGGCGCAGGTCCGCGCGGGCCTCGATTTATTCTAAACTAGATCATTTGACACCAGTTTAGATTTGCGCAATGAACCGTCTCCGACGAACGGCTCCGGGCCGTCGCGACAGGAGAGGGATTATGATCGTAAAATCGATTTCCGGCGCCGCGCTGGCACTGCTGGCCGCCTCGGTGGTGCTGACGGGCTTACCGGCGCAAGCCGCAACAACGTCGGCCGCCGTCTTGAAGCATTATGCCGAGCTGGCCCATGCCAAGTACGAGGACTCGCTGACGACGGCGCAGGCCCTGGACAAGGCCATCGACGCGCTGATCGCAAAGCCCAGCGAAGAGACGATGAAGGCAGCGCGGGCCGCCTGGATCGCGGCGCGCGTTCCCTACCAGCAAACCGAGGCCTACCGGTTCGGCAATCCGCTCGTGGACGACTGGGAAGGCAAGGTGAATGCCTGGCCGCTCGACGAAGGGCTGATCGACTATGTCGACGCCGCCTATGGCAGCGAAAGCGACGAGAACTCGCTTTACACGGCGAACGTCATCGCCAACCCGAAGATCAAGATCAACGGCAAGACGCTCGACACCACGAAGATCACGACGAAGGCCCTGCGCAGCCTGCACGAGGCCGGCGAGATCGAGGCCAATGTGGCCACCGGATATCACGCCATCGAATTCCTGCTCTGGGGCCAGGATCTCAACGGAACGGGACCCGGCGCCGGCGCGCGCCCCTATACGGACTATGACAAGGCCAATTGCACGCACGGCAACTGCGAACGCCGGGCCCAGTACCTGAAGACGGCGACGGACCTTCTGGTGTCCGACCTGTCCGACATGGTGAAGGCGTGGTCTGTGAACGGCAAGGCTTCCAAGCATGTGGAGGCCAACGGCAAGAAGGGCCTCACCGCCATCCTGACCGGCATGGGCTCGCTGTCCTACGGGGAGCTTGCCGGCGAGCGGATGAAGCTTGGCCTGCTGATGCACGATCCGGAAGAGGAGCACGATTGCTTCTCCGACAATACCTACAACTCGCACCTCAACGATGCGATCGGCATCCAGTCGGTCTATACCGGTGAATACACCCGCGTCGACGGCACCAAGATGACCGGCCCGTCGCTGTCGGACCTGGTGGCAGCCAAGGATCCGGCGCTCGACGGCGAGATGAAGTCCAAGCTCGATGCGACGCTTGCCGCCATGAACGCCATGGCCGAGCGCGGCCGCACGGTGGAAGCCTATGACCAGATGATCGGCGACGGCAATGCGGACGGCAATGCCGTGGTGCAAAAGGCGATCGACGGCCTGATCGACCAGAGCAAGACGGTCGAGCGCGTCATCGCCTCGCTCGACCTCGGCACCGTCAAGCTGGAGGGTTCCGACAGCCTCGACAATCCCGACGCGGTATTCCAATAACCAACAAAGGCGGACCGCAGGCCGATTTCCCCTGCGGTCCGGTATCCCATGGCTTCGCCCCGCCTTTTCACCCTTCTTTTGCCGGTCCTGTCCGGCGCGCTGGTGCTGCTGCCGCTGATGGCAAGCGGCAGCGAACCGCTGTTTCCGTCGATGCGCACCGACCTTGACGCCAAGGACCAGAAGCGCGTCGCCATGGTGACCCGGCCGACCGTCGACTTCAGCAAGCCGGAACAGTTCGAAACCATGTCGGCCGGGGCTTCGACCAACCGCGCCGATGTCAACGGCGATGCGTTTTCGCATTTCTCCGCCAACATCACCTTTGCCGAGGAGGAGACGTTCAAGCTCGGCAACGCGCTGTTCACCAAGCTATGGGTCTCGTCGCCCTCGTCGACGCAGGCGTCGGATGGGCTAGGGCCGCTGTTCAATGCCCGGGCGTGCCAGAGCTGCCATCTGAAGGACGGCCGCGGTCATCCTCCAGAAGGGTCTGCCGATGCGACGTCGATCTTCCTGCGGCTCGGCCGTCCGGCGCGCACGGATGAGGAGCGCCGGCAGGTCGCCGAGCACGAAAGGCTGAATTTCCCCGACGCGACCTACGGAGAGCAGCTGCAGGATCTCGCCGTGCCGGGCCTCAAGTCCGAAGGACGGATGCAGATCGCCTACCAGGACATACCCGTGACACTGTCCGGCGGCGAGGTGGTGACGCTGCGCAAGCCGAGCTATTCCGTGTCCGACCTCGCCTACGGGCCGCTCGAAAGCGACGTCACGCTGTCACCGCGGGTGGCGCCGCCGATGATCGGCATGGGTCTGATCCAGGCGATCCACGAAGCCGACATCCTTGCCAGGGCCGATCCGGACGACCGGGACGGCGACGGCATTTCCGGCAAGCCTTCGCTGGTGCGCGATCACCGGTCGGGCGAACTGAAACTTGGCCGTTTCGGCTTCAAGGCACAGAATGCCAGCGTGCGCGACCAGAGCTCCTCGGCCTTTGCCGGCGACATGGGCATTTCGACGCCGGACAATCCCTTCGACCACGGCGACTGCACTGCAGCCGAGAAGGACTGTCTCGTCATGCCGACCGGCGTACAGGCAAGGCTCGGACCGGTAGAAGCGCCAGATCCGGTTCTCGGCCTTGTGACCTTCTATTCGGAAAATCTTGCCGTGCCGGCGCGGCGCAACATTTCCGACAAGACGGTGCTGAAGGGCAAGGCGCTGTTTTATGCCTCCGGCTGCTCGGCCTGCCATGCGCCGAAATTCGTGACCCGTCGCGATGCCGGCAACAAGGCGCAGGCCTTCCAGCTGATCTGGCCGTATTCGGATTTCCTACTGCACGACATGGGTGAGGGTCTTGCCGACGGCCAGCAGGTGGGCGTCGCCGACGGTCAGGAGTGGCGCACCCAGCCGCTCTGGGGCATCGGGCTGACAAAGGCCGTCAACGGCCATACCTTCTTCCTTCACGACGGGCGTGCGCGTAATCTTACCGAAGCCATTCTCTGGCATGGCGGCGAGGCCGAGAAGGCGCGCAATGCCTTTGCCGCGATGCCGAAGGACGACCGAGCGGCCGTTCTCACATTTCTGGAGTCACTTTGATGCGCAAGCTGTTGCTCGCCGGCCTCCTTCTGGCATTTCCGGGCATGGGGCATGCCAAGGAGGCGGAGACCGCGCCGGCGGTAAAGCTTCCCGACGCCGCGGTGACCAAGGTCATGACAGCGGCCGTGAACAGCTTCATCCGCCCGGGCTATGACGCCTTCCAGACGTCGGCGGAGGCGATGACTGGCGCCATGACGGCGCTCTGCCGGGCACCCTCCGCCGCCAATCACGAGGCCGCAGGATCCGTCTTCCGCGACCTGACGGCGAGCTGGGCGCGCATCGAGATCGTCCGCGTTGGGCCGGTCACCGAGCAGAACCGCTTCGAACGCATCCTCTTCTACCCCGACCGCAAGAGCACCGGGTTGAAACAGGTCCAGGCGACGCTTTCCAAGGCGGACGAGGCCGCAACCGATCCGGCGGCACTCGGCACCCGCAGCGTGGCCATGCAGGGGCTGGGCGCGCTGGAATTCGTGCTGACCGGCAGCGGCTCGGACGAGCTTTCCAAGACGCCCGACAGCTTCCGCTGCCGCTACGGCGCGGCGATCGCCGCGAATATCGGCCACGTGGCCAAGGAAGTCTCCGACATCTGGGATGCACCGGACGGCATCGCCCGCACCTGGGAACAGCCGGGACCGGACAACCCGGCCTTCCGCACCGGCGGCGAGGCCATCACCGCCCTGCTCGGCATTCTCGTGCACGGCACGGAAGCCGTGCGCGACCAGCGGATCGAAACCTTCTACAAGGGTGCCGACAAGGTGAAGTTTCCCAAGCAGGCGCTGTACTGGCGCTCTGAAAACACCTGGCAAAGCATCAAGAGCAATCTGGAGGGCCTGTCGGCGCTGCTCGAGACCTCCGGCATGGCGGCGCTGCTGCCGGAGAAGGACCGGGTAATCGTGACGCAGACGCAGAAGCAGCTCCAGTCGCTGATCGCGCTGTCGGAGACCATCACCCCCAATCTCGAAAAGGCGGTCGACGACAAGGCGGAGCAGAAAAAGCTCGACGCGATGCTGGCCGGAACCAAGGACGTGATCGCCGGACTGAACGAGGGCTATGGCGGCGCGATCGGCCTCAGTTCCGGTTTCTCGTTCGCGGATGGGGATTGAAGCCAGCCATGTGGCGCGGAGACATAATCGACCGGCGCGGTTTCCTGAAGGCGGCGGGAATTGGCTTTGCCGCGGCCCTGTCGCCCGGTTCGCTGATGGCGCTGGAGCGGGCGGACGCGGTCTATGCCTCCGGGTTTCGCGCGCCTGACGGATCGTTCGGCATCGCCACGGTGACGGAGCGCGGCGAGATCGTCGATCGCGTTGCGCTTCCCGCCCGAGCCCATGGCATGGCCTTTAGCCCCGCGGCCGGGCGCGCCGTCGCCTTTGCCCGCCGTCCCGGCACTTTTGCGATGGTCTTTGATCCGTCCCGCCGGGCCGAGCCGGTCGTCATCACTGCGCCGGAAGGGCGCCACTTCTACGGCCACGGGCATTTCTCCCCCGACGGCAGGATGCTCTATGCCAGCGAGAACGATTTCGACGCCAATCGCGGCAGGATCGGCCTCTATGACGCGAGTGACCGGTTCCGTCGCATCGGGGAGTTCGACGCGCACGGCATCGGCACCCACGACATGACCGTGTCGGACGACGGCAACCTGCTGGTGATCGCCAATGGCGGCATCGAAACGCATCCGGATTTTGGCCGCACGAAGCTCAACCTTGACCGCATGGAGCCATCGCTGGTGCTGCTCGACGCCCGCACCGGCGCGCTCGTGCAAAGGCACAGCCTGCCGTCCTCGCTCAGTCAGCTTTCGACCCGACACCTCGATATCGCCGATGACGGGCGGATCTGGTTTGCCTGCCAGTGGGAAGGTCCGCGAAACGCGCTGCCGCCGCTCGCCGGCTGGCTGTCCAGGGGCGAGGACATCATGTTGCTCGACCTGCCAGAGGAAACCACCGTCCGGCTCGGCAACTATGTCGGGGCGATCGCCGTCAACCGCCGGGACGGGATCGTCGGGCTGACCTCCCCGGTGACGGGAGCAGCGGTCACGCTCGATGCCCGAAGCGGCGTCGTCCTCAGGCAAGAGGCGATCCGTGAGGCAGCCGGCGTGGCCCCGGCAAGCCGCGGGATTGTCGTTTCCTCCTATGACGGGCAATTCGGCGCAACCCGCAGCGCGGTCGCCTTCGACCAGCATATCGTCCGCATCGGCTAATCTCGCCATGCCACCCGCCCTGCCCTATCTGGTATTCTCATGAACAAGCTTCTCGTCCACATCCTCTTCGTCGTTGCCGTCGTCGCCATCGGCTCGCTGATCGGCGTCCTCAACATCCCGGGTGAATGGTACCAGTCGCTGGTCAAGCCGCCGTTCAACCCGCCGAACTGGATTTTCGGCCCGGTCTGGACGGCGCTTTACGTGCTGATCGGGATTGCCGGAGCGCGCACCTGGATCGCCGGAACGCGATCGACCCGGATGACGATCTGGTTCGTGCAGATGGTTTTGAACTTTCTCTGGTCGCCGGCCTTCTTCGGCTTCGAGACGCCGGCGCTCGGCCTCGTCGTGATCGTGCCGCTGCTGATCGCCATCCTGGCCTTCATCCGCGCCAGCTGGCCGGTCGACCGGGTGTCAGCATGGCTCTTCGTACCCTATGCATTGTGGGTCGGCTTTGCGACGCTGCTCAATGCCTCGATCGTCATCCTGAACTAGGCCGCCTTCCGGGTTGCGGCTGGCGCCCCGGCATGCCACCTTTCCCGCGATGAGAGGAAGCGGCATGGACATGACAGACACGGGCGATTTTCGCGAGCGCATCCGCCGAAGCTTTGCGAGCCAGGGCGCCATGGGAATGCTGGGCGCCGAGCTTGCCCAGGTCGGGCCATCCATGGTCGAGGTCGAGATGGCCTTCGATCCGAAGCTCACCCAGCAGCATGGCTTCCTGCATGCGGGCGTTATTTCGGCAGCTCTCGAGACCACCTGCACCTACGCCGCCTATACGACCATCGCGCCCGAGGAATCGGTGCTGACCATCGAGTTCAAGGTCAACCTGATGTCACCCGGGCGTGGCGAACGCTTCCTGTTTCGGGGCGAGATCACCAAGCCCGGCTCGACGATCATCGTCGCCGACGGCCGCGGCTATGCGATCAGCGACGGACCGGCCAAGCTGATCGCCTCGATGACGAGCACGATGATGATCATTCGCGGCAGGCAGGACGTGGTCGAATGAATTTCGAGCTGAAACGCCTCGGCGGCAAGACGGTCCTGTTCGTCATGGCGGTCGACGCGGAATATGGCCAGGCGCTGCGCGGGCTGATCCGCCCGCTGATGACCGGCGTCGGCCCGGTGGAGGCCGCCGTGGTGCTCAGCCACACGCTGACGAAGCTGCAGCTCGAAGGAGAGCGGCCGGATCTCGTGGTGTCGCTTGGCTCGGCCGGGTCGCGCTCGCTTGAGCAGACGGAAATCTACCAGGTGGCATCGGTCGCCTATCGCGACATGGACGCCTCGCCGCTTGGTTTCGAGAAGGGCCGCACGCCGTTTCTCGACCACCCGGCGGTGATCGACCTGCCGCACCGCATCCCGGGGCTACGGCAAGCCTCGCTGTCCACCGGCGGCAACATCGTGTCCGGCTCCAGCTACGGACTGATCGCAGCGGAGATGGTCGACATGGAGACCTTCGCGGTGCTGCGCTGCTGCCAGCTTTTCGGTGTATCGCTGATCGGTCTGCGCGGTATCTCCGATGGACAGGAAGAGCTGAAGCACGTCTACAACTGGACCGAATATCTGCACGTCATCGACGGGAAGCTGGCAAACGCGGTCGGTCTTCTGGAAAACGCCCTGATGAGCGGCGATTTGACCCTCTGACGCTGTTGCACGACGGCCAAGTTTTCTTTAAAGGCTCGCCATGACCCAGATCGCTCATCCCGACAGCATTCTCATCATCGATTTCGGCAGCCAGGTTACGCAGCTGATTGCGCGCCGCGTCCGCGAAGCCGGCGTCTATTGCGAAATCCATCCCTTCCAGAACGCAGCGGCAGCCTTCGACAAGCTGCAGCCCAAGGGCGTGATCTTTTCCGGCGGGCCGGCCTCGGTCACGGCGGAAGGCAGCCCGCGCGCGCCGCAGGCGGTGTTCGATGCGGGCGTTCCGATCCTCGGCATCTGCTACGGTCAGCAGACACTCGCCACCCAGCTGGGCGGTGTCGTCGAGGGCGGCCATGCTGCCGAGTTCGGCAGGGCCGATGTGGAGATCCGCAAGGCAAGTCCGCTGTTTGATGGTTTCTGGACGGTCGGCGAACGCTATCCGGTGTGGATGAGCCATGGCGACCGCGTGACGCAGTTGCCGGAAGGCTTCGAGGTCGTCGCGACCTCCGAGAACGCGCCGTTTGCGATCGCTGTCCATGAGGGACGCCGCTACTATACGACGATGTTCCATCCGGAAGTCATGCACACGCCCGACGGGGCCAAGCTGCTGTCCAACTTCGTGCACAAGATCGTCGGCCTGAAATCCGACTGGACCATGGCTGCCTATCGCGCCGAAATGATCCGCAAGATCAAGGAGCAGGTCGGTTCCGAACGGGTCATCTGCGGGTTGTCGGGCGGCGTCGATTCGTCCGTTGCGGCCGTTCTCATCCACGAGGCGATCGGCGACCAGTTGACCTGCATCTATGTGGACCACGGCCTGATGCGTCAGGGCGAGACCGAGCAGGTGGTCGGCATGTTCCGCGACGCCTACAATATCCCGCTCGTGCATGTGGATGCGGCGGATCTGTTCCTGACCGAGCTTGCCGGGGTTTCCGACCCGGAAGTGAAGCGCAAGACGATCGGCCGCCTGTTTATCGAGGTGTTCGAGGCGGAAGCCGCCAAGATCGCCGCGGACGGCAAGGGAAGCCCCAAGTTCCTGGCCCAGGGCACACTCTATCCGGACGTGATCGAAAGCGTGTCCTTCTCGGGCGGACCTTCGGTCACCATCAAGAGCCACCACAATGTCGGCGGCCTGCCCGAGCGCATGAACATGAAGCTCGTCGAGCCGCTGCGGGAGCTGTTCAAGGACGAAGTCCGGGCGCTTGGCCGCGAACTCGGCCTGCCGGAAAGCTTCATCGGCCGCCATCCCTTCCCGGGTCCCGGCCTTGCGATCCGCTGCCCGGGCGTGGTAACCCGTGAAAAGCTCGACATCCTGCGCAAGGCCGACGCGATTTATCTGGACGAGATCCGCAAGGCGGGCCTCTACGATACGATCTGGCAGGCTTTTGCTGTTTTGCTGCCGGTCCAGACCGTGGGCGTGATGGGCGACTACCGCACCTATGACTTCGTCTGTGCGCTGCGCGCCGTGACCTCGGTCGACGGCATGACGGCAGACTTCTACCCTTATGACATGAATTTCCTCGGCCGCACGGCGACCCGCATCATCAACGAGGTGCGCGGCATCAACCGTGTCGTCTACGATGTGACGTCTAAGCCTCCAGGCACGATCGAGTGGGAATGAGCCACGCTTGAAGGCAAAGGTGAGGTGGCTTATCTTACCTTTGTCTTACCCCTGAGGCTCTGCCATGGCTGATGCTCTGACGACGCAAGTTTCCACCGAGGGGCAGGTCATGCTTCCCAAGGCCGTTCGCGAGCGCCGCGACTGGACGACGGGAACCAGGCTGGTCGTCGAGGACACCCCTGAAGGCGTGCTCCTCAAAGAGGCTCCTGCATTTGCCCCAACCGATCCCAGCTCCGTATTTGGAATGTTGAGAGACTTATACAAAGGCGAGCCCAAGACGATCGAGGAAATGGATGCCGCACTTCTCGAGGCTGTCGCTGAAGACTTCAAGCGAAGCGTCGATCCCGATCGATGATCGCGATCGACACCAACCTGATCGTTCGCTACCTCATGGGCGATGATAGCCAGCAATCGCGCCGGGCGGGAGAGGTCATCAATGGCGAAACGGTTTTCGTTCCAATAACCGTAGTCTTGGAAGTCGAGTGGGTGCTTCGAAGCATCTACCGCATGTCGCGGGTGGTTTGTGTCAAGGCATTCGCGGTTTTGCCGGCCTGCCGACAGTCATTATTGACGATGCGGCCATAGTCTCAGATGCACTTGACCTCTTTTCACACGGCATGGACTTTGCCGACGCGCTGCATCTCTTGAAAGCGCAGCATTGCGAAAAATTCGTCACTTTTGACCGTCAAATGATCAAGGCAGCTCACTCTGCCGGTCACCAATTTGTACAGGACGCCTAATCCATGCTTCGCAGACTCTATGACTGGACGATGGCGCTCAGCGCCCGCAAATCCGCTGAGGTCTGGCTGGCCGTCATCGCCTTCGTGGAAAGCTCGGTCTTCCTGGTGCCGGCCGACGTGCTGTTCCTGCCCATGTCGCTGGCGAAGCCGGAGCGCGCCTGGCGCTACGCGCTGATTGCCACGGTGTTTTCGGTCCTGGGAGGGATCGCCGGATGGTGGATCGGCTATTTCGCCTTCGACGCCATCGCGGCACCGATCCTCGAATTCTACGGCAAGCTCGATACGTTCAACCAGTTAAAGGCCGGCATCACCTTCGAGACCATCCTGCTGATGCTGGTGACTTCGGGTTTCGCGCATCTGCCGCCGATCAAGGTGGTAACGATCCTGTCGGGTGCCGTGCATGTCAACATCTGGCTGTTCATCGTTTCCGCCGCCATCACCCGCGGCGCACGGTTCTTCCTGCTGGCCTGGCTGCTACGCCGCTATGGGGAAGGCATCCGGCACTTCGTCGAAAAGCGACTTGGCCAGATCGCCATGGCGGCGGCGGCCGTGCTGATCGCAGCCTATGCAGGCTATAAGTTCCTGTCGGCCTGAGGCTCAGAAGCCGAAGCTCTGCTGCGGTTCGGGCGGCGTCAGATGAATGCCTTCAAGCTCCAGCATCCGTGCCTTGGAGGCGGCGCCTCCCGGCGCTGAAAAGCCGCCGATCTTGCCGCCGGCGGCCAGGACGCGGTGGCATGGAATGATCAGCGGCACCGGATTTCTGGCCATCGCCTCTCCGACCGTGCGCGCGGCCTCCGGGCCAGCGCCAAGCTGTCGTGCCATGCGCCCATAGGTCGTCGTCTCGCCCCAGGCGAGCCGGCGAACATTCTCATAAATCTGCTGGAAAAATTCGTCTTGTGGGCCGAGATCCAGGTCAATCTGACCGAAGTCGATTGCCGAGCCTTCGAAATAACGGCGGACATCGGAGATGATCCGGTCGATCTCGGGTGTTGGGACGGACGCTACGGCGTCAGGCGACAGTCGCCTACGCAATAGACGCTCTGTCGCTTCGTCCGATTTCGTCGGCAACTGGAAGCGGGCGACGCCCTTGTCAGTCCAGGCAATGCCGCAAACGCCGCCGGCAGTCTCGAAAATGGAATAGAGTTCAGTTGCCACGCGCCCCTCCCTTCAATGGGAAGGGAAGCATCATCCACCGCAAGTGCGGTTTCAACCCGTTTCCTGCGCTTTCCTCATCGGCTGCGCATACGCGGGTTCGACGGATCAGCCTATGCGGTCGAAGTGCTTGGCATCGATGCCGAGCGTGTCGAGATCGCGCGCGGCTGGACGGCGGTTACCTTCGACGGCAGCGGATGCAGCGATGGCAGCGCCGAAGATTGCAAACGCACGGCTGATGCGACCACGATTGTGTTTCTGAGCGGACATGACGGGCTCCTTTCCTGTTGTCTAAAATATGTGGCGGAGCCCCGATTTGTGCAATGCACAAGGAAACAGGGGAGGCATGCAGACGGCACATGACCCGCTTGACCAAGCTCAAGGACTTGCCAGCTCCCGCCAGCAGTTGGTATCGCTCGACAGACGGGGGAAGACGGCATGAGCATCACGATCTACGGCATCAGGAACTGCGACACGATGAAGAAGGCGCGCAACTGGCTTGACGCCAAGGGCGTCGTCTATGCCTTTCACGACTACAAGGCGTCCGGGATCGACCGCGCTCATCTTGAACGCTGGGTCGAGACATCCGGCTGGGAAACGGTGCTCAACCGCGCCGGAACGACATTCCGAAAGCTGGACGAAGCCGAGAGGACGGACTTGAACGCCGAAAAGGCCATCGCGCTGATGCTCGACCAGCCCTCGATGATCAAGCGCCCCGTATTGGAGGCGGACGGAAAGCTGCTGATCGGTTTCAAGCCGGAGACCTATGAAGCCACACTGGGTTGAGGCCTGAAGCATGTCGAAGACCACGCGTGCAACGCAGACGCTGCAGAAGGCCGGGATTGGTTTTGTCGCGGTGACCTATGACTACGACCCGAGCGCCGAGCGGATCGGCATGGCGGCCGCGCAAGCGATCGGCGAGAAACCCCGTCGCGTGCTGAAAACCCTGATGGCAGAGGTGGACGGCAAGCCGGTCTGCGTCGTCGTGCCATCGGACCGCGAGGTCTCCATGAAGAAGCTTGCGAGCGCCTTCGGAGGCAAGGCCGCCGCCATGATGAAGTCAGCTGATGCCGAACGCACCACCGGCTATCATGTCGGTGGCATCAGCCCCTTCGGCCAGAAGAAGCTGGTACCGACCGCCATGGAGATCACGGCGCTTGACGAACCGCACGTCTTCATCAACGGCGGGCAGCGTGGTCTTCAAGTCAGGCTTGCGCCCGCCGATGCCCTTCGTGTCCTGAACGCGGTCGCCGCACCGCTGATCGCCTGAGGCCTTGCATGATCGACACCCTCCGCGTCCTCGAGCCTTACCCCGGCATTTTCGCCTATTATGACGGGCGCGTGGCCGGCAGGCGTCTGCACGGCAGCCAGCGCAACTGGCTGGACGACGGTGCCTATTCGCTGGGCGTCGCCTCCTATGCCGTGGTCAGCGGCAAGGAGGCGCTGGTCTACGACACACACATCTCGCTGGAGCACGCGCGGGCGATCCGCGCGCACCTCGAAGGTCTTGGGGTCCGCCTGATCCGCGTCGTGCTCAGCCACTGGCACAAGGATCATGTGGCCGGCAACGCGGTGTTTTCCGACTGCGAGATCATTGCCCTGTCGCTGACCGCCCAGCGCCTGGCCGAAAACCGCGACAGTATCGAGGCGGCCGATCCGCCGATCCGGCCACTGGTGATGCCGACCAGGCTGTTCGACGACAGGCTTTCGCTGACCGTCGGCGAGCGGCAACTGGAGCTGCATCATTTCGCCATCCACAGCGCCGACGGGGTCGTGCTCTGGCTGCCGGACGACCGGATCCTTCTGGCCGGCGACACGCTGGAAGACAGCGTCACCTACGTCTCGGAGGCCGGCGAGGTGGCGACGCACATGCGCGAGCTGGAACGGATGAAGATATGGTCGATCGCCCGGATCCTGCCAGCCCACGGCGACGAGCAGCGCATCGCGGCGGGTGGGTACGGCCCCAGCCTGATCGAGGCCAACCGAGCCTATCTCGAGCGTCTGTCGCGCTCTATCCAGGCGGGCGATGCCGTGGAGACGAGCCTGCAAGCCTTCGCAGCGCCTGAACTTGCCTCCGGCGCGATCGTCTATTTCCCGCCCTATGAAGCGGTACATCGGGACAATATCGCCGCCCTGACGGCAGCCCTTGGCGCATAAGGCGTCCGGTCGCTCGTCCTTCGCTTCAATTTCGCCCCAAACCGGCCTAAGCTCAGGTCATCCCAACCAAGTGCAGAGACAATCATGACCATCGTGCCGACCTTTCAGACTGCCGTCGATCCGCAGAAGCTCGAAAAGCTGGCCGAGACGGCCGTCAAGGTGGGCCTGCGGCTCGAGCCCGGGCAGGATCTGGTGATCACATCGCCGCTCGCCGCCCTGCCACTCGTCCGGCTGATCACCAAGCATGCCTACAAGGCGGGCGCCGGTATCGTGTCGACCTTCTATTCCGACGAGGATGCGACCCTTGCGCGTTACCAGTACGCATCGGATGCAAGCTTCGACAAGGCCACGGGCTGGCTCTACGAAGGCATGGCCAAGGCCTATGAACAGGGCGCGGCGCGGCTGGCGATTGCCGGCGACAATCCGATGATGCTGGCCGGGCAGGATCCCGCCAAGGTGGCCCGCGCCAACAAGGCCAATTCCATGGCCTACAAGCCTGCGCTGGAGAAGATCGCCAACTTCGACATCAACTGGAACATCATCTCCTATCCCAACCCGGCCTGGGCCAAGCAGGTGTTTCCGGACCTGCCGGAGGAGATGGCGGTAGCAAAGCTTGCCGACGCGATCTTTGCGGCTTCCCGGGTGGATGTCGCCGATCCCATCACAGCCTGGGCAGACCACAACGCCAGCCTCAACAAGCGCTCGACCTGGCTCAATGACGAGCGCTTTGCCGCGCTTCACTTTGTCGGGCCGGGCACCGACCTGACGGTCGGACTTGCCGACGATCACGAATGGCATGGCGGCGCCTCCACGGCCAAGAATGGCATAACCTGCAACCCGAATATCCCGACCGAAGAAGTCTTCACCACGCCGCATGCGCTGAAGGTGGAAGGCCATGTGTCCAGCACCAAGCCGCTTTCGCACCAGGGTACGCTGATCGACGAGATCCAGGTGCGCTTCGAGGGCGGCCGGATCGTCGAAGCTCGCGCGTCGAAGGGCGAGGAAGTGCTCAACAAGGTGCTGGATACGGATGAAGGCGCGCGCCGGCTGGGCGAAGTGGCGCTGGTGCCGCACTCCTCGCCGATCTCCAAGAGCGGCATCCTGTTCTACAACACGCTGTTCGACGAAAACGCCTCCTGCCACATCGCGCTCGGACAGTGCTATTCGAAATGCTTCCTCGACGGCGCATCGCTCAGCCAGGACGAGATCAAGGCGAAGGGCGGCAATTCCAGCCTGATCCACATCGACTGGATGATCGGATCCGACAAGGTCGACATCGACGGCATCAAGCCGGATGGTGCCCGCGTGCCGGTCATGCGCAAGGGCGAATGGGCGCTGTAGTAAAATAGAGACGACCAGCGCCTGAAACCAAGTATAGGCGGAAATCTTCGGGCGCCGCGCGCAAAATCAAGCGCGGCGCAAGCTTGCTGGTAAAGCATTGCACCCATCATCACGAATGGAAGCGAATAAACGGCTGGAAGCTCGGCTTCGCTCCGTGATGGTCTAACCATACCGGAGATCTCCATGCCAATCCTGACATTCGCAAATACCAAAGGCGGCGCCGGAAAAACCACGATGGCGCTGGTCGTAGCGGGCGAACTCGCAAGCCGCGGCCACCGTGTTGCCGTTCTCGATGCCGATCCGCAGCAGTGGGTTTCCCGCTGGATGACGCGGCTGCCGAAGTCCAAGACCTTTTCGATCGTTGCCGACATCAGCGCTGACAATATCGAAACGACGGTCAAGGATCTGGCGGCCCGCAACGACTATGTCATCCTCGATTTGCCGGGCGGCCTGTCGCCGCTTCTGGCCAAGGGCCTCGGCCTCTCCAGCCATGTCTTCGTTCCGGTCCAGGGATGCGCGCTCGACGCCGCCGGCGGCGCGCAGGTGCTCGACATCCTGAAGCAACTTGCCGAGACGTCCGGGATCCGGATCGCCCATTCGGTCGTCCTGACGCGCGTCAACTCGATCATCACCACGCGGGCACTGCAGGCCGTCAAGAGCCTGCTGGCCCGTCAGCAGGTGGACGTGCTCGACACGCCGCTGATCGAACGCGCCGCCTTCCGCGACATGTTTGATGCCGGCGCCATGCTCGGCGACATGAACCCGGAGACGGTGAGCAATCTCGACCGCGCCCGCAGCAATGCCGCAGCGCTGGCGGAAGAGATCATGCGCCGGGTGCCGCTCAAGGTCGCACGGCCGAAGGCCGCATCGCGCAAGGTCACGAAGAAGGCCGCCTGACGCGGCCTGAGGGTGGGGGTCTCGCGCCCCCGCGCCTTGTTTGATGCACTCGAACGAACAGCCCGCGGGCTAAAACAGGCTGCCCTGCTTGGGGGCGTTCTGTACCGTCTCAGGCGTTGCAGCCCGCCTTTTCGGCGCCGACGAAACCGGCCCCTTACCGCCAGCGCCGGCATCGCCCGCGCTCTGCTCAGTCCCCGCTCCTGCCACTGCCGCGACGCGACCGTCCGCAAACTCGAGAGACAGGACCTGCCCGGCGTCAACGCCCGCGGCCCGCGTCAGCGGCCGGTCGTCCTCACCGCGGACGACGGCAAAGCCGCGCTTCAGCACGTTCTTATAGGATAGCGACTGCAGCACGCGGTCCTGCGCGGTGATCGCCGAGCGGCTGCGCAGCAGCGTGTGGGAGATAGCGGTATCGGCATGGCGGCCAAGCGAACGCAGATGCTGGCCTTCCTTTTGCAGATGGCCCAGCAGCCGTGCCGGGATGGCGGCCAGCGAGGCGCCGGCGCGCCCCAGGCGGTTATGCTCCTTCAGCATCTGACGTTCGAGGCAGCGGTCGCTGCGGCCCGCACGGTCGGCCAGGCGCTGGCGCTGCTGTGCAATCCGGTTGACCAGGAGTTCCAGCCGCAGACCGGAAGCTGCGCGCTCGAAGCTGCGACGCTTGACCACCGTCGTGCGCTCCAGACCGCGTCCGAGACCCGAGGCGGCCTCGTCAAAGCGCCGCCGCGGCAGCGCCAGGAGCTGGTCGAGCGATGGCAGGGCGCGCACGAGCGATCGCACCACGTGCCGGCGATGATCCATCTGCCGGGTGGAGCAGCTGCGCAGGCGGGCACCGAGGCTTGCCAGCTGGGCGACCAGATCCGCCTTGACCGGAACGGCCATTTCGGCGGCGCCGGTCGGGGTTGGGGCGCGACGGTCAGCCGCGTAGTCGATCAGCGTGGTGTCCGTCTCGTGGCCGACGGCCGAGATAAGCGGGATGGCGCTTTCGGCCGCGGCCCGCACCACCGCCTCGTCGTTGAAGCTCCAGAGATCTTCCAGGCTGCCGCCGCCGCGGGCGACGATCAGCACGTCTGGGCGTCTTACGAGGGATCCCGGACCAAGGGCGTTGAACCCGCGAATGGCGGCTGCCACCTCATCGCCCGACCCCTCCCCTTGCACCTTCACCGGCCAGACCACGACATGCACCGGAAACCGGTCGGCGATCCGGTGCAGGATATCGCGGATGACGGCCCCCGTCGGCGAGGTAACGACGCCGATTACCTGCGGCAGGAAAGGCAGCGGCCGCTTGCGCGCCTGGTCGAACAGGCCCTCGGCAGCCAGCCTCCGGCGCCGCTCCTCGAGCAGCGCCATCAGCGCACCGGCGCCGGCCGGCTCCAGATTCTCGATGACGATCTGGTATTTCGAGGACCCCGGGAAGGTGGTTATCTTGCCGGTGGCGATGACCTCCATTCCCTCTTCGGGGCGGAAGCGGATTCGCGGAAAGGTGCCTTTCCAGATCACGGCATCGATACGGGCGCGATCATCCTTCAGGCTGAAATAGGCGTGGCCGGACGAGTGCTGGCCACGGTAGCCGGAAATCTCGCCGCGAACCCGCACGTGGTCGAAGGCGGTTTCCACCGTCCGCTTGATGGATCCCGACAGTTCCGAAACGGAAAACTCGGCGAGATTGGTCGATGCACTGTCAGGGAGCACACTGGTCATGGACCCGTTGTAGAGCATTCGGCCGGAGATTTCACCTCACCCGGAGCAACCGGATGGGGACAATGTCGATACCGTGGTGCTCTGCGCATCAACGCGCCTTGGAGGCGGGAGACAGCGGCGCCTGCGCCCAAGCCGCTGATCCTCCCCCCTTTTCTTTCCAGTCCGCACAACCACATTGAACCTTGCGGCTTCGGCGATCATAGGCCCTGGCGCGCCGTGCGGGGAATTTGTCCCCCTCGCCCGCCGATGCGCCAAGATGATCTGCCGAAAAAGGGAGACCTCTATGTCCGATCGATTTGCCAATACCCAGTCATCGCTGTCCAGCCCCGCATCCTCGGGCTTTTCCGTAACGCCGAGCGATGCCGACAGCCTGGCGGAAACCAGCCGGGCGCTTTACGTCGGCGCCAGCGGCAACCTTGCCGTCCGCATGCTGTCCGGCGAGGTCCTGAACCTTGCCAACGTGCCTGCGGGCTGCCTGCTGCCACTGCGCGTCACAGCCGTGCTCGCCACCGGCACCACTGCCAGCGCCATCGCAGCGCTGGTCTGAGGCGGCGATGCCGGAAAGCGCCTTCCTGCTGCGGTTCGAGACCCGTGCGCACGCCGCCAGCGTGCTGGGCGCGCTCGGGATCGAGCTGCGTGACGAACCCGCCACGCCCAGTGGCGACGTCGCCACGCCGGGTGGCGACTTGCAAACGGTCACCGGCGAGCCCGCCTTCGAGGACGGCGTCCTGCGCCGGCTGACCGGCGAGACCTCGGAATTCGAAGGCGAAGCGATCTCCTTCAGCGTTCCGCAGTCCGGGTATCACGTGCGGTTGAAGGGTATCCGTGTTTTTCCGGAACAACTGAGTGTCTATCGGGTTACCGCCGGGCCTGACTGACACCATTGCTTCACCATGGATAGAAAGCAGAGGCGACGGCGGGCAAACGGGCAAATATTTGTTAGCAACTCGCGGCTAGCGTTGCCCGGAGACAGAAGGAGTATCTGCGTGCTTTTCCTCACCGCAAGCCTGTTGGGCCTGGCTGCCGGCATGATGCGATCGGCCTTTGCCGTTGCCATCGTCGCTGTGCTGCTCGTCGGTGCCTTCGCCTTCGCGACCGTGCTTTCGAACGCCCCCGCCATCTGGGCCAACCTGCTGGTCGCGGTTCTGGGCTATAACTGCGGCCTCATCTGCCTCGTCAGCGCCCTTGTCTTCGAGCGCCGCAAAGAAGCTTGAGGCCTCGCTCTTAGCGCCGTTATCTCACGGGTCCTGCGGCAGAACCCTGAAGATCTGTATGCCATCCAAGTTCGCGCCGAACGGCTGCAGATAGGCCGGCACCTCGCCGCGGCCGAGCGCCGCGTACAGCCCATCCTTCTTCATGCCCGTCATCTCTTCCGTCTGCGGATCGCGCCTGCAATAGGCAAGGATGGTAACGCCCGCGCCGCGCATGAAGGCCCGCGCATCCTCAGGCGTGGAGAGCCCGATGTTCAGTTCCGTCAGCATGCCGCCCTGGTTGCGGTGATAGGGGGCCGACAGTGCACGGTGCCGGGTGAAGCGCAAGATATCCGCTCCGGCATTGGAGGGCGCCGCGACCACGCCGACCGGCAGGGTGTCGAGCAGCGCCATGGCGTCCGGGCCGCCGCATTGTCCCCGCTCGGCTGCCGCCGGCGCGGAGATGGCGTCGAGCGCCACGGCGCCCCATCCCTGGCTGAGCAGAATACCCACCACCCCCCAGACCGCCGGCACGGCTGCCAGCACGGTGGCGGCGTAGGCGAAGCCCAGCTCGACGCTGCTCGGTTCACGATGGGCGGCCCGGCGCAGTTCGGTGATCAGCATCGACAGCGGCAGGATGCCGAGAAGGTTGGCGAAGAAGGCGCCGCGCACCTGCAGCAGGGATACGGCCCAGACTGCCGCGATCAGCGCCAGCAGCAGGAGATGCAGCTCGCGATCGCGTCCAAGCACGATGCGGAAGACGCAGACCGCCTGGGCAAACAGGCCGACCGCATAGAAGGCGCCGACCAGACTGGGCTCGAACTGCAGCTCGGCAGCGACCGAACGGGCCTCGGAGACGCCGTTCAGCCACATCTGCACCAGCATGGGGTCGAGATTGCCCAAGGGGTCGCCAAGGCATTGCGGGGCAATGACCCGGGCTGCCAGAAGGACGACGGCGCCGAGCCCGGCCAAAGCCGCGAAGCGGAGCAGGCGGGATCCATCGCCGGAAAGAGAGGCCGCCAGGAACAGCCCGGCCCCGCCAAGCGCGGTCAGGGAATAGAAGCCGAGCGAAAGGTTGTCACAGGTGACGACGCCATAGGCGTGCGGCGGCACTGTCAGCAGGAAGGCAGCGGTGATGGCGAGGGTCAGCGAGAGGCCGAAAGCCTGGGCCGCGGCGGCGAAGCTACGGCCATGCCATGCCCACTGAATGGCGACGCAGGCGCAGGCAACAGCGACGAAAGGCACGGTTTCCGCGCCGATCGCGACGGCTGCAGCCGCGAAGACACCCGCCAAGGCATAATTCCTGGCCTGTTGCGCGCGGTCGACGAGCATGGCGACGACCCAGATGGTGAGCGCAAGCTGCACATTGTGGTGGTCGATCGCGCCGGGGCGAAACTTGTTGCAGGTGAAGACGAAAAGGGCGCCGAGGCCAAGCGCGATATGCATGGTTGCGATGCCGCCGATGCGGCGTGCGGCCAGCCCCAGTCCCCAGAGCAGAAGGCCGACGAGAAGCAGCGGCCAGACGGTCGCGACAGCACCTTCTGCAACACCCTGCGGCATGAAGAAGGAAAACAGCCGGATGAGCGCGGCCAGCGGCAGGTCGACGAAGCGCGACCAGTGCATCAGCGTGCCGCCCTCCAGCCCGAGGCGATACTGGGAAAGGTCGAACCAGCCCTGACCGGCCAGCAGGTCCCTGACCTCCACAAGGCGCATGCGGTCGTCATTGTCAGGCCCAATCAGGTCCTTCGCACCCGGCACCGCGAGTGCGACATAGAGCAGCGACGTCACCAGCCAGTAGACGCACACGGACGGCAGCAACCGCGACATCAGGGGCAATCGCTTTGCCTGAGCCGTCATACCGAAATCCTGATTCACCGTGCCTTCAGCCATGGACGAGTTTTTCGCGCTTCAATCGATCTCCGGAAACCTAGCCTTAACCTCCCCAAGAAATAGTAAAGCTGACGGCGTGGCAGGTCCCACGCCGGATTTTCTGCGTACCGAGTGAAAATCCATGACAAGCGCACCCCTGGGCAATGCCGCGATCGCGGTGCTGCTGCCCTGCTACAACGAGGCATCCACGATCGCGGATGTGGTGCGCGACTTTCGCGCCGCCCTGCCGCAGGCGCGCATCTATGTCTACGACAACAATTCCACCGACGGGACGGCGCTGCAGGCCATGCTGGCGGGTGCCGAAGTCTTCCGCGAGCGGCGGCAGGGCAAGGGGCACGTGGTGCGGCGCATGTTCGCCGACATCGAGGCGGATATCTACGTGATGGCCGACGGGGACGGGACCTATTCCCCGAAAGATGCCGAGGAGCTGGTCCGCACGCTGGTGACGGAACGGGCCGACATGGTGGTCGGCACGCGCCGCGGCGTGCATGCGGATGCCGGCCGCCAGGGCCACGCCGCCGGCAACCGCGTCTTCAACATGCTTTACCGGGCGATCTTCGGCCGCGACTTCACCGACATCTTTTCAGGCTATCGCGCGTTTTCGCGCCGTTTCGTGAAAAGCTTCCCGGCCGTCTCCGCCGGCTTCGAGATCGAAACGGAAATGTCCGTCCATGCCTCCCGGCTGAAACTGCCGGTCAGCGAGATCGAACTGGACTACGGGCGCCGCCCGGAAGGCTCGCATTCGAAACTCTCGACCTACCGCGACGGCGCGAAGATCCTCTGGATGTTTGCCATGCTGATGAAGGAGACGCGGCCCTTCGCTTTCTTCGGCACGCTGAGCGGCGGCCTGATGACCGGGAGCCTCGTGTTCATGGCACCCGTTCTGCTCGCCTATTTCGAGACGGGACTGGTGGAGCGGATGCCGACCTGGGTGTTTTCGCTCGTCCTGATGCTGATGTCCCTGCTTGTCCTGACCGCCGGCCTGATCCTCGATTCCCTGTCGCGGGCCCGCAGCGAGCAGCTGCGCATCCACTATCTGAGCATGCCGGCCGAACTCGCCCGACCGCAGCCGGTCGAAGTGGTGCGACCGGCGAAACACCGGCAGCAACGGTCACAGGCATGAATCGGGAAAGCACGAACCGGATACGATTCGTCATCGAAGACCTGCTGCCGCCGATCCTGCGCGACTCCCGGCTGTTCCTGTGGCTGGCGAAGTGCGTCTGGGGCGAACACACCGCGCACCTCGCCCGATTCCGCGAGCGCGCCCCCTTCCTGTCGCCGGAAGAATATGCCGAACTCTACCGCAACCATCCGCGCGTGCACGCCGGCACGGACAATTCGATGGCGTGCATCCGGCGGATCAATTCGATGGTCGAGGGAACCAGCATCTGCGACGTCGGCTGCGGCACCGGCGCGCTGCTCACCCACATCCGCGATGCCCATCCCGGCCTTACGCGCCTGGTCGGGGTGGATTTCGTCGTCGATGACGCAGCCGATATCGCCGGCGTCGAATACGTCGCGGCAAAGATCGAGAACCTGCCGTTCGCAGATGGCGAGTTCGATACCGTCGTCTGCACTCACGTGATCGAGCATGTCCTCGAATATGCAAAGGCGATCGCGGAGCTGCGCCGTATCGCAAGGCGGCGATTGATCATTGTGGTGCCGCGCGAGCGGGAGTATCGCTACAGCTTCAATCCGCATTTCAACTTCTTCCCCTACACGCATTCCTTCCTGCGCGCCGTCCATCCGGTGCCCGACGTCTATGTCTGCGAGGATATCGGCCGCGACATCTTCTACAGCGAAGACCGGCCGGGCTAAGGAGCAATCCGCATGTTTGCCACCCTTTCCCCGCTCACCTGGGTCGGCCTTCTCGGCACTCCCCTGCTCATCGCCGTCGGTCAGGTGCTGTTCAAGCTGGCAAGCGGCTCGGTCGGCGAGTTTTCGCTGCGCGCCCTGATCGGGCTGGCGACCAATCCGGTGATGATTGCAGCACTCACGCTTTATGGCCTGGGCACGATCGTCTGGATCTATGTGCTGCGGACGGTGCCGCTGACGATCGCCTATTCCTTCATGGGCCTGACGTTCTGCTTCGTGCCGCTGCTGGCGCATCTCGTCTTCGGCGAACTTCTGACGTTGCGCTATTTTCTGGGCGCGGTGCTGATTTTCGCCGGGCTGCTGGCGATCAATGGTTGAGCGACGGTGGTGAACAGATCCACGCGGCTGCTGCTCATTTCGACCGCATCGATCATCACCGATGCGGTCCTTCTCCAGGTGCTGACCGGCAATTCGGCCTGGTCTGCACC
Source organism: Hyphomicrobiales bacterium (assembly GCA_900469345.1). Classification (GTDB taxonomy): domain Bacteria; phylum Pseudomonadota; class Alphaproteobacteria; order Rhizobiales; family Rhizobiaceae; genus Neorhizobium. Next base: position 93,364 of record UBWZ01000003.1, on the reverse strand, counting down.
GGCCGCACGCCTGCTTTCGCTATGCGCCGCCCTGGCGATTGCGGGCCTGCTGTCGAAATGCCTGCCAGCGCCCGTTCAGGCCGGGCGTCGACCCGGGCTATTGCCGCTGATCGTTGTCAGCGTCGTCCTCAACTATGGCGTCTTCGCCATTCTTTCGATGCGGACGCCCGAGATCCAGCCGCTCGTCCATCTTGCAGCCGCCTGGCTCGGCACGCTGCTTTTCTGTCTGTTCGGCGTCTGGCGCATTCGCCGCTGGCGCAATGACTAGGGTGAGGCCCTAGACCTTTTCCCAGCCCTCATGGCCGCTTGCCCGATAGATCGCGTCGATGAACGTCTGGTTCAGCAGCGAGCTTTCCAGCGTCACGACTTCGGCCGTTTCGCCCGCGGCGGCCCTGGCAAAGGCTTCGACCTGCTTGCGGTACTGGCGGCTGTCGGGGAAGCGGAAGATCTGCGAGACGCTGTGCTTCTGGTTGGTCAGTTCCACCTCTTCGGCGCCCCAGCGGTCGGCGTTGAACGGCGACTTCACCTCTATGTAGCCTTCGCTGCCGTGGAAGACCATGATCTGCCGGGCGGCCAGCTGGGTCGCGACATAGAAGCTGAGTTCGAAGGAAGAGAACTCGGCCCTGACGCTGGCATAGATATCGGTGCCGAACTCCGGATCGCGCTCGACGGTCGCCTGCACGCGCTGCGGCTCCTCGCTGGTCGAAAAACGGGTCGCAATCGTCGGATAGACGCCGATATCGGGCAGCGCGCCGCCGCCGAGTTCCGGAATGTTGCGCATGTTGGAGGGGTCGCGGTTAAAATAGGCGAAGGCACCCTGGACATGCTTCAGCTGGCCGATCGCACCGTCGCGCAGCAGTTCGCGCACCTTCAGCCAGACCGGTGCGTATGTGACCATATAGGCTTCTGCAACGACTACGTTGTTGCGATCGCGGGCGGCGATGAGCGCCTCGATATCTGCGGCCTTCAAGGCCAGCGGCTTTTCGACCAGCACGTGCTTGCCGGCTTCCGCAGCCCTGATCGCCCATTCGACGTGCTGGCTGGTCGGCAGCGGAATATAGACGGCGTCGATCGCATCCGACTGCAGCATGTCGTCGTAGGAGCCGAAGGCCTCCGCGATGCCGAAGCGCTCGGCGACGGCTTGCGCGCGGGCCAGATCGCGGCTGGCAATGCCGGTCACGACGCAATTCTCGGCATCCTGGATGGCGGGTATCACCGCCTCCCGCGCGATCTTGGCGGTCGACAAAATTCCGAAACGCAGCATCACAATCTCCCATTACAAGCCAGGTCGCGCACCTTAGGGTCGATGCTGATAGGGTGCAACCGCAGCCAGACGCGCCGCTTGAAAAACTCGGCTACCGCTCAAAATAAGGACTGGCCGGTGCCGGACGCTCGGCTAATCTGGGGGTCCTTCCCAAGGCCATCGGCCCATTCTTTCACAACTCGGAGACCATCATGGAGCTGCGCACACTCGGCCGGACCGGCCTTTCCATTTCTCCTGTCGTCTTCGGCGGCAACGTGTTCGGCTGGACGGCGGATGAAAAGACGTCCTTCGACCTGCTCGACCGCTTCTTCGATGCGGGCTTCAACACGATCGATACCGCCGACGCCTACAACCGCTGGGTCCCCGGCCATGTGGGCGGCGAGTCCGAGACGATCATCGGCAAATGGATGAAGGAGCGCCGCCATCCACGCGACCGGGCCGTCATCGTCACCAAGGTCGGTTCCGACATGGGCCAAGGCAAGAAGGATCTCTCGGCCAAATGGATTCTCGAGGAGGTGGACAACTCGCTGCGCCGGCTGAAGACCGATCACATCGACCTCTACCTCGCCCACTGGCCGGATCCGTCCGTCGGCCACGAGGAAACGCTTGGCGCTTTCGCGAAGATCAAGGAGCAGGGCAAGGTCCGGGCGATCGGCTGCTCGAACTACAACGCCCAGATGCTGCGCGATTCCTTCGAGGTGTCGGCCAGAAACGGCCTGCCGCGCTACGACGTGCTGCAGCCGCCCTACAATCTTTATGACCGTAGCGAGTTCGAGGGCGGACTTGCCGAGCTTTGCGTTCGCGAGGAGATCGGCGTCATCAATTACTACGGTCTCGCGTCGGGGTTCCTGACCGGCAAGTATCGCGACAAGAGCGATACGGAAGGCAAAGAACGCGGTGCCAAAGCGTTGAGCTACCTCAACGACAAGGGTCTGCGAATCCTCGCGGCGCTCGACGAGGTGGCGGTGGAAACTGATGCCGAACCGGCCGCCATCGCACTCGCCTGGGCCCGCCAGCGGCCTGGCATCACGGCGCCGATCGCCAGCGCGACCAGCGCTTCGCAGCTCGACGCGATGTTCGCGGCCGGAAACCTGACGCTGTCCGACGGACAGATGGCGCTTCTGACCGAAGCTGGCGCCTGATTGCTTCCCGGACGGCGGATACCCGCCGTCCCTTTCTTCGACAGGAGATGTTTCATGAAAATGCGCAAACTCGGGCAAGAGCTCAGCGTCTCGGCCATCGGCCTTGGCTGCATGGGGATGAGCCACGCCTATGGCGGACAGGACGAGCAGGACTCGATCCGCACCCTGCACAGGGCTGTGGAAATCGGCGTCAACTTTTTCGACACGGCGGAAGTCTATGGTCCTTTCGTCAACGAAGAGCTGGTCGGCAAGGCGCTGAAGCCGCACCGAGACAAGGTGGTGATCGCCACCAAGTTCGGCTTCAAGATCGATCCGACCAAGAAGGAAACGGGCGCCATGTCCGGCCTCGACAGCCGGCCCGAACACGTGCGGGAGGTGGTCGAGGCCTCTCTGAAGCGCCTGCAGGTAGACGTCATCGACCTTCTCTACCAGCACCGCGTCGACCCGGAGGTGCCGATCGAGGACACCATGGGCGCCATGGCCACGCTGGTGAAAGAGGGCAAGGTGCGGGCGCTTGGCCTGTCCGAGGCGGGCGCGGACATCATTCGCCGGGCGCATGCCGTCCACCCGATCTCGGCGCTGCAGAGTGAGTATTCGCTCTGGACGCGCGATCCGGAGGGCGAGATCCTTGACACCTGCCGCGAGCTTGGCATCGGCTTCGTACCGTTCAGCCCGCTCGGGCGTGGCTTCCTGACCGGCAAGATCACCAGCACGGATGCGTTCGCCGAAAACGATATGCGCCGCAACCTGCCGCGCTTCGAAGCCGACAACATGGCCGCCAACATGGCGCTGGTCCGACTGGTCGAAGAGATGGCCGCAGACAAAGGCGTGACCGCGGCGCAGCTGGCGCTGGCCTGGGTTCTGGCCAAGGGTGATTTTATCGTGCCCATTCCCGGCGCCCGCAAGATCAGCCACCTGGAGCAGAATGCCGCTGCCGCCGAGGTTACGCTGACACCTGCAGAGGTCGGCAGGCTCGACGAGCTGCTGGCGCCCGACAAGGTCTCCGGTGCCCGGTATTCGGCGCAGGCCATGGCCTGGACCCCGAGGAAATAACAAGCATCCGGGCGGGAGCGGACCAGCGCCGTTTCCGCCCGACCCTGATACCCAAGCGGCAGAGCCGAGCTCCTGTGGCGTGATCCTCAATGCCTTCCCTGGAACGAAAGCGCAGAGGGAACGTTTGAGGAACAGACATCAAGAAGAGGCAATCATGGTCGACCAGCACAACCCGAAAACAGACCCGGACCCGGCGTCCAATACCGAAAAGAACCCGGACGACTGGGTGACGGGCGACGAGCCCATGACCGGCGCCCAGGGCTCCTATCTCAAGACGCTGAGCGAACAGGCGCATGAGCCCGAGGCCTTCGCCGAAGACCTTTCCAAGGCCGAAGCCTCAAAGCGGATCGACGCGCTTCGCGCCAAGTTGAAGATGTGAATGTCGGAGCCCTTCCCAGGATCTGCTAGGATCCGCCGGGAAGGGCCAGCCCCCGTCCGAAGAGCAGGCCGTTCCGTCGATCGGGCATGGTTACGTGGACGCTGTTACTGCCGACGCAGCAAGCTCAAAAGCCATCCATAGGATTGCAGGCCTCCGGTGCACCGCTTAACGGCTTGCGTCCGGAAAGCCCTGATACCAGTCGGAGTGATCGCCTTCGTGGTTTGCCATGCCGGGCTTGGTCAGCGTGCCGCGCGGCGCCGCGAAGCTGGTGATCGCCCGCACCGGCCTTTCATGCCAGGCGACATTGACTGCCCAGAGTTTGGGGAAGAACTGCAGCGCCGAATATGGCAGGTGGTCGTGGATCCACCAGGCGAGCCTTCGCCAATCCCCCTCCGCCTGATGACGGTCCCAAACCCAGGGAATGACGATACAGGCGGTGGCGCCCATATAACCCTGCCTGTCGCGCAGATCCCAGATGTGGCCGGCAGCGTTGCTGTCATTGGAGCCGCAGTTGAGATCGTGCTCGTTGCCGAAGCCATTGACCTCGCGCGAGCGGTAGGCGGAGCGGATGTGCAGGCGGCCAAAGGTCGCCTGCAGCGGTTCAAGCAGTTCCTCGCACAAGCGTCTGCCCGCTTCGATGGCCAGATCCGGATTTTCGGGGATGTTGGGCAAGCCATAGAAGCTGGCGATCTCCGAGTGCAGGAAGTCGCGGAAGAAGAAGTTCTGCGACAGCCTGACGCGCCCGAGCTCCTCCAGCGCTTTCATCGATCCCGGCTTGCGCATGCCCCCTCCCTTTCGTGCCGGGCTTGCGCCGTAACACCGATAACCTGCCCGTTCAGGAGCAGGCTATCGCGGCAGAAGATTGCATGCCACCCGTTTTGAGCCCACCCGTCTTCAGGCGCGCAGGGTTCCGCCCGTGGACTTCTCGACATTGGCGACGATCTTGGCCGTCAGCGTATCGAAGTCCTCGTCGGTCAGTGTCTTGTCGACGGGCTGGATCAGCACCTCGACCGCGATCGACTTGCGACCCTCGCCCAGCGACGCGCCTTCAAAAACGTCGAAGACATTGACGCCGGTGATGAGCTTGCGGTCGGCGCTCGTGGCCGCCTTGACGATGGCGCCCGCCTCGACATCCGAGCCGACCACGAAGGCGAAGTCGCGCTTTACGGCCTGGAAAGGCGAGAGGTCGAGCGGCGGCTTGGTGCGGGTCGCCTTCTTCTTCGGCTCCGGCATGGCATCGAGATAGACCTCGAAGCCGGCAAGCGCTCCAGAAACGTCGAGGCTGCCCAGCGTCTTCGGGTGGAACTCGCCGAAATAGCCGAGCACGACCTTCGGGCCCATCTTGATGGTGCCGGAGCGCCCCGGATGGTACCAGCCGGGTGCCCCCTTTTCGATCTGCACATTGGCCATGGGCAGGCCGCAGGCTTCGAGAACCGCCAGAGCATCGGCCTTGGCGTCGAAGACGTCGACCGGCTTGCCGCCACCCTTGGCAGTGTTCGACCAGAGACGGCCCGTGCCGTTGATGGAGGCGGTGCCGCGGCGGATGCCACCGGCGACGCGACGCTGGCCTTCCGGCCGGTCGTTCTCGTAGGTACCGGAGACCTCGAAGATCGCCACGTCGCCCAGTCCCTTGTCGGCATTGCGCTGGGCCGCGGTGAGCAGGCCGGGCAGCAGCGAGGGACGCATGTCGGACATGTCGGCTGCAATCGGGTTGGCGAGCTTCAGAGCGGTGCTGCCGCCGCCGAACAGCTTTGCCTGGTCTTCCGCGATGAAGGACCAGGTGACCGCTTCCAGCATGCCGCGCGCGGCCAGCGCCCGCTTGGCGGTGCGGGTACGGATCTGCAGCGTCGTCAGGATCTTGGCGTTGACGCTCGAGAGCTTTTCGATCGGCTCCGGCTTGATCTGGTCGACGCCATGGATGCGCATGACCTCTTCGACGAGATCCGCCTTGCCATCCACATCGGGCCGCCAGGAGGGAACGGTGACGGCGACATTCTCGCCTTCGCCATCGACGCCGAAACCGAGCTTGGTAAGGATCTGGCGGCTCTCGTCGGTCGAGACCTCGAGGCCGGTCAGGCGCTTCACTTCCGCAAACGGGAAATCGACGACCTTCGGCGCGGTGGCCTCGTAACCGACGACCTTGGCTTGCGCCGGGGTGCCGCCGCAAAGCTCCAGCACCAGCTGCGTGGTGCGGTCGAGGCCCGGGATCATGTATTCTGGATCGACGCCGCGTTCGAAGCGGTAGCGCGCATCGGTGATGATACCAAGCGCGCGGCCGGACTTGGCGATGTTGATCGGGTCCCAGAGCGCGGACTCGATCAGCACGTCGGTGGTGTTTTCATCGCAGCCGGAATGTTCGCCGCCCATGATGCCGCCGATCGACTCGACGCCATTGTCATCGGCAATGACGACATTGCTGGGGTTCAGCTTGTATTCCCGCTGGTCGAGCGCCAGCACCGTCTCGCCGTCTTGCGCGCGCCGGACGGTCAGGTCGCCCTTGACCTTGGCGGCGTCGAAGACGTGCATCGGCCGGCCCTGGTCGAAGGTCATGTAATTGGTGATATCGACCAGAGCATTGATGGGGCGAAGGCCGATCGCCTTCAGCCGCGCCTGCATCCAGGCGGGGCTCGGGCAGTTCTTGACGCCGCGCACCAGCCGGAGCGCGAAGCCCGGGCAGAGCTTTGCGTCATCCAGCGTGATCTTCAAGCCGATTGCCGTCTCGCCCTGCAGCGCAAGCTCAGGCCTTGGCCGGGGCTTCAGCGTGCCAAGCCCGGCGGCTGCAAGGTCGCGGGCAATGCCGTGGATCGAGGTGCAGTCCGGACGGTTGGGCGTCAGGTTGATGTCGATAACCGCATCGTCGAGACCGGCATAGGTCGCAAACGGCGTGCCCACGGGCGCATCTTCCGGCAGGTCGATAATGCCGTCGTGGTTGTCGGACATGTCGAGTTCCTTTTCGGAACACATCATGCCGTGGCTTTCGACCCCGCGGATATTGCCGACAGACAGCGTCACGTCGATGCCGGGCACATAGGTGCCGGGGCTCGCCAGCGCGCCAACCAGACCCGCACGGGCATTGGGTGCGCCGCAGACGACCTGCACCGGCTTGCCGCCGTTGACGCGCGGGCCTGCATCGACCATCAGCACCTTCAGCCGGTCCGCCTGCGGGTGCTTTTCCGCCGACAGGATCTTGGCGATGACGAAGGGCTTGTAGGCCGCCTTGTCGTCGACACTTTCGACCTCAAGGCCGATCGCGGTCAGCCGCTCGCAGATCTCACCGAGCGTAGCGTCGGTTTCCAGGTGATCCTTGAGCCAGGAAAGGGTGAATTTCATTGGTTTTCTCCTGAAGGTCTGGGCACGGTGTTGGTCTCCAAGCGGGGCAGACCGTCGTCGAGATGGAAAAATGGCAATTCTTCGCGCACATATCCATGCACGCGTGGCGGATAGTTTTCCGGCGCATCCATGGCGCCGAGCATAAAGAAGATCTGGCCTGCGAGACGCTCGTCCCGATAGGCAATTGGCGCGCCGCAGGTGCTGCAGAAGCTGCGGCTGACCGGCGGCTTGCCATAGGTCGCGCCCGTCTCGCCTTCGAACGCCACATCCCCGGCGTGGAAGCCGACAAAGGCCGCCACCGGCGCGCCGCTCGCCCGCCGGCAATCGCTGCAATGGCAATAGCTGGCGTAAGTCGGGTCGGAACTGGCGGTAAAGCGGATGGCGCCGCAGCGGCAGCCACCGGTATGGATGGTCATGTCACTCTCTTTTCAAGATCGCGGTGGTCCACGTTGCTGCCTTCACGTGTCGTTGCCTTGCGGCTTTTGACTGTCTGCCTTCACATACTCCGTCAGCACCGCATTGATGCGGCTCTGCCAACCCGGCCCGGTCCGGCGGAAATGCGAGACCACCTCAGCATCCAGGCGCAATCCGATCCGCTCCTTGACGGCGGCCTTCTGCGGACCGCGTTCACCGCGCGCCTTGAAGACATTGGCCAGTTCCGGAATTTCCGACGCAGGGCGGCCTCGCGCCATCATCTCGTCGGTCAGCTCCGGAATATCCTCGCCATGGGCGATTTCGTACTCATCGAGCGTCAACTTTCCTGCGTCGACGTCATTCAGGGTCGGTAGTACGAGGCCTTGCCCTTTCGTAGACTTTGCGTTCGCGGTCATTGATTTTCCTCAGCGAAATGATGCGCAACTTGCCGCTTCTCTCTGTCCAGCAGAAGCTGCACAGAACGCCGTTCAGATAGCCAGTCGAATTATAGCGTGTTTCGCCATAGTCCCGCCGTTGATCGATATGCGTCACGACACTCTCAGGGTCGAAGTCGGGGACATCAGCAAAATCCAGTCCCCGCTCCCGAAGGGTCTGCTGTCGCTTTGCCTCGTCCCACTCCAGATCCATGTCTAGCACACATATCTATTTGTGGCCACAATTAAACTAAGCGCTCAACCCACCAAACAGCGTCGGCATGTCGAGCGGGCGGAAACCGTAGTGGTTCATCCAGCGGACGTCGGCATTGAAGAAGTCACGCAGGTCCGGCATGCCGTATTTCAGCATGGCGATGCGATCGAGGCCCATGCCCCAGGCAAAGCCCTGGAACTCGTCGGGATCGAGCCCACCGGCGCGCAGGACGTTCGGGTGGACCATGCCGCAGCCGAGGATCTCCATCCAGTCGGTGCCTTCGCCGAACTTGACGATCGGGCCGGAGCGGTCGCACTGGATGTCGACCTCGAAGCTCGGCTCCGTGAACGGGAAGAAGGACGGACGGAAGCGCATGGTGACGCTGTCGACTTCGAAGAAGGCCTTGCAGAACTCTTCCAGGATCCAGCGCATGTTGCCGACATGGCTCTTGCGATCCACGACCAGGCCTTCGACCTGGTGGAACATGGGCGAATGGGTGGCGTCGCTGTCCTGGCGATAGGTCTTGCCCGGAATGATGATGCGGATCGGCGGCTTCTGCGCTTCCATGGTGCGGATCTGCACAGGCGAGGTATGGGTGCGCAGAACCTTGCGCTCACCGTTGTCGTCCGGCTGGAAGAAGAAGGTGTCGTGCATCTCGCGAGCCGGATGGCCTTCGGGGAAGTTCAGGGCCGTGAAATTGTAGTAGTCCGTCTCGATGTCCGGACCTTCGGCGATGGCGAAACCCATGTCGCCGAAGATGGCGGTGATCTCGTCGACGATCTGGCTGATCGGATGGATGCGGCCGCGCTCGGCCGGCGAGGCGCGCACGGGCAGGGAAATGTCGATCGTCTCGGCTTTCAGCCGCGCCTCGATCGCCGCGTCCCTGAGCATCGCCTTGCGGCCGTTGATCGCCTCGGCGACCTCGGTCTTCAGCGCGTTGATGGCGGCACCGCGGGTCTGGCGTTCCTCGGCCGACATACCGCCGAGCGTCTTCAGAAGTTCGGAGACGGAGCCTTTCTTGCCGAGCGCCGAAACACGCACCGCCTCGATCGCGGCTTCATCGGCAGCGCCCTCGATTTCCGCCAGAAGAGAGGATCGCAGATTTTCCAGATCGGACATGGTTGCTTCCGTTTAATGATCGGAGAAAGAATCGGTTGAGGTCCGGCGGCAGCGCGGGCGGCCGCATTGCTGCCGCGGGCCGGCATGACCCATATAGAAAAACCCGCGCCAGCCCAGACCAGCGCGGGTTTCCCAAATTCAATGCACAAAGCTTGGGAAGCGCTGGTTACCGAACCGCGCTTTCAAACTCGTTGGTCGTGCCGGCGTCCTTGAGGTATTCGAGAGCCTTCTTGGAGGCTTCGACGAGGGCGCCGAAGGCAGCCGGCTCATGGATTGCCATGTCGGACAGAACCTTGCGGTCCACCTCGATGCCAGCCTTGTTCAGGCCGTCGATGAAACGGCCGTAGGTGAGGCCGGATTCGCGAACGGCAGCGTTGATACGCTGAATCCACAGAGCGCGGAAGTTGCGCTTCTTGACGCGACGGTCGCGGGTTGCGAACTGACGCGAACGGTCAACGGCAGCCTTTGCGGCGCGGATGGTATTCTTGCGGCGGCCGTAGAAACCCTTGGCTGCCTTCAAAGTCTTGGTGTGCTTGGCGCGGGAAGTTACGCCACGTTTTACGCGTGCCATGTCATGATCTCCTTAAACTGATCCAAATTGTCGAGGGTCTCAGAGACCGTTCGGCAGGTAGCTCTTGATAACCTTCTTGCCATCGGGTTCGGCAAGGATCATCGTTCCGCGCGCATCGCGGATGAACTTGTTGGACCGCTTGATCATGCCGTGGCGCTTGCCAGCAGCAGCTGCAACGACTTTACCCGTCGCAGTGATCTTGAACCGCTTCTTGGCGGCCGACTTCGTCTTCATCTTGGGCATTTTGCTACTCCGTATTTGTATCGAACCGGGCAGACGAAGCCCGCTTCAAGCATTTAGAACGGCCACGGCATGCCCTGCCGGACCGTTCGGACGCGCGCTTATAACCGCAGCCGGTCGAAAGCGCAATGGAAAAGACTGCATGCCTGGAGAGGCCGGCAAAGCCGGCGGAGCCGCTTGAAAGGCGGCGGGTGCAGCGCTTATTTCGGCGCCAGCACCATCATCATCTGGCGCCCTTCGAGCTTGGGCTCGGCTTCCACCTTGGCGATCTCCAGCGTATCGTCCTTAACCTGCAGAAGAAGCTTCATGCCAAGTTCCTGGTGGGCCATTTCACGACCACGGAACTTCAAGGTCACCTTGACCTTGTCGCCTTCTTCAAAGAACCGGTTCATCGCCTTCATCTTTACCTCATAGTCATGGGTATCGATGTTGGGACGCATCTTGATTTCTTTGATTTCGACGATCTTCTGCTTCTTGCGGGCTTCGGCAGCCTTCTTCTGGTTCGCATATTTCAGCTTGCCGAGGTCGAGGATCTTGCAGACAGGCGGCTCGGAGTTAGGCGAGATCTCAACGAGATCAAGTCCGGCTTCTTCGGCCATCTTGAGCGCTTGATCGGTCGGGACCACACCGAGGTTCAGGCCTTCGGCATCGATAAGCTGGACCTTGGGAATGCGGATATCCCGATTGGAGCGCGGGCCTTCCTTAACGGGGGCATCGGCTTTGAATGGTCTGCGAATGGTCGTATTCTCCTTGATAATTTCGGACCGCAGGCGTCAACGTATCCCCGCCCGGCCTGCGGGCGAGAGCAATGTCGTGATCGCTCGCGCGAAGTCAATAGCATGCCGCGACGAAGAAATCACCTGCTGTCGGCATTTGGCGAATCTGATTTATAGGCCCGACACTGCACAGGAACCCGCCATGACAGAGACCGCATCCGCCCCGACCGATATCCGCATCACGGTCGGCGAAGGCCCTGACGCCCGCGAGATCGCCATCCTGTACCGCGCCGGACGCCGAAAGAACGGCACCGCCCTGGTGTGGCTCGGCGGGTACCGGTCCGACATGATGGGAACCAAGGCAGTCGCACTCGACGCGCTTGCCGAGGAAAACGGCCTTTCCGCCATTCGCTTCGACTATTCCGGCCACGGCGCATCCGGCGGCGCCTTTGCCGACGGCACGATCTCCCGCTGGCTTGAAGAGACGATGGCCGTGCTGCGGCATCTGAAGCCGACGCGGGTGATCCTGATCGGCTCGTCGATGGGCGGATGGATCGCGCTGCGGCTTGCCCAGGAACTGGCGAAACGGAAAGGAACGACGAAGCTCGTGGCCATGGTGCTCGTCGCCCCGGCGCCGGACTTCACCTTCGAACTGATCGAGCCGAACCTCAGCGAGGCCGAACTGACGTCGCTTGCCGAGCGGGGTTATTTCGAGGAGCCATCCGAATACAGCGCCGAGCCCAATATCTATACGCGCGGGCTGATCGAGGACGGCCGGCGCAATCGCGTCATGACCGGGATCCTCGAGACGGGATGTCCGATCCACATCCTGCAGGGCATGGCCGATCCCGACGTCCCCTACAGCCATGCACTGAAGCTGGTGGAATTCCTGCCGGCCGACGATGTGGTGCTGACCCTGATCAGAGATGGCGACCACCGGCTGTCACGGCCGCAGGATCTCGCGAAACTCCGTGCCGCGATAGAGGCATTACTTCTTAATGGCTAAAAATTGGGCTGATACTGAAATGCCGCAGTCTTAACCATATTCGCAGACGTCAGTGATTAACAAATCCTGAACAATTGACTAACGAGCCATTCCGACCTTAACCTTTCATTAGGACTTGAAGGGACGGGTCGAATGAAAAAAGCCTTGCGGGCATGGCGGATAGCTGTGGTCCTTCTCAGTACACTTGTGCCTGTCAGCGCGGCAATGCCTGCGTCTCAGCCAGTCGCTGCTTCGATGGTGACCGGCTCCGTCACCTCCCAGCCGATCGGCCATTTCGACTTCTGCCAGCGCTATCCCGGCGAATGCAATATCAAAAGCCGGTCCGCACCGGCGCCGCGCGTCACGGACCGGGGCTGGGAGATCGTCAGGGAGGTCAACAAGGCCGTCAACGCCCGCTACATCGCCCGCACCGACAAGGACGTCTACGGCAAGGAAGAGTTCTGGGAATTCCCGACGACTGCCGCCGACTGCGAGGATTTCGCGCTCGAGAAACGCAAGGAACTGGCTGCCGCCGGCTTTGCGTATTCGGACCTCCTGATGACCGTGGTGCGCAAGTCGGACGGCGAAGGCCATGCGGTTCTGACGCTGCGCACCTCCGACGGCGATTTCATCCTCGACAACCTGACCGACGAGGTGTTCGCCTGGTACCAGACCCCCTATACGTTCCTGAAGCGTCAGGCGACCTTCAATACCGGCCGCTGGGTCACGATTGAAAATGGCCGCGATCTGCTGGTCGGCGCCCTGCGCTAGACATCTGGAACCGCGACCGACACGAAAAGCCCGCCCTGCTTGCAGCGGCGGGTTTTCTTTTTCGGCCTTCACGTGACGCTTAGGGGCGCTGAAGGCGATCCACTGGAGCGCTTTGCCGGCCTTACGGCCGTCGCACGCCTGCCGGCCCTTCGCTTGNNCGGCCTCGCGGCCGTCGCTTCTCACCCATTGCCGATGAGGATGCCGGCGGCCAGCACCAGACAGCCACCGACCACGACCTGGAAGACCGCCCGGACGAAAGGCGTTTCCATGTAGCGGTTCTGGATGAAGGCGATCGCCCAGAGTTCAAAGAAGACCACAATGGCGGCCACGATGGTCGCGGTCCAGAACTCCGGTATAAGGTAGGGAAGCGCATGGCCGAGGCCGCCGACCATCGTCATGATGCCGCAGGCGAGGCCGCGCTTGATCGGCGAACCGCGCCCCGAGATCTTGCCGTCGTCATGTGCGGCTTCGGTAAAGCCCATGGAAATGCCGGCACCGACTGAGGCGGAAAGGCCGATCAGGAAGGTCGACCAGGTGTTCTGCGTCGCAAAGGCCGCCGCGAAAATCGGCGCAAGGGTGGAAACCGATCCATCCATAAGGCCTGCCAGGCCCGGCTGCACATAGGTCAGAACGAACTGGCGGTGGGCCGTCGCGTCCTCTTCCTTCTCGACGTCGCCGGGCAGGTGCTTGTCCGTCAGCATGCGCGCGATGTCTTCGTGGCCCTCCTCGGCAAGTGCGAGATCACCGAGGAGCGCCCGGGTCTTTGCATCCGACATGCGCTTGGCCGCCTCGCGGTAGAAGCGCGCGGCCTGCTGCTCCATGGCTTCGGTTTCCGCGCGCACCGTCTCGAGCGACAGGTTGCTGCGCAGCCAGTCGGGCTTGCGCTCGTAGAAGCCGCGAACGTGCTCGCGGCGGATGAGCGGAATACGTTCGCCGAAGCGCGACCGGAACATATCGATCAGCGTGTTCTTGTGCGTCTGCTCGACCTCGGCCATGTCCTCGAACACCTTGGCCGAGGCGGGATACTGCGCCCGCAGGCCATCGGCATAGCCGAGATAGATGCGCGCGTCTTCCTCTTCCGCACCGATCGCCAAAGCGAGGATTTCCGGCTCGCTCAGGCTATCGAAGGACCTTTTGGAATTGGGGAGCAGACGGCCGAACATGAAATCTTCCTCGTTAGAATTGTTCTAAACTAATCGATCCGCCTGAGAGATCAAGCCTCTCCTTTCCCAATGCATGCCGCCAGCGAGGCCGCGCAACTTTCTGCAACCACTTCCACCGGTGCGCGCAATCTTCGACATTTTCCGCTTGCCGTTTCCGAAACGAAGGCCTTAAGACCGGGCTCCACACGCATGAGACGCTTTCAGGGAGGCATATCCGCATGGACCGTAGACAATTCTTCCGCCAGGCGAGCAGCGCCGGGCTTGGTGCAGCTGCCGCAACCACTCTCGCCGCGCCGGCGATCGCGCAGGAAAACCCGAAGATCACCTGGCGGATGACCTCGTCCTTCACGAAGAACACGGACATTCTGTTCAGCGCCTGCACGGATATTGCCACCAGCGTTTCGGAAGCCACGGACGGCAACTTCACCATCCACACCTTCGCAGCCGGCGAAGTGGTGCCCGGCCTGCAGGCGGCCGACGCGGTTGCGAACGGCACCGTCGAGATGGCGCACACCTGCTCCTATTACTACATCGGCAAGGATCCGGCGTTTGCGCTCGGCACGGCGATCCCCTTCGGCCTCAATGCGCGCCAGACCAATTCGTGGTTCTCGGTCGGCGGCGGCAACGAACTGCTCAACGAGTTCCTGGCGGGCTACAACCTCTATGCCATGCCGGCGGGCAATACCGGTGCCCAGATGGGCGGCTGGTACCGCAAGGAAATCAACACCGTTGACGACCTGAAGGGACTGAAGATGCGCATTGCCGGCCTCGCCGGCCAGGTGATGCAGAAGCTCGGCGTGACGCCGCAGCAGATCGCAGGCGGCGACGTCTACGCCGCGCTCGAAAAAGGCACGATCGACGCCACCGAATTCGTCGGCCCCTACGACGACCAGAAGCTCGGCTTCGTCAAGGTCGCGAAATACTACTATTATCCGGCCTGGTGGGAAGGCGGCCCGGCCGTGCACGCCTTCTTCAACCTGGACAAGTTCAAGGCCTTGCCGAAGAGCTACCAGCGGATCCTGAAGGATGCCTGCGCCGCCGCCAACGCCAATATGCTGGCCCGCTACGATGCCAGCAACGCCAAGGCGCTGCGCCAGCTCGTGGCCGAGGGCGCGGTGCTCAAGGCCTTCAACCAGCAGGTCCTCGACGCCGCCTACAAGGCCGCGCAGGAGACCTATGCCGAGATCAACGCCAAAAATCCGGCCTTTAAAAAGATCTACGATAGCCAGCAGGCGTTCAAGAAGGACGCTTATCTCTGGGCACAGATCGCGGACTACAGCTATGATACATTCATGATGATCCAGCAGCGCAACGGCACGCTCTGAGACCCTGGCGCGGGCCCTGAGCGATCGGGGCCCGCGACTTCCTCCTACCCTTGCGGCATGGCGATGAAAGCCGCCAGCTGCCGGCGTCTCCCCTACCCCAAGCCGGACGGTTTGACCTGCCCCTCGCCCGCGGCGCGGAATTAAAATCCGCTTTGTTCATTGCTAATCTCGGATTTGGGCTTATATTGGAGCCATCGAAGATTGGTTGCGACCTTTGTCCACGAGCGGACGGCTCTGTCAGATTTCCTCTCAAATATCGATCCATTGGGCAAGACATCGCCCATCCACTTGCGATTGAAGGGAAATCGGCATGAGCACAGGTACCGTCAAGTGGTTTAACGCCACCAAGGGTTTTGGTTTTATTCAGCCCGACGACGGCGACACGGACGTTTTCGTCCATGTTTCGGCTGTTGAGCGTGCAGGCATGAGTTCTCTCCAGGAAGGTCAGAAGATCTCCTACGAGATTGTTCGCGACCGTAAAACCGGTAAGAGCTCGGCAGACAATCTGCGCGCTGAGTAAGTTTGTCATTCGCTTCCGCTGACCACGGATGAACTGGCAGTGAAGGCTTGAATGACGGGAAGAGGTCGGGCTAGCCCCCGGCCTTTTTTGTTTGCGACCGCAAACGACCACCGACCTTAAGGAATAAGCAATGAGCATCCATACCTTTGCCGTGGGCGACGCGCTTGTCCTGAGGGCCGGCTTGACCCGGACCGCCGTTGGCGACCGGACGTGCCGCGTGGTGGGATTGCTGCCGAACGCCGATCGCGGCGAACAGCAGTATCGCGTCCGCTTCGGCAACGAGAATTTCGAGCGGCGCATCGTCGCCAGCGACATCGACCGCACGGAAACCGTGGCGACGAAACAAGCGGCGGCTGCCGTTGGCAAGAGCGAGGGCGGACCCTGGCTCAAGGCCAGCAGCATCCGTATCGGCAAATAACACGTAAAGGGCGCGGGGCTTCCCCGCATGGAAAGGAAATAGCTTGCAGGTTCTGGTTAGAGATAACAACGTCGATCAGGCACTTCGTGTGCTCAAGAAGAAGATGCAGCGCGAAGGTCTGTTCCGCGAAATGAAGGCGCGTAGCGCCTACGAAAAGCCTTCCGAAAAGCGGGCCCGCGAAAAGGCCGAAGCGATCCGTCGCTCGCGCAAGCTCGCCCGCAAAAAGGCACAGCGCGAAGGCCTCCTGCCCATGCCCAAGAAGGCTCCGGCTGCCGCGCGGACCCGCTAAAGCCGGGCCAGCCGGCACAGTCACGAAGGAGGATGCCATGACTGCCACCAAGGACGAGTTCTTCAACCCCGCCAAGCTTTCCGCTCGCGACAAGGCTGCCGTGACCGATCATACGGCACGCTCCATCATCGCCGCGGAGACCACGGAACGGGAGAAGAAGACCGAGAAATTGAGGCTGCTCCGCGAGGAGCGGGAGGCGGCGCAACCCACCGCCCCGCGCACGAAGGGCAAGAAAGCCTCGGGATGACCATCGAAAAAGGCTCGGTTCAACCGGGCCTTTTTCGCGTCCTGGCGAAGCCCTGCGCGGCCACGACGGGCCCGGTCTCTCGTGAGATACGGTTTCCGGGCGCCGAGCCCTTGATCGGCTGCAGTCAGTCGGCGGCAACGACGACCCCTGTCGAAGCTCTGGACTGCGGCCATCCAAGACGGCACGGCCGGCATCGCTACCAAAGCAGTGTCGCAGCCGGGACGAGGCTCCTCCCAGTGTGTTCCCACCAACCCTTGTGAGTTTGATCTTGACCTTGGTATAGCTTCGTCCTATTTGGGAACGATCATTTCCTAATACGTGGTTCTTCCATGGACAGCCGCTTGCACCAGACACACAATCCCCGCGCGCCCCGCGCGCCTGGCCGGCCCCGCGAATTCGAGATCGGCGAAGCGCTCGACAAGGCGATCGTCGTGTTTTCGCAGCAGGGCTATCACGGCACGTCGATATCCGAACTCAAGGATGCGATGGGACTTGCGGCAGGCAGCCTCTACAAGGCGTTCAAGGACAAGAAGGCGATCTTCCTCGCCGCCTTCGACCGCTACAAGGAGGTCCGCAACGCCGTTCTGGAGGGCGAGCTGCAGCAGGGCAGCGACGGCCGCGACAAGGTCTTGCGGATGCTGCGCGTCTATGCCGACGCCTCGCTTGGAGAAGCCGGGCGGCGTGGCTGCCTGGTGGTCGGCACGGCGGTCGAACTTGGCGCCTACGACGCGGAAGCTGCCGAGCGCGTGCATCGCTCGATGATCCGCACGGAGACGGTCCTCGAAGCGCTCGTCCGCGAGGGCCAGGCCGACGGCTCCATCGCGCCCGGGATCGACCCCGTTGCTACCGCCCGTCTTCTGCTTTCCATCCTCTACGGTCTGCGCGTCCTCGGCAAAACGGGCCCGACACCCGAACAGTCCCGTTCGGTAGTCGAGACCGCCCTCAAGCTGCTCGACTGACCCACCCAGAATTCTTCCTTTCCTTCCTCCCCAGGAGCTTCCAGCATGACCAGCACAACCGCGACGGCCGAGCCCGTGGCCGCGACGACCATGTCGTCCGGCTTGACATTCCTGATGGCTGCCGCCTGCGGTCTCGTCGTCGCCAACCTCTATTATGCGCAGCCGCTGGCCGGACCGATCGCCGCGGCCATCGGCCTGCCCGCGAGCGCGACGGGTCTTATCGTCACGCTGACCCAGATTGGCTACGGGCTCGGCCTGCTGCTGATCGTCCCGCTCGGCGATCTCATGGAAAACCGTCGGCTGATCGTGATGATGATTGCGGCGACCACGATCGCCTTGCTTGCCGCCGCCCTGTCCACCACGCCCGGTCCCTTCCTCGCCGCGTCGCTGGCGATCGGGCTCACCTCGACCGCCGTGCAGATGATCGTGCCGCTTGCCGCAAGCCTTGCTCCCGCCGAGATGCGCGGGCGTGTGGTCGGCAATGTCATGAGCGGCCTGATGCTCGGCATCATGCTGGCGCGGCCCGCTGCCAGCTTCGTTTCCCGCTTCTCATCCTGGCATCTGGTATTCTTCCTGTCGGCCGGCGTGATGGTGCTTGTCGGGATCACTCTCGCCTATCGTCTGCCGCGGCGCATGCCGCAGACCCGGCTTTCCTATGGCGAACTGCTCGCCTCCATGTGGACGCTCTATGCGGGCCAGCCGGTGCTGCGCCGACGTGCCTTCTACCAGGCCTTCCAGTTTGCGAGCTTCAGCCTTTTCTGGACGGTGACGCCGCTCGTCCTGTCCGGCCCCGCCTTCGGCCTCAGTCAGTCCGGCATCGCGCTGTTTGCGCTGGCGGGCGTTGCCGGGGCCATCGCGTCGCCGATCGCCGGGCGGCTTGCCGACCGTAATCTCAGCCGGCCAGCGACCCTGTTCGGGATCCTGTCGGCGGCGGCCGCCTATCTCATCACCCATCTGGCGACGGAGGGCTCGACCCTGGCGCTCGGTCTGATGACCGCGGCGGCGATCCTGCTCGATTTCGGCGTGACGATGACGCTGGTGATCAGCCAACGGGCAATCTTCGGCCTCGGTGCGGACCTGCGGTCGCGGCTCAACGGCCTGTTCATGGCGACGTTCTTCGTGGGCGGAGCGCTCGGTTCGGCCGTCGGTGCGTTTGCCTACGCGCAGGGCGGATGGGTGCTCGCCTCGTCCGTCGGGATTGCCCTTCCCGCCATCGCCTTCCTCTACGCGCTTACCGAAAGGCGCGCCTGACACGGCGACGGCCTATCCTTGATCCTGTTCCGGGACGACCTCGAACAGGATCGAGGTCGATCGTCTCACCATCTTCGCCGCAGGGTCAGCCATCGCGTTCAACACGGAGGCTGCCATGCGATCGACCCACTTCCTTCTCGCCCTTTCTCTCTGCGCCACTGCCATGCCGGTCTTTGCGGCGGATCCCGTCGGGATCGTCACGGTCCCGGTCGTCTCCCCGGAGCGCGGCAAGGATCTTTCCGTCACGGTCTGGTATCCGGCAGCCGAAGGCGGCTCCGACACGCTGGTCGGCGACAACCGCATCTTCACCGGTGCACCGGCACGGCGGGATGCGCCACTTCTACGGGGACATTTCCCGCTGGTGCTGATCTCCCATGGCTCCGGGTCACGGGCCGAGGGAATGGCATGGATCGCAGCACAGCTTGCCGAAAAGGGCTTCATCGTGGCCGGACCCGACCATCCCGGCACCACGAGCGGCGATTCCACCCCGATCGCGACACCGCGGATCTGGGAGCGGACGCAGGATCTCACCAACATCATCACCGCGATGACGACCAGCCCGAAATGGCAGCTTGCGATCGATCCCGGAAAAATCGGCGTTCTCGGCTTCT
Organism: Hyphomicrobiales bacterium; assembly: GCA_900469345.1. Classification (GTDB taxonomy): domain Bacteria; phylum Pseudomonadota; class Alphaproteobacteria; order Rhizobiales; family Rhizobiaceae; genus Neorhizobium. Next base: position 73,949 of record UBWZ01000003.1, on the reverse strand, counting down.
CGCTGGGCGGCAGCACGGGGCTGGAACTGATCGGCGCGCGCGCCGATCTCCCTACCTATGCCGACTACTGCGACCAGAACACCCAGATGATGGATTGCCAGTGGTTTGCCGGGGGCTTCGGTTTCGTCGACGGCAAGCGCGTCGCTTCGCCGGTGGTCCACCTGCGCGACTTCGACAAGGCCCATTTCGAACAGTCCAATTTCGACCCGAGGATTGCATCCGCCGTCCTCGTCGATCCCGGCCTTGCCACGTCCTTCCAGGCCGACAGCCTCAGGGCGATCCGCGTGCCGACAACGATCATCAACCTCGGCAGCCCCGGCGGGGTCCCGGTGGCGGTCTATTCCTACAAGCTGTCCGCCGAGATCCCGGGCGCGCACTATCACCAAATCCCCGGCGCCAACCACTTCAGCTTCCTGCCCGTCTGCAAACCGGGGGCGCAGGACCTGTTGTCCGAGTTGGGCGATGTCGATCCGATCTGCGATGGAAAGGGTCTTCGGGATCGCGCCGAGGTTCACCTCGACGCCGCAAACCTCATCATCGAGGCCTTCGAGGCCACGTTGAAATAGGGTCAGGCGCCGATGCGCTTGTAGAACAGCGTCGTGCCGCAGAACCCACCCTGCGGCCACAGAGCATAATCCGGAATGACGCCAACCCGTTGCCAACCGAAACGCGGGTAGATTGCTTCCGCGTCGCTGCCCGTCGCCGTATCGAGCACCAGAAGCGTGCGGCCGCGACGGGCCGCTTCTTCCTCCACAGCCGCCATCAGCTTGCGTGACAGGCCGAGCCCGCGGGCGGAGCTATGGACGAGAAGCTTCATCAGATCGCCGCGATGCGGCTGGTTCGGCTTCGAGGCAAGACCGACCTGGACCGTTCCGACCAGCCTGCTATCCAGCTCCGCCACCGCGAGAATGATCGCACCGCTTTCGACCTCGCCGGCGATCGCCTGCCAATAGCCGATCGCGTCCTTCGGCTCGAATGGCTGCATGAAGCCCAGCGATGCACCGCCATTGATGCCGTCCGACAGGATGTCGCAGAGGTCCGAAATGGCGGCGCGGGCATCTTCGGCGCCCAGTATGCGGATGGTGGCGGTCATGGTCCCTCTCTCGTTGTCGTCTACAGGCCGCGGTCGAGGATGACCGCATAACGGGCCGGCTGGTCGGATGGATTGTGGAAATCGAAAGCGTCGCCGATATGCATGAACAGGCAGTCGCCCGGATGCAGCGTATGGACGGTCTCGCCGATGATCATCTCCAGCACGCCGTCAAACAGCCAGACATGCTGGGTCATGCTGCGGCTTTCCTGCCGCGGCGGGAAACTGACCCGCGCTTGCGGCGGAAAGTCCACCTCGACGATATCCACCCGGCCCGGCATTCCCGGCGGCGAGACCGACCGGCGCAGATAGCCGGTCTGCGGGTCCCGCCACAGCTTCTGGTCTCCCGTCCGGCTGACCGGCGAGGCCTCCGCCTGACCGTCTTCGGCGAAGAAGGCCGAGAGTGAAAGGCCAAGCGCTTCCGACAGCCTTGCAAGCAGCGCGGCGGTCGGGCTTGCCTCTGCCCGCTCGATGCGGGAAATCATCGCGCGGCTGACGCCGGACCGGGTCGCCAGCTCGTCCAGCGTCAGGTCATGAGAGGCACGCAGCGCCTTTAGCCGCTTGCCGATCGCCCGATCTGTCTCTTCCGCCTGTTCCATTATCTGAATGTTTCATTCTCTTATCGTAGAATCAAGAGCGGAAAATTGCCGCCGTCAATTTTTCCCTGCCGTGGCGTTTCCGCGATAGCGTCGGCGGGTCCGCTTCCGCTAAGAGGTCACGACACGCGCGTCGGCATGGCCGACACATTACCTGCCGGAGCAGAGCCATGACCGGGCATGACATCCAGACGGCCTCGCCCTTCTCCATCGCCAGCATCGTCGTCTCGATGACGACCGCGGCGATCGGCAGCGGCGTCATGTTCGCCTACGTCCCCTTCATGCTCACGCATTCAGACGCGCCGTCCTGGGCCGCGGGCGGGGCCGTCACGGCGGTCGCCTTCGGCGGCCTGGTGGGCTGCGTGGTCGGCGGACCGCTGATCCAGCGCGTCGGCCATGCGCGCCTGTTTGCCTGCTCGATGGCGATGGTCATCATCGCCGCGGTCATGATCGCCGCTGACCTGCCGCCGATCTGGTGGATCTTTGCCCGCGGCGTCTACGGGGCAGCCGCCAACGTCAATTTCATCATCGCCCAGAGCTGGCTAAACCATGCGGCCTCCAACGAATGGCGCGGGCGCGCCATGTCGTTCTTCTACATGGCCTATGTTCTGGGGCTCGGCTGCGGCGCCTGGATTTTCGGACAGATCCCGACCGACGGCAATCTGGCGCCGCTCGCAGTCGTCTTCTTCACCGCGCTCGCCATCCTGCCGATCGGGCTGACCCGACTGCCCAATCCGCCGGCGCCGGCGCGCGTCAACGTCGACATCCGGATGGCCTGGCGGATCTCGCCGGTCGGTCTGATCGGCGTCCTGGCGTCGGGCGGCCTCTCCATGGTGGTGCAGGGTTTCGTGCCGATCTATGCCGCCACCAACCAGGTGCAGCAGACGGACGTGGCGCTGCTGATGTTCGTGATGCAGACCGGGCTTCTGTTCGTGCAATATCCGCTCGGCATCCTGTCGGATCGGATGGACCGTCGCTACGTGCTGCTGATCGCCTGCGCGATCATCCTGGCGGCCGGATGTGCGGCGCTGTTTTCGTCCTTCTCGCACCTCTATCTGCTGATGTTCGTCTTCATGGTGTTCGGCGGCTCCGTCGAGACGGTCTATTCGATCGCCAATGCGCATGCCAACGACCGCGCCGACCCGGGCGACTTCGTGCCGCTCTCCTCCACGCTGCTGGTCGCCTGGTCGACGGCCGCAACGATCGTACCGCTTGGCGTGACGATGCTGACCCCGATCCTTGGCGGTCGCACCTTCATCGTCGCGGCGATGGCGGTGGCCGTCGCCTATGCGATCTTCGTGCTGCGCCGCCTCAAGGAACGCGGACCGGCGCCGGAGGCGGAACGGGAAAGTTTCGAGATGCGCAGCGCGCAGTTGCCCAATGCCAGCGCGCTGACGGAGCCGGAGCCCGACAAAGCCGGGAGTTAAGCCTTTTCATCCTCAACGAATGGTTATCTTTCCCCTTTGCGGCAGGGATGGGCGCTGCTATATGCCCGAACCATGAGCACCTCTTCCCGCACGCCCCTCGACCATATCCGCAACTTCTCGATCGTCGCCCATATCGACCACGGGAAATCGACGCTGGCCGACCGGCTGATCCAGACGACAGGCGGCCTGGCCGAGCGCGACATGTCGGAGCAGGTGCTGGACTCGATGGATATCGAGCGCGAGCGCGGCATTACCATCAAGGCCCAGACCGTGCGCCTGCACTATGTGGCCAACAATGGCGAGACCTATGTCCTCAACCTGATCGACACGCCCGGCCACGTGGACTTCGCCTACGAGGTGTCGCGCTCGCTGTCGGCTTGCGAGGGATCGCTGCTGGTGGTCGATGCGTCGCAGGGCGTCGAGGCCCAGACGCTGGCCAACGTCTACCAGGCGATCGACAACAACCACGAGATCGTCACCGTCCTCAACAAGATCGACCTGCCGGCCGCGGAACCGGACCGGATCAAGGAGCAGATCGAGGAAGTGATCGGCATCGATGCCTCGGAGGCCGTGCTGATTTCCGCCAAGACCGGGCTTGGCATTCCCGACGTCCTGGAAGCGATCGTCCACAAGCTGCCGCCGCCGAAAAGCGAGATCGGCGACAAGGGCCCGCTCAAGGCTCTGCTGGTCGACAGCTGGTACGATACTTATCTCGGCGTCATGGTTCTGGTGCGCGTCATCGACGGCGTGCTGTCCAAGGGCCAGACGATCCGCATGATGGGCACCGATGCCAAATACCAGGTCGAGCGCGTCGGCGTGCTGACGCCGAAGATGCTGGCGGTCGACAGTCTCGGCCCCGGCGAGATCGGCTTCTTTACCGGCTCGATCAAGGAAGTGGCCGATACCCGCGTCGGCGATACGATCACCGAAGACAAGAAGCCGACGGCGCACGCGCTGCCGGGCTTCAAGCCGGCCCAGCCGGTGGTGTTCTGCGGCCTCTTCCCGGTCGATGCGGCCGACTTCGAGGACCTGCGCGCCGCCATGGGCAAGCTGCGCCTCAACGACGCCTCCTTCTCCTTTGAAATGGAAAGCTCGGCGGCGCTCGGCTTCGGTTTCCGCTGCGGATTTCTGGGGCTGCTGCATCTCGAAATCATTCAGGAACGCCTCGAGCGCGAATTCGATCTCGACCTGATCGCCACCGCCCCGTCGGTGGTCTACCACCTGACGATGACCGACGGCTCGTTGAAGGAACTCCACAACCCGGCCGACATGCCGGACGTGGTGAAGATTTCCGAGATCCAGGAGCCGTGGATCAAGGCGACGATCCTGACGCCCGACGACTATCTCGGCGGCATCCTGAAGCTCTGCCAGGACCGGCGCGGCATCCAGACCGAGCTCACCTATGTGGGCAAGCGCGCCATGCTGACCTATGAACTGCCGCTCAACGAAGTGGTGTTCGATTTCTACGACCGCCTGAAGTCGATCTCCAAGGGCTATGCCTCGTTCGACTACCATCTGCATGGCTACCGCGAGGGTAACCTCGTGAAGATGTCGATCATGGTGAACGGCGAGCCGGTCGACGCGCTGTCGATGCTGGTGCACCGGTCGGCAGCGGAAAAGCGCGGCCGCGACATGTGCGAAAAGCTCAAGGACCTGATCCCGCGGCATATGTTCAAGATCCCGATCCAGGCGGCGATCGGCGGCAACGTGATCGCCCGCGAGACGATTTCGGCGATGCGCAAGGACGTGACTGCCAAGTGCTACGGCGGCGACGCGACCCGCAAGCGCAAGCTGCTCGACAAGCAAAAGGAAGGCAAGAAGCGGATGCGGCAGTTCGGCAAGGTCGACATCCCGCAAGAAGCCTTCATCGCCGCACTGAAGATGAAGGACGACTGAGGGCTAGCCCTCGACCCTGGCTTATCGCGCTTGGGCAACAACGCTCCTGCCGCCACGCACAGGCATGGCGGCATGATCCCAGCCAAAGCAAAGGCCGGGATCACGACAAGAGAGCCGCGACGGCGTCTTAAGCCCGCGGCACCGTGCCATCCGGCGTCATGCCGTCGACGGCATCCGGCAGGCTCTGGGAGAGCCTGCGCAGCACTTCCTCTTCGGAAAGCCCGGTCTTGGCCGCCACGTCGCGAATGACATCCGGGCCCAGCGCCGCGTGTAGCTCGCGGTCGTCGATCGGTTCGTTGGCGCCGGTGTTGACCCAGCTCTCCGCCTTCTTCTCGTGGCCGGTCTGGCGGAACTGGTCGAGCAGATCCCCCAGGCCACCGTTCAGGATGGATCCCAGCCCCCCGCCGGCAAGCCCGCCGCCAAGAATGCTGCCCAGGCCGCCGCTGCGAAGCTTGTCCATGATGTCGTCGAGCCCGCCCGTCGGACGGGTGGCGGCCGAGCCCTCGGTGGCCGTCTCTCCCGAAGTCTGGGACCCGCCCGCGTTGGCGGTCTGCGGTCGCTCGGTCGCGCCCCGCAGGATCTCGGCAATCTTGTCCCGGTTCTGGTAGCCTGCCACGGCAAGAACCGCGAGCAAGGCTTTCAATGGTCCGCGCTGCATGATGTCCTCCATTGCTTTGTTGATTTGTCGATTTGCTCCAACGGGAGCGACGGGAATGGGTTCCGGACAAGGGATGCAGGGCAAGGGATGCAGGACAGGTCCGCTTTGACATTGCTTCCACAAATGAGTAGGAGAAGCGCCATGTTCGGCCGCGGTAGTTTGCGGCCCGGCCCTTGTGCCGCCCTCCAAATCCGAAAGACAGGCAGATGACCGAATTCCCCGGCGCCGTACCGGCGATCGCAAAGGCGTTGGAAAAGCGCGGCTATGACACGTTGACCCCGGTGCAGACGGCGATGCTGGACCCAGCCCTTGCCGAAGCCGATGCGCTTGTTTCCGCCCAGACCGGTTCCGGCAAGACGGTTGCCTTCGGCATGGCCATCGCTCCCACGCTGCTTCAGGGCAGCGAGCGGCTCGAGCGCGCCGGCAAGCCAATGGCACTGGTGATCGCGCCGACCCGCGAGCTGGCGCTGCAGGTCAAGCGCGAGCTGGAATGGCTCTACGAGCTGACCGGCGCGGTGATCGCCTCCTGCGTCGGCGGCATGGACATCCGCAGCGAGCGGCGGGCTCTCGAACGGGGCGCCCATATCATCGTCGGCACGCCGGGCCGCCTCAGCGACCACATCCGCCGCAATGCGCTCGACATGTCGGAACTGAAGGTCGCCGTGCTCGACGAAGCCGACGAGATGCTTGACCTCGGCTTCCGCGAAGATCTGGAATTCATCCTGGATTCGGCTCCCAAGGAGCGCCGCACGCTGATGTTCTCGGCAACGGTGCCTTCGGCCATCGCCAAGCTGGCCAAGAGCTACCAGCGCAATGCGGTGCGGGTCGCGACCCAGGCCGAAGAAAAGCAGCATCTCGACATCGAGTATCGCGCCCTATCCGTCGCGCCGTCGGACCGGGAAAATGCCATCATCAACGTGCTGCGGTTCTATGAAGCGCCGAACGCCATCGTGTTCTGCTCCACCCGTGCTGCCGTCAACCATCTGACGGCGCGGCTCAGCAACCGCAACTTCTCGGTCGTCGCCCTATCCGGCGAGCTGACGCAGAACGAGCGCACCCATGCGCTGCAGGCGATGCGCGACGGACGCGCGCGGGTCTGCATCGCGACGGACGTTGCCGCCCGCGGGATCGACCTTCCGGGCCTCGAGCTCGTCATCCATGCGGACCTGCCGACCAATTCCGATACCCTGCTCCACCGCAGCGGGCGCACAGGGCGCGCCGGTCGCAAGGGCATCAGCGCGCTGATCGTGCCGCTCAACGCCCGCCGCAAGGCCGAGCGTCTGCTCGGCGGTGCGGGCATTGCCGCCACCTGGGCACGGCCGCCTTCGGCCGAAGACGTGATCCAGCGCGACGACGAGCGGCTGCTGGCCGATCCGGTGTTTTTCGAGGCCCCGCCCGAAGACGCCCAGGAACTGGTGCAGCGACTGGTCGCCACCCATGGCCCGGAAAAGCTGGCTGCCGCGTTTGTCAGCCTGTTCCGCAGCAAGCATACGCCGCCCGAGGATCTCTTCGAGGTCAACGTGCAGGCAGACACCCGCAAACCGCGCGAGCGGGCCGATGGCGGTCAGGAATTCCCCGATAGTCCGCGCGTTCCGCGGGGCGAATTCGGGCCGGTCGTCTGGTTCTCGTTGTCGGTCGGACGCAAGCAGAATGCCGAACCGCGCTGGCTGATCCCGATCCTTTGCCGCAACGGCAACATCACCAAGCGCGATATCGGCGCCATCAAGATGCAGGCCGAGCAGACTTTCGTCGAGATTTCTGCCGAGCAGGCCGACGCCTTCATGAACGCGATCGGCAAGGACAAGGTGCTGGACCGCGGCATCAGGGTCACGCGTGTCGACGGTACGCCCGATCTCAGCGCGCCGTCGCGGCCTGCCGCAAGCCGGCCGCCCCGCGACGGCGACAAGGACAGCTGGAAGGCGAAGGCGCCAGCCCGCAAGCGGGAAGGCTCCGACGGCCCCGCTCCGGCTGCGAAAGGCAACCGCACGGGCGATCAGGACCGCTTTGCCAAGAAGGGCAAGCCTTATACCGCCAAGAAAAAGAACACCTGGCCGGACTGACCAGGGACAACAGAAAAGCCGCCTGCCCTAGGGGCAGACGGCTCGAATGTCTAGGGATTTAAACCCTGATTACGGCTGCGTGGTCGTGCCACCGGTAGCAGGTGCCGGGGTGGCCGGAGCAGGCGTCGCCGGAGCTGGCGTTGCCGGGGCAGCCGGTGCCGGCGTGCTTGCAGCAGGCGGGGTGGTGGACGAGGTCGTCGTCGTATCTGTGGACGTGCCGCCCATCTGCGACCAGACGAAGGCGCCGACTACGACGACTGCCAGGATTGCGACCCATGCCATCCAGCCGGAGCTGCGACGTGCAACTGGAGCCGGGGTGGTGCGCAGGTCGGGACGCGTATCTTTCGAATTCGGATCGTATGCCATGTTTCTAGTCCTCCTTTTCGAACCTTCAATGCCTATCCCCGTGATTTTGTTCCACCAGAAATAGACGGCCCGCGTCGCGACGCCTCGCATCCTCTGGCAAAAAGCCGTTACAGTCTCCTCCGATAGCAGAGCAGGGGCGATCGCACGACAGCGACAGCCCGCAACGACGGAGGCAGAGAGTGGAGAAGCAACGCGTCGGTATCGTCGGACTGGGACGCATGGGCAGCGCCATGGCCCGCCGACTGTCGGCCAGCGGGTTTGCGGTCACCGGCTGGAGCCGACGGCCGCCGGAGGCGCCCGTTGCAGCCGAGATGGGCATCGCGCTTGCGCCGGATCTTGCAGCGCTCAGTCAAGTCAGCGACATCCTGATCCTTGCCCTGATCGACGACCAGGCGGTCAACGCCGTACTCGATGCGCTTGCCGCGCCAACGATCCGCTCTCGCCTCGTTGTCGACACCAGCACCGTCAGCCCGGACGTGCTGCGCGGCCGCGCAGAGGAATTCCGCCGTCTTGGCGCCAGCCTGATGGACGCGCCCGTTTCCGGCGGCCCCGACATGGTCATGGCGGGCAAGGTTGGCCTCTATATCGGCGGCAGCGAAACGGACTACCGGCGCTTCCTGCCGGTCGCCGAGGCTCTTTCGGACCGTATCCACCATGTGGGCGGGCTCGGTGACGGCGCTGCCGCCAAGCTCGTCAACAACATGATGCTGATGGGCCTCTGGCAGAGCCTGAAAGAAGCCCTGATGCTCGGCAAGAAGGCAGGGCTTTCCGCAGACCGGATCCTCGACATCCTGTCCGGCAGCCCGGCCGCAAGCCCTGCCTTCAAGAGCCGCCTGCCGGTGATCCGCGGGGAAACCGAGGCCGTGGGTTTTCCCGTGTCGGGCGCGATCAAGGATGCACGGGTGGTGCGCGATCTTGCGGCGCGCCTTGAGGTTTCCACACCGGCGATCAGCGCCTCGCTCGCGAGCTTCGAGGCGGCAGCCGCCGCCGGCTTCGGGCAGGCCGATCTCGCCACCATGGTTCGGCTGGTTGCCGACGCCGACTGAAAGGAGCATCCCTATGACCGACAAGCCGCATATCACGATCCTTTACTGCACCCAGTGCAACTGGCTGCTGCGCGCCGGCTGGATGGCGCAGGAGCTTTTGCAGACATTCGGTGATTCGCTGGCAGAGGTCGGCCTTATTCCGGGGACCGGCGGCGCCTTCGAGATCCGCCTGGACGGGACGCTGATCTGGGAGCGCAAGCGCGACGGCGGATTTCCGGGACCGAAGGAGCTTAAACAGCGGGTTCGCGACGTGATCGACCCGGACAGGGACCTGGGACACCTGGACCGCGCATCGACGGAAAGCGGTTCATCTGGAGCAGCTTGAACCCCGCTTTCTGAAGTTTTTTGTCCGTTGACATGGAAAGTTCAAAAACCCGGTTGACAGGAGGAGGCCCCACCCGTACATCGCTCTCCGTCGCCCAGATGGCGGAATTGGTAGACGCGCCAGCTTCAGGTGCTGGTACCCGAAAGGGTGTGGAGGTTCGAGTCCTCTTCTGGGCACCATTCCGATTTGATCTGTACCAGGATCAAACACTTACCTAAAAAATACGATCCGAAATCAGCGCTGCTCCGGCAGCTGCTGACGGTTGTCGTCTGCGTCTCAGCGGGGAAGATCGGTCGGGTTGAGGCCCGGCACCCACTGGGTGTTTGGCATCTGCGTGCCGGTGTAGGTGACGCCGCTTTCCGTCTTGCAGCGGTAGATCCGCCGGGGTTCGGTGTCGCCGAACAGGGTGTCGTAGCGACCGCGTCCGATATAGACGTCGGCGATCTCGCTGGTGCAGTGGTAGGCGTCACGATCGACCTGCTCCCCCGGCGGCACGACGCCGGGCAGGTCCTTGTAGACGGAGCTCGGCATCTTCAGCGGGGCCTGCAGCTCGGCGGCCGATGCCGCCAGCGGCGCGAGCGCTGCAAGAACAAGCGCCGCCAGCATCACGGTCGGAAGAATCCAGAAACCCTTCAGCATCACATCTCTCCTGTCCGCCATCCACGCGGGCATGATCGGAGATAAGAATTGCACCGGTCCTAGTCCATGGGACATGCTGCACATCGCCGTGATGGAGCTCACGCGGGACGACGATAGCCGGTCGGCCGGTCGTACAGCCAGCCGATCCGCTCGATGGCCGCATCGAGGTTTTCGCGCCCGACGGTCATCGTATGGCCGTTGGCGTGCAGCAAGGTCTGATCGTCTTCCATCAGGCCGACATGGCCCTTCCAGAACACCAGGTCGCCTCGGCGCAGCTCCTCCCGCGCGATCTCGGTGCCGAAGGATGCCTGCATGTCGGAATCGCGCGGCGCGTGTTTGCCGACCATTCTCATGGACAGTTGGACGAGGCCGGAGCAATCGATGCCGAAGCCCGAACGGCCACCCCAGAGATAGGGCGTTTCCAGAAAGGTCTGGGCCACCGCGACATAGTCGTCGCCCAGCATCTGCCCTGACGGCAGGCAGTGGCGGGCGATCACGGCGCCGCCATCGGCAAGGAGCAGATAGCGGGTGCCGCGGGTCTCAGCCTCCCCCGTCACCGCCACAAGGCTGCCCATGGAGAGCGCCGCCTGCGGCACCATGCGCAACTCCGCCTGCGGATAGACAAAGGTGCGGGGGACGCAGATGACGTGGGTCGCCGCCTGCGGCTCGCCCAGCATGGCTTCCGGCATATATCCGACATAGCCGTCGTGATCCGATTGCAGCCAAGCAAAGCCGCCTGCCCGGTCAAAGACCCGCACCGTTTCGCCCAGCAAGAGTTGGGTGTCGATGCCGTGGGCAGGATCCGGGGCCGGCCGCAGCGGCGCGACCGGAACGATGACCCTTGCCGGCACGCCCGCAATAAAGCGCTCGGCCTCGACCTGGCCCTTCAGGGTGTCATCGGCAAGATCGGGGCGGAAGGCGTGAAGGCGGCGATCGAGAGGCAAGGTCATGTCGGTCTTCCAGAACGGTTATCGGCGGGCGGCAGCAATGATAAGATCGCCGAGGCTTTCCAGGAACAGGGCGCCCGCCACGGTACGCTTGATCACCACGTTGCGACGGTCGCGCTCGTCGCGCTGTCGATCGACCAGTCCCATCGCCCCCATGGTATCGAGCGCGCGGGTGACGACGGGCTTGGTCACGTCGAGCACCGCCGCGAGCCCGCGGACGGAATGAGGCGGCGGTACCAGGTAAATATGCAGCAGGATGGCCATCTGGCGCAATGTCAGATCGCGTCCGTCATGACGCACCTGATCCAGCGATACCGCATGCCAGAGGCCCAATGCCTGCGTGGCCGTCAATTCCACTGCCATGATCATCCCCGGGCTCAAGCTCCTGCCTGACCTTAAGCCCGAGTTCTTACCGCTTTACTTCGCTGCCATGGTGCGGATGACCCGGAACAGCGCGCGGATGGCGAAGGCCTCACCGCCGACCGACGCATGCGGCTTGTCCGCAAGCACCCAGCCGTAGATGTCGAAATGTGCCCAGCTGGGGGTGGCCGTGACAAACCTCTTGAGGAAGAGGGCGGCGGTGATCGCGCCAGCCATGCCGCCCGACGGCGAATTGGTGATGTCGGCCGCCTTGGCACGGATGTCCTTGTCGTAGCCCCTCCAGAGCGGCAGGCGCCACAGCGGATCGGCCTCGGTCGCGGAGGCCTGCATCAGACGGGCCGAGAGATCCTCGTCGTCGGTGAAGAAAGGTGCCAGTTCGGATCCGAGCGCCACGCGGGCAGCACCGGTCAGAGTCGCCATGTCGATCATCAAGTCTGGCGGCGTCTCGTCGGCATAAGCCAGCGCGTCGGCCAGGATCAGGCGGCCCTCCGCATCGGTGTTGTCGATCTGGACCGTGATGCCCTTGCGGCTGCGGTAGATATCGCCCGGCCGGAAGGCATTGGCGGAGATCGAGTTCTCGACGGCCGGAACCAGGACCTGAAGATCGACATCGAGGCCCGCATCCATGATCATCAGGGCGAGGCCCATGACATTGGCGGCCCCGCCCATGTCCTTCTTCATGAGGGCCATGTTGGCGGCGCCCTTGATGTCGAGGCCGCCGGTGTCGAAGCAGACCCCCTTGCCCACCAACGTGATGCGCGGGCTTCCCGCCTTGCCCCAGCGCATTTCGAGGAGGCGCGGTGCACCGGCGCTGGCGCGGCCGACCGTGTGGATGAGCGGGAAGTTCTGCTCGAGAAGGGCATCGCCGACGATCGACGTGACGGTAGCGCCGTAATGGTCGCCAAGAGCGCGGAAGGCTGCCTCGAGCTCGTCCGGCCCCATGTCATTGGTCGGAACATTGATCAGATCACGGGCGAGGAAGACAGCGGCAAGCTGCCGTTCGAGGTCGCCCCGGTCGGCACCCTGCGGCACCTCCAGCCGCACATCGCGCTGCCTGTCTGTCTTGTAGCGGTCGAAACCATAGGTGCCGAGGCCAAAGCCGAGGGCGGCCTGCTCGGTATTGACGCCGTTTGCCTCGAGCTTCCAGTCCCCGGCCGGGAGGACCCTGGACAGGCGGCCCGCCGCAAACGGGGCCTCCGCCGGCTCGCTGCCGAGGCCGAACAGGGCTGCGGCGACCCCTGCCTCGCCGCCGACTGCCGGCACCAGGAGAAGACTTCCTGCCTCCGCCTTGAAGCCTGCGGCCTTGGCCCAGGCGGCCGCCGCGGGCTCGAGAACGCCATTCTCAAGGTCAGATGGCGTGACCGCGTAGACGGGCTTGCAGGCGGCGCCGTCGGCGGCAAAGGCGGACGCGCGGGCGGTATATTGGAAAGGGGTCATGTGAGCTTCCAAGCGCTGGGAATCGTTGGGTTTAACGGTCTGTTAGGGTTAACAGTTTATTTCTGGATGGGAAATGCGCGATGCGCCGTTGCCGGACCGGAGCGCTGTTTCGGAACGTCCAGCCCCCAAGAGACCGCCACCCATGATCGCTTCCGCCGCCTCACTCCAGCGTTTCAATCCCCGGCTTGGCCGAGCTGTGGTCCTGTCGCTGCTCGTCCTCTCGATGAGCGGCTGCGCCAGCACGAAACGCGATGCGGTGACGACGGGTTCGATCCCCATGCGGGTATCGACGGGCCCGCTCGATGCGATGTCGGTGTCGCAGCTCGCCGAGGCGGAACGGTCGCTGGGTGCAGGCTATGTGCGCGATCCCAAGAGCCGCGATATCGGACTGCGCTATGCCAGCATCCTGAGCATGACCGGCAAGAACACACAGGCGCTGGCGGTGATGCAGCAGGTGGCTATCGCCCATCCGGCTGACCGCGAGGTGCTGGCCGCCTACGGAAAGGCCCAGGCCGCCGCCGGCCAGCTCGAACAGGCGCTCGCCACCATCGACCGCGCCCAGACCCCCGATCACCCCGACTGGCGGCTTTATTCCGCACAGGGCGCGGTTCTCGACCAGATGGGCCGGACGCAGGAAGCCCGGGGGAAATACCGCCAGGCACTCGAAGCACAGCCGAACGAACCGAGCGTCATGTCCAATCTGGGCATGTCCTACGTGCTGTCGGGCGATCTGAAGACGGCAGAGTCCTACATGCGCAACGCCGCGACGCAGCCAAGCGCCGACAGCCGCGTGCGACAGAACCTGGCGCTCGTGGTCGGCCTCCAGGGACGCTTCTCCGAGGCGGAGACGATCGCCCGCAAAGAGCTTTCGCAGCAGCAGGCCGACGCCAACGTCACCTATCTGCGCTCCATGCTCACGCAGCAGAACTCGTGGAGCAAGCTCGCGGCGCAGGATTCCGCCCAGCGACCCTCGACCAACTAATGCGCTTCTGATCGGGCGCCTCGCGCCGCGCCCTCCGGCGGTGCCGGCGCGGGGTGGTCTTCACGCTCCGAGCACCGCAAATCCACGCGACCGCCCCAGACCTTCAGTTTGCTTTCAGCTTGACGCTCCATAGGAGGTCACTCGGCAGGCATGAAGGGAGACCGGATCATGCGCAGGATCTTGACGTGGGCTACCCTCGCACTGGTGACCCCGATCGCCGTGCTGGGGATCTATCTCGGCTTCCTGCAGGCCAGCGGCAATTTTCACGAGGTTGTTCCCGGGCAGCTCTATCGCTCGGCACAGCCGACCCCCGGACAGCTTGAGCACTATATCCAGCGCTACGGCATCAAGACCGTGATCAACCTGCGCGGCCCGAGCGAGCAGAAATGGTACCGCGACGAAGTGGCGACCACATCGCGGCTTGCCATCCAGCATCTGGATTTCCGGATGACCGCCAGCCACCAATTGAGCGACGGCGAGAGCGAAGAACTGATCGCGTTGATGAAGGACGCCCCCAAGCCGCTGCTGATCCACTGCAAGGCCGGCGCCGACCGGACCGGGCTTGCATCGGTCATCTACCTGCAGCAGCTGGCGGGTGTGGACGAGGAAACCGCCGAATGGCAGCTTTCGCCGCTCTACGGACACGTCGCCCTGCCCTTCCTTCGGGCCTATGCCATGGATCGGAGCTGGCTGAGCCTCGAGCACCTGCTGGGGATCGAGACCTGACGGGGACAGGAGCTCCGGTCGCTCAGAAGCGGTCGGAGACCTGAATGCCTGCGGGCCCCAGGATGACGGCGATCAGCACCGGCAGGAAGAACAGGATCATCGGCACCGTCAACTTGGGCGGCAATGCTGCCGCCTTCTTTTCGGCTTCGTTCATGCGCTCGTCGCGGCCTTCCTGTGCAAGCACCCGCAGCGCCTGCGCGATCGGCGTGCCGTAGCGTTCCGCCTGGATGAGGGCCTGGGCGACGGCCTTGACCATGTCGAGCTGGGTGCGGTTGCCGAGGTTTTCGAGAGCCGTTCGCCGGTCCTGCAGGAAGGACAGTTCCGCCGTCGTCAGCGCCAGTTCCTCGGCAAGCTCGGGCGACTGGGTGCCGATTTCCTCGGCGGCGCGGCGCATGGCCGATTCGATCGAGATCCCGGATTCGACGCAGATGAGCATGAGGTCGAGCGAGTCGGGCCAGGCTCTCTTGATCGACAGCTGGCGCTTGCTGATGCGGTTCGAGACGTAGATGTTGGGCGCGTAAAAGCCGAGATAGGCAAACCCGATCGTTGCCAAGAGGCGGATCGGCAGAGGGCGGCTTTCCATATTGCCGAGAACGAAGATCCAGAAGGTCGCTGCCGCGAGAAACAGGAACGGCAGCAGGAAACGCGCCACCAGAAACATGTTGAGCGCGTTCTGCGTGCGCAAGCCGGCCGCCCGCAGCCGGTTCATGGTGTTCTCGTCGACGAGTGCCTTGCGCAGGTTGAACCGTTCGACGATCTGCCGGACCGACTGGTTGTTCTGGTTGCGCAGCGTCGTCTTGGACTGATCGGCATTCATGCGGGCGCGTTCGCGCGCCCTGATCAGCTCGCGTTCGGTGGAGACCGCCTTCATGCGCTTGCCCAGGTCGCCCCGTTCGAAAAAGGGGCTGGCAAGCGTGTAGAACGTGGCAAACACCGCAACCGCCACCAGTATCGCAAGGAGCGTGGTCGGATCGGTAAGGCTGGCGGCAAGTTCCTTCATGATCTCTCCCCCTCAGATGTCGAAGTTGATCATGTTGCGCATCACCAGGATGCCGATCGACATCCATATGCCGGCAGCGACCATGATCAGGTGGCCACGCGGATCCGTGAACAGGATCATCATGTATTGCGGCGAGGTGAGGTAGACGAGCAGCGAGACGATGAACGGCAAGGCGCCGATGATGACTGCCGATGCCTTGGCTTCCATGGACAGAGCCTTGACCTTTGCCTTCATCTTCTTGCGCTCGCGCAGCACCTTGGACAGGTTGCCCAGGGCTTCGGACAGATTGCCGCCGGCCTGGCTCTGGATGGCGATGACGATCGAGAAGAAGTTGACCTCCGGCAGCGGCATGGTCTGCATCATGCGGGCGCAGGCTTCGGGAATGCTGAGGCCGACCTGCTGGGATTCGATGACGCGCTTGAATTCGGTGCGCACCGGCTCTTGGCCATCGACGGCAATCAGCCGCATCGCGTCGTTGAGCGGCAGGCCGGACTTGATGGAGCGGACCATGACATCGAGCGCGTTCGGAAACTCGTTCAGGAACTTCTTCTGCCGGCGCTTGACCAAAAAGCCGACGATCCAGCGCGGCAGGCCAAGGGCCGCAACGAAGGCGGCGCCTGCGGCCGGCAGCAAAGAGAGACCGGCGAGCAGGGTGAAGACGACAATGAAGAGGCCAAGCGCCGCACTGGCGAGGTAGAACTGGGTCATGGAGATCTGCAGGCCGGTCTGGACGAGCCGAGACTTCAGGCTGCCATCGCCAATCTTGCGGTTTTTTTCCTGCTGCTTTTTTTCCAGGTCCTTCAGCGTGTCCTGCATGGACTTGCGGCGCTTTGACAGTTCCTGGACGCGATCGCGCGCCGCCTTCATCCGCTCCCGGTCGTTCTCGGCTGTCTTGATGCGGCTGAGGCGGACATCCGACTTCTTCTCCACCTCCAGCCGGGTGAAGAGAAAGCCGTAGCAGATCGCCCCGGCGGCAAGGGCCACCAGCCCGACGATCGCGACGATGTTGATGTCCAGGCCGAACATGGTTTGATTGCTCCCGAGCGTCAGCTCTTGCCGATTTCCATCGCATCGAGAGCGGCAGCCAGCCGCCGCTCTTCGTTGAAGTATCTGGCGCGATCCCAGAAATGCGGCTTGGCGATGCCGGTGGACACGTGGCGGCCGATCAGGCGTCCGTTGGCATCCTCGCCCTCGATCTCGTAGCGCATCAGGTCCTGGGTGACGATCACGTCGCCTTCCATGCCGATCACCTCGGTGATCTGGGTGATGCGACGCGAACCGTCACGCAGACGGGCCGCCTGGATGATGATGTCGATCGAACCGGTGATGATTTCGCGCACGGTCTTGGCCGGCAGGGTGAAGCCGCCCATGGCGATCATCGATTCCATGCGGCTCAGGCATTCGCGCGGCGTGTTGGAGTGGATGGTGCCCATCGAGCCGTCGTGGCCGGTGTTCATGGCCTGCAGAAGGTCGAAGACCTCGGGTCCGCGCACTTCGCCGACGATGATGCGCTCGGGGCGCATACGCAGGCAGTTCTTGACAAGGTCGCGCATGGTGATCTCGCCCTCGCCCTCGATGTTCGGGGGGCGGGTTTCGAGACGCACCACATGCGGCTGCTGAAGCTGAAGTTCGGCGGTGTCTTCGCAGGTAATGACACGCTCATCCAGATCGATGTAGCGGGTCAGGCAGTTGAGAAGCGTGGTCTTGCCCGAACCGGTACCGCCGGAGATGACGACGTTGCAGCGGACCCGGCCGATGATCTGCAGGAGCGTTGCCCCTTCGGTCGTGATCGCACCGAACTTGACCAGCTGATCGAGGGTCAGCTTGTCCTTTTTGAACTTTCGGATGGTCAGTGCCGGGCCATCGAGGGCCAGCGGCGGCGCGATGACGTTGACGCGCGATCCATCCGGCAGACGCGCATCGCAGATCGGCGAGCTTTCGTCGACGCGGCGGCCGACCTGACTGACGATGCGCTGGCAGATGGACAGGAGCTGGGAGTTGTCGCGGAAGCGGATCTCCGATTCGATCGTCTTGCCGCCCACTTCGATAAAGGTCTGTCCGGCACCGTTGACCATGATGTCGGCGATGTCGTCGCGCGCGAGCAGCGGCTCCAGCGGGCCGTAGCCAAGCACGTCGTTGCAGATGTCCTCGAGCAGTTCCTCCTGCTCGGAAATCGACATCGCGAAGTTCTTGATGGTGATGATGTCGTTGACGATGTCGCGGATTTCCTCACGCGCGCTTTCGCCGTCAAGCTTTGCAAGCTGCGACAGGTCGATCGTATCGATCAGCGCCGAGAAGACCTGGCCCTTGGTGTCGTAATACTGGTCGGTGCGCTGCTGCCGCTTGCGGGGCGGAGCCGGCGCGAGGGGCGGCGGCGCAACCGGCTGGCGGCTGGCGCCCGCCTCGCGGCCCGGTTCGGCAAAGACCTCCGGAGCGGCCGACCTGGCCGCCGGCATGGGCGATGGCGACGGGGGCGCGGGCGGTGCCGCAATGCCGCCGCCGCGTCCAGATCCTTCGTTTCCGCGTTTACCAAACATGCTCAGTTCCAGTCTTGATCGGTCTTGATCTTACTTGCGTGCCAGCATGCCGAGCATCCTGCCCAGCCCGCCCTTCTTGTTCTTCTTCAGCGTCGCGCGGCCGGTGACGATGTGGGCGATCTGCGAAAAGGTCTCGGCCGCGGCCGACTTGGCGTCGATTTCCGAGATCATCCGGCCGCTATTGGCGGCATTGCCGAACAGCTGCGCGTCGAAAGGAAGGATGGCGATGGGCTCTATCTCAAGCGGCTCGATGAAGTCGGAGGGTGCGATTTCCGGGCGCTTGGGCATGCCGACCTGGTTAAGGATCAGATGCGGCGTGCGATCGTTCGGACGCAGCTTCTTCAGCGCATCGAGCATGTTCTTGGTGTTGCGCAGGTTAGCGAGGTCCGGGACGGCGCAGATGACGACCTCATCGACGTCGGCCAGAACGGAGCGCGTCCATTCCGACCAGATGTGCGGAAGGTCGAGGACGGCCACCGGGGCGCTGCGCTGCAGGATTTCGATGATCGGCAGAAAGGCGCCGCTTTCGAAATCATAGGCGCGGTCGAGCAGCGAGGGTGCCGCCAGCAACGACAGGTGATCGGAGCATTTCGTCAGCAGGCGGTCGAGGAAGACCTCGTCCAGCCGGTCCGGGGCAAAGACGGCTTCCGCGATCCCCTGGGCCGGATCCTGGTCGAAATCGATGTTGGCCGTGCCGAAGGGCAAGTCGAGATCGGCGAGGATGGTCTCGGTCGAGAACAGGCTGGATATGCCGAAGGCGCAGTTGTGGGCAATGGTCGACGAGCCGACACCGCCCTTGGCGCCGATGACGGCGATCGACCGGCCAAGCGGTTCTGCATCCGGATCGACAAAGATGGAGGAAATGGAGGCCAGCAGGTCCGCCATCGAAACGGGTCCGACCAGATATTCCGAAATGCCGTTGCGGATCAGTTCGCGATAGAGCGAGATGTCGTTGTAGCGGCCGACGACGATGACCCGGGTCGAGGCATCGCACACTTCGGCCAGCGGCACGAGTTCGCTCAAGAGGTTCTTCGGTTCGGCATCGGTTTCGAGAACGATGAGATTGGGTGTCGGGGTTGAGGCGAACATGTTGGCGGCGGCCGCGACGCTTCCGCTCGTCACGCGCAGGTTGACCTTGGCAAGCCGACGGTCGCGCCCGATGCGGTCCACCATGCGCTGCATCGCCTCGCTTTCGCAAAAAGCGTGGATGGAGATGCGTGGCAGCGGCCGCAGGGCTTCCATCTCGGCGGCCCGATCGGCCTCCTCGGTGAAGGCTTCCTCGGGACCGGAGGGGGGGATGTCGTAGTTGATCGCGCTCATCGCCTAAACCCGTTAATTGCCGGTGGTGGTGGTGTTTTCGCCGCGGTAGTCGCTGATGACCTGGCCGCGCTGCGCCGCGTCGATGGGCGTCATGGCCCGCGGCGCGATGAGGTCGGACGGGTTGGCGATCTGGGCGGCGAGATTGTTCTGGCTGGCGCAGCCGAAATTGTACCAGTTCCTGTTGGCGGTCGTGTTGTCGGAGAGATCCTCCGGCCAGTTGCCGCACTGGCTGGTCATGGCCTTGGTCGTCACGTAGGACAGCCGGATCGGGGCAGCATCGCCGTTCGGCATGGCGGCATAGCTGCTCATCAGAATGCGCTGCGGGCTGATGCCGGACTGGGCCAGCGTGCGGCGAATGTCGCCGGCGAGCTTCGAGGCAGCTCCTGCATTGACGGAGCCATGCGGGACCTGAACCTGGATGACACCGGCTGGCGAGGCCACGAATTTCTGGCCGAAACCGCGCACCATGTCCTTGAGGCCGATGGAAAGGCGGATATCGCCCGAGGCGACCGGCACGTCGAGGGTGCTCTGGCCTTCAGCAAGTACGATGGGGTGGCGGGTGCGGTAGTCGTCCGGAATGGAGCCGGTGGTCATCTGGCTGTTGCCGCAGGACGCCAGCATGCCAGCGCATGCGACCATCAGGGCGAGAGCGGACGCCCGCCGTATGGCGGTGCGATGCGTGTCGTACGGCATGGAAGAGCGGCCTTCGTGCATTGTGGTTGCCTCGATCTCAGTCGTCATGGCCTCTCTCCTCACTTGTAGATGAAGCCGACGGCGCCGTGATATTGACCGGTTGCGACGGTCTCCTTGCGGCCGTAGATCTTGTTGACGCGGTTGAGGAAGAAGGTCGCACCATCGTTTTCCGGATTGAAGTTATCGTCCGGACGGGCGATCTCGCTGCGTGCCACGGGGCGCACGAGATAGGGCGTCGCGATGATGACGAGTTCGGTTTCGTTGCGGACGAAGTCCTTGCTGCGGAAGAGCGTGCCGAACACGGGGACCTTCGAGATGCCCGGAAGCCCGGACATCGCCTGGCGGACGTTATCCTGGACGAGGCCGGCGATCACGATGGAGCCGCCGGACGGCAGTTCCACGGTGGTGGACGCCTCGCGCTTGCGGATCGACATGTAGGTACTGCCGGGGATCTGGGTGCTGCTGCCATTGCCGGTCACGGCCGAGCCTTCGTAGGTCGGCTCGGAGACATTGGTCTCGATGTTGAGGCTGATGCGCCCGGCGGAGAGGACGATCGGCTTGAAATTGAGCTCGATGCCGTAATCGACCGAGCTGACGGTGCGGGTCACGGAAGGCCTGCCGGTATCCTCGTCGAAGGCAACTTCCTGTTCTGCCGGCAGACGGTATTCGCCGCCCACATAGAATTTGGCCTGCTGGCCGGAAATCGCCGTGAGGCTTGGCTCGGCGAGGGTGCGCATCACACCGGCCTGCTCCATGGCACTCATGTAGCTCGCAATGCTGGTGGCGCCGAGGGTGCCGGTGAGGCTGCCCGTGCCGAAGGTGTTGATCGCATTGCCGAGGTTCGACGGGTTGGAGAAGGACAGCGCTCCCTTGCTGCCGCTGATCGAACCGTTGAAGCCGAGCTGCTTCATTACCTGGCGGCTGACTTCGGCAACCGTCACCTTCAGCGTCACCTGGTCCTCGCCTTCGATCGTCAGAAGATTGACAATCTGCGAGGTCTGGCGGTTTTCGGCGAAGATGTCGGCATCGCCATTGTTGCCCTGGGCCGTGATGTTTCGGGTCGTGGCTTCGCCGCCCTTCAGGAAGGCCTTTGCCAACTTTTCCGCTTGGGTCGAGTCCTGCGGCGTGCGCACCGTGCCGGATAGGACGATGTTGTCGGAGATGATCTCGACCTTGATGTCGCTGTCGGGCAGGAAGCGGCGCAGATTGTCCTGCAGGCCGGAAATGTCGCGCTCGATCTGGACGTCGAGGCTGACGATTTCCTCGCCATTGGCGCCGAAGACG
Organism: Hyphomicrobiales bacterium; assembly: GCA_900469345.1. Lineage (GTDB taxonomy): Bacteria > Pseudomonadota > Alphaproteobacteria > Rhizobiales > Rhizobiaceae > Neorhizobium. Next base: position 52,539 of record UBWZ01000003.1, on the reverse strand, counting down.
AAGATGTTGGTCTGGCCTACCGTCTTGCCGAACAGGTAGATGCGGCGCGACGTGCGCGTCACTGCATCGGCCATGCTCGGATCGGCGACGAGAATGTCGTGCGCGTCGGCGGGCAGATCGACGACGAGTGCCTTGTTGAGCCCGAGGTTGAGGCGCCTCTTGATTCCAGGGCCGCCCTCGTTGATGCGGATCAGGCTGGCATCGCCGGCCATCGCTTCGGAACCGCCTGCGCCGAGGTGAGCGACCGGACCGGGCACGCCGGACACAGCGAGGCAGACGCCCATTCCGAGCGCCGCGAAGCTGCGAAATCTGACTTTAAAAGTTGTCACGTGGCCGCTCCGTTCACTTCGCCTGCTGCGTCGTCGTGCCCTTGACGATCGATCCTGATTTGATGACTTGGATTTCCGACTTGCCGCCTCCATGCAGCAGATAATCGGCCGCGACCGTATCTGACTCCTGGGCATCGGCGACGGATCGGAGCGCCAGCGTCAGGCGTTGCGCCATCTGCTGAGCCACGGTGATGATCTTTGCCTGATCCGGCGTCAGCTCCAGGGTGGCGGTGGTGCCGACGACGGACTTGGTGCCATCCGCCGCTTCCTGGATCTGCTGGTCGATGGCCAGAACCCGCACATTGTTGAGGACGTTTTCGGTGAGCGGGCTGCCGCCGTCCTTGGGATCGCGGACCATGATCACATCGACGCGGTCGTTCGGCAGCACGAAGCCGCCCGCGCCGGTCGCGACCGAGATTTCGGTCGCCACAGCGCGTTTTCCGGAAGGCAGCAGCGATGACATGATGCGGCTGGAGGAGTCGGCGATCTTTTCGGCGCGGATCGGTTCGCCCTTGAAGATCGGCAGGCGGACGACGGACCCTTTCAGCTGCTCGGCCGCATCGGCACGGCTGTCATTGGTGATGAACCCTTCGACGATCCCGCCCTTGGGCCAGTCCAGCCACTCGACGGACTTTTCGTTCAGCCGACTGCCCACCGGCAGGCTTTCGGACGCCACCAGGACCCGCACCGTCGGTTCTTTCTGGACGATGGTTTCGACCACGTCCGGCGCCTTGGCGCCGGAAAGGCGCATCGCCAGCACGCCGGCAAGGCCGGCTGCCACAATGGCGACAGCGAGGATGATTATGCGAGCGGGTTTCATGACCTTCCCCGGAGGAATCCAAATCTCTCCGAAGAATGGCCCGCAAAGGTGTAATTAAGGTTAATGAGCCCCTTACAACTCTGGTTAACGCAGAGTTACCGCCGGCGGTCGGGGGTCAGCTCAGCATCTGGGTCGCAAGCTGGACGATCGGGGCGTCCTGGAAGCTGAGATAGCCGCCGAGCGCGATCGCAATGCCGTAGGGGACTTTCTTTTCGCTGACGACGGATGCTGGCAGCGGAATGCCCATCGCAAGCACCGTCATCGACTGGGAGCGGAGGAACAGGAAGAGCAGCGTCACGCCGCCGCCCGCATAGGCGACCAGAACCAGGAAGACGAGCAGCGATGGGTCGAAGCCAAACCACAGGGACGCTGCCGTCAGCAGCTTCGCGTCGCCGCCGCCCATGATGTTGAAGGCAAAAAGGGTAAAACAGACCGTGAAGACGGCAAGTGCCGCCACGAGGCTCATGCCGATTGCCGGCCAGGCCATGCCGGCAAGCGGCGCCAGAACGAAAAAGGCGATGACGGCCGCCGCCGAGAGACGGTTGGGAATGGTCATCGACAAAAGGTCGGTCACGGCTGCCGCAGCCAGGCAGAAAGGAAGGGTCAGCAGGATTGCGAACGGGATGACGACCACGATGGTAATCCTGAAACCTGCGAGCGCATGCACCCGCTCCGAGAAACAGCAAAACAGCCGCTCTTTCGAGCGGCTAGATTGCGGGGCGTCAGCTTACTGCTGGTTCAGCTTGCCTGCGATGTTCTTGAACTGATTGTTGAGCGCACCGCCGAGGGTGGTGGCACCAGCAATGAGGGCAACGGAAATCAGAGCCGCGATCAGGCCATACTCGATGGCGGTCGCGCCGGACTCATCTTTCATGAAACGAGCAAAAATCTTAGACATGGAAACTCCTACTCCACACGATGTTGTTCAGCACTTCCCGACAACTGTTTCCGCTGTTCGGATGACGGCAAAGTTACAGCGCAAGGATTGCCAGCGGCTTAACAGGGAGGCTTAACCAATCGTTAATGGCGGCCGCCGTTGCGTGCTGGTAAACAAACCTTCAAGTAAAAACAGTTAATTATACTTACCCGGATAGTCCTCCCGATGAACGGCGAAAGCTCTTTCTATTCAGGGGGTCCAGCGCCCTTCCGGGTCGCCGGCCGGCTGCCGGGCGGGCCCCAAGGCCGTTCTCATCGGAGCGCCAAAACGGGACGCCGTGCACCGGCGGCACGTCGCTTAAGCAATGATTCACCATTGCGGGGCATGCTGGCGACAAATCCTCGATAAAAGGCCACCCCCATTATGGTGTCGCGCAGTCTCTTCGTCACATTCGTCGCCCTGTGCACCACGTGTCTGGGTGCAAGCCGGCTGGCGAACGCGGCCGAGGACCAGCTGTTGCGCGTGTTCATGAACCATGCGCGCGTACTCAAGCTCGATCGCCCGGTGGCCAAGGTGATCGTCGGAAATGCCGAAGTCGCCGATGCGACGGTCGCGGATCCAACCACCATCGTCCTCACCGGACGGGCCTTCGGGACAACCAATCTGGTGCTTCTCGACAGCGACGGCAATGCGATTGCGGATGAGCGTATCCTGGTCTCGATCGACGAGGGCAACACGGTGCGCGTCTACCGCCAGACCTCCCGCTCGGTGCTTTCCTGCACGCCCAATTGCGAACAGCATGCGACCTTCAGCAGCTCCTCCAGCGGCACCAGCAGCACCGCACCCTGAATCCCGTTAAATTGCCGAGCGCGGCAGAAACGGAATATCAATAAAGCAGCTCTAGGTTTCATGCTGGTTCGCATTGAGACAGGAGCCCATGCGCAGGGATCATTACCCCACTTCCAGCGAGACTGCTGCGGGCCGACCTTCGGCCGGTCGCATGCGTCGCTTCCTGCGCTCGAGAGACGGCGCCGCCGCGATCGAATTCGCGATCCTGGCCATTCCCTATTTCCTGATCGTGTTTGCCATCATCGAGACCTTCGTCGCCTACACGGGCGAGCAGCTTGTCGGCAACGCCGTCGACACGCTGGCGCGCAAGCTTAGAACCGGCAACATCACCTATGCGCACAGCTCGGCGACCGATAAGGATCGCACCGCCTTTCGGCAGGCCTTCTGCAACGAGATCTCCATCCTGATCAAGTGCAGCCTGACGGAAGCCGCGACGCCCGACAAGCTGTGGCTCGACGTGCGCAGCTTCACCACCTTTGCCGCCATCCCCACCAAAGTGCCGCGGACACCCGCCACGTCCGCCTATGGCGAGCTCGATACGTCCGGCATGGGCTATTCACCCGGCGGCCCGAAAACCATCAACATGCTGCGGGCCTACTACAAGTGGGACGTGATCACCGACCTGATCCGACCCTATATCAGCAATGTGCGCCCCGCCGACGGCTCCCGGCCTTACTATTTCCTGATCGTGGAAACCGCCGCCTACCAGAACGAGGATTACCCGTGACGGACAAGAATGCCCGCCGCGGGAGCGGCATTCTCATGCGTCTGCGGGCCCTTTGGGCGGACCGCAGCGGCGTGGGCGGCGTCGAATTCGCGATCATCGCGCCCCTGCTGCTCTGCCTCTACATCACCGCCTTCGAGCTCACCATCGGATTGAGCATGTCCAAGCGGACGACCCGCACGGCCAGCACGATTGCAGACCTGGTGACCCAGCAGACATCGGTGACGCCGACCGTGCTTGCGACGATGAAAGACGTGACGGCCAGCATCTTCGCGCCCTACACGCCGCAGAACCTCAGCCTGAAAATTACCGGCGTCACCATTGACGCCAGCGGCAACCCGACGGTCGCCTGGTCCTGGGATCAGCTCAACGGCCGGCCCTACGCTGTCGGGTCGCCGGTAGACGTGCCGGCCGACATGCGCACGCCGAGCACGTTCCTGGTGCGAGCCCAGGTATCCGTGACGCATCAGCTCTTCATGGTCATGCCCGGGCTCTTGCCGAGCCAGTTGCAGACGATCACCATGGGGCGGCAGTATTTCTACCGCCAGCGCGTCGGCACCAGCATCGCCTGCACAGGCTGCTGACCTCCCCTTTGCCAAGCGTGCCGCAGACCTATATCTAGGCCGATCGGCGCCAAAAAGAGCGCCAGGCAACAGATTTCAGGACCAAATATGGCGCGGACCTTCTTGTTCGTTCTCGATTCCTTCGGCGTTGGCGGAGCCGGGGATGCGGAGGATTACGGCGATCTTGGCGCAGACACGCTCGGTCACATTGCCGAATTCTGCGCCGCTGGCGCCGGCGACCGGGCCGGGCTCCGGCAAGGGCCGCTCTCGCTTCCCAACATGTCATCGCTTGGGCTGATGGAAATCGCCAAGCTCGCCAGTGGCGATTACCCCCGGGGCATGCCCCTGCCCGCCCGCATTTTCGGTCTTCACGGCGCGGCGGACGAAATCTCCCGCGGCAAGGACACACCATCCGGCCACTGGGAGATTGCCGCGACCCCCGTGCTCTTCGACTGGGGCTATTTTCCCACGAACGGCGACGCATTCCCGGCCGAGCTGGTGGAGGCGATCTGCCGCGAAGGCGATATTCCCGGCATACTGGGCAATTGCCATGCATCCGGCACCGAGATCATCGCGCGGCTGGGCGAAGAGCACATCCGCAGCGGCAAGCCGATCTGCTACACGTCGAGCGATTCCGTATTCCAGATTGCCGCGCACGAGACCGCCTTCGGGCTGGACCGCCTGATGGAGCTTTCCAAGACGGTTCGCCGGCTGCTCGACCCGCTCAATATCGGACGGGTGATCGCCCGCCCGTTTTCGGGTGACAGCGCCGACACCTTCGAGCGCACCGGCAATCGCCGCGACTTTTCCGTGCCGCCTCCGGAGGAAACCCTGCTCGACCGGCTGGTCGATGCCGGGCGCAATGTCCACGCGGTCGGCAAGATCGGCGACATTTTCGCGCATCGGGGCGTCAGCCGGGTGATCAAGGCGAGCGGCAACGCTGCGTTGATGCAGGCGACGCTGGCCGCGATGACCGAGGCTGCCGACGGCGATCTGGTGTTTACCAATTTCGTCGACTTCGACATGGTCTACGGCCACCGCCGCGACGTGCCGGGCTATGCCGCCGCGCTCGAAGCCTTCGACCTGGCGCTGCCGGAAGTGCACCGCCGCCTGAAGCCAGGGGACCTGGTGATCCTGACCGCCGACCACGGCTGCGACCCGACCTGGCGGGGTACCGACCATACCCGCGAGCGCGTGCCGATCATGGCGTTCGGACCGGGCATCCGCTCCCGCAACATCGGCCTTCGTCCCACCTACGCCGACATCGGCGAAACGGTGGCGGCGCATCTCGGCATACCGGCCGGACCGCACGGGAGAAGCTTCCTGTGACCGCAGATCTTCTGAAGGCCGAAATCCACTGCCATCTCGAAGGCGCCGCGCGGCCGGAGCTTGCCCGGGCCCAGGCCGAGAAATACGGGATCGACATCAGCGGCATCCTTGGCGATCGCGGCTATGTCTGGCGGGATTTTTCCGAATTCCTGGTCTGCTACGACGCGGTTGCGAGCCTGTTTCGGACGGCGGACGACTATGCTTTGCTGACGCGGACCTATCTGGCGGAACTTGCCGCCGCCAACACGATCTACAGCGAGATCATCGTCTCTCCCGACCATGGAGACAGGATCGGCCTTGGGGCCGACGCCTATCTCGCGGGCGTCAGCGACGGGATCGAGGCGGCGCGGGAAAGCAGCGGCATCGAGGCGCGGATTATCGTCACCGGCGAACGGCATTTCGGGCCAGAGCGGGTGATCGCCGCGGCCGAATATGCCGCACGGGCACGGCATCCGCTGGTAACCGGCTTCAACATGGCGGGCGAGGAGCGGATGGGCCGCGTCGCCGACTACGCCCGCGCCTTCGACATTGCCCGTGAGGCGGGGCTCGGTCTCACCATTCATGCGGGCGAGGTCTGCGGCGCCTTCAGCGTGTGGGATGCGCTCGACCTGGTGCGACCGTCGCGCATCGGCCATGGCGTGCGTTCGATCGAAGACCGGGCGCTGCTGGAACGGCTTGCCGAACTCGGAACGGTGCTCGAGGTCTGCCCCGGATCCAACATAGCGCTGAAGGTGTTTCCCGACTTCGACAGCCATCCACTGCGGGCGCTGAAGGCCGCCGGCGTGCGCGTCTGCCTCAATTCCGATGACCCGCCGTTCTTCCGGACCTCGCTGGCACGCGAATATGCCCTGGCGTCCGAGGCGATGGATTTTACCCAGGACGAGATCAACGGGATGACCCGCACCGCCCTCGAAGCCGCCTTCGTCGACGAGGACACGCGCGGCCGCCTGTTGGCGAAGCTCGGCCCGGAGGCTGGGGACGAGCGCGCCGAACCCGCCTGACGTCTTGCGGAAACGGCAATTTTCCGGGATGAAGAGAGAAACAAGAACGAGGAAATCTCATGGACGGCGTCACAGTCATCGATCACCCCCTCGTGCAGCACAAGCTGACGATCATGCGCAAGAAGGAGACATCGACGGCCGGATTCCGGCGGCTCCTGCGCGAAATCTCCATGCTTCTCTGCTATGAAGTGACGCGCGACCTCGAACTCACCCTGGAAGCGATCGAAACGCCGCTGACCGAGATGCAGGCGCCGATCGTCGAAGGCAAGAAGCTCGTGTTCGTGTCGATCCTGCGGGCCGGCAACGGGCTGCTCGAAGGGATGCTGGAGCTCGTTCCTTCGGCCCGCGTCTCGCATATCGGCCTCTACCGCGACCACGATACGCTGCAGCCCGTCGAATATTACTTCAAGGCTCCCGAAGACCTCAACGAGCGCCTGCTGATCGTCGTCGATCCGATGCTGGCCACGGGCAACTCGGCGATCGCTGCGATCGAAAAGCTGAAGGAACGGGGCGCCAGGAACATCCGTTTCCTCTGCCTGTTGGCGGCGCCGGAAGGCATCCGGAACTTCCAGCACGCCCATCCCGACGTGAAGATCTATACGGCCTCGATCGACAGCCACCTCAACGAGAAGGGCTATATCATGCCCGGTCTCGGGGATGCGGGCGACCGGATGTACGGCACGAAGTAGATCTTCAAGGATCGCTTACCAAGCTTTCATTTAGGACGGCCCGTTCGCGCAGGACGGGCCGCTTTCGTTACGGGATTGCGCTAGAGCTAAGTCGTCACGCGAGAAACCCCTGATGCTCCTGCGCACCGTCATCCTTGCGGCCGTGATCGCCCTCCTGGCGACCCAGGTCCCGAGGCTCATACCCTCCAAGGATGCGCCGGCACCGATCGCGGCCATCGCCGAGCCCGCCAGCCCGAAGCCGCAGCAGGCTTCGACCGGCAGCGGGCGTGTCCGGCTGCAGGCGGACAGCCGCGGCCACTTCAACGGCACGTTCCGGATCAACGGCAAACCGGTGGACGGCGTGGTCGATACCGGCGCGTCGCTGATCGCCATCAACGAGAGCACGGCGAGGAGACTTGGCTTTTCCGGCAACGGCCTCGACTTCCGCTACAAGATCTCCACCGCCAACGGCGCGACCGATGGCGCCCATGTGGTTCTGGACCGGGTCGAGATCGGCAGCGTGCGGGTGCGTGACGTTGATGCCATGGTGTTGCGCGACAAGGCGCTGTCGGAAACGCTGGTCGGAATGAGCTTCCTCAAGAAGCTGAAATCCTATCAGGCGCAGGATGGCAGCCTGACGCTCAACCAGTGATCAGGCAATTCTCTCGCTGACAACGGGCGAGGCTTGCGGCGCTTCGTCGGCGATCGCATAGATCCGCAGCAACTCGGCCTGCGCCTGTCGTGCTGCCGCCTCGTCTGCCGCGTGCACGGTGGCGATGGGCTGTCCACGGCCAAGCTTTTCGCCGAGCGGGACGAGATCTGCAACACCGACGCGGTGATCGATCGGATCCTGCGCCTGCCGCCGACCGCCTCCGAGAGACACCACGAGCATGCCGAGCTGCCGGGTCTCGCAGGCGGCAAGGTAGCCATCGCGCGGTGCCACCACCGTGAGTTGAACCGGGGCGCGCTGCAGATAATCGGCCGGCCGCTCGCAGACGTCGGCCGGGCCGCCCAGACCATGCACCATGCGCCCGAACCGCTCCATGGCATGGCCGGAGGCGATCGTGTCCGCTGCCATGGCATGCGCCCGCGCCAGATCCGTCGACGCGCCGGCCTGCACCAGAAGTTCGGCTGCAAGAGCCAGGACCACGGCTTCCAGCCGGGTGCCCTTTTTCCTCCCGGCAAGAAAATCGACGCAATTTACGATCTCGAGCGCATTGCCGGCGGCATCCGCCAGCGGCTGGTTCATGTCGGTGATCAGTGCCGTGGTCTTCAGGCCAGCGCCATTGGCGACCTCGACCAGCGACTGCGCAAGGGTGCGGGCCTCTTCCGCACTCTGCATGAAGGCGCCGTTGCCGAGCTTGACATCGAGAACAAGGGTCTGGAGCCCGGCTGCCAGCTTCTTGGAGAGGATGGAGGCTGTGATCAGCGGCACCGATTCCACCGTGGCGGTGACATCGCGGACCGCATAGAGCCGCCGGTCAGCCGGCGCGAGGTCGGCCGTCTGCCCCACAATGGCACAGCCAGCATCGGCGACGACACGGCGAAACTGCTCCGCCTGAGGCGCGATCTCATACCCTGGAATAGACTGAAGCTTATCGAGAGTACCACCGGTGTGCCCGAGGCCACGGCCGGAGATCATCGGCACGGCGAGGCCGCAGGCCGCCAGTATCGGCGCAAGCATCAGCGATACATTGTCGCCGACCCCACCCGTCGAATGCTTGTCGACTACGGGAACGGATAGACCCGACCAGTCGAGGACTGTACCGGAATCGCGCATGGCAATCGTCAGGTCGATCGTCTCGTTTCGGGACATGCCCTGAAAGAACACAGCCATGGCGAATGCCGCGGCTTGGGCGTCCGACACGCGATCGCTTGTCAGCCCCTCGATGAAGCCGGCGATCTCCTTGCCGGACAGTGCCGCACCATCCCGCTTTCGGCGTATGATCTCCTGCGGGATCATGGCTTCAATAGCCGGCCGAAGCGCGCACGGACGGGTTGCCGCTCAGCACCGCCAGAATGTCGTCGAGCAGGCTTGAGGCCCCGAACCGGAAGGTGGAGGGCATGATCCAGTTGGGTCCCATGACGGTTTCGGCCAACCGCAGATAAAGCTCCGCGTCGCCGACCGTGGCGATGCCGCCGGCCGGCTTGAAGCCGACACTGCGCTTTGAATCGCGAATGGCCTGAAGCATGATGTCGGCCGCCTCGAGCGTCGCGTTGACCGTGACCTTGCCGGTCGACGTCTTGATGAAGTCAGCCCCCGCATCGATGGCCAGACGCGACGCCTTGCGGATCAAAGCGCTGTCCTTCAACTCGCCCGTCTCGAGGATCGTCTTCAGGCAGGATTGCGGGCAGGCCTTGCGGACCGACTCCACCATCGTCGTCACGGCGGCTTCATCGCCGGCGATCAGCGCCCGATAGGGAATGACGAGATCGATCTCGTCGGCTCCGTCCTCCACGGCGCGCCGCGTCTCATGCAGCACCTCCCCGACCGACAGCGCGCCGGACGGGAAATTGACCACGGTCGCGATCCTCACGGGATGTCCGGCACCGAGGATCTGCCGAGCCTGCGCCACGAAGCGCGGCCAGATGCAGATGGCCGCCGCATTGCCATGGGAGGTCTGGGCGCGCAGGCAAAGCTTGTCGATCGCTGCCTCGTCGCAGTCATCGCGCAGATTGGTAAGATCGAGGAGAGACAGGGCGAAAGCCGCCGCCTCGCGCGGGCTTTGAAGTTCCATGGTCGCCTCCGCTTTGCTTCAGACAGGCGCCATATTTATCGTTCAACCGATTAGATGCAAGCCGCCTTGAGCCGACCCGTCCCCTGATAGCAGGCGCGGGCGCGACCGGCCACCGGTTAGGCGAGCATTTCCCTGAGGATGGTGGCGAGACGCGCGCCGCCGAGCGGTGCCACATCCTTGGTCTCTTCGTGGCTCAATTCGGCGCCGGTCATGCCGGCCGCGTAATTGGTGACCACCGAAGCCGCCGCAACCTTGAGGCCGAAATAGCGGGCCAGGATGACCTCCGGTACGGTCGACATGCCGACCGCATCGGCGCCGAGGATCCGCGCCATGCGAATTTCCGCCGGGGTTTCGAAGCTCGGGCCCGAGAACCACATGTAGACGCCGGCAAACAGAGGGATGCCGCTGCGGATCGCGGCGTTGCGCATGGCCAGCGCCAATTCCGGATCGTAGGCCGTCGTCATGCCGACGAAGCGCCGATCGCCTTCCTCGCCGATCAGCGGGTTCATGCCGGAATAGTTGATATGGTCGGTGATCTGCATGACCGAGCCGGGGGGCATGTCTTCGCGCACGGAGCCGGCCGAGTTGGTGAGGATGAGCGACTGGACGCCGAGTCCCATCAGCACCTGGAGCGGCAGGCGCATGGCCCGGGAATCGCCCTTTTCGTAGTAGTGCGAGCGGCCAGATAGCATGATGACCGGCTCGCGCCCAAGATAACCCGCCACCAGTTCCGCAGCATGACCGGTCACGCCGCTTACAGGGAAACCCTCAAGTTCGGCATAGGGGATGCGGACCTGGTCCGTTACATGGTCGACCAGCGTGCCGAGCCCGGAGCCCAGAACCACCGCATGGCGGGGAACCAGCCCATTCAGCCGTTCGACGAGCAGGTCGATTATGCGTCTCATCCGATCACGTCCGTATCGAAGGCGTAGGGCAGAAGCTCGGCCATGGTGACCGTCTTCTGCACGCCGGCGTCGTCGCACAGATAGACGCGGGTGTCCGCCGAGGCGAATTCGGCGATCTTCTGCCGGCAGCCGCCGCAGGGCGAGCAGAGCGCCAGCTTTTCGGCAATCACGGCGAGCTCGACGATTTTCCGGCCGCCACCCATGACCATGGCGCCGATCGCCGTCGGTTCGGCGCACCAGCCCTGGGGGAAAGACAGGTTCTCGACATTGGCACCAAGATAGACGTTGCCGTCGTCTGCCCGCAAAGCGACGCCGACCGGGAATTTCGAATAGGGCGCATGCGCCCTCGCCATGGCCTTGCGGGCCGATTCGAAAAGCTCCCGGGGCGAGGTTTCGTCCGACATGAATTACCGCTCCTTGGTGTAGGGGACGCCGCCGGCCTTCGGCGGCCGCGCGATGCCGATGAAGCCCGCCAGCAGAATGCAGGTGAGGATATAGGGCAGCGCCTGGAAGATCTGCACCGGCACCTCGCCGATCAGCGGCACGGACTTGCCCTGCATGAAATTGGCGAAAGCATCGAGGAACCCGAACAGCAGGCAGGCGAACATGACCGGCACGGGCTTCCACTTGGCAAAGATCAGTGCTGCGAGCGCGATGTAGCCCTTGCCGGCTGACATGTTGCTGATGAAGGCAGCCGACTGGGCGATCGAAAGATAGGTGCCGGCAAAACCCGCCAGGAAGCCGGTGACGATCAGCGCCCGGTAGCGCAGCCAGGTGACCGAGATGCCGGCGGTGTCGACGGCGCCGGGATTTTCACCGACGGCGCGCAGGCGCAGGCCGAAGCGGGTGCGATAGAGAACCCACCAGGACAGGGGTACCATCAGAAATGCGATGTAGGTGAGGATGTTGTTGCCGGAGATGACATTGGCGTAGAGCGGACCGATGAACGGCACGCCCCGCACGGCATCTGCGCCGGGCAGGATGATGGACGAGAACCGTCCCTCGGTCGGCACCTGAGGCGTGCGTCCGCCCTGGCCGAACCAGGCCTGGCCGAGCACCACCGTCAACCCCGCGGCGACGAAGTTGAGCGCCACGCCCGAAACGATCTGGTTGCCGCGATTGGTGATCGAGGCAAAGCCGTGAATGAGGGAGACGGCGATCGAGACGAGGATGCCGGCGAGCAGGCCGAGCCATGGATCGGCGGTCAGATGGGCAACGCAGGCGGCCGCAAAGGCCGAGGCGAGCATCTTGCCTTCCAGCCCGATGTCGAAAATGCCGGCACGTTCGGAAAAGAGCCCCGCCAGCGCGGTGAACAGCAGCGGGATGGAGAGCCGGATGGCCGAACCGAGGATGCTGATGAGGATATCGAAATAGTCCATGACCTATCTGCCTCCTCCGACCTGCTGGTAGAGCCGGACGATGGCCGGCCGCAGCATGTATTCCAGCGCACCGGCAAACAGGATGACCAGACCCTGGATGACGACGATCATGTCGCGGGTGATGCTCGGCATATCAAAGGAGAGTTCGGCGCCGCCTTGGTAGAGGATCCCGAACAGCAAGGCGGACAGCACGATGCCGGCGGGATGATTGCGCCCCATCAGCGAGACGGCGATGCCGACGAAGCCGGCGCCGCCGACGAATTCGATCTGCAGCCGGCCGGACGCCCCCATGACCGGGTTCAGTGCCATCATGCCGGCGAGACCACCCGAGATCAGCATCGCGATCATGACGATCCGGGCATAGGGAATGCCAGCATAGACGGCAACGGAGGGACTGACGCCAAGTGTGCGCATTTCGTAGCCGAGCTTGGTGCGCCAGACCAGGACCCAGATCAGGAAGCACATGACAAGGGCGATCAGGAAGGAGAAGTTGAGGGGTGCCGCACCGAGCTTGCCGCCGAACAGGGCGATCAGCCAATCCAGCTTGGGCAATTGCCCGCCCGGGAGAAACGTGCGGGTTTCCGGCGCCATCTTGCCGGGCACGATCAGCAGATGCACCAGCAGGTAGTTCATCAGCGACGAGGTGATGAAATTGAACATGATGGTGGTGATGACGATATGGCTGCCGCGCTTGGCCTGCAGCCAGGCCGGGATGGCAGCGCAGGCCGCGCCGAACAGGGCCGAACCGATCACCGCAAACGGCATGGTCACATACCAGGGCACGTATCGATCAAGCGACAGCGCCACCAGCGCGGCGCCCAGACCGCCGAGATAGGCCTGGCCTTCCGAACCGATGTTGAACAGACCGGCATGGATCGCCACGGCGACCGAGAGGCCGGTGAAGATGAAGCTCGTCGTATAAAACAGGGTGAAACCGATGCCTTCGCCGCGACCGAGCGCGCCGACCAGCAGGAGCTGCAGGGCCTCGAACGGATTTTCGCCGATCGCCCAGACCACGAGGCCGGAAAAGAAGAAGGCGAGGACGAGGTTGATCAACGGGATGACGCCGTAGTTGATCCAACCCGGGAGCTGAACGGAGGCGGTGCTCATGCCACGCCCTCGCCGTTCGAGCCGTCGCCTGACGCGCGCTTGCTGATCATCTTGACCGTTTCTTCATAACATTTCATGCGGCAATTCCGGCCATCATCAGCCCCAGGGTCTGCTCGCTTGCATCGCCGGGCTTTTCGCCGACCATCTTGCCGGCAAACATGACCAGGATCCGGTCGGACAGAGAGCGGACCTCGTCCAGCTCGACCGAAACCAGGAGAACGGCCTTGCCGGCGTCCCGCATGTCGATGATACGCTTGTGGATGAATTCGATGGCGCCGATATCGACGCCGCGGGTCGGCTGGCCGATCAACAGCATCTTCGGATCACGTTCGATCTCGCGGGCCACGACGATCTTCTGCTGGTTGCCGCCGGAGAAATTGGCGGTGCGCAGCCGCGCATTGGGCGGCCGGATATCGTATTTGGCAATCTTCTCTTCAGCTTCCTTGCGGACGGCATCGAGATCGAGCATCGGCCCGCGCCCGAAGCGCCGGTCGCGGTGGTAGCCGAGGATGGCGTTCTCGTTTTCCTCGAACTTGAGCACGAGACCCATGTGGTGGCGATCTTCGGGAATATGGGCAAGACCAAGGTCGCGCAGCCGGCGGGGATCGAAACCCGCGACCGGCTTGCCGTCGATCCAGATCTCACCGGAGGTCGGCTTGCGAATACCGGCGATCGCTTCCAGAAGTTCGGACTGGCCGTTGCCCGCGACGCCCGCAATCCCGACGATCTCGCCAGCCCGCACATCGAAGGAGACATCATCGACCATGACGACGCCGCGGCTGTCCTTGACCGTCAGATGGCGCACGGACATCAGCACTTCGCCGGGAGCCGCATCGCCTTTTTCGACCCGCAGCAGGACGCGCCGCCCGACCATGAGCTCCGCCAGCTCCTCGACGGTCGTTTCGGCCGTCTTGCGGGTCGCCACCATTTCGCCGCGGCGCATGACCGAGACTGTATCGGTGATCGCCATGATCTCGCGCAGCTTGTGGGTGATGAGGATGATGGTTTTGCCCTGATCGCGCAGGACCCGCAACACCTTGAACAGGTGATCGGCCTCGGGCGGCGTCAGCACGCCGGTCGGCTCGTCGAGGATCAGGATCTCGGCGCCGCGATAGAGCGCCTTCAAGATCTCGACGCGCTGCTGGGTCCCGACCGGGAGTTCCTCGACCACCGCATCGGGATCGACCTCCATGCCGTAGTCGCTCTCCAGACGCTTCAGCTCCTTGCGGACGCTGCTGGTGCCCTTGGCGAGAAGCTGGCCGCCCTCGGCCCCGAGCATGACGTTTTCGAGCACGGTGAAGTTTTCGACCAGCATGAAATGCTGATGCACCATGCCGATGCCGGCGGCGATGGCGGCCTGACTGTCCCGGATGGCGACCGGGCGACCCGAGACGCGAATCTCGCCCTGGTCAGCCTGGTAGAAGCCATAGAGGATCGACATCAGGGTCGACTTGCCGGCCCCGTTTTCCCCGATGATGCCATGGATCGAGCCCTTGGCAACCGTCAGGTTGATATTCTTGTTCGCATGAACCGCGCCGAATTTCTTATCGATGCCGACAAGCTCGATCGCAGGCTCGATCGCAGATCCGAGGCCCAATGCTTCGCCCTTCCGCCCTTACCACACATTAAGGGCGCACGGCCTATATGGCCACGCGCCCTCCAGATTCCCTGCTCACTTAGGGCAGGAGTTGTCCGTCATGTAGTCATGAACCTTGACGCTGCCCGACATGATATCGGCCTTTGCCTTGTCCACGGCAGCCTGAATTTCCGGCGTGATCAACGACTTGTTGTTGTCGTCGACGGCCGCGGCAACGCCGTCTTCCTTGATCCCGAGCGACTGAACGCCGGCGGTGAACTTGTCGTTCTTGACGTCCATGAAGGCGTTGTAGACGGCAAGGTCGACGCGCTTGACCATGGAGGTCAGCACAGAGCCCGGATGCAGGAAGTTCTGGTTGGAGTCGACGCCGATCGACAGCTTCTTGTTGTCGGCCGCCGTCTGCAGCACGCCGAGGCCGGTCGCGCCGGCTGCCGCGTAAACCACGTCGGCACCCTGATCGATCTGGTTCTTGGTGAGTTCGCCGCCGCGCACCGGATCGTTCCAGGCCGCGCCGGTGGTGCCGGTCATGTTCTGGAAAACCTGTGCATCGGGCTTGGCAGCCTTGACGCCCTGGACGTAGCCGCAGCCGAACTTGCGGATGAGCGGGATGTCCATGCCGCCGATGAAGCCGACCTTGCCGGTCTTGGAGGCCATGCCGGCCATCACGCCGACGAGATACGAGCCTTCTTCTTCCTTGTAGAGCACCGAGCGGACGTTCTTCAGGTCGACCGAGGCATCGACGATCGCGAACTTGGTGTCAGGAAATTCGGCGGCGACCTTTTCCATGGCCGAGGTCCAGGCAAAGGAGACGGCGACGACCGGATTGTAGCCGCGGCTTGCGAAGTTGCGGATCGCCTGCTCGCCCTGCGTGTCGCTGGTGGGTTCGAAGTCGCGGAATTCGATCCCGGTTTCCTTCTTGAACTTTTCGGCGCCCGTATAGGCGGCCTCGTTAAAGGATTTGTCGAACTTGCCGCCAGTTCCATAGACGAGCGCCGGCTTCACATCGGCCGACAGCGCCGTGGTCGACATGGCAGCCATGGCCAGAAGGCTCAAAAGGGTTTTCTTCATCGTGCAGCCCTGTTTCTCTTGTTTCGTTCCCCCCGCGGGCCACTCGAATGGCACGCCCACGGTCCGCCTGCCCCCTTAAAAGCGGCTTGGCTGGGCGGCACTCTTGCATGCGCGTTCGAAAATTTCACGAGATTTTTTTCGATTGGTCAAAAACGATCATCGGCTTGACGTAGATGCAAAAACGCCGCGGGCTTGTGTACCCGCGGCGTTTGAAAATCGATCCCTGCCGGATGTCAGGCGACGGGGCAGGCGACACCCGTTCCGCGCAGTCCGCAATAGCCACCGGGGTTCTTGGCGAGGTATTGCTGGTGGTAGTCCTCGGCGTAGTAGAACTCCTCGGCCGGGGCGATCTCGGTGGTGATGCGGGTGTTTTTCCCGGCTGCATCAAGAGCCGCCTGGAAGGCATCGCGCGCCTGCCGTGCCTCGGCCTCCTGGGCCGGAGTGGTGGTATAAAGCGCCGAGCGATAGGTGGTGCCGATATCGTTGCCCTGGCGCATGCCCTGGGTCGGATCGTGCTCCTCGAAGAAGATCTTCAGAAGCTGGCGATAGCTCACCTGGCTCGGGTCGAACACGACCTTGACCATCTCCGCATGTCCGGTCATGCCGGTCGTCGTCTCGTTGTAGGTCGGGTTGGGCGTAATTCCGCCCGCATAGCCGACAGAGGTCACATAGACGCCGGGGATCTTCCAGAACAGGCGCTCGGCGCCCCAGAAGCATCCCATGCCGAAATAGGTCACTTCGAGACCCGCCGGGTAAGGGCCGTCGAGCGGCTTGCCGTTGACGAAATGGGTATCGGCCGTTGCCACCGGCGTGTCACGACCCGGAAGCGCCGTCTCCGCGGAGGGCATTACAGTCTTCTTGTTGAACATGTCGATCAGGAACATCCTTGCCTCCTAGCTTGGTGGCCCCGCTTGATTGCCGGCTATGCCGAAAACCGTCCTGCAAAAGGCTCCCTCCTGTAGCCGGCGATCCAGAAGATCAGGGCAAGAAGGAGAAACACTGCAAAAGTGGGCTGGGCGAGTACCGGGGCGATATAGGGCCGCCATATGTCTGCGCTGATATAGTGATCGGCACCGAGCTCTGCCAGTGTCAGGCTTTCGGGATCTATGCTCAGCCAGGCATTGCCGAGGCTGGTGAGCATGGGCCGCGAGGCCGACACGGACTGGATCGAATCGACCGTGCCGGCGAGGATTGCCGCCGCCAGAGCCAACAGACTGAGCCCATGCAAGAGGAACCGCACCGCCGCCACAAGGCTCTCCATTCGCGCAGTCCGAACTGCATTGTCGGTGAAGATGCGATGATAGCGGGCCCGCGACGGGTTGGCAATGACAAGCCTTTCGGCGCAAGCTGTCAAATTTCCTTCAGATTCCGGTTGATCCTGCAGGAATCCTCGGTATATATCGCGCCGACCGCTGCTTCGCCTCCGCGCAGGCAGCCCTTATATGCTAAGGACAGGTGGCCGAGTGGTTGAAGGCGCACGCCTGGAAAGTGTGTATACGTGAGAGCGTATCGCGGGTTCGAATCCCGCTCTGTCCGCCATTCCCGGCCAAAATAGCATTCCATCACCGCACATGTTCGAAAGCGGCCTATGCGTCCCGGGCCGGCGACTGGTTTCTCGTGCGGCCGGACGGATATATCGGCGCGACCGCCTCCTCAAACGACATTGCGTCTCTCTAATCCTATCTGGCGAATATCGGCCTAGGGCTGGAAGCCGCCCATGCGCAAGCCGACAGTCCCGCACAGCGATAGGATGTCGACGCGACGACATGATACGCTGTTTTACCCTTTGACAATTTGTCCTCCTCACGCTTTCTGCAAAGATCAGTGACGGCGCGCGCCGTCATTCGACGCGGCTGAGAGGAGTTCAATGTCCAAGCCCCCGAAAACAGAACATTCCGAATTTTCCGGCGAGTTCGAGGACGACGGTATCACGGTGCTTGTCGATATCTTCCGCCCGGCCGGCACCAATGGCGACTGGACCATGGAAGTCATTTCCCAGACGGAAGTGGTGACCACCTGGGACGAGCCCTTCGCAACCGACAATGACGCTTGGCAGGAGTTCCTGGCCACCGCGGAACGCGACGGGTTGAAGAGCTTCCTGGACGATTCCGAACCGTCGGTGCATTAACTCCGGCAGGCCTGCCGACCTTGGAGACCGCCGGCGGGGCAGATGCAGACCCGCGCGCTGGACTGGCATGCTCGGTGAGAGACGACGCCTGAATAAGACGTCGTGCGGCCAAGCCCGCCGTTTCCGGGCGGCCCTCCCCAAAAATACGCCAAACCCAGCGAACCAAGGCTTTCCCAACGACGTAGTGCCGCATGAACGACCGCGCGGTGCGGCGTGTCTCGCTGCTTTGCAACGACGCCACGTCGCATCAGGCGGCAGATGCAACGATTCGACGCTTCCGCGTTTATGTGGTCTGTCGAATGACAAACGTTTACCCGGGAGCCATCGCCTGATGCCGTTGACCGACAATATGCTTCTCGCTCGCCTGAAACCTGAAGATCTCGAGACATTCGCGCCGTCGCTCGAACGGGTGGAGCTTTCGCGGGGACAGGTTCTGCACGAACCCTACGAACCCATCGACTTCGTGTATTTCTTCGAAAGCGGTCTGTCGTCGGAGATTGCACGTAATCCGCTCGGCAAGGGTATCGAGGTCGGATGCGTGGGCCGCGAAGGCTTTTCGGGACTTCCGCTGGTGCTCGGCGTCAACCACAGTCCGCACCAGGCCTTCATGCAGTCGGATGCGGTCGCCTGGCGCATTCCCGGGCCGGACATCGGCAAGGCGATGGCTGAAAGTCCGATGCTGACGCAGCTTCTTCTGCGCTACATCCATGTCTTCATGATCCAGATTGCATGCTCGGCGCTTGCCGACGGACGCTATGGTGTCGAGCAGAGGCTCGCCCGCTGGCTGCTGATGGCGCAGGACCGGCTGAATGACGAACTCCCCCTGACGCACGACTTTCTCGGGCTGATGCTCGGCGTGCGCCGGTCCAGCGTCACGGATGCGCTGCATCTCGTGGAAGGAAAGCAGCTGATCAAGGCAGAACGCGCGCTGATCACCGTGCGTGACCGCAAGGGCCTCGAAAAGCTTGCAGGCGATTCCTATGGGGTTCCGGAGGACCATTACCGGCGCATCATCCTCCAGGAGGAGACCGAGGCGGAACCGGCCGCTGCGCCAGAAAAATGATAAATGTTCACTTTTGGCGGTGATCGTGTAGTCTTCACGGCGGCGGACCACAGACTCGCGGCGTCTGGTGCATTGCCTGGCGTAGTGCAAAGGAAGACCTGCCTCGGCAGGCCTTCCTTTTCTCCAGCCGGCACCGCCGGACCGACACCCTGACCCGCATCGGCGTGCGAGCAGCACACGCCCGGTGGAGAGAGCGTTTGCTGTGACGTGCCTGGTGCGGCAAGCTCGGTATTGCGAGACGTGGCGTGTCTAGCCGATGTCCTGCTGGTGCTGCCGGTACCATTCCAGAAAAGCCGCGACGCCTTGCGTCAGGGAGGTTTCCGGCTTTCGCCCCGTCAGGGCGACGAGCAGGTCCGGGCTTGCGAAGGTGCGTGGGACATCACCCTTTTGCATCGGCAGCATTTTGCGCCGTGCGGGCATTTTCATTTCCAACTCGATCGTCTCGATGAAATCGAGCAGGCCAACAGGCTGCCCGCCTCCAATGTTGACCAGCCGGAACGGTGCCTGGTGCGACAGCGTGTCCAGGTCGGGCACGCGGTTTTCTTCGGAGGGGACAACGCGCGACAGGTCGATGATCGATTGCACGAGATCGTCGATATAGGTGAAATCCCGGCTCATCTTGCCTTCGCCGTAGATCTCGATCTCGTCGCCTTCGGTCATCGCCTTGACGAACTTGAAGAGCGCCATGTCGGGCCGCCCCCAGGGTCCGTAGACCGTGAAAAAGCGGAAGGTGGTCGTCGGAATCTTGTGCAGATGGGAATAGCTGTGCGCCATCAGCTCCATCGACTTCTTGGTCGCCGCATAAAAGGTCAGCGGCTCGTCGGCCTTGTCCGTTTCATGGAACGGGATGCCGGGATTGGCGCCGTAGACCGAGGAGGTAGAGGCAAGCATCAGATGACCGACACCCACTTCGCGCGCCGCCTCGAGGATGTTCCAGGAGCCGACGAGATTGGAATCGAGATAGGCCTTGGGATTTTCGAGGCTGTAGCGGACACCAGCCTGGGCCGCGAGATGAACGATCACGTCCGGCTTGAAGGCGGAGATCGCTGCTTTCAGCAGGGCCGCGTCTTCGAGCATTCCCATGATGGCGTGAAACGACGGGAACTGGACGAGGGCCGCATTGCGCGCCTCTTTCAGCCTCAGGCTGTAATAGGGCGTCATTCCGTCGAAGCCGGCGACGTCGTGGCCTTCTTCCAGCAGGCGCCGCGCCAGATGGAATCCGATGAAGCCTGCCGTACCGGTGATGAAATAACGCATGGATGCTCCCGCCGTCGTCTTACCGACTGCTCCCATAACCCGCGAGGCGTTGGAAAAATAGCCCTTTCCGCCCGGCGGCGGGCAGTGAGCGCCGGTTCAGTGAAAGAGCCGCAGCCGCGCGGGCGGCGTGCCCGGCCGGCCATTCTTGCGGTCCACCGCGAACTGGATGAGATCCATCGACGCCTGATCGGTCAGCGGCTTGGCCATGACGCCGACGACACCGGGGAGACCGGATGCAACCAGACCCGGATTTCCCGTAATCATGATGACGACGATACCGAACTGCGCCAGAGTCTCAGCGATCGCGGGGCCGGTCTCGCCATCCGCCAGCCGGACGTCAACGAAGGCAATGTCCGTCTCGCGCGTGTAGTTGAGCGCGACCTTCATATCGGGCGCGATGCCCACGACGTCGTGACCGCTCCGGTGCACGGCATCTTCGATGTCCATCGCAACCAGAAGACTGTCCTCGACGATCAGGAAACGATATTCCACGCAAAGCCCTCCAAAATCTGACTGACAAATAGATAAGGACGGTGGCATGGCAAGAGAGGATTCCCGCAACTGCCGCTTTTTGTAAATTTTTCAAACGCTAGAGGCACCCACGCACCGGCTTGATGCGACGGCTGCCTCAGACGAGGACCGCCTGGTCGACCCGGTCTTCCTGTCCGAAGAAATTCAGGTAGCGTTCCACCTCGGCCGGATCGCCGGTCGCCTTCTGCGGATTGTCGGACAGCTTCACGGCCGGGCGACCGTTGGCATCCTTGACCTTGCAGACGATGGAAATGGGCTTGAGACCCTCGATTTCCTTGGGCGCGCAGCCGGCGAAATCGTTGGTGAGATTGGTTCCCCAGCCGAAGCTCATGCGCACGCGGCCCTCGAAATGGCGATAGGTGTCGATGATCGCATTAACATCCAGGCCGTCGGAGAAGATAAGGAGCTTTTCCTTCGGGTCGCGGCCCATCTTCTTCCACCAGGCAATGATCTTCTCGCCGCCTTCGACCGGCGGGGCGCTGTCGGGGCGGAAACCGGTCCAGTCGGCGACCCAGTCGGGTGCGTCATGCAGGAAGGCCGCGGTGCCGAAGGCGTCGGGCAGAACGATCAGCAGGTTGCCGTGGTAGAGCCTGTTCCAGTCTTTCAGAACCTGGTAGGGGGCGGCCCGCAATTCGTCGTCGCTGTTGGCGAGAGCCGCCGCCACCATGGGCAGTTCATGGGCATTGGTGCCGACCGCTTCGAGATCCGAATCCATTGCGAGAAGCACATTGCTGGTGCCAGTGAAGGCCGGGCCGATGCCCTCCTTCAGCGCCTCGACGCACCAGCGCTGCCACATGAAGCTGTGACGGCGGCGCGTCCCGAAATCCGAGATGCGCAGGCCCGGCAGGGCGCGCAGCCGTTCCACCTTTTCCCACATCTTCGCCTTGGCGCGCGCATAGAGAACATCGAGGGTGAAATAGCCGAGCGAGCGCATCGCCGAGCGCGAGCGCATCTCGTTGATGATCGAAAGGGCCGGGATCTCCCACATCGTGGTGTCCATCCACTTGCCGTGGAAGGTCAGCTCGTACTGGCCCTCGTGCTTGGAGAGCTCGTATTCTGGCAGCTTGTAGGTGGACAGCCAGTTGAGGAATTCGGGTTCGAAGATCTGCTTGCGGCCGTAGAAGGTGTTGCCGGCGAGCCAGATCATTTCCTTCTTGGACAACGAGACGGTGCGCGCGTGATCCAGCTGCTCGCGCAGGGCGCCCTCGTCGATCTCTTCGGCGAGCTTGACGCGCGACGTGCGGTTGATCAGCGAAAAGGTCGCGTCGACATCCGGATACAGCTTCCAGATCATCTGCAGCATCAACAGCTTGTAGAAGTCGGTATCGATCAGGCTGCGAATGATGGGATCGAGCTTCCAGGTGTGGTTGTAGACTCGAGTCGCGATGTCGGTCTTCGTCATGCCTGCCCCTGGTCCGATCCTCCCGGGATCAGCTCTGCCGATTTACCCTGCTCGAAAGCCCCGCGGGCCCCCGGGCGGATGTTATGGAAAATTAGGCGGTATAAGTCCAGACGGCAAATCGGCCGCGCCCGGCGCGGCCGAAAGTCTCGCTCGAACCGAGCAGCCGCCGTCAGTTGCCGGTCTGCGTGTTGCCGGCCGGCGGCGTTGCCGGCGGCACCGCGGCAGGATTTGCCGATGGTGCAGCCGTGGAGGTAGCCGGGGTATTGTCGCCTGCGGGTGGCGTCGCCGTCTGTTCCGCAGGAGGCGCGGTGGATTTACCCCACCATTCGGCGCCGCCCCAGGCGACGGCAGCCAGCACGAGGCCGGCGATCAATACCTTCAGCACCGGCCGGCCGGTGTTGCCCTGCCGGGCTTCGGTTCCGGTCATCTTGTGGTCGGGCGCAGTGCCGGTGCCGGTTGTCCGAGGCTTTACAGGTGGATCGATGGGGCTGTTCATGATGTCGCTCCGCGTTGGCCGAATCAATGATCCAGCAGATGCACGAGAAACGAGCGGTTGGGGGGAATGTTCCCGGCTCCGGAGCAGGGCTGTCCGTCCGGTCAGTAGCCGGCGCTGCGATCCACCACGTGCTGCAAGGGATCTCCCGCCTCATGCCGCTCGATCTGCTGCTCGGCATTGCGGAACAGCGCCCGCACATCCGAGGCCGAGGCTGCATGCGGGGTGATCAGGACGTTTTCCATGCGCCACAGCGGACTTGCCCTGTCCAGCGGCTCCCTTTCGAACACGTCCAGCGAGGCGCCGGCGAGCGTCCCGCCCTGAAGCGCCGCCACGACATCCGTCTCGACCTGGCTGCCGCCACGGCCGGCATTGATAAACACCGGGCCACCGAGGCGCCCGCCCTTGCGCAGCCTGCCGAACAGCGCCGCGTCGAACATTCCCCGCGTCTGCGGTGTCAGCGGCAGGAGGCCGACGAGGATATCGGTCCGGCCGAGGAAGTCGTCGAGGCCACCCGTGTCATAGGTATCAATCCCTTCCAGCGCCTTGCGGCTGCGCGACCAGCCGATCACCTCAAAGCCCATGATCTTCAGCTTTTCCGCCGCATCGCGGCCAAGTACGCCAAGTCCCATCACGCCGACGGTCACCTCGCTTGCCTGCGGCTGCGGCAGTTCGCGCCAGTGGCTCTCCCGCTGCTGCTTCAGGTAGGCGGGGACCTGCCGCAAATGCGCCAGGCATTGCAGCACGACCCACTCGCTCATCCGGGTGGTGAGGGTATGGTCGACAAAGCGAACGATCGGGATCTCCGGCAGGCCGGGCAGGCTGAGCACGGAATCGACACCGGCGCCGCCCGAAAACAGGACGTCGAGACGGGGAGCCCTCTGGAAGAGATCCGCATCCGGCTTCCACAACACCGCATAGCGCGCCTGGGAAAGGTCGGCACCCTTGTCGGAAGCGTGCAGCACCTGACGTCCCTTGAAGGCGTCCGCGAGGGCCTGGTCGACCTCCCTGCGCTCGAACTTCAGGTCGATGACGACTGCACACTTATCCGACACGACTGATCCTCACTGTTTATTGGTGAACGCCGCCGTGCTCGACGGCTTCCAGATTGAAGGCGGCAGCCATCAGCGCACGCGTGTAATCCTGCTGCGGCGCGCGGAAGATCTGCTCCGCCGGCCCCTCCTCCACCACCTTGCCCAAACGCATGACGATGACGTGGTTGGCAAGCGCCTTCACCACCCGCAAGTCGTGGCTGATGAACAGGTAGGCGAGCTTGTGCTTGTTCTGCAGGTCGCGCAACAGATCCACCACCTGCGCCTGGACGGTCATGTCGAGGGCGGATGTGGGCTCGTCGAGCATCACGAAGCGTGGCTTCAGCACCATGGCACGGGCAATCGCGATGCGCTGCCTCTGGCCGCCAGAGAACTCGTGCGGATAGCGCCAGCGGGTGGCCGGATCAAGCCCGACCTCCGTCAACGCCCAGGCGACCCGCGCGTCGCGCTCATCGGCGGAAAGGGCTCTTTCGTGGACCTTCAGTCCCTCGGCGATGATATCGCCGACCGACATGCGCGGGCTGAGGGAGCCGAACGGATCCTGGAAGACGACCTGGAGCCGATCGCGCAGCGGGCGCATCTGGCGGAAGGTATAGTTCTCGATCTCGTTGCCGATGAAGACAATGCGGCCGCTGGAGGCGATCAGGCGTGCCAGCGCCAGCCCGAGCGTGGTCTTGCCCGAGCCCGACTCTCCGACGACCCCGAGCGTCTGACCGGCGCGCAGCGTGAGATTGACACCGTCGACGGCTTTTACGTGATCGACCACGCGGCGCATGAAGCCGGCCTTGATGGGAAACCAGACGCGGATGTCCTTGCCTTCCATCACCACCGGGCTCTGCGGATCGACCATCGGCGGTTCGCCGCGCGGCTCGGAGCCGAGAAGATGGCGGGTATAGGAATGCTGTGGGCTGGTGAAAACGTCCTCGACCGTGCCGGTCTCGACGATCTTGCCCTTGGTCATGACGCAGACGCGGTCGGCGAACTTGCGCACGATGCCGAGGTCGTGGGTGATGAACAGCATCGACATGCCATGCTGGCCCTTGAGCTCCTTCAGGAGCTCGAGGATCTGTGCCTGGACCGTGACATCCAGCGCCGTTGTCGGCTCGTCGGCAATCAGCAGCTTGGGGCGGTTGGCGAGCGCCATGGCGATCATGACGCGCTGCCGCTGTCCGCCGGAAAGCTCGTGAGGGAAAGCGGAGAGACGCTTTTCCGGCTCGCGGATGCCGACCTGGTTCAGAAGTTCCAGCGTGCGGCTGCGCGCAGCCGGACCGGATATGCCCTTGTGGAGGCCAAGGATCTCGCCCACCTGCCGCTCCACGGTGTGGAGCGGGTTGAGCGAGGTCATCGGCTCCTGGAAGATCATGGTGATGTAATCGCCGCGCACGCGGCGCAGGTCCGGCTCGCTCGCCTTGAGGAGATCCCGCCCCTCGAACAGGATCTCGCCCGACGGGTGGCTCGCCGCCGGGTAAGGCAGAAGCTTCAGGATGGAGTTGGCGGTCACCGACTTGCCCGAGCCGGATTCGCCAACCAGGGCCATGACCTCGCCCGGCAGGATGTCAAAGGAGACCCGGTCGACGGCAAGGCTGGTATTGCCGCCCTGGTGGAAGGAGACGGAGAGATCGCGGATCGAAAGCAGCGGTTGCGTCATGGCCTCACCCGAACGTCTTTCTGGGGTCGAAGGCATCGCGGACCGCCTCCCCGATGAAGATCAGCAGCGACAGCATGATCGACATGGTGAAGAAGGCCGTGAAGCCGAGCCACGGCGCCTGCAGGTTGTTCTTGCCCTGCTGGATCATTTCGCCCAGCGACGGCGAGCCGGGCGGCATGCCGAAGCCAAGGAAGTCCAGCGAGGTCAGGGTTGCGATCGAGCCCGAAAGGATGAAGGGCATGAAGGTGAGCGTTGCGACCATGGCGTTGGGCAGCAGGTGGCGCGACATGATGGTGAGGTTGCCGACGCCGAGTGCGCGCGCGGCCCTGACATATTCAAAATTGCGGGCGCGCAGGAATTCGGCCCGCACCACGCCGACCAGGCTGACCCAGGAAAAGAGAAGCAGGATGCCGAGCAGGATGAAGAAGCCTGGCGGCAGGATCGAGGCGATGATGAGCAGGATGTAAAGAACCGGCATGGCCGACCAGATCTCGATGAAGCGCTGCATCAGGAGATCGGTCCAGCCGCCGAAATAACCCTGCACCGCGCCGGCGCCGATGCCGATGACCGCCGAGCAGATGGTCAGCGCAAGGCCGAACAGGACCGAGAGACGAAAGCCGTAGATCATGCGGGCCATGACGTCGCGCGCCTGGTCGTCGGTGCCGAGCCAGTTGAGGTTTCCCGTGATGCAGTTCGGATCGTCGCCCTTCAGCGCATAGCCGGCGCAGCGCTCGGCCTTGTCCATCATCCAGAAGGGCTTGGTGGGCGCCGAATGCGGGATGTTGGAGTTGACCGTCTGATAGGAATATCGGATCGGCGGCCAGACCATCCAGCCGTTCGCCTCGATCTCGTCCCGGATATAGTCGGAACGGTAATCGGTCGTGGCGAGGAAGCCGCCGAATTTCTCCTCAGGATAGTCGACGAAGACGGGATAGAGGATTTCGCCCTTGTAGGACGCAACGATCGGCCGGTCATTGGCGATGAATTCGGCAAACAGGCTGAGCACGAACAGCACCATGAACAACCAGAACGACCAGAAGCCCCGTCCGTTGGCGCGGAAATTGGACAGCCGGCGGCGATTGGTCGGGGTGATCCATGGACGCCTCTGCGGCGGCGCCTCGGCCAGCGGCGTTGCGGCGGATGCCTCCATCAGACGTCCCTCCGCTCGAAGTCGATGCGCGGATCGATCCAGGTGTAGATGAGGTCGGAGACCAGGTTCACGACCAGCCCCAGCAGCGAGAAGATGAAGAGCGTGCCGAAGACGATGGGATAATCGCGCCGGACGATCGATTCGTAGCCGAGGCGCCCCAGGCCATCCAGCGAGAAGATGTTCTCGATCAACAGCGAGCCGGTGAAGAAGGCCGAGATGAAGGCGCTCGGAAACCCGGCGATGACGATCAGCATGGCGTTTCTGAAGACGTGGCCGTAGAGCACCTGACGTTCCGACAGGCCCTTGGCCCGGGCGGTGGTCACATACTGCTTCCTGATCTCGTCGATGAAGGAGTTTTTCGTCAGCAGCGTGGTGGTGGCGAAGGCCGACAGCGCCATGGCGATCAGCGGCAGGGTCAGGTGCCAGATATAGTCGCCGATCTTCTGCCACCAGGTGAGATCGGCGAAATTGTCCGATACCAGGCCGCGCAAGGGGAACCAGTCGAAGAAGGAGCCGCCGGCAAAGAGCACGATCAGGAGGATGCCGAACAGAAAGCTCGGCACCGCATATCCGACAACGATGATGCCGGAGGTCCACACGTCGAAGGTGGAGCCGTCGGTGACGGCCTTGCGGATCCCGAGCGGGATCGAGATCAGGTATGAGGCCAACAGGATCCAGACGCCGAGCGAGATCGAGACCGGCATCTTGTCGATGATGAGGTCCAGCACCGGCGTATTGCGGAAGAAGCTCTCGCCGAAATCGAAGCGGATGTAGTTCCACATCATCTGCAGGAAGCGAGTGAGCGGCGGCTTGTCGAAGCCAAACTGCTTTTCGAGCTTCTTGACGAGATCCGGGTCGAGCCCCTGGGCACCGCGATAGCGGCTGTCCTCGCCACCGCCCTGGTTGGCCATGTCGGTGCTGCCGGACAGGCGGTCGCCGCTGTCCTGGCCCTGGATCTGGGCAATCACCTGCTCCACCGGGCCACCGGGCGCAAACTGCACGATCACGAAGGAAATCGCCATGATGCCGATGATGGTCGGGATCATCAGCAGAATGCGGCGCAGGATATAGGCGCCCATCAAAAGGCTCCGACGCGTGTCGCTGACCGTCCTGCGTTTTTCTCAGCGAAGACCAAAAGCCGTTTTCCCCATTGCGTGCGAATCATTTTGCCATTTGGACCAGTTGCGTGGCGGCCGCGCAAGCCTCACTTGGCTGCCTGCTTCGACCACCAGCTATCGGGGAAGCCGGTGCCGAATTCAGGCAGTGTCTGGGGACGGGTGATGCGGTTCCAGTAGGCGATCTTGGCTTCGCCGGAATAGAACAACGGCACCACGAAATGGTTGGCGAGCAGGACGCGGTCGAGTGCCTTTACCCCGGCCACCTGTTCGTCGCGATCGGCCGCAGATGTGATCCTGGCGATCAGCGCGTCGACGGCCGGGTCGGCGATACCGGCGTAATTGCGCGATCCCTGCCGCTGCGCGGACTTTGAGCCCCAGTATTCCGCCTGTTCGTTGCCCGGGTTCATGGTTTCCGCCCAGACCGCCCAGATGACATCATAGTCGAAGCTGCGGGTGCGATTGACGTACTGGGAGGCATCCACGGTCCGGATGCGGGCCTCGATGCCGATCTTCTTCAGGCTGGCAACGAACGGGTTGACGGAGCGCTCCTGCGACGCGCTGCTCAGCAGGATTTCAAAGCTCATCGGCTGGCCGGTCTTGGCGTTGACCATGCGGTTGCCCTTCAGCTCCCAGCCAGCCTGCTTCAGAAGCCCGATCGCCGTGCGCAGGTTGTCCCGAACCTTGTTGGGATCACCGCCGACGGGATTGACATAGGGGGTGGTGAACACCTGCGGCGGCAGCTTGTCCTTCAGCCCCTGCAGGATCTCGAGCTCCTTGCCCTGCGGCAGGCCGGACGAGGCGAGCTCCGTGCCCCAGAAGAAGCTGTCGACACGCTTGAGGCCGCCATAGGCAAGGTCGCGGTTCATGCTCTCGAAGTCGAAGGCATAATTCAACGCCTCGCGGACGCGCGCATCCTTGAAAAGGTCGCGGCGCAGGTTCGGCACCATGGCCTGCATGATGCCGGTTGCCTTGAAGGGGTTGGTCAGCGCTTCCTTCGTGATGCGGCCATCCTTTACCGCGTCGAAATCGTAGCGGGTGGCCCAGCGGCTGGAGCTGTTTTCCTGCCGGTAGTCGACATTGCCGGCGCGGAACGCCTCGAACTCGACGTCGGCATCGGAAAAGTAGGTATAGCTGATAGTGCGGAAGTTATACTGGCCGCGGTTGACCGGCAGATCCTTGCCCCAATAGTCGTCGCGCAGCTCGTAGCGAAGGGTGGATCCGGGCTGGACTGCGGCGAGCTTGTAGGGGCCCGAGCCGAGCGGCAGCTCGAGCGTGGTGCGCGATATGTCGCGCGGCTTGCCCTGCGCATCCTTGCCCTGCCACCAGTGCTTCGGCAGGATCGGGAAGTCGCCGACGATCGATGGAAGCTCGCGGTTGTTCTTTTCGTCGAAGCGGAAGGTCACCTCACGCTCGCCGGTCTTTTCGGCAGCGGTGACGTGGCGGTAATAGCCCGAATACATGGCGCTGTGTTCTTTGAACGCGTCCAGGCTGAAGATCACGTCTTCCGGCGTCACCGGCTGCCCGTCCGCCCATTTCGCCTCCGGCCGGAGCCGGAAGGTGGCCGACGAAACGTCATCCGGATAGGACACCGCTTCGGCCAGAAGGCCATAGGTGCCGAACACCTCGTCTTCCGACTTCTTCATCAGCGTATCGTAGATGAACGGGAGCCCGGACGCGACAGCGCCCCTGTCGACGACCGAATTCAGGTTGTCGAAGGTGCCCTCGTCCGCCAGCCGCAGCTCACCAGACTTGGGCGCATCCGGATTGACGTAGGCAAACTGCTTGAAGTCCGCCGGCATCTTCAGCTCGCCGATGACGGCAATGCCATGCCGCCATTGCGGTTCCTGCGCCTGCGATGGGCCGGTGCCGAACAGGGCCGCCGCAATGGCAAGCGAGAAACCCGAAACGAGGCGACTGACAATCATTCCAACTCCTTCCACGATCCTGGAGCGCCGAGCATAGGGCAAAAGGCGGCGAAAAACAGGAGCCGTGCCTCACAACCGTCTTATCTGTGGACACATATCTGCAATTCACCAAGCCCGCATTTGTCACTAGACTGCGGCTTCAGATGATTTGGCGGGCATGCATGAGAGCGACTTCAGGATTTACATTGGCAGCGGCAACCCTGGCGCTGGCCATTGGCGGCACCGGCTTGGCACGGGCACAGGACGCCACGCCGGCAAAGCAGCTGTTCGGGGCGGTCAGGCTGCCGACGCAATCGGACCCGGCGCCGCTCGGCTTCTACGCCAAGGGCTGCATGGCAGGCGCGGTGGCACTGCCCACGGACGGGCCGACCTGGCAGGCCATGCGCTTGTCGCGCAACCGCCGCTGGGGGAACCCGGCAATGATCGGCTTCCTCGAAACCTTTTCCCGCGATGCCGCCCGGCTCGGCTGGGGATCGGGCATTCTGGTCGGCGACATTTCGCAGCCGCGTGGCGGGCCGATGATCACCGGCCATGCCTCGCACCAGATCGGGCTCGATGCCGACATCTGGTTCACGCCCAAGCCGGCCCAGCCGCTGAGCGTGCAGCAGCGCGAGGACCTGCCCTTCACCTCCATGCTCGACAAGAGCAAGTTCCTGACCGTTGATAACAGGCGCTGGAGCAATACGCATGCCAGGCTGATCATGCAGGCGGCCAGCTATCCGCAGGTCGAACGCGTGTTCGTCAATCCGGGGATCAAGAAGAAGCTTTGCGAGACCTGGACCGGCGACCGCAGCCTGCTCGGCAAGGTGCGCCCCGTCTACGGCCATGACGAGCATTTCCACGTCCGGCTGTCCTGCCCGCCCGGCTCTTCGACCTGCCAGAAGCAGGCCGACACGCCGACCAGCGACGACTGCAACAGCAAGGCCTTCGCCTGGTGGTTCACCAAGGAGCCCTGGGCGCCGCCACCGAAGCCCGACCCGAACAAGAAGCCGGTGAAGCCGCGGCAGGTCATGCTGTCCGACCTTCCCAAGGCCTGCGCCGCCATTCTTGCAGCCCCTGCCCGCTCCGAGGCCGAGGCGACCTATGGCGGCAGCGCCATGGCCTATTCCGACGAGCCGCCGGTACCGGCTGCCGCAAGGAGCATCGACAAGGCAACGGTTGCGCCGCCGGCCGACGTGCCGCTGCCCAAGCAGAGGCCGCAGCCCTAGAGAGGTGCCGCGGAGTTTCCGCGCATCCCACCTTTCCAAGCGATCACGGGCAGGTTAGAAGGCCAGCAGAAACCGGTAGAGTGTCTGGCTAGGAATTTCGATGTCTGTCCCACCCTGCATTGCCCTCATCGCGCATGACCAGAAAAAGGACGAGATGGCCGAATTCGCCCGCCGGCACCAGGCATCGCTGTCGCGCTTCCGGCTGGTCGCCACAGGCACCACCGGCGGCCGCGTCCAGGACGCCTGTCCGGATCTAGAGGTGCTGCGTCTGAAGAGCGGCCCGCTCGGCGGCGACCAGCAGATCGGCGCCATGATCGCCACGGGGGAGGTCGATATGCTGATCTTCTTCATCGATCCGCTGAGCGCCCTGCCGCATGACGTCGACGTCAAGGCACTGACCCGGCTTGCCACGGTCTACGATATTCCCATGGCGCTCAACCGCGCCACCGCCGACAAGTTCATCGACTTCCAATAGGAAGGATTGCATCCGCGCCATGTCCGACGCTTCTCTCCACGCCATGCCGTTCCCGATCCTGATCGGCGACATCGGCGGCACCAATGCCCGCTTCTCCATTCTCGTGGATGCCGAAGCCGAACCGACCGAGTTCCCGACCGTACAGACGGCGGACTTCGCCACCATCGACGACGCGATCCGTCGGGTGGTGCTCGAGGTTTCAGCCGTTCGACCGCTGTCGGCCATCCTCGCCGTCGCCGGCCCGATCGATGGCGACGAGATCGATCTTACCAATTGCGACTGGGTGGTCAGGCCGAAGACGATGATCGGCGATCTCGGTTTCGAGGACGTGCTGGTCGTCAACGATTTCGAGGCGCAGGCGCTGGCCGTCGCCACCCTGCCGACACGCTATCAGGAAAGCCTTGGTACCGCCGGCGAGCCGCATGTCGCCTCGCGGGTCGTGCTTGGCCCCGGCACGGGTCTCGGGGTTGCCGGTCTGGTGCATGCGCGCGACACCTGGTTCCCGGTTCCGGGCGAAGGCGGCCATGTGGACGTCGGCCCGCGCTCGGCCCGAGACTACGAGATCTTTCCGCACCTGGAGCCGATCGAAGGCCGCATCTCGGCCGAGCAGCTGCTGTGCGGCCGCGGCCTCGTCAACATCTACCGGGCAATCTGCCTGGCGGACGGCCTGGAACCGGTCCTGAGCATCCCCGCCGACGTCACCGCCCATGGCCTCAGCGGCGAAAACAAGCAGGCGGCCGAAACGCTGTCGCTGTTCGTCACCTATCTCGGCCGGCTCGCCGGCGACATGGCGCTGATCTTCATGGCGCGCGGCGGCGTCTATCTCGCCGGCGGCATTTCGCAGAGGATCATTCCGGCGCTGAAGGGCGACGAATTCCGCAAGGCGTTTGAGGACAAGGCGCCCCATTCGGCACTGATGAAGACGATCCCCACCTTCGTCGTCATTCATCCGCAGGCCGCGCTTGCGGGCCTCGCAAGCTTTGCACGCCAGCCTGCCGCCTATGGCATTTCGACCGAGGGCCGTCGATGGCGGCGGTCGGCCTGACATGCGCGAATGCAACAGCCCCGGCTAATCAGGATGCCGCGGTTGGCAAAGGATGCGGCAAAGGTTTAATAGGCACTGCCTAATTCCTCCGGCCGTCAGGCCCAAACCGGGACAGCAGATTGAAAGAGACCAAAAGGCACGTCGATTCCGTCACCGTCGTCAGCGTGCTGAAACGGGTGATCGCCGAAAACGGCCGCGACCATATTCGCGGCTACGCCTTCGCGATCTTCTGTCTCATCGTGGTTGCCCTCTCGACCGCGTTTACCGCCTGGATCATGGAGTCGGTCGTCAACGAGGCGTTTGCCAACCGTCGTGCGGACGTGGTCTGGCTGATCTGCGGCTCGATCCTGATTGCCTTCATCCTGCGCGGTTTTGCGACCTACGGCCAGGCGGTGACGCTGTCGAAGATCGGCAACAATATCGTCGCCCGCTACCAGCGCCGGCTCTACTCGCATCTGATGACGCTTTCCGTCGGCTACTTCGCCGAGGCGCGCTCCGCCTATCTCGCGGCGCAGGTCAGCCAGAACGTCAACGGCATTCGAGACGTGCTGAACCTTACCGTCACGTCGACGGCCCGCGACCTCCTGACGCTTTTGTCGCTGATCGGCGTGATGGTGACGAAGGACTGGGTCCTGTCGCTGATCGTATTTGCCGTGGCGCCGCCGCTCCTCTATGCACTCCGCTACGTGTCCAAGCGGCTACGTGCGGCGACCCGTGAATCCGTCGAGGTCAACAGCCGCGTGCTCGGCGCCATGCAGGAAACCATCCAGGGCATCGGCATCGTCAAGGCCTTCACGATGGAGCAGGAGCTCGAGCGCAAGGTCAACGGCATTATCGATACCGCCGAGCGGCGAGCCAACCGCATCGCGCGGCTTTCGGAGCGCACGTCGCCGCTGACCGAGACCTTCGCCGGATTCGCGATTTCCAGCGTGCTTGCCTATGCTGCCTTCCGGTCGATCTACAACGACGTACCGCCCGGCGCCTTCTTCGCCTTCGTGACGGCGCTGCTGATGGCCTACGACCCGGCGCGCCGGCTCGCCAAGCTTCAGGTCCAGCTGGACCGTGCGGTGGTCAACGCCCAGATGATCTATGCGCTGCTGGACACGCAGCCGGCGCAGCGCGAGACGCCCGGCGCCAAGGACCTGGTTATTACCGACGCGCGGGTCGAGCTTCGCGACGTGGTGTTTTCCTACGCCAGTGGCGGCGCGGTGCTGCGCGGGCTCAACCTCGTCGCCGAAGGCGGTCGGACGACCGCGCTTGTCGGGCCCTCGGGGGCCGGCAAATCGACGATCATCAACCTCATTCCGCGCTTCTACGATCCGGCCGAGGGCCAGATCCTGATCGACGGACAGAACATAGCGGAGGTCACCAAGGTCTCCCTCCGGCGTCAGCTCGCCTATGTTTCGCAGCAGCCCTATCTGTTTGAAGGCTCCATCCGAGACAATATCCGCTACGGCCTTCCGAGTGCCAGCGACGCCGATGTCGAGGAGGCGGCGAGGCTCGCCCATGCGCACGACTTCATCCTCGCGCAGCCGCAGGGCTATGATACGCCCGTCGGTGAAAACGGCGTTACCCTGTCCGGTGGACAGCGGCAGAGGCTGTCGATTGCCCGCGCGCTGGTGCGCAATGCTCCGATCCTGCTCCTCGACGAGGCGACCTCCGCCCTCGACAACGAGTCGGAGGCGGCCGTGCAGAAGGCACTCGACGTCGCCATGCGGGGCCGCACGGTCATCGTCATCGCGCACCGGCTCTCGACCGTCGTCAAGGCCGACAAGATCATCGTCATGCATGACGGTCGCGTCGTGGAAGAAGGCAGCCACGATGTGCTTGCGCAGCGAAAGGACGGGCTTTACGCTCGCCTCAACAATCTGCAGGCGCCGTCGATCGGCGTGGAAATCTGACAGCAAGGGACTGCCGCATGGCCGCACAAGACATGAAGCTCGTGGTCGTCGGTGCGGCAGGCCGCATGGGACAAACGCTGATCCGCGTCATCCAGGAGACCGACGGCGTGACGCTTCATGCCGCGATCGAACGCGAGGGATCGGCCTTCATCGGCAAGGATGCCGGCGAGATCGCGGGTGCCGGCACGCTCGGCGTGGCAATCACCACCGACCCCCTGCAGGCTTTCGTGGACAGCGAAGGCGTTCTCGACTTTACGGCACCGGCGGCCAGCGTGGAGTTTTCGGTGCTCGCGGCGCAGGCCCGCATCGTCCACGTGATCGGCACGACAGGCTGTTCGGCGGACGACGAAGCGAAATTCGACGCCGCCGCCCGCCACGCCCGCATCGTCCGGTCCGGCAATATGAGCCTTGGGGTCAATCTCCTGTCCGTCCTGACGCAGCAGGCCGCCAAGGCACTGCCGCCCAGGGGATGGGACATCGAGATCGTCGAAATGCACCACAAGCACAAGGTCGACGCGCCCTCGGGCACCGCGCTTCTGCTCGGAGAGGCTGCGGCGCGGGGTCGCGGCGTCGACCTTGCCAGCCAGTCGGTGCGGGTGCGCGACGGCCATACCGGGGCGCGCGAAGTGGGCACGATCGGCTTTGCGACGCTGCGCGGCGGCTCGGTGGTCGGCGACCATTCCGTGATCCTGGCCGGCGAAGGCGAACTCCTTACCCTGTCGCACAGTGCCCGCGACCGTTCGATCTTTGCGCGCGGCGCCGTTGCAGCGGCGCTTTGGGCCCGTGGCAGCAAGCCCGGCCTCTACTCCATGCTCGACGTGCTCGGGCTTTCGTAATTATCCCTTCGGAGGAAATTTGATGAGCGGTACCCTTGTCCTCGTTCGGCACGGCCAGAGCGACTGGAATCTCAAAAACCTGTTCACCGGCTGGCGCGACCCGGAACTTACGCCGCTCGGCATCCAGGAAGCGGAAACAGGCGGACAGGCTTTGGCCGAGACCGGCCTCAAGTTCGACATCGCCTTCACCTCCGTGCTGAAACGCGCGCAGGACACGCTGAAGATCGTGCTCGACAAGGTCGGCCAGCCGGGTCTCGAAACAATCCGCGACCAGGCCCTCAATGAGCGCGACTACGGCGATCTCTCCGGCCTCAACAAGGACGATGCCCGCGAGAAGTGGGGCGAGGAGCAGGTGCATATCTGGCGCCGATCCTACGACGTGCCGCCGCCGGGCGGCGAGAGCCTGCGCGACACCGGCGCCCGCGTCTGGCCCTATTACCTGACCGAGATCCTGCCGCGGGTTCTGCGCGGCGAAACGGTGCTGGTGGCCGCGCACGGCAATTCGCTGCGATCGCTGGTCATGGTGCTCGACCGGCTGAGCAAGGAAGAGATCCTCAAGCTCAACCTCGCGACCGGCGTGCCGATGGTCTACACGCTCAACGCGGACTCGACCGTCGCCTCCAAGGCCGTGCTGGGCGACATGTCCGGCGCGCACTGAACGTCGCAAATCCATCGATCGACCGTTGCAATGCCGGCCCCCGCGAGGCCGGCATTTTCAGTTCTCGATGGTGAACTGGACAAGATCAGCGGGAAAGCGAGTGACCGAATACTGCACCGGCACGCCCTCCAGATCACAGTTGACGGCGCGGGTGACGAGCACGATCGCACCCGGCGACTGCCGCAAATCGGCAAGATCCTGGGCGTCGGCATGGATGGCGCTGACTTCCGTAACAGCGCGGACGTAATCGGTCAGCCCGAGTGCCGCGAAGGCAGCCGTGATAGAGCCCGTGCGCTCATAGGCCTCGGCCATTCCACCGAACCGCCCGGCCGGAAACCAGGAGGCGGCCCGCGACACCGGGCGGCGGTCCGCCCGACGCAGCGTCTCCATGCGGATCACCGGCGATCCTACCGGCACGGCCAGACGGCCGGCAATATCGACGGATGCCTCCTCCTCGGCGGCGGCGAGCAGCAGCCCCTCCTTTTCGCGTGCCTGATCACCGATCCCTTGCGTGAAACGCGTCCGCCGCGAAATCGGAAAATTGAGGCGCTCCTTGCGCTCGATCATGGTGCCGCGACCCTGGACCGCGCGGACAATGCCTTCTTCCGCAAGGGCCGCCAGGGCGCTGCGGACCGTGTGGCGGTTGACGCCGAACTGAGCCGCCAAGGTGAGCTCGGGAGGCACCCGGCCATCGCGATCGTAATCGCCGCTGGCGATCGAGCTGCGGATCCGGTCGGCGATCTGGCGCCACAATGCCACGCCATTCTGCCTTTGAACGATCACGCCTCAGCCTCCCTGTCACACGCTTGTTATCTCGCCGCTATAGGAATAGATTAACTTGTCTAGTTGTCTATATCAATAGACATTTTTAGGTTGTTGACATGGATGTTGCGAAGGATGCGGTTGCGGCCGCCGGTGGGATCGGACGCCAACGGGCAGCCGGCCTGCTGGCCAAGGCGACCAAGGACGAACTGAAGGCGGCGTGGGATGCTCTTGCCGACAAGCCCGGCGTGCGCCCGGTGCGCGGACCGGAGACCGGGCTGGTCATGGTGCGCGGCTCGATCGGCGGCGGCGGCGCGCCCTTCAACCTCGGGGAAGCGACCGTGACCCGCGCCACCGTTCTTCTCGCCTCCGGTACCGCCGGACATGCGCAGGCGCTCGGCACGTCGAAGGAAAAGGTGCGGCTGCAGGCGATCTTCGATGCACTCTGGCAGGAAGGGGCCACGCAAGCCTGGGTCGAGGCGGCACTGCTGACGCCGGTCGAAGCGCGCCTTGCCGAAGAGGATAGGCGGCGCGCCGACGAGACCGCGGCGACGCGGGTCGATTTCTTTACCATGGTTCGAGGAGAAGACTGATGACGATCACCAGCGACGCGCTGAGCGGTGGCTTCAGCGAGCCCGTGTTCCAGTCACAAAGCGTTTTCCGCATGCTGATGGACGGCATGGCCCGCCCGGGCCTGATCCAGAGGATCGTCTCGGATGCGGGCCAGCCGGAGCCGCTCGGACCTGCCGCCGGCGCCATAGCGCTGACGCTCTGTGACCACGAGACGCCCGTCTTCCTCAGCGCTGGCCTTGCCAAGTCCACCGTCGGCGCGTGGATCGGCTTTCACACCGGCGCGACGCTGACGCGCGAAAAGGCAGAGGCCCGCTTCGCCTTCCTGGAGGCGGGCGCCGCGCC
Source organism: Hyphomicrobiales bacterium (assembly GCA_900469345.1). Lineage (GTDB taxonomy): Bacteria > Pseudomonadota > Alphaproteobacteria > Rhizobiales > Rhizobiaceae > Neorhizobium. The sequence continues at coordinate 15,015 of UBWZ01000003.1, read as the reverse complement.
CACTTCGTTCGGCCTTTTTGCGCTTGGCAGCCAGGAATATCCCGACCGGTCGACGACGCTGGTGCTCGAGGTGAAAGCACTGCACGAGGAGGCCGGCGCGGGGCAGAAGCTGACCCTGTCGGGCCCCGGCATCCTGCAGTCGCGCGACATCTGGGTCGAAGGGCTGCCGGAGAGCTTCCACCGGCTGTGGATCGACAACCGGGCGCTCTTTCCGCGCGGGATCGACGTGATCCTGACAGCGGACACGGATCTTTTGTGCCTGCCGCGCACGACCAGGGTCGGCGCCTGACCGGCATCACTGCCCACAAGGGCCATCGGACGACGGGACGAAATCCCAGCAGGAGAACAGGCATGTATGTTGCTGTCAAAGGCGGCGAGGCCGCCATCAACAACGCTCACAGGCTGCTTGCGGACCGCCGACGCGGCGACCGCTCGCTGCCCTCGCTCACCATAGAGCAGATCGTCGCGCAGCTGGGCCTGGCGGTCGACCGGGTAATGGCGGAAGCATCGCTCTTTGATCCTTCGCTTGCGGCGCTGGCGGTCCGCCAGTCCCGCGGCGACCTGATCGAAGCGATCTTCCTGCTGCGCGCCTACCGGACCACCCTGCCTCGGTTCGGCGTCTCGGTTCCGCTCGATACGGCGCGGATGCAGGTGGAGCGGCGCGTTTCCGCCACCTACAAGGACCTGCCGGGCGGCCAGCTGCTCGGCCCGACCTTCGACTATACGCACCGCCTGCTCGACCCGTCGCTCCTGGAAGACCAGGACGTCGAGGAACCCGCACGCCGTCCGGCACCGGAGGAGGAGATCATGCGCGTCTCCGACATCCTCGCCCATGAAGGCCTGATCGAGACCGACGGGACGTTTCCCGACGATCACGTGGCCGGCGACCTCACCCGCGAACCGATGGAATTCCCGATGCCCCGCGACCTCCGCCTGCAGGCGCTGGCGCGCGGCGACGAGGGCTTCCTGCTGGCGCTCGCCTATTCCACCCAGCGCGGCTTCGGCCGCACCCACCCGTTCGTCGGCGAAATCCGGATCGGCGAGGTGGAGCTGGAAATGGACGTCCCGGAAATGGGTTTTTCGGTCTCGCTCGGCCGCATCAAGGTGACCGAGTGCCAGATGGTCAACCAGTTCAAGGGATCCGCCAAGGCGCCGCCGCAGTTCACACGCGGCTACGGCCTCGTGTTCGGCCAGAGCGAGCGCAAGGCGATGTCGATGTCGCTGGTGGACCGCGCCCTGCGGGCACAGGAATTCGGCGAAGACATCGTCGCGCCGGCGCAGGACGAAGAATTCGTGATCTCCCATTCGGACAACGTCCAGGCGACCGGCTTCGTCGAACACCTGAAGCTGCCGCACTACGTGGATTTCCAGGCGGAACTCGCCCTGGTGCGCGGTATGCGGGCCGAAATCGCGGCCCGCGACACGGATGACGACATGCAGGAGGCTGCGGAATGACCGAACTCGCCAGCTACAACTTCGCCTATCTCGACGAGCAGACCAAGCGGATGATCCGCCGCGCGATCCTGAAGGCGATCGCCATTCCCGGCTATCAGGTGCCCTTCGCCTCGCGCGAAATGCCGATGCCCTACGGCTGGGGGACCGGCGGGGTGCAGGTGACCGCCGCGATCATCGGCCCCGAGGACGTGCTGAAGGTGATCGACCAGGGTGCCGACGACACCACCAACGCCGTCTCGATCCGCGCCTTCTTCCAGAAGGTCGCCGATGTCGCGGTGACGACGCACACGGCGGATGCGACGATCATCCAGACCCGTCACCGCATTCCCGAGCGGAAGCTTTCCGAGGGCCAGGTGCTCGTCTACCAGGTGCCGATCCCCGAACCGCTGCGGTTCCTCGAGCCTCGCGAGACGGAGACGCGAAAGATGCATGCGCTCGAGGAATATGGCCTCATGCATGTGAAGCTCTACGAGGACATCGCCCGCCACGGCCGCATTTCGACGACCTATGCCTACCCGGTAAAGGTTGCCGGCCGCTACGTCATGGATCCCTCGCCGACGCCGAAGTTCGACAATCCGAAGATGCACATGTCGGAGGCGCTGCAGCTGTTCGGCGCCGGCCGCGAAAAACGCATCTATGCGGTGCCGCCGCATACGGACGTGGTGAGCCTCGACTTCGAGGACCACCCCTTCGAAATCCAGCGCTTCGAACAGAGCTGCGCGCTGTGCGCCGCCCACGGCGTCTATCTCGACGAAGTGGTGCTCGACGACAAGGGCGGCCGGATGTTCGTCTGCTCCGACACCGACAATTGCGAGGACCGGCGCGAGCACGGCCATAGCGGCGAGATGCTCGCCCCCAGCAAGGAGGCCGCAGAATGAACGATACACCCCTTTTCAAGGTCAGCGGCGTCTCGAAATTCTACGGCCAGCGGATCGGCTGCAAGGACGTTTCCTTCGATCTGTGGCCCGGCGAGGTGCTTGCGATCGTGGGCGAATCCGGCTCCGGCAAGACGACGCTCCTCAACTGCCTGTCGACTCGTCTGATGCCGACGGCCGGCAGCGTCGAATACCGGATGCGCGACGGCCAGTTCCGCGACCTCTACCACATGAGCGAGGCGGAACGCCGCTTCCTGATGCGCACCGACTGGGGCTTCGTGCACCAGAACCCGGCGGACGGCCTGCGCATGACCGTGTCGGCCGGCGCCAATGTGGGCGAACGCCTGATGGCGATCGGCGACCGTCACTACGGAAATATCCGCGCCACGGCGACCGACTGGCTGTCGCGGGTGGAGATTTCCACGGACCGGATCGACGACCAGCCGCGCGCCTTTTCCGGCGGCATGCGGCAGCGCCTGCAGATCGCCCGCAACCTGGTGACCGGCCCGCGCCTCGTGTTCATGGACGAACCGACCGGCGGACTCGACGTGTCGGTCCAGGCGCGACTGCTCGACCTCGTGCGCGGCCTCGTCAACGATCTCGGCCTGTCGGCGATCGTCGTTACCCATGATCTTGCCGTCGCCCGCCTTCTGTCGCACCGGATGATGGTGATGAAAGACGGCTACGTCATCGAGCAGGGCCTCACCGACCGGGTGCTGGACGATCCGCGCGAGCCCTATACCCAGTTGCTCGTTTCCTCCATTCTCCAGGTATAAGGACGCTCCGATGGCCACTCCCCTCGTCGTTTCGGAAGTCTTCAAGAGCTTCACCATGCATCTGCGCGACGGCCTCAAGCTCGCCGTCGTCAACGACGTCAACTTCTCCGTCGCCAGCGGCGAATGCGTCGTGCTCGGCGGCCCCTCCGGCATCGGCAAGAGCTCGATCCTGAAAATGCTCTACGGCAACTATGCCGTCGATGCCGGCCAGATCCTCGTCGCTCACCGGGACCGGATCGTCGATGTCGCCGCGGTCGATCCGCGCACCGTGCTGGACGTGCGGCGCCACACCATGGGCTATGTGAGCCAGTTCCTGCGCACCGTTCCGCGGGTATCCGCGATCGATGTGGTCGCCGAACCGCTTCTCGCGCGCGGCGTCGACGCCGGCGAGGCCCGCGACAAGGCCGCCGCGCTCCTGGCCGGGCTGAACCTGCCACGGGAGCTCTGGAACCTGCCGCCCGCGACCTTTTCCGGTGGCGAACAGCAGCGCGTCAATATCGCCCGCGGTTTCATCACCGACCACCGGATCCTGCTTCTCGACGAACCGACGGCATCGCTCGACGCGGCCAACCGCAAGGTGGTAGTCTCGATGATCGCGGCAAAGAAGGCCGAGGGCGTCGCCATGCTCGGCATCTTCCACGACGAGGAGGTGCGCGAGGCGGTCGCCGACCGCATTCTCGACGTCAGCGCCTTTTCACCCCGCAAGGCGGTCGCCGCATGAGACAGGCTTTGTCGGAACAGCCGAGCATCCACGAGACGGCGCTGGTGGATGACAGCACGCTCGGCCGCTACACGAAGGTGGCCGAATTCTGCCGGATCCGCGAGACCGAGATCGGCGACTATTCCTACGTGATGGAACACGGACATGTTTGGAACGCCATCATCGGCAAGTTCTCCAACATCGCTTCTTTCGTGCGCCTCAACGCCACCAATCATCCGGTAGAGCGGGCGACACTCCACCATTTCACCTACCGGGCCGGCGATTACTGGCCCGGCGAGGCCGAGGACGAGGCGGCCTTCTTCGCAGCACGGCGCAGCAAGCCCGTCCATATCGGGCACGACACCTGGATCGGCCACGGTGCGACCGTTCTGCCAGGAGTCACCGTCGGCAATGGCGCGGTGATCGGCGCAGGTGCTGTCGTTTCCAAGGACGTGGCGCCGTACACGATCGTCGGCGGCGTTCCCGCCAGGCTGATCCGCGAGCGGTTTGCCCCGGTTATCGGGGACGCCATGGACCGGCTGGCATGGTGGGACTGGGACCATTCCCGACTGCATGCGGCGCTTGAGGATTTCCGGGCGCTGTCGGCTGAAGAATTTCTGTCACGTTACGCTTGAGCGCCCGACGGCCGCGGCATTCTGAAATGTAACAGAACCGACATCTAACCGACATTCAAGCTTCATCTAGCCGCGCTATTCGACTCGTGAAAAAGCTGGACAGGCGAGAGAGCATGACGTTCCAAATGAGAGACCTGACCCGCCGCTTCGGCGACCGTACCGCGGTCGACGCGGTGAGCGTCGAGATCCCGCAGGGCCAGATGGTCGGCGTCATCGGTCGATCCGGTGCAGGGAAATCGACCCTGCTGCGGATGATCAACCGCCTGCAGCAGCCAAGTTCCGGCTCGATGCGGTTCGGCGACGTGGAAGTATCGGCGCTGAGAGGCGCGGCTCTGCGCCGCTGGCAGCGCGACTGCGCGATGATTTTCCAGCAGTTCAACCTGGTTCCACGTCTCGACGTGATGACCAACGTCCTGCTCGGGCGCCTCAACCACCGTTCGACGACGATGAGCATGCTCAGCATCTTCAGCCGCGAAGAGCGGATCATGGCGATTGCCGCGCTCGAGCGTCTCGGGATCGAGCAGACGGCACTGCAGCCGGCCGGCACGCTTTCGGGCGGCCAGCAGCAGCGTGTGGCGATCGCCCGGGCGCTGATGCAGACACCGAAGATGTTGCTGGCGGACGAGCCGATCGCTTCGCTCGACCCGCTCAACGCCAAGATCGTGATGGATGCGCTGCGCGACATCAACGAGCGCGAAGGCATCACGGTCATCACCAACCTTCATACGCTCGACACTGCCCGTAACTACTGTGACCGGATCATCGGCATGGCCGCCGGACGCGTGGTCTTCGACGGTCCGGCATCGGCGCTGACAGCTGCCGCCGTGCGCGAGATCTACGGTTCCGACCGGGACGGCGCCGGCATCGACGAGAGCATGACCTCGACAAGCATCAATATCCCGGCCGGAGCGCAGGCTGCCGGCGTCTTGCAATCTGCCGCCGTCGGGACCCTGGCAGGCGCCAGGGCCTGAGCCGCCCAAGATCGTTCGCCCGCGTCAAGGGCAACACGTCTTCACCACGAAAGACCCCGGGGACACCGGTCAATCAGGAGAGAACCCATGCTGAAGAACATGCTTTTCGCTGCGACGGCGCTTGTTGCGCTGGCCAGCGGCGCTGCTGCCCAGGCAGCCGACCTCAAGGAACTGCGCATCGGCATCCTCGGCGGCGAGAATGAAGCCGATCGCCTGCGCAACTACGCATGCCTTTCCGACCACCTGAAGAAGGAATTCGGGTTCGAGAAGGTCTCGCTGTTCCCGGCTGCCGACTATGACGGCGTGATCCAGGGCCTGCTCGGCGGCACGCTCGACGTCGCCGGCCTCGGCGCTTCCGGTTACGCAGCCGTCTACCTCAAGGATCCCAAGGCCGTAACGCCGATCCTGACGACGCAGCAGAAGGACGGCTCGACCGGCTATTATTCGGTCGGCCTCGCGCTCAAGTCTTCCGGCATCAAGACGATCGCCGATGCCAAGGGCAAGAAGCTCGGCTATGCCGACCCGGATTCGACCTCCGGCTACCTGGTTCCCCTGACGCAGATCCCGAAGACCACCGGCGTGCCGAACGACAAGTTCTTCGCTTCGACGCAGTTCAACGGCGGCCACGAAAACAACCTGCTCGCCGCCTATGACGGCAAGGTCGACGTCGCCGTGGACGATTCTTCCGGTATCGGCGATTTCAAGGACGGCTACACCTCCGGCACCTTCCACAAGGTCGTTGCCAAGGGCTCCGTAGACCCGAACAAGCTGGTCGAAGTCTGGCGCTCGCCGCTGATCCCGAACGGCCCGGTCGTCGTGCGCAATGCGCTCGGTCAGGAATGGACGAAGAAGATCGCCGACTTCTACCTGGCGCTGCCGAAGACCGACACCAAGTGCTTCAACGCCATCGAAGGCGGCGACTTCACGGGCTACGTGCCGGTCACGCACGAATTCTACAATGCCGTCGTCGACGTGCGCAAAGCTGCCATCGGCGGCTGATGCCTGACACACAGGAAGGGGCGGCCGGCGACGGTCGCCCCTTCCTCATGACCGCAGGCTTGGGATCGACGGGACCTTCATGACCACGAGCGAAATGCATCCGAACAGCCATGGTATCGGCAGCGCCTGGGATCGCATGGTGGCCAAGCGGCGTGTCTACACGCTGATCGGCCTGGCGATCTTGATCATTGCCCTTATCAGTTCCATGCGCTTTGCCGACGAAAGCAATGCGGGGCATTTCTTCGAGCGTCTGCCGCACCTGTTCGACTTCCTGGGCTGGCTTATCCCGAAAGACTGGACGGATGTCTGGCGGGCCTTGTTCGACATCGCAAGCCCCAACGACAAAGGCGGCGAGGAGTATAACTTCGCCAAGGGACGCATCTATGTCTCGGGCGGCTTCTACATGCCCGAATATTTCGAGCTGATGCTGACGACGATCAACATCGCCATCGTCTCGACGATCGTCGGGTTCGTGTTTGCCGTGCCCTTGAGCTTTCTGGCGGCTCGCAACTTCAGCCCTTCGGGTCCACTGCGGCTCGTTGCCAAGCGGATCATGGAGATCCTGCGCGCCTTCCCGGAAATCGTCATCGCCGGCCTGTTTGCCGCCGTCCTGTCGATCGGTCCGGTTGCCGCGATCATCGCCGTCAGCCTGCATACGATCGGGGCGCTCGGCAAGCTGTTCTACGAGGTGGTGGAAAACGCCGACATGCGGCCGGATGACGGCCTGAGGGCGGTCGGCGCAAACTGGTTCGAGCGCGTTCGCTTTGCCGCCGTGCCGCAGGTGCTGCCCAACTTCGCGTCCTACGCGCTGCTGCGCCTCGAGATCAACGTGCGCGCCTCGACGATCATCGGCGCGGTGGGCGGCGGCGGTATCGGCGAGGAACTGAAGCTGTCGATCTCGCGCGGGTTCGGCGCAAAGACCGTGGCGCTCGTCCTTCTGCTGTTCGTGACCATCATCGCCGTCGACCAGTTTTCCGCCTGGCTGCGCCGCAAGCTGGTCGGCGAACAGGCCTTTCTTCTCCAGCATTGAACGCCAGGGGCGCCGCCATGACCTTGACCATGATCCACGAGAGCCGGCGTCACGAGATCGAGGAACGCTACCCGCATTATTTCAAGCGCTCCTTGCGCCAGCGCTTTGGCTTCCCCCTCATCCTCCTCGGGACACTGCTCTACGGTCTCTACGCGATGTGGTTCTTCGACCTGCCTCGTCTGGTGGCAGAGGCACAGTGGCAGCGGTTCGGCATCTATCTCAGCCAGTGGATCAGCTATGACGTGCAACCCGAGCTGCGCATCCAGGGCGATGGCAGCATCGAGACGCGCTATCCGCGATTTTCCGTCCTCGGCGACGACCCGCATCCGGACTGGATCGTTGCCAATCCGCAGGGCGGCATGACCGTGCTCGTCAACGGTACCAGCCGCAGCGTTGCCGTCAGCCGCGGCCAGGCGGTGGTGACCGCCTTCGGCCAGAGCATCACCGTCGATCTCAGCGGCGCGAACCCGCGGGTGGTCGGGCAGGCACCGGACTGGATGACCGTCTACGACGACAACGTGCTTGCCAATTTCGGGTTTTCCGGCGATGCCAGCATCTCGTCGGACCGGGTGCGGGTGCGCAAGCGCTTTCTCGGCTGGGCGAACTTCGTGTTCGACACGCATTCGCCGTTCTTCGGCAAGCCTGCCGGCGAGGTGATCAGCCTGATCGCCTCGGGGCCAAGGCTCGATCCCGCGCAGTCCAACCTTTCGCTCGCCTGGGACAATATCTGGTACAACAACGCCTGGCAGCACGGGGACGTGTGGACGAAACTGTTCCAGACGATCGTCATGGCGTTCCTCGGAACCCTGCTCGGGGCGCTGGTGGCTTTCCCGCTCGCCTTTTTCGCAGCCCGCAACATTACGCCGAACCGGCCGCTCAACCAGGTGCTGAAGCGCATGTTCGACTTTCTGCGGTCGGTCGACATGTTGATCTGGGCGCTGTTCCTGACCCGTGCCTTCGGTCCCGGACCGCTCGCCGGCAGCGGCGCCATCTTCCTCACCGAGACGGGTACGCTCGGCAAGCTCTACTCCGAGGGGCTGGAAAACATCGACGACAAGCCGCGCGAAGGCATCAAGTCGACGGGTGCCTCGACGGCACTCGTGCACCGCTACGGGGTCATGCCGCAGATCGTCCCGGTCATGGTCAGCCAGACGCTCTACCAGTGGGAGTCCAATGTCCGGGGTGCGACCATCATCGGCGCGGTGGGTGCCGGCGGCATCGGCCTGAAGCTGTGGGAGGCGATGCGCACCAATTCCAACTGGGCCAATGTCGGCTACATGGTGCTGCTGATCCTGCTCGTGGTGTTTCTGTTCGATGCGGCGTCAAACGCGCTTCGTCACCGACTGATGGGAACCAACACTGCCTCCATCCGACATTGATATTGCGCTTCTGGATCATCATTCTGTCATGTAAATCTTCTAGCGCATCCTTGCCTTCAACCTTTCAGCGGTTCGTGGGCTCCTCCCCAAGCCTGGACCTCCCATCGTGCGCTATGCCATCTATTTCTCACCCGCTCCGACCCAACCGCTGAGCAAGGCCGCGGCAGCCTGGCTCGGGCGTGATGCCTTCCGCGGCGAGAACTACGCGATGCCCGACGTCGCCGGGATCGAGCCCGACACCCTCCGGGACCTGACCGCCGATCCGCGGCGCTACGGCTTTCACGCGACGCTGAAGGCGCCATTCACGCTCGCCGACGGGCGGACGGAGGCGGAACTCATCTCAGCGTTGGAGGCGTTTGCGGCTGGATCCGCACCCTTTTCGATCCCGAATGCAATCGTCGGCCAGCTGGGCCGCTTCTTCGCGCTCGTTCCGGATCAGGTCTACCCGCAGCTGCAGGCATTTGCGTCCAGGGTGGTCGAGACGTTCGAGCCTTTCCGCGCACCGCTTAGCGAAGCGGACATGGCGAGGCGCAAGCCGGATCGCCTGACAGCGTCGGAACGCGCCAACCTCGACCGGTGGGGCTATCCTTACGTCCATGACGATTTCCGGTTCCACATGACGCTGACCGGCCAGGTCGATCCGGAACTTGCCGACGCCATGCGCCTCGTCCTGGAACAGCGTTTTGCCGCCTTCCACAACGTGCCGCTTGCCATCGACGGGCTGGCGCTTTTCGTCGAGCCCGCCCGCGGCGAGCCCTTCCACGTCCATCGCTGGCTGCCCCTGGCGCTTCACGCAGATCACGCAGATCACAGAAAGACCGCATCATGACCGCCGAACTTGCCTTCACCAATGCCCGGATCGTGCTGGAAGACAGCATCATCACCGGCTCCTTGCTCGTTCGCGACGGCAAGATTGCCGACATCTCGGAAGGCACCGGGCGCATCGGCGAAGACCTCGAGGGCGACTATCTGATCCCCGGCCTCGTCGAACTGCACACCGACCATCTGGAGCAGCACTATTCGCCGCGACCCGGCGTGCGCTGGAACATGACCGCCGCCATCCAGGCGCATGACGCGCAGGTGGCGTCCTCGGGTATCACCACGGTGTTCGACTGCCTGAGGATGGGCGCCGACGAGGACGGCGGCTTCGAACGCGGCGAGATGCGCGAGATGGCCGACGCGATCCAGTCGGCCGAGCGCGACGGCCGGCTGCGCTCCAACCACCTCATCCATCTGCGCTGCGAGGTCTCGGCCGACAATGTGCTGGAGCACTTTTCGGACTTCGAGACGGATCCGTTCGTGCGGCTGGTGTCGCTGATGGACCATGCGCCGGGCCAGCGGCAGTTCCAGACCATGGACCAGTACATCTTCTACTACCAGAAGAAGCGGGGCCTCAGCGACGACGTGTTCGCCCAGTTCGTGGCGCGCCGTCAGGAGGAATCGGCCCGAAACTCGACCCCGCACCGGCAGGCGATCGCCAAGGTCTGCTCGGAACGCGGCATCACCATGGCAAGCCACGACGACGCCACGCTTGCGCATGTGGGCGAAGCGATCGAAAACGGCGTTCGCCTGGCGGAATTCCCCACCAGTTTCGATGCCGCCAAGGCCTCCCACGAGGCCGGCATGAGCGTGCTGATGGGAGCGCCGAACGTGGTGCGCGGCAAGTCGCATTCGGGCAATATCGCCGCCCGCGACCTCGCCGAGAAAGGCGTGCTCGACGTGCTGTCCTCCGACTACGTGCCGCTCAGCCTGCTCTATGCGCCCTTCGTGCTGGCCGATGAGGTGGACGGCGTCACGCTGCCACAGGCGCTTGCCATGGTCACCTCGACACCAGCGCGCAGCGTCGGGCTCGAGGACCGCGGCCGCATCGCCACCGGCCTGCGCGCGGATCTGGTTCGGGTCCATCGCCAGGAAGGCGTGCCGGTCGCCCGGGCGATCTGGCGCGAAGGACGGCGGGTCGCCTGATGGACGCGGGCCCCGGTCAGAGCACGTCGCAGCCGACAGGCTGCATGGTTGCCGTCGTCGGTCCAAGCGGGGCCGGCAAGGATACGCTGCTTGCGCACGCCGCCCGGCACTTCGAGGACCGCGAGGACGTGATCTTCGTGCGACGGATCATCACCCGCGATCCCGCGGCCGGCGGGGAGGTGCATGACGGCGTCTCGGAGAGCGAGTTCGAAGTGCTGAGGCAGGCCGGACGCTTCGCGGTCAGCTGGGATGCGCACGGCTTGCGCTACGGCATTCCCGCCGAGACCCGCGATGCGGTGACGATGGGCCGGCTGGTGATCGCCAATGGCTCGCGTTCCGCCCTTGGTATTTTCAAGACGACCTTCCCGTCGCTGGTGGTGATCAATGTGACGGCAAGGGCGGAGGTCCTCGCATCTCGTCTTGCGGCGCGCGGCCGCGAGAGCCGGGCCGAGATCCTGCGGCGCCTGGAGCGCAGCGGGCTCGGCGTCGAAGGCGACTACCGGGTCGTTACCATCGACAACAGCGGCTCGATCGAGACCGCGGGGGCGGCGATGATCGAGGCGCTGACACGCTGCCTGCCGATGCGCGCCTGAGCGTCCTGAAAACACACAGAGCACACTTTAAAGTTCCTTTCGGGCCTCTATCTGCTTGTTGAAGTATAGAGGCTTCACCATGGACCAGACGCAGCACAAAGAGGGACAGGACGGCGGTGGTTCCACGCAGCCGGATCTGCATGCAAGGGTGGTCGTGCTGGAGATCATCTCGATGACCGCACTCGCGCTTGCGCTCGATACGTCGGACAATGCCGACGCCGAGCATGCACGCGGCATATCGAGACTGATCCTCGATACCGTCCAGCAGCGATGCCACGAAGTGGGCATGGACGAGCCTTCGCGCCTGTCTGCCTGCTCCTACGCGGACGAGCTGCTGACGACGGCGCTCCTGTCTCTCTATCCCGGCAAGGACTGACGCCGCCTAGTGCGCCTCGTCCCAATTGACGGCGGCACGAGCGTCCACCTTGAGCGGCACCCGCATGGCGATCGCCGGCATGGCCGCCTGTTCCATGGTCGTCACGACGACCGGCAACGTCGCCTCGATCTCGCCCTGCTCCACCTCGAAGATCAATTCGTCATGCACCTGCAGGAGCATGCGCGCCTTTTCCTTGAGGCCGGCGTCGGACAGGGCTGAATCCATGCGCACCATGGCGCGGCGAATGATATCGGCCGCCGATCCCTGAATAGGTGCGTTGATGGCCGCCCTTTCATTGAAAGCGCGGACCGAAGGATTTGACGATCGGATATCGGGGTAATGGGCGCGGCGACCGAAGATGGTTTCCACATAGCCATGCTCGCGGGCGAAGCTCTTGGTGTTTTCCATGTAGTCGCGAATGCCGGGGAAGCGCTCGAAATAGCGCTTGATGTAATCACCGGCCTCCGACCGCTCGATCGACAGCTGGTTGGCAAGGCCGAAGGCCGAGATGCCGTAGATGATGCCGAAATTGATCGCCTTGGCGCGGCGGCGGATATCGGCAGGCATGCCTTCGACCGGCACGCCGAACATTTCCGAGGCGGTCATGGAATGGATGTCGATGCCCTCGGCAAACGCCTGGCGCAGCTGCGGGATGTCGGCCACGTGAGCCAGCACGCGCAACTCGATCTGGCTGTAGTCGGCCGAAACCAGCTTGTGGCCGGGCGTCGAGATGAAAGCGGCGCGGATCTTGCGGCCTTCGGCTGTCCGGATCGGAATGTTCTGCAGGTTGGGCTCGACCGAAGACAGCCGGCCGGTCGTCGTCGAGGCCAGCGAATAGGACGTGTGGACGCGCTTGGTCTGCGGATGGACGTAGCCGGGCAGCGCATCCGTATAGGTGGATTTCAGCTTCGTCAGCTGGCGCCAGTCGACAATCTTGCGCGGCAGTTCGTGGACGGCGGCCAGTTCCTCCAGAACCTGGGCGGAGGTCGACCACTGGCCGGTCTTGGTCTTGGCGCCGCCGGGCAGGCCCATCTTGCCAAACAGGATGTCGCCCAGCTGCTTGGGAGAGCCGATGGTGAACTTTTCGCCGGCGAGCTGGAAGATCTCGTCCTCCACGGCTGCCGCCTTCTGGGCGAGTTCGCCCGAGAGACGCGACAGGATCTGCCGGTCGATGGTGATGCCGCGCTCTTCCATCTCGGCAAGCGTCGCCACCAGCGGACGTTCGAGACGTTCATAGACCCGCGTCAGCCTGTCGGCGGCCAGCCGAGGCTTCAGCACCAGCCAGATCCGCAGGGCGAGATCGACCTTTTCCGCGGCATAGGCCATGGCCTTGTCGATATCGACCTTGTCGAAGCTTAGACCGGACTTGCCGCTGCCGGCCACGTCCTTCCAGGTCATGGGGACATGGCCCAGCCAGCGCTCGGAGAGAGACTCCAGGCCCTGTCCGCCCTTGCCCGCCTCGAGCACATACGACATCAGCATCACGTCGTCGTAGCTCTTCAGCGTGATGCCGTGGCGCTTCAGCAGCAGGTAGGCGAATTTCAGATTGTGACCGAGCTTGAGGACGGAAGGGTCCTCCAGAAGCGGCTTGAGGCGGTCGAGCGCCTCCCTGACGGAAAGCTGGTTATCGGCCCTGCCGCCGCCGAGAAGATCCCCCTCGCCCGACTTGTGGTCGAGCGGGATATAGGCCGAGCGGATCTCGCCGCCGGAGGGCGCGTGGGTGTCGTCCAGAAGGGCGATCGAGATGCCGGCGAGATCGCCCTGCATCGGATCAATGGAATTGCCCTCCGCCTCGATGGAAAGCACACCGGTCTCGGAAGCGCCCCGGATCCAGTCGTCCAGTTCCTCGAGCTCGCGGATGGTCACGTAGCAGGATCTGTCGATCTTCGACGTGGCGAAGGCCTCGGCGCGGGACTGGGCGAGATCGGCGGGGCGCATGTCCTTGCCGAAATCCGCGCCAGCCGCGTTTGCCCGGACCGATCGGGGCGCAGCCGGAGCCGGGGAAGGACCGCCTGCTGCCTGTCCAGGATCAAGATCGGGGCCGTGCGCGGCGCTGCCGCTTTCGACAGCGATCGAGGCCGGGCCGATGGCGTCCGCATCGCAATCGCAGGCAGCGGCAACCCGGCGGGTCAGAGTTCCGAACTCCATGGCCTTGAGGAAGGCGACCAGCTTTGGTCCGTCCTGCGGCTCGAGCACGAGCGCGTCGAGTTCCATGTCGAGCGGCACGTCGGTCCGCAGCTCCACCAGCCGCCGCGACAGGCGGGCCTGGTCGGCAAAGGCGACGATGCTTTCCCGGCGCTTGACCTGCTTGATCTCTCCCGCCCGTGCGAGCAGGGCCTCGAGGTCGCCGAACTCTTCCAGAAGCTGGGCGGCCGTCTTCGGGCCGATGCCGGGAATGCCCGGCACATTATCGACGGAATCGCCCACCAGTGCCTGCAGGTCGATCATCTTCTCGGGGCCGACGCCCCATTTCTCGAAGACCTCGGGGATGCCGATCTGCTTGTCCTTCATGCTGTCGTACATGTGGACGTTCGGGCTCACCAGCTGCATCAGGTCCTTGTCGGACGAAATGATGGTGACGTCCCCACCCAGTGCCTCGGCCTTGCGGGCATAGGTGGCAATGATGTCGTCTGCCTCGAAGCCTTCGGTCTCGATGCAGGGCAGGTTGAAGGCCCGCGTCGCCTGACGGATCAACCCGAACTGCGGCACCAGCTCCTCGGGCGGCGCCGAACGGTTGGCCTTGTAGGCGTCGTAGATATCCTTGCGGAAGGTCTTGGAGGAATGGTCGAAAATCACGGCGAAATGGCTCGGGGTCACCCCCACCGAGGTATCGCGTGCGTCGGTCAGCAGCTTCCACAGCATGTTGCAGAAACCGGACACCGCACCGACGGGCAGGCCGTCCGATTTGCGGGTCAGCGGCGGGAGCGCGTGGAATGCTCGGAAGATGAAGCCGGAGCCATCGACGAGGAAGAGGTGATCGCCTTTTTTCATGGCAATGGAATAGCGCGGGGCCGCCATTGCGTCCATGAAAACTTGCCGGGAAAAACGCCTTCGAGGCTCACCGGAACGTTACCGATTTGTAATGGCGGCTTCCCTTGAATTGCCGCATTCCGACACTCATTTCAAGGTCACCGGCGCCTGATCACGCCGCGGTCTGGAAGCCGGCATGTCCCCCGCCGCACCAGGCTGGGCAAAGGCCTTATCCCCCTCTCCGGGCCTTTGTCCCCTCCTCCGACCGCCACGGCCCCTCCCCTCCCAGGC
>UBWZ01000038.1 GCA_900469345.1 Hyphomicrobiales bacterium | reverse complement strand
GTAAGCGCTGTTGCGCTGGCACCTTGATTTTATGACGTCTGTGATTTTGAGAGGCCGCGATACGGGATGGCAGGAATGGCCGCCAATTGCGGTCACCGGCAGCGCAGCGTAACGTGGCATTTTGATAGCCAGCAGAGTAGGTGCGTTTGGATGCATAGTTCGATCTTCAGAGCTTGTATGGCCCCCCTCTGGGTCCTGCTTTCCACCTGGCAAGCCCATGCAAAAATGCTGCCTTGGCAACAGGTCAAAGCCATGCCGTTTATTGTGCAAGATGGCTTAGAAATTGCGCGACAGGCTCGGGGAAAGGCACCGTCTTCTTTGTACGTTGTTTGCTCGCAGAACAAAGAATTGCATCTGATTTTATCGACGAGATTGCCAGGCCCGCGATGGGCGATAGAAAAAGGCCGCGACGACAATGTCTCGCTTTTTGTCGGTGGCATTGAGCAGCAAGTGAAAGTGATCATGGATTTGGTCGAGAAGGGGCGAGACCTCACATGGCTGGAATCCGCCGTATCGCGGGACGGTGAAGGTGAGCCGGATACGTTGGTCACAACACGAATAAAAGCCGATGAAATCAAGACAATCGGCTCTTGGTTCGGTGATACGCCACCCTTGAAGGTGTCCATCGTCGGCTATGCCGAAACGGGCGTCTTCATGGTAGGAGCAGTTGCGGGGCCAGCAATCGCCGAATTTAACGCCTCGTGTGTCACCGAGTAGAATTTGTTACAACGTTTCTATCGGTTCGGGCAGATGTGTCCCACCCCCAATTCCAAGGCAGTAGCTCTTCGACCCGGCTCTGCTTATGACCATTCGCGATGGCGGTCAGAATGGTGGTCAGATAGGCCAACGGATCGACCGCATTGAGTTTGCACGTCTCGATGAGCGAGGCGATGGTCGCCCAGTTCTCCGCTCCCGCGTCGTGTCCCGCAAAGAGTGCGTTCTTCCGACTGAGCGCAATTGGCCGGATGGTCCGCTCGACACTGTTGTTGTCGATTTCGATGCGGCCGTTGGTCAGGAAGAGCTTCAGACCATCCCAGTATTTGGCGATGTAGGCCAAGGCCTCGCCGAGCGGCGACTTCGTTGCAATGCGGGCGCGGTGATGGACGAGCCAGGTCTGCAGTTCTGCCACACGCGGTGCTGATCGTTCCTGGCGTCCGGCGAGGCGAGCCACCGGATCAAGACCACGCAGTTCGGCTTCGATGCGATACAGCTCTCCGATCCGCTTGACGCCGTCCTCTGCAATCGGTGCTGAACCGTTACGGGTGATCTCCACCAGCTTGCGCCGGGCGTGCGCCCAGCAATAGGCAAGCTGAATGTCTTGACCGACACGCTCGGGTGCGATGAGCCTGTTATATCCGGCATAGCCATCGACTTGCAGGATGCCGGAGAAGCCCTGCAATATGCGTTCGGCATGAATCCCCCCTCGACCGGGCGCATAGGTGAAGGCCACGCCCGGCGGCGCACCGCCGCCCCAAGGACGATCATCTCTCGCCAACGCCCAGAAGTATCCGATCTTGGTCTTGCGCGAACCAGGGTCAAGCACCGGCGCACGCGTCTCGTCCATGAACAACTTGGATGAGCGCTTCAGGTCGGCAATCAACACATCGAAGACGGGCCGCAGTTCATAGGCTGCCCGACCGACCCAGTCGGCCAGCGTTGATCGGTCGAGGTCAATGCCTTGGCGGCTCATGATCTGAGCCTGCCGATAGAGCGGAAGATGATCGGCATACTTGGAGACCAGCACATGGGCGACGCTTGCTTCCGTCGGCAGCCCAGCCTGGATCAGCCGCGCTGGTGCCGGGGCCTGAACGACGCCGTCGGTGCAGGCACGGCACGCATATTTGGGGCGGCGCGTAACGATGACGCGGTACTGTGCCGGGATCACGTCCAGCCTCTCGGAAACATCCTCGCCGATGCAATGCAGGCCGCCGCCGCAGGCGCAGATCAGGCTTTCCGGCTCGATCACCTCGTCGACACGCGGAAGATGTTTTGGGAGCGAGCCGCGATTGGTCGCGCGAGGCTTGGCAATCTTGTTTCCAGCAGGAGTGTCCGCCTCATCCTCCGCATGGATCGCGGCCATGGCCGTTTCCAGGTCTTCGAGCGCAAGGTCGAACTGGTCTGGATCGGTCTTCTCGGATTTGCGTCCAAAGGCTGCCTGCCGGAAGGCGGCAACCAGCTTCTCAAGCCGCTCTATCCGTTCGTCCTTACGAGCGATATGCTCGTCCTTGCTGGCTATCGCGACATCCTTCGCCGCCTCGCGGGCCTGCGCCGCGATCAGCATCGCCTTTAGGGCGGCAACATCATCGGGAAGGTCGGCGGCATCAAGCATGGCCGGAAGCTACCAAATCCCGCGCCGATTTGCCTTTGGAATTTGCCATGCTGAGTCATCGTGCCGCAGCTATTCGATGGCCTCTGGCGTCCTCGTCTGGACGGCATGAACCCGCCGCCAATCGAGGCCTTCGAATAGGGCTTCGAACTGGGCATGGGTCAGTGTCATCAGCCCATCCTTGATGCCGGGCCAGATGAACGTGTGCTCTTCCAGCCTCTTGTAAGCCAGCACAATCCCGCTGCCATCCCAGTAGATCAGCTTCAGTCGATCTGCCTTACGAGACCGGAACACGAAGACCATTCCCGTGAACGGGTCCTTGTGCAGCTCGTTCTTTACCAGCGCCGCCAATCCATCATGCCCCTTGCGGAAGTCGACTGGTTTGGTCGCCACCATGATCCGCACGCGGTTCGATGGAAAGATCATGTCGCCGCCGCCAAGGCACGCGCGATGGCGGCGATTCGGGCAGCGGACGCACCTTCCTCAAGACGGATCGTGACCGGACCGACGACAATCTCGGCGCGGGAGACTGCTTTGGCAGTCGGCGGCTCTGGCTCCGGCGCTGGCATCTTGACAACCATGGCCGCGAATTCGACTGCGTCCTCCGGCTCGGGCAAAACCAGCTTGCCCTGCCGTGCCAGCGTGCGCCAGGACGACAGGTGGTTGGCCTTCAGACCGTGGCGTTCCGCGACTTCGTTCACCGTCACGCCGTGTCGCAAGCTCTCCGAAACGATCCGCGCCTTGACCTCGTCCGACCATTGGCGATGCGTCTCACGCCGCCCACGACGTGTCGTGAGAACCTCCAGTGTAGTGTCCATGGAGAAACTCCTTCGCTCGTCCATGGAATGTCGATCACAGATCAGGTGCCGGAGGGCAACGTGGGGGCACAACACCGGTTACG
>UBWZ01000021.1 GCA_900469345.1 Hyphomicrobiales bacterium | reverse complement strand
ACAGGCACCAGGATCTTCATGGGGTCCTTCCTTGACTATTTCCCGCGGCAGATTGCGACATCTGCGGCCCATCCATTTGTCAGTGGGCGACATGGATACGCATTTTTGACCCGATTACAACGTGGATCTGACGTCGCGACCTGCGGATTTCTCATAGCCCTATTCCGACGCAAGAGCAGTCGTTGGCACGCCCGGTTGTCGCTTGACGGCTCTCGGCGTAACGATGCTGCGGTCCAGCAGCGGCACGCCCTTGCGGCGCATTAGGATAACGAGAACGGCGCCCGAGACGATGCCGCCGACATGCGCGCCCCAGGACACCATGCCGTCGAGATCAAGCGCCAGCATGGCGAACTGCTGGACGATCCACAGGGTCAGCGGAATGAAGGCCGGCAGCGGCAGCGGGATGCGAAACAGCACGAGCACCCAGACCCGCACCCGCGGATGCAGCAGGAAATAAGCCGCGACGACGCCGGAAATGGCGCCCGAGGCGCCGATCAGCGGCCCGTCGGCGGACGGGCCGACCAGCCCGTGCAGCAACGCGCCCGCGGCGGCGCAAAGCAAATAGAAGACGGCGAACCTCAGATGCCCGAGAGCGTCCTCGACATTGTCGCCGAACACCCAGAGGAACAGCATGTTCGAGGCCAGGTGCCAGACATCCAGATGCAGGAAGGCGTAGGTCAGGAATGTCGCGTCCTTCGGGACGAAGATCACCGACGGGTCGAGCACCGCGTAATTAAAGACGACCGCCGGTATGAAGCCGAGGCCGAGCGATGCCCGCTCCGCCGTTTCCGCACCTGCCAGCGCCGTGAAGGCCCAGGAGAGGACGTTGACGGCGATGATGCCGATCGTCACCCACTGGACGCGGATGTATTTCAGTTCGACGGCGTCGTGCAGCGGGATGAACATGCGGTGCGTCTCCTTGCGCTGCTGGCGGTTCTACCTGTTTTTGCCGGGCACCCACAGGATGTCGGCTTCGCCGCGGTCATTGGCGTAGCGGGCGGCGACGAACAGGAAATCCGAAAGCCGGTTGACGTATTTCAACGCCGCCTCGCCGACGGGCTCCTGGCGTGACAGTTCCACCATCACCCGTTCGGCGCGACGCGCCATGGTACGGGCAAGGTGGAGATAGGCTGCAGCCGGCGATCCGCCCGGCAGGACGAACGACTTCAGCGGCTGCAGTTCGGCGTTCAGCAGGTCGATTTCGCTTTCCAGCCGCGTTGCCTGGGCTTCCAGCACGCGTAAGGGCTCGTAATCCGGCTTCTGCCCGGTTTCGGGCGTGGCGAGATCGGCGCCGAGATCGAAGAGGTCGTTCTGGATGCGCAAAAGCATGCCATCCAGTTCCGGGGTTGCGCGGGTATGGAGGCGCGCGATGCCGATCGCCGAATTGGTCTCGTCGATCTCGCCATAGGAATCGACGCGCAGATCGTGCTTGTCGCGCCGGGGCCCGGAGACCAGTGCCGTCGTGCCGTCGTCGCCCGTGCGGGTATAAATCTTGTTGAGCTTTACCATTGTCCGCCTGCTGTCAGCTCGGCCGCCCGCCACCGGTCAGCCAGAGCGTTATCATGATGAGTGCGATCGCGATCGCCTGCAAGAGCAGGCGCAGCTGCATGAGCTTGTTCGACCGGTTGGCATCGGTGCCTTTCAGCATGTTGAACAATCCACGGATCAGCACAAGAACGACGAGCCCCATGACGATCAGGGCCAGCACAGTTGTAACACTCGACATTGCGGGTCTTCGCCTTTCAGTCCAGCCGCCGCATGAGCCTGTAGAACAGTGCGGCCGGTAGCAGTCTCTTCAGGAAAGCGCCCTGTTTCGCGGGCCTCGTGACGAGATAATGGGGCTTGGGGCGAGGCGAGGTCAAGGCGTGGTTGAGGACGCGGTGGACCGCTTCCGGTCCAAGCTTGTGGCGGTTGATGGGGCCGCGGCCGTCGAGCCGGCGCAGTTGGCGCCGATATTCCACCGCATGGGCGGAGCCTTCGATATCCACGTGCGCCTGGATGGCGGCGAGCGCGTTTGCGGTGAACTGCGACGCAATCGGGCCGGGCTCGATCAGGCTGACCTCGATGCCGCTTCCCTGAAGCTCCATGCGCAACGTCACCGTCAGCCCCTCCAGCGCGTATTTCGAGGCCGTATAGGCGCCGCGGAAGCGATAGGGAAGCAGACCGAGGATCGACGAGCAGTTGACGATGCGGCCATGGCCCTGGGCGCGCATGAGCGGGATCACCTGCCGGGTTAGCTCGTGCCAGCCGAAGAAATTCGTCTCGAACTGCAGGCGCAGGACATCGGTCGAAAGGTCTTCGACCGCGCCCGGCTGCCCGTAGGCGCCGTTGTTGAAAAGCGCGTCGATCCGCCCGCCGCTGCGTCGCTTTACCGCATCCACGAGCGCCGTGATCGTCTCGGTCCTGGTGTAGTCCAGCAGCAGCGCTTCGAGGCCGTCGGCCTCCAGCGCGGCGAGATCCTCCTGCCTGCGCACGGTCGCGAACACCCGCCAGCCTTCATTCTTGAGAGCCCGGGCGCAATAGGCGCCGATCCCGGAGGAACAGCCGGTGACGATGATCGTTCTTTGTTCGGGCATTAAGAGGTTCCCTGTACAAGTGCAGGGGTTCCTCCCATATTTCGGGGCAGCCCACAACGGAGTCGCGATTGTCCGAACCAGAAACCCCCGTCAGATGGTACAGGCTCGCCTTCAAGGTCCTGTGGGACGCCTATTGGCATTTCACCGAGGATGACGGATGGGCGATGGCAAGCCATGTCGCGTTATCCGGCCTGCTCGCGCTCTTCCCCTTTCTGATCTTCGGGACGGCGCTTGCCGGTTTTCTCGGGGCAGGCGGCTTTTCGGCGACTGCCGTCCACCTGCTGTTCGATGCGTGGCCCGCCGACATTGCGGAGCCCATCGCGTCGGAGATCCAGCGGGTCCTCCTCATCCCGCGCGGCGGCATTCTCACGGTCTCCGTGCTGGCGGCTGCCTATTTCGCGTCCAACGGCGTGGAGGCCCTGCGGGTTTCGCTCAACCGCGCCTACCGGGTGACCGAGCACCGGCCCTGGTACGTGACGCGGCTGGCGAGCCTCGGCTATGTCATCGTCGCGGTGGTGATTTTCGCGGTGATCAGCATTCTTCTCGTGGCCGTGCCGGTTGCGCTGCGATTTGCCGAGACGCGCTTTCCGTGGCTGCTGTCCGATCTCAACGCCGCCGCCAACTGGGGGCTTGTCGGGACCGCGCTGCTGCTGATGGTCGGCCTTCTACTGTCGCACAAATGGCTGCCTGCAGGAAACCGCAGGATCATCGACATTCTCCCCGGCGTGTTGATGACGATCATCATCTGGACAGCTTTCGGCTTCGGCTTTGCCGCCTATCTGTCGACGTTCGCCAACTATGCCGCGACCTATGCCGGCCTGGCATCGATCATGATCGTGCTGGTGTTCCTGTACATGGTCGGTGTGATCTTCATGCTCGGAGCCGAACTCAACGCCGCCCTGATGAAGTACCGGATCTATTCCGTGTTTTCGCGGTTTCGCCGGGAACGCCGCCAGCGTGTGCAGAACGAGCTAGAGTCCAACCAGGCGGCGGATGTCGCCCGCCGCGAGCCCCTGGTCGCGAAGGGTGGCAAGCCCCGTTGAGTTGTCGCTCTTTGACAGCTTGCGACCGTCCGCTCCGAGCACCAGCCGGTGGTGATGATAGACCGGTTGCGGCAGGTCGAGGAGCGATTGCAGGAGCCGGTGTACCGACGTCGCCTCGAAGAGATCCTGTCCCCTCACCACATGGGTAATACCCTGGGCTGCATCGTCGAGCGTGACGGACAGATGGTAGCTCGACGGCGCGTCGGAGCGCGACAGGATCACGTCTCCCCAGGTGGAAGGGTCGGCCTCGATGCGGCCGGTGCGGCCGTCACCCGTCTCCGTCCAGGCGAGGGGCCTACCGATCTTATCCAGGGCCTTGGCCATATCCAGGCGGACCGCAAAGCGCGCTCCGCCGGCCATCAGCGCGCGGCGCTCGCTGTCGCTCCGGTTCCGGTCGTCCTCAGGGTAGAGCGGCGAACCATCCGGATCGCGCGGCCAGACGCTACCGGCCTGTTCTGCTGCCGTCACCCGGGCCTTCACATCGCCGCGGGTAAGAAAGGCGGGGTAGACGAGGTCCATCTCCCTCAGCCGTGTCAAAGCTGCTTCATAGAGCGGGAAATGCTCCGACTGCCGCCGCACCGGCTCCTCCCACCGCAGCCCGAGCCAGGCAAGGTCCTCATAAATGGCCGCCTCGAAGGCCGGCGTGCAGCGGGCGGTATCGATGTCCTCCATCCGCAGCAGGAAGCGGCCGCCGGCAGCGCCTGCGCGATCATGGTTCTCAAACGCGGAGAGCGCGTGGCCAAGATGCAGCCTGCCGTTCGGGCTTGGCGCGAAGCGGTAGACGGGCTTATCTGATGGCAAGGGCGGCATGTCTCTTGTCTGGCATGGTTTGCGGTCGGCGGCCAAGGTGTGAATGCGAGGATCTGAATTTTGCGGGCGATCAAAGGACAGGATGATATCGAAACGGGTCTGCGGGAGCTGCTGCTGATCGATCCGCGGCTGGTGCCGGTCGCGGCGGTTGCGGGACCCTTGCCGCTCCGGCTGGTCGAACCGGGTTTTGCCGGGCTCGCATCGATCATCGCCTCGCAGGTCGTGTCGCGGGCAAGCGCCGATGCGATCTGGAGGCGAATCACCGCAACCGGGCCGGTCACCGCGGAGGCCTATGCCGCGCTCGATGCGGACACGGTCGCGGGCTTTGGGCTTTCGCGGGCAAAGGCGGCTGCACTTTTCAACGCGGCGATCGCGGTGCGCGAGAAGACCCTTTATCTCGACGGATTGGCAGACCTCGATACGGAGGAGGCGATGCGGCAGCTGACATCGCTTCCCGGCATCGGCCCCTGGACCGCGGAAGTCTACCTGATGTTCTGCTGCGGCCATGCGGACGTGTTCCCGGCGGCAGATGTCGCCCTGCAGGCGGCTGTCGCCGATGCCTTTGGTCTTCCAGCGCGGCCGACAGGCAGGCAGCTGGCGCAGATCGCGCAGGTCTGGCAGCCCTGGCGGTCTGTCGCTGTACGCCTGTTCTGGAGCTACTATGGCGCGCGCACGGGCCGTAACGTCGCGCCTTTGGTGTGATCCGCGGCCTAACCCGCGACACAGTATCCTACTGCCTTTATTGGGCTTCACATCCCTGTAACAATAGACCTAATATAGAAGTACAAAAGCTGAATCGGGTAGGAGCGTCATTTGACGATTGCAGTCTCCCCGCAGGCCCTGCCGGCGCTCGTCTTGAACGCTGACTACCGGCCGCTGAGTTATTATCCCTTGTCGCTCTGGTCCTGGCAGGACGCGATCAAGGCGGTTTTCCTTGATCGCGTCAATATCATTGCGGAATACGATCACTCGGTCTGCTCACCGAGCTTTTCGATGAAGCTGCCGAGTGTGGTCAGCCTCAAGACCTATGTGCAGCCGACCCGCAACCCGGCCTTCACGCGGTTCAACGTGTTCCTGCGCGACAAGTTCGAATGCCAGTATTGCGGCGAGCGCGACGACCTCACCTTCGATCATGTCATCCCGCGCGCGCATGGCGGCGAGACGACCTGGGAAAACGTGGTGGCGGCCTGTTCGCCCTGCAATCTCCGGAAGGGCAGCAAGCTGCCGAAGCAGGCGGGCATGTTTCCGCACCAGCATCCCTACCAGCCGACGGTGCAGGACCTGCACAATAATGGCCGGCTGTTTCCGCCGAACTACCTGCACGAAAGCTGGATGGATTATCTCTACTGGGACAGCGTGCTGCAGCCTTGAGACCGCAGCAAGGCCCCTCCTTTTCCCGAAGGCCGCCTCAGGCGGCCCTTTTTGCGCCCACGAAGGCGATCGCGGCCAGGATGAGGCTCGCAACCGTGTTCCATCCGGCCAGCGACAGTCCCAGGATCCGCAGTGCGGCCTGATCGCATTGCGGCCCGTGGACGGTGTTCAGCGACGACAGGAGGTCGCCGGCGCTGGTCGTTGCGGCGCCGGGCGTGCTGGTGCAGCTCGAGGGTCCGGCCCAGAAACCCCATTCGACACCCGCGTGATAGATGCCCATGCCGGCGCCGACGAGCATCATGACGCCGATGACGACGAGCAGTGCGCGGGGGATCCAGGCGGGCATCCGGAAGAGGGAGGTCGCGATGGCGATCACCCCGACCGGAATGCCGTAGTAATAGGGATCGCGTTCGAGAAGGCAGAGATGGCAGGGGATGTAGCCGCCGATATGTTCGAAGCAGAGTGCTGCGCCGACCGTTGCGGCCATGCCGAGCGTGACGACAGCGGCGAAGCGGGTGGTGAGGCTGTGGCGGGTGTCAGTCTCGGTCAGCTCCATCGGAGTCTCCAGATCGATCATTGGCGCGATAGGCTCCCTTAGCAGATGCAGCCGGGCTGTAAACGGCTGCGCCGTTGCGTGGACGCCGCTTTGCCGCACGAAAGCGTGACATCCCCCCGCCGCGGTGAAGCGACAGACCGTTGCGGCAGGGGCCGTGCAATCGCTCTTTGTCTCGGGCGGGCTGTAGCGTAAGGAGAAACGCTATCGGCTTTGAAACGTCGCTTCAGGTGCGCTCTTGGACTACCCTTTTCGAAATGCCTCCCCCGACATCCGGCAGGATTTCATCGCCCGGCTGCGAACCTGGTACGAAACCGCCAGGATCACGCGACGGGAGCGGCGCCACAAGGTTGCGGTCGAACTCAACCCGAGACGGGACGTCGCGCCGCTTCTGGGGCACGACATCCCGCTCGTGTTCATCAGCCACAACGACATGGCGATCCTGCCCTTTTTCCTGCGCCATTACCGCGCGCTGGGGGTTACCCGTTTCATCTGCGTCGACGATATCTCGCAAGACGGGACGCGCGAATTTCTCGAGTTGCAGCCGGACGTCGACCTGTGGACCTCGCCGCTGCGCTACGGGCAGGCGCGCCGGGGGCGGCGCTGGCGGGAGGCGCTGTTCGAGCGCTACGGCTATGACCGCTGGTATGTGAACGTCGATTCCGACGAGCTGCTGGTCTACGACGGATGCGAAACGCAGGGGCTTGCCGCCCTGATCCGGTTTCTCGCTAAACGTGGCAGCACGCGGCTCGCGGCCCCGATGATCGACATGTATCCCGGTCCGGGCAGCGTCCTGCCGGATGCCCACACGGATGCTCCCTCAGTGTTTTCGAACTGCTTCGACGGGCGCGGCTACGACTGTCATCTCGACAAGCGCGGCATCAGCCTGAAGGGCGGTCCCCGGAGGCGCTGCTTCGGCGAGGACAACGAACTCATCAAGTATCCGCTGATCTACTGGGATCGTTCCTGCTTCTTCGGCAGCAGCCCGCATCGCCCGTTGCCCTACCAGCGCAATTTCACCCCCGACTGGGGCGCGCTCCTGCACTTCAAGTTCTTCGTCAACTACAGGGACAAGATCGCCGAGGCCGCCGACGAGAAGCAGCACTACAACGACGCCGCCCATTACCGGGCGATGATGGCGGAGTTGCAGCGCGGCGAGGGTCTCAACCTTGCAGGCGAGGCCTCGCTGGTCTATGGTGGCTCCCGCCAGCTCCAGGAGCTGGGTTTCGTGACCCGGCGTCCTGAGGGCTAGGTGGCCAGGCTCAGCGTCGTCCCGCGTTATGAACGGTAAAAATGGAAGGTTTTGCGGTCGTTGCTTTTTTGCGCAAAGCCGTTGGTTCTCAAGCTTGCCTTGATTTCTTCTATCTTCTGATCGCCGATGATGTGCGGATGCAGTTCGACTAGGATATGCCGTACGGCTCCGACGTCTGTGTTCAATAAAAGCTCGTACTCGCCGCCCTCCACATCCATAATCAGCACGTCCGGGTGGTGCATGGCGATCACGTCTTCGAAGCGTTCGCTTCTAACGATAACGGTGTGTCCCTCGACGCCCCGGCCGAAAGCGCTGGACGATATAATGTTGGCGGCCGCGTTGAAAACTAGATCGCGCCCATCCTTCGTCACGGCATGCATGTGCAGATGCGGCTCGAGAGCGTTCAGGCGGAAATTCTGACGGATGAGTTCTTCGACGGCAGGGTTTGCCTCATAGGTCCACACCTTGTTAGGGCCGCAGATCCTCGAAGCCAGCAAGGCGATAAAGCCAAGACCCGTCCCAAGCTCCACGACCCTTGAACCGGGCCTCAAGATATTGAGCAGTATGTTGCGTTCCGTGTCCTCGTAGACCTCGCGAAACATGAGCTCCCGCACATAAGGAGGAACCTGCTTTTTGTCCGATACCAGCCGGATACCGTTAAGGGTCACCGTTTTTGCGTTGGTTAGCCATCTTATTTTCTTCCTGATAGAGCGAGCAAGTCTCCGCATGGCGTTGCCTTTCTAGTTTGGCTCTGCTGGCCCTTGATAAGGGTCAAGGATCGCCGCGCCGCCGCAGTAGCCTCGCGGGTACGCCACCATAGATTCCATGGGGCTCGGTCTTGCCTTTGACGACTGCATTCGCCGCGATCACGCAACCTATCGCGATGTGGGCACCTGCCAGAATCCTTGCTCCACTGCTGATCCACACATCATCTTCGATTACAATAGGGCGGCAGGTAATGCCCTGATCGGATATCGGACGGGTAACATCCGCAAAATTGTGGTCAAAGGAGACGATTACCGCATGGGCGGCAATGCGGACGTCGTTACCGATCGTCACGCCCCCTGCGCCGTAGATTATAGCGTAGGGATTGAGGGAAACATGTTCACCCAGAACAATGCTTCCCTTCTGGGCGTCGAGGATGGCACCGCCATGAATCTTGGCGCGGGGGCCGATGACGACCCTGCCGCGATGAAAAAGGATCCGGGCACCGAGCATGATCACGCTGCGCGCACCGATTTTCAGCTCTCCCGGAAGAACCAAAGCTCTCAATCGTTGGTAAATGAGAAACGGGGTCGGTATCTTCACCTTGGCCGTCCTAGCTTTGATGTGTGGTGCCCCGTGCCGGAATCGAACCAGCACTCCTCTCGGAACCTGATTTTGAGTCAGGCGCGTCTACCAATTCCGCCAACGGGGCACGGAAGCAGGTCGCAACGCGTCTATCACGGCCCCGCGGGATAGCGCAAGGAGGAAGTGGCTGCTCGAGGATCCGCTGCCCGAGGTGCGGGCGGGCCCGCGCCGAGGCAAGGCTGAGGGCAGGTCATGCCAGCCCGCTCAAGGGTCGCGGCCGGCGATCGAGAGGATCTTTTCGCGCAGCAGGCGCGCCATGTTGCGGGTGTTGCGATAGAGGTGAAGCTGTGCCGCGACCTGGCGCGTGTCGCGGTCGCTGTTGCGTGTCAGGCCGATCACCAGCGTGCCCATCTCTTCACGCTGTTCCCACAGCCGGCTCATGATCGGATGATCCGGCACGGCGCAGCTGTCGGTGCGCATGATGTTGGCATCGTCGAGATGCCATTCGGTGAGCCGCATGATCAACAGCTTGCCTGGCGAATATGGCGCCAGATCCTCGTCGTAGGCGGTTTTCCAGGTGTAGGCCTCGCCCGCCATCAGGAAGACGATGATCGATGCAACGGCCTTGCCATCGAGGTCGATCGTGTGGATGCGAACGGCGTCTGTCTCCGCCAGATTGGTGATCGCCTCGCGGGCGAAGGCGGCACGAAAGCGGTCGCTCACCAGTGCTGAGCGCTTCTTGCCCTTCCAGCCCTTGGCTTCCAGAGCGAGAAACTCCTCCATGCGCAGCCGGACCTCCTCCGGCTGGCGGGCGACGTTGTAGGTGAGCTTGCCGAGGCGCTCAAGGCGGCGCCACTGGCGGCGCATCTCGCGATAATGGTGCGGCGAGACGGAGGCCTTGAGATAGGCCTCGCCGTCCAGATCGCTTTCCAGCATCGGCCGGCGGAAGGGATCGGTTACGGTCACCGGCAGGTCGCGGCTGATCGCCACCGCTCTTGCGAGCTGGGCAAAGCGTCCGTGCAGGCGAACATCCGGCACAACCAGCACCGATGGCAGACGGGCCTGCGGCTGGGCGAGGACCTCGAGGAGGTTGTCGATCGTTTCGGCGGCCTCTTCCCCGTCGACGAGCGGCGTGCCGAGCGGCCCGAAGGGATTGGCCCAGGTCCGGATGATCGTCGGGCCGACGGCAAAACCTGGACGTTCGACGGTAAACGGCATCAGCAGGCGGAGGCGACTGCTGACCGCCGTTTCGTCCCGGATCAGCGCGAAGCGAACCTGCTTGTCTTCGACCCGCGGCATGGCGGGCGCCAGAAGCCGGGCCGAAAAGAAGATGTTGGGCTCCATGGCGCGGTGGGAGAGGAATTCCAGCTCTTCCTGCAGTTCGTAGCCGAGCGCGGCCGGGTAGAGCGAGAGAGCGCGGCCCGGACGCCCGACCTCCAGTCGCGTTTCCGCCCTCTCTCGCTGGCCGCGAAAGCCGGTCAGAGGCGAAGCGAGAGGTCCGTCGGGCCCGAGGTTCGTCACGATCGGTGGTATCGCCATGGCTAGGATGCCTCCGACGTTGTTTGAGGAGACGGAT
Organism: Hyphomicrobiales bacterium; assembly: GCA_900469345.1. Taxonomy (GTDB): domain Bacteria; phylum Pseudomonadota; class Alphaproteobacteria; order Rhizobiales; family Rhizobiaceae; genus Neorhizobium. The sequence continues at coordinate 26,791 of UBWZ01000021.1, read as the reverse complement.
TGGCGAAGGCGAACAGCACGATGCCGAGCGTTCGGCGAACCGCGACATGGAGAAGGACGGCCTCGACCATCATCGCCATGGCCGTTGCAGCCGCCGCGCCGACCAGCCCGAAGCGGGGGATCAGCAGCATGTAGAACAGAATGCCGGCCGAGAGCGTCACGGCGTAGAGCAGAACGCAAAGCTTCTGGCAACCCGCCATGCTCAAGAGCACCTCACCGGGGCCGACCATCGCCTTGGCCAGAATGCCGCAAAACAGGATGGCCATCAGGCTGTAGCCGGCCGTAAACGCCGGGCCGAAGAGAGACAGCAGCAGGTGACCGGCTGCGAGCGCTGCAAGCCCCACGGCCAGCGACGGCCAGAAGGCCCAGCGCGTGGTCTGAACGGCAAAGGTTGCAAGGGTGCGTGTGTCGCCCTCCGCCAAAAGGGCCGAGAAGCGGGGCCCAGCCGCGGCTTTGATCGAAAAATAGACGAACTGCACCAGGACGATGGTCTTGGCGGCCGCGTAGTAGATGCCGACTTGGTCGGGCGGAAGGTAAAGACCGACGACCACCACGTCCGCATTGGTCAACAGGAAGCCGATGCCGTCGACGAGGAACAGCGGCAGCGAGTAGCGAAGCCAGGCGCCGAGCGCAAACACGCGGGGTCCGGTGCCGTGGGCACGCCGCAGCCGCAGGCTGACCCGCAGCAACTGCGACAGGGAGGCGACATAGGTCGCGGCCAGGGCCGCCTCCATGGCGGTGACGGCGGTGCGCGGGGCGCCCGCCCAGACGGAGACAAGCATAAAGAGGAGGATCAGCAGCGGCCGGAAGAGGAATGTCGGGCTGAGCGCCATGGCGGTCCAGCCATTGGAGCGCGCGGTACCGTCCAACACGTCTCCCAGCGCGATCATCGGCATGGTGAAAAAGGCAAGGGTAACCGGAATGAGATAGTAGGCCTCGATCCGGTCGCCGAAGACATGCAGGAAGACCAGGCCGACGGCGCCGACCGTGGTCGAGGAGGCCAGCGCGATCAGGCGGGCGGCGAGCGTCAGCCCGCGGATGGCGGGCAGGTCTCCCGCGACCCGGTGCTGGTGCAGGAAGCGGATGATCGAGGTGTGGAAGCCGAGGCAGGAGAGGTTACCGGCCAGCACCACGACGACCCAGACGAAAGCGAAGATGCCGTACTCGAACTCTCCCATGACCCGGGCCAGCAGGATCTGCGACACGAAGGCGATGGCGGCGCTCAGAACACGGATCAGAAATGCGGTAAAGGCCTGCCGCTGGGCGCGGGCGTTTTCGCCGTCATCGGCGAGAAGCCGGCCGACCCGACGGGTCACCGGTTCAAGCCGCGCGCGCAGGCGTGGCGGAAGCCATTTTTCCGCTGTTTCCATGACCGCCATATGGGTACGCACTACTCGCAATGACGCTGATACATGAAACGGACAGTGGCAGAGCACGGTTAAGAAACGGTTCGTCGCGCCGGATGAAGGGCATCCGATCCGCTCGACAATCCTGCACGCGAAAGGTTCAGCACGGGAACACTGACCCAACGTCGCAAAGCCTCACCGAATAGGAACTTGGCGACGATACGGGAGCGGGACCCGTGGGTCGGCGCTCGCCCACCTAAACGCAAAACGCCGCCCGAAAGGGCGGCGTTGCAGTTGATCGCGGCGTTGCCTCAAGCCTGCTCGAAGGCGCCGTGGCAATGCTTGTATTTCTTGCCGGAGCCGCAGGGGCAGACCTCGTTGCGGCCGATCCGGCCCCAGGTGGAGGGATCCTCGGCACGACGGTCCTGCGGCGCGGCGACGAAGTTTTCGCCGTCATCGCCGGTCATCTGGTCCTCGCCGGTGCGGGCATCGATGTGATGCTCCTCGAACAGGGTGGGCTGCGGGGGCTCAGGGTTCTGCACGAGTTCAACGCGCATCAGCTGGGCCGTGACCGCTTCGCGCAGATTGGCAAGCAGGGCCTGGAAGAGTTCGAAGGCCTCGGCCTTGTACTCCTGCAGGGGATCGCGCTGCGCATAGCCGCGGAAGCCGATGACCGAGCGCAGGTGGTCGAGATTGACGATGTGTTCGCGCCACAGATGATCAAGCGTCTGAAGCAGGATCGAGCGCTCGACGTAGTTCATCACCTCGTTGCCGAAGCGTTCGCGGCGTTCTGCGGCGGCCTTGTTGGCTGCCTCGGTAATGCGTTCACGGATGTCCGTCTCGCCGATGCCTTCTTCCTGAACCCAGGCCGCGACCGGCAGGTCGAGGTTGAGGAGACGCTGGACATCTTCGTAAAGCCCGGCACCGTTCCACTGTTCGGCATAGGCGCGCTCGGGGATATGCTTGGTCACCAGGACGTCGATGACCTCGGTGCGCATGTCCTCGACGGTTTCCGACACGTCTTCGGAATCCATCACCTCGATGCGCTGCTCGAAGATGACCTTGCGCTGGTCGTTGGTGACGTCGTCGTATTTCAGGAGGTTCTTGCGGGTGTCGAAGTTGCGGGCCTCGACCTTCTTCTGGGCCCGTTCCAGGGCCTTGTTGATCCAGGGATGGACGATCGCCTCGCCTTCCTTCAACCCGAGCTTCTGAAGCATTCCGTCCATGCGGTCGGAGCCGAAGATGCGCATCAAGTCGTCCTGGAGCGACAGGTAGAATTTCGAACGGCCGGGGTCGCCCTGGCGTCCCGAGCGGCCGCGCAGCTGGTTGTCGATGCGGCGGCTTTCGTGGCGCTCGGTCGCGATCACGTAGAGACCGCCGGCGGCAAGCGCCTTTTCCTTAAGCTCCTTGACTTCCGCGCGGACGGCGGCCTCCAGCGAGGTGCGTTCGGCTTCGTCCTCGAGACCCTCGAGTTCACGCTCGAGGCGCATGTCGATGTTGCCGCCGAGCTGGATATCGGTACCGCGGCCAGCCATGTTGGTGGCGATGGTGACGGCGCCCGGCACGCCGGCCTGGCTGACGATGTAGGCTTCCTGCTCGTGGTAGCGGGCGTTCAGCACGTGGAACTTGTCGAAGCCGGATTGCCTCAGCATGGTCGCCAAGAGTTCGGACTTTTCGATCGACGTGGTGCCGACGAGAACGGGCTGGCCGCGTTCGTGGGCGCCCCTGATCTCCTCGATGATCGCCTTGAACTTCTCCTCGAAGGTCCGGTAGACCTCGTCGTCCTCGTCGATGCGCTGGATCGGCAGGTTGGTCGGCACCTCGACCACTTCCAGCTTGTAGATGTTGCCGAATTCTTCCGCTTCGGTCGACGCCGTGCCGGTCATGCCGGCAAGCTTGGAGTACATGCGGAAATAGTTCTGGAAGGTGATCGACGACAGCGTCTGGTTTTCCGGCTGGATCGTCACCCGCTCCTTGGCTTCCAGCGCCTGATGCTGGCCTTCGGAATAGCGACGGCCTGGCATCATGCGGCCGGTGAACTCGTCGATGATGACGATTTCGTCGTTGCGGACGATGTAATCCTTGTCACGGGTGAAGAGCTTGTGAGCCTTCAGCGCGTTGTTGATATGGTGGACGATCGCGACGTTCTCGACGTCGTAGAGCGACTCGCCCTTCAGAAGGCCGGCTTCGCGCAGCAGGTTTTCCAGCTTTTCCGTGCCGACTTCCGAGAAGTTGGCGGAGCGCTGCTTTTCGTCGATCTCGTAGTCTTCCGGCGTCAGCATCGGGATGAAGGCGTCGATCGTCGTGTAGAGATCGGAGCGGTCGTCGAGAGGGCCAGAAATGATCAGCGGCGTGCGGGCTTCGTCAACGAGGATGGAGTCCACTTCGTCGACGATCGCATAGTTATGGCCGCGCTGGACCATCTGGCCGCGCTCGAACTTCATGTTATCGCGCAGATAATCGAAGCCGAGTTCGTTGTTGGTGGCGTAGGTGATGTCGCAGGCATAGGCGGCGCGGCGTTCGTCGTCGCTCAGCCCATGCATGATGACCCCGGTGGTCATGCCGAGGAAGCCGTAGAGCCTTCCCATGATGGCGGCGTCGCGGCTTGCCAGGTAGTCGTTGACCGTCACTACATGCACGCCCTTGCCGGACAGCGCGTTGAGATAAACGGGGAGGGTCCCGACCAGCGTCTTGCCTTCGCCGGTCTTCATCTCCGCGATCGAACCGTCATGAAGGATCATGCCGCCGGTCAGCTGGACGTCGAAGGGGCGCATCCCCAGAACCCGGCGCGACGCTTCACGGACAACGGCAAAGGCTGGAACGAGGATGTCGTCGAGGGTCTTGCCGTCGGCCAGCATCTGGCGGAACTCGACCGTCTTGTGGGCGAGCTGCTCGTCCGTCAACGCCCGGGTCTTTTCCTCATAGGCGTTGATGGCATCAATTTGCGGAGTGTATCCACGTACACGGCGGTCGTTTGCCGAGCCGAACAGTTTGCGGGCGATGCCGCCGAGGCTGACCATGCAAATGGTCCTTTCTGAATATCAGTCCCATGGGATCGCGAGCCCGGCTGTCGGTCGTTCCGGTCCCGACAAAATGACCCGCCGCGCCCGGAAACCTTCTGGACGCGAAGTTGCGTGACAGATAAGAGGGGGGTCGAATGATGTCAACGGTGAGGGCCGATACAGAATGGCCACAATCCGATGTTTTTGAGGGTTTTCCGGCCGGAATCAGGCAATTCTGAAACCGGTGTTTCAGCCGAAAGGTAACTCGATGTTGCGCCACAAATTCCTCGTATCGGCCGCGCTCGCCGCTGCGATTTTCTACCAGGCTCCGGCTTTTGCGGCGGACGACCCTGTCGTTGCCACGGTCGGAAGCCTCGAAATCCACCAGTCCGAACTGGATCTGGCAGTTCAGAATCTCGATCCGCAGCTGGCACAGCTGCCCGATGAGCAGAAGAAGGTTGCAGCCCTTTCCGGCGCCATCGACGTGAAGCTGCTTGCCGGCGGCGCGATGAAGGAAGGCCTCAAGGATACCGAGGATTTCAAGAAGCGGATGGCCTATATCGGCGATCGCGAACTGCACAATGCCTATTTCCGCAAGCATGTCGTGGATGCGACGACGCCCGAAGAGGTCAAGGCCCGCTACGACAAGGAAGTCGCAGCGATGCCGAAGCAGCAGGAAGTCCACGCCCGCCACATTCTGGTGAAGACCGAGGACGAAGCGAAGGCCGTGATCGCTGATCTCGACAAGGGCAAGGACTTCGCGGAGATCGCCAAGGAAAAGTCGCAGGACAGCAACAAGGACGACGGCGGCGATCTCGGCTGGTTCGGTCCGGGCCGCATGGTTCCGGAATTCGAGGAAGCCGCCTTTGCTCTCGAGAAGGGCCAGTACACGAAGACGCCTGTCAAGACGCAGTTCGGCTTCCACGTCATCAAGGTCGAAGACAAGCGCGATGCCGCTCCGCCGGCACTCGACCAGGTCCAGGACCAGGTCAAGCAGCTTGTCATGCGCGACAAGTATGTTGCCCTGATCGAAAAGGCCAAGGCCGACCAGAAGATCGACATCAAGGACGAGGCCCTGAAGAAGGGTTATGACGACGTGAGCAAGATGCAGGATGCCGGCGGCGACGTGCCGCCCGTCCAGCAGTAAGCAGACGCAAAGGCCCGGGTCTGCCCGGGCCTTTCTTTGTTCATCACGACCTTTTCACAGACCAGGTAGTATCTGACGATGTCCGGTGCCGTTTCGCCGCTTGCCCCCAAAACCTATCCCAACATGCCTGCACTGCGCGGCGTGCGCATGGCGACAGCTGCTGCCGGGATCAAGTACAAGAACCGCACGGACGTGCTGCTGATGGTGTTCGATGCTCCGGCCTCCGTCGCCGGCGTGTTCACCAAGTCGAAATGCCCCTCCGCCCCGGTCGATTTCTGCCGGGCCAACCTTTCGCATGGAACGGCGCGCGCCGTGGTGGTCAATTCGGGCAATGCAAACGCCTTCACCGGCGTCAAGGGCCGGGCTGCGACGCAGCTGACGGCGCAGTCGGCGGCCGCCGCCGTGGGCTGCACCGAGAGCGAAGTCTATCTTGCCTCCACGGGGGTCATCGGCGAGCCGCTTGACGCCACGAAATTTGCCGGCGTGCTCGGCGAGATGAACGAACGGGCGCAGGGCGACTTCTGGCAGGACGCTGCCAGCGCGATCATGACCACCGACACCTATCCGAAGGTTGCGACCCGGACGGCCGAAATCGGCGGCGTCACGGTGACGATCAACGGCATCGCCAAGGGTGCGGGCATGATCGCGCCGGACATGGCAACCATGCTGTCCTTCGTCGTCACGGATGCCGACATCGCATCCTCCGCTTTGCAGGCGCTCCTGTCGGCCGGCGTCGAGCCGAGCTTCAATTCCGTCACCGTCGACAGCGACACCTCGACATCCGATACGCTGATGCTGTTTGCCACGGGCGGCGCTGCCGTCGATGGCCAGGCGCGGGTCGAGACCGCGGACGATCCGCGGCTGGACGGTTTCCGTGCGGCGCTCAACGATCTCCTGAAGGATCTTGCCCTGCAGGTGGTGAGAGACGGAGAGGGTGCCCGCAAGATGGTCGAAGTGACCGTCACAGGCGCCGAGACGGATGCCGCCGCCAAGCGCATCGGGCTGTCGATCGCCAACTCGCCGCTCGTCAAGACCGCCGTTGCCGGTGAAGACGCGAACTGGGGTCGCATCGTCATGGCCGTCGGCAAGTCGGGCGAGATGGCGGATCGCGACCGGCTGGCGATCTGGTTCGGCGATGTCCGCGTGGCCGTCAACGGCGAGCGCGACCCGGACTATTCTGAGGCGGAGACCTCCGCCATCATGAAGCAGGAGGACATCGCGGTGCGTGTCGATATCGGGCTTGGCAGCGGCCGGGCCACGGTCTGGACCTGCGATCTCACCAAGGAATATGTCGCCATCAACGGCGACTACCGGAGCTGAAGGAGAGTGGTGCTGACGCATTTGCAGTCGCATGATCTACCCATGGTGCGGCGTCTCGAAGCCGTGGGTTTCCGCGCCTGGCCGGCGGCATCGGTCGCCTATGACGGCAGCTGGCAGATCCGTCTGACCGGCGGGCATCCCTCCAAGAGGCTGAATTGCATCGTGCCGCTCGACCCGTCGGACCATCGCGACCTCGGCCTGCGCCTCGAGAAGGCGGCGAAGCGGTTCGATTCCTACGGGCGCAAGCTGATCGTGCGCGAAACGCCGCTGATCCCGCCGCGTCTGATCGCATTCCTGCAAGCGGAGGGTTGGTCGCCGTTCGAGACGGCCGACGTGATGACCGTCGATCTGACCGAGCTGGCGCTACCCGATACGCTCGACTACCTGCCGAGCCACGATATCGGCCGCTTCATCGATGCAAGCCTTGCGCTCGACAAGGACGAGGCGAGCCTGAAGCCGGCGCTTGCCGAGATCCTCAGTTCGATCAAGCCGACCACCGGATTCTTCATCAAGGAGGTCCCCGGCGACGGAGCGATCGCCGTGGCGCTGTGCGTCCAGGACAACGACCTTGCGGGCATCATGTCGTTCGCGGTTGCCGCCGAACGGCGTCGCGGTGGCCTGGGAACGGAGATCCTGTCGGCGGCGCTCAGATGGGCGCGGCTCAGCGGCGCCCGGGGCGCCTGGCTGCAGGTCGTTTCCAGCAATGCACCGGCGATCGGGCTTTACCGCAAGCTCGGTTTCCGCAAGGTCTACGACTACCGCTACTGGCGGCAGGAGCTGGCCGAGTGACGGACGCGCCCCGCAAGCTGCTGCTGGTCGCCGCCTGTGCGCTGATCGACACGGACGGCCGTATTCTCCTGGCGCAACGCCCGGAAGGCAAGTCGCTGGCCGGCCTCTGGGAATTTCCCGGCGGCAAGGTGGAGATCGGCGAAACACCGGAGGAGACGCTCGTCCGGGAACTGGACGAGGAACTCGGCATCAAGACGAAGGTCGCCTGCCTGGCGCCGCTGACCTTTGCCAGCCACACCTATGAGGGCTTCCACCTGCTGATGCCGCTCTATATCTGCCGGCGGTTCGAAGGCGTGCCCTATGGTCGCGAGAACCAGGCGATCAAATGGGTCCGGCCGATGGCCCTGCGCGATTATCCGATGCCGCCGGCGGACGAGCCGCTGATCCCGATCCTTCAAGATTTGCTCTGATCGCTTAAATTAGAGTGTTCGGATTCAGACGCTGTTAACACATCGTTCAACCCGATGTGGCAGTTTCACCTCTCAACGTTGCGCGCGTAATGAGGCTCCGAGATATGGAAGAGGATTTCTGGAAGACTGTGCGGGTGCGCAAGCGGGCGACGATCAGATCCGGCAAGACGGGCGCGCTCAATCTGGCGCTGCTGTTCGGAACGGCCGTGATCGCGCTGTCGCTGATCATCACGCCGATGCTTGCCGGCCACGACGACCAGAGACGCATGGCGCATCTGCATGAAGATTTCGACATGATCAGCACCGGCTCGATCAAGCCGGCGGAGGGAAACTCCAAGAAGTATACGATCCGCCGAAGTGTTCTTCAGGATACCCCCGGTTCCGTGTGCATTGTGCAGGGTTATAGCTCCGGCGATGACTGCTGATTAACGCATTGCGCGTAAGATGGCGCCAGTTGATCTTCCCAAGGGAGAAACGGATGCGCCTTCTGCAATCCTTTCTGCGTGATGCGCGTGGCGCGACTGCCGTTGAATACGGTCTGATTCTGGGCATCATCTGCCTGGTCGTGATCGTCGCCTTCGGCGTGCTGACCGATTCCCTGACCGCGATGCTGGGGATGATTGCGAACAAGCTGGCGACGCGCTGATCGCCTATTCCTCGCCGGGCCGTCGCAGCACATCCGCCAGCCGCATCTTTGCGCTGCCCGGCTTGAGCGGCTTCTGCTGGCTTTCGTGCGGCGCCCAACCCGATGCGTAGATGATCGAAAAGGTCGCACGGACCCGTCCGTCGGGATCGGAGTACCGTTCCGCGTAGAGTTCTGCGGCGCGGACAAAAAAGCTCCTGGTCAGCGGCACGCGGCTTCTTCCGGTCAGCGGATTTGCCATGCCCATGGCGCGGACATCCTGCAGCAGGGAAAACAGGCTGTCGTAGCGAACGGTGTAGGTTTCCGTGTCGACGACGGGAAGCGCAAATCCCGCCCGCTGGAGAAGTGCGCCCGCATCCCGCACATCGACGAACGGAATGACGCGCGGGCTTGCCCCGCCGGTCATCTCGGCTTCGGCCGAGAGAAGCACATCGCGCAATTCGCTCAGCGTTCCTGCCCCGGGAATGGCTGCCAGCAGCAGGCCGTCCGGCTTCAGCGCGCGGCGGATCTGGATGAGCGTCCCGGGCAGGTCGTTGACGAGATGCAGGGCCAAGGGCGACAGGACGAGGTTCGTCGAGGCCGGTTCGAGCGGCACGTCTCCGAGACCCGCGACGAGAAGCGGGGTTGCCGCATCGGCAAAGGCGGCGCTGGTTTCGGCACGCCTCATGGCGCCGATCTTGCCGGTCTCGAGTGCATAGCGGGCCGCGGCTCCGTTGCCGCCGTGAAGTTCGACGGCGTCCTCGAACGTTCGTTCGACGACGGCCAGCCGTTCAGCCAGTTCGCGTGCGGCGATGTCGAGAAGAAAGGTGGCATTGGTGCCTCTCTGCAAGGCGCGCTCCCGCCGTGCGGCCACCAGCTGTTCGTCGAATAGAATTTCCATGCCCGTCTCTTTTCCTGTTCTCAAACCGTCTGCCCGCCCGCTACTGTTGGCGGCATGCCGAGCTTCAAGCCGCCTGCGACCTTCCGCCAGATCCGATCGCTTGCCCAGAACTGGGTAGGCTGCCTGGCCGATCTTGTCTATCCGCCGCGATGCCCTGGCTGCGGTGTCGCCACGGGCAGTCATGCCGGCTTTTGCCCCGCCTGCTGGAGCAGGGTTCGGTTCATCGAGCGGCCCTATTGCGAGGTGCTCGGGTTGCCGTTCTCCTACGATCCGGGCCCCGGCCTTTTGTCGGCCCAAGCCATCGCCGATCCGCCCGTTTTCGACCGGCTGCGGTCTGCCGTCCTGCACGAGGGCGCGGCGCGAGGGCTTGTCCATGCACTCAAATATAAGGATCGCACCGACCTCGCCGCAATGATGGCCGGCTGGATGTGCCGGGCAGGCCAGCCCCACCTGCAGGCCTGCGACGGGATCCTGCCCGTTCCGCTTCACCGAACGCGGATGGCGCTTCGCAAGTTCAACCAGTCGGCCGAACTTGCCCGCCACCTTGCCGAACAGAGTGGCCGGCCGTTCCTGCCCTCGACGGTCGTGCGGGTCAAGCGGACCGTCCGGCAGGTCGGGCTCAGCGCCCGGGCGCGGGAAGACAATGTTCGGGCCGCCTTCGCCATTTCACCAGGTCACGAACCGGATGTCTGGGGCAAGCGTCTGGTCCTGGTCGACGACGTCTACACGACCGGCGCGACGGTCTCTTCGGTCAGCCGGGTTCTGAAGAAGGCGGGCGCCGCGGATGTCACGGTTTTGACCTTTGCAATGGCCGCGGCTGGACCTATATGACAGAAAACCATGAGGACTGGGCGCGGCTGGCGTCCAGCCGTCCGGAGACGATCATGTCGGAAGTCACCATCTATACCCGAGAGTATTGCGGCTATTGTGCCCGCGCCAAGTCCCTGCTGGATGGCAAGGGTGTTGCCTATACCGAGCACGATGCCACCTATTCCAAGGAACTTCGGGCGGAAATGATCGCCAAGTCGAACGGGCGTTCGACCTTTCCGCAGATCTTCATCAACGGCGAGCACGTTGGCGGTTGCGACGATCTCCACGCGCTCGATCGCGGCGGCAAACTGGACGCCATGCTGGCGGCCTGAGGGACTTCGATGTCACTGACCATCGCAGCACGCTCGATCCTTGCCCTTTCAGGCGCAGTTTTCGGCGCGCCAGCCCGAGAGGCGGTACGTTGATCAAGTACTCGTTGTCCTGCGACAATGGTCATGCGTTCGAAGGATGGTTTTCCGGACATGCGGATTTCGATCGCCAGGTGGCATCCGGCCTACTGTCGTGCCCCTTCTGTAATTCCCTCGCCGTCTCAAAGGCGTTGATGGCGCCCTCCGTTTCGACGGCACGCAAAAAAGACGAGACCCGCGCCGTGGTGATGGACCAGGCGCGGCAGGAGGCGATCGCAAAAATTCGCGAGGCGGTTGCGTCCATCAGGGCGAACGCCGAGGATGTCGGCGGCCGCTTTCCCGAGGAGGCGCGCAAGATCCATTATGGCGAGAGCGATGCCCGCGGCATTGTCGGCCAGGCAAGTCTGGTCGAGGTGCGCGAACTGCTCGAAGAGGGCATTGGCGTCGCGCCGCTTCCGGTCCTTCCGGAAGATGCGAACTGATCCCTCTCCACCTGTCAGCCCGGGCGCTTGGCAAGCAGCATGTAGTTGACGTCCATGTCGGGCGACAGGTTCCAGCGGTCCTGAAGCAGGTTGTAGAACACGCCGGTGCGGTGGATGATTTCCATCCCGGCGGTGTGGAGCGGCTGCTCGGCTTCCTGCGGACGCACGAGCTTTTCGTATTGATGGGTACCCCTCGGCAGCCAGCCGAGAACATTCTCGGCTGCGAAAATCGCCAGCGCGCGGGCCTTTAGCGTCCGGTTGATGGTCGCGACGAACATCAGGCCGCCGGGCCGTACCATGCCGGCGCAGGTGCTCATGAAAAGCGGCACGTCGGCGACGTGCTCGACCACTTCCATATTGAGCACGATGTCGAAGGTTTCTCCCGCCGCGGCAAGTTCCTCGGCCGTCACGGCCCGGTAGTCGACGGAAACGCCGCTATCGGCCGCGTGGGTGGTGGCAATGCCGATGTTCTTGTCAGACGGGTCGGCGCCGACCACGGTTGCGCCCATGCGGGCCAGGGGTTCGGACAGGAGCCCTCCGCCGCAGCCGATATCGAGAACACGCAGGCCGCTTAGAGGCTGATGCCCGCGCGGGTCACGTCCAAAATTCTCGCAGATACGGTCGCGAATATAGGCGAGGCGAACGGGATTGAACTTGTGGAGCGGCTTGAATTTGCCGTTCGGGTTCCACCACTCCGCCGCCATCTTGGAAAACCACTCGACCTGGCTCGGATCGATGGTCGTTCTTGCCGCTTCGCTCATGCCTGCGCTCCTGGTTCTGCCGTTGAAGTCGGACGGCGCAGCCGGGAAGTCAAGAGCGAAGATACCGGGAGTAACTGCGGCATTGTGCGCCCGCTCTCCCGCAAGCTTAACCTAGCCCAACGGCATGTTCATCGATCATTCAGTCGCAAACTGGAACTATTGGGCAGCCTCGAACATTGAATCGCGCCGAATTTGGACCGATCAAGGGCTTCGAGACGGCATATGTTCCTCAGGAGGAAGCAGTGAAGAAATTTCTGATGAGTGCTGCGGCATTGTGTGCGCTGCTGGCGGTGCCGTCGATCGCCGATGCTGCAGTTCGTGGTTTCGCCACCGCGAATGTCAACATGCGGTCAGGCCCGAGCACAAGCTATCCGGCCGTCACGGTCATTCCGGTCGGAGCGCCTGTTACCATTTACGGCTGCATGAGCAGCGTCAACTGGTGTGACGTGACGTTCGTCGGCGGCCGCGGCTGGGTCTCCGGCAGCTATGTCCAGACGAACTACCGCTCCAACCGCGTCGCTGTCGCGCCGGACTACTATCAGGGCCTCGGCATCCCGAGTGTGACCTTCGAGGTCGACAACTACTGGGACCGTTACTACCGCGACCGCAATTTCTATCGCGAGCGTGACCGTTGGCGCCGCTACGATTGGCGTGCCGACCGGCCGCTGCCGCCGCCGCGCTGGGATAACGATCGCCGTCCGCCGCGCTGGGACAATGACGACCGTCGCCCGCCACGCTGGGACCGCGATGATCGCCGCCCGCTTCCGCCACGCTGGGACAACGACGACCGTCGCCCGCCACCGCCGCGTTGGGACAACGACGACCGTCGTCCGCGGCCGCCGCAGTGGGATCGTGATGGTGACCGCAACAGGGACCAGGACCGCGATGGCGGACGTCGCCCGCCGCGGATGGACGACGACAACCGCCGTCCGCAGCCGGATCGCGATCCCGGCCGCAGCCGCGACGACCGTCCCCAGCGCCCGCAGGAAGGCCGTGATCGCGACCAGGGTCGTGACCGCGACCAGAACCGCAACGATGGACCACGTCGTGAGTGGGGCGGAATGGGCAACCAGGACAATGGCCAGGTCTGCGTTGGACCGGCTCGCGACTGCCGCTAAGGCGATTGCTTGACCGCCAAGGTCATTGCTTGACTGACAAAAGGCGCGTCCCACACGAGGGCGCGCCTTTTTCCGTTGTGACACAGGCCGAAACACGTCCGCGCTGCCATTGCACGGCCTGCCCCTTTTCGATATGACACGCCGCAATTCGGTGCCCCGTTGAGGGGCTGGTCAGGCATACGCTTCCGACTTGGTTCGGAACCGATGGGTGGTAGTGGCAGGTATGGCTCGCATCGTGATGAAGTTCGGCGGCACTTCGGTCGCCAATCTTGAACGCATTCATAATGTGGCTCGCCATGTGAAACGAGAGGTCGACGCCGGCCACGAGGTGGCAGTCGTCGTCTCGGCGATGTCCGGCAAGACCAACGAGCTGGTCGCCTGGGTTCAGGATACGCCCAAGGCCAACGGCACGAATTCGCCTTTCTATGATGCGCGCGAATACGACACCGTGGTTGCTTCCGGCGAGCAGGTCACGTCCGGGCTGGTGGCAATCGCGCTTCAGTCCATGGGCATCAATGCGCGCTCCTGGCAGGGCTGGCAGATCCCGATCCGCACCGACGGCGCGCATGGCGCCGCACGCATCATGGAGATCGACGGCACCGAGATCGTCAAGCGCATGGGCGAGGGCCAGGTTGCGGTGATTGCCGGTTTTCAGGGCATCGGTCCCGACAACCGCATCGCCACACTCGGCCGCGGCGGCTCCGACACGTCAGCGGTGGCGATCGCGGCTGCCGTCAAGGCAGACCGCTGCGACATCTACACGGATGTGGACGGGGTCTACACGACCGATCCGCGGATCGAGCCGAAGGCGCGCCGGATGAAGAAGGTGTCGTTCGAGGAAATGCTCGAAATGGCATCGCTCGGATCGAAAGTTCTTCAGGTCCGTTCGGTCGAGCTCGCCATGGTATTCAAGGTGCGGACATTTGTGCGCTCCAGTTTCGAGGATCCCGATGCGCCGGGCATGGGTGACCTGCTCAACCCTCCCGGCACGTTGATTTGCGACGAGGAAGAAATCGTGGAACAGGAAGTCGTCACCGGCATCGCCTATGCCAAGGATGAAGCACAGATCTCGTTGCGGCGGCTTTCCGACCGGCCGGGCGTGTCTGCCGCCATTTTCGGGCCGCTCGCCGAAGCGCACATCAATGTCGACATGATCGTCCAGAACATTTCCGAGGACGGATCCAAGACCGACATGACCTTTACCGTCCCGTCCGGAGACGTTCAGAAGGCGATCAAAGTCCTGGAAGATCATAAGGACAAGATCGGTTTCGACGTGGTGCAGAGCGAATCGGGGCTCGCCAAAGTGTCGGTGATCGGCATCGGCATGCGCAGCCATGCCGGCGTTGCCGCCCAGGCCTTCACGGCGCTTGCGGGTAAGTCGATCAATATCAAGGCTATAACGACCTCCGAGATCAAGATTTCGATCCTGATCGATGGCGCCTATTCGGAACTTGCGGTTCGCACTTTGCATTCCGCTTACGGTCTCGATAAGAATTGATGTGAACCGGGCGGGTGCGTCGTCAATCGGCGACGCAGCCTCTTCCGGGTGGATGATCTTGTTTCGGGAGAACTCATGCCGATGAGAGACCTGTCGGCAGGTCCGCGCGTGCTTTTGAAGCGTTTGCGCGAGTTGATGGCTGAGCCGCTCGATCCACAGGAACGCCTGGATAGGATCGTCCGCCAGATCGCCAGCAACATGGTTGCCGAAGTTTGCTCCGTATACGTGTTGCGGTCGGACGGGGTGCTGGAATTGTACGCCACGGAAGGCCTCAACAAGGAGGCCGTCCACCTGTCGCAGCTGAAGATGGGGCAGGGCCTCGTCGGCACCATCGCGGCATCGGCGCAACCGCTCAATCTTTCGGATGCGCAGGCTCACCCGGCGTTCCGCTACCTTCCCGAAACCGGCGAGGAGATCTACCACTCCTTCCTCGGCGTCCCGATCCTGCGGGCAGGCCGGACGCTCGGCGTTCTCGTTGTCCAGAACAAGGCGAGCCGCAACTACCGCGAGGATGAACTCGAGGCGCTCGAGACGACGGCGATGGTGATCGCCGAAATGATCGCGACCGGCGAACTCAAGAAGATCACGCGGCCGGGGCTGGAACTCGATCTGACGCGCGCCGTCAGCATCAATGCAGACGGCTATAATGAGGGGATCGGGCTCGGCCATGTGGTCCTCCACGAGCCGCGCATCGTCGTCACCAACCTGCTCAACGAAGACGCCGACAAGGAGATCGCGAGGCTTGCCGAAGCGCTCGGATCGTTGCGCATCTCCATCGACGACATGCTGTCGCGCCGCGAAGTGGCGATGGAAGGCGAGCACCGCGAGGTGCTGGAAACCTACCGCATGTTCGCCCACGACCAAGGCTGGGTACGGCGCATGGAAGAAGCGGTGCGCAACGGCCTGACGGCTGAAGCGGCTGTCGAGAAGGTTCAAAGCGATACGAAGGCCCGCATGATGCGGCTAACCGATCCCTATCTCAGGGAGCGGATGCATGACTTCGACGACCTCGCCAATCGCCTGCTGCGCCAGCTGACCGGCTTTACCGGTCGCGTCGGTGAGGAAAACTTTCCAGTCGACGCCATCATTCTGGCGCGGGCCATGGGTGCTGCGGAGCTGCTCGACTATCCCCGCGAACGCCTGCGCGGGCTGATCCTCGAAGACGGCGCAGTGACGAGCCATGTGGTGATCGTGGCGCGGGCGATGGGAATTCCCGTGGTCGGCCAGGCGACCGGCGTGGTGGCGCTTGCCGAAAACGGCGATGCGATCATCATCGACGGCGATGACGGCCAGATCCACCTGCGGCCGATGGCGGATCTGCAGAAGGCCTACGAGGAAAAGGTCCGCCTGCGCGCGCGCCGGCAGGAGCAGTTCCGGGCCCTGCGCAGCGTCGAGCCGATTACCAAGGACGGCAAGCGGATCAATCTCCAGATGAATGCCGGGCTTCTCGTCGACCTGCCGCAACTGGCGGAATCGGGTGCGAGCGGCATCGGCCTGTTCCGGACCGAACTGCAGTTCATGATCGCCTCCACCATGCCGAAGCTGGAGGAGCAGGAAAACTTCTATCGCAACGTCCTGAAGCAGGCGGCCGGGCGCCCGGTCACGTTCCGGACGCTCGACATCGGCGGCGACAAGGTGGTGCCCTATTTCCGCGCCCAGGAAGAAGAAAACCCGGCTCTCGGCTGGCGCGCGATCCGCCTGTCACTGGACAGGCCGGGCCTGCTGCGCACCCAGCTGCGTGCCCTGCTGCGCGCATCGGCCGGTGCCGAGCTCAAGATGATGCTGCCGATGGTGACGGAGGTCTCCGAGATCCACGCGGTGCGCGACCTTTTGCAAAAGGAGGTCCAGCATCTCTCCAAGTTCGGCCACAGCCTGCCGCGCAAGCTGAAGTTCGGCGCCATGCTGGAAGTGCCGGCACTGATGTGGCAGCTGGACGAACTGATGGCGGAAGTCGATTTCGTCTCGGTCGGGTCCAACGACCTCTTCCAGTTTTCGATGGCCGCGGACCGGGGCAATGTCCGGGTGGCGGATCGCTTCGACCTTCTCGGCAAGCCCTTCCTGCGGATCCTTCGGGATATTGCCCGGGCGGGAGAGCGCAACCATACATCCGTCACACTATGTGGCGAAATGGCTGGCAAGCCGCTTTCGGCGATGGCACTGCTCGGTATCGGCTTCCGGTCAGTGTCAATGGCGGCGACATCGATCGGCCCGGTCAAGGCGATGCTTCTCGGTCTCGACGTGGATCAGCTCTCGGCCGAACTGCACGCCGCGCTCGACGACAGCCGGTCACTGGTTCCGATCCGCGACCTGCTCGTGCAGTTTGCCCAAGCCCATAATATTCCGCTCTAGCGGTCACAAGAAAATACGGAGCACACAAGGGTGGCGAAGCTTCCTGTCGAAAAAATGCGCGAGCTGGAACGCCGCTTCGGGGAGATCGAGGCGCGCATGTCGGAAGGTCCGGCAGCCGACGTCTACGTGAAGCTCGCCTCCGAATACTCCGAGCTGCAGCCCGTCGTGCGCACCATCCGTGACTACGAGAAGGCGCTGGCGGAAGTCGCAGACCTGCGGGCAATGCTGTCCGACAGGGGGACCGACCGCGAGATGCGCGAGCTGGCGGAAATGGAACTGCCGGAGGCGGAGGAGAAAATCGAGGGGCTGGAAAAGGACATGCAGATCCTGCTCCTGCCCAAGGATGCTGCCGACGAGCGGAGCGCAATCCTCGAAATCCGCGCCGGAACCGGCGGCAACGAGGCCGCGCTGTTTGCCGGGGACCTGTTCCGGATGTACGAGCGCTACGCGGCGACGAAGGGCTGGAAGGTCGAGGTTCTGTCCGCCAGCGAAGGCGAGGCCGGGGGATTCAAGGAAATCATCGCAACCGTCACCGGGCGCGGCGTCTTTTCCAAGCTGAAGTTCGAGTCCGGCGTCCACCGCGTCCAGCGGGTGCCGGACACGGAAACGCAGGGGCGGATCCATACGTCCGCGGCGACCGTCGCCGTGTTGCCCGAGGCGGAAGATATCGACATCGAGATCCGCCAGGAAGACATCCGTATCGATACGATGCGCTCGTCGGGCGCCGGTGGGCAGCACGTCAACACGACGGACTCGGCGGTCCGTATTACCCATATGCCGAGTGGCATCGTCGTCACCAGTTCTGAAAAGTCACAGCACCAGAACCGGGCCAAGGCCATGCAGGTGCTGCGCTCGCGGCTTTACGACATGGAGCGGCAGAAGATCGACAACGAGCGATCTGCGGATCGCAAGAGCCAGGTCGGATCGGGAGACCGCTCCGAGCGGATCCGCACCTACAATTTCCCGCAGGGCCGCATTACCGACCATCGCATCAACCTGACGCTCTACAAGCTCGACAAGATGATCGAAGGCGACATCGACGAAATGGTCGATGCGCTGATTGCCGACTACCAGGCAGGGCAGCTGGCGCAGCTGGGCGAAGTCCACGGATGATGACGGTTGCCGCGGTGCTGGCGCAGGCGCGCAGCCGGTTTTCGGACGCAGGGCTTGGCGATGCGGCGATCGAAGCGCGGCTTCTCATCGGCGGGCTGCTGAGGCTATCGCCGACCGAGATCTTCACCGGCGGCGACCGCGTGCTGACCGGGGACGAGGTGGCGACCATCGAGGCTGCCATCGAACGGCGCCTCCACCGCGAGCCGGTGCACCGTATCCTGGGGTCCCGCGAATTCTTCGGGATGGACCTGCTGATCTCGCGCGAGACGCTGGAGCCGCGGCCGGACACCGAGGTTCTCGTCGAGGCGATCGTGCCGCAGCTGCAGCATATCGTCGAGGCCAAAGGGTCGGCACGGATACTCGATCTGGGCACGGGAACCGGCGCCATCGTCCTCGCCCTTCTCAAGGCGAACGCGGGGGCGACGGGGATCGGAACCGACATTTCGGACGATGCGCTGGCGACCGCGCAACGGAATGCCGAACGGCAGGGGGTCGGCGATCGGTTCAGCGCGGTCCGCAGCCACTGGTTCGACGCGATTACGGGCCGGTTCGACATAATCGTGTCAAACCCGCCCTATATACGTAGTGATGTTATCCCGGACCTCGACCCCGAGGTTCGGGAGTTTGACCCCCTAGCCGCCCTGGATGGCGGCCCGGACGGTCTTGCTCCCTATCGAGACATTGCAACCGACGCGGCACGTTTCCTCGAGCCGGGCGGCTGGGTTGGACTCGAGATCGGTTTCGACCAGAAAACGGCAGTGACAGATATCTTCGTCGCTGCCGGGTTCATCCTGGCGCAAGCTCGGCGTGACTATGGTGGAAACGATCGCGTGCTCGTCTTCAAGCCAGGCAATCGTTGATATTGCAGAGCAAAAGAAAAGGCTTGGATTCCGTCAGGAAGCGGGATAGCTTGCAGCTACGCATCGGGGCGGCTGGGAATGAACAGCGATTCGTTCGGGTTACAGATCAACCCTATTCCAACCCTTTTCGAAGGTTTGCGAAGGTTGAACAAAACCGATGCGTGAATCAGTTAATTTAACTTTGAACGCGGCAGACCGCCTAGGTTGATCTGCGCGCTTCACGCGAAGTCCTGCTACGGCTTTGATTGCCGGACCGCGTGATCCCTATCAGCGAAGACAGAGAGTTGGTGAAGGATAGATGAGGCCAGGACAGCAGAATAAACGCGGTCGAGGGCGCGGTAACAATAATAGCAGTGGCGGTAGCGGTGGCGGCGGCGGCGGTAACAACAACTTCAACCGCAAGGGCGGCAATCCGCTCAGCCGGACCTACGACAGCTCCGGTCCCGACGTGAAGATCCGCGGTACCGCGCAGCACATCGCCGAAAAATATTCGACTCTGGCGCGCGACGCTCAAAGCTCCGGCGATCGGGTGATGGCCGAAAACTATCTTCAGCACGCCGAGCACTACAATCGCATCATCGCGGCTGCACAGGCCCAGATGCAGGATCGCTTTCCGCGTGACGAGCGCGGCGAGATGCAGGATCGTGACGGAAACGTGCTGGATCAAGACGATCTCGACGGTTCTGACGGCGACGATATGGGCTACGGCCCGCAGCCGGTGATGGACGAACAGCCCCGCCGCGAGCAGTCTGGCCACGGCCAGAACACGCAACAGGGCGGTCGGCAGGGCCAGAATGCGCAGCATGGCCAGAACCCACAACAGGGCCAGAGCCCACAGCAGGGCCAGGGCGGACAGCCTGCACCGGCAGCCGAAGGCGCCGAGCAGCCGCCGCGGGAAAACCGCCGCGATCCGCGTCGCGAGCGTCGCCAGGACAGGCCCGAGCGGGTTGCCCAGCAGCCGGCGGAAATTTCCGCGCCAGTCGCCGATCCGGATGGTCCGCAGCCGGTGATCGAAGGAACGCCTGCTGAAGTGGCTGTCGAAGAAGAAGCGCAGGCGGAAGCCGCGCCTCGTCGTCGCCGCAATGCCGGCAATCGCCCGCGGCGTCCGCGTCGTGGCGAAGCCGGTGCCGGGGAGGGTGAAGCTTCCGGCGACGATCAGCCCACGCTCGTGGATGTTGCCGGCGAGTAAGCCGGTTCCCCCTCGCAATGGCAATGTCTTGGAAAATCCGGCTTCGGCCGGATTTTTCGTTTCTGCCGTCCGGGTGGCCGCAGCAGCAGCGCCCGCGGCGATGGCGGTCCCGACGCCGCTGCAGAAATCTGCAAGCGGGCTTGAGATTACAGACACTCGCGATGCATCCAACCGTGTATTTGACAAAAGTTAGGGTGCAGATCTCTCAAAAGATCACGGGTATTCCTGTCTATTCGCAACCTATTACAGAATTTCTCAATATATTTCGTTCAGATTGAATGCCGTATCAGCTCAGTAGCTCTTGGAGGGAGACATGGAGCGCAGGCATGATCTTGATATCATCCGTGTCGCTGCGTTCTTTCTACTGATTATATATCATTGTAGTCTAATATTCGGGAGCAGGCAGTTTCTGATCAAGTCGACAGGCGCCATGCCGCTGTTCGATACTATCCATCTGCTCACCAATCCATGGCGCATCAGCCTGCTGTTCTTCGTATCGGGAGTGGCGACTGCATTTGCGCTGTCCAGGCGCACACCATCGGCGCTGCGGCAAAAGCGCTCTCTCCAGCTCCTCCCGGTGTTCCTGACCGCCATGATCCTGCTGGTGCCGCCGCAGATCTACGTTTACCTGACGGTGCGGGAAGGTGTGTCGATCGATCTTGCCGAGGTCTTCCGACGCTACCTTACACTCCAGCCGTTTCTGCTGGCGGACGGATCGCTGCAGGTCATCGTCAGCATGGAGCACCTCTGGTATCTCGCCTATCTTTGGACCTATACCGCCATCCTGATGACGCTGCTGGGGGCCTGGGGAAAAGCGGTGCAGCGGTTCGGGGACTGGATGACGGCACAGCTGCGGGGGGCAGGGTTGCTGGTCTGGCCGGTGATCTTCTTCTTTGTCGTCCGCGTCACGCTGAGGCCCTTCTTCCCGCCGAGCAACAATATCATCGACGACTGGTATTCGCATGTCTGCTTCCTCGCATGCTTTAGCGGAGGGGTGCTGCTCGGCAGCAGACGCGACTTCTGGGAGGCGATCCTGGCCGTCAGGGAAGCAGCCCTGATCGGGGCCGCGGCTTGCATTCCCCTGCTGCTGGCAATGTTCAGCCAGCATCCCATCAGTGATCAGGCGGCGTGGAATTCGCCGACCGGCTGTCTGCTGGTTGCCGCCTTCATGTGGTGCACGATGGTTGCCATCCTCGGCTACGGCCAGCGGTTGAGGGCTGTCGATCACCCGGCGCTTCGCTACCTCAACAAGGCGGTGCTCAGCTATTACATCCTGCATCAGACGATCATGGTGCTGATTGCCGCAAAACTCGAGTCGCTTGGCCTGCTCGGCCCTGCCGCCTTTTTGCCGCTTGCCGCCACAACACTGGTGGCATGCGCGCTGCTCTACGAGGTCTGGCGCAGGCTATGGCTGCTCGTTGCGCGTCCGCGGTTTGCGCCAGCACCCTGAGGTCGGCTTGCCCTGCTGTTCCAGGTGCTTGGGGCGGTCGAAAAGCGGCCCATCCCGTCTTTAAATCGAGAAAATCCACACCCATATCTTTGCGGAAGCCGGTTTCCGGCAGGGCTTGCCTTTGAGGGAGCTCAATCTCAACCATCGGCCTGCGCCGTATAAGGGCAGGACGATCCAGGAGGTACAGACTATGAACATCGAGAAATATTCCGAGCGGGTGCGCGGCTTTCTCCAGTCGGCGCAGACCCAGGCGCTGAGTGCCGGACACCAGCAGTTCACGCCGGAGCATGTCCTCAAGGTGCTTTTGGACGACGATCAGGGTATGGCCTCGTCGCTTATCGAACGCGCCGGCGGCAGCTCCAAGGAAGCGCGCATTGCCAATGATGCGGCGCTTGCGAAAATCCCAAAGGTGTCCGGCGGCAATGGCGAGATCTATCTGGCGCAGCCGCTTGCCAAGGTATTTTCCACCGCCGAGGACGCCGCCAAGAAGGCTGGCGACAGCTTTGTTACCGTCGAACGTCTGCTTCTGGCGCTGGTGATCGAAAGCTCGGCGTCGACCGCTGCCACCCTGAAAAAGGCCGGCCTGACCGCGCAAGGCCTGAACCAGGTCATCAACGACATCCGCAAGGGCCGCACCGCCGACAGTTCCAACGCGGAGCAGGGCTTCGAGGCGCTGAAAAAATTCGCCCGCGATCTGACGGCGGAAGCACGTGAGGGCCGGCTTGATCCGGTGATCGGTCGTGACGACGAGATCCGCCGGACGATCCAGGTCCTGTCGCGGCGCACGAAGAACAATCCCGTCCTGATCGGCGAACCAGGCGTGGGCAAGACCGCGATCGCGGAAGGCCTGGCGTTGCGCATCGTCAATGGCGACGTGCCCGAGAGCCTCAAGGACAAGCGGCTGATGGCGCTCGACATGGGTGCCCTGATTGCCGGTGCGAAATACCGCGGCGAGTTCGAGGAGCGGCTGAAGAGCGTGCTGAACGAAGTCCAGTCGGAAAACGGCGAGATCATCCTGTTCATCGACGAGATGCACACGCTGGTCGGTGCCGGCAAGGCGGATGGCGCGATGGATGCGTCCAACCTGCTGAAGCCGGCTCTTGCCCGTGGTGAGCTTCACTGCGTCGGCGCGACGACACTCGACGAATACCGCAAGCATGTGGAAAAGGATCCGGCCCTCGCCCGGCGCTTCCAGCCGGTGATGGTGGAGGAGCCGACGGTGGAGGATACGATTTCGATCCTGCGCGGCCTGAAGGAAAAATACGAGCAGCACCACAAGGTGCGGATCTCGGATTCCGCCCTGGTGGCCGCGGCGACCCTGTCGAACCGCTACATCACGGACCGGTTCCTGCCCGACAAGGCGATCGACCTGATGGACGAAGCCGCATCGCGGCTGCGCATGCAGGTGGATTCAAAGCCCGAGCAACTGGACGAACTCGACCGGCGCATCATGCAGCTGAAGATCGAGCGGGAGGCGCTGAAGAAGGAGACGGACACGGCGTCCGCCGACCGGCTTTTGCGGCTCGACGCGGAATTGACGGGCCTCGAGGAGCAGGCAGATGCGCTGACGGCGCGCTGGCAGGCGGAAAAGCAGAAGCTTGGGCTTGCAGCCGATCTGAAGCGGCAGTTGGACGAGGCCCGCAACGATCTTGCCATCGCCCAGCGCAAGGGCGAGTTCCAGCGGGCTGGCGAACTGACTTACGGCGTCATTCCCGACCTCGAAAAGCGCCTGGTGGAATCGGAAGCCATCGACAATTCGACCAATGCCATGGTGCAGGAAGTCGTCAATCCGGATGCGATTGCGCATGTTGTGTCCCGCTGGACCGGTATTCCGGTCGACCGGATGCTAGAGGGCGAACGCGACAAGCTGCTGCGGATGGAAGACGAACTGGCGAAATCCGTGGTCGGGCAGGGCGATGCCGTGCAGGCGGTTTCGCGTGCGGTCCGCCGTGCGCGTGCCGGGCTGCAGGATCCGAACCGGCCGATCGGCTCGTTCATCTTCCTTGGTCCGACCGGCGTCGGCAAGACGGAGCTGACCAAGTCGCTGGCGCGCTTCCTGTTCGACGACGAAACGGCGATGGTGCGCATGGACATGTCGGAATACATGGAAAAGCACTCAGTGGCGCGGCTGATCGGGGCGCCTCCCGGCTATGTCGGCTATGACGAAGGCGGCGCGCTGACCGAGGCGATCCGGCGCAAGCCCTACCAGGTCGTGCTGTTCGACGAAATCGAGAAGGCGCATCCCGATGTCTTCAACGTCCTTCTGCAGGTGCTCGACGATGGTCGCCTGACGGACGGGCAGGGGCGGACGATCGACTTCAAGAACACGATCATCATCATGACGTCGAATCTCGGCGCCGAGTATCTGAGTGGACTTGGTGAGAACGAGGACACCGACAGCGTGCGCGAGCAGGTGATGGGCGTGGTGCGGGCCTCGTTCCGGCCGGAGTTCCTCAACCGCGTCGACGAAATCATCCTGTTCCATCGCCTGCGCCGCAGCGAGATGGGCTCGATCGTCGATATCCAGATGAAGCGCCTGCTACAGCTTCTCGCCGATCGCAAGATCACGCTGGACCTGGGCGAGGATGCCCGGGAATGGGTGGCCGCCAAGGGGTACGACCCGGTCTACGGCGCCCGCCCGCTGAAGCGGGTGATCCAGAAAAACATCCAGGACCCGCTCGCCGAGCAGATCCTGGGTGGCCAGATCCCCGACGGCTCGACTGTTGCGGTGACCGCCGGATCGGATCGCCTGCTGTTTCGGGTGCGAAGCCAGCAGATCAGCGAAGCCGCGTAATCGAGGCTGACGCAGGAAAAACAAAGGCCGCTCCGTTTCAGACGGGGCGGCCTTTTGCTTCTTCCACGGTTCGATCAGGCAGGATCGCTCAGCGGCTAGCCACTTCGGCCGGTTTCGGATTGTTGAGAAGCGTATCGATGCGCTTGCGCTCGTTTTCGAAGCGAGCGAGCGCCTCGCCCTTCAGCGACTGGCCACCCGGCAGGCGGACCTTCATCGGGTCCACCTTGGTGCCGTTGACGATCAATTCGTAATGCAGGTGCGCGCCGGTGGATTCGCCGCTCGTTCCCACATAGCCGATAACCTGGCCCTGGGTAACCTTGGCGCCTTCGCGCACACCCGGCGCGATGGCGCTCTGGTGATTGTAGGACGAGACGTAGCCGTTGGCGTGGCGCAGCAGGGTCTGGTTGCCGTAGCCGCCGGAATCCCAGCCGGCCTTCTCGACGATGCCGTTGCCGGCCGCGATAATCGGCGTTCCGCGCGGAGCCGCCCAGTCGGTTCCGGTATGCATGCGGGAATAGCCGAGCAGCGGGTGGCGCCGCATGCCGAAACCGGAGGTCATGCGACCGTTGGGAAGCGGATTGCGCAAAAGGAACTGGCGAATGCTGCGGCCGTCCTGGTCGAAATAGTCGACGCTGTCGTCCTCGGCATCCTGGAAGCGGTAAAACCGGGTGGTCGTGTCGCCGAAATGGGCGTTGACGAAGAGGAGTTCGGAATCCTTCGTCGCCTGGCCCTTTTCGTCGGCGACCGAAAAGAAGGCTTCGATCGCGTCGGTGGTCTTCAACTGGGCCTGCAGGTCGACGGTGCTTGCCAGGAGCTTGACCACCAGCGCCGTCATTTCCTTGGTCATTCCGTAGGAAAGGGCGGCCCGGTAGATGCCGTCATAGACGCTCGGCAGTTCGCGGCCGGCGACTGCCTGAGGCGGCTGATCGCTGAAGGCGCTGGCGACCGCGTCGAGCATGGCCGGTTCCTGCGCGTCGACAAAACGGCCGTGGTCGTCGGCGGCGACCGTGACCAGATGGCTCGCGCGGCGATAGACGCTCGCACGCACGACCAGCACCATCTGCCCTTCCTGGATCACGCCGATCCGCAGGACGTCGCCGGGCGACAGCGTCGGCTGGCCAATCCGTGCCTGAAGATAGCCGGAGATCTCGCGCGCCTTGTTGTCGGGGTAGCCGACCTCGGTCATCGCTTCTGCGACCGTCATCGGACGGCGCACCGGGATGACATCGTCGGCATATTCGCGCGTATGGGAGGTGATCGGTTCGGGGGTCGAGACCGACATGTTCTCCTCGACCACCCGGGCCGAGATGCCGGCGGTCAGGTCGACGTCGTCGTCGGCGGAGGAGAAGCGCTGCGGGTCGACATAATAGAGGGCGGACAGCTGGGCATTGCCCGAGGTCAGCACCGATCCGTTCGAGCGGACGTTTTCCTCGACCTCTTCCAGCGTCATCGGCGCGGCGTAGGGGAGGTTGGACCCCTTGGTCGGGAAGGCGATGGTCTGAAGACTGACTTCGGATTCCACATTGGACCCGTAGATGGCCCCGGTGCGGCTGGAAGGCGGCGGCGGTGGCGCGTCGTCCGAGGCGAAGATATTAAGCGGATCGAAATTCGGATAGGCTTCCGGCGCCACGTGGTTGACCGCAAGGCTCATCTTCACATGCGCGAAGGGCTTGCGGCGGACGACTTCCTTGTTGCCTTCGTGCACGACCGTGGAGACTTCCATGATCTTGCGGTCGGTCGGCATGGCGACGATGTTGCCAGCCAGCAGGCGCTTGCCGCGCGATGCCGTATCGTCATGGGCGCCGTCATCGACCGGAACGGAAGCCTCGGCCGGCGTTGCCAGCTGCTGGCGACCGTCGAGGGCGGCAAACAGCGCGACACCCATCAGGATGGACGAGGTAATGCCGGTAAGGAAGGTGCCGGACAGCCAGCGCAGGGATATTTCACGGCGATCGGGAGCCCGGCGCCCATCGGCCAGGATGGGGGGCTCATTGCCAAGCGAGCGGAGCATGCTGCGGGCGTTGATCATGCCTATATAAGCCAGTCCCTAATACTCGTTATACCGCATGCAGTTTATCACTCTGCGTGAGGAACCTTGGGCCAACCATTTGCCTCTTTCCATGGGGAGAGTCAAATCAGGCCGCCCGGCCCGCCCGGTCGCGAGAGGTCGCGCCCGGTCCGGGTTGAGTGGAAATCATGAGAATGTGGAATTGTGTGGGCGAGCCGCAGGATAAAGGCCGACATCCGCATGGGCGGTCTGCGCGGCCGCGCCCGGTTCCCGTTCCATGAATGCGAATGGCCTATAGATGCGAATGGCGCGCGGGTAGGGCGCAGAGATTGCGGACAATGCCTGCCATCTCCGTTTCCGAGCGACTGGAAAGAGACATCGCGGCCTTCCAGTCCGCTGCCCCGGCAATCTGGCCCCTTCTTTAACGCGTCGTGCTGGCGGGTTGGTTCGGCGGG
>UBWZ01000015.1 GCA_900469345.1 Hyphomicrobiales bacterium | reverse complement strand
GCCGTCATGTCAGGGCTTGACCCGAGGATCCAGGCGGCGACTTGCCTACCCGAACTGTTGCCAGATGGTCTTGTAGTCGCAGTACTTGTCGATCGCATGCACCGACCGGTCGCGGCCGAAACCGGATTGCTTGAAGCCGCCGAAGGGTGTGGCAAAGTTCGACATGTCGTAGGTATTGATCCATACCGTACCGGCATGCAGCGCCTCGGAAAACCGATGCGCCCGGTCCATGTCCTTCGTGAACACGGCGCCGGCCAGCCCGTAGATCGTGTCGTTGGCGAGCCTCAGCGCCTCTTCCTCCGTGTCGAACGGAATGGCGGCGAGCACCGGCCCGAAAATCTCCTGGCGGGCCAGGCTCATGTCGTTGGTCATGTCGACGAACACGCCGGGCGAGATGTAGTATCCACCGGTCTCGCGCATCACCTGCTCGGCCCCGAAGGCACGTCGGGCGCCCTCCAGTTCCCCGGCAGCGATCATCGCGAGGACCTTCACCATATGCCCCTCCTCGATCAGCGCTCCGATCTGCGCCGAAGGCTCGAAGGGATGGCCAAGCGCGATGTCGCTGTTGGTAACGGCTTCGATCTTGGCGATCAGCTTCTCCTGGACCGAGCGCTGCACCAGCAGCCGGGTCGAGGCATGGCAGGTCTCGCCCGAATTGTAGAAGCAGCCCCAGGCGACGGCCGACGCCGCCGCATCGAGATCGGCATCCTCGAACACCACGAGCGGCGACTTGCCGCCAAGCTCGAGCGCAACCCGCTTGACGTTCGACTGGGCGGCATAGCCCATGATCAGCTTGCCGACCTCGGTCGAGCCGGTAAAGGCGATCATGTCGACGTCCATATGGAGCGCCAGCGGCTTGCCCGCTTCCTCGCCATGTCCGGTCACCACATTGAAGACGCCCGCCGGAAGACCGGCCTCGACGGCCAGCGAGGCGAGCCGGATGGCCGACAGCGAAGACTGCTCGGCCGGCTTCAGCACCACGGAATTGCCGGCGGCGATGGCCGGCCCGAGCTTCCAGGCGTCGATGATCATCGGATAGTTCCACGGTGTGATCGCCCCGATCACCCCGAGCGGCACTTTCCGCACCAGTGCACGAGCACTCGGCCCGGTCGGCGCGATCTCGTCATAGAGCTTGTCGATCATTTCGCCGTAATACTGAATGCCGTCTGCGCAAAGCCGGACATCCACGTTGAGCGACGCGAGCACCGGCTTGCCCACGTCGAGCGTCTCCAGCATGGCGAGCTCCTCGCCATGGGCACGGATCAGCTCCGCCCAGCGCAGCATGATCTTTTTCCGGTCAGCCGGCTCCTTGTGGCGCCACACGCCGCTTGCAAACGCCGCCCTCGCCGACGCCACCGCCGCCTCGACGTCCTCGCTTCGACCGCGGGCAAGTTCGGCGCCAGGCTTGCCATCCATCGGGCGGATGCGGGTAAACGTCTCACCGGAGAGGGCCGCGCGATGCTCGCCGTCGATAAAATGCCGGCCTTCGAGCCTGAGCCCGGAGAGCGTGCCTTCCCAGTAGTCGCGGGTATAAGTCTTGGTCATGGATCGATCCTCAGGCGGTTTTCGGAAGCGACATGATCGCCTCGGCGAAGATCTCGATATCGGCGTCGGAGATGTCTCGGACTGTCGATCGGCGCATCGGCTGATTTTCCGGCGCCCGCATCTCGGCAGCCAGATCGGCGGCGCCGAAGCCTTCGAGGCTCGTCGGCAATGCCCGCCGGACGCCACAGCGGTCCATCAGATCGGAGACGAATTCCGGCAGCGCCGCGGCGCCGCCAAGACCGATCGCCCTTGCGGCTGCTGAAAGATCCACCGTCTGCGCCTCCACCAGCCAGGGCAGCGTCGCCTCGAAGCCGAGCGCCGTCGCCAGCCCGTGATGGATGGGCGCAAGACCGGCCAGCGCATGGCTGATATTGTGGGCGATGGCGGTGCCGCAATTGTCGATGGCGATACCCGCATAGCAGGAGCCGAGCAGAACCTTGCCGCGCGCGTCGAGATTGCCCGGCGCCTTGACCGCCGCTTCCAGCGACCCTGCGACGAGACGCAGCGCCTCATGGGCATAGAGCTTCGCGCCCTCATGGGCATTGCGGTTGGTGCAGGCTTCGAACGCGTGGATGAAGGCGTCCATGCCGCACCAGGCCGTCAGCTGCGGCGGTAGCGAAATGGTCAGCTCCGGATCAAGCACGACGAGGTCCGCCTTGGTTTCAGCCCCCCAGATCCACAGCTTCTTGCCGGCCGGACCGGCAAAGATGTTGGTGGCCGAGGTCTCCGATCCGGTACCGGCCGTCGTCGGAACCATGATCTTGCGGAGCGGATTGGCCGGCAGCGGTTTGGCCGCGAGCGCGTAGACCATCGGATCCTGTCCGGATGCCGCGCAGCAGGCCGCGACCTTCGCGATATCCAGTGCCGATCCGCCGCCGACCCCGATCACCAGATCGCAGCCGGTGGCAACGGCGGTCGCCGCCTGAAGATGCGCAAGCTTCGGCTCGCCAGAGAAATCCGAAAACACGTGAACGCGGATGCCCTTTTCACCGAGCGCCGCAGCGAGCGCGGCGCCAAGCCCGGTAGAGGCGAGAAAACTGTCCATGACCACGGCCGCGGTGGTCGCCCCGAAGTCGGCTGCCGCGTCCGCTATGCCTTGGAACGACCCCGCGCCGAAGCGGATGTCGGGAATAAAGGAGGTAGAAAACTGCATCGGGACACCCTGACCGCAAACCATCATCGCAGATCCGAGACTGCAGTCTGCATCACGATTTCAGATCTTCAAATCCATCGGATTTTCGGGTTAATTGATGATCTGATATCATGGAGAGAGTGATGCTCGACCGGATACCGCTGGAAGCCTTCCGCGTTTTCGATGCTGCCTGCCGGTTCATGAACTTCTCGCGCGCCGGACGCGAGCTACACATCACCCAGGCGGCCGTCAGCCGCCGCATCCAGGGCCTCGAGGAACAGCTCGGCGCCAAGCTGTTTACCAGGCGCGGCCGCAACTTGTCGCTGACGCCCGAAGGCGATCGACTGTCCCAGCGCGTGCGCGCCACACTCGACTATCTGGAGGAAAGCCTCGAGCCTTTCCGGGGCGGCGGCCGCGAAACCATCTCGATTGCCGCCAGCGGTTCCGTCTCGCACCTCTGGCTCGCCAAGCGCCTCAAGGATTTCGACAACGAAGGCCCGGGCATCTCGGTGCGGCTGCTGACCACGGACGCACCGTCCGAACTCGCCTCGGAGGCCAACGATCTCGTCATCCTCTATTCCACCGGAGAACATCCGCGCTGGAACCTGACCCTGCTGATGAAGGAGGATCTCGTCCCCGTCGCCTCGCCTGCCTATCTCGAGAGACGCCGGCTGGACCCTGCCACCGTGAGCGCCGACGAGCTCGCACGGCTCGACCTCATCGATTACGAACGCTTCAATGCGAACTGGATCTCGCTTCGGCAGTGGTTCGCCCGCATTCCGCGGCCGCCGAAGACGCGCATCACGCCGCGCATCTCGTTCTCGACCTATGCGCTTGCGGTGGATGCCGCATTACGCGGCGAAGGCGTCACGCTCGGCAGCCGGGGGCTCATCGCCGAGGAGCTTGCCTCGGGCGTTTTGTTGGAGCTGGGAGCCGATCGCCTGGAGACCGGCTACGGCTACTATCTCGGCATGCCGCGCTACCGCTCGCTGTCGCCAGGCGCCGCGCGCCTTCATCAGCATCTCCTCGGCGGCTGACGCCCCCGCACCTTTCAACGACGGCCCGCGAGCGGCAACAAAAAAGGCGGCCACCGGCCGCCTTTCGTGAATTGGAAACCGGCTGTGATCAGCCCGGGATGACGGCGCCGTTGAGGTGCGTCAGTTCCGCCAGGAACTGCTCGAGCTTGGTCTTGTGCTCGTCGCTCGTTGCCTTGCCGAGTTCGGCGCGTGTGGTGTCTATGCGGTGCTGCAGCGTGTCCCGGGTCAGATCGGTTGCCGGCACGGCCGATTCCGCCAGAAGCGTGCAGCCGGTCGGCAGGATGTCGGCAAAGCCGCCGAACACCACGTACTTGTTGACCTGGCCCGACGCGAGCTTCACGGTTACCACGCCCGGCTTGATCGTCGTCATAGTCGGCGCATGATTGGCGAGCACGGTCATTTCGCCGAGCGTCGCCGGGATCACCACTTCGGAAACCTTCTCCGAAACGAGCAGCCGCTCAGGCGAAACCAGTTCGAAAGTGAAAGCCTCGGCCATGAAGGTCTAAGTCCCTGTTCTTCCCGCGAGATGAGGGGTATCCGGCGCGGGTTTGCGTGTCTTGAGCAGAAGGGCGCGCCGGATCGTCTCCCGCGCGCCGTCTCGTCCGGATTAAGCGGCGTCAGCCAGCTTCTTTGCCTTTTCCATGGCCTCTTCGATCGAGCCGACCATGTAGAAGGCGGCTTCCGGAAGATGGTCGTAGTCGCCGTTGACGAGGCCCTTGAAGCCCTTGATCGTGTCTTCGAGCGGAACCAGCTTGCCTGGCGAACCGGTGAAGACTTCGGCGACGAAGAACGGCTGGCTGAGGAAGCGTTCGATCTTGCGGGCGCGCTGCACGGTCATCTTGTCCTCTTCGGACAGTTCGTCCATGCCGAGGATGGCGATGATGTCCTGGAGCGACTTGTAGCGCTGCAGGGTGGTCTGCACCTTGCGGGCGACGTCGTAGTGCTCTTCGCCGACAACCAGCGGGTCGAGCATGCGCGACGTGGAGTCGAGCGGGTCAACGGCCGGGTAGATACCCTTTTCAGCGATCGAGCGCGACAGAACCGTCGTTGCATCCAGGTGGGCGAACGAGGTTGCCGGTGCCGGGTCGGTCAAGTCGTCGGCGGGAACGTAGATCGCCTGAACCGAGGTGATCGATCCCTTGGTCGTGGTGGTGATGCGTTCCTGCATCTGGCCCATGTCGGTGGCGAGCGTCGGCTGATAGCCCACGGCCGACGGAATACGGCCGAGCAGAGCCGACACTTCCGAACCTGCCTGCGTGAAGCGGAAGATGTTGTCGACGAAGAACAGCACGTCCTGGCCCTTGTCGCGGAAGTCTTCGGCGATCGTCAGGCCGGTCAGCGCGACACGCGCGCGGGCACCCGGAGGCTCGTTCATCTGGCCATACACCAGTGCCGCCTTGGAGCCTTCGCCGCCGCCATGCTTGTTGACGCCCGACTCGATCATTTCGTGATAGAGGTCGTTGCCTTCGCGGGTCCGTTCACCGACGCCGGCGAACACGGAGTAACCGCCGTGTGCCTTGGCGACGTTGTTGATGAGTTCCATGATCAGAACGGTCTTGCCGACGCCGGCGCCGCCGAACAGGCCGATCTTGCCGCCCTTTGCGTAAGGCGCGAGCAGGTCGACGACCTTGATGCCGGTGACGAGGATCTGTGCTTCCGTCGACTGCTCGACATAGGCCGGGGCTTCCTGGTGGATGCCGCGCAGATGCGTGCGGTCGAGCGGGCCAGCTTCGTCGACCGGCTCGCCGATGACATTCATGATGCGGCCGAGCGTGTGCTCGCCGACCGGAACGGAAATCGGGGCACCCGTATTGGTGACCTGCTGGCCGCGCACCAGACCCTCGGTGGAGTCCATCGCGATCGTGCGGACCTGGTTCTCACCGAGGTGCTGTGCGACTTCGAGAACGAGGCGGTTACCGTTGTTGTCGGTTTCCAGAGCGTTCAGGATCGGCGGCAGTTCGCCGTCGAAGGTGACGTCGACGACGGCGCCGATAACCTGGGTGACTTTGCCGAGGGACGTGCCCGTTGCGATAGCCATGATTCTTACCCTCTTTTCCTACCTCAGAGCGCTTCCGCGCCCGAAATGATTTCGATGAGTTCCTTGGTGATCTGCGCCTGGCGCTGACGGTTGTAGGACAAGGTCAGCTTGTTGATCATTTCACCGGCATTGCGCGTCGCGTTATCCATTGCGGACATCTGCGCGCCATAGAAGGAAGCATTGTTTTCGAGCAGCGCGCGGAAAATCTGCACCGCCACGTTGCGTGGCAGCAGATCCTCGAGGATCTCCTCTTCGCTCGGCTCGTATTCGTAGAGTGCGGAAGCAGCGGTCGCCGCTTCGGAGGCTGCGCTGGTCTCGAACTTGGCCGGGATGATCTGCTGGGCGGTTGCCACCTGGCTGATGACCGACTGGAAGCGCGCGAAGAACAGCGTGGCGACATCGAATTCGCCGGCGTTGAACATCTCCAGCACCTTTTGGGCCACTTCATCGGCGTGCACGAAGCCAAGCTGCTTCACTTCACGGAAGGTGATGTAGTGGACGATATCGTCCCGGAAGGACCGGCGCAGCACGTCATTGCCCTTGCGGCCGACAGTGAGGATCTTCACCGTCTTGCCCTGGGCGATGAGCCGCAGCGCGTGGTCGCGGGCAAGGCGGATGATCGAGGAGTTGAAACCCCCGGCCAGGCCGCGTTCGCCGGTCGCGACGACGAGCAGATGCACCTGGTCGCGACCCGTGCCCGAAAGCAGGAGAGGCGCCTCGGCATTGTTGGCGTTGGCGGCCGAAAGGCCGGCCAGCACCTTGGTCATGCGCTCCGCATAGGGACGAGCCGCTTCGGCCGCCTCTTGCGCACGGCGCAGCTTCGCCGCGGCGACCATCTTCATCGCCTTGGTGATCTTCTGCGTCGCCTTGACGGAGGCGATCCGGTTTTTCAGATCCTTAAGTGAAGGCATCCGTTATCGGTCCTCGGGCTTGATCCGTTGTTAGGCGAAAGACTTGGCGAAGCTGTCGAGAGCTGCCTTCAGCTTTGCCTTGGTGTCGTCCGAAACCTGCTTCTCGGTGCGGATCGTATCGAGTACCGCCTTGCCTTCCGAGCGAAGGTAGGAGAGCAGGCCCTGCTCGAACTTGCCCACGTCCGATACCGGGATCTTGTCCAGGTAGCCGTTGACGCCGGCAAAGATCACCGCAACCTGCTCTTCCGTCTTCAGCGGCGAGAACTGCGGCTGCTTCAGGAGTTCGGTCAGACGCGCACCGCGGTTCAGCAGGCGCTGCGTCGAGGCGTCGAGGTCGGAGCCGAACTGCGCGAAGGCAGCCATTTCACGATACTGGGCAAGCTCGCCCTTGATCGAACCGGCAACCTGCTTCATCGCCTTGATCTGAGCGGCCGAGCCGACGCGCGAAACCGACAGACCGACGTTCACGGCCGGGCGGATGCCCTGGTAGAACAGATCCGTCTCGAGGAAGATCTGGCCGTCGGTGATCGAGATCACGTTGGTCGGAATGAAGGCCGACACGTCGTTGCCCTGGGTTTCGATGACTGGCAGAGCCGTCAGCGAACCGGCGCCGCGCTCGTCGGAGAGCTTGGCTGCGCGCTCAAGAAGACGCGAGTGGAGATAGAAGACGTCGCCCGGATAGGCTTCGCGGCCCGGCGGACGGCGCAGCAGCAGCGACATCTGACGGTAGGCGACGGCCTGCTTGGAAAGGTCGTCATAGGCGATCAGCGCATGCTGGCCGTTGTCGCGGAAGTATTCGCCCATGGCGCAGCCCGCAAACGGTGCGAGGTACTGCATCGGGGCCGGATCGGATGCCGTGGCGGCGACGACGATCGAGTACTGCAGCGCGCCGCGCTCTTCGAGCACCTTGACGAACTGGGCAACGGTCGAACGCTTCTGGCCGATGGCGACGTAGACGCAGAACAGCTTTTCGCTGTCGGGGCCGTTGTCGTGAATGGCCTTCTGGTTAAGGAAGGCATCCAGGATGATCGCGGTCTTGCCGGTCTGGCGGTCGCCGATGACGAGCTCGCGCTGGCCGCGGCCGACCGGGATGAGCGCATCGATGGCCTTGAGGCCGGTCGACATCGGCTCGTGAACCGACTTGCGCGGAATGATGCCCGGAGCCTTGACGTCGACGCGCGAACGGCGGCTCGAAGCGATCGGGCCCTTGCCGTCGATCGGATTGCCGAGAGCGTCGACCACGCGGCCGAGCAGCTCGGGGCCGACCGGAACGTCAACGATGGCGCCGGTCCGCTTGACGGTGTCGCCTTCCTTGATGGCACGGTCGGAACCGAAGATAACGACGCCGACATTGTCGGCTTCGAGGTTCAGCGCCATGCCGCGCACGCCGCCCGGGAACTCGACCATTTCGCCGGCCTGGACATTGTCGAGGCCGTAAACGCGAGCGATACCGTCACCGACGGACAGAACCTGGCCGACTTCCGAAACTTCAGCTTCCTGGCCGAAATTCTTGATCTGATCCTTGAGAATTGCGGAAATTTCCGCTGCACGGATATCCATCAGCCGACCTCTTTCAATGCAAGCTTGAGGGTGGAAAGTTTGGTGCGAAGGGAGGTGTCGATCTGGCGCGAACCGATCTTCACGATCAGCCCGCCGAGAATGGACGGATCGACCGTAACGGCGATTGTCACATCCTTGCCGGTAACGCCCTTCAGCGCCGACTTGAGTTCGTTTTCCTGCTCAGCGGAAAGGGCATGAGCGGAGGTCACGTCTGCCGTGACTTCGCCGCGGTGCTCTGCCGCAATCATGCGGAAGGCGCGGATCATGCCCGGCAGTGCAAAGAGGCGGCGGTTTCCGGCCACGACCTTGAGGAAGTTGGCCACAGTGCCGGAGATTCCGGCCCGATCGGCAACAGCGGCAACGGCACCGCGCTGTTCGATGGCGGAGAACACGGGGCTCCTCACCAGACGGCGCAGATCCTCGCTGTCATCCATCAGCGCCTGGAACCGGTCGAGATCAGCGCTAACCGCGTCGATCGACCCGGCTTCCCGCGCCAGTTCGAAAAGCGAAGAAGCATAACGCTCCGCGACACCGGAAATATGCTGGGACGTGTCAGCCACGGGCACAGATTCCCCCTCTACTGCCATCCAAGCGCCACAACTTCCGGGGAAGTCAAGCAAGGCCTTGAACTGATTTGATTTTTCCTCAGAACCTGCAGAGCCTCCGCCCTACCCTTTCCGAGTTTCGCGGTCCGTCTAGCATAGGATGTAGGGACTCGCAACACGCCAGCCCCCGGAAAAAGCCTGAGAGCCAAGGACTTGGGGGAATTTTCGCCGCGATCCGCAGCAAAGCTGCCGATATCCGGCCGTCTGGCCCATCTGAAGGGTTCAGAGGTAGCCGAAGGCATAGGCGAGAGGCCCGGCGGCCAGCACAACCTGGAGCAGAAAAATCGATACATTCCGAACCGTCAGTCCCCGGTCGAAGACGAAGGAAACGAGCCGGCCGAAGGCACCGGCACCGACGGCGATCCCGAGCGCCATGTAGAACCAGTCCTGCGCCAGGAGGATCGGCAGGAGACCGAGCGCGGTATATTGCGCGCCTGCCGCCCGTACGGAACCGTACCCTTCGGGGCGTACTTCGCCCACCTGGAAGGCTGCCAGCCGCAAGACCGACCCCGGCAGGAGCAGGATCAGGAGGCCGAGAAGAACGGTGGCGGATGCGCCGACGAAGGCCAGCTGCTCTCCGAATTCGGTTGGAAAATAGAGCTCCATGGCATCCTCGCATGTCCTGATTCGGTCGTGGTGTGGCCGAAGCTTTATTGCGTTTTCGCGCAGATTGGAACGCGACACCCCGTCAGGCGCCCTTTCACCGCCTAGAGGAAGCTCTGCGGGTCGATATCGAGCTGGATATGGACGGAGCCTTTCGGCTTTGGACCCTGTGCGATCATCTCCCTGACGAAGCCCTGCATGTCGGAGTTTCTGCGTCCGTGCACCAGCAGCCGGAACCGGTGGCGTCCCCTCACCAGCGCCAGCGGCGCTTCTGCCGGTCCGAGCACCGAAACCCCGGTGACGCCCGGCGCCGCCGCTCTGAGCCCCCGCGCATGGGTCTCGGCTTCCGCACGGGTATCGGCCGAAACGATCAGCGAGGCGAGCCGCCCGAACGGCGGCAGGATGGCCTTCTGCCGTTCCTCGATCTCGCGCTCGTAGAAGGCATGGGCGTCGCCTGAAACGATCGCCTGCATGACGGGATGCTGCGGCTGGAAGGTCTGGATCAGGCCGTGGCTTTTGAGGCCCGTGCGCCCGGCCCGCCCGGTCACCTGGCTGAGCAGCTGAAAGGTCCGCTCCGCCGCCCGCGGATCGCCGTTGGAAAGGCCGAGGTCCGCGTCGACGATCCCGACCAGCGTCATCAGCGGGAAATTGTGCCCCTTGGCCACCAGCTGCGTCCCGATCACGATGTCCACGTCGCCCTTGGCGATCGCCTCGAGTTCGAGCCGCAGGCGTTTGACGCCACCGAGCATGTCGGACGACATGACGATCGTCCTGGCATCGGGAAAATGCCTTTCCACCTCTTCGGCGATGCGTTCGACGCCGGGCCCGCAGGCGACCAGGTGATCGAGCGTGCCGCAGTCGGGGCAAGCCTCCGGCGTGCGCTCCGAATAGCCGCACTGGTGGCACTGGATCTGGTTTCTGAAGCGGTGCTCGACAAGCCAGCTGGAACATTGCGGACACTGGAACCGGTGGCCGCAGACCCGGCAGAGGGTGAGCGGAGCGTAGCCGCGACGATTGAGGAAGAGCAGCGACTGCTCGCCCTTCTCGATGGTCCTCTTGATGCCGCGCAGCAGGATCGGCGACAGGAAGCCGCCGCGTTCCGGCGGATGCCGGCGCATGTCGACTAGGTGCAGGTCTGGCATCGCCGCCTCGCCGAACCGTGTTGGCAGGTGGACCATCTGGTAGCGGCCTGCAATGCCGTTCACCTGGCTCTCGACCGACGGCGTCGCCGAGACCAGCACCACCGGAAAATCGCCGATCCTGCCGCGCACCACCGCCATGTCGCGGGCATTATAGAACACCCGGTCCTCCTGCTTGTAGGCTGGATCGTGCTCCTCGTCGACGACGATCAGCCCCAGGTTCTCGAACGGCAGGAACAGCGCCGAGCGGGCGCCGGCAACCACCCGCACCTCGCCGGTGACGACGCCGCGCCAGACCTTTTCGCGCAGTCGCGGCGAAAGATCCGAGTGCCATTCCGCCGGCTTTGCTCCGAAGCGCGCCTCGAAACGCTCGAGGAAGGCCGGCGTCAGCGCGATTTCCGGCAACAGGATCAGCACCTGCCGACCCTGCCGGAGACTTTCGGCGATTGCTTCGAAATAGACCTCGGTCTTGCCCGATCCGGTGACGCCATCGATCAGCGCGGCGGAATAACCGCCTCTGCCGACGGCAGCGACGATCTCCTCGGCCGCCTCCTTCTGCGGACCCTCTAGCCGCGGCGGCGTGTAGTCGGGGTCGGGCCGCGCCACCAGCGGCGGCGGCGGCAGGAAGATCGTATCGAACACGCCCTGCGCCAGAAGGCCGTCGATCACGCTGAGCGACACGTTGGCGGCATGCGCCAGTCCGCTGCGGGTCCACGGCTGGTCCTGGCGTTCCGCCAGCTCCAGCACCCTGGCCCGCGCCGGCGTCATCCGTTCCGGCTGGCCACCCAGGTGGCGAAGCCCCTCCACCATCGGCTCGGGGTCGAGCGCGGCCGGAGCCCGGATCGCCATGCGTGCCACCAGCCCCGGCGGCGACAGCGTGTAGCTCGCCACCCAGTCGATGAAATCGCGCATCTCCTTGGACAGCGGCGGGCAATCGAACACGAGCGTGATCGGCCGCAGCTTCTTCGGGTCGAGCTTGCCGTCGTTGTCGCCCTCCCAGACGACGCCGATCACCTGCCGCGGGCCGATCGGCACCTGTACCACGGAGCCAGGCTCCACATGCACGCCCTCGGGCACCGCATAGCTGTAGGCGACCGCCACCGGCAAGGGCACGAGCACAGGCACCACCCGCGTGGGCGCGGGCGTTTCAAACAGGGATCCGAAGAGGCTGGACGAATCTATGGCCATCGGGCGACCATGCCCCGGACCGGAACAAATGTGAACAGCTTCATAGGGTCTCAGGCCGCGGACGCGACATCCGCAAGACCGGCAAAGCGCGCATCGCCGCTGTCCGCAAGGTCATGAACCGTGTGCCGTTCCAGTGCTTTCGTCACCTCCGACAGATCCCCTTCCAGCGCGTCGGGCGGGATGAGATGGCCGACGGTGAAATCGAAATGGTTGCCCTTCTTGTTGAGGAGTTCGTAGAACACCGTCATGTCGCGCAGTTCCGTCGACCACTTGGCCAGCCAGTAGAACAGCCCGGAATTGCGCGCCCGAATGTGAACCGGCAGCACCGGCAGATTGTATTTGCGGGCAAGACCGACCGCCGAGGTCTTCCAGGGCCGTTCGTTGAGATGCCCATCGTCCCAGTAGGCGATCCGCCCGGATGGGAAGAGCACCATCACCTTGCCGTCATTCACCGTCTTGTTGGTCAGCACCAGGGTTTCGCGCGTCTTCAGCTTGCTCTTGTGCTCCTCGCGCCATTCCACCGGGATGATCATTTCGGCAAAGCGCGGATTGACCCGGACCGCATCGCGGTTGGCAAACACCATCATGTCAGGCCGGCGCGCCTTCAGGAGGTCGAACACCGCGACACCGTCGGCAATGCCGGTCGGATGGTTGCTGACGAGGATGAAGCCACCCGTCTGCGGGATCCGGTCCGCGTGCTGCGCCGTGATCTGCAGTTTCAGCATGTCGCTCATGTATTCGAAGCACTGGAAGCCGGTGAGATGGGCGACGTCGTCGGCAAATTCGATGGCCCGCCCGTAGCGCAGCAGCGAATACAGAAACGGCCGCATTGCCGGCCAAAGCGGGCTGCCGACGATCCGTTCGCCGCGCTCGGCGATCAGCGTATCGACGATGTGACCGGGTCGGCCCTGTGAGGCCAGGGAAATCGCTTCAGCAAACTGCCCGAAACTCGTCGAGGACCCGCGGCGCGCCATAGTAACTCCAGCCTGCAGGACCGCCAGGCACGGCCCCTGATAAGATCGACATCGACATAGTTACCGATGCTTAGGAATTCCGTAACGCCGTCGTGAGCAATCTGGTGCCTTATCCGATCAAATTCAACAGGCCCGACATTGAACGAGCTGCTGATTATCGCTGCACCGGAGCTTTTGGAAAAGCGTCGCGAGTGGCTCGAAAGCCTGGGGGGCGAACGTCGCCTGGCGGCCAATACCCTCGACGCCTATGAGAGGGACACCCGGCAGTTCCTGGCGTTTCTCACCACCCATGTCGGCGGACCGGCCAGTCTTTCCGACATCCGCAACCTGCGCCCCGCCGATCTGCGGGCTTTCCTCGCGCACCGGCGCCGGGAAGGCTCGGGCGCCCGGTCGCTCGGACGCCACCTGGCCGGCCTGCGTTCCTTCCTGCGCCACCTCGAGCGCAAGGGGCTGATCAACGCCGCCGCTGCCAGTGCCATCCGCGCGCCCAAGCAGCCGAAATCCCTGCCTAAGCCGCTGACCGACAGCCAGGCGCTCAACGTCGTCTCTACCGGCGCGCAACTGCAAGAGGAGCCGTGGATCGCGGCCCGGGATGCCGCGGTGCTGACCCTGCTTTACGGCTGCGGCCTGCGCATTTCGGAAGCGCTCGCCCTGCGGCCGACGGATCTGGGACCCGGCACGACCGCGCTGCGCATCAGCGGCAAGGGCGGCAAGACACGCATCGTGCCGCTGCTGCCGATCGTGCTGGACGCAGTGGTAGGCTACCAGACGCTCTGCCCTTTCCACCTTTCTCCCGACGAGCCACTGTTTCGCGGCGCCCGCGGTGGGCCGCTGCAGCCGGCCATCATCCAGCGCGAGATGCAGAAGCTGCGCGGCGCCTTCGGCCTGCCCGAGACGGCAACCCCGCATGCGCTGCGCCATTCCTTCGCCACCCATCTTCTGGCCGGCGGCGGCGACCTGCGCACCATCCAGGATCTGCTCGGCCATGCCAGTCTGTCGACCACCCAGGTCTATACCGGCGTCGATACGGCACGACTGCTGGACGTCTACGACCGGGCCCACCCGCGCGCCTGAAACCAAAAATTTACCAGCCGCGTTAAGCCCTCGTGGAGCTCGCACCGCTAGGATGCGACATCAATTCCCACACGGATGACGCAATGACTGCCGCTGACCCGACCCCTGCCCTCGGTGCATTTTTCAGGCGCGCCCAGGCCGCGACCCTATGGCTGATGGCGGCCATCCATCTCCTCGCCCTCCTCTCCTTCTTCGTCGTCCTCGGCATGGTGACCCAGGCCAGGGCGCAGGATGTCGCGCAGGATAAATCATGCACCGGGCGGAATCTCCTGGCCGAGATGAAGATCAAGGATCCCGCAGCCTATGCTGACGTGATCGCCGAGGGAGACAAGATCCCGAACGGCAAGTCGATCTTCTGGAAGGTCGAAAAATCCGGGCTGACGCCCTCATACCTGCTCGGCACCATGCATGTGACCGACCCGCGCGTGCTGCGCATGCCCCCGGGTGCGGCCGAAGCAAGCGCTTCCGCACGCGTGATCGTGGTGGAATCGGATGAAATCCTCGACGAGAAGAAGGCCATGGCGGGCATCTTCGCCAACCCCGATCTGACCATGTTCACCAATGGCCAGTCGCTGGAGACGCTGCTGTCGAAGGACGACCTGGCGCTGCTCAAGGACGATCTTGCCCGCCGCGGCGTTCCGCTGTCGGCGGTTTCGCGCATGAAGCCCTGGATGCTGATGTCGCTGATGTCGCTTCCCGCGTGCGAAACCGCGCGCAAGGCGGCAAACGCAGCCTTTCTGGACAAGCGCATCGCGCTTGACGCCGCCGCTGCGGGAAAGCCGGTCAAGGGCCTCGAGACCTTCGCCGAGCAATTGTCGACGCTCGCCGCCATCCCGATGGATCTGCACCTGAAATCCATGATGGAGACGGTCAAGCTCGGCTCGACGATGGATGACGTGTTCGAGACCATGACCGAGCTCTACCTCTCCGGCGAGATCGGCCTGACCATCCCGCTGCTCAAGCGGGCGACACCCGATGGCGCGGACGAGGCCGGCTACGCACAGTTCGAGGAGCTGGTCGTGCGCCAGCGCAATCATCACATGGCCGACCGCGCGGCGCCCATTCTGGCAGAAGGCGGAGCCTTCATCGCTGTCGGAGCCCTGCACCTTCCCGATACGGAAGGTCTGGTCGAGCTGGTCCGCCAGCAGGGGTTTACGGTCACGCCGGTCAACTGACCGGCGGGACAGGACCGGAAACCTGATCCCGGTCAGTCAGCCGACGGTCATGCGGCGCAGCACGTTCGTCTTCCAGTAGAACTGGTGGACCAGCGCACCGCCGACATGCCCGGCGATCAGCACCCACATCACCACCTTCAGAACATCCGCGTGGATGTCTCCCGCGGTCCCGTTGCCGAAGTAGTAGGCGCCGATGCCGGTGAGCGGCATTCCGATCAGCAGCGCATAAAGGCCGAAATGCGCGATCTTGGCTGCAAGTCGGAAGATGGCGGGCTCGCGGGTGGGGTCAGGCGGTACGCCCTGCGTGAAGCGCAGGATCAGCCGCAGCGCCACCAGGGCGAGGATGGCAATGCCGACATAGGCGTGGATGTTGGCGCTGGAGACCTGCTCCGGCGTTGCCGAGCCCGTCTGCCGCATTGCCCGGCGCCATTGCTCCATGCCGTCCGGCAGAAGCAGGTTGAAGAACACAAGAAGTGCTGTCGCCCAGTGCAGGACGCGTTGCGGGACCGAGAATGAAACTTGATTGCTTCTGTCCATTTTTTCTGCCTTTTCAGGAACTTATGGCAGAACATGCAGCGGCCGCAGCCTTTCCACAAGCTGCGGCCGACCACCTGACAGAAACTTAATGCGGAACGTGCGCGATTACATGTGGATCGGCTTGAAGAACGTCGCGAGCGCCGCTTCCTTGACAGCTTCGGAAAGCGTCGGATGGGCGTGGCAGGTACGGCCGAGGTCTTCCGACGAGCCGCCGAATTCCATCAGCACGGCAATCTCATGGATCATGTCGCCGGCTCCGAAGCCGATGATGTGGCCGCCGAGAACCTGGTCGGTGTCCTTGTCCGCCAGGATCTTCACGAAGCCATCGGTCGCCAGCATGGCGCGGGCACGGCCGTTTGCCGTGAACGGGAACTTGCCAACCTTGTAGGCGATGCCGGCGGCCTTCAGTTCCTCTTCCGTCTTGCCGACCGAAGCGACTTCAGGCTGGGTGTAGACGACGCTCGGAATGACGTCGTAGTTCACGTGACCGTGCTGGCCGGCGAGGATTTCGGCGAGCGCAACGCCCTCGTCTTCCGCCTTGTGGGCGAGCATCGGGCCCTTCACCACATCGCCGATCGCATAGATGCCGGCAACATTGGTCTTGAACTGGCCGTCGATCTCGACGCGGCCGCGATTGTCGAGCGCAACGCCCGCTTCTTCGAGGCCGAGACCGGCGGTGTAGGGCTTGCGGCCGGTGGAGACGAGCACCACGTCGGCCTCGAGCGTCACCGCATCGCCGCCCTTGACGGGCTCGTAGGTCACCTTGGCGCCGGACGCCGTCTTCTCGACCGCCGTCACCTTCGCATCCGTGCGGATCTCGATGCCCTGCTTGGCGATGATGCGCTGGAACTGCTTGGAAACGTCAGCGTCCATGCCGCCCAGGAGCTTGTCCAGATACTCGACGACCGTGACCTTGGCGCCGAGGCGCGACCAGACCGAACCGAGCTCCATGCCGATGACGCCGCCGCCGACGACCACCAGATGGCCGGGAACCTTATCGAGCGCGATCGCACCGGTGGAGGAGACGATGACCTTTTCGTCGATCTCGACATTGAGGCCGGGGATGCCGGCAACATCCGAACCCGTGGCGATGATGATGTTCTTGGTCTCGAGCTCCTGCACGGTGCCGTCTTCGGCGGTCACGGAAACCTTGCCGGCCGAGACGATCTTGCCGGTGCCGATGAAGCCCTCGACCTTGTTCTTCTTGAACAGGAAGCCAACGCCGTCGACGTTCGACTTCACGGTCGCGTCCTTGTGCGCCATCATCTTGGAAAGGTTGAGCGTCGGGGCCGGAACTTCGACACCCAGCGCGTCGACGCCATGCGCCACGTGGGCGAACACTTCCGACGCATGCAGCAGCGCCTTGGAGGGAATGCAGCCGATATTCAGGCAGGTGCCGCCGTAGGTGGCGCGCTTTTCGACGACTGCGACCTTGAGGCCGAGCTGCGCCGCCTTGATCGCGCAGACGTAGCCGCCCGGGCCCGAACCAATCACAACAACATCATATGCCATAGTACGAGATCCTTTGAATCAGTGAGCCGGTGCCGTCACAGAATGAGGGCGATCATCATGACCAGCAGGCCAAGAAGGCTCCCCAGCCAGACGAGCGACCGGATATAGGGAATGCCCGCCAGATAGAGCGGGATGTAGACGATGCGGGCAATCAGCCACAGCCAGCCGCCGAGGACACCCCAGCCCGACGCATCGCCGATGAAGGCAAGCCCGAGCAGCAGCCCGATGAATGCGGGATAGGTTTCCTGGAAGTTCCTGGAGGCGCGAGCCGCCCGACCGGCCAGAGCACTTGTCGGCT
This sequence comes from Hyphomicrobiales bacterium, assembly GCA_900469345.1. Classification (GTDB taxonomy): domain Bacteria; phylum Pseudomonadota; class Alphaproteobacteria; order Rhizobiales; family Rhizobiaceae; genus Neorhizobium. Next base: position 147,641 of record UBWZ01000015.1, on the reverse strand, counting down.
GCTTCTCCTCGTCGCGCGGACCGGCATTCCAGTCCGAGCCGAGTTCGCGTGTCGCCAGAAAGCCCTGCAGGAGAATGTGGAACAGCAGCAGGACGACGCTGAGGCAAAGCAGGATCACGAGTTGAGTGGCGTTTGCCGAAGCGGGGTCCATGCTGCTGTTCCTTGTTGGCGGGGTCGATTAGAGGTCGAGAACCAGACGCTCCGGATCTTCGAGGCTTTCCTTGACGCGCACCAGGAAGGTCACGGCTTCCTTGCCGTCGACGATCCGGTGGTCGTAGGAGAGCGCCAGATACATCATCGGACGGATGACCACCTGACCGCCGATCGCGACCGGACGCTCCTGGATCTTGTGCATGCCGAGGATGCCGGACTGCGGTGCGTTGAGGATCGGCGACGACATCAGCGAGCCGTAGACGCCGCCATTGGTGATCGTGAACGTGCCGCCCTGCATGTCCGCCATCGACAGAGAACCGTCGCGGGCAGCCTTGGCGAGACGCGCCAGTTCCTTTTCCACTTCGGCGATCGACATCTTGTCGGCGTCGCGGATGACCGGAACGACGAGACCCTTGTCCGTGCCGACGGCCATGCCGACATGGCAGTAGTTCTTGTAGATGATGTCGGTGCCGTCGATCTCGGCGTTGACGGCCGGCAGTTCCTTCAGCGCATGCGTGATCGCCTTCGTGAAGAAGCCCATGAAGCCGAGCTTCACGCCATGCTTCTTCTCGAACACGTCCTTGTACTTGGTGCGCAGGTCCATCACGGCCTTCATGTCCACCTCGTTGTAGGTGGTCAGCATGGCAGCCGTGTTCTGGGCGTCCTTGAGGCGCTTGGCGATCGTCTGGCGCAGGCGCGTCATCTTCACGCGTTCTTCGCGGACCGCATCGTCCGAGGACGAGACCGGACGGGGAGCAGCCGGTGCGGCGGCCGGAGCCGCAGGCGCCGACGATCCCTTGGCGATGGCGGCGATCACGTCGCCCTTCAGAACCTGGCCACGCTTGCCGGAGCCGTCGACATCGCCGGTCGAGATGTTGTTGTCGGCGGCAACCTTGGCGGCGGCAGGTGCCGGCGGCATCGACGTGCCGGCGGGAGCGGCGGCGGGCGCCGGGGCAGCGGCAGCGGCAGGCTCGGCGGCCTTGGCAGGAGCCGCTTCCGCAGGCTTGGCAGCCGGAGCGGCGGTGGCGGTGCCGGCAGCACCTTCGGCGATCTGGCCGAGCAGCGCGCCGAGGCCGACCGTTTCGCCGTTCTGGGCGACGATCTCCGTCAGGACGCCGGATGCCGGTGACGGCACTTCGACCGTCACCTTGTCCGTTTCAAGTTCCACGAGCGGCTCGTCGGCCTTCACCGTGTCGCCGACCTTCTTGAACCAGGTGCCAACAGTTGCCTCGCTGACGGACTCGCCGAGAGTAGGGACGCGGATTTCGGTTGCCATGATCTGTTTCCGTAGTTGTCAGGTGTTTTGAACGGGTGAGAAGGGCGGCTGAAATCAGCCGCCGAGCGCGTCTTCGAGGAATGCTTCGAGCTGGGCAAGGTGCTTCGACATCAGGCCCGTCGCCGGAGATGCGGCCGCCGGACGACCGGTATAGCGCACGCGCTGGTACTTGGCGTCGATATGCGCGAGCACCCATTCCAGATAGGGGTCGATGAACGACCAGGAGCCCATGTTCTTCGGCTCTTCCTGGCACCACACCATCTCGGCGTTGCGGAAACGCGAAAGCTCGTTGATCAGCGCCTTGGCCGGGAACGGATAGAGCTGTTCGATACGCAGCAGGTAGATGTCGTCGATGCCCCGCTTTTCGCGCTCCTCCAGAAGGTCGTAGTAGACCTTGCCGGTGCACAGCACGACGCGGCGGATCTTGGCGTCCTTCTGCAGCTTGATCGGGCCATCCTTGATGACCTCCGCATCGTCCCACAACAGACGGTGGAACGACGATTCCCCGGCCAGCTCGGCCAGCGTCGAGGTTGCCCGCTTGTGGCGCAGCAGCGACTTCGGCGTCATCAGGATCAGCGGCTTGCGGAAGTCGCGCTTCACCTGCCGGCGCAGGATGTGGAAGTAGTTGGCCGGCGTCGAGACGTTGGCAACCTGCATGTTGTCTTCGGCACACATCTGCAGCCAGCGCTCGAGGCGGGCCGAGGAGTGTTCCGGACCCTGTCCCTCATAGCCGTGCGGCAGCAGGCAGACGAGGCCCGACATGCGCAGCCACTTGCGTTCGCCAGACGAGATGAACTGGTCGAACACCACCTGGGCGCCGTTGGCGAAGTCGCCGAACTGGGCTTCCCAGAGCGTCAGCGCATTCGGACGCGCCAGCGAGTAGCCGTATTCGAAACCGAGCACCGCTTCTTCCGAAAGCATCGAGTTGATGACTTCGTAGCGCGCCTGCCCGGGCGACAGGTTGGCAAGCGGAATGAACCGCTCTTCGGTGTCCTGGTCGTAGAGAACCGTATGGCGCTGCGAAAAGGTGCCGCGCTCGACGTCCTGGCCCGACAGGCGGATCTTAGTGCCCTCGACGGCAAGCGATCCGAAGGCAAGCGCCTCGCCCATGGCCCAGTCGATGCCGTCGCCCGTCTCGATCATCTGGGCGCGGTTTTCCATGAACCGCTTGATGGTGCGGTGGGCGTTGAAACCGTCCGGAACGGTCGACAGCTTGCGGCCGATCTCGCGCAGTTCCTTCATCGGCACCGCGGTCTTGCCGCGGCGCTGCTCGTCGGCGTTGTCGGCCGAACGCAGGCCCGACCACTTGCCGTCCAGCCAGTCGGCCTTGTTCGGCTTGTAGCTCTGTCCGGCCTCGAACTCGGCCTCCAGATGGGCGCGCCAGTCGGCCTTCATCTTTTCGAATTCGCCGTCCGTCATCAGGCCTTCGGCAACTAGGCGCTCGGCATAGAGCTCGGCGACCGCCTTGTGACCGCGAATGACCTTGTACATCTTCGGCTGCGTGAACGAGGGCTCGTCGCCTTCGTTGTGGCCGAAGCGGCGGTAGCAGAACATGTCGATGACGACAGGCTTGTGGAACTTCATCCGGTATTCGGTAGCGATCTTCGCCGCATAGACGACCGCTTCCGGATCGTCGCCGTTGACGTGGAAGATCGGCGCCTCGATCATCTTGGCCACATCCGACGGATAGGGCGAGGAGCGCGAGAAGCCCGGATTGGTGGTGAAGCCGATCTGGTTGTTGATGATCACGTGCATGGTCCCGGCGACGCGGTGGCCGCGCAGGCCCGACAGGCCGAGAATTTCGGCAACCACGCCCTGGCCGGCAAACGCGGCATCGCCGTGCAGCAGCAGCGGCAGCACGCGGGAGCGTTCCGACAGCGGGATGATCCCGTCCTTGTCGGCGGTCTTGGCCAGCATGTCCTGCTTGGCGCGCGCCTTGCCCATCACCACAGGGTTGACGATTTCCAGATGCGACGGGTTGGCCGTCAGCGACAGGTGGACCTTGTTGCCGTCGAATTCACGGTCGGATGAGGCACCCAGGTGGTACTTCACGTCGCCCGAGCCTTCGACCTCGTCGGGCTTGAACGAACCGCCCTTGAACTCGTGGAACACGGCACGGTGCGGCTTGTGCATGACGTTGGTGAGCACGTTCAGGCGGCCGCGGTGGGCCATGCCGAGCACGACCTCTTCAAGACCGTCCTGCCCGCCGCGCTTGATGATCTGCTCGAGCGCCGGGATCAGCGATTCACCGCCGTCGAGGCCGAACCGCTTGGTGCCCTTGAAGCGGACGTCCAGGAACTGTTCGTAGCCTTCGGCTTCGACCAGCTTCGACAGGATCGCCTTCTTGCCTTCGGGCGTGAATTCGACGCCCTTGCCGGGACCCTCGATGCGTTCCTGGATCCAGGACTTCTCTTCCGGATTGGAAATATGCATGAACTCGACGCCGATCGTCGAGCAATAGGTCCGCTCCAGGATCTCGATCATTTCGCGGAGCGTCGCGTATTCGAGCCCGAGCACGTTGTCGATGAAGATCTTGCGGTCATAGTCGGCTTCGGTAAAGCCGTAGGCCGAAGGCGAAAGCTCGTTGTAGTCTTCGACGGCGCTGGCAATGCCGAGCGGATCGAGCTTGGCATGCAGGTGGCCGCGCATCCGGTAGGCGCGGATCATCATGATGGCGCGCACGCTGTCGCGTGTCGCCTGCAGCACGTCCACGTCGCTGGACGGCGTGCCGGTCGCCGCGGCGGCAGCTTCGGCCTTCGCCTTGACCTTGGTCTCGATGGCCTTTTCGACCACCGGCCAGTGGCTGTCGAGCGCCGAGACCAGGTCGCCATTGGCCGCGATCGGCCAGTTCTTGCGCTTCCAGGACGCGCCTTCCGCCGCTTTCTTCACATCCTCCGGACTGTCGGACAGTGCCTTGAAGAAGGCCTGCCACTCCGGCGACAGCGAATTGGGATCGCTCTCGAACTGGGCGTAAAGCTGCTCGATATACGCCGCATTGGCGCCGTCGAGGAAGGAAGTGATGAGGAACTGCTCGTTGGCTTCTTGCCGTGCCATGGTCTATTGCGGACGCCGCGCCCGCCTCCTGACGTGATGGGAACCGGATCTGTCCGGCATGTCGCATTCTCTTGCCCGATGCCACCTTTGGAAGCGCTGAAGAGCCCATCCTTCGGAGACGTCGAAGCGGACAGCGCGAGATACTCGCATCCGCCCGCCTGTGAGGAACGATCGCCATCAATGTATTGATGGCGATCGTCTAATATGTGGCGTCAGCCCTTGAGGACTTCAACCAGCGTCTTGCCGAGGCGTGCCGGAGAGGGCGATACCTTGATGCCGGCCGCTTCCATGGCCGAGATCTTGGATTCCGCGTCGCCCTTGCCGCCGGAAACGACGGCGCCGGCGTGGCCCATGGTGCGGCCCTTCGGTGCGGTCCGGCCGGCGATGAAGCCCGCCATCGGCTTCTTACGGCCCTTCTTGGCTTCGTCGATCAGGAACTGTGCCGCGTCTTCTTCCGCCGAGCCGCCGATTTCGCCGATCATGATGATCGACTGGGTGGCCTCGTCGGCGAGGAACATTTCCAGGATGTCGATGAACTCGGTGCCCTTGACCGGGTCGCCGCCGATCCCGACGGCCGTCGTCTGGCCGAGGCCTTCGTTCGACGTCTGGAACACGGCTTCGTAGGTCAGCGTGCCGGAGCGCGACACGATGCCGACCGAACCCTTGCGGAAGATGGAGCCCGGCATGATGCCGATCTTGCATTCTTCCGGGGTCATGATGCCCGGGCAGTTCGGACCGAGCAGGCGCGACTTGGACCGGTCGAGGCGAGCCTTGACCCGAACCATGTCCATGACCGGAATGCCTTCGGTGATGCAGGTGATGAACGGGATCTCGGCGTCGATCGCCTCGATGATCGCATCGGCGGCGCCGGCCGGCGGTACGTAGATCACGGACGCGTCGGCGCCGGTCTTGTCACGGCCTTCGGCGACGGTCGCAAAGATCGGCAGGCTTTCGCCCTTCGAGCCGGTCCAGGTTTCGCCACCCTTCTTCGGGTGGATGCCGCCGACCATCTTCGTGCCGTAATAGGCGAGCGCCTGCTCCGTGTGGAAGGTGCCGGTCTTGCCGGTCAAGCCCTGAACCAGGACCTTGGTGTCTTTATTGACGAGAATAGACATTGTTTCCGGTCCTCAGATTAGGCTTTGATCGCCGCGACGATCTTCTTGGCAGCGTCGTCCAGATCGTCCGCAGCCGTGATCGCAAGGCCCGATTCGTTGAGGATCTTCTTGCCGAGCTCGACATTGGTGCCTTCGAGGCGCACGACGAGCGGCACCTTCAGACCAACTTCCTGAACCGCGGCGACAACGCCTTCGGCGATGACGTCGCACTTCATGATGCCGCCGAAGATGTTGACGAGGATGCCCTCGACCTTCGGGTCAGCCGTGATGATCTTGAAGGCTGCAGCCACCTTCTCCTTGCCGGCGCCGCCGCCGACGTCGCAGAAGTTTGCCGGCTCCTTGCCGTAGAGCTTGATGATGTCCATCGTCGCCATGGCGAGACCGGCACCGTTGACCATGCAGCCGATGTTGCCGTCGAGCGCCACATAGGCGAGGTCCCACTTGGAAGCCTCGATTTCCTTGGCGTCTTCTTCGGTCTCGTCGCGCAGCGCCTTGACGTCGTCGTGGCGGAACAGCGCATTGCCGTCGAACGACATCTTGGCGTCGAGCACGCGCAAGTGGCCGTCCTTCATGACGATCAGCGGGTTGACCTCGAGGAGAGCCATGTCCTTTTCGCCGAATGCCTTGTAGAGCGCCGGGAACAGGGTCTTGGCGTCTTCGGCGGCAGCACCCGAAAGCTCAAGAGCCTTGGATATCTTGGCAACGTCGTCAGCCGTCACGCCGGCTTCCGGGTTGATGGCGATCGTGTGGATCTTTTCCGGCGTGTCATGGGCGACAGCTTCGATGTCCATGCCGCCTTCGGTGGAAACCACGAAGGCAACCTGGCCAACCGAACGGTCGACCAGGATCGAGCAGTAAAGCTCGCGGTCGATGTCGGCGCCGTCTTCGATGTAGAGGCGGTTGACCTGCTTGCCGGCGTCGCCGGTCTGCGCCGTCACCAGCGTGTTGCCGAGCATGTCCTTGGCGTGCGCCACGACTTCCTCGATCGACTTGGCCAGCCGAACGCCGCCCTTGGCGTCCGGGCCGAGTTCCTTGAACTTGCCCTTGCCGCGGCCACCTGCGTGGATCTGGCTCTTGACGACGTAGAGCGGGCCGGGAAGCGACTTTGCGGCCGCTTCGGCTTCTTCCACCTTCAGGATCGGCACACCTTCGGCGACCGGCGCACCATAGCCCTTCAGAAGAGCCTTGGCTTGGTATTCATGGATGTTCATGGGTCTCTATCCTGTCTGGATTACTTGAGAGCAGGCGCGATGGCGACGCACGCTTCGCAGAGGCCGGCAACGGCGCCGACCGACTTCTGGAAGGCAGCCTCTTCGTCCTTGGTGAATTCGACTTCGATGATCCGCTCGATGCCGCCGGCACCGATGATCGTCGGCACGCCGACATACATGTCCTTCACGCCGTACTGGCCGGACAGGTAGGCAGCGGCCGGCAGGACGCGCTTCTTGTCCTTCAGGAAGGATTCCGCCATTTCGATCGCCGACGCTGCCGGAGCATAGTAGGCCGAGCCGGTCTTCAGCAGGCCGACGATCTCGGCGCCGCCGTTACGGGTGCGCTGGATGATTTCCTCGAGACGCTCCTTGGTGACCCAACCCATCTTGACCAGGTCCGTCAGCGGAATGCCGCCGATCGTCGAGTAGCGGGCGAGCGGCACCATGGTGTCGCCGTGGCCGCCGAGAACGAACGCCGTCACGTCCTGGACGGAGACGTTGAATTCCTCGGACAGGAACAGGCGGAAGCGAGCCGAGTCGAGCACGCCGGCCATGCCGACGACCATATTCTTCGGCAGGCCCGAAAACTTCTGCAGCGCCCAGACCATCGCGTCGAGCGGGTTGGTGATGCAGATCACGAAGGCGTTCGGCGCATACTTCTTGATGCCGGCGCCGACCTGTTCCATCACCTTGAGGTTGATGCCGAGCAGGTCGTCGCGGCTCATGCCCGGCTTGCGGGCGACACCGGCGGTAACGATGCAGACGTCCGCGCCCTCGATGGCAGCGTAGTCGCTGGCGCCGGTCAGCTTGGCGTTGAAGCCTTCGACGGGGCCGGACTGGGCGATGTCGAGGCCTTTACCCTGGGGGATGCCATCGGCGATGTCGAACAGGACGACGTCGCCCAGTTCCTTGAGGCTCGCCAGGTGAGCCAGGGTGCCGCCGATCATGCCGGAACCAATAAGTGCGATCTTCTTGCGCGCCATCGAAAAGCTTCCTTTCAAGATCTTTTTTCCTGACAGGTCGTGGCAGGCCCGCCGGGTGCATTCGAATAGCTCTATACTCGAAAAATGGCAACGAATTATTTCTAGACGTGATTTTTCAATCGTTTAGACACAGAATATTTTACGTAAACGTCAATTATTCCGTCACTAAATCGTCAAACTTCTGCTCGTGCCGCCTGATGTCTGACCAGATAGTCGCTGCTTCGCATCTCGAACAGACGGGAAACCGTGCGGTCGAATTCAAAGCCCTCGGTGCCACGCCGCTCGGTCAGCAGCTGCTCGGCTGGCGTCTCTGCGGAGACGTAAAGACGCACCGTATGATCGTAGAGGGTGTCGATGAGGTTGATGAAGCGCTTGGCTTCGTTGCGCTTGTCGGGCCCTAGCCGCGGCACCTTTTCGACGAAGATCTGGTCGAAGCGGTCCGCAAGCGCGAGATAGTCCGCCGCACCCAGCGGTCGCTCGCACAGGTCGGCAAAGGTGAAGCGGGCCGCGCGGCCGGCTGCCAGCGGCACGTGGATGCTGCGTCCCTTGCGCGGGACCTCGGTCGGCTCCGCCTTCGCCCCGTTCGCGACCTGATGCCATGCAGCTGCCATCGCCGCGTCCGCCCGGGCATCGAGCGGCGTCACGTAGACCGGCAGGTTGGCGAGCTTTTCCATCCGGTAATCGGTCGGGGAATCGAGCGTCACGACATCCACATGCTCTTCGAGCAGCGAGATGAACCGCAGGAACAGGCTGCGGTTGAGCCCCTCGCGGTAGAGATCGTCCGGTGCCACGTTGGAGGTGGCGACGAGCACGCAGCCGAGCCCGAACAGTTCCGTGAACAGCCGCGACAGGATCATCGCATCGGTGATGTCGGTGACCGCGAACTCGTCGAAGCAGAGCAGCTCCGCCTCGGCAAACAGCGCTGCAGCGACGGGCGGCACGGGATCCGCCTGGCGCGTCTCCCCGCTTTTCAGCTTCTGCCGGTGTTCGTGGATGCGCGCATGCACATCCGCCATGAATTCGTGGAAATGCGCCCGGCGCTTGCGGCTGGTCGGCGCCTTCTTGAAGAACATGTCCATCAGCATGGTCTTGCCGCGACCGACGCTGCCATGCACGTAGAGCCCGCGAATCTTGCGCGGCCGCCCGCTGCCGCGTGCGAACAGCCAGCCGAGAGCGCTGGCCTTTTTGGCAGGGCGCGTCTCACGGAAACAGGTCAGGATGTGATCGAGCCGGGTCGCCACCGCCATCTGGGCCGGGTCGGGCGAAAGCGTGCCGGAAGCGGCAAGCGCTTTCAGCTCTTCCGCAACGCTCGCCGTATAGTCGGGAATGGGTTCCAAGCGGACGCCCTCGGCAGTGTCAGGTCAGCGGCTGAGGCTGATCGACTGGCCGGATGCGGTGCTGCCGTCATAGCGGTTGTCGGCGCTTTTGTAGACCGTGCCGATCACGTCGCCGGCGCGGCTCTTGAACTGCACGGACTTGCCCGACACATCCCACGAACCCATTGTCGTCAGCTCACCGGCGCAGCCGCGGGTGCCGCCGCGCGATCCGCCGCCAAGGTTGGTGAGCGTCAGGAACATGTCGCAGGAGCCGCCGCCGTTGGACACCCGCCAGTTGCCCACGAGCGCTTCCTTTTTCACGTCCTGCGCGTTGCCGGGCGCACCGGCGGCAGGATTGGCGGACGCCATCATGGGATTGTTGGCGGGCGCGGTCGGGAACTGGCTCTGGTCGGTGCCGCCGGGAGGCGGCAGCTGGCTGCCCTGCACCGAGGGCACCGGCTGCGCCTGCAGCGGAGCCGGCTGGGATGGCAGATCGCTATAGGGGCTGGAAGATGTGCGCTGGCACCCGGCAAGCGCCAGGGCGAGAACAAGACCCGTCGCGACGTATTTAAACTGCATCATCCAACTCCTGTTTCAGGCCCACCGATATCTCGTGTCATCGAATTGGGACCGAATTATCGTGCAGATATCGTTAATCAAGCCTTACTGGAACAATTTGGCGGTCCTGTGAACCACCGGACCGCCATAAAACTATCGAAATTCCGCGCCCGGGACCAATGCCGTTGCTACAGCCGGCGCTCGACCATCATCTTCTTGATTTCGGCGATCGCCTTGGCAGGGTTGAGCCCCTTGGGGCAGGTCTGCGCGCAGTTCATGATCGTGTGGCAGCGATAGAGCCGGAAGGGATCCTCGAGGTTGTCGAGGCGCTCGCCCTTGGCTTCGTCGCGCGAATCGATCAGCCAGCGATAGGCTTGCAGCAGGACGGCCGGACCGAGGTACCGGTCGCCGTTCCACCAGTAGCTCGGACAGGATGCCGAGCAGCAGGCGCACAGGATGCATTCGTAGAGGCCGTCGAGCTTCTGACGGTCCTCGTGGCTCTGCTTCCATTCCTTCGCCGGCGGCGGCGATACCGTCTTCAACCAGGGCTCGATCGAGCGATGCTGGGCGTAGAAGTTGGTGAGGTCGGGAACCAGGTCCTTGACGACCGGCATATGCGGCAGCGGGTAGATCTTTACCGTGCCGTTGATGTCGTCCATGCCCTTGGTGCAGGCAAGCGTGTTGGCGCCGTCGATGTTCATGGCGCACGAACCGCAGATCCCCTCGCGACAGGAGCGCCGCAGCGTCAGCGTCGGATCGATCTTGTTCTTGATGTAGAGCAGAGCGTCGAGGACCATCGGCCCGCAATCGTCCACGTCCACGTAGAAGGTATCGATGCTGGGGTTCTTGCCGTCGTCCGGGCTCCACCGGTAGACGCGCAGCTCCCGCACGTTCTTGGCGCCGGTCGGCTTCGGCCAGACCTTGCCTTCGGTCATCTGGGAGTTCTTGGGGAGAGCGAGTTCAACCATCTTGCAGGTCCTTTGAGATCAGTACACGCGGGCCTTCGGCTCGATCTTGTGGGGATCCATGCCGTCGGCGATCAGCTCGGTGTGGACGGGGCGGTAGTCGAGCTTGATCTCGCCCGCCTCGGAGACCCAGGCCAGCGTGTGCTTGCGCCAGTTCTCGTCGTCGCGGCCGGCAAACGGTCCGGACGTGTAGTCTTCGCGGGCATGGCTGCCCCGGCTTTCCTTGCGCGCCTCGGCGCCATAGACCGTGGTGATCGCGTTGGCCATCAGGTTGTGCAGTTCGAGCGTCTCGACCAGGTCCGAATTCCAGATCATCGAGCGGTCGGTGACCTTGATGTCCTTCATTTCACCCCAGATCTCGGACAGCCGGCGACAGCCCGACTCGAGCGATTCCTGGGCCCGGAACACGGCCGCGTCTTCCTGCATGGCGCGCTGCATCTTGTCGCGCAGCACCGCCGTCGGCGTCGCGCCGCTGGCATGCCGGGCGCGGTCGAAGCGATCCATGATCTTGTCGCAGGCCGCCGTGTTGAGCGCCGGGATCGGCCCTGTGCGGTCGACCACCTGGGCCGCGCGCATGGCAGCGGCGCGGCCGAACACCACGAGGTCGATCAGCGAGTTGGAGCCGAGACGATTTGCGCCGTGCACCGAGGCACAGCCCGCTTCGCCGACGGCCATCAGGCCGGGCAGAATGCGCTCGGGGTTGTTGCTGTCGGCGTTCAGCACCTCGCCCCAGTAATTGGTCGGAATCCCGCCCATGTTGTAGTGCACGGTCGGCAGCACCGGGATCGGCTCGCGTGTCACGTCGACACCGGCAAAGATCTTGGCGCTCTCGGAGATCCCCGGCAGGCGCTCGTGCAGCACGGCCGGATCGAGATGGTCTAGATGCAGGTAGATGTGGTCCTTGTTCTTGCCGACGCCGCGGCCTTCGCGGATCTCGAGCGTCATGCAGCGGGAGACCACGTCGCGCGAGGCGAGGTCCTTGGCCGAAGGCGCGTAGCGCTCCATGAAGCGCTCGCCTTCGGAATTCACCAGATAGCCGCCTTCGCCGCGCGCACCCTCTGTGATAAGGCAGCCGGAGCCGTAGATGCCGGTCGGATGGAACTGCACGAACTCCATGTCCTGAAGCGGCAGGCCGGCACGGGCGACCATGCCGCCACCGTCGCCGGTGCAGGTATGGGCAGACGTTGCCGAGAAATAGGCGCGGCCGTAGCCGCCGGTCGCCAGCACGACCATCTTGGCCGCAAAGCGGTGGATCGTGCCGTCGTCGAGGTTCCAGGCCACAACGCCGGTGCAGCGCCCGTCATCGGACATGATCAGGTCGATCGCGAAATACTCGATGAAGAATTCCGCGTTGTGCTTCAGCGACTGGCCGTAGAGCGTGTGCAGGATCGCGTGACCCGTCCGGTCGGCCGCGGCGCAGGTGCGCTGCACGGGTGGGCCGGCACCGAAGTTCTGCATGTGACCGCCGAACGGACGCTGGTAGATCTTGCCTTCGTCGTTACGCGAAAACGGCACGCCGTAGTGCTCGAGTTCGTAGACGGCCTTTGGCGCTTCCATGACCATGTACTGCATGGCATCGACGTCGCCGAGCCAGTCGGAGCCCTTGACGGTGTCGTAGAGATGCCACTGCCACGAGTCCGGCGTCATGTTCTGCAGCGAGGCGGCGATGCCGCCCTGGGCTGCAACCGTGTGGCTGCGGGTCGGGAAGACCTTGGTGATGCAGGCCGTCTTGAAGCCCTGTTCGGCCATGCCGAGCGTGGCGCGCAGTCCGGCGCCACCGGCGCCGACAACGATCACGTCGTAGGCGTGGTCGACATAGGTATAGGCCTTGCCGTTAGGCGCGATGGGGGTCACGGATGCCATGTCGGTTTATCCTGCAAATGCGATTTTCAGAACGGCGAACAGACACAGTCCGGCGATCAGAATCGAAAAGAACGTGTTGAGCATGATCAGGGCCACCTTGCTGAACTCGCCGTGGACGTAATCCTCGATGATCACCTGCATTCCGATCCGCATGTGAATGATGCCGGAGACGACCACCAGACCCATCACCACCGCGACAAGCGGGTTCGACAGGGCTGCGATCACCTCTGGATACGGTTTTCCGGCGTAAAGGATCATGAAGACCACAAAAAAGATCATCAGCGGCACGTTGGCGACCGCAGTCAGTCGCTGGCGCCAGAAATGTTCGGTGCCGTCCTTGGCGGAGCCCAGTCCGCGGACCTTACCGAGCGGGGTGCGCATATCCATGGAAGGGATTTCCTTAGCGAACGAGGAAGCCGACCACCCAGACCACAACGGTCAGACAGATCGATCCGATGACATTGGCGATGGCGAGCTTCGTGGAAAATTCCTTTTCGAAGCCATGGCCGAGATCCCACATCAGGTGGCGGAAGCCGCCGAGCATGTGGTGGATCAGCGCCCAGGTGTAGCCGAGAAGGACGAGCTTGCCGGGAATGCTGCCGAGCGCCCAGTTGGCCCAGTCGTAGTAGGCAGGGCCGCTGGCGGCGGCGATCAGCCACCAGGCAACCAGCACGGTGCCGACATAGAGCGCGCCGCCGGTGATGCGGTGCACGATCGACATGACCATGGTGGGGATCGGCTTGTAGATAGAGAGATGCGGCGACAGAGGCCGGTTATTTGTCACATTCGCCATCAGAACCTCGCGGCGTCGTATGCGGTATCAAGGAGCAGTTGCCCGGCAATGCCTGGTGAAGATATGTGCATTGCATCATCGGCGTGGTTTAATCGCCCGGATGTCTGACGACAAGAACATTGTGGCACGCCGCGCAATTTAATCGATTGTGTGAATGTCAAGTCTTGTGCCCCGGTTCGGTGCCACCCGAATTAACCATAAAAGACAAAGAAATCGTTGTCGCCGGGTCATCTGCGCGCCATTTGGTGTTAACCTTTGATTAACCCTGTCGACGGAGTTCGCCATGATCGCGAATCGGATGAAGCCTGTTCTGGCAGCCCTCGCCTGCCTCGTTCTCGTCTCGGCGGCAGATGCGGGCGAGCGTCGACACGTGCCGGATCGCCATCACGCAAAGCACGGCAGGGCTTCTGCCGGCTCCACGTTCGCCGGCAACACCTTCAGCGGAGATCACCGCCGCCACTGGGTCGGCAACACCCGGTTCGACCGCCAGGGCGACCGTTTCGCCAGCCGGCATTACGCCGGGAATGGCTGGCAGGATTGGTCTGTCCGCCGCCTTCGTGGCGATCGCGGCGACTGGAGCGGCACCGGATCCACCTGGGCAGGCGCGACCTATGCCTACCCGGACGACGGTAACGGCATCTATTTCGACCGCGGCTATGGCGCCGGCGAAATGACTGCCAGTGCTGACCGCATTCCCGGCCCCAAGATCATCCGCGTCGACCGGAATGATCTCGGCGGCGGCTTTGCCGCCCGCAACGCCTGCTCCTACGAGGAAGGCGTCTGCGTCATCCGCGGCGGCCGCTGAACCGGCGATTACGGCGCCAAGCCCTCCGGCGAGGCCCGAGGCTATGCCTCGGCGGTGATCACATGAGCTTGGATCCGGGCCGAAATGTCGCCTTGACCATGCTTTGCCGCAAGCGCCGCTTCCACCCGCGCGGTCGTGGCGTCCAGTCCTCCGGGGTTCCGCGCCTCGATTTCGCCGAGCAGAGGCGTTCCGTGGCAGAAGGCGAGTGCGACATGCCGCACCGATGGAGCGTGGCGCTGCTCCGCCTTCGTCTCGATCGCGATCCGCGAAAAGCCGGCCTCGCGAAGATCGCGCCGGATCTGTTCGACATCGTGGTAGCCGTGCGGCACCCGCTCGAAGAAGTCCGGCCGATCCTCCAGAAAGATGGCGGCAATGGCCGCCATCACGTCGCGCGCGAACTCGTTGCGGTCGAGCCGGTCCCAGACGTTGAAGAGGAACTGGCCGCTGGGCTTGAGCACGCGCAGGACCTCGCGGTAGGCGGTCACCCGGTCGGGGAAGAACATCGCTCCGAACTGGCAAAGGACGAGATCGAAGGCGCCGTCCTCGAAGGGCAGCGCCATGGCATCGGCCTGGCGCCATTCGATCCGGCCGGCGTCGGCCTGTTGCCCGCGTGCATGGTCGAGCATGGGCTGGCTGAGGTCGGTTGCCACATAGCGTGTCCCGGGTGTCAGCTTTGGCGCCAGTTCGCGGGTCACCGCGCCGGTACCGGCTGCAATCTCCAGAACGGCGGCCGGAGAAAGGCCCGCCACCCGCCGTGCGAGATCGGCGGCGTAGGGTTTGAAGATCAGGGGAACCAGATAGCGATCGTAGTTCTCCGGAACGGATCCGGCGAACATGGGGCCTGCATCCGACATCGCCGCACCCTCCCGCGTTGCGAAGGCCGCAGACTACCACGAATGCCCCGGCTCCGCCGCAAATTTCGAGCGTCCGGCGTGGCAAATTCGGATGAAGAAAGGGCGCGGAAATGTCCCGCGCCCTTCGGTCTCTCACAGCCGTTCTTGGCCCGTCGTCAGTGGTCCTGATGCAGGTAGCGTGCCTGGCGCGGCAACCGCAGCGACACGAGCAGAGCAACGACCATCATCACCGTCACGTACCAGTAGAACATCTGCTCGTAGCCGGCGGTCTTCATCGACAGCGCGACGAACTCGGCCGATCCGCCGAAGATCGCATTGCCGAGCGCATAGGCAAGTCCCACGCCGAGCGCCCGCACTTCCGGCGGGAACATCTCGGCCTTCACGATGCCGCTGATCGACGTGTAGAAGCTGACGATCGCCAGCGCCGCGACGATCAGGACGCCCGCTATGATCGGGTCGGTGACGTATTGCAGCGTGCTGAGGATCGGCACCGTGCAGAGCGTCCCGAGTGCGCCGAACATCAGCATGCTGCTGCGCCGGCCGATGCGGTCGGAGAGCGCGCCGAACAACGGCTGCATGCACATGTAGAGAAACAGCGCGACCGTCATGATGTAGCTGGCGGTCTTCACCGGCATGTGGACGGTGTTGACCAGGTACTTCTGCATATAGGTCGTGAATGTGTAGAAGATCAGCGAACCACCGGCGGTATAGCCGAGAACGGTCAGGAAGGCCGGCGTATGGTTGCGGAACAGCTCCCTCAGCGAGCCGGCCTTCTCGCTCTTGATGACCTCGGTCTTCTGGGTCTCGGTCATCGTCCGTCGCAGGAAGATCGAGACGACGGCCGCCACCGCGCCGATCACGAACGGAATGCGCCAGCCCCAGTCTGTGATCTGCTCCTTGGTCATCAGCGTTTCGATGACGACGATCACCAGCACGGCGAGCAGCTGGCCGCCGATCAGGGTCACATACTGGAACGACGAGAAGAAGCCGCGCCGACCGCGCAGCGCGACTTCCGACATGTAGGTCGCCGTGGTGCCGTACTCGCCACCGACCGAGAGGCCCTGGATCAACCGCGCGACGAGCAGCAGCAACGGCGCCCAGCTGCCGATCTGCGCATAGGTCGGCAGCACCGCGATCAGCAGCGATCCGCCGCACATCATCGAAACCGAGATCAGCATCGAGGACTTGCGTCCGGCCCGGTCGGCGATCCGGCCGAACAGCCAGCCGCCGATCGGGCGCATCAGGAAACCGGCCGCAAAAACACCCGCCGTCTGCAGCAGCTGCACAGTCGGTTCCGAATTCGGGAAGAACGAGCTGCTGAAATAGAGCGCCGTAAAGGCATAGACGTAGAAATCGAACCACTCGACGAGATTGCCGGACGACGCCGCGACGATTGCCAGGACTCGGTGGCGGGTTTCCTCCGCAGTATAGTGAGGGACCGGGGTGGTGCCGGATGGTTCTGACAAGATCGTCTCCTCGTGGATGGGACAGAAACAACGATTAAACAGGAATTGCTTGAGGACGCATTAGAGCGATCGGGGCCGAGATGCAAATCGGTACATGGGCCTCTGCGGGCACCCGCCTGGTCGAGGGGGCACCGCACCCCTTCCAATCCTAGCCGGCGAACCGCCAGACGGTGGTGCGCTTGACCTCGCTGTCCTCCAGCGCCCGGGTGACCGGCACCTCGTAGACGCAAAGCGCCTCCAGCCTGTCCCGGGGACAATAGGCGCGGCCGGGATCGCCGACCAGCACCGTCACGCCGTCCGCCGCCAGCGTCGCAAACCAGGGGATCAGCGCTTCGGCGAAGTCGCGATCGTAAAACACGTCGCCCGCCAGCACCACGTCCGCCTCAGCCTGGCTGCCGATCCGGTTGTCGCCGGTGAAGTCGAGCGTCACGCCGTTTTCGGCGGCATTGAGGGAAACGGCGTGCCGTGCCCATGGGTCGATATCGGCGGCCGTGACATGGGCAGCGCCCGCAAGCTTCGCGGCAATCGCGACCAGCCCGGAGCCGCTTGCGAAATCCAGCACCCGCCTGCCCGCCACCATCTCACGGTGATCGAGGATGAAGCGGGCGAGCCCCTGCCCGCCGGCCCAGGCAAACGCCCAGAACGGCGGCGGAAGGCCGATCGCCTCCAGCTCCTCCTCGGTCTTTTGCCACAGCGCGTGCGCCTCGTCCGCGAGGTGAAGCCGGATCTCGGGCACATGCGGCGGCGCCGTCAGCGCCGTATTGTCAAGGATGAAGCGTCGCGGGTCGGTCTTCAAGCGCGGTTCAATCCGGCGAGCGCGGCGGCTTGTCGACGCCGCCGAGCCGGCAGATCTCGAAATATTCCTCGTCCGTCACCGGCTGCACCGAAAGCCGCATCGAGGTGACGAGCGCCATCTTCTCGAACTTCGAATTGGCCTTGATGTCCTTGAGGGTGATCGGCTTCGGCACGTCGGTGACGGCGCGGATGTCAACGCAGTCCCACTTGGGATCGCCCTTGGCCGTCGAATCCGGATGCGACAGGGCGCACACCTCGACGATCCCGACGATCTCCAGCCCCTCGTTGGAATGGTAGAAGAAGCCCTTGTCGCCGATCTTCATGGCCCGCATGTTGTTGCGGGCGAGATAGTTGCGCACCCCCGACCACTCGGTCCCCTTCTCCCCGGCAGCCTTCTGCTGCTCCCAGGACCAGGTCGCCGGTTCGGACTTGTAAAGCCAGTAGGCCATCTGACCCTCACTCCGCCGGCTTGTTGATCGTCCAGCTCCAGGGCTTGACGTCGACCTTCTCGAACAGCCCGGCTAGATAATAGGGATCGGCCTCCGCCAGCGAGCGGGCAGCGGCGATGTCGGCCGCGTCGACCACGACGAGGCTGCCGTTCGGCTTGCCCTCGTCGTCGAGGAAGGGACCGGCAAACTTCAGCTGCCCGGCATCGTTCAGCTTGGTGAGATGCTCCAGATGCGCCGGACGCGTTTCCATGCGGACGTTGAGATGGTTCGGCTTGTCGGTGCAGAGAAAGGCAAACAGCATCGGGTCTCTCCTGGTTGAACCTTGAGGTTTATTCGGTGGTGATCGGCCGCGCCATTAGGCGCTCGACCGCAGCAGGAATGTCGAGCCGGCCGTCGATGATCGCCGCGACCGCATTGGTGACCGGCAGGTCGACGGCATGTTGCGCGCCGAGCCGCGCGGCGACGGAAGCGGCAAACACGCCCTCGACCAGCGAGCCGCCTGGCGTGTCGGCTGGAAGGCCCTGGCCGAGCGTGATGCCGAAGCGCAGGTTTCGCGACTGGCGGCTGGTGCCGGTCAGCACCAGGTCGCCGAGCCCGGACAGGCCGCGCACCGTATCGGCCTTGCCGCCCATCGCCTCGACCAGCCGCGACATTTCCGCAAGCCCGCGGGAAATCAGCGCCGCCCGGGCCGATTCGCCAAGCCCCGCGCCTTCGACGATGCCGCAGGCGATCGCCAGCACGTTCTTGAGCGCACCGCCCAATTGCACGCCGATCCGGTCGGCGGAAGGGTAGAGACGGAAGGTCCGGCTGGAGAGCGCCGCAGCAAGACGGTCCGCCAGAGCTTCGTCCGCGGCAGCAATCGTCATCGCCGTCGGCAGGCTGCGGGCGATATCGGCCGCAAACCCGGGACCCGAAAGCGCCGCGACGGGGTGGTGCGGCAGCGCCTCTTCCAGCACCTCCGTCAGCAGCCGGCCGGACACTCTGTCGATCCCCTTGGCGCAGGTCACGACGACAGCATCCGCGGAAAGATAGGGGCCATACTGCCGGGCCGCATCGAGCTGCGCCTGCGACGGCATGGCAAACAGCACGAAACGCGCCTGCTCGATGGCATCCGGCTCGGCGGAAAACGCCAGCGCGTCCGGCAACGGCACGCCTGGCAGCGCGGCCTCGTGGGTGCCGTCCTCGCGAAGGTCGTTCATCAGGTCCGGGTCGCGCCCGACCAGCGTCACCGGATGCCGCCCTTCGCGCGCCATCACGGCGGCGAGCGCCGTCCCGAACGCACCGGCACCGATCACGGCGATCCGCTCGCTCATGCCTTGGCTCCCCGCTTGCCCGAGCCGAGCAGCGTCTGCGCCTGCGCGTCGAGCGGCCAGCGCGACCGCGGCGCGACGTCGAGCCCGTCCGCCGGCTGCTCGTCGGCCAGCCGTTCCAGCCCGGCCCAGGCGATCATGGCGGCATTGTCGGTGCAGAGTTTCAGCGGCGGCGCGATAAACCGGAAGCCGTGTTCGAGGCAAAGCGCCTGAAGGGTCCGGCGGATGTCCTGGTTGGCAGCGACCCCGCCGGCCACCACCAGCGCGGGGTCGACGTCGAGCCCACCATATTCCTGCTTGAACCGCATCAGGCCGCGGCCGATCCGGTCCCGCAGCGTGCGTGAAATCGCCTTCTGGAAGGAAGCGCAGATATCCGCCACGTCCTGCTCGCTCAACGGCGCGATCTCTGTCGCCGCCTGCCGCACCGCCGTCTTCAGCCCGGAAAAGGAGAAGTCCAGCCGCGCCTCGCCGACCAGCGGACGCGGCAGGGAAAAGCGGTCCGGATCGCCCTTCAGCGCCGCCTTTTCCACCGCCGGGCCGCCGGGATAGGGCAGGCCCAGAAGCTTTGCCGTCTTGTCGAAGGCTTCGCCGAGCGCATCGTCGATGGTCGTGCCCCATCGCTCGTATTCGCCGACGCCGCGCACCAGGATGAGCTGGGTGTGGCCGCCCGAAACCAGCAGCATCAGATAGGGAAAGGCGAGCCCGTCGGTCAGTCGCGCGGTCAGCGCGTGCCCCTCGAGATGGTTGATGGCAAAGAGCGGCTTGCCGGCCGCCCGCGCCATCGCCTTTGCCGTCATCAGCCCGACGATCAGCCCGCCGATCAGGCCGGGGCCGGAGGTTGCGGCGATCGCATCCACCTCGTCGAGCGATACGTTGGCACGATGCAGCGCCTCCTCGATCAGCCCGTCCAGCGCTTCCACATGGGCGCGTGCGGCGATCTCCGGAACCACGCCGCCGTAGAGACTGTGCTCGTCGAGCTGCGAAAAGACCACGTCCGACAGGATCTCGCCGCGCCCGTCCTCGTGGCGCGCCACCACGGCCGCGGCCGTTTCGTCGCAGCTTGTTTCGATGCCGAGAATGCGAAGAAAATTCGCCATGCGCCTGTCGATAATTGCGATACCGGGGAAACCGGTCTACGAAGCCCTCCGGTAACAATGGAACGACGCGGATGCAAACAAAACCTTTCCGGATCGGCACCCGGGGCAGCCCGCTGGCGCTTGCCCAGGCCGCCGAGGCGCGTGCCCGCCTGATGGCCGCCCATGCGCTGCCGGAAGAGATGTTCGAGATCGTCGTCCTCTCGACGACCGGCGACCGGATCACCGACAGGCCCCTGAGCGACATTGGCGGCAAGGGTCTCTTCACGCTGGAACTCGAGGAAAAGCTTATCTCCGGCGAGCTGGACCTCGCAGTCCATTCCTCCAAGGACATGCCGACCGCGCTGCCCGAAGGTCTGCACATCTCGGCCTATCTGCCGCGCGAGGACTTTCGCGACGCCGTGATCGGTCGCACCGCGCCCACCCTGATGGCGCTGCCGCATGGTGCAACCGTCGGCTCGGCATCGTTGCGGCGCCAGGCGCTGATCCGCCGCATCCGTCCCGACATCGAGGTCACCATCTTCCGCGGCTCGGTCGGCACGCGCCTGCGCAAGCTCAGCGAAGGCCACGTGGATGCGACGCTGCTGGCCTATGCCGGCCTCAAGCGCCTGAGCATGGAAGCGGTTGTCACCGACCTGCTCGATCCCGCCGACTTTCCGCCGGCGCCGGCGCAGGGTGCGATCTGCATCGAAAGCCGCATCGGCGACAGCCGCATCGAGGCCCTGCTCGAACCGGTCAACGATCGTCCGACCTTCGACGCGGTCTCCTGCGAGCGCGCTTTCCTCACCGCCCTGGATGGGTCCTGCCGCACGCCGATCGCCGGCTATGCCATCTGCGACGGCGACGCACTGAAGTTTTCGGGCCTGATCCTGACGCCGGACGGCCGCCAGGAACACAGCATCGAAATGGACGGCAAGCGGGCGACGGCGGAAACGCTCGGGCGACATGCCGGCGAAGCGATCCGTGCCGCCGCGGGTCCGGGCTTCTTCGAAAGCTGGAGCTGACGGCCATGCGGGTCATCGTCACCCGCCCCCGACACCGCGCCGTGCGCACGGCCGCGCGCTTGCGCCGGATTGGCCACGAGCCTGTCCTGCTTCCCTTGACGGCGCCGGTGCATGATCTGCAAACGGCAGCGACAGCCCTAGCACGACCCCATGCAGCACTCGCGGTCACCAGCGCCGAGGCTCTGCATGCCCTGGCGCGATGTCACGCGGATCTTGCGCCCCACCGTGCCGGTCCGGTGTTCGCGGTGGGCACCGCCACGGCCCGGGCCGCCACCGAACTCGGCTTTGCCGACGTCCGCACCGGACCGGGAGACGGGCGAGGCCTTGCCGAAACGATCGCCACCGACGCTGCGGACGGTGCCCTCCTCTATCTGGCCGGCCGCCCGCGCTCGCCGCATTTCGAGACGGCGCTTGCGGCCAGGAACATCCCGCTCGACGTCGTCGAGCTCTATCGCATGCTGCCCGTGTCCTATGACGAGGCCGATGTAAGAGCGATGCTGGGCGACCCTGTCCCCGACGCCGTGCTCCTTTATTCCGCCGAAGCTGCGCGCCTGTTCTTCAAGGCGATCGGCCCGTATAGTTTTGATCCGGAAGGCATGGCGATCCTTCTCATCGGCGAGAACCTGCGCGAACACGTACCGCGCCGTTTTCACGGCAATGTGCGGGTGGCGGGCACGCCCGACGAGGACGGCCTTTTCGCCCTGCTTTGAGCCTGCCGCGCTGCAAAACGACCGACGCCCCTTTCTTTCCACAATGCCGCCCACTAGTTTCTCTGATCAGATGCGAAAGAGGTCGAGATGGTACAGGAACAACCACCCCGCCGATCAAAGGCAGACAAGAAACCGGTGACGATCGACCTGACGGCCGAGGAAGCGCCGGTGGTTGCTGAACCCGTTCGCAGCAATGACAGCGACGAACCGGCCGTTGCAGCCGATGCGGCGTCGCGCACCGACGAAAGCGTCACGGAGCCGCTGGCCGCAGCGCCCGCCGAGACCAATCCGTTCGAGCCTGCCGCAGACACGCCGACAGACATGCAGGCAGACACGCGGAAGGCAAGCGCCGGCGACGCCGTCACGGAAACGGTCACCACGCCCGAGACGGCCGTCTTCGGATCCGGCCAAGGCAACGGACCTGAGCCCGAGGCACCGAAGCCCGACTGGAAACCCGAAGCGTCGAGTTACGAACCCGAGCCGACGGCTCACACCGGGCAGACAAGCTCGTTTGATACGAGATCGCAGGCCGAACCGCGCAGCGGCCATTCCGTCCCGGCCCTGGTGGCCTCCGGTATTTTCGGCGGCATCGTCGCGCTGCTTCTTGCCGGCAGCATGCAGTATGCCGGCTATCTTCCCGGCGCCACCCGCGGATCGGACGAAGGCAACGACGCCACCTCGTCCGAGATCGCCTCGCTGCGCCAGGAAATTGACGTGCTGAAGCAGCGCCCGGCTGGCGATCCTGCGATGGCTGGCCGTATCCAGGCACTGGAGCAGGCCCAGGAACAGGCGCAAAATTCCGGCCCCTCGGATGAAATGCAGCAGCGTCTTGCAGCCCTCGACAAGCAGCTCCAGGACCTGCGTTCCACCGCGGAGACGACGGCCGCCGGCAACACCGACCTGACCCGCCGCTTGGGCGAAGCCGAAACCCGTCTGAACGACCGCGGTCCGGAAGAAAAGATGGCCCGCGCTGTCGCCGCCGCCGCACTGAAGGCGGCGATCGACCGTGGCGGCCCCTTCGAGCCGGAACTCCAGACCTTCGCCAATGTCGCGGGTGATGACCCGGCCGCCACGCAACTGCGCGACTTTGCAAGAACCGGCGTGCCGTCGCGTGCCGAGCTGCAGCGCGACGTCGGCCCCGCAGCCGATGCCATGCTGGAAGCCGCCGTCCAGCCGGACCCGAACCAGAGCTTCGCGGCCCGGCTGTTTTCGTCCGCGCTGTCGGTGGTCAAGGTCCGCCAGGTCGGCCACGTGGAAGGGTCGACCCCCGACGCGGTGATCGCGCGGATCGAAGATAGCGTCCGCAACGGCGATCTCGCCGGCGCTGCGCGGGAATGGAACGCTCTGCCCGATCCGGCCAAGGCGGCGGGCGATACTTTCAAGCGCAAACTCGATGCCCGCGTCCAGGTGGAAGATCTGGTCAACGGAACCCTGACGCGCGCCGTTGCCGGCACCCAAGGCTGAGGATTGAAACCCGGATGATCAGACTTTTTGTTTTTCTCCTCGTCGTCCTCGGTCTCGGCTGGGGCTTTTCCTGGCTTGCCGACCGGCCCGGCCTGATCTCGATCACCTGGCAGGACCATTTGATCGAGACCAGCATCATGGTCGCGGCGACGATGGTGGTCGCCCTGATCGCGGCCGTGATGATCCTCTGGTGGGTCATCGGCGTCGTCTGGTCGTCGCCGCACTCCGTGCGCCGTTACTTCCGCTCCCGCAAACGCGATCGCGGCTACCAGGCCCTGTCGACGGGCCTGATCGCCGCCGGCGCCGGAAATGCCATCCTCGCCCGCAAGATGAGCCTGCGCACCCGCGGCCTGCTGAGCGCGGACCAGGAGCCGCTCATTCATCTTCTGGAAGCCCAGACATCTCTGATCGAAGGGCGTCACGACGATGCGCGCCGGAAGTTCGAGGAAATGTCGAACGATCCGGAAACCCGCGAACTCGGTCTGCGGGGCCTCTACATGGAGGCTCGCCGGCTCGGCGCCAACGAGGCTGCCCGCCAGTACGCCGAGCGCGCGGTCGAACACGCGCCCTATCTCCCCTGGGCCGCCCAGGCGACGCTCGAGGCTCACAGCCAGTCGGGCCGGTGGGACGATGCGATCCGCCTTCTCGACCAGCAGCGCATGGCAAACGTCATCGAAAAGCCGCAGGCGGATCGCTGGAAGGCCGTGCTCCTCGCGGCGAAGGCATCCGAGCGCCTGGAAGGCGAACCGAAGAGCGCCCGCGACGATGCGCTTGCTGCCCTGAAGCTCGCCAAGGATCTGGTTCCGGCAGCCGTCGTCGCAGCAAAGAGCTATCTGCGCGAGGACAACCTGCGCAAGGCCGCCTCCGTCCTGGAGGGCGTCTGGAAGCTGAAGCCCCATCCCGAAATTGCCCAGACCTATGTGCGCGCCCGCAGCGGCGACAGCACGATCGACCGGCTGAAGCGGGCGGACCGGCTGGAAGCGCTGCGTCCCAACAATGTCGAGTCGCTGCTGGCGGTCGCCCAGGCGGCGCTCGATGCACGCGAACTCGCCAAGGCCCGCGCCAAGGCGGAAGCCGCAGCCCGCATGGAACCCCGCGAGGCGGCCTATCTGCTTCTCGCCGATATCGAGGAGGCCGAAACCGGCGACCAGGGCCGCATCCGGCACTGGATGGCGCAGGCTCTGCGCGCGCCCCGCGATCCGGCCTGGGTCGCCGAGGGCTTCGTCTCGGAGCGGTGGCTCCCGGTCTCGCCACGCACCGGCCGCATCGATGCCTTCGAATGGAAGGCGCCGTTCGGCCAGGTGGAAGGCCCCGTCGAAGACGGATCGACGCAGGCGGAGCACGCCATCGCTACCCTGCCGCCGGTCGTCAGCGAACCTGAAAAGCCGGTTGCAGCGGCAACGCCGGTTGCCACCGGAGCCGAGGCTTTCGCGTCGCCTGTCGCGGTCACCCCGGTTGCACGCGACGTGGCTGTTGCAGCAAAACCACCAATGCCTGCCAATACATCGTTGCCGGAGCAGAAACCGTCCGAAAACAAGGATAACCCCGTTCCCTTTTTCGGAAACGCACCAGATGATCCTGGCGTGAAAGACAAGCACGACGAGAAATCTGCAACGAGGCTCCGACTCTTCTGACGTCCGGTGGCCTGAGGACAAGATGTTAGACCGAATTCAGGCCTTCCTCCATACGCTCACCACGCCACACCAGCCGCAGGAATTTGCCCCGGACGATCCGAGGGTGGCGTTCGTGGCGCTCTGTTTCCAGGTCATGGAAGCCGACGGCAACATCTCCGACAAGGAGCGCCAGAAGTTTCGCGATCTCCTGCGCGATCGCTATGAACTGAGCGAGGATCGCCTCAAGCGGCTGATCGAGGCCGGCCATGAAGCCGGCAGCGAAGCGGTTGACTACTACCGCTTCACCTCCGATCTCAGGCGGCATCTGGTCAACGAGGAAGACCGCATCGAACTGCTCGGCATTCTCTGGGACATCGTCTATGCGGATGGCGAGCGCAGCGAGATCGAGGACCACGTGATCTGGCGGATTGCCGACCTGCTGGGCGTTTCGGCGCGTGATCGTGTGCTGCAACGCCAGCGCGCCGCGTCCCAGGTGGGTGGAGAAGTTGCCGTGGGAGGCGAAACGGGAGGGGAGTAAGGGTTCGGTTCTGATGCTGATGCAAGGTTTGCGGGAAAAGAACAGGCTGCCGGTTCTGGTCGTGCTGCACCAGGAACGGTCGTCGCCCGGCCGCGTCGGTCAGATGCTTCTCGACAAGGGCTTCCCCCTCGACATCCGTCGCCCGGTGCTTGGCGATCGCCTGCCTTCGACACTCGCCGACCATTCGGGCGCGGTGATCTTCGGCGGCCCGATGAGCGCCAACGATCCGGAACCCTTCATCCGCGACGAGATCGACTGGATCGGCGTCCCGCTGAAGGAAGACAAGCCCTATCTCGGCATCTGCCTAGGGGCACAGATGATGGTCCGCCACCTCGGCGGCAAGGTCGAGGCCCACCGCGACGGGCTGACCGAAATCGGCTGGTACCCGCTGCGGTCGACAGAACACGGCCGGCTGCTGATGCCATGGCCGAGAATGGTCTACCATTTCCACCGCGAAGGTTTCGAGCTCCCGCACGGCGCAAAGCTTCTCGCCGAGGGTGACGTCTACCCCAACCAGGCGATCCGCTACGGCGACAACGCCTGGGGCCTGCAGTTTCACGCGGAGCTGACCCGCGCCATGATGCAGCGCTGGGTGGTGCATGGCGAGGACCGCTTCGTGATGCCCAACGCGCAAAAGGGGCAGCAGCATCTGGAGGGCCGGATGATCTTCGACCAGCCGCTCAAGGAATGGCTGTCCGGATTTCTCGACCAGGTATTCTGCAGGCGCGACCGGACCAAGGCCGGGACAATGGACCGTCAGTCTGCACTTCAGCCAGGCTGAGCCGGCAAAGGGTCAGCCCCGCTCGGGCGCAGCCAGGCTGTCGATCCGCCGCAGCTTCGCAAAGCCTAGAGCCCAGATCACCGCCACGGCCAGCGTCCCGACACCGCCGATGACGACCGCCGGCACGGCGCCGAACACCGAAGCCATGGTGCCGGCGCGAAACTCGCCGAGTTCGTTGGACGCTCCCACGAACACCATGTTGACGGCATTGACGCGGCCGCGCACCTCGTCCGGCGTCCAGAGCGCGATCAGGGTTTCGCGCACATAGACGGAGATCATGTCCGAGGCACCCATCAGCATCAGCGCCGCGATCGACAGCCAGGGCGTCGTCGACAGGCCGAAGATCAGCGTTCCGAGGCCGAACAGGCCGACGCCGGCGAACATCGCAAGCCCGGCCCGGTGCCGGATCGGATGGAAGGCAAGCCAGACCGCCACCGCGATGGCGCCGAAGCCCGGTCCGGCGCGCAACAGTCCGAGGCCCCATGGCCCGAGCTCGAGCACATCCCGCGCGAAGATCGGCATCAGGGCGACGGCGCCGCCGAGAAGCACGGCGAACAGGTCGAGCGAGATCGCCCCGAGCACCACCGTCTCGTGGCGGATGAAGCGGAAGCCGGCAAGGATCTGCTCCCAGCTTACCTTTTCCGCCGACGAGCGCTGTGCCGGCTTCGGGATCATGAACACCAGGATGCCGGAGACGACCATCAGCAGAAAGGCGACCGTATAGGCGGAGGTGGCACTGAGGCCGTAGAGAAGCCCGCCAACGACCGGGCCGAGGATGGATGCGGTCTGCCAGGACGACGAGTTCCATGCCACCGCATTGGCGAGATCCTCGGTCGGAACGAGGTTAGGCGCCAGCGACTGGACGGCCGGCCCCATGAAGGCGCGCTCGATGCCGAACACGACGAGGATGCAGAACACCGGCAGCGGCGAAAACGCCTGCGCGATGGTGAGGCCCAATAGCGCCGCACAGCAGAGCCCGCCGACCACCATGCAGACGGCGACGATCATGCGCCGGTTGTAGCGGTCGGCCACGGTGCCGGTGACCAGGATCAGCAACAGCGACGGCAGGAACTGGAAGAGGCCGATCAGCCCGAGATAGAGTGGATTGCGGGTCTCGTCGTACATCTGCCAGCCGACCGAAACGCTGATGATCTGGATCGCGAAGGCAGAAAAGAATCGGGCGAGGAAGAAACGCGTATAAGCGGCATGCCGGAAGGCAGCGAAGCGATCGCCCGGGCTGGGAAGGGACATGGAGGCTCTTTCGACGAGGCTGGCCAAGGCTTCGGCCCGCCGTCGTTAAACATGCTGCAATGACGCCGGATGCGGCACTTGCCCGTTAGTTCCCCAATGTCTACATGTCTGTCAACAACGAAATGGAGACGTGAATGCTCGCCCTGTTTCAGACCATTGACCTGGCCTTGAACCTTTATACTTGGGTGCTGATCGCAAGCGCCATTTTTTCATGGCTCTACGCCTTCAACGTCATCAACTCGCGAAACCAGTTCGTCGATGCGGTCGGTCGTTTTCTGTTCAACGTTACCGAGCCGGTCCTGCGCCCGATCCGCAGGATCATGCCGGACCTGGGCGGCATCGACCTGTCCCCCATCATCGTGCTGCTGATCATCTTCTTCCTGCGTTCGCTGATGTGGACGAGCCTCTACCCGTTGGTCGCCTGAGCCTCGCCTGACGCCGGTGAGACAGGCAGGTTCGTGAGCCCCGCCGGGATCCGTCCGGGCGGGGTATCCGCATGCGAGCATGAGGTGCCGGCGTGAGGCGCTGGCCTGAGCCTTCGCGCCCCGACCCGTTCGCCCATAAAAAAATCCTCCGCATCGAGAGCGATCCGAAGGATTGAGGGGTCCGGCTGGGCTTCAGGAAGCGGCCAGCCTACTTGTCCTTGGTGGCGTTGAAGCGCTCGATGGCCTGGACGATCATCTTTTTGGCGACGTCCACATCCTTCCAGCCTTCGATCTTGACCCACTTGCCGGGTTCCAGATCCTTGTAGTGCGTAAAGAAGTGCTCGATCTGCTTGAGCGTGATCTCCGGCATGTCGGTGTAGTTCTTGATCTTGTCGTAGCGCTGGGTCAGCTTGGGAACCGGCACCGCGATGATCTTCTCGTCCTTGCCGCCGTCGTCTTCCATCACCATCACGCCGATCGGGCGCACGTTGATGACGCAGCCCGGCACCAGCGGACGCGTATTGCAGATCAGCACGTCGATCGGGTCGCCGTCTTCCGAAAGCGTATGGGGTACGAAGCCGTAATTGCCCGGATAGGTCATCGGCGTGTAGAGGAAACGGTCGACGACGAGGGCGCCGGCTTCCTTGTCCATCTCGTACTTGATCGGCTGTCCGCCAACCGGCACTTCAACGATGACGTTGACGTCTTCAGGCGGATTCTTGCCTACGGAAATTGCATCGATACGCATTCTTTTCCCCGATAAGGTTCACTGAGGTTCCTGCGTCGATAGCGGGATTTACCCGTCAAGGCAACACGCCTTCGGCATCAGGGCGGGTATCGACCGGGGTGAAGCGACCGCAGGCGCGCTCAGCGTCAGCGCCAGACGAAGCCGATCTTCCTGAGGTTCGTTCCACCGAAATCCTCCATGCCCTCGGCCGCGTCCTCGCCGCCGTGGCGCCGGAAGAAGTGCATGGCATGTTCGCTGTCTTCGAGGCACCAGACCACGAGACCCTCGCAGCCGAGCGACTTCAGCAGCCGCCGCCCCTCGCCGAACAGCCGCCGGCCAAGGCCGATACCCTGGTATTCCGGGCGCAGGTAGATCTCGTAGATTTCGCCGTCCTGGGGCAGCGCCCGGGCCCTGTTGAGCCCGATCGTCGCATAGCCGGCGACCACGCCCGCCACGTCGAGGACGAGAAGCGTCGCGGGACCATCGGCCGCCTTGCGCCACCAGCCTTCGCCGCGCCGCTCCAGCATCTGGGTCAGCGGTTTGTGCGGGATCATCCCGGCATAGGCATGGCTCCAGGATTCCCGGTGCGCCATCGAAATGGCGCGGGCATCTTGCGGTTCGGCCCGCCGGACATCGATCGACAACGTCTTCATAACGTGACTTTAGGTCCTGCCGTGGGCCCTCCACCAGACCGATTGCCGATCCCTCCGGATTGCCCACAGACTTCTCCTGTGGACGACAGCCGGACGTTAACTCAAACTTAACCGGAACGACAAGATCCGCCGCCCGCAGCCAACAAAAAACCCCGGCATCTCTGCCGGGGTCGGATGTCGACCGGTTGAAGCCGTGGTTGGCTCAGGCGATCTTCGCCTTGCCGAACCGCTTGCGGTCGTTGGCGTCGAGATAGGTCTTGCGGAGACGAATGTTCTTCGGCGTCACTTCCATCAGTTCGTCGT
Organism: Hyphomicrobiales bacterium; assembly: GCA_900469345.1. Lineage (GTDB taxonomy): Bacteria > Pseudomonadota > Alphaproteobacteria > Rhizobiales > Rhizobiaceae > Neorhizobium. Next base: position 118,112 of record UBWZ01000015.1, on the reverse strand, counting down.
CCTGGATCCACGACAGAGCGCGGTCGAGCGTCATGCGGATCGGCGGCGTCAGGCGGACGGCTTCGTCCTTGCCGGCCGAACGGATGTTGGTGAGCTGCTTGCCCTTCAGCACGTTCACTTCCAGGTCGTTGTCCCGGCTGTGGATGCCGATGATCATGCCGGCGTAGACCTTTTCGCCCGGCTCGATGATCATCGGGCCGCGGTCTTCGAGGTTGAACATCGCATAGGCGACGGCTTCGCCGGACTGGTTCGACAGCAGCACGCCGTTGGTGCGGCCGCCGATCTCGCCCTTGTAGGGCTGATAGTCGTGGAACAGGCGGTTCATGATCGCCGTGCCGCGCGTGTCGGTCAGAAGCTCGGACTGGTAGCCGATCAGGCCACGCGTCGGTGCGAAGAACTTCAGGCGAACGCGGCTGCCGCCGGACGGGCGAAGCTCGACCAGTTCGGCCTTGCGCTCGGACATCTTCTGCACGACCACGCCGGAATGCTCTTCGTCGACGTCGATCACGACTTCTTCGATCGGCTCCATGACGTTGTCGTTCTCGTCCTTGTGCATGACGACGCGCGGACGCGATACGGCAAGCTCGAAACCTTCGCGACGCATGGTCTCGATCAGAACGGCAAGCTGAAGTTCGCCACGGCCGGACACGTAGAACGAATCCTTGCCTTCCGATTCCTCGATCTTCAGCGCGACGTTGCCTTCGGCTTCCTTGAACAGGCGGTCGCGGATGACGCGCGAGGTGACCTTGTCACCTTCGGTGCCGGCAAGCGGGCTGTCGTTGACGAGGAAGGACATGGTGACGGTCGGCGGGTCGATCGGCTGGGCTGCCAGCGCTTCCGTGACGGACGGATCGCAGAACGTGTCGGCAACCGTGCCCTTGGACAGGCCGGCAATCGCCACGATGTCGCCCGCATGGGCTTCGTCGATGGCGGTCCGCTCGATGCCGCGGAAAGCGAGGATCTTGGAAATGCGGCCGGTTTCGACGACCTTGCCGTCCTGGCTCAGCACCTTGACCGACTGGTTCGGCTTGATCGAGCCGGAATGGATGCGGCCGGTGATGACGCGGCCGAGGAAGGGGTTGGCTTCGAGAAGCGTGCCGATCATACGGAAGGCGCCGTCTTCGTCGCCGACGCTCGGCTCGGGAACGTGTTCCAGCACCAGGTCCAGCAGCGGTGCGAGACCCTGGTCCTTGGGGCCTTCCGGAGCGACGTTCATCCAGCCGTCGCGACCCGAACCGTAGAGGATCGGGAAGTCGAGCTGCTCGTCGGTCGCATCGAGGTTTGCGAACAGGTCGAAGACCTCGTTGATGACTTCTTCGTGGCGGCCGTCAGGACGGTCGATCTTGTTGATCGCGACGATCGGGCGAAGGCCGACCTTCAAAGCCTTGGAGACCACGAACTTGGTCTGCGGCATCGGGCCTTCTGACGAGTCGACCAGAACGATCGCGCCATCGACCATCGACAGGATGCGCTCGACTTCGCCACCGAAGTCGGCGTGGCCGGGGGTGTCGACGATGTTGATGCGGACACCCTTCCACTCGATCGAGGTCGCCTTGGCGAGAATGGTGATGCCGCGTTCTTTTTCGAGATCGTTGCTGTCCATCATGCGCTCGACGGTGCGCTGATTTTCGCGGAAGGAACCCGACTGCTTCAGAATCTCGTCGACAAGGGTCGTTTTCCCATGGTCGACGTGTGCGATGATCGCGATGTTTCGCATTTTCATGGTAAAGATCTCTAAGGTTTGAGGCGCAATACTTGGGAGGCGCCGAATTCGCTTGGCGGCCTCTTACCTGCTTTTTCGCATTTGCGAAAGGGGGCGTGCGACGATGCACGCCGACAGCCCGCATCGCGCCGTTCGGATGCAGGCTTCCTTATCTATCATCGGCGACGGCCGCGCCGCGCCCTGCAGCCAGGGTCGCCGCGCCGCGCTTTCGGGTCAGGCGTCGCTGCCGGCCAGTTGCTCCGCCATGGCGAGCCCCTTTTTCTTCAGCATGGCACCGGGATCGGGAAGCTTTCCGCGGAAGGCCTTGTAGGTGTCTTCCGGATCGATCGAGCCGCCGACCGCGTAGATGTTGTTTTTCAGCTTGCGGGCCATGACCGGATCGAAGGCGTTGCCGGTTTCCTCGAAGGCCGCAAAAGCGTCGGCATCCAGCACCTCCGACCACATGTAGGAGTAGTAGCCGGCGGAATATCCGTCGCCGGAAAACACGTGCTGGAAATGCGGCGTGGCGTGGCGCATGACGATCGACTGCGGCAGGCCGAGTTCCTGCAGCACCGCCTCCTGCACCTCCATCGGCTTGTCCGCCGGCGGACGCGTGTGAAAGGCCATGTCGACCAGCGCCGAGGAGGTGAACTCCACCGTGTTGAAACCGGAATTGAAGGTCCGGGCCGCCAGCACCTTGTCGAGCAGTGCCTTCGGCATCGGCTCGCCGGTCTCATAGTGGACGGCATAGGTGGTCAGGATCTCCGGCACCGTCAGCCAGTGTTCGTAGAGCTGCGACGGGAGTTCGACGAAATCGCGTGACACGCTGGTCCCGGCGACGGACGGATAGGTGACGTCCGACAGCATGCCGTGCAGGCCGTGGCCGAACTCGTGGAACAGCGTGCGCGCGTCGTCGAGCGACAGCAGCGCAGGCTTGCCCGCGGCCGGCTTGGCGAAATTGCACACATTGTAGATGATCGGCAGCTCGCCCTTGGTGCCTTTCTTCAGCGGCAGCTTGTGCTGCGACTGGAAGGAACTCATCCAGGCGCCGGACCGCTTCGAGGAGCGGGCAAAATAGTCGCCGAGAAACAGCGCCTTCAGCCCACCCGCTTCGTCGCGGATCTCGAACACCCGCACATCGGGATGGTAGACCGGCACATCGTTGACTTCCTTGACCGTGATCCCGAACAGCCGCCCCGCGACGTCGAAGCAGGCCTGGATCACCTTTTCGAGCTGCAGGTAGGGCTTGAGCTCCGACTCGGAGAAGTCGAACATCCGCTGGCGCAGCTTTTCGGAATAGTGGCGCCAGTCCCAGGGCATCACCGGATGGTTCGCGCCCTCTTCGGCAATCAGGCCGGCAAGGCTCGCCTCTTCCTCCAGGGCCTTCCTGCGCGCCTTGTCCCAGACACTGTGCAGCAGGCCGTTTACGGTTTCCGGCGTCTTGGCCATGGTGTTGTCGAGCTTGAAGGCTGCAAACGTCTCATAGCCCAGCAGCTTTGCTTTCTCGGCCCGCAAGGCCAGCGTTTCGCGCACGATCTCCAGATTGTCGCGTTCGCCGCCATTGGCGCCGCGGGCAACCCAGGCTTGGAAAGCCTGCTCGCGCAGTTCCCGTCGGGTCGAAAACGTCAGGAACGGTTCGATGATCGACCGCGACAGCGTCACCATGGCGCCACCGTCCTCGCCGCGTTCGCGCGCCGCCGACTGCATGGCATCGATCAGGAATGGCGGAAGGCCGTCGAGATCGGCCTCGTCGCTCAGCTTCAGCGACCACGCCTTTTCGTCACCCAGCACGTTCTGGCCGAAACTTGCGCCAAGGCCCGCCAGCCGCTCGTTGATTTGCGCCAGCCGCTCCTGGTCGTCCTTCGGCAGCTTTGCGCCTGCTCGCACGAAACCCTTCCAGTGGCGCTCCAGCACGCGCTCCTGCTCGACACTGAGGTCGAGCGACTTCCGCGTCTCCCACAACTGGTCGATCCGGGCAAACAGCGCCGCGTTCATGCCGATCCTGGAATAGTGACGCGACATCTTAGGTGCGATGTCGCGCTCCAGTGCCTGGATTGCCTCGTTCGTATGGGCGCCCGCCTTGCCCCAGAACAGCGCGGAAACGCGCGACAGCTCGTCGCCGGCGATCTCCAGGGCGACGACCGTGTTGTCGAAGTCCGGCGCCTCGGCATTGTTGGCGATCGCATCGATCTCCGCGTCGTGGGCGCTGAGCGCTGCCTCGAATCCGGCCGCAAAATCCTCGTCCTTCACCGCGTCGAACTGCGGCAGCCCGTGATGTCCGCGCCATTCGACAAGAGCAGGATTGAAGGGGGGATGTGCCATGATTGAGCCTTTCGAAAGAATGGTCCGGATGGATGGGAACAAGCAGCGGCGAACTGCATCTACCCCAACATGGGCATTCGATCTCGATCTGTCGAGACGTGGCCAGGCTGTTGATGACGTTGCGCACACGCCGAATTCAATTCCGCCTGTGAATGAAAAAGGGTACCCCCGCGGCCATGACCCATTCCGACCCGACGCCCGCTCACCCGCCTGAAACCAGCGATCTCGCCTTCCTGATCGGCGATGCCGCGCGCCTGCTGCGCACTGCTTTCGAGAAACGCGTCGCGGGCGCCGGGCTTGGCCTGACGCCGGGCGAGGCCCGCGCACTCGTCAGCATCGCGGCGACCGACGGAAGCCGCCAGCTCGACATTGCAGCCCGCATGGGGGTCGAGCCGATGACGCTGTGCGCCTATCTCGATCGGCTGCAGGGCCTGGGACTTGTCGAGCGGCAGCCCTGCGCTGCCGACCGCCGTGCCAAGCGCATCACTCTGACGCCCGCCTCGACCGAGATCCTTGCCGCCATCCGCGCCGAAGTCGGCGATGTGGTCGACCGGGCAATGCAGGGCATCGATCCGGAACACCGCGAGCGCCTGACGGAGGGCCTGCGGTTGCTGACGGCCGGTCTTCAGGCGACCAGTCAGGGCGCGCAGCCGGGCACTGATGGGACGGACACGAAGAAAGCCGCGCCGGCCAAAACAGCGGAACGGCGCCGGTCGGCGGAATAGAACCGACCTTCAGAATAAAAACAGAATAGAAAAAGGCCCGCCCTCCTGTTGGAAAGCGGGCCTCGACGTTTCGAAAAAACCTTACTTCGACAGATTGCGCTTGGCGAGCGTGCGCAGGCGCAGCGCGTTGAGCTTGATGAAGCCGGCCGCATCCTTCTGGTCGTAGGCGCCCTGGTCGTCCTCGAAGGTGACCAGCTTGTCCGAGTAAAGCGACTTCTCGCTTTCGCGGCCGATCACCATGACATTGCCCTTGTAGAGCTTCAGCGTCACTTCGCCTTCCACATGCTCCTGGCTCCGGTCGATGGCCGCCTGCAGCATCTCGCGCTCGGGCGAGAACCAGAAGCCGAAATAGATGAGCTCCGCATAGCGCGGCATCAGTTCGTCCTTGAGATGCGCAGCACCCCGGTCGAGCGTGATGCTTTCGATCGCACGGTGTGCAGCAAGCAGGATGGTGCCGCCGGGCGTTTCGTAGACGCCGCGGCTCTTCATGCCGACATAGCGGTTTTCGACGAGATCGAGACGGCCGATGCCGTTGTCGCGGCCATAAGCGTTGAGCTCGGCCAGAAGCGTCGCGGGCGACATTTCGACGCCGTTGATCGAGCAGGCATCGCCCTTGCGGAAGCCGACCTTGATGACCGTCGCCTTGTCGGGTGCCGCTTCCGGCGAAATGGTGCGCATGTGCACGTATTCCGGCGCCTCGACGGCCGGATCTTCCAGAACCTTGCCCTCGGAGGAGGAGTGCAGCAGGTTGGCGTCGACCGAGAACGGCGCTTCGCCCATCTTGTCCTTGGCAACCGGGATCTGGTTTTCCTCGGCGAACTTCAGCAGATCGGTGCGGCTCTTGAAGCTCCAGTCGCGCCAGGGTGCGATGACCTTGATGTCCGGGTTGAGCGCATAGGCCGAAAGCTCGAAACGGACCTGGTCGTTGCCCTTGCCGGTCGCGCCGTGCGCGATCGCGTCGGCGCCCGTCTTGCGGGCGATCTCGATCAGGTGCTTGGAGATCAGCGGTCGCGCGATCGAGGTGCCGAGCAGATAGACGCCTTCGTAGACGGCATTGGCGCGGAACATCGGGAACACGAAATCGCGCACGAACTCCTCGCGCACGTCCTCGATGTAGATTTCCTTGATGCCGAGCATCTCGGCCTTCTTGCGGGCCGGCTCCAGCTCTTCGCCCTGGCCGAGATCGGCGGTGAAGGTCACGACTTCGGCGCCCAGTTCGGTCTGCAGCCATTTCAGGATGATCGAGGTATCGAGGCCGCCGGAATAGGCGAGGACGACTTTCTTTACGTCTTTCGGAAGTGCCATGTCTGTTACAGGTCCGTCTGCGGGTGGGGGCGCATCAGCGCCGGCTCTTGGGGTTGCGGCACTTTTAGCGAGTTTGCCAAGCCACGCAAGGGGAAGCGGGGTGGGGATGATCAGAGGTGGCGCGACAGGTTCATCCTCTGGTGCAGGATGCGGACGATCAGGAACTGCGTACCAATCGGTCGGTAGACGATCCAGTGCGAGCCGCAAGGGCAGCTCAGAAATCCTGGACGAATGTTGTCGATCGACTTCCCGCGCTTGCGACCGCTCGCAAGCGCTTCCAGCGTAGTGATGATGTCGCCGTAATAGGCGTCCGCTTGTGCACGAGACCAGGTTTCGAAGGTGTATCGCCAGATCTCAGCAAGGTCTCCTCTTGCACGCGGCGCAAGTTTGTAGCGTTTCGCCTCACCGGACATGTTTGCGATGCATTTCTTTCAGAAATTCATCGGCGTCGAATGGCTGCGGTTCCCCGGAGGCCTCGCCCTCCTCGATGGCGGCACGAATGGCGGCGAGCGAATCCTCTTCGCTTTGCTTTAAAAGCCGCAGCGCCTCCTCGATGACGTCGCTCGCAGAGCCGTAACGCCCGTCGTCCAGCTTCTTCTGGACAAACTCGGCCAGTTCCTCATCCAGGGTGATCGAGGCGATCGTGTTCATCCGCCTGCTCCTTGTCGCACACCCGCCACGTTGACAGGTCTTGATAGGGTACCATATCCCGCAGGACCTTTGAACAGCAGCGTCTTAGAGGAGTTCCCATGACCATCGCTCATCCCGCTCTGAAAAAGGACAATGTCGCCGTCGTCACCGGCGCCGCCTCCGGCATCGGCCTTGCCGCAGCCAAGCACTTTGCGCAGCTCGGCCTGTCCGTCGTTCTGGCCGATCTGGAAGGCGAAAACCTTGCCGCAGCCTGCCGCGAAGTGTCGGCTCTTGCCGAAGACGGCGAGCAGGACGTCGCGGCGATCGGCACCGATGTCTCGAAGCCCGACGAGATCGCAGCGCTCGAACGCGCCGTCATCCAGCGTTTCGGCCGCATCCATGTGCTGATGAACAACGCCGGCATCCAGCCCGGCAGCAGCCTGTTCGGGCCCCAGGCGAATTGGGATAACGTGCTCGGCGTCAACCTGATGGGTGTCGTCAACGGCAGCCGCATCTTCGGCCCGGCCATGATCGCCCATGGCGAGCCGGCGCTGATCATCAATACCGGCTCCAAGCAGGGCATCACCACGCCGCCCGGCGATCCGGCCTACAACGTCGCCAAGGCGGGCGTCAAAGCCTTCACCGAAGCGCTCCAGCACGAATTGCGCAACACCGCGGAGTGCAAGGTTTCGGCCCATCTGCTGATCCCCGGCTTCGTCTACACCGGGCTGACCAAGGGCGACCGCACCGAAAAGCCGGCTGCCGCCTGGACGCCGGAACAGACCGTCGACTTTATGATGCAAAGTCTGGCGCGCGGCGACTTTTACATCCTGTGCCCCGACAATGATGTCGACCGGGCCACCGACGAACGGCGGATGATCTGGGCGGTTCACGATATCGTCGAGAACCGGCCTCCCCTGTCGCGCTGGCATCCGGACCACGCCGACGCATCGAAGCAGTTCATCAGCCGCCGCTAGGGTATGTCGCGCTAAGCATGCAGCGGTTGTGCGACACCGACATGCGATCATGCAGAAACATAAAGCGTGCAGGGCGACCGACTGTGAAAGATCGCAACACGCTTTACGGCGGCGGATTGGCATGGAGCTCGATCCCGGCTAGATCAGAAGCATCTGATCTAGCCAGTCGAGCACGTCCATGGATTTCGTCCCGAGCCTTGCCACGCTTCTGACCTTCACCGCGGCAGCGCTGCTGCTCGCCCTGACGCCCGGACCGGACATGACCCTGTCCATCAGCCGGGCGCTTGGCCAGGGCCGCGGTCCTGCGATGTGGGTCGTTCTCGGCACGAGCTTCGGTGTCGTCTGCCACACGCTTCTGGTCGCCTTCGGCATTTCCGCGCTGATCACCGCCTCGCCCACCGCCTTCTTCATCCTGAAGACCGGCGGGGCCGCCTATCTTCTCTGGCTGGCTCTGCAGGCGATCCGCTTCGGCTCGAGCCTCTCGGTTCAGAAGGTCGACGCGACGAGGAGCAGCCCGCTCGCCAACATGTCCGTCGGCTTCTGGGTCAACATACTCAATCCCAAGGTCATCATCTTCTTCATGACCTTCCTGCCGCAGTTCGTCACGGCAACCGACCCGCACGTCACCGGCAAGCTGGTCTTCCTCGGCTTGTATTTCATTGTGGTCGGCATGCCGGTCAACATCATTGCCGTTTTGGCTGCGCACCGGCTCTCGTCATGGCTGCAGGCGAACCGGCAGGTGCTGCGCGGGCTCGACTACACGATTGCCGGCGTGTTCTCGGTGTTTGCCGCCAAGATCCTGCTGACGCAGGCGCGGTAAAAGGCCCTCCTAAACACCGGCGAGCGCCTCGAGCCGCTGCTGCAGAAACAGCCTTTCCGCCGCAGATTGCGACAGGTCGATGGCCCGGCGATAGGCGACCGCTGCCGCGCCGGCCTGACCCAGCCGCGAAAGCAGGTCGGCCTGCACCGCATGAAACGGCTGGTATTGCAAAAGCGCCATGGCGATCGGCTCGAGCCGCGCGAGCGCGGCGGCCGGTCCCTCCACGTAGGAAAGCGCCACGATGCGGTTGAGTTCGTAGACGGGATTGCCCCCGGTGCGGGCAAGCTCGTCGTAGAGGCAGACGATCTCCATCCAGTTGGTTTCGGCAAAGCTCGCCGCATCCGCATGCACCGCGATGATCGCCGCCTGCAACTGATAGGGGCCGGGCCGGCCCCGCCGCAGCGCCTGTTCGACGAGAGCCGCACCCTCCGCGATTCCGGCGCGATCCCAGAGGCTGCGATCCTGCGCCTCGAGCGTCAGGATCTCGCCGGCCTTGCCAAGGCGTGCCGCCCGGCGTGCATGGTGCAGCAGCATCAGCGCCAGCAGCCCCTCGATCTCGGGCTCGTCCGGTCGCAGCGCCACCAGCAGCCGTCCGAGCCGCAGCGCCTCCTCGCAGAGATCGACGCGAATGTGCTGGCTGCCCTGCGAGGCATATCCCTCGTTGAAGATCAGGTAGACGGAGGCAAGCACCGTCTCCAGCCGTGCTGCCCAGCCATCGGGCCCGGGCACTGCGTAGGCAATGCCGGCCTTGGCGATCTTGTGGCGGGCACGCACCAGACGCTGGGCCATGGCCTCGTGGCTGTCGAGATAGGCCGACGCAATCTCCTCCGTCCGAAGCCCGCAGACGGAACGCAGCGTCAGCGCAACACAGGTCTTGGCGTCCAGCGCCGGATGGCAACAGGCAAAGATCAGCTTGAGGCGTTCGTCGCCGATCGGATCCGGATCGTCGTCGGCAGCGGTTCGGTTCTCCTGCTCCGCGAGATAGGCGATCTCGTCGGACTTTGCCCGAAGGCTGGACGAGCGCCGCAGCCGGTCGATAGCCTTGCGGCGGGCGACCTGCATCAGCCAGCCATGCGCAGAGGCGGGAAGACCGTTGCGGCCCCAGTGAACAAGCGCGGACTCGAACGCGTCCTGCAGGCTGTCCTCGGCAAGCTGGAAATCCCTGAGCGACCCGACGAGGCTGGAGAGGAGACGGCCCCGGTCGTGCCGGGCGATCTGCTCGATCGCCTCGGCGACGGGAACCATCTCCCCGTCCCCACTCATGCCCGGTCGATCGTCCAGATGGGCCGCACCTCGACGCTGCCCATGGCCGCATGCGGGATCATCGCCGCATAGCGTATGGCCTCGTCGAGATCCGCGCAGTCGAGGACGTAAAGTCCGCCGAGATGCTCCTTGGTCTCGGCAAACGGACCGTCCATCGTCTCGGTCCGGCCGTTCCTGACCCGCACCGTAGTTGCCGTCATCACCGGCTGCAGGGCTTCGCCGGCAATCCAGGCGCCGTTCGTCTTGTAGGTCTGCGTGGCGATCCCGTAATCGCTCATCATCTTGCCAAAGTCAGGCGACTCCGGCGGCGGGCTTTTGGCAGGGTCCATGTAGATCAGTGCGATGTATTTCATCTTCGCTATCCTCTTGTGTGCCGGACAAGTGTCCGGGCAGGCCGGTACCTCCGGCTGCACAGGGATGACGAACGGAACGTCTCCAATCGACATGGGCTGCCGAACTTTTTAGATCGGAGCGATCATAGCAGGAAAATCACCGCGCCAGGAACGCTCTCTCATTCATCTTGCGCGCGGGTCGGCGGCGCCCGATGCCGGTACCCGACATGAGCCCATGCGCCGTGAATCCCCACTATGCCTGTGTCTTGATGTGTATAGCCTGTGGATAGCCTGTGGACTGGAAATGGAAGCTGGACGAGACGCTTGAGCTCTGGCCCGACCGCCAATTCGAAATCAGTCGTCGTCCTCGCCGTGGCCGGCGATCATCATCGCCTCGAAGGCCATGCGCTCGGTCTTGCGCATGCGCTCCGATTCCGACTTCAGCTGGCCGCAGGCGGCGAGGATGTCGCGGCCGCGCGGCGTGCGGATCGGCGAGGCATAACCTGCCTGGTTGATGAAGTCGGCGAATTTCTCGATCGTCTCCCAGTCAGAGCACTGGTAGTTGGTGCCCGGCCACGGATTGAACGGAATGAGATTGATCTTGGCTGGAACGCCCTTCAGCAGCTTGATCAGCGCCTTGGCATCCTCAAGGCTGTCATTGACGTCCTTCAGCATCACGTATTCGAACGTGATGCGGCGGGCATTGGAGACGCCCGGATAATTGCGGCAGGCTTCGATCAGCTCCTTGAGCGGATACTTCTTGTTGATCGGCACCAGCATGTCGCGCAGCTCGTCGCGCACCGCATGCAGCGAAATCGCCAGCATCACGCCGATCTCGTCGCCGGTTCGGAAGATCTCCGGCACCACGCCCGAGGTCGACAGCGTCACGCGGCGCCGCGAGAGCGAAAGCCCGTCGCCGTCGGTGGCGATCAGCAGCGCCGTCTTGACGCTGTCGAAATTGTAGAGCGGCTCGCCCATGCCCATCATCACGATGTTGGAAACCTTGCGGCCTTCGGCCGGCATGATCGTCCCGTGCGGCGCTTCGCGATCTGGAAAATCGCCCAGCCGGTCACGCGCCAGCAGCAGCTGGGCCAGAATTTCTTCCGCCGTGAGGTTGCGGACAAGCTTCTGCGTGCCGGTGTGGCAAAAGGAACAGGTCAGCGAACAGCCGACCTGGCTGGAGATGCACAGCGTGCCGCGGCCGGCTTCGGGGATGTAGACGGTTTCCACTTCGACCGGGCGGCCGGCGCCGCGCGGCGGAAAACGCAGCAGCCACTTGCGGGTGCCGTCGTTGGAAATCTGTTCCTCGACGATCTCCGGACGGGCGATGGTGAAATGCTGCTTGAGCATTTCGCGCATGTCCTTGGCGACATTGGTCATGGCATCGAAATCGGAGACGCCGCGAATGTAGAGCCAGTGCCACAGCTGGCTGACCCGCATGCGGACCTGCTTGTCCGAAACGCCCTTTGCCTTGAGTGCGGTCGCCATGTCTTCGCGCGTCAGCCCGATCAGCGACGGCTTGGCGCTGAACAGGTCCGGATTGGCAACGAGAGGGGTCTTGACGGCAACAGGCGCCGTGGCCTCGATAACAGACATTTTTTCATCCCATTCGAGCATGCGTCCATCGTGCGCGTGGCGCACCGCGGTCGGGCATGTCTTGTGTGAAATCACGATCGGCTCGATCGGCGCCTCGCGCCAAGCCTTTGCCGGCAGGCTTTATCATCAAAATGTCGCCGCGTCACTACCGGCCAAAAGCAAAAGGGCCGGTCATCGACCAGCCCTCGGCACTGCGGTGGCAAACCTGCTACTTGCAGGTTTCGATCTGCTTCAGGGCAGCCGAAACACCCTGCAGGTTGTAGGCGTAATTGGTCTTCGTGCCGCGGCCCGAGACGGCGTTGACGGTCATGTTGTGACCGGTCTTCATGGCGGCGACGAGCGCCGGCTCTTCCGCCGCGTTCTCGACCCAGGCGGCCCTGTCCTTGGTGAACATCGTGAAGTTCTTGTTGTCGATCGTCACGGTGACCTTGGAATTGGCCTGCATGGTATAGCCCATCATCGCCTGCGGCTCGTAGGAGATGTTCTGGCCCGGACGCTGCGAGACGATGAAGAAAATGTCGCCATGGTCGACGCTCGCCGGTTCCTTGGTAGTCGGAACGGACAGCACGTAGCAGACGTTGCTGGCGCCCGCCTTGTAGGAATAGGCGCCCCAGGCTTTGAATTGCTGGATGCGGGTGGGGGCGGGTGCCGCGGCCTGGGTCTGCTGCGGCTTTGCCTGGGCTGTGGTTTTTGCCGCTTGGGCCTGTGCCAGACCGGCGCTCGCCAAAATGAGGGCCGATGCGGTCGCGATCGTTCTTACAGACATGGTCTCCTGCCGGTTTTGGTATGTGAGGTGCCCGGTCGGGCAAGCCTTGTCAGGCGTCGTCAAGGATAGGTTCATATTGACTTAATTCTGGTTACCAAAGCGTCAACGCCTTAACCGGCATGCCACCCATGTCTCCAAGTCTGTCAGCCGGCTCTCGGCGAGGGATCATCGATCCGTCGCCGATCACCCGGCATCTGCACCAGTGACACAAGGATTTGGGCGAGAGTTTGTCCGATCCGAAGCTGTCCTGTCCGCAGCGCTCGGGGGCCGGGAACTTGCGGAAGCGCAAGTGTGCACGTTACCGTGAAACCGGGCCTCGCAGCCGCGCTGTGCGGCGCGTGGCAGCCGCGACCCGGCATGCCGTCACGCAACGGGACGGCGCTGAAGCCTACTGCGCGTTGGGCGCCGGCTGCAGATCGGCCTGATCGGCGAGCGCCGCATCGGCCGCATCATAATGGTGATCGTTGATGTGCCCCTGGATGATGCGCAGCGCCGTCGCCAGCACCGCGATATCGTCCGTGTAGCCGACAAAGGCGAAGATGTCCGGCACGGCATCGAAGGGCATTACGAAATAGGCGAGCGCTGCAAGAAGAAGTCCCCGCACGCGGGTCGGCGTCTTGGGGTCGAGCGCGCAGTAGTAGGCGGCCACCAGGTCGCGGCTGAACGGCACGTGCCGCACGGCCTTCTTGAGCGTCGGCCAGAAGCGGGCGCGCACCTTCTGCTCGCGCTTTGCCTGGGTCGCATCATCGCCCGGCAGCAGAATCTCGCCGATTTTAACGTCATCCATGGTCGCTCTCCCTATGAACAGCCGGTTTCCATATGGGTGTAGACGCCTGAAGTTCAATTGCCGCCCTGGAACGCCTGGTCCATGGCGCGCGCCAATGCGAAGTCACGATCGGTCAGCCGGTGGGCCACATGGGTGGTCAGGCTCACATGCACTTTCGCGTAGCTGTTGGACCAGTCCGGATGGTGGTCGAGCTTTTCGCAGACGAACGCGCAGCGTGTCATGAACGCGAAAGCGTCGACAAACGTCCGGAACACGAACTCACGCTGAATGGCCGTGCCGTCACGGCTCAGCACCCAGCCGTCCAGCCTTGCGAGTTCGCTCTCGACGGCTGCGGGATCGAGAACCTGGTAGGCCATGCCGCCGGTCCGTCAGTAGAAGCTCTTGGCCGTTTCATGCTCGCCGTCATAGGCCGAGCTGAAGCTGACCTCCCGGAGCGGAAAGATCTCTTCCGTGAGATAGGGGCCTCCGCCGACCGATTCCTTCGAGGACATCAGCACGAAGCGCGGTGCCGTGAACGCCGCCGTATGAAAATTGCCGCGCCCGGAGAGATAATGCACCACGTCGTCGAGCCGGCAGTTCTTCAGCCGGGCCAGCGTCACATGCGGCATGAACTTGCGCGGATCCGGTGGCAGGCCGATCCGCTGGCAGATGCGCTCGATCTCCCCCTGCAGGGCGGAAAGCTCAGCGGTCGGCGCCACGCCTGCCCAGATCGAGTGCGGCTTCTTCGACCCGAAGGAACCGATGCCATTGAGAGAAAGCGGCAATTCGGGGCGGTCTATGCGGTCCAGCCGGTCCACCAGCTCGTCTGCCGTCCGTCCGTCGACATCACCGATGAAGCGCAGGGTGATGTGATAGTTTTCGACGTCGATCCAGCGCGCGCCGGGCAGACCGCCGCGCAAAAGAGACAGGCTCAGAGCCAGATTGCGCGGAATTTCGAGGGCGGTGAAAAGTCTCGGCATAGGGACCTCCTCGAATCTATTGCAGACGCTAACAGCGGAACATGCAACGAGTTTCCTGGCAAGACCTTATTTTGCGCGCTTCTCGATGTCCCCCAGGAAGCTTTCCACGGCAGGCAGCGACCGTTCGACCATCATATCCACGCCCTTCGGATTGGGATGCATGCCATCCTCGAGCTGCAGGCCGGCAACCGAGGCGACCCCGTCCAGGAAGAACGGATAGAGCGGGACGCCGTACTTTTCGGCGAGCCGCTTGTAGATCGGATTGAACCGCGCCGCGTAGTCCGCGCCCATGTTGGGCGGCGCCAGCATGCCCATCAGCAGAACCGGAATGCCCCGCTCTTTGAGCCGGGCAAGCGTGGTGTCGAGGCTCTTTTCCGTCTGCTCCGGGGAAATCCCCCGCAGCGCGTCATTGGCGCCAAGCTCGAGGATCACCCCGTCGGTGCCGTCCGGAACGGACCAGTCGATGCGCGACAGCCCGCCCGTGCTGGTGTCGCCCGACACGCCGGCATTGGTCACGACGACCGCGCGGCCCTTTGCCTTGAGCGCGGCCTCCAGCTTTGCCGTGTAGGATTCGGTCGGCGCGAGCTGGTATCCGGCCATCAGGCTGTCGCCGAAGCCCACCAGCTGCACCGTCTTGTCCTGCGCCCAGGCTCCAGAGACGCCGGAGACGCCAATGGCGCCGAGCGTCAGGCCCGACATGACGATGAAGTGAAGCAGGCTTGCTTTAAAACGCATGGTCTGTCTCCTAGATCTGCCCTTACCGCAGTGCCGCATGAATACCGCTATATAGGACGCTTCGTTTTGACTGAAACCATCATCACGTTGAAGAAGGCCGATTTGACCCTCGGCACCGCAGCCGCCAGGGTCCACGTGCTGAAGGGCATCGACCTCGACATCGAGGCGGGTGCGTCCGTCGGCATCATCGGCCCCTCGGGCTCGGGCAAATCGACGCTGCTGATGGTGCTCGCCGGCCTCGAGCGCCTCGACGGCGGCGAGATCGTCATCGCCGACACCGCCCTGCACACGCTGTCGGAAGACGCGCTCGCCGATTTCCGCGGCAAGAACATCGGCATCGTCTTCCAGTCCTTTCACCTGATCGCCAACATGACGGCGCTCGAGAACGTCGCGGTTCCGCTCGAACTCGCCAATGTCGCCAATGCCTTCGACATAGCCCGCCGCGAGCTGACCGCGGTCGGTCTGGGCGAGCGCCTGGAGCATTACCCCGGCCAGCTGTCGGGCGGCGAGCAGCAGCGCGTCGCCATCGCCCGTGCGCTTGCCCCCTCGCCGGCCGTGCTGATCGCCGACGAGCCGACCGGCAACCTCGACACGGAAACCGGCCGCCAGATCGCCGATCTTCTCTTCGCCAAACAGGCGGAGCGCGGCATGACCATGCTGCTCGTCACCCACGACACCTCGCTCGCCTCCCGCTGCTCACGCCAGATCCGGGTGCGCTCCGGCCAGATCGTCGATGACGGCCTCTCCGGACACACGCCGCAGGTTGTCTCCGCATGACGGCGCTCCACCGCCTGCCGATTTCCTTCCGGCTCGCGCTGCGCGAAATGCGCGGCGGCCTCAGGGGCTTCTACATCTTCCTCGCCTGCATCGCTCTTGGCACCGGCGCGATCGGTGCGGTCAACTCCGTGTCGCGCGCCATCACCTCGGCGATCGCCGGCCAGGGCCAGGAACTGCTGGCCGGCGACATAAGGTTCGAGCTGAACAACCGGGAGGCCTCCGCCGAGGAGCAGACCTTCCTCAAGGGTCTCGGCACCGTCTCCGTCACCACCGGCCTTCGCTCCATGGCCCGCAAGCCGGACGGCAGCGACCAGGCACTGGTCGAGGTAAAGGCCGTCGACAGCGGCTATCCGCTCTACGGCACGCTGCAGACCGAACCCGCCTCGCCTGCAGCCGAGCTCACCGCCAGACGGGGCGATGCCTTCGGCGCACTGGCCGCCCCTCTCCTCGCGGACCGGATGGGCCTGAAACCCGGGGACCGGCTTCTGCTCGGCAATGCCACCCTGGTGATCACCGGCACGGTGACGCGCGAGCCGGATGCGGTCTCCGACGGGTTCGGGTTTGCGCCACGCCTGCTGATCAGCCGCGACGCCCTTGATGCCTCCGGCCTGATCACCACCGGCAGCCTGGTGGAGCACGCCTACAAGATCAGGCTCGACGATCCTGCCATCCGCGGCACCCTCACCGACCGCGCCAACAGGCAGTTTCCGAGCGCCGGCTGGTCGATCCGTACCAGCGACCGGGCAGCACCGTCGCTGACGGAAAATGTCGATCGCTTCGCCCAGTTCCTGACGCTGGTCGGACTGACGGCGCTGATCGTCGGCGGGGTCGGCGTCGCCAATGCGGTGCGCGCCTTCCTGGATGCCAAGCGCACGACGATCGCCACCTTCAAGTGCCTCGGTGCGCCGGCCGCCGTCGTCACCCAGATCTACCTCATCCAGATCATGCTGCTGGGCCTGGCGGGCACCGCGATCGGTATCCTGATCGGCGCCGTGACGCCGCTCATCGCCCTCCACTTCCTGGACGGGGTTCTGCCCGTTCCCAAGGATCTCGCCCTCTTCCCTTCCGCGCTTTTGCTTGCGGCGGTGTTCGGGGTCATCATCACCTTCGCCTTTGCCGTTCTTCCGCTCGGACATGCCCGGGAAGTGCCGGCCACCGCTCTCTTTCGCGAACAGGGCTTCGAGTCGCGGCGCCTTCCGTCATGGCCCTACCTTCTCGCGGCCGGCGCGGCGCTGGCGCTTCTCTGCGCGCTCGCCGTCCTCTCGGCCGAAGACCGGTATCTCGCCGCGATCTTCCTTGCCGCCGTCGCCGGCGCCTTCGTCGCCTTGCGGCTGGTGGCCGTGCTGATCGCCGCCCTGGCGCGCAGAAGTCCGCGGGTGAACTCTCCGGCCCTGAGGCTGGCGATCGGCAACATCCATCGACCCGGTGCACTGACGCCCTCGGTGGTCCTGTCGCTCGGCCTCGGCCTTGCCCTGCTGGTCACCATCGCCCTGATCGACGGCAACATGCGGCGCCAGCTGACCGGCAACATTGCCGAAAAGGCGCCAAACTTCTTCTTCGTTGACATCCAGGGCTCCGAACGTGAAGGCTTCGTCAATGTCCTGAAGCAGCAATTGCCGCAGGGCGTGGTGACCGAGGCCCCGATGCTGCGTGGCCGCATCCTCGCTTTCAACGGCAAGGACGTAACGCAGTTGAACGTGCCCGCCGCCGGCCGCTGGGTCCTGCGCGGCGACCGCGGCATCACCTACGAGGAAACGCTGCCCGAGAACTCCTCGCTGGTGGAGGGCAGCTGGTGGCCGGCCGACTATGCGGGCGAGCCGCTCGTCTCCTTCTCGGCGGAGGAAGCGGGTGAACTCGGCCTCAAGATCGGCGACACCGTCACCGTCAACGTGCTTGGCCGCAACATCACCGCGAAGATCGCCAACCTGCGCAAGGTGGAATGGAGGTCCCTGTCGATCAACTTCGTCATGGTGTTTTCGCCCAACACCTTCCGCGGCGCACCGCACGCCTGGCTGGCGACGCTCAGCGATCCGGCCGCCACGCCGCAGCAGGAGGCGGCTGTCCTGCGCGCCGTCACCAACGCTTATCCGACGATCACCAGCGTCCGCGTCAAGGATGCGATCGACATGGTCGACCATCTGATCGGCCAGCTGGCAACAGCCATCCGCGCGGCGGCCGCCGTCGCACTGATCGCCTCGGTCCTGGTCCTGGCCGGCGCGCTCGCCGCCGGAAACCGGGCGCGCACCCACGATGCCGTCGTCCTGAAGACGCTCGGCGCCACCCGCGGCATGCTGATCCGCGCCTTCAGCTACGAATACGTGATCCTCGGAGCGGCTACGGCGCTGTTTGCCCTCGCCGCCGGCTCGCTGTCGACCTGGTTTGTCATCAGCCGGATCATGAAACTGCAGTCCACGTTCCTGCCGGACGTCGCCCTGCTGACGCTCGCGATCGCGCTGGTGCTGACGGTCGGCATCGGGCTTGCCGGCACCTGGAGGATCCTTGGCCAGAAGGCCGGACCGGTTCTGAGGGAGCTCTGATCTTAGAAGCGGCGGGAAACGCTCCGCGGGCTTGAAAACCACTGTCCGCGGCATCGTTTACCCTAACCGCAGACTTTCGCTTTTCCCCATGCCCGGTCTTGTATGTCGGGTATTATCGCCTCATATTTGAGGCAGGCTAGCTGTAGCTCCGCAGCGGCGCCTGGGTCTCGATCAAGGAGGCCCGACACCGTGAAACTTCCGGAGCTCATGAGGAAACCAATGGCTGACTACAACAATTCACCGAACAGGGCAGCCTGGGGCCGCTCCCAGTCTGGTGCCCTGATCGACCAGGGCCTGCGCACCTACATGCTCAAGGTCTACAATCTGATGGCGCTTGGCCTGGCGATCACCGGTATCGCCGCCTTCGTCACCTGGCAGATTGCCGTCCAGGACGGACAGCTGACTGAGTTCGGTCAGGTGCTGTTCCGCAGCCCGCTGCGCTGGGTCGTGATGCTGGCGCCGCTCGGCGTCGTGTTCTTCCTGAGCTTCCGCATCAACCGGATGAGCGTCGCTGCCGCGCAGACGACCTTCTGGGTCTATGCGGCTCTGATGGGCCTGTCGCTGTCGTCGATCTTCCTGGTCTATACCGGCCAGAGCATCGTCCAGACGTTCTTCGTCACCGCCGCCTCGTTCGGCGCGCTTTCGCTCTACGGCTACACGACCAAGCGTGACCTGACCGCCATGGGCTCGTTCCTGATCATGGGCCTGTTCGGCCTGATCATCGCCTCCGTGGTCAACATCTTCCTGGCCTCGTCGGCATTGGCCTTCGCCGTCTCGGTGATCGGTGTCCTGCTCTTCGCAGGCCTGACCGCCTATGACACGCAGAAGATCAAGGAAATGTACATGGAAGCGGACGACGTCGCCGTCATGGGCCGCAAGGCCATCCTCGGCGCCCTGACGCTGTACCTGGACTTCATCAACCTGTTCGCGTTCCTGCTGCAGTTCATGGGCAACCGCAACAACTGATCGGCAGGATCTCGATGAAAAGGCGGCCTCCGGGCCGCCTTTTTTGTTGCCCGCTTGGCAGTCGGGTTCTACGACGGAGGTGAGCTCAATGCATCACCAGCCGCGGTGCCAGACCATGTTCTTCCACCTCCGAGACGCCCTCCTGAGCAATATTCCGGCCATCGCGGCGATCTACCGGGATGCCGTCCTCGACGGCACGGCAAGCTACGAAATCGTACCGCCGGACGAAGCGGAAATGGCCGCACGGTTCGAGGCAATCTGCGCCAAGGGCTATCCCTTCATCGCCGCCTGCACCGACGACGGCAGCCTCATCGGCTACGCCTACGCCTCCGCCTTCCGGACGCGGCCCGCCTACCGGTGGCTGGTCGAGGATTCGATCTATCTGGCGCCGGAGGCCCGCGGCCGTGGCATCGGCACGGCCTTGCTGCGAGAGCTCCTGGCACGCTGCGAGAACCTCGGCTTCCGGCAGATGACAGCCGTCATCGGCGGTGCCAGCCCCGCCTCTGTCGCACTGCATGCAAGCCTCGGCTTCCAGATGACCGGCACCCTGAAGGGCACCGGGTTCAAGCATGGCCGGTGGCTGGATACGGTGATCATGCAGATCGCACTGGGGGAAGGCACGACCACCGACCCCGACATGCATGCCTATCCCGGCACCATGTTCGCCGGCTAGGCTAGTCAATCACCTTCAGCGCCTTGTCGAATACCTTGAGCACCTGTGGCAGCTCCTGGCCGCGTTTCAGGATCCGGCCATCCGTGTTGACGACGCTGTAGGCGCCCTGCTTGCCGGCAAGCTTCGGGTTCTTTTCCACGCGAAACAGCGGCATTTCGCCGGATCGCTTGAAGATCGAAAACACCGCCCGGTCCTTCAGATGGTCGATGGCGTAGTCCTTCCACTCGCCCTCGCCCACCATGCGACCGTAGATCTTGAGGATGGCGTCCAGCTCTCGCCGGTGGAACGTCACCGGTGCCGGGTCTCGGTTTTCTCGATAGTCGTTGAGGCTGACGACAACGGCTGCGTCCTGCGATCGCGCGCGGCCGGGCAAATCAGGCTGATCGGACAATAAAAGCTCCCAATCATCAATGTCGGTTCTGTGACAGTGTGCCCGACCAACCGCAAAATGCAAGCCGCCGAGCCGCCTGGAGAAGTTTTTAATCTTGCCCGATTTCGGACAAAAGGGCGCCCGATTTCTCGTCGATATTATCGATGTTGGTTGGCGCAGATTTCGCGCCATATGGTCCGGTCCGCCGCATTGACCCTTACCCCCAGCCCCCCAATGCGCGGGCCGGATCTCCAGCACCCCCCCCCACTTGAGAAGAGTTTTGCCGGCCGCACTCGAGAAGATGTTTGCGGGACCGTGAGCCTTAGCTCTTTTTCTGCCCGACCATCAGCACGGTCGCGCCGAGAATGGCGCCCGGCTCGCCGTTCGGACCGGACGACTGCAGCAGGATCGCACAGCCGTCCTTCTTGGACCGTCCCATGAACTTGCCGGGAAGCGTCAGCTTGACGCTCTTGCCGTTCCACATCCCGACCGACTGCACGTCGTAGACGCTGTGCCAGTAATCCATGGTCTTGCCGGTATTTTCACCCTTGGTGACTTCGATCTGTTCGCGCTTGGTGAAATAGGCGACCACGACATCCGCCTGGCCCTTGCCTTCGCCGATATCGATTTCGATCTCGTCGCCCAGCATGGCAGCCGTCACCGGCACATCAAGCCCCTGTCCGCTCTGCTTCAGGCCCTCGATCTTGCCGTTGATCGCCGCAAGATCGGCACCCTTGACATGGTCGCGGCCGTTGATAACCGCCTGCGGGGTGTAGACGCCGCTGCGCCCCATCGTCTTGGCATAGCCGTATTGGCGCGCGGTATTTTCCTTCGAACTCAGCGTATCCGCCCAGCCCAGATAGTTCCAGTAGTCGACATGATAGGACAGCGCCACCACGTCGCCCTGGGCAACCAGCTGACCGAGCGTTGCGTCCGCCGGCGGGCACGAGGAACAGCCCTGCGAGGTGAACAGCTCGACGACACCCTTCGGCTCGCGCACGTCGCCCGCCATCGCACCGCCGGCGGCGAGCAGGCTGGCAAGCAAGACGAGGAAGCGGTTAGGACATGGCATTGGGCGGACCTTTGACGACATTCTGTTGCAACGAGCGCGCATCGGAGACGATGGAACACTCGGTCGCCCAGAGGTAATCAGGCTCGAGGTTCAAGCGGAAGTAACGAAGGGGTGAGGACCGGATATTTGATCGGATTTCAGCCAGCCGTGACGATCGCCTTGGCGGCGTGAAACAAGCATCCGCGGCGGCCGACGGAGTGGTCGCCACGGCATGTTCGGAGAGCAGGCCAATCTCTGTGCAACGGGCGCCGGCCGGAGAATTCCCGACCGGCGCACGAAGCAAAGATCAGGCTGCCAGATCGCGCAGAACGGTCTGCAGGATGCCGCCATTGTTCATGTAGGTCACCTCGTCCAGCGTATCGATGCGGCAGAGGATGTTGACCTCCTTCACCGAGCCGTCGCCGTAGGTGATCCGGGCAATCTTCCACTCGCGCGGCTTGATGTCCCCTTCGAGTCCCTCGATGGAGACGGTTTCGTCGCCCTTGAGGTCGAGGCTCTGCCACGTCGTGCCTTCCTCGAAGACGAACGGGACGATGCCCATGCCGACGAGGTTGGACCGGTGGATACGCTCGAACGACTGGGCGATGACCGCCTTGACGCCGAGAAGGTTGGTGCCCTTCGCGGCCCAGTCACGCGACGAGCCATTGCCGTATTCCACGCCCGCGAAGATGACGAGCGGAACGCCCTCGTCCTTGTACTTCATGGCGGCGTCGTAGATCGACATCTCTTCCTTAGACGGATAGTGGAAGGTGTAGCCACCCTCCTTGCCGTTCGGGCCGAGCATGTAGTTGCGGATGCGGATGTTGGCGAACGTGCCGCGCATCATCACTTCATGATTGCCGCGCCGCGTGCCGTACTGGTTGAAGTCGGCAACGCCGACCCCGTGACCCGTCAGGTAGGCGCCGGCAGGCGAAGCCGCCTTGATCGAACCGGCCGGAGAAATGTGGTCGGTGGTGATCTTGTCGCCGAACAGGCCAAGAACGCGGGCGCCCTTGATGTCCTTGAGGCCGGTGCCTGTCTTGCCCATGCCCACGAAATAGGGCGGGTTCTGCACGTAGGTCGAGTTGTTGTCCCAGGCATAGGTCTGGCCCGGCGGGATCTGCACGGCCTGCCAGTGCTCGTCACCCTTGAACACGTCCGCATACTTGCTCTCGTAGAGTTCGCGCGTGACATATTTCAGGATGAATTCCTGCACTTCGTGCGAGGTCGGCCAGATGTCCTTGAGGAACACCGGATTGCCGTTCTGGTCTTCGCCGAGCGGTTCCGTCGTCAGGTCCTTCTGGACGCTGCCGGCGAGTGCATAGGCGACGACGAGCGGCGGCGAGGCGAGATAGTTTGCCTGGACGTCCGGCGAGATGCGGCCTTCGAAGTTGCGGTTGCCGGAAAGCACGCCGGCGGCGATCAGGCCCTTGTCGTTGATCGTCTTCGAGATCGGCGCCGGCAGCGGGCCGGAGTTGCCGATGCAGGTCGTGCAGCCGAAGCCGACGAGGTTGAAGCCGAGCGAATCGAGCGAACCCTGCAGGCCGGACTTGGCGAGGTACTCGCCGACAACCTGCGATCCGGGCGCCAGCGAGGTCTTCACCCATGGCTTGGTCTTCAGGCCCTTGGCGACCGCGTTGCGGGCGAGAAGCCCGGCAGCGATCAGCACCGAAGGGTTGGACGTGTTGGTGCACGACGTGATGGCGGCAATCGCCACATCGCCATGACCCAGATCGAAGTCGGTGCCTTCGACCGCATAGCGGTTGGCAAGCTGGCCGGGCTTCTTGTACTCGGTGTCGAGCGAACCGGCAAAGCCGGAGGCGATGTTTTCGAGCGCGATGCGGCCTTCCGGACGCTTCGGGCCGGCCATCGACGGAACGACGTCGCCGAGATCGAGTTCGAGCGTGTCGGTGAAGACGAGATCGGCGCCGTCGCCCTCGCGCCACATCCCCTGGGCCTTCGAATAGGCTTCCACCAGCGCGATCCGCTCCAGTGTGCGGCCCGACATGGTCAGGTAGTTGATGGTTTCGCCGTCGACCGGAAAGAAGCCGCAGGTCGCGCCGTATTCCGGACCCATGTTGCCGATCGTCGCACGGTCTGCGAGCGGCATGTTGTCCATGCCCGGGCCGAAGAATTCGACGAACTTCGACACCACGCCCTTCTTGCGCAGCATCTGCACGACGGTCAGCACCAGGTCGGTCGCGGTGACGCCTTCCTTGAGCTTGCCGGTCAGCTTGAAGCCGATCACTTCCGGCAGAAGCATCGACACGGGCTGGCCGAGCATCGACGCTTCGGCCTCGATGCCGCCCACGCCCCAGCCCAGGACGCCGAGGCCGTTGATCATCGTGGTGTGCGAATCGGTACCGACGCAGGTGTCGGGATAGGCGACGGTTTCGCCGTCTTCCTCGTTGGTCCAGACCGTCTGGCCGAGATATTCGAGGTTGACCTGGTGACAGATGCCGGTGCCGGGCGGCACGACGCGGAAGTTCTTGAACGCCTGCTGGCCCCACTTCAGGAAGCGGTAGCGCTCGCCGTTACGCTCGTATTCGAGCTCGACGTTCTTCGCAAATGCAGTCGGCGTGCCAAATTCGTCAACGATCACCGAGTGGTCGATCACGAGGTCGACCGGAACGAGCGGGTTGATCTTTTCCGGGTCGCCGCCGAGCGCCTTGATGCCGTCACGCATGGCGGCAAGGTCGACCACGGCCGGAACGCCGGTAAAATCCTGCATCAGCACGCGGGCCGGGCGATAGGCGATTTCGGCCTCGGCCTGACCCTTGTTGGTCAGCCATGCCGCGACCGACAGGATCTGTTCCTTGGTGACGGACTTGCCGTCTTCGAAGCGGAGAAGGTTCTCGAGCAGCACCTTCATCGAGAAGGGAAGCTTGGAAACGCCCGCAAGACCGTTCTGTTCGGCCTTGGGCAGGCTGTAGTAAACATAGTCCTTGCCGCCTACAGTCAGGACGGAACGACAATTGAAGCTGTCGATAGATTTAGCCACGGAAAGATAACCCCGCTGATATGTAAGAGCCTACACGCGCGTGCGGACGCCTATGCACTTCATGCACATCAGGATGCGGGTGCGACCATTTCCGCTGTCCGCACGAGAAGATTTTGGTCTTCAAGTTCGGCGCTATATGGAAATCACGCCGGCCGCTGGCGTGGTTGCAGAGCTTATAGATAATTTCTAAGAAGCGTTCCAGACGAAATGAACCGCCGTCTCGAATTTTTGGTATCGAGATGATTAAAATCATAATGAAGGGTCCGGCATGCGGCTGTCAGCCGAACATCTGAGCGCCCGGCGCGGAGAGGACCTGCTGTTCGCCGATCTTTCGTTCACGATAGAGGCAGGCAAGGCCCTCGTGGTGACGGGACGCAACGGCTCCGGCAAGTCCACCTTGCTGCGCGTCGTGGCCGGCCTGTTGCGTCCCGAGACCGGCCGCGTCTCCCTCGATAAGCCGGGCGGCGAGGCCGGCATGCGGGCGGCGGAAGCCTGCCACTATCTCGGCCACCGAAATGCGATGAAGCCGGAGCTTTCGGTGCGCGAGAACCTCGTCTTCTGGCAGCGTTTCCTCGGCGATGCCGGCGGCCGCGGCCTTTCGGCGCTGGACGCCGCCGAGGCGGTCGGGCTCGGCGACATCGTGCACCTGCCCTTCGGCTACCTCTCGGCCGGGCAGCAGCGCCGCATGGCCTTTGCCAAGCTGATGGTGAGCCACCGCCCCGTCTGGCTGCTGGACGAACCGACGGCAGCGCTCGACCGGTCCGCCGAAGGCGTCTTTACCGGCCTGATCAGGCAGCATCTCGCCTTGGGTGGCATGGTCATGGCGGCAACCCACCAGCCGCTCGGACTGGAGACTGCCGAGGAACTGAAGATGACCGGCTTTGCCGGCGCGGTGGAGGCGATGTGGTGAGTATCACCTCCAGCAACATCCCCCTCTGCCCTGCCGGGCATCTCCCCCTCAAGGGGGGAGATCGGATGGGAGCGCCGTTTCACGTCCAAGCAACCTACCCGGCTGCCGAAATGATCTTGAGCGCAAGCTCGGCGGCCGCATTTGCCTCCGATGGGGAACGACGCCTGACCGTCTGGCCGATCTCCCCCCTTGAGGGGGAGATGCCCGGCAGGGCAGAGGGGGGTGCGCCCCACACCCTCGAGCGCACCGTCATCCACCCCTCCTCCGTCATCCTCCACCCCGTCGTCATCCTCCACCCCTCCGTCGTCATCCTCGGGCTTGACCCGAGGATCCACGGCCCCGGCCTCCGCCGTCTGAGGCCCAACCCCTCCCGACAAAGAGGCCTCGTCATATGATCGCCCTCCTCTCCCGCGATCTGAAGCTTTCCGTGCGGGCTGGCGGCGGGGCGCTGATCGGCGTCCTGTTCTTCACCGCGGTCGTCGCCGTCATTCCCTTCGGCGTCGGGCCCGACCTCAACCTGCTTGCCCGCATCGGACCGGCCATCGTCTGGATCGGCGCCCTGCTGTCGTCCCTGCTCGGTCTCGACCGCATGTTCCAGACCGACCGCGAGGACGGGTCGCTCGATCTGATGCTAATGCAGGAGCATCCGCTGGTGCTCACCGTGCTCATCAAATGCCTGGCTCACTGGCTCGGCCATGGCCTGCCGCTTGTCATCGCCTCGCCGCTGCTCGGCCTGTTCATGAACATGGACGAGGTGGCGATCGGCGCCACCATGGCGACATTGCTGGTCGGCACGCCGGCGCTCACCTTTATCGGCGCGGTCGGCGCGGCGGTGGCCGTCGCCCTGCCGCGCGGCGGTTTGCTGGTCTCGATCCTCGTCCTGCCGCTCGCCATTCCGGTGCTGATCTTCGGCGTCAGCGCCGCCTATGCCGCCGTCGAGGAACCGGCGCCGTTCCTGCCGCCCTTCCTGATCCTGATCGCCATCACGATGTTTTTTGCCGTGCTCGGCCCGCTTGGGGCAGCATTGGCTTTGAGAAATGCGGACGATTGACTAAGGTCAACCGGACGGCGCCACACCCATTTAGAAGACCTGCATGACCGAAAGTCTCGCGATCACCAAACTCAGCGACCTTGCCAACCCGACCCGATTCATGGCGCTCGTCGCGCGCCTGGTGCCGTGGCTGGCGGCGATCACCGCGCTCCTCTTTGCGGTCGGGCTCTATCTGAGCTTCAAGACGGAAGGCGACTACCAGCAGGGCGATACCGTCCGCATCATGTACGTCCATGTGCCCGCCGCCTGGCTCGCCATGATGTGCTACACGATCATGGCGCTGTCGGCGATCGGCACGCTGGTCTGGCGCCATCCGCTCGCCGACGTCAGCCACAAGGCGGCCGCCCCGCTCGGCGCTGCATTTACGCTGCTCGCGCTGATCACTGGTTCGCTGTGGGGCAAGCCGATGTGGGGCACCTGGTGGACCTGGGGCGACGCTCGGCTGACCTCGGTCTTCATCCTGTTCCTGATGTATCTCGGCCTGATTGCGCTCAACCGGGCGATCGACGATCCCTCCCGCGCGGCCCGGGTCGCCGCCGTGCTGATCCTCGTCGGCTTCGTCAACATCCCGATCATCAAGTTCTCGGTCGAATGGTGGAACACGCTGCACCAGAAATCGAGCGTCCTGCGGCTCGACGGCCCGACCATCGATCCGGAGTTCCTGCGCCCGCTGCTGGTCATGGCGCTCGCCTTCACGCTGCTGTTCTTCACGCTGCATCTTCTGGCGATGCGCAACGAGATCCTGCGCCGACGGGTCGCGGCCCAGCGCCGCATGTCGGCCCGCATCGCAAGCCGCGGGGACGCCGCATGAAATACGCATTCTATGTCTTCACCTCCTACGGCGTTGCCGGCGTCATGACCCTCTGTCTGATCGCCTGGGTCTGGCTCGACGGCCGGGCCCGGCGCCAGGAACTGGCCGAACTCGAAGCCTCGGGGTTCCGCCGGCGGTCGTCCCGGCCCGCGCCCGAGACGCCGGACGAGATGGGCGGGGAGACCACG
The DNA here is from genome assembly GCA_900469345.1 of Hyphomicrobiales bacterium. GTDB lineage: Bacteria > Pseudomonadota > Alphaproteobacteria > Rhizobiales > Rhizobiaceae > Neorhizobium. The sequence continues at coordinate 90,858 of UBWZ01000015.1, read as the reverse complement.
GCGTGAGCGACAGCAGCGACGACCATGCCGCACGGCGCAGCGGCGCCTCCCGCTACGTGCTGGCCATCATTCCGCTGGCGGTCTTTCTCGGGTTTGCGGGCATTGCCGGCAAGATGCTCTACGACCAGGACGTCAACGGCCGCGACGTCTCCGCCATTCCCTCGGCCCTGATCGGCAAGAAGGCACCGACGCTCGCCCTGCCGCCGCTCGAAGGCGCCAACGTCGCAGCGCTGACCAGCCAGGCGATCGCGGGCAAGCTGACGCTCGTCAACGTGTTTGCCTCCTGGTGCGTGCCCTGCCGCCAGGAGCATCCGCTCCTCAAGGAGCTGGCGAGGGACAGCCGGATCACCGTCGTCGGCATCAACTACAAGGACAAGACCGACAACGCGCTGCGCTTTCTCGGCGAACTGGGCAACCCTTACGCCGCGATCGGCACCGATCCGAGCGGCAAGGCGGCGATCGACTGGGGTGTCTACGGCATTCCGGAAAGCTATCTCGTCGGCCCCGACGGCACCATCCTCTACAAGCGGGTCGGGCCTTTCGACGAGCGCAGCATCAGCGGCGATCTGATGCCGGCGATCGAAAAGGCGAGTGGCGCCAAAAGCTAGGCGCCGCCCTGCCAGGTCTTGATTGCCTCGACCGGCCAGATGAGCATCAGCACGTTGAGGGTGAGGTTGTCGCGGATCAGCCAGCCGGTAAACAGCTCGAAAAAGATCGCGATCGCGACCGTTGCCCAGACCGGCAGGCGCGAGGCGGCGAGGAAGCCGAGCGCCATGAACACCGTATCCATGCCCGAATTGATGATGCTGTCGCCCGAATAGCCGAGCGCCATCGTGGTGGTCCGGTAGCGGTCGATCACGATCGGCGAATTCTCGGCGATCTCCCAAGCTGCCTCGATCACGACGGCGAGCGACAACCGCGCCGACAGTGGCGCACGCCGCAGGATCAGCCAGCCGAGGCCGAAAAACAGGAAGCCGTGGATAATGTGCGACGGCGTGTACCAGTCCGCCAGATGCTGCGAATTGCCGGGCGAATTGACCACCGGTTCGAACAGTTTGACAGTGCCGCACTCGCAGATCCAGAGGCGCCCCATAAGATGGAGGATGACGATCTGCGCCACCAGAATGCCGAGCGCAACGAGCAGCCAGACCCGGCCGCTGCTGCGGGTCGCGGTTGCAGCCGCGGCCGTCACTTGTCGGTCTCGGGCGTCTGCTCCGAAATCGTGTGGCGCATGATCAGCGGCATCTGCGACAGCGTGAACAGGATGGTGATCGGCATCGTGCCCCAGACCTTGAAGTTGACCCAGGCGGCATCGGAGAAATTGCGCCAGACAACCTCGTTGAGGACCGCCAGCACCAGGAAGAACAGGCCCCAGCGGAGCGTCAGCTTTTTCCAGCCCGCGTCGTCCAGCTGGAAGGCGGCGTTGAAGACATAGCCGAGCAGCGACCGGCCGAACAAAAGGCCGATCAGAAGCGTCGCTCCGAACAGCGTGTTGACGATGGTCGGCTTCATCTTGATGAAGGTCTCGTCCTGCAGCCAGATCGACAGCGACCCGAAGATCAGCACCACGGCGCCCGACACGAGCGGCATGACCGGCAGGTGGTGGAAGACGATCTTGGAGATGACCAGCGATGCGACCGTCGCGGCCATGAACAGCGCCGTGGCAACGAACAGCGGCCCGCCGACCGCCGCCAGCGCCGGGATCTTTTCGACCAGCCACTCGCCCCGAAGGTTTCCGAAAAAGAAGACCAGAAGCGGACCAAGCTCCAAAGCGAGCTTCAGCATCGGATGCTGTTTTTCTGCCTTGGTCGGCGTGACGTCGCTTTCGATGCTCTGCATGGTATCCAACTTGATCAGGCTGTTAAAGAATGGCCGAGGCCGACCCGTTTGTCTCTGTCATCAATGTGCCAGGCCTGCAATGGCCTGGGCGAAATCCTCGGCCTCGAAGGCTTCGAGATCGTCGACACCCTCGCCGACGCCGACGAAGTAGACGGGAAGCTTGTGCTTGGCGGCGATCGCCACCAGGATGCCGCCGCGCGCCGTGCCGTCGAGCTTGGTCATGATCAGCCCGCTGACGCCCGCAACGTTGCGGAAGATCTCCACCTGGTTGAGCGCATTCTGGCCGGTCGTCGCGTCGAGCGTCTGCAGCACCGTGTGCGGCGCGTCCGGATCGAGCTTGCCGAGCACCCGCACGATCTTTTCGAGTTCCGCCATCAGCTCGGCGCGGTTCTGCAACCGGCCGGCCGTGTCGATGATCAGCACGTCGGACTTGTTGGCCCGCGCCTGCTCGAAGGCATCATAGGCGAGACCGGCGGCATCCGCCCCGAGCTTGGTGCCGATGAATTGCGAGCCGGTGCGGTCGGCCCAGATCTTCAGCTGCTCGATCGCCGCCGCACGGAACGTATCGCCGGCAGCCAGCATCACCTTCAGCCCGGCGCCCGAAAGCTTGGCCGCCAGCTTGCCGATCGTCGTCGTCTTGCCGGTGCCGTTGACGCCGACGACCAGGATCACATGCGGCTTGTGATTGAGATCGAGCGCCAGCGGCTTGGCGACGGGGGCGAGCACCTTGGTGATTTCGCCCGCCATGATGCGCGACACGTCCTCGCCCGACACGTCCTTGCCGTAGCGTTCCGATGACAGGGCGCCGGTAATGCGCATCGCCGTCTCGACGCCGAGATCCGCCTGGATCAGCAGGTCCTCGAGCTCTTCCAGCGTCTCGTCGTCCAGCTTGCGCTTGGTAAACAGCGCGGCGATCTGACCCGTCAGCTGCGACGATGTCCGGGCAAGCCCCGCTCGCAGCCGCTGGAACCACGACAGCGGCGCCGGCGGCACGATGGTGACGGTCTCCGGTTCCGAGCGGGCGGTCGAAAATCCCTTGGGAAGCACCGGGACGGTTTGGGGGGCAGTCGCTTCGGAGACGCTATCCTGTAGCTTAGTATCCGCATCAAGCGTTCCCGCCGCAGCCTCGGCCTCCAGCAGCGACAGCGGAACGACGCCGAGCTCCGAGGTGTCCTCGGCGCCTGGCAGCAGGGCAGCAGCCTCGTCCGCGTCACTCTTGATGGCCAGATCGGCAGCCGGTCCGCCGGCGGTCTCGATCTCGAGCGGGGCGACCGGATCAACCGGCGCGACCGGCAGTTCCTCGTGGCGGGGCTTGGGCTCGAGCTCGGCCTGGACGGCAGGAGCCGTCTCGGGATGGTGGCCGGACTGTCCGTCCTGGTCCGCCGGCACATCGCCGAAGGTGAAAACGCGCTTGATAAAACTCAGTGCCATGAACAATCCGTTCTTATGCCGCTCGAGGGGCCGCAGAGGCGGACAAGACCCGCATCTCGAGGTGCTTGCCGTTATGGCCAGTAATGATAACGCGCTGGACCTGCCTGGGAACAAGCCCGGGAGCGGCAACCAGCGAAAAGTTTTCCGTATGCGCCATTCCGTTCATCTCGACGATGACGGTCTGCTCGCTGCCGACCATCCGTTCGAGATGGTTTGCGTGGAGCGCCTCGCCGCGGGCGCGCAGCCGGGCGGCACGCTGCTTGACGAGACCCCGGTCGACCTGCGGCATGCGGGCGGCAGGCGTGCCCGGCCGCGGGCTGTAGGGAAACACATGCAGGAAGGAGATACCGGCTTCTTCCGCAAGCGTCGCGGCATTCTCGGCCATCGCGTCCGTTTCGGTCGGGAACCCGGCGATCATGTCGGCGCCGAAGGCGATCTCGGGCCGCAGCCGCCGGGCCTGCTCTGTAAAGGCAAGCGCCTCGGCGCGGCTGTGGCGCCGCTTCATGCGCTTCAGGATCATGTCGTCGCCATGCTGCAGCGACAGATGCAGATGCGGCATGAAACGCGGCTCGTCGGCGATCAGGTCCCACAGATGCCGGTCGGCCTCGATCCCGTCGATCGACGACAACCGCAGCCTGAGGATCTCCGGCACCTGCTTCAGCAGGGTTTTGGCGAGATATCCGAGCGACGGCTGGCCGGGCAGGTCGGCGCCATAGCTCGTCGCATCGACGCCGGTCAGCACGATCTCGCGATAGCCGCCCTGCACCAGTTTGCGGGCCTGCTCGACCACGGCGCCCATCGGCACGGACCGCGAATTGCCGCGGCCATAGGGAATGATGCAGAAGGTGCAGCGGTGGTCGCAGCCGTTCTGCACCTGGATGAAGGCGCGCACATGCCCGTCGATATGCTTCACCATCTGCGGCGCCGTGGCGCGCACGCTCATGATGTCGTTGACGCGCAGCTTTTCTTCCGCCGCAACGCCGAAATCCGGCAGCGCCCGGTAAGACGCGCTCGACAGCTTCTCCTCGTTGCCGAGCACGGCATCCACTTCCGGCATCTCGGCAAAGGTCTGGCTCTCCGTCTGGGCGGCGCAGCCGGTGACGATGATGCGCGCATGCGGGTTGTCGCGCCGCGCCCGGCGGATCGCCTGCCGGGCCTGCCGCACCGCTTCGCCGGTCACCGCACAGGTGTTGACGAGCACGGCATTGTTGAGGCCCGCCTTTTCGGCTTCGGCGCGCATCACTTCCGACTCGTAGGTGTTGAGCCGGCAGCCGAAGGTGATGACCTCGACGCCGCTCACCCTGCGCGTACTCCCTGATCGCCCTCTGCGGCCTCGTCGCTGCGCGCAAAAGCGCCCGTGACCGGATCGAGCATGCCGGACCATTCCCATTCGGCCGGCCCGGTCATCACGACGTGGTCGTTCTCGCGCCAGTCGATGGTCAGCGGCTGGCGGCTGGGCGACGAGGCGACGTCGATCGTCACCGTCCGTCCGGTACGGCCGGTGCGGGCGGCGGACACGGCGGCAGCGCAGGCCGCCGATCCGCAGGCTAGCGTCAGCCCCGCGCCGCGCTCCCAGGTGCGCGTGCGCAGCGATGCGTCCGACGTCACCTGCGCCAGCGTGATATTGGCCTTTTCCGGAAACATCGGGTGGTTTTCGAGCAGCGGACCGAAGCGGTCGAGATCGAACTCCATCGGGTCGCGATCGACCCAGAAGATAGCATGCGGATTGCCCATCGACATGACCGAGGGCGAATGCAGCACCGGCGCGTCGATCGGACCGATCTGCAGCTCGATGCGGCTGGTGTCGTAGAATTCCTCCGCCAGCGGGATCCGGTCCCAGGCGAACACGGGCTTGCCCATATCCACCGAGATCGTGCCGTCCTCGTGTTCCTGCGCATTGAGAATGCCGGCCACCGTCTGGAAGGTGAAGCTCTTTCTCCCGGTTTCGGCGGCAAGCGCCTGCACCACGCAGCGCGTGCCGTTGCCGCAGGCCTGCGCCTTGGAGCCGTCGCAATTGAGGATGTCGATAAAGGCGTCGGTGCCCTGGAGCTTCGGATCGTGGACCGCCATGATCTGGTCGAACTGGGTCGCCGGATCGGCATTGAGCGCGATTGCCGCCTCGGGCGTCACCCTGTCCTTGCGGCCGCGCATGTCGACGACCAGGATCTTGTTGCCAAGTCCGTTCATCTTTGCAAATTCGACCTGCTCTGCCATGGCGATCATCCGTTGGGCGAGCCCCTGCCCGCCTCTGCCCGCGCGTGTCCCGGGGCCTCAGGGCGTATATGGCCGAAACGGGGAGAAAATACCAGTGCGGCCGCAGCTGCACCGTTCTCCAGCCCCGGATGTCCGGGCATCCCCTCGCCTGCGCATCCTCGGGCCTGACCTGAGGTTCCGGCCGCCATGCGTCGGCACGCGGCAAACGTCGCGGAGATCAGCTGAAGATATCGTCGACCAGCGCGTGAACGCGCCGGAACGCCGCTTTTGCGCCCTCCGCCGCGAGCCTTTCGTCGGCCTCCGACAGGGGCAGCGCGTTGACGGCGGCCACGAAATTGCGCCAGTGCAGGCCGCGTCCGGCCGGGTGGCCGGCGAGATGGCGGGCACCGAACTCCTCCGACAGGCCGATCTTTTCGGCTTCCTTCAGGAGGAACGCGGCGCCGAGATTGGAGCCCTCGGCGACGTAGACCCAGCCCAGCGCCTGCGCCACGTCGAGCGTGCCCACGCCACCCTGAAGGCGGCCCGCCTCCACCCCGCGAAGGTCGAACAGGTCGTGGCGCAGTGCCTCGAGCCGGCATCGGTCGGCAAGCCCGGGCAGCAGGGCGTTGAGATCGGCGCGGGCATAGAGCGGCGCGACATCCGCATGGAACTGGTGCTGGACCTGCAGGAACAGCGCATAGCGGTCGCGGCTCCCGAACGGGTCGGCGCTCATGATGCGCTGATCAAGCTGCCGGTGAGTGCCGTCGGTAAGCCCCTTCAGACGCTGGATCCGGGTCTGGTTCTTGGTTTTCTGGTCGATATCCATGATCAGAGACATATCGGACCTGCCGGCACCGCTGTCAAACCCCATTTGCGTCGGCCGTTGCGCCGCCTGGTCCTTGCCGGCACCGGTTGAAAACCTAATTCCCCTCTCAAGTTTGAAGGCATGGCCCCCGGGCCGGGAGGATGCGTATGGTTTCCGAGCAAAAACTGATTTCCAAGATCACCTGGCGAATGATGCCCTTCCTCGGCATCCTCTATCTCATCGCCTATATAGACCGGCAGAATGTCAGCTTCGCCAAGCTGCAGATGGTCGGCGCGCTCAACATGAGCGAATATGCCTATGGCCTCGGTGCCTCGCTGTTCTTCATCGGCTACTTCCTGTTCGAGGTGCCGAGCAACCTGTTTCTCGAACGCTTCGGCGCCAGCCGCTGGTTCGCCCGCATCATGATCTCCTGGGGCCTGGTGACGATCGGCCTCGCCTTCACCCAGAATGCCACCATGTTCTACATCCTGCGCTTTCTGCTGGGTGTCGCCGAGGCCGGCTTCTTTCCGGGCGTGCTCTACCTTCTGACGCTGTGGTTCCCCAAGGATTACCGCGGCCGCATGGTGGGCCTGTTCATGATCTTCAGCGCCATCGCCAATGCGATCGGTGCGCCGATCGGCGGATCGCTGCTCGATCTGGACGGCATGCTCGGCCTTGCCGGCTGGGAATGGGTGTTCCTGGCGACCGGTGTTCCGGCGGTGATCGCCGGCATCGTCACCCTCTTCTACCTCGACGACACGCCGGAAAAGGCGAAGTTCCTGACCGACGAGGAAAAGCGCTGGCTGGCGGACCGGCTGGCGCGTGAGAATTCCGGCATGGACCAGCATTCCGACAACGGCTTCAAGGCGCTGATCAATCCGACCGTGATGCTGATGGCCGTCTGCTATGTGGGCTTTCCGCTCGCCGCCTACGGGCTGAGCTACTGGCTGCCGACCATCGTCAAGGGCTTCGGCGTCTCCAACACGGTCAACGGCTTCATCAACATCCTGCCGTGGATCGTCGTGGCGGCCGCCCTCTGGATGGTCCCGGCTGCTGCCGACAAGACCGAGAACAAGACGCCCTACATCGTCGTGCCGGCCTTTGTCGGTGCCATCTGCCTGTCTATGTCCGTGCTGGTCACCGCGCCGGTGCTGCAGTTTGCCTTCCTGTGCGTCGCTGCGGCCGGTATCTTTGCCGGCCAGCCGGTGTTCTGGAGCCTGCCCTCTCGCTTCCTCAAGGGTGCAGGCGCAGCAGCGGGCCTCGCAGCCATCAACTCGGTCGGCAATCTCGGCGGCTTCGTCGCCCAGAACGTCGTGCCGTGGATCCATGACCGCACCAACAGCAATACCTATCCGATGTTCTTTCTCGCCGCCTGCCTGGCGATCGCCGGGGTACTGGTGATCCTGGTCGGGCAGATCCTCGCAAGGAAGACCATTGCCAATGCGCCGGTGGCCGAGCCTCGCTCCGCACCGGGGTCGCGCCGGCCCTGACACAGGGGCGCTGGCAAGCCGGTCAGCGCGCAACAAAAAAGGCGGCCACGCGGGCCGCCTTTTTCAATCCGTAAACGGAAATTCTTATTCTGCGGAGGCTTCCGCAGCCTTTGCAGCTTCAGCGGCTTCTGCAGCAGCCTTGGCTTCTGCAGCTTCGGCAGCAGCCTTTTCGGCGGCCAGAGCCTGGGCAGCGGCAACCTTCTCGGCTTCGATGCGTGCCTTTTCCTCGGCAACGGCCTGGCGCTCGGCGTCGTTCAACTTGCGGGCGCGGGTGTTGGTGTTCTCGACGATACGGGCAGCCTTGCCGCGCAGGTCGCGCAGGTAGTACAGCTTGGCGCGGCGGACCTTACCGCGGCGAACGATTTCGACGCCTTCGACCATCGGCGAGCAGACCGGGAATACGCGCTCGACACCTTCGCCGTAGGAGATCTTGCGAACGGTGAAGCTTTCGTTGAGGCCGCCGCCGGAGCGGGCGATGCACACGCCTTCATAGGCCTGTACGCGGGTACGGGTACCTTCCGTCACGCGAACGTTGACGCGGACGGTGTCGCCCGGGGAAAAGTCGGGAAGCTTGCGCTTGGCTTCGATCTTGGCGACCTGTTCGGCCTCAAGCTGCTGAATGATATTCATCGTTTCAAACCTTCGTTCTTCTGAAACAGCCAGAGCGCTCGATAGTCCTTCGGTTCAACCTCGGGACCAGCCACAGGCAGAGCGGATTCGCCATTCTTTCTTGCTGGTGGACGGGATCGTGTCCCAGTGCCGGCTGCGCAAATACACGAAAGACCGCCGCTTGTCATCCCGTCCGCCGCATTTTTGTGGCGCGGTCGGGAAGCGCTGTCCGCTTGCATCGGCAGCAGTGCCGAAGCTATGAGAGCGCGTCAAGACGGGAGAGAGATAATGACGATCACCATGATCGTGCTTCTGGCGGCGGCAGGCTTCCTGTCCGGCGCGGTGAATGCGATTGCCGGCGGCGGCACCTTCCTCACCTTCGGCGCCATGACGCTGGCCGGACTGCCGCCGATCGCGGCCAACGCCACATCGTCGATCGTGCAGTTTCCCGGCTATGTCACCTCGACGCTCGCCTACCGCAGGGAGATCGCGCAGCACTGGCGGGGCGTCCTCGTGCTCGGCATCGTCTCGGTGTTCGGCGCGCTTGCCGGTTCGCTGATCCTGCTGTCTCTCGACAACCCCTCCTTCCGCGCCCTCGTGCCGTGGCTGCTGGCCGCCGCCACCATCATCTTCGCGGCCGGTCCGTCGCTGAAGCCGAAGACGACCGCCGAACCCGGCGACAGGTCCGTTCTCAGCGCCATCGCGCAGTTCCTCAACGCCATCTATGGCGGCTTCTTCGGCGCCGGCATGGGCATCATGATGCTGGCGGTGCTGGGGCTGACGACCGGCGGCTCCTACCACCATCTCAACGCCATGAAGAACCTCTTCGCGACCCTGATCGCGGCGGTCGCCATCATCGTCTTCATCAGCGGCGGCGTGGTCGCCTGGCCGCAGGCCCTGGTGATGATCCCCGCCGGGGCGCTGGGCGGATATTGCGGCGTGTGGGTGGCGCGGCGCGCGCCGCAAGCCGTCCTGCGCTGGTGCGTGGTTGCCGTCGGGGCGGCGCTGACCGTCTATTATTTCGTCACGGTGTAAGATCGAGCGAACGCCTGCGGACGTCCCTGGTCAGTCGCGGTCGAGCAGATCCGGCCGCCGCGCCTGCGTCAGGCGCAGCGCTTCCTGGACCCGCCAGTGCTCGATCGCGCCATGATTGCCGGATGTCAGCACGGCCGGGATCTCTGCCCCTTCGAACACTTGCGGGCGTGTGTAGTGCGGATGCTCCAGCAGCCCGTGCTCGAAACTTTCGTTGATCCCGGACACGGCATTGCCCATCACGCCCGGGAGAACCCGCACCACCGCGTCGAGCAGCGTCAGCGCGGCCGGCTCGCCGCCGGACAGGATGTAGTCGCCGATCGAGACTTCCTCGAGCTCTCGCCCGTCGATCACCCGCTGGTCGACGCCCTCGAAGCGTCCGCAGACGATGACGACGCCCTCGCCTTCCGCCAGTTCGCGTACCCGCTTCTGCGTCAGCGGCCGGCCGCGTGGGCTCATCAAGAGGCGCGGGCGCGGGTCGGACGCGACGGAATCGATTGCCCGGGCAAGCACATCGGGCTTCAGCACCATGCCGGCACCGCCGCCGGCCGGCGTATCGTCGACGGTCCGGTGACGGTCGGTCGCGAAATCGCGGATCTGCACCGTCTCGAGGCTCCAGTCGCCGCGCTCCATCGCCTTGCCGGCGAGAGACTGGCCGAGATGACCCGGAAACATGTCCGGATAGAGCGTGAGAACGGTGGCACGGTAGATCGGAAGGCTCATTTCGGGTCCGTCGGGCCATCGGGAGACAGGCCGTTCTCGCCCTCGTCGTCGAGCAGGCCGGCAGCCATCGGGTCGATCACGATGCGCCCGTTTTCGAGGTCGATCTCCAGCACGGCGGCTTCGGAGAAGGGAATGAGCGCCGGGCGCCGTCCGGGCCCCTTCAGCTCCAGGAGGTCGCCGGCGCCGAAGTCGAACACGCCGCTCACCGTCCCGTAGCTCTTGCCCTCCGGATCGACCGCATCCAGCCCCTCGAGATCGGCATAGTAGAATTCGTCGTCGTCCAGTTCGTCGTCGGGCAGGTTGTCGCGCTCGATGAAGAGCTCGAGCCCTGCCAACGCCTCGGCCGCGGTGCGGTCGTTGATGCCGCGGAAGCGCACGATCACGACGGTCTTCGCCTCGCGCAATTCCAGGATTTCAAAGACGCGCCCGTCTTCTGCATGCAGGTGGCCATAATCGCCAAGCGCTGTGCCGTCGGCGGTATAGGCGCGGACACGCACTTCCCCCCTCAGTCCCTGGGCGGCACCGATCGTCGCCATGAGAACGGGGTTCTTGAGCTTGCTCATGCGCGGGTCCCAGTTGCTTTCGGCATCATTTAGAGCGTTTCAGAGGCGTTGGAAACAGCAAAACGGGCGATGCGTCGCCGCACCGCCCGTTTTGCAAAGTCACTTCGACTTATTCGGCAGTCGTGGCTTCGGCAGCTTCGGTGGCCTTCTGGGCACGCTCGGCGGCGCGCTCCTGGGCCTTCTTGCCGGGCTTTGCCTTGTCCGGGTTGTTCTTGACGTCGCGGGTCGCGATGTTGGCGTCGGCCAGGAAGCGCAGGACGCGGTCGGTCGGCTGGGCGCCGTTGGCGATCCAGTGCTTGATGCGCTCTTCGTTCAGTTCGACGCGCTTGGCATCGTCCTTCGGCAGCATCGGGTTCCACGAACCGAGCTTTTCGAGGAAGCGGCCGTCACGCGGGCTGCGGGCGTCTGCAACGACGACGGTGTAGTAAGGGCGCTTCTTGGAGCCGCCGCGGGCAAGACGAATCTTCAGGGACATTGGTTTCTCTCCTTGGGTCTGTATGGGCCACCGTCCGGTGGTCCGGGTTCTGACAAGAGCCGCCGGCGGCGGCTCGGGTTATGCTGTTTCCTTCGCACCGCCATGTTCGGCGGCGATGGCTTCATGATGCCGGATGACTTCCTTGATGACGAAGTTCAGGAACTTCTCGGCGAAATCCGGATCCAGACGGGCATCCTTCGCCAGGTGGCGGAGGCGCTCGATCTGGTATTCCTCGCGCGCCGGGTCGGCCGGCGGCAATTCGAACTGGGCCTTCAGGATGCCCACTTCCTTGGTGCAGCGAAAACGTTCCGCCAGCATGTGCACGAGCGCCGCGTCGATGTTGTCGATCGACTGGCGGTAGCTCGCAAGGCGAGCCTTGACTTCCGGATCAACCACGAACCTTCTCCATCACTTCTTCTTCGGCATGCCGGGAAGACCCGGGAAGCCGCCACCGCCAAGACCCGGAAGCCCCGGAAGCTTGCCGCCGAGGCCCGGCATTCCGCCGCCCATGCCGGGCATCGAGCCGGGCTTCAGGCCCGCGGCTTCAGCCTGCTTCTGGAGGGCTTCGAGCTGCTTCGGATCGAGCTTGGACAGGTCGGGCATGCCGCCCATTCCGCCGCCCATGCCGCCAAGACCCATCTTGCCGGCAAGGCCGCCCATCATCTGCTTCATCATGCCGCCCTTGCCCTTGCCGCCCATCATTTTCATCATGTCGGCCATCTGGCGGTGCATTTTCAGAAGCTTGTTGATTTCCGCCGCGTCCGAACCGGAACCGGCCGCGATGCGCTTCTTGCGGGAATGCTTGAGCATGTCGGGGTTGGCGCGCTCCGCCTTGGTCATCGACGAGATGATCGCCAGCTGCCGGTCGAAGACCTTGTCGCTCATGCCGGAGGCGGCGAGCTTGTCCTTCATGCCGGCCATGCCGGGCATCATGCCCATGATCCCGCCCATGCCGCCGAGCGACTTCATCTGCCGCAGCTGGTCGGCGAGGTCGTTCAGGTCGAACTTGCCCGACTGCATCTTCTTGGCCATCGCCGCGGCTTTTTCCGCGTCGATGTTTTCGGCGGCCTTTTCCACGAGCGACACGATGTCGCCCATGCCGAGGATCCGATCGGCGATGCGGCGGGGATGGAATTCCTCCACCTCCGTCATCTTTTCGCCAACGCCGATGAGCTTGATCGGCTTGCCGGTGACGGCGCGCATGGAAAGGGCGGCGCCACCGCGGCCGTCGCCGTCCATGCGGGTCAGCACGAGGCCGGTAATGCCGACGCGCTCGTCGAAATTGCGGGCGAGATTGACGGCGTCCTGGCCGGTCAGGCTATCGGCGACGAGCAGGATCTCATGCGGATTGGACTTCCGCTTGATCTCCGCCATTTCCTGCATCAGCGGCTCGTCGATATGGGTACGGCCGGCGGTATCGAGAATGACCACGTCATGGCCGCCGAGGCGGGCCGCCTGCACGGCGCGTGCGGCGATATCGGTCGGCGACTGGCCGGCGATGATCGGCAGCGTGTCGACGCCCGTCTGCACGCCGAGCTGGCGCAGCTGTTCCTGGGCGGCCGGGCGTCGCGTATCGAGCGACGCCATCAGAACCTTCTTCTTTTCGCGGTCGGTCAGCCGCTTGGCGATCTTGCCCGTGGTAGTCGTCTTGCCGGAGCCCTGCAGGCCGACCATCATGATCACCACCGGCGCCGCTGCCCGAAGGTCGATGCCGACGCTTTCGGAGCCAAGCATTTCGACGAGCTCGTCATGGACGATCTTGACGACCATCTGGCCGGGCTTGATCGATTTCACGACCTCGGCACCGACCGCCTTCTCGCGAACCTTGTCGGTGAACGAGCGGACGACCTCGAGCGACACGTCGGCTTCCAAAAGGGCACGGCGAACCTCGCGCAGAGCGGCGGTCACATCCGCTTCGCTCAATGCGCCACGGCCAGTCAGTCCATTCAGAATGGAACCAAGACGGTCCTGGAGGCTCTCAAACATCGTTTCATCCTTCTCGCGTTTCGGGGCTCGCCCCAAAACGTCGGGTCCTTCCGCGACAAAAACAAGGCTCGAAGCGCGCAAAGCCAAAAAGCACCCGAGGGCGCAGCGCGCTGTCGGGTGTTGACCTCCGGGATCTCTTTATACCTTGTCGGGTCCCGGTCGGCGGCTTCGAAGTTCTCGGACTTGTCAGCAGATTGCGGCGCTTAAACAGGAAGCGCCCGCAAAAGTCAAGCTTCGGCCGGCCGCATGGCGCGCGGGGCGGGCGTCCCGCCGTCAGTAGATTTCTGGCACATGCATCTCCGGCGGCACCGGGTGGCGGATATAGTCCTCGTTGCGGACGCGCTCGGGAAGCACGATGGGCTCCTTCGGCACGGTCTCGTAGGGGATCTGCCCAAGCAGGTGGGTGATCATGTTGAGCCGCGCCTTCTTCTTGTCCACCGCGTGCACCACCCACCAGGGCGCTTCCGGAATATGCGTCCGCTGCAGCATCTCCTCCTTGGCCTTGGTGTACTCCTCCCAGTGGATGCGGCTTTCGAGATCCATGGGGGAGAGCTTCCACTGCTTCAGCGGATCGTGGATACGCATCTTGAAGCGGAACTCCTGCTCGTCGTCGGTGATCGAGAACCAGTATTTCAGAAGGATGATCCCGGAGCGCACCAGCATGCGCTCGAATTCCGGCACGTCGCGAAAGAACCCCTCGACCTCGTCCGGCGTGCAAAAGCCCATGACCCGCTCGACGCCGGCCCGGTTGTACCAGGAGCGGTCGAACATCACCAGTTCCCCGGCGGTCGGCAGATGCGGCACATAGCGCTGGAAATACCACTGGTTCTTCTCGCGCTCGGTCGGCGCCGGCAGCGCCACGACGCGGGCGACGCGCGGGTTGAGACGCTGCGTGACGCGCTTGATGGCGCCACCCTTGCCAGCCGAATCCCGTCCCTCGAAGAGAATGACCACCTTCAGCTTCTTGTACTGAACCCAGTCCTGCAGCCGCACCAGCTCGTGCTGCAGGCGGAACAGCTCGCGGAAATAGATGCGCCGGTCGATCGTCGTCTCGGCGGGCTCCGACATGCCCTCGGCGACCAGCTCTTCCAGCCGGTCCTCCTCTATCTGCAGCTCCAGCTCTTCGTCGAAGCTGTCGGCGATTTCCGCCTTGATGCGGGAAAGCTGGTCTTCGATAGGTTCGGACATTTCAGGTTTCTCCGTTGCTGTTTCCAGATGAAGCATGTTTCGGCAAAGGCTTTATGACAGCGTTGCGACACGATCTGGGCAATTGCCGGTCTCGACGAACACTGATATAGGAACGGCATGGGATCGAAATTCGGATGCCTCGTGAACGAAGTCATCGTGCTGCAGGACCACAAGCGTCTGCCGGCACGTTTTTTCGCGCGTGTCTCCGGGGCGCTCTGCGACCGACTTCGCTGAACCCGTTCAGCCGCGGCAGGCCCTGACTGCCGCACCCCATCTCCCAATCCACCATCTTTACGGATAGCAGCCATGAGCGCACCCCGCACCCTGTACGACAAGATCTGGGACGACCACATCGTCAGCCAGGACGAAAACGAAACCTGTCTTCTCTACATCGATCGCCATCTCGTTCACGAGGTGACGAGCCCCCAGGCCTTCGAGGGCCTGAGGCTTGCCGGCCGTAAGGTCCGCGCGCCGCAGAAGACGCTGGCCGTGGTCGACCACAACGTGCCGACGACGATGGACCGCTACGATGGCATCAAGAACGAGGAAAGCCGCATCCAGGTCGAGGCGCTCGCCCAGAACGCCCATGACTTCGGCGTCGAATACTACTCGGAGAAGGATGTCCGCCAGGGCATCGTCCACATCGTCGGCCCCGAACAGGGCTTTACCCTGCCCGGCATGACCATCGTCTGCGGCGACAGCCACACGTCCACCCATGGCGCCTTCGGCGCGCTGGCGCACGGCATCGGCACCTCCGAAGTGGAGCACGTGCTGGCCACCCAGACGCTGGTCCAGAAAAAGGCCAAGAACATGCTGGTGCGCGTCGACGGCCAGCTGCCGCCGGGCGTCACCGCCAAGGACATCATCCTCGCCATCATCGGCGAGATCGGCACCGCCGGCGGCACCGGCCACGTCATCGAGTTCGCTGGCGAGGCGATCCGCTCGCTGTCGATGGAAGGTCGCATGACGATCTGCAACATGACGATCGAAGGCGGCGCCCGCGCCGGCCTGATCGCGCCCGATGAAACCACCTTCGCCTACATCAAGGACAAGCCACGCGCGCCCAAGGGCGCCGCCTGGGACATGGCGCTCGACTACTGGAAGACGCTGAACACGGACGAAGGCGCGCACTTCGACAAGGTCGTGGTGCTCGATGCCGCCAACCTGCCGCCGATCGTCTCCTGGGGCTCGTCGCCCGAGGACGTCATCTCGGTCGAAGGCAGCGTTCCTAACCCGGACGACATCCAGGACGAAAACAAGCGCACCTCCAAGTGGCGCGCGCTCGACTACATGGGTCTGCAGCCGGGCACCAAGATCACCGACATCGCCATCGACCGTGTCTTTATCGGCTCCTGCACCAACGGCCGCATCGAAGACCTGCGGGCGGCCGCCAAGGTGGTCGAGGGCCGCACCGTCGCATCGACCGTCTCGGCGATGATCGTGCCGGGCTCCGGCATCGTCAAGGAACAGGCGGAAGCCGAAGGCCTCGACAGGATCTTCAAGGACGCCGGCTTCGAATGGCGCGAGCCGGGCTGCTCCATGTGCCTGGCCATGAACGACGACCGACTGAAGCCGGGCGAGCGCTGCGCCTCCACCTCGAACCGCAACTTCGAGGGTCGCCAGGGCTACAAGGGCCGCACCCATCTGGTCTCGCCGGCCATGGCCGCCGCAGCCGCGATCGCCGGCCACTTCGTCGACATCCGCGATTGGAAGTAGTCTGAAGGCTTTTCGAGCCCGATAACCGAAGCCGCCCGATGCGACAGCATCCGGCGGCTTTTTTTTTGCGATGAACCGCGCTCATGCACCGTTCAGAAAAACACGTTTGACCACTCGCAAAGCCTCACTACGGTGCGTTTGAGAGTGTCTCTCCCGCCTGCCTTTCCCGTCTCTGCCGCGCGCTTTCAAGGACCGCAACGCCATGGGCCCGACCGTCATCGCGCTGGCGCTCACCGCCGCCGTCATGCATGCCAGCTGGAATGCCTTCCTCCGCTCGGGCGCCGACAGGCTTTGGTCGATCAGCGTGATGGGCATCACCGGCATCGTTGCCGCCCTCCCGGTCATGCTGTGGTTTCCATGGCCGACGGCCGCAGGCTTCGGCTTTATCCTCGCCTCGGCGCTGCTGCAGGTCGCCTACAGCATCTTTCTCGTGTTTGCCTACCGACAGGGCGATCTGGGGCAGGTCTACCCGATCGTGCGCGGCTCCGTGCCGCTTCTGGTCTCGCTCGGCGGCTTTCTGGTGATGGGACAGATGCTCAGTCTCGGCCAGATCCTCGGCGTCCTGCTGGTCGCATTCGGTATCATGAGCCTGTCGACCGGCAGCCAGCGCGCCCCGACCGCGTCGATCCTGTGGGCACTGCTGACCGGCCTGATCATCGCCACCTACGCGACCGTTGATTCCATCGGGGTTCGCGCCTTTGCCGATCCGGGCGCCTATGCCGCCTGGGTGCTGTTCACCTATGGCATGCTACTGATCGTCGCCTATACACTGATGCGCGGCCGCCTGCGCATCGACATCAGAGAGCGCGAGGCCCGCAAATCGTTGCTGGCCGGCATCTTCGTGCTGATCGCTTATGGCGCCGTCATCGTCGCCTACTCGATGGGACCCGCCGGACCCATCACCGCCATCCGCGAAACGAGCGTTGTCGTCGCGATGATCATCGGCCGGCTGTTTCTCGGCGAAACGCTGACGCCGAGGCGGATCGTCGCCGGGCTCATCGTGGCCGCCGGCGCGATCGCCATCGGCCGATAGACTAGACGACCCGTACCCGCGTTCTCTTTTTAAAGAACGGCAACAGCCGCTTCATGTCGCGCAGGCTGACCGCGATGCAGCCGGCGGTCGGCTCGTATCCGGGCTTGGCGAGGTGGAAGAAGATTGCCGAACCGCCATAGCGCTTGCGCGAGGTGATGTTCCAGTCGAGCACCAGGCAGACGTCGTAGAGCCCGTCCGCCCGCGCCATCTCCTCGTGGCTTGGCCTGAAGGGCGCCCGCACCAGCCGGTTATAGGCCGGATGCTGCGGCTCGTCGCACCAGAGCATGTTCTTGGCGATGCGCGCGATCCTCAGCCGCGTCGGCGGCAGGCTGACCCGCTCGGCCCGCGTGAAACCGTTGAGCAGCTGCATCTCGGCGATCGGCGTTGCGCCATCCCCTTCCCGCTTGAAGGCGGAGGTGCCGGAGCGGCCGAGCGCCGCCGGCACGCGGATGCCGCCGATGCTGACGATCGCCCGGCAGCGGTCGCGCGGCGCCGTCCTGACGGTGACGACAGGGGTACCCTTCACGTTTCGGTCACGGGAATGCGGCATGGGTCTCACATGGTTTTGCTTTGAGTGTGAGTTTGTTTGATTGCATAGCACGATGGAAGTCCAGGCGCCGCAATCGCAAAGGCGGGGTTTGAGGACAGCGCGCTGCACATGACCCGTCGCCGAAATCCGTTTCGGATTCCCGGCCCATGTTGTAGACAGGTGATCGAAGACTGCGCCGGCCTCC
The DNA here is from genome assembly GCA_900469345.1 of Hyphomicrobiales bacterium. Classification (GTDB taxonomy): domain Bacteria; phylum Pseudomonadota; class Alphaproteobacteria; order Rhizobiales; family Rhizobiaceae; genus Neorhizobium. The sequence continues at coordinate 73,041 of UBWZ01000015.1, read as the reverse complement.
AGAGGCTGGCGAGGATTTGGCTCGGGAAACCGGACAGAAGAAAGGCGAAGACGGCATGGCGCGTACGATACTCCTGGTGGATGACGACGAAGACCTGCGCGAGACGCTGGTGGAGCAACTGCTGTTCTACGACGAGTTTTCGATCCTCCAGGAACCCAATGCCGCAAAGGCCATGCAGACGGCCAAGAGCGCCCAGGTGGATCTGTTGATCATGGACGTCGGCCTGCCGGACATGGACGGCCGCGAAGCGGTCAAGCTGATGCGCAAGAACGGCTTCAAGGCACCGATCATCATGCTGACCGGTCATGACACCGATGCCGACACCGTTCTCGGGCTGGAAGCCGGCGCCAACGACTACGTCACCAAGCCCTTCCGCTTCGCCGTCCTGCTCGCCCGCATTCGCGCCCAGTTGCGCCAGTTCGAGCAGAGCGAGGACGCGACCTTCACCGTCGGCCCCTACATCTTCAAGCCGAGCCAGAAGCTGCTGACCACCGACGACGGCAAGAAGATCCGCCTGACGGAAAAGGAAGCGGCAATCATCCGCTACCTCTATCGCGCGGGCCAGAAGGTGGTCACGCGGGATATCCTCCTGGAAGAAGTCTGGGGCTATAATTCCGGCGTCACTACCCACACGCTCGAAACCCATGTCTACCGCCTCCGCCAGAAGATCGAGCGCGATCCGTCCAGCGCCGAAATTCTCGTCACGGAAAACGGTGGCTACAAAATCGTACCGTAAGTCAGGCTCATGGCGCTCAACGACGATATCAGGCTCCTGTCGCAGGTCCCGCTCTTCAAGGAGCTGGACGGCGACCAGTTGCGCCTGATCGCCTTTGGCGCCGAACGTCGCCCGGTCGGGGCGGGTCAGGAACTGTTTCGCGAGCGGTCGCCGGCCGAGGCCGCCTTCATCGTCACCCGCGGGCAGTTCGAGCTCTACGTCACCGGTCGCGACGGCGGTGTCCGGGTCGAAAAGACGGTGGGACCCGGCACGCTCCTGTCGGAGCTCGCGCTTGTCACCATGGTCGAGCGTAAGTTCACGGCGATTGCCACCGAAGAGTCCGAAGTCCTGAAGATCAGCCGCGGCCTCTTCCAGCGCCTGCTCGAGGAATACCCTCAGGTCGGCCACCTGATCGAAAGCCGCATCCGCGACAACATCTCCAACCTAGCAAAAGCCGCAGCCGCCATGGGCTACCGATTCCGGTAAGTGCTGGCGGCAAGCCGCTCTAGAACCTGAACACCGCCGTGACCGGCACGTGGTCGGACGGCTGGTTCCAGCCGCGCGCTTCCTTCAAGACGTCGATGCGGTCGAGGAAGGGGCCGAGTTCGGGAGATGACCAGATGTGGTCGAGCCGCCGGCCGCGGTCCGCCGCCTCCCAGTCCTTGGCCCGGTAGCTCCACCAGGTGTAGATCTTTTCCGGTTCCGGCGTGTGGTGGCGCATCAGGTCCAGCCAGCCACCCTTGGCGATGATCTCCTTCATGCCGTCGGTCTCGACCGGCGTGTGGCTGACGATCTTCAGCAGCTGCTTGTGGCTCCAGACGTCGCTCTCCAGCGGCGCGATGTTGAGATCGCCGACCAGGATGGAGGAGACGCCCGGCATGTCGGCCTTCAGGCTCTTCATCTCCTCGACGAAATCCAGCTTGTGGCCGAATTTCGGGTTGATGCTGCGGTCGGGCTCGTCGCCGCCGGCCGGCACATAGAAATTGTGCAGGCGGATGCGCCGCGCTCCGCGCTCGAAGATTGCCGAGATATGGCGGGCATCGCCGACATTGCAGAAATTCTGCCGGTGATCTTCCAGCAGCGGCACTTTCGAGGCGATCGCCACCCCGTGATAGCCCTTCTGGCCGTGAATGATGATGTGCTGGTAGCCGAGATCCTTGAGGGGCTGCAGCGGAAACTCGTGCTCCTGGCACTTGATTTCCTGCAGGCACAGGATGTCCGGCTTGTGGCGGACGAGGAACTGCTCGACGATCGGCATGCGCAGGCGAACGGAGTTGATGTTCCACGTCGTGATCGAAAATGTCATGCTGAACCTCGGCTGATGCGCCGAGGTTTAGGCAATTTGGCCCGGCATGAGAAGCCGAAATCCGACACCCGGCACCGGTTTGGTGGCCGGGCGCCGCATCAGCCCGGCTTGCGGATGTCTTCGTAGGGAATGGCGAACACCTTCTCGTCGAGGCTGACGCCCTCGCGGACATTGTAGACCATCACCGAGGTGTCCTTGTTCTGGGCATCGGTGATCGTCCACTGGCGCAGGTCGAACGTCTTGCTGTCGAACATCATGGTGATGGTCGAATCGCCGAACACGCTCTTGTTGCCGAGCACGATCGTGGTGAGATCGGTTTCCTGCTTGACGTTGCGCACCGTCTGGTTGCTGAGGTCGATCTTGGACGACAGCAGCAGGCTCAGCGGCGTCTTCGACAACGGATAGAGATCCCAGGTCTTCAGCTTCATGTTGCCGATCGCGACGTTGTTGCCGTCGGCGATGACGCGCACCGGCGAGGGATCCTCGAAGTTGAAGCGCAGCTTGCCGGGCCGCTCGATAAAGAACTTGCCGCCGGTCTGCTCGCCGCGTGGCCCGAACTGCACGAATTCGCCCATCATCGTCTTCACCGAAGAAAAGTGATCGGCAATCTTCTGCGCAGCGGCATTATCCGCGCCTTGGGCGAGGCTGAGACCCGGCATCAGCGAAGCGGCCGCCAGACCGGCGAGGCCGATCGAGAACTGCCGACGCCCCATGGCAGGGAAAAGGGTGGATTTGTCGCTCTTCATTCTGGTCTCCTTCCCTGCTTCTTGGCCGCCAAACGCGGCGCCTTGATGACCACCTCGGCCAACCGCGGCTACCCCTATCGATCGAGCACATCCGCCTCGGTCGGCACCAGGATCTCGCGCTTGCCCGCATGGTTGGCCGGCCCGATCAGGCCTTCCTTTTCCATCCGCTCGATCAGCGAGGCGGCGCGATTGTAACCGATGCCGAGCCTGCGTTGAACATAGGACGTGGATGCCTTGCCGTCGCGCAGAACGATCGCCACCGCCTGGTCGTAGGGGTCGTCCGATTCCGAAAGGTTGGCGGTTCCCGTCGGTCCGGAACCCTCGCCATCCTCGTCCTCGTCGGCCGTGATCGCTTCGAGATATTGGGGTGACCCTTGAGTTTTCAAGTAGGCGACGATCTCCTCGACCTCGATATCCGAGACGAACGGGCCGTGGACGCGCTGGATGCGACCGCCGCCCGCCATGTAGAGCATGTCGCCCATGCCGAGCAGCTGTTCCGCCCCCTGTTCGCCGAGGATGGTGCGGCTGTCGATCTTCGACGTCACCTGGAAGGAGATGCGGGTCGGGAAGTTGGCCTTGATCGTGCCGGTGATGACGTCGACCGAAGGCCGCTGCGTCGCCATGATCACATGGATGCCGGCCGCACGGGCCATCTGCGCCAGCCGCTGCACGGCGCCTTCGATGTCCTTGCCGGCGACCATCATCAGGTCGGCCATTTCGTCGATGATGACGACGATGTAGGGGATCGGCTGGAGATCGAACTCTTCCGTCTCGTAGACCGCCTCGCCGGTCTGCCGGTCGAAGCCGGTCTGCACCGTGCGGGTCAGCACCTCGCCGCGCTCGATCGCCTGCTCCACACGGCTGTTGAAGCCGTCGATGTTGCGCACGCCGATCTTCGACATCTTCTTGTAGCGCTCTTCCATCTCCCGCACGGTCCACTTCAGCGCCACCACCGCCTTCTTGGGGTCGGTGACGACGGGCGACAGCAGGTGCGGAATGCCGTCATAGACGGACAGTTCGAGCATCTTCGGATCGATCATGATCAGCCGGCACTTCTCCGGCGTGTAGCGGTAGAGCAGCGACAGGATCATCGTGTTGATGGCGACCGACTTGCCCGAGCCGGTCGTACCGGCGACCAGCAAATGCGGCATCTTGGCGAGGTCTGCGACGACGGGTTCGCCGCCGATCGTCTTGCCGAGCGCCATGGCGAGCTTGGCCTTGCTGCCCTCGAAATCCTTCGAACCGATCATCTCGCGCAGGTAGACGGTCTCGCGCGTGCGGTTCGGCAGTTCGATGCCGATCGCGTTGCGCCCCGGGACGACGGCGACGCGCGCCGCGATCGCGCTCATCGAGCGGGCGATGTCGTCGGCAAGGCCGATGACCCGCGACGACTTGATGCCGGGCGCCGGCTCGAGTTCGTAGAGGGTAACGACCGGACCCGGGCGGACATGGATGATCTCGCCCTTGACGCCGAAATCTTCCAGCACGCCTTCCAGCATGCGGGCATTCTGCTCCAGCGCATCGGCCGACAGCGAGGCGTCGCGCGCCACCGCCTTGGGCTCGGCAAGCAGGTGGATCGGCGGCAGCTGGAAACCGTCCGAAGACAGAAGCGACGTCTGCGCCTCGCGGGAGGTTCGGGTGCTGGGCTTGGGCGGGGCGGCGGCAGGCGTCACCCGCGGCTGGCTGCGGGCGCCACCGGCAGGCTGCGGCGCACGCGAGGTGATGAACGGCGCGTCGTCGTCCTCGTCGTCATCGGACAGGATGCCGGCCGGGCGGGGCGTATCGTCCATGTCGAAGGGTGGGTCGTCGTCGTCGAAATCACGGGCGCCAGCCGGCGGCGTCGAAACGACACGGCGTGACGCCGCAGGCGGCACAGGCGGGCCGTCGAGCGAGGGCTCGGTGCGGCGGCCGGCAGTAGCGGCCGCCGACTTTGGCCGCACCGGTTCGTTCAGCGTGCCGAATTCGTCGTCGTTGAAGTCGTAGGGCTGGTCGAAGCCGATCCGCGCCTTCGGCTTGATTCCGGCAAGCCGCCGCAGGCGGGCCTGGGCGATGTACCAGTGGTGGGTGATCGCCCCGAAGGCAAGCAGGTTGGACAGGCGGGCAAGCAGGCCGTCCTCGTCGTCTTCTTCCTCGGCCTCGTCGCGCCGCGAGCGGGTCTGGACGGCGGCGACCGGCTTTTCGTCATCCTCGGATTCGTCCGCGAAGGCTTCGCCGACGAGGCCCGAGGCAAACAGCATCAGCCAGGCGCAGGGGATGGTGAAGATGCAGCCGAGCACCATGGCGACCATGCCGGTCGGATAGGCGCCGACGAACAGCGCCGGGAAGCGCAGGATCATGTCGCCGATCACGCCGCCGATGCCGTTCGGGATGGGCCAGGTATGGGGCGCGGGGAAGCAGCCGAGCGTGGCCGAGGCGAGCAGCGTGCCGCCGCCCCAGGCGGCCAGCCGCGCCGGGATGCGGTCGTAGCGGCGGCCGGCAATCAGCGCCAGCGATAGGGCAAGCACGGGCAGCAGCGCAAACACGCTGGCGAGCCCCAGGAACTGCATCATCAGGTCGGCAAAGATCGCCCCGGAGTGGCCAAGGATATTGGCCGGGGGATTGTCGGTGGCGTAGGAAAGGCTCGGGTCGGCCACATTCCAGGTGGCGAGCGCTGCGACCGCGAGCGCCAGTGCCACGAACACGGCAAAGCCCGCCAGCGCCATCGCCTGCCGCCAAAGGAAGGCCGTGAGTGCGAGACGGGTGGAATGGTGTGCCATTGCCGCCGAACTGCTTCTGCCCATCTGTCTGCCCGCCGTTCCTGAAACGCAATCTTGCGCGCGAATCGGCAAGTGCCGGTTGCTCACGCACGTCAAAGGGAAAGCTACCGTGCAGATGGTTAATACGTCTTTAACCACGCGGGGCCGCAAAGCTTCGCAAAACGCAAAACCCGGGGCGTGAACCCCGGGTTTTTATCTTGGAAGAGGAGCGAGCCGGGCCCTGAGGACCGGCGGCCAGCCTCAGGACGAGTGGTAGGCAGCTTCGCCGTGGGTCGACAGATCGAGACCCTCGCGCTCGGATTCCACCGTGACGCGCAGGCCGACGATCAGGTCGACGACCTTGTAGAGGATCGCCGAGCCGATGCCCGACCACAGCAGCGTCGTCAGGACGCCCTTCAGCTGCGCCCAGACCTGGGTTGCCGTGCCGGCATAGGTCGCGGCGAAGTCCGGGGTCGAGTAATCGACGATGCCGGCGCCGCCGAGGGCCGGGTTGACGAGGATGCCGGTGCCGATCGCACCGATGATGCCGCCGACGCAGTGTACGCCGAAGACGTCAAGCGAGTCGTCGTAGTTGAACTTGTTCTTCACGACGTCGACGAAGAAGTAGCAGACCGGCGAGACGATCAGGCCAAGCACGATCGAGCCCATCGGTCCGGCAAAGCCGGCGGCGGGCGTCACGGCAACGAGGCCGGCAACCGCACCCGATGCTGCACCGAGCATCGAAGCCTTGCCGCGCGAGAAGTTCTCGACCAGGCACCAGGAAACAGCGGCCGCGGCCGTTGCAACGAAGGTGTTGATCATCGCGAGCGAGGCGTAGGAGTTGGCTTCGAGGTTCGAGCCGGCGTTAAAGCCGAACCAGCCGACCCACAGCATGGAGGCGCCGACCATGGTCAGCGTCATGGAGTGGGGTGCCATGATGTCCTTCTTGTAGCCGGTGCGCTTGCCGAGCATGATCGCGCCGACGAGACCTGCGATACCGGCATTGATGTGCACCACGGTGCCGCCGGCAAAGTCGATGGCGCCGTAGGAGAAGATCAGGCCGGTCGGACCGGTATAGGCGCTCGGGCCGCCCCAGAACCAGACCATGTGGGCCATCGGGAAGTAGATGAAGGTCACCCACAGGACGACGAACAGCATGACCGCCGAGAACTTGATGCGTTCGGCAAAGGCGCCGACGATCAGGGCGGGCGTGATGCAGGCGAAGGTCATCTGGAAGCAGACGAAGGTCAGCTCGGGGATGGCGACGCCCTTGGTGAAGCTTTCGGCGAGCGTCGTCGTGTCGACGCCGGCGAGGAACATCTTGGACAGGCCGCCGACGAACAGGTTCATCGAACCGCCATCGGTAAAGGCCAGCGAGTAGCCGTAGGTCACCCAGATGATCATCACGACGCAGGTGATCATGAAGACCTGCATCAGCACGGAGAGCATGTTCTTGGCGCGGACGAGACCGCCGTAGAAAAGCGCAAGGCCGGGAATGGTCATGAACAGCACCAGGACGGTGGACACCATCATCCAGGTGTTGTCGCCCTTGTCCATGGTCATTGCCGGAGCTGCAGCCGCGGCAGCCGGTGCGGCAGCGTCCTGCGCAAAGGCGGCAACGGGCGCGAGCAGTGCCGCGGCAGCCGCGCCAACCCGTCCCAGAGCAGATGGTTTTGTAAATTGCATAGCTTGAAAACTCCCCTGTCAGCCGTGCTTAAAGCGCTTCAGTGTTGGTTTCGCCGGTACGAATGCGCACGGCCTGCTCGATCGAATAGACAAAGATCTTGCCGTCGCCGATCTGGCCGGTCTTGGCAGCCGACGCGATGGCTTCGACGGCCCTTTCCACCAGGTCCGACGGCACCGCGATCTCGATTTTCAGCTTGGGCAGAAAGCTCACCGCATATTCGGTGCCGCGGTAGATTTCCGTATGTCCCTTCTGGCGTCCGTAACCTTTGACTTCGGTGACGGTCAGGCCCTGGATGCCGACCGCCGTGAGGGCTTCGCGCACCTCATCGAGCTTGAACGGCTTGATAATGGCCATCACGATTTTCATCTGGCTTCCCATCCTTTGGTTGTCTCGGCCAAGGCCGACTCTCCGTATCGCCGCCTGATCACGACGCCGACTAACCGGATACATTCAAAGCCTGTGCCAGATTCAATCGGCCATGCAACCGACTGTAAACAAAGAGTTTATTCGCAATAAATGAAAAAACGGGCACATCGGCCCGCAATTTCTGAACAAATTAAGTGCAATTCTGAAATTTTGCTCAATTAACGGTCATTTGCCTTTTTACGAATCAGCCCCTCCTGCGCGACGGACGCGATCAGGTGTCCCGAGCGGGAATAGAGCGTGCCGCGCGTCATCCCGCGGGCGCCGCAGGCGCTCGGGCTGTCCTGGCTGTAGAGAAGCCAGTCGCTGAAATCCACCGGCCTGTGGAACCACATGGCGTGGTCGAGGCTTGCCGCCTGCAGCGACGGATCGAAGATCGACGTCCCGTGCGGATAGAGCGAGGCGTCGAGGAGGGTCATGTCGGAGATGTAGGCAAGCACCGCCGCCTGGGTCTGGCGGTCGGCCGGCACCGGTCCCAGCGCCCGCACCCAGACGTCCTGCCGCGGCTCCAGCTTGTCCCGGGTAAGATAGTGCAGAAGCGATGTCGGGCGCACCTCGATCGGGCGCTCGCGCATCCAGTAGCGCCGCACCGCCTCGGGTGCCTGCTCGAGGAAAGCGGCCTTGAATTCGCGCTCGCCCATCAGCTTTTCCGGATCGGTGACCTCCGGCATGAGGATCTGGTGGTCGTAGCCCCCCTCGTCCACCTGGAACGAGGCCGACAGGGTGAAGATCGCCTTGCCGTGCTGGATGGCGAGAACCTGGCGCGTGGCAAAGCTCGATCCGTCGCGGATCCGCTCGACCTCGTAGAGAATGGGGACGGAAGGGTCGCCGGGCCGGACGAAATAGGCATGCAGCGAGTGGACGAAGCGGTCGTCCTCGACCGTCCGCTGCGCCGCGACCAGCGCCTGGGCCACCACCTGCCCGCCAAACACCCGCTGCCAGCCATCCTTCGGGCTGGTGCCGCGATAGATGTTTTCCTCGATCTTCTCGAGGTCGAGCGTCGCCAGCAGGTCGTCCATGGGTGTCGGGGAAACGGTCGGGCGCGACATTATGACGAACTCCGGTAATAGGAAGCGGTTGCCTGATGCTCTATATGGGTGACCTGACATTCTCAAGCCTCACGGGAGCTTAGCCAAATGCTGGATATGCTGGTTGTAGGGGGCGGCTATGTAGGACTGGCGGCTGCGGTCGCCGTCAAGCAGGCCGCCCCGCATCTGCAGGTGGAGGTCGTCGAAGCCGCACCTGCAGGGATCTGGGAGCGCGACGAGCGCGCCTCGGCGATCATCGCCGCGGCGAGCCGGATGCTCGGCATTCTCGGCGTCTGGGACGAAATCGCGGCGGGCGCCCAGCCCATCAACCGCATGATCGTCACCGATAGCCGCACCGCCGACCCCGTCCGCCCGGTCTTCCTCACCTTCGGCGGCGAGGCGGAGGAAGGACAGCCCTTCGCCCATATGGTGATGAACGTCGACATGGTGCGTGCCCTGCGCGGTGCTGCCGATCGCCTTGGCATCACGATCCGCCACGGACTGTCGGCCGCCGCCTTCGAGACCGGCACGACCCGTTCGCTCGTTACCCTGTCCGACGGCTCGACGATCGAGACGCGGTTGCTGGTCGCCTGTGACGGCGTGCGCTCGAAACTGCGCGATCTCGCCGGCATCCGCACCGTCACCTGGGATTATGGCCAGTCCGGCATCGTCACCACCGTGGCGCATGAGCGCCCCCATGAGGGCGTGGCGGAGGAGCACTTTCTGCCCTCCGGCCCGTTTGCCATCCTGCCGCTCACCGACAACCGCTCCTCGCTCGTCTGGACGGAGCGCACCGCCGATGCCGACCGGCTGGTGGCGTCCGACGACCTGGTATTCGAGGAGGAACTGCAGCGCCGCTTCGGCAACAAGCTCGGCGAGCTTCGCGTCGTCGGCTCTAAGCGCGCCTTTCAGCTCGGCCTGACGCTCGCCCGCGCCTTTGTCGCGCCGCGCCTTGCCCTGGCGGGCGACGCCGCGCACGGCATTCATCCGATTTCGGGCCAGGGTCTCAACCTCGGTTTCAAGGATGTCGCAGCGCTGGCAGAAACCGTCGTGGAAGCCGACCGGCTCGGCCTCGATATCGGTGCCCTCAACGTGCTGGAACGCTACCAGACATGGCGGCGCTTCGACACCTTCCGCATGGGCGTCACCACGGACGTGCTCAACCGGCTGTTTTCGAACGACATCACGCCGCTGCGCGTCGCCCGGGATTTCGGCCTTGGCCTCGTCGAGCGGATGCCGAAGCTGAAGAGCTTCTTTATCGATCAGGCGGCAGGAAAGGCGGCAGACGACGCGCCGAGGCTTCTCGCCGGACAGTCGATCTGAAGCTGTGTCGGGAGAGATCTGGATCGGCAGCCTCTCCCGGTCCTAGTCCTCGATCTTGCGGGCCTCGGAGACAAGCATGATCGGGATGCCGTCGCGGATCGGGTAGGCAAGCCGCGCGCTTTCGGATACGAGCTCGTTCCGCTCGCGGTTGAGCGACAGCCGCCCCTTGGTGAGGGGGCAGACGAGAAGATCGAGCAGCTTCGGATCGACGTTGTGCAGCCTCTCGTCCATGGTCGGCCCGCTATTGCAGGATGGTCTCGGCGTCGTTTGCGCCGCGAGCCAGGAAGATTTCGGTGATAGCCACCAGCGTATCGGCCCGGGTTTTCAGGTCCGGAGCCTCGAGCAGCGCCTGCTTTTCCGCGGGACCGAACGGCGACATCATCGACAGTGAATTGACGAGTGTGCGGTTGCCTGCCCGCTCGACGCTTTCCCAGTCGGCCTCCAGCTTGTTCGCATCGAGATAGGCGCGGAACACGCGCAGCAGCTCCTGGCGATTGACCGATCCCTCGTCGTCTTCTTCGGACAGATCCGACAGGAAAGGCGCGATCTTGAACGTGCGGTAGGGGTGCCCGGCGCCCAGCTCTTCCATGAGACGGATCCGGCACACGCCGCTGATGGAAGCGATGTAGCGGCCGTCACCGGTTTCGGCAAAGGACGTGATGCGGCCTATGCAGCCGACCGGTGCGAGCGCCGGCCGCGAGGCGTCCTGCTGATCCGGGTTTTCGGTCAGTGATGGCTGCACCACGCCGAGCATCCGGTTACCCGCCAGCGCCGCGTCGAACATCGCAAGATAACGGGGCTCGAAGATATTGAGCGGCAGCTGTCCGCCCGGAAGCAGCAACGCTCCCGTCAGCGGAAAAACGGGCGCATTTTCCGGGAGATCTTCCCTTTTCAGATACCGGGCGTTTCCCACATGCATCGGTCCGACACCTCCCAGACCCCATTCCAGTTCGGCTTTTCTGCCTCTCGGAGTATGTGGGGCGACGGGCGAAGAACGCAAGGTTATCCGGGCGATAAACCCGGATCACGAAAACAGGATGGAGGACAGGCGGCGGCGCGCCGAGATCGTCGCCGGATCCTTCGGTCCCCAGACCTCGAAGAATTCGAGCAGCTGGCGGCGGGCGCCGTCGTCGTCGAAGGTGCGATCCTTGCGCATGATCGTCAGAAGGTGATCGGCGGCCTCGCCGCGCTGACCCTGCACGTTGAGGATCTTGGCAAGCTTCAGCCTGGCTTCGTGGTCGTCCGGGTTCTGGGCAAGCGCGTGCTCGAGCGCCACGGGATCGCCGAGCTTGCGGGCCTCCGCGATCTGTTCGAGCTTCAGCGCCACAGCCTGGATCGCCGGATCCTTGGCAAGTTCCTCGGGAAGCGACGCCAGCATCTGCCCGGCGCGGCCTTCCTCGCCGAGCGCAATCAGGCACTGCATCATGCCGGCCGCAGCCTTGGTGTTTTCGGGATCGGCCTGCAGCACCGCGCCAAACAGCTGGGCCGCGCCCTGGACGTCGCCGCCGGAAAGTAGCGTGTCCGCCTCGGCGAGCACCGATTCGATCTCGGCCGCCGCATCCGCACCTTCAGGGCCGGCCACCTTGTCGATGAACTGGCGGACCTGGCTTTCGGGAATGGCACCCATGAAGCCATCCATCGGACGGCCGTCGAGGAAGGCGATCACCGCCGGGATGGACTGGATGCCCAGCTGGCCGGGAATGGTGGGATGGTCGTCGATGTTCATCTTGACGAGCTTGACGCGACCGCCGCTCTCGTTGACGACTTTTTCGAGCACCGGCGTCAGCTGCTTGCAGGGGCCGCACCACGGTGCCCAGAAATCGACGAGAACCGGCTGGCGCCGCGATTCCTCCAACACGTCCTTGGCAAACGTCGCCGTGCTGGTGTCGGAGACATGGTTGCCGGCAGGCGCGGCAGCGGGACGGGGCGCGGCCGGCGCTGCTCCGAAACTGGCAGAGCCGGTCATCTGGCCACCATAGGAACCGCCATAGGGGTTGTCGCTGCCGCTCATGAATGTTCTCCCGGGATCGCTGGTTGCAGGCTGTTTCTGGCTCACAACATCGTATGTCAGTCCGTTACTTTCAAGACAAGCGGCCTGTGGCCGGTCGCCTCCAGGAAGCGCAGCAGGTCGTCGCGGCTGATCGAGGTGGTCTGATCGTTGGAAAGCGGATGGCCGTTGATGACGTCGTGCTGCAACAGGTCCTCGTCGAGCACGAAGGTCACGTGGCCGTTCGTGTCGTTGAGCGCCCCGAACACAGTAACGGAACCGGGAATGACGCCGAGATACTCCAGCATCATCTCGGGCCGGCCGAAGGAAACCCGGCTGGAGGCGCCGATCACCTTGTGCACCGTCTTCAGATCAACGCTCGCCCGCTCCTCCACGGTCAGCACGAAATACTGGTCCTTCTTGTCCTTCACGAACAGGTTCTTGGTGTGGCCGCCCGGGATCTCGTCGCGGAGGCTTTCCGATTCGGACACGGTAAACACGGGCGGGTGGGTCTTGGTCGTATGGCGGATGTCGAGACTGTCGAGAAAGGCAAACAGGTCGTCCGGGGTTCTGGGCGCAGAGGTCATGTCGGCAAGGGTTCCGGGTGCGTGCGGGGCAATTATGGAAGCGGCACCTTAGTAAGATTGCCGGGAGCGGCCAAGGCAGCGGCACGACAAATTCAGGCCCGGCGCCGCAGCCGTGGCGGGGCTCCGGGCAACGGGACTGAGCGGTTCTGCGTGCCGGCACCGGCCTCGGGCAACCGGCCCTTTGGCAAAAGCCCCGGTTTCCCGGCCTCTCCGCGGCATTCGCAAGGGCGCGCAAAATTTTCTTGGCCAGCTCCGTCATTTCCCTGTTGCATTTGAAAAAACTCTGGGCCATATAGCGCCCGTCGGCGGCAACGAGCCAACGGCGCCACGGTCCAGCGAACTACCCCGGACCGGCGGATTGATGAGCGGGTGTAGCTCAGGGGTAGAGCACAACCTTGCCAAGGTTGGGGTCGAGCGTTCGAATCGCTTCACCCGCTCCAAATCCTTCAAAGACTTCAAAGCCTCGGTTCGCCGGGGCTTTTGCGTTTCTGGGCTTCGGCAATTGCGCAGGGCGCAGCCGGTGGAGAGGCGCAGGCCGCCCTCACCGCACCGACCCCCTCACCGCACCAAACCGCTTTCCTCAGGCCTTTGAAAACACGTAGTCCGTTTCCTGGCGCTGCACCTCGCCGGGGCGAAGCACCGCGCTCGGGAAGGACGCATGGTTGATCGCATCCGGCCAGACCTGCGTCTCCAGGCAGAAGCCCGCAAACGGGGGATAGTGGCGCCCCTCGAGGCCGGCGACCGGTACGTCGATCTTGAAGCCGGCATAGAGCTGCAGGCCGGGTTCGGTCGTGCGCACCTCGAGCGAGACGCCCGAATTGATGCTGCGCGCCAAAGCCACGGAGCGCTTGGCGACCCGCGCGTCGGAAAGGCAGAAATTGTGGTCGAACAGAACCCGTTCGCCGTCATGGCGACGATCCATCGGACCCATTTCCCGAAGATCGAAGGACGTTCCGGCAAGTGCCATCAGCTCGCCGGTCGGCACCTGCCGGTCGTCCACCGTCACGAGATGGTCGGCGGCGATCATGATGTCGTGGCCAAGCGCATCATCGCGCCCGTCGAGATTGAAATAGGTGTGCTGGCAGACGTTGCAGAGCGTCGGGGCGTCCGTGGTCGTCTCGTAGAGCACCGACAGCACGCCGCCCTCCAGAAGCTGGTAGGTGGCGGTGATCGTGCAATTGCCGGGATAGCCGGCGCGGCCGTCCGGATCGGTGATCTGCAGCACGACCTTGTCGGCCGCATGGTCGACGATCGTCCAGAGGCTGCGGGCGGTTCCGGTCAGGCCGCCATGCAGATGCGTGACGCCTTTTTCGTTGAGCTCCAGCTGGTACTGCTTTCCGTCGAGTGTGAAGCGGCCATCGCCGATGCGGTTGGCGCAACGCCCCGGTGTCGCGCCGAAGAAGGGGGAATGCTCCAGATAGGGTTCGAACGTCTCGAAACCGAGGACGAGCGGCGGCTCGTGTCCAGCGAGGCGCAGGTCTTGGATCACCGCGCCCCAGCTGATGACCTTGGCCTTCAGCCCGCCGCCGGCAATGGTGACGCGATAGACCGGTTCACCGTCGCCTGTCCGGCCGAAAACCTCGTAACCCTGATCCGCCATGAAAACCTCCGCTTGATGACGCCGGGACACTGCGCGATTTGCCGGCAGGCTGCAACGTGGGCGGCGGACATTTTCCTGCCGGTCAGGCAGCGTCCTCGGTGCCGATGCGCTCGAGATCGTAGGGCGTCGTCTGGTACATCTCGTTGATCCAGTTGCCGAACAACAGGTGCGCATGGCCGCGCCAGCGGTTGAGCGGGGTCAGCGTGTCGTCATTGTGCGGGAAATAGTCGTGCGGCATCTTGATCGGCACGCCGGCATTCACGTCGCGGAAATACTCGTCGGCCAGCGACGTGGAATCGTATTCGACGTGATTGAACATGTAGAGCCGCCGGCCCTTCCGCTCATGCACGAGGCAGATGCCCATCTCGTCCGATTCCATCAGGATCTCCAGATCGCCGCGCTGCTCCACGTCGGCGCGACGCACCTCCGTCCAGCGCGACACCGGCACCTGGAAATCATCGGAAAAGCCGTTGAGATAGACCGAAGCCGGCGCCAGATTGCGATGCCGGTAGACCCCGAACGCCTTTTCCTTGAGCTCGTACTTCGGCACCCCGTGAAAGTGGTAGATCGCCGCCATCGCGCCCCAGCAGACGTTCATCGTCGAATGGACGTTGGTCTGCGTCCAGTCGAAGATCTGCTGCATCTCGTTCCAGTAGCTGACGTCCTCGAAGGCAAGCGTCTCGATCGGCGCGCCGGTGATGATGAAGCCGTCGAACTTGCGGTGCTTCACCTCCTCCCAGGTCTCGTAGAAGGAGAGAAGGTGGTCTTCCGACGTGTTCTTGGCCTTGTGGCCGCCGATCCGCACCAGAGAGAGCTCCACTTGCAGCGGCGTCGCCCCGACCAGCCGGGCCATCTGCACTTCGGTCTTGATCTTGTTGGGCATGAGATTGAGGAGCCCGATCTGCAGCGGGCGTATGTCCTGCCGCACGGCCGCGGTCTCGGTCAGCACGCGCACGCCCTCGCTGACGAGGGTGTTGAAGGCAGGCAGTGTATCGGGAATCTTGATCGGCATGGCACAACCCACAAAACATCAGGCCGCCGGCAGAAAAGCGCATACGGTCCGTGGGAAGGCTTCTTCTCGCGGCCCTTTAGCGACTTTTTTTACGTGGCTGCAAGCCGGCCGGCCAAATCACCACGGAATTCACGGGCAACATTTAAGCTTTGCCGCATCGAAGGTCAATGGCGGCCAATTTTCCGGCTGTCCGGGCGCTGCGGCCACCGGTGCATTCCCTTTGCCTCGAAAACGCTCTATGGGCAGAGCACATGATCCAGTCGACCTTCACCATTCTTCTCGGCGGCGCCCTGCGCCTGACCGACCGTCTCGAACGGGCCGTGGCCGGCAGCCGCTTTATCGCCGCCGACGGCGGCATGCGGCATGCAGCGGCGCTGCGGGTCAGGCCTGAGCTCTGGGTGGGCGATTTCGATTCCACCGATGGCGCGCTCCTTGAGCTCTTTCCGGACGTTCCGCGCCAGCCCTACCCGGTCGCCAAGAACGAAACCGATGGCGAGATTGCCACGGCCGAAGCGATTGCGCGCGGTGCGACCCGCCTGATCTTCGTCGGCGCTCTCGGCGGCGAACGCAGCGATCATGCGCTGCAGCATCTCTTCCATGCCGTCAGCCTTGCCGAACAGGGGCTGGACGTGCTGCTGACCTCGGGCGACGAGGAAGCCGTGCCGCTCCTGGCGGGTTCGTTGAGCCTCGACCTGCCCAAGGGGTCGCTGTTTTCGATCGTCGGCGTTTCGGCGCTCGAAGGCCTCGATATCCGCGGCGCCCGCTATCCTCTCGACCGGTTCAGCCTGCCCTTCGGTTCGTCACGCACGGTGTCGAACGTTGCGGAAGGCCCGGTCGACATCCATCTGAGACGCGGACAGGCCATCATGCTTGCCCGCCCCTACGACCTTTCCGGAGCTTGATTTTGGCACCTCCCATTCTGAAACTCGACGACATCTTCCTGTCCTTCGGCGGCGCGCCGCTGCTGGCGGGTGCAAATTTCCAGGTCGAGCCCGGCGACAAGATCTCGCTGGTCGGCCGCAACGGCTCCGGCAAGTCGACGCTCCTGAAGATCGCCGCCGGCATGGTCGAGGCGCAATCCGGCGAGGTTTTCCGCCACCCCGCCTCGACGATCCGCTACCTCGAGCAGGCGCCGGATTTCGGCGACCACAAGACGGTTCTGTCCTACGCCGAGGACGGCCTGACCGCCGGCGACGACCCCTATCGCCTGACCTATCTTCTTTCGCATCTGGGGTTGACCGGCGAGGAAGACCCGCAGAGCCTGTCGGGCGGCGAAGCCCGTCGCGCCGCCCTTGCCCGCGTGCTGGCCCCCGAACCGGATATCCTGCTTCTCGACGAGCCGACCAACCATCTCGATCTGCCGACCATCGAATGGCTGGAAGGCGAGCTGCAGAAGACCCGCAGCGCCATTGTCGTCATTTCCCATGACCGTCGCTTCCTCGAAAAGGTCTCGACTGCCACCGTCTGGCTCGACCGCGGCACCTCGCGCCGCCTCGACAAGGGGTTTGGCTTCTTCGAGGCCTGGCGCGACCAGGTGCTGGAACAGGAAGAGCTGGAGCAGCACAAGCTCGGCAAGCAGATCGAGCGCGAGGAACACTGGTTGCGCTACGGCGTGACCGCGCGCCGCAAGCGCAACATGCGCCGGCTGGGCGATCTGCAGACCTTGCGCGCCGATTATCGCGGCCACAAGGGACCGCAAGGATCGGTCACCGCCAATATTTCCGACGTCCAGGAATCCGGCAAGCTGGTAATCGAGGCCGAACTGATCACCAAGGCCTATGGCGAGCGGACCATCGTCGCGCCGTTCTCGATCCGCGTCCATCGCGGCGATTGCATCGGCCTCGTCGGCCCGAACGGCGCCGGCAAGACCACGCTCCTGAAGATGCTGACCGGCCAGCTGAAACCCGACAGCGGCAAGGTCAAGCTCGGCACCAATCTGGAGATCGCCACGCTCGACCAGAAGCGCGAGGATCTCGATCCGGAGGAGACGCTCGCCCACTACCTGACCGACGGCCGCGGCGAAAGCCTGATCGTCAATGGCGAACAGCGCCACGTCACCGGCTATATGAAGGACTTTCTGTTTGCGCCGGAACAGGCCCGCACGCCGATCAAGAAGCTGTCGGGCGGCGAGCGCGCCCGGCTGATGCTCGCCCGCATCCTGTCGCGCCCGACCAACCTCCTGATCCTCGACGAACCGACCAACGATCTCGACATCGAGACCCTCGACCTTCTGCAGGAAACCGTGGCGAGCTTTGCCGGCACGGTCATCCTCGTCAGCCATGACCGCGACTTCCTCGACCGCACCGTGACCTCGACCATCGCGCCGATGAACCCGGATGCGCCGGATGGCCGCTGGATCGAATATGCCGGCGGCTATTCCGACATGCTCGACCAGCGCAAGGGTGTCGCCGACGAACTGCGCAAGGCGGCCAAGGCTGAAAAGGCGCGGTCGGGTGCCGGTGGCGGCGGCAACCAGGGCGGCAACAAGGGCAAGGCGAAACTGTCCTTCAAGCAGAGCTATGCGCTCGAAAACATTCCGAAGGAAATCGCCAAGGCGGAGGCCGAGATCGCCGCCCGCGAACTGAAGATGTCCGACCCCAAGCTTTTCTCCAAGGATCCGGGGACCTTCAACACGCTGGCCAAGGAGGTCGAGAAGCTGCGCGGCAAGGTCACCAAGATGGAAGAGGAATGGATGGAGCTGGAAATGCTGCGCGAGCAGATCGAAGGCTAGGCCATCATCAGGATTCGATGATTTAACAATTTGTTAGCCATAACAAATAGTTATGCACCGAATTATTTGTCGCACGCCGGAACATAACTGTCCCAAGCGCCGTTCGTGTTTCAGATGGCGGCCGGAATCACACTGTGTTTCTTGGTCGCCCCGTAACCGAACAATCAACGGGGGCGTCCAATGCTGACAAATGTTATGCGTCGTCGGCGGGCCGGTGAGGCGATCAACCAGCGCGTGATGATCGTCGAGGACGAGTTTCTGATTGCCCTCGACGTCGCCGAGACCGTCGAAGGCATGGGCCTGCAGGTCGCCGGCGTCGCCAGCGCCCGCAAGCACGCCCTGACGCTCGGCGCCTATGCGGACATCGCCCTCGTCGACGTCAACCTCTCGGACGGTCGCACCGGACCGACCATTGGTCGCGAACTAGCCGAACAGTACGGCGTCACCGTGATCTTCATGACGGCCAATCCGGATGACGTCGAGGACGGCGTTTCCGGCCTGCTCGGCGTTCTGACCAAGCCGGTCATGCCGCAGGTCGTGGAAGAGGCAATAGACTATGCCATTGCCAACCGTCTCGGCGGCATGGCGGTCGTGCCGCGCGAACTGCGCGTCTTCCCGCACGCCCACGCGTAAATCAGCAGGCTCTTGTCAGCCTGCATCAAGCCCGCTACATCTCCATCCGCTCTAACGGGGTGCCCTGCGTCAAACACAGGGCTGAGAGGCGTCTCGCCAACCCGCGGAACCTGATCCGGCTAACACCGGCGGAGGGATTAGACGGCTCGTAATCAGCGCCTATTCCCCTTGTAGACAAACCAGAGGAGGCGCCGATGCGCAAAACCCTATTTTCCGTGCTTGCGGCCGCGGCCGCCTTGTCGTTTGCGTCGTCGGCGATGGCCGAGCAAAAGACGCTGACGGTCTACACTTATGAGAGCTTTACCTCCGAATGGGGTCCCGGCCCCAAGGTAAAGGCGGCCTTCGAAAAGACCTGCGCCTGCACGCTGAATTTCGTCAGCGTCGAGGATGGCGTCGCGCTGCTCACCCGGCTGAAGCTCGAGGGCGCCGGCACCAAAGCGGACGTGGCGCTCGGCCTCGACACCAACCTGATCTCGGAGGCCAAGGCCACCGGCCTGTTCGCCCCGGCGGGCATCGACACGGCAGCCGTCAAGGTTCCCGGCAACTATGCCGACGATACGTTTGTCCCCTACGACTACGCGCATTTCGCCGTCGTCTACGACACGCAGGTGGTCAAGAACCCGCCGAAGAGCCTCAAGGATCTGGTAGAGGGCGACCCTTCCCAGAAGATCGCCATCGAGGATCCGCGCACCTCGACCCCGGGTCTCGGCCTCCTCCTGTGGGTCAAATCCGTCTATGGCGACAAGGCCCCGGAAGCCTGGGCGAAACTCAGCAAGCGGGTGCTGACGGTGACGCCCGGCTGGTCGGAAGCCTACGGCCTGTTCACCAAGGGCGAGGTGCCGATGGTCTTCTCCTACACGACCTCGCCCGCCTACCACATGGTGGAGGAAAAGACGGACCGCTACCAGGCCGCAAGCTTTTCGGAGGGTCACTACATCCAGGTCGAAGTGGCGGCCATGCTGAAGACTGCCGCCGACAAGGACCTGGCGCGCCAGTTCCTGACCTTCATGATCTCGCCCGGCTTCCAGGACATCATCCCGACCACCAACTGGATGATGCCGGCAACCACCCCGTCCCAGCCCTTGCCCTCGGCCTTCGGCACGCTCGTCAAGCCGGCAAAGACCTTCCTGATGGGATCGGACGAGGTCGCCAAGAACCGCCAGGCCTGGATCGACGAGTGGCTCGGCGCCATGAGCGCCCGCTAGCCTCATGATGACGACGGCCGAGCGTCGGCGGGGTTTGGCGGGCGGCATAGCCGTGCTGTGCCTCGTCGCGCTCTTCGTTGCAGCGGCGGTGTCGGCACTGCTCGCCTGGGATGCGGGTGCGAGCGGTTCACGGCTGTTCAGTGCCTATACGCTAAGCGTCCTCCGCTTCACCCTGCTGCAGGCGCTGCTCTCCACGGCGCTGTCCATTCTCCTTGCGGTTCCGGTCGCGCTCGCTCTCGCCCGCCAGCCCCGCTTTGCCGGGCGCGTCTGGATTCTGCGCCTGATGGCGCTGCCGATGGGGCTGCCGGTCTTGATCGGGGCGCTCGGCCTTCTGGGCATCTGGGGAAGGCAGGGATTGCTGAATCAGATCCTTGCGGCCGGCGGTCGGGCCGAACCGGTCAGCATCTATGGTCTTTCGGGTATTCTCCTCGCCCATGTCTTCTTCAACCTGCCGCTGGCGGCCCGCCTCATGCTGGCAGCACTCGAACGTCTGCCGGCGGAGTACTGGCTGCTGTCGACCGGGCTTGGCATGAAGCGGCTGTCGGTGTTCCGGTTCGTGGAATGGCCGGCCCTCAGACAGGTCTCGGGCGGCATTGCCGGGTTGATCTTCATGCTTTGCGCCACCAGCTTCACGCTCGTGCTGGTGCTCGGCGGAGGGCCTGCAGCGACGACGCTGGAAGTGGCGATCTACCAGTCGCTCCGCTTCGATTTCGATCCGCCCCGCGCCATTGCGCTCGCCTTCCTGCAGATCTGCGTCACCGGACTGGTCCTCGCTGCCATGACCCGCCTGCCCGTCCCCGAGACGACAGGAACGACCGCCGGACGACGCCTGCAGCGCCCGGATGGCGCGGCCTGGAGCGCACGGACGGGCGACACCCTCGTCCTGTTCGCAGCGACCGTCTTCCTCCTGTTGCCGATCGCCGCGATCGTCGCATCCGGTCTGAAGGCGGATCTGTGGACCCTGGTCACCAGCGCCATCTTCCTGCAGGCGCTCCGCACAAGCCTCGAAATCGCTGCCATCGCGGCGGCGCTCGCCGTTGCCGCGAGCCTCGGCATCCTCGCCGGGCGGGGCGCCGTGGCCGACATCAAGCACCCGCCGGCCGTCGCTCGGGGCCTTTCGGCGGCGCTGGGCGCGACCTCGGCGCTGGTGCTCCTCGTGCCGCCGGTGGTGCTCGGAACAGGCTGGTTCTTGGTCCTGCGCCCCTGGGGCGACGTCGCCCCCTATGCCCCGGCGCTGGTTGCGATCATCAATGCCCTGATGGCGCTTCCGTTCGTGATGCGCGTTCTGGCACCTGCGGTCGAAACCCACCGCGAGAGGACATCGCGGCTTTCGGCAAGCCTTGGCCTTTCCGGGTGGAGCCGTCTCAAGCGGATCGATCTCCCCGTCCTCGCCCGGCCGCTGCTGACCGCCACCTCGTTTGCCATGGCCCTCTCGCTCGGCGATCTCGGTGCCGTCGCCCTGTTCGGCTCGAGCGACCTCACCACCCTGCCCTGGCTGGTCTACAGCCGGCTGTCGAGCTACCGCACCCATGATGCCGACGGGCTTGCCCTTCTTCTCGCCATCCTCTGCCTGGGGCTGGCGGCTCTCGGCACGGCCGGCCGACGGGAGGTTGGCCATGACTAGCGCGATCGCGATCGAATCCGTCGGCGTGACGCTCGGAAGCCACGTCTTCCACTTCGACTGCAGCGTGCCATCCGGGCTGGTGACAGCCCTGATCGGCCCCTCCGGTTCCGGCAAATCCACCCTGCTAAACCTGATCGCAGGCTTCGAGGTCCCCGACCAGGGCCGCATCCTGATCGGCGGACAGGACGTCACCCGCCAGCATCCGTCGGAGCGGCCGCTGTCGCTGGTCTTCCAGGACAACAATCTGTTTGCCCATCTCGACGTCTTTACCAATGTCGGCCTCGGCATTTCGCCGTCGCTGAGGCTGTCCGCCTCCGACCGCCGGTCGATCGCCGGCGCGCTCGAGCGGCTGGGGCTTGCCGGGTTCGAAAAGCGCAAGCCGGGCACATTGTCGGGCGGCGAACGCCAGCGGGTCGCCTTCGCCCGGGCGCTGGTGCGACGCCGGCCGCTCCTGCTGCTCGACGAACCCTTCGCGGCGCTCGACCCGGGCCTTCGGCTGTCGATGACGACGCGGCTGCTCGACCTGCACCTGGAGACCGGCAACACGGTGCTGATCGTCACCCATGACCCTCAGGAAGTCGCCCGCCTTGCAGATCACATCATCTTCGTCGAAGCGGGCCGCATCGCCTGGCAGGGGTCCAAGCAGGCGTTTTTGCAGAAGCGGGACATGCCGGCGCTGCGCCAGTTCCTGCCCGACTGAGGCCTGCTTCTGCCCTGCCGTGAAAGTCGAAGGCTCTGTTTCCGCGCCACAATTTGGACGCTCGGAAATGGCATCGCGGAAGCTGGCCCCGGGTCTTGGCAATCGACTCTGACCCTACATATTTCGGCGAGACTATCTGTGCATAGGACGCAAATATCGCTAAGCCGACAAGACACTGCATGGAGCGTGCGGAGAACCCCTCACCGATGCCGGAAACAGGCCGACAGATGACGGAGCGACACAAGAGGACAGCGGAAGGCACCGGGCGCTGGTTTGCGTCGAGCCGGTCTTTCGCCGCACGCCTCCGCATGGCGGCTGTCGCCTCCTGTGTCGGCCTGATGCTTTCAGGCTGCCAGTCGGTCTTCGAGCAGGCCTACACGCCGAACGTCTCACCCTCCGATTCGCCGCAGATCGTCGACGAGGTCCAGAAGAACGACCCGCGTGCACAGATGGGTGCCCGGGAACATCCGCGCATCGTCGCAAGCTATGGTGGCGAGTACAAGGATCCGAAGACGGAGCGCCTGGTGGCCCGCATTGCCGGCGCGCTGACGGCCGTCTCGGAAAACCCCAACCAGTCCTTCCGCATCACCATTCTGAATTCCCCGGCGATCAACGCCTTTGCGCTGCCCGGCGGCTATCTCTATGTGACGCGCGGCCTCTTGGCGCTCGCCAACGACGCCTCGGAAGTCGCGGCCGTCCTCTCTCACGAAATGGGCCATGTCACCGCCAACCACGGCATCGAGCGGCAGCGTCGCGAGGAAGCCGAAGTGATCGCCAGCCGGGTCGTCGCCGAAGTCCTGTCGAGCGATCTCGCCGGCAAGCAGGCCCTGGCGCGCGGCAAGCTGCGGCTTGCCGCCTTCTCGCGTCAGCAGGAATTGCAGGCCGACGTCATCGGGGTGCGAATGCTCGGCGAAGCGGGCTATGACCCCTATGCCGCGGCCCGTTTTCTCGATTCGATGGCAGCCTACGCCCGCTATTCCGCCGTCGACCCCGACAACGACCAGAGCCTCGACTTCCTCTCGAGCCATCCGAACTCCGCGCAGCGCGTCGATCTTGCGCGCCGCCATGCCCGCAATTTCGGGCAAGAGGGCCAGGTCGGCGATCGCGGCCGCGACTATTTCCTCGCCGGCATTGACGGGCTTCTGTATGGCGACAGCCCCCAGGAGGGCTATGTCCGCGGCCAGACCTTCCTGCACGGGGGACTGGGCATCCGCTTCGACGTGCCGCCGGACTTCCGCATCGACAACAAGGTCGAGGCGGTGCTGGCGACCGGCCCGGGGGAAACGGCAATCCGTTTTGACGGGGTTGCCGCCGGCGATACCACGAGCCTTGCGAACTATCTGACCAGCGGCTGGGTCGCCGGCCTGCAGCCGGAAACGGTCAAGGAGACGACGGTCGCCGGAATGCCGGCCGCGACGGCGCGCGCCTCTGCGGATCGCTGGGACTTCGATGTGACCGTGATCCGCGTCAACAGCCAGATCTTCCGCTTCCTGACCGCCGTGCCGAAGGGCAACACCACGCTCGATGCAACCGCCGAAACGCTCCGCAGCAGCTTCCGGCGCATGACGCCGGACGAGATCGCCGGGCTGAAGCCGCTGCGCGTGCGCGTCGTGACCGTCGGCACCAGTGATACGATCGCCTCGTTGTCGAACAGAATGATGGGGACCGACCGCAAGCTTGATCTCTTCAAGCTCATCAACGCCATGCCCGCCGGAGCAACGCTCTCGGTCGGCGACAGGGTCAAGATTATCTCGGAATGATGCCGGCAGCGGGCGATGCAATTCGCCTGCGCGCCTGACAGTCCGGGCTGCTCCCTGTGGAAGCATCCGCGACCGGTCGGCGGGCCGACGTCTGACGGCACACCGCTATGGATCTGTTGGGGGATCTGTTCGGCCGGACAGCCTTCAGCAGACGACGGCCATCTGCGGGTTGGCCGAAACCAGCGCCGACTTCAGCTTTTCGATCGCTCGGCTTTCGATCTGCCGAACGCGTTCCTTCGAGATGCCGAGTTCGGCGCCGAGTGCCTCGAGCGTGGCACCGTCTTCCGCCAGGCGGCGGGCGCTGATGATCTTCTTTTCGCGCTCGTTGAGCTTGGTCAGGGCACCCTGCAGCCATTTCAGACGACGCTCACCGTCGATCATGCCCGAAACCTGTTCGTCGGGCAGCGGCTCGCCGCTGGCCAGCATGTCGAGACGCTCGCCGCTATCGGCATCGCCGGCGATCGAAGGGGCCTGCAGAGACGAGTCGTTGCCTGAGAGACGGGCATCCATAGTCTGCACGTCGGAAACGCTGACGCCGAGAGCGGCCGCGATCTCTTCGTGGATGGCACGCGCGGTAAGGCTCGAATCGCCACGGGCGAGCTTAGCGCGCAGCCGGCGCAGGTTGAAGAACAGCGCCTTCTGCGCCGAGCTCGTGCCGCCGCGGACGATCGACCAGTTGCGCAGGATGTAATCCTGCATTGAAGCGCGGATCCACCAGCTTGCATAGGTAGAAAAACGTACGTCGCGTGCCGGTTCGAACCTTGCCGCGGCTTCCAGCAGCCCTACATAGCCTTCTTGAACGAGGTCACTCATCGGCAGGCCGAAGCCACGAAATTTCGATGCCATGGCGATGACGAGACGCATGTGCGCCAGGGCGATCTGATTGCGGGCGTCCTGGTCCTGGCTGTCCTTCCAGCGAACGGCAAGATCACGCTCCTCTTCGCGGGCGAGATACGGAGCCGACATCGCGATCTTGATCATGGTGCGGTCTGCGGACATGGCTGTCATGGTGTTCTCCGTAACGGTGCGGTGGCAAGACAGCGGACGTGAGGATCACCGGCCCATGAAGCGGGAAGGCAGTGCTCGCAGATGCTGGTCCTGGTTCCCTCGTAAGATCTGCAGAGTTCACGACCCCCATGGGATGGACGCGCCCCGCGGGCTGTGCGAACCGCAACTGAAGCAGGACCCCCTGCGATATCAGTTCGCCATTCGGCGTGGTAAACGCCCGTTCGGAGCAAAAGTTCCAATAAAAAACCCGGCACGAAGGCCGGGCTTTTTCTGAGGAAAGAGGGAAAGGCCTATGCGGCTTCTTCCTGTGCCTCGTCTTCATCAACAGCCTTGCCGCGCTTGGGTCCCTTGGCAAGGTTGGTCTCGACCAGGCGAACGGCCTCGGTCTCGGACATCTTGTTGACCGCTGCAATTTCGCGGGCCATCCGGTCCAGGGCGGCTTCGTAGAGCTGGCGCTCCGAGTAGGACTGCTCCGGCTGGTTTTCGGCGCGGTACAGATCGCGTACGACTTCAGCGATCGAAATCAGGTCGCCCGAGTTGATCTTCGCATCGTATTCCTGCGCACGGCGCGACCACATGGTGCGCTTGACACGCGCTTTACCCTGGACGACCTTCAATGCACGCTCGACGAAGTCGGTTTCGGAAAGCTTCCGCATGCCGATGCTGACGGCTTTGCCGACCGGCACCTTGAGACGCATCTTGTCCTTCTCGAAGTCGATCACAAAAAGCTCAAGCTTCATGCCCGCAACTTCTTGCTCTTCGATGGCAGTGATAGTACCTACCCCATGAGCCGGATAGACGATGGATTCGCCGGTCTTGAAACCCGGACGCGCGGGAGAATTCTTCTTCAGTTGAGTCGTCATACGTTTAGCTAACTCCCTTCAACTCACCCGTTATACGGGTCGGGAAACCGGGTCTGTCAGGCCCGGATGAGACGGGGGAAACCGTCGGGGCACTCCATACTGGTCCGAACAATGCGCGCAAAAAACAGATCCCCTCGCAGAGCCGCGACGGACAACGTCAAAAGGTTGAATGTCCCGGAACACGCGCTTTGGATGATCTGTTACTTTCGTGATGTTTTTTAGGCACGCCAGTGCCGTCAAGTGGAACAGTATCCGTTACCTACCACAAAAAACTGCCGAAATCAATAATTTGCTTTTGCCTGTGCGCAGTCCGCCACATTTGTACCGTGCACAACCGGCAGGCAATTGATTCGAGCGGCGCCGGCAGCGCCGCATCCGGCGACCCCGATCAGTCGCCCGAGCCGGGCTCCGCCGAGAAGAACTTCTCGAACTTCCCCTCGACGCCGTCCATCTCCTTGGCCTCCGCCAGCGGCTCGCGCTTGACGGTGATATTCGGCCAGACCTGGGCGTATTCGGCATTCACCTTGAGCCACTTGTCGAGGCCCGGTTCCGTATCCGGCTTGATCGCCTCGGCCGGACATTCCGGCTCGCACACACCGCAATCGATGCACTCGTCGGGATGGATGACGAGGAAATTCTCACCTTCGTAAAAGCAGTCGACGGGGCAAACCTCGACGCAATCGGTGTACTTGCAACGAACGCAATTGTCGGTCACGACGTAAGTCATGCGGCACTCCAGATCATCATGAAATCCGCCGCGACTGGCTTGGGCTCGATGCCAGCGGGCGGAATGCAGACGGCTTTGCCCGGAAGCTGGACCGTCGGCGGCTGTTCTTCCGTCAGCTAGAGCCTTTGCAGCCGTTTAGCAAGAATAAAGCATGCGCAAATCCACGCCGTTGCGGATGGATTTTTTCATCTACTGTCGGTGTCCGGCTCCGGAAACAGCCGATCCAGCGCCCGCCGGTCCTTCTTGGTCGGCCGCCCGCTCCCCGGCATTCGCTGCGCCTGCTCGAACAGGGTGAGCTTCTTTACCTCTTCGGCCGGCGGCGTCAGGTCTTCATAGAGAAGACGCGCCTCCTCGAAAGGGCCGCGTCGCTCGCCGCCGGTCTTGACCTCGAGCACCAGATCGCGCCGTTCCAGTTTCAGGTCGATCCGGTCGCCCGGCTTCACCTGGAAACTCGGTTGCGACACGAGCTCGCCGTTGACCCGCACATGGTTGGACCGCAGCATCGCCTGGGCGATCGAACGGGATTTCGCCATGCGCGCGAAGAACAGCCACTTGTCGATCCGCTGCCGCGTATTCGTATGTGGCTGCGTCCCGTCCATCGCTACTTCTTCATCTGCTCCTTGAGCGCGGCCAGCTTTGCAAAGGGCGAATCCGGATCGATCGGCTTGTCCTTGCGGGGCGGCTTGGCCTCGAAGCGCGCCGGCTGCGGCGCTTTGTCACGCTCGGGCCGGTTGGGGCGCTCGCCGCGGTCCGGACGGTCCTGGCGACCGCCCTCCGGTCGACGATTGTTGTCGCGGGCGGGCCGGCCGCCATCGCGACGTTCGCCGTTGTTGCGGCCATCGCGCTGTCCGCCACCATCGCGACGTCCGTCACGGCGGTTCTGGTTCTGGCCTTCTTCGGCCCCTGCAGGTCGTTCGCCGGCTGCAGCCCGCGGGCCGCCATTGCCACGGCGATCGCCATGCGCCTGCGGACGTCCGCCACGCTGGTTGGGTTCGCGGCCGCCGCCCGGCCGCCACAGAAGCACTGGCTTCGGTTCTTCGACGGCTGCCGGCTCGGCAGACGCAGGCTGCGCCTCCGTGTCGGATGCAGCCTCGACCGCCGGGGTCTCTTCGCTGGCAGCGGCCTCGACCGCTGCAGGCTCTTCCGTCGCAGTCTCTTCCGTAGCAGGCTCGGCGGCGGCCTCGACCGCGGCAGCTTCGGTCGCCGCGGGCTCCGACGCCGTCGCTTCCCAAGAAGCGCCCTCTTCCATGGCCGGTTCGGCAGCACCGCTCGTGACGGGAGACCCGTCGACGGCCTCGTCGGAGGGTGCGGCACTCTCGGCGGACTCTTCCGAAACGGCTGCTGCTGGCGCCGGCGCACTCTTGTCGAGGCCGGCAAGGTACGCCTGGGCCTCTTCCGGCTTCACCACGTCGGCACGGTAGCCGAGGCCCTTGAGGATTTCTTCCATGTCGTCCGGCGTCGCGCCGAGAATGGACAGCATCGCCGTGGTCGTGGTGAACCGGCGGCCGTCATAGGCGCCGTCCGGACGCGACGATGCCCCGGGCTTCCACTGCAGCAGCGGACGGATGAGGTCGGCAAGGCGCTCGAGGATATCGATGCGCACAGCCCGCTTGCCGAGGAACCGGAAGCCGGCAAGCTTGTAGAACATCCGCTCGAACGACGGATCCGCGACAACGGAGGTGCGACCCGCAGCAAGCGCCGGGATCAGGTCCCCGTAGCCCGGCTTGTCCAGCCCGTCGTTCTTGAGCGCCCAGAGAAGCGTGATGAGTTCGGCAGGCGCCGGCTTCAGAAGCGCCGGCATGAAGACGTGATAGGCGCCGAAGCGGATCCCGTAGCGGCGCATGGAAGCGCGGGCGTCCTGGTCGAGCGACTTGACGTCCTCGGCCACGTCGCGACGGAACAGCACGCCGAGGCTTTCCACCAGCTGGAAGGCGAGGCCCTTGGCAAGGCCGCTCAGATCTTCCGCGCGCGACAGGTCGTCGAGCGGCTTCAAAACGGTCGCGATGTGGTGATTGACGAAGCGCTCGATGCGGGCGACCACGTGCTCGCGGGCATTGCCGGTCAGCTGTTCGTCGGCAAGCAGGATGACGCGCGGCCGCATGATGTGGTCGCTCGCCGAAAGCCGGGCAACGGGCTCGCCCACCCAGCGGACGAAGCCATCCGAACCGACGGCAAGATCACTGTTTCCGGACGCGTACAATCGTGCGGCGCGCGCCTCGAACTCGAGCGACAGCGCCTTTTGCGCAGCCGACTGTACAGCCTTGGCGTCTGGCCCCTCGGCTCCCGAAACGGGTGTGAACCGGAAACCGGCCAACTGCCCGACGTGATGACCTTCCACGAAGACATCGCCATTTACACTGATTTCAGCTTCCAGCATCGCATTCTCTCTAAGGCGCTTCATGAGCACAGATGTCCTGCGGTCAACAAAGCGTTTCGTCAACCGTTCATGTAACGCGTCCGACAACCTATCCTCGATTTCCCGCGTCTTTTCTTGCCAGTGTGTCGGATCAGCCAGCCAGCCGGGTCGGTTCGAAACATATGTCCAGGTACGGATCTGCGCGATTCGGGCCGAAAGGGTATCGATTTCCCCGTCGGTCCGGTCGGCCCGGCGAACCTGGTCCGCCATGAAATCCTCGTTCACCGTGCCGAACCGGACAAGATCGGAGAAAAGCGACGAAATGAGGTCCGCATGCTGGGCCGGCGCGATGCGCCGGTAGTCCGGCAGGGCGCAGGCTTCCCACAGTTTTTCGACCCGCGCCGGCGTGTTCGCCGCATCGCGGATCTCTGCATAGCGCGACAGGTGATCGAGCGCCTGCATGTCGGTTGCCGGCAGCGCGCGGGTCAGCCCGTGCACGGACGGCGGCACGTCGAGACTGGCCCGTAGCGCCTGCAGCGAGGAGTAGTCGAGGTTCTTCGACCGCCACTGCAACACCTTCACGTTGTCGAAATGGTGCCCCTCGATCCGCTGCACCAGCTCGTCGTCGAGCGGCTGCACCTGCCCCGTGACGCCGAACGTTCCATCCCGCACGTGACGACCCGCGCGCCCGGCGATCTGTCCCAGTTCGCCCGGGTTGAGATTGCGGAACTGGTAGCCGTCGAACTTGCGGTCCTGCGCGAAGGCGACATGGTCGACATCGAGGTTGAGCCCCATGCCGATCGCATCCGTAGCGACGAGGTATTCCACATCGCCGTTCTGGTAGAGCTCCACCTGCGAATTGCGGGTGCGCGGGCTGAGCGCGCCGAGCACGACGGCCGCGCCGCCGCGCTGGCGGCGGATCAGTTCGGCGATCGCATAGACCTCGTCGGCGGAAAACGCGACGATCGCGGTCCGTTGCGGCAGGCGGGTGATCTTCTTCTGGCCGGCATAGAAGAGCTGCGACAGTCTCGGGCGTTCCACCACGGTGATCCCGGGCAGGAGCTTTTCGAGGATCGGCCGCATTGTTGCGGCGCCAAGCAGCAGCGTCTCGTCGCGCCCGCGCAGATGCAGGATCCTGTCGGTGAAGATATGGCCACGCTCGAGATCGCCGGCCAGCTGCACCTCGTCGATGGCAACGAAGGACGCCTTGGTCTCCCGCGGCATGGCTTCGACCGTGCAGACGGAAAACCGCGCCATGTGTGGCGTAATCTTTTCCTCGCCGGTGATCAGCGCGACATTGTGATAGCCGACCTTTTCCACCACCCTCGTATAGACCTCGCGCGCCAGCAGCCGCAGCGGCAGGCCGATGACACCTGTGCCATGCGCAACCATCCGTTCGATGGCGTAATGGGTCTTTCCGGTATTGGTGGGTCCGAGCACCGCGGTGACACCGCGCCCGCTCAAGATCAGAGGCTGAAAGTTCAAAGCCGAATTCCGCGTCCCGAAGCGCCTGAAGCTCGGCAATTCTTGCCGGGCCTTGCAGGCTCACACATGGCCATCCTGTGCAACAAAGGCAACCCGTGAGCGACGAATCCCGCAAAAATCGGCGACATGTCCGGTACCAATGGAGGCGCCGAGAACAAAGGCGAACGAAACGGAGACGAATCGGTGACTCCCCGGGATTCGGCTTTTGTTCGCACTAGATCTAGTGGTCCAGGCAATGACTTCCGCCACATCGTGAATCTCGCCACCAAAACCCGAGAGATATCGGATTCGCAGCGCAGATCATAGCGCCGGAGGGGAGTCAACGGCTTGATGACGATTCATTTTTCCGTTCGTGCCACGCCGGCTGACAGCGCTGCGCATCGCCACCCCGCTGTGCGAAAATCCGCATTTTGCAGCAAAACTCTCAGCCTCGGCACCACTAGATCTAGTTGAACCACGTGAGACGGCTTCGCCCCGAAATTCGAATGTGACAACTTCACGCAGAGGCCTGGAACAAAATCCGGAGAGCCACGTTGTCAGGCCACAGAAGTCATGCCTAATGTGGAGTAGCACCAATGCTCGGAACCATCCTGCTGATTGTCCTCATCCTTCTCTTGGTCGGCGCTCTGCCGAATTGGGGATACAGCCGTGGATGGGGCTATGGTCCTTCTGGCGGCCTCGGCCTCGTTGTGCTGATCATCATCATTCTCCTGCTGATGGGCAGGATCTAATCGCGGCCCCGGCCGCAACATCTAAGGGAAGGGAAACCTCATGAAGAAGATTCTGCTCGTCACCGCACTCGTCGGTACACTCGCATCCTGCACCTCGACGGAAAAGGGCACCGCTATCGGCGCCGCTTCGGGTGCCGTCATTGGTGGCGCAGTCACCAACAGCTGGGGCGGCGCTGCTGTCGGCGCAGTCGGTGGTGGCCTCGTCGGCGCCGCGATCGGCGAATCCCAGAAGCGCAACGGCTATTGCGTCTACCGTGACCGGTATGGCCGCACCTACGAAGCCCGTTGCCGCTAACAGCATCCTGATCGGAAAAACCGGCGCCGAGCAATCGGCGCCGGTTTTTCTATGCCTGGTTTCGAGCTCCGGGCCAAAGCCCGAACAGGCTCCGCCGCTCCTAGCCGGCGACGTACTGCCCGCCATTGGCGCTCAGCGTCGATCCGGTGATGAACCCTGCCCCGTCGGACACCAGAAACACCACGCAGCGCGCGATCTCCTCCGGCTCGCCGAGCCGTCCAAGCGGGATCTGCGGCAGGATCTTTTCCTCCAGCACCTTTTCCGGAATGGCCCGGACCATTTCCGTGCCGATATAGCCGGGGCAGATGGCGTTGACGGTGATGTTGCGCGCCGCCCCCTCCAGCGCCAGCGCCCGGGTAAAGCCAAGATCGCCCGCCTTGGCGGCCGAATAGTTGACCTGCCCCACCTGGCCTCTTTGCCCGTTGATCGACGAGATATTGACGATCCGGCCGAAATTGCGCTCGCGCATCCCGCTCCAGACCGGATGGGTCATGTTGAACAGGCCCGTCAGGTTGGTGCCGATGACCTCGGTCCACTGCTGTGGCGTCATCTTGTGAAACATGTTGTCGCGGGTGATGCCGGCATTGTTGACCAGCACCTCCACGGGACCGAGCGCCGCTTCCACCCGCGCAAGGCCTTCGACGCAGGCCTCGTAATCCGACACGTCCCAGCGGAACACCGGAATGCCGGTCCGGTCATGAAAGGCCGCCGCCCTTTCGTCGTTACCGGCGTAGTTCGCCGCCACCCGGTATCCCGCATCCTGCAGGGCGATTGAAATTGCCGCGCCAATGCCGCGCGTGCCGCCGGAGACCAGTGCCACCCGAGCCATGAAAGCACCCCTTCTGCCTTGGCATCCGCCCCTTCAGCGAAGATGCCACCCCTGATCCGAAAACCGCTCGCCGCGCTGCGACGGGAGGTTCGTTCACATCGCCTCGAGGCACATGGCAATGCCCATGCCGCCGCCGATGCAAAGGGTCGCAAGACCCTTTTTGGCGCCGCGACGCTTCATCTCGAACAGAAGCGTGTTGAGAATGCGCGCACCGGAGGCGCCGATCGGATGGCCGAGCGCGATCGCGCCGCCATTGACGTTGACGCGCGAAGGATCAAGGCCGAGTTCCTTCACCACGGCACAGGATTGCGCGGCAAAGGCCTCGTTGGCTTCAATGAGGTCGAGATCGCCGATCTGCCATCCCGCTTTTTCGAGCGCCCGGCGCGAGGCGGGGATGGGTCCCGTTCCCATGATCTGCGGATCGACGCCGGCGGTCGCCCAGGAGGCGATGCGGGCAAGCGGCACGATCCCGCGGCGAGCCGCTTCCGCCTCGGTCATCAGCACGGCCGCAGCCGCACCGTCGTTGAGGCCCGAGGCGTTGGCGGCCGTGACGGTACCGTCCTTGTCGAAGGCCGGCCGAAGCTTTGCCATCGCCTCCAGGGTTGCACCGGCCCGGATGTATTCGTCCTGGTCGACGATCACCTCGCCCTTGCGGGTCTGCACCGCGAAGGGGATGATCTCGTCCCGGAAACGGCCTTCCGTCTGCGCCGCTTCGGCTTTGTTCTGCGATGCAACAGCGAACCGGTCCTGTTCGTCGCGTGACAGCTGCCACTGGCGGGCAATGTTCTCGGCGGTCACGCCCATGTGATAGCCATGAAAAGCGTCGGTCAGGCCGTCCTTGATCATGGTGTCGATCATCTTGAAGTCGCCCATCTTCACGCCGCCGCGCAGGTGCGCGCAATGCGGTGCCATCGACATGGACTCCTGTCCGCCGGCGACGATGATCCGCGCATCGCCGAGCGCGATTTGCTGCATGCCGAGCGCAACCGCACGCAGGCCGGAGCCGCACAGCTGGTTGACGCCCCACGAGGTCTTTTCCTGCGGAACGCCGGCCTTCATGGCCGCCTGGCGGGCTGGGTTCTGGCCCTCGCCGGCCGGCAGAACCTGGCCCAGGATCACTTCGTCCACGTCGGCCGGGTCAACCTGCGCGCGCGCAAGTGCGCCCTTGATTACGGCCGAACCGAGCTCATGCGCCGCAATGGTGCCGAATGCGCCATTGAACGAACCGACCGCGGTGCGGCCGGCAGCGGCGATCACGATGGATGGCATTGTCATGGTGTCTCCTCGTTTTTCGGCGCGAGACTGTCAAAGCTCGGGCCGGCTGTCAAACCGTGCAAAATGCCCCCCGATTTCCCCCCGATAAGCCGCTTTTCCGTTATTTGCTGCGCAACAAAGCGATCGCCGCGCCGCACAAAATGGATTGTCAGCCTGCTTCATTTGGGCTTACATTCGTTTCGGGAGAAGACGCCACTTTTATAAAAAATGAAGCTAGGTGGCGGCGCAGGAGGCACTCATGGCGAAAAACGACGGCGAGATAATAATCAAGAAATACGCCAACCGGCGGCTGTACAACACGGGAACCAGCACCTACGTGACGCTCGAGGACCTCGCCAAGATGGTCAAGAAGGGTGAGGAGTTCAAGGTCCAGGACGCCAAGACCGGCGAGGACATTACCCACGCGGTGCTGACCCAGATCATCTTCGAGCAGGAATCGAAGACCGGCAACACGCTGCTGCCGACATCCTTTCTGCGCCAGCTGATCTCCTATTACGGGGACCAGATGCAGATGGTCGTGCCGACGTTCCTCGAGCACTCGATGCAGGCCTTTACCGACCAGCAGGTGCAGATGCGCGACCAGATGACGCGCGCCTTCGGCGACACGCCGCTCAGCAAGAATTTCCATGCCCCCATGCAGCTGATGGAAGAACAGGTCCGCCGCAACACCGATCTCTTCCGCCAGGCCATGCAGATGTTCACGCCGTTTGCCGCGCCCACACCGCCGCCGCCGCAGGCAGCACCGCGCAAACCCGAGAACCGCGACATCGACGAATTGAAGGAACAGCTGAAGGCCCTGCAGACCAGGCTCGACAGCATGGGGACCTGATCAGAGACCGCCCGGATCAGGGGTCGCCCCGATCAGGGGTCGCCCGGATCAGAGACCGCCGTGATCAGAGACCAATCGACACATCGCGCCCGGCGGCGCGCACGGCAACCGCAAAGCCGCCGATCACGTCCACCAGCGTGATCGTCATCAGGATGAAGAACACCTGCGTCGCGGCATCGCGGACCAGCAGGAACTCTACCAGATAGACGATGAACACAAACATCGAGAACATGTGATTGAGGAGCGATCCCCGGCCGTTGCGGCTCGCCCTCAGGATCTCCACGAACAGGAACACCAGCGCGACGACGATCAGAAGGTCGCCGATGCTCATCGTCCAGTCGGCACCCGACAGCATCTGCAGCGAGATGACGATCTGGCTGAGGCCGGCGACCCCGCCTCCGCCCATGACCCCGACCATGCCGAGATTGTAGAGCACGAGCGGAATGAGCGTCAGCGGCAGGGCAGCAAGCATGAAAGGCTCCGGGGCATCTGGTTCGGCGGGCTGATGGGGCCGCAGGCGCGGCACTAAAAAGCAGGCGCGGCAAAATGGAAAAGCAGGCGCGGCAATAAAAAAGGCCGGCAAAGCCGGCCTTTTTTAGAAAATACAAGCGTTTATGCGCTTTCCTTCGGCGTCAGGACCTGGCGACCGCGATACATGCCGGTCTTCAGGTCGACGTGGTGCGGACGGCGCAGTTCGCCGGAGTTCTTGTCTTCGACATAGGTCGGAGCCTTGAGCGCGTCAGCAGAGCGGCGCATACCGCGCTTCGACGGGCTCGTTTTTCTTTTCGGTACAGCCATTTTAAATTACTCCACTTTCGTGCAAGACGTCATCCCCGGCCGGAACTTCAGGCCGAATGGCATGTCTCGATCTCGGAAATTTGGGCGGCTTATACATGCCCCAACGGCGTTTGACCAGTCCCCGGCCGGATTTTTTCCCGGCCGGTCGAAGTTAGAGCGCTTCAGGCTTAAGCCTCGTCGCTCGGCACGATCCAGCTTTCCTGGAGCGCCGCATCGCGCCATTCGATCCACGCCGGATGCGCCTGCATGGCTGCCATATAGCTTAGCGTCTGCGCGTCTGTCACCAGGTCATAGACGTCGAAGCGGTTGACGACCGGGGCGAACATGGCGTCCGCGGCCGAAAAGCTGCCGAACAGGAAGGGCCCGCCCGACCGCGCCCGCAGGTCTTCCCAGATCGTCTTGATGCGTGCCACGTCTTCGCCCAGCCCGTCCGGAAGCGCGATCCGACCCTTGGGGCGGCGCATGTTCATCGGGCAGGCGCTGCGCAGGGCACGAAAGCCCGACAGCATCTCCATCGACACCGACCGCGCCACCGCCCTGTCCGTGGCAGCCTTTGGCCACAGCCCATGCTCGGGAAACAGCTCCGCCACGTATTCGATGATCGCCAGCGACTCCCACACCCGGACCTCGCCATGGTGAAGCACGGGCACCCGGCCGGTCGGCGAAATCTCCCTGAACCGCGGATTGCCCGCCGCATCGTCGAACGGGACCAGCACTTCCTCGAAGGGCACGCCGGCTGCCGTCAGCGCCATCCAGGGGCGCATCGACCAGGAAGAGTAGTTCTTGTTGGCGATGTAGAGCGTCAGCTTGTCCATGGCGATCACTGCGGGTCCTTGGGTTCGGGAAAGTCGAGCGGCAGGAGCTCGTGAAAATGGTTCATGTCGTCGAACTGGCAGAAGGCAGGCGGGTCGAGTTCCAGCACGGGCTGGCGCCGCTGCAGTTCGTTTACGACCTCGCTCAGCATCGCCTGCCAGCGCGGCAGCGCCTCGTCGTCGAGGCGTTCGATCACGTAGGCGAAGGTGATGTGGAAGGGATAGGTGTCGTGATCGGCGTGGCGGTATCCGAGGCGTTCGGAGAGGGGGTCGCGCCATGCCCGCATGACCTTGCGATCCTGCGCCGTGCAGCCGTCCACCAGAAGGCCCGAGGGCCTTGCGGCAACGACGCCCACCCGGAACGGTCCGGCCCCCGACAGTCCCTTCAGGCGCCCGGCAAGCAGGCCGTGCATCTCCTCGATCGGCGTCCCGAGCGGGATGTCGTGCGGCCATAGCTGCGGCTGCCGACGATTGTCGAGCACGCCCTGGAAGAGCGTCATGTGCAGGCTGGTGATCGGCGTGAAGACGAACTGGTCGGCCTCGGGCATGGCGAGATAGCGTTCGCGCGCCTCGACCAGCAGCGCCTGCGTTTGGGAGGCCTTCGCCACGTGGCAGACGATGGTGTTTCCCGGTTCCGGCAGGAAGCCGCCTCGTGCGCGGTAGCGCGTGCCGAAATGCGGCGGCGGGGCGGGGTTGCGGCTCTTCGCGTAGGCAAGCAGGTCGGGCGAAAATTGGCTGAGGTCCATGAGGCAGTCCATCCGTGGTCGCTGGTCAGCTTGCCACTACGGCATCCATAAGAATGCCAGATGACGGCGCCACGCTGCAGCGACAAATCGTGATCCTACCCATCGACGCACTTGATGTATTCGCCGGCGCCCCTTGCCCGCCGTTCCACCACCCCGGCCAGCCGCTGCACGCCGCGGCTCGGCTTGGCAGCGATGCGGGTGATCGGGTTGGGCAGCGAAACCGCCAGCAAGGCGGCCTGCCGCGCGGTCAGCTTCGACGCCGGAACCTTGAAATGGTGCTGCGCCGCAGCCTCGGCGCCGTAGATGCCCGGCCCCCATTCCACGATGTTGAGGTAGATCTCCATCATCCGGCGCTTCGACCAGACGAGATCGGCTCCGAGCGCCAGAGGCAGTTCCATGCCCTTGCGCAGGAAGGAGCGGCTGTTCCACAGAAACAGGTTCTTGGCCGCCTGCATCGGGATGGTGCTCGCGCCGCGCGTCGTTTCGCCGTCGAGCGCATTCTGGACCACGCCGCGCATCTGCCGCCAGTCGACCCCCGCATGGAAACAGAACTGGCCGTCCTCGCTCATCATCACGGAGCGGACGAGCGCCGGCGAGATCTGCTCGAGGCTGACCCAGCGCCGGTCGTAGCCGCGCAAGGTGACGAGATCCGACAGCATCAGGGTGGAAATCGGATGGATGAACGGCAGGGCGTAGAGGATCACGAGCGCATAGGGGAGAAGCACCAGCGCCAGCAATCCGAGCAATGCGCGGCGGATCACCTGGGGCGTGAACAGCCGGCGGCGCCGCGTCGTCACGGCCGGCTCGTCTTCCTCAGCATGCTGTTCCGGGGTGATGTCCAAAGTGCCGCCATGCCCTGTTTCAGACTTCATACCTGCTGCAGCGGACGGAGGCGAGTCCGCTCGTGAAACTTCCGTCATGCTGGTAAATCACCGTTGCCACTCCCGCGCCGCCATGCTTAACACCGACCATGACCCTCGCTCCCGCCGCCTTCGAAACCCGCCTCAAGAGCATTGCTTCCGATGTGGAAGCCCTTCTGTCGTCGCTTCTGTCGGACACGGCCCTGCCCGGCGAGATCGCCCGGCCACGGCCGCTGATGGCGGCCATGCGGCACGGTTCGCTGAACGGCGGCAAGCGGCTGCGGCCATTCCTGGTCGTCGAGAGCGCCCTGCTTCTGGGCGGCCCCGCCACGGCGGCGCTGCGGGTCGGCACGGCGCTCGAATGCCTGCACTGCTACTCCCTCATCCATGACGACCTGCCGGCCATGGACGACGACGATCTGCGCCGCGGCCAGCCGACCGTGCACAAGGCCTTCGACGAGGCGACCGCAATTCTCGCGGGCGACAGCCTGCTGACCTACGCCTTCGACATCATTGCCGCCCCGCAGACGGACCTCGATCCCGGCGCCAAGACCGAGCTCGTCCTCGCCCTCGCCCGGGCGGCCGGTCCGGGCGGCATGGCCGGCGGCCAGGCGCTCGATCTCGCGGCCGAACGGCAGGCACCGGACGAGGCCGGCATCATGACCCTGCAGGCGATGAAGACCGGCGCCCTGCTGCGCTTTGCCTGCGAAGCGGGCGCCATCATCGCCGGATCGGCAGCTGAGGACCGCCAGCGCCTGCAGGCGTTCGGGCGC
This sequence comes from Hyphomicrobiales bacterium, assembly GCA_900469345.1. Lineage (GTDB taxonomy): Bacteria > Pseudomonadota > Alphaproteobacteria > Rhizobiales > Rhizobiaceae > Neorhizobium. The sequence goes on along the minus strand of UBWZ01000015.1, from coordinate 34,852 downwards.
ACCATCGGGCTCGCCTTCCAGCTGGCCGACGATCTTCTGGACGTGACCTCCGATACGGCGACGCTTGGCAAGGCGGCCGGCAAGGATGCCGGACGCGGCAAGGGCACTCTGGTAGCCCTCCATGGGGTGGCATGGGCGGAAGCCCGCCTGGAGGCCCTCACGGCCGAAGCACTGGACCTTCTGGCGCCCTACGGGGAAAAGGCGGCCGTGCTGCGCGAGGCAGCCCGCTTCGTGGCAGGCCGCAGCAGCTGACGACCCATCAACGGCACGACGGCTTGCATCAAAACTCGTGGCGTGATTGTCGCCCCCAGGCGCGCTAGGATGGCCGGCAACAACACCGGATACCGCCATGGCCGACCTGATCGACAACCTTCCGCAGCTTATGGCTGCCTATACGCTCTACCTCGTGGCGGTGATCACGCCGGGCCCCGCCAACATGGCCATCATGGCAACCGCGATGAACGAGGGGCGCAAACGCGGCATCGTGATCGCGCTCGGCATCTTTACCGGCTCCTTCACCTGGGCCATGGCCGCCGCACTCGGTCTTGCCGCCGTCCTGACGCGCTATGGCGAGCTTCTGCAGATCCTGAAAATTCTGGGCGGGCTCTACATGCTCTACCTGGCCTTCAAGGCGGCGAGGGGCCTGGCCGGATCCGCCGCCGCAAACGACCCGGAACGGTTGGCTGGAGAGAAGAGCCTGCGGCGCACCTATCTCACCGGTTTCGCGATCCACCTGACCAATCCGAAGGCGATTTTCGGCTGGCTCGCAACGATCTCACTCGGTCTGCCGCCGGGGGCATCGCCAAGCTCGGTCATGCTGGTGGTCGGCGGCTGCCTGCTGACCGGGTTCACGGTCTTCATGACCTATGCGCTGCTGTTTTCGACGGCGGGCGCCGCGCGCCTTTACCGGAGGGCGCGTCGCCCGCTCTACGCGCTGATGGCTCTGGTCTTCGGCGGGGCGGGCGCAAGGATGATCGCCAGCGCCCTGTAGGCTCCAAAGCGTTCGAGGGCCAAGCAAAAAGGGCGGCACCCTGCGGCACCGCCCTTTCCCAAATCTCCGGCGCCGTCGATCCTACTGCGTAATCGGTGCGATCGAGACCTCGACGCGGCGGTTCTGGGCGCGGCCGTCCGGCGTCGCATTGGAGGCGACCGGCTGCGACGGACCAAAGCCCATGGTCGACATGCGGCGCTGGTCCACGCCACGACTGCCGAGATAGTTGGCAACCGAAGCGGCGCGGCGCTCCGACAGTTCCTGGTTGTGCTGCAGGCTGCCGGTCGAATCCGTATGGCCGTTGACGTCTATCAGCGTCTTGCCGAACTTGTTGAGCACGAGCGCGACGGAATCCAGCGTCCGGTAGAAGGGCGGGATGACCTGGTCCTGATCGGTGGCGAAGGTGATGTTCGACGGCATGTTGAGGATGATGCGATCGCCGGCGCGGGTGACCGAAACGCCGGTGCCCTGCAGCTGCGCGCGCAGCTCGGCTTCCTGGTTGTCCATGTAGCTGCCGATCGCACCGCCCGCGAGGGCGCCGATGCCGGCACCGATCAGGGCGTTGCGGCCCTTGTTGCCGCCGCCGATGACGAGACCGCCGAGCGCGCCGAGGCCGGCGCCGATCGCAGCACCGCCGGCGGTGTTGGAAACCTTCTGCTGGCCCGTATAGGGGTCGGTCGTCGTGCAGGCAGAAAGATAGGTCGCGCAAAGCGCGATGAGCGTGAATTTCTTGAGCATGTGAATCGCTGTCCCGTCGTCCGTGATGTGCTTTCAATTACCATCAATTACGGCAATACGGAGGACGGATTTCGCATCCGCGGCTACGGGTTTTCCCCTAGCCGGCACAGCAAAGACAGCTGCGGCCGGACGGCCACACCTGCGATAACGGGGCGCAGTCCTGCAGCTATTCCGCCGCCGTCCGCTGCCCGAAGCGCTGTTCGATGTATTCGGCGACCAGCTTCTCGAAATCGGCAGCGATGTCGGGACCGCGCAGCGTCAGCGCCTTCTTGCCGTCGATGAAGACGGGAGCGGCCGGCGTCTCTCCGGTCCCGGGCAGCGAGATGCCGATATCGGCGTGCTTGCTTTCCCCCGGTCCGTTGACGATGCAGCCCATCACGGCCACGTTGAGCGCCTCGACGCCCGGATACTTGTCGCGCCAGACGGGCATGTTCTTGCGCAGGTCGTTCTGGATGTTCTGGGCAAGCTCCTGGAACACCGTCGACGTGGTCCGGCCGCAACCGGGACATGCCGCGACCACCGGCACGAACTGCCGGAAACCCATCACCTGCAGCAGTTCCTGCGCCACCTGCACCTCGCGGGTGCGGTCGCCGTTCGGTTCCGGCGTCAGCGACACGCGGATCGTATCGCCGATCCCGTGCTGCAGCACATAGCCCATCGCCGCCGACGAGGCGACGATCCCCTTGGAACCCATGCCGGCCTCGGTCAGGCCGAGATGCAGCGCGTGGTTGGAGCGCTCCGCCAGCATCGAATAGACGGCAATCAGGTCCTGAACCTGGCTGACCTTGGCCGACAGGATGATCCGGTTGCGCGGCAGGCCGATGCTTTCGGCAAGCTCCGCCGAGATCAGCGCCGACTGGACGATCGCCTCGTGCATCACCTGGCGGGCCGACAGCGGCGAACCCTCGGCGGCATTGCGGTCCATCAGCGTCGTCAGCAGGTCCTGGTCGAGCGATCCCCAGTTGACGCCGATGCGCACCGGCTTGTCGTAGCGGATCGCCATTTCGACGATATCGCCGAACTGCTTGTCCTTCTTGTCCTTGAAGCCGACATTGCCCGGATTGATGCGATATTTCGCAAGCGCTTCGGCGCAGGCCGGATGATCGGCAAGCAGCTTGTGCCCGATATAGTGGAAGTCGCCGACCAGCGGCACGTCGAGGCCGAGCCGCAGCAGGCGGTCGCGGATCTTCGGAACGGCAGCCGCGCTTTCGTCGCGATCGACGGTGATGCGCACGATCTCGGACCCCGCCTTGTAAAGGGCCGCCACCTGCGCCACCGTGGCATCGATATCCGCCGTATCGGTGTTTGTCATGGACTGCACGACGACGGGCGCGCCGCCGCCGACGATGACGCCGCCGACATCGACGGCAACGGTGGTACGGCGGGCTTTGGGATCGTAATCGACGGGTGAGGACATCGGCTTTTTCGCCTTTGGAACGGGTCGTTTTCGGATGGATAAGGCATCAGGTGGCGTATGCGATCGCGGTTGTCAACGGGCGCGCGCTCGCCTGCGACCCTCTGCCATCTCCTAGTGCGCGGTCGGTCCGGCCTCGTGGGCACCGTCGGCATGCCGGGCAAGCGACGACAAAGCCAGGACCACGATGATCAGCGCCGACAGCCCGATGAAGACACGGGCAAGGCCGGTATGCTCCGCGACGAACCCCACCGCCGACGGCGCGACGAGGATGCCCGAATACCCCATCGTGGTGACGACCGACAGGCCGACACCCGCCGCAATGCCCGGCAGGTTGCCGGCCGCCGAAAAGGCGATCGGCACGATGTTGGAGATGCCGATCCCGGCCAGCGCGAAACCGACGATCGCCACCGGCGCAGTCGGCGCAAAGCCCGCCACCAGCAGCCCGATCATCGCGACGACCGCGCAGGCACGCAGCGTCGTCACCGCGCCGAACCGGTCGCGGATGACATCGCCGGCAAACCGCATGATCGACATGGCGAGCGAAAACGCGGCAAAGCCGAACCCGGACAGGGTGACGGAGGCCGAAAGCTCGTTGCGCAGGTAGAGCGCGCCCCAGTCGAGCACCGCACCCTCCGGCACCATGCAAAACAGCGCCATGATCCCGATCAGCCACGGCAGCGGCGAGGTCGGCAGGCCGGCCTTCTTCGCAGCCGCCTGCTCCTCCGGATGCGGCACGTCGCGCAGCACCAGCGGCCAGCTTGCCGCGACCATCACCGCGGCGGCGACCGTGACCAGCACGGCATGCGCGCCGACCCCGATCTGCTCGATCAGATAGCCGCCCGTCGAGGAGCCGATCAGCCCGCCGAGGCTCCAGAACGCATGGCAGGACGACATGATTGCCCGCCGCATCTGCTTTTCGACGGCAACCGCATTGGCGTTCATGGCGACATCCATGGCGCCGATCAGCCCGCCGAACAGGCAGACCGCGATCGCGGCCGACCAGATGCTGCCGACGAAGGTGAGGATCAGCAGCGTCGGCGTCAGAAGCACGGCGCCGATCTTGGAGACCTGGCTCGAGCCGAGCCTGGCGATCTGGCTGCCGGCGAGCGGCATCATGACGATGGAGCCGAGACCGAAGGTGAGGATCATCAGCCCGAGCGAACTTTCGCTGAGGCCGAGACGCGCGGCAAATTCCGGGATCTTCGGCGCCCAGGCGCCGATCATGAAGCCGTTCATCAGAAACAGCAGCGCGACCCCGATGCGTTCACGCGTAATGAACCCGGTCACCGGGCCGGTTTTGGGTGAGATCGGGCTGTCCATGAAATCCTCCTGATGGTGCCGCGAGACTATTTCAATCGATTAGATCTGCAAGTGGATCCCTTTGTCCGCGCACTCACAAATTGTGTCTTCCTGTGATGCGGCACGGGCCGCGGTGATTGACAGCGGCGGCAAGAAAGGGCTCTAGCTATCATCCAACCTCCCCGCCCGTCCCCGTATCACGGCCTCGTGTCGTAGATGGTGCTCCCTTGAAAAATTCCCACGGCATCGGCATCGTCCTGGTCAGCCTGTCCTATTTCCTGTTCAGCAGCCATGATGCGGTGATCAAGCTTCTCGTCCAGTCGGTCAGCGTCTGGCAGGTTCTGTTCTTCCGCAGCGTGACGGTGTTCGCCTGCTGCCTGATCATCGGCGGCAGGAAAAACGCGGTCCGGGCCGCGACATCGGACATCGTCAGGCCGATGGCAATCCGCAGCCTGTTCCTCATCGCCGCGTGGATTTCCTTCTATACGGCGGCGAAATCGCTGCAGCTCGGGGAACTGACGACCATCTATTTCGCTGCACCGGTCGTCGCCACCCTGCTTGCCGGCCCGATGCTCAGGGAGCACGTCCCCGCCTCGCGCTGGATCGCCGTCGCGATCGGCTTTGCGGGGGTGGTCGTCGCCAGCGACCCTTCGGGCCTCAGCATCTCCCTGCCCGCCTATCTGGCGCTTCAGGCGGCCTGCCTCTGGGCCTTCAGCACCGTGCTGCTGCGCCGCACCGCCCTGCACGAGACGAGCCTGGTGCAGATGACCATCACCAACTTCTTCTTCGTGCTGCTGACGGCGCTCGTGCTGGCCTTCGAATGGCGTGACATCGATCTGACGAAAACCCTGATGCTGCTGGCCGTCGGCGGTCTCGGCGGACTGGCGCAGTACACCTATTTCGAGGCGATGCGGCGCGCGCCGGTCTCCATCCTTGCGCCGTTCGAATATACTTCGCTCGTCTGGGCCTTCGTGCTCGGCCACCTGATCTGGGGCGACATCCCCGCCCACAACGTGACGGCCGGCGCCGTGCTGATCAGCGGCGCCGGACTGCTCATCGTGTTTGGCGAAAGACTGGGCCGGAAGTCTGCTTCCGGCCAGGATGGCTAGCGGACGGCGTCAGCCGCCATAGACCACGAGCAGGTCCTTGGCGTCGATCTGGTCGCCGTTCTTGACCAGCACTTCGGCAATCGCGCCGTCCTTTTCCGCATGCAGCGCGGTTTCCATCTTCATCGCCTCGATGGACAGGAGCACATCGCCCGCCTTGACCGTCTGGCCCGAGGAGACGAACACGCGGGAGATGACGCCCGGCATCGGCGCGCCGAGATGCAGGCCGTTGCCCGCCTCCGCCTTGCGCCGGGCGGCCGTGCCGGAGGCACCATGCGCCCGATCGGGCACCTTGATGCGGCGCGGCTGGCCGTTGAGCTCGAAAAACAGCGTCACCATGCCCTGCACGTCGGGCGCGCTCATCGCCTGGTTGACGATCACAAGCGTCTTGCCCCGCTCGATATCCGCCAGCATTTCCTCGCCGTCCGCCAGCCCGTAGAAATAGGCATGCGTCGGCAGAACGGAGACCGGGCCATAGGTCTCCGACGCAAGCGCGAAATCCGTGAAGACCTTGGGATACATCAGATAGGAGGCGAATTCGAAATCGCTGACCGGGCGCCCGAGCTTTTCCTCGATCTCCTTGCGTTCGGCCGCCAGATCAGCCTCCGCAAGCAGCGAACCGGGGCGCACCGTATAGGCGTCCTCCCCCTTCAGCGCCTTCTTCTGCAGCGCCTGCGGCCAACCGCCGGGCGGCTGCCCGAGATCGCCCTTCAGCATCGAGACGACCGATTCCGGAAAGGCGATGTCCTTCGCCGGATTTTCCACGTCCTCGACCGTCAGATCCTGGCTCACCATCATCAGCGCCATGTCGCCCACCACCTTGGAGGACGGTGTCACCTTGACGATGTCGCCGAACATCTGGTTCACGTCGGCATAGGTCTGGGCCACCTTGTGCCAGCGGGTCTCGAGCCCCAGCGACCGAGCCTGTTCCTTCAGATTGGTGAACTGGCCACCCGGCATTTCGTGCAGGTAGACTTCCGAAGCCGGCCCCTTCAGGTCGCTTTCGAAGGCGGCGTACTGGCCGCGCACGGCTTCCCAGTAGAAGGATATGCGGCGGATCCATTCCGGATCGAGCCCCGGATCGCGGTCCGAGCCGGAGATCGCCTCGACGATCGAGCCGAGGCACGGCTGCGACGTGTTGCCGGACAGCGCGTCCATGGCGGCATCCACCGCGTCGACGCCCGCATCGATCGCGGCAAGCACGGTTGCCGCAGCGATCCCCGACGTGTCGTGCGTGTGGAAATGGATCGGCAGGCTGGTCGCCTCGCGCAGCGCCTTGAACAGGATCCGCGCCGCGGCCGGCTTCAGCAGGCCCGCCATGTCCTTGAGCGCGATGATGTGGGCGCCCGCTTTCTCCAGCTCTTCGGCCAGCGCCACATAGTATTTCAGGTCGTATTTCGGGCGGGCCGAGTTGAGGAGATCGCCCGTGTAGCAGATCGCTGCTTCGCAGAGCCTGTTCTCTTCCTGCACCGCATCCATCGAGACCCGCATGTTCTCCACCCAGTTCAGGCAGTCGAACACCCGGAAAAGATCGATGCCGCCGGCCGCGGCCTGACGGACGAAATACTTCACCACGTTGTCGGGGTAGTTCTTGTATCCGACGCCGTTGGCGCCGCGCAGCAGCATCTGCAGCAAGAGGTTCGGCGCCCCCTCGCGGATCAGCGCCAGCCGCTCCCAGGGATCTTCCGTCAGGAACCGCATCGACACGTCGAAGGTCGCGCCGCCCCAGCATTCGAGCGAAAGCAGGTTCGGCAGCGCGCGCGCATAGACGCCCGCCACCCGGGCGATGTCATAGGTGCGCATGCGCGTGGCGAGCAGCGACTGGTGGCCGTCGCGCATCGTCGTGTCGGTGATCAGCACCCGGCTCTGCTCGCGCATCCACGCGCCGAACTTCTTCGGCCCGAGTTCGTCGAGCTTCTGCTTGGTGCCGTCGGGAATGGCGCCCTCGATGTAGGGCAGCACCGGCCTTGCCATCTTCGCCGAAGGTTCCGGCCGGCCCTTGGTCTCGGGGTGGCCGTTGACCGTGACGTCGGCGACGTAGGTCAGCAGCTTGGTGGCGCGGTCGGCGCGTTTGACCTGCTCGAACAGCTCCGGCGTCGAATCGATGAACCGCGTCGTGTAGGAATTGTCGCGGAAACTCTGATGCGTGATGATCGCTTCGAGGAAGGTCAGGTTGGTCGCGACGCCGCGGATGCGAAATTCCCGCAGCGCCCGGTCCATGCGGGCGATCGCCTCCAGCGGCTGCGGTGCCCAGGCCGTGACCTTGACCAGCAGCGGATCGTAATAGCGGGTGATGAAGGCGCCGCTGTAGGCGGTGCCGCCGTCGAGACGGATGCCGAAACCGGAGGCCGAGCGATACGCCGTGATGCGGCCGTAGTCGGGGATGAAGTTGTGCTCCGGGTCTTCGGTGGTGATGCGGCACTGGAGCGCGTGGCCGTTCAGCCGGATGTTCTCCTGTGCCGGCACGCCGGACTCTGGCGTGCCGATCGCAAAGCCGTCGAGGATGTGGATCTGCGCCTTGACGATGTCGATGCCGGTGACGACCTCGGTCACCGTATGCTCCACCTGGATGCGCGGATTGACCTCGATGAAGTAGAACTTGCCGCTGTCGGCATCCATCAGATACTCGACCGTGCCGGCCCCGATATAGTTCGTGGCACCGGCGATCTTCAGCGAATAGGCGGCCAGTTCGGCGCGCTGCGCCTCCGACAGGTAGGGGGCGGGAGCCCGCTCGACGACCTTCTGGTTGCGCCGCTGGATGGAGCAGTCACGCTCGAACAGGTGCACGACATTGCCGTGCGTATCGCCGAGAATCTGGCTTTCCACATGGCGGGCCCGCTCAACCAGCTTTTCCAGATAGACCTCGTCCTTGCCGAACGCGGCCATCGCCTCGCGTTTGGCCTCCGTCACCTCCTTGGCCAGCTCGCCTTCCGAGCGGATCACCCGCATGCCGCGCCCGCCGCCGCCCCAGGAGGCCTTCAGCATCACCGGATAGCCCACTTCGGCGGCCATCCGGGCCACCTGCGCCATGTCGTCGGGCAGCGGCTCGGTGGCCGGCACGACCGGCACGCCGATCGAGATCGCCAAATTGCGGGCCGCCACCTTGTTGCCGAGCCGGCGCATGGTATCGGCCGTCGGCCCGATGAAGATGATGCCGGCCTCGTTGCAGGCCTCGACGAATTCCGGGCTTTCCGACAGCAGGCCGTAGCCCGGATGGATGGCGTCCGCACCGGACAGCTTGGCGACGCGGATGACTTCCTCGATCGACAGATAGCTCTCGATCGGACCGAGATCGCGGCTCAGGTGCGGACCGCGGCCCACCTGGTAGCTTTCATCGGCTTTGAAGCGGTGAAGCGAAAGCTTGTCCTCTTCTGCCCAGATCGCCACGGTCTTGATGCCGAGCTCGTTTGCAGCCCGGAAGACTCGGATGGCGATTTCAGAACGGTTGGCGACAAGTATTTTCGATATCGGCAAAGCGGACCTCCCCAGGCACCAGCACGAGAAAATGCTGCAGCGCAGGAGATCAATATCACTGAAATTAGGCAAGCCCTAAATCGACGCAATCGCGTCCGAAATGCGAAATGACGCTAGGCGACGAGGCCCAGCCGGAAGGCGAGCGCCACCACGTGCTGGCGATTGCGGGCCTTGAGCTTTTCCTGCAACCCGTTGATGTACCAGTCGACCGTGTGGTTGGAGATGGTCAGTTCCTTGGCGATCTCGTGCGATGTCAGGCCGTCGGCGAGAAGCTTGATGACCTCCATCTCGCGCCGGGTAAGCTGCGTATCGACCTGCGCCGACTGCTCCAGGGCGTTGGCCTCGCCGCGGATTTCCATCACCCGCCAGAAGCCGAGCCTGGCCGCCGACTGGAACAGGGCAACCTCCGCGGGCGACAGATCGAGGGCATCGCCGCCGATGGTCATGCTGCCGAGCAGACCGTTGCGGCCATGCACGGGAAAGACGTAGCCGTCGTGCAGGCCGACGCGACCCGCCTCCTGCATCATCCGGTCCATCCGGGCTCTCTGGGGGTCGCTTCTGAGCGCGATCACGGCGTCCATCCAGCGGAACGGACGCTGGGCCGTGCTCAGCGTGCGGATGGTCGGATCGATGAGAACGTACTTGCGTGCCGCATACAACTCGCTCCAGCCCTCCGGCCAGCGGCTCATGACGGCCGACTCGACACTTTCGTGATGTGGCCTCTGGTGCAACCGAAGGCCGTAAAACCGGAAACCATAGGCTAGAAGCAGGGTCTCGAGATGATGTTTGACCTCATCTTCGGACTCGGATTCTCCTGCGAGGATCAGGAACTGGACGATCGACTGGATGCTCACGACCACCCCCGGCGCACTTCCTTCATGATGAAACCACTTTGCTTGAAATCGTAACGATTGCGGGATCGTGATAATGAGTCACCATACTTATCAAGAGTTGAAGGTTGACAGCAAGATCTCGCAGGAAAGGGCATTGTGTCGCGCCTAACCGGGGTCCCGGCCTGCAGTTCCCGGGGCCGGCGCAAACCGCGAACACCGGGAACATTTTCACCCGAAATCACAGATTTCTTGTATTTTTTGGTCTCGGATTTGCCGTTTCCGGCCTATAAACAATGCATCGATGAACGACCCGCATAGATAGAAGGTACCCAGAGTTGACCCTGTTCCAGGTTTACGCCCGAGCGCTGAAGTATCTTTCCAAAAACAAATGGCGTGTGACCGCTGTCGTCATCGCCAACATCGTGCTGGCTGTCATCACCATTGCCGAGCCGGTTCTGTTCGGCCGCATCATCGACGCCATATCCTCGAACGGCAATGTCACCAACTGGCTGCTGGCCTGGGCGGGCTTCGGACTGTTCAACACGATCGCCTACGTCCTGGTGGCCCGCGAAGCCGACAGGCTCGCCCATGGCAGGCGCGCTTCGCTGCTGACGGAAGCCTTCGGACGCATCATCTCGATGCCGCTGTCCTGGCACCACCAGCGTGGAACCTCGAACGCCCTGCATACGCTGCTGCGCGCGTCCGAAAGCCTGTTCGGTCTGTGGCTGGAATTCATGCGCACGCATCTGGCCACCGCCGTCGCGCTGGTCCTGCTCATTCCCACCGCCATCTCGATGGACTGGCGCCTCAGCCTCGTGCTGCTCGTTCTCAGCGTCCTTTACTGGATCATCGGCGTGACGGTGATGAACCGCACCAAGGAAGGCCAGGCTTCGGTCGAAGGCCACTACCATGCGGTATTTTCGCATGTGAGCGATTCCATCAGCAACGTCTCCGTGCTGCACAGCTACAACCGCATCGAGGCCGAGACGCGGGCACTCAAGGACTACACCAAGGATCTGCTGGCCGCCCAGTATCCGGTGCTGGACTGGTGGGCGCTCGCTGGCGCCCTCAACCGCACCGCCTCGACGGTGTCGATGGGCGTCATCCTGGTGATCGGAACGCTGCTGGTCCAGAAGGGCCAGATCCGGGTCGGCGACGTCGTTGCCTTCATCGGCTTTGCCAACCTGCTGATCGGCCGTCTCGACCTGCTGCGTCAGTTCGCCAACCAGATCTTCGAGGCCCGCGCCAAGCTTGAGGATTTCTTCGCGCTGGAGGATTCGGTCGAGGAGCGCGCCGAGCCGGCCGATGCGATCGATCTCGGCAATGTCCAGGGCGACGTGGAATTCCGGGACGTGACCTTCGGCTTTGCCAATACAAGCCAGGGCGTCCACAACATCTCCTTCCTGGCTAGGGCCGGCGAAACGGTCGCCATCGTCGGACCGACAGGCGCCGGCAAGACGACGCTGATCAACCTCCTGCAGCGGGTCTACGAACCGCAGGGCGGCAAGATCCTGATCGACGGCACCGATATCGCCCGGGTCACCCGCAAGTCGCTGCGCAATTCCATCGCCACCGTCTTCCAGGATGCCGGCCTTCTCAACCGGTCGATCAGCGACAATATCAGGCTCGGTCGCGAGGGCGCGACCGAAGAGGACGTGGCCCGCGCCGCAGAGGCCGCGGCGGCCGCCGAATTCATCGAGAGCCGGCTGAATGGCTACAGCACCACGGTCGGCGAGCGCGGCAATCGCCTGTCGGGCGGCGAGCGGCAGCGCATCGCGATCGCCCGGGCCATCCTCAAGAACGCGCCGATCCTGGTGCTCGACGAAGCGACGAGCGCGCTCGACGTCGAGACCGAGGCGCGCGTCAAGGTGGCGATCGACCGTCTGCGAGAAAACCGCACGACCTTCATCATCGCCCACCGCCTGTCGACGGTGCGCGACGCCAACCAGGTGATCTTCCTGGAAAACGGCCGCATCGCCGAAGTCGGCAGCTATGACGAGCTCAGCCAGAGCGGCGGGCGCTTCGCCTCGCTGCTGCGCACCAGCGGCCTTCTGGCCGACGACGACGAGGCCGACAAGAAGGCAAAGGTGCTCGAAGCCCTGCCGAGCCCGACCTGAACCTCGGCGTCCCGGCAAGCGTCTTCCCTGTCACACGCGCCACAGCCGGGGACGAGCGGTCCCCTGGCCTGCAAAAACGTCTCGTCCGATCAACGACCTGGGGAAAATCGCACGCGGTCGTCGTCCCCCTCCCGCGCACCGGCGGTAGGATTAGTCCGTCATCAAGCGGGGAGCCGGGTCGCGAGCCGGATGCCTCAGGATCAAGATCCGGCGCGAGATGATGGTCGAAGGCGGGAGGAGCGCTGTCAGGGCGAACTCCTCCGCCGGAACGGGATACGGAATTCGGACCCTCCGCATCGCCACCGGGACGCTTGAGATCGGGCGGGCAGACATTCTGACACCATCCACCACCACCATCGCACTGCCCGCCTGCCCAAGCTTCGGCCGCAACGGTTTTCCGTCGCGGTGCCTCATGCTGCGCGTGTTCTGACAGGGGAGATCCTTCATGCGAACCTAGAGCCAAACGAAAGCCCCGGAAACCATCTGGTTTCCGGGGCTTTTTGTTCAGGACGTCGGGTGCCGGAGGTTACCTCCCCGCCAGCAAATGACCCTGTTCGGCGTCGACGGCATCGCCGTTGATGGTGACGTTGCCGCCGGCCACCTTGATGGCATAGGTCTGGCCATCGATCGTCAGTTCGGCGCTGAACCCGTCCCAGGCGCTCGGCAGGACCGGATTGACGAACAGCCGGTCGCCCTGCCGCTTGATCCCCAGAATGCCTTCGACGGCGGCGCGGTAGAGCCAGCCGGCCGAGCCGGTGTACCAGCTCCAGCCACCGCGGCCGCTATAGGGGCCTTCGCCGTAGACGTCGGCGGCGACCACATAGGGTTCGACCCGGTAGATATCGGCCGCCGCACGGTCGCGGGCGTGGTTGACGGGATTGAGCAGCTGGAAGCACTTCCAGGCATCGTCGCCCCGCTTCAGCCCGGCAAGCGCCATGACCACCCAGATGGCCGCGTGCGTATACTGCCCGCCGTTTTCCCGCACGCCGGGCGGATAGCCCTTGATGTAACCCGGGTCCTTGCGGGTCTCCTCAAAGGCCGGGGTGAAGAGGCGGATGATCCCCGTCTCCGGGTCCACCAGCTGTTCGAGCACCGCGTCCATGGCCTGGCCGGACCGCATCGCATCGCCTTCGCCGGACAGCACGCTCCACGACTGACCCAGCGAATCGATCTTGCATTCGTCGCTGAGGGTCGAGCCGAGCGGCGAGCCGTCGTCGTAGTAGCCGCGCCGATAGTAGGTGCCGTCCCAGCCCGATTTCTCGATCGCCTGCTTCAGCGTGTCGAGGTGGGCAGACCACTTTTCAACGCGCGCCCGGTCGTTGCGCTCGCTCGCATAGCCGATGAAGCTGCGCAGGGCGGACGCCAGGAACCAGCCGAGCCAGACACTCATGCCGCGTCCGCCGGCGCCGACCCGGTTCATGCCGTCGTTCCAGTCGCCGCCGAGGATCAGCGGCAGGCCGAGATCGCCGGTGCGAGACACCGCAAGGTCGAGTGCCTTGGCGGCATGTTCGTAGACGCTCGCCGTCTGCTGCGAGATCTCCGGCTGGAAGAACGAGTCGTGCTTGTGCTTTTCGAGCACCGGGCCGCTGAGGAAGTGGACCGGCTCGTCGAGCAGCGAGGCGTCGCCCGTCGAGGCGATGTACTGGTGCGCCGCATAAGCGAGCCAGACGACGTCGTCGGAAATGTGGGTGCGCACACCCGCGCCGCTGCCGGGCAGCCACCAATGCTGCACGTCGCCTTCGGGAAACTGGCGCGAGGCCGCGGTCAGGATCTGGCGGCGGGCAAGCGCCGGTTCGTAGAGCAGGAAGGCCAGCGTATCCTGCAGCTGGTCGCGGAAGCCGGATGCCCCGGACGCCTGGTAGAACGCCGTGCGGGCCATGATCCGGCAGCCGAGCGCCTGGTAGGGCAGCCAGTGATTGACGAGGTTGTCCATCGACTTGTCCGGCGTGTCGATCTTCAGGCGACCGGTAAAGTCGGACCAGAAACCGCGATTGGCGGCAAGCATCGTCTCGAACGTCCCGGCACGCAGTTCGCCGACCAGCGCCTGCGCCTCTTCCTTCGTCGCGGCGTCGCCGAGGAAGAAGGTGACATCCTTCTCTTCGCCGGGCGCGAGTTCCAGATCGTAGGCGAGCGCGGCGCAAGGGTCGCCGTCAAGATCGAGCGAACCCTTGAGGTCCGAACCGGAAACGACGGCGGCGGGCATCGCGGCAGAGCCGAAGCGGCCGATGAACTCCCGGCGGCTCGTCGTGAAGCCGGACGGGCGTTGCTTCATCGCCATGAAGGCAAACCGGTGATGCTCGATGCTAAAGGGGTTGGTGGCGAACACCGTGCCCGTGTCATCGTCTCTCTGCGCCAGGATGAACGGGATGGACCGCTGCGGATTGCTGCCGAGCAGCCATTCCGCATAGCCGTAGACGCGAAGCTTGCGGGCCTCGCTGCCCGTGTTGCGCAGTTTCAGATGCGACAGCTTTGCCGCGCGGGTCCGGTCGACGGTCTGCGTCAGCTCGAGCGTCAATCCGTCCTGCTCCGCCGTGAAGACGGAATAGCCAAGCCCGTGACGGGCCTCGAAACGGGCCGCCGGGTCTCGCGACAGCGCCGCGAACGGCGTCGTCACCACACCGCTGCCCAGATCGCAGACGTGGAACGTCTCGCCCGGACGGTTGATGACCGGGTCGTTGCTCCACGGGGTCAGCTGATAGTCGCGCGAGTTCTTCGCCCAGGTAAAGCCGGCCCCCTCCGCCGAGACGTGGAAACCGAAATTCTCGTTGGAGATGACGTTGACCCACGGGCTCGGCGTCGACTGGCCACCGCGCAGGCGCACCACGTACTCGCTGCCGTCCTTGGAAAACCCGCCATAGCCGTTCCAGAAGTCGAGGTCCGCCGGTTCTTCCACCGCCTCCGCGGCAGCCGAAAACAGCTCGCCCTTGGTGAGCGGCCGCCGGTCGAGTTCGATCTCCTGGTCCTTCGGCGGCGCGAAGATCGACGTCGTCCGGTTGAGCTGGTCGATGATCTTGCCGTTGCGGGCATGCAGGACGACGCGGGACGCCGCGATCAGCCCTTCGGATGCCGCCTCGTCCTGGATATCGCGGCGCAGCGAGAAGACGTGCTGGCGCTGGCCTTCCTGCTGGCCGGTCCGACGCGCGTTTTCGGTCAGGTATTCGATGCCGTGCTGCATCTCCTGCGCATAGGAGGCAGCCCGCTCGTTGAACACCACCAGATCGGCGATCATGCCGCGCGAATACAGGTATTCCTGCGCCGCGATGGCTTCCTTGGCGACCGGCATGTCGTTGTCGTCGTTGATCCGCAGCGTGAAGATCGGGAAGTCGCCCGAAATCGCCGACGGCCACAGCGCCGATTGCGGCTGCAAACCGGTCTGGATCGTCGCCTGGTCGGCGCGCAACTGCATGTCGGGATAGATCAGGTAGCGGGCGAGGTTCTGGAACGCCGCCGCATCCTGGGACGAGACGCCGAGATGGCGCATCTGCACCTGCGTGCGGGTCCAGGCCTGCGTCAGTTCGCTCTGGAACGATTCCGGGTGGCGGTAGCGTTCGATCGCCTGATCGAGTTCTTCCCGCTTCGGTGCGGCGATCGTCCAGAACACGACGCTCACCTTCTTGCCGGCCGGAACGCGGACCGTGCGGCGCAGCGACAGGATCGGATCGAGCGTGAAGCCATCGGTGTTCGAGAGCGTCGCGCCCGGATCGAAGGCGGCTGCCTCCGCCAGGCTGCGACCACGGCCGATGAAGTTGCGGCGGTCGGTCTCGAACTCTGTCGGACGCCCTGAGCCGGCATTGTCGGCCGCCAGGTGCGCGATCACCATGTCCGGATCGCTCGGGCTGCGCTTGTTGCGCCAGGCGCGGATCACGTCGCCGCGCTTGCCGATCTCGGTGCGGATGAACATCCGCGAGAACACCGGATGGGCGTTGTCGTCGTCCTCGGCGGCCAGCACCGGCTCGAGGTAGGAGGTGAGCTCGATGAAGCGGTCCTCGCTGCCCATGTTGAGCAGGGTGACGCGCCGGCCTTCGGCATCGTGCTCGGTGGCGACGATGACCTCGACCGTGCTGGTGAGATCGCCGACCGTCTTGTGGAACTCGGCCTTCTCGTCGCCGAACACGGCCTTGGTGACTTCGCCCTCGGCGCGCCGCGGTTCGGCCGTCGCCGACCACCAGTCGCCGGTGGTCGTATCGCGCAGGAAGATGAACTGGCCCCACCGGTCTTCGGTCGGGTCGGGCTTCCACCGAGTCACCGACAGGCCGTTCCAGCGGGCATAGCCGGAGCCGGCCGCTGTCAGCATGATCGAATAGTGGCCGTTGGACAGAAGCACCAGCTCGCGGTCCTTGGTCGCCGGGTTGGTGATGGTGCGCACTTCCGGATGCAGAAGTTCGCCCTGGCCCTTGCCGGGTGTTTCCTCGTGCTTGGCGCTCATCACCGGAATGTCACGCGGCGCCTTTTCCTGCAGCAGCAGTTCGGCCGCCTCGATCACGGGGTCGGCGTGGAAGAGCTCGCGCAGCATTCCGTTCATCACCACGTTGGCGATAGCCGCGATCGACATGCCGTGGTGGTGGGCATAATAGTTGTAGACTACTGCACAGCGCTTGCCGTCCGGCACGCGGGTCGGCGTGAAGTCGACCGCATCGTGGAAGCCGTACATGCCGAGCGCGCCGAGCGCGCGCAGCTCGTTGAGGTTCTCCGCCGCGGCGACCGGATCGTACTGGCTGGCGAGAATGGAGGCGTAGGGCGCGATGACCGCGTTCTGGCCAAGGCCGCGCTTGAGGCCGAGCGTCGGCACGCCGAAGTTCGTGTACTGGTAGTTGAACAGATGGTCGCGGGCGTTGAACGCCGCTTCCGAAATGCCCCACGGCGTGCCGAGCCGGCGACCGTGGTTCATCTGTTCCTTCACCACCAGATTGTTCGTCTGGTTGAGAATGCCGCCCTGACGCTCCTGCATGACGAGCGGCGGCATCAGGTATTCGAACATCGAGCCCGACCAGGACACGAGCGCACCCTGGGCGCCGATCGGCACGACCTGGCGACCGAGCCGGTACCAGTGTTCCGTCGGCAGGTCTCCCTTGGCGATCGCAAACAGGCTGGTCAGGCGGCATTCGGAGGCGAGCAGGTCGTAGCAGGCTTCGTCGAGCTCGTTGCTGTCCACCCGGTAGCCGATCGACAGCAGCCGCCGTTCCTTGCGGAACAGGAAGCCGAATTCCATCGAGAAGGCGAGCGTCCGCGTCCGGTCGCGCAGGCTGACCAGGCGGTTGCGCAACTGCTCGACATTGCCGTTGTCGAACACGCTGTCGGAAATATGCGCTTCGCAGACGGCGACCAGCGAACCGGCCCACTTGGTGACTTCGTCGCTCTGCGACGAGCGGACCTCGTGGTCCAGGTTGAAGGCGAGCTTCTGGATGTCGCGGGCCAGCACCGCCAGGTTGATGATGCGGATGGAGGCGAATTCGTGCTCGCGCTTGACGGCTGCCAGCGCGTTGCCGAAGCCGGCAATCCGCTCCTCGAGCCGGCGCCGCAGCGGCCGCACAGTCTTGCGGTCGTCGGGCAGCGCCTTCAGCGCCTCGGCAAGAATGCCGGTCACGTCGCCGATACCGTCGAGATTGCCTTGCAGGTGCGCCGGCGGCGCTTCCGCCCAGATGCGGCAGGCCGACGAGATGGCGATCAGATGGCCGGCGAGATTGCCGCTGTCGACCGCCGAGATGTAGCGCGGGCCGAGCGGCTTCAGCGTATCCGTATGGTACCAGTTGTAGAGGTGGCCGCGGAACTTCTCCATCCGCTCGATGGTCGAGATGGTCTGCTCGATGCGCTCGATCGTGTCGGTGAAGCTGATCCAGCCGAAGCTGCGCGCCGAAATCGTCGACAGCAGGTAGACGCCCATATTGGTGGGCGAGGTCCGCTTGGCGACGATCGGCTCCGGACGCTCCTGGAAGTTGTCCGGCGGCAGGTAGTTCTGCTCCAGCGTCACGAAGGTTTCGAAATAGCGCCAGGTGCGCCGGGCGATCTTGCGCAGTTCCACCGACACCGGCTCCGGCACGAACAGCCGGTCCTCTGTCTCGGCCGACTGGCTGACATACCAGGCGACGAGCGGCGACAGGATCCACAGGATCGCAAACGGAATACCGACCAGGAAGGCGTTGTCGCCGGGCAGCGCCGACAGCAGGATGCTGAGAACGGCGAGGGCCGGCGCATGCCACATGGCGCGGTAGTAGTCGGCGGGACTGCCCTGCGCACTCGACTGGATCGATGCGGCGGTCTTCCATTCCAGCATCAGCTTGCGGCTGAAGAACAGCCGGTAGAGCGAGCGCGCGATGGCATCCGTCATGATGCAGGCGGAATCGGCGATGAACACGATGCGTAGCGCGACCTGAGCGTTGGCCGAGCGCACTTCAGACCAGACGGAGTAGAAGTGGGCGCGCGGCACGATGTCGGTCGAGCGCGGCAGCAGGCCGGTCAGCAGCGAGATGGTCGGGGCGACGAACAGCGAGAAGATCAGCAGGATCTGCCAGATCAGCGCGCCGAACGGATCCATGAAGTACCAGCCGAGCACGGAGGCGAAGAACCACGCGATCGGGGTCAGCGAACGGCGCAGGTTGTCCACCATCTTCCAGATCCCGAGCGCGGTTACGCCGCGGTTCGGATCGGCGATGTAGGGAAGCAGCTGCCAGTCGCCGCGCGCCCAGCGATGCTGGCGCGACACTTCGACCTCGTAGCGGACGGGGAAGTCCTCGACCAGCTCCACGTCGGTGATGAGCGCGCACCGCGCGAACGACCCTTCGAGAAGGTCGTGGGAGAGCACGGAATTCTCGTCGATCCGGCCCTTCAGCGAGGCTTCGAAGGCGTCGACGTGATAGAGGCCCTTGCCGGTAAACGAGCCTTCGCCGGTCAGGTCCTGATAGACGTCCGACACGGTGAAGACGTAAGGGTCGAGACCGCGTCCGACCGAGAACACGCGCTGGAAGACGGAGGCTTCCTTGCCGGTGGTCAGCGACGGCGTCACGCGCGGCTGCATCAGGCCGTAGCCTTCCACCACGCGGTTGGTGACGGGATCGATCACCGGCCGGTTGATCGGATGGTGCATCTTGCCGACGAGCTTGGTGACCGCTTCGCGCATCAGGCGCGTATCGGCGTCGAGCGTCATCACATACTGCACGTTCGACGGCACCATGTTGGCGCCCGGCAGATAGGTCGTGTCGCGGTCGCCGCGCAGCAGCAGGTTCAGCTCGTGCAGCTTGCCGCGCTTGCGCTCCCAGCCCATCCACGCGTCTTCCGCCGGATTGAACAGGCGGCGGCGGTGAAGCAGATAAAAGCGGGCCTTGGGCTCGGAGGAATAGCGCCCGTTGAGCGCTGCGATTTCGCGCTTGGCGTAGTCGAGGATTTCCAGATCGGCGTCGGTTTCCTCGATCTTGCTGTCGCGCCAGTCGCTGAGCAGCGCGAAGAAGATTTCCCCGTGCGGGTTGGCGAGATAGTGGACCTCGAGATTGCGGACCAGTTCGTCGACCGTGTCCCGGTCGGTGATCAGGCAGGGAACCACGACGAGCGTCCGCGCCTCGCCCGGAATGCCCTCCTTGAACTCGTAGCCGACCAGACGCGCCGGCTTCACCACATAGGTGACCAGCGTGTTGAACAGGCCCGTGGCGCCTTCCGACGCCGGCAGCGAGAACATCAGGAGGAAGAAGAACACGATCGGCAGCGGAATGGCCGAGTGCACCAGGAACCATCCGGCGAGCGCCATCGCGGCGACGGTAAACAGGATGACGGGGCCGGCGACCGAAAACCAGTTCAGCTTTCGGACCTGGCGCACGATACGCTGCAGCATGGTCGGCTGATAGCCGACGGCGGTTTCGAGCTCGCGGCGGCGGCGGCCGACGATAAAGGCGCCGACATTGGTTTCCCGCGTATCGGGATTGGAGGCGGCCGCCTCCTCGGCAAGGCCGATGGCGATCTTCGCCACGTCCGTCTCGCTTTTCTTCGACAGGCGGGCAAGCTTTTCGACGCGGTTGCGGTAGGCATTGCGCGAGCCGAAATCGAGCGCCTCGTAATCGGTGCGTTCGCGGAAGATCTTGTCGATCTGCGAGACGTCTTCGAACCAGACGCTCCATTCCGTGTCGTCGATCAGCCGCAGGCTCTTGATGATGTTGCCCATCGTCACGTTGCCGGAGGACAGGCGGCTCTGCTCGGCCTGCATCACCGCGTCGACGTCAGTGCCGGCCCGTTCCAGGCGCTTTTCGAGCCAGGCGATGGCAAAGCCCGAGGTCTGCGACGCATTGCGGATGCGGTAGAGGAACTGGCTGATGAAGGTATTGTCGTCGGCGAGGTTTTCCACCCGCTCCAGAACGGAGGCGCTTGCGCTCTCGTCGTTCAGCCGGATGATTTCGTCGGCCACGTCGTTGGCGCGGCGACGCATGTTGCGCGAGCGATCGACGCGGCTGGCGATGCGACGCAGATTTTCGATCAGAACGAAGCGGATGAAGGAGGGCAGCGCCCAGAGCTCGCCGATTTCCAGCGGCTCGCCGGTCTGCAGGCCCTCGACGATCGAGGCGAGCGTTTCCCGCGTCACGCTGCTGTGGGTGTGGGCGACGTAGAGCCAGGCCAGCGCCAGGGCGCGCGGCATTTCGGTGCCGCCGACCAGCATGCTCGGAAGCTGCCGGTAGAACTTGCGGGGGAAGTCGCGACGCACTTCCTGGATCGCTTCCTCGACGATGTAGTAATTGTCGAGCAGCCATTCCGCCGCCGGCGTGATCGAGGCGCCGGCATCCACGTCCACGGCCGTTGACCGGTAGACGCGAAGGATTTCCTTCTCGTTCTCCTCGTGGCGCTTGAAGAAGTCGAACGGGACAAAGCCGGGAAGGGCGGAAACGCCCTCTTGCCCGAGCTTTTCGCCGGCCGTCCTGAGGTCCTCCATGGTGAAATAGGTCGCCCGGATCGAATCGTTATGATCGATCTGTTTGACTTCATTTTCGCGAGAGGAAGCTGACGGCAGATTTTCTACGGACATGAAAGGGCTTCTGTAACTCGAGTTGCAACCTCGCAGCTCGGGCTGCTGGGCAGCCCTTGCCGGATATCGGTGATGGGTGCCTAGGCAATCCGCGCAGGAGGAAATAGGGAGCGATACGGATATGGCAAACGCCGGTCTAAACTATCGCCTTCTCCCGACGCAGTGAAACAGGTTCGGCTCTAGTATGCATACCCTGAATAAAGCCTGAACGTTACGGCCGATTTGTGGGCCGGTCACATCCGCAGCCCGTCTCCCTGTCCGGACTGATGATTTCAGCTTACCTGCATGCATCGCGGCTGTTAAGACTTCCCGTAACGGCAAGTGCAATGGTTCAGCAGCGAGGTGGCACCGAAATGACGATACAGTTCTCCAACGACATGTCCGACGTCGTCGAAACCCGCCGCTACCTGCACCAGCACCCGGAACTCGGCCTCTCGGAGTTCTCGACCTCGGACTACGTCGCCCGGTACCTGACCGAGCTCGGCTTCGAAGTGACCCGCGGCCTTGCCAAGACGGGGCTGGTCGCGACGCTGAAGAACGGCACGAGCAGCCGCTCCATCGGCATCCGCGCCGACATGGACGCCCTGCCCATCGAGGAGGAGACAGGCGCTGCCTATGCGAGCCTGAACAAGGGCATCATGCATGCCTGCGGCCATGACGGCCACACCGCCATGCTGATGGGCGCTGCCAAGATCCTTGCCGGGCGCCGCAATTTCGACGGCACCATCCACCTGATCTTCCAGCCGGCCGAAGAGAATTTCGGCGGCGCCAAGCTGATGATCGACGACGGGCTGTTCGAGCGCTTCCCCTGCGACGCCGTGTTTGGCCTTCACAACGATCCGACGCTGCCGTTCGGGGTGATCGGCGTCAAGGAAGGCCCGATGATGGCGGCCGTCGACGAATGCCGGATCACCGTCAACGGCCGCGGCGGCCATGGTGCCGAACCCCAGACCACCTCGGATCCGATCGTCTGCGGCGCCAGCATCATCATGGCGCTGCAGACCATCGCCTCGCGCAACATCCATCCGCTCGATTCCATGGTCGTCACCGTCGGAGCCTTTCATGCGGGGGTGGCGAGCAACGTCATTCCCGAACGGGCCGAAATGGTGCTGACCATCCGTTCCTTCGATCCCGGCGTCCGCGACGAACTGGAGCGGCGCATCCGCATGATCGCTGAAGGCCAGGCGGCGAGCTATGGCATGAGCGTCACGCTCGATTATGCCCGCGGCTACGATTCGACGATCAACCACGCCGCGGAGACGGATTTCGTGCGCGACCTGGCGGGACGCATCCTCGGCAAGGACAAGGTCATGGACCTGCCGCGGGCCTCCATGGGTGCGGAAGATTTCGGCTACATGCTGGTGGAGCGGCCGGGCACCTACTTCCTGCTCGGCACCAAGCGCACCGACAACGACCCGCCGCTGCACCACCCGCGCTTCGATTTCAACGACGATGCCCTGCCGATCGGCACGAGCTTCTGGGTCGAGCTGGCGGAAGCCTATCTGGCCCGCCCCTGAAAAGAAAATACCTCCCGCACCAGAAGGTGGGAGAGGTATTTTGAGCTTGACTGGATGATATTTCAGGCAAACAGTCCGAATGTCACGGCAACCACGAAGGCAAAGGCGAAGGCGACGAGCCCCGCCTGTGCGGCCCATGTGCATTTCTGCCCAAGGGTCAGCGGACGACTGTGAAACGCACGTTGATGGTGAACCTGCTGCATGCAAACCTCCCGACTTTCATTCGTCGACTATGGCTTCATAGTAGCTTAACTCGATCAAGCTGATAGAGATAATCTTTCAACCTTCACCCGGTTCCCTAGAAAATCCTTTTTCGTTAACGCCTGTCACATCACGTTAACAGTTTATTATACCCTCCGCCTGTTCCCGCCCTGAAACCACCCCTCAGACGGGGTGGCGATCGAGTGCCATGCGCAGGATGTCGGCATCGATATTGCCGCCGGAGCAGACCGCAATCACGTCACCGTCCAGCTCCGAACCGCGGAAAAGCGCGGCCGCCAGCGCCACCGCGCCACCCGGCTCGACGACGATCTTGAGGCGGTTGAAGGCGAGCGCCACCGCATGCAGCGCCTCGTCGTCGGTGACCACCAGACCTTCTCCGCACAACTTGGCCATGATCGGGAAGGTGATCTCCCCCGGCTGCGGCGTGACAATCGCATCGCAGAGCGAACCGGCCTGGTGCGGGTTGCGTTCCCGCTTGCCCGATGCCAGCGAGCGGGCGACATCGTCGAAGCCCTGCGGTTCGCAGGGCCGCACGGTCAGTCCCGGCGCCTTGGCGGCAAGCGACAGCGCGATCCCCGAAGCAAACCCGCCGCCGCCCGTCGGCACCAGAACCTCTGCCTGGGTTATCCCGAGCTCGGCCGCCTGTTCGGCGATTTCCAGCCCGGTCGTCCCCTGCCCGGCGATCACCAGCGGCTCGTCATAGGGCTTGATCAGGGTGAGCTGCCGCTCCTGCGACAACCGTGCACCAATCGCGTCGCGGTCCTCGTTGGCCCGGTCATAGAGGACCACCTCGGCCCCGTAGGCTTTGGTGTTCTCGATCTTTATCCGCGGCGCGTCGAACGGCATGATGATGACCGCCGGGATCCCGTGCATCCGGGCCGCCAGCGCCACGCCCTGGGCGTGGTTGCCGGAGGAAAAGGCGATCACGCCGCGCGCCCGGACGACGGGATCAAGGGCGGAAATGGCCGACCAGGCGCCGCGGAACTTGAACGAACCCGTGTGCTGCAGGCATTCCGGCTTGACGAAAACCCGCCGGCCGGCGATCTCGTCCAGAAAGGGGGAGGAAAGGATCGGCGTGCGGCGCGCCTGCCCGGCAAGGCGTGCGCGGGCGGCTTCGATCATGGCGATATCGGTCATTCGGATAATCCAGTCGAGATCGGGTCAGGTGGCGAAGCGCCAAGGCTAACCATGCGGCACGGATTGGTAAAGCGCGCCCGGACTATTCGGCAGCCGCATCCGGCCTGTCGGCCACGCGCCCGAGCTTGACCACCGCCTTGATCGGCAGATGGTCCGACGCAAGGCGAGCAAGCGGCGTATCATGGGTATGCACCGTGTCGATCAGGCCCGGCCGATTGGCCATGATCCGATCGAGTGCCAGAACCGGCAGCCGCGACGGAAAGCTCGGAACCGCAGGGGGCAGGCCGAACACGCCGCCGAGCGTGTTGAGGGCCGAGCGGGTCCCAAGCCGCCATTCGTTGAGATCGCCCATCAGGATCGTCGGAGTGTCGGCCCGCGATTGCAGGATCTCGAGAATAGTGCGCGCCTGCTGCTGGCGCGACCGGTTGAGGAGACCGAGATGGGCGGCGATGATGCGCAGCGAGGTGCCGTCGCTGAGCTCGATTTCGGTCAGCAAGGCGCCGCGCGGCTCAAGCCCCGGCAGGCTGACCTGGTGGACGTCGCGGACCAGTCCCTCCCGGAACATCACCACATTGCCATGCCAGCCATGCGCCTTGGCGACGCCGGAAATCGGCACCGGGCAAAGACCCGTCTCCCGCTCCATCCAGGCGAGGTCGAGCAGGCCGCGCCGTTCGCCGAACCGCGAATCCGCCTCCTGCAGCGCGATCACGTCGGCCCCGATCTCGCGGATCACGTGGCTGATGCGGACCGGATCGAACTTGCCGTCGACGCCGACGCATTTGTGAACGTTGTAGGAGGCGATCAGCATGCCCGCATTGCGGTCGTGCGGCGTGTGGGCGCCGGCGCCCCGGTTGCGCCGGGCTTTGATGGAGGCAAGGATCTGGGATTGTAGCTTGTCGCGTTTTTCCGGCATCATCGGCTGCTGCTCGTCTATTCCCATGTGGACCGAAGCCTGCACGACAAGCGGCAGGCGACGCGGAGAACCGACCGTATCAGAGATACGGCGACCCTAGCCAGAGCACCCGTTCGATCAGCCGCACCAGAAATGGTCTTGTCCTTAACCCTTCAAGCGTCACTTCGGTTGCAGTGGAAATAGCCGCGTCGATGCGCTGCTCGAGCGCTTCCGCAAAGGCGACGTCGAAGACTTCCGCATCGACCTCGAAATTCAGGCGCAGCGACCGCGGGTCGATATTCGAGGAGCCGACATAGGCCCAGCGACCGTCTATGGCCATGATCTTGGTGTGGTCGAAGGCCCCGGACGCCCGCCAGATATGGCAGTGGTCCTTGAGCAGCTGGTCGAACTGCGCCGTCATGGCGCGGTCCACCAGCATCAGGTTGTTGGCGGACGGAACGACGATATCCACCCGCACGCCGCGCCGGGCCGCGGTCACCAGCGCGGAGATCAGTTCGCGGTCGGGCAGGAAATAGGGAGACGCGATGCGGATCGACGTGCGCGCCACGGAAAACGCGCCCATCAGCATCTTGTGATTGGTCTCGAGGCTCCGGTCGGGCCCCGAGGAGACAGCCCGCATCAGCTGCTGCTGGCCCGGCTCTTCGCCGGGAAGTTCCAGTTCCCAGGCCGGATCGTCGAGCCCTTCGCCGCTGGCAAACCGCCAGTCGGCCGCCGCGATCGCGAACAGGTCGGCAACCACCGGGCCGGTCACCTTGAAATGCGTGTCGATCGAATGGCCGTCGCCGGTGCATTCCTCGGAGAACGCCTCGCGGATGTTGATGCCGCCGGTAAAGGCGACCTTGCCGTCGACCACCATGATCTTGCGGTGGGTGCGCAGATTGGCATAGGGCAGCCGCAGGCCGGTGATGACATTGCCGTTGAAGACGTCGACGGTGACGCCGCCATCCTTCAGCATGCCGAGCACGCTCGGCACCGAATAGCGGGCCCCGACCGCATCGATCAGCACCCGCACCGCGACGCCGCGCTTGACGGCTGCGATCAGCGCCGCCACGAACCGGCGACCGATCTGGTCCCGGTCGAAGATATAGGTCTCGAGCATGATGCCGCGCTCGGCACCGCCGATCGCCTCGAGCATCGCGCCATAGGCCTCGTCCCCGCTCTGCAGCGCCACGATCGTGTTGTTGCTCGTCAGCCGGTGGCGGGTGAGGTGATCGCCGAGCGTCTTCATGGCCCGGAACCGCTGGCCGAAATCGCGCGCCACCTGTTCGTCCGTGGCGTCGAAAGCGGCAAACTCCGCGCGGATCTGCCCCTGCAGAAGTGCCCGCCGATCGCTGATCACGGTTCTGCGCATCCGGTTGATGCCGGCGATGAAGTAGAGCCCAGCCCCGATGATCGGCGACAGAATGCAGATGCCGACCCAGCCGATGGCGGATCGCACCTCTTCCTTGGTCATGGCTGCATGGATGGCGGCCGTCGCACCTGCCGCGAGCGAAAACAGGAACAGGATGTGCGGCCAGTAGGTCTCGGCGAGGTCAAGCATGAGGCGGAATATAGGCGGCCCCATGCTTGCTGCAATCGCACGCGCCCGAATAAGGTTCCCGGGCGCGACGGCGGCGGATCAGGCTGCCAATTGCTTTTCGAAAGCCTCCAGCGATGCCTCGAACGTGTCGAAGATCGTATCGATCTGTGCCTCGGTAATGATCATCGGCGGGCAGAGCGCCAGCGAGTCGCCGATCGCCCTGGCGATCAGGCCCTTTTCGATCATGATGGCAAACAGCTTGGGTCCGAGCTGGCCGGCGGCAAAGCCCTCGCGGGGTTTCAGCTCGAGCGCGCCGATCAACCCCATGCCGCGGGCTTCGATCGCCAGCGGATGGCCTTCCAGCGCCTTCAGCCGGCTCTGGAACTTCGGCGCCAGCGCCTGGACGTTGCCGAGCAGGTTGCGCTCCTCGATGATGGCGATGTTTTCGAGCGCGACGGCCGCTGCCACCGGATGGCCGGCGGCGGTGACGCCGTGGCCGAACGTGCCGATCTTGGCGCTCTCGTCGGCCATCGGCTGGTAGACGTTGTCGTTGATCAGAAGGGCCGAGATCGGCTGGTAGGACGACGACATCTGCTTCGACAGCGTCATGATGTCGGGCTGCAGCCCGAACGTCGTGGTGCCGAACATCTCGCCGGTGCGGCCGAACCCGCAGATCACCTCGTCGGCGATCAGCAGGATATCGTATTTCTTCAAGACCACCTGGATGGCCTCCCAGTAGCCCTGCGGCGGCACGATCACGCCACCGGCGCCCATCAGCGGCTCGCCGATGAAGGCGGCGACCGTTTCGGGCCCCTCACGCAGGATCAGATCTTCCAGCTCCTGGGCGCAGCGCGCGACGAACGCCGCCTCCGTTTCGCCGTCCTGCTTGAAGGCACGGTAATGCGGGCAGCTCGTATGCAGAATCATCGGCAGCGGCAGGTCGAAGGAGCGGTGGTTGTTGGGCAGGCCGGTCAGGCTGGCGCTGGCGATCGTGACGCCATGATAGCCTTTGATGCGCGAGATGATCTTCTTCTTCTCGGGCTTGCCGAGCGCGTTCGAGCGATACCAGACCATCTTGATGGCCGTGTCATTGGCCTCGGATCCCGAATTGGTGAAATAGGCCTTCGACATCGGCACCGGCGCCATCTGGATCAGCTTCTCGGCGAGATCGATGGCGGGGCCGTGGCTGCGCGCCGTGAACGTATGGTAGTAGGGCAGCTTGGACATCTGCCGGGCGGCAGCCTCCACCAGACGGCTTTCGCCGAAGCCGACGCCGACGCTCCAGAGCCCGGCCATGCCTTCGATATACTGCTTGCCGGTGTTGTCGTAGACGTAGATCCCCTCGCCGCGCTCCATCACCACCGCTCCGTCTCGTTCGAGCGCGCGGGCGTTCGTATAGGAGTGGAGATGGTAGGCCCGGTCCCGGGCTTCGATGGAGTTGGGCTGAATGGTCACGTTCGAACCTCCTGGATTGATACCCCTGTCATAGGGGCAAACGGAAAAACTGGACAGTGCCGGACACGCACAAACCATGCCGGACGCTGCTGCCGAGCCTCAAAAGATTTGACAGCAGCATCAGCCACGCTGCTACTTGACCGTCATGGCGGCGATCGGCGGCTCGGCTCCTTCGGGGATCGGGCTGACGTAATCCTGCCCCTTGCGGCGCTTCTTGAGGTCGGCCCAGGCCGCTTCGCGCAGCTGCTCGCTCGTCAGTGCCGCAAGCCCGGTTGCCGCCATCGCCTTAGCGGCCGAGACCATGCCCTTGTGCGCGAGCGGGCTCTTGCCCTGCGCGACCACCTGCCAGGTGTGCAGCTGGGTGCCGATGGCAAGCGTCGGGCCGTAGGCCTGCACGGTCGGCACCACCCAGCTGACATCGCCGACATCCGTCGAGCCGCCCATCTGCCGGACATCCTTGTGGCCCGGAAGAATGAAGTCGGCCAGCGGCACGTCGCGTTCTTCCAGCCGCTCCTGCGCCCAGCTCGCCGCCACGTCCTGCGGCGTCAGCGTGGCGCGGATCTGTTCGGCAAAGGCGATATCCTCACCGTCGAAGGCCGGCGGCCCCATATTGTCCCAGACATCCTGCATCACGTCCATCAGCGGCGTGTTGACGACGAGGTTCGAGACGCCGGCGAGGATCGTGCTTTCGACCTTGGTCTCGGTCATCAGCGCCGCACCCTCGGCGACCTTCTTGACCCGCTCGATCAGCGTGATCAGCCCCTGCAGCTCCGGCGAGCGCACCACGTAGCGGACCTTCGCATGCGCCTGCACGACATTGGGGGAGATGCCCCCGGAATCGAGGACGGCGTAGTGGATGCGGCAATCCTGCGGCATGTGTTCGCGCATGTAGTTGACGCCGACGCTCATCAGTTCCACGGCATCGAGCGCGCTGCGGCCAAGCTCCGGCACGGCCGCCGCGTGGGCCGCCTTGCCGGTGAAGGTGAAGTCGACGCGGCAGTTGGCAAGCGAGGTTTCCCGCTGCACGCCGGCAAAATTGCTCGGATGCCAGCTGATCGCGATATCGACGTCGTCGAAGACGCCGGCGCGCACCATGAAGGCCTTGGCGGCGCCGCCTTCCTCGGCGGGGCAACCGTAGTACCTGACCCGACCGGCTGTGCCGGTCTCCTTCAGCCAGTCCTTGATGGCCGTCGCCGCAAGCAGCGACGCCGAGCCGAGCAGATTGTGGCCGCAGCCGTGGCCGTTGGCATTCGGCGTGATCGGATCATGGCTGACCGCGCCGGCCTTTTGGCTGAGCCCGGCCAGCGCATCGTATTCGCCGAGGATGGCGATCACGGGACCGCCCTCGCCGGCCTCGCCGATCAGCGCGGTCGGAATGTCCGCGACGTTCTCGGTGATGCGAAAGCCCTGCGTTTCAAGCATTTCCCGGTGTGCCGCGGCAGACGCGGTCTCCATGTAGCAGGTTTCCGGCGTCTCCCAGACGCGGTCCGCGAGCGCGATGAAAGCCGGGCTGTTGCGGTCGATCAGATCCCACACCTGCGGGGAATTGGAAGTGCCTGTCGTCATGTCATGAGCCTCTGCAGCGGTCGTTTGGCGGAAGGGGCGAAACCTACTCCATTCTCCGATGATGGCAATGCGGCAGGCCGGCAGAAAAGTCGGCGCTACCTGGCATGGGCCGGACCATGTTAACTGTGATCAAAGCGCGAATCTTAGTATCTCGACAACGACATCATAATCGCTATGCTCCCGCGCCACGGCCGCCGGCAGAACTAACGAGTGCGTCGATAATAAGAAGAAGTTGCGGGGATTTCGGCAAAAAGCGGAAAATTTTCCATCAGCAGCAGCGCTCTTAGAATAGAGCCCAGGCCGTGGCAGAGACTTTGGCATGCGACACCAGTTTGCAGGCCGCCAGGAGAAAAGAATGTGGCCAGCAAGCAAAAGACCTGCGGCCATGAGGTGAAGAGAGCAGCTCGAGACGCGTCACAACGTTTCGGCGACGTGAAAACGGGCAGACGGGATCAACTTCTGCCAGGGACCATTGGGAGACTAAAATGAAATACAGACTGACACTTGCCGCAGCGCTGCTGTCGGCCACGTTCTTTGCAGGCGCCGCCAGCGCAAAGACTTTCGTGTATTGCTCGGAAGGCTCGCCGGAAGGCTTCGACCCCGGCCTCTATACTGCCGGCACCACCTTCGATGCCTCGGCTCACCCGATCTACAACCGCCTGCTCGAGTTCAAGCCGGGCACGACTCAGCCGGAAGCTGCGCTGGCCCAGAGCTGGGAACTGTCGGCCGACGGCACCGTCTACACCTTCAAGCTGCGTCCGAACGTCAAGTTCCAGACCACCGACTTCTTCACCCCCACCCGCGCCATGAACGCCGACGACGTGATCTTCTCGATCGGTCGCCAGGTCAAGACGGACGATGCATGGCATCAGTACGTCACCGGCACTTCCTGGGAATATGCCGAAGGCATGGGCTTCCCCAAGCTCATCAAGTCCATCGAGAAGGTCGACGACCTGACGGTCAAGTTCACCCTCAACCGTCCGGAAGCTCCCTTCCTCGCCAACCTGGCCATGCCGTTCGCTTCGATCATGTCGAAGGAATATGCCGACAGCCTCGATAAGGCCGGCAAGCGCGAACAGCTGAACCAGATGCCGGTCGGCACCGGTCCCTTCACCTTCGTCGGCTACCAGCAGGATGCCGTCATCCGCTACAAGAAGAACGTCGACTACTGGGGCACCGCTCCGAAGATCGACGACCTGGTCTTCGCCATCACCACCGATGCCGCTGTTCGCTACCAGAAGCTGAAGGCCGGCGAATGCCACCTGATGCCCTATCCGAACGCTGCCGACGTGCAGTCGATGAAGTCCGACAAGAACCTCAAGGTCATGGAGCAGGAAGGCCTCAACATCGCCTACCTCGCCTACAACACGACCCAGGCTCCGTTCGACAAGGTCGAAGTGCGCAAGGCGCTGAACAAGGCCATCAACAAGAAGGCCATCGTCGACGCCGTCTTCCAGGGCATGGCAACACCGGCCACCAACCCGATCCCGCCGACGATGTGGTCCTACAACAAGAGCGTCAAGGACGACAGCTACGACCTCGAAGCCGCCAAGAAGATGCTGGCCGATGCCGGCGTCAAGGACCTCTCCATGAAGGTCTGGGCGATGCCCGTATCGCGCCCCTACATGCTCAACGCCCGCCGCGCTGCTGAAATCATCCAGGACGATTTCGCCAAGATCGGCGTCAAGGTCGAGATCGTGTCCTTCGAATGGGCCGAATACCTGCAGCGCTCCAAGGCCAAGGACCGCGATGGCGCCGCCATCATGGGCTGGACCGGCGACAACGGCGATCCGGACAACTTCCTCGACACCCTGCTCGGCTGCGATGCCGTCGGCGGCAACAACCGTGCGCAGTGGTGCAACAAGGAGTTCGACGATCTGGTGAAGAAGGCCAAGGTCGTCGCCGACCAGGGCGAACGCACCAAGCTCTACGCGCAGGCACAGGAAGTCTTCAAGAAGGACGCACCCTGGGCAACCATCGACCACTCCCTCGCCATCGTGCCGATGGCCAAGGGTGTGACCGGCTTTACCCAGAGCCCGCTTGGCGATTTCACCTTCGAAGCGGTCGATATCGCTGAGTAATCGCTAGTTCACGACGATTTTGCCGCGGGATGCGTTGCGTTTCCCGCGGCATTTTCTTATGAGACGCCCAAAAATCAGGCGCAGACGCCAGATTTGCCATTGCCATGGCTTGACACGGGCTCGGCCCGCTCAAGACCACGACCACTGAAGGTTTCCGATGTTTGGCTTCCTGTTGCGGCGCCTCGCCGTTTTGATCCCGACCTTTATCGGGGTCTCGATCATCGCCTTTTCGTTCATCCGGCTTTTGCCGGGCGATCCCGTGGCGCTTCTGTCGGGCGAGCGCGTCATGTCGCCGGAGCGGCACGCGCAGATCAGCCATGCGCTCGGCATGGACCGGCCGATGATCATCCAGTACTTCGATTATCTGGGCGGCATCCTGACCGGCGACTTCGGCTCGTCGATCGTCTCGAAGACGCCGATCCTCACCCAGTTCTGGGCGCTGTTTCCGGCGACCGTCGAACTCTCCTTCTGCGCCATCATCATCGCCATCGCGCTCGGCATTCCGGCCGGCATGATCGCCGCCATCAAGCGCGGCTCGGTCTTCGACCAGGGGCTGATGGGCATCGCGCTGGTCGGCTATTCCATGCCGATCTTCTGGTGGGGCCTGCTGCTGATCATCCTGTTCTCCGGCACCCTGCAATGGTTCCCGGTGTCCGGTCGCATCTCGCTGATGTTCTATTTCAAGCCGGTCACCGGCTTCATGCTGATCGACTCGCTGATGTCCGGGCAAAAGGGCGCCTTCTCGTCGGCCATCAGCCACCTGGCGCTGCCCTCGATCGTGCTCGCCACCATTCCGCTCGCCGTCATCGCCCGCCAGACGCGCTCGGCCATGCTGGAAGTGCTGTCGGAAGACTACGTCCGCACCGCCCGCGCCAAGGGCCTGTCGCCCTTCCGCGTCGTCGGCATCCACGCCCTGCGCAACGCCATGATCCCGGTCATCACCACCATCGGCCTGCAGATCGGCGTCATGCTGGCCGGCGCCATCCTGACCGAAACCATCTTCTCCTGGCCGGGCATCGGCAAGTGGATGGTCGACAGCGTCTTCCGGCGCGACTACCCCGTCATCCAGGGCGGCCTGCTGCTGATCGCGGCGATCATCATGTTCGTCAATCTGATCGTCGATCTGCTCTACGGCCTGATCAATCCGAGAATCAGGCACTGACCCGGCAGTAGAAGGAGAAAAATCCCATGGCCGACACCATTACCGATATCGACAACTCACCGCAGGTCCTGTCGAGCTCCGCTCTGCGGCGCCAGATGCTGCGCGAGTTCTGGTTCTACTTTTCCGAAAACCGCGGCGCGGTGATCGGGCTCGTGGTCTTCGTCATCCTCGTTTTCGTGGCCGTGTTTGCCGGGCTGATCGCCCCGCATTCGCCCTTCGAGCAGAACCGCGACGCCGTGCTGCTGCCGCCCGCCTGGGCCGATGGCGGACGCTCCGCCTACCTGCTCGGCACCGACCCGGTCGGCCGCGATATCCTTTCGAGGCTCATCTACGGCGCCCAGTACTCGCTGTTCATCGGCGTCTTCGTCACCACGCTGTCGCTCACCGGCGGCATCCTCGTCGGCCTGATTGCCGGTTTCTACCGCGGCTGGGTCGATACCGTGATCATGCGCGTGATGGACATCATCCTCGCCTTCCCGTCGCTGCTGCTGGCGCTGGTTCTGGTCGCCATCCTCGGCCCGAGCCTCACCAACGGCATGATTGCCATCGCGCTGACGCTGCAGCCGCATTTCGTGCGCCTGACGCGCGCCGCCGTGATGGGCGAAAAGAGCCGCGACTACGTGACCGCCGCAAGGCTTGCCGGCGCCGGCCCGCTGCGGCTGATGTTCCGCACCATCTTGCCCAACTGCACGGCGCCGCTGATCGTCCAGGCGACGCTCTCCTTTTCCAACGCCATCCTCGACGCAGCCGCCCTCGGCTTCCTCGGCATGGGCGCCCAGCCGCCGGCCCCCGAATGGGGCACGATGCTGGCCGAAGCGCGGGAATTCATCCTGCGCGCCTGGTGGGTCGTCACCTTCCCGGGCCTCGCCATCCTCATCACCGTTCTCGCCATCAACCTGATGGGCGACGGATTGCGCGATGCGCTCGACCCCAAACTGAAGAGGTCCTGATCCATGGCGCTTCTGCAAATCGACAATCTCACCGTCCAGTTCGAAACCTCGACAGGCTGGTTCAAGGCCGTCGACGGTGTCTCGCTCTCGGTCGAAAAGGGCGAAGTGCTGGCGATCGTCGGCGAAAGCGGCTCGGGCAAGTCCGTGGCCATGCTCGCCGTCATGGGCCTGCTGCCCTGGACCGCCAAGATCACCGCCGACCGCATGCTGTTTGAAGGCCGCGACATCCAGAAGATCAGCGCCACCGAGCGGCGGGCGCTGATCGGCAAGGACATCGCGATGATCTTCCAGGAGCCTGTCGCCAGCCTCAACCCCTGCTTCACGGTCGGCTTCCAGATCGAGGAAGTGCTGCGCATCCACCTCGGCCTCGACAGACAAGCCCGCCGCGCCCGCGCCATCGAGCTTTTCAAGCTGGTCGGCCTGCCCAATCCGGAAGAACGCCTCGGCAGCTTTCCGCACCAGATGTCCGGCGGCCAGTGCCAGCGCGTGATGATCGCCATCGCGATCGCCTGCGACCCCAAGCTTCTGATCGCCGACGAGCCGACCACGGCGCTCGACGTCACCATCCAGAAGCAGATCCTCGACCTCATCATGGACCTGCAGGTCCGCACCGGCATGGGCCTGATCATGATCACCCATGACATGGGCGTGGTCGCCGAAACCGCCGACCGGGTGGTCGTCCAGTACAAGGGTAAGAAGATGGAGGAGGCCGATGTGCTCTCCCTCTTCGAAAACCCCAAGAGCAACTACACCAAGGCGCTTCTGGCGGCCTTGCCGGAAAATGCCACCGGCGACCGCCTGACCACGGTCTCCGATTTCTTCGACGGCAATCCGGAGCCTGCCCCTTCGGCGGGAATGAACGGAGTAAACGCATGAGCGACAACACCATGCTCGAACTGCGCGACATCAGGCGC
The DNA here is from genome assembly GCA_900469345.1 of Hyphomicrobiales bacterium. Classification (GTDB taxonomy): domain Bacteria; phylum Pseudomonadota; class Alphaproteobacteria; order Rhizobiales; family Rhizobiaceae; genus Neorhizobium. Next base: position 443 of record UBWZ01000015.1, on the reverse strand, counting down.
GACTACGAACTGCCCGGCGGGCTGTTCAAGCCGAAGAAGACCGTGCACGCCGTCAAGGGCGTTTCCTTCAGGCTGGAGCGCGGCAAGACGCTGGCGATCGTCGGCGAGAGCGGCTGCGGCAAGTCGACGCTTGCCCGGATGATCACCTTCATCGACGAGCCGACCGCCGGCGAGCTTTTGATCGACGGCAGCAAGGTGGACACCCGCCCGGGACATCTGACCGCCGACATGCGCCAGAAGGTGCAGATCGTCTTCCAGAACCCCTATGGCTCGCTCAACCCGCGCCAGAAGATCGGCGACGTGCTCGGCGAACCGCTCGCCATCAACACCGACATGCCGGCCTCGGAGCGCCGCGACCGCGCCAACCAGATGCTGACCAAGGTCGGCCTCGGCCCGGAGCACTACAACCGCTATCCGCACATGTTTTCCGGCGGCCAGCGCCA
>UBWZ01000023.1 GCA_900469345.1 Hyphomicrobiales bacterium | reverse complement strand
ACAGGCACCAGGATCTTCATCGTATTCACTCCACTGGGGATTCCAAAGTCGGCTAAATCTTTGCGCGCTGGACGAGCACGACCTCCTCCCCTGCCGTCGCCAAAAATGCGGTAAGCGCATCTCGATCGCGGATTTTCGCGGTGCGCCGGCGGTTTAGTTCGATCCCGACGCCGGCGATGATCGCCACGACAATGAGGATAAGCGCGAAAGCGTTGATCATCGGCGTGACGCCAACGCGGACTTGCGATGCAATGTAGATCATTACGGTCTCCTGCTTTCCGCGTGTAAAGAGCGGCACGTTGAAGCTTTCGAGCGATTGCAAAAACGAGATCACCGCGCCAAGCATCAGCGACGGCCGCAAATGCGGCAGTAGGATCAGCCAGACAACTTTGAGGTGGCTCGCCCCGAGATCGAGTGCTGCCTCTTCCAGGCTGCCATCGAAGCTCTGCAGGCGGGCCAGTACCAGGAGCATCACGTAGGCTGCGATAATCGAGACCTGCCCAAGCATCGTGATGAACAGGCCCGACGGGATGTCCAGATTGCGCCAGAACAGCAAGGTGGATATGCCGACGACTGCGCCGGGCGTCAGAATCGGAGCTGTGGCAACCGCGTAAAGAAAACTCTTGGTCTTTCCGTATGTGCTGTTGAGAATAATGGCGGCCGCGGCGCCAATCGGAACCGACAAAACCATCACGCCAAAGGCGACCAGCATCGTGTTGCCCGCCGCGACCCAGAACCGGCCGTTGTTCCAGAGATCGACGAACCACCGCGTGGTGAACCCACGCCAAGGCCAGACTGACGGGAAAGCAGAGTCATTCAGAGCGGCGCCTGCAACGATGACCAATGGGAAGAGAAGGAAGCCCAGCAGGACGATCATGTAGAAACGCAGAAAGAATTTTACGACACCGTTGTCACTCATCAGAGCCATCCCTACTTGGCGACGTCGGTTAGGTTCACGCGAAACAGGCGCATGACGAGCGACACGAAGACGAGGCATACGAGCAGAATGAGAAAGGCATAGGCAGAGGCGGTGTTCCAGTCCTGACTTTCAAACATCGTGCGCAGGATGACTTCCGTGAACCAGCGGGAACTCGGGGATCCAAGCATCGTCGGAACCAGGACCGATCCAACGGAAAACATGAAGACGATCGTGCATCCGGAACTGATGCCGGATTTTGCATGCGGAATGGCAACCAGGCGATGAACATCCCACCACTTCGCCCCGAGGTCCTGGGCAGCCTCGATCTGGTTCGTGTCGAGAGAGGTCAGGCTGTTGTAGATCGGAAAGAACATAAACAGGATGTAAGTGTAGACCATGCCGATGATGACGCCGTTGTAGCCCGTCAGCCAACGGATCTTGCCGATGCCGAACAAGCCGAGCGCCGCATTCAATGGTCCCTGGAACGCCAGAATGATGTACCAGGCATAGGTTCGCAGGAGTTCGCTGACGAACATCGGAATGATCAGCAGCATGATGATCAGGGGCACCGCCCCCACGGATACCCGCTTTGCTAGAAGCCACGCCATCGGGTAGGCGAATGCAAAGCACAGAACAGTCACAAGACAGCTGTAAAGCACCGTCAGCAGGAAGATGTAGACCGGAATGGGCACATTGATTCCGAGGACGTTGCGAGCGGCAATGCTGTCAAACAAAGAGGCGTAGTTGGCCAGTGTATAGACGTCGCGCGGACCGTTGAGCTCGCTAAAGGGTAGATAGAGCCGAAACGACTGCTCGATCATGATCGAGTAGGGAATCCAGACGAGCGCCAGCATCCAGAACGCCGCGAGCGCCACAAACACCGTCGTCAGCCCTATGCCGTAACGCTTGACGATATTGGCCACCTCAAGCCACCTCTTTTGTGCGGACGGGTTCAGACGCCAGCACCTGCGCATCGGCCGGATCGAACGAAAAGTTCAGATGATCTCCGACCTTGGGGCGAATGCTTGTGGAATTGTTGGTGAATTGTGCTGTCAGGTCCGTGCCATGAGACGTGCGGCCGACCACTGTGATCAGATTGCCCTCAAAGACAATCTTGGCAATCGCCGCGGACACGCTGTTTGATGCGGCTTCGCCGCCGACGCGAACATGTTCCGGCCGCACGAAAAGCCGAGAGAACGCGCCCTCCTGCAATTCGGGTCCTGGAAGCGCCAGGAAAGTGCCAGCAGTTGTATCGAACCGGACGAACTTTCCGTCTTCCGCCGCAATGCGGCCGTCCAGAATGGTGTTTTCGCCCACGAAGGAGGCGACAAACGCATTAACAGGCCTGTTGTAGATGGCTTCCGGACTGTCGACCTGCTGCAGACGACCGCGCGACATCACGCCGATCCGGTCCGACATCGCAAGCGCCTCGCCCTGATCATGGGTAATGTAAATGAAGGTGACGCCGGTACGCTCCTGAATAGCCCGTAATTCCGCCCGCATATGCTGTCTGAGTTTGAGATCGAGCGCCGAGAGCGGCTCGTCAAGCAGCATTACTTTGGGCTCGACCGCCAGGGCGCGGGCGATGGCGATACGTTGGCGCTGGCCGCCCGACAACTGGCTGACCATCTTATCGCCGGTCCCCGACATCTCCACGATGTCGAGCAGCCGCTCGGCGCGGGCGCGCCTTTCCGTTTTTCCCATACCGCGAACGCGCAGGCCGAAGGCGATATTCTCCCACACGGGCATGAGAGGAAAAAGCGCGAGATTCTGGAAAATCAGCGCCGTCGGACGCTTGTTGGGGCTAATGCCCTTCATGGGGCGGCCGCCAATCTCGACGGTGCCCCTCGTCGGCTCCTGGAAGCCGGAGATCGTTCTGAGAATCGTTGTTTTGCCGCAACCGGAGGGACCGAGAAAGGAGAAGAACTCCCCGGGCCGTATGTCGACACTGACATCGCTAGCGGCCTGGAAATTTCCAAACTCGATGCTGATTCTGTCCAGAGCTACATTGTCACCTATCATTGCCACACCGGATGTCGAAATTGAAGACATTAAAGCCAGGAGCTCATCCTGCAAATGATGCATGGAGCGGCGTCGTGGCCTTGGGAGGTCCGATGCTGCCCCATGCAAAGGCTATGATCAGGCCGAACGCCACTTGTCTGCGTATTCGCCGCGCAATTTGATGAACCAAGCTTCCTGCGGCGGCCACCACCAGATTTTGGAAATAGCGTCGCCGGGGTAGGCGGCGGCCGTGAAGGCCTTGGTCTTTTCGTCCATGAACTCGGCAGCATCCTTGGAGCTCGGGAGGCCAGAGTTCGCAGCGCCCCATTTCGCGCTGTTTTCCGGCTGAGACATATAGCGCAGAAATTCGTAGGCCGCCTCCTTGTTCTTCGCGCCCTTCAGCATCGTGAAGCCCTGGTTCCAGCCGAACACCCCTTCCTTTGGCGCGACATACCGGACCTTTTCATCGGCGAGCGCGCGCCCGATCGATTCCCAGATGATGCCCACGCGACAGCCGTTGGCGGTAAATGCCCCCTTGCCTTCGTTGTCGTTCGACCAGAACTGCGCAATGTTGGCCTTGGCCTTGATCGCTTCCGTGAGGATAACATCGTAGTTGGCACGCATCACCGCTTCATCGGAATAGGATTTCAGGAATGGGAGGGGCAACTTCCCCTGAGCGTCCAGAACCCTACCCATCGCGGCCAGCGCCGAATGAGCTCTGACAGTGACCTGACCCGTAAACTCCGGATCGAAAGCGTCGGCAAGGCTCGCCTCTCCATAGGCGTGACCTTCGACATCCGCGGCATAGCCCATGCCCTCGCCGCCCCACAGGGACGCGGAGTAGAGAAGTTTGCCATCGACATAGCCGCTGTCGCCCTCCTTCGTCCCCGGCATGCCTACCGCGACCTTGTCGATGGCGAGCTTGGCGGGATCGAGGGGCTCAAGCAGTTCGTTGGTGTACCATGTCGGCAGCGTTGTGCTTGCCGGCTCCGCGAGATCGAAGCCTTCGGAGCTGCCATGCGCCAGCTTCGCCTGCGCGAAGATATCGTCGCCATCGGCAGCGCCGGTGAAGACAACCTTGATGCCGGTGTCTTTTGAGAACTGGTCCAGCACCGGCTGCGTCGCCATGCCCGACCAGCTCAGGAGGCGCAACTCACCCGAGGACGCGAGCGCCTTCGAAGAAATGATAGCGGGAGCCGCAACCAAGGCTGCAGATGATAGACCCGCTTTCAGCACTGTTCGACGTGTTGGTTGCAGTAGATCCATTTTGTATTCCCCTTTCGTTGGTTGCATTCTCGGCGCGTTCGCGTCCTCGACCGATTTTCCGGCGCTCATTTTTGAGTTCGCCGCTTACAATCCACCATCGGTGCAGCATTCATTCATGCTTACACACCGGCTGCGACTTAGCAACGTTTTTTTGGAATTTAATTCTGATAAGGCGTGAGTTGAAGAGTTATTGAAATGGAATTAAATTCCATTGACCTATGCTGAAGTATGCCATAGGGTTGTGAGCTTATATGCCGAAGCGTCTGCCGAGGAACGACAGTAAACCACAGCCTTGAGGTCTGGAACTCGGCCTCAACAACCGCTGCACTCCGAGAGCGAGGTACAGATGGTCATCACATCTTCCACGGTTGTCGCGGCGAGACATTCCGGCACGATCATCCCCCCGATTTATCAGCTGGCCTATCGTGTGCCCGACCTCGACGAGGCCGTGGCATTCTGGGTGAGCACCATGCGTGTCGGCCCCTTCAAAATGCTGCGCCATATTGTTCAGCCAGTCTGCGAATTTCTCGGAAATCCTGCCGATGTCGATCTCAGCATTGCACTGGCTTGGCGCGGGGGGCTTCAGATCGAGCTCATGCAAGTCCATCGGTCGAGCAACTCAGTTTTCGACGCCGGGGCCTCGCCAGCCACGGGTTTGCACCATGTCGGCATTAAGACAAATCAGATCGGAGATGACGCTGCGCGTCTAGTCGCTGCCGGCTTCCGGCAGTTGCAGCGCGGCATATCGGCATCCGGCACCGAAACGATCTTTCTCGAAGGGCCAGCCCAGGTTACGGGCTTGATCGAACTCATCCATGTTCCCAATTCGGTCTGCCAAGTCGATCGATTGCGGCTGGCTGCAGAGACATGGAATGGGATGGATCCTTTTTTTTCGGAATAAGCGCCAGGCAGAATGACAGACAGAGAGGTGATCCACCCGATGACCATAACGATCGAAAAATTCTATTTCGAGGGCAACGGTCGCGTGCCCAACTCGCGTTTTCCACTTCTGATATACCGCAATGTGATCCAATGGTCGGCGAAGGACATGGAGGCAATCATGCGCCAGAATCGGTGGATGCCATCATGGCATGCGCATCTGGGAATGTGGCCACGCCATCATTTCCACAGCGAGGCGCATGAGTTCATCTGCGTGACCCGTGGAAGCCATACGGGCAAGTTCGGCGGCCACGATGGCCGCAATGCGAATTTGAATTCTGGCGACGTTGTGGTGATTCCGGCAGGCGTCGGCCATTGCGGGCATGAACTCTCCGACGACCTTAATCTCACAGGAGGATTTAACGACGGGTTTGGAGTCGTCGATTTCCGAATGGGTTTTCCCGAGGAATATGCCGAAGTGAGCCGCCGCGCGCGCGAAATCCCGATTGTTGATTACGATCCGTTTTTTGGAGTCAACGGGCCTCTCGTACAGATATGGCGCGATGCCGACCGGGGGATCCGGAGAGAAACAGCCGAGGTCTTTGAAGCCTCGATGCTGTCGCGTCTTTCTAGCACCTGACCTTCAAGATAGGAGACAAGTCTATGGCCATGAAAACAGTCAACCCTGAAGATGTGGACACCATCGGCGATGCAGCCGAATATGCCAAGGCGAGCGGCATGCCCGATAGTCCCGATCATGTCGCCAATCTTGAAAGTTTGCTTGCGAACATGGTGACCAAGCGCCGCGCACTCGCCCTGGACGCGATCGCTTACCCGATCGCCTATGCCGGCCGCTCACTTGACATCGCCAAAATTCAACCAGTGATCGAGGCCTTGGAGCGTGCTCTGGCCGATGAACGGCGGCGCGCTCAATAGTCCGCCGCGCGCCTGCGCAACTGTGATCGCTCAAAGCCGCCTGCGGTGCCTGAATTCCGGAGAGTGCTTTTATCGTCGCGTCATACCCGCGGCGCTTAAATCGACAGGCAACGAACGTTGAACACAAGCCTTGTCAAACACTTACATTTTTGGAATTTAATTTCATTATATTGACGGACTATGCCAGGTATGGCATTGGTGAAAGCGCCACCTATTGCTGCGGCGATACCAACAGCGAGACGCATCAAGTTCTTACCGACCGGCACGCGGCTGCGGTGAGGGTGCGGGAGGCATGCGGGATCAACAACGTCGCGGATTAGGGAGACAGCACGATGCAGCAGGAATTGCCGCTTTGCGGAATCAAGGTACTCGACCTGACGAGAGTTCTGGCCGGTCCCTGGCTGACAATGTCGCTTGCCGATCTTGGTGCCGAAGTCTGGAAGATAGAGAGCGTTGACGGCGGGGACGATACGCGGGCCTGGTCCGTTCCGAACTACAAAGGTGTCAGCACCTACTATCTCTGCGCCAATCGCGGCAAACAAAGCATTGCGGTCGATTTGAAGACGCCACAGGGACGGGAGATCATACTGGCCATGGCGGCCAAAGCCGACGTCGTTGTCGAGAATTTCCGCGCCGGCGCGATGAAGCGACTGGGCCTGGACTATGAGACGCTCAAAGAAATCAATCCCGCGCTCGTCTACTGCTCGATCTCCGGCTACGGGCAGACCGGTCCTGAAAGCGATCGTGCAGGCTACGACTTCGTGATGCAGGCTGAGAGCGGCCTGATGTCGATCACGGGAATGGCCGACGGGCCGCCGAACCGGCTGGGAGTAGCGTTTACCGATGTGGTCGCCGGAATGGTCGCGACGCAATCGGTGCTGGCGGCTTTGTACCAGCGACGTGATACAGGCCTCGGACAGCTTATCGATGTCGCGCTCATCGAGACCACGCTGAACATGTTGATCAATGTCGGCACGGGATACCTCAACGCCGGGGTTGACGGCGCGCGCTTCGGAAATGCGCATCCCAGTGTCGTGCCATACCAGCTCTTCGAATGTTCGGACGGCTTCTTTGCGCTGGCAGTGGGAAACGACCGGATGTTCAAGGACTTCTGCCTGCACGTGATTGACCGCCCCGATCTGGCGGCGGACGCGCGCTTCATGACGTCGGCAGCGCGCGCCGAGAACAGGGATCAACTTCTGCCGTGCCTCGGCGACACGTTGCGGACGAAAACCATCAGTTACTGGCTGGACGCCTGTCGTCGTGTCGCGGTGTCGGCTGGATCGGTTCATAGCGTCGCGGAAGCGCTCTCGACGCCGACCGTTCAATCGAGGGGCATCGTGCAAACGCTTGAGCATCCGGAACTCGGGCCGATTCGGATGGTTCGTGCCGCACACGGCCTTTCCGGTCAGCGGCACCGAGGGCAAAAGGCGCCCCCGTTGTTGGGAGAGGATACGCGAACTGTCCTGCACGGCGTACTGGGTTACGACAGCGAGAAAATTGATAGCTTGGTGAAAGCGGGTGCCATCTACTGCCATGGCACACAGGCACCGGAAAGCACAGCAGAGACGCGTGCAACGGTCTAGTTCGGGTCCACTGCCGACCCCGCCGATCGATATAGCGAGGAATGCAAACGATGAATGCCTATCCCGACGTGCTGCTGTTCATTGGCGGCGAGTGGCGTGCTGCCCAGGATGACCGATGGATCAGCGTGACGGATCCGTCGAGCGGTCTTGAAATCGGGCGCGTGGCGAACGCATCGCGGGATGACCTGGATCAGGCACTCTCGGCGGCCGCGTCCGGCTTCAAGCGCTTTCGTGACACATCCGCCTTCGAACGCGCGAAAATTATGCGGACTGCGGCCAATCTTCTGCGTGAGCGTGTGGAAGACATTGCGAAGCTGATGACCCTTGAGCAGGGAAAGCCGCTCGTCCAGTCTCGTCTCGAAACGCTGGCGGGTGCAGATGTCATCGACTGGTTTGCGGGGGAGGCCCAGCGAACATACGGGCAGATGATCCCCTCACGATCGACGCGCATTTTTCAATCGACGATGAAGGTGCCCGTCGGCCCCGTCGCCGCTTTCGCTCCCTGGAACTTTCCTATCAACCAGGTGGTGCGCAAGCTCTCGGCGGCCATCGCGGCCGGGTGTTCCATCATCGTCAAGGCGCCACTCGAAACCCCTGCCAGCCCGGCCGCCCTTGTTCGGGCGTTTGCCGATGCCGGCATTCCCGAAGGGGTGATAAACCTGGTGAATGGTCGGGCCACCGAAATTTCGCGCTACCTCATCCCCCATCCGGTCATTCGAAAGATCAGCTTCACTGGATCGACGCCGGTGGGCAAGGAACTGGCCGCGCTGGCTGGATTGCACATGAAGCGCGTCACGATGGAACTTGGCGGTCATGCCCCCGTCATCGTTGCAAAAGATGCCGTCGTCGGCGACGTCGTTTCGACGATGGTGCCCTTCAAATATCGCAATGCCGGACAAGTGTGTGTCTCCCCGACACGCTTTCTCGTCCAGGACGAGATCGCCGACGAGTTTATTGAACGGTTCGCGGCTGGAGCAAGCGCCGTTCGGGTCGGGAACGGACTTGATCCTGCGACGGAAATGGGACCAGTGATCAGCGAAAAGCGTTTCGCTGCGGTAGAGGCCCTCGTTACCGATGCGATGAAGAAAGGCGCGAGGCTGGTGACCGGCGGATGCAGGGTCGGCAATCAAGGCAGCTTCTATGCACCGACCGTTCTGGCAGATGTGCCGAATTCAGCTGAAATTATGAACGATGAGCCGTTCGGTCCTGTCGCCATAATCAACCGCTTCAGTGCGGTTGACGATGCTATCGATGAAGCCAATCGCCTGCCATTCGGGCTTGCCGCTTATGGATTTACGACGGATCTAGCTACGTCCAATCGCCTTTCGCAGGGGATCGAAGCCGGCATGACCAGTATCAATCATGTCGGCCTCGCCTTCCCGGAAGTTCCCTTCGGAGGCATCAAGGACTCCGGCTACGGGACCGAAGGTGGATCGGAGGCCATCGAAGCCTATCTTGACACCCGGTTCGTCACCCGCATGTGACGACGGCCCGCGGGGGGCAGGATGGGCGATGTTGTCGCCCATCAGTTCACGCGAATTCTTCCGCAGCAACGGCCGAGAGCCTGACGAAGCGCTCCAGATGCCAGTCAGCATCGCCGAATCGGCAATCGACCATGGTCAATCGCTTGGCGAGATGACCGAGTGCATATTCCATCGTCATTCCGATTCCTCCGTGCATCTGGATCGATTCCTCGACCACCTGCCGAGCCACGCGCCCGATCAGGTTCTTGGCGGCACTGACCTGACGCTCTCTCTCCGCGGAGGGTGCGTCGAGATGCCCACAAAGGTTGATCGTGGCTGATCGCGCCTGTTCGATCTCGATCAGCATGTCTGCCATCCGATGCTGCAATGCCTGGAAGCTGCCGATCGGCTTGCCGAACTGCCTGCGTCCGCGAAGATAGTCCACCGTCAGCTCTCTGATTCCGTTCATAAGTCCAACCGCTTCGGCGCATTGCGCCGCGCAGGCTCGGGCATGGACGCGTTCGAGCGCCGCAAAGGCCTCGTTGCCACCGCCAAGGCGCTCGTTATCGCTCACACGCACAGCTTCCAGCGCAATCTCGGCAGCACGTCCGCCACCCTGCAGCCGGTAGGAACGGAGCTCGACACCCGGATTGTTCAAAGGCACCATGAACAGCGCGATCCCGCTGCGATCTGAAATGGCTCCGGAAACGCGGGCGCTCACCACCGCCATGTCCGCCGCCGGCGCGGCGACCACAAGCGACTTTCTGCCGGTCAGAAGCCAACCTTCGTCCACGCGGTCGGCCGTCGTCTGAACGTGGGCCAGATCGTACCGGCTGTCAGGCTCGGCATGGGCCAGCACGAGAATGCGCCCGGCGATGATCTGGTCGATCACCTCCTGCCGGTTTGCAGTGCCCAACTCGGTGATGAGCCCGCCGGCCAGAATTCCACTTTCCAGCAGCGGCTCGAAGGCACCCACTCGCCCGAGTTCCTCGAACACGACAGAAATATCAAAGCCACTGCCGCCAAGCCCTCCGGCAGATTCCGGAAAGAGCGCCATCGGCACCCCCATTTCCACGAGGCCCTGCCACAGGGTGTGGGAATGGCCGGCATCGCCGGCCGTGGCTCCGGACAGCGTGTCGGGCGTTGCCTGTTCGCGCAGAAAGCGTCGCAACCCGCCCTGCAGAATCGTTTGTTCCTCGGTAAGATCGAAATTCATGTCAGAGCTCCAGGATCGCCTTCGCAATGATCTGGCGTTGGATCTCACTCGATCCTCCGTAGATCGACAGCTTGCGATTGTTGAAATACTTCTGCACAGCCGGCATCGCGTGAGGCGGCCCGATAGGGTCAGCCTGCTCGCTCTCTTCCAGGAATTCGGGCAAAAACGGCGCAGCGTAGGGACCGACGGCTTGGCGGGTCAGCTTGTCGATTTCCTGGCGTATAACGGTGCCCTTGATCTTAAGCATCGAGCTTTCGGGTCCGGGCGCCTGACCGGCAGCGGCCTGCGCGACAACGCGCAGGTTGGTCGTCGCCATGGCCATCAAATCTATTTCAACCGATGCGATGCGCGACGCAAAAAGCGGATTGTCTATCAACCTGGTTTCGCCAGAGGTCTCGGCATAGGCAATGCGCTTCAGGTTCTGCAAGGCAGCACGGGCCAGACCGAGACCGGCAATATTTGTCCGCTCATGCGTGAGCAGGTATTTGGCACAGGTCCACCCGCCATTCTCCTCTCCGACAAGGTTTTCGACCGGAATCCTAACATTGTCGAAGAAGACTTCGTTCACCTCGGCCTCGCCATCGATTAGCACGATGGGCCGCACTGTGACGCCGGGCGATTTCATGTCGATCAGAAGGAAGGAGATGCCTTGCTGGGGCTTGCCTTCGCGGCTGGTCCGCACCAGGCAGAAGATCATGTTCGCGTGCTGGGCAAGAGTGGTCCATGTCTTCTGGCCGCTGACCACATAGTGATCGCCAACACGCACGGCCGACGTCGTAACGCTGGCCAGGTCCGAACCCGCCCCCGGTTCGGAATAACCCTGGCACCACCAGTCGTCACCACGGAGGATGCGGGGCAGCCAATGGTCTTTCTGCTGCGGCGTGCCGAATCTTTGCAACACCGGACCCAGCATCGCGAGACCAAACGGGATTATTCGGGGTGCATGCGCGAGGGCCGCCTCTTCTTCGAAAATGTTCCGCTCGATCGCGTTCCATCCCGGGCCGCCAAAATCCCTGGGCCAGTTAACCGCAAGCCAACCGCGCCTGAACAGGATCGCATGCCACTGCTCGTGGTCCTGCTTGGTCAGGCGCTTGCCTGTCGCCACTTTGCGGGAGATGGGCTCCGGCAAGTTCTCGGCGAGGAAGGACTTGACCTCGTCGCGGAACGCCATCTGACCGGCGCTGTAATTGATATCCATTTCAGAGCTCCGACGCGTCGTTGAGACTGGCGAATGTGCGATTCTGCTGAACCAGCCTCTCCAGAAGGGGCGCTGGCGTCCAGAAGAACGGATCCTCCCGATGCAGATCGCGGATCTCATCGAGAAGGCCCGCCAGCCCCTGCGCATCCGCCCAGTGCATCGGGCCGCCGCAGTGTCGCGGAAAACCGTATCCGAAGAGAAAGACGGCATCGACATCAAGCGGGCGGGCGGCGATGTTTTCGTCGATCACGTTGGCTGCTTCGTTGACGAGGGCCGCCATGTATCGCCGCTGAATCTCCAGATCGCTGAAATTTCGAGTCAGGATACCCCGCTGTTCGCGATGGCGCGCAATGCGTTCGTCCATTTCGGGGTCAGGCTGTCCTATCCGGTCGCCGGCGGCATAGATATAGTAGCCGCGCCCTGTCTTCTGGCCCAGGCGCCCCTGATTGTAGAGGTCGTCTGCCCATGCTGGAATGATGTCGCGTGGGTCTCGAGTTGCCGCTTTTCGCTGTCGGGTGAGAAAACCGATATCTAGGCCGGCGAGATCCGCCACCGCGTAGGGGCCCATGGGAAAGCCGAAATCCCTGATCGCGCGATCCACCTGGTACGGACTCGCGCCGGCCCAGACGAGGCGGTCGGCCGCACCTCTGATATGCGCCAGGATGCGGTTGCCGATGAAGCCATCGCACACGCCAGATCTCACCGCGATCTTTCCAAGGCTCTTGGCCAGCCCGAAAGCCGACGCAATGACATCCGGCGAAGTTTTGGGGGTGACAACGACTTCGAGCAACTTCATGACATGCGCGGGCGAGAAGAAGTGCAGACCGACCACGTCCGCAGGGCGCCTGGTGACCGCGGCGATTTCCTCGATGTTGAGATAGGATGTATTGGTTGCCAGGATGGCACCGGCCCGCATGACGTCGTCGAGCTGGCGAAACACGGTCTTCTTTAGTTCTAACGACTCGAAGACCGCTTCGATCGCGAGGTCGACATCCGAAAGAGCCGAATAGTCCGTGAGCGCCTTGAATCGCACATGCGTTATCGCTTGGCGCTCCGGCTCACCAAGCTTGCCGCGCTTCACCGCCTCGTCGAGATATCGCGCGACCCTGCCGTTAGCACTGTCTGCCGATTCAGCGTCGCGCTCGATGAGGATCACGTGTAAACCCGAGAGAAGAAGGGCCGTGGCAATGCCCGCCCCCATCGTGCCGCCGCCGATCACGGCTGCGGACTGGATAGCCCGGAGCGACACCCCTGCCAGCGCCCTGAGATTGGAGACCTGGCGCTCCACGAAGAATGCATGGACAAGGCCTGCGCGCTGCGGTGTATCCATGAGTTCGAGGAACAAACGTCGCTCCAGCGCCAGTCCATCTACAAAGGACATTCGGCTCGTGGCTTCGAGGGCCTGAACGATCTTCAGCGGTGCGACTTGTCCGCGCGCAGTCCTGGCGATCGATTCGCGGGCCGACCGCAGCGCCTCGACATCCTCGGCAGGCGATGGCAGATCGCTGATACGCCGAGGCTTGGCGCCCGCGTCGACAAGCTCGCGCGCGAACGCCAGGCCCGCTTCGCGGGCGTTGCCGGAGTCGGTGCGGTCGACAAGACCAAGTTGCAATGCCTCATTCGCCAACCGGGGCCGCCCGCTCAGGATGAAATCCAGCGCCTTGGTGATCCCTACCAACCGCGCGACGCGCTGAGTTCCGCCAGCGCCGGGCAGCAGGCCGAGGGTGACTTCCGGCAAGGCGATCCGTGTTCCCTCGGTGGCGAGGCGATAGTGACACCCAAGCGACAGTTCGAAACCGCCGCCGAGGCTATGGCCGTGCATGGCAGCAACCACGGGCTTGGCTGATGCCTCGATCTTGAGGATGAGCGCCGGCAGCGTCGGATCCCGCAGGGGCTTACCGAACTCCTTCAAGTCCGCGCCACCGACAAACATCCTGTTGGCACCCACCAGCACGGCGATGGCGGCGCGTGGGTCCTCGGAAAAGCGGTCCATCACATGCCACAGACCCGAACGAACGTCCCATCCGATGGCGTTGACCGGAGGATTGTTGATCGTGATGACAGCAATGTCACCGACGAGATCATAGGAGACGACATCTTCCATCGCTGGATTTCCCTGCATCGCGTCAGGCCGACTGATCGGCTTGGCCTAGGATCTCGCGAATCGCGATGACCGATTGCGGTTCGTCGAGCAACAATGGGTGGGCCCGACCTTGAATGTCGTAGCTGCGCGCTCGCGGCAGGGCGGCAGCCATTTTCTCAGCTTGTTCGCGCGTGAGATATTCCGAGAATTCTCCCCGCAGGATGCCAACGGGCGTGTTGCCGAGCGCTGCATAGTCTTTCCAGAAGCTCGGATTCTCCTCTTTAACCTGTGCCCAAGCTGTCAACATGGCGGGATCGAAATCGCGTTTCCATAGGCCTGGAGCGCTCTCGACATGGAAGAGCTTGATGTAGGCGCGCCAATCGTCCGTGCCGAAATCGCGAAAGTTCCTGCCGATCGACCCCCGGAGCCTTTCAACCAGGACATCGAGCGGGAATTCATCCTGACTGGCGGCGGAAATCATCCTCTTGCCGGCCTCGTTGACGGTTTCCGTGCCGGTGTCGTTGGACACGATCCCGGCGATGCGCTCGGGCTTCTGTGCCGCCATCGACCAAGCCATGAAGACGCCCAGGGCCACGCCGATCACAACGAACCGCTGGATTTCAAGATGATCCATGAGCGCCCAGACGTCGGCGACGATCTTTTCCAGCCGGTATGCAGCAGGGTCATAGGCACGCCCGCCCCGTCCGCGGCCTCGCGTGTCGATCGTGATGACGCTACGCTCGCCGGCGAACCGGCCCGCCATGCAATCAAAATCGCGGGCAGTCCGCATTAATCCGGGCAGATAGACGATCGGGGTGAGGCCCGAATCCTCGACTGGCTTGTAGTGTCGGAAAAAGACACTCAGGCCATCCGAAACGGCAAAATCCCCTTCATCGACGGTGTAGGTCACCTGGTCCATATTCTGAACTCCATTCCTTTTGCTGATCCCGTGGCAATGCCGCTGCCCCCGCAGGCCTCACGGGAACGGGTGACAGGCCTCGCTGCGTTATGCCTTCCACATGGCCGCCGCCTTGGCGGCCATCATCATGATCACCACGTTGGGGTTGCCGCCTATGAGATGCGGCATTGCCGAGCCATCGACGACATTGAGCCCTTCAATGCCCTTGACGCTGAGATCGGGATTGAGAACGCCGCGCGTGTCAGCACCCATCCGGCAGGTGCAGGAAGGATGGTATTGCTGTATCGACGTCGAGCGGATGAATGCATCTATCTCCGCGTCATCGCGAAGAGGGCTGTTCGGCAGGAGCACGCCAGCACGAAAAGACTCCATTGCACGTGTATCGCCGAGCGCGGTGGTGATGTGAAATGCCCGCCGCATAGCGGCCATGTCTTCGTCTTCTGCGAGTGAATTGTAGATTATTCGCGGACGTTCGTTCGGGTTGGCCGAACGCAGCTGCACCTCGCCGCGGCTCTTCTGGCTGAGCAGGTTGACCTTAATGATATAGGTCGCATTGCCAGGGCGATTGACGAATGGAAACCACAGATTGGCCTCGGGTGCGATGAGCGGTATCACCAGCTGTATGTCGGGTTGTCTCAGGTCCGGACGGGTCTTCAGAAAGCCCAGCAAGGCACCCGGCAGTCTTGCCGCCGGTCCCGTGCCAAACAATTGCGCCCGCAACATGTTGATACCGATGCGATCGATCCGAAGCGACTGGTGGAACCCATCCGGCTGTTTGCGCTTCCATTGCATTGTATAGGCAAGATGGTCTTCCAGCGACTGACCTACAGGCAGGTCTGCAATCGGATCGATGCCATGTTGCTTGAGCGCGCCAGCTGGCCCTATACCGGACAGCATTAGAAGATGCGGCGTGTTTATAGCGCCGAGGCAAAGAACGGTTCGGGCTGCGGAACGGACGATATGGCTGCGGCCATTCCGTGTGTAGGTGACGCCGACCGCACGTCTGCCCTCGAACAAAATGCGTGTGGCCTGGGCGCCGGTCCGGACGATCAGGTTTCTGCGCTTTAGTACGGGGTGAAGAAATGCTCGAGCTGACGATGACCGGCGTCCGTTCTTGATCGTGTACTGGATCCGGCCGAACCCTTCGTTCTGCTCACCGTTGTAGTCACTGGTTCTGGCGTAACCCAGGGTTTCTGCTGCTGCAAACCACCCTTCGGCCAGATCGTCCGCACCCCGGCCCGTCCATGTTCCCAGGGGGCCCCTGCCACCCCGGAAGGCGTCTTCGCCACCCTCCCATGTCTCGCATTCCTTGAAAAATGGCAGCACGTCCTGATAGCCCCAACCGGACGCTCCCTGCTCCACCCAACGCTGGTAATCCGCCGGATGGCCGCGAACATGGGCCATGTAGTTGATCGATGACGTTCCGCCGATGATCTTGCCGTGCGGCACCTGCATCATCTGGTCGCCGGCGGTTTTGTCCGGCTCGGACTGGTCTCGCCATTGATAGAGGCCGTGCTCGAACATCTTTCTCGAGCCATAGGGGATGTGCACGAGAGGATTGGTGTCCCATCCACCAGCTTCAAGCAGGAGCACGCGCGTTGACGCATTTTCCGACAGCCGGTTTGCCAGTACGCAGCCGGCGGAACCGGCCCCGACAATGACGACATCGAATTCATCGTCCACGTTTCCAACTCCCTTATTCATTCGGAAAACCGCCTGTCCGGCGCCCGAAAGCGCGCGTCTTGCAACTCGCCGTCCACT
This sequence comes from Hyphomicrobiales bacterium, assembly GCA_900469345.1. GTDB lineage: Bacteria > Pseudomonadota > Alphaproteobacteria > Rhizobiales > Rhizobiaceae > Neorhizobium. The sequence goes on along the minus strand of UBWZ01000023.1, from coordinate 32,916 downwards.
CCGCACGCCGCTTTCCATGTAAATGCTGTCAAGATCGGTCCCCGCGAAGGAAACACGCTTGAACGTTTCGGCGAGCGCCCTGGGACCTTGCGATGCATCCCCGGCTCGTATCGCGCCAGACCCCAGCTATGGTGGACCACCTGCGCCTCCTCGACCCACGCCGAGACGTTTGGGAAAGCGGTTCGAGATACCGGCGGGCGAGATCGACCAGTTCGGCATCGGATTTGTCGATCAGTTCGACGGCGCGCGGAAACGCCGGTCATACGGAGACGAGGCCCTTTCCGGACGGAACGAGATAGAGGGTCTTGCGTGCATGGCTGAGCGCCATGTTGAAATCCCCTGGCAGCCGTCAGGCCTCCAATACCTGCACCGACAATAACGGTATCAACACTCGACATTCATTCTCGTCCCGATCTTCCGGTGTCGTCCAGCTCCAACGCTTCAATAATGGACTTTAATTCCGATATCTCACGGTTCGCTGATCGTTACAACCACATTTTGAGCCGAAGGGTGGAAGCGAGAGTGTTTGCTGCAGCGTCTGCCGGGAACTACGTCGATGCGATCCGATCCCTCGCGGATCGCATCTCAAGATCACACAGGGTCGAGTGCTTGGAATCGAGCGGGTCCACGCCACGGATCACAGAAGGGGTGCGGCAAAGCCAGAACGGCTTGAGACGCTCACCGACGTTGCCTACTCTGCGTCGATGGAGCAAAGCCCGTCTAAGGCGGGGAGCGAGATATCGTGATGGCCTAACGCGTCGCTGTCAGGCGTCGCCTAGGACTGCCCATTCTCAAGCAGATCCTGCAATTGCCTAACGGTATCGAGCAATGCCTCGCCGACCTTGCCCATACAGTCCTTCTTCGACAGCAGGTCTGCAATCCCACCGCAGGTGAGGGCGACGAGTTGTGACCCGTCCGTCGGACGAAAAGCGACCCCCACGGCGTTGATGTAGCTGTACCATGTCCCAAAGGTGCATACATAACCATGTCTTGCGAAGCTTGCGCTCGCCTCTTCGACACACGTCTTGATACGATCTGCGCTCTGAGGTTCATTTTCAATCAATTGCCGCACAAGGTCTTCGCGGGCGGCGGGCAACATCTCAACCATATAGGCGAGGCCCATAGCCGTCTTCCAGATGGGCAAATGAGACCCGACATTGAGCTGAAGGGTTACAGGGCCGAGCGCACGGGCATTGGCGAGGTAGACCATTTCACGACCGCTGCGCGTTCCCAACGCCCCGGCTACACCTGTGTTGTCTGCAAGTCGTTGCAGCAGCGGCTGCGCCACTCGAACGACCGGCATCGAACTCAAGGCGGAATATCCGAGTGTAACGGTCGACGGACCGATGCTGTAACGTCCCAGTTCTTCGTGATAGATGAGATAGCCCATATTGACGAGCGCATAGGTCAATCGCGAGATCGTCGCTTTTGGCAGGCCCGTCCGATCAATCAACTCCAGATTTCCCAAGGTCGGATCCGACGCACGGAATGCTCGCAGGATATCCAGCCCCCGCACGAGCGAACTGGCATTGACGCTATCGTCAGACTGGCCTTCAAGCGATGACTTTGACCGTTTTCTCATTCGTACCTCGTATATCTACCGATGCGCTAGCACGAAACCGCCGGCCTGAAAATGAAATTTTGTTTCGTGATACCTGGCGCGGTTGGACTGAGGTCAGCCCATAATTCCCAAGGTCTCGGAACAGAGCTTGCATTCTTGCGCTAAGAAAACACCATTAGTCGCGCGTGCACGGCTTGCGCTTTGTGCACCAGATGCAGCTCGGCAACGAGTACGGAGATCGCAAATATGAAACTAAGTTCCAATAAATTGTTGCGCTCCGTCATTTTCAGTGGCAATCGGTAATTCGGGGCGGCACAAAACGCCGGGCACGCCGATCGATGGTGGAGGGACGTTTCCATGAAGCTCGCAAGCATATGTCCGATGAATGGCGCACAGAGCCTAGTGCACACGTTGTTGGCGGCCGGCGTGGATGTGTGCTTTGCGAATCCTGGTACAAGCGAAATGCATTTTGTGGCCGCGCTGGACCACATTCCAGGCGTAAGATGCGTGTTGGGGCTCCAGGAAAACGTCGTGACGGGAATGGCCGATGGGTATTTTCGCATCGCCGCCAAGCCCGCTACGAGCCTGCTTCACTGCGGTCCCGGTCTCGCCAACGGCCTGGGAAACCTCCACAACGCGCGGCGCGCACGCAGCGGCATCGTCAACATCGTTGGCGATCAAGCCACGTGGCATCGGCCTTTCGACGCTCCATTGACCACGGATACCGAAGCACTTGCGCGTACTGCGTCGGATTGGGTCAAGACGAGCACGCGCGCCTCCGATGTTGGACGGGATGCTGCGAGCGCCGTGCAAATCGCCCGTCGTGTCGGCGGCGGCATTGCAACACTGGTCCTGCCGTCAGATGCGTCCTGGGACGACGGCGGAATGGTTGCCGAACCTTTGCCCGACCTTCCGGCACCCCCAATCGATCAGCATCTGGTCGAAACAGCCGCGCGCATCCTTCGCGATCACGGCGCATCCACTCTGATCCTGCTCGGCGGCACTGGGATGCTTGAACCGGCGCAGAATGCCGCCTGGCGCCTGGCAAGTGCCACCGGAGCGGATGTGATGGGCGAATATGTCTGCCCACGCATGTCGAGAGGCCGCGGCCGCGTGCCGCTCAATCGCGTGCCCTATGGGCAGGCGGCTGCCCAGCAGGCGCTTTGGCGATACAGTCACATCATTCTCGTCGGTGCCAGACCGCCCGTGGGCTTTTTCGGATATCCCGGCCAGCCCTCCGTGCATCACAATCCCGCGACGATCTTCCATACGCTGTCGCGCGTGGACCAGTCGCCTGACCATGCATTGACCCAGCTTTGCGACGCTTTGTATGCGCCGGCTGCGGCGATCCGGGACCTGGGCGACCGCCCGGTTGCTGCCACGGGCACACCGACGCCGGAAGGTCTCGCCCAGACTATCGCTGCCCTCATGCCGGAGAATGCGATCGTTTCCGATGAAAGCATTTCCTATGGCCGGGGCTTCTATCAACACACGTTCGCAGCACCGCCTCACGACTGGCTGCATCTGACGGGAGGCGCGATCGGTGACGGCCTGCCGCTCGCTACGGGTGCCGCGATTGCGGCCGATGGGCAACGACGCGTCATCAGTCTTCAAGCCGATGGTTCAGCCATGTACTCGCTGCAGTCTCTCTGGACACAGGCTCGCGAAAAAATGCCCGTCACCACCATCATACTTTCCAACAGGAAATATGAAATTCTGCTCAACGAATATGCCACTGTTGGCGCCACGCCAGGTGTGACAGCCATGAACATGCTCGACTTGGCGAATCCCGCTATCGGATGGGTCAATATCGCAAAAGGGCTGGGCTTGGACGCCGCCCGCGCCGAGACACTCGAAGAATGTGGCGACCTCATGAGGCAGAGCTTTCAGAACCAGGCCCCGTTCCTGATCGAACTCATGATATAGTTATAACATTTGGTAGTGGCTAAACTAGGCATTGCGATAATCTCCCTTGCACCTAACGCCGATCAACTCTCGATCAGGTGCTTGGTCCCTGAATGTTGACATCCCGCGAGAATATCCGACCCGCCTTTTCGCCCGTGTTAGACATGTATTGCAAGGAAGTTCCTGCTTACGGCTCCCTGGTAGAGCTCGCAGCGTAGGTGAATGGTGCAACTCTTGCCGGGGATCCGGGCTGCGCGACCGGCTGGAGAAATCAGATACGCTCGACCGCATCTCCGAGGATCGCCACGGCGCAATCCGGCTGGGCACTGCCGCAGAACTCTGAATGATGTGGCGGGTTTTTCGCCGTCATGGGCATGTATCCAGTCGGCTATTACGATCTTCGACCGCTGGCTTTCCCGTGTATTCGACGGCCTTCCGGCCGGTTGGCGACGCGAGCCTGAACGCAATCCGTTACGTGTCTTGACTTCGCTCCTGCGTCTCGGCCTGATCGACGATGCCGGCGTGCGTGAAGAGGCAGCCAAGGTGTTGACTCGACAGAAGATCTTCACGGACACGGCCATCGCTTCGGTCGAGAAGGCAGAAAGAAATGGCGGGCAAGACCGATAATGCGAAGGCTTTCGTGAAACATGTGTTGGAGACCTTCCGTTGGTATGACAAGGAGATCGTCAGCTCCGACATTTACACGCGGCTTCATGATTCGCACCGGGCGAGATCACCGCGACGCGGAAGCGGCCGCAACTCGTTAGCGGACCCTTTAAGGGTTGATCGTGGAAGACTCGGAACCGGGCCAGCGACGTTGTCCACACTCTCAACTCAACGGTCATCTATAAGTTATCAAATCCACCGCGGGATTGAGCCGCTTATGCTGGAAGCTAGTCGCGTATTTCCGATCGAATAGCGGATCTTTCAATTTCCTCCCACGATTCCCTTAAGCCTGCAACTGAGTCGTCGCGCGGTGCTCGTTTCTGCGTTAGCGCTGTTCTTGCGGCAGACACCGGCCGTCTTCGCGCCCTGCCTCCTGCTCCTTCAGCACCCCAATAATCTGCTCTTCCGTAAATCTCTGCTTCTTCATAAGTCCGTCCTCGATGGGCCGGACTCCAATCCATTCTGGAGGAAATTCTCAGTGGCAGGTCACATGCCCTTTGATCCCGCCTAGCGTACATCTGTGCCCCTTTAATGTTCAGGGGCCGAGATGTCCTTGAGCGCCTCGCGTATCTCTGTTGCAGCGGTTTCCCGCCCCGTTTTCTGAAAGACAATCGCGGCCTTTTCCGTGGCGTTCGTGAAGTTCGGGTCACCACGAAAAACGATTCCCAAGGGGTTCTTCAATTCCCAGCCGATGCCCTTCTCCCGGAAAAGGCGATTGAGCTCTGCCTCAAACAGTTCCTGTCCGACGTCTCGATATTCGAGGCTGCGCCAGATGGTCTCCGCGATGTCATAGACCTTGTACCATTCGCAGTCTTCGAGCAGGCGTAGGACCTCATCCCAAATGTTTGAATACTCGGACCAGTTGTTGGGGTCGGGAGCCTCAAACAGCACAGCACAAACGATGCTCCTGATCGAGGAGGGGGAGAGTCCTTCCCTTCTGGCAATTTCGGCAACCGCATAGCGAAGTGCAGGAGGCGCATCTTCCCGCACCGTGATCGCCGCGTCCCCACTTCCGAAGCCATGCCTATCAGAGAAATAGCGGCTCATTCGTAACTCCCCCATAATATCCGGCCTAGACGCCTCTTAAGCCAGCTCTCCGACCGTCGAATTCAGATACCTCTCAGGAGCGTTGGTGCTGGCCAGGACCTCGGCAAAAGATGATGCCGTGCCGAAAATCATGGCCGACATGCGGTCGTAGTCGGCAGCAAGCTTTGCTCGCATTGCCTCGGTCGGTACAAGTCGATAGCTGCCAGGTACTGCTCTGTCGTAGCGGTGGTCCGGCGCGCGAAACATCAGCTCCTTATGCTGACGGCATGCTTCAGCAAGATCCCGCATCGATGCGGTGGCCTCTCCATAGTCTAAGTGCGTCCAGATTTGGTGGACGTCGTAATAATGGCGTGAGTACCGATTGAGATCGGGTACGGGGCGTTCCGTATTGCCGTCCGCCTGCCGCTTCTCGGTCATCTCGACCATCGCATGGAGGATGAGAACCTTCTCCCAGAATGTTCGCTCCGGCTTTACCGTGGTAACGCCCCGCACCACGAGATCAATGGTCGATGGTAGCTCCGTCGTGACATAGGGGCTGATATCCCGAGGCTCGGCCGGGACGGGATCGGGGCGAGCGCCGCCCTCGATCCTTACGGCTGCCTGGACATAGTCATCGCCGGCGGCGAACACGCTCCGGTATGAGACGACAAGGATGTCGAGCGCCTCTCGGTTCCGGTAGGAATCGAAGCCGAAGCCAACCGAAAAATGTCCACTGCGGTCTGCCGCTTTCTCAACTTCGTCGATCTCGTTTTTCAGCATATCCCGAAGGGCCAGAGATATACTGGCGTGCGGCATCGTCCACTCGTTCGACCAGAGCCTTCTGCTGCTGGTTCACCGATGGAAGTGCGGCGATCTCGGCCTCGAGCGGCGCCTTCAGGTCCGCCTTGAAAAGCCCGATATCGATGTCTTCTGAAAACCGATTGATAAGACCTTAGGCTTTGCTGAGGCCCGTGCCGCCCTTGAAGTAGAGTCCGATCGGATCGCCAGGGCGCCGGTTGAACAGGAAGTCGAGGACCCAGCAGTGCGACAGTGCTTCCAGCTCTGCGTCCAAGCCCGCCAGTGCTGGCGACAAGGTGCCGAGCAGACGTTCGCCGGCCGCAGTCGGAGCAACGCTGCGGGTCGTACGAGAGAGCAAGCGGAAACCGAGTTCGCTCTCCAGACGCTTTACGGTCTGGCTCAATGCCGACTGCGTGACCCCGAGCTTTCTGGCGGCGCCCGTGAAACTGCGCTCGGAAGTGATCGCTGCGAAGATCGCAAGGTCGGCCAGCTGGTCCGGACGCATTCATAACTTTACACTTCTATGGCCCATTAGTCATTAGAGACTAATCTAACCAATTAGCACGTCTACTTAACGGGCAACATGGTTGACCAGCGAGGAAATTGAGGTGGCTAAAGTTTGGATGGTGACGGGAGCAAGCCGGGGGCTGGGACGTGAGATTGCACGTGCAGCTCTTGATGCAGGCGAAACCGTCGTGGCGACAGCGCGGTCGGCGGACGCACTACTGGAGGCCTTCGGCGGCGGAAACGATCGTCTTCATACTCTTGCGCTCGATATCACCGACCCAGAGGCTGCAAAATCGGTCGCCGGCGAAATTGTCGAGCGGTTCGGGATGATCGATGTGCTGGTAAACAACGCCGGATATGCCGAACTCGGCTTTTTCGAAACCTTCACCGATGAAGCCGTGCGACGTCAGTTCGACGTCAATCTGTTCGGCACGATGAACGTCGCACGCGCAGTCGTTACCCATATGCGCAAGCGCCGGTCAGGTCTCATTGTCACGGTCTCGTCGGTCAGTGGCCTGGTGTCCAACGCCGGCGGAGCGGTCTATTCATCGTCTAAATTCGCAATCGAGGGATGGATGGAAGGCTTTGCGCAGGAACTGGCGCCGCTTGGTGTCCGGTCGCTCCTGGTGGAGCCGGGAATGCTGCGCACCGACTTCATGGACGAGAAGTCGGCAAGTTTCGGCGGCATCGAAATCACAAACTACGCTGACGCAATTGCGCAGTATCGCGCCTTCATCGACGGGGCTAACGGCAACCAGCCGGGCGATCCGAACAAGCTGGCAGCACGGATCGTGGAACTCGCATCGCAGAACGAGACGCCGTCGCGGCTCGTATTCCGGCGACAACGCTCGGCAATGGGCTAGCGCAAAGGTTGAGCAATTGCGGCAGGAGATCGCCGACTCCGCCGACAAAGGCTAAATTCATAGAGCAAGATGCCCGAAGACCTTGGCCGCGCTGTCTTGTTGACGCGGCAGAGGCGCCGGTCCAACCAGGCGCTGATAAGTAATCTGACCGGCAGCCCGGTCTCGGGTCATTTGCTCTGAAACGCCTTGCCGACAAACTCCAGTATCTTCGGCTGTTCACCACGAAGAAGGGAGAAATGGTCGCCATCGGTCATGACGTCAAACCTGATGTCGCCACCCTTTGCACGAAGCTTTTCTACAAGAGTGGTAAGAGGCCCGACAGGCACGAAATTGTCCTTCGTCCCACCAATGACCAGCATCGGCTTGGCAACTGTCAGGTTGTCCTTCTCAGCAGGGTCGTTTGCCTTCAGGAATTGCGCCATCGTCGGATCCTTGATCCAATCGGCGCGCAATCCCTTGAACTGATCGACACCCTTATCGCGAACGGCCGCTGTCACGGCCTGAATGGCTGGACCGGTGCATAACTCTCGCAAGCGTGGGAGCAGTGCCGCGAGATCCGGTCCCATGACATTCTGCAAATCGTAATCAGGTTTCTGGACCTGGACCGACGTTGCGAGCATGGCGACAAGAAAGTTTTGCGTCGCAACGACCGGGACTACATCCGCCGGCGGCACGTGCGCTCGGGCCTGTTCAAGGCCTTGAAGCAGCGGGCGGATGGAACTGAACGGCGCCACCGCGACGCTCCCCATGTGCCGCAAATCGGACGGGGACGCCTCACGGGCAAACTGATCGAACGCGACCACCGCTTTGGCGCCCTCGGAATGTCCCACCGTCACGTAGCGGTTCGAAAGGCTAGGATAGAGCGCCCGCGCCGCCCGCAAGCCGAAAAGCCCGGCATCAAGGAGGCTCTTCGTGTAGTATCCAGGGTAGGGCGAGTCCGCATTGGCGCCGAGGCCCTCATAGTCGGGCGCCACGACCGCGTAACCGCTATTGACCAGAGATGAGATCTGGAAGTCGTAGTCGCTCTTGAAGCCGGAAGCGGTCAGTCCGCCGTCGAACTCGGGCCACAGGCTCGGAGCGCATTTGCTTGACCCCGGGGTTGTGTTGCCATGAAACCAGACCGCTACAGGCCATCCGCCTTCTGGCGGCTCGCCCTCTGGAAGGAAGACGAGCTCCGATGCGCGCACCTCCTCCTTGGTTGCTCCCGGCATGGAATAGACGATCAGGGAGCCCGTCCCTTGCGTGCCAAGTGGCGCTGCATGCTGTCTCATGTCACGACTTGATTGTGCATTGGCGGCGGTTGGCGTGGCACCCTCTACAGCAACTACAAGCATTGCCGTCGCGGACAGTGCCCACACAGCCTTGCTAATCTGATCACGTTTCGTCTGCAACAGAGTCATTTTTCTGCTCCTTTGAATTGAGGATACTATCGCCGAGCCCATAAATAATATCCCGAATATCGGGAATTAAAATTACAAAATGGGACAATAATATGAACGGTCGCTGTGGCTTGCTGGGAGGCTCGGCGGATTGACGGCGCTGGTAGTGGCGGGATGCGTACTTGATGGGGCTTTCCGATGCAGACCTTGCTGTGCCGTGAACCGTCGGTATATTTCCCAAATATCGAGACATTGCAGGGGATATCGATGGCACGCTTGAAGCAGGATCTGGACACACGGACAGATGGCCGCAACGCGATTGCCGATCGTGCCATCGAGATCCTGCTGAGCTTCAGCGACGACAAGCCCGTGCTCACTGCAGAACAGCTGCGGGAAGCCAACGGAATGTCACGGAGCGCCATCTATCGCTATCTGACGTCCCTGCGGGCAAACGGCTTCGTTGCCGAAGAGCCAGGGCAGGGATTTCGCCTTGGTCCGAAGCTGATCGAGATGGCAAGGATCGCCCGGCGCGACAATCCCATCATGGACGTCGCCCAGCGCCATATCCGGCAGCTGGCTGCAGAATGCGGAGAAATCGTTCAACTGCTGGAGCGCGTCGGCCGGCAGCTCATACTTCTGGAGAAGATCGACAGCCAGCACACGATTGGAATCACTCATCTGCGCGGTGGCATGCTGCCCTCGCCTGCGGGCAGTTCCGCCAAAGTGTTGATTGCCTTTGCGCCGCAAAATGAGTTCGACGAGTTGCTGAGGTCCGTAGACCTGCAGGCCTACACTGCAAAATCGATTACTGATCCGAAGGAGCTTTGTAGGCAGATCGATCTGGTTCGCCAGAACGGTTATGCGCTGAACGACGAGGAGCTCGACGAGGGTGTGCGCGCCGTGGCAGCCCCTATTTTCAGCCGCCGCGAGGCGCGATATGCCGTTTCTGTTGTCGGCCCGAGCTTCCGGCTGACCGATGAAGCCTTGCCGCAGCTGATCTCAAAGGTAAAAGCCACGGCCGCCGCAATCAGCAGCGAACTCCAGCAGCGCGACAGCTGACCGCCAACTCAGGCACGCGGGATCTCAGGACTGTTGTTGACGTGACCTGCCACTAAGAATTTCCTCCAGGATGGATTAGAGTCCGGCCCATCGAGGACGGACTTATGAAGAAGCAGAGATTTACGGAAGAGCAGATTATTGGGGTGCTGAGGGAGCAGGAGGCGGGCGCCAAGGCCGCTGATCTTTGCCGCAAGCACGGGATTTCCGAAGCGACCTTTTACAACTGGAAGGCCAAATACGGCGGCATGGAGGTGTCTGAGGCCAAGCGTCTGAAGGCACTGGAGGACGAGAACGCCAAGCTGAAGAAACTGCTCGCCGAACAGATGCTGGATACGGCCGCCCTCCGCGAGCTTCTTTCAAAAAATGGTAGGGCCTGCCGCCAAGAGTGACGCAGTCGCGCACCTGAAGGCCGTGATGAGCCTTTCGGAACGGCGGGCCTGCCAGATCATATCCGCAGACCGAAACGATCCGCTATCGATCCTCTCGACCGCCTGAGGTCGAGTTGCGAGCGAAGCTGCGCGATCTGGCCAATGACCGCCGCCGGTTTGGCTATCGACGACTGTTCATCTTGCTTCGACGAGACGGAGAGCCGTCCGGTGTCAATCGCATCTACCGGCTCTATCGCGAGGAAGGTCTTTCCGTGCGCAAGCGGAAAGCCAGGCGTCGTGCTGTTGGCACGCGTGCCCCGATCCTCGTCGAAGCAAAGGCCAATGCCCGCTGGTCGCTGGATTTCGTCCACGACCAGTTCGCCTGCGGCAGACGCTTCCGCATCCTCGATGTGGTCGACGACGTCACGCGCGAATGCCTGGCGGCGATACCAGACACATCAATATCAGGACGCCGTGTCGCGCGAGAACTGACGACGCTTATCGAGCGCCGGGGCAAGCCCGGCATGATTGTCTCGGACAACGGGACCGAACTGACCTCGAACGCCATCCTTGCCTGGTCAATGGATCACAAGGTCGAATGGCACTACATCGCGCCGGGAAGGCCGATGCAAAATGGCTATATCGAGAGTTTCAACGGCCGCATGCGCGACGAGCTGCTCAACGCGTCCCTGTACTTTGGCCTCGATCATGCCCGCAGCGCCAGTGCGGAATGGGCCGACGACTACAACAATTTCCGGCCGCACTCATCGCTCGGATACCATACGCCGGCGGACTATGCCGGGATCATCCCCGCAACCGGCTCCAACGCTACGCAATGTGGACGCTTCGCGTTTCCGCCGGTTGCTCCCACCGCGTATCAAAAACCCCCGAGGCTCTAATCGCAGCGAGTTGAAATTTCAGTGGCAGGTCACCGGACAGCAGGCTGGTTTTTCCAGCTCCATTTTGTCCATGCACCAAGACAATTGGTACATCGAGAGGAACCGTGATACTCCCCCTGATGCTGCGGAAATTGGTGAGCGTGATCGACTTCAACTGGGCAGGACTCATTCGAAAATCCCTCCGGTGAGGTTAGAGCCTTTGTCAGGATCTGAACTAGCGACGTTGGGAACGGCTAACGAGGCGTTGAGAAGTTCGTGCAAGCGCGCCTGCACCGCATCAGAACCGTTCGCTCCAAGCGCCACCATGTCGACAACGGTCTTTTTCAGGTCGCTCGAACTTTTCACAATCGACTCCAATGGTTTCGCGATGTCGTTGCTCGGCTCTGGTAGCGCCAATGGGAGGAGCACCGCCAACCAGTTCTGCAGCAGAGAATTATCTTCTTCGGTTCCGATGACACCAGTCGCCAAAACGCGACATACTTTGGTCATCGCATCAAGGACAACGGCCTTTGGCTTGGGTCCTACAAGAACGGTTGTCAGAGGGCGTTTCGAGCGCGCGACATCAAGTGCACGGGCAACTCCCTCAACTTTGCGCAAAATGCGTATGTCTGTCTCAAACGCTGTGTCCGCGACAAGAATGAGATCGGGTGACGGGTTCTCGCCCACCAATGCCGTGGGAACCTCAAAGGAAAGGCCGGCAATCGAGAGTGGGGATGGGTCGTCGATAGCCCGAACCCGTCAGCAGCTTTACGACGCCTTCTATGGGCGTGGAAGTGGTCATATCGCGGCCTCCTCACGAAAGAGTTGCATGAGTTCAGCACTACTGGTCGTGACTTGCAACAAGTCGTACATGCTAACTTCGCGCAAACCTTAATGACCCGTTCGGCCCGGGGAGCTTCGAGGCGACCGCGTAACGGTTGGCGGTTTCTCCGCGCTGTAGACGAGCACGGCGTCCTCATCATCGACAATGTGGCCATTTGGCTGTAGCCGAATTGCAGCCCGCCCATGTGCGGCGAGCACCATCTTTGTGCTGGCAGTAGCTGTTTTGACACGCGCGATGCCAGCAGACGGATCTGATGGATCAACGCCTTCCAAGGCCCACACGCCGGTTCGATACCGATGCCAAGAACGCCAGCGATGACAGCGACTTCGGCCAGTCCGGCGGATGGGATGTTCTGGTCCCCTGCGATCCGATGCAGCGGCGTGGAAGTCAGTGGATTATATCGCCGCGGCGCGGTTCCTGCCGAGCCGTCCCGAAACATGGTCATTATCCGCGAGGTTTGGTCCGCAAATGATTTGACGAACTCCAACCGGTCGCCGTTGTCCAGACTGGAGAGGTGGTTCCGAAGCGAGACGATGCCCTGCTTTATGGCATTCTTCCCATCCGGATCCAGGGTCCCTCGACCAATTCGACCATGCCGCTCAGCTTGTCGCAAATCCTGATAACAGGAGCGCCATCAGCAGCGGATTGGCATAGGATTTGACAAGAGATTGTTCGTTGATCTGATCTCGCATGGCTGCGGTATAGACCTGAGGATAGACGTTCCTCAGCAGTGCCTCCTAGTCAGCTCCAACCTGATCGCCGGAGAAAACGAAACTCGGCCTGTCACCTGGCCACGGCCACGGCCATCGCATCGTCGCTTCTGCACTCGCGAAAAACGCCTGGATATTCGAATCCTGCGCTGACAAGCCCATCATCAATGTCGGCTTGGAAACGGCGATGTCGGTGAGGCGGCCAATAACCGCTCTGTTTTCGAGAGCCGCGGCCCAACGATTGATCTGAGAGAAACGGGCGACAAGAAACGGGCGGTAGTGCGCTTCGTCGGAGACGGCGAGCACCGCGCAGCCGTGGAATTTGATCAGCTGGGCACTCAGTTTCGGCTGCCGAAGGTCCTCAGACCTCACACAGACTACGAGTTTCGGTACGCCGCCCGTGAGTTCGTCGATTGTTTTTTTCACGAGGCCGTCCCAGTTGACCGTCACGATATCCGAAGCCGCGCCTTCCAGCACAAGCATTGCCATGCAAAGATGCTCAACGTCCGGTTCGATCGCTGGATTGGCGAACGTGGCTGCAATCCCTACACCTTCCCACAAAAGATAATCTTCGGGCTGGCCGGCAACGGTAATTTCCAGCAATCGCGCGTAATTGTTGGTCAATCGTGTGACGATGGCATCCCGATCAGGCCAGGTCGAAAACTCAGCGCCGGTATTTACTCGCGCCCATTCTTCATCTGAGAGGCCAGCAAGCGCCAGGGCGCGGTTCAAGGCTGCTGCAACGGCATAGTTTGAATCAGCGCGGTCAATCCTCTGTCGCAGGAACTCGATGACGCGTGGAATGATCTTCTTCAAGCCATCCACTTTCCCGTACGAGATGCCCGAACCAAGCCAGAATGCGAGCGATCCTCGGCGACTCCGGCTGCGACAGACCGAAAGGAGCCATCGAGGATATCGAGTGTTTGACGAATAGAAATTTTGGATGCACTGGGCGCTAGTGCCATCTTTTTATGGCCATCGCGAAAGAAATCGAGGCAGCTTATTGGTACTATCGACTATATTTTTCAGATCACTATTTCAATCTCGGCGTGCAAGAAGAAATCGAACCAATTGTTCCTCATCAATCCGGCTGTGTGATGTCAAGCCATGAGCCGTCGGTGATCGCACGTGTAGCAGCACAAAACCCGACAAAGGAGATCGAGCCGAAGTTTACGATTGTCGAATTCGAAGTTGGCGTCGGGGTGCGGAGAAATAATGAGGCTCTCGCCGAATATGTAAATGGCTGAACGTTTCGCGCTACCGCACGGAATAAATGAATAGCCGAGGCAAATGCCTTAGCACTTCAGTTGCCGGCCAAATCCAATCGGACCGAGGCGATAACCAGTGTCGGCGCTATCGGACAAGCGGGCGAATGAACGTCATCCAGTGCTTCCTTGGCGGAGCAGGGGCAGAGCAGCAGCGCGGCGTGGCCAAGAGGCTACGCTAAGCGCGGCGCTCGATGAGCTCCGGCTCTTTTTCGGTCCAGAGGCATGTATGAAGCTACAGCCTCTCGTCTATTCCGATTGGGTGAAACTACCGTCAATCGGAGGGCATATATCCATGCAATCTCTAGACTCGCCGATGTCATGGGAGTACTCGGGACGCCTTATTACGACCGTGTTTTCTTCCCTGGCGAAGCTGCGCATTCTTACGACTTCTCGACTGCTCACGGAGCTTTCGAAACCGGACGGCGTGCCGCTGCGAACTTCTCGCAAGGTGGTGAAATGGCCCCGTCTCTGAGGAAGGACCTCTGAGTTCCACAAATGCCATTCATGCGCGAATATCGAACTTTTCAAGACGCGTACGAAATTTTACCCGCCCGTCAACGGTACGATTCCTTTCAAGGTGCTGAGCACTTCTGTAAATTTCTATGGCCTCGCCGGTCTCGAATGAGATGCAATACAAAACTGCTTGATATGCAACTCCGTTGCCGAAGCGGCGCCGCAATCGGCCGCGTATAACCCCAAGGAATAGCCGGCTAAAAAATGCGACTTTGACATATACTCACCGTTCATTTTGACTGATCGCCAACAATAAGGAGGTGAACATGCAAAAATTGAATGCCCGAACAACGGCAGTGACGCTCGCCATTCTGGGGGGCAGCGTGGCTCTTCCACACCTGGCGCACGCCGAGACGTTGCGGGTCGGTATCAATGCCGCGGATATCTCGACGCTTGATCCGACCCGAGCCACCGCCACTGCAGACGTGTCGCTGGTATCCTGGATTTTCAATGGACTGGTGCGCTTCCGGCCGGGGAGCGCCGATCCGGCCCAGATCGAGCCGGATCTCGCTGAAAGTTGGGAGTCGTCGTCGGACGGTCTGGTGTGGACCTTCAAATTGCGGAGCGGCGTGAAATTTCACGGCGACTACGGAACGCTGTCGGCCGATGACGTGGTGTTCTCGCTGTCGCGAGCCAAAGACCCAAAGACCTCTTCGTTTTCGAGCGACTTCTCGGGCGTCAAATCGATCGAGGCAATCGACCCGATGACCGTCCGCATCGTGCTGAGCAAACCGGTACCCGGTTTTCTCGGGCTGATTGCAAACTATCACGGCGGCAACATCATCAGCAAAAAGGCTTTCGAGGCACTCGGAGCCGAATTGAAGAGCCGGCCGATTGGCACCGGGCCGTTCATGTTCGAGAGCGCTGTTACGCAGCAGGCCGTCAATCTTAAGGCATTTCCCGACTATTTCCGGGGCGCACCGAAGCTCGATGGGATCCGTTTTGATCTCATCCCTACCGATTCCAGTCGTGAACTCGCCTTTCGTTCAGGCGAACTGGACCTGATCTATGGCAAGCGCGAGCAGCGCTGGGTGGATCAGGCGAAAGCCTGGGATAAGGCGATTGTCGATATTTTCGCGCCGGGCGAATATCGAACCGTGTTCCTCAACATGACGCATCCTCCCCTCGACAACGTCAAGGTGCGACAGGCCGTCGCTCAAGCGATCAATGTGGATCAAATCGTCCAATTCGTCGGTGAAGGCGTCGGGCCAAAAGGCTGCTCCGTCGTGCCCTCGGGCTATCTCGGTGAAGACTGCAGCTGGACGTACACCTATGATCCGGCCAAGTCCAAGACGCTGCTGGCGGAAGCGGGATTTCCGAATGGCTTGAAACTCACGGCGGTCGTTTCTTCCAATTCGTCGCAGTTGCCGATCATGGAAGTCATCCAGTCACAGCTTGCAGAAGCCGGGATCGATCTGCAGATGAAGGTCGTCGATCATCCGACCTATCAGGAGCAGATCCGAAAGGACCTCAGCGACCTGGTGTTCTACGGCGCTGCCCGTTATCCTGTCGCCGACAGCTACCTCAGCCAGTTTTACCATTCGGATGCCTCTGTCGGCAAACCGACCGCGGTCACCAATTTCGCCCATTGAAACGCCGCAGATGCGGATATCTCCGCTGCCCGGAGCGCAACCACCGATGCCGAGCGTCTCAAGCTCTGGTCATCGGCACAACAGAAGATTCATGAACAGGTCTGTGCTGTGCCACTGTTTAGCCTGATGCAGGTCTGGGTGCGCAGTTCCGCACTCGACTATGGTTACGAGCTGAAGGGGTCGCTCAATCTCGCGCCTCCGATAACCGAGCAGACGGTCCTCAAGCGCTGACGACCTGTGTTCCCGAGCCGTCCCGGTCCAGTCCCGCCAGTCACCGCGCTGTCGGGGCCGGACCGTCGCTTCTGACGATTGCCGGTGCGATCGACGTCGTCTGAGCAGCCGTGTGCGCTGCTTCGACAAAGTCCGCAACGAGGTTGCTGTTGCGAGCGCGGACGGGCCGGATGATCTCGTAGTCGAACCTTATCTCAGGTTTGAACGGCAGAACGATGACCCGATCGGCCACGACTTCCATGCTGAAGGGGTCGGCGATCGATACGCCGAAGCCCGCTGCGACAAACTCGGCGACATTCGGCGCGGTCGTTGCCTCGATCACGATCTTCGGCCTGACACCGAGCGCTTCGAAGGCAGCATCGACCTTCCTGCGCATCAGACTGGATGGCGAAAAAGAAATGAATGGCTCTCCGTCAAAATCGGCGGGTGTGATTTCCGGTTTGCCGGAGAGCCGATGACCGCAGGGCAGAATGGCGACCGCTGGCGGGCTGTTGAGCGTTTCTCCAATGACGGAAGGGTGCTCCAGGCCCGAAATCACCATCACCACGTCGAGCCTGCGCAACAATACGGCTTCGGTCAGAAACTGCGAACTTCTCGCTTCGACGGACACGAATACATCCGGGTGACGGGCGCGAAATATGGACAATACCCGGGTGATATAGGGCCCCGACAACGCGGGCATCGTGCCGACGACAAGATGGCCATGCTCCTCGCGACGGATGGCTTCAACAGCACGCGCCAACTGGTGGACACCACCGAATATTCGTTCGACCTCCTCGTAAAGCCTCATGCCGCGGCCGGTTGGTACCAAGCGACCGCTATCGCGTTCGAACAGTTGCAGGCCGGTGTCTGCCTCAAGATCCTGGATGAGCTTGCTGGCCGCCGGCTGCGAGATCCGCAAAATTTCCGCAGCCCGGCTGACCGTTCCGACTTCGACAACGGCCATCAACGCCTCAAGCTGTCTTAAACTCGGATTTCTCAAGGGTATAACCTCCGGGAATACGTCGCTAAAATATTCGACTTTGACTTACTACCGCTCGTTTCTGATTGTGGCAAGCAGAGCAGGAGATCTTCGCGTGGATGCTGATGTCATCATAATCGGGGCTGGCGTCGTCGGGGCAGCATTAGCCTACGGTGTCGCAAAAACCGGCCGTACTGTCGTCGTTCTGGATGGTGGGGATCGGGATTTGCGTGCTGCCCGTGCCAATTTCGGGCTCGTCTGGGTGCAAGGTAAAGGGTCCGATGCGCCAGCCTACAGTTTGCTGACGCGACAGAGTTCGGACCTCTGGCCGGAGTTTCGCAACGAGCTGGCGAACAGGTCGCCGCTGGCCCTGGATTATTCGCGGCCCGGCGGCCTTGCCTTCTGTCTCAGCGAGACGGAATACGAAAACCGCGCGGCGATCAACGAGCGCACGCACAATCAGGGTGCAGAAGCCGATACGGCCATGGTCGACCGCGCCGAGCTGGAACGCATGCTGCCGGCTTTGACGCTTGGGCCCGACGTTGTCGGTGCGAGCTACTGCAAGCTCGACGGCCATGTGAACCCGCTTCAGCTTTTGGCGTCGTTGCACCACGCCATCCCATCGATGGGCGGCAAGATCATGTTTCGCAATCCTGTCGAAAAGATCGTGCCGGTTGCAGGTGGCTTCAACGTCATTGCTGCCCAAGGCACTCTGCAGGCGCCGCGCGTCATCGTTGCTGCGGGCCTAGCGACACCGACATTGACCGAGCCGCTTGGCCTTTCGGTCCCCTTGCGCTCGGAACGCGGGCAGATCCTGGTGACCGAGCGTCTCGCGCCGATACTGCCTTTCCCCGGCAGCGGTCTCAGGCAAAGCGCCGACGGGACGATCATGATCGGTGCGACCAATGAAAACGTCGCCGATATCGGGGTCACGGTTTCGTCCGCGACCCAACTGGCGCTAAGGGCGATGCGGATCGTTCCGGCCCTTGGATCGGCGCGTCTGGTGCGCCAATGGGCGGGAATGCGGGTCCTGCCGCTCGATAAAACGCCGATCTATGCGGAGTCGCTCGATTATCCGGGTTTGTTTGCAGCTGCCTGCCACTCCGGCGTCACCCTTGCCGCAGCCCATGCGGCAATGATCGCGCCGGCGATGGCGAGTGGACATCTGCCGGACCAGTTCGCCCCGTTCTCAAATGGAAGATTCAATGTTCAGAAGTGTGCTTGAGGGGCCGACGGCCCAAGCCGATATGACCGTTCTCGTGAATGGCGCGGAGACGCCTGCGTGGGATGGTGAGACGGTTGCCGGCGTCCTGTTGCGAGTGCCCGGCGCAGGGCGCACATCGGCGGTCACCGGCGAGCCTCGTCTTCCCTATTGCCAGATGGGCGTCTGTTTCGACTGTCTGGCCATCGTCGACGGGGTGGCCTCAACGCAAGGATGCTTGGTGCCGGTCAAGCCGGGCATGCGGATCGAAAGCCAGCAGGGCGCCAGGGAGATCGGACGATGATCCATGATGTTGTGGTGATCGGTGCGGGACCCGCCGGCATGTCAGCCGCGGTCCAATTGCGGAAACTCGGGGCCTCCGTGCTCGTGGTCGATGAGCAGCCCGCCCCGGGTGGCCAGATCTGGCGCGGTATCGAACGGAATGCGTCCGGGCCGATAGCAGTTGCCCTCGGCCCGGATTATCAAAAGGGCAGAGCGCTGACCGCTGCTTTCCGGGCATCCGGGGCGGAATATTCGCCATCGACGCAGGTGTGGCAGATCGAGGATGAGTGGACACTGTTTCTCACCAGCGAGGGCAAGGCGCGTCGGGTGAGGGCGAGAGCGGTTCTGCTCAGCAATGGCGCGCAGGAACGGCCCGTTCCCTTTCCGGGCTGGACGCTTCCCGGCGTGATGACCGTCGGCGCGGCGCAGATCCTTCTGAAATCCGGAGGAATGCTGCCGCAAGGCAATGTGTGGATTGCCGGCGCAGGCCCTTTGCCGCTTCTGTATGCAACTCAGGTGCTCGGCCTGAAAGGCCAGATTTCCGGTTTTCTCGACACTTCGAGAGGCCTGAACCTTGCAGCCCTGGCAAAGCTGCCCGCAGCCTGGCGAGACCTTCCGAGCCTCGCCAAAGGTCTCAAATGGCAGCGTGAGCTTCGCCGCAACGGCAGGATGATCCGGGGTGTCAGCGACTTGCGGGCAGAGGGCAATGGCCGCCTCCAACAGCTGGAGTGGACAGCCGGCGGTGTGCGTCGCAAAGCGAAGGCCGACGTTCTCCTGGTCCATGAAGGCGTTGTGCCGCGCATCCATGAAACCTTGGCCTTGGGATGCGATCACGACTGGAACCCTGCACAGAAGTACTTCGCCGCCCGATCGAACCGATGGGGCGAGACCAGCCGGCCGGGATTGTTCGTTGCCGGTGACGCCAGCGGCATCGGCGGATGGACGGCGGCCACCGTCTCGGGCGAGATTGCTGCGCTCGGTCTGGCTGGCCATCTCGGCATTAAGGTCGATACCGAGGCTTTGCGGCGCGAGAACCAACTCGACGGTCGCCGTTCGCGCGCACTGGCATTGCGTCCCTTTCTGGACGCACTTTACACGCCTCCGACCACGTCGATTGCCGACGACGTCGTTGTTTGTCGATGCGAGGAGGTGACCGCCGGAACGATCCGCAAGGTTGCCAGGACGAGTACCTCGGATCCGAACGCCATCAAGGCGGCCACGCGGTGTGGAATGGGTCCCTGCCAGGGACGGCAATGCGGCTACACGGTTCAGGCGATTCTGGCCGAGGTCCACAATCTGCCGGTCGGCGACGTCAGCTTCTTTAATATCCGGCCTCCGCTCAAGCCGATCACGCTTGGAGAGATCGCCTCGTTGGGCGAGCTGGAGGATGCCGAATGAAGGCGGACCTTCTCGTCATCGGTGGCGGGCTCCATGGGCTCTCCGTGGCGCTGCAGTCGGCACGGCGCGGCGTCTCCGTCATTCTTGTCGAACGGCATTTTCTGGGACGACACGCTTCCGGAGCGACAGCCGCCGGCGTTCGCACGCTCGGTCGGCATCCAGCCGAACTGCCGCTCAGCCTCGAAGCCGCCGCCACCTGGCATGCCATGACGGATCTTGTGGGTGATGATTGCGGCTTCAACGCCTGCGGCCAGTTGCAGGTCGCCGAAGATGAGACTGCGTTGGCGAAAATCAGGGACAGGGTGTCTCGTCTCGAGGCGCAGGGTTTCACCCACGAACGGCTGATCGGTTCCAATGAGTTGCATTCGCTGGTGCCCGACCTTGCGCGCCATTGCCTGGGCGCTGCCTGGACGGTTGACGATGGCTCCGCCGATCCGCATCGGACGATCGGGGCGTTCCGCGATGCCGCGATTGCGGCCGGCGTGCAGATTGTGGAGAAATGTCTCGTCACCGGTCTGGTGCGGCATTCCACCCACTGGCTTGCACAGACATCCAAGGGCGTCATTGAGGCAGGCCTCATCGTCAATGCCGGCGGCGCCTGGGCCGATCAGGTGGCAGCTCTTGCCGGCGACCCGGTGCATCAAGCGATCCGCACCTCAATGATGGTGGTGACCGAGCGGACCTCGGCGCGGGTCAAGCCGGTCGTCTCTTCGCTTGGCCAGAAACTGTCCTTCAAGCAGACGGCGCAGGGCACGCTCGTCATCGGCGGTGGCTCTCAGGGCAAACTCGCTCCAGACAGGCAGTCCGCGTCCGTGGATATGGTGGCGCTTGCAGCATCAGTAGGGGCGGCGGTGCGTCTCTTCCCGGCGGTTGAAGGGATCCGCATCGTGCGCACCTGGGCCGGCATGGAGGCGATGACCCCTGACCATCTTCCGGTCATCGGATTCTCGCACCGGGTCGACGGCCTGATCCATGCCTTCGGCTTTTCTGGCCACGGATTCCAGCTTGTCCCCTCGGTCGGACGTGCCGTTGCTGACCTTGTCTGCCAAGGCAGCACCAACCTTGATCTCAGCGCATTCGATGTGACCCGCATCGCCATAGAAAGGGCTGCCGCATGATAGGCTACGTTATCCGACGATTGCTTCTGGCGATCCCGACGTTGATCGCCATGCTGACCATGGTGTTCGTCCTGGTTCGTCTCGTGCCCGGCGATCCAGCCGTTGCCATGCTCGGCGACAGAGCAAATGCTGAAACGCTGCAGACCCTGCGTGCCGAACTCGGCCTCGATCAGCCGATTGCCGTCCAGTACGTCCAGTTCGTCACCAAGACGCTCAGCGGCGATTTGGGCAGGTCGATGACGAGTGGTCGAACGGTGCTGGAGGAGGTGGCCCTGGTCCTTCCCTATACACTCGAACTTGCCGTGGCGGCGATGTTGATCGGTACCTGTCTGGGGATACCGCTCGGGGTCCTCGCGGCCGTCCGGCGCAATCAATGGCCGGACTATCTGAGCCGGATTTTGTCTCTCGTCGGCCTCTCCTTTCCGGGCTTCGTGTCTGGAATCCTCATGCTTCTTGCCTTTGCTGTCTGGCTGCAGTGGCTCCCTGTGATGAGCCGCGCCTCGTCTGATCCCATCACCCACCTGCGCAATCTGGCCCTTCCGGCGCTCAATCTCGGGCTGATCATGACGGCCTACATTGCCCGCGTGACCCGCTCGTCGATGCTGGAGGTGATGGGTGAGGACTACATACGCACAGCACGCGCAAAGGGAGTTCAGCCGATGCAGCTGGTCGTACGCCACGCCCTCGGCAATGCGCTGATCCCGATCGTTACCGTCGTCGGGCTGTATTTCGGAACGTTGATCGGCAACTCCGTTCTCACGGAAATCGTCTTCACCCGACCGGGACTGGGCAAGCTGATCCTCGGGGCGCTTCAGTCGCGCGACTACACCTTGCTGCAGGGGCTGATGGTGGTGTTTGCCACGTTCGTGATCCTGGTGAACACGGCAACCGATCTGATCTACGCCCTCGTCGACCCAAGAGTGAGCTACGCCCGATGACCGATTTCGCTGTTTCCCAGAGCTTCCCGGAAAAACACTCGAACCCGGTGCTTGTGGCGCTGCGCCGTAACAAATTTTCCTGGATCGGCATTGGCCTTCTGAGCGTGATCGTGCTGGCCGCGATCTTCGCTCCTGTCCTTGCCCCCTATGATCCGATCAAGCAGAACATTCTGCACCGGCTGGCCGCGCCTTCCGCCGAGTTCTGGCTGGGAACCGACAGCTATGGCCGGGACGTGCTGTCGCGGCTCCTCTACGGCGCCCGGATCTCGCTTTCGATCGGATTTCTCGCCGTGCTGATCGCCATGATCGTTGGCTCCGCACTCGGCATTCTCGCAGGATATATCGGCGGGATTTTCGATCAGATCGTGATGGGGATCGTCGACGTGATGTTGTCGTTCCCGACACTTCTCCTGGGTTTGATGGTCGCCGCCATGCTGGGGGCCAGTTTCGAAAACCTGATCATCGCGATTGCGATTACCGAAACTGCCCCCTTTGCCCGCGTTGCCCGGGCCCCGACCATTGCCATGAAGCAGCGCGATTTCGTCGAAGCTGGCAGGTCCCTCGGCTTCACGCCGCTGCGGATCATGCGGGTGCATATCCTGCCCAATATCCTGTCGGACATCGTCGTTGTTGCCTCGTTGTGGATGGCGTCAGCCATACGGACCGAAGCGTCTCTCGCCTTTATCGGCCTTGGTGTCCTTCCTCCCACCGCCACATGGGGTGGAATGATCCGCGAGGGTTTCGACAATATCTTGAGCGCCTGGTGGCTGGTCGTCTTTCCGTCACTCGCCATCCTGCTCACCGTGCTCGCGCTCAACATTCTTGGAGATGCGCTGCGCGATGCGATTGACCCCAAGACCAGGAGCCAAGGATGATACTGACAAGCGAAAAACCGATGTTTCCATCCGGTGTTAAGTCGGTCCCCGACGCCCTCGTATCGGCCCCGGTTCTGTCCGTCCGTGATCTGACCACATCATTCAAAACCAACGACGGATGGAAGTCGGTGATCCGCGGCATCTCCTTCGATGTCGCGCCGCGGGAAACGGTTGCGATCGTCGGGGAGTCCGGCTCCGGCAAGAGCGTCACGTCGCTGTCGATCATGCGGCTGTTGCAGTCGCACTCGAGCCGGATCGAGGGCAGTGTTCGCCTCAATGGGCGCGAGCTCCTGTCGCTGGAGGAGGAACAGATGCGGCGCGTGCGCGGCAACGGGATCTCGATGATCTTCCAGGAGCCGATGACCTCGCTCAACCCGATCTTCCCGATCGGCAAGCAGATCGCCGAGGGGCTGACGGTTCATACCGATATCAGCGAGGCCGATGCCAAGGCGGAGGTCATTCGGCTTCTCGACAAAGTCCGCATTCCCAACGCACTGTCACGCTTCGACGAATATCCGCACCAGTTTTCCGGCGGTATGCGGCAGCGGGTGATGATTGCAATGGCGCTGGCGTCCAGGCCCAAGCTGCTGATCGCCGACGAGCCGACCACAGCGCTCGATGTGACCATCCAGGGTCAGATCCTCGACCTGATCAAGACGCTTCAGGACGAAGAGGGCATGTCGGTGCTGTTTATCACTCATGACATGGGTGTGGTTGCCGAGGTCGCGGACCGCACCATCGTCATGTATCGGGGCGATGCGGTCGAGACGGGTGAGACCAGCGACATTTTCCATCGGGGCCGGCATCCCTATACCTGCGCGCTTCTATCGGCGGTCCCAAGGCTGGGTTCGATGGGCGGACGCCAACTTCCTATGCGCTTTCCCAGCATCGATATCAAAACCGGCGAACAGATGCCGCTTGCCGATGTCTGCGACACCGTTGCCCGCGACAAGCGGCCCGTGCTCGAGGTCAAGGGTCTGACCACGCGTTTCGAGATCCGCTCCGGTTTTCTAAGCCGTAGGTCTGGCGCGGTCCATGCGGTCGAGAATGTCTCCTTCGATCTCTACGAAGGAGAAACGCTGTCGATCGTTGGCGAGTCCGGCTGCGGCAAGTCTACGACCGGGCGTTCGGTGACACGGCTGATCACGCCAACCAGCGGCAGCGTCACCGTCGACGGCCATGACATGATGAAGCTCAGCCAGGCATCATTGCGCACCATGCGCCGATCGATCCAGATGATCTTCCAAGATCCATACGCATCGCTGAACCCGCGAATGGATATCGGCAATGCTGTGATGGAGCCGTTCATCCAGCATGGCCTCGGCAGCAAGGCGCAGGCCCGGGACAAAACGGCGTCGCTTTTGAACCAGGTCGGGCTGTCGGCCGATATTATGAAACGGTTCCCCCATGAATTTTCGGGTGGCCAGCGCCAACGCATTGCGATCGCCCGCGCCCTGATGCTCGATCCGAAGGTGATCGTGGCTGATGAGGCGGTCTCTGCCCTCGACGTGTCGATCAAGGCGCAGGTCTGCAATCTGCTGCTCGATCTGCAGCAAAGCCTCAATCTGGCATTCCTGTTTATCAGCCACGATATGGCGGTTGTCGAACGGGTGAGCCATCGCGTCGCTGTCATGTATCTGGGGGAGATCGTGGAGATCGGTCCGCGTGCTGCCGTGTTCGACAACCCGCAGCATGCCTATACCAGAAAGCTGATGGCGGCAGTGCCAGTGCCGGATCCGGCGCGTCGGGGCGTAAAACGAAACATGGCGGTCGACGAGCTCAAGAGTCCAATTCGCCCGATCGCCTTCCTGCCCCCGGAGCGGATCTACGGTGAGGCGTCCCCTGGTCACCTCTTCCAGGTGGAATAGGCGCAGCAATCGGGCGGCCGCGGGATTGCGCAGTCAATCCTGGCATACAGCGACGTGCTTGGACGTCGCATAGCAAATAGGTCTGAAAACAATGCAGGTAGGCATCGCCGGAGCCGGCGCTATCGCCATGGGATATGCGTCATTCCTCTTGAGCCGGGGTCATGGCGCGACTCTCTGGTCTCCGTCTGGACAATCGACCGCGAGTTTCGGGGAAGGAACTGCTCTCGAAGTGACCGGTGCACTGGAGGCGGAATTCTGCCCCTCGATCTCATCCAGCACCGCAGACCTCGCCAGCAACGACGTGATCGTTATCGCCTTGCCGGCCTACGGCCATCGGATGGTGCTCGACAGCTTGATACCCCATCTGCAATCCCGTCACACCGTCATCTTCAGCGGGCACCTTTCCTTTGCGGCACTTTACCTGTCGAAGGCGCTAAGCGAGCGCGACATCGAAATTCCAATCGGTGCCTGGAGCACAACGCTTCTGACCAGCAAGGCGCTATCGCCCACCCGTATCCGGATTGGTGCAATTCGCGCAAAGGTCGACATGGCGGCGCTGCCCGCCTCCCGCGCGAACGAGGTACTGGCACTCTCTAATGAACTTTTCGGCGACCGTTTCCTGTTCAAGGACGATATACTGACGATCGCGCTCAGCAATCTTAATCCACAGAGCCACATGGGAATCGCGCTTTGCAATCTTACGCGCATAGAGCGGGGCGAAGCCTGGGGGCAGAACACCAATGTCACGGCGGCGGTCGCAAGATTGCTCGAGGGCCTCGATCGGGAGCGGCTTGAAACCGCGGCGGCCTTCGGCAAGACGGTGCGGACGATATTCGAGCATGCGAAGCTGACCCATGGGATTTCCGGAGGCTCGGTCGCCGAGGTCTATGCAAACCTCGCGCAGCACGGAAAGGATCCGGCAGGGCCCAAAACCATCGCCACCCGGTACGTGCTCGAAGACGTGCCCTTCGGTCTCGTTCCGACCATTCGTCTCGCCCGGATAGCAGGGGTTTCGGCACCCTTGCACATGAGCGGCGTCGAGATATTGGGCGCCTGTTACGGGCGCGATTTCACCGCCGACAACGATCTTCTGCCGGCACTGGGACTGGATGACCGCAATCTGCTCGTGGAATTGGCAACCCATGGGTATCGGGGAAAGTCTTGAGATTGGCTTGAGAGGGGAGGGCGATCTGCATGACCGACGATCCGACCAAGACCATCCCATGCAGCGAGGGGATCGTTGCGCAAATGGCAGCCTACGTCACAGATGCCCGACAAAAGCCTGCGCCAGAAGCGGCGAGACAGGCAGCCTTCCGGTGTATTCTCGATCTCCTTGCGGCGGCGGCGGCCGGGCTGGATGAACAGGGGCCAATCGCTGTCCGCCACATGGCCATGACGGTGATGGGATCGGGATCGGTGCCACTCTGGTTTTCCGGCAAGACGGGCAGCGTCATCGGGGCGGCCTGGGCTAACAGCGCGGCAGCGTCGGCGCTCGATCTCGATGACGGTCACCGGATGGCGCGCGGCCATCCCGGTGCGGCGGTCATCCCTGCAGCATTCGCCGTTGGGCATGAAACAGGGTCTTCACTCGAAGACATGCTGAGCGCGATCGTTATCGGTTACGAAATCGGCGTCACCATTGCTGCCGCGCGCACGAGCTACGGCAATAGCGGAACCTGGGCGGCCTATGCCGTTGTCGCGACTCCGGCCGCCTTACGCCGAACAGACGCGGATACTCTGGAACATGCATTGGCGATCGCTGGCGAAAGCGCGCCGAACCAGTTGTTTGCGAGCGCACCGACGCCGCGAGACCCTGCACCCGAAGGCAGCGACGTCAAGGAGGGCATACCTTGGTCGGTGGTGACGGGACTTGTCGCGCTCGGCTTGGCCGAAGCGGGCTATACCGGCCCGCGCAACATTCTCGACAGCCGTCGCCATTATGATTTTGCCGAGGACCTGTCGCTCGGAACCGCGCTGCATGTCCGCAACACCTATTTCAAGCTCTACGCATGCTGCCGGCACGTTCATGCGCCGCTCGACGCTTTTCTGGACCTCATCAACCGTCACGGGATAAGGCCGGAAGAGATCGAGGTGATCGAGGTCGAGACCACCAGCGGCGCGTTGCGCATCTCGAACAGGGTAAGACCCTCCAATCTCACGGACGTCCAGTACAGCATTCCCTATTGCCTCGCGCTTGCCGCCATCGCAGGGCCGCAGGCTCTGTTGCCACTAACCCGGGAGGCTCTGTCGCAGGACAGAGTATCGCTTCTGGCAAGCAGTGTGCGGCTTGTACTTAACGCAGAATTCGATGCGCGGTTTCCTGCCGAAACGCTGGCGCGAGTTACGATCAAAGCCAGGGCGCGCACAGTTGTGTCCGACGTGACCGCGCCGCTGGGGGAGGCGAGCAAACCATTGTCATGGGCACAGCTCGAGGAAAAATTCAGGGCGGCGACAGGGCGGATGGCGACCGAAGCGCAGCGACTGCAGATCCTGAAGGCGGTCAACAATGCACGCGCTGGCGACATCAACAACCTCATAAGCTGCGTTGAGGCACTAACGCTAACGGTGCGGTGAACGTTGCGGGCTAAACACTCCAATCGCTGCCGAAAACGGCGCAGCGCCGTTTGTAAGTTCAAGGCAAAATGCCGCCAAATCGCAATGAAACAGGAGATTAGCGAGATGAGCTGATAGACTGCTGGTTCACAGCCGTTGAAGACGGTGGCCACGTATTCGTTGCTCCGGGCGCCTTCCATCGGTTTATACGTTTACCGCTTACACATTCAGTGCATGATGTTTTTACCCGTCGCGGCGTGTCTTGAGCGCGAACCTCTGCCTTCCTCGATTTACCTCAAGCAGGCCTTCCCCAAGGGAACATCCGAAAAATTGGCCGCCTGTATCGGCGGTGAAGGTTGGACGCTTTAAGCCGCAATAGCAACTGCGCGCGAATACGCTCCAGGCGGCATTCCTACATGCCGATTGAAGGCGACGCTGAAGGCGCTTGTCGATCCATAACCGACGCGTTGGGCAATTTCCGCCATGGCCATATCTTCGCGGAGGAATTCTTTCGCCAGCGCCATGCGCCATCCCGTCGCATACTCCATCGGCGCGACACCGACTTCCCTG
The DNA here is from genome assembly GCA_900469345.1 of Hyphomicrobiales bacterium. Lineage (GTDB taxonomy): Bacteria > Pseudomonadota > Alphaproteobacteria > Rhizobiales > Rhizobiaceae > Neorhizobium. The sequence continues at coordinate 4,984 of UBWZ01000023.1, read as the reverse complement.
CGGAACCGATCGAAGAAAGTTGAACGAGACATGGCCGCTTCCCGAGCAAGTGTCTCTACCGTCATGCTTCGACCCGGATCTGCATGAATCCGACGCAAAGTCGGTGCCAGCAGCGGATCGGCCATACCACGCAAGAGGCCAGGCGGCGCCTTGGCATTGGCTGCTGATCGTAGCGCATCGATGAACAGGACCTCGAGCAACCGGTGGAGAACCATCTCGCGCGCGGCACGGTCGGCCCTCGTTTCCTCGTTGATCATGCGGACCAGAGCCATCAGTCGATCTTCACCCTGAACATGGATGACCGCCGGGAGCAGCGACACGAGAAGAGCCTTGTCATCCGAGCCGAACGCACAGTGTCCGACCAGTGCCTTGATCTCTTCCGGCGCTTCCGGGTCACCCAGGCGAAAGACACCGGGGCTGGTTTCCAGACGTTGAGCAAGTGCGCCGCGTGGCGGTGGCTTCATGCTGCTCATTGTGAACGAGAAGATCTTCGGGACCAAGACGAAGTCCCCAGCGGTCAGCAACATTGGATCACGACCGGCAATCGTCATCAGGCAGCGGCCTTCGACGACGGCACAGTAGAAGGGGCTTCCAAGCTCCGTCCGCTCGACCAACCACTGACCACCGCCTGTGACCACCTTCGAGATCGACGGACGAGGTTTCAGCAATGATACCACTTCGGCGACGGGATCGCTCATGCTTTCGGACTTATGCTAAACGCTCTTGGACTTACGCTTATAGCATGTCCGGGCGATCAGGTCCATCTTCAGGCAAGTTAAAGTCAGGAGACAGAACATGCCAAAGATCCTTATCACCGGTTGCTCGTCTGGTTTCGGCCTCGCCATCGCGCATAAATTTCTGGACGCCGGGTGGGACGTGGTCGCGACCATGCGCACGCCACGAAACGACCTGCTTCCGCCGAACGACCGGCTCGAAATCCTGCGGCTGGACGTCACCAGCGCCGACAGCATCGCGATGGCGGTCGAAGCCGCCGGCACGATCGATGCTCTAGTCAACAATGCCGGCGTCGGCATGCTCAATGTGCTTGAAGGTACGGAGATGTCGAAGATCCGCGAGCTGTTCGAAACGAACGTTTTCGGCGCGATGGCGATGGCCAAAGCCTTTCTCCCGCAGATGCGGGCCCGTCGCTCAGGCGTCGTCGTCAACGTTAGCTCCACCGTCACGTTGCAACCACCGCCAGCACTTTCGATTTACAGCGCCAGCAAGGCCGCCCTCAACGCATTCACCGAAAGCCTCGCTCTCGAGGCGGCGCTTTTCGGCATCCGCGCCAAACTTGTTTTGCCTGGCTCGGCGCCAACGACCGGCTTCGGCAAGAATGCTGTCTCGCGCATGGGCATGGAAATTCCCGAACCATATACCGCCTTCGTCCACGACTACCTGACGAAGCTGCGGTCGGGCACTGAGGTCACGACGGCGGGTGCGGTTGCAGAGGCCGTCTGGCGGTCGGTGACGGAGAGCGACGCGCCGATGAAGATCCCCGCCGGCGCCGACGCGGAAACCTCGTTCCGCGAGGCGGGGCCTATGCTGGCCTGACATCACCAACCAAACCGAGTTTCAAAGGTCGAGACCCATGAACAATCTAATCAATCTCGCAAAACAGATTCCGACGCCTGAGGCCGCACTCACTGTGGCCTATACGCCGATCCGTCTTCCAATGCCCGCCCGCCAGCCGTTGGAACTGCGCCTCACCGCGCCTGCAATCGGCGACGAGCTACCGATCCTGCTGCTGTCGCATGGTTTCGGCCCATCCAACTACATTCCTTCAAAGGACGGCTACGCTCTGCTTGCGCAGTTTTGGGCGGAGAGAGGATTCGTCGTGATCCAGCCAACGCATGCGAGTTCGCGGGTTGGTGGCCTGCCGTCGGATGCACCTGGCGCACCGTTCTTCTGGCGCGAGCGTGTCGAGGAGATGAAGGCAATCCTGGACCAACTGCCGGAGATCGAACGGCAGGCGCCGGCCCTTGCCGGGCGGATGGATCTTTTACGCATCGGCGCGATCGGTCATTCCTTCGGCGGCCACACGGTAGGGCTACTGCTCGGCGCGCAGGTGGATGGTGAGGACTTTTTAGACCCTCGCATTTCGGCGGGCGTTCTCCTGACAACGCCGGGACGCGGCGGCAAGGAAATGACTGCTGAGAGTGCTGCCCGGTTTCCATTCTTCGACGTCGATTTTTCGAACCTGACGACACAGAGCCTGGTCGTTTGCGGTGACATGGACAACCCGCATTTTACGACGCGTGGCCCTAACTGGCATGCGGATGCGTTTCATGACGCGCCAGGCGCCGTTGCAATGCTGATGATGCACGGTGTCGGGCACGGCCTTGGAGGGATCGCAGCTCTCGACGCGAAGGAAACAGAGACCGAAGCGCCAGACGTGCTGGAAGCGACACGGCGTCTGACGCTCGCCTGGCTTCAAAGTGCCCTCGGCGCGGACGAGGGCGCTTGGCCGAGAGCGTGCCTCGCGCTTGAGAGCGAAGCCGCCCCGCTTGCGACGGTCACCGAGAAGCAGCCTTGACCGCCGGTCAGATCTGCACGGTTGAAGCCGCGAGAACGATAAATCATTCGGCGCTAGGTGGTGCTGGCGCCAATACAGTCCGCGGCATCCCCGGAGTCAGTGACGCCTATTTTTGGCGTTGGAGATACGTCCAGCTCTCGCCCTATGTCCAGTGGGTTCTCAAAGGGCCGGTCGGAACAGTTATCAGCCCTCCAAGGGGATCCGCGATCAGTAAGCTTTGAGTTTTGAATTGGTACGCGATCCGGATGGGGACGGGCGGCTCCGGCCTGTGTCACTTGGGCGTGCAGATCACACGATAGTCGTATACTTGGTCCGGCAAGCTGGCACGTTCAATGCGGTCTCGGTGCGGCAGGTCTGATCAAACACCGCTTCGCGGTGCTCCAGGCAAGAGTGTTGATGAAGCAGCCGAAAAGTTGATGCACCTGCTTTACCGATTTAAATTTTGTGACGGCACAACCGTAGCGCCCAGGAAGGATCTTCGAGCAGCATAAGCCGGCACGATCTTTCTGTCGTCAAGATGTCCCGATGACAGCAAGCCACACTTCGGTCCGATCGTTAATTTCCATAAATAAGGTTATGCGACCTTCAGGTGTAGAGGGGTGGGTTCAAGGATGAAGTGCGACTTGCGAATGATACCAATGGGTTCTCACTCGCGAGGAAGATGGAATGAAGCGCGCCTACTCCCATATGGACATAGATGAACGTCGTAGGATCGCCCGTTGGCGAACAGTTGGTCTGAGTGTCGAGGTCATCGCCGAGAAGCTCGGCCGGCACCGCTCGACAGTCTTTCGGGAGATCAAGCGCAATACGTTCGTCGATAAGGACTGTCCGGACCTCAGCGGTTATTATTGCGTCACGGCGCATGGCATGGCGTGCGACCGGCGTGCGAAACTGCGCAAGCTGGCTCGCTTCTCGCATGTCAGGCAGTCGGTGGTCGACCGGATCATGCATGGCTGGTCGCCACAGCAGATCGCTGGCCGGATGCGCTTGGAGCAGCATCCGATCTCGGTCAGCCATGAGACGATCTACAAGTTCGCCTATTCGGCAGATGGCCATGCGATCAAGCTGTGGCGGCATCTGCCGGAGCATCGGGCTCGACGGCGCCCAAGACATGCAAGACGCAAACACGGACAACGATTTAGCCCGGACCTCAACATCTTGCGCCGCCCGGATATCGTTGCCGACCGAAAGCAGTTCGGACATTGGGAATGCGACTTGATCCAGTTTCGAAAGAAGTTCGGCAAAGCCAATGTCACATCGCTTGTAGAGCGGGTCAGCCGCTTCGCCATCTTCCTGCGCAACAACGATCGGCAATCGAGGCCTGTCATGGATGGACTGGTGAACGCGCTTCGGTCCCTACCCCATCTTGCCCGTCGATCCATCACCTTCGATCGTGGGACGGAGTTCACGGACTGGCCTTATCTCCAGGCCAATATCGGTGCCCAGACCTGGTTCTGCGATCCTCAGTCGCCCTGGCAAAAAGGGACCGTCGAGAACACGAACGGCCGGGTCAGGAAATGGCTTTCGAGAGAGGTTAGAGGTGGCTCGGGAAATCTGCACAGCTGGGATAAGTGGAATTTCTGCCTGACTTCGGCTTAGATGCCAGGAACAGGGGATACCATGACGAGACGACCGCGCCGGAACCACAGCCCGGCTTTCAAGGCAAAAGTGGCGCTTGCTGCGATCCGAGGTGAGCAGACACTGGTGGAATTATCCCAGCAATTCGACGTGCATGCCAATCAGATCAAGCAGTGGAAAGACCAGCTCCTTGAGGGTGCGACAGGCGTTTTCGGTGATGAAGCAAAGGCGGAACCGGCCGGACCGAGCATCGATGTGAAAACGCTTCACGCCAAGATCGGCGAACTGACCTTGGAGAACGATTTTTTGTCCGGTGCGCTCGGCAAGGCGGGATTGCTGGGAGGAAAGAAATGATCGACCGCAAGCATAAGCTGTCGGTCGTGAGGCAGGCCAGGCTCTTCGGTTTCAGCCGTGGCAGCGTCTACTATTCGCCGCGTCCAGTATCTGATGGCGATCTTGCCCTGATGCGCCGGATCGACGAGCTGGATCTCGAATATCCATTCGCGGGAAGTCGGATGTTGCAATGGCTTTTGAAGGGAGAAGGCCTGGAAACTGGGCGGCTGCACGTCGTTACGCTGATGAAGAAGATGGGTATCGAGGCGATCTATCGTCGCCCGAACACGTCAAAACCAGCGCCAGGTCACAAAATCTATCCCTACCTCCTGCGCAAGCTGGCGGTTACCCGGCCCAATCAGGTATGGGCGATGGACCTGACCTATATCTCCATGGCGCGTGGTTTTGTCTACCTCTGCGCAGTCGTGGACTGGTTCAGCCGTCGGGTTCTGTCGTGGCGATTATCGATCACGATGGAGGCGGACTTCTGTATCGAAGCGGTCGAGGAAGCGCTGGCTCGTAACCGGTGTTGTGCCC
>UBWZ01000014.1 GCA_900469345.1 Hyphomicrobiales bacterium | reverse complement strand
CACTGACCAAATGCAATTGACGGAATCTGGCTAACTGGCGGAAAGATATCGCGGATTTGCTGAGCCGGGCAGATTCCCGACAAGTGCGTTAACTTGTTGTTAACCTTAAATGTCTTGCGGCGCGCTGGGAATCGGGGGATAGTTTCGCAAATGATGGCCGCAAAGCCATTTTTTCGAAAGTGAAGACCTCCGGGAAATAGTTCGCAAAATGAGCACTGAGCTGCAAAACAGGTTTGATATCGAGATCGCCCAGCAGGGGTCGAAGATCTCAAGCGCATTGCATATGTTGCGCAGCCAGCAATACCCGCCGGACGCCCGCAAGGGATTGCGCAAGTTCCAGCTTGCGGAAGTTGCCGATTTCATGGGGGTGACGCAGACGCATCTGAGGCAACTCCATTCTGATGGCAAAGGGCCGGAGATCGAGTCGGTCAGCGGACGGCGGTATTATACGGCTGACCAGATGCTCGAGCTCCGGGACTATCTCGAGGCGAACAAGAAGTCCGACAAGCGGTACTACGTGCCCAGGCGCCGGGAAGGCGAACCGATGCAGGTTGTCTCGGTCGTAAACTTCAAGGGCGGAAGCGGCAAGACGACCACGGCCGCACATCTTGCGCAGTATCTTGCTCTCACCGGCCATCGTGTACTGGCGGTCGATCTCGATCCGCAGGCCTCGCTCACCTCCCTCTTCGGGATCCAGCCGGAGCTTGATGATACTGCCTCTCTCTATGAGGCGCTTCGCTTCGATGACGAACGCAAGTCGATCGCAGAAGTCATCCAACCGACCAACATCCCGGGACTGGATGTGGTCCCGGCGAACCTGGTTCTCCAGGAATACGAATATGACGTCCCGCTGGCTATCTCGTCTAGGAAGGGCGAGGACGGCCGGCTGTTCTACATGCGGATCGCCAGTGCCTTGAAGCAGGTCGATGACAATTATGACGTGGTCGTCATCGACTGCCCCCCACAGCTGGGGTACCTGACGATCACCGCACTCATGGCCTCGACAGGGATCCTTATCACCATTCATCCGCAGATGCTGGACATCATGTCGATGAGCCAGTTTCTCATGATGCTCGGCGGGATCATGGGACCGGTTGCAGAGGCCGGGGCGGAGATGCGTGTGCAGTGGTTCCGGTATCTCATCACCCGCTTTGAGCCGACGGATATCCCCCAGGCCCAGATGGTCGGGTTCATGCAGTCCATGTTCGCACAACAGATGCTGAGAAACCACGTCCTGAAATCTACGGCGATTTCCGATGCCTCGATCAAGAAGCAAACCCTATACGAGGTCGAGCGGGGCGAATTTGTCCGCGCGACCTATGACCGGGCGATGGAAAGTCTCAATGCCGCCAACTCGGAAATCGTCGATCTCATCCATGGTGTCTGGGGGCGAAAATGAGAAAATTGTCAGCCGTTTTTTTTGCCGGTTTTGAGAGCGCGATTAATGACTTATTGCAATTAAACGTTCGTCCGGAGGACCGCCATGTCGCGTGAAAATCCATTCGCCAAGCTGGACATGGCTGCCATCTCGGCGAGCCAGACGCCAACCAAGCCGGGCTACGGCATGACAGGAGCGGCAAAGACGGTTGTCCGCTCCATCGAGGATATGGCCGAGAACACCAAGAAGCTGATGGAAGGCGAGGTGATCGTCGAGCTTGATCCGCAGTTGATCGATGCCTCCCTCGTTGCCGACCGCCTGTCCGAGGAGGGGGAGGAATTCCAGGAACTGCTTCAGGCGATCAGGGAATCGGGTCAGACTACACCTATTCTAGTTCGCCCGAGCTCGACGGACGCCAAGCGCTATATGGTCGTGTTTGGCCATCGTCGACTCAGGGTCGCCCGTGAGCTTGGCGTTCAGATCAAGGCAATCGTCAAGAAGCTGGACGACACCACCTCGGCAATCGTTCAGGGCCAGGAAAACGCTGCGCGGTCAAACCTGTCGTTCATCGAGCGCGCCTATTTCGCCCAGAACCTGATTGCGTCGGGAATGACCAAGGAGACAGTTCGTTCTTCGCTTGCAATTGACGAGGCTATGCTCTCGAAGATGCTCGCGGTCGTCGAGGCAGTGCCGGCATCTGTTATAACGGCCTTGGGTGCGTCCAAGAAAATCGGGCGCGACCGGTGGCTGAGCCTCCGCCAGCTTGTCGTTGCCCCTGCCCTGTCCAAGGTTGCGATCGAGCACGTGGAGTCTACCGACTTCCAGGCGCTCCCTGAAGGCGACCGCTTCGACAAACTCCATGATCACCTGAAGCGATACAAGGCCAGGTCAGCCGCCAGGAAGCCGAAGGCTGAACCCGTTGTCCGAGACTGGACCTCGACCGATCGCGCGTTGAACATGGTGATAGATGCGAAGGCAAGGAAGGTTGCCATCGAGCTTACCAATGCTGAAGCCAGACCTTTTAGCCAATGGCTGTCTTCACACATGGGTCGTTTGTACGAGGAGTACAAAGGATCGAAAACTGAAACAAACGGAGACTGAACCGCAAAAGAAAAAGGCCCCCAAACGGCGAACCGTGGAAGCCTCTCTCGTCATCTCTAGCAGGATCGAGAATCGCATTTCACGGAATCACAGTCAAGAGTCTTGGCGCCGATTTGGTGAGCGGATTTCCTTTGCCTGAAGCAAGGTGAAAGAAAAATGCAGACGAGACATGTGACGACGCCCTTTGGGCGGCGGCCGATGTCGCTCGCCCTGGTCCGAAGCCAGATGGCGATCGAGAATCCGCAGCCGGAAACGCGCATCGAGAAGTGGAAAGTCTTTCGCGATGTATGTGAGGCGCGGGAACGCCTGGGAATCCAGGACCGGGCACTTGCCGTCCTTGATGCCCTCTTGACGTTTCACCCTCAAGCGCAGCTCGATCCGAGCCAGGGTCTCGTCGTCTTCCCATCCAATGCCCAGCTGTCTGTTCGGGCCCACGGGATCACCGAGACAACCTTACGCCGGCAACTCGCCGCGTTAGTTGATGCGGGCCTTATTCTCCGGCGAGACAGCCCGAACGGCAAACGTTATGCACACCGCAACCGGGACGGCGAGGTCGAACAGGCCTACGGGTTTGACCTGACGCCGCTATTGGCTCGTGCCACGGAACTCGCCTTGATGGCGCAGGACGTCGCCGCCGAGCGCGCGCGCTTCCGCCGTGCAAGGGAAGCGCTGACGATCTGCCGTCGCGATGTGCGCAAGTTGATCTCCGCCGCCGTGGAAGAGGGCGCGGCCGGCAACTGGGACCATGTTGAGTCCGAGTACGTCAGCATCCTTGCCCGCCTCCCGCGCCACCCGAACCGCTCTCAGGTCGAGACTACTCTCGATGAAATGGAGCTCCTGCGGGAAGAGGCCCTCAACATCCTGGAAACTCAGTTTAAAACGGAAGAAACGCTCGGCAATGCCATCCAGAGTGACGGCCACATACAGAGTTCAAAAACCGAATCCATAAATGAACTTGAACCTAGCTCTGAAAACGAGCAGGGCGAAAACTTGGCGGACAAACCTATGACGAGGGGCGAGCCGAAGGAAACGCAGAAGACGAAACGCGAACAAATCAAGGCGTTCCCGCTCGGAATGGTTCTTCGTGCTTGCCCCCAGATCAGTGATTATGGGCCCGGCGGGCGCATCGAGCACTGGCGCGAGCTCATGACGGCGGCCATCGTTGTGCGCTCGATGCTCGGCGTTAGCCCCTCTGCCTACGAGGGGGCGTGCAACGCCATGGGGCCGGAAAGTGCGGCGGTGGCCATGGCCTGCATTCTGGAGCGGTCGAATTTTATAACATCTGCCGGCGGATATCTTCGGGATCTTACCAGGCGCTCCGAGCGCGGGGAGTTTTCGCTTGGACCGATGCTGATGGCCCTCCTGAAGGCAACCGGCGACGCTAATCTAAAGACGGCTTGATGTGCGGCAGCGCCACTTACAAGGGTTTGGGGATTCGACCCGGATGGTCACGTGCGCTAGCGCGGCGACTTGTCAGCCGTTTTTTTCAATGAATTTCCCTGTTAAGACAAAAGGTTACAGCCTTCGAACATGGATTTATGTCCGCGACCGACAGCCATGCGACGTCGATCAGTTGACGGCATTGCAAAGGACAGGATCGCCCGAGTGGTTCGCGTGGGCGAAAACAGAAAAGTCGTTAGGTTTGACAATATCTCTGACTGCAGGAAGATAGCAGTTGCCTGCGCCGACATAATCACGGTGTCTTTCGCGCGCCTGTGCATTTGTCAGCACGTAGAAAGTAGGCGACATAGTCCGAAGATCCAGTTCGATGAAGACGAAAAAGTCGGCTTCACCTTTTCTGTCAAGGTCAACGGGCCATCGAGTGATCTCCGTCGGCCGGTTCAGAAATTGCCTCGTCTTGACCTCGATCGATCGGGGGAGGCCATCGACAACGACCATGACGTCGTGACCAGGCGCTCCTTCTGGGCTTATGTATGCCGCCAGCCCGAGCGTGTTGAGTTTCGCAACCGTGATCAGTTCGCCAAGGGTTCCGGCTTGATAGGATGAAAGCTTGCTCAACATGTTTGATCCTCCGATATGCCATCGCGGCCTCGGTACTTTAAGTCTGCCAACAGACCTAGCCCACGTCGGCGAATAGGAGACGAGTTCACGTTGCCAATTGCTGAATAAACTTGAGAGTGCAATTGGATGTTGGACATCATGGGAAAGATATGAGAATTGCGCAACGGTCGTCATACTCGAAGCGACTGGCGCAGACGTTCTATTCGGGTGACCGCCTACCAATCTCGATTGTGAAGCCAGAAGAAATCTGCTGAGCATGGATTGGTGGACGACGAATTTCCAGCCGGAGAGTCCTGACAGCGCCCGCCATCTTGGTGCTCTGGCACTATATCTCGCGCTCTCCAGATTTTCGAAGATTGACCTGCCGGAAAATACCTTCCCCTCACGTCTCGACTTCGATGATCAATCGATGCGGCCGGACAAGGGAGCCATTAAGGTTTTGCTCGACAGACGTTTAGTGAAACCACGGCTGATGGGCGCTCGACTCGTATTCGAGCTTACGGAGGCCGGGCAGAACTATCTGGCCCCACGTAGAGAAGAGGAACCGTACTGACAGCGTACGATCCGTTAGTTCATGAGTTGGGGAAGAGGGTAGAATATGCGATTTGGTTTGTGGCCGGCGGGACTGGCAGTTCTGGCGGGCGGAGCATACGCATATCGGCCGGTTACTGATTTTGGCATTGAGACCTGGCTGACGATCGGCATCATCGCCGCGACCTGGTCGATCGTGATCTTCACCTCTACCGTTGTCGACCGCATCGTTGCGCCAAACGACGGTGACTCGCGTGGCGTATTTACGGCGTTGCTGTCGCTCGCGTTTGCCGCGATGGGCGGCGTTTTCGTGGTTGCGGTTCACGCCCAGGCTGCGGAAAAGAACTGGGGACGTTCGGTGACTTCCTCGGCGGGGTGCTCAATCCCGTACTGACTTTCCTGAGTTTCACGGCATTGCTCTTCACGATCATTCTGCAGCAACGCGAGATCCATGGAGCCAAGGAGGACGCCAAGGTTCTTCAGAGCCAACGTCACGCGGACCGCTTAAGCAGCGAGCGCATGCAGTTCGAAAACACTTTCTTTCAAATGGTCTCGATACACAACACGATCGTCAACTCGATCGATGTCGATCGTGGTCCGTCTAAGAACCAACTGCGCGGCCGCGAATGTTTCCAGCATTTTCGCGACGTAATGCAATCGTTCTATGACGCCGACGGCTCTCCTGATGAGCTTAAGAAGTCGCTGGCCGCGCATGATCATCTCTGGAAGTCGTACCAGAACGATCTCGCGCACTATTATCGGTACCTCTACAACATCATCCGCTTCATCAACGAAAGTGACGTCAACAAGCTTCGCTATAGCCGGATCCTCCGCGCCCAGCTCTCGGATTTCGAGCTTCTCGTTCTGTTCTATAACGGGCTGTTCCCGCTTGCTGCAAAGTTCAAAGAATATGTCGAGTTCTTCACGGTGGGCCTATGTTTGACATGGAAGGCACTAACGCGTCTGCGCTCCCGGTTGTCAGGACGTAATGAGCGGACAACTCGCCAGGCTTTTGCGGCGGCATCAGATTGCTACCCCATTCCGCTATCTCTAGATTATTTGAACAGCTACAGAATTGCCTAAGGATCCTGGACGAGAGGCGGAATTTTGATGGACCAAAACCCAAATTATGGGCCATGCTTATTCCTTTTTGATGGATATGCTGAACGGATCGAGGAGCCTGCGCTAAGCACGTTCACTGGGCTTCTGCGCGATCAGACAGTCAGAGCCAAACGCGGCGAGTTTTCGCTCGGTCTGATGATCATGGCGCTGCTGCGCTCAGGCCGTGAAACTCAAAAGCGGACCAAGTAACCGGGGGACACGCGTTGACCGCCGTAAAAATTGCGATTTTGCAGATGCCTTTCAGGGGGATAGGTCCATACCAGGCTGCTTTTGCGGCGGTTTCTCTGCAACGCCATTTGGCGGATCAAAGGTTTTGGTGACTTCCTCGAAGCCGTTCAGGTCAGAAGGCGAACCGCCTTTCCACTGCGTCGGGTGGCGTTGTTGTAATAGCTGGACGCCTGTTGCACGGACCGGTGGCGCGATTGTTCCATGGCTTCCAGCAGGGGAACGCCACGATTGGCGGCTTCCGTCAGATAGCCGGAGCGCAGGCCATGGGCGGAAAAATCGGCAGGATCGAGGCCGGCCATTTCGGCCCGCTGCTTGACGATCTGGTTGACGGCACTCGGCTCCAGCGCGCGCTTTGACACGTTACCCCAACGATCGATCTTGCGAAAAATGCTGCCGCTCTCGATCCTGGCAACCACGAGCCAGGCATCCAGCGCATCGACGGGGCGACCGGTGAGATAGACGATTTCTTCGTGATCGACGCCGGACGTTTTGGTGCGGCCGAGATGGATCGCGCGAGAGGGGAGGGGAGGACCGTTTTCCGCTTCGATCGGTTGCTCGACGCTGAGCTGGTCGATCCGAAGACCAGCGATCTCGCTGCGGCGCCGGCCGCCTGACGCAAAAGCGACCATGAGGATAGCCCGGTCACGGATATCGCGGAGGCTACAAGTGCTACAGGTGGCTAGCATCTTGGAAAGCACATTGCCAGTGACCGCCTTGGCGCTCTTGCGCTTTCTCGGCCTCGGCGTCGCCCGCACCGCGAGCCGTATTGCCGACTTCAGCGAAGGGGCGGAAAAGGCGCCGGCTAAACCACGCCATTTCGTGAGCGTCGACCAGCTGGCCAACCGCCGGCGCACCGTGTAGGGTGCATGCGGCCCGGGCGATCGAAGGAAGCGTTGCTCCCGCAAGCTCTGCTCGACCTCAGCTGGCATTCCGTGTTGAGGGTCGATTTCGCGCTGTTCAGGCTGCCAGAGATGATGGGCGACGAATTTGAGAAGAAGGGCTTCGGGTGCAGGCCAGGGTAGCGATCGTCCTGTCGCCGCCAGGCACCAAGCCTGAAGATAAGCCAGATCAGACGTCAGTGCCCGAAGGGTATTTTCGCCCATGCCCTCGTTGACCAGATGCCGGAGCGTTTCAAGATCCTGGTCGGTCAACAGTTCGGCAAGTTCGTCGCGGCGATCGAGCGGAAGGACGGCAGCGATGGTGTCGAGCTCATGGGCTCGACGAGTGACGGCGTCACCGGTTGGCCGATCAGTCGCCATTCGCGAAGGGCCCGAGAACCGTGATGCCTTCCTTGCGAGCGGCACCTGCGAGCTTACGATCAAGCGTGGCAAGCAGAATGCTGCGATTCAGGGCGAGAGCCAGATAGGATGCGTCATAGGCGCTCAAACCATGATTGGCGGCCAGAAGCAGAACATAGCCATCTCCGCCAACGCCTGCATCATCCAGCGGCAAACGGCGAACGCGCTCCATGTTGACCAAGGCACCGCCCGCGGCGATGCGTCCGCGGCGTTCGGACATGGCGAGAATGTTGCGGATCTCGAAGAAGAACAGGGACGGGACAGGGCAGGGGGCATAGATCTTTGCGATCACTGCCTCCGCTACCTCGGAATACTCCTCCGGCAGCAGCCAGGCGGCCGCCATTGATGCATCGAGGACGAACGCCATGTTAGCGGCGACCTTCGTCACGCCAGGAGAGAATCTCGTCGTGCGTTGATGCTGCCGTTCTCAGCCGCGCGGCGCGGACTTCGGCGAGCAGCAGCTGCAGGTCGCTTTCCTTGCGGGCGCGGGTGAGATGGGCGACGGGATCATTGCCGCGGGCGATGACGAAATCTTCGCCTGCCTCGACACGGGCGAGAAGGTCGGAGAGCTGGGACTTGGCTTCGGAGATTTTCACGGTCGTCGTCATCTGTTCGAACCTCTCATCTTCGCCTGAAGCTGCAAAATAGAGACCTTGAAGAGGCTGGTCAAGCGGTTGGTCTGATCACCTCCGATAAGGAATACTTATCGATGGTTAGAAGGCCAACCGTCAGTCGTACCATGTGGGGAACAGTAATATTTAGATAGAGTTCGTTTAGCAAATCATTTACCATGAATTCAATGGCTTACGATCTCGAGAAAATCGGCATGACAGCGCTTTTGGAGCCGGCTTTTCGGGCGGGTATCGAATTGGCGCGTCTCGATGAGCGCGTGGCCCGTTCGCCGGTCGGCGAAGGCTGGATTGAACGATCCCAGTTCACCGATGCCTGCGCCTCACTTTGGATCGACGGCGAACTCGTGCACCTCGAAGACCTCGTCCTCCATGACGCGACGAAGGATATTCGCACACCCACCCATGAGCTGACAATCGCCCGCGACGTCCTGCGCACTCGTCGGCGGATTGCCGGCCAATCCCCGGATTGGGCTTTCTCTGCCGAGGGCATCCGCACGCTGCGGAAAACCTCGGAGATCGGGTTGGGCGGCGGGGACGAGGCGACGGCGGCCGGAGTTATTCGGCCGGCGGTGGTGATCGACGCGGAAGGGGAGGGGGACGATGTCGACGACATCGAAAATCTCCCCGGCGTCGACTATGCCGCCATCGATGCGATGCTCGCGCGATCGAAGGCGGCGATCGAGAACGCAACAAGGCCCGGCCGCGGCGTGACGCAAGAGAAAGATCCGATGATCTATGATCTCGACTGGGACGAGGACGCGCGGCTGGACGAATGGCGTGGTGTGGTGCGCCAAGCCGAAAACCTGCCGGCGGTGCTGCAGGCCGTCATCGCCCTCGATGCCTGGAACGAGATTTCGGTCCTCCAGCACGCGCCCTGGCTCGGCCGGCTGTTGGCCGCATCGATCCTGCGGGAAGCCGGCATCACGTCAGGCGCTCATCTCGCCGCGGTCAATCTCGGCCTCAAAACCATTCCCGTTGATCGGCGCCGGAGCCGCGATCGCGAGACGCGGCTGCACGCGATTGCTCGGGGGCTGATCGCGGCTGCGGAGATCGGCATGAAAGAGCATGACCGGCTGACGCTGGCGCGAAAAATGATGGAGCGGAAGCTGGAGGGGCGCCGCACCTCCTCGAGGTTGCCGGAACTCGTGGAGCTCGTCATGGCAAAGCCGTTGGTGTCTGCGGGGATGGTGGCGAAGACGCTCGAGGTGACGCCGCAGGCGGCGCGGCGGATCGTTTTGGAACTCGGCCTCAGGGAGATGACCGGGAGGGGGAGGTTTCGGGCATGGGGTGTCAATTGATTGAAAGCTAATTTCATCACCCGACCATTGAGTGCCGTTAACATTCCCGTCGTCGCCTTACGCCGAGGCGCCCCACAGCCGTCGCATTTTCGGGATAGCAACGCGACCCATGGTCGATGTCTTCACGCCCGAAAAACGTTCCGACATCATGTCGCGCATCAGAGCCAAGAACACTTCCCCTGAGCGGGCAGTAAGAAGTCTGGTGCACGCTTTAGGCTACAGATACAGGCTCCATAAAAAATCATTGCCGGGCTCACCGGATCTTGTTTTTCCGTCGCGGCGAAAGGTTATTTTCGTTCATGGCTGTTTCTGGCACCGGCATCGGGATTGCAGCAGAGCTTCTCTACCCGCCTCAAATCAAGTCTATTGGACGAAGAAATTCGAGCGAAACGTCGAACGAGACGCCGCTGCGATCGAGGCCCTTCGACATCTTGGCTGGGACGCCTTGATCTTATGGCAATGCGAGCTCAAAACCGAAGATAGGCGTCGCCTAACCGCGAAAATAGTCGAATTCCTCGATGGTTGCACGGACGATTGCGGCGGTGCTTTATAGCAGGCATCGCACGAGCGGATACGCCTGCCTTAGGCGGCAGATTTTCGGCAGGCCTGAAATCGGCTACCAATCTCTTTCTCTCTGAATGAATTTCGCAACGGCGATGAACACGCGCACAACGCACAACGATTTTGTCGTCGCGCGAAGCCCCACAACGCCGGTACCCGTCTGAAGCTGGAGGGCTATTCCTCGCCACGGGACTTTTGGACCGGATCGAGGGACTTCGACAATGCGTCGACGATAGCAACGATGGTGTCGATATTGCCGCCAGCGGAAAGGAATCGAAGCAGAGACGCGTCCAGCAAACGAACATCGTGTTGATGTCGTTGGCCCAAGACAATATAAATGTATAACTCGAGACGTCGGACGTTGGGAGTGCGTCGCTTAAGCCTGCCGTGCTGCGCCTTATGGGCCATCGACTGCGACACGCCTGCGTCAGATGCCAATCTGTTCAGGGAGATGCCGAGCTTTTTTAACACGGCGTTAACCATGACGCTGATATCATGGGCGTCGGAGGTCGTGAGAATCTGATAGTGCGCCACCTGGTTTTGCCTATTCGAAAGCCACGCGTTTTTATATAAACATATAACACCTGTTAGGTTTCATCGAGAGGCTCCAGTGCTGAATTTCGGGGATTTGTTTGCCGGCGCAGGGCTCTTTAGCTGCGGCTTCAAGTCGATCGGCTTCCAACCGGCCTTTGCGGTCGAGCTGTCCGAGGATGCGGCGGCGTCCTATGCACGGAATGTCTCGGACTGCATCGTCGCTGCTTCGGTAGAAACGCCGCCGCTCGACATTCAGAAAGTCGACGTCCTGATCGCGGGACCGCCGTGCCAGGGTTTCAGCACCCTCGGCCGGCGAGATCCGCTCGACGTTCGAAACGATCTTTGTCTTTCGGTCCTGCCTTGGATCGATGCCGCCGAACCATCAGTTGTCGTGATCGAGAATGTGCCTCCGTTCATTAAGACAACCCATTGGAGCCGCTTGGCCGAGGGTCTCGGGGCGCGCGGGTTCGACATCGCGGTTTGGATTCTGGACGCGGTCGATTTCGGAACAGCGCAATACCGTCGCCGCGCATTCACCATCGCCTCGAAGATCGGCCGGATCGACGAGCCGAAACCTCTCAAGGTCAGAAAGACCATACGCTCGGTTTTGCTCGATCGCCCGGTAGACCCCACGGATCCAATGCATCATTGGCCGATCCCATCGGACCTCGCCCGGCGGAGAATCGAGATCATCCCGCCGAACGGCGACAAGCGCGATCTAATGCGCAAGGTTCCGGAACTATGTCCGCCGTCATGGCGCGAAATTGGTTGCCAGGCGACGGATGTATGGGGACGCATGGATGCTGATGCGCCCGCAAACACGCTGCGGTGCACGTTCCAAAATCCGTCCAAGGGGCGCTATCTTCATCCCGTCGAGGACCGCGTTATCTCGCTTCGCGAGGGTGCCCGTTTGCAAGGCGTGCCGGACGACTGGGTCTTTGTGGGTCGCCCTTATCCGGTAGCAAGGCAGATCGGCAACGGCGTTCCCGTCCCGCTCGCACGAGCGGTCGCGTCATCTATCTTCGAAGCATTCGAACGCACCCAGACGTTCGCCACCAGCAAACGTCAACTCGAAAAGACCCCCGCCTAGCCGGATGCGCCGCAGCCCCACATTCGAGATCAACTCTCGGCGGGCGCGGGCAGCCGGCTTCGGGCGCGATGCTCTTCCGTTAGGCCACCGCTTTGCAAATTGGCAAGAGACGGCGTCAGGTTGCTGTCGGTCGGAACTTCTTCGCTTTCTTCGCTCTCCAGTATCTGGATGATCTGGAGATGAACGACGCGGGCGCGAGAAAGCATCTCCTCCAGACCTATGACCTCGAGTTTGCCCCGCGTGCCGGCTTCGTCCATCTCGTAGAGGAGACCTCGTTCTTCGCGTGACGTCGTTTCTCTCTCCGGCTTCTTGCCGACGAGCATGCCGTGGACTGCAGTCGTTCCCTCTAAGGCTTCCTTTGCCCAAAGTTCGACGTCGCGGACATAGTCCTTGAGCTGCTGATAGTCCGACTGGACGAGGTTTCTGTTGAGAGGTTTCAACAAAACGAGAGAAATTTGATAGGGATTACTAGGTTGGTTTCCGAGCACGATCGCCAGCTCTGCTCCGTCGGCCCCCGAGCCGGTCCCAAACTCATCGATGCGAAGTTCTTCCGCGACAGCGGTCAAAGTGCTCGGCAAGGCCCGCTCGCTCGGGACAAAATTTGCATATTCCGGCCGCACCATCCAAGGATTTTGCTTCAACAGCCGGTGCAGGCCCAGCATGCTGGCGTCGGCCTCGTCATGTTTGTCCTGAAGCTGCGGGAGGAGACGCTCGACGGCGAGAATGGCGTTGCGCCTCGCACGGTAGTGTTTGAGAACATCGCGTCGTTCGACATCGTGCCATTCGCTCAGATGGTTGGCGATGTTGATCATGCTTTCGGGGTCAGTGCGCAGGGCGATGAGGCGGCCCAGCACGTCGCTGGCATTCATAGCGTCCATGAAGTGTGGGGCGATTTCGTCGAATTCAGGCGAATTGAGGTCGTGTGTCGTAGCGAGGTACTTCAGAACGTTCCGCGCCGCACCCTGCTGCTTGTTCGGTAGGTGCTGGATCCACCTCAGCGACTCCGAGTCCTGTATCTTATGGTCGAGATCCACCCGAACGACTTCGTCTCGCCATTGGCTGTGCGTGTAGATCGCCAAACGCATGATCTCGCTGACGCGATCGACCAGACGCTGAACGATTTCGTTGTCTTCGCGCAATTGCGTCCGGTTCGTGTTCACGAAGTCAATCGCCTGGCGGTCGATTTCGTCGGCGCGAATTATGCATTCCATATAGTCCGTGGCATAGAAATTATGCATGCCCGTCTTCAGCAAGAACAGCGTCGGCCCGGCCGCGAGCCGCTTATTGCAATAAATGCGTGCGCCGCGTTTGTTCGCCTCGAGAGAACCGTAAGCCAAGTCCGGGTTTTGCGGGTCGCGCACGCGTGCTCTGAATTTTACGATATAGTCGAAGGCGACACTGCCGACGTCGTCGATGGCCAGAACCTCCTTGGTGAAACCATCGTCGCCCGGCGCCGGCGAATAGGTAAACTCGTAGGCGGCCACGACCGGCTCCAGCGGCGCGTCGTTGATGGCAATCGAAAAATCGTCAGGTTCTATCCCGTAGAAAGCTGTCGCGATGGAGTCTTCGATCGTCGCCTGGGAATGGCTGACCGCGTCGCATTTGAGACGAAGCAATCTGACTGTCGTACCATGCGTTTCGGCATCCAGCCCGTCGGTATACGAAGCGGGAATTTGGACCTGCGCAAGATTTTCACTGTTTCTGAGGACATTGAAATCCATCACAAACGTCGTTGAAAACGTTTCGCCCTCTCGTTTGGTTTCTATTTCGATGCGTTCGGCTGCGCCGAAACCTGCCAATTTTCCGAGACCTTTGCGCCCCATGACGAACCGTCGACCTGATTCGGAGGAGTGGTTGCTCTCCTCGCCGCTGCGATCAAGGCGGCGTTTTCGGTTGATCGGCATAAACTTGTCGCGGACGTCCGCTGGCGACATTCCGTGACCTGAATCGCGAATTTCGATGACGATGTCGTCCGGAAGAGGAGCCAAGAGAACATTGAGCTTCGTGCGACCGACGGATTGAGCCTGCGCTTTTGCCGCAGCTCGGATTTCCCGCCGCGCCTCAGCGATACGATCGAACGGTATGTCCAGCTCGACGCTCGCCGCGTCAGAATCGTAGGCGTTGGCGACGAATTCCACCAAGCACTTGCCGATCGTGGTGTACATGTTGATGCCGAGCGCTTCCAGCATGCCGCCTTGAATTGCCATCGGAAATGCGTCTGGGCGATCCTCCGAAGGTGCCGATTCCTCCTCAACCGCGACTTGATGTTCCATGGCGTGCCCCCGGGATGCTGGAAGTTCAAGACGTTTATGGGATCATTCAGTCTCGACTAACGATTCGATGCTATCAGAGAAGCCAAACTTGTTAAACCGGCGGTATTGCGAAACAGCGCCGGACAACTCGGCCTTGGTTCGCAGAAATTTAGGCAAATGTTCTTTTTCGATGATAGTCGCCGCAGAGAAGTTTTCCCCAAATCGCTTGATGCCTCGACGGCGGATGCTCGGCAGGCGATCGCAGACTTCCTCGGACTGGGCGAAAGGGAAAGAGAACAGACGGACGCACCTCCGGTGTGGAAAATCCCGCTGGATCGTGACGTCCGGGACGCTTTGGCGGAATTGAGCTACGGCCGGTGCGCCTTTTGTGAGAGGCTCGGCCAATCCCTTAAACCTTACAGGTTTCGACCGCCTGCTTACGCCGATCACGGATCCGGAAAGCCGGACAAGGCGAGTTATCTGTGGTTGGCATTCCGATGGGAAAATCTCTATCCGATCTGCGATGATTGCGTGCCGGAACGGAAAGAATACTTTCCTGTGCGGGGGCGCAGGTCCCCGGTGCCTACGGAGCGAGCTCTCTGGTTCGATGCGTGGTTGCCTATCGACGAAGCCGAAGAGCCGATGTTCTATCAACCTGGGTTCACTCGCGTTCTGGGTAAATTTTTCGCTCGTCTGAACGGCCAACTTATGGGAGAGGCGAAAGCGGCTCGCACCCTGGAGCACTTCAAACTGAACCGACCTGAACTGATCCTTCGCCGCGGCGAAGCATTCGCTGAAATCGTTCGCGGTTTGCGCGAGCGGCAGCTTCGATGGTCGGAAAAGCAGCGGCAATCCGCCTTGCGCGACGAGTTCGGAGGAGCCGTTTTCATTCTCCTGCGCCGTTTTGCTAACGAGTTCCGGTATCGGATCGATGGTCCGACCGCATTCAGCAGAGCTGCCGTCGAAGCTTGGTTTCCCCAATGGTTTCAAACAAAGGGCTATGAACAGCTCTTCGAGGAGACGTTGCGTAAGTTCGAGGCCGAGGATGCGGACGAGCCCGACATTCAAACGCGGGCTGCGGATGTCGACAGCGCGGTTGCGGCGAAATCCGACCTCGACCCTCCGCGCATCGCGCGAGTCGAAATCGAAAACTTCAAGTCGTTGGAGAGCGTCGCTGTAGATTTCGTCGGTGGCTCTCGGATCGATCCTGCGGCTTCCGTCCACTCCGGCCTTACAGCAGCCCAAATGCCGCAAGTGCCATGCGTGTTGCTGCTCGGTGAAAATTCCACGGGGAAAAGCAGCTTCCTGGAGGCGGTCGCCCTAGCATGCGTCGACGACGATATCCTGAAGCGCCTTGCCCAAATTCCATCCGCCATCCTTCTCAATCCCGAGTACATGGGAGAACGCAGCAAACGAGTCATCGAAACCGGGTCCGTGGTCGTCCGCTTCGATGACGGAACTTCGAGCCGGCTCGTCATCGATCGTCCCGCAGCCGATGTGCGCGTCGAACGCGAAAATCCGGCAGCAGCAACGATCCCGGTCTTTGCCTACGGAGCGCATCGGCTCTTCGGCACGGAGGAGCTTGACGATCCGATCGCGCACGTCGGATCTCTCTTCGATGGTCACCGACGGCTTTCGAATCCGGAAAGCTGGCTTCGCCAACTGGAAGCACACGATAAGGACGGATTGGATGAGGTCGTGAGCGCGTTGCGGCATATCATTCAGATCGACGGAGAATTTTCTCATATCGAAGTTCGTGACGGCAGATGCCTCATCAACATCAAACGAAGAGACGGTGCGGGCGTCGAATATACGATCCCTCAGCGGCTGGACATCGCATCGTCGGGTTATCGTGCAATCTTCGCACTTGTATGCGATGTTCTGAAGGGGCTTTTCTCGACGACCGCCTCAGCAAGGGACGCTCGAAACTCGCATGCGCTGGTCTTGATCGACGAGATCGAAGCTCATTTGCATCCGCGATGGAAGCTGCAGATCATCACCGGACTGCGGCGGGCACTTCCGAAGACGACATTCGTGTTGACGAGCCATGATCCGCTTTGCGTGCGCGGCATGCTGAACGGCGAAGTCGTTATGTTCAATCGCTATCTGGACAAAAGCGATGCGGACCGCCTTCGTGAAAGAGTTGAGAGCAATCAGGACTTCGGCAACGTTCAGACTCTCACGGTCGAACAGCTCCTGACCTCCGAAATGTTTCAGCTTTATTCGACGGACGATCGACTCACCGACGTCACGTTTGGAAGGGTCGCGTTTCTTCTCGCGAAGGAAGCGGGTGGCGAAGCCCTGTCGGAGGAGGAGCTGTCAGTGCTGACCCGCTTCCGAAGCGAAATTGCAGACGCGTTGCCCTACGGTACGACCGATGTGACCAGGCTCGTTCACGAGGCTGTCGCCGAATATCTTCGCGATCGACGTTCCGCCAATCGGGACGACCGCGCGGCGGCACGCATCCGGGCAAAGAACGAGATCAAGGCGCTCCTGCAGGATTTGCTTCAGTGAGACGGGTGTTTCGATCCACCGTGGCTGAACCGCTCTCCCTGGAAAAGAAAGACCGCCGGGGACGTACGGAGCTACAGCGGGCGACGGCCCACATGGCGGATCCGGCGAACCTGAAGGGTTACGATTTCGAGCGGTACAAGGATCCGGAAGTCAAACATCAGCTCGAATTGCTGTTTTACGGGAAATGCGCCTATTGCGAAAGCTTCTACGCCGGAACGCAGCCTGTAGACGTCGAGCATTATCGACCCAA
Organism: Hyphomicrobiales bacterium; assembly: GCA_900469345.1. Taxonomy (GTDB): domain Bacteria; phylum Pseudomonadota; class Alphaproteobacteria; order Rhizobiales; family Rhizobiaceae; genus Neorhizobium. The sequence continues at coordinate 234,668 of UBWZ01000014.1, read as the reverse complement.
GGCTGAGGTGGAGGAAGTCCAAGGCCATCGTGGTTATTGGTGGCTTGCGATGAATTGGGAAAACCTCCTCCCGAGCTGCATCGACTGCAACCGACGCCGAACGCAACGATCGCCCTCCACATCGCCAGCGCGACCTCTGCGTCTGTTGCCCGACGGTACGTTTTCCGATTCCGAAGAGCGGCTCACGGGAAAGGCGTCCAGCTTTCCGCTGGCAATCGAGGTCGGCAGAGCGGTGGCTCCCGCCGACGATATCGAGTCCGAAGCCCGCCTTCTGATCGATCCGACACGCGATGATCCTTCGGAGCACATCGGGTTCAATCTCGACAGCGAACACGCTATCGGCCTCGTCCTCCCGGCCGCGTCGGGAGCGGCGCCCGCTGCGCCGCCATTAGGACATCCAGCAGAAGACCTACTGACGATGGCGGCTGCGCTCAAAGTCAGCGCCATGGGTCTCGTTTCGATCCGCATTTACGGTTTGAACCGGCTCGGTCTTGTGCAAGCGCGAACACGCGTGCTGCGGGATTTGGAATTTCTGGTCGAGCTGGCAGTCAACCTTTCCATTTTGACAGAGGAAATCTCCGGCCATGTCGCATCGTTGAAACTCCGCGCTGCGTTGCCATCCGAAATCGCGTTTCATGAACGTGTCGCGAAGAAGCTGCGCCAGTTTCATTTAAGCATCATCCGTAACATCAGAGAGAAAACTGATCCGAAAGCCCCTTTTTCGGAAATGGCGAAAGCATGGGTTGCAAAGTACCTGGAAACTTGAAGGCAGCCGGACTCGTGCAAACGGCTTCGAATGAACGGCCTTCACCCGGCTCGGGCACGACGCGAGCAATCGAACCAAGGTTCTTAAATCCCTGCGGCACCCACGTTCCGCAGGCGTGACATCTCTTTCCAAGTGCGATGAATGAGATTCGTACGAGAAGAGGCGGACGGGTCGCGATGCGATTGTCGAAGCCTTCGTGGCCCGCTAATGAAAGCATTCAGCGTTTAAGATGCAATTTCAGGTTTGTGGGGCAGCAGTCTAGATGTTCGAGGGCAAACCCGACCAAATCGAAGCACTCAACAGCATGGAACTCGTGCTTTTGTTGAAACGGCTGCTTCACGCGGAAGCGCTTGCTTCCGGTCTGCAATTGGCCAGCGTTATGGTCCCGCTGCAGATCACCGTCGCCGATGGCGGCGAAGACGGAAGAATAGCATGGACCGGCGGTGTGGACGCGACAGATTTTCTGCCCTCCCGCACGAACTTTTTTCAATGCAAGGCGAGCAAGATTGGCCGCAATGGCTGGAAAAAAGAATGCTGGGCAAAATCCACGCACAAGAAAGGCGTCAAGAAGGCGCTGACGCCCGCGTTGTTGTCGATCATAGCGGGCGGCGGCAGCTATCTGGGTTTCACGATCGAGGCACTGACGGGAGAAAAACGCGACGAGTACGTCAAGGCGATCGAGGAAGGGATCGTTGAAGCGGGTGGCGATCCGAAGAAGCTCTCCGCAATCCGTCTGTACGACGCCAACACGATCGCATCATGGGCGGAGCGCCATCCGTCCGTTGCGATTTGGCTTGCAGAGAAAGGTTCCGGCCAGTCTCTGGCGGGATATCGGACCGTTGACGGATGGGGGACGCGCAGCGACTTCGCCAAAATTGATTACGTGGTGGACGCTGGCGACCGCTATCTCATCGGGGCGAAGAAAGAGCGAGATCCAACCGGCGCAGAAAACCGTGTCGATGCGGCCAAAGCATCGGCCAGGATTTTCGAGCATCTGGCCGAACCCGGTCGCTTGGTCCGCATCGTCGGAGCGTCGGGTCTCGGAAAAAGCCGCTTTGTCTACGAGGCGCTACGCGCCTCCGGCACTCAGATCGGCGAGGTCTTCCAGAGCAGCGCAATCTTTGCGGACTATAATGTTGTTGCCGCAAGTTTGCTTGGAGTGGCGACCCGTCTTGCCGAAAGCGGGAACCAGACCCTTCTTGTGGTCGACGAATGCCCGCGGGATATTGCAATAAAACTCGCTGAAATTGCAGGGTCGGTCGGAAGTCAGCTTCGAATGATAACCATCGATACTGACGACCGGCCTCTTGAGGACGGTAGAGTTTTGCAGGTCTCGCTGGTGCCGAGCGACAAGGTCCTCGTCGAAACCATTCTTCGAAAACGCAACCCCGCCCTCGATAGCGACGCCATCACTCGACTGAGCGAAATCTTCGGTGGCTTTCCGCGGTTCGCAGTGTTGGCGACGGAGGAGGGTGGAAACGGCCAACTTGCAGACGTCGAAACGATTGGGGATGTCGTCGATCGTATTCTCAAAGGCGCAGGTATTGTCGGCGAAGCGGAAGTTCGGGCTCTCCAATCGCTCGCGATGTTCGAACGGGTCGGCATCGAGGCAAACCCGGGGCCGGCCCAACTGGATATTGTCGCTGAGCGGCTCGGCAGAATGACGGGCGACGAGATGTACGAGCATCTGGCGCGGGCGAAATCTCGCTTCCTCGTCGGACAGAACGGCAATGACTTCAGCGCGCAACCGACACCAGTAGCCAATCATCTGGCGTCGCGCCTGATCGGAATTCTCCGGCCCTCCTTGCTTGACCGACTGATGGCCGAAGCGACCGACGATCTCCTATTGGCTCTTTTCGGCCGCTGGCGACACCTGGACGCGTTGCCGATCGTCATCGAAACAAGCTCGCGCTTCGTTCGCGATCAGCTGTCCGACACCGAGGCGATCCTTTCCGAGAGAGGCTGCGCGGCGATCGATGCCCTCGTTCATCTCGTGCCCGATCGGGTCGCCGACCTATTGCGCTTTACCGTCCTTCCGCTTTCAGATGACGCTCTCCAGCTCAGCATTGATGCTCGCCGGAGTCTGGTAGAGGCGCTGTCCAAACTGGCATTCCGTACACATTCGTTTGCAATTGCCGCCCGACTTCTTCTGCGATTGGCCGCCAATGAAACGGAAGAGTGGGCAAACAACGCGACGGGCCTGTTCAAACAGCTGTTTCAGCTCGAGTTGAGCGGAACTGAAGTTCCTCCCGCCGAGCGGTTTTTCGTGCTTGACGAGGGGCTGGAACGCGCCGATCCAGCGATGGTCGGCATTTGCGTAGACGCTCTTTCCAGCGTCTTTACAAGAGATTATATCCGATACGGAGACAGCGGTCGGATAGGCTCCGGCCCTCCGCTTGTCGATTGGTTCCCGACAACCTGGGATGAAGTTCACGAGTTCTACCGAGAGGGCTTGAACCGACTGATCCATATACGCCAAAAGCATCCCGAATTCGCGAAGCGATGTGAGGATATCCTGGCACGTGCGTCACGCAGAATGCTCAACACAAGCCTCTACGAGGAATTCGGTGAACGGCTCGTTGCAATCGCCATTGAAAAAGGCTTCTGGCCGGAGGCCGTCGAAAGCGTCGGAGATTGGCTTTATTTCGACCGGAAAGGCGCACCGGCCGAGCAGAGCGACTACGTGCGGACGCTTTATGATCGACTGTTCCCTGCTGCACTCGTCGACCGCGCGATTGTCTTCACGAAGTTCTGGCGGTCCGACATCCGCGATCCCGACGCGATCCACCGGGAGGGTGACCACGACTTCGACTATTCCGAGCGCGCGGCGCGCGAAATTGCACGGCAAATTGCTTCCGACGACGCTCAGGTGCTTAAGGCGATCCGACGCATGGCGCACCTCGATCTCAAGAGCGTGTATCCCTTTGCGGAAGAGCTTGGGCATCGAGCAGCGAACAAAAATGAGGCGTTTGAGGCCGCATTGGATATCGTCGCAACGAAGGCTGCTGGCCTGAATCTCCTGCGAGGCCTGCTCGCCGGCATAGATCGAGCCGACAGAAAGCTCGCCGATGACTGCCTTCAGAAGGCACTTGCAACGCTAGCAAGCGAAACGGCAGTAGTCGGTCTCTATACGGCGCTTTCGATGAATAGAGAGCGTCTGGAGCGCGTCATCGTCGACGTCAAAGCGCGTAGGGTCGCACCTGGATATTGGACGGTCTTGTCTCATGGCCGGGGTCTGGACGAACTCGACGTAGACGATGTCGCCAGGCTGCTGGAGCCGCTGTCGTCGCAAGGCGGTGACGGGGCTTGGGCGGCGTTGGAAATTGCGATGATGTACCGCTATGGAAAAGCTGCCGATCCGGCACAGGCACGGTATGTCGCGACCCTTTTGACTAACCCCCTTCTGCTGGAACATACCCGAGGAAGCCAGCGCGACGGTCACACGTTCGAAGATCTTTTGAAGCGCGTCCGCTCCACGATCGGAATCGATGCCGCATTGGCCGACCGCTTGGCGACGCAGGTCGTCACCTTGGCGGGAAGCAAAAATTACGAACTCTTCTCCGCGCTCGATGATGCGATGCGCACCGTGGTGGCGATCCTTCGTGAAGACACACCGGTTGTCTTGTGGAAGCACATTTCGCATTTCTACCAGACCTCCACTCCGATCGAACGCAACCGGCTCAAGCGCCTAATCGGTCCATCCAACGCGCGCTTCGACGGCAGCGAGACCCGTGACGCAGGGACGCTGTTCGGAGTGCCGGAGGAGGTCGTGTTTCAATGGGCGGACGCGTCCGCTGAACGGCCGGCACTGCTCATCGATTTTTATCCGATCCTTGCCGCGGGGACCGAAAAGGAATTCGTCTGGCACCCAGCCCTTGAAAGGATCGCCGAACGCTACGGGAAATCGAAAGCGTTTCTGGCCGCGTTGTCGCAGCGTCTCCGGCCGAGTTCTTGGTCCGGTTCGATCATACCCATTCTGGAGGTTTATCTTGTGCCGCTTCGATCTTGGACCGCTCATCCTGTGAGGGCGGTGTCGCTCTGGGCAAAGAGCGAACTTCGCTATCTGGAGCGGCGAATTGAAATCGAGCGGCAGCACGAATCGGACTAGATTAGCGTGAGGCAGCTTCCACGCGTCGAAAAAAGATGCGGAACTAGTCCGCCGCTGCGGTTTGCAAGGGGGGGAGAATGAAGGTCTTTTGGTCCTGGCAGAGCGACCGCACGAGTAAAGTCACTCGAAACGTCGTTGAGGATGCACTCGGGCGGGCCTTGCTGACGCTTGGGGATGAGCTCGAACTCGACCCAAGCGATCGACCGGAACTCGATCACGACACCAAGAATGCCCCGGGTATGGCGGCCATCGCGGACACAATTTTCGACAAGATCAAGCAATCCGCCGTCTTCGTTGGCGATGTGACAAGCGTGGGAAAATCCGAGGGCGGGCGAGATCTGCCGAATCCGAACGTGTTGATCGAGCTCGGCTGGGCGTGGGCGCATCTTTCCCATGAAAATATCATTCTCGTCGCCAACAAGTCGTACGGTCCCAAGAAACCGGAGCAGCTTCCGTTCGACATTCGCCATCGCCGGGCGGTGGTCTTCTACCAGCTCGCCAAGGATGCGGATGCAGACACGATCGAAGCAATCACGGTAAAACTCTCCGAGGATTTGACAGAAGCTTTGCGATTATCGCTGACCGACTGGCTGGCAGCCAAAGCGAGCACGCCGGGGCCATCCGGAAAGCCGTCGAGATCCGACGATCCGTCCGTCTGGTTCGAGAAGGGGACGATCTTCCAGCACCAGTCTTGGCACGGAGGAGGTTCGACCCAGCAGATTGAGCCGGTAGAGGCGAGGCGGATCTACGTCCGGGTTGTTCCGGAGCGTTTCGCAAACGGCATCCCAAGAGCCAACGCCGTCCATACCTATCAAGGAAATGGGGCCGCCACAGCTTTGCGGCCGATCGGGCCTTGCGCCTCTACCGACGGAGGACTCAACACTAACGGCGTGCTTCGCTACGCTGTCTCAGGCAACGGCGGCGAGACTTGGTCCGCGGCCCAGTGGTTTCGCGAGACGGGCGAAATCTGGTCGTTCGACACGCATCGTTTGGCCGAAGGAAAATTCTACTTCGCCAGCGTCATGCAAGCCTTCGTTGATTTCGTTCGCGATTGTCTGGAGATCCTGGCGCACTTCGAAGCGGTTGGTCAGATCCGTATCGAGGTCGGTGCGGTCGGACTTCTCGGCACGGTGTGGCCCGGACAATTCGCCTACGAGCGCAGCAATGCTTTGCTTGATACTTTCCGAGTGATGCAGAGCCGGAGGCAATGGGACAAGAAGGCGCTTGTGGAGCTGATGACCGACGTCAGCAGCGAGATTATGGAAGCCTATGGTCGGACGCATTTGACGCCTGAACAGGTCGAAGCTCTTCTGAACAAAAGGGGCTGAGATGCAAGCCCGCAATGTCTGAGCCGGCAGGGAAGACGCTCGGCACTAGGTTCGGATCGACGGCGTCGGCTTGAACTTGTCTTGTAAGCGGCAACGGGAGGGAAATTTGGATTTCGACGATCTGGTTAAGGAGTTGAAGCCGCCGCCGAACCGTGCGGGACGGGCGAACGGGGCGCACGAGCATCATCTTTACGAAGGCGCTGTTATGGTCGCCTACGCCATGCATCTCTTGCGTTCATCAGAAACCATGCATGTCCGGATCCATCCCGACGGAGAACATGGAAAGCAGTTCGACTTTGCCGGGTGGCTCAAAAGACGCGGCTTTCGAAAGCTGTCCGCCTTGGGCAGAACCGCCTACGGCGGCGAATACCGCAATTCAGCGGGGCAGGTGATCACCGTCAACCCAAAGTCCGGGTTGGGCGACGTCGTGGCGGATACGCCGACGGGAACGATTTCGGTCGAGTGCAAGGGCGGCATCATCAACACGCGTCATCCCGGACAGCTTTCACGGCTCTACAAGGGACTATGCGAGACGGTCGGCATGTTGATGGCGATGCCGGTGTTCGGCCGCCAGGTGGCCTGCGTTCCCCTGACAGAGGGCACCATGAGGCTTGCTCAACGATTGGCGCCGCGCTGCGCGTTGGCGGGCATAGAGATCGCGCTCGTGGGAAGTCGCGGCGAGGTCGTTGATGTCAGAGCGTGAGCTTCCGTGCCCAAGCCAGGAGATGATCGACGCCGTGACCGATCTCTGGCGTTTGAGACGGCCAGGGCCGGCCAATCTTTTCGCGGATCCGAGCTTTGTCCGGCTTCGCAATTGTTGCGCCTCTCTGCATCCGTATACGAGGGCGCTGGGCTTCAATTCCACGCTGGCGACGGCGCTCAGAACGCTCGGACTTCCTTGCGGTCTGTCGAAGGACTTCAAGGAGTTGCCTTCGACACCTGAAGATGCCGCCGGAGCCCTTCATGCGGCTTTTCTGGCGACCCGTTCGAGGAAACTGCATCTCGTTCCTATGGACTTGGCCGACCGACTGTCGCCGCTTGACTTCGGCGGAGCCCGCCTGAGACGCTTCGACGCGAACGAACTTCGTGAACTGTTCGACGAAGAGCAACTGAGGCGAACACATCCGAAGCATAAACTCGAAGTCGATCGGTTCGCGGAGTTTCAATGGCTCGTTGTTGAAGAGACGGTCGAGTTCGACCAGGATAAAGGCGCGCGCGTTCTCCCCGACCTTCTGATAGATTTCAGTCAGGACTTCGGTCGCATCGAACCTCACGAAGGCCGCCACTCCGGAGCGGTCGAGGCTGTCTTGTTCTTCCTGCTTCTTGCGCCGTGGGAGGAGTGGGCGGCGATGGGGGAGTTGGATTGGCGTGGCTTCCAGGTGCCTTGGGTCCATACGGTCGACAGGGACATCTTCGTGCGAAGGACCGCACCCCCTTCTCCCGATAGCCTGAACTGGACCATCGCCATCTTTCTCGACAGCTGGGGTGGCGAGATCGAAGAAGAGGTGCCATTGGTTCGCAACCTCGATGATCAAGCGGAGGCCGACCTTCCAAATTGGGATCAGCGCTACTGGGAAATCGTGGAACGGGCACGGAAATCTGTTCTGTTTGAGACTCCGATCGTTCATTTCTTCGTCCGCGCGTACTTCGCCGAAGGCATCGATGAGTTTCTGGCGCACGTGATCGTCATTGAGGCTGCGTTAGGCATGCATGCTGATTATGACCAATCACAGCGAATTGCGCCTGATCGTCACAAGCGGATGGGGGCGTCCAAACGAATGCGCCATCGCGTTGCTGGCCTTCTCGGAAGCCGGGATTTCGGCGATCAGTATGACAGACTATTCGATATCAGAAGCTCATTTCTGCACGGCCGACCAATGGGCGGCATTTCTAGCGAAGATCGCAATGAAGCCCGCTCACTGGCCAGGCGGGTCGTGACTGCTGTGATAGAGGCAACCAAGTCGGGTTCGGTGGTGTCGCGGGAGGATTACCTAGATTGTTTGCTTGATGCAGGAATGCAGCTCCTATAGAGCGGGAGGAGAGGACCAACCCAGTGACGGCGCTTTCCGGGCGAGGCGTACAAAGTTGTCACAAGTCCATTTCCTAAATCTGGTCAGATGTTTAGCCAGTGTTGGGCAAGGGGTCGGTGGTTCGTATCCGTTCAAAGCGCGGGTAGTACACCATATGCCAGTGTCATTCATGAAAGCCCGCCAGAACGACCTTCCCGAACAATCCGCCGGCCTCCATCCGGCGATGGGCATCCGATGCAGCGGTGAGCGGATACGTCGCTCCAATGACCGGCTTCAGCTCGTGGCCAACCCTCGGCAGCACCTGTTCCCTGAACCGGCCGATCATCGCTCGTTTTTCTGACCGCGACCTGGATTTCATGACCGTGCCGATCAATTGCAGGTGGTTGTGAAGAACGATGTCGAGGGGAATGATGGCATTGTTGTCCCGTCCCAGCAGGCCGACCTGAACAAGCCGACCGCCAGGAGCAAGACTGCGGATATTGCGGGCGAGGTAGGACCCACCGACAAAGTCGATGATCAGATCGACACCGCGAGAAGCGGTCGCATCAATGATCTCTGCCTCGAAGTCGACCTGCTTGTAGTCGAAGACCGCATCCGCGCCGAGTGTCAGCACGTTTTCGATGTTGCTTGCAGATGCCGTGGCCAGCACAGTCGCTCCTGCTGCCTTGGCGAGCTGGACAGCAGCCGATCCGATACCGCCTGCCGCAGCGTGAACGAGGACGGTCTCACCTTTTGCGACTTTCCCGAGATTTGAAAGCGCCTCCCACGCTGTGACAAAACTTTCCATGACCGCGGCTGCGTCGGTGAGTGGCATGCCGGCCGGTATGGGAGCGGCCATCCCGTAGTCCAGGCGCGCATATTGGGCGTAGGCGCCGCCCCCGACAATGCCCATGACACGGTCTCCGACTGCAAATCCGCTCACCCCGTTCCCCATGGCGATGACCTCACCAGCGACTTCAAGCCCGAGAATAGTGCTGTCGCCGTAGCTTTGTGAGCCATAGACACCTTCCCGCTGAAGAAGGTCGGCTCGGTTGACACCGGCCGCCATGACCTTGACCAGGATGTCGTCGGGGCGGACCTCGGGCATGGGAGCTTCGCCAAGCCGTAGGACATCCGCGCTTCCGAAGTCATCGAACATGATCGCTTTCATCGCAACGTCTCCTTACTTCGACAGTGCTCGACGGGCGATGCTGGCAGCAAACAGTGGTGTCTCGCGGCTGTTGTGGTCGCCGCCTGCGGCCTGACGGGCCGCAGCCGCATCTTCGTAACTGATCCCATGCTCCTGGATGAAGCTCATGAACGCGTCAGTGGGATGGGCTGTTACCTTGTTGGTGTAGCGTGTCCTGTTGTCGTCGATCTTCTCGGCCATCAATTCCCAGACGACGTTGACCTTCGTGCGCCCATTGGCTGTGAACACATCCGAGATCGAGTTCATGCGGCAATAGGCGGGCTCGGCGACTTCGGCCACATAGTGCTGTACGACCAGGCCCGAGCCGATCTGCTCGACATTGATCGACATCCGGCGTCCGTCATCGGTCCACGTGACGCCGGCAGCGATATGATCGGGAGGGCAGCAACGAAGATATTCGGCTTCGGGCAGGTTGAAGAGCCAGTCCGCGATGTCGATCTTTTCGAGTGGAACGTCGATCTCCGCGGAATAGGCGGACTGAGAGAGAATTGTATCGAGGACCTTGACCATCGTAGTGTTCCTTCTGTTTGTTGGGCGACCGCCCGTTCACGAGAAGGAAAGTGCTCCGAATGCCTGCAGATGATAACGAACTGAATGGTCGAAACGGTTTTGCGTCGTAGGCAAAGATGAGGGACCCACGGTTCGCAGAACATCTCGCTGTTTACGTCGATGTCGTCCGCACCGGAAGCTTCTCGGCTGCGTCTCGGCGCCGGGCCGTCACGCCCTCGGCTGTCGTTCGACAGATCGATGCGCTGGAGAAGGACCTCGGAGTTCCTCTCCTCGTTCGCTCGACACGGGCGCTGTCTTTGACGGATGCGGGCCGTCACCTGTTTGAGCGCGCCCAGCGCCTGCTTGACGATCTGGCCGACACCCATGCCGAGGTTGCCGCTTTCGATGGTGCGGTCAGCGGCACGTTGCGGATCGCCTGCTTCCCGACGTTCGGAAAACGCTACGTCATCCCGGTACTGGCATCTCTCGCGCAAGACTATCCGAGCCTGCATGTCGAACTGGACCTGACCGAGCGGCTTGCCGACCCGGTCGCAGAGCGGCTCGATCTGGTGGTGAGGATGGGTGATCTACAGGACAGCTCGCTGATCGCAACCAAGCTCGCGCCTCATGATCGCATCGTCGTGGCGAGCCCTGCCTATCTTGAGCACTATGGGGTGCCGGAAAGTGCAGAAGCGCTTCGCCAACATCGTGTCCTCGATAAGCTCCACGGTAACGATCTTCTCGGTTGGTCTAATATTCTTGGCGCGCCAACAGGGGAGGCGTGCGAGCGCGTCGTATTCCGGTCCGACGATTTTGAAGCGATGAACGGGGCTGCGATCGCCGGGATGGGGGTGGCGTTCCTGCCGAGCTGGGTCTCGGGGCCTTCCGTCCAGGCGGGTGATCTTGTCCGCCTACCGCTATCGGGCGAAGGTTGGAATGAAAGGCCTTCCGGGATCTATCTTCTTCGTGCGCTCCAGGTGCCATCTGCGAAGATCAGAGCATTCACCGAGGCGCTCAAAAATCATATCGGGGCTCCGCCGCGTTGGAGTTGAGGCTCCCCCCACCAGGAAGATCATTACACGGCAGATGAGCAGACGGCTGATAGCTGCCGTAGTTCGGTTCCTTTCAAGGCGAGAAGCAGAACGACGATATCTCCACGCCGCCATCCATAAAATCGGCATCTCCCGTTCATCCCATACGTTTCTGGTTCCCGCTGAACATGCCGCCACGAAATACTTCAGCCTCAGGGTCGAACGCGAACAGGACGACATCTGAACCCGCACTGGGAATGAGCTGGTGATCCAACGAGCGCGTAAACGCGCTTTCGCCGGTTGTGAGCGTGACGTCGCCGAAATCTATCGCCCCATCGAAGACATAGAGCAGAAAAGCCGTACCGGGATCGGCCGCGGCAGGCAAGCGTAGCCGGGAGCCCCTTGTCATGCGGGTATCGAAGACACGGACGTCGGATCGCACGGTCAGCGGCGCCTCGTGCGGTCCAGCAATCAATCGCCAGTCGTTGTCACTGCTCGCGTCAACGAAATCGTGAAACTGCACCATCGGCTCAAGATCGGGAGCGTTAGGCCGCAGGAAAATCTGCAGCGCTCGAACCGGGCTGTTCCCGAGCATCAGCTCTTCGTGCTGGAAGGTGTGGCCGGCATTCATCATCATGAAATGCGTCTTGTCGAGCGTCTTCTCGTTTCCGACCGTATCGCGGTGAAGCATCTCGCCGCCGCGGATGTAGGTCAGGATCTCGTCGTCCTTGTGCGGGTGCATGCCGATGAGGTGACCGGGTTGTACCTGGGCGCGATCGATCCTGCCGATCGGACCGATCCCGCTATCATCGGCCGTTAGGGCGAGACCCGGATACAGGATTTCGACGCCGAAGCCTTGGACGAGGTTCCCGCGCATCCGGCCTGCGGAGATCTTGGTGATCGTCATTGGAGTTTTTCCTTCCATCTCGAGCGCGGGCGATTGTCGCCCGCGCCGGTGAACACAATATCGTTCCGACATCAGTGATAGTTCAGGATACCGACCAGCTTCTGGCCAAGCGGGCTCGTCCAGTCGATGGCGAGTTCGGAGATGATCTGGTCGACCGTGGTGATGATCGCTCCGGCCTTCTCCATGCGGCGGAGAGCCAGGTCGTCGCCGTACTTGGTGTAGGAGGCGGAAGCGTCCGCCGAGACTTGCACCTCGTAGCCTTCGTCGAGCATCTGCAGGACCGGGAAGGTGACGCAGATTTCTGTCGTGACGCCGGCGACGAAGAGCTTCGTGCGGCCGGTCGCCTTGACGGCTTGATTGAAGCCGTCGTGGTGCATGGCGTTGACGATGCCGGGGCGCTTGATGCGGGCGTCGAAGGCTTCGGGCAGGATTTCCTTGAGTTCCGGAAGCAGCGGTCCCTGGATCTGGTCTTCCATGCTGGATGTCAGGATGGTCGGGATGTTGGCGGCCTTGGCGATGCGGGCGAGTTTCAGCGCGTTCTGCTTGACCAGGTTGATATCGTGCGAGTGGGTCCAGGCCATAGTGCCGATCTGATGGTCGATCAGCAGCATGGCGGAATTTTCGGGGGTGAAGACGTTATTATGCATTGTCGTGTTCCTTTTTCTTGTCGGCGGTGGATGAAATTCAGTTTCGATCCGCTCGATGACTTGAATCTAGCGTTGCGATCGGCGGCACGGTAGCTCTATGGTTTGCCACTCTGTCGAACGAAAAATGGAACGCAAAAATGATCAGCTTCGAGGACCTGCAGACCTTCGTCGAAGTTGCCGACGGCGGCGGGATCACGGTCGCGGCACGACGTCTCGGGCTGCCGAAGTCGATCGTCAGCCGGCGGCTTGTGCGCCTTGAGAGCGAGCTTGGCGTGCAGCTTCTGGCACGGACGACCAGAGGGGCATCCCTCACGGAAGCCGGGGTTTCCTTCCGCGAGCATGCTGCCCGCATGTGCCTTGAAATGGACGTGGCGCGCGAGGAAATGCTGCCGACCGGAGAGCTGCGGGGACGATTGCGTGTGGCGGTTCCCTCGTCCTTCGGTCCCGGACACTTCGCGCCGGCGCTGGCCGAGCTTGCCCGCCTCCATCCGCTCCTGCAGTTTCACGCGCACTACAGCGACCGATACGTTGATCTGGTGGCGGAAGGGTTCGATTGCGGGATACGGGTCGGTTACCTGCAGGACTCGAACCTGACGGCGCGCAAGATCGGCGCCTTTGCGGCGGGGCTGTTCGCCAATCCGGACTATCTGAGTGCCCATGGCGTGCCGAAGAAGCCCTCGGACCTGCTCGAACACCAGGCCATCCTTCAAGGGACCGAAAGCTGGAGGGTATCGGATGGCAGCCGGACGGTCGTCGTCAACGGGCAGGGAAGGTTCAAGGCAGACAGCGCCGTGGGGATCGCCGAAGGGGCGGCGGCCGGACTGGGCATTGCGGCTCTTCCTGTCGTGATCGCGCAAAGCTACGTGACGGCCGGCGTGCTCGTGCCGATCATGGCGGAATACAGCTTGCCGGAGATCGGCGTCTACATCGTGCGGCCGCCGGGATCGCACGTCTCGCGGAAGGTCAGGGTGCTGATCGATTTCTTTGTAGAGCGCTTCGCTGCGAGCGCCAGACGAGACGCGACTTAACGCTGCGCCTCGCTCTTCCTCTCTTGAAACGCGACGCCCCAGTCTCGCATGGCCATCAACACAGGCGCGAGTGTCTGGCCGAACGGTGTAAGCGAATACTCCACGCGCGGCGGAACCTCTGCAAAGACTTCGCGGGCGACGATCCCGTCAGCTTCAAGCTCGCGGAGCTGCATCGTCAGCGATCGCTGGCTCGGATCGCCGACCAGGCGACGCAGTTCCCCGAACCGGCGCGGCCCGTCCAGCAGCCGGTAGATGATCATCGGCTTCCACTTGCCGCCCGTAACATCGACGGTGGTCTCGACGGGACACTTCTGGCCAAGGCTCATCTTGGTCTCCAATGGTGTACTTTCTATCTCTATAGGCAGAACTGTTGCCTACTTGCAAGATCGCCTGTGCCGCGCCTAGTTGGGGGAGTTGATTGGAGGTGTGTCATGCGCGCTGCGTTTTACGACGAACAAGGAGCTGCGAGAGAGGTGCTTGGTGTCAGCGACCTGCCCGATCCACAGCCCGGCGCCGGTGAAGTCCGGGTGAGGGTGGTTGCCTCGGGTATCAATCCTTCCGACATCAAGACGAGAACCGGCTTCGGCGGCAAGGCCAAGCCATTCGCGCGGATCGTTCCGCATCAGGACGGCGCGGGCGTGATCGACGCGGTCGGCCCCGGCGTGCCTGATACGCGCATCGGCGAGAGGGTGTGGATCTACATGGCGCAATGGGGCCGCGCGTTTGGGACTGCTGCGGAATTTGTCGTCGTGCCGTCCGCGCAGGCCGTCAGGCTGGCCGACAACGTGTCCTTTGAGATCGGAGCGTCGCTCGGCGTCCCTGCGATGACCGCGCATCGCTGCTTGTTCGCCGACGGGGACCTGCGCGGCAAGCGGGTTCTGGTGCAGGGTGGCGCCGGCGCGGTCGGCAACGCGGCGATCCTGCTTGCGAAATGGGCGGGGGCATGGGTGGCGGCGACGGTGAGCCGCGACGAGCAGGCAGAGGTGGCGCGAGCGGCTGGGGCCGATCTTGTGCTCAACCGGCACGAGGAGGACGTGTCGCATGCCATACGGTCGGCGACGGGCGGCCATGGCGTAGATCGTATCGTGGACGTCGACATTGCCGCCAATATCAATGTGGCGGTCGCCTGTCTGGCACGCGACGGCGTCGTCTCGGTCTATTCGACTGAAACACCTGAGGCTAAGCTCATAATCCCGTTCTTCCCGGCGCTGCTTGGAGGCTTCTCTTTCCGTTTCGTCTATGTCTACACCATGCCGGAAGCGGCGATGCGTCAGGCAACCCAGGAGATTTCGGCCTGCGCCGCGTCGGGGGCGTACGTTCCGCGGATCGCGAAAACATATGCCCTTGATGCAGTGGTCGATGCGCACGAGTTTCAGGAGAGCGGCAAGGCCGTCGGAAAGGTCCTGGTCCGACTGCAGAACGCCTGACCCGAGCGGTTCGGTCGTCGCTCCAAGTATCGAAACATCAACCGATGACGGCTTTCGGCTCTAGAAACGCCTCGAGGCCGAACACGCCGTATTCACGACCGATCCCCGACTGCTTGAACCCGCCAAAGGGAGCGAGTGGCTCATGCGGCGCGCCGTTGATGACCACCCGCCCGCTGTCCAGTCGATCCGCAAGCGCCTGCATGCGTGCGGAGTCGGTGCCATGCAGATAGGCCTGAAGGCCGTACGGCGTGTCGTTTGCGATGGACACGGCTTCATCTTCGTCGCGGTAGGCGATGACCGAGAGGACCGGACCGAAAATCTCTTCGCGCGCGATCCGCATCTGGTTGTCCACGCTGAAAAAGATCGTCGGCTTCGTAAACCAGCCACGATCCAGACCGGCGGGCCGCCCCATACCGCCCGTCAGGAGGCGGGCGCCTTCCTGCGTTCCCAGTTCGATGTAGGACTGGACGCGATCGTACTGCTTGCGGCTGACCATCGGCCCGATCATCGCGTCCGGATCGCTCGGAGCGCCGACCTTGAACGTCTCGATCTCCTGTTTCAGCCGGACCAGGACGTCGTCGAGCCGATGGTTCGGAACCAGAATACGGGTGCCGGCAATGCAGGCCTGCCCGCTGTTGATGAAGCCCATCCGCAACACGGCAGGAATGACGATGTCAAGATCCGCGTCTTCGAGAATGATGTTCGGACCCTTGCCGCCAAGTTCCAGGGTTACGCGCTTGAAGGTATCGGCCGCGTTGCGCAGGATTTCGCGGCCGACCGCAGTTGAGCCCGTGAAGGTCACTTTCGCGACATCAGGATGCCGGCTGAGTTCCGCGCCGACGACATTGCCGAACCCGTTGACAATGTTAAAGGCACCCTTCGGGAGACCCGCTACATGCAGGCATTCGGTCAGGATCTGTGTCTGGATTGCGCTCATCTCGCTTGGCTTGATGACGATGGTCGAACCGGCGGCGATGGCGGTTGCGAGCTTCGACGTGATGAAACCGATATTGCTGTTCCATGGTGTGATGGCCGCGGCGACGCCAGACGGCTGCATGACCACGCGGGCGCGGCCCATTTGGCGCTCGAATTCGTAGTCCTCCAGAACGGACGCCATGGTGAGAAAGCTCGAAGCAGCGTGGGGGATGGCAAAGCGTGTGAAGGTCTGCGGAGCGCCATATTCGAGCGACATCGCTTCGGTGAGATCGGTAACCCGCGCCGCAACCGCGGCGTTCAAGCGCTTCAGCATATCGACGCGTTCGGCCTTCGACGTGCGTGAGAAGGGGGGGAAAGCGCGTTTTGCCGCGGCGATGGCTTCCCGTGCGTCTTCTACGCCGGCAAGCTGGACCGTGCCGATCTTCTCTTCCGTGGATGGATTGTGGAGATCGGCCATCTCGGTGCCTTTTGGCGTGACGAACTGACCGTCGATATAGATCTTGTCGATGTTGCGCATGTTTAACTCCTTTCGACTGTCAGGCTTATCTGGCATTTTAGGACTGTCCTGATAAGCTGGCCAAAATCGCTCAGCCTGATAAGGGATTACGGACAATGATGCGTGGCTCGCTCGCCGAACTCGAAGCAGTTCTCGCTGTGTCTTCCCAAGGCGGGTTTCGGGCCGCAGCCCGCGAGCTTGGGATCTCGTCGTCGTCGCTCAGCCAGCAGATCGCTACGCTGGAGGCGCGTATGGGGGTCAGATTGTTCAATCGCTCCACACGGAGCGTCGTCCTTTCCGCCGCGGGCGAACAATTCGTGGCGAGCGTCGGCCCGGCCCTGGAGGCCATTCGCAACGCCGTCGAGCATGTCGACGAGCATCGTGCCGAAGCCACGGGTATCCTGCGCATCAACACGTCAGTGGGTGCGACGCGGATGATCCTGACGCCGCTGATCCTGGAATACATGCGAAGGAATCCGCAGATGGCGGTGGAGATTGTCACGGAGGGCGCGCTGGTCGACGTCAATGCCAAGGGCTTTGACGCGGGGATAAGGATTCGGGAAGCCGTTCCCCCCGACATGGTCGTCGTTCCGATCAGCGACGGCGTCCGTCCCGCCATCGTCGGTTCGGTCGAATATTTCCGCCAGCATGGAAAGCCGCAGGTCCCGGCAGATCTTCAGAACCACGAGTGCATCCGGGCCAGAATGGCGAGCGGCATGCTCTATCGCTGGGAGTTCGAAAAGCGAGGAGAGAGCTTCACGCTCGACGTTCCCGGCAAGCTCACGCTCGACGACAGCGACCTGATGCTCCGGGCGGCCCGGGACGGAGCCGGACTTGCCTATCTGAATGAATGGCAGGTATCAGACGATGTCGCCGCTGGAAGGCTGGAGCAGGTTCTTGCCGACTGGACGCCGCCCTATCCGGGGCTCTGCCTTTATTATCCCGGAAGACGAAATATTCCCGCCAAACTGCGGCGGTTCGTCGATCTCATCAACGACGTTCGGCACGGCAGCCACATTGAGAGCCCGCCTCAGGACTGATGAATTTCTCGCAAGGGCTCCCGTAACCCTAATGCCTTAGAAGGCCCATCCGTCTATGCTTTGCTTTGTGAAGTGAACTCACCACGCGAAGCGGTCCTAAGCACTGTTGCGTCCAGCGTAACGGTGCACTGTCAAAGATGAGTATTCAGCTCGCTGATCGCCCGTTGCATCCTTTGCGCAGGGATCGGGAACAGACCCGACCTTCAATCAGGAGCGATCACATGAAACTTTATCACCATCCGCTGTCAGGCCACGCGCACCGTGCCCGGCTCTTTCTCTCGCTGATCGGGCTCCCTCACGAGTTGGTCGAAGTCGATCTGAAAGCTGGAGCCCACAAGCAGCCAGATTTCCTGAAAATGAACCCCTTCGGGCAAGTCCCGGTGCTGGCGGATGGCGATGTCTTCATCGCTGACTCCAATGCAATCCTGGTTTACCTCGCCAAGAAGGCCGGTCAGACCGAATGGCTTCCGGAGGATGCAAAAGGGGCGGCTGAGGTCCAGCGCTGGCTTTCGGTCGCAGCCGGTGAGATCGCCTACGGCCCGGCTGCTGCCCGCCTGGTGACGGTCTTCGGCGCCAAGTTCAATCCGGAAGAGGTGATCGGCCGCGCGCATACCATTCTCGGCCGGATCGAGAGCCAGCTGCAAGGGCGGGAATGGCTGGTAAGCAACCGCCCGACGATCGCCGATGTCGCGATCTACAGCTACGTCGCGCGCGCGCCGGAAGGCAATGTCGACCTTAGCGCCTATCCCTCCGTCAATGCTTTGCTGGCTCGCGTCGAACAACTCCCGGGGTTCGTTGACTTCGTCAAGACGCCGGTCGGCCTTGCCGCCTGAGCTCAGATAGGGCGTGCGATACGTCGCGCGCCCTTCGCCTCTTTCCCGGGAGAACGCAGATGTCCGTGACCCTCACAAAACTGCCGACGTGGCACGAAGGCGAGACCTTTATCCAGGAAAAGCTTGGCGTAAAGGAGCGCATGGCCTCAGTCGGCCAGCGTGTCATTCGCGATTACATGCCGGACCAGCACCGGGATTTTTACGCTCAGCTCCCATTCATTGTCCTGGGAAGCGTCGATCCGGCGGGCGACGCCTGGGCGACGTTTGTCGAAGGCCAGCCAGGGTTCATGTCGTCACCCTCTCCCATTGTGCTGGACATCGCCGCAGCCCGCGATCCGAGCGATCCGGCAAGTGAAGGACTGGCGGATGGCATGCCGATCGGTCTTCTCGGTATCGAGATGCACACGCGTCGCCGTAACCGCATGAATGGTTTGGTCTCGACAATTGACGGCGGGTTCCGCGTTGATGTCGACCAGAGTTTTGGAAACTGCCCCCGTTACATTCAGCTGCGCGACTTCGCGTTTGAGCGACAGCCGGGAACACCGTTCCGGGGTGAAGCGGAGGAACTGCCTGTGCTCGATGACCAGGCAAGCGCGATCATCCGGGAAGCCGACGCCTTCTTCGTTGCGTCTTACGTCGATCGCGAAGATCGGCGCCAGGTGGATGTCTCCCACCGTGGCGGCAATGCCGGATTTGTTCGCGTCGGCGACGACGGCGTCCTGATGATCCCCGACTTTGATGGGAATCTCTTCTTCGCGACGCTTGGCAACATCCTGCTGAACGGAAAGGCAGGACTTCTGTTCGTGGATTTCGCAACAGGCGACACGCTGCAAATGACGGGCAAAGCCGACCTCATTTTCGACTCGCCGGAGATCGCCGCCTTTCAGGGCGCGGAGCGGTTCTGGACCTTCAAGCCGACACAGATCGTTCGTCGCCGCAATGCTCTGGCTTTGAGATGGGCTTTCCAGAACGACGGCTGGTCGCCAAGCTCCCTGATGACAGGCAGTTGGAGCCAAGCGGCCGACCGTCTCCGTGCGACAGAGCTTGCCGGCGCGTGGCGGCCAATGACCGTCACCGCGATTGTCGATGAAAGCGCGACGATCAAGTCTTTCCATCTGCAGCCCGGCGATGGCGCAGGACTACTCCCTCACGTGGCCGGTCAGCATCTCCCCATACGCATAAAGCTGCCCGGCGCAGAAAACGCGATCACCCGCACCTATACGCTCTCGGTTGCGCCGTCCGACGGGATTTACCGCATCAGCGTCAAGCGAGACGGCCGGGTTTCTCGGTTCTTGCATGATAATGCTGCCGTCGGCGATGTGATCGAGGTGCGCGCGCCGGCCGGAGACTTCAGCATCGACGCCCGGTCGACCCGTCCGGCGGTTCTTCTCGCGGGCGGCGTCGGCATCACGCCGCTGCTCGCGATGCTCCGTCATGTCGTCTACGAAGGGCTGCGCAAGCAGCGTGTCCGCCCGGTCACATTGTTCTACGCGGTTCGTTCCAAGGCCGATCGACCGTTCGACAAGGAGATCGCCGACCTTATTGGTGCGACAAAGGGCGCCGTGCGCTTGGTCAGGGTTCTCAGCGACACCACGGACGCTGAAGAGGGCAGGGATTGCGACGCGGCCGGGCGGATCGATATGGCGATGCTGACGCGGTTCCTCCCCTTCAACGACTATGATTTCTATCTCTGCGGACCTGCCCAGTTCACGCAAGGCCTCTATGACGGGCTGCGGGCCCTCAACATTGCTGATGATCGCATCCAGGCTGAAGCCTTCGGTCCGTCGTCGCTGATCCGCACGGGGCAATCCACACCAGCGCCCGTGTCTTTCACCACGCAGCCGTCCGAAAAAACCGTGCCCGTCGTGTTCACGAATTCCCTCAAAGAAGCACGGTGGACACCTGGTTCCGGCACGCTCCTGGAACTCGCCGAAGCACGTGGCCTCGAGCCCGAATTCAGTTGCCGCGAAGGCAGTTGCGGGACCTGCCGGACCAAGCTCGTCAAGGGTGCCGTCGCTTATGTCAAGCAGCCCACCGCGAAGATCGACGCTGACGAAGTGCTGCTCTGCTGCGCCGTTCCAGCCGAACAGGAAGGCAGCCTGCAGCTCGCTATCTAAGGGTTCGATTGCTGCGTCCAGCGCAACAGTCCCTTGTTTCCTTTCGATCTTCAGCAAGTTGCGCCACCGGATCATATTCAAACTCAAGAGAGCAACGTCTCTCTCAACCGAAAAAGGAGATTACAATGTCACGCATTCCTACCCCGGCCACCATCGAAGAAGCTCCGGAAGCGTCCCGTCCGATCCTCGAGACCATCCAGAAACAGATCGGCTCCGTTCCGAACATCTTCCGGCTGGTGTCCAACAGCCCTGCCGCATTGACGGGCCTGACCTCGCTCCAGGGCGCACTCGGCAAAGGCAAGCTGCCGCCGGCCACCCGCGAACGCATTGCGCTCGCCATGGCGGAAGCCAACGGCTGTGACTACTGCCTCTCGGCGCACACCTTCACGGGAACGAAGTTCGCCAAGCTCGACGAGAGCGAGATCGCTGCCAACCGCAACGGCACGTCGAATGATCCCAAGGCGGCTGCTGCCGTCGAATTTACCCGGGCACTGACAATGGCTCGCGGGTCCGTCGCGCCAGAGGAAATCGCCAAGGTTCGCGATGCCGGCTACAGCGACGCGGAAATCGTCGAGATCATCGCCCATGTCGCCCTCAATACCTTCACGAATTATGTGAATGAGGCCCTCGATACCGAAATCGATTTTCCCCGCATCGATCGCGCGGCTGCGTGATGCCTGGCCTGGAGGCGGTGCTGGACGTACCGCCTCCCCCCTACGATTGACCATCAACTCAGAGGAACTTTTCCATGTCTCGTCCGCCGCTTCCCCCATTCACCAGAGAGAGTGCCATCGAAAAGGTCCGTCTTGCCGAAGATGGCTGGAATAGTCACGATGCTGCCAAGGTAGCGCTTGCCTACACGCTCGATACGCGCTGGCGCAACCGCGCCGAGTTCGCGAAGAACCGCGCCGAGGCGGAGGCCTTCCTGACCCGCAAGTGGAACAAGGAGCTCGACTATCGCCTCATCAAGGAACTCTGGGCATTCACCGGCAATCGCATTGCCGTCCGGTATGCCTATGAATATCGCGATGACAGCGGCCAGTGGTTCCGCGCCTATGGCAACGAGAACTGGGAATTCGCCGAGGACGGCCTGATGCGGGAACGTCATGCCAGCATTAACGAACACCCGATCGCTGAAGCCGATCGCAAGTTTCGTTGGCCGCTCGGCCGCCGCCCGGACGACCATCCTGGCCTCAGCGATTTCGGCTTTTAGACAGCTGAACAAGGAGATGCAAAAAGTGGCCAGCTCGTCAATTGATCCGCAGGTAATGCTTTCGATAGAACTGGCCCTCACAGGAACGAACGCGAGCAAGCCTCTACTTGCAAAACAGGAAGAAGCCGGTCGTGCCCTTGGCATGACCGGCGCCGAGATGGACGTGGCAAGGCGCGGTTCAAGCTTCGACTTCCATACATCGATCGCTGTGTCACTTGCTCTGGATGCCTGTCGCGAAACGCGCCAGCGCGCACGAGCCGCCGGCTTTTCCGAGGAAACCTGCGAGGAAATAGAACGCATCGCGCGCGCTCTTTGTGCGCAGGCCGCCTGAACGTCAGTTGCCTCTTGAGGCTTTGGTTCCAAGCACTTAAAGTGCTGGAAACAAACGTGATTGGGGACGCGGATGGACCGGTGGCAGGCAATGAGGATCTTTGTGAAGGTCGCCGAAACGGAGAGTTTTGCAGAGACCGCTCGCCAGATGTTCATGAGCGCCCCGGCCGTCACGAGAGCGGTTGCTTGGCTCGAAGACCTGATTGGCGCGCGACTTCTTGTGCGAACAACCCGTTCGGTGAAGATGACCGAAGCGGGCGTTCGCTATTTCGAAGACTGCCGCCGGATTTTGGCCGATATCGCTGAAGCAGAGGCGGCCGCCGGCGGCTCCTATGCTACGCCGACGGGAACTCTATCCATAACCGCGTCAGCGCTGTTCGGGCAAATGTATGTCCTGCCGATTGTAACGAGCTATCTCGACACATACGCGACCATGAAAGCCAAGACCCTCTTCATCGATCGACCGGTCAACATCGTGGAGGAAGGGATCGATGTCGCTGTGCGTATCGGTTATCTGCCGGATTCAAATCTCTCTGCCGTCAAGGTCGGAAGTGTCCGACGCGTCATGTGCGGTTCGCCGAAATATTTCGAGCGCTACGGCGTTCCGAAATCGCCAGACGATCTCAAGGACCACCGCATCGCTGCATCGACAGCGGCATGGGCTTCACCTGAATGGAAGTTTGCCAGCGATCTGCGGGTATCCGTGGATGCGGCTCTGCAATGCAATACCAACGAAGCTGCGATACAGTCCGCGCGTGAGGGATGGGGCCTGACCAGGGTTCTCAATTACCAGATCGGCCCAGCCCTCATCGCTGGAGAACTGCAGATCGTTCTCAGCGAGTTCGAGGAACCAGCTTTGCCAATTCATATACTCCATCCTGAAGGACGCCATGCTCCCGCGAAGGTCCGTGCCTTCGTCGATATGGCTGCAGCCAAACTACGCGAGAACCGGCTTTTGAATTGATATTTGGCTTTCCAGAGTCAAATAGTCGGCGATCAGGTTGCCTATTGCATGCCCATTCCGTCGCATTCATATCGCCTGATGAAATAATCCCTTGTCGAGTACGAGCATTCTCCCTCCAAGCCGAAAGAGCGATGGTGGCTGCAGGCAACAGGCCGCCCGCAATCACTCCTGAGGAGAACTACAATGTCTCGTACTCTCGCCGCACTGCTTCTCGCATCCGCCAGCATCTTTGCTTCCGTTCCAGCCGCGACAGCCTTCGCCGAAACACCCGCCATCACGCAGCAGGCGCCTGCAACGATCCATTATCGCTCCATGAAGATCGATGGCGTCAACGTTTTCTATCGCGAAGCCGGCCCGGCCGATGGCCCCGTCGTCGTGCTGCTTCACGGCTTTCCGACATCGTCCCACATGTTTCGCAACCTGATCCCGCTGCTCGCAGACCGCTACCGCGTCATCGCTCCCGACTATCCGGGTTTCGGCCAGAGCGATGCGCCCGAGCACACAAAATTCGAATACTCCTTCGGCCACTATGCCGATATCGTCGATACGCTGCTGACCAAGCTCGGTGCTGCCAAATATTCGATGTATGTCATGGATTATGGCGCACCTGTCGGCTACCGGCTGGCGCTCAAGCGTCCCAACCGCGTCACCGGCCTGATCGTCCAGAACGGCAATGCCTATGACGAAGGCATTCGTGATTTCTGGAATCCGATCCGCGCCTACTGGAAGTCGGGAGCGAAGAAGGACCGCGAAGCGCTCTCCGCGCTCGTAGCGCCGGAGACGACCAAATTCCAGTACACCGATGGCGTCAAGGACCTGACCCGCATCAGCCCCGACAACTGGGTTCATGATCAGGCTTTGCTCGATCGGCCTGGCAACAAGGATATCCAGCTCGACCTATTCTACGACTACCGCACCAACCTGCCGCTTTATCCCCAGTTCCAGGCCTTCTTCCGCGACCGCAAGCCGCCGACGCTGATCGTTTGGGGCAAGAACGACCAAATCTTCCCGGAAGAAGGCGCGCATCCCTATTTGCGCGATCTTCCTGAAGCTGAGTTCCATCTTATCGACACCGGACATTTTGCGCTCGAAGACAAGCTGGATGAGATGGCGCCGCTCATTCGAAGCTTCCTTGATCGCAAGGTCGCGAAGTAAAACGCCATTGGCTTCCTGCAACTGCCGACATGGTTGCGGGAAGCCCCACCCGTTAGCATCCTTCGATGTCCCAGGCGTTCAGGTGTTTTAGTATGCCTGCCGCGTCTGGTCTGGAAACCGTTGCAGACTGGATGCCATCACTAGATGCTTATGTCGGATAGCGTGACTTAAAATCAGAGGCTTAGATGGATTAGGTCGAAGTCCAGCGGTTCGATTCCTATCAAGAGCACGTTGAAACTGTCAGACCCGCTATCGAGTGGTCATAACGCATGTCTGTTTCGCTATCCTGCTTGACGGGCTCCGGCCGGACCAATCGGTCACCAGACAATTTGGCGCTCGGCGGACGTCTCGGCGTGACGTTCGTCGTCGAGGGCATCGAAACGGAAGTACAGCGAGTCTGCCTGAGCGCTAAAGCTACCGATCAGTTGCAAAGGTTCGTGTTCTGACGTCGTGAGATCATGGAACGGAAAATTTCCGCTTTAGAGCAACAGCCGCAAGCGACACCCACGCCGCGCCCAGCGTTTCCGCTTTGTTAACCATGATCCGCTAGTTTGGAATTTCCGACGCGATCTCCTCCCTGCGCGTCGTTGAGAAAAACTTGGGCCGTGAGACATCGTCTCCGGCCCTTTTTCGCGTCATAGCGAATTTGCTCCACTAACTCCCCTGTAAGCGAACTCAGCCGGCTGTACGCTTTAGCATCAGCAATCTCCCCTTTGCGGCTTCGCGACTGTCAGTTATCAATTCAGGCATTTTGTGGCTGCCCCCCGCGGCGGACAAATACCTCGGATCGAAGCCCCTGGGTACCAAACTGGAGATAAGACCATGTTCACGCACGTCATGATCGGCAGCAACGACCTGGAGCGGTCGAGAGACTTCTACGATGCCACGTTCGCTGCATTGGGAGGTCAGCCCGGCGAGATGGATGCGAGAGGTAGGCTGATCTATCTCCACGATGGCGGTCGACTAATGATCACGAAACCGATCGACGGTAAGCCGGCGACCACCGCCAACGGCGGAACGATAGGTATCGCCGCTGCCAGCCGCCAGCATGTTCTGGCGTGGCACGAGGCCGGCACCACGCATGGTGGGATATCAATCGAGAGCCCGCCAAAAGAGCGCCCGAACGGGGCCTTCGTCGCCTATCTTCGCGATCCGGACGGACATAAAATTACCGCACGGTCTCAGCCGACAAAGTAAAGCTAGCAGCTAAAACGCTTTGTTCTGCCCGCTATGCGGAAGGGGTTCCTACATCGAGCCAAAAATCTGATTTGATGTCGATGGCCGTCTGGTGAAAGCGTCTTTTTCAGGGTTATTTCAGACTGCGCTGCTGCCACTGAGGATCTCAATGCTAGACGAGCCAAAGTACCAGATCACCTACACCCTTACCGCGTGGGATTATGCTGCGATGGCGCGGGCGCTCACTCGCCGGCCCTGGCACCGCAGCGTAATCACGTTGGCGCTTTGGCTGCTCTCTGTCTGGTGCCTTCTGGTTTTCTTCACAGATCTCTACAATCCGGTCACCTTGATCAACGCTATTGCTGAAAGCAGTTTCTGGCTTTGGCTTCCGACATGCCTCCTCGTTGTGGCTTTACTCTCGCTCGCCACGCACTGGCTGGCATGGGGAGCATCGTTTCTGTACTACGGGCAAATCGCGTCCGCCGACGCAACCATCACCATAAGTTTAAGCGACGAAGCCGTTCGCGTGAGGTCGAGCGTGGCCGACTCGATCGTTCCATGGGCGACCGTAAAACGCATTATCCGGGAAGAACACTACTTGATGCTGCCGATATCGAAGCGGGAGGCCTTCATTCTGCCGAGACGCAGCTTCAAAACTCAAAATAGTTTTGAGGACGCCTTTCGTTATGCGAGGGAAAAAATATAAATAAAGGCGGGACCGGTTGGAGCCGGCTGACAGTGCCCGGTCGCTTTTTCCTTCGATTGCGGGCTCAGCAACTACTATCTGCGCTATAGCCCCTCCGATGGCATACACGTCAGGCTTCTGGTAGTGTAGGACGTTGCAGTATCGTTAGGGGCAGCCATGTCTTTGCTTGCGTTGCATCATGTATCGATCATCACCGCCGACCTTGGTAAATCATTGCCGTTTTATCGCGACGCGTTCGGCCTCACCGAGATCGCGCGGCCGAGTTTTTCCGTAAACGGTGCCTGGCTGGCGTGTGGCGACCTACAAGTGCATCTTGTCGAATATCCGGATGGCACGTTCCGGCAGCACCCTGCTGTCGACCGTAACGACTGGCATTTCGCTTTCCGCACGGACGATTTCGACGGCGCCGTCGATCGACTGATGCGACTTGGTTTCCGCGAAGACCTGCCTCAGAGCGATCCACATTGTCTGCTGATCTTTCGTACCGGACTTGCCGGCTTTCCGCAGCTCTACCTCCGTGACCCCGACTTGAATGTCATCGAGATCAACGGAGCGCCGTAGTTACAGAGAATATCAGTAATGAGCACGGTGCTCCGGTCTATCCGCAAAACATTCGTGCTTGCCGTTGACATGTGGAGCATTTTTCACGAGCTGGCGACGAACCTCGCACCAACGGAGATGAGATGGTCCAGTCGATCGTGGAATTGCGGAACATGCCGGGTACTGAAGCGGCAATCGGTTGGGCTGGTGGTCACACTGTGGTGGTGGATAGACCGGATGGCAAAGCTGGTGGCATGGGTCTCGGCTTCAATGGCGGCCAACTGTTGGCTCTGGCCATCGGCGGTTGCTACTGCAACGACCTCCGATATGTCGCGCACGATGTCGGTGTTGCTATTGGAGAGATCGAGGTAACGGTGAAACTGGAGTTAGACGGTGCGCCTTTGATAGCTACCAACGCCGTCTTGTCGGTTAGATGCGCGACGTTGGATGGCTCCGACGCCCAGATGTTGATCGATCGGGCCTGGGCGGTCTGCACGGTAGCCAATTCGATGAGGCGCGGCGTGCCTACCAAATTGGAGGTGGCTGCCGGCCCATAAGGTGTCCGGCTATGTGTCTGGTCGATAGCCAGCATGTTGCGCGCAGATTATCGTCGCATATAGGCAATCGCTATGTCTGCCATGCACACCGGCTTCACTGAGGTTAATTCTGCCTCGAACCCTATGGATCAGACGACGCAAAATGCTGCCATGGTCGAACAATCAAATGCTGCGTTCAACGCGCTGGCCTTAAGAAGCCGGGAGCCTGCAGAGCTTGATTGCGCAGTTCAGTCGGCACGTCTCAGCGGTCGGCACTGCGCCAGGTGGGTCGCCCAATGGTGCCTCCGTTCTCTTATACCTCTGCCGCGGGCGCCCCCCACTGCTAAAGACCGCGGCATATGGCTCGCTCGATCGGAGCAGCTTCCTTGGTTGGGTTCACATCTGCTCGGTGCCAACTGTGCAGCTACCATCATCTTGGCTTCAATTCCGGCGCTCGATGCCATTCTGCTTCAATGTGTGCCGGAACGCCAACGCGGCTTCCGCGTGCCGGTTTTATCAAGCAGACCCTCGGCGCGCTCGCCACATACGAGCCCGAAGTGATCGTCGATGCGATCAAGCTCCTACGTGACAATCGGGCGCGAACGTCGCCTAGTCCTGATGCCGGTCGGCACAGCGGGACGGATAACGTCGAACGCCCTTAATCGCGCAGAGATAGCAATTGGATTTCAGAAACACACCGACGGCCTCTGGCCCGACGAATATCTGCGCAAGACGATAGAGCAGGGCGCGTCAACGTCAGTGTCGCTCGGCGCGCCGCCGCTGGTGGAGGACGTCTCGGCTGGTACCTCGACGACTGCCAGAAGTCTCTGGTCGTTGCCGAGTGCTGACCGGGACCATTCAAGGGCGTTGCTATGCCTGCCGATCGGGTAATGCCGTCCGTCATTGGAGATGGCAGCGCGGACAGACGTGATGCCGCCACAATCGGAACAGCCGGTCGGACTTCGACGGCCCGGCAGGGAGTCGCCTATGCGTTGCGCTGCCAGAGCGATCAGGCCTTGGCTGCAACTGGAAGCCTGAATGGCGCCCCGAGGCGATTGAACGCGTTCATCGCAGCGATCGTGATCGTCAGATCGACGAGATCCTTCGGTTCGAATGCATCGGCGGCGGCGGCATAGGCCTCATCGGAGGCATGGGTCTGGCTGACATTCGTGACTTCTTCAGCCCAAGCCAGTGCTGCTCGTTCTTGCTCGCTGAACAGGTGAGGCACCTCGTCCCAGACCGGAACAAGCGTGATCTTATCGACGGACATCGTCTTGCGCAGATCGCGACTATGCATGTCGATGCAATGGGCGCAGCCGTTGATCTGCGACACGCGCAGGAAGACGAGATGGATCAGCTCTTCAGGCAGGTTCGTTTTCTTGGTGACGTAGTGATGGACGCCGAAGAGCGCCTTGGCACCCTCGGGGGCGACTTCGGACCAGTTCATGCGGGACATATTGTTTTCCTTTCTCGTGGACACGGTTCTCCGTTCGCCGGAGAAAGCGTCGTTGCTTGTGGTAGGTGAGGGGTAGTCTGGTAGGTAGCGCTACGGCTTGCGCGGCGTCGTCAGGGCGGTGTCATCAGTATCGACGACGAAGACCGCGAGCAGTTTCGCCGGCTCGGTCTTGCTGGCGTTGGCGCTGACGTCGTGGCGGTCGCCCGGCAGCTCTGTGAAGTTCTGGCCGGCAGTGAAGGTCTTCGTCTCGCCACCGTTCACGGCGCTTAGGATCGCTCCTTCGAGAACCGTCGCATAGATCAAGGCGGATTTTGCATGCGTATGAGCGGAACTGTAGCCGCCGGGGCCGTACTCGACGAGGACGCCCTTCACGCTCTTGCCGGGAACGTCTGGGAGGGGATGCTCGTAAACCAGCCTCACCTTCGCGTCCTTCGTGTCATATGCAAGTCCAGGCTTGGCGACGTCATGAGCGGACGCTGTGGTCAGAGAGACCGCAAGTGCTGTAGCGGCATAGAACATTGTCTTCATAATTCTTTTCTTCCTATGTTCTGAGCCACTCGGCGAACGTCATCATGCCCTTGAGGTAATCTCCGCCGGGAACCAGTGAGCCGGTGACAACGGGAGCGCCGAAGTAGTCTACGGCCGCGTCGGCCTCGACCGGACGAGTGTCGCCCTCGGCATTGAGATAGGTCCGGATGAAGGATCCGAACGGTCCCCGTTCGGGCCCGGCAAGATCGACGGGTCCATTCTTCGGCTCGCCGAGCGCGGCTTCCACCAAAGCAGCGGCGACGTCGTCAGCCGCGATCGGCTGGAAGTCGATATCCGGCACTTTCACCGCGCCGTCGGCCGAGTAGGCGCTCACAAGCGTCTCCGTGAATTCGTGAAACTGCGTCGCACGCACGATGGTGTAGGCTTGGCCCGATGCTGCGACGGCCTCTTCCTGGGCGAGTTTGCCGGCCATGTATGGGTTAGCGGCGAGGCGGTCCGCGTTGACGATCGAGAGGACGACGTGATGACGCACGCCCGCTGCCTGTTCGGCGCTCGTCAGATTGCGGCTCGACGTGTCGAAGAAGTCGGTGATGACGGCCTTGTCGAAGGACATCATGTTCGACACGTCGATGACGGCGTCAGCGCCCGCGAGGGCTTCGGCCAGTCCTTCGCCCGTGTAGGCGTTGATGCCGTTGCGGGAGCTTGCGACGATGGCTTCGTGACCGGCGTCCTGCAGCAATTTCACTGCCTTCGAGCCGATCAGGCCCGTGCCGCCGATGACGGCGACCTTCTTTAACGTACTCATTTCTGCTTTCTCCTATGACGCGGCGCGATTGCCCGTCTTGCGTTCGTGGAGCTCGAGGAAGGCGCATCCGCGGGCGGCGATACCGCCGTCGTCGTCTGCGCCGACGTCCGCCAGAAGGTCCGCGACGGACACCTTGGCGAGTTCTGCGCGATAGGCCTTCTCGGCCCTCAGCATGGCGGCGTTGATCTGGCAGGGCTTAGTGAAGTAGCGCGCCGGAAGGGGATTTGGCCCGCGCTGGCGGATCTCGGCGCAGCGGAAGGCCGGGGCCGGTCCCTCGACCGCCAGGACGATGTCGAGGACACTAATATCCTTCGGCGCCTTGGCCAGCCGATATCCACCCTTCGGACCCGGCGTCGTTGCGACGATCCCGGTGCCAGACATCGCCTGCAGGTGCTTAAGGAGGTAGCTCGTTGAAACGCCGTGGAGTTCGGCCAGTGCTGCAGCCGACAGGACGCCGTCTTCGGACAGTCCCGCCAGGAATGCCGCGCAGTGGATGGCCTGCTCTACGCCTTCGCTTAGTTTCATGATGTCTCTCCTAATCATGGATAGATATTATCCAGGATTGTAAGATTGTCAATCCGGAATCTGGTCAACTATCGGAAACTCGGAATCGGAGATCAGAAACCGGATGTTCCTTGGCGAGTGCCCGCTCCGCCGTTGGGGAGCTGTCAGGGCGCAGAAGACTGAAGACTTCCCTTGGGACTAAGCCCGCGCTCTCTTCGCAGACCAACGCCGTCCATCGCAACTCCAGCTGCGATCGCAACCGCGAGTTTCATGCGGAACGCGATATGGAAGGTTCTTTTCGAGCTTCACCACGATGAAGTCTCGACATCCAGCTTGGTGTTAATTGTGGACTCGACGGACATGCCGGAGCGCAGCGACCCTATGAATCCAATATCGTCGATGACGATCTTTACGGGGATGCGCTGGACGATCTTGGTAAAATTGCCCGTGGCGTTGTCCGGCGGAAGCAGCGAGAAATCCAGGCCGCTTGCGGGCGAGATGCTGTCTACGTGGCCCTTGATCACTACTCCTGGCAGACCGTCGACTTCGATCTGGGCTGGTTGGCCGGGACGGACCTCTGCAAGCTGCGTTTCCTTGTAATTCGCGACCACGTAGACGGCGTCCAGTGGCACGATCGCCATAAGCTGGGTTCCGGCAGAGACAAGCTGGCCGATACGAATTGACTTTGCCCCGACCGTGCCGTTTACGGCCGAAACTATCTGCGTGTAGGACAGGTTCAACTCGGCTTGCCTGAGGCCCGCAGCGGCCCTTTCGCGCTGTGCGACAGCCTGGTCGCGCTGGGTCTGGAGCACCGGAACCTTGTTGCGTGCGGCGACGAGACCGGCCTCATCGCGCGCGACTGCGGCCGAAGCCTGCTCCCGGATGGACTGGCTTTGTTCCACGCGGGATTGGCTGCCTGCTCCACTGGTGATGAGCAGTGCCGCACGGGCAGCTTCCGAATGCGCGTATTTGAACGATGCTTTCGACGCATCCAGGGCGGACGTGGCTTGAGCGATGAGAGACACCTGAAGCGCGATCTGGGCATCGATATTGGCGATCGCGGCGTCGCCCGCCTTGACGTCGGCCTTGGCCTGCGACAATGCCGCCTGGAAATCCCGGTCGTCTATGCGCGCAAGAATCTGACCCTGCTTCACTGTCTCATTATCTTGGACGAGAACTTCCCTGATATAGCCAGAAACCTTCGGGGCGATGGCGGTAAAGTCGGCTTTGACGTAGGCATTGTCGGTGGTCTCGGTAAAGCGGCCAACCGTCCAATATTGGTGTCCATACTCAGCTGAGTAGGCAAAACCGGCAAGCAGAACGAGCGAGAGCACGCCGCGCTTGATGGCACGCTTGCCCTTCCCGTCGTTCGCGACCGATGTGGCAGCCGACGGTTCATCCTGGATTTTGGCGGAAGGTGTTCCGACGATTTTCAACACTGGATTGCGGGCTGGCTCAGCCGTGTCCATTTCTTCGTTCCTGTCCAACGGGGCATTGTGTCTGTGAAAGGAGAATGCGCCTTAGCAGCTAATATGATAATCTCGGAAATTGTGTGAGGACCGTAAAGTCTGGTTAGATAATCGGAGAGAAGCATGGATCGGCTAACGAGCCTGGCGGTCTTTGGACAAGTCGTTGAATGTGGTGGATTTTCTGCCGCCGGGAGGCGCATGAACATGTCGACGACAATGGTGGCTAATCACGTGCAGTCTCTGGAAGATCGTCTCGGTGTTCGGTTGCTCAATCGGACGACGCGAAAGGTCAGCCTCACCGAAACCGGAAAATTCTATTTTGAACGCTCCTCGCAAATCCTTGCCGACCTTGAGGAGGCAGATCTCTTCGCCAGCGCGTTGGTATCCACGCCCAGGGGAACACTTAAACTGTATACGAACACGGCGATTGCGCCGTTTCTCGTGCCGCTCATCAGCGAGTACATGCGGGAATACCCTTCAGTTATGATCGAGCTGGATATCGGCGAGCGAATGATCGATATGATTGAAGAGGGTTATGATCTCGTCATCCGCACGACGCTGAAGGATTCCAGACTGATCGCGCGCAAGCTGACACCATGGCGGCACTTTGTCGTCTGCTCGCCTGACTATCTCAGATCACATCCGGCGCCGGAACGTCCGAGTGATCTGGCAAGCCACAACTGCCTTCAATATTCATATTACGCTTTCGGGCCATCTTGGCATTTTGAGAGCCTTGCGGGCGTTGAGGAAAGCGTGAAAGTCCAGGGGACCCTCGTTTCGAATAGTCCGCAGACGCTGAGGGAACTGGCACTCGCCGGACACGGCATGTTCCTCGCGCCGAGCTTCCTGGTTTTCGACGATCTGAAGGCCGGACGCCTCGTGTCCAACATGCCCGACTACCGGGGTGTCGAATTTTCCATCGATGCCCTGTTTCCGGAACGAAGCCAGCTTCCGACAAAAGTCCGGTTGTTCATCGATCTTCTGGTCGAACGTTTCGTCGAGCATCGGAAATGGATGGCCTAAACCATCGCGGTTTGCACGCGTGCTTGAAGGCGTTTTGCGATCACCTTTCCGATAAGTATCTTCGAAACAATCAGGATAGGTGCTGCTACCAGGAAAAACATGGCCACAGCGACGAAGGCCGAGTTGAAGGCAATCGTTGTCGATTGCACTGCGACGGACTTGCCGATGAGCAATGCAGACGCTTTGCTCGCCCCATGTTCCAGACCATGGGTCGAGAGATACCGTGTGACACCGGACAGACGGTCGATAACTTCCGGGCGACCGGGTGTGATGTAGGCCGCGAGGACGGCGCGGTTCTGGGCGGTCTGGTTTTCCAGGAATGTCTGAAGAAACGCAATACCCACGAGACCACCGGTTTGCCTGCCGACGTTGAAAAGGGCGACAGCAACAACGACTGCGGAGTTTTTCAATCCGAACATCGTGATCAGCGTGATCGACAGAAACAGGAAGCCGAGCGCACATCCCCGAACCAGGACACCCAGCAACATATCCGGGATACCGCTTCCACTGGTCGAGCCGGACAGCATCCACATCGACAGCATAAGACCGAGGATGCCGAGCGGAATGGTGAGCGGCGGTGGCACACCACGTCGAATGGCAAAGGCGGTGGCGAAGAGTGTGGTGATGAAGGCGGCCGTGCTCGGAAGGAGGAGCGCTCCGGCCTCCGTCGGCGTCATTCGAAGAACCGAAATGGCGAAGGAGGGGATCAAATAGCTGCTGCCAAGCAGGGCGAAGCCTGCTGCGAAGCTGGCCAGAAAGCCGAAGCTGAAACCACCGTTCATGAATACCGAGAAGTCGAGCAGATAGTGATCCTGGTCTCCAAGGAACTGGCAGGCGAGGACGCCGGCAAGCGCAACGACACCGACCATAGCGAGCAGGAGAATGGTGGGTTCTTCGAACCAGTCCCAACGATTGCCCTGGTTCAACACGAAGGTCAGTGAAGATGCGGCGATCACAAACAAAGCAAGCGACGGCCAGTTCATTCCAATTCGCTTGGGCGCCTCATCCTCAGCCGGAGGACCCAAGATCAGGAAAGCGAGAGCCATCATACCGATCGGGACGATGCCCAAGAATATCCATGTCCAGGAATGACTGTCCAGCAGCCAGCCGTGGACGTAAGGAACGAGCGTGGCGGGGGCGACCACGGCGGCGACCGCAAAGACACTCTGGATGAGCGGTTGTTGCGGCCAAGGGAATGATTTCAGGAGCAATGACTGGGCACTCACCAGGAGAACACCGCCGGAGAAGCCCTGGAGAAGGCGCAGTGCAAAAAGGGTGTTCAGATCATCGGTGAGGGCCGCAAGCCCCGACGCGGCCGTCATCGTGACCGTTGCCGCAACGAGCGATGAGCCGAGCGTGAAGCGTCCCGAAAGCCATGCGGTCATCACGAACCCGATGAGTTTTGCGGCCGTATAGCCGAAATCCATTCGGGCAAACTCGTCTGATGTTGCTGCAACGTCCCCCATCATGTCGAGACGCGCGACCGAAAGGGCTGTTCCCGCGATTGCCTCGGTCAAGGCAGCCAAGGACGCTCCCGCAATCAGGAAGGGACCTGCGGCATTTGCTTGGTGGCGCGTGATGGTAACAGCGGTGGTCATGATATTTCCCATGGCGCGAGACGATCAGATTGCGCATGTTGCTTTAAACAGAAGCAGGAGAAAAATGCCGCAACTCGGCACACTTGATAAGCTGGTCAATCGTGGAAGGATTTTACAGTCCGGGTGTAAGGTCAGATCCCGTAACCCATCGGTCGCGCGTTCGGTGCGGTGGAAACTGGACTAGGTTTGCGCTTGCCGTCAGTGGTCAAGAGGTAGTCGCGCGAGCAGATAGCGGACGTGGGTCGGCTCAGGCGGCGTTATCCGCCTTTTTTCACATTTGTTCAGTGAGCGGATGGTTTGCTGGCAGGTCATTTCGAGCTGCTTCGAAAATAACCATTAGCTCGGATTGGATAATTAATACGAATACGGTGACGGAGCGACTGGTCTCAGGTTCGAAACGCATCAAGAGCTTTGATCCGCGACTTTTATTTTCCAACCATTCCGAAGGGTTCGCCATCCTAGATCAACCTGAGCTTTCCCATGGACTTCATTATTTGCCCGATCTTGAAACATCCGGCGGCTAAACGTGGTATAGCAGCTTGCGGCACGATCAGGTGCCCATGGAGACGGTCATGACCAAATTCGCGCTCTACGTTCCGCTTGAAGCAAAAGCCGGCAAGGAACAGGAGGTCGCCGATTTCTTGAGATCAGCCATACCTCTCGTCAACGCGGAGCCAGGCACGATTTCCTGGTATGCGATCCAGGAAGGTCCGAGTTCGTTTGCGATCTTTGATACTTTTGACGACGAGGATGGAAGAGATGCTCACTTAAATGGCCAAGTCGCTGCAGCCTTGATGGCCCGGGCAGAGGCAGGAGACCTGTTTGCCAAGCCGCCACAGATCCATAAGTTGGCTATCCTCGCCGACAAGCGGCCATGAGCGCCAGAACCTCAAAGTACTGACGAAAAAGAGCCGTAGCTCTCAGTCGGCCAAGTGCGCGGCTTCGATGTTGCCGACGCTCGCTATCTGCGATCAACGACCTTTGTGCTGATTGTTCGATTGACTTTTCTCAGTTGGGCGGGAGAACTCGCTTAAGATAAGGTGCTGTCCGGCTGTTTCCTGCAAGGGCAACCTGTTCCGGTGGTCCGCTTGCAACTATCCGGCCGCCTTCATCGCCGGCCCCTGGCCCGATGTCGATGACCCAGTCGCTCGCTGCAGCGAGGGTCATGTCGTGATCGACGACAATCACCGTGTTGCCGGAGTCTACCAACGCATTAAGCTGTGCGATCAGCCGCTCGACATCCGACGGATGCAAGCCTGTCGTGGGCTCATCCAGCACATAGAGCGCGCCACCCTTCTGGGCGCGCTGCAGCTCCGTCGCCAGCTTGATGCGCTGCGCTTCACCTCTGTCGTTTGGCATTTAATTGTAAGAATGCGCCCGTTTCGGCCGATGATGGCACCTAATTTGAGACTACTCGGTGCGATTTTCCAGTTTGGACGCTCTCTGGTTGGGCAATAACCTCCTGTAATATAAGGCATTTGTTGATGGAGGCTTGGCCGTAGGCAGCCATTTTTTCCCGGCGGCGAATCTCACATTGCTGCCAAAAAAGAGCCTTTAGTCTCAAATTAAATGCCAAATCTCAAATTAAGTGCCGGGCTATCTTGTCGTAATTGTTGGGACTGGGATCTTGCGATTAAATGCAAAACGACAGGGTTCTTCTAGCTTATAGCTTCTTCAAAGCATACGAGTCGAGGTTGCCGCAGGCGGTGCATCGAAAAGTTACCACGTCATAAACGACTTTGCCTTTGAGGCTCAAACCAGAAAAAATGCCCTTGGTAGGTTTTCCCGCAACCCAGGTTTCTGACGATAAGAGAGGCCCTTCCCCCTTCTCAAGCAAGAAACCCTCTTCAACGTCCGAGTTGCATTTGCTGCATTGGTAGGACATATCTCTGACTGACCTCATAATGTTGCGTCACGGTGACTGTCTGCGTGTTTCCGTGAGCAGAGTTTCTAACCAGCTTCATCGAGTTGCTCTCTCTACGCTGCTGCAGCTTAGACTGGTTGATCCCTGTGCAATTGCGTGCTGACCGTCGCCTCGTTCTGACATGATCAGTATAAATACTTTGCGTATTGGAAGTCTTACCGTGAGGACGAGGATAGACCGCTGGCGCGCCGCTCCACAAGGAGAATCCAAAAAGTCAAATCAGGCTTAGCAAATCCGAGGTGAACTACAAGGAACCGGCGGGCAACAGAAGGCTGGTGGATGTCGAGGATTAGCCGTCTCTCCAAAATACTTGGTGTGTGAAGTGCGTGCCTAAAGACGGGCGCGAGTTGTCTAGCCGATAGCCAGTGTCGACCTCGATGACGCGCACGTCCTGCCCTCCTGATGCGAGAACAGGTCTGCGTTCCGCCATCTCCGCGTCGATGGCGTGCGGTCAGCGCTCATCAGGGGGTAGCGGGAGCAGGATCGAGACTGGCGTTGCCTTGGCACCACCCGAACGATTCGACGGAGGAAAGTGACTGCATGGACGAATAACCGAGATGAGCGAATGCACATTAAGACGCGCTCTACTCATGGGAGTAAGTGCGGTCGCATCTTGGTTCAGGTACGGCAAGATTCAGCCGAGCTCCTAGTTAGCAGCATCCTCCGCAGAAAACCACTGATGCCAGCGATCGTGGCGCTGGCAAACAGGATCGCACGTCGCTTGGGCAACACTGAACAAGGCATTCCCGTGTCGCGACGAAGGTCTGAGGATCGCATTGATCGCAGGGACCTTTGCCAAGGCTGTGGTACAGGACATTGCGCGTCATTCCCGGCGATGCTAAATACTGAATGTCGAAAAAGGCAGATTTGGTGTGGTCTAGCCCAAGTCCTTTCTTGAAAGAAAGCTCTGTCCTTGCGTAACGCATGAGTCCCACGACGAGCACGGACGCTGAACAGCGTCCCTTTGGTCGTCCGTGTGGTTCTCAATCGATGAACTGCTCCGGTCGAATGATGGTTTGGAGCAGTTTATGAAAGATCTTCCGTTCACATATGATGTGTTGATTGCCGGCGCAGGCCCTGTCGGCCTTTTTCTCGCGTGCGAGCTTCGGCTCGCGGGCGTGTCGGTTCTGGTGCTAGAACAGGCAGAAGACCCTGGCTCGCCCCTAAAGGAACTTCCGTTTGGAATGCGTGGTCTCTCCGTGCCGACCCTCGAAGCTCTCTATCGTCGCGGGATACTGAGCGAAGTCAGCCTGTCGAACGTGTCAGGCATTCATTCCCCCAAGACAAGCTCTGCGCCACATTGTGACAACGACGCACGTCGACCCGGAGGGCATTTCGCCGGCATCCAGTTTTTCCACGACAAGATCGACGTCAGCCAGTGGCAGTATCACCTCCCGGGTCCCGTTGCGACTAACACTCCAACCACAATGGCGACCCTTGAATCCGTCCTTGCCACCCGTGCGGCCGCGATTGGTGTCGAGATAAGGCGCGGAACGCGTGTCCAAGAATTTCAGCAGTCGAGCACGGAGGTGACTGTCCACGCTGGCGGTGAGGATTTGCAAGGACGCTGGCTTGTCGGCTGCGATGGCGGAAGGAGTGTGGTGCGGAAATCTGGCGGCTTCGA
This sequence comes from Hyphomicrobiales bacterium, assembly GCA_900469345.1. Lineage (GTDB taxonomy): Bacteria > Pseudomonadota > Alphaproteobacteria > Rhizobiales > Rhizobiaceae > Neorhizobium. The sequence continues at coordinate 196,784 of UBWZ01000014.1, read as the reverse complement.
ATTCGTCGGAACCGATCCTGAATTCACCGGCTATTCCGTGCAGGTCGAAATCGAGGATCCCGATGCACTTGCAACAGGTCGCCACTACACGGCCACTGGCATGTTCATGTATCAAAAGCCCGGCAATATCTCGATGGTCGATTTTGACGGCGGTGCTTTCCACCGCACAAGACCGATCACGATCGACCATGTGCAGAAGGTATTGCGGCACATTTCCGGCGTTCAAGTCACTGTTCTGGCTTTACATCAGGCAACAACATGGACCGACCGTGCCTTCCAAGCGACGACATACCGAAAGGGGAGAGTACTACTGGCTGGTGATGCGGCGCATATCCACTCGCCTTTGGGCGGCCAAGGGCTCAATCTGGGGCTTGGAGACGCAATGAACCTCGGCTGGAAGCTCGCATCGACCATTCGTGGTCAAGCCCCCGATGGCTTGCTGGACAGTTACACAACTGAAAGACACGCGATCGGAGCTCAAGTCCTCGATTGGTCGCGCGCGCAGGTGGCCATTATGAGGCCCAGCCGAAGTTCAAGGGCGCTTGAGGCCATCTTTCGTGATCTTGTCTACACGACCGACGGTGCCACGTATTTTGCTGAGCGTGTGTGGGGAACGCGCCTCCGCTATGATTTTGGTTGCGGCGACCATCCCCTGGTTGGCTGCAGCGCTCCCGACTTCGAGCTCGCGGATGGCACGAGGCTCGGCGAATACTTAAGAGGCGGCAAGGGCGTACTGCTGGACTTCGATGGCCATTCTCCGCTCTTAGAGTATCGAAATCTATTCGACGAGCAGTTCGTATGCATCGCAAGCGACGTTAAAGAACGACTTGGTGTGTCGGCCGTTCTTGTGCGACCGGACGGCTATGTGGCGTGGGTCGCGGCAGAAGATGACGAAAGCTTTGTCGAAGCCGCGTCGCGCTGGTTTAGGATGGCTCGATGATTTTGTTCGCCATTACAAAGTGGTCATAGGCCTTTAACGAGGCACGCCGAATTCCTCGCTTTGGCGGTCTCCTTCACATGGTCGATGAAGGCCCGAAACGCGGGCGAGATTCTTCGCCGGCTCGGGTAAAACAGGCTGAATCCCGGCAAATCGGCGACCCAGTCGTCAAGGACCTGCACCAGTTTGCCGGCTTCGAGATCGGCGGCCACCTGGGAGCGAAGCAGAAGGCCGAGACCTAGCCCATCTATCACCACCTTTCGGATCGCCTCGCCATCGTCAAATATCAAAGAGGGAGCAACTTTGTAGTCCATCTTCTGGTGCCCTTTTGCCAACGGCCATCGCAGGAGCCGCGAAGAGCTAATGTACCGGTATGATACGGTGCGATGCGCGATTAGATCTTCCGGGTTGATCGGCACGGGGTATTTATCGAAATAAGACGGCGCACCGACGATGACGACAGGGGTTGTTGCGGTCAAAGAAAGCGCCACCATGTCCTTGTCGATAAGGCTGCCAAAGCGGATCCCGCCATCGAACCCCTGCGCCACCACATCATCCAGTCCCTCGTTCGTGGAAATTTCGATCACAACATGAGGGTAGCGCTGACAGAAGCTCGACAGCATCGGGCGAATTATGCTCTCAAACGCGACTGGGATTGTTGTCACGCGTACGGCGCCTGCTACCGTTGCCCTTTCCTCTTGCAAGGTCTGCATTTCCTCCGCCAGATCACGCATAGCCGGGCCGAGAATTTCAAGCAAGCGTCGCCCAGGGTCGGTCGGAGCGACGCTTCGGGTCGTTCTAGCGATCAGCGGGACCCCTATCTTCTTTTCTAGCTGGCTGATCGTATAGCTCAAAGTGGATTGTTTTATTCCGAGTTCGGAGGCTGCCTTTGTGAAGCTTCGGCAACGTGCAACCACTTCGAAAACCGCCAAATCGCGCAGGATCATCCGGTCCATTTATCGATCCTATCTCTAGGTCTTTCCGAAAAATGGCAGTTTATCGATATCTGGTGAGACGTCTATCTTCGTTCGAACGTCTGTGGTGAAGCAGGGCCGCGCCGGCTTCATAGTGAAACACAATGAGTTTGGTTAAGGGAGATAGACGTGAAGGCAGCTGTTTACGACGAGGCGGGGCACCCTGGCGTGCTTAGATACCGGGATGTTGCGGATCCGAAGGCTGGCCCAGATGACGTTGTGATTGCGACGGCTGCAATTTCAATTGAAGGCGGTGACCTGATTAATCGCCGATCCGTTGCTCCACCTTGCCCGTCGTGGATTGTCGGATATGCCGCCTCGGGGCGGGTGGTAGAGGTCGGTGCTAACGTCAGCAATCGCAAAGTCGGTGACGCGGTCACGGCCTTCAACATGCAGGGATCACACGCTGAACTTTGGGCAGTACCGGCAAACCACACCTGGGTCGTGCCGTCGGGTGTGGATGCAGCGTCTGCTGCAGCCGTGCTCATTTCGTTTGGGACCGCTCACCATTGCCTCTTCGCGAAAAGCGGCCTTCGATCTGGTGAGACGGTTCTCATACAGGCCGCGGCCGGAGGTGTCGGGCTCGCAGCGGTGCAGCTCGCAGCTCAAGCCGGAGCAAGGGTGATTGCCATTGCCAGCGGCGAGCGACGATTAGAGATAATTTCCTCGCTAGGTGCTGATCACGTCATTGATCGCGCTTCCAGTGACGTGGTTGAGGCTGTACAGCAGATTACGAACGGAAAAGGCGCTGATCTGGTGATCGATCCTGTCGGTGCCACCTTGCCCATGTCGCTTGCGGCCACGGCCCACGAAGGTCGTCTTGTCTTTGTCGGCAACGCTGGCGGCGGCGGTCTTTCCTTGGATCTCTGGCCCGCCATGCAGTCGAACCAGACCTTACACGGTGTGTTCATGGGGCCGCTTCTTGAACGGCACGATGTCCGTTCGACAATCGACGACCTTTTGATCGCTCTCGGAAAGGGGAATATCCAGGTCATCATCGAAAAGACGTTCCCGCTTTCGCAGGCGCGGGATGCCCACGACTTTGCCGAGAAAGCGAAACCACTTGGCCGGATCATCATGACACCGTAGTGGATCGGTAATGCGCCGAACGATGTCGTAATCCATGAATGTAGCCTGGCGACGGCTCTAGGGCGAGAGTTCACCCCTTGCCTGCGGTCGGATGATCTCGCGAATACTCCCTTATCGCCAGTAGGGCCGGCATGAGCTCATGACCCGCACGGGTAAGGCGGTATTCAACATGTCGGGGCTGCTCATGGAAGTCTCTCCGCTCTACGAGCCCGTCAGCTTCAAGATCTCGCAGGTGCTGTGTGAGGACTTTTTGCGAGATGCCGGACATTTCCCGCAGGAACTGGGAACTGCGCATCGATGGGCTGGCAAACAGGCGAAAAAGGATCGGCAACTTCCACCTTCCGATCAGCATTCCTAAAACGCGACCGACATGGGCGACGGAGCCGTCTGGTCCCAGACAGGCGGAACGTTCGTTCATGGGCACTTTTAAGTGCGTAATTGCCTCGTTCATCAACTTCCTTTTTTGTCGCTTCAGGATTGAATTTTGGAGTGATCACGATGGATTTAAAATTGGATGGCAAGATCGCACTGGTTACAGGCAGCAGCAAGGGGATCGGTGAGGGAATAGCCCGTGGGTTAGCGCGTGAAGGTGCAATTATCATCGTCCACGGCCGCGACAAAACAAAGGCAGAGGCTGTCGCAAATGCCATCTCTCTCGAGGGCGGGCACTCATATGTCGTCACCGGTGACTTGACCTGTGAAGACGACGTACAGCGTCTGGTCGACAAAGCACAAGGCTTTGTCAGGCCGGTCGAAATCCTAGTTAACAATGCCGGGGGGGCGGGCGAGCAAGAGGACTGGGGAACCACGCGGTCTCGCACATGGGCAGACACCTATGACCGGAATGTCGTTGCCGCAGTAAGGGTCACCGCGCGGGTGCTACCAGCGATGCGCGTCGCCAGGTGGGGGCGGGTGGTCAATATCTCCAGCCTTGCAGGTATGATGCCTCCCGCAGGACGGCCAGATTACGGGGCGGCAAAAGCCGCAATGCTCGCCATGACAGCATCGCTGGCAAAGGCCGTCGCGGCTGACGGGATTACTGCGAATACCGTGTCTCCGGGCACGATCCACAGCGTCAGCCTTGAGGCCGCCTTTCGCAAAGTCGCTGTTCGCAACGGGATTGCGCAGGACGCTCCGTGGCCCGAGGTTGAGCAAAGCGTGCTTTCGCACTTCGCCGAGGTTCCTATAGGCCGGGTTGGGACGCTCGAGGAAATCGCGGATGCGGTTTCTTTGCTTGTCAGTCCTCGCGCCGGTTATATCACCGGCGCGAACCTGAGGCTCGACGGCGGCCTTTGGCCAGGGTTATAGCCAGGCTGCTTCCTCAGGTCGCCGTGAGGTCGTCACATGCTGCAGCACACGCTCAGCCTAGGTTTTAAACTAGGGGCGGGCCGTTAACGGCTTGCTATAGATCGCGATATGAATTCTGATGAGGCGCCGCATATCCTCCACATCGTGAGCGGCATACCGCAAACCCCGCATGCCATAGGCGAGTGTGAGAGCATAATCCTCGGGCGAAACGGATATCGGCCAAGTCTTCAGATTGGCCAGTAGGATCTCGACGACCAGAGCCTGAAAGTTTCCGTAGACTTTGCGAACGGCGGGAAATTGCAAATCGAAGAGATCAGCAGCATCCGGAAACGCGGCCGCGAGTTCGACCCCATGCATGCCCCAGTTCGTGCAGGCGTGAAGCAGCTTCTCTTCGAGCGGCCCAATCTTGCCGATAGCCGTCTTTATCTTTGTCAGCGCCTGCGCGTCCATGTTTTCGATGACGCGGCTGAAGATCGCCTCCTTGTCCTTAAACTGCAGATAAAGAGCCGGGCGGGACATCCCGGCCGCTTTGGCGATATCACCCATGGTCGTGCGAGCGAAACCGTAACGCACGAACACTGACTCTGCCGCCCTGAGGATATGGTCTTCTTTGTTTGCTCTGGCATCCATGACCTAGCTTGACATTCTGACAAACATTGTCAATAGGTGACACGTTGACGAAAAATGTCAGAGGAAAAGCGTATGCAAGATGTCGAGTTGCCTGAGCATGTTTTGAACGAGGCGGTGACGCGGGTGGGAGATGGTCCCGTAGTCATGGTGAACCTTCTGACCTTCAGGGATAGCCCGCTCTACGCGGACGGCTTTGCGGATAGGAAGTCCTCCGCGCGTGCCGCCTACTACGAAGGTTACGCCGGCGCATTTGGCCAGATCGCGGCAAGGCTTGGGATCGAATATGAGCTGGTTCATGCTGGACGCCAGCTTCTGACGCTGGTGCCGCGCGAACCGGAAAGCTGGGACGATATCGTCATCGTTCGCTATCGGAGCCTTGCGGATCTGCGCCGGATCACCGAAACGGAGGATTATGCGCGCCACGCCGCGCCTCATCGTCTGGCAGCCGTTGCAGCCTGGCGGTTCATCGCGACGCGGTCGTGAATTGCGGCTGTCTGCGGGCTGGTCCAAGCGGTAATCTCCGCGCTATTGGGCGTCACGGCTTGTCGTCGACATGCGATCCAGGACAGACGCCATGACATGGAAGGCTGCGCATGGATTGGAACGACGTTCGTTATTTTCTGACTGTTGCCCGCACCGCGAGCCTCACCCAGACCGCGTCGGAGCTCAAGGTCAGCCAGTCCACGGTCAGTCGACGCATCGTCGAGCTTGAGGAGAACCTGGGTGTAGCGCTGTTTCAGCGCCACCAGACCGGCTACTTCCTGACGGATGAGGGAAGGGAGGTGCTTCGGCACGCCGAGACGGTCGAGGATAGCATCCTAGCGCTGGAGCGCGGCGCGGCCGGCCTCGAGAAGGATCCGCAAGGCGTTGTGCGGCTTGCGACATCCGAAAATTTGGCGACTGATCTGATCATCCCGGCACTCCCGGCCTTTCGGGAGCGCTATCCCGGCATCTGTCTCGAAATCATCACCAGCACGGTTGCCGCCGAACTTGGTCGCCGCGAAGCGGATATCGCGCTACGCGTCGTTCGGCCGACGCGGGGCAATCTGATGGTCAGGAGCGTCGGCCATATGACCTACTCGGTCTATGGCAGCAGGGACTACCTCGACCGTCATCCGTATGTCGAGGGAGAACCACTCGGCGGCCGGCATTTCATCACCTGGGACGACAGCCATGCCTTTATGCCGGCCGCGGCATGGCTGAAGCGGGAGCATCCGGGTTGCAAGATCGTCCTCGTCACCAGCAGCCTGCCATCGCAGATCGCTGCAGTGCGGGCCGGTCTCGGCCTGGCGGTTATCCCCGACTTTCTGGCTGTCGGAGACGATCTTCTTCCCGTTATTCCGTCCGAGCGGATGTTCAGCAACAAGGTCTGGCTCGTCACCCATGCCGATCTCGTGGCGTCGGCCCGCGTCAGAGCCGTCGGGGATTTTCTTGCCGAACGGGTGACGCGGACCAATCTTGATTTTGCGAGGAACGCCCCGGTGGCTGAGAGCCAGCCATGACGGCTGCGCGGTCGGGTCGCATGCATCAATCGGGCTGGAAGGCTTTCCAGAGCCCGTAGGAGTCCTCGATGAAATTATAGGCGCTGACCTTCCCGTCGCGCACGGAGCAGATCGCCGCGAAGTCGCTTTCGAAGGTCTTGCCCGTGCTGAGGATACGATGGCGGAAATGGCCCGTCACAACGGCCATATCACCATCTTCGAAAATCCGCTCGACGTGAAAATCGAGAGGCTCGAAATGGTTGGGAAAGAGCGCCATCCAAGATCGCACCGCATCCTTTCCATGACGAATACCGATAGTCGGAACGTCGTATGCACCCTGCACCTTCCAAACCACATCATCTGTCAGGCAATCGAGCGTCTTACCCACATCCTTGCGAAAGAAAGTATCGAGATAATGCTGGACGACCTGTCCGGCCGTCCTCTCCATTTCGTCTGTCATTTTGAAATCTCCGGGCCGCGTGGCGGCGGTGTAAGTTTTGAAATCAGCGATGGCCGCCGGCAAACACGAAGAATTCGCCGGTCGTCCAGCTCGATTCGTCGGAGGCGAGGAAGATTGCCGCCGGCGTCACATCGTCGGCCGTGCCCAGTCTTTTGAGCGGCGTCCGGGCCGTCACCGCCGGGCCGAAGTCCGTCTGCAGGAAGCCGCCAGCTTGGACGCCCTCGGTGTCGACGACGCCCGGTTTGATCGCATTGACACGGATCTTGCGAGGCGCGAGCTCGTTAGACAGCGCCCGCGTCAATCCGTCGATCGCGCCTTTGCTGGCGGTGTAGACGGATGCATTTTCCGGGCCGAAGATCGTAACAGTCGAAGACATGTTCACGATGCTGCCGCCCTCCGGCATGTATTTCACGGCCTCTTTCACGGCGAGCAGATAGCCGAAGACATTCAGCTCCATATGCCGGCGGAAGAGCTCGATGGAGAGGTTTTCGAGCGGCTGGAAGTCGTAGACGCCGGCATTGTTGACGAGCACGTCGACGCGGCCAAAAGCGCGGTTCGCTTCCGCAAAGAGTGCCTCCACCTGTGCCGGATCGCTCATGTCTGCCTTGACGGCAATAGCCTGGCCGCTTTTCGTCTTTATATCCGCCACCACACGGTCGGCGCCTTCCTTGCTGGCGGCATAGTTCACGACCACCAAGGCGCCCTCGGCGGCCAAGGCTCGCGCAATCGCTGCGCCCAGGCCCTTAGAAGCGCCGGTGACAACGGCGACTTTTCCTTTCAATCGATCAGTCATGATCCTTATCCTCTTGGCTTGCTTGTTGCGATGCGCGCCCTCCCACCTGTCGATCAGGACGTCTGGGCAGTCTTACCGGCCCAGAGATCGACGGCGCCCATGCGGTCGGCACCCTGTGTGGCCAGCATCCAACCCGGATATTCCGGCGGCAGCTCGCTGACGGCGTCCAGCCTGGCGATCTCGTCCTCGGTGAGAGCGATATCCACCGCAGCGATATTGTCCTCGAGCTGGCTCAGCCGCTTCGCGCCGACGATGATGGAGGTCACGACGGGCTTGGAAAGAAGCCAGGCAAGCGCGATGCGCGCCGGGCTGCAGCCATGGGCTTCCGCAATCGGCTTCAGCACGTCGATGACGTTCCAGGCACGCTCCTTGTCAACGATCGGGAAATCGAAGGACGAGCGGCGTGAACCCTCGGGCGACTGGTTTTCACGGCTAAACTTGCCTGACAGAAGGCCGCCGGCAAGCGGGCTCCAGACGAGGAGGCCCATCTTTTCAGCCTCGAGAAGCGGTCGCAATTCGCGCTCCAGATCGCGTCCGGCAACCGAGTAATAGGCCTGCAGCGTTGTGAAGCGTTCAAGGTTGAGGCGGGCGGAAACACCCAGCGCGGTTGCAATGCGCCAAGCTTGCCAGTTGGACACGCCGAGATAGCGGACCTTGCCCTGACGTACCAGGTCGTCAAGCGCCCGCAGCGTTTCCTCGAGCGGCGTCAGGATATCAGTGGCGTGGACCTGATAGAGATCGATGTGATCAGTCTGCAGCCGCTTGAGGCTGGCTTCCACGGCATCCATGATGTGCCCGCGCGAGACGCCGACATCGTTTCTGCCCGGTCCCATGCGGCTATAGACCTTGGTGGCCAGCACGATCTCGTTTCTGGGTAATCCGAGATTCTTGAAGGATTGGCCGAGCGTGCGCTCGCTGGCGCCGTTTGAATAGACATCAGCAGTGTCGAAGAAATTGATGCCAGCGTCTATGCTGGCCTTGACCAGTTCGTCGGCGCCGTTCTGGCCGACATCGCCGATATGCTCGTAGATGCCCGTGCCGTCGCTAAAGGTCATTGTTCCCAGGCAAAGCTGCGAAACCAGAAGACCGGTATTGCCGAGTGGCTTGTACTTCATTTTACTCTCCTTGAGACGCGTCAATCCGTTCGGACAGGAAGGTCCGCTCCGCGTCAGTTGTGATTGATGGTGGTTGTAGAGCTGCCTGGCGCTCGCCGCGATCAGGCGGCGTCGCTTCTGTCGGGTGCGCCGAAGATCTCGTTGATGTGCAGCGAGTCCGTGAATTCCTTGCCGCTTGCTATCTTCCCGTCGCGGAAGCGCAGCAGGAAATGATAATTGTTCCGGTAGTGCCGGCCATCCTTCATCGGCAGATCGCCCTCGGCGACGATCGCCAAGCGATCGCTCTCGCCGGTGATTTCGTGATAATCCATCTTGAGCGGCCCGGAGGCGTTCTCCAGAAGAAGCTTGGGCAGGTTTGCGAGATAGGATGTCTTGCTGTGCAAGCCGGAAAACCTGTTCCCGGGCATGATCCACCAGGTCATATCCTCGGTGCTGAGCATCGACATCGTGTCGGTATCGCCTCGTCCAAGTGCCTCCAGAAAGGCCTTGGCAAGGTCCTCTTGCTGCTTTCTATCCATGGCATTATCTCCTTCCTAGCCATTGGTCTTGACCTCACACAACCTGACTTAGGCGCTCGCGTTGCGAAAAAAACGGCAAAAAATGCTCAACCGTTTTCCATATTTGGAAAACTGACGCGGCCATACCCCAACGCTAGCTCTGCGTGAAATTCCGTCTCTGGATTTTTCGCGATATGATTTCGCCATGATGATGGTTCGAGGCCTTAGTTGGTCAGGTCCTCGTGCCCGACCTCGAGCGTGGCGACATTGCTAGCAAGGACAATGTTTTCCAGCGCAGACCTCTTGTATCATCACAATCGTGCAGCAAGGGTTGGTGGCGCTGTTTGCGCTTGGCGCCCCGGGCTGATGAGGAAAGTGAACCCCGCGTCACGGATTTCCGGCCCGGATTTTATTGATCACGACCCGGGTGGCAACGGCCATATGTCGCTGACGAGAGTAACTCACGAAGAACCCCGGGAATGGCTTACTCCACTCAAGCAGAAGAGGCACAAGTTTGCCTGCTTCAATGAGTTCAGTGACGGTATCCTCGATGCAGAACGTGATCCCGAGGCCATCGATCGCTAGTTGTAAGGCAGCGCGCCTGTCATTGACGACGATACCAGCCGGCGGACTGATCGAAACCCACCGCCCGTCCTCGAAAAACTCCCAGGGAAACGGATGCTGCTGACCGGGCCATCGCCAGCAGACGCAATTGTGAGAAAGAAGATCGCGCGGTGTTTCGGGGGCGCTGTGTCGAGCGATATAGTCCCGAGAGGCCACCGCAATTTGCCGAAGGTCGCCGCCGAGCGGCACCGCGATCATGTCCTGACTGATAACCTCGCCGATCCTCACGGCGATGTCGAAACCGGCTGCGACCGGATCCGTCACTTCATCGTCGAACGTGATGTCGAGCCGGATCTCGGGGTAATTTCGGCGCAGGTCCGCCAGGGCCGGCAAGATAAACTTCTCGCCCGCGGACCGGAAAGAGACGATGCGTACTGTCCCGGCGGGTCGCCCGGCCGCATCCCTGATTTGTGTGAGTGCCATTTCCATCTCGGCCACGGCCGGCTGCATCCGGTCTCGTAGCATGGTTCCCGCCTCAGTCAACACGACCGTACGGGTTGTCCGTTGGAAAAGCTGCTGTCCAAGATCGGATTCCAATGCCCTGACCGTCTGGCTGGCAGCCGATGACGTGATGCCAAGCTCGTCGGCGGCCTTGGAAAAGTTCAACGTTTCTGCAACCGCCAGAAAAGTACGGATGCGGGCAAAGTCAGTGGGTTTCATAAGCATTACGAAGCACAGCTACGCATTCTTGTAAATATTTTCTGGATTATCGCGGCCTCGTGATCGCCTTAACCTCCATTACGAAAGGAAAACGAGATGATTCAGACCTTTGAAAATCAGGTAGCGCTGGTGACCGGAGCCGCCCGAGGCATCGGACGCGCAACAGCTTTAACACTTCAATCGAGGGGAGCACGTGTCGTCGCGACTGACGTCAGCGAGGCTGTTCATGAGTTGGAGACGCAGAACATCGTCACGCTGACGGGCAACATTGCCGACGAAGAGACCGCCATCCGAAGCGTCGGGATGGCAATCGGACGTTTTGGTGCCCTCGACATCCTGGTCAACAACGCAGGTCGTACCATGAACCGGGCTCTCATCGATATGAGCGTTGCCGACTGGGATGACATCATGTCGGTCAACGCCCGCGGTACATTCCTTCACTGCCGCGAAGCCGTCCGTGCCATGCTGGCAGAGCAGGGCGGCGTCATCGTCAATGTTGCCTCGATCGTCGCTCAGGTGGCGATGAAGGACACTTGCGTCTACGCAGCAAGTAAGGGAGCTATTGCGCAGCTGACCAAGGTCATCGCCGTAGAATATGGAACTCGGGGCATTCGCGCCAATGCCGTTGCCCCCGGCGTAGTCGAAACGGACATCCTCGAGGGTATCGTCTCCGACAGCCGAGCGACGCTGGCAAGCTACGGCTCCGCCCATCCGATCGGACGGGTGGGTCAGCCCCAGGATATAGCTGAGGTCATCGCCTTTCTCGCCTCTCCCGCATCCGCATTCATGACGGGCTCACTCGTCATGGCGGATGGTGGTTTCACTGCATTGTAAAGGAAAGCAACATGCCAAGCATTCTTATCGTCGGGGCTGAACGCGGTCTCGGTCTTGGCCTTGCCGAGGCGTTGAAGTCGGACGGCTGGGAGGTCACCGGAACAGCTCGGCACGGCACCGATACCACTGCGCTGGGAAAGGTCGCGCACGTCGCGCATGTTGACGTGACCCGTACAGACCAGATCGATGCCTTGCGGGAAGAAACCGACAGTTCTTTTGACGTGATCTTCCTGGTCGCGGGCATGTTCGGGCCTTTGCACAACTCTGTTGTTGAAGCGACCGACGCAGAGTTCGCTGAGATCATGCTGACGAACTGCTTTGGACCTATACGGCTGGCCCACTGTCTGATTGATCGGTTGAAGCCGCATGGTACGATCGCCGTGATGTCGTCTCATCGCGGCAGCATAGCGCTCAACACGGAACCTGGACTGAAGCTCGATCTTTATCGGGCGAGCAAGGCCGGCCTCAACATGCTCGCGCGGACACTTCATGCCGATCATCCCGATCTCACCGTCCTCTCAATCCATCCAGGCTGGGCGGCGACCGCGATGGGCACCTTGAATGGCACTGTCGAAGCTGAGATTTCCGTCGACGAAAGCGTCAAGGGCATGGTGAATGTGCTGAAGGCGCACATGGGAACGGGCAAAAACCTGTATCTAGATTGGCAAGGACGATCGCTCCCCTGGTGAACAGGTGTCGTGCGGCTGCAGTAGAAACGTCGAGCATAAGCTGCACGTCAGCGACGAGCTGGATCAAGTCGCCATGGCGCTTCGGCCATAAGTGCTTGAAGGGGAAATTCCTTCAGCCGCCTAGTGATTGGCGACTGTCGCCAGCTTGAATCGTAGATATGGAAGCTGCGAACTTCGGGCACCAGTCAACCTCGCCACGCAGGTATAATCAGTTGGCGGTGATATTGTCCCAGCCGGAAAACGCAATTTCCGCCACATCGTGCAGCTCGGCGCGGCCCGCTCCATCCCGGGCACGGATCGCCATGCCGCTTTGGACTGTCTGCACGAACCTCGCCAGTTTGATCGTGTCCGCCGTAGCTTTTAGATCACCATCGTTCTTCGCTCGATCGAAGCGCGCTTTGAGCAGATCGAAACCGCCTGCACGAGTCGCTCGCATGAGTTCGCCCAGTTCGGAGTGCCCTTCGCTGCCCACGGTCCCGAGCGTTGACATGCACCCATGGGGTAGATCGAGATCTCCACCGGTCATGGCGGTCGCGGAATCCTGGAGATAGAGCAGCGCGGCCTGCCTCGCTGTCGAGGCAGCCCTGAAGCGGGTCCACACCAGCCCCTCGTAGGTCGTGTAGTAGTATCGGAGGGCCTCGGCATAGAGCGCATCCTTCGAACCGAAAGCCGCATAAAGGCTCTTCGTTCCGATCCCCATCGCCTCCGTCAGGTCGGCGATCGAGGTCGCCTCGTATCCCTTGATCCAGAACAACCGTGTCGCTGTGGCAAGTGCAGCCTGTCGGTCGAACTCCCGCGGCCGGCCTCGCGGAGGACGTGTGGGCGGTGAGCTGGCTGGCGGTATCGAAGCATCATTTTGCATCGAGCACTGCATAAATCAGTTGACGGCCAATAGCAATGCCGCTACCTATTGTACATCGATCACTGCATAAAAGAAATGCATGGATCTGTACAGAAAGCCCGCACTTGTGGATAGCGGTTCGAGGGGAGCGCATGACGCACAGCACCTGATCGCCGCAATAAGATGGACGCGGTCAGCGCGGGCTTCAAAGTCGGTTATGGCAGCCCATCGCAGTTCAGTCGCGACTAAGTGCGCATCTTTGAGCTTTCACCGGAGCGTCACGCCTGCCGACCGCGTAACTCAGCCTAAGCTGATTTGCCTTTAGGACGCTCTGTCTGTTTCGGCGGATATTAGACCCATCTCAATCGGTGGCCAGCTACGCAGTTTCCTGGCCGCTCGTTACCGGCAAACAAATTCGTCAAGTTCCCTCAACCCTCTCTGGAGAGCAATCGTGTCCACTAACCCTATCGATATCGCCATCACTTTCTTCGGCCACTGGAGTGCAAATCGCATTGAGGACGCCCTTGCAATGCTGTCGGATGACGTCCTCTATGACAACGTGCCGCTGCCCGACATCATAGGGAGGGACAATGTTCGCAAATTCCATTCGGACTTTGGGGTTGGAACGGCGTTCACGGTAGACTGGGCCGTGACCAACATCGCAGCTTCGGGGAATATTGTTCTCAACGAGCGGATCGATGTGTTCACTCATGAGAGTGGCGCGACGATCACATTGCCGGTCATGGGTACGGTCACCGTAGAGAACGGGGAAATCACTATTTGGCGCGACTATTTTGATCTGGCCGACTTCGAGAGGCAGGTCTCACTTCTTAAGAGATAGCCAGATCGCAAACCCGCCGCGGCGGAGCCGCGGCGGCGTTGTCCTCGCCGGCATGCCGCGCTCGAAGGCGAGGTTCTTTGGTGACTGACGGAGCCGTACCTGTCTTCCCGGCGATCACCCGGGCGGGTCCTTGGCTCCCGTAACATATCGATAGAAATGACCCGGGGTTCTAGGAATTCGCCGCAATAGAGCGGTTTTCTTTCACTCTAAGCGAAGAACATTATGATTTCACCCTACACGATCAACATCCCTGACGAACGTCTCGCCACGATCAGAGCCAAGGTCGAGGCCTATGATTGGAGCCAGCTGGCGGATGCGGGGGGCTGGTCAGCGGGTGTCGGGGTTGATGACCTCAAGCGGCTGGCCGCTTATTGGCGAGACAGCTATGACTGGCGTGCGGTTGAACGGCGCATCAACGCACTCCCCAACTTCATGGCTGACCTGGAAGGCGAGCACCTTCACTTCGTTCACGTGAAGGGGGACGGCTCCAAGCCGCCCGTCCTGCTTCTCCATGGCTGGCCGGGCTCGTATCTCGAGTTCGAGCGGCTCTTGGAGCCGCTCGCAGCGGACGGGCACGATGTTGTCGTCCCCTCGCTTCCCGGCTTTGCGTTCTCCACTCCGATCACGGGCCCGATCGGCCCGCGGCGGGCTGCTGAGCTCTTGCATGGGCTGATGATCCAATTGTTTGGCGACGCGCGTTATTTCATCCAAGGCGGCGATTGGGGCCACGCCCTCGCTGCCTGGGCAGCGCATGATCGACCGGACACTCTGCTCGGCATCCATATCAACATGATGACCGTGCGTGCGGAGGATGCCGCTCCGACGACCGACGAGGAGAAGTCCTTCGCCGCCACGCGGGCCGCGATCGCTGATCAGGAGAGCGCCTACTTTCACGAGCAAGCAACCTGTCCACAGACGCTCGGCGTCGCGATGGCCGACAGCCCGGTCGGAGTAGCGGGCTGGATACTCGAAAAGTTCGGCAAGTGGGCCGATCTTCCGACGACCGCAGATGGCGACCCGGACATCTGGAGCAAGTTTTCCGAGGAGGAACTGCTCACCAACATCATGCTCTACATTGCGCCGGCATCGTTCGTGACTGCAACCTGGATCTACTACGGCAGCCGGCTTGAGGAGTCGCGGATGCTCCCGGCCGGTACCCGCATCCAGGTGCCGACCGGTTTTGCGGCCTTCCCCGATCCGGTGTTCGTGCCGCCGCCGCGCTCGTTTGCAGAGAAGACCTACAACATTGTGTATTGGACCGACATGCCGCGGGGCGGGCATTTCGCCGCGCTGGAAGAGTCGGAACTGATGCTGGCCGACTTGCGCGCCTTTATCGCGACAGTGTCGGGAGCGCGCTCTTGAAGGTGCGCTGCCGCTTGACCGGCTTCACCACCGAATAGACCTTGTATTTGAGGATCGCCGCGTTGAACTTGGCGCCGCGCATGAAGGTCACGCCGGTGCAGTTGGTCCTGTCATCTATAGCCCGTGGCGTTTATGGCGCTGATTTCGCTTACGAAATCGCTGCCTAAAAGATAAGGGCCGACGGTTCGATTCTATTCAAGATGAAGGCTCCATCAAAATTGCAAATGAACCGAATTTCGGCTTTGAACTCTGATCATCTAATCCTTTAGATGCCAGCGTCCCATCGGGCTTGGGCTTCATCAATCTTTGCGGCGTTCTCCGCTGCCCATGTTCCGAGGCCCAGCACCGCGCCGGAAAGCGAATTTCCCAGCTCCGTCAATTCATAATCAACCCGAGGCGGAATGGACGGCGTAACGGTGCGCTTCACCAGGCCATCCCGCTCGAGATTGCGCAGCGTCAGTGTGAGCATCCTCTGGGAGATGCCCTCGATCTCGCGCCTCAGCTCGTTGAAGCGATAGGAGCGCCGTTTGAGCGTCATGACCGTGAGGACGCTCCACTTGTCGCCCACCCGGGCGAGAACCTGCGAGACCTTCAGACACGCAGGCGACAGGTTAGCGGGGGAGTCAGGCACAGCCATGTAACCTCGGTATCAAAAATGTGCATTCTTGCGCGGGTCTGCAGCCGATCTAGTATCACACCCAGTTACCAACGAGAACTAGGGTTACCAGATGAAACTCCTGCACATCGACGCCAGCATCCTCGGGCCGCGCTCCGTCTCCCGGGAGCTTTCGGCGCTTATCGTCGAACGGCTAACGGCAGGCCAGGACGCCGACGTCACCTATCGTGATCTGGCGGCGGAGGATTTACCGCATCTGGCCCTGGCGACACTTCCGGCCGCCCATCCCGCGTCGAAGATGGCCGGGCCCCTGGAGGGAAGCGCCCAGACGATCCGCGACGACAGCGACCGCATGCTCCAGGAGTTCCTGGATGCCGACGTCGTCGTCATCGGCGCACCGATGTACAACTTCACCATCTCCACACAGCTCAAAGCGTGGATCGACCGCATCATCATACCCGGGACCACGTTCCGTCCGGCCGCCGGCGGCGTCGAAGGCTTGGCGAAGGGCAAGCGCGTGGTCGTTGCCCTGTCCCGCGGCGGTGTCTACGCGCCGGACACTCCAGCCGCCTCGGCGGAGCATGCCGAGACGCTGCTTCGAACCCTGTTCGGCTTCATCGGCATCGCGCCCGAGTTCGTGGTGGCGGAAGGTATGAATGCCGGTCCTGAAGCGCGGGCAGAGTCGCTGTCCGCAGCGCACAGCGCGATCGCGCAACTGGTTGCCTAACCACCGCTTCCTCTCACGAAAGAACACCCTATGGAAACAGCTTCGATCGCCGGCCGTCCGAGCCGTCCCGTCTTCTACACGATATGGGCTCTCCGCATTGTCCTGGGCCTTGCCTTCATTCTCTTCGCGCTCATGAAGCTGAGCGGGCGAGAGGCGATGGTCGCCGAGTTCGATGCCGTTGGCCTCGGCCAATGGTTCCGGTACTTCACCGCGATCCTCGAGTTGATCGGCGGCATCGCGGTCGTGATCCCCAGCGTCTCCGTCTACGGTGCCATTCTCATGCTGGTCGTCGATCTGGGTGCGCTGGTGGCTCAGGTCACAATCCTCCACATGGACTGGATACATACCGTGGTTATCGCCGCGCTCATCTCCCTACTGATCTATCTCCAACGAGGTGCCCTTGCCCGCGTTAGCTCCCGGAGGAGGCAACATGGCTGATCGTGATCTGATCACCTTCGGCGCGGTTCACCTGGAGGTCAGGAATGTCGAGACGACGGCGCACTTTTGGGAAAGCCTCTTCGGGTTCACCCGCCGCAACTCTGGTGACAGTATCGAGCTGGGCACCGAGAATGAGACGTTGATTGTCCTGCATGGCGGCGCGACCCTGCCGGTCGGACGTGGCCACAGCGGCCTCTACCATGTGGCAATCCATGTTCCTGACCAGCGGGATTTCGCCCGGTTGCTGAAGCGGTTCTCCGATCTCCGCTACCCGTGCTCGCCAACCGATCACACGTTCTCAAAGGCAATCTACCTGGAAGACCCCGACGGCATCACGATTGAGGTGACGCTGGAAACGTCCGAACGTTTTCAGGGCGTTAGGGCCGTGGGAAGCCGATTGGCTTTTATCGGCACCGACGGCGTCGAGCGCCCCGGCTCCTACCCTATCGATCTCAACGACATATTCCGATCATACGAGACCGGTTCGGAAGGGGAGGCGGCCCATCCTGCTACCAGGGTCGGCCACATCCACCTCTATGTCGCAGACCTTGAACGGTCGCGCGACTTCTACATCGGGCTCGGCTTCGAGCTTGCAAGATGGTGGCCCCCGTCTGGATCGGGGGCGTATCACCAACATAGGCAATATCCAGTGCTCCCGCCCGCATCGCTTCAAGGATCGCCGGACCGCCAGCGAAGTTGGGATACTCAACGTCGAACGAAAGCTTCTCCTGCTGCCCGCTCGCCTTCAATAGATTGCGCAACAATTCCGACTGATCGGCGACAATAAGCTTGGGCTCCGGTTCTGCGGCCCGCGCGGTCGGAGCGGCAACGGAGATAATAACAGCCAGCGTGGATGCCGATCTCAGCAAGAAGGTTCTACGATGCAAAATCGCTCTCCGCTTTGACAGCGCTCAACCGAGCACGAATGGAACTCCTGATAGATTAAAAATACTCTACTAGGTCGATAGAGATAAGGTATGCGCTTCGAGGGGTGATCGTAGTTTATCGTGCTCTGAAACGCGTTGGAACTGGAGCGAACATTCCGCGCGGAGGTGGCCGAGAGGAGCGAGGCGGATCTTCGTCTGGCGGGTATCACTCTGGGTAACGGAACCATTCCGATCAAAGAAGAAGCGTACCTTTCCGGATGTTTGAATACTCTTGGTCGTCGGTTCGCATCCCTTCAAGAGCAATGCAATTCTTGCCAGACGTCTTGGTGCGAACGCTGACAGCAGTGGCAATCGAGCGTCGATAGCTACGATCTCTTGAGCAGGCGGTAATTCGGGTTCCGAGTTAGAGATAATCCGTTTCGTCACGGGATCGGACGCAGCAGTTCCCTATGCCATCATCTATTAGTAGGGGAGTGCTCACAAGCTTCGCCTCGAGAGAGCAAAGCCCTCTTCGGCTCGAGCAGGGCAAGAACTCAGGCCTGCACCCCACCTTTATCGCAGCATCCTATCCGGCCACTCAATGCTCTCGCGGGAATATTAGAACCTCGCATAAAATATCGCTTGCTCCACTCATATAATTAGGTAAGTTGCCTAACAAAAGGGATGAGCAATGATCGCAGGTATTGATATTGGTGGCACCAAAACCCATCTGGCGGTCCAGTCCGATGGCGGTGCCGTCCGTGAGCGGGTTCTGGAAACGATCGACTGGCGGAAGCGGAAGGACGCTTTCGTTGACTCCCAAGCTCTACTTGGCGTTCTCGAACAGCTAAGTGCGGGTCAGCCTGCGGTCGTCGTAATCGGCGCGCATGGATGTGACACCGATAGTGACTGCCTCACTCTGCAAGCTCTGATTTCCAAGCAATTGGCGGCAACGGTGCTGGTGCTGAACGATTCGGAACTACTGCTTCCGGCAGCCGGCAGACGCAGTGGCATTTCACTGATTGCCGGCACAGGATCGATTGCGGTGTCTCGGGATGCCGACCGCAAGATGATGGCGGCAGGCGGCTGGGGCTGGTTTCTCGGCGACGAGGGGAGCGCCAGCGGTCTCGTGCGCGATGCCGCGCGTGCAGTTCGAGCTCTCCTGGATCGATCCGAGGTGCTGGATCCTCTTGGCGCCATGCTGATCGACGCTCTGGAGATCAGGGGCCCGGTCGAGATCAGCCGAGCCTTGGGAGATCTTGGATCTGCAGCGCGTATAGGCAGCCTGGCACATCTTGTTTTCGAAGCTGCAGACGCGGGATCGGAACTTGCCGACGGGGTCATCACCAGGGGCGGCGCAGCGCTTGCCGATCTGGTCGGGCAATTGGTCGGACGTGGAGCGAGCGGCACCGACGTCGTTGCGGCGGGCGGCGTGATCAGCAGCCAGGTCAGGCTTTATACCGCTTTCGAGGGTGCGCTGGCACGAAGAGTGCCCACGGCAGCCGCCACGCTGCTGTCGAAGCCGCCCGTGATTGGCGCTCTGCATCTGGCACGCGAGCTGGCCGCCGGTCAGCGCCCACCGAGGCTTCCCCTGCCGCATTCGGCCGGGCGTCAGGAACTGCATGATAACGGGAGAGCAGCATGAGCGCCCAGAAGATCATCCCCGCGCGGCATTGGGGACAGCGGCTCGTTGCGGTCTTCCTGATCGCGATCGTCGCGTTTGCGATCTACATGGTGGCCACCAGCCGGCATATCAGCTGGTCGACGATCCCGCAGTATATCTTTGACGAGACGATCCTCGACGGTATCCGGCTGACGATCCTGTTCACCGTCCTGTCCATGGTGATCAGCATTGTCGCTGGCGCCATCCTGGCAACGATGCGGCTTGCCTCGAACCCGGTTCTGTCGAGCTTCGCGAGCCTCTATATCTGGTTCTTCCGAGGGACGCCGCTGTTGGTCCAGATCATCTTCTGGTTCAATATCCAGCTCTTCATTCCAAGCATCGACCTCGGCTTCCTACAGATGGATACCAATGTCGTCGTCACGGCTTTCGTGGCGGCGCTCCTGGCGCTGAGCCTCAATGAAGCTGCGTATATGGCCGAGATCATCCGCGGCGGGTTGCTCGCTATCGACGATGGCCAAAATGAGGCCGCCAAAGCGCTTGGCTATACGCCGGCCCAAGCGATGATCCGCATCATCTTTCCCCAGGCGCTACGCGTCATCATTCCGCCGATAGGCAATCAAACCATCTCGATGCTGAAGACAACATCTCTCGTGTCGGTCGTCGCAGCCCAGGATCTCCTGACCCGTGCACAGAACATCTATGCCCGGAACTTTCTGATCATCGAACTGCTGATCGTGGCCAGCCTCTGGTACCTGCTGATGACCACCATCGCCACCGCTCTCCAATACATGATCGAACAACATTTCGGCAGGTCCAGCCGACAGCCGGTGGGCTCCTGGCGCGCTGCACTTCGTGTCCTGCGAGCAGAAGGAACAAAGGGTTGAACGCTCCCATGAACAGCCGCTCCAAAGTCGTTGAAGCCATTGACGTTCACAAGTCCTTCGGTCCGCTTGAGGTGCTCAAGGGGATCAATCTCGCCGTACGGAAGGGAGAAGTGGTGTGCCTTCTCGGTCCTTCGGGAAGCGGCAAGTCGACCTTCCTGCGCTGCATCAATCACCTGGAGCGCATGACCCAGGGGAGGATCCTCGTGGACGGGCAGCTCATTGGCTACCACGAGCGGGGCGGAGCGCTGGATGAAATGAGCGGCAGGGAGCTGGCGGTTCAACGTCGGGACATCGGCATGGTCTTCCAGCGCTTCAACCTGTTCGCGCATCAAAATGTTCTGACCAACATTTCCCAGGCGCCGATCCTCAACCGCGGTCAGTCAAAGGACGCGGCCGTGGCGCGTGCCAAGGAGTTGCTCAAGATGGTGGATCTGGAGGGGCGGGAGCAGGCCTATCCCAATCAGCTGTCCGGCGGGCAGCAGCAGCGCGTGGCGATCGCCCGTGCCCTGGCCATGGATCCCAAGCTGATGCTGTTCGACGAGCCAACCTCTGCGCTCGACCCCGAACTGGTTGGGGAAGTGCTGGGCGTCATGCGCAAACTTGCAGCCGATGGAATGACCATGATCGTGGTCACCCACGAGATGGCTTTCGCCCGCGATGTAGCCGACCGCGTGGTCTTCATGGACCAGGGCGTTGTCGTCGAGGAGGGGCCGGCGCGGGATGTCATCGACAATCCACAGCACGAAAGAACACGAGCATTTCTCAAGCGAATGCACTGAGGAAGATGCAGTCGCGAGACCAAGGCGGCACGTCCTTCACGTGCATTCAAGAAAAGGGGAATGACATGAAAGGGAAGATCGGATTTCTAGCGGCGGCAGCCGTTGCATCGCTGATGGCGGGGCAGGGGTTTGCCGCCGGCCTTGACCAGAAGCTGCACGACATGCTGCCCGAGAAGATCAAGTCCGCCGGCGAGATCAAGGTCGGCACGGAGCCTCAAACTCCTCCCTATGACTTCTACGCCGAAGACAACAAGACCATCACTGGACTCGAGAAAGATCTGCGCGATGAGATGGGTGTACGCCTCGGCGTCAAATTCACCGACATGCCGGCGCAATTTGCGAGCATCATTCCAGGCATTCAGGCAGGACGCTTCGACCTTGGGATGTCGGCCATGGGGGATTTCGCCGAACGCGAAAAGATCACCGACGTCGTAAACTACATGCTAGAGGGAACCAGCATCATCGTGCTCGAAGGCAATCCGAAACGGATCCACAAGCTCAAGGACACGTGCGGTCTGAGAGCCGGCGCCGTTCAGGGATCGATCCCGCTGCAACTTCTTGACAAGCAGAAGGAGCTTTGCCCTGCCGACAAGCCGCTGACGGTGATGCAGTTCCCGTCCAACGACCAGATCAAGATCGCCCTGCAGAGCGGCCGGGTCGATGCGTCCATGGATACGACGGGCGTTGCAGCCTACAGCCTACAGCATCAGCCGGCTGGAGGCAAGAAGCTCGAACTGGTCACTGGCGCCCAATATGCTGTCGGCTATCAAGCGATGATCGTCAGCAAGGAAAACCCCCAGCTTCGGGACGCCCTTGCGGCCACCATGCAGTCGATGATCGACGATGGCAGCTACGCCAAGATCTTCGACAAGTGGGGGCTTGGAGAAAACAAGCTCGACAAGGTGACGATCAACGACGCCGCGCGGTTTGCCGACTACCTGAAGCTCGATTGATCGACGCCGATCGTGGCCGGGATCAGGAGTTCCGGCCATTTTCTTTTCAACATAACGGAAGTGAATATGAACGACAGAGAGCTCTATCGCGACGCTATTGCCTTGCAACCCGCCTCCCTTGCATCCTGCATCGAGGCCGTATCGAAGCGGCTGGAGACACTCGATATCCAGCCGATCAAGGAAGGACCTGTCGTCCTCGCAGGGATAGGCGCCAGTCTTTATGCTGCCGTCGTCGCAGCCGCTCAGATGCGCAGCCAGGGGCTGCGGGCTTTCGCGCTTGCCGGCACGGATCTTTATGATCCGGCGATCGATGCGGGCAAGGCCTATATTGCCTTCTCCGCTTCCGGCCGCAGCGAGGAGCCTGCCCGGGCCATGGAACTGCGCCCGCAAGCGGAGACCTACGGCATTGCCAAGGCTGATGGCACGCCGATCTCGCGCGTCGTCAAGCACATGATTTCCACACACAGTGGAGCCGACAGCGGGCCGAACACGACGAGCTATCTGGGTTCGCTGATGACCGCAGCGCTGCTGGCGGACAAGGCGGGAAGGCCATCGAACGCCGACTGGCACGAGCTGCCCGGGCTTGCGGCACGGGTTCTGGAGCAAAGCCGCGGACAGGCGGACAAAGCTGCCCGCCTGCTGGCTGGCAAGACATCGATCGATTGCGTCGGTGCCGGTTGTGCCTACGGTACGGCCGGCTACGCAGCCTTGCTGATCCGTGAGGCAGCACGTGTCGCAGCCCAGGATTGGGATACGCTGAACTTTCTGCACGGACCAATGGAGCCGAACGACAGTCGCACCGGCGTGATCCTGTTTGGCGACGGCCGGGAGGTCAAGCTGGCTGTTGATCTCGCCGGCTTCGGCATCCCGTCCGTCCTGATCACGACGCGCACGGACGTCAAGGACATGGAGAACCTGGTTGTCATTACGGTTCCGGCGTTCTCGACGGCGATCGGGGATGCCATTCTGCAGGCGATCCCGGCGCAGCTTCTGATCGCCACGCTGTCTGAGGACGCGGGCCTGCCGGTCTGCAACTTCCGCTACAGACAGACCGACACAAAGCGCGACGTCTGATCAGGCCTCGCGGACGAAGGCAGCCTTTGCCTCTTCTCCAAGCAGCCTTGCCAGGGTGAAATCCATGGCAAGGCGGACCGCGCCAAGCACAGTCGCGCTTTTCGACAGCTCGCTGGTGACGATCTCCACCGGCCAGCAAAGCTGCTCGACCACTGTCCTGATAGCCGGAAGAAGAACCGCGTTCTGGCCGACGCCGCCACCGACGACGATGAGCTCCGGATCAAGAAGGCTGACGCAGGCCGCCGCCAGATTGCCGATATCGCGTCCATGCTTGTCGACAGCGGTGCACGCGGCAGGCTCCCCCTGCTGGGCCATGGAAAACAGCTCATTCGTATCTCTGGGAGCCGTTCCGGGCACGCCCCACTCGGACCGTGCGCGCTCCACAAGCGCTGCAGAACCGAGATAGGCTTCGACCTGCGAAGGCCGCGGTTGCTCACGCTCCGACCATGGAAAGGGCAGGTGGCCCACTTCACCCGCACCGCCCTTGAAGCCGCGGAAAAGCTTCCCGTCGATGACGATGCCGACACCGACCTTGACGCCGATCTGCATGTAAATGGCAAAGGAATGCTCTTTTGCAGCGCCATAGTGATATTCTGCAAGAGCGGCGCAGTTGACATTGTTTTCCAGCAGCACCGGAACTTGATAAACCTCACAGATACGCTCTGCTGCGCGCAAAAATCGATCTCGCTCAGGCAGGCGCTCGAGATTGGGCGAGACGATATTGGGCAAAGCGACCACGACCGTACGCAGAAACGGCGCGTGGTCCGGGCATTGTCGCAGAACCTCCTCGATCACGGATTCCAGCGCCTCGAACCGCTCGCTCCCGGACATGGCGCGAGAGGGTTTCTCAATTTCGGTAACTTTGGTTCCATCAATAGAGCAAACGATTGCGTGGATCTGTGTCGTGCCGCAGTCTATACCGACCACGACGCCCGCTTCTGGCCCCACCGAGTAAGTGACGGACGCTCTGCCAACGCCACCGCGGTAAATCCCGGCGGGCACCACCAGCCGGTAGCGTTCCAGCTCGGTGACGGCGGCAGACATGGTAGGCTTGGAAAAGTTGAGAGCTGCACTAAGTTGCGGTCGTGTTGAAGGGCCTGAGGTCGCCACGGTCCGAAGGACAGCACGAGCGCTCTCGGTAAGGTCCGGTATGCTGAGAGGGCTTGGCTGTGAACTGGAAGCGCGGCGCACGTGAGGCAATCTCCATCGAATAGTTAGGCCGCTTTACCATTCGGTGGAGAGGAAGACAAACCTGGTAAGGAGCAGCCCCATTCCGCTTTCAGTGCGACCGTCCACGCGGTCGGCGAGCTTGCGGAGTCCACGAGCGATCTCCGTCAGGCGCGAAGCTGCCATCGTTGCCAACTCATCGGCCACAATTGCTTCAACTTCGTTCTGCTCCTGCGTATCCATTCCGGCCCCTTGCTAGTTCCGCTGCGTACTCAACGTCCGTTACCATTGGCAAGTGCGTCGGCTTACAGAGACGTTTAGATTTAGTGGGCTATTATCTAATGGTTCATTCACCGAAAGAACGGAGACCGTCACAGAAGCCCGTCTCACGGTCCGCAGCCAAAGCTAATAGATGCTCTTGGTTTTGCTAGCGTGGCCTATATAGCCCCCGCTCTTGATTCGGGCGTTGATCTGGAGCGACGAGACAACGGGTCCAGATCCGTTAAAGGGCCTTTATTGGATCGTAGGTATGTGCCCTTACTGTCAGCTCGTTGTGCCGGAAGCATGCATTTCTTCTACCCCCTTACCTCAAGATGAAATATGGGATTGGCTGCGCGGCAGGGCGTCAGCAGCGAACAAGAAGTGCCCCACGCATGTCTATATCAAGGTCGCTCAACCACCAACAGAGAGTCGCCTCAGCAGCGACAGTCATAGTGATTTGACCTTCACAATCGTCACCGCGCTTAACCAGAGGAGAGAAAGATCGCCTAGCTAGCGCTTTGCGATCTTTCGCTGCAGCAGTTCAAGTAGCTGCCTATCTTGGGAGCATCAGATCAATCTGCAGCAAGCTGTCTTGGGCTGAGACGAAGCGCAGCTGCGCGGCGGTGACCTTCAAGCTGCTCGGTCGCGCTCTGGCGAACCGCAGCCGGAGCTACCGCTGCCACACCGCGTTCATCCAACCATTGATGCGTTGCGATCTTGACGTAGGAGCCGACCCAGAGACCGCCCGTGTAGCGGCCTGCTGCCATGGTCGGAAGCGTATGGTTTGTACCGCAGCACTTGTCGGAGTAAACGACACTGGCGAGTTCGCCAATGAAAATGGAACCGTAGTTGCGAAGCTTGGCGGCGGTCGCTTTTGGGTCTCGGGTGTGCACCTGCAGGTGCTCGGTCGCGATGTAGTCCGAGTACGCAACCATGGTGGCTTCGTCTTCAACCACGGTGACTTCGCCGTAATCCTTCCAAGCGACGCCCGCCACAGCGGCTGTTGAGAGGGTTTCCAGCTGCTTCTCGACTTCCTTGATGGTTTCTTCAGCCAGCTTGCGGTCGGTCGTAACAAGGCCAACGCGGGTGCGAACGTCGTGTTCTGCTTGGGCCAACATATCGGTCGCAAGCGTTGCCGGGTTGGCGGTCTCATCTGCGACAATGAAGATTTCGCTCGGGCCTGCGAGCTGGTCGATGCCGACCTGACCGAAGACCTGGCGCTTTGCCTCATTGACGAATGCGTTACCCGGACCAACAATTTTGTCTACGGCCGGGATAGTTTCGGTTCCGTAAGCCATTGCTGCGATTGCCTGGGCTCCGCCGACGCGAAAGATGCGATCAGCGCCAGCGAGGTGACAACCAGCAATCATCGCCGGATGAGCGTTTGGCGGCAGGCACGCAATAACTTGATCGCAGCCGGCGACCTTGGCCGGGACAATCGTCATGACCGGTGCAGAGAGGAGGGGGTAGCGACCACCAGGGACATAGCAGCCAACTATTTCAATCGGAATAACTCGGTGGCCTAGATGCAGGCCCGGCAGGCTTTCGATTTCGAGAGGAAGGATAGTAGCTAGCTGCGCCTCGGCGAAGCGACGAACATTGGCGATGGCGAATTCGGTGTCTTCGCGCGTCTGCGGATCGAGATCAGCGACGGCCTTCAGCTTCTCTTCCTCGGTCACTTCGAAGTTTGCGACATCGGCTTTGTCGAATGCAATCGAATATTCGCGAACAGCCGCGTCACCACGCTCACGGACGTTCGCGATGATTTGCTTGACGGTCTTTTCAACTGGGGCCGTATCGGAGACTGCGTCTCGGGTAGGTTCTTTTATCTGTGTGAATTTGCCCTTGAGCGCTTCGAGACGCGATGTCATCCAAACCTCCATTCAGTGAGATGATGGCCGCAGCATCGTGCAACCCCGCCAGCCGAGCAATTGCCTCCAAACCACTTGTCTAGTAAAATCACCACCCGCATGGTGGGAAGTCGGCGGTGGTATCTAGTCCGGCTTCCGGGCCTGCTTTATCTGAACAGGCAGGGGAAACAGATAGATGCCAAAGATCGGAAGTAAGCTTCGTGAACTGCGTCGCCGTCGGGACCTCGGTGTACGGGAGCTTGCGGCGAGATCGGGCATCTCCCATTCCACGATATCTCTGATCGAACGAGATCGGATGAGCCCCTCTATTGATACACTTGGCGCGGTCCTGGATGCCCTTGGAACAACCCTGCCAGGCTTCTTCTCAGACCTACAGTCTAGCCTGCCGTACATGCCATTCTATTCGGCAGCTGATCTGGTAGAGATCGGAAAAGCCGATACAATCTCCTACCGTGTCATCGGGCTCGACCATCCTAACAGGCAGCTGCTGATGCTTCACGAGCGTTATGCAGTCGGGGCTGATACTGGGGAAGAATTCACCCATTCCGCTCAGGAGGCAGGTATGGTGCTCTCAGGCTCAATCGAGATAACGGTTGGCAATCAGAAGCGTGTTCTTAAGCCCGGTGATGGCTACTACTTCGACAGCAGGTTACCGCACCGTTTTCGCAACGTTCATGATGGAGAGAGCGAGATCGTCAGCGCCATCAATCCGCCAACCTACTAGTCGGCTCCAGCGCGCTGCTCCTGGTGATTATAGTAACCACGATGGTTGAGCCCGCTTCTCAAACGTTGGAAACCTGCTTTTCTATCCATCGGCCGACAACACAAAGGGGAGCGACCATGAATATCCTAAAAGCTGCTATCTTGGCTTCTACAGTCCTCATGGCTGGAAGTCTGCATGCCCAGGCTCGTGATCTTACAGTGGTATCCTGGGGAGGAAACTTCCAGGATGCTCAGCGAAAGATCTTCTTTGAACCCTTTGCTAAAGAACTTGGTAAGCCGGTTCTCGATGAGAGCTGGGATGGCGGATATGGCGTCCTTCAGGCCAAGGTGAAGGCTGGCGTTCCGAACTGGGATGTAGTCGAAGTAGAATCTGAGGAACTCGCTCTAGGCTGCGCTGACGGTATCTACGAGAAGATCGACTGGCAAAAGCTCGGCGGCAAAGAGGCTTATCTTCCTGCTGCGGTCAGCGAATGCGGCGTCGGCAACATCGTCTGGTCGACCGGCTTGTCCTACGATGGGGACAAGCTGAAGGAAGCTCCCAAGACATGGGCTGACTTCTGGGACACCAAGAAGTTTCCAGGCAAGCGTGGCCTTCGCAAGGGCCCGAAATACGCGCTCGAATTTGCCTTGATGGCCGACGGCGTTCCGGCCGACCAGGTCTATAAAGTATTGGCCGACAAGGGTGGCGTCGACCGCGCATTCAAGAAGCTTGACGCGCTGAAAGCCGATATCATCTGGTGGGATGCGGGCGCTCAGCCGCTCCAGCTGCTGTCGTCCGGTCAGGTCGTCATGACGTCTGCTTATAACGGCCGTATCAGCGGCATCAATCGTACAGAAGGCAAGAAGTTTGGCTTTGTCTTCCCCGGCTCCGTCTACGCAATTGATAGCTGGGTCATACTCAAGGACAGCCCAAACAAAGACGCCGGCATGAACTTCATTGCCTACGCCAGCAAGGCGGAGAACCAGGCGAAGCTTCCGGAATTTATTGCCTACGGACTTCCGAACCTCGGCGCAACAAAGCTTGTCCCGCAACAGTTCGCGAGGGAACTGCCGACTACGGAAGAAAATATAAAGGGCTCGGTCGCTCTTGATGTCGACTTCTGGACGGACAACTCTGAGGAGTTGACACAGCGCTTCAATGCTTGGCTCGCCAAGTAACGTCGCCAGGCCGTAAGATGCGCCCGGATCGACTGTTCCCATCAGGAGGGGCAGTCGATCTTCATCTCATGATGTTGAGGGCGGGTGGCGTTTCCATAGCAAGACGTAGGTCATGATGAGCAACGCGTTTATCCACTTCGACAAAGTCAGCAAAGCGTTTGGCATCATGACAGTGGTGGACGATCTCGACCTGACAATCGGTAAAGGTGAGTTCGTTAGCATGCTGGGGCCGTCGGGATCCGGCAAAACCACTCTCCTTATGATGCTGGCCGGTTTTGAAAAGCCCACGAGCGGGTCGATCTCGGTCGCAGGTAAGCGTGTGGACGCTCTTCCGCCACATAAGCGTAACATGGGCGTCGTTTTCCAGAATTACGCGCTCTTTCCCCATATGACTGTCTCGGAGAACGTCGCCTTTCCCCTCAAGATGAGGGGAGCAAGCCGAAGCGAGATGGTGGAGCGCGTCACCAAGGTTCTGGACATGGTCCAGCTTGGGGCCTTTCACGAGCGTAAGCCAATCCAGCTTTCGGGCGGCCAACAGCAGCGCGTTGCACTGGCGCGCGCTCTTGTCTTTGAACCTGAAGTGGTTCTGATGGATGAACCTCTGGGAGCGCTGGACAAGAAGCTTCGTGAACAGATGCAGATGGATATCCGCGATATTCATCACCGCCTTGGCCTCACTATTGTTTTCGTCACGCACGATCAGACTGAGGCGCTGACGATGTCTGACCGCATCGCGATCTTCAACCACGGCAAAATTGAGCAGATCGGGTCGCCCTCTGAGATTTACGACCGGCCGCGAACCCAATTTGTCGCGGAGTTCATTGGCGAGACCAACCTGCTTAGCGGCAAAGTGTCCAGCTTCAACGATGGCATCCTCAGCGTGATCCTCGAAGGCGGGCAGCTCCTAAGAGTGACGTCTGCTTCGAAGATCGAGGTTGGGAAGAGCGTGAAGGTTTCCATCCGTCCAGAAGGGATCGAACTTGGCCAATCGGGACTTGGCGAGAACGAGCTCAGGGTCCGTGTTTCCGATATAGTCTACCACGGTGATCACCTCCAAGTGCAGGTCGAGGCTGGGAATAATCCACTGGTCGTGAAGGCAACTCGGCAAACCCTTGCGCCGCAGATTGGAGAGGAAGTGACAGCGTCCTTCTCACCTAGCCAGTGCTGGATCGTGACATGACAGAACGACCTTGGCTCCTTCAGCACATCAAATCGGTCCTAATGATCGCGCCGCTCGCGCTATTCCTCGTCTTTTTTTTCGTTGCTCCTCTGGCAACGATGATGAAGGCGGCGGTCTCCGATCCAGTTGCATCGCGCGCTCTGCCTACCGTTTCAAAAGCCCTTGAAGGTTGGGATAGAGCTGGCACTCCTTCCGCTGAAGCTCAACGCGCCTTGGCATCGGACATTCGTGGCATAACTGACGATGAGCTGTTCGGTGACCTGGTACGACGCTTAAACAGCGCGAAATCCGGGTTCAGGACCCTGATGACCAAGACGAGGACCGCAGCTTCCTCGGATCAAAATCTTGGCGACCTGATCGCGGTAGATAAAAGGTGGAGCGACCTTGGCTACTGGATCGCTGTCCAGGATGCGGCAAGCTCGACCCTGACAGATCGCAATCTCTTGGCAGCTATAGACCTTGAGCGTGATGCGAGCGGCACCATTGTTGACATCAGCACTACATCCGCCAATCGTACCACCCTTGTGAGAACAATGGTCATGGCTGGTATCGTGACCATTTGCTGCATCCTCGTCGGCCTTCCATTTGCAATGGTGGCTGCGTCCACTAGCGGCTGGAAGCGACAGCTCCTTCTCGGCGCTGTACTGCTTCCACTTTGGACCTCTCTCCTCGTCCGAACAGCGGCCTGGTACATCCTGTTGCAAGACAATGGGTTGATCAATTCCACTCTACAAGCAGTTGGGATCACCAGCGGTCCGATCCCATTGATATTTAATAGGTTGGGCGTGGTCATCGCCATGACCCATGTCCTGCTGCCTTTCATGGTGCTGCCGATCTTTAGCGTACTGATCAGTATCCCCAAGAACCTGATGCCTGCTGCAGCATCCTTGGGCGCTCCACCGATGCGCGCCTTTGCGATGGTTCTGCTACCGCTCAGTCTGCGCGGTGTGGTCTCCGGAGCCTTGCTCGTATTCATGAGCGCCTTGGGTTATTACATCACGCCAGCCCTTATTGGCGGCGCGCAGGACCAAATGATCAGCTCGGTCATTGCCTTCTATGCAACGGGTGCCGCCAACTGGGGAATGGCGGGAGCGCTTGGCATCGTCCTGCTGCTCGCGACGACGATCCTCTACATTGTATATCTGCGGCTGTCTTCCGAGGAGGTGAAGGCATGAGGGCCCTTCCTCTAAGCAAGGCCCTCTTTGGCTCCGCCGTCGTCTTCTTCCTTATGGCACCCCTTTTCGCGATTCTACCTCTTGCCTTCACAGACAGCATCTTTTTGAACTACCCGATACCGCGGTTCTCTATCCGGTGGTTCACCGAGTTGTTAACTGCTGACGCATGGCGGCGCTCGATCATCAACAGCCTCGTTATTGGCGTTGGAACCACCGTGCTTGCGACCATACTTGGCACGGTCGCCGCTCTAGGACTACGAGGCAAAAGCTTCTCTTTGCTGTTTGGGTTCTTCAGGACGGTATTCCTGCTTCCGATGGTGGTGCCTGCCGTTGTCTTGGGCGTTGGGATGCAGCTGATGTTTGCACAATATGGTTTAGCAAACACCTACCTTGGGGTCATCGTCGCTCATACCGTGATCGCCATTCCCTTTGTTGTCGTTAACGTCACAGCGGCACTCCAGGGGATTGACCATCGTCTTGAAAATGCTGCTGCTAGCCTTGGCGCATCACCGGCTGTTGTCTTGCAAAAAATCACTTTGCCATTGGCTCTGCCCGGCGTCGTATCTGGTGCGGTCTTCGCTTTCGCTACGTCACTCGACGAGGTCGTGCTGACCCTCTTCGTTGCGGGCCCGAACCAGCGCACCGTTGCCAGGCAGATGTTCTCAACGATCAGGGAAAACATCAGCCCAGCCATCGCAGCTGCCGCGTTTCTGTTCATCGTAGGAACTGTGGCACTTGGGGCTCTGGTTTTGCTGATCCGTCAGCGCAGCGTTCGCTCGTTGTAACGGCGCAGCAAGCCTGCGCCCGGAGCCGGTCCGCGACGGGCCGAAGTTCGATCTCTCCGCGACTGACGAGAACGGCGTGCACTAGCGATGTATGTGCCATCAACTCCAAGCTTATCCAGCCGCGGGATCACCGCCATCGTGAACGGTGATAAACAGAGCGAGATTAATGTGGCGCTGCCGTTAAATTTACGCTCGGGGGAGACGATCACCGAAGGGACCACTGAATGGCGTCTCAAGTGCGTCGCCGAGATGCTCGGGAGGTTGCCGAAGGTTGCCGCAACAGCAAATGCGACTGAGGTGCAGATACTGAGTACAATCCGAAGCGCGCTGGAAGCCTACTTCACGCAGATCGCACTATGGTGAACGTACGGGTACTACATGCGCTGACCGTCGCGGCAGCAAAGGCGTTCGTCGGACGCGGTAGCGGCGGCATCATCAACATCGCCTCCGTCGTCGCGACGATGCCGGAAAGGTTCAGTGGCTCCTACGCGGCGGGAAGGGCATTCGTACTGGCTCTGACGCAGGCCATGTACGTCGAGCTGAAGCCGAAGGGAGTGCGCATCCAGGCGGTGCTGCCTGGGTTCACTAGGACGGAAATCTTCAATCGCGCCGGTGTGGATAGCTCGTCCATTCCCCCAAGCATGATGATGGATGCCGGAAAAATGGTGGAAGCGGCTCTTGCGGGCCACGATCTAGGGGAGGTGGTGACAATACCGTCGCTCGAGCACCATGATCTGTGGGTCAATTTCGAGGCCTCACGCCGGGAGCTATGGCCCCATCTGTCGCTGGACCGGCCGGCGGTACGCTACCAGCATCCGGAGCTTGCTCCTTAGCTCAATCTTCAAGACTGCACGGCCTCTGGTTGCTTTTGTACTAAATGTTGCTGGGCTTGTCAGCCGCACGTTGGGCAGCGCGGCCCCCGCATGATCTATTCGGCTCCGGACCAACCGGTAGATTTTCGAATGATCGACGGACGGTGCGAGGTTCTTCGAGCTTCGAAAGGAAGGGCTTCAGGAGCTGCCGGCACTGGAGGGTCCGCGTAATCGACCACGAGCGTTCAGCGGCACCATCAGGAACGGCGCCGACGCCGGATCATGTCTCACAGTTCCAGCGATACTTGCGTTCGAGGCGCCGCCACGTTGCCGCGGGCTAGGATGTCGCTCTCGAAGATCCAGATCTTCCCGTCCTCGTCTTCGCCACGCGATAGCGCGGCCTCGGCCATCGCCAAGTACAGATCTGCAAAACGCAGCAGCCGTTTCAGCGACGCTTCTCGAGGCGATGCCGTTTCGCGCATCGCTTCACAAGTCACGACTACGATCCAGAAGGAGGAACCGTCGGTCACGCCAATATGGCCGTTCGCCCCGTAGATAAACGGGGAGGGCTCGCACAGAACGAGTTTGACTGTCTGCTGCATATGTATTCTCCTCCCCGTGTTCAGTCAGTCGCTGCGGCCATCTAGGATGCTTGCCCGGCCCGTAGCTATTACAGACACCGCAGGGCATTCCCGCGCCACCGCATCTGCATGCTTGTGCTCCGGTCCAGGGGGCGACGGCCGTGACATTCGCAGACCCAGCCGACGCCGCTGTAGTTGTCGCAGCGGATGACCATCAAACCGCCTTCTGCCTCTTCGCTTCAGTCGCCAAGCTAGCCTTCAGAGCGCTCATGATGTCGACGACGTTGCTCCGTGCAGCGGTGTCGGCTTCCTTAGGCGTGCTCCTCTTCGACGGCTTCATCGCCTTCTTTTTCTCGTCGATTATTCTGAGCAGCGTCTCCTGGATGGGATCGCTGACCATCTTCGGCGACCAGTGCTGCGTCTTCTGCTTGATCAGCGACTGCACCAGTGGGATCAGATCGGGATCGGCCTCGTCCTCGATTTCACCGAAATAGCCATCCTCGCGGCGAACCTCGTCGCCGAAGCGAAGCGTCCAGAGCACGATGCCGTCGCCACGGGGCTCCAGAACCACCGCACGCTCCCGCCGTCCGATCACCAGCTTTGAGATACCGACCACGTTGTCGGCCGCCATTGCGTCACGTATGACCGCAAAGGCTTCCTGACCAACCGGGTCGTCCGGTGCGAGATAGTGCGGCTTCTCGAGGTAGACCCACTCGATACTGTCCGCCGCCACGAACTTCTCAATGTCGATCGTCTTCACTGTGTCGAGCTGCACGGCGTCAAGATCGTCCTCGTTCAGTACGACGTAGTCGTTCTCGCCGCGGGCATAGCCCTTCGCCTCGTTCTCGTCCTTCACGGGCTTGCCAGTGACCGAGTCGACGTACTGCGAGACGACACGGTTGCCGGTATCCTTATTGAGCGTGTGGAAGCGTACCTTTTCGCTCTCGCTGGTGGCAGGCGTCATCGCGACAGGGCATGTCACGAGAGACAGCTTGAGATAGCCGCGCCAGTAGGGTCGGATGGCCATGATCTACCTCCTCACCCTGCCTTGCGCTGCGGGGTTGCCTTCGAAGAGGCGGCCTTCCCAGCCGCCCCGCGCGCGGCACGCTGCCTGCCAAGGCCAGCATTTGCATTGGCGGCGGTGCGTGTCGGTTTAACTTCTGCCTCCTTCATCGAGCCGGCACTCTCGCGAAGAGCCGCCAGCAGATCGTTCGGCTTCGACACCTCGACCTTTTTCCGCTTCGGCAGCGCCTTGCCCTCGATCTTCGCCTTCACAAGCTCCGCCAGCGCCGTCTCGTAGCGGTCATCGAAGCCAGCCGGGTCGAACTCGCCCTTCTTGGTGCCGATGATGTGCTTGGCAAGATCGAGCATTTCGCCTTCGATCTTCAGCTTCGGCATGTCCTCGAAGGCCTTGGCACTTGAGCGGACTTCGTAGTCAAAGTTCAGCGTGGTCGCGATCAGGCCCTTGCCGTGCGGCCGGATCAGTACAGTCCGCATCCGGCGGAACAGGACAGTGCGGGCGATAGCGGCAACCTTGGACTTGCGCATCGCATCCCGCAACGCCACGAAGGCGTCGCCGCCCATCTTGTCGGGCGTCAGGTAGTAGGGCTTGTCGAAGTAAACGTCGTCCACCTCACGGCAGGGAATGAAGGCTTCGATCTCCAGGGTCTTGTTGCTTTCCGGAACAGCGGCGGCGATCTCTTCCGGATTGATGATGATGTAGCGGTCCTTGTCGATCTCGAAGCCCTTCGTCTGCTGCTCCTTCGGGACCAGTTCCTCCGTCTCGCTATCAACGAACACCCTGTTCACCCGGTTGCCTGTCGCCGTGTTGATGGTGTTGAAGGTTAGCCGCTCGGACGTGCTGGCGGCCGTATAGAGGCCGACGCCGCAGGTCACCTCGCCGAACTTGAGGAAGCCTTTCCACTGTGCCCGATGCCCTGCCATACGCCGTACTCCGAATCACTTCGATGAGCGACTCAATCGGAATCCGGGTGATTCGTTCCGACTCAAAACGAATCAAATATCAACGGCTTAAGAATCATAGCTGATATTTTGATTCAGCTCATTCCGGGAGTGGCAGAGCGTCGAGCAGCCTACCGAACGGCCCTCTTTGGCTTGTAGTGGTTGTCCTGCTGCTAGACGAGGAGATGCTAGAAGACGAGCAGAGCTACCACCTGCAGGACAAGATGATGAAACACATCTTCCGCATGAAGGACGGAGGTAGTCCGTGTCGACGTCGCGTGAGCGGGCAGGCGACCGGTCCGACTTAATGCTCGCGCCCACGCAAGCGCATCAACTTATTTGTGACACCCAAGCTCGGCGCCGGGCCGGACAGTCCGACGCCCTTAGACGCGAGTTCACAAAGTGTCGATCAAGCCGCCGTCAACGCGCACGGAGGCACCTGTCGTAGCGGATGCCAGCGGCGAGGCGAGGTATGTCACGATGTTTGCGATCTCATCGACACTGGCAGCACGCTGGATGATGGAGCTGCTACGGTGCTTCTTCACGAAATCGGCAGCTACCTCTTCAATCGATTTTCCGCTCTTTTGCTGCTCGTCGACGAGCATCGATTGGACGCCTTCCGAGAGCGTGGGACCAGGAAGAACGGAGTTCACCGTAACCCCGGTGCCAGACATGCGCTTGGCAAGGCCCCTTGCAACTGCGATGTCTGCCGTCTTGCTGACGCCGTAGTGGATCATCTCGACCGGGATGTTGAAACCCGATTCCGATGCAATGAAGATGACCCGGCCCCAGTTGGCCTTCTCCATGCCTGGCAGGTAGGCCCGAGAGAGTCGTACCGCTGACATGACGTTCACCTGCCAGTGCCGGTCCCACACGTCGTCAGGGGTCTCGAAGAAGTCGCTCGGCTGAAAGATACCGGCGTTATTGATGAGGATGTCAACATGGGGCAGCTTCTCGACGAGCGCTCTGCATCCTTCGGCGCTCGCGAGATCGGCGGGAATCGCTGATACTCCTGCCACTGCCCCTTCACCCCGAGCCGCTCGGCGGCCTTGGCGGTCTTTTCCTCGGACCTGCCGTTGACGACGACGTCAGCGCCGGCTCTCACGAGTTGTCGGGCGATCGCATAGCCGATGCCCTCGGTGGATCCAGTAACGAGGGCTGTTTTTTTCCTGAGATCGATCTGCAAGTTCTGCTCCTTTGACGTTCAAGCCGACCAGCGGTTGCGTATGCCGCCGTTGATGACGCGCTCGCTGCATACGATATCGCCAGCATCGTCGGATGCAAAGAAACTGCGATCCCTGGAGATTTGCATGTGTGCCGCTCGACTAGCTTACGTTTGCCGAGCACCTGCGTCACGCCGCAGGTGGCTTAAGCTGTCGCTCGGTGGCAGCGGCGATTACGAAGTATTGGCTGTCTTGAGCTCAGGGAGCCGATCACTTCCCAACCTTGGCTACTCAGCGATTCGGTGGGATAGACATGCGTCTAACGCACGACTGCGCTGCAACAATTCCCATTCCATGAGCGGCGACAGCTGGTATGTTTCGGTTGTCGAAGCAATGCACCTCCTCCCGCAAAGCTTCGAACTCTGACGCCGTCTCCTCCCAAGGGGCGTCTGTCCGGACTGCGGCGCTCCTCCTCCCAGCCGCTGTACGGAACCTTTAGAAAGCCTGCCGCACCTCCTCCCGCGGCAGGCTTTTTGCTTTTGTGCTGCTGTCGGGACAGCTTTCGAGATGTCGGCAGCCGGTTCGGTAAAAGCGACACTGATCGGCTTCCACGGCCAGCGAAATACCACCTGTGCCTGTGGCTGTGAGAGAACGAAGAGAAGTTTTGCGCTTTGCAGATGCAAAGACCAACACGCGGCGATCTATAGTATTAGGGATCGGCACTGCGGCATGTGGTTTGGACTTCGCTGTGGCTCGCGAGCGCCGTCGACCGTTCGCACCTTGGTCTTGATCCCGCTCGCTCTGGTGTCGAGTGCATGGACCAATGGAGCAGGGCAGTAGCGCTGGCGCAAGATCTGGCGTACCAACATGCAGAGACCTAAGCTCCCGGCAAGCATCAACCCGTGAAGACGGTCGTAGCGACGTGATGCTAGACTGGACGATGTAAGTCTTGCGTTCCTGGTCGTACGACGTCTATGTCCCTTGGAAAAAAGCGACGCGGCCGGGTCAGCGCGGGCGACCTGCCTGGCGATCATGTCAATTCCACTGCTTGTGAAGGTCACAACCATTGAAGAAGCCAACAGCTCATTTCGCAGTTGAATACAAAAACCCTCGCCGCAAGGTCGCTTCTCCTGCGAACTCCATATGGGGCAATCTCGACCTGAAGTCAGTGACACGCCAGGTCGAAGATGAAACGCTTCCGTTCAACGATCAAGAGACAGCAACACCTGCAGATCCAGATCATGCGCTGCCAGCGGGCGAGCTTTCTGCAGCTTCATTGACATCGGTCTTAGGCGAGATAACAACAGCATCTGTGGCACAGGAGGGACCTATGGCCGACGAGAACAGCAACGAACCCGATCTTGATACACAGACGGCAGACGCCTTGCCGACTGAAACAGAAGAACCAAAGAAGCGGCGCGGGGGGCGCAGGAAGGCGTCAGCGGACACATCAGGCGACGAGGCGGCTGTATCCAGTTCCACTAAGCCGGCCGCCAAACGCGGTAGGCCGAAAGCCGCCGCTCAGGGTAGGGCCGCTCGCGGTCCTGGACGCGCAAAGGGATCCGCGCCGGCACAGCCAAGCTCAGCATCAGTGGACACGGCTCCTGATGCCGTTACTCCGCTTGACGAGATAGAAGATCTTCTCCAGCTCGAGCAGGAAAACCAGCGGCTTCGCAAGCTTCTGGCGGAAAAGCTGCGCGAAGAGAATGCGACGCTTCGCAAGCGCCTCGGCCTCGACTGATCCAATGGCTTGCGGCCGGGTCAAGGCTCGGCCGCGCAACCCCGTATCCTTCCCAAGTTGCGTAGTATTCGACCCACTCCGCTGGAGGCCCTCTGACGATGGCGCTATCACCGTGGAAACGCCTCACTCAATTGATGCTGCGGCGCCGACCTGCGGACCAGGTACAAGCACAACTGTCCGATGATCGCGACGTCAGTGCTGAGGTGATAGACACGCCTGACGTGGCTTTCGCCAGTCTCGAAGTCGGTGATGCGGCAGCGGCGGCCCTCGTGCCTACGGGCGCAGTTGCGGATGAACTTTCGCAGCCCCGCGATGCAGAGCCGGCCGAGGCGGCCGAGACGACAGCAGAGCTGGAAGCTGCAAGCGAACCGCTGGACGAGGGCAGGCCGCCGACATCTGACGAAGTGCCGCCCGCAGAGCCGCACCTTCAGCCGCCAAACGAGGAACAAGCCAACACGCCGCGCCGGTCCAAGCGCAACACAGCCAAAGCGGCTCCGCCTGTTCAGGTCGAGCAGGATCAAGTCTCGACGCCGGACACCGCGCGCTTGTCTTCGTCCGATCCGAGGGCGCTGGAATGGGAAATCCGGCAGCTACGCGCACAGCTGTCGGCAAAGCTTCGCATCCAGAACGCACAGCTCAAACAGATGTTGAAGCGATTTGAGCAGAAGTGATATCTAACCGCGCGACTGGAGACCTAGCCGAAGAGCCTGGCGCCGTTTCTCACACGGAAAGGAGCAGATTGCTGACGCTATGGCTTTGCCTGTGGGCGTGAAAACGGATGCCTATAGCAAGTCCGACACCTTTCGGAACCGGCAGCTGCTTCATTGTGTCACGTGCACCGATTAGTCAATGATAGGTCGGTTGGAACAGCGGCGTACGGTTCAATTCGTCCACGCGGTCGACGAGCTTGCGGAGTTCACGGGCGATCTCCGTCAGGCGCGTAGCTGCCATCGTTACCAACTCGTCAGCCGCAATTGCTTGAACCTCTTTCTGCTCTTGCTTATCCATTCCGACCCCTTGCTATGTTTCGCCGCGTACTTAACGCACGGTTAACCATTGGCAAGTGCGTTGGCTTCCAGAGACGTTCCGAAGTTAGCTGCCGGCCCACGATGATCTAACCGGAACGGATCAGACATCAAATGAGGAGCGGTTCGAATAACGGCCACTCAGAGCAGATTGGCAGCTGCGAAAAACCCTCGCCGGGGAGACGAAGGGTTTTTCATGCTGGAGGTGACCGGTGGATCAGCCAATCCCTAAGTACGCTAACTATTTCGCGCCGACAAATCACAATCACGAGACCACCATCTTCTCTTTCAAGTGAGCGACGTCGAGGTTAATCGATCGTCGGCGGACAACTAGTTGAGGCCACGCAGGAGGCCACCTTCTCGGTGCGTCAACATCATGGCCGGCGATGCTGAGTGAACATACTTTCAAACTTGTGGCCTCTCAAACATGTGAAAGCCTGGTCGCGCATCAGGAATGATCGAGGACGGCGATCTCCCAGTCCCATCGGCTCGACGGGCGCCTCGCCATCACCCTAAAAAAATTATTCACCTTAGATAGCCTGCCGCCAATCGGTAGTGCTCCCCCGGACCCATCAAGAGCAGTCAGGCCCGCTAATGATAGTCAAGTAGGTTGATACCGGTTAACGCCGAAGGCAGCGGGGCCCTAGCCAAAAGCCGTGATCTCAATAGCCGTGTTCTGGGTCTACGAGATACTGCAACGGTGTGCCGTTGAGATAGGCGGTAAGATTATCCAGAAATCGCCCTAGAAAGAGGCCAGAGTTTTCGCCGCCCATCCAGGAGATGTGCGGGCTGATGAACACGTTGGGGTGCTTGTAGAGTGCGTGCCCGTCCGGCAGTGGTTCGGGTGTCGTGACGTCGAGGGTTGCATAACCGACGTCGCCATTGTCCAGTCCATTGAGTAACGCTTGTTGATCGACCAGCGGTCCCCGGGAGATGTTGATAAGGTGCAATCCTGGCTTGGCTTGTGCCAATAGCTTGGCATCGACCATCCCAACTGTTTCGGCTGTCAGAGGCGCTGCGACTACCAGATGGTCCGATTGCGCAGCGACCTCTGTGGCGCTCGTGCACGGCGTCACGCCATGCGGAACCTCCGTCCACGCACCTCGGCGTGTAACGAGAACGTCCATGCCGAATGCTACCGCGCGGTGAACGATGGCCTGTCCGAGGGCGCCGAAACCGATGAGGCCCAGCTTGCGTCCATAAAGCGTGCCGATCGCTGGCCGTGTCCAGTCGGCTTCCGCGCGGGCTCTCGTTTCCTCCAGCCTCTTTTCGTGGCGGAGCATGGCGGCGAAAACAAACTCGGCAATCGGCACGGCTGTCAGGCCGCGGCCGCAAGTCATCGTGCAGTCGCGCTTTAGAGCTTCGGGATAGATGTCGACGCCTGCCGTTTCAGTCTGCACCCATTTCAGGCCTGGTGGTGGGCGAAAATCGCTTGGCGCGTTGCGCCAGGCGGACGTGTTTGTGACGATGATTTCTCCGCCTTCGGGCAGTTCCCATGGGCGTTCCGGCCGGATCTGATCGATCACGACCGGGGCCGAGGGATGTGCGGCAATGGCCGCGCCGAGTTCGGCGCTGACCTGATTGATGATGACGGGATTTTTTCGCATCGACCTGTCTTAGCATGAGGCCCCGGCGATCAGCCGAGAGAGCTTTGCCGCATGACCTTGGTTTCATCGATCACCAGCCCGAGGCCGGGCCTGTCATCGAGCCGGATCTTGCCAGAGGCCGGCTTGACGGGATCGACTAGGAAGTGTTGCCAGCCCACATTGAACTTCTCGAGGTTTTCGACGAGCGGGCAGAGGTCCGGCGGCTGCGAAGCAACGATGTGAGCACAGACGGCAATGCTCTCGCCATGCGGGATGACTGTCTTGCCATAGGCAGAAGCGAGCGCGCAGATGGAGATCATTTCGGTGATGCCGCCGCACCACATCGGGTCTGCCTGGATGATATCGAGCGCTTTGCGCTGGAAGATGTCGAGAAATCCCCATCGGGTATATTCGTGCTCACCCCCGGCAATCCGCACCGGCGAGCGCCGCGTCAGTTCTGCCATCTGGTCGAGCATGTCGGGAAGAACCGGCTCCTCGATCCAGGCTGGGCTCCAGCGGGTCGCAGCGGCTGCGAATTCCAGCGTGTAGGGCACGGTCCAGCTGTTCCAGGCGTCAAGCATGATGGCGCAATCGTCTCCCGCGCCGGTGCGGGCGGCTTCCAGCATTGCGAGGTTTCTCGCAAGACCGGCCTTTCCCTCACCGGGCCCGTGCCGGAAGAACCATTTTTGCCCGGCATAGCCCTGGTCGACAAAGTGCCGCGCCTGCCTTTCAACGAAGTCGGGATTGACCGGATAGGCCAGCGCCGAGACATAGGCGGGCATTTCGGTGCGCGTGGGACCGCCGAGCAGGCGGTAAAGCGGCTGGCCCATGACCTTGCCCTTGAGATCCCAGAGCGCGCAGTCGATCGCCGAGATCGCCAGCATCGGCGTGCCCTTTCGGCCGTGGATCGCCGCACGGTAGAGCACGTCCCAGACCATGTTGGTCGCCAGCGGATCGAGGCCGATGATCAGGCCCTTCATCTGCAGCGCAAGGATGGCCGGAGCCAGCCCGATCGGCCCGAACAGGCCGGAGACGCCTTCGTCCGTATCGACATAAAGAAAGCGGCCGGTGATCGACAGTTTGCCGGGAGCCGTCTCGAAGGGAAGATTGTCCTCGCGACCCCATTCCTTGACGCGGAAGGTCTCGTAGATATCGGTCGGACGCACTTGTCGGTCGCCGTAATAGGGGCCGTAATAGTCGCAGTCGCCTTCGTAAACGATGCAGCGCAGATCGGTAATACGCATTGAAAACTTTCCTTTTAACCTTTGACCGCGCCCGAGGTCAGGCCTTCAACGATGCGCTTCTGGAACATCAGTGCCAGAAGGACGACGGGGACCGTGACGACGGTGGAGGCGGCGGTGATCTTGCCCCATGGGAGTTCGTGCTCGCTCTGGCCGCTGAACAAGGCAACGGCGACCGGCACCGTGCGGGCCTGGTTGTCGGCAGTCAGCGTCAGGGCAAAGAGGAACTCGTTCCAGGCATTGATGAAGGAGAGCAGACCGGTTGCGACGAGGCCGGGGCCGGCAAGCGGGATGATGACTTTCCAGAGGATCTGCCAGGCGCTGGCACCGTCGATCGTCGCCGCCTCGTCCAGCGTGTCGGGGATCTCCTTGATGAAGCTCGTCAGCACCCAGACGCAGAAGGGAAGGGTGAAGATCATGTAGGAGAGGATCAGAGCCCAATAGGTGTTGTAGATGCCGAGTGCCCGGGCGAGCGTGAACAGCCCGCCGAGCACGGCAATCTGCGGAAACGTGCTCATGCCGAGGATAATGTAGAGCGTCGCCTGTTTCCCGGCGAAGCGATAACGGGCAAGCGCATAGGCAGCCATCGAGGAGAGCGCGAGCGACAGGATTGTCGCGCCGCCTGCGACCACAAAAGAATTGAAGATGGAGCGCACGAAGGAGCCATCGGCAAGAACGGCGCGGTAATTGTCCAGCGTCAGCTGCCGCGGCCAGTAGGATAGCGGCGTCGCGAACAGTTCGGCCGAAGGTTTCAGCGAGTTGACGATCATCCAGTAGAACGGAAACAGGATGTAGAAGAGGCCGACTGCCAGGATGAGGTAAAAAGCGGTGCGGGAGAGAAGGCGAATGATCATCTTAGCGATCCTCAACTTTCAACATGCGCATGTAGATCATCGTGCCGAGGATGATCAGCAGGAAGATCTCAACGGAAGCGGCAGACCCTGCACCGACCAGACCGAATTCGATCATCTGCTGTCGCGCGAACATGGAAATGGTGACGGTGGCAGGCGAGTTGCCGGTCATGACATAGACGATGTCGAAGACGCGCAACGCATCCAGCATGCGGAAGACAACGACAACGGCGATGGCGCTTTTCAGCATCGGCAGGGTGATGCGGATGAAGCGCGCGATCGGTCCCGCGCCATCGATCTCGGCGGCCTCGTAGAGCTCCTTCGGAATGCCTTGCAGGGAGGCAAGCACGAGCAGGGTAACGAACGGAACGAACTTCCAGGTCGACATGGCGATGATCGCCCAGAGCGCCGTATTTGGGTTGTTCAGCCAAGCGACCGGGTCCTGTATCAGGCCTAGCCTCAAGAGCGCGTCGTTCACCACACCAAAGACGTCGTGATACATCCATTTCCATAGCTGCGAGGCGACAGTCAGCGCGATCACGAGTGGGATGAGATTGGCTGCGCGAGCGAACTTGCGGCCCGCGAAATTGACGTTCAACACCATGGCGAAGGCGATGCCGAGCACGACCTGCAGCGCAACGCTGGCGACGGCGAAGAACACGGTGTTATAGAGCGCCGCCCACCAGTCGGGATTGGCATGCAGATCGAGATAGTTGTCGAACCAGACGAAGCGCACGTCGTCGGCGAAGAAATTGGCATCCGTGAAACTCAGCCAGATCGTCCGGCTCAGCGGGTAAAGGCCGACGGCGGCCAGGACGAGAAAGGTGGGTGCGAGGAACAGCATCGCCGTGCGCGCGTGCGTCGCGGCCAGGGTTTCGGCGCGTTTGAAGAGGATCATCTCGATCTCCCGAC
The DNA here is from genome assembly GCA_900469345.1 of Hyphomicrobiales bacterium. Classification (GTDB taxonomy): domain Bacteria; phylum Pseudomonadota; class Alphaproteobacteria; order Rhizobiales; family Rhizobiaceae; genus Neorhizobium. Next base: position 153,494 of record UBWZ01000014.1, on the reverse strand, counting down.
TTCGGATAAGGGGCATGAAAGGCCCGTCAGGGCGGTGACATCCCGCACATGAAGTGCGGGATGTCGACATAGGCATCAGATTACCAGCCGCGGCCCTTGATGCGGTTCAGCTCCTTGTCGAGTTGCTCAAGCCGCTCCGGAACCTTGGCGCGGCCGGTCATCATGTCGTTGACCGCCTTCAGAGCGGCATTCGAAACCTGCGAATATTTGGTTCCGGTGGAGCCGGAGGGGCGAGCCACGAGATCGAAGTTCTTGACCATCTCGACCCAGGGGTAGGTCTTCAGGATATCCGCATCGTTCAGCAGTTCCGGATAACCGGGCAGACGCGCGAGCTTCAGCATGCGGTCCTTCTGGTTTTCGGGCGAGTTGATGAACTTGATCAGATCGGCTGCAAGCTTCTGGTTCTTCGAGAATTTCGAAATCCACAGCTGCCAGCCGCCGAGTCCTGATGCCGACTTGCCGTCCGGGCCATGCGGAATGGCGGTCACTGCGAATTTGTCTTTCACAGCCGAACCTTCGGCCTGCATCGCCGCGTAAGCATAAGGCCAGTTGCGCATGAACAGGTAATTGCCGGACTGGAAGGCGCCGCGGGCATCGTCGATGATGTAGGAGGTCACGCCCGGCGGAACGGTCTTGCCGACCCAGGAGGTCAACTCTTCAAGGGCTGCCTTGGACTGCGGATTATTGGCCGTGACATTTCCGTCCTTGTCGACCCATGTGCCGCCGCCATAAGAGGAGATCCACTCGACAAGATCGGTTGCAAAACCTTCGTAGACGGAGCCAGGGTATACGAAGCCCCAGAAATTGGCGTTGCCGGCTGCGCGTTCGCCGGCCTGCACCTTGTCAGACATCTCCTTGACTTCGGCCCAGGTCTTGGGCGGCTCGTTAAAGCCGTATTTCTTCAGGAGATCCGTGCGGTAATAAAAGAGGCCGACGTCGCCATAGAAGGGAACGGCAATCAGCCGGTCCTTGATCGTGTTGAGCGAAATGGTCGCCGGCGTGTATTTGGCTATTTCTTCAGGTGTGAAGAACTGCTTCATGTCGACCGCGTAACGCTCCAGCATGCCCTGCCACACAACGTCCATCGCGTTGATGTCGATATCGGAATTTTCGGCAGCCAGATTCTGCTGCATGATGGCGAGAATCTCGGTGCCGTTGTTCGGAACGTTGAGGATCTCGACCTTGGTATTGTTCTTCTCTTCCCAAGGCTTGATCTGCTGGCGCAGGAAGTCGATCGTATTGCCGGACCAGGCGCCGGGCATGATGGTGATCTTCTGCTGCGCAAGCGCTGCACCGGCCGAGGCCGTCATCATGAAGGCGGCGGCGACACCGACCGCGGCCTTTCTGAACGTAGAAAGCTTCATTCCTCTTCTCCTCCTCAAGCGATCGCAACGCCACTCGTCGCGTCGAAAATATGAAATGCGTCCGGCTCGGCCGCGAGGCTGATTGTCTCCCCCGGCTTGCAGGCAACCCGTATCGGCAGCTCGGCGCGCATCGTCTGTCCTCCCAGACGGATGTGCACGACCTGGACGGCGCCGAGGATCTCGACCATGTCGATCCCGGCCTCGAAGGTGATCGGCCCGGCACCCGGCGTTCCTACGACATGGAGGTCGCTGGGGCGGATGCCTAGAGTGCAGCGCTTGTCCTTGAGGCCACTGATGGCAGCGGCCATCGCGCCCTGAAGCGGCAGCTGCAGTGCCTCGGCGACAAGCACGGGTGCGTCCGTGCCGCCTTCGATCGACGCGTCGAGAAAGTTCATCTGCGGCGTGCCGATGAACCCGGCGACGAAACGGTTGGCGGGCCTGGTGTAAAGTTCGAGCGGCGCACCGACCTGCTGCACGTCGCCGCCCTTCATCACGACGATGCGCGTGCCCATGGTCATGGCCTCGACCTGGTCATGGGTGACATAGACCATTGTGGTCTTCAGCTGCGCATGCAGGCGGGAGATCTCGGCGCGCATCTGGACGCGAAGCTGGGCATCGAGGTTGGATAGCGGCTCGTCGAACAGAAAGACTTTCGGCTGGCGCACGATGGCGCGGCCGAGCGCGACGCGCTGGCGCTGGCCGCCGGACAGTTCCTTCGGCTTGCGCTTCAGGAGGTCGCCGAGCGCCAGGATGTCGGCGGCCTGCTCGACGCGGCTCTTGATCTCCTCTTTCGGAAACTTACGCAGTTCCAGGCCGAAGGCCATGTTCTGGAACACGTCCATATGCGGATAAAGCGCATAGTTCTGGAAAACCATCGCTATGTCGCGGTTCTTGGCCGCAACGCCGTTGACGAGCTGGTCGTCGATCAGGATCTGCCCCTGATTGATGTCTTCCAGACCGGCGATCATGCGCAGCGTCGTGGACTTGCCGCAGCCGGACGGGCCGACCAGAACTAGAAACTCTCCGTCATGGATCTCCAGATCCATCTGCCGGACGATCTTGAACGCGCCGTACGACTTCTCCACACCGCGCAACGAAACGTTGGCCATGGCCTCACTCCCTTCATTTACCTCCAGCCGGGACCGCTTACGGCAAGTCCGACCGCCCATTCCACTCTGCGCATCCGGCCTCCGCCGGGTGCTGATTTCGTGTCGGCTATTGGCCGAGAATGTTACGCAGCTCATCGGCCGCCGCCCGCAAGGCATCGGCGGCACTGATCTCGTGTCGCAGCGCCTGATGCACGTGGCTGCCGACGATCTGCTCGTAACGGAATTCGCTGAGTTTCCCGCCGGTCGTGGTGAGCGAGATCGCCCGCGCCCGCGATTTTGGAAACAGTTCGACGGCCTTGCCGAGCCAGGGATAGACCGAGCGCAGTTCCAGGCTGTTGTGCAGCGCCAGCGCCGGGGTCGAGCCGCCCATGATCGAGAGCGGGATCGCCATCTCCATGCCGGCCGCCCAGGACATCCAGTCGAAGGCCAGGTCCGGTCGGCCGCACTCGGCGATGATGCCCATCGACCAGCCGCCGAGCACCGGCACACCTCCGGGCACAGCCGCGTAACCGATCTTGCCGACGACCCGCGATATGCTGCGGTCGGTCAGCGGAGCCGCCGGCGCACAGAAAAGTGCGACCATCGCGACTTCGCCAGTCGCGAAGTCATCGACCTGGCCCGACCGTTGTTTGTCTTGCCAGCCGGGTGCGGCATAGCTGGTGCTTTCGACATAGCTTTCCAGAATGTCGGCGGCCTCGCGGCTGTCGAGAATGACGCGGCCGCTGTCGTCCAGCACGCGGCTATTGCTGCCCCAGAGCCGGGTCAGGAATTCTACCAGAGCGCCATGCGGCAGCGAGGCGCCAAGCGAAGTTCCGTATTTCGTCGGGGAGGCCGGATTGACGGCCCGGGTGAAGAAGCGCGCAACGGTGTTGAACTCGCGCCAGGTTTCCGGCGGCCGCAATTCGCCGCCCGTTAGATCGCGATAGGCAAGGCGCTGGTTTGCATCGTCGAAAAGGTCCTTGCGGTAAAACAGCATCTCCACGTCAAAACGGGAGGGCAGGGCGAAATAACCTGCGCCGTAACGGCAGTTTGCGTCCATCACGCCGGGCACGAGGCCACGCACCAGTTCCGGGTGCTGCTTCAACCGGTCATCGAGACGCAGTAGGGCGCCCGAGGAGGCAAGCTCGCTCATCCACGGCTGGTCGATCTCGATGATATCATAGGCAGCGCGTTTTGAGGGATCGCTCAACACGCCATGCAGGCGCTCGGCAGACATTGCCTCGATGTGTACTTTTGCGCCGTGGCGAGCCTCGAAGTGCGGCTGCAGGTCGGAAATGGCGCGGCGCGACATGCTGTCGAACATCAAAACACGCAATTCTTCGCGGTCGCCATAACGCTTTGCCGCGAGCTTGCGTTCGCCAAATGGCGCCGAGACGGCGAGACGGCGATAACCGCCGCCATGGGCAATCGGATTGCGGAGGTTGTCGAGCAGAGCTTCGGCGGCAGCGGCGCCAAGCTGGACGCCGGAGCGACGGATGACGAGCCGGTCATCGCTTTCCACATCGGCCCAGGATTCCTCGTCGATCGAGACGAGGCGGACATGACCCTGCAGCTGACTTGCGAGAAGCTGCAACGCTTTGCGGGCGCCGCGGTGAATGGCCGAGGAGGTCGATACGACAAGATCCGCAGGACGGCCGCGGGCAATATGCTCGACAAGCACACGAAACGCGGTTTCGGGATCGTGGTTGGTTTCGAGGGCGACACCGGCGGCATCGCTGCCGGCCGCCGCGATCGCGTCGAGAAAACCGGTCGCCGCCCGTTCCTCGCTCGAGTATTCCTTCGGGCCGGTGAGCAGCACAATCTTGCGATAACCTTGGTGTAGCAGGCCGCGGGTCGCATCGAACAGCAGCCGGCGCAGGTCGTGTTCAATGAAGGTAAACCCGCCGCCGACGGGTTCACGCCCCAGGCAGACAACCTGGATGCCAGCCTCCCGCAGCTCTTCCGCCCGCTTCATGTCATCAGGCTGGCAAGTGGCGATCAGAACGCCTGCCGCACGCTGCTGCAGCGACATTTCGAGCAGCTCGTTCTCCTTGGCCCGGATTTCCGAGGTGACATGCAGTGCGGCTGTATAGCCGTAGTCGTTCAGCACGCGCTCCGCACCAGTGAAGAGCGCGCCGAAATGCGGATCGGTTACCGATGGCACGATGACGTTGACCAGCGAAGACTTCTTCGTCTTCAGCTGCCAGCCGGATTGATGCCTCTTGTAGCCTAGCAATTCGACGGCTTCGCGTACCCGGCGGACGATATCGCGGTTCACCGTTTCGCGTTCGTTGAGAACGTTTGAGACAGTGGCAATAGAAACGCCGGCTTGACGCGCGACATCTTTGATGGTGGAGGAAGTGGCCATGTAATGTCCATGTAACGTTTCACCGACGCTATTCGCTCGCGTCAGCGGAGTCAATTGCAGAATTCGCCGCTGGCATCGCGATGAAACTACGGCTACGACCGCAAAACTGCATGTCTAGGTAGTCGAAGTTGTTGGCAGAGATCCATAAGCAAGGCGGCCAGGCTCGCGGCCCTTGACCTGGCGCACCCACCCATGCTCGGGTTTTTGCCCCGCACGCAGGCTTGTTTCGCATGAACTTGGGGCCGATGGCAGAGTTAGCGGAGTTGCAATGCGAAAATGCAGGAGACGCCTGACCTGTCTTGCGCAGATCCGAGCCATCTTTGATCAGATCAGACGGGTAGCATTGATGTCGCTAAAGGGATTGTGCGAGCCAGCGTCCGGACGCCGGCGAAGCTGAGCATCTGCGCGAGCCAAGCGCTCAACGGCGGCCGCCATGTCAGGCTCTGACAGCGTAAAGGGAAGTCTCAGGTACCGCTCGAAGGCGCCATCGATGCCGAAACGCGGGCCTGCGCCGAGGCGTAGGCCGAAGCTCTGCGCGGTAGCCGCGATGGCGGATGCGCCCGCCCAAGGCAGTTCCGCCCAAAGCGATAGGCCACCCTCGGGTGTGGTTACGCACCAGTCGGGCAGCGCCTTCGTGAGCGAGGCGATCAGATTGTCGCAGCGACTGCGCAGCTCCTCCCGTCTCACGTCCCCCGTCTCGTCTCGCTCGAGCAACACCGTCACTGCCAGTTGTTCGAGCACTGGGGTAGCCATATCGTGCGTCGCTCGTAGTCGGGCGAACTCGGCGATGCGCTGCTCGCTCGCCCGGATCCAGCCGATCCGCAAACCGCCCCAAAAGCGCTTGCTGGCTGACCCGAGACTGATGACCGTATGACCTCCGGGGTCGTATGCGGCAACCGGGGTAATGGCGGCGGCATGAAAACCTGTTTCCGCCATGGTTTCGTCGATCAGCAGTGGAGTTCGCGTTTGCGCCGCAAGCCCCACAAGCATACTCCGGCATTCGTCGTCCATCAGCCTGCCCGTTGGCACATGGAAATCAGGGATGAAGTAGGCGAGACGTGGTCCAGTCTGGCGAAAGGCGGCAGCGATTGCCGCCATGTCCCATCCCAGAACCGGAAAGCCTAGCGGCACAGGCTGACGGTAGTTGCGCATGATCGCGCCGATGGCGTTATGATAGGTAGGATGCTCGATAACAACGCGATCACCAGGCCCCGTCAGCGCTTGCAGCACCAAAGACAACCCGCTCTGTGCGCCGCTGGTCACGATGATCTGTTCGGCTCGGGTCGGGCAGCCCCGTCTTTCATAATCGTGCGCGATAGCCTGCCGCAGACTGGGAAGGCCCAGCGTCTCATAGCCGATGCCAGACAGTTGACTGGGCAAACGAGCCATGGCTTCACCATAAGCATGCCAAAGTCCTGGAGGCGCCGGGAGGGCGGCCGATGTCCAGTCGATGAGGTCGGCCCTATCCTGTTCTTCACGGGGGTCTGGCGCGGCAGAGCGCGTAGAAGGAAAACGGGTGATGCTGCCCGATCCTCGTCGGCTCAGCAAATAGCCCTCCTCGCGCAACTCGTCATAGGCCGCAGCCAGAGTGGTACGGCTTACCCCGATGGCCTGCGCCAACTCGCGCTCTCCCGGTAAGCGGATCCCGATACCAATCCTGCCGTCGATGATCAGCAGACGAAGCGCCCTGGCAAGCTGGCGATAGCTTGCATCAGAGCTGTTTTCTGTGCGCCAGTGGCCAAGCAGGCGCGTAAGAGAGCCGGCTTTAAGAGAAATCGTGTTCATAGAGATCCAATATCTCGAAAGTGGCTATGGTCAACAGAGCCACTTTGCGAAAACTTGCCGCTATGTTCACATCTGACCGCCTTCGTCTTCGGCTTTTTCAATTAACCGCGGGCCTCTGTCTCTACGGCATCTCCATGGCCATGATGATCCAGTCCAATCTCGGCTTGGGTCCCTGGGACGTATTACATCAGGGCCTTGCGCCGCGGCTTGGCCTCAGCTTCGGACAAACCGTCAATCTTCTCGGCTTCATCGTCCTCATTTTGTGGTGGCCGCTGAGGCAGCGCCCGGGTGTCGGGACCGTCTTGAACATCTTCATCATTGGTACGGTCACTGATCTAGCGCTGACGGTCCTTCCTGCGCCCGACTCTCTGGCATTGCGTGTGGCGCTTCTTTGCTTCGGGATCTGCCTAAACGGACTAGCCGGTGGAGCCTATATCGGCGCCGGTCTTGGTCCAGGACCGCGGGACGGGCTGATGACTGGCTTCTGCCGGCGCACCGGCCTACCGGTAAAACTGGTCCGCACCGCTATAGAGCTGGTGGTTCTTACTGTCGGCTGGCTGCTCGGAGGAACAGTGGGTTTCGGGACGCTTCTTTATGCAGCCACCATAGGATGGGTAGTCTCTGGGCACTGGACTACGCGGCGGACCAGAATGCGATCTGGTTCAGTTCGCATTTTCCGAGCTCTTCTGCAGGACATGTCAGCCGCTCGGCTGAAGGTTACAGCTGGCAGTTCAGCTGATCCAAATTGGCGGCCATGCCGGTTCTTTCCCTATCCAGCAATGGGGCTGTTGATGATCAGTTGGCGGTTTAACTTCCTTGAAAGCGGTTGATCGGCAGAGTTTGCCCTACTGCGGCTGCGCTTATTCTAACGTCCACCCGAAGTACCCCAGTACGGCGCTTAGGGATGAAGCTGAAGACGTCGGTCAGTGGGAAACAGCGACTTTGGGACCTCCCGAAGGATGCGTTCGCCTTTCGCGACGCCGGTCGGCGCCCGCGATCCGATCCAGGTTTATGATTAACCGCTTCAGGAGGTCAGTGAACTGTTCGGCTTCAACATCGCTGAAGCCCTTCAATGCTTCTCTGTTGCCTTCAAACAAGGTTGCGATCGCCGCAGGGATTCGTTCTCGGGCTGTATCTGTCAAAGTGATGCTGCTACTGCGCCTATCTGCAGGATCCTGAGTCCTCTTAATCAGGCCATCCCGCTCCATCCGCGAAAGCATCTGCGCCATTGGCGGCTGCTCGACTTTTGCCAGGTGTGCCAGATCTCGCTGCGTTGAGGCTTTGCCGTCCATCAATGCGACCAGGACAGGCAGATGACCGATGCCGAAGCCGAGTGGCCCAAGGCGGGCTTCACTGAGGCGGGCGAATGCCCGAGCAGCAAGCGATACCAGATGTCCTGGCGTCGAGAGTACATCCGTGTCCATTCGATGATCCTATTGCCATTACTCGCCAAATCGATATGGGCGTATAGAAGTCGGTACCTCGGCGCAATGACTTGCTCCAACGAGACCATTTTGGTGCCTCTTTATAGGAAGCTGACATGGATTAACGAGAGCCAAGGGTGCCGTCGGCACAGTCGGGCACCTGCGACCAAGACATCACAGTGTCGTGTCGTACCTGAGCGCTTCTGAGTAACTACCTCCCATGTAATTGAGCCAAGGCCGATTTACGCTCAAATTAGATCGTGCAGCTGAGCTGCGCAGTCGCGAACCGAAACGAAAGAGCGAAGATGGCTGAGTTCAAACTTTACAATGTAGAAGACGCGCCCCACGGATCGAAGACGGCTATTGTAGGTCTCAGGGACGCATTCGGCTTTGTTCCCAATGTGGCGGCCGTCATGGCGGCTTCGCCGGTACTGATAAATTGTCTGGCGGCAATTTTCGGAAATGTGCACAGCGGAAGCTTCAGTGAGCGCCAGCTTCAGGTATTACTTCTGACCAATGCTGTGACCAACGCTGCGGATTGGGCGGTCGCATTTCACAGCTTCCTTGCTTCACAACAGGGCATATCCACTTCCGACGTCGATGCGATCCGAGAAGGCCGACTGCCGTCAAGCCCCGCAGATGCAGCGCTTTCAAACTACGCGCGCCTGCTGATCGGGAACAGAGGCAAGGTGCGGCAGGAGGACGTGGAAGCATTTATGAGCGCCGGCTTCACCACGGAACAGTCCCTCGAAGTTGTTGCCGTCGTGGCGGCGTCTACGATCACCAATTATACGGTCAGCATCACGCGTCCACCCGTTGAAGCACCGTTCGATGTCTTTGTCTGGAGCGGCAATTCGATGGCCGCAGCCGAAAAGGCCGCAGCGCACGCCCAACCTAGTTGAGAACCGATGGCAACACATTTCAATGATGACCGTGTTGGGCGGCCGCCCCTAGGGGATCTGCTCCGCTACTGGCGCGGTATGAGGGGAATGTCACAACTCGACCTAGCCCTCGATTCAGGAGTGTCGCAGAAGCATATAAGCTTCCTTGAGACTGGGCGGTCGACGCCCAGTCGTCAAATGGTTCTCGACTTAGCGCACGCGTTGGGAATACCACTTCGAGAGCGGAACGCGATAATCTTAGCCGCGGGGTATGCTCCGGTCTATGTCCAAGATCCTCCAGACAAGCTACCTGCTGAAGTAGACAAGGCCGTCCAACGGATGCTGCGTCAGCATGAGCCTTTCCCCGCATTGGTGATGGATCGCTACTGGAGCGTGGTCGCTACAAACGAGGCCGCGCCGCTGTTCTTTGGGAGGTTCACGGATCTGAACAACCGGCCGCGCCCCCGCAATCTTCTACACCTGATATTTGATCCAGCTGGGTTGCGCCCATTCATCGAGAACTTTGAAGACACTGCTCCTGCATTGATAACTCGGATCTACCGCGAGTGCGTTGGAGGGGTGCTTGATGATGGTACGCGCCAACTGCTGGCAGAACTGTCAGCCTATCCTGATTTCCCAAGGAGGGCGGCCGGGGTCCCGCGAACAGGCGACCTTAATCTTCCGGTATTGCCGATTAAGTTCCTCGCCAAGGGCAAGTCACTGCCAATGTTTTCCTTGGTGACGACAGTGGGCTCGCCACAGACGGTCGCGGTTGAAGAGCTAAGGGTAGAGACACTTTTTCCGACCGATGAGGAAGCAGAGAGTAATTATCTCGCGTTCATAACCGGCGCTCCAGGAGCCGGCCCGGCACAGAAGTAGTCTCCAGCATGGAAACCTCCGTCCCGGCTTTGCGAAACCGGACCCTGCGGAATCGTTCGTGGCTGGGTAGAAGCCCATGGGTGACTACAAAACGACCTGCTCTTGCTGCAAATCCGCTAACCGGTGCGACCCTCATCGCCATGAAGATGCCCAGCACCAGAGCCTTGCGTCTGGGCCTGGTGAAGGCTCGCCACGCCGCAAATTGAGGTATTGCGGTCTCGGGAGCGACTGGTTCATCCAGTTTTTCGGAAGCTGACCGCCATCTGGCAGCGTTACGTGGGTGTAAGCCGGCTTCTGTGGGGAGATCGACCTCAATGTTCCGTCAGCTTTGCTGTGCTGCCAGCCTTTCGCGATCATAGCATCGTAGCGCATCAGCAAGAGCAAGTGCGGGTGGCGTTGGCGCGTGCTTTGAGGGTAGACCGAGGCCGATAGAGAACGGGGGCAGTAACGGTAGGCCTGCGTCGCTCAATACCTGCAGACCCGCTGGGACGATAGAGTGTAGCCACACGCCGACAGCCAGGTCAGCGCGGATAGCTGCCAAGGTAGCTTCGGTCCCTTCGCCATCAAGCGCGGCCCTCCAACTCCTATCTCCAGCTTGGAGGGCAGCTTCTACGACCGGGCGAAATGCACAAGTCAGTGCTGCAAAAGAGACCGGAAGTGGGATTTCTTTGTATGCGGATCCGCCGGGGGCGCCAATCCACACGAGTTGATCGGACCATAGTTCTTCGAACTTTGGCGAGGCTTTGTCCGGCTCTTCCACCAGTATGAGATCAGCATGGCCGCTTTCTAGCGCTTTAGCCACATCGATCGACGGTGCAGCCAGTAGAGAGATGTCGACCGCTGGATGGGTTCTTGAAAAACTCCGCAAAACTGGATGGAGAACTCCTGCGATAAGGTCCTCTGGCACTCCGATACGAAGTCGCCCCGAGATAGCCCCGGTCATCTCCGCCAGGACAAGATCATTGGCTGCGAGCATATCTCGTGCACGGCCAAGCAACCTCAAGCCGGCGGAGGTAGCTCGAGATCCTAAGTGATCGCGTATGAGCAGTTGGACTTGAAGCAAGGCTTCCAGCCGATGGAGTTGTTGGCTGACCGCGCTTTGGGTGAGATGCAGCCTCGTTGCGGCGGCCGTCACGCTGCCCTCGTCGATTGTGGTGACGAAGGTGCGCAGCAGAGAGATATCTAAGTTTCGGTTCATGCGGCCATTATGACCTCTTATACCCCCCTTCACAAACATTCGTTTGCGGGGGACATCTTGTTCTGAGATCTCTAGGATCCAACGTTTGCGAAAGGAGCTAGCGCTTGATGCGTGCGGATCTCGCTGAACACCTCGTGCGTGAATTTTTCCGGCGGGTATGGGCGCCGCCTCATGAGCTGAGCGCAATTGATGAATTGATGACGTCCGATTACCGCATCACGACAGCCGGGCATCTTGTCGAAGGCCGAGAAGCATTCAAGGCGTGGGTCGCCAGTATGCAAAGCCTCATACGTGAGGCGACGAATGAGCACCTGGAAATCATCACAAACGCTGCGGGAGACCGCGTTGTATCGCGCTGGATAACGCGCGGGCGCAATAATGGGATGTTCAACTTACCCGCTGACCAGAGCCGTGTTGCTTTCACCGGCATTGCTATCTGGCGGGTGGAAGGCGAGCGGTTGGCTGAATGTTGGGTAGAACGCAGTGCGCTTGAGCTTTTTCAAAGCATTCGGGAACGTCAGGTCCAGGCGTAACGGCATGGCAGGGGCGGCACGAGGTCAGCGGAACATGGCTGCATTGGTGGCCGCCGCTGGCCTTGCGAACTTGGCGGATGGGATCGCCCGCGTCGGGCTGCCCCTGCTGGCCGCTCAGATGACAGGTAACGCTACTGCAGTCGGCGGGCTAATTGCGTGCTTCAGTCTTCCATGGATTGTTGCTGCACTGCATGTTGGGGTGCTTGTCGATCGCGTTGATCGCCGTCATTTATTACTCGCTGCGCAAACGGCCCGCAGCATCGCCGTCACCCTACTGCTTGCGGCCTTCTGGTTTGGCGTTGCCACGATCGAATGGCTTTTTCCCGTGGCTGTCGTTATCGGTAGCGCCGAAGTGCTGGCGATGACAAGTGAAACGGCCATCGTGCCTATGACGGTAACGCCTGCAAAGGTCCAGAAGACGAATGCTTGGATCACCGGTTTAGAGACGCTTGGAAGCGAAACAATCGGCCCGGCGGTTGGGGGACTGCTTGTAGCGATTAGCCCGGAAGCCATGTTGCTCGCCGCTGCGGGCGGCTTTTCCCTTGCTCTAGCTGGGACGAACTTGATCACCGGCTATTTCGTGGCAAGAAATCGCGCGGACAGTGGGTCTGCGGTTCAGGATGCGAAAGCCGGTGTTAAGTACCTGCTTGCTCGTCCGGATTTGGTCTACATGACAGTTCTAGTAGGAGGAGTTGCGGCCTGTTGGAGCGCATGGCGAACGCTTATTGTGTTGTTCGCCGTAGAGCCTGGCCCAATGCATCTTTCGTCTGAGAGCTACGGCATCTTGATTGCGATGCTCGGAATTGGCGGGGTGGTGGGGGCGTTAGTCGCCAACTCGATCACCACAGTCGTCGGCCAGAAGACTGCGATGTTTACTAATATGGTGGGAACGACCGCTATGGTAGGTGTACCTCTCCTGACAACGAGTTGGGTTGCGGTCGGCGCGGCCATATTTCTCGCGGGCTTTGGTTCATCTGTCTGGAGCATCAATTCTCGCACTATCGTTCAACGAACTGTGCCTGCAGACATGTTGGGGCGCTTTTATGCGATTTATCGCATGCTGAGCTGGGGGTGCCTGCCGGCTGGAGCGATGTTCGCTGGAGTAGCGGCTGAGTCGATGCAATTGCGTCTCGTCTTCGCGGGCGTTGCAGCGCTGTCCGTCCTACAAGCGGTCGTGTTCTGGAAGAAATTTCAGCCTGCGTAACTGCTTACCATTACGTACTGGCTCAATCCTAAGCGGAGGCTTTGCGAAAGATGGGTGGAAATCCTTCAGCAGCTCCCGTGAGGATCTCAGTCGGCATCCTTGCCGCTAAGTGCTTCGGCATATCTGGAAAGTCGAGCTCGCATGAATTCGATGAACAGTCGGACCCGCTTGGTCTTCCGGGTCTCGCCATAGGTGAGCAGCCAAAACGTCCCATGCGGTGCCAATCTTGATCCCGGGACGCGTATCAATTGATCTTCAGCGTCTCCCACAAAACATGGCAGCGCTCCGGCTCCGATACCTCGGCGTAAAGCTTCAATATGTGCTTCATCTTCCGGTACCGTGAACGGAGGCCCGTTTATCGGCACGTCGCAAATCCCAGCCCAGTCGGGCATGCCATTCGGGGTCTTGGAAACCCAGCGTATCCGGCTGGTCTCTCCCTTCCGCCAGGCATCAAGAAGTTCTCGTGCTATATAAACCCCGCTATTGAGGTCCGGACCTTTAACCCCATGCAGGTTCGCAGGCAGAGTGTTACGGTCATGCACAACCCGGACTGCCACATCAGCCTCGCGATTTGTCAGATTCACTCGTTCCAGCGTTGACAGTATCTCCATCTCAATTTCGGGATGGAGATATGAGAACTCAGCGAAATCGGGCATGAGCAAATGGGTCGCGACCGTTGGCGCCATGGTCACACGCAGGACGCCGCGAAGCCCCTGATCTTGCCCGAGCACTCGTTTTTCGAGTTGATGGGACGACGTTTCCATCTGTTCGGCAAACTCTTGCACTTGCTCACCTGCATCTGTGAGCCGATAACCTGACGGCAGTTTCTCGAACATCCTGGCACCGAGACGGTCTTCCAGCTGCGCAATACGTCTTAAGACGGTCGTATGGTTGACCTGAAGCTTCTCGGCTGCGCCGCGAACTGACCCGCTACGGGATACGGCAAGGAAATACCGCACATCGTCCCAATTCAGCATGACTTATCTTTGCACCACATACTGCGATCCATCCCGCGCCATGAGAAACTAAGCAGCTACGAGATTGATGTGTCCGGTGCAAATGTGCACCACGGTTGTGCAGACTTCAAGACTTAGCCGGTTGCGCGAACCTGCCTATGTTGCCGGAACGCCCGTTGAACTGAGGTGCTGTTGTCGTCGTGCGCAGCTCACTCAGTCATCTGGATCAAGCGCGGATGTACAGGAGCAGCACATGAAATACGCCATCATAGGGTTCGGAAAAATAGGACAGGCGATAGCAACAGCCTTTGCCCGCAAGAGCATGGAAGTGACGGTTGCCGCAACGCGGACGGCCCCGGAACTCGCGTCAACCGCCCAGGCACTTGGTCCATCGGTTTTGCCTGGTGCGATCACTGATGCTCTCGAGGCCGACATCATATTCCTCGCTGTACCTTTCGCCAAACATCAAAAACTGGCTGGAGCGGCTGACTGGAATGGCAAAATCTTGGTCGATGTCACCAACGCCTATGGTGTCCCGCTCGCGGATTTGGACGGCCATCCGTCCTCGTCGTTTGTCGTCAGCATCTATCCGGGCGCGAGTGTGGTCAAAGGATTTAACCACCTTGCCGCGCGGGTTTTAGCGCAGGATCCCGCAATCAACGGCGGTCGCCGTGTCGTATTTCTAGCAGGTGACAATGCGGCTGCCGTTACGCGCGTTGCGGAGCTTGCCGAGCTACTGGACTTCGCGCCCGTTAATCTTGGCCGTCTTTCCGAGGGCGGCAGGCTCGTGCAAGCCGAGGAGAATGAATGGGCCCCTCTCATCTTCCAGGATCTCGTCAAATTCGATGAGGTGGGCGCCGCATAAAACGGAACTACACGGTCGTTCCATTAGTGCTTTAGGGAAAGCTCCTCACAATGAATATCGATTTCACGGGTAAGAAGGCGGTTGTCACTGGCTCGACCGCCGGTATCGGTCGTGCGACTGCCGAAGGCTTGGCGCGGGCGGGCGCCTCGGTCGTTGTTAACGGTAGAGGCGACGCACGGGTCAACAAGGCCATCCAGGAGATCCGCCATGCATTCCCAGACGCGAATATTTCAGGCGTCGCGGCAGACCTTTCGACGGCCGAAGGAGCCGAGCGTCTGATCACGCAAGTGCCAGACGCAGACATCCTAGTGAATAATCTCGGAACTGCCGTTCTGCGCGACTTTATCGATACGACAGATGGGGACTGGTGGAGCATCTTCCAGATCAACGTCATGAGCGGTGTTCGTGCCACGCGCCATTATTTGCCTCAGATGTTGCGACGCGGGTGGGGGCGGGTCGTGTTTGTAAGCAGCGAGTCCGGCGTCAACATCCCGAAGGAGATGATTGATTACGGCGTGACGAAGACCGCGCAGATTGCGATCGCGCGGGGACTGGCCGAAACAACCGCTGGTACCGGCGTCACGGTCAACTCGGTACTGCCGGGGCCAACGCGATCGGAGATCTTATCCAACTGGATGGCCGCACAGGCCACAGAGCACGGTATCTCGCAGTCCGATGCAGAGCAGGCATTCCTCAACTCCGCGCGCCCGACAAGTCTCATCGGCAGGTTCGCGACCACCGACGAGGTCGCCAACATGATCGTCTACCTCTGCTCCGAGCAGGCCTCAGCGACGAACGGATCAGCCATGCGCGTCGATGGCGGCGTCCTGCGCTCAATCCTTTGAAAGCAAAAGAGTGATATCATGAGACAGCCAATCTCCCAGGATTCCCTTGATCAGATTTTTCGGAGCGCTCGAACCTACAATGGTTGGGCGAAAACGCCGGTCGGAGAAAGCTTGCTTCACGAGTTGTACGATCTGCTGAAATGGGGGCCAACCTCGGCAAACTCCAGTCCAGCACGGTTCGTTTTTGTGCGCACTGCTGAGGGGAAGGAGAGACTTGCAGGCTTCGCTTCGGAGCGGAATCAGCCAAAAATTCTGGCAGCTCCAGTCACGGTGATTATTGGCAACGACATCGGCTTTGCTGACAAGCTGCCACAGCTCTTGCCCCATAATGCCGAAGCCATGCAAAAGGCGTTCGCCCCGCCAGAAGTGCGGGCTGCAACTGCGATGCGTAATGGCACCCTACAAGGCGCATACCTGATCATTGCAGCCCGTGCGCTAGGTCTTGATTGCGGACCAATGTCTGGCTTTGACAATGCGGCGGTCGATAAGGCGTTTTTCGTTGGTACGAGCGTACAGTCAAACTTCATTTGCTGTATGGGAAGTGGCGATCCTGGCTCCGTTTTTCCGCGCAGCCCGCGGCTCGATTTCGAGGAAGCTTGCCGCTTTGCCTAGGTAGATGCGTTATTGACAGCATAGGCGGCGGCTTTGCCGGTCGCGTCACTGCATGTCTACGTGGCAGTTCTGCAGGGCGAGAAGGACGGGAACTGACCGATACCATTGAGCGCGCACTCGGACCCGCTTTGTTAGGCCCAAGAGAGCCCGACGTGCGGAGGATCAGTACAGGGATCGAGCGGACAATTTTTGCAATACGACTGCTTCCATAGTGCTTGACGAACAATATATATGTGCATATGTAAACCTTGTTCGCCCGCTGGGTTGATGAAATTATGGCCAGCGGACACTTCAGATTGGGGCTGACATGTCGCACGATAAAATCCAGTTGATCAGGCACCTCTATGACTGCTTCAATGCTCGCGACGTTGATGGGGTTTTAGACGTGCTTTCCGATGATGTCTCTTGGGCGAACGGCATGGATGGAGGCCATGAGAAAGGGCGCGAGGCGGTGCGTGCGTACTGGACGCGGCAGTGGGCCCTTGTTAGTCCGCACGTCGAGCCCATTCGGTTTCAAGTCCAGAATGAAAATACGGTTACCGTCGAGGTGGTTCAGACAGTGTTCGACCTCGACGGTCATCCGCTGCAGGGACAGCAGGACCACAACCTGAAAGATAAGACCGTGATACATATCTTCCACATGGAAGGCAGCAAGATCGTGCGTTTCGACATCTCTGATGCGGTCTCTTCTTGATTATCGCTATGGCTACCGCAGACCAAGCGCTGTTGCATGTGCTCGAAGCTCGCGTCCTGACAGTTCATCAAGGCATCGCAATCTAAGATCGGAAACCGCGCTTGCTTCTGAGATTAGCAAGAAAATCAATTGCTCTGTCACCCGTACGCCGTGGCAGCAGTTAAAATCCCTTCAAGAGCTAGATGGCTTGAGAGATAAATCTGAACAACCTGGCACACATATATTCATTGCCTAACAGCTCGGAGAAAGAACGACACCCCCAGTCTTGGCTGTCGTCCTCTCTCGACTGCGCTGCTTGCCTCGTTGCCTAGAAACCGTCCGCTTTGCAAAGAGGTCACTGGACGACTGGCGCAGGTTTAGGGGAGGTCACGCAGCGGTGTCTGACTGTCTGAATTTCGCGGATCGGGTTAGGCTTTCTGGCCTGCAGCTTCCAGGATAAGCTCCGCGACCTCGTCCGGGTGCGAGATCAGCGAGAGATGGCTGGCTTTCAATTCGATTGCCTTTGCGTCCATGCGTTTGGCGAGAAAGCGCTGCAGGTCCGGGTTGATCGTGCGGTCCTCGCTCGACACCGCGTAATAGCTGGGCTTGTGGCGCCAAGCGGCTTCGATAACTTTGCCTGAGAGTAGCGCCTTCTGGAACGGATACTGCGTTGCATACAGCACCTTCGCGCGGGCCGTTGGAATGTCGCCGGCGAAGTCCTCGAGGAATGCCTTCTCGCTAAGTCTCCCTTCCTCACCGTCGAAAACGATCCCGGCAGAAGCGGGGGGAGTAGGGAAGGTTTTTGCCAAAGCGCCAAAATCCTCGTTTGCGTCGGGTGCACGGGCGGCGACGTACACGAGAGCCGACACATTAGGATGCATGCCGGCCTGAGTTACAATCATTCCCCCAAATGAGTGCCCTACCAATACTGTTGGCCCATCCTGCCGCGCCAGTACTCGCTCCGCAGCAGCAACCGATTCCGAGAGAGTAGTCAGAGGGTTCTGCACGGATGTGATGTTCAAGCCCTCGGGCTGCAGCCTCGATATCACTTCGCTCCAGCAGGAACCATCTGCGAATAGCCCATGGACGAAGACAACGTTACGGGCCTTTTCTGGGTGGCCGGCCGCCGATGCGGCCATGCCTTTGGTTGAAAGCATTGATGCTGCCGCGCCGGCAAGCATAGCAGTGGAAAATGTGCGCCTGTTCATGATCATTCCGGACTTCCTTTCATCGTAAAGCACATGCTTCGGAGGAGTCTTTCGTTGGGAATTCCCCAATCTTACATCGTCACGACTATGTGATCGGCGCGTAAATTCGAATAAATTCGCGATAGGTCGTAACAATGGGTTTCGTCCAACCGAAAGCATGGGTGCATGGACACACGGGAAGACAGATGGGCGAAAGCGATGCGCGCGGAACGCACTGGAGATAGCGCTGCCTACGAGGCGTTTCTCAGGGCTTTCGCCGCTTCGGTGCGGCGGATCGTCGAGGCGCATTTGCGATATATGGGTTTCAGTCTTTACGAGGCAGAGGATGTCGTCCAGGAAGTGCTCATAGCAGTGCATTCCCGTCGCCACCAATGGGATACGAAGCGGTCTCTGCTTCCGTGGCTGAACGCAATTACGCGCTACAAGATCATTGATGCCAGCCGGCGCTTGGGCCGTGACGCACGCACGCGCGTTGATTTGACCGAGGAGCAGTGGGCCGGCTTGTTCTCATTTGAGGTGTTCGATCCTGAACGCAATCCGGCAGATGTTGAAAAACTAATCTCCGCCTTGCCCCCTGGCGAACAGGCAGCTGTCCGAGCCATCGGGCTTGAGGGTGCCTCTACCAAAGAGGCCGCTGCGCGAATCGGTTCCACCGAGGGAGCGGTGCGCGTCGCTTTCCATCGCTCGTTGAAGAAACTGATGGCGGCAACACAGAGAAGAGGCCCCGGGCATGAATGACAATCGACAACCAACGGACGATCTTATTCGAGGGCTTGCAGCGCAAGCTGGTAAAGGCGCGTCACTTTCGCTCCGTCTCTCGATCGTCCTACCTGTCGCGCTGGTCTTTTCGATCCTGGCAGCGACTGGTGTCGTTGTGATGATCGCCGGACCTCGCTCCGACCTCATGCAGATACTCCCGACATGGACGTTCCTGTTCAAGGTCATCGGCATGGTTCTTGTAGCTGCCGGCGGGTTTCAGCTTGTTTTGACAGTGGTCCAGCCGGGCCAGGCGCCTCATACGGTTCTTTTTCTTGCTCCAGCACTGGTGTTCCTGCTTATCGGAGCTCTGTTTGATCGGAGCGGCTTTCCCTTGCTTGGGGTTCACACCTACTCGGTGCTAAATTGTGCGGGTACTATCATCATGGCTTCCATCCCGGCGCTCGCCGCTATTCTTTCTGCGATGCGGGCCGGAACGCCCACGCGGCTCAGCCAGGCAGGCGCTATTGCAGGTTTCCTTGCAGGTTCCGTTGGTGGTCTCGCCTATACCATCGCCTGCCTCAACGATGGCGCTGCCTTTGTGGCGGTATGGTATTCGATCGCCATTGCATGTGTAGCGGCACTGGGAGCGTCAATCGGGCCCAAACTGTTGAGGTGGTAGCAAAATCAGTTTGGTAATAGGCTATTCTCCCTTCAAAGCAATGGGATACAGTCAGTCATCTGGCTGCGGACCCAAGTGCCAATCTGAAGCGATCTCATGTCTCGGGCAGAACATCTAAAATCGACAGGCCAGACCGGCGCCCGGGTTCGAGAAAAAGTCATCGTCGCTTCGTTCCATTACAGAGCAAGAAATGAGCAATTCCTCACGCAGTGCAGCCGTCCCTTCACGGATGATTCAGGCCCCACAGTCCATCAGCGTCGAAGCACAAGCGGCACTGTCGCGCCTGGTCGACAAGGACGGCAGCCCTATGAATGCGCGGTTCGAAATGCCGTCCCCAGAGGATTTTTCAGGCTGGATGATGATGAAAGCCGCAGTAGATGCGCATTACGCCGCCGCGGCCAAAGATCTTGCCGGGAGTTTGCAGTCCACAGTCAAGACAATTGTAGTCGAACAAGCAACGATCTATGTCGCGACGCCGCACGGAGCATTTCATGAGCGTGGCGCACTCATCGACCTGCATGGCGGCGCATTGGTGTTCGGAGGCGGTGAGGCCTGTCGCGTCAGTGCGCGACGCCAAGCTCACCAGCACGCCGTGCGATGCTACGGCGTCGATTACCGGATGCCGCCTGAGCATCCCTATCCGGCCGCTCTTGATGACTGCTTAGCCACGTACCGTCATGTCTTGAGAGGTCACTCCCCCGACAAGGTAATCATCCTGGGGAGATCGGCAGGCGGCAATCTCGCGACTGCCATGCTGCTGCGGGCAAGAGATGAAGGCATGCCAATGCCTGGCAGATTAGTCTTGCTCTCGCCACAGGTTGACCTCACCGAATCCGGTGACAGCTTCCAGACCAACCAGATGATTGATCTCGTTCTGCCCCGCCCGCTACGATCAAACAACCTGCTCTACGCCGGTGGTGCCGATCTCTCCAATCCCTATCTATCGCCGCTCTTCGGCGATTTGGCGGGCTTTCCGCCGACATTCCTGCAGACCGGCACGCGTGACCTGTTCCTGTCAAACACGGTGAGGATGCATCGAGCCTTGCGAAAAGCTGGCGTGGAAACCGAATTGCACGTCCTCGAAGCTATGCCCCATGGTGGCTTCATGGGGGGGACGCCGGAAGACCAGGAACTCGAAGCGGAGATCCACCGGTTCGTCATGGCAAACTGGAACTGAGGCGGGGAACTTAGACAGGTTTGGCGCAGCTTCTCTGTTGTCCTGCTACATCCCTGGCCACATTCCTCCGTCAAGTCGGAGGTTTGCTCCTGTGATATAGCCAGCACGGGGGCTCGAGAGAAACGCAATCGCATCTGCAATCTCCTCGAGGGTTCCGACCCTTCCAACGGGCACCTGAGCAAACATTGGCAGGATTTCTCTCTCTATGTCGTCCCAGGGGGCGTCAATGGCCATCCCCCTCTCAATGGCTTTCTTACGGAATGCGGTATCCAAACTGATGCTATGCACCGTTCCAGGCGAAACGGTGTTTGCGGTGATGCCGTATGCAGCAACGTCTTTTGCGAGCGACGCCGTCATCGCGATCATGGCCGCCTTGGCGGCGGAGTAGTCCGGTCGACTTGCGGGCGGCATCAGGGCCGCCAGGCTTGAGATGTTTATGATCCGACCCCACCGCGATGCTTTCATTGCGGGCAGAACTAGCGAGATGATCCTCACAGATGCGAGCACGTTCATGTCATAGACAGCGGCCCACGTTTCAGGGTTTGTCGAAGTCCAATCCTCTGCCGGGGCAGATCCGCCGGCATTATTGACCAGGATGTCGATCGACCCTGCTGCGGCCTTGGAATCCCTAACAAGACGATCGACCTGATCCGACACTGTCAGGTCGCCGAATACCGCGAATGCCCGACCTCCAGAGGATATGATGTCATGCGCGACGTCCTCTGTTTTCATTCTGTCGCGACCGTGGACAAGAACGGTTGCCCCTTCCTTCGCGAGGCCTCTGGCCACACCCTCGCCAATCCCCTTGCTGCTTCCCGTGACCAGCGCAACCTTGTTTTGGAGTTGTAAGTCCATGATATTTGATCCGTCTTACCGTCTCCAGCAGATATGAGGTTCGTCGATGAAGCAGGCAATTACGCACTTTATAGTGCCTGTCGAGGACAGGGCGACGTGCCTCGGAGCCGACGGTTCTGTCTCTCATGTCAGCAGGGTGCTTCGGATGATCACAGGACGTTGGAAACTGCCGATCCTTTTCCGATTGTTCGCCGAACCATCATTGCGGGCATCGCAGTTCATGAGAGACATACCTGGGATATCCCAGAAGATGCTAACGCAACATCTCAGGGAGCTGGAAATTGACGGCCTCATAATCCGGCACGACTTTCAAGAGCAGCCTCCTCGTGTCGAATACTCGCTGAGTTCGGCAGGCCGCGGGCTTATGCCGATTTTGATGGCCGTCAGGGAATTCTCTCGGGATTATCCCGTCGATCGGCGTCGCTAACTAAGTTCGGCACCGACGCTTGGCGCATCATCCCGAAAATATCGCTTGTATTGTGGACCGAATGGTTCCATATATTTGCCATGGTCAAGCGCAATCAAATATCCGCGTCCGTCGGTCGCCCTCGAGAATTCGAACTCGATGAAGTAGTTCGAAAAGCAATGCACGTATTTTGGAATCGTGGATATCACGATGCATCCCTTCCCGACTTGCTTGAGGGCATGGAACTTTCCAGAGGCAGCTTTTATAAGGCTTTCGTCGACAAGAGAGGCATCTATCTGCGCGCCCTCGACGCTTACATCGAGGACGCCGTTCGCTCGGTCGGTGAAACGCTGCATTCCAATCCGTCGCCCAAAGCAGCAATTCGAGATGCTTTCTCGCAACAAGTGGATCAAGCATCCGGACCGGAAGGTTTGCGTGGCTGCTTTGTCGTCTTTGCAGCCGTCGAAATGCTTCCAGAGGATAAAGAGGTCGCACCACGTATTTCCCGGCTGTTCAGACGTCTGCAAGATCTTTATGCGGCGGCGATCATAAGAGCCCAGGCCGTGGGCGAAATCGATCCAGGGCTGGATGAACGAACGCTCGCCAGGTTCCTCGTGTGTCAGATCCAAGGTATGCGGGTCCTGGCCAAGGCAGGAGCGGATCGCGCTGAGACGAGGGCCATGGTCGAACTGGCGCTGAAGGCACTTGGCTGACCCAAAATTGGAACCAAATAGTTCCAAATCATTGCCATTGCAAACCGTCGATCGATTTTTTGGTCGATGTGGAGAGACTTATGAGAGACACCAGCAATCCCAATAACAAACTCGATCCACGTCGATGGATGGCACTGGTCATCCTTTTGACCGGTGCCTTTTTGCCACCGCTCGACTTCTTCATCGTCAATGTGGCGCTGCCCTCGATCCGGGAGGATTTCGGGGCCTCTGCGTCGACGATGCAGCTGATTATCTCCGGTTACGCCACCACCTATGCTGTGATGCTGATCACTGGGGGCAGGCTTGGAGATCTCTATGGTCGACGAAATGTCTTTCTGGCTGGAATGGTCGGGTTTGCAGCCGCATCTGCCTTATGCGGGTTTGCCTGGTCTCCAGCCGCGTTGGTCGCCGGCCGTATCCTTCAGGGGTTTGCAGCGGCAATCATGGCGCCGCAAGCCTTGGCTTCCATCAACGCGATTTTCCCAGACCACGAAAAATCAAAAGCCCTCAGCTTTTATGCCCTGACATTCGGGGTGGCATCGATGGTTGGTCTGTTTCTCGGTGGTGCGTTGATTGCGCTTGATATCCTTGGTCTTGGATGGAGAGCCATCTTCCTCATCAACCTGCCGGTTATCGCGGTCGCTGCGCCGTCGGCCTTCATCATGTTGCGGGAAACCCGATCTGAGCGCCCAAGCAAATTGGACCTTGGCGGAGCATTGTTGATCGCGATTGCGCTATCTGCGCTGATTGCGCCGCTGATCGAGGGGCGGGAGCAGGGGTGGCCGATCTGGCTAATCCTGATGCTTGTCATGTCCCTCCCGTTTTTCCTCCTGTTCTGGCGGCATGAGAAACACCTGGAGTCGACGGGGAGAGATCCGATTCTTGCACCTAGCCTGCTGCAAAACCGTGGACTAATGCGCGGGCTGCTGGCTGCATTGTTCTTCTACTCGCTTGCGGCCTTCTGGCTGATATTCTCGGTCTATCAGCAGGGTGGCCTTGGTCTGACGCCTTTCGAGGCCGGGCTGGCGATCCTTCCTGCGGCCGTCGGCTTCGTCCTTGGTCCGTTCGCAAGTGAGCGCATCCTCCGCGTCTTCGGAAGATTTTCCGCCGGCGCCGGCATGGTGCTGCAAGCTGCAGGGTTGTTTGGAACGGCGGCCTTGATTTCGAATGGCCTTCCACAATTCCTTTTTGCTGCGCTTTTTCTTATCGGTGCGGGGCAGGGGATCGCCCTTCCAAACCTGGTGAAGAGCATCGTGCAAAGGGTGGACCGGGCGCAGTCAGGATTGGCCTCTGGTCTGGTCAATTCGATGTTTCAGATTGGCGGTGCGTTGGCAGCCGCAATCGTTGGCGGGTTGTTCTTCTCGATCTTGGGGCCGGCCACAGACGTTCAATCCATTGGCCGAGCATACAGCGTTGCAGCCGTTGCAATTGCCATTTGTCTTCTCATCGCGGGATGGCTTTCCGTCAGCCTTACATCGACCCAACCGTTGCGTCGATGAGCGGCGCATCATCAGCCGATCGCGCGGAAACGGCGTGAAACTCCCGAGCAAAACAGAGACATACAGAGGTACTCTCCATGAACAACATCTCC
Source organism: Hyphomicrobiales bacterium (assembly GCA_900469345.1). GTDB lineage: Bacteria > Pseudomonadota > Alphaproteobacteria > Rhizobiales > Rhizobiaceae > Neorhizobium. The sequence continues at coordinate 129,491 of UBWZ01000014.1, read as the reverse complement.
ACACTACCTCTTTCCGGCAAGCGCGCGCTGGTCACCGGTGCGGCACGCGGTATCGGTGCGGCAATTGCGCTAAAACTGGCCGAGGATGGTGCCGACGTTGCGATCACCTATGAGAAGTCGGTCGAGAAAGCGGAAGCTCTCGTTGCCAAGATCCGCGCCATGGGTCGAAATGCGATCGCCATCCATGCCGATGCCGCGAGCAAAGCAGCCGCGATGGCTACCGTCGAACAAACTGTCGCTGAGCTCGGCGGCCTTGATATTCTGGTCAATAATGCCGGTGTCCTTTTCGCAGGTGATTTCTCCACGCAGCCACTGGAGGAGATTGATCTTCAGCTGAACGTCAATGTTCGCGGTGTCTTTCTGATCACTCAGGCAGCGCTGAAATATATTCCCAACGGAGGTCGCGTCATCAGTACCGGCAGCAATGCGGGTCTGGCTGTGCCGTTCGCGGGGATCGCGGTCTATGCCGCGACCAAGTCTGCGCTGGAAAGCTTCACGCGCGGCCTCGCACGTGAGTTGGGCTCTCGGGAAATTACGGTCAATCTGGTTCGACCAGGTCCGATTGATACTGACATGAACCCTGCCGATGGCGCGCTCGCAGCCGCTATCCTGCCAAACCTCTCGATTGCTCGATACGGTAAAACCAGTGAAGTCGCAGAGGCCGTCGCCTTTCTCGCGGGGCCCGGTGCAGCCTACATTACCGGCTCAGGCATTCTCGTCGACGGCGGCATCAGTGCCTGAGCATTGAGACGAGGCGGTGCCTCGCCGCTCCACCCTGTAGCTACTAGCGCGGAATAAGGGCGCGCATGGGCCGCCGCGGAGTTCCCTCCGCTGCACTGTGCGCGTATGTTCGGCGAAGCGGACGGCGGCCCTTATTCAGGCATTTCTCCACTCCGTTGGTGGTTTTCCTGACGTTGCAATCGTGCTGGGGTAGCGAATATGCGTGCCCCGGTTTCTGCTCAAGCGGCCGTTGAGCGGTAACAGACCTAACGCATGAACATGGAGAGACATTTGAAGACCATCGGCATACTTGGCGGAATGTCCGCGACATCAACCCAGATTTATTACCGAGAACTCTGCAGGCTTACCCGCGATAGCCTGGGAGGACTTCATTCTCCCGAGCTTCTCATACGGTCTGTCGACTTCGACGAAATCGAAAAGTTGCAGGCATCCTCCGATTGGGACGCGGCGGGCCGAATCCTCAATGAACATGCTATCGCGCTGCAGCGCGGAGGTGCCGACCTCCTCATCCTGGCGACGAATACCATGCACAAGGTGGCGGACAACATCGTGGGCGGGGTGTCGATCCCGTTCGTGCACATCGCAGACGCGACTGCAACCGCTATCCTCGACCGCGGTTTCCGGAGACCGGGTTTGATGGCAACGGCCTTCACCATGGAGCAGACCTTCTACACCGACCGCCTCATCGCTCAGGGGCTGTCGCCAACGATCCCTGAAGCGGATGATCGAACAGAAACCCATCGTATTATCTATGAAGAGCTGTGCCGCGACATCGTTCGCGAGGAGAGCCGCTTGACCTATGAACGGATTGCGCAGCGTCTGGTCGACAAAGGCTGCGACTGTCTTATCCTCGGCTGTACCGAGGTGGGTATGCTGTTAAACCAGGATAACGTAGGCGTTCCCGTCTTCGACACGACCCTCATTCATTGCAAAGCCGCCCTTCAAGCCGCTTTACAATGACATGTTGTGTTCTGACGGTCGATCGATCGTGATAACGGTGAGGGGCAATGGTCAAACCTGTTCGCCCAGGTGATGCCGGACCCACTTCGCTTCTTCCGATGCGGTACGCCCGAAATGCCGTCTGAAGTCGCGGCTGAATTGCGCCGGGCTGACATAGCCCACTGACGCCGCCACCTCCGCAATTGTTGCAGTCTGGCGGGCGATCATCAGTCTCGCTTCATGGAGCCGCATCGCCTTCACATATTGCATCGGACTTGAGCCGGTCAGGTTCTTGAAATGGACGTGATAGGAAGGAACGCTCATACCCAAGTCTCTCGCAAGATCCGCGACGGCGATTTCACTGCTGTAGTTCTCCCGCAGCCATGCCACGCTCTGAAGCAGTTTTCCGGACGTCCCTTTTCGCTGAAGGGCCGCGATAACCGCGCTACCTTGCGAGCCAACCATCACGCGGTAATGCAGTTCACGCAGAATAGAGCTCCCGAGCACGGCGACATCGACCGGGTTGCCGAGCGCCGTCAGTAAGCGAAGCAGGACGTCTTCGATATCGCTGTCCATTCTGCTCGAGAGCAGCCCTCTCGGTTTGGCGTCTGCGGGACCTGCGAGTTCTTCCACCTGCAGAGCGATCTCCGTCGCCATCTGCATATCGAACTCCAGATAGACGGCAAGCAATGGCCGCTGTGGACTTGCCTTTGAAGTCATTCGGAATGGAACCGGTACCGAGACAGCGAGATAATGATCCTCGTCATAAAGGTAGACGTCGCCTTCGAGGATTCCGTATTTGCTTCCCTGTAATACGAAGACCGCCCCGGGCTTATAGAGAACCGGGACGTCATCGAGCACCGCCTCGGTGCGAAGGATACGGACACAACTGATCGCAGTCTGATTGTAGCCGAGGCGAGGAGCCAGTTGCCCGGCCACGGCGACGAGCCGGTCATGGGCGACGGACTGATTTTCAGAAATCATAGGATTAGGCAAAACAATTAGAGGATCCGCAATCGAGTTCAGGTGGCGTTGAGATTATCTGTCATCCACGGTTAATCAAGGAGTTTTAGAAATGTCGAGCAAAACGTTTTTCATAACAGGGGCGAATTCGGGCTTCGGTTTGGCGATCGCCACTGCCGCAATCGAAGCCGGTCACACCGTCATCGGGACCGTCCGCTCCGAAGCCTCGCGCGAAACGCTGGCAAAGAGCCTCCCGGAACTGCGCCCGGTCCTTTGCGACGTCACCGATTTCGACCGCATCCCTGACGTCGTCCAGCAAGCGGAGGACGAACACGGGCCAGTCGACGTGCTGATCAACAATGCCGGATACGGTCACGAGGGCGTGCTCGAGGAATCGCCACTTGAAGAGATGCGACGTCAGTTTGACGTGAACGTGTTCGGCGCCGTGGCTGTGGCCAAGGCATTTCTTCCGAGGTTCCGTGAGCGCCGCCGTGGTTTTATCGTGAACGTCACGTCGATGGGCGGTATGATCACCATGCCCGGCATCGCATATTACTGCGGCAGCAAGTTCGCGTTTCAGGGCATTTCCGAGGTCATGCGCTCGGAAATGGCGCCGTTTGGAGTTCACGTGACAACGCTTTGCCCTGGCTCGTTCCGGACAGACTGGGCCGGGCGTTCCATGGTCCGCACAGACAGGTCGATTGCAGATTACGACAGCCTGTTCGATCCGATCCGCGAGGCGCGTCAGGCCGTAAGCGGCAAGCAACTTGGTGATCCCAAAAAACTGGCCGCCGCTGTGCTTACACTCATTGAATCGGACAATCCCCCGCCGCAACTTCTCCTTGGGAGCGATGCCCTCAGCCACGTGACGGCGCGGATCGAGCGGTTGCAGAAGGAACTCACATCGTGGAAAGCTCTTACCGTCTCCACAGACGGCTAGCAAGAAAACGAACTATTTGCTATTGACGATCTGCCTACTAGAAGGTAGACAGACGCCATGAGCAATCTTTCGAACACTTCCGACGAAATCCTGGCCTCTGCGCGCAACCTCATCATGAGTGGGGGTTACAACGGGTTCAGCTATGCAGATATCTCGGAAGTGGTCGGCATACGCAAGGCTAGCATCCACCATCACTTTCCCAGCAAGGTTGATCTGGTGCGTGAGCTGGTCAAGCGTTACCGGGAAGACGGTCAGGCGAACGTGGCGGCGCTCGAACAGAATGTTCCAAACGCTCTGGACATCCTCAAGGTTTACGCAAACCATTGGACCAAATGCATCGAGGATGCGAGCAGGCCCTACTGCGTGTGCGCCCTGCTCGCCAGTGAACTGCCATCTCTTCCGCCGGAAGTCGCAACCGAGGTGACGAATTTCTTTCGCTTTATTTCATCGTGGCTGACGACGGTGATGGAGCGTGGAAGCAAAAATGGAGCGCTCAATCTCACGAGCGAACCGCACGTTGAAGCCGAAGCATTTCTGGCGACGGTGTACGGGGCGATGCTCTCGGCGAGAGCCTACGGGAAACCGGAGGTCTTTTCGACGATACTTGCACCTGCTCTCAACCGCCTTACGCCGAATGTCTCTCACTAATCCTGCGTAGCTAGCCTGCTCAGGCCAATCGCGTCCAACGAAACTACCAACTAGTAGGAAGATCAAAGTGAAAAATGTATTCCCCGCTCTGGCCCTCGGGCTGACCAGCCTCCTTTCGGTAACAGTCCTTTCGACACCCGCATCTGCCGAAGATAAGAAAGCCGCGCCGATCCATGTCCGCGGCAGCATCGTCGACTACCAGGGTTCAACGCTCAAAGTGAAGACGCGCGAAGGCGAGACAATCGATGTGGCGCTTGCCGACGACTGGAAGGTGGCGGGCGTCGCGGATGCCAAGGTCACCGACATAAAGCCGGGCGATTTCGTGGGAATCGCATCCTTGCCAAAGGCCGACGGGGGCGATGGAGCGCTTGAGGTCGTCATTTTCCCGCCGGCAATGAAAGGCCTTGGCGAAGGCAGCTACGGCTGGGATCTGAAGCCCGACAGCAGCATGACCAATGCGACGGTCGCGGATGCCGTTAAGGGCGTCGATGGCCGGACCGTCACGGTCACCTATCATGGGAAGGAAAAGAGGATCGCCATTCCGGATGGGACACCTGTCGTGACCATCGCTGGAGCCACCAAGGATGATCTCGTTCCCGGCGCCGTTGTCTTTATCACCGCCGAAAAGGCTGCAACAGGCCCGATCGCCCACCAGGTGGTCGTCGGCAAGAACGGCGTGGTTCCACCCATGTAAGCCACGCCGTCACTGGCCGGAGCAGCCGCCATACTGCTTCGGCCGGTGACTACAGATCGAGGTTGTTCGATCTGCAGCCGTAAATGCCACAGATGAAAGACGCTGAGATGAGCGCAAACGCTTCCAATGACAATGTTCAATATCCTCGGACGATCTTCATCCGCCGCCACTCCGTTGTAACCCGGCTCACGCACTGGCTAAACGTGCTTTGCCTGAGCTTCCTTCTTTTGAGCGGGCTGCAGATCTTCAATGCCCACCCGGAGCTTTATTGGGGTCATTATGGCGCGAACGGCGACCCCGCCGTCCTGACAATTGGCTCCGACGACGATGCAGGCTTGCCAAGCGGCTTCTTGCGTGTCGCAGGGCTACAAATCCCTACAACCGGCGTCTTGGGTGTTTCCAATGTTGATGGGGAGCCGACTGCGCGAGCTTTCCCGTCCTGGGCGACAATTCCCTCGTTCCAGGATCTCGCGGCTGGACGTCGCTGGCATTTCTTCTTTGCCTGGCTGTTTGTGATCAATGGAATTCTCTACCTGGGATTCAGCCTGCTGAGCGGACACTTCAGGCGAGACCTGGCGCCGAAGCTGCACGAACTCTCGCCTCGCCATCTGGGCCGCGAGGTTCTCGACCACGCTCGTCTCCGCTTCCCCGAAGGGGAGGAGGCCAGGCATTACAATGCGCTTCAAAAGCTCACCTATCTGGCCGTCATTGTCGTCCTGCTGCCTCTGATGGTTTTGACCGGCCTGACCATGTCGCCGGGCGTCGATGCCGCTCTGCCGTCCCTTGTTGATATTTTCGGCGGACGCCAGTCCGCGCGCACGATCCATTTCATCACTGCGTCGGCGCTTGTGATCTTCGTTATCGTGCATGTGGCAATGGTGATCCTTTCCGGGCCCTGGAACAATATCCGCTCGATGATCACCGGACGCTATGCGATCCAGGAAAAAGGCCCGAAATCATGAGCAAGCTCTTTACTCGACGCCGCTTTTTGATTGGTGGCACTCTTGGCGCTAGCGCCTTGACCCTTTCCGGATGTGACCTGCTCGACCAAAACGCGAACGTCGCCAATGTTCTCCGTTCGGCCGAGGACCTAACGATGAAGGCGCAGAGACTGCTTCAGGGGCGTGATGCCCTGGCGCGTGAGTTTGATGAAAAGGATATTTCTCCGTCGTTTCGCGTAAATGGAACGAGTGCTCCCGACGGCGACGAATATGTTGAATTGGCTGAAGGTAATTTTTCCGCTTGGCGATTAAAAATTGACGGCCTTGTTGAGCGGCCGCGAGAGTTTTCGCTCGCAGATCTAAAGGCGCTCCCGGCGCGCACGCAGATCACCCGCCATGACTGTGTCGAGGGATGGAGCGCCATCGGCAAATGGACTGGCGTTCCTCTCGCCAGTCTGCTGCAGCTGACTGGGCTGAAGCCGACGGCGCGTTATGTCGTGCTGCATTGTGCCGACGAACTCGAAAAGACACTCGATGGAAGCGGCCGTTACTACGAGAGCATCGATCTTGTCGATGCGTTTCACCCGCAAACCATCCTAGCCTACCAGATGAACGGCCAGGACCTGAGCGTCGGCCACGGCGCGCCGTTGCGTCTCAGGGTAGAGCGACAGCTCGGCTACAAACAGGCGAAATACATCATGCGTATCGAACTGGTGGATAGTTTCTCCGGCCTGTGGGGCGGGAACGGCGGCTATTGGGAAGACCGCGGGTACGAATGGTACGCCGGCATCTGAGGCAGTCAAACAGCAAACCACAGGATCAAAGCTCATGAGCAGACGCCCAGTTCAAAAAGTAATGGCCATCTCAGCGATCGCTTCTTCGCCACCGGTTGAGATCGGCCAAACCAACTCGATCCTCTCTGACCCCGACGGCCGATGGGTCGCAAAGCGGCAGGGGGAGATCAACGAGGCATTCGAGAGGCGCATGCGCTTGGAGAGCGATCACGGCACTGATTTAGTGACGCCGTGGCAGGACGGCGCACAGAACGTCGAGCTCTCAGAGAAGCCAGCTGGGAAACTCTCCGGCGAAAGCGATCGGATCGGCCGTACTGAATGGGACGAGAACACCCTCTTCGGCAAACATGTCGTCTTCATCTGACGACGCTAGCGCGAACCATCAATCAACCAGTTCACAAAGTGGAAGAAAACAATGTCGAACAACCAGACCTCCCGTGCCCCGCGCGGCAACGACCAGTGGCTCAAGCAGTATTACTTTACCAGAGCGGCCTTCTCAGTGCTGTGGGTCGCGGCTGCGTTGACTGCCGGACGGCATTCCTTTGCGGTGGCTGCCGCACTGCTGATCATCTATCCCGCTTGGGATGCAATCGCGAACGTTATCGATGCCGCAAGGAGCGGTGGTCTTGCCGCCAACCGGAGCCAAGCGATCAACGTCGCAGCGAGCTCGGTTATGACGATAGCCGTGATCCTGGCGTTGACAATGAACATGAACTGGGTTCTCGGCGCCTTCGGTCTATGGGCTATCTTCTCAGGGCTGTTGCAGCTTGGAACTGCTGTGCGGCGCCGAAAAACGAGTGGAGGTCAGTGGGCGATGATTTTGAGCGGAGGCCAATCCTCTGTGGCCGGTGCTCTCTTCATCTTTCAGGCGCAAATGCCTCAGGAGCCTTCTATCGCCACGGTTGCGGGCTACGCTGGCGTCGGAGCATTCTACTTCCTGGTTTCGGCAATTTGGCTGACGATCGCCCTGTCGCGTCGCAGTATGCATCCCATCTCATAAGCTCTACCTCGCGCCTATGAAACGACTTGGAAGATATTCAAATGATGACAGATGATGTGGCACAGCAACTCGCTTCCTACCGGAGGACCATCGACAATTTGGATTCAGCTCTCCTCTATATTCTGGCCGAACGCTTTCGCTGTACCGAGCATGTCGGTCACCTGAAAGCCGAACAGGCTTTGCCGGCGATCGATAATGAGCGAGAGCGACGCCAATTGGATCGAGTGATGAGTATCGCCAATGAGGTTGGCCTCAGTCGCCACTTCGTCGAAGGGCTGATGACAATGATCGTGGGCGCTGTGGTGGAGCGGCACAGAGAGATTGCGGCCAGCAAGTAAATTGTCTGTCGCGGCTGTCCTACCGCGGCCGTGGATCGGCGGGGAAAATCGATCTTCTTCGCGCGGCTTACCATGCAGGGGCATTTGTGATGTGGTCCGAGACGGTCGAGATAAACGCCCGAAGACGCTGAAGACGTCGCAGGTCCCGATGATATCCCATCCAGATGTCTCGCGCGGGCGGGAGCTTGGGTAGTTCAAGTCTGCGGATACCCGGGATTTGGTTGCCCACTGCGCGGGGCAGGACTGCGATCCCAACACCCTGCCTGCACATTCGCCCCTGGACGTTTCGGTTGTTTGATCGCAGCACGGGTCGCGCGTTCGGAAAACTCTCGGAGAGCCAGGCTATGTCGGGGAATTGCCCTGTCGAAGTGTCGTGGGTGATCAGACGGAAACCAGTCCCGTCGCCGAATTTAGGGTCGGGCGACTCCTCGGCGATGTAGACGCCGTATTCGAGCCTAAAGAGCCGCCGTTGAATAACATCGGCAGTGTCGAACGGAACGATGCGAAAGGCAACGTCGGCCTCCCTCTGGGCGAGGTTGAACAGGCGAGTGCCGGTCAGGATCTCGACGTCTACATTGGGGTAGGCTTTCGAGAAATCCGCCACGATGGGAGGCAGGACATAAGCCCCGAACCAGTCTGCCGATGAGATGCGCAGATTGCCTTTGAGATTTTGCTCCTGCCCGGCGAGTCGGCGCTCCATTGCAAGCGCGCCTTCTTCCATCTGCTCTGCCAGGGCGATGATCCCATGGCCCTCCTCGGTCAGCACGAGACCGTCCGCGGTCCGCTGGAAGAGCGTATGGCCGATGGCATCCTCAAGGGCACGAAGCCGCCTGCCGACGGTCGGATGGCTTGTATGAAGAGCACGCGCAGCGCCGCCGAGCGTGCCGGACCGCGCAATCGCAAGGAAGATTTTTACGTCACTCCACTCCATGGCCATGCCCTTACGAAAGTGAACAATGAAAATACAAAACTGTCACTTCAAGTACAAATATAAACATCTAGATTCAAGTCATCTTCTGAATACACGCGGAGAAACGTCATGAAAACATGGTTCATCACAGGCTGCTCGAGCGGCTTCGGACAACGGCTGGCGATCGCTGCGGCACAGCGGGGCGATCAGGTTGTCGCGACTGCCCGCAACGTCAACTCGATCGAAGAAATGGCTGAGCCTTTCGGCGACCGCATGATCACTTTGCCGCTCGACGTGACGGATGTGGCGGCAGCCAAAGCCGCAGTCGCAAAGGCGGTCGAGACATTCGGCGGCTTTGACGTGCTTGTGAACAATGCCGGCTACGGATTGTTTGGGGCGCTTGAGGAAGGCAAACCCGAAGAATATCGACCGATGTTCGAGGTGAACGTTTTCGGTCTCATCGAAACCACCAGAGCAGCGCTGCCGACCTTGCGACGTTCGGGCGGAATGATCGTCAATATGTCGTCCGGCGCAGGGATCGCGGGCAGCGGCGGCGCAGCATACTACAATGCCGCCAAGTTTGCGGTTGAAGGGGTTTCCGAGGCGCTCGCCGGTGAGCTGAAGCCGTTCGGCATCCGTGTGCTGATCGTCGAGCCTGGCCCGTTTCGCACCGATTTCCTCGGCCGTTCGATCACGATAGCGGTCAACGAGATGCCGGAATACGCCGCGAGTTCGCGCAGGCACTATCGGGAAACCAACAACGGCAATCAAGCAGGGGATCCCGACAAGGCGGTTGCAGTGATCCTGCAGGCGGTCGACGCCGATAATGCCCCGCTTCATCTGCCGCTTGGGCCCGTCGCGCATTCAATCGCTGAGCGAAAGCTGGCTTCGTTTCGCCGCGATATCGACACCTGGCGCGACATCTCGATTGCCACCGATTTCGATCAGCCCTGATCTGATCGCTAGCTCTGCTTGAACGTCACATCGATTGGAAAGTCATCATGATCCCAACATTGAAAGGGTTTACCCAGCAATTGGTGCCGGTGAACGGCATCAAGATCAATGCCGTCACGGGCGGCTCCGGCCCCCCGATCCTTCTGCTTCACGGTTGGCCGGAAACATGGTGGGAATGGCACCATGTGATGCCGCTGCTGGCGGAGCAGTTCAGCGTGGTGGCGATTGATCTACGCGGCGCAGGCTTTTCCGAATGCCCGCTTGACGGCTACGATAAGGCGACGATGGCGCGCGACGCGCACGAGGTCATGATTGCCCTTGGGCATCAACGCTATGCCGTATGCGGCCATGACATCGGCGGAATGGTGGCGCTTCCGCAGGCCGCTATCTATCGAGATGCGGTTACTCACCTTGCCGTCCTCGATGTTCCGCTTCCTGGCTGGAGTGAGTGGGAGGCGACGACGGCAAAGATCTGGCACTTCGCGTTCCATGCTAATCGGGATCTGCCGGAACGCCTGATTTATGGCCGCGAACATGACTATGTTTCGGCCTTCATGGCGGAGCGGTTTTACGATCACAGCACCTTTAATCCTGAAGATATCGACATCTATGCGAAAGCAATGGCACTTCCTGGTCGCACGCGCGGTGGCATGGAATGGTACCGCACACTGACCGGCGACCATGCGGCCGCGCTTGAATACAAAAAGCAACCGCTCCGGATTCCGGTTTTAGGTCTCGGCGGCGAGCAGCGTTTCGGTGCTCATATGGTCGCGATGCTCAAGGAGTTCGCCACAGATGTAACTGGCGGCTCGATTGCCCGCTGCAGTCACTATGTGGCGGACGAGCGCCCGGATGAAGTGGCCGCTGCTCTCATCGATTTCCTCAAGGCCAAGTGAACTCTGCGAACCGGGCAAATTGAGCTCGATCGCGTTCATCGATTTAACAAGAAAGGAAAATTGTCATGACCGCACCTGTCATTCGCGGCGTCAATCACATCGGCATCACGGTGCCTGACATCGAAGCGGCAAAATCGTTCCTGGTGGAAGCCTTTGGCGGCCAGGTGATCTACCAATCGTTCGGGCCGCAGGATCCGGCCAGGCAGGGACCCGAGTTCGAGCGGGCCACTGGTGCTTACCCGGGAACGGTTGTGCGTGCGCAGGCGATGGTCAAGATCGGAACCGGGCCTGACATCGAGCTCTTTGAAATGCACGGCCCCAAACAAGCGCAACCGGTTACACCGAGCGACTTCGGCATCACGCATTTTGGTGTCTATACCGACGACATCGACGCATCGGTAGAGCGCTTTGAGAAGGCTGGCGGAACAGCCCTTACGGCACCACGAGCTATTCCCTACGCAACCGAAAAAGGTCCTGCAAACAAGGTCTGCTATTGCCGAGCGCCGTGGGGCACGATGATTGAGTTTATCACCACGCCTGATCGCATGGCCTATCATGACCAGACGGATCTGCGCAGATGGCAGGACGAGGAATGAGCGTGAGCTTTGATACCTCGTTATCCCGCCGCAGCCTCCTGTCGCTTTCGGTGATGGCTGCGGTCTCGGCCCTGGCAGGGTGCGTCTCCACCGCCGGCAAGAGCCGGATGGTGGGGCGACAGTCGACGCCTCTCCAGGATCCGATCGGCCCTGTCCACATCGCTCCTGCGCCGACAGATGCCGAACTGGCTGTCATGTATGGTCCTACCGAGGATGGCGGCTTTCTGATCCCGGCGGTTCCCTACAAGCAGATCGATCCGCGCTACTATCGCCAGCAGGTCCTCGACCCGACTGGCGAGGCGCCCGGCACGATCGTCGTCGACACCCCCTCCCGCTTCCTCTATCTCGTCCAGCCGGGCGGGACCGCGATGCGCTATGGTGTCGGGATCGGGCGCGATGGCTTTGCCTGGCAGGGTAACGGCATCATTCAGTGGCGTCAGAAATGGCCGCGTTGGAAGCCGCCGAACGAGATGGTCGCCCGCCAGCCGGAATTGGCCAAATATTCGATCGAGAATGGCGGCATGGAGCCGGGCCTGAAAAACCCGCTGGGGGCGCGTGCGCTCTACATCTACTCCGGCGGCCAAGATACACTCTATCGTTTGCACGGCAATCCGGAATGGCGCTCGATTGGCAAGGCCGTTTCGTCCGGCTGTGTGCGCCTGCTCAACCAGGACATTATCGACCTCTATGAACGCGTGCCGATCAAGGCGCCAATTGTCGTCAAGCAGTAAGCGCAAGCGATCATGTCCATCGCTCCCTGGACCAGGAGAGACATGTCATTCAGCGCTTTCAAAGCCTCCGCAATTCCACGCACAAAACTCAAGGAACTACCGACCATGTCCAACTTCAGTAAAGCGGCCGTTGGCCTCATTGCCGCGCTTTTGTCTTCTGCTGTCCTAACAGCCCCAGCCTTAGCGGAGGCGCGCAACATCGTGCTTGTCCATGGCGCGCTCGTAGATGGTTCGGGCTGGCGCGGCGTTTATGACATCCTGACCCGCGACGGCTATCATGTCAGCATCGTCCAGCAGCCACTGACAAGCCTGGATCAGGACGTTGCAGCCACGAAGAGCGTGCTTGATCAACAGGACGGGGACGTCGTTCTCGTCGGCCACAGCTATGGGGGCACGATCATCACGGCAGCAGGTAATGATCCCAAGGTCAAGGCACTTGTCTATGTTGCGGCACTGCAGCCCGAAAAGGGCGAAAGCACCGCACAACTGCTCCAATCGATGCCGTCACCCACCAATGATATCAAGCCGACAAAGGATGGCTTCCTGCTTATCGACCCGGCAAAGTTCGCAGCTGATTTCGGGGCGGATCTGCCCAAGGATCTGGGCGAGTTCATGGCCCACTCTCAGATGCCTGTTGCCGTTGCTGCCACTGGTGCGCTGGTGCCTGTTGCCGCCTGGCACGACAAGCCTTGCTACGGCATTGTTGCGAAAGACGACATGACGATTAATCCGGACCTTGAGCGCTGGATGTACAAGCGTGCCGGTTCAACGGTGACAGAGGTAGAGGGCAGCCACGCTATCTACATCTCGCAGGCGGCTGCGGTCGCAAAGGTTATCGAGGAAGCAGCCAAAGCTGCCAAGTAGCGGCGGCATGCATTCTGCAAAAGTCGCTTGTCTTGATGAACTTGCTAGCTGGGCCACATCCGGGGGACGTGACCCAGCTATTTTGAGACACGTAACTGCGCCCGGGCAAGAGCCGTGCCGGTGAGCGAAGTGAAGGACTGTCCGACATCGCTGACCGCTTGTACTTTTTCATCCAGCGGCGCTTGAAAATTCGCGACGATTGTATCAGTGCCGCAGCAACCAGCAAAGATTGTGAGGACCATTATGGATCGAGAGATCATTATACCCGACGAGATGCAGGAGATCGTCAGCCGAGCAGGCTATGCTCCCGCGGTTAAAGTCGGAGACACAATCTACGTCGTCGGCCAAGTTGGGCGGACCAAGGATCTCAACATCATTCACGATCCTTTAGAGCAATTCAGAGCTATGTGGGACAATTTACGGGTTGTCCTCGAAGCCGCTCATTGCACGTTCGATGACATTGTGGAAATGACAAGCTATCATGTCGAAATGTCCAAGCACATGGACGTGTTCCGGACTGTCAAAAACGAGGTTTTCCCGAAGGGAACCTATGCATGGACCCGGATAGGTGTCTCTGAGCTCGCGCACCAAGGACTCCTCGCTGAGGTGAAATGTGTTGCCGTAAAACGATGATGGACCCATGTGTCGCGACCGACCTTTCCACGCTGAGTATAAAAATTACAGCAGCTTAGTGTATCGGAGCGGTGGATATTGGTTCGAATCCTTTCAAGGCGATATGATGCTGCCGGGGGCGGACCGGAGGCGGTTACAGATAATGGCGACTTGTTTAGCCGTTGTATTTCCCGGCGCACTCGATCGGCCAATTGGCAGGACAGCAGTCACGATCTGACAACCTCACCCTGCTTTTTGTCGCGATACAGGGCACGGTAACGCGCAGGTGATTGGCCAAGGGCGCGGCGGAAGCTGGCGGCAAAAGCGCTATCGGACGCATAGCCGAGCGACTGAGCAATCCGTGGCAGCGGCTCGTTGCCACGCCGCAGGCGAGCGGCTGCAAGCCGCATCCGCCAGCCCGCGATATAGTCGATCGGCGATGCTCCGACAGTGGCGCGAAATTTCTCGGCAAATCCGGAGCGGGACTGGCCAGCAAGAGACGCGAGTGCCTCAACCGTCCAGCGGTGCGACGGATCGGCGTGGATGGCCCGCAGTGCCGGAGCCAGACGGGCATCGGCAAGTCCGGCGAGCCAGCCGGGATGCTGAGATGTCTGGCGCGCCATATAGGCACGCAGAACATGGATAAACACCAGCCGCAGCAGGTCGTTGCAGGCAATGCGAGCACCAGGTGCTGCGCTGTTCCACTCCAAGTCCAACTGTTCGAGCAGCCAGCCTATCGGTCCGGCCTCTTCGCGGTCGATCACGACGACAGGCGGGAGGGCGTCGGTGAGGAGTGATCCGTCGACGGTGTCGAGGTTGACGCTGCCGCCGAGCAGAACGAAATCCCGACCATCGCCCACTGAGACATCGAGACTGCCCCCGGCGAACACCTCTGCCGCCGCTATCGGCTTCACGTTGGGATCGCTGCAAAGCATAAACGCCTTGCCGCTGACCACCAGACAATCGCCGGCTTCAATGCGCAACGGCGCCTCTCCCTCCGAGATCAGCCAGGCACCGCCTTCGCGGACCGCATTGAACTTGAGGTAGCCCGGTGGAGGAAAAGCAACGGACCACGAGCCGCCTGCCGCGAAACGCACAGAAAACAGCGCCCGCGCATCGATGGCGCTAAGCACATCGGATAGAGGATCATGAATATTTTGGACGATCACGACAGAAATCCGGATCCTACAGGCTGGGGGCTCCGAAAACCTAACCGATATAAGGGGCGGACACCAGAGCCACAAATGAAGGAGTTACAACATGTCCGAACAGAAACCTATTGGATCTCGTTTCAGTGCGGCCAGCACGGCGCGCGAGGTCACCGTGGGCATCTATCTTTCCGGCAAGACGGCAATTGTCACCGGCGGCTATTCCGGTCTCGGCGTTGAGACAACGCGGGCGCTCGCAAGTGCCGGCGCTCGTGTCATCGTACCGGCCCGCAATCGCGAAAAGGCTGAACGCACGCTTGCCGGTATCGACAATGTTGTTATCGAAGCGATGGATCTTGCGGATCCAGCATCGGTTGCCGCATTTGCTGGCAGGATCGTTGCGGCGGGCATGCCGATATCAATCCTGGTCAACAGCGCTGGCATCATGGCAACGCCGTTTGCCCGTGATGAGGCTGGGCACGAGAGCCAGTTTGCCACCAATCATCTCGGCCATTTCCGGCTGGTTGCGGGTCTATGGCCCGTGCTGGTCAAGGCAAGCAACGCGCGGGTGATCTCTGTGTCATCGCGCGGCCATCAGATCGGGCCGATCGATTTCGACGACATTGATTTCAAGACGCGCCCCTATGACAAGTGGCAGGCCTATGGGCAGGCGAAGACGGCGAATGCTTTGTTCGCGCTTGGACTTGATCGGCGTGGAGCAGCGCTTGGCGTACGGGCATTTTCATTGCATCCGGGCGTAATCCTGACCGATCTCGCCCGCCATCTCAGCGAAGACGAGATCAATTCTTTCGATGTCTATGACGAGAATGGCAATCGCCGGGTCGATCCATCGCGCGATCTCAAGACGCCGGAACAAGGGGCAGCAACGAGCGTCTGGGCAGCAACGCGGCCCGAACTCGACGGTATCGGCGGTGTGTATTGCGAAGATTGCGAGGTCGCCCTGCCGCAAGCGGAGACGGACGGCACCAAAGGTGTGGCGCCTTGGGCCATGGATCCACAGGCGGCGGAACGGCTCTGGCTGGTTTCGGAGCAGTTGACCGGCTTGTCGCTGGGTGGTCGTCCGGGCTGAGCAGGCAACTTACGGCCATTCCCCTGGGGATGGCCGTATCTCCGAAAGATTGTCAGCTATTCGAAGATGCCATCAATCAATTCTGCCGCACCATCTCACCAATAAATTCGAGTACCGTTCCGACACGGATCGGTGCGATGCATCGGACCGAAATCGATCGATAGCCGTATGATGGACATTTGGCATGCCAGGCCAAATGTCCATCCAGCAATCGCCTGTATTTACAGCGATTCAAAATAGGGATATCATATATCCTTAATTGCAATCCAAGGTCCCCATCGCATGATCCTCAAAAGCCAAGTCGAATGGGCACTCCACTGTTGCGCGATTCTCGCGGGCCTGCCTGACGGGCGCTATCTGTCGACCAAGGCGCTGGCAGATCTGCATGGGCTTCCAAAGGAATATCTTTCAAAGGCACTGCAGAGCCTGTCGCAGGCCGGACTCGTCCATACGACACTTGGCCCTTCGGGCGGCTATCGTCTGGCAAGGGCGCCGGCAGAGCTGAATTTCCTCGATGTCGTCGAAGCTGTGGAGGGGAAAGGCCGGACCTTCGTCTGCCAGAACATCCGTGCCAACAATCCCTGCCGACCCAAGGACTATTGTGAGAGCGGTTCGTGTGCGATTGCGCGGATCATGTGGGAGGCCGACGAAGCCTGGCGCACTGCGCTTCGCAAGGTCACGTTTGCCGACCTTGGGAAAACGCTGGAGCAGGAAATCGATCCGGGCATCTGGGCGGGAACGTTCGATTGGGTGCTAAAGCGCGCGGGGTAGAGCGCGAACCGATCCGGGTTCCTCCGTCTTGTCACCCTGACTAGCGACGACAAGATAGGCGTGCGCCGGCATTGCAAAGCCAAGACCATGGGTCGCGCAGTGATGGCTGACGACGTCGATGATCTCATTGCGCGCCGGCACTCGGTTAGCAGGGCTGGTCACGCGGAACAGCAATTCGACGTCGACCGCGATCGCATCGATCCCCTTGAATGCCACGATTGGCTTCGGCTCCTGAACAATGAACCGGCAATCCTCCAGTGCAGACAACAGAATTGCTTCGATGGCGGATGGCTGTCGGTCGGCCGCAATGCGGATGGCCAACATGACGAGGTGCGATTCATCCGGTCGTGTCAGGTTGGTGAGACTGAGTTTGGCGAGCGCGCTGTTGGGGAGAACAACAACGTTATGTGCCGGCGTCAGGATTTGCGTCGAGCGCCAGTTGTTCTGGATGACGCGTCCCTCTGTGCCGTCGCCTAGCTGGATCCAGTCGCCGATCGAGAACGGGCGACCCAGTGTGAGGGCCACGCCAGAGAACAGGTCGCCTAAGGTGTTCTGGAGGGCAAGCCCAAGGATGATGGCGACCACGCCGGAGGTGGCGACGAGCGTGCCGATCGGTGCGCCGAACACGAAGCCGATGATGGAAAGCGCTACGCCCAGATAAACGCCGGCGACGATCAGATCCTGGATCAGTCGTGCCTCCTGCGGCCGGCGGTCGAGCGCAATGTAGAGGCGTACGAAGCCGATCGTTGCCCAGGCGAGGTGGACCCACCAGAGAACGCGCGCGGATTTCCCGAGATAGGCGGTCAGGCGTTCAAGCTCTCCCGTCGTCACGCGAAACGGAAGGATACCCTGCGACAGGAACGTCGCGGTCATTGCTGCAAAAAACAGGATCTGGACGATGAGGCGCGCCGTTGGTCGATCCTTGCCCTGAACATGCCAGACAAGGATGCCGGTCACACCCACGATATCGACGATTGCGAATGCCAGTGCGGAAAGGTCAACGGCCATGGCAGGTCACTC
The DNA here is from genome assembly GCA_900469345.1 of Hyphomicrobiales bacterium. Taxonomy (GTDB): domain Bacteria; phylum Pseudomonadota; class Alphaproteobacteria; order Rhizobiales; family Rhizobiaceae; genus Neorhizobium. The sequence continues at coordinate 111,901 of UBWZ01000014.1, read as the reverse complement.
CAGACTTAAAGGGCAAAGGGGACCGGATGCGGCGACGGTATCCAGTCCTTGCCGAGATCCTTACTTCTTGATCGGGTAGGTCAGTTCCTTTTGATTGGTATCGACCACGAAGACGGCAAAAAGCTTGGCGGGCTTCGTGTCGCTGCCGTTCTTGCTGACACCGTGGCGGTCGCCCGGCAGTTCGGAGAAGTGTTCTCCCGCCTTGTATTCCGTGACCGGACCGTCATTGACCTGGCTGAGGATCGATCCTTCCAGCACGGTTGCGTAGATGAAGGCGCTGTCCGGGTGCGTATGCGCGTCGGAATAACCACCCGGACCATATTCGACCAGAACGCCCTTGAGGCTCTTGCCCGGCACATTCGGCAGCTCGTGTTCATAGACAAGGGTGACCTTGGATGCCGAGCCGCCGGAGGCGTCATGCGCGATGGCGGCTCCCGAGGCAAGGAGTGCAATCGCCATTCCTGCAACTGTTTTTCTGATCATGATGTTCTTCCTTCATAGATGCGGAGTGGGATTTCACTTGCGAGGAGCGGTGGCAAACCACTGTTCGAAACCGATCTTGCCGAGCTGCGGATTGTTGTCGGAAACGAGCGTGCGGTCTTCCAGGCGGGCGCCGAAGTATTTGGCTTGCGGATCGGCAACGACCTGTCGGGTGTCTCCCGTCGCTTCCATATAGCGGGCGACCAGCTCATTGAGCCGGAAACGCTCCGGTCCAGCGATCTCGATCAAACCGTTGACCGGGGGTTCAAGCGCCACGTCAGCCATCGCATCCGCGACATCGTCGGAGGCGATGGGTTGCACGAAGGCCGGCGACAGATGCACCTTGCCTTCAACCAGGGCGGACTGCGCGATGCCGCCGAGAAACTCCATGAACTGGGTTGAGTGAACGATCGTGTAGGGAATGCCGGCCTCGCGGATCAGCTTCTCCTGCGCCAGCTTGGCGCGGAAGTATCCGCTTTCCTGGAGCTTGTCCGTTCCGACGACGGAGAGCGCGATGTGGTGCTTAACGCCAGCCGCCTTTTCGGCAGCGAGCAGATTGCGACCGGAGGTCTCGAAGAACTCCATCACCGCCTTGTCCTCGAAGGATGGGGAATTGGCGAGATCTAGAACCACGTCCGTTCCTGCAAGCGCCTCGGCCAGCCCCTCGCCGGTAATGGTGTTCACGCCGGTATTGGGAGACGCGGCGATCACCTCAAGGCCTTTTGCCCGAAGGCGTTCAGTGGTCTTCGAACCGATCAGGCCGGTTCCGCCGATGATGACGATTTTCATGCTCGTTCCTCCGTCAGCCGTGCTGACATCGTGTGGTTGTGGGTGAAATGCGGGTGTCTTTCGGACCTCAGTTGAGGCCGGCCTTGTCGAGACCGTAGAGTTTGTCTGCCGAGCCGGGCACGGACTTGAAGGCGATGCTGACACGGTTCCAGGCATTGATGGTCATGATCGAGAAGGTGAGGTCGGAGACTTCCTTCTCCGAAAGCTGGCCGCGGACACGCTCGTAAAGCTCGTCCGGAATGCCGCCTTCGGGCAGTTCGGTAACGGCTTCCGTCCAGGCAAGGGCTGCGCGTTCACGGGGAACGAACAGGTTGGATTCTCGCCAGATCGAAACATGATAGAGGCGAAGTTCGCTCTCGCCGTGGATCTTGGCTTCCTTCACATGCATGTCGAGGCAGAAGGCGCATCCATTGATCTGCGAGGCACGGATATTGACGAGATCGCGGATCGGCTGCTCGATGACACTGTCTTTCAGCGACATGCTGAGCTCAGATATCTTCTTGAAAAATTCGGGGGACTGGGCTGCGTAGTTGAGGCGCTGTGTCATGGCTTTCTCCGTTATTAAGGACTCAACATATCCTTATGGACATCTAATATCCTTAATAACTGGACAGGCAACCAAAACCGGCCTAAGCTTTCGGCATAACGCTTATTCCAAATGGTATGGGCAGAGGGGGGAGCAGGATGGACGTCGTTTCAGCGCTGAGGACATTCTTGCGCGTAGCCGAGACAGGGTCATTCTCTGCGGCGGCGCTGGATCTCGGTCTGACCCAGCCGGCGGTGTCGCGACAGGTCTCATCGCTTGAGGAGCACTACAGTACGCGGCTGTTTCACCGCTCCACCAACGCCCTTTCCCTGACGGTCGAGGGTGAGCAGATGATTTCTATGGCACAGAAGGTTATCGATGCGGTGGAAGCACTCGGCGAGGCCGCGTCGCCTGAAGGCGTCATGGCTTCCGGCAAAGTCAGGATTAGTCTGCCGGCGGCACTCGGTCTTTACATCAGCGATCGGCTTCCTGCCTTCTTGGCGAGCTGTCCCGACCTGTCAGTCGATATCGTCTTTCGCGAACAGGCTTCGGACCTGGTCGGCGAGGGGATCGATCTCGAAGTCCGCCTTGGCGAGGTGTCCGACAGCAGTCTGATCTGTCGCCGGATCGGCTGGACGACAGCCTTCCTTGTTGCCGCACCCAGTTATATCCAGAGGCGGGGTATGCCCAACCATCTGCTTGAAATCCCTGACCACGATTGCATCTGCTACAATCGTGGAGGCGAGGGGCGGTCCTGGAGTTTTTTGAATGGCGCCGACATTCAAAGGGTCAAGGTCGCCCCGAGGATGATCTTCAACAATACCGCGGCGGTGCATCGCGCGGCGATCTCCGGAGGTGGACTGGCGGTGCTGTCACATATTCTTGCTGGCGATGACATCACTGCGGGGCGCTTGGTCAAAGTGATGCCCGCCTTTCCGCCTGTACGGTTGCCGATCACCATTGTCTATGCCTCGCGCCGCAATCTTCCGCTGCGTGTCCGCGCTGTTCTGGATTTCCTGGTCGATGCCGTTGGTGAGGATGTATCGATGGGGACGGCCGAGGCGGCTGCGTGACCTCACGGCAGGCCGGTCAAGGCTGACTAACCGCGATGGGGGTCAGGTTGACGGCGGGCCGTGGCGATGCATTTGCCGAGGAGAGGGACGAAACTCGCCGAAACCGGGCCTCCACTCGTGCGATATGTTTGGCCTTGAGTACCCAGGATAAGCCAAAAATGAGAACGCAGAATTCTAACTGAAAATCTCCTCCGGACGGAGGGTTGCCGGTTCAGATCCTATCAAGGCGGAAGACGCTAGCGAGGGATTTTGCTCGCGTCACCTTAGGGTGCGTTTTCTTCTGCATGCGGAAGGCCGGGCGTCGATGAGAGGCCGGTTGGGCCGACCCCGTCAGTACCAGTATCGCGGTCGCTCAGCCGTCTACGCCCGGCAGGCCCGCCGGCTCAGGAGAGCAACTCAGCTCGCAGTTTTGCCGCTGGCCCGGCGAAACTCATCCGAGGCCTCGTCGAGGAAGACGTAAAGTGCCGTGATCTTGCCATCGCGGACGGTGATCACGTCCCAGCCCGTATATTCGGGCGGCTCACCGCGCGGCCCCGAACCCCAAGCCAGCCGTCCTGCATTATGGAGCACCTGCGGCTTGCCATGCGGTGTGTAGACATAGTGCGGATGCGTGGCTCTTAGGTCGCCAGCGAACTTGTCAATCGCATCGTGGCCGATGATTGCACCGGGAGGAACGTATAGGACGCCGTCCTTTGCCCAGAGTTCGCCGATCGCGGCATGCCGGCGGTCGTTGTCACCTTCGCCGAAGACCTCCTGGAGGTTCCGATCAAGCAACTCGCGGATACGCTCTGCGGATTCGTTAGACTGTATCATGACATCTTTCCTTGAAAGGCCGCCGACCTCGGCACGGTATTATGCCGAGGTTTCTGGCGACATATGGGACTTTAGATTTGGGCCTGACCGCCGTCGACGAAGAGTTCGATGCCGTTGATGAAGCTCGCCTCATCGGAAGCCAGGAACAACACGACATTGGCGATCTCTTCGGGGCGACCGAGGCGGCCTGCGGGGATCAGACTCGCCAGATAATTCCTTGTGCCCTGGGCCTGCGTGCCACCACCGAACAATTCGTCCAGGCCGGCGGTGTCCGTGACGCCAGGGCTGATCGCGTTGACGCGGATGTGGCGATCCTTCAGGTCGAGCATCCAGTTGCGGGCGAAGTTGCGCACCGCGGCCTTGGTCGCCGAATAGACGCTAAAGGCCGGCGTGCCGGAAATGCTGGTGGTAGAACTCGTCAGGATCACAGAGGCACCGTCCTTCAACAGGGGCAGCGCTTTCTGCACCGTGAACAGGACGCCCTTCACGTTCGTGTCGAATGTTCGCTGATAATGTTCCTCGGTGATCGCACCGAGCGCGACCATTTCGCCGCCGCCGGCATTGACGAACAGCACATCGATCTGTGCGTGCTTCTGTTGGACGGCGTCGTAAAGCCTGTCGATGTCGGCGAGATCAGCCATATCGCCCCGCACTGCCGTCACGCGGCCGCCGATCTGCTTCACGGCGGCATCCAATACCTCCTGCCGGCGGCCGGTGATAAACACCGAAGCACCCTCTGCTGCAAAAGCTTTCGCCGCGGCGAGGCCGATACCGCTGGATCCACCCGTCACCACCACGACCTTGTTGTTGAACCTGTTCGTCATCGTCTTTCTCCTTCAAAACCGGCGAAGTGCCGTTGCCTTCGAATATGGAAGATGAACGATGAGGCTTGTAGTTAGCGAATTTGACACTTACCGTTCCATAGGAGGAACGCTGGATGCGGATTGATCTGAACGATTACGCCTATTTCGCCGAGGTCGTCGCGCATGGCGGTTTTGCCGCCGCAGGGCGGGCGCTGCGGGAGCCGAAGTCCAAACTCAGCCGAAGGATTGCTGGCCTCGAGGAGCGGCTAGGCTTGCGATTGATCGAACGGTCGAGCCGCCGTTTTCGGGTGACCGACACTGGCCAGGCATTTTACCAGCGATGCCGAGCAATACTTGCGGAAGCTGAACAGGCGGAAGCGCTGGTCGCGCAGGCGCAGACCGAACCCCACGGCCGCATCCGCTTCAGTTGCCCAACGGGGATGGTCGCGCCCATTTCGGCACTGATATCATCCTTCTTGTTACGCTTTCCGAAAGTGCGGCTTCAGCTGGTGGCAACCGACCGGGCGGTCGACCTGATCGAAGAACGCATTGATCTCGCGCTTCGCGTCCGCGCCAGCCTTACCTCGGATGCAGCCCTGACCATGCGGTCGCTGGGAGCCTCGATCCGCATTCTGGTTGCCAGCCCTCAACTTGCCAGTCAGGTGGCCAACATCGAGCATCTGAACACCTTCCCAACATTGGCAACTGACCATGCGTCGGACGATCTCGAATGGCACCTGGAAGCGGAGGATGCGCACAAGCATATCGTTCGCGTCCAGCCGCGCATGGGATGCGAGGACATGGCAACCGTGCGCGATGCTGCAATCAATGGCCTGGGTATTGCGCTGCTGCCCGATCATGTCTGTCGCGAGGCGCTGGAGGCTGGAAAGCTTGTGCGCGTGTTGCCAGCTTGGGGTGGGCTACAGGGCATCGTGCATCTGGTGTTTACGACGAGACGCGGCCTGTCACCTGCCGTCCGGGCGCTCATCGACCACCTCGCTGCCGGCTTTCCGCGCGACGCCCTCAGCAGACGCGGGTGACACATCTACGGAGCTAGCCCGCCAACTGGTTCTCATATCGCAAGGCCCAGTCCCGCAAGGTCGCAAAGGTCGGCATGAGGTCGATACCGGCCCTCGAAAGTGCATACTCGACCCGTGGCGGTATCTCCGCGTAAGCGGTGCGAATGACGATGCCGTTGCGCTCGAGGTCGCGAAGCTGCTCGGTCAGCATATGCTGAGTGATACCCGGCAGCGCTCGGCGCAGTTCGCCGAAACGCATCGGCCTAGCAACCAGGCTACAGACGATCTCGATCTTCCACTTACCGGTGATCGCCCGGATCGCCCGATGGAAGCGCATCACGTCGATCGGCTCAGGTCCCGTGCAGCCATCGCAATCTTCGCCATATATCCGCGGCTCTATGGTTTGGTTTTTCATACTACCTCTGAAAATTCATCCTACTTGCCAATTTTCATATGCTTCGCAATGACTGGTCGCAAGGACAAGTGAAGGTATGGAAAATCATATGAGCAAGATTCTTATAACGGGTGGTTCAGGGTTCCTTGGCAGCCATTGCATCGTAGCGGCGCTCGCCGCGGGGCATGAGGTTCGCACGACGCTGCGCAGTCTCGACAAAGTAGGAGAAGTCCGCGCCATGCTCGCGGCAGCTGGTGTCGATCCGAAGCACGAGGTCGCATTTTATGAAGCTGATCTGGGGAATGACGAAGGTTGGAGCGACGCTGTCGCGGGCTGCGACTATGTTCTGCACACTGCATCTCCGTTTCCGTCAGCCCAGCCGGACGATCCGAATGACCTGATTGTGCCGGCGCGTGACGGAACGTTGCGTGTTCTTCGCGCAGCCAGTCGTGCCGGCGCGAGGCGCGTTGTCCTCACATCCTCCTTTGCCGCCGTTGGGTACGGCCCGGAAGCACCGAGCCATGTCTTTACTGAGGAAGACTGGACGCCGATCGATGGGCCAAACCAGCCATACATCCTGTCGAAAGCCATCGCGGAGCGTGCTGCATGGGATTTCGTGAAGGACAGTGGAACACCCGAGCTGAGTGTCGTCAACCCGACCGGAATATTCGGACCCGTGCTAGGCCATCAGCTTTCGACATCAATTCAGATCATCAAAGGACTGCTGGACGGAGCCTTCCCACCTGAGTTGCCGGATATGTGGTTCGGTGTTGTCGATGTGCGCGACGTGGCCGACCTGCATCTGCGGGCCATGATTGATTCGTCCGCGGCGGGCGAGCGCTTCATTGCCGTGAGCGGCGAGCCAGTGTCTCTGTTGGCGGTTGCCACCATATTGCGCGAGCGCTTTCCAGAATTTGCCGCCAGAGTTCCTAGTCGCGGCGCCTCTTCCTCACCTAGCGCGAGCCATAGACGCTCCAGCAGTGACAAGGCGAGGCAGAGGCTCGGGTGGAAGCCACGCACAAGTGAAGAAGCAATCGTCGCCAGTGTTGAAAGTCTTATCCAATTGAAATTGCTCGAAGTCCTTGAGTAATTTCAAGGGCCGCGCGAATTTTCACAAAGGAATTGGGAACGGCGCTTGGTCGATGTGTGATGAGAATATCGCCTACCCAAGGGCGCAGCCGACGGTCCGACTACTTTCAAGGCGAAGACGCTGCTAAGGCCTTTTGCTTGAGACCACAACCTCTAGCTCCAGATCATCACTCGGGGCAGCGCGAGGCTGTTCGCAAGCTCAGGAGGACGCTAAGTGGCGGACTTGGGGCGCGTCCTACGACCGAACGTCAAGCCATCGTTACTCGATTGCATGAGCGAACAATTGCAGCGTAGACACGTCCTTGACATTTGTTCGCTACCTTGCAATATTTGCAAGGTAGCGAACAAACTGAAAGGATTTTCGCGGCATGCACGACGAGCATCCAACTGTGGGAGCATGGACAAAGCGCTGCTACTTTGCTGGACGGGCGCTGATGGACGCGACGCTTCGACCATACGATCTGGGTTCGACGCAGTGGTACGTTCTCTGGCATCTCACAAATTCCGGGCCGACGGTGCAACGCGATCTCGGGCGTGCGCTTGAGCTGGAACGGGCGACTTTAAGCGGGATCATCGCCACGCTCGTTCGTAAAGGTCTGGTCCAGCAGTCCTCGGACGGAGAAGACCAGCGCCAGCGTCTTCTGACGCTCACGAGTTCGGGCGAGACCCTGTGGCGAGATCTCCCTGACCTCTCGTTTATTCACCAAGCTGCTTTTGACGGCATCGCCGAGATCGATCTGGCCACGACGATCCGCGTTCTTCGGTTGGCGACCGAGCGGCTACAGACCCTCTCACGAAAGGCATGAGCTCATGACAATTCTGATAACTGGTGCGACAGGTCTTGTCGGCGAGCGGCTTGTTCCGCGGTTGGTGGAAGCAGGTCTTGATTGCCGGCTGCTCCTGCGGGCAGGCAAAACCTGCCCCCCGGGCGCAACGGCCGTGACTGGCGATATTCTCGATCTTTCGACACTGTCGGAGGCTGTTCGGGGTGTTTCGGCGATTGTGCACCTTGCCGCTGTCTTTCGCAGCGCGGATACCGACTTGATCTGGAGGAGTAATCTGGAGGGCACCCGCAATCTGATCGGCGCAGTGGAAGCTGATGCTCCTGACGCTCGCTTCATCATGGCGAGCACGTCGAATGTTTACAGCAAGAGTTCGACCCAGCCAGGCCGGGAAACCGATAATGTCGAGCCGCAACAAGCCTATCCCGCCAGCAAGGTCGCAGCCGAAAAGCTGCTGCGCGAGAGTGGCTTGAACTGGTCGATATTACGATTCCCGTTCGTTTATGGCGACGGCGATGGACACCTGGAGATGCTGCCGAAGCATCTGGACACCTTCGGCTTCCATCCCGCCTCTCGAATGAGCACGATACACCATCGCGATATTGCGACGGCGATTGGAATGGCCTTGGCAGGCAGCTTCGATGGACGGATCGTCAACATCTCCGATGATGCGCCGACGACGGTCTATGAATTGGTAGGACTTGTGGGCCACCAGATGGAACCCTCGGCCGAGGCAATGCAAAATCCCTGGCATCTCCATGTTGATGCATCGCTCGCGCGGAGCCTCGGTTTCCAACCTCGCGTTAGGACGGTTTACCAAGCCGCGCAGGAAGGGATGATGTGAGGACAACGTCGTTGGCATATGCTGGTACCCGATCGTCAATTGTCCGCCTTGGCAGGCTCATCAATCGCGTAATCGCTGGAGCCATTGGCTGACCCGCCAGGATCTATTGGTGGATCCATGGCTATCGGCGGAACTGGGATGGGTTGCTATGAGCGACGCTGTCTAGGCAAAAGACCTGCGGAGCGTTTTGGCCGGGGGTAGTCGGTCCCGCCTTCCGCGTTGCGGCGCTATGCTAAGGCTCCTGCGGCTACCCGTTTTCCGGCCAAAGCGCATCGAGAATTCCCGCTTTCCCGGCCTTTGCGGCCGGCGCTATGCTGAAAGCTCCGATGCTCTTCATCCCTTTTTCAGGCTCGCTCCCAAGGTGGGCGAGCCGGTGTAACCCGCTGTGGCACGATCTCGTGGAATTCCGTTCGGACTGGACCGACCAGCCGCCGATCGCCACCGCACCGAGTTTGAGGCTATTATCTGCATAATTTGCACGTTGCAGCATGGATGGTTTCGTAACCTCCGTTTCGGATCGCAAGAATCTAGGAAAATTGTAAAAAATGAATCGGCGGAGTGACTTAGCTAAAACCCGCTTAGAGGCCTGATTCGCCTCACCATTTGGCCGACAGCGCTTTAGCTGAGCCTAAATAGCACTCTGGGACTGATCGTCCTTGAGAAGGACGGATTGCGGCTGTTGAAGTCGGTCCCATGGGGTTTTCCGCGACAGACACGCGACATGCGGCGTGAAGGCGAGCCACCGAGCCGCATCGGCCTCGTTGCGGAGCTTACCAATCCGCTCTGGGACCGGATCGTCGTTGATCCAAAATACCGCTGCCTTATCCCGCTCACGCATTTTGCAAACCCCAACGGTGTCAAAGGCGAGAAAACCCGATCATGGTTTTCAAAAAACCGGCAGCCTTTGATGGCCTGGGCGGGGTTCTGCAAGAACACTCCAGACTTCGGCCCGGTGTTCGCCGGCATGACCATGACCGCAAACGAGAAGATCAGGCCCTTCAACGACCGCATGCCCGTTTTGCTCGAGCGGCAAGAATACGACCGCTGGCTTCACGGTCCGATCGAAGATGTGATTACCTTCCAGTTTCGCGATCCGCCGTCTTCCGATGATTTCGAAATCCTGCATAGCCGCGACCGCTGGCAAAGTGGCGTTTCCCCCTCCAAGGCTTCGCCCCGTCGGGACAACATGCTTATGTAGCCAAGGTTTCGTGTTGAAAGGTCTGCCATATGTGCAACTTGTACACCGTCCGTCCTTCCGCCGCGGAAGTGGCCGCGCACTTTCGTGTGCCGAACCCGATGCAATCGAACGCCCCCGAGGAAGTCTATCCGGGCACGCCCGGGATGGTGGTAACGGAGAATGAAGGCGTTCGCGAGCTTCGCTCGATGGTCTGGGGCTTTCCCCTGCGTCTCAAAGGCATGAAGCCGGAAGCCAAGCCAAAGCAGGTCAATAACATCGCTGACCTGTCAAAAGGCATGTGGATCGGCTTGGCGCGCAAACCGCAGTGGCGTTGCCTGATCCCTGTGACGGGTTTTGCTGAAGCCGAGGGGGAGAAGGGCAGAATGACCCGCACCTGGTTTGCCCTGAAGGACCAGCCGGTCTTCGCTTAGGCAGGGCTGTGGCGGATCAGTGACGAGTGGGGGGTCCGGTTTACTCCGGCGTCATGACGGACGCCAACGAGGCGATCCAGCCTGTGCACAACCGGATGCCTGTCCTGTTACAGCCCGATGAGTACGAACAATGGCTGCACGGTGCCTTCGATGATGCGCTGGCATTCCAGAAACGGACATTTCCGCCTGAGTTGGTGACGATGGAGCGGACCAGCGAGTTGTGGGCGAAAAAGAAGGCTGCATCCGAGGCGCCTTTGCTGCTTTGACGCCAGCCTATTTTCCAACGCTGGCGTACACTCGGCATAAGGCGTGTTTCTCACTGCGCACCGCTTGTAATTCGGTGCATCGTAATCCCACCTTGGATTGGCCGCGTCGATCAGGAGCGATCTTCATTAAGTTCCTGAGTTTTGCAACTTAACCGTAGAACTTTCAACGGGCCAACGGTTCGAGTTTGCTCAAGGCGAAGACGCTGGTACGGCATCTTGCTCGAGCCTGCTGCGGGTCGTGCCTACGACGAATTTACGCCCTCCAAGCGGAAATGGCTTCCGCTTGGAGAAATATTCGGTTCGGGGCCGATAGAAGTAGTTCTGCTTGTATCGACGGGACTGTCGAAAGCAGCCATTGGCGTGGTTCCGAGACCGCTGGAGCCCTACATTAAACGTCTATGCTCAAATCAGTCTGTCCCGTCTGTGGCCTCGGAAATCTGATCTAGGTTCGCAATAAGTCGACAAAGAAGTTCGACGAGCTTTCGTTGTTCCTCTTCCGAGAAACCCGCCATGGCTTCTCTATTCCCCTGGAACAGCGTAGCGAAGGCTTGCGGTAATCTTTCCCTCGCAGCCTGCGTTAGAACAATGCGGCTGCTGCGTCCGTCGTGCGGATCAGGCGTCCTCGAAATCAAACCATCTCGCTCCATCCGCGCAAGCATTTGTGCCATCGGCGGCTGGCCGATCTTTGCAAACCTAGCAAGGTCGCGTTGCGTGCTAGCGAGGCCATTTTCCAAGGCAACCAGAACCGGTGCATGTCCGACCCCGAAACCTAGCGGTCCCACGCGTTCTTCGCTGAGGCGTGTAAAAGCTCGTGCAGCAATACTGATAAGATGGCCCGGTGTCTTCAGTACCTCTTCGTCCAATAGCTCACTCGCTCCGCTGCTTGACACCATTTATATACGCACATATGCATAACGTCGTCGAGCTGTTCAGAACTTCAAACGCTATTTTTGCACATAACTCTGGGAGCATGAAATGTTCCAAAATCACATCCAGACCGTCGCGCAACTCTATGTCAGCTTCAACGCCCAGGACATTGACGGGGTACTCGAGTCTCTGGATGAGAACGTGGAATGGGCAAACGCAATGGAGGGCGGTCACGAGCACGGGCACGAGGCAGTGAAGGCGTACTGGACTCGACAGTTCGCAATGCTTCGACCAGTTGTAACGCCGAAGGACTATTCTCAATCCCATTCTGGCGACGTCGTCGTTGAAGTGGAGCAGCGCATTTACGATCTCGATGGACGGCCTCTTGAAGGCGACCAGGAACATGAGCTCAAGGACAAGACAGTCGAACACATTTTTCGAATGAAGGACGGGAAAGTCGTCCGCTTCGATGTCGGCTGAGCAGCCAACATCAGAAGTACTCACGCATATTCAGAGATCTGACCCCTTGGAAGATAGGCAGCACATGCCCCCGCTTTCAAAAAATGAACTCATCGCTCGACTGGTCAAGGCCGGGGAGCTCGAAGTGGCCGGTGCATCCGATGCTGAACTGGCCGAATATTTTGACACGGCGAACTTTCGGTTTCATGGGCCCGACGGGTTCGAGACGAATTTCGCAGGACTGAACGCCTATTTCGCGTCGATTAGGGATGCGTTTGACGATCGCGTTATAGAAAGAGGCATCATCATAGCCGAGGGCGGCCTCATTGCCTGTCAGACCTGGATTGAAGGGACGTTCGTGCGAGACTTCACCATGTCCCCGGCTAGGCCCCTTCCGGCCAATGGTAAGCGCGTGATCTGGGACCTCATGAACATCTTCCGCTTCAACGACGAAGGCAAGCTGATCGAGGAGTTCGTGCGTACCGATTATCGCAGTTTCCTGCGTCAGTTGGGCGCTGAGGGCAAATGATAGTATAAGGTTGTGGGCGTTCTTTTCGGAAAATCTGTAGTGGTACAACCGTTCAAAATCACGATAGCTGATAACGTTCTAGATGATCTGAGGACGAGGCTTGTCGCGGCAAGGCTTCCCATCTCGCTTGACGAGACATCCTGGGACGACGGGGCGAGCCTTGCCTTTACCGCAAAAGCCATCGAGCACTGGCGGACGCGTTTCGACTGGCGCAGACAAGAAACGCGCCTCAACAATTTGCCGCAGTTCCTGGCGGATATTGATGGCCTCGATATCCACTTCATCCACGAAATTGGTGTCGGGCCGGCACCGATGCCTTTGGTTCTCACCCATGGCTGGCCAGGGTCCTTTACCGAATTCGAGCGGATCATACCGCTGCTGACCGATCCCGGCGCCCATGGCGGTGATCCCGAAGATGCATTCAGTGTAGTGGTGCCGTCCTTGCCAGGCTTCGGCTTTTCCTCAGCGCCGAGGATGACCGGAACCGGATCGAGAGCCATTGCTGGGATGTGGCAGCAATTGATGACATCTCTTGGGTACGAACGCTACGGCGCGCAAGGCGGCGATATAGGCTCGGGCGTTTCGCTGTGGCTTGCTAGGCTCTTTCCAGCCCATGTGATCGGGGCGCACCTCAACTATGTTTCGGCGGGACTACAACCGACCCTTCTGCCGCATGAGGAGATGACCGCTGAGGAGGCACGATTTCGTCAGACGGCGGCTAACTGGGCGGCCGCGGAGGGTGCATATTCCGCACTCCAATCCACGAAACCTCAAACGCTGGCCTATTCTCTTTCTGACTCGCCGACAGGCCTTGCAGCCTGGATCATTGAAAAATTTCAGGCCTGGAGCGACTGCAACGGTGACCTTGAAAGTATTCTGTCGCTCGACACGATCCTGACCGACATTTCGCTTTACTGGTTCGGCAACAACCTGAATGCGTCGTTGCGTCTCTACAAGGAGAACCGTCTGGATCCGCTGGCGTTTGCACCCGGAGAACGGTTGACGCCGCCCGTCGGGATGGCGCATTTCCCCAAGGAGTTGCCCGTTCCTCCCCGCTCGTGGGTTGAGCGGGTCGCAACGGTCACGCGGTGGTCCGAAATGTCCGCCGGCGGACACTTTGCGGCGCTCGAACAGCCGCAACTGCTGGCCGAAGAGATCAGGTCGTTCTTTCGCCCAATCCGGTAACGGCCGGCATGCCGTCAGGCTTGGGCGGTCGGTCGCACGACGATCTCGCCAACATCGACATTTGATGGCTGACCGATGGCAAAGGCGATAGCATCGGCGATCGCACGGGACGGGATCGCTATCGTGTCCATGCCGGCCTGCATGCCTTTGCGCAGGGTTTCGTCGGTCGTCGACGACGACAGCCCGGTTGCGACATCGCCGGGCGAGATTGTCGTGACACGAAGATTTTCGCCGGCCTCCTGACGCAGCCCCTCCGAGATCGCTCGTACCGCGTTCTTCGTCCCAGCATAGACGGCCATCGTCGGCACGATCTTCAGTCCGGCCGTCGACAGCGTATGGACGAAATGGCCGAAGCCTTGCCGGCGGAAGAGAGGAAGTGCCGCTACAATGCCGCAGAGAACGCCCTTGACGTTGACGTCGATCATCGCCTTCCAGTCCTCGACGCGCAGGTCGTCCAGCGGAGAGACCGGCGCGATCTCAGCATTGCTGATCAAGACGTCCAGCTTGCCACACGCGCCATTCGAGTCAGTCATATCATATCGGCTCATGCGGAGCGTGAATCAGAAATCGCCGCGACATGAAAACAGCAGTTCGATAGCCAATCCTAATGCGAGCTTACACGCGACGTTGTAATCCGATGACGCGCTCGCAGGCAACTGTCTCAAGCAGTTCCGGCGCGTCGCGACCCGATACGACAAGACACGACAATCCTTTTCGGCATTCCTCGCCCTGGCAGCAAAGATATGGCTGCCATACTTTGTCAACAGGACCTAAAACTGATCCTCGTCCGAAAGGATCGGCGACAAGCGATCGATTTCAACGGATATGTCCTGATGGTCGGACGGGTGATGTCTATGAGGGATGAGCTCGACATTTTGGATAGTTCACAATTGTGACTATGTCGCCGGCTTAAAGATTTCAACGTCTTACATGTTTTTGGAAAGCATGGGTAGTGGGTTCAAATCCGTTCAAAACGCTCTCGTCCAAAGCGCTATATCAAGATCAGGACGCCCGCGTCGTCACTACCCGCAACTGCTGATGCAAGTGATCGGCTGAGGGGTGCTGCAACAATTCGTTCGGCCGAGCGGTCTCAATGCGATTTCGCCCAAGGGCTTTCGCGCGATACAGCGCGCCATCGGCGCTCGCAAGCATCTCGGCGAGGTCGTGGCAGTCCGGCGCCGCAAGGCCGATACTGACGGTGGCCTGGGTTTCCAAGCCCTCCGCCCGAGCGGCTGCTTCGGCAAACCGGCTTGCGATCGCCGAGCCGCGACTGAGCGCCTGGGAATGGTCGCACCGTGGCAGAAGCGCAGCGAATTCCTCACCACCCAACCGGGCAATAAGCGCGTCGGGGCCCGCTTCTTCGCGGGCGGTTCCGGCGAACAGCTGCAGAACCATATCTCCGGTTGGATGTCCGTGACGGTCGTTAATCGCCTTGAAATGATCGAGGTCAAAGGCGAGCAGAGAGACGGGTTCACCATCCCACTCCCGCAGGATACGAGATGCCTGCTCAAAAAAGGCGTGACGGTTTGCAAGCCCGGTCAACTGATCGGTTTGTGACATGCGGAGCAGGTGGAGCTTTTCCTCCTCTCGAATAATCATCATAAACGACATCGGCATCGCTACCGAGTACAAGACGGCCTCGTACATCGTCGCCTTTCCAACGATTGAGATAATATCTTGCCCGTACCGCTGAACGAGAACAGGGGTAATAAACGCCCGTCCAAGATAGAACACGGCATGGAAGGCCGAGATCAATACTGCGATCGGACGTGAGCGCAATTGCTGGGCCGTGCGGCTGCGTAGAAGTATCCATGCTGTCAGGCCGCAGGTCAGCGCGATGGGGATGGACGAGACATGGTTCCAGAAGGCGGCCGGGAAGTGCGTGCCAGCGATCGCCCAAGCGATGGCTAGGAAGCTTAGCGCTGCGACGGACGACCAAAAATACCGGTGACCGTCGAGGCCGGCGCTGGCGTTAAGGACCAGGAGGTAGCCCAACATCATTAAGATGTTGATCGCCCCCATGCCGAGCGCGACCGGAAAGTGGCTGCGGTTCATTGCAAGCATGCAGCCGAGAACGAACACCAAGAGTGCCGCGGCCAGAATACCGAGCACGCGTGCGCGACCTGGATGAGCCTGCCTTTCCCAAAGGAGAAGCGACGCTGACACCAGTAGCGTTCCGACGGTTAAGTACCAAAGGGTTTGTAAATCGATCTGCATTGCTCAGCCTGCCATACGTCAAAGCCTACAGGGTGGCTTTATAAGATTTCTTTACGTCGCTTCTAATATTACCGGCATGGTTGGCGTGGCGTTAAGCGTGCTGTTGAGTGCCGGCGTTAGATGTAGGGGTTCGTTCCGGAAAAGCGCTTGCCGGCTGATCGAATGCGTCTCTAGCTGCAGCGATACGATGTTTGAAAGCGCGTCTCTGTCGTTCATGCGCAACCGTATTGTGAAAAACAGTATTCGTCGGGCGTCAAAACAGGAATCTTTCAAGTAACTCTCTCAGTGTCGAACCTGCCGCGCTTTTTCTCAGAGACATACCGACGTTCCCGGCGATGCAGTCTCAACTTGTGATCTGTATTGCAATAGTGGGTCGCAGGTTCACATCCCGTCAAAACCTTGCACTTGATTTGCGCTGGTGGCATGGCTGCCACCAGCGTTCCCCTTCGAGTGAAAATTGCAACGGTTGCGAGGCCAGGCGATAGGATCCGTAAGTGTTGTTAAAAAATAGCAGATGAAAGCGGGGCAAGAAGAGCGATCAGCTCCGGGACGTTCACTTCGATTGCCCGCAATGCCTTATCGCGAAGTGCGCTATGCGTCCTGATTGGAGCAGGCTTTCCCAACGGACCCTGATGAACTGGCGGCTTAGATTAGTAAGTGTAAACCCGACCGGCCTGCTCCGACTGGATCATACCTGCGCCATACCCCCGTCTACGGCGATTTCTGAACCGGTGGTAAAACTGCTCTCTTCGCTAGCTAGGAAAAGTGCTGCTGCCGCCACTTCTTCAGGTTTACCCATGCGTCTGAGAGGAATCATGTTGGCAAGCGAATCTCGAACTTCTTGCGAGGTGGCAGCCATCATCGCCGTGTCGGTGGGCCCGGGGCTGACAACATTTACGCGAATGCCGTTCGGTGCAAGTTCGTTAGCCCATGTCCGTGTGAACGAGCGGACTGCAGCCTTGGTCGCGCCATATACACCATAGCCCTTGGTTCCTATTTCGCCAGCGATGGATCCAATCAGCACAATCGTTCCGCCGGGCTGCATGAGCTCAATGGCACCCTGCGTTGCAAACACGAGGGATCGAACATTCAACCCAAATGTCTTGTCGAAATGATCTTCGGAGATGTCTTCAAGCGGTGCGTATTCGGAGATGCCCGCATTTACAACGAGCACGTCAATGCGTCCTTGTTCGGAACGGATGTGCTCAAAGACAAGGTGAAGATCGACTTCTTGACTGGCATCCGCCTGAATCGTCTGGATACTTCCCACGCCGATTGACTTTACTTGGCCCTTGGCGCCCTTACGACTCGTTGCGTAGACCTGCGAACCTTCGCTTGCAAACCTTTGAGAGATGGCTCCGCCGATGCCACCGACGCCACCAATCACCAGGGAAATCTTATTTGCTAACCTGCTCATGTTAACTCCATCAACAATGATGGGTCCAAGATATAATTTATATACCTACCGTCAATTACGCACTATATGTATAGAAAATATCAAGGAGTATATCCATGTCGGTAGTGAAAGAAGCTCCGATTTCCAAAACTTGCACGTCTCGAAGCCACAAGGCCGTCTCCCCCGAAGCGCTGCTTGACGTTGAGAAAGCGCGGCCCGTGCTTGAGCAGATCGCCAACAAATGGTCGGTCCTGATCCTGACCGTTCTGTGTAGCAGGCCGTCACGTTTCAACGAGATCATGCGGCGCCTCGACGGGATCACGCACAAGGCGCTGGCCGACGCATTGAAGCGCCTGGAGCGTAATGGATTGATATGCCGCAAGGTGCTCACGACGACGACACCGGTCGGCGTCGAATACACCATCACCTCCCTCGGCCGATCTCTTCAGCAGCCGTTCGAAGCGCTTTACGCTTGGTCGATGGCCTACGGCCCGGAGCTTGTTCGCGCGCAAGAAGAATATGACCGGATCAGAGACTAGTCCGACTTTCGGGTGATAACCTATCCGGACGTTTCAATCCTGAAGAAGTCGAGAAAACTAATGCGGTCTCACAGGAAATCTAGTGGATGTCGAGGGTAAGCCGTCTCTTCGAAATGCTTGGTGTACTGCGTGCCCGAAGACGACCTGTAACGGCCCTGGAACTGGCTCAGGAACTCGGTGTCTCCGAGAGGAGCGTCTACCGGGACGTCGAGACGCTGCGCGTGCTCGGAGCGCCGCTTGACGGGCAGGCGGGCGTCGGGTTCCTTTTGAAAGAAGGCTTTTTTCTTCCGAACTTTGCCTTCTCCCCTGAAGAAGTGGATGCTCTGATCCTTGGTCTGGGTTGGGTGCAGCAAAGGGCTGACCCGGCGTTCGCCCGGAGCAGCGCAAGCGCGCTGGCGAAGATAATGTCAAGCCGGAACGACCATCCGACCACGGGCGACGACACGCCAACTCTGGTTGCCGCCGCCTCTGTCTCCGAACGCTCGGATCCAGCCCAGGCCGCACCGCTTCGGGAAGGGATCCGCCGGCGGCGCAAAGTTGTGATCATCTACGAAGACGCTAGCGGGGCTATGTCGGAGCGAATCGTCTGGCCGATCACAATCGTCTATTTCGACGATGTCCGCGTTCTGGCCGCCTGGTGCGAGAACAGGTTGGCGTTCCGCCATTTCCGCGTCGATCGCGTTCGAGCTGCGACAGTGCTCGATGAGCGTTACCCCGAACGGCGGTCGGCGCTCTTCAAGCGGTGGCGGGAGCAGGATCGAGACTGGCGCTCGCTCCTGACAGTTTCTGACAGAGCACAAGGTTAAACTTCATACTAGCGCGTCAAAAGCGCTGAGATGAAAGGATGCTCAAATGGTTGCATTTTCCCCCGACGTCTTCGCCAAATTCCTCGCCGAGGAGGACGACGGCCCTGTCGTCATGTTGAACCTTCTCCGTTTCGTGCCCGATGGTGGCGCCGAACGGCATCTCGAATACTTGCGAATGGCAGAACCGATCCTTGCCCGCTTCGGTGCGAAGGTTCTCTTCCGCGGTGACGGTCTTGATGTGCTGACGACTGGCGGCCTACAAGGGTGGGAAGCCGTATTGCTTGTGCAGTATCCGAGACGCACGGCTTTTAGAGAAATGGTGGAGGACCCCGAGTATCAGGTCGCGTTTCAAGTCGGAAAGTCTGCTCTCGCTGATATTGTTCTGCAGCCTCTCCACATTTCAAAGGACCTCTGACTCTAGGTACCAGAGCTATCATTGTATATTACCCGGAAGATTCCTGTTAGTGACGTGCATCAAAGGTTCACAGCTCATCAAGAGCTCCAAGTCGAACTGTAGCCATGCCGTATCTGTTTCTAAAAATGAGAACACATTTTAAAATGTGTCTGCTGCCCCCTATCTCGTCGAGCGCGTGCTTGAACCATCGATGGCGCTGTTAGGCATCAGCAATAGGTTCGGTACCTTGATGTTGGCAACGATCGGGAACGTGATCGGCCAAGCCTTCGAGGCGCTCACCGCCGGTTGTGCTGCGGATGTACCCTATGCGTTTTAAGCAACCAAAGCCGCTACTCGCCTCACGGCCCGGAATACGACATTTCCAAAAGGAGGTCGTCTGAACGCCTTTATCCTCTTGGCGCCCATCGCATCCAAATCATTGCTCTGCAGGTCTGCTCTCGGCGATTTAATGCGCGCATCCTGACTATTCTCGCTGTTCCTGACTTCCGCTGCTTTTGCCGAGCTGTTTCAGTACCGACGTGACCAGGTCGTGATCCTCGATATCAGGTAGGCCACTGACTGCTACGACGCCGACGAGGCCGACGCCCGCCACCTGGATGGGGACGCCGCCGCCGCTCGCGGCATAGTCCGCCTGCGAAAGAGAATACCGGCTGTGAAAGTCGACGCCGTTCTTCTCGCAGAGCAGCCGCATATAAAGCGAGCTGTGCTGGAAGTGCTCCACCACCAAGCGTTTGCGCCGGGCCCAGACGATGTTGTCGGGCGTGGCTCCCGGCAGAAGCGTGGAAAACACCACGGCGCCATGATGGGTGATCTCGATTGCGACCGGGAGGTTTGCCTCGGCCGCGATGCCGCGCATTTCGCTCCCCAGTTCCCACGCCGTCCCGTAGTCAAACCTTGCAAGCGCAAGATCGCTTTCCTCGGAAATGAGGCCTTCGACAGTTTGCGGTGCTGGCATAAGTCTTCCTTCAATGGGCCGGGGGGCCGTGACGTTCCTCCCGGCAATTGGAAACGGCAGGGATCAAAGGCGGGATGCCTGTGCGCCCCGCCAGGCGAGGTATTCCTCCCGGACGCCCTCCGTGAGCGGATAGTATTTGCGCAGGTCGCCACCCTCTGACAGCCGGATGCGGGCGAATTCTTCCCATTCGGCGTGCTCACTGGAACGCTCGATGACCTCGGGGGCCAGCGCCACGGGCACCACGATGACGCCGTCGTCGTCGGCGACAATGATGTCGCCGGGCATGACCAGAACACCGCCACAGGCGACCGGTACGTTGACCGCAAACGGGATCAGATTGGTCTGGGCGTGGTAATTGGGGGTGACGCCGCGCACCCAGATACCGAGGTCGAGTTCCTTCGCCTTGGCGGAATCTCGGATGCAGCCATCCACCACGATGCCGGAGCCGCCGCGACCGGCAAGGAAGGTCAGCATCATTTCTCCGAAAATGCCGCTTGCCATATCGCCCCGTGCGTCGACGACAACCATGTCGCCCGCCTGGGCGGGGTAAAGGACATGCCGATGCAGCTGGACTTCCGGGTTGTCGTATTCGTTGGCGCCATAAAGGTCTTCGCGCTTCGGCATGCACTGCAACGTCAGAGCCGGCCCTGCCACCGATCGTCCATGATTTAACGGCTGCGGGCCGCGGATCTGCGGGTCGCGGATGCCCATGAGGCTGAGTTCGCTGCTGGCGGTGGCGGTGCCGATCCTGGCAAGAGCGTCGCAAAGCGCGCGGGGCGGACGGGTGATGTCTTTGATGTCTGAAGGGGACTGCATTGCACTTAACCTCGATGTGGAGAATGGGCAGGTCAGCGGGTGGGTCAGACCCATCCGCCGTCGACGACGTAGTTCTGACTGGTGATGCCGCTCGCATCGCCGGATGCGAGGAAGAGCGCCAGCTTGGCGACATCCTCCGGCTGCAGCCGACGCTTGAGCGCCTGCCGCTCGGCCCGCATCGCATCGGCCTCCGGCGTCAGCCAGAGCTCCAGCTGGCGCTTGGTCATAATCCAGCCTGGCGTGATGGCATTGACGCGAATCTCGAAGGGTCCGAAATCGCGCGCCAGGGAGCGGACCAGGCCGATCACCGCAGATTTAGCGGCCGTGTAGAGCGGCATGCCGCCGAAACCGGCCATCCAGGTGATGGAGCTCATGCAGATGATCGCGCCGCCGCCGACCTTCATGTCGGGAAGCACGGCCTGCGAGGCGAAGAACTGGTGCTTGAAATTGGTGTCCATGCGCTCGTCGAAATATTGCTCTGTCACCTCCTCGGCGGCATGGCGCTCGTCATGGGCGGCATTGTTGACGAGCACGGTGATCCTGCCGAAAGCCTGCCGCACCGTCTCGACGCCCGCCCGCAGGGCCTTGATGTGACGCAGATCGACGGGCACGTAGAGCACCTGGCGCCCCTCGTCGGTGAGCGCCTGCATCAGCGCCTCGCCGGCTGCCACGTCGCGGTCGAGAAAGCCGACGCGGGATCCCTGCTCGGCAAAGGCGCGCACGAGGCAAGCGCCGATGCCGCTTGCCCCGCCCGTCACCAAAACTGTCCTGCCCTGCAGATCCGGATAGATCGCCATGATCAGTTCTCCGGAGACAGGGGGATGCGCAGGCCCGTCTGCGTATCGAAGAGGTGGATGTGATCGGGCATCAGCGAGAGCGACAGGGGCTTGCCCGGCGCAAGGGTAATGCGTTCGCGAAAGACGCCGACGATCTCGTGCCCGGCAAGCTGCATAAGGACCAGGGTCTCCGACCCGGTCGGCTCGACGGTTAGGACTTCGGCGGGATGTCCCTGCGGATCGATGACCAGATGTTCGGGCCGAATGCCGAGCTTCACCTCCTGCCCCTCAAGGCGGGCCGCCGGTGCAGGCACGGCCATGCAGGTTCCATCGCTGCCGAGGAAGTGACCATCGACAATCCTGCCGGCGATGAGGTTCATGGCGGGCGAGCCGATGAAGCCGGCGACGAAGATATTTGCAGGGCGGTCGTAGAGTTCCAGCGGCGACCCCACCTGCTCCACCCGGCCGGCGTTCATCACGACGATCTTGTCTGCCATGGTCATGGCCTCGACCTGGTCATGGGTCACGTAGACGGTCGTGGTCTTGAGACGATGGTGGTTCTGCTTGATCTCCGAGCGCATCTTGACGCGAAGCTTTGCGTCCAGATTGGAGAGCGGCTCGTCGAATAGGAAGACTTCGGGGTTGCGCACCATGGCGCGGCCCATGGCAACGCGCTGGCGCTGGCCGCCGGAAAGCTGGCGGGGATAGCGCTGCAGGTAATCCTCAAGGTTGAGGGTCTTTGCCACATCGAGGACCCGATCGCGCACGTCCTGCTTCGGTGCCCGGGCGAGCTTGAGCGAGAAGCCCATGTTCTGCTTGACGGTCATGTGGGGATAGAGAGCATAGCTCTGGAACACCATGGCGATGTCCCGCTCCTTCGGCTGAAGCGCGTTGACGACGCGTCCGCCGATGGACACCTCGCCGGCGGAGATGTCTTCCAGCCCTGCCAGCATGCGCAGCAGCGTGGATTTTCCGCAGCCGGAGGGTCCGACCAGCACCACGAATTCACCGTCGGTGATATCGATGTTGACGCCGTGCAGGACTTCCAGTGCGCCGTAGGACTTGCGAACGTCGTTGATTGTGAGCGGGGCCAAGAGTGTCTCCTGTCGCTGAAGCGGTTCAATCGTCCCAACGGGGAGATTTGGCGGGGTTGATGTGGCGCGCGCCGCGGTCAAGCGCGCGGATGCGCAGGATGTCCGCATCCGACAGCTGAACCTGCAAGGCCGCGAAGTTGCGCTCCAGGTTCTGCCTGCTTCCGGAAGCTGGGATGACGGCATGGCCCTCGGCCATCAGGAAGGCGAGCGCGATGGCTGATGCGGTGACGCCATGGGCCGCGGCGATCTCCTGCAGCAGGGCGTCGTCGTTGACGGCACCCTTGTAGAGCGGTTGGTAGGCGGTGAGGCTTAACCCCTTGCTGTGGCAATAATCGACCAGCCGTGGCGACTGATGGTAGGGATGGATCTCGACCTGGTTGGTCACGAGCCCATCGGGTCCGAGAAGGGCCATGGCCTTTTCGAGCAGGGCGATCGGAAAGTTCGACACCCCGATCAGCCGTGTCAGGCCGCGCTGTTGCGCTGCCACGAGTTCCTGCATGTAGTCTTCGAAGGGCACAAGGTCGTTTTGCGACGGCCAGTGGATGAGCAGGAGGTCCACTTGGTCGAGGCCCAGCGTCTCCAGGCTGGTTTCGACGCTTGCTGCAAAATCCTGGCGCGCGAGATGGGTGTCGGCCACCTTCGTGGTGATGAACAGGTCGGCGCGCGGCAGGCCGGAGCGGCGAACGGCCTCTCCCACATTGGCTTCCGTGCCGTAGCTCTGGGCGGTGTCGATGTGGCGGTAGCCGAGTTCGAGGGCGGTAAGAATAGCCTCGATGCCTTCCTCGCCGGTGCGCCCGAAGGTCCCGAGGCCGAGTTGGGGGATGGGGGACTGGGTGGTCATAGACTTCCTTTCAGCCTCAGCCCTTGGTCGCGCCGGCCGTGAGGCCGCCAACGAACAGGCGCTGCATGGATAGAAACAGGATGGCGATCGGGAGCGTCATGACGACGGATGCCGCCATGACGGCGCCCCAATCGGTGTTGAACTCGGTCGAGAATTCCGCAAGGCCGATGGGCAGCGTCTTCACCGAGGAGTCGGTTGCGAAGCACAGTGCAAAGATGAACTCGTTCCAGGTGGTCACGAAGGCATAGACCATCACCGAGGCGATGCCCGGCAGCGACAGCGGCAGGGTGATGCGGAAGAGGCATTCGAGACGGCTCGCGCCATCGATGATCGCTGCTTCTTCCAGCTCGACGGGGATGTTCTTGAAATAGCTTGTCAGCATCCAGACCGAGAGCGGAAGGGTGATGATCATGTAGACGAGGATCAGGCCCCAGTAGGTGTTGACCAGGCCGAGAAAACGCAGGGTGATGAACAGCGGAACGATGATAGCCGCGGTCGGCAGGAGCTGGGCCACGAGCACCATCGACTGCAGGAGCGGCTTGCCCTTGAACTTGAAGCGGGCAAAGCCGTAGGAGGCAAAGATCGCCAGGATCAGGGCGAGCCCGGTCGAGCCTGCCGATACGATGACGCTGTTGAGGAAGTAACGGGGGATGTTCGATTGGAACAGCACGTTGCTGTAGTTCTGGAAGGTCGGGGTATCGGGCCACCAGATCGGCGGTACGGTGTAGAGTTCGCGCAGTGTCTTGACCGACGAGACGACCATCCACCAGAAGGGGAAGAGGCACACCAGCACCAGAAGCGCGGAGCCGACGAGGATCAGCCAGCCGGGCAGGCCGGGACGGGTCAATTTAGAGGTCTTGCCGCTCATCGCGCTTCCTCCGGGTTGGAGGCCAGGGTTCGGATGTAGATAAAGACGATCACGATCGCGACGCCGAAGAACATCACCGAAAGGGCGGCCGCCTGACCGAACTGCATGCCGTCGAAGGCGGTGCGGAAGATCTGGATCGGCGTGATCAGCGTCTTGTTGGCGGGGCCGCCACGGGTAATGGCGTAGATGATGGTGATATGGTTCAGCGCCCAGATGACCAGAAGCAGGGTGATGGCCACGATCACGGAGCGGACCTGCGGCAGCATCACGTACCAGACTTCCTCCCAGAAGCTGGCGCCGTCGATCCGAGCGGCCTCATAGAGGTCGTTGGGAATGGACTGCAGGCCGGCCAGAACCATGATGGCGACAAAGGGGAACATCTTCCAGATGTTGATGGCGATCATCACTGGCATGACCGTGTTGCCATTGGTCAGCCAGCCGATCGGCTTGTCGATCAGCCCGGGCGCCGTCAGCATGTAGTTGATAATGCCGAATTCGGTGTGCAGCATCCAGGCCCAGGTGGTGGCCGCTACGATGCCGGGCACCACCCAGGGCACCAGCGTTACCGAGCGAACGATCGCCCGACCACGGAAATTCTGGTTCAGCAGGATGGCCGCCATGACCCCGAACAGGACCTGGAAGATGATCGAGCCGAGCACCCACCAGAGCGTGTTCCAGAAGGCGATGGGCGTGGCACGGGCCGCAAGGACGCGGCGGAAATTTTCCAGGCCGACGAAGTTGCCGGCATTGTCCGTGACGCTCAAGAGGCCGGTGTAGGCGACCGGATAGGCAATCAGCATGCCGAGCACCATCAGTGCCGGCAGAATGAAGAGGTAGCCTGTCGATTGTTTTTGCATCGGTATCATCCTCCATCACCAGTGACCGGAGGGCAGCAGAAAGCCACCCTCCGGTCGTGCAGGCTTAGAGGAGCCCTTCGATTTCAGAGGCGGCGCCATCCATGGCATCCTTCACGCTCTCGTCGCCGAGCAGGATGCGCTGAATTCCGTCGAAATAGGCCTGGGAGATCTGCACCCAGTTCGGGTGGGCCGGTACCGGCCGCCCAAACGGAAGCATGTCCTTGAAGACCTTGAGGATCGGATCGTTGAACCGCTCGGCGTTCATGGCCGAGATCCGGGCCGGGAAGGTATCGGTCAGAATTGCCTGGTTTTCCGATTTGGACAGGAAGGCAACGAGCTTCTTCGCCTCATCCGGGTTCTTGGCAGAGCTTGGAACCACTAGGCTCCAGCCACCCAGGATTACGGCTGTCTTTGCCCCTTCCGGATGCGGAACGGGAATGACGCCGATGTCGATCTTCGGGTTTTCCTTGCGGATCGACTGGATGTCGAACTGGCCCGATTGGTACATCGAAACCTTCTCGGCGATGAACAGACGGCGGTTGGCGGTGCCGTCATTTTCAAGGGTCGAGGACGGCGAGAGGTGGTTCTTGAAGAAGTCCGTATAGAAGGTGACGGCCTTCTCCGATTCCGGGCTGTCCACCAGCACCTTCTTGCCGTCGTCGGAGATGATCCCGCCGCCCAGCATCCACATGAAGGGGAGCGAACGGAAGATGGTGTTACCGACTTCGCCGCCGCCGGTGATGGCGAAACCGGACTTGCCGTTGACTGTCAGCTTCTTGGCCGCGTCGGCAAAGGCTTCCCAGGTCTGCGGCGGCTTGTCCGGGTCAAGGCCGACCGCCTTGAAGTCTCCGCGGTTGATGATGATCGCGTGGGTCTCGATCCGGTAGGGTGCGCCCCAGAGCTTGCCGTTCCAGGTGTTGTACTGGAGGGCGGCGGGGATGTAGTCCTCGCGTTCTGTCACCGCCTCGTCCAGCGGAACGACCAGCTTGTTCTGGGCGTATCCGTTCACCCAGGCGTGCTGCACGTCGATCACGTCGGGAGCAGCGCCTGATTGCAGCGCCGTCAGGATGCGCTGGGGAAGGCCGTCCGTCGTGGTCGTCTCCAGCTTGACCGTCACACCCGGATTGGCCGCCTGGAATGTCTCTACCAGCTGGCGGGCCCGGGCCTCGTTGAAATTCGGCGTCCACCAGACCACCTGGCCCGCCCATGCACTTGCCGACATGGCGAGAAAGGATGCCGTCGCGGCCATTGCCAATTTAATCGTCATCGTTTTCATGATCTCCTCCCAGAGTTCTTGCTGCATTTCCCAGGCCTTGCGGCCAGTTCCGATCTATCGTGCGGACACCTTCGATGCTCGTGCCTCAACGTCTTGATGAAGCGGGGCCCGCGCGTTGGCGCGGTTCTCCTGGGCAAGAAGGCCTTTCATGTAGCCGACCGTATAGGCATGACCGGCGTGCCAGGGTTCTAAGCAGTCAAGCTCCGGCACATGGTCCGGCACCAGAACCCCGTCGTAACCCTCCTCCTTGAGGATGCGCAGGATCCTGCCCATGTCCACGTCGCCATCATCCACGAAGGTTTCGATGTAGTTCGGCACCGTTCCGCGGACGTTGCGGAAATGCACATAAGCAATGGTCTTGGCTCGGGCGAAGCGGCGGGTCGTCTCATAGATGTCTCCATCGGGCATTTCAGCCAGCGACCCGATGCAAAACTCGAGTGCATTGGAAGGGCTGTCGACGATCGAGAGTAGCCGGTCGTATTTGGCGTGTTCGTTGACGAGGCGCGCTGTTCCCCGCAGGCGCTCGACCGGCGGGTCGTCCGGATGCGCTGCCAGCCGAACGCCGGCTTCCTCGGCAACGGGCACCAATTCCTGCAAGAACCATTCGAGCCGCGACCACAAGGTGGCGTCGTCAACCGTTTGCGGCTGGGCGCCCGTTACCGCGAGACGATAGCGCATGTTGCCGACCATGCCGTCGGGCACCGGGGTCTGCGCCTCTATCTCGTCCATGGCGAAGGCCGCGGTCACAGCGCCGCCGCGGGCAATCTTCTTGCGTTGCCATCCCCAGACGCCGGCGATCGAGAAGTTATAGCCGAGCACAGGGATGCCGGCGCGCCCCATGTCGCGCACCAGCTGCTGCAAATCGCGCATCTGCACCTGCTTTTTCGGACCGTCGAGCAGGATGTCGGACCAGAAATTGGGCGAGATGTTTTCCAGCGCCGCGATCCGCAGGCCGTGGCGCCCGAACATCTCAACGAGGGATGCCATGTGCTCGAAGCTCCAGAGCGGCGCATCGATGCACTCGCCGTTAATGGGGCCGACGCCGCCGGCTGCATAGGCGGAAGCATCTGCGTTGCGCGTGTAATCGGTCAGGTGAACGACGATGTCCTCAACGCCCAGCTGGCTGGCGAAGCGTGCGCCTGCCTCGCTCAGCAGCGGGCCGTAAAGGGACAGTCCAATCCTCACGCAGCAATCCTCCGTTCGCCGCAAACAGATAGTTCAAATATGAATACTATCTGTTCTAAATATAACTATGTTGCCTGGGCCGGCTTCTGTCAACGGTCTTGGCCGGGACTGCTGTCATTGCCGTCGCCCGAGAGTGTCTGCTCGCCGGTCGCGACGCCGCTGGTGTTCATCGATCCATCAAAGAGCGGCACATTGGTCGCTTCATAGGGGAAGCGGGCGCAGGCTTCCTCGTTCAGCTCCACCCCAAGACCCGGTGCCGTCGGCGCCAGGATTGCGCCGTTTTCGAACTGCAGGGTTTCCCGCACCAGCTCCCGGCGCCAGGGAACGTCGATCGACACGGTCTCGAAGACCGAGAAGTTCGGCATGGCGACCGCCGCATGCAGCGTCATCGCGTTCATCACCGGGCCGACGGGGTTGTGGGGTGCGACCGGAATGAGGTGCATGTGGGCGAGGTGGGCGATCCGCTTGGTTTCCGAAAGCCCGCCGGCGTGGGAGACGTCCGGCTGCAGCACATCGACCGACTTCTTGGACAGGGCCTCGAGAAACTTGCCCGGCTCGTACCAGCGCTCGCCGGCGGCGATCGGCACGGGGCTTGCCGCCCGGACTTCGGCGAGCGCGTCGATGCTTTCAGGCGGTGTCGGCTCCTCGATCCAGGTCAGGTCGTAAGGGGCGAGCGCCCGGCACATGGCAATCGCGGTCGGCACGTTCAGCCTGCCGTGTACGTCGAGCATGAGGTTGATATCCGGCCCCACGGCATCGCGGACGGCCTCCACGATCTCGATGGTCTGGCGCCGCTGCCGGCGATCCATCTCCAGATCCGCGGTATCGAAGGGGTCCCATTTCAGCGCCCGGTAACCCATGGCGACCGCCGCCTTCGCCTGGGCTGCATATTGCTCGGGCGTCGTTGCGCCGAAGAACCAGTGATTGGCGTAGCATTCCACGCGGTCACGGAACTTGCCGCCGAGAAGCTCATAGACCGGTACGCCAAGCGCCTTGCCCTTGATGTCGAGCAGGGCAGCCTCGATGCCGCCCAGGGCGGTGCGAAAGACCGCGCCGGTGCGCCAGTAGCTATCCCGGTGCAGTTGTTCGATGATGGCGTCAACCGCGAAGGGATCGCGACCGATGAGGACGCGCTCGAGCTCCTCCAGCGCCGCAACAATCGTCTTGGTCTTCCATTCCAGCGTGGCTTCGCCGACCCCGTCTATTCCGTCATCCGTATAGAGTTTCACGAAGACGAAGTTGGTGCGCTGGACATTGGCGACGAAGGTTTTGAGGGCAGTGATTTTCATGGACAGTCTTTCCTTCAGGCCAGGGCTTCCTGGAGCATCGCGCGATACTCCTGCCCGGACGGCGGAACGGGATTGGTGGCGTGGCTATGGTCGGCGAGCGCCCGCTCGATCACGTAATCGAAGCAGTCGGGGGTGACGCCAAGGGCTGCGAGGCCGGCCGGAATGCCGAGCCGTCGGTTCAGCTTGTCCAGCTCTCCTGAAAGATCGGCGTCCGGCGCAAGCCCCATGGCGGCGCGCAGCCGCGCAAACTTGTCGACCGAGGCCGGCGTGTTGAAGCGCAGGACGATGGGCATCAGGATGGCGTTCAGCGTTCCGTGGTGCAGGCGCGGCTCTTTCAGGCCACCCAGCGCATGGCTCAGCGAATGCACAGCGCCCAGTCCCTTCTGGAAGGCAAGGCCGCCTTGCAGCGCGCCCATCATCACTTCGGTGCGCGCCTCGATATCATCGGGGGTCTCAAAGCTCCTAAGCAGGTTGCGCCAGATGCGTCCCGCTCCGTCGAGTGCAATCGCTTCGGCGGGTGGGTTGAAGCGGGGCGAAAGAAGGGTTTCGATGCAGTGGGACAGGCCATCAAGCCCGGTTGCGGCGGTAAGCCCTGGGGGCAGTCCGAGCGTCAGAAGCGGATCGCAGATGGCGCGCCGCGGTATGAGGTGGGGGCTTATGAAGCCCAGCTTGCGGCCATCCTGAAGCGTCAGCAGGGCGGCGCGGCCGACCTCTGCCCCGGTCCCGGCCGTGGTGGGAACGGCAATGACGGGTGCGACGGCGGCGGTGATGCGGTCGACGCCGCCATAGATCGCGGCATGGGTTTCCAGCGGGCCATCATGGGTAGCCAGCAGCGCCACGCCCTTGGCGAGATCGATGGGCGAGCCGCCGCCCAGCGCGACAATGCCGTCGCAGTCGTGCGCAAGGTAAAGGGCAAGGGCATCCTGCACCGCTTGCTCGGTCGGATTGGAGGGCGTGTCGAGAAAGGTAGCAGTCCCTTCCGGAAGCATCGCGCGGACCCGTTCCGCCAGGCCCGAGGCGGCAAGCCCACGGTCGGAGATCAGCAGCGGTCGGGCAAGCTTCAGCTCGGCAATCGCGTTTTGCAATTGCTTGAGCTCACCCGGCCCGAAGTCGATGGTCGTCAGATAGGTGATCCGCGCCATGATCAGTGTCCGTTCCGGCGTGCGATCGCCTGGGCCTGCATGCCGTCCGGCGCCATCTGCATGAGTTCGATGCGGTGGCCGTCCGGATCGGCGATCCAGGTCTGCCAGTTGCCGTCCAGCGCCTTGATCTTCGGCCGGATCAGAGCGATGCCCGCGACTTCCAGTTCGCGCACCGTCTGTTCGATATCCGGCACGGCGAGGCACATGTGGTTGTAGCCAAGCGCTTCCGGACCTGGAACGTTCTCGCCCTCTGACTCGGGGAAAATCTCCAGGTATTGATCGTCGGTGATGCGCAGATAGACGAGCCAGAGCCGTCCATCGCGGTCGAGCCGCATCAACTCGCTAAAGCCGAGCTTACCGATGTAGAAGGCAAGTGTGCGGTCGATGTCTTTGACGCGGATTGCGACATGGGCAATCGAGGAAACGGTCAGCATTTGGGAACTCCTCTCGGTGTGCCAGACAGATCGGGAGGCATGGGTGGTACGCCACGCGCGCAGCTGCCGGATGGGCCGGCAGCCGGGCACAGACAAGGGTCACGAGTGCTCCTCCGAGCGATATCCAAACAACTCCCTCCATAAATTATTCAGATATGAACTTTGACAGTTCAGATATGTATGCTAATACCGAAGCAGGGATTGTCAACAGGAAGGTTGGGGATGAGCGAAATCGTTGACGAAGGCGTGAGCAAGCATACCATTCCCGTGATCGACCGCTTGATGGACGTGCTCGGGGAGATCGAGAAGACGGACAAGGGGCTGACGATCAGCGATCTGACGAGCGCGCTCAAGCTTCCCCGGACCACGATCTACCGCATCGTCAACTCGCTCCAGCAGCATCAGGTCGTCTACCGCGACGAGAACGGCGCATATCACCTGGGCCGCAGGCTGCTTGCGCTGGCTGCCCATGTGGGTGTGCGCGCCACGGACTACGATCTGGCGGCGATCAGTCAGCCGTTCCTCGACAAGCTTGCGGGGGATCTGGGCGAGGGCGTGAAGCTCAGCATTCTCGACCAGGACGGCGTGCTGGTGCTGGCGACGGCACAGGGCCGACGCGAATATGCGCTGACGGTAGCGCCCGGCCAGAGAATGCCGATCCATGCGGGGGCGGCCAGCAAGCTGCTGCTCGCGCATCTTTCCGAAGAGGATCTCGCCTACCAGATGTCGCGTCCGCTGAAAGGTTTTACCCCGAAGACGCTGACTGATCCCAAGCGGCTGCGCAGCGAGCTTGCCCGCATCCGTCGCCTCGGCTGGGCGCAGGACAAGGGCGAGAACGCGCCCAGCATCCAGGCCTATGCCACGCCCATCTTCACCCAGACGGGCAAGATGATCGCAGCGCTGAGCGTGCCCTTTCTGGCCGGCACGGCTCCCGGCCGGATGGAGGAGATCCGACTTGCGGCGCTCGCAACCGCCAAGGCCATCAGCGCCGCCATTCCCGTTTGACCCAGCCGCTGAGGAACAGCCATGAAGATCGTTGACGTCAGATGTGCCGTGATCGGCAAGAGCCCGGTCGTGCAGATTCTATCGGACGAGGGGATTTCCGGCTTTTCCCAGGCGGAAACCTGGAAACCCTATCTGAAGCCGCATATCCTTGCCTTTCGCAATGCGCTGATCGGCGAGGATCCGACGCTTGTGGAGCGTGTCATGCTGAAGATCCGCCAGCGCGGCGGCTTCAAGCCCTGGGGGAGCGCCGTCAGCGTCATCGAGATGGCTCTCTGGGATCTGGCCGGCAAGGCGGCGGGCGTGCCGGTGCATCGGCTACTGGGGGGCAAGGTGCGCGATCGCGTGCGCGTCTACAACGGTTCGATGCGGTTTCCCTTTACCGGCCATGAGCCGCAGGATTATGCGGAGGATATCGCCAAGATGATGGCGCTGTCGGAGGGTTTTACCATCATCAAGCAGCCGATCGGGTTTCATTCCGCGATGAAGCGGGAGGTGACGAATTTCTATTACGGGGAGCCGAGTGCAAGCCCCTTCCATGGAGCGCTGGACCGCGGGCCGATCACCGAAAAGGGCCTGCGGCACTTCGTGGATTGCGTGGCGGCCATGAAGGAGGTCGCCGGCGATCAGGTCGGCCTTGCGCTGGATTGCGGGCCTGGATGGATGCTGCCGGATGCGATCCGGCTGTGCCGCATGCTCGAACCCTTCAACCTGCTCTGGCTGGAAGACCTGCTTTCCGGAGACTACACGCCCTGGGTCAACGCCGGTGTCTACCGCGAGCTGACCCGATGTTCCACCACCCCCATCCATACGGGCGAGCAGATTTATCTCCGGCAGAATTTCAAGGAGTTGATCGAGAGCCATGCGGTGCATGTGGTCGGTCCCGATCCCGCCGATGTCGGCGGCATCGCCGAGCTGAAATGGATTGCCGAATATGCGGATCTGCACGGCATCATGATGGCGCCGCATGGCACGGCAAACGGGCTTTTCGGCCTCGCTGCGTTGATCCAGGTCTCGGCGACGCTGCCTGCCAATTTCATTGCCTTCGAGTACACGACGGCCGATCCCGCCTGGTGGTCTGACATCGTCGAAGGCCTGCCTAAGCCGATCGTGATCGACGGAATGGTCGAGGTTCCCGACCGGCCCGGCATGGGCGTCACCTTTATCGAAGAGCGTGCGAGAGCGTATCTCTCGGCGGAGGATCAGGGCTTTTTCGATTGAACGCATATTCGACGAGGTTCACTTCTTGCCTGGAGCGCGCCTTCTTGCACGCAGCCACAGGCTCGCAACCGCGGCCACGGTTCGACGAAGAGGTGCTGAGAGGTCTTTGGGTTGTCAGTGCGCAATTTACTGTTGGACAGACTGGTATCAGCGACGCATGCCACAGCGCTTCCCGTTACTTTCGCCTTATAGCCAAGGCTACAGCCGCTGGTGCGGATGTTTCCGGCCCTCATGATCATCATTCCGCTGTTCGTGATGATGCGGACCGTAGGCCTAATCGACAGCCGTTTCGGTCTGGCGCTTGCCTACACGAGTTTCCTATTTCCGTTGTTTGTCTGGATGCTGAAGGCCTCTCTGATGCGGCACATAAGAGCTGGAAAACGCTGCCCGCATCGACGGATCGACGCGGCTGGGCGCGATGGTGCGCATTACTCTGCCCCTAGCACGCAACGACCCTTCTCAACATCATCGCAGGCCTCGACGAGCCCTCCACGGGCGATATCTCGATTGCGGATCGCTCGGTGGCGGCGCTTCCGCCGAAGGACCGGAATATCGCGATGGTGTTTCAGTCCTAGGGCCTCTATCCGACGATGACCGTCGAACGGAACATTGGGTTCGGCCTGGAGATGCGCGGCGTTCCTGAGCAGCAACGTAAGGCAGAGGTTCGAAAGGCGGCGGAAATGCTGCAGATCGACCATCTGCTTCAGCGCCTTCCGGCCAATCTTTCCGGCGGGCAGAGGCAACGTGTCGCCATGGGGCGCCATCGCGCGCAGTCCCGATCTGTTCCTGTTTGACGAACCGCTGTCCAATCTGGACGCAAAGCTTCGCGTTGAAATGCGGACCGAGATCAAGCGGCTGCATGAGCGGCTTGGCACAACCATCATCTACGCCACGCACGATCAGATTGAGGCGATGACGCTGGCGACCAAGGTCGCCGTGATGAAGGGCGGCTATGTCCAGCAGCTTGCCTATCCCCGGACTATCTATGAGCGCCACCGACGGATCACGCTTCGAGAGCGAAGTCGTCAGCGGTCCGGCACATGTGTCCAGGGAAGCTTCGCGTGCCAGAGACTGTATGCTGGGCGTTCGGCCCGAGGAGCTGAAAGTGTCCGGTGCTGACAACGCGCCGATGAAGGGCGTGATTAATGTGGTCGAACTGACCGGCCCGGATACGATGGTGACGTTAAGGGTCGGGGATCATTCGGTCGGGACCCGGGCAGAGCCACGGTTCCAGGGCCGACGGGGCGACCCGGTGGCCTTCGATGTCGATCCGCTCAGCATCAACCTGTTTGATGCTGAAACAGAAGATCGTATCGAGCTGAATTCCTGACATTCGGGAATGAAGCCGCCGGGTCGTAGCCTTTCGAGGCGGGACGTCGAGTCACAGAGGGGTGGATAGAAGGCAGTCCGAAAGGGCATGCAGGTCCTCAGCAAGCCATTTCCGTGAATGGCCTAACGCAATAGCTTGCCGAGTTGCTTTCCTAAGGCAGACTGCACGCGGAGTCATCATCACGCGTGGCAGAAATCACGCCCTGTCTTCGTCGAACTGCTCCGCGCCGTCTAGTGGCCGAAACCACGGCTCTCTTCGCTTAATCCAGAGCTCGTAGGTGGGAACAAGACCCGTCGGCGCATCCTCGAGACTCCCGAGCTTTATTTCCGCTTCGGTATCATCGAGAGCGAACAGGCGGGAGCCGCATTTGGGGCAGAACTGCCGACCCTCGTGTTCTTTCGTTTGGCCATAGCTCTTGAACTGCCCGGCGGGCCAGACACCGAAGTAGGTGAACGCCGATCCGCTTTCCTGCCTGCAGTCGGTGCAGTGGCAGATTCCTATCCTGCTCGGTGCCCCTCCGACCGAGAACTTGACATTGCCGCAACGGCAACCACCCATTCGTAAGACCATGTTCGTTTCTCCCGTAAACTTCTGTCCGTGACCATCAGAGTTCGACAGAAGCGGGCGGACCTCGGAAGGCATCCAGGCGAGGCGGCGATTGAAGGCGCACGGGAGCACCAGTGCGAGCGGACTGGTAGATCGCTTCCATCAGCACGTGATCCTGCACGCCTTCTTCGCCGGGGGTTCGGGGCTTGCGGTTCTCGATGATGCACGTCGCCATGTGGTCGATCTCGGCGGCAAACTGGTTGTTCGGCGCGATTTCGACCTTCTTCTGCACGGACCTGACGCCGTCCAGTTCTGTCACGGTCAGGCTCTGGCCTTCGTATTTATAGGCGTTCGCCATATCGACCGTCGCCTTTTCGAAGTTCAGGCGCTGATGCTTGTCGTCACGCGCGCCGTAGCTCGTCAGGCAGTTGGCGATGAAGTTCGAGGGAAAGCGCAAGGTGAACGAAACGGTTTCCTCGACTTCGGCGTATCGGGGATCGTCCGGCGGGCTGTACTGAGTTGCCATTACCTCGACTGGTTCTTCGCCCGTTAGGAACCGTGCGGTGTTCAGGCAGTAAAGACCGATATCGGGAAGCGATCCACCGCCTGCCAGCGCTTTCTTGTGCCGCCACTGCTCGGCGCCGTTCGCGGCAACGGTCTGGACGTTGATGGCCGACATGCCGACAAGGCGGCCGTAGGCTTGGCTTCGGACCTTTTCCGCCAGAAAAAGGTTGTTGGCCTCGTACTGAATTCTGTAGGCGATCATCAGCTTGACGTTATGTTCGTCGCAGACTTTCACCATCTCACGTCCATCGGCGGAGCTGACAGACATGGGCTTCTCACAAAGGATGTGCTTGCCAGCCTTCGCCGCCCGTTCCACATATTCGCGGTGCATGCTGTTCGGCAGCACGACATAGACGGCTTTGATGTCGGGATTGTCCTTGATGGCATCGAAACCCTCGTAGTCGTAGCAGGCGTTCGGGCTGATGCCGTATTGCTTGGCGACGGCGGAGAGCTTTTCCGGCGTTCCGGATACCAGAGCCACGAGCTTCGACTTTTTCGTCTTTGCGAACGCAGGGAGTATTTCCTCCAGGCTAAGGCGACCGAGAGCCACGACTGCGAACCCTACGCGTTCCTCGGGTGGCAACGGGGCAGATGGGTTGCCGCTCGGTGTTTCATCGGGGCCGCGCCATTCCGGGAACGTGACCTTCCCGTCTTCGACAATGCCCGTGTCGACCTTGGTCGGCGCGGGATAGGTTTCGGCTCTCGCTTTCGCTGTGGACAGCACCATTCCCGTCGCTCCGGCGGCTCCAAGCTTCAGAAGATTGCGTCTGTTGAATGCAACCGCGTCGTCCATGACTGTCTCCTGGTGATCTCCTCAAGATCGGAGAACCTCAGCGGACGTTCTATGTTCCCTACGAGCTTCCTGATCCGGTTACGCATTTCGTAACATTAGCAAGAGATGCGGCCACCCAGCACAATGCGGCAATAGCGGAAGAAACCACCGCATGGGCCGAAGTGCTGGCGACCGACACCGACGAACTGCTCAACCTGATCCGCAGCTTCCGCGTCGGCGCCTCCGAACTGCACCAAGTCGGGCAGCGGATGCGCCGGGCGAGCTGACATTCAAACGCTAAGGGTGCCCAGGAACTATCGTCCCGGGGCGCCTATTGCTGTTCCGAATGAAAGTCGTCGTGCAGCTGGCCGCAGCCACTGGCGATCCGCTGTGATAGGTCGTGAAGCGGTTCGCGGAATTTCGCGACCGCCTGCTCCACCGAATAGGCCGACTTGAAATAGGTGACGCCAACCGTTGCCAGCACCTTCTCGCCCAGCATGACCGGCATGGCGATGGTATTCGATGAGCGTGGCTCGAAAATCCCGCCTTGCGAATGCGGCCCAGCATGTCGAGCGCATCCTGGCGGCGGACAGCATCCCCGACGCCAAGAAGATCCAGAAGCATGTCCCTTTCCGCCGCCGGACAAAATGCCAGATAGGCGCGCCCGAGCGCCCGCGTCAGAAGGTCGAGACGAAGGTTGATCGTCCCGTGGAAAGGCGAATTCGGGCTGTCAATAATCGTGCTGAACCGCACGGCGACCGTCCGCTCTTCCAGCGTGGCAACGGCGATCGGCCATTGATATTTCCGCGTGAATTCAATCGACCAGGGGCGGGCGGCCTCGACCACGAGCGGGTCGCGATGGTAGCCGCAGCTCAAGGCCTTGACGTTCGACGTGACCTGATAGCCGCCTTGCCGCCGGTCGTTCGTCACATAGCCGGCCCAGCCGAGAGTCTTCAGCAGACGCACCAGGGTCGCTTTCGGCAAGCCGGTCGCCGCAAGCAGATCCTTGACCGAGGTCACCCGGCTGCGATTCAGCTCGCGAAGGATCTCGAAGGCTCGAAGCACCGATTCAACCGGCTGATCGCTCATATTAAATTCCACCAGGCGGAACGTCAGGGAATAGTCATGACGCGCGGGAAAGGAATTTGCAACAACGGTTTTCGGAGATGCACGGTCACGTGCAAGGGAGGGCACAATGCCAATAACAAAATCAATCGACGAGACCGACGTCATAAGTCGCCTATCCTGGCGGATCATGCCGATGGTGATCGGACTTTATCTTTGCGCGATCATCGATCGCTCCAATGTCGGCTTTGCCAAGTTGCAGATGCTTGACGAACTGCATCTGTCGGAAGCTGGCTTCGCTTTGGGATCGTCGCTGTTCTTCCTGAGCTATGTCCTGGTCGAGGTGCCGAGCGCGCTTGCCGCGTTTCGTTTCGGCGCCCGGCTATGGTTTGCACGAATTGCCCTGACCTGGGGTTTGCTGACAATCCTACTCGCCTTCTCGCCCCCAGCCATCATGCCAACCCGCTGCGGGCGTTGATCGATCCGACCGTGCTGGTCATGTCGCTCGTCTACATCCTCATCAACATCTCGTTGTTCGGCGTGATCTATTGGCTTCCGACGGTGATCAAAGGATTTGGTGTCACCGGGACACAGAATGGCCTGCTGAACGCCGTGCTCTGGGCAATCGCCGCGGCGCTGCTGCTCATCCTGCCGCGGCGGCTGCAGACGGAAAGGAAAATCGTCAAGGCAGCACTGATCATCACCCTGATCGGCGTTCTGTCCTTCGTGGCCGCAACTCAGCTCAACACCAATCTTCTCCGTTTTGTGGCGCTCGCCATCGGCGCGCCATGTATCTCGATCTTGTTTCCGTGCTTCTGGTACTTTCCCTCGAGGCTCTTCCAAGGCGCACGGAGCGCGACCAGCATAGCGGTGATCAACACGATCGGCCTTGTCGGCGGCTTCATCGCCCAGAACCTGATGCCGTCCGTCGCACAGATGACCGGAACGGCCGTCGGCGCGATGATTGTCCCCGCCGCCTGCGCTGGCCTTCTGTTCATCATCGCAGCTTTGCGCTGGGCATCAATGCGTCGCGGTACGCCCGACACCGATAGCCGCACCAATGTTCATGGAATCGTGAGACTGGATCATGAGTGACATTATCGAACCGAGCCGCTTGACCTTTCGCCAGCGCCTGCTGGCTGGCGAGCGCCTGCTCGGAAGCTTCATCAAGACGCCGACCTCCCATTCAGTGGAAATCCTCGGCGATATCGGCTTCGACTTCGTCGTCATCGACGAGGAGCATGCGCCATTCGATCGGGCCACGATCGATGTCGCCGTGCTGGCGGCAAGAGCGGCGGCAACCGCAGCGCTGGTGCGCGTCTCTTCGGAGGCGACGATCCTGAGCGCGCTGGATTGCGGCGCGGACGGCATTCTTGTTCCGCATGTGGCGAATGTCGCCAAGGCGAAGTCGGTCGCCGCAGCATCGCGCTACCGGAATGGGACACGCGGTTATTCTCCCTCGGGACGGTCCGGCCGCTACGGCGGCGACGTCCTCTGGCCTTATATCAACCGAAGCGACCGCAGGGTCACAACGATCGCCATGATCGAGGATCCTTCCGCACTGGAAGAGATCGATGCAATCGTCGCCGTCGATGGTATCGATGGCTTTTTTGTCGGTCGCGGCGACTTGACGCTGGCACTCAATGCCAAGAGCTCCTCGTCTGCCGAATTGACGTCTGCGGTTGAAAGGGTCACCACGGCAGCCAAGGCGGTCGGCAAGCCGGTGATGGTGATGACCGGCGCGCGTGAGGAAGGCGATAGTTTTGCCGCCATGGGCGCGACAGCCTTCATTCTCTCGTCCGATCAGGGGTTCATCCGCAAGGCCGGCATGCAGATGCTTCAGGCTTTCCGCAGCTAGAGCAATTTCGGCAAAGCCCGGAACCGGCTTGCGTCAAAACAACGAGAGCATGTTCGGGAACCGGTTTCCCCGGACATGTTCGGGCCGCTGGCCCGCCAGACCTGAAATCGAAGCAAGAGACAAGAATCAAAGCAAGACAAGGAAACGCTGTCATGTATGACGCGAGCGATCCGCGCGCGGGCCTAGCCCAAGCAACGCCCTCGAAGCCGGCGGCCGGCCCGGGATTTCCGGCAACCTATGCCCGGTTCTATGAGCAGGCGCCACAGCAGAACGACCGGACCGAACAGGCCTGGATCGTCCGCGGCCAGACCTTCGTACTCGTTTACACCCAGATCGTTGCGGAAACGGTCTTCGAACGTGGGAACCAGCCTGACGAATATGCCCTGTTGATCCCTGATCAAGCAACGCCGGCAATCGTTGAAGCCGGTGGCGAGACGCAGACGATCGATGGCTACTCGCTAACCTTCATTCCGCCGGGTGACAGCAGCATAAGGCTGCCCAAGGGCGGTCGCGTGGTGCGGCTGTTTACCAATGCTGCTACCGATCTTTTGGAACAGGCATCGAATGCCGCGCTCTACGCCGAGCCCAATCCGGACGTCCCGGCGCTGGCCGCCTGGCCGGCGCCGCCGGACGGCTACCGCATCCGCAGCTACAGCCTCGATGTCCCGCCGCAGCCCGGCCGGTTCGGCCGGATCTTCCGCGGTTCGACCTTCATGGTCAATTTCCTCGAGCCGAAGCATGGGCCGCGCGATCCGTCGCTGCTTTCGCCGCATGACCACGACGATTTCGAGCAGTGCAGTCTGGCGCTGTCGGGCGAATATATCCATCACCTGAGATGGCCCTGGACCACCGACAGGGCGCATTGGCGAGAAGACGATCACGAGACCTGCGCCTCGCCGTCGGTCGCCGTGATCCCGCCAAGGGTCATCCATACATCGCAGGCGATCGGCGCTGGTATCAATCAGCTCGTCGACATCTTCTGCCCGCCGCGCGCCGATTTTTCCGCCAAGCCCGGCTGGGTGCTAAACGCGGACGATTATCCGCTGCCCGTCCGGTCATGAAGCCCGGAAATTTCTAGAATCGAGGTCAATCCGATGAATAATAGAATCATTTCTGCCGCGCCACGACGGCGCATTCGAACTCGAAGAGCCGGCACGCGCCCAGGAAGTCGACGCGCTCTTGAAGGGGGCCGTCGATCTGCATTGTCATAGCGGGCCGGCGGCCATGCCGCGTATCCTCGATCATCGCGAAGCGATGCGTGACGCTGTGGAGGCAGGTTTTCGGGCACTACTGTTCAAGGATCATTACTATGTAGGCATGCCGCACGCGATCATGCTTCAGTCGCTCCATCCGGAAGATAGGATCGAGCTTTTTTCTGGCATCGCGCTGAACAACGCTTCCGGTGGCATCAATCCGCATGCCGTCGATCACGCGGTCGGGCTCGGCGCGGCGATCGTCTGGATGCCGACGCTGTCGGCCGCCAACCATCTGGCCGATGCCGGCAAGCAGACCAAGACATTTCCGAAGACGACACGCAAGATGTTGCCCGCCGAGCCGCTCAGCGTGCTCGATGCAAACGGCGCCCTGACGGACAATGCCAAGCAGGTGCTCGATATCGTTGCCGACGCGGACATCATTCTTGCGGGCGGTCATCTTTCTGCGGAGGAGCTTCACATTCTCTTCGAAGAGGCGGGCCGGCGAGGCGTGAAGAAGCTGCTCGTCAATCACCCGACCTATGTGATCGGCTGTACCGACACGGACATACGTCAACTCGTCGGCCTCGGCGCCCACATGGAGCACTCCATCGGCATGTTCGTCGAGGGCAAGTCGCTGAAGTTCACGCCGCAGGACCTGGCGCACCTGATCGAGGTGGCCGGTGTCGATCGCACGGTCCTGTCGTCGGATCTCGGACTGCTGGGCAGCCCGCGTCCGCTCGCCGGTTTTCGGGCCGTCGTCCAGACGCTGCTGGACCTCGGTTTCGCCGCGCCGGACATCCGCAAGCTGGTGGGCGACAATGCCGCCTCGCTGCTCAAACTTCAGTAAACGCCTGGAAGACCTACGATTATGAGACCCACCGTCCTGACCTGCGCCGTGACCGGCAACCTGACAACACGCGAACAGCATCCGGGCCTGCCGGTCACGCCGGAGCAATCGCCGATGCCTGCATCGCCGCCGGAAAGTCCGGGGCGGCGATCGCCCATGTTCACGTGCGCGATCCGGCGACCGGGAAGCAGAGCATGGAGCTTGAATACTATCGCGAGGTGATCGAGCGGATAAGGGCAAGCGGGAGCGATATCATCATCAACCTGACGACAGGGCCCGGCGGCCGCTATGTGCCGACCGACGAGCATCCGGGTATCGCCGCGCCCGCTTCGACCATCATGCCGCCGGAAAAGCGTGTCGAGCATATCGCCGCGCTGAAGCCGGAAATCGCCACTCTCGATCACAACACGATGTTTTCCGGCACTGCCGTGGTGATCAATACACCGCGAAAC
Source organism: Hyphomicrobiales bacterium (assembly GCA_900469345.1). Lineage (GTDB taxonomy): Bacteria > Pseudomonadota > Alphaproteobacteria > Rhizobiales > Rhizobiaceae > Neorhizobium. Next base: position 70,616 of record UBWZ01000014.1, on the reverse strand, counting down.
GTCCGGATCATGGCAGAGGTGATCCGGACGGCCGGCGCCCGGCCGGAGCTGGAGGTCTTCGACAGCGGCGATATTCACCTCGCCCGCGATCTGATCGATGAAGGGACGCTGGCCTCGCCGGCGATGTTCCAGATCGTGACCGGCGTGAAATATGGCGCGGCATCGACGCCCGAAACGCTCGTCCACATGAAGTCGCTGCTGCCCCCCGGTTGCGAGTGGGCTGCCTTCGGTGTTTGCCGCCATGCCTTCTCGATGCTGGCGCAATCCTTCCTGCTTGGAGGCCATGTGAGGATTGGGCTAGAAGACGCAGTCTATATCGAGCGCGGTCGCCTTGCACGCGATAATGCCGAAATGGTGGAAAAGGCAGTCCGCATTGTCAGCGAGCTCGGTGGCGCGATTGCAAGCCCGAAAGAAGCCGAGAACTTCTCCACTTGCCGCCACTCCTCTAGACGTGCTCTGTGGGGAGAGAACTACCAGTGGATTTGTACGTAAGCGCAGCGCGTAGGCTAAGGTCATATCAGTGAAGCGAGGCCACGCAGCATTGCAAAGATTGGTTCGGGTATTGTGTGGTTGCGTTTTGTAACTAGGCGCCTCTCAGGAAAGTAAGATCTCCGAAGGATAATTATAAAGAGCGAAAGTTGATCACGGTGTCGCACTTTCAAAGGGATCATGCCCACTTAATGTGGACAACCGGCGGTGCCGATCCAGATGCGTACGTTGTTTCCGTATCTGCATGGGTGATGTGGATCAGCTATTCAAACGATCAGTTATGCCGCGTCCCAAACCTTATCAACGATTTTCGGCGCGAGCGCCGCCTGGTCATGCGGCCGGCAACTACGGGTGTGTTGCTGAAAGTCATCCGGTGTGCCTTGAATGGCATAACCTGCCTGCTCTCGTGACCCGTTCTGCTTGAGGATATGCGTCGCCAGACTATCGCAAAGATTATGCAGTGCGTGCGCCAACCCCTTTGCGGTACCGCGGCCTGTATAGGGTTCGTAAATCCCATGACGTTGGATCACGGTTCGCTGAGCCTTATAGAATTTCGCCGATTCGCGCGCCGCATCGATGCTTGTCGTCTTCACTGTTTCACGAATAGGGTGCCACGATTCTCGGCGCTAGTGCCAAGCGCGGGCGGGGATAGGAGCGGCCCTTTAACAAGGGTTTTGCCGTAGATGGGAGCATTGGTCTCGAATGTTCGAAAGCAATTCATGCGACGAGAATTGCCGAAGGCAGTCCTCTAGCTCCGGCGTTTGTCAGTCATCGCACGGTCGTGTTGGCAGAATTGCCGGCACTCGTGAACTGGTTATCAATGGGACGCCGTACGTCGTGGCATATGCAGTTTGCGAAACAGCGGTCCGTATTCTTCGCGTTCTCCATGGTGCGCAGGAATGGCCAGACACTTTTTCAACGATCTAAAGCTTGTTCTTAAAGCTGGAACGCCGGGTCGTTGGTTCGGGCTGTTCAGGACGAGCTTGTGTGAGCTGGACCGTTTAAGCGGAAATTATTTCCGCTTAAACTAAGATGCCGGATCGTCAGGCGAATGAAGTCCTGTGCTCACTCCAATCGATAGCAATTATCTATGAATAACCCCGAGGCGCGCGAAGTGATCGTAGATGCGCTTGGAAAACGCCGACAGTTCCGGCTCCTCTCCGAGCGATACCGGGCGTGGGCGGGGAAGGTCGATCTGGATTTCGTCCACGACATGACCGGGCGATGGCGCCATGACGAGAACGCGGTCGCCCAGACCAACCGCTTCTTCGACGCTGTGGGTGATGAAGAGAACGGTCGGACGTTCAGCCATCCAGAGCTGTTCGAGATCGTGGCGAACCTGCACACGGGTCAGCGCGTCCAGCGCGCCGAACGGCTCGTCCATGAGAAGGACGGATGGCTTCAACACAAGGGCTCGCGCCAGTGATACGCGCTGGCGCATGCCGCCGGAAAGCTGGCTGGGATATCGGTTCGCCGCCTTCGTCAGGCCGAGCCGCTCGAAGAGTTCCTCTGCACGCTTCCGGACCGGAGCCAGAGGCAGGCCCCGGATAACGCCCTGCAGAAGGACGTTATCCATGGCTGTTCGGAACTCGAGCAGAAGGTGGTCCTGGAAGGCGATCCCGACGTCCGTCAACGCGCCGGACAGGGGTTTCCCGTCGACACGGATCTTCCCGTTCGACGCATCCATGAGGCCGGCCACCATCAGCATCAGCGTGCTTTTCCCGCAACCGCTGGGCCCCACGACGGAAACGAATTCACCGGGCTTGATGTCGATCGTCGTCGGTCGGAGCGCTTCGAAGGCGCCAAACTTTTTCCCGACTTCCTCGATCTCGATCCTGACACCGCTGAGGTCGCTGCTTGGGGTTGTTGTCTGTAATGCTTGCATGGCGGACAGCTTCATCTCTTAGGTCAGGGGGCAGGGGCGAAGGTCGGATTCCGGCGGAAGGTAGTCATAGGTGTAGTAGGTCGTGGCTTCCTTGCCGGCGGGCAGCATTCCGATTTTTCCAAGAATGCTCACGGTGTCGGCCCATTGTTCCGGTGTCGCCTTGCCGACGAACTTGGCACGGTTGACGCACATCAGGTACTTCGTCGCTTCGAGCTGCGCAGGAGCCTGCTCTTCGGATGCGTCGGGGAACATTTCCTTCATCGCGGCGACAGCTGCCTTGGGGTCGTCGATGGCCGCGTACCAGCCCTTGAGGCTGGCAGCCACGAAGGCCTTCGCCTGGTCCGGGTTCTTGGCAAGGTAGCTTTCCGAAGCGACGATCGATGTCGAAACGGTGGGCGCGCCATTGTCGATGAATGGGAAGTCGGTCGTCTCGGCGCCGAGATCCTTCAGCTGGATCGCGAAGAAGTCGATAGAGCCGAGGATGGCATCGACCCGGCCCTGCAGGAGAGCCGCAACCATCGACTCCTTGGGCATGTTGACCTGCTGGATGTCACTTGCAGTCAGACCGTTTGCCGCCAGCACCAGCGGGAACATGGCAGCCTGAGAACCACCATTCGGGATTGCGACCGACTTGCCCTTGAGATCCTTCACCGAAGCGATCCCTTTGCCCTTCAGCGCAGTGATCTGGTTCGGGTTGCCCTGCAGAATGGTTGCCAGGATCTTGATCTTTGCGCCGTCGGAAATGAGCTTCATCACCGGTGCGGAATCCGCAAAGCCGATGTCTGCCTTGCCGCTGGCAATCAGCTGGGCGGTGATCTGCGAACCGTTGCCGGGTTCGATTTTCACATCTAGGCCTGCAGCCTTGTAGTAGCCGTTCTTCACGGCCAGTTCGTAACCCGCGTTGAAGCCGGCGGCTGGATAGTTGAGCCAGAACGTCAGTGGTGTTTCCTGGGACACGGCAGCCATGGACGAACCCAGAAGGGCCGTGCCGGTCATCGCCGCCAGGGCGATGGATCTGAGCGTCTTTGAAAGTCTGTTCGAATTCATCTTCTTCTCCTCCTTGAGTTGATGAAACTGGTCAGTCGCGGCTTTGATTTCTGCGCCATGGCGTCATGAAGTATTCGGTGACCTCGACAATGCTGTTGAGACCCAGTCCGATGATCGTCATGACGAACAGGATTGCGAAGACGAGGGTCGTATCCATCACCCCTGTCGCCTGCAGCAGCAGGTAGCCAAGCCCCTGGTTCGCGCCGACAAATTCGGCGACGATCGCAGCCGTCGCGGCAATGGTGGCGGAGGTCTTCAGGCCGCCGAAGATCACCGGCAAGGCGGAAGGGAAGCGCAAAAATCGGAACGTCTGCCAGGTTGTCGCACCCATCGACTTCGTCAGGTAGAGGTAGCGCTGGTCGAGGATCTGAAATCCCGCGATGCTGGCCAAAAGAAGCGGGAAGAAGGTCAGGAGCAGCGTCAGCATCACCTTCGACGTCGGTCCAAAGCCGATCCAGACGACAAACAGCGGCGCGATGGCGATCTTTGGTACGAGCTGGATGAACACCAGAAGCGGATAGAGCATCCGTTTCGCCGTCGGCGACAAGGCGATCAAAAGGCCAAGCGGAATGGCCGTCACGACGGACAGCGCAAAGCCGAGCACGATCTCCTGGATCGTCACCAGGGAATGCGTCCACAGGCTCTGCCGCGATGCGATAAGCTCCGGAATGACGGCCTGCGGCGGGGGCAGCAGATACTTGGGAATATCGAATGTCACCACGGCAAGCCACCACAGGATAATCAGGCCTATGAAGACCGAGGACGACATCAGTGCCGAACCCACCCAGCCTGACAGCCTGGAACCCGAACCGTTCTCATTCATGCGTAAACTCTCCCTGAGAAGGCTGGCGCGCAGCCGCGTTTCCGTCAGCTGGCGCTTCAAAAGCCTCGATTTTGTTCAAGAAGCGGAGGACGATACCCGTCTGTCCTTCCACCATTGCGGATCCGCTGACCGTTAGGCATCCAAGAGCGGCGGCCCTGCGGAGAAGCTCTGTGTCGCGGCCAGGCACGATGTCGATGACCGCCGTGCGGTCCGTCATCCCGTCGATCGGCATTGGCAGGCCATCAGTGTCCTGCAGGCCAACCTGGGTCGCATTGATCAGAAGCGAGATGTCCCTGAGCGCGGAATGTCCTGGCTTCACACTGCAATCCGGATATCGGGCCTTCACGCCGGCAACCAGCGCATCGCGGCGGCCGGCATCCGTGTCGGCAATCGCGATGCTGGCAGCACCTTCGGATGCCAGTGCGTAGGCGATCGCGCTCCCGGCGCCGCCGGCGCCAATTAGCTGCACCCGAGTGCTCCGCGTGACGATCCCGCGCTGCCGGGCAGCTTCGACAAGGCCATGGCCATCGAACATTGCCCCGGTCCAGCACCCGTCTGCGTCCCGGCGCAGCACATTCACGGCGCCTAGAAGCTCTGCCATTGGCTCGAGCGTCGTCGCAAAGGCCACTGCCCGCTGCTTGTACGGAAAGGTTACCACCACGCCATCTACATTGCGGGTATTCAGGAGGCCACGCATCACGGTGTCAAATGTCTCCGAAGACGCATGCCACGGCACAAGCACGGCATTCGTTCCCACGGCAGCGAGCATGCGGTTGTAATAGATCGGCGATTTCACCAGCGCGATCGGGTCGCCGATGATGGCGATCACGCGGGTCTCGCCATTGATCTCCGTCCGGTTTGGACTTTCGATAGTCATGGGGCTCTGCCTCCTCCCGGCCTCGCACCTGCCGAGATGCCCCGGCTGAACGATATGTATCCGTTTACATTGATGAAAACTTATGTCAAGTCTGGAACCGTGACGATGCATGAAAACATTAGCCCTGAGCACTCGAAAGCATTGATAAATAGCTATTAAATGCTCTCTACAACGATAGCGCTATGTCTCGCGCAATGACCGGCAGGAAGCTGCGGCGAATTCAACTGAAACAGATATGAGGTATGCAATGTCATCGGGTTACAGCATGGAAGATACGCGACGGGGCGGCGTTCTGGTGACAGGAGGGGCTGCAGGGATCGGCTTTGCGACTGCCATCCGGCTGGCGTCCGAAGGTTTCGACGTCACGGTCGCAAGTCTCGAGGCGGAAGCAGGCCTTCCACCGGAAATCCGCTATGTTCAGGCGGATGTGACCCGCCTTGAACATCACCAGACACTCGTCGCATCGATCCGCCGCCCTGTCGCCCTTGTAAACTGCGCCGGGGTCACATCACTTGCGCGCGCGGATATGCTGGACCTCCCGGCCGAAAGCTTCGACAGGGTGATGGATGTCAATGTCCGCGCGACCTTCTTCCTCACGCAGGCCTTTGCACGCCACATGATGGCCTGCGGGCGTGCTGAGGATTATCGCGCAATCATCTTCGTGGGATCGATCAACAGCGAGGTCATTGGCGAAAACCGCGCCGACTACTGCATGTCGAAGGCCGCAGTGTCGATGATGTCCAAGCTGTTTGCGGCGCGCCTCGCAGCGGACGGCATCGTGACGCATGAAGTCAGGCCGGGCATCATCCGCACGGGAATGACGGCGCCCGCTCTCGAAAAATACGACAGGCTGATCGAGGGAGGGGGTGTCCCGATGGGGCGCTGGGGCATGCCGGAGGATGTTGCGGCGGCGATCTGCGCTCTGGCACGCGGCGACTTCCCTTATGCAACCGGAACCGTCACCGAGATTGCCGGCGGGTTGCAGCTGCATCGCGTGTAAGGTCAGGCCTGGGGCGAGCGCGGCGGCGCGGTCGAGGCGCGAAGGACCAGTTCCGGCTTGCATTCGAATTGGGTATCCTCCTCGCGTCCAAGAATTCTTGCGAGGATGTGGCTGGCAGCGCGGGTGCCGATCTGGTCGCTCGGAACACGAACCGTCGAGATCGGAACCGGCAGTTCCGACATGATCTCGATGTCGTCGTAGCCGATAATGGAGACGTCGCCCGGGATCGACAGGCCCATGGCAAGCGCCTCCAGTTCCGCGCCGACCGCATGGTAGGAATTCCCGCAGATGATCGCTGTGGGTGGGGAATCCGTACTCATCATGCGCCGCAAAAGCGTCCGCGCTTCACCGATGCTGGAGAGCTCTTTGGCAATCTGGTAGGGCCAGGCAGACAGGCCATGCGCCGACAGCGCATCGCTGACGCCGGCCAGCCGCTCCGCTGCGCGGTCATTGTTTGCGACAGACTGCCAGATCACGCCGATCCGCCGGTGTCCCAGCGAGATCAGGTAGTTGGTCACGTCGAACAGGGCCTTCCTATTATCCGGACCGATCGACCGTCCATGCGTTGCCTGGTTATAGACGAAGGTGTTAATGGACGGGACCTTCTGGCGGCTCAACAGCTTTTCCAGTTCCGGCAGATGCTCGTTGCCGACCAGCACGATGCCGTCCACGCCGCGCTCCACGAATTTCCTGACCTGTCGCAGTTCTTGCTCCGGGTCGTATTCCGAGCAGGCGAGCAGCAGCGTAAAGCCTTCCGCTAGAAGTTCGTGCTGGAGGATCGTTGCGGTTCGGGCGAAATCGCCATGGGTGAGTGTTGGAAAGACTGCGCCGACGGCGCCGGATCTGCGTGTCGACAGCGCGCGGGCGGCCGCATCCGGTACCCACCCGAGGTGTTCGATGACCGCTTCGATGCGCAGTCTGAGTTCCTCTGAAACGATATCGGGCTTGTTGATGGCGCGCGAGACGGTGGCAGTCGATACGCCCGCCGCCTTGGCGACATCCCGCAGCCCGACGGACGTCCTGGCAACGATCTCGGTCCCCGTCGGCGTTCCGGTCTTGGAGGTTCGCGTACGCTTCGGGGCTGAGGTCATAGGTTTTTCCGTTTGTGACGACGGGTCGCCGGGAAGAGGTGCTCTTCGCCCTAATCCCGGCAACCGGCCGATGCAAGCGTTTACATGGCTGCGATCATCATATCACGCGCTGCTCCTGAACGCCCAGCTTCTCGACGCCAAGCTTCATCGTGTCGCCGCGCTTGAGGAAGCGAAGCGGAACCATGCCCAGGCCGACGCCCGGAGGCGTGCCGGTGGTGATGATGTCGCCCGGCTCGAGGATCATGTACTTGCTGATGTAGGATACCAGCGTCTTGATCGGGAAGATCATGTTGCGGGTTGTGGAGTTCTGCAGGCGTTCGCCGTTGACGTCCAGCCAGAGCGACAGATCCTGCGGATCGCCGACTTCATCCGGGGTGACGACCCAGGGGCCGATCGGTCCGAATGTCGGGCAGCACTTGCCCTTTACCCACTGGCCTTCGCGTTCCAGCTGGTACTCCCGCTCGGAGACGTCGTTGCAGATGAAGTATCCGCCCACATGATCAAGCGCCTCGCTTTCGGAAACATAGGATGCCCGTTTCGAAATCACGAAGGCGATCTCGACCTCCCAGTCGGACTTCGTCGAATCAGGCGGCAGGATGACATTGTCATAGGGGCCGACGATGCAGGAACGTGCCTTGTTAAAGAGAATGGGTTCCTTGGGAATTTCAGCATTCGTCTCGGTTGCGTGGTCGGCATAGTTGAGGCCGACTGCAATGAAGTTGCCGACCTGCGCGATGCAGGGTCCAAGGCGAGCACCGTCAGGCGCCATGGGCAGGGCGGAGATGTCCACTCCTTTCAGGCTGGAAGAGAGCCGACCATCGAGGGCGTCGCCGGTGATGTCGGTTACCAAGCTCGACAGGTCACGGATCTTGCCCTGCTCGTCCACCAGTCCCGGCTTTTCCTGGCCGCTCTCGCCAAATCTCACAAACTTCATGGTTCTCTCCCGTTTACTTTGAGGTGGTCGTGACCTGGCTGTGTGCCAGGCTGTATTGAAGCGAATAGATGCCTTGGCGCAGGTCCGCGTTGGCGCCCGCAATCGAGAGCGCATCGGAAAGCGGGCCGTCGCTTTCCAGAGCCGCAAGCCTCTCGGCGTCAGTGCCTTCGATCAGAAGAATCCAGGCCGCGGTCTCGTCGGGACGGTCGCGCAGGTCCTTCTCGGCGGTCGGCGTGCCGCCTGCGCTCGCGTCGCCTTCGAGCAGATGAACGCCGACAATGCCGGGTGCCTGCATCAGTCTCGACGCGAGCTCTCCGAGATTGCGTGCGAAGTCTGCTTTCTCTAGGCTTGTCGACATCTGCAGCGTCATAATGGCCGCGCCATCCCCAAGACCATGGCTAAACGCGACCGTGCAGACCGTGCGCGACGTATCTGTAAAATTGCTCACCACGGATCGCGTCCACGCGGAGGGAGCGTTCAGCCTCGCGACATAGGCATCCGACGACAGCACGGCCGCGTCCTCGGTCTCATAGAAGTTGAAATACTTCGGGTTCCCCGACACCGCCACATAGCGGCGCCCGCGAATAAAGCCGGGAAGGCCGACCCGTTCGGGGATATGCTCCTGGATATGCCAGGAAACGAATGCGTCCTCTGCTTCCGGCTTGATGCCGTTCCAGATGGCAAGGACCGCAGATCCTGAGAGAGCCATCAGGCAGCCTCCGCCGCCGACGCAAGCTTCTTGGTCCAGCGCATGATGTGCTCGCTTACGGCCACCAGCTCGTCGTTCTGGTTGAACACTTCGACCTTGGCGACGCTCCTGCCGCGGTCCCTGTCGACGCTCGCGATCGTGTAATGCGCGGTGATCGTGTCACCCAGAATAACCGGCTTGAGGAAGCGGACACGGTCGTATCCCGCCGACACCGGAAAGTCGGTAAGCCCCTCCCGGTGGATGATATGGGCGATGCTGATTGTCGAGACCGTGCTCATGTATCCGACAGTCAAAGCGCCATGCGCGATGCGTTTTCCGATCGTGGATTTCTCCTTCATGTACTGATCGTTGACATGGGTATCGCTGAAGTCGCCAGTGATCCCGGCAAACAGCACAATGTCGGTTTCCCCCACCGTCTTTGCGAACTTAAATACTTGGCCGATCTCGACAAAATCCAATCCAGAATTCGCCATCCTGTCATCCTCCTAATGCGGTTTTCCGCCTCGCCGTCCATCAGATCAACGGCTTGACACAGCCTGACGTCGAGGGATATGTATCCGGTTACATAAGAAATGCGTGGTGGTCAATGGTCGGACTGCTTTCGAGACTGGCCAGGGAGGAAACATGAAACTGATTTCAGCTGAGGAAGCGGCGAAACTCGTACGGGATGGCGACAGCGTTCTCGTCAGTGGTTCCGGAGGAGGGCACGCCATTCCAGAGCGAGTGCTGGAGGCAATCGAGGCCCGACACCTGGAAACCGGGAGCCCGAAGGCACTGACCCTCGTGCATATCGTCGGCCTGGGTGACCGGGCGACCAAGGGTGCCGCACGCTTTTGTCACGAGGGAATGCTGCGTCGGTCCATCACCAGCGCATTGATCGATTCGCCCGTGCTGATCGATCTTGCCGCCGCGGATAAGATTGAATCCTACACCCTGCCGCAGGGTGTGCTGTCCCAGTTGATGCGCGAGATGGCGTCGGGCCGTCCGGGGCTTATCACCAAGACCGGTCTCCACACATTCATCGATCCGCGGCAACTCGGCGGCCGTCAGAGCCCCAGCGCCAAGGAAAATCTCGTCGAACTCATGACGATCGACGGCGAGGAGTATCTGCGCTTCAAGCCCTTTCCGCTCGACATCGTCTTCCTGCGCGGCACCACCGCGGATGAGGATGGCAACATCAGCATGGAGCAGGAGGCGATCTTCGGTGAAATGCTGTCGACGGCACAGGCCGCCCGCCGCAACGGCGGGATCGTCGTGGTCCAGGTCAAGCGCATGGCAACGCGTGGCGCGCTGCCGGCCAAGTCCGTCAAGATCCCCGGCATCCTCGTCGATTACGTCGTCGTCGATCCTGATCAGCGCCAGACCTATGCAACCTATTACAATCCTGCCTATTCCGGCGAGCTCAGGGTTCCGCTGCATGCCCTGCGCCGGCTTCCCTTCGATCATCGCAAGATCGTTGCGCGCCGCGCCGCGATGGAGATCGTGCCCGGCGCGATCTGCAATCTCGGGGCAGGGATCTCGACCGGCATTTCGGCCGTTGCGTCCGAGGAAGCCGTCCTCGACCATATCGTGCTGACCAACGAACAGGGCTTCATCGGCGGCGCTCCGCTGACGGGCCCGGATTCCGGCGCGTCGCAGAACTACGATGTCATCGTCGATCAGCCCTACCAGTTCGACTTCTATGACGGCGGCGGGCTGGATATCGCCTTCCTGTCCTTTGCAGAGGTCGATCCCGGCGGCAACGTCAACATCAGCCGTTTCGGGTCCAAGATTGTCGGCGTCGGCGGCTTCATCAATATCAGCCAGAATGCCAAGCACATGGTGTTTAGCGGAACCTTCACCTCCGGCGGGCTGGAGCTGAAAACCGGCGACGGTACGCTTGCGATAGCCCAGGAGGGGCGGCACAAGAAGTTCGTCAACCGCATCGAGCAGATCTGCTACAATGCCGACTTCGCAAGGAGAGAGGGACGCACGGCCCTGTTCGTCACGGAGCGGGCGGTGTTCGATGTGCTGGACGGCGGCCTTCAGCTTGTCGAGATCGCGCCGGGCATTGATCTGGAGCGTGATATCCTGGCACACATGGCCTTCAAGCCGGCCATCTCGCCAGAGCTCCGGCTGATGGACGCACGACTGTTTCGTCTGGAACTGATGAACCTCATCAACGACATCGAGGCCAATCGGAACAGGCGCGCAGCGCACCCGGTGAGGAGGGCAGCGGAATGAGCATGGACCGTATGGATCTCAGATCCAGGCTGACCGCGAACATCGCGTTCATGTTCGCCGAGATGCCGTTCATCGAGCGCATTCCGGCGGCCGCGGCCGCGGGTTTCAACTTCGTCGAGTGCCATTTTCCCTATGACATCCCCGCGGAAAAGCTCGTCTCGACGCTCGATGCCTCGGGCGTCCGGATGACAGGCATCAATACCGCTCCGGGCAATCTGGAGCGCGGGGAATGGGGGCTGGCCGGGATCAGGGGCGAGGAGGCTCAGTTCCAGGCGCATTTCGACAAGGCTCTGGAATACGCCGTCGCGCTTGGTGCAGGAGCGATCCATGTCATGGCAGGTGTGGTTCGCGACCCGGCGGATCGAAGCCAAGCACGGCGCCTCTACGTGGAGAACCTGCGCCGCGTTGCCAAACTGGCGGACCGGCACGGGATAACCCTTCTGCTGGAACCTTTGAATACGCGCGACAAGCCTGACTATCTGGTCAGCCGCTCGGATGAGATCGTCGAGATCATCACCGAGATTGCCGAACCCAATGTGAAGCTGCTGTTTGATGTCTATCACGTGCAGATCATGGAGGGCGATCTGACCCGGCGGATCAGGCGGCATGCGCCGTTCATCGGCCACGTTCAGCTTGCTTCCGTCCCGGACCGATGGGAGCCGGATCTTGGCGAGGTCCAGCTAGCGCACGTGCTCGCAGTGCTCGAAGATATCGAATACCCGGGCCTCATTGGGCTGGAATACAAACCAAAAGGCGACACGGTCGCCGGGCTGTCGTGGATCGACCGCATACAAGCCGCGAACTGATCGCCAGACAGCATTTTTAAGTTATGGGAGAATACCAATGCGCATCGCCATCCTGGGTGCAGCCGGAATGCTCGGCAGACGGCTGACCGAGCGCCTCGCGGCCGACGGAAAGCTTGCCGGACAGGCCATCACCGCATTTACCCTTCACGACATCTATCCGGCGCCATCCGTTGCGGAAAATTACGACGTCGAGGTGCTGACCTCTGATTTTTCGGAAGCTGGAGAGGCGGAGCGGATTGTGTTGCATCGCCCTGACGTCATCTTCCATCTTGCCGCCGTGGTGTCAGGGGAGGCGGAAGCCGACCTCGACAAGGGTTACCGGGTCAATCTTGAGGGCACCCGCGCGCTCCTCGATGCGGTCCGCACCGTCGGCGAAGGTTACCGTCCGCGCTTCGTGTTCACATCCTCGCTTGCGGTTTTTGGCGCACCTCTTCCCGATATCATCCCGGATGACTTCCTCCTGCGTCCCCTGTCCAGCTATGGCGCGCAGAAGGCAATGGGCGAGCTTCTGGTCGCCGACTATGCCCGGCGCGGTATCATCGATGGCTTGAGCATTCGCCTGCCGACCATCTGCGTGCGGCCCGGCAAACCCAACAGGGCGGCATCGAGCTTCTATTCGGGCATTATTCGCGAGCCCCTGAACGGCGAAGAGGCTGTTCTTCCGGTGCCGCGCGACATGCGCCACTGGTTCGCGTCGCCGCGGACGGCGATCGGCTTTCTCATCAGGGCCGCAGAAGTCGCGGGCCCGGATCTGGCTGTGCGGACGCTGACCATGCCCGGCGTTTCGGCAACGGTGGAAGACCAGATCGAAGCCCTGCGGCAGGTCGCGGGAGACGAGGCGGTCGCACTCATCCGCGAAGAGCCGGAAGCGGCCATTCATGCGATTGTCAGCACCTGGCCCAAGGCCTTCGATGCGCGCATCGCGCTCGATCTCGGCTTCGTTCCGGATGCCAGCTTCGATGAGATCGTGCAGATCTATTGCCGTGATGAACTGAAGCGCACCTGATACCCAATCCGCAGGAAGGGCAACACCATGCTGCTAGGCGTCATCGCCGACGATTTTACGGGTGCGAGCGATATCGCAAACACCCTCGCCAAGAGGTTCAACGGGGTGCGCGGCTTCGCCACCACCCAGTTTCTCGGCGTGCCTGACGACGATGCCGGGCCTGACTGCGAGGCGGGCGTCGTTGCCCTGAAGACGCGCTCCATGGCCCCTGACGACGCCATCCGGCAATCGCTGGAAGCGCTCGCCTGGCTGCAAAAACAGGGCTGCCGACAGATCATCTTCAAATACTGCTCGACATTCGATTCAACACCGCAAGGCAATATCGGGCCTGTCGGCGAGGCACTCGCCCATGCGCTGGACGCCCGGGGCGTCGTTGTCTGCCCGGCGTTTCCAGGGGCTGGCCGCACGCTCTATCGCGGCAACCTCTTCGTCGGCGACGTCCCCTTGAACGAATCCAGTCTGAGGGACCATCCGCTCAATCCGATGACGGACAGCGATATCCGCCGCTGGCTCAAGCTTCAGTCGAAACAGCCGGTCGGCTCCGTCAATTGGGACACCGTGCGCAAGGGTAGCGAGGCTCTGCGTGCCGCTCTGGACGCCGCGGGTGAGCGGGGCGAGACCCTTGTGGTTGTCGATGCCATCAGCGATGACGACCTTCTGACGATCGGCGCTGCCGTCGAGGGCGCACCTTTTCTAACGGGTGGTTCGGGCATCGCGCTCGGCCTTGCCGCCAACTTCGGCTCGGAGCGGCACCCGACGTCCACCGCCACCCGGTTTTCCGGAATGCACGGAAGCGAAGCCGTGCTGGCCGGAAGCTGCTCTCAGGCGACCCTGTCGCAGATCGACCACCACCTTAAAACATACCCCGGCATGGCGATCGAGGTGGCGGCCGTCATGGATGGCCGGATGCAGGTCGAGACGGCGGTTGATTTCGTGCTCTCGCACCGCGGCGCCGCGCCTCTGGTCTATTCGTCGAACGATCCCGCCGCGGTCAGGAGCCTGCAGCAGGAATACGGTCGCGAGGAGATTGCAAACAAGCTTGACGGCTTCTTCGGCGCACTCGCACGCTCGCTGGTCGCCAACGGCATAGAGAGGCTGGTTGTGGCCGGGGGCGAAACATCCGGCGCAGTCGTCTCCGCGCTCAAGCTGGATTCGCTGACGATCGGGCCGGAGATAGCGCCCGGCGTGCCGATCCTCACCAATCCCCACCCGCTGGCACTGGCGCTCAAATCAGGTAACTTCGGGCAGACGAACTTCTTCGAACGGGCTCTCAACATGATGTCCGGACAGGATGTGGAGGCAGCGGAATGAGCGAGGCGAAGCTACGCGAGGAGATGGTCATGCTCTCCCGGTCCCTGTTCGAGCGGGGATATTCTGTCGGCTCCGCGGGCAATATCAGCGCCGCCGTGGACGACGGAATTCTCATCACCCCGACCAATTCCTGCCTCGGGTTTCTCGATCCCGCGCGGATTTCGAAGGTCGATGCGGCTGGAAACCATGTTTCCGGGGACAAGCCGTCCAAGGAAATATTCCTGCATCGGGCCTTTTATCAGACGCGGCCGAACACCGGCGCCGTGGTGCATCTTCATTCGACCTACGCCACCGCGATCTCCTGCCTAAGCGATATCAATCCGGATGACTGTATCGAGCCGATCACACCTTACGTCGTCATGCGCGTCGGCAAGGTAAAGCTTCTGCCCTATGTCCCGCCGGGGGATCCGGCCATGGGGGATATGATCATCGCTCTGGGTGGCGCGGTGAATGCGGTTCTTCTGGCCAACCATGGTCCGGTGACTGCCGGGTCGGACCTTCGAAGCGCCGTCTTCGCGTCGGAGGAGCTCGAAGAAACCAGCAAGCTGCTGATGATGCTGCGCGGGCGCAACTATCGCAGTCTGACGGATGAGCAGATCGACGCTCTGCGATCGAAGTTTCGGTAGATGAAAAGGAACGGGCGGGCATCGAGCTGATTTCGAGATAGAAGTAGTTCTGCTTGTAGCGACGGGACTGTGGAAAGCAGCCATTGGCGCGCTTCCGAGACCGCTACAAACCGACATTAAACGTCTATGTTTAAATCAGTCTGTCCCGTCTGTGGCCTCTGAAATCTGATCTAGGTTCGCAATAAGTCGACGAAGAAGTTCGACCACTTCCGCTGTTCCTCTTTGGAAAAGCCTGCCATGGCTTCACGATTCCCCTGGAACAGCGTTGCGGAGGCTTGCGGTAATCTTTCCCGCGCAGCCTGGGTTAGAACAATGTGGCTGCTGCGTCCGTCGTGCGGATCGGGCGTCTTCGTAATCAAACCATCTCGCTCCATCCGCGCAAGCATTTGTGCCATCGGCGGCTGGGCGACCTTTGCAAACTTAGCGAGGTCCCGTTGCGTGCTAGCGACGCCACTTTCCAAGGCAACCAGCACCGGTACATGTCCAGCGCCAAATCCTAACGGTCCCAGGCGCTCTTCGCTGAGGCGTGTAAAAGCTCGTGCTGCAATACTGATAAGATGGCCAGGGGTCATGAGCACCTCTTCGTCCAATAGGTCCCTGCGAACGTGAAAAAAATACCGAGTCATGACCTTTCACCATGCCTAACGCTGCCATGGTGCTTAAAACCGGGTGGTCAAATTCTTGTTCCAGCTGACGATTCCGACTGTTCGATCGAATGGGATGGGCAATCAGTCATCGTCATCAGCGTATTGCCCGCCGGTCAGGCTCAAAGCCTGCTCATCCAACGACCAAGTGGATCACACGCTTTTGGACGAGGCACGCGTCGAGCAGAACCATCGGTTCATCGCGGACATTGAGGGCGTCGAGAACGTCCTGCGGTTCAGGTAGCCGCATATCGCACTCGTAAATCGCCATCGCGCCCAATTGATCAGGGCTCAGTTCGCCTGCTGCGATGAGTTCGCTTCGCTGTTCCAGGGCTGCGTCATGTACGTCTTCGAAACTTGGTCCAAAGTGGAGGATCTCATCACTGCCGGCGAGGACCTGGTAGGCGAAGGCCTTGTAATACATCACTGAATCCTTTCAGTGAAAACATACGAAAATGCTAAATCAAGCACCATAGTGGTTTTCACTTAGGGTCGGCACTTATAGCCGCCCATACTCTTGCACCAAGGCAGGGACGTCAGTTCTCGCACGCCGACGTACTGGCCGCCACTCAGAAGGGCCGGGGGCTACAATGAGTCCCTGTACCGACTTCGGTTGCTGAAAGACGCGGTCCATACCGGCTTGTCGCTCGCCGTCACACCGCAAATTCGGAAAAAAGCTTCAGAAAACCTACGCGTCAGTCGTTCCCTTAAATTTAAAAGCGATGTGTTTGCCCAGCCGACCTTGATTGCCGAATCTGATTCCGGGGCTGGCCGCCGACGGAAATCTGCGCCATGCTTCCTATAAATGCCTTCGTGATCTTTAGGATTACGGGGCAGTTTACGCGCTTGCCTGAGCTGCGCTGGCAGACGCAAAAAAGGCCAGATTTTTTTGGCGACGCTCTTGAATCCGAAAATCTCAAAAACCAAATCGATTGCCGCCAGCCGCTGATAAAGGGCTGACTTTGCTGGAGGCGACGACTTTCGGCGCTTCCGTACCCATGTTGCTTTAAGGAGGATATGGCTATGGCAACATCTTACGACTACGCACCGTTGTTCCGCTCGAGCGTCGGCTTCGACCGGGTCTTCACCCTTCTGGAGAATGCCCAGCGCGGTCGCTCAATCAGCGACTGGCCGCCCTATGACATCGTCAAGACCGGCGATGACAGCTACCGGATCGCGATTGCGGTTGCCGGCTTCGCGCAAGAAGACCTCGACATAACCTTTCAGTCCAATCTTCTGACCGTCGTCGGCAAGAAGCAGGAAGCAGCAAACGAAGGCTACCTGCATCGCGGAATTGCCGGCCGTCCGTTCGAACACCGGTTCGAGCTTGCCGACCATGTCAGGGTGAACGGAGCGGATCTGAGCAACGGTCTGCTGTCGATTGATCTGGTTCGCGAGATCCCAGAAGCTCTGAAGCCGCGCAAAATCACAATCGATAGCATCCAAGCTTTGTCGTCTGCCGCTCCGGCGCAGATCGAAGCGCAGAAGGCGGCTTAGCGCATAGTTCCTTAAAACAAGGGCGCCGTGGCGACGGCGCCCTTCAGCATTCCGGGTTGGGAAGGAGAGAGAAATGAAGCCCGATATGTTCAGACAGCCCATTACAATTCTTATCGGCCTCGGCTTCCCGGCGGAGGTTCGCGACGTGATGGGCGCCTACAGGCATCTCGTCGAATGGCCGGCGTTGCAGAGGGACGGCGCGCACTCGGTCGCGCTAAAGGCGTGCAGTGCCGCGCTACGCGGAGAAATCGAAGCGGAGACCGTACGCGGTCTGTTTGCCGCCTTCGCCGAGAAGCACGACCTGCTGGCGCCGGAAACCGATGTGATCGCAGCGTCGCGCCTGCGGCGAGACAAAGATCCGCATGTTCGTTAAAGAGGCCCAAAGGCACAAGAGTTTGCGGCTGGCTGCCAGTAACGCTAATGGCGCTGGGTCCGACGATCCTGCTGCAGCGCATGCAGATTGAGCGGCCGCTTGACGTGCTGAAAGCGACCGCACTTTCTGCAGACGAGAAACGGACAATCCTGGCAGCGTGGGCCTCGGACTTCTACGCCGCCGACTCGAAGCTGGGTTTCCGCCATATGCCTGGAACACTGTGGCGGTTTCCATTAATGAGGTTCAGGCTGCCCTCAGAGAACTTGATCGGCGCTACGGCTCCTGATCGGCAGCGATCTCACGCGGCCGGTTCATCGACTTCGCCAGGCGCTTAATGACTTGCTCCAGCGAACACTGTCCGTCGCAGTGGTCCTGCCAGCCGCCGGTTTTCGCCAGCAGGTCCGGCACGCATGACGAGTAATGGTCTCGTCATCAACGACATTTTGGCAGTGGGAAGGCTGACGTTGCACCGTATGTACCGTCAGCAGAAGCCGTTGAGCTTGAGGATCCTGTGCGCCTCTATGGAGGCCTGCAGCTGCGTTTCTGCGTTGCGGTCTCCTTGATTGACGTCAGGATGATACATCTTGAGTCTTTGCTTGTAGCGCTGCTTGATTTCATCGGGGGTCGCATCTAGCGGGAGCCCGAGCGTCTCTAACGCCTTGGCTTCAAGAACCTTCAGCTTCCGGGTTTGGACGGCGGCTTTTTCGGCTCGACGTTGTGCGGCCGTCTTGCGAGCGTTCCAAACCTTGGCCGAGCCGGAGCGCGCGGTGGAGGGGAGGGGCATCTCGCCCGCTTGAGGCGCGCCGCTTCCGGCGGTTGCACGGAGCCCAATGGCGGCTTCTCTTTGATACCGGGCAACCTCAGGCATCGAAAGGCTGGCCGAATAGTTGTAGCCGCTATTGTATCGTTTCACATGTTCTAGGCAAAACTGGAGAAAGAGGCCCTCGGCCTCTCGCCCAACGGGAGCTCGATGGCTGCCGGTCTTTTCGCAACCTTCCCACTGGCATTTGGGGCCACTGCCTTCATTTGTGGTGACAGGTGCGTTACGCGCGGATCTGAGTGCGACGAATATGTTTGTGTCTTTCATGATTGCGCCTGTATGATGCCTCAGTTTCGCTACCGCAAGGCGTTCGTTCGGCATTTGAACCTACTGCCCTCCACGCGAAAGGCTCAGCGCCCTTGATGAAGGCTCTTCATCAGCCACTTGGCAAAACGACAGGCGACGTATCTCGCTCGGCCGGGCCACCGTTATCGGGCAAGGAGAGATCTGACCAAGACCAAGCGTATCCTCAAGGTTTGCGCGACGACAGGTGGCTGCCAGTTGTTCGATAGAATAGAGTCGAGCGAGAACCTCGTCTGCCTGTCACACCCTCGGCCGGCCAGCGCTATCGGCAAGATCAAAGTGCGTGAGGTGACGGCCTGCAGTCATTACAATTCCCAACAAGGACCTGTTTCAAATGCGTTCGTTCTCAATGATCGGAGCCTGTATCAATGAGGTCTGCGGTTCGAGTCCCTTCCCGGCAAAATAGTTGTTGCTCAGCCTTAGCCGGTGCGAAGCGGATTGATCATCTCTACGCCGTAAAAATCTTTCTCATTGTCAGTTACGACGATGCATCCGTTCGCCTGGGCTGTAGCCGCGATGATGGTATCAAGGCCACTACGTGATCGCCCTATTGCTTTTCCTTCGGCCATCAATCGCGCCCATATGAGAGCCGCCGGTTCGTCAAAAGGTAGGATACGATTGGCAAAGAGACGCTGCGGCCCGTCGTCTCCAACAAACCAGGTCTCCAGAGAAGTCCGCTTCTTGCCGGCGGGCTTCTCTAAGATGCCTTTGTGAATTTCAGCCACGGTAAGGGAAGCGATAAAAAGATCCTCGTCGATCTGATCGGCCATCCATGTCATCAAAGCGACCGATGGCTCCGGCTTCGTGATGTTGCTGAGGATATTGGTATCGAGAAGATAGCGCACTAAAGATCGATCTCGCGACCTTCTTCACGCTGACGAGAGAATTCAACGTTAGCGCCGACGAGGGGCGAGCGACGAAGCGCTGCGAGAATTCCGCCTTTCTTGGGCGGCTCACCATTGATGGTATCATTTACAGCCGCACGTAGTTTGGCGGACTCCGGACCATTTTCTGCGAGGCGGCGCGCTAACATTCTTATGAGGTCACGATCAGCGTCGCGGCCCAGGACCTCGAAACGAGCAAGCCCACGGTCACTTAAGCGGGATCTGTAGTTCCGAATTGCGCGGGTCTGAGAACTGGACATTTCGACTTCCTAACTATTCCCGGTAATATAGCTGGAAAGACTTCAGGCCACAAGGCCACGTTTGGGCTGGCAAAGGGTACGCCGGTGTCACTGCGGATATCATCCGGGAGGCCGCGTTCGGCAAAAAGCCGGCGGAATGCATCGATGACGGGAAACTCCTTGTTCGACGAGAAGGCTTCGCAGGCCAGAAGATAACGTGACGCCTGGTCGGTGACCGTCAGCGGGTAACAATATCGGCCGTCCCCCAGCTTGAACTCGCCCTTGAAGTCGACACACCGGAGATCGTTGGGGACGATCGCATGGGAGAGGTCCGTGCCTTCGGTCTTGTGGCGATGGCGCTTGCGGGCCTGGGCCACCAGACCGTGACGATCGAGAACCGCATGCACCGTACTTGTCGAGGGGATGCGCATGTCGCCTGCGAGCCTGCGCACCAGGAGTTCTCTGATCTTGCGGGCACCGCAGTGCGGCTTGTCCTTCTTCGATGCAATGATCATCGCCTCGATCTGGGCGGGCAGTTGGTTGGCATAGCGCACCGGACGGCGTGACCGATCCGTCAGCGCCTCCAAGCCATCCTGCCGGTAGCGATTGAAGATCTTGTAGCCGGTCTTGCGCGATATGCCGAAGTCCCGGCACACTTCGCTCATCCCTTCGCCCTCCAGAAGCCGGGCGACAAAACGTAGACGTTCCTCCATGACCGAAGTCTTTCTCCACGGCATTGACACCTCCCGCAAAAGCGAAAAGTGTTACCCATGTCTCCGGTACAAAACGTCCTATCTTTCAGGTCGGACACCAGGCTTGTCAGGGCTCATCAGTCACTCAAGGCAAGGTGGTGGATTCAATCGAGCCGCTTTGTCTGTCCTTGTCCTGATAGGAACAGGCAGTCCTCGGTTCGGGTTTAGGACAGTTGAAAATTTTGAAGCGCTCTGCCCAGAGCTAAGAGCCACCTACCGAACTGATTCAGCAAGTTGAATCTTCACGGGCTCTAAAATGCTGAGATCATGTCCGCTTATAACGGCGCTTGACTCTTACGTCGCGGCAGAACAGATAGTGAACATTAGCTATTGTTGGGACATGAAGTCCTATGCCACGTGAACCTTGAGGAGGGACGTGAACGATGTCGCATACCCATGCCTCACGCGTTGTAGAGGAACTGAGAGACCGGATTGCGCATCTCGAGGGCAGCGTGTCGCGCAAGGCGCTGGTGCTGCCCTTTGGGGTGTCCGATGTCGACGAGCGATTGCCCGGCGGCGGTCTTGCTTATGGTGCCTTGCATGAGATTGCAGGTGGTGGAGCCGGTACAGTGGATGGCGCCGCGGCTGCTCTATTTGCGGCGGGCATTTCGGCCCGCGCCAAGGGAAAGGTTCTCTGGTGCCTGGCCCGCCCGGACCTTTTTGCGCCAGCACTATCCCAGGCGGGGCTTCACCCGGATCGCGTCATCTATTGCGAAGCGGGCAAGGAGGAGGACGTGCTTGCCTCCATGGAGGAGGGGCTGTCCTTTGGGGGACTGGCAGCCGTCGTTGGCGAACTGGTGAGGCTACCGATGACCGCATCTAGGCGTCTTCAACTCGCTGCCGAGAAGACGGGCACGCTGGGTCTCGTTGTCCGGCGTTGGCGTCGGCAGACGGAGGCTTCGGACTACGGTCAGCCGACGGCGTCGACCACCCGCTGGAGGATCAGTGTGCTGCCGTCCCAGCCCTTGCCGGTCGCCGGCGTTGGACGGGCGAGGTGGCTGGCGGAACTGATGCGGGCGAAGGCGGGCGAATGTGCTGAGTTTGAATTAGGAGCCTGCGATGCCAAGGGTCGTATCTGTCTACTTCCCCTATCTGGCAACAGATCGGATACGTCGGCATGGCGAGGCAGCCGTGTCGGTTGACCAGCCGCTGATCGTAATCTCGCGCAGCGGCTCCAAGCGCTGGATATCGGCAGCCGATACTGCGGCCCGCAAGCTCGGCCTGAAGGTCGGGATGGCTGCTAGCAAGGCACAGGCGATGGTTTCAAACCTCCAGATGGTGGATGCTGATCCCATTGCCGACGCCGCAGCCGTTGAGCGCCTGGCGCTCTGGGCGCTTCGTCAGTACAGCCCCGTTGTTGCCGTGGACGGGACGGATGGCATCGTGATGGACACCGAAGGTGCCGATCACCTCCAAGGTGGAGAAGAGCTGCTGATCTCCGGCATGGTCAATGAGCTGCGCGGTAAGGGTTTGACGGCACGGGCCGCCGTTGCCGACACCTGGGGCGCGGCGCATGCGCTAGCGCGACTGACGACGAACGAGACGACGGTAGTGCCGCGAGGGGATGTCGCCAAGGCGGTCACTGGACTTCCAATCCACTGCCTTCGGCTTGCTGCCGATACGATCCAGGCACTGCGCATCTTAGGGATGGAGACGGTTGGTGAGCTATCAGCACTACCGCGTGCACCCGTGACTCTACGGTTCGGACCCGAGGTCGGACGCCGTCTCGACCACCTCTTCGGCCGTCTTGCAGAGCCCATTGAGCCATTGCGTACGCCTGATCTGGTGGAAGTGGCCCGGAATTTCCAGGAGCCCATCGGGGCACCCGATACGATCGCAAAATACGTCCGGCAGCTTGTCGTGCAACTGACGGCAAAGCTGGAGGAGCGCGGGCTTGGCGTCCGGCGTTCCGATCTTGTCATCTTTCGCGTCGACAACACCCGCCAGTGTCTTCGAGCAGGACTTGCCAAACCCGTGCGTGATCCTGCCCGCCTGACAAAGCTTCTCTGCGACCGTATCGAGAAGATTGATCCGGGCTTCGGCATTGAGCGGATGGTGCTGGTAGCGGTCATGGCTGAGCCGCTTGAAGTAAAGCAGGTCGCAAGCACACTGGTGGAAGAGGCGGTGGTGGATGTTACGCCGCTTGTCGATATTCTCGGCAACAGGGGACAGCGCCTTTACCGCATCACGCCAGTCGCCTCCGACGTCCCGGAACGATCGTTTAGACGGATTGGACCGACGGCAGTGGAATTGGGTGCCGACTGGGCTGCCAGGTGGCCAAGGCCCTCACGCCTGCTGCCCTATCCGGAAGAGATCGAGACCATGGCGGTTCTGCCCGACCAGCCGCCGGTGGTCATCACCTGGCGGGGCAAGCGCCGCCGCATTGTCCGGGCCGACGGTCCAGAACGCATCTTCGGCGAATGGTGGCTCCGGCCGCGCGAGATGCAGGCGGTGCGCGACTACTTCGTGGTCGAGGACGAGCAGGGTGAGCGGCTCTGGGTCTTCCGCGCCGGGGACGGTGTCGACATGAAGACCGGCTCACACAAGTGGTTCCTGCACGGCATCTTCGGCTGAGGCGACAAGATGCGCTATGGCGAACTCCAGGTAACCACGAATTTCTCGTTCCTGCGCGGTGCAAGCTCCGCGGAAGAGCTGTTTGCTACAGCAGCGGCATTGGGTATCGAGGCCATCGGCGTCGTCGACCGCAACTCGCTGGCTGGCATTGTCCGGGCCTGGGATGCCGCAAAGACCACAGGCGTACGCCTGGTGGTCGGCTGCCATCTTGACCTCACGGATGGCATGTCGCTGCTCGTCTACCCGATCGACCGGCCCGCCTATTCCAGGCTCACCCGGCTGCTGACGCTTGGCAAAAGCCGGGGCGGCAAGGCCAGGTGCATCCTCGATCTAGCTGATGTCGAGGCCTACAGCGAAGGCCTAGTCGCGATCCTCGTTCCCGATGAGGCGGACGATGTCTGTGCGGGTCAGCTCCGTAAAGTGGCTGCAGTCTTCGGCGACCGGGCCTATGTCTCGCTCTGCCTGCGGCGGCGTCCGAACGACCGGCTGCGGTTGCATGATCTGTCGAACATGGCGCAGCGTCACAAGGTGAAGACCGTGGTGACCAACGATGTGCTCTTCCACGAGCCCGGCCGCCGGCAGCTGCAGGACATCGTCACCTGCATCCGCAACCGCACCACCATCGACAGCGTCGGCTTTGACCGGGAGCGGCATGCCGACCGCTTCCTCAAGGCGCCGGAGGAGATGCACCGCCTGTTTGCCGACTATCCCGAGGCGCTCGCTAGAAGCCGGGAGATCGTCGAGCACTGCCGCTTCGACATGAGCGAGCTGCAGTACCAATATCCGGAAGAGGCAATTGTCCCAGGCCTCGATGCCCAGCAGTCGCTAGCCAAGTTTGCTTGGGAAGGTGCCGCCGAGCGCTACCCGGAAGGCATTCCCGACAAGGTCCGCAAGGCGATCCTGCACGAACTCGACCTGATCCGGAAGATGAACTACGCTGCGTACTTCCTCACCGTCTTTTCCATCGTACGCTTTGCACGCTCCAGGAACATCCTCTGTCAGGGCAGGGGGTCGGCCGCCAACTCCGCCGTCTGCTATTGCCTTGGGATCACCAGCATCAACCCGGAAACGGGAGACCTTTTGTTCGAGCGCTTCGTTTCGATGGAGCGCAACGAGCCGCCGGATATCGATGTCGACTTCGAACACAACAGGCGCGAGGAGGTCATCCAGTGGATATACGAGACCTATGGCCGCTCCCGCTCCGCCCTCTGTTCCACCGTCACCCGCTACCGAACCAAGGGTGCGCTGCGGGATGTGGGCAAGGCGCTCGGTTTGCCCGAAGACTTGATCGGTCAACTGACCTCCGGCGTCTGGGGCTGGTCGAAGGATGGCATCGGAGAAAAGCAGCTCCGGGAAAACAACATGAACGCGTCCGACTACCGGCTGCGTTTGGCGCTAGAGCTTGCCTCGCAGCTGATGGGGGCACCGCGTCATCTTGGACAGCATCCGGGCGGCTTTGTGCTGACCCAGGACAGGCTGGATGATCTGGTCCCCATCGAGCCCGCCGCCATGGATGACCGCCAGGTGGTGGAATGGGACAAGGACGATATCGACGCCTTGAAGTTCATGAAGGTCGACGTGCTGGCGCTCGGCATGCTCTCGTGCATGGCACGGTCCTTCGAACTGCTGGCGGAGTACAAGAACGAGGCAATGGGTCTGGCAGACGTGCCGCAGGAGGATCCGAAGACCTATGCGATGATCCGAAAGGCCGATACGCTTGGTACCTTCCAGATTGAAAGCCGCGCCCAAATGGCAATGCTGCCAAGGCTGAAGCCTCGCACCTTCTATGATCTCGTGGTTCAGGTCGCCATCGTCCGCCCGGGCCCGATCCAGGGCGACATGGTGCATCCTTATCTGCGTCGGCGGGAAGGCAAGGAGAAGGTAGAGTATCCAACGCCGGAGCTTGAGGCGGTGCTCGGCAAGACGCTCGGCGTGCCGCTCTTCCAGGAAAGCGCCATGAAGGTTGCCATGGTCTGTGCGGGTTTTAGTGCAGGCGAGGCGGACCAGCTGCGGCGCGCGATGGCGACCTTCAAGTTCACCGGCGGCGTGTCGAGGTTCAAGGACAAGCTCGTCACGGGCATGGTCAAGAACGGCTACTCTCAAGACTTCGCCGAGCGCACCTTCAGCCAGCTGGAAGGCTTCGGCTCCTATGGCTTCCCGGAAAGCCATGCGGCCTCGTTTGCGCTGATTGCCTATGCCAGTTCCTGGATGAAGTGCCATCATCCGGATGTCTTCTGCACCGCTCTTCTGAACTCCCAGCCAATGGGCTTCTACTCGGTCGCCCAGATCGTTCAGGATGCCAGAAACCACGGCGTTGAAGTGCGGCCCGTCTGTGCCAATAGATCCCGATGGGACTGCACGATGGAGGAGACAGGAAGGGCGGGCCGCTTTGCGGTTCGGCTCGGTATGCGGGTCGTGAAGGGACTGCCGCTCAATGATGCTGCAAGGATCGTTCTTGCCCGTGCCGAGCAGCCGTTTGAGAGCGCCGACGATATGTGGCGGCGATCCGGCGTGCCGACGGCCTCGCTGGTCAAGCTAGCCGAGGCCGATGCCTTCTTGGCCTCGTTGAAGCTGGAACGGCGTCAAGCGCTCTGGGACATCAAGGCGCTGCGCGACGAACCGCTGGAACTATGGGCGGCAGCGGCTGAGCGTGAAGCAAAGGTCGTCGCCGAGATGCAGGAACCCGAAGTAGCGCTGACGTCGATGACCGAGGGCAGGGAGGTTGTGGAAGATTATTCTCATACGGGCCTCAGCTTGAGGTCCCACCCTGTGTCTTTCCTGCGTCCGGAACTGAAGAAGAAGCGCATCGTCACCTGTGCCGAGGCGATGGGTGAGCGCGATGGCCGCTGGCTGTGGACGGCAGGCCTCGTCCTCGTCCGCCAGAAGCCCGGCAGTGCCAAAGGCGTCATGTTCCTGACCCTCGAAGATGAGACCGGCATCGTCAATGCCGTCGTCTGGCCGTCGCTGTTTGAAAAGCAGCGCCGGGTCGTCATGTCGGCCTCGATGATGGCGATCCATGGCAAGATACAGCGCGAGGGCGAGGTCGTGCATCTGGTTGCCCAGCGCCTGTTCGACTTCTCCGGCGATCTTGCCAGCCTTGGCGAGCTCGGTGGCGACTTTCCCCTACCGTTCGGTCGTGGAGACGGAGCTAAACACGGCAGCGGGCCCGATCCACGTGACAACCCAAAGCCGGTGATGCCGACGCGCGACATATATATCCCTGACCTCCATATCGACACGCTCAAGGTCAAGTCGAGGAACTTCCACTGAACAGCGTCGCCGATTATGCGCCGGTGACGCCTTCTGCGGAGGCGGTGCTTCTAGTGCGGCACGATGTCTGTGTCGGCCAGACTGCTGCCCTGCATCTCCTGGCTGACGAGGCGGTGACCCGCCAGCGGCCCGCCATACGGCGCTGTCTGATTGTGCCGATCTCGAGATCGGCAGGCAGAACTTCTCGATCTGATCCTTGTGGTGCGGGTAGTCTCCAATGTTTTCTGTGAGGCGGTCCACGGCTACGTTCTCGAGAGCACGTCTTCCCATCAGCACTATGTGCGCTGCAACCGCCCAGAAGCCCTCTTTTGTCCGACAACTTTGGGGGTTCACTGTCGGGTAAAGCCGGGGCTGGCTTAGACGACCGATAAGGAGGCGCAAAGCGGCGGTCGCCTGTCGGACCAACACAGACTACGGATGTCCGTTGGACTTAATCTCGCCTTTCTGAGCCAATAAAATCTATAAATGCTCTCAGCGGCGCGGGCATGAACCTGCGCGAGAAATACAGGCTGGGACCGTCGAAGATCGTCCACCACTCCGGCAGAACTGGTTCGAGGTCGCCAGAAGCGAAGTGTGGCTGCAACCAGTTTTCGAACGTGTAGATCAAGCCACGGCTGGATCGAGCGAAATCAATTGCGGCGGCGGCAGCATCCACCCCCACGACCAGCCGTCCCTGTGGATCGACCGTGAGTGCTTCGCCCTCCCTTTCGAACTCCCACGGCACGTAAGCCCCGCTGGAGAACCGAAGTCGGATGCACTCGTGATCAAGCACATCGCTTGGATGCTGAGGCCTTCTTCGACCTGCAAGGTAAGATGGACTGGCGGCAAGTGCGCACCGCTGTGTGTGCGGACCCAACGGTACGGCGATCATGTCTTGAGCGAGATGCTCGCCATAGCGGATGCCTGCATCACATCCGGCGGCGACGGCGTCCACAAGTCTATCCTCGACCACAAACTCCATGCGCACGCCAGGATGCATTTCAAGGAAGCGGCCAACCAGCGGCGGCAGGATATCGACCATGACTGCGCCAGTCACGTTGAGCTTCAGCAGGCCGCGCACCTCGCGCTGAGAACTTGCAGCATCTTTCAGGGCAGCACGAGCCTCAGAATAAAGCGGCAAAAGACGTTGTGCCAGCGAGCGGCCTGCATCCGTTGGTGAAACGCTCCGCGTAGTCCTTGTCAGCAACGGGACGCCAACCTGCCGCTCCAGGCGCTTCACGCGTTCGCTGACCGAAGACGGGGACAGCCCAAGCCGCTGAGCGGTTTTCCGGAAGCCGCCGGTGTCGCAGATGTCGAGAAACACTGCCAAGTCGTCAAAGCCGGTAATGTCTTGATTGTTCGCCATAGCGATCAGTATATGCACTGATCGGGTGGTTATCGAAAGCCATTTCAGCATCTATCTCTCAGTCGATTGAGCATTTTTTTTTGCCGATCGCAAAGGGAAAACATGATGCATAAGAAAACAGTTTTTATCACAGGTGCGAACAAAAGCATTGGGTTTGAAACCGCGCGCCAGCTTGGACACAAAAGTTACAGCGTATGGCTTGGAAGCCGGGATGCCGCACGCGGCGAAGAGGCTTTACGCTTGCTGTCGGCTGAAGGCATTGAGGCAAGGTCTATTGTCATTGACGTGACTGACGAGGCATCGGTGAGGCAGGCGGCTGACCGTGTGCAGACAGAAGATGGCAAGCTCGACGTGCTCATCAACAACGCCGGCATTCACGGCCAGATGGTCCCACCCTCGCAGCAGTCGATCATTGACATCCGCCACATTTACGAGACCAACGTCTTCGCACCTGTTCTGGTGACCCAGGCTTTTCTCCCCCTTCTCAAGAAGGTGGGGACCGCAACCATCGTCATGGTCAGCAGCGGCCTTGGCTCCCTTGGCTGGCTCTCGGACCCGGACAATCAATTCTATGGCGTCAACTTTCTCGGCTACAACAGCTCCAAAACGGCTCTCAACGCCATAACCGTGGCTCTCGCCAAGGAACTTGCGGGCTCCGGTATCAAGGTGAACGCGGCCGATCCAGGCTACACAGCAACCGACTTCAACGGTCATACTGGCTACAGAACGGTAGAACAGGCTGCAAACGGCATCGTGTGGCTAGCGACACTAAATGAGAAGGGACCAACAGGCGGCTTCTACTTCGACGGGGCGGTGGTGCCATGGTAACGTTTCACGGAGTGTCAACATGAACGCTTTGAGGGTGCAAAACAGCCATCGAGCGCGGTCCTCGCCTCATTAGGCATCGAGCAAAATGTCCAGCCTAATTCTCGCCTCGAAGAAATTCGAACCGTCGGCCACGCTGTTTCGACTGCGTGGTATTGAAATGAGTTCATGGAATTAACGTGTTTAGCTCTTAGGAAGTTGCGACTGCACAGAGTTGCCTCGGCTCTCGCACTTCCGCGCGCACCCGAGGCTTGTATAGCTTTCCCTGTCAGTTCCCGAAAGGAACTGACAGGGAATTCAGGACGGAGCCTTTCCGTCAAACGAACCCCCCCTAACTGTAGGCGGCGAGCATCCTCTCATCGGCCAATTGGCGCATTTTCCTGGGAAGGCGAAAGGATGTAGCGCTCTGCCAGTCAGGAGACCTGCAGACACCTATGTTGACTTACGCTGTCAGGGTGTCCGGAGAAGTAAGCGGATGTTCAAAGTTGCGCTCAGGCGCCATTTTCACGGGTTTATCCATGACCACTTTCACTTCCTGCTCAATGCCACTGACAAAAAGCGAGACATTGTCATCAAGGCCTTTTTCTATCGCCCATCGAGGGCCTGGCAATCTCGTCGATAAAACCAGATACAATTCTTTGTTCTGCGAGCAAACAACGTACGAAGAAGCCGGTGCCTTTGTCGCGCTATTCTAAGCCATTCTGCACAATAAACGGCATGGCTTCGACGCCAGTGACGGCAATTGGTTGCCATTCCTCCATCCCGTATCGCTGCCTTTTCAAAACCACACACGTCATAAAATCAAGGTGCCAGCGGAAGGGTTTACCCTTTTCCCGGTGCTATTGAGGCCAGCAAACTTTCAAAGAACTGCAGCCGCTCCGCACCCGTTTTGCTCGCGTGCTCGAAAATCAACCGGTCGTCCCGTTGAACCGCACCGGTCTCTCTCATGATGACCGCGACGACCTTTGCCGGTGTCTTTGCGACAAACGTCATCGCCAGTGCTTTAGGGCCAGCATCCAGCTTGGCGATACCAAACCGTCCCGCCACCAGCTGCAGCCGGGTCGTGCGCAAGAGAAGCGTCACGTCCTGCGGCGGTTCGCCAAAGCGGTCTTCAAACTCCTCTTCCAGGTCGTCCAATTCTTTCGGCGCCGATGCCCGCAGCAGCTTGGCGTAGAGATTGAGCCGCACCGCTGGATCAGACACATAGTCGGCCGGTATCGTGCTGGCCAGGCCGAGGCTCAGGGTGGCGCGCTGCTGGGTGGCCGAAGTCTGTCTTCGCAATTTCGCCACGGCACCTGCCAGCAGCTTCTGGTAGAGGCCGGTGCCGATCGCCTTCATATGCCCGGCCTGGTCTTCGCCGGCGATGTCGCCTCCGCCGCGCAGATCAAGATCACGCAAGCTGATTGCAAGGCCTGAGCCCAGACGGTCGTTCTCGACAAGGGTCGATAGCCGGGCGCGCGTTTCCTGCGCCAGCTCGACACCGTCTTCCGTCAAAAGGGTGGCCATGCCCTGCGCGCCTGCGCGCCCGACCCGTCCGCGCAACTGATGCAACTGCGCCAGCCCGAATCGGTCGGCGTTCCATACGAACATGGTGTTAGCGCGCGGAACATCGAGGCCGTTTTCGATGATGTTGGTGGCGAGCAGAATATCGCCGTCACCTTCCGCAAAGCCAACGATCGCTTCATCGATGGCGGCTGCGGGCATCTTGCCGTGTGCGATCTTGACGGAGAGTTCCGGAACGAGCTTGCTGAGGATGGCTGCAACCTCCTCAATGTCCTCGATGCGCGGGACTACAACGAAGCTCTGGCCGCCGCGGCGGTACTCGCGCATCAGGCCGATCCGCATGGATGCGCTGTCGAATGTCACAAGCGTGGTGCGGACAGGCCGGCGTCTGGAAGGCGGCGTTGTCAGCAGACTGACCTCCTGGACCCCTACCATCGCGGACTGCAATGTCCGTGGGATCGGTGTGGCCGACATAGCAAGCGTGTGAAGAGCGGGTGCCAGCGCGTTCATGGCCTGCTTGTCCTTCAGGCCGAAGCGATGCTCCTCATCGACGATCAGCAGTGCTAGGCGGGCAAAGCGAACGTCCTTCGCAAGGATCGCTTGGGTTGCCACGATGACGCCGATCTCGCCTTCGGCCAGCGCCACCTTCAACTGTTTGGCTTCAGCCGGTTTGACCAGACGCGACAACATGCCGACCGCAATGTCGGTTCCTGCAAAGCGTTGCTGGAAGGTGGCAAAGTGCTGCCGCGCCAACACGGTGGTTGGGGCGATAACAACCACCTGCCCGCCGGCAAGCGCCACGGCCGCTGCGGCGCGCAAGGCGATCTCTGTCTTTCCGAAGCCGACATCACCGCAGACGAGGCGGTTCATTGCCTGGCCAGAGGCGAGATCGGAGATGACGGCCGTGATGGCCTCGGCCTGGTCATGGGTTTCCGCGAAGGGAAACCGCCTTATGAAGGCGGAGAACTCCGCGCGGGGCGGGATGAATGTCTCGGCCTGCGAGGCCTGCCTCTGCTTTGCGACCCTCGCTAGATGACGCGCGGTTGACTGGATGTCGGTTGCGATCTTCTCCCGCTTCTTCTGCCAGGCTTCGGTGTGAAGGCGATCGAGCGAGACGGCCTCGGGCTCCGAGCCATAGCGCCAGAGTTTGCCGAATTCCTCCATCGGCACCAGGATCGAGCCACCATCGCGGTACTCCAGCCGCGCTGCATCGCGAGACACATTTTCGATGGTGACGCTTTCTAGGTCTTTCAGAATGCCGATGCCGTGATCTTCGTGAACCACGACATCGCCTATCCGGAGCTCAGGTTCGGCCA
This sequence comes from Hyphomicrobiales bacterium, assembly GCA_900469345.1. Classification (GTDB taxonomy): domain Bacteria; phylum Pseudomonadota; class Alphaproteobacteria; order Rhizobiales; family Rhizobiaceae; genus Neorhizobium. The sequence goes on along the minus strand of UBWZ01000014.1, from coordinate 39,444 downwards.
GAAGGATATGGGAGCTGTTGGCCCCGCTCGCCCCATCGTTTGCGGCGACCACGGCGATGTTCTGCGTGACATCGATGAAGCCTTGCTCCAGGTCACATGTAAATTTCATCAGTGTGCCTGGCTCGGCATGCCGCGCCGTCTCCCAGCTGTCGATCGACCCCTTGACCGACTTTGCCGTCTTTTCCAGACGCCGATAGAGCGTCTCGGAGCTCTTGCCTCGACCGACAACCACGAGCTTTCGTCCCTGCTGCAGGCTGTCGCCTGCGACTTTGATTAGGGACTTGCGGTGATCGGCGCTGGACGTCTCCGTCGGCAGGTCGCCACCTTGCTCAAGATCCAGCGGCGCTGCCCGCACCCTGCGAGTTTCGTGGTCCCATTCTGCGCGTGTGAGATAGTGTGATCGGGGAGAGCAGTTGTCCGCCTCACCGAAATCCATCCGGGACTGTCGGGCGTCGTCGATGATGTCCAGATAACGGTCGACCCGATCACTTGCGCCTGGAGCAAAGGCAACAGCTGCGTCATGGAGCATGTCGAATAGGGACGGCATCTCGGGATAGAGGCGAGATAGAGAGCGCTCCATCGTCTCCGATTTCGGGGCACAGCTTTCCGAGACGCCTTCAGCCAGGATGGCCTCGGACGCAGGACCAAAACTCAGCCTTTCGAGATAACTTTCGGTTCGCTGGGACAGGCGGTCAAAGCCGCGCAATTCCGAGACGTGGTCATCTTCCGAGAGCACAATCCGCATCGGGCCAGGCGCCCCGGCGGGATAGATGTCGATCACCCCGTCGCGTACCGCCAGCTCGCCGGGATCGTCGGCAACCCCTTCTTCGACGTAACCCGTCTGCCGGATGAACTCCATGAATGCTGCACGATCGAAGGGTTTCCCGACCACGAGTTCGAGCTGGCCGTCCGCAATCACGCTCGCCGGGGGGATGCGCTGAAGGGCTGCATCAAGCGAGGTTAGCAGCAGTCGAGGCGTTTCGCTCGGGGTGTTCCAGATCCTCAGCGCATCCATACGACGGCCCATGCAGTGCCGCGAGGGTGGCACGCGGTCATAGGGAAGGCAGTCCCAGGGCGGCAGGATAATGAATTGAATCTTGGGAAAAAGGGCGGCGATAGCACTCGCGATATTAGCAGCAGCGCCTTCGCTTACAGCGACATAACAAAGCGGTCGACCCGAACGTTCCAGCAAGTCGGCCAGTCTGGTGGCAACAAAACCTGGCGGCAGCCTGACGTTGTGTGCCTGTTCCGGCGTAGCCGTAGCGAGAGGCATGGAGAGGTGTTCGTTCTGATACTCAATGACGCGCACGGGAACCTGCAAGTTACTCGCCAACCAGTTGCCGGCCTCATCAAACTGCGGTTCCACCCGCAGGTTCCCGAGCAAGCCAGCGCTCACTCAAATTACTCAGCGGCGCAGCTTTCCCGTATCCGGAGCGCGGGTCGCTGGCCTTCTCCTCATCTCAAAAGAAAGTCATCAGCTGAGTGTTTCTCCGCGCCACAGCGCTTGGCTACGCTCATCCGCCGTGTCAGGCTTGCTGTCGCCAATGAAGATGACGATGGGTCCGGTCATCGGCCGGGACGCATCGTAGAAATCCAGCAGTCCCGGATGTCTGTGCTGGATAAAGTCGGGGATTTTACCGGAGGTGCGCAACACGTGATCGACGACGACCTGATCGCCGTGGACGGCGTTCGGGACCTCGCCGCAGGACCCCGGCTGCATCCAGCGAGCAGGATCCTGCGCAAAACGCTGGTAGAGGTCGGCAAGCTCGTCGCCGCGCCAGCGCATGAATGCGGTCGAGACGCGGCCCTTGAGGAAGTGATCCTCCATGGCCGCCAGACTGTCATCGACAAGCGCATCGGCATTGCCGGTAAAGATGGTGTCGAGATCGCATAGAAGGGTGAGGTCGTCGGCAAGGTCCGGCCGAAACGCCTCGAACTTCGACCACCACGATGGCCAGTCGTGGCAGAGCGGCACGGTCTCCACGCCCTTAACGTCGAGCGAAAGATCGGTGAGGCAGACGATACGGTCAACGTCTGCGATCGAGCGGCGCGCACCGGCGGCCAGCCGTTCCACCCATGTGGCGTCATAGCGACCACCGCTCCGCAGGACCGTCATCAGCGTGACCATGATGCTTATACCACCTTCAGACGCGGCATGCCCGTTGCCGCCGCATCCTGCCAGAGCTCGTCGCAAAGCGTTTCCAGCCAGTTCGCAGCCTTTCGTGCGGCATCCGGGTCGTGCAGCGAACGGAGCACCGACGGATCAAGCGCGGCCGCGCCGTTGAGAAGCTTTTGCCAGCCACTATAGTCCCCCGGCCAGGCAGGCGCGGTGACCGCGGCACCCAGGGCAACAAGTGCCTCGGTCTTGCGGTGCTGCTCGGCAAAATAGCGCCATTCCGGCATGACCACGAAGGTGCTTCCGGCACGGGCGATCTCGTGGACAGTATTGTCACCGGCGGAGGCGACGACGATATCGGCGGCCGCAATGTGGTCCGTCACGTTGTCGACCCAGCCAAGTTCCCGCAGGTTGGAAAAGTCGGTCTCGTGGCCTTCGCGATGCACCGGTCCGGCCACCAGCCACAAGGCATCCGGCACGGCCCGCGCCGCAATCGTTAGCGGTGCAAGCGGTGTGCCGCTGCCGCCGCCACCCGTCAGCACCAGAATGACCTTCTGGTCCTCGGCAAGCCCGAGCTTGGCGCGGGCCGCCTGCCGCGACAGCACCGCGTCGCGCGTCGTGGAGAGACCGCCGGTGTAGAAGGTCTTGCGGCGCAGATACTCTGGGTAATCGTCCTGCTCGAGCCGCTCGTCGAACGGCGCAAGCATGCCGACGCTGGCCTCGTAGGAGCCGATATGGCCGACATCGCTGCGGTCGCCATGCATGCGGATCTGAACTGTTGGGGTGCTTGCGATCCGCCCCAGCATGCCGATTTCCGAAGACACGTCGACGACGAAAAGCCCGACATCGCGATCGTCGAGATAGTCGAGGATCGTTCGCATCGTTCCGCGCATGGAAGGCAGGCCAAGCGGCACGCAATGCATCACCGACGGGGTGTTTTCGGCAAATAGGCGCGCGGTCGGCACGCTTTCGCCAATCATGTTCGGAAGCGCGACGACCTCAATGCGGGGATCGGCCTTCGCGAACTGTTCGGGTGCCGCGGTCATCACCGAGACGTGGCGATCCTTGGAAAAGTGCTCGGCCATCGCCATTGTCCGGTTGGCATGGCCGCGGCCCTGTTGGTGGACGAAGAAGGAGATCGGTTTGGTCATTCGTTAGGTCCCATCAGGAAAAGAGTACGGTGTCGGGCTGCCGGGCGGCGTCGGTTTCTTGGGCGTCGGGGAGGCGGTGCACGACGATGTCGTCGACATCCCTGCTCCAGTCGATCAGGCCCCGTTCCGCAAACTGCCCCAGCCAGTAGTCCATGCACCAGGCGCCGTGCTTTTGCCGGTAGAGACGGGCGTTGCGCAGGATGTGCTCGAAATGCTGCAGCGGCGGAATGTGCACCGCATGATGCTGGTGGTAGGCAGCGGCGGCGCCGACGCGATAGGTCGGAATTCCGGCATCGGCGGCGCGGCGCGCAAGGTCCGTCTCTTCGCCGCCATAGCCGAAGAAGGCCTCATCCATGCCGCCGATCCGCCGCCAGGTCTCCGCCCGCAGCCCGAAGGACAAGCCCCAGAGCTGGCCCGCATCCGGCTCGCGTACGACGCCGCTTTCCGGAAAAACCGCCTTGGACGGATGCGGCACGCCGGCCTCTTCAAGCTTTGAAAAATTCCCGGTAAACACCGGCATCCCGCCAGGCAGGTAATAGACTTCACCCAGAAGAACGCCGTCCACGTCGTTGAGCGCCCGGTCATAGGCGTCGACCAAGGTGGGCGAGGGGATACAGTCGACGTCGAGGAAGATGAGCTTAGTGCCGCTCGCCACGTCAGCCGCGCGGTTGCGCGCGGCTGCCAGCGGCATGGCGTCGCCGGGAACGAAGACATGGCGGACAGGAATAGGAAGATCGGGGAGGTCCCCGGCTGCCTCCTCCTGCATCCAGGCGATCACCAGCTCGGCCGGTAAAACGCTCTGGCGGGCAAGCCCTGCCATAAGGCCGCGCAGATGGTCGGTGCGGCCACGGACGATGGTGAGAACGCTGATCGTCACGACAGTTGCAGACACTGTGCCTTCGCCTTGTTCCGAAAGTGCAGCACGCCTTCGATAATCCCTGCCGCATGCGTGTTGGTGGCGATGTAGGAATGCTTGAGCGCCGGCAGCCTGCCGAGATTGTCGGAGTAGTTGGCAACGATGATCGACTGCGGAATGGCCTGTAGCATCTCGATGTCGTTGCCTGAATCGCCTGCTACGAAGACGGCGCTGTCTGGCAGACCGAAGCGGCGCCGGACATAGTCGACCGCCGTGCCCTTGGATGCTTTGATCGGCAGGATATCCAGGTAACGCTTGTGGCTGTGGATGACGGAGGCCAATACGCCGGCATTCTGAAGCGCTGTTCGAACCCGCTCCACTGTCGCATGGGTGCCATCGCTAAAATAGCTGAGCTTGAAATCCCGCTGCTCCAGCGGCGCTTGCGGCGTTATGCCGGGGACAGTGCGAAGCACCCGTTCGATAGCCGAGCGCTGCCAGTTGTCACCAATTCTTTTGAGCCAGCCTGTATCCTGTACATACGAGACGCCGTTTTCCGAAAGCGTGTAGATCTCCGATCCGACCGAGGTGATCATGACTTCGGGACGAGGCACATCTTGTTGTTCAAGAACCGCCATGGCGCTGTGGAACGACCGCCCGGTTGCGACGCCGAAAGCCAGGTCTTCCTGGGTGCGGCGCCAGTTGCCGAAGGCCTGCAGATGCGGAACCGAGCCGACCAGAGTATTGTCAATATCGCTGATCAGCATCTGGATCGGGCGCTGCGCCAAAATATCGTGCGGCTTCACAAGGTCGTGCAGCAGCCCATGGTATCGGATGACATGCCGTTCCCAGTCATAGGTCCTAACGGCGCGGTCGCCCGATGCCGAGAACCGCTCCCACATTTCGGGGCTGCGGAAGATCTGCAGCAGTGCGTCGGCAATGCCGTTTGCGTCGCGTGGGTCAACAAGCAGGCCGTTGCCGTAGGTCTCGATAATGTCGTTCGGGCCTCCGCTATCTGTTGCGACGAGCGGAAGACCGACCGCGGAAGCTTCGAGAAGCGTCAGGCCGAATGGCTCATTAAAGGCCGGGTTGACGAAGACGCCCCGACGGTCGCGAGCGTAGGCATAGTAGCCCGGGATATCCTCGGCGCGGTGGTTCTTTGGATACGCGACCTTGCCATAGAGATCGTAACGGTCGATCAGCTGCAGGATCTCGCGCAGGTTCGTCGCTACGTCCGCTTCCAGCGCATCGATGTCGTCGCGCGAACCCGCCACGATCACCAGATTGGCGAGCGCCTGCAGATCTTTCGACTGGCCATAGGCTTCGATCAGGCCTGCCAGGTTCTTCTTGGCGACCGGACGCGCAATGGCGAGGATTACGGGCTTTTGCGGCACGGTGAGGAACCTGGCCATCTCCTGTTCCACGATCGGGGAGGAGAGGGCGCCGCGAAAAGCCTTCAAGTCGCTACCCGGCGGCAGCACCCTGATCTTACCCGGGTCGTAATTTTCGTAGGCCTTGTACTGGAGTTCAGCTTCGTCGCGGGATGAGGCGATGACCAGCGACGACTTCGCAAGCGCCAGCTCTTCGGCCGCAATCCGCTGCGCAAAGCCGCGGTCGGTCTGGCAGGATGGCAGCGCCTTTTGCTTGACCTTGCCGAGCGAATGGCCGGTAAACACAAAGGGAATGCCGAGCGCATCCTCTATCCTCGCAGCAACGACCGCGGCATCGGCATAGTGCGCGTGCAGCATGTCCGGGCGGTGGTCGCAGGACTGGATGTAGTCAATCAGTGCTTCAGAAAAGCTCTCGATCTCGGTGTGAATGTCTTCCTTAGCGAGGTAGCCGGGATTTGCCGTCGGGAACCGGACGATGCTGATCTGCGGCGACACGACTTCGACCGCCCGGACATAGTCATTTCCTAACCCTTCAAATGCACGCGTGGCGATGACGATGCGCCTGCCATCCGGGTCCGCAGCGCAGGCTTCAACCAGATCCAGCAGGTAGCGGATGTGTCCGCCCGTATCGGTCGTCACGCCGTATTCGACATCTTTTCCGCGCAGGCACCCTTGAAGTGCAACATGAAGAACGAACATACAGGATCTCCTTTGCAGTCAGGATTAAGAATGCCCAACCAATCTCGGGAACTGAGTGAGCCGCTAAAAGTTGCACAGATCGCCCCAAGTATTTTCCCTGTTCCGCCGCTCAACCATGGTGGCACGGAACGGGTCATTCACGATCTATCCGTTGGGTTGCAGTCCATTGGCTGCGACGTCACCCTCTTTGCGCCGGCGGAAAGCACCTGTCCCGTGCGCCGGGTAGGCGCGCAGCCGAGCCTGCAATTTCTTGAAAAGAAACATGGTTCCGTGCCGCCCTCGATCCCTGCGGTTCTGGAAACGGTGCGCATGGAAGAGTTACGCCAGGTGCTCTCCGAGTTCGATATCGTACATTTTCACGGCGAGTTCTTTCACGCCGCCCTGCTTGGTAAAAAGCGTAGCACGTCGCTGACGACGATTCACTGGCGTGTCGACGAACTCGACCGCAAGTTGTTCTTTTCGGCCTTTCCCGATCTTCCCGTCGCTGCGATCTCGCGCTCCCAGGAGCACTACTTGCCGGCTTCGAACCGTGCGGGTGTTGTCCTTCACGGCGTCGACCCCTCCCGGTTCGAGCCGAACGACCGGCCGCAATCCTATCTCGCCTTCATCGGCCGGATGACCGACCAGAAGCGCCCGGATGTGGCCATCCGCGTCGCCCAGACGGCAGGACGGCCAATCCGGCTTGCCGGAACGGTCGATGTGGGAAACCCACTCTACTTCGATACCTATGTGAAGCCGCACCTTTCACCGACGGCCAAATATATTGGGCCGGTCGAAGACATGGCCAAAAACAAGCTGCTGCGAGATGCAAGCGCGCTGCTCTTTCCGATCGATTGGCCAGAACCCTTCGGGCTGGTGATGATCGAGGCGATGGCCTGCGGCACGCCGGTCATTGCTTGGAACAGGGGTTCTGTTTCGGAAGTCGTCGAGGACGGCGTGACCGGGTTTATCGTCAACAGCGAGGCGGAAGCAGTTGACGCCATCGTGCGGATCAATGAGCTCGACCGCCGCACCATCCGCGCACGCTTCGAAGAACGGTTTACCGCAGACCGCATGGCGCGCGACTATCTCGAGATCTACCGGAGGCTTCTCCAGCGATGATGCGCACTGCCCTGATTGCTTGGGACTATCCTCCTTCCCCGAGTGGCCTGTCGACGGCGGCGCGAGAGATCGCCGAGAGCCTTGTCGCGCAGGGCTGCGATGTCACCGTGTTTTCGGGGGATCGAGCCGGCGTGAGCGTCGCAAACGGCGTTAGGATCATTGGTTGCGAGATCCCACAGCAGTCGCGGCTTGGACGGCTTCGCAGCTATGCCGGGCTCGGCCACATCGCCGCGCCGCGGCGTTTCCAAAATGCAGTCTTCTCTGCCCACATTGCGACGCCGTTCGACGTGGTGGAGGCAACGAACTGGTATGCGCCGGCCGTGCTTTTGGCCGGCCGGCGGGAATTTCCACTTGTCACCCGCAATTCGACGCCCGCTTCCTGGTCGCGGGAGAGCCAGATGTCGCCGAGGAACCGGTTTGACGCCTGGGCGGCGGATGCACTCGAACGGCGGCAGGCGAACGGCAGCGCTGCACTCATCTCCAACACAAAAGACCATGGCCGCCGGATCACTGAGCTCTACCGGCTCGCGGATGATCGCATCCACGAGACCATCGGCCTGTCCCTGTCGCAGGATGTCCTGAGACGGGCCAGCGAGGCCACCTATCCGTCGTCAGGGCTCCCGCTCAGAGTTCTATTCATCGGCCGGGCTGAGCCGCGCAAGGGCTTTGGCGAGCTGATGGGTGCGATCACGCTTGTCAGCCGAGATGTCGATGCGGGCCTCGTTCCGGAATTTCGGGTCGATCTCATGGGCGTGCCGGCTGAAGATATGCCGGATACGCTGAGTGAAAGCGCGCGCGGTCGCATTCACCCGCTTGGGCGTCAGCCGGACGCGGTGATGTTTGATCTCTACGAAGCTGCTCATATAGTCGCAGCACCCTCGCGCTACGAAAGCTTTGGCCTCGTCTATCAGGAGGCGATCGCCTTCGGGCGCCCGATCCTTGCTTCGGCCGACGACCCGAGCGCACGGGCCTTCGTTGCAGAGACGGGTGCCGGCGTGCTCGCGAGCGAAACGAACGAAGAGGCTATAGCCGCTCAGTTGCGCGAGCTGCTGGTGTTAGATGGCCTGCGCACCCGGCTGCGCGCGCAGGCGCTGCGGGCTGCGGGCGCTTTTACCCGTGAAACGCTGGGTCGCCAGACGCTCGCAGTCTACGAGCAGGCTGTTGCCAACCACCATCCTCGCACCGGCACTTTGCGTCCCGCAGCGAGGCCCTCATGACGCAAACGGCAATCATTGGCAATGCCCCAGAGTTCGACGGCAGGTCTCTGCATCTCAATGACTACGATCATGTCGTCCGGTTCAACAACACAGCCGGTCTGGGATCCAAGAGCGGCACGAAGACGTCGGAACTGGTGCTGGTCAGCCGCGGTGGCCAGCCGGCCGAATGGCTTGCCGACCCTCAGTTCACGCAACGGCGAGCCGTGCAGGATGCCCGCCGGGTAACACTGGTCTTCCCGCCGTCCGCACGGATCGAGGACGAATGCCACGCCGAGGAGCTTTGCCAGCGCCTCGCCCCCCTCGGCAAGGAAATCCGCTGGATCGATGAGGCAACAGAGGCAAGGGCGCGTCAGGCGCTGCTTTCCCACGGCGCCTCGCCAACCGCGGCTTTAAGCTCCGGCTTCCTCTACACCTTTATGACGGTCGAGGCTGGCGATCCGCGCAAGTGGGCACTTGATGTCTTCGGCTTCGGCTTCGACGGTTGGGATGGGCATGCGTGGGCGGCGGAGCGCGCCTGGTTCGAGGCATGCCACCGCGAACGCCGTCTCAAACTGCATCGTGTTCCGGTGTCTGGCGTTGAGTCGCAGATTTAGAGTTGATCTCAACATTACTTTTCACGTGAACTTTCTTAGAGTCACAGCGCGAAATCTTTAGCTCCATGTCCATGAAACCAACGGTGGGCCAGCAAGTGCACTTGGCTCTGACAAGTTTTACTTACTCCAGACATAGTATGGTGCCGATAGGTGGCGCAGACATATCCGTGCGCAGAGCGAAGTGACCATCACCAGTTTCACTCTACTTCGACAACAGAAGTCTGGCCGTATTTTCATCCGTGATCAGACCGTTCGCAAGCTGACCTTTAAATGCTGCTTTCATCGCTTCGGCACGACTTGTGCCTGATGCGACTACGATGCTTGGCTTATTGATGGGCGCTTGCATAATGAATGATGTCAGGCGCTGGTGGTAGTCGGCATTAACGATTTCGCCATTTGCGTCAATTGCACATCCCAGCAGTTCCGCGACCGCTCCGCAATCCATTGCCTGGCGTGTTTCTGATGCCGTGATAAAGCCATCCATATAGATTGAGGCCTCGGGTCCCCAGTAACCGATGCCCATCATCAAAAACGTCGCCTCGGTGACGAGCGACTTCAGATGGCCGTACCCGGTCTGCGACTGCAAAATTTCCTTTTCCTCCAGCGAGGTGGTCACTACGGGCATAGACAGCGGGAAGCACTGCGCGCCCAACCGCTCCGAGAGCCACGTGACGACATCGTAGTGGCTGGCACGACCGTCGCGGGTGACGTTTCCCATTAGGGAGACGCACCGGTGCTGCGGTCGGGTCATCGGCCGCAGCCGCCGTGAAACTTCGCGCATCGTTTTACCGTTGCCGATGCCGATCGTCAGCGGTGCACGCTGCTGCAGCATGGTCTCCAAGTAAAAGGCAGCGAGCATGGCGACTGCAGGAATATCTTCCTCGCTGCCCACCTCGTTCAGCGCAACTTCGCAGTAGCTGAGATTGAAGCGCTCCTTCAGGCGTTCGGCAAGCTCGATACAGTCAGCCAGAGGGTGCATTAGCTGAAAGCGAATTAATCGCTCGCTCTGAGCGAGCGCAATCAGTCGCTGGACGATCTGGCGGGATACGCCGATCTCGCCAGCAATCTGATCCTGTGTGCGGCCTTTCTGATAATAAAGCCAGGCCGCGCGTGCGGCGAGATCCAGGCGTCGATCCCCATTCACGTCACTCTTTTCAGCCACTTGAATCCCCCCGGACTTAATCCGGCCAATCGATCGTCGGCCGGGCCGTACTCCATTATCAAAAACCGCGCGGCTTGGACCCCAAATTTCTAGAGCTTCAAGAGGCGAGCAATATTTCCTCCAACGATCTCGCTATAGCCGGCCTTGTCCAGCGTCGCGCGCTCCATCTTCTTGAACTCCCATTCATAGTCGACGAAGGGTGAATCCGTACCCCAGATAACTTTGTGCGGGCCAAGTTCCTTCACAGCGGTCTGGATCTCGAAAATTGGTGCCCGTGAGGTCTCAAGATATAAATTCGGATACTGCTTGGCGAAGGAGATCGCTTGCTCCACGCCCCAGAAGAAGCCCATGTGCGCCATCAACAGGTTTACCTTCGGGAAGCGGGCCGCCATGATCGCGAACTCCGTCGGGCTGTTTAGAAGATCAGTCGCGCCATGGACGATGACCGGGATGTCGTATTCCTCAGCAACTTGGAATAGCGGATCGACGAGATTGGGGTCTGACAGGTGGAAGCCGTTGATCGTCGGGTGCAGCTTCAGGCCTTTGAAACCCCAGTCGCGTACGCAGCGGCGCACTTCGTCCGCGGCATCCGGCTGCCATGCATTAACGGCGCAATAAGGAATCAGCCGGTCGGGGAACTGGTCGAAGGCTTCTTTGATGGGATCGTTCGTAAAGTTGCCTTCTACGAAGGGAAAGATCACTGCTTTATCGACGCCGACAGCATCGATCTTGGCGACCAGGTCTGCCCCAGTTTGGGTCGCGCCCGGACGGACGCCGAGGTGGTTGTGTGCGTCAATGATGTCCATGATAGTTTTCCAGTCAGCTTTTGCGTTTCAAGGACCCTACGGCCATCGCGAGCAAGATGAAGCCGCCATTCAATGCGAAGCGGTAGGGAGCGCCGAGGCCAACTATGGTCAGGCCATTGCTCAGGAAAGCGATGAACAGCGCCCCAATCAGAGTGCCAAAGATGTTCATGTGCCCGTGCCGAGATGCGAGTGTGCCGAGATAGGCAGCCGCAAAGGCATCAAGCAGATAGGGCTCGGCACCACGCGGCATAGCGATTCCGGTGCGTGACACCAGCGCCACACCGGCGATCGAGGACAAGAGGCTGGCAACCATAAATCCGCAACCGAAGACCCAGCGGATGTCAATGCCTGCGAGGAAGGCAGCCCGGACGTTGCTGCCGACAGCCCTAGCGCGCCGCGAAAATGGTGTCAGGTGCATAAGCCCGAGCGCGAGGACAACGACGACTGCTGCTAGCATCACCAGCGCCGCCACCGGTCCGACCATGCCTTGGCCCAAGAACAAGAAGGGCTTGGTAATGGCGCGGGGCAGGGTGAATAGCATCTGAGGTTCGGCACCGTTGGTCGCCATCAGTTCACCCGAGCGAATAATAAACATCATGCCGAGCGTGCCGATAATAGCCGGTATGCCAACATAGGCCATGAGGATCGCGTTGACGATGCCAACCGCCAGTCCGAAGACCAGTGGCAGAGTAAAGGCGAGCCATATCGAATAGCCGTGTATGATAAGCATCGCCGCTATCAGGCCCGATGCATCTGCGACCTGCGCGACCGAGAGATCGACACCGCGCATCGACATCACAACGGTCAGGCCGATTGCCAGGATAATGAGGATCGTGCTTTGACGTAGCACGTTGACGATATTTGCCGGGCTAAGGAACGTCGGCTTGATCCAATAGAATATGAGCAGCACGAGGACCATGCCAATCAGCGCGCCATAGGTGCGCATGAAGTCCGTGATCGTGCCGGCGGAGAAGCGGTCTGTGGTCTGGCTTGTCATGTTGATCATCCTAGAAAATCAGGACTTGGCCGATACCACGCTTGCGGATGACCCCGAGCGCGATGGCGATGATGAGCACGATGCCCTGGATGCCCGGAAGCGCTTGGTCGGAGACACCAATCTGGATCAGACCGTTCGACAGCGAGGCGAGAAACAGCGCCACGACCACTGTTCCGATCACATTAAGATCACCGGCTTTCGAAAGGGTGCTGCCGAGAAAGGCGGCAGCAAGCGCGCTGATGAGAAAGTCGATGCCGGTCGCCAGCGCCGAGGCACCGTAGCTGTAGGCGGCCAATACCACCCCAGAAAGACCGAGGACCAGACCGCCGAGCGCAAAAGAAGCGAACGCATAGCGCTTCTGGCGAATGCCGCGCAGCTCCGCGGCGGCGAGATTTTGCCCGACCGCATACATGCGCAGGCCCAGTCGTGTCTTCCGTAGAACGATATGCAGGACGAGCGTTACGATGGCCAGCAGAATGAACACGAAGGGTACAGGCCCGACATAACCCTGACCGAGAAAGAAGAATTCAGGCTGGTTGTAGAGCGTCAGTGCCTTGCCGCCGTTGTACAGCAGTGTGGCACCCATGGTAACGAACATGGTGCCAAGCGTGGCGACGAAGGGCGGCATGCCGAGGATGAGCACGAGCGCCGCGTTGACAAAGCCTAGCACGATGCCCGCAACTCCGCCGATCGCGATGCCGGCAAGCGATCCCATGCCCGCCGATAGTGTGCCAGCAGCAAGGTTGGTCGTAAATTGGCTGACCGCTCCCGCTGACATGTCGAAACCACCCGCGATCAGCACCACGGTCAGGCCGAGCGCGATGAAGGCGAGTACGCTGCCCTGTTTCAAGACGTCAAAAATGTTGCCGGGATTGAGGAAGCCAGGGGCAAAGAAGGTGATGGCGCACAGCACAAGTACCATGCCAACGATTGTGCCCCAGTTCCCGAGGACTGAGCCGGCCGGTGTGATCGTGGCGTCGGGTGTATCGGGCAGAACGGTTTCGGCCGTATCGGCTGTCTCTTCATCACCCGAGTTGCCAGACGCCCGAAGAAGCAATGTTTCGGTGCTGAGCTCGTCGCGCTCCAGGATTGAGTTTATCTTGCCCTTATGCATGACCGCCGCGCGATCGCACATGCCGGTGATTTCCTCGAAATCGGAAGAGATGAAGATCACTGACGCGCCGCGCCGGGCTAGCTCCACCATCTGCCGGTAGATCTCGACCTTGGAGCCGACATCGACACCAGTGGTGGGCTCGTCAAAGAGGAAGACCTGAGTATCGCCGAGCAGCCAACGCCCAATGACAATCTTCTGCTGGTTCCCGCCAGAAAGATTACGGGTCAACTGCCGGGCGTTCGGTGGCTGGATGGCCAGCCGGCCGATCAGGTCTTTCGCATCCCGCACCTCGCGAGAGAGATTGAGTAGACCAAATGACGACCAACGGGCAATGTTCGGCAACGTCAGGTTGTCGCGCACCGTCATGTCCGTGATCAAGCCTTCATGCCGTCGATCCTCCGGGATTAGCGCGAAGCCCTCACGCAGCGCCGCACGCGGACTCCCGGGGTCGGAGGGCTTGCCTGCTATGGTCACTTGTCCGCCAGCGCGTGGCAGCGCGCCAATCAGCGCCATGGCAAGCTCCGTACGTCCCGCCCCCATCAATCCTGCGATGCCGAAGATCTCGCCGCGGCGGACGGTGATGTTGACGCCACGCACCGCTTGACCCTGTCGCAGGTCATTCACCTCAAGTAACGGCCCACCAATTGCTACTTCTTCCTTTGGGTAGAGTTGCGAGATCTCGCGGCCCACCATCATCTGCACGAGATCGCCGCGAGAAACGCCGGCGACGTCGAGCGTCTCGATCAGTCTACCATCGCGCAGCACGGTGATGCGGTCGACGAGATCGAGAACCTCATCGAGATAGTGCGATATGTAAACGATCGTCACACCGTCATCGCGCAGGGCGCGGACGATTGAAAATAGAAGTTCGGCCTCAGCCTCGCTCAGCGATGCGGTCGGCTCGTCAAGCACTAATACCTTTGGATCGCGCAGAAGGGCAGCCGCAATGGCTACTTGTTCGCGCTGCGCCACACTCAGATCGCGTACGAGCGTATCGGGTGAAAAATTCGCACCGACACGATCAAGCGCGATTTTCGCGGCACGGCGCATAGCCCGCATGTTGAGCAAGCCGCCAGCAGAGATAATCTCACGCCCCAGGAAGGCGTTTTGCGTCACATCGAACTGGGCGACAAGTTGCTGATCTTGATGCACAATGACAATGCCATTGGCCTCGGCATCGCTCGGCGTTCGCAATTGTACGCGCTTGCCGTCGACGACGATCTCGCCGCCGTCGGGCTGGTAAACTCCGGTCAGTATCTTGACGAGTGTCGATTTCCCCGCACCGTTTTGTCCGAGCAGGGCATGGATTTCACCCCTTCGGATCGACAGACTGACATCGGACAGCGCGAGGACGCCGGGAAAACTTTTACGGATCGCCCTGCATTCGATAGCATGTGCTGGGCCTGCAGTCTCAAGCGGCGTGACCATGTTCAAGATTGTGACCTGTTTTCGCGAAAGGAGTGCGAAGGGCCGTAGCGAACCAGCCCTTCGCGGTTGTCCGTTACGGGAGAATCGGATGGACAACCTGAACTTCGCCGTCCTGTTTCCAGCGGCTCTCGACATCGGCCTTCTGAATGCTGAGCTGAGTCCAGACATCGGCGCCCCAGCGCTTTTCGGCCGAGGCAACGCCATTGGCATGGGTCGCGAGCCAAGCATCGGTAAAAAGCGTGCTAGCGAACTCGGATTTACCGGCGATCTTAGCAATCAGGGTTTCGGCGGCCAGCGAGCCGATGCGCGGAACGTCCTGCACCACCGTTGCGATGAAAGGGCTGTCTTCATCGAGCAACATTTGGAAGCCGACGCGGTCTCCATCGATCGAGGCGACCTTGATCTCGCTTCGATTGTTGCGGCGGATGGATTCGACCGCGCCCGAAACCAGAAGATCGTATGCGCCCCAGACGGCGGCTATACTTCCCGGTTCGGGGTTGGCGGTGAGCAGGTCCTCCATCTGCGCCTGAACCTTCGCAGCACTATGCTCCGTCGGTACGTCGTGCAGCTTGATCTGCGGATAGTCGGCAGCCATTGCCTGCAGGATGCGCTTGCGCGTTTCAAGGATCGGAGCGCCTGGCACGGAGAAGACGTAGACGTCACCCTTGTAGTTGATACTCGATAAGAGCGCGCGGCTCATAATCGAAGACATCAGAGCGTCATCGCCGCCGACATCGGCCACAGCGCCTTCCGTTTTGGCGCCGACAGAGGTAGTTACCACCGGAATGCCGGCTTCGCTCGCCTTCTTGACGATTGGGGCAAGCTGCTGGGCGTCCCCGAGGGAAATGATGATACCGGCGACCTTCGAATTAATAAGGCTCTCGATATTTTCGTTCTGCTTACGCGGATCCGCTCCGCCATCCGTGACAGTCACCTTAGCGCCGGCACCTTCCAAGACTTTTTTAGCCCCGGCAATGATGTCGCGATTATAATCATTGGTGATTTCGCGCGATGCAATACCGATTGTCTTGCCAGACAACTCTTGCGATGAGGCAACTGTCGGCGCGGACGCCAAACCGGCAAGCGCGGCAGCCGCGATAGCGAGCATACAAACTTTCATACGGTCCTCCCAAACCACTCCGATCATTTGATCGATTTCCGATTATTTATTCAGAACGCGTCATGAGTCAAGGTCTGTTTCCTTGTGAAATGCCGTAGTATCTGCTCGGAAGAGGGTTAAATGCCCAGCGTACAGCCATTGACAAGATAGCGTTTGGAGGATGCTCACATTCATGTCGTCGGGATTGCGCCGCACGCAAAGTCACCTCAAGAGGACATCATCGGCAACTACCACCTGGGAGGGCATAGTAGGCGGCGGCGTAGAGACCGGTGGGTCATGAGCGACCTGACGGCCTGCACAGAACCCATTACGACAGGACGGTCACATCCGGACCCCCATCACCTTTAGCGTCGACGATGTGCAGATGACGCGACGGCAGGTTCATGGAGACCGCTGAGTCCAGCGCCATGCTTGCGATCTGGGGTTAAAGCCTAGAGGGAAGGGGTTGATCGACTGGTGCAGGAGCATGCCAAAACGTTTCTGGTTCGGTGAACTCGACCCATGCTGCAGGGCGTCAGGTAGTCAGTTCGACATGTTCGGGACGGCTGCCGACGGCGATGCTGGTCAGTGAACTGAAATAAAATGATCACTCACAGACGCGTCGCAGGGATAGCGACCATCAAGACGCTGTGCGGAGTACCACTGACCTCGGATTAAATATGCATGGATTCACTGCGCCATTGTCTCCCAAGCGTCAGGGCTACCTAGTGAAGCCGATGCGATTTTCCACGAACCTAAGGAGGTTCTACTGGGCTGCCAACAAATGCATTTGAGTTCCATAAATCGCGTTATGCAACATGTCATTGTAGCGGCTATTTAGTAAAGCGACAGTTGGGCCAGTTAGAGATGCGACAGTCTCGCCTCTCGACGCACTGGTCAAAGCCAATGTTGGGAGCAAAGATGACGATCTTCAGCCTGGTCGAGACCATGAGCGGTCGGAGTCGTCATGTCCTTTACGATCACCATGTCGCAGAGAGAATTGCATCGTCTTGAACTTATCCAGAAGATCCGTGACGAGCGCCTGAGCGTCGTCGAGGCTGCCGAACGGCTCGACCTCAGTCGAAGCCAGGTCCATCGGCTGCTGCAAGCCTATGACCGGGATGGCCCGGCCGGGCTCGTTTCGAAGAAACGATCGCGTCCGAGCAACCGGCGCCACAGCGAGGAGTTTCGCAACGCGGCGCTGGATCTGATCCGCGAACGCTATCTGGATTTCGGTCCGACGCTGGCGCGTGAGAAGTTGATAGAGCTGCACCGAATCTCTGTCGCTAAGGAGACGCCGCGACAATGGATGACCGAGGCTGGTATCTGGGTCTCACGCAGAGAACGCAAGAAGCGGGTTTTCCAGCCACGCGGCCGACGTGATTGCTTTGGCGAACTGGTGCAGATCGATGGCTCGCATCACTGGTGGTTCGAGAACCGTGGGCCCAAATGCGCCCTGCTCGTCTATATCGATGACGCGACCGGCAAGCTGTTGCATCTACGGTTTGCCGGATCAGAGAACACATTCGACTATCTGCACGCGACCAAGGCCTATCTGCAGCAATGGGGCAAACCGCTAGCCTTCTACAGCGACAAGCATGGTGTTTTCCGTTCCACGCATGCGTCGCAGAAGGACCGGACGAGCGGCCTGACGCAATTCGGCCGAGCGCTTTATGAGCTGAACATCGACATCATCTGCGCTAACACCCCGCAGGCCAAGGGCCGGGTGGAACGTGCCAACCAGACATTGCAGGATCGGCTGGTCAAGGAGATGCGGCTTCGCGGTATTGATACTATCGAGCAAGCCAACGCCTATGCACCTCAGTTTATTGTAGATTTCAACGCGCGTTTCGGCAAACAACCGCGCAATCCGAAGGACATGCACCGGCCGTTGGCCGATCACGAGAACCTTGATGGCGCCATGTGCCGCAAGGAAGTGCGCACGCTGTCGCAGGCTTTGACGCTGCGCTACGACAAGGTGCTGTTCATTCTCGATCCGACGGACGTTTCCAAGCCCTTGGCCGGCCAAAAGGTGATTGTTTGCGATTATCCGGACGGTCGCCTCGAGATCATGCACGAGAATTTTGCCCTGCCCTACAGAACCTTCGACAAGCTGCGGTCGGTCCATCGGCCGGAAGTCGTTGAGAACAAGCGGCTGGACGACATGCTGTCGATCGTCGCCGAGATGCAGGCCGGGCGCGAGCAGCAGCGCAGCAAGAGCGGCCCACGGCGCACCGGGCAGACGGATCATATGTTCGGCATTCGCGACGGCAGCACGGCAAACGGCTATCAAAAGCGTGGGCGCAAGCCGGGGCGGCGGACGGATTTTATGAACGATCCGGAGGTAATTGCGAAGCGGGAGAAGGCGCTGGCACGGATGGCGGCGGCCGAGTAAAAAGGCCCTTCATCACTTTGCGAGGGGCCTACCATGAAGAATGAGTTGCCGGTTGAATGGGGTCCATGTTGTCTCTGCGGCAAAAGCATTGTCGCGAAGCACCCTGATCCGCTTCGTCTTATTGCTGAGACATCAGAAGGCAAATGGCAGGTTTGGTCTGCGCACGCGGCTTGCTTCAAAAATAAACTGGTTGATCCGCCCGAAGCACCAGGTTTTTTCGAACCAGCACATTTCTGACCGGTTGTGGCCGGCGCCAGGCAAGCCAACCCCGTCCTTGCCATTGAGAAAGCTAAAGCCGAAGGGGTGCCGCTCACCCGCCCCCGCTCCGCCCTTTCAACCCGGCCCAGCCGGTCGGATCGGGGGCTGATTGTCAGAGCCAGTGTCGCGTTTCTAACTGGCTGGCGACATCGCACCCCTATTCAGCTTTGACAGTCATAACATAACGAATACTATGCAGTTAATGACCATCGTTTGGACCGGGTGTCACCTAATACCTCAGAAACCAGTCCTATTGAACTGGTGAACGCCGTAAAATCAGCGGTCGGTAATTGCTCTATGGCGACGGTTTCGGTCAACGTCTGGAGAAGCGCGCGAGCGACAACAAGCGAGATCGACTATTACGAGACGACTTTCGCTGCTTCGGCGCTGTTACGAGACAGCCCTGGACACTCCAACCATCTCTCCAGCCTTACGCGACGGTTATGGACAATCGAACCCCATCCCCGGACTACGAGATGGGGTCAGTTGGAGAGGGAGCAAACCGGTCTTCCGCGGAAATTGGGAGCGCCGCAGGTCGAGTAACTGATGCACTGCTCGTCCCGATACGTTTAGCAGTCTCGCCTGCCGACTGTCTCGGGAGTGGTCGAGCTTCGCGCAGCCAGCGGCAGGGTATCAGCTAAGCTGCCGCCGGAGATGACGGATCTGAAGCATTTCGTTGCCGATGCGATCTCGTCGATGATCGGCGATCGAGGTTACGTTGCGCCTTGTTCGTGGTCATGGAGCTCCTCGATGAAAGCTGGTTTGGAGCTTCCTCCCTGCATCCCGAGCTGTCCACTATTCGATGTAGAGCATGCCGTGGTCGGTCCGCACAGGATCACCACTCTCACCGAGGGTAACCGCCTTCGACGGTGACCGGCACTGCTCGACGTATTCTGCGGCGCGGACAAGCTGCCGCAGTGCGTCAGCGAGCTGCCGATCGTGGCCAGTTCCCCGATCAAGTGGTTGCGTCGCATCATAGACCCAGACGTCGTCTTTTGGATCGACCTGTAAGATCAGGCCGCCCTCCAGGCGCACCAGTGGATCAGAGCCAAGTTGTATCTGCATGACTTCTCTCTTTTGTCGTTCGCGGTGGAAGCGGGCATACCGCCCGCTGTCTCTATGCTGCAGTGTTATCCGAGGGCTTCCACCATCGCAGAACCGTTTCCGCAGCTTTCAGGCTGTACGATTTGGCATGCCAGAGACTTTCGAAGCTTTCTTCGTAGACCTCGCCCAGCCATGCGAACGTCGCCGTCGCCGTTCCGTCGTCATGTTCCGAGACGAGGATCGCGGTCTTCTTGCCTGCCAGTTCGACATCCGCCTCTTCGCCGAGCTCGATGGTAATCTTGCGCCAGATCGAGCCGTTGCTTGGACGAATGAGCCCGGCTTCAGGTCCTGCTGCCGCTGCCTTGGACTTGGATCGGGTAAAGTCGCTTGCGAACCGTACGTCGAGACCGGCGGCTGTAGTGGCGTTGATCACGCCGCGCAGAGCCCACTTGCCGTTGGCATATTGCTGCTCCCAGATGTGGTCGATTGCCGCGAGATCATTCAGCTCGAACTTTGCACCGGACGACATGCGCTCGATGCGCAACTCGACGGTCGGCGTCACCATGATTTCGCAGACGGTGCCTGGCGCGCTTTTCAGCGCAGAGGCGATCATGGACTTCAGCACGCTTTCAGCCTGCATTGGCGACAGGCTGCCACGCGTCGGGATTGCGGTCTGCGCAGATAGGGTCGAAGTACTCATCACATTTCTCCGAGTTGAACAGGTTTGCCGGTCAGGCGACGGCGTCGAGATCTTCAGCGATGTCCCAGCCGGCGATCTCGTAGATCTCAGTTGCCAACGGACCGAAGCCAAAGAAGGCGACGATGGCATCCTGGCTGCGCGAGACGATTGCCTCATGGGTATCGCGTTCACCCTGCCACTGTGTGATGCGGGTGCGGGCCGCGACATAGTCGCCGCGCTGCGTCTGGTAGAGCTGCAGGATTTCGCGACGTCCGACCTTGCCGGAATAGTCGGAGCGGGCGCGGTCGGCCGAGCTGGCTGCGACCGCGATGCGGGAGCCGGTGAAGCGAAGCGGGCGATCGTTGTCGCGCTGCATCATGTATGTCTTGAGAATGTTCGCCATGGGTAGTCTCCTTTTTGCGATCAGTGCCGCTGGGGCATCCTCTATTTGAGGTTGTCGAGGGGTTGCAGCGACGTCAAGCGCCCCTGCCCCAACCTCGCGACCCGCAGTGATGTCGGATCATGAGGTTGGGATGGATCGGCAGTGGCCGCTTCAGGCGGCCTGCGCATGCTTGTCCTGGACCTCGGCAATCAGCTGGTAGACCATCCTCGAGTCCGCATCGATTGCGTCCAACACGGGCCTGATCTTCGCCATCTCGGGCAAGTTGTCGCTCTCGATCAGGTCCACGATGCTTTGCACCAGCAGATGGGCAGACGCGAGGTAGGGCAGAACGCCGTAATCCATTGCGGCGCGGACATCGGTGGGCGAGAGGCCCTTCTTCAGGCTGAAGCCCACTCGGAATGCGTTGGTGACCTTCCGCATCGCAGCCTTGTAGGTCATCAGCAGGATCTGGTCGCGTTCGATCGAGATCGCCAGCTGCACATCCCGCGGTTTTGAGTCAGAGATCGGAATGCTGGCGACAAAGCGGTCGAACAACGTCCTGTTGGCTTCGAGATGCGCGCTGGCTCTGGCAACGCCGACCAAAGGCGGGGTAAAAGCCTTTGGGTCGATGGTAAAACTGGTGGTGAGGATCATGACGTCTCTCCTTTGGACGGTTCGATGGGCAGCCGAGCGCGCTCTCCGACACAGTACGTGCCGGATGACGACGATGGCAAAAACAGGTGAAGACGGATCGCGATCATGGCGATCCTGGGGAAGCTCAGCAGCGCATGGGCATCAGCGATCCGATAACGGATCGATGCATGAGCCGCCTAAGCTCCATGAGGACGAGGTGACGTGCCGACTGGCTTTGGACGCCGTGAGCGTTGTCGTTTCAATCCACAGCCGGCGTCCCGACTGACATTCCCGACGATCGGGAACGACCGGCCTCGCTGCCGATGAACAGAGGATGGCGGGTCGTGACCATCGCGTCAACGCCCGCCCCCCGCGATTTTTTCCAATCGCCGGCCAAGTTTTGCTCTGGACGCCGATGCCGGGACGGGCAAGCGTTTAAGTCTGTGAAGAAGGTGCCGATGGAGACTTGGCGGTGGAGTTGACGATGGAGACGCAGGCGATCACCAGCCGTTATCTTGCCACCGAGTGGTGGTTCCACTGGTTCGTCAGCTGGCAAGAGCCACACGGCATGGGTCCTCGATCTACGGGCGAGGAAATTCGTTTGCGGCTTTTTCTATCACCGGGGCAGCTGGGAGCGTCTTTGCCCCGGCGAGCTGCAGGACCTGCTGACAGACCTGGAAGGCAATCTGCTCATAGACCTGGACGCCGGTACGATCGATTTCGACGAGGGCGATCTCTACCTGACCGACTCGCCACCGCACTCTTTCCCACCTGTCAAGGCAGTTGCAGATGCCGTTCATCGATAGTGATGGTCGGACTGGAGAGGAAGTGCAGCCTGCCTGATCGGGGCGGGCCCGATCAGGCAGGCTAACGACAGGATGTGGAGCCGCTTGAGAGCTCAGGTGACTGTTATCAGGATTGGCTCTCGTGCATCCGGTAGGCGCCTGGATCCATAAACCTGTCGAGGGGCTCTCCCTGATCGTCGATGTCGTCGATGATCTCGCCAAAGAAGTCATGTTCGTCGCGGATGCGCTGCAACCGCTGCTGACGCGTATAGCTTGCCTGGCTGCGCAACGTCGACTGTCCGTCTTTCCTGGCCGGCAGAACCTTGACCGGTTCCGGTGCAGCGGGCCGATGCAGAGGCGTCTTCAACACCGTTTCGAAGTCGAAGGCGACATTTTCGAGCGCGGCATAGATCGCCAGTCCAACGGCGCCGGCCATCACCGGCGGCAGGGCATTGCCGATCTGGGACTTGATCTGCCGGTCCCGTCCGACGAACCGCCAGTCGTCTGGGAAGCCTTGCAGGCGCGCACCCATTTCCAGGGTCAGTTTGAACGGCCCCTGATGATCGGCGGCCGGTGCGGATTTGGTTAGCGACGAACTGTCGATGCCGAGATCGGCCCAGGCACGCCGGGTCAGACCGCTGGAGAAGCTGTGCTTGTCGCTCTTGCGAGAGCCGCCGACGATGGTGGGACCCAGCCGGTTGGCAATTCTGTTCCAGGCTTCATAGCCGCGCCAGCCATTGGCCGAGACGAGGTCGCCGATCGCATCGGCAAGGGTCGGGTTCCAGTGCGGAAAGGTCGGCGGCATCCGGAACCGGGCCATGACGTCCGGATCCTTGAAGCCGACGAACGCGACCCGCGGTCGCCCCTGGGCAAGGCCGTAGTCGGAGCCCAGGATCGGGAAGATGCGCGACTGGTAGCCGATTGCCGCGAACGCCGCATGCAGCTCGGCGCGGTAGCTCATGTTGGTCGCGTGCCCAAACCCCTCGACATTTTCAAAGAAAAAGGCGCGAGGCTGGATCTCGTCGACGATCTCGACTGCCCGGCGGAACAGGTCGCGCTCGTCGGCTTCGCCCTGACGTTCGCCGGCCGTCGAGAACGGTTGACAAGGCACGCCGCCGGCGACCAAATCGATCCCGCCGCAGTAGTGACGGAAGTCGACTTTCGTAATGTCTTCGGTAAAGATCCGCGGGACCGCCGTTGCAAAATTGGCACGCAGGGTTTCGGCGGCATCCTCCATCACTTCGAAGATCGCGCGGGCACGGAAGCCGGCCGCATGCAGGCCGAGCGCCTGGCCGCCTGCACCCGCGCAGACCTCGATCGAGCGAAGAGCTCGCGGCGGTTCAACCAGCATCGGCCGCGCCGGCTGTGCCGCTGCGCGTCGAGCAGAAGCCGAGTTGCCCTTGCCCTTGCCCTTGCCGGGTGCTGCGGTGCTGATCCTTGCCGAGTCAGACCGGCTAAGCTCCGCCGGTGCGATACCGGCCAGCCGGCCGACGCCCACCACCAGCCCCCAGTCGAGATTGACGTCGTCGCTGTCGAGGTAATCGCTGCCGTACTTGACGAAGAATTCCTCGTAGGCGATGGAGGATAGCGCAATACGCGCCGCCTCGAACCCGTGCCAGTCGAGGCCAGCTACACCGAGGTCGTACCATTCCTCTGGCATGTCATCGCAATCGACGATCGCGTCGATATTGCCAAGCAGGCGCTTTGCTTCGCGCGAGATTCCTTCCCCGCGCTGGCTGTAACCCTCATCCGTAAGATCGACCGCGCGGTGGAAGGAGACGAGATCGGAGACGAACCGGCTTGCATCCGTTTCGAACGCGCGGATCGCGGCGCGTGTTTCGGTCCCGCTTGCCAGCCGGCCAAGCTCCGGGCGCTGCCGCAACAAGGTCTCCAGCATTGTCTCGGCCGCCAGCCTGCGCTCCTGGCGCACACGGCGCACCGCAGCGATATCCATTCTGACGCCGGCTTGCATGCGCTCGACCACCTCGCCTCGCAATCCGGCGTCTGTGGCGATCGCCTTCAGGACGGAAAGGCCTGCGCCGTTCTGCCTCAGCACCTGCCGCTCATTCGCGGCGATCGAGGCCAGTTGCAGATAGGTGGCGATCTCGTCTGCGGGAATGCCGGCTTCCTGACGCGCATAAGCACGCAGCTTGGCGGGCGATACGGGAGGCTCGACGCCGCCCTGCCCGGCCGGGCGTCGCAGGTCGCCTCTGGCGCCCTCCAGGAGATCGGCGATTGCAAGTAGCTTCTCGGTGATGACGCCGCGTGCCTTGACGATCTTGTTTGCAGCCCATTTGAGCCGCTTGGCCTTTTCCCGCGCGAGCGTTGTCGCAAGCGCCTCTGGCGACAGGGGCTTTGTTGGCCTTGAGGCGGCTTCGCGACCGTCGCCGTCGACCGGGTCGATCTCGTCGAAGATCGGCGGTGCCAGGCCGACATCGACCTTCGCCCAGCCTTCCGCGGTCACGTCCGCACCCTCGTTCAACCCGATCGTCTGACGTTCGTCCAAAGCCATGTCTGCCCCCAATGCTAGAATACTGGCACGGGATCTATCGGGGCAGATCTGATCGGGATGCTAACGAGCGTGGTTAAGATCCTCCGATGGTTAGCCGCTTACGAATTGACGAGTGCAAGTTCTGAGGGAAAGATTTCTGGGGTGACGGCAAGCCCTGGCGGAAAGGGTGTCGTCCTATCGAGGCAACGTCAACGCCGGCCCGGTCAAAAACAGCAGATAGTCAAAGTAAACCGCAAATCGCTGCCGGGGCACTGGACGTCGCTGAGGATCGTGACAGCCTGTTCCCGAGAAACAGGTCTGGCTTGCCCGACCTCTCACAAAGAAAGGCATCAAGATGAGCAATCTGATGTATCTCTCCCGCACCCGCTTCCAGACGCTCGACCGCGAGGGACTTGTCATAACCACCAGCTACGGCGCGCGCATCTATGACGATATCGGTTGCGCTTACTCTAACCTGCTCGATACGGGGGAGGAGTTGCGCGCGCTCGATGAAAGCGCACTCGTGGAATACATGCGCGAGACCAGCGAAACAGCCAAGGACATGATCGACACGGTGCTGATGCTGGGCGATCGTCTCTATCTCGATGACGAAGTTTACGCCGGTGGCGGCGACGAGGAGAATGAGGACGATCTTGCGGGCCGCGACGACGAAGAGGGCGAAACTCCCGTCATGTACACCAATGGTCCGCAGGCGCTGGCTTGCCGCCGTGCGACCGATGCGGAGGTCGACGAGTTCGTCCGCCTCTATTTTGCCGGCCTCGTCGTCAACCCGGACACTCCGGGTTGATCCATCTCATCCGCCAAGACGCCCAGGTATCCAGATCGCAAAACTGTCGAAGACCGTAACTTGCGTTATTCGCGCCGGTCTTCGTCTCCTGCGTTTTGGCCTCGCCATTGTTGGCAGCCTTGTTGTCCGCCTTGTCATCCAGTGAATGCGCCTGTTCCTCAAGGCTGTCGCTGAGGCGGCGCAGCGCGTCGCATCGAGCTTCTCGATTCCGAAGCTTGCTCCGTCCGAACCCTTTCGCCTTGCTTGGCCGGTCGGCAAGATGATCGCATTGGAAACGGGATGCGAACATGCTCAAACTGTTGCAACGACTTCTCTCGGCGGCCAACTGGATACTGCAGACCGCCTGGAGCATGTTCTCTGGGATCCTGGACTCCCTTGCCGGGCTGTTCGGGCATCGGCCGGCCCGACCAGCCGCCGCCACCCCTGCAGCGATTGGACCCGAAGACGTCGATGCGGCGCTCCGACAAGCCCGGCTGCACCACGAGCACAAGGCGACGTCCGATCTCGAGCCGCAGCTCGATGCGGCCGTCAATCTGATCTGGACCTATGCCAACACACCGGCGTCCGACCGGCCAATGATCGACCTGTCATCGCTCGACGAGACCCAGCGCACTTGGCTGCTCTCTCTGCCAGATGACGAGCTATGCCGGCTGGCAGTCGCCGGTCGCATGGCGACGGTAGAGGCAATACTGATGATCGCCAGGGCATCGTCGTCGTCGATCGACAACCCACTGATGGGCATCGCAGCCCCGACAACAGTCAACAGACCGCCCTTGTCCTCCTTGACCGAGGCAGCCCGCGCGCAACTGGCGTCACGGATCGTTCGCGGCCGGAGGCAGCGCGAACAATCCACCGGCCCGATATCCGAAGGCCATGAACCAGCCGGGGAGGATGTGCTGGCCATCCACAGCGCCTTTCGACCATGAGCTGTCGCCGATCCGCTTTTTGATCGTGAACAGCAGGTCGGGAAAGTCCCAGAGCAGATCGCCGTACTTGATGTAATAGACCGCATCCGGATCGCGGTAGCGCGGATGGTCGTTCATGCGCGACCGGTCTTGCGGGCTGCGGACTTTGTGCCGACGTCGGCCGCATGGCCGGTCGGCAGCACGATCTTGCCGCTCTTCACCGCGTCGATGAAGGCCTGTCGCTGCGCGAGGCAGGCCTGAAGCGAGCGGACTTGCGCCTCCAGCACCGCGATACGGCGGGCCGAGCCGATCGCCATGCGGCCGAGATGATCGGCACGACGGCGAGCGTCGTCCAGCGCATCGGCCCGGCGGTCGGCTTCACGACGCTGGCGGCGGGCCTCCGCAGCATCAAGGCCGGACGTCACGCAGTCGGTGAGCGTCGTGGCGATCACGGCGGACAGAAGCCCCAATTGGCTGGCCGCGGCACCTGCGGGATCACGAGAAGTAAAAATGGTCATCGATATCTCCTTCAACACTCTCATCCGATCGCAGAGGATCCAGGAAACCGTTAACGGAGATAGCGATAGCCGGCGTTGAGGCGATTGTCAGATCCCTTAGTCACATTATCGGGTCGGATCAACGCGTTCAGATCCTGTCGAGGCGTCGGGTCGGTAACCCGACGAGCTTGGCGATGATCGTCGAGCGCCGACGCTATCTAGCGCGCCATCGCCGATAGCACGATGGCGGTCGGAAAGCCTGCCAGAACAAGGGCGGCGGTCAGCACGAGGACGAGCCTGATCACATTCGATCGCTTGGCGCGCACGGGGTCCCATTCGTAGACCATCTGTCAGTTCCCTCCATCTCCCAGCGGATTGAACCAGTGCCGGACCGCGGAGTCGAGTTCAGGCGGTAGGCGGCATCCCGTTTGACGCTGACCGCGACCTGATTGCTGCAGCCACGGCCCCCTGCTCGAAAACCGTAGCGACGCCGGGGACATCGGCAGTGGCAGTGGCGACGGCCGCTGATAACCGCCCGGGATCCGCAAGCAGCTTTCGCATCAGGGCCGGGTTGACGAGCAGGCCAGGCTGAAGCTCCGCCTCATCCAGGGTATCAAGCACAAAACTCGTTTCGAACGGGATGCCGAAGTAGAGATGCTCGCGGTGGTCAGGCCAGGTCGGATCGAACACCCTGCCCTCACCGTCCGAAAGCCAGGCATGCTGGATGGCAAGTGGCATACCGGTTCTTTCGATCGCATAGCCTTCGGTATAACGAAGGTCGGTCCGCCCGCGTGCCTGTGCCGCGACAAGGGCAAGCACTGCCGCGGCATGGCATTCGCCAAGATTGCCCTTCGGCATCCAGTCCGGCATGTCGCAGGAGATGTCCATGCCGCGGCCGAAGCGCAGAAGCGCCTGTGACGGTCCGAACCGCTGCTCGCAGCCGGCGAGGAACACGACAAAATCGCGAAGTGTCTCCGCCCGATCAGGGCGCCGCGGTGTCGGCTCTGCCGTTCCGGCTTCCAGGTTGCTCGTCGTCATCGCTCAGCCCTTCGCGATCGGCCGCAGCCGATCGATGAGATCGCCGGCGTCGCGCAAAAAGAGCGACACATCGACGGCGTCGCCGACCAGCGGTCGTGTGCGATCGAACAGCGGCTCGTCCAGCTTGCAGATCGCGGTATCGACCCGCTCCAGGTATCGATCGAACGCCTGGTTCAGCAAATCGAACTCACGGATGATGCGGCGCAGGGCAGCTGCATTGGTCTCTGACATTCTCAATTCCTCTCGTGATGCTCGCAGCTCTCGCCGCAGCGATTTGTGTCCACCTCCCCGACGTCCTGGAGACTGCCGTGATCCGGCAGTGTCTTGAGGACGTCGAACGTCGCCCGTCGCAGCGGGCGCCGCGGCGGTTGCTCAGCCAGTGGGGGCCGGTTGGTTGATCAGCGCGGTCCGATCATGGGCCCGCATCGTCTTGGTGACTTTCAAACGGTGAGGCGCAGCTTCATCGACGTCAACAGCTTTATTTAGGTATCGCAGACCAGGTTTTTCCGTTGGATGCTGCAGTTGCCTGATCCGCTCGTCGCGACAGCGGCAACTCGCTGCCTGCCCATGCCGCATCGACGGTCCGGATAACCCACCGCACAATCCGCTCCTCCTGTGTGGACAGCAGCGGCTCCGCGGAATTGAACCGGAAAGAGCCCGCGACGTCGCTGTCGATCATCAGTTCGAGTTCCACGCAGCCGGCGCGCAATTCCTCCAGCACCGCGGTTTCGACGAACATGTGCCTGTCGATCCTGCTCACCCGGTTGTCGGAGACGACCCTCCGGATCACCGCTTCCGGCCGGCCGTAACCCGCCAGGCAGTCGGCAACCACGCACAACGCGATATCCCGGTCGGGCAACTGCACTCTCTGGTACCTGCTCCAGACGCTGGTCAGGATCTCCCAGTGCCGCGCCGACCCGACGTCCACAAAGGAAGGGGATCCGCCGATCGGCCTGATGAGTATTTCGCTGCGCGCACTCCCGTCCTCCCTCGCCACGATCATTTGTTCCCCTCGCCTTCCTGTTGCTGCACTCCAAGGCTTGTCCCGCCGGCGGATTGCGGCAAGGCTTCAATTCCAATCGTTTGAACCGCTGAGGCGATGGCCACTCTGGAGCTTGGGGTGCCAGTCGATTTGGTCACACGACTGGAAAGGTATGGGTGCCATCGCGAAGCTGGGAGCAGGTCGAGCCCGGCAGGTTCAACTATAATCTTTTCTATATGCGGTCATGATTTTGACGAAGAGGCCCCACGCCGTCGGCTCGGAGGGTCAATCTTTGCGTAACATTTCTGGCGTCGAGGGGGTGGCATGGTTGGCTGCGAGGGTGGTGCGCGACCGACGTCATTGTGTCTGCCTGCGAAGATGCCTAGCCTGCTATTTATACTCTTTTCTATATGCGGTCATGATTTTGACCGCATAGCCCCATGCCGTCGGCTCGGGGAGGCAATCTTTGCGTAACATTTCTGGCAGCAGCAACCCGCATCGTCGCTCTTGCTTCAGTCAGCTGGACGCCTCACCCTCATCGTGAGGAGGGTCATATGGACACACCAATCTACCGACGCAGGACACGACGCGACAACAACGTGCTGACCGGAGCCGACCGCAGGGGGTTTCGGGGGCCGGAGGCGGCTCTTCAGGACCGGGTCCTCGCCGACCTCGTTCAGCCCCGGTTCGAACTGCCCGCAGTGCTGATCAAGACCATGCGGTTTGCCCCCATCGCGCCGGGTGCAAACCCGGCAGCCGGAATGACCGCCGGAGCCCAGGCCCTGCTCTACCTGTTGCTGGCCAACGCACGGCTTCATCTGAACGGGGAGAATGATCAGCAATTTACCCTCGGTTCTGCAGCCGCCCGGAATTACCTGGGGCTCACCCGCATCGACCGGCTCCGCGCCGGCCTCGACGCGATCAACGAAACCCGCTTCACCCTCGACCTGCGGCTGAACGGCTTCAAGCGCTCGGCCCCTCATCCTCTGATGGTCTGCGATCTGAACCGGAGTACGAACCAACCAGGCTCGACAATCTGCTACCGGCTGCACCCTGCCCTCGTCCATATCATGCGATCGTCACGCCGCTACGCGATGCTCGAACTCAATGCCTTTCGCCGGTTCCGGAGCAAATACGCAGCCAGGCTCTATCCCATGCTCGCCCTGACCGCCGGACAATCGGTCACAAGACCTCTCGCCTTTTCACCGGAGGATCTTGCCGCCCGGCTTGCCTGGACGCCGGATGCGTTTCACTGGGGCAGTTTCGAAGCGCGTGTGCTTCAGCCAATGCTGGCGGATTTTCAGGGGAGCGATGGCACGACGCCGGCAATCACCGCGTTCAGGACCGAGCTCGAAATCGTTCGTGGAACCGGACGAGGCAAACTAGTGCAGCAGATCGTCTTTCATGTCGTCCCGAATGCCAGGAGCACCCGGCATTGGAGGCCCGAGCGGCTCGGCGCAATCGACGCTGCGATCGCACGGGCGCCGCTACCTGGCCTTGCACCAGGCCATACGCCGGCCGTTGCCCTCGTTGCGCAAGCTGCGGCCGCAACATCCCTGACGGTCGTCAAGATCCGGGATGACTGGGCCGCAACCGTCAAATCCCTGATGAAGCCGTCGAACGCGACGCATCGTCTTCGTATGCTGCTCGACGGTTACGGCGTGGGTATTGCTTTCGCCGCGTGGATCGACATGTTTGCGATGGTCGTACCGCCAGTCGATGACGACGTGACGATCGGACCGCAAGGCGATGAGACGTCGCTCTCATGTCCGGAACCATCCAGATCCGAACGCATGAAGGAAAACGCGATCTCGGTTGCATCCCATGTCATGAAGCAGGCCAACAATATCAGGCCAGGACTGGGATTGCGGCCTGACATGCCCTTTGAGTTCGAGGACGACGATGTCCGGGTCTATGCCGATTGCGACATGTGGCTGATGCTGACTGCCGCCGGTGTCGAACAGGCCGCGCTCATCCAAATGGCTTTCGGCCGGATCTCAGCTCAAACAACTAGCCAGATGCGCAAGTCGATCTACAATCTGAGCGGAGCGATCGCTGAATGGGATCTTGACC
Organism: Hyphomicrobiales bacterium; assembly: GCA_900469345.1. Taxonomy (GTDB): domain Bacteria; phylum Pseudomonadota; class Alphaproteobacteria; order Rhizobiales; family Rhizobiaceae; genus Neorhizobium. Next base: position 8,747 of record UBWZ01000014.1, on the reverse strand, counting down.
GCGCGCAACGGGTCGCCAAAGCCATCATTGCAAACACCGCCGTGAGCCCTCAGGGTCTCCGCAATCGTCCGCTTTCCAGGCCGCCCGCACTGCCCGCACTGCCCGCGCTGCCTGCGTCGATCGTCGATCTGTCGGACGAACTCGTGACGGTCTGTCGCCGCGACCCGCGCCGTCGGGCGGACCGGCTGCGGTCGGCAGCCTGATCGGCAACCTCGCCAGCCTTAGCTGATGAGGCCCGGCGAACATCACCTCAAAAGCGGCCCGCACCTCGATCGCGGTTCGTTAGATCTGTTTTCCGATTTTTTGGATTAGCCGCGCGCTTGGGGGCTCCCAAGCCGCCGGTTCTGTGCCAGATAGTGCTCGACCACCGCGAAGGATCGATCTCCTCCATGCCTCAAACCCTGCGAATACGCCGAATAGCGAACTGACGTCCAGCCGCCCTGCCAGGCGGCCTGTCTTTCCTGTTCCGCATCGCAAGGAGTTTGTCATGGCGGTTTCGCGCACATGGTATACGGCTGATCTGCATCTCGGCCATCCCGGCATCCTGAAGTCCCAGCCGGTGACCCGCCCCTTTCCGTCGGTCGAAGAGATAGACGCCACCATCGTCGAGCGCATTAACGAGCGCGTCGGGCGCGGCGATCTTGTCTACATCCTCGGCGACTTCACCCTTTCACGCAACACAGCCTATGTCGAGCACCTGTTCCACGCGATCGACTGCCGCAAAGCGCTCGTGCTCGGCAATCACGATCTCGACCGGCATGGCCGTATCAAGGATATCATCGCCAACCTGCCCTGGACGATCCCGCCGGTCGCAGCGCTTGAGATCAGGGACGAACCGTCTCGCTACCAGGTCTGGCTCAGCCACTACGCGCATCGCACCTGGCCTGCCGGCCATCATGGTTCGTATCATCTGTTCGGCCACAGCCAAGGCGCCCTCCCCCCATTCGGCCGCTCGCGCGACGTCGGGATCGACTGCCCGGATACCGGCTTCGGGCCGATGCTGTTTGCCGATCTGGTGGAGACGATGCCATGAGCGATAACCTGTCTCTCGAGCACCAGATCGCCTGCCTGCATCTGCGTCGCGCACTGCGACCGTTTCGCCGTGCCGGCCGCTTCCTTGTCGCAGTCGTCCTTCCCGACCGGATCGATGAGGCGTCGTGGAAAAGTGCAGCGCGGTCGGTGCTGCTCGACATGTTGCCGCAGACGATCGAGATCGGCGACGATGACGACGATCAAAATTTTCGGCCGGCGCGCCGTTCTTATCGTGCCCATGACGTCGTCGACACGATCGAGCCCGCGGGCAAGATCAAGGGTCAGCCGCACGATCCGATCGCCGCTTTGTCGATCGGCGAATGCCGCACCGTCGGCCTGATCCGCTGCACCGACGCGACACGACTTCTGTCGCATCCCTCGCTCGCGGTCGTCGATGCGATCCTCGATGTCCCGGCGGTCGATCCCGTATTGGTGCAGCAGGCGGTTCGACTTGCATTCTCCGAAGCCATCAGCCCTGATGAAGCGGAGGGCATTCTGACTATGCCGGCGGAGCTGCGGGCAGCCCTCCCCAACGGCGGCCGCTCCTTCCGCGCGATGCTGGCCGGCTGGCGCGTCGAACAAAACGTGTCCATCGCCAAAACCCCGAACGTCGCATCGTCCAAGGCTGAAGGCGAAGTGCGGCTGGAAGACCTGCGTGGATATGCCGATGCAGCGGCCTGGGCCTTTGAACTGAAGCGCGATCTTGCAGACTACAGCGCTGGCCATCTCGCATGGCACGACGTCGATACCGGCCTGCTTCTGTCGGGTCCGCCGGGCACTGGCAAGACGACGTTCGCCAAGGCCTTGGCCACGAGCTGCGATGTGCCGTTTCTGACCGGATCGTATTCGGCATGGCAGGCCGCAGGTCATCAGGGCGATATGCTCAAGGCGATGCGCAAGACGTTCGACGCGGCCCGCGCGAGCGCACCCTGCATCCTTTTGATCGACGAGGTCGATGCCTTTGTCGACCGCGGCAAATCAGGCGAACACCAGGAATACATGCGGGGTGTCGTCAACGGCTTGCTCGAACATCTCGACGGCGCGGTCGAACGCCCGGGCGTCGTCGTTATCGGTGCCTGCAACGATCCGGGCAATGTCGACGCAGCTCTGCGCCGCCCCGGCCGTCTCGACCGGCATATCGCCATTGCGCTTCCGGATGCCGATGCGCGCGCGCACATCCTTCGCTACCACCTGCAGGCGGATCTTGATCTCGGCGACGCCATCGCGCTGACGGAGGGATGCTCGGGTGCCGACCTCGAGCGGATTGCCCGCGACGCCCGCCGTCTTGCCCGCCGCAGCGGCATGGCAATCGAGACAAGCCATGTGCTGCAGGCACTCCCGCCGGTTCGCGTCATTCCAGCAGACCAAGTGCGCGCAACCGCGATCCATGAACTCGGACACGCCGTCGTCGGCGTTGCGCTGGGCTTGCGCCGCCTGACCCGCGTTGTCGTGCACGACAAGGTTCTGGCCGGCGCTTCCGTTGCCGGTTTTGCCGCCTTCGACAGCGAGCCGATGGTGCGTCGCGACAGCCGCTTCATGCGGGCGGATATCTGCGTCAACCTCGCGTCGCTGGCCGCCGAGCATGTATTCTTCGGCGATCACTGCGACGGGGTCGCGCTCGATCTCGAGCAGGCAACCGGGATCGCCACCTGGATGGTCGCCGTCGCCGGGATGGGGGACGGTCTTGTCTCCTGCCAAAGTTTTGCCGCGACCGGGCGCATGGCCTCAGAGCTTCGTCGGCCTGCAATCGCCATTCAGGTCGAGGCGATCCTGCGGGAAGAACTGATCCGCGCCCGCCAGATCGTCACGCGCTATCGCGGCGTCATCGAGAGCCTCGCCGACAGGCTGATCGAGCACGGGTCGCTGGACGGCACGGTGGTCGAGGCGGCTGTTGCCGATCACGATCAGGCCGCTCAACTGACACTCACGTTTGCAAGGTGAGGAATGCACATGGACTTCAGCGATCTCAAGCGAAAGCACCGCTCCTTCCTCGCGCCGCAGTTCAGCTTCGAATGCGGTCCGGGCTGGATCGGCATTCTCGCGGTGCTGTTCGCCGCATTGGAAGCCGAACTGCCAACGGGGACCGTTCTGTGCGTCACGCAGATCAAGGAGAAGTTCGGCGGTCTTCGCGTTTATCGACAAGCCGAACCAGGCATGCCGGATCAACTTCAATGGCGGATCTATCGCCTGATTGCGCTGGCCGAAGCACGTAGCTTCCATGTCTGCGAACGCTGCGGACGACCGGCCCGGCTCTGGGAGCGTCAGGGCTTCTTCGTCACCGCCTGCGATCGCCATGCGGACGAGGATGGGAGCGAGCATCGCGGGCGTCCGGCCAGGCCGATCGACCTTCATCCCGTCTACGAGCGCTTCGAGGATGAGCAGGTCTGGTATCGCTACGATCTCGAGCGCGACGACTTCGTCCCCTGCCCGCCCCCGCCGGGCTTCCGATAACCTTCGACGATAGGTGGTCTTCGCTCCGGCACCACGCATGTGCCGAAAGCAGGTCGACAAAAATAATTTGCGCCGCCGGGCGATTGAGGCTTGCGAGAACCGCAACGACGCGCCAGCATTTTTCTGTCGACGCAAGTATGACGGTGGCTGGTCCAAACAGCATCTCTCCTGCCTGCCGACACCATCACCGACATGGCCGCATGAGCGGCTTTGGAAGCAACAACCGCGATGCCACCGGTGTCGCGCGGCACTTCCGGCCGTCCTCGTCCGAGCGATAACCCTCGCGGGGAAGCTCGCTGGCGGCAGCCCGACCAACCCTTGCTCTGCACCGGGTTTGCCCGTGTCAGAACCCTCGCGTCGCGGCCCTCTGGTCGCGGCTCGATCCCGCACGTCCCCAACATGCTCCGATGAAAGGAAGCTCATCATGATCGATACCGCAACCGCAGACGCTTACGAAGAGACCCTGAGGCACAATGCCTGGATCGGTGCCTGCGCCCTCTTCGGGGCCATTGATGATCTCGAAGCCGGTCCGGCCGGCCGTCGCAAACATCAGCTTTGCCTGCTGTTCTCGGAGCATAGCATTGGCGTCCTCAAGATCGGAGCCGGTCTGCCCAGTCAGTCCGACCTGCTGGACGAGGCGCTCTTCGAGTTCAAGTTGCCAAAGCCGGTCCAGACAGGGCACCTCCGGGACTATATCGGCGGCGATGGTGTGCTGCGCATCATGCAGATCCATGTCTATGTCAGCATTCTCCAGCAACTGGTCGCCAACGGGCATGCCACGAACTCCGAACCTGTCGTCCACACGATGAAGATGCTGCAGGACGAGGCGAGCGCCGTGTGCGACGATTTCGATCGCATCACCTGCCATTGAGATCGAAAGGCCGGTGAAGACGAACGGCCATGGATCGTCGCGGATCGTAGGTCCGCGAGAGGCCGAACCAAAAATCCCTCCACGGGGGCGTTTTGTGCTTGCGATGATCGTTGCGACGCGCCAGCATCATTTTATCGACAGGGGTGAGACGACGGCTGGTCCAAACAGCCTGGTGTTCGCGCCGGCCGACAATATCACCGGACATGATCACCGGAATGGCCGCGTCAGCGGCTTTGGATCCAGCAAGCACGGTGCTGTCGGCGTCGCGCAACGCTTGCCGTCGTCCCGCCGTTCCTGAGCGTCACCGCGCGAGGTGAGGCTTGCCCATGATGGGCTCTCCCGATCATCGCTCTGTCGTTCGCAGAGCCTCTGTGCCGCGGCCTGCCGCGGCCCATTCCGCACGCCCATGCCCCCACATTTTTGATCGAAAGGATCATCGTCATGACCAAACCCCAACCCGTCGCCCTCCTGATGCAGGCGGCGTCGGCCAAGCAACTGGCAGTCCTGGAGGATGCCGTCCGCGATTTTGGTCCGCGCATCGCCCGCCTGCGGCAGCTTGGCGTCGATGAGAGTGCTCTTTTGCGAACCTACATGGCGACAAGCCGCATGTGCGGACAGACATCCGTTTTCGAAGCGGTGGCCGACCTGCCGCCGATGTAAAGCGCACGTCTTGCCGCTTCCCCACCAAACCGATCGAAAGGAAAAGGCCGATGGGTCTCGACATGTTCGCCTTCAAGACGAAGCACAAGGTTCACCAGTCGGTGGACTTCAAGGTCCAGAATGCGGAGGAACTGCACTACTGGCGCAAGCACCCAGACCTTCATGCCTGGATGGAGAAGCTCTATCGCTCCAAACGCGGTCGGGCAAAGGCGTTCAACCTGGCGAACCTGCGGCTGCTCCCCGCCGATCTCGCAGAACTTGAAGCCAGCCTGAGGCGTACCTCATTGCCAAAGACGTCCGGCTTGATGTTCGGGCAGAGCGTGTCCAGCGACGCCTTCGGTGATCTTCTATTTCTGGAGCGGGCCCGCCAGGCCATCCGCGATGGATATACCGTCTACTACTCGTCGTGGTGGTGATGGCCGCCGCAAGCAGAGCCAGCTCGGGGCAGCTTGTTCGCGCCCGACAGGGATCGCCTCGAGCCAGCCAGTGGCACGGCAGCCTGAACCCACAAGCAACGACTACAGCGAGGACCAGATCATGCCGGAGACCACCCCGATCCCGTACCGCATACAACGCGTCATGGGCCGCAAGGAACATCATGCGCTTGAGACGCTCATCGAAAGGATCAGGCAGTGGGACGATCGCGGATACGATCTCAAACGACAGATCATCGACATGTTCTCACCCGACCCCGTGCGCTGGTTGCCATCCGATATCGCGCCCGCCGTGAGCGTCATGCGCGATATCTCCGAACGGGCCGAGCAAGTGATCGAAGCCCTTGCAGAGATCAGGGATAACGCGGATTAACGCAGAGCCGCTCTCCCGGCCGCCGCGACGATGGGCGGCGGGACGGCTCTGGGGGAGAGTGACCAAGGCGACCACATCCGCCTTGTCGATGTCCACCGGCCGACGCGATCCTTCACTCGTCCAGCAAGCCGTCGAACACTTCCAGCAGCGCCTCGGTGATCGCCTGTCCGAGCGCGTTCCCGCTCGATCGGACCTCGTCATCGCTACCGTCGCGCGCAGCCATCGCCAGAGCCGTGCCCTGCTCGCTAACGATGATCCTGGCCCGCTCGATAGCGCACATCGCGAAGTCGCCGCGGTTGTCGACAGTGATGTGGTCGATCGTCATGTAAGATCCTCCTGATGCTGCCGGACACTTAAACGACGTTCTGCGGCTTGTAACCCGATGAACCGAGCCGACGCGCAAGCTCGGATAGTGACGCTGCTGTTCACATAGCATGCATGTCTATCGTCACAACGGGATGGTATCGGCATGATGACCACAATCACCTCTGCGGCGGTCGGTTTCATCTTGGATCCTGGGCGGCCTTACTCGTGTTCGCCGCGACCTTCGATGCGTTGCCGGTAACGTAACTCGAGTTGAGTCAAATTATTTCCGGTAGTGACGGGCAGCGTTTCCAGCTTGCGCGCCGGCAGGTTCCGATAGTGACGTCACAACCGGAGATCCGACCATGCCACGACCCCGCAATCCTGCAAACGAAACTGCCCGTCTCCGAACCGAGCGCTGGCGGACCCGGCGGCGCGTCGCCGGTCGCCCCGAGGCGTCGATAATCGATCGTGCGATTGCAGCTTCCCTGGCGGTGTTCCTGGCAGACGCTCTCGATGCCGATCCCGCCTGCCCGCAACCAAGCGCGCGCGACATCGTTGGCGGCGCCCAGAAGATCCTTGTGGCCGTCGGCTATGACAAGCAGGAATCGAACGCGGAGCTGCGACGACGTCTCACCCGCAGGGTCGATTTGCATGCTCTTGCCGCTATCGCGAGACCGGGTTCCGTCGACGGCGACAGCAAGCCTGTTCTCCCCGTTACTTCATAAACGAGAAACGGAATTCTCGGATCGCGTAGTGACGCAGAACGCACATGACTATGCGACAAGGCAATGCGGGACGCGCTGTAACCATTCTGCAAAAACGTTACAACACGTCCCGAATCGGCTGACTGCGCCATCACGGTGCTTTTTGATCAAAAGACCAATCGCACGCGTGAAATGTTGCGGCAGGCTCCGGTCGATAGCCGCGGCGGCGTTTCCGGGCCAGCAATGCGAGAAACACGATGACCGCGTCCTGCTCGTTGCGGAAATGTTCGACGCGGCGACGCTCACTGCGCCCTGCCCTGCCCCATCGCCGCACGAGAATGATTCCGCCCAGTAACGATGGCTCCACGGACAGCCCGTAGTAGCGAGCCATGTTGCGCATTGGATCCCGGCGGTGGATTAGCACGCTGTAAGGTTGGTAGATCACGCGCGCAGTCTGCACCCGGTCTCAGCCGGCGTCCAACCACAGTTCTGAATCGATTGCGGCATACCGATTCAAGATATTGATCGTTTTTGCTTTACATCAATACGGCTTTGGCCAAGGCGGTGTCTGCAGCTCACCTTCGGGGCGAGATTGACTGCAAAATATAGTCAAAAATGGACATCGACTATAGTGCCGACCGGCTCAGCTTTACGGGTTTATATCCGACACATTTCATTCAAGGGAATATGTGTGCGACGTCATCGCCGTGGCGCAAGAGCAGATTGGTTCTGGCTATCATGCGAAGGGCTGCGACCGTCATCAGCGAGACCGCAACGCCAAACAGCGCCGCAGATCAAGTCAGGACGACGAAAATCAGGATGACAGCGGCGAGCGCAGTGTCCAGGACAAGCTCGCGATCGGCGCCCATCAACAGGTTGAGGCGAGACAGAGCCCGGTCTACGCGCGACCGGACAAGGGATGAACTGGCCTCAGCCATGAGCCCCCTCCCCCTTCGTAGTTGCTGAAATCGGTGGTTCCGGTGTGGCCTGCTCGGCCCGCGCGGCAGGGTCGTCGATCGAGCCCCCGTTCGCGCCGAACAGCGCGACGATCTGTGTCGCGCCAAGAAGCACGCCTCCGATCAGCGCCACATAGCAGAGCCGCCGTGCGAAATCGTTTAGTTCCCCTCCGAAGATCAGCATCGCGCCGGCAATGGCGACTGCGGCCAGCGCGATAAAGCCCGCTACGGGTCCCGTGATCGACTGCTGGATCTGTTGAAGTGCAGATTCCCAGGGCAGGCCCCCTCCCCCGGAAGAGGCGAGCGCGGGTTCGCAAAGGCTTGCCGCTGCTGCGGGGAAAGTTAGGGAGGAAGGATGAAGTTCATCCTATGCGACGTGACTGTCCTCATCGATCTGGGCATAGTGTTCGGTTTGGTAGCGGCCGTTGCGATAACCCTCGATGTGGATGACCTCCCGGACGCGCCTCCCCTTCTCCGTGCGCGCAATGGAGACGACGAGATCGACAGCTTCACCGATCACCTCCTACATCGGCTGCTGCCTCGCTTCCGACGTCAATTGTTCTAGCCGCCGCAGGGCTGACATCGCTGTATTGGAATGGATTGTGGTGATACCGCCGGGATGACCCGTGTTCCAGGCTTTAAGGCGCGTCAGAGCAGCGCCGTCGCAAACCTCGCCGACGATGATGCGATCGGGCCGCAGTCGCATGGTGCTTTTCAGCAACCGCGCCATGTCGATCGTGTCGCTGGTATGGAGCGAGATCGCATTTTCGGCGGCACATTGGATTTCGGCGGTATCCTCGAGGATCACCATGAACATGCGGAAACAGATCATGTGAAAAACGATGTGGCCATCTGCGGATCTGCAGTCGGTGATTCTACCTCTTATACGGCGAAGCAGCCGTTGACGGTCATGGCCTGGGTCAGCGAGAAGAGCTGTCGCAACTGCAGATCTGCAGTTTC
>UBWZ01000001.1 GCA_900469345.1 Hyphomicrobiales bacterium | reverse complement strand
GGGCAGGAACCAGGACGACCCGCCCTCGCGTTCCGCGCAGGGGGGGGGGCGTTGAGCGGCGGGGGGGGGGGGGGGGGCGTTCCAGCCAAGGAGGCAGAGGGGAGCGTTCCAGCCGCAGGGGGCAGAAGAGGGTGCGTTCCAGCCACGGAGGGCACAGGGGGATGATTTCCAGTCGCGGAGGGCAGAGGAGGCGAGTTCTACTCGCTTCGTCCTTCTCACAAAAAGCCCGGCCCGCGAAAGTGGGCCGGGCGTCTGGTAGAAAAGCGGAAACGGGCCGGAAGCCTCTAGAAAAACGCCTGGATGCCCGTCTGGGCGCGGCCGAGGATCAGCGCGTGGACGTCGTGCGTGCCCTCGTAGGTGTTGACGGTTTCCAGATTCTGGGCATGGCGCATGACATGGTATTCGATCTGGATGCCGTTGCCGCCATGCATGTCACGCGCAGCCCGGGCGATATCCAGCGCCTTGCCGCAATTGTTGCGCTTGACGATCGAGATCATTTCCGGCGCCATCTTCTTGTCGTCCATCAGCTGGCCGACGCGCAAGCTCGCCTGCAGGCCCAGTGCGATCTCGGTCTGCATGTCGGCGAGCTTCTTCTGGTAGAGCTGCATGCCGGCAAGCGGCTTGCCGAACTGCTTGCGGTCCAGCCCGTACTGGCGGGCGCGGAACCAGCAGTCTTCGGCCGCACCCATGACGCCCCAGGAAATGCCGTAGCGGGCGCGGTTGAGGCAGCCGAACGGACCCTTGAGGCCCGAAACGTTGGGCAGGATCGCGTCTTCGCTGACCTCGACGCCGTCCATGACAATCTCGCCGGTGATCGAGGCGCGCAGCGACAGCTTGCCGCCGATCTTCGGGGCGGAGAGGCCCTGCATGCCCTTTTCCAGCACGAAGCCGCGGATCTCGTTGTTATGGGCTTCCGACTTTGCCCAGACGACGAAGACATCGGCGATCGGCGCGTTGGAGATCCAGGTCTTTGCGCCGCGGAGGCGGTAGCCCGTGGCGGTCTTTTCGGCGCGGGTCTTCATGCCGCCCGGATCGGAGCCGGCATCGGGCTCGGTCAGGCCGAAGCAGCCGATCAGCTCGCCCGAGACGAGGCCGGGCAGGTACTTCTTCTTCTGTTCGTCGGAGCCGTAGGTGAAGATCGGGTAGATGACCAGCGAGGACTGGACGCTCATCATCGAGCGGTAGCCAGAATCGATGCGCTCGATCTCGCGGGCGACCAGGCCATAGGCGACATAGGAGGCGTTGGCGGCGCCGTATTCCTCTGGCAGGGTGACGCCGAGCAGGCCGGTCTGCCCCATCAGCCTGAACAGCTGCTTGTCGGTCGTTTCGTCGAGATAGGCCTCCTGCACGCGCGGGGCGAGTTCGGCCTTGGCAAAGGCGGACGCCGCATCGCGGATCATCCGCTCTTCGTCGCTGAGCTGATCTTCGAGCAGGAAAGGGTCGTTCCAGGAAAAAGCCACCGGCGTGCCTCCGAATTTTTTTCTCAGCGGATTATCCGCGTCAGGCGCCCCGGCGCAAGGCATGTTTACTCAAACCGGCATGAGCGATAGTCATAGGGCATGACCGGATTGTCGCGAAAACTGCTTCCCTCCACCTCGGCGCTTGCGGCCTTCGATTCCGTGGCGCGGCTCGGCAGCTTTTCGTCCGCGGCCGAGGAGCTGTCGCTGACGCAAGGGGCGATCAGCCGGCAGGTTTCGGGGCTCGAGGAGCAGCTGGGTGTTGCCCTGTTCGACCGGACCAGTCGCGGTGTGAAGCTGACTGCGGCCGGTGCGGACTACGCCAAGGCGGTTGCCCACGCACTGGCGCAGATCCGCTCCGCCTCGCTTGCCGCCATGACCAAACGGCATAGCGACCAGCTGACGCTCGCCATCCTGCCGACCTTCGGGACCCGCTGGCTGATGCCGCGCATCCCCGGTTTCGTCTCTCGCCATCCGGAAATCACGCTCAGTTTCGTGACCCGGATCGGCATGTTCGACTTCGACCGCGACGATGTCGACATGGCGATCCACGTGGGGCCGATGGGCGAGACGGGGCCGGACTGGCCAGGCGCCGAATGCACCTTCCTGATGGAGGAAAGGGTGGCGCCGGTGTGTTCGCCGGAGTTTCTGGGCACTCATCCGATCCGCGAGCCGGGCGACCTGCTGCGGCTGCCGCTGTTGCACATGGCGTCGCGGCCCGGCGCCTGGGGGCACTGGTTCGCAAGCCTCGGCCTTGCCGAGACGCCCAACCAAGGCATGCGTTTCGAGCAGTTCGGCAGCGTCGCTCAGGCGGCCATTGCCGGGCTCGGCGTGGCGCTGATGCCGCTGTTCCTGATCGACGCGGAACTGGCGGGCGGCCAGCTTGTCGAGGCGTTTCCGCATGCGGTGCGCAGCCCGAGCGCCTATTATGCCGTGGCGCCGCTCAGCAAGGTGCAGCTGCGCCCGGTCGCCGCTTTCCGCGCCTGGCTGATCGAGGAGGTGGGCCGGTTCCGCGAGGACGTGGTGGGGTGGTGAGAGCCTGACGGGATGCGGGGCGTGGGGAGCCGCGGTCTTTCAGACCGCCACAAAGCCGCCGTCGACAAAGAGTTCCTCGCCCCCGACGAAGCTGCTTTCGGCCGATGCCAGAAACAGCACTGCCTTGGCGATCTCCTCGGTCTGGGCGAGCCTGCCGAACGGAATAGTCTGCTTCATCCATTCCTCAGCGCCGGTGTTGTTCTGCAGATAGGTCTGCATTGCCGGCGTTATGACCATGCCGGGAGAAACGACGTTCACACGGATGCCCTGGCTTTTCAGATCGGTCGTCCAGGTTCGCGCGAAGGACCGGATCGCTGCCTTTGTCGCGCTATAGATGGAAAGGCTGGCAAAGCCCTTGCTGCCCGCCCCCGATCCGGCCAGCACGACAGCGCCGCCCGCAGACATGAGGGGAAGCGCCTTCTGCACGGTAAAGACGGTGCCCCTGACGTTGATGTCGAAGACGCGGTCGAAATGGTCCTCTTCGATGCTGCCGATTGGAGCCGACTCGGATATGCCAGCGTTGGCGAACACCACATCCACCCGACCGTGATCCTGCTTTACCTGTGCGTATAGCCGGTCGAGATCGGCAAGATCGCTGACATCGCCCCGAACACCGATAGCACCATTGCCGATTTTCTCGAGCGCTTCGTCCAAGCGCTCCTGCCGACGTCCCGTGATGTACACGTGGGCACCCTCTGCGGCGAACGAGTGGGCTGTGGTCAAGCCGATACCGTCCGTTCCGCCCGTGATTACCACGACCTTGTTTTCAAATCGCTTCGTCATATCGTATGCTCGCTGTTCTTCAAGTGGAGTGCTTCTCCACTTACTATATGGAGGAATCCTCCACTTAACAAGTCACGGCGAGGCAGACTTTTTGGTCGACGGAATCCCACTGCGCGCCGACGCGCAGCTCAACAAGGAGCGAATTCTTGCGGCAGCCGAGGAGGTCTTCCTCGAGAAAGGCGCAGGCGTATCGCTGGACGAGGTCGCAAAACGTGCCGGGGTCGGAATCGGCACGCTCTACCGAAGGTTTCCGACGCGCGAAGAACTTCTGGCCGCGACATACAGCGCCAGATTCCTGACGCTTGCCGAGACCAGCCGTGCCAGGGAAGCTGATCTTGACCCATTGAGCGCCCTGCGCGCCTATCTCGAAGAGCTCGTGCAATATACGAACATCTACCGTGGTTTTGCGGCATCGCTTGGGACAGTCCTGCAGATTGATACGCCCGGATGCCTCGCGACCAGCGATACAGGCGCTCGACTTTTGCAGACTGCGCAGCAGGCGGGAGCTGTCGCACCTGACGTCAGCTTCAACGACCTGGTATGTATCGCGACCGCAGTCTCGCTCTCAATGGAGAAAGATAGCCCTCCGGAACAACACATCGCGCGTCTGGTGAGCATCTTCGTGAATGGCATCGTGAAACGCTGAGACGTTTGCAATGACCGCATTTGGCGCGAAGCCGGATTTCTGCGCTCCCACCTCCCTTGGTTCATGGAGCGGGGTCTGCTTTAGGCCCTAGCGGACTACGGTGTTGGTCAACCAACTGGCCTGTGGTAGCCGTTAGACATGCACCGCTATTTTATCATCCTGTTAGCAGTAACCTCGATCCAGACCGCCGCTCCAGCGTCGGGCGCTGAGACGGTGGTACAGCCTACGCCTCCGCAAAACATATGTGCAGAGCAAGATATCACCTTAAAAATCTGGAAAAGTCAGAACGTTATCTGGGCCCTTGAGCTTGAGAGAAGGCCACCGACCCTCACTGTAGACCGGAGGAGGTGGTTAGCGCTCCCAGCCAGTTTTCAGTCAACGATAGCTCTGGCTTCATCCTGTCGGCTAGGAGCGGTCGACGGCGCGGCTGAGATGCAGGTTGTCGATACGGGCGGAAGCCTCTTCGGTGTCGTGCGCGGCGGAAAGTGGAAGAACCGTCTTACTGGTGACTGAGCCCCGATGCTGCGGCTGTCTGAATGTCTGCTACTGGCGCATTGGCGTCATGAGTGTGTTCGGCACTCATCTGCCGCACTATATCGCGGCGACCGTATGTTCGGCCGCCATCCGTTTGATCCACGCTCGTCCGCTCTGTGGCTTCCAGACATCCGCAAAGCGAAGAAACACTTGCTTGATGACAGCATCGTCCAAAGGCAGCGTCTCACGTGCGACGGCCCTTAGATTCAACAGGTTCTGCGCGCCCTGCGACAAGAACTCTGAGTTGACCCCGCACCTTATCGAGAATGTAGCATCTACATCACCAAAGGCCCGATTCCACAGCCCGAAGTGATATCCCAGTTCGGGAATGACGGTTCTTGGCGAGAAGTCGGTCCAGTTTCGTCCCTTCAAAAGCAGCTCTCGCACTTTCTCGGGCTCGGTCAGGTTCACGACAGGGCCAGCCATCGCAGTCTTCCTAGATTTACCAGGTCGAACCCAAGTCTCGAATGGGGGCCCAAGCTCCTTCAACTCAGCGAGGTGCTCAATCGCTTTAAGGACGAGTGACTCAAGCTCCTCAGCCCTCGGACCCCAGTAGAGCTGGATGTTCATTTCGATCATGACGCCCCCCCAGCCTCCGCTCACGCTAAGCGAACTTCAACATCCCAGCAATGGCCGTAATCGGCCCTAAGCCGACCTTGATCAGTCGCGTCCAATATCTTTTCGTTCGGATTCAAACGCGGTGGTCACAGCTATTTCTCCGACAATGGATGCGTTAAAACTATCCAGCTCTTCAGCCGGTATCCAATACTCCCTCAACGCTTTGCCTCCAGCCTCTTGAGGCAAGTAGGGAGCCAGAAATGTCTTTAGAACTTCGAAGCGGGTGACATAGCCTGCGCCGTCGCGACTGACATTCCAATCCCGCGCAATCCGAATAGCGTAGTCTTCGGAAAGGACCGGATAGAAGATGGGTTGGTCGGGTAGTCGGGGCGGGAATGCCTTCATGCCGCTCTGCTTTATCAACTCCAACTCGACCGGACCTACAGGTCGCCAAAGGGTCACTGTCTTCATCGCCATCTCCGCGAGAACGCTAGATCTGGTAGCTCTACACGAGGCTTAAGGTGTTAGGAAAGTCCACACATGGCGCGAAGCCGCCACGCGCCCACTCCGGACCGGAGGCGGTATTCATCCATGGTCACCGCAGCGGCACTCCGCCGTCTCAGGTCCTGGTGATCGACAGGCCGCCGTCGACCAGCGATGCGGTGCCGGTCACGAAGCTTGCATCGTCCGAGGCGAGGTAGAGGACGGAGCGGGCGATTTCTTCCGGCGTGCCGACCCGCTTCAGGGCGTGCAGCGCGGTGATGAAGGCCTGCTTGTCCGCCGTATCGTTGTGTTCCCGGTACATGTCGGTTTCGATGGCGCCGGGCAGCACGGCATTGACGCGGATATTGTGCGGTCCGTATTCAGCGGCGAGCGCCTGGGTGAGGCCGATCAGGCCCGACTTGCTGGCAGCATAGGCGGCGGTGCCGGGAAAACCGACCGTATAGCCGACGAAGGTCGAGGTGAAGACGATCGAGCCTGCGCCATTGGCGAGCATGGCGGGGATCTGGTGTTTTGCGGCGAGGAAGGATGCCGTCAGGTTGATGGCGAGGGTGTCGGCAAATCCTGCCTCGGAGACGTCCGTGCTCGGGCCGCCCTCTCCGAGCGTGCCGGCATTGTTGAAGGCGATGTCGAGTTTCTGGAAGTGCTCGAGCGCGGTGGCGACGAGGGCTTTGTGGTAGTCCTCCGAGCGCACGTCGCCGGCGAGCGCGACGGCCTTTCCGCCTTCCGCCTCGATCTCGGCGACCAGGCTGTCCAGTTCCGCCTTTCGGCGGGCGCCGACGATGACTTTGGCGCCTTCGGCGGCAAAGAGCTTTGCGGTGACCCGGCCGATGCCCGAGCTTGCTCCGGTGATGATGGCAACCTTGCCGGTCAATCTGTTCATTGCCTTGTCTCCTGATGCTGGAGGATCATTGCCTCCGTTGCGGTGACAGGAAGATGGCATTTCGCAAGGCGCGGGATTAGCCTGCGTCCCGTGGAACTGCCGTCCGGGAAAACAGAACAGTGATCAAGACCGAAGCCCTGACGGCGTTCGTCGCCATCGTCGAAAGCGGGTCCATCGTTGCGGCCGCAAAACGGTTGCGGGTCTCGAAGTCGCTTGTCAGCGACCGGCTGGCGGAACTCGAGAAATCGCTTGGCGTCGTGCTCCTGCATCGCACCACGCGCAAGCTCAGCCTGACCGAGGATGGCTCGGCCTTTCTGGACCGGGCCCGGCGCATCGTCGCCGACATAGAGGATGCTGTGGCAGACATGTCGGAGCGGCGGGGCACGCTTGCCGGTCCGGTGCGGCTGGCGGCGCCCGTCACCTTCGGTCGGCTGCATCTGGGCCCGGCGCTCTATCCCTTCCTGCTGCAGCACCCGGAGCTCGAGCTTGCGCTCGATATCGACGATCGGCGGGTGGATGCGGTGGCTGACGGGTTCGACGCGGTCGTCCGGCATGGTCCGATTGCCGATTCACGGCTGATCGCCTGGAAGCTCGCCTCCAGCCGGCGAAGGCTGGTGGCCTCGGCAGACTATCTGGAGCGGCATGGCAGACCCGCCAACCTGCACGACCTCGGCCGCCATCGGGGGATCTTCTATACCCATCGCGGGGTGTCCGACTGGCGGTTCGAGGCCGAGGGCGGCCCCGTCACCGTCCGGGCGCAGCCGGCGCTGGTCGTCAGCAATGGCGACATGATGCGCGATGCGGCGATTGCCGGTGTCGGCCTCGCCATGCTGCCCACCTTCATTGCCGGGCCTGCCCTGAAGCAGGGCTTGCTGCAGGTGGTCGAGATGGAGCATGAGCCGGAGCTCGAATTCATCTACATGGCGCATCCGCAGGGGCGCAGCCCGTCCGCCAAGCTGCGCGCCATCGCCGACCACCTGAAAAAGGCATTCGGCGAGCCGCCTTACTGGGAGCGATAGGCGGGCAGATCGTCTCAGCCTGCGTCCACGATGAACATTCGCGCCTCTTGGGCGAGCTCGCGTTCCGCTTTCAGGGGGCCGTATTCCGCGGAATGATAGAATGCCGATGCGGCCGCCAATGTCGGAAATTCGAAGATCCCGGCGATCGGCAGCGGAGGTACCTCTCCCTCCAAAACTTCTGCGACAGGACCGAAGTGCACTATTCGGCCGCCCGCGGCTTCGAGCGCCGCCTTGAACCGGGGAGCCAGTGCTGCCTGTCTGGCCTGATCCTTAATCCGCAGGTTGACATGGACGTAAGCTGTCATGGGACACTTTCGGCAATCGAGGTCAGCACTATCACTGGCTAAAAAGAGATACCTACAGCGCGTGCCTGCGGTTGGAAAGCGCGCTGCCTGCCGCGGCGCATGTTTAGCGATCCGCTCAGCTGGGAAGCCTTGAGAGTCTGACACGCAAAAGACCGGGTGGATGGCCCCGGGGACTCGACTCCGCCGATCTTTTCTGTTTTTCTGCTTAAACGATTAATCAGGTAGAGCCCATGGCCGTTGTCCGCCAGAGCCCGAACATGAGCGCGATTGCCGCGGCTCTCGGCGTGTCTGCGGCAACCGTCTCCAACGCGCTTTCGGGCAAGGGGCGGGTGTCGCCCGAGCTGGCGGACAAGGTGCGCATCAAGGCGGCAGAACTCGGCTATGTGCCGAGCCTGACGGCACGGGCGCTGCGGACGGGGCGCAGCGGCGTGCTCGGCCTGGTCCTGCCGGATATCGCCAACCCGCTGTTTCCGCAGATCGCGCAGGCGATCGAGAATGCCGCGGCGGCGGTCGGCTACGGCGTGCTGATCGCCGACAGCCGCGGCGACATCGCGACACAGACGGAAGCGATCAACCGGCTGCTGGAGCGCGGCGTCGACGGCATGGTGGTGGTGCCGCGCCGTGCCACCCGGATCGCCGATATCGGTTGCCCGGTCGCCGTCATCGACACGCCGTCGACGCCCGGCAACACGATCGCGGCCGATCACTGGCAGGGCGGCGAACTGATCGGTCGCCATCTGGTGCAGCTTGGCCATCGCCGGGTGCTGCTGATCGGCACCCACAGGGATTCCAACGTACAGAACGACCGGATCGGCGGCGTCAAGGCCGGTCTTGGCCCCGGCGTCGACTGCGACACGCTGTGGATCGAAAAGGTCGAGGGCGAGGGCGGCGAAGGGTGCCTGCTCGGGCTTGCCGACAGGGTGGCGGCCGGATTCACCGGCTTTGCCGCGGTCTCGGATCTTTCGGCGCTGCGGGCGCTTACCGAATTGCAGCGGGCCGGGATCGGCGTGCCCGAACGCGTCAGCGTCACCGGCTTCGACAACCTGATCTGGTCGCCGGTGGTGACGCCGGCGCTGACCACCGTGCGGATGGATCTCGCCACCATTGCCGATCTCGCGGTCGCGGCGCTGATGCGCGCCATCGAGGCGGAGGCCGATGCCGACGGTGCAGGTTCGGGCCGGGTCTCGTCGGCGCCGGACCGCGTGGCGATGCAGCTCATCATACGGCAATCGAGCGGGCCGCCCGGGCCCGGTGCCGCTCCCTATCCGGCGCCGGGCCCATATCCATTGCATGCAAAAATCCCAACCCATCCGACAGCAGGAGAACCACAGGCATGAAGAAGGTCATTCTCGCACCGGGCGCCGCGCTGGCGCTCATACTGGGCGCTGCCCCCGGCTCGGCGCTCGCGCAGGAAAAGACGCTGACGATTTCCGTCTATGCGCTGTCGCAGGACGAGTACAAGCAGATCGTCTATGAGCCCTTCGAAAAGATCTGCGGCTGCAAGCTGGTCGTCGAGACCGGCAACAGCGTCGAGCGGCTGGCCAAGATGGAGGCCAACAAGGCAAGCCCGGTCGTCGACATGGCCGTCGTCTCGATGGCCGACGCGCTGTCGGCGGCACGCAAAGGGCTGATCGACACGATCGACCGGACCAAGCTCTCGAACTTCAACAAGCTCTACGACATCGCCCAGGATCCGAACGGCGACGGCATGAGCGTCGGCTATACCTTTTATGCCACCTCGATCGCCTATCGCTCCGACAAGATGAAGATCGACAGCTGGGCGGACCTGCTGAAGCCGGAATATGCCGGCCATATCGCCTGGCCGAACGTCACCACCAACCAGGGTCCGCCGGCGCTCTACATGCTCGGCAGGGCGCTCTCCAAGGATACGCCGGACCTCAAGGCTGCCATCGATGCAGTCGGCGAGAAGAAGGACGACATCGTCACCTTCTACGAGAAGTCGTCGCAGCTCGTGCAGCTGATGAAGCAGGAAGAGATCTGGGCCGCGCCGATCGGCCGCTTCACCTGGGCGCCGTTCACCAAGCTCGGTCTGCCGGTTGCCTGGGCGACGCCGAAGGAAGGCCAGACCGGCGGCATGAACGTGATGATCGCCACCAAGGGCTCCAAGAACCGCGAGCTGGCGCTGCAGTTCATGGATTTCTGGCTGTCGACCGAGGTGCAGACCAAGCTTGCCGAAAAGTTCATCGACAGCCCGGCCAACAAGGAGGTCAAGGTCTCCGACGAGATCGCCGCCAACCTCACCTATGGCGAGGAAACGGCGAAAAGCCTCAAGCTTATCCCTTCGGCGGTGGCGCTCGACAACCGCGCCGGCTGGGTGAAGTCCTGGAACGAGGCGGTCGGGCAGTAAGCGACACTCATCAACGTCGTCATCCTCGGGCTTGACCCGAGGATCCACCGTGGCGCGCGCTGACATCAGCCTTCAGGGCTTGGCATGGATCCTCGGGTCAAGCCCGAGGATGACGGCCCAGCTGGACACCGGAGAAGACCCAACCATGTTTCAAAACAGGGCCGAAGCACTTGCCCTAGCCCTGCCAGCCGCAATCTTTGCGGCGGCGGTGTTTCTCGTGCCCGTGCTGATCCTGCTGTCGGACGGCTTTCGCACGCCGGTCGGTGGGGGCTGGAGCCTTTCCGCCTACACGGAATTCTTCTCAAGCCCGCTCAACCAGACGGTCTTCCTGCGGACGCTGCGGCTCGGCGCCATCGTGACCGTCGTGTCGGCGGTGATCGGCTATGCGGCGGCATTCGCGATCGTCAGCCTCGAGCCCTCGACCAAGGGCAAGATCACCGGCCTGGTGGTGCTGCCGCTGATGATCTCGCCGGTGGCGCGCACCTATGCCTGGATCGTCATCCTGGGGCGCACCGGCATCGTCAACCAGGCTTTCCAGGCGATCGGCATCTCCGATGCGCCGCTCAGGATCCTGTTTTCGGAGACGGCGATCTTCATCGGCCTGCTGCAGCTATTCCTGCCGCTGATGATCATCTCGCTGATCTCGGCGCTCGAGAACATGCCGCGCGACGCCATTCCCGCGGCCCGCGTGCTCGGCGCCAACTGGTTCCAGGTGTTCTGGAAAGTGGTTCTGCCGCTGACCCGCGAGGGGCTGGTGATCGGCGGCACGCTGGTCTTCACCGGTTCGCTGACCGCCTATATCACGCCCGCCATCCTCGGCGGTTCCAAGGTGCTGATGCTGGAAACGCTGATGTACCAGCAGGTGTCCGTGTCCGGCAATTTCGTGTCGGCAAGCGTCATCGCCTTCATCCTGATCGTCATGAGCTTTGCCGCCAACATTCTCCTCAAGAGGCTGGCGACGGCGCGCAACAGACGGGCGCCGGGCCGGAGTGCTTCCGCATGAACGCCCGCACCCTTTTCATCCCGCTCACCCTTTTCGTGGTGATCGCGTTCCTGATCGGGCCGTTCCTGATCATCGTCGCCGCCTCGTTTTCGGCCGGGGAGACGCTCGCCTTCCCGCCGCAGGGGTTTTCGCTGCGGTGGATCGCCAAGGTGTTCACCGTCGAAAGCTTCCGCGCTTCGTTCGGCATGTCGCTGTTCCTGGCGATCGGCGGCACGGCTGCGGCGCTCATCATGGGTATTCCCGCCTCCTACGCGCTGTCGCGCTACAAGCTGCCCGGCGCCGAAGTGATCCGCACGGTGGTCTCGGCACCGATCATCGTGCCGGGCATCATCGTCGGTCTGGCACTGCTTCGCTACATCGTCGTGCCGTTCGGGGTGGGCATCAGCCTTGCCCTGTTCCTCGCGCATACGGCATTGGTGCTGCCCTATGCGGTGCGGGTGGTCTCGGCCAGCCTCGACAACCTGCGCTCGGATATCGAGGAGGCGGCGGTGCTGCTCGGTTCGTCGCGGCTTGGTGCCTTCTTCCGGGTGGTGCTTCCCAACATTCGCGGCGGCATCCTGTCGGCCTTCATCCTCGGCTTCGTCACCTCGTTCAACCAGGTGCCGGTGTCGCTGTTCCTGTCCGGCCCGGGCGTCCGCACGCTGCCGATCGACATGATCGCCTACATGGAGATCGTCTTCGACCCGTCGGTCGCGGCGCTTTCGTCGCTGCTTGCCTTTCTTTCCATCGGCATCGTCTTTGCCGCCGAACGCTTCCTGGGGTTCTCCCGCTATGTCTGACCAATCCTATCTCTCGCTCGAAAAGCTGACGCTCGCCTATGGCGACACCGTTGCCGTCGCCGATCTGGACCTCGATATCCGCCGCGGCGAGCTGATCGCGCTTCTGGGGCCTTCCGGCTGCGGCAAGACGACGACGATGCGTGCGATCGCCGGCCTCCTGCCGGTCAAGAGCGGCCGGGTGCGGCTCGACGGCGCCGACATCACCCATGTATCGCCCAACAAGCGGGCGGTCGGTCTGGTGTTCCAGTCCTACGCACTGTTTCCGCATCTTTCGGTCTATGAAAACGTCGCCTTCGGGTTGCGGTTGAAGGGGATGCGCGGCGCCGATCTCGATGCCAGGGTGCAGCAGGGCATCACATCGGTCGGGCTGTCGAACTTTGCCAACCGCCGCCCGGCCGAGCTCTCCGGCGGCCAGCAGCAGCGCGTCGCTCTCGCCCGCTCGATGGTCATGGAACCGAAGGTGCTGCTGCTCGACGAGCCGCTGTCCAACCTCGACGCGCGACTGCGGCTCGAAATGCGCACGGAGCTGCAGCGGGTCCAGAAGGAAACGGGCGTGACGATGATCTTCGTCACCCACGACCAGGCCGAGGCGCTGGCGCTTGCCGACCGGATCGTGGTGATGAAGCGCGGCGCGATCGAGCAGATCGGATCGCCGCAGGATATCTACAACCGGCCGCAGTCGTCGTTCGTCGCCGATTTCGTCGGCTTCGAAAACGTGTTCGCGCTGGAGGGTGGGAAGCTCAAGGCCAATGGCCACCTCTACGACCTTCAGGGCGACGTGCCGTCCGTCGCGGGGCTTGCCTGGCGGCCGCGCATGGTGGCGCTGGGCGAGGGTCCGTTCCGGGGCACGGTGCGGGGCACCTCGTTCGCCGGCGACCGGCGGGAATACCTGCTCGACACGCCGCTCGGGCCGATCAAGGCCGAAGACGATGCGAGCGCGCCGGTACACGAGCTCGGGACCGAGCTTGCGTTCGACCTGCCGGCCCGCAAGGCCGCGCCGCTTGCCAGTTTCGCCTGAGGAGCGGCCGACATGGGTATCTGGATCGACACGGACATGGGCTTCGACGACATCGCCGCGGTGATGGTCGCGGCGCATGCGGGGCTTGCCATCGACGGCATCTCGCTCAGCTTCGGAAATGCTCCGCTGGCACAGGTCCGCCGCAATGCCGCCAGCGCGGCCGCCGCCTTCGTGTGGCCTTTTCCGATGCATGCGGGACGCTCCGCACCGGTGCTCGGACAGCTCGAAACGGCGACCGCTATCCTCGGCGACACCGGCATGCCAAGCGCCGGGCTGGCGCTGCCCGACGTCGCGGACGAACTTCAGGGCGGCGCCTTCGAAGCGCTGTGCAACTGGCTGGCACAGGACCGGCCGGACGGCGCGGAGGAGCGCCGCATTCTGGCGCTCGGCCCCCTGACGAATATTGCCGCCGTGGCGCTGGCAAGGCCCGAGCTTGCCGAAAGGATCACGGATCTGACCTGGATGGGTGGCGCCGTGACGGCAGGCAACCACACGGCCTCCGCGGAATTCAACGCGTTTGCCGATCCGGAGGCGCTCGGCATCGTTCTCGCGCACGGCATACCGCTTCGCATGATCGACCTCGACCTCTGCCGCAAGGTCATGTGCCGGCCCGCGGACGTGGAGCCGGTCCGGACGGCGGGCGGCCGCAATGCAGCCCTGCTCGCCGACCTGCTGACCGGCTTCATCGATATCGCCATCCGTCGCGGGCGGCCCGCCATGTCGCTGTATGATGCGGTCGCCGCGGTCGCCTTCGTATTTCCCGACGCCATCACCTGGCAGGAGGCGCGGATCGACGTGGAACTGGCCGGCGGCCTGACGCGGGGCCGCACCGTGGTCGAAACGCGCAGCGGGCGCGGCGCCTTCAACGCAGTGTTCGGGGCGGACATCGACGCGGAGCGGGCAAGAACGGTCATTCTGGAAAGCCTGCGGGCGGAGGCAACATGGTGAGCGGCATCATTGTGGACGGTCACGCTTTCACCGAAGCCGCCCTGCGCAACCGGGCGGTGGATGCCGCCCGCGGCGTGGCGCCATTCGATATCCTGATCACCGGCGGGACGCTGGTGGACGTGGTGACCGGCGAGCTGCGACCGGCCGATATCGGGCTGGTCGGACCGCTGATCGCCAGCGTTCACACGCCCGGCAGCCGCAGCGATGCCGGCGAGATCATCGACGCGACCGGTGCCTTCGTGTCGCCCGGGCTGATCGACACGCACATGCATGTCGAAAGCTCGATGGTGACGCCGGCGACCTATGCCGCCGCCGTGGTGCCGCGCGGGGTGACCACAGTGGTCTGGGATCCGCATGAATTCGGCAATGTGCACGGCGTGGACGGGGTGTGCTGGGCCGTCGGTGCGGTCGATCCGCTGCCGCTGCGCTTCGTCATGCTGGCGCCGTCCTGCGTGCCCTCGGCGCCCGGCCTCGAAATGGCGGGGGCGGATTTCGACGCGGCAGCGATCGAGGAAATGCTCTTCTGGCCGAAGATTAGCGGACTGGCCGAAGTGATGAACATGCGCGGCGTGATCGACCGCGACCCGCGCATGAGCGCCATCGTGCAGGCGGCGCTCGAGTCCGAAAAGCTGCTTTGCGGCCATGCCCGCGGCCTGACCGGCAGCGACCTCGCCGCCTTCATGGTGGCAGGCGTGACCTCGGATCACGAGCTGGTCTCGGCTGACGATCTCCTGCAAAAACTGCGCGCCGGCCTCACCATCGAATTGCGCGGCTCGCACGATCACCTGCTGCCGGAGCTGGTGGAGGCGATCAACCGGATCGGTCATTTGCCGCAGACGGTGACGCTCTGCACGGACGACGTGTTTCCGGACGACCTGATGGATGGCGGCGGGCTGGACGACGTGGTGCGTCGCCTCGTCCGCTACGGCATGCGGCCGGAATGGGCGCTGCGGGCCGCCACGCTCAATGGCGCCGCGCGGCTCGGGCGCACCGATCTCGGGTTGATTGCGCCCGGGCGCCGTGCCGACATCGCCGTGTTCGAAGACCTCGCCGATTTCCGGGCTCGCGCCGTGATCGTCAGCGGCACCGTGGTGGCGCGGACGGGGGCTGCCTGCTGCGACATGCCGGCCGCCGACCCGGCGCCCCTGCGCGCCTCGGTCAAGCTCGGCCGCCTGACGGCGCAGGATTTCCGGGTGGCGTCCGAGGGTAAGAAGATTCGCCTGGCGACCATTGCGCGACCGCGGTTCACGCAATGGGGAGAAACGGGTGCGGATGTCGTCGATGGCCACGTGGTGCCCCCGGAGGGTACGGTGATGATCGCCGTGACCCATCGCCACGGCCGCGCCGACAGCCGCACCCGTGTCGGTTTCCTGCAAGGCTGGGGCACGTGGCAGGGCGCCTTTGCGACCACGCTTGCGCATGACAGCCACAACCTGACGGTCTTCGGCGCCGATCCCGACGACATGGCGGTTGCCGCCAATGCGGTGATCGGGGCCGGCGGCGGCATGGCCGTGGTTCAGGACGGCGAGGTCAAGGCGCTGCTGCCGCTGCCGCTGTCGGGGCTCGTCTCCGAGGCGCCGCTCCCGGAGGTCGCGGACCGCTTCCGCGAAATCCGGGCGGCGATGGACGCGGTGGTTGCCTGGGAGCCGCCCTATCTGGTGTTCAAGGCCTGCTTCGGCGCGACGCTCGCCTGCAATGCCGGACCGCACCAGACCGACCGGGGCATTGCCGACGTTTCCACGGGAACTCTCCTGGAGACACCCGTTCTCTCGATCATCGAATAGGCCCGCAATGCAGCCGCACGACTTCTGGCAGATCCTCTATCCGGCGGGCAGTTTCGACCCGGCCGGTCCGTTCGCGGACTTCTTTCCGGTCGAGCTGCCGGATGGCCGCGAACTTCCGCTGCCGATCCGGGCGCTTGGCGACGGGCAGCAGGCGCTGGCCTCGCTGATCATCAACCAGGCGAGTTTCGACGTCCAGGATGCACTGGCCGGAGCCCTTGCCCCGCGCCTTGCAGAATGGCGCCCCGAGGTGATCGTCGGGCTTCCGACGCTCGGTCTGACGCTCGCCTCCGGCGTTGCCCGCATGCTCGGCCATACCCGCTACGTGCCGCTCGGGACCTCGCGCAAGTTCTGGTACGACGAGACGCTGTCAGTTCCGATGTCCTCGATCACCACGCCGGACCAGCAGAAGCGGCTCTATGTGGATCCGCGCATGTTGCCGCTGATAAAGGGCAAGCGGGTGGCGCTGGTGGACGACGTGATCTCCAGCGGCACGTCGATCCGATCCGCGCTGACGCTGATGCAATCGCTCGACATCGAGCCGGTGGTGATCGGCGCGGCGATGCTGCAATCGGAGCGCTGGCACGCCAGCCTCGATTCGTTCGGGGCGCAGTGGCGGCCGCGTGTGGTGGGCGCGTTCAGGACGCCGCTGCTGCGCCGCGCGGGTGACGGAGGCTGGGTCCGCTGATGGCGTTTTTGCCTTGCGAACCTTTTGCGCGTGACTAGGATCGCTGCTTCTCACCGCGACCAAATCATCATGAGAAATCAGGAACAAGCATACATGGAACTGGTGTTCGACGGCCATAACGACGTCCTCCTTCGGCTCTGGCGGACCATGAAGGCGGGCGGCGACCCGGTGGCCGAATTTGCCAAGGGAACGTCGGTCGGCCATATCGACGCACCGCGCGCCAAGGCGGGCGGATTGGCCGGTGGGCTCTGCGCCATCTACATCCCGTCCGGGGACCTGGTGCTGAAGGAGCCCGACGCGCAGGGACATTACGAGACGCCGCTGGCGGCACCGCTCGACTACCAGCCATCGCTCGACATCGCGCTCGAGAAGGCCGCGATCGCGCTGCGGCTCGACCGTGCCAATGCCTGGCGGCTGTGCCGCTCGACCGCCGACATCTCCCGGGCCATGGGGGAGGGCCTTTTCGCCGCCGTCATGCATATGGAGGGCTGCGAGGCGATCGACGTCGATCTCAACAATCTCGAGGTCTTTTATGCGGCCGGGTTGCGCTCTCTCGGGCCGGTCTGGAGCCGCCACAACATCTTCGGCCATGGCGTGCCGTTCGCCTACCCGATGACGACCGATACCGGCCCCGGCCTTACCGACCCCGGCTTCGAGCTGATCAAGGCCTGCAACCGTCTCGGCATCCTGATCGACCTGTCGCATATCACCGAGAAGGGCTTCTGGGACGTGGCGAAGACCTCCGACCAGCCGCTGATCGCCAGCCATTCGAACGCCCATGCGCTGACGCCGGTGGCGCGCAACCTGACCGACCGGCAGATGGATGCCATCAAGGAGAGCGGCGGGCTTGCCGGGCTCAACTATGCCGTGACCATGCTGCGGGCCGACGGTCGCGACGATGCGGCAACGCCGATGTCGGACATGATCCGCCACATCAACTACATGGTGGAGCGCATGGGGATCGATCATGTGGCGCTCGGATCCGACTTCGACGGAGCGACAATTCCACAGGAAATTCAAGATGCAGCAGGAAACCAGAATCTGGTTGCGGCTCTCAAAACCGAGGGATACGCTGACGAAGACCTTGCCAAGCTGTGCCGGGGAAACTGGCTGAGGGTGCTTGGCCAGGCCTGGCACGAATAGGCCAAGACGCGTTCAAGAACCGAAGACAAAAGTCTTAATTTGAAAGACAGGGGAACTCACATGATCCATTCGCTCCACAAGAGCTTCCGCGTGCTGTCCACCAGCGCCGCTTTCGGCCTGCTGCTTGCAGCCGCGCCGCAGGCTTTCGCTGCAACGCCGGCCGATACGCTGGTCGAGGGCTTTGCGATCGACGACATCATCACCATCGATCCGGGCGAAGCCTTCGAGCTATCGACGGCCGAAGTGACCGCCAACTGCTACAGCAAGCTCGTCATGCTGGACCCCAGCGACACGTCGAAGGTGATCGGCGACCTCGCCGCCAGCTGGACCACGTCGGATGACGGCCTGACCTATACGTTCAAGCTGAAGCACGGCCTGAAGTTCGCGTCCGGCAACCCGATCACGGCCGCCGACGTCGCCTTCTCGTTCGAACGCGCCGTGAAGCTCGACAAGTCGCCGGCCTTCCTGCTCACCCAGTTCGGCCTGACCGGCGACAATGTCGCCGACAAGGCGAAGGCCACGGACGATGCGACCTTTACGTTCACGATCGACAAGCCCTATGCGCCGAGCTTCGTGCTCAACGTGCTGACCGCGACGGTTGCCTCGATCGTCGACAAGAAGGTCGTCATGGAGCATGCCAAGAAGGTCGAGAAGACCGCCGACTACAAGTACGACACGGATTTCGGCAACGAGTGGATGAAGACCGGTTATGCCGGTTCCGGCCCGTACAAGACCGTGGCATGGCGTGCCAACGAAGCCGTGATCATGGAAGCCAACCCCAACTACTACGGCGAAAAGCCGAAGCTGAAGCGGGTCATCTACCGCCACATGAAGGAAAGCTCGGGCCAGCGCCTGGCGCTCGAAAACGGCGATATCGACGTCGCCCGCAACCTCGAGCCCGGCGATCTCGACGCCGTCCAGAAGAAGGGCGTGCTCCTGACGTCCGCGCCGAAGGGCACCGTCTACTACTTCAGCCTCAACCAGAAGAACAAGAACCTGGCCAAGCCGGAAGTGGTCGAGGCGATGAAGTACCTGGTCGACTATGACGCGATCGGCGCGACGCTGATCAAGGGCATCGGCGAGATCCACCAGACCTTCCTGCCCAAGGGCCAACTCGGCGCGCTCTCCGACAACCCCTACAAGCTGGACGTCGCCAAGGCCAAGGAACTGCTCGCCAAGGCCGGTCTCAAGGACGGCTTTACCGTGACCATGGACGTGCGCAACACCCAGCCGGTGACGGGCATTGCCGAAAGCGTGCAGCAGACGCTGGCGCAGGCCGGCATCAAGCTCGAGATCATTCCGGGCGACGGCAAGCAGACGCTGACCAAGTTCCGCGCCCGCACGCACGACATCTACATCGGCCAGTGGGGTTCGGACTATTTCGACCCGAACTCGAATGCCGAGACGTTTACGGTCAACCCGGACAATTCCGACGAGGGCAAGAGCAAGACGCTCGCCTGGCGCAATGCCTGGGACGTTCCGAAGGAGCTGTCCGACGCTTCCAAGGGGGCGCTGCTGGAAAAGGATTCCGCCAAGCGCGCGGCGATCTACGAAGACCTGCAGAAGAAGGTCCTGGCCACCAGCCCGTTCGTGATCGTCTTCCAGCAGACGGAAGTGGCGGGCTATTCGCCCAAGCTGAAGAACTTCAAGCTTGGACCGAGCTTCGACACGAACTTCGTCTATCCGGTCTCCAAGGACTAGCCTGAAAGGCCCATTCCTTGACCCTGATCGATACGACAGCGGCGACACGGCGCAGACGGCGCCGTGCATCGTCTTCCGCGATGGCGGTGCTGCGGTTCTTCGTGACCGCAGCCACCACCTTCCTCGGCCTTCTGGCCGTCACCTTCTTCATCGGCCGTGTGGTGCCGATCGATCCGGCGCTCGCCATCGTCGGCGACCGGGCGCCGGCGCATGTGGTGGAACGGGTGCGCGAGCAGCTGGGCCTCAACCTGCCGCTCTACGAGCAGTTCTGGATCTACCTGAAGCAGGCCGTTTCGGGCGACTTCGGGACCTCGGTGCTGACCACCAACCCCGTGATGGCCGACATCGCCCGGGTGTTTCCGGCGACCATCGAGCTTGCCACGATCGGCACGATCATCGGCGCGCTTCTCGGGGTGCCGCTCGGCGTGCTGGCGGCGGTCAAGCGCGGTTCGATCGCCGACCAGGTGGTGCGGGTGATCGGGCTGATCGGCTATTCCGTGCCGATCTTCTGGCTCGGCCTGCTGGCGCTGGTGCTCTTCTATGCAAAGCTCAACTGGGTGGCTTATCCGGGCCGCATCGACATCGTCTATGAATACACTTTTACGCCGATCACCGGCTTCTACCTGCTCGATGCGATCTGGCAGGGGCAGTGGGACGTGTTCTGGGACCTGTTCCGGCACATCATCCTGCCGGGCGGGCTGCTCGGCTATTTTTCGCTCGCCTATATCAGCCGCATGACCCGCTCCTTCATGCTGAACGAGCTGTCCCAGGAATATGTGGTGGCGGCGCGGGCCAAGGGCCTGTCGGAAACGCGGATCATCTGGTTTCACGCGCTGCGCAATGCGGCGGTGCCGCTGGTAACGGTGATTGCGCTCTCCTATGCGGGACTGCTGGAGGGTTCGGTGCTGACCGAGACGATCTTCTCCTGGCCAGGGCTCGGGCTCTACATCACCAACTCGCTGCAGAACGCCGACATGAATGCCGTGCTCGGCGGCACGATTGCCATCGGCGTCGTCTTCGTCAGCATCAATCTGTTTTCCGATGTTCTCTATCGGACGCTGGACCCCAGGACACGAAGCCGATGAGCGTGGTCGAGACACCCAAGCCCTACAGCCGCGCATGGCTGCTGTCCGATCGTCCCGCCTCGCGCCGGCAGGCCAAGCTCGGCCGCGCCTATGTGGTGTGGTCGCGGTTTGCCGAAAACCGGCTGGCGCTGCTCGGCCTTGGTATCATCGTGCTTCTCCTAGTGGTGGCAGCGCTGGCCGACGTGCTGGCGCCGCACAACCCTGTTCAAGGCGACCTGATGAACTCGCGGCTGCTGCCGCCAGGGTCTGCCGGATACTGGCTCGGCACCGACGACCAGGGCCGCGACATCCTTTCGCGGCTGATCCACGGATCGCGGCTGACGCTTTTCGTGGTGGTGCTGGTGGCGGTGATCGCCGCGCCGATCGGGCTGCTCGTCGGCACGGTTGCCGGCTACGCGGGTGGCTGGGTGGACGCGGTGCTGATGCGCATCACCGACATCTTCCTCGCCTTTCCGAAGCTCGTGCTGGCGCTGGCGCTGGTGGCGGCCCTCGGTCCCGGCATCGAGAACGCGATTCTGGCCATCGCGGTCACCTCCTGGCCGCCCTATGCCCGCATCGCGCGAGCCGAAACGCTGACCTTCCGGAATTCCGAGTTCATCGCCGCGGTGCGGCTGATGGGGGCCTCGCCGTTCCGCATCGTGCTGCGCCACATCATGCCGCTCTGCCTGTCGTCGCTGATCGTGCGGGTGACGCTCGACATGGCCGGCATCATCCTGACCGCTGCCGGCCTCGGGTTCCTCGGCCTCGGCGCGCAGCCGCCGCTGCCCGAATGGGGCGCGATGATCGCATCCGGTCGCCGCTTCATCCTCGACCAGTGGTGGGTGGCCGCCATGCCGGGCTTTGCCATCCTGATCGTCAGCCTCGGCTTCAATCTTCTCGGCGACGGATTGCGCGATGCGCTGGATCCGAAGGAGGCCGGCCAATGAGCGTCGCTACAGACCAGCCGCTGCTCGCAGTCGACGACCTGCGCGTGACCTTTCCGACCCGCACGGGCGAGGTGGAGGCGGTACGCGGCGTTTCGTTTACGCTCGGCCGAGAACGGCTCGGCATCGTCGGGGAATCGGGCTCCGGCAAGTCGCAGACCGGGCGCGCGATCATGGGGCTGACGCCCTCGCAGGCGCGGATTACAGCCAAGACGCTCGCCTTCAGGGGCCGCAACCTCCTGGAGATGCCGGCATCGGAGCGGCGGCATCTGCGCGGCAAGCAGGTGGCGATGATCCTGCAGGACCCGAAATATTCGCTGAACCCGGTGATGACCATCGGCCGGCAGATCATCGAGACGCTGAAGACGCACGAAAAGGTGTCGAACGCCGAAGCCAAGGCGCGCACGCTCGCCATGCTGGAGGCGGTGCAGATCCGCGATCCGGAACGGGTGTTTTCGCTCTACCCGCACGAGGTTTCCGGCGGCATGGGGCAGCGGGTAATGATCGCCATGATGCTTATCTGCGGGCCGGAGCTTTTGATCGCCGACGAGCCCACATCGGCGCTGGACGTGACGGTGCAGCTCGAAGTGCTCGCCATTCTCGACAAGCTGGTGGCCGAGCGCGGCATGGGGCTGATCTTCATCAGCCACGACCTGCGGCTCGTTTCGTCCTTCTGCAACCGGGTGCTGGTGATGTATGCGGGCCGGGTCGTCGAGGAACTGGCAACCGCGGATCTGTCGCAGGCGCAGCACCCCTAT
Organism: Hyphomicrobiales bacterium; assembly: GCA_900469345.1. Classification (GTDB taxonomy): domain Bacteria; phylum Pseudomonadota; class Alphaproteobacteria; order Rhizobiales; family Rhizobiaceae; genus Neorhizobium. The sequence goes on along the minus strand of UBWZ01000001.1, from coordinate 182,224 downwards.
ACGCGCGGGCTGCTCAACTGCCTGCCGACCATCGGCTCGGACCGGCATCCGCTGCCGGTTCTCGACCGCAAGCCGGAGTGGGCGCTATGAGCCAAGCAATCTCTCCCGCCGCTTCGTCCGGTGGGCCCGTGGCGGTCTCCATCCGCGACATGACGGTGATCTACGACGAGTTCGCGGCGCTCGACCATGTCAGCCTCGCGGTGACCCAGGGCGAGAGTTTCGGCATCGTCGGCGAATCCGGATCGGGCAAATCGACGCTGCTGCGGGCGATTGCCGGTCTTGCCCGGTTCAGCCAGGGCGAGCTCACGGTCGATGGCCGGTCCTATTCCGGCAGCCGCCGCGACCAGGAGTTCTACCGCACCGTTCAGATGGTGTTTCAGGACCCCTACGGTTCGCTTCATCCGCGCCAGACGGTCGACCGGCTGCTGCTGGAGCCGCTGGTGATCCACGGCTTCACCGACATCGAGACGCGCATCAACCGGGCGCTCGACGAGGTGGGGCTGGGGGCCGGCTTCCGGTTCCGCTATTCGCACCAGCTCTCCGGCGGGCAGCGGCAGCGCATCGCGATTGCCCGGGCGCTGATCCTCGAGCCGAAGATCCTTTTGCTCGACGAACCGACCTCGGCGCTCGACGCCTCGATCCAGGCGGAGATCCTCAATTTGCTCGAACAGGCGCGGCGCGACCGCAACCTGACCTTCGTGATGGTGAGCCACGATCTCGGCGTCATCAGCCACATGTGCGAGCGGCTGGCGGTGATGAAAAACGGCAAGGTGGTCGAGACAGTGGCGCGGGACGCCCTGGAAAGTCGCAGCTTTTCGGCCGATTACACGCGCCAGCTGCTGGTCGCGAGCGAGGGTTTCCGGCGGGATTGACGGTTGTCCACAGCCGTAAAATTCCCGTTGTGCATCTGCGAAATGACCCTAGACTGCCTGCCAATGCTGTAAACATAACAAGGGGATTGGCTATGGGTGCGTTGGATTGTTGGAGTTCCGTGATGCGACGGGCGCTGTTGGCGCTGACGGTGTCGACAGCAGCGCTTGGCGCCGTGCTCCCGGCACAGGCCGCGCCCAAAACCTCCGTGACGATCGGCATGGCGGTTGAGCCGACCGGGCTCGACCCGACGGTGGCGGCGCCCGTCGCCATCGGGCAGGTGACCTGGCAGAACGTGTTCGAGGGGCTGACGACCGTCGACAAGGCGGGCAAGGTGCAGCCGCAGCTCGCGACACGCTGGGAGATTTCCCCGGACGGCAAGACCTATACGTTCACGCTTGCGGAAGGGGTGACCTTCCACAACGGCGTCGCCTTCGATTCCTCGGTTGCCAAGTTTGCCATCGACCGGGCCCGCGGGGCCGACAGCGTCAATCCGCAGAAGCGCTATTTTGCGGCGATCGAGAGCGTCGAGACGCCCGATCCGGCAACCCTGGTGCTGAAACTCAGCCGCCCGGCGGGGAGCCTCCTCTACTGGCTCGGCTGGCCTGCGTCGGTGATGGTGGAGCCGAAGACGGCAGCCGACAACAAGACCACGCCTGTCGGCACCGGTCCGTTCAAGTTCGTGTCCTGGGCCAAGGGCTCCAAGGTGGAGCTCGCCAAAAACCCGGACTACTGGAACAAGAGCGCGCCTGTGAAGCTCGACACCGCGAGCTTCCGCTTTATCGCCGATGCGCAGGCGCAGGCGGCTGCGCTGAAGGCCGGCGACGTCGACGCCTTTCCGGAATTCGGGGCGCCGGAGCTGATCGCCTCCTTCGAGGGCGACAAGAAGATCGCGACCGTGATCGGCAACACCGAGCTCAAGGTCGTCGCCGGCATGAACAATGCCCGCAAGCCGTTTTCCGACAAGCGGGTGCGCCAGGCATTGATGATGGCGGTCGATCGCGCGACGGTGGTCGACGGCGCCTGGTCGGGCTTCGGCACGCCGATCGGCAGCCACTACACGCCCAACGACCGCGGCTACAAGGATCTGACCGGCGTCCACCCCTATGATGCGGAAAAGGCCAAGGCGCTGCTTTCGGAGGCCGGGTTCCCGAGCGGCTTCAGCTTTACGATGAAGGCGCCGCAGATGGCCTATGCGCAGCGGACCTCGCAGATCCTGCAGGCGATGTTTGCCGAAATCGGCGTGACGATGACCATCGAGACCACCGAGTTTCCGGCCAAATGGGTGGCGGACGTGCTGAAGGCCGCCGACTACGACATGACCATCGTCGCCCATGCGGAGCCGATGGACATCGATATCTTCGCCCGCGACCCCTACTACTTCAACTACAAGAACGCGGCCTTTAACGCGGTACTGGCGAAAGTGGAGGCGACTGCCGACTTAGCCGAGCAGGACAAGCTCTATGGCGAGGCCCAGGCGATGCTCGCCGAGGACGTGCCGGCGCTGTTTTTGTTCGTGATGCCAAAGCTCGGGGTCTGGGACGCCAAGCTGAAGGGGCTGTGGGAGAACGAGCCAATCCCCTCCAACGTGCTTTCCGAGGTGTTTTGGCAAGAGTGAGGCCTGTTGTGGCGGTGGGGTCAGCGGGTTCGACGGCCGGCGGGATGCGCAAGGCCCCTCGGCCCTGCCGGGCACCGCCCCCTCACGGGGCGAGATCGACCTGCCGCGCGCTCAGCCCCCGGGAGATGTCTTTCCCATGATCTCGATCCTCACCCGCCGGACGATCAGCCTGGTCGTCACCCTTCTGATCGTGTCGCTGCTGATCTTTACGGTGATGGATCTTTTGCCCGGCGATCCGGCGGCGATCATGCTCGGAACGTCGGCAAGCCCGGATACGCTGGCGGCGCTGCAGCACTCGCTCGGGCTCGACCGGCCGCTGCCGATCCGCTACCTCGCCTGGCTCGCCGGGGTGGCCCAAGGTGACCTCGGCCAATCCTATACCTACGGCGTGCCGGTTGCCGGGCTGATTGCCGAGCGGCTGACCGTTACCCTGCCGCTGGCGCTGATGGCGGTCGTCCTGTCGGTGGCGGTCGCCGTGCCGCTCGGCGTGCAGGCGGCGCGGCGCCACAACGGGCCCTTCGATGCGGTTGCCGGCGTATTCTCCTACATCAGCATCGCGGTTCCGGCCTTCTGGGTCGGGTTGCTGCTGATCATCGCGTTTTCGACCATGCTCGGCTGGCTGCCGGCAGGGGGTTTTCCGGGCTGGGACGCCGGTCTCTGGCAAGGGCTGAAAGCGCTGCTGCTGCCGGCCATTGCGCTGGCGCTGCCACAGGCGGGGGTGCTGACGCGCATCGCACGGGCTGCCGTGCTCGACGTGATGAACGAGGATTTCGTGCGCACGGCGCGCGCCAAGGGGCTGAGCGAGGAGGCGGCCGTCTGGCGCCACGCGGTGCCCAATGCGCTGATCCCGGTCGTCACCATGCTCGGGCTGCAGTTCACGTTCCTGATCGCCGGGGCGGTACTGGTCGAAAACGTGTTCAACCTTCCGGGCCTCGGACGGCTCGCCTTCCAGGCGCTGTCGCAACGCGATGTCATCGTCATGCAGGACGTGGTGCTGTTCTTTTCGGCGCTGGTGATCGTCATGAATTTCCTGGTGGATCTTGCCTATCTGGCGATCGATCCGCGGCTGCGGGCAGGTGCACAATGAGGGCCTCGATCAAAAGGGCTGGGCGCCGTCCGCTGTTCCTGATCGGGCTCGTCATCACGCTGCTGCTTGTTGGGGTCGCCGTGCTGTCGTTGGTCTGGACGCCGTTTCCGCCGGCCAAGATGAACATCATCCACAAGCTGAAACCGCCGCTCTCCTTCGGCCTCTTGGGAACCGACCACTTCGGCCGCGACGTGGCGTCGTTGCTGATGGCGGGCGCCTGGAACTCGCTGTCGACTTCGTTTCTGGCGGTGGCGCTCGGGGCCAGCGTCGGCACTCTTGCCGGCGTCGTCACCGCCATGCGGCGCGGCTGGCTGGAACTGGTGGTCATGCGCGGCTGCGACATCATCTTCGCCGTGCCGCCGATCCTGTCGGCGATGATGCTGGCGGCCTTTATCGGCGGCGGGCGGTTCACGGCGATCATCGCCATCGGCGTGTTCATGGTGCCGGTGTTCGCGCGCCTGACGGTGAGCGCGGCGCTGCAGGTGTGGACACGGGATTACGTGACGGCGGCGATCGGGATCGGCCAGTCGAAGCTCAGGATCACCTGGAACCACGTGCTGCCGAACATCTCCAGCCAGATCATCGTGCAGGTGACGATCCAGCTCGGGCTCGCCATTCTGACGGAGGCCGGGCTTTCCTTTCTCGGCCTTGGACTGGCCCCGCCCGCGCCGAGCTGGGGCCGGATGCTGGCCGAGGCACAGACATTCCTCGGTCAGGCACCGTGGCTTGCGCTGCTGCCTGGACTTGCCATTGCTCTGGCCGTTCTCGGGCTGAATATGCTCGGCGACGGATTGCGCGACATCCTCGACCCGCGCGACCAGGGCTGATTTGAAAGATGAACGATGAATGCTCTTTTGAAGCTGACGATCCGAGACATCCTCGACCTCTACGAACAGCGCAAGCTGTCGCCCTGCGAATACTGGCAGGCGGTGGAGCAGCGGATCGCCGCCTTCGAGCCGCAGGTGCAGGCGCTCTACCTCTATGATCCGGACGATGCGCGGGCCCAGGCGAAGGCGTCCACGGAGCGGTGGGCGAAAGGGGAAAGGCTGGGGCTGCTCGACGGCATTCCGGTCACCATCAAGGAACTGATCGCCACCAAGGGCCAGCCGGTGCCGCTCGGCACGGCAGCGGTCGAGCTCGTGCCGGCGAAGTCGGACGCGCCGGCGGCGGCACGACTGCGCGAGGACGGCGCGGTGATCTTTGCCAAGACAACCTGTCCGGACTACGGCATGCTGTCGTCCGGGCTGTCGAGTTTTCATCCGTTGAGCCGCAACCCCTGGGACCTCAGCCAGAACCCGGGCGGCTCGAGCGCCGGAGCGGCCGCGGCGGGGGCTGCGAGCTTCGGGCCGCTGCATATCGGCACGGATATCGGCGGTTCGATCCGTCTGCCGGCCGGCTGGACCGGGCTTTACGGCCTGAAGCCGAGCCAGGGTCGCATCCCGGTCGATCCCTATTACGTGGGCCGCTGCGCCGGGCCGATGGCGCGCTGCGTCGAAGATGCGGCCATCTCCATGGCAACCCTGTCCCGACCGGACTGGCGGGATGCCACCGCGCTGCCGGCCAATGATTTCGACTGGCTGGATCTCGACATCGACGTGAAGGGCATGACGATCGGCCTGATGCTCGATGCCGGCGTCGGCATTGCCGCGGAGCCGGAAGTGGTGGAGGCGGTTACGGCGGCCGCGCGGCGGTTCGAACAGGCCGGCGCCGAAATCGTCGCCGTCGCACCGGTTCTCACCCGCGAGATGCTGGACGGCCTCGACAATTTCTGGCGGGCGCGCTTCTGGGGCGATATCGAGGCGATGCCGGAACAGAGGCGGGAGCGGATCCTGCCCTATATCTACCAGTGGGCGAAGGGCGGCGCCTCCATCTCGGGTGTCGAGGTCGCGCGCGGCTTCAACCAGACGATGGAGATGAGAAAAGCCTGCAGCGGGCTGTTTGCCACGGTCGACGCGGTGCTCTCGCCGACCAACCCGGTCGTTTCCTATCCAGCGGAATGGGCATCGCCGACCAACGATCCGGCAAAGCCCTTCGAGCACATCGGATTCACCGTGCCGTGGAACATGTCGGAACAGCCGGCGGCCTCGATCAATTGCGGGTTTTCCGCCTCCGGCATGCCGATCGGTCTGCAGATCGTTGGACCTCGCTTTGCCGACATGACGGTGCTGAAGCTTTCTCATGTCTTCGAACAATGGACCGGCGGCGTTACCAGCTGGCCGGAGCCATCCCCTGGAGCTTGAGGCTATCCCCAGGTTTCAGCCTCGTAATCACTCCACGGCTGGAACAATCACGGTTTTGCCGCGTTTTCCGGCCGCAGCGGGGCTAGGGTGCTGCCATGCCCGCCCCCGTGCCCGTCCCATTCCGCGCTCAACGCGCGACCTTCACACATCGACCCGCAACGACAGGAGTTTCCCATGCCATCTGCCAATGACCTGCCCCTTAGCGGCCAGACCACTTCCAAGGACGTGGAAGCCCAGATCAGCCAGCTGCGCGAAGACATTGCAGCGCTTGCCCGCACTGTTGCGGCACTCGGCAACGACAAGGCAAGTGAAGTACGCGGCAAGGCCCGCCGGGCTGCCACGGACGCCGCCGATGCATCGAAGCAGATGGTCGAAGCTGCCCAGAAGCAGGCGCTGAGCTGGGAACGCGACATGGAACAGCAGATCCGCAGCAAGCCGCTGCAGTCGGTCGCCGTCGCTGCCGGCGTCGGCTTTATCTTCGCGCTGATGACGCGCCGCTGATGCTGGGCGCGCTGGGTCCCATTCTGGCGTCGTTTGCCGCAGTCGACATTGCGGGCTTCGTGCGCAAAGCCAGGCGCAACGCGATCCTTTTCGGCCTTGCGGCGGTCTTTCTGCTGACCGCCTATGCGCTTGGCCTTACGGCGCTCGCGATCTATCTCGGCGAATACTGGGGGCTGCCGCTCGGGCTTCTCGCCGTCGCCGGCGGCGCCCTTGTCCTGGCGCTGATCCTTTACATCTGCGCAGCCATCGCCAACGCGGCGGAGGAAAAGCGCAAGCGCGAACTGGCGGCCGCCAACAGCCGCCGGGCTCTGATGGTATCGGCGGCAGCGACGGCGCTGCCAAGCGTTGCCAAGTCCCGCACGCTCGCCATCCTGGCTGTCGCGGGCGGTCTCGGCTTTGCAGCCGTGAAGTTCCTGCCGTCGATGCTGGGCCTCGGCCGGCATCCGTCCGACCGGGACGACTGAGCTTCGCGGACCAACCGCTCAGATAAACGGCCGCTTGCTTTCAGCAGGCGGCCGCCATTGCGCGGCCTGATACAATCCCGATGCATCCATGATCTCGCAGCCGCGGTCCAGCCAGCGGATGAGCCCGCTATCGGCAAGCTTTCGCAATGTCTTGTTGGTGTGCACCAGCGAAAGCCCCAGTGTATCAGCGACATGCTGCTGGGTGAGCGGCAGGGTCTGGTTTCCCGCCCTGGTGATCATGCCGGACGACACCGCACGTGAATACAGGAAGACCAGCAGGTAGGCCGCGCGTTCCATTGCGCTTCGCCGCCCAACGCTCAGCAGGTGCTCGTCCAGCATCGACTCCTCGCGGGCGGCAAGCCAGGTGATGTCGTAGGCCAGCGTGGGATGGTTCTGGTACAGCGTCATCAGTCGCTCCCGCTCGAAGACGCAGAGCGTCATCTTAGTCAGGGCTTCCACCGAGTGCTGCATCTCCAGCATGATGTTGCCCTGCAGGCCGATCAGATCACCCGGCAGAAGATAATTGAGGATCTGGCGGCGGCCGTCCTCCAGGATCTTGTAGCGGAATCCCCAGCCCGACAGCACCGTATAGAGCTGCGGATGCCGCTCGCCCTCGACGACCACCGAGGTGCCCGGGTCGACAACCAGTTCCGCCACCTTGAAGTCCTGGACGAAGTCCAGTTCCGGTGGCGAAAAATCTCGAAAACTGTCGAGCCTGCGCAGCGGACAGCGGATGCAAGGGATGCGGGGTGGGAAGACAGATTTTACGTTCGCCATGAAATTCAAATAAGATGAAGGTCCGGGAACATTAGTCGGTGTTATCGCCCGCGTCTGTGTCTTTTTTAAATGACCCCACCGGGTTTCGATGGTCTACGGCGACAGACATGCAAAATCAGCCCAAGCAAGACCTGCGCATCGTTGTTGTCGATCCGGAATATCTGGTCGCCATGGAGGCGGAGCGTGTGCTGCAGGATGCCGGCTTCTCGAAGACGCGGATCGCGATGGCTTGGGAGTTGTCATCGGTAATCGCCGAGGATGGGCTCGATCTCGTGCTGATCGATATCGGCATCGCCGCATCCGCGGAGGTGGACGCCGTGCTGCGCCGCTCCGGCGCCAAGGTCGTAGTGCTCAGTTTCCGCTCGCAGGATCTCGAGGGTGTCGATACATGGCCAGGTGCGCCGGTGGTGCCGAAGCCATTCAGCGACGATCAGATCCTTCAGGCCATAGAAGACGCCATCCTATAGACGGCGTCCGCTCTTTTTCGTGCTTATGGTGTCTCAGCTTCCGAACGCACGCGCGGTGATCGCCGCGTCGCCAGCATCCGGGCCGTAGTCGCTCTCGCCGGACACGCCGAGCAATTCCTGGAGCCTGGTGCGGGCGCGGCTGACACGGCTCTTGATCGTGCCGACGGCGCAGCCGCAGATCTCAGCCGCTTCCTCATAGGCAAAGCCGGCCGCGCCGACGAGAACGATCGCTTCTCGCTGGTCATCGGGCAGCTTGTCGAGAGCCTTGCGGAAATCCTGAAGGTCGAGCCGCCCGTACTGTTCCGGGTGGACCGAAAACCGTTCGCTGAACAGCCCGTCGGTATCCTGCACCTCACGGCCACGCTTGCGCATCTGGCTGTAGAACTCGTTGCGCAGGATGGTGAAAAGCCAGGCCCGCATATTGGTGCCGGCCGTAAAGCTCTTCTGGTTTGCCCAGGCCTTCATGATCGTGTCCTGCACGAGATCATCGGCCTTGTCATGGCGCCCGGTCAGCGACACGGCAAAAGCGCGCAGGTTCGGCAGCGAGGAAAGCAGATCCCGCTTGAAAATGCGGTCGTCAGTATCGACTTCCTTGCTCATTTCGCTTCCACCGACTTCGCGTTCTTTTCAGCCTGGTCCAGTCTCTCGAGGAGATCCAGGAACCGGTCGGGGATTCCTTCTTCCTGTACCGCATCGTAGAAATCACGCAGTTTGCGCGAGATCGACGCATTGGGAGACGCCGTCCCGGGTTTGACTTCTGGAGTTTGGGCTATGTTCATATCGTTCTTGGTTCCGAGGTCTTCACTCATCACGCGCGCCTGTTCGATATCATCCAGCATGGAATGACCGGCGATAAAAATAGTTCCCACCTTGCGGAACTTTTTTTTCGATCCCACGTTTGCTACAGGTCAATTGCCCGTCTGGGCCAGGGGAGATTTTGTATGTCACTTACCACACGCGTTGCGTCTCACCTTCCGTATCTGCGCCGTTATGCCCGTGCCGTTACAGGGTCGCAGACGTCGGGAGACGCATATGTCGCGGCGGTCCTTGAAGCCTTGATTGCCGATGTCTCGATTTTCCCCGAGACAACCAAGGATCGTGTTTCGCTTTACAAACTGTTTGTTGCAATTTTTGGTTCCACCGCCATCGAGATCCGCCCCATCGATTCTCCCTTCGCCTGGGAGCAGCGGGCAGCGGCCAATCTTTCGAGCCTTCCGTCGCAGGCGCGTCACGCGTTCCTGCTGGTCTCCGTCGAAGGTTTCACGATCGAGGAAACCGCTGAGGTCCTCAATATCGGGACCGCCGACGTCAACCGTCTACTGGACGAAGCGTCGCGCGAAATCTCGCGCCAGGTCGCAACCGATATCATGATCATCGAGGACGAGCCGCTGATCGCGCTCGACATCGAGCAGATGGTGCAGGATCTCGGCCACCGCGTGACCGGCATTGCACGCACGCACAAGGAAGCCGTGGCGCTGTTCCAGTCGTCCAGCCCGAAGATGGTTCTGGCCGACATCCAGCTCGCCGACGGTAGCTCGGGGATCGACGCGGTCAACGAGATCCTGAAGTCCTCCAGCGTGCCGGTCATCTTCATCACTGCCTTCCCGGAACGGTTGCTGACGGGCGAACGCCCCGAGCCCGCCTTCCTTGTGACGAAGCCGTTCAACCCGGACATGGTGAAGGCCCTGATCAGCCAGGCGCTGTTCTTCAACGAGACTGTCAAGGCCGCTGCCTGAGCTTAGAAATGGCAGCCGCGGACAGGAACAAATCCGGCTGGGTCACCGTTCTGGAGCGACCCGACCGGAGACCGCCCATGACCGATCCTGTTCGTTGCCCTGTCTCGGCTGATCTCCCAGCCGATATCCAGACTTCACTTGCCGCAGGTCGCCAAGGGCATCTGCGGCAGGGGATTTGCCGCAACTTGTGGGTGGGCTGTCGGTCCGGACTTTAGTCTGACTTTTTTGCCGAAGTTGCCTTCTATATCCATCGATAGTCGGATATCTAGGGGGTCTGAAAGACCCCCGGCCGCCTGCCAAGCCTGCTAATGGAGAATTGATTTGGTGCATCCGCTGACATGGCCGCAAGCTGGTCAGAGCGATGACAAACTGCGGGAATTCCTGATGCCCGCACTCATCGATCTCGGCGCCAGCATCACCATTCAGGATGCGCAGCAGAATTACTTGCTTGTCACCAACCTGCCCGACGTATGGGCGGTGGAAATCCAGTCGGCACCGACCGACCTCAGCCTTTTCGGCGCCGACGTGGCAGCCAAACTGTCGGTCCTCAAGCAGGAGATGGTCTCGGCGGGACGCAAGGCGCATCTCGAAGTGACCGCCGGCTTCGACCAGGTCTATGAATTCCGGATCCAGTCCGTTCAGTCGGAACAGCGCGGCATCCATCTCGTCACCACGATCATCGATCGGTCCGAGGAGCGTCATCGCGAACGGCTGCTGCGCGCCCTGCTGCGCGAAGTCAGCCACCGGTCGAAGAACCTGCTTGCCATCATCCAGAGCATTGCGCTGCAGACTGCCCGCTATTCCGGTTCGCTCGACTTGTTCCTGCAGAAGTTCCGCGGACGTCTCTATTCGCTGTCGCAGAGCCAGGACCTGATCACGGACTCCAGCTGGCGCGGCGCCTACTTCTTCGAGCTGGTGCAGCAGCAGACCGAAAAGTACCTGCCGGAGAACACCCATCTCGTGCATGTGTCGGGCGACAACGTGCTGCTGACGCCAAATGCGTCTTTGCATCTCGGCCTCGCGCTCCACGAGCTGATCGTCAATGCCGTCAGCCACGGGTCTGTGCTGCGCAGCGGTCGGGTGATCGAGGTCGCCTGCTCGCGCAGCTTCAGCGAGGGCCGCGATTGCCTGGAAATCGTGTGGGACGAATCCCTCGATGCCGGTCAGGCCGAGGATGGCGGCGAGGACTCGCTAAAGGCCCATTTCGGCAGCACGGTGCTCGAGCGTGTCGTGCCCGCCTCGGTCAACGGCAAGGCGCAATACCAGATTGCCGACGGTCGCATCCGCTACAGGCTGACCTTCCCGCTGGAAAGCGGCAGCGAATAGCAAACCTCCCAAAGCTGGCTTCGGGCGGGCCGTCATGGCCTTGCAACGCTTTTGTCGGCCATGGCCGACATTGATTTCTGCGATGAGGTGGCCCGCGATCGATGCTATCGGCACAACGCGAAACTGGCTCGGTTCCTTGGAGGAGCCGAGCCAGTTTGTCTCTTCGAGGGGGATTGAAGAGCGTGTCCGAAGGCTCTTTAGGGCGGGGGACGGGGGGTCGCCTTCAGACATCCGAATAACGGTGCTTCTGAAACTAGGTTCCGTCGCACCAATAAAAAATCAGGGGTTCGGCAATGAATTTCCTGGCCCCGCGGCCTAGCGTTTCAGGCTTCTCGGGTCGAGCGCATCGCGGATCGCATCGCCGACATAGTTGACGCTGAGCACCGTCAGGGAGATCGCGAGGCCCGGCCACAGGACCCGCGACGGCGTGAGCTGCAGGAAGTTGGCGCCGTCGAAGAGCAGGCGTCCCCAGGTCGGAAAGTCGGACGGAAAGCCGAGGCCGAGGAAGGACAGCGCCGACTCCGTGATGATCGCCGAGGCGATACCCAATGTCGCCGACACCATGATCGATGACAGCACGTTGGGGAGGATGTGGCGCCAGATGATGCGGTATTCGCGCATGCCGCTCGATTTCGCGGCCAGGATGAATTCCTGGCTTTTGACCGCCAGCACGTCACCGCGAACGATGCGGGCGGTGTGCATCCAGCTGGTGACGCCGATCACGAAGACGATGAGGATGAAGATGCCGGTTTCCGGCCCGAAGGCGGCCCGCAGCGTATCGCGGAACAGCAGCAGGATGACCAGCAGCAGTGGCAGCAGCGGCAAGGCGAGGAAGAGGTCGGTCAACCGCATCAAAGGCCCGTCCAGCCTGCGGGAATAGCCGGAAAGGACTCCCACCAGCGTACCGAGGAAGAGAGCGAGCAGCATGGCGGTAAAGCCGACGGCGAGCGAGGTCTTTCCACCGGCAAGCACCTGGGCCAGCATGTCCTTGCCCAGGTTGTCCGTGCCGAACGGGTGGGCCATGGAGGGCCACTGGTTCTTGTCGCGGATGTTGATGGCGTTGGGTGCGACGCGATGGATGAACGGGCCGATATAGACCGCGGCGACGATGAAGACGAAGACGGCAAGGCCGACGACGCCGCCGCGATGGGCGCGGAACTGCCGCCAGATATCGGCAAGCGCGGAGCGGGCAGGGCTCGATGCCTTGGCCGGCGGCGCGGAGACGAGGGTCGTGTCACTCATACCGGATCCTCGGGTCAAGAATGCCGTAAAGCACATCGGCAATGAGGTTGAAGAGCACGATCAGCACCGCAAAGATGAAGGTCAGCGTCTGGACCAGCGGGATGTCGGCGCCCTGGACGGCGACGATCAGCAGTTGCCCAAGACCGTTCACGCGGAAGATCTGCTCGGTGATGATGGCGCCGGAGAAAATGGTCGGCACCCCGAGGGCGATCACGGTGACGACCGGGATCAGGCTGTTGCGCAGCACATGCACGAGCAGCACCGCGTTTTCCCTGACGCCCTTGGCACGCGCCGTGCGCACGTAATCCTGGTGAAGGTTGTCGAGCATGGAGGCGCGCACGAAACGGGTGATCTGCGAGGCGTTGTAGAGCGACAGAACCGCTACGGGCAGGACCATCTGCCGCATCTGCGCGAGAAAGCTCGAAAAGTCCGTGACCTCGAGGTTTGTGTCGTAGACCGACGGAAACCATTGCAGCCAGGACGAGAAAACGACGATCAGCAGCACGCCGGTAAAGAAGGTGGGAACCGAATAGCCGACCATCGAGACGAAGGTGCCGATCTGGTCGAAGATCGAATACTGCTTGTAGGCCGAGATGACGCCGATGGGGATGGCGATCAGGATGCCGAACAGATAGGCGAGGCCGACGACCCACAGGGTCTGGGGCAGGCGCTGGACGATCAGGTCGACGACGGGGCTGCGGGTCGCCCAGGACAGTACCCGCATGCGGTGACCATCGCCGAACTGCCAGCCGGTCAGCCGTTCGAGAATGTTGAGCGGCTCGTTGATGAAGAACTGCTGCAGCCAGTAGAGATAGCGGATAAAAAAGGGCTGTTCGAGGCCGAGCGAGGCGCGGATCTGCTCACGGACTTCCGGCGGAATGGTGAGCGGCAGGTCGCCGGTCGGATCGTTGGGAGCAAGGTCAAGCAGCGCGAAGATGACGAAGCTGATGATCAGAAGGGTCGGGATCGCAAACAGCAATCGCCGCAGGGTGTAGGTGAACATGAATTAGTCTCCAGGCTGCGCGGAGAGGAATGAGGCGGCCGCCGGGCCGGCGTTGAACGCAGGCCCGGCGATCGTCATTACTTTTTGCGCGACCAGTCCGCGACGTTCCAAAGTTCACTGTCCCAGCCATTCATGCGAACGCCTTCGAGCGTCAGAGAACGGGAGGAGACGCTGCCGCGGTGGATGAGCGGGATCAGCGCACCTTCCTCGGTCAGCATGTCGTTCAGTTCCTTCGACAGCGCTGCGCGCTTGTCCGGATCAGCCGTCTTGGAGAGTTCCGCAACCTTCTTGTCGTAGTCGGGGTTGCAGTAGCGGACTTCGTTTTCGCCCTGCCAGCCGTTGGCCGGGCTGGGGATCTTGTCGCACAGCCAGCCGGCCAGATACTTTTCCGGGTCGGTGCCATCGAAATTGTTGGTCAGCATCTCGATGTCGGCGAAGAATTTCTGGAACGTATCCGGGCTTGCGGGGTCGCCGCCGAAATAGACGGAGGCACTGATGTTGCGCAGCTCCGTGGCAACGCCGATCTGGGACCACATGTCCTTGACCAGTTCCTGGGTGGCCTGGCGAACGGAGTTGGTGGAGGTCTGGTAGAGGAAGGAGAGCTTGACGCCGTTCTTGGCGCGGATGCCGTCCGATCCCTTCTTCCAGCCGGCATCGTCGAGCAGCTTGTTGGCACCCTCGATGTCCTGCTTCAGGCACCAGCTGTCGTTCTTGGTCGAGGCGACCGCGGCCGGGGCAGGCACGATGTTGCAGGTAGGCCTGCCGGCTGCGCCATAACCGGTCTCGACGATGACGTCGCGGTCGATGGCAAGCGACAGCGCGCGGCGGACCGCCGGGTCGGACAGGGCCGGGTGCGGGCCACCTTCCTTGGTGGCGCGCTTGTCGCCAAGCTTGGGATCCGGGTTGAAGTGGTTGATGTTGATGCGCTCGACCTGGGTGCCGAATGCGGTTTCCAGCTTGCCCTTGCCGGCTTTCAACATGGTGGCGAGCACTTCCGGCTCGACCTGCATGTTCCAGGCGTAATCATATTCCCCGGTTTCGAGAACCGCACGCGCGGCCGAGGCTGCGTCGCCGCCGCCCTTGAGCGTCGCCGTTGCAAATGCCGGCTTGGCGGCATCGCGGTAGTTCGGGTTGGCAGTAAAGGTGATCACGTCGTTCGGCTTGAATTCCTTGACCATGAAGGGGCCGGTGCCGATCGGGCCGAAGTTGGCCGAGGTGCAGCCAGGAGCCGCTGCTCCGACGCACTTCTCGAACTGCTTCTTCTGGATGATCGGCGACTGGGCGCCGACGAAAGCGCTGTAGGGATAGGGTTTTGGCTCAGTGAAGGTGATCTTGACCGTGTGCGGGTCCGGGGCCTCGACAGATTTTACGCCTTCATAGTAAGCGGCCTGGGCGCAGCCGCCGTCCGGTGCCTTGCAATACTGCCAGGTGAAGATCGCGTCGTCGGCGGTGAAGGTGGTGCCGTCCGACCATTTCAGGTCCGGCTTCAGCTTCCACGTCATGCTGAGGAGGTCCTTCGAGACGCCGCCATTCTCGACGGTCGGGATCTCGGTGACCAGCATGGGAACGAGTTCGCCCTTCTCGTCGTAGCGGGCGAGCGGCTCGATGACCATGGAGGACGCGTAGACCTCCTTGGTGCCGCCCGACAGGTACGGATTCATCGTCGATACGGCCTGCCAGAACAGGATTTTCAGGTCGCCATCCGTGCCGCGCGCCGCCTGTGCCGCCGAGCCGGCAAGAGCGAGCGCCGCCGCCGTGCCGACCAGGAGGAGTTTTAGTTTCTTCATGCTGCCGTTCCCCTTTGTTATGTCTTTGAGCTGCATCGAAGCCTGGGCCTTATGATGGTCCCTTGTTCTTCGAAAATGCTGGGAAGTAACCGTCAAGTTGTTGACGATTCGAAATAAATCTGTTCGCGGCCTCCATCAGATGCGTGGCGCAAAAATGATCAGCGATGTCTTGAAAACGCCTGATGATCAAAATTTGGGCCATCTAAGCATAGGCCTATTTGGCGTGCAAGGGCCAAAATTGCAGCTTGCAAAACCCTGTCACGGCGTCGCAGTATCGCGCCCAGGATCCGCTCGCGACCAGAGGGGAAACGATGAAAAAGACAATGAGGTTCGTTTATGCCGGTCATTAATCGCGTCGCCGAAATGCAGGATCAGATCGCTGAGTGGCGGCGCCATCTGCACGAAAATCCGGAGCTTCTCTACGACGTCCACAAGACCTCGGCGTTCGTTGCCGACAAGCTGAAGGCGTTCGGCTGCGACGTGGTGCAGACCGGCATCGGCCGCACCGGGGTGGTCGGCATCATCAAGGGCAGCCAGGGCGAGGGGCCGGTGATCGGCTTCCGCGCCGACATGGACGCGCTGCCGATCCTCGAGACATCCGGCAAGCCCTGGGCCTCCAAGACGCCCGGCAAGGCGCATTCGTGCGGCCATGACGGGCATACCGCCATGCTGCTGGGGGCCGCCCAGTATCTGGCCGAGACGCGCAATTTCAAGGGCTCCATTGCCGTCATCTTCCAGCCCGCCGAAGAGGGCGGCGCGGGTGCGCTTGCCATGATCAATGACGGATTGATGGACAAATTCGGCATTTCCCAGGTGTTCGGCATGCACAACGAACCCAGCCTTCCGGTCGGGAGCTTTGCGATCCGCAAGGGCTCGGTGATGGCGGCCGCCGACACGTTCGAGATCACCATCAACGGACGTGGCAGCCATGCGGCCCAGCCGCATCTGTCGATCGACCCGGTGCTGGCGGCAAGCCACGTGGTGGTGGCGCTGCAATCGGTCGTATCGCGCGAGACCGATCCCCTGAAGTCGCTGGTGGTGACGGTCGCATCCATTCATGGCGGCGAGGCGAGCAATGTCATTCCCGCCTTCGTCAAGCTTTCCGGGACCGTGCGCACGCTGTTGCCGGAAACCCGCGATTTTGCCCAGAAGCGGCTTTCGGAAGTGGCGCAGGCGACCGCCACGGCGCATGGCGCAACGGCGGAGGTCGTTTACCGGCGCGGCTATCCCGTCACCTTCAACCACGCGGACGAGACGGATTTTGCCGTCGAGATCGCCTCGAAGGTTGCCGGCCCGCGCGCCGTCAATGCCGGCATGGCGCCGCATATGGGTGCGGAGGACTTTTCCTACATGCTGGAGAAGCGGCCCGGCGCCTTCATCTTCGTCGGCAACGGCGACACGGCAAGCCTGCACAATGCCGCCTACGACTTCAACGACGAGGCCATTCCCTTCGGCGTCAGCTATTGGGTGACACTGGCCGAAACGGCGCTCGCTGCCTGAACCGGCTTGCGCCTGAGACGTTGATAACCCGAACAGCACAAGGAGACGACGATGTTGCTATCCGGAACCGCGATGGAAGAGGGCGGGGGATCGGTCACACCGGTGCTTTCGGTCCGCAACCTGTCGACGTCCTTCCGCGTCAATGACGAGTGGAAGACGGTCGTGCGGAACATATCCTTCGACGTGGCGCCGCGCGAGACCGTGGCGATCGTCGGGGAATCGGGATCCGGCAAGAGCGTCACCTCGCTGTCGATCATGCGCCTGCTGCCGAAGAATTCGAGCCGTATCGAGGGACAGATCCTGCTCAATGGCCGCGAACTGCTGTCGCTTCCCGAAGAGCAGATGCGCAGGGTGCGCGGCAACGACATCTCGATGATCTTCCAGGAGCCGATGACCTCGCTCAACCCGATCTTCCCGATCGGCAAGCAGATCGCCGAGGCGCTGACCGTGCACACCGACATCTCCAACGCCGACGCCAAGGCAGAGGTGATCCGGCTGCTCGAAAAGGTGCGCATCCCGAACGCCAAGGGCCGGTTCGACGAATATCCGCACCAGTTCTCGGGCGGCATGCGCCAGCGGGTGATGATCGCCATGGCACTCGCCTCGAAGCCCAAGCTTTTGATCGCCGACGAGCCGACCACGGCGCTCGACGTGACCATCCAGGGGCAGATCCTCGACCTCATCAAGGTGCTGCAGGAAGAAGAGGGCATGTCGGTGCTGTTCATCACCCACGACATGGGCGTCGTGGCTGAGGTCGCGGACCGGACCATCGTCATGTATCGCGGCGACGCGGTCGAGACCGGCCCGACGAGCGACATCTTCCACCGCGGCCAGCACCCTTACACGCGCGCACTGCTGTCGGCCGTGCCGCGGCTCGGTTCGATGGGCGACCGCAAGCTGCCGCTGCGCTTCCCGAGCGTCGATATCCGCACGGGCGAGCAGCAGGTGCTTGCCGACGTGGTCGACACGGTCGGCAAGGGCAAGACGCCGATCCTCGACGTCAAGGACCTGACGACGCGCTTCGATATCCATTCGGGCCTGTTCGGCCGCAAGACGGGTGCCGTGCATGCGGTGGAAAAGGTCTCGTTCGACCTCTTCGAAGGCGAGACCCTGTCGCTGGTGGGTGAATCCGGCTGCGGCAAGTCGACCACGGGCCGCTCGGTCACCCGTCTCATCAACCCGACCAGCGGCAGCGTGACGCTCGACGGCTACGACGTGATGAGCCTCGATCCGCCGACGCTGCGCAAGATGCGCCGGTCGGTGCAGATGGTGTTCCAGGACCCGTTCGCCTCGCTCAACCCGCGCATGAGCATCGGTTCTGCAGTGATGGAGCCGTTTATCGAACACGGGCTCGGCACCAAGGCGCAGGCCCGCCAGAAGGCGGCGGCGCTGCTCGAGCAGGTGGGCCTGTCGGCGGACATGATGAAGCGTTTCCCGCACGAGTTTTCGGGCGGTCAGAGGCAGCGCATCGCGATTGCCCGCGCGCTGATGCTCGACCCGAAGGTGATCGTCGCGGACGAGGCGGTGTCCGCGCTCGACGTGTCGATCAAGGCGCAGGTCTGCAACCTGCTGCTCGACCTGCAGCAGAGCCTCAACCTCGCCTTTTTGTTCATCTCCCACGACATGGCCGTGGTGGAGCGGGTCAGCCACCGGGTGGCGGTGATGTATCTGGGCGAAATCGTCGAGATCGGCCCGCGGGCAGCGGTTTTCGAAAACCCGCAGCATCCGTATACGAAGAAGCTGATCTCGGCGGTTCCGGTCCCCGATCCGGCCCGCCGGCGCGTCAAGCGCAACATGTCGACCGACGAGATCAAGAGCCCGATCCGTCCGGTCGGCTACCTGCCGCCGGCACGGGAATACCGCGAAGTCTCGGCCGGACACCTGGTGCAGGTGGAGTAGAGCCCCGCTGCAAGATTTGCCGACCGCCCGGGATTATGGTATCTTCCAGATGCCTGGATCCCGGGCGTCTGGCACGAGGAAGTCTCGCATGAGCGACAAGGACACGATGCGCCAGCGTACGCTCGAAGCCGCGCATCTGCAGCGGATCGAGGGCAATCCGCTCGATGCGGAACAGATCGCCATGTTCGAGATGTTCGATCGCGAAGGCTGGTCCGAGGAACGTCAGTTAGCCTATGTTCTCGCCCGCGCTCGGGCGGCTGCGGCGTCCGAAGCGGCGGAATGAGCGACGATCCCTATCTCTATCCGGGGACCCGCATTCTTAAAAACAAGCTCGGTATTCTCGATCCAACGAAGCTTGATTACCACGAGCGGGAAATTGTCGCGATGCGAATGCGACAGGGCATCCCCACCGGCAATTTCGATCTCAAGCATCTGAAGGCCATCCATCGGCATCTCTTCCAGGACATCTATGCCTGGGCCGGCGAGATCCGTACCGTCGAGATCTCGAAAGGCTCAAGCCAGTTCCAGTTCCGGCAGTACATCGATACCGGGATGGCGGACGTGCATCGCCGCCTCGTCCAGGCAGACTTTCTGACAGGGATGGAGCGACATCATTTTGCAGCCAAGGCGGCGCAGATCATCGGCGACGTCAACTATGTGCATCCGTTCCGCGAGGGAAACGGCCGGACGCAGTTGCACTACCTCAAGCAACTGGCCGCCAAGGCCGGTCATCCGCTCGACCTGACAAAGATCGACGCGACAGGGTGGATCGAGGCGTCCATCGACGCAAACCGTGCCCAGTACGACCGGATGGCGGCGGTCCTGGACGATGCCCTACAGCAATCGTGAGCGCAGTGTCCCAACCGTTTGACAGCCGCTCCGAAAACATGGCAGCAAACCCGCGAGGAGAATCCTGCCATGGCAAAACGGTCCGATACCCAAGGTCGACTGGACGATGCGGCGAGGGCCGGATGGCTCTATTACGTCGCCGGCCGGACGCAGGACGAGATCGCCTCGTCGATGGGCGTGTCGCGGCAGACGGCGCAGCGGCTGGTTTCGCTTGCGGTCGCCGAGCGGCTGATCAAGGTGCGGCTCGACCATCCGATCTCCGTCTGCCTTGAACGGGCCGAGCGGCTGCGGGAAACCTACGGGCTGCAGTATGCGGAGGTCGTGCCCAGCGATCCGCTGGGGGCGTCCTCCACAGTCGGTATCGCGGAGGCGGGCGCAGCCGAGATCGAGCGCTGGCTGAAACGGCCGGACCCGATCATCATCGCCGTCGGCACGGGTCGGACGCTGAAGGCCGCCGTCGACCAGCTGCCTCCGATGGAGTGCCCGCAGCACCGGATCGTCTCGCTCACCGGCAATATCGGGCCGGACGGATCGGCCGCCTTCTACAACGTCATCTTTTCCATGGCCGACGCCATCAAGGCGCGCCACTTTCCCATGCCCCTGCCGGTGCTGTGCTCCTCGCTCGAGGAGCGGACGACGCTGCACGATCAGGCGCTGGTGCGCTCGACGTTGGCGCTCGGTGCCCAGGCGGACGCCACCTTCGTCGGGATCGGCGAACTCGGGGTGGAAGGTCCGCTCTGCGTCGACGGGTTTCTCGCCCGCGAGGAGATGCTGCGGCTCATCGGCTGTGGCGCCGTGGGCGAGATCTGCGGCTGGATCTACGATCAGGACGGCCACCTCCTCGAGGACGCCGTCAACGAACGGGTGGCCAGCGTACCGATCCCGTCGCGGGAGACTTCGCGCGTCATCGGGCTTGCCCAGGGCCAGCGCAAATGGCCGGCAATCAAGGCTGCGTTGAGCGGAGGTCTGCTCAACGGGATCATCACCGATGAAGCGACAGCCTCCTACCTGCTCGCCGGCTAGCAGAATTTCTCCAAATAAAACAGTTGATTAGTGTTTTTCGTTGCGTTGCAGCGATGAATCTCCGTTGACTTGCGCGTGTGAATGATGGGTAATTGCCCATGAGCAAAGCGAATGCTCGCATTCCATCTTCTCGGGAGGAAGATATGACATTGAAGACGATTTTGCTGAGCGCATGCTCAGCGCTGATGTTTGCCGGCGTTTCGACGACGGGGGCCCTGGCCGAAACCCTGACCATCGCCACCGTCAACAATGGCGACATGGTCCGGATGCAGAAGCTGACGGACGATTTCAAGACCAAGAACCCGGACATCGAACTCAAGTGGGTTACGCTTGAGGAAAATGTCCTGCGCCAGAAGGTGACGACGGATATCGCCACCAAGGGCGGCCAGTACGACATCGTCACCATCGGCACCTATGAAGTTCCGATCTGGGCGAAGCAGGGCTGGCTCGCGCCGCTGGACAAGCTCGGCGACAACTACGACGTCAACGACCTTCTGCCGGCCATCCGCAGCGGCCTGACGTCGGACGGCAAGCTCTACGCCGCTCCGTTCTACGGCGAAAGCTCGATGGTCATGTACCGCAAGGACCTGTTCGAAAAGGCCGGGCTGAAGATGCCCGACGCTCCGACCTGGGAATTCGTTGCCGACGCTGCCAAGAAGATCACCGACAAGAAGGGTGAAGTCTACGGCATCTGCCTTCGCGGCAAGGCCGGCTGGGGCGAGAACATGGCCTTCCTGACCGCCATGTCGAACTCCTTCGGCGCACGCTGGTTCGACGAAAAGTGGAACGCCCAGTTCGACCAGCCCGAGTGGAAGAAGACGCTCGAATTCTACGTCAAGATGATGAAGGAAGACGGACCTCCGGGCGCGTCGTCGAACGGCTTCAACGAAAACCTGGCGCTGTTCCAGCAGGGCAAGTGCGGCATGTGGATCGATGCCACGGTCGCGGCATCCTTCGTCGCCGACCCGAAGCAGTCCAAGGTCGCCGACAAGGTCGGTTTCGCTCTGGCTCCCGACAATGGTCTGGGCAAGCGCGGCAACTGGCTGTGGGCCTGGAACCTTGCCATTCCTGCCAGCTCCAAGAAGACCGACGCGGCCGAGAAGTTCGTCTCCTGGGCAACCAGCAAAGACTACACCAATCTCGTCGCCCAGAAGGAAGGCTGGCTGAATGCGCCTCCCGGCACCCGTGCGTCGCTCTACGCCAATGCCGACTACCAGAAGGCTGCACCGTTCGCCAAGATGACGCTCGACAGCATCAACTCGGCTGACCCGACGAAGCCGACTGTCAAGCCGGTTCCCTATGTCGGCGTCCAGTTCGTCGCCATTCCGGAGTTCCAGGGCATCGGGACCGCCGTCGGCCAGCAGTTCTCGGCTGCCCTTGCCGGTCAGTCGACTGTCGACCAGGCCCTGAAGAGCGCCCAGCAGCTGACGACCCGCGAAATGAAGAAGGCCGGTTACCCCAAGTAATCCCGTCCTTCCGACGGCATGGCGGGATGCGTCCCGCCATCAGCCGGAACCGCCGCACACGACACGCGTCGGCGGTTCCGTTCGCTCAAGGCCGCCAAGCGGCTTCCCGATGACACCCAGACTGGGCAGGTTTAAGCCATGGCGACCTTCCACACTCGCTCTGCCGCGCGCCTGATGATGGCTCCGTCCGTGCTGCTTCTGTTTGCATGGATGATCGTGCCGCTGGCGACGACGATCTACTTCTCGACCCTGAACTACAATCTGCTCTCTCCGGGCGATCACGCGTTCCTGGGCATCACCAATTACCAATACTTCCTGACCGATCCGGCCTTTTTCGATGCGCTGATCAACACGCTGCTGCTGGTGGGCGGGGTGCTGTTCATCACCATCATCGGCGGCATCGGCTTTGCACTGCTGCTCGACCAGCAGATTTACGGGCAGGGCATCGTGCGCATCCTGGCGATCGCGCCCTTCTTCGTCATGCCGACGGTCGCGGCACTGGTCTGGAAGAACATGTTCATGAACCCGGTCAACGGGTTGTTCGCTTATTTCTTCCGCCTGGCGGGAATGGAGCCGCTCGACTGGCTCGCATCGATCCCGCTTTTCTCGATCATCATCATCGTCGCCTGGCAGTGGCTGCCGTTCGCCACCCTCATTCTGCTGACCTCGCTGCAATCGCTGGACGAGGAGCAGAAGGAAGCGGCCGAGATGGATGGTGCAAGCGCTTTCTCGCGGTTCATCTACCTGACGCTGCCGCACATGGCGCGGGCGATCACCGTGGTCATTCTGATCGAGACCATCTTCCTGCTGTCGGTCTTCGCCGAGATCCTGGTCACCACCAATGGCGGGCCCGGCACGGACAGCACGAACCTCACCTATCTCATCTACTCGCAGGCGCTCCTGCAGTTCGATATCGGCGGCGCGTCGGCAGGCGGCATTGTGGCGGTCATCCTGGCCAATATCGTCGCGATCTTCCTTGTCCGCATCGTCGGCAAGAACCTGGAGGCTTGAGATGGCTCGCCGTATCACCAATCGCCGCAAGGTCGTTATCTCGCTGATCGCCTGGAGCATCGCGCTGGCGCTGTTCTTCCCGATCCTGTGGACCTTCCTCACCAGCTTCAAGACCGAAGGAGATGCGGTCGCCACGCCGCCGCAGTTCCTGTTCTTCCACTGGACGACGGAAAACTATATCGAGGTGCAGGCGCGGTCCGACTACTTCCTGCACTTCTTCAACTCGGTCGTGATCGCGGTCGGCTCGACCCTGATCGGCCTTGCCATCGCCATCCCCGCCGCCTGGGCGATGGCGTTCGCGCCGACCAAGCGCACCAAGGACATCCTGATGTGGATGCTCTCCACCAAGATGATGCCCCCCGTCGGGGCGCTGATCCCGATCTACCTGATCTTCCGCAACATGGGGCTGCTCGACAGTCGCTGGGGCCTGGTCGGCGTGCTGACGCTGATCAACCTGCCGATCATCGTCTGGATGCTCTACACCTACTTCAAGGAAATTCCGGGCGAGATCCTCGAGGCGGCGCGCATGGACGGTGCGTCGCTGATGAAGGAGATCGTCTACGTGCTGACGCCGATGGCGGTGCCGGGGATTGCCTCCACGCTGCTCCTCAACATCATCCTGGCCTGGAACGAGGCGTTCTGGACACTCAACCTCAGCACTTCGGAAGCGGCGCCGCTGACCACCTTCATCGCCTCCTATTCGAGCCCCGAAGGCCTGTTTTACGCAAAGCTTTCGGCAGCCTCGACCATGGCGATCGCGCCGATCCTCATCCTTGGCTGGTTCAGCCAGAAGCAACTCGTCCGCGGCCTGACGTTCGGCGCGGTTAAGTAAGGACTTTCTCCATGGGCAGCATCACCATCAGAAACGTGTCCAAGACCTTCGGCGAAGCCAAGGTCATTCCGAATATCGACCTGGAGATCAATGACGGCGAGTTCGTCGTGTTCGTCGGGCCTTCCGGCTGCGGCAAGTCGACCCTGCTGCGGCTGATCGCCGGGCTCGAAGACGTCAGCGGCGGCCAGATCCTGATCGACGGCAAGGACGTCACCGAAGCGGCGCCCGCCGAGCGCGGTCTTGCCATGGTGTTCCAGTCTTATGCGCTCTATCCGCATATGAGCGTGCGCAACAACATCGCCTTCCCGCTGAAGATGGCGAACATGGACCAGGCGCTGATCAACAAGAAGGTGGAGGGCGCCGCCAAAGTGCTCAACCTCACCGACTATCTCGATCGTCGCCCGGGGCAGCTCTCGGGCGGCCAGCGCCAGCGTGTGGCGATCGGCCGGGCCATCGTGCGCGAACCGTCCGCCTTCCTGTTCGACGAGCCGCTTTCCAACCTCGACGCGGCCCTGCGCGGAACGATGCGGCTCGAGATCAGCGACCTGCACTACCAGCTGAAGACGACCATGGTCTACGTCACCCACGACCAGATCGAAGCCATGACCATGGCCGACAAGATCGTGGTGCTGAACCGCGGCAACATCGAGCAGGTCGGCTCGCCGCTCGAACTCTACAAGTCGCCGCGCAACCTGTTCGTGGCCGGCTTTATCGGCTCGCCGCGCATGAACCTGATCGAGGGGGACTACGCCCGGTCGAAAAACGCCAAGACGGTCGGCATCCGACCCGAGCACCTGCTTCCCTCCAAGCAGAGCGGTCTCTGGAGGGGCACGGTCACCGTTGCCGAGCATCTGGGTGCGGATACCTTCCTGCACGCAAACGTGGACGGGCTTGGTCCGATTACCGCCCGCGTCGACGGCGAATTCGGCGTCAAGCACGGCGAAACAGTTTATCTGACCCCCGATGAAAGCAAGCTGCACCGCTTTGACGACAAGGGGCTGGCGCTCGGCCCTGCATTGACCGGCGCCTGAGCGCATACTGGAGTAAAGACAATGACCGTGAAGCTTTCGCTGGCGACCCTCAAGGACGCCGCCGCAACCGCCGGCGTGCCGGCCTATGACCCGAAGAGCCTGTCGGCCGGCATCGTGCATTTCGGCGTCGGCAATTTCCACCGCGCGCATCAGGCCGTCTATCTCGACGACCTGTTCAACACCGGCAAGGGTCATGACTGGGCGATCATCGGCGCCGGCGTCATGCCATCCGACGCGGCGATGCGCGACAAGCTGAAGGCGCAGGACTTCCTGACGACGGTGGTCGAGCAGGACAACAACAAGACCGCGGCCCGGGTGACGGCACCGATGATCGACATCATCGCGCCCGACGACAAGGCAGGACTGATCGAAAAGCTCGCCGATCCGACGATCCGGATCGTTTCCATGACGATCACCGAGGGCGGCTATTTCATCGACGCCTCCGGTCATTTCAACCCGAAGCATCCGGCGATGGTCGAGGATGGCTCGAACCCGCAGGCGCCAAAGACGGTGTTCGGCCTGGTCATCGCCGGCCTGAAGCTGCGGCGCGAACGCGGCGTCACGCCGTTCACGGTGATGTCCTGCGACAACATTCCCGGCAACGGGCATGTGACGGAAAACACGGTGGTCGGCCTTGCCAAGCTTTCCGACCCGGCTTTCGCGCAGTGGATCCACGACAACGTGGCCTTCCCGAACTCGATGGTGGACCGCATCACGCCGGCCACCGGCCAGCGCGAGGTGGATATCCTGCGCAATGATTTCGGCATCGACGACAACTGGCCGGTGTTTTGCGAAGAGTTCAAGCAATGGGTGATGGAGGACAATTTCCCGGCCGGGCGCCCGGCGCTGGAAGAGGTCGGCGTGCAGTTCGTGCCGGACGTGGCACCCTACGAGCTCATGAAGATTCGCATTCTCAACGGCGGCCATGCGACGATCGCCTATCCCGGCGAACTGCTCGACATCCACTTCGTCCATGAGGCGATGGAACACCCGCTGATCCGCGCGTTTCTGGCCAAGCTCGAAAAGGAAGAGATCATCCCGATCGTGCCGCCGGTGCCCGACACCAGCCTTGACGCTTATTTCGACCTGATCGAGCGACGCTTCCTCAATCCGAAGATCGGCGACACGATCCCGCGGCTGGCGCAGGACGGCTCCAACCGGCAGCCGAAATTCATCCTGCCGTCGACGCGCGACCGGCTGGCGAAGGGCGAGGACATCGTCGGCCTGTCGCTGGTTTCGGCGCTCTGGTGCCGCTATTTCGCCGGCACCTCCGACAGCGGCCGCAAGATCGTCTTCAACGATGCCAGCGCCGACAAGCTGCAGGCGGCCGCCCTCAAGGCGAAGGACGACCCGGATGCGTTCCTGGCATTCGACGAGATCTTCGGGGAGGTGTCCCATTCGGATCTGTTCCGGCAGCGGTTCGCGCATGCGCTGAAGACGCTGTGGAGCGAAGGGACGGCCAAGACGCTGGAACTCTACCTTGCCGATCAGCTCGTCAAGTAGCGGATGGCGGTCGTGACCCAGACGGATGGCCCCCTCGTCATCTTCGACTGCGACGGCGTGCTGGTCGACAGCGAGCCGGTCTCGGTTCGGGTGCTGGTCGATGCGCTGGCAAGACGGGGCATCACCATGGAGGAGACGGAAGCGTACCGTCGGTTTCTCGGGCGCAGCCTCGCCACCGTCACCACCGCCATGCGCGAGGAGTTCGGGATAGAGGCGGACGCTGCGTTTCTGGACGATATGCGCCATGACCTCTATCTGCGCTTCCACAGCGAACTGCAGCCGGTCAGCGGCATAGCCGAGACGCTGGACAGCCTGCCTTTCCGGCGCTGCGTCGCGTCGTCGAGCCAGCCGGAGCGGATCCGGCTGTCCCTGTCGCTGACGGGCCTCATCGATAAATTCGAGCCGCATATCTTCTCGGCGTCGATGGTGGCCAACGGCAAGCCGGCGCCCGACCTGTTTCTCCATGCAGCAAGACAGATGGGCGTCGCTCCGCAGGACTGCGTGGTGATCGAGGACAGCCCGGCCGGCATCGAGGCCGCGCACCGGGCCGGCATGACCGTGTTTGCCTTTACCGGCGCGTCGCATGCCTTCACGCCCGGTTACCGCGGGCAGGTTGCGGCGCTGGCGCCCGATGCCCAGTTTGACGTCATGGCCGATTTGCTCCACCTTGTGTCAAAACATTTTGCGGGTCGCGACAACGCCTTTTCCGCCAACCTTGATTGAAGGCAGGCGCGTGCGGGGTGGAGCCGGGACGGAGGCGGGGGAAATACATACGGATGCGTGATCATCTCGTTGCGGTCGATGTCGGCACCGGCAGCGCCCGCGCCGGCGTCTTCGATCGCAAGGGCAACCTGCTGGCCAAGGTGAAGCGGCCAATCGCCATCTTCCGCCCCAAGGAAAATCACGCCGAGCAGGATAGCGAGGATATCTGGGCGGCCGTCTGCGACGCCGTGCGCGCGGCGCTTGCGGACGCCGGCATCGAGGCGGGCCAGGTCGCCGGCATCGGTTTCGACGCAACCTGTTCGCTTGTCGCGCGCGACGCCGACGGCGCACCGCTTTCCGTTTCGACCACCGGGCAGCAGAACCAGGACACGATCATGTGGCTGGACCACCGGGCGATCCGCGAGGCGGACCGGCTGTCGGCCACGGGGCATCCGGTGCTCGGTTTTTCCGGCGGGTCGCTGTCACCGGAAATGGAAATGCCGAAGCTTGCCTGGCTGAAGACACAGCTGCCTCGCAGCTGGGAGAGAGCAGGTCATTTCTTCGATCTTGCGGATTTCCTCACCTGGAAGGCAACCGGTTCGACCGCGCGTTCGCGCTGCACGCTGACGGCCAAATGGAACTATCTCGCGCACGAGGCGCATGGCTGGCGCGAAGACTTTTTGGGCATGGCCGGCCTCGACGATCTCCTTGCCAAGGGCAGCCTGCCCCACGACACCGCAGCCGTCGGCGCATGTGTCGGGCGGCTGACGCCTGAGTGCGCCGATGCGCTGGGGCTCGACACCGAGGTCGCGGTTTCCGCCGGCCTGATCGATGCCTATGCCGGCGCCTTCGGCGTCCTCGGTGGCGCGGCGGCGGCCGGGGAACTGGAATCGAGCGTTGCCCTGATCGGCGGGACATCGAGCTGCCTCGTCGCCTTTGCGCGGGAAGCCAAGCCGGGCCGCAGCCTCTGGGGGCCCTATTACGAGGCGGTTCTTCCCGAGCATTGGCTGGTCGAGGGGGGCCAGTCCGCGACCGGCGCGCTGCTCGACCATCTGGTGCAGATGCATGCCGCGGGCGGTGCGCCGACCGTGGAACTGCATGCGCGGGTGATTGCCCGGGTCGAGGAACTACGGGCGCTCGAGGGGCCCGACCTTGCGCCGGAAATCAATATCCTTCCGGACTTTCACGGCAACCGCACGCCGCTTGCCGACCCGCAGGCGACCGGCGTCATCAGCGGCCTGACGCTTGACACATCGTTTGACGGGCTTTGCCGGCTGTACTGGCGATGCTGCGTGGCGGTCGCGCTCGGCATCCGGCACATTCTCGAGACGATGACCGGCTATGGCTATGCCTTCAACCGCCTGCACGTCACCGGCGGGCACGTCAACAACCCGCTGCTGATCGAGCTTTATGCGGACGTCACCGGATGTCGGGTGCTCGTTCCCGACACCTATGACGCCGTCCTGCTCGGCACGGCCATGACGGCGGCGGTGGCGGGCAGCGTGCATGCCGACCTGACGGTCGCCGGCCTCGCTATGGATCGCGGTGGTTCGGAACGCCGACCCGATGCGGCGCGCGCGGCACAATACGACCGGGACTACCGCCGTTTCCTCGCCATGCTTCGGCACCGCGCGGAATTGCGCGGCATGGCCTGATCCGGTTTCCCCTGCGGACATCACTGACATTCGACTGGCGCCTGACTAGCGCTTGACTGGCGCTTGCGCCGGAACTGGACACACTGCAGGCAGTTGCCGCAGATGGTAAACGTCTGTTTACAATAGATCTACCTACATTAGCGAAAACGGAAACAAGCGATTGGCCTGCGTCATTATGCCTCTGTACGCAACTTTGGAGGAAGTCATGCGCAGAACCTCAACTTTCATGATGGCGGGTGTCGCCATCTTCGTGCTTGCCGGGCAGGGTGTCTCTGCCAGGGATATCGGAGCGTCGTTTGGCGGATCGCGCGGCATCAATGCCGGCGTCGGCCTAGGGCGTGACGGTGTCAGCGTCGGTGCGTCGGTCGGCGGCAGCGGCGGCGTCAATGCGGGCGCATCGGTCGGCAGCGCCACATCCGGCGGACTGGGCGCCGGTGCGGGCGCATCTGTTGGAGGACAGAATGGCGTCAACGCGGGTGCCGGTGCATCGGTCGGCGGCAGTCGCGGTATCGACGCCGGGGTCGGTGCCTCCGTGGGCGGTAGCCGCGGCGTCAATGCGGGTGTCGGGGCCTCCGTCGGTAGTGGACGTGGTATCGACGCGGGCGTTTCAGCTTCGGTCGGGGGCAGCGGCGGGATTGGCGCCGGTGCGGGCGTCGGTATCGGCGGTGGCGGCGTTGACGTCGGCGTCGGTGTCGGCGGTGGTACCGGAAGCAACGCCCCGGGCACCAGCGGCGGCACCCCCGGAACCGGCAATCCAGGCGCTGGAGCCGGCACAGGCTCCGGTGGGTCGCCCGGCAAGGGTCTGACGCGTGACCAGCTGCAGGCGCTGCAGGACATGTCGCCGAGCCAGCGCCAGGAAATGCTGAAGCGGTGCAACTCCATCACCTCCGGCGGTTATGACAGCGGGCTCGTCAACCTGTGTCGCCTGCTGCGGATGCAGGCGTCGCGCTGATCAACCGATCGCGTGATGACGGCAGCCTTTGCCGGAAGCCCTTCGCCTGATGGCGGAGGGCTTTTTCATGCACCGAGCCTCGGGTTACAGGGCATTGACGCCAGAAGCCAAGGACGCCGTCAGGCCGGTCGCCTTGCCATTGAGGATTTCATCGGCGGCAAGCGTGCCCAGCAGCGGCGCCAGGATGACGCCGGGATGCCCGACCGCCAGATAGACGCCCGAGACCCCAGGCAGGTAGCCGAGACGTGGCATCCCATCCGCCAGCATCGGACGCACACCGACCTCGGCCGCCAGAAGTGTCACGCCGTCGGGCAGATCGAACTCCTCTTGGAGGACCGACAGCATCGCCTCGCCGATCTTCCGGGAACGGTCGGCATCCGCGTCCGGCGACCAGGACTTCGCCACCAGCAGCGCGTGATCAGGCGCCTGGCGAACCTCGACCCGCGGCGTCTTCAGGATGTGACCGACGACGGGTGCGCTGCAGCCATAGCGCAGCAGGAGAGCCGGCGAGGACTGCAGGCCGATCTCGATGCCAAGGTCCGCGGCAAGCCGGCCGACGCCCGCGCCGGCTGAAAGGACGACGGTGTCGGCGGCGATCATCTCGCCGGCGATGTGGATCCCGGTCGCGCGGCCGGCAACGGTTTCGATGGCCGAGACCGGCTGTCCGAACCGGGTCGACGCGCCTGCCTTGACGGCTTCCGCGACGAGCGACCTTGCGAGAGCGGCGGGATCGAGCGCCAGATCCTGCGGCGAGAAGACGGCAAGATCGGGAGGGTGGCGCAGCCGCGGCTCGAGCCTGGACAGAGCATCGCGGTCCAGAAGCTTCACCGGTTCGCCGGCATCCTGGCGAAGCCGGCCGAAATCCTCGGTCTCTTCGCGGGTCGCCTTCCAGACGAGCGCCCCTGGCCGCGCCGCCTGCAGGACATGCGGCAGCTCTTGCCGCAGATCGCCGTAGGCATCGAGCGCTCTTTGCCAGAGCGGATAGTTTTGATGGGTCGGCGTTCCGTTGATGATGTTGATCCAGCCGAAGGCGCGGCCGGTCACGCCGCAGCCGGGCGCGCGCGCCTCATCGACCAGCATCACGTTCGCACCGCGGACCGCCAGGCGGTAGGCAATCGCCGCGCCGACAATGCCGGCGCCGATGATCAGGATCTCGGGATGTCTTGCGGTCACGGGCGGCCGGGGTGAAAGCTGTTTGTCCCGTCTCGTAGCGACGCTGTGCGACAGGGAGATGAACGTCGGCAATCCCGTTCGATCGGCCGCTTGCCGGTGCGCTGTCGCACCCTTACATCTGGCGGCACTAGTCTGGGAGAAGCCGATGATCTTCAACGCCGCCCGCCTGTCGCTCGTCAACCTGTTCGCGCCGGAAACGCGGGCCGTGTTCTGGAAGACGATCGGGCTTACGCTGCTCGTGCTTGCCGGGCTCTGGTTCCTGCTGCGGGAGGCCTTCGCCCTCTATATCTGGCCGTGGTTTGCCGCCCTTCTTCCCAGCGTGCCGACCGATGTGGCGGCCTGGACCGGTTGGCTGACCCTGATCGCCGCCATCCTGGCCGGGGTCGGCCTGGCGCTGGCGCTTGCGCTGCTGATCGCGCCGATCACGGCGCTGATCGCCGGGCTGTTTCTCGACGACGTCGCCGAGGTGGTGGAGAAGCGCGACTACCCGACGGAGCCGGCCGGCCGGGAGATGCCGCTTGGCCAGGCGCTGCTCGGCTCCGTTCAGTTCCTCGGCGTGGTGATCCTCGGCAATATCGCCGCGCTTCTCATGCTGTTCATTCCCGGCGTCAACCTGATCGCCTTTTTTGTGGTCAACGGCTATCTGCTGGGGCGCGAATTCTTCGAGTTTGCCGCCATGCGGTTCCGGACGCCGAAGGACGCGCGGGCCTTCCGCTCGAAACATGCCTCGACCGTGTTCATGGCAGGCATGCTGATCGCCGGCTTCCTGTCGATCCCGATCGTCAATCTGTTGACGCCGCTGTTTGCCGCCGGGCTGATGGTGCATCTGCACAAGAGCCTCAGCCGGCGCGACCCTTCATTCGCTCTCGACGAGAGCCGCTTCGCCGATCTGCTGCGGCGGTAGCTCGACGAGCGGCGCCGCAACGTCGCAGCTCTTTTCGGGCGAGCGACAGAGGTCGGCGATGATGCAGCGCTCGCATTCCGGCCGGCGCGCCTTGCAGGTATAGCGCCCGTGCAGGATCAGCCAGTGATGGGCGTGGAAGAGATAGGCCTCTGGGATAACCTTGAGAAACTGTTCCTCGACCTCGTCCGGCGTCTTTCCCGGCGCCATCAGGCAGCGGTTGCCCAGGCGAAAGACATGGGTGTCGACCGCAAGCGTCGGTATGCCGAAGGCCATGGACATGACGACATTGGCGGTCTTTCGCCCAACGCCGGGCAGGCGCATCAGCTGCTCTCGGGTATTCGGGACCTCGCCGCCGAACTCGTCGATCAGCATCTGCGACAGGGCGATGACGTTCTTCGCCTTGTTGCGGTAGAGGCCGATCGTGCGAATGTGGGCGATGACCCCGTCTTCGCCGAGCGCCAGCATCCTGGCCGGCGTGTCGGCTGCTGCAAACAGGCCGCGCGTCGCCTTGTTGACGCCGGCATCGGTCGCCTGGGCCGACAATGCCACGGCGACCACCAGGGTGAACGGGTTGACGTGCTCGAGCTCGCCCCTGGGTTCCGGACGCTGGACCGAAAAGCGGCGGAAGATCTCTTCCATCTCCTCCTGCGTATAAGCAGACTTGAAGCGCTTCGGCCGCCGCACCGTGCCTCGATTTGACTTTTTCGAAGGTGTGGTTTTGGATTTCGGTTTCGCGCTCGCCATATGCCTCTATAGGCATTCCACAGGAGGGAAAGCAACGTGGACCTTTCCGAAGAGCATCCGGTTTTTGCCGCCGAGCTGACGCCCTACCGGTCGCTGGGCAAAACCGGTTTCCGTGTCGTGCTGTGCCTGTGCGGCGCCATCTGCCTCCTCTATGGCGGCTTCTTCCTGCTGACCGGGGCCTATCCGATCGGGTTCTTCTTCGGACTGGATTTTCTCGGCCTCTACATCGCGCTGAAAATGAGCTACCGGTCCGGCCGGGCACGGGAAGAGGTGACGGTGACGCGCACGCGCCTGTCGATCCGCAAGTTTTCGCCGGCCGGCCGCATGGTCGAACACCGCTTCAACCCGTTCTGGGCGCGGTTCCGCATCAAGCGACACCAGGAATTCGGCATCACTTCCATGTATGTGACGGGCGAGGGACGGTTTACGGATGTCGGCTCGTTTCTCAACCCGGACGATCGGGAGAGTTTTGCCAAGGCCTTGCGGGGCGCGCTGGCGACCGTGCGGCAGCGCATCTGAGACGAGGCTGGCTGCAGGAATCGGGTGGCTCAAAGGCGCGTAAGGGCGCATCAATGCGGCAGAAGGAGAGCGCCATGAATGTTCTTGCCACAATTCCAGGCCTTGGGTCGACCGGGGCTCCGGCTTTCGACGTGACGCCGCAAGGGTCCGATTACGAGACCGTGCGTCAGGTGATCGAGATGATCACGCTCGACTACCGCGACCAGCCGTCTCTGGACACGATCGCCGAAGCGCTCGGGCAATCGCCGAGCCAGCTGCAGAAGCTGTTCACCCGCTGGGCCGGGCTGTCGCCGAAGGCCTTCCTGCAGGCGGTGACGCTCGACCACGCCAAGCGGCTGCTCGGCCAGGAGGCCCTGCCGCTGCTCGAGACATCCTACGAACTCGGCCTGTCGGGGCCGGGCCGGCTGCACGACCTTTTCGTCACCCACGAGGCGATGTCGCCCGGCGAATGGAAGGCGAAGGGTGGCGGGCTGACGATCCGCTACGGTTTCCATCCCTCGCCGTTCGGCACCGCGCTGGTGATGGCGACCGACAGGGGATTGGCGGGACTTGCCTTTGCGGATGGCGGCGGGGAGCGGGACGCCTATGAGGACATGGCGCGGCGCTGGCCGAACGCCTCCTATGTCGAGGACGCGGAGGCCACCGAACCCTATATGCGGCGCGTGTTCGACCGGTCGGAGTGGTCGGCGGAGCGGCCGCTGCAGGTGGTGATGATCGGCACCGACTTTCAGGTCCGGGTGTGGCGCAGCCTGTTGAAGATCCCTTTTGGAAAGGCCGTCACCTATTCGCATGTGGCCCGCGATATCGGCCAGCCGACGGCGAGCCGGGCGGTCGGGGCGGCGATCGGCGCCAATCCGATCTCGTTCGTGGTGCCCTGCCACCGGGCCGTCGGCAAGAGCGGGGCGCTGACCGGCTATCACTGGGGCCTGACCCGCAAGCGGGCGATCCTCGGCTGGGAGGCGGGCACGGCGTGAGGCGACGGCGAGGGCGACGGCCGGCGCAAAACGCCCATGCCGGCTGGCGCTCAAGAAGTCGTCGAGCGATTACGTCCGCTTGTCCTGCCCGTCCTTCCTCGCCTGATCGCGATGCCACTTGATGGCGAAGAACATGCCCGTGCCCAGCACGAGAAGCTTGAGCGGAAAGAAGACTATCGGGAACCAATCCCACATGACGGTATCTCGGCTGTTGTTTGACACTGACGATCGTGCGGCTGCACTAGCGCGAAACGGCTGCCCGCGACACCCGCCACGTTGACGCAGAGGATACGTGTCTCTTCGAACGGCCACTCCGGCAGCCAAGGCGAAGTCTGCTGTCGGGCCAAAGCTGACATCGCGAATGCTGGACCCAGTCGCTAGAGTGAGACCTCGCGGGCCAGTTTTGCTCGCCGTCGCTCAGACGGTCTGCCAAACGTCAGCATGATGAAGGCGCCCAGCGCAGCGGCGAGCCCGGCGCTGTAGATCGGGGCGTTTGGGCCCAGACTTTCCAATATAACACCGCCCACGACAGCACCGCTGGCAATGGCGAGCTGGAAGCCTGTCGACAGAAGCGCTCCGGCGCCTTCGGCTTGATCAGGGGCAGCCTGCGCGTTCCAACTAGAAATGGCGACGGGGAAAGCACCAAAGCCGAGCCCCCAAATTACAACGGCGCCAAAGACGATGGGCAGATTATGCGTCTGATTGGCTAGAACCGTCGTTCCAACGGCAATAGCAATCGCGCCGCCCGCCGCGGTCAGGGAGGGGCTGCGCGATGACAAGGCACCACCGATCAGGTTTCCCAAGAAACCCGCAATTCCGAAGACCAACAAGACAATCGAAATCGTCTGCACATTGAGCTGCGGCCCGGTTTCCAAGAAGGGTCGTACAAAGGAAATACCAGCCGTGTTTCCGCATAGAACGAAGAATACGGTCGCCATACCGGTCAAAACCGCGGGGCGGCCCATCGTCTTCCTGAATGATGCGATGCTGGGCGGGGTGGTTGTCGGAAGTTTTGGAATAGTCATAAACTGACCGACAAGTGTGACGAGAGCGAAAGCTGCAGTCAGGGAAAAAGCTAGGCGCCAGCTTAGGGCATCGCTGAGATAGGCGCCGAGAGGTGCAGCGATGATATTGGCGATGGAAACGCCAGTGAAGATCACGGACAAGGCTTGCGGAATTTTTCTAACGGGCACAAGCCGCATAGCCAATGCGATTGCTATGGCCCATGTGCCACCGAGGGCAATACCTAGCAGCGCGCGCGCGGCAAGCAGTAAGGGCAAACTGGTGGCAAGGGCCGACATGAGTGCCGCCAGGAAGAATAAAATGCCGAGAAGTCTGACCACCATTTGACGGTCAAGACGTCCCGATCCAAGCACGAGCAATGGTCCTGCTGCAGCTGCGATGATCGCTGTTGCGGTAATAGCCTGTCCGGCTGCGCCGTCGCTCACACCAAGATCGGCTGCCATGGGCGTGATAATGCCGATCGGAAAGAGCTCTGTGGTAACAAGGCCGAAGAGACCGCAGGCAAGTGTGAAAACCGCAGGCCAGTTGGACTGGTCCTCCCTGTCTTCAATGGCAGAAGATGGAGATTTTGAGATAGAAATCGGTTCGGATGACATTTCTTGCCTTCTGGAGTGATCAAATAAGGTTTGGCCACGCCAGTCAGGAGCAGAAGTGGAAGGCGAGTTCGATGGTT
Organism: Hyphomicrobiales bacterium; assembly: GCA_900469345.1. Classification (GTDB taxonomy): domain Bacteria; phylum Pseudomonadota; class Alphaproteobacteria; order Rhizobiales; family Rhizobiaceae; genus Neorhizobium. The sequence continues at coordinate 146,673 of UBWZ01000001.1, read as the reverse complement.
TGCAACGATGTCTCCAGCTCTTATGGCGTTAGCGGAGACAACTCATAAAACCTCAACTATAGTTTAGGTCAAGTGGGATTTCAGATGTTCTATTTTAGACCGGACAGACCTGTCTGTTCGAACGAATGCGGCCGGCGGACCTGGAGATCTGGAGGCTGGACAAGGCGACAACATGAAAAACGAACTGACTGTCGGAGAGATGGCCAAACGCTCAGGCGTCGCTGTCTCGACTCTGCATTTCTATGAGAAGACAGGCTTGATCAAAGCACGCCGAAACGCGGGCAATCAGCGGCGATACCCACGCGGGCATCTGCGCCTCGTCGCAATCATCCGAATCGCCCAGCGGGCGGGAATATCGCTTTCCGAGATTAAGAAGACGCTGTCCTCCTTGCCTGATGATCGAGCGCCAACTTCTGAGGAATGGCGCAGTATGTCGCTGGATTGGAAGGACCGTTTGGATAAGCGGATCAAGGCGCTCTCTCAGCTTCGGGACGAAATGCAGGGCTGCATTGGATGTGGTTGTCTTTCGTTGGAGGTTTGCCCTTTGCGCAATCCAAATGACGTACTGGGAGAAGATCGAGTGGGACCCGTATTGTTGGAATAAGGCGACTCAACGAACAGCCGCAGGGCTAGCAATCGGAGATCACGTCACCTTCCGTTCCCTCCTCTTTGTTCCAGTGCTGCAATTGATAGTGGTCGCAACCCGGTCAGGATCTCAGTGTGTCCTCAAGCCCAAAGGAATGGCTGGGCATGCAGCCATAACCGCAATTGGCGCAGAGCGGACACCAGCGCCACCTTCCTCGGCTCCGCGAGCGGGGTCCGCTTCCGGCCCGAAGCTGGTAGCTAACGGTAAAACAAGATCATCTTGCTTTACTGGCGATCAATCGCAATCACGTATCCTCCAGGGACAAGGCGACCTGAAGGAGGATGAGCGTGAGTGAAAGGGACCGGCCCGAGCTTCTCGCAGGCAGAATCTTGCTCTTCACCGCCTTCTTGCTCGAGTGGTTCTTCTGGCGGCTTGCCGTTGGGCCGAAAGCGAATGCGCTCTATGCCGCAACCTTTGCGCTGGCGGCCCTGCCAGTGAGTGCGGCTCTACACTGGCCACCTGTATACCTCTACTGCTCGATGTTTGTCATCGTCCTCCTGCTGAGACCAGCTCACCTCCTGCGTGGGAGATTTGAAAGCCGAATGCGGTTCTGGAGTTTCTATGACTATGGCTTGGCCCTCGCCGAGGTTGCCCGGCTGCGAGCAAAGCGGAGCTGATCAGCCCGGTCGTCTCACGGGCACCGGAGTGGACGTCAAAGAAAGCGGCGTGCAGATCGTGATTGCTGATCGCGACGGGTAAGTCGTTGCATCAGGATGACAGCCGATCACCAAACCCGCGCCGTTACCGATACGGGTCTTTTCGTTATTGCCTTTTGCCAAGCTTCGGGCGATTTTCGCCTGGCTTTGGAGGGCACCTTGTATGGCAGGTAACGTAATCATTTCAAACATTCTTGACGGGATTCCCGAGGACTCGCCGATCGGAACCGAGGTGGCGACCATCTCGCTCGATGCAGCCGACGTTTCGATCGTTTCGGCAACGGTCAAAGTTTTTACGGTCATCATCCCGGATTCTGAGTTCGAGGAGACGAGATACATCGCGTCCGATGCCTTCGAGATCATCGGCTCGAAAATAGTTTTGAAATCTGCCGTGAACTTCGAATGGACAGGGCAGGATAGAATTGCCGTCTACTACTCGTTCGACGTTGAGGCCCGACTATCGGATGGCACCACGGTCGAAGGTCATGTCCGCAACACTGTCACCGACGTGATGGAAGAAATTCGCGGCACAGGCAAAGCCGACACCATCTCCGGCACAATCGGCATGGACAGCATCATTGGCGGTCCCGGTAACGACAATATTTCCGGGGACGAGGGAGACGACATCATCTACGGCGGAACGGGTGGCGACAAGCTATCAGGTGACTTCGGCAGTGACACGTTCGTCTACAAGTCGATCAAGGAAAGCACGGTGAAGACCCCGGATACGATCTTTGGCTGGGATCACCGGCCGAACGACAGCAACCGTGACGTGATCGACCTTCGCGAAATCGACGCCCGCGCCGATTATTCAGGCAATCAACCGTTCAAATGGATGGGAACCCAAAGCTTCGACGGCAAGAAGGGCGAGCTTCGCTATACCTACGACAAGGATAGCAACAAGACGCACATCTACGCAGACACAGACGGCGATCGGAAGGCCGACTTCCAGATCGATCTGTACGGCAAAATCAAGATGTATGCCGACGACTTCCTGCTGTGACGAACAGCGCTTCAATCCGAAACAAAACCGCGCCACCAAGGCGCGGTTTTTTTATGCACGTAATCTGATGAGCTGCGGGGAACGGGAGCGCGTTTGCCTGAAGCGGATATCAAACCGAGACCCTGGCTTGACAATCCAGGCAGAGGACAGGGAAAAGGGCTCGAGCGTATGGTGATCCATGTTTCTGTCTGAAGTACTGGCCGTTGGATCGGCGGTGTGCATCGCACTGAGTTCCATGTTCGTCAGCGAACTCAACGGCCGGGTGCCGCTGCTCACCTTGGCGCGATTGCAGGTCACGGCTGCCTTCATCATGACCTCGGTTATAGCAACGGCGCTGCATGGGTGGGAAACGCTCGGCTTCCGGGAGGTCCAGCTCCTCGCCCTATCGGGCATTTTCGGGATTGCAATCGCAAGCAGCACCTATTTTGCGACCATATACGCAGTCGGCCCGCGACTGACCGCGCTCCTGTTTTCCTTAACGTCCCCATTTGCATTTGCCATGGCCTATCTCGCCTTTGGCGAGACCATCGGCATTACCCAAGGATTTGGTATCCTACTTATCCTGTCTGGCATCCTCGTCGCTATCGTCGTGCGGCGACGTCTGCCGCCTGCCATGATTCCGCTTGCAGACGGCGAACCGACCCCGTCCAAAACAGAGGGTGTCATGTCCCGCATCGGCATCGTGCTCGGTGTCATCACTGCCGCGGGACAAGCTCTCGGCAGTCTCCTGGCGCGTCCTGCCATGGCTGCCGGTGTCGAGGCGTTTGCCGCCATGTCGGTGCGGCTCGGCATTGCAGTTGTCTTCTTCTGGTTCTTGCTCGTCATCCCGCGCTTCAGGCTGGAGGCAGGCCGGCCGGAAACGCGCGACCTCATGACTGTCGTCGTATCCGCCTTCTTTGGAACCGCCATGGGGATGTCGTTGCTGATGGGGGCCCTGCAAACGGGAAATGTCGGGATCGTGTCGACCCTCTCGTCGATGACCCCCATCGTCATTCTTCCGATGGTCTGGATACGAAGCGGCCGTCCGCCGTCCCTGGCTGCGTGGGGCGGCGCATTTCTGGCTGTGGCGGGTATAACCGTCATGAGCGTCGGCTTGTAAGCTCGTGTCCATCGAACGGCCGAGCATCGCTACGGTCCAGGACGACTGCTGTGGCTGCAAGGCAGTCGTGACGGGCCTCGTCGAGACTTTGGTGCAAGGGGAGCTATTCCGCGCCCGAGCGGCCGGCTGCCGAAAAATTCCGCCAGTTATGCTGCCGCGGCGGTCTCCAGCCGCAAAAGCTCCCGGGCGGCGGTCTCGTCGGTGATCAGCGTGTTGCAGCCGATGCGGCGGATGGTGGCGCGGATGGCCACGGCCCGGTGGGCGCCGCCGGACGAGAGCACGATATGCTTTGCCTTCTTGAGCGTGTCGAGGTCGACGGACATGACCCGCTCGTTGAGCGCATGGTCGACCGACCGCCCATTCTCGTCGAGAAAATTGAACATGGTATCGCAGACGCAGCCGGCGGCGATCAGACGCTGCAGCTCGCCGTGGGCGATAAAACCCTCCGACAGCGAGGTCGAGTGCGGGCCGATGTCGCCGCAGCTGACGACCGCAAGATCAAGCGTTTCGGCAAGGTCGTAGATCGTCTTCAGGCCGCATTTCTCGATCAGCGCCCGCTTGGTCTCGACGGTGTCGACGAGCAGCGGCGCCAGGAACATGTAGCACTCGGCGTTGAGCTGGCTTGCCAGCCGCCAGGTATAATCGATCGGGTTGGTCTGGTGGACCGCGACGATGCCGCCCAGCAGCGACACGACCTTGCAGTTTTCCCGGCGCGGCGGGCGGAAGCCGGCCAGCGACGCCGTCATGGTGCGGCCCCAGCCGACGCCGATCGTCATGTGGTTCTGGATGACTTCCGACAGGAACTGACCGAGCGCCAGGCCGACCGCCGTCGCCAGCGCCTCGGCGCTGCCATCGCGCGGTGCCGGCACGACGACCGCCTCGTCGAGGCCGAACACCTTTTCCAGTCCGGTGGCCAGCTCGAGGCAGGTGTCGACGCCTTCGCTGATCCAGATCTGCACCTCCGAGCGCTTCATCGCCTCGTCGAGCAGGCGGATGACGGTGGACCGGCTGATCCCCAGCCGCTCGGCCACGTCCTTCTGGGTGAGGCCCTGGTTGTAATAGAGCCACGCCGCCCGCAGCCGCAGCGAGGCGGCTTCGGAAACGGCGGTGTGGGTTTCACGTCGGAGCTTGGCCAAGAGTGACATCCTTCAGCGGCATGGGAAGCGCGCCCCAGCAGCAGCCGTCATGATAGAACGGCGTGGACATATGTCAATTAGGAATGACAAATGTCTTGACTTCCTATGGCTAAGGGAGTGTTATCCTCGCAAGGGCCAGGGACCCATTGGGCGCCCCGGGCGTTAGGGGATCAACAGCGAGGAATTTTCGGATGACGTCCAAACTAGAGCAGCTCCGCAGCATGACCACTGTTGTCGCCGACACGGGCGACATCGAGGCGGTTGCCCGCCTGAAGCCCGTGGATTGCACCACGAACCCGACGATCGTCCTCAAGGCGCTGGGTAGCCCGGCCTTTGCCGACAAGGTCAAGGAAGCGATTTCCTGGGGTCGCAAGCAGGGCGGACAGGACGATGCGGTGGTGACCGCGGTTGCCGACCGTATGGCGATCGACGTCGGTGCAGCGCTTGCCGCCATCGTTCCCGGCCGCGTATCGACCGAAGTGGACGCCGACCTTTCGTTCGACACGCAGGGTTCGATTGCCAAGGCCCACCAGATCATTGCGGCCTACAAGGACCGCGGGATCGAGCGCGAACGCATCCTCATCAAGCTCGCTTCCACCTGGGAAGGCATCCGGGCTGCCGAGATCCTGCAGACCGAAGGGATCGACTGCAACCTGACGCTGCTCTTCAGCCAGGCCCAGGCGATCGCCTGCGCGCAGGCCAAGGTGTTCCTGATCTCGCCCTTCGTCGGCCGCATCCTCGACTGGCACAAAAAGTCCACCGGCCAGGACTACACGGCCGAGACGGATCCGGGCGTCGTCTCCGTCCGTCAGATTTACAACTACTACAAGGCGAACGGCATCAGCACGATCGTGATGGGCGCGTCGTTCCGCAACGTGGGCGAAATTGAAGCCCTTGCCGGCTGCGATCGCCTGACGATCAGCCCGAACCTGCTCGACGAGCTCGACAAGGATACCGGCAAGCTCGACCGCAAGCTGACGCCCGAGACGTTCAACGCAGAACCGATGCAGTCGCTCGACGAAAAGCAGTTCCGCTGGATGCTCAACGAGGACCAGATGGCGACGGAAAAGCTGTCCGACGGTATCCGGCTGTTCGCCAAGGACCTGGTCGCGCTGCGCACCATGGTCAAGAAGGAACTGACCCAGGCCGCCGCCTGACATCTTCCTCTGTCCAAGACCGGAAAGGCCCGCCACGAGCGGGCCTTTTTGCTTTCGCGCAGTGAGCCTGAAAAGCCCCTAAATGCTGAGATTTGCTCATCTTTTGCCTTAACTTAACATTTAGCAAAAAGTTTTAGGGTGGGACCAGGCCACAGTCACGTGGCATCATCATTCAGGTGTGTCATGGTCTCCCTTCCATTCGGTAAGCACGCATTCAACGCCGCGCTCGTCCAGGCGCTCAATCGCTCGCAGGCGGTGATCGAATTCGATCTCACCGGCAATATCCTCAGCGCCAACGAAAATTTCTGCAAGACGCTCGGCTATAGCGAGCAGGAGATCATCGGCAAGCATCATCGCCTGTTCGTCGATCCGGCGGATGCCGCGTCGCCCGAATATGCCGCCTTCTGGCAGCGCCTGGGCAAAGGCGAGTACGACCAGGGCAAGTACAAGCGTGTCGGCAAGGGTGGCGTCGAGGTCTGGATCGAGGCCTCCTACAATCCGATCTTCCGCGGCGGCAAGCCCTACCGGGTGGTGAAGCTGGCAACCGACATCACCGCCTCCCGCAAGGTGGCGCTCGAAAATCGCGGCAAGCTGGATGCCCTGTCGCGGGCGCAGGCGGTGATCGAATTCACGCCGTCCGGCGAGATCATCACCGCCAACGAAAACTTCCTGAAGACGCTCGGCTACGAGCTCGGCGAGATCGTCGGCAAGCACCACGCCATGTTCTGCGAGCCGGCCTATGTGCAGTCGCAGGAGTACCGGTCGTTCTGGCGCGATCTGGGCGCCGGCCAGTTCGTGGCAGACCAGTTCACGCGGATCGGCAAGGGTGGTCGCCTGGTCTACATCCAGGCCTCCTACAACCCGATCATCGACGAAAGCGGCCGGGTCCTGAAGGTGGTGAAGTTCGCTACCGACGTGACAGAGCGGATGCATGTGGTGACGGAACTGGGGGCAGGGCTTGCCCGCCTTTCGGAATGCAATATCCGCCAGACGATCGACGAGCCCTTCATTGCCGAGTTCGAGCCGCTGCGCCGCGACTTCAATGCTTCGATCGGCGCCTTCCAGGAGGCACTGGTGAGCGTCCTGCAGCAGACGAGCAGCCTCAACGGCAACAGCAGCCAGATGCACGAGGCGGCCGATCAGCTGTCTATGCGCACCAAGGAACAGGCGGCCTCGCTGGAGCAGACCTCGGCTGCACTCGAAGAGGTGACGGCAACGGTGCGCTCTTCGACGGTCAATACGGAAGACACCCGCAAGCTGGTCAAGAACGCGCTGGACTCCGCCTCCACCTCGGCCTCGGTCGTGCAGGAAACCATCACCGCCATGCAGCGGATCCGGTCTGCGTCCTCGGAAATCACCAAGATCATCGCAGTCATCGACGAGATCGCCTTTCAGACCAACCTGCTGGCGCTCAACGCCGGTGTCGAGGCGGCCCGGGCCGGCGAGGCGGGCAAGGGGTTCGCGGTGGTTGCGCAGGAAGTGCGCGAACTGGCGCAGCGTTCCGCCAAGGCTGCCAAGGAGATCAAGGGCCTGATCGAGAACTCCGGTCGCGAGGTCACCGAAGGGGTGCGCCTGGTGGATGCGACGGGCGTCGCGCTGCACGAGATCGAGAGCTTCGTGGCGTCGATCGACAAGAACATGCAGTCGCTGGCGACCGCCGCCACGGAACAGTCCGTCGGTCTTTCGGAGATCAACAACGCGGTTTCGCAGATCGACCGGATGACGCAGCAGAATGCCGGCATGGTGGATCAGACGACGCAGATCAGCGCGGCGCTGGCCAGTGGTGCGGCACAGCTGGCGGAGCTCGTCTCTCATTTCAAGCTCAACCGCCGGTCTACGGTGCGCGAGCCGGGGTCGGCCGCCAGCCAACAGGCGCCTCGCCAGGCCGCCTGAGCGCCAATCAGAATCACACCGAGAACAAGGGTCCGCCGGTCATCTGGCGGGCCCTTCTCGTTGCGGGCTCAGGCCGGTTGGGGGCTGAGGCGGGCGGAGCCGGGCTTCTTCAACAGCAGGACGCAGACGGCGGCCAACATGCACATCACGCCGGCGATCTGCAGGGCCGGCATATAGGTGTCGAAGCCGCTTTTCAGGTAGCCGGCGCCGAAGGCTGCGGTGGCCGCGCCCAGCTGATGGCCGGTGAAGACCCAGCCGAAGACGATGCCTGCCTTTTCGCGGCCGAAGGTATCGGCGGCGAGACGCACTGTCGGGGGAACGGTGGCGATCCAGTCCAGTCCGTAGAAAACCGCAAAGGCCGACAGCTCGTAGAAGCTGAAGCCGGAGAAGGACAGGTAGATCAGCGACAGGCCGCGCAGGCCATAATACCAGAACAGCAGCACGCGGTTGTCGTAGCGGTCGGACAGCCAGCCCGACATGATCGTGCCGAAGAAGTCGAAGATGCCCAGCACGGCAAGCGTGCCGGCCGCCGAGACCGGGCTCATGCCGAAGTCGCCGCAGATCGAGATCCAGTGGGTCTGGATGAGCCCGTTGGTGGAAAGGCCGCAGACGAAGAATGTGCCGAACAGCACCCAGAAGGTGCCGCTGGTGGACACGCTCTTCAGGGTCAGGATGGGTGACGCGAGTGTCGCCAGCAGCTTGTGATCCTGTCTCGGCGGTCGGGTGACGGTCGCTTCCCCGTAAGCCGGCAGATCGAGATCGGCCGGATGGTTGCGCATCAGCGCGAGGACCAGCAGCATGGCGAGGGCGATGGCTGTTGCCGTCAGCGTCAGTGCGGTGCGCCAGCCATAGGTTTCGCTCAACTGGGCAAGCAGCGGCAGGAAGATCAGCTGTCCGGTCGCATTGCTGGCGCTCAACATGCCGACCACCAGGCCGCGGCGCCTGGAAAACCACCGCGAGGCGACCGTCGCGCCGAGCACCATGGCGGTCATGCCGGTGCCGACGCCGATCACCACGCCCCAGAGCGCCACGAGCTGCCAGACCTGCGTCATGAACAGGGAAGCGACAATGCCGCCGAAGATGAGCGCCAGGGCTGTCGCCACCACCTGGCGAACGCCGAAATGGTTCATGAAGGCGGCGGCAAACGGTCCGAGCAGGCCGAACAGCACGAGGCGGACCGCCATGGCCGAGGAGATGTCGGCGATGTCCCAGCCAAATTCCTGGTGCAGCGGCTGGATCATCACGCCGGCCGAGCCCATGGCGCCGGCGGTCGCCAGCATGGTCAGGAAGGTGGTCAGGGCGACAACCCAGCCATAGTGGAGATTGCGCCTGGCCATCCAGCGGGCGGCATAGGTGGAGATCATGCGTGGTGTCCCTTCCAGATCAGGCTACGGGCGTATTTCAGATAGCGGGCATATGCCCGCGTCGTGTCAAATGGTCAGAGTGCGTTGAGCAGTTCCTGCAACTGTTGCGTCTTGTCCCGCCCCAGCCTCTCTTCGATGTTGGCCTGTACGCTATCCCACAGCGGCGCACCCTCGGTGAGAAGCGCATGTCCCGCCTCCGAGAGGGACAGTTGGGCCTCGCGTTGATCCTCGCCAAGACCCGTTGCAACCAGCCCCATCCGCTCCAGCACCTTGGTGTTTCGCCCAACGGTGGAGCGATCCAGCTCCACACGCAGGGCGAGGTCCGTCAACGAGACCGGCTGCATCGACCTTATGTTGCGCAGCAGGCTGAACTGGCCAATGTTCACCCCAAGCGGCGACAAAGCCTCGTCGTAGTAGGACGAGACCTTACGGGAGGCCCGACGCAGCAGAATACAGTGGCACGTGTCCAAGCTCATGGTGCGGGTATATACCCGCGACCCGACTGGCGCAAGAGGCCGTGGCGTCAGTCGGTGGAGGCGGACAGCGTGGGCTTCATGGTGGTGCGCACGAAGGCCGCGATAAAGGCCGCCGTCATCAGGAGCACGATGGTGGGGGCCGGCGCGCTGTCGAGGAAGAAGCTGATGTAGATGCCAAGCATCGAGGCGCCGAGGCCGATCGCCACGGCCACCGTCAGCATGACGGAGAACCGACGGGTCAGCAGGAAAGCGATGGAGCCGGGTGCCACCAGCATGGCAACGGAAAGGATGATGCCGACCGCCTTCAACGCGCCGACGACCGTCAGCGACAGCACGGCCAGCAGACCGTAGTGCAGCAACCGGGTCGGCAAGCCGATCGCCCTGGCATGCTGTTCGTCGAAGGCATGGACGAGAAGATCCTTGCGCAGCACGAGAAGGAAAATGGTCGAGGCGAGCGCAATCAGCCCGGTTTCCAGGACATCGGAGGGGAGAATGCCGAGCATGTCGCCGAACAGGATGTGGTCGAGATGCACGTCCGCCTGGACCCTGACGAACAGCACGAGCCCCAGCCCGAACATGCCGGAAAAGACGATGCCGAGCACGGTGTCTTCCTTGATGCGGCTGTTCTCCTTGAGGAAGCCGGTCAAAAGCGCGCATGTCATGCCGGCCACAAAGGCGCCTATCGAGAGGGGAATAGCCAGCATATAGGCGATCACGACCCCCGGCAGCACGGCGTGGGAGACGGCATCGCCCATCAGCGACCACCCCTTGAGGACCAGGAAGCAGGAGAGGATCGACATCGGCAGGGCGATCATCAGGGTCACCGCAAAGGCGGTGCGCATGAAATCCACCTGAAAGGGGAAGGTGATCAGGTCGAGGAAATCGAGAAGCGCGCTCATGCCGCTTGCTCCAGGTTGCGGCGCAGGCGCCGGCGGGCGGCGAGCATGCCGTGCTTGGGCGCAAACAGGAATGCGAGCAAAAAGAGCAGGGTCTGCAGGACGACGATGATGCCGCCGGTGGCGCCGTCGAGGAAGTAGCTCAGATAGGCGCCGAGGAAGCTCGTGCCGGCGCCGATGGCGAGCGCCATCAGGATGACGCGCTGGAAGCGGTCGGTCAGCAGGTAGGCGGTGGCTCCGGGCGTCACCACCATGGCGACGACGAGGAAGGCGCCGACCGTCTGGAGGGCCGCCACGGTGGATGCGGCGAGCAGCGTGAAGAACAGAACCTTGAGCAGGTCCGGCCGCAAGCCAATGGTGCGGGCGTGGTTTTCGTCGAAGAAGGCGACCATCAGGTCCTTCCATTTGACCGCGAGCACGAGAAGGCTGACGCCGCCTATTATGACGAGCTGCAGCGTATCGGCCGGCGAGATGGCAAGGATGTTGCCGAGCACGATGGTCTGGATGTCCACCGCGGTCGGCGACAGCGAAACCATGAACAGGCCAAGGCCGAAGAAGGAGGTAAAGATCAGGCCGATGATGGCGTCTTCCTTCAGCCGCGTGCGCTGGTTGAGAAAGAGCATGGCGCCGGCGGCCAGTCCGCCGGACAGGAAGGCGCCGATCGAAAACGGCAGGCCGAGCATGTAGGCGCCGGCGACGCCCGGGACGATGGAATGCGACAGCGCATCGCCGATCAGCGACCAGCCCTTGAGCATGAGATAGGCCGAGAGGAAGCCGCAGACGGCGCCGACCAGAGCGCTGACCCAGATGGCGTTCAGCATGTAGCCGTAGGTGAAGGGTTCAAGAAGCGTCTGGAGCATCGGCCGTCTCCCTGGGCTTGGTCTGGCCATTGCCGTAGATAACGAAGGGGCGCTCGTCGTCGCTGATAACCTTGACGTGACGGGCGTCGTCGTCATCGTGCAGATCGCGGCCGCCGAGGATGAAGTGGCGTAGCACGCCGCCGAAGGCCTGTTCGAGATTGGCCTCGGTGAACGTATCCTCGGTCTTGCCGTAGGCGATGACGGTGCCCTTGACGAAGACGGTGCGGTCGCAGAAATCGGGAACGCTGCCGAGATTGTGGGTGGAAACCAGCATGACACGGCCTTCGTCGCGCAGATCCTTCAGGAGTGCGACGATCTGTTCTTCGGTCGTCACGTCGACGCCGGTAAAGGGCTCGTCGAGCAGGATGACCTGGCCTTCCTGCGCCAGCGCGCGGGCGAGGAAGACGCGTTTGCGCTGGCCGCCGGAGAGTTCGCCGATTTGGCGCTGGCGGTATTCCTCCATGCCGACGCGTTTGAGGGCCTGGGTAACGAGTTCGTGGTCGCGTCTGGAGGGGATGCGCAGCATGTTCATGTGGCCGTAGCGGCCCATCATCACCACGTCCTCGACGAGGACCGGGAAGTTCCAGTCCACTTCCTCCGACTGCGGCACATAGGCGACCAGGTTGCGGCGCAGCGCCTCCCGGGCCGGAAGCCCGAGGATCTCGACCGAGCCTTCCGTCAGCGGCACGAAGCCCATGATCGCCTTGAAGAGGGTGGACTTGCCGGCTCCGTTGACGCCGACCAGGGCGGTGATGGTGCCCTTCGGCACGGAGAAGCTCGCCCGGCGCAGGGCCGTCAGCCCGTTGCGGTAGGAGACGGTGACGTTGTCGAGCTGCAGGCCCGCATGGGTCTGCTTCTTCTTGCCCATCATCATTGCGAGAGCCCCTTGGCTATGGTTTCTGTCGTCACCCGGATCAGGTCGAGATAGGTCGGCACGGGTCCGTCGGCATCGCTGAGCGAATCCACGTAAAGCAGGCCGCCATAGGCGGCGCCGGTTTCCGAGGCCACCTGTTTGGCCGGCTTGTCCGACACGGTGCTCTCGCTGAAGATCACCCGCACGTCGTGCTCGCGCATGGCGTCGATCACGGCCCGCACCTGCTGCGGCGTGCCCTGGCTGTCGGCATTGACCGGCCAGAGAAACAGCTCGTGCAGGCCGAAATCGCGGGCGAGATAGGAGAAGGCGCCCTCGCTCGTCACCAGCCAGCGGCGGTTTTCCGGAAGCTTCGAAAGCCCGTCGCGGATCGGCTGGACCTCGGCACGGATCCTGTCCGTATAGGCCTTGGCATTGGCGGCGTAGAGATCGGCATGGGCCGGGTCGATCCCGGTCAGGCCCTTGCGGATGTTCTCGACATAGATCACCGCGTTCTCCGGCGACATCCAGGCATGCGGATTGGGCCTGCCCTGGTAGGCGCCGCCGGAAATCGACATGGGATCGATGCCGTCCGACACCGTGACGTTCGGAAGATCGCCGAGATTGTGCAGAAAGCGCTCAAACCAGGTTTCGAGGTTGAGACCGTTGCGCAGAACGAGATCGGCATCGCGGGCGCGCAGCAGGTCGCGCGGGGTGGGCTGGTAGTTGTGGATCTCGGCGCCGGGCTTGGTGATGCTTTCGACGGTCGCCGCATCGCCCGCGACGTTGCGCGCCATGTCGGCGATGATGGTGAAGGTGGTCACAACCTTCGGCTTTTCGCCCGCGGCGGCGTGCGCGGGAAGCGCTGCGCCGAGGAGCCAGCCGAAGCCGAGACAGAAAGTGAGCATGCCTGCCAGTTTTGCCGAGTTCATCACGCCATCGCAGCTGCTGTTGCAAGTCATTCGCAAACTAACCTAGTCGGGTTTTGATGTTTGTCAACGCTCTTGCAACTCATTCGCAAAAACCGCCAGCATGCTGCGGCAGCAATCTCGATGGTCCGGCCATTCCGGAGCCGAAAATTAAAGCTTCCTCAAGAAGATCGGGGCAAGATCGGAGCTTATTCCAAGACTTGTTGTGCGTAATTGGGGTGGCAAATGCCGGTGTGCGGGTGATGAAAATCCGGCTGTCGAAGAAATTCCTGCTGATCACCGGCGGCGTACTTGTGCTGTGCGGCGGCAGCGGCGCCGCGGCCGTGTTCGTCGGCACCGACAAGCTGCTCGGGCCTTCCTATCTCGAGACGAACGGGCTTGCATGCACGACCCTGAAGACTGACCGGATCAACCGCGACCATCACAGCTGGATCCGCAAATATGTGGTGAGCGACAAGCCGGGTGACGGCATGGCGCGGGTGAGGACGGCGCTGCGCGTGGCACGCGCCGTGCAGGAAAAGGAAAAGGCCGACCTCGTCCAGGTGTCTGTGCTAGACAAGGCCGGGCCGACGGACCGCGCCGAGATGCGCGGGCGGGCGATCGGCGCCCAGGTCATCTACATTCCGGATCTCTCGAAGACCCCGGGCGGGGCGCAGGCTCAAACCTATTCCGCCTTCTACGTCGACGCAGCGCCGACATCGAAGGGCGAGTTTTTCGGCCTGCGGATGGACCTGCCGCTGGAGGACGTGGAAGCGCTGACGGCCAAGCTGAGCGACAAGGCGGATTGCGTCGATCCCGTGGTCGCGGTTCCCGAAGGGGAAAAGGCGCCGGCCGCACATGGCGACAAGAAAAAGCCGAAACCCAAGGGCGAACACGGCGCGGCGAGCGCCGAGGGCGAAGCTCCGGCCGGCGAAGGCGAGGCCAAGACTTCGGAAGAGGGCAAACCCGCCGGAGAAGGTGCCGGAGCCGGCAAGCAAGAGGCAGGCGGGGAGCAGGTGGCTGCCAAGGAGAGCGGCGGCTTCCTGACATCCGTGACCTCGATGATCTTCGGTGCCAAGCGAGATGCGGAACCCGAAAAGGCGGCGCAATCGCACGGCAGCGAGGGCGACGGCGAGACCGGTCCCGGACAGGAGGGTGCTGCCGTGGCCGCCCATGCCCCAGCACAGGCTGAAGCCGCACCCATGGCTGCAAAGCCGGCCGAAAGCCACGAGGCCGCGGCTGTCAAGCCGGAGGTCGTCACTGCAAAGCCGGAAGCTGCCGCCGCGAAGCCTGAACCGGCTGCCGTGGGAGCAGAGGCTGCTGCCGCAAAGCCCGAAGCAGCGCCGAAGGCAGAAGCTGCCGCCGCCGAAAAACCGGCAGAGGGCGGGCTTCTGTCCTCCATCCAGGGCATGATCTTCGGAAGCAAAGAGGCTGAAAAGCCGACCGAGACGCAAAAGGAAGCCTCGGTCGAGGCAAAGCCTTCCGACAATCCGCCGCCGCTCGCTGCGGATGAAGCCGGCAAGCCCGGGTCATCGCAGAGCGGGGCCGATGCCGTTAATTCCGGTGAGGGGACACCCAGCGAGGGGGATGCCGGCAAGGGTCATTCCGGCGACGCGGCCCCGGCTGCGCCCCTTCCGGTCGTGGCTGCTCCGCCTCCGACGAACGGAAAGACGGCGGCCGATGCCGCCGGCGCGGCCTGGCTGGCGAAATTCCGGCAGCAGCAGGCGGATGCCGCGTCTGCGGCAGCTCCCGCAGCCGTTGACGAGACAAAGCCGGCGCAGTGATGGGGGCAACGGTGTCATGCCCGGCCTGCCGGGCGACTGACACCTCGTTGCGTCGCTGAATACCGCGTCTCCCGATCGGAGAGACGCGGCATGGCTTGCGCTAGTCCTGCCTGCTGCGGCGCGCGGGGAAGAGGATAACGTCGCGGATCGAGGGCGCGTCGGTCAGCAGCATCACCAACCGGTCGACGCCGATGCCGAGGCCACCGGCCGGGGGCATGCCCTGGTCGATCGCATCCAGGAATTCGTCGTCGAGCTGCTTGTCCTTTTCGCCGCGGACATGGGCCTGTTCGAGCTGCTCGACCATGCGCTTGCGCTGCTCCTCCGGGTCGTTCAGTTCGGAGAAGGCGTTGCCCAGTTCCCAGGCGTTGCAATAGGTCTCGAAGCGTTCGACGAGGCGCGGCTCGCCCGGCACTTCCTTGGCAAACGGCGAGATGTCCTTGGGGAAGTGGGTGACGTGGCTCGGCTGGATCAGCGTACCCTCGACCTTTTCCTCGAAGATGAAGGCCAGGCACTCGCCCCAGGTCCAGTCCTTCTCGACTTCAAAGCCGGCCGCCTTGGCGGCAGTGCGGGCTTCCTCGTCGGTCTTCATCGCAAGGAAATCGATGCCGGTTACTTCCTTGACGGCGTCGGGCATCGGCACGCGCTTGAACGGCCCCTTGAAAGAGAGTTCCTTGTCGCCGAACTTCACGTCCGTCGAACCATGAAGGGTCACGGCGAGGCGCTCGAACAGGCGCTCGACGAGGTCCATGATGTCCTCGTAGTCGGCATAGGCCCAGTAGCACTCCATCATGGTGAACTCGGGATTGTGCCGTGTGGAAACGCCTTCGTTGCGGAAGTTGCGGTTGATCTCGAACACCTTGTCGGTGAGGCCGGAGACCAGCGTGCGCTTCAGGAACAGTTCCGGCGCGATGCGCAGGTACATGTCGAGCTTCAGCGTGTTGTGGTGGGTCTTGAAGGGCTCGGCGGTCGCGCCGCCATAGACCGAATGCAGCATCGGCGTCTCGACTTCCATGAAGCCGTCGTCTTCCATGAAGCGACGGATGCCGGAGACGATCTTCGAGCGCTGCTGGAAGCGCAGCTTTGATTCCTCGTTGGTCATGATGTCGAGGTGACGCTTGCGATAGCGGATCTCGACATCGGCGATGCCGTTCCACTTTTCCGGCATCGGCAGCAGGGACTTGGTGAGCATGATGATCTGCTGGGCGTTGATCGTCAGCTCGCCGCGCTTGGTGCGCCGGACCACGCCGGTCACGCCGATGATGTCGCCGATATCGACCATCGGCAGCAGGTCGCGGGCTTCCTGCGGCGTGGTGTCCTTGTGGGAGAAGATCTGCAGCTTGCCGGAGGCATCATGGATGTCCATGAACATGCCCGAATTGCGCGAGGAATAGACCCGGCCGGCGACCGTCACGATGTCCTGCGTCTCGACGTCGGCCTCGAGATCCTTGTACTTCTCGGCCAGCTCCGCATTGGTCATGGTCCGGTGGAAATGGGCCGGGTAGACGTCGCCGATCTTGTCGCGCAGCATGGCGAGCTTCTGGGCGCGGACTTCGGTCACGTCGGAGGAGAGGGCGGTTTCGGTCTTGGTCGTGTTGTCGGTCATGGTGTGTTTGCCTTTAGGGGCTGTTTCAGAATTCCGCCGTCAGAGGCAGTATCCGATATTACTTTCCGTCGCCCACCATCGATGCCACGACGGTTGCGGCAATCTTCAGGCGCTGGCGCACGACCGAGCGGCCGAGCAGCGCCATCGAGTCAAACAGCGGTAGCGAGCGCGACGATCCGGACATGGCGATGAACAGCGGCGGCGTGACGACGCGCAGCTTCTTGGCCAGCTTGTCGGCGATGGCGCGCAGTTCCGCATCGATCGACTCGACGTTGAACTCGATCATCTTTTCGAAATCGGCCTGCACCGTCTGGATGATTTCCAGCGTTTCGGCCGGCGTGGTCTTCAGGCCGGCAAAGGACGCGGGCGTCAGGCCGACGTCGCTGGACAGCAGGAATCCGGCGAGGTTCGGCAGTTCGCCGAGCTTGGAGACGCGGCTCTGCGACAGCTTCAGCCCTTCGGTGAGACGGCTGTTTTCCATTGCCCATTCGAGGGTGCGGGCGACGAACTCTTCCGGTGACAGCTTTTCGCGCAGCCAGCGACCGTTCAGCCAGTCGAGCTTCTGGATGTCGAAGATGGCGCCGGCCTTGGACAGGTTGTCCGGATCGAACTTTTCCGTCAGCTCGTCCATGGTCAGCAGTTCCTCGCCTTCGGCGATCTGGATGAAGAACAGGCCGAGAAAGTTCATCAGCGCTTCCGGCAGGTAGCCGAGCGCGGAGTAGTAGGAGATCGACGTCGGGTTCTTGCGCTTCGACAGCTTGGACTTGTCAGCATTGCGCATCAGCGAGAGATGCATGAACACCGGCGCTTCCCAGCCGAAATAGCGATAGAGCAGGATGTGCTTGGGCACGGAGGCAAGCCATTCCTCGCCGCGCGCCACATGGGTGATCTTCATCATGTGGTCGTCGATGACGTTGGCCATATGATAGGTCGGCATGCCGTCGCCCTTGATCAGCACCTGCATGTCGACCGAATCCCACGGGATCGAGACATCGCCGTAGACGCCGTCGGTGAAATCGCAGGAGCCTTCCGTCGGGATCTTCATGCGGACGACGGAACTTTCGCCCGCAGCCATCTTGGCGGTGACTTCCTCGGCGGTCAGATGCAGGCAGAGGCCATCGTATTTCGGCGGCTTGCCGGCGGCGCGCTGGGCTTCGCGCATCTCTTCCAGACGCTGCGGCGTGCAGAAGCAGCGGAAGGCATGGCCCTTGTCGAGCAGGTCCTGTGCGTGCGGCTGGTACATGTCCTTGCGGTCCGACTGGCGATAGGGACCATAGGGGCCGCCGATATCGGGACCTTCTGCCCAGGACAGGCCGGTCCACTTCAGGGCATCCAGCACCTTCTGCTCGAATTCCAGCGTCGAGCGGGTGGCATCGGTGTCTTCGATGCGCAGGATGAACTCGCCGCCGTGCTTCTTGGCGAACAGATAGTTGAACAGCGCGATATAGGCGGTGCCGACATGGGGCTCACCGGTAGGCGAGGGGGCGATGCGGACGCGAGGGGTCGGATGGATCATGAATATTGCTCGATCTGCGGCGCGGTTCTAGGCGCCAAGGCCTGCTTCAGCTGGGATCACGGATGAGGCAGGCCTTAGCGCATATTCAGCGCACAGCGTCAAGAAATTTAGGGCCCGGGCTCAGTGCACGGGCCAGATCCAGAGAAGGCTTGGCACGGTGACGAGGATGATCAGCACCGACAGTGGCAGGCCAAGCCGCGGGTAGTCGGAGAACTTGTACCCTCCCGGGCCGAAGACCAGCGTGTTGCACTGGTGGCCGACAGGGGTGAGGAAGTCCGAGCCGGCACCGATTGCGACGGCCATCAGGAAGGCCTCCGGCTTGAACCCGAGACCGGTCGCAAAGCTTGCCGCGATCGGCGCCATGACGAGCACGGTGGCGGCGTTGTTAAGGAAGGGGGTGACCGCCATGGCGGTGATCAGGATCATGGCGATCGCGCCCCAGGCCGGCATGGTGGCGGCCACCGCACCCAGCCAGTGGGCGATGAGATCGCTGCCGCCCGAGGTGCGCAGCGAATCCGAGACCGGGATCAGCGCCGCGAGCATGACCAGGATCGGCCCGTCCACCGATTTGTAGATGTCGGTCAGCGGGATCGCCCGGAAGACGACCATGCCGAGCGCTGCGGCGAAGAAGGCGACCGGCACCGGTGCTATGCCGACGGCCGTCGCCGCCATGGCGATCGCCAGGATCACCAGCGGTATATAGGCCCTGCGTCGGGTCCCGAGCAGGACTTCGCGCTGGGCGAGCGGCAGAAGGGCGAAATCCTGCAGAACCTTGGGCAGGCTCTTGCGGCTTCCCTGAAGAACGAGCACGTCGCCGGCCATGAAGCTCAGGCTGCCGAGCCGTTCCTTGAGCCGCTCGCCGCGACGGCTGACGGCCAGAAGGTTGACGCCGCGCGTGTAGGACAGCGCAAGCTCCTTGGCGGACAGTCCGTTAAGGCCCGATTCCGGCGTGACGATCGCTTCGATGGAGATTACGTCGGTCTGGATCTGCCCGTTTTCGCGGATCGGCTTGCCGAACAGCTTGAGCTTGCCGCCCGAGACCGTGCGGTCGAGCGCCTTGGACGGGCCGGCCAGGAGAACGACATCACCTTCGCGCAGGACGAGATCCGGAAAGGGCGACATGCGCGTTGCGCCGCGCAGCACGGCAGTGGCGACGATCTCGCCGTCGCCGAGCTTCAGGAGATCGCTGACGGGCTTGCCGAGCACGGTCGAATCGGCCGCAATCGAGACCTCCGAGGTGTAGTCGGTGATCTCGACGGCTTCCTCGATGGAGCTATCCTGCTTCGTGCGGCTCGGCACCAGCCAGTGGAAGAACAGCAGGAAGGTGAGGCCGACCACCGTCAGGATGACGCCCATCGGGGTGAAATCGAACATGGTGAAGGGGGTGCCCGTCATTTCGCCGCGCAGGCGCGACACGACGATATTCGGCGAGGTGCCGATCTGCGTCATCAGGCCGCCGAGCAGGGCCGCGAATGCCATCGGCATGAGGTATTTGGACGGGGAGACGCCGGACTTCTTGGAGAACTGGAAGGCGACCGGCATCATGATCGCCAGCGCGCCGATGTTCTTGATGAACGCCGAGAGCACCGCGACGACGATCATCAGCAGCGCAAGCTGGGTGTGGACGGTGTTGAGATTGGGAAAGAAGCGCTTGATCGCCGTGTCGACGATGCCGGAGCGGGCAACGCCGGCGCTGACCACCAGCGCACTGCCGACGATGATGACGATATCGTCGGAAAAGCCCGAAAACGCCTTGTCGACCGGCACTATGCCCAAGGCGACGGCCAGGACCAGCGCGCAGCAGGCGACCACGTCGTAACGGAACCTATCCCAGATGAAGACTGCCATCATGACGCCGATGACGGAGAAGGCGAGAATCTGCTGGGTTGTCATGAGGCTCCGGCGGAACAGGCGCGCGGACGGGCTCCGCCGCAGTATTG
The DNA here is from genome assembly GCA_900469345.1 of Hyphomicrobiales bacterium. Classification (GTDB taxonomy): domain Bacteria; phylum Pseudomonadota; class Alphaproteobacteria; order Rhizobiales; family Rhizobiaceae; genus Neorhizobium. Next base: position 126,886 of record UBWZ01000001.1, on the reverse strand, counting down.
GCCGCACCTAACGTGCGGTGCACGTCAAAGTTCCGCCCTGCCCAACTCCGATGGGTACGGGTTGGCCGCCGGCTGCGCCGACGGCCAACCTCGCCTTAGTGTACCGTCTTGCCGGCGTCCCGGTTGCGGGAGCGCTTGTTGCGGACCACCATGTTGAGGATCTCGACACCGGCCGAAAAAGCCATGGCCGCGTAGATGTAGCCCTTCGGCACATGCACGCCGAAGCCTTCGACGATCAGCGTGCCGCCGATCATCAGCAGGAAGGCGAGCGCCAGCATGACGATGGTCGGGTTGCGCTCGATGAAGTTGGCGAGCGGGGTGGCTGCGATCAGCATGACGGTGACGGCGGCGATGACGGCGACGATCATGATCGGCAGATGCGGGGTCATGCCGACGGCGGTGATGATGCTGTCGATCGAGAAGACCAGGTCGAGCACCAGGATCTGGCCGATGGCGGCCGCAAAGCTCATCTTCACGACGCCCTTGCCGGCGCCGACCAGATCTTCCTTGTGGTCATCGGCATCGACCGAGTGGTGGATTTCCTTGGTTGCCTTGTAGACCAGGAAGAGACCACCGGCGATCAGGATCAGGTCCTTCCACGAAAACTCGTGGCCGAAGGCAGTGAACAGCGGATTGGTGAGCTGCACGATCCAGGCAACGGTGCCGAGCAGGCCGAGACGCATGACAAGCGCCAGGCCGATGCCGATCTTGCGGGCCTTTTCCCGATTTTCGGGTGGCAGCTTGTTGGTGAGAATGGAGATGAAGATCAGGTTGTCGATGCCGAGCACGACTTCCATGACCACAAGTGTAACAAGCGCTACCCAGGCCGCCGGGTCTGCTAAAAGCGCCGAAATCTCCATTCAAATCTCCTCTTTCCTTGTTCATGGGACAAAATGCCGCCCCGATGTAAGATTGGGAGGTCTAAAGACAAGATGAATCCGGAGGGTCGAGGGCACCAATCAGCGCTGTTGCAGCTCCGTTTCGATCACAGATTTGTCATTACGGCCGTAAGCGGCCATGAATACGCGGATTGCGCCGCGGATGACACGAACCATTTCTTCCTGCGACGGCGGCTCCGCCATGGTTCCGAACAGGCGAAACTTGAAGAAGCTGCCGCTGGCGAGATCGAGATACTGACCCGCTGCAAGGTCGGTATCCTCGATCACCAGACTGCCCTTGGCAACCTGGCGGACGAGGTAGTCGTGGAGCACGGTGCGCAGGTTCTGCGGTCCGCGGAAGAAGCGGGCGCACAGCTGCGGCATCCGCTCGCGCACCCCCAGAACCATGCGCATGGCGGTGACGATCTTTTCGTCCGTCAGATGTTCGAGAAAGCGAATTCCGAAAGCAAAGAGATTTTTCTCGACGTCGTCGTCGCTTGCCAAGATGATCCGCAAGGCGGAGAGGAAGGCTTCGCGTTCGGTCTCGACCATGGCCGCGAACAGGTCTTCCTTGTTCTGGAAATAGACATAGATCGTTCCCTTGGAAACGCCGGCCTCGCGGGTGATGTCGTTCATGCTGGCCGCATCGAAGCCCATGCGCAGGAAGACGCGCTTGGCGCCGGCAATGATCTGCTCGCGCTTGACCGGATCCTCGCCTGCGGCAAAGCGCCCGCCCGGAACCGTGGCATCCACGGCAGCGGGTGTATTTAACGCTTTCGACATCAACTTTTCCTGTTCCATCTTTTTTCGAACCGAGCGGTTCGATCTCCTCTTGATATGTTATATGGAAGCCGCTATGTCAACACCGTCGAACTGAACGGTTCGGTCCGATAGACTTTTTTGGCGGTGTTTAAGATGACGGCTTCCCAGAATGCGGGTGCGCTGCGTGCAGTTACCAACGAAGACGCGAAAGTAATTGAAAACGAGGCGCGCAAGGCTGCTCCGGCTAGCGAGCCGGCCGCCGCCGCGCCGCCCGTGGCTGCCGAGCCGGCAGCGCCCGCCAAGAAAAAGAGCCGTGGTTTCATCCTGCCTGTTGTCCTTCTGGCGCTTCTGGCCGGCGGTTCTTGGTACGGCTATGAATGGTGGACGACGGGCCGCTTCATGGTGTCCACCGATGACGCCTACGTCGAGGGCGACATCGCGACCGTCTCCCCCAAGGTGACCGGCTATGTCGCCAAGGTCAATGTGGTCGCCAACCAGCAGGTCAAGGCCGGCGACGTTCTCGCCGTGCTCGACAACGGAGACTACCAGAACGCGCTTGACCAGGCGAATGCCCAGATCGCCACGCAGAAGCTTTCCCTGACCCGTATCGACGCACAGATCGAAGGCGGCAAGGCGAGCCTGGCACAGGCCCAGGCGTCCAAGGTGGCGCTCGAGGCTGCGGTCCGCGGCGCCGCCATCACCCAGAAGCGTCAGGCGGAGCTTGCCACCAAGTCGGTCGGAACGGCCGCTGATCTCGACGTCGCCAATGTGGCGCTCGACCAGGCGAAGGCCAACCTGATCGGCGGCGATGCCAGCATCCAGTCGGCGCAAGCCAATATCGCGATCCTCGACGCGCAGCGCAAGGAAGCCGAAGGCACCGTGCGGATGTACGAGCTGCAGCGCGACAAGGCGGCCCGCGACCTGTCGTTCACGGTGCTGAAGGCGCCCTATGACGGCATCGTCGGCAACCGCTCGGTCCAGGAAGGCGATCTCGTTTCGCCCGGCCAGCGGCTGATGGCGATCGTTCCGGTGCGCCAGCTCTACATCGATGCGAATTTCAAGGAAACGCAGATCCAGCACCTGGTGCCGGGTTCGAAGGTGAAGGTGCAGGTCGACGCCTATGACGACCACCCGATCGAGGGCACGGTGGTTTCCATCGCGCCGGCCTCGGGCGCCGTCTTCTCGCTGCTGCCGCCGGAAAATGCGACGGGCAATTTTACCAAGATCATCCAGCGCGTGCCGGTTCGCATCGCCGTGCCGCAGGAAGCGCTGGACAGCGGTCGTCTTCGGGCAGGGCTCAGCGTCGTCGTCGACGTCGATACCCGCACGGCACCGAACAAGTAGCCCCGACAGGGCGGAGGTGGTCTGATGGCCGCAAGCGCAACAGTGACGGCAGGTGCGACACCGGCCGCGCCCTCCAGGGCGGACGATGCGATGGACCCGAGAAAGCTGATCGCTTTCTTTGCCATGGTTCTCGGCATGTTCATGTCGATCCTCGACATCCAGATCGTGTCCGCGTCGCTTTCGGAAATCCAGGCCGGGCTGTCGGCGGGGTCGGACGAGATCGGCTGGGTGCAGACCGCCTACCTGATCGCGGAAGTGATCATGATCCCGCTGTCGGGCACGCTGGCACGGATCATCTCGACACGCTACCTGTTCGCCTTCTCGGCAGCCGGCTTTACGGCCGCAAGCGCGCTTGCCGCCACCGCCACCAATATCGACCAGATGATCGTCTACCGCGCCATCCAGGGCTTTATCGGCGGCGGCATGATCCCGTCCGTGTTTGCGGCGGCCTTCACGATCTTCCCGCCCTCCAAGCGCGCCATCGTCTCGCCGATCATCGGTCTGATCGCAACGCTTGCGCCGACCATCGGGCCGACCGTCGGCGGCTACCTCTCCAATGCCTTCTCCTGGCACTGGCTGTTCCTGGTCAACATCATCCCGGGCATCATCGTCACCATCGTGACCTGGAACTTCATCGACTTCGACAAGCCGGAGCTGTCGCTGTTCAAGAAGTTCGACTGGTGGGGCCTGCTGTCGATGGGCGTCTTTCTCGGCGCGCTCGAATACGTGCTGGAAGAGGGCAATTCCAACGACTGGTTCAACGACAACATGATCGTTCTCGGCGCGGTTGCCTCGGTGATCGGCTGCGTGGTGTTCTTCTACCGCGCCTTTACGGTCGCTTTCCCGGTGGTCGATCTCACCGCCTTCGCCAACCGCAATTTCGCCTTCGGCTCGACGTTCTCGTTTGTCATGGGGATCGGGCTCTACGGCCTCACTTACATCTACCCGGTCTATCTCAGCCGTATCCGCGGCTATGACAGCCAGATGATCGGCGAGACGATGTTCGTATCGGGCCTTGCGATGTTCTTCACGGCACCGATCGCGGGCAAGCTTTCGACCAAGATGGACCTCAGGCTGATGATGGTGATCGGCTTCGTGAGCTTTGCGTCCGGCACCTACATCATGACCAACATCACCCAGGACTGGGACTTCTACGAACTGCTGCTGCCGCAGCTGCTGCGCGGCTTCGGGCTGATGATGTGCATGGTGCCGATCAACAACATCGCGCTCGGAACCCTGTCGCCGGCGCGCATCCGCGGCGCCTCGGGCCTCTTCAACCTGACCCGAAACCTCGGCGGCGCCGTCGGTCTTGCGGTCATCAGCACGGTTCTGTCCAACCGGCAGGACGTGCATTACGAGCGCCTGCGCGAACATATGGACTGGGGCAACGGCATCGCCGTCAACCAGATGAACAACATGGCCGCCAACCTCAATGCGACCGGCCTCGACGGCGCCACCGGCGCCATCCGGCAGATGGTGCAGCTGGTGACGAAGCAGGCGGTGGTGATGTCGTTTTCCGACGTCTTCCTGATGCTGACGGTCCTGTTCACGCTGATGATCCTCGGCGTCGCGCTTATCGAAAAGCCTGCCCCTCAGGGCGGCGGAGGCGGTGGCGGCGGGCACTGATCACGACCACCTTGTTTTGAGTTCCACCGCCGGAAGGGGCCGTCGCGAAAGCGGCGGCTCTTTTCTTTTGTCGGCATGCCATGCTCCAGAGACCATGATGCCGCGCTAATATTTCGCCCCGCCAGAATTTCTGATTTACGTACCTCAAAAACTGCGTTACGACGCTCGGCGGAGGAATGCATGAAGCCAACGGTCCATGACATAGCACGCAGCGCAGGCGTCAGCCTGGCGACCGTGGACCGTGTCCTCAACGGCCGTCCCGGCGTGCGGCGCGTCACCCGCCAGAAGGTGGAGGGGGCGATCGCCGAGCTGGGCTATGTGCGCGACGTGGCGGCGGCGAACCTTGCCAAGGGCCGCACCTATGCCTTCACCTTCATCCTGCCGGCCAACGACAACTCCTTCATGCTGGGCCTTGGCGACGAGCTGCGCGGTGCCGTCGTGCGGTCGAGTGCCGAGCGCATGCAGATCCGCATCGTCAACATACCGCCCTTCGACCCCGGCGCGCTGGTGGCGGCGCTGGAGGCGGAGTTCGACGGGCGGCCCGCGGGCATAGCCTTCGTCGCCATCGATGCACCGGAGGTGCGTGCTGCCGTCGAACGGCTGGCGGCAGCCGGGATCCCGATGGTGACGCTGGTCTCCGACCTGCCGGAAGCGGCCCGCGATCATTATGCGGGGATCGACAACATGGCCGCCGGTCGAACCGCCGGGAGCCTGATGGGCCGGTTCCTGGCCGGCGCGCCGGCGACGGTCGCCGTGGTCGCCGGCTCGATGCTGGTGCGCGACCACCGCGAGCGGCTGGAAGGGTTTTCGGCGGTTCTGCAGGAACAGTTTCCCGGGCTGGCGACGCTTCCCGTTCTGGAGGGGCGCGACGATCCGGTGCTGGTGGAAGCGCTGGTCGGCAAGGCGCTGAACGAAACACCCGACATCCGCGGCATCTACAGTCTGGGCGCCGGCAATCGCGGCCTGATCCAGGCGCTGCGCAGCGTCGGATCTCTCCGGCGGCCGATGGTCATCGCCCACGAGCTCACCGCGTTCACGCGGCAGGCGCTGAGCGACGGCACGATCGACGCAGTGCTCAACCAGGATGCGGGGCACGAGGTGCGCAGCGCCATCCGCGTGCTCAAGGCGAAGGCGGACGGGTTGCCCGTGATCGCCGCCCAGGAGCGCATCCGCATCGACATCTTTCTCAAGGACAATCTGCCCTGACATCGGTCGCATCCGATCGGGGTCAAAAACACTGCCACCACGATGCCGCGCAGTCGGCAAGGGAATAGGAGAAACACCATGTATCTGGGTCTCGATCTCGGCACCTCCGGCGTCAAAGCGATGCTGATCGACGGCGAGCAGAAGATCGTCGGGTCGGCCAGCGGCACGCTCGACGTGTCTCGCCCGCATTCGGGCTGGTCGGAGCAGGAGCCGGCGCACTGGATCCGGGCGACGGAGGAGGCGATCGCCGGCCTCAAGGCGCAGTTTCCGCAGCAGCTCGCGGCGGTCAAGGGGATCGGCCTGTCCGGCCAGATGCATGGCGCAACGCTGCTCGGCGCCGACGACACGGTCCTGCGGCCCTGCATCCTGTGGAACGACACGCGCTCGCACCAGGAGGCCGCAGCGCTCGACGCCGATCCGCGCTTCCGGGCGATCACCGGCAATATCGTGTTTCCGGGCTTTACGGCCCCAAAACTTGCCTGGGTCAAGAACAACGAGCCGGAGATCTTCGCAAAGGTCGCCAAGGTGCTCCTGCCGAAGGATTACCTGCGCCTGTGGCTGACCGGCGAGCACATTTCCGAGATGTCGGACTCGGCCGGAACGTCCTGGCTCGACACCGGTGCCCGCCGATGGTCACCCGAGCTTCTGGCGGCGACCGATCTGTCCGAAGAGCAGATGCCGCGGCTGGTCGAGGGCACGGATGTGGCCGGCCGGCTGCGCGCCGAGCTGCGGTCCGCCTGGGGCATTTCCGGCGACGTGGTGGTGGCCGGCGGGGCAGGCGACAATGCGGCCTCGGCCTGCGGCATGGGCACGGTTGCCGAAGGGCAGGCGTTCGTCTCGCTCGGCACGTCGGGTGTTCTCTTTGCGGCCAACGCCTCGTACCTGCCCAAGCCCGAGAGCGCCGTGCATGCCTTCTGCCACGCGCTGCCCAAGACCTGGCACCAGATGGGCGTCATCCTGTCGGCCACCGATGCCCTCAACTGGCATTCCAAGGTCACGTCCAAGCCCGCCGCCGATCTCGTGGCGGAACTCGGCGACACGCTGAAGACGCCGTCGGGCGTCACCTTCCTTCCCTATCTCTCGGGCGAGCGCACGCCGCACAACGACGCTGTCATTCGCGGCGCCTTTCTCGGCCTCGAACACGAAAGCAGCCGTGCGGTGCTGACCCAGGCGGTGCTGGAAGGGGTGACCTTTGCGATCCGCGACAATCTCGAGGCGCTGAAATCGGCGGGCACGTCGATTTCCCGGGTGACGGCGATCGGCGGCGGCTCGCGCTCGCGCTACTGGCTGGCGTCGATTGCGACCTCGCTCGGCGTATCTGTCGACATTCCGGCGGACGGCGACTTCGGGGCGGCCTTCGGCGCGGCGCGGCTCGGGCTGATCGCGGCGACCGGCGCCGATCCGGTTTCCGTCTGCACGCCGCCCAAAACCGAGGCGACGATCGAGCCGGTGCAAGCCCTCGCCGATGCCTACGAGACCGCCTACGAGCGCTATCGCGCGGCCTATCCGGCGATCCGGTCGCTGATGCATTGAGCGGCTGGACTGGTTGGGGGGCTGACACCCTCGACGACGAAAACATCACGATCCACCGCCCGCTCAACGGCCGGCGGTGTCTAGCCAAATACATTCCAACAGGAGGAAATATCATGTCGACAGGATTTTTCGGCGACATCGCGAAGATCAAGTATGAGGGGCCGGACAGCACCAACCCGCTCGCCTTCCGCTTCTACAATCCCGACGAAATGGTCGGCGGCAAGCGCATGGAAGACCATCTGCGCTTTGCCGTTGCCTACTGGCACTCGTTTGCCTGGGAAGGCAGCGATCCCTTCGGCGGGCGCACCTTCGATCGCCCCTGGTACGGCGACGACATGGCCAAGGCCAAGCTGAAGGCCGACGTAGCCTTCGAGATGTTCAGCCTGCTCGGCTCTCCCTATTACTGCTTCCACGACGCCGATGCGCGTCCTGAGGGCAACAGCTTTGCCGAGAGCACGAAGAACCTCAACGAGATCGTCGACTATCTCGGCCAGAAGCAGGAGGAAACCGGCGTCAAGCTCTTGTGGGGCACGGCCAACCTGTTTTCCAACCGCCGTTTCATGTCGGGTGCCTCGACCAATCCGGACCCGGACGTGTTTGCCTATTCGGCGGCGACCATCAAGACCTGCATGGACGCGACCATGAAGCTCGGTGGCGAGAACTACGTGCTGTGGGGTGGCCGCGAAGGCTACGAGACGCTGCTCAACACCGATCTCAAGCGCGAGTTCGACCAGATGGCGCGGATGCTGCACATGGTCGTCGAGTACAAGCACAAGATCGGCTTCAAGGGCGCCATCCTCGTCGAGCCCAAGCCGCAGGAACCGACCAAGCACCAGTATGACTACGACGTCGCGACGGTCTACGGATTCCTCAAGACATACGGCCTCGAAAACGAAGTGAAGATGAACATCGAGCAGGGTCACGCCATCCTGGCCGGACATACGTTCGAGCACGAACTGGCGCTGGCGTCGGCGCTCGGCATCTTCGGCTCGATCGACATGAACCGCAACGACTACCAGTCGGGCTGGGACACGGACCAGTTCCCCAACAACGTGCCGGAAATGGCGCTGGCCTATTACCAGGTCCTGCAGGCCGGCGGCTTCACCACAGGCGGCACCAATTTCGACAGCAAGCTGCGCCGCCAGTCGCTCGATCCGGCCGACCTCCTGATCGGTCATATCGGCGGCATGGATTGCTGTGCCCGCGGCCTCAAGGCGGCGGCGAAGATGGTGGAGGACGGTGCGCTGTCGAAGCCGCTTAGTGAACGCTACGCCAAGTGGAACCAGCCGGAAGCCCAGAAGATGCTGCGCGGCGAGTACAAGCTCGACGACATCGCGGCCATGGTCGAACGCGACAACATCAATCCTCAGCCGATATCCGGTCGCCAGGAGCTGCTCGAAAACGTCGTCAACCGCTACGTCTGACGACAGACGACAGGCGGCGGTCTCCCCGCCGCCTGTCGCTTCACTTTAAGACTTTGCGGCCGAAGACGTGTCGGCGGGCTTGCCGATGCTCTTTCCCGGATCGTGCCGTTGATCGGCCAGATCCTTGCGTGCTACACCGCGGGCCGCCTCCACGCCGCCAGGAAAACCGGTGCGATCGCCGTAGCTACGCGTCTCTCCCTCATGGCGTCTATGGCGGGCCCTTGCTGCGCTGAAGGCAACGATATCCAGCAGTGTCACGCCGGCGACCAGGGCCAGTGCCACGCCGACATTGCCGCGTTTGCGGTTGCCCGGATACATGGCCGTCATCAGTGCCGCAATGTCGAGCGCGTCGCCGGCGAGGCGGGTTGCAAGTCCCGCCTCCTTTTCCACCGACAGCGTCATCATGCCGGAACCGATCTCGCGCGCGCCATAGGCCCGCACCAGGGTTTCGCTGCCGCGCATTCCAAGCGCACCGGTGATCCTGTCGGCCGCAAAGATCTGGGCGAGGCCGAGGCCGATGCTCAGCCAGCCGAGATTGCGCGCCAGCCGGTCAGACGCGCTGAAGGAACTCCGACCCGACTTCAGGATCTTCGGGTCGCCCTGCGGACGCATCTTGTTGATCAGATAGGGCATTGGATTGCCTCCGTTCAGGGTTTCAGGACGACCTTGATGCAGCTGTCCTGCTTGTCGCGGAACACCTTGTACATTTCGGGACCGTCTTCGAGCCCGACGGTGTGGGTGATGACGAAGGAGGGGTCGATCTGACCCTCCTCGATGCGGCGCACGAGATCATCGGTCCAGCGCTTGACGTGGGTCTGGCCCATGCGGAAGCTCAGGCCCTTGTTCATCGCCATGCCGAGCGGGATCTTGTCGACAAGGCCGCTGTAGACGCCGGGGATCGATATGATGCCGCCGGGGCGGCAGACGTAGATCATCTCGCGGATGACATGCGGGCGATCGTTTTCCAGCATCACCATCTGCTTGGCGCGGTCGAGAAGGGTGTCGGGCTGGCCCATCGAGACGTGGCTTTCGAGACCGACGGCGTCGATGCACTTTTCCGGACCCTTGCCGTCGGTGAGCTCGTTGAGACGCTCGACGACGCTCTCCTTGTCGAAGTTGATGGTGATCGCACCACCCGCTTCGGCCATGGACAGGCGCTCAGCCACGCAGTCGATGGCGACCACCTGCCTGGCGCCAAGCAGGATAGCGCTGCGGATGGCCATCTGGCCGACAGGGCCGCATCCCCAGATAACGACCGTGTCGGTCGGCTCGATGTCGCAGTGGACCGCCGCCTGCCAGCCGGTCGGCAGGATGTCGCCGAGAAACAGGGCCTGCTCGTCGGTCATGCTGTCCGGGACCTTGATGTGGGTGGCGTCGGCAAAGGGCACGCGCAGGTATTCGGCCTGGCCGCCCGGGTAGCCACCGGTCAGATGGGTGTAGCCGAACAGGCCGGCCGTCGCGTGGCCGAAGGCGGTGTCGGCGAGATCCTTGTTGCGGTTCGACCTTTCGCAGACCGAAAAATTGCCGCGCTTGCACTGGTCGCATTCACCGCAGTTGATGGTGAAGGGGATGACGATGCGGTCGCCCTTCTTAAGCGTGCCGCGCATGTCCGAGCCGGTCTCGATCACTTCGCCCATCATCTCGTGGCCCATGATGTCGCCCGGCTTCATGGCCGGAATGAAATTGTGGAAGAGATGCAGGTCGGAACCGCAGATCGCGCAGCTCGAGACCTTGATGATCGCGTCCCTCGGATGTTCGATCTCCGGATCGGAAACGGTGTCGCACCGGATGTCTTCTTTGCCGTGCCAAACCAAAGCGCGCATGGTCGTCTCCACTGTCTGTTCGATTGAGCGTGAGCGGCCCTGGCTGTCACAAGCGACGCCAGCCGGTTCTTCCTGTTGCCGAACAGAGGCGGAGGGCAAAGGTTGCCTTCTGCACAAAAGTTTCGGCGCGGGGTCTGTCGCCCCGCGCCGGACTGCGTCTGGATGTGCCTTGCGTGATATCAGATCCGTCAGGCAGCGATGGCGTTCAGCTTCGCCATCGCATCGTCGGGAAGGACGATGTCGGCGATCGCGAGGTTTTCGGCCAGATGGGCCGGCGAAGACGTGCCGGGGATCAGCAGGATGTTGGGCGAGCGGCGCAGCAGCCAGGCTAGCGCCACCTGCATGGGGGTGACGCCGAGTGCCGTTGCGACATCCGACAGCGTCGACGACTGCAGCGGGCTGAAGCCGCCGAGCGGGAAGAAGGGAACATAGGCGATCCCGTTCTTCGCCAGATCGTCGATCAGCGCGTCGTCCTGGCGGTTGGCAATGTTGTACATGTTCTGGACGCAGACGATCTCGACGATCTGGCGGGCTGCCTCGATCTGCTTCGGGGTCGCATTGCTGATGCCGATATGGCCGATCAGACCCTGGCTCTGCAGGTCTGCGAGGGCGCGGACCTGCTCCTCGATCGGACCTTCCTCCGGGCCATGCTGGCTGTAGATGACCCGCAGATTGACCACGTCGATCTGCTCGACGCCGAGGTTGCGCAGGTTGTCGTGCACGGCAGACGTCAGTTCCGCCGGCGAGAAGGCTGCCGGCCAGGAGCCATCCGGACCCCGCTTGGCGCCGACCTTGGTGACGATGGTGAGGTCCTGCGGGTAGGGGTGGAGTGCTTCGCGGATGATCTGGTTGGTGATGTGCGGGCCGTAGAAATCGCTGGTATCGATATGATCGACGCCGGCCTCGACGGCCTGGCGCAGCACGGCGATGGCCTGGTCGCGGTCCTTCGGCGGGCCGAAGACACCCTTGCCGGCAAGCTGCATGGCGCCGTAGCCGAGGCGCTTGACGGTGCGGTCGCCGAGACGATAGGTGCCGGAATTTTCAATGCTGGACATGGTGATCTCCTCGAGGTTGAACCCTTTGCAGTCGCGCGACGCTGCAATGCCTGCGCCGACGACATGCTTGACAACGAAGACCTGAAGCGTGCGGTGGGTTGCACCCCGCTTCCTGCCTTCGATGATGGTAAGATAGGGCTTGGCGCCACGCCCGATAATCCCGTACAATCAGTACGGCTTGTACGGAAAACAGATCAATGGCAGTGGACCTCGGTGACCTTGGAGCTTTCGTCGCCGTTGCCCGGGCAAACGGCTTCCGGGAGGCGGCACGCGTCAGCGGCGGCAGCGCGTCGGCGCTCAGCGAAGCGGTCCGGCGGCTGGAGGCGCAGCTCGGCGTGCGGCTTCTCAACCGCACCACCCGCAGCGTGGTCGCGACGGAGGCGGGGGCGGGGCTCCTGGCGCGGCTCGGCCCGGCTTTGACCGAAATGGAAGCCGCGCTCGACGTCGTCAACGGGTTTCGGGAAAAGCCGGCCGGATCGCTGAAGCTCAACGTGCCGGTCAGCGTCGCCCGCCTGGTGATGCCGCAGATCGTGGCTCCCTTCCTCAACGCCTTTCCCGACATCGTGCTGGAGATCATCGCGGAAGACAGTTTCGTCGACGTGCTGGCCGCCGGCTGCGACGCGGGCATCCGCTACGACGAGCGGCTCGACCAGGACATGGTGGCGGTGCCGATCGGGCCGCGGCGTCAGCGTTTCGCGACGGCAGCGTCGCCCGCCTATCTGGATGCCCGCGGGCGCCCCGAACATCCGCGCGACCTCCTGGAGCATGCCTGCCTGCGAGGCCGGTTTGCAAGCGGCGTGATGCCTGCGTGGGAGTTCGACAGGGACGGCGAGGTCGTCCGCATCGATCCCAAGGGGCCGCTGGTGGTGCGCCCCGCCGGCGCGATCGAGCTTGCCATCGATGCGGCGGTGCGAGGCTTGGGGATCATCCATCTGTTCGAGGACTGGTTGCGGCCGGAGCTCGACCGGGGCGCGCTGGAGCCTGTGCTGGAAGAGTGGTGGGAAAGCTTTCCTGGACCCTTCCTCTACTATCCCGGCCGCCGGCTGGTGCCGGCGCCGCTGCGCGCCTTCATCGACTTCGTCAAGGCGCAGCAGTAGGCCCCCACCCGAGAGGTCGGGCGGGGGATCGGATACCGGTCAGGCGGGCCGACTAGATGGCGAGACCGCCGGCGATGTCGATCTGCTCGCCATTGATGTAGCCGGCATGCGGTCCGGCCAGGAAGCAGATGGTTTCGGCCACTTCCTCAAGCGTCGCGATGCGGCGGATCGGGTGCATGTCCAGGATTGCGTCGCGGTCGGGCAGTTCGCCGGCGACGTCGGCCGCCATGTCGGTCGGCATGATGCCCGGCTGGACGATGTTGACCGTGATGTTGCGCGGCCCGAGATCACGCGCGATCCCTTTCGCGTAGCCGGCGAGGGCCCACTTGGTCGCTGCGTAATCGGCAACGCCCGGAAACGGCACCGCGGATCCGAGCTTGGAGCCGACGAAGATGATGCGGCCGCCATCGCTGATCTTGGAGGCGGCGGCCCGGGTGTTGGCGATCGTGCCCATGACGTTGACCTGCCACTGGCGATTGTACTTGTCCCAATCGAGCTCCGGATCGTCCACCTTGTGGCCCTGGATGGCGATGCCGGCGTTGTTGACCAGAATGTCTAGCCGGCCGAATTCGGCGATGACCTGGTCGATGAGCGGTCTTGCCGAGGAGAGATCGAACTGGTCGCTCCTGATCGCAATGGCGCGCACACCCTTGGCCTTCAGGTCCTCCACGACGGCCTGCGCCTTGTCCGCCGAGGCGGCGTAGCTGATGGCGACGTCCGCGCCATGGTCGGCAAGCGCCAGCGCCGTGGCGGCCCCCAGGCCACGCGAACCGCCGGTCACCAGAGCCACCTGTCCTGTCAGAGTCTTGGACATCTCGAATTCCTTCCGTTGCAGTACGACCGATCAATAACGGTCGTTACGATAACGATCGGTATGTTATTTGACAGGCACGGTCAACGGGTTTAATAACAGTCGTTATGGAATTTGTGAGGTTGATCTGATGGGACGCCATCGTGAGTTCGACATCGACACGGCGCTGGATGCAGTGACCTGCGTTTTCTGGCGCAAGGGATACGAGGGCGCCTCCTATGCCGACCTGACGGCGGCGGCAGGCGTGGAGCGTCCTGCGCTCTACTCGGCATTCGGCAACAAGGAAGCGATGTTCCGCAAGGCCCTGGCGCACTACTACGAGCGGCATCTGGAGTATATTCCAGAGGCGCTGGCGCTTCCCACGTCGCGGGAGGTGGCTGCCCATATCCTTGAAAACGCGGTCGATCTCAACACCCGCTTTCCCGAACATACCGGCTGCATGGTCATCAACGGCGTCCTGGCCGGATCCGACGATGCCGAGCCGATCCGGCAGATCCTGGTCGAAGCCCGGGCCGTGGCCGAAGCGCAGCTTCGCGAGCGGTTTGCGCGGGCGAAGGCGGAGGGCGACCTGCCGGAGACGGCCAGCCCGGAAACGCTTGCCGCCTTCCTGATGGCGATCCTGCACGGCATGGCGGTGCAGGCGAAAGCCGGCTTCAGCCGCGAGACCCTGAAGGCGGTTGCCGCTCATGCCCTGTCGAGCTGGCCGGTTCGCGCTTCCTCTCCTTCTGCAGGTGTCGCTGCAGCGAGGTAACGCGCTCTCCTTACGCGGTGCGACGCCGCAAGCGGCGGAGCCGTCTCCCGCGGATCCGGCATGCTTGCATTGCGGCGAAGCTGCGCCTGTCGGCTGCAAATCTGCTTTACGTACCTCAGAATCTTCGCTAGCCTTGAAAAAAGGGAGGAAGTTGAAGTGCATTCGACCGCTTGCGAGGAGGCTGGCGATCGGGTGTCGATTTCTGCGGGAATCGCATCCGCGTCATTTCAGTGCGGGATCCATCCATGAGCGTGGATGCATCCCGGCCTATGCCCGTGCTGCAGGCAAGCGGCCTCTCCAAGACGTTCGGCATCGTCGAGGTCCTCAAGGATATCGACCTGACGGTGCTGCCCGGGGAAGTTCACGCGATCATCGGCGAGAACGGCGCCGGCAAATCGACGCTGATGAAGATCCTCGCCGGCAACCATCAGCCGACCCGCGGCGAGATGCGCATGGACGGCGAGGTCGTAAACTTCAGCGGCCCTGTCGATGCGGAGCATCGCGGCATCGTGCTGGTGCATCAGGAAATCCTGCTCGCACCCGATCTGACCGTCGCCCAGAACATCTATCTCGGCCGGGAGCTGCGGCGGCGCTTCACCGTCGACGACCGCGCCATGAACGAGGGCGCCGCCGGGGCGATCCGCGACCTCGGCAGCGATATCGACCCGTCTACTCTCGTGTCGCGCCTGTCGATCGCGCAGCGCCAGCTCGTGCAGATCGCCCGCGTGCTTCTGGTGCCGCACCGCATCGTCATCTTCGACGAGCCGACCGCATCGTTGACGCCGCATGAGACGGAGGCCTTGCTCAAGGTCATCCGGCATATCCGCGCAAGGGGCGTGGGCGTCCTCTACATTTCCCATCGGCTGGCCGAGGTGAAGGACATCGCCGACCGGGTGACCGTGCTGCGCGACGGCCGGCTGGTTGCCTCGCACGATGCGTCCGAGCTGGAGCCGGCCGACATGGCGCGGCTGATGGTCGGCCGCGACGTCGCCAAGCTCTATCCCGACCGGCACGCGGCAGCGGCGCGCGAGCCGGTCCTCGAGGTCGAAGGCTTTTCGGTGCCGGGTTATGCGCAGGATGCATCCTTTAGTCTGCGAAAGGGCGAGATCCTCGGTTTCGCCGGGCTGATCGGCGCCGGCCGGACGGAGCTGATGGAGGGCGTGGTCGGCCTGCGGCCGGGCCGGGGAAGCCTCCGGCTCAACGGCAGACCGGTGCAGTTCCCCGATGTGCATGCGAGCCTCAAGGCCGGCATCGCCTATCTCTCCGAGGATCGCAAGGGCAAGGGCCTGCTGCTTACCAAGGACCTGCGCATCAACCTGACGCTCGCCTCGCTTTCGAAGTTCAGCGGGCCGCTGCAGATCGACGCCCGGCGCGAAACGGAGGCGCTGGACAAGGCGATCCAGGATTTCGACATCCGCACCGGCAACAAGGCCATCCTCGCCGGGCAGCTCTCTGGCGGCAACCAGCAGAAGCTGCTGCTTGCCAAGATGATGCTGCTCGATCCGCAGGTGGTGATCATCGACGAACCGACACGCGGCATCGACATCGGCAACAAGCAGCAGATCTACAAATTCATCGCCAGCCTGGCAGAGGAGGGGCGCTCGATCATCGTCGTGTCTTCCGAAATGCCGGAGCTGATCGGCATCTGCGACCGCATCCTGGTGATGCGCTCGGGGCGGATCGCCGGCGAGGTGACGGGAGAGCATATGAACGAGAACGAGATCGTCGCGCTGGCGACCGGGGTGAATGCCGGGCGTGGCGCAGGAGAGGCGGCATGAACCAGGGCGCGCCCCCCTCTGCCTTGCCGGGCGTTCGGAGCTTCAACCGATCCACTGGATCGATTGAACCGGCTAACGCCGGTCGCGCCTCACCCCCCTCAAGGGGGGAGATCGAACTGCGGCACGCATCGCGTGCCAATCGCGGCGGATCACGGCTCGGCAAGAGCTTTCGAACCATGACAAAGGGGGTATTTCCCGGCTCGGGATCTTTCGGATCGGAGGGCGCAAGATGACCGGCGTTTCGACCCCGGAGACCGGCGCCACGCCCAAAACCTCGCGCGACTGGGACATGGCGGCCGTTGCACCGTTCATCGCGCTCGCCCTTTTGCTGCTGCTCGGATACTTCG
Organism: Hyphomicrobiales bacterium; assembly: GCA_900469345.1. Taxonomy (GTDB): domain Bacteria; phylum Pseudomonadota; class Alphaproteobacteria; order Rhizobiales; family Rhizobiaceae; genus Neorhizobium. The sequence goes on along the minus strand of UBWZ01000001.1, from coordinate 110,451 downwards.
CCAATCCGAACTTCATCTCGGTCGCCAATCTCCTCAACGTCATCACCCGCAGCGCCTTCATCGCCATCATCGCGCTCGGGGCCACCTATGTGATTTCGTCCGGCGGGCTCGATCTTTCGGTCGGCGCCATGGTCGCCTTCGTGGCGAGCCTGATGATCCTTTTCCTGAATTCCGGTGCCATTGCCGATCCGACGCTGCTGCTCGCCGCGTCCATGCTGCTGGCGCTCGCGCTCGGGGCGGCCTGCGGGCTTGCCAACGGCCTGATCACAACGATCGGCCGCATCGAGCCCTTCATCGCGACGCTCGGCACGATGGGCATCTATCGCGGGCTCACCACCTGGCTGTCGCAGGGCGGGGCGATCACGCTCAAGGATCGCGGCATGCAGGCGCTCTACAGGCCGGTCTATTTCGGGAATGTGGCCGGCGTGCCGATCCCGATCGTGATCATTTTCGTGACGGCGGCGCTCGCCGCCTTCGTGCTCTACCGCACCCGCTACGGGCGCCACCTGATCGCCGTCGGCTCGAGCGAAGACGTGGCCCGCTATTCGGGCATTTCGGTCAACCGGGTGCGCACCGTCGCCTATGTGGTGCAGGGTCTGTGCGTCGCGGTCGCCGTCATTCTCTATGTGCCGCGGCTCGGCTCGACGTCGGCAACCACCGGCATCCTGTGGGAACTGCAGGCGATCACCGCCGTCGTCGTCGGCGGCACCGCGCTGCGCGGCGGGGTGGGGCGGATCTGGGGCACGGTCTGCGGCGCCTTCATCCTGGAGATCGTCGGCAATATCATGATCCTGTCGAACTTCGTCAGCGAGTATCTGATCGGAGCGATCCAGGGCGCGATCATCATCATCGCCATGCTCGTGCAGCGGTCGCTGATGCGAAGATAGGGTCCGAGGAGGACCAGGAGTCGGCCGGATATCTGGGGCGTGTCCGGCTTTGGGAGGAGACCCCGCAACTTTTGGGAGAGAGAACATGAAGAGAAGAACATTCGGGCTTGGCGCAGCGGGCTTCGTTGCCGCGGCCGTCACCAGCCCCAGCCTCGGCCTTGCCCAGGACGCAAAGAAGGTCACGATCGGCGTTTCCATTCCGGCCGCCGACCACGGCTGGACCTCCGGTGTCGTCTTCCACGCCGAGCGCGTGGCCAAGCTGTTGATGGCCGAGCACAAGGGGCTCAACATCATCGTCAAGACCTCGCCCGATGCCGCAAGCCAGGCGAACGCGGTGCAGGATCTGGCCGTCCAGGGCCTCGACGCGCTGGTGATCCTGCCGTCCGATCCGGATCCGCTGGTCAACGCCATCCAGCAGGTCAAGGATTCGGGCGCCTTCGTCGCGCTGGTCGACCGGGCGCCTTCGGTCAACGACAATACGATCCGCAATCTCTACGTGGCCGGCAACAACCCGGCGCTCGGCGAAGTGGCGGGCCAGTACATTGCCAAGACCACGCCCGATGCGCAGGTGGTGGTCATCCGCGGCCTGCCGATCCCGATCGACCAGCAGCGCCAGGACGGCTTCGACAAGGGGATCGCCGGCTCCAAGGTCAAGGTTCTCGACCGCCAGTACGGCAACTGGAACCGCGACGACGCCTTCCGCGTGATGCAGGACTTCCTGACGAAGTACCCGAAGATCGACGTGGTCTGGTGTCAGGACGACGACATGGCCGTCGGGGTCCTCGAGGCGATCAGCCAGGCCAAGCGCACGGACATCAAGTACGTGGTCGGCGGCGCCGGCTCCAAGGACATGATCAAACGCGTCATGGACGGCGACAAGATGATCCCGGTGGACGTGCTCTATCCGCCGGCCATGGTGGCGACCGCGATGCAGCTGACGGCGGGCAATTTCTACGACCAGGTGCCGGTCAGCGGCAACTACATCCTCGATGCGACGCTGGTGACCAAGGACAACGCAAAGAACTTCTACTTCCCGGATTCGCCGTTCTGATTTTTGGCGGCAGGAGGGAGCGGTGTCTGTTTGTGGCCGCTGCCTCTCCTTTGTCGTCCCTGTGCCCGTCACAGGGACGACGCTGAGTTTGCGGGGACGCGCAAAGCCCGACACCGAGGCCGGGATATCGAAAAGGAAACATCATGAAGACGATCAAGGGACCGGGCATTTTCCTCGGCCAGTTTGCGGGCGATGCGGCACCGTTCAACTCCTGGGACGGGATCACCAAATGGGCGGCCGACAAGGGCTATGAGGGCGTGCAGGTGCCGACCTGGGCCGGCCAGCTGATCGACCTCAGACAGGCGTCGTCCTCCAAGGATTACTGCGACGAGCTGGTCGGCGTGGCGCGCCAGAACGGCGTCGAGATCACCGAGCTTTCGACCCATCTGCAGGGGCAGCTGGTGGCCGTGCATCCGGCCTATGACGAGGCGTTCGACGGATTTGCGGCACCCGAGGTGCGCGGCAACCCGAAGGCGCGGCAGGAGTGGGCCGTCGAGCAGGTGAAGATGGCGCTGACCGCGTCGAAGCACCTCGGCATCAAGGCGCACGCCACCTTCTCCGGCGCGCTTGCCTGGCCCTACATCTATCCGTGGCCGCAGCGCCCGGCGGGGCTGGTGGAAGCCGCCTTCGACGAGCTTGCCCGCCGCTGGACGCCGATCCTTGACCACGCGGAGGAAAACGGCGTCGATGTGTGCTACGAGATCCATCCCGGCGAGGACCTGCATGACGGCGTGACCTTCGAGATGTTCCTGGAGCGGGTGAAGAACCATCCGCGCGCCAACATGCTCTACGACCCGTCGCATTACGTGCTGCAGTGCCTCGACTATCTCGACAACATCGACATCTACAAGGACCGGATCAAGATGTTCCACGTCAAGGACGCGGAGTTCAATCCGACCGGCCGGCAGGGCGTCTATGGCGGCTACCAGGGCTGGGTCGGGCGTGCGGGCCGGTTCCGGTCGCTGGGCGACGGGCAGGTGGATTTCGGCGCCATCTTCTCCAAGATGACGGCCAATGATTTCGACGGCTGGGCCGTGGTCGAATGGGAATGCGCCCTGAAGAATTCCGAGGACGGCGCGCGTGAGGGCGCCGAGTTCGTCAAGGCTCATATCATCCGCGTGACCGAAAAGGCATTCGACGACTTTGCCGCCGGCGGCACGGACGACGCCGCCAACCGGCGGATGCTGGGGATTTAGGGATTCGCCCGGGAAAGGCACACCGCTCTTTCCTGCCGGGCGTTCGGAGCTTCGACCGATCCACTGGATCGGTTGATCCCGGCTGACGCCGGTCGCGCCTCAACCCCCTCAAGGGGGGAGATCGGATGGAGCGCGGCCTCGCCTGGATTGCCATGAGGCACAAGATTTGCCGCTGATCTCCCCCCTTGAGGGGGGGATGTCACGATAGTGACAGAGGGGGTAAACCCCGGATATGCTCAATGGGAGACACACATCATGACCATCGAAGGCAAGGACGAACAGGCACGGAGCCCGCGCATCAGGCTCGGCATGGTGGGCGGCGGGGCTGGTGCCTTCATCGGCGCCGTGCACCGCATGGCGGCACGGCTGGACGACAAGTTCGAGCTCGTCGCCGGCGCCCTGTCGTCGACGCCGGAAAAGGCGCTCGCCTCGGGCCGCGACCTCGGGCTTGATCCGGCCCGCACCTACGGCTCCTACAAGGAGATGGCGATCCGCGAGGCCCGCCTGAAGGACGGCATCGAGGCGGTGTCGATCGTGACGCCGAACCATGTGCACTACGATGCCGCCAAGGAGTTTCTGAAGCGCGGCATCCACGTGATCTGCGACAAGCCGCTCACCTCCAACCTTGCCGACGCAAAGAAGCTGAAGAAGCTCGCCGACGAGAGCGGTGCGCTGTTCATCCTCACCCACAATTACACCGGTTATCCGATGGTACGGCAGGCCCGCGAGATGGTCGCCAACGGCGACCTCGGCGATATCAGGATCGTGCAGGCCGAGTATCCGCAGGACTGGCTGACGGAAGCGGTGGAAGAGACCGGCGCCAAGCAGGCGGTGTGGCGCACAGACCCGGCGCAATCGGGTGCGGGCGGTTCGACCGGCGACATCGGCACGCATGCCTACAACCTTGCCTGCTTCATCACCGGGCTTACGCTCGAGAGCCTGGCGGCGGATCTCGACAGTTTCGTTCCGGGCCGGCGGCTGGACGACAACGCGCATGTGATGCTGCGCTTTGCGGCGAAGGGTGAGGAAAAGCCGGCCAAGGGCATGCTCTGGTGCAGCCAGGTGGCGCCGGGCCACGAGAACGGGCTGAAGATCCGCGTCTATGGCACCAAGGGCGGCATCGAATGGGTGCAGGCGGATCCGAACTACCTGTGGTTCACGCCGCTCGGCGATCAGAAGCGGCTGATCACCCGCAACGGGGCAGGTTCGGGCGCTGCCGCGGCGCGCGTTTCCCGCGTTCCGTCCGGCCATCCGGAAGGCTATCTCGAGGCGTTTGCGACGATCTACACGGAAGCGGCGCATGCGATCAATGCGGTGAAGACCGGCGCCGCGCTGGACGAGGCGGTGATCTACCCGACCGTCGACGACGGCGTGCTGGGTGTCGCCTTTGTCGAAGCCTGCGTGGTGTCGTCGAAGAAGAACGGCGCCTGGGTGAAGGTGTGAGGCAAAGATTTTTGCGGCGTTACCGGCAATTTTAGCGAGCGCCGCAAGATCATCCCCATGATTGCATGCGAGGAAGGGCATCCGAAACCAGGAGCTCGCATGTCTTTCCTTGCAAAGCTTTCAGCTGCCGCCCTGCTTGTGATGACCATCTTTGGCCAAGCCGCCTTTGCGCAGGAGGTTACCTCCGATTATCTCGGCCGATGGAGCCAGGTTCAGTCCAATGCGGGCCGTTGCGACCGCTGCGAGATCATTATCTCAGGATCACCGCCGCTGTTGAGTGTAAAGGCGAACAACGGGTGGATCACCCAGGTGAGGCTGACAGGACACGGATCTTCGACGATGCTCGAGGGAAAGGGCAAGTGGAGTTCCAACCTCAAAGGAAATCTGCGAGGACATGATTTCAGTGCAAGCTTTAGCCTAAGACGCGGTGAGCTTTATATGATCATGACTATGAGCGAGCCGACGGCGCAACCCCGCGTCGTCAGGGCTCTCTTCACACGAGAATGGCTCGGTTCCTAACCACAGGTTGCAACATGTCCGATCCGAAAATCCTCGCATCCCGCTTTCCCGCCGATTTCACCTTCGGCGTGGCGACGGCCGCCTTCCAGATCGAGGGGGCGGCGCGGCAGGACGGACGGAGGCCTTCCATCTGGGATGCCTTCTGCGCCATGCCGGGCCGCGTCCACAACGGCGACACCGGCGAGGTCGCCTGCGATCACTATCACCGCCTCGATGAGGATCTCGACCTCATCCAGTCGATGGGGATCACGGCCTACCGCTTCTCGATCGCCTGGCCGCGGATCCTGCCGGAGGGCACGGGCCGCATCAACGAAAAGGGCCTGGATTTCTACGACCGGCTGGTCGACGGCTGCAAGGCGCGCGGCATTCAGACCTTCGCGACGCTCTACCACTGGGACCTGCCGCTGGCGCTGATGGGCGACGGCGGCTGGACGGCGCGCTCGACCGCCTATGCCTTCCAGCGCTATGCCAAGGTGGTGATGGCAAGGCTCGGCGACCGGCTGGATTCGGTCGCCACCTTCAACGAACCCTGGTGCTCCGTCTGGCTTTCGCACCTCTACGGCATTCATGCGCCGGGCGAGCGCAACATGGAGGCGGCACTCGCTGCCCTGCACACGACCAATCTGGCGCATGGCCTTGCCGTGGAAGCGATCCGGCACGTGGCGCCGAAGGTGCCGGTCGGCATCGTGCTCAACGCCCACAGCGTCATTGCGGGCTCCGACAGCGCCGCAGACAAGGCCGCCGCCGGGCGGGCCTTCGATTTCCACAACGGCGCCTTCTTCGGGCCGGTGTTTAACGGCGAGTATCCTGCCTCGCTGCTCGGGGCGCTCGGCGAGCGCATGCCGACGGTCGAAGAAGGCGATCTTTCCATCATCAACCAGAAGCTCGACTGGTGGGGCCTCAACTACTACACGCCGATGCGCGTTTCTGACGATCCTTCAAAGGGGGCGGAGTTTCCTGCCACGAAGCCTGCGCCCTTCGTCAGCCAGACGGTCACCGATATTGGCTGGGAGGTGTTTGCGCCGGCGCTCGGCGCGCTGGTCGAGGATCTCTACGAGGCCTACGACCTGCCGCCCTGCTACATCACGGAAAACGGCGCCTGCTACAACATGGAGCCTGTCGACGGGGTGGTGGATGACCAGCCGCGGATCGACTATTACGCCCAGCACCTCCAGGTGGTGGCGGACCTGGCGCAGGCCGGCTTTCCGATGAAGGGCTATTTCGCCTGGAGCCTGATGGACAATTTCGAATGGGCGGAAGGCTACGGCATGCGCTTCGGCCTGGTCCACGTGGACTACGGCACTCAGGTCCGGACGCTCAAGAAGAGCGGCGCGTGGTACAGCAAGTTGATATCGGATGCTAACGCGCGGATAACCTAAACCGATAGGTGCTTCCTTAAGACATGATCTTCTAAAACAGTCACTTCCAAAGAGGAGCTGACGATGAAGACTGGTTGCCAGGGATGCCGCGACGGCGAGGCATTTGCTATTCCGTTCTCCATGGCCTTCCAGCCGATCGTCGATCTCGAAAGCCAGACCGTCTACGCCCATGAGGCGCTGGTGCGCGGCATGCAGGGCGAGGGGGCGTATTCGATCCTGTCGCAGGTCAACGACGGCAACAAATACGCCTTCGACCAGCAGTGCCGGACCAAGGCGATCGAACTTGCCGCCGGCCTCGGCGCCAAGGACACCAGCTCGAAAATTTCCATCAACTTCATGCCGAATGCGGTCTACGAGCCGCGCGCCTGCATTCGCCTGACGCTTGCCGCCGCCATGCGGGTCGGCTTGCCGCTCAACCGGATCATCTTCGAATTCACGGAAGCGGAGGAGGTCGATACCGCCCATCTCCTCAACATCCTGCGGAGCTACAAGGACATGGGCTTCCTGACCGCGATCGACGATTTCGGCGCAGGACATTCCGGGCTCAACCTGCTCGCGAACTTCCAGCCGGACATCGTCAAGCTCGACATGGGCCTGATCCGCGGCATCGATCAGGACCGCTCGCGGCGCATCGTCGTCAAGCACACGATCGCCATGCTCAACGACTTCGGCATCCAGCCGGTCTGCGAAGGCGTGGAAACCGCCGAAGAGCTGAGGGCGCTCCAGGACATTGGCGTGACGCTGGTGCAGGGCTATCTGTTCGGCCGCCCGGCCTTCGAAAGCCTCGTCCCGCCCGACCTTAAAATGGTCGCCTGACGGTCGCAAATGCACGATTTTTCTCCGGCAGTGCCGAACTGAGGGATGGTTTGCCTCGGCGCGGGCAAGGGTGCAATGCGATAACGCCTGTCATCGAGGTGCAGGCCTGCCATGCACGGCAGCGGTTGGAAGAGGGCAAGTCCAGTGATAGAGCGGCGGTCGAGATTGCGAATGTGTCGCTGAGACACGTTGTGCATTGCTAGTTTCCGACCGAGCCCGGCTGCGGCCATATTGGACCCCTGATGATTTCGAATTCTTCCACCGTGCCAAATGAGCCGGGGCCCGGGCCGGCTTCCAAGATCCCCATGGTCGCCTTCCAGGGCGTTACCAAGCGGTTCGGCGGCAGCGATGCGCAACCCGGATTTACCGCCCTTGACGGGATCGACTACAGCGTTCCGCGCGGGGCGATCACCGGCATCATCGGTCGGTCGGGGGCCGGCAAGTCGACGCTGATCCGGCTCGTCAACGGGCTCGAAAAGGCAAGCACCGGCCAGGTCGTGGTCGATGGCGTCGAGGTGGGCGGGCTGTCGGAGACGGGCCTGCGGGATCTGCGCCGCCAGATCGGCATGATCTTCCAGCATTTCAACCTCCTGTCCTCGCGCACGGCCTTCGACAATGTCGCGCTGCCGCTGGAAGTGGCAGGCATGGATGCCAAGGCCATTCGCGACACGGTGGCGCCGCTGCTCGAGCTCGTCGGTCTCGGCGACAAGGCCAGGCGCTATCCGTCCGAACTCTCCGGCGGACAGAAGCAGCGTGTCGGGATTGCCCGGGCGCTCGCGACCTCGCCGAAGCTGCTGCTGTCGGACGAGGCGACCTCGGCGCTCGATCCGGAAACCACGCAGTCGATCCTGGAACTGCTGAAGCGTATCAATGCCGAGCTGGGGCTGACCGTGCTGCTCATCACCCACGAGATGGAGGTGGTGAAGACGATCGCCACGGACGTCGCGGTGATCGACCGCGGCCGTATCGTCGAGGCCGGCCGGACCTTCGACATCTTCACGCTGCCGAAGCACGACACGACCCGGGCGCTGCTGTCGTCTTCGCTCGGGGTCAAGCTGCCCGAATGGGTGCGCTCGGGCCTGCAGCCGCAGCCGATTGCCGGCGGGCGGGTGATGGTACGGCTGATCTTCTTTGGCGAAACGGCCTTCCAGCCGTTGACGGCGCGGCTGGTCAACGAGATCGGCCCGGACGTCAACATCATGGCCGGCACGATCGACGAGATCGCCGGCGAGCCCTTCGGTTCGCTCGTCGTGTCCTATCCCTCCGATCCGGCTGTGCTGGATCGTGCCGAACGGTTCTATGCCGAGACAGGTCTTTCCACGGAGGTGCTCGGCTATGTCGCCTGATATGCTGTTCAACCTGCTCTGGAAGGCGATGAGCCAGACGCTGCAGATGGTCGGGATCGCCGGTGTCCTAGGCTCGCTGATCGGCCTGCCGATCGGCATCTTCCTTGCCACCAGCGGTCGCGGCGAACTGTTTCCCGCGCCTGTCGCCAACCGCGTCATCGGCCTTGTGGTCAATGCAGCCCGCTCGACCCCGTTCATCATTCTGGTGGTGGCGATCATTCCGTTTACGCGCTTCGTGACGGGAACGTCGATCGGCACCTATGCGGCGATCGTGCCCTTGACCATCGCCACCATTCCTTTCTTCGCGCGGCTGGTGGAATCGGCGATCCGCGAGATCGACAAGGGCCTGATCGAGGCTGCCCGCGCGATGGGCGCCTCGCCGGTGCAGATCGTCTGGAAGGTGCTGTTGCCGGAAGCCCGCCCCAGCCTGGTGCTGGCGCTGACCATGACGCTCGTCAGCCTGATCGGCTTCTCGGCCATGGTCGGTGCGGTCGGCGGCGGCGGGCTCGGCGATCTCGGCATCCGCTACGGTTACCAGCGTTTCATGCCGGACGTCATGCTGGCCGTGGTGGTGGTGCTGATTGTGCTCGTGCAGGCGGTGCAAAGCATCGGCGACCGCATCGCGCGCCGTTTCGACAGGCGCAACCGCAAGACATAACCCTCAAGCCAGCCTTCGAGCTGGCCGCAACAAGACCGAAAAAGGAGACATTCATGAAGAGACTTTTCATTGCCGCCGCTATCGCCCTGCTGTCCGCCGGCTCGTCGCTGGCCGAAACCATCAAGGTCGGCGTCACGCCCGGCGAGCACGCCGAGATCATGGAAAAGGTCAAGGACGTCGCGGCCAAGAAGGGCCTCGATATCGAGATCCTGGAGTTCTCCGACTACGTCGTGCCGAACCAGGCGCTGGCCGACGGTGACCTCCAGGCCAATTCCTTCCAGCACCAGCCCTATCTCGACAACCAGGTGGCTGACCGCGGTTTCGACATCGTCAGCGTCGGCACCACGATCACCACGCCGATGGGCGTCTACTCCAAGAAGGTGAAGAGCCTCGACGAACTCAAGGACGGCGCGAGCGTCGCGATCCCCAACGATCCGACCAATGGCGGCCGTGCGCTGCTCGTTCTTGCGAGCAAGGGCCTGATCAAGGTCAAGCCGGAAGCCGGCCTCAAGGTTACCCCGAACGACATCACCGAGAACCCGAAGAACATCCAGTTCTCCGAGCTCGACGCTGCCCAGCTGCCCCGTTCGCTGGACGACGTGGACGCCGCCGTGATCAACACCAACTACGCCATGGAAGCCGGCCTGCATCCGAAGACGGATGCCATCGCGATCGAAGGCGAGAAGTCGCCCTATGCGAACGTGATCGCCGTGCGCCGCGCCGACAAGGATGCGCCCTGGGTCAAGACGCTTGTCGAATCCTATCACGATGCCAGCATCCGCAGCTTCATCACCGACAAGTTCAAGGGCGCCCTGATTCCGTCCTGGTAAGACCTCAGACCGGGCGGAGGATCTCCGCCCGGTCCATCGATGCTTGAAGCAGTCCCGTTCACGGGCGATGGCTTGGCATAGCGGCCCCATCGGGCGCCTGGACCTGCGCAGCGGCAAGCCTGAATGTGGCCCGCCGACCACTCGTTTAACCGAATATGCACCAATACTCGCGAAGGATGTGTTTCTCTTTCCGAGGATGATGATGCCCATTGCACCGCCACGTTTGCGACATCCCGTTGCTGTCGGCCGGCGGCTGACCGGCATCGCCATGCTTGCCGCCTTCGCGCTCGTGGTCGTGCTCGTCATTATCTTCATCCTCACCGCTCTCGACCGGATCGCGGACTACGCCAACCGGCTGGATGACGACCGTTCGCGCCAGACCACGGACGGGGCGCTGCGGACGTACGAAAACCAGCTTTACGCGACGCTTAACGACTACGCGGCGTGGGACGACGCGGCGCAGTTCGTCTACGCGGCCGACGGCCTCGACTGGGTGAAGAGCAATTACGGCGACATGACCGTCAACAGCGATCTCTTCGACATCGCCGTCGTGATGGACATGCAGCACAATGTCATCCTTGCCTACCAGGATGGCCGGCCGGCAAGCTGGACTGTGGGCGACTATTTCGACAGTTCGTTGTGGACGCTGTTCGACCGCGCTGCAACAGCGGCGCCGGGCTCTGTTCCGGAGGCGACCGGCTTCGTGCGCACGGGCAGGGGCGTGGCTGTCGTCGGCGTGGCGCTGATCCGCCAGAAAACCGGCGCGCTCACCATTCCGCGCGAGCAGGGACGACTGCTGCTTTTCGCGCGGCATCTCGACGAGCGCCGGGTGGCGGATCTAGCACAAACCTATGTGGTCGACGGCATGAGATTTGCCGACGCTCCCCTGGCATCCGGAAACATCGTCGAAATCCGCAACGTCGACGGTCGGGTGCTGGCACGGCTTGGCTGGAACTCGCGGCTTCCTGGTGACCTCGGCTACCATCAGGTCCGCCCGCTCGTCTACTGCGCGCTCGCCATGGTCGGGTTGTTCTTCCTGCTGCTGCTCGTCAGCGGCCGGAACATGGTCAACCGCGCCAAGGCAGACGAAGCGGCGGCGCGCCGGCTTGCGATGTGCGACAGGCTGAGCGGGCTTCTCAACCGCTCCGGCTTCTTTGCTGCCTTGGGAGAGCTGGTCGCGGAGGGCCAGCAGCGCGAGCTGCACGTCCTGCTTCTCTATCTCGACCTCGACGGGTTCAAGGAGGTCAACGACGCCTATGGCCACGGCACCGGCGACCAGCTCATCCGCGGCGTGGCCGCCGGGCTGGAAGCGCTGGTCGGTCCCGATGCGGTGCTGGCGCGGGTGGGTGGCGACGAATTCGCGGTGGCGCTCCTGACCTTTGCCGCGCAGACGGCGGCAGACACGCTGTCGGACCGGATCCTCGGATTTTTCGACGAGCCCTTCGTGATCGGCGAGCGGGTGGCGACCATCGGCACCAGCATCGGCATTGCGGTCTCGCCGCGCGGCCATGTGCCAGGAGAGGAACTGGTGCGGCGGGCCGACATGGCCATGTACCGGGCCAAGGAAACGGGACGTGGCCGGGCCGACCACTACCGGCCGGAGATGGATGCCGAGCGCGAGGAGCGCAACCAGCTCGAGATCGACCTGCGGATCGCCATCGAGCGGCGGGAACTGCATGTGGTCTACCAGCCCGTGGTGGGCTCGGAAGGGTGGCGGCTGATCGGCGTCGAGGCGCTGGCGCGGTGGAACCGCAAGGGCTTTGGCCCTGTTGCGCCCGAAGTGTTCATCCCGATCGCGGAATCGACCGGCCTCATCGACCAGCTCGGCCTGTTCGTGCTGCAGCGGGCCTGCGAGACGGTGCAGCAATGGCCGGGCCTGAAGCTTGCCGTCAACATCTCGCCGGGGCAGTTTCGCGATCCGGCATTCGCCACCCATGTGGAGGCCGTCTTCCGCAAAACCGGCACGGATCCGTCCGGCATCACGCTCGAGATGACCGAGGGGTATTTCATCCAGAACCCGGAACGGGCACGCATGGCGCTGACGACGCTGCGCCAGCTCGGCGTCAAGATCGCGCTCGACGATTTCGGCGCCGGCTTTTCCAGCGTCGGCTATCTCAGGCAGTTCGGATTCGACCGGATGAAGATCGACAAGTCGCTGGTGAATGCACTGGACGAGGGTGAACGTGCCATCGATCTCCTGCAGGCGACGGTCGCGCTGGCGCGGTCACTGGACATTCCCGTCACCGCCGAAGGCGTGGAGACGCGACAGCAGGCGGTGCAGTTGAGGCTTACGGGTTGCGACGAGCTGCAAGGCTACTTCTTCGGCAAGCCCATGCCGGCGGAGGAGATCGATGCGATCTTCCACGGCAGGCGGCGGCTCGACGGCGCCGCCTGAGATCGCGACAGGCAGCAGTGCCTCAGCCGCGGGTTCCGGAAAACCGGTTGTAGGCACGGTAGAAATTGGCCATCGGAATGCCAAGCTCGATGGCGATGACGCGGCGGGTCTTTCCCTGCGCCTCGAGGGTCTTTGCCTTTTCCAGCCAGACCGGCGGCTCAAGCCGGGGTGCCGACCGGCGGTCGATCGGAATGTCGCGGCAGGCGCGCTGGACCGTCGTCTTGCTGAGGCCAACCTTCTCGGCAATGTCGCCAAGGCGCATGCTGCGATAACGCAGCGCCCTTGCCGTCTTGACCTTTTCGCGCATGAGCTTGTCTTCGGCCTGGGCGATCAGGTGCCGGAGTTCTTCCGTCTCGGCGACGAGATCGGCAATCGCCGCGGCAACTTCGGGGGTCTGCTCCAGGCTACAAAGTCGCTCGAGATCCTCCTCGGCACGACGCAGTCGCAACGATAGAGCCTCGACCTGTCCTTCGTAGATCTTAAGCACGGTGGTCTCCCCCTGTAGCAGGCTTGCCTGCCGGATTTTCTTTTCAAATAACATATGTTCATAAATTAGCTTCGTGCAAGTCTTTCAGACCAAATACCCTAAAATCTCCTTACCTCGCGTGGAACATCACAGTAATTATCGGCTTACGATGATGAGGCCGGCGTTATACTTGGATGCAAAACTACGCGATCATCCAATCAAGCGCGATCAACTATCACGTTTTCGCAACCGAAGATTTCATCTCTTAACCCTGGTGCACCTTTTTAGCTTATATGCGATCCCCAAGGGTCGTTACTGCCCAGTGCTACACAGTGCTGCACAAGTGCTGCCGGCACGGGAGTAGTGCGGCCGCGGATGCACATCGGGGAACTGGGGTGCTGGGGGGCAGAGTCCGCGGCAAACTGGGGAGGGACCGGGTCGGCGACGGTGTGGCGGCCGCAGGCCGGCAGCAGGCGCCGCAGCGCTGCCGGCAATCGCTAAAGCGACGAGGACGTATAGCTCGACTGCGCGCCATCGGCGGTGTCGTCGTCCACGCCAAGGATTTCCAGGAGCGCAGCGCGCTCCGGCCCGAAGGGTCTGATGTTCAGAAAGTCGCGCACCGGCGTGCGTGTTTCATGCCCGCCGGATGGCTCGTTGGCCTTGTGAAGTACATAGCGCTCCTGGGTGTCGTCGCTGGTCGCCAGGAACCAGCGGTCGCCGTTGGAGCTCAGGGCGAATTGCTTGACGTCGTGCATGGTCGAATTCCTTGTGTCAGGTCGGGCCGGGTCCGGTCGGGCCTGTGGGGCGGGCGCTCTCAACCGTGGGCTAGGCCGCTGCCCCGGTGTCGGATGCCAGGGCGGCTTCGAGGTCGGTTTCGGTCACCGCGATCGCCTCCGTCATGCCGCCCGAGGTCACCATCAGCGTCAGTGTCCGGTGATAGCCTTCCCACATGACGTCGAGTGGTTCTTCATCCACCTGCAAGTCAAACACGCCGGGTGCATGAGGCCTGTCCATGCCCGGCAACTGAAAGGGTTTGCGGAACGTCACGCTCTTCATGACTGTCTTGATCGACATTCGGTCTCTCCCCAAGCGCCCGGTTACGAAGGCGTGGACGGGGACGACCGCCGGGCCAGAGGGTAATCGCTGGCATCGTAGAGGCGGCGGATCTGGGTGGCATCGAACCGCGCATCGTCGACTTCGAGAATCGAGCCGCGAAGCAGTTGTGCCGGCATGTCCTCGATGGCGAAGCGCAGCGCCTCTGCCGCCGATTCAAAGCGCTGGTATTGAATACGGCTGCGCATTCTATGCGTCTTGCAGGGATAAAGGCCTGCACCGGCGTTGTAATCGAAAACTGCCATTGGTTGTTCTCCCGGTTGGGCCGCAGGTCGAAACGGTGTCAGGATGGGGAACGGAAGAGCGTCGCCGCAGCAGCGTTTTCATGGCGGCGTTTCTGAAGGCGTTCGGACAGCTCATCGCGCCGGGTTTCCTGCTTGCGCAGCAACTGGGTGCTGCGGAACTCCTGCAGCTTGCCGGCATCGGACGCCTTGTCGGCAACGGGTCGTTTGAAGAGATTCTCGGCGGCGGTTCGGGCAGTCTGGATCATGGATCATCCTCGTTATGGGCTCACGCCGACGGTGCGGCGCGGTCTCCGGCCAGAAGGCTCGGAGTGAAACGTTCCGTTTCAAGGTTTGCCAACGTCCGGCAGTGCCGGGAGGATCAGGTCGCCAAAAGGCTGAACGCCCCTTCTAAATGGTGCTGCGGGCAGGCTTATACAAGCCGGCCCGCCATTATCGGTGCCTTTGCGTGTCAGTCTAGATGTGACCGCCCGGAAGCCAGAAGTCCGGCCTGACGTCGCGGCGCTCGCTGAGCGAGGTGGGCTCGGCGCCCGCATGGTCCGGCTCGTCGCCGGCGGCGGCCTGCGACAGCGATATTCCGGCACCCGTCACTCCGCGCTGGAAACGCGCAATCACGCGGTTGGCCTCTCGCTCGCGCTGCGCCCGCTCTTCCGATTGTCGCTTGAAGGGGCTCGAGATCTCGACGATCGGGGATGGCGCCAGTATGCCGGGTATGGCGGCCGTTTGGGGTGGCAGTCCTGAGGTGTCAGGCATGAGCGTTGCTCCTTGCCGCATGATGCGGCGAACGAATAACCCGTAACATGCCATTGCGTTCCGCAGCCAGCGTTTCAGACGGTGCGGGTTGCCCGGATCTGGTTGATGGTCCAGGCGGTGACGGCGCCGACGGCAGCGCCGGCGGCTTTCACGACGGCGTCGTCGAGGTGCGCGTGGCGGGTCGGCGAGAGCAACTGGAGCGCCTCTATGCCAAGCGCGCCGAGGATCAGCAGGGCGCTGCAAAGAAGGAAATGCCGGGGGTAGGCGAGCACGAAGAGCAGCGTCATCAGCGCAAAGGCGGCGGCGCGGTCGAGGTCGACGGGCAGGAGGTCATGCGGTCGCCAGCCGATCGGCGAGACGGTGACAAAGACGATGGCGAGAAGCGAGACCCAGGCGAGGATCTTCAGGGACAGGGGTTTCATCATGCTGTCATGATAAGCCTGCTGCTGCACGCGGCAACAGAACCTTGCCAGCATGGTTTACGGTCCGACGCGCACCGGCGCCGGCATCCGTGCACGTTAGAGCGACCAGCGGGCAGAGATGCGCCGGCGCACGAGAAGTACTATCCCGATCAGCACGACGACCAGGAAGGCCGTTTCCAGAACGCCGACCCGATCGGCCGCATATTGTTGCTGGTTGGCGATGGTGCCGAGCGAGCCGACGATGCAGTCGTCATGGTCCTGTCCGTCGGGCACGTGCGAGCACCAGTCCGAAGCGACCTGATAGGGTGCGAAAAAGCGGCTGCCAGGCTGCGGAACATTCTGCATGGGGGCGGTCCTCCGCAACCAGAATTAGCGCAGCATGCCCGCCAATGCCAGCCTGCCGGCCGCCGATCTCGGGCATGCCCCGCGGCGCATCCCGATCCGGTGCCGCTTCAGCCGCCGATATGCCTGTCGCCACGCTTCCTGGCGAGAGCGATCTGCCGCTGCCGTTCCCGGTAGCGTTCGCGATCGTCTTCGGTGCGCGTCGCGTAGCAGTGCGAGCAGGACACGCCCTCTTCATAGAGGGGCGACGTCACTTCTTCCGCCGTGATGGGGTTGCGGCAGGCATGGCAAAGCTTGTGATTGCCTTCCTTCAGGCCGTGTTCCACCGAGACGCGCTCGTCGAACACGAAGCAGGCGCCTTCCCAGAGGCTTTCCTCGGCCGGCACTTCCTCGAGATATTTGAGGATGCCGCCCTTCAGGTGGTAGACCTCGTCGAAACCCTCTTCCTTCATGAAGGCGGTGGCCTTCTCGCAGCGGATGCCGCCGGTGCAGTACATCGCGATCTTGGGCTTGTTGTGCAGGCCCGCATTGTTGCGCACCCAGTCGGGGAATTCGCGAAAGGTCTTTGTGTTCGGATCGACCGCACCCTTAAAGATGCCGATCGCCGTCTCGTAGTCGTTGCGCGTGTCGATGACGATGGTGTCCGGATCGGAGATCAGCGCATTCCAGTCCTTGGGGTCGACATAGGTGCCGACGATCCGCATCGGATCGATGTCCTCGACGCCCATCGTGACGATTTCCTTCTTCAGCTTCACCTTCATGCGCACGAAGGGCATTTTGGAGGCGCGGCTTTCCTTGTGCTCCAGCGCGGCGAATTCCGGCTGGGCGCGCAGATGGGCAAGCAGGGCTGCGATCGCCGCGTCGGAACCGGCAACGGTGCCGTTGATGCCCTCGCGGGCAAGCAGCAGCGTGCCCTTGATGCCGTTCGCGTCACAAAAGGCCTGCAGCGGTTCGCGAAACTGCTCGTAGCGGTCGAAGCGCGCAAAATGGTAGAGCGCGGCGACGAGCCAGGCGCCCGCCGCATCGGGCCGAGTATGGGTCAGAATGTCTGTCATGCCGCTCAAATACAGCCGGACGGCCTTGCGCGCAACGGATCAGCTGCGGCGGACACGCGGTTTTTGGCGGCTGCCTATTCGGCCGCCTGGTCGATCTGCAGGGCGACGGCCGTGGACGCGGCACCGTTGGCGGCCTTCGGCGGCTTTCGCTTCTCGCGGGACTTGCGCGCCTTCGGCTGCGTGCGGCGGGATGCCTCGATCCAGAGGCGCCCGATGATCTCCCCTTCGACCGCCGGGTCGTCGCCGAAGACCTTTTCGGCGATCGGCAGCGTTTCCTGCCGCAGGCTCTGCTGGCGGATGATGATGGCGCCGAGGATGCGGGCCAGCGTCTCGCTGTCGCCGAACAGCTCCGGGCTTTCGTTGACGAGCTGGGTTAGCACGGACAGGTCGTGTTCGTGGCCCAGAAGGTCGACGAGCCGCTTGGCCTCGTTCTGCTTGGCACGCATGGCGGAAGGCCAGATGCCGCCGAGCAGCGCCAGGTGCATCCAGTAGGTCTGGCCGGCCTTGCGCAGTTCGTGAAAGGCTTCCGCGTGGGCGTTGTCGTGGCACTCTTTGAGGGCCGCCAGCGCGCGGCGGCGCTGCTTCTTCCAGGATTTTTCCAGCATCCTTGCCGTGCGGCGTCTTCCGGCATCGAGCGACAAGTCGTCCAGGGCGACGATTGCCTCGCGACAGGTGGCGGTTGCCGCCTCCATCCTGGCCGGCAGGTCGTGCTCTTCGGCGGCAATCCGGTCGCGCCGCTGCGCCAGTGTCGCCGACGCGGCGGTCAGCGCGGACAGTTCCTCGGGGGAGCCCGCAAGGCTGCAAAGATAGTCGACGGTCTCGACCAGCGCGGTCGCATCGCGCACCGCCGAAAGGGTCTGCGCCATGTCCCGGATGCGAGCGTTTTCACGCTTGCGGAACGTTTTGTCGCCGGGGGCCACCAGCAGATAGAGCGCGCGCAGCCGCTTGAACCGCTTGCGGGCATCGTGGACCGCCTCGTGAGGGCCGCGCGGATGGTCGGCCAGCAGCTCGATCGCCTTGGTCAGCTGGCTGCTCGCGACAGCCTTGACGCTGTCGGAAAAGTTTTTCTCAGGATGCAGCCTGTAGGCCATCGGCGAGCTCCCCGCTCAGATCCTCGGTTGCCATGACATGGTTGGAATAGCGCCGGTCCCCCGTGACCTCCACGCCGACCCAATCCGGCAGGGCGGGTGCCGCCTCTTCATGCTCCATCTCGACCTCCGCCACGACGAGGCCCTTGTAGGCGCCGTCATAGACGTCGACCTCCCAGACATAACCTTCGTGATCGATCTTGTAGCGGGTCTTTTCGAGAACCGTGCCGAGTGCGGCGCGGGCGAGATCCTGTGCGTCCTGGAGCGGGATGTCGTATTCGAACTCGTCGCGGGAGAGCAATTCCCGGCCGACCTTGATCGTCAGCTTCGCCTTCTCGCCGTCGGAGATGCGAACCCGGACGGACCGGTCATCGCCGCCGGCGATATAGGCCTGCAGGAAACGTGACGACGACGTCGCTTCCGCCTTCCAGCCGTCGTTCCGCACCAGAAACTTGCGCTCGATTTCCTTGGCCATGCTGATCCTGCCGTTGAAAATGCGGACATATCCGCCCGAAACCTAGAGCAAAACTGTGCATGGTGAAACTGTTGCGCGGCCGGAGCCGGTTTTTTCTCGACAGACCGAACGTCCGGCGTTATTTCCGGGGCGGATTTCAATCGTTTGAACGGAGACGGGCGCCATGACCGGCAAGAGCGAAAAGCTGCTTTCCATTCTGAAACTGCAGCCGGTCGTGCCGGTGCTGATCGTCGATGATGCCAAGTCTGCCGTCGGCCTGGCCAGAGCCCTGGTGGCCGGCGGCCTGAGGGCGATCGAGATCACCATGCGCACGCCCGCCGCTCTCGACGCCGTCAAGGCCGTCGCGGCCGAGGTCGAAGGCGCCAATGTCGGTGCCGGCACCATTCTCAACGCCCGCGATTTCGACGCCGCCGTCAAGGCCGGCTCGACCTTCATCGTCAGCCCCGGCTCGACGCCGGGGGTGCTCGATGCCGCCAGGGGATCGGACGTGCCGCTGCTTCCCGGTGCGGCGACGGCAAGCGAAGTCATGGCGCTGCGCGAGGCGGGCTACGACGTGATGAAGTTCTTCCCGGCCGAGCAGGCTGGCGGGGCAGCCTACCTCAAGGCCCTGTCCTCGCCGCTGGCCGGCACGCTGTTCTGCCCGACGGGCGGGATCTCGCTCAAGAACGCGATGGACTATCTGTCGCTGCCGAACGTGGTCTGCGTCGGCGGCTCCTGGGTGGCACCGAAGGACATGGTGGCGGCTTCCGACTGGGCCGGCATCACCAAGCTTGCCTCCGAGGCCTTCGCGCTCAAGGCGTAGATGCCGGCTGGACCGGGTCGCTCTGGTCCATGGCGATCCTTTCGTTATCGCCGTATATTCTAGTTTGATCAGCAACCCGATCGCTCCGCTCCAGCAACGTTTGAATTGTTGCTGGCGTAGACGCATGTCCCGTTTGCGAATCGTCAAAGACTTGCTATGACGCTGCGCATCTTCACTGGGGGGCGGATCATGGCTAAGTTTACGTTCGGGAATATTACTCTGGGTATCGACATGTCGGACCTGGGCGCAAGCGACTTGTTCAACTATGCAAACTACGACGGCAATTCCACCTCTCTGAAGATCTACGACGACGCCAAGAATTTCACGCTGTTTACCGGTGACTCGTTCAACTACAGCCTGTCGGACGCGTTCGCGCTGACCGACGTGACCGGCCTCGTGAAAGGCGTGACCGTCAAGACGGACGGTTCCACGGCGCTGTCCGCGACCGGCCTCAGCGTCGACGCCCACAGCCTGGCGGTGACCATCTTCGCCGGCGACGATGCGGGCTTTGCGAGCGTGCTGACGGCCGGGTCGGACACGGTCATCGGCACGAATTACACCGACAAGCTGACAGGCGGGGCGGGCAATGACCGCGTCTACGGCGCGCTCGGTGCGGATCATCTTTCGGGCGGCACCGGCGCGGACATGTTCCTTTTCAAATCCATCAAGGAAAGCACCACCGCCGCCTACGACGAGATCACCGATTTCTCGAAGGCCCAGAAGGACAAGATCGACCTGACGGTGATCGACGCCAACACCAAGGTGAGCGGCGACCAGGTCTTCAAGTTCATGGGGACGGCTGCATTCGACGGCAAGGCGGGCGAAGTGCGCTACGAAAAGCACGGCTCGTCGAGCCATGTCTTTGCCGACGTAAACGGCGACAAGAAGGCCGATTTCGAGATCGTCATCGACCACGTGACAAAGGTCACCAGCGACTTCTTCCTGCTCTAGGTCCGGCTTCTGACAATTTCGTTATCGCGGGGCGGGCCATTTGTTTTCCCGCCCTGTGCTTCCTATCTCCCCGGCGAGATCAAGACCGTTCAGGGAGATAACGATGTTCGATGCCAAGAAGCTTCTCGACCAATTCCTCGGCTCGCAGATCCCGGGAGTTTCGGGAAACGTGCGGGATCGAGTCGGGCAGGCGGGCCAGCTCGCCAAGGACAATCCGATGAAGACCGGCGCCATCGTCGCGGCGCTGCTCGGCACCAAGACCGGTCGTGACATCGCGGGCAACGTGGCGACCGTCGGCGGTATCGCTGCGATCGCCGGGCTCGGCTATCTCGCCTACAAGAACTACCAGTCGGGACAATCGCCGCAGGCCGCACCGCAGCCGGGACCGCAGGCTACGACGCCGGTGCTGGCGCCGCCGACCGATTCTCCCTTCCATCCGCAATCGCCGGCGCTCACCAACGATTTTGCGCTGACGCTGGTGCGGGCGATGATCGCTGCGGCCAAGGCCGACGGGCACATCGACGCGGCCGAGCGCGCCAATATCATGGACAAGGTGCATGCCGTCGACCTCGGCGCCGAGGCGGAAGCCTTCATCGCCCAGGAACTCGCCAACCCGGTCGACATGGACGAACTGGTCGCGGCGGCCCGCAGCGAGGAGCAGCGCGTCGAGATTTATGCGGCCTCGCGGCTGACGATCGACCCCGATACCCGCACCGAGCGCGGCTATCTCGACATGCTGGCCGGGCGGCTCGGCCTTGCAGACGCCCTGATCGAGCATATCGATGCGACGGTTTCGGCGGCCAAGCTGAAGGTGTGACCCACTCCTAGAACCGCCGGTTTGCGCCGGCGGGCTGCCGGCCTGTCGATACCGGCAAAAGATGATCAATTTTGTCTTGTTTAAAATGGCCCTGACGGCTATACGGCGCCGGCATTCCCGCCCCATCCCGTCAGGAGCCCCGTCGTGCGTCTTCCAAAGCCTTTCTTGATCCTGTCCGCTCTTTGCGCATCCGTCGGATTTTCCTGCCCGGCGGCGCTCGCGGCCGCGACCCAGTATCCGCTGACGATCGAAAACTGCGGGACGACGGTGACCTTCGACAAGGCGCCGCAGCGGGCCGTGGCGCTCGGGCAGAACAGCGCGGAAATCCTGCTGCTGCTCGGCCTTGAGGACCGGATGGCGGGCACCGCCTTCTGGCCGAGCAAGGTTCTGCCGCAGCTCGCCGAGGCCAATGCCAAGGTCAAGCTGCTGACCGTCGAGTTTCCGACATTCGAAACGATCCTTGCCGAGAATCCGGATTTCGTCGCGGCGGCCCTGCCGAGCCTTTTGGGGCCGACCAGCAAGGTCGCCAAGCGCGAGGATTTTGAAAAGGTCGGCGTGCCGAGCTATTCGTCGCCGAGCACATGCCTCAGCACCGACAAGGTCAAGGACCAGTATGGCAGCCGAGGTTCGCTCTGGACCATGGATCTTCTCTACAAGGAAATCGGCGAGCTTTCCCGGATCTTCGACGTGGCCGATCGCGGCGATGCGCTGATTGCCGACTTCAAGGCGCGCGAGGCAGCGCTCAAGGCGCGCGTCACGACGGGCGGCCGCGACCCGTCCTTCGTCTTCTGGTTCTCGAGCCCGAGCCCATCGGCCGATGCCTATCTCGGCGGCAAGAACGGCGCCTCCGGCTATATCGCCCATCTGCTCGGCGGCCATAGCGCCATCGACACCGAAGCCGAATGGCCGACGCTTGGCTGGGAAAGCATCATCGCCGCCCATCCGGACGTGATCGTGGTGGCAAGCCTCGACCGCAACCGCTGGGAGCTCGACAAGCCGGAGGCCAAGATCAAGTTCCTGACGACGGACCCGGCGGTCAGCCAGATCGAGGCGGTGAAGAACAGGCAGATCGTGGTGATGGATGGCCAGGCCATGAACCCGACGATCCGCACCCTATACGGCGCCGAGCAGGTTGCCGACCAGCTGAAGGCGCTCGGTTTCCTCAAGTGACGCAAGCGGCCCGCATCATCCGGCATTCCGCTGGGGCTGCGGCCCTGCTGCTTGTCTCGCTTTGCGTCGTGACGCTGGCGGTCGGCATCAGCGTGGGGATCGGCGACCTGCCCATCCCGCTGCGCACGACACTGCTTGCGGTCACCAACAAGCTCGGCTGGACGGCCGTCCCCCTGAACCGCATCCATGAGACGGTCATCTGGGACTACCGGCTCAGCCGCGCGCTCGTCGCCGCCTTCTGCGGCGCGGGGCTTGCCCTGTCGGGCGCCATCATGCAGTCGCTGCTGCGCAATCCGCTCGCCGAACCCTACGTGCTGGGGATCTCGGCCGGCGCCTCGACCGGTGCCGTTGCGATCGTGATCCTCGGGCTTGGAGCCGGAACCGTGTCGTTGTCGGCCGGTGCGTTTGCCGGTGCGTTCGCGGCCTTCCTGTTCGTGGCGCTGCTGTCGAACGGCACGCGCGGGGGTGCCGACCGCACCATCCTTGCGGGCGTCGCCGCATCGCAGCTCTTCAATGCCACCACCTCCTATATCGTCACCACCTCCGGCAATGCGCAGCAGGCGCGCGACGTGATGTTCTGGCTGCTGGGCAGCTTCGGCGGGGTCCGGTGGCCGGAGCTGGCGCTCGTCTCTGTGGTGACCGGTATGGGGCTGGTGGTCTGCCTCCTGCATGCGCGGATTCTCGACGCGTTTGCCTTCGGCGACGAGGCGGCGTCGGCGCTCGGCGTGCATGTGGGGCGGGCGCGGGTGATCCTGTTTGCCATTACTGCGATGATGACGGCGACGATCGTCAGCATGGTCGGATCGATCGGCTTCGTCGGGCTCGTCGTGCCGCATGCGGCCCGTTTCCTGGTCGGGCCGCTGCATAGCCGGCTGCTGCCGGCCGTCGCCATTGCCGGCGCCATTTTCATGGTCGCGGCGGACATCGCCTCGCGGACGCTCGTTCCCCAGCAGGTGCTGCCGATCGGGGTGGTGACGGCGCTGGTCGGCGTGCCGTTCTTCTCGCTCATCCTCTACCGGTTTCAGCGCGCCTCATGAGTATCCGGGCCGAAGAGATCGTCTGGAGAATCGGGCGGACCACGGTGCTGGACGGCGTCTCGCTTACCGCCGAGCCCGGCCGGACGCTCGGGCTGCTCGGACCCAACGGGTCCGGCAAGACGTCGCTGCTGCGGCTGCTGGCCGGCCTCAAGCGGCCGCATGCCGGTCAAATCTTCCTGGGCGATACGGAGCTCACGAAGCTCACGCGGCACAGCATTGCGCGCCGCGTTGCCTTCGTCGAGCAGCATGCGGCCACCAATGCCAACCTGAAGGTGATCGACGTCGTGAAGCTCGGGCGCTTCCCGCACCGGTCGCTGTTTTCCGGCTGGACTGCGGCGGACGATGCGGCGGTGGAGGCGGCTCTGTCACGCGCCGGCATGGCGGAGAAGCGGCACCAGAGCTGGATGAGCCTTTCGGGCGGCGAGCGGCAGCGTGCCCATATTGCCCGGGCGCTGGCGCAGTCGCCGCAGGAGCTGATCCTCGACGAACCCACCAACCACCTGGATATCCAGCACCAGATCGGACTGATGCGGCTGGTGGCGGACCTTCCCGTCACCAGCATCATCGCCCTGCACGACCTCAACCATGCAGCCATGTTCTGCGACCGGCTGGTCGTGCTTCAGCGCGGCAAGGTGGTGGCCGCGGGTACGCCGGAAGCGGTGCTGACGGAGCACCTGCTGCGGGAGGTGTTTGCCGTCGAAGCGCGGGTGGAGGCTTCGCCGCATCATTCGAAGCCGCATATCCACTATCTCCCCTGAGCCACCGCCTGCGCCCCGTCCGGGCGCGGCGTTTTCATGCCCGCCGCCTTGCCCCGTTGCCTTTGGTGTCGCGCTGGCCTAAGCCTCTCGAGGTGATCCTTGAGGCAATCCATGATGCATGATCTGACGACCTATCCCGCTCCCGCTCCGGCGCCCGTCACGCTTGCGGGACGCTTCGTGACGCTCGTCCCGTACGAGGCGCACACCCATCTCAACGACCTCTGGGCGGCGCTTGGCGGGGCAGACGGCATCAACGCGCTGCTGCAGTACTTTCCCAACGAGGAATATCGCACGGCCGAGCAGTTCGGCGCCTGGCTCGATCACGCCCGGGTCGCCTCCGGTTTCGTGACGCTGGTGGCGCGCGACAATGCGAGCGGTCAGATAGTCGGCATGGCGAGCTTCATGCGGCCCGATCCGAAGAACGGCGTGGTGGAAGTGGGATCCGTCGCACACGGCCCGTCGATGAAGCGCTCGCCGCTGTCGACGGAACTCCACTACCTGATGGCCCGGCATGTCTTCGAGGATCTCGGCTACCGCCGCTACGAATGGAAATGCAATAACGACAACGAGGCAAGCAAGATCACGGCGCGCCGCTACGGCTTTACCTTCGAGGGCATATTCCGCCAGCACATGATTTCCAAGGGAGCCAATCGGGATACCGCCTGGTTCTCGATGATCGACAGCGAATGGCCGGCGATCGGCGCTGCCTTCCGGGCCTGGCTATCGTCGGAAAATTTCGATGCCGACGGGCGGCAGAAGCGCCGGCTCGAAGAGATCCGGGCCGATCTGGTGCCCAGCGTGACGGCATGACCCCAGAAGCCAAGTCGCAGGCCGTCGCCGCCGCCGTCATCCTGCTGGTGGTCGGTCTGGTCATCTATTTCCTGCCTAGCCTCGTCCTGTGGATCGGACAGTTTTCGCCGACGCTTGCGGTGGTGGTCGGTGCCGTGCTGTTGCTCGGCTTCTTTGCGATCTTCTGGCTGCGGGCCCGCTACCAGCGGCGCCGGGACCGGTAAGCAGTTTTACGCCTGGAGCGCCGCTCCCAGAAGAGACAGGCCGACCAGAAGAACGAACAAGGCGCCGCCGATCTCGATCGCGTGGCCGACGACGCGGCCGGTTTGGGACCGCTCGCCGGCGATCCGGATCGCCACGTCCTTGGCGGTCACGGCAAGCGTGGCGAGCACCGTTACGGTGATCGCCGTTCCCAGCGACATGGCGAGAACCGACAGGACGCCGCCGAGATAAAGCCCGTTGAGAAGCGCAAAGCTCATCACCAGGATGGCGCCGGAGCATGGACGCAGGCCGACTGCGACGATGGCCGACCATGCCTCGCGCAGATTGAACTCGTTCGCCCGCAGCATTGCGGGATCCGGCATGTGGCTGATGCCGCAGGCCTCGCAATAGCCATTGTCGCCGCTCGGGTCGTGATCGGTCACCTCGACCGCCTGGAAGCTGAGGCCGGTCGGCCCGCGGCCGGCGCCGGATGTCACGGTAAGCGGCGCGCTGATGGCGATCGACGGCAGGCGCAGCGTCCGCAGCTTGCGCCACAGCAGCCAGGCGCCGAACAGTGCGACCATGGCGAAGCTTGCGATCTCCATCGCCTGGGTGGCCTGCGTCATCGTGATGCCGGAGCCGCGCAGCGCCACATAGGCGACGCCGACCAGCGCGACGGCGACGACACCCTGCAGCAGGGCGGACAGGAGGGATATGACGACGCCGCGCTTCAGCTCCACCTCGTTGGCGATCATGTAGGACGAGATGACCGCCTTGCCGTGGCCGGGGCCGGCGGCATGAAAGACGCCGTAGGCGAAGGACAGGCCGATCAGGCCGGTGAGTGCCGAGGGATCCTGCCGCATCGCCTTCAGGGCGCCGGTCAGCGACCGGTAGAAGGCCTGCTGGTGCGTGTTGATCCAGGCGAAAAACGGTCCGAATGGTCCGCCGATCGAAAAGGCGGGCTCGGCAGAGCCGACCCCGAGCGGCGATTGCGCATGGGCAACGCCCGCCATGGCTGCCACGGCCAGAACCAGGGCCGGGAGCAGGAGGGCACGTTTGGCGCTCAGCATGTCACTTCGAGCCGGGTTGCGAAGAGTTTGGTCATGTCCGTGCCGGTGGGGTCGTTGAAGAAGGCATCCGTCAGGGTGGCGCTGTTTTGCGAGATCACTTCGTCGGGATCGGGGCGCACCACCTTGTGCTGGCATTTGGCGAAGCCCGCGCCCTTCAGGACGAGGTCGCTATCTGTCGGGAAATCGATCGAGGTATAAAGGGAGGGATCGTAGATGCCGAAGGTCAGCCTGCCCTTGAGCGGCACCGGCTGCTGCGGCTTGACGGAAAACAGCACGAGCAGCTGGTTGTCCTTCAGCGACACGTGGATGACGTCCGGCTTGTTGATCGGCATGCTGGCGCCGTTCAACGTGATGGTGGTGAAATAGTGGAAGTCCGCCAGCGACTTGCGCATGGTCTCGCCGAGTTCGGCAAGCTCGCTCGGATCGAGCTTGAGGTTGGTGTTCTTGTCGAAATCAAGAAGCACGCTCGACGAAAACACCTCGTCGAATCGCCAGACGTTCTGCAGCTCGGCGATATTGCCGTCGTCGCCGGCGACGATTTCCAGCCGCGCCTCGGCAAAGATATGCGGATGGGCCAGCGCCGGCAGGGGAAGGCTCAGCACGCCGAGCGCCGCCAGGATGGAAGATCTGTGTCGCATGTGCAGGCTATTCCCCATTCGTCCGCTGCCTGCATGGCTTTGAATTGGGACGGAATTTCGGCTCAGCCAGGCGATCGGGCCGGTGCAGGGATCACGATTGCGCGGCATGCTGCTGCTTGCGGAACCACTGGACCAGGAAGTCGACGAAGCTCCTGACCTTTGCCGGAAGGTAGCGGCGGTGCGGGTAGACGGCATAGATGCCGCGGTCCTTGATGATGTAGTCGTCGAAAAGGTTGACCAGCTCGCCGGACTGGATGCAGGCGGCGGCAATGAAATCGGGGATGATGGCGACGCCAAGGCCGGCGCGGGCGGCGCGCAGGGTTGCCTGCGGGCTGTTGACCTCGATCGGGCCGGTGACGGCCACCGAGATCAGCGAGCCGTCCCTTTCGACGAAGCGGACATTGTTGTGCCAGCGGGAATTGGTGTCGATGATGAAGGGCGTGCGGTTGAGCTCCTGGGGGTGCTCGAGCGGGCCGAATTTCGCAACCAGTTCCGGCGTGGCGACGGCATGGACGCGAAAGTCGGACAGTTTCTTGGCGATCATCCCCGAATCCTCCAGCTTGGTGATCCGGATCGCGAGATCAAAGCTTTCCTCGATCAGGTCGACGAACCGGTCGTCGGCGACGATTTCGAGCGAGACATCCGGATGCGCCTTGGCGAAGTCGATCAGTGACTGGCCGACGTCGGCATCGATGAATGTTCGTGGCGCGGAGATGCGCAGCTTGCCCTTGAGGTCGGCGTTGTTTTCGCGGACGAGGTCCTTGAGGCTATCGATCTCCTTCAGGATATCGGCGGCCGTGCGATAATAGGTGTGGCCGGCCTCGGTCAGGGAGAACTGGCGGGTCGTCCGGTTGAGGAGGAGGGCGCCGAGATCGTCCTCCAGCTCGCGGACATATTTGGACAGAAGCGCCTTGGAGCGCCCTGTGCGACGGGCCGCCGCCGAAAATCCTTCCGCCTCGACGACGTCGATAAAGGCGCGCATGCGGGTGAGTGTGTCCATAGGCGAGGGGTCTTCCCGATCTCAGAAGTCTTCTGTCTCCGCCAGGGCAAGCAGAAATACAAGCGCTCTGCCGAGCCGAAGCATGTCTTTCTGGCTGACAGCGCCGATCTTGCCGCCGACTTTCATGCGAGAGACGCCGATGATCTTGTCAGTCATGGCCTGCGACGGATGCCGCAGGCCATTTTCCGGATCGGGTTCGAGAAGGATGCGAAAGTCGAGATCAAGGAGTGTCGATGTCATGGGGCAGACGACGACCGAAGGATAGGTATCAGACAAGGCGTTCGTCTGGACCACGATGGCCGGGCGCGGCTTCCCGTAGTCGCCGGAGATGGAAACGGTGACGATGTCGCCTCGTTTCATTCCTGCCGCGTCCGGCCTGGCTCGTCCTCATCCCAATCGGCAACACTCTCCATCCATTCAAGGATCTCACGTTCCTCATCCGGATCAAGGTTTGCGATCGCGGCTGCCAGCCGAGCCTGAGCCTCAGGGCTTTTCAGATCCAGAAGATGCTCCCGAATTTCAGGCGAGATCACCGTCGAGGACGGTGATCCTTGTGTGGTCTGCTTCCCAACCGTCGGCATCCGGTATCTCCAACGCTGACCTGTTCCACCAATGTAATCGTGCGCGTGCATGCGCGCAAATTCTACCGGGGGCTGTCGTCCTATTATTTGCCCCCCGGCCGAAAAAACTTCTTGATTATGACGGCGAACATTCTTATCTCCCGGTCAGCCCAAAGTCGCACGTGCCCGTGGGTGTCCGCCGACCCTCTATTTGGTGAGGTCATCGGTAAGGTACCTGGAACTAACCCCTCCAGTCGCTATTCCGGCCATCCGGGAAATGCGAGGACATCTGAAGCAACGACGGTGCGGGCCTTTTTGTTCTCTCCCGGCTTTCCAACAGCCGGGGTTACTGAAGAGGCACACCATCATTGCCGGAAGTGCGGTAGGGTTCTCCCTCCAATCCATGGCAGACAAAGCCGGATCTTCGCTCTTGGCGGAACGTTGATCCACTTACCGCGCGTTTGAGCGTGTCAAGGACCCGGTGTCTCCACCGACTGGATCCTGGCGCATGTTCATCCGTCCTTTGTCCTCCGGTTCGCAAGCCGGAGCCTTTGAGATTTGGAAGGGATCGACCATGACCACTGCCCGTATTCTCGACTTCATCAAGACCCGACGTCCTGACGGCCCGTGCCTTGTCGTGGACCTCGACGTCGTGCGCGACAATTTCAAGGCTTTCCGTCACGCGCTGCCGGACAGCTCGATCTACTATGCCGTCAAGGCCAATCCCGAGCCTGCGATCCTGAAGCTTCTCGCTTCGATGGGTTCCAGCTTTGACTGCGCCTCGGTTGCCGAAATCCAGATGGCGCTCGACGCCGGTGCGACCGCCGACCGCATCTCCTTCGGCAACACCATCAAGAAGGAGCGGGACGTTGCCCGTGCGCATGCGCTCGGCGTCGGCCTGTTTGCCGTCGACAGCCATGAGGAAGTCGAGAAGATTTCCCGCGCAGCGCCTGGTGCCAAGGTATTCTGCCGCGTGCTTACGGATGGCGAAGGTGCCGAATGGCCGCTGTCGCGCAAGTTCGGCTGCGTGCCGCAGATGGCCGTCGACGTGCTCGTCTACGCTCACCAGCTGGGCCTTGAATCCTATGGCGTGTCCTTCCACGTGGGCTCGCAGATGACCAAGGTCGATGCCTGGGATTCGGCTCTTGCCGATGCCAAGCGCGTGTTCGGCCAGCTGGCCAAGCAGGGCATCGTCCTGCAGATGGTCAACATGGGCGGCGGTTTCCCGACCAAGTATCTGCGCGACGTCCCGTCGGCAGAAGCTTACGGCCAGGCGATCTTTGCGGCGCTGCGCAAGCACTTCGGCAACAACCTGCCGAAGACGATCATCGAGCCGGGCCGCGGCATGGTCGGCAATGCCGGCGTCATCAAGGCGGAAGTCGTTCTCGTGTCGAAGAAGTCCGACAACGACAACCATCGCTGGGTCTTCCTCGACATCGGCAAGTTCGGCGGTCTCGCCGAAACGATGGACGAGGCTATCCGTTACCCGATCCGCACGACGCGGGACGGCGACGAGATGGAGCCCTGCGTGCTGGCCGGCCCGACCTGCGATTCGGCCGACGTGATGTACGAGAAGAACATGTATCCGCTGCCGATCACCCTTTCGATCGGCGACGAGGTTCTGATCGAAGGCACCGGCGCCTACACGACCACTTATTCGGCCGTGGCCTTCAACGGCTTCGAGCCGCTCAAGGCCTACGTCATCTAAAAACGGCATGATGCCTTCGCCGACCCCGTAACCAGCCGGGGCGGCACCTTCACAATGATCCGCAGTACCGCTTTGAACGGTTTTGGGTAACGGGAGGCCAGCATGGCCACTGTTCTTGATTCTGTGCGCGCATTCTTTGCGCCCGTCACCACTTACACGATCGATACCGAAAACTCGGCCGACGTGGTTGCCCGCGAAACCCTGCTCGACCGCGCCATGGGGCCGGACCGTCGCCGCAAGTCGTCGGAAAAGATCCGCCGCGGCCGCCTGCCGGCCGAAGGCCTGGCGCTCGTTGCCCGTGACGGTCACGGCCATGTGGTCGGCACGGTCCGGCTGTGGAATGTCGAAGCCGGCATCGCCATGGACGGCGCGCCCATCGAGGCGCTGCTGCTCGGCCCGCTGGCGGTCGATTCGAGCTTCGAAGGCAAGGGCATCGGTGCTGCCTTGATGCGCGCGGCGATCATGGAGGCGACCAATCGCGGCCACGGGGCTATCCTGCTGGTCGGCGATGCGGCCTATTACGAGCGCTTCGGCTTTGCCGCCGACAAGACGCGCCATCTGGTCATGCCCGGCCCCTTCGAGCGCAAGCGCTTTCTGGCGCTGGAACTGAAGGCCGGCTGGCTCGACGGCGCCGCCGGCATGATCGTCGCCTGCGGACGCAAGCTCGCCTGAGCATTTTTACGCCTTGCTGAACAGCCGAGCCCGGTCCCTGGACACGCCAGGGACCGGGCTGCCGGTGCCTCTATGCGGCGGGCTTGCCGAGTTCGGCAAGCGCTCGACGCAAAGGCCCAATGTGTCTTTTTGGCGACAGGATTGCCGTATCGGCTGCGACCCCAGATCTGGTTGATCCCCGTCAATCCGGGTTTTTCGCCACAGGCCTACCTCTGCGCACGCAAGATCAAATGCGTATGCAAAGGACAGATCGATGACGAAGAGCGCGCAACATGTGGGGTGGGTTGTAGGGGCTGGCCTGGCATTGGTCGGCAGCGGGGCGATGGCGGCGGACCTGACGCCGGTGGCGCCCGCGCCGCAGGCGGCCGAGCAAGCCGACGCCGGGTCCAGCCCTTGGCAGATCCGGGTTCGCGGCCTTGGCGTCATCACCAACGACAGCGGATCGATCAACGGCGTGTCGGGATCGGACCTTTCCTATTCCGATACGCTGACCCCCGAAATCGACTTCAGCTACTACTTCACCGACAATATCGCGGCCGAACTGATCCTCGGCACGACCTCTGCCAAGATCAAGGAAAATGGCGCCTTCGGCGTGCCGGTCGGCAAGACCTGGCTTCTGCCGCCCACCGTGACGCTGCAGTACCATTTCACCGAGTTCGGAAATTTCCGGCCGTATCTCGGCGCCGGCGTGAACTATTCGATGTTCTACGGTCAGTCCGAGGAAGACGGGTTTCACAATCTCGACGTCAAGAACCATTTCGGCGTCGCGCTGCAGGCCGGCTTCGACTACATGATCGACAGGCACTGGGGCGTCAATGTCGACGTCAAGAAGATCTTCCTGAAGACGACTTGGTCCGCCGACCATGACGTTCTCGGCCCCCTGTCGGGCACGGCAAAGCTCGATCCATGGCTGGTCGGCGCAGGGGTCACCTACCGGTTCTAGCGACCGGGGCGGACCGTGAATACGGCGCAGCCGATGACTGCGCCGTTCTTGTGCCGTTCGATACCCTGGTTCACCGAGGGCCTTGATTTATCGAGGCTTGGCATAGGCGTAGGTGCCGCCCTTTGCCAGCGCCCTCTGGTAGGCGGGGAGGGCATGGATCCTGTCCAGCCAGGCGACCGTCGCCGGCCGGCCCTCGGCGAGGCCCGCCCTGGCTCGTGCAGCCTCCAGCGGGAAGCTCATCATGATGTCTGCGGCCGTCATTGCGTCGCCTGCAAACCAGGGACGGCCCGCCAGTTCCTGCTCCACATAGTCGAGATGGACGTCGATCATCGGCTGCACCTTCTTTGCGGCAAGCTTGCCGAGAAGCGGAACGCGGCTGACGACGAGCTTGGCAAACAGCGCGGGCATGACCGACCCTTCCGCCGCATGCAGGAACTGCCGATAGCGCAGCGCGCCCTGAAGATCCCTGGGCGGTCCAAGGCGTCCATCGGACTTGTCGACCAGGTATTCGCAGATCGCTCCGGTTTCGACCAGCGTCACCGGTCCGCCCGTCGGGCCATCACGGTCTTCGAGGATGGGCGACTTGCCGAGCGGATGCACCCGCTTCAGTTCCGGCGGAGCCTGCAGGGTTTCGGGGTTTCGCTGGTAGAAGCGGATGTCGTAGGGAAGTTGCAGCTCCTCGAGCATCCAGAGGATCCGCTGCGAACGGCTGTTGTTCAGATGGTGGACGATGATCAATGTCGGGTCTCCTCAGATGATGGGCACAACATCCCGGCGCAGCGCGGGTTCCAAGGCGCAGGGCAGGTCCTCGCCGCAGAAGCCGGATGCGGCCGCTTCTGTCTAGGCAGCTGTCTTGCGGTCCGTGTCCCTAGCGTCCGATCCGGCAGCGGGCGGCGTCGCGAACAGCGGCGGCCGGGTGCGGGCGTAGTGGCGGGGCGATGTGCCCATGATCTTCTTGAAAGCAGTGCTGAACGCCGCTTCCGATTCGTATCCCAACGAAGGCGCGATCACCGCGATCGGCTCGCCCGCGTTCTGGAGCCGCTCGGCTGCCAGCAGCATGCGCCACTGGCCCATATATTCCATGGCGGGCATCCCGACCGTCTTGCGGAATTTCTCGGCAAAGCTGGAACGCGACATGCCGGCGAGCTCCGCCAGTCCGTGCAGGGTCCAGCGATGCGCCGGATCGTCATGGATGGCGGTGATCGCCTTGCTCAGCTGCCGGTCGGCAAGGCCTGCCAGCCAGCCGATCCCGGCGGTCGTCGGATCGTCGAGATGCAGCCGCAGCGCCTGGACCAGCATCATCTGCGCCAGATGATCGATGACGAGAACGCTGCCGGGCTGCGGATCAAGCATCTCCTCCATGATGCGCTCCACCGCCCAGCGCAGCGTCGCCTGTCCCGGACGATCGCGGACATGCAGAACCGGCGGCAGGGATCGCAGCAGCATTTCGCCGTGGTGGCCGTCGATGCTGAACCGGTTGCTGGCAAGAAGGAAGTCGCCGCCACCGTTGTGGAGGGCAATGTTGCCCTGCCTTGGCGCGGTGAAGACGGCCACTGCGTCCGTCGCGGGCAGGGACAGGTCGCTTGCGAGCCGAAAGGGGCGTCCGCTGGTCAGGAGGAAGCAGTCTCCGGCCTGCAGCCGGACCGGCTCGCCGATCCCGTCGACGCACAGCCAGCCGCTTCCCGATACCACGGCGCCCGTCTTGATGCATGTCAGCTGGTCGGGAAATTGCAGGCACCAGTCACCGCCGGCATCGAGACCGGCCGACAGAAAGTTGCGCGGCTTCAGGAGGGCAATGAGGTTGGACAGCGGATCCATGGTGTCTCCTGGACGATCGCGAAGATATCTCGGATCATACGGCATAGAGCGTCCGGGTGCAAAGGGCTAAACCATAGCGGCGGCGCGGCCATAAGGGCCGGGACCGCAACCGGGTAGCGGAAGGAATTGTCATGCGAGTGTTTGTTACGGGCGCCTCGGGCTTCGTCGGCTCTGCCGTGGTCGAGGAATTGAAGAAGGCTGGACATCAGGTGCTGGGGCTGGCGCGGTCGGATGCGTCCGCCGCGACGCTTGCGCTCAACGGCGTAGAAGTCCTGCGCGGTGATCTTGAGGATCTGGACAGTCTGAGGGCGGGCGCGTCTGCCAGCGACGGCGTCATCCACTGCGGCTTCAACCATGATTTTTCCCGTTTCGCCGAGAATTGCGTCATGGACCGGCACGCCATCGACGCCATGGCCGGTGTGCTGGCCGGCAGCGACCGGCCGTTGATCGTAACGTCCGGAACGGGCCTGTTCCCGGCTGGCCTGACGATTGACGAGGACATGGCCGCGCCCGACAGCTCCGCCATTCCGCGTCGTTCGGAGCAGGCGGCGATGGCGGCTTACGCGGCCGGCGTCAATGCCTCGATCGTACGCCTGCCGCCGTCGGTTCATGGGGCGGGTGAGCATGGCTTCGTGCCGATCCTGATCCGTCTCGCGCGTGAGAAGGGCCACGCGGCCTATGTCGGCGAAGGCGCGAACCACTGGCCGGCAACACACCGCTTCGATGCCGCACAGGTCTACCGGCTGGTGTTCGAGCTGGGTCGCAAGGCGGCCGGGCGGCGCTTTCATGCCGTGGACGAGGGCGGTATCGCCTTTCGCGATATCGCAACCGCCATCGGCCGCGGGCTAGGTCTGCCGGCCGTCAGCCTGACGCCCGAGGAAGCCAAGGCCTATTTCGACTGGTTCTCGCATTTCGCGGCGATCGACAACCGGGCCTCCAGCGCCATCACGCGCGAGACCCTCGGCTGGCTGCCGAGCCATCAGGGCCTTCTGCAGGACCTTTCGGAGGAGCACTATTTCTCGTGATTCCGTCCGTCGGGCGACACCGGGTCAATGCGGCCAGGTAGCCGAATCTATTCGCGAATTTGTCAGTTCGATGAAATTTCAGGCGTCTTGCAGATGCTCTGGAACCGAGCCGTTGCAGCTTCGTTCTTGGGGCACAACACAAGGAGACGACAATGAATAAGTTCGGTTTGGCCGCTGCGATCCTGATCGTGGCATCTTCGACGTCCGCCATGGCTCAGTCCGCCGCTGAAAAGACGGGCGTCAACTCGCTGATGGGCGTTCCCCCCAAGACGGAGGACTTCGTCACAGAAGCCGCCAGCAGCGACATGTTCGAGATCGAGTCCAGCAAGCTGGCACTCGAGCGCTCCGATGCGGCAACCAAGACTTTTGCCCAGCAGATGATCACCGACCACACCAAGACCTCGACCGAGATCAAGATGATGGTCGATACCGGCAAGGTGAAGGCTCAGGTGCCGACCGCCATGAGCGCCAGCTACCAGAGCATGCTCGACAAGCTGAAGGGCCTGCAGGGCGACGACTTCACCAAGCAGTACCATGCCGACCAGGAAGACGTGCATGAAGATGCCGTCGACCTGTTCAAGCGCTACGGTGAAGAAGGCGAGAATGCCGACCTGAAGGCCTGGGCCGTAAAGACGCGTCCGGCCCTCGAGCACCATCTGCAGATGGCGACCGACATGAACAAGTAACCGGCGCCCATTATCGGCGACCGACGAGATGGCCGCGGCATGATGCTGCGGCCATTTCGCGTTCACGGACGGCTCATTTTCGTGTGCGATGCCGATACCGGCCTTTCCGCCGATCAAAGACGTCTTATGTGAGGGGAATGCTGACACGCCGCTCCACTCTTTTCGCCCTGCCATTTCTCGCGGCAGCGGGCCGCAGCCTGGCCCAGACCGTGCCGCAACCGCCCTCCGCTCTCAGCGGCGTTCTCGACGCAGCAGCCGCCCTCCAGCCTCTCAAGGTCGTATTGGTCAGCCGTGACGGCCGGACGGTCGCCCGGCGCGCCTATAACGGCCAGAGGCTCGACGGTGCCACCAACATCAAGTCCGCATCGAAATCCATCATTTCCGCGCTGGTCGGGATCGCCATCGATCGGCGCGTGCTCGATGGCGTCGAGCAGCCGGTTGCGCCGATTCTCAAAGCGGATCTTCCGGGCCGGCCGGATCCGCGCCTGCAAAACGTGACGATCGGTAACCTCCTGTCGATGCAGGCGGGTCTTTCGCGCATGTCGGGTCCCAACTACGGTCGCTGGGTTTCGAGCCGCAACTGGGTGCGCTTCGCGTTGTCTGAACCGTTCGATGGCGAGCCCGGCGGCGACATGCTCTATTCGACGGCGTCGACCCATCTTTTGTCGGCCGTTCTCACCAGGCGCACCGGACAATCGACGCTTTCGCTTGCGCGCGAATGGCTGGGGCCGATCAAGGACTTCGACATCTCCTCATGGGAGCGCGATCCGCAGGGGATCTACCTCGGCGGCAACCAGATGGCGATGACGGCGGGCTCGCTTTTGGCGTTCGGCGAGGTCTACCGGAATGGCGGGCGGACCGCCGACGGCCGGCAGGTCATTCCTGCAGACTGGATCGCGCAGTCCTGGACGCAACGGACGACCTCGCGGTTTTCCGGCGACGGTTATGGCTATGGCTGGTTCCTGCGCCAGATCGGCGGCGAAGACGTAAAGTTCGGCTGGGGCTATGGCGGGCAGATGATCTACATCGTGCCGTCGCTCGGGCTGACCGTGGCGATGACCTCCAGGGATACCGGACCCTCGGCGCGTAGTGGCTACCGCGACGCGCTGCACGGGCTGCTGGCCGACATCATCAGGGCTTCCAAGGACGGGTAAAGGATGGGGCCCGGTGCGGCGGGCATGTTCGCTGCCTCGACCGAAGAAAAACCCAAGCTGGATCAGCGCGACGGCCGAAAACATGTCCTCGGGCCATCCCCGGGATTGCTGACGGGGCTATTCTGCATGGGTCATCGAACAGGGAGCCGGGTCGCGAACCGGAGCCTCACAGGATCGAGATCCGGCGTTCGGTGGTGGCTGCAAGGGCAGGGGCGCGTCGTCAGGGCGGGCTTCAGGTCGAAGATGGTTTCGGAATTCGGACCCTCCGGAACGGCTTCGTCAGCCTTAAACAGTCGGGCAGGCGCACCGCCTGACACTTCTACCCTTCCACCCCGTGCCTGCCCAGTCCCAGTGCAGAGCAAGCCGTGGCGGACACCTGTCCGCCGCGGATGCCGGCATGGTCGCACCGGCCCTGGACCGGTGCGCGATGTCAGGCTGAAATATCAACGACGCCGCAATCACCCGCGCCCGAGCCGAACGCAAGCAGCTTGCCATTGGCGCTCCAGCCGAGGCCTGTGATGGCGCCCTTGCCGGGTCGGCGCAGCAGCGCTTCCTTGCCGTCGGCGATCCGAACGCCGAGGATCATGCCGTCGATGAAGCCGATCGCCAGCACGTCTTCCGCCGGATGGAAAGCCACCTGGGTGACCATGATATCGGCGCGGGTGCCGAGTTCCTGCGGTGCCTTGCCCATGGGGCCGTCCTTGGCCGAAAACGGCCAGACGATGGCGGCCGGCGCGCCTGACGAGGCAAGCCATTTGCCCTTGGGCGACCAGGACAGCGACTTGACCTTGGCAGGGTAGCCGGTCATGCGCATGTGGCGGTTCTCGCCCGGCTTGCCGTCGAGCTTCCAGCCGTGCAGCGCGTTTTCCTGCATGCTGGTCACCAGAAAGCGGCCATCCGGCGAGAAGGTCACACCCGTATGGGCGCCCTTCCAGTCGAGATCGACGGCCGGCGCGTTGGTCGCCACCCAGTGCAGCGAGACGCCATTGTAGCGCGCCGCGGCGATGCGCAGGCCCTTGCCGGCGAAGGCGAGGCCCTCGACCGTGCGTTCCTCCGGAAATTCCCGCACGGTGCCATCGCCGCTGCGCACGAAGCTCGATTTGCCATGTGCCCAGGCGACCGAATTCTGCGGGCCGCCGGCCACGACGGCGATCCATTTGCGCGGCACTTCGGCCAGCACCGATGCGCTGCCGTCGGCGGCGATGCGCAAGACTTTGCCATCCTCGCCGCCGGAAATCAGCGTGGCGCTGAACGGGTCGCGGATGCAGGTCAGAAGTCCCTGGTGAGCCTCGGTGACCTTTTCGCCACCATCCAGCCTGTGGATGGTGCCGGCGGCGGTGGCGAAGAAGGGGACGTCGCCGAGGAAGTGCACGGCGACGACATGGCCTTCGAGATCAAGCGGAGCGACGGTCGGCATCAGGCAGGCGTCGTCTCGGTGGCCTGGCAGGCCTGGAAGCTCTTTTCGATCTTGGCGAAATCGAGTTCGCGGCCGATGAAGACGAGGCGGCTTTCGCGCTTTTCGCCATCCTTCCAGGGACGCTGGTGGTCGCCTTCGACGATCATGTGGACGCCCTGGACGACATAGCGCTCGGCATCGCCCTTGAAGGCGATGATGCCCTTGAGGCGCAGGATGTTCGGACCTTCCGTCTGGGTGATCTTCTGGATCCAGGGGAAAAAGCGTTCCGGGTTCATCTCGCCGCCGCGCAGCGAGATCGACTTCACCGTCACGTCATGGATCGGCGACATCGGGCCATGCTCGTGACCGTGATGGTCATGGTCATGGTCATGGTGATCATGATCGTGGTCATGGTGTGCATGATCGTGGTGATGATGATCGTGGCTGTGGTCATGACCGCAATCGGGGCCGCAGACGTGGTCGTCATGGCCGTGATCGAGGAAATGCGGATCGTTTTCGAGCGCGCGCTCCAGGTTGAAGGCACCCTGGTCCAGCACGCGGGCGAGATCGACGCCGGAGCGGCTGGTCTTGTAGACGCGGGCGGTCGGATTGATGGCGCGCACGACGTCCTCGACCACTGCCAGTTCCTCGGGCGTCACGAGATCGGTCTTGTTGATGAGAACGACGTCAGCGAAGGCAATCTGGTCCTCGGCCTCGCGGCTGTCCTTGAGGCGCAGCGGCAGGTGCTTGGCGTCGACCAGAGCAACCACTGCGTCGAGCTCGGTCTTTGCCCGGACGTCGTCGTCCATGAAGAAAGTCTGGGCGACCGGCACGGGGTCGGCAAGGCCGGTGGTTTCGACGATGATGCCGTCGAAGCGGCCGGGGCGACGCATCAGGCCTTCGACGACGCGGATCAGGTCGCCGCGCACGGTGCAGCAGACGCAGCCGTTGTTCATCTCGTAGATCTCTTCGTCGGACTCGACGATCAGGTCGTTGTCGATGCCGATCTCGCCGAATTCGTTGACGATGACGGCGTATTTCTTGCCGTGGCTTTCCGACAGGATGCGGTTGAGCAGCGTCGTCTTGCCGGCACCGAGATAGCCGGTCAGCACGGTGACGGGAACGGGTTTCGGTGTCGCTGTTTCGGTCTTAGCGTCGGCCATGGGATAACCTCGGGGACATGGAGCGCCTGGCGGCGCGGAAGCGTGTTTGCTTCATATAAGGAGAAGCCAGGACGAGTTCAAAGGGTTTTGAATGTTATAAGATCACAGTGCCGCCGTCGAACGCGGACCGTATATCGGTGTGCACGAAATCCGCGCCGACATAGAGAAGCGGGCAGTCGAATTCCCTGGCGGTCGCATAGGAAAAGCAGTCGCCGAAGTTGAGGGCGGCGCGGTGGAAGCTTTTGCCGAACTGCCGGTAGGCAGAGGCAGCCAGTTCCGCACGGGCGGCGGTGACATCGACGATGTTGAACGGGAGCAATGCAAGCAACTCGTCCAGCCCGGGACGGCAGCCTTTCCTAGCTGCTACGATCTGCACTTCAAGCAATGTCCCTGCCGACAGCAGGAATTGTTCTGTAGGGATTTCGAGCACCGCACTGCATCGTACAGCCGTCGCCTCGTTGCGGACGACCGCGATCAGCGCCGACGTGTCGACTGCGATCATGCAGGCAGCCCGTCCTCATCGTAGAGATCATCGTGGCTTCGGTCGGCAGTCTCCTCCCCCGGCTCGAGCGGCGGCGCCTTGGCGCGAATGCGGTCGAGGATTGCGCGCCGCTCTTCGCGGGTAAGCTCGGGGATCAACCGGACGATGCGGGCAACCGTTATTCCGTCCTTTGTGAGGACTATGTCCTCACCGTTTTCGACACGATCAAGCAACACACTCAGATTGTCCTGGGCTTCCTTCACCGATACTTGCATGTCATCAGCCTCCGGTCTCTCCGGAAGGTATGCCCTGCGATGGCGGCGTGCAAGGTTCTCGGAACGCCGACACGTCGAACCGTGCTACATCCTGCAGCAGCTCGATAATGCCGCCCACCGCGTGGGCGACCAGCTGTTCGCCGCGCTCGGCGGTTGCCGCGGAGGCATTGCCGGCAGCGCCCTGCGAGTTAAGGTCGGACATTTTCCAGCCGAAGGCATGCGGTCCGTAGGCGCGCAAATGGGTGAAGTCGCGCGCGAAATCGGACTGGCGGGATGCAAATTCGGCCGCCCTTGTCATGTCGACCCGGTCGGGCCAGAGCGCCAGCATGACGGAGGTCTCGATATCGCCGCCATGGATGTCGATCGCCTTCTCGGCCGGCGTGATCCAGCCTTGCGGCTGGCCGAACCGGGTCCAGCTGGTGGCGACGCAGAGCATCGCAAAGCGCACCCGCGCTTCCACCGAGACCACCGTCAGAAGCGGCGAGTTGCCGCCATGGGCGTTGAGCAGCACCAGCTTGCGGATGCCCGCCGCGTGGACTTCTTGTGCAATGCCGAGCCAGCGGTCGACGGCCTCGTCGAAGGCAAGCGTGCGGGTGCCGGCCACGTCCATGTGCTCGATCGAATAGCCGACCGGCTCGACGGGCAGAAACGTCACGGGAAGATCGGCGGGCAGGCCAGCGACCAGCCGGTTCACGAGCCCCTGCGCGATCAGCGTGTCGGTTTCAAAAGGCAGATGCGGCCCGTGCTGCTCGTGTGCGCCGAGCGGCAGCACGGCAATCCAGTCGCGTCTTTCCGGGGATGCCCGGCTCAGGTCATTATCGTGATAGTAAGGCAGGGGATTCGGCACTGGCGGCGATTTCCGGCTTTGGGTAGGGATAGCGTGTCGAAGCTATCCTGCTTTGGTGCGGCGGGCAAAACGGTAGGGACGATGAGCAAGAAAAAGGGCGATAAAAAATCGAAGCTGGGCAAGAAGAAGGACAATGCCAGCCTTTCTTCCGGTGATCTCGGCCCGGCGATCACCCAGACGGCGCGCGTGATGCGCACCGTGCTCAGCCGCAGCCTTGCGGAAAGCGGGCTCTATGCCGGGCAGGACGGGGTCATCCTGATGCTGGCGGAAGAGGACGGCATGACGCCCGGGCAGTTGGCGCTGCGGCTCGGCGTCAAGGCGCCGACGATGACCCGCACGATAGGCCGCATGGAAGCACAGGGCTTTCTGGAGCGCCGAGCGGACGGCACGGACGGCCGGCTTACCAAGGTGCATCTGACCGAAGCCGGCCTGCAAAGCGTCGAGCAGATCGGACGCTCCGTCTCGCAGTGCGGCGATCTTGCAGCGCAAGGCCTCTCCGACAAAGAGGTGCGCACGCTTCTGAAGCTGCTGCGGGCCGTCGAGCACAATCTCCAGGGTGGCGAAGTCGAGACCTGAGTGGCTCCGGCGCTGTGTTCCCTCGCGCCGGATTCTCCTGTCACACTATTGTCGCATCGGCTTAAATTGTTTATTCAAATTTTTAAACCGGCGCGCGGGAGCGCTGTCGCGGGCATGGGGGGAACATGGCGCAGAAGATCAAGCTGTCGACGATCGCGGAAAGTCTCGGGCTTTCCACGGCGACAATCTCGCTTGCCCTGAGGGACAGTCCGCTGGTGGCCGTCGACACCCGCGAGAAGATCAAGATCCAGGCGCGGGCGCTGGGCTACATCTACAATCGCCGCGCCGCCAGCCTTCGAACCTCGCGCTCCGGCATCATCGGCGTCGTCGTGCACGACATCATGAACCCCTTCTACGGGGAAATCCTGAAGGCCATCGAGACCGAACTCGACCGCAGCCAGCACACCTTCATCCTGTCCAACCATTACGATTCCGTCGAGAAGCAGCGCACCTTCATCGAGACCCTGCTGCAGCTCGGCGGCGACGGCGTGATCATGTCGCCGGCGATCGGCACGCCGCTCGAGGACATGCGTCTCACCGAACAGAACGGCATGCCGGCCATTCTCGTCGCACGCTCGATGGAAGGGGTGGACCTGCCCACCTATCGCGGCGACGACAGCTACGGCATCTCGCTTGCCACCAACCACCTGATCGGGCTCGGGCACCGTGCGATCGCCATGATCGGCGGCACGGACCAGACCTCGACCGGCCGCGACCGCTACCAGGGCTATGTGGATGCGCTGCGCAAGGCCAATATCGAGGTGGACGTCAACCTGCGCATTCCCGGTCCGCGCACCATGCAGGGCGGGTTCGAAGCCGCCGTCCACTTTCTGTCGCTGCCGCAGAAGCCGACGGCTGCCGTGTGCTGGAACGATCTGGTCGCGATCGGCCTGATGAACGGAGTGGCGCGCGCCGGGCTGGTGCCGGGCCACGACATTGCGGTGACCGGCTATGACGATCTCGAGCAGGCCTCGATCTCGACGCCGTCGCTGACGACCGTCTCCAATGGCCAGGCGGAAGTGGGGCGTCTGGCGGCGCGGGCTCTGCTCGACCGTCTTGCCGGCAGCCACGAACCTGACGGCATCCACCTGATCAAGCCGGAAATGCGCATCCGCCAGTCGACAGGTCTCTACCGGCCGCGGGCCTGACCGCTTCCGGCCCGCTCAGGCGGCCGCACTCGATAGCGTCTTTCTGGCGGCATAGGCGCGCACTGCGTCGCCAAAGGCGTGGAAGAGGGCCCGCGAAACGCTGTCGGTCTCGGCCCAGTATTCCGGATGCCACTGCACGCCGACGGCAAAATTCTTCGCATCGATGACGGAGACCGCTTCGATCGTGCCATCCTGCGCCTTGGCTTCGACCTTCAGCCGCGGCGCGGTTTCGGCGATCGCCTGGCGGTGCAGCGAGTTCACCTGGATCTCGCCGGACAATCCGAGATAGCGGGCGATGCAGGAGCCTTCGTCGACGAACACCGGCTGGCGGATCGCATACATGTGGTCGCGCTCCTTCACCTCCGGCTTGCGATGGTCCCACATGCCCGGCTGCTCCTGGATCTCGTTGGCGAGCGTGCCGCCGAGCGCGACATTCAATTCCTGGATGCCGCGGCAGATAGCGAGCAGCGGCACGCCGCGATCGATCGCCCGGCGGATCAGCGGCAGCGACACCGCGTCGCGGGCGGGATCGAAGGGGCCGTGCTGGTCAGTCGCTTCCTTGCCGTAGAGCGACGGGTGGACATTGGTGGCCGAGCCGCTGATCAGGACGCCGTCGACCCGGTCGAGCACCGCGTCGACGTCGATACCTTCCTCGAAAGCCGGGACGATGAAGGTCATCACCTCCGCCACATTCAACGCAGCCCGCAGATACTGGTTGGGCGAGGCGTGCCACACCGCACCGTCGATCTCGCGGATATCGGCGGGAAGGGCGATGAACGGCTTGGACATGCGGATCTCCGAATGCAGAGGCAATGCCCACTTTGTGACGCCGCAGGTCGGGTCAAGTCAAGCGTGCTGTTGCAGCGCCGTGGCCCGGCGATGTGCGTCGCCAGAACCCCGAACAGTAGCGCCCGAGGCCTGCTTACCTCCGGCCCGCGTCATCCAGAAGGGTCAAGACGCCGAGAACTTCACCGTGACGCCACGCTGCCGGAAATAGGCCTGCATGAGCTTCCTGCCGGAACGGTTGTTCTGCACCAGCCTTGCAGGATCGAAGACCGCTTCCTTCAAACCTTCCCGCAGCATCGCGGCCTTCAGAACCGCAATGTGTGCGTCGATATCGGCATTGTCCGCTTGGAGCGATTGGTAAATGTTTTTCGTTGCATCCGCTACGGTTGGTTCGCTCACCGGTGTACTCCTGTTGTTGTCGGCCGGCACATAACACATTTTCCCGCCTATCCTAGCGCGGGAGGGTCCGGTTTCTTTCTGCCCGGAGGCCCCCGGTCCACGAAAACACGCGGAGCTGCACCTATCCTGGGCCGCCCAGTCGACAAGCGTGCGGCGATCGCTCGGCTGCGCAGCCAGAGCTGCGGTGATCGCCGCGATCTGGGAATGATTGGAGACGTGAAGCTCCAGCCGCCCTCTCTCGCATCGCAGGCGTCCGGTGGGTCTTGGCTCCGGGCCGCCAAGCGCATCCACCGCGGCAGCCACGGCCTCGAGCGGGTCAGACACCACGACCAAAGTATAATCCGCGCGGCCGGGGTGATGCCGGCGTCCCTGCTTGCGTGCGTCATGGCAACATGGTCTCCTCCAAAAGCCGCAGGAGAGGGAACAGAGGACCCGGCGGCTGTCTTCAACGGGAGGTCGAGCATGGATCGTCGTACATTCTTCAGGAAAGCCGCCGTTTCGGGAGCGGGCGCCGCGGCCGCCACCGCGCTTGCCGCGCCGGCCATTGCCCAGTCCAGTCCCAAGGTCAGCTGGCGGCTGACCTCGTCGTTTCCGAAGTCGCTCGACACGATCTATGGCGGTGCGGAAGACATTGCCAAGCACGTGTCCGACGCGACGGACGGCAATTTCACGATCCAGCCCTTTGCGGCCGCTGAAATCGTGCCGGCCATGCAGGCGGCCGACGCGGTGAGCAATGCCACCGTCGAAATGTGCCACACCTGCTCCTACTATTTCGTCGGCAAGGACCCGACGTTTGCGATCGGCACGGCGATCCCGTTCGGGCTCAACGCGCGGCTCAGCAATGCCTGGTTCTACCAGGGCAACGGCAACAAGCTGATGAACGAGTTCTACGCGACGCAGAAGATCTACGGCCTGCCGGCGGGCAATACGGGTGCCCAGATGGGTGGCTGGTTCCGCAAGGAAATCAATACGGTCGACGACTTCAAGGGCGTCAAGATGCGGATTGCCGGGATTGCCGGACGGGTGCTCGAAAAGCTCGGCGCCGTGCCGCAGCAGATCGCCGGCGGCGACATCTATCCGGCCCTCGAAAAGGGCACGATCGACGCGGCCGAATGGGTCGGCCCCTATGACGACTACAAGCTCGGCTTCTACAAGGTCGCCAAGTACTATTACTATCCGGCCTTCTGGGAGGGCGGCCCGGTGATCCACGCCTTCGTCAATCTCGACAAGTGGAACAGCCTGCCGCCGGCCTACCAAGCTGCGCTGACCAATGCGTGCGCCTTTGCCAATACCAACATGATGGCGAAATACGACACCAAGAACCCGACGGCGATCAAGCAGATCGTCTCGCAGGGCACCACCTT
The DNA here is from genome assembly GCA_900469345.1 of Hyphomicrobiales bacterium. Classification (GTDB taxonomy): domain Bacteria; phylum Pseudomonadota; class Alphaproteobacteria; order Rhizobiales; family Rhizobiaceae; genus Neorhizobium. Next base: position 65,741 of record UBWZ01000001.1, on the reverse strand, counting down.
GCGGCCGTTCAGCCAGGATATTCTGGAGGCCTGCTATAATGCCGCGATGGAGGTCTACAAGGACATCTCTTCCAAGAACGAGTGGTTCAAGAAGATCTACGAGGATCAGGTCGCCTTCAAGAAAGAAGCCTACCTCTGGATGCAGCTTTCCGAATACACATACGACACGTTCATGATGATCCAGCAGCGCAACGGCAAGCTCTGATCGTCATCCCTTTTGCTTCGCCAGCAACCCCGGATCGCGAGATCCGGGGTTTTCTTTTGCCGAAGATGAAGCTGCGGCTTACGCAGACTCGACACCGATCCGGGGCGTTCTATGATCGTTATGGTTGAGAGCAGAAGCAGAAAGCTCGGGGCCAGACGGAGCATCGGCGAGGATCGACCACGCCGACCTTGGCAAGGGTCTTGCTCTCAAACTGGAGGTGATGCGATGTGGAAACCACTGAGCATTACGTTGCTGTTTAGGAAGAACCGGACGGGCTGGTCAGTCTCCGTCCGGTTTATCATCCTAAGCAGGTAACAAACGGAAGGTGGGGCTGCAACCCTGCCTTCCACTCCAAACATACGCTTCAGCCGCAGACCTGACAAGAAGCAGTCGCTACGGGTTGATCTTGGGCGGCTCGCCGAAATTCGGCATGCCGGGCAGCCCCGGTGCCGGTTGGCCGGGCTGTGCGGGCGCGCCGTCCATGGGCGGCAGGCCGAAATTGGGCATCTGGTTGCCGCCGCCATTTCCGAAGCCGGGCACCTCGATCTTGATGGTGCTGAGATCGACGTCCGGCGCCTTGTCGATCCAGTACGTGACGGACTCGGGCCAGAAGATGATGATGCCGACGAGGATCAGCTGCATGAACAGCCAGGGGATGGCGCCGAGATAGATATCCTTGGTCTTGACGGTCTTCGGCGCGATGGAGCGCAGGTAGAAGAGCGCAAAGCCGAAGGGCGGATGCATGAAGCTGGTCTGCATGTTGACGCAAAGCAGCACGCCGAACCAGATCAGGTCGATGCCGAGCGAGCTCGCCACCGGTGCCAGCATCGGCAGCACGATGAAGGCGATCTCGAAGAAATCGAGGAAGAAGGCGAGGAAGAAGATGAAGATGTTGACGAAGATCAGGAAGCCGACAACGCCGCCCGGCACGTGCTTGAGCAGGTACTCGATCCAAAGCCCGCCATCCATGCCCTGAAAGACGAGGCTGAAACAGGTGGCGCCGACGAGGATGAAGACCACCATGGAGGTGATCGTCATGGTCGAGTGCATGCCCTGGCGGACCAGGTCCCAGGTCAGGCGGCGGTGGAGGGCCGCCAGCGCCATGGCGCCGACGACGCCCAGCGCACCGGCTTCGGTCGGGGTCGCAAGGCCCATGAAGATGGTGCCAAGCACGAGGAAGATCAGCACGATCGAAGGCACCATGCCCCACAGCACGCGCACGACCAGCGCCATGTTCATCTCGCCGCGGGCTTCCGGCGGCAGCGGCGGCACGTCCTTCGGGCGGACAATCGACAGGAAGAGAATGTAGAGCAGGAAGATGACGACCTGCAGGATCGAGGGGCCGATGGCGCCGAGATACATGTCGCCGACCGAGCGGCCGAGCTGGTCGGCCAGCACGATCAGCACCAGCGACGGCGGAATGACCTGGGTGATGGTGCCGGAGGCGGCGATGACGCCGGTCGCCAGGCGCGGGCTGTAGCCGTATTTCAGCATGATCGGCAGCGAGATCACGCCCATGGTGATGACCGAGGCGGCGACCGTGCCGGTGATCGCGCCGAGGATGGCGCCGACCAGGATCACCGCATAGGCGAGGCCGCCCGGGATCGCGCCGAACAGTTTGCCGGTGCCCTCGAGCAGGTCTTCGGCCAGGCCGCAGCGCTCCAGGATGGCGCCCATGAAGGTGAAGAAGGGGATGGCCAGCAGCAGGTCATTGGAAACGATGCCGAAGATGCGCAGCGGCAGAGCCTGCATGAAGGCGAATTCGAAGTGCCCGGTGGCGATGCCGAGAAGACCGAAGAACAGCCCGACCGCCGACAGCGAGAAGGCGACGGGAAAGCCGTAGAGCATGAAGATGATCATGCCCAGGAACATTGCCGGTGGCATTATGCCGTATTCGAACATGAGCGACTGATCCCCCCGACCGTCTAATTTCGATTATTGCAGCGGCTTCTCGTAGGTCGTGTCGACCTCAAGGACGCCCATCAGGCCGGCGGCCCGCTTGATCAGCTCCGACAGGCCCTGCAGCGCCAGCAGCACGAAACCCGAGACGATGATGAGCTTGACCGGCCATCGCGTCAGGCCGCCCGCATTGGACGAGATCTCGCCCTGCGTGAAGGACGCGGTAAAGAAGGGGAAGGACAGCCAGGCGAGATAGAGGCAGGCCGGAATGAGGAAGACCAGGAGGCCGATCGCGTCGATCCAAAGGCGCGTCCTGTCGGACACGGCGCCGTAGATGAGGTCGACCCGGACGTGCTCGTTGAGGCGCAGCGTGTGGGATGCGCCGAGCAGGACGATGAAGGCGAACAGATACCACTGGATTTCCAGCCAGCCGTTCGAGCTGTAGTTGAAGGCGTAGCGGATGCAGGCATTGCCGGCGCTGATCAGGCAGCAGGCCAGGACAAGGTAGCCGGAAAATTTCCCTACAGCTTCGCTGATGCGGTCGATGAGACCGCTGAACTTCAACAGAATTGCCATCTGTCCCCCGAGTGGACGAGTCTCGTTTTTCCCGCTCGCCCTTCTCGCGATGTAACCCAGGGACGCTAAAAAAGAAAGTCCATAAACCGTTCGGCTGCCGAGCGAACCTCGTCATCGATGCGCGAAAACGGGCAGTCCGAACGCCGCTTCTCTGATACCTGGACGGCCTGCCTGCCGGGCGCATCCGACGCGCGTGTATGACCGGCGCCAAACCACCGGACGGCACAGTATTGCGCTGGAAATTTTAAGGGGTTTGCTTCACAGTCCCGTCCGGTTGCAGGGATGAGCCCAATGAAACAAGGAAATGTGCACACCGACGAGGCCGATGTCTACCGGTCGTTCGTCGTGTCGCTGTTTGGCAATCGTGGTGCGCTGTTCACGGGAATGGTGGTGCATATCCTGTGCTGCGCCATCATCTATGCCAACACCGGATCGCCGTTCTTCCTCTTCCTGATCGCTGCCTTCGTTTTCGTCTTCTTCTTCCGGATCTACTGGTTCCACCGGTTCGACCGGATGGATCGGTCGACGCTGAACGGCAGCGAGATCCGCGCCTGGGAAACCCGCTACATCTTCGGTGCTGCCCTGACGGCCGGACTGCTCGGCCTTGCCAGCGGCTACGCGCTGGTAGCCTTCAGCGACATGACGGCGGCGTTTGTGTGGATTGCGATCACCATGGGGTCGATGGTCGGGATCGTCGGGCGCAATTTCGGGTCGGCCAAGGCGGTCGCCATCCAGACCGTCAGCTGCTGTCTTCCGATCCTGGTCGGCTGCTTTATCAACGGCAATCCGCTGCTGGTGCTGGTGTCGCTGATGCTCATCCCGTTCGGGGTGATCAGCCTGTCGCTGGCCAGAAGCGTGCGCGGCTTCCTGCTCGAAAACATCCGCGCCGCTCAGCAGGTCGCCAAGATCGCCGGGCAGCTCGATCTGGCGCTCAGCACGACCTCGCATGCGCTCATCATGCTGGATGCGGACGGACGGGTGCAGGCGATCAACCGTCCCGCCTACGGACTTCTCAACCTCGACGAGACGGTGGACCTGAAGGGCCGGATCTTCCTTTCGGCGCTCCGGGAGAGCCCGGGTGCACCGCCACGAGCGATCCTCGACCGGATCGGCCGGCTTGCCGCCGGCGGGCGCGAGAAGATCATCCTGAAGGTCGGCGAAGAACGCTCGCTCGAGTTTTCGGTGAGCCAGCAGGCGGATGGCGGCGTGGTGATGATCTTCGAGGACGTGACGGCCCGCGTCGCGGCCGACGAACGGATCCTCCATCTGGTCCGCTACGACATTCTGACCGGTCTGCCGAACCGCGACCGTTTCGCCGCGCTGGCGAGCGAGCGGCTCAGCGACAGCGGCCCGGATGACTGGGCAGGCTTTGCGATCTTCGACATCGACGGTTTCAAGCATGTCAACGACATGCAGGGCCATGCGGTCGGCGACCGTCTGCTTGGTGCGGTGGCGGCGCGGCTGAGCGAGCTTGTCGGGGCCGGGGGGTTGGCCGGCAGGCTGGGCGGCGACGAGTTTCTGCTGCTGGTCACCGGCGCGCGGGACACGCTCGAAGCCCGCATCCGCGGCCTGCACGGGGCGCTCGAAGGTCGCTATGCGGTGGAGGACCGCGAGCTGACCGTCTACCTCAACGGCGGCGGGGCGATCCTGCCGGCGGCGGGCTTCGATCTCGACGCCTGGCAGACGAAGGCGGATCTGGCGCTCAACGAGGCAAAGGCTGCCGGCAACGGCGCCTTCACCCTGTTCAGCGCGCAGATGGACGAGCGCTACGTGGCGGAGCAGCGGCTGCGGGCCGATCTGCGCCAGACGCTCGACCAGGAGGGCCTGACCCTTGCCTACCAGCCGATGTACCGTCCGGATGGCGTGGAGATGACGTGCTGCGAGGCGCTTGCGCGGTGGGTTCATCCGCAGCGGGGTGCAATCGGCCCCAATATCTTCATTCCGTTGGCCGAAAGCATGGGCCTGGTGTCGCGGATCACCCGGTTCGTGCTCGACCGCGCCTGTCGCGACTGCGCCAGCTGGCCGGATCCGATGGCGGTGTCCGTCAACGTCTCGATCGAGGACCTGCGCAACGACGATCTCGTGGCCTATGTGGCGGAGACGCTGGAGCGCCATGGGCTTGCGGCGCGGCGCCTGCATCTCGAAGTGACCGAGACCAGTTTCATGGACGAGCCGGTGCTGGTGCGTGACCGCCTGGGACGATTGAGGGCGAGCGGCATCACGATTGCCATCGACGATTTCGGGACAGGGTTTTCGAGCCTCAGCTACCTCGATTCGCTGCCGGTCGACATGGTCAAGATCGACCGCAGTTTCGTGAACAACATCACGGAGGATACCCGCAAGCTGAAGCTCCTGCGCAGTATCGTCCATCTGTCGCGGGAGCTCGGCATGACGGTGGTGCTGGAAGGGGTCGAGACCCAGGCGCAGATCGAGCTCATCCGGCAATGCGACTTTGCCGACCTGATCCAGGGCTTCGTGTTTTCCCGCCCCGTCGATCCGCCGCAGATGCTGCGGCTGGTGGCAGAACAGACAGCCCGGCTTGCACCTGTTGCCGACGCGTAAAACAGAGTGCCGGAGCCTGGCGACAGGGGCGTTCGCCACCATTGCACTTTGCGGTTTTTTGTGTCAGCCCTTGAGACGATCTTCGGCGTCCGCGCAGGGGATTCTCCGGCGAGGGGCCGGGCAAGCGGATGCACGGCCGACCGCGCCGACGGGCGCTTAACAGAATGATGTGAGGAGACGGTAATGGACAATCACCACAGCGGACCGGTGGAAACGGGTGCGACCATGGATTATGCGGAGCACGAAAAGACCTACGAGAAGTTCCTGGCCGCTGCCAAGTGGGGCACGATCCACGTCGTCGCCCTGATGATCGCCATGGCTGCCGGATTCTTCGGCGGCATCGGCCTTCTCGGTGGCCTGGTCGTCTTCCTGGTTCTCTCTGTCGCCGGGATTTTCCTGCTGCGCTGAGACGAAGGCTTCGGTGGTCGCTGCACGCCATCGTGCAGCGACGCCGCCGCGGCTGGGACGCCGTTTTCCCAGGAGATCTTCAAGACGGAAGGCTGATCGACGGCTGGTCGATCCTTGCTCCGTTTCGAAAGAGCCCATGACCGTTCCGACAGAATACCCGTTCGATTTCGACCCGACCTACGGAATGACGCTTTCGCAGCTGCGCGAGGTCGAGACGCCGCAGGCGGTCGAGGGCTTCGACGCGTTCTGGAGCGAACGCTATGCCCGGGCGCTGACGATCGATCCGCAGCCGAAGCTCACCGAAAGCCGGCAGAGCCATCCGCGATGGCGGGTGTTCGATATCACCTACAGGTCGAGCGGTGGGTTTCCGATCGGCGGCTGGCTGCTCCTGCCCAGGCGCGGCGAGCTGAAGCGGGGGCTGGTGGTCGGCCACGGCTATGGCGGCCGCGATGCGCCAAATTTCGATTTTCCGGTCAAGGACACGGTGATCCTGTTTCCCTGTTTTCGCGGCATGTCGCGCAGCGCCCGGCCGCCGATTTCGTCCGATCCATCCTTCCACGTGCTGCACGATATCGACAAGCCGGAGCGCTACATCCTCGGCGGTTGCGTCGAGGATCTGTGGATCGCCGTCACGGTGCTGACGATGCTCTATCCGCGGGTTGCGAAACGGATCGGCTACAGCGGCATCAGCTTCGGCGGCGGGATCGGGGGGCTCGCCATCCCGTTCGACCGGCGTATCGACCGCGGCCATCTGTCCCTGCCCAGCTTCGGGCACCAGGCGTTGCGCCTGAAGCTGCCGAGCATTGGCAGCGCCCAGGCGGTGCAGCAGTACCAGGCCCGCCACGGCAATGCGCTGCCGACGCTCTTGCTGCACGATGCAGCGGTCGCCGCCCGTCGGATCACGGTGCCGATGCTGTTCAGCGTTGCCGTCTTCGACCCGGCGGTGGCGCCCCCCTGCCAGTTTGCCGTCGCCAACGGCGTGCCTTTACAATTTAACGAAATCTTCATCCTCGACGCAGGCCATTTCGATTATCCTGGCAGTGCGTCGCAGAATTCCCTGCTCAACGACAAGCTTCGAAGGTTTTTCCACGCCTGATGAACCGCGAATATCATCGCTGGTACAGCCCTCGGCTCCATCGGGAGATGGAACTGCTCGTGTTCGGGCATTCGGGCGCCAAGGTGCTGATGTTTCCGACGCGGGAAGGCCGGTTCTTCGAATATGAGCAGCTCGGCATCGTCGGTAGCCTGCGTGAAAAGGTCGAGGCGGGGCAGCTGCAGCTGTTCTGCGTCGAGGGGCTCGCCAACGAGAGCTTCTACGGGTTTGGCAGCCATCCGGCGTGGCGGATCTCCCGGCATGCGGCGTTCGAGGAATATATCCTGAACGAGGTCCTGCCGCTGATGGCGCTCAAGAACGGCCATGACTGCACGATCGCGCAGGGCTGCAGCCTTGGCGCCTTCCAGGCCGCCAGCATCGCCTTCCGGCATCCGCATCTGTTCAGGAAACTGGTGGCCTTTTCGGGCCGCTACGACCTGACGCTCAATGTCGAATCGTTCGGTGATCTCTTCCAGGGCTATTACGACGAAGAGATCTATTTCCGCATGCCGTCGCACTTCCTGCCCGGCCTCGACCACAACTGGCGGCTCGACCGCCTGCGGCAGATGGAGATCGTGCTGACGATCGGCGACGAGGATCCTTTCCTCGACAACAATCGCCACCTCAGCCAGGTGCTGGCGGGCAAGGGTGTCCACCACGATCTGCATGTCTGGCAGGGGCGGGCGCACCGTGCCGGAGCCTGGCGCAGAATGGCTGCGCTCTACATCTGAGCGGCCATGATGCCAATGCAGCTCAGCCGAAGCGCGCCAGGCGGTAGGGCGCCAGCAGCTGTTCGGGCCGCTTCTCGAGAATTTCCTTCGCCGCAAAGAGGCCGAGCGCCGGCGCCAGGGTGATCCCGGAATGGGTCACGGCGAGATAGAGGTGATCGATGCCATCGACCGGTCCAACCACCGGAAAGCCGTCCCTCGGAGTGGGGCGATAGCCGATGGTAAACGCCTCCATCTCAAGCGCGGCGCCGTTTTTGACGAAGCGGCGGACCGCGGCGAACAGTCCTTCTGCCGCGCCTTGAGGGTCAGCTCCGGGATCGAGGCCACCGAAATCGGTCCCCGCCACCAGCCGTCCCTCTGCCGTCTGGCGCAGATGCAGTTCGGGTGCGAGCAGCAGGCCGTTCAGCAGCTTCGGGATGGGGCGGCTGTGGACCAGAAGACCCGGCGGCGTTTCGAGGGGAATGTCTATGCCAAGGGTGGCCGCGAGAGCCGCCGTGCCGGCCCCGGCGGCCAGCACCACCTGCCTGGCATTAAGCGTCCGGCCATCCGCAAGGACGACATCCATGCCGCTGTTGCCGCTGCGCAGGCCGGTAACCGCGACGCCGTCGATCACCTCCATGCCGCGGCGGCCGGCATCGGCGACCAGAGCGGTCACCGCGGCAACCGGCTCGGCCACGCCTTCCTCTCGCACATGCAGGGCGAATGGCGGAATGTCGCAAAGCGCCGGTTCGAGCGCGGCGATCTCGTCCCGATCGATCCGGCGGATGTCGTATCCCCAGGAGGCATGCTCCTTGGCATAGGCAAGCAGGTCGTGCTCGGGCAGGTCCCAGCAGATGCCGCCCTGCCAGGACAGGGAGAGGTCCGGCACGGCGTCGGAAAGCCGCGTCCACTCGCGCATCGAGCGGGACCGCAGCGCGAAGTATTCATGCGGATTGCCCCAGGAGGCGTTGATCCAGGCAAAGGAATTGGGGGTGGCGACGCCGGAGGGCTTTTCGGCGATCAGGGTGACGGCTGCACCGGCTGCGGTCAGATGCCAGGCGATCGATGCGCCGACGATGCCGCCGCCGATCACCGTAATCCTGCTTGTCATGCTGCCTGTTCCCCACCTGACCCGATGCAGTCAGCCTAGTCGGGCGGGCAGGCCGGCGCAACCGGCTGCGGTCGCCCAGAGGGCACCTGCTTTTCCGGCGACAGAGGGCTGCCGCCGGGGAGGGGCCTCAGGCGCTGCCGCGGGTGCGGGCCGCGCCGTCTTGGGCCGGCTTGTATTGCGGGTCGATGCGGACCGCATGCGAGAACGAGCGGTAGGCGCGGGCACGGTCACCGCGTGCTTCATAGACCAGCGCCTGGTTGGTCCAGGATTCGGCCAGCTTGTCGTTCAGTTCGATCGCGTGGTTGAAGTCGGCGAAGGCGTTGTCGAGATCGTTCATCGCCAGATAGGAAACGCCGCGGCCGTTATAGGGCTCGGCGGAATTCGGCGACAGCGAGATTGCCTTCGCAAAGTCGTCGATCGCCTTGCCGTGGTCGCCGCGCGCCTGGTTGATCAGGCCGCGATTGTGCCAGGCACGGCCGTCGGTCGTTCCAAGCTCGATGGCGCGGCTGAAATCGTTGAAGGCTTCGTTCAGGCGGCCGGCCTGGCGATAGATATTGCCACGACCGATATAGGCGACGTCGTAGTTGGCGTTGATCTGCAGGGCGCGATTGTAGTCGTTGGCCGCATCGACGGGCTTGCCCATGTTGCGGTAGACCAGTGCGCGGTTGGCATAGGCCTGGTAGAACTGCGGATTGATCTGGATGGCGCGGCTGAAATCGTCGAGCGCGCGGCGGAAATCTCCGGCCCGGCCGTAAGCGGTGCCGCGGTTGTTGTAGCCTTCCGGATCCTGCGGATTGGACTGGATGACGCTCGAAAGAGACGAGATGTTTTCCTGGCTGCCCTGCGCCCGGTCGACCGTGATCATGTCATTGCTGGTGGTGGTGGTCGAGCACCCGCTGACCGCCATCAGCCCCATTAATGCGGCGGGAAGAAGAGCTTTTCCAACGGGACGAGAAACGATCGGGAGAAGGCCGGAAAATCGGGTTGCATCTTGCAGAACGGCAGTCTTGGCGGCCATCAGGCACGTTTCCTCGTGTGGAGCAGGGGAAGGTCTTGGGGTCCGGTCAAATCAAAAGAGCGGCGGCGCACTTGTCGCCCCCGCCCTATAAGCACATGATAACGTCGAAAAAACGGCCGATCAACGAGCCGGGCGTGCAGCCGCTGCGGCCGGACGCGGCGTCGCCGGCAGGAGGCCTTCGCGCTGCATGCGCTTGCGGGCCAGCTTGCGAACGCGACGAACAGCTTCGGCCTTTTCGCGGGCGCGCTTTTCGGACGGCTTTTCGTAATAATCGCGCATCTTCATTTCACGGAAGATGCCTTCGCGCTGCATCTTCTTCTTGAGAGCGCGGAGAGCCTGATCGACGTTGTTGTCGCGGACAAGTACCTGCACGTGAATCCCGTTCCTTTAAGTGTTGATCGCCTGGATCGGTACGATTCGAGACGAAGGAAAATTTCCGCACGGTTTTCGGCCGACGCGATTTGCGATGGCACTTAGCAGAGGGGTGCGGCAAAGTCCAGACGGCTTGGCGTGGTTAATGGGAAAAATGGCGATGCGGGCGTTGCGGCGTTGCTGCGGGGCCGCCCGCGACTATATCCGCCGTGCGACGGCGCCGCTTCCAGCCGGCAGCCCGACAGACAATTCACCCAAGGAGATCACCATGCGAAGCGCAAGCTATTCCCGTTACGGGGCACCCCAGGACGTGCTGACTGTCGAGGACAAAGCTCTTCCCGAACCGGGCCCGGGCCAGATCCGGATCCGGATGCGGATGGCATCGATCCACAATCACGACCTGCTGACGGTCAGCGGCCAGTACGGGGTCAAGCCCGCGCTGCCGTCGGTGGCGGGCACCGAGGCCATGGGCACCGTCGATGCGCTCGGCGAGGGCGTGACGCATCTGAAGGTCGGCCAGCGCGTGGCCGCCTCCGGACAGGGGACCTGGGCGGAGTACTATCTCGCGACGGCAGCGATGGCGGTGCCCCTACCGGACAGCATCGACGACGAGGCGGGTTCGCAGCTGATCTCGATGCCGCTCAGCGCGCTGACGCTTCTCGACTTCGCCGAGGCCGGAAACGGCGACTGGATCGTCCAGAACGCCGCCAACGGTGCCGTCGGCAAGGCGCTTGCGGTGTTTGCTAAGCGGCGCGGCGTCAACGTGGTCAATCTCGTGCGGCGGTCGCAGGCGGTCGCGGAGCTCGCCGAGCTCGGCATCGACCATGCGGTCTCGACGGATCAGAGCGACTGGAGGGCAAAGGTCGCGGCATTGACCGGCGGGGCGGCGATCAAGGCCGGCATCGACGGCGTCGGCGGGCCATCCTCCGGCGAGCTCCTGTCGCTGCTGGGCGAGAAGGGCGTGCTCGTCTCCTTCGGCCTGATGTCGGGCAAGCCGATGGAGCTTTCGGCGAGCGACATGATCTTCAAGGAAGCCGTGGTGAAGGGGTTCTGGCTGGCCAAGATCGGGCCGACGCTTTCGCCGGAAAAAATGCGCAGCCTCGTCGGCGAGATCGTCGAGGCGGTTGCGGCCGGCACCGTCAAGCTCGGTGTTTCGGCCGTCTTCGGTCTGGACGAGATCTCCAAGGCCACGGCCGCCGCCGGCGAGCCGCACCGCAAGGGCAAGGTGCTGATTCGCGCCTGAAGCGCGAGATAGTTGTGAAGTTATAAAATGTATCTTTTGGTTGCATAACTCTCCGGCTTGATGCAGATTGGATTGGCGCGGGGGCGCCTCCCAATCTGCATCTGCATTCCAGTCATCTTCATCGTGAACGGAAGCCGGCCGTGGCCGGCGGAGGGGCGTAACCATGCTTAAAAGAAGTCTATCGGTCCTGCTGGTGCTTGCCGTTGCCGGATGCACCTCACCCAATGTGGATGTGAAGCCGGTCCAGTTCGGGGAATCGACCGGCATCGTCAGCGGAGGCACCCTGAGGCTTGTTACGGAAAGACCAAGGGGTGTCGGCTTTCCCAGGGTCGTGTGCACGGAGCCCAGCCCGGACTATGCCGCTTCGTTCAATAACACCCGCAAGGTTACGGTAAGGGTGCCCTCCAAGCTTGGAACCAGCAAGGCAGAGGGAGATATTTCGAGCACCGAAACCCTGGTGGAGGGAAGCGGCCGGGCAGAGGCCATCCTTGCCCTGAGGGACGGGCTCTACACCGCTTGCCAGAGCTATGCGAACGGCGTTCTCGGACAGGACGCCTATGCCATCATCCTCAGCCAGTACGGCAGTCTGCTTGTCACCTTGATCGGCAAGGGCGATGCAAATGCCAAGGCTTCTTCTCCTCCACCAGGCCAATCGACGATGGCGGCACTCGTGGTGGCCTGCATCAGCAGTCATGACGGCTCTCGTTCTGTCTCGGGGCGGAATATCATGCTCAACCCGGCTTTCTGCTCACGGGTACTCAACCGTGCACTCGATCGCGCCACCCACTAGGCGCGCCGGCCTCCGGTCATGTTCGCGGGGCAGGGCGACCTAACAAAGCCGAGGCTGGATCACGAATTCCCTTCCTGGCGGCCGCTCCTTGACCGCCAAATCCGGCCGTGTCGAAACAATCCTCTGATGCGTCGCAAAACAGCCATTGTGGCGCATATTGATTTGCGATGGGTATGGCTCTACCGAAAGGTAAGGCCGGCAGGCCAGGGCAGCATTTCGAGGACGGGCAGGCCGGTCGGGGCCTGATCAAGGAGCAGAAAGCGCAATGCGCAAATATTCGGTTTTCGCCATCGCCCGCGAGGCCATGCGCGCCCACAAGGGCTGGGACGCACAGTGGATTTCGCCGGAGCCGCGCAGTGCTTACGACGTGATCATCATCGGGGCCGGCGGCCACGGTCTGGGGGCTGCCTATTACCTTGCCAAGCAGCACGGCATCACCAATGTCGCGGTGATCGAGAGGGGCTGGCTCGGCGGCGGCAATACCGGCCGCAACACGACGATCATCCGCTCGAACTATCTCTACGACGAGAGCATGGACATCTACGAGCACTCCCTGAAGCTGTGGGAGGGCCTGAGCCAGGAGCTCAACTACAACGTCATGTATTCGCCGCGCGGCGTGATGATGCTGTCGCACAACACCCATGACCAGCAGTCGTTCAAGCGGCACATCCATGCCAACCGGCTCTACGGCATCGACAACGAGTGGCTGACCCCGGAGCAGGCAAAGGCGTTCTGCCCGCCGCTCGACATTGCCAAGACCGCCCGCTACCCGATCAATGGCGCGGCCCTTCAGCGGCGCGGCGGCACCGCCCGCCACGATGCGGTCGCCTGGGGCTATGCCCGCGCGGCCTCGGATCGCGGCGTTCACATCATCCAGAACTGCGAAGTCACCGGCATCCGCCGCGGACCGAACGGCGAAGTGCAGGGGGTCGAGACCTCCAAGGGCTTTATCGGCGCCAGGAAGATCGGCGTCTCGGCGGCCGGGCATTCCTCGGTGGTCATGGAAATGGCCGGCGTGCGCGTGCCGCTCGCCTCCAACCCGCTGCAGGCGCTGGTCTCCGAACCGCTGAAGCCGATCTTCCCCTGCGTCGTCATGTCGAACACGGTGCATGCCTATATCTCGCAGTCGGACAAGGGCGAGCTCGTCATCGGCGCCGGGACCGACCAGTACAATTCCTACAGCCAGACCGGCGGGCTGCAGATCATCACCCACACGCTGGATGCGATCTGCGAGCTGTTCCCGATCTTCCGCCGGGTCAAGATGATGCGCCAGTGGGGCGGGATTACCGACAACACGCCGGACCGTTCGCCGATCCAGGGCGTGACCCCGGTGCCGGGCCTGTTCGTCAACTGCGGCTGGGGCACGGGCGGCTTCAAGGCGACGCCCGGTTCGGCCAACCTGTTCGCGCATCTGATCGCCACGGGCGCGCCGCACAGGCTGGCCGCCGGGCTCAACCTCGACCGCTTCCGCACCGGCCGGCTGATCGACGAGGCGGCCGCGGCCGCGGTGGCGCATTGAGATTTATGGGATACAGACCATGCTTTTGATCCATTGCCCCTATTGCGAGGAAGACCGCTCCGAGCTCGAATTCCGCTGGGCGGGCGAGGCGCATATCGCGCGCCCTGACGCGATCTCGGAGATTTCCGACGAGGAGTTCGCCGAGTACTTCTTCCTGCGCAACAACGAAAAGGGTCTCACCTATGAGCGCTGGCGCCACATGCATGGCTGCGGCCGGTTCTTCAATGCGGCGCGCGACACGGTGAGCGACAGGTTCCTGATGACCTACAAGGCGGGGCTGCCGAAGCAGCCCATTCCGGTTGCCGAGGAAAGAGCGGCTGCGGCCGAGGAAAAGACCGTCGAGACATGGGAAGCGACGGAAGGAGACGCCCGATGAGCGCGCCCGTCAATGCCGGTGCGTTCCGGATCAAGGGTGCCGGGCGTCATACGCCGGCCCGCACAGCCCGTTTCTCCTTCGACGGCAAGAGCTACACGGCGCTGGAGGGCGACACGGTCGCCTCGGCGCTTCTTGCGCATGGCGTGCATCTCGTCGGCCGCTCGTTCAAGTATCACCGTCCGCGCGGGATCCTGACCGCCGGTCCGGAAGAGCCGAACGCACTGCTCGACGTGTCCCGCGATGCCGCAAGGCGCCAGCCGAACGTGCGCGCGACCGTCCAGGAAGTGTTCGACGGCGCGAAGATCGCCTCGCAGAACCGCTGGCCTTCGCTGTCCTTCGATGTCGGCGCCGTCAACGACGTGCTGTCGCCCTTCTTTGCGGCGGGCTTCTACTACAAGACCTTCATGTGGCCGAAGGAGGCCTGGCACAAACTATACGAGCCGATCATCCGGCGCGCTGCGGGTCTCGGTGAAGCCCCGAAGGAAGAGGACCCGGACCACTATGCCAACCGGTTCGCGCATTGCGACGTGCTGATTGCCGGTGCAGGCGTGGCCGGTCTGACGGCGGCGCTTTCGGCAGCCGCCACCGGACAGACGGTAATGCTTGTCGACGAGCAGCCGGAGGTCGGCGGGGCGCTGCACTACGACGCCTCGACGGTGATCGACGGCCAGGATGGCTACGACTGGGCGCAGGGCGCCGCCGCACGGCTGAAAGCCATGCCGAAAGTGACGCTGCTCACCCGCACGACGGTGTTCGGCTACTACAATCACGGCTTTGTCGGGCTCGCCGAGCGGGTGACGGACCACATGGCCCGCCCCGACCGCGACCTGCCACGCGAACGCCTGTGGCAGGTGCGCGCCAAAAAGGTGGTGATCGCCACCGGCGCCATCGAGCGGCACATGGTGTTTGCCAACAACGACCGGCCCGGCATCATGCTGGCGTCGGCGGCGCGCAGCTTCCTCAACCATCATGGCGTTGCCGTCGGGCGCAATGTCGGCGTCTACACGGCGCATGACAGCGCCTATGAAGCCGCCTTCGACCTGAAGCGGGCCGGTGTCTCGATCGCCGCCATCGTCGACTGCCGGGCCGATCCCGGCGAGGCGGTGCTGGCAGAGGCCCGGGCGCTCGGCATCGACGTGCTGGCCGGCCATTCCGTGACCGATACGTCCGGACGGCTGCGGATCGCGTCGATGACCGTTGCCCGCAATGGCGGCGGCAATGCGCGCAAGATCAAGGTGGATGCGCTGATCATCTCGGCCGGCTGGACGCCGTCGGTGCACCTGTTCTCGCAGTCGCGCGGCAAGTTGCGGTTCGACCAGGCCAACCAGCGCTTCCTGCCGGACATCTATGCGCAGAACTGCGTTTCCGTCGGCGCCTGCAACGGCACCGACGACATGGCAGATCTGATCGACGAAGCGATCACGGCCGGCGGCGGGACGCTGGCGCTGTCGGGCGAAAACCGCTTCGAATGGACCGGCGGCATGATCGGCGCGGCCGAGGGCGCCGGGCCGGATACGGTCGTCAAGGCGTTCGTGGACTTCCAGCATGACGTGACCGCCAAGGACATCCGGCTGGCGGTGCGCGAGGGCATGCATTCGATCGAGCACATCAAGCGCTTCACGACCAACGGCATGGCGTCGGACCAGGGCAAGCTGTCCAACATGCACGGCCTTGCGATCGCCGCCGAGGTGCTGGGTCGGCCGATCCCGCAGGTGGGTCTCACCACCTTCCGCGCGCCCTATACGCCGGTCACCTATGGGACGCTGATCGCCCATTCGCGCGCCGATCTGTTCGACCCGACCCGCAAGACGCCGATGCATGCGCTGGAAGCGGCGGCAGGTGCCGAGTTCGAGGATGTCGGCAACTGGAAGCGCGCCTGGTATTTTCCGAGGCGCGGCGAGGATATGCATGCCGCGGTCAACCGGGAATGCCGGACGGTGCGTGACATCGGCGGCGTGTTCGATGCCTCGACGCTCGGCAAGATCGAAGTGGTCGGCCCCGATGCTGCGCAGTTCCTCAACCTTCTCTACACGAACGCCTGGGATACGCTGAAGCCCGGCAAGTGCCGCTACGGCATCATGACCCGCGAGGACGGCTTCATCTACGACGACGGCGTTGTCGGGCGTCTGGCGGAAGACAGGTTCCATGTGACGACCACGACCGGTGGTGCGCCGCGCGTGCTCCATCACATGGAGGACTATCTGCAGACGGAATTCCCGCACCTCAAGGTCTGGCTGACGTCGACCACCGAACAGTGGGCGGTGATCGCGGTGCAGGGACCGAAGGCCCGCGAGATCATCGCGCCGCTCGTCGAGGGCGTCGATCTTTCGAACGAGGCCTTCCCGCATATGAGCCTTGCCGAGTGCACGGTCCTGGGCGTGCCGGCGCGGCTGTTCCGCGTCTCGTTTACCGGCGAACTCGGCTTCGAGGTCAACGTGCCGGCAGACTATGGCGCCGACGTCTGGAAGGCAATCTCCGCGCGTGCGCAAGGGCTTGGCGCCTGCCTCTACGGCACCGAGACGATGCACGTGCTGCGCGCCGAGAAGGGCTACCTGATCGTCGGCCAGGACACGGACGGCACGGTCACCCCGGACGATGCCGGCTATGGCTGGGCGGTGTCCAAGAAGAAGACCGATTTCGTCGGCATTCGCGGGCTCAAGCGTCCTGACCTCATCCGCGACGGCCGCAAGCAACTGGTGGGGCTGAAGCCCAAGGACCCGAAGGACGTGCTGGAGGAGGGCGCGCAGATCGTCGCCGATCCCAACCAGCCGAAGCCGATGACCATGCTCGGACACGTCACCTCGTCCTACTGGTCGGAAAACTGCGGCCGCTCGATCGCCATGGCGCTGGTCGCCGGCGGCCGGGCCCGGATGGGCGAGACGCTCTACGTGCCGATGACGGACAGGACGATTGCCGTCGAAGTGACCGACGTGGTGTTCTTCGACAAGGAAGGAGGCCGCATCAATGGCTGATCTTGCACTCACGCCGGCGACCCGCACGCTGCCGCTTTCCGGCGCGCATGGCGGCTCATCCGTTGCCCGGCTGGAACCGGCAGCCGCCGCGGCGCGGCTTTCGCTGCGGGCGCGTCCGGAAGACGTCGAGGCGCTGTCGACGGCGCTCGGCATCGCGCTTCCCGTCAAGCCGAAGACGTCGGCTTCGGCCAATGGCCGCACCGCGCTCTGGCTCGGGCCGGACGAATGGCTTGTGATCGACGAGGGACAGGGCGGTCTGCTGCAGGCAGCCAAGGACTGTGCCGCCCCGCATTCGGCAACCGACGTCTCGCACCGGAATACCGCCATTCTCGTGTCCGGGCCGGGGGCCCAGCAGACGATCAACAGCGGCTGCCCGCTCGACTTGTCGCTGACGGCGTTCCCCGTCGGCGCCTGCGCTCGCACGCTGCTCGGCAAGGTGGAGATCGTGCTGCTGCGGACCGAGCAGGATGCGTTCCGGGTCGAAGTCTGGCGGTCGTTCTCGGGCTATGCTTTCGGCCTGCTCGCCGAGGGCGCACGGGATGCGGCGCTGTAACGCTCACTTTTGCCGGGTCGCCTGACGGGCCGCGGAAGCGCGATCCAGCGTGCGGCCGACAGCTTTGTCAACGGCACGTTCCGGCAGGCGATGGGACCAGCTCCATGGGGCTCAGACGCCCTCGGGCCGGTCCTTCGGGTCGAACTGGACAATGGTGATCCAGCGGGCGGTCAGGGCCGGCTTTTTCTCGTTCTCGATCTCGACGGACACGTCATAGGTGGTCGTCATCATGCCGGCGCCGCGGAACTTGCACTCGGCCAGCGTGAAGTGGCCGCGTACCCGGCTGCCGCTCCTGACCGGCGAGACGAAGCGGATCTTGTCGAAGCCGTAATTGATGCCCACGGTCTGCTCGCGGATCTTCGGGATACTGGCAAAGTTCATGGCCGAAAGCAGCGACAGGGTCAGGAACCCGTGTGCGATGGTTCCGCCGAACGGGCTTTCTTCTGCCGCGCGCTGCGGATCGACGTGGATGAACTGATGATCATGGGTGGCGTCCGCAAAGAGGTCGACCATCGTCTGGTCGACGGTTATCCAGTCTGACCGACCGACGTCCTCGCCCACCAGTCCCGGCATTTCCGCCAGCGAAATTTCACGCATGCAACTCTTGTCTCCGTGTGCCGGCGGCACTCTACAGGCTTAGGTCGAATTGGCGAACCCCGTTACAGACGTGCGTCAACGCAAAAGGTGACGGAGCGCGGCGGCAGCATGGCCCGCCAGGCAGAGCCGTCCGGATACTGCGTCCATTCGCCCTGCGGCAGGGTAAAGGGTGTTTCGCCGTGGCCGCGGTTGAAGAGCACCGCCAGCCGCGTCCGGCGCTCGTCCTCGCGGTCGAAGGTGGGCAGGATCATGCCGATCGTCTGGCTGTCCGGGGTTTCCCAGTCGGCCACCTGCATGGGCTCTCCGGAGGCCGCAATCCACTCGACGTCGCCGTCGCCGGTCAGGAAGTCGGTCTCGGAGAACACCGCAAACCGGCATCGCAGCTCGGAGAGCATGCGGGTGTGCTCGACAAGGCTCTGATCGAGCGTCCACCAGTCCATCCAGGTGATCGCATTGTCCTGGGCATAGGCATTGTTGTTGCCGCCCTGCGAACGGCCGCCCTCGTCGCCCATGGCGAGCATGATCGCCCCCCTCGTGACGAACAGGGTAGACAGAAGTGCCGCCACGTCGCGGCGGCGGTTCTCGGTGACGACCGGATCTTCGCTCGCGCCCTCCGTCCCGTTGTTCCAGGAGAGGTTTTCGTTATGCCCGTCGCGGTTTTCCTCGCCATTCGCCTCGTTGTGCTTGTGCTCGTTGGAGACGAGATCCATCAGCGTGAAGCCGTCATGGGCGGCGAGGAAGGTGACGCTGCGGGTCGCCTCGTGTCCGTGGCGTGCGAAGATATCCGAAGAGCCGGCAAGGCGGGTCGCGAGCGCGCCGGTCGTCCACGCATCGCCACGCCAGAAGCGGCGGATATCGTCGCGGGCGCGGTCGTTCCATTCGAGGAAGGGCTGCGGGAAATTGCCGAGCTGGTAGCCGCCCGGGCCGATATCCCACGGCTCGGCAATCAGGATCCGGTCCTTCAGGACCTCGTCCCTGATCATCGCCGTCAGGGTTTCGCCGTCCGGCTCGAAGCCCGTCGCGGTGCGGCCGAGGATCGGCGCAAGATCGAAGCGGAAGCCGTCCACGCCGGCCTGCTCGACGAAATGGCGCAGCGAATCGAGGATCAGCCGGCGCACCTGAGGATGATCGCAGGCGAGCGTGTTGCCGGTGCCGGCATCGTTGACCAGATGGCCGGGTTCGCGGGGCACGTGCCGGTAATAGCTGAGGTTGTCGAGCCCGCGCATCGACAGCGTCGCGCCGAAGCGGTCGCTTTCGCCCGTGTGGTTGAAGACGAGATCGAGGATGGTGCCGATGCCGGCATCGTGCAGGGCGGCCACCGTCTCGCGCAGCTCGCGGATGCCGCCCGGGCAGATGCGCGGATCGAGGGCCATCAGAGCGACGGGGTTGTAGCCCCAGCCATTGGTGAGGCCGAGCCCGGGCAGGTGGCGTTCATCGATCCAGGCGGTGATCGGCATGAGCTCGACCGCATCGACGCAGATGCGCTTCAGATGGGCGATCACCGCCGGGTGAGCGAGTGCGGCGACGGTGCCGCGCAGGGTCTCCGGCAGGTCGGGGTGACGTTGGGTAAAGGCCTTGACGTTGATCTCGTAGATTATCCCGCCGCGCGGCAGCATAGGCTTGCCGATCTCAGCCAGCACGGTTTCGGTGACGATCGTCTTGGGCACGAGGTAAGCGGTATCGACGCCCGGCGCCGACAGAACCGGATCGTAGACGAACGGGCGGTCGAGCTCGCGGGCGTAGGGGTCGACCAGCAGCTTCGACGGATCGAACCAGAGGCCTCGGTCGGGATCGTAGATGCCGTGGGCGCGAAAGCCATAACGCCTGCCGGGCTTGATCGAGGGGACCTCGACCCGGTGAATATTGTCATCGCCGCAGTGCATGGAATAGTCGGCGACCTGCTTGCGTCCGTCGCTGTCGAAGAGGCAGAGCTCGATCCGTTCGGCATGCGCGGAAAAGCAGGAAAAGCGGACGCCCGTGGCGACCGCAACGGCACCCAACGGCGAAACTGTCATGACACTCCCCGGATTTTTTAGACCACCCCAAGACAGTCATAGCCGAGTCCCGCAGCTCTTGCAGCCGAAAGTTCTTGACACCATACCGGATGGTATGTTGTTGTCTCCATACCAACCGGTATGGAGGTCGCAAGACGTGCAGCAGCAGGCCGCATCACAGACCAAACTCTTGCAATCGGCGCTGACGACGATCCGCCGCAAGGGCTATGCGGCGACCACCGTGGAGACGATCTGCGATGCTGCGGGGGTGACCAAGGGCAGCTTCTTCCACCACTTCCGCAGCAAGGAGGATCTGGTCCTGCAGGCGGTGGAGTTCTGGAACCGGTTCACCGACGATGTGTTCGCCAAAGCGGATTTTGCAAAGGCGCCGGACCCGCGCGACAGGGTGCTGGGCTATGTCGAGTTCAGGCTGGCCATTCTCGATCGTGAGGTCAGCGACTTCACCTGCCTGCTCGGGACGCTGGTGCAGGAGACCTACCAGTCGCATCCGGCAGTCAGGGCTGCCTGCGACAACGGCATGTCAGGCCATATCGCCAGGCTGACGGCCGACATCACGGCGGCGAAGGCGATCTACGCGCCTTGTGCCTCGTGGACCCCCGAAAGCGTCGGCTACTTCATCCAGGCGGTGCTGCAGGGATCGTTCATCTTCGCCAAGGCCAAGCTCGATGCCCAGGTGGCGCGCGACAATCTCGTCCACCTTCGGGCCTATCTCACGACCATACTGCCGAACGACAACCAGGGAGGAACTGAAACATGTCGCATACAATAAGATTGCATAGAGTCATCAAGACCTCGCCCGACAAGGTTTACCGGGCATTTCTCGATCCCGACGCACAGTGCAAGTGGGTGCCGCCTTACGGCTTCACCGCAAAGATGCACGAGTTCGAACCGAAGGTCGGCGGCAAATTCAAAATGTCGTTCACGAATTTCACGACGCAGGACAGCCACAGTTTCGGTGGCTCGTTCGTCGAGCTCGAACCGGGCAAGCGCATCCGCTACACGGACAGCTTCGACGATCCCAACCTGCCGGGCGAACTGGTGGTCACGGTCGAGTTAACGCAGGTGGTCTGCGGCACGGACGTGAAGATCGTCCAGGAGGGCGTTCCGGAGGTCATCCCGGAAGCGGCCTGCTATCTTGGCTGGCAGGAATCACTGGCGCAGCTCGCGCTTCTCGTAGAGCCCGACATCCGGCAGTAGCCTCGCCGGACGTCTCGTCACATCCCTCACTGGCCCGCACAGCGCGCAGTGCCGGTGAGGGAGATTGCGATGTCGATCAGGTGATGACCGTCGGGTGGTCGCGGCCGGACCGCTTCTTCAGTTCGGAGATCTCGTCGGCAACGGCGATCAGGTCGGCAAGCGCCTCCTGGGTATCCATGCGGTGCTTGGCGGCGTCGGGCTCGTAGCGTTCCACGTAGACGCGGATCGTGGCGCCCGAGGTGCCGGTGCCGGACAGGCGGAAGACGATGCGCGATCCCCCCTCGAACAGGATGCGGACACCCTGGTTCTTGCTGACGGAGCCATCGACCGGATCGTGATAGGCAAAGTCGTCGGCGCTCGCGACCTTGAGGGCACCGAAGGTCTGGCCGGGAAGGGTGCCGAGCTTGTCGCGCAGGGCCGCGACCAGGCCGTTGGCGGCCTCCGAATCAACTTCCTCGTAGTCATGGCGCGAATAGAAGTTGCGGCCGTACTCGGCCCAGTGCTTGGTGACGACGTCCTCGACGCTTTCGTTGCGGGCGGCAAGGATGTTCAGCCAGAACAGCACGGCCCAGAGCCCGTCCTTTTCGCGCACGTGGTCCGATCCGGTGCCGAAACTTTCCTCACCGCAGACGGTGACCTTGCCCGCGTCGAGCAGGTTGCCGAAGAACTTCCAGCCGGTCGGCGTCTCGTACATGCCGACGCCCAGCTTTTCGGCGACCCGGTCGGCCGCCGCGCTGGTCGGCATCGACCGGGCGATCCCGGCAATGCCCTTGGCATAGCCCGGCGCGACGGTCGCATTGGCAGCGATGATGGCAAGGCTGTCTGACGGCGTGACGAACATGCCCTTGCCGACGACCATGTTGCGGTCGCCGTCGCCATCCGATGCGGCGCCGAAATGCGGGCCGCTGGCGCTCATCACGTCGTCATAGAGTTCCTTGGCGTGAACGAGGTTGGGGTCCGGATGGTGGCCGCCGAAATCGGGTAGCGGCACGGCATTGCGCACGGAGCCCTCGGGGGCGCCAAGGCGGTTTTCGAGAAGCTCGCGGGCATAGGGGCCGGTAACTGCGCCCATCGAATCGATCACGACGGTAAAGCCGCTGGCGATCAGCGCCCGGATCGAGGGGAAGTCGAACAGCTGTTCCATCAGTTCCGCGTAGTCGGCGACGGGATCGATGACCTCGACCTCCATGCCGGCGAGATGGAAGGAGCCGACCGCATCGAGATCGATATCCGCGACATCGGCGATCTTGTAGCTGTCGATCACCTTGGTGCGGGCAAAGATCGCATCGGTGATCTTTTCCGGCGCCGGGCCGCCATTGCCGATATTGTACTTGATGCCGAAGTCTTCGGTCGGGCCGCCCGGATTGTGGCTCGCCGACAGGATGATGCCGCCGAAGGCCTTGTACTTGCGGATGATGTTGGATGCCGCCGGGGTGGACAGAATGCCGCCCTGGCCGACCATGACCTTGCCGAAGCCGCTGGCGGCGGCCATCTTGATCGCCTTCTGGATGACTTCGCGGTTGTAGTAGCGGCCATCGCCGCCGATCACCAGCGTCGTGCCGTCAAAGCCTTCCAACGAATCGAAGATCGCCTGGATGAAGTTCTCGGCATAATTTTCCTGGGCGAAGACCGGCACCTTCTTGCGCAGGCCGGAGGTTCCCGGCTTCTGGTCCTGGTAGGGGGTGGTCGCGACGGTCTTGATCGTGGTCATCAGGCACCTTTTCTCATCAACAGGTCGGAATAGAGCGAGGCATACAGCCCGGCGCTCATATCCCAGGATACATCGGATTTCATGCCCTGCTTCTGCATGGCCGTCCAGACCCTTGGCTCCTGATAGAGCCGCACGGCACGCCGAACGGCCCGCAGAAGGTTGCCCGCCGTTACCGGCCCGAAGGAAATGCCGGTGGCGGCCCTGGCGGAAAGCGCTGCCGGGCTCGCGTCGATCACCGTGTCGTTGAGGCCGCCCGTGCGGGCGACGATCGGGACGCAACCATAGCGCAGGCCATAAAGCTGGGTGAGGCCGCAGGGCTCGAAACGGGAGGGAATGATGATGCCGTCGCAACCCGCCTGCATCAGATGCGACAGGGGCTCGTCATAGGCGGAGATCAGGGCGACGCCGCCCGGGTGCCGGGCGGCTGCGGCATGGAAGACGTTTTCGAGCGCCCGGTCCCCGGAGCCCAGCACCGCCAGGCGGACGCCGAGCTGGACGAGATCGTCGAGTACCTCGGCAAGCACGTCCATGCCCTTTTGCCAGGTCAGCCGGGAAATGACGCAAAACACCGGGCCGGAACCAGGCGCCAGGCCGAACCTTGCTTCCACCGCCCGCTTGTTGGCGGCGCGGCCCTTCAGGGTGCCGATGCCGTAGGGTGCGGCGATGTGGGCGTCGCTTTCCGGGTTCCAGACGGTTGCGTCGATGCCGTTGACGATGCCGACCAGATCATCGAAGCGGTGGGCGAGCAGGCCTTCCAGGCCCATGCCGAATTCGGGCGTCAGGATTTCCTCGGCATAGGACGGGCTGACCGTCGATATCGCCCAGCTGGCCTGCATGCCGCCTTTGAGAAACCCGACGCTGCCGAAATATTCGACGCCCTCGATCGAAAAGGCGTGCGGCGGCAGTTCGAGGTGCTTGAAGATATCGGCGCCGTACTGGCCCTGGAAGGCGATGTTGTGGATGGTGATGAGGCTCGGGATTTCGGGCGTCGTCGCATAGCGCATGTAGACCGGTACGAGCGCCGCCTGCCAGTCATGCACGTGCACGAGGTCGGGCTGCCAGCCGTCCATGCCGCCCTGGGCAATCAGCGCACCCGCCCTGGAAAGGGCTGCAAAACGGCGCCAGTTGTCGGCATGGTCCTTGCCCGCCGCGTCGAGATAGGGCCCGCCCTCACGATCGAAGAGGGCCGGGCAATCGAGGATCAAGAGGTCGAGGCCCCGATGGTTGGTCTCCACGATCTCGGCCGGGTGGCCGAGAAGGTCGGCGATCGCCATGACCGGGGTTCGGTCGCGCGTCGCATGCATGACGGCCGGATAGCCTGGCATCAAGGTCCTGACCCGGACGCCGTGATGCGCGAGCGCCAGGGGAAGGGCACCCGCCACATCGGCAAGGCCGCCGGTCTTGACCAGCGGATAGACTTCGGACGCGACCGACAGAACCTGCATTTTCCCACTCGCTTCCCGGATTACATGCCGAGCTTGTCGATCATCGTCTGGGTGATCAGGCAGATGCCGTTCTCGCTGCGCCGGAAGCGCTTGGCATCGACCTCGGGATCCTCGCCGACGACGAGCCCTTCGGGAATGGTTACACCGTGATCGATGACGACATTGCGAAGCTGGGCGTGCCGGCCGACCTTGACGTTGGGCAGGACGACGGCGCCGTCCAGCCGCGAGTAGGAGTTGGCGCGCACGCCGGTAAAGAGCAGGCTGCGGTTGAGGCTGGAACCGGAGATGATGCAATCGCCCGAGACCACCGAGGAGGTCGCGGAGCCGCGGCGGTTTTCGTCGTCATGGACGAACTTGGCCGGCGGGGTGATTTCCGCATAGGTCCAGATCGGCCAGGACTTGTCGTAGATGTCGAGGCCCGGAACGATCTCTGTCAGATCGATATTGGCCTGCCAGTAGGCATCGATCGTGCCCGCATCGCGCCAGTAGGGTTCAAGCTCGAAATCGGAACGGACGCAGGAGTTGGCGAAGCGGTGCGCGACTGCCTTCCCGTGTTCGACGATATAGGGGATGATGTCCTTGCCGAAGTCGCGGCTCGAACCTGCCGTCGCCGCATCGCGCTTCAGCGCCTCGACCAGAAACTTGGTGTGGAAGACGTAGATGCCCATCGAGGCGAGCGCGAAATCGGGATTGCCCGGGATGCCGGGCGGATCGGCCGGCTTCTCGATGAAATCGATGATCTCGTCCTTGCCGTTGACATGCATGACGCCGAAGCCGGTCGCTTCCATGCGCGGCACTTCGAGGCAGCCGACGGTGACGTCCGCGCCCGAATCCACATGCTGCTGGAGCATGTATTCGTAGTCCATCTTGTAGACGTGGTCGCCGGCCAGGATGACCATGTATTCCGGGGCATAGGCCTCGATGATGTCGATGTTCTGGAAGACCGCGTCCGCCGTGCCCTCGTACCACTGTGTCTCGGAGACGCGCTGCGAGGCGGGCAGGATGTCGAAGCTCTCATTGCGCTCGGGGCGGAAGAAGTTCCAGCCGCGCTGCATGTGGCGGATCAGCGAGTGGGCCTTGTACTGCGTGGCGACGCCGATGCGCCTGATGCCGGAATTCAGGGCGTTCGACAGCGCGAAATCGATGATGCGCGCCTTGCCGCCGAAATAGACGGCGGGCTTGGCGCGCCGGTCCGTCAGTTCCTTGAGACGGCTGCCGCGCCCTCCCGCGAGCACATAGGCCATCGCATCCCGCGACAAGGGCTGAAAGCGTTTCTCGATCATGGTTCCTCCCCCAATTCGGCCTTAGGCCTGTTCCAGTTCCAGCATGATGGTTGCGAGTGGCGGCAGGGTGATTTCGGCGGAAATGGTTCCTCCTGCATTTACCGCCTGCACCCGACCTCCGTTGCCCTTGCCGCTGCCGCCGTAGATCTCGGCATCGGTGTTGAGAATTTCCCGCCATCTGCCCTCGTTTGGCAAGGGGAGGCGGTAGTTTTCGCGGTAGACCGGCGTAAAATTGCTGATCACCGCGACCGGCTTTTCACCGGGTGCCAGGCGCAGCCAGGCGAGCACGGAATTGTCGGCATCGTCGGCGATCAGCCACTGGAAGCCTTCGCCCTCGCAATCGCGCGCATGCAGCGCGGGCTTGGAGCGGTAGCAGAAGTTGAGATCGCGGATCAGCCGGCGCATGCCCTCGTGCTGGTGGTAGGCGAGCAGGTTCCAATCGAGCGAGCGGCTCTCGCTCCATTCGCTCCACTGGGCAAATTCCTGGCCCATGAACAGCAGCTTCTTGCCGGGATGTCCCCACATATATCCGTAATAGGTGCGCAGATTGGCGAACTTCTGCCAGTCGTCGCCCGGCATCTTGGCGATCAGCGAGCCCTTGCCGTGGACCACTTCGTCGTGGGAGAGCGGCAGCACGAAGTTTTCCGAAAAGGCGTAGACGAGCCCGAATGTCAGCTCGTTGTGGTGGTGCTTGCGGTAGATCGGCTCGCGCTTCATGTAGCTCAGCGTGTCGTGCATGAAGCCCATGTTCCACTTGAAGCCGAAGCCGAGGCCACCCTCATGGACCGGCGACGAGACCTTCGGCCAGGAGGTCGATTCCTCGGCGATGGTCATCACTCCGGGATGGGCCGCGTAGGAGAGTGTGTTCATCTTCTGCAGGAAGCGGACCGTCTCGAGGTTTTCACGGCCGCCATATTCGTTCGGCACCCATTCGCCCTCCTTGCGCGAATAATCGAGGTAGAGCATGGAGGCGACGGCATCGACGCGCAGGCCGTCGAGATGGAATTTCTCGGCCCAGTAGAGGGCATTGTTGACCAGGTAGGCGAGAACTTCCGAGCGGCCGAAATTGTAGATCGCCGTGTTCCAGTCCGGGTGGAAACCCTGGCGCGGATCCTCGTGCTCGTAGAGCGAGGTGCCGTCGAAATGGCGCAGGCCATGGGCATCGACCGGGAAATGCGCAGGCACCCAGTCGAGGATGACGCCGACTCCGACCTTGTGGCAGCCGTTGACGAAACGGGCAAAGCCCTCCGGCTCGCCGAAGCGGGCCGTCGGCGCAAACAGGCCTGTCGTCTGGTAGCCCCAGGAGGGATCGTAGGGATGCTCGGTAATCGGCAGGAACTCGATATGGGTGAAGCCCATGTCGGTGCAGTAGGGAATGAGTTCCGAGGCGAGTTCGTCCCAGCTGAGGAAGGAGCCGTCCGGCTTGCGGCGCCAGGAGCCGGCATGCACCTCGTAGATGGAGATCGGCTGGCGGCGGTGATCCGACTGTTCCCAATGCTTGCGATGCGCCTCGTCTTCCCAGACCTGCACCAGTTCCGGTGCGGTGACGGAGGCGGTCTTCGGTCGCATCTCGGCGCGGCGGGCGTAGGGATCGGCCTTGAGCGGCAGGACCTCGCCGTTCGGTCCGACAATCTCGAACTTGTAGCCCAGCCCGGCGCGGATGTCGGGCGCGAAGATCTCCCAGATGCCGGTGTCCATGCGCAGGCGCATGACATGGCGGCGTCCGTCCCAGTTGTTGAAATCGCCGACCACCGAGACGCGCTTTGCGTTGGGTGCCCAGACCGCGAAGTGGAAGCCTTCGACGCCCTCGTGCTTGAGCGGATGCGCGCCCATCTTGTCGAAGAGCCGCAAATGCGAGCCCTCGCGGACGAAATAATCGTCCATTGGGCCGAGGACCGGACCGAAGCTGTAGGGGTCGGTGACCGCCCATTCCGTATCGCCGCGGCGGGCGCGGTAACGCAGCGGCTGGCGCTGGGTGGCGGTGACGAGGCCTTCGAAGAAGCCCTCGTCGTGGCGGCGTTTCAGTTCGCCGAGCTCGGTGCCCGAGAGTGACAGCACCGTGACCGCATCGGCGCCGGGCACGAAGCAGCGGACCCTATAGTCTTCGCCGAGCTTGTGGATACCAAGCACGGCGAAGGGGTTTGTGTGCCTGCCTTCCAGAATCGCCTCGATCTCGGATAACGGAATTTCTCCAGGAGCTCTCCCATCGTCCAGGACACGCGGCGATTTCATCATCAGGCTCTCCAGATCTCCGACGCGTACTGGCGAATGGTTCTGTCAGACGAGAACCATCCCATCCGGGCGGTATTGCGAATTGTTTTCGAATACCAGGATTTAGGGTCGGTCCAGATTTGGTCAACGCTGCGCTGAGCCGAAGCGTAGGCGTCGAAATCGGCCGCGACCATGAACCAGTCATGGTTGTAGATGCCGTCGATCAGCTCCTGGAAGCGAGAGCGGTCATCGGGCGAAAACACGCCGGAGGCGATCGCGTTCAGTGCCTGGGAAAGCTCCGGCGACTTCTCGATAATGTCGCGCGGGTTGTATTCTTCCTGGCGCAGCTTGGCGACTTCGTCCGCCGTCATGCCGAAGATGACGATGTTTTCCTCACCGACATGGTCGCGCATTTCGACGTTGGCGCCGTCCAGCGTGCCGATCGTCAGGGCGCCGTTCAGCGCGAACTTCATGTTGCCGGTGCCCGACGCTTCCATGCCCGCCGTCGAGATCTGTTCCGACAGGTCGGCGGCCGGCATGATGATTTCGGCGAGCGAGACGTTATAGTTCGGTACGAACACGACCTTCAGCAAGCCACGCACGGCCGGGTCGTTGTTGACCACCCGGGCGACGTCGTTGGCGAGCTTGATGATGAGCTTGGCGTTGTGGTAGCTCGGCGCCGCCTTGCCGGCGAAGAGCTTTACGCGCGGCACCCAGTCGAGTTCCGGGCGGGAGCGGATCTGGTCGTAGAGCGCCACCGCCTCGATGATGTTGAGGAGCTGGCGCTTGTATTCGTGGATGCGCTTGACCTGGATGTCGAACAGCGCCGACGGATCGAGGCGGACGCCCATGCGGCTGCTGACGAGGTTGGCGAGCTGGGCCTTGTTGGCGCGCTTGACGTCGGCGAACTTCTTCTGGAAGGCGCTGTCGTCGGCATAAGCGTCAAGCGCCTTCAACGCTTCCGTATCGTCGAGGAAGGCATCGCCGATCGTCTCGCGAAGAAGCGAGGTCAGCGTCGGATTGCACTGCATCAGCCAGCGGCGCGGCGTGATGCCGTTGGTCTTGTTGTTGATGCGGGTGGGGTAGAGCGTGTGGAGGTCCGAAAAGACGGTGACCTTCATCAGGTCGGTATGCAGCGCCGAGACGCCGTTGACGGAGTGCGAACCGACAAAGGCGAGGTTGCCCATCCGCACGCGCCGTTCGCCGGCTTCCTCGATCAGCGAGATGGAGCGGATCTGGGTGTCGGAGAAACGCTTTTCCTTGCGCGCCTCGAGCAGGATCTTGGTGTTGATCGCATAGACGAGCTGCATGTGGCGGGGCAGCAGGCGCTCGAACAGCGGCACGGGCCAGCTTTCCAGCGCCTCGGGCAGAAGCGTGTGGTTGGTGTATGAGAAGGTCTTGCGGGTGATATCCCAGGCCTGGTCGATGTCCATGCCGTGGATGTCGACAAGCAGGCGCATCAGCTCGCCGATCGAGATCGCCGGGTGGGTATCGTTGAGCTGGATCGCGACCTTGTCGGCCAGGTTGGTGAAGTCCGGATACTGCTGCAGGTGACGGCGCAGGATGTCCTGGAGCGAGGCGGAGGAGAAGAAGAATTCCTGGCGCAGGCGCAGTTCCTGCCCGGCCGGATTGGCATCGGCAGGATAGAGGACGCGGGTCAGCGATTCCGCCTTGTTGCTTTCGCGCAGCGCGCCGATGTGGTCGCCGGCATTGAAGGCGTCGAGCAGGATAGGGTCGATCGGCTGGGCGGACCACAGACGCAGGGTGTTGACTCGCCTGCCGCGCCAGCCGACGACCGGCGTGTCATAGGCCATGGCGATGACGCGCTCGGCCGGCTTCCAGACATAGCGCGGTGCATCCTCGTAGCCGCCGACGGTTTCGACCGTGCCGCCGAAGCCGATTTCGTAGGAACTCTCGCGACGCTCGAATTCCCAGGGATTGCCGTGGGCAAGCCAGGTTTCGGGCAGTTCCACCTGCCAGCCGTCGGCCATCTGCTGGCGGAACAGGCCATGCACGTAGCGGATGCCGTAGCCATAGGCGGGGATGTCGACTGTCGCCATCGATTCCATGAAGCAGGCAGCGAGGCGGCCAAGACCGCCATTGCCAAGCGCTGCATCCGGTTCGAGGCCCGAGATGACGGCGACGTCGACGCCGAGCGAGGTCAGGGCATCCGTGATTTCCTGCATCAGGCCGAGATTGCTGACGGCATCGCGCATCAGCCGGCCGATCAGGAATTCCAGCGACAGGTAGTAAACGCGCTTGCCACCCGTGCGGTAGACCTTGCGGGTCGATTCCATCCACTTGTCGATGATCCGGTCGCGCACCACGAGGATGGTGGCCGTCAGCCAGTCATGCGGCTTGGCAACCTTGGCATCCTTGCCGATGCGATAGGTCAGGCGTTCGATGATCTCCTCGGCCAGGATTTCGGGCCGGGAGCTGCGGGGCGCCGGGTAGGGAATTTCGACGGGGGAGGGATTTTGATCCATTTATCGCCAACTTTCTGGGAGCGGAGAGGAAGGGGCGTCCTGTTCAGTCGATCGGGCACGATGCAGGCGGACAGTTTATGCACCCTTATGACATGCTTTCAATGGCCGATTTAAGATAGCGAACTTGAGCGGGACTGGCTTCGGAGGCGCGCACACGGCCAAAAGCCCCGCCGGGCAGGGCGGGGCTTGGATAAGAATTTGATACAGATCAATTCGTCAGGCGGGTGTCGGTCTTGGCGGCCTTGCGGGCGATTTCGCCGAAGCTTTCGACCAGGGTCGTCATGCTGTCGGGTTCGTAATAGTAGTCGTCACCGCTGGCGCAGTAGCTGAGCAGCGATTTGCCCTTGGCCGGCGCCATGAAGGCGATCGTGTAGACCTTGATGTCATCGTCCTTCGCCTTCTTGCAAAGGTTGCGGACCTTGGTGTCGAGCGAGGAATTCCAGCTGGAGCTGTTGCCGGTCATCTCGCCATCGGTCATCAGCACCACGAAGCGCTCGAAGCTGGTATTGCCCTTGGCGGTGTGCGCCGTCTTCTCCGCCGCGTTGGCAGCCTTCAAGGCATTGTAGGCGTTCGTCATGGCGCCGGTCGCGTCGGTGCCGCCGTCGGGAACGTCGGGGAGGTTCTTGACGTAGGTGGCGACGTCGTTGGTGCCCCACTTGATCGCCTGCTCGGCCTTCGTCTTGTCGTCGTAGGAATCGGCGCCCAAGCGGATCAGTTCGGCCGTCGGGTCGGCCTTCTTCAATTCGTCGAACATGGCGGCTGCGGCGGCCTTCAGCGACTGCATCTTGGTCACGTAGTTGGTGACGGTCCGGTAGCAGGTCTTCGACTGGTTGCCCGTGCCGCAGTTGTACGCCTCCTGCTTGGTCGGTTGCGCCGAGTTGACGGTCGTCGTGTCCCAGGCCATGGAGCCGGATTCGTCCAGCGCCAGATACATGGACAGCGCGTTGCCCTCGCGTCCGCTCTGGCTGGCGCTCGCGACACCGACGTGCATGGTCTTCAATCCGAGGACGCGGCTGAGACCCGACAGCGCGACGTCGTAGTTCATCGTCATCCTGATATCGTAGGTCCGGCTGTTTCCGGAGCCGCTGGTGACGGTTGCCGTGGTGGCAAGGCCCTCGCTCAGGGCCTTTTCGCGGGCAGCCTTGTCGGCCGGCGTTTCGGACGGCACGGCGGTCGCCTGCTTGGCCTCGCCGAGGAAATAGGTTTTGGCGAAACTTTCCGCCTCTTCTTTGGTCATGTCCTGATCGGCCATGGCGGAGGCGGCAGCCAACGTCGCCGAGTCGACCATGCCCTGCATCTGGCTGCGAACCTGAAGCGCATTGGCGAAATCGATCGCCACGCCTGCAGACCCGATCACGACGGGCAAAAGCACCGCCGTCATCAATCCGAAATTGCCGCCACGATCTCTTGCGATCCGCGATAGAATTGACACAACCATTGTCGTCCCCGGTCAAAGTTCAACTCATTTGAACGGGTTTAGAAATAGGCGCGGCTTGTTGCGGAACGTCTAAAAAAACCGTTAAAAATCGATGCAATATGCCGAAAGAGCGCCAAAACGACGCTATTTCACCGGGACGACGTCGACCGCCTGGATCGTCTTCTGGTTGCCGTAGCCCTTCAGCACACCGATTACCGGCGCCACGTCCGCATAATCGCGCCCGTAGGCAACGACGATATGGTCGCTGCCCGCCTGGATGTTGTTGGTAGGGTCGAGCTCCAGATAGCCGGTCGCCTCGCCGCACCAGACCCTGACCCAGGCATGCATGGCATCGGCGCCCTCGAGCCGTTCCTTGCCCGGCGGCGGGATGGTGCGCAGGAAGCCCGAAACGTAGCCCGCCGGCACGCCGAGGCTGCGCAGGGCGACAATCATGATATGGGCAAAGTCCTGGCAGACGCCGCGCCTGATCTTGAACGCTTCGGCCGGCGTCGAATCGACCGTGGTCGCTTCGGCGTCGTAGGTGAACTCCTTGTGGATGCGGGCGCAGAGCGCGATGGCGGTTTCGCGGACCGTCTGCCCGGGACGCAGGGCCTGCCGCGCATAGGCGGCGATGACCGGATCGTGCGGCAGGCGCGGGCTCGGTCCGGTCAGATGGTGCGGCGATGCCGGCGCCACGGACCAGAGACCATCGAGTTCGTCCTTCAATTTGCCGATCTCGGGAGACAGGTCGGCGGTGATCGCGGGTGGCTCGACCATCACCCGGGCCTGCATGCGGATGTCGAGCCTCTCATGCGGGGCGCGCACCAGGACCGCCGTCGCCTGCTGGCCGAAGAAGTCGAGGAAAGCCGTCCGTTCCTCGGCGGTCGGCGTGACGGTGACGGCGCCGGCGACCAGGCGCTGCCGGTCCGGCAGGGAGAGGGGCAGAACGCGGATGACATGGCGGGCGCCGGAGGCAGGCACGTCGTAGACGTAGCCCATGTGCAGCGACAGATCGTAGAGCATCGCGTCTCCCCCGCTAGCCGAAGTAAGTCTGGCCGAGAATGTCGGACAGCTTTTCCATTTCCGCCTCAAGCTTGCGGTAGACCTCCTCGTCCATGGCTTCCGGCGTCATCACCGCAAGGCCCGAATGCAGCCGCATCGCCTCGCGGTAGAAGGTCGACATCTGGCCGTTGACGAAGGCGTTGGGCAGTTGCTCCACTTCCGTGCGGATCTCGTTCAGCTGGTAGAGCACCGAGCGCGGATTGAGCGGGTCGAGGGCCAGGAGGTCCGCGACGGTCAGCCGTGCGGTGCTGACATTGTAGCGGCGGCGGTGGGTCATGACGCTGTCGCCGATCTCGAGCAGCATGTCGAGCGCGCCGTCCGGGGCGTCGGGGCCCGACATGTGGCCGAGCAGCCGGGTCATGTGAAGGCCGCGCTCGAGATAGCGGCCGATCGACAGAAAGCGCCAGCCGGTGAAGCGGTACATGTTTTCGTGGACGAGGCCGGCAAAGCCCGCGAGCTTGCGCAACAGAACGGTCATCGCGTGGGCGGCGTCGTCTCCGGGCTGCACCGCCTCGTGGAAGCGGCGGGCGGTCTTGGCGAGATCGTTGAGCGCCAGCCAGCCGTCGGGCGAGAAGCGGTCGCGGATGTTGCTCGCCGAATAGATGGCGCTTTCGATATTGCGCAGCAGCGGCGCCGGGACCGCCTTGGTCATCTCGATATCGATGCTCTTCAGGTAGCGGCTGACGTCGGCGAGCAGCGGCGCATCGGGATCGGCCGATTCGGCGTAGCGCAGGTTCCAGGCGCGCAGGATGCGCAGCGCGCCTTCGGCCCGCTCGATGTAGCGGCCGAGCCAGTAGAGATTGTCGGCGGCGCGGCTGGGCAGGCTGCCCGGCATGTTGCGGGTAAAGCTTTCCTCGGGCGGCAGCAGGCTCGGCTTGGCCACCGGCCCGTCGGAGACGATCCAGACATCCGCCGCGCGGCCGCCGGACTGCATGGCGATCGCCGAAACGTCGTCGCCGGAGCCGATGCGGGCAAAGCCGCCCGGCATCAGCTGCCATCCGTCTTCCGTGCGGGCGGCAAAGACGCGCAAAGACATGGGACGCGGGGTGAGCTTGCCGTCGACATAGACCGGCGTGGTGGAGAGCGTCACGACTTCCTGGCCGACGAGTTTCGCGCCGTCCTTTTCGAGCCAGTCGCCGATGGCGTCGCGGGCGGTCTCGCGCAGGCCCGATCCGAGCACGGACTGGCCGTAGTCGTCGAAGAAGGGCAGGCGGGAATAGGCAGGCCCGATCACCATGCGCTCGAGGTTGGCGGCGACGTGCTCGCGCTCGGATTTCTGGCCGCACCACCAGGTGGCGATCGAGGGCATCATTAGGTCCTCGCCGATCAGCCGGCGGGCGATGGTCGGCATGAAGGCGAGCAGCGCGCGCGTCTCGAGGATGCCGGAGCCGAGCGCATTGACGAGGGTCAGCGAGCCGGACCGCAGCGCCTGCACCATGCCCGGCGTGCCGATATGGGAGTTCTGGTCGAGTTCGAGCGGATCGGCATAGGAGGAATCGAGCCGTCGCCACAGCACGCCGACGGGTTTCAGGCCCGCCACGGTGCGCACCATGACGCGGTTGTTGACGACGGTCAGGTCTTCGCCCTCAAGCAGCATGAAGCCGAGATAGCGGGCAATGTAGGCGTGTTCGAAATAGGTTTCGTTGGCCGGGCCGGGCGACAGGACCGCGATGCGGTCGTCCGGATGCTGCTTGTGGGCCTGCAGCGCCTGCCGGAAGGCCCCGAAGAAAGAGGCGAGGCGGTGGACGTGGCTTTCCGCATAGATATCGGAAAACGCGCGGGTGGTGGCGACGCGGTTTTCAAGCGCGAAGCCGGCGCCCGAGGGCGCCTGGGTGCGGTCGGCGAGCACCCACCATTTGCCGTCCGGGCCGCGGCCGATCTCGAAGGAGCAGAAATGCAGATAGTGGCCGCCGACCGGTTTTACGCCCACCAGAGGCCGCAGGAATTCCGGGTTGGAGGCGAGCAGTTGCGGGGGAAGGATGCCTTCCTGAACCAGGCGGTTTTCACCGTAGATGTCGGCGATCAGCCGTTCCAGCAGATCGGCGCGCTGGACCAGCCCGCGTGAGACCGCTGCCCACTCGTCGCCGTCGATGAGGACGGGCACGTGCGAAATCGGCCAGTTGCGCTCGCCCGTACCCTGGCTGCCCTGAGCGCCATAGGTGCGGTAAAAGACGCCGGCGTCACGCAGATAGCGGTCGGCGCGGGCGAAGCGCTCGTGCAGCTCGCTTTCCGACATGCGGCTCAGCCGGGCGATGAGGTTGAACCAGACGGGCTTGATTTCGCCGCGGGCGTCCAGCATCTCGTCGGCGACGCCGGGCAGCGCCGCGTAGCCGAGAATGGGATCGCTCACCAGGGGCTGCGCCGCCTTGCGTTCGGTTGCCGGTGCCTTGGACATCAGGCCTTGTCAGACTCCTTGCGGCCGGCGCAGATCGAGCGTCAGCGGAAATTCGGGCGAGGGCGTTTCGGCAAGCAGCGCGTAGCCTCCGGCCGTATGACCCCAGGGTTCGAAACGGGCGAGACGGCGGGCTTCCGCCTCGTTGCCATTGACCGGAAAGGTCTCATAGTTGCGACCGCCCGGATGGGCAACATGGTATCTGCAGCCGCCGACCGACCGGCCGGACCACGTATCATAGACGTCGAATGTGAGCGGCGAATTAACCGGCAGCGCCGGATGCAGGCCGGCCGAGGGCTGCCATGCCTTGTAGCGGACGCCGGCAACCGAGACGCCGGAGACGCCGGTCGGCTTCAGCGGCACGGCGCGGCCGTTGCAGGCAACCGTGTAGCGGGATGGATTGGTGGTCTCGAGCCTGACCTGCAGGCGTTCCACGGAGGAATCGACATAACGGACGGTGCCGCCGATCGCGCCCTGCTCGCCCATGACGTGCCACGGTTCGAGCGCCTGGCGCAGCTCCAGCCTGGAGCCTTCGTATTCGACCTCGCCAAAGAAGGGAAAGCGGAATTCGAGCTGCGCCTCGAACCATTCCGGTCGCAGGTCGAAGCCGTTGTCGCGCAGGTCCGACAAGACGTCGAGGAAATCCGCCCAGACGTAATGCGGCAGCATGAAACGGTCCGCCAGCGCCGTCCCCCAGCGGGTGAAGCGGCCCTGCAGCGGGTTGTTCCAGAACCGCGCGATGAGGGCGCGCACGAGAAGCTGCTGGGCGAGCGACATGCGCGCATTGGGCGGCATCTCGAAGCCGCGGAATTCCACCAGGCCGAGACGGCCGGTCGGGCCATCCGGGGAGAACAGCTTGTCGATGCAGATTTCCGACCGATGGGTGTTGCCGGTGACGTCGGTGAGGAGGTTCCTAAACAGACGGTCGACGAGCCAGGGCAGCGGCGCCGGTCCCTGGCCGGGCATCGGCACCTGGGACAGCGCGATTTCCAGCTCGTAGAGCGAATCGTGGCGGGCTTCGTCGATGCGCGGCGCCTGGCTGGTCGGGCCGATGAACATGCCCGAGAAGAGATAGGACAGCGACGGGTGGCGCTGCCAGTGCAACACGAGGCTCTTCAACAGGTCGGGCCGGCGCAGGAAGGGACTGTCGTTGGGGTTGGCGCCACCGACCACGACGTGGTTGCCGCCGCCAGTGCCGGTGTGGCGGCCGTCGATCATGAACTTGTCGGCGCCGAGGCGGCATTCGCGGGCCTCCTCGTAGATCGCGGTGGTGATCGAGACCGTCTCGGTCCAGGTCGATGCCGGATGGATGTTGACCTCGATGACGCCAGGGTCGGGCGCCACGCGCACGACGTTGATGCGCTCGTCATGCGGCGGCGCGTAGCCTTCGATATGGACCGGGATGCCGAGCTCGTTCGCCGCGTTTTCGGCGGCGGCGACCAGTTCGAGATAATCCTCGATCTTCTCGACCGGCGGCATGAAGATGCACAACCGTCCGTCGCGCGGCTCGACGGAGATCGCCGTGCGGACGGCGCCGCCGATTTCGCCGAGTACCTGCTCGACGCGCCCCGGATTGGCGGCATCGCCCGGCTTGAAGGACGATTCCGGCAGGGCGCGCCCGGCCGGCACCACGACGTCGGGCAGCGGATGGCGCAGGATGCTGGGGTCGGCCTCGTGGATATAGGGGAATTGCGATGGCGGCACGTAGGGAAGCGTGCCGAGCGGCAGGCGGTAACCGACCGGGCTGTCGCCGGGCACGAGAAAGATCTTGCCGCGGCGTGTGCTCCACTTCTCGCTGATCCAACGCCTGGTCGGCGCCGCACCGCGGGCCGGGGCGTTCCAGGCCTGGACCGGAAGGATGTAGCCGCTTGGCCGGGTCAGACCGCGCTCGAAGACGCGGGCGATGCGGTTGCGCTCTTCCGGGTCGGCGAGCCTGGAATTGGAGGGATCGACGTTTTCCGGCAGGCTGCCTTCGCGGATGATCCATTCGGCCGGATCTTCATAGGCCGGCACGACCATGTCGGCGGCGATCCCCAGTTCCGTGGCGATGCCTTGCATCAGGCGCTGCGAATCCTCGTCGCGGGCGCCGTAATCGCGGCCTTCCTCGGCGACCAGATCGGGGTTGCTCCAGATCGGCTTACCGTCCTTTCGCCAGTAGAGCGAGAAGGTCCAGCGTGGCAGGGTTTCGCCCGGATACCACTTGCCTTGGCCGTAATGCAGGAAGCCGCCCGGGGCAAAGCGCCGGCGCAGCCTGCGGATCAGGATGTCGGCCTTTTCGCGCTTGGTCGGGCCGACGGCGTCGGTATTCCATTCTTCGGATTCGAAGTCGTCGATCGAGACGAAGGTCGGCTCGCCGCCCATGGTGAGGCGAACGTCCTGCGCCTCGAGGACCCGGTCGACCTTTTGGCCGAGCGCGTCGAGCGCATCCCAGCTGTCGTCGGAAAAGGGTTTGGTGATGCGCGGGTGCTCGGCGACGCGGGTGACGCGCATGTCGAAGGCAAAGCCCGTCTCCGCTTCGCCGAAGTAACCGCCGGAGATCGGCGCGGCGTTGCGGAAATGCGGCGTCGCCGCAAGCGGGATATGGCTTTCGCCGGTGAGCAGGCCGGAGGTCGGATCAAGCCCGACCCAGCCGGCGCCCGGAAGATAGACCTCGCACCAGGCATGCAGGTCGGTGAAGTCGACCTCCGTACCGGACGGACCGTCGAGCGCCTTCAGGTCCGGCGTCAGCTGGATCAGGTAACCGGACACGAACCGGGCGGCAAGGCCGAGATGGCGCAGGATCTGGACCAGCAGCCAGCTGGTGTCGCGGCACGATCCGAGGGCGGAGGTCAGCGTCTGTTCGGGCGTCTGGACGCCGGGCTCCATGCGGATGACGTAGCCGATCGCCTGCTGCAGCCTGGCATTGATGCCCACCACCATATCCACAGTCGGCTGGCCCGGCGACATGTCGAAGGTCTTCAGATAGTCGACGAGCGCCTGTTCGGGCGGCTCCGGCCGCATGTAGATGGACAGGTCTTCGAGGAGATCGGCCGGATAGGTGAAGGGCCATTTCATCGCGTCTTCTTCGACGAAGAAGTCGAACGGATTGTAGACCGTCATGTCGGCGATGAGGTCGACCTCGATCTTGAATTCCGTCACCGGATCGGGAAAGACGAACCGGGCAAGGTAGTTGCCGTAGGGGTCCTGCTGCAGGTTGACGAAGTGGTTGGCCGGCGTGACCTTGAGGGAGTGGCTCAGCACCTTGGTGCGGGAATGGGCGGCGGGCTTGAGGCGGATGATTTGCGGCCCTAGGCGGACGGGCCTGTCGTACTTGTAGTGGGTGAGATGATAGATGCTTGCCTTGATCGACATTGTGCCCCTTGCATTCCCCTGGTCGGCCATCCGGCGTGACCGGTCCCTGATCAGTGCCGTGAGTTTGTGCAATGCACGAAAAGAATGCAAGGCGGATTCGAACGGATCGTCCGGTGGCCCCCGGCGCTCTCTCGGCAGGCTGTCCGGCCGTTGCCCCAAGCCCTGCCGGTGCGCGATGACGCCCATCATTCGGCGCCCGGCGCGGGCGGCACAACGGTCGGTGTCTGTACAAGCCGATTGCGCGTGGTAAGGGTTTTGCAGTGCATGTGTGCGACGCAGCAGCTTGAGGAGCAGGGATGACGCAGGTTCCGGACGCGGCGCAGGCCTACGAGCTTTCGCTCTCCGGTCAGCTTCGGATGATGGCCGGCGCCTTCTGGGCGTCGCGGGTCCGCAATCGCGTGCTGGTGCTGACCGTCCTTTTGTTGGCGGTGATCTTCGCCACCACCTATGCCACCTACCGGCTGAACCAGTGGAACGGGCCGTTCTACGACGCGCTGGAGCGGCGCGACATCAACGGGTTCGTGCGGCAGCTGGGCGTGTTTGCGGTGATCGCCGCGGTGCTCACCCTCCTCAACGTCGTCCAGCAGTTGCTGAACCAGATCACCGCGATGCGGATGCGCGAAGGCCTGTCGCGCGATCTCGCCGACGTCTGGCTGACGCCCGGGCGCGCCCTGAAACTTGCGGCGGCCGGCCAGATCGCCAGCAATCCCGACCAGCGGCTGCACGAGGATACGCGGATCCTTGCCGAGAACACGACGTCGCTAACCATCGGCCTCGTCAACTCGACCATCCTTCTGGCCAGCTTCATCGGGGTGCTCTGGGCCATCTCGACGGATTTCGCCTTCACCTTCGGATCGCGCACGATCGTCATTCCCGGCTACATGGTGTGGGCGAGCATCGTCTACGCCCTGGTCGGCTCGGTGCTGAGCAATGTCGTCGGTTCCCGGCTGCCGCGGCTGAACGCCGACCGCTATGCGCGAGAGGCCGACCTGCGCTCGGCGCTGGTGCGCGCCGGCGAGAACCTCAAGCCGATCACGCTGGCGCGCGGGGAAGACAGCGAGCGGCGTCGGGTCAACGGCGCGATCGACGGGGTGCTCGAGATGCTGCGGCAGACGGCCTGGGCGCTCGCCAACCTCACCTGGGTCTCGGCCGGCTTCGGTTGGCTGGCGCTGGTGGCACCGATCATCATCGCCTCCCCCATGTATTTTTCCGGCCAGCTCTCGTTCGGCGGACTGATGACGGCGGTCGGCGCCTTTAACCAGGTCAACCAGGCGCTGCGCTGGTATGTGGCCAATTTCAGCGTCATTGCCGACTGGCGCGCCACGCTCGCGCGCGTTTCGTTCTTTCGCCATGCACTGTTGATGACGGATACGCCGGCGCGCGAGGGTGATGTCATTCACTACCGCCAGGGCAAGGCGGGCGAGGGGCTCTGCCTCAGCGAGGTGGAGGTTTATGGCGAGCCGGAGGCGGGCGCCGAGGGTCACGGGATCCGGCTTTCGGAATCGTTCTGCCTGATCAATGCCGGCGAGCGCATCATGATCAACGGGGACCCGGGCACCGACCGCCACCTGTTCTTCCAGGCAGTGGCCGGGATATGGCCCTGGGGGCGGGGCGAGATCAGCGTGCCGCTCGCCGAACGGGTAATGATGATGCCGCAGGAGAGCTATCTGCCGAACGCTTCGCTGCGCGAGGTCATGACCTATCCCGCAGGGCTGCCCGGCGTGACCGACGAGGCGCTCGGACAAGCGCTGATCAGTGTCGGGCTCAACCGGCTGGCGCGCCGGCTGGACGCCGTGGAGCGGTGGGACCGGCTGCTGGACAAGGACGAGGAGATTGCCCTGCAGGTGGCAAATGCGATGCTGCGCAAGCCCGACTGGCTGATCATGGACGACATTTTCGAGGGTCTGGAGCCGGAAACGCAGACGCGCCTTCTCACTGTTCTCGGCGGGTTGTCCGGTTCCACGCTGATCTATATCGGTCGCTCCCCCGAATTCGCCAGGACATTCACCCCTCGGATCTTCCATGTCTCTTCGCTTCACCCGGCGCAGCCGAGCGATCCGGCGCCGGGACCCACAGGTGACACAGCATGAGCAAGAAGTCGTTCTCCACCGTCAACACCGGGCGCTGCATCGTCTGCGGGCGGACGTTTCCGATGTCCCGGCTGCACCTGATGAGCGGCATGCGGCCGCGTATTGCAGAGATGATCGCCGAGGACGTCACCGACTGCACGCCCGACAGCCTGGTCTGCGACGAGGATCTCGGCCGCTACCGCCGCCGGTATGTGGAGCAATTGCTGGAGGAGGAGCGCGGCGAATTAAGCACGCTCGACCAGAAGGTGCTCGACAGCTTCGAGAAGGGGACGCTGACCGTACAGGAAAGCGCCGAGGCGGCCGTGGAGCGCCCGCCCGATCTCGGGCAGAGGGTCGCCGACAAGGTGGCCTCGTTCGGCGGGTCCTGGACGTTCATCCTGTCGTTCCTGGCGGTGCTGATCGCGTGGATGGCGCTCAACGTCTCGGGCGTGCTGGCGCAGGCCTTCGATCCCTATCCCTTCATCCTGCTCAACCTCGTGCTCTCCTGCATCGCCGCGCTGCAGGCGCCGGTGATCATGATGAGCCAGAAGCGGCAGGAGGAAAAGGACCGGATGCGGGGCGAAAACGACTACATGATCAACCTGCGTGCCGAGCTGGAAATCCGCCAGCTGCACGAGAAGATCGACCATCAGATGGCGCGACAGTGGGAAAGGCTTGCCGAGCTGCAGCAGATCCAGATCGAATTGCTGGAACGTCAGGAAGGCAAGGGCCGGAGGTAGACTTCCGGCCCCAGAAAAGCCGCCAGGCCACTCGTCAGGCGTGCATGGCCCGCACGGTATCCACGAGGCGGATCGGATCCGTCGGTTTGCCGAGATTGCTGATGCCATCCAGCGACCGATGGCGGGAGAGCTCGTCAGCGCTGGTCGCACTTGTCAGCACGAACGGGACACCCAGCGTGCGCAGATGCAGGGCGATCGGTGTCACCTTCTCGCGGCCGAGATTGAAATCGAGGACAGCCGAGTTGGGGCGTTCTTCGTTGATCAGGTCAAGCGCGTGATCGACGGAGCTCGCCGGTCCAAGCACGCGAAAACCGGCCTCGGTCAGCACTGTCTTTACTTCGAGGGCGATGAACAGCTCGTCTTCCACCACGAGTACGCATCCCCCGTGTCCGAACTCGTCTTCCACTGG
Source organism: Hyphomicrobiales bacterium (assembly GCA_900469345.1). Lineage (GTDB taxonomy): Bacteria > Pseudomonadota > Alphaproteobacteria > Rhizobiales > Rhizobiaceae > Neorhizobium. Next base: position 23,952 of record UBWZ01000001.1, on the reverse strand, counting down.
GGGGATCATGATGTCTACCGTCTTAAAGAGGAATGGTTATCTTAGCTGTTAAACCTTCGGGGGCGAAGTTAAGTTCCGAATTTCCACCGAGATGGGCACAGGTGCCGCGAATGAGGTCGGTGCCGTACCCCTTGCGGTCGGGCGCCTCGACCCTCGGACCGTTCTGTTCCCGCCATTCGCAGTGGAGATGGGTGCGACCGCGCGGCCCCTCCTGCAGCGACCAATTGACTTGGATCCTGCCGTCCGGAACGGACAGGGCGCCGTATTTGGCGGCATTGGTGGCAAGCTCGTGAAACGTCATGCTGATCGGCAGGACCTTCGAGCTCGGCAGGCTGACCGTCGGCCCGGTGCACTCCAGTCGCTCCATGCCGATCGGTCCGACCGTCTGGATCAGCAAGGGCTTCAGTTCCGCGGGGCTGTCGCTGACCTCGATCTCCTCGGCGCGCAGCGCGACATCGAGCCGGCCGAGCAGCGTATCGCGATAGTCGAGCGCCGAGCGTCCCTGTGTTTCGGTCTGCATGGCGATGGACCGCACCACGGCAAACAGGTTCTTCATCCGGTGGCGGGTTTCCGCGAGGATAAAGTCCATCTCCTCGTCATGGCGCTGCCGCTCGGTGACATCCTCGAACAGGACGAGGACGTTGGAGCTGTTGTCGTCGGGATGGGCGAGGCGACGCGCGTCGACCAGAAACGTGCGCTGGCCGATGGCCGGGAAGTCGTGGCTGACCTTGAAGCCGATCACCGCCGCGGCGTTGGGGATGACGGCGGCGACCAGCTGGCGCAGGGCATCGATGTTCCACTGGCCATTGCCGAGTTCGAAGAAGAGGCGGCCCTGGATATCGTCCCGGTCCGCCTTGAACGTCTTGATGAAGGCATTGTTGGCCGTCACCACGCAAAGGTTATGGTCGAGAACGACGATCGGCTGGGTAATCGTATCGACGACCCCTTGTGCCTGTACGTGACCGCTTCGGAGCAGGCGGTAAAGGTCTTCCAGCATCATCTACGGTTCCCGGCGGTGAAGTCCGGCGTAGTGCGCTCGTAACCCCGCTTGCTCTCTAACAATCGTCATTCCGGCATGAACATAGCGAAAACAAATCTCTTGAAAAGCCCCTTCTAATGGAATTTCCGCTACCGCCACATGCCGCGCATGCGCGCGGTCACATCGATGCGGACCTGGTGGCGGGCCTGTCGTTCCGCATCGGACAAGGTCGCTACCACCGGCCAGGCGGCCGTCTCGAAGAACTGCAGCAGGGTGGCCGGGATGAAGCGCGAGCGGGCTGCGTAGACGTGCCGGTCGCCCTGCGCATGCTGGCCGTGCACGAAAAAGCGCTGCGGGGTGATGAGGTGGAGATGATCGCGGGCGCGGGTCATCGCCACGTAAAGCAGACGGCGCTCCTCTTCCAGCTCGGCGGTCGAGCCGGCGCCGAGGTCGGACGGGATGCATCCGTCGACGCAGTTGAGCAGGAAGACCGAGCGCCATTCCTGGCCCTTGGCGGAATGGATGGTCGAGAGGATCAGGTAGTCCTCGTCGAGCAGCGGCACGCCCGCCTGATCGCTGGTCGCATCCGGCGGATCGAGCGTCAGTTCGGTCAGGAAGCGTTCGCGCGAGGCATAGCCGGAGGCGATCTGCTCGAGCTGCAGGAGGTCCGCCTTGCGGGTCTCGGCATCCTCGTGGAGGCGTTCCAGATGCGGCTCGTACCACTGGCGGGCAAGCCCGATCTCGGCCGGCCAGCCTTCCTTCTTGCGGATCGCCTCCAGCATGTCGACGAAGACGGGCCAGTCGTTGCCGGAGCGCGGCGGCGGCGGGATTTCCTGCAGGGCGGCCAGCGGTTCCGGATCGGCGGAGATCGCGTCGAGGATCTTGGCCGCCGTCTGCGGACCGACGCCGGGCAGCAGCTGCATCAGCCGGAAACCGGCAACGCGGTCACGCGGGTTCTGGGCGAAGCGCAGTGCTGCCAGCATGTCCTTGACATGGGCGCTGTCGAGGAATTTCAGGCCGCCGAACTTCACGAACGGAATGTTGCGGCGGGTCAGTTCCACTTCCAGCGGGCCGGAGTGGTGGGAGGCGCGAAAGAGCACGGCCTGGTTCTTCAAGGTCATGCCGGTCTCGCGATTCTCCAGCACTTTTTCGACGATATAGTTGGCCTGCTCGTTCTCGTCCTTGACGGTGACGAGACGCGGCCGCTCGGCGGATTCGCGGTCCGTCCACAGGTTCTTGGTGAAGCGCTCGCGGGCAAGGTCGATGACGCCGTTGGCGGCGGCGAGGATGGTCGTCGTCGAGCGGTAGTTGCGGTCGAGCGTGACGATGTTGGCGGGTGGATCGAAGGTGGTGGGAAAGTCGAGGATGTTGCGGATGGTGGCGGCGCGGAAGGAATAGATCGACTGCGCATCGTCGCCGACCACGGTCAGCCCCTGACCGCCGGGCTTCATGGCGAGGAGAACGGATGACTGCAGGCGGTTGGTATCCTGGTATTCGTCCACCATGACGTGGTCGAAGCGGCTGCCGACATCCTCGGCGATTGCGGGCTCGGACATCATCTGCGCCCAGTAGAGCAGGAGATCGTCGTAATCGAGGACGTTCTGGGCCTGCTTGGCTTCCACATAGGCGCCGAACAGCTCGCGCAGTTGCTTGTCCCAGGCCTGGCACCAGGGGAACTGCCCCTTCAGCACCTCGTCCAGCGGGGTTTCCGAATTCACGGCGCGGGAATAGATGGCAAGGCAGGTGCCCTTGGTGGGAAAGCGGCTTTCCATCTTCGAGAAGCCGAGTTCGTGGCGGACCAGGTTCATCAGGTCGGCGGAATCCTCGCGGTCGTGAATGGTGAACTCCGGATCGAGGCCGATCTGGCCGGCATAGATGCGCAGCAGCCGCGCGCCGATGCCGTGGAAGGTGCCGGCCCAGGCGAGCGCATCGGTCATGACGCCGGCATTGGCGCCCAGCACCTGCTTGCAGATGCGTTCGACCCGTCGTGCCATCTCGGAGGCGGCGCGACGGGAAAAGGTCATCAGCAGGATGCGGCGCGGATCGGCGCCCGAGACGATCAGGTGCGCCACGCGGTGGGCGAGCGTATTGGTCTTGCCCGAACCGGCGCCGGCAATGACGAGGAGGGGACCTGCCGCACCGCCGCCCGCGACGTCGGAACCGTGCTCCACCGCGCGACGCTGTGCATCGTTCAGTTTTTCAAGATAGGCAATGCTCATGCGGTTTCCGACTGGTCCGTTCCCGATGTGTTCGATCAAGCAATAGCTGATTCGCGCGCCGGCCGCGCTTATTCACGCATTTGAGATGTTGCGATAACTTGACTGCACTTGTCTCCTTTGGCTAAGACGGCGGCGTCGAATTTCTCTGGAGGCAATCTTGACGACTTCTCACGCTCTGGCTGCCGGTGCGGCGGCCTTCGGTCTTTCTCTTCTGGCCTTCTCGACCTCGGCATCCGCGCAGGTGGCCGACAGTCTCACCATCTACAATGCCCAGCACGAAGGCCTGACCAAGGAATGGGCGAACGCCTTTACCGAAGAGACGGGGATCGCGGTGACGATCCGCAACGGCTCCGACCTCGAATTCGCCAACCAGATTGTCCAGGAAGGCGCAAACTCGCCGGCCGACGTGTTTCTGACCGAAAATTCGCCGGCCATGGCGCTGGTGGACGGCAAGGGTCTGTTCGAGCCCGTCGGCAAGGATGCGCTCGCGCAGGTGCCGGAGCAGTTCCGTCCTTCCAACGGGCACTGGATCGGGGTGGCCGCACGCTCCACCGTGTTTGCCTATGACAAGACCAAGCTGACCGAAGACAAGCTGCCGAAGTCGATGCTCGATCTCGCCACGCCGGAATGGAAGGGTCGCTGGGCGGCATCGCCGTCCGGAGCCGATTTCCAGGCGATCGTCGGCGCCCTGCTGCAGCTGAAGGGCGATGCCGCGACGGCCGAGTGGCTGAAGGGCATGAAGACGAACTTCACCGCCTATCGCGGCAATTCGACCGCCATGAAGGCCGTCAATGCCGGCCAGACCGAAGGCGCCTTGATCTATCACTACTACTATTTCGGCGACCAGGCGAAGACGGGCGAAAACAGCAAGAACGTCGCGCTGCACTACTTCAAGAACGAGGATCCGGGTGCCTTCGTGTCGATCTCCGGCGGCGGCATCCTGGCCTCCTCCAAGCACAAGGAACAGGCCCAGGCCTTCCTCAAGTGGCTGACGGGCAAGGGCGGCCAGAAGGTGCTGCGCGACGGTACCTCGTTCGAATATGCGGTCGGCAAGGACGAGGCCTCGAACAAGGCGCTCGTGCCGCTGACGGACCTGCAGGCGCCGAAGGTCGAGCCGTCGACGCTCAACAACGCGAAGGTCACCGACATGATGACCGCGGCGGGACTGCTCTAAAGGATCGATTCCTGTTGCACGGCGACATCGCAGGGGCTACCTGCGGTGTCTCACTTTCTCCGAGTTTCTTATGAGTGCCACCACCGACACCAGGGTCCTGACCGCGCCGCGATACCGACTGCCGGCGGCATCGTCCTGGACGCTGACGATCGCGGTGGTCGTGGCGCTTCTGGCGCTGCTGCCACTCGGCTTCGTGCTGTGGGCGGCCGTGGCGACCGGCTGGGACACGGCGGTGACGCTGATCTTCCGCGGCCGCGTCGCAGAGCTGATGGTCGATACCATCCTGCTCGTTCTCCTGACCATTCCGATCTGTACGCTGCTCGCGGTGACGCTTGCGTGGCTGACCGAACGCACCGACCTGCCGGGCGCCCGGCTGTGGTCATGGCTGTGCGTCGCGCCGCTCGCGGTTCCCGCCTTCGTCCACTCCTATGCCTGGGTCGGGTTGTGGCCCGGCATCCACGGGCTTGGCGCCGGCGTCGCGATTTCCGTGGTCGCCTACTTTCCGTTTCTGTTCCTGCCGGTCTCTGCCGCCTTCCGGCTGCTGGACCCGGCGCTCGAGGACCAGGCGGCATCGCTCGGGCTTGCACCGGTTGCGGTGTTCCGCCGGGTCGTGCTGCCGCAGCTGCGGCTGGCGGTCTGCGGCGGCATGCTGCTGATCGGGCTCCATCTGCTGGCCGAATACGGTCTCTTCGCGATGATCCGCTTCGACACGTTCACAACGGCGATCATCGACCAGTTCCAGTCCACCTATAACGGCGTCGCCGCCTACATGCTGGCGCTGGTGCTGGTGCTGTGCTGCCTGGTTCTACTGGGGCTCGAGGCGAGCCTGCGCGGCCGCCGGCGCTATGCGCGGCTCGGACCCGGCGTCGCGCGGCGGACGAAGACCGTGCGGCTCGGTCGCTGGCGCTATCCGCTGCTCCTCCTGCCTCTGGTCACGGCCGCCTTTTCGCTGGGCATTCCGGCGCTGACGCTCGGCCGCTGGCTGGTGGCGGGCGGCACCGCCATCTGGCGCATGGACGAGATCGGGCTGGCGCTCGGTCAGACGCTGGTGATCTGCCTGATCGGCGGATTTGCGACGACCGCGGCCGCGGTACCGATCGCCTGGCTTTCGGTTCGCCGCGTCAATCGCTCGAGCCGCTTCCTCGAAGGCTGCTACTACCTGGCAAGCTCGATGCCCGGCGTCGTCGTGGCGCTGGCGCTGGTGACGGTGACGGTGCGGGCCCTGCTGCCGCTCTACCAGACCGTGGCGACGATCGTGCTTGCCTATGTCATCATGTTCCTGCCGCGGGCGCTGGTGAGCCTGCGGGCCAGCATCGCCCAGGTGCCGGTGGAGCTCGAGCAGGCGGCGGCAAGCCTTGGGCGCTCGCCCGGCAATGCGCTGTGGTCGACGACGGTGCGGCTTGCGGCACCGGGTGCGGCGGCCGGCGTCGCGCTGTCGTCGCTCGGCATCATGAACGAGCTGACGGCGACGCAGATGCTCGCCCCCAACGGAACACGCACGCTTGCCATGGCGTTCTGGGCGCTCACCAGCGAGATCGACTATGCGGGAGCGGCGCCCTATGCCGTGCTGATGGTTCTCTTTTCATTGCCGCTGACCTGGCTGCTCCACCACCAATCGAAGAAGATCGCCGGGCGATGACATTTCTGAAACTGGATTCCCTGCGCAAGCACTACGGCGCCGTGGCGGCGCTCGACGGCGTCGACATGACCGTGGCGCCCGGCAGCCGCACGGCGATCGTCGGCCCCTCCGGTTGCGGCAAGACGACCCTTTTGCGGCTGATTGCGGGTTTCGAGGCGCCGGATGCGGGCGCCATCCTGCTCGACGGCGAGGTGATGGCCGATGCCCAGGGGCAGGTGCCGGCGCATCTGCGCAACATCGGCATCGTGGCGCAGGACGGCTGCCTGTTTCCGCACCTCAGCGTGTCGGACAATATCGGTTTCGGCCTGAAGACGGACCGGGAGGCGAAGAGGGCACGGGCCGGCGAACTGATGGAAATGGTGGGGCTCGACCCCGCCATGCTGTCACGCAAGCCAGATCAGCTCTCCGGCGGCCAGCAGCAGCGTGTGGCGCTTGCCAGGGCACTTGCCCGCCAACCGCGCCTGATGCTGCTCGACGAGCCGTTCTCGGCCCTGGACACGGGTTTGAGGGTCGCGACCCGCAAGGCTGTGGCCGACGTGTTGTCGTCCGCCGGGATCACGACGATCCTCGTCACCCACGACCAGCAGGAAGCGCTCGCCTTTGCCGACCAGCTGGCGGTGATGCGGTCCGGCCGTTTCGTGCAGGTCGGCAGCCCGCGCGATGTCTATGCGCGCCCCGTGGATGCCGCGACGGCCGCCTTCATGGGTGAGGCGATCGTGTTGCCGGCCGACGTGGCCGGCGGGCAGGCTGAGAGCCCGCTCGGGCCGCTGGCGATCGACGCTGGAGGGTTTTCGGGGGCAGGCAGCATCCTGCTTCGTCCGGAGCAGATCAGCGTGCGGCGGGCTGAGGCAGAGGACGCCAACGGCACCGTCGCAGACGTGGTCTTCGGCGGCTCCACCTGCGATACGCGGATCGTTCTCGACGGTGTGCACGCGCATGCGTTCAGGCTCGACATCCCGAACCGGGAAATGCTCCATGCGGGGGACCGGGTTGCGGTATCGGTGTCCGGCAAGGCGCATCTGTTCCGCTAGCGCGGCTGCCTCAGACGGCAGCGCGTGCCGTCATGGAACCCTCAAACCTTTGCCGCGTTGTCCGGCCGTTCAAACGCAAAGGGTGGATTTCCATGCTGAAGTGGGCTCTCATTTTTCTCGTCATTTCCCTGATCTCCGGCTTCCTCGGTTTCTCGGGCGTTTCTGCCGCAACCGCATCGATCGCCAAGATCCTGTTCTTCATCGCACTGGTGGTTTTCCTGATCTTCATCGTGCTCGCCTTCACGGCCGGCAGCCTGGTTCTTTAAGCCAACAGCTACGCTACCCTGGCGCAGGCCTGGCCAACACAGCCGGGCCTGCCGCCTGACGTCACGACGGGTGCTTCTGGGCAAATACCAGCATGCGCCAGACGACGGGCCCCAGCACCGTGTGTTCGTGATGGCTCTTGGGAATGGCGGCGCCCTTGTCGACGACGGTCTCGTCGCCGCAGGTGGCGCAGCGGTAGATGCCCGCATTGCGGACAACCTGTCCGGGCTTCCAGTCCTGGTCGAAGGCCCAGGATTTCGTCTCACCCAAATGCGTCGGATATTTGTATTGCGCCATGCCGGTCTCCGCCATCCATCCTCCGGGATAGTAAGCCGGGAAAGTAACCAAATCGGTTTTGAACGCGGTGAACGAAATGCAACCGTTCACACGGTCCGGGCTGGGCAGCGGTCAAGGTGAGGGATGGCCGACGTGATCTCGTGGCAGCAACGTGACGTCAATCGGTCACCCGACCCCGTTCTAAAGCTAACGGCAGTCGCACCCCTCGCGGAGGCTTCTGCCAGAGCGAGGGCCTCGCGTCCAGAGCCACGGTCTCCGGACCGCGGATAAAGGCGAGAGGGGATGTCCGGTTGGTCATCAGCAAAAAGGCCTCGCCGATCGCTCGACAAGGCCTTTTCGAAACTGGATGGTGGGCGTGACAGGGATTGAACCTGTGACCCCTACGATGTCAACGTAGTGCTCTCCCGCTGAGCTACACGCCCATCCGATGGCGGCGCATAGACCATAGACTGGTCGGGCCGTCAACAGGTTTCTGCCAGGAATTTCGAAGCTTTTTTCAAAGCCCCGGAACTCCGGGCGTTGGCGCCTCAGGCAGCCAAAAGCTTGTTCACTTCGTCGACCAGGTCGCGCAGGTGGAAGGGCTTGGAAAGCACCTTCGCATCCTTCGGCGCCTTCGAATCAGAGTTCAGCGCCACGGCCGCAAAACCGGTGATGAACATGACCTTCAGGTCGGGATCGAGCTCCGTGGCGCGACGCGCCAGTTCGATCCCGTCCATTTCCGGCATTACGATGTCCGTCAGCAGCAGCGAGAAGGGTTCCTCGCGCAGGCGGTCGTAGGCGCTGGCGCCGTTGTCAAAGGAGATAACCTTGTAACCGGCCTTCTCCAGCGCTTTCACGAGAAAGCGCCGCATATCGTTATCGTCTTCTGCAAGAAGAATTTTCTGGATCATCGTTCGAAGACCGTCATCCGTCTAATTGAAATGAGTGCATCGCCCTTCACACTGCCAAGACCCGGTAAATATCCGTTTAATGGGAGTGGAAGCAGCGTCGTGAGGATATAGATAGTATGGACTTGGGTTCGGGCAACTGGCAACATGCCGCTTCCACAGACTTCGTGACATGGTAAAAGCAGGATGGACTTAGCGACGGGTGATCTGGACCAGTTCGAAGTGAGGGAGCCCGTAAAGCAGACCATCCCCTTCGTATTCAACTCGCCGCACAGCGGCCGCCGCTATCCGCCTGAATTCCTGGCCAACAGCAACCTCGACGCGATCGCCATCCGCCGCTCGGCCGACCATTATGTGGACGATATCTTCGCCGATGCGCCCGAACTCGGGGCCCCGCTTCTCCTCGCACATTTTCCCCGCGCCTATCTCGACGTCAACCGGGAGCCGTACGAGCTCGATCCGCGGATGTTCGACGGGCCGCTGCCATCCTACGTCAATATCGGTTCCATGCGGGTCGCAGGCGGGCTCGGCACCATTCCGCGAATTGTTGCCGAGAACATGGAAATTTACCGGCGGCGGTTGCCCGTCCACGAGGCCCTGTCCCGGATCGAGACACTCTACAAGCCCTACCATGCCTGCCTGCGCAAGCTGATCGCCTCGACCCATGCACGATTCGGCCTCTGCGTCCTGATCGACTGCCACTCCATGCCGGGCAATATTCGTCTGGCCGGTTCAGACGTCCGCCCCGATTTCATCATCGGCGACCGCTACGGCACCAGCGCTTCGGCCGAGCTTTCGCGGGCGGCGCTGCACTTCCTCGAAGGCATGGGGTTCTCGGCGGTCCGCAACAAGCCCTATGCGGGCGGTTTCATCACCGAGCATTACGGTCGGCCGGTGCGCGGCCTGCATGCGCTGCAGATCGAAATCAACCGGGCTCTGTACGTCGACGAGATGACGCTCGAAAAGCGGCCGGATTTTCCGGTGATCGCCGCGGCGCTCTCTACCTTCATGCGGCAGATGGCCGATTTCGTCGGCGATTTCAGCGGCAGCAACAGCGCGCTCGCCGCCGAATAATCCGGACCAGATTTCCCGCGATTCCCGGAATCAAGACAAAAAAAACCGCGCTGTTGGCGCGGCTAAGTCTAGGGAGGAAACACCCAAGGAGGGTATTACAGTCAGAGACTGTAGCTCCGAGGGTAGATTTTTCTGCTCATTTGTCAAGCATGTTTTTCCGATGATTAAAAATGCATCATAATTAGGCCTGATGGCGCATTTTTCATCGATCCAAATCCGGCGGATCGCGGTTTATTTGACGGTGGCGACGCGCTAGAAACAGGCCACCTGCCACGAGGAATGTTTCGATGCTGCCCGACCGCGCCTTCTTCGACACGCTTGCCGACGCTGCCAAGGCGGAGACGCTGCCGCGCTTCCGCACGGGCGTCTCCGTGGTCAACAAGCTGGCCGGTGGGTTCGACCCCGTCACGGAAGGCGACAGGGCCGCCGAGACGGCCATCCGGGCGCTGATCGAGGAACGTTTCCCCGAGCACGGGATCCTCGGCGAGGAACACGCCAATGTCGGGCTCGACCGCGAGCATGTGTGGGTGATCGACCCGATCGACGGAACGCGCGCCTTCATTTCCGGGCTGCCGGTCTGGGGAACGCTGATCGGCTTCCAGTCGGACGGCCGGGCCAGAATGGGAATGATGGACCAGCCCTTCATCGGCGAGCGATATTTTGCCGACGGGGAGCGGTCCTGGTATGCGGGACCGGACGGCACGCGGCAGATCCGGGTGCGCGATTGCGGCGATCTTGCCGATGCGATCCTGTTCACCACGTCGCCGCATATCTTCGAGGGGGAGGCCGCGCTGCGTTACCGGGCGGTGGAGCAGCGGGTGCGGCTGTTTCGCTACGGCTGCGATTGCTACGCCTATGCGCTGCTGGCCTCGGGCCATGTGGACGTGATCGTCGAGAACAATCTGAAGCCCTATGACGTCGGGGCGCTTATTCCGCTGATCGAGCAGGCCGGCGGGCTGATCACCACCTGGGATGGCGGCCGGCCGGAAGGCGGTGGCAACATCGTCGCCGCCGGGTCGCCGGCCGTGCATGCGCAGGCACTGGCGCTGCTGGCGGGCGCCTAGGACGGGTCAAGGGTCAGGCGGCAGTTTCCGAGAGGTCGAGGCCACCGTCCAAGCCCGGCATGAAAGCCTCGATCGCCGCCAGCGCCTGGGCGCGATAGATGTCGCGCTCCTGCAGGAGTTCGTGGCGGCCGCCGCTCACCGTGATCAGCTGGCCGGCGCGGAAATTGCGCGACAGTTCCTCCTGCGCCGCATAGGGCACAATGCCGTCGAGCACCGGCGCCAGGACGAGGGTCGGGATGGTGATGCGTGTCAGGTGCGCCTGGGACGTGACCCGCCGCGCCGCACTGAGCGTCTCGTGCAGCCAGCGGGCGGTCGGAGGGCCGATCGACAGATCGGGACGGGCAGTGAGAATGTCGGCGTTGCGCCGGTAGCGGTCCGGATCCGAGGTCAGCGGGTTGCCCTCGAACGGACGCTCGCTCTGGTCCTTGCCGAGCCCAAGGCCGCCAAGCCCGGTCCAGCTCAGCGACCGCGAGATGGCGCGGATCGTGTTTTCGGAAAAGGCCTGGCCGGTCAGCGCGATGTAGGGTGCCGAGAGGACTATGCGGCTGATGCGGTTCGACAGGCGCGGCGCGGTGGCGAGCGCGATCAATCCGCCGGTCGAATGGCCGAGAAGGAAGAAGGGCAGGCGGGCATCCGGCAAAACGACCTGTACCAGAAACAGTTCGAGATCGCGCTCGTAATCGGAAAAGCGCCGGACATGGCCCTTGCGGGCGATTTTGCCGAGCCGATCCGAGCCACCCTGGCCGCGCAGGTCGTAGGTCGCGACCCACAGGCCACGGGCGTTCAGATCGCGGATGGTCTCGAAGTATTTCTCGATCGACTCATTGCGGCCCGGGACGATCACCATGGTTCCAGTGGCCGGCGACTGCGGCGAACGGAACAGGGCGTAACGCAGCCGGGTGCCGCGGTGGCCGGTAAAATAGCCCGCGGTAAAGTTTTGCGGCGCCGGGTTGTCCGGCGTGCTGTGAAGGATATCGAGGGGGGCAGTGGGTTCGCTCATGGCTTCCAAGCGATAGGCAAGCGACGGCCTGCGTCAAGAAAAAACTGACCGGCAAAAAAATGGCCGGAACCGCATTGCACGGCTCCGGCCAAGTCTGTGACCGAAGCGAAGGGACGAATGGACGCTACGGCCGCGGGAGGCAGTCTGCCACCCAGTACGGCTGGTCTAGCAGGGCTTGGCTGAATACCGGCCGAACCGCGCATTCACCCAGCGTTCAGCCCGCAGGATCGGAAAAGCCGGGGTCTTGAAGGCCAAAACGACAATCCCCATCTTCATCATGCAGGCGCCAACAAGGGTCTGCATAACAGGTTCCGCATCGCCAGAACGGGGTGCGAACCGCTTAGAAACCGCAACGTCGCTTCCCAAGGAGGACATCATGCGTCACGTCGATTTTTCGCCTCTCTACCGCTCTACCGTCGGTTTCGACCGGCTCTTCAACCTGCTCGACAACCGCGGGGTTGCCGAACAGACGCCCAGCTATCCGCCGTATAATATCGAGCGGACCGGCGACAACACCTACCGGATCACCATGGCCGTTGCCGGCTTCGACGAAAAGGAACTTTCGATCGAGGCGCATGCCCATGTGCTGACCGTCAAGGGTGAGAAGGGCGACACCGTGAGCGGCGGCGAGAGCGAGTATCTCTATCGCGGCATCGCCACGCGCGCCTTCGAGCGCCGCTTCCAGCTTGCCGATCATGTCGAAGTCCAGTCGGCATCACTGAAAAACGGTCTGCTCCACATCGACCTTCTCCGGAACCTTCCGGAAGCCATGAAGCCCCGTCGCATTGCGATCGCCGCCGAAGCCGGTGACGAAGCCAAGACGATCGAGGCCCAGGTCTCCCCGCAGCAGATCAACTAAGACCTTCGAACCCAAAACCTCCAAGTCAAGGCTCGATCGTCGGACGCCTCTTCCCCCGCCGGGAAGAGGCGTTTTTTATGGTCGGTGCTCCGTGAGGGGCGCGGGTCTCAGGCGACGGCCGGCTCGGCGGCCGCAGGTTCCTTCGCCCGCAGGCGCTGCGCGTATTTCTGGGCGATCACGGCGCAGGCCATCAGCTGGATCTGGTGGAAGAGCATGATGGGCAGGACGATGGCGCCGATCGAGGCCGTCTGTCCGGAGAAGATGGCGTTCGCCATCGGCACGCCGCTCGCCAGCGACTTCTTTGAGCCGCAGAAGGTGATGGTGATCTCGTCTTCCTTGGAGAAGCCAAGTGCCCGGCTGCCGAACATGGTGATGCTGAGGACGATGGCGAGCAGGACCATATCGAGCAGGATGACCGTGCCGATATCGGTGATCGAGAAGGTGTGCCAGAGACCTTCCATCACGGCTTCGGAAAACGCGGAGTAGACGACCATCAGGATCGAGCCGCGGTCGACCGGCATCAGCAGCTTCTTGCGGGCGCGCACCCAGTTGCCGATCCAGGGCTGCAGGAGCTGGCCGAGCAGGAAGGGGGCGAGCAGCTGGAGACCGATCTTGTAGATCGCGTCGAGCGAAACGCCGTCGCCACCGGTGGTGGACAGCAGAAGACCGGCCAGCAGCGGCGTCAGGAACATGCCGAAGAGATTGGAGCCGGAGGCGGATACGATGGCGGCCGGAACGTTGCCGCCAGCCATGGAGGTAAAGGCGATCGACGACTGGACCGTGGACGGCAGCACGCAGAGGAAGAGGATCCCCATGTAGAGCGGCGCCGGGAGGATGCTTTCGGGGATGAAACCCACGGCCAGGCCGAGCACCGGGAAGATCGCGAAGGTGGTGAGCAGGATGGTCAGGTGCAGCCGCCAGTGCAGCATGCCGGCAACGACCACTTCGCGCGACAGGCGGGCGCCATGCAGGAAGAACAAAAGGCCGATGGCGATGTTGGTGGCAATGCCGAACCACTCCGCCCACTGTCCGTGAATGGGCAGGACGGACGCAAGGATCACGGTGCAGACCAGCAGGATCGTAAACTGGTCGGGAAGAAAGCGTTTCATGAGGTCATTCCCTTTTCACATGCTCTTCCATCGCTTATCATAAATCGGAATGCAAACTTTAACAGTTATCCTGAAATGTGATGACCATGCTGAACCTCCAGCACCTCAACAGCTTTCTGGCGCTGCAACAGACCGGCAGTTTTACCGAGGCGGCGTCCCGGCTCGGACTTGGCCAGTCGACCGTCACGCAGCATATCCAGCGGCTGGAAAAGTCGCTCGGCCGCCGTCTGGTGGCGCGCGATACGCACCAGGTGCGGCTGACGGCCGACGGTGAGGCGCTGCTGGGCTATGCGCAGGGCATGCTCGAACTCGACGGCAAGGTTGCCGCGCTGTTCGGTGAAAGCCGGCTGCGCGGGCGCCTGCGGCTGGGGGTGTCCGAAGACGTGGTCGCCAACCGGCTGACAGAGATCCTCGAGGACTTCATCCGGTTGCATCCGCTGGTCGATCTGGAGCTGACCGTGGCGCTGAGCGCCGTGCTCAACCAGATGCAGGAGGTCGGCGATCTCGATCTGGTGCTTGCCAAGCGGCATGTGGGGGAAAGCCAGGGCCGGCTGCTCTACCGCGAGCCGCTGGTCTGGCTGGCACGCGACCCGGCGCTGATCCTGTCGCGCGGAGACGCGCTGCCGCTGATCGCCTTTCCGCAGCCGTCGATTACCCGACGGGTGGCGCAGGAGGCGCTGGATGCCGCCAGAGTGCCGTGGCGGATCGTCTGCACCTGCGGCAGCCTCAGCGGGTTGACGGCTGCGGCGCGGGCCGGCATGGGCGTGATGGTGCAGCCGCGCAGCATGGTGCCGGAGGGGCTGAAGGAGATCCCGGCCGACCGGCTGCCGGTGCTCGAAGACGTGGAATTCGTGCTCTTGGCCAGGCGCAGCGCCGACGTGGCGATGGTGGAGGCCCTGTCCAGCCTGATTGCCGCACGCATGGTGCCGCAATCAGGCTGACGCAAAAGTTCAGGCCGCCGCGCAGATCGACAGGAACTGATCGACGTCTTCCTCGGTCGTCGCAAACGAGGTGACAAGGCGGATCAGCATCTCGTCGCCGGCAACCAGGTCTTCCATGGCGAGCGGTACCGGCCAGTCGTAAAAGGCCGAGCCCTTTTCGCGGGCCGCTTCGGCAGAGGCGCGGCTCAGCACGGCAAACACCTCGTTGGAGGTGGTGTCCCAGGCGAGGCGGGCGCTGTTCAGCGCGCCGATGCCGGCCCGCAGCCTGTCGGCCATGGCATTGGCGTGCTGCGCCAGGTCAAGCCACAGGTCGTCCTGCAGATAGGCCTCGAACTGGGCCGAGATGAAGCGAGTCTTTGAGAACAGCTGGGCTGACCGCTTGCGGATATAGGCGAAATCCCTGGCGAGATCCGGATTGAAAAAGACGATCGCTTCGGCGCACCAGCAGCCGTTCTTGGTGCCGCCGAAGGACAGAACGTCGACGCCGCGCTTCCAGGTCATCTCGGCCGGCGAGCAGCCGAGCGACACCAGCGCATTGGCGAAGCGGGCGCCATCCATGTGCAGCGGCAGGCCATTGTCCTTGGCAATCTTCGCGAGCGCGTCGATTTCCTCGAGCGTATAGATCGTGCCGGTTTCGGTGGCCTGGGTGAGCGTGACGGCGGCGGCGCGGCCGTGATGCAGGGCATCCTGCGGAAAGCCGGCGATACGGGCCTTCAGCTTCGCAGGGTCGATCTTGCCGTTGGCCCCATCGACGCCGACCATCCGCATGCCGCTGAAAAAGTCCGGTGCGCCGCATTCGTCCTCGATCACGTGCGCCTGCGCATGCGCAAAGACAACGCCGCCCATGCGTGCGATGCTGGCGAGCGACAGCGAGTTGGCGGCGGTTCCCGTCGACACGAAGTAGACCGAGACCTCACGCTCGAAGATCTCGTTGAAGCGGGTCTCGACCGTTTTGTCGAGCTCGCTGTTGCCGTAGGCGGCGGCAAAGCGCGTGGATTCCTTGGAGAGCCGGTCGTTGATGGCGGAGTGGGCGCCGGCCCAGTTGTCGGAAGCGAAGAACATGTGGGACACCTTGGAAATTGAAAGCGCGGAGGCGGGCGGGAGAGTAAGAGTTTTGCAGCCGTGTTCAACCGGAAACACGCCCTGCGGAAGCGGACCTATCGCCGTCGCAATCTAAAGCCGCTTCACTGCACCAAGCCGTAATTATCTTGCGGCAACCATGCCAGAAAATGATGTTCCCTGTCGCACAGGTTAACGTTTTTGTCCCCCGGGTCTTGTGATGCCTCGTGTTTCGTGCGATAGATTTTGCGGAAATAGGTCAGCTTGATTGTCCTATTTCTTGAGAATGATCAGGGTTACGGTGCGGCTGGGCCGGTAGCCGCGGGTTTGCCAGAGTGGCGAGATGGCTCTGTGTCATCCGCAGGAAATGAAGAAACGCCACCTTGCTGCCTTCGCGTGGAAGCGGCCAACAGGAGGAATGACGATGACCAAGATGATCTCCGGGACGACGGACCAGGCCATGGCTGCCGGTGCTTCGACGTCGGCCGAGGCGACGGTTCCCTTCATCGCTTCCGGCCTGCCGGCCGCGCAGGGCCTCTATGACCCCAGAAACGAGCACGATGCCTGCGGCGTCGGCTTCATCGCGCATATGAAGGGCAAGAAGTCCCACCAGATCGTCAAGGACGGGCTGTTCATCCTGGAAAACCTGACCCATCGCGGTGCCGTCGGTGCTGATCCGCTGATGGGCGACGGCGCGGGCATTCTGGTGCAGATCCCGGACCGGTTCTTTCGCGAGGAAATGGCAAAGCAGGGGATCACCCTGCCCAAGGCCGGAGAGTATGCCGTCGGGCATTTCTTCCTGCCGCGCGATCCCGAACAGATCGAGCACTTCAAGCAGGTGATCGTCGAGACGATCGCCGAGGAAGGGCAGCAGTTCATCGGCTTCCGCGAGGTGCCGGTCGACAATTCCTCGCTGTCGAAGGCGCCGGATATCGCCGCGACCGAACCCCATCACCTGCAGGTGTTCATCGGCGCCGGCCGCGATGCCGCCACCAATCCGGAATTCGAGCGCAAGCTCTTCCTGGTGCGCAAGGTCATCTCCAACCGCATCTACGACCAGTTCGGCGGCCAGGAAACCGGCTTCTATCCGGTGTCGCTGTCGTCCTCGACAATCGTCTACAAGGGCATGTTCCTCGCCTACCAGGTCGGCGCCTACTACAAGGACCTGTCGGATCCGCGCTTCGAGACGGCGGTGGCGCTAGTCCACCAGCGGTTCTCGACCAACACCTTCCCGTCCTGGAAGCTTGCGCATCCGTACCGCATGGTTGCCCACAACGGCGAGATCAACACGTTGCGCGGCAACGTCAACTGGATGGCTGCGCGCCAGGCTTCGGTGTCTTCGCCGTTCTTCGGCGAGGATATCTCCAAGCTGTGGCCGATCTCCTACGAAGGCCAGTCGGACACCGCCTGTTTCGACAACGCGCTCGAATTCCTGACGCGCGGCGGGTATTCGCTGGCGCATGCCATGATGATGCTGATCCCGGAAGCGTGGGCGGGCAACCAGTCCATGTCGAAGGAGCGCAAGGCCTTCTACGAATACCATGCGGCGCTGATGGAGCCGTGGGACGGGCCGGCCGCCGTCTGCTTTACCGATGGCCGCCAGATCGGAGCGACGCTCGACCGCAACGGCCTGCGTCCGGCGCGCTATCTGGTCACCGACGACGACCGCGTGATCCTTGCCTCGGAAGCGGGCGTGCTGCCGGTTCCGGAAGAAAGCATCATCAAGAAGTGGCGCCTGCAGCCCGGCAAGATGCTGCTTCTCGACATGGAGAAGGGCCAGATCATCTCCGACGACGAGCTGAAGTCGCAGCTTGCCACCAAGCACCCTTACGAGAAGTGGCTCGACCGGACCCAGCTCATCCTCGAGGAACTGAAGCCGGTGGAGCCGCGGGCGCTGCGTCGCGACGTGTCGCTGCTCGATCGCCAGCAGGCCTTCGGCTATACCAGCGAGGACACCCGCATCCTGATGTCGCCGATGGCAACCACCGGTCAGGAAGCGATCGGCTCGATGGGCACGGACACGCCGATCTCGGCAATGTCGGCGAAGTCGAAGCTGCTCTACACCTATTTCAAGCAGAATTTTGCGCAGGTGACCAACCCGCCGATCGATCCGATCCGCGAAGAGCTGGTCATGAGCCTCGTCTCCTTCATCGGGCCGCGGCCGAACATTCTCGACCACGAGGGTGCGGCGCATGCCAAGCGGCTGGAAGTGCGCCAGCCGATCCTCACCAATGGCGATCTGGAAAAGATCCGCTCGATCGGTCACACGGAAGATCGGTTCGACACCAAGACACTCGACTTCACCTATGACGTGGAGCGGGGTGCCGAAGGCATGCCCGACATGCTGGTCCGGTTGTGCGAGCGCGCCGAAGCGGCGGTCAAGGGCGGCTACAACATCATCGTCCTGTCGGACCGCCAGATCGGCCCCGACCGGATCGCGATCCCGGCACTGCTGGCCACGGCCGCCGTCCACCACCACCTGATCCGCAAGGGGCTGCGCACCTCGGTCGGCCTGGTCGTGGAATCGGGCGAGCCGCGCGAGATCCATCACTTCTGCTGTCTCGCAGGCTTCGGCGCCGAGGCGATCAACCCCTATCTCGCCTTCGACACGCTGACCGACATGCACATGCGCGGTGAATTCCCCAAGGAAGTCGATGCGCAGGAAATCGTCCAGCGCTACATCAAGGCGGTCGGCAAGGGCATCCTCAAGGTCATGTCCAAGATGGGCATTTCCACCTACCAGTCCTATTGCGGCGCGCAGATCTTCGACGCGATCGGTCTGTCGTCGCAACTGGTCGCGAAGTATTTCTTCGGCACCGCCACCTCGATCGAAGGCATCGGCCTCGAGGAAATCGCCCAGGAAACCGTCGCCCGTCACCATGCCGCTTTCGGCAAGGATCCGGTGCTCGCCTCGACACTCGATATCGGCGGCGAATATGCCTACCGCATGCGCGGCGAAAGCCATGCCTGGACGCCGGACGTGGTGGCGACGCTGCAGCATGCGGTGCGCGGCAACAGCGAGGAGCGCTACCGCGAGTTTGCCGCCATGGTCAACGAGACGGCGGTCGGGATGAACACCATCCGCGGCCTCTTTAAGGTCAAGACGGCAGAGGCGATGGGCCGCAAGCCGGTGGCGATCGGCGATGTCGAGCCGGCGGTCGAAATCGTCAAGCGCTTCTCGACCGGAGCGATGTCGTTCGGCTCGATCAGCCGCGAGGCGCATACGACGCTGGCGATCGCCATGAACCGGATCGGCGGTAAGTCGAACACCGGTGAGGGCGGCGAGGAAAGCGACCGTTACATGCCGCTGCCGAACGGTGCGCAGAACCCGGAGCGCTCGGCGATCAAGCAGATCGCATCCGGCCGCTTCGGCGTGACCACCGAATATCTGGTCAATGCGGACATGCTGCAGATCAAGGTGGCGCAGGGTGCCAAGCCCGGCGAGGGCGGCCAGCTGCCCGGCCACAAGGTGGATGCGACGGTTGCCAAGACCCGGCATTCGACGCCCGGCGTCGGTCTGATCTCGCCGCCGCCGCATCACGACATCTATTCGATCGAGGACCTGGCGCAGCTGATCTTCGACTTGAAGAACGTCAACCCGGCAGCCGATATCTCCGTCAAGCTGGTCTCGGAAGTCGGCGTCGGAACGGTTGCGGCCGGCGTTGCCAAGGCACGTGCCGACCATATCACGGTGGCGGGCTTCGACGGCGGCACCGGCGCCTCGCCGCTGACCTCGCTGAAGCATGCGGGCTCGCCGTGGGAGATCGGCCTGGCCGAGACGCAGCAGACGCTGGTGCTGAACGGGCTCCGCTCGCGCATTGCGCTGCAGGTGGACGGTGGTCTCAAGACCGGCCGCGACGTCATCATCGGGGCGCTGCTCGGGGCCGACGAGTTCGGCTTTGCCACGGCGCCGCTGATCGCGGCCGGTTGCATCATGATGCGCAAGTGCCATCTCAACACCTGTCCGGTGGGCGTCGCGACGCAGGATCCGGTGCTGCGCAAGCGCTTCAAGGGCACGCCCGAGCACGTCATCAACTACTTCTTCTTTGTCGCCGAGGAAGTGCGGGAAATCCTTGCCTCGCTCGGGTTCACCCGGCTCGACGACATCGTCGGCATGTCCGAGATCCTCGAGAAGGACGACATGCTGGCGCACTGGAAGGCGAGGGGCCTCGACTTCTCGAAGATCTTCCACAAGGTCGAGGCGCCGAAGTCCGCGACCTACTGGACCGAGCGCCAGAAGCACCCGATCGACGACGTGCTCGACCGCAAGCTGATCGAAAAGTCGATGCCGGCGCTGGAAAGCAAGGAGCCGGTGGTCTTCGAAGTGCCGATCAAGAACGTCGACCGGTCGGCCGGCGCCATGCTGTCGGGGGCGCTCGCAAAACGCTGGGGTCACAAGGGGCTGAAGGACGACACGATCCATGTGACGTTGCGCGGCACCGCGGGCCAGAGCTTTGGCGCGTTCCTTGCCCGCGGCATCACCTTCGACCTCGTCGGCGATGGCAACGACTATGTCGGAAAAGGCCTTTCAGGTGGGCGCATCATCGTGCGGCCGCCGGAGAACTCGAAGATCGCTGCCGAACACTCGATCATCGTGGGCAATACCGTGCTCTATGGCGCGATCACCGGCGAATGCTATTTCCGCGGCGTTGCGGGCGAGCGCTTCGCGGTCCGCAATTCGGGTGCGATCGCCGTCGTCGAAGGCGTCGGCGATCATGGCTGCGAATACATGACCGGCGGCATCGTGGTGGTGCTCGGCGAAACGGGCCGCAACTTCGCGGCCGGCATGTCCGGCGGCGTTGCCTATGTGCTCGACGAGCGTGGCGATTTCGCCAAGCGCTGCAACATGGCGATGGTCGAGCTCGAGCCGGTTCCGGAAGAGGACGATATGCTGGAGAAGCTGCACCATCACGGTGGCGACCTCATGCACAAGGGGCGTGTCGACGTGTCCGAGGACATGACGCGCCACGACGAGGAACGCCTCTACCAGATGATTTCGAACCACCTGCACTACACCGGTTCGAACCGCGCCAAGGAGATCCTCGACCGCTGGAGCGAATACCGGCCGAAGTTCCGCAAGGTCATGCCGGTCGAGTACCGCCGGGCGCTGGTGGAGATGGAACGGATGCGCATGGGGGTCGCTGCGGAGTAGTTTGAGAACGAACTCACTGTGTGATATGACATTGGCATATCACACAGGTGGAGATGACGATATGGATGCGCGCGAAGAACGGGAAGTCAGCATTTTTCGCAACGGGCGCAGCCGGGCCGTTCGTATCCCGGCTGAGTTCGATATTCCGGCAGACAGCATGATGATCTCCCAAGATCGGGATGGAGTGATCTACCTGCGGCCTAAACTGGAAAAGAGGTCATTGGCCGAGGTTTTTGACTGGCTTGCCGAGCAGGGCCCTCTCGATATCCCCGATGTCGAAGACTACCCGCCGGAACCAGTCGATCTGGAAAAGTAAGATGGCGTATCTCCTCGATACGAACATCATTTCGAACGTCATGCGACAGCCGCTGGGAAACGCTGCCAATCGCATGAGAGGATTTAGATCGGGCGATCTGCTGACTAGCGTCATGGTGCAGGCAGAGGTTCGCTTCGGTTATACGAAGAGCGGAGTCCTGCGACAGAAAATCGCCGCCGAGGCTATTCTGCAGCACCTTCGGGTGGAGGATTGGTGTGTTCCTGCGGATCTGGCCTATGCGGCACTCCGCAGTGAACTTGAAGCAATAGGCTCCTCGATGGGGCAGATCGATATGCTGATCGCGGCGCACGCGCTTGTGCTGGACGCAGTGGTTGTGACGGATGACAGGGCATTTCTGCGCGTCACGGGATTGAAAGTTGAAAACTGGCTGCTCTGACGAACGGGCGGCGACGAAGATTGGGCAAGGGAATTTAACATGGGCAAGGTTACGGGTTTCATGGAAATCGACCGGCAGGTGGCGAAGTACCAGCCGGCCTCCGACCGCATTCGCCATTTCCGCGAATTCATCATTCCGATGTCCGATGCGGAAGTGACCAAGCAGGCGGCGCGGTGCATGGACTGTGGCATTCCCTATTGCCACGGCCCGACCGGCTGCCCTGTTCACAACCAGATCCCGGACTGGAACGACCTCGTCTACAACAACAAGTGGGAGGAGGCGATCCGCAACCTCCATTCCACCAACAACTTTCCGGAATTCACCGGCCGCGTCTGCCCGGCGCCGTGCGAGGAGGCCTGCACGCTCAACCTCGAAGACGCGCCCGTGACGATCAAGACCATCGAGCAGGCGATTGCCGACAAGGCCTACGAGCTCGGGTTCATTGCGCCGCAGCCGGCAACCGTGAAGACGGGCAAGAAGGTCGCCGTGATCGGTTCCGGCCCGGCCGGACTTGCGGCCGCCCAGCAGCTCGCCCGGGCCGGCCACGAAGTGCATGTCTACGAGCGGGAATCGAAGGCGGGCGGCCTGCTTCGCTACGGCATCCCGGACTTCAAGATGGAAAAGAATTTCATCGACCGGCGCGTCGAGCAGATGACCGGGGAAGGCGTGACCTTCCACTACGGGGCCAATATCGGCGTCGACCTGCCGGTGGAGACTTTGATCGCGGACCATGATGCGGTCGTCTATTGCGGCGGCTCGGAGACGCCGCGGCCGGCCGGCATCCCGGGTGCGGACCTGCACGGCGTCTATGATGCCATGCCCTATCTCGTGCAGCAGAACCGCCGCATCGGCCGCGAAAACATCGACAGCGTCGCCTGGGCATCCGAGCCGATCATCGCCGGCGGCAAGCATGTGGTCGTCGTCGGGGGCGGCGATACGGCATCCGACTGCGTCGGCACGGCCTTCCGCCAGGGTGCCGTGAAGGTGACGCAGCTCGACATCCGCCCGCAGCCGCCGGAAAAGGAAGACAAGCTCGCCGTCTGGCCGTTCTGGGCCACCAAGATGCGCACCTCGTCCAGCCAGGCGGAAGGCGCCATCCGCGAATTCCAGGTCGCGACGCTCGAGTTCATCGGCGAGGACGGCCAGTTGATCGGCGTGCGCTGCTGCGAGGTGGACGACCGCCGCCAGCCGATCGCTGGCACGGATTTCATCATCAAGGCAGACCTCGCCTTTATCGCAATCGGGTTTTCCGGGCCGATAAAGGAGGGCGTTCTCAGCGAACTCGAAGGCAAGCTGGACGTCAATCTCGACCGGCGCGGTTCGACCAACGTCATCGCCAACGAGCGCGACTACAAGACCTCCCTCGACAAGGTGTGGGCCGCCGGCGACGTGCGGCGCGGCCAGTCGCTGGTGGTCTGGGCGATCCGCGAGGGCCGCCAGGCCGCCCGCGCCGTCGACGAAGCGCTGATGGGCGCGTCCGTCCTGCCCCGCTGATCGTAGCGGGTCGACCAAGCCGCCTTCGTCCGGCCGGGCGAAGGCGTTTTCGTGTGAGGCTAGCGCGTCTTGTCGATCCGGTAATCGTCGATCCGGCCGGCGGGCGCGGCCGGCATCTCGCCCCGGCGGACCAGGGTGTCACGCGGCGTTTCGCCCAGAGGCGCCGGATCTGGGGTCGCGCCGAGCAAATCCTTGCCGCCGTCGAGATTGGGGTCGAGCAGGCTGATCGGCTGAGTCTGCAGCGGAGCCCCTCCGGGTGACGGCGTCATGGTCAGCGGCGACAGGCTGCCGGATTCCAGGTTGACCATGTCCGGGCTCGCGACATCTCCGAGATGGCGACGCACGAAACGCTCCACGTAAAAGGCCAGTTTCTGCTTGCCCGCCTTGGTGAAGGTGATGCCGTCTGCGCCGCGCAGGCGCACCTGCTGGCCGTTGACGTCGGAGCCGGTAACGATGAACTTGCCGTCCTCGTCGACAAAGCCGTCCCAGACATCGACGAACTCGCCGCCGACCTTGTCCATCTCGCTGCGGTAGAGCGCATTCAGAGTGACCGCATCGGCCGTGAGGGTCGGTGACTGGAAGGCCGGCAGGCCGACCCAGAGAAGCGGCAGCTTGCGCGACGTGACGATGCCAGCCAGGGTGTCGATGCGGGACGTATATTCCTTCAGCCACGCCTCGTTGCGGAATTTCTCGCGCATACCCCCGACAGTCATCATCTGCCGGTCGTTGGCGCCTAGCATGACCACGACGAGGGAGGGTTTCAGCTCATCGATCATACCCGGCAACGCTGCCGGCCAGTCGAGATGGTCGGTGCGCACCAGGCCGGACGAGCCGTCGCTCCGGTCGACCACGGCGACGCCCGGCGAGGTTTCGAAGGTTGACTGCAGTTCGCCGCCGACATTGCCGGCCAGGAAGTCGCCGACGACCAGCACCTTGCGGGCATCGTCGAGCTTTGCGACGGGTTCCGGCTTCGGCGGCGTAAGGGTGGGTGCTGGTG
>UBWZ01000022.1 GCA_900469345.1 Hyphomicrobiales bacterium | reverse complement strand
CGAAATCCATGTCACACTCCAGAACCTGCTCTGGTTTTTGGGTCCAGGCAGCCCCGCCGTCAACCCCGTTGCGGCGGATTAGAAGTGCCCTGCGGCAAATCGCCCGATTTTTTGAATGATTCAAAGGAGAATTCGGGCCGACGCTTCTCCGCCTCAAAAGGGAACAGCGGCAAGGGACCGCCTCGGGCGGCCCCTTGCACTTCGATTCGCTCAGCCGGCAGCCATCACCGCCCGCTTCGCCATGACTTTCACGAGGTTCGCCCGGTATTGCGCATCTGCATGCATGTCGGCCATCAGGCCCGAGGGATCGACCATCACGGAGCCGGGCGCATCCGGCGACCAGTTCCCCTGCAGCGCCTGTTCAAGCCCCGCATGCCGGAAAACGCCGTCCGAGCCCGCCCCCGTGACCGCGACCCTGACGGTGCCGCCCGTCTTCGCCACGAACACCCCGGTCATCGCATAGCGCGAAGCGGGGTTGGCGAATTTCGCGTAGCCGGCCTTGTCCGGCGCATCGAAGGCGATGGCGGTAATGATCTCGTCCTCGGCCAGTGCCGTTTCGAACAGACCGGCGAAGAACCCGTCCGCCGGGATGGAGCGCCGGTCGGTGACGACCGTGGCGTCGAGCGCCAGCACCGCCGAAGGGTAGTCGGCCGCAGGGTCGTTATTGGCGACCGAACCGCCGATCGTCCCCATATGCCGCACATGCGGGTCGCCGATATGGCTGGCGAGGTGGCAGAGCGCGGGACAGACGGCCATGATCGCCTGCGAAGCCGCAACCTCGGCATGCGGCGTTCCGGCGCCGATGGTGACCCGCCGGCCATCGACCGAAATGCCCTTCATCGATCCGATATGCCGCAGGTCGACGAGATCGCTCGGCGACGCAAGCCTCTGCTTCATGGTGGCGATCAGCGTCATGCCGCCGGAGACATATTTGCTCTCCTCGGAATGGCCGTGCAGTCTGACGGCATCCTCGACCGAGGAGGCGCGATGATAGCTGGTAGCGTACATGTCGTTTCCCCCTCAATGCGCAGGCTGCAGGGCCTGCCACACCTTCATGGGCGTGGCGGGCATGGTCAGCCGGTTGTGGCCGATCGCGTCGGTGATGGCATTGATGAGCGCCGGCGGCGACCCGATCGCGCCCGCCTCGCCACAGCCCTTGATGCCCAGCGGATTGCCGGGGCATGGCGTGTTCTGGTGCGACAGCGTGAACGACGGCAGATCGTCGGCACGCGGCATGGCGTAATCCATGAAGCTCGCGGTCAGCAGCTGCCCCGTCTGCGGGTCGTAATGGACGTTTTCGAGAAGCGCCTGGCCGATGCCCTGCGCGAGCCCGCCATGCACCTGCCCCTCGACGATCATCGGATTGATGATGTTGCCGAAGTCGTCCGCTGCGACGAACTGGACGATCTCTGTCTTGCCGGTTTCGGGATCGATCTCCACCTCGGCGATGTAGCAGCCGGCCGGGAAGGTGAAGTTGGACGGGTCGTAGAAGGCCGTTTCCTTCAGGCCCGGCTCCATGCCGGCGGGCAGGTTGTGCGCGGTATAGGCCGCAAGCGCCACCTGGAACCACGGCACCGTCTTGTCGGTCCCGGCGATCTTCAGCTCGCCGTTTTCGATGACGATGTCCTGCTCGTCCGCTTCCATCATGTGCGCTGCGATCTTCTTGGCCTTCGCCTCGACCTTGTCGAGCGCCTTGACGACCGCCGACATCCCGACCGCGCCGGACCGGGACCCGTAGGTGCCCATGCCCATCTGCACCTTGTCCGTGTCGCCATGCACGATGTTGATGCTTTCGAGCGGCACGCCGAGCCGGCCGGCCACCAGCTGCGCGAAGGTTGTCTCATGGCCCTGGCCATGGCTGTGCGAGCCGGTCAGCACCTCGATCGTGCCGACCGCGTTTACCCGCACCTCGGCCGATTCCCACAAGCCCACGCCGGCGCCGAGCGACCCGACCGCAGCCGACGGCGCGATGCCGCAGGCCTCGATATAGCAGCTCATGCCGATGCCGCGCTTTTTGCCCTTGGCTGCTGACGCCGACCGCCGCCCTTCGAAGCCCGCCCAGTCGGCCGCCTGCATGGCGGCGTTGAGGGAAGCCTCATAGTCCCCGGCGTCGTAGTTCATGATCACCGGCGTCTGGTAGGGGAAGCTGCGGATGAAGTTCTTCCGCCGCAGTTCCGCCGGCGAGACGCCGAGCTCCCGCGCCGCAGTCTCCATCGTCCGCTCCAGGAGATAGGTCGCTTCCGGCCGGCCGGCACCGCGATAGGCGTCCACCGGCACCGTATTGGTATAGACCGTGCGCACATTGGCGTGGATCGCCGGGATCGCATACTGTCCTGAAAGCAGCGTCGCATAGAGATAGGTCGGCACCGCCGAGGAAAACAGCGACATATAGGCGCCGAGATTGGCGACCGTATCCACCTTCAGCGCCGTCACCCGATGGTCGGCATCGAACGCCATCTTCACCTTGGAGACGTGGTCGCGCCCATGCGCGTCCGTGAGGAAGGCCTCGGTCCGGTCTGAGGTCCATTTGACCGGCACGCCGGTCTTCTTGGACGCCCACAGGCAGACGATTTCCTCCGGATAGATGTAGATCTTGGAGCCGAAGCCGCCGCCGACGTCCGGCGCGATCACCCGCAGCTTGTTTTCCGGCGCCACGTTGTAGAAGGCGCTCATGACGAGCCGCGCCACATGCGGGTTCTGGCTTGTCGTGTAGCAGGTGTAGTGATCTTCCGCCGCGTCGTAGATGCCGAGCGTGGCGCGCGGCTCCATCGGGTTGGGCGCAAGCCGGTTGTTGATGATCTCGATTTCGGTGACGTGGGCTGCAGCGGCAATGGCGCGGTCGGTCGCCTCCGGATCGCCGATCTGCCAGTCGAAGATCAGATTGCCGGGCGCTTCCGGATGCAGCTGCGGCGCGCCGCCTTCGAGTGCGGGAAGCGGTTCGGTGACCGCCGGCAGTTCCTCGAAATCGATCACCACGGCCTCGGCCGCATCGCGCGCTTCCCCGGATGAATCGGCCACCACGATGGCGATCGCATCACCCACATAGCGGACGGTTTCGTGGGCGAGCGGGCGCCAAGCGCCCATCTTCATCGGCGAACCGTCCTTGGAATGGATCATCCAGCCGCAGATCAGGTTGCCGATGCCGTCCGCCTGCAGCTGCTTGCCGTCGAGCACGTCGATGACGCCGGGCATGGCCTTCGCCGCCGCGACGTCGATGCTGCGGATCCGCGCATGGGCATGCGGACTGCGCACGAAGCAGGCATATTTCATCCCCGGCGCGACCATGTCGTCCGTGTAGCGCCCCTTGCCTGTGAGAAACCGCTTGTCTTCCTTGCGGGCGACGCGCGCACCAATTCCTTCGACACCCATTTTCATCTCCTCCAGAAATGAGCGAACAGCGAGACGTCAGGAAAGCGGGAGCATCAGGTGCCTCCGCTTTGCGCGCAGCCCCGCTCCTACCTGTCTTCCGTTGATCGGCAGATCATTCGGCGGCCTGCCGCCCGGCCGCCATTTCGGCGTCGGCGGCAAGCACGGCCTTGACGATGTTATGGTAGCCGGTGCAGCGACAGATATTGCCCTCCAGCTCGGTCCTCACGACCTCCTCCGTCAGGCTGCCGCCACGACGGTTGATCATGTCCACGGCCGTCATCACCATGCCCGGCGTGCAGAAGCCGCACTGAAGCCCGTGATGCTCCTTGAAAGCGGCCTGCACGGGATGCATTTCGCCTTGCGCGGCAAGCCCCTCGATCGTCGTGATGACGGAACCGTTGGCCTGCACCGCGAGGATCGAACAGCTCTTGACCGAGTGTCCGTCCATATGGATCACGCAGGTGCCGCACTGGGTGGTATCGCACCCCACATGCGTGCCCGTCAGGGCAAGTTTTTCGCGAATGAAATGCACGAGCAGCATGCGATCTTCGCACTCGCCACTCATCGTCCGGCCGTTGACCGTCAACGTCACTTTCGTCATGAGGTCCTCCACGCGTTTCTCCCAAAACGCCCTGCATCATTGGCTTTTTCCCGGCCGTTATCAACAGCTAGTTTCTATCCGTGGAATTTTCCGCGCGCCCCCTAAAGCTGCAGTGACGCCCCCTCTTTGCAAAGAAAAGTCAAGTAAATGGTCTGACGATCATGGACTATTGGATCTCGCGATCTATTGTTGCTGGGGATCGTGTTGGAGAACGCGCTAGAGGGCACGTATCTCGACGAATCACGACGTTGAGTTCAGGAGGATCTGATGAAGAAGGCCTTTATGCTTTTGATGGTTGGCGCGTCTCTGGCGAGCTGCACGGCAACGGAACAGGGCGCCGGCATCGGCGCGGCATCCGGCGCGGTCATCGGCGGCGTTGCCACGGGCAACGTCCGTGGCGCAGCCGTTGGCGCGGCAATCGGTGGCGTGTCCGGCGCCGTGATCGGCTCGGTCGCCGAGCAGCCCGGCCAGTGCTACTATCGTGACCGCTACGGTCGCCGCTACGTCGACAGCTGCCCCAGCCGTTACTGACACCCGCTCGGATACGGGCAAGATCTGTGGCCCCGGAGCACGCTCCGGGGCTTTTTCTTTTTGTCTCTGGAAGATGACGATCGGAAAGGGGTACCGCATGAGCAGTTTTGCAGATACATCTTCCCCGGGAGGGTCATGATGGCCCGGATCGGTACTCGGTATTAAGTCAGCGTATATGCACAACGAGATGATGGGGCGGAAAAAGGACGGGAGCTACCGCAAGGCCGGCTCTGCTGCTGCGATCGCGGCCTGCCTTCTTCTTTCGCCCGCCCTGGCCAAAAATGCCTATGCCTTCAAGATCTTCGGCATCACCTTGTTCGGCAGCGACGAGGAGACGGCGCAGGTCATCGACCCCGTTCGCTATGACGCGACGCTGGACACCGGCGTTGCCGACAAGGATCTCAAGGAGAGGCTGGAAACCGCCGCCTCGCTGGTCAACGACGAGAAGCAGCCCGTCTCGGGAGATCTCGGCGTCGTCATCAAGGCGCGCGAAGACCGGGAACGCCTCGTCGCCGTGCTTTACGAGGAGGCCCGCTACGGCGGCACCGTCCACATCACGGTTGCCGGAACCGACATCGACCAGCTGCCGCCGAACCCCACCTTCGACCACGGCGCACCGGTTCCCGTCGCAGTCAGGATCGAACCCGGACCTGTCTTTCACATCGGCTCCGTCCGCTTCGACCGCGATGCCGCAGGCCGCAACCCGGCCGATTACGGCCTGGTGCCCGGCGGCCCGGCCGGCTCCCGCGTCATTCTCAAGGCCGGTGAACAGCTGGTCGTCGACCTGAAGAAGGAAGGCCGCCCGCTGGCAAAGCCGATCGAGCGGCAGGTGACGGCCGATCATCGCACCAACACGGTGGATGTCGTGCTCGGCGCCGTGGGCGGCCCCGTCGCCCCGTTCGGGACGGTCACCGTCAAGGGCGCTCGCGACGTGGACCCGGCCTTCATCAGCCGATATTCACGTCTGGACAAGCGCGGTCGCTATTCGCCCGAGCAGTTGAAGAAGGCCTCCGACCGGCTGCGCGAGCTTGGTGTGTTTGCGAGCGTCAGCATCCATGAACCCGATGCGCTGGCACCCGACGGATCGCTGCCGCTGATGATCGAGGTGTCCGAAGGCAAGTTCCGCTATTTCGGCTTCGGCGCCGAGTATTCGTCTCTCGATGGCGCCGGTCTGAGCGGCTACTGGGGCCACCGCAATCTCTTCGGCGAAGCGGAATCGCTGCGCGTCGAGGGCGCCGTATCCGGCATCGGCGCGACGACGGACGTGACGACCTTCGACTATTCTGCCGCGATCATCTTTACCAAGCCGGGTGCCTTCGTCCCGGAAGCGACCTTCGAATCCCGCCTTGAAGCCAAGAGCGAGAACCCGGACGCCTATGAGGCGCAGTCCCTCGCCTATTCGGCTGGACTGACCTACGAGCTCAACGACACCGACAAGGTGAAGGGCGGCGGCGAGGTGGCCTATATCCGCACCGACGACGCGTTTGGCAGGAACGACTACGTCACCTTGAGCATCCCCGTGAGCTTCGAGCGCGATACCCGCGACAACAAGCTGGACCCGACCGAAGGCTATTTTGCAACTCTTTCGGCAAAACCCAGTTATGAAGCAATCCGGGGCAATGTATTCTCCTCCTTCGAGGGCTCCATTTCCGGATACTACGGTCTCGGTGAAAAGGATCGCATCGTTCTTGCCGGCCGTCTGGCGGGAGGAACCCTGGCAGGAGCCGACGAGCTCGAAAGCATTCCCGCAACGCGGCGCTTCTATGAAGGCGGCGGCGGTTCGGTACGCGGATACGATTTCCGCGAAATCTCGCCTTATAATGCCGACAACGAGGCGCTCGGCGGACGGTCTTATGTCGTGGCGTCCTTCGAAGCGCGCGTAAAGGTGTCAGAAAAGATCGGTATTGTGCCCTTTCTTGACATTGGTACGGTTTCCACCGAAATCGCGCCAGATTTTTCTGATATACGTGCCGGCGCCGGGATCGGGCTGCGCTACGCGACGCCGTTCGGTCCGCTACGGTTGGACGTTGCCCTGCCTCTGAGACGCTATGACGGCGGCAGCCAGTACGGTATCTACGCAGGCATTGGGCAGGCTTTCTGAGAGGTGTAATTCGGGCATGACGCTGATGATTGGCCTTGTGAGATGGATCTTGAAAGCCGCGCTTGCCGTGGTGGCGGTCCTTTTCGTCATGGGGCTCGGCGTGGTTCTCTTCGTCGCCCTGACGCCGGTGGGCGGCAATGTCGCCGCCGACCGCATCTCCGCCCTGATTTCCACGCCCGACCGGCAGATAAGCTTCTCCCGGCCGGAGGGGCTTCTGAGCGGCGATCTGCGGCTGGACACGGTTACTCTGTCGGACGAGCGGGGCGCCTATGCCGAGATCAGCGGCATCAAGGTGGACTGGTCGCCGACCGCCCTCGTAAAGGGCGTCTTCCGCGCGGACCATGTCTCGGCCGCCAAGGTCAATTTCATCCGCCCGCCCGAGCCGCCGAAGACGGTCGACACCAAGGCCAGCTCGAGCTCCAATTCCGGTTCGCAGCTGCCGGTCGGCATCCGTGTGGCGCAGATCGACCTGCCTGACATCAACCTGTCGCAGGCCCTCTCCGGCCGCGATTTCGCGCTGTCGCTCAAGGGCTCGATCGACGCGACAGGTCCCAATATCGCGCTCAACCTCGAAGCGACACGCAAGGACGAGCCGAACGCCAAGGCGCTTGCGGACATTCTCTATGCGCCGTCCGAGAACCGCCTGAAGCTGAAGGCGAGCGTCTCCGAACCGCAGGGCGGTCTGCTCGCTCGCCTGCTGCGCCTGCCCGGAGCCCCCGCCGTACAGCTCGCACTCGACGGCGAAGGCCCTCTGTCCGACTGGGCCGGCAAGCTTGACGGCAGCGTCGATGGAGCGCCCGTGCTGTCGATCGACGGGCGGCACGTGGCAGTGGCAAACGGCGCCCACCGGGTCCAGATTACCGGCGGCGGACAGCTCGCCACGCTGTTGCCCCCCGCCTTCCGCCAGCTCTTCGAGGGCAACACCGACATCGATATTGCCGCAACCTACGCGCCCTCGGGCCGGGTCGACATCGAGAACGGCAACGTCACCTCCGGAAGTCTCAAGATCGCCGCCAAGGGCGCCTGGGATCCGAAGGGCGACAACACCCTGATGGTCGGACTGGCCGGCACCAACGGTCCGGTCGGATTTTCCTGGCCGATCAATGGCCAGGAAAGCCGTTTCTCCGTCGAGAACGTGAATTTCACGCTGACGGGTGCAGCGGTCGCGGCGCGCTTCAACGCCACGGCCTCGATCAATTCCGCAGAGCTGCCGCAGGGACGCTTCGAGCAGATCCGCCTTCAGGCAGAGAGCGAAGACCTCAACCTGGTGCAGCAGTCCGGGAGCATCCGCAGCCGGCTGACCGTCGGGCAGCTCACCTTCGTCAACGCCGATCTGGCCCGGGTGATCCGCGGCCCGCTCACGCTCGATGCGCCGCTGAGGCTCGCCCCCCCGGCGATCGGCCTCGACGCTGCGACCTTCGAGACCGGCGGCCTCAGCGGCACGGTCAGCGGCGCCTACGACATGTCGAAGCAGGGCGTGACCGGAAACTTCCGGCTGTTCGCCAACCCTGCGATCCTGCCGCCGGCGCTGGCGCCGAAATTCGACGGCACGATCGCTGCCGAGGGCTATGTGGAAACGCTGTCCAGCGGACGCGTCAACCTCGAGAACCTGGTGGTGAAATCCAGCAGCCTCGAGGCCCATGGCAACGTGCTCATGCAGGACGCAAAGCTGACGGCGCATCTTGCCGGGCGGGTTCCCGATCTGAAGCGCTGGCTGCCGGACGCCGAAGGTGCGGCGGGCTTCGACGTGTCCGCCGACGGCCCGCTCTCGGCGCTCGCCGTCAAGGCCGTCGTCAATTCGGCCGACGCGCGGCTCGTCGGGCGCAAGCTTGAGGATCTGAGCGTCCGGCTCGACGGAACAGCCAATCCGTCCGCGCCCCAGGGTCATATTGCCGCCACCGGTTCGCTCGATGGCCAGCCGATCAGGATCAATGCGGACGTCGCCTCGGCCCAAGGCCGCACGACGGCCCCTGTCATCAGTGCCGAAATCGGCCCGAACCGCCTGAACGGCGCGCTGACCTTCTCTCCTGAGTTCATGCCGTCGGGCAAGGTCGATTTCGACTTCCCCGATGTCTCGCTTCTAACCGCCTTGGCAGCCCAGCAGGCCCAGGGTGATCTCAAGGGATCTGCAACCTTCACGGACACGAACGGAAAGTCCGCCGCTGTCATCAAGGCTGCCGGATCCGCCCTGAAGCGCGGCGACATCGAGATCCTCAATCCGGCCGTCGACCTGACCATTACGGACCTCAAGGCGATTGCCGCGGAAGGCACGGTCCGCGCGACCCGGATCGCAAGCGGCGCCGCCGCCGTCACCGACCTTGTGCTCGGGGTCACCCATGGCGGCACGACGACGGCGTTCGATCTGGCCGCAAAGTACGACAACGCGCCGCTCACTGCGACCGGCGCCCTTGAAACGGCGCAGGGGCTCGCGGTCGGCATCAATACCTTCAGCGCCGCACCGCGCAGCATCCCGATCAAGCTGGTCCAGCCGACGCGCATCGTTGTGGCGAACGGTGGCGCCGAGCTTGCAGGCCTTACGCTTGCAACCGGCAGCGGCAGCGTCTCGGTCAGCGGAACCGCCGGGTCGACGCTCGATCTCACCGCCAAGATCAACGCCCTTCCGGCCAACCTGATCAGCACCTTCGTGCCGGCGATCAACGCGGCGGGCAATATTTCCGGGACGATCACCGCGACGGGCACGCCGTCTGCGCCGGCGATCAAGTACGATTTGGAATGGAGTGATGCACAGCTTCGCCAGATGCGCGACGCTGGCATCGCACCATTTCGACTTGAAGCTGCCGGGAGCTTTGCCAACGGGACAGTCGCACTAGACCGCACCCGCATGACCGGGGCGGGCGGCCTCGAACTCGAGGCCAACGGCCGGGTGCTGCTGAAGCAGGACGGGCCGCCGGCGCTTGACATCAACGCCAACGCAAAGGCCATCCCGGCAGCGCTTGCCAACGCTTTCGCACCGGGGCTCGACGCAAAGGGCACCATTTCAGGGACGGTGGTTGCGACCGGCACACCCGCGGCACCGGCAGTCCGGTACGATCTCGCCTGGAAGAACGCGGCCGTCAGCCAGACCGCCGGCGCAGGACTTGCGACCGTCGACATCAACGCCAAGGGCGGCTTTGACGGCAAGGCCGTCACGGTCGATCTCCGGCTGGCCGGCGGCGGCGGTATCTCGCTATCCGGCGGTGGCTCCGTCGAACTTGCCGGCGCCAAGGCCCTGAACCTCAAGTTCAACGGCACCGTCCCCTTCTCCGTGGCGGCCGGACAGCTGGCAGCCCAGGGGTTTATCCTCGACGGCACGGCAAGGGTCGATCTTGGAATTGGCGGTAGCGCCGCCGAACCGGCCATCAATGGCAAGGTCACGTCCACCGGCGCGCGGCTCGTCGATGTCCGCCGCAATCTTGCGATCACCAATCTCGCCCTCGACGTGTCCCTCGACGGCACGTCAGCCTCCATCAACCGCCTCACCGGGGCAATGTCGGGTGGCGGCAAGGTGTCGGTCACCGGCACGATCGGCTTTGCCTCCGGTTCCGGCTTCCCGGCCGATCTCAAGATCGACCTGGCCAACGCCACCTACGCGGATGGCCGCCTGATTGCGGCGACCGCCGACGGCCAGTTGACCCTCACCGGCCAGCTGACCTCCGGTCCGGTCCTCGGAGGCAAGGTCACGCTGACCAAGGCGGCGATCACCGTTCCGGCCCGCCTCCCCTCGTCCCTCTCTTCCGTCGATATCCGTCACCGCAATGCGCCAAGCGACGTTTTGAAGCAAATGGAAGAGATCCGGCCGAAAAGCGCCAAGGCGGCCTCCGATCCGATCGCGCTCAACCTGCAGATCAGCGCCCCGAACGGCATCTTCGTGCGCGGTCGCGGCATCGATGCGGAACTGGGCGGAGACCTGACCGTCGCCGGGACGGCCAACGCACCGGCCGTGACCGGCGGCTTCAAGATGCGCCGCGGCCGGATCGTCATGCTGTCGAAGCGGCTGGATTTCAGCGAGGGTGACATCACCTTCGGCGGAGGTCTCATTCCCATTCTCAACATGAAGGCATCGACCACGTCGGGCCAGACGACGATCAACATCAACGTCACCGGCATCGCCAATGATCCGACGATCACCTTCTCGTCTGCGCCTGCCCTTCCGCAGGACGAGGTCCTGGCTCGGCTGATCTTCGGACAGTCCATGTCCCGCCTGTCGCCGCTGCAGATCGCCCAGCTGGCGGACGCCGTGACCCAGCTTGCCGGCGGCGGCTCCGGCTCGCTCCTGGAAACCCTGCGCAGCAATCTCGGTGTCGACGACCTCGACATCAACACCGACGATACCGGACAGACGACCGTGTCGGTCGGCCGCTACATCAACAAGCGGACCTACCTGCAGGTGGAACAGGGCGGCGCTGCCGGCGCTCAGGCGACCATCAATCTCGATGTCGGTCGCGGCGTCAAGCTAAAGGCCGGCGCCGGGACGTCCGGCGGCACCGCCGGTGTATTCTACGAGAAAGAGTACTAGGCGCCCGGATCGCGCCCGCGACCATCGGCTCCACGCGCCTCAACTGCGCACCCCGCGGCAATCCGGCGGATGAAATCGAGCAGAGCGGCAGAAAACCCGCCGGCTTTGCTATTGCGATTTAGATTTACGAAACACTCGTCAGGTAGAATCGCCGAAACGCGCCGAGATCACCAAGCTTTGGCATCCCCGGCTCGCAAGCTTATCAAACTGGTTGCCCGCGCCGCATCGGGGGGCGCTGCGGCCGGACGCGCAACAGAGAGCTGGGAAGATTCCAATGGCAGCGACACCGACGATCAATTCCAAGAGCTACGGCGACGAGACGCTGGAGATCATCGCCTTCCGCCTTCATGACCAGGAATTCTGCGTCAAGACGACGACGATCCGCGAAATCCGTGGCTGGGCACCCTCCACGCCCATCCCGCACTCCCCCTCCGACGTCATCGGCGTCATGAACCTGCGCGGTTCGGTCATTCCGATCATCGACCTTGCCTACAAGCTCGGGATGAAGAGCACGGTCGCCAACGAGCGCAGCGCGATCGTCGTTGCCGAGGTCCACAACATGGTCATCGGCATGCTGGTCGACCGCGTCTCGGATATTCTGACCATCTCCGCGAGCCAGGTCCAGCCGGTACCGGAAATCTCCGCATCCTTCGACAAGTCGTTTTCCGAAGGCATCATTGCCAACGAGCACGGCATGATCTGCTTCCTCAACCTTGCCAAGATGTTCAAGGGCAACGAGATCGACGATCTGGCTGCCTGATCCAGGGCGCTCATCCAAGACCAGAAAGAACCGCCTCCGGGCGGTTTTTTTTATAAGTTTTCATATGTCAATTATTGCCGATAGCTTGCAATTTATCATTAGCTTCTGATTGTCTAATGTAATCCTGAGTAGACGCTGCCATCATTGTACACAGCTTGATTGCTGTGCACGGCAGGCAGACAAGCCAGGAGGACAAGGAATGCTGGGACTGGGTCGCGGGGACACCGCACATATTGTCGACGCCATTTCTAGGTCGCAGGCGATGATCGAG
Organism: Hyphomicrobiales bacterium; assembly: GCA_900469345.1. Classification (GTDB taxonomy): domain Bacteria; phylum Pseudomonadota; class Alphaproteobacteria; order Rhizobiales; family Rhizobiaceae; genus Neorhizobium. The sequence goes on along the minus strand of UBWZ01000022.1, from coordinate 14,804 downwards.
TTCGACCTGACGGGGGTCGTTCTCGATGCCAACGAAAACCTCTGCCGGGCTCTCGGCTATACGCTTGCCGAGATCAAGGGCAAGCATCACCGCATGTTCTGCGATCCGGCCTATGCGGCCTCCGACACCTACAAGAACTTCTGGAAGAATCTCGCCGCCGGAAAGTTCGATGCCGGCGAGTATCGTCGTGTCACGAAGGCTGGCGAAAGCATCTGGATCGAGGCGACGTACAACCCCGTGTTTCGTGGCGGAAAGCCCTACAAGGTGGTCAAGATCGCCACCGACATTACAGCGAAGAAGCTCGCCGCCGTCGATGATGCGAGCAAGCTGCGCGCCATCGGTCGCTCCCAGGCGGTGATCGAGTTCACCCCGGATGGCATCATTCTCGATGCCAACGAGAATTTCTGCCAGGGCCTCGGTTACGAGCTGAAGGAGGTCAAGGGCAAGCACCACCGGATGTTCTGCGACCGTGCCTACGCCGAATCGCAGGGCTACAGGGAATTCTGGCAGAAGCTCGCGAAAGGCGAGTTCGTTGCCGACGAGTTCGTTCGCTACGGCAAGGGCGGCAAGGAGATCTGGATCCAGGCGGCATACAATCCGATCCGGGATCTCGACGGCGTGGTCACCAAGATCGTCAAGTTCGCAACGGATGTCACCCCTCGCATGAGCGCCATCGGCGCACTTGGCAACGGCCTGCGCGAGCTCGCGGATGGCAAACTGTGCCAGTCACTGGACACCCCCTTCGTTCCGAGCATGGAAAACACCCGTCGCGACTTCAACGCGGTCGCCGAAAAGCTGCGTGACGCCATGCGGATCGTGTCCCAGAACGCAACCGGGATTGCCGCCGCCTCCAATGAAGTTCGCGACGCCTCGCAGGAGTTCGCCAAGCGCGCCGAACAGCAGGCCGCTTCCCTTGAGGAAGCCGCCGCCGCCATCGAGCAGGTCACCCGCACCGTCGGAGATTCGAGCAAGCGCGCCGAAGAGGCCGGCCGCCTGGTCGATGAAACGAAGCGCGGCGCCGAGCAGTCCGGCCTGGTCGTCCACGACGCGATCGGCGCCATGGATCAGATCGCCCAGTCGTCACGCGAAATCACCAACATCATCGGTGTGATCGACGAGATCGCCTTTCAGACCAACCTCCTGGCGCTGAATGCAGGCGTCGAGGCGGCGCGCGCAGGGGAAGCCGGCAAGGGCTTTGCCGTCGTGGCGCAGGAGGTGCGTGAACTGGCGCAGCGTTCCGCCAAGGCCGCCAAGGAGATCAAGCTCCTCATCAATACGTCGAGCCAGCAGGTTGCGGGCGGCGTCGATCTCGTCGGCCGCACCGGCCAGTCCCTGAAGGATATCCTCCTGCAGGTCGGAAGCATCCACGAAAACATCGCCGCCATCGTCGATGCCTCGCGCGAACAGGCGGGCAGCCTGCGGGAGATCAGCCAGGCGGTCAACCAGATGGACCAGGCGACGCAGAAGAACGCAGCCATGGTGGAGGAGACCACGGCGGCAAGCCATTCGCTGGCCAGTGAGGCTGAAAGCCTGCGCCAGCTGCTGACCCGCTTCGACCTCGGGGGACCCCAGGCAAACCGGGCACGGCAACCGGGCTTCGGCGCAGAGGTATCCTACGCCGCTTAACCGCGGAAAGGTGTCTGCGCAGGGGCAAGCCCGGGTCGGGATCAAACGAGCCGCCGCCTGCACCCAAGCGCAGGCGGCGGTTTATGAGAGCTAGGCCTTGGGCTCGAATGGAGCCGGCCGGCGGTTGGCGCCCTGCCGTGCAAACATCCAGTTGGGATATTCCGGGGCGAGCGCACTGACCTCGTCCAGCGTGGTCATGTCATCGGCGTCGAGACGCAACTTGACGGCCTTGAGGTTCTCGTCGAGCTGCTCCAGACGCTTGGCGCCGATGATCACGCTGGTGACGAACGGCTTGGCGAGAATATAGGCGAGCGCGACCTCGGCAACGCTTGCGCCATGCTTGTCCGCCACCCCGCGCATCGCCGCCACGCAGGCCCAGGCGCGGTCTTTGTCGACCGGCGGAAAATCGAAATTCGCCCGACGTCCATCGCCATTGCCCGGCGCGCCGGGGCCGTACTTGCCCGACAGCAGGCCGCCGGCAAGCGGCGACCAGACCATCAGGCCGAGCTTCTCTTCCTGCATCAGCGGCACGATCTCGCGCTCGAGGTCGCGTCCTGCGATCGAATAATAGGCCTGAACCGTCTCGAAGCGGGCGAGGCCCTTGCGTTCCGAAATGCCGAGCGCCTTGGCAATCCGCCAGGCCGCCCAGTTGGAAAGCCCTATATAGCGCACCAGCCCGCGTGAAACGAGATCGTCGAGCGCCCGCAGCGTCTCGTCGATCGGCGTCACGGAGTCGGTGCCATGGATCTGATAGAGGTCGATATGGTCCACCTGCAAGCGCTCGAGGCTCTGCTCGACACTGTCCATGATGTGGCCGCGCGAAGCGCCGCGGTCATTGGGCGCATCGCTCATCTGTCCGAAGAACTTGGTGGCAATGACCACATCCTTGCGCGGCACGCCCACATTGCGGATGGCCTGACCGAGAATGGCCTCGGACTTGCCGGACGAATAGACGTTCGCGGTATCGAAGAAATTGACGCCGGATGCCAGCGAACGTTCGACGATGCCGTCGGCCGCCGCCTGATCGACACCGGCGATCTGGCCCCACTGGGAGGCGCCCCCGGCTTCGCCGAAGGTCATGGTGCCGAGGCAGATTTCGGACACGAACAGGCCCGTATTGCCGAGCTGATTATAGCGCATGAAAGACTCCGTCATCGGAAAAAGGAGAGAGGAGCAGCAGCACCGCAAGCGGACGACAAGCCGTCTGAGCGGCGCCAGGAGCTCTCAGTCGAGATCTAGCGGCGAAGCGCCATCCGTCAAGCGGAGCAGCCTCCGTTTCCGGCGATACACTTACGACGGGATGAGATCCGGGGTCGCTGATCCTCGGTGACGAGCCGCGTATCGCGAAGCTCCGCACCTCCGCCAAAAGGACTACCTCTTAAGAGCATCTTGACCGGATGCACCTTATGGTATGTACTAAAACGCATTACTACCTGAGGGGGAATTTTGATGGCAATCGAATTCGATTCACCTGTATCCTGGACCGCGGCATCGCCTGAGACCCTTGCTATGCTGCAAAATCTCCAGCCGAATATTCTCAAGCCCCATGTCAGGGAATTCCTGACGGTGCTTTTCCTGACGTTCTATGACCCGGCCGGAGCGAAGACCTTTATTGCCGACCTCGCCGGGGCAATGAAATCGACCCATGACCATCTCGGCGAGATCGAGAGGTTTAAGAAAGACAAGATCCCGGGGACGCCTTACATCGGATTCGGTCTGTCGGCCGCGGGTTACGGCTTTCTGAAGATCTCGCCGATGCCGCAGGACCCATCTTTCCAGTCGGGCATGCATCAGACGGCCGGCCTGAACGATCCGCCGATTGCAGAATGGGAGGAACACTTCCAGACTCCCGACGCCCTGCACGCCGTCATCCTGATCGGCGACATGCTGCGCGATGACCGCAACGCCGCGCGTGCCAAGGTGCAGGCGCTGATCGACGCAGCATCCGGCGTGACTGTCATCGGAACGCAGGACGGCGTCGGACAGCACAATAGCAACGGCCAGGGAATAGAGCATTTCGGCTATGTCGACGGTCGCAGCCAGCCGCTGTTTTTGACGGAAGACATCCAGGCCGAAGAAGATGAAACAGACGGTATCGCCAATTGGGACCCGACATCCCCGTTGAAGCAGGTGGTCGTGGCTGACACTGCGGCCCCCGATCCGGGCATTCATCTGGGCAGCTACTTCATTTTCCGCAAGCTTGAGCAGAACGTGAAGCTGTTCAAGGAGATGGAATTGAAGTTCGCCGAAGACCTGCCGATCGACGACGATGAACGCGCCGGCGCCATGATTGTCGGCCGCTTCGAGGACGGGACCCCCGTTACCATGCAAAGCGAGGACGGCGTCGAAAGCCCCGTCCCGAACAACTTCAACTACAACAGCGACAAGTCCGGCGCGAAGTGTCCATTCGTCGGGCATATCCGCAAGACCAACCCGCGCGGCAGCGGCGGGTTCAGGCAGACCCGGCAGCAGGAGCACTCCCATCTCATGGCGCGACGAGGCCAGACCTACGGCGTGCGTACGGACAATCCCAATGACGGCGCGACAGCCAACAAGCCGGAAAAGGATGTCGGCCTGCTGTTCATGGCGTTCAACAGCGACATCGGGCATCAGTTCGAGTTCACCCAGATTACCTGGGCCAACAACCCGAACTTTCCGCAGGTGCCGCCCGGCTTTGCAGCGCCAGGGGTGGACCCGGTGATCGGCCAGTTGCCGAGAGGTCAGGCGCGGCCGGACATGACGGCACCGAAGACTTGGGGTGATCCCGGATCTCTGTCGAGCGCACCGGCCGTGCCGCAGGCCGTCACCATGAAGGGCGGAGCTTACTTCTTCATGCCGTCGCTGGCATTTCTGCGCAGCCTGCGGACGGCAGGCGCGGAGATGGCCGCACGATAGCGACGTGAAAGGGGGAGGCGCGATCGCCCTCCCCCTTAGTCTCTATCAGCCGAACAGGACCATGCTGCTGCGCAGCGTCACCCACACGCCCCACAGAAGCGGAATGCCGACGATTGCCCAGGCGAGCGCCGCCTTGCCGTCGAACCCGCCGGTGCCGATGCCGAACGATCCGGTCGGCCCCGCATTGGCGGCAGCCGACTTTGCCTGCAGCGAAGCGACTTCCGCGTCGGACATGAACCACTTGTCCGCCAGCGGTCGCACCAGGGCATTGCAGACCAGCCCGAGCGCAAGCATGCCGGCCAGGATGTACATGGTGCCGGTGTAGAGAGCCGGTCCCGGTGCAACGCCTGCGGCAATCTGCGCCTCGCGGATATAGTTGACAACCACGGGCCCGACGATGCCGGCCGTCGCCCAGGCCGTCAGCAACCGGCCATGGATGGCGCCGACGAACTGCGTTCCGAAGATGTCGGCGAGATAGGCCGGGATGGTGGCGAACCCGCCGCCATACATCGACAGGATGATGCCGAAGGCGAGCACGAACAGGGCCTTGCTGCCCATGTCGGCGAGCGTCGGCGCCAGCGCGTAAAGCACGATGCCGATCATGAAGAAGCAGTAATAGGTGGTCTTGCGGCCGATCTTGTCAGAGAGCGACGCCCAGAAGAAGCGTCCGCCGATGTTGAAGAGCGACAGCAGCCCGGTGAAGCCGGCAGCGATGGCGGCAATCTGCGCCTTCTGGCCCGCGTCGAGCTGCGCAAACGCGATACCCGGCTGGCCGATCAGCGAACCGGCAAAGATTTCCTGCAGCATGGGCGACGCCATGCCGATCACGCCGATCCCGGCAGACACGTTGAGGCACAGTACTGCCCAGATCAGCCAGAACTGCGGTGTCTTGTGGGCGTTGCGCAGATGCACATGCCGCGTGGTGATCATCGTGCTCTTCGAGACCGGTGGCGTCCAGCCCTCTGGCCTCCAGCCGGCCGGCGGGATGCGGTAGCCAAAGGCGCCGCCCATCATGAAGCAGAAATAGATGACCGCCATGGTGACGAAGGTCTGCCAGACGCCGACCGAGGTGTCGGTCTTGTAGGCGTTCATCAGCAGGTTCGCGAGCGGAGCACCGATCATCGCGCCGCCGCCGAAGCCCATGATGGCCATGCCGGTGGCCATGCCGCGCCGGTCGGGAAACCACTTGATCAGCGTCGAAACCGGCGAGATGTAGCCGAGACCGAGGCCGATGCCGCCGATCACGCCGGCGCCGATCCACATCAGCCACAGCTGGTGGGTCATGACGCCGATGGCCGCGACGATGATGCCGCCGCACCAGCAGCAGGCCGACACGAAGCCCGCCTTGCGCGGTCCGACCCGTTCGAGCCAGCCGCCCCAGATGGCAGCCGAGCAGCCGAGCAGCACGAAGAACAGGGTGTAGATCCAGCCGAGGTCGGCAACGCGCCAGTTGCAGCTCGTCGTGAACAGCGCGGACGCCAGTGTCAGGTTGGCGCAGGACGGATCAGCCGGCCCGGTGAGCGCCTTGGAAAGCGGCAGCCAGAACACGCTGAAACCATAGGCCATGCCGATGCACAGGTGGATTGCCAGAGCTGCCGGCGGAACCAGCCAGCGGTTGAAGCCGGGCTGCGCGATGATGCGCTCCCGGTCCAGAATGCCGACATCCGCCGGTCTCGTGCCTGTCGTTCCTGCCACTGCCATGAAGTCCTCCCTCTATGATCTGTCTGCTGTCCCCGGTGCCGGCCTCTCCGCCGGACCGTTTGGTTTTTAGTGCGGTGTTTCCGGTATGCTCGGCTCCGAAAGAGATTCCCCGGCATTCGGCCCGAGCCCGCCCGGTCCGCCCTCGCGGGCATCCTGGCCGACGCCGACGCCGGCGCCCACACGCGCCTCCGGCCGGCGGATCAGCGCTGCTGCCTCGATGACCAGCGGCAGCAGCCCCTCGCCGCCGCCCTCCAGATGCTCGAACAGATGCTGCCGCATGCGCGGCTCCCAGAACTTGTTGATATGCGTCGCCACGCCTTCGGCGCGGATCTCCTGCGGCTGCGACAAAAAGAAGGTGGCAATCTGGTTTGCCATGCGAACCAGTTTCCGCATCACGAGATCGCTATGGTCAGCGTCTTCGTGGCCGGCTTCGGTGGTGTTTGCATCAAGCGACATCGGCAACGGTCTCCGTGATGATGCGGTCGCTCCGCGTAAAGATTTCAAAATCCTCGCCACGCGTCAGCGCGATCAGGGTCATGCCGGCCTCTTCTGCTGTCCGGATGGCGAGCGCCGTCGGCGCGGAAATGGCGATGAGAACGCCCGCCCCGAGGATCGCGGTCTTCTGGACCATCTCGACGGAGATGCGGCTGGTAACGACCACCACGCCCTCGGCACCGGTGCGGCCCTGGCGAATGACGGCGCCGGCAAGCTTGTCCAGCGCATTGTGCCGCCCGACATCCTCGCGCACGGCAAGCAGCCCCGATCCGAGCAGCCAGAACCCGGCGCCATGCACCGCGTGGGTTTGCGCATGCAGCGGCTGGGCGCCGTTGAGCGCGGCCACGGCCTCGGTCACGTCGCTGGACGACAGGACCATCGATATCGCGGATACGTCCGGCACCACCCGAACCGCCTGCTCGATCGATTCGATGCCGCACAGCCCGCATCCCACCGGACCCGCCATGTGCCGACGTCGGGCGCGAAGAGCATCTTCCTTGTCTTCCGCCAGCCGCACCTGGACATCGAGGCCACGACCCTCGTCCACCACGGTGATCTCCTCGATCTCCGCCATGGAAGCGATAATGCCCTCCGTCAGACTGAACCCGACGGCGAAGTCCTCGAGGTCGGCCGGTGTCCCCATCATCACGGCCTGGGTCGACCCGCCATAGGAAAAGGCGATCGGCATTTCTTCGGGCACCACGCGCGATCCCTGCCGCACTACACCGGCACGGCGGGAGATCTCGGGAACCGTGGCGGTGGCCTTCGATGCACTCATGCGATTATTCCGCGGCCTCCATCTTGCCCGCGATCCGGCGGGAAAGGCGCGACAGCTCGGTATAATCCTCCTGCCATTCCGTTGGTCCGTTGGACGGCGAGATCTGCACCGCCGTCACCTTGTATTCCGGGCAGTTCGTCGCCCAGTCGGAAAAATCGGTGGTGATCACATTCGCCTGCGTGTCAGGGTGATGGAAGGTCGTGTAGACGACGCCCGGCGCCACCCGGTCGGTAATCAGTGCCCGCAGCGATGTATCGCCGGATCGGCTGGCAAGCTTGATCCAGTCGCCATCCTTGATGCCGCGCTGCTCCGCGTCGTGCGGATGGACCTCCAGTCGGTCCTCCCCATGCCAGGCGACGTTGTCCGTGCGCCGCGTCTGGGCGCCGACATTGTACTGCGACAGGATACGGCCCGTGGTCAGCAGCAGCGGGAAGCGCGGACCGGTGCGTTCGTCGGTTGCCACATACTCGGTGCGGATGAACTTGCCGCGCCCGCGCACGAAGCCATCCACGTGCATGATCGGCGACCCGACCGGATAGGTTTCGTTGCAGGGCCACTGCACCGAGCCGATCTTTTCCAGGTAGTCGTAGGAGACGCCAGCAAAGCTCGGCGTCGTCGAGGCGATCTCGTCCATGATCTGCGACGGATGCTCATAGGTCCAGTTGAGGCCCATGGCCTGGGCGAGCTTCTGGGTCACCTCCCAATCCGCAAAGCCGTTCTTCGGGCTCATCACCTTGCGAACCCGGTTGATGCGCCGCTCAGCATTGGTGAACGTGCCGTCCTTTTCGAGGAAGGTCGAACCCGGCAGGAAGACATGCGCGTAGTTGGCCGTCTCGTTGAGGAAGAGATCGTGGACCACCACGCACTCCATCGCGGCAAGGCCTGCCGACACATGCTTGGTGTCCGGATCGGACTGCAGGATGTCCTCGCCCTGGATGTAGATCCCCTTGAAAGTTCCCTCCACGGCGGCATCGAGCATGTTGGGAATGCGCAGACCCGGCTCGCTGTTGAGCGTCACGCCCCAGATCTTTTCAAACACGTCGCGCGTCGCGTCGTCCGAGATGTGGCGGTAGCCCGGCAGTTCGTGCGGGAACGAGCCCATGTCGCAGGCGCCCTGCACGTTGTTCTGGCCGCGCAGCGGGTTCACGCCGACGCCAGGACGACCGAGATTGCCGGTCGCCATGGCAAGGTTGGCGATCGCCATGACGGTGGTCGAGCCCTGGCTATGCTCGGTGACGCCGAGGCCGTAATAGATCGCCCCATTGCCGCCCCGAGCATAGAGACGGGCGGCACCGCGCACCAGTTCGGCCGGAACGCCGGTGAACTTCTCGGTTTCCTCCGGGCTGTGCTGCGCCTCGGCGACGAACGACGCCCAGTCCTCGAATTCCGACCAGTCGCAGCGCTCGCGGATGAAGGCCTCGTCGAACAGGCCTTCGGTAACGATCACGTGGGCCAGCGCCGTCAGCACGGCAACGTTGGTGCCCGGCTGCAGCGGCAGGTGATAGGAGGCTTCCACATGCGGCGTCTTGACGAGGTCGATGCGGCGCGGATCGATGACGATCAGCTTGGCGCCCTGGCGCAGGCGCTTCTTCAGACGCGACGCAAACACCGGATGCCCGTCGGTCGGGTTGGCGCCGATGACAATCACCACGTCCGTGTGCTCGACGCTGTCGAAGTTCTGCGTGCCGGCGGAGGTGCCGAACGCCTGGCCGAGGCCGTAGCCGGTCGGCGAATGGCAGACGCGGGCGCAGGTATCGACATTGTTGTTGCCGAAGCCGGCGCGGATCAGCTTCTGGACCAGATAGGTCTCTTCGTTGGTGCAGCGCGACGAGGTGATGCCACCGATCGATTCACGGCCGTACTGGTACTGGATCCGCCGGAATTCGGACGCCACGTGCGAAAACGCCTCTTCCCAGGTCACTTCCCGCCAGGGATCGGAGATCTTCTCACGGATCATCGGGTTGAGAATGCGGTCCCGGTGCGTGGCATAGCCATAGGCAAACCGGCCCTTGACGCAGGAATGGCCGCGATTGGCCTGGCCGTCCTTCCAGGGAACCATGCGCACCAGCTCCTCGCCGCGCATTTCCGCCTTGAACGAACAGCCGACGCCGCAATAGGCGCAGGTCGTCACGGCCGAATGCTCCGGCTGGCCGATCGATATCACCGACTTTTCGGTGAGCGTCGCGGTCGGGCAGGCCTGCACGCAGGCGCCGCAGGAAACGCATTCGGATTCGAGGAAGTTCTCGTGCACGCCGGGCGATACGCGGCTGTCGAAACCGCGGCCCTCGATCGTCAGTGCGAACGTGCCCTGCACCTCTTCACAGGCCCGCACGCAGCGCGAACAGACGATGCATTTCGAGGGGTCATAGGTAAAATACGGGTTGCTCTCGTCCTTCGGCATCCACTGGGCATTGGCCTCGCCGTGGGTGCGGGCGCGCACATGATTGTCGCCCTCGTAGCCGTAGCGCACGTCGCGCAGGCCGACGGCGCCGGCCATGTCCTGCAGCTCGCAGTCGCCGTTCGCAGCGCAGGTCAGGCAATCGAGCGGATGGTCGGAAATGTAGAGTTCCATCACGCCGCGGCGGATGTCCTTCAGCCGACCGGTCTGCGTGTGGACGACCATGCCGGGCATGACGGGTGTGGTGCAGGAAGCAGGCGTGCCGTTACGCCCCTCGATCTCCACGAGACAGAGGCGGCAAGAGCCGAACGCATCGACCATGTCGGTGGCGCAGAGTTTCGGCACCTGGATGCCGGCTTCCATCGAGGCCCGCATGATCGACGTGCCTTCCGGCACCGTGATGGCCCGCCCGTCGATGGTGAGCGTCACCTGCGCCTCGGACCAGGAGGCGGGCGTGCCGTAGTCGATTTCATGGATGAGGGACATGGGGTGTCTCCTTGCAGAAAGAAATTGACGTAGGAGCAAGATAGCGCGCGACGCCCATCACTCCGCAGCCTCACGCACCGGCACCGGAGCAAAATCCTCCGGAAAATGGTTCATCGCGCTCATGACAGGATAGGGCGTGAACCCGCCGAGCGCACAGAGCGAACCGAACTTCATGGTGTTGCAGAGATCGGCGAGCAGCGCCTTGTTCTTTTCCGGCTCGATGCCGGCCATGATCTTGTCGGCCGTTTCCACGCCGCGGGTCGAGCCGATCCGGCAGGGCGTGCACTTGCCGCAACTCTCGACGGCACAAAATTCCATCGCGAAGCGCGCCTGCTTCAGCATGTCGACCGTATCGTCGAACACGGTAATGCCCGCGTGCCCGATCAAACCGTCCCGGGCGGCAAACGCCTCGTAGTCGAAAGGCGTGTCGAACAGCGCCCGCGGGAAATAGGCGCCGAGCGGCCCGCCCACCTGCACCGCCTTCACCGGGCGACCGGTCGCCGTGCCGCCGCCGATATGGTCGACGATCTCGCCCAGCGACAGGCCGAAAGCCGTCTCGTAAAGGCCGCCTTGTTTGACGTTCCCGGCGATCTGGATGGGGATCGTGCCGCGCGACCGGCCCATGCCGAAGTCCCGGTAGAAGGCAGCACCGCGGTCCATGATGACCGGCACGGACGCCAGCGACATGACATTATTGACGACGGTCGGCCGACCGAGAAACCCTTCCAGCGCCGGCAGCGGCGGCTTTGCCCGCACAATGCCGCGCTTGCCTTCGAGCGAATTCAGAAGCGAGGTCTCCTCGCCGCAGACATAGGCGCCGGCCCCGGCCCGGATCTCCATGTCGAAGGAATGCTGCGACCCCAGGACCGACGGCCCGAGAACGCCCGCCTTGCGGGCGATCTCCACGGCTTCAATCATCGTTGCGATGGCGTGCGGATATTCGGAGCGGATGTAGACATAGCCCTTGGTGGCGCCGGTCGCGATGCCTGATATCGCCATGCCTTCGATCACCACGAAGGGGTCGCCCTCCATGATCATCCGGTCGGCAAACGTGGCGCTGTCGCCCTCGTCGGCATTGCAGACGATGTATTTCTGGCTCGCGGGCGCATCGAGCACCGTCTTCCACTTGATGCCGGTCGGGAAGCCGGCGCCGCCGCGACCGCGAAGGCCGCTGTCGGTGACCTCCTTGACGATGTCGAGCGGCGTCATTGCCAAAGCCTTCTGCAGCCCCTTGAGGCCTTCGTAGTGCCGATAATCCTCGAGCGACAGGGGATCGGTCACGCCGCAGCGGGAAAAGGTCAGGCGGGTCTGCTGACGGAGGAAAGGAATTTCCTTCGTCAGCCCCAGACAGAGGGCATGTCCCGAACCGGACAAAAAGCCCGCGTCGAACAGGCTCTCCACGTCGCCGGGTTTCACCGGTCCGTAGGCCACACGGCCCTGCTCGGTGCGAACCTCGACCAGCGGCTCCAGCCAGAACATGCCGCGTGAACCGTTACGCACGATCCGGGCATCGAGCCCGCGGGCCTCGATCTGCGCCGCGATGGCGCGCGCCACCTTGTCGGCGCCGAGCGCAAGTGCTGCCGCATCGCGCGGCACGAAGATCGTCACGGTCATCGGCGTGCCTCTGCAACCATTTCGGACAAGACCTGATCATCGACGCGGCCATAGACGTCGCCATCCAGCATCGCGGCCGGCGCGCAGGCACACAGACCGAGACAGAACACCGGCTCCAGCGTCACCGCGCCGTCGAGCGTCGTTTGGTGGAAATCGATGCCCAGCAACTGGCGGGCACGATCTGCGACCTGATCGCTGCCCATCGCCTGGCAGGCCTCGGCACGACAGAGCTTCAGCACGTGGCGCCCGGCCGAATGGCTGCGGAAATCATGGTAGAAGGTGACGACACCGTGTACTTCGGCACGCGACAGGTTGAGCTCGCTGGCGATCAGCGGCTTCACCTCTTCCGGTATATAGCCGAACTCGTCCTGGATGGCATGCAGGATAGGCAGCATTGGACCTTCCAGATGCTTCAGCTCCCGGATGATTTCGAGCGAGCGCTCGCCGAATCCGCCTGCGGCGGACATCCGCATATTCATGTTATGTGGCCTCCCGACCATTCCGCTGCCTCCGGTAAACGGACATTCGGCAACAGAATCAAGCTCCAGCAACGCAACCCTATTCGCGCGCCCCATCCTTCAGATTGTGATGATATAGCCTGATCGCGTCAATAAAGCTGTTTATTGACGCGATAGCCAAAAACTATCAAGCCATGGCGCCGGGGCCGAGGCTGCGTGCTTCGTGAAGCAGGGCCGACACCAGCGGCGTGAACGGCTCGCGGTGCGCGGCAACCAGTCCGACCAGATGCGCCGCCTCCGGCTCCACCAGCGGTATTGTCCGGATTTCCTTGGCGAAGCCGAAGGATCGCGCGACGTTGCGGGGCATGATGCTGGCCCACCGGCCAGTGCCCACATGGGCCAGAAGCACCACCATGGAATTGGATTCCAGCATCGGCCTGATGGCGACGCCGGCTTCCGACAAATGCTGGTTGATGATCCGGCGGTTCTGCATGTCGGGGGTCAATAGGCAAAGCCTAAGATCCGCCAGTTCCTTCCAGCTGACGCTTTCACGGTCCGAAAAGGGTGCGCCCTGCGCCGTCACCAGGTTGTAGCGCTCGCCATAGAGCGGCACGCTGGTGACCCGGCCGAGCGGCTCGTTGTCGAGATAGGTGATCCCCGCGTCGATCTCGAAATTGTCGAGCTGCGAGAGCACCTGCAGCGAATTGCGCGACACGACGGAAAACGTGACGTCGGGGTGCTTCTCCTGGAACGGCTCCGTCAGCCGCGGCACCATGGCAAGCGCGGTCGGGATGACAGCCAGCCGGATGTGCCCGGCCAGACCATTGCGCGCCGCCCGCATTTCCTCGCGCATGGTGCGCGTATCGCCGACAATCCGGCGCGCCCATTCGAGCACCCGCTGGCCCTCGGGGGTCAGCCCCTGGTAGCGCGAACCGCGCAGCACCAGTTGCACGCCGAGTTGCTCTTCCAGCTGGCGGATGGCGGCCGAAAGCGAAGGCTGCGAAATGCCGATCTCTTCCGCGGCGCGTCCGAAATGCTCTGCCCGGGCGAGTGCGATAAAGAATTCCAGCTTGTCGATCATGTGCCGCTCCCTTGGGTGCAGCTTCGGATCCTTGGATCAGTGCCCATCCCGGTGTTTTGCGGGCACCATACTGCGGCAGGCGGACATCGCAAACCGTCAACCGATCCGGGTCGCTTTCAGCCGCGCCTCGTCCAGCTCGACGCCAAGACCGGGCCTCTCGCCGAGCTCCAGCCAGCCCTGGCTGTGTTTCAGCGGTACGGCAAGGGGATAGTCGCGACGCGCCTCGCTCCATTCCGGATTGTCGTAAGGGTATTCGAGGAAAGGCGCGTCGCCGGCGCCCGCCGTCAGGTGCGCGTTGGCCAGCACGCCGATGCCGTTCGTCCAGCTGTGCGGCGTGAACGTCACACCCGCCTCGCGCGCCTGATAGACCAGCCGCCGGCAGCCGGTGATGCCGCCCACCAGCGCCACGTCCGGCTGGATCACGTCGAAGGCGCGCTCCTCGATGATATCGCGGAACTCGGAGAGCTCGCGGGTCATCTCGCCGCCGGCAATCCGGATCGACGTCGCCTCCTTCAGCGCCTTCATGCCCTTGCGATCGGACCGATGCAGGGGCTCCTCCATCCAGTAGACACCGAGCGCTTCCAGTTCCCGCGCAACGGTGAGCGCATCCTTGAAGGTCCATGACAGCGTCGTATCCCAGGGCATGCGCCAACCCTGGTTGCAATCCACCATCAGCTCCAGCCGCGACCCGACCTGGATGCGGATCGCCTCGAGCGCATTCACGTCGTCGCGCCAGCTCGACCGACCGCCGGCCGAGGAGGAGAAGCGCACCTTCATCGCCGGGAAACCGTCCTCGATATAGCGTTCCGCCTGCTCCGCCATTTCGGGGGGGGATCGCAGCACGCCGGACGACGCATAGAGCCGCACCCGGTCCGATCGTCCGCCGAGCATCCGCCAGACGGGCTCGCCCGTCATTTTGCCGGCCAGATCCCAGAGCGCCAGGTCCATCGGCCAGCAGCGGCCATAGTGGAAGTTGATATGCGAGAGCACCTCGTAATGCCGTTCCAGGTGGCGGGGGTCCTGCCCGATGAACAGGTCTTCGTGCCCCTCGAACCCCTTCATCAGGTCGCCCGAGCCGATCCCTTCGCGACCGTCCTCGTCGCGCACCCGCACGATCGTCGCATCGAAGTGCTGACGTGCCCGCCCGTCCCAGCTTGCCTTGAACGGCGGATCGAGCGGCAGCCGGTGATGGGTGATCTCGACGGATGCGATGCGGCTCATAGGGCTTCCTCCACTGATGTTGCCGGACTGATTAAGACCCCTCCCCACCCT
>UBWZ01000004.1 GCA_900469345.1 Hyphomicrobiales bacterium | reverse complement strand
AAATCCCGTAGCCCAAGGCTGCGGGATTTGTGCGCTCAAGACTCCAATCCAACACCAGAACCCAAGATCAAACAACGCCACCCGCCATGATGGCGGCGGAAGGAAGCCGACCAGCGGGTCCTCTGCACCAGCAAGACCTGCGACCAGGTGACCGGGGCGACCCCGACCTGGACCATCCGATCGATCGCGTATTTGTGCCCATCCATCATGGAGCCGCCGGATGCGTCCACCACTCTGTAAATTTCGCAGTCCATGTCGTGAGGCATGTTAGGGCAAACCTGGCGTTGCAGACCTTGGCCCACAGGCTGGAAACAACGATCGTCGTTTGGCCGTTCGCGGCATTCTTAGTGAAGAGCCCTGAATTTGGTAGCCACCCTCGGGTAGCCAATCTGTGCCTGACCCCGGCGAGACGGGTCAGACGTGCGACTTGGTTCGGGCAGCACATCTCTCCCGGATCGAGAGGGTCGTGCAGCCTGCGATAACCGTAAACCTTACCGCTCTCTTCCCGTGCCTTCCGGAGCAGATCGGTCTGTCGCTTGTCCTCGCTGGCTCGCCTGCTCAGCGGCTTCTTCAGCCGGGTTTTGGGTGAACCGTGGAAGACGGCACATCGTCCGCACAGAGAACTGCAAGCGATGCAGGGCAATGAACGCGTACTTCACTTTGCATTCTCTGGCGAAATACGCGGCCGCCTTTTCTAGGATATCTCGCTCCTCGGTGACGCGAGATAGTCCGTCTTCAGCCGCCGGACCTCCTCGGCCTCGTCGTTGCCTTTGGCGTTCGACGCAGCAAACTTCTTCTTCCATTCGCAGAGGGAATGCTGGCTCACGCCGAGACGTTGCGAAACCTCTGCAACCGGGCAGCCTCGCTCCGTAATCTGACGCACCGCGTCGCGCTTAAAATCTTTGTCGAAATTCGATTTGCTCATGATGCTCTTCCTGCCTCAAAGTTGGGAAAGAAGGCCTCTACAAATCTAGGGGCTATTCATTTCGAATGTTGCGCTGTCGGCCCTGTAGGCTGATACAGAGCCGAGCGTTGAAGCGGATCTAAACGCCTCTTGGAGAAATACATGGGTAGATGTTGTTCAGGAGCGGCGCGATCTGGAGAAAGCCCGGTTTCCGTACGAGCGAAGAGTTCTGCAGTTCGAGGTTGCCCTGGCAAGACAATTGCGATCAAGGGTGGAGAAAGCTTTGTTGGTACACAGGAACCCGTCATCGCCTCTGATGGCGAAGGACCGGAGCGGAGGGTCTGGCTGCAGGATTTTCATCTCGAGGTTGAGGCCGTCACAGTCGCCCGCTTTGCGGACTTCATCGAGGCGACGGGACATGTGACGGAATCGGAGCGGTTCGGCATGTCGGCCGTGTTCTCGCCACTCCTCAAAAACCAAGCCCGCGTGACCGGCGGGGTCGTCAACACGCCCTGGTGGACACGCGTCGACGGCGCGTCCTGGAAGGAGCCGGAAGGCCCCGGCAGCTCGATCGAGGACCGTCTGGATCATCCGGTGACGCATGTTTCCTGGCACGATGCTACGGCATTTGCCGCATGGGTGGGTGGCCGCTTGCCGAGCGAAGCCGAGTGGGAGCATGCCGCTCGCGGTGGCAACCAAAAACGCCGCTATCCCTGGGGCAACGACGAGCCGAGCGACACCAGAATTTTCTGCAATATCTGGCAGGGGCAGTTTCCTCGCCACAATTCGCTGGCGGACGGCTACTTGGGCACGGCGCCGGCACGCAGCTTCGAACCATCAGAAGCAGGGTTCTACAACCTTGCAGGCAATGTCTGGGAATGGACCGCGGATGCCTTCAAGGTTCGCTCGTTGTCGAAGGCGGCGAAGCTCCGCAACGATCAGGCTAAAAAGTCCGCCGACAAGGTTCTGAAGGGAGGCTCCTTCCTCTGCCACGAGAGCTATTGTTATCGCTATCGGATCGCTGCCCGCATGGGACTTTCTCCGGATAGCGCCTCAAGCAATACGGGTTTTCGCATTGCCTATGACGTGTTGTCTTGATGCTGTCCGTTACCACGGAAGGATCTGGCCATTGTAATCGTAAAAGCTGCCGGTTTGATGCGGACCTGAATGATCAATGACCTCGCGCATGCGCGCGATGCTCTCGGATATGCCCAGCCCGCCTTCCCCTTGAAGGGCGACTTTGCCGGGGTGGAGGCCAAGCACGCAGATCTGGCGGGGACCGAGATCGATGGCTAGGCTCTTCATTACCATGTTGAGGCCAGCCTTGCTGGATCGATAGGCATAGGAGCTGGCAGTATTGTTGAGCCCGATCGACCCCATGCGGCTCGATATAAACGCGATCACTTTCCGCTTGCTGCTGGCTACGTGCTCGGTAAAGGCCCTTGTGACGACGAAAGGTGCGATCAGATTGACCTCCAACATGTTTCGCCAGAGCGTCAGGTCTGTTTCTTGCAAGCTCGGATGCGGGCCGGGAATGCCGGCATTGTTGAGCAGCACGTCGATCGAATCGCCGTTCAGCTCCACGGCGAGGCGGAGAACGGATGCTTCATCGGTTATGTCGAGCTTGACGGCTTCTATGCCGGAGAGACGTTCGTGCCTTTCGCGGAAGGCGTGGGGATCGAGGCAGGTGGCAATGACCCGGTCACCATTGGCCGCGTATTGCAGGGCGAATTCTTCTCCAAGTCCGCGATCGCAGCCGGTGATCAAGACGGTCGCCATTGGTCCTCCTCCTGTCCGCAGTCATGACTTGCGTCTGTATCGAGCCTTTTCTCGCTATCGTGCTACAGATTTTTGCAAGGTGAGAATAGCAGGTTGTTGAGTGTAGCTTGCAGTCAGGGGAGGACCATCAATGTCAAACGAGAAGAAAAAGCCGAACATCATTTTTGTCATCACCGACCAGCAGCGGTTCGACACGATTGCTGCCGGCGGCTTCCCCTATATGAAGACACCCAATCTCGACCGGATGGTGAGGGAAGGCACCTATTTCCGCCAGACCTACGTCACCTCGCCATCCTGCGCACCGTCGCGCGCAAGCCTGTTTACCGGCGTCTATCCGCATACCAACGGCGTGTTCCGCAATGACGAGCCCTGGGCGTTCAGCTGGGTGCAACTGATGGCCGATGCGGGATACCGCTGCGTCAACGTCGGCAAGATGCACACGTCTCCCTTCGAGGATTCATTCGGTTTTCACGAGCGGCACGTGGTGGAAAACAAGGATCGCGCCACGCCGCGGCTGCCGTTTTTCCTCGACCAATGGGACAAGGCTATCTGGACGCGCGGTTTTGAAAAGCCGAGCCGTGTCACCTATCGCCGGCGGGAGGACTACCGCTCCTCGCTCGGCGCCTTCGCCTGGAACCTGCCCGAGGACCTGCATTCCGACAACTTCGTCTCGGCGCTCGCCCAGATGTGGCTCGATACCTACACCGGCAATGAACCTTTCTTCCTGCAGATCGGCATTCCGGGGCCGCACCCGCCTTATGATCCGACGCAAGCCTATCTCGACATGTATACGGATGCCGAGCTGCCGGAACCTATTCTCAGCAAGGATGACATCGCGGCCCAGCCGGCGGCGCTGAAAGTACTGCGCGATCAGCATCTGGCGGTCGACCACGATGCCGTCGTGCATCTAGCCGAGCCGACAAGGGAACAGACGCGTCGCCAGCGGCAGCACTACTTCGCCAATGTCTCGATGATCGACGCGCAGATGGGCAAACTGATCGAGACGCTAGAGCGGCGTGGTGTGTTAGACGACACGGTCATCATCTTCACCTCGGACCACGGCGACAGCCTAAATGACCACGGACACAGCCAGAAATGGTCGATGTACGAGCACAGTGTTCGTGTGCCGGCAATCGTCTGGGCGCCGGGGCGGGTGGCCGAGGGCAGGGTGGTCGATGATCTCGTCTCGCTCTTTGACTTTGCTCCGACTGTTCTGGACATGGCCGGCGTGCCGGTGCCGGACTGGATGGAGGCACAGTCGCTGATGCCTTATCTGCGCGGCGAGGATTGCGAGCCACGACAATACGTCTTTTCCGAGCATGCCGGCGACCGCATATTCAGCGGCGCGACATTCATGACAATGATCCGCAGCCGGCGCCATAAACTCGTACATTTCGTCGACAGCCACGAAGGCCAGTTGTTCGATATGGACCAGGATCCGACTGAGGTGAACAATCTCTGGTCCGACCCGGCACACCAGGACGTGAAGCAGGAACTGATCAACGCGATCCTCACCTGGCGCATTGAAAGTTCGCTGAAGACGCAAGGGTGGACGCTGGCCAGTGTGCGCCTTGGCGCCAATTCCAGTCGCACGCCGGAAAGCAAGTCGCGTCAAGGCGGCGCCTAGCCCGCGTTCGTCGGTTCCACCGCATCGCGTTGTGTGCTTTCGCGGGCAACCAGTTTCCAGTCGACGATGGTCGTCTGCGGTTCGCCACCGTTGATGCGGGCGACGATGGCATCAGCAGTCAAACGCCCAATCCGCTCGCGATCAGGACGGATGGTAGTGAGGGGCGGGGTGATGCAGGCGGCGGCCTCGTTGTCGCCGAAGGCGATCACGCCGACATCTTCGGGCACGCGTTTGCCGAGTTTCCTCAGGCCGCGCATCACGCCAAAAGCGACGACGTCGCTGTTGCAGGCGATGGCATCGATGCCGGGATGGGTTTGGAGAAGGTCAAGCACCAGCTTTTCGCCGAGATCGGGGCTGCCCCCGATCGGTTCTGTGCAGGTGATGACTGGTGTGATCCCGGCTTTGATCGCTTCGGTTTCGAGGCCGAGAAGACGCTTTCGCGCGCGTCTATCGTTTTCGCGCAGGCTGCCGACAAAGGCGAGTGTGCGGTAACCGCGATCGATCAGATGGCGGGCTTGGGCTGCCCCCACCGCCTGGTGGTCGAAGCCGATTGCCGTGTCGATCACCGGGCCGCTGGTATCCCACATTTCGATGGTCGGAATGCCGGAGGACTTCAGGAGCTCGAGGACCTTCGGCGGATGGTCAATGCCGATGATCGCCATGGCCGCCGGTCGCCAGCTCAGGATCGAGCGGACCAGTTTCAGCTCCTGGTCGGGATTGTAGCGGGTATTGGCAAGCATGACCTGAAGGTCGTGTTCGAGCAGGGATGACTGCAACGTATCGATGATGCTGGCGAATTCCGAATAATACAGCGAGGTCACCACGACGCCGACGATATCGGTGCGCGTGCCGGAAAGGCCACCCGCCAGCCGGTTGGGTACGTAGTTCAGCTCCTCCATCGCGATATTGATGCGTTTTCGCAGTTCGGGGCGCACGGTATTGGGCGCGCGTAGCGCTCGGGAGACCGTGTTGGCGGAAACGCCCACCTGTTCGGCGATCGAGGCGAGCGTCGGCACAACCCGCTGCTTGTTCTCTTTTTCGCCCCAAGCGTCTTTGCCGGGCTTGCCGTCAGTGCTGTTCGTCATGGATCCAAACCTGTGAAGACATGCCGTTTTCGATAACTAGAGTGAGCGTTGCGTTAGCGATAACTTTATGCGATCAATAACGCCACGGCAAGCAGATGACGGGACGAGGAATTCTTCTGCTGCCCGCAATGTCCGCCGGGCGGTGTCGCTGCAGCGGGGAGGAGCAGGATCTATGGCTGACAAGCCGAATATCATTTTGATCATGACCGACCAGCAGCGCTATGACTCCATTTCGGCGCTCGGTTACCCTTACGCTCACACGCCGAATATCGATGCGATTATCGAGAAAGGTGTGGCGCTGACCAACTGCCACATTACCGCGCCCAGTTGCGTGCCGTCACGCGCAAGCCTGTTTACCGGTTATTATCCGCATACGACCGGCGTTCTCGCCAACGGCCAGAAATGGCAGCGGACCTGGGTGGAAAGCCTGCGCGACGCCGGTTATCGCTGCGTAAACGTCGGCAAGATGCACACCATTCCCTATAACTCAGACAGCGGTTTCCACGAGCGTTACGTGGTGGAAAACAAGGACCGCTACATGGAGGGACGTTGGTACTTTGACGAGTGGGACAAGGCGCTTGCCGCCAACGGTCTCGTCAAGCAGCAGCGCGAATTTTATCGTGAACGCGAGGACTACCGGGAGCGGCTCGGCTGTTTCGACTGGGAGCTTCCAGAGAACATGCATTCCGATGCCTTCGTCGGCAATATGGCGAAGTGGTGGGTCGAAACCTATCCGCCAACAGAGCCATTATTCCTGCAGGTCGGCTTCCCCGGTCCGCATCCGCCATTCGACCCGCCAGCCCGCTACACCGAGCCTTATCTGAAGCGCAATGATCTGCCTCTTCCCAAGCCGACGAAAGCGGAACTCGACAGCCTGCATCAGGAGTTGAAGGACAAGCGTCAGCACGATGTCGAGGTGGACCACGATTCGGTCGTCTGGAGCCTGGATCCGAGCGCGGACCAGATGCAGCGTCTGTGGGCTCACTATCTCGGCAATGTGACGCTGATCGACGAGAAGGTCGGCGAGCTGCTCGCCTCGTTGCAGGAACGCGGATATCTCGAGGATGCGATCGTCATCTTCACTTCAGATCATGGTGAGTGCCTTGGGGAACATGGGCTGATCCAGAAATGGTCGATGTACGATATCGTGACCCGTGTTCCGACGGTCATCTGGTCGACTGCGGGCCGGTTCGAAGGCGGACGATCGGTCGACGGGCTCTGCCAGCTTTTCGACCTGGGGCCGACCATTCTCGACTATGCCGGCATCACGCCGCCAAAGACGTTCGAGGCAAAAACCCTGCGGCCTGCACTGGAAGGCAAAGACTGGACGCCCCGCACGTACGTCTTCTGCGAGCAGATCGGCGACGTGGCGATGGCTGGTGGCGTCGAGTTCATGACAGGTGTGCGAAGCGACAGATGGAAACTGGTTCATTTCAAGGGCTCGACCGACGGACAGTTGTTCGACCTCGAGAACGATCCGAAAGAGGTTAGAAATCTCTGGAGCGATCCGGATCATCAGGATCGCAAGCGCGAGCTTCTGGACGTGATGCGCGACTGGCTGATCGAATCGAACTTCAAGACACGGGATGTTATGGCCGCGACGCGCTGACCGGATGACGGACTGGCCGAAAGCTCGGGAGGAGTGATCTTGGCAGTTATGGAAAGTGAAAACACATCGGGCAAAGCAAGGGGGATACCTTTGCCGACTGGTCCCCTCGCCATGCTGGTGATCAACATCGTTGCCGTCGTCTTCGGTATCTCGATGTGGGCGCTGGTGACATCCTATGGCGTTGTCGGGCTGCCGACTCCGCTGGCGGTCGCCAGGCAAGCTGTGATCCAGGCGCAAACCGGCCTTCTATGGTCCGACGCGCTGGCAAGCCTTGGCCGGGTCTTTACCGGTTTCGCGCTTGGTATTCTCATTGCAATTCCCGTTGGCTTCCTGATGGGCTGGTACAAAGTCGCCCGCGCCATCATCGAGCCCTACGTCCAGTTCTTCCGCACCATTCCGCCGCTTGCCATCATTCCGCTGGCGATCGTGACCATGGGAATCGACGAGACGCCGAAGATCTTCGTCATCTTCCTCGCGTCCTTCCTGTCTTCTGTCGTCGCCACCTATCAGGGCGTCATCAGCGTCGACAGGACGATGATCAACGCGGCGCGCGTGCTTGGCGCCAACGATTTCACCATCTTCCGGCGCGTCATTGTGCCGGCTTCACTGCCATATATCATGGTAGGCGTCCGTATCGGTCTTGGCTCTTCGTGGTCGACCGTGGTGGCTGCCGAGCTGATCGCAGCACAGTCGGGCCTTGGCTTCCGGATGCAGCAGGCACAACTCTATTACGATCTTGCGACTATCTTCGTCAGCCTGATCTCGATCGGCATTCTTGGGCTGATCATGGATCGCATTGTCATGGCGATCGACAGTGTGCTGACCGCCTGGCAGGAGAAGCTATGACCCCGAAAATATCGTTCAGAAACGTCCGAAAGACATTTGATATTGCCGGCCAGACAGCGTTCACGGCGCTGGAGGGGATGAACCTCGATATCGACGACGGCGAGTTTATTACGGTCGTCGGTCCCTCCGGGTGCGGCAAGTCGACAGCGATGAACATCGCCGCGGGGCTTACCGCACCTTCCTCCGGCCAGGTTCTGGTCGATGATGCAGTGGTCACGGGGCCGGGACCGGAACGCGGTGTGATCTTCCAGCAATATGCCCTTTTCCCGTGGCTGACGGTGCGGCAGAATGTCGAGTTCGGCCTGAAGATTGCTGGCCATAAACGGGACGAGCGACGGCGGATTGCCGATCATTTCATTGCCCTTGTCGGACTAACCGACTTTGCGAATTCACTGCCGAAGACGCTCTCCGGCGGCATGAAGCAACGTTGCGCCATTGCCCGTGCCTATGCGGTCAATCCGAAGATCTTGCTCATGGATGAGCCATTCGGGGCGCTCGATGCTTTGACCCGCGTGCAGCTTCAGGATCAGTTGCTGACGATGTGGAGCAAGGAACGGCGCACGGTGATGTTCATTACCCACGATGTCGATGAGGCCGTCTATCTCGCCAGCCGCGTCGTTGTGATGGCGGCCCGGCCGGGCCGGCTATACAAGATCGTCAATGTTGACCTGCCCTATCCTCGCACCGAGGACATGCGGCTCTCGTCCGAATTTTCAGAATTGCGCAACGAGGTCTGGCGGGCGGTGTATCACCCTGCCGCCGCCGCCTGATCCTTGCCCACGAAACTTAGCAGCCCGTCAAAGGAGGAATGACCATGCTGACGAGACGACATCTTATGGTAACGAGCGCCGCACTTGCCGGCACCAGCGTATTTTCGATCGGCGGCCGGGCGCGCGCCCAGTCCGCCGAGATGACGATCGGCTATATCGCCGACTTCCCGAATGCCAGTGTGCTGGCGATCGCCAAGGAACAGAAGCTGTGGGAGGCCGAAGGTATCGAGCCCACGGTCAAGGTTTTCACCAATGGCCCCATCCAGATCCAGGCGATGGGAGCCGGCAGCTTGAATTTTGGAACGATCGGCCCCGGCGCCCTCTGGTTGCCGGCGAGTGGTCGCGCAAAGGTGGTTGGCGTCAATGACATCGGATTTTCCGACCGCGTGATCGCCCAGGCAGGGATCGCCTCCATGGCTGATCTTAAGGGCAAGAAGGTCGGCGTGCCGCAGGGAACGTCGGGCGATATGATCCTGCGTATGGCGCTCACAAAAGCCGGCATGACGATCGCTGACATCCAGATGGTGCCGATGGATCCGTCCACCGTGGTGGCTTCCTTCACGTCGAAACAGATTGACGGTGCCGGGATCTGGTATCCGCTGATCGACACCATCAAACCACGCGTGCCGGACATGAAAGAACTGGCTTCGAACCAGGAGTTCTATCCGCAGACCTCGTTCATCAACACGTTCGTTGCACGGAATGAGATCGTTGAACAAAACCCGGATCTGGTGAAGAAATTTCTGCGGGTGATGAAGAAGGCCATGGATTACCGGGTTGCAAATCTCGATCACTCGATTGAGATCACCACGGCTTTCCTGAACGCGCCTGCCGATGCAGTTGCTAAGGTTGCGCGCAGCCGCAAAATGCTGACCTCCAAGGATCTCGAAACGTTCACCAAGGACGGCACCGTCATCAGATGGCTAAGCGACTTCAACAAGATGTTCCAGGAGTTCGGGACGGTGAAGGATCCGCTACCACCGGAGAAATTCTATGCCGCCGATCTCTTCACCAGTGCCTGACTATCCATACGTGTGACGAAAAGACGGAGTTCAACAGTGACAATGGTCGGGAACGGGTAGTCCGACCATTGTCACTCGGCGATGTGCGCCGAAAGGCTGTCCTTTCTGGCGTATAGCGTCCTTACACTTGCAGCGGGCGCAGACGCGGCCATCATATGGGAGCGATCCGGGAAGGTGTGGTCGATCTAATGCAGGACCACTCTGTCAGCCCGGCATGGACGGCGTGACACTGTCTGGAATAGGGCAGACATAGGCCTGTCCTTCTGTCTTCTCGCGCCATTCCGCTTTCGCCGCAGCAAGCAGGTCGGGCGAAGTCATCAGCGAAAGACCGGTCGTTGCGATCGCTTTTGCGGCATGTGCCATCGCCTTGTGGGCCGCTGCGCTCTTGCCCTGCGCCACCACCTGCCAGGTGTGCGGATTGGTGCCGATCGCCCAAGTCGGTGTCCAGCATTGGGCCGTCGGCGTCACCCAGCTGACATCGCCCACATCGGTCGAGCCGGCGCGGAAATGAGACTGTCTCTCGAAATCACGCAAGCCGAGATGCAGCGGCGTCGAACCATCGACCTTGCTGTTGGAGAAGACGTCGCCTTTGATCTGGTAAAGCCGGATGCTGCTCTTGATCGCCTCGTCGGTGAACGTGTCCTGAATCGACTTGGCGAAGGCGAGATCGGCCTCGTCAAAGCTGATCGGGCCGAGCGCCACCAGGTTTTCGTGCATGGCGGTTTCGAGCGTGATGTTCGGCAGAAGGTTGGTGGATGCGGTGTCGAAGACGATCTCGACCTCGGTCTCGGTCATCATCGCTGCACCACGGGCCACCTTGTCGACGCGGCGGGCAAGATCGAGCGCCTGCGGCATCTCCGGAGCCCGGATCAGGTAGACGACCTCTGCCTGCGCCTGGACGACATTCGCCGCTCGGCCGCCGGTGTCTGTGATCGCATAATGGACGCGGCAATCCTGCGGCATGTGTTCGCGCAGGAAGTTGACGCCGACATTCATCAGTTCCACGGCGTCAAGCGCAGAACGGCCAAGATGGGCGGCGTTCGAGGCATGCGCGGCCAGTCCCTTGAAGCGGTAGTAGTATTCCAGAACCGCGAGATTGTTGGTCGAGCGCACGCCGTTGAACGGCGCGGGATGCCAGGTGAGCGCGGTATCGACGTCGTCGAACAGGCCGGCGCGAACCATAAACGTCTTGCCGGAGCCGCCTTCCTCGCCCGGGCAGCCGTAGTAGCGCACAATGCCGGCGAGATTGTTGTCCTGCAGATGCCGGGCAAGCGCAATCGCAGCCATCAGCGACCCGACGCCGAGCAGGTTATGGCCGCAGCCGTGGCCCGTGCCGCCCGAGGCAAGCGGCTTCGGCTCGGCAATGCCGGCTGCCTGGCTCATGCCGGCCAGTGCATCGAACTCACCCAGAATGGCGATGACGGGCTTGCCGCTGCCGAATTCGCCGATAAAGGCCGTGTCCATTCCGGCAACCCCACGCGTTACGGAAAAGCCGTTCTCCTCAAGCGTCTTCGCGAGGACTTCTGACGAGCGGGTCTCGTCAAATTTGAGCTCGGCGAAATCCCAGATGCGGTCGCTGATGATCGTAAATTCGGGCTTCATCCGTTCGATTGCATCGGCAATGGCGGTTACGGCGTCGCGGTTCATGGCATGTCCTCGTGGTCAGTTCCCAGCCCTGTCGATCGGGCGCAAAGAACCTGCCGGCAGCTCACGCTCGCCGGATCAATTCGATGAAGAATGGTGTGCCGCGCCGGGTCTTCCGGCGCGGCGACGGTGTCAGTTTTCGACCGACACTTCCCAGAGGCGGGCGTTTGACTGCCAGACCGGCATGCCTTTGAGCTTCTTGGTGGCGCCCCAGACGTCCACCATGTCGTAGAGGAATATGCCCGGCATTTCCTTCAGCATCAGTTCGTGAAACTCGTCGAAGATCTTCTGGCGCTTGGCCTGGTCAGGCTCGACGTAAGCCGCCTTCATCAACTCAACGGCCTTCGGATCGTCCCACATCAGCGAGGCATTCTTGTCCTTGTTGCCGACGTAGAAGGCATACATCAGGGCAGGGTCGAGGCGCGGCGCGACCGACTGCGAGATGATCTGGTAATTGCCCGAGCGACGACGGTCGACCTGGGTCGCGTAATCGAGGACTTCGATCTGCACGTTGAGGCCTGCCTGCTGCATCATTGCCTGAGCTATGACCGCAGCCGGGAAGCTCGGCACGTTGCCGCGCTTGTTGGCGATGATCGAGATCGGTTCGCCTTTGTAGCCCGCCGCTGCCAGTTCCTTCTTGGCGGCCTCGATGTCGTAGGGAAGGCGTTTCTTTTGCGTGTCGTCGAAATAGACACTGTCCTGCGATACCATCGAGCCGTTCGCCTCGCCCGTTCCGTTGGAGGCAGCGGCGACGAGTTCGTCGAGATCGAGCGCCATCGCCATTGCGCGGCGCACGCCCGGATTGCTCAGCACCTTGTCACGAGTCTGGATGTAGAACAGGTTCTTGCCGTTGTTGCGCGACACGATCAACTGGGTCTTGTCGCTCGACTTGAACTCCGGGATCAGGTCCGGCGAAATCTCGGCCGTGTCGAGCACGCCGGATTCCAGGCCCGCCTTGACGGTCGATGCATCCGGAATAACCATGAACTTGACGCCGTCGGCGAGCGGCTGCTTGGAGCCGACCATGCCGTCCGGTTTGCCTTGATTTTCCGGCGATACATAATCGGCGAATTTCTTCAGGTGAATGTATTCACCCTTCTTCCACTCGTCCCATTGGAACGGGCCGGTGCCGATCGGCTTGACGAAGCTTCCGTCGGCAGCCACCGAGTCTGGCGAGATCATGCCGGTGTAGCCGCATTCGGGGCGCGACATCAGGCCAAGGAAAACAGCGGACGGCTTTTCGAGCGTGATGGTCACCGTCGAGGGGTCGGCCGCCTTGACTCCGGTGACATGGGCCGCACCACCTTCGGCAAAGTCCGAAAGGCAGGTCCACTTGGTTTCCGGCTTCAGGTAGCGCGTCCAGTTCCAGACGACGTCTTCGGCGGCCAGCGCCTTGCCGTTGTGGAATTTCACGTCGGTGCGCAGCGTGAACGTATAGGTCAACCCGTCGGGCGACATCTCGAAGCTCTTGGCCAGCAGCGGTTTGACTTCTCCGCTGTTGTTGTAGCCGACCAAGCCCTCGACGATGTGCAGGATGACACCATCTGTATTGCCGTCTCGGTTGACGCCCGGATTGGCACTGCGCAGGTCCGAACTCTGGGCGATGGTAATGTCGCGGGCGCTGGCGCCCTGTGTAAAGGCGAGCACCGCAACGCCCGCCAGAAGAAGCTTTTTCATTCGTTCTACCCTCTTTTGCTGTTATTTATCTTTACGATTGAAACCCGTTCCAGGCGGCCTCTGCGAGCCTGCCGATCGTTTCCAGCGACACGGTGTAGCCAGGTGTGCCATCGGCCATGACCTGCGGCACATCGTCGGTGTAAGCGGTGATGATGAAGAACGGCGCGCGGTCCTTATAGACAATGCCGGCATCCATGCGGCCGCGCTTGCCGCGACCGCTCTTGCTGGCGACCAGCGTCTCGAACGGCAGGCGCGAGCGGATCCCGTAGCGCAGCACCTGGTGTTTTAGCGTGTCCAATCCGAAGCCACAGAGGTCGGCGCTGCAGCCGAGCTTTTCCTGCGCTTGCGTGGAGGATTGCGCATCCAGGATTGTCTGCAGCAGCAGCACCTGGTCGGCGGCTGACGTGGTGGTGACCGTCGTCAGCGCATGATCTGCCGGCAAAGCCAGCGGCGGAATCAGAAAGCGATGATGGGTGTTCACCATGTCGAGAGCCTTGCAATAGCCGTCGACCTCTTCGAGCGTCAGCCGCTCGAGCACCATCTTCGTGCAGACGTTGTCGCTCAGCACCATCATGCCGGTAATGGCATCCCGCAGCGGAATGACGATGCCCGGCGTCATGAAGCGGAACATGCCGCTGGCGACTTCCTCTGCCAGCCGCTTCTCGTAGGTGATCGGCTCGTCCAGGTCGATGCGGCCCTCGTGGGCGGCTTTCAGCGCCGCCATCATGATCGAGGTCTTTCGGGTGCTGCCGGAGGGCGTCTCCTCATCGGCACCGCGAGCAATCTCCTCGCCGGTCAGCAGGTTGCGCACCATGAAGCGGGTGACGAAGGGCTGGGCATCGCAGATCGCGTGCAGCGCGTCGGAGGTCGTCATCTTCGGAATCCTGTTCTGCATCAGCTTTCGAAGCGCCACTTGAGGGTGACGCCGCCGGTCGCATTGTGATCGAGTGCCGGAATGGCGGAGAGAAGCCGGCGCGTGTAGGTTTCTTTCGGACTGTCGAAGATCGCGTTGCGATCGCCTTCCTCGATGATCCTTCCGTCCTGCATGACGACGACGCGATCGGCGACCTGTTCGACGACACCGAGGTCGTGGCTGATGAACAGGCAGGAGAAGCCGTAGCGCTTCTGCAGGTCGGAGAAGAGGTCGAGCACCTGCGCCCGCACCGTTACGTCGAGTGCCGAAACCGGCTCGTCGGCGATCAGGAAGCGCGGCCGGCGCGCAATTGCGCGAGCGATGGCTACGCGCTGGCGCTGGCCGCCGGAGAGTTCGTGCGGGTAGCGGCTGGCATAGCTGGCGTCGAGCCCAACCTCCTCCAGCGTTTCGAGCGAGCGTTTCCGTTTGGCCGCCGCATCGAGGTTCGGCACCAGTCGCAGCGCCTCCTCGACCAGCGCCAGGATCGTCATGCGCGGATCAAGCGAGGAATACGGATCCTGAAACACCATCTGGCAGTTCATCCGGTAGTCCTGCCAGTCGTCGTCGCGGGCCCGCCCCTGGAAGCGGATCTCGCCTTCGTTTTCCTTGACCAGCCCGGCGATGGTGCGACCGAGCGTGGTTTTGCCGGACCCTGATCCGCCCACCAGTGCCACGACTTCGCCCTCGTGAATATCGATGCTGACGCCGTGCAGGGCGCGCTTCGCCTTTGCCTTCCTGAACAGCGACTTGCGGCCGGGGTAGTCGACCACGACGTTGCGGACCGAAACCATCGGCGCCTTCGTCATATCGACCACGCGCGGCGCACCGCGAAACGGCAGCGAGGAGAGCAGCTTTTTCGTATAGGGATGTTGCGGCGCTTCCAGCAGGTCTTCGGTGCGGCCGTGCTCGACAATCGAGCCCTTCTCCATGACGACGATGCGGCTCGTATAGCGCGCCACCATCGGAAGATCGTGGCTGATCAGGAGGACGGCGGTACCCTCGGCGCGGGTGAGCTCTACCATCAGCTCCATCACGTCGCGCTGAATGACCGCATCGAGCGCCGTCGTCGGCTCGTCCGCAATCAATAGGGCAGGTTTCAGCAGCATGACCGAGGCGAGCATGATGCGCTGGCGCATGCCACCAGAAAACTCGTGCGGATAGGCGACGAGGGCGCCTTCCGGATCGCTGATCCCGACGCGGCGGAGCATGTCGAGGATGCGGGCACCACGCTCTTCAGGCGAAAGCTTGGTATGGAGGATGAGCCCTTCTTCCAGCTGCCGGCCGATGAACATCGACGGATTGAGCGACGTCATCGGTTCCTGGAAGACAAGGCCGATCTCCGCGCCTCGCAGGCTGCGCAACTGTTTCGCGTTTAGGCCCAGTACGTCGCGACCCCTGTAGGAGATCGAACCGCTGGCGACCCGGATTGCAGGCGGAAGCAGCGAAATCAGCGCGCGGGTCGCGAGCGTCTTGCCCGAGCCGCTCTCGCCGACGATGCCAAAAATTTCGCCGGATGCGATGTCGAAGGAGATATCGTTGACGACCTTGTGGCCGGTGCGGGCGACCTCAAGCGAGAGTCCGCGCACGCTCAAAAGTGTGTCCGTCGTCATTTCAAACCTCTCATGCGCGGGTCCAACCGGTCGCGAAGGGCATCTCCCAACAGATTGATGCCGAGCAAGGTCAGCGCGATGCAAAGGCCGGGAAAGAGGCCGAGCCAGACGGCCTGCTGGATGAACGGACGGCCCGCGGCCAGCATGTTGCCCCAGGTGGGAGCCGGCGGCGGCACACCGAGACCGAGGAAGGACAGCGCGCTTTCCGACAGGATGGCCCAGCCGAACATCGAGGTGGCAAGA
Organism: Hyphomicrobiales bacterium; assembly: GCA_900469345.1. Taxonomy (GTDB): domain Bacteria; phylum Pseudomonadota; class Alphaproteobacteria; order Rhizobiales; family Rhizobiaceae; genus Neorhizobium. The sequence continues at coordinate 265,797 of UBWZ01000004.1, read as the reverse complement.
ACCGTGATCGGCGCCAGGCAATTGGGCAGGACGTGGCGGACCATGGTGAAGATCTCGCCATTGCCCATGACCCGCGAGGCCTCGATGAATTCTCGCTCGCGCAGGGACAGGACCGCACCGCGGACCACACGCGCCATCGACGGGGTATAGGCGATGCCGAGCGCGAAGATGATGCCGTACTGGTTGGCACCGAAGACGGCGAGCAGGCCGAGCGCCAGCAGGATGCCCGGAAACGCCATGAGGGCGTTGTTGACCGCCATGATCACCCCGTCCACCCACCCGCGGGCGTAGCCGCTGACGAGGCCGATCAGCGTGCCGCAGATGGTGGCGAAGCTGACGGTCAGAAAGCCGATCCAGACGCTGGCCTGCGCTCCAATCATGAGGCGGCTCAACACGTCACGGCCGAACTCGTCTGTGCCGAGAAGATGGGCAGCACTGGGGGCTGCAAGCTTTGCCGTGAACGACAGCTTCATCGGATCGAAGGGCGTCCATACCAAGCCGATGGCAGCCGTGAGAACGAGAAAGGCGATCAGTATCCCGCCGATCAGGCCGTTGAGAGAGAAGGTCTTCATTCGGCAACCACCCGCGGATCGAAGAGGGGGTAAAGCAGGTCGACGAAAAGATTGACCAGCACGTAGGACAGGGCGACGAACAGCAGGCAGCCCTGGATGACCGGGTAGTCACGTGCGAAGATGCTGTCGACCATAAGGCGCCCGAGGCCCGGAATGGTGAACACCGTCTCGATGACCGCGATACCGCCGAGCAGGTTGCCGAGAATCAGGCCGATCATCGTCCAGGTCGGGCCGAAGGCGTTCTTGAACGCGTGGCGCCAGATAACGGCACTTTCCGACAGACCCTTGGCGCGGGCATGCGTGATATAGTCGAGCCGCAGCACTTCCAGCGTCGAGGCACGTGCCATGCGGATCAACACGCCCGCCTCGTGGATGACCAGCGTCATTATCGGCAGCACAAGGTACAGCAGACCGCCGACGACATTGCTGCCGATCGAGACATAGCCGAGCACCGGCAGCCAGCCGAGCTTTAGACCGAAGAAGAGGAGCAGCAAAAGGCCCAGCCAGAAGGTCGGGATCGACAAGAGAACCGTTGCCGTGCCCACTAATGCCAGGTCGGTCAGGCTGTTCTGCCGCCATGCAGCGATGACGCCGGCCGGGACTGCGATTAGGCTGGCGAGCAGGACCGCCACCAGGACGATCTGGGCACTGACAGCGAAGCGCGACACCACTAGCGGCAGTACGGGTTCGTCGTTGACAATGGATTTTCCGAAGTCGCCCTGAAGGACGTTTCCAGCCCAGATAAAGAACTGCTGCGGCATCGACTTGTCGAGTCCGAGTTCGGTCCGCATCTCCGCGATCTGGGCGGGCTGGGCCATGTCGCCGAGCATCAAAGCTGCGGGATCCCCCGGAATGAAGCGGATCAGTGCGAAGACCGTCACGGAGACGAGCACGATCGTTGGAAGCGCCATCACGAGACGGCTCAGGATGAATCTCAGCATGATATCCCCGCGATTGATGGCCGGTTTTCCCTCCGGTCACCATCGGTTTCTTTATCCAAAACTATGACGAATTGATCATAAAGGCGCAATAGTATGACGAAATTCATACCGCTATGCAGCGGGCGCGAGGCTTTGAAGTAAGCTCCGCTTCGCGTTCAAAACTTCATCCTTTTGATATCAATCGATTTCCTGCGACAGGTGGATCTGTTTTTTCAGAGCGTCGCTAAGCGCTTGGGCGGCAATCGACAGCGGAACACCGGCCGCCCGCGCAAGGCCGAACTCCTGTAAGGCCATCGGTACAAAAGGCCGCTGAACTACCGGCAGGTGTCGGTAGAGATTAGCGTAGAAGCTGCTGATGATGCTGACGCCGAGGCCATGCGCCACATAGGAGCAGGCGGAGCTGTTGGTATGGGTCTCAATCTTCACCATCTGCTTGACGCCGGCGCGCTTGAAGGTCTGGTCGAGCGACATGCGGTTGGGCCGCTGCCGCCCGATCAGGATCAGCGGCACATTGCGCAAATCTTTCGCCGAGATCTCCTCAAGGTCGGCGAGCGGGTGATCCTTGGGCACGACGCAGACACTCGTGCCGCTTGCCACCTTTTCCACGGCGATCCCGGGTCCCGTCTCCCCTTCCATGCGCAGGAAGCCGATGTCGATCACCCGCTCGCCAACCAGCTTGTTGATCGCCGTCGTCGTCTCGAAAAAGGTCTCGATGCGTACGCCGGGGAATTCCCGGATGTAGTCGACCAGCATGGCCGGTGCAAAATTTTCCCACATACTGCTGGGCAGGCCGATGCGGACGATTTCGGGTCCAGATGCGCCGCTACGCAAATCCTCGGCATGGCCGGACATGCGGTCCACGGCCAGCAGCACGTTTTCGGCGTCGCGTCCAAGCGCCAGCGCTTCGGGCGTCGCGATCAGCCTGCCCTTGTCGCGCACGAAAAGGGTGATCGAAAGGTCTTGCTCCAACTGCTGCAGCATGCGGCTGACGCCCGACTGGCTGAGCCCCGTCACCTTTGCCGTCGCGATTGTAGAGCCGGTGGAAAGAAGCGTTCGGAGCACTTCCAGCTGTTTGATGTTCATTGCACCAGTTTCCTGTGCAGGCCGTTTCATCATGGCCTTCGAGTGCTATCGAAAGCCGGTCGTGATGTATCAAGAACTTTGGGAGGAGGACAAGCTGCAGACGTCCAGGTGTCAACTTGGAAACATGAAAACGGTCACAGCAAGCGGTACCTGGTTTCGAAAATCGCGCCTGCAATCCGCTTACTGGCAATAGATCGTCATTTCACCACCAACCGCGTGGGGTGGTACTGGTACATTCAAGAGCTGAAAATTCTACAAATCTCTGCGCCATCCGGCCCCACCACCAAAGCATCAGCACTCGAATTTACCCAAATCTAAGCCCCGCTCGTTCATCAACAGCGGGGCTGGCTACGGGTCTCCTATGCCGCGCATCGATAGCCTGGACTACTTTTCGGTTTGCCGCTTTCCGGCATCGGTGACGCTACTGATGAATGCTTGAGCACGTAGGGCGGCCTCTCCATCTACGGTGATGGGCAGCCCCGAGGTGATCGCCTTCACGAATTCTTCGATAAGCAGGCGATGCAACTCATGGCCGAACCCCATCGGGTCGCTTCCGCTTCCGGACGCGAGGTTTTGACCGGCCGTAATTCTGCGGCCGCCCTGCAGCGTTGCGTCGAGACTGTCTCCGGTGAGGATCGCCGTCCCATTCGTGCAGATCAGCTCGATGCGGTCGGGGTAGCCGGGATAAGCGCAGGTCGTCGCGTTCAGCGTCCCCATGGCGCCATTTTCGAAACGAAACGTCGCATTCACCAGGTCTTCCGTTTCCATCCGGTGGATTGGAGAGGTCCGGACGGAAGCGGTGACGTCCAAGGGCTTGCCAGCGAGGGCCAGCAACAGATCGATCGTGTGGATCGCCTGGGTCAACAGAACACCGCCACCGTCGCGCGCAAGCGTGCCGCGACCTGGCTCGTCGTAATAGCTCTGCGGCCGCCAGTTGCGGACGCTCGCTGTCGCCTCGAGGATCATTCCGAGCTGGCCTGACCGCAGAAGGTCCTGCGCCGTCCTGAAGGAGGATCGGAACCGGTTCTGCAGAACGACGGACAGCAGGACGCCGGCGTCGCGGGCAACCGAAACGATCGCTCGGGCACGCTCCAACGAGACATCGAGCGGCTTTTCGAGAAGGATGTGCTTGCCGGCCTTTGCCGCCTGTTCGACCAGCTCGAGATGGGTATTCGGTGGTGTCAGGATCAGCACCGCGTCGACCCGCTCGTCATGATAGATATCGGAAACTGTATCGGTCACCGGCAATCCGTACTGCGCGGCAAAGGCAAGGCGGCGCGCCTTCGTCGGGCTGTAGGCGGCGACCATGTCGACCTGATCGGCGAGGTCGATCAGGCTGCGGGCGTGGTGGCCCGCCGCCATGCCAAGACCGATGATCGCGACGCCCGGTTTTTTCATGATCGGCGCCCCAGCGCGTCGATGGTGCGCATCACGCCGCGCAGTTCGGCGAGACCCTTCAGCCGGCCGATGCAGGAATAGCCAGGGTTCACGCTCTTGCCAATGTCGTCGACGATCGCGTGTCCGTGGTCCGGCCTCATCGGGATCTCGTGATCCTGTCGACCCTCGGCAAGGCGGCGGCGCTCTTCTACCATCAGCGCTTCGACCACGCGGATCATGTCAGTATCACCTTCCAGGTGCTCGGCCTCGTGGAAGGATCCGTCGCCTTCCTTCGTGACGTTGCGCAGATGCGCGAAATGAATGTCTGCCGCGAATTCCCGCGCCATCGATACCAGGTCGTTTTCTGGATTGGCGCCGTAGGATCCGGTGCAGAGCGTGATCCCGTTGGACGGCGAGGGCACGGCTGCAAGGAGGGCTCGCACATCCGAGGCCTTGCAGACCACGCGCGGCAGGCCGAAAAGAGGGAAGGGCGGGTCATCTGGATGGATTGCCATTTTCACGCCGGCCTCTTCGGCGACCGGAACGATCTCCGCCAAGAACTCGACGAGATTGGCACGAAATCCTTCGGTCGAAAGTTCGCCATAGACATCCAGCATGCGGTTGAGGCTCTGGCGGTCGTAGACGAATTCGCGAGCCGGCACCCATTCGATCAGGTTGCGCTCCAGCCTTGCGAGATCGCTCTCGCTCATGGCAGCAAGCCGCGCTCCGGCTTTGGTGATGCGATCGGCCGGATGGTCGGTCTCGGCGCCTGGCCGCTTCAGGATAAAGACGTCGTAGGCGCAGAATTCGACGATGTCGAAGCGCAGGGCTGTGCCACCATGCGGCATCCGGTAGTCGAGATCGGTGCGTGTCCAGTCCGTGATTGCCATGAAATTGTAGCAGACGGTACCGAGGCCAGCCTTGCCGACGGCGCGGATCGACGTCTTGTAGTTTTCGATGAGGTCGCGGTAGCGCCCCGTCCGTGTCTTGACATCCTCGTGCACGATAATGCTTTCGACCACGGACCATGTCAGGCCGGCATCCTCGATCATCGCCATGCGCTTGAGGATCTCATCCTCGGGCCACGCTCGGCCGTCGTTCAGATGATGCAGCGCCGTCACGACGCCGCTCGCGCCTGCCTGTCGTACACGGGGGAGCGTCACTGTATCGTCCGGCCCGAACCAACGCCATGTCTGTTTCATTTCGCTGTGCCCTTGGCGAGTATCATCAGGATATGCTCACCCCGTATGATTGATGAAAGATGTGCTGCGACGATCGTCCGGCTTCATTTGTAGCCACGTCTGTTCCAATCATCGGTGCTCAGCCGATGCGAACACCGGTATCGGTATCAAAGAGGTGGCCATTGCTCGGGTTGAAGCTGAGATGAAGCACGTCGCCGACCTTGATGATGACGCGCTCGCGCAGCTGGGCCGAAATCTTCTGTCCGTCCACCGTCCCCTGAACGAAGGTCTCGGCTCCGGTTGGTTCGACATTGGTCACGGTCATCGGAATGCCGTCGTCTGCCGTCGTGACGAACAGATGCTCGGGCCGGATCCCGTAAGTCACCACCGTCTCGGGTGAGGCCGCCACCTCGGCTGCCAGTGGCAGTTGAACGCCGTGCTCGGTGACTACACAGCGGCGGTCGGCGCCAACGTGCACGTTCAGAAAATTCATCGAGGGCGAGCCGATGAAGCTCGCGACAAATATGTTGGCGGGGCTGTCGTAGAGATCGAGCGGGGCGCCGACCTGTTCGACCAGGCCGTCCTTCATCACAACGATCCGATCGGCCATCGTCATTGCCTCGATCTGGTCGTGGGTGACGTAGACCGTCGTGGTTTTCAGCCGGGCGTGGATGTCTTTCAGTTCGGCACGCATCTGCACGCGCAGCTTGGCATCAAGGTTGGAAAGCGGTTCGTCGAACAGGAAGACCTTTGGATCGCGCACGATGGCGCGGCCCATGGCGACGCGCTGGCGTTGGCCGCCCGACAGCTGTTTCGGATAGCGTTCGAGATAGTCGGAAAGCCCGAGGATGCGCGCTGCATCCACGACGCGCTTTGCAATCTCATCCTTGGATGTCTTGGCGAGCCGGAGCGAGAAGCCCATGTTTTCGGCAATCGTCATGTGCGGGTAAAGCGCATAATTCTGGAAGACCATGGCGATGTCACGGTTCTTGGGCTCTACATCGTTGATGATCCGACCATCGATGCGCATCGTGCCGCTGGTGATCTCCTCGAGGCCGGCGATCATCCGAAGCAGCGTAGACTTGCCGCAACCTGAGGGACCGACCAACACGACGAAGGCGCCATCCGGCACTTCCACCGAAACGCCCTTGATGATCTCGAAATCTCCATAGGCCTTGCGGACGTTTTGGATCTCAACGGAAGCCATGATCTATCCTGACTATACGAGTGTAGCGGGCGTGAACTGGTCAGCAACGCGAATGGCTGCGAGCAGGCTCAATCCGGTGTGGTAGGCCGGATCGAGATCCGGTGTAGCGGGCACGTAATCCGCCGGGCCGTCCATGGTCATTGTCTGGTAGGCGATTGGCGGCGTGCCACGCCAGTAATGCACGAAGAAAGCCGCGTGCGCGGTCTTCCAGAGGGCCAGGCTGTGGGCGCTGCCTGTGCGCCGGTGGACAAGTGCAGCGGATCGGATCGCCTCCGGCAACGACCACCAGGGACAATAGGGGCTCTGCGGCTCGCCGGTCTCAACGGATACGGTGAGTGCAATGCCCGGTCCGACAAGACCCTTTTCAAAGGACGACAGGAGAATACGTTCGAGACTGGCGACCAATCGCGGATCGGCGGCATCGCCGAGATGATCCATGGCGAAGCCGACGAACTCGATACCGTGACCGGGATTGCACGCATCTCCGCCCGGCACATTGCGAAGCAGTCCGGATTGGGCGTCAAAGTGCCGGTCGAGGATGTGGGCGATAAAGCGGTCTGCATAGCCGAGATGCGCAGTGTGGCCGAGGCGCTTCAGCATGCCGGCGGCGCCCAGCAGGATCATGCGCGGACCAAAATCGTCCGGCTGGTTGGCGATGCTGTCAGTGGAGAGCGGCCGGCGCTCGTCGATCTGGAAGTGCTGGGCCTCGATGGAGGCAACGACCCGATCGAAATAGGCAAGGTGATTGCCCAGATCGGGCAGGGCATAGCGGCTTGCGGCTGCCACAAGGCCTTTGGCGACGAAGGCATCGGAATAGGAATATATCAGCTCCGGTTTTTCCTGGGCGTGAACTCCGCCGGCCGCATCAGCGTAGACCGCATTCATATCCTGGTCGTAGCAGAAATAGGCATGACCGCTTGGCTTCTGCAGGCTGGCAATCGCCTGATACAGACGCCTACCTGCAGTATCGAGCTTCCCGGCCAGAGGCGGCAGTTCCCGAGCGAAGAAATCTGCGTGAGTGACGAGGGCTTCGAGGCCGCGCCCCTGGATCCAGCCATAGGTGTAAGCCGGCCCTCGAGCGCCATCGTCCAGACCGTAATTCTGTAAAGTCAGGCTGTTCTGCTTGGTATTCAGGAAACCGTTCCCAAGCGCCGGTCGTTGCAGCATCCAGTAGAGCGTGCCGGCGTTGGCTGCGGCATAGGTCCTGCGGGCCTCTTCGAAAAACTCCATCCCCGTCATTCCTTCAGACCGGTGCTAGCGACGCCCTGCACGAAATTGCGGCGCAGGATGACGAACAGCAGGATCGACGGAATGAGGACGGTCGCGGACGCAGCGCTCAGGCGGCCAAGATCGACGGTGAAGCCGGTCTGGAACAGGGCTAGCCCGACCTCGATCGTGTAGCTCGACCGGGTTGTGGTGACGATCATCGGCCACGCGAAGGCGGTCCATGCCTGGAAGAACGCGAGCACCGCAAGCGCTCCGAGAGCGCCGCGCAGGAGCGGCAGAACGATGCGGAAGAAGATCCAGAACTCGCCGGCGCCGTCAATGCGTGCGGCTTCCAGCAACTCATCGGGAATGGAATGAATGACGTTCTGCCGGATCAGGAAGATGCCGAAGCTCATCACCAGATAACCGAGCAGTAGACCCCAGACGGAATTCAGGATCCCGAGGCTTTTGGCCTGGAAATAAAGCGGGATCATGTAGACTTCGAACGGCACGATCGCCGTCGCGAGAAACAATGCAAAGAGCACGTTCATCGTGGCGAAGCGGAACTTCCCGAAAACGTAACCGGCAATCGCTGACGTGGCGACGATGGCGATGGTCGACATGACCGCGAATGCGATGCTGTTGCCGATCCAGCGAAGCAATGGCGTTTCCGAAAGAACCGCCTTGAAATTGTCGAGCGTCGGGTCGCCCGGAACTATGGTTGGTGGCCAAGCGAGCATTTCTGCCGGCGTCTTGAAGGCGTTCGCGACAAGCAAGACCAGCGGCAGCAGCATCAGAACCGAAACGCTAAGGAGAAAGATGTCGATCGCCAGATTGGTCAGCTTCTTTCTTCGGCGCAGGCGTACGCCTTCGGCCAGTTCCTCAGCAGTCTGCTCGGTGTGGCGCATGGTCTCGAAGGTCATGACTTGCCCCTTTCCCGCAGCATGGAAAACTGGATCAGCGTCAGTCCCAGCACGATGACCAGAAGTACGACCGCCTCCGACGCGGCATATCCGACGCGGTAGTTGCGAAAACTGTTCTCCAGCATGTCGAGGACGAGCACGCGCACCTGCCGGCCCGGCGCACCCTGCGCATCCGACGCGAGTACGAAAGCCTGCGCGTAGACATTGAAGCCGGAGACGAGCGTAACGACCGAGACGTAGAGCGTGATCGGCTTCAGCATCGGGATTGATAGGTGCCAGAAACTCTGCGGACCGGAGGCGCCGTCGAGCTTGGCCGCCTCATACAGCGAAACAGGCAGGTTCTTGAAGCCGACGAGATAGATCAGCACGGCATAACCGAGCGCCTGCCAGGAGCAGAGGACGATGATGCAGATGACCGACAGCACCGGATCAAAAAGCCAGTTCTGCATCGGAATGCCGATGAAATCGAGGAGTGCGTTCAGTGGTCCGAGCCGGGCGTCGAATATCCATTTCCAGGCCATCGCCGCAGGGACGAGCGAAACGACATGTGGGATGAAAACTGCGGTCTCGTAGAAACCCGCCATTCTCGAACGCGTCCGGTGAAAGAGCATCGCTGCGATAATCATCGCCATTGGAATCGTCAGGACCAGCACGCCGAAAGCGATGATCGTGGTGTTGATAAGCGCGTCGAGAAACAGGTGGTCACCCAGCAGTTCGCGGAAATTCGCGAGTCCGATGAAGGGCTTGTTCTTTGAAAGGATGTTCCACTGGAAGAGGCTCAGCCTCAAAGTGTCCGCGATCGGATAAAGCCGCACATAGGCGAAGATCGCCAGTGTCGGCAGGATCGCGAGGATCGCAAAGAAGAATCTCTTGCGCTTCAGCATGCGTTCGGCCCGTAGATCGTATGAGTTCGGAGCAGGGCGAGTCCGGCCGCTCTGGAGGCCGGACTTTGATTTCCTGATAATGGTTCGGCCGATCACAGGCGATCAGGCCGAGCCTTAGACGCGACCGCGCTATTTTGTCAGCAGTCCCTCGCGATCGAGGATGGTGTTCACCTCGTCGCTGGTCTTCTTCAGGAAGGCATCGATCTTGGCGTCATCAGTGGCCATGGACGCGTCGGCGAATGCGACGACAAGCTGGGCGGCGACGCGGGTGAGGACTTCCTCGATCGGACCGATCGACGGCAGGGTGAAGAACTTGTAGCCCTTCGGATAATCGACGAATGCCGCAAAGGCCGGCTGTTTCGCCGTCACCGACGTGTAGTCGATACCGGCCCGGTTCGGCAGCCAGCCGACATTCTGCAGCAGCCAGACGAGGTTTTCTGGCGAGTTGGCGGCCTTGGCGAATTCCCAGCCGACCTTGCCGTCTTCACCGACGACATAGAGGTTGGTCGGCAACGCGATCGAGCCTGTCGGTAGCGGTGCTGTTGCATATTTGAGGCCAGGAGCCTTCTTGGCGATGTCGCCGATCACCCAGGATTCGCGGATGAACATGGCAGTCTGGCCGCGCTCGAAAGCGTCGGCATCGGCTGGCATTTCCGGCGTTACGGACTTCTGCGTAAAGACGAGATCGAGATACTGCTTGAGCGCCTTTCGACCGGCCTCGTTGGCGAAGTCGGTCTTCCATTTGCCCTCGCCGGCCGGCACCAGGATCGCGCCCCCGAACTGATGCAGGTTGGTCCAAAACTTTTCCGCGATACCCTGTCCACCGCCCGAAAGGCGCAGGCTCCAGCCCGACACTGTTGCCTTGCCGGAGGCATCCCGCTGGGTCAGCTTCTTGGCGTATTCTGTGAATTCTTCCATGGTCTTGGGCGGCGTGGTGAGGCCGGCAGCCTTGAACATGTCGGTGTTGTAGAAAAGCGAACCCTGGCCGCGGAACAGAGGCACACCATAAACCTTGCCGTTGCTGCTTGCGATGTCGGAGAAGAACGTGCCGAAGTTCTTCGGATCCTTGACGAATGTCGATATGTCGGACGGAGCTTCGGGCAGGAGATCGTTTTCCAGGTAGCGGGTCGCAGTCGATCCGGAAAGCTCGATGACGGTTACGCCGTCCTGGCCGCCGCCGGTCAGGCCGAGCGCGACGCGTTTTTCATGTTCACGCAGCGCGATTGCCTCGACCTGGACCTCAAGGTCGGGGTGGGCGGCCTTCATGCCATCCGCGACATGCTGGTAAAACGGTGCCATCTCGGGGTAGCCGCTCCAGACTGTGAGGGTCTCGGCAGAGGCGACCGTGACGCCGGACAGAAATGTTACGGCGAGAGCCGTGCTCATGGCGAGCGCGCGGGTGGAAATTTTGAGCTTGCTATATGCGTTTTTCATTTCCCAGTTCCCTTATGTTATTGCCAAAAAGCTGTCATGCAACCGGTTGCGTGTCAAGCATCAGATAGTCTCTACTTGGCGCCACCTCGGCGTCGACCTCGTCAGAGTCCAGCCGCGAGCGAGATTGCGCATGCCGCAAGTGCTTCTGCCGATCCAGGCGCGAAGGTCATCGGCAATCCGTAATATCGGTGTGCTTCATCCACCTCGTAGCCGCCGAATTCGAACTCGCCAGCCGGCGGGATATAGCCCGGATTGTCATGGGCAAAACCTATGACAAAGGCGGGTTTGCCGGGTCCGATTGCGGCGCGGATCGACAGCGCGGTCTCGGCGAAGATTTCCCCGGGCAGCGCAACTAGTGGCAGTCCACCCCAGTCCAGCACCGTGACCCGCGCGGAAAGCGGAGAGGGCACTGCCGGCGCGACGCTTCGTGCCCAGGCGGCCCAGTAGCCGAGTAGGCTTTCGCGCGCCGGGTCTGCCGTGACCGCCTCTTGCCGCCAGCTTGTCTCCAGCACGTCGGGTGGATCAGTTTCTCGGCGCTGAAACTCCAGCACCACATGGTCGTTGCGTGCAACGGCGTGTGGCGACATCGGGGTCTGCGGAGCAGACAGCGCCGCCTCCGCGATCTTGTGTCCGATCCGTTCCGCCGTTGCGTAGCTGCGCTCCGGATTGGCCGAGAGCGAGATCGACGCATGGGCGGAATGACCGGTATTGGCGTCGCCCGCACAGCCGGTCATGAACAGCGCCACCGCGCCGGGATGCGTCTCCTCCAGCGCCTGCCGGACGAAGTGCGGATAATCGGCGGTCCAGAGACGGTTATCAGCGCCCAGCACAACCGGATGACATGCATAGGCCGTCACCAGGGCGATCATGGCGCCGTCGGTGCCGCAAATGCGAAGGAGGGGCAGGGACGCGTCCACGGGTCCGCCCGGACGGCGCCTGTTGCGCGCTATCCCCGGGTCGTTACCCATCCCAAAAGTGATTGTCGCCGGTCGTCGCGCGGCAGCAGCCGCGTTGATGGCGGAGACGCATGCATCTTCGAGACGCTCGAGATAGGCGGTATCGGTGGCAACACCCAGCCTGCCGGTCATGGAAGCTGGACCGCCATGCGTGTGGAGCGCAGCGACGACGATGTTGTCGCACTCCAGCACGCAACGTTCGCGGATCCGTGCGCTCATCGCTGCGTCGGTGCCGATGACATCCGCTACCAAGACTGCCGTATCGCCGATGACCACGGCGCGTGCCGTCAATGCGTCATGGGCGCCCTCGGCCGGCTGGTTGCGGGCGGCAAAGCCGGACATCGGAAGTCCGCATGTCGGCGTGATATCGATGATGGCCGCCCCGGCTTCTATCATCTGCCGAAGACCTTTTCGCCATGCACCCATGTCTCGCGCACACTGATGGTACGATTGCCTTCGGACCAGTCGAAACGGATGAGATCGGCACGCGCTCCGACTTCCAGGCGACCACGCCCCCTGACGAGACGGCCGGGGTTCGCCGTTGCAAGCCGAAGTGCATCGGCAAGCGGAATACCGGCCATTTCGGCAGCCATGGCCACATTCGCGGACAGCGGCAGGCTTGCGCCGGCAAGATAGGGCGTCCCGGCAACGCTGATGCGGCCTTCCGGCGAGACCTCGACACCACCACCAACCGGCTGCCGGTAAAGTCCGGGCGGCATGCCGGCGAGTGCCACCATGTCGGAAACGAGGATTGCCCGATCCATTCCCTTGGCGCGCAGCATCGCTTTGAATGTATCGGCCGGCAGATGCCAGCCGTCAGCGATGAAGCTTGCCGTGAGCCTGTCGTCGGCAAGCTGCGCCCAGATAAAATTCGGGTGACGTGGCAGGGTTGCGGCAGCACCGTTGCCGAGATGAGTCGAGAGAGTGGCGCCCGCCTCAGCAGCCGCGTGGATCTCTTCCGGGGTCGCGGCAGTGTGGCCAAGAGCGACGATCACACCGCGTGCGGTCAAGGCGCGGATGTAGTCCAAGGTGCCTTCGTGCTCGGGTGCCAGCGTGACCATCGACACAAGGCTGCCTGATACCCTCTGCCAGCGGTCGAATTCTGCGATCGATGGTGGCCGGACATGTGCCAGCGGATGGGCGCCGCGCGGACCGTCCCTGTCAGAAATCGACGGGCCTTCGACATGCACGCCAGGAACCATTTCCGCGATCAGATGATGGCCGGCGCGGCTTGCCGCTATCGCTTCCAGTGCCTGGGTGATGGATGCTTCGGAGGCGGTGATTAAAGTGGGCAACCAGGTGGTCACGCCGACGCTCAGCAGTTCCTTGCAGAGCGACAGCACGAGGCTCGAAGTGATCGCGCCAGCATTGAGATCGAGACCACGGAAACCGTTGACCTGCAGATCGACAAGGCCTGCGGACAGATAAGCGGTGACGGTCTTTTCCGCCGGGCGTATGGCGGAAATCGTCCCATCGGCGATCTCGACCGAGATGCCCTTGCCGGTGCGGGGATCGATACCGTCGACGATCGCCATCAGAGTGCCTTCACCCGTCCCTGGAAGTTGTCGATGAAACGGCCGTTCGCCTCGTCGCCACCAGGCGCGTTGCCGCTGCGCCAGACGGGCGGTTCGATGCCCCGTTGGACCAGTTTCGCAACGGTGCGGATGACGAGACAGTTGAGCGTGAAGGCGTTGGCGAATGTCGAGATCGCCGCGATGTTTTCTCCCATTCCTGGCACCGAGACGACGGCATCGCCGATCGGAACCTTGCAATCGATGGCAATGTCGACAACGTCGTGCAGGTTCTGTTTCGTTGGATGGCGGGCCGGATGGCCCGGCGATGTATCGGCCGCATGCTGCCGTGAACTGATGCCGATCAGGAAAGCGCCACGTTTCCTGGCTTCGAGTGCCGCATCAATCAACGCAGCATTGATGCCATAGGCGTTCACGAGGATCAGCAGGTCTGTATCTCCGAGGCGCTGGTTGGCGATCACCACCTTGCCGTAACCAGGCGTGCGTTCGATCGCCATGGAGCGCAGGGCGCCATTCGAGAGCAGCGTGCCCTCGTCGAGAATGGCGCTGACATGCATCAGCCCGCCGGCGCGGAAAAAGACTTCCTGTGCAGCGAGATTGGAATGACCGCCCGGCCCGTAGATATGAATCAGCCGGTCGGCGGCAATCTGATCGGCGAGCTTAGACGCGGCCTCGTCTAGCGGCACTTTTTCCTCGTCCAGGACCCTGCGCATCAGGGCGTGGGTGGCTGCGAGATAGCCTTCGCAAAGCTCATTCGCGTCGATTGTCGTCATGTCAGTGGCCGGGCGATCAGGCATCGGGGTCGGAGTCCTTTTCAATATAAAGCGTGCAGGCCGGGTGGTTGCGCAGGATGCTGGCCGGGCATTCCGTGGCGATCGGACCATAAAGCGTCTTTGCCACCGCTTCGCGCTTGATCGAGCCGGGCACGACGCAAAACAGACGTTCGGCGCGCACCAGACGCGGCACGGTCAGCGTCACGGCCTGATGCGGGACCGATGCGAAATCCGGGAAACAGTCGTCATCCACCTGCTGCTGGCGGCAGATATCATCCAGTTCGACAACCTTGACGTCGAGCGGATCGTCGAAGTCTGCAACCGGCGGATCGTTGAAGGCAATATGGCCGTTGACGCCGATGCCGAGGCAGACGATGTCGATCGGTGCCTCGTTCATGAGCGTGGCGTAACGGGCGACTTCCGCTTCCGCATCCGGTTCCGGCGTAATGCGGTGGACGGCGGCAAACGGCAGCCGGTTGAAGACGTGCGCATCGAGCCAGTTGGCGAACCGCGCCGGTGAGGCCGGATCGAGGCCGATATATTCGTCCATATGGAAGGCCGTCACCCGGTTCCAGTCAAGTCCGGGAACAGTGGCAAGAGCCGCCAGCATGTCGCCTTGGCTGGGGGCTGCCGCAAACACCATGCGGACTGTCGGCTGCGATGCGAGGCGCTCTCCAAGGGCGGCTGCAATATCAGCCGCTGCGGCAGCCCCCATCTGCGCCCGCGTTGCAAAGCTTTCGACCGCCAGCTGGTCGAAGGTCCGACGCGTTTTCGGCGATGGACGAAGGGGGGAGGCAAGGCTCATGCGGTCTCCATTTCGAGGCAGGATCTGCCTATGCGGAAACCGTCGGTGCAATGCCATGATGTCTGGCCGCATCCATCGCAGTTTCCCTAAGCTCATGTTAACGGAAGATTTCCATGCAACCGGTTGCATGTCAAGTGGGCAAATGGCAGTGTCGGCGCTTCGATTGATGAGGCTGTGGACTTCATGGTAAGCGGGGCGAACAGCCGAAAGTATTCAGAGACCATGATCAAGCGGGCGAAGGGCGTCACCATCAGCCAGGTTGCGGATGCAGCCGGAGTGGCGCGTTCCAGCGTCTCGCGCGCTTTCACCAGGCCCGACATGCTGTCGCCCGAAACCGTTGACCGGATCTTGAAGGCGGCCGAGACGCTAGGCTATGTGCCGAACCACACGGCCCGTGCACTCAGCACCGGCCGGCACGGCAATATCGGTCTTATCGTTCCCGACATCGCCAACCCATTCTTTCCGCCGCTGATCCAGGCCGGCCAGCTGGAGGCCGACCGTTCGGACTTCTGCATCTTTCTCGGCAATACGGAGGAGAATCCGAAGCAGGAGGACAAGCTGGTGGGGCGTTTTGCCGGCCAGGTCGAGGGCATAGTGCTGGTCTCGTCACGTCTTTCCGACGAGCGTATCCGGGCCCATGCCGCGCAACTGCCACTGGTTCTGATCAACCGCGATGTGGACGGGATCCCGCGCGTGCTGATCGACAGCAGCTCGGGTGTGCGGCAGGCCGTCGAACATCTGGCCGAGCTTGGTCACCGCAAGATCGTCTATGTGAGTGGCCCGGCGAATTCATGGTCGAACAAGCAACGCCGGACCGCAATCCGCAGTGCGGCGTCCGGCCTCAAGGTGGACATCGAGACAGTGCCGGCCGTGCTTGCAAGCTACACCTCCGGCCGCAATGCCGTGAGCGCCATCCTTGCAACAGGCGCCACAGCAGCTGTTGCCTTCGATGATCTGACGGCGCAAGGCGTGCTGGCTGGGCTTGCCGAAAAGAAGGTCTCCGTTCCAGGAGATTTCAGCCTGATTGGCTGTGATGACGTCCTGGGTGCGGTGACCTATCCGGCGCTCACCTCGGTCTCGAATCGCTCGGTCGAGGCCGGCCGGGTCGCTGTGTCGCTGCTCATCGAAATGCTCCAGTCCAACGGGATACGCGATGCGCGCTACGTGCTGCAGACCCATCTGGTGATGAGGGAAACCACGATGGCGCTAGGGTACCGCGGGCCTTAACTGGAAAATTTTCCGAGCCTTGCCGGATCATTGGTCCAAACTATCACTACGGCTCCAATCAGTCGTCGCGTCGCGGATCGAGCGCGTCGTTCAGCCCGTCGCCCAACAGATTGAATCCCATCACGAGGAGGATGATCGCCACCCCCGGCCAGATCGCCATCCAGGGCGATTCCGTCAGGAACTGCCGGGCGACATCGAGCATGGTTCCCCATGACGGAGACGGCGGGCGCTGGCCGAGGCCGAGAAAGGCAAGGCTTGCTTCTGCCAGCACTGCGGTTGCCATGGTGATGGTCGCCTGGACGATGATCGGCGCCATGGCGTTCGGCAGGATGTAGGTCAGCATGATCTTGCGGTGCGGGACACCGAGAAGGCGCGCGGCGTCGACATAATCCTCGGCCTTGACGGTCATCACCTGCCCGCGCGTCAGGCGCACGAAGATCGGCATTGCCGATATGCCGATGGCGATCATCGCATTTTCGAGACTTGCGCCCAGGAAGGCGGCAAACGCGATCGCCAGCACCAGGAAGGGGCAGGCAAGCAGTGCGTCGGTGATGCGCGAGATCACCATGTCGCCAATGCCGCCGAAATAGCCGGCGACCATGCCGAGCGGAACGCCGATGGCGATAGCGATGGCGACGGAGACGATGCCGACCAGCAGCGAGGCCTGCGTGCCGTAGATGATGCGCGTCAGGATATCGCGGCCGAGGTCGTCCGTGCCGAACCAGTGCGCCACCGTTGGCCCCTGGCGGATCGCCATCCAGTCGGAGGTATTGGGTTTGTACGGCGCAATCAGCGGGGCGGCGACCGCCACCAGCACGAACAGCAGGATGATCGTTCCGCCGATCATCACGCCGGGCTGACGCAGGCACCGCGACAGGACGGACTTGTTCGTGCCGGACGTGCCCGGCAACTGAAGCGTGGCGTTGGAGGTGTTCATCCGCGCAACCTCGGGCTCAGAATGACATAGGCGATATCGGCAAGCAGGTTCATCAGCAGGAACAGGGCCGCCGAGCAGAGAACAACTGCCTGGACGACGGCATAATCGCGGCTGAAGACGCCATCGACGATCATCTTGCCGAAGCCCGGTATGCCGAACACCTGTTCGGTCAACACGGCGCCGGACAGGAGTTCGCCGAGATGCAGCGTGCTCATCGTGACGACCGGCACCAGGCTGTTGCGCAGCACGTGCCTAACGACGACGATGCGTTCCTTTAGGCCCTTGGCGCGGGCGGTTCGGACATAATCCTGCTTCAGCACCTGCAGCATGGCGCTGCGGGTGTGGCGCATGACGATGGCCGCCGCGGCGGTTCCGAGCACGAGGCTCGGGAGAAGCGTGTGGCGGAGGTTGTCGACGGGAGAATCGAAGAAGGCGACATAGCCGCCGGATGGGAACCAGCCGAGCGTCACGGCAAACAGCAGGATCAGCATGATGCCGAGCCAGAAACTTGGCACCGACAGCCCGGCAAGACCGATGATGCTGACGCCGTAGTCAGCTGCCGTGCCCCGCTTAAGGGCGGCGATGATGCCGGCCGGAATGCCGATCAGCGTGGCGAGGATCATCGCCATCACCGAAAGCTGGATGGTGACCGGCAGCTTCTGCGCGATCATTTCGCCGATCGGAAGCCGCGTCCGGATCGACAGGCCGAAGTCGCCCTGGACGATCCCGCCAAGCCATTTGCCGTACTGGACGTAGAGCGGCTGGTCGAGGCTGTATTTCTGCCGCAGGAACTCGATGACGGCCGGATCGCGCTCCTCGCCGGCGAGTGCGATCGCCGGGTCTCCGGGCAGGAATTTCAGCAGGCTGAAAACCAGGATCGAGACGAGCAGAAGTGTGGGTATGGCGATCGCCAGGCGACGCAGGACATACGAGAGCATGGAGCTTTCTCTTGTGGTCCCGCCAGCGCCACAGGGGCTGGCGGGATGGTTCAAGGCAATGTCTCGGGCTTGGTTGGCTTACTTTGCAGGCTTCACGGAGGTCATGCGCAGCAGGCCATCGGGGTAGATGGCAATGCCGCCGATATCGGCGCGGGCGGCATAGAACCAGTTCGGGTGGTACAGCGGAATTGTCGGCAGGTCGGTGAGGTAGATCCCGGTCGCCTTCGCGTAGAGAGCCTTGCGCTGTTCGACGTCGGCACTGGCGCGCGCTTCACCGAGCGTCTTGTCCATGTCCGGATTGCCGTACTTGTTGACGTTCTGGCTGCCGTCCTTGCCGAAGAAGGAATACAGCGTCGGATCGGGATCGGCGCGACCGCTCCAGTTGCCGATATAGGCCTGGAAGTTGCCGGCGAGGTAACGCTCCACGGCAGATGCCGTCTCGAGCGGTACCAGTTCGATCTGGAAGCCGGCTTCACTCGCCATCGACTGGACGATCTGCGCCACGCGGCCATCGGCAAGCGAGTTCTCGTAGGTGATCTCGACGACGGGTGCATCGCCACCGACCTCGGCGATCAGGGCCTTGGCCTTTTCGATGTCGCGGGCAGGCGCCGGATGCGACTTGTCGTAGAAGACGCTCGAGGGCGGGATCATCTGGTTGTCGGCGGTGAACTCGCCGGCGAAGGCAACCTTGTTGATGACGTTGCGGTCGATCGAAAGCTCGAGCGCCTGGCGCAGCTTGGCTTCCTTGCCGAGCGCGCCGCCCTTTTCGCTGTTGCCGACATTGATCATCAGATGCGAGACGGCGAGGCCGGGGGAGGTGTGCAGAGCCAGCGCCGGGTTGCCGCGGACGGCACCGAGATCCGTCGGCGCGATGCGCTCGGCGATCTCGAGGTCACCCGCCTGCAGGCGGGAAAGGCGAACGGTCGAATCCGGAATGTAGAGATACTGCACGGTGTCGTAGCCGATCGCCGCCGCGTTCCAGTAACCATCGAACTTTTCGAGCGAGATCACGTCGCGCGCACGCCGCTCCTTGAACTTGAAGGGGCCGGCGCAAACCGGATTGGCGGCGAATTCCTTGCCCTCGGCGGCTGCCGTCGGGGAAACCATCATCCCGGCACGGTCGGACAGGACTGCCAGAAGCGGGGCAAAGGCAGACTTTAGCTTGAAGGAGACATGCGTCGCATCGACGACGGTGACGCTGTCGATCGGGGCAAGCTCTCCCTTGCGCTTGGAATCCTTCATCGACTTCATGCGCTCGATGTTGAACTTGACCGCCTCTGCGTCGAACGGCGTTCCGTCCTGGAACTTGACGCCGTCGCGGAGCGTGAAGGTGACCTCCGTGCCCCCGGCGTTCCAGGTCCATGCGGTGGCCAGTTGCGGCACGATCTCGAGCTTGGCGTCGATATCGACGAGCTTGTCGCACATGGCCGAGAAGACGATACGTCCGGCATAGGTGCCGGAGGTCGCCGGATCCAGTGCGTCCGGATCATCCTGCATGCCGACGCGCAGGTTTGCTGCCTGGGCAGAGGTGAAAGTCATCGCGATGGCCGTTGCCATCATCGCCAGTTTGATCTGCGTTCCCATTATGCATCCTCAAATCCGCGCTGAATGGCGCGTTTTGCCCAGGTTTTGTACGGGGGCCAGTGATGCACAAGAAGCATGCTATTGTAAAGCAGAGTGACTAATTATTTTAGTTTAGCGGAAGAACGAAAAAATCGCGGCCAGTTTCAGACATATTTTCGTTGACAGGCGGTCGTCTCTGGATAGGTTGGTCCGCAAGTATGACTAATTGAATGAGAACATGACTGATATTTCTGGACTGGCACCGCTGACGCGACAGATCACCTCGCGCACGGTGCTGCGTACGATCATCGACAGTTCGCCGATCTCGCGTGCGGAGCTTGCGCGCGTGACCGGCCTGTCGAAGCAGGCGATGTCGGAAATCGTCAGGGACCTCGAAGTCGAAGGCTGGGTGCGGGAGACGGGGCGCACGCAAGGCGGCGTCGGGCGCAGCGCCGTCAACTACGAACTCAATCCGGGCAAGGCGTTCCTTTTCGGCGTCGACATCGGCGGAACCAAGGTGCACGCGTCGATCGCCGATCTTTCGGGCGCCGTCATCGAGGACAGGATCGAGCCGACCGATGTCCGCGGCGGCCGGTACCTCGTCGAGCAACTGGCCTTGCTTCTCCTCAAGATGACGGACAAGGGCGGCGTCGATCCGAAGCTTGTGCGCATGGGCGCAATCGGCGTGCCGGGCGCCGTCGACCCCAAGACACGGCGCATCACCATGATGCCGAACATTGCCGGCATGACCGATTTCGATTTCGAAGGGGCGCTTGCCGAACGGCTGGGCTTTCCGATGGTTCTTGAAAATGACGTCAATGTCGCCGCCAAGGGCGAACAGGCGCTTGGCGACGGGCAGAACATCGACAATTTCGTCTTCGTGGCGCTCGGCACGGGGGTCGGCATGGGCATCATCAGCGAGAGAAGGCTCATCCGGGGCGCCCGCGGGGCCGCCGGCGAGATCTCGACATTGCCCATCGGCGGCGACCCGTTCAATTCCTCCGCATTCGGTTCGGGCGTGCTGGAAGCGTCCGTCGGCAGCGCCGCAATCCGCGCCCGTCACGCCGGCAACGGCGGTGCGGACGGGCTGACGGTGCGCGAGATCTTCGAGCGGAAGGACGGCATGACCGAGGCCGTGATCGACGAAGTGGGACGCACGGTGGCCGTCGCCATCGCCGCGATTGCCGCCGTTCTCGACCCGCAGCGCGTGATTTTCGGCGGCAGCGTCGGATCGCGGGCCGAACTGATCGGCCGCGTGGAACATCATCTTGCCCGCTGCATGCCCGTACCGCCGGCCTGCGTCATCAGTTCGCTCGGTAACCGGGCGGGGATCCTCGGAGCCATCGCCGTCGCGCAAGAAGGCTTTTACCAGTCTCTGTTCGGTCTGCCCCTGCGCGGGGTCGAACCCGCTGCGCCTAAAACCCTGGAGGGCGCGGCATGAACGCGAAAGATCTTCACCGCCCTGCGATCCGGATCTTTCGCAGCGCCGAGCTTGCCTCCGAGGCGGTGGCAAACGTGATTGCAGAGCGGATCCGTTCCGTGCCGGCGACGACTCTCGGGCTTGCGACGGGTGCCACGCCGCGGCTGGTCTACAAGACGCTGATCGAGCGCGGCCGGGCGTCTTGGCGCGGAGTGCGCTGCTTCAACCTCGATGAATATGTCGGGCTCACCCCGGATCATCCTGCGAGCTTTGCATGCTACATGCGCGACCTGCTGTTTAATCATGTCGACGTCGAGCCCGGTCGGACGCATATCCCCGACGGGATGGCGGTCGACATCGATAAGGCGGCGAAGGCGTACGAACAGTTGATTTCCGACAGCGGCGGGATCGACCTGCAACTGCTCGGCATCGGCCGCAACGGCCATATCGGTTTCAACGAGCCGGGGTCGGCGCATGACAGCCGGACACGCGAAGTGCGGCTGACCCAATCCACAATCGATGCCAACCGCCGCGATTTCCCGGAGGGCCAAGAGCCGCCGGCGACCGCGCTGACGATGGGGATCGGCACGATCCTCGGATCGCGCGAAATCGTGCTGCTTGCGACGGGGGCTGCGAAAGCCGAAGCTGTGGCGGCCGCGCTGCAGGGGCCGGTCAATCCCGATTGCCCGGCTTCGGCGCTGCGGCGGCACGCGGCAGTCACGGTCTTCTGCGACCAAGCCGCGGCGGCTAGGCTGGATATCGAGCAATTGAAGGGAACGGGGAGTGTCCATGCAGCAGCGTGATTTCTTCAAGCCAGGCCGGTCGGTGGCGATCTCCGATCGCGGCATGGCGGCAACCTCCCATCCGCAGGCAACCCTTGCCGCAGTCGACATCCTCCGCGCCGGTGGCAATGCGGTCGATGCCGCGGTAGCGGCGGTCGCGCTGCAGTCGGTGATCGACCCACATATGACGGGGATCGGCGGCGATTGTTTCGCACTCTACACGCCGGCCGGCGGCAAGCCGATTGCACTCAACGGCTCGGGCCGGGCGCCGAAGGCGGCGACGCTGGACCGGTTTCTCGAACAGGGCATCACGGCGATTGCCGACGACAGCCCGCATGCTGTGACCGTGCCGGGCGCCGTCGATGCGTGGTGCCATCTGGTTTCGACCTATGGCGGGCGTGATCTGGGAAAAGTCCTGGCGCCGGCCATCGAGGCTGCAGAGAATGGCTATTGCATCACGCCGCGCGTCGAACTCGACTGGGTCCGGTATGCCAGCCGGGTGCAGAAGTATCCGGACGCCGCTGCCTATTTCCTGCCGAATGGCCGGGCGCCGAAGACCGGCGAGCGGATGACCAACCCGGCGCTTGCCGCCACGTTGCGGCGCATTGCCGACCAGGGGCGCGAGGCCTTCTATGCCGGCCCTGTCGCCGAGGAAATCACCGCGCTGCTGAAATCGCTCGGCGGCCTGCACGAGGAGGGCGACTTCTCGTCCTACCGCGCGTTCGAAACCGCCCCGATCAGCGCCGCTTATCGCGGCATGGATCTTCTCGAATGCCCGCCGAATGGCCAGGGTCTGGCAGCGCTTCTGATCGCCCGCATCCTCGACGGCTTCGATCTTCGCGATCCCAAGCTCTCCGAAGCCGACCGCATCCATCTTCTCGCCGAGGCCAGCAAGGCCGCCTATGCGAAACGCGACCAACTGATCGCCGACCCGCAGCATATCACCTTCGATGTTGCCGCACTTTTGTCCGATCGGTCGATAGAGGCGATGCGGGCAGAGATCAGCCTCGACAGGGCCACAGCGCCCGGCATCTGGGACGGCCCCGAGCACAGGGATACCGTCTACGTGTCGGTGGTTGATCGCGACGGCAATGCCATGTCGCTGATCAACTCGGTGTTCTTCGCTTTCGGCAGCGGCATCTACGCCCCGAAATCCGGCGTGCTGCTGCAGAACCGCGGCGCCGGCTTCGTCGTCAGGCGGGGCCACCCGAACGCCATCGGCCCGGGCAAGTTGCCGTTCCATACGATCATTCCGGCACAGCTGGCGGAAGGCGGGCGCACCCGCATGGCGTTCGGCGTGATGGGTGGCCAATACCAGGCCACGGGTCACGCGCATCTGCTCAGCCAGATCCTCGACCGCGATCTCGATCCGCAGCAGGCGAGCGACCAGCCGCGCAGCTTCTGCTTCAACGGCAGGCTAAGCCTCGAACCGACGATTTCGCCGGAGGTCAAGGCGGACCTCGACCGGCGCGGCCACGTCACCGAATGGGCCGACGAGCCGATCGGCGGCTGCCAGGCGATCATGATCGACTACGAGCGCGGCGTTCTTCTGGGGGCATCCGACCACCGCAAGGACGGCATGGCGCTCGGCTATTGAGGTAGAACAGAATGTCCCCTTCGATCCTGACGGTCAAAAATCTGCGACTGGCGCTGCCTGAGGGCGGCGATCGCAGATATGCGCTCGACGATCTGAGCTTCCACCTCGACGAGCGCAAGATCCTCTGCATCGTCGGCGAATCCGGTTCGGGAAAATCGCTCTGCGCACAGACCGTGATGGGCCTGCTGCCGAAGGCTATCCGCGTGGACGGCGGGGAAATCCTGTTCGGCGGGCGTGATCTGCTGAAGGCCGACACGGAGAGCCTGCGTGCCCTGCGCGGCAGGCAGATCGCCATGATCTTCCAGGAGCCGATGACGGCGCTCAATCCGTCGATGCGGATCGTCGACCAGATCGTCGAAGTGTTCGAGGCGCACGGGCTGCTGACGCCGGAGGAGCGGCGGACCCAGGCGGTCAAGCTTGCGACCGAGGTCGGCCTGCCGGATCCCTCGCGCATCATCCAGAGCTTTCCGCACCAGCTCTCCGGTGGCCAGCGTCAGCGTGCGATGATCGCCATGGCGCTCGCGCTGGAGCCCGTCGTGCTGATCGCCGACGAGCCGACGACGGCTCTCGACGTTACGACGCAAGCGCAGATTCTCGAACTGATCCGCGACATCCAGCAGCGGCGCGGAATGTCTGTGATCTTCATCACCCACGATTTCGGCGTCGTGGCAGACATTGCCGACGAGGTGCTGGTGCTGCAAAAGGGCATCGTCGTCGAGCAGGGCGCCGCGGAAGACGTCCTGCACCGTCCCAGCCACGATTACACGAAAGCGCTTCTGGCCGCCGTTCCGAACGGCATTCCGCCGGCTCGCCCCGCAGGCGACGACAAGACCGTCGCGATCTCGGTCGCCAATCTGCGCAAGACCTACGTGACCGGCGGCAGCCTGTTCAAGCCAAAGCGAACCGTGCACGCGGTGAAGGATGTCAGCTTCGACATCCGGCGCGGGGAGACACTTGGCATCATCGGTGAATCCGGTTCTGGAAAATCGACGGTGGCAAGGCTCGTTACCCGGCTTGTCGAACCGGACGGCGGCAAGATCATGCTGGGCGGCGACGATTTCGGTGCGCTTCCGGCAAGTAGCCTGCGGCATGCCCGCAAACGGATCCAGATGGTGTTCCAGGATCCCTTCGCCTCGCTCAATCCACGTCGCAAAGTCGGCCTCAGCATCGCCGATGGTCCGATTGCCCATGGCGTGCCGAAGGGGGAAGCGCTGCAGCAGGCCGTCGATCTGCTGAAGCTCGTCGGGCTCGATGCCCGTGCCATCGATCGGCTTCCGCACGAATTTTCGGGCGGACAGCGCCAGCGTATCGGGTTGGCGCGCGCGCTGGCACTAAAGCCGGACGTGCTGATCGCCGACGAATCCGTGTCGGCGCTCGATGTCACGATCCAGAAGCAGGTTCTGGAGCTTCTGGAAGAGCTGAAGGGCAAGCTGGATCTGGCGATGCTGTTCATCACCCACGACCTGCATGTGGCAGCCCAGGTCTGCGACCGGATCGCAGTGATGCAGCGCGGAGAGATCGTGGAAATGCGACCGACGCCAGAATTGCTGGGCAATCCGCAGAATACCTACACGCAGCTGCTGCTGGCAGCGATTCCGGGCAAGTCGCTCGAACACCGCGTATCGATCAGCTAGTTCGATTGCTTCCAGGGCCGCAGTCTGATTGAGCTGTTGGCGTTGACGACGACCGGCAGGCTGGATTGAAATAATTTCAATTACGCACTTCTGAGGCTTAACATTCTAATTGAGCGCGCCATACAGTAGATTAGGTGTTCGAAGTGGCAAATAAATTGGAATAATGTTTCTTTGACCGTTGCCTGACTCACCCGTACGCTTTGAAACGCTTCAATCGGCGGGGAAACGATGAAAAAAGGCCGTCCCACCATCACGGATGTTGCGCATGCCGCCGGTGTTTCGGTCGGCACCGTGTCCAATTTCCTCAATGGGACGGTACCCGTCAGAGCCGAAACCGGCGAGAAAATCCAGGCGACCATCCAGAAGCTCGCCTATCGGCCAAGCGTCTTCGCGCGATCGCTTCCGATGATGTCAGCCCGCACCGTGAAGGCTGCGGAGGGCAATCCGCGGCTGCTCGTCGTCGGTCATATCTGCGTCGATTATCTGTGCAGGGTCGATGTCTTGCCCCATCGCGACGACCGGGTGGCCGCCAGCCATATTGACAAGGCGCTTGGTGGCCCGGCCGCCAACCTGGCGGTTGCCGCGTCCGCCGTCGGTGCGCCTTACGAATTGCAGGTCGATCTTGCAACGGCCGTCGGCGATGATGCCGACAGCGAATGGGCGATGGCAGAACTATTGGCCCAAGGCGTCAACGTGCTGCCGATCCGGCGGCCGGGCAAGAACCGCCTGCCACGGGCGATGGTGATCATCGAAGCGAACGGCGGCCGTACAATCATTCACGAGACCTTCGAGCTCAGTGAGGTGGACCTCACGGCCAACATGGACATTGCGCCCGGCCCGGTGCGTTCCTGCCTGCATATCGAGGGCTTTCACTACGAGCGGATGATGCCGTCGATTGCCCGCTTCCACGAGGCCGGCTGGAACGTCAGCCTTCATACCGCCGGCCTGCCGGAAGGGTCGCGCAACCCGGAGGCTTTCGAGCGATTGATCGGGCAGGTCGATCTGACCTTCATCAACGACGATACGCTGCGCGAAATCTATTCCATCCGCACGCCGCTGGCCTCGATGATCGAGGAGGCTGCGCGCACGATCGCGCGGGTCAAGCGGCGGGGCGACGTGGTGCTGACGCTTGGCGAGTTTGGCGCTGTCGTCTTCCGCAAGAGCGGCGGTCCGCCGATCGAGGTGCCGGCGCTGCCGGTCAGCCGGGTCGATGCGACCGGTGCGGGCGATGCCTTCGCCGGGATCTTTCTAAGCCTCTGGCTGCATGGGCGGCCGCTGGTGGATGCCGCGCGTCATGCAGCCGTCGGCGCCAGTCTCACCACCACGTCCGAGGGCGCACAGGCCCGGACCTCCAGTGCGCGGGAACTCGAGGCGCTGCTTTCCGCCGTGGAGGCGAAGGCTGGATAATTTCTGAAACGACATAACCAAAAGCAGATGGAGACTGACATGGTGACGAAGGTTTTGCTGGTTGGAGAAAGCTGGGTCAGCTCGGCAACCCATTACAAGGGGTTCGATCAGTTCGGCAGCGTGACCTTCCACCTCGGCGCCGAGCCGCTCGTTGCAGCCCTTCAGGGCGACGAATTCCAGATCACCTATATGACGGCGCACGACTGCGTCGAAAAATTCCCCTTCACGCTGGAAGGCCTTTCCGAATACCAGGTCATCCTGCTGTCCGACATCGGGGCAAATTCACTGTTGCTGCCGCCCGCCGTCTGGCTGCAGGGCAAGCCGGTTCCCAACCGGCTGAAGATCATCCGCGAATGGACCAAGGCCGGCGGTGGCCTCGTCATGGCCGGCGGTTATTTCTCCTTCCAGGGTATCGACGGCAAGGCCCGCTGGCGCCGCACGCCGGTCGAAGAGGCGCTGCCCGTCACCTGCCTTCCCTATGACGACCGGCTGGAAGTTCCCGATGGGTTCAGAGCGGTCGTGAGGGGCCCCAAGGACCACCCGATCCTTGCAGGTGTCGAGGCGGACTGGCCGCTGCTTCTCGGTGCCAACGAGGTCGTTGCAAAGGAAGGCGAGGGTGTCGAGGTGCTTGCCACGCTTCCGGACGAAGAGGGCGGGCATCCGCTTCTCGTCACAGGCAGCTACGGCCAGGGCCGCACCGTCGCCTGGACATCGGATATCGGGCCGCACTGGGTGCCGAACGAATTTGTCGCCTGGGCCGGCTACGCGACGATCTGGAAAAACATCCTGCGCTGGGCCGCCAACACAGCCGGCACGTCGAAGTGAACCCCGCTCCGATGGCCAAGGACAGCGCGATGACCGTTCCATTCCTGCGAGCAACCGGGATCACCAAACGCTTCGGCGCCCTCACGGCGCTGAGAGGGGTGGATCTCGAGATCAACGGCGGAGAAGTCCTGGCGCTTCTCGGCGACAACGGTGCCGGCAAGTCCACTTTCATCAAGATCCTTGCCGGCGCACATCCGCAGAGCGAGGGCGAACTGCTGGTCGAGGGCCAGCCTGTCCAGTTTGCCTCCCCAAAGGATGCCGCAAGCTCCGGCATTGCGACGATCTTCCAGGAGCTCGCCCTGTCGGAGAACCTGTCGATCTCGGAAAACGTCTTTCTCGGACGGGAACTGAAGCGGTCCGTTCTCGGTGTTCCCTTCCTGAAGCGAAAAGCGATGCGGGACAGGGTGGACGGGCTCTTGCATGAGCTCGACGCCCATATCTCGGATCCGGAAGCGCCAGTCGGCAGCCTTTCCGGTGGCCAGCGTCAGGCAGTGGCGATCTGCCGGGCGCTCAATCTCAATGCCAAACTTGTCATCATGGACGAACCGACGGCCGCACTGGCCGTCGCCGAAACCCGCAAGGTGCTGCAACTGACCCGCAAGCTTGCCGAACGCGGCTGCGCGGTCGTGCTGATCAGCCACAACATTGCCGATGTCTTCGAGGTGGCCGACCGCATGGTCGTCTTCCGCCGCGGCCGAAAGGTTGCCGAGCGGCGCAAGCAAGACACCAACCCAGAAGAGATCGTCTCCCTCATCACAGGCGCTCATCCCGACGTGCGGGCGCTTGAACAAAACAACCAATAATGCGCGTCAAACCGTCCCAGAGAGGTTCAAAATGTTCACGCAATTCAAGACTGTTCTTGCCGCATCCGCATTGACGCTCGCGCTTTGCTCTTCTGCGTTTGCGCAGGACAAGCCGAAGGTCGCCTTCGTGCCGCAGCTGATTGGCATTCCCTATTTCAACGCCATGGAAGCCGGCGGAAAGCGCGCGGCGCAAGAGCTCGGCGTCGAGTTCATCTATTCCGGCCCGGTCGACACCAATCCGGTCGATCAGCTGCAGATCGTCCAGAACCTGATCGACCAGGGCGTCAGCGCCGTTTCCGTCAGCGTGCTCGATGCGTCCGCCATCGCTCCGGTCGTCGAGGCGGCCAAGGCCAAGGGGGTCAAACTGTTTACCAGCGACAGCGATGCCCCCGACAGCGGCCGCGCCGTCTATGTCGCACAGGCGACCGACGAGGGGCTCGGCACGACCATAATCGACGAGATGGTCAAGCGGGTCGGCCCGGACGCCAAGATCGGCATCGTCTCCGGCGAGGCGACCGCCTCCAACCTCAACGCCTGGATCGGCTTTATGCAGAAGCAGGCGAAGGCGAAATACCCGAAGCTGACACTGCTTGAGCCGCAATATGCCGGCGGTACCGCCCAGCGGGCCGCCCAGATCGCCGGCGACCTGATGACCGCCAACCCGGATCTCAAGGGTATCATCGCGGTTGCCTCCTCGACATGCCCGGGCGTCGCCCAGGCGATCGAAACCGCCGGCAAGATCGGCACCGTCGTCGGTACGGGTTATTGCAGCCCGAACACCGCCCGCGCCTACATCAAGAGCGGTTCGTTCGGCTTTTCCGTTCTCTGGGACCCGGCACAGCTCGGTTACCTGACGGTCTGGGCCGGCAAGCAGCTGATCGACGGCAAGCCTTTTGCGGCCGAAAACGCCGTGCCGGGCTTTGCATCGCCGGTCACCTACAATGCGGACCACGGCATCCTCCTGCTCGGTCCCCCGGCCGTGTTCACGGCAGACAACGTCGACAAGTTCGATTTCTAGGGCCGGGCCGCTTAGCATGCGACAGTCAAGTCGACGTATGATCGCCATCGGCGGACGGGAATGGGCGCTGCTCGGCGCCGTTATTGTCGCCACGATCCTCTTTTCTGTCGCATCGCCCTATTTCGCGACGGCAGGCAATGCCGGAACCATCGTCCGCAACAGCACCGAGCTGATGCTGGCCGGTCTTGGCATGACCCTGCTGCTCGCCATGGGCAGTATCGACGTGTCGATCGGCATCCTGATGGGGCTTGCCGCGATCGCCGTTGCCCATGCCCTGCTTGCGGCGTTCGCGCCGCCGCTCGCCTTGCTGGTCGGCCCGCTCGCCGGTGCCGGGCTCGGATTGATGACGGCGCTGGTCGTCGTCCTCGGTCGGGTTCCGGCCATCGTCGGCACGCTCGGCCTTCTCGGTATCTATCGGATGGGCGTCTTTGCGCTGCTCGGCGGACAGTGGCTCTCCGGCCTGCCCGTGGGGCTGACGGAACTGATGTCGAGCCGGATCCTGGGCGTGCCCCTTTCGGTCTTCGTCATCGCTTTCGCCTACCTTCTCGTCTGGCTGGCGCTTCGCCGTACACCCTATGGGCCGCAACTTCTGTCGATCGGCAATTCGGAGGAGAAGGCGCGGCTTTCCGGCGTTCCCGTCACCAAGATCCGGATCGCCACCTTTGTCATCAGCGGCGCCCTGACAGGTCTTGCCGCGAGTTTTTACGTCGCAAATTACCGCAACGTCGAAATGGCGATCGGCAGCACACTGGCGCTCGACGCGATCGCCGCCGTTGTACTCGGCGGCACCAGCATCATGGGCGGACGCTGCAGCCTGCTCGGGACCGCACTCGGGGTCATCCTCCTGCGCATCCTGCAGAATGGCCTGCTGCTGGTCGGCGTTCCCTCGCTTTGGCAGGCGGTCGTCACCGGTGGACTGCTGATCGGCGTGCTCGCCCTCGAACTGCCCGCTTCACGCATGGGCGAGATGAAGACGAAGTGGATGCAGCGATGAGAAGGCTTTCCAGAACAGCCGGCACCAGCCGGATTCTCCTGCTGCTGGCCTTGCTGTGGGTCGCCGTGATCCTGCTCTTTGCCGTGCTCAGGCCGACAATGTTCAGCGCCTCCACCGTCACGACGATCCTGCAGTTCTCTACGATCCTGGCACTCGTCTCGCTGGGGCAATGTCTCGTCATCCTGGCCGGCGGTGCCGGCATCGATCTTTCGGTGGGAGGCATGGTCTCGCTGTCGGTCGTCCTCGCCATGATGGCCGTCAAGGCGGGCATGCCGCCGCTGCTTCTGCCGGTCGCCTGCATCGTCGCCGGGTCACTGCTCGGCCTGTTGAACGGCCTGCTGGTGACCCGCCTCAAGATCCTGCCGCTCATTGCAACGCTCGGCACCTTGTTCGTCTATTCCGGTCTGGCGCTGGCTCTGACCGGGGGGGCGGCGCAGTCCGGCGTGCCGACTTGGCTGCTTCCCTGGGGCAGGGGCATGATCCTGTCACTGCCGATGCCTTTCTTGACGCTGGTCGTGCCGGTCTTTGCGATTGCCGCCGTGCTCCTCCTTCATAGCGCCTGGGGCCGGTGGCTGTTTGCCATGGGCTTCAACGAGCGCTCGGCCCGGCTTGTGGGCATTCCCGTCGATCGCGGACGGCTGCTCGTCTACGGCCTCAGCGGGTTGCTCGCCGGCCTGGCGGGACTTGTCTCGCTCGCCTGGCTCGGCAGTGCGAGGCCGAACATCGGACAGAACCTTGAGCTTGAATCGCTGACCGCGGTGATGCTCGGCGGCGTCGCCATCACAGGCGGCATCGGCGGCGTGGGCGGCGTGATTGCCGCCGTCATCCTGCTCGTCACCCTGAAGACCGGGCTGCTGCAGCTCAACGTCAACACCGTCTGGCAGGTCGGCATCGTCGGCGCACTGCTGATCGCCGTCCTGCTCATCGAACGTCTTTCAAAACGCTGGAGTTAAGCATGCCATCCATCGAACAACAGATCGCAGACAGCGTCGAGGCGGCGCAGGAACGGATCGTCCAGACGCTGAGCGACCTGGTCGCCTTCCCGTCGATCGTCAAGTCGAACCCGAAGGAGGCCGGCCCCGGCGAGCGTGACTGCCAGATTTACCTCCAGAAGCGGCTCGAAGCGATCGGCTTCACCACCGATCTCTGGGATCCGGACGGGCCGGCTCTCTATGCCAAGTACGAAGGACGCCCAGGGGCCAACAAGGGGCGTACCTTCGAAGGCCGTCCGAACCTTGGCGGTACGCTGAAGGGCAGCGGCAACGGCCGCTCGATCATGCTGACCGGCCATATCGACGTGGTGCCACCCGGTGCGGCGGAGCACTGGACGACGGACCCTTTCGTGCCTGTTTTGAAGGACGGCTTCCTGCACGGTCGCGGCACAGTCGACATGAAGGGCGGTGTCGCCTGCATGCTGATGGCGGTCGAAATCCTCAAGGAGATGGGCATAGAGCTTAAGGGCGATGTGGTCTTTACAACCGTGGTCGACGAGGAGATCGGCGGCATGGGCTCGCTCGCCATGGTCGATCGCGGCTTCAAGGCCGACGCCGGGATCATGACCGAGCCGACCGCCAACCGCATTGCGCCGCTCTGCCACGGCATTCTCTGGGGCAAGATCATCATCGACGGCATCGGTGGCCATGCCGAGCTGACGCCGAATGCCTGGTACACGAGCGGACCGGTCGATGCCGTACAACTCTGCCGCCAGATGCTCGACGGCATCGATATCCTCAATCGCCGCTGGATGTTCGACCCAAAGAAGAACCATCCGCTGATGGACCTGCCCAACCAGATCATTGTTACGCAGATGACCGCAGGCGAGCACCCGTCGTCGATGGCTGGCCGCGCCGAGATCATCATCGACGCGCAATATCTGCCGAGCGAGAAGGATGAGTTCGCCCTCGGCGGCCACGTCAAGCGCGAGATCGAGGAGCACGTCCGCAACGTCTGCCAGGCCGACCCGTATCTTCGAGAGCATCCCGCACGCGTCGAATGGATCCTCGATGCGGACTGCGCCGAGATCCCGGCCGACAGCCCGTTCGTGTCAATCTTCCAGCAGGCAGTCGAGACGGCCAACCTGTCGCCAAAACTCTCCGGCTTCGGCGCCCATAGCGACATCGGCCTGCCGACCGGCCTCGGCAAGACGCCGACCGTCAATTTCGGACCCGGTGATCCGGCGCAGGCGCACCAGCCAAACGAGCGAGTATCGGTTCGCGACCTGATCGACTGCACGAAGGCGATTGCGCTGGCGGTGCGGAATTGGTGCAACTGAAGCCAACGAGTGAGAGACGTCGCCACGGAGCGGGCGACGCTCTTTTGGCCGAGATGCCTACCGAGGAGCCGCTTTCGAGAAGATCCGGTAGAGCGGTACGCTGAGAGCGATGATCAAAAGCACGCGGATGAGATGGAATGCCACGACGAGCACGAGGTCCAAGTGGCTGCTCGTCGCGACCAGCGACATTTCCGCAATGCCGCCCGGCGCGAGCGCAAGGAGAAGCGAAGCCTGGCCCAGCCCGAGCCAGCGATCAAGCCCCCATGCGATCAAGAAGGCGACCCCGATCAGGACTGCGGTCGCGGCCACGCTGATCGGTAGAAAGAGGCGGCCGCTGCGCAGCAGCGACGGCTTGCAGCGGGTGCCAAGCGCCAGGCCGATCAGCACCTGGGCGCAGATCAGTGCCAACCAGGGAACCGTCACGCCCTGCAATTCGGTCAGGCCCGCGAAGCTTCCGCTGAGGACGCCTGCCAGCAGCCAGCCGTTCGGAACCCGCAGTCGCGACAGTAACAATCCCGCAATGATGCCGACGGCGCAAATCAGCAGAAGAGCTGCCCCTGTATCCTGCGGGACGAGCGCGCTTGCGCCGGCCTGCGCGGCCGGCTGATGAAGAAACCTGACGATTTGCGGAACGCTGAGGGTGACCACCAGGATACGCAGAAACTGAGCGACCGAAACCAGTCCGGCATCGCCGCCATACCGCTCGGCGAGAACGGTCATTTCCGCGACACCACCCGGAAGGCTCGAAAAGAAAGCGGTCTGGGGGTCGGCGCCGGTGATGCGTGCCAATAGCCTCGATTGGAGGCAGGCAACGAGGATGGTGGCAAGCGTCGCCACAAGCATGATCGGCAGCAACCCGAGCAGTCTTTCGGCAACCTCCGGCGACAGTCTCTCGCCAGCTGCGATGCCGACGAGGCCCTGAGACAACTCCCGCCCATAGGGCACGACCTTCACCGACATCCCCTTCATCGACAGCGCCGCGGTGACCAGCAGCGAGCCGATCAGCCAGCCCAGCGGCAGGTTCATCGCGGTGGCGATCGCGCCGCCGAGCGATGCAACCGCGACGCAGGTGCCGATGCGCGGCAAATTTTTGAGCCTCGCGATCATGATCAGGGCTTCACGCTGGAAGAGGCGGACGCTGGGCCGCCCCGCGCAGCGCCTCGTAGGCGGCGGCGACCTTTAGCAGGAGCGGCTCGGCATAGTTTCGGGCCGCCAGTTGCACGGAGAGCGGCAGGCCGGATGCGGACAGGCCGGACATGATCGTCAGTGCCGGATTGCCGGTGACGCTGAACGGGGTCCGCGCCTGGCGGGTATAGGTCCGGCGTGTCTCGATGGGGTCGTCCAGTCGGCTTGGCGGCTCCATCGAGCTTGCGAGGAGCAGGATGTCGACCTTTGAAAAGCAGGTTTCGACCGCATGGATCAACTGCGTGCGCAGCTTCTGGGCCCGGATATAGTCGTCGGAGGACAGGAAGGCGCCCGCCAGCAGCGCCCGTCGGGCGAGCGCGCCATAGGCCTCCGGCTTTTCGCGCAGCATGGCGGCGTGGATGGCAAAGCCCTCGCTCGACAGCAGCACGCGATTGACCGAGAAGAACGCTTCGAGCGGTGGCAGGCGGATGTCCACGACAATGCCGCCAGCATCGCGCAGGAGGTCTGCTGCCCGGTCGAGCGCTTTCGCCATCTCCGGGTCCGCCTGGAGATCCTCCTCATGGAAGTGGCGAACGTAGCCGATGCGGATGCCGCTCAGATCCTTGCCGGTTTCGGAAAGGCAATCCGTCCAGGGTGCTGCGGTGCTTGACGGGTCGCCAGGATCGACGCCGACCAGGGCGTTAAGAAGCAGGCCCGCATCGGCGACCGTGCGGGACAATCCGCCGACGCAATCGAGCGACTGGGCCAGCGGGAAGACACCCCGGCGCGATATCAGCCCGTAGGTGGGCTTCAGCCCGACGAGACCGCAGGCACTGGCCGGGTGGCGGACCGAGCCGCCCGTATCGGTGCCGATCGCCAGCGGGAAGAAACCTGCCGCAACGCCTGCACCGGAGCCGGATGACGAGCCGCCCGGATGATGATCGAGGTTCCAGGGATTGCGGGCAGGGGGCAGGGGCAGGTCGAAGCTCGGGCCGCCACAGGCGAACTCATGCGTGTTCGTCTTGCCGACGATGATGGCACCGGCAGCGCGCAGCCGCTCGATCACGGCCGCATCGGCTTTCGCCACATGGCCGACCGTCGCTGCGGAGGCACAGCCTGTCGGCGTGCCGGCAATGTCGACGATATCCTTGATGGCAACCGGGATCCCATGCAGGGGGCCGCGGTCGGTTCCGGCAGCCAGTTCCCGGGCGCGCAGCTGCGCTTCAGCCTTCACAGCCTCCGGCTCGAAAGCAATCATGGCATGCAGGTCCGGGTCGTGGCGCCGGATGCGGCTCGACAGGTCATCGATGACGTCGACCGGCGACGGTCCCCCGTTGCGATAGCCGGCAGCGATTTCGACTGCGGAGCGGAATGCGAGGTCGGTCATGGAATGGTTGCCACGCGCATGGGTGGCCAAGGTTCGTCGGAGGGAGCCGGCGGGGCGCCGAGGCCACCGCGAAAGGCCTTGGCTGCCGCTGCCGCCGCGATCAGGTCCTGCGGGAAGGCTTTCACAGCCTTGTCCAGCCCGGCAGCCGTTGCGGCCTGCATCACCGCCTCGTGATCAACGCTCATGTCAAACCGCCATGGACAGGGGCGGCGTGGCCTGTTTTGCCGGGTGCAGGTCCGTGAACCACTCGGCCACCTGGCCAGGGGTCACGAACTCCGTCAGCGGGTGGCGCTCGATCGTCTCGATCATGTCTTTCAGTTCGGTCACGCGGTGGGGCACGCCGACCAGATGGGGATGAAGCGCGACGGTCATGATCTTCGGTCCGAGGCTGTCCTCGACTTCGAGCGCCTCGAGCGTGCGGCAGACGCGGTTGAGGAATTCCCCCGTCGCATGCTTTTCCACCGCATAGACGGTGCTGTCGTTCAGTTCCAACGTGTAGGGAACGGAGAGGAGCGGCCCCTCGGCTGTCGTCATCCAGCAGGGCTGGTCGTCGACCACCCAGTCGAGAAGATAGTCGATGCCGCAGCGCTTGAGGTTTTCCGGCGTCGAAACGCTTTCGCCGAGACCCGGCCCCAGCCAACCCTTCACCTTTGTGCCCGTGAAGCGGCGGACCTTGTCGAGGCTCTGCTTGATGATCGACAGTTCATCCGGTTCCGTGTGGACGGCCTGCTGGTAGAGACCGTGGCCGACGAATTCCCATCCGAGCTTCAGCGTCTTTTCTGCGCAGGCTGGATAAATATCGATCACGTTGGCATTCAAGCTCGCGGCCGCCGGCAGGCCCCTGGATTCGAAGAGATCGAAAATCCGCTGCATGCCGACCCGCATTCCGTATTCTGCCCAGGCGAAATTCGGAATGTCCGGAACGCTGTGGCGACCCTGCGGCGGCGTGCTGATGCCGCGCGGCATGGGATGGTCGAACCGCCAGTGCTCCATGTTGACCACAAGCTGCACCAGTATGCGTTTGCCACGGTAGAGCGGCAGGACTGGCGCCTCGCCTGCCAGGCGATAGGGGATGCGTGGGTTCGACGTCAACATGGCCTGTCCTCTTAACTCGCGGCCGGTTCAGCCCCCGGCACCTGCAGACAAGCAGACGGTCACCGAAGCCCCTCTGCCTGTCTGGCGCGATAATTGCATGCTTCATTTCAGCGACGCGGCCGATCTTCATCGGTTGCGAACTAGGCGAACCATAATCCACGTCCGGCGAACTGGGAGGTCGCGGCGACGTGCTATCAGATATGCCTCACGGAGTGCCGCGACATGGAACTCAAGCAACTCGAGTATTTTCGGACGGTCGCAAAAATCGGCAGTTTTTCGCAGGCTTCGGCCATGCTGATGGTGGTGCAACCGGCGCTCAGCCGGCAGATCGCCAAGCTGGAAGAGGAGATCGGCTCGAAGCTGTTCTACCGCAATGGGCGCGGCGTGACGCTGACGGAGGCCGGCCGCCGCTTCCTCGACGTTGCCGAGCGCGCACTCGACCAGCTCGAGGGTGTCTGCGCCGAGCTTAGGGCTGAAAAGGTCGTGCCGGGCGGAACGGTGACGCTCGGCATGCCGCCTTCCGTCAGCGCCATGATCGGTGCCTCGCTGCTGATGCGGTTGCGGCGAACCTTCCCGGATATCAAGCTGCATATCACTGACGGGCTTTCGGGGCATGTCTGCGAGTGGATGATGTCGGGCAAGATCGATATCGGCATCGTGCATGAATCCCGCCAGTCGAGTTCGCTGCTCCTAGAGCGCCTGCTGAGCGAGGCGCTTTATCTCGTCGGGCGGCCGGACGCCGGTCTTGGGCTCGTTCGGCCCGAGGGCGCGATCGGCGAGGCGACGCTGGAAGAGGTGCTGCGGCTGCCGCTCGTCCTGCAGGGCCAGAGCCACGGTCTGCGCCGCCTGATCGACCGGGTGGTCGGCGAGGCGGGGCTTGCCATGGACGTGCAGATGGAGATCGACGCGGTGCGCACGATCGCCAATCTCGTGCGACACGAAAAGCTCTACGGCATCCTGCCGCTCGGTTGCGTCATCGACGACCTCCGCAACGGGCAGGTCTGCGCCTGGCGGATCACCAAGCCGGCGCTGACCAATGTCATGCTCCTGGCGACCATGCCGAACAAGCCGTTCAGCCCGGCCATGCGCGAAGTTCGCAAGGCGATACAGACGGAGATCGCGGCGCTTCACCTGGAGGAGCCCCGGCCGTCGTTTGAGTGGTCGGATGCCTCCTCGCCCTTCGCCTTTCACGAGGCCACCAACTAGATCGAGCCCGGCACCTGGCCATCCCATGCGCTCCATTCCCGCCCGCTCGCTTCCGACGCCTTTTGCGGCATAGCTGCTAGAGCCTTCACGTCATGGACGCGAGGGAATGGAAGTCCTTTACTTTCCTCAGATCGGCAAGCGACGCAGGTCGTGCGGACCCAGGAAAACTGGGCTTTTAGGGGAACGACAACAATGAACGTCATTGACTCCATGAAGACTTTGAGAGGCGCTGCGATCGCTGCCTGCCTCACGCTTGCGCCGGCGCTGGGGTTTGCGCAGGGCGGAACACCCTCTTCCCTGCCACAGCAGACCACGCTCAACATCGGCTACCAGAAGGTGGGGCACCTCGCGCCGATCCAGATGGTGGTCGAGCCTTTGGAAAAGCTCGGCGTAAAGATCAACCTCGTCGAGTTCGCCCGCTATGCCGATACGCGCACGGCGCTGCTGGCCGGTTCGCTGGATGTGGCAACCGTCGGCCCTGCGGACCTCGCCATCGCGCTCTCCAACGGCTCCAAGAACGCCGTCGGCCTGATGGGCGTCGGGTCCTCGCCGAAATACGTCATTGGCCGCAAGGGCGTGACGCTCGACAGCTGGAACGACCTGAAGGGCAAGACGGTCGCGATCGCGCCGGGTTCGGCGGTCTGGTTCCAGTTTGCCGCGACGCTGATCGAAAAGGGCGTCCCCTATGACAGCATCAAAACCGTCAACATCCAGGGTGGCGGCGCCAACTTCAACCAGGCGCTGAAGAACGGTGAAGTCGATGCGATCGTGACCTGGGAACCCTTCGAGTCGCTGCCGGTGATCGGCGGATACGGCTATTTTGCGAAGAACCTCGAATACAGCCAGTCGCAGGCGGTGGGGGCTGAACTCGGCATGATGGTGGCGTCGCGCACCGCTCTCGACACCAAGCGGGACGCCGTCGTCCGCTTTGTCTGGGCTTATCTCAACGCGCAGAAGACGCTGGCCGCCGATCCCCAGGCGTTTGCTTCAGCCTATGCCAAGCTGACCGGGCTTGATCCGGCCGTCGCTGCCGAAGCCGCCAAGCCGATCGCGCTTGGTTCCGTCGTCACGCCGGCCCAGATCGAACGGCAGGCGAAGGCCTTTGCCGAGCTCGGCGTTATCCAGAAGGATGTATCGGCCGATATCGCCGCCAACTGGGACGACAGCATCGTCACGGATGCCAAGGCATTCTGATCGCAAGGATGCCGGCCCGACACAGGGCCGGCCATACCACTGTTCAAGCAGAACTGGATGGAACAATGACCCATGGCGCCCACGAGGCGGTGACGACATCGGCCCGCCCTTCCGCTTACGGCCTTGCCGCCTTCCGCGGTGGCCTGCATTTGCGCAAGCTGGCTGCGGGTGCGGTGCTGCCTCTGCTGGTCATCCTGCTCTGGCAGCTCGCCGGTACCGGCGGCTCGCTGTTCGGCGGCGTGCTTCCGACACCCGATCGGGTTGCCAGTGCCTGGTACACCTGGGCCTTCGGCAATCGCGGCATGGGAATGAACCCCTATAGCGGCTCGTGGTTCGACAGCGTCGTGTTTTCGACGACGCGGGTCCTGCAAGGCTTTGCGGTCGCGCTTCTGGTCGGCATTCCGACCGGCATCATGATCGGCTGGAACCGGCTGGTGGCCGGTGCCGTCGATCCGGCGCTGCAGATGCTGCGGCCGATCCCGATCACTGCCTGGCTGCCGTTTGCCATCGCCGTGTTCGGTATTTCCAGCATCGGTGCGGTTTTCCTCATCGCGCTCGGCGTGTTCTATCCGGTAGTGATCAACACCACCCAGGGCGCCCGCCATGTGGAGCGCAACCTCGTTCGCGCCGCACAGATGATGGGCGCCAGCCGCCTCGACATCCTTTTGCGCGTCGTCATTCCGGCCTCGCTGCCGTCGATCTTCACCGGCGTTCGCATCGGGCTCGGCACGGGCT
The DNA here is from genome assembly GCA_900469345.1 of Hyphomicrobiales bacterium. Taxonomy (GTDB): domain Bacteria; phylum Pseudomonadota; class Alphaproteobacteria; order Rhizobiales; family Rhizobiaceae; genus Neorhizobium. The sequence continues at coordinate 226,764 of UBWZ01000004.1, read as the reverse complement.
GGACCGCGGTGATCGTCGCGGAAATGATCGCCGTCAAATCCGGTCTCGGTTACGTGCTCTGGGACGCCTATTATCTCGGCCGCATGGATGTGGTGATCGCCGACATGGCGACGATCGGCATCATGGGACTTCTGAGCGACCAGTTGATTCTGATGATCGAGCGCTACGCGCTGTCCTGGCGCCTCGTCAATTCGAACCGCTGATCGGAACACCCATGGCCCGCATCGAAATCTCCAGCCTCGCCAAGGTCTATCCCGGCCCCAAGCCTGTCAATGCGCTCGACCATGTCAGCCTCGACGTGGCGGAAGGCGAGTTCATCGCGCTGCTCGGCCCGTCCGGGTGCGGAAAGTCGACGCTCCTCAACATTCTTGCAGGCTTCGAGAGCAAGACCGAAGGCGAGGTGCGGTTCGACGGCCAGCCGGTCGGCAAGGCCGGACCGGACCGGGGCGTGGTTTTCCAGGAAGCGGCGCTGTTTCCCTGGCTCACGGTGTTCGACAACGTGACCTTCGGGCCGCGCATGCAGGGGGTTGCCAAACCGGTCTATGAGAAGATCGCGCACGACATGCTGGCGCTGGTTGGACTCAAGGATTTCGCCCAGGCCTATCCGTCGCAGCTGTCGGGCGGCATGCGCCAGCGCGTCGGTATCGCGCGGGTGCTGGTGATGAAGCCGAGGGCGCTTTTGATGGACGAGCCCTTCGGTGCGCTCGATGCGCAGACGCGGCTTTCCATGCAGGAACTGCTGCTGGAGGTCTGGCAGCGCCTCAAGACGACGGTCGTGTTCGTGACGCATGACATCGACGAGGCGGTGCTGCTCGCGGATCGGGTCTGCATCATGTCTGCCAGACCGGCGCGGATCGCCCGGCAGATCGCCATCGATTTGCCGCGTCCGCGTTCCATCGACGATCTGACCACGCCGGCGTTCATCCGCTACAAGGCCGAGATCATGCAGGTGATGCGCGACGCGCACCCCGCCAAGGCCATTGCGGCGGAATAGCTGTCGCCATCTCCTCCCGTCACCGCCAGAAGGAATGCATCATGAATGACGGTTATGCCGGGAAGTCCGTGCTCGTGACCGGCAGTTCGAAGGGGATCGGCCTTGCCTGCGCCGCAGCCTTTGCGGAAAGGGGCGCCAGCGTCATTCTCACCGGCCGCTCGCTGGAGGCGCTTGAGAAAGCCAGGGCGACGCTGCCGACGGGCTCCCCGGTGCAGCTTGCTGCTTGCGATCTTTCGCTCGAAGCGGACCGGGTGGCACTTGCGGATCGTTTCGGCGAGATCGACATCCTCGTCAACAATGCCGGCGGCATTCCGGGCGGCGATCTCTTCACCCTCGATATCGGCCAGTGGCAGTCGTCCTGGCAGCTCAAGGTGTTCGGCTACATCCACCTGACGCAGCTTTACCTGAAGCGCATGAAGGAGCGGCACGCCGGCGTGATCGTCAACATCATCGGCGATCTGGGGCGCATGCCGCGCTGGGACTATATCTGCGGCAGCACCGCGAATGCCGGGCTGATCGCGTTTACGGAAGCCGTCGGAGCGCAATCGGTCGACTGGAACGTGCGCGTGTTCGGCATCAACCCGACGGGCACCGCGACGGACCGGGTGGTCGATGTCGCCCGTGGTCGCGCCCGCAGCACCTATGGGGACGAGGAGCGCTGGCCCGAGATCCTGACCGGACTGCCGTTCGACCGTCTCTGCACGCCGGAAGAAGTCGCCCGCCTGGTCGCGACGCTGGCATCGCCGGACATGGGCTATCTCTCGGGCACCGTGGTCGACCTGGACGGCGGGCGCATCAACCGGCGCTAAGCGCCCGATATGGTGCGAGGGGGCCGGATGGTCGACGCCTTGGGACGTCGCGATAACAGGAATGGAGTGGCCGGCATTACAGGTTAGCCGACATCAGTGTTTCAAGCGTCCGGATCGGCAGCGCCTCGATCGCGCAGGACGGCCGACACCGTTTGTTCGATCGCGTCACTGGTCGCGACCTTACCAATAACGTTTCGATAAAGCGGATCGGCCATGACCGTGGCGGTCCCGACCAAAACGGCCACCAGCCGAAACATCGTCAGTCCGGGATCGACGCCGCTGCGGCTCTGGGCGGCGAGGAGCGCGGATTGCTGGCGGGCGAAAAAAGCGCTCATCTTTGCGCCTAGCGACGCGTGCGCATGTCGTGTGACCTCGGGATTGCGGACCGCGTTGTAATGCGCCGGATGCTCGGCGGCCCAGCGGAGGTAGGCGCTGGCCATTGCCTTTAGCTGTTCCACCGGATCGTCGACGCAAGCGGCAACCGCCGCTTCGGTCGCGGCGACCAGGCGGTCGACGCCGTCTTCGGCGACCGCCGCCAGCAGGGCATCGCGCGATGCGAAATGTCGCGCCGGGGCAGCGTGCGAGACGCCAAGATCCCGCGCCAATCCGCGCAAACTAACCGCGTCGACGCCCGCCTCACCGATCACCGCAACGGCACGCTCGACCAGCGCCTCGCGCAGTCCGCCGTGGTGATAGCGCCGACCGTATCCCGGCTCGTCCTTCAATGTTGACATCGACTACATTCTGCCCTAGGTCTGGTGTTGACATCGACAACATAGCGGCGAAGACGCCGAACGCAACGTGCAGGAGGCGCCATGATGACGACGCTCACTTCCCCCTCCCGATCGTCACGCGGAAAGCCCTGTCTGGCCTGGACGTGCCAAGCACTGGCGGAGCCGCCTTCCTGACGACGGGCGGTGCGAAGCTTGCCGGGGCCTAGCACACGGTCGATCGGCCGAGCAGACATTGGTTCGACAACGCTTTCATGGAGGAATGGATGGCTGATTTTCCCGCACATACGAAGGTCGCGATCATCGGGGCTGGCCCCGTCGGCCTCACGCTCGCGCTTGCGCTGGCACGGCGCGACATTCCCAGCGTCGTGATCGAGCGGAAGACCGAGCTCGACCCCCATTCTCGCGCCATAGCGATGTTCCCGCGCACGCTCGAGATCTTGCGCTCGCTCGGGCAACTCGAAGCGCTTCTGGCAGCGGGTGAGCGAACCTCGCACCTGCGGCTCCGGCGCGGCTCGACCCGAGAAACGCTTATCGACCTCGACTTCAATGCTTACGACGGCATCACCCAGTGCAATTATTGCCTGGCGATCCCGCAGGACCGCACCGAGCGCGTCCTGCTCGATGCGGCGCAGGCCGAGCCGCGGATCACCGTGGCGATGGGCTGCACCTTCGAGCGGTTCGAGGCGCAGGCCGACGATGTTCTGCTTCACCTGCGCCATGCCGATGGCCGCGACGGCGTGCTGCGGTCCGATTTCCTGATCGGGGCCGATGGTGCCCACAGCGCGGTGCGCGAGCAGCTCGGCTGGCAACTCGAGGGCAAGACCTACGCGACCCGCGCGCTGCTGGCCGACGTCGAGGTGAGCGAGGAAGCCGATACCGCCGAGAGCTGGCTCGCCGAACCTGATCGCGCGGTCCTGCTGATGTCGATCCGCTACGCGCCGCGCACCTGGCGCCTGATCGAACAAGGCGTTCCCGACAATCTGGCGGACGCCGACCTCGCCAATCACGCGCGGGATCTGACCGAAGCCCTGTTCGGCCCGGACAGCTGGCGGCGCACGATCTGGACGTCGGCGTATCGCAAGCACGAGCGCCTCGCCCCGAGATTCCATGCCGGGCGTGTCGTGCTGGCCGGCGACGCGGCCCATCTCAACAGCCCGGCGGGCGGCCAAGGCCTCAATACCGGAATTCGCGATGCCTTCAATCTGGCGTGGAAGCTTGATGCGATCCTCGCACGGCGTGGATCACGGGAGTCCTTGCTGCAATCCTACGAGGTCGAACAGCGGGATGCGTTTCGCAACGCGGTCAAGCCGCTGACCGACGTTTCGGAGAAAATTCAGACAGCACCGAAATGGCTGCGGAAATTCGTATTTGCGCATATCGGGCTCGGCAGGTCGCTCGGCGTCATGGAAAAGGCGGCAGCCCAGCATTCCATGCTGTTCGTCGATTATGGTGCTTCGCCGATCCTCACCGGCAAGGGCGATCTTGTCGGGCAGCGGATGCCCGACATCGTCATGCTGAACGGCCGACTGCATGACCAGATCGGCCGCTGGGGGATGATCCTCGTGCGTGCCGAAACACTTGCGGCGCAGCAGGCGGTGGCGGTGGCGGCCGAACTCGACCTGCCGGTCGTCACCCTGCCACGGTGGCTGGACGGGCAGGGGTTCGGTGACATCTCGTTCGTCTATGTCCGGCCGGACCACATCATCGGCCTGGCGATCGAGCGGGATCAAATGCTTACCTTAGAAGACGTCGCCAAAGCGATGGGATATGCCGAGACGCGTACCGGCCCGGAAAAGGATGAGAAGGGCTTGTCCCCGGAGCGCATGCGGAGCTTTATACCATCATGAAGCGGACGAGGTGCGGAGGCCCACTATCGCTGGCCCGGACCGGAGGAGATCATGGCTAAGCTTGCGCATCCCGTTCCAGACCCATGCCGGCCCGGGCAGGAGAGTGTCTGGTCTTTCCCGAGGCCGAGTATCGCGCAGCCGGTGCGCAATCACTTGAAAATCATCTTTAACGGTCGCGTTCTCGCGGAGACCACGGCCGCCGTGCGGACAATCGAAACAAGTCATCCGCCGACCTATTATTTTCCCCCCGCGGACGTCGATCTTTCCCTGCTCCGCGAAAGCAGCGACAGGTCGGTCTGCGAGTGGAAGGGGCAGGCGCGTTATTTCGATATCGTATCGGGCGACAAGACGAGCCGGAACGCGGCCTGGGCCTATCCGCATCCCACGCCATCCTTTGTCCTGATCCGGGACTTCATAGCCTTTTATCCGCAGACCATGGACCTGTGCCTCGTCGACGGCGAGGCCGTCGTACCCCAGGCCGGGACGTTCTACGGCGGATGGATCACCTCAGCCTTTGCCGGCCCGTTCAAAGGTCCGCCCGGAACAGAGCGCTGGTGACTGAGGCCTGCCGGGGAAGTCCACGCATTTCGTCGTGGCGCAGCCCATGCGTATCAACGTAGTAGTCTCACCGACAGCTTCGGGTGCCGGAAATCTTGTGATGGACACGAAATGTTGCGAGATCATTGGTTGCCAAAACGGCCTCATTGCTCCACCAACATCATAGGGGACACCAAAAGTCGGAATTGGGATCAAAGCTGAATGCGCATACGTTACGGTTTCCTCGGCCTACTGCTTCTCCTTGCACCGCCAGCCTATGCCTTGGAACCCGGAGCGACGCCGACCTTGTCGCCAGTGCAGGCGCAGGCCGAGGCCGCCCGCCTGAGCGCCCAATTCCTGTCGCGGTATGCCTACAAGCCCGTTCCGCTCGACGATGCCCTGTCGGTCAAGATCATGGACCGGTATATCAAGTCCCTGGATGCGGACCGCAGCTTTTTCCTGCAGGCCGACATCGATATCTTCATGGCCAACAATACCGCGATCGACGATGCGATCGGCCGCGAAGACCTGATGATCCCGTTCGCGATCTTCAACATCTACACGCAGCGGGTCGCGGATCGCATGGCCTATTCGCGCGAGCTGCTAAAGCAGGGCTTCGATTTCAGTGTGCAGGAAGACTATTCCCTGTCGCGCGACAGCGAGCCCTGGCCGCAATCCGAAGCGCAAATGAACGATCTCTGGCGCAAACGCGTCAAGAGCGACTGGCTGCGGCTGAAACTGGCAGGCCAGACGGATGCCGCCATTCGCGATACGCTCGACAAGCGGTATAAAAATACCCTGGAGCGCGTTTACACCTATAAAAGCGACGACGTGTTCCAGTCGTTCATGGCCGCCTATACAACGTCCGTGGACCCGCATACCGACTATTTCGGCGCCGCGGCTTCGGCTGATTTCGACATCTCCATGAAGCTTTCGCTGGTGGGTATCGGCGCGGTGCTGCAGGATCGCGATGGTTATACGACGATCCGCGATCTCGTGCCTGGCGGGCCGGCGCAACTGTCCGGCAAGCTTTCGGTCGGGGATCGCATCATCGGCGTCGGACAGGGCGATAGCGGTGCTGTCAAGGAAGTCGTCGGCACCCGGCTCGACGAGGTCGTGCAGATGATCCGCGGGACCAAGGATTCCGTCGTGCGTCTGGAAATCCTGCCGGCAGACGGTGGAGAAAACGCAAGCCACCGCGTCATCAACCTGGTGCGGGACAAGATCAGCCTTGAAAAACAGGCCGCGAAGAAAACCATCCTGACCGTGACCGAGGGCGGCGCCGATCGCAAAATTGGCGTGATCACCCTTCCGGCATTCTACGAGGATTTCGAGGCCCGACGCAAAGGCGACAAGAACTACAAGAGCGCAAGCCGCGACGTTGCCAAGCTGCTTGGCGAGCTCAACGAGGACAAGGTCGACGGCGTGCTGATTGACCTGCGCGACAACGGCGGCGGATCGCTGTCCGAGGCGATCGATCTGACCGGCCTGTTCGTCGGCAAAGGCCCGGTGGTTCAGCAACGCGATGCGGACGGCAAGATCAAGGTCGAAAACGACGATCTTTCCGCGCCCGCCTGGACCGGTCCGGTCGGCGTGTTGATCAATCGCGGCTCTGCGTCGGCCTCCGAGATTTTCGCGGCCGCGATCCAGGACTACGGCCGGGGGGTGATCGTCGGCGAACCCAGTTTCGGCAAGGGAACCGTGCAGACGGTGGTCGATCTCGACCAGGCGGCCAAGAACAGCAAGCCGAAATTCGGCCAGCTGAAGCTGACGATCGCGCAGTTCTTCCGGGTCGATGGCGGCACGACACAGCTGCGCGGCGTGACGCCGGACATCGGCCTGCCGGGGCTTTCCGATCCCAAGACGCTTGGCGAGGCGAGCTATGACAACGCGCTGCCCTGGGCCCAGATCAAGCCCGCGAAATATACGGCGGCGAAGACCGTGACTACGCTCTTGCCAGAGTTGAAGAGCCGGCATGATGCACGGACGCAAAGCGACCCGGACTTCCAGCGGTTCGTCGAGGACGCTGCAGAATTGAAGGCACAGCGGGAAAAACGGGTCATTTCTCTCAACGAAACCGAACGTCGAAACGAACAGGCGGCTCTTGCAGCCCGTCTCAAGGCACGCGAGCAGCAGGGCGACGGGCTGGTGAGCGGGGAAGATGACGGTTTGCAGTCGAACGAGCGGAGCCTGAGTGCTGACCTTGCGATGGAAAATGCCCGCAAAAACGCAAAGGACGTCTTGAGGACCGAAGCGGCCTCGATCGTTGCCGATGAAGCCGATCTGCTGGAAAAGACGCGCAAGCCCGAGACCCGGCGTTCGGTCACCACCAAGGGCTAACGGCGGTCGATCTGAGGCGGCAAGCTCCGTTGCTTCACTTCAAGCCAATACGGCGCCAGGCTGGTTGTCACGTCCTTCGGGCAGCCGAACCTCGATCGCCAAACGTTCGAAGAACATGCTTATGGCCCGCAATCGCCGAGCGATGATCGTTGGATGGCAGATGGAATTGGCCGCGGCATTGGCCCGGGGGAGGTCGCTGTCTGCCTAGTGTCCCGCAAGGGACGATCCCGATCGTCATGAATGACCCGTTCGGCGGCGCCGGCAAGGTCCTCATACTGGCCGTTGCTGAGGTTCCATATGAAGGCCGCCAGGGCGGCGACACTCAGAATGACCGCGAGGGGAACGAGAAACAATGCGTCAGCCATGGCGCCTCTCGTCGCCTGAGCCGGCGGTCAGTCTCAGCGCATTGAGCACCACAAGCAGCGAGGAGGAGGACATCGCGATGGCAGCGAGCAGCGGTGTCAGGAGACCGCAGGCCGCAATCGGCACGGCGATGATGTTGTAGGCAATCGAGAGCGCGAAATTCTGCCGGATCAATCCGGCGCTTCTGCAGGCGATCTGATGGGCGAGCGCCACGGCGGTCAGCGTCTCGTGCATGAAGATCATATCGGCGGCGGTGCGTCCGACATCGGACGCGGACGCCGGTGCGACCGAGACATGGGCGGTGGCCAGCGCCGGTGCGTCGTTCAGACCATCGCCGATCATCAGCACCGAGCGTCCTTTGCGCTTCAAGGCTTCCAGGCGCCAGACCTTGTCCCCCGGCGTCGCCTCGGCCAGATTGGGAAGGCCGAGAGTGTCTGCGAGGTCCGCCACGGGCGCTCTCCTGTCCCCGGAGACGATCTCCAGCCCAAGACCACGCGCCTTGAAGTCGGATATGCACTCGGCCGCGCCTTTGCGAAGGCGGTCCCGGAACTCGAATGTCGCCAGCGGTTCCCCGTCGCGGCTGAGGACGACGCTTATCCCGTCGGCAATCGGGCGGGATGGCGCCGCCCAGAAGGGACGACCGAGGCGAAATATGCGACCCTCGAAGCGGGCCTCCAGTCCGTGGCCAGCCAGTTCAGTCACCGCTGCAACCGGAACGGCGATCGCATCCGGGTAGGCCGTCGCGATCGCACGGGAATAGGGATGACCGGAATGCGCGGCAAGTCCAGCAGCCACCTGCAACGCCCGGGCATCCTCCGTCTCACGGCATATCAGTTCCGGAATGCCGGTCGTCAGCGTCCCGGTCTTGTCGAAGACGACCGTATCGATCTCGCTCAGTCGCTCCAGGGCGCTGCCATCCTTGATGACGATACCGTTTCGAAACAGCCGTCCCGCCGCAACAACCTGCACCATGGGAACGGCAAGACCGAGCGCGCAGGGACAGGTGACGATGAGAACGGCGATCGCCGCGGTGATGGCCTGATGAAGGTCCGCGCCGAGTGCGAGCCAGCCTGCAAACGTCAGCAGGGCCGCGCCGTGCACGACCGGAGCGTAGAGCGCCGATGCCCTGTCAGCGATCCTTCGATAGATGCCGCGGCCGGATTCCGCTGCTTCCATCATCCGCGTCATTTCCGCCAGGAAAGACTGGCTCGAAGGGCGCAGCACAAGCATTTCGAGGGGGGCGCCAAGGTTGAGGACGCCTGCCTGCAGCTCATGACCGGACGACACCGCGAACGGTTTGCTTTCACCGCTGGTCAGGGAGCAATCGACCTCCGAAGTGCCGCCGAGCACGCGGGCATCGACCGGTACGCGCTGTCCCGCCGCAACCGCCAGCACCATTCCCGGCGCGACCTCGTCAAGCGCAATATAGCGGCGCGTTCCGTCCCCCTCCAGGACTGTCGCCCCAGGTGATGCCAGTCGTGCGATGCCGGAAACCGCACTGCGCGCCCTTGCCCGCATCATGTGATCCAGCGTGCGACCGATCAACAGGAAGAACAGCAGCGAGACGACCGCGTCGAAATAGGCGTGCGAACCCTGCTGCGCTGTTTCCCAGACGCTCAGTCCGAAGGTCAGGGCCACTCCGATCGAAATCGGAACATCCATGTTGGTGCGGCCATGCCGCAGTGCGGACCAGGCGGAGCGATAGAAGATCCGGCCCGAATAGACGACCGCCGGCAGGGCGATCAAACCGGAAAGCAGGTGAAAATACTGGCGCGTCTGCGGATCTGCGCCGAACCAGACGGCGAAAGACAGGAGCATGATGTTGCTGGAGGTGAAGGCTGCCACCGCGAGCGCCAGAAGCAGGGCGTGCAATTCGGTGTCGTGCTGTTTGTCGCTGAGCTCTGCCGCGTGTGCGGGAAAGCCTATTCTGTCGAGCGTCTCCAGGAGCGGAGGGGGCCGGTCGAGCCTGTCCCAATCGACAACGACGCGTTTTGTTGAAAGGTTGGCGCGGGCCGTGATGACGCCGGGAAGGGCGGCAAGGGCTGTTTCCACGCGGCGCATGCAAGCCCCGCAGTGCATGGAAGGAACCACCAGTTCCGCACGCAAGCGAGACCCCGGTCCATCTTGCCTGCGGCTGAGAAGTGCAATGTCCCGTGACCGGTCGACAGAGGCGCCGGTGCCATTCAAAGCGAATGTCATGGTAGGATCCTCACCCATGTCTCAGGCGACGGGCCTGAGTGCGCGGTAGCTGTGCCAGGTTGCGTGTCCGAGAACGGGAAAGACGATAATCAGCGGGAGCAGGCCGAGTGCTGCGCTGAGCGCAAACAGCACCGCTACGATGGCCGCCCAAATCAGCATCACTCGCAAATTGTGCCAGACAAGCACCATGCTGGTGCCCATGGCGGTCAACGCATCGGACGACTCCTGCAGCAGCAGGGGCAGGGAGATTGCCCCAATGGCAAAGGAGAGGGCGGCAAACAGGCCACCTACCGCGCTGCCGACCAGCAGCATCAGCCACCCTGTCGGCGTGAAGGCCAGCATCGATACCACATGGTCAAGCCCCGGGAAGGGCAGCAGGCCGAAGAACAGCGCGTAGATGATGACGGCTGCCCTCAGCCAGACCATCATCAGCATGCACAGAAGCGCACCCGCAAACATGACCTGATAGCCGGATGCGGGCCGAACGAAAATCATGTCCGACAGACTGACGGGCAGACCAAGCGAAAGACGCCGGCTTTTCTCGTAGAGGCCCATGGCAAGTATGGGGCCCACCACCATGACACCCGCGAGCGCTGGGAAAAGGATGTAGTCTGCACCAAGGGCCGCAAGCGACCACGCGGCGCCGACAAGCAATGCCCAGACGAAAAACCCGTAGCAGAGACTCTGTAGGGGCCTGACGAGAAGATCGCGCCAGCCCGCCTGCAGCCAATCGAAAGCATCCTGTGCGGACAGATTTCGGATCCATGGGTCGGCTCTGGGCTCTGCGGGCAAAACCTCGGGAAGGATATCGTTCATCTGTCACTCCGCGGCATGTCAGCCAAGAGAGAGGTGCTGCAGGACGATTCGGCCGCGGAATAGGTATGGGTGCGCGCGTTTTCGCCGATCCGTCGATGCGGCACGCAGTCTGGCTGCGAAGCGAGCGAGACATAGACGAGATGTCCGTTCGCGCCAAAGAGCATCGCCATCGTGCTTCCCACGGCGACCAAAATCAGCCATCTCCGGCCGGATGTTCGTTTCGAGGCTGTCATGGTTACTCCTTGCGCAAACTGGAGACATAGGCCGAAAGCAGCTTGATGTTTCTTGCTCCGAGGCGGCTTTCCCAACTGGGCATCTGACCCTGCCGGCCTTGCCACACGGTATCCAGTATCGTCTGGATATCTCCGCCATAGAGCCATGTCCGATCGGTCAGATTGGGCGCACCGAGGTCGCTGTTGCCCCGGGCTTCCGCACCGTGGCAGGCCGCGCACTGCGCTTTGAAAATCTCCTGGCCGGCAGGGTGTCGTTGGCGCGATGCATCGATCCCTTCACGGCTTAGGTCGTGGACATAGGCTACCACTGCATCCACCTCCGGCCTTTGCAAGATGCCGTCCTGTCCGAAGGCCGGCATCTGCGCGATCCGCGATTCCGGATGACTGGAATTGACACCCACGCGGATGGTTTGCTCGATAGCCTCGGGGGTGTCGCCCCAATTCAAGGCGCCGCCGGCAAGGTTGGGGAAACCTCGATTGCCGCTCGCGTTGATCCCATGACATGCGGCGCAGTTCTGGCCAAAGAGGAAACGGCCGGTCTCGCGGATCTCCTGCATCACCACGGGGTCGGCCGCCAGTTCCCTGTAGTCGAGACGGTCCAGCGCATCATGCCAGGGTGCCTTCGCCGCAGCCGCGCCTTCGAGATCACGCTGGACAGCCGTCCGTTCGTCGTAGCCAAGGATGCCTTTCGTATAGGTCCTACCCAGGGGGATGGCCGGCATGCAGAGCGCGTAGACCAGCCCAAAAGTGATTGTGAGGATCAGAAAGACATAGACCACGCGCGGGACAGGCGTGTTGAGTTCCTTGATACCATTCCACTGGTGACCGGTCGTCAGCCGGCCGGTCACGGGATCGCGTTCCTCTAGCGCCACGGGCGATCCTCCTGGTCGAGGATGGCAGCGGACGCATCCCGGAACTCCTTTTGGCGCGATGGCCAGAAGGCATAGCAAACGATGATCGCCGACAGGACGAGCAAATAGAGGAGACCGACGGTCTTGGCGGCCCATACGACCGTGTCGTGGGAAACGTCCAGGGTCATTCGAGGTCCTTCCCGACAGGGTCCAGGTTGGAGGCATCGGTCAGGCGACCGAGAATCTGGAGATAGGCGACGAGGGCATCCATCTCGGTCAGCCTGTCGGCGATGCCATCGAAGGCACGGATGTTCGTATTATCGTCATACCGGGCCCTGACCCCGGCGACCCGGTTGCTGTCGGGATTGGCCTGGCCGTAGGCGTCGTCCGCTGCGTGACGGATCATGTCGGGTGTGTAGGGAACGCCGACGGCATGCTGTGCCGCCAACTGGCCAGACAGGTCATCGATGCGCAGATCATTGTCCATCAGCCATGCATAGGAGGGCATGATCGACACTCGGACGACTTCACGCGGATTAAGAAGATGGCGCACATGCCATTCATCCGAGTATTTGCCCCCAAGGGGGGCGATGTCCGGTCCGGTTCGTTTGGAGCCCCACAGCATCGGGTGATCGTATTTCGATTCCACCGCCAGGCTGTAGTGCCCGTAGCGCTCCACCTCGTCGCGGAGTGTGCGGATCATCTGCGAATGGCAGGCATAGCATCCCTCGCGCATGTAGATGTTGCGGCCGGCCAGCTCCAGCGGCGTATAGACCCGCATGTCGGGGGCCGCCTCGACGGTCTGGTCGATCGTGAAGAGCGGCGCGATTTCCACAAATCCGCCGACACTTGCCGCGCAGATGATGGCAAGCGTCATCCCGATGGCACGCCGCTCGAGCCTGTAGTGAAGTTTGAACATGGCTTACTCCGCTGCCTGGATGACCGCGTCGCTCACCGGGTCGCGGAGCGGCATGAGCGAAAGTGCTTCCGTCGCCGGCGCGGCAAAGCGGATCGTCAGATAGAGGTTGAGACAGCCCGCCAGCGCGCCGGTCAGGAACAGCAGGCCGCCTATGGCACGCGCTATGTAATACGGAGTCATGGCCACGACGGAATCCAGGAAGGTGTAGGCCAGATTGCCGTTTTCGGTGTAGGTCCGCCACATCAGGCCCTGAATGATGCCGGCATTCCAGAGCGCGAACACGTAGATCACAGTTCCCGACAGGGCGAGCCAGAAGTGCAGTTCGACCAGGAAGGACGAGTACATGCGCTCCTTCTTCCACAGCCAGGGAATGGAGGCATAAAGCGCGCCGAAGGTGATCATCGCAACCCAGCCGAGCGCACCGGCGTGCACATGGCCGACGGTCCAGTCCGTGTAGTGGGAGAGGGCGTTGACGGAGCGGATCGCCATGAACGAGCCTTCAAAGGTCGTCAGGCCATAAAAGACGGCGGCAATCATCATGAAACGCAGCGTCGCGTCGTCCCGCACCCGGTGCCACGCTCCGTTCAGCGTGAGGAGCGCATTCGCCGCCGAGGCCCAGGAGGGCACAAGCAGGACCAGCGAGAAGCTCATGCCGAGCGTCTGCACCCATTGCGGCAGCGCCGTGTGATGCAGATGGTGCGAGCCCACCCACATATACATGAAGGTGATGCCCCAAAAGCTGATGATCGACATGCGGTAGGAGAAGATCGGCCGCCCGGCGCGGATCGGCAGATAGTAATACATCATGCCGAGAAAGCCGGCGGTCAGGAAGAAGGCGACGGCGTTGTGGCCGTACCACCATTCCGTCAGCGCGTCCTGCACGCCGGAAAACAGAGAGTGGCTCTTGGCGCTGAGGAAGGATACCGGCACGGCGAGATTGTTGACGATATGCAGCATCGCAACAACGAGGATGAAGGCCATGTAGTACCAGTTCGCCACATAGATGTGCGGCTCCTCGCGGCGCGCAAGCGTTCGCAGATAGAGGACGAAGTAGACGATCCAGACGATCACCAGCCAGAGGTCGGCATACCATTCCGGCTCGGCATATTCCTTGGACTGGGTGATGCCGAGCATGTAGCCGGTGACGGCCAGAAGGCAGAACAGGTTAAAGCCCAAGAGGACGAACCAGGGGCTCAGCTGGTCGGGAAGGCGCACGCGGCAGGTGCGCTGCATGACGTAGAAAGACGTGGCGATCAGGCCGTTGCCGCCGAAGCCGAAGATCACCCCCGTCGTGTGCACCGGCCGTAGGCGGCCGAAGCTCGACCAAGCGCTGCCGGTCGTCCAGGTCGGCTCGACCATCATCCAGGCCAGCCAATCTCCGACGAACATGGCAAAGGCCGCCCAAGCAAAGGTCAAGATCATCCCGACCTTGCTCGGATCATCATAGTAGGTGTCGAGGCGGTCGGCGGACGGCTCGGGGTCATAGAGATGCCCCATCACCGGAAATGCAAACGCTAGGGCGACAACCATGATCAGAGCGCCGTGCAGCGCGATCGGATCGCCCCGTCCGGCCGCGGCGAAAAACAGACCGACAATCGCCATCACGACCAGGATGAGCAAGGCGCCACGGCGTTCGCTCGCCGTCAAATTGGTGATCACGTCGACATCCTCCGTCTGGCCGCAAAGGGCGCTTTTCACCACACGGCCAGTCCGAGCCAGTCGGTAAGACTGGCTGGGAGACTGGCCGGCGTCCGTTCCGTCCTTGCTCGTGAAACCGGCCCCGACGGATGATCCGTCTGGGCCGCATGGCCACCTGCGGGACCTGAAACCGCAGGCGGCCACGTCCGTGCCCGGACCGCGCAGCAACCATGGGGCAGGGGCCTCTGGCTGCTGACGCTGCGTCCGGTATGGGTGCAGAAGATGCGAGGCGGACTGGCTTCTTCCTATCGAGGCCACGGTGGCGCCGGAAGTGAGATGCCCGCCAGCTTACTGTGAGTTCCGATGAGGGCGGATCAGGCGGAGAGTGCGCTTGCGATGCTTGCCTCGCCGGTCAGCATCCGGAACCGGTCGAGATTGCGGATGGCGTCGAAACGCCTGTCCATGCGTACCCAGACGGTGGACAATTCTCGATGCCGCAAGGCGAGGTGCAGATAGCGAAGAGTGGCGTCGCTGTCGCCGACGGAGCAGGCCAGGGTGGAATGGGCGAAATAGCTCGCCTTGCGGCTGCCGGTGCTCACGAGAGCAAGGGCGCGCTCGGGAGAGCCCAGCCAGGCTTCAAGCTCGGCCTTGGCAAAGACGAGAAGCGGATGCGTCATCATCATGTTGCCAAGCGGTTGCACACAGCGCCGGGCAAAGTCCGGATTGCCGGCGAAGTGGGCACCGAGCGCCAGATAGAACAAGGCCTCCATCGGCGCATTGCGCAAAGTCACGACGGATGCCGCCTCGGACAGCTTGGAGAAGTTCCGGGACTGAAAGCGGCTCAACGCCTCCGCAATATCCTGCTGCTGGGAAAATGGCTCGATGCGTCTTGCCTCGTGGAAGAGCCGTTCGCATTCGTCCTCCCGGCCGCGCGCTGCAAGGTACGTGCCGAAAACCCGTGCGGTTCTGGAATGGTAGCCGTAGTTCATCGCGGCATTGAAACTGGCTTCCGCTGCTACCCAATCCCGCTCCAGCCAAGCCTGGACCACACCGAGAGCCGTCAAGGCCTCCGCGGACTGCGGATCGATTTCGAGCGCTTTTTCGACCGCCGGCCGCGCATTTGCACGAGCCGTCGCCGTATCGACCATCCCGATCCGGAACATATCGCAGTAACAGTCCGCAATGCCGGAATAGCCGCGCGCATAATCGGCCGTCTCTTCCGCAATCTTCGAAAAGATGGCGAGGGATTCGCGCAGACTTTCCGGTACCTGACGGTCAAGCAACTGGCGGGCCCGGTATAACTGACCGTGGGCCTGAACGGCCGCGGGGCCAGGCTTGAGACGCCGCGCACGCAGCTTGGAGGTATCAAACCTGTGGCGGCTGACGAAGGTGGTGGCGATCCGTTCCGGCAGGTCCGCGTGCTGATCGACAGAGCCTTCGAACCGATCGGAGGTGACGACGACGCCGCGGGGATCGGACACTTCGATCGTGACGCGGATAATACCCGCGTGCTCGCGCACCGTGCCCTGGATGACCGCGTCGACCCCCAGTTCCGCAACCAGATCCCGAATGGAAGGCTGCCTATCCTTGTAGGCGAACGTCGTTGCGCGCGACAGGATGTTCATTCCGGGTTCCGAACCGAACGCAAAGATCAGTTCGTCGGTGATGATGTCGGCGAATTCCTGGGCGATCCCGTCGCCGGACACCGGACGGAAGGGCAGGACGGCGATCACTGCGCCAGGTCCATGTCGAAAGATGTGCCTGTCTGGTTCCGGTGCCGAAGCATCCTGCTCTCCCGATCTTATCACAAAGACAGGCACATAGGTTCCCGTGGGTATCATGATGCTGATCGGGTCCGACTGCCCATACAGGCGACTGTGTTCCTCCAGCTTCTTGCGCAGCCGCCTTGCCTCGACGCGAACGGTGGAATCGATCCGCGGATCATAGGGCGGCTCACGCTGGTAAACGGCATTGCCGATGACCGTTTCCTTCAGGTCGTTCGCGCGCCCCTGGAGCGTTTCTTCCACCACGTAGCCCAGCAGAGCCAGCAGGCGCTCGGAACCCGAAAATGCCGAGCTTTTGCGCAGCAGGTTCATCTGCTCTCGTATCGCGGACACTGGAAGGTCGGTCTTCATGAAATACGTGTTCCATCAATTGCTGACGCGCAGCGCACGCGGATATTTCAGTGTTAACCGAGTAGCTCCACCGAGGTGTCGCTCTGCTGAAGTCCTGTCATCGACAATAGGTCAGCTCGTATCAGCTAACGCTAGAGCTAACTTCCGTTGCTGCAATATAATATTACTTTCCGGCCAACTTCAACACCTGGTCGTAGGCAGGATATCCGAGGAAATGATTAAAATGGAGTGCTTTGCAAGGGTTTACTATATTCCAGACTGTTCATGTCACCCTTTGCAGGCAGCTTGGAGCCACCATTGCGCGCAGGGTGCTGCACATCTTCCCAGGCCTGTTGGCGACCCCATTTCGCATGCTCGGGACACAAGTTGTCCGATGACATTTCCGGATCACGACCTCACCGACGCGCGCGCCGGACACACACAATCATCCGAGTTTGCTCCGAAAGGTTCTTGATAATGGTCAGTAAACTCGGTGCGACGATCGGCGCCGCAGGGATCGCCGGTCTTGCCGTCTTGTTGTGGTTCGCCACTCGCCCGCCCGGGCTCATCGTGCAGGGGGAGGTATCGACGGATCGGGTGGATGTCAGTCCGCGCGTCTCCGGCCGCATTGCAGTTCTCAATGCCGATGTCGGGAGCGTGGTGAAAAAAGGTGCGGTCATCGCCGAGCTCGAAAGTCCGCAACTGGCTTCCGCCATGCTGGCAGCGCAGGCAGCCCTGGCTGTGGCGAAGGCGGATCTGGACCGTGTCAACAGCACGCGTCCGGAGGTGATTGAAGTCCACAGGGCCGAAGTGAGCGCCGCCGATGCCGACGTGGCGCTCTACCTGTCGGACAAGGATCGCCAGAGCAAGCTGGCGGAAAGCAATGTCGCCTCGCAGGCAAGGCTAGAGCAATCAAGCCGAAACCTGGAGGCGGCACTCCGGGCGCGGGAAGCCGCCCAAGCCAATCTCGACCTAGCGGTTGCCGGAGCAAGCAAGGAGGAGCGGGCGCTGGCACTGGCGAAGGTCGAGCAGGCGCAGGCCACCCTGAACCAGCAACAGACGGACATTCGGGAACTCGTCATTTCGGCGCCCATAGAGGGGCAGGTCACGACGCGTATCGCCGAGCGCGGAGAAAATTTCAGCGCCGGCGCGCCACTCTACTCCATCCTCGATATCGACCATCCATGGTTCACCTTCAATGTGCGTGAAGATCTCCTCAAAGGTCTCACGGTGGGCGATAGCCTCTCGGTCATGGTGCCGGCCCTGAAGAACGCCATGGTGGCCGCCAGGGTGACGGTGATCAATGCCCAAGGCCAGTACGCCACCTGGCGGGCGACGCGCGCCACCGGTGAATTCGACCTGCGAACCTTCGAGGTGCGCGCCCAGCCGGTGGAGCCGCTGGCCGGATTGCGGCCGGGCATGAGCGCGATCCTCTCCTGGCCCCGACCGGAGCGATAAGATGCAGGGCAAAGCCAGCCTGCGGCCGGGTCCTCTTCTCGTCTTCGTGCGAGAACTCGGACAGTTTCGCAAATACCCCGTCCTGCTTGCGCTGACAGTGGTTCTGCCGCTCTTTCTGATGGGCATCCTCTCCAGCGTGTTCAGCCAGGGACTGGTGACGCGGCTGCCAATCGCGGTCCTCAATCTCGATGGCGGCGATCTTTCGCGTGCCATCATCCGCACCGTCGACGCGACGCCGGACACCGCGGTCACGATAAACGTCAGCAACCTTGGTGAAGCGCGTCGCCTGATCCTCTCCGGCCGGGTGCACGGCGTTCTGATGATCCCCGACAATCTGGAGCGCGACGTCGCTGCCGGCCGGCGTCCCGAAGTGGTGTTCTTTTACAACGCGCAGACCTTGACCACCGGCAACCTGACCTTGCGGGGCGTCAATGCCGCATTGGCCGGCGTCGAGGGAAACATCCGCCTGTCTCTGCGGACAGTGCGCGGCCAGCCCGTCGACATCGCGCGGGCCTCGCTGTCTCCTATTCCCGTCCAGACCAATCCGTTGTTCAATCCGACGCTCAACTACAGTCATTTCCTGCTGGCGGCGCTTCTTCCATCCGTGCTGCAGATCATCGTCGTCACGACGACCGCTTATGCCGTCGGACGCGATGTCGAAACCCGCCATCGCCTGCGTGTGCTGCGCCGGTTGGGCGGCGGACTGTGGCCGGCAATGGCCGGCAAGCTTCTGCCCTACACGCTCGTGTTCCTGTTCGTGCTGGGGATTGCGGATCTCGTCCTGTTCGGATGGTTCAAGATGCCTCTGCGCGGCGATCGGTTGCTTCTCATTCTTGCAGGCCTTCTGTTCATACTGGCCAACCAGATGCTTGGTGCGTTTCTTGCTGTCGCGCTTCGCCCGATGGCGACTGCGATCGGCATCGGCTCGCTCATTACGGCGCCGGCTTTCAGCTTCATGGGCATCGGATTTCCACGGCTGGGCATGACCCCCTTTGCCTATTCTTGGGGAGAAATGCTGCCAGGGACTTGGTATCTGACCGCTCGGATAGACCAGACGCTGCGCGGCACGCCTACCGATCTGTCGTTCCGGCCGCTCGCGGTCCTGCTGCTGATGGTCGCGGTTTTAACCGCAGTGACTGCGTTTTGGCTGGAACGTGATCGCGTCCATCGGCAACGGAGTGCCCTGGAGGTGGTGTCGTGAGCGCTACACTCTTCGTCTGCCGGATGGAGTTGTGGCGGATACTGACGCTGCGCCCGGTCTTCTCGGTGATGGTCCTTGCCGTCGTGATCTATGCCGTCTTCTATCCGCAGCCTTATCTCGCCGAAGCCCTTCGGGATGTGCCGATCGGACTTGTCGATCTGGACGGTACCGACAGCAGCCGAACCTTTGCTCGCAGGCTCGATGCGTCCGCCGATGTGGCGGTCGCTGCGTCTCTGCCGGATTTCGCGACGGCGCAGCGAGAGGTCTTCGCGCGAAATCTCCACGGCATTCTGGTCATCCCGAAATTCTTCGAGCGTGACCTCCTGCATGGTCGTGCGGCACCGCTGGCGCTCTATGCCGATGCCAGCTACTTCATGCTCTACAGTCGCATCTCGGGTGCCGTCATGGCGCTTGCGAAGACCATGGGGGCCGAGGTCGAGGCCAAACGTCTGGTCGCCGCGCATGTCGATCCGGATCTCGCGGTGGCAGCGACGGATCCGATGCCGCTGACGGCGATCCCGCTGTTCAATCCGCAGGGAGGCTATGCGACCTATATTCTGCCCGCGGCCTTCGTGCTGCTGCTGCAGCAGACGTTTCTGATTGGCGTGAGCCTGCTCGGCACCTATCCCAACGCCTGGGAAAAGGGCGCCGCGCAGCGAGGGATCGGGGCGCTTGACCGCGTCATCGGCCGCCTGTTGGCCTATCTCTTGGTTGAGACGGTCGCCTTCGCCCTCTACCTGATCGTCTTGCCCTATCTCTACGGCATTCCGCGTCTCGGCTCGGTCTGGCTGATTGCCGCCATCGCATTTCCCTTTTTCCTCGCGGTTAGCGGTCTTGGCATGCTCATGGCCCGGTTGTTTCGCAATCCGATCCTCGTGCAGCTGGTTGCCGCCGGTATGGGCATGCCCTTTCTCTTTATCGCAGGATTTGCCTGGCCGGCGGACGCCATGCCGGCCATGTTGCGCACCTTGGCGCTTGTCGTCCCCAGCACGAGTGCCATCAATGCGCTGGTCGATGCCGGGCAATTGGGGGCAAGCCTGCAGGATGTGGCTGCGCATGTGCTGACGCTGACGGGCCTTGCCGTTTGTTACTGCGGACTGGCGGTACTGCTCGAAGCGAGGGCCGTCATGGACGAACGCATGCCTTGATCTGCCTTTGCCAGCTTGCCGAACCCCGCCGTCGAGGAATGAAACGCGTGCGGGACATTACGGTGCGGCAAAGCAGTCCGAGGTTACATCGCCGTAACGCGCAGCCAGATGGTCTGCCGTTACCCGTTATGGTTCTGCTGCAGATGAGGTCCGGCTCTGATCGAATTGGCACATAACAGCGTGGCCCAGCTGACCGGCATGGTGTTGCTGTTCCTCGTCACGAACCGGATCCTCTTTCAAAACAGCAATCTGCTGCGGTTGCTGAACCGTGGCCTCCTGTTCGTTCTTCTCAGCGTCATCCTCTTTGCAAACAACACCATGCCGTTCGCACAGGCGGCGGCGGGACCGATGACCGTGACAAGTGTTGCACTGTCGGTCGCAAAAGCCGCATGGTGGTTCAGCGGCTCCGCCTGCCTTGTCGGTCTGGTCCGGATTTTCCTGATCTTCGAGCGCAAGCCGCGGGAAGCACGGCTGCTGCAGGACCTCGTCGTCGCTGTCATCTATGTCGGCGCCTTCCTATCGGTGATCTCCTATGTTCTGAGCGTGCCGGTCGGCACCCTTGTCGCCACCTCCGGCGTCTTTGCGATCATCCTCGGCCTGGCGCTCCAGAGCACGTTGAGCGACGTGTTCTCCGGCATCGCGCTCAATCTCGGCCGGCCCTATTCCGTCGGGGACTGGATCGTCGTCGACGATGGCGCAGAGGGACGCGTCGTGGAGACCAACTGGCGCGCCACCCACCTGATCAACGATGCGAACGATCTCGTGATCATTCCAAACAGCAGTCTCGCGAAGGCGAAGCTCGTCAATCGGAGCACGCCCGATGTCAGCCACGGCGTATCCGTCAAGCTGAAGGTTGCCATCGCGACGACACCCGCTGCGGCCGTCGAGGTGATGGAAACCGCGTTGAAAGGCGCCAATTCGATCCTCAGGGCGCCGCCGCCTTCGGTCATGATCTGCGGTGTCGATGCACAGGGTATCGAACTTCAACTGAACTTCCGGATCGCCGGTCAGCACGACGGGGTGAGGGCCAATAACGAAGTCTTCGATCTCGCCTTTCGTCATGCCAAAGCGCAGGGTGTATTGTTGACTGGCCCGGCAGGTCCGGTCTCGCCCTTGATCGAGCCCAAGACCGCGTCGGAACGGCCCCAGCCCGGCACCGCCTGGCGATTGCTCAACTCTCTACCGCTTCTTGCTTCCCTGACCGATGACGAGAAAGAGGCGCTGAGTACGGCCATGGCGCGGCGCACGTTCCGCAAGGGCGACGTGATCGCCCGTCAGGGTGACGTTATGAATTCCATCCTGATCGTGCGTTCGGGAATTGTCTCGATCGATCGCGACGGCATCGAGCTGATGCGGCTTTCTCCGGGCGACTGGCTCGGCGACGGCGGACTGCTCACCGGCACCGAAGAGATGGGAAATATTGCCGCGCTGACCCCGCTTGTGGCTTACGAAATCGGCCAGGAGACCATCGCCGCCCTCTTAAAGGATCGGCCGGCGATCGCCGACGAGGTTAGCGCGATCCTGTGCCGCCGGCTGGGCGACGAGAAACGGCCCCTGGCATCGCAGGACGAAGCCAAACCAGCTGTCTCGCTGGCCGCAAAGATCAGACACCTTTTCAACATCCAGGATATCCAGCCTTCGGGCGAGATATAGCGCCCTGGCCCAATTCCCCCACGTCGGTTCACCCGGTGCGGCGGACAGGGGCGAGCCAGCGCATCGCGCTGCCGGCGTCCCTCTACCCGACCATGCGCCCGCCGCCTCGGTGCGGCTGGCTGGCATGGATGATTGTCACTTCACCTTGAAGCCCAACCGTCTCACCACCTCAGCGAGCACATGCCGACCGTTGAGGGCGGCGACGTCGGCGATGCGGTTGGCAACCACGCCCGTCCATCCGCGCAAGGCCATGCCCTGGCGCGTCTGGAAGGCAAGCATGCGGGCGTCGTAGGCCGCAAGGTCCGATGCCGGCTCCACTGCCTGTTCCGCCGGCCGGTAGCGCTCGCGATGCAGGACAAGCGATTGCGGCAAGCGTGGCTTCACCTCTGTCGTGACCGACGGATCCGGGTAACCCACCGTCATCCCAAAGACGGCGAAGGTCTCGGGTGGCAGGCCAAGCATCTCTGCAACCTCGGCAGGGCGATTGCGCATGCCGCCGATATAGCAGGTGCCGAGCCCCAGCGATTCAAGGGCCACAAGCGCGTTTTGCGCCGCCAGTGCCGCGTCGATCGACGCGAGCAGAAAGCTTTCCAGATAATCCAGTCCGTCGCCCGGCTTGCCGTGATCGGCCGCGATCGTTCGCAGCCGCGACAGATCGGCAAGCCAGACCAGCAGCAGTGGCGCCGACACGATCTGCGGATTGGGTCCGGCAAGCTCGGCGAGCTTCGCCCGATTGTCGGCATCCTCCACCGCAATGACGCTCCAGGCCTGCAGGTTCGACGAAGTCGGCGCCGATTGTGCCGCGGCAACCGCCAGCTGCAGCACGCCTTCCGGAACGGCCCGGGGAAGATAGCTGCGGACGGAGCGATGCGACAGCATCGCCTCCAGCGTCGTGTTCCAGTTTGCAGTCTCGGCCGGCTGATCCGAACCGTATCGGCGGTGCAACAGATCGGCAGGTAAAACTGCCCCCTGGGCAGAGGCTAGATGGTTGACGGACATGACGGGGATCCTTGAGTTTGAAATTCCGGACGCAGGGAGCTGCGTTTGTCTCAGCGGTCGTCCCAGCTGGGTGTGACGACCCGACGCTTTTCGGTAGCCATCCTTAAAGCGGCGAAACGCGCTGTCGACGGGACGATCAATACTCGCTGCCGGTTGTCGAGGAAAGGGTGCCTCCTATTTGCTGATGATGCGCCTGCGGGCAATTCTTCCGCCCCCAGGCTTGAAAATAGCATAGGGTTTTGTGCGGCCTGAAAAGAAAGCCGCTAAGAAATGTCATTGCCGTTAGGCCAACAGGGGAAGCTGATGAATTTGAAGATCATTGCGGGGCTCATTGCCTCGACACTCGTCGGACTGGCGGCACCCGCCCATGCTGAGGCCGTCAAGATCGGCAGCAAGAACTTCACCGAGCAATTCGTCGTCGCCGAAATCTATGCCCAGGCCCTCGAAAAGGCCGGCGTGGAGGTCGAGCGGCGCCTCAACCTTGGGGCGACGCTCGTTGCGCACACGGCGCTCACCAATGGCGAAATCGATCTCTACCCGGAATATACGGGCACGGCGCTCGCCGCCGTCGTCAAGGGCGATCTGTCGGGCAGCGCCGAGAAGATCTACGGCGAGGTCAAGGATTACTACGAGAAGAACCTGAAGCTGACGCTGCTCGATCCGACCAAGATCAACAACGGCTATGCGATCATCGTCCTCCCGGAAACGGCCGAGAAATACAAGCTGAAGACGCTGTCGGATCTGGGGCCCGCTTCCAAGGATCTGACCTTCGGCGCCGAAGCCGGCTTCGGCGATCGCAAGGACGGGTTGCCGGGCCTGAAGCAGGTCTACGGCATCCAGTTCAAGGAATTCAAGATCTTCGCCAAGCTCGGCATCCGCTACAGCGCCCTGACCAGCAAGGATCTCGACGTCTCCTACGGTTTTGCGACCGACTGGCAGATCGCCGACAACAAGCTCGTGGTGCTTGCGGACGACAAGAACCTCTTCCCGCCCTACTATCTGGTGCCGGTCGTGCGCCAGGACGCGCTTGCCAAGAACCCGAAGATCGCCGAGGTGCTGAACAAGATCAGCCCGCTTCTCAACAACGAGAACATGCGCGGGCTGAATGCCAAGGTCGATCGCGACAAGGAAGAGCCCGCCGATGTCGCGGCGGAGTTCCTGAAGTCGCAGGGCCTCTGACAGGCTGTCGAAAGGCGCGACCGCGCCCTATGTGATAAGGATGCGACGGAGCCACCGGCTCCGCCGCATTTTTGATGTGCCGATCAGGATACCTGCCGAGAGAGTCACGACCGTTTGAAGTGGGCCCCCAAACATATTCCGGAAATCGCGCTGGCGGTCTGGCAGCATCTTGTGCTTTCGATCTCGGCAGTGCTGATCGGCCTCGCCATTGCGCTGGTCATCGGCATCTTCTGCGCGCGACGGCCGAGGGTCTATGCGGTGGCGCTGACGATCGCCAACGTCATCTTCGTCATCCCCAGCCTTGCGCTGTTTGCGCTTCTGATACCCCTGGTCGGTCTCGGCATGGAGCCGGCGCTGATCGGCCTGTCGTCCTACTGCCTGCTGATCCTTTTGCGCAATATCGTGACGGGGCTGCGCGGCGTTTCCGCCGATGTGCTCGATGCCGCCGACGGCATGGGGTACAGCCGCTGGCAGCGGCTCTTCCGGATCGAGCTGCCGCTTGCTGCGCCGCTGATCCTTTCGGGCGCCCGCATCGCCTTGGTGACGACCATCGGGATCGCGACGGTCGCGGCCTTTATCGACGGGGGCGGGCTGGGTGTGATCATCCTGATCGGCATCGACCAGGAGTACCCGGAAAAGATCCTCGTTGGCGGCATCCTGACGGCCTTGCTCGCCATCAGCTTCGACCTGGCGCTCAGCTGGGCCGAACGTGCCATGATCCGCTGGCAGTGAGGATGAGAGCATGCTGAACAAGGCCCTTTCCTGGATCGCCGAGCATCCCGACACCTTTCTGCGGGCGCTCGGACAGCATTTGCTGATGTCCGGCATTTCGCTTGCCATTGCGCTGACGGTCGCGCTGCCGCTTGCGGTCGCGATCGTCAATCACGGGCGCTTCGCCTTCAGCGTGATCAGCACGATCAATGCGCTCCGGACGATCCCGAGCCTCGCCATTCTTGCCATCATGATGCCGCTGCTGGGGATCGGGCTGATGCCGTCGATCGTGGCGCTGACCGTGCTGGCGCTGCCGCCGATCCTGCTCAATGCCTATGTCGGACTGCGGGATGTGGACGCCGATGCCGTCGAGGCTGCGATCGGCATGGGCATGAGCCGCAGCCAGGTGCTGCGCAAGATCCGCATTCCGCTCGCAGCGCCCGCCATGTTTGCAGGCGCCAGAACCGCGGCTGTCCAGGTGCTGGCCGGTGCAACGCTTGCACCCTTCATCGGCGGCGGGGGGCTTGGCGACTTCATTGCCGGCGGCATCAGCATGATGGACATGTCGCGCCTGCTGGTCGGGGCGGTGCCGATCGCCATCCTGGCGCTTGGCACGGAGTTCAGCCTCGGCTTTATCGAAAAGCGACTGTTTGCAGAAAGAACGCCCGCATGATCCGCATGGAGAACGTCACCAAGCGCTACGCTGAAAACGCTCCACCGTCGGTCGACGATCTGACGCTCGACGTGGCGGAAGGCACGACAGTTGCGCTGATCGGCCCGTCCGGCTGCGGCAAGACCACGACAATGCGGATGATCAACCGGCTGATCGAGCCGACCGAGGGGCGCATCTTCGTCAATGGCGAGGATGTGATGCAGGCCGACCCGGTGCAGCTGCGCCGCCATATCGGCTATGTGATCCAGAACGTCGGGCTCTTTCCGCACATGACGATTGCGGAAAACATTGCCGCCGTGCCGAACCTGCTCGGCTGGGACAAGCCCCGCATCGCGGCCCGCACGGCGGAACTTCTCGATCTCGTCGGCCTCGACCCGGACGAAATGCTAAACCGGTACCCGCGTCAGCTGTCCGGCGGGCAGAGGCAGCGGATCGGCGTCGCCCGCGCGCTGGCCGCCGATCCGGCCGTGCTCCTGATGGACGAACCTTTCGGCGCCATCGACCCGATCGCCCGCGCCCGCCTGCAGGACGAGTTCCGGCAGATCCTCAGCCGGGTGCGCAAGACGGTGGTTCTCGTCACCCACGACCTGGACGAAGCGATCCGGCTGGGCGACCGCATCGCCATCATGAAGGCGGGACGGATCGTCCAGTACGACAGGCCGGATGCCATCCTCTCCAAGCCGGCGGACGAGTTTGTCTCCAATTTCGTCGGCGTCGACCGGGCGATCAAGCGGCTCAGCCTGTTTACCGTGTCCGACGCAGCGCTTGTCGGGGCGCCGGACGCCGGGGTGCCGCGGATCGCATCGGGAGCAAACCTGCGCGATGCGCTCTCCATGATGGTGGCCGGCAACACCGATACCCTCGCCGTGACAGGCGTGGACGGAAGCGTTACCGGCCATCTGACCCGCGAAGCGGTGTTTTCAATCTAGCGAGGCTGCATCCCGATGATTTTGGGTTTTTCGCTCACACCGTTCGGCCATCATCCAGACGCGTGGCAGAACGCCCGCGACGGCCGCCACCTGGGGTTCGACGGCTTGCTTGCCCAGGTGCTTGCGGCAGAAAATGCCGGTTTCGCCTTCGTCCTGCTCACCGATCGAATGGGACGTCGACCTGTGGACGACTTGTCTTCGCTCGCTGTGCCGTTCGAGCCCACGCTGCTGGCATCGTCCCTGGCGACCAAGGCCACCCGGATCGGCTTTATTGCCGCTGCAGCGACCACCCAGCACGAGCCCTATAACCTCGCCCGCCGCTTCGCCTCCCTCGATCTGATCGGCAAAGGCCGGTCCGGCTGGCTGGCTTTGACGCCTGCCGGCGGTGAGGACCGGGAGCGCGAATATGTCGATCTGGTCACCGCGCTGTGGGACAGTTTCGAGGATGGCGCATTCCTCTACGACAAGGCCGCTGGCCGCTTCTTCGATCCGGCGAAAATGCACGTGGCCCATCACACGGGTCCTCATTTTTCCGTGCGTGGACCGCTCAACGTCAACCGCTCGCCGCAGGGCAGGCCGGTGATTGGGCAGGTGCTTAGCGAGGGCGACAACGCGCTGGCTCTCCGCTCCGGCGAGCTCCTCCTCGTCCAGGCATCCACGATAGAGCAGGTGATCGGGATTGCGACGGAGGCAAGACAGGCCATGGGAGCCGCCGGCAGGGCATCAGACGATGTCCGGCTGGTCGCCAATATTCTGCCGGTCATCGCCGACAGTCATGCGGCTGCGGAGGAGGCAAGCGACGACAGCGCGGACCAAGCACCCGCCGCAGTCCGTGTCGTCGGCACAGTGCAAACGGTCGCCGACCAGCTTCAGGCGCTGGCGGAAGCAGCCGGTCTTGACGGGTTCACGATCCTTCCGCCGACGCTTGCCATGGGCTCCCGGTTTCTGGAGGGCGTGGTGCCGGAGCTCGAGCGGCGCGGCCTGATCGGCGGCAAGACTGGACACACGCTCCGCGAACAGCTGGGTCTTCCGCGTCCCCCGCATCCTGCCAGCGCCAGAGAGGAGATCACGCCATGACCGATCGTCAGATGAAGCTTGGCGCCTTCCTGATGGCGGGCGGCCATCATATCGCCGCCTGGCGGCATCCGGACGCCTATGCTGAGGCGGGCAGCGATGTCGATCACTTCATCGAGCTGGCGCGGATTGCCGAGCGCGGCAAGTTCGACATGATCTTCGTCGAGGATGCGGCTGCCATTCGCGAGCGCAATCCGGATCTCGCAAGCCAGGCCGCGCGATCGACCGCTCTCGAACCGCTCAGCCTGCTTGCGGCTGTCGCCGTCAACACGACCCATATCGGGCTCGTGGCGACGGCTTCCACCAGCTATACCGAGCCTTACGGGCTTGCCCGCAGCTTCGCGGCGCTCGACCAGCTGAGCGGCGGTCGGGCCGGCTGGAACCTCGTGACCTCTGCCAGCGAGCTGGAGGCGGAGAATTTTGCCTCGAGCGGCCTTCGCCCGCATTCGCAGCGCTACGAACGCGCCGAGGAATTTGCCGATGCGGCGCTGGCGCTGTGGGACAGCGTCGGCGAGCACGCCCACCTGCCGCCCGAGGGCGGCGCTTTTGCGGATCGGTCGAAGCTTCATCCGGTGCACCGGCACGGCACCCATTTTACCGTCGATGGCATTCTCGAAAGCCAAAGATCGCCGCAGGGACGGCCGATCATGGTGCAGGCCGGCGCATCGGACGTGGGCAAGGATCTCGCGGCGCGCACGGCCGACGTGGTGTTTGCAGCCTCGCAGACGAAATCGGAGGCGCAGGCCTATTATGCCGACGTGAAATCGCGGCTGGCCAAATTCGGCCGAGGACGGGACGACCTCAAGGTCATGCCGGGGATCTCGCCGATCGTCGCTGCGACCGAGGACGAGGCAAAGGCGAAATACCGCGCCCTGCAGGATCTGATCCCCGATGCGGTCGGCGTGGCGCTGCTTGCAAGCTATCTCAGCATCCAGGATCTCTCGGCCTATCCGCTCGACGGGCCCTTGCCCGAGATGCCACCGACCAATCTGATCCAGAGCCGGCAGCAGCTGATCATCGATCTCGGCAAGCGCGAAAACCTGTCGATCCGCGACCTGGCGCGGCATTTTGCACGCGCACGCGGTCATTGGCAGGTGGCCGGAACGCCTGCCCAGATCGCGGATGCCATGGAAGAGCGATTCCATGATGGTGCTGCCGACGGGTTCAACATCATGGCGCCGCTGTTTCCTTCCGGGCTCGAGGATTTCGTCTCTCTGGTGGTGCCGGAACTCCAGAGGCGCGGGCTCTTCCGCACCGATTACGAAGGCAGGACGCTGCGGGCAAATCTCGGCGTTGCCGGGCTCACCAACCAGTGAAGCGAGACGATCATGAACCCGATCTATATCGACTATCTCAACGCCTTCGACATCGAGGCGCTCGACCTTACCAATGACGAGATCCTCGGCGCGATCGAGACCTCGCTCGGTGCGCAGGGCCGACAGGAAACTGTGATCGAGCCGCGCGTGCACCTGGAGCCGGATGCGAGCTTCCACGGGCATTTCAACGTGCTGCGGGGTTATGTGGCGCCGCTTGGCCTTGCCGGCATCAAGGTCGTCGGCGACTTTGTCGACAACTACAAGCTCGGCTATCCCTCGGAATTCGGCGTGCTCAATCTCTTCGATCCGCGCACCGGCGTTCCGAAAGCCATCCTCGACGCAACCGCCATTACCGACATGCGCACCGGCGCGGTGACCGCAATGGGCGCCAAGCATCTCGCCCGCAAGGGGTCCAAGGTGCTCGGCCATATCGGGGCGCGGGGCACGGCCTACTGGAACGTCCGGCTGCTCGACCATCTCTTCGATTTCGACGAGATCCGGGTGCATTCCCGCCGGCCGGAAAGCCGCGACGCCTTCGGTGCCAAACTCGCGGCGGACCTCGGCAAGAAGATCACCGTGACCGAAACCTGGCGCGACTGCGTCGAGGGTGCCGATATCGTCGTCGAGGCATCGCGGCTCGATGCCCCGCAACCGATGCTGAAGACGGAATGGATCAAGAAGGGCGCCTTCGTGGTGCCCTACGGAACGATGAGCGCCATCGAGCTTTCGCTCACCGACATCATGGACAAGCTGGTGGTCGACGACTGGGGCCAGTGCAAGGGCGGCAAGTTCGGCTCGCTGCGGGCACATGTGGAAGCGGGCAAGCTCTCGGAACAAACGTTGCATGCCGAACTCGGCCAGATCGTCGCCGGGCTGAAGCCCGGTCGCCAGAGTGACGACGAGACCATTCTCCTGTGGCATCGCGGCCTGTCGCTCAGCGATATCGCGCTGGGCTCGGCACTTCTGGAAAAGGCCAAGGCTGCCAATCTCGGCCAGAGGCTGCGTTTCGCATGACCACGATCCGGCTGTCGGGTTCAGGCGTCACCATCCCAGACATCGCTGCGATTGCCCGGAAGCCGGTGCAGGTCGTTGCCGACGAGCGTGTGACGGCGCGGCTTGTGGAGGCGCGGCTGCTGCTGGAGAGGGTCGCCGCCTCGGGTCAGCCGATCTACGGCATGAATACCGGCCTCGGCGCCAACCTCAAGACCGCCGTCACCGATGAGTTTGCGGCCTTCCAGCTGCAGCTGATCCGGGGCCGGGGGATGGCGGTGGGTGAGCCGCTGTCCCGCGAGGTCACCCGTGCGGTGATTGCGGCACGGCTTGCCATGCTCTCTGTCGGTGGGTCGGGCATTTCGCCTGGCGTCTTCGAGGCTCTGCTGGCGCTGCTCAATGCCGGCATCCACCCGGTGATGCGTTCGATCGGTTCGATCGGTGCCGGCGACCTGGTGCTTCTGTCTGCCATGGCGCGGGTGCTGGTCGGGGAGGGCGAGGCCGAGTATCGCGGCGAGGTGCTGCCGGCTGCCGAGGCCTTGTCGCGGGCAGGGCTTCAGCCGGCGGTGCTGCAGCCCAAGGATGGCATTGCGCTTCTCAATGCCTCGGCGGTCTCGGCGGGCGAGGGCGCCCTGGTGCTGCATGATCTCAGGCACCTCCTGCATTGGCAGAGACAGGCGGCAGCGCTCAGCTTCGAAGGCATGGGCGGCAATCCGGCAATCCTTCAACCGTCCATCCAGGCAGCACGTACGGCCCCTGGCCAGGTCGAGGAAGCCCGCGCGCTTGCGGATCTGCTGCAGGGATCCTCGCTCCATGAGGTCAGGGCGGCGATCCAGGATCCGTTGAGCCTGCGCTGCGTCCCATCGATCCACGGTGCCCTTGCCGATGCGCTTGAGCGCGCCGAACAGGTGGTGGAACTCGAGCTCAATTCCGCGGCGGACAATCCGCTGGTCATGGTGGAGGATGGCCTCGTGCTGTCGACAGGCAATTTCCACACGCCGGCGCTTTCGCTCGCCTTCGAAAACCTCGGGCTGGCACTCGCGCAGGCAGCGTCCGCATCGGCTGCCCGGTTCATCCAGCTGACGGGTTCGAGCCGCAGCGGGTTGCCGCGCTACCTGTCGCCGGTCGGCGGGCGGTCGGCAGGCTTCGTGCCCATGCAGAAGACGGTGACTGCCCTGATGGCGTCGATCCGCCACAAGGCGAACCCGGTGATGCTGGATTTTCTGGCGGTGTCCGAGGGCGTCGAGGATCATGCGACCCAGGCGGTGATGACCGTGCGCAAACTGAGCGAGATGCTGCCCCTTTGGCGCCTGCTTGTTGCCTGCGAGATGGTGGCGGCAGCCCAGGCCGTCGATCTGCGGGAAGGGCATGTGTGCGGATCGGGCACCCAGCTGGTCTATGACATGATCCGTCGCGTCGTGCCCATGCTGCATGAGGATCGACCCCTTGGAGACGATGTCTCGTTGCTGGCTGGTCACCTTGAAAGCGCGCAGGCGTCCGCACCATCAGACAGCCAGGACTGACGTCTCCGCCAGAAAATTTTAATCGGTGTGGACAATCGCAGGATGGTGCCGCAGCGTCGTCTGTCACCCCAGCGGGCTAAGCAGCGGCGGGCGAGCTGAAGCCAGACTGCCGTGTCTGCCATAGCCGCGAAGTTGAAATCGAATTGGCCTGTACAAAACGTCGCGTTGACCGCGGCGCGAATCCGGATATGTGTTCAACCGGACTTGGAGAGGCAGGCGTGAGCCAGGGGAAACATCCGATCAAGCAGTGGACCGTGCGCATCCTGTGCGCACTCGCTCTGCTGTTGGTTGGGTTTGCCCATCGGCCGCCGGTGCTGAGCGACCAGGCCGAAGACTACGCAGCCTATCGTCTGCCCGATGGCAGCCTCCCATCGCTCTGCATCACGTCCACCGACGAAGACGGCAACGGCGCCGAGCACCACAAGCTCCACGGTCAGGGTTGCGAGGCCTGTCGGATCGGCGCATCCGTGCTTCTTCCGAACCCGAGCGACGTTACCGGTGTGCGCCTGGCCTATCAGCGCCCCGTTCCGCCGCCGCATCGGCCGGAAACATTTCGCCGCCAGCTTTATCCGCCCAACACCGGGCCACGCGCTCCCCCATCCATTCCGATCATGACCTGAGCCTGCGCCGCCGAATGCTGCGGCGCGCATTGTCATAAGCCGGGCGGATCGCTCCGGCCAAGATCGGACCACACCCATGTCTTCCATCACTGCCGCTGAGCCGGCTGAACCTGCCTTCGCAGGCGTCTCGCTTTATCGTGCCATCTGGCGATGGCACTTCTTCGCAGGGCTGCTTGTCATTCCCTTCATGCTGAACCTGGCCATTACCGGTTCGCTCTACCTGTTCAAGGACGAGATCAACGATACGGTCTTCGGCTACCGTTACCTCGTCCAGCCGCAAGGCCGGCCGCTTCTGCCGCAGGCGCTCGTCGACAAAGCCGTCGCCGCCATTCCGGGATCGACCGCCACCTCCTACCGGGACCCCGCAGCACCGGACCGCTCCGCCATCGTCACGGTGTCGGCAGACAAGACCTCCACGCTCGTGTTCGTGAACCCCTATGACGGCAAGGTGCTGGATACGGTTCGCTCCGACGACGAGTTCAACACGGTGATGAAGCATCTCCACAGCCTCGTTTTCTTCGGCAACTGGACCAACAGGCTGATCGAGATCACCGGCGGCTTTGCGATGGTCCTGGTCGTCACCGGCATCTTTCTGTGGTGGCCGCGCCGCCAGACCGGGGGTGTCGTGTCAGTCCGCGGCACGCCGTCCCGGCGCGTGTTCTGGCGCGACCTGCATGCGGTGACCGGGGCGTTTGCCGGTCTCCTCATCTTCTTCCTGGCGCTGACGGGCATGCCCTGGTCCGGCTACTGGGGCTCCAACGCCAACAGCTGGGTCAACAGCCACGGCCTGGGCTATCCGGCACAGCTCTGGGACGACGTTCCGAAGTCGCAGAAGGTGTCGCAGGACATTTTGCCAAAGGTCGGCTGGACGGTCGAAAAAGCGCCGGTGCCGCTCTCGGACATCGCCGCCGCGCAGTCGAGGCCGCCGGTCGGGCTCGATGCCGCGGTAGAAACCGCAAAGAACGCCGGCATCACCCCCGGCTTCGATGTCGCCTTGCCCTCGGATGCGACGGGCGTCTATTCAGCCGCCATCTATCCGGACAGCATCGCCGGCGAACGGATGATCCACATCGACCAGTATTCCGGCAAGCCGATCGTCGATCTCTCCTATGCGCAGTACCCGATCTTCGGCAAGGCGATCGAATGGGGCATCAGCGTACACCAGGGACAGGAATATGGTCGCATCAACCAGTTCCTGATGCTGGCAACCTGCCTTGCCATCATTCTGTCCTGCGTCACCGGCGTGGTGATGTGGTGGAAGCGGCGTCCGACCGGGCGCGTCGGCGTGCCGCCCATGCCGCCGAAGCGGTCGGTCTATATCGGTCTCTGGGTCATCGCCGTGATCTTCGGCGTGGCCTTCCCGCTGACGGGACTTGCCATCCTCGCCATGGTGGTGTTCGACCAGCTGGTGATCCGCTTCGTGCCGCCCCTCAAGCGCGCCTTTGCATGAGGAGGATGGACATGAAGATCTCGATCCTGTTCTTCGCCGCCGCCGCACTGCTCGTCCCTTCGCTGTCCGCAGCGTCAGACGGCATTCGCATCGAGAAGGCGGCCTCTCATTCGATGGTCCCCGGCGCAACGGTCGGCGACGGCTATGTCACCATCGTCAACGACAGCGCCGAACCCGACCGCCTCGTGTCCGCGCGTTCCGCCCGCGCGAACAGCGTCCAGCTTCACAGGATGACGGTCGCAAACGGCGTGATGACGATGCGCGACGTCAAGGACGGGCTGCCGATACCGCCACACGCAACCGTCACGCTGGAGCCCGATTACCATCTCATGTTCAACGGCGTGACCGAACCGTTCCGGCAGGGCGAGCAGGTTCAGGCGACGTTGACGTTCGAAAAAGCCGGCGATGTCGAAGTGCGCTTCGTCGTCGGGCGCATTGCCGGGCCCCTCAACACCGTCGGGCAGCAATCCGGCACGACGGATATGCCAGGCTTGGATATGAAAGCCATGGAGATGAAGGGCATGGACATGAGCGCCATGTCCCATCAGCCCCAGGCAGAGGAAGATTCGGCGGCAGCCATTCAAGGCGTGCTGAAGACTATGTTCGAGACACAAGACAAGCCGCTCGATGTCGGCCCGGTCGTGGCGGGCAAGGGGTGGGCGGTCGCCGGCTGGCGCCAGGACGGGCGCGGCGGCCGCGTGCTGCTGAAACACATCAAGGATGGCTGGCAGGTCCACGCGCTGGGAGGCGATTCGCTCAAATCCGCACCTGCGCTGGAAACGGCGGGCGTTCCCGCCGATGCCGCTGGGGATCTCGCGGGAAACCTGGCACGTGCCGAGGCGGCACTCGAACCCGATGCTGCCAGACTGCTCGGCACGTTCGACGGCATCGTCATGCTCTCGGAGGGGGCCGATGGGGCCGGCCATGCGGATCACGGGGGCCACTAGGTCATGAAGCAGAAGACGCTCGTCACGCTGGTGCTTTCGGGGAGTGGCCTGTTCGTCGCCGCTCTCGTCGCGGTGATGGTGTCGGTCTGGCTCGACACGCCGCGGGCCGGGCCGTTCAATGCCGATTTCTCCCTGGTTGACGACCGGGGGGCACCGGTCGACAAAGCCATCTTCAAGGGAAGGCCATCGCTTGTCTATTTCGGCTACACGCACTGCCCGCAGGCCTGCCCGACCACGCTCCTGGAGATATCGGACTGGCTGAAGGTCCTTGGCGATGACGGCAAGCCGCTTCAGGCTCTGTTCTTTTCGATCGATCCGGAGCGGGATACGCGCGAGATCATGCATTCCTACGTCACCGCGTTCGGCGACAGGATCACGGGCGTCACCGGAACTCCAGACGAGATGAGAAAGGTCTCCGAGGGATGGCTGATCCATGCGCAAAAGGAACCGTCCGAAAACGGCAACTACCATATGAGCCATACCGTCGACCTGCTGCTCATCGGCGCCGACGGCCGCCTCAAGGGACTGGTTCCCTACGGAACCGACAGCGACCAGGCGCTCGCAAAGATCCGGGACGTCCTGCTACCCGTCAGGCGTGGCTGATCGGGCTTTTTCCACCAATGCCCGCCGGAGCTCATCCTCCGGCGGGTCGCCCAACACCTAAGGCATCCTGTACTGGCAGTTGACTGCGTGCGTGGGCGGAAGAGCGTGTCACCTGGGCAGCGACGACGCCGAAACGTCGGCGATCATCGCTTCGCCGGGTTCCGGTCAGGCCCTGCCGCGTCCGGCGGCGGAGGAGCGCATGTTGTCGAGAAGCACGGCGATCAGCAGGATGAAGCCGCGCACGACATACTGGTAGAAGGCCTGGATGTTGAGGAGGTTCATGACGTTTTCCGCGATCCCCATGATCAACACGCCGACGATGACGCCGGTCATCGCCGCCCGGCCGCCGGCGAGCGACACGCCGCCGAGGACGCAGGCCGAAATCACGGAAAGCTCCAGACCGGTTGCGGCATTCGGCTGTCCGGAGGTGATGCGCGAGGCCAAGAGGATGCCGGCAACGGCGCAGACCAGGCCCTGAAGAGCAAAGATCCAGATCCGCATCCTGACGACATTGACGCCGGCCAGACGCGACGCTTCGGGGTTGCCGCCGATCGCCAGCGTGTTCTTTCCGAAGACCGTGCGGTTGAGAATGAAGCCGAACACCAGAAACAGCAGCACCATGACCCAGATCGGCGCGGGAATAGTAAGAATGCGCGACAGAGCCAGCTGGTAGAAGGAAGGATCGTTGATCCCGACGGCACGCCCGTCCGACGCGATCAGGGCAAAGCCGCGCACGATCTGCATCGTCGCCAGAGTCGTGATCAGGGCGTTGATGCGAAATTTGGCGATGATCACGCCGTTGACGAAGCCGACGGCGCTGCCTGCCAGAAGTGCGGCCACCAGTCCGAGCAGGATCGAGCCCGAGGCGTTCGACACCATCACGGCAATCATGCCGGAAAACGCCACCGTCGATCCGACGGACAGGTCGAAATCGCGGGAGGCGAGGCAGAACATCATCGTGCAGGCGACGATGCCGATCGTCACCACCGACTGCAGCAGGCCCAGCATGTTGCGTTCGGTCAGGAAGTTGGGAACGAAGATCGACACGATGGCGAAGGCAAGGGCGAAGATCACCACAAGCCCCTGCTCGCCGAGGAGTATCTTTTTCATCGCGTTCATCAGTCGGGATCCTGGATTAAATTGTGCCGGCGGCATTCTTGTCGGGAAGGGCTGCGGTCAGAATTCTTCGTTCGTCGAATTCGCCACGCGCGATTTCGGCTGCGATACGGCCCTGGCACATGACCATGATGCGGTCCGATATGCCCATGACCTCGGGCAGTTCGCTGGAAATAACGATGATGGCCATACCGCCGGCCGCGAGTTCGTAGAGAATGTCGTAGATCTCGGACTTGGCTCCGACGTCGATGCCGCGGGTCGGCTCGTCGATGACGAGCACCTTGACGCCTTGCTCCGACAGCCAGCGGCCGAGAATGACCTTTTGCTGGTTGCCGCCGGACAGGTTGATGATGTCCTGCCGCCGCGACGGTGTGCGCACCCTGAGCTTGGCGATGAACTGATCGGCGAGGTCTGCTTCCCTCTTCGGGTTCAGCATGCCAATGGGCGAGAAGTGCCGACGCGAAGAAATGGTGATATTTTCCTCGATCGACCGGCCCTGGATGATGCCGTCGAACTTGCGGTCTTCCGGGCAGAGAACCATGCCGGCGGTAATGGCAGCCTTCGGATTGCCCGGCGCCGTGGTGACGCCGTCGATGGCGACAGTGCCGGTGTGGCGCCGGTCGGCTCCGTAGACCAGTCGCGCCATCTCGCTGCGTCCGGCGCCGATCAGGCCGAAGAAGCCGAGGATCTCTCCCTGGCGAACGGAAAAACTGATCGGAACCGGCAGCCTTGTCCCGGACATGCCGCGGACCTCGAGCCGGACTGCGCCAAGCGGACGTTCGCGCCAGCCCCAGATATTGCTGATCTCACGGCCGACCATTTCGGTGATGATCTGTTCGCGCGTGGTGTCGGCGACCTTCTGATGGTGGGCCGCGAGTTTTCCGTCGCGCAGCACGGTCAGGCTGTCGCAAAGGCGGAAGATCTCGTCCAGCCGGTGCGAGACATAAAGGATGACGGTGCCACGCGATCGCAGCCTGTCGATCAGCGAGAACAGGATCTCGCTCTCCCGCGACGAGAGGGAGGATGTCGGTTCGTCGAGTGCGATGATGCGGGCATCGAGCATGACCGCCTTGGCGATCTCCACCATCTGGCGCGCGCCGATGGAGAGGCTCGAGACCTTGGCGCCGGGATCGACGTCGATGCCGATGTCCGTCAGCCGGGACCGGACTGTTTCGACAAGCGTGCGGCCGTCGATCACGCCGGCCCTTGCCGGAAAACGTCCAAGCCACAGATTTTCCGCCACGGTGAGTTCGGGGACGAGCTGGAGTTCCTGGTGGATGACGATGACGCCGGCGTCGAACGCGTCGCGGACGGAGCGGTAGTTCTGCTCTGCGCCGTCGATCAGGATGCTTCCGGCGTCGGCCGACTGGTCGCCGGACAGAATGCGGATCAGCGTCGACTTGCCGGCGCCATTCTCGCCCATCAATCCGTGCACCGCACCCTTTTCGACGGAGAAGGATATGTCGGACAGCGCCTGGACGCCGGGATAGCCCTTGGAGATAGACCTGAACTCGAGAAAAGCCATCACTGCCCCGTCACGCATGTTTACCGGCCGGCGGCGCTGGCGCCGCCGGAGCAAGGATCGTTCGAGATGGCTACTCGATGCCGAGGTCCTTACGGACTTTCTGGAAGTCGTCACGCAGCGCCAGAGAGCCGGCGGTGAGCGTGAGCTTCGGCGGCTGCTTGTCGTTGGCGATCCACTCGTACATGTTAAGGGCGGTCTCGTAGCCATGACGCTTCGGCGAGATGATGACCGTGCCGAAGAAACCCGTCGGCGAGGGCTTCTTGAACTCGTTGATCGCGGATTCGGCGCCGCCGATACCGACGCCGATAACGTTTTCAGCCGGAATGCCGACCGATTCCGATGCCCGGACGGCGCCAAGCACCGCTTCGTCGTTCAGACCGAACGCCACCCAGTGTTTTACCCCTGCACGCTTGTTGAGCA
Organism: Hyphomicrobiales bacterium; assembly: GCA_900469345.1. GTDB lineage: Bacteria > Pseudomonadota > Alphaproteobacteria > Rhizobiales > Rhizobiaceae > Neorhizobium. The sequence continues at coordinate 188,835 of UBWZ01000004.1, read as the reverse complement.
CCGTCGTTGCAGCGTTGAGGGCCGCCTCCGTATCGGTCTTTGCCTGCGGCGCGTCGTAGATGTTTGCAGCCGGGAAGCCTGCTGTCTTGAGGACCGAGATGGCGCCCTCGACGCGGTCGACGGCGGTCGGAAGCTGGTCGTAGGAAACCCGGATCGCGCCGACGTCCTTCATGTCCCAGCCACGCTTCTTGATTTCGTCGACAAGCGCCTGGCCGACCGTCTCGCCGATCTTGGTCGCGGAAATGCCCATGTGCGGCACGTCTTCCAGCGGCTTGCCGTCGGCGCCGACGAGGCGGTCGTCGACGGTCATCAGCTTGAGGTCGTTTGCCGTCGCCTTGGCGGCAATGCCTGGTCCAAGCTTGACGTCGGGGACGCAGATGATGAACCCCTGGGCGCCCTGCGCTCCGAGATTGTCGATGGCGGACTGGACCTTCTCACCGTCCTCGGCGCCGATCTTGACGAGCGTAAAGCCCTTTTCCTTCGCCGCCTGGTCGGCGAACTTCCATTCATCCTGGAACCAGGGCTCTTCCGGCTGCTTGACCACGAAGCCGATCTTGACGTCAGCCGACCAAGCGGTGCCGGCCGACAGCGCGATCACGCCGGCGATGACGAATGCCTTAATCGAACGCATGTTTCTCTCCCTCTTGCCCGCGCGTGCCTCCCCGCGGTTTCATCGCCAGTATTCAAATAATATCATACCAGTCAATATATATGTATGATTTTATTCCAGTGGATCGTGTGGTTCGGGAACCTCGCCCGCCTTTCGAGCGCGGCGAAGGGCATCGGTCATCTCCGTTCGGGCGACGCCGATCAACTGTTCCATGGCATGGCGCGCTGCCTCCGGGCGCCGCATGCGGATCGCCTCGAGCACATCCTGATGCTTCAGGATTGCCTGTTCATGAGACTGGCTGGCGCGGTTGGTCAGCCGGAAGCTGGCCAGCAAAGCGGCGCGGATGGCGCTTGCAAACTGGCGATACACCCAGTTGCCGCTGGCGTTGATGATGGCGGTGTGGAAGTCGAGGTCGGCGCGGCTCCACTCTTCCGTGTCCCGCGAGTTGGCCTCGACCATGTCCTCGAACGCTTTGGAAATCTGGTAGAGCTGCCGGGCATTGGCGTTGGCGGCCGCCTGGGCCGCCGCGGCCGGCTCAAGCAATTGCCTTGCATCGATCAGCGAGGAGTAAAAGAGGTCGTCCCCTCCCTGGGTCAGCATGACATCGAGGACGATCGGATCGAGATAGTTCCAGTTCTCGCGCGGAAGCACGGTGGTTCCGGCCCGGGTTCGCGACCGTACCATTCCGAGGGCGCCAAGATACTGCATCGCTTCCCGCAGGCTCGTCCGGCTGACGCCGAACTGCTCCGTGAGATCCGCCTCGTTCGGCAGCGTCGAGTTTTCGGCAAGCTTTCCGGACACAACCATTTCAATCAGGCGCTGAAGCAGCGCCTCGCGGACGCTGCGCTTGCCCCGCTGTGCAATCGGGTCGCCGTGCTCCGTCAAGATGTGGCTGGTGGTCCTGCTCTGCACACTGTTCCCTTCCGATCGTAATGCACCGCGCCTGCCATGGGCAGGCAAGTCCCCCGCTCCCTGGGCGAGCATGTCGCGGTACTATGAATGAACCTTGTTGCGCGATCAATTTACAAATAAATCATATTTATATTGACACTGGCGCGGGGCTTTGCATCATGTCGGCTCTGGAGGCCGCAACAGAATGACGGTGCCCGAACCAATCGAAGGGAGGAGTTGATGAAGCTCGTGAAACGAACAGCCCTGATGGCTGCAGCCGCGCTGATAGTGGCGACCGCTGCCGGAGCGCAGGAGCAGCTCAAGGTCGGCGCGATCTACATGGATGCGCAGGGGTTCTATGCGGGTGTGCGCAAGGGGATCCAGACCGCTGCGGGCGACGCCGGCAAGAAGCTCGACATCGTCGAGACGAATGCGCAGGGCGATGTCAGCAAGGAATCATCCTTCATCGATTCGCTGATTTCCGCCGGCGTGCAGGCGATCATCGTCTCGCCGGTTTCAGCCGACGGATCCTATCGGGCGATCCGCCGCGCCCATGACGCGGGTATTCCCGTCGTGTGCTACAATACCTGCCTCAACGATGCAGACATGAAGGAATACGTTTCCGCCTATGCGGTCGGCGATCCCTACGAGTTCGGGCACAAGCTCGGCGATGCGGCCGGGGATTATTTCCTCGCCGAAAAGAAGGACGCTCCCAAGATCGCGGTGTTGAACTGCGAATTCGTCGAGGTCTGCGTGACGCGGCGCAAGGGTTTCGAGGAGGCCTTGAAGGCCAAGGTGCCGGGCGCGAAGATCGTCGCCAATCAGGAAGGCGCCGTGCTCGACAAGGCCGTCTCGGTGGCGAGCACGATGCTGTCTTCCAATCCCGATATCGATGCCTTCTTCGGAGAAGCCGGCGGCGCCACGCTCGGCGCGGCGCGGGCGGTGAAGAGCCAGGGCAAGACCGGCAAGGTGGTCGTCTTCGGCGGCGACATGACGACGGAAATCGCGCAGGAACTCTCTGACTTCACGGTCATCAAGGCGGTGGTCGACATTTCCGGACAGGGGCTCGGCAAGCTCGCCCTGGCGCAGGCCGTCAAGTCCATCGACGGCAAGCCGCCGGAGGGGATCAAGGTCGCCTACGACATCGATCTCTACAAATCGGCGGAAGACGGCAAGGGTTGGCTGAAGGCCCATTCGGACGGCATCCCCTGATCGGGAGATTCTGCGAGCCTATGCGAGAGGACGCCGCCATGCCGCGGCGTCTTCCTGACCTCACTCATTGCCGGAAGATCCATGACTGCAGTATCGAACCTTGCCCCGGCGCATGCGGTTGCGTCCCTCCGTGACTGTACGCGCCGCTATCCCGGCGTACTCGCGCTCGACAACGCGACCTTCGCGGTCGCGGCCGGAGAGGTCAGGGCGCTTCTGGGCAAGAATGGCGCCGGCAAGTCGACTTTGATCCGCATGCTCACGGGCGCCGAAATTCCGGATACCGGCTCTGTGACGATCGACGGCGTTGAACTTTCCGGTTCCGGTTCGACGCGTGCACAGGACTCGTTTCAAAAAGGCGTGCGTGTCGTCTACCAGGAGCTGAGCCTGGTGCCCGGCATGACGCTTGCCGAAAACCTGTTCCTCGGACGCTGGCCGCGCAAGGGCGGGGTGATCCGCTATGCCGACATGGAGGCGCAGGCCCGGGAGGCAATGGCGCAGCTCGGTCTCGACCTGCCTCCCGACCGGCTCGTGGCGGGCCTCAGCCCGGCCGAACGCCAGCTTCTGGAAATCGCCCGTGCCATGCTCGGCAGGCCCAAGCTTATCATTCTCGACGAACCCACGAGTTCGCTTGCGGCGGCCGAAGCGGACAAGGTCATGGCGGCGGTGACCCGTGTCGCCGCCCAGGGCATCGTCGTCATCTATGTCAGCCACCGCATGAACGAAATCCGCCAGATCGCCCACTCCGCAACGATCATGCGGGACGGACGGATTATAGACACGGTGGACGTCAAGGGTGCCGACACCCGCGAAATCGTTCGGCTGATGCTGGGATCCGAGGCGTCCCAGGCGGCGGCGCTGGAAGACAGGAGCCAGCCGGGCATCGTGCTCGAGGTCCACGATCTTGCCCTAGCGCCGAAACTCTCGTCGGTATCCTTCTCGCTGCGCCAGGGCGAAGTGCTCGGAATTGCGGGGCTTCTCGGTTCGGGCCGCACCGAACTGCTGCAAGCGATCATGGGCGTGCGGCCTTTCGACAGCGGCGATGTCCGGATCGGCAAACAGTCCGTTCGTTCGGCAGGCTACAAGGACATGATCGCGCGCGGTTTCGGCTACACGCCGGAAAGCCGCAAGGAAGAGGGCATCGTGCCGCTCCTCGGCGTCGACGAAAACACGCTGTCGACCAATTTCTCAGGGGTCAGCCGCAAAGGAATCCTGTCGTCGCGCCGGATGGCGGAGGCGACGCGCAAGATCGTCGACCGTCTGCACATCAAGACGGCGCGCACGGATACGCCGATCGGAACGCTTTCCGGCGGCAACCAGCAGAAGGTGGTGATCGGCCGCTGGGTCTATGCCGGCAGCCGGGTTCTCTTGCTCGACGAGCCGACGCGCGGCGTCGATGTCGAAGCCAAGGCCCAGATCTACTCGATCATCCGCCAGCTCGCCGCCGAGGGGCGCAGCATCATCTTCGTCTCCAGCGAAATCGAGGAACTGCCGCTCGTCTGCGACCGCGTCCTGGTGCTGAGGGACGGGACGCTCCAGGACGAATTCAAATCACCCCATATCGATCAGGACAGCTTGATGGCAGCCTGTATTTCTGGACACTGAGGGAGACAGAGAATGTCACTCGACCATGCTGCCAAGCCGGCGGTTTCCGACAAGCCCAAGACGGCGCGCCTTGCGTTCTCGCAGCACATGAACGAGGTCAGCCTGTTCCTTGCGATCCTGGTGCTCTACCTGATCTTCGCATCGACTGCCCCCGGCTTTATTTCATTCAACAACCAGGTCAACATCCTGCGCGATGCGGCGACGATCGGCATCGCCGCCTGGGCCGTCACGCTGATCATCATCGCTGGCGAAATCGATGTGAGCGTCGGGCCGATGGTCGCGTTTATTTCGGTATCGCTCGCCTTCCTCCTGCAATGGGGGTTGCCGACCCCGTTCGCCTTCGTGGTCGCCATCGCCTTCGGCGCATTCCTCGGGGCGATCTCCGGCGTCCTGCGGGCCTATTTCGACGTGCCGTCGTTTGTCGCCACGCTCGGCATGTGGAGCGCGCTGCGCGGAACCGCGCTGTTTGTCACCGACGCACTGCCGGTGTCGATCGGACGCAACGACATGCTGGATGCGCTCGACCGCTCGGTGTTCGGCATTCCGCCGGCGGCGATCATCATGCTCGTGCTCTTCGCCGCGTTTGCCTTCGTCAGCCGCAAAACGGCCTTCGGGCGCTCGGTCTTTGCAATCGGCGGCAATCCTCACGCGGCCTTCCTGAGCGGCATCAGCGTTTCGCGCATCCGCGTGGGACTGTTTGCAATCGGCGGCGCGATGGCGGCGATTTCCGGCATCCTGCTCGTGTCGCGGCTGGGATCCGGCAATGCAACGGCGGCCAGCGGACTGGAGTTCGACGTGATCGCCGCTGTGGTCGTCGGCGGCACGGCGCTGTCGGGTGGCCGCGGCTCCATGCTCGGCACGCTGCTCGGCGTGCTCGTGATCACCCTGATCGGCAACGGCCTCGTGCTGCTCGGCATCAACCCGTTCTTCCAGCAGGTGGTGCGCGGACTGATCATCGTCATTGCGGTGCTCGCCAATATCCAGGCAATCAAGCGAAGCCTGTCTCGCAACAAGGGGTGATGCCGATGACCGTCCTTGAACTGGCGTGCGGTGCTCTGTCCCTGCGCATCTCGACCGCCGGTGGCCTGGTCCTCGGCTTCTGGAAAGACGGCGCCGAAAGCCGGGTGCCGCTGCTGCGCGAGGCGCCCGATGACGCGGATGCCCTGTCCGCGTCCTGCTATCCGCTGGTGCCGTTCGGCAACCGGGTGAAGTACAATCGCTTTACGTTTGCGGAGAGGGAGTATCGCCTGCGCCCCAACACCGACTGGGACCCGCACTATCTGCACGGCGAAGGCTGGCAATCCGAATGGTCAGCGGTCGAGGTTTCCGCCGATGCCGCCCGTCTGGCGTTTTCCCATACCGGCGACGCTACGCCTTATGTTTATGACGCGACCCAATCCTTCCAGCTGACCGAGCAAGGGCTTGACATGACGCTGTCGGTGTCCAATCGGGGAAAGGATGCGCTGCCCTTCGGCCTCGGTTGGCATCCGTATTTTCCGATGACGCCGCAGACGACGCTGCGTGCCCCGGCGGCCAAGGTCTGGACGGAAGTCGAAGGCTGGCTGCCGGGCGAGGCGATCGCCATCCCCGACGATCTCGATTTCAGCGACCCGTCGCCCCTGCCGCATCGCTGGGTCAACAACGGGTTCGAGGACTGGTGCGGCGAGGCTGTCGTTTCCTGGCCGGAGCGCGGGATGCAGCTTCGTCTCGATGCCGATCCGGTGTTCCGCCACGCTTTCCTGTTCGTCTCCGACACGGGTTTCGATCCGCAGTTCAAGCGCGACTATTTCTGTTTCGAGCCCATGTCGCACCTGGCCAACGGGCACAACCTGCCCGACCTCGGCGGCCTCCACGTCCTTCAGCCCGGCCAGCAGCTGTCGGGCAGCATCCGGCTTCGGCCGCAAGATCTATGAGCATGCGCATGTCTTCTGGGAGAGCCAATGTCTAAGGAAGATCGGTACGACTACATCATCGTCGGCGGCGGCAGTTCCGCCTGCGTGGTCGCTGCCCGGCTCGTCGCCGAGGGCAAGGCGCGGGTGCTGCTTCTCGAACGTGGCCCCGCAAAGCCCAATCCGATCATGAATTTTCCGGCCGGTTACATGAAGTTCCTGGCCAAGGACACCTACCTCTCCCTGCACAAGACCAAGCCGCAGCCGCAGCTTGGTGGCCGCGGGCCGGTCGTGCCGCAGGGCAGGGTGCTCGGCGGCGGCAGTACGGTCAACGCGATGGTCTATATGCGCGGCCAGGCCGCGGATTTCGATCTCTGGAATGAGCTGATCACGCCGCCCGGCTCCAACAATGATGGCTCGTGGTCCTATCGCGACCTTCTCCCCTACTTCAAGGCGCAGGAAGACAACGATCATCTGGCGGGCGAGTATCACGGCGTCGGCGGCCCGTTGAAGATCTCGCATCTGGGCCATACGAGCCCGATGACGCGCACCTATGTGAAGACGCTGCAGGGCATGGGCCTCCCCTACAATCCGGATTTCAACGGCGCGCACCAGTTCGGCGTCGGCTTCATGCAGCACACGATCGACTGGACGACGCGCAAGCGCTCGAGCGCGGTCGATGCATTTCTCGCGCCGGTGATGAGCAATCCGCTGCTGACGATCGAGACGGGTGCGACGGTGACGGGGATCCGCATGGATGGTGATCGCGCCGTCGGCGTCGACTACGTGGTGAGCGGCTCGCGCCGGTCTGCGGCGGCGGGCGTGGACGTCATCCTGGCGGCAGGCGCCTACCAGACACCGAAGCTGCTGATGCTGTCCGGCATCGGTCCCGAGGACGAACTTGCCCGGCACGGCATCGCCGCAAAGGTCGTGCTGCCCGGCGTCGGACGGAACCTGCAGGACCACTACGAATGCCCTGTCGTCGCGACCACCAAGGGCTCGTTCGGATATTACGGGCAGGATCGCGGCTGGCCGATGATCAAGGCGGGGCTGCAGTATCTGATGTTCAAATCGGGGCCGGTGTCGACGACCGGTGTCGAAACCTGCGCCTTCTACGATCCCGATGGAGACAACGCGCGCCCGACGATCCAGATGTTCTGCGTGCCGACCGTCTATCTCGACCGCGACGTGATGGGGACCGAGCCGGGCGACGGCGTAACGATCAATTCGCTGCTGTTGCGGCCGAAGGCGAGGGGTTCGGTGACGCTGGCGTCGAGCGATCCGTTCGCCGACCCGGTCGTCGACACGCAGATCTTCGGGCATCCGGATGACCTTCGGCTGACCATTGCAGGGTTTCGGTTTGCCCGAACCGTTCTCGATGCATCGCCGATGCGCGGGCTGATCGACCGGGAAATCTTTCCAGGCGCCGAGGTGACCAGCGACGATGCGATCGCCGAGCATTGCAGGCGTACCGTCAAGACCGGCTACCACCCGGTCGGCACCTGCAAGATGGGGCATGACGGCGATCCCGAGGCCGTGCTCGACACCCAGCTGAAAGTGCGCGGGACGCGGGGCCTGCGGGTCATCGACGCATCGCTGATGCCTGCCATCGTCAGCGGCAATACGAATGCCGCCGTTCTTGCCGCAGCCGCCAAGGCCGCCGACCTCATTCTCGCCTGATCGGGAGAGCTTCATGAAGATCACCAAACTGACCACCTATATCGTTCCACCCCGTTGGCTATTCTTGAAGATCGAAACCGACGAGGGCGTTGTCGGCTGGGGCGAGCCGGTGGTCGAGGGCCGGGCGCTGACCGTTGAAGCCGCCGTCCAGGAGATGGCGGACTACCTGATCGGCAGGGATCCCTTTTTGATCGAGGATCACTGGACGGTGCTCTATCGCGGCGGCTTCTATCGCGGCGGGGCCGTTCACATGTCGGCACTCGCCGGCATCGACCAGGCGCTCTGGGACATCAAGGGCAAGGCACTCGGCCAGCCGATCCATTCGCTTCTCGGCGGCCAGCTGCGGGATCGGATCAAGGTCTATTCGTGGATCGGCGGCGACCGGCCCGCCGACGTCGCCCGCAATGCGAAGGACGTGGTTGCCCGCGGCTTTCAGGCGATCAAGCTCAACGGCTGCGAGGAGATGCAGATCGTCGACACCAACGAGAAAGTGGAAAAGGCGGTCGAGACGATCGCCGTCATCCGCGAGGCGGTGGGACCGCATATCGGCATCGGCGTTGATTTCCACGGCCGCGTGCACAAGCCGATGGCCAAGGTGCTGGCGAAGGAACTGGAACCCTACAAGCTGATGTTCATCGAGGAGCCGGTGCTCTCGGAAAACAAGGAAGCCCTGAAGGAAATCGCCAACCATACCTCGACGCCGATCGCGCTCGGCGAGCGGCTCTATTCGCGCTGGGATTTCAAGTCGGTTTTCGAAGGCGGGTACGTCGACATCATCCAGCCCGACCTCTCGCATGCCGGCGGGATCACGGAATGCCGCAAGATCGCGGCGATGGCCGAGGCCTACGACGTTGCGCTTGCACCGCATTGCCCGCTTGGGCCGATCGCGCTTGCGGCCTGCCTGCAGATCGATGCGGTGGCCTACAATGCCTTCATCCAGGAACAGAGCCTCGGCATTCACTATAACGAGGCCAACGACATCCTGGACTATATCGTCAACAAGGACGTGTTCCAGTATGCCGACGGCTTCGTTGGCATTCCGCAGGGGCCAGGGCTCGGTATCGAGGTGGACGAAGCGTATGTGATCGAGCGGGCCAAGCAAGGCCATCGCTGGCGCAATCCGATCTGGCGCCATCCGGATGGCAGCTTTGCCGAGTGGTAAGGAGGAGAGAGCGATGACGGGACGGCTTGCGGGCAAACGGATCTTCGTGACGGGCGCGGCCCAGGGCATCGGCCTGGCGATTGCCAAAGCCTTCCTGCGAGAAGAGGCGGCGCTGTACCTGATCGACCGGGATGCGGCGCTGCTAGAGCGCGAGGCGATGCTGATGAGCCAAGCCGGCGGCGATGTCTCATGGACTGCTGCAGATATCACCGATGCGGCGGCGATCGCGGCGGCCGTTGCTGAGGCGGCGAAGGCGATCGGGCCGATCAACGCTCTGGTCAACAATGCCGGCGTCAATGTCTTCAACGAACCGCTCGAGACGAGCGACGAGGACTGGAGCCGTTGCTTCGACATCAACCTGAAGGGGGCCTGGAACTGCTGCAAAGCGGTGCTGCCGGGAATGATCGGGGCGGGCGGCGGCGTCATCCTCAATATCGCCTCGACCCACGCCTTTACGATCATTCCGCATACCTTTCCCTATCCTCTCGCCAAGCATGCGTTGCTCGGCATGACAAAGTCACTCGGACTGGAATATGCGCCCAAGAACATCCGGGTAAACGCGCTGGCGCCGGGCTATGTCTCGACGCAAAAGGTCATCGACTACTGGAACGGGTTTGCAGACCCGGACGCCGCGAGGGCGGAAACGATGAAGCTGCATCCGGGCGGCCGCATCGCCTCGCCGGAAGAGATCGCCATGGCCGCGGTGTTCATGATTTCCGATGAATGTCCGTTTATGAACGCCACCTGCCTCACCATCGATGGCGGGCTGAGCGTGCAGCAGCATGCCGTCTGACCGGCGGCGGTTCGGGATTGCCGATGATCGTGCCGATCTGTCACGCTAACGGTGCTCTGCAACGTCGCTGAGGCGGCCGGCGCGTCAGCGTTCCGGCATTGTCGTGGCGCATCCGGCATCTTTCCGCGGACGGTCGGATCCTAATCCACAGGGCCGTCAGCCAGCCCGTCATAAACTTCGATCAGTGCATTGGTAATGGCTTGCCCGAGCGCATTGCCGGCCGAACGCAGGTCCTCTTCGCTGCCATCACGTGCCGCTCTGGCAAGCTCGAACCCGTGCTCGCCAACGATCTGCTTGGCCGCTTCGATTGCCCAGACCGCGAAATCGCCTCTGTTTTCGATTCTGACCGATTCGTCCATGTCCCGCCCTGCAGCTACGGATCCCGCTTCACAAAGCGAGGCCGCTGAATACGTCGTCATTGAGATATGCTTTGAAAATAAACGATCGACTGCGTGACGCGGAATGGGAGCCTGAGCAAACCCTTCCGCGCCAGCAAATCGTACAGACCCCATTTTGGGGTGCGCGCTCTATCGCCCAGCTTCCGCTGCGCGGCTCAAGCGGCGCCCTGGACGCGAACACGTCCCAAGGCGGCTTTAACGGCCCCACCCGGAGGTCAGGCCGTTCCAGTGGCTAGAGGAGGGTGACGTTCTCAGCCTTCGACTTTCCGGTCTTGCGGTCCTGGCCAACGTCATAGCTGACCTTCTGGCCGTCCTGAAGCGAGCCTCCAAAGCCAACAGCAGAGATGTGCACGAACACGTCCGGGCCGCCATTGTCCGGAGTGATGAAGCCGAAGCCTTTGTCCTGAGCGAAAAACTTTACGATACCAGTTGCCATGTGATCCTCATTGCCTGCGAGTGTGAAGATCAACGCATAGCGATCATCGCGCCAAACGACAAGATCTTGGTACAACAGACATTCCGCAGAGATGCCCGAGTTTCGCAATTTAATGGCGGATGCGGCCAAATCCGTGCGAAAAAGTTGGCCCTGATCCAGCCGGTGTTCCAACAACCGAAGCCGTCTCTGAGATGATCGGCTCCCGTTTTACCCTGTTTTGTCGGCGTTTGAGCGGTTTCAACCTCACCCACCAAGCTGCCCGACAATCGAAAAAAAGCCCCGCGGGGCTTTTTGCATTTTTTCTTCACGCAGAGGCAGCCGCAAAAAGTCCTGCTGACGAAGCACGCCCGTTCCCAACGGCGCGCCGCCTCGGCGATAGCTGTGGACACTGCCGCCCGGCGATATCATGTGCCGCCTTTGCGCTGTACTCGGGACGCAATTGCAAACGAACAAAGGCTTTCCATGAGAATCCTCAGGCTCGTGATCATCGTCGTACTCGCCATCGCCATGGTCGGCGGCTTTCGATGGTACCGCTATGTTACCAATACCGAAAGTCCTTACGATGAAGTCGGGATCGAGCTGAACAGCCGCTTGCCCCAGCCGATGCGCAAGTGGGGCTGTGACCGGCTGCACGCCACGTTCGGCGACATGCTTCCGCCCTATGGCTGCCAGTCGGGCACGGACGGCCGGAGCTGGCTATGAGGCCCGAACCCGCCCCGGGGAGCTCCCGCCGCTTGTTCCGACAGCTTGTGCCGTCGAGAGCATATCCCGATGAGCCCGCAAGCAAGGTTTAAAAGAACGGCCGCCTCAGTCTTCGTGATGACACAAGACGGAAGCGCAGTAACATTGCCGCAAAGATCAAAAGTTAGAGACGACGTGCAAAGCAAGTTAAGGATTGCCTGTTAAACTCGGCACTAATAACCGAGCTTTGCATCATGAGAAAACGCATCCGTCTAAAAGATCTACAGATCGGCATGTTTGTTGAAGACGACGATTTCGCCAACACGGGCGGGAGCGAAATGTCCGGCGCGTTTCGGGTTTCCTCCTCCGATCAGGTCGAAAGCCTGATCAAGAGCCCGCTGATGAGTGTCGTGATCAACACCGAAAAGGGCTGCGATCTTCAGCCGCCGTCCCGGCGCAACCGGGCGGTCCCTGCCGGCACATTCAAGGCGGAGATGATCTCGCGGTACTCCGTCGCGGAGGCTGAGGCCGCCGAGGAAGCGATCAATGACATTGCCCCGCATGTCCGCCAGATTCTGGTCGATGTCAGGCTCGGGCAGGACATTTCTTTCCAGGCAATCAACGAGACGACCGACCGCGTCCTGTCCGCAGCGTTCAGCAACTCCGGTGCTTTCCTGACGCTGTTGCAGCTCAAGACGAAGGATACCGGCGCGTTCCTGCATTCCATTGCCGTCAGCGCCCTGATGGTGACGTTCGGCAGCGCGCTCGGTCTCAGCGACGAGGAGATCCGCGGTCTCGGCGTCGCGGGGCTGGTCCACGATATCGGCAAGATGTGCCTTCCACCCACGCTCCTGTCGAAGTCCGGCGCGTTGAGCCCCAGCGAGCTGGCTGTCACCCGCACGCATCCGCAGCTGGGCTATGATCTCCTCAAGACAATTCCCGACATCCACTCCACGGCCCTCGACGTCACCCGATACCACCACGAAAAATATGACGGGACGGGATATCCCGATCGGCTGATCGGCGCCGCCATTCCGATCGGTGCGCGCATCGCGGCCATCTGCGACGTCTACGATGCCCTGACGACGGTGCGTCCCTACAAGAGGGCCTGGACCCAGGCCGAGGCCGTCGACTTCATGCTGCGGTCGAACGGGCATTTCGATCCCTCCCTGCTGCGCACGTTCGTGTCGCACATGATCATCAGCGGTACACTGTCTTCAAAATCATGATCAGATTTGCAAAACTCAAACTGTCCGAGACGTCGAGGCTGCGCGTTGTGGTCGGCACAGTCTGCGGGACGCTGGTCTGCGCGCTCGCGGCGGTGTTCGCGGACTCGTTCAATTTTGCCGAGATGTCCGCCGATCACTTCAGGCGCTCACTGGCCACGGATATCCTGCTGCCGACGCTCGTCGGTGGACCCTTCTTCTTTTTCCTTCTGGACAAGATACGGCAGCTGGCGGTCGCCCGGGTAGAACTGCAGACACTGGCCTCCACCGACAGTCTGACGGCGGTCCTCAATCGAGGTGCCTTCGTCATGCTCGTCGAGGCCTATCTGGACAAGGTCGATAACGAGGAGCGGATCAACGCCGGCTCTCTTCTCATTGTCGATGCGGATCACTTCAAGGCCATCAACGACACTCATGGCCACCAGGCCGGCGATCACGCCCTCAAGCTGATCGCCTCGGCGATCCAGCGACGGCTGAGCGCTGTCGACATCGTCGGACGGATCGGCGGCGAGGAGTTCTGCGTCTTTCTTCCGAAAGCGCGCGAAGAGGAGGCCCGTCTGGTGGCCGAGGACATCCGCCAGCAGATCCATGCGATTGCCTTCCCTTCGGACATCGACACCGGCCGGCTTTCGGTCAGCGTCGGCGGAGTCTCCTTCACCAACCGGGTGACCTACAAGGACATTTTCGCGATGGCGGACCGGTTCCTCTACGAGGCAAAGGCGGCCGGCAGGAATACCGTCTGCCTCAGATCTCTTCCCGACATGGGGAGATAAGGGCCGGCTGAGCCCGCGACGGTCGATCGACTTCCCCGTCGGCACAGATGCCGGCTGTTGCCTGAGATTACCGGGCAATCAGCGAAGACGGACCGTCGTAGTGCGCCGGGAGCGCTCCAGCGTTTACCAAAAAGCGTCGTTCGGCTTCTCCCGTCGAGGCCTTGCCGTTCACGGTCGGGGCGACAGTCCTTCACTTCGAATTGCCGATTTTTCGACCTTGACACCGACCGCGGGCATGGCATTGTAAAGCGGTTTAGTAAAGCGCTTTACCTCGCCTTGGCAGGCGGGTTTCGCGTGCGGAGGTGCCATGGCGAGCAAACGTGCCACGAGCCTGAAAGATGTAGCCGATTCTGCCGGCGTCTCCGTGACGACCGTGTCCAGGATGCTGAACGGTTCGCTGCAGCTTCCCGCCGAAACGAAGCGTCGCATCGACCAGGCGATCCGCGACCTGCGCTATGAGCCCAACCCGCATGCCCGCCGCCTCAGCCGCGGCCGCTCCGACACGATCGGCCTCGTGGTTCCGGATATCGCCAACCCGTTTTTCGCAACGCTCGTCTCGTCGGTCGAGCAGGAGGCGGACAACCGCGGTCTCGCACTGTCGCTGCACGTGACGCTCAACCGCCCGGGCCGGGAAATTGCCTATGTCACCGCACTTGCCCGCAACCACGTGGACGGGCTGATCTTCATCACCAACCATCCGGACGACGGCGAACTGGGAGCGCTGATCAACCAGACGGGCAAGGTTGTGATTGTCGACGAGGACGTGCCGACCGCGGTGGTGCCGAAACTGTTTTCGGACAACGAGACGGGCGGCTATCTCGCCGGCGCGCATCTGGCAGATCACGGTCACCGACGCATCCTCTATGTCGGCGGCCCGCACGAAATGATCAGCACCCGGCGCCGTTTCAGGGGGCTCGAGCGCGCGCTTGGCGAGCGTGGGGAGCCGTTCGAGATCGCCAATTACGAGGGCAGCTTTTCGGTCGACTTCGGCCGCGAGGCAGCACGCCGGTTCGTCGAGCAGGACCGGCGCGCGACCGCCATCTTTGCGAGTTCCGACGAGATCGCCATCGGCCTGATCGAGGTCCTGCGGGCGCAGGGCATCTCGATCCCGCAGGACGTCTCGGTCGTCGGGTTCGACGACGTCGGGCCGCTGCATCTGTTTGCACCGCCGCTGACCGCGATCCGCCAGCCCGTCCGGGCGCTCGGCGAGCGGGCCCTGGCGCTGCTTCTCGAAACAAGCTGGGAGAATGCGGAAAGCCTTGCTTCCGAAGAACTCCTGCCTGTCGAAATCGTCGTGCGGAATTCCGTTGCACCGCCGTCGAAAGCATAAAAAGCGACGTTCACAAACAAACCAGAGGAAGAACACATGATTACCCTCACACGCAGAACGCTTGCCACTGCCCTTGCCGCCACCGCCCTTGCGGGCGTGTCGTTCGGCACCACGGCCCACGCCGCTGACAAGACCTTTGCCCTCGTGCAGATCAATCAGCAGGCGCTGTTCTTCAACCAGATGAACGAAGGCGCACAGAAGGCCGCCGACGCAGCCGGCGCCAAGCTGGTCATCTTCAACGCCAACAACGATCCGGCCGCGCAGAACAGCGCGATCGAGACCTATATCCAGCAGAAGGTCGATGGTCTCGCCGTCGTGGCGATCGACGTCAACGGCATCATGCCGGCGGTGCAGCAGGCCGCCGCGGCCGGAATTCCGGTCGTTGCCATCGACGCCATCCTGCCCGCAGGTCCGCAGAAGGCCCAGATCGGCGTCGACAACGCCAAGGCCGGCGCGGACATGGGCAAGTTCTTCCTCGACCACGTCAAGAAGGACATGGGCGGCAAGGCGAAGTACGGCGTCGTCGGTGCGCTGAATTCGTTCATTCAGAACGTTCGCCAGGAAGGCTTCGAAAAGACCGTCAAGGGCGCCGAAGGGGTGACGACGGCGGGCGTCGTCGACGGCCAGAATGTCCAGGACAATGCGCTTGCCGCGGCCGAGAACCTGATCACCGGCAACCCGGACATGAATGCTGTCTATGCGACCGGCGAGCCTGCCCTGATGGGAGCCATTGCGGCTGTCGAGAGCCAGGGCAAGCAGGCGGACGTCAAGATCTTCGGCTGGGATCTCACCGCCCAGGCGATTGCCGGGCTCGATGCCGGCTACGTAACCGCCGTCGTTCAGCAGGACCCGTCGGCGATGGGCAAGGCTGCGGTCGATGCCCTCAAGAAGATCGCCGATGGCGGCAGCGTCGAAAAGACGATCGCGGTGCCGATCACCATCGTTACGAAGGAGAACGTCGAGCCCTACCGGGCGATCTTCAAATGATCTCTGACCGACAGCACCCAACCGCTGTCGCAGGGGCCGAGGGAGGAGATCTTCTCTCTCGGCAGTCCCGCGAGGGCGAAGTTCGCCAGGCTCGGATCTCACTGAAGGGCATCCGCAAGAGTTTCGGTTCGCACCAGGCTCTGCGCGGCGTCGATCTCGACATCTTTCCGGGCGAATGCCTCGGTCTGGTCGGCGACAATGCCGCCGGCAAGTCGACGCTGACGAAGATCATTTCCGGGACCTATATCCCGGATGACGGCTCGATCTCGATCGACGGACAAGAGGTGCGCTTCAGCGGACCCGCCGACGCACGTGACCGCAACATCGAAATGGTGTTCCAGGACCTCAGCCTCTGCGACCACGTCGACGTGGTCGGCAATCTCTTCCTCGGTCGCGAACTGACACGGGGGCCGTTTCTCGACCGGCCGCGGATGGTGACGGAAGCCCGCGCCATGCTCGATGCGCTGGAAATCCGCATTCCGCGCCTCGGGGCAAAGGTTGAGAAGCTCTCTGGCGGTCAGCGCCAGGCGATCGCGATCGCACGGGCGGCGTCCTTTCAACCCAAGGTCCTGATCATGGACGAGCCGACATCGGCGCTTGCGGTGGCCGAAGTGGAGGCCGTGCTCAACCTCATCAACCGGGTCAAGGCCAAGGGTGTCTCGGTGATCCTGATCACCCACCGCCTGCAGGATCTCTTCCGCGTGTGCGACCGGATCGCCGTCATGTACGAGGGGACCAAGGTCGCCGAGCGCGATATCGGCAAGACCGACCTCCAGGACCTGGTGCAGCTTATCGTCGGAGGCAGACATTGAGTGCGTATACCGAACGTGCGGCCGGCTCTCCGGTCGCCGACTTCCTCTCCGAACACGCGCAGGTGCTGTCGATCGCCGTGTTCTTCCTTGCCTGCCTGGTGTTCTTTTCGGCCACCACGGATACGTTCCTGACCCTCGGCAATGTCCTCAACGTGGTGCGCCAGGCGGCGCCGATCCTCGTCGTGGCGGTGGCGATGACGCTGGTCATCATCACCGGCGGCATCGACCTTTCGGTCGGTTCGCAGGTGGCGCTGGTCAACGCGGTGGCGGCCATCATTCTGGCGATGGGTTATCCCTGGCCGACCGTGGTGATCGGCATGATCGCCTTCGGGGCTCTGATGGGCATCGCGCAGGGCTGGTTCGTCGCCTACCAGGGCATTCCCGCCTTTATCGTGACGCTTGCGGGCCTGTCGATCCTGCGCGGCTTCGCACTGTGGCTGACGCAGGGCTACTCGATCCCGATCAAGGACGTGCCCGGCTTTTTCTGGCTCGGCCGCGGCGAGTTCCTGGGGCTTCCGGTGCCGGCCCTGATTGCGGCGGTGGTCGCCGTGGTCGGCTACGTCATCATTGCCTATACGAAATACGGCCGGCAGGTCGTGGCAGTCGGATCCAACCTCGAGGCTGCCCGCCGGGTCGGTATGCCGGCAAAGTGGATCCTTGCCTCCGTCTACATGGTCTCCGGCATCGCCTGCGCCCTGGCGGGCCTGCTGATCGCCGCGCGATTGGGCTCCGGTTCCTCCAATGCGGCGGTCGGCTTCGAGTTGCAGGTGATCGCGGCGGTGGTTCTCGGCGGGACATCGCTGATGGGCGGACGCGGCAGCATACTCGGCACCGTGCTCGGCACGCTGACCATCGCCGTAATAGGCAACGGGCTGATCCTAATGCACATCTCGCCCTTCTTCACGCAGATCGTCACGGGCGCGATCATTCTCGTGGCGATCTGGCTCAACACCAAGATCTTCACGACCAACTTCCGGCTCGGCGGGAAAAGGGCATGAGGTCAGCATGAGCGAACTTTCACAAGGCCATCTCCGGTCGGGCCAAGTGATGACCGTGGCGGGGGCGATCCCCGTCTCCGATCTCGGCCTGACCCTGATGCACGAGCACATTCTCAACGACTGCCGCTGCTGGTGGCATGCGCCGAAGACGCCGGAGCGGCAATATCTTGCCGACAGCTTCGTCTGCATCGAGATCCTGAGCGAGCTCCACCAGGATCCGTTCGTCAACAAGCACAACATCACGCTGGATGACGAACCCCTGGCGATCTCCGAACTGAAGGATTTTGCCAGGCATGGCGGCAATACCGTGGTCGAGCCCACCTGCCAGGGGATCGGCCGTGACCCCCGCGCCCTGAAGCGTATCTCCGAAGCGTCCGGGCTCAACATCATCATGGGGGCCGGCTACTATCTCGGATCATCGCATCCGGCCAAGGTAGCCGGCATGTCGGTCGACGAGATCGTCGACGAGATCGTCGCCGAGGCGACCATCGGCGTCGATGGCACCGACATCAAGGTCGGGCTGATCGGCGAGATCGGCGTGTCGTCGGACTTCACCGACCAGGAGGAGAAGTCGCTACGGGCGGCTGCGCGGGCGCAGGCGCGCACCGGGCTGCCGCTGATGGTGCATCTGCCCGGCTGGTTCCGGCTCGGTCACAAGGTGCTGGATATCGCGGCGGCGGAAGGGGCAGACCTTCGCCACACGGTTCTCTGCCACATGAACCCATCGCATGACGATCTCGCCTACCAGGGCGAACTCGCCTCCCGTGGCGCTTTTCTGGAATACGACATGATCGGCATGGATTTCTTCTATGCCGACCAGCAGGTGCAGTGCCCGAGCGACGAGGACGCCGCACGCGCGATCGTCAAGCTGATCGAGCGCGGGCATATCGACCGCATCCTGCTGTCGCACGACGTCTTCCTGAAGATGATGCTGACCAGATATGGCGGCAACGGCTACGCCTACATCCTCAAGCATTTCCTGCCGCGCCTGAAGCGGCATGGTGTCAACGACGCGCAGCTGGAAACCCTCATGCGCGGCAATCCGAGATCGGTGTTCGAGGCGAAAGCCTGACCACCGGAACACGTGCAGAAACGGAAAGACCATGACCAAGAAAGTCCTCCTCGTCGGCGAGAGCTGGGTCAGCTCCGCCACCCATTACAAAGGCTTCGACCAGTTCGGAAGCGTCACCTTCCATCTCGGTGCCGAACCGCTGGTGAAGGCCCTGGAAGGGACCGAATACGAACTGACCTACATGCCGGCCCATGAGGCGGTCGAGAAGTTCCCCTTCGAGATGGAGGGGCTCGACGCCTATGATGTCGTCATTCTCTCCGATATCGGCGCCAATTCACTGCTGCTGCCGCCGGCGGTGTGGCTGCATTCCAAGACCGTGCCGAACCGTCTGAAGCTCATCAAGGCGTGGGTGGAAAAAGGCGGCGGCCTGTTGATGGTCGGCGGCTACTTTTCCTTCCAGGGCATCGACGGCAAGGCGCGCTGGCGCCGCACGGCGGTGGAAGACGTGCTGCCCGTCACCTGCCTGCCCTATGACGACCGCGTCGAGATCCCGGAAGGCACCGGCGCCGTCATCACGATGGCCGACCATCCGACGGTTGCCGGGATCGGCGGCGAGTGGCCGTTGCTGCTCGGCGTCAACGAGGTGGAAGTGCGCGATCGCGCCGATGTCGAAGTCATCGCCCGCCTGCCGGACGACCAGGGCGGTCACCCGCTGCTGGTGACCGGCAAGTTCGGAAAGGGTCGCAGCGCCGCCTGGACCTCGGATATCGGCCCGCACTGGCTGTCGCCCGCCTTCTGCGAATGGGAGGGCTACGGCCGGCTGTGGAAGAACATCCTGGGCTGGCTCAGCGAAAGCAACTGATGCGTCCTCCGCCGCCGGCGCGGCTCAGCGGGCAAGGATCGTCTGCAATTCGCTGACGGTCGGAAAGGCGGAGCGCGTGCCGCGGCGGCTGACGGTCAGTGCGGCCGCGGCGGCGGCATGGCCCACCGCACGGGCGTCGAGTTCGACGCCGCGCAGGGCAGCCGAGGCGAGCGCGACGGCCATGAACGTGTCGCCGGCGCCGGTAGTATCGATCGCGGCGGCAGCGACGGCGGGGATAGTGGCGATCTCCGCGGCCTGGCTTGCGAGCATCGCACCATCGCCGCCGAGCGTCAGCACGACGTGGCGAACGCCGGCGTGAAGCAGCTTGCCGGTTGCGGCCGTGTCCGACGAACCGGTCAGGCTTTGGGCCTCGCCCCGGTTCAGGAAGGCAATATCGACCAGCGACCAGAAGTCGCCGAAATAGGGACGGAGCGGCGAGGGGTTGAAGGCGGTCACCAGGCCGCGGCGGCGGGCTTCCCGGAGCAGGCCAAGGGTGGTCGCCTGGCTGAGATTGCCCTGCAGCACGACGAGGTCGCCGACTGCGGCCGTATCCAGCGCGGCGACGGCGTCTTCCGGCGACAAGGCGCCGGCGGAGTCGGTGGTCGTGACGATGGCGTTTTCGCCATCCGGCGTGGTGAAGATGATGGAGAAGTCGCTCGAGCGGCCGGGAAGCGTGATCAAGCGCGCCTCGACCGGCTCGGGTGCGAGTTGATTGTGGATGGTCTGGGCGCGGAAATCCTCGCCCACGGCCGCGACGAGGGTGGTGGCAAGGCCCGTGCGGGCCATGACCACGGCCTGGTTGGCGCCCTTGCCGCCGAGATCGCGGGTTTCCTCGCGACCGAGGATCGAAGCCCCGGCTTCCGGCATCGTCGCCACGGATATGGTTTCGTCGACGGCGACGTTGCCAATGACATAAGCACGCATAGCAGGCCTTTGAAGGGAACGAGAAAATGCTGACGATATCCGACAACAGTTCGAGCGCCATAAGGGAAATATTCGGCACTGACAAGGCGCTGATCGGGATGATCCATTGC
This sequence comes from Hyphomicrobiales bacterium, assembly GCA_900469345.1. Classification (GTDB taxonomy): domain Bacteria; phylum Pseudomonadota; class Alphaproteobacteria; order Rhizobiales; family Rhizobiaceae; genus Neorhizobium. Next base: position 168,447 of record UBWZ01000004.1, on the reverse strand, counting down.
CTGCCTTTCCCCGGCGCGCCGCGCTATCGCGGGGCCGGAATGGACGCGATCTACGACGCCGCGATGCGCGATGCGGAGGCGTTGATCGCCGGCGGCATGCACGGCCTGATCATCGAAAACCACGGCGACATTCCGTTCTCGAAGCCTGACGATATTGGGCCCGAGACCTCGGCGTTCATGGCGGTCGTCACGGACAGGATCATCCGGTCGGTCGGGGTCCCGGCCGGCATCAACGTGCTTGCCAACGCACCCATCCCGGCCTTCGCCATCGCCATGGCGAGCGGCGCCAAATTCATCCGCGTCAACCAGTGGGCCAATGCCTACGTCGCCAATGAGGGGTTCATGGAAGGCCGGGCGGCCGAAGCGATGCGCTACCGCTCGCTGCTGCGGGCCGAGCACATCAAGGTGTTTGCCGACAGCCATGTGAAGCACGGAGCGCACGCGATCACCGCCGACCGGACGATCGAGGAACTGACGCGGGATCTCGCCTTCTTCGACGCCGACGTAGTGATCGCCACGGGACAGCGCACCGGCAATTCGGCGACCATCGAAGAGATCGAGACGATCGGCGCTGCCACGTATCTGCCGCTGCTGGTCGGCTCCGGCGTCACCAGCGACAACATTGTCGAGATCCTCGCTCGGACGAACGGCGTCATCGTCGCGTCGTCGCTGAAGGAGGGCGGCGTCTGGTGGAACCCGGTCGAACCTTCCCGCGTCAAGGCTTTCGTCGAAGCGGCCCGTCCCGCACTGGAGCGCTGAAGATGGGCGAAACGCTGTCCGAGCAGATCCTGCGGGAAAACAAGGCCGTGTTCGATGCGATGGTCGCCCACCGCTTCGTGAACGACATCAAGGCTGACCGGCTGCCGACCCGCGTGTTTGAGCGTTACCTCGTTTTCGAGGGGGCTTTTGTTGATACGGCCATCTCGATCTTCGCCTTTGCAGCGGCAAAGGCTGGGATGATGGCGCAGAAGAGATGGCTGATCGGCGTGCTGGACGCGCTGGCCAACCAGCAGATCGCCTACTTCGAGAAGACCTTTGCCGGGCGTGGCCTCGACCCGTCGTCCTTCGACACCTCGATCCCGCAGGTCGCGGCCTTCCGCGACGGCATGCTGGCGGTGTCGCGGGACGGCGGCTATCTCGACACGGTCGCGGCGATGTTTGCGGCGGAGTGGATGTACTGGACGTGGTCCAGGGAGGCGGCCGGCTGCACGATCAGCGATCCGCTGCTGAAGGAGTGGGTGGATCTCCACGCCCATGAGGATTTCTACGCACAGGCACAATGGCTGAAGACCGAGCTGGACCAGGCAGGCGAGGGCATGGCGGCGGAGGAGAGGTCGCGCCTGAGCGGGATCTTCGGCCGGGCCCAGGCGCTCGAGATCGCCTTTCACGACGCTCCCTATCTGTGAGGACGAACAGATGATCGAGATCGACGGCAACCGCCTCAATGCCAGGATCGACGCTTTCGCTGCCATCGGCGCGACGCAGAAGGGCGGTGTCAATCGGCAGGCGCTGAGCGAAGGGGACCGGCAGGCGCGACGGCTGCTCGCCGAACTCGGCGCGGCGCGCGGGTTCTCGATTGTCCAGGACCCCATGGCCAACCTGTTCATCCGCCGTTCCGGTCGACAGGACAACCTGCCGCCCCTGCTGATCGGTAGCCATCTCGACAGCCAGCCGTCCGGCGGCCGCTTCGACGGGGCGCTCGGGACGCTGTCGGCTTTGGAAGTGCTGGAAAGCCTGGAAGACGCGGGTATCGAGACGGATCGTCCGGTCGTCGTCGTGGCATGGACGAACGAGGAAGGCTGCCGGTTCGCACCCGGCTGCATGGGGTCGATGGCGTTCGCTTCGGGCCGGATCCCGCCGGAGTGGGAAACGAAGCTTGCAACGGATGGCGCGCCCTTCGTCGGGGAGCTGGCGGCGACGCTGGAAAGCCTGCCCATGGCAGACATGGTCGGCCTCGGCTTTCCCGTCCACGCCTATCTCGAAGTGCATATCGAGCAGGGCCCGTCGCTCGAAGCAAGCGACATTCCGATCGGTGTGGTCGGCGGCATACAGGGAACACGGTGGCTGGACGTCACCGTGACGGGGCAGACCGCGCATGCCGGCACGACGGCGCTCGCCTATCGGCGCGACCCGTTGCGGGCGCTGACCGCCGCACTTTCCAGCCTTTACGAAACGGTGATGCCGGCGGACCCCGACGCGCGCTTCACCATCGGGCGCATCACGGTCGAGCCGGGCTCGGTCAACGCCATTCCGGAGCAGGTCCGCTGCACGGTCGATCTTCGCCATCCCGATCAGGGCAGGCTCAACGACCTTGAACAACGGGTCGCCTCGATGATCGCGACGGAGGCCGATCGGCAGCGCTGTTCCGCTCTGATCTCCCGGTCTTTCGACATGCCGCCATGCACATTTTCGAACGTGCTCCAGCAGGCGATCGAGCTTGCAGCGAAGGACAGAAACCTGAAAAGCGCAAGCATGCTGTCTGGCGCGTTTCACGATGCGCTTTTCGTCAACCGCGTCGCACCGGCAGCGATGATCTTCGTTCCCTGCCGCGACGGCCTGAGCCATAACGAAGCGGAGTACGTTGAGCCGCGGCATGCCGTTGCCGGGTGCGAGGTACTGGCCGCGGCTGCCCTGCGCCTTGCGGGAAATGCCTAGTTTCTGACCGGCATCTTCCGATCGCTGCTCAAAAACTGCCAGACGGCATTTTGACTCTGCATCAAAACGCCGATGATCCCGCGTAGGGCGGGTTGGCATGCGGTTTGCTTATCTTTCTCTGAGTTGGCAGCTAGGGTTCCGGCGTCTTTGACGTGCTGGTCCGAGAGCAGCCACCGGCGGGGAGACATCCCGTCGGGTGCACGGCGGGATAAAAGCCCGGGAGACCTCGTTAGCCAAGGGATTGGCGGCGTTGGTCTGTGCCGATCCCTTTTTTAAAACAAAGGGGAAGCCAATGCAGCATTTCAAAAAATTGATGTCGATCACTGCTTTGTCCGCCGCTATGGCGTTCGGTGTCGTTTCCGGTGCGCATGCCGAGGCCAAGAAGGAATTCAAGGTTGCCTGGTCGATCTATGTGGGCTGGATGCCGTGGGGCTATGCCAAGAACCAGGGCATCGTCAAGAAATGGGCCGACAAGTACGGCATCACCATCGATGTCACGCAATTCAACGACTACGTCGAGTCGATGAACCAGTATACGGCCGGTGCCTTCGATGCGGTGACGCTGACGAACATGGACGGCCTGTCCATTCCCGCGGCCGGCGGCGTCGATACGACCGCGGTCATCGTCGGCGATTTCTCCAACGGCAATGACGCCGTGATCCTCAAGGACAAGACCAAACTCACCGACATCAAGGGCCAGAACGTCAACCTGGTCGAATTTTCCGTGTCGCACTACCTGCTCACCCGTGCGCTGGAGACGATGGGCTCGAGCGAGCGCGACGTGAAGGTCGTCAATACGTCGGATGCGGATATGGTCGCCGCCTACAAGACGCCGGACGTGACCGCCGTCGTCACCTGGAACCCGCTGGTCTCGACCATTCTGGAAGATCCCTCTGCCAAGAAGGTTTTCGACAGTTCGCAGATCCCCGGCGAGATCATCGACCTGATGGTCGCCAATACGGCTGTGCTCAAGGATAATCCGGATTTCGGCAAGGCGCTGGCCGGCATCTGGTACGACACGATGAAGGTGATGACCGCATCGGGTGCCGAGGGCGAAGCCGCCCGCAAGGAAATGGGCGAAGCGTCGGGGACCGATCTTGCCGGGTTCGAAGCGCAGATGAAGGCCACCAAGCTGTTCGACAAGCCGGCCGATGCGGCCGCCTTCACGTCTTCGCCCGAATTGCCGAAGACGATGGATCTGGTGCGCACCTTCCTGTTTTCGAAGTCCCTGCTCGGCAACGGCGCGACCTCGGCCGATTTCATCGGCATCGAAATGCCGGGCGGCAAGGTGCTTGGCGATCCGGGCAATATCAAGCTGCGCTTCACCACAAGCTATATGGACGCGGCCGCCCATGGGTCGCTCTGAGCGACAGCTCTGAGACGAGAGCGGAACGGGCCGATCGCCTGTCGATCGGTGCCGCGCCGCAAAACCGAAGCGGAGCCATTCCATGCGTTGGATCAACCTGCAGCCCGGCAGAGGCGCAAAGCTTGCGCTTGCCCTTGCACCCTTCGCCCTGCTGCTTGTCGTCTATGCGGCGGGATCGGCGGCGAGACTGGCGGCAAATGCGCGCGACAAGCTGCTGCCCGGCCTTGGCGACTTCGCCGAGGCTATCAACCGTCTTGTCTTCGTCGCGGATGCCCGCACGGGCGACTACATCCTGTGGACCGACACGCTCGCCAGCCTGAGCCGGCTCGTCTGCGGGCTTGGGATCGGCGTTGCCATCGCGCTGGTGATCGGCATGCTGATCGGCATGCTCCCTTACATGCGGGCGCTGCTTTCGCCCTTCGTCGCCGCCCTTTCCATGGTGCCGCCGCTGGCCTTGCTGCCGATCATCTTCATCATCGCCGGTCTCGGGGAGACGTCGAAGATCGCCCTCATCGCGATCGGCGTGACACCCATCATGATCCGCGATCTGGCGCTCCGGGCAGCGGAAATTCCGCGCGAGCAGATCGTCAAGGCCCAGACGCTCGGCGGCAGTTCCTGGCAGATCGCCATCCGTGTGGTTCTTCCGCAGATCCTGCCGCGGCTGATCACCTGCCTTCGACTGCAATTGGGGCCGGCCTGGCTGTTCCTGATCGCCGCCGAAGCGATCTCCTCCGATGCCGGGCTCGGCTACCGGATCTTTCTGGTGCGCCGCTACCTGTCGATGGACATCATTTTTCCCTACGTCGCCTGGATCACGCTGCTCGCCGCCGGCATGGACTGGTCGCTCGATGCCCTGCGTCGGAAAATCTTTCCCTGGACCGTCCTGGAGAACCCGTCATGAGCCGTCTTTCGGTCGATCGGGTGTGGAAGGAGTACGACGACCAGATCGTTCTGGAGGACGTCTCGATCGAGGTCGAGCCGCGGGCCTTCGTGGCGCTGGTCGGCGCCTCCGGCTGCGGCAAGACGACCTTCCTCAGGCTGTTGCTCGGCCAGGAAGCGCCGACACGAGGGAAAATCCTGCTCGACGGCGTGCCGTTGCCGGCCGAGCCGGGGCCCGATCGCGGCGTCGTCTACCAGCGCTATTCGGTGTTTCCGCACCTGAGCGTGCTCGGCAACGTGCTGCTCGGCATGGAAATGTCCGGCTCCCGACATGCTGCGCGGCTTTTCGGGCGGCGGCGGACGGCAGCGATTGCGGAAGCCCGCGAGATGCTCGCCCAGGTCGGACTGCATGCGGTCGAGGCCAAATATCCGGCACAGCTTTCCGGCGGCATGCAGCAGCGGCTGGCGCTTGCCCAGGCGCTGGTGATGAAGCCGCGGGTGCTTCTGCTCGACGAACCGTTCGGGGCGCTGGATCCCGGTATCCGGGCCGAGATCCACGCCCTGATGAAGCGCCTCTGGCACGAGCATCCGATGACGGTCGTGATGGTGACGCATGACATGGCGGAAGCCTTCACGCTTGCCACCCGGGTTGTCGCCTTCGAACGCCGCCGCGACAGGCCGGAGGAAAAACTGCGTTACGGCGCGTCGATCACCCGAGACATTCCGATCTGGCCGCCGCGTCGCGCCGGCCTTCCATCGCTGATCAGACCGGGCCGCGACGGCCCGGCCCAGGCAGCCCCGCAAAGCGAATAACGAGACAGGCAAGGAGGCACGACCGTGCACATCAGACGTTCACCCGAAGAGATAGAGGCCAACCGGGCACGCTACGAGGAACACCAGAAAAAAGGCCTGGAATTTGCGCCCAAGGCCCTGCCGGGCAAGAGCGGGAGGCCTGCGCCGGCGGTTGACGCGGACCGTGTTCTGCACCGCGAGGTCATTCCGGGCGGCTGGTACTGGTCGACCCGGGTGCGGCGGAACGAAGTGCTCCGCGTCTCGCTCGACAAAGGCTTTTCGACCGTCACGGTGGTTGCCTGGAATGCCGACGAGCCGAGCGAAAGACTGAACCTGCCGGACACGGTCAAGGTGCAGTGGACGACCGGGCTCGGCAAGGGACGCGTCATCCTGTCCGACATGGGAAAGGTGATGTTTTCGATCGTGGAAGACAGTTGCGGCGCGCATGACTGCCTGATGGGCGGTTCGACGGCGTCATCCAATACCCGCAAGTATGCCGGGGCCAACGGCGCGGAAATCCGCAATACCCGCGACAACCTCGTCAAGATGACGACCAAGCTCGGCCTCGACAAGCGCGACATCCCGGCGGCGCTGGCGCTGTTTGCGCCGGTGCGCGTCGATGCCGACGGAAGGTTCCAGTGGAAGCCCGACCTGGTCGCAGACGACGATTACGTCGAACTGCGGGCCGAGATGGACATGGTCGTCGGCTTTTCCAACTGCCCGCACCCGCTCGATCCCAATCCGGTCTATGCACCCAATCCGGTCACCGTCACCCGCATCAGGGCCACCGAGCCTGCGGCCGACGACCTTTGCCGCACCGCCACCGCCGAGGCCGTGCGCGGCTTCGAGAACAACACGCTTGCCGACGCCTGAGGACCCAGATCATGACCGGATTTCGACAGACTTCGCCCTCCCGCAGGCTCGACAACGCGTCGCAGGATCATTTTATCGCCGCCGAGGCGCCGTTCTCGACGGTCGTCCTGAAGGGGCAGACCGTGCGCATCGAGGACAGTTTCGGCCAGCAGGCGATCGATACGCTGTTCTACAACGCCTCCGACACTTCGGAGCGCTATTCGAGCCAGGATACGATGCGCGAACAGGGCGCGGCCTACATCTCGACCGGCACGAAGATCATCTCGAATGAGGGGCGGGTGATGCTGACGATGACCGCCGACAGCTGCGGCCGGCACGATACCTCTGCCGGTGCCTGCTCCTGCGAGAGCAATACCGTGCGCTTCGGTCACGAGACGCGCTACCTGCACGCCTGCCGCGACAATTTCGTGCTGGAGGTTGCCAGGCACGGCATGGGCAAGCGGGATGTCGTCCCCAACATCAATTTCTTCATGAACGTGCCGATCGAGCCGACCGGCGAGATGACGATCGTCGATGGCATCTCGGCGCCCGGCGACTATGTCGAGCTGAAGGCCGAAATGGACGTTCTGCTGGTCATTTCGAATTGCCCGCAGATCAACAATCCCTGCAACGGTTTTGATCCGACGCCGGTCCGGGTGCTCGTCTGGGACGCCGAGGAATAGGCATGTTCGCAAAAGTCCTCATCGCCAACCGCGGCGAGATCGCGGTGCGGATTATCCGGACACTGAAAAAGCTCGGGATCGCCTCGGTCGCCGTCTATTCGGATGCCGACCGCTTTTCGAAGGCTGTCCTGATGGCCGACGAGGCCGTCCGTCTCGGTCCCGCGCCAGCGGCGCAGAGTTACCTCGACATCGATGCCGTGATCGCCGCCTGCAAGGCGACGGGGGCGGAGGCGGTGCATCCCGGCTACGGCTTCCTGTCGGAGAACATCGATTTTGCAAAGAGGCTGGAAGCCGAGGGGATCTGTTTCATCGGGCCGAGTGCCGACAATATCGCAGCCTTCGGCCTGAAACACGTCGCGCGCGAACTTGCCGTGCAAAGCGGTCTTGCGTTGCTGCCGGGGAGCGGGCTGCTCGATACGGTCGAGCAAACGCTGACGGCGGCCGACGGGATCGGCTATCCGGTAATGCTGAAATCGACGGCGGGGGGCGGCGGCATCGGGATGCAGCTTTGCCAGGATGCCGCGGCGCTGGCGGCGGCGTTTGCGACCGTCAAGCGCATGGCATCGGCCAGCTTCGGGGATGACCGCGTCTATCTGGAGCGTTTCGTTTCCAGGGCGCGGCATGTCGAGGTGCAGATCTTTGGCGACGGAAAGGGCGAGGTGATCGCGCTTGGCGAACGGGATTGCTCGCTGCAGCGGCGAAACCAGAAGGTGATCGAGGAGACGCCGGCGCCTGGTCTTTCCGACGACCTGCGGCAGCGGCTGCATGCGGCGGCCGTCTCACTCGGGCGCTCCGTGAACTACGCCTCCGCCGGAACGGTGGAATTCATCTACGACCCTGCGCGGGAGGAATTCTATTTCCTCGAGGTCAATACCCGCCTGCAGGTCGAGCACCCGGTGACGGAGGCCGTGTTCGGGATCGACCTCGTCGCATGGATGATCGGCCAGGCGGCCGGAGAAGACGTGCTTGGCGGCGCCAAGGATCTGAGACCGCGCGGCGCGGCGATCGAGGCGCGGCTCTACGCGGAAATGCCGCATGCGAACTTCCGGCCGAGCGCCGGGCTGCTCACCGAGGTTTCCTTTCCCGACGATATCAGGGTCGACGGCTGGATCGAGACCGGCACCGAGGTGACAGCCTTCTACGATCCGATGCTGGCCAAGCTGATCGTCTCCGGCGACGACCGGGCCTCGGCGATCGACGCGCTGTCGAAGGCTCTCGACGCGACATCGGTCGCGGGGATCGAGACCAATCTGGATTATCTGCGCGCGATCGCCCGCTCGGATCTGTTTTCGAGCGGCGACGTCGCGACAACGGCACTCCGGGACTTCGCCTTCGAGCCCGACGTGATCGAGGTGATCGCGCCCGGCGCCCAGTCCAGCATCCAGGAACTGCCGGGCCGGCTTGGTCTGTGGCATGTCGGGGTGCCGCCGAGCGGGCCGATGGACGAGCGATCGTTCCGGCAAGCCAACCGGCTGGTCGGCAACGGCGACGAGACGGCGGCGCTGGAACTGACGGTCGCCGGGCCGGTGCTCAAATTCTTTTCCGGCGTCACGATCGCGCTTGCCGGTGCCGACATGCCGATGCTGCTCGACGGCGCCAGGGTCGAGCATGGTGCGGCCATTGCGGTGAAGGCCGGGCAGACGCTTTCGGTCGGCGCCATTTCCGGCGCCGGGCAGCGGGCCTATCTCGCCGTCGCCGGAGGCTTTGCGGCACCCGTCGTGCTTGGATCGAGAGCGACGTTCGGGCTCGGTCATTTCGGCGGTCACGCGACCGGGGTGGTGAAGGCGGGCGACAGCCTGAGGCTTGCGCGGGTAAAACAGCACGGCAACCAGCCGGTCGGCGAACCGGCTCCGTTGACCCGCGACTGGAGCGTCGGCGTCGTCTATGGTCCGCATGGCGCCCCGGACTTCTTCCTCGACGAGGACATCGAGACCCTGTTTGCGACCGCGTACGAAGTGCATTTCAACAGCGCCCGCACCGGCGTGCGGCTGATCGGTCCTGCGCCAAAATGGGCGCGCGAGGATGGCGGCGAGGCGGGGCTGCATCCCTCCAACCTGCATGACAACGCCTATGCGATCGGTGCGATCGACTTTACCGGCGACATGCCGATCATCCTCGGTCCCGACGGCCCGAGCCTTGGCGGGTTCGTCTGCCCCGCGGTCATCACCCGCGAACACCAGTGGAAGCTGGGCCAGTTCAGACCCGGCGATCGCATCCGCTTCCACCCGGTGCAGGACGCTAAAGAACCGGTGGCCGGCCCTTATGTGGCAGGCATCGGCGAGAAGGCCGGCTCGGCGATTGTCGGCGCGCTCGAGGATCGGGATGTCCCGGTCGTCTATCGCCGGCAGGGGGACGACAATCTGCTCGTCGAATACGGTTCGATGCGGCTCGATATCGGCCTCAGGCTGCGTGTGCATCTGCTGATGCAGGCGATCCGCGAGGCAAAGCTTCCCGGGCTGGTCGATCTGACGCCCGGCGTGCGGTCGCTGCAGGTCCACTATGATGGCTCGACGCTTGGCCGTAGCCGGCTTGTCGGGCTGCTCAGTGAACTGGAAGAGGGTCTGCCGCCGGTCGATCAGGTGACGGTTCCGAGCCGCACCGTCTATCTGCCGCTTTCGTGGAACGATCCGCAGGCGGAGCTTGCCATGCGGAAATACCAGGAACTGGTGCGCCCGAATGCGCCCTGGTGCCCTTCCAATATCGAGTTCATCCGCCGCATCAACGGCCTGCCCGACGAGCGGGCGGTCAAGCAGACGATCTTCGACGCCAGCTATCTGGTGATGGGCCTGGGCGACGTCTATCTCGGCGCGCCGGTCGCCACGCCGCTCGATCCGCGCCACAGGCTGGTGACCACCAAATACAATCCGGCCCGCACCTGGACGCCGGAAAACGCGGTCGGCATCGGCGGCGCCTATATGTGCATCTATGGCATGGAGGGACCGGGTGGCTACCAGTTGTTCGGTCGCACCGTCCAGGTCTGGAATACCTGGCGCCAGACCTCCGCCTTCGCCAAGGGGAAGCCCTGGCTGCTCGATTTCTTCGACCAGATCCGCTTCTTCCCCGTAAGCCACGAGGAACTGACAGAGGCGCGCGAGGCCTTTCCGCACGATGCCTATCCGATCAGGATCGAGGACGGCACCTTCTCCTATGCGGACTACGAGCGCGAGCTTTTGGCGGAGAGCCAATCCATCGGGACCTTCAAGGCGGGTCAGCAGGCGGCCTTCGAAGCAGAACGCCGGCGGTGGAAGGTTCAGGGGCTCGACAGTTTTTCGGTGACCGAAGAGCCGGCGGCTGCGGAGGGCGATATTCCAGCCGGCTGCTTCGGGGTCGAAAGCGCGATCCCCGGCAATGTCTGGAAGGTACTCGTCGAACCGGGGCAGACCGTCCGAGCCGGCGATACGCTGGCGATCATCGAATCGATGAAAATGGAAATCCCGCTTACCACTCATGCTTCGGGGACCGTGCGTACGCTGCGCGTCGGCCCGGGCCGCAATATCAAGGCCGGCGACGTGCTGGCGATCCTAGAGGAAAACTGATGCTCCCACCCATTCTCGATCTCGCTTCGGTCGCCCAAGCCTATGCAAAGGGCCTGTCGCCGCTCGACCTCGTGGAAGAGGTCATCGCCCGCCGCAATGCTTCCACCGATCCGGCCATCTTCATCACCGCCATCCCCGACGGCGACCTGCGCCGTGCGGCGCGGGAGCTGCTGGACCGCGCGCCGGAGGCAAACAGCCTGCCGCTCTGGGGCATCCCGTTCGCCGCCAAGGACAATATCGATGTCGCCGCGGTGCCGACGACGGCTGGCTGCCCGGCCTATGCCTACACGCCCGAACGGGACGCAACGCTGATCGCGCGGCTGAAGGCGGCCGGTGCGATCGTGGTCGGCAAGACCAATCTCGACCAGTTCGCGACCGGGCTCAACGGCACGCGCTCGCCTTACGGCGCGCCTCGCTGCGTGTTCGACAAGGCCTATGTTTCGGGCGGATCCAGTTCCGGCTCGGCGATCGCCACGGCGTCCGGGCTTGTCTCCTTTGCGCTCGGCACCGACACGGCGGGGTCCGGGCGCGTGCCGGCAGCCTTCAACAATCTTGTCGGCATCAAGCCGACGCCCGGTCTGTTGCCGAATGTCGGCGTCGTGCCGGCTTGCCGCAGCGTCGACGTGGTTACGGTGTTTGCCGCAACCGTCGGCGACGGCGTGACCGTGCGGCGCGTCCTCGACGGCTACGACGCCGCCGATCCGTTTTCGCGGCTGGCCGTTCCGGCGTTGCTGCCGCAATCGGGCCTCAAGGTGGGCGTGCTTGCCGACGACGAGCGCGAGTTTTTCGGCAACACGGCGTATGAAGCGCTCTACGATGCGGCCATCGAGCGGGCGAAGATGCTTGGGGCGACCATCGTCCCGTTCGACTATGCGCCGTTCCGCCAGGCCGCCGAGCTTCTTTACAACGGGCCCTGGGTTGCCGAGCGCCTGGCCGCGGTCAAGGATTTCATGGCAACCAATGCCGACGATTTCGATCCGACCGTCAGGACGATCATCGAAGGCGCGCGCGCCTTTGATGCGGTCGCGGCCTTCGAGGGGCGCTACCGGCTGGAAGCCCTGCGACAAAAGACCCTGGTCGAATGGGACAAGGTCGACGTGCTGATGCTGCCGACCGCACCGACCATCTACACGGTCGAGGAAATGCTGGCCGATCCGATCGTCAGGAACGGTCATTTCGGCCGCTATACGAACTTTGCCAACCTGTTCGGCTATGCTGCAATCGCCATTCCCGCCGGCTTCGACGAGGCGCGCGGTCTGCCCGGCGGCGTGACGCTGTTCGGGCCTGAATTTGCCGACGATGCGCTTGCGCCCTTCGCGGATGCGATGCACCGGGCGCTTGCCGCCGGCATGGGCAAGGACCGTTCCGCGGCGCTCCCGGAGGAGAGCAGGGTGGCGGTCGGCGATGACGGGCTGGTCAGCATCGTCGTTGTCGGTGCCCACCTCAGCGGCATGCCTTTGAACCACGAGCTTTCGGCGCAGGGAGGGGTGCTGCAGAAGGTCTGCCGCACAGCTGGCGATTACCGGCTGTTTGCGCTGCCCAACACGACGCCGCCGAAGCCTGGTCTGGTGCGCGAGCCGGGTTATGCGGGAGCAGGGCTCGAAGTGGAGGTCTGGAAGGTGACGCCGGCGGTGTTCGGCCGTTTCGTCCAGAACATTCCCGCACCGCTTGGCATCGGCAAGATCACCCTGGACGACGGATCGCAAGTCTCGGGCTTCCTGTGCGAAAGCCATGCGACTGCCGGCGCCCGGGACCTCACCGCGCTGGGCGGATGGCGAAACTTCATCGCATCGCGAAAGACATGATGGGCTGTTAGGATAGCTATCCTGGCTACGAGGAATATGCGGGCTTGAAGCCGGCAAAGTAGCTCCGATCCGGTGTCGCGCAAGATTGCCGGCGATCAGTCGAGCATCGTCATGTGCAGCGCGACCTGTTCCTCGAAGAACTTCGAAAACGAGGCGATGCGCGGCGGCAGCGCTTGATAGGGCGGATAATAGAGCGTCAGCCAGAGGTCCGGCGGCGACCATCGTTGCAGAATGTGGACCAGCCTGCCTGTCCTCAGATGTTCCGAGATATGGAAGCGGGGCAACATGGCGACCCCGGTGCCGTCGGCGGCCATGTTGGCGAGAACCTCGCCGTCATTGGCGCTGAATGCCCGGCCGGCCGAAATCGTCGCGCTCGACGCACCGTCCGACAACACCCAGCTCTCCCTGCGGCTGTCGCGGCTGTAGGCAAGGCAGTCATCGGGGGAAAGCTCGCTTGGGTGCTGCATGTCGGCGAACCGGCTCGCGGGCGAGGCGACCAGGATGCGCTCGACGACCCTGATCTTTCGCCAGATGGTGAACTTGTCTGAGGGCTGCGCGGAAATGCGGATGGCCAGATCGAAATCGTCATCGACGATGTTCACGAGCCCGTCTGACAGCGAGATCTCGAAGCTCATCTTCGGATAGAGGTCCCTGAACCGGGAGAGGATGGCCGGCAGCACGGCCTTGCCGAACCAGGTAGGGGCGCTGATGCGCAAGCGCCCCTGGTCGGCCATGTGGGCGTTTTTGGCGTCCTTGCGGGCGGCCTCCAGCGCCTCGATCGCAGGCTTGATCTGCGCTGCGAACACCGCGCCGTCCGTCGTCAGCGAGACCTGGCGGGTGGTGCGGACGAAGAGCTGAAGCCCGAGATCGTCTTCCAAGGCCGCGATTGCGCGCGTCACGGCCGCCGGGGTCATGTCGAGTTCACGCGCCACCTGCGCAAAATTGCGCTTTTCGGCCGCAAGCAGAAAGGTCTTCAGCGCCTTGTAATCGTTCATCCGGATTATTTCGAGCTCGGCAGTTCATGCGCCAGGATTATTGCAATCCCAGGCCGCAGGCAACCGGACGCCTCCGCCGCGGGCGATCAGCTCGGGGTCGGCACCACGCGTTTCGCAAAGGGCAGGCACAGCATGGCGAGAACGGTGATGATCGCGACGATCATCCAGGCTTCGTTGAGCGCCTGGACGGTCGCTGCGGTCTGCACCAGCGGGTCGAGATTGGCCATTGCCGCCTGGTCGAAGGCGCCGCTGTGGTCCCTGATCGTGTCGACCGGGGCGCCGACGAAGGCGGCCGTCGCCAGATCACCCTTCTGGAGGCCGGCCCAAAGGTCTTGCGCCAGCGGTTCCGAGCGCGTGTAGATGACGGTGTCGATCAGCGCGATGCCGATGGCGCCGCCAAGGTTGCGCATCAGGTTGAACAGGCCGCTCGCATCGGGCACGCGTTCCGGCGCCAAGGTGCCGAGCGCCAGGCGCGTGGGGGGCAGAAGGCAGAACATGATGGCGCAGCCACGCACGATCTGCGGCCAGAACATTGCGTCGTAGTCGGTGGTCGGATCCTGCCAGGCGCTCATGGCGATGCCGACCGCGAAAAGCGCGAAGCCGCCCGCCGAGAGGAGGCGCGGATCCATCCGCTTTTCAAGCGCGACCGCGATCGGCGCGGTGCAGAGCTGGGCGATGCCGGTGACCAGCATCGTCAAGCCGATTTCGAGCGCATTGTGTCCGCGCACGAAGGCCAGGAACACCGGCATCAGGTAGACCGAGCCGAACAGACCGATGCCGAGCACGAAACTCAGCGTCGAGCCGACCAGGAAGTTGCGGTCAGCAAAATTTCGAAGCTCGACGAGAGGGCTCGCGATGTTGAGCGAGCGCCGCACGAAAAATGCGGTCGCCAGGATCGAAAGACCGAACAGACCGAGGCTGTGGAGCGACAGCCAGCCGCTGACCGGCGCCCCCTTCAACCCGAGTTCGAGCGAGACGAGGGCGACGGCGAGCGCGACAAGTCCGGCCGAGTCGATGCCCCGCAGCTGCGACAGGGACGGCGCCTGGCGCGGCAGCGCGCGGGCGGCCGTGAGGGCCGCAAGGATGCCGGGGATGACGTTGATCAGGAAAAGCCAGTGCCAGGAATAGCTCTCGGTCAGCCAGCCGCCGACGATCGGCCCGACCGTTGGTGCGAGCACCGCCAGCACACCGGCGATTGTCGTTGCAAGCGCCTGGCGGTTGTCCGGGAAGAGCAGGAAGACCGCGGAAAACACCGAAGGGATCAGCGTGCCGCCCGAAAAACCCTGCAGCACGCGCCATGAAACGAGCTGCGCAAAGCTGCCGCTGGCCGCGCATCCGACCGAGGCGATCACGAACACGGTGAGCGAGACCACGAACAGCCAGCGCATGGTGAGCACGCGGGTGAGGAAGCCGGTCAGCGGAATGGCGACCACTTCAGCGATCAGGTAGGCGGTCTGGATCCAGCTCATCTGGTCCGGATCGATATCCAGTGCGGACTGTATCGTCGGCAGCGACGTCGCCACCACCTGCACGTCGAGGATCGCCATGAACATGCCGACGCACATGGCGATAAAGCCGATCCAGACTGTCGGCCCGCGGACGGCTGTCGGATCGGTGTCAGATTGGCTTGGCACGGAGGGATCCTGCGAGTGCTGCGTTTTCGGCCCTGATGCGAATGGTGAGTATCACGGCATTGGCGGCCGAAAACAACAGGGCGTAGAGCGGCATGCCGAAGCAGAGGGGCAGGACCGCAATCTCGCCGATCACCACCACGTAATTCGGGTGCCGGATCAGGCGGTAGGGGCCGGCGGCGACCAGCGTTTCGCCCGGAACGACGATGATGCGCGTCGTCCAGCGTCGGCCCAGCGTGCCAAGCGTCCACAGGCGCAGGACCTGCAGCAGCGCGAAGACGAAAAGCCAGCCGAGCGAGATCGGCGCGTTCCAGGCAAACACCCAGAGGCCGATGATCCAGAGCGCGTGAAGGACGACGATCAGCGGATAATGGCCGGCGGCGACCTCGTGCGCGCCGTTCGCCAGCAGCCGTTCTGTATTGCGTCGCGCCAGCCACAACTCGCAGAGGCGCTCGAGGGTGACCGCGGCAAGCAGGAGGATGGAGCCGATCATGCGGCGGCTCGCAGCGAAACGCAGCTTGCGGTGAAGCCGGGGCCCATGGCGGTCATCAGCGTGCGCGAGGGCAGGCCGGACGTGACCAGCCGGTCGAGCACGAACAATGCCGTCGGAGCCGACATGTTGCCGTAGTCTGACAGCACGTCACGCTCGTGGTTGAGCGTGCCCTGCCCGAGCTGCAAGGCTGTCTCGAGCGCATCGATCACCTTGGCGCCGCCCGGGTGGCAGGCAAAGCGATCGACATCCGACAGCGACAGGCCGCCGCTGGCCAGGATGCCGGTGATCGCCGGCTTGATGTTGGCCTCTGCAAACGGCGGAATGGCGCGATCGAAGATCACGCCCAGGCCTTCGGGGTCGACACTCCAGCCCATGATGTCGAGCGTGTCCGGCCAGGTATGCTGTCCGCTCATTTCCACCTCGGCGAGACCGTCCCTGGTGGTGCTGATCACGCAGGCGGCAGCGCCGTCGCCAAACAGCGCGGTCGCGACGATGTTGGCCTTGGTCAGCTTGTCCATCCGGAAGGCGAGCGTACAGGTCTCGACGGCCACCAGGAGGACAACGCAGCCGGGCTTGGATTTGGCAAGGTTTGCCGCAATGGCAAAGCCAGAAACGCCGCCGGCACATCCGAGCCCGAAGACGGGGACGCGCAGGACGTCGTCGCGAAAGCCGATGGTCTTGCTGACGCGTGCATCGAGGCTCGGCGTCGCCACCCCGGTCGAGGACACGGTGACGACGATATCGACCTGGGATGCCACAAGGCCGGCCGCCTCCAGCGCCTTTCGGGCCGCGTCCAGAAACAGCTCGCTCGCGCCCTCGATATAGGCCTCGTTCCGGGCCTGCCAGCCCGAGGTTTCCAGGTACCAGTCGATCGGCCGCACACCGTATCGACGCTTGATCCCAGCGGTCGCGAAGACTTTCGACAGGCGCTCGAAATCTCCGAAGCGCGCCGAAAACGCCGTGTGGGCGGCGATGGCGGCGTCGTTCTGGGTGATGACATGGGGAGGAACGGCTGTTCCGACGGAAAGCAGCTTGGGGGATTCGCGCATACCGGTCTTTCAATGCTTGAGTTCGAAAGCCTGTGCCTCGCGTGACCCAAGCTGCAACTAACAACGGATCTCGAATGCAGTTAGTTTCGCGCCGGCCGGCTTATTGCCGCGGCGTTTTCGCGTGTCCCGGCCCGCGCAGCTCTTACTTGTCGCGGGTCCAGGTCTGCGTCTTGCAAAGCACGTCGGTTGCGCAGCCTTTCAGTTTCAGGCTGTCGCCCTCGACCGTCAACTTGCCGCTGTAGGTGGCCTTGTTGCGCGGGTCTGTAATCCGCCCGGTATAGGCCTCCGCGGACTTCGTGAACGAGCCGATCTTCTGGCCGGCATATTGCCCAGACTTCGCAACGATACAATAGCTTGCACCGCAGCGGTCGATGACCGAAATCTCGCCTGTCTCCGTCTTCCAGGTGCCGACGACCGGCTCGGCGGCCAGCGCGACACCCGAGATCACCGTAAAGCCGGCCGCGATCATGATTTTTAGCACCATCGGAAACTCCTCTATTCCGGATAAATATGTAATCGCCGGGCGTCTCAGCAAGGGGCAGCCATCCTCGTACAATGCCTGACCTCCCAATCCGCCTGCCACCGATCTCGACGGAGGCTCTTCGCTGCCACGCCGCCATCTCTTGTCTTTATGGGCGAGCCGCTGCCCGGGGGTGCCGGTCGAGCGCTTTCCTCACGCGGTTTCCGGCATTCCCTGCGCTGACCGCTGCCATAAGCGAACAGTCTCCACGGTGAACTATAGCTGCCGTTAACTTGCGGTTTGCCGGTTTAGCAGGACGTTCCTTGCATCGCTGCGCGGCCGCCGCAAGCTGCTTTGTTTCCTCGTATTTTAAGTTACTCTTAAATTTGCGGATGCGTGAAGGACAGGCATTTCAGCCTGTCGGCGCCCCTCCCAGCCGGTCCGGCTGAGGCAGGCGGAGCGGACACGCGGCGCGGTTTTTAAAAACGGAGTTTAGCGATGGCAAAGTTCATATTGAATGCATTGGGTCAGGCTTTATACGAGAGCGGCGCCTCGACCGCATGGTTCTCCGCGACCGGCGCAGGGGCTGTCCTCAACGGAACGTCCGGCAACGACTCCATCTGGGGCGATAGTTCCGTCAACGTCACCATGCAGGGCGGCAGCGGCGACGACATCTATTATCTCTATTCGAGCATCAACCGGGCCGCCGAAACCGCCGGCGCCGGGATCGACACGATCAATACGTGGATGAGCTACACCCTGCCGGCCAACTTCGAGAACCTGACGGTGACGGGCAACGGCAGTTATGCCTTCGGCAACACGCAAAACAACATCATCTCGGGTGGCTCCGGCAGCCAGACGATCGACGGCGGCGCGGGCAACGACGTACTGACCGGCGGCGGCGGAGCCGACACGTTCGTCTTCAAGCGCGGCAATGGCAGCGACCTGATCACGGATTTCAGCGCCGACGACAAGATCCGGCTGAACGACTACGGGATCACCTCCTTCGACCAGATCCTGTCGCACAGCACCCAGGTGGGGGCCAACCTGAAGCTCGATCTGGGCGGCGGCGAAAGCCTGGTGTTTGCCAACAAGCACGCCACCGATCTGCAGGCGTCGCAGTTCCAGCTGTCACTCGACCGCACGCACCTGACGCTCTCCTTCGACGACGAGTTCAACAGCCTGTCGCTGCGGAACGGCAGCCAGGGCACCTGGGACGCGAAATTCTCATGGGCGCCGGACGTCGGCAGCACGCTCCCCGGCAATGGCGAGCTGCAGTGGTATATCAACCCCTCCTATGCGCCGACCGCCTCGGCCAATCCCTTTTCGATCGACAAGGGCGTCCTGACGATCACCGCCGAGCCCGCTTCGGCCGCGATCCAGGCGCAGATCAACGGCTATGACTACACGTCCGGTCTGCTGACCACGCATTCCTCGTTTTCGCAGACCTATGGCTATTTTGAAATCCGCGCCGACATGCCAAGCGATCAGGGCGTCTGGCCGGCCTTCTGGCTTCTGCCGGAAGACGGCTCGTGGCCGCCTGAACTCGACGTCGTGGAAATGCGCGGCCAGGACAGCAAGACGGTCAACGTTACCGTTCACAGTGCCGACAGCGGCGCGCATACGATGACATCGGTGCCGGTCAAGGTCGCCAGCACCGACGGTTTCCATACCTATGGTGTCCTCTGGGACGAGGATCATGTCACCTGGTATTTCGACGACGTCGCCGTCGCGCAGGCCGATACGCCCGACGACATGCACGACCCGATGTACATGCTGGTGAACCTTGCCGTCGGCGGGACGGCCGGAACGCCGACCAACGGTCTGTCCAGCGGCTCGGAGATGCATATCGACTATATCCGGGCCTACGCGCTTGCGGACAGCCCGGCCCAGGCTGCACTGACTGCGACCGACGCCAAGGAAATGCTCCTCTAGAAGGCCTGGCGGGCGGGCATCGGAGTTCAGGTGCCCGCCGCTCTCGGTTTGCCCGCCTTGCCGATTGTCCCGATAGCAAGCGACGTCTTTCGCTGCCGTGCCAACCGATCGGCATCGGCAACCAACTGGTGTTACGCGTGTTAGGTCTGGCGAGGGAAGCGATGGACGGGCTCTCCAGCGAGGTCATCTGTCCTCGGCGACGGCGCCGCTTCCGCCACTATCGCCCGGCTGCAGACCTGTCATGTCCAGGCCTTCTCCCCGGGATCCGATCGTCGGCAAGCTTGGGAGGACATGGTGACCAACGACCCGACGCTTCTCAGGCTCTATGCCGGCAAACGGATCCTCGTGGTGGAGGACGAGTATTTTCTCGCGGACGAAGTGCGGCGGCGGCTGGTTGCCCTCGGCGCCACGGTGGTCGGACCGGCTGCGAGCGTCGAGGAGGCATTCGAGCTGTTCGAAACCAGCGACATCGATGCCGCCATTCTCGATATCCATCTGGGCGATGAATTTGTTTTCCCGGTCGCCGAGCGGCTGGACGAGATGGGGGTGCCATTCGTCTTTGCCACCAACCACGACGCTAGCATCCTTCCCGGTCGGTTCAAGGGTTTCTCCCTTTGCGAGAAACCGACCGAACTTGGCCGGATCGCCCAGGCGCTGTGGAAGCAAGAGCCGGACCAGCTGCACTGACCGCTCTGCGCCTAGCCTTCCATGGCGCGCCGGAAGGCTTCGTATTCCTGCGGCTCGATGCCGACCAGATGGGCGCGGGCAGGATAGGCGCCGCTTTTCACATCCTGCGCGTATTCGGCAAATGCCTTGACCCGCTCGGCCTGCAAACGATCGAACTCGGCGGCGAAGTTGCGGTAGACCTTGGCATGGCGCGGATAGTGCCGGCGGTTTGCGCCGAGCACGTCCTCGGCAAAGAGATACTGCGCGTCGCAGCCGGCACCAGCGCCCATGGATACCATCAGCATCGAGGTGCGCCTGCTGATGTCGCTGGCCACCGCTTCCGGCACGACTTCGATCTCGGCCGCGAAGGCCCCTGCTTCCTCCAGCGCCTTCACCTGTCGCCAGATCCCGATCGCGCTTTCTGCCGTCTTGCCGACCGCCTTGAAGCCGCCGGTCCAGGTGGCCTTGGAGGGGATGAGGCCGACATGGCCACAGACGGGAATGCCCTCGTCGCGCATCCGACGGATGGTGGAAAGGCTTGCGGCGCAATAGACGGCATCGCCGCCCGCCTTCAGCGCCTGAAAGGCGGCGCGAATGTAGTCCTCGGCGCTGACGTAATCGCCATATTCGAGGCCGGGAATGGCAAAGCAGCCGGGGGCGGCCTCCCGGAAGGCCGGCCCAAGCAGCGATGGCGGAACCGAGAGAAGGTCGATGCCGGCCTGCTGCGCGGCATCCGCTTCCTCCAGCGTGGTTACCCTCAGCATGGTCAGCTGCCGCGAACCCTTGATCGAAAGAAGATCGGCGACGGTAGGACGTCGGTGGCGCATGGGACCCTCGATGGTTGGCGGCTTGCCTCGACCGGTCAGGCGGCAAGCAGCGACTTCAGGCGGATGTCAGGCGATGCAAGCGCCAGGGGATCGGGGTAGGCCCGGGCGGCGATGAGCATTTCGGCGAGCCTGACGTCGCGGGCGACTGTATTGCCCGGCCCGATCGCACTTGCCGCGACAAGCCGGCCGCTTTCCTCCAGGTGAAACAGGATGACGGCGTTGTCGCCCAGTTCGCGCCGGACGGCCCGCGTCGCCGTATCGGCAAGGCCGGCGATCTGCAGCGTCAGATCGAACTGATCCGACCAGAACCAGGGCACGTGGCCGACGGGGCTCCGGGCGCCGAGGAGGTTGGCCGCCACCAGACTTCCCTGATCCTGCGCGCTGCGCCAGCTTTCCAGCCGGATCCGCTTGTTGCCGTAGAGCGCCAGCGGAAAAGAACAGCAGTCCCCGGCGGCAAAGATGTCCGGGTCGGAACTTGTCAGGTATTCGTCGACAGCAATGCCGTTTTCGAGCCACAGGCCCGCGGCTTCCGCCAGTTCCGTGTTGGGAACGGCGCCTATGCCGAGCACTGCAACGTCGCCGGTGACGTGCGTGCCGTCGACGAGGCTCACGGTGATTTCGTCTTCGGTCTCGTCGATGGCCGCTACTCCGGCGTCGAGGAGGATCCGTGTTCCGGCCTGCCGGTGGCGCGCCTCGACGAGGGCGGCGATCTCGGCGGGCACGGCGCGGGCGAGCAGCCTTGCCTGGCCCTCCACCACGGTGACCTCGGCGCCCGCCTGTCGGGCCATGGCGGAAAGTTCGAGGCCTATGAACCCGCCCCCGATCACCACGAGACGTCTGCCCGGCACCAGGCGCGCGGCAATCCGTTCAGCGTCGCCATGGGTGCGAAGCGTCAGGAGCAGGCGGCTTGCGGTAAGGTTGGGCAGCCGGCGCGGGCGTGCTCCGGTGGCGAGCAGCAGCCGGTCGTAACCGAGGCTGCCGGCATCCGAAAGGACGAGCCGCTTTGCCGCCCGGTCGATCCTGGTGACGCAATGGCCCGTCAGCAGCTCGATCCCGGCGTCGTCATAGGCCTGGCGGGCGGCGACCAGCTGCGGAACCGGTGGCCCCGCGGTGGATGGTTTTGACAGCGGAGGGCGCTCATAGGGCAGGTGCACTTCCTCGCCGACCAGGGTGACGTGTCCGGAAAACCCCCGCTCGCGTAGCGCAAAGGCCGCCCGGGCCCCGCACAGACCCGCACCAACGATGACGATCTCGCCCGTCATGGCCCGTCGAGCCCGATCAGGACCCGACCGGCCTCGACCTTGACGGGATAGGTCTTCAGGTTGACGCAGACCGGCGCCCCCTTCGCCTGGCCGGTCCTGTAGTCGAAACGGCCGTTGTGCTTGGGACATTCGATGATGTCGCCCATCACCAGGCCGTCGGCGAGGTGAATCTGCTCATGGGTGCACAGGCCGTCGGTCGCGTAGAACCGGTCGTCCGGACTGCGATAGATCGCAAAGGTTCGTCCCTGATGATCGAAACGAAGGACGTCTTCCTCGTCGATCTCGTCTGCGGCGCAGGCCTCGATCCACTGACTGGTCATGACCATCTCCTCCGTTTCATTCTGCCGCCGGCGTCAGTTCCACGGCGTGGAACTCGTCGCGATAGGGGCGGGCGGTTGGCGGGAGCTCGCGCCGGAGGAAATAGTCCTCGTTGCGCAGCTGGCGCAGGAAGGCGGGGATCATTTCCCCATAGCCTTGCCAGATCGACCGGTTCGGCGCCGGCAGGTCGTGGCTGATCATGGCGTGCAGCCGCGGCAGCGCATGATAGGGCACCATCGGAAACATGTGGTGCTCCACATGGTAGTTCATGTTCCAGTAGATGAAGCGGCTGACCGGGTTCATGTAGACGGTGCGGCTGTTCAGGCGGTGGTCGGTAACGTTGTCGGCGAGTCCGCCATGCTGCAGGAGGCCCGTCAGCACGTGATGCCAGGCGCCGTAGAGCCGCGGCAGCCCGACGAGCATCAGCGGCAGGATGGAGTGCATGACAAGCGCCGTGCCAAGCGTCGCGGCATAGATAAGAAGCCAGATCCGGGCGACGGTGATGACCTTTGCCTGCTCCATCGGCGGAATGAAGGATTTTTCCGCAGCGCTCAGATGGCCGAAGGCGTTGCGGACCATGTCGCCCATGGCGTGCCAGGCGTCCAGCAGGCCAAAGACGTTGAGAAGCAGGCGGAAAAGATCCGGCGGCCGCATGACGGCGATCTCCGGATCGCGGCCGACGATCACCGTGTCCGTGTGATGCCGTGCATGGCTCCAGCGCCAGGTGACCGGGTTGCGCATGATCATGAAGGAGGCGATCTGGTAGACGACCTTGTTCATCCACTGGGTTTTGAAGGCCGTGCCGTGGCCGCATTCGTGCCAGCGGCTGTCGGAGGCGGAGCCGTAGAGCACGCCATAGGCAAGGAAGAAGGGCAGCGCCCACCAACTGCCCCAGAGGGCAATACCGCCAGCGGCAAACACGAGCATGGCGCCCAGCCAGATCAGCGTGTCGCGGATGGCCGGGCCATCGGACCGCTGCATCAGGTCCTTCATCTGCTTTCGGGGAATGTCCGAGTGATACCATTCGGCCGAGGCAAGGCCGATCTCGACGGCCCGCTGCGTATCCCGCCCGGTCAGGCTGTAGTCGCGCCTGGCTTTCTGCATCGCGTTTCCTCCGTGCTCCCGACGCCATCGACGGCGTTCGACTGCTCCCTGGCCAAAAGGATATGAAGCCTTTCGTTTCGCGACAATGCGGCTATGATATTTTCTATCTTTTCCTATCACCGGATCGGTGCATGCATGAAAGAAACTATCAAGATACCGGCTCGTCCGCGGGTGACGATCAGGGCGCTGGCCGAGGCCTCCGGGGTCAGCGTGGCCACGGTCGACCGGGTGCTGAACGGCAGGCTTCCGGTGCGGGAGGAGACGGCAAGGCGGGTCTACGAGGCGGCAAGGCAGATGGGCTACCACGCGACGGGACTCATTCGTCAGCGTGTCTTCGAAGACCTGCCGCATCACCGGCTCGGTTTCCTCCTGCTCAAGCCGGAGCAGGCCTTCTACCAGGCCATGGCCGCGGCCCTGCGGGAGGCCTGCGAAGCAGTTCAGGGTGCGCGGGTCACCTGCACGATCGATTTCCTGCCGGCCTCGACCCCGGCTGCCGTCGCCGAGAAGCTCAAGGTGCTTGCAGCCCGCAGCCAGGCGATCGCGCTGGTGGCGCCCGACTACCCCGGCGTCACGGCGGCGGTCGAGGAGCTGAGGCAGCGCGGCATTGCCGTTTTCTCGCTGCTGTCGGACTTCGCGGCGGGCGTGCGCACCGGCTATGTCGGTCTCAACAACCGCAAGGTGGGGCGGACCGCAGCATGGCTGATCGCCCGGGCCGCGCCTCGGCCGGGCAAGGTCGCCTGCTTTGTCGGCAGTCACCGCTTCCAGGGGCACGAGGTCCGCGAAATCGGGTTTCGCTCCTATTTCCGCGAGAACGCGCCGCAGTTCGAAGTTCTGGAGGCGATGATCAACCTCGATACACCCGAGATCACCCACGAGGCGACGCTGGCGCTGATGGAGCAGCACACGGATCTCGTCGGCATCTATCCCTGCGGCGGCGGCATGGAGGGCGCGATTGCCGCCCTTCGCGAAGCCGACCGTACACGGGAGATCGCCGTGGTGGTCAATGAGCTGACGCCCGACAGCCGGCAGGCGCTGGTGGACGAGGTGGTGACGGCCGCGATCGCGACGCCGGTGCGGGCGCTTGCAGAACAGACGGTCCATCTGATGGTCGGTGCGCTGCAGGAGGGGCAGCCGGAGGCGCCGGGCCAGAGCTTCCTGCCTTTCGACCTCCTCATTTCCGAGAACATCTGATAGTTTTCCATCATCGCCCACAGCAATCTCGCAGGCATGATGGCGAAATCGGCCATCTGAGACTTTGACGGAGCGCCGTGCGGCAGCTTAAGTCTTTCCGTCATTCTCGGGAGGAACTGATGCACAAGCTGCGCTATGCGCTCAATCACATGACTGCCCCCACCTTGCCGGCCGGCGATTTTTTCCGGCTGGCGTCGATGCTCGGGATCAGTGCCGTCGAAATCCGCAACGATCTTGCGGGCAACGCCATTCTCGACGGCACGCCGCCCGAGACCGTCCGCCGCCTCGCGCAGGCCGAGGGGCTCGAGATCATCTCCATCAATGCGCTGCAGCGCTTCAACGACTGGAACGCCGAGCGGGCGGAAGAGGCGAAGGTGCTGATCGATTACGCCCGAGATAGCGGCGCGCAGGCACTGGTGCTGGTGCCCGTCAACGACGGCAGCGGGCAGGAGGATGGCGCAAGGCAGGCAAACCTGCTCCGGGCGCTGACGCAATTGCGGCCAATGCTGGAAGAGGCCGGCATCCTCGGCTTCGTCGAGCCGCTCGGTTTCGACATCTGCTCCCTGCGGTCCAAGCGGGAAGCGGCCGAGGCGATCGCGCAAGCGGGCGGCGGGGTGTTCCGGCTCGTGCACGACACGTTCCATCATCATCTGGCCGGGGAACCGGAGATCTTTCCGGAGCTGACCGGGCTCGTTCATATTTCCGGGGTCAGCGATCCTGCGGTGGGGATCGCGGACATGCGCGATCCCCACCGGGTGCTGGTCGACGGCGACGACCGGATCGACAACGTCGGACAGGTCAGGGCGTTGTTGTCGGCGGGATTTGACGGGTACTTCTCCTTTGAGCCCTTTGCCCCCTCTGTGCATGCGTATCCGGATCCGCAGGCTGCGGTCGGCGCCAGCATGGCCTACATCGACCGGTCGATCTGAGCCTGCCTTCATCCCTGCATCGGACGCCTCCGCCGAACCCGCGGACGGCGTCCTTTCGCGTTTTGGAATGAAAATTCCGTCTGCGGACTGGTGATGAAATGCGCAAAAACGCCGGAAACGCAGACATTTCGCACGACACCGCTTTTTGTGATGTGGTTCTCGTTGACGAGCTCGGGAAAAAATGGAATAAATTATCTGCATAGCCCGTGCTGCAGTTTTTTCATTCTGCAGCAACCCTGCGTCGGGAGCGCCGGGGTCCAGCTTCGGGAGGTTGGCTTCAGGGAGGTCGGGTGACCTTGGGGCATTGGAGGAGGAAATCAGCATGAAAAAGTTTCTCTATGGCGCAGCCGTGTCGCTTCTGTTGAGCACGGCCGCACACGCACAGACCGTCGGCGTGTCGATGGCAAAATTCGACGACAACTTCCTGATTGTTCTGCGCAACGGCATGCAGGATTATGCCAAGACCATGAAGGGCGTGACCCTGCAGGTCGAGGACGCGCAGAACGATGTGGCAAAGCAGCAGAGCCAGATCCAGAATTTCATCGCCGCCGGCGTCGATGCAATCATCGTCAATGCCGTCGATACGGACGCCACGGCGGCCATGTCGAAAATCGCAGCCGATGCCAAGGTTGCCCTCGTCTACGTCAACCGCGAGCCGGTAAACGTCGACAAGCTGCCGGAAAAGCAGGCCTTCGTCGCCTCCAACGAGCTGGAATCCGGCACGCTTGAAGCCAAGGAAGTCTGCCGTCTTCTCGGCGGAAAGGGCTCGGCCGTGGTGATGATGGGCGAACTGTCCAACCAGGCGGCCCGCATGCGCACCAAGGACGTCCACGACGTGTTCGCGACGGACGAGTGCAAGGGCATCAAGATCGTCGAGGAGCAGACGGCCAACTGGGAGCGTACCCAGGGTGCCGACCTGATGAGCAACTGGCTCTCCAGCGGCGTCGCCTTCGATGCGGTCGTCTCCAACAACGACGAAATGGCCATCGGCGCGATCCAGGCGCTGAAGGCGGCCGGCAAGGACATGAAGAAGGTGGTCGTGGCGGGCGTCGATGCCACGCAGGACGCGCTTTCGGCCATGCAGGCGGGCGATCTCGACGTGACGGTGTTCCAGGATGCAGCCGGCCAGGGCAAGGGCGCGCTCGATGCCGCGCTGAAGCTCGCCAAGGGCGATAAGGTCGAGAAGAAGGTCTACATCCCCTTCCAGCTCGTGACGCCCGAAAACGTCAAGACCTTCGCTGCAAAGAACTAAGCGGCGGCCGCGGGGGATGCGGCACAGGTTGCCGCGTCTCCCGTCTCTCGCTCCACAGGAGGTCCAGGATGGTCGTAAGCCCATCAACCATGGCAGCTGTTCGCAAGAGCGGTGCCGTTCCCAATGCGGAATTCCTTCTGACGGCCGAGGACATACGCAAGGAATTTCCCGGTGTCGTCGCCCTCGACAACGTGTCGTTCCGCCTCAAGCGCGGCACGGTGCACGCCCTGATGGGTGAAAACGGGGCGGGCAAGTCGACCCTGATGAAGGTGCTGGCCGGCATCTACACGCCGGACAAGGGGACAGTGCGGCTGAAGGGTACCGAGATCCGGCTGAAATCGCCGCTCGACGCGCTGGAAAACGGCATTGCCATGATCCATCAGGAACTCAACCTGATGTCGCTGATGACGGTCGCCGAAAACATCTGGATCCGCCGCGAGCCGCTGACCCGGTTCGGATTCGTCGACCATGGCGAAATGTACCGGCTCACCGAAGAGCTGTTCCAGAGGCTCAACATCCAGATCGATCCCGAGGCGAAGGTGGGCGACCTTTCCGTCGCCAACCGGCAGATGGTGGAGATCGCCAAGGCGGTGTCCTACGAGTCCGACGTGCTGATCATGGACGAGCCGACATCGGCGCTGACGGAGCGCGAGGTCGCGCACCTGTTCCAGATCATCCGCGACCTGCGCAGCCAGGGTATCGGCATCGTCTACATCACCCACAAGATGAATGAGCTGTTCGAGATCGCCGACGAGTTCTCCGTGTTCCGGGACGGGAAGTATATCGGCACGCATGCCTCCACCGACGTGACCCGCGACGACATCATCCGCATGATGGTCGGTCGCGAGATCACCCAGATGTTTCCCAAGGAAGAAGTGCCGATCGGCGAGGTCAGGCTGTCGGTCAAGGACCTCAACCTCAAGGGCGTGTTCCGCGACGTATCCTTCGAGGTGCGGGCAGGAGAGATCCTGGGGGTCGCGGGCCTGGTCGGCTCTGGCCGCTCGAACGTGGCGGAAACCCTGTTCGGCGTAACGCCAGCCACCTCCGGCTCGATCGAGATCGACGGCAAGCCCGTCGTCATCGACAGCCCGACGACCGCCATTCGCAACCGGATGGCCTTTCTCACCGAGGACCGCAAGGATACCGGCTGCCTGCTGATCCTCGACGTGCTCGAAAACATGCAGATCGCCGTGCTGCAGGACAAGTTCGTCAAGGGCGGCTTCGTGGAAGAGACCGCGCTTTCCGAGGTCTGCGAGGACATGTGCCGCAAGCTGCGCATCAAGACGCCCAGCCTCTCCGAGCGCGTGGAAAATCTCTCGGGCGGCAACCAGCAGAAGGTGCTGATCGGCCGCTGGATGCTGACCAATCCGCGCATCCTCATTCTCGACGAGCCGACTCGCGGCATCGACGTCGGTGCCAAGGCGGAAATCCATAGGCTGGTCTGCGAGATGGCGCGCACCGGGGTCGCGGTCATCATGATTTCCTCGGAGATGCCCGAGGTGCTCGGCATGAGCGACCGGATCATGGTCATGCATGAGGGACGCGTGACCGGCTTTCTCGACCGGGCGGAAGCAACACAGATCAAGGTGATGGACCTCGCCTCGCGCTGAGGCATCCGGACATGGGAGGAACAACAATGACAACGGAAGCGACCGCCAAGAACGGCCTGAAGGCTGCGCCGGAACGTCGGCGGCACCGCCGCGTGCCACCGGAAGCGAATATCTTCCTGGTTCTGATTGCGATCGCGCTGGTCTACGAAGTGCTCGGCTGGATCTTCGTCGGTCAGAGCTTTCTGTTCAACCAGCAGCGCCTGACGATCATGATCCTGCAGGTCTCGGTGATCGGCATCATCTCGGTCGGCGTGACGCAGGTCATCATCACCGGCGGCATCGACCTGTCCTCGGGTTCGGTCGTCGGCATGACGGCGATGTTCGCCGCGAGCCTTGCCCAGGCCTCGACATGGCCGCGGGCGCTCTATCCGGGCCTGACCGACATGCCCTTCGTGGTGCCGATCGCGGTCGGGGTGCTGGCGGGGCTGCTCGCCGGCTTCATCAACGGGCAGCTGATCGCCCGAACCAAGATCCCACCCTTCATCGCCACCCTCGGCATGATGGTGACCGCCCGCGGCATCTCCAAGTGGTACACCAAGGGCCAGCCGGTCTCCGGCCTTTCGGACGGCTTTACCTTCATCGGCACGGGCATCTGGCCGGTGGTGGTGTTCCTGGTGGTGGCGGTGATCTTCCACATCGCGCTGCGCTACACCCGCTACGGTAAGTTCACCTATGCGATCGGCGCCAACGTGCAGGCGGCCCGGGTCTCCGGCATCAATGTCGAGGCGCATCTCATCAAGGTCTACGCGATCGCCGGCATGCTGGCCGGGCTTGCCGGCGTTGTTACCGCGGCGCGTGCGCAGACGGCGCAGGCGGGCATGGGCGTGATGTACGAACTCGATGCCATCGCCGCCGCGGTGATCGGCGGCACCTCGCTTGCGGGCGGCGCCGGTCGGATTACCGGCACGGTCATCGGCACGGTCATCCTCGGCGTCATGACGTCCGGCTTTACCTTCCTGCGGGTCGACGCCTACTACCAGGAGATCGTCAAGGGGATCATCATCGTCGCCGCCGTGGTCACCGACGTCTACCGCCAGAAGAAGCGCGCCAAGGGCTAGGACTGACGCAGCAACACTTCTCCCAAGCGACTAAGGCGGCCCCGGGGCCGCCTCTTTTTGTTGGAGCACTGTTGAAGGCATGCTCGAGACAAGGCTGGTTCAACCGTCGACGGAGACCCAGCGCTGCTCGGCAAAGGAGCGGGCCATGGCATGCACGGAGCGCTCGATGCGCAGTCCGTCGTCGAAACCGATCAGATGCGAGGGCTCGCCGGCGATCGCCGCCAGAAGCTCCCGGCATTCGATGATTTTCAGGTCGTTGAAGCCGAGCCCGTGGCCTGGCGCCGGCACGAAGTGGCCATAGGGCGAATGGTCCGGCGATGCCAGCACCCGGCGATACCCCTGCTGCGCCCTGTCGCCGGCATTCTGATAGAGCTCGAACTCGTTCATGCGCTCCTGGTCAAACAGGATCGAGCCGTTGGAGCCGAAGATCTGCAATGCGATGCGGCCCTTGCGGCCCCAGGCCGACCGATTGGCCATCAGCACGGCAGAAATGCCACCCTCCAGCTTCAGCAGCACGCTGGCGAGATCGTGGTTTTCGACGGCCCGCCGGCTGCCGTCGGACAGTGGCCGTTCGGCATAGGGCTTGACCATGTCGGCGACGACCGACTGCACATGGCCAAACAGCACGAAGAGCAGCGACAACGGGTGGACAGCGAAATCGTCGAGCGCGCCGTAGCCGGAGGAGGCCTCGCTCTTCCAGTAGAAGAGTGCTTGCGGATCGGCCATGAAGTCCTCGTCCATCTCGACGCGGACATGGTTCACCGTTCCGATTGCGCCATCGTCGATCAGCGTGCGGATCTGGCGGATCATCGGGTTCTGGATGTAGTTGTAGCCCATGGCGGCAACCTTGCCGGCTCGGCTGGCGGCTACCTGCATCCGTTCGGCCTCGGCCAGCGCCGGTGCCATCGGCTTCTCGCACCAGACATGCTTTCCCGCCTCGAGTGCGGCAATCGCCATCTCGGCGTGGAAGGCGTTCGGGGTGGTCACCGAGACCACATCCACGTCAGGATTGGCAATGAGGTCGCGCCAGTCGCCCGTCGAAGATGCAAACCCCAGCTCTGCGGCCTTTTGCGCCGCCAGCCCGGCATCCACTTCCGCCAGCGCCACCAACCGCGGCCGCTCGACGTCGCCGAACACGCTTGCCACGGAATTCCACGCCAGCGCATGGCATTTGCCCATGTAGCCGGTGCCGATCAGCCCGACGCCCAATCCTGCCATTGTCCCCTCCCGGTCGATGCAGATGATGTTTGTCGGCGCGTCAGAGGTTGTCGCGCCGGAAGATCCAGTCGTGGTCCGGATGGTTCTTGAACCGCCATTTGCGCAAGGGCCCGGCCATGACGTTCAGGTAGTACATGTCGTAGCCATAGGGCGCGCCGCAGGGATGATGGCCCTTGGGAACCAGCACGAGGTCGTGGTCGGAGACGGCCATGGTCTCGTCCAGCGTGCCGTCTTCGGTAAAGACGCGCTGGAAGCCGAAGCCCTGGGCGGGATTCAGGCGGTGGTAATAGGTCTCCTCGAGATAGGTCATGTCGGGGAAGTTGTCCTCGTCATGCCGATGCGGCGGGTAGGAGGACCAGTTGCCGGACGGCGTGAACACCTCCGTCACCAGCAGGCTGTCGGCGACGTCCCGGTCTTCCATGGCAATCGGGAAAATGTAGCGCGTGTTGGCGTCCTTGCCGCGGGTGGCGAGCGTCAACCCTTCCGGGCCGATCTGCGCCGCCTCGCGCCCGGGTTTGGCCGGGGCCGTGCAGACGGCGAGCGTGCAGTCGGTGGTGGCGGTGGCGCTCCAATTCGCGCCGGCTGGCACGTAGACGCAGTGCGGCGGCTTGCGCTCGAAGACGTTCATGCGGTCGCCGAGCTCGCCAAAGCTCTTGCCGCCGCCGCTCACCTCCGCCTTGCCTTCCACGAGGACGAGGATGACCTCCTTGTCCTCGGTTTGCTCGGTCGCGGTTTCGCCGGGTCTAAGCCGGTAGAGGCCGAAGCCGACATAGCCCCAGCCGGCGCTTTGCGGCGTCACGTCGTGGACCTTGCCGGTGGATCCGTTCGGCTTGCGCAGCAGGTTCGTCATGCGCCATGCCTTCCCTTGTCGAGACCGACCGCCAGCGCCATCGCCTTCAGCGAGGACAGGCCCATGCTCTGGTATTCGAAGGGATTGCGGACGTCGGGATCCTGCTCGGCTTCGATGACCAGCCAGCCCTCGTAGTCGTGCTCGGCGGCGATCGTCAGCACGGGAAGGAAATCGACCCCTCCGTCCTCGTCGCCCGGAACGGTGAAGACGCCACGGCGCACGCCCTCCAGGAAGGACAGGTTTTCGCCGCGCACCTGGTCCGCGATATCGGGCCGCACGTTCTTGGCGTGGATGTGACCGACGCGGGCCATATGACGTTCAGCCAGATGTTCCGGATTGCCGCCGCCGAACAGGCAGTGGCCGGTGTCGAGCAGCAGGTGGGTGTGTGGTCCGGTATGGGCCATCAGAGCGTCGATCTCGTTCTCGCTTTCGACGATCGTGCCCATGTGGTGGTGGTAGACCAGCGTCACGCCCTGTTCGGCGGCATGGGCGGCCAATGCCTCGACGCCGGCGCCGAAAGACGGCCACTGGTCGTCGGCGAGCTTCGGCCGGTCGTTGACCGGCGTGCCGTCGTCGCCATGGATGGCATTGGAGGTCTCGCAGACGATGATGACCTTCGAACCCATGGCCTTCAAAAGATCGAGCGCCGGCTGCATGGCTTGCTTCTCGTCCTCGATCGTGTTGGTCAGAAGGTTCAGCGAATGCCAGCCGGACACGAAGCGCAGCTTGCGCGGCTCGAGCACCGCCTTGAGGGCTGCCGGCTCCTGCGGGAACTTGTGGCCCTTTTCGATGCCGTCGAAGCCTATCCGGGAAGCTTCGTCGAGGCACTGGTCGAGGCTGATATGGGCGCCAAGCGTGCGGTCGTCGTCGTTCGACCAGGCAATGGGGTTCGTGCCGTAGAGGATCATGTCAGCGTCTTTCCTTGAGCGCGGTTTCATAGGCGGCGCGCGCCTGGTTGACTTCCGGCCGCTTCGAGACTTCCGGGACGGCGACGTCCCACCAGAAGCCGCCGGCGTCGGGCGTGGGATAGGGGTCGGTATCGATGACGATAACGGTCGGCACCGTCGCTTCGCGGGCACCGTTCAAGGCCGCTTCGAGGTCGGCGATGGTCGAGACCTTGCGGGCGTCGGCGCCCATCGATGCGGCGTGGGCGGTAAAATCGATCTGCATCGGATTGGTCTGGTTGGTGTGGGCGTAGAGGTTGTTGAACTGCTCGCCGCCGGTCGCCATCTGCAGCCGGTTGATGCAGCCGTAGCCGCGGTTGTCGGTGATGACGACAGTGATCTTGACGCCCATGGCAGCGGCGGTCGCGAGCTCGGAATTCATCATCATGTAGGAGCCGTCGCCGACCATGACGATCACGTCGCGCTCCGGTTCGGCGAGCTTGATGCCGAGCCCGCCGGCGATCTCGTAGCCCATGCAGGAGAAGCCGTATTCCATGTGGTAGGAGAGCGGCCGGCCGGCCTTCCACAGCTGATGCAACTCGCCCGGCATGGTGCCCGCGGCGCACATCACCACCGTGTTGTCGCGCGCGGCGCGCTGGACGGCGCCGATCACCTGCATGTCGGTCGGCAGCAGGTTGCCGTCCGCCGGGGCCGCGGTCACCGCGTCGGCCTTGTCGAACCAGGCCTGCTTGAGGCCGGCATCGGGGGGCGACAATCGATGGCCGCCGAGTGCTGCCCCGATCAGCTCCAGGCCCACCTTGGCGTCGCAGACGAGCGGGATGGCGTCATGCTTGGCGCTGTCATAGGGCTGGACGTTGAGCGCCAGGATGCGGCGGTCGGGATTCTTGAACAGCGCCCAGGAGCCGGTGGTGAAATCCTGGAAGCGGGTGCCAACGCCGATCACCAGGTCGGCGTGTTCGCAGATCGCATTGGCGCTCGACGCGCCGGTGACGCCGACCGGGCCGAAGTTCGAGCCGTGATCCCAGGGCAGGGCCGATTTGCCGGCCTGGGTTTCGACGACCGGGATGGCGTGCCTTTCGGCAAAGGCGGCAAGCGCCTCGGTCGCGCCGGAAAAGTGCACGCCGCCGCCGGCAACGATGACCGGAGCCTTGGCAGCCTTGATCGCCTCGACGGCGCGGGCGAGCTCGTGATCGTCCGGGCGGGGCCGGCGCCAGTACCAGGTCTTTTGCGCAAAGAAGTTTTCCGGATAATCGTAGGCTTCCGCCTGGACATCCTGGCAGAAGGCAAGCGTCACCGGGCCGCAGTCGGCCGGGTCCGTCAGGGTGCGCATCGCCCGGGGCAGGGCGGTCAGCAGATGCTCCGGACGGCTGATGCGGTCGAAATAGCGGCTGACCGGGCGAAAGCAGTCATTGGCGGTGGCAATGCCGTCGCCGAAATTCTCGATCTGCTGCAGCACCGGGTCCGGCGCGCGGTTGGCAAACACGTCGCCCGGGATGAACAGCACGGGCAGGCGGTTGACATGCGCCAGCGCTGCCGCCGTTACCATGTTGAGCGCGCCGGGTCCGATGGAGGAGGTGACGGCCATGGCGCGCCTGCGGCCCAGCTGCTTGGCATAGGCGATGGCGGCATGGGCCATGGATTGTTCGTTCTGGCCGCGATAGGTGGGCAGCTCGTCGCGGATGCCGGCCAGCGCCTCGCCCATGCCCGCGACGTTGCCGTGGCCGAAGATCGCCCAGACGCCCGAGATGAAGGGAACGCCGTCCTCCGTCATCTGGTTGGCCAGATAGCGCACCATGGCCTGCGCCGCCGTCAGTCTCACTGTCGTCATCGGTCGTTTCCTCCTGCGCCTGTCGCTGCTGCGCGGGCCGTGTCCCAGGTCGCACAGAGGTCGCGGTACTTGCGTGTCATGTCGGCGACGGCTTCGCGGTCGTCGATCTGGCCTGAAAACCATTGCCGCGCCGCCTCGCCGAAGATCGTCCGGCCGACGGCAAATCCCTTGACCAGCGCAAAACCGGCCGCCGTGGCAAAGCTTGCCTCGAGTTCCGCCATCGGCGCATCGAGGCCGAGCACGACGATGCCGCGGACATAGGGATCGTGCTTTTCGATCGCCGCGCAGGCGTTTGCCCAGGCGGTCCGGCTGGTCATCGGTTCGAGCTTCCACCAGTCGGGATAGATGCCGATCGCGTAAAACCTCTCGATGATGCGGGCGACGGTGTCGTCATCGATCGGCCCGACCTTGGAGGGGATCACCTCCAGCAGCATTTCCAGCCGGTTGCGGCGGGTCGCGGCAAACAGGCGGCGAACAACCTCCTCCTGGCGTTCGCGCATCTCGGCAGTGTCATCAGGATGGTAGAAGCAGAGCACCTTGGCCACGTTGTCGACCGGCCATTCGCCAAGTCCGCCGAAATCGGGGCCGAGCTCGGGCTCGAGCGTCAGCGGACGGGAGCCTGGCCATTCCACCGGCCGGCCGATCCAAAGGCCGGTGCCGGTGGCGCGATAAAGGGTTTCGCGGCCCAAACGACCGTCGCAGAGAATGCCGTAGCCGTGGCGGTCGCCGGCAACCTCAAGGGCCGTCTGCAGGCAAAGACTCTTGAAGGCGTCGATGCGCTCCGAGCTCTGTCCCGCCTCCTCGGCGATGGCCTCCAGCTGCATGCGATGGTCGAAGGCAAAGACCTTCAGGTCCGGCCAGTCGCCCGTGCGGTTGGTGGACCAGTGGACCTGTTCCAGGGCCATGTCCTTGCGCAGCGCCCTGTTGCGGATGCCGGTGCGCAAGAAATACTGCAGCTCCTCCCAGCTCGGATAGGCGGGCGTGCAGCCATGCCGGGAAACGGCGAAAGCGCCGCAGGCATTGGCGAATTTCAGCGTCGTCGGCCAGTCCTCGCCGGTCAGCCAGCCCCGGAACAGGCCAGCCATGAAACCGTCGCCGGCGCCCAGCACATTGAAGACCTCGATCGGAAAGCCTTGACCGCTTTGCCCCTCGTCGAGGCTCTCGGGGATCTCGCCCTCGAAGACCACGGCGCCCATCGGGCCGCGCTTGCAGACCAGCGTTGCGGAGGAGACGTTGCGGACAGCGCGCAGTGCCTGCAGCGTGTCGGTGGATCCGCCGGCAATGTGGAACTCCTCTTCCGTTCCGACGATCAGGTCGAACAGGTGCAATGTCGATTGCAGC
Organism: Hyphomicrobiales bacterium; assembly: GCA_900469345.1. Lineage (GTDB taxonomy): Bacteria > Pseudomonadota > Alphaproteobacteria > Rhizobiales > Rhizobiaceae > Neorhizobium. The sequence goes on along the minus strand of UBWZ01000004.1, from coordinate 132,957 downwards.
TTTGCGGTCACCTTGCCGGATTCAATGAAGCGGCTTTCGCCCGCCTCGTGGCCGGCGAGCCCCCACAGGTTTGGCCGGTAGTCGATGTCGAGCGCTGTCCGCGCGCCGTTGTCCCGCGCCAGGCGCAGGGCCTTCAGAACGGCTGCCTCGGTGTTCGGATGCGACAGGTGGGTGCCGGTGGCGCAGACGCAGCCGGCTTCGCGGATGAAGTCCGGGTCGATGTCGTCTTCGCACAGCGCCATGTCGGCGCAGTTCTCGCGGTAGAAGATCAACGGAAACTGGTGCTCGTCGCGGATGCCGAGAAGGACAAGTGCTGTCAGTCGCTCCGGGTCTGTCTTGACGCCACGCACATCCACCTTCTCGCGCACCAGCTGCTCGCGGATGAAGCGCCCCATGTGCTCGGCGCCGACGCGGGTAATGACGGCAGACTTCAGTCCCAGCCGCGCGGCGCCGGCCGCGATATTGGTCGGAGAGCCGCCGATGTACTTGTTGAAGGAGGCCATGTCCTCCAGGCGTCCGCCCACCTGCGCGCCATAGAGATCGACAGACGACCGACCGATCGTGATGAGATCGAGTGACGGCAATATTTCCTCCCTCCGCGAATTCCCGGTGCTCCGCGCCTCCCGAGCGGCGGATGGGGACTTGCACCCCTGCAACCATAATGGACTATAAATTCCATTTTTTGTAGTTTCAACACAAATATTCAGCCCGAACGGGCGGTACCGACTGCGACCGACAGGGTAATTGCGAGGCACAGCGTCGCAGACAGCGATCGGAAGGCGCCGAAGTCCACCTCCGAGACAGAGAGGGTGATGGCGTCGAACTTGCGCAATGGGCTGACGATCGTGTCGGTCAGCGCCACGACCGGAATGCCGCGGGCACTGACCGCCTCCACCAGTTCAATCGTCTCGACGGAATAGGGAGAGAAGGTGATGGCCAAGACCACGTCGCCGTCACGGATCGCGTTGCGGCTGTCGAGCCGGCCGACGGCGCTGTGGAGCATGGCGGGCACGTCCATTTTCTCGAACGCATAGCTCATGTAGCTGGCGACCGGGAAGGAACGCCGCAGTCCGATGATGTGGATCATGTTGGCCTTCGAAAGCGCTGCGACGGCGTCTTCGAGATGGTGCGCATCCACGGTCTTCAGCAGGTTTTCCAATGAAGCGCGGCCGGCTTCCACGAATTCCGCAAGCAAGGCGGAGGGGCTGCCCTCGGCCTTTTCGCGCAGATGCTGGAGGCGGGTCGAATAGTCGGGCCAGCCGCCGACAAAGGTTTCTCGGAACAGGCGCTGCATTTCCGAAAAGCCGGAAAAGCCCATGATCTGGCAAAAGCGCATGAACGCGGAGGGCTGTACGCCGGCGCCTTCGGCCATCTCGGCGACCGTGGAGACGGCGATCCGATCCTTGTTGGCGGCAACGTAATCAGCGCATTGGCGCAGGCGCTTTGGCAGGCTTGTGGAGACCTCGAAGAGACGCTCCTCGAAGGCCTTGATCGTCGCCGGACCACCTGCTTCACCCATGTTTGTTCCTCTGCGGCGCTGCGCTTGACATAAAGATAATCACCATCTAGCAGAATAGAACATATATTCCAAATTGAGTTTGTCGGTTCCGCAAGGGAGCGCTTCGGAGCGACGGGGCCGGCAGCTCGATAGTCGTCAGGGAGGACGGACCATGGTCACGAAGCTTGCACTTCTGGGGGCAGGACGCATCGGCAAGGTGCATGCACGGGCAATTGCCGAAGACAAGCGCGCAAAGCTCGTCGCCGTGGTGGATGCCATGGCGGAGGCCGCACAGGCGATCGCCGACAGCGCCGGCTGCGAGGTCAGCACGATCGATGCGGTCATCGCGAACCCCAAGATCGATGGCGTCATCATCTGCACGCCGACCAATACGCATGCCGACCTGATCGAGCGGCTCGCCCGCGCCGGCAAGGCGATCTTTTGCGAAAAGCCGATCGATCTCGATGTGGAGCGGGCGAGAGCCTGCCTCGAGGTGGTCCGCCAGACCGGCGCCAAGGTGATGCTCGGCTTCAACCGCCGCTTCGACCCGCATTTCCGCGCCGTGCGCCAGGCGATCGACGACGGCAAGATCGGCACGGTGGAGATGGTGACGATCACCAGCCGCGATCCCGGCCCGCCGCCGGCGGAATACATCAAGGTGTCCGGCGGCATCTTCCGTGACATGACCATCCATGATTTCGACATGGCCCGGTTCCTGCTCGGCGAGGAGATCGTCCAGGTGTTCGCGACCGGCGCCGTGCTGGTGGACAAGGCGATCGGCGCGCTTGGCGATTTCGACAGCGCCAGCCTCATTCTCACCACCAAGAGCGGCCGCCAGGCGGTGATCTCCAATTCGCGCCGCGCCAGCTACGGCTACGACCAGCGCATCGAGGTGCATGGTTCGCTGGGGTCGGTTTCGGCGGAGAACCAGCGCCCGGTGTCGATCGAGATCGCCAACAAGGAGGGCTACACCCGCCCGCCGCTGCACGATTTCTTCATGACCCGCTACACGGCGGCCTATGCGGCCGAGATTTCCGCCTTCATCGACAGCGTCGAAAAGGGTGCGGCTCTTTCTCCCTCGGCCGAAGACGGGCTGATCGCGCTGCAGCTTGCAGACGCGGCGCTGCGCTCCGCGAAAGAGGGCAAGGTCGTCAGCCTGACGGCCTGAAGCGCGGCTCTCCCGCCATATTCATGGCTGTGCAATCCCTGCGATCCGGGCAATACTGGCGCGGATGGCTTGTCAGGGGGACACTGTGGGGCCGCTCGAGGAAACTGCAGAGGAGATCTCGGTTCTCCTGGTGGAAGACGATGCGCCGACACGGCGGCGCATCGCGGATGCGCTTGTCCAGGCGGGAGGCTTCCGGGTCGCCGAAGCCGGCGATCTCGGGCAGGCGCGGGGGCTGCTGCAGAGCGCCAAACCGCATGTGCTCCTGACCGACCTGCAGCTTCCCGACGGAAACGGGCTGGAACTGATCCGCGAGGTGCGCCAGCGCAGCGAGGCGACCGAGATCATGGTGATCTCCATCCTCGGCGACGAGCAGAGCGTGATCTCCGCCATTCTCCTGGGCGCCAACGGCTATCTCCTCAAGGACGCGTTTCCACCCGACATCGCCCATACGGTGCGCGAACTGATCCGTGGCCATTCGCCGATATCCGCTTCGATCGCCCGTTTCATCGTGCGGCGGACCCAGGCGGGCACCGGCGCAAAGCCGGCGAGCGACCTCAACACGGCAAAACTCACGCCGCGCGAAATCGACATCCTGTGGGGCATCGCCAAGGGGTTCAGCTATGCCGACATCGCCTCGCAGCTGGGCATTTCGCGGCAGACCGTTCCCGGCTACATCAAGAACATCTATCGCAAACTCGACGTGAACACGCGCGGCGAAGCAGTCTTCGAGGCGCTTCAACAGGGGCTGATCCGGCTGTAGCACGACGATGGCAATGACGCTGTCCGCAATCCGCAGCAGCCCGTCCCGGCTGCCCCTCTATGTGGCGGTCCAGGCCCTGGTCGCGCTCGCCTGCGTGTTCGTGCTCCGGCTCGATCTGCCGCGCCCGCCACCGGCCTATCGCGCAGCCGTCGCCGAGGTGAACGAGGGCGGGGTCTGGCGCCCCGTCGCGTTTCCCATCGACCGCAAGGCGCGATCGGAGGATCCGCCACCGGTCGACTACCGGATCCCCTTCACCTTACCCGGCAACGCTCCGGAGGAGACATGGTCGGTCCTCATCCCGCGCTTTTCGACCGGCGTCCAGCTCTTCATCAATGGCACGCTCATCGAGGATACGCTGCGCGATCCCGCAACGAGCCGGCCGGATCGCAATGTGCCGGTCATCTCGCTGATCCCGCCCGCGCTGCTTGTCCCGGGACCAAACGTCCTGACCGTAAAGCTGTTCGTCTGGGGGCCGGTGACCGGCTATGTCGACAGCGTCTATCTCGGACCCGACAGCCGCCTTCGTCCGAGCTTCGACCGGCGCATCGCCCTTTTCGAGACCTTTCCGCTCCTGCTGATCTCGCTGCAGGCAACGCTGTCCCTGGTGTTTGCGCTGATCTGGGTCAGCCGACGCCAGGACGCGATCTACGGTCTGCTCGCCGCCGCCATGGGGATCGGGGTCGTCCAGAACTTCATCGCCATGCCGGCGGCGCTGCCGCTTCACGGTTTCATTGCCGCCTCGGTGTCGATCGAGGGCGCGCTGATGGTGATGTTCACGATGCGGCTCGTCGGCCTGCGGTCGCGGCCCGCCCTCTGGCTGGTGCTGGCGCCGGGCATGCTTCTCCTGCTGATGGGGCTTTCCGGCAGTCGCGCGCTGCTGCAGCGCGGCTACCTGCTGCTCGGGCCGACCTCCGTCACCCTCAGCGTGCTGGCCGTCTCGGCGTTGCTCGGGTGGTCCGCGGTGCGTCGACGCGACCAGTCGAGCTTTCTTCTGGGGTCGGTCTTCACCGCGGTGATCGTCGCCTCGCTGCACGATCTCCTGACGGTGATGGATCTCGTGCCGGGCGAGCGGCTGTTCGTCGGACGGCTCTCCTATTCGCTGGTTCTGGTGACGATCGGTATCGGCCTCACCTGGCGCTTCGTCCATGCCCTCAACGAGGCGGACGGTTTTGCCTCCAAGCTGGTGCGGCAGGTGCGGGAGGCGGAGGAAAAGCTCCGCCAGAGTTTTGTGCGCGAGGAGGAGCGCGCGCGATCCGAAGCGATGACGGCCGAGCGGACGCGGTTGATGCGGGATCTCCACGATGGACTGGGCGGGCAGCTGGTGAGCATCGTGGCGCTTGCCGAACAGGGGCAGGACCGGGGCGCGATCGGGGAGGCGGCGCGGGCGGCGCTCAAGGATCTGCGGCTGGTCATCGACGCCATGGAGGATATCGACGGCGACCTGATGCTGGTGCTCGGATCCTGGCGGGAGCGGATCTCGGCGCAGCTTCGGGCGCATGCGATCTCGCTCAGATGGGAGGTGTTGAGCCCGGGCGGGCTTCCGGCGATCTCGGGCCTGCGACCAGGGCACGTCATCCAGATCATCCGCCTGCTCGACGAGGCGGTGACGAACGCGATCAAGCATTCTGGCGGGCGCACGATCTCCGTCTCGCTGGATAGCCTCGACGATGCCGAGGGCAGGGCCTGTGGCCGCATTACCGTCAGCGACGACGGCTGCGGGCTTGGCGAGGACGACGGCGGACCGGTGCGCCGGCCCGGGCGCGGCCTCGCCAACATGAAAAAACGCGCTGAACTCTGCGGCGCGTCCCTGTCTCTGATCTCGGATGCGGCGGGAACCAGCGTGGTGCTGACGCTTCCCGCGGTCCTTCCCGATGCGCCCTAGCGGCGGCCGACGCGGTTGACCGGGCCGCCGCGGTTCATCGGCGTTCCAACGCGGCCGACACCGGGAGCCGCGACCCGCGGCGCCACCACGACCCCGGCCGGACGAGCGACGCATCCGACGGGAAAGCCCGGCCGGCTGCAATAGATCGCCGCCCGCGCGACCGGCCTTGCGACGCACCCCATCGGCACGCCGGGCGCCGTGCAATAGATGACCGCGGCAACCGGAGGGGCCGCCACGCAGCCTTTGGGGACGCCGACCGTCTTGCAGTAGACGGCGGCTGCCGCAGGTCGTGCCACCGTCACCTGAATGCCTGCCATTGCCAACACATACGCTGCCATCAGGCCCAGCCGAACTGCCGCCGCTCCGAAACGCATCCTCTTATCCTCCAGATTGATACGGTTACCCGTCCAAGGGCATGGCCGGAGCATGACCGAGACCGTGCGGCTTGCCCACGCCATGATCATGGGGTTTCGCCGGAGGTCCGGCCGAGCATAGTCAATCGAAAGCCAGGTTTTGGGACATGCTTTCAGTCTTTCTGCTCATCGGGCCCCTGTCTGCCGCGGCCGCATCGCCCGGTGCGCTGCCGCCGTCTCCCATCGATCTCCTCCAGGCGATCGGCGAGGCCGCGGAGAGGGAACTCGTGGCGGTCGCCTTCGCGCTGCCGCACCTCCCCTACGATCTTGCCCTGGCACTGGAGAGGGCCCCGACACTGGGCGACGACCTTTGGCGGGCGAGCCTGCTGGTGACTGCCGTTCTTGCCGTCCACTTAACGGTCATGCGGTTGACACGGCGGGCGCGGCAGAGAGCGGCGGCGGAACGGGTCCCGGTCGCCGCGATGGTAAAGCTGACCGGGTGGGAACTGCTGCCGCTCTTTGCATCGGTGGCGATCGCGCGATTTGCGGTCGTGCAGGTGCTTCACTATCCGGCGGGTGCGGCCGCATTTCCGGCCGACGTCGCGCAGAACCTCATCCGCTGGCTGACGGCCGTAACCTTCCTTGCCGTCGTGTTCCGGCCAGACCATCCCCAGCTGCGGCTGATCGACATCGACGGGGGCGGCGCTGCGCTGGCGGTCCGACGCGGTGCCGGGATCTTCGCGAGCGGCTATCTGCAGGCGGTGGCAACCGCTTCGCTACAGCGTGCCGGCCTCCCTATCGAGACCGTAAAGCTGGTCGCCTTCCTTTCCGGCGCTGCGATGATCGTAGCGACGCTGCATCTCTTGTTCGAGCTGCGGCGGCGCGGTCTGCGCCAGACGGTGCTTGTGCTTGCGGTTTCGCTTGTGCCGCTGACCTTTGGCCTGTGGATCTGGGGCTGGGTCGAGGGCGAATTCGACCTCTACCGCGGCGTCAAGGCGACGGTCGGATCGGTTCTGCTGGCGCTGGTGTTCGACCGGGCGCTGGCGCTCAGCATCCGGCTGTCGCGGCGCCCGGGCATGATCCGGACGCTGTTCGTCCTGCGGGTCGCGATCGGCGCCGTCGCCTCGGCGATCATCCTGCGGGTCGCCGTGGACTCCTGGCTGGTCGGAACCTTCGCACTGGTCCCGCTGCAGGAGTGGCCGGCCTATTCGAGAAGGCTCAACTTCGCCTGCCTGGTGCTGGTCACCGGCGCCCTGCTGGCGGCGACGACGCATGTCTGGATCGAGGCGCGGATGAGCCCGCCGCTCGCGGTCGAATCGGAGGAGGAAAAGGAAACGCGACAGGCGCGCCTTTCCACGTTCCTGCCGACCGTGCGGGTCGCCATGCTGGTGCTGATCGCGGCGGTCTTTTCGCTGATCGCACTGTCGGCGCTCGGCCTCGATATCACGCCGGTCATGGCGGGTGCCGGCATTCTCGGCCTTGCCGTCAGCCTCGGCGCGCAGGCCCTCGTCAAGGATGTCATTGCCGGCATATTCTGCATGCTGGACGACGTCTTCCGGCTCGGCGAACTGATCGAAATCGGGCCCGTGCGGGGACGGGTGGAGCAGATCACGCTGCGAAGCCTGCGTCTGCGCAGCCTCGACGACCGGCTGCACACGGTTCCCTTCGGCGAGATCGCGACCGTCACCAGCCACAGCCGGCGGCTCGTCGCGGTAAGTGCCGCGGTGCCGCTCCATGACCTGCCCGACATCGCGGTCCAGCAGCGGTTCGGACGCGTGGCCTCGGCAGCGCTGCGCAGCGAGGCGCCGCTCTTGTCGGCGATGGTCGGCAAGATCGCCACCCGGGCGCTGAAGACCGAGGATGGGGAACCGGCGCTGATCGTCTCGTTCCAGGCGGCCCGGGCCGCGGCGGTGGGCGCCGAGCAGGTGATCGCCGGTCTCGTTGCCGAAGCGGCGGCGGATTGCGGCCTGCAGCCCGCCGGGCGGATCCGGATCACCATGGCCGACGTGCGCGAACCGGAGAGCGGCTTTCTCGCGCCGCCCATCCACCCGTCTACACCATGATCATGGGATGGTGCGCCACGACAGAGCCGATAAAACGGCATCGTCGCGGGTCCCGCCGGCGTCTCGGCGGCCGGGCGGCCCGCGCCTTACAAGCCCAACCATAAGGAGAGTTGCATGTCTTTCACTAGGATCGGTCGTGCTGCTGTTGCCGCGATCATCATCGTCACCGTCGCTGCTCCGGCGATCGCCCAGCAGGATGCCTATCTCGCGGCCGACAGAAACGGCGACGGCAAGCTCGACCAGGGCGAATTCAAGACGTTCATCGACGGGATGGCCGCCGCCGGCAAGCCGATGGCCGCCAAGATCAAGTCCGCCGGACGCTACGGAATGGCCTTTGCCCGGATCGACAAGAGCAAGGACGGGCTGATCTCGCCCGACGAGCTTAAGGCCCTGCAATAGCCAAGGCCCAAGGGAGCGCCCCGATGTCCCGACCGATCCTGCCGCTGCCCGTGCTCCTGCCGGCCCTCCTGGCCGGTTTTCCCGCCGTGGCGCAGCCGCTGGACAGCAAGGTCGTGGTGGCGGTGCCGGCGCAAATGCCGGCGACGCGCTACCTCTATTCGACCGGCACGCTGAAGGCGGTCAACCAGGTGGATCTGGTGGCACGCGTCTCGGGTACGCTGGACGCCATCCGTTTCGAGGATGGCGCGCGGGTCGCCAGGGGAGAGGTCGTGTTCGTGATCGAGCAGGAGCCCTACAGGATCAGCCTTGCCTCCGCGCAGGCCGACCTTGCCCAGGCCCAGGCAAACCTGAGGCAGGCGGCAGCCAATCTGCAGCGACAGCAGACCCTGTCGCTCAAGCAGATCGTGGCGGACAGTTCGCTCGAGAGCGCTGTTGCGCAGAACGAGGTGTCCAGGGCGCAGGTGGCCTCGGCGGAAGCAAGACTTCGCACCGCGCAGCTCAACCTCAGCTATACGGAAGTGCGGGCGCCCTTCGACGGCATTCTGTCTGCCCGGACGCTCGATCCCGGCGCCTATGTCAACGCGGCTTCGGCGCCCAAGCTCGCGACCCTCGTGCAGCCGAGCCCGCTTCGTGCAGTGTTTTCCGCCAATGAGCGGCAGGTGATCGAGATCCGCAAGGTGATGGCCGAGCGCAAGGTCACCCTGGACGGGCGCGGCCCGATCCCGGTCGAGATCGGCCTGCAGACGGATACGGACTATCCCTATGCGGGGACGCTGGACTACATCGCGCCCGAGGTCGATGCCGCCTCCGGAACCATGACCCTTCGTGCCAAGGTCGCCGATCCCGGGCCCCTGCTGTCTCCGGGCATGTTCGCCCGGGTGCGCATTCCGCTCGCCACGGTCAAGGCGCTTGCCGTCCCGGACGCCGCGATCGGCACTTCGCAGCTCGGCCGCACCGTCATGGTGGTCGGGGCGGGGGACCGGGCGGAAATCCGCAAGGTGGCGATCGGCGAAAAGCTGGCCGGCGGATCGCGCGAGATCCTTGACGGGCTTGGCGCAGGCGACCGCGTCATCGTCGAGGGTGGTGCCTCGGTGCGCCCGGGCGAACCCGTTTCCATCGTCGACCATCTGTAAACCGTCCGGCCAGGGATCGCCATGATCGCCAATTTCTTCATCAGCCGACCGGTTCTCGCCAATGTCATCGCCGTCCTGACGGTCATCCTCGGGCTGGTGGCGCTCGTCCGCCTGCCCGTTTCGCAATATCCCAATGTCGTGCCGCCGGTGGTGCAGGTGACCGCGCGCTATCCGGGCGCGAATGCGGAAACGATCGTGCGCGAGGTGGCGCTGCCGATCGAACAGAAGGTCAATGGGGTCGAGGGCATGCTCTACATGCAGTCGACGTCGACGAGCGACGGCGCCTATACGCTGAACGTGACGTTTGCGATCGGGACCGATCCGAACCAGGCGCAGATCCTGGTGCAGAACCGCGTGTCCGGCGCCGTCGCCTCCCTGCCGGATGCGGTGCAGGCGCAGGGCGTGCAGACGGCGAAGCGGTCGACGGCGATCCTCGCCATCGTGTCGCTGTCCTCCCGCGACCCGAACCTGGACGGCCTGTTCATGGCCAATTACGCGACGATCAACCTGGTCGACCACATCTCGCGCCTGTCCGGGGTCGGCAATGTCGTCGTCTTCGGGTCCGGTCAGTATGCGGTGCGCATCTGGGTCGATCCGGAACTGTTGGCGGCCCGCGGCCTCATGCCCGGCGACGTGGTCAATGCCATCAACAAGCAGAGCCGTTCGACAGCGGCCGGCCAGCTGGGGCTGCCGCCGGCGCCCGCGGGAGAGATGTTCCAGTACACGCTGAGGCTCGATTCCAAGCTCTCGGACGTGCCGGCCTTCGAGGACATCATCGTGCGCGTCGCCGACAATGGCGAGGTGATCCGGCTGCGCGACGTCGCGCGGGTGGAGCTCGGCGCGCAGCAATACAACCAGGACTTTACCATGGACGGCCAGCCCGCCGCGGGGCTTGCGCTGTTCACCCTGCCGGAAGCCAATGCGCTCGACGTCATGGCCCGCGTGAAGGCGAAGATGGAGGAGATGTCGACGGCCTTTCCACAGGGCCTGCGCTACTCCATTCCGTTCGACACGACCCGCTTCGTCTCGGCGGCGATCACCGATGTCTACCACACGCTTATCGAGGCGGCGCTCCTCGTGCTGCTGGTGATCCTCGTCTTCCTGCAGGACTGGCGGGCGACGCTCGTTCCGGCCACGACGGTGCCGGTGACGATCATCGGCGCCTTTGCCGCGCTCGCCCTGTTCGGCTTTTCCATCAACCTGTCGACGCTGTTTGCGATCATCCTGGCGATCGGGATCGTGGTGGACGACGCAATCGTCGTGGTCGAGGCGGCGGCCAAGCATCTCGATCAAGGCAAGACGGCAGCCGAGGCGGCCTCGCTTGCGATGGCGGAGCTGACCGGCCCGATCATCGGCATCACGCTGGTGCTGCTCGCCGTGTTTCTGCCGGCCGCCTTCCTGCCCGGCCTCAGCGGCGAGATGTACAAGCAGTTTTCCCTGGTGATTGCCGCCACGGCGCTGATCAGCGCCGTCAACGCCATGTCGCTCAAGCCGGCGCAATGTGCCTTCTGGCTGAGGGCGCGACCGCCGGGAGAACGACGCAACCTGTTCTTTCGCCAGTTCAACCGGGTCTACGATGCCGGCGAGCGGGCCTATGCGGCGCTGGTGCGGCGCATGGTGAGGTTCAGCCTGCTGCTCACCGTCCTGACGGCGCTGCTGGTCGGCTTCTCGGTCTATCTTCTGTCACGGGTGCCGACGGGGTTCCTGCCGGTGGAAGACCAGGGCTATTTCCTGGTTTCGGTGCAGCTGCCGGAGGGCGCCTCTCTGGCGCGGACCAGACGGGCCATGGAGCTGGTGCGCCGGCGGGTCGCCTCGATCGGGGCGGTGGACACGGTGATCTCGATCGGCGGGCTTTCAGCCCTCAACAACAATGCCAGTCTTGCCAATGCCGGCGTCGTCTATGTGATCCTCACCGACTGGACCGTGCGGGGCAAGGGAGACGACCTTGTTTCGCTCTACCAGCGACTTTCGGAGGCGACCGCCAACCTGCCGGATGGCGAGGCGCTGGTGCTGCCGCCGCCGCCCATCCAGGGGATCGGCAATGCCGCCGGCTTTGCCCTGCAGATCGAGGCCCGAAACGGCAGTTTCGACTATGCCGCCCTCCAGAATGTCGCCGCGTCGATCGCCGGGGAAGCCCGCAACGACCCGCTGTTCCGCCAGGCCTTCAGTCCGTTCCGGGCGGACGCGCCGCAGTTTGCCGTGTTGGTCGACCGCACCAGGGCGGAGACGATGGGTGTCGATACCGGCAGTGCCTATGACACGGTCGGCCAGTATATCGGCTCCTCCTATGCCGGCCAGGTCAGCCTGTTCGGCCGCGTCTTCCAGGTCTACGTGCAGGCCGAGGCCGGCAAGCGGGTCGAGCTTTCGGACCTTCGGCAGCTGAAACTGCGCAGCGCCGGCGGCCAGATGGTTCCGCTCGGCGCCATCGCCCAGGTGACGCCCGTTTCGGGTCCGTCCCTGGTCAGCCTCTACAATCTCTATCCCTCCGCCCAGATTATCGGCACCCAGGCACAAGGCTTCAGCACCGGCCAGGCGCTCGATGCGCTGGAGGGCATGACGCAGCGCCTGATGCCACGCGATTTCGGCTTCGAGTGGACGGCCGTGTCCTTCCAGGAGCGGGAGCTTGGCGGGCAGATCTACCTCGTCTACGGGCTCAGCCTCGTGCTGGTCTATTTCGTGCTCGCCGGCCAGTACGAGAGCTGGTACGCGCCGGTCGCGGTCATCGCGACGGTGCCGCTGGCGTTGATCGGCACCGCCGCGACGCTGCTCGCCGCCCATGCTGCGGTCAACCTCTATACCCAGATCGGCCTGGTGCTGTTGATCGCGCTGTCGGCCAAGAACGCCATCCTCATTGTCGAAACCGCACGGCACCTGCGCCAGCACGGCGCGGCGATTGCCGAGGCGGCCGTGCAGGCGGCCCGAAGCCGCTTCCGGCCGATCCTCATGACGTCCATCGCCTTCATCCTCGGGGTCGTACCGCTGGTGCTGCAAACGGGCGCCGGGGCGAGCGCGCAAAAATCGATCGGCATCGCGGTGCTGACGGGCATGCTCGGCTCGACCTGCCTGACCGTGGTCTTTGTGCCTTCGCTGTTCGTCATTCTGCAGGGGCTGGAAGAGCGCATGCGTCTGCCCCGGGGCGAGGAGGGCCACCAACCCTAAGACGGGAGCGGTGGCGGGCCGTCGAGCGAGGGCCCAAATCTTGGAGCCAAGGGACGGTGTTCCAGCTTGACAAGCGCTACTGCCTGTATTTTATTCAGGCCTGCGGATTAGGCATACCGGATCGCCGCCGCATCACATGACTTCGTTGTCGCAGGGCAGTTTCGCCCCATGACGCCCCACCCAGTGGTGGGTCTCGCGTCATGGGGTTTTTAGTTTTGGGCTTTTGATGATGGACGCGCTGAAGATCGGCATTCTCTACTCCACCACCGGGCCCTACGGCTCGATGGGCCGCGATGCGCGCGACGGTGCGGAATTCGCGCTTGCCGAGTTTGCAGCGGACGGCATAACGGCGGTGGAGCCGGTGTTCTTCGATCCGCATGCGGATCTTGCCGCCTATCTCGAAGGCGCGCGCCAGCTGCTGCGCGCCGGCTGCCGGCACATTGTCGGCACGATCACCTCGGCGGCCCGCAAGGAAGTGATCCCGCTCGTCGAAAAGCACGACGCGCTGCTCTGGTACATGTGCCCCTACGAAGGCTTCGAGGCCAACGAAAACGTCGTCTATGTCGGCGGCTGCCCCAACCAGCATCTCATTCCGCTGTTCGAGCACCTGATCCCGCGCTTCGGCGCGCGGCCATACCTCGTCGGCGCCAACTATGTCTGGGGCTGGGAGATGAACCGGCTGGCGCGCGAACTCGTCAACAATGCCGGTGGCGAGGTGCTGGGCGAGCGCTATCTCCCGCTCGAGGAAACGGCGGTCGACCGGATCGTCGCCGACATCGAGCAGCGCCGGCCGAGCTTCATCCTCAACAACCTGATCGGTCCGTCCAGCTATGCCTTCCTGGCGGCGGTCCGCCAGCTTGCAGACCGCGATCCGGCGTTCAGCCCGGAAAACTGCCCGGTCGTCAGCTGCGACCTGATGGAATGCGAGCTTGGCGATATCGTGCCCGGTGCCGCTGTCGGCCAGCTTTGCGCGGCCTCCTATTTCGATACGCTGTCGACGCCGGAGAACCTCGGCTTCAAGCGGCGGGTGGCATCGCGCTTCGGGCCGGAGCGGCGGGTGTCGAGTGTATTTGCCAGCGCCTATACGGCGGCGCGGCTCTGCGCCGAGGCGATCACCGCAGCCGGCAGCGACGATCCGGTCGCGGTGCGCGGTGAGCTTTACCAGACGGTAAGGCCAAGCCTGCTCGGGCCGATCGCCATCGATCGCGACACCAATCATGCCGCACTTCCCTTTCACCTGGGCCAGATCAACGGCAACAACAGTTTTGACGTGATCGCGTCACGTCCGCCGCTCGCCGCCGATCCCTATCTCACGGGCCGTGCCCGTCAAGCCAAGCTCCAGGCCAAGCCTCAGCTGCGGGTGGTCTCATGAGGGAAACGCCCAATTTCAACGGCTGGTGCGCCACCGTCCTCCACCGCGAGGACGGCAACACGGACCGGCTGATCCGCCAGCTGAGACTGCTCGGGCTCGATGCCACGCTGCAGTGGGCGCCGCTTTCCGGCTCGGACGTGCCGGACCTGGTGATCGTCGATGCGGACCAGGGCTGGGACGACCTTTTACCCTGGCAGACGGAGCAGGCTGCCTGCCCGGTGGTCGCCATGCTCGGTTCGGAAGCGCCCGGCCGCATCGCCTGGGCGATCCAGCAGGGGGCGGGCGCGATCATCGCCAAGCCGGTCGCCGCCTCGGCCGTCTACCCGGCGCTGGTGATGGCCGCCTCCATTCACCAGGAACGGAAAACCAACGCCGAGCGGCTGCGCCATCTCGAGGAGCGGGTGCGTCTTCGCCCGCTCGTGCATGCCGCCGTGGAGAAACTGATGAGAGCCCACCGCGTCGATGAGGAGCGCGCCTACGCCATCCTGCGCGACCACGCCATGCGCCGGCGCCTGCCGATGGAGCAGATCGCTGCCTTTATCGTCGGCGGTGCCGAACCCCTGCCGGAGGCCGGTTGATGCGCGTGCTGAAGGAAATGCTGCGACAGCCGTCGGCCGTGTTCGGCCTGCTGGTGGTCGTCACCGTCATCGTGCTGGCGATCGCCGCGCCGTGGATCGCGCCGTTCGACCCGGACAACCAGATGTTCGACGGGCTGACGCTCGAAGGCGCGCCGATGCCGCCCGGCGGCCAGTTCCTGCTCGGCACCGATACGCTCGGGCGCGACCTGTTCTCGCGGCTGCTTTACGGCGCGCGCACCTCGCTGGTGATCGGGCTTGTCGCCAACGGCATCGCGGTCGCGATCGGTCTCCTGGTCGGCATCGTCGCCGGCTATCTGCGCGGGTTCGCCAGCAGCGTGCTGATGCGGTTTACCGACCTGATGATGGCGTTTCCGGCGCTGCTGCTGGCCATCGTGCTTGCCGCTCTGTTGCGGCCGAGCCTCTGGATCGTCGCGATGGTGATCGCGCTCGTCAACTGGGTGCAGGTGGCGCGGATCATCTACACGGAGACGCGGGCGCTGTCGGAGCGTGATTTCATCATGGCCGAACGGTCGCTGGGGGCCGGGCATTTCCGGGTGCTGTTCCTGCATATCCTGCCGCATCTGGTGCCGACGGCGATCGTCTGGGGCACGCTCGGCATCGCCACCACCGTGCTTCTGGAAGCGACGCTCTCGTTTCTCGGCATCGGGGTGCAGCCGCCGCAGCCGTCCTGGGGCAATATCATCTTCGAAAGCCAGAGCTATTTCCAGGCGGCCCCGTGGCTCGTCTTCGTGCCCGGCTTCGTGATCCTCTTGACGGCGCTGTCGTTTAACCTGGTCGGTGACGCGTTGCGCGATATCCTCGACCCGACGCAGCGGGGGAGAAACTGATGTTGCTCGTCGCCCGTCGGCTGGTGCAGGCCCTGCTGATCCTGCTTGGCGTTGCCGCCATCACCTTCGTGCTGCTCTATGCCCTGCCGGCGGATCCGGCGCGGATGATCGCCGGCCGCAGCGCCACGGCGCAGACGGTCGCCAACATCCGCCATGAACTCGGGCTCGACCAGCCGCTCTTGATGCAGTTCTGGCATTATCTCTCCAACCTCCTGTCGGGCAATCTCGGGCGCTCCTATGCGCAGAAGACCGACGTCTGGACGCTGATCGCGGCGCGTCTGCCGGCAACGCTGACCCTCATGGCGGCCGGGATCTTCGTGGAAGTCCTGCTCGGGTTGACGCTCGGCACGATCGCCGCCATCCGCCGCGGCGGCTTCGTGGACCGGCTGGTGATGATGGCCTCCTTCGTCGGCACGTCGGCGCCGCAGTTCCTGGTGGCGCTGCTGCTTCTCTACCTGCTGGCGGTGACGCTCGGCTGGTTCCCGATGAGCGGGTTTGGTGGCTTTTCGCATGTGGTGCTGCCGGGCGTGACGCTCGGTCTCTGCGGCGCCGGCTGGTATGCCCGCATGGTGCGCTCGGCGATGATCGACGTGCTCAATCAGGATTATGTGCGCACGGCGCGGGCCAAGGGGTTGTCATCACGCCGGGTCATCCTGCGCCACGCGCTGCCCAACGCCATTTTGCCGATTATCGCCATGATCGGCATCGACATCGGCCAGTTCATGGGCGGCGTGGTGGTGGTCGAGGCCGTCTACGGCTGGCCCGGCATCGGCCAGCTTGCCTGGCAGGCCATCCAGCAGGTGGATATCCCGATCATCATGGGCGTGACGCTCACCTCCGCGCTCGCCATCGTGATCGGCAACCTGCTCGCCGACCTCATCGCGCCGATCGTCG
Source organism: Hyphomicrobiales bacterium (assembly GCA_900469345.1). GTDB lineage: Bacteria > Pseudomonadota > Alphaproteobacteria > Rhizobiales > Rhizobiaceae > Neorhizobium. The sequence goes on along the minus strand of UBWZ01000004.1, from coordinate 116,850 downwards.
ATCCGCGTATCCGCACTCGTTGACAGCAATCAGAAAAGGGGAACTCAAATGTTCAAACGCTGGCTCCAAACAACAACCGTAGCGACCGTACTGGCGCTTGCGCCACTCTCGGCCATGTCGGCCATGGCGCAGGACGCACCCAAGCAGGGCGGCGAGATCGTCGTCACCTACAAGGACGACATCACCACGCTCGATCCGGCGATCGGCTACGACTGGGTCAACTGGTCGATGATCAAAAGCCTCTATTCGCGGCTGATGGACTACAAGCCCGGCACGCCGGACCTCGAGCCTTCGCTGGCCGAAAGCTTTACCGTTTCGCCGGACGGCCTCACCTATACGTTCAAGCTGCGCAAGGGCGTGAAGTTCTCGAACGGCCGCGAAGTCGTCGCCTCCGACGTCAAGTATTCGATCGAGCGCGCCGTCAACCCGAAGACCCAAGGCCCCGGCGCCGGCTTCTTCGGCTCCATCCAGGGTGCGGAAGACGTGACGGGCGGCAAGTCCGAGACGCTTTCGGGCATCGAGACGCCGGACGCCGGCACGGTCGTGTTCAAGCTTTCGCGTCCCGATGCGACCTTCCTGCATGTGCTCGCCATCAACTTCGCCTCGGTGGTGCCGAAGGAAGCCGTGGATGCCGCCGGCGGCGATTTCGGCAAGAAGCCGGTCGGCTCCGGCACTTTCGTCTTGAAGGACTGGACGATCGGCCAGAAGCTCACCTTCGAGCGCAATAAGGATTATTTCGTCAAGGACATGCCGCATATCGACGGGTTTACCGTCGAGGTCGGCCAGGAGCCGCTGGTGGCGCTGCTGCGCCTGCAGAAGGGCGAAGTCGATATCGCCGGCGACGGCATTCCGCCGGCAAAGTTCCTCGAGATCAAGAACTCGGCCGATGGTGCCAAGATGATCGTCGACGGCGAGCAGCTGAACACCGGCTACGTGACGCTCAACACCAAGGTGAAGCCGTTCGACAACGTCAAGGTCCGCCAGGCGGTCAACATGGCAGTCAACAAGGAGCGCATCACCCGCATCCTGAACGGCCGCGCGACGCCTGCCAACCAGCCGCTGCCGCCGCTGATGCCGGGCTATGACAAGTCCTTCAAGGGCTATGCCTATGATGTCGCAAAGGCCAAGGCGCTGCTGGCTGAAGCTGGCTTCCCCAAGGGCTTCGAGACGACGCTCTACTCGACCAACACCGATCCGCAGCCGCGCATCGCCCAGGCGATCCAGCAGGATCTGGCGGCGGTCGGCATCAAGGCCGACGTGCGGGCTCTCGCGCAGGCCAATGTGATCGCGGCCGGCGGCACCGAAGGCGAAGCACCGATGATCTGGTCGGGCGGCATGGCCTGGATCGCCGACTTCCCGGATGCGTCCAACTTCTACGGCCCGATCCTCGGTTGCTCCGGTGCCGTTCCGGGTGGCTGGAACTGGTCGTGGTATTGCAACAAGGATCTCGATGCGCGGGCGATTGCGGCCGACAGCATGTCCGATCCGGCGAAGTCCGCCGAGCGCACGGCTGCCTGGGGCAAGGTGTTCACCGACATCATGGCCGATGCACCCTGGGTTCCGGTCATCAACGAGCGCCGCGTCGTCGCCAAGTCGCTGCGCATGGGCGGGGCCGACAACATCTACATCGATCCGACCCGCGTCATCAATTACGACGCGATCTACGTGAACCAGTAACGGCGAAACTGCCGAGAGCGTTGCCGGCAGTTTGCGGACGTGCCGGCAACCACCTCCGTCATCCTCGCCCCTTGTGGCGGGGATCCAGCGACCCGACGTCCGTCGGGTCAAAGGACCTTTCAGCCCGAAGGACCTTCCAGCTCGAAGACTTGGGGCTGGCTCGGGACCTGTGACGAGCACAGGAATGACGGTGGCTCTCTTGTATCGCCCGAACCCAATAGTCCCGCTCGTCGAGTAAGGGGCAGTCTGTCGAGAGAAATTTGAGGGAGACCATCCATGTGCATCGCCTGCACCCACACCATTCACCGCGCCCAGCATAATTTCGGCTGGAACAAGGATTTTCCGCCCGCCGTGGTCGCCAAGCCCGGCGAGACCATCCACTTCGAGTGCCTGGATTCGTCCGGCGGCCAGCTTGGAGCCGATGCGACGCTCGAGACGCTGAACTCGCTCGATTTCGGCAAGATCAACCCGGTGTCCGGCCCCGTCTACGTGGAAGGCGCCAAGCCCGGCGACGCGCTGAAGGTGACGCTGCGCAAGTTCATCCCGTCGGGCACCGGATGGACCGCGAACATTCCGGGCTTCGGCCTGCTCGCCGACCAGTTCAAGGATCCTGCCCTGCATGTCTGGAGCTATGACGCCAACAGCATGGTGCCGGCGCTCTACGGCCCGGGCGGTCGCGTTCCCTTGAAGCCATTTGCCGGCACGATCGGGGTTGCGCCGGCCGAGCCTGGCACCCATTCCGTGGTGCCGCCGCGCCGCGTCGGCGGCAATCTCGATATCCGCGACCTGACCGCCGGCGTGACGCTTTACCTGCCCGTCGAAGTGGACGGCGCGCTGTTTTCGATCGGCGATACGCATGCCGCCCAGGGCGACGGCGAGGTCTGCGGCACGGCGATCGAGAGCCAGATGAATGTCGAGGCGACGATCGAGCTGGTCAAGGATGCCCGGCTGCAGTCGCCGCGCTTTACGACCACCGAGCCGGTGACCCGGCATCTCGACGGCATGGGCTATGAGGTGACTACCGGTATCGGCCCGGACCTGATGACCGGTGCGCGAGAAAGCGTGATGCGGATGATCGACCTGCTCGGCGCCGAACACGGCATGAACCCGGTCGATGCCTATCTGCTCTGCTCGACCTGCGGCGATCTCAGGATCAGCGAAATCGTCGACGCTCCCAACTGGGTTGTGTCCTTCTACTTCCCGAGGATCGTATTCGCGTGACATCTCCCGAAACTGCCGCGACGGTTCTGTCCGTTCGCGATCTCAGCGTCGATGCCCGCACGCCGGAGGGTCTGAAGCCGGTCCTGCGGGATATCGGCTTTGACCTCGCGAGCGGGGAAACGCTTTGCATCGCGGGCGAATCCGGCTCGGGTAAATCGGTCACCTCGCTTGCCATCATGGGGCTGTTGCCGAAGGCATCGCTGCGCGTGACGTCGGGCGAGATCCTGCTCGGTGGGCGGGATCTCTTGAAGATCTCCAACCGTGCCATGCGGCAGGTGCGCGGCGGCGAGATCGCCATGGTGTTCCAGGAGCCGATGACCTCGCTCAACCCGGTGATCTCGATCGGCGCGCAGCTGACCGAAGCGATCCGGGCCCACCAGGGGAGCGAGAATGCGGAAGCTGTTGCGTTGCGGATGCTGGAGGCGGTGCAGATCACTGAACCTGCAAGGCGGCTCCAGCAGTATCCGCACGAGCTTTCCGGCGGCATGCGGCAGCGGGTGATGATCGCCATGGCGCTGTCGTGCCAGCCCAAGGTGCTGATCGCCGACGAACCGACCACGGCGCTCGACGTGACGGTACAGGCGCAGATCCTGACGCTGATGCGCGAACTGAAGACCGAATTCGGCACCTCGATCGTTCTCATCACCCATGACATGGGCGTGGTGGCCGAGATGGCCGATCGCGTGCTGATCATGCAGGGCGGACGGCTGATCGAGCAGGGTTCGGCGGTTGCAATCTTCAACCGGCCGGAGCAGCCCTATACCCGGCAGCTGCTGGCCGCCGTGCCGCGGCTCGGGGCGCATGCCGGCACCGACGGTCCGCCGCGGATCACGCCTCAGCCGGCGCAGCCACCGGCAGAAGACCGGACGCCGATCATGAACGTGCAGGATCTGCGCGTCACCTATGGCAGTCCCGCCAGCCGTTTCCTCAAAGGCAAGCCACAGGTGCATGCGGTGGACGGCGTGTCGTTCGATATCCTGCCGGGGCAGACGCTCGGTCTTGTGGGCGAAAGCGGCTCGGGCAAGTCGACCACGGGCAAGGCGGTACTTGGGCTCATCCCATCGAGCGGCGACGTGCTGATCGATGGCCGCAATATCGCAGGCCTCAGCCAGCGGGAAATGCGGCCGGTGCGGCGCTCGGCGCAGATGATCTTCCAGGACCCCTACGCCTCGCTCGACAGCCGCATGGCCGTTGGGGCGGCAATCGCCGAGCCGATGGTGATCCATGGCATCGGCTCGAAAAGCGAGCGGCAGGACCGGGTGGCCGACTTGCTGCGCCGTGTCGGCCTGACGCCGGATGCGGCAACGCGCTATCCGCACGAGTTTTCCGGTGGCCAGCGGCAGCGCATCTGCATTGCCCGGGCGCTGGCGGTGGAGCCGAAGATCATCGTCGCCGACGAAAGCGTCGCAGCACTGGACGTCTCGGTGCGGGCACGGGTGCTCGACCTGATGCTGGAGCTGCAGGAGACGATGGGGCTCGCCTACCTGTTCATCTCCCACGACATGGCGGTGATCGAACGGATGTCGCACCATGTGGCGGTGATGCGCGGCGGCAAGATCGTCGAGACGGGAACGCGGCGCGAAATCTTCGAGGCGCCGAGCCAAGAGTACACGCGGGCGCTGATGGCCGCGGTGCCGATCCCCGATCCGGAGCTCTACCAGAAGCGGGCAGGGGCCAACTGATCCTGTCCGGCAGGAAGGGATGCGCAGACAGCGGCCGGTCATGCTGTCTGCGGGCTTTTTCCGGAACTCTGCGTCTGCCGCCAAATCCTTCCGGCGACGGCATCATTCCTGCACGTTTCGACCTCGCCGTTTGCCGAGGCTCGCCCTAGATAGTTGGCAATTGCTGATAAGCCACAGTCCTACCGGGAGAAGGTCCGCCATGTCGTTCAAGAAGAAGCTTTTGGGTGTTGCCCTGGCGCTCGGCGTTTCCGCCGGCATGGCCCAGGCCCAGGTCGTCGTGTCCTCCAAGATCGATACCGAGGGCGGTGTTCTCGGCAACATCATCCTGTCTGTCCTGAAGGCCAACAAGATCGACGCGACCGACCGCATCCAGCTTGGTGCGACGCCGGTGATGCGCAAGGCGATTACCGCCGGCGAGATCGACATCTATCCTGAATATACCGGCAACGGCGCCTTCTTCTTCGAAAAGGGCGACGATCCGGCGTGGAAGGATGCGGCCAAGGCCTATGAGACGGTGAAGACGCTCGATTACAACGCCAACAAGATCGTCTGGCTCACCCCGTCGCCCGCCAACAACACCTGGGGCATCGCGGTTCGCAAGGATATCGCCGACACCAACAAGCTGAAGACGCTGTCGGATCTAGGCAAGTACGTGGCCGGCGGCGGCAAGATCGTTCTGGCCGCCTCGTCGGAATTCGTGAATTCCGCCGCGGCACTGCCGGCCTTCCAGACTACCTATGGCTTCACGCTGAAGCCCGATCAGCTGATCACGCTTTCGGGCGGCGATACGGCGGCCACCATCGGCGCTGCCGCCAACCAGACGAATGGCGCAAACGCTGCCATGGTCTACGGCACGGATGGCGGTATCGCTCCGTCCGGTCTCGTGGTGCTCGACGACGACAAGGGCGTGCAGCCGGTTTACCAGCCGTCGCCGATCATCCGCGAAGAGGTTCTGAAGAAGAACCCGACCATCGAAACGCTGCTGAAGCCGGTGTTCGAAAAGCTCGATCTCGTCACCTTGCAGGACCTCAACGGTCGCGTTCAGGTGGGCGGCGAGCCGGCCAAGGCGGTCGCGGAAGACTTCCTCAAGAAGAACGGCTTCTTGAAGTAAGCCGCCGCCCGCTCCAGAATGCCATCAAGCCGGGCACCGTGCCCGGCTTTTTCATCAGAAGTGGTTATGGCTTGAGCATCCGGATCGACAAGCTTGGCGTCGTCATCGGCCTGATCGCCCTCTACGGCATGCTGGCCGCAGCCTTTGCCGTGCTGAAACCCAACCGGATCCTGCAGGGCCAGGCCCAGAGCATCACGGACTCACTGCCGGGCGCCGTCGGCTGGGGGCTGCTGCTGGTGCTTCTGGCCTGCACGGGGATCGCCGTCCTGCGCGTGCCTTTGTGGTTCCGGCTTGTGGCCGCGGCCGCCGCCCTTGCCGCCCTCGTGATCGCGATCGGCTATGCCGCAGGGGCTTTGACGCCGCCCGGCAACAGCTATGCGCGCGTCTCGCCCGCCGCCGGGTTCTGGATCCTCGTGTTTGCCTTTGCGCTGCTGGCTGCCGATGCGATCAGCCGGCTGCAGCCTCCACCCTGGCTGCGGCTGGTGTTCCTCGCCTTGGTCGCGGCCCTGGTCTGGAGCGTTTTCGCCTCCGGCCTCTGGTCGGGGCTCTCGATCATGAAGGAATATTCCAGCCGCGCCGACGTGTTCTGGGCGGAAGCGGCCAAGCATGTGACGCTGGCGATCGGATCGCTGGTCGCTGCCTGCGTGATCGGCCTGCCGCTCGGCATCCTGTGTCACCGGGTGCCGGCGATGCGCCCCGCGGTGCTCAACACGCTCAACCTCATCCAGACCATTCCGTCGATCGCGCTTTTCGGCATCCTGATCGGGCCGCTCGCCTGGATCGCGGTCAATGTGCCTGGTGCGGCCGCCGTTGGCATACGGGGCATCGGCACGGCGCCGGCCTTCGTGGCGCTGTTTCTCTATTCGCTGCTGCCGATCGTCGCGAACACGGTGGTCGGGCTTGCCGGCGTGCCGCGCGAGGCGAATGACGCGGCCCGCGGCATCGGCATGACGGACAGCCAGCGGCTGGTGCAGATCGAGCTGCCGCTGGCCATGCCGGTGATCCTTACCGGCATCCGCATAGTGCTCGTGCAGAACATCGGGCTTGCCACCATCGCAGCGCTGATCGGCGGCGGCGGCTTCGGCGTCTTCGTGTTCCAGGGGATCGGCCAGACGGCGATGGACCTGGTGCTGCTCGGGGCGGTGCCGACGGTGGCATTGGCGTTCGGTTCGGCCGTGGTGCTCGATGCGCTGATCCAGATGAGTTCAAGGGTTCCGAGAAAAGGGCAGGCCGCATGATCGAGATCGATGCGATTACCAAGCGCTATGACGAGATCACCGTGGTCGACACGGTCTCGATGGTGGTCGAACCGCGCACGGTGACGGTGATCGTCGGCACCTCCGGGTCGGGCAAGACGACGCTGCTGCGGATGATCAACCGGCTCGTCGAGCCCACGTCCGGCATGATCCGCCTTGACGGTGAGGACAGCCGCGCCATCCCCGGCCACGAGTTGCGGCGCCGGATCGGCTATGCCATCCAGGGCCACGGGCTGTTTCCGCATCGCACCGTTGCCCAGAACATCGCCACGGTGCCGAACCTGCTCGATTGGCCGAAGGCGCGGGTGGAGGCAAAGGTCGCGGAACTGCTGGCGCTGTTCCAGCTCGACCCCAAGGTTTTTGCGGATCGCTATCCGCACGAACTCTCCGGTGGGCAGCAGCAGCGCGTCGGCGTGGCGCGGGCGCTGGCGGCGGAGCCGAACGTGCTTTTGATGGACGAACCCTTTGGTGCGCTCGACCCGATCATCCGCGCCAAGGCGCAGGAGGATCTGCTGACCATCCAGAAGCATTTCGGCACGACGATCGTGCTCGTCACCCACGACATGGACGAGGCGTTTCACCTGGCGAACAAGATCGCGGTGATGGATAAGGGCAAGGTGCTGCAATACGGCCCCCCGTCGGATCTGGTGCGGGCGCCGGCCAACGAGTTCGTGCAGACGCTGATCGGCGATATGCAGCGGCCGTTCCGTCTGCTTTCGGTGTCGCGCGTCGGCGAGGCTGTGGAGCCGGGCGAGGCATCGGGCACGCCGCTTGGCGAGGAGCGCAGCCAGCAGGACGCGCTGTCGGAGCTTCTGTGGAGCGGCCGGACATCGGCACCGGTGGTGTCGCAGGCCGGTGCCATCACCGGACGGATCACGCTCGATGGGCTGCTGAAGCGCGCCGCGAGGCCGCAATGAAGGCTTCCGCCACCGCCACCGCCACTGGCACCTGGCTACCGCGTCTGCTGCGGCTTCTGCTGCTCGTCCTGCTGCTGGCGTTCCTGCTGTCGCCGCAAAGCTTCGAGCCGCTGCTGAAGCCGCTGGTGCAGCCGAACGCGCCTGCCATCTACAATCAGGGCAGCCTGCTCACCATCACGCTGCTGCATCTGCGCACGGTGTTCTTCGCAACTGTTGCGGCAACCATCGTCGCGGTGCTACTCGCAATCCTGGTCACGCGTCCCTTCGGTGCGGAATTCCTGCCGCTGTCGCGCAGCGTCGTCAATGTCGGCCAGACCTTTCCACCCGTTGCGGTGCTGGCGCTCGCGGTGCCGGCTGTCGGCTTCGGGGAAAAGCCGACGCTGATCGCGCTGTTTCTCTACGGCCTGCTGCCGATCTTCGAGAACACGCTGACCGCGCTGACCCAGTTGCCGCGACCGGTGATGGAAGCGGCCAAGGGGTCCGGCATGACGCCGCTACAGCGTCTCCTGAAGGTGGAGCTGCCTCTGTCGCTGCCGGTGATCGTTGGCGGTATAAGGCTGTCGGTGGTGATCAGCCTTGCCACCGCGACCATCGGCTCGACGGTGGCGGCAAACACGCTCGGCGAGGTGATCATCGCCGGGCTGCAATCCAACAACCTCGCCTTCGTGCTGCAGGGCGGGCTGATCGTCGGGGCGCTGGCCGTTTTGATCTACCATGCGCTCGGTGCGATCGAAAGCGTGCTTGCCCGGCGCGCGGGCAGTCCTGCCGGCAACTGACAGGGAACCATGGGCTGCGGCAGCAGTTGACCGGGAGATAGCCCGAAGGAGGTCCCATGGCTCAAGATCCGTTCAATCCGACGCCGAACCCCACGCCCATCCCGCCTGCACCGGATCTGCCGCCGGTCGACGAGCCGGAACCCGACCGGTTGCCGGATGAAGATCCGCTGCCAAACCCGGACGAGAATGACGAGCCGCCGCTCTATGCAAGGCGGCTCGTCTAGCAGCCGTTTCTTTTACTCGGCCGCAAGAAGCTGGCCGACAGAGACGGGGTCGGGCATGCCGTGCGCAAGGGTCGGCCTCAGATAAGCGATCTGGCTCTCGATAAACGTGTCGAGCGTACCGCCACAGGCATCCAGAAGTTCAGCTCGGCCGTATCCTGCCGCTTCGGCGTCCCTTTCAAGCCGGTTCAACAAGGTCCTGAAAACCTGGGCGTCGTGTACGCCGGCGCCGTCTTCCAGCACCAGCGACGCTTTCAGCACCCAGTCTTCCAGCCAGTCGTCAATAATCTGCATCCTGCTGCCTCATCGCCCTTGGAAGAGCTTTCGCCATTGGTTTCAGTCGGCGCAGAAATGCAGTGGCGGCGGGGATGGTTCCGTGTCTTTTTGGCGTCGCTGTCATTCCCTCGGCCTGACGCCTAATGGGCAGCTCGAGAGCCTTCGGCACAGGGTCTGGATCAGGACCGATCGGGCGCCGGTTTGCGAAGTGGCAGGCGCCATAAGGACGATCGCTTGCCGCGCAGCAGGAACTGCAGCGGCCGCTCGAACCCCTCATAGGCGATGATCCCCGCAAGCGTGCCGACGACGACGCAGACACCGAGGAAGAGCGACGGGGGCAGGAAGGCCGCCGCCTTCAGCGCCACGGAAATCGCGAACGTGTGCCAGAGGTAGATCGAGTAGGAGCTGTCGCCGAGATAGGCGAGGGCCTTCAGCTTCGGCAGCCTGCCGCGGGTCTCGACGGACAGCGCGCCGATCACCAGCGCGATCGCGAGCGGACCGCAGGTCCAAGGGCCGAATTCCATCTGCAGGATCTGGATCGCGGCAAATCCGCCAACCGCAAGGATCACCAGAACGGCGCCAACGGCCGCGGGGGGCAGGGCGCCTCGCGCCCAGAGCTTGGCGATGGCGGCGCCTGCGACAAACTCCAGGAGCACGGGCGCCGTATAGAAGGCGAGCAGCGGGCTTTCCGGGTGCAGCAGCAGACCGCAGGCCGTCAGCAGGCAAAAGACCCCCGCCAGCACCGGCAGGCGCAGGCCCGGTCGTGTCGCCAGTGCAGCCGCAAAGACGAGGTAGAAAAAGATCTCGTAGTTCAACGTCCAGCCCTGGACCAGCACGGGCCACATCTCGCCGCTGCTGGGGGATTGGGCGGGAATGAACAGGAAGGAGGCCAGCGTGTGGACAAGCGTCAGCTGGAGATTGGGGAAGAGGCCGATCGCGGCACCCAGCAGCATGACCACGGTCGCTGCCCAGTAGGAGGGGGCGATGCGCAGGAAGCGGTTGCGCAGGAAACTCGCCGGCGCAGTCGGGCGGCTGTCGCTGATCGCCATCATGATGAAGCCGCTGACAACGAAAAACACGTCGACGCCGGCCGCACCGATGGTGAAGTGCAGGCCGCTGCGTTCGCCGGCATGAAAGACGACCACGGCCAGCGCGGCGAGTGCCCTCAGATACTGGATGGAATAGAGCGTGGGCATGATGCGTGTGTCTCCGCCCGAAGGCATGGGGCTCGTGCGTTCGCGGTCAGAAACGCGCCTGCAGGCCGACCGGCGCGGCTCTTGTCGCCGCAGGGCGCAACCGGGCGGTCGCCTGGACCGGCGCAATCGCAAGTCTCCCCGCCGCGAAGTAGAACAGGAAAGATCCGACCTGATAGGGGTTGAGGATGTCGATCTCGACAAACGAGCGGATCAGCAGAAGGCTCGCCAGCCCGAACAGGGCCAGGGAATCGGGAGTGACCTCATAGGTCAGAAGCCGCTTGAGATGGCCGATCAGGGTCGTCAGCAGGATGGAGACGAGCGTCAGGACGCCAATGATGCCGGTTTCCACGGTGGTCTCGATATAGGTGTTGTGGAAGTGGAAGCCGCTCTTGCCGGCGATGCCGAAATCGTCCCAGAGCCGCTCCGCGTCGGCGAAGCCCGGCACCCAGAAGCCCTGGTAGCCGATACCAAGCCACGGCGATTGCTGGGCGATGGCGATGCCCTGCTGCCAGAGATAGGTTCGGCCGGTGAGCGTCGAATCCTTGCCGAACACGCCGAGGATGGCGTCCATGGCGCCGAACTGCAGCCCGCCGACCACAGCGCCGATGCCGAGCACGAGCGCGGCTGCAAAGAACATGCGGCGGTGGCGCGGCGAAAAGATCATGAACGACTGCAGGCCGAGGCAAAGCGCCACGATGCCGACCGTGGTGATCACCGAAGTGGCGGACTGCGATGCGTACAGGCAGTAGGCGGAGAGCAGCGTGACGACGCCGATGACCGGCAGCCAGAGCCGCCCGAGACGGAACACGACCAGGCTCGTGTAGCAGAAGAATATGCCCAGCGAGGCAAAGAAGCCGAGCTGGTTTTTCGAGGAAAAGGCGCCGACGAAGCCGAAGGTGCCATCTATGGAATCGAACAGGTAGTTGCCGAAGACGATGGAATAGGCAAGCACCAGGCCGACGCCGAGGACGGCCCCCTTGTTGAGGTTCTCCATGCTGACCGCCCGCATGGCGATCAGCGCGCAGACAATGTGGGTCAGGTACTGGATCGCGGTGCGCAGCGAGACGCCGAACGCCGGCGACCAGAAGGCAGACACGAAACAGACGAGCGCGAAGCTGAAGATCCAGAGATATTTGCCGTAGCTGCCGAGCGCCCGGCGGTAGTTGACCAGGACCAGCAGGAACCAGGCGCCGTAATAGGCGAGGATGGAGATCTGGCCGAAGCGGCTGGAATAGGCGAACACGAAGAACGAGAGTGCGACCGCCGCCATCGCATAGAGGTGGTTGCGGTTGGGATCGATGAAACTCGAGCTCGCAATCTTCATCAGGCAGTCCTTACTGCATGAGGAGTTCTGAGGTCACCTTTACCACATCGCCCGGCTGCAGCTGGGTGTTCTCGTCGACGGATACCTCTTTCGGTCCGTCGCCAGCGTCGCGCACCACGGTGTACTTGATGTTGGCAGCCTGGCGGTTGGGGTCGAACTTGAGCGCCTCCGCGGACTGGGCGAGAGCCTCGGTCATCAGCTGCTGGCTGGTCGAGAGCTGCAGGCCGAGCTTTTCGAGATCGCCTTCGGTGTCCTGCAATTCACGCGCACGCTGGGCGACCCAGTCATTGCGGATGTTGATTTCGTCCTGGTCGGCCTTGCTGATCGACTGCTTGGCCTGGAGGGCGTTGGTGTCGATGTCGAGAAGGCTCGTCTGGATGTCGGCGGTGCGCTCTTCGAGCGTAATCAGCCGGTTATTGTTGGTGATGCCCTGCTCGGTCAGCTTCGACATCTTGTCGCGCGAGTCGCTGGCAATTTCCAGCTGGCGCTTCTGCGTCTCGGTCTTTTGGGCAAGCGACTGCACCTCGCTCTCTAGAAGCGAACGCAGATCGGCCAATGCCTTCAACTGAAGTTCGTAGCGGTCGCGCCGCGACTTCATCAGCGACGCTTCGCTTTCGAGCAGTTGCTGCGCGTTCTTGAAACCGGCGAGCTCGGCGGGCATCTCGATCTGCTTGGCGTCTTTCACTTCCGCCAGAAGGCGGGCGCGACGGGCGATCAACCGGGCACGCTGCGAATCGTAGACCGCAGCCTCACCCTGGGCGTTCAGGAAATCGCGGGCAAAGCGCTGGCCTGCCTCGGACCTTTTCAGCCCGCCCGCCAGCGACAGCGCCTTCAAGACGGTGAGGCGCGGCGAAAAGGGGTATTCGCCGGGCTTGTCGACGTCGCCCGCCAGAAAGACGGGACGGAATTCCGCAACCTCGACGGAGGCCGAGGGGAGGTTGCGCAAGGCAAATTTCGTGCGCAGTTCCTCGCCGATTTCGCCCGCCACTTCGGCGGTCGTCTTTCCTGCCGCCGGCAGGTCGCCAAGGAAGGGGATGGAGATCGCGCCCGAGGGGCCGACGGTGTACTCGCCGCCGACCACATCCCAGTTCTTGATGCTGCCGTCGGCCGGCTGCCATTCGGCAACGCGGATCCGCAGCTTATCCATGACACCGAGCTTGTAGGGCCCTTCCGCTGCGCCGGACGCGCCGGTGGAAACGGACAAAACGGTGGCCGCCAACAGGAAGCTGGCAGTCACACGCCCCGCTGATGCAAGGTTCTTGCGCATGAACATCTCTCTCAATCGCCATGCCGACCGGGATCGGGCGGCCTTTGGCAAATGCATTATTTGATCAGGCCGGGCGCTTGTGCCCGGAATGGATGTCAGTAGCTGCCGCGGGCGAAGCACACTGCCGGGATCGTCTTGACGATGATGGCAATGTCCTGGAAGAGCGACCAGTTCTGAACATACTGTGTGTCGTACGCGATGCGGCTCTCGTAGGAGACGTCATTGCGGCCGCTGATCTGCCACAGACCGGTAAGACCCGGCCGGGTACGCAGGTAGTAAACGGCGAAGCTGTCATAGACCTTCAGTTCGTCGTCGACCACCGGACGGGGGCCAACAACGCTCATTTCTCCACGCAGAATGTTGAGAAGCTGCGGGAGTTCGTCAAGGCTCAGCTTGCGCAGAATCTTGCCGACGATCGTCACACGAGGATCGTCCTTGAGCTTGCGCGTCTTGCGCCACTCATCTGCTGCCTCGGGATTGTCCCGAAGATAGTTCCGCAACAGTTCGTCACCATTGGTAGCCATGGTCCTGAACTTGAGGCATTTGAACGGCCGGCCGTTGTGGCCGATGCGAGTATGCCCATAAAATGCCGGTCCATTGTCCCCGTATTTTACCAGCGCCATGATCATCATGAAGATGGGGCTGAAAACGATGAGGGCGCAAAGCGCAGCTGTGAAATCGAAGCTGCGCTTGACCAGCCCACCGATCGGCAGTGCCGCGGGGGTCTGATCGGACTTGACAAACGGCGTACCTGCCGAGCGTGTCGCTGACTTCATAGAGAAGACTCCATTTTGTTTTGCGATAGTCGGTGCCTGTGAGGCGCGTCTTTGCATGTGCAATATGATAATAAGTCTGTGTTCGTAATTTGATGCCAGTGAATTTTTATCGCTGTACCCGGCCCCCCGGGGGTTGACCGCCCTTACGGTGGCCATCCCTCTCGGCCGATGCTCGTCAAAGCCGAGTAGTTCGCTCAACGAATACTTAAATCGATTCGTAACGCCCTCCGCAGATCTAATAACCGCTTGTGGTCACCTCCGGGTGGCATGTATCGTCCGCCCGGCGGTGCAGCTGAAACTTGCGATGCGTTCTTGAAAGGGGGGCCAAAGTAGCTTGCGGGTAGGACCAAAGGCCTGCTCCTGTTGCACTGCAATACAATGTTGCGGTGCGAAAGCCCAAACCGGTAATGCGTGACCTTTGTAATAAAAGTTGATTGAATTTTGCGGTCTGCGGGAGCCGATGGAGGGCGCCGTCGTCCGATCAGGGCGAACGCCGCCACAAGGTGGCAACATTGTGACATTCTAATTGTGGTATTTTGGTAAGAAAGGGTTTAGGTTAATCTACGGAGGGTTCGAGGAGCTGCGCAAACGTTACGAAGTTTCAATGTGAGGGACCTATCGAAGATGGTAATGTCTATCTTCTTCTCGCAGGTTCGCTTAAAGTGCGCAGAAGAGGAGCCTGTAAAAAACATAGCGCTGAACAACAAAGGCTGTTCGGGAGGAAGTGTAATGTACGCGCCACGCGTCCTTGTTAGCATGTTGGCCGTTTTGATCGTATTCGCCGTGTCGACCTACGTCATTCACGGGTCGGTTCTGACAGCTGTTGTGCAGACGATGATCTGTGCTCTGCTGATCCAGGCGGGATACTTCGTTTGCGTCCTCTTTCTCGTTCGCCGCGAGAAGCTCCGCGTCGAGGGCAACCCGGCTCGCGAATCTCTCCTGCTCCGGAGCCTCGAGAGGGAGCCGCGCGACGAGATCGGGACGACGACAGCCCGCAATTTTTCCGCCCGCGACCACTAGACGCCGGCTGGCAATGGCCCAGCCGAGCGGGTCAAAGCGGATTTTCTTTTGACCCGGCTTCACATGAGAGCCATGTTCCTGCGCTCATAGTCATCGATCAAAACGATGGAGAGCATGCATGGCCCAGTCATCCGTCCCCACAATCTGCGTCATCATCGCCGCCAAGAATGCTGCCGATACAATCGCCAAGGCGGTCCGGTCGGCGCTTGCCGAAAGCCTTGTCAGCGAGGTCATCGTGGTGGACGACGGTTCGAGCGACCGCACGTCGGAGGTTGCGAAGGGCGCCGATGACGGGTCGCAGCGGCTCAAGATCCTGGCATTTGCCGAGAACAGGGGGCCGTCCGCGGCCCGCAATGCCGCCATTGCCGCATCGCAGGCGCCGCTGATCGCCATTCTCGATGCCGACGACTTCTTCTTTCCCGGGCGGTTTGCCGCAATGCTCTCCGAAGAGGGCTGGGACCTTCTCGCCGACAACATCGCATTTATCGCCGATCCGGAAGCGCTCGCCGTTCCAGAGCGCTTCGAGGCGCGCCCACGCACCATTTCGCTCGTCGATTTTGTCGAGGGCAACATCTCCGAGCGCGGCAAGCCGCGCGGCGAGGTGGGCTTCCTGAAACCCGTCATGCGGCGGGCTTTTCTCGACGAACATGCCATCCGCTACGACGAGAAGCTGCGACTGGGGGAGGATTACGATCTCTATCTTCGTGCGCTCGCCAAGGGGGCGCGCTACAAGGTGATCGAGCATTGCGGCTACGGGGCCGTGGTGCGGCACGATTCCCTCAGCAGCCGTCACAGGACGGACGACCTGCGCATGCTTTACGAGGCTGACGAGGCGATCATGGCCGACAGCACGCTGTCGGAACCGGCCCGTGAGGTCATCACCCGGCACCGCGATCATATCCGCGAACGCTACGAGCACCGGGCGTTCCTGGATACGAAGGCGCAATCAGGCTATCCGGGCGCAATCCGCCGGCTGATCGCCCGGCCGCAGCACATCGTGCCGGTCGCCCGGGGCATTTTTCTCGACAAGCTGGATGCGGCGCGGGGCGAAAACCATGGTTCGGGCGCGCCACCCGCGAGCGTACGGTATCTGCTGACGGGCGTTCCCGCCCGTCAGCAGTAGGTCACAGATAGTCGCGGCGGACGCCGTCGATCACGTCGCGGAACATCTGCTTTTTGGTTTCGAGCGCGCCGTCCGGGCTGAGATGCGGCTCGGTGCGGCTGGCCTGCCAGAGCGCCAGGATGGAGGGAGCGGCAAGCGCCTGCTTGGCCATGCCGCGAAGCCCGGTCTGGCTCGGGGCGCTGCGCGTCATTACCCCATCATGCGTCTGAGCCGGAGCTGCCGCGGCCGGCTTGTCGCCTTCCTTGTCGAACCGCAAGCCCCAGAAACGGGCGCCCTTTCTGACCGCTTCGGCGCGCGTCGAGACGGGCACATAACGGGGCTCGTAGCGGGCGCTGACCGAGTTTGCCCAGTCGCTCCACTTGAAATTGTTGATGGCGCGCGAGGTCGTCACGGCGATCCACGGCACGCGGAAGGCATCCGCGAGGATTGCGCCATGCATGGACTCGGCGACGATCATCTCGGACTGGGCAATGTGGCGGATGACCGCCTTGGCCTCGCCGCGCGGATCGAGATAGGTCAGCCCGACCGGCTCGCAAACCGCCGGCCACATTCCGAATTCCGCCGATTCCCAGTGTGGGATGAAGGTCTTCTTGTGGATCTTCGGCAGGTTCTTGAATTCCGGCATGTCGGCGATCATCACGGCGGGATCGGTGATCCCCTTTTCCGGCGGCAGGCCGAGCTTGGCCGCCGTCAGCGGGCCGCGGACGCAGCGCACATCCCAGTCCGGGGTGGTGATGTTGGGCGCCTCGCCGTAACCGTAGCCGCTGCCGATCACCAGCTTCTTGCGGTCCGCCGGCAAGAGGACAGGGTTGAGAACCGTGCCGACGCCGACCAGGACGGTGTCCGGGTGAACGTCGCGAAAACCGGGCAGCAAGAAGTCCCAGAGCCAGAGGTTGAGGTCGTCGCCGAAATTGCCGTGATGGGATTCCCAGTGATAGGGTTGCATGGCAGGCCTCCGTTAAGTTTGGCAGATGTCGACCGCGCGATCAGCGCGCGGTCCGGCTGAATTTTCCGGCACCGAGCTCGAAGGCGGCACGAATAAGGGCAGGATCGCGCATGATCCATCGGGCCAGAAGGCCGAAGTCCGGCGCCTGCCTGCGCTTGACGCGGCCGGCCTGGCTCCATAGCGCTTGCCGCCGGGCAGTGTTCTTGTAGGAGGCGATCGATGCGACATCGCCCGGGCGGGCCTGGAAACGCTGTTCGAGCGTGTCGAGCGCGACCCAGGTGTTGAACTGCTGGCGCAGGAACTCGGGCGACTCGTTGTCGATGCTGTGGAAGATGTTGATGCCCATGCCGCGCGCCGCGCCGGGCTCGTCGCACAGGATGGTGCGCTTCGACTTCAGGATGCAATCGACGAAGAACAGCACGTCTTCTGCCGCTAGCCGCAGCGTCGGATCGAAGCGGACGCTTTCAAACACCGGTCTTGCCATGACCATGCAGGTCAGGTGCAGGAAGCTCCAGTTCTTCAGCATGACACTGGCGAGATCCGGCATCTCGATCACCAGCGGGGTCTCGGAAAGCCGGGTGCCGCCTTCGGTCTTCTCCAGCTCGGCCATGCCGAAATGGTAGTAGAACTCGTCGCTCGCCTGCATCGAGGCCCAGTAGCACTCGGCCCCGAAGCGGGTCATGCTCTCGAAGGCGTTGCCGAGATGGTTCGGCAGCCAGATGTCGTCACTGTCGAGCAGCGCGACAAAGGTCGTCGTAGCGGGCACGGCATCGAGGCCGGTGTTGCGGGCGCCGCCCGGACCGCCATTCGGCTGCCGGATGACGTTGATGCGCGATCTCCACGCCTCATCGATCGTTTCCAGCTCAATATCGGCGGCAAGAGGTGACGCGTCGTCGACGATGATGATATCGAAATCCTGGTTGGTCTGCGCGAAGACCGATGCCAGTGCCCGACGAAGAATGCCGGGTTCCCTCTGGTAAAATGGAATAACTACCGTAAATGTCGCCATGTTTTCGCCCCTGCTTTTTTCAAGAATTGCAAGCCGCTGACTTTCGGCAGGCCTTGAGGTAAAGCGGCCACGGCCGCGTTCAGAGATACTCCAGTTCGGGATATAGGATATGGCTCCAACTCAAGGCGTGAAGTCCATCACGACAAATGTCGGCTGGAGCGTGCTCTCAAAAACCGCGACTTTCGGGCTGAAATTTGTCACGGTTCCCATTCTGGCAAGACTGCTGACGCCCGAAGATTTTGGATCCGTAGCCGTTGCGCTGACGGTTGTCCAGTTCCTGGCGATGATCGGCGGCGCCGGTCTGACCTCCGCGCTGATCGTCGATCGGGACGGCGACCTCGATACGGTGCACACCGTTTTCTGGTCGAACCTGGCCATGGCGGTTGCCATGGCGCTGATCCTTTTCTTTGGTGCGGACGCGCTCGGAACGATGATGGGAGCACCCGGAAGTGCCGGCCTCCTGCGCATCATGGCGCTGCTCATTCCGCTGCAACTGACGGCCGACGTCGCCTATTCGCTGTTGGCGCGGGAGATGAATTTCAGCAAGGATGCGATCCTCAGCACCGTGTCGGAAGTGACCGCAGCACTGGTCGCGCTCGGCATGGCGCTGCTCGGCTTCGGCGTCTGGGCGCTGGTGGTACAGCTGTTTTCCTCCGCCGCCATCCGGCTGGTCGGGCTCTACTCGATCACCCGCTACGTACCGCGGGCCGTTGTCCGTCCGGCGCGTATCGTGCCCCTGCTGCGGTATTCTTCGGGTCTTATGGGTTCGGAAATGGCGAATTTCGTCACCTTCCAGGCGCCCATGGTGGTGATCGCCCGCATTCTCGGGCTTGCCGACGCAGGTGCCTATTCGGCTGCCAACCGGTTCGCGAGCATTCCCAACCAGATCGTGTTGTCGGCGGTGATGGGGGTGCTCTTTCCCGCCTTCAGCCTGATGGGCGACGACCGCAAGCGGCGGTCTGAAGCGCTGATGTTCAGCACCCAGGCGATGACGGTGGTGCTGGCACCCGCGATGTTCGGCCTCTGGGCGGTGGCGGAGCCCGCCATGCTGGTGCTGTTCGGCCCGCAATGGGCGTATGCCTGGCCGGTGCTCGGGCTCCTGTCGCTGTCGAAGGCGATCATCACGCCCTGCAGCACCTTCATTCCCTATCTCAAGGGCACCGGGCACAGCCGCGTCCTGTTCTGGTCGGCCGTCCTGCGCGCCATCGCCACCACCGTCGCCATCGCGGGCGGCGCCTATTACGGCAATCTCGTGGATGCCATGATCGGGCTCTGCATCGTCAATGCAATCACCCTGGTCGGCTATTCCTGGGCGGTCTTCCGGGTGGACAACATCCCTTTTGGCTGGGGACTTTTGACCAGCAGCCGCTCGATGATCACGTCCTTCATCATGGCCGTCGGCGTCCGCTTCTTCCTGCATGCCGTCTCGGATCAGTTGACCAGTCCCTATCTGCAGGTCATTGCCGGGGCAGCCGTCGGGGCGGTTCTCTACGGTGTCCTTTTCCTGGCGACCGAAATGGCGCTGGTGCGCAAGGTCCTCGCCCTGGTGCGCAAGCGGGGCATGCGGCCAGCACCAAGCTCCGCCTGATTTGCCTTTTTATCGCCACATTTAAGCCTTGTTCGACGGCTGAAATGCTCGTCGGCATCAAATTCCGATGAGCAGACAGGAAAAATTACGTGATCGGTAATCGGGATTATGATTGCTGCATTGCAGCATAAATTTTCGCCCGGATGCCCTCGAAAACCTGCCTTCTTTCGTTGCAGCTAAGAAAATATGTGGCGAGCAGCCGCCGGTAACCTGTTGCCGTCGCGGCAGGACAGAACGAGTTTTTTGCTGCAGCGCCACATTTTGTGCCAATCTCGCGGCGATCTTATTGTCACGACTGCGGGCTAAAGTCTGCTCTGATGAAACGGCGGTGACGGGAGGGCATCGCCCCCAAAAGGGTGACTCGTTTGATTGTTGATCAGAACGTATCCTCCCGTATCAATCTGATGCGTATCCTGCTGATCTCCGGAATTGTCTTCGTGCATATCCCGAGTGACGCGGGCACAAGCCAGTTCCTGGGTGTGAACGGCTTCTTCGACTGGTTGCGGGTTTTCCTGGGCGACAGCCTTTTCAGGATCGGCGTGCCTTGCCTCAGCGCGATCTCAGGTTACCTGCTGTTCGTGCGCGGCATGGAAAAATTCGACTACGCCAAGACCTTGCGGTCGAAGGCGAAGACCGTGCTGCTGCCTTTCCTTCTATGGAATGGTGCCCTGTTCGCGTTTGTGCTGCTGATCCAGCGCGCAGGCATGGGGATCGGCTATTTCCACGACCTGTGGACGGCTTCTCTACGCGAGCTCGTAACCTATGCGTTCGCGATCGAGGATTTCCCGGTCAACGTTCCGCTTTATTTCCTGCGCGACCTGATCGTCTGCATTCTTCTGTCGCCAATCCTCGCCTTTCTCGTGCGCCGGGTGCCGGCGGTAACGCTGGGGCTGCTCTTCCTTGTCGCCGTCATTCCGGATGTGCCGGTCGGCATCGTCCTGAAGAAGTCGATCCTGTTCAGCTTCACTTTCGGCATCTATCTGGCGCTCAACAGGGTAGACCTGAAATCGCTCGACCAGTTTGCCGTTCCGGGTACCGTCGCTGTCCTTCTGGCCGCCGGGCTGCTGTCGGTCGGTCTCTATCGGACAGGGCCGGATTTCCCGTTCGTGCTGGACCTCGCGCTCAATGCGCTTTCGATCCTCGGCGCCGGCGGTTTCTGGCTGATCTCGGCCCTGATGATCCGAAACAGGGCGGGCCAGGGGCTCGCCGCAACAGGAAGTCTCAGCTTCTGGATCTTCTGCGGCCATTATCCGTTACTGGTGCTGATGTGGATGGTCTGGAACCGTCTCATGGGCGACGTGCTCTACCCGATCTTCTACTTCGGGGCGGCAGCCGCAAGTTTCGTGATCCTGGTCGTGACGAACCGAATGGCGCTTCGCTTCCTGCCCGGCCTCTACCAGCTGCTGACCGGCAGCCGTGGCCGGAGCAACAAGCAGCAGGCCACCGCAAACCGGCCGCTTCAGACAACACATGCTCGAGCCGGAAATCCGGCGACATCGCAACAGCAGAGGTAAGCCAGCATGGTCGACACCATATTTGCGCGCAGATCGGGCACACTCGTCGCACTGGCGCTTGCCATGGCGCTCCCGTCGCTGGCGCAGGCGCAGCAAGGCGCCACCGGCAAGTCCTTCGTGGAGAACTTCGACCGCATCGATCCCTCGATCTGGTACGTCTCGGATGGCTGGAACAATGGCGGCCACCAGAACTGCAACTGGTCGAAGAACCAGGTGCACATCGAAAGCGGCATGCTGCAGCTGGGCTTTGCCGAACAGAAAGCCAAGGGCCGCGACTATGCCTGCGGCGAGATCCAGACCAAGGCGCGGTTTGGCTACGGCACCTATGAAATCCGGATGAAGACGGCCACGGGAGCCGGGCTCAACTCGGCCTTCTTCAGCTATATCGGGCCGACCGACAAGAAGCCGTGGGACGAGATCGACTTTGAGGTCCTCGGCAAGAACAGCGGGCAGGTCCAGGTCAACCAGTACGTCAACGGCAAGGGCGGCAACGAAAAGCTCGTGCCCGTTGCCGGTGGTGCAGACCAGGGCTTCAACGACTATGCCTTCACCTGGGAGGAGAACCGCCTGCGCTACTACCTGAACGGCAAGCTGGTCCAGGAAGTGACCGACAAGTCGAAGATCCCGACCAATGCCCAGAAGATCTTCATCAGCCTTTGGGGCACGGACACGCTGAAGCAGTGGATGGGTACCTTTGCCTACAAGGGGCCGGCCAACATGACGGTCGACCGGGTTGCCTTCACCGCGCTCGGCGAGACCTGCCGCTTCCCTGAATCGGTGCTGTGCACCACCAACTGACGAACCGAAGCGGCGCTCGGGCGAGAATTCACCAGGCCGATCGGCCGGAAAGGAGTAGGGCAAGTTGACATTGCGGGTTCTTTATCTGGCGCATGATCTCGCGGATGCCGCCATCCGTCGGCGTGTTCTCACCCTGACCGCCGGTGGTGCTGCCGTAGACGTCGCCGGGTTTCAGCGCGGCGGCAATCTGCTGTCTGCGGAAGGCGGCGTCAGCTCGCGCGTGCTCGGAGAGACGGCCGACGGTCGTTTTGTGCAGCGGATGGGCGCGGTGGCATCGGCGCGGCTGGGGCTCAAGCGCAAGCTTGCCGGTCTTTCGCGTCCAGACGTCATCATTGCCCGCAATCTGGAGACGCTGGCGCTTGCCGAGCCTGCCGCCGCGTCGTTCGGCGGCAACATTCCGGTCGTCTACGAATGTCTCGACATCCACCGCCTGCTGCTCGACGGCGGCGCAAAGGGCAGGGCGATGCTCTTTGCGCAGCGGCGTTTCGCACGCCATGCCAGCCTCCTGATCACCAGTTCGCCGGCTTTCGTCGAGAATTTCTTCAAGCCGCTGTCGGGTCTCGAGCTGCCGGTGCTGCTTTTGGAAAACAAGGTGCTGATGCTCGGCGACGAGCCGAATGCAGCGCCGGTCGCTCCCAAGCCGGCGCCTGAGGGCAAGCCATGGCGGATCGGCTGGTTCGGAGCGATCCGCTGCGCCAAGTCGCTCGCCATCCTCACCGAGTTTGCGCGGCGGATGGAGGGCCGGGTCGAGGTGGTGCTGCGCGGCCGGCCGGCCTACAGCGAATTTGCCGATTTCGACGCCCAGGTCGCGGCGGCGCCGCATGTGGAATTCCACGGCGCCTACCGCAATCCGGAGGATCTCGCCCAGATCTACAACGACGTGCATTTCACCTGGGCGATCGACTTCTTCGAGGAGGGGCTGAACTCGGACTGGCTATTGCCGAACCGGCTCTACGAGGGCGGCCTGCACGCCGTCGTACCGATTGCGCTCGCCTCGACGGAGACCGGCCGCTTCCTCGACAGCCGCAGGATCGGGCTGACGCTGGAGCGCGCCGATCCGCAAAGCCTGGTCGACCTGTTCGCCGGCATGACGGATGAGCGCTACCGGGCGCAGACGGCGGCAGTCGCCGCCATCGACCGCAGCCAGTGGGTGACCACGCCTGCGGATTGTCGTGCCTTGGTCGCGCGTCTTGCGGCGCTTGATCGCAATACTTCGCCTTCGGCGGCAATCGCCGCCGTTTCACCCCTGCAGTCGTGAGGTCGGACATGGTTATGCGTATGCCTTCGAATGCCGATGTGCCCCGCGTGCTGCTCGTCATTCCTTGCCTCAACGAGGCAAAGACCATCGAGCCGTTGCTGCACAAGCTCGACGCCCAGCGCGCCGCGATGGACATGCTGATCGTGGTTGCCGATGGCGGAAGCCAGGACGGGACGCCTGACATCGTCCGACGGGTCGCCGAAACCATGCCCGATGTCGTGCTGCTGCCCAACCCGAAGCGGATCCAGAGCGCCGGCATCAACCTTGCCGTCCAGCGGCTCGGCGAGGAGCGCGATTATCTGATCCGCATCGACGCGCATGGCGATTATCCCGATGACTATTGCCAGGCCCTGCTCGGCGAAGCGCTGGCGATGGAGGCGGATTCCGTGGTGGTCGGCATGGATACGGTCGGCTTCGGTCTTTTCCAGAAGGCGACTGCGGCGGCTCAGAACTCCAAGCTCGGCAATGGCGGCTCGAAGCACCGGGCCGGCGGCGGTGGCGAATGGGTCGACCATGGCCACCACGCGCTGATGCGGATTGCAGCCTTCCAGGCGGTCGGCGGCTATGACGAGAGCTTCAGCCACAACGAGGACGCGGAACTCGACTTCAGGCTGCGCAAGGCCGGCTTCCGGATCTGGATGACGGGCAAGACCTTCATGACCTATTATCCGCGCGCCAACGCCTCGGCACTGTTCCGGCAATATCTCGGCTATGGCCGCGGCCGCGCCAAGAACCTTCTCAAACACCGGTCGGTGCCGAAGATACGGCAGGCGATCCCGCTGGCCGTGGCGCCCGTCGTGGTCGTCGCGCTTCTGGCACTGCTGCACTGGTGGGCCGCCATTCCGCTCGCCATCTGGGCGATCGCCTGCCTCGGTTACGGGGTCTGGATGGCGGTCGGGCAGGGCAATCCGCTCGGGCCGCTGGCGGCTATCTCGGCCATGATCATGCATTTCGCCTGGTCGGCCGGCTTCTGGCTCGAACTCATCGGCTTGCGCCGGCGGAGGGCAGCATGACGGGGAACACGGGTTTGCGTATCGATATCGGCATCTGCACGTTTCGCCGCCCGGAGCTCGAGGAGACGCTGTCGTCCCTCTTCCAGCTTGCCGTGCCCCCCGGGGTCACGCTACGGCTGATCGTGGCAGACAATGACGCCGTCCCGAGTGCCGAGGCGCTGGTCGCCCGGCTGCGCCACAATTCGCCGTTTGCGATCGCCTATGTGCATTGCCCACAGTCGAACATTTCGATTGCCCGCAACGCGTGTCTCGCGGCGAGCGAGGGCGACTACCTCGCGTTTATCGACGACGACGAGACGGCCGAGCCCGAATGGCTGGCAGCGCTTCTGCGCCGGGCCGTCGAAAGCGGCGCCGATGCCGTGCTCGGGCCGGTCCATGCGGTCTATGACGCCGGCAGTGCCGGCTGGATGCGGGACGGCGATTTTCACTCGACCATGCCGGTGTTCGTCGCCGGTCAGATCCGCACCGGCTACACCTGCAACGTGCTGCTCGACATGCGCTCGCCAAGGCTCGCCGGGCGCACCTTCGCCCTGTCGCTCGGCCAGAGCGGTGGCGAGGACACCCATTTCTTTACGCAGCTGACCGAGGTCGGCGGCCGGATCGAGTTCGCGCCCGATGCGGTCATCCGCGAGGCGGTTCCGGCCAAGCGCGCCAGCTTCGCGTGGCTTGCCAAGCGCCGCTTCCGGTCGGGCCAGACGCATGGGCGCATTCTCGCGGCCAAGAATTCCGGCATGGCGCGGATCCGCCAGACGGTGCTTGCCGCATCGAAGTTCGGCTATTGCGCGCTCGTTGCGATCGCCATGGCGTTCTCGCCGGTGAAGCGCACGCGCTATGCCCTGCGTGCCGCCCTGCATGCGGGATCCGTGATGGGTGGGCTCGGTCTGCGCGAAATCCGCCAGTACGGCGCGACGGAGGCCGCATGACAGATTTTAACGCCTCCGAACCGATGCCCGACGTCAGCTTCGTCATTGCCGCCTACAATGCCGAGGACACGCTGGCGGACGCCATTGCCAGCGCGCTTGCCCAGGTCGGCATCTCGCTCGAGGTGATCGTCGTCGACGACTGCTCGAGCGACGGCACGCGGGAGCTCGTCTCCAACCATCCCGACCCGCGGGTCAGATTGATCGCGCAGGCCGTCAATGGCGGACCGGCGGCTGCCCGCAATGCCGGTTTTGCGGCTGCGACCGGGCGATGGATCGCAGTCCTCGACGCCGACGACACCATGCATCCCCAGCGCCTTTCCACCCTGATCGCACAGGCGCTGAACGCCGATGCGGAGATCGTGGTCGACAATATCGACGTCATCCCGCTCGACGGCGGCGCTCCAGAGCCGATGTTTCCCCGCGCGGAGCTGGAAAAGCGGCCGATGATGACGCTTGCCGAATTCATCCGCTCGAACGTGATCTTCAGCTCGACGTTCAACTTCGGCTACATGAAGCCGATCTTTCGCCGAGCCTTCCTTCTCGAACACGGCCTGCGGTTCGATGAGAGCCTGAGGATCGGCGAGGACTATATCCTGCTCGCCTCGGCGCTCGCAGCCGGCGGCCGCTGTGCGGTCGAGCCGTCGGCCGGCTATGTCTATCATCTGCGGCACGGCTCCATTTCGCGCGTCTTGAAGCCGCAACACCTGCAGGCCATGCTCGAGGCGGACGAGACATTCCTCAAACGCTACCGGCTCGATGCCGACGCCATGGCCGCGCAGCAGCGCCGGACACGCAGCATCCGGGAAGCGGCATCTTTCATCACGCTCGTCGACCAGATCAAGCAACGGTCGGTCGGCGGCGTCCTCAAGACGGCATTCGGCCACCCGCAGGCGCTCAAGCATCTGCAAATGCCGATTGCCGTACGCATGCGCCGGCTGGCTAAGGCCGTCGGCATCCACTGAAAATCCGATCAAGGGGCAGATGCCCTTGGAGAAAGGACACGCAATGACCACGACGAGACCCGTTCGCAAGGCAGTCATCCCGGTTGCCGGAAACGGAACCCGCTTTCTGCCGGCGACCAAGGCCATGCCAAAGGAAATGCTGACCGTCGTCGACCGGCCCGTCGTGCAATATGCCGTGGACGAAGCGCTGCAGGCCGGGATCGAAAACATCATCTTCGTGACCAGCCGCAACAAGACGGCCATCGAAGACTATTTCGACAGTGCGCCCGAACTCATCGCGTCGCTGACCCGATCCGGCAAGACGGTTCAGGTCGCCCAGCTCGAAAAGATGCTGCCGGTTGCCGGCACCGTCTCCTATACCCGCCAGCAGGCGCCGCTCGGTCTCGGCCACGCCGTCTGGTGCGCCCGCGAGCTGGTGGGCAACGAGCCGTTCGCGCTGCTGTTGCCCGACATGGTTTCCTATGGTGCCAAGGGCTGCATGGCCGGCCTGATGGATCTCTACAATGACGTGGGCGGCAACGTCTTCGCCGTCGAAGAGTGTGCACCGGAGGAAACATCGAGCTACGGCATCGTCGGTGTGGGCAACAGCGTCGCTCACGGCTTCCAGGTCACCGAAATGGTGGAAAAACCCGCTCCGGCGGCCGCTCCGTCGAATTATTACCTCAATGGACGCTATATCCTGCAGCCGGAGATCTTCGAACTGCTGGCCGCCCAGGAGCGCGGCGCGGGCAACGAGATCCAGTTGACGGACAGCATGCAGACGCTCTTGCAGGTGCAGCCGTTCCACGCCCACCCCTATCAGGGTCGGACCTTCGACTGCGGCAGCAAGCGTGGCTTCATCGAGGCCAATGTGGCCTTCGCCATGCTGCGCGCCGACATGGGCGCAGAACTCCACGCTTCCATCAAGGACATCCTCGCCTTGCATGAAACGCGTATGAAGGCAGCCTGACAGACCTTAGTCGGAGGAACGGCACAGTCTATCCGCCGTTCCTCGAACATTCCTCCCAAAGCGGACACAGCCATGGACCAGGTAAATTTCCGGCCAATGACGATCTTCCCCAGCGAGAGCAAGGACAACGATACGTTCATCGATCTCGACAAGCTGTGGACAGCCGCCATGCGCCGGCTGGGCGTGATCATCGCTTGCGTGATCGCCGTCGTCGTTCTGGCCGGCATCTACCTGTTCATGGCACAGCCCAACTATACGGCGATGACCCAGATCCTTCTGGACGAAAACCTGTCGCGCTATGCCGAGGAGGCGACCGACAGCCAGACCGCCCAGCTGATCGACAACCGCATGTCGAGCGCCGTCGAGATCCTGAAATCGAAGGCGCTGGCGCTCAACGTCGTCGCCAAGGGCAATTTCGACCAGAACGACCTGCTGGTCGATCCGCCGAAGTCGCCCGTCGATCTCATCAAGGGGGTCGTGCAGAGCGTCGTGGCATTGGTTTCGCCCGGTAGTCCGCCGGCGAGCGAAAGCCAGATCCGCGCCGGGCGTCGGGAAAAGGCGGCGTCCGTGCTGCAGCAGGCCCTGACCGTCGAGCGTATCGGCCGAAGCTCGGTCATTGCCGTGTCGGTCAAGTCGCCCGATCCGCAGCTGTCGGCGCAGATCGCTAAAGCCTATGCCTCGTCGTACCTGACGGAGCAGCTCAACGCCAACTTCGATGCGACCGAGCGCGCGACGCTGTGGCTGCAGGAGCGGCTCACCGATCTCAACAAGCGTGCGCAGGAAGCCTCGCTCGCCGTCGAGCAGTACAAGCGCGAAAAGGGTCTCGTTTCCCCGCGTGGCGAACTGCTTTCGGCCCAGCAGCTGTCCGACCTCAACAGCCAGCTGATCGTCGCACAGGCGGACGTGGCAAGCGCTTCGGCGCGCTACAACCAGTACAAGTCGATCCTCGACCAGGGTGCCGCGACGGCCGTGCAGAACGCGGTCGTTTCGACCCGCGACACGGACAACACGGTGCTGCAGGACCTGCGCAAGCGGGTGATTGCCGTCAACGACCGCCTGCAGGCGGTGATCCAGCAGTACGGCGCCGACCATCCGCAGGCGGTCGCTCTGGTGCGCGAAAAGGACGATCTCTCCCAGCAGATCTATCGGGAACTGCAGCAGCTGACCGGCAGCTTCAGAAACGACCTCGACGTGGCAAAGACACGCGAGCAGTCGCTGCGGGACAATATTTCACGCGTTGCCGGCAACAATTCCGACGCCAACGTCTCGATGGTGCAGCTGCAGGAGCTGCAGCAGAAGGCCGACGCGCTGAAGGCGCTCTACCAGTCCTATCTGCAGCGCTTCGAAACGGCCAGCCAGCTCCAGTCCTTGCCGATCGCCAAGGCCCGCGTGATCTCTGACGCGGGTATTCCGACCGCACCGTCCAGCCCCCGC
This sequence comes from Hyphomicrobiales bacterium, assembly GCA_900469345.1. Lineage (GTDB taxonomy): Bacteria > Pseudomonadota > Alphaproteobacteria > Rhizobiales > Rhizobiaceae > Neorhizobium. The sequence continues at coordinate 88,613 of UBWZ01000004.1, read as the reverse complement.
AAGACGCTGACCATGGCGCTTTCCGTGGTGCTCGGCCTGATGCTCGGCTGTGCTTCCGCCGCGCTGCTGGAATTCCGCGAACGCTTCTTCCGAACCGGCGAAGACGTACAGGAAAAGCTCGGCATGCGCTTCCTCGGCTACCTGCCGAAGCTCAATGCCCTGCAATCGGAGGAAAGCGGTTCGCCGCCGGCACCTGCAGATGCGGCCGAGGGCGCGCAGCTTCCCGCCGGCGCCCCGGTGTCCTTCCGGCGGATGATGCGGGTTGCGGTCGAGGCGCCGCGCTCGCAGTTTGCCGAAACGCTGCGCAACACCAAGCTTGCCTGCGACATCGTCTTCCAGGGCCGCAAGTGCTCCGTCATCGGCGTCGTTTCCTGCCTGCCGGGCGAGGGCAAGTCGATGGTCGCCGCGAACCTTGCGGGCCTGATCTCGGCCGCCGGCGTGCGCACGCTGGTCATCGATGCCGACATGCGCAATCCCGGCCTCAGCAAGATGCTGGCAACCGAGCCTGAAGTCGGCCTCGTGGACGTCGTGCTGCAGAAGACGCCGTGGACGGCGGCTGCCCGTGTCGATCGCCGCTCGCGCCTGACCATCCTGCCGATGACAATGCGCAGCCGGCAGCTCAGCCATACCAGCGAGCTGCTGTCCTCGACCGGCATGAGCCAGTTCCTCGACAGCATCAAGGATACGTTCGACGTCATCATCGTCGACCTTGCACCGCTCATTCCGGTGATCGACGCCAAGGCCTTCGAGCCTTACGTGGACGGCTTCGTGTTCGTCACCGAATGGGGCGTCACGCCGGTCAAGGCGGTCCAGAGCGTGCTGCGCTCCGAGCCGCAGATCGCCTCGAAGACGGTCGGCGTCATCCTCAACAAGACCGACATGTCGGACCTTCGCAAATATGCGGATGCCGGCGCACCGGAGCGGCTGCACGACAGCTACGCGTCCTATTACCGCGAGGGCCCGAGCACCCGGGCGTAAGCGCGGACAGTTTTCCATATCGCGTGTTTCCCGGCGCGGCAGCTACCTGCCGCGCCGTTTCTTTGCCGGTACAAGACCCTTCCGCGGGCTGCCGAACTTGCCTACGATGGGACAACGCAACCTCTCCCAACGGGTATTTCATGGCCACGCTCAATCGTTTTTCCGTCAAGCCGCTCTCGACCATGACCCGCCTGCTGGCCGACGTCGCCTCGGCGCGGCGGGAGCCGGACCTTGTCATCCAGGGCGCCCGCGTGCTGTCCACCTATTCTGAGCGGATCACCGACGGCCGCGAGGTCTGGGTATCGGGCGGGCGCATCGCCGCCGTCAAACCGGCCGGAAGCTACAAGGGCAGCGGCGCCAGCCTCTACGACGCCCGCGGCGGCATCATCGCGCCCGGTCTGGTCGATCCCCACATCCACATCGAATCGTCGATGGTGACCGCCTGCGCCTATGCGGAAGCGGCGCTGCTCAACGGCACGACGACGATCTTCTGCGACAGCCACGAGATCGGCAACGTGATGGACGTGGCCGGCGTCGAGGCGATGCTGGAAGACGCCCGCCAGGCGCCGCTGTCGATCTTCCTGACGGTGCCGAGCACGGTACCGGCGACCTCCGCGGCGATGGAAACCGCCGGCGGCGATCTCACGCCCTCGAAGATCGCGGCGCTGTTCGACAAGTGGCCGGAGGCGGTGGCGCTCGGCGAAAAGATGGACTTCGTGCCGGTCGCCATGGGCGACGAGCGCAGCCATGCCATTCTTGCAGCGGCGCTGGAGCGCGGCAGGCCGGTCTCCGGCCATGTCTACGGCCGGGAGTTCGTGGCCGCCTATGCCGCCTCGGGCGTCACAGATACGCACGAGGCGATCGACCGGGACATTGCCGACGATCTGCTCGAGGCCGGCGTCTGGCTGTTCCTGCGCGGCGGCCCGCCGACGACGCCCTGGCATTCCCTGCCGCAGGCGATCAAGACGATCACCGAGCTCGGTGCGTCCCACAAGCGCGTCGCCGTCTGCACCGATGACCGCGACGCCGAGGATCTGCTCGCGTTCGGGATGGACTGGGTTACCCGCGAGGCGGTGAAATACGGCATGACGCCGGAACAGGCCTGGTCGATGGGCTCGCTGCACGGGGCAACCCGCTTCGGCATGGAAAACGAGATCGGCGGTCTCGGCGGCGGAAGGCGGGCCGACCTGGTACTGATGAACGACGACCTGAAGCCGATCAGCACCTGGTACGGCGGCGAACTGGTGGTCGACAACGGGTCGATCACGCCTGTTCTCGACGAGGCCCTGTCCAAGTCCTACCGCTATCCGGAGGCCGCCTATCACACGGTCAAGCTGCCGCAGGGCCTGACACTGACGCCCGACCTGCCGACGGAGCGGGTCATCGCTCACACGATCAAGACGGAACTGCCCGGCATCACGCTGCGCCACGTTACCGTCACGCTCGAGCCCGCCAACGACTGGCAGGCGCATTTCGACAACCATGACCTCTGCTTCGTGACCGTGGTCGAGCGCCACGGCAAGTCCGACGGCAACGTCGCGCACGGGCTTCTCAACGGCTTCGGCCTGAAAAAGGGCGCCGTCGCCTCCTCGGTCGGGCATGACAGCCACAACATCATCGTCGCCGGCACCAATGCCGATGACATGCAGGTGGCGCTTGACGCGATCGACAAGACGCAGGGCGGTGTCTGCGTCGTCATGGACGGCAAGGTGACCGCCATGGTGCCGCTGCCGATCGCCGGTCTCCTGTCGGACAAGCGCGTCCATGCGGTCGCCGACGAGGTGAAGGCGCTGAAGCTCGAATGGGAAAAGGCCGGCTGCACGATTGCCTATATGGGCTTCAACCTCATCCCCTTGTCGGTCATCCCAGAGATCCGGATCACCGACAAGGGGCTTGTTCTGGTGCCCGAAATGCAGATCGAGCCACTGTTCGAGCCGGCCTGAACCGGTCGCGGCGGCTCAACCTAAGCCGCAATTGCAGTGGACGGTGATTTTCGCCGCGCCACTGCCTTGTTGCCCGTGTACCCTCGCCCGCGATTCGCTGCTCGCCAGGGCGTGCAGCACCACGGTATTCAAGGAGAGCATGATGACCGACGCCAAGAAGGGCATTTCCGGGCTGCGGCCGCATATCACGGTGATCGGCGTTGGCGGCGGCGGTGGAAACGCGATCAACAACATGATCGACGAGGATCTGCAGGGGGTCGAGTTCATCGCCGCCAACACGGATGCGCAGGTTCTGGCCACGTCCAAGGCCACCCGCCGGATCCAGCTCGGCGCGCATATCACCGAGGGGCTCGGCGCCGGCTCGCAGCCGGAAGTGGGCCGAGCAGCCGCCGAAGAATCGATCGACGAGATCATGGACCACCTGGCCGGATCGCATATGTGCTTCGTCACCGCCGGCATGGGCGGCGGCACCGGCACAGGGGCGGCCTCGGTGATCGCCCATGCGGCGCGCTCGGCCGGCATCCTGACCGTCGGCGTCGTCACCAAGCCGTTCTTTTTCGAGGGCAACCGCCGCATGCGCATGGCCGAAGCGGGCGTCGAGGCGTTGCGCCAGGCGGCCGATACGGTCATCGTCATTCCCAACCAGAACCTGTTCCGCATCGCCGACGCCAAGACCACGTTCGCGGACGCTTTCATGACGGCCGACCGGGTGCTGTTTGCCGGCGTCGGATGCATCACCGACCTGATCGTCAAGGAAGGCCTGATCAACCTCGATTTCGCCGACGTGAAGTCTGTCATGCGCGGCATGGGCCGGGCGATGATGGGCACCGGGGAAGCGGCCGGCGAGGGCCGCGCGATGAACGCGGCAGAGGCGGCGATCGCCAATCCCCTGCTCGACGACGTCTCTCTCAAGGGCGCGCGCGGCGTGCTGATCTCGATCTCGGGCGGCTCCGACATGACGCTGTTTGAAGTGGACGAGGCGGCCAGCCGCATTCGCGACCAGGTGCAGGACGATGCGGACATCGTGGTCGGGGCGATCTTCGACCGCAATCTCGATGGCAAGTTCCGCGTGTCGGTGGTGGCGACCGGTCTCGAGGACGGCACGCTCGCTGCGCCGGCTCCGGAATACGGCGCCGAACACGTCCAAGCCCGCACGCTTCAGTAGGGGTCATAGCGGCGGGGGCCTGCCTCCGCCGCGACGGCCTTTTCAGGGCCCCGGAACGGCTTTGGCGCCCGGGGTTGCAAAGCACGGCGCTTGTGGCGACACTCCGACGGCCTCCGGCTTGTGCATGCGGAGGTGCGAGAGGAGGCGCAGGATGGCCAAAAACACGATTTGCCTGTGGTACGACCGGGATGCCGAAGAGGCCGCCCTATTCTACACGCAAACCTTTCCCGACAGCCGAATGGGCGCTGTCATGAGGGCGCCGGGCGACTACCCGGATGGACGCGAGGGCGATGTTCTGGTCGTCGAGTTCACCGTCGCGGGGGTCGCCTGCATGGGTCTCAATGGCGGCTCGGCCGTCCGCCAGACCGAGGCTTTCTCGTTCCAGATCGCCACCGAGGACCAGTCCGAAACCGACCTCTATTGGAACGCGATCGTCGGCAATGGCGGCGCGGAAAGCCAGTGCGGCTGGTGCAAGGACCGGTGGGGCGTCTCGTGGCAGATCACGCCACGCGTTCTGATGGAGGCGCTCTCGGCCGGCGGAGCCGAGGCGAAACGTGCCTTCGACGCGATGATGACGATGCAGAAGATCGACGTGGCGGCGATCGAGGCCGCCCGCCGCGGTTGATCCGTGCGAGGCGGCGCAGTTCCATGCGCCACCCCGATTGCGGATGTCAGCCCCTTTTCAGCGCCGCGTAGGCGACGGCCATCTGCGCCGCCAGCGCCGCGTTGTTGCGCACCAGCGCGATGTTGGCCCTGAGGCTCTCGCCCTTCGACAGTTCATTGATGCGGGCGAGCAGGAAAGGGGTCAGCTGCTTGCGGCCGATGCCGCGCTCTTCCGCTTCCCGCACGGCATCGGCAATCGTGCCGTCGATGAAGTCCGGCGTCAGCGCCGCCTGTTCCGGAATGGGGTTGGCGATCAAAAGGCCCGTGCCGGTGCCGAGCTGGTGGTGCAGGTGCATGGCGTGGGCGATCTCTTCTGCCGTATCCAGCCGGTGATCGGCCTTGAAGCCACTTTGCCGGGTAAAGAAGGCCGGAAAATCGTCGGTGCCGAAGGCGATCACCGGCACGCGCTGGGTTTCCAGATATTCGAGCGTCTTGGCGATATCGAGGATGGATTTCACCCCGGCGCAGACCACCGCCGTCTTGGTGCGGCCAAGCTCGGTCAGGTCGGCCGAGATGTCGAAGGTCTGTTCGGCGCCGCGGTGAACGCCGCCGACGCCGCCGGTTGCAAAGATGTCGATGCCGGCGAGATCAGCGAGCAGCATGGTGGCAGAGACCGTAGTTCCCGCCGTCTGGCCGCGCACCATGGCGACGGCGAGGTCCCGGCCGGATGCCTTGACGACGTCCCTGGCCTGGGCGAGCGTTTCCAGCTCATGATGTTCCAGGCCGACGCGCAACTCGCCATCAATAACGGCGATGGTGGCCGGGATGGCGCCGTTTTCGCGGACCACCGCCTCGACGCCGAGCGCCGTCTCAAGGTTTGCCGGGTAGGGCATGCCGTGGGTGATGATGGTGGATTCGAGCGCCACGACCGGGCCGCCGCTTGCGAGCGCTTCGGCCACTTCGGGGCTGAGCTTTGGCTTCAGCAGGGTCATAAGGTTTCCTTTCAAACGCTGATGCGATGCAGATTTGCATCAAGAAACAAGGGAGAGAGTTGCGGATGGACGCTGGCCGGGCTTTCCGTGGTCATGGCGCCGAGAAGCGCGCCGACCCGGGCGGCCGACCGAAGGTCTTCGCCAGCCATCAGCCTGTGCAGGGTGCCGGCAATCATCGCGTCGCCGGCGCCTGTCATGTCGACGGCGGCCGCGGCAACCGCCGGGAAGACGCCGACCCCTTCGATGCCGGCGACGACGATGCCTTCGGCGCCCATGGTGACGATGGCTTCATGCGCTCCTGCCTGCCGCAGACCGAGCGCCGCTTCCCGGGCGTCTGCCATGGTCTTCTGCGACCGCCGGCCCAGAACGGCATCGGCTTCGTCGAGGTTCATCAGCAGCAGGTCGACCCCGGTCAGATCCTTCGGCAGGCGAGCGGCCTTGACGGTGGAAACCGCGTCGATCGCCAGCCGGAACTGCGCGGTCCTCGCCTTGTCGATCAAGGCTGCGAGCGTCTCGGCAGGCAGGTTGCAGTCGCAGAAGACCCAGGTGGCCGAGGCGAGGTGCGGCCAGATGCGGTCGATGTGGTCGGGCAGCAGCAGGTCGAAGATGCTCATGTCCGCAAGCCCCATGACGAGGTCGCCCACCGGGTCGAGGATCGCTGCGTATTCGGCGGTCGGCCGCTCGGCCGAGACGATCACCTGGCTCACGTCGATGCCACGCTCGCGCATAAAGCTCAGCAGCGTGCGTCCCGCCTCGTCGTCGCCGACGATCGACACGAAGGTCGTGGCGGTGCCGAGCCGGGCGAGGTTTTCGGCAACGTTGCGGGCAACGCCGCCAAGGCTGCGGACGCCATCGACCGGATTGGAGGTTTCCGGCACTAGCGTCTGCCGCGCCCGGTATTTGCGATCGAGCACGGCGCCGCCGATGCAGACGGCGCGGGCCGGCTCGGCCAGCACATAGCCGCGGCCGAGGATATGGCCCTTCTGCATGAGCTGGACGATGTGGGCCGCAACGGTGGAGCGCGCCAGCCCCAGCAGCGAGGCGATCTCCTGCTGGCCAACGAAAGGGTTGTCGCGGATGGCCGCCAGAACGGCTGCTTCCTGTGGGCTGGTGTCTTCCATGGCGGCTTTCCTTGAGACCGCCCTATCTTTCAACAAATGTTGAGCGCGTCAACAATTGTTTTCGCATGGGTGCGGTCGTCCAGGCGGTGGTCTGTTGGAACATCTCTCCGCCTCAAGGGGAGGGCGTGATCCAGCCGGGGAGCGCTCACGAAACACAAGGGTGTGAACTTACAGGCTCTAAAAGATCTTGCCGCGCGCCGTCACCGGCCACAGCGCCTCGACATGGCCGTTGCGAATGCCGACAAACCAGTCATGCAGATTGCAGGTCGGGTCGCAATGGCCGGGCACAAGCCGCAGCATGTCGTTGATCTTAAGCCTGTCTTCCAGGTCGGCGAGGTTGCCGTGTTCGTCGGATGCGCCCAGATAGCGGACGCCTTCGAAACCGAAGACCAAAGGCAGGCCGCTGTCGACGGAATGGGATTTGAGCCCCGCGTCGCAAACGGCGCGGCCGGATGCGGGCTTGCTCATCACCGAGGTCAAAATGAAGAGCGCGTGCTCGAACCCGCCGACCGTGTCCTTTCCGTCGCTCGCTCCGACCCTCGCATAATCCGCATCCATGAAAATGTATGAGCCTGGCTGGATTTCGTCATAGAGGCCGGACGTGCCCTCGAGATTATAGGTGCCGGTGCCGGCGCCGGTCACCATCGGGCAGGCGATCCCCACGCTTGCCAGGGCGGCCTTCGTCTCGCGAACCATGTCGAGCACGGCGTCGATCGCGGCGCGACGCTCGGCCGGATCGTAGATATGCTGGGCGTTGCCGTGATAGGCCTGAATGCCGGCAAACACGAGGTTTGGCGATGCCGCAACGAGGGCGGCCAGCTCGACGGCGGGCTTTCCGAGCAGGGTGCCGCAGCGGCGACCGCCACAGTCGATCTCGACCAGTACGTCGAGCCGGACCCCATGGCGCGCGGCGGCCTCGTCAAGGAACGGAACGACGCCCGCATCATCGACGCAGACGGAGATCCGCGCGCGTTGCGCCAACCGTGCCAGCCGGTCGATCTTGGCGGGATGGGTGATTTCGTTGGCGACCAGCACGTCGTTGACACCGCCGCGCACCAGCGCCTCGGCCTCCGAAACCTTCTGGCAGCAGATCCCGACGGCGCCGCCATGGTCCATCTGGTAGAGGGCGATATCGGCCGACTTGTGGGTCTTGGCATGGGCACGCAGACGCACGCCCATCGTCTCGGCGGCGGTCTTCATGCGTGCGACATTGCGTTCGAACGCATCGAGATCGATGATCAGGGCCGGCGTCTGGATTTGCGCAACCGGCATGCCGATCACTGCTGGGATGTCGAAACCGATGTCGAAGTCCGCCATGTGCGCGCACCCTGTTGTCTGAAGCGGTTGGCGCTGTCGCGTCCTTGCGCGACGATAGGCGGCGATGGCGCGGTCGGCAATCGCGGCTTTTTCTATTTGCGGGCGCGCAGTCCGTCCATCAACAGCCCGATCAGGCGGTGGGCGCGTTGCCGCCATTCCGGGCCGTCGGGGATGGAATAGATGCTGGAGAGCGCGTGGAGAAGGTCGGTGGTCTCGATATCCTTGCGCACGAAGCCCTGGCTGCTGGCGGTCTGCAGCAGGCCGTCCAGCGCGCCGCGCACGAGGCCGGCGCCCTCGGCAAACAGGGCGGAATTGGAGGTCATCAGGATGCGCAGGCTGTTGGCCATGCCGCGCTTGGTGGCCATGTAGCCGACAAAGCGGCGGGTCCATTCCTCCAGTGCGACATCCGGCGGATGGGTCGCAGCTAGCTCGGTCGCCGCCGCCGCCAGCCCCTCCAGTTCGCGCCGATAGACGGCTTCGACCAGATGCTCGCGGGTCGGAAAATGGCGGTAGAGCGTGCCGATGCCGACGCCGGCCTGCCGCGCTATATCCTCCAGCGATGCCTCTCCGGCCTTTTCCGCAAACGCAGCCGCCGCCGTTTCAACCAGCTTGTCGCGGTTGCGGCGGGCATCCGCACGAAGCTTGGCGGGTGCGGAACACGAGGTCGGCTCAGCCGGGGACAAGGCAAAAACTCCGCGGCGGGACTTGACGAAAGTGCGCCGATGGTTAGGTTAAACGGAGGCGCCTCCGTTTATGCGGAGTGCTTCACTCTTCTTAATGCAGGAGGGGATCGAATGTCATGCCGAAAGATGGCTGCACTTCTCTCCTGAAGCTCATCTAGAGCGCAGACCCCGGCGGACCAGCCGGGACATGATCAAAATCTTCCCAGTCTCGTGACGATGGCAGGAGCTTCATCCATGACACGAACCATTCATCTCAGTCTCGATATCAACGGGCAGAGCCACGCGCTCGACGTCGAGCCACGCGTAACCCTTCTCGATGCCCTGCGGGAGCATCTGGCGCTCACCGGCACCAAGAAGGGCTGCGACCAGGGCCAATGCGGCGCCTGCACCTGCCACGTAGACGGCCAGCGCGTGCTGTCGTGCCTGACGCTTGCCGCCCAGGTCGAGGGCCGGCAGATCACCACGATCGAGGGTATCGCTGCCGAAACCGGCGAGCTGCACCCGGTGCAGGCCGCCTTCCTCGAGCATGACGCCTTCCAGTGCGGCTACTGCACCTCGGGCCAGATCATGTCGGCGGTCGCCTGCATCAAGGAAGGCCATGCCGGTTCCGACGACGAGATCCGCGAATACATGTCCGGCAATCTCTGTCGGTGCGGCGCCTATAACAGCATCGTTTCGGCGGTGCGCGAAGCCGCGGAGGCAGCACGATGAGAGACTTTTCCTACTCCCGCGCCGGATCGCTCGACGAGGCCCGCCAGGCAACACTCGCGCCCGGCGCACTTCTTTTGGCGGGCGGCACGACCCTGCTTGATCTTGCCAAATGCGGCGTGACCGAACCTGAAACGGTCATCGACATCACCCACCTTGCCGGGCTCGACGCGATTACCGTCGACGAGGAAGGCATTGCCATCGGCGCGCTCGCCCGCATGAGTGCGGTTGCCGACCACCCGGGCGTCCAGGCAGCGCTGCCGGCGGTGACGCAGTCGCTGTCGCTGGCGGCCTCGGCGCAGCTGCGCAACATGGCGACGATCGGCGGAAATCTCCTGCAGCGCACCCGCTGCAGCTATTTCCGCGATCCGGCCACCTTCCCGGCCTGCAACAAGCGGAACCCGGGTTCCGGCTGTTCGGCGATCGGCGGGGTGACCCGCAACCACGCGGTTCTCGGTACCAGCGAGCAGTGCATTGCGAGCTACCCGGGCGACATGGCGATTGCGCTGGTCGCCTTCGATGCGGTGCTCGATCTCGGTACGCGACAGGTGCCGGTGGAGGACTTCTTCCTCTCCTATGCGGATGCGCCGGAAGAGGAAACGGTGCTGAAGCCCGGCGAAATGATCCTCGCCGTCAAGCTGCGCAACTCGGCGGCCGGCATGCGCTCCACCTATCTCAAGGTCCGTGATCGCCAGTCCTACGAGTTTGCCGCGGCCAGTGCCGCTGTCGGACTGGAATTCGAGGACGACGGCAGGACCGTCAAGGATATCCGCGTCGCGCTCGGCGGCGTCGCGTCCAAGCCGTGGCGGGCGCGGGCCGTCGAACAGGCCCTGGTCGGCAAGCCACTGGAGGCAGACACGGTCGCCTGGGCCGCCCGTCTCGCGATGGACGGTGCCGTCAGCTACAGCGACAATCTCTATAAAATCGAACTGGCCCCGCGGGTCGTGACCCGCGCCATCCTGACTGTTGGAGGTCTGGCATGACGATCATGGAACCGCGCAAACACGGCAGCGCTGCCGATGGTTTCGTCGGCGGACGGCTGTCCCGCTTCGAGGGGCAAATGAAGGTGACCGGCGCGGCCACCTATGCGCTGGAATATCCGGTGGAGAACCTCGCGCATGCGGTGCTGGTGCAAAGCACGATCGCTTCCGGTCGGGTCGTGTCGGTCGACAAGGCTGAGGCGCAGGCTGCGCCCGGCGTGCTTCTGGTGCTGACGCCGGAGGACGATCTCGGGCTGATGACGAAATCCGACTGGTTCGGCAACCGGCCGGACAACGAGCCCTATGCGCCGCTGCCGCGCGAGATCAGCTACAACGGCGAAACCATCGCCGCCGTCATCGCCGAGAGCCGCGAACAGGCGGTCGAAGCGATCAAGCTGCTGCGGATCGCCTATGACGAGACGCCGGGCGTCGCGGATCTGCACGATCCGAAGGCCGGCGACGGCAAGGTGATGGACAATCTCAGCGTTTCCTGGGGCGATGCGGAAGCAGCGCTTGCCGCATCGGCGGTGACCATCGAGGCGGAATACCAAACCCCGCGCGAGTACCACGTGGCGATGGAGCCGCATGGGCTGACGGCAAAATGGGAAGGCGACCAGCTGACCATCTGGGAGCCCAGCCAGTGGACCCATGCCATGGCGCTCAACTATGCGGAATGGTTCGGCCTGCCACCGGATAACGTGCGGCTGATCTCGACCTTCGTCGGCGGCGGCTTCGGCTCCAAGGGGGCCGCTCTTGCCTATGGCGCGGTGGCAGCGTCCGCGGCGCGCAAGCTCGGCCGTCCGGTCAAGCTTGCGGTCACCCGGCCGCAGAACTTCACGAGCTATGGCGGCCGCGCCGCGACCCGCCAGACCATCAAGCTCGGCGCAACCAAGGACGGCGTGCTGCAGGCAATCGTCCATCGCGGGGCGTCGGAGACCTCCGTCACCACGGATTATCCGGAGCAGACGGGGGCGGCGACGCCGATCCTCTACAAGGTCGAGAACTATTCCTCGCAGTCGCGCGTCGTGCCGGTCAACACGGTGACGCCGGGCGCCCTGCGCGGTCCGGGCAAGAACCCGAGCGCGTTCGGCATCGAATGCGCCATGGATGAACTGGCCAACAAGCTCGGCATGGATCCGCTCGAACTGCGCCTGAAGAACTATGCGGACCGCGACTACCAGACGGGCAAGCCATGGTCGACGCGGATGCTGCGCGAGGCGCTGACGCAAGGCGCCGAGGCCTTTGGGTGGTCGAAGCGCAGCCATGCGCCGCGGTCGATGCGCGAAGGCCGCCAACTGATCGGCTGGGGGATCGGCTGCGGCACCTTCCCGGTGATCCAGGCGCCGAGCGCGGCGATGATCCGCATTCTCGCCAACGGCCGGGTGGAGGTCGTCAGCGGCGCGATCGACATGGGTCAGGGCACCTATACGATCCTTGCCCAGACGGCGTCGGAGGCGCTCGGCGTGCCGGTCGACCAGATCGACGTGCTGCTCGGCGATTCCAGGATGCCCGGGTCGGCGATCGCCGGCGGCTCGATGCTGGCCGGGTCGATCACCGGGGCCGTGCACAAGACGGCGGCGGCTGCCCGCGACGAACTAATCGGGCTTGCGCTCAACGCGCCGAACTCGCCTTTCCGCGATACGGGCGCCAACACGCTTTCGGTCGCAGGCGGACGGATCTCGGTGTCGAGCGGCAACGGCCCGTCGATGAGCCTGCCGGAGCTGATGACGGCGATCGGCCAGTCGGAGCTGGAGGTGACGCGCAACACGCTGCCCGACGATGCGCAGGGTGCTACCGACCAGAATGCCGCCTGGACCAGCATGAAGCGCGTTCAGGGCCCGACCATGGGCGAGTTTTCCATGCACTCCTGGTGCGCGCATTTCGCCGAAGTGCGCGTCGACGAGGATTTCGGCACGGTGCGTGTGTCGCGCATGGTCTCGGCCTTCGATTGCGGCCGGCTCTACAATCCGAAGATGGTGGAAAGCCAGTGGCGCGGCGGGATCATCATGGGCATCGGCCAGGCGCTGTTCGAAGAGGGCATGGTCGACGGCCGCAACGGGCGCACCGTCAACAACAATGTCGGCGACTATCTGGTGCCGACCAATGCCGACATCCCCGACCTGCAGGTGATCTCGGTCGGCGTTCCGGACCTCAATGCCTCGGCGCTGGGCGGCAAGGGCGTCGGCGAAGTGGGGATCGTCGGCGTTGCGCCGGCAATCGCCAATGCAGTGTTCCATGCGACGGGCAAGCGCGTGCGCGATCTGCCGCTGACGCTCGACAAGCTGATCTGATTAAACAATGGCGCATCCGGTTTCTCCGGGTGCGCCATTGCCACCATCCCTCAATCGTCCGAATAGCGTTCCTCGGCCCAGGGGTCGCCGCGCATGTGGTAGCCGTTCTTTTCCCAAAAGCCGGCCTGGTCGCGGCTCAGGAACTCGATCCGGTGCAGCCACTTGGCGCTCTTCCAGAAATAGAGATGCGGCACGACGAGCCGCACCGGCCCGCCATGTTCCTCGGTCAGCGGCGTGCCCTCCCAATGCGTGACGATGATCGCATCGGAGACGGCGAAATCCTCGAGAAGCAGGTTGGTCGTGTAGCCGTCGTAGCTCGTCAGCAGCACGGCTTGCGCCTCTTCCTTCGGATCGACGGCATCGAGGAAGTCGTGGGTCGAGACGCCCCGCCAGTCGTTGTCGTAGCGCGACCAGGTGGTGACGCAGTGGATATCCGAGCGCATCTGGGTCTGCGGCAGGTTCTGGAAGGCGGCCCAGTCGAAAGTCATCGGCTTGTTGACGAGGCCGCGCACGTCGAGCTTCCACTGCGCGGTCGAGACGCTCGGCTGCTGGCCGAGATCGAGCACCGGCCAGTTCTTGACGAGATGCTGGCCCGGCGGCAGGCGGTCCGTATCGGGCCGGGTGACCCGGCCAGTCAGGAACTTGCCGGCTTGCGCCCATTTGCGTTTGGTGAGCGTGAGCTTTGAATCTTCGGGCAGATTGTCGTCGGCCATGGCTGCGTTCTCCTTGCGTCCCGCTTTAATCTGATGAACATGGGCTGCAATTCAATCGCCCGTTCCACACAAAACTTCCCGGACCATCATGACCCGTTTCAATCCGCTTGTCGAAACACTTGCGCCTCCGCCCGTGCCGTCGGTCGCTGCCTGGGGCCGCGCCTATGACGGAAGCAAGGGGCCGCTGATCGACCTGTCGCAGGCGGTGCCGGGCTATCCGGCCCATCCAGACATGCTGCGGCTTTTGGGCGAGGCAGCGTCATCCACGGCCTATACCGGCTACGGGCCGATCGAGGGGGAGACGGCGCTCCGCCAAGCCTATGCCACGCATGTGTCAGCCGTTTATGGAGCGCCGCTTGCAGCCGACAATGTGCACATCACCTCCGGCTGCAACCAGGCCTTTGTCTGTGCCGCAATGGCGGTTGCGAGTTCGGGCGACACGGTGCTGATGACCGAGCCTTTCTATTTCAATCACCAGACGACGCTTGCGATGATGGGCATCCGCACCGGCACCGTGCCGTGCGATGCGCAAAAGGGCTTTCTGCCGCAGCTGTCCGATATCGAGGCCGCGATCTTGCCCGGCGTCAGGGCGCTGGCCTTGGTCTCGCCCAACAATCCGACCGGCGCCATCTATCCGCCGGCGCTGCTCGAAGCGATCTTCAATCTCTGCCAGGAGAAAGGCATCTGGCTGATCCTCGACGAGACCTACCGTGACTTTTTGCCCGAGGCGGGTAAGGCGCCGCACGGTCTCTTTGCGCAGGACGGGTGGCAGGACAGCCTGATCAGCCTCTACAGCTTTTCGAAATCCTTCTGCATTCCCGGCCACCGGTTGGGAGCGATCACCGCCGGCGCGGAGACGGTCAGCCAGATCGCCAAGATCATGGACAATCTGCAGATCTGCCCGCCGCGTTCGGCCCAGGCCGCGGTTGCGCAGGCGATCCCGCTGCTTGCCGACTGGCGGGAGGAGAACCGGCAGGAGATCGGCCGGCGGGCGCAGGCGCTGAAGACCGTGATGCGCGGGCTGAACGACTGGAAGCTCGATGCGATCGGCGCCTATTTCGCCTTCGTGCGGCATCCGTTTCCCGGCACCGGTTCGGCGGAGGTTGCCGAACAGCTCGCCAAACGGGCCGGCGTCACCTGCATTCCCGGCGCCTATTTCGGCGATGCGCAGCAGCACTATCTGCGCTTTGCGTTTGCCAATGCGGATGTGGCGACAATCGCGCTGCTCGAAGAACGTTTGAAGAACTTTTCGCTGTCGTAGGACCCGCCGCTCCGGTATGAATGGGCATGGCTCAACGCGCAGGCAGTGCCGATCTTCCGCTCCACGGCGGCCGGGTTCCCCGGTGGCTTGGCGAGCGCATGACCCGGCTCGGTGCGGTGATCACGCAGGCCATCGTCATTCACTACGGCCGCGACGAGTTCCTGCGGCGGCTGGCGCATCCCTTCTGGTTTCAGTCGTTCGGCGCCGTGATGGGCATGGACTGGCATTCGTCCGGCATTACCACCAGCGTCATCGGGGCGCTGAAGCGTGGGCTGACGCCGATGTCGGGCGAGCTCGGCATCCATGTCTGCGGCGGGCGCGGCCGTCATTCGCGATCAACGCCGGACGAGCTGATGGCGATCGGCAATCGCGTCGGTATCGATGGCTTGGGCCTTTCGCAGACCAGCCGGCTGGTCGCCAAGGTCGACAGCGCCGCGGTGCAGGACGGGTTCGATCTCTACCTGCACGGCTTCATCGTGACCGACGACGGGCGCTGGGTGGTGGTGCAGCAGGGCATGAACGGCGATCGACGCCAGGCGCGGCGCTACCACTGGCTTTCGGAAGGCATCACCAGCTTTGTCGATTCACCGCATGCCGCCATCGAGGGCCGCGGGCAGGGCGAGATCGTCAACCTCGCCGACCGCCGCGCCGATCTCTCCCGCAAGGGCCAGCTCGATCTTCTCGCGACGCTTGGGCCGGACCGGATTTTGCGCGAGGTGGTTGCCATCGACCCGGCGCGGATGAAGGCCGTTAAGGAGCCTGATCAAGGCATGCTGCCGCATCTGATCATGCCGGCGCATCACGATGTGCGCGAAAGCGACGTCAACATGAAGCGGCTGCATGGCGCGCTCGCTGCCGCCGCCGATCGCGGCCCGAAGGATTTCGAAGACCTGCTTTTGACGCCCGGTGTCGGCGCCCGCACGGTATCGGCGCTCGCCATGGTCGCCGAAGTGGTGCACGGCGCGCCCTGCCGGTTTTCCGATCCCGCCCGCTTTTCGCTGGCCCATGGCGGCAAGGACCGGCATCCGTTTCCGGTGCCGCTCAAGGTCTATGACGAGACGATCAAGGTGATGAAATCGGCCGTTGCCAAGGCGAGGCTCGGCCGCGAGGAGGAGCTGCAGGCGCTGAAGCGGCTCGACGACCAGTCGCGCCAGCTGGAACGCTACGCCACCGGCCCGGACCTCAGGCAAATCGTCGCCGGCGAATTTTCGCGCTCGCACGACTGGGGCGGGAGAAGCGTGTTCGGCTGGGAGCCGCCGGAAGAGACGCTGGAGGACAAGCGGAGCGGGTGAGTGGGCGTCATTGAGATCGGCGTCGATTGCCCCATATCAACCGCACATCCAGCTCAACTGAATGGCGTCGTCGCAGCGGTCGGCTCGTTCCAGGGACGACCGGGAGACCAGCAATTTGTCGCAGACAACAGAGACACGAGCCGGCGGGTGGCGATCGTTCGCGGCCGATACTCTCGCCCTCATCCTGTTCTTCACCACCACCGGCATCATCAACGAGCGGTTCGTTGCGGGCATGAGCTGGGAGCAGGTATTTGATGCCCGCCTTCTCGGTGCCGCGCTGATGGTTCCGTCCGGCCGCCCCTATGGACTGTGGCGAGACTGGCTGATGCGGTATGCCGGCCCCGGACGTGTTTCCCAGATCCTGTGGGATACGCTTGCGCTCGTCAGCTTCCAGGTGCCGATTTATGCCGTGATCCTTGCCATCAGCGGAGCTGACAGCGCCGAATTGCTGCGGGGAACACTGGGTGTGATCGTGATCATGCTGGCGTCGGGGCGACCCTACGGGGCGTTCCTCAATTTCGTGAGGCGCCGGTTCGGCCTGCCGCCGGGCGGAACGAAACCGATGTCCCTCAACACGTGACTGCGATGTGCCCGGGCGTATAGAGGTCCTCTGGCTCAGTCTGCCACAGACAGGGTCTCTCGCCACGCGGACGCGCGTCGGCTGGATCCCCGGGAGAAGCCCGAGGATGACGGCGGTGGGGGGTATGCGGACGTCGTCAGTTCGGGCGCGCACCCTTAGCCCAGGGCCATTCCGAAGCCCGCCGAAGATAACCTAAGCTGATCCAACCTTCTCGGGTGCCCCGCGCCGGGACACGAGTTTTTCGACGTCGTTCATATGCTCCGTTCCCCAGGCGCAGAGCGGTTTCAGGGCGTTGGCAAGGGTCTGGCCGAACGCGGTCAGCGCGTATTCGACCTTCGGTGGAATCTGCCGGAAGTCGTGCCGGTCGACGATCCCGTCCGCTTCCAATTCCTTCAGCTGCTGGATCAGCATCTTGTCACTGACGGTGCCGATCGCGCGCCGCAGGTCGCCGTAGCGACGGGTGTCGTGCGCCAGATGAAACAGGATCAGCGGTTTCCACTTGCCGCCGATGACAGCGAGCGCCGCATCCAATCCGCAGACAAAATCGTGATCCGCCATTTTTCGTGCCTTTTGCTGGTACTTACCAAAAGGTGCATACTGGAAGAAAGAAAAGCAAGGCCCCACGTGACGGTTGTCATCATTTTTGAAAGGAGACCGACATGGGCAGGCTTGCAGGAAAAATCGCGGTGATCACCGGCGGCAACAGCGGCATTGGTCTTGCCACCGCCAAGCGTTTCGTGGCGGAAGGTGCCGAGGTGTTCATCACCGGGCGTCGCCAGGAGGAACTGGACAGGGCGGTGGGCGAGATCGGCCCTGGCGTCACGGGTGTGCAGGGCGACGTGTCGCGCCTTGAGGATCTCGATCGGCTGTTTGCAACGGTCAAGGCACAGAGTGGGCGCATCGACATCCTGTTTGCCAATGCCGGGCTCGGCACGATGGAGCCGCTTGGCGCGATCGACGAGGCGTCGTTCGATCTCACCTTCGGCGTCAACGTCAAGGGAACGCTGTTTACCGTGCAGAAGGCGCTGCCGCTGATGCAGGCGGGTGGGTCCATCATCCTCACGGGATCGACCACTGGATCAACAGGTACGCCGGCCTTCAGCGTCTACAGCGCGACCAAGGCGGCGGTGCGCAACTTCGCCCGGAGCTGGGCGCTGGATCTGAAGGGCAGCGGCATCCGCGTCAACGTCCTTTCGCCTGGCGCCACCGATACGCCCGGGATCAGGGGGCTGGCCGAGGCGGACGCGGGCGACGCGATGCTGGAAGGCTTCGCCGCACAGATCCCGCTCGGCCGCGTCGCCCAGCCGGAGGAGATGGCGGCGGTGGCACTTTTCCTTGCCAGCGACGACAGCAGTTTCATGACCGGCAGCGAAGTCTTTGCCGATGGTGGCGCAGCACAGGTCTGACGGCGACCGCAGAAAAGCCTCGGGTGGTGCGGCCCGGGGTGTCTTCTGCACGCGACGGTGGA
Organism: Hyphomicrobiales bacterium; assembly: GCA_900469345.1. Taxonomy (GTDB): domain Bacteria; phylum Pseudomonadota; class Alphaproteobacteria; order Rhizobiales; family Rhizobiaceae; genus Neorhizobium. Next base: position 70,518 of record UBWZ01000004.1, on the reverse strand, counting down.
TATCCTGCGGAACGTTGATCCGCCCTTAAGGGTTCTCGCTTCACGCCCCCTCGGGGGACATGATGGAGGATGTGATGGCACAGGATCGCGACACCGAGAAAGCCACCGAGATCGAAAAGAGCTCCGGCACGGGCGAGAAAGCCTCCGGCAAGCCACCCAGCCCCGAAACGCTGGCACTCAACAAAGCCCGCAAGGAGCAGGGGGCCGAAGTCGCCGTGCCGCGGGACGATCTTGTCGCCGATGCCGGGGATGCCGGCTGACCATCAGGCGGTCGCGCCGACCGTCTTCGTCTGGTGGATCTCGATCAGCGACGGGCCGGCAATGGCGCGGAAGGCCTTAAGCGCGTCCGGCAGTTCGTTGACATGCGCGAGCCGACGGGCGGGCAGACCGTAGGCCTCTGCGATCGTCAAAAAGTCGGGGGCAGAGGGCCTGACGCCTTCCGGCGCGATGCCGTTGTCGAGCATGTAGGTCTCGATCTCGCCGTAACCGTCATTGTTCCAGACGAGGAAGATGACGTTGGCGCCGGCGTCCTTCGCCGCGCCGATTTCCGCCAGCGTGAACTGCAGCCCGCCATCGCCGGTGATGCAGACGACGGGCGCGTCGGGTTCGGCAATGGCCGCGCCAATCGCCGCCGGCGGTCCGTAGCCGAGCGCGCCGTAGCCGGTCGCAGCATTGAACCAGCCTCTCGGCCGGCCGGCTTCGTAATAGAGATTGCCGGCATAGACGGCCTGGGTGGAATCGCCGACGATGATGACGCCCGGAAGGGCGTCGCGGATCGCGTCCAGAATGCCGATCTCGACTTGCATCTTCGGCGTCAGTTCCGCCATCGCCCCTGAGCGGGCAGCCTCGGCTCGCCCCGCGCCTGAAGCGGTGCTGCGACTGCCGCCATCTCCGGTCGTCGCCGCGAGAAGATCTGCGGCAGCCGTCTTGGCGCAGGAGAGGAGAGAGACCGCCGCCTGCGGGCCGCGCCTGAGCTGGCTTTCGTCGATGTCGACGCGGATCAGGTTGCCGAGTGCGGGAAAGCCGTTGTCGGCATACATGTCGTAGTCGGTCTGGCCCATCTGCGTGCCAAAGGCGAGCACCAGATCGGCATCGGCGATCAGCCTTCGCACCGCGCTCAGGCTGGGGCTTGCCGGAACCGACAGCGGGTGGTTCGCAAAGGCGCCGCGGGCATTGGTGGTCGTCACCAGCGGCGCGTCGAGCCGTTCGGCCAGCGCGAGGATATCTTCCGCCGCGTCGACCGCGCCGCCGCCGACGAGGAAGACCGGACGTGTTGCGGCAAGGCAGCGTGCGGCAGCCTCGCGAATGGTATCGGCCTCGGCGCGGGGCCGGATGGCCGGTGCCCGACCCAGCGCCGGCGGGGTGACCGGCAGCGCCATCACATCGGTCGGGATCTCGATATGCACCGGCCCCGGGCGCCCCGAGCGGAGGATCGCAAAGGCGCGCTCCAGCACGCCGGCCAGATCGTCCGGGTCATCGAGCGTGTGGCTCATCAGCGCGAGCGTCGCGATCATCGCCTGCTGGTCGGGCAGTTCATGCAGGTGGCCGCGACCCTTGCCGAGCGTCGCGCGGGCATTGACCCCGGAGATCACCAGCATCGGCACCGAGTCCTGATAGGCCTGCGCCATCGGCGTGATGATGTTGGTGAGGCCCGGCCCTGTGATGACGAGGCAGACGCCGGGCTTGCCGCTGATGCGGGCATAGCCGTCGGCCATGAAACCCGCGCCCTGTTCGTGGCGGGGAGTGATGTGGCAAATCGTCGAGGCGGCAAGGCCGCGATAGAGTTCGACGGTGTGCACGCCCGGAATGCCGAAGACGGTGTCGACGTCGTTTGCTTCCAGAATGTCTATCAGCGTCTCGCCGACCGTCTTCAGCCTATCGGACATGCAGCGGCGCCTCCTGGCGCGAGACGATGCGGCCGGCGAGATCAGCGACACGCCGCATGGCGGTCTCGAGCACATCGTCCGGCACGGTCAGCGAAATGCGCAGGAAACCGGCCGCCTGGTCGCCGAAGGAGGTGCCCGGCATGACCGCGACCTTTTCCTCCTGCAGCAGCTCCCAGGCGAATTCCTCACCGCCGAGGCCGGTCGCCGTGACGTCGAGAAGGATGAACATGCCGCCTTCGGGCGCCATCGGCTTGACCAGGTTGCTGCCGGCGAAGGTGCGCTCGACCAGGGCTGCGCGGCGGCTGTAGTTTTCGCGCATCACGTCGGCCGTGTCGAAATGCTGCGACAGCGCCAGCGCCGTCATGTCGGCGATAAACGGCTGGACGCCGAACAGCATGGTTTCGGAAACGGGGAGCAGCTTTTCACAGAACTCTGCCGGTCCCGCCGCCCAGCCGGAGCGGAAGCCAGGCGCCGCATGGGATTTCGAAATGGAGGAGACGACGATGGTGCGCTCCGCCAGTTCCGGCATGTCGAACGGCGAGGCAAAGGGCGTGCCTTCGAAGATCAGCTGTTCGTAGACTTCGTCGCAGACGATCCACAGATCGTGCTTGCGGCAGATGGCGCCGATCGCGGCGATTTCCGAAGCGGTCAGCACGGCGCCGGTCGGATTGTGCGGCGTGTTCAAAAGCAGCACGCGTGCCTCGGGCGTCACCGCGCGCTCCAGGTCTTCCGCCTGCAAATGGAACTTGCGTTCCGGACGCAGCGGCACCGGGATCATGTGGGCGCCGGTCGAGGCGATCACCCCTTCATAGGTGGCGTAAAGAGGGTCGCCGACCAGCACGCCGTCACCCGCCTCGACCAGCCCGGTCATGACGCTGTAGAGCGCCGTCTGGGTGCCCGGGAAGCAGAGGAGGTTGTCCTCGGTCACGCCCGGCCGGCGCTTGGCGTATTTCTTCGTCAGCGCCTTCAGGACCGAGGGCTCGCCGCGTCCGTTCGAATAACGGGTGCGGCCTGCATACATGGCCTTCGATGCCTCGTCGAGCAGGGCCTGGTCCGGCTTGATGTCGGGTTCGCCGATCGTCAGCTCGATGATGTCCTCGCCCTGCGACTTCATGCGTCGGGCGGCAAGGTGGAGGGCCCAGCGGCCGGAGCCGAGATGGGCGAGGCGGTCGGTGATCGAAGCGTAACGCATCGGCATTTTCCTTTTGTTGTTATGGCCTGTCGCCGGCAATGCTGGCAGACGACAAAACTCCCGGTTCGAGACGGAGAAGCGCTTCCACGGAGCTCAGTGCGTGGTCGGCAAGCGCGCGGTCGCTGAACATGTCGGCGGCAAGCGTGCCTTCCAGCCAGAGGCCGTCGACCAGCGCGCTCAGCGAAATCGCAAAGCCGCGGCATTCCGTCTGGCCGAGCTCCCGCCCTTCCTCCTGAAAATAGTCGCTCAGAAGCCCTTCCAGCGCGGCAAGGAAGGCAAGATAGTTCTCCCGGTGGATGGCGGCGAAACTCGGGTCGGTCTGGATGTGGCTGATGAAGGCCGCCCAGAGCGACAGGGTTCTCGGATCCGTCACCGGCGGGGTCACATTGGCGACGACGAAGCGCTGCAGCCGGGCGCGCGCTGTGTCGCCCTCGGCTGCCGCCTGGATCGCAATCTCGGTCATCCCGGTCATAACCTTGCGGTAGGCTTCCTGCAGCATCTGGTCCTTGCCGGCGAAATAATGGCGGATCAGGCCGCCGGTCACGCCGGCGCGGGTGGCAATCTGCCGGACGGTCGCGCCCTGGATGCCGAACTCGGCAATGCAGTCCAGCGTCGCCAGGATCAGGTCCTCGCGCCGTTCCGCTTCGGACGCCCGCGTGTAGCTGCGGCGACCCGCTGTCATCGCCTGAGGACCGGCCGGGTCAGGCAGGTCGGGCCACCCTCGCAGGCGATGCAGAGCGCATCGGCCTCGAAGGTTTCCACCGTGCAGCCATGCGCCTCCATGACCTCGCGGGTGATCGGAAAGCCGTCGACCATTATCACGTGGCCAGGGCTCAAGGGCAGGACGTTGAGGTTGAGGCCGTTGCTTTGGGCGAATTCCGACTCGGGCGCGTGGATCAGCGTGTAGCCGCGCTCTTCGAGCATCAGGTAGAAGGCGGCCGGCATCAGCGGCGCATGGACAAGCGCCAGCTTGTCGGCGAGCGGGCTGATCACCGACATCAGGTGAAGGCAGGCCTCGACGCCCTGCCAGAGCGGCAGGTCATAGGACAGCACGGTGACGCCGATCGGCCTCAGGATCTCCGCCAGCTGGTCGATGCCGCTCTGGTTGGTGCGCACGCCACGCCCGACGGCGAGCGTCACGCCGTCCACCCAGACGCAATCGCCGCCCTCGACCGTTCCCGGCGCGGCGATGCGGCCGAGGACCGGAATTCCGGCGGCGGCATAGGCGTGTTCGTGCAGATCGGGTTCGGCCTTGCGCAGCGGCTTGCCCATGCGCAGCAGGATGGCGCCATGGTCGGTCATCAGCGACGGATCATGGGTGAACATGCTGTCGGCAAGTCCGTCGCCTTCGTCCTCGAGCCAGAGAACCTCGGCGCCCGACTTTTCCACAAGCCCGGCGAAGACGGCGTGCTGGGCAATGGCCCGGTGCGGATCGAAGCTTTCGCCGTAGTGCCACTCGCCCGGATCCGCCCCATGAAGGCTTGCGCCCGGCCGGCGCATCAGCACGCGCAGCAAAGGCGCAGACATGGCTTGAGAGCCGTAGGCGTTCATAAATCCCCCTTGGAACCAGGCCCGGCCCCCGTCATCCCCTCGGGCCGGCGCTTTTGCAGACAAGCCGTTATTATACGCTTGAACAATTGCTGCACAAGTGCAAGACTTGCCGCCAACAGAGCCGCGGAGCCAGCGCCGCGAGCCATAAATGATAAGCTGGGGAACAGTGCAATTTTGTGCGGACCGGCTCATCTGGGGCCGGCGGTGACGGTGTCCATGACGGGATCGGCGCAGGCCATAGACGTATCCAATCTCCACAAAAGATTTGGCCCTCTCGAAGTTCTGAAAGGTGTCTCGCTTTCGGCCCGGCAGGGCGATGTGGTTGCGATCATTGGCGGAAGCGGCTCGGGCAAGTCCACCTTCCTGCGCTGCATCAACATGCTGGAACTGCCGAGTGCTGGCACGGTCAGCATCCACGGCGAAACCATCGACATGAAGAAGGACCGGCATGGCGGTCTGATGCCGGCCAATCGGCGCCAGGTCCAGCGCCTGCGCTCCCGGCTTGGCATGGTGTTCCAAACCTTCAATCTCTGGCAGCACATGACTGTGCTGCAGAACGTCATCGAGGTTCCGGTGCATGTGCTGCGGCAGCCGCGGGATCAGGCGATCGAGGTGGCCGAGGCGCTGCTGCGGCGGGTCGGCCTATTCGAGAAACGCGACGCCTATCCGGCTTTCCTGTCGGGCGGCCAGCAGCAGCGCGCGGCAATCGCCCGGGCGCTCGCCATCCAGCCGCTGGTGATGCTGTTCGATGAGCCGACGTCGGCGCTCGATCCGGAACTGGTGGGCGAGGTGCTGGCGGTCATCGGAGACCTTGCCCGCGAAAAGAGGACCATGATCCTCGTCACCCACGAGATGAAGTTCGCCCGCGACGTGGCAAGCCATGTCGTCTTTCTGCACAACGGTATCATCGAGGAGGAAGGCCCGCCGGATGCGATCTTCGGCGCCCCGAAATCCGAACGGCTCAGGAAATTCATCAGCTCCATTCATTAACGCGAACCATAAACAGGGGAAATCATGACAAGCATCGCGAAGACATTGGCTGTTGCCCTCGTGCTCAGTGCTGCCGCCCTCGGCGCGCAGGCCCAGGAGGTCAAGGTCGGCTTTGCCGCCGAGCCCTATCCGCCCTTCACGTCGCCGGATGCCAACGGCAAATGGGTGGGCTGGGAAGTGGAGTTCATGGACGCGATCTGCGCCGAGGCCAAGCTCAAATGCGTGATCACCCCCGTCGCCTGGGACGGCATCATCCCGGCTCTCACCTCGAAGAAGATCGATATGATCATCGGCTCCATGTCGATCACCGAGGAGCGGCTGAAGACCATCGATTTCTCCGACAAATACTACAACACGCCGACCGGCATCATCGGGCCGAAGTCTGAAAAGTTCGACGCCACGCCGGAGGGCTTGAAGGGCAAGGTGATCGGCGTGCAGGTCTCGACCGTGCACCAGGATTACGCGACCAAGTATTTCGGTCCCGGCGCTGCCGAGATCAAGGAATACCAGACCCAGGACGAGGCCGACCAGGATCTCGCCGCAGGGCGTGTCGACGCCGTCCAGGCGGATGCCATCGCGCTCGACGCCTTCCTGAAGTCGGATGCCGGCAAGTGCTGCGAGCTCAAGGGCAACGTCAAGGATGACACGGCCATCCTGGGGGCCGGCGTCGGCGTCGGGCTGCGCAAGGGCGAGACGGATCTGAAGAGCAAGATCAATGCGGCGATCAAGGCGATCCGCGCCAACGGCACCTACGACAAGTTCTCGAAGCGCTATTTCGACTTCGACATCTATGGCGGCTGACCGGTAGCTGCCCGGCATGTCCGGCAATCTCCACCTTTTGTCGCTGACGCCGCCCGGCTGGGGTGGCGTCCTTCTCGCCGGTCTGTTCGCCTCGCTGCAGCTGGCCGTCGGCGGCTACCTGCTCGGCCTGGTGATCGGGATCGGCGGGGCGTTCGGCAAGCTCTATGGCGGGCCGATCCTGCGCGACCTGCTGGAAGTCTACACCACGGTGATCCGCGCCGTGCCCGAGCTGGTGCTGATCCTGCTTCTCTATTATGCCGGGACGGATCTCATCAACCAATTGCTGGCGCTGGTCGGATCACCTTCCGTCGACATCAGCGGCCTGGCGGCGGGCATCTTCGTGATCGGCGTCGTGCAGGGCGCCTATGCGACCGAGGTGCTGCGTGGCGCGATCCGTGCCATTCCCTCCGGCCAGGTGGAGGCGGCGCGTGCCTACGGCATGTCGGCCGTTCTGGCGCTGCGCCGGGTGACGCTGCCGGCCATGCTGCCCTATGCCATTCCGGGGCTCGCCAATCTGTGGATGATCGCGACCAAGGATACGGCGCTGCTGGCGGTGGTGGGTTTCAGCGAACTGACGCTGGCGACGCGCCAGGCGGCCGGCTCCACCAAGGCCTACATGACCTTCTACCTCGCGGCCGGCGTGCTCTATTTGATGGTCACGCTTGTTTCCAATGTGATCATCGCCCTGATCGAGCGTCGTGCCCGCCGCGGCATGCCGCAGACGGTGTGACGGCATGAGCGATGGATTGTCCGGCCTGCCGCTCTACGTGCCGCCCAAGCCAAGAAGCCTGCTCGAGCCGCATCGGCTGCTGTTGATGGCGGTGTTTGCCGGGATCATCCTGTGCGCCATCCTGTTCATGCGCTGGGACTGGCTGCCGACCTACGGGCCGCGCCTGCTCTACGGCGTCTGGCAGACGCTGGTCATGCTGTTCTGGACGGCGTCGATCGGCTTCCTGCTGGCCGTGCCGATCGGTTTGGTGCAGGTCACGGGACCGCGGCCGCTGGCCTGGCTTGCCCGGATCTTCTGCACGATCATCCGCGGCACGCCGCTGCTGCTGCAGCTCTGGCTGCTCTATTACGGTCTCGGATCGGTATTCGCCCAGTATCCCGAGCTCCGCTCCTCGTTTCTGTGGCCCACCCTGCGGCAGGCCTGGCCCTATGGCTTTACCGCGCTGATGATTTCATTTGCGGCCTATGAGGGCGAAGTGATGCGCGGCGCCTTTGCCGGCGTGCCGCGCGGCGAACTGGAGGCGGCCCGCGCCTTCGGCATGAGCCGGTGGACGGCCTTCCGGCGCATATGGCTGCCGCGCGCGCTTCACCGGGCGCTGCCGACGCTTGCCGGTGAGACCGTGCTGCAGCTCAAGTCGACGCCGCTGGTGGCAACGATCACCGTCATCGACGTTTATGCGGTGATCTCCAAGGTGCGGCAGGACACGTATCTCACCTACGAGCCGCTGCTTCTGCTGGCGCTGATCTACCTTTGCCTTACCGCCGTGCTGGTCGTCGTCTTTCGCTACCTGGAAAGCCGGATCCCGACGCGGGAGGCCTGATCTAGAGCCGTCCGCCCGCCAGCCGTGCTGCCTCCGGGCGACGGCGCAGGGCAAGCATGGCGCAGGTGCCGAGAATGGGGCCGATAGCGAGGAAGGCAAAGCTCCACCGCCAGCCGCCCAGGAAAGCGGCGAGGTGCGGCATGAGCCAGATCATGGCGATAGTCAGGGCAAAGCCCATGCCCATCTGGAGCGAGAGCGCGGTACCGACATAATTTCGGTCGGCAAGCTCGGTCACGGCGGCCGAGAACTGGGCGGAATCGCCGATCACCGAGATACCCCAGACGATCACCACCAGCGCCAGCAGCCAGAGCGGCCCGTCGAACACGAAGCCGATCGTCAGCGCGCAGGCAGCCGAGACGATCATCATGGCGGACGTCGTGACCGTGCGGCCGAAACGGTCCGAGAGGATGCCTCCGAGGAAGCAACCGAACACCCCGGACGCGACGGCAAAGAAGGTCAGGAGCGAGGCGCGGCCGCCAATGCCTCCCTCGCCGAGCGCTGCCGTCAGGTAGGCCAGCAGCCAGGCCCACATGGCGTAGAGTTCCCACATGTGGCCGAGATAGCCGGTGTTGACGAGAAGCAGGTTGCGGTCCCTCAGCACCCGGCCGATCTGGCGCGGGTCGAAAAGCGCCTTGCCGAACGGGTAGGGACCCTCGCGCGTGGACAGCAGAAACAGGAGGGCGCCGGAGAGCGTCGCGCCGCTGGAGGACAGGAGGATGGCCTTCCAGTCGGCGCCCGCCGCCATGCCGCGAAAGAGGTGCGGCAAAGCTGAACCGGCGGTGATCGCGCCGATGACACCGGCAAGCGCCAGGCCGCGGCCCGCGACGAACCAGGTGGAGACGAGCTTCAGCGCCGGAGGATAGACACCAGCAAGCGCAAATCCGGTCACCATGCGGCAGGCGACGGCGCCTACCGGCCCCGGTTCCAGCACGATCGCCGCATTGGAGGCCGCCGCGAGGAGCGCGGAGCCCGCCATCAGACGGTTCATGCGGATCACGTCCGGCAGGTTGAAGAGGCTCGCCAGCAAGGCGCCGATGACGAAGCCGAGTTGCACGCCATTTGTCAGCCAGGCTGCCTGCGCGTCCGAAAGGGCCCATACGGACTTCAGTTCGGGCGCGATCGCGTTGGCCGAGAACCAGCAGCAGAAGGAGAGCACGACCGCCAGGCACAGCAGCGCCAGCATGCGCCAACGGCCTTCAGCCTTGCTGTCCGAGATGCTCGCCATTTCCGTGCCTCCGGCCGTATTCTGGGTTCAAGACCGTTTCCTGAACCCGGCTGCCACATGGCTTTCCGGCAGGCGGGGCGCGCCGAACAGTTTTTCGCGCAGCGATCCCGGCGCGTATCCGGTCTTGTAGAGACCACGCTCCTGCAGGATCGGGATCACCAACGCGATGATGTCGTCGAAGCATTCCGGCACGACGGTGCGCGACAGGTTGAAGCCGTCGACACCGGCCTCGGTCGTCCAGCGGACGAGGGCATCGGCAATCTCCTCGGCCGAGCCGACCATCGGTGCCTGGCGGCTGCCGAGCACCATCTGTTCCAAAAGCTTGCGCTTGGTCCATTGCGGGCCGGCGGTGCGGTTCATGGCCTCGACATTAGAGACGATGGCGCTGCTCTTTCCCGTCTCGATCGGCTCGTCGAGGTCATATTTGGAAAAGTCGATGCCGAGCGAAGCGGCGGCGTGCACCAGCGCGCCTTCGGAGCTCGCGTGACGCCGGTAGTCCTCGAACTTTTCCTGCGCCTCCTTCTGCGTCCGTCCGGTGACGATGGTGGCGCCGACGAATACCTTCACGTCGTCCGGCTGCCGGCCGAAGCCGACGGCCTGGCGCCGGATGTCGTCGACGATCGCCTTCACGCCCTCGGTCTTCTGGCCGTTGACGAAGACGCATTCCGCGTGGGTGGCGGCGAATTGCCGGCCGCGCGTGGAAGAGCCTGCCTGGTAGAGCACCGGCGTGCGCTGCGGCGAAGGCGCGCAGAGGTGGATCGCATCAAGGCTGTACTGCTTGCCGCGATGGTGGATCTTGCGCACCTTTTCCGGCACGGCATAGATGCCTCGTGCCCGGTCGAACACGACGGCATCGTCGTCCCAGCTCTCCTCCCACAGCCGGTACACGAGCTGCATGTATTCGTCGGCAAGGTCGTAGCGGTCGTCATGGGCGGCAACCGCGTCGAGCCCGATCGCCTTGGCGGCACTGTCGAGGTAGCCGGTGACGATGTTCCAGCCGATCCGCCCGCCGGTCAGATGGTCGAGCGTCGACATGCGGCGGGCAAACAGAAAGGGCGGCTCGTAGGTGAGGTTGGCGGTGATCCCGAAGGACAGGTGCTGCGTCACCGCCGCCATGGCCGGCACGAGCAGCATCGGATCGTTGACCGGCAGCTGCACAGCGCCGCTGAGAGCGGCGTCGATGCTGCCGCCGTAGACGTCGTTGACGCCCACCACATCGGCAAAGAAGATGCCGTCGAACAATCCCGCCTCCAGGCGCCTGGCATAGTCCGTCCAGTATTGAAGCTCGTTATAGCGGTGCGACTGGTCGCGGGGGTGGGTCCAGAGACCCTGCTGGATGTGGCCGACCGTGTTCATGTCGAAGGCGTTGAAGCGAATTTCGCGGCTGCGCATGGTCCCTCATCGCGGTTGCCTGATCCCGCTGTCTCTTATATGGTTGTTTCGTCCACTATAGAAGACGATGGGCGAAAGGCAAGCCGCTTGGAAAAGTCTGAGATCGACCCCGTGCACGCGATTGCCGCAAGGCTGAAGATCGAGCGCGAAAGGCGCGGCTGGTCGCTCGCCGACCTGGCGGAGCACTCTGCCGTCTCCAAGGCGATGATCAGCAAGATCGAGCGCGGCGAGGCGAGCCCGACGGCGACCGTGCTCGGTCGGCTCTCCGGCGCCTTCGGTCTGCCGCTCTCGGCGCTGCTGGCGCTGAGCGAAAAGGGCGAGGAACGGCTGGTGTCGCAGCAGGACCAGCCGTTATGGAGCGATCCGGAAACGGGCTATACCCGGCGCGCCATCTCGCCGCGCAATGCGCCGCTGGAACTGGTGGAGGTCAGCCTGCCGCCGGGGGTGCGGGTGCCCTATCCGGCGTCGGCCTTCGCCTTCCAGCACCAGCAGATCTGGGTCTTGTCCGGTGTGGTCGAATTTACCGAAGGGTCGGTGCTGCACCGGCTTGGGCAGGGCGACTGCCTGATGCTCGGTGCGCCGGCCGACTGCGTGTTTTTCAATCCGTCCGAACAGCCGGCGTGCTATCTTGTGGCGCTCGCCCGCCGCTGACCATTGACGGCCCGCCGGGCGAGGCCCGCCGCGGCGCGGAACGATTGCCGCCGGCGGCGGTTCGGACGGCGTAAGGTCAGGGCGATAGCCGTGACACGGGATCTGGGAGGATCCCGATGCAGAGGTTCATGGGAGGACGATCATGGCTCATCACCAATCCCTGTTTGACGATCGCGGCGAGGCTGGCCGGCAGCTTGCCGAGGCGATCGATGCCGAAGAGATGCCCGACCCGGTGCTGGTCGCACTGTCGAACGACGGCGTTCCGGTTGCCTTCGAAATGGCCCGGCGGCTCGGGCTGCCGCTCGATCTGCTGATCATCCAGGCCATTGCGGCGCCCGGCGACCCGCACCAGTCGATCGGCATGATCGTCGACGGATCAGAGCCGCATATGATCCTCGACGAGAGCGCCGCTTTGCGTCTCAGACCGCCACCCGGCTATCTCGATTCCGAGCGGCATCACCAGCTGGCCGAAATCGAACGCCGTCACCGGATGTTTTTCGGCGAGGACGAGCCTGCCGATCATGACCACATGGGCCGCAATGTCATCCTTGTCGACGACGGGTCGGCACCGGCTCCGGCGTTGTTGGCCGCCGTCCATGCGTTGCGGATGATGCGGGTGAGCTCCATCCGGATTGCCCTGCCGGTGGCTGCGCCGGACATCCTTGTTGCGCTCCGGGGCGAGGTGAACGCGATCGTCTGCCTTGCGACGGGACGGCACCTCGCCGGATCCGGCAGCGTCTTTGCAGCCTCAGAAGCCACGAGCGACCAGGTGGCCGTCCGTCTGCTGCGCGAGGCCCGAAAGCTCGGCCGGATGATTCATTGAGCGATCTCGACCGTCACCAGAAGGGGTAGATGGTCGGAGGCAAGGCGCGAGAGAGGCGTCGAGACGACGCGCGCCTCGACGGCCCTGACCTGTTCCGACAGGAAGACATGATCGAGACGCAGCAGGGGAAAACGGGACGGAAATGTCGCCTTGGGGCTCTGATGCGCGGCGGCATGGGCATCGCGGTAGGCCGATGCGACGCGCTTGTAGGTGCGTGTCAGCGGGGTGGAGTTGAGGTCGCCGATCAGGATGCGCGGCTTTGCCTGCCATTCGGGGTGAGCCAGCCAATCGCTGCCGAGCAGGGCATTGATCTGCACCCGCCGGTCGCGGCTGCGCAGCCCGAGATGGGTGTTGACGACCTGCACCACATGCTCCCCGACGTTTACCTCGATGCACAGCGCGCCGCGCTGCTCGCCGTGCGAGGGCAGGACATCGGCCTTGACCATCCGTGCCGGCAGGGTGGTGAGGATGGCATCGCCGTAGCGCTCCTCTTCCAGGGTCAGGGCCGGGTGGAAGTGGTAATCCATGCGCAGCAGCGAGGCGAGGACCTGCGCCTGATCGATGCCGCCGGTGCGGCTGCGGCCGACATCGACCTCCTGCAGGCCGATGACGTCGGGTTCGAGCGCCGCAATGACGTCGGCGACGCGGGCCGGATCAAGCTTCCGGTCGGTGCCGACGCAGCTGTGGACATTGTAGCTGAGGATTTTCAGGCGGCGGGGGGCGCTGCCGGCGGTGGTCAGATCAATCATGGCCGGGGAACACGTTCCGCTCCGTTTCGTTCCCACCTCTAGCAGACGAGGTGCGGAGAGACGATGGCGAACTGGCGGAGCGTGTTGAAAATCCTGATTGGTGTCGCTGTCTGCCTCGCGGCATTTCTGGTCTACCGAAGTCTCAGCCGCTACAGCTGGGACGAAATCGAGGAATCGGTACTGTCGATTTCGCGCTACCGACTGGTGGCCGCGCTGGGTTTCGTTGCGCTGTCCTACTTCTGCCTGACCTTGTTCGACACGCTTGCCGTGCGCTATGCCGGAGCACGGCTTCCCTACCGCAATACCGCGCTTGCCTCGTTCACGGGCCTGTCCATCGGTCACACGGTCGGCATGGCGGCCCTCAGCAGCGGCGCGGTGCGCTATCGCTTCTATGCCCGCTGGGGCCTTACGCCGCAGCAGGTGGGCAAGGTGATCGTGTTTTGCGGGGTCACGGTCGGCATCGGCCTTTGCGTTCTCGCCGGACTGGCACTCTTGATCGACATCGGCAGGCCCGACGAGATGCTCGGCCTTTACCCAACGACGAGAGCACTGCTCGGTCTGTCCTGCCTTGCCGTCCCGGCCGCCTATCTTGCCGCCTGCGCTTTCATCCGGCGGCCGCTCAGGATCCGCTCATGGACGTTCGAGATGCCGTCCGTGCCGCTGGCGCTTGGACAGATCGTCGTTGGCGGAGCCAACTTCGCGTGCGTCGCCGCCTGCATCCACCAGCTTCTGGCCGCTTTTTCGGACACCTCCTATCTGGAAGTCGCCACTGCCTATGTGACGGCCAACATGGCAGCGCTGATCAGCCATGTGCCGGGCGGCCTGGGGGTGCTGGAGGCAACGATCCTCGGAATTCTGCCGGGTACGGCGGCGATCGGCGCGCTGGTTGCGTTCCGCTGCCTCTACTTCTTTCTGCCGCTCAGCATCGGCCTCCCGACCTTTTTGATCGCGGAGGCCTATTACCGGCGCCAGGGCGCCAAGGCACTCAGGACAGGCGGCGGGCTGCCAGCCGGCCGGCCAACTTCCTAACCCAGGAGCTGATCTCCGGGATCGGCCAGAAGGGCTGTTTCGGATCGACCAGCCCGGTGCCGATCAGCGATCCGGTTTCGCCTCGCTTGGGATCGACATCGAACGGCCGCAACCCGCGGGGGCCGGTGTTGAGCCGGTCGACGGCTGCGATCATCGAGCCGGTCTCGGCGACGATCGAGGCCACCTCGGCCGGGTCGGCGCCGAGGTGTTCGGCGATCAGGTCGTGACGCAGCGCGAGGATCGACCGGCGCGATGCCGCGTCGCTGGTTTCCACGGCGATGTCGGCCTCGGTATCGAGGCCCTCCGACCGGTTGTTGAGATTGGAGGAGCCGACGCGGACGAAGCGGTCGTCGATGATGATCAGCTTGGAGTGGACGATGATTTCGCGCTGTCCACCCTTGCCGTCCGGTGTCACCGCGAAGAAGACGCGCAGGCGGCCATGGCGGTCGGCCCGCTGCAGCCGGCGGATCAGCCGGTTGCGGTTGCCGCCCATGGTGACGCGTTCCAGGAAACCGTGGGACTCGCAGGTGACGATGACGACGATCTCCGGTCCGTCCGACTGGCGCAGCTGCTTTGCCAGCGTGCGCCCGACGCCGAACGAGGCGAGATACTGGGTCTCGATATAGATCTGGCGCTTGGCCGCCTTCAGCGCATCATGGGTAAGACGGATGGCTTCGCGGTGGCCGCGCCGTCCCTTCCATTTCCACGGTTCGGTCAGCGCAAGGCCGGTGTTGCAATCGGTGAGCGTCGGCTCGAGCCCGGTCGGCCAGGGCGCCGGGGCTTCGGCAATGGTTTCCGGCACGACCTCGCGGGTGGCTTTCTCCCAGCGCCGGCGCGCAATGCCACCGATCAGGCCGGCGATGCTGCCGGTCACCAGCGTCTGCATGTCGTGCACGGGCCCGTAGGGCGTGCCGTCGGGAGCCACGCGCGCCGGGTTATCGATGGAATGGCTGCGGTCGTCCCAGCGGCGCGCCGTGAGGTCGATGCCGCCCAGAAATGCCGTCTGGTCGTCGATGACGACGATCTTCTGGTGATGGCTGCCACGCAGCGGATGGCGGAAATCGAAGCGCAGATGAATGCGCGGATGATCGCTCCATTCCATCTTGCCGAACATCTTGAAGCTTTTGCCGGAGTAGATCGGGCCCATGCCCCAGACGAGGATGCGCAGCTCGAGCTGCGGGTTCTCGTCGACGCATTTGCGCAGCAGATCGCCAAGCTTGATGCTATCTGGCTCGCGGGGTCTCAGGCGGATATCGGGGTTGAAGTCCCAGCCGATGATGAAGATCGACTGGCGCGCCTGCGGCAGCACTTCCTCGAGCCGGAGAAAATACTCTTCCCCGTCGATGAGAAAGGCCATCCGATCGGCTTTCGCCGAACGCCACAAATTGCGGCCAGGCTTCAAGATCACGTCGCGGCTCTCGAACAAAGTCCGCCCGGAATAATTCGTCACGTCCACCTAACACCCCTGGTCAATTGGTGCACATGAACGTCCGGCTGCAAATTTTTGTTCCGGAGGAGGGAACAGAATGCGCTCAAAGCGCAGAAGCATGGTTACCGTGCGGGTTGGGCGACTGGAATGCCAGGCCCTTGTCCGCTTCGTTGAACACTTGCATCGCGCCGACCAGAAGAAGCAGGATCGCCGCCGTGGCGGCAATGAGCTTCCAAAGTCCGGGATTGACTGGCGCCTCCTGTCTGCAGCTTTCCGCGGTTCGCGGAGCCTGATGCAGATTGGTCTGGATAGCCATAATCACCTCATCGATTTTAGCGTCGACCCTTATCGCTCTGTGCCCTTATGCGGGGCTGGCCAACGGCGCGGCTTGACTAGCCGATGTTACGGTCGCAGGTCAAGGCGCGAGGGGTGCGGCACCCGGCCGCGGCCGCGTCGGCAGCCCTGACCGCTGGCCGCGCGGCCTACGGCTTGGCGGGATCCGCGGATCCTGTCGTTGCCTGGGTGCGCGGATCAGCTGGTGCTGCGGGAAGCCTTTCCTCGGTGCCTGCCCGATCCGGCGGCGTCGTCGGCGCGGTGGACGGTGCCATTGCGAGGAAGTAGCCGCCTATGCCAACAACGAGCACGATCAGCACCGTTATCATCAAGACCCTGCCATTGCTTCCCTTCGTCATATCGCGGCCCTATTGTTCGACATCCTGTTCCGATCGGGCTTATCACCCGCGGATTCAACCCGGGCACGCGGCAAATGTTCCCGTGTCCGGCCGGTCCGAGGGCTGGGCCTGGAACAGTCGGTCGATCAGGAGGAGAGACAGCATGACCCATGCCAGAGACAATTTCATCGTCTGGCTGCGCAACGCGCATTCGATGGAGGAACAGGCGATCACGCTCCTGTCGGTGCAGGCGCGGCGGATCGAAAACTATCCGGATCTCAAGGAAAAGATCCTCGCCCATCTGGAAGAAACGCGCGGCCATGCGGAACGGCTGGCCGGGCTGCTCGACCGGTTTCCCGGCGGAGCCTCGCCGCTCAAGGATATTGCCGCACGGATCGCTGCCACGGCGCATGGGGTCGGCGGAATGCTGACCAGCGACGAAGTGATCAAGGGCGTGGTGAGCGCCTACGCCTTCGAGCACACCGAGATCGCCACCTACAGGGTGCTGATCGCGGCGGCCGACGAACTGGGCGAGGAGGAGATGAAGGCGGAGCTCGAAAGCATTCTCTCCGAAGAGGTCGCCATGGCCGGCTGGCTCGAGGGCCATCTCGACGAGATCACCCGCGTCTTCCTGATGCGCGACGAACGCGATCTTCTGGCCAAGCGCTGAGTGGGAATTGTTGCGGGAGGGGGAGAAGGCCTCCCGCCGGATGGCGGGCGACCCATTCTGAGGACGGCTAGCTGCCGCTGAAGCTATGGCTTCCCAGACGCGACTGAAGGTCCTGCTCGCTGCGGACGCCGCTCTGGTAGAGGTCGATGATCGAGGCTGCGAGTTCCGTCGCGGCGGACGTGTGGCCCGGCAGGCCACGTTCGTCACACATGTGCCTGTAGACCTGTTGGAGAAAGGCAAGATCGCTCGGTTCGAGCGCAATGGTATTTATGCCTGCGGGGTTCATCTTATGCCTCCCATAGGGGGCGAAAGCGCGACACTCTTCCAGTCGACAGCGCCCTTTTTCACTAGCTGCCGATGACCGCAAACCTACCTGATCCGCCCCTGTTTGCAAGGTGGTGGATCATGACAATACCGTAAGGTTCTGACCGCGCTGGCCTCACTTCCGTGTGAGCGCCGGCGCCGCTAGCCGCCCCCTTTGGTCGCCCGAAAACTTCGCATCCACAGCTGCGTCGACAGGATGCCGACGAAGGCGGCATTGTCGCGAAAACCTGCGACGGGGTTCGCCCGGCACTTGCCGACGAGCCGCGATACGGCGGTCGGGTTGAACAGGCCCGTTTCCGTCACCGCTGTGCTTCCCATCACGTCGGCGACATAGGAGGGTTCGGCGGCACCGACGAAGGAGCGGGAATCCGGGGCGCGGTAGGGCTGCTTCGGCCGGTTGACGATCGTCCCGGGCAAGAGGCTGCGGGCGACGCGGCGCAGGATGTGCTTTTCCTCCAGCCCCTTGAGCTTGACCTCCGGCGGCAGTCGGCTGGCGAACTCCACCAGGCGGTGGTCGAGGAAGGGGAAGCGACCCTCGACGCCATGCGCCATCGCCATGCGGTCGCCCTGGCTGGACAGGATGTAACCCGGCAGCAGGAAGCGGGCTTCCAGATACTGTGCCTGGTTGAGGGGATGCCAGCGGCGAAAGTCGGCTGGCAGGCGCGATGCCAGATCCTCTGCGGCGTCATAGCCGCCAAGTTCTGCCCGCAACGCGTCGGAGTAGAAGATCTTGGTCGCGGCAGTGGTGCGGAAGCGGGGACGATGGGAAAACAGCGGATCGTCGAGCGCGTCGTTGGTCGTGCCGAAGAAGGCGGCGAGATATTCCGGCGACTGCTGCCTGAGCCCCGGCAGGTAAGGGTAGAGCTTGCGGAACAGGTGCGGCCTGATCTTCGAGCCGGGCTGGCGGGCGCAGAACCGACGGACGCGGGCCTCGCGAAAGATGTCGTAGCCGGCGAAGATCTCGTCGGCGCCTTCGCCGGTCAAAACGACCTTCATGCCCGAGCGGCGCACCAGCCTTGCCAGCGAATAGAGCGGCGCCGGCGCGGTGCGCAGGACCGGCCGTTCGGCTGCGCGGATAACGTCGGGAAAGTCTTTGGCGATGTCGCCCGGACCGCAGGCGACCGAACGGTGGCGGGTGTGAAGCGCCTGCGCCACGGCCAGCTGGAAGCCGCTTTCGTCGTGCTCTGCGTCATCGAAGGTGACGGAAAAGGTGTTGAGCCGGTCAAGCGCAAGCGGTGCGGCCATCGCCGTGATCATAGAGGAGTCGAGCCCGCCGGACAGGTAGGCGCCGACCGGGACATCGGCGCGCATCCGCAGCCGGGTCGCGTCGGAAAGCAGGGCGCGCAGTTCCTCCTCGAGGACGGCCGGGTCGCGACGCGGATGCTCGCCATCGGCCGGATAGTCGAGGCTCCAGTAGCTGCGAAGCGTGACGCTGCCGTTTTCGGCGATGATCATCCGGCCGGGCTCAAGCTCCGAAATGCCCTTGAACGCGGTCCGCGGGGCGATCGGCGCCCAGAGCGTGAAGATCTGGTCGAGCGCGTAAGGGTCGAGCTCCGCTGCGATGCCGGGCACCTCCAGCAGGGCTTTGGCTTCGGAGGCGAAATAGAGCGTGTTTGCATGGCTGGCATAGAAGAGAGGCCTGACGCCCATGCGGTCGCGGGCCAGGAGCATGCGACGCTCGCGGGCATCCCAGATCGCGAAGGCGAAGTCGCCGTTGAGGCGGGAGAGACACTCATCGCCGAACCGGGCATAGAGCTGCAGCAGGACTTCGGTGTCCGAGCCGGTGCGGAACACGGTGCCGCGTGCCTCGAGGTCGTGGCGCAGCTCGACATAATTGAAGATCTCGCCATTGAAGACGATGGAGAAGCGGCCGCTCGCCTCGGTCATCGGCTGCTGGCCGTCCGCAAGGCCGACGATCGACAGGCGAACATGCGAAAGCCCGGCTCCCGGGGAGACGAGCTGGCCGTGGCCGTCCGGTCCGCGATGGGCGATCGCCGATCCCATGGCAGACAGCAGCGCTTGCGCCGCCCGGCCGTCCGATCCGTCACCTACAAAACCAGCAAAACCGCACATAAGCTTCCATCAGGTACAGGCGTTTTCCCTGTTCTAACGGCAAAAGCTTTCACAGCTTCTTACGAAACCGGTAAACCGGACCGATCCGGGTCAGGCGGGCTTCATCGACTGGATGACGGTCGGCCAGAGCTCCGACACCGTCGGATGGATCGGCACCGCCCAGCGCAACGTTTCGTAGCTGGCGCCGGCATTCATCATGTCGAGGATGCCGTGGATGGATTCGTCGCCGCCGGTGCCGAGGATGGCGGCTCCCAGGATTTCCTTGCTGTCGGCATCGGCGACGATCTTCATGAAGCCCTGCGTCTCGCCCTTTTCCACGGCGCGCCCAACGCGCGACATCGGCCTCTGTCCGACCATCACCTTGCGGCCGGATTTGCGGGCCTGCATCTCGGTCATGCCGACGCGGCCGAGCGGCGGGTCGATATAGAGGGCGTAACCGAGCAGCCGGTCCGACACCTTGCGGGTCTCGCCGTCGAACAGGTTGGCCGCAACGATCTCGAAGTCGTTGTAGGCGGTGTGGGTGAAGGCGCCCTTGCCGTTGCAGTCGCCGAGCGCCCAGATCCCGTCGACCGTCGTGGAAAGGTCGTCGCCGACCTTGATATAACCGCGCTCGTCGAGCTCGATGCCCGCCTCCTGCAGTCCAAGATCCTGTGTGTTGGGCGTCCGGCCGACGGCGATCAGCACGTCGGATCCGACCACCTCGGGCTCGCCTTGCCCGCAGTCGACGCCCACGGACACGCCGTCCGCATGGGGCGCAAAACGGATGCATTCGGCTTCGGTGCGCACGTGGATGCCCTCGGCCTCAAGAATCTCGCGCACTGCCTGCGACACGTCCTCGTCCTCGCGGGATACGAGCCGCGGGCCCTTTTCGACCACGGTTACCTCGGCCCCGAAGCGGCGGTACATCTGCGCAAATTCCAGACCGATATAGCTGCCGCCGATCACCACCAGATGCTTCGGCATGCGGTCAAGGACGACGATGTCGCTATTGGTCATGAAGGGCACGTCGTGGACGCCCGGGAAATCGGGAATGGTCGCGCGGGCGCCGACGTTGAGGAAGATCTGCGGCGCGGTCAGGAGTTCGTCGCCCACCCGCACGATGTTGCTGCCTTCGAGCCGGGCATGGCCCCGGATCAGCGTGCAGTGCTGCATGCCTTCCAGCCAGGTCTCGTTGCTGTGGCGACTGTCGAGCGTCACCTGGTGGGCGCGGCGCATGACTGCCGGCATGTCGATCCCGACCTCACTCTTCAGGACGACGCCATAATCGGCGGCGCGCCGGGCCAGGTGCGCTGCGTAAGCGCTCGCCACCAGCGTCTTGGTCGGCTTGCAGCCGGTGTTGACGCAGGTGCCGCCGACATGCTTGCGCTCGATGATGGCTACCGTCTTGCCGGCATCGTTGAAGCGGCCGGCAAGGGGAGGGCCCGCCTGGCCCGTGCCGATGATGATGGCGTCGAAGGATCGCATGCGCAGGCTCCCTAGAGAATGAAGACGATGACGATGGCGGCAATCACCGCCACCGCGTCCTCGATGAACCCGGCAGGGGCGTCGCTGCCCAGCTTCGTCGCCAGCCTGGCGCGCAGCTTTGCGCCGCCCAGCGTGCCGATGACGGCGCCGATGATGCCGGAGACGAGGCCCGCCAGCCAGTAACCCTCGGGGATGCCCAGCGCCGCGCCGCACAGCGCGCCGCTGACGATGCGGGCGGCGAACTGCTGGGGCACCTTGCGGCTCGGGGTCGACGGCAACTGGTCGGTGACGAACTCGACCACCGCAAGCAGGGTCAGGATCAACACGGCCCAACCGCTGCCGAGGAAGGCGAGCCAGCTGCCATCCAGCTTCAGCCAGCCGAACTGTGCGGCCCAGGCGATCACCGCCGGCGCCGTCATGGCCCGAAGGCCGGATACCCCACCGAGAAAGAGCGCCAGCAAATAACTCATCACGTTCCCCTTTTCAGCCGACCCGAAAGGTCCGCGACACCGACATGGCGCGACAGCACCATGCTTCAAGCACGCGGTCATGACAATGCGGCGTCGGCCCCGGCCTTTTCCCATTGAAGGCCAGGCGATCGTCCTTTGGTTTCGCCTGCCAGACCAAAGTCCCGGGCGGGAACCTGTGTTTTACCCTGCCGTTATGGGACCACGACATTCAAGGAGAGACAACATGAAGAAGCTCATCATCCTGTCCGCCGCCCTCGGACTTGCCGCAGCCACCGGTGCGTTTGCACAGGACGGCAACGGCGCAGCCACCGGCATGCTCGGCGGTGCCGCTACCGGCGCCATCGTCGGCGGCCCGATCGGTGCAGGCGTTGGCGCCGTGGTCGGCGCTGTCGCCGGCGGTGCGATCGACCCGCCGCCGCGCGAAGTCGTCACCTACGTCCAGGAACAGCCGATGCAGCAGTCGGTCGTGGTCGAGGACCCGATCAGCGTTGGACGCGCCGTCCCGGAAACCGTCGTCCTTACCCCGGTGCCGCAGAACCCGAACTACGCCTACACGGTCGTCAATCAGCAGCGCGTCATCGTCGAGCCGCGGTCGCGCAAGGTCGTGCAGGTCATCCAGTAAGATCCGGCTCTGAAACTACGCCCCCTCCAAGGCAAGCGAAAAACCCCTCCGCGACGAGGGGTTTTTTGTGTCTGCAGTTCGCGTGAGCCGTTTCAGGCGGAGTGGATCACCTGCATCTCGCCCACCGCAGCCGTTCCCGCCATGCGGCGGAGCAGCAGCGTGCCCATTTCCTGGCCCGCCTGCGACAGATCCTCATAGATGGTTTCGACGCGCGGGCGCACCTCATCGAACAGGCCGGATGTCTGCTTGGCGACGAGCCGGACATCCCGGCCGATCTGCAGGTCGAGGTCGAAGGCTGCCGACATGACCGCCATAGCCGAGACCTCGCCGCCGCAGATGTATCCGTCCGGCGCATCGGCCTGGCGCAGCCTGGTCGCGACATGCTCCCGGATGGCATCCGACTTGCTGTCGAGCGTGATGCCCTCGGCGATCTCAAAGGCGATGCCTTCCTCGCGCACGGCGGTCATGAAACCGTGCCGCATGTGCTGCGCGAAGGTGAACCGGGGAGGCGGGAGGATGACGCAGAGCTTGCGACAGCCCGCCGCGATCAGGCTGACGGCGGCCTTGTAGGTGAACTGGTAGTTGTCGTAATCGACGTAAGGGTGGGGCGTCGCCAGCTCGGTCCGGCCGTGGCAGACGAAGGGAAAGTCGTGCTCCAGCAGGAACCTCACCCGCTCGTCGGAGGGCTCGGTGCGGCTGAAGAGGATGCCGTCCGCCATGCGGTTGCGGACGATGTGGCGGACCGGATCGATCTGCGGCGTGTCGGAAAAATGCGGCGTGATGACGAGGTGGTACGGCGTGCCGCGCAAGGCGGCCGTCAGCCCTCTGATCATCGACGTGCCGTAGCCGAGAATTTCCTCGTGCGGATCGAGGACGAGGCTGATCACGTTGGTGCGGCCGGTGCGCAAGCGCTGGGCGGCACGGTCCGGAAGGTAGCCGATCTCGGCGGCGACCTCGCGCACGCGCTGACGGGTCTCGAGAGCGATCTGCGGCGCGTCCGCCAGCGCCCGCGACACCGTCGTCACGGCGAGCCCGGTCAGCTCCGAAATGGTCCTCAGCGTCGGCTTGCCCGATCCCCCGGCGATGGCCCGGCCACGCCCACCCCTCTCCCCCGGGTCATTCGGCGACATCCATTCCCCCTCCATCCCCACCTGCACCCGCAGCAGATTGCAGACCTACATCGATTTAAATCGCCGGCTGCCAACGCAGGGATGCTCTCCGATATGATGAAAATCTTATATCCATCCTGTTTAAAACAATCAATTCAGCAGATTAACCGAAACTGACAGGATCTTAAAAAACTTGCCCGTCCGGGTTGACAGGATTGGGAGTTATATCGTTATAAATTTGCATATCCGGAGAGGAGCCCGGATGCAAAGGGAGATCTCAATGAACATCCGTATGATCAGCAAGCTGGCAGCCGGCGCTGCCATGATCGCCATGGTTGCCGGCGCCGCCAAGGCGGCCGAACAGGTCGAAGTGCTTCACTGGTGGACGTCGGGCGGCGAAGCGGCTGCGCTCAACGTTCTCAAGGAAAACCTCCAGAAGGACGGCGTTTCCTGGAAAGACATGCCGGTTGCCGGCGGCGCGGGCTCTGCCGCGATGACCGCACTGCGCGCCCGCGTGACGGCCGGCGATCCGCCGACCGCCGTGCAGCTGCTCGGCTTCGACCTGCGCGACTGGTCGGAAATGGGCGTTGCCGCCAATCTCGACGACCTCGCCAAGAAGGAAGGCTGGGACAAGGTCATCCCGCCGGCGCTTCAGGCCTTCTCGAAGTATGACGGCCATTGGGTCGCCGCACCGGTCAACATTCACTCGACCAACTGGCTGTGGCTCAACAAGGCGGCGCTCGACAAGGCCGGCGGCAAGGTCCCGACCAACATGGACGAGCTGTTCACGTTGCTCGACGGCTTCAAGAGCCAGGGCATCATCCCGCTCGCGCATGGTGGCGTGCCGTGGCAGGACGGCACGATGTGGGAAGCCGTGGTACTTTCGGTCGGCGGTCCCGACTTCTACAAAAAAGCCGTGCTCGACCTCGATCCGGCGGCTCTGTCCGGCGACACCATGAAGAAGGTGTTCGACGACATGTCGAAGCTGCGCACCTATTTCGACCCGAACTTCTCCGGCCGTGAATGGAACCTCTCCACCGCGCTCGTCATCGAAGGCAAGGCCGGCGCGCAGGAAATGGGCGACTGGTCGAAGGGCGAATGGCTGCGTGCCAAGAAGGAGCCCGGCAAGGACTTCGTCTGCATCCGCTTCCCCGGCACGCAGGGGTCGGTGCTGTTCAACGCCGACCAGTTCATGATGTTCGACGTGGGTGACAAGCAGCAGAAGGACGCCCAGATGAAGATGGCGTCGGCTGTCGAAAACCCGGGCTTCCAGATCGCCTTCAACACGGTCAAGGGCTCCGTGCCCGCCCGCACCGACATCTCGGACGAGAAGTTCGACGATTGCGGCAAGAAGGGCATGAAGGACCTCAACGAGGCGTCTTCCAAGGGCACGCTGCTCGGCTCGCTCGCGCACGGCTATGCCCAGCCGGCCGCCATCAAGGAAGCCATGCTCGACGTCATCACCCAGCACCTCAATGGCCAGCTGACGACGGATGCAGCGTTGAAGCGCCTGCCGGAAGCGGTCGCTGCCGCGAAGTAGCGACCGGTGAGGGGGTACGTCACCCCCTCTTTTCTTCAATGACTTCGTAAAATGGACCCCTCTCCACCCTCCCCACATGGGGGAGGGCTTAACCCGGCGGATCCGTCTCTGTCCGAACAGGGGCAGGTGGCTGCCACGGGTTTTCTCCCCGCTTGCGGGAAGATGGCCGGCAGGCCGGAGGGGGACCTTTTTGAGATTTTGCCCGGAGATCACCATGACGACACTCGAACCCGTCCCCGTGGTCGCCCCGACAAGGCCGCGTGCGGGCTTTGCCGACGGCATCCGCAACGGCCTGCCGCGGCTGGTGCTGGCGCCGTCGTTTGCGATAACGCTGGTGTTCGTCTACGGCTTCATCCTGTGGACGGTCTATCTGTCCTTTACCACGTCGAAGATGATGCCGATCTACAAATGGGGTGGCTTCGACGCCTATTACCGGCTCTGGTCGCAGCCCAACTGGTATGTGGCGATCGAGAACCTGGCGATCTTCGGCGTGCTCTATATCGGCATCTGCATCGTGCTCGGGCTCGGCATCGCCATCCTGATGGACCAGCGAATCCGCGCCGAGGGCCTCCTTCGGCCGATCTTCCTCTATCCGATGGCGCTGTCCTTCGTGGTCACCGGCACGGCCTGGAAGTGGTTTCTCAATCCGGGTCTCGGGCTTGAAAACACCATGCACAATCTCGGCTGGACGAGCTTCAAGTTCGACTGGCTGGTCAATCCCAAGATGGCGATCTATACGATCGTGATCGCCGGCGTCTGGCAGGCATCGGGCTTCGTCATGGCGATGTTTCTGGCGGGCCTGCGCGGCATCGACGGCGAGATCATCAAGGCGGCGCAGATCGACGGGGCCTCGACGGTCTCCATCTATCGGCGGATCATCATTCCGCTGCTGCGGCCGATCTTCCTGTCCGCCTTCATCGTGCTCGCGCACATGGCGATCAAGTCCTACGACCTGGTCATCGCGCTCACCGGCGGGGGGCCGGGCAATGCGACCGAACTGCCCTCCACCTTCATGTATTCCTACACCTTCAACCGGAACCAGATGAATGTGGGATCGGCGAGCGCCGTGATGATGCTGATGGGGATCAGCGCCATCATCATTCCCTATCTCTATTCGGAACTGCGGGAGAAAAGCCGATGAGCGGGGCAACCGAGACCGTCAGTGCCGGCTCGGCCCGCACGGCGCGCATCTTCATCTATACGGCGCTGGTCGTGCTGGCGCTGGTCTACCTGCTGCCGCTCTATGTGATGCTGACGACATCGCTCAAATCTCTCGACGAGATCCGCGGCGGCGACATGCTCGCGCTGCCGAAGGATCCGTCGGTCGCCGCCTGGGTCAAGGCCTGGGGCGAGGCCTGCATCGGCGTGTCGTGCGTCGGCATCAAGGGCTATTTCTGGAACTCCATCAAGATGGTGGTGCCGGCCGTCGCGATTTCGACGCTGCTCGGGGCGCTCAACGGCTATGTGCTCACCAAGTGGCGGTTTCCCGGCCACAAGATCGTCTTCGGCATGATGCTGTTTGCCTGCTTCATTCCCTTCCAGGCCGTGCTGATCCCGATGGCGCGGCTGCTGGGCGCCGCCGGCATGTCCAATTCCACAGCCGGGCTGGTGTTCGTGCACGTGGTCTACGGTCTCGGCTTCACCACCCTGTTCTTCCGCAATTATTACGAGGCCTTTCCCGACGAGCTCGTCAAGGCGGCGATGATCGACGGCGCCGGCTTCTTTCGCATCTTCTGGCGGATCCTGCTGCCGACCTCCGGGCCGATCATCGTCGTCACGGTGATCTACCAGTTCACCAATATCTGGAACGACTTCCTGTTCGGCGTGTCCTTCTCGTCGGGCGAAGCCTCGCCGATGACAGTGGCGCTCAACAACCTTGTTTCGTCGTCGACCGGCGTCAAGGAATACAATGTGGACATGGCGGCGGCCGTCTTCGCGGCGCTGCCGACGCTGATCGTCTATGTGGTCGCCGGACGCTATTTCGTGCGCGGCCTGATGGCCGGCGCAGTCAAGGGATAACCTCATGAGCTTTCTCGAAATCAAGAACATCCGCAAGACGATCGGCAATGTCGAGATCCTGAAGGGTATCAACATCGACCTGGAAAAGGGCGGCTTCCTGGTGCTGGTCGGGCCGTCGGGCTGCGGCAAGTCCACGCTGCTCAACGCGATCGCCGGCCTCCTGCCGCCGTCCTCGGGCGACATCGTCATCGACGGCCAGGTGGTCACCGACCTGCATCCGTCGAAGCGCGACATTGCCATGGTGTTCCAGTCCTATGCTCTCTACCCGAACATGACGGTGGAGGAGAACATCGCGTTCGCGCTCGAAATGCGCGGCGTCGACAAGGCGCAGCGCGCGGTCGCCGTCCGGCAGGTGGCGAAGACCCTGCAGATCGAGCATCTGCTCGACCGGCGCCCGAGCCAGCTGTCCGGCGGCCAGCGCCAGCGCGTCGCCATGGGACGGGCGCTGGTGCGCCAGCCGCGGGTGTTTCTGTTCGACGAGCCTCTCTCCAACCTCGACGCCAAGCTGCGCGTGGAAGTGCGCGCCGAGATCAAGGCGCTGCACCAGAACACCCATGCGACGATCGTCTACGTCACCCATGACCAGATCGAAGCGATGACGCTCGCCACCAAGATCGTGGTCCTGAAGGAAGGCATGGTCCAGCAGGTCGGCACGCCGGCAGAAATCTACAACCGCCCTGCCAATCTGTTCGTCGCCGATTTCATGGGCTCGCCGGCGATGAACATGCTGAAGGGCAGGGTGGTCGACAACGGTCTTGCGCTGTTCGGCAATGCGGGCATCGTCGTGCCGATGCCGCCGACCGTCACGCAATCGCTTCCCCTCGGCAAAGAGGTCGTCATCGGCCTGCGCCCGGAAGCGATCACCGATGACGGGCTGGTCGATCCGACCGCCCGGTCGATCGCCCATATCGCCGCCGAGATCACCATGCTCGAGCCCACCGGCTCGGACACGTTCATGACCGGCCGGGTCGATGGCGCCAGCTTTACCGCCCGCACAAGGGCCGAAGTGGTGGCCGAGCTCGGCCAGAGTTTCCGCTTCGCCTTCAACCTCGACAAGGCCGTTGTCTTCGATCCCGAAAACGGTAACCGCATCGACTAAGGCCAACGACCTCCGGACCGTCTGGAAAGGGCCTGCCGCCTCGCGCGCTGCAGGCCCCTTCCGTTTGACCGTCAGCCGGTGCGCCGACCGTTGAAAAAACA
This sequence comes from Hyphomicrobiales bacterium, assembly GCA_900469345.1. Lineage (GTDB taxonomy): Bacteria > Pseudomonadota > Alphaproteobacteria > Rhizobiales > Rhizobiaceae > Neorhizobium. The sequence continues at coordinate 43,088 of UBWZ01000004.1, read as the reverse complement.
GGAACATTAGCTGTTTGGGGCGGTTCGACTCTGCGTTCCACGTCAAAGAAACCAAGTCGAACACCGAGGAGATCTACAATGGCGAACGGGCCCTATTCCCCATCCGGCGACCACAACCGCGGCCGCGACGGGCGTGATCAACAGCGTCAGGCGTCGAGCGACCGGCCCACCGACCGATCGAGGGTGCGCGGCTTCGCCGACTACCCGGGCGAGGAGGGAGCCGGCGGACGCGACGACCAGGATCGTTTCAGCTATTCGCGCAACGGCGATGCCGACCGTTTCGGCCGTGACGACGAGCGGCGCGACGACCGCTATGGCGGCAGCGACCTGTCGCGCGGATGGGCAAGGGAGTCCTACCGCGCCGATCCGTCTTCCTTCAGCTACCAGCCCGAGCGGACACAATCGGGAGCAGCCGGGCGCGAGCGTTCGGGCGTCGGCTACGCTTCGGACTGGCAAGGCTCGGACCGTGACGGAGGCGATCACTATCGCTCCGACGACCGCAGCTCCGATCGCTACTGGGACAGCGGGCGGGACAGCGGGCGGGATGGACGGCGCGGCCTGATCGAACGGGCAAGCGACGAGGTCGCGTCCTGGTTCGGCGACGGCCAGGCCGGTGAGCGGCGTGACATGGACCAGCATCGCGGCAAGGGCCCGAAGGGCTACAAGAGGTCCGATACAAGGATCGAGGAGGACATCAACGACCGCCTGAGCGACGACCCGATGCTCGACGCTTCCAATATCAGCGTCACCGTGACGGAGGCGGAAGTGACATTGGAAGGCTTCGTCTCCAGCCGCTGGGACAAGCGCCGCGCCGAGGATACCGTGGAGACCATCTCCGGCGTGCGGCATGTGCAGAACAATCTGCGCGTCCACAACGGCACGAGCGACACGGTGGGCGGATCCACCACCGTGTAAAGCGATCCTCCCGCGGCCGGGGCCCTGCGGCGCCCGGCCGCACTTTGCATCTGGCTTGCCTGCTCGCAGAAAGCGCTGGCTTGTTCCAATCAAGCCTTGGCCCGGGCCGGAAAAGCAGTTAGAAAAGTTCCGCTAGTATATTAGCATGGGGCGGAAGTACGGATGACATGTGTGTGCGGGTGGTACGGCGCCCGCCGACAGGCTTGTGGACCAAGCGGTTGCGATGAATAGGATATCGCGCTTCTTGCCCACCGCACCGATCGGGGTCTATCTGATTGCTTTGGCGGTCGGAATCGCTCTCCCGTTGCTGTTTTTCGTCGGCTTTCTGATGCTGCAGCTCGAGGCACATGAGCGCGACATCCTGTCTGCCGACACGGCCGAGGATGCGCAGCTGATCGCGCGCTCCGTCGACCGCGAGCTTCAGGACATGGCGACGACGCTGCGCCTGCTGGTCACCTCTCCCGAGCTCGAAGCCGGCGACCTGCGCTCCTTCCACAACCGCACCCAGACCAGTCTCAGATCGAATTCGCTGTTCGTCATCCTTGCCAATTCGGACGGCCAGCTGCGTCTCAACACCCGCGTTCCGTTCGGCACCACGCTCGGCAAAACGTCCAACCTGAAGTCGCTGCAATCCGTCATCCGGTCGCAGGTCACGGAAGTCTCCGACGTGTTCCAGGGCGCAACCAGCGGCACCTGGGTCTTCAACGTCGCAGCGCCACTGCCCAAGGATATTTCCTATTCCGGCGCGGTGATGATCATCACCCAGAATGCCGACGACCTGCAAAAGCTGATCTCCACCGAGGGTCTGCCGGCCGGATGGTCTGCGGCCGTGCTGGACGGATCGGGGCGGGTGGTGACTTCGGCCGGGGCGCACGGGCTGGCGCCGGGTTCTGCCTTTCCGTCCGGCACGCTGAAGCTGATGAACGGCTTCAAAGGCACGATCGAGGACGTGGCAGGCCAGGAGCGGCAGATGTACGGCTATGCGCAGATCACCGGCTGGACCTGGAAAACCGTGGTGTGGGGCCCGATCGACAGCGCCCAGGCGAATATCCTCGCCACATGGCGGCAGCTGGTGCTCGGTGGCGCGCTGTTCCTCGCCCTGAGCGCCCTGATCGCCTGGCTGGTGGCGCGGCAGCTGCGCATTCCCATCCAGCAGATCGCCCAGATGGCGGCGCGGATCGGCGAGGGCGAGATCGTGTCGCCGGTGCAGACCGGGATCACCGAGGCCAACCAGGTGGCGATCGCCCTGTCCAACGCCTCCTTCGACCGCAGCCAGGCGGAAGACCGCATCCATCTGATCCTCCACGAGCTCGTGCACCGGACGAAGAACATTCTCACCCTGGTCCAGGCGATGATGCGTCAGCTGGCGCGCAAGGGCACGACCATGGAGGAATTCCAGAAGGCGATCGGCACCCGGCTTCAGGGCCTTGCCAAGTCGATCGAGGCGCTGGCGCGGGAGCAATGGGCTGGCGTTCCGATCCGCCGGGTCGTGGAAGTGCATATGAGCACGTTTGCGGAGGCGGCCGACCGTGTCGAGGTCCAGGGGGAGGATTTCGTCATGAAGGCGGAGGCCGTCCAGAACCTGGGGCTGGTGCTGCATGAGCTGGCGACCAATTCCGTCAAGTACGGAGCCCTGTCGGCGCCGGGCGGGGTGGTGCGCATCTGCTGGGCACCGATCAGCGAGCCTGCCGCGGAAGACGTGATTTTGCGTCTCGTCTGGGAGGAAAGCGGCGGTCCCCGCGTTATCCAGCCGACGGATACCGGTTTCGGCACGACGATCATCAGACGCCACGCCGCCGCATCGTTTGCCGGCCAGGTCGAAATCGACTTCCGTCCGGGCGGGCTTTACTGGACACTGACCGCTCCGCTGTCGGCCTTCGAGCGCGGCGAGGGAACCGAGACACCCGCCGACGTGTCCGTCTGACCAGTCCCTGATCCAACCCGGATCGCATCGTCGTGAAGCGGGGAACGAAGCCGTTGCTCCTCCGTTTTGCGGATATGGATGCGATGCTGACTGCCAAAACCACGACCGACGACACGACGACGGTCACCACGATCGAAATCGATGAGCAATCTCTCGAAGACATTGGGCTGATCTATGTCAGCGATGGCGAGCCGGGCATAAGGCGACTGCGGCGCGGCAAGGGCTTTTGCTACCGCCTGCCGGATGGCGGGCTTCTGGCGGATGTGCTCGAAAAGCAGCGGGTCAGCGCGCTTGGCCTGCCGCCGGCCTATGAGAACGTCTGGATCTGTCTTGATCCGCGCGGCCACCTGCAGGCAACGGGGTATGATTCGCGCGGCCGCAAGCAATACCGCTATCACACGGAATGGCAGATGTTCCGCAGCGAGCGGAAGTTCGATCAGCTGCTGCGCTTCGGCGAAGCGCTTCCGCGCATCCGCAGGCGCGTCAATCGCGACATCGCAATGGGTCTCGGAAGCACCGATTCGGTGATCGCCGCGCTGGTGGCCTTGATGGATGCCACGCATCTGAGAGTGGGCAACCGTCTCTACGCCAAGGAAAACAAGACCTACGGCGCCACCACCCTTTTGAAGCGGCACATGAAGCGGTCCGGCGATACCGTGCTGCTGCGCTTTACCGCAAAGGGCGGCAAGCGCGTCCAGCACACGATCAAGCATCCGCGCCTGCAGCGCATCTTCGAGGAAATTTCCGACCTTCCGGGTCGCCAGCTGTTTTCCTGGCCGGACGAGGACGGCGTGCCGCACCCGATCGATTCGGGCCGTCTCAACGCCTACCTTGCCAAGGCCGCGGGATTCGGCGTCTCGGCCAAGACCTTCCGCACCTGGGGCGGCAGTCTTGCGGCGCTGACGGAAGCCTGGAAGACGATCGAGGACGAAGGCAAGCGGCCGAAGATCAAGGCCATCTGCAAGGCTGCGTCGGAAGCGCTCCACAACACACCGGCCGTCTGCCGCACCAGCTACATCCATCCGAGCATCCTGGCGCTCGCCGAGGATATTACCCCGGTCGAGAAGCTGATCGCCGAAAAACCCTACCTCAAGGGTCCGAAGGGGCTGCGGTCAGTCGAACAGAGGCTGCTCGCCTTTCTGCGGGAAACGGCGACCTAGCGAGCGCTATGCTTGGGCCGTCGGCCTAAGCACGATCTCGCCGACATCGACATTGGGCGGCTGGGCGATCGCAAAGGCAATCGCTTCGGCAATCGCCGATGCCGGTATCGCCATCGTCTGCATGCTCGCTTCGCCTTGCGCCCGGATCGCCTTATCCGTCATCGAGGATGGAAGGTCGGTGGCGACGTATCCCGGTGAAATTCCTGTGACCCTCAGCAGGGGGCCGGCTTCCTGACGAAGCGCCTCGGTAATCGTCCTTACGGCGTTCTTCGATCCGGCGTAGACCGCCATGGTCGGAACGATCTTTATGCCCGCGGTCGATATGGTGTTGATGAAGTGTCCGAAACCCTGCCGACGGAAGACGGGCAGGGCTGCCGCGATGCCGTACAGGACACCCTTGACGTTGACGTCGATCATCGCCTCCCAGTCCTCAACCCTCAGGTCGTCGAGCAGGGAGATGGGGGCAATGCCGGCATTGCTTATCAGGACGTCGAGCCTGCCGTATCGTTCGATTGCGAGCGCGACGAGAGCCTCGACGTCCGCGCGGCGCGTCACGTCGGTGACGATATGGGACGCGGTCCCACCCTTCGACGCGATCGTGTCGCACAAGGCTTCCAACCTGTCGCTCCGACGGGCGCCGAGTACGAGGATGGCACCCTTTTCCGCCAGATGCATAGCCGTGGCATCGCCGATGCCGCTGCTAGCCCCGGTGATCGCGATAACTTTGCCTGCGATGCCCAACATAGACCGATCCTTTCGTTGCTAAGAGCAGCCTCGCATGTCGTTGTGGGACGATCTATGCTCCATCGGCTCTGAAACCATCGCGATCGGATCAATGTGTGGACCCGCTGTCTGAAGTGCTCTCCCTTCTCAACGTGAAGGGCTCACGCTGCACCCGGCTCGAGGCAAGCGGCCGGTGGTCCTACCGTTTCCCTGCCAAGCCCGCCTTCAAGTTCGGCGCGGTGGTGCACGGCGCCTGCTGGATCGACTTCGGCGACGGGCAGCGTCATCCGCTTTCGACGGGAGATTGTTTCCTTCTGGCCAACGCGCCGGACTACGTTCTCGCAAACGATGAAGACATGGCTCCCGAGGACGGGATTGCAGCATTCGACTGGGCCCGGTCGGACGTCGCTCGTCGCGGTGGCGACGAGACGGTGCTGATCGCCGGCACGTTTAGTTTCGAAGCATCCGGCGCCGAACTGCTGCTTCGCTCGCTGCCGCGCTTTCTGCTGATCCCGGCGCGGAATGCATCAGCAGGCGTGGTCCGCTCGACGCTCGGCATCCTGGATACGGAAATCAGGGGGACGCAGATCGGCGCTGCCCTCCTCACCGACAGGCTCGTCGACGTTCTGCTGGTCCAGGTTTTGAGGACGGCTCTTGCGCAGGACGAGGGCGACGGCCTGGGATGGATCAGTGCGCTCGCCGATCCCCGGATCGGCAAGGCGATCCAATTGATGCATGGTGATGCCGCCTATCCCTGGCGCCTGGAGGGGTTGGCCGCATCGGTGGCGATGTCCCGATCAGCCTTTTCGCGAAGCTTCAAATCCTTGGTCGGTCTGGCGCCGCTGGACTATCTCCTGCGCTGGCGAATGCGTTTGGCAAGACATGCCCTGCGTCGCGGATCGACCGTCTCGGCCGTCGCTGCCGAAGTCGGCTACTCTTCGGAAAGCGCGTTCGGGCACGCATTCAAACGCATCTATGGTGAGGCGCCACGACGCTATGGTCGCATGTCCGAACACGGAAACGCCCGGGATTGAGCCCGGGCGCGTTGGTCAGCGTGCAATGTTCGAAGAGGGTCAGGCCGCCTTGCGGCTGTGACGCCCTTCCTGCACTTCCTCGACGATCTTGTCGATGAACTGGGGCAGATCCTTCGGGGTCCGCGAGGTGATGATACCGTTGTCGGTGACCACGGCCTCGTCGCTCCAGGTCGCGCCGGCATTGCGCACGTCGGTGCGGATCGACGGATAGGAGGTCGCCTTGCGACCGCGCAGGGCGTCCGCTTCGACGAGCAGCCACGGGCCATGGCAGATCGCCGCGACTGTCTTGCCACTCTTGACGAAATCGCGGACGACACGCACGGCATCTTCGTTGACGCGCAGAAGGTCAGGGTTGATCTGGCCGCCCGGAAGGACGAGGGCGTCGAAATCGTCGGCCCTGACGTCCTTGGCCTGCAGATCGACCGCGACGGAATCGCCCCAATCGGTTTCGTCCCAGCTCTTGATCTCGCCGGTCTTGATGGAAGCGATCTTTACGGTGGCGCCGCGCTTTTTCAATTCGTCCAGCGGCACGCGCAGCTCGGAGCGCTCGTAGCCATCAGTGGCGAGAATGAGGATGTTCGCGGAATGAATATCAGCCATCTTTGATCCTTTCGTGTTTTTATTGCTAAACCGCCTAGAAGCGGCCGGTTGAGAGGTCCCTGCCATCAATCGAAGCCGGCACGCGGATTTCGTCGCGCGGCGTCTTCGGGAGTGGCAGGACCACGGCATCGGGGACGACCACCCGGAACTTTCCCTTCGGGATTGCACTTGGCGTGCGCTCCGGATGCAAGGGAGGATGTCTGGTGTGCTGGGTCTCTGGCATGTCCTGCATGGTCGCCTCCATGTCGAATGCGGTTGCCCGTCATCCGTCGTTAAGCAAACCCGCTCAATGCGGCTTGGTTCCCGCTTTTGCGGACGCGGTGATGTCGCATCCTGCAAACGGCGAACCGACGTGGCTGAGGTAAAGACAGTGCACGCGTGTGGACCTGGGCTTTCTGAAGCCGATCAAAAGCGGTCGCGGTGAACATGTCGACTGACGGCTGCGGTACGCCGGAAACCAGGCCTGCATCCGTATCAGCTTGCGCTCAGCAACGAACTGCGAGGGCGGTAGCAGAGCCTGCCACGACATCCTGCTTCGGTTACCGCTGGTTTTCTATACGGGGACGATCATCATGTAGCATACCGCTACAACCAGAACAAATCCTGCCGCTTCCATCCATTCCCTGACCATGGTTGCCTCCCACCTTGCAGTCAATGAAACGAGATTGACCTGATTATGGTTCCACAATCTGGCCATAAACGTGGCAGCGACGCCTTATATATGAATTCTCATTGGGCGGCGGCCCGCGCGCGCGCCGCATCGCGGATCGCCTTGACCTCCGTGGCGGCCAGGCTCTCCAGAGCGAAGGCGCGATCTGGTACGGCGCCCGGATCTTCTTCCGAATCCACGACCGTCTCGTCGCCCGCCAGCCGTTCCAGGGCCTGGCGCGCCCGCTCGTCACCAAGAAGGGCGGCAAGGAGATCGATAATGACTTCCCTGTGGGCATTGATGCGCGCTTCGAGTTCTTCCGGGGTCATGTCTGCCGCCTCCTTTTGTTAACCCTGTCAAGCTAGGGCGCGGACAGCCGGGGGGAACATTCGCGGCCAACGAATGTTGACCCGGCAGCTCAATTGGGAGGTCGTAATGTTTCGAGTGGACACTTCAGGCACCGAGCGCGACGTACGCGACAGACTGATCCTTGCCCTCTACGCGCAGCTGAAGGCCGAGCGGCAGACGCGCGAGGCACTGGAATACGTGATCAACCAGGGCGGCATTGCACCCGAGGTCCTCCAGGCAATCGCCGGCGATCCGATCCCCGCCGATGTCGCAGACGATGTCGCTGCCGTGGAGAAGGTGGTCTCGCTCGATCTCCGCCGCCGGGCACCTGCCGCAAAGGGCTGAACCGGACGGGTCGCCGGGTTTATCCGCGGCCTGGCGATCGCCTTACGACGCGGTGCCGGACGGCATCGAGAGCACCCCTGCAACAGCCGCCGCATAGTTTTCGAAACGACGGAACGATTTGTTGTGCCGCACCATTAATGGAGCAATCTTCCAAACAGGGTGTTGCATGGATACGAAATCGACCAATTTTGCGATCGAACCTGGCTCCTGGCTCCAGCTCGGGGCCAATTACGACGGGGAGGGCGTCAATTTCGCAATCTTCTCGGCGCATGCGGAGCGGGTCGAGCTTTGCCTCTACGACAGCAGCGGCAAGGTGGAGATCGCCCGGCTGGAGTTGCCGGAATACACCCACGAGATCTGGCACGGATACATTCCCGGCCTGAAGCCCGGCGCGCTTTACGGTTATCGCGTCCACGGGCCATACGATCCGGAAAACGGCCATCGTTTCAACCCGAACAAACTGCTGATCGATCCCTATGCGCGCGAGCTGTTCGGCGACGTCGAGTGGAACGAGGCGCATTTCGCTTACGACCTGCTGGCCGAAGACAAGGATCTGACCTTCGACGAGAGGGACAGCGGTCCGTTCACGCCGAAGGGCGTCGTCATCGATCCGAATTTCGACTGGCACGACAATAACCGTCCGAAGATCAGCTGGCCGCAGACGATCGTCTATGAGACGCATGTGAAGGGCTTCACCCAGCTCAACCCAGGCGTCCCGGTCGACCTGCGCGGCACGTACGAAGGCATGGGCCACAAGGCGACCGTCGACTACATCAAGAACCTCGGCATCACGTCGGTCGAACTGCTGCCGGTCCATTACTTCCCGGACGACCAGCACCTGCTGGACCGGGGCATGAAGAATTTCTGGGGCTACAACACGCTCAACTTCTTCTCGCCCGCCTCGCGCTACTTCGGACCAAAGGGCATCCAGGGTTTCCGCGAGATGGTGCGGAACTTTCATGATGCCGGCATCGAAGTCATTCTCGACGTGGTCTACAACCACACGGCGGAAGGGAACGAGCTTGGACCGACCCTGTCGTTCAAGGGCATCGACAACTTCTCCTACTACCGCACCATGCCGGACCAGCATCGCTACTACATCAACGATACGGGCACCGGAAACACGGTCAACACCTCGCATCCGCGCGTGCTGCAGATGGTCACCGACTCGCTGCGCTACTGGGCCGAGGCGATGCACATCGACGGCTTCCGCTTCGATCTCGGCACGATCCTCGGACGCGAGCCGGAAGGCTTCAACGAACGCGGCGGCTTCTTCGACGCCATCACGCAGGATCCGGTGCTGTCCAAGGTCAAGCTGATCGGCGAGCCCTGGGATATCGGTCCGGGCGGCTATCAGGTCGGCGGCTTCCCGCCCGGCTGGGCCGAATGGAACGACAAGTACCGCGATACGGTGCGCGAATACTGGAAGGGCGACAACGTCACGACCGATTTCGCCGCGCGCCTGCTCGGATCCGGGGATCTCTACGACCAGCGCGGTCGTCGTCCCTGGGCGTCGGTCAACTTCATCACCGCTCATGACGGTTTTACGCTGAACGACCTCGTCTCCTATAACGAGAAGCACAACGACGAGAACGGCGAAGACAACAACGACGGTCACAACGACAACCGTTCGTACAACTACGGTGCCGAAGGCCCGACCGAAGACGAGGGCATAAACGCGGTGCGCGAGCGCCAGAAGCGCAACTTCCTCGCCACGCTGCTGTTCTCGCACGGCACGCCGATGCTGCTGGCCGGCGACGAATTCGGTCGCAGCCAGCTCGGCAACAACAACGGCTACTGCCAGGACAGCGAGATTTCGTGGGTTGCCTGGGAGAACCTGCCGGAAACCAACGAGCAGCTGCGCGAGTTTACCCGCCAGATCATCAAGCTCCGGCATGAGCAGCCGTTGCTGCGTCGTGAAAACTGGCGCGATGGTATGGACATCAAGTGGTTCAATGCCGGTGGCGGCTTCCAAACGTCCGAACAGTGGGACGAAGGCTCGACGATCGGTCTCTACATCGGCCGGGGCGACCTGAAGGAAGAAGAAGGCATCTGGCACGACGTGCTGCTGCTGTTCAATCCGTTCGAAGGCAATGTGCCGTTCCAGATCCCGCAGTTCGGCGAAGGTGGCTGGGTGCTCGAGATGACCACGTCCGACTATTCGAAGAAGGGCCTGGTGATCACCAAGGAACGCGACTTCGAACTCGAAGGCCGCAGCCTGGCACTGTTCCGCCGACCCTGAGACCGGATTGCGTGAAAGCTTTGAAGGGCGCCGTTCGCGGCGCCCTTTTCGTTTGCCTCCCGGTCAGCCCGGCAGGCCGCCTCATGAAACACCAGCGCACAAAAAAACCGGCCTTGCGGCCGGTTTTCGGTGACATCCGACGGGATCGGGGCGTGTCAGAACGTGGCGCGGCGAACCCCCTGGGGCACCTGACCGGTCTTGCGCACCATGTTGGCATAGACCGTCGCATATTGCTGGGCGCTGCGTTCCCAGGAGAACTTCGCCTTCATGCCCTGGTTCTGCAGGCGGGCCCACATCTTCGGCTCCATGAAGGCATGCATGGCGCGACGAAGCGCCAGGCGAAGACCGTCGGTGGTGACCGGGTGGAACTGGAAGCCGGTGGCGACACGCGCCGACATGGCTGCATCGTTGGCGTCGATGATGGTTTCCGACAGGCCGCCGGTGCGAGACACGACCGGCACCGTACCATAGCGAAGCGCGTAGAGCTGGGTCAGGCCGCAGGGCTCGAAGCGCGACGGCTGGACGATGGCGTCGGAGCCGCCATGGATCAGGTGGGCGATCGGTTCGTCATAGCCGATGTGAACCGCCATGCGGCCGGGATAGCGTTCGGCGGTGCGGATCAGGTTTTGCTCGACGTCCGGGTCGCCCTGGCCGAAAATGATCAGCCGGCCACCGTTCTCGACGATCTCGTCGGCCGTGTCGGCCAGCATGTCCAGCCCCTTTTGCCAGGTCAGTCGGCTGACGGCGGAAAACACCGGGCCGGTCCCCTGGTCGTCGAGGTCGAAGCGCTTCAGCAGGAGATGACGGATCTCGCGCTTGCGCCGCAGGCTGTGGACGTCGTAGTTGCGTGGCAGGTGCGGATCGGATGCCGGATCCCAGATATCGAGATCGATGCCGTTGACGATGCCGCGCAGGACTGCGACGCGCTCGTTGAGGATGCCGTCCATGCCCATGCCGAAGCGTGGCGTTAGGATTTCGCGGGCATAGGTCGGGCTGACGGTGGTGATCGCGTCGGCCGTGACCAGGCCACCCTTCAGGAAGCTGATATCGCCGTAGTATTCGAGGCTCTTCATCGAGAAGTGGCTGCTCGACAGGCCGATCGCCGGCAGGATGTCGGCGGAATACTGACCCTGGAAGGCAATGTTGTGGATGGTGATGACGACCGGGACGGCGCAGCCGATTTCGCGCATGTAGAGCGACGTCATGGCCGACTGCCAGTCGTGGGTGTGCACGAGGTCGGGCACCCAACCGGGCAGGATGCCGCCGGCAATCTCCGCCGCCGCCCGCGACAGGGCAGCAAACCGCTTCCAGTTGTCGACGTGATCGCGGCCATTGGCGTCCACATAGGGTCCGCCCGGGCGATCATAGAGTTCCGGTGCGTCGAGCACGAAGAGATTGAGGTCATCGATGCGGGCGTGGAGCAGGGCCGCACGCACGCCGAGCAGGTCGTCGAACACCAGAAGCGGTGTCGCATTCTTCAGGAGCTGCATGACCTTGGGGTAGCCCGGCACGATCGACGTGGTCTCGACGCCGCATGCGACGAGGGCTTTGGGAAGCGATCCCGTTACGTCTGCGAGGCCGCCGGTCTTGACCAAGGGAAAGATCTCGGAGGTGACCGACAGGACCTTCATATTTGCTTTTTCCCCATTCCCGCCGACCGACCGTACGGACCTCCCGATCCTGCGGTCAGGACTAGTAACAATTTTTTCGAGCTGAGCATGAGCGCCGATCATGCCGAGGCCCGCAATGCGTAGGTAAGACGACCCGAAACGTTTCGTTCGTCCGGCCCGTTCCATTTTAGAATAAGGTTTGGATCAATAAGAAGATATGCCATTTCCAGCGTCCAACAGATAAATAAGCGTTCACCGCGGCGGATTTCGATCGCCACGGGCCGTCGTCATCATCTTTTTCGGAGTGGTTCTGCCCGGCCGATCAGGACGCGGGCGAGACCTTCCTGGAGCGCTTCTTATCCGCAGTTTCCACTGCAGCTGCAGGCTTTGCGGGCTTCGACGGCGTCTTGGCAGCCGCCGCCTGGGAAGCTGCAGCCTTGCCTGGCTTGGCAGCCGCTTTCGGGGTTGCCGCCGGCTTCGACGACGATGCGGACTTGCCGTTCGTCTTTCCCTTGCCGTCGGCAGCGGTCTTCATCCCGGCATGTTCGTGCCGCGCGCGCTCCCAGTGTTCAGCATCCTTGCCGGACGGATGACCTTCCGTCTCCCACAGCTCGTAAGCGCGCTTCTTGATCCAATCCTCGTCGGAATCCGCCATCTTCGTCTCCATTCGCCCAAGGGCCACAACGGGGCAAAACTGTGAAAGTTCCACTGAAAATTTAAAAGTTGCTCCGCCTGCAGGACGCAGGAGCGGCACTCAAACCGGTCAATATAAAATTGAGAACGCAAGTGATCAGCAGTTGGGCCTGGACGCAGGCGCCACAGACAACAGGCTACTGCGACATCGCGCCGGATGCAACAAAATCGATCTACGTATTAGTGGCTAGGGCTGCGTCCTATCATCACACCGGAGGGGCATGGGGGATCGCCGTCGGTGCATGCCGAAACTGGTCCGGGGACGGTGGCACCTGTTGCGGCTGCAAGGAAACGCGTCCGCGGATATCGGGAGAAGAAGAGAGGGTGCAGACCGCACCCTCTCCTGAGGGCTTTATGCCGATGGGCTTCAGGCAGCCTTCTTGGCAGCCGCATTGACGGCCGTTTCGGCCAGCGTGCTCAGCGTTTCGTCGGTCTTGGATTCTTCGGCAAGCGTTTCCTCGAGAAGCGCTGCAGCGTCGTTCATGCCGAGCTGCTTTGCCCAGGCGCGAAGCGTGCCGTAACGGCTGATCTCGTAGTGTTCGACAGCCTGTGCGGCTGCGAGCAGGCCGGCGTCCAGAGCGGGTGTGCCCTTGAACTCGTCCATGATTTCTTCGCCTTCGGAAATGATGCCTTCGATCGCGTCGCAGGTCTTGCCCTGGGCGCGTTTGCCGATGATTTCGAACACCTGCTTCAGGCGCTCGACCTGGCCTTCGGTTTCATCCTTGTGCTGCAGGAAGGCAGCCTTCAGCTTTTCGTCCTGGGCGGCGCGGGCCATCTTCGGCAGAGCCTTCAGGATCTGGCGCTCCGCATAGTAGATATCCTTGAGGGTCTCGTGGAAAAGGTCGTTCAGGGTCTTGGTCGCCATGGGGGACTCTCCTTAGTTGTTCTTTTGATAAAATTCGCGTGGATTGCGAGCTTCTAACAAGACTAGGGACGCAAAGTTCCGAGTGATTGACAGATCTTGGAGGCCCACCCGAACTAATGCAGCACGGCGGCGGCAGCTGACGTCGAGGCCACGGGGCCGCCACGGGCGTGGGGTGTAGTCGCGCACGTAGCCCGCCGTTGCCGATGCCAACGTCTGTCGATCATGGAAGAGGAGGGTGGCGTTCGTGACGACCGCTTTGGCCGGGGCCGGGGCTTCGGCAGTCTTACTTGGCGGTCTTGGCCGCGATCCGCTCGTTGAGCGCCTTCTGCAGTTCGCGAGCAAGCTCGAGCAGGCGGTCCGGCACGTCTTCTTTTTCGATTTCAGTCAAGAGAACGGAGACCTGGCCGCTCACGCGCCGCCCGATCTTTGTTTCCTGTTCTGTAACTGAAGCGTCTGGTTTCGCCATTCCGACCTCTGATGTCATTATCAATAGGCGTCCGCCTAGAGAATATCAGCCTGCCAATGCAGAAATTCTCCTTACATCATCACGGGCGAGTTCGGATATCCCGAAAAAGTCACAGAAGAGAAATGAAATAAGGCGACCTCCTATCCAGGAAGTCGCCTCTTTGTTCCAGCCGATTGCCGCGGGATTATGGCAGATCACTGCTTGGGCGGCGGCGGGGTGCCGGCCGGGATAGACGTCACCGTGCTCGAGACCGGATCGCTTGCCGGGAAGGTATCTTCGAGACCTTCGTTCAGCTGCTCGTCCAGTTCTGCCTTGTGGCCTTTTTCCCGAGCCGTGCTCTCCGTCTTGCGGTCTTCGTCGTCGATGGGAGCTTTCGGATTGCTGTCCATGGTCATTGGCGTGTCTCCTTTGGTCGGGTCGCGGGGCAAACGGATGGTCGGATGCTTTGTTCCGGAACCAAGCCCTGCTGCTGGTGTTGATGAGGAAACGAAGGAGTTCTGCCTTGGCCCCGCGCGTATTCTGGAAGGGTTACCTGAAGCTCTCGCTTGTGACATGCCGGGTGACGCTGACGCCGGCGATCTCGGAAGGTTCGAAGGTCCGGTTCCACAACATCAACCGCGAGACCCACAACCGGGTGCTCAGCCAGTATGTGGACGCGCAAACCGGCGACGTCGTCGAGGACGAAGACCAGGTCAAGGGCTATCCGAAAGGCGAAGACGAATACGTCCTGTTCGAAGACGAGGAGATCGAGGATGTCGGGTTGCAGAGCACCCGCACCATCGACATCGAGACGTTCGTGGCCGAAGGATCGATCGGCTGGATCTGGTATGATCGCCCCCACTATCTGGCGCCGGACGACGAGGTCAGCGCGGAGGCGTTTTCGGTGATCCGGGAGGCGATGGCCAAGACCGGCACGGGCGGCATCGCGCGGCTGGTCATGTACCGTCGGGAGCGCGCTGTCCTGCTGTTGCCCAAAGACAAGGGGATCGTCCTGTGGACGCTGCGCTACGGCGACGAGGTCCGCGACAGCGACGAATACGCGGCCGATCTCCCCGAAGAGAAGCCGGATGCGGAGCATCTGAAGATGATGAAGAAGATCATCGACGATCGCAGCGAAAAGTGGAAGCCGAGCATGGTCGACGATCCCGTCCAGGACCGGCTGCTCGACATCATCGCCGAGCGCAAGAAGGGTTCAAAGAAAAAGAAGAAGACCGAGGAAAAGGCTCCCGCCCGATCCGACAACGTCATCGACATCACCGCCGCGCTGAAGAAGAGCCTCGAGGCGGAGCGCAAAACGCCGCGCAAGTAGGCTATTTCTTTTTCTTCTTCGCTGCCGCGAACTCGATCGGCGCCTGCGCCTTGCGGAAGTCGGCCCAGGGGTCTGCGTCGATCTGGGCAATGCGCGCCGCTGCGTTGATGACGGTGAAGTGGCTCGGCCCGATCGCCTCGCCAAGCTCTTCCCAGGCGATCGGCATGGATACCGGGGCACCTGCCCGCGCCCGCGTGGAATAGGGGGCGACCGCGGTCGCGCCGCGGCCATTCCGCAGGTAGTCTATGAGGATCTTGCCGGTGCGCTTGGATTTGGTGATGGTCGAGACGTAGCTGTCCGGTTCGTCCGCCGCCATGCCGTCGGCCAACGCCTTCATCGCGGCCTTGACGTCCGGCCATTCCGCCTTGGGCTTGACCGGCGCCACGACGTGAAGGCCCTTGCCGCCCGAGGTCTTGACGAAGGCAACCAGCCCCATGTCCTCGAAGCGGCGCTTTACCTGCTGGGCGGCCTCGATCGTCTTTGCCCAGGACACGCCGTCGCCCGGGTCGAGATCGATATTGACCATGTCGGGCTTTTCCCAATCGTCCAGCGTCGATCCCCAGGGATGGATTTCGAGCGTTCCACCCTGCACGAGGCCGAGCAGCCCATCGAAATTGCGGATGGTGACATCCTCCTCCGCGGGATCGGCGGGATCGGCCTCCAGGATGATGTTCTTGTTCATGCCCTTCCAGCCGTGCTTCTGGAAAAACAGCGGCTTGGTGATGCCGTCCGGCCCGCGCAGCAGCGACAGGGGCCGGTTGACGACAAACGGCGCCATCAGGCGCCAGACCTCGGCATAGTAGTCGGCAAGGCCGCCCTTGGTGACGCCGGCATCCGGCCAGTAGATCCGGTCGGGATGGGTCAGCTCCACCGTCCGCTTGACGGCCGCCGTCTTCGCCGCCGCAGCCTGGGCGTGATCTAGCGTTTCCTCCACCGGGGCTCCCTCCCGCACGATGTCAGCGGCCGGCTTGTCGTCCCTCAGGCCGCGAAAGGCAGCATGGCGGATATGGGCATCTGCCGTCCAGCCATGGAATTCGACTTCCGCCACGCGGGTCGGCTCGACGAAGACGACATCCTTTCTTTCGATGCCCGCCAGCTTTTCATCAAAGGGGCTTGCCTCGACGCGCAGAGGATCGAGGTCGCGGAACAGCGACTGGGCGACAGCATTCGTGTAGCCGGTGCCGACCCGGCCGGCGTGGCGCAGCTTGCCCTTGTCGAAATAGCCCATCACCAGCGAGCCGATCGCCTTGCCGTTGACGGAAGAGGGCACGTAGCCGGCGACGACGAATTCCTGCCGGGCGGAGCATTTCGATTTGACCCAGTCGCGGCCGCGGCCGGACCTGTAGGGCGCATCGGCGACCTTCGAAATGATGCCTTCGAGGCTGAGCCGGCAGGCATGCTTGAGCACGAGCCCGCCTTCGTCGCCGAAATGCTCGCTGTAGCGCAGCGCCGGGCCAGCAGCCTCGAGAAGTCCGGAGAGCGCCTGCTTGCGCTTTTCGAGCGGGACGCCCCTCAGGTCCTCGCCGTCGAGATAGATGAGGTCGAACGCGTAGAAGGTGAAGCGGTCGCTGCGGCCGTCGCTCAAGTCCTGCTGCAGCAGGGAAAAATCGGTGGCACCGTTGCCGCCCTCGACCGCGATCTCACCGTCGATGATGGCGCTTTCGACCGGCAGCGGGGTAAGCTCGCCGGCGATGTCCTCGCCGAACTTGTGCGTCCAGTCGAGCCCCGTGCGGGTCAACAGCCTTACCTCGCCGGCCTCGATGCGGGCCTGGACCCGGTAGCCGTCAATCTTGATCTCGTGAAGCCAACGCTTGCCCGAGGGCGCCGACTTGGCGAGGGTCGCAAGCTGCGGCTCGACGAAATCCGGCATGTCCGCCTTTACGGCTCGCCGCAGTTTCGGCGTCGCACCGGAACTGCGCTGCCGGATCCCGGTCTTTTGCGCCATGATCAGCTGGCCTTTTTCTGCGGAGCAGCGGTCTTGCTGGATGCCGGCTTCTTCTTCGCAGTCGTCTTGCCGGTCGCGGCCTTCTTTGCAGCAGGGGTTTTGGCCGCGGGCTTTTTGGCGGCGGCTTTCTTCGGCTCGGTGTTTTCGGAGGCTGCCGACGAACCGCCGCCCAGGCTTTCGCGCAGGGCGTCCATGAGGTTCGATACCTTCTTCGGCTCCGGGGTCGGCTTACGCTTGATCTTGCGGCCTTCGATCTTGGCGCGGATGAGTTCGGCCAGCGCCGTTTCGTAGCGGTCGTCGAAGCGGGTCGGATCGAATTCGCCGCGCTTGGTGTCAATGATGTGGCGGGCGAGATCGAGCATTTCGCCCTCGATCTTGAAGGTCTTGATGTCGGAGAAAATCTCGCTCGCCGGCCTCACCTCGTAGTCATAGTTGAGGGTGCTGGCGATCATGCCGTCCTCGGTCGGACGGATCAGGACCGTCCGCAACCTGCGGAAGAGCACGGTGCGGGCGAGGGCGGCGACGCTGTTTTCCTGCAGCCCCTCGCGGATCAGCGCAAAGATCTCGGCCGAAGGCTTGTCGACGGGAGCAAGGTAATAGGGACGATCGATATAGGTGGTGTCGACGCCGCTGCAGGGAATGAAGGTGTCGAGCTCCAGCGTCTTGTCGCTGTCGGGCACCGCGGCCTTGATCTCGTCCGGTTCGAGGAAGACGTATTGCCCGCTCGAAACTTCGTAGCCCTTTACGATGTTGTCGGATTCGACGGCATCGCCCGTGTCCGCATCGACCATCTGACGCTGGACACGGTGGCCGGTCTCGCGGTTGACGATATGGAAGCTGACGCGGTCCGATGTCGAGGCCGCCGTGTAGAGCGCCACCTGGCAACTCAGCTCGCCGACTTTGAGGTAGCCCTTCCAGTTTGCACGCGGTGCCACGATCGATACTCCGTGAAAGCTCTATCAACCGCAGCGGGCAGTTCTTTGTTCCGTTTGCCTTCATGAACAGGCGTTCAGATTGGCGGAACCAAATCGGATGGGCATGCGTTTGCCAACCGTCATTCCCGCCATTGAGACTCAGAAGAGGTAGGCAACGGTGTCTGAATCACAGTTGAATGGTGATCCTGCACGTGCAGACATAGTGAGGCTCATCCCGGCTTTGCGCGCCTTCGCCCGTACCTTCTGCCGCAATTCATCCGATGCGGACGATCTCGTCCAGGAAACGCTGATGAAGGCCTTGGCCAATCTCGACAAGTTCGAGCCCGGGACGAAGCTGAAGTCGTGGATGTTCACCATCATGCGCAACACCTTCTACACCCGCTCCAAGGTGCTCGGCCGCGAAGCCCCGGGTGTGGAAGAAAACGTGTCCGGCGATACGCCGATGGCCGCTACCCAGGAAATGGCGGCACGGGCGCGCGAGGTGCAGCGCGCGCTTGAAAAGCTGCCACCTCACTACCGCGAGGTGCTGACGCTGGTGGCAATCCTCGGCGAAAGCTACGAGGCAACCGCCGAGATCTGCAACTGTGCGATCGGCACGGTCAAAAGCCGCCTCAACCGTGCCCGCCACCAGATCCTTCGGGAGCTCGGCGAAGAGGTGAGCTGAGCTCGAACCTCACTTTCTCAAAAAAGCCGTCGGCCGGACGCCGTCGTCCGGCCACGCAAGCGCAGATCGTGTGCTGTCGTCAGGCGGGAGCGCGATCGAGTTCCGGGTAGTGGCGGAAGACACCGTTTTCGTTGAACGGCAGGTGACGGTCGGACTTCATATAGGCGACGATCCGAGGCATGGCGGCGACGCGATCGCGCAGCGCTGCCACCTGCGGGTAGTCCCGGTCGAAGTCCGACAGCGCTTTGGGGAAGGCATAGGCAAGTCCCTGCGACACCTGGAAAAGCGAGAGATCGACATAGCTCAGCCGGTCGCCCAGCAGGTACTCGCCTTTGGCCGCGTTGGCTTCCAAGATGCGATTGAAATAGCCCAGGAATTTCGGCACGCGGTGCTTCAGGAAGGCGTGCGTTCGTGCCTTGGCCTCCTCGCGCTGGTCCTCGAAGTAATCTGTCGTGCTGATCGGGTGATGTGTATCGTGCGCTTCTGCAACGAGGTCGGTGATCGTCAGCTGCAGGCCATTGGCGTCGATGCGGGAGGCCTCGTCCTGCGGAACCAGATCGAGTTTCGGTCCCAGATATTGCAAAATGTTGGCGACGTGGGCGACGACGAGATCTCCGTCGCGCAGGAAGGGCGGAGCGAACGGCGTTAGCGGCAGGCCGCCGCGCCCCTGGAGAAATTCCATCATCTTCTGGGTGCCGGCGCCGTCACGGGCAACGTCGATATAATCCGCGCCCGCCTGCTCGAGAGCGAGCCGTACGAATTCGCCCCGGCCCGGAATGCCGTCCCAGTAGTAAAGTTCGAATGCCATGCTTACTCCCTTACGCAGCGGTATTCGTCCCCGCCGCTGATGTTGCCGGTCCGGGCTTGCGTGCCGCCTGAATAGAGTTCAAAGCGGTTGGCATCGGCGCCGAAGATATAGAACCACGCGAGTCACACGCATGTTCCCAAAGAATCGTCGCGTCTGCGCGGCTCGGCTGGAACTTTGTATGCTTCTTCGGGTTTAAGCCGCGGGTTCGCGCAGGGTTCCGCCCGCGCCCCACGTTTTCTTCGGACGGGATTTCTCCATGGCTTTAAAGATCACCGCGGTCATATTTACTCTGATCGGGCTCGCGCTGGCGATCGGCGGCGGGCAGCTGCTGATGCTCGGCGGCAGCGCCTATTATCTCATCTGCGGCCTCGCCTTCGTGCTGACGGCCGTGCTTTTGTTTCTGCGCAAGCGGGTTGCACTGCATGTCTATGCAGCCGTCATCATCCTGTCGCTCGTCTGGGCGATCTGGGAAGTGGGCTTCGACTGGTGGCAGCTTGGCCCGCGCGGCGGCGTCATCATCGTGCTCGGCATGTGGCTGCTGACGCCGTGGATCCGCAAGCCGCTCGGCTTCCAGAGCCCCAGCGGCATCCGCTATGGCGCAAGTGCCGTTCCGCTCACCATCAGCGTCGTGCTGTCGGTGGTGGTCGCCGGCCTGTCGATGTTCTTCGATCCCTACGACCAGAGTGGCGAACTGCCGACGCAGTCGGTCTCCGCGGCCCCGCCGCTCGGCGGCAACGTGCCCGACGGTGACTGGCACCAGTACGGCCGCACGCCGTTCGGCCAGCGCTATTCGCCGCTCGACCAGATCAAGGTCGATAACGTCGCCGATCTGAAGGAAGTCTGGCGCTATCAGACGGGCGACGTCAAGCGCCCCGACGACGTCGGCGAGACCACCTACCAGGTGACGCCGCTCAAAATCGGCAGCTCGCTTTACGTCTGCACGCCCCACAATCTTGCAATCGCGCTCGATGCCACAACCGGCAAGGAAAAGTGGCGCTTCGATGCCAATTCCGGCATGAACCCCGATCGCCAGCACCAGACCTGCCGTGGCGTCAGCTACTACAAGGACCAGGCCGCGGCTGCCGGCAGCGCCTGCGCCGAACGCGTCTACCTGCCGACCTCCGACGCACGCCTGATCGCGCTCGACGCGGCCAACGGCCAGGTCTGCCCGTCCTTTGCGGACAAGGGCACGCTGCATCTCGAAACCGGCATGAAGTTCAATCCGGCCGGCTACTACTATTCGACATCGCCACCGGCGATCGCCGGCGGCAAGATCATCATCGGCGGCGCCGTCAACGACAACTACTCCACCCAGGAGCAGTCCGGCGTCATCCGCGCCTACGACGTCAACACCGGGCAGCTGGTGTGGAACTGGGATTCGGGCAATCCGAGCCAGACCCAGCCGCTACAGCCGGGCCAGACCTACACCACCAATTCGCCCAACAGCTGGTCAGTCTTTTCCGTCGACGAGGACATGGGTCTCGTCTACATCCCGCTCGGCAACCAGGTGCCGGACCAGCTCGGCATGAACCGCAGCGAAAGCGTCGAGAAGTACTCGTCTTCCATCGTCGCGCTCGACATCAATACCGGCGCCGACAAATGGGTGCGTCAGTTCGTGCACCACGACCTGTGGGACATGGACGTTCCGGCCCAGCCAGTGCTCATCAACATCACCAAGACGGACAACAGCGTCGTGCCGGCGCTGGTCGGCCCCACCAAGCAGGGCGACATCTATGTGCTTGACCGCCGCACCGGCGAGCCGATCCTGCCGGTGACCGAGGAGCCGGCACCGGGCGGTGCCATCCCCGAGGACCGGACGGCACCGACGCAGCCCACCTCGGCGCTCAGCTTCAAGCCTGAGCCGCTCAAGGAACACGACATGTGGGGCGTCACCATGTTCGACCAGATGGTCTGCCGCATCTGGTTCCACCAGTACAAGTACGAGGGCCGCTACACGCCGCCGTCGCTGCAGGGCTCGATCATCTACCCGGGCAATTTCGGGACCTTCAACTGGGGCAGCGTGGCGGTCGATCCCGAGCGCCAGGTGGTGTTCGGCATGCCGACCTACCTCGCCTTCACCTCCAAGCTGGTGCCGCGCGCCGACGTGCCGGCCAAGGGCCAGGACGAAAAGGGCAGCGAGCAGGGCCTCAACCGCAACGACGGCGCACCCTACGGCGTCTTCATGGGTCCCTTCCTCGGCCCGCTGCAGATCCCCTGCCAGGCGCCGCCATGGGGCTATGTCGCCGGCGCCGACCTGCGCACCGGCAAGATCGCCTACAAGCACCGCAACGGCACCGTCCACGACATGACGCCGCTGCCGCTACCCTTCAAGGTCGGCGTGCCCGGCATCGGCGGACCGATGGTCACCAAGGGCGGCATCGCCTTCCTGGGCGCCGCCGTCGACAACTATCTGCGTGCCTATGACGTCACCAATGGCAAGGAGCTGTGGCAAGCTCGGCTGCCGGCCGGCGGCCAGTCCACCCCGATGACCTATGCGGTTGAGGACGGACGCCAGTTCGTCGTCATGGTGGCCGGCGGCCACGGTTCGGTCGGCACGAAGCCCGGCGACTACGTGATCGCCTACGCACTGCCGCGGTAACCCGCAGCAGACGTGTCCAAGAAAAAAGCCCGGGAGCTGACGCTTCCGGGCTTTTTGCTGTCTATCGTCTGGCGATCTCAGAGGCTGCTTAGCTCTCAGAGGCTTCTGGCATCATTGACGGCTGTGCTCGCGACGCTGGCGCCGAGATTGTTGCGCACCTCGGTAACCCCGGGAATGCTGCGGGCCACTTCCTCGGCCCTTGCAACTTCGGCCTCCTGCAGCACGCTGCCGGCAAGCGTGACCACCGATCCGCTCGCCGTTACCGTCACGCGGGTGGCGTCTATGCCGCCGGCCGTGGCAAGCGCGTCCGAGACCGATCCTTCGAGGACGGCGGCGGGAGGGAATTCCGTTTCGACTTCCGGCGATGTTTCGTGAAATTGCTGGGGCTTGTAGACCATCTGCGCGTTCTCCGGTTCAGATCCCCACGAGAACGCCCCGGGGGCTGCATTTGTTCAGCGCGAGGCTGCGATCACCCGGGCAATGATCTCCTGCAACTGTCCTTGCGTGAACGGTTTCGGCAGGCGAGGCAGCTTGTTGTCGCCGCCCTTGGGAAGCTCGGCATAGCCGGTCGCCAGGATCACGGGAAGGCCGGGCCAGAGCTGGCGGATTTCGGCAGCGAGTTCCGATCCGGTCATCCGCGGCATCGAGTGGTCGGTGATGACGAGGTCAAAGGCGATCCCGCCGGCTTTGAGAAGATCGAGTGCCTCCAAGCCGCCATGGGCCTCCGTCACGGCGTGCCCGAGATCCTCCAGCATGAGGGAGGTATTCATCAGCACCAGGGCGTCGTCGTCCACCGCGAGAATGGTGAGCGGCCTTGCCGCCGCATCGTCCGCCATCGGAGCGACTGTCTCTTGCGCCGTTGCGAGGTGGCCGTTGGCGGCACGGGGCAGCAGCATCGAAACGGTCGTTCCGGCGCCCTTGCGGCTTTCGATCAAAAGCCTGCCGCCCAACTGCTCGGTCAATCCTTGGACCATGGACAGGCCAAGCCCGGTGCCCTTTCCGACGCCCTTGGTGGTGAAGAATGGCGTCGTCGCCTGCTGCAGGGTCTGCGGATCCATGCCCTCACCGGTATCGGTGACGGACAGGCGAACGTAATGCCCCGGCGCAAGCGGCCCGACCGTGCCGGCAATCTCCTGCTCGACGATGCCGATCACGATGCTGCCGTCGCCGGAGATCGCGTCGCGGGCATTGACGACCAGGTTGAGAAGCGCGGTCTCGATCTGCACCGGATCGGTGGTGACCAGGGCCGGGCGCTCGGGCATGCGGGTCGAGATGCGGATCGACGAGCCCAGCGGGCGCTGCAGGAAGTCCATCATGCCGTTGACGAGATCGCCGAGGTCGATCGTCTTGATGTCCAGTTCCTGGCGGCGCGAGAAGGCGAGCATGCGCTGGGTGAGGGCCGCACCGCGCTCGCCGCCCTGGATGGCGTTGTCGAGCAGCGGGGTGAGGGCCGGATCATAGGGCATGCGCTTGCGCACCATTTCGAGGCTGCCGAGGATCGCCATCAGCAGGTTGTTGAAATCATGAGCGACACCGCCGGTCAGCTGGCCGATCGCCTCGAGCTTCTGGGCCTGGAACAGGTCCTCGCGGGCCTTGGTGAGCGCCTTCTGCGTCTCCATTTTCTCGGTGATGTCGCGGGTGATCTTGGCAAACCCGATGATCTCGCCACGGTCGTCGCGGACGGTGTCGAGCACCACGTGCGCGAAGAAGCGCGTGCCGTCCTTGCGTACCCGCCAGCCTTCCCGCTCCACGCGGCCCGTCAACTTGGCAGTCTCCAGGCTTTTCGCGGGCTCGCCGCTGTCGAGGTCCTGCTGCGTGTAGAACCGCGAGAAGTGGCTGCCGATGATCTCCTCGGCCCGGTAGCCCTTGATGCGCTGCGCGCCGGCGTTCCAGCTGCTGACATGGCCGGTGGGGTCGAGCATATAGAGCGCGTGATCGCTGACGCCCTGGACCAGGATCTCGAACTGATCCCTGCTGCGCTGGATCTCTGCCTCCGCCGCCTTCCTCTCGGTCAGGTCGCGCGTAACCTTGGCGAAACCGATCAGGCCGCCCGTCCGGCTCCAGATCGGATCGACGATCACATGCGCCCAGAACCGGGTGCCGTCCTTGCGGACGCGCCAGCCCTCGTTTTCGAAGCGACCCTCGGTGGAAGCGGTCCGCAGTGCCCGTTCCGGTAGCTTGCCGAGATTGTCTTCCGGCGTGTAAAATCGCGAAAAATGCTGACCCAGGATTTCTGCGGCGCCGTATCCCTTGAAACGCTCGGCGCCGGCATTCCAGCTGACGATCCTGCCATCGGGATCAAGCATGTAGATGGCGTAGTCGGTTATGGCGTCTACAAGGAGACGGTAACGTTCCTCGCCGAGCAACGTATGTTCATAACTCTGTGGCATGCTGGTCGCAGTCCCCCTGGTGGCAGCGCTTTTCCACCATCTGGCTTAATGCGGGATGCGGCCGAATGTTCCCTGGTCCAGCGCGCCGCACGCAAAAGTTGGACGCCATGCCTTCGCAGCATTGACTAAACGCAGTAACGCGGTTACGAATGACGAAAATGAAAATTCGTCATTCGTAATATTAGCAGTTTCGAGGTCATCGTGTTGACGCAGGACAAGGTCGCAGACGCCACGCGCCAGGAGAACGCCGATCGCATCCTCGATGCGGCGGAGCGGCTCTTCAGGCACTACGGCTACAGCAAGACGAACGTGGCCGACATCGCCCGCGACCTCGGCATGTCGCCTGCCAACATCTACCGGTTTTTCGCCTCCAAGTCGGACATCCATCAGGCGCTGGCGCAGCGCATGCTGGATGCCGGTTACCAGGCGGCACTGCGCAATGCGCAGCGGGACGTCAGCGCGACGGAGCGGCTGCGCGATCACGTGCTCGAGCAGCACCGGATCACCCTCGAGACGATGATCGAGGAAAAGAAGGTTCACGAAATGGTGGTCGTCGCCATCGAGCAGCAGTGGCCGGTGGTCGAGAGCCATCTCGAGCGCCTGCGGCTGCTGTTGGCCGACGTGATCCGCCAGGGCATGGATGCGGGTGAATTCCGGCGGCAGGACAGCGACCTTGCGTCCGAATGTTTCATGTCCGCCACGGTCATCCTGTGCCATCCGCAGCTGATTGCGAACTGTCTCACAGACACGCGGGTGGGCACGCCGGAAGACCTGGTGGAGTTTGGGCTCAGGGCCTTGCGGTAAACGGTTTTGAAGGGGGAATACGGGATGGCATTCGGCAATAGAGCGACAAGACGGGTGCAGCTCGTGACCCTTGCGGGCCTGGCGCTGATGCTGGCCTCCTGCTCGGAGGAGAAAAAGGCCGAGGCGCCCGAACCGGTGCGGCCGGTCAAGGTGACCGAGATTACCGGCCCTGACCATGGCCGCGTGCTCGTCTATTCCGGTTCCGTGAAGGCGCGCACCGAGATGAATCTCGGCTTCCGGGTAGCCGGAAAGATCACCGAGCGGCTCGTCGACGTGGGCGACCGGGTGACCCCCGACATGGTTCTGGCACGCCTCGATCCGACCGACCTCGAGCTTGCCGTCCGCCAGGCCGAGGCCGACCTTGCCGCGTCCCGCAAGGAAGCCGAGATCAGCGATCTGGCGTTCCGCCGCGCGCAGTCCCTCAACGCCAAGAACATCACCTCGCAATCCGAGCTGGAGCAGGCAAGCCTCAGCCGCGACAAGGCGGCGGCAACGCTGGAATCGGCGTCTTCGGCGCTCGACCAGGCCCGCAACCAGGCAGCCTATACGGAGCTGAAGTCCGACCGCGGCGGTATCGTCACCGCGGTCAGCGCCGACCGCGGCCAGGTGGTCAGCGCCGGCACGTCGATCCTGACGGTCGCCGTGGACGGCGCCAAGGAAGTGCTGGTCGCCGTGCCCGAGGGCGACATCCCGCAGTTCAAGCCGGACAAGGCCGTCAAGGCGCGCTTCTGGTCGACGGCCGACCTGGTGCTCGACGGCAAGGTGCGGGAAGTCGCCGGCAGTGCGGATGCCCAGTCGCGGACCTTTTCCGTGCGGGTCAGCCTGCCGGACGATCCCCGCGTCCTGCTGGGCATGACGGCGACCATCGAGGCCCCGACGGAAAGCGCGGCGCCGGCCTTTTCCATTCCGCTGGCGGCCCTGACCAAGAAGAACGACAAGCCGATCGTCTGGATCGTCGATCGCGACAAGGGCACGGTCAGCGCCCGTTCGGTGCAGGTCGCCGATTTTTCCGATGACGGCGTGCGCGTCACCGAAGGCCTGGCTGCGGGCGATCTCGTGGTGTCGGCCGGCACGCAGTTCATGAAAGACGACATGAAGGTGCGGCTGCCGGAAACGGTCAGCTCGCGCTTCGGCAATGTCAACAGCCTCAGCACGGCCTCCGTGCGGGATTGAGCGGCAAGCGAGGGATCATCACCATGGCATCGCATCAGCTTCCCCCGGCATCCGGAACAACGGCCAAGCGGCCCTTCAACCTGTCGCGCTGGGCCATCGCCCATCCGAGCATCGCCCGCTTCCTGTTCGGCCTGATCATCGTGATCGGCGCGCTCGGCATCATGAACATGGGCCAGAAGGAAGACCCCGACTTTACCTTCCGCGTCATGGTGGTGCAGGCCGTGTGGCCCGGCGCCTCGATCGACGACATGCAGAACCAGGTCGTCAACAAGATCGAACGCAAGCTGCAGGAAACGCCGCATCTCGATTGGGTGAAATCCTATACCCGGGCCGGCGTGTCGATCACCACGATCCAGATCAAAGGCGATACGAGCGCCCAGGACGTGGCCGACGCCTTCTACCAGGTGCGCAAGAAGATCGGCGACATCTCCCAGGAGCTGCCGTCCGGCCTGCAGGGTCCCTATTTCAACGACGAGTTCGGCGACACCTACATCACCCTCCATTCGATCAGCGGAACCGGCTTCAGCTACCCGGAACTCAAGGACTACGCCATCCAGGCACGCGACATGCTGATCGCCACGCCCGGCGTCGCAAAGGCCGTGATCCTCGGCGACCAGCCGGAAAAGATCTTTATCGACGTGTCGTCCAAGGCGCTCGCGGAACGCGGCCTGACCGTCCTTGACATCCAGGACGCGCTGTCCGGCCAGAACGCCGTCGATGCTTCCGGCAACGTCGAAACGGCCGAGCGGTCCGTTCGCATTTCCGTCGAGGGCGGCGTCATGACGCCCGAGGATATCCGCGAGCTGCGGATCCGCACCGGCAGCCAGGTGATCCGGCTCGGCGATATCGCCAAGGTAGGGCATGGCCTGGAAGATCCCTTCCAGCGCAAGTTCCGTTTCAACGGCCACGACAGCGTCCAGCTCGGCGTCGTCATGGCCAAGGGCTTCAAGGTCACCGATGTCGGCAAGAACGTCGAGGCCACCTATGCAAGGTTCGAACAGACGCTGCCGCTCGGCGTGGCCGTGGAGCAGATCTCCAACCAGCCCGAGGTGGTAACCGAAGCGGTGGGCGAATTTACCCAGGCGCTGATGGAAGCGCTGGTGATCGTGCTTGTCGTGTCGCTGATCTCGATCGGCTGGCGGTCGGGTATCGTGATCGCAATCGCCATCCCGCTGGTGCTCGCAGCGACGCTGGCGATCATGTACTACCTCGGCATCGAGCTGCAGCGCATCTCGCTCGGCGCGCTGATCATCGCGCTCGGCCTTCTGGTCGACGACGCGATGATCGTGGTCGAAATGATGGAGCGCAAGCTGGAGGAGGGGCTGGAGCGCCTCGACGCGGCGAGCTTTGCCTATTCGTCCACCGCGTTTCCGATGCTGACCGGCACGCTGATCACCACGGCGGGCTTCATCCCGGTCGGATTCGCCGCCTCGACGGCCGGCGAATACGTGCGCTCGCTGTTCTACGTGGTCGGGATCGCGCTCGTCACGTCGTGGTTCGTGGCGGTCTATTTCACCCCCTGGCTCGGCTACATGATCCTCAAGCAGCGGGCCCATGCCGGCTCCGGAGCGCATCATGACGCCTACGACACGCGCTTCTATCGCGGCGTCGGGCACACGGTCGGCTGGGCGGTGCGCCACCGGATCATCGTCCTGGTTGCGACGCTCGGCGCCTTCGGCGGCAGCCTCTGGGCCTTCCAGTTCATTCCGCAGAGCTTCTTCCCGCAGTCGTCGCGGCCGGAAGTGCTGGTCGACATGTGGCTGCCGGAGGGCACCAGCATCAAGGAAGTGGAACGCCAGGCCAAGGCGCTCGAGGACCGGATCCTGCCCGACCCGGACAAGAGCTTCGTTGCCACCTATATCGGCGAAGGCGCGCCGCGCTTCTTCCTGCCGCTCGACCAGCAGCTGCGCAACCCGAACTACGCCCAGCTGCTCGTCATGACCAAGGGGCTCGAGGAACGGGAGCGGATGATCGTCAAGCTGCGCAAGATCCTGGCCGAGGATTTCCCGACCGTGCGGGGCAAGGTGGATCGCCTCTTCCTCGGCCCGCCGGTGGGCTGGGCGGTGCAGATGCGCGTCACCGGGCCGGACAAGACGGAAGTCCGCCGGATCGCCGACCAGGTCAAGGATCGCTACCAGCAGCAGCCGCTGTTCGGCGCCATCCACGAGGACTGGATGGAACCGGTGACGGCCATGAATTTGGTGATCGACCAGGACCGTGCGAGAGCGCTCGGCGTCACATCGCAGCGGGTCCGGCAGATGCTGCAGACGGCAGCATCGGGCGCGCCGATCGGCGAATTCCGCGACGGCGAGGAAACCGTCTCGGTCGTGGTCCGCGAGCCGGACGCCACGCGCGGCCTGCTGTCGGCCATACAGTCCGTCTACATTCCGACCGACAGCGGCGGGTTCGTGCCCGCATCGCAGGTCGCCCGGCTGGTACCGGTGCTCGAACAGGGTATCGAATGGCGCCGCGACCGCCTGCCGACCATCACCGTCAAGGCAACGCTGCCCGACGGCGTCGAGCCCACCCAGGTATCGATGAACCTCTACAACAGCATGGCCGACCTGCGCGCCAAGCTACCGGCCGGCTATGCGGTCGAGATCCAGGGCGGTGCCGAGGACGCGGCGGAAAGCCAGAACTCGATCGCCGCCAAGGCGCCGATCATGCTGCTGGTCATCCTCGTGCTTCTGATGGTGCAGCTGCAGCACTTCGGCAAGGCGATGCTGGTGCTGGCCACCGGGCCGCTCGGCATCATCGGTGCGGCGATGGCGTTGCTCATCACCGGTGCTCCGTTCGGCTTCGTGGCGATCCTCGGCGTCATCGCGCTGCTCGGCATCATCATCCGCAACTCGATCATCCTCGTCGACCAGATCGACCAGGACATCGCCGCCGGCCATCCGCGGGCGGAGGCGATCGTCGGGGCGGCGGTGCGCCGCTTCAGGCCGATCACGCTGACCGCGCTGACGGCCGTGCTGGCGCTGTTCCCGATCTCGCGCGGGCTGTTCTGGGGGCCGCTCGCCTATGCGATGATGGGCGGCATCCTGGTGGCGACGGTGCTTACCATTCTGGTCCTGCCGGCAGCCTATGCACTGTTCTTCGGGCGCGAACCGAAGACGAAGGTTGCACCGGCAGCCGAGGCCGAGCCGGACCATAGCGCGCAGATCCTGCCGATGGCGGCCGAATGACAGCCGGCCCGGGCGCTCTCGGGCCCTGTCCCGATGAGGCCCGGGGCGCTCAGGCCCGGGTCCTGCCCGGCAGGAAGGCCTGCCTGTTCGCCTCGACGGTCGCGACGATGTAATCGGCGACGGCGCGGACGCGCGGAATGCTGATGAAATCGCGGTGCTGCACGAGCCAGTAATGGCGGGTGAGCGCAACCTCGCCGCCCAGCACGATCTGCAGCTCAGGCTGGTTGCGAGCGATGAAATGCGGAAAGACGCAGAGACCAAGCCCGTTCAGAGTCGCGGTCAGCTGCGCGAAGATGCTGGAGCTCTGGAAGCGCGGCTTGATGCCCGGATGCAGGTCGCCGAGATAATCCAGCCCGGGCGCAAAGATCATGTCCTCGATATAGCCGATAAACGGGTGGTCGAGCAGTTCCTCGCGCCGCCGGATGGGCGGCCTGCCGGCGAGATAGGATTTCGACCCGTAGACGCTGAGGCGGTAATCGGTGATCTTTTCGATCTGGTAGGGGCCGGCCTTGGGGGGATCGAGCATGACGGCGATATCGGCCTCCTTGCGCGACAGCGACATGATCTGCTGGATGGTGACCAGTTCCAGCGACAGGTTGGGGTGGCGGGCGCTGAAGTCGGCGATATGGTGCGCGAAGAAGAAGTTGGAAAAGCCCTCCGGCGCACTCAGCCGCACGACGCCGCGATGGGCGGCACCGCCGGTGGTGATGTCGGCCTGCAGCCGCTCGGTCTCCAGCTCCATGCGCTCGGCGGTTTCGACGAAGCGCTGGCCGATTGCCGTCAGGATGTAGCCGCGCGGGTTGCGTTCGAACAGCTTGACCTTGAGTGCAAATTCGAGCCGGTCGATCCGCCGCGAGACGGTGGCATGGCTGGTGCGCAGGTGGCGGGCAGCGGTCGACAGCTGGCCGGTGCGGGCGACCGCCAGGAAGTATTGCAGATCGTCCCAGGTGAAATTGACGCTCGCGCTCACCAACCCATGCCCCCGCCCGAAGTTCTGTTCAAAAATGCACAGATGCTGTTTGCAATTAATAAGCGGTTGCTTCTTGCGTCAACGCCTGTTTTCCTGAACCATAGCTTCCGGAGTGGCTGCTTTGAGGAGGGTGGCCCGCCAAATTTGAACAGACTGCGCCTTAGGCGCTCTGCACGCTCTGGGAGGAGACATCATGCGGAAGACAGTTCTGGCCTCGCTTGCTCTATTGCTGGCGAGCAGCACGGCATTTGCCCAATCGGCCTCGGGTGCCGCTACGGACGGCAAGGTCAAGATCGGGATCCTGAACGACCAGTCCGGCGTCTATGCGGATTTCGGCGGCAAGTCGTCGGTCGAGGCGGCCAAGATGGCGGTCGAGGATTTCGGCGGCAAGGTGCTGGGCGTGCCGGTGGAAATCGTCGACGCGGACCACCAGAACAAGGCTGACATCGCCTCCAACATCGCCCGCCAGTGGTACGACACCCAGCAGGTCGATGCGATCATGGAGCTGACCACCTCGTCGGTGGCGCTCGCCGTGCAGGCAGTCGCCAAAGAAAAGAAGAAGATCGACATCGTCACCGGGGCGGCGACAACGGACCTGACCGGCAAGGCCTGCAGCCCCTACGGCTTTCACTGGGCCTACGACACGCATGCGCTGGCGGTCGGCACGGGCGGCGCTCTCGTCAAGCAGGGCGGCGACAGCTGGTTCTTCCTGACAGCCGACTACGCCTTCGGCTACTCGCTGGAGCAGCAGACCGGCGATTACGTCAAGTCGAGCGGCGGCAAGATCCTCGGCTCGGTGCGGCACCCGCTGTCGACCAGCGATTTCTCGTCCTTCCTGCTGCAGGCGCAGTCGTCCGGCGCCAAGGTGATCGGCCTTGCCAATGCCGGCCTCGACACCGCCAATGCCATCAAGCAGGCGTCCGAATTCGGCATCACCCAGGGCGGCCAGCATCTGGCGGCGCTGCTCTTCACGCTCGCCGAAGTGCACGGTCTGGGGCTCGAGGCGGCGCAGGGGCTGACGCTGACGGAAGGCTACTACTGGAACCTCGACGACAAGAGCCGCGAGTTTGCCAAGAAGTTCTTTGCGCGGACGAAGAAGATGCCGAACATGATCCATTCGGGCACCTATTCGGCCGTGCTTCAGTATCTGAAGGCGGTGCAGAAGGCCGGCACCGACGAGACGGAGGCGGTTGCCAAGGCGCTGCACGAGATGCCGGTCGACGACGTCTTCGGACGCGGCGGCTCGGTCGGCGCCAACGGCCGGATGATCCATGACATGTACCTGCTGCAGGTCAAGAAGCCGGCCGAAAGCAAGGAGCCGTGGGATTATTTCAACGTGCTCGCCACCATCCCCGGCAAGGAAGCCTATATCGACCCCGCCAAGAGCGGCTGCGACCTGGTGAAGTAATGGCTGTCGCCATGACATCGATGCAGGAGGAGCCGCGGGTGGTCTTGTCCGCCCGCGGCCTCACCAAGAGCTTCGGCGCCTTTCTCGCCGTCCGGGACGTCGACCTCGACATTCATCATGCCCGGGTGCATGCGCTGATCGGCCCGAACGGCGCCGGCAAGACCACCGTCTTCAACCTGCTGACCAAGTTCCTGCAGCCGACGGCGGGCACCATCACGCTGATGGACACCGACATCACCCGCACCGCCCCGGACAAGGTGGCGCGGATGGGGCTGGTGCGCTCCTTCCAGATCTCGGCCGTCTTTCCGCATCTGACCGTGCTCGACAATGTGCGCATCGCGCTGCAGCGGCCGAACGGGCTGTCGACGCAGTTCTGGCTGCCGCTGTCGTCGCTCGACCGCTTGAACGAGCGGGCCGACCAGCTGATCGAGGCGGTCGGGCTGAAGCGGGAGCGCAATGCCGTCGCTGCCGATCTCTCCTATGGCCGCAAGCGCGTGCTCGAAATCGCAACGACGCTGGCGCTCGACCCCAAGGTTCTGCTGCTCGACGAACCGATGGCCGGCATGGGGCAGGAGGACATCGGCACGATCTCCGGGATCATCCGCGAGGTGGCGAAGACCCGGGCGGTGCTGATGGTCGAGCACAATCTCTCCGTCGTCGCGGACATCTGCCATCAGGTCACCGTGCTCCAGCGCGGCGAAATTCTGGCTGAGGGCGACTATGCGAGCGTCGCCAGCGACGAGCGGGTGCGGCTTGCCTACATGGGTACGGAGGACGCGTGATGGCGAAAGCGCTTCTGGAGGTCTCCAACCTCAATGCCTGGTACGGCGAAAGCCACGTGCTGCACGGCGTCAACATGACGGTGGGCGAGGGCGAGACGATCACCATCCTTGGCCGCAACGGGGTCGGCAAGACGACGACGCTGCGCACCATCATGGGCATCATCCGGCAACGCAAGGGCGAGATCCGCTTTGCGGGCAAGGACATGCTCGGCGTTGCCCTGCACCGGACGGCGCATGCGGGGCTCGGCTTCGTGCCGGAGGAGCGCGGGATCTTTTCGACGCTGACGGTGGAGGAAAACCTGCTGCTGCCGCCGGTGGTGGCCGAGGGCGGCATGCCGCTCGAGGAAATCTACGCCCTGTTTCCCAATCTCAAGGAGCGCCGCGGCAGCCCCGGCACCAAGCTTTCGGGCGGCGAGCAGCAGATGCTGGCCATGGCGCGGATCCTGCGCACCGGCGTCAGGCTGCTGATCCTCGACGAACCGACCGAGGGGCTGGCGCCGGTCATCGTGCAGCGCATCGGCGAGGTGTTGAAGACGCTCAAGCAGCGCGGCATGACCGTGCTTCTGGTGGAGCAGAATTTTCGCTTCGCCAGCCGTATCGCCGACCGCTTCTACCTGATGGACCACGGTCAGATGGTGTCCGAATTCCCCGTCGGAGAGCTGCCGCAGCGGATGGACATGCTCAACAAGGTGCTGGGGGTCTGAGGATGGCTGTGATCGTGAAAAGCCAGACCCCTTCCGCCTGCCGGCCATGGTCCCGACACGGGGGAGGGTCCGAAATGCCGCACCGCTCCGCAAGATCACATCCGGGAGACCGGCCTTCGTGGACCGGCGGGTTGGCCTGCCGGACTGCGAGGGCTCGATCTGCCGGTGGGCGCGCCGCCTGTTTTCTTCCCGCTCGGGCGGGAGATGGCCGGCAGGCCAGAAAGCCTCTTTCCTTATTGAATGCCATGCAGAGGAGCCGTGCCCGATGACCATGATCTTCGGTATTCCGCTGCAGGCGTTTCTCGGGCAGCTGCTGATCGGCCTGATCAACGGGTCCTTCTATGCGCTGCTGAGCCTTGGCCTTGCGGTCATCTTCGGCCTGTTGCGGGTGATCAATTTCGCGCATGGCGCGCAGTACATGCTGGGCGCCTTCGTGGCGATGCTGATGCTGCAATATCTCGGCATCAACTACTGGTTCGCGCTCGTCCTCGCGCCGCTGGTGGTCGGCCTGTTCGGCGCGATCATCGAACGGACCATGCTGTCGCGGCTCTACGATCTCGATCCGCTCTACGGCCTGCTCTTCACCTTCGGCCTGGCGCTGACGATCGAGGGCACGTTCCGCTATTTCTACGGCTCCTCCGGGCAGCCCTACAACGTGCCGGCAGCGCTTGCAGGCGGCACCAATCTCGGCTTCATGTTCCTGCCCATCTACCGCGGCTGGGTGGTGGTGATCTCGCTCATCGCCTGCATCGGCACCTGGCTGCTGATCGAAAAGACCAAGCTCGGCGCCTATCTGCGGGCGGCGACGGAAAACCCGACGCTGGTGCAGGCATTCGGGGTCAACGTGCCGCTGCTCCTGACGCTCACCTACGGGCTTGGCGCAGCACTTGCGGCCTTTGCCGGCGTCCTGGCGGCACCCGTCTACCAGGTCTCGCCGCTGATGGGCTCGAACATCATCATCGTCGTCTTCGCGGTGGTCGTGGTCGGCGGCATGGGGTCGATCATGGGCGCCATCCTCACCGGCTACATGCTGGGGATCGCCGAAGGTCTCACCAAGGTCTTCTATCCGGAAGCTTCCAACATCGTCATCTTCGTGATCATGGCGATCGTGCTTCTGATCCGGCCGGCCGGCCTTTTCGGCCGCGATGCATAAGGACACGCCCGAGATGACCGACATCGCCCACAGCGCCGCCAAATCCGCCACCGGACGTTCCGCCACCGCCGCGCGCAGCTATGCGATCTTCATCGTGATCGGCCTTGCCGCCCTCGTCGTCGCGCCCGCCTTCTTCTATCCGATCTTCCTGATGAAGCTCCTGTGCTTCGCGCTGTTTGCCTGCGCCTTCAACCTGCTGCTCGGCTATACGGGCCTGCTGTCCTTCGGGCATGCCACCTTCTTCGGCGGCGCGGCCTATTTCACCGCCCATGCGGTCAAGGAATGGGGGCTGTCGCCGGAGCTCGGCGTGCTGGTCGGGGTCGCCGGCGCCGCCCTGCTCGGCCTGATCGTCGGCTTTTTCGCGATCCGCCGGCAGGGCATCTATTTCGCCATGATCACGCTGGCGCTGTCGCAGATGTTCTTCTTCTTCTGCCTGCAGGCGCCGTTCACGCATGGCGAGGACGGCATCCAGTCGGTGCCGCGCGGCCGGCTGTTCGGCCTCGTCGACCTCAACGACACGACCAACATGTATTACTTCGTGCTGGCCGTGTTCCTGGTCGGCATGCTGGTGATCTGGCGCTTCATCAACTCGCCCTTCGGAATGATCCTGAAATCGATCCGCGAGAACGAGCAGAGGGCGATCTCGCTCGGCTATTCGGTGGCCCGCTACAAGCTTGGCGCCTTCGTGATGTCGGCGGCGCTCGCCGGTCTTGCCGGCGGCATCAAGGCGCTGGTCTTCCAGTTCGCGACGCTGACCGACGTCGCCTGGCAGATGTCGGGCGAGGTGATCCTGATGACGCTGCTCGGTGGCATCGGCACGCTGATCGGGCCGATCTTCGGGGCAGGACTGGTGGTGGCGCTCGAAAACTACCTGGCGACATCGCAGTTTCCGGTCACCATCGTCACCGGCGTCGTCTTCATGGTCTGCGTGCTTCTGTTCCGCCGCGGCCTGATCGGCGAGTTCTACGCCTCGCGGCTCGGCCGCAGGCTCGGCTTCGAGCATCGGCGCTAGGCCGGCATCGACATGGAACGCTCCGGGGAAACCTACGACTACATCGTCATCGGCGCCGGCAGCGCCGGCTGCGTGCTTGCCAACCGGCTGTCGCAGGATCCGAACAACCGCGTCCTCATCCTGGAGGCGGGCGGCAACGACAATTACCACTGGGTGCATATTCCGGTCGGCTATCTCTACTGCATCAACAATCCGCGCACGGACTGGTGCTTCACCACGGAAACGGAGGAGGGTCTTAACGGCCGCTCGCTCTCCTATCCGCGCGGCAAGATCCTTGGCGGCTGCTCGTCGATCAACGGCATGATCTATATGCGCGGCCAGGCGCGGGACTACGACCTGTGGCGGCAGATGGGTTGCTCCGGCTGGGGCTGGGACGATGTCCTGCCGCTGTTTCGCAAGAGCCAGGATTTTCACAAGGGCGCCGACGAGATGCACGGGGCCGGAGGGGAGTGGCGGGTCGAGACATCGCGGGTGCGCTGGGCGGTGCTCGATGCCTTCCAGGAGGCAGCGGCACAAGCGGGCATTCCGAAGGTCGACGACTTCAACCGCGGCAGCAACGAGGGCTCCTCCTATTTCGACGTCAACCAGCGGTCCGGCGTGCGCTGGAACACGTCGAAGGCGTTCCTGAAGCCTGCCATGGCGCGGGCAAACCTGCAGGTGATCACCAAGGCGCATGTGCGGCGGCTGATCGTCGAGGACGGCGAGGTGAAGGGCGTCGAGTTCCAGCACGAGGGCGTCGCCCGGACCGCCTATGCGCGCCGGGAAACCGTGCTGTCCGCCGGGTCGATCGGCACGCCGCAGATCCTCGAGCTGTCGGGCATCGGCCGCGGCGAGGTGCTGCAGGCGGCCGGCATCGACGTCGTCCGCGAGGTGAGGGCGGTCGGCGAAAACCTGCAGGATCACCTGCAGCTGCGGATGGTCTACAAGGTGACGGGCGTACCGACGCTCAACGAGAAGGCTTCGAAACTGCTGGGCAAAGCGGCGATCGGGCTCGAATATGCGCTGCGCCGCTCCGGTCCGATGTCGATGGCGCCGAGCCAGCTCGGCATCTTCACCCGTTCCGGCCCGGAGAAGGAAACGCCCGACCTTCAGTATCACGTGCAGCCGGTGTCGCTCGACAAGTTCGGCGACCCCTTGCACTTCTTCCCGGCGATGACGGCGAGCGTGTGCAACCTGCGGCCTGAAAGCCGCGGCTCGGTGCATCTGAAGAGCCCGGATTTCGCAGCGCAGCCGGCCATCCGCCCGAACTATCTGTCGGCGGCAGCCGATCGCGACGTGGCCGTGCGGGCGATGCGGCTGACGCGCGACATCGTCCGGCAGCCGGCCTTTGCGCGCTACGACCCACAGGAATACAGACCGGGGCCGGCCTACGAGACCGATGCGCAACTTGAGCAGGCAGCCGGCGAGATCGGCACGACGATCTTCCACCCGGTCGGCACCGCACGGATGGGGGCAGATCCCGACAGCGTCGTCGATCCCCGGTTGAAAATGCGTGCGCTGGGAAAATTGCGTATCGCCGATGCGTCGATCATGCCCAATATTGTCTCCGGGAACACCAATTCGCCGACGGTGATGATCGCCGAAAAGGCGGCCGAGATGATCCTCGCAGACAATCGCTAAGGCGCTGATCCGGAGACAGGCATGACAGATCCCGCAGGTGCGACCGAGGAGGTGCTGTTCGAGCGGATCGGCTCGGCGGCGGTCATCCGACTCAACCGGCCAAAGGCGCTGAACAGCCTCAACCTCGCCATGGTGCATGCGATGAAGCCGGCGCTCGTCCGGTTTGCGCAGGACGATCAAGTCTCGACCGTCATCCTTACCGGCGCGGGCGAGCGCGGGCTCTGCGCCGGCGGCGATATCCGCGCGATCTATCAATCGGGCAAGGCGGGCGACCCGCATGTGTCGCAGTTCTGGCGGGAAGAGTTTCCGATCAACCACCTGATCGCTCATTATCCGAAGCCCTACGTGGCGCTGATGGACGGCATCGTCATGGGCGGCGGCGTCGGGGTGGCCTCGCATGGCAGGCACCGGATCGTTACCGAGCGCACCCGGCTCGCCATGCCGGAAACCGGCATCGGCTATGTGCCGGATGTCGGCGCGACCTGGCTTTTGCCGAAGGCACCGGGTGAAGCCGGCACCTGGATGGGGCTGACCGGCGAGATCGTGGGGGCGGCGGACGCCATCCATGCCGGGCTTGCGGATGCCTGCGTGCCGTCGGAGCAGTTGCCGGCGCTCGTTTCGGCGCTGGGCGATCTGGCGGCCGGCGCGGAGGATCCAGATGTGCGGGCGGCCATCGGCGGGTTTGCCGTGAAGCCCGATCCCGGCCGGCTCGAAAGCGAGCGGGATCTGATCGACCGCTGCTTTGCCTTCGACACGGTGGAGGAGATCGTCGCGGCGTTGGCGCGGGAGCCCGGCACGTTTGCAGACGCGACCGCGCGGGCGATTGCCAGCCGCTCGCCGACCAGCCTTAAGCTGACGCTGCGGCTGCTCCGCCTCGGGCGGGACAGTTCCAGTCTTGTGGAATGCCTCGAACGGGAGTTCACTGCAGCTTGCGAGATTCTTCGCCAGCACGATTTCTACGAGGGGGTGCGGGCGGCGATCATCGACAAGGACCGGGATCCCCACTGGTTGCCGGTTCGGCTGGAGGAGGTCCGGGAGGAGGAACTGGACCGCTATCTAACGGTGCGACACCCGGTGCTCTTTGCCGAGCATCGGCTGTGATCAATGAGGGGGAGTGCAGATGATGAAGGTCGCTTTCGTAGGGCTCGGCAATATGGGCGGGCCGATGGCCAGCAATCTGGTCAAGGCGGGTCACGAGGTGCGGGGCTTCGATCTCTCGGAGGCTTCGGTCCGGTCCGCGTCGCAGGATGGCGTGCAACCGGCCGGTTCGCTGGCTGAGGCTGTGAGCGACGCGGAATGCGTGATCACCATGCTGCCCAAGGGCCAGCACGTGGTCGCCGTCTGGACTGACCTGACCACGCTGGTGGCGGAAGGCACGCTGCTGATCGATTGCTCGACGATCGACGTGGAAAGCGCGCGACAGGCCCACAAGCTTGCGGCGGTGATGAACTGCACCTCGCTCGACGCACCGGTGTCCGGTGGTACGACGGGGGCGGCCGGCGCGACACTCACCTTCATGGTCGGCGGTTCGGAGAAGGGTTTTGGCCAGGGGCGGCCGATCCTCGAGGCGATGGGCAAGCGGATCGTCCACTGCGGCGGCAACGGTGCGGGCCAGGCGGCCAAGATCTGCAACAACATGATTCTCGGCATTTCCATGATAGGCGTCTGCGAGGCGTTCGGACTGGCCGAAAAGCTCGGCCTGTCGCACCAGGCGCTGTTCGACGTGGCCTCCACCTCGTCCGGCCAGTGCTGGTCGCTGACCACCTATTGCCCGGTGCCGGGCCCGGTGCCGACCTCGCCCGCCAACAACGACTACCGGCCGGGCTTTGCGGCGGCGCTGATGCTGAAGGACCTGCAACTGTCGCAGGATGCGGCGCGGCAGACGGGGGCTGCGACGCCGCTCGGGGCGCATGCGGCGGAACTCTATGCCGAATTCGACAAGGCTGGGCATTCGGCGGAGGATTTCTCGGCGATCATCCAGATGCTGCGGCAGCAGGCGCAAGGCTGAAGCGCCGCAGCGCGACGGGCGCTTCGAACGTTGGCGCTTCGAAAGTTGGCGCTTGCAAGATGCGCACGCAGCCGCAGCCACGGCGCGGAACGGCGTGGTTGGGAAAGGGGCAGGCAGGTCGGTCGGTGGGTAGAAGGTAGAGATGTGTCTGCCTGCCCCGGCCGTTCGTCGAACCGTTTCTGCGAGGATTTCCGAGCCCTCGTCCGGTGCGTCTTGCGACCGCCACCGGACACCGAGCCCTCCTTGACGGAGAACGAAGCCGGGAGGAGGAGGCCGGTTCGCGAACCCGGTTTCCCATCCGATGACGCGCCGATTGTGGTGCCGCTGCAGGCTGCGGGCACAATCGCGCCGGCCTGTATGCGCCAAGCCGCTGATACCAGAGCGATGTTTCTTGCGCCGGATCGGCAAACGTCCCCGGCCGGCCCGCCATCATTGACGTTGCCTGCTTAAGGGCGCATGGTTTGGGTCACAGCTTTGGCAGGCGGACGCAGCCGATCGACGTCGAGCCAAGGCCCCGCGCCATCCGCCGCTTGAGGCCGGCGCAACACGTTCGCATCCCTTGGACTTCGAGTTTCGCCGTGAGGTCGGCGCGCTTGCCGCGGCAGCACGGCAGGCTGCCGCATTTTCCCGGTGAAAGGGCCGATCACCGGTCTGCCAGTCGGCCCATCGCCAGCGATTGAGGTAGTGCTTGAACTCGGTCATAGCCGTCGGCTTCACGCTCGAATGGGCCTACTCCGTCAGTGTCTGGGACGACAGGGCGGGAGAGATGCGCATCCACGGCCCGCGCGCGGCGTTGAAATTCCTTCAGGACGACTTCAGCATCCGATCCGGACAGACCTACTGGACCGCCGTCGGCGCCTGCAACGCAGCGCTTCTGCATCGCGGCGATCTCGACCAGGCGCGGACCGATTTCATCGCCGCCTATGCCGAGTACATGGTCAAGCTGCACAGCCAGCACTGACGATCGACCCGGCATGAGGCCGGGCGATCAGGCGGTTTCCGGGCCATGCGCGAGCGCAAAACCCTCATCCAGCCAGCCGGTGATGCCGCCGGCCATGATCTTGACCGGCCGGTCCAGTTGCGCGATCCGCAGCGCGCCCCTGGCCGCACCGTTGCAATGCGGGCCGGCGCAATAGGTGACGAACAGCGTCTCCTGCGGCCACTGCTCCAGCTTCGAGCGGGTGATCTTTCCGTGCGGCAGGTTGATGGCGCCCGGCACGTGACCGGCGGCAAACAAAGCCGGGCCGCGGACATCGAGAAGGACGAAGTCCGGGCCTCGCGACAGGCCGTCGTGAACGTCCCAGCAATCGGTCTCATAGGCGAACTCAGACGAGAAATGATCCCGGGCATGGTCGCTCGGGGCGGCGGCAATGGCGGTAACTGCAGTCGGCATTTCGATCTCCCGTGGTTGATGCCCCGTTTGTGCCGGCAAGGCGTCGCGCTTGCAATTGGCGCGAATGCCAGTATCCATGAAGATCATGCCAAAGTCTCAAAGCCCCCTCGTCGCAGCACTTCTCTATGACGGTCTCTGCACCTTCGAGTTCGGGATCGTCGCCGAGATCTTCGGCCTGGCGCGCCCGGAGATGGGCGTGGACTGGTACCGCTTCCAGAGCTGCGCGATCGAGGCGGGGCCGCTGCGCGCGCATGGCGGTTTCACGCTCGTGGCCGACCACGGCGTCGCGCTTCTGGACGAGGCCGACATCATCATCGTTCCGGGCTGGAAGAGTGCGGACGCGCCGGTTCCGCAAGACCTGTGCCGGCGTCTGCGCGCGGCACATGCCCGTGGGGCCCGGCTGGTGTCGATCTGTTCGGGTGCCTTCGTGCTCGCCGCGACCGGGCTTCTCGACGGCGGGGCGGCGACGACCCACTGGCGCTACGCCGAGGCGCTGCGGCAACGGCACCCCGCGATCGCCGTGGACGACGCCTCCCTCTACCGGTCTCACGACCGGGTGTTCACCTCGGCCGGAAGTGCGGCCGGCATCGACCTTCTGATCGATATCGTGCGCCAGGATTTCGGTGCCGCCGCCGCCAATTCGGTGGCGCGTCGGCTGGTGATGCCGGCGCACCGCACCGGCGGGCAATCGCAGTTTCTCGAACGGCCGGTGGCGGTGCGGCGCCAGACGGAGATCGGCCCGCTGCTCGACAGGCTGCGCGCGGACCTCTCGTCTGCCTGGACGCTGGAGCGCATGGCGGCCGAGATGCGCATGAGCCTGCGCACCTTCGTTCGCCGTTTTTCAGAGGCGACCGGCGCGTCTCCCGGGGAATGGCTGGCGGCGGAACGGGTCGAGGAGGCCAAGCGCCTGCTGGTTTCGCGCTCGCACGGGATCGACGAGATCGCCGCGATGACCGGCATGGGCACGGCCGATACGCTGCGCCACCATTTTCGCAAGCGGGTGGGGATCAGCCCGAAGGAATATCAGGCGCGGTTCGGCGCGGGCTTGCCGGCCTGAAGCGAAGAGGGGCACGCGCCTCGGCCCGTGCCCCTCCTGACGATGGTCAGTTCATCTGCGAGACGAAGCGGGTTTCCAGGTAGGATTCGACCGCCTCCGAGCCGCCTTCCGTGCCGTAGCCGGAATCCTTGACGCCGCCGAAGGGCACTTCCGGAATGGCGAGGCCATTGTGGTTGATCGTCAGCATGCCGGCTTCGACCTGGCGGCCGAGCGCATGGGCGGTCTTGACCGAGCCGGTGAAGGCATAGGATGCGAGGCCGAAGGGCAGGCGGTTGGCTTCGGTGATGGCATCGTCATGATGGGCGAAGCGGTTGACGATGGCGATCGGGCCGAACGGCTCCTCGTTCATGATCTTGGCCGAGGTCGGCACGTTGGCAAGCACCGTCGGCTCGAAGAAATAGCCCTTGTTGCCGATGCGCTTGCCGCCGGTCTTCAGCTCGGCACCCTTGGACACCGCGTCGTGGATCATGTCTTCCATGGCCGGGATGCGGCGCTCGTTGGCGAGCGGACCCATGGTGACGCCGTCATCCATGCCGTTGCCGACCTTCAGCGCCTCGGCTGCCTTGACGAAGCCATCCATGAAGCGATCGGCAATGCCCTCCTGCACGAGGAAGCGGGTGGGGGCGACGCAGACCTGGCCGGCATTGCGGAACTTTGCCGCCGCCGTCACCTCGATCGCCTTGTCCAGATCCGCATCGTCAAAAATTATCGCCGGGGCATGGCCGCCGAGTTCCATGGTGGCGCGCTTCATGTGCTTGCCGGCAAGGGCCGCCAGATGCTTGCCGATCGGCGTCGAGCCGGTAAACGAGATCTTGCGGATGACCGGGTGCGGAATGAGATATTCGGAGATTTCGGCCGGAATGCCATAGACGAGGTTGACGACGCCGGCCGGCACGCCCGCATCGGCAAAGGCGCGGATCAGTTCGGCGGGCGAGGCGGGCGTTTCTTCCGGCGCCTTGACGATGATCGAACAGCCGGTGGCGACGGCGGCCGAGAGTTTGCGGACGATCTGGTTGATCGGGAAATTCCACGGCGTGAAGGCCGCGACCGGGCCGACCGGGAATTTCACCGCCATGTTGGAGACGCCGCCGAAGCGGGCCGGGATGATCTGGCCATAGGTGCGGCGGGCTTCCTCGGCGAACCAGTCGATCGTATCGGCGGCGCCCATGATCTCCATCTTCGACTGGGCGAGCGGCTTGCCCTGTTCGCGCGTCATCATGACGGCGACGGCTTCCGCCCGCGAGCGGAGGATCTCGGCGGCCTTGCGCATGATCTTGTAGCGCTCGAAGGCAGAGGTATCGCGCCAGACCTTGAAGCCCTTGTCGGCGGCTGCGAGCGCCAGATCGAGATCGGCGGGGCGCGCATGGGCGATCTTGCCGATGACTTCCTCGGTGGCCGGATCGGACACGGCGATGGTCTCGCCGGCCAGCGCATCGCGCCATTCGCCGTTGATGAAGAGCTTGACGTCGGGATAGGGCTGCATGGGCACCACTTTCGTTGTTCAGACGCGGGAGGGCGGGCCACGCAAGATCTCGGCACCGCCGGCAGAATTGGATGAACCTGAGTTAGGATATGTGGGGCCGGTAATCAACGGA
>UBWZ01000007.1 GCA_900469345.1 Hyphomicrobiales bacterium | reverse complement strand
ACGGAGCGGCTGCGCATCACGCCGACGCCGCTGCACACCGATGCCGATATCGAGCATCTGGTCTCGTCGCTGCACCAGCTTTGGGCGCGCTGCGCGCTCGCCCGGCAGGTGGCGTAAGCCCAAACCGGTCTTCTATCTCGTGCCGACAGAATTCGGTTGTGGGACCTGCAAGCCAAAAGGCAGCATGCAACCCTAACCGACTTTTAAAGTTTTGATCCGCAGATCCGACTAGTGTGTAACGCAGTCCGATGGTGATCATGCCGGCCGATTTGGTTTCAAATAGCCCCCTGGAGGCGCTGAAAGATTATCAGGACCTGCGCTCTGTTCCGCGGCACCGGCAGCTCGGCCGCAATCCCATCGTGGAGCGGTTCAGGCTGGCCGTGCCGTTCGACTACATCGCCGTCAACGGCCTGGATGTCGACCACTATCGCTTCGGGCGAGGCTATTCGACCGATACCGATCTGCCGCCGGCCTTTATCGAAGCCTATTTCGGGGACCGCCTCTACGAGGTGGACCCCTTCGTGGCGGCCGCAAAGTCGGCCGCGACTGTGGTACTGGAGGAGGTCGTCTATCGGACCACGCCACCCCCGGACAGAGTTACCTATCTCACCCGCACGTTCGGCGTTCGCAATCGCACCCTCCTTCCGGTCAAGCGCGGTGACATCGTGTATGGAGCCGTGACGATGATGCGGGCAACGCCGTTTGACGATGAGGAGATCGCCTTCCTGTCCGCAGTTGCGGAGTGCATCCATACCTCCGTCACGAAGCCGCTGATGGACCGGTTTGCCGCCAAGCAGATCGGCCTGACGCGCGGCGAGATGGCCTGCCTGACGCAGGCAAGCCTTGGCCTCACCAGCGAGGCGATCGCCAAGGCGACCGGTTTCCAGACCGAGACCGTCAACAGCTACATCAAGTCCGTGATCAAGAAGCTCGGCGTCACCAATCGCGTCGCGGCGATCGCCGAAGCGCTGAGACGCCGGCTCATCGACTAATGTAGCGATCCGTTCAAATTGAACGGTCTCCTTCACGGGACTTCAACGCGACTGCCCTATTTTTGGGGTGTCCTTCCAAGTGAGCTTGTTCGGCATGAGGCCGGTCGGCGACATCGCTGTTTGTTATGCGGTCGCAACGTCTGGGGGCATTTTTGGTCCAACGGATCTGCAATCGCCTAGTGCCTCTGCGTCGGGAAGAAATCCTGTCGCGTGCATGGCGTGTCCAGATCGGCCTCTTGTGGGGGATGCATGCTACGGAAGTCGAGTCCTTTACTCGCCTGGGCGGGTCTTTTTCTATTTTTTCTTTTCTCTGTCAGCGAAGCATTCGGTCTCGACAGGCCGACGGGCGACGTGATCCTGACCGTGACGGGGAATGTCAGCCAGACCAATGCGAACGGCCGGGCGGAGTTTGACCTGGCCATGCTCGAAAAGCTCAAGGG
Source organism: Hyphomicrobiales bacterium (assembly GCA_900469345.1). Classification (GTDB taxonomy): domain Bacteria; phylum Pseudomonadota; class Alphaproteobacteria; order Rhizobiales; family Rhizobiaceae; genus Neorhizobium. Next base: position 249,631 of record UBWZ01000007.1, on the reverse strand, counting down.
CCGGACGGCAACCATGCAGACACCGTGGACGGAGGGCCAGTCGCAGTTCTCGGGTCCTTTGCTTCGCGAGATCCTCGCTGCGGTTGGCGCGACGGGACAGACGCTCAAGATCCGCGCCCTGAACGATTACGTTGCCTATGTTCCTTATTCGGACGGGATCGAACTTCAGACGATCCTTGCGACCCACCTCAACGGCAGCCCGATGTCGGTGCGCGACAAGGGGCCGCTCTTTCTGATCTATCCGTTCGATCTTGATCCCAGCCTTTACAACGAGAAGTATTTCTCGCGCTCGGTCTGGCAGATCAGCGAAATCGAGGTACGCTGATGATCGGCAGAGCTGACATCAAGCCGCATCGCCTGGGACCTGTCAGCCGCATGACCATGCTGCTGCAGATCTCGGTCGTGTTTCTTGTGATCGGCCTTTTCTACCTGCTTGTCGACATTTCGCACCGCTACTCGATCCTTCAGAACGGTTTCCGCGAAAATGCGGTCTGGTCCATCTACCAGCTCGACCGCGAAAGCCGGAAGTTCCTCGAGGCACTCCACCGGCTCGCTGAGGACCACGACCTGTCGCCCGCATCGACCCGCGCAGCGGTAACGCGCTACGACATCGTCTATTCCAGGATCAAGACGGTCGAGCAGGGCCGCTTCGACATCAACGTTCGTGCCGACACCGATATCGCCAAGGGTGTCATGGCCATCAAGGCGCTGATTCTCGAAAACCAGCCCCTTTTCGATCAGCTGTCGACGGGCACCAGGGTGCCTGATGAAAGCCTCGCTCGCGCCAAGCGAAACCTGGACGGCCTGCTATGCCTGACGGAGGAACTGCTCACCTATACCAACAATGCCGCCAGCGTGTATCGTTCCGATACCCGGGCCGACCTCTCCTCGCTCGAAATGCGATCCGCCGTGCTGATCGGTCTCCTCGTCGTCTGCGTCGGATGCCTCGTCTACTCGCTGCGCCGGCAACTGAAGTCGATGCAGGAAGCTGGCACCCGCCTTGAAGCCATGGCGGATCGGCTGAATGCCGCCTATCTCGACGCCGAGGCGGGCAATCGAGCCAAGTCGCAGTTCATGGCGACGATGGGGCACGAGGTGCGCACGCCGCTGAACGCCATCCTGGGAACGGCAGAACTCCTCCAGCTGGCCACGCTTCCACCTTCGATCGCCTCCGGCGTCGGCACCATCCGCCGATCCGGCGAGGCGCTTCTGGAAATCATCAACGAGGTGCTGGATTTCGCAAAGATCGAGCACGGCAACCTCGTGACGGAAACACGCGCCGTCGACGTGAAGGAGGTCGCCGCGGCGGCGATGGAAATGATCCGCGGGCGGGCGGTCGAGAACGGCAACGAGGTGACGCTCGATATCGACCCGACCTTTTCCGGCGAGAACGTCATGACAGACCCGACGCGCCTGAGACAGGTTCTCCTCAACCTGATGAGCAATGCGGCCAAGTTTACCAGCGACGGTGTGATCACGCTGCGGCTCTACGACACGAAGGGGCCTGGCGGCAGCGCTATTCGTTTCGACGTGCGCGATACGGGCATCGGCATAGATCCGGCAAATCTCGGTCGTCTCTTCCAGCCCTTCACGCAAGGCGACGCCTCGATCAGCCGCAGGTTCGGCGGCACCGGGCTCGGTCTTGCGATCTGCAAGCAGGTGGTCGAGCGGATGGGTGGCAGGATCGGCGCAGAAAGCAGGCCTGGCGAGGGAAGCACGTTCTGGTTCGAAATTCCACGCATTGCCTGCAGCGAAAACGCCGGTGCAACCGAAAACGATCTTATGGAGGATGGCGAAGTGATGTCTGCCCCCGTGCCGAAGCTCAATGTCCTTCTGGTCGAGGACAACAAGATCAACCAGGAGGTGGCGACGGGCCTGCTGCGCCATCTCGGCCAGACGGTCACGATTGCCGCCGACGGCTTGCAGGCCGTGTCCCAGGTGCAGGCGCAGTCCTTCGACCTGATCCTGATGGACATGCAAATGCCGGTGCTCGACGGAATAGAGGCCGCAAAACGCATCCGGGCGCTCGGCGGTCGGTGCGCGACCGTTCCGATCGTCGCCATGACCGCCAATGCTTCCGATCACGATCGGCAGCTCTGCGAGGACGCGGGGATGGACGATTTTCGGTCCAAGCCTGTTTCGCTCAGTCAGCTACAGGAACTCATTTGCTCCGCGACCGAGGCCCAGGCAGTCCTGCCAGTGCCGAGGATCGAAGAGGGCGATTTCCAGCAGCGCAGCGAAGAACTCGTCTCGGTGCTGGGAAAGCACGATTTCATCGACCTTCTGCGGCATTTCTTCAGTGATGCAGACGGCCTGGTCGCCGAGCTTTCGAATGCGATCGCCCGCGGCGATTTCGGCGCTGCCGACCGCCTTCTCCACTCGTTGAGGGGCGCAGCCACGAGCGTCTGCCTGCAGCAACTGGCCGACCAGGTTCAGGCGATGCGGGAAAGGGGTCCGTCCGATCAGGGCGTCAGTCAATTACGGGACGAGCTGGCCGCAAGACGGCAACGGCTTGCGGCATAAAGGGGTTAATCATGCGCATTCTTCTTGTAGACGATAACCGCACCACCCTGCGTTATATGACGAAGCTCGTCCGAACGCTGGATGCTGTAGCACTTGCCTACGATTCGCCGGACTCGGTCCTCAGCGATATATCCCGGCTGGACTTCGATATCGGCATCATCGATTTCCAGATGCCTTTCTGCAGCGGTGTTGAGCTGTTGAGCCAGCTGACGAAGCTCGAGAAATACCGCGACAAGCCGTTTGTCATCGTCACCGCCGACCTCGACCCGTCGACGCGGATGGAGGCGCTGAATGCCGGCGCCATCGACTTCCTCACCAAGCCGATCAATCCGCTGGAGTTCCAGGCGCGAATGCGCAACCTGTCGGCGCTTGTCGACGCCCGCAACAAGCTGGCCGACAAGACAGAGTGGCTGCGCAACGAGGTCGACAAGGCGCTGAAGGAGATGCGCGAGCGGGAGGAGGAAATCATCAACCGCCTGACGATCGCCGCAAGCTACAAGGATCACGACACCGCCCAGCATACCCGCCGGGTTTCGGAATATTCCGAGGCGATTGCAGAAGCCTACGGTCTTGATCCCGAGCGCTGCCGCGACATTCGCCTCGCCTCGCCGATGCACGACATCGGAAAGGTGGGCATACCGGACATCATCCTTCTGAAAACCGGCAAGCTGACCGAGCAGGAGTTTGCGACCATGCAGCGGCACGCCCTGATCGGCCGCGATATCCTGGCGGAGTCGTCGTCGAGCCTGCTCCAGCTGGCGGCCGAAATCGCCGGCAGCCATCACGAACGGTGGGACGGGATGGGCTACCCCCTTCGCCTCTCGGGAACGGCAATTCCGCTTGCGGGGCGGATTGTCGCCCTTGCCGACAACTTCGATGCCCTGACGACGACGCGTCCCTACAAGGTGGCCTGGGATGTGGAGACCACGATCGAGCACATCAACGAAAGGGCCGGCACGCAGTTCGACCCGGATATTGTCGCCGCATTCAACAAGGCGTTGCCAAGGATCCTGGCCGTCAGGGAAGCCCACGGCCCGCAGGAGAACCGCGCGCGGGCCATGTCAGCCTGAGACGCCGGCCACAAGGCGTCTCGGCGAAGCGTCGTCTCCGGCGAAGCGGCATTTTCACTGCCATGCAAGCCATACCTATCTTGCATGGCTGACCTGCTAAAATCTGCCTAGGTTTTGTGCGGATTTCAGATATCTTCTTGTTGTCGGCCTTACCTACCTCCTCCCAGGGAAAGCCGACGTCGCAGGGATCCTATCCTCCTCCCAAGGAAACCTGCCAGAGCAGCGGCACTCCTCCTCCCAGCTGTTGCTCTATTGTTTCAAGAAGCCTGCCGCACCTCCTCCCGCGGCAGGCTTTTTGTATTTCGTGGCCGACGCGATCCCCTTGGTTGCGAAACGTCCCTCCACCGATCTTTTGAGAGCAGGCACCTCCGCCGTGGTCACCAGCGGGCGGCCTGCGAACCTGTACCCTGAGAAAACACGCCTGTTGCGATCCGCCACATTTTCGCGCAAAATGAAACCATGCCGAAAGGAAAGCGAAAATGCATGTGACGGACCGGCAGGCGAAGATTATCGATCAGGCCCGGTCGTCCGGACGTGTTCTGGTCGAGGATCTTGCCGCGCTCTTCTCCGTCACGCCGCAGACCATCCGCAAGGACCTGAACGACCTGTGCGAGGCGCAGCTTCTCACGCGCGTGCATGGTGGCGCTACCTTTCCGCGGGGTACGGAAAACATGCTCTATGACGCCCGCCGTCAGATTGCTGCAGCGGAAAAGCAGGCGATCGGCGCGGCTGCGGCTGCAATGATACCCGACAGCGCGTCGCTCTTCGTCAATATCGGTACGACGACAGAGGCGGTCGGGGAGGCATTGATCAACCACCGCAACCTGATGGTCATCACCAACAATCTCAACGTTGCCAACAGGTTGAGAACGCAGGACGATATTGAAGTGGTGATTGCCGGTGGCGTGGTCCGCCAATCCGACGGCGGTATCGTTGGCGAGGCGGCGGTCGATTTCATCCGCCAGTTCAAGGTCGATTATGCCGTCATCGGCACGTCGGCCATCGATCACGATGGCGCTCTGCTGGACTATGACTTCCGTGAGGTCAAAGTCGCCCAGGCGATTATCGCAAATGCCCGTCACGTCATCCTCGTCGCTGATTCGACCAAGTTCGAGCGGACGGCTCCTGTCCGGATCGCCCAGATCAGCCAGGTCCACACCTTCATTACCGATCAGTGCGATTCCCAGCCCATCAAAATGCTTTGCGAACAGAGTGGCGTGAGGCTTGTGGAAGCAATGATCCGGGAAGAGCCGGTTGCGGTTTGACATTCGTTTGACATTCGGAAAATTTTCGATTTAATGTGTTTTAGTTTCGATTAGCGGTTCGGCGCCGTCAGGCGCTTTCGGCTCGGGGAGGGGCGGGTCCGCGTATGTATGATCTGTTCGTGATCGGTGGAGGTATCAACGGCTGCGGCATCGCACGCGATGCAACCGGTCGCGGCTACTCCGTAGCGCTCGCCGAAATGGACGACTTCGCCTCCGGCACCTCGTCCGGCGCGACCAAGCTTATCCATGGTGGTCTTCGGTATCTGGAGCATTACGAATTCCGGCTCGTTCGGGAATCGCTGATGGAGCGCGAGGTCCTCTGGGCCATGGCGCCGCACATCATCTGGCCGATGCGGTTTGTTCTGCCCTATCACAAGGGCGGTATTCGGCCGGCCTGGCTAATTCGGCTTGGTCTCTTCCTTTATGATCATCTTGGCGGCCGCAAGCTGCTGCCGCCCACGAGCGTTCTCGACCTGCGCAAGGATCCGGCGGGGCAGTCGCTGAAGGGGATCTTCTCCAAGGCCTTCGAATATTCCGACGGCTGGGTCGATGATGCCCGCTTCGTCGTCCTCAACGCCCGCGACGCGGCCGATAACGGCGCGCTCATCATGCCGCGCACCAAGGTTGTGTCCGCGCATGTGGATAACGGCGTCTGGATGGTCGAGACCGTCAACATGATCACGGGCCGCCGCGACAAGCATCAGGCCCGGATGCTTGTGAATGCCGCCGGACCTTGGGTTGACCAGGTCATTCGCAACGCCTTTGGCCACAACGACGCCCACCATGTCCGCCTTGTTCAGGGCAGCCACATCGTCGTGCGCAAGAAATTCGAGGGCACGCGGGCCTACTTCTTCCAAAACCCTGATAACCGGATCATCTTCGCCATCCCCTACGAGGACGATTTCACGCTGATCGGGACAACCGATCGCGACTACACCGACGATCCGAAGGATGTCCGGATTTCCCAGGAGGAGACCGACTATCTTTGCAACGCCGCCTCCGAGTATTTCAAGGAGCCGGTGACGCCTGCGGATATCGTCTGGACCTACTCTGCCGTCCGGCCACTCTTCGACGACGGTGCCTCCAAGGCGCAGGAGGCAACCCGCGACTACGTGCTGAAGATCGAGAGCGGTCAGGGCGCGCCGGTGCTCAATGTCTTCGGTGGCAAACTGACGACGTCGCGCCGGCTTGCCGAACATGCGCTCGAGAAAGTGGCGGAAGCGATCGGCGCCAAAGGCCCGGCCTGGACCGCCAAAAGCCGCTTGCCGGGTGGCGACTTTCCGGTGAAGGGATATGATGCGGAAGTTTCAAAGCTGAAGCAGCGATACGGATTTTTGCCGGAGCGGCTGGCGCGGCGGCTGGTACGCCGTTACGGCACGCGCGCACCGGTGCTTCTGGGCAATGCTGGCCGCATGGAGGACATGGGCCGGCAGTTCGGGAGCGATCTCTATGAAGCAGAAGTGCGCTACCTGATGGCGCATGAATGGGCCGTCAGTGCCCAGGATGTGCTTTGGCGGAGAACAAAGGAGGGCCTGCGCCTCACGAAGGAGCAGGCAGTGGATCTGGAGGAGTACATGGCCGCACAGCTGGCTAGCCTGGCTGTCTAAAAGCGGCATGTTCCCGGTGTGAGGAGGCACGGGATCGCATGTTGGAATTGCGCAACGCGGCAAAGCTCGTCGGGGGTGATTATCATATCCACCCCACCAGCCTTTCGCTTTCCCGCGGCAGCCTGAATGTTCTGCTCGGGCCAACCCTGTCGGGCAAGACATCGCTGATGCGGCTGATGGCGGGTCTCGATCGGCCCACCAGCGGGTCGATCCTGTTCGATGGCGTCGATGTCACCGGTCTTCCGGTGCAGAAACGCAACGTCGCCATGGTCTACCAGCAGTTCATCAACTACCCGGCTTTCACCGTCTACGAAAACATCGCGTCGCCGATGCGCATCGCCGGCAAGGATGCAGCCACGATCGACCGGGAGGTTCGAAAGGCTGCTGAACTAATGCGCCTGACGCCGTACCTCGATCGTACGCCCCTTAACCTTTCAGGCGGTCAGCAGCAGCGCACCGCATTGGCCCGCGCGCTCGTCAAGAATGCCAGCCTGGTTTTGATGGACGAGCCGCTTGCCAACCTCGACTACAAGTTGCGCGAGGAGCTGCGGTTGGAACTGCCGAGAATCTTCGCCCAGTCCGGTGCCATTTTCGTTTATGCGACAACCGAACCTTCCGAAGCCCTGCTGCTCGGTGGCAATACCGCGACCCTGCGCGAAGGAAGGGTCACCCAGTTCGGACCAACGATCGATGTCTATCGCCGTCCGGGCGATCTGGCGACCGCCAGAACCTTCGCCGATCCGCCGCTCAACGCGATCGACGTGGTAAAATCGAACGGCGCCTTCACCCACAGCGGAAGCGGGGATCTGCCGGTGCCGGCCCACCTGTCGCATATCGCCGACGGGCCCGTGACGATCGCCTTTCATCCGCATCACCTGTCGCTTTCGCCGCAGACGCCCAGTGCGCCGCGCCTCCAGGCGAGGATCCAGATTGCCGAGATCACCGGCTCCGAGAGCTTTGTCCACCTCGATTTCGCAGGCGCCCGCTGGATCATGCTGGCGCCCGGCATCCATGACATCGACCCCGACGCCATGATCGACGTCTTCCTCGACAGCAGACACTTGATGGCGTTTGCCGGCGATGGTCGCGCTATTTCCACCAGCATGGCAGCGTGAGGGAAAACGAATGGCACGCATCACCCTCGACCATATCCGCCACGCCTACGGTCCGAACCCGGTCTCGGACAAGGACTACGCGCTGCGCGAAGTCGACCATGAATGGGAAGACGGTGGCGCCTACGCGCTGCTCGGACCATCCGGTTGCGGCAAGACGACCCTGCTCAACATCATCTCCGGGCTGCTTCACCCCTCGCATGGGCGCATCCTGTTCGGCGGCAAGGATGTCACCAACCTGTCGACCCAGGAGCGCAATATCGCGCAGGTCTTCCAGTTTCCGGTCATCTACGACACCATGACGGTCTACGACAATCTGGCCTTTCCGCTGCGCAACCGCGGCGTGCCTGAAGCGGATATAGACCGGCGCGTGCGCGACATGCTGGAAATCATCGACCTGTCCGACTGGAGCGACCGCAAGGCGCAGCGCCTGACGGCCGACCAGAAGCAAAAGATTTCGCTCGGCCGAGGGCTGGTGCGCAACGACGTCAACGCCATTCTCTTCGATGAACCGCTGACCGTCATCGACCCGCATATGAAGTGGGTGCTGCGGTCGCAGCTGAAGCGGCTGCACAAGCAGTTCGGCTTTACGATGGTCTATGTGACGCATGACCAGACCGAGGCGCTGACCTTCGCCGACAAGGTGGTCGTCATGTACGAGGGCGAAATCGTGCAGATCGGCACGCCGGCCGAGCTCTTCGAGCGTCCGCGCCACACCTTCGTCGGCTATTTCATCGGCTCGCCGGGCATGAACGTGCTGCCGGCTCGGCTCGACGGTGCCCGCGCCATGGTCGGCGACGTGGCGGTGACGCTCGACCACGCGCCGCAAGCGGCGCCGACCGACAAGATCGAGATCGGCATTCGGCCGGAATTCGTCCGGATCGGGCGGGAAGGGATGCCCGTCCGTATCAGCCGGGTCGAGGATATCGGCCGCCACAGGATCGTACGGGCCGAATTTGAAGGCCAGCCGATCGCCATCATCTCGGCCGAGGACGAGGACATTCCCGCGGACGCGAGGATCACTTTCGACCCGGCCGCCATCAACATCTACGCCAATTCCTGGCGCATCGGCGCGAAGGCTTGAACGGATGGAAAAGACTTGGAATAACAAAGCCTGGTTTCTGGTCCTGCCAGTGCTCGTGCTGGTCGCTTTTTCGGCGGTGATCCCGCTGATGACCGTCGTCAACTATTCCGTTCAGGACACGTTCGGCAATAACGAGTTCTTCTGGGCCGGCACCGACTGGTTCAGCCAGATCCTCAGTTCCTCCCGCTTCTGGGATGCGCTCGGTCGCAACCTGATCTTCTCCTTCATCATCCTGGCGATAGAAATTCCGCTGGGAATCTTCATCGCGCTCAACATGCCCAAGCACGGCATCGGTGTTCCGGTCTGCCTCGTGCTGATGGCCCTGCCGCTGCTCATCCCTTGGAACGTGGTGGGCACCATCTGGCAGGTGTTCGGGCGCGTCGATATCGGCCTTCTCGGCCACGCACTGGAAGCGATCGGGGTCGACTACAACTACGTCCGTAATCCAGCCGATGCCTGGGCGACCGTCATCCTCATGGACGTCTGGCACTGGACGAGCCTTGTAGTATTGCTCTGCTACGCCGGTCTCGTCTCCATTCCCGACGCCTATTATCAGGCGGCCAAGATCGACGGCGCGTCCCGCTGGGCGGTGTTCCGCTATATCCAGCTGCCGAAGATGAAGCGGGTGCTGCTGATCGCCGTCCTGCTGCGCTTCATGGACAGTTTCATGATCTATACAGAACCCTTCGTCGTCACCGGCGGTGGCCCCGGCAATTCCACGACCTTCCTGTCCATCGATCTCGTCAAGATGGCCATCGGGCAGTTCGATCTGGGGCCCGCGGCAGCCATGTCGATCATCTACTTCCTCATCATCCTGCTGATGTCCTGGGTGTTCTACACCGTCATGACCAGCAGCGATGCAGACGCCTGAGGAGGGAAAAGACGATGGCGACGAACACCAAATACAAGCCTGCCGGAAACCTCTCCTGGCTCGTGGCGACGCTCTACATCATGTTTCTGCTGTTGCCGATCTACTGGCTTGTCAACATGAGCTTCAAGGAAAACTCCGAGATCACCGGAGCCTTCTCGCTGTGGCCGCACAATCCGACGCTCGCGAACTACACGGTCATCTTCACCGATCCGTCGTGGTACAATGGCTACATCAACTCGATCATCTATGTGGCGCTCAACACGCTGATCTCGGTGGCCGCAGCACTTCCCGCGGCCTATGCCTTCTCTCGATATCGCTTCCTCGGTGACAAGCACCTGTTTTTCTGGCTCTTGACCAACCGCATGGCGCCGCCGGCAGTGTTCGCGCTACCCTTCTTCCAGCTCTATTCCGCCTTCGGGCTGATCGACACGCACATCGCGGTGGCGCTTGCCCACTGCCTTTTCAACGTGCCGCTCGCGGTGTGGATTCTCGAAGGCTTCATGTCGGGCGTGCCTAAGGAAATCGACGAGACGGCCTATATCGACGGCTATTCCTTCCCGCGCTTCTTCGTGCGGATCTTCATGCCGCTGATTGCCTCCGGCATCGGCGTCGCTGCCTTCTTCTGCTTCATGTTTTCCTGGGTGGAACTGCTTCTAGCGCGCACACTGACGACCACGGCAGCCAAGCCGATCTCGGCGATCATGACCCGCACGGTCTCTGCCGCCGGCATGGACTGGGGGGTGCTGGCGGCAGCTGGCGTGCTGACCATCGTGCCGGGCGCGCTGGTGATCTATTTCGTCCGCAACTACATCGCCAAGGGCTTCGCGCTCGGTCGCGTCTGAAGGGGAGGGACAGACAATGAACTTCACATGGATGGCCTGGACCGCCCCGACGGCTTTGTTCTTCCTGACGATCCTCTTGCTCCTGGTGGGCATGAGCGTCTGGGAATATCTCGTGCCGGGCGGGTCTCCGCGCAAAGGCATTCTGCAGTTCGAGACGACGCGGGGCGACAGGCTCTTCATATCCCTGCTTGGCTCCGCCTTCATCAATCTCGCATGGCTGGGGCTTGTCGGCCCTAACCTGTGGTGGGCTCTTGCCCTCGCAGTGGTCTACGCCGTCGGCGTGTTCCGCTTCGTGTAAGCAAGCTTCTAAGAGGCGTCAGGAGGATTGGACGCCTGGTAACTGGACCGCAATCGCAACTCGGGAGGACTCTATGCGAACGCATCTCTTAGCAACCACAGCAGGCATCTTGCTGGCTCTGACAGGCACTGCCTTTGCCGGCATGAACGAGGCAAAGCAGTTCCTCGACAAGGAAATCGGTGACCTGTCCACCCTGCCACGGGCGGACCAGGAAAAGGAAATGCAGTGGTTCATCGACGCGGCCAAGCCGCTCGCCGGCATGGACATCAAGGTCGTGTCGGAAACGCTGACCACCCACGAATACGAATCCAAGGTGCTGGCGCCCGCCTTCACCGCGATCACCGGCATCAAGATCACGCATGACCTGATCTCGGAAGGAGACGTGGTCGAAAAGCTGCAGACGCAGATGCAGTCGGGCGAGAACATCTACGACGCGTACGTCAACGACTCCGACCTGATCGGCACCCACTGGCGCTATCAGCAGGCCCGTTCGCTGACCGACTGGATGGCCAAGGAAGGCAAGGACGTCACCAACCCCGGCCTCGATCTCGCCGACTTCATCGGTACGTCCTTCACCACGGCGCCGGACAAGAAGCTGTACCAGCTTCCCGACCAGCAGTTCGCCAACCTTTACTGGTTCCGGTACGACTGGTTCAACGACGCCAAGAACAAGGCAGACTTCAAGGCGAAGTACGGCTACGAACTCGGCGTTCCGGTCAACTGGTCGGCCTATGAAGACATTGCCGCCTTCTTCACCGGCCGCGAGATCGACGGCAAGAAAGTCTTCGGCCATATGGACTATGGCAAGAAGGACCCGTCGCTCGGCTGGCGCTTCACCGATGCCTGGCTGTCCATGGCCGGCAACGGCGACAAGGGCATCCCGAACGGCTTGCCCGTCGACGAATGGGGCATCAAGGTCAACGAGAAGTCGCAGCCCGTCGGATCCTGCGTCGCGCGTGGCGGCGATACCAACGGTCCTGCCTCCGTCTACGCCATCCAGAAATACCTCGACTGGCTGAAGGCCTATGCTCCGCCGACAGCCCAGGGCATGAACTTCTCCGAATCCGGCCCCGTGCCGGCGCAGGGCGAAGTGGCGCAGCAGATCTTCTGGTACACGGCGTTTACGGCCGATGCCGTCAAGAAGGGCCTGCCGGTCGTCAACGAAGACGGTACGCCGAAGTGGCGCATGGCACCTTCGCCGCATGGCGTCTACTGGAAGGACGGCATGAAGCTCGGCTATCAGGACGTGGGTTCCTGGACGCTAATGAAATCCACCCCGGACGCTCGCGCCAAGGCGGCCTGGCTCTACGCACAGTTTGTCGTCTCCAAGACGGTGGACGTGAAGAAGAGCCATGTGGGTTTGACCTTCATCCGCGAATCCACCATTCGCGACAAGAGCTTCACGGAACGCGCCCCCAAGCTCGGCGGCCTGATCGAGTTCTACCGCTCGCCGGCTCGCGTTCAGTGGTCTCCGACGGGTACCAACGTGCCGGACTACCCGAAGCTTGCCCAGCTCTGGTGGCAGGCCGTGGGTGATGCGTCCTCCGGTGCCAAGACGGCCCAGGCCGCCATGGACTCGCTCTGCGGCGAACAGGAAAAGGTGCTGCAGCGCCTCGAACGCGCCAAGGTGCAGGGTGAAATGGGGCCGAAGCTCGCCGAAGAGCACGACCTGGCCTACTGGAACAAGGATGCTGCCGCAAAGGGCAACCTTGCGCCGCAGCTGAAGGTCGCCAACGAGAAGGAAAAGCCGGTCACCGTCAACTACGACGACCTGGTGAAGAGCTGGGCTGACGCCAAGAAGTAACGGCGTCTGTCGATCTCAACCACCCTGCGGCCCAGGCCGCAGGGTGGTCTTTTTTTGTCTTCCACCCGGTTCGAAGCCGGGGAGGGATCAATCCGGCCAGCGCAGCATGCCGTCGAAGCGATGGCGGCTGAGATCTTCGATCGGCGTCGCGATGACCTCGTTCGATGCCCGCGCCTTGTCGAGTTCCTGGCCCAGCCGCTCGGCCACCGTCACTTCCTGGCCGGGATGAAGGTTGCAGGGGTCGAGATAGAAATAGTGGTGCTCCACTTCGTGATCGCGCACGATGATTGGCGGTGTACCGTTGCGCAGACGGGCGGCAAGATCCCATGCGGTGATGTGGGCCTCCTGCGGGGTGATGATGACCCGCATCCGGTCGAGCGGATTGTCGGTCGGATCCGGCTCGATCAGCGCCGTTACGCCGGGACGACCATCCAGCGTCTCTTTCCAGAGGTTGAGATAGGAAGCCTCACGGGCACGGATGCCGTCGTTATCGCGCGTCTCCCAAGCTTCCAGCGCTGCCATGACACCGAAAATGCTTTCCTTGCCGACCTTCATGCCGCGGCCGATGCCCATGTTCTGCAGGAAGGCGTTGCGAACAAGCTCCTTGCGGCCGGCGACGATGCCGGATGTCGGTCCACCCAGGAATTTGTGGCCGGAATAGAGAACGATGTCGGCGCCCTGGGACAGGAAAAGCTTGAGGTCGTATTCGGAGGCCGCGTCGACGATCACCGGCACACCCCGTGCATGGGCGATCTCGACGAACTCCGTCAGATGCAGCAGGCCGTAATCGACGACGTGATGGGAGATCACGTAGACCGCGGCAGCTGTCCTGTCGGTGATGGCATTTTCCATGTGATAGCGGTGGGTGGACGTCGCCTGGCCGACCAGCACGACCTTGCCCCCGGCAAGCCGGATCGATTGGTCGACCGGAGCGCCGTAGCTGACCAGATGGCCCATCTGGAGGAGAACCTCGTTCTTTTCCGGCGCGACATCCGGCAGCCGCTCGATGGCGAGCAGGTTGGGACCGGTGATGGCGCCGGCAACGGCAAGACTGATGCCGGACGAGCAGGAGGCGGTAACGAAGCCGGCTTCGCCGCCGGTCAGCCGCGCGATGATCGCGCTTGCCTTCTTCTGCAGGTCGTTGATCTCCACGAACTGCGGCAGGATGGCGGCCATGGCGCGGACAGCTTCCGGAACGACGATGGAAGCACCCAGGCTCGTCATCGTACCGGAGACGTTGATGACGGGTCGAAGCCCGATGGAAGCGCGGATATCGTCAGACATTTTCTTCTCCTGGGACGGGGCATCCGGCCGATACAGATCGACAGCTATGCCACAATAATGTAATACTCGTGCAAGTTCGAAAGGAAGATCGTATGGATTCCATGACCTCATCCCCCGCCTTGCGCGAAGAGAACGAAGCCGAGCCGGCTACGGTCGCTTTGCGCCGGTCGCGGGTCAGCGGAATCGATCGCGCCCTTCAGGTCATCGACCATCTGTACGAGACAGGCGCACCGGCTGGTGCCTATGCGATCGCTAAGGCGATCAAGGCGCCGTTGTCGACGGTCTACGTTATTATCGACGACCTGGTGGACAAGAGCATGCTGACGCGAAACCCCGATGGCAGCCTCTGGCTCGGCGCCCGTCTTTACCATTATGGCCTGGCCTATGCGCGGTCGCTGGATTTCATGAGCACGGCCACCCACGAGATGCACGACCTCTGCCGTCAGGCGGGGGAGACCGTGCAGTTGTGCGGGCGGGACAGCGACCACATGCTGGTTCTCGCCATGGCGGACGGCCCGAGCCATTTCCAGGTAACGTCCCGCGTGGGGACGCGCGTGCCGTTGAACTGGACGGCGTCCGGTCGACTTCTGGTCGGCCATTTGCCGGATGGCGAGCGGTTGGAGCTGTTCAAGCGCTGCGCCCGCACCTCGCCCACCGGCCGCGCGGAGGTGGATGCCAAGACGCTGGCAGATGCTGCCGCCAAGGCGTTCGAGGAGCGGTTGTCGATACAGGCTGGCGAGTCCGATTATGCGGTGGCCTGTATCGCGTCGCCCATCTGCAACCGGGCGGGCGAGTGCGTGGCGACCATTTCCATCGTGCTGCCGGAGCCGAAGGCGTTCGGCGAACAGAGCCACTACGCCGACCAGGTGCGGGCCTCGGCCGAGCGGATCGAGAAGCTGATGGGCTGGCGCAACCACTAGATCTGCCTCCGTCAGTCCTTCAGCGAGACGATCGCCTCGATCTCAACCGTGATATTGCCGGGAAGCGAGCCAAAGCCGACCGCCGACCTGGCATGCTGGCCGGCATCGCCGAAGACCTCGATGAGCAGGTCCGAGCAGCCGTTGATGACCTTCGGATGATCCTTGAAGTCCGGCGTTGCGTTGACCATGCCGAGCAGCTTGACCACCCGCTTGACGCGGGACAGGTCGCCGATCGCGGCGTGCAGGACGGCAAGCAGGTTTATGCCGACCAGCCGCGCATGGCGATACGCGTCCTCGACGGAAACCCCGTCGCCGACCTTGCCGGCATGCAGGAAGCCGTCCGCCTCGCGCGGGCCCTGGCCCGAGAGGTATACCATATTGCCTTCGCGCACATGGGTGAGAAAGTTGGCGATCGGCGGTGGCGCGGGGGGCAGCTCTATCCCGAGCTGCGCCAGTCGGTCATAGGGTGTCTGGGCCGCGGAAGCGGTCTTGGCTGGAGAGGTGGTCACGTGGACTCCTGTCATGCAATGTCGGTTTCAGCGCGTCAGCGCCAGGAATAGCCGTGGCTGTGTCGGACGAGCTTGCGCGCGCGTGGGATGTAGCGGCTGGCGGTGATCGCTTCTGCGCCGATGACCGCAAAGCGGGGCTCGAACAGTTTCTGCAACTTGGAGACGTCGCCGTTGGAATCGGTTGCCTCCAGATCTGCATCGATGAGATCGAAGATCGTGAAATCGGCGCGTTCGCCGACCGACAGCCGGTTGTCCATCGAAAGCCTGATCACCTCGGCCGGCGCATGCGTCACGGCGTTGATCACCTTGTCGAACGGCATTCCGACCGACAGAAGTTTCGACATGGTGGTTGCCAGGTCCCAGACCGGGAAATTCATGGAATGGCCGTGAAGGTCCGTGGAGATCGAATGCGGCAGCAGCCCGCGGGCAATGGCAGCTTCGGCCACCTTGAAGGAGAAGGATGCGCCGCCGTGCCCGATATCGAGGCGAACGCCTTCGGAGGCGCAGCGTTCGGCGAGGTTGAACAGGTCCTCGTCTTCCATGATGCTCGATCCGGCCTTGCCGTTGAAGCAATGCGTGACCACGTCGCCGGGCCCGAGGATCTCCAGCACTTCGTCATAAAGCGCCGGCGGCTCGCCCACGTGCACCATCATCGGGACCTTGAGGATCTTGGCGATCTTCTTGCCGAGCTTGACCGGGGTGACGCCCCAGGATCCGGTGATTACGTGGCTGGCGCGCACCTTGATGCCGACGATATGCTCGCTGTTTTCGGCGTAGCATTCGAGGATGCGGTCGAGGTCGATGTCGCGGATGTCGCGCAGTTCGGCGACCCGGTTGCAGGCGACAAGGCCGATCGAACCGAGATTGAGGAAGGCCTTGATGCGTTCCCGCGACGGCTCGATGATGTATTCCCGAAACCCGTGGAAGTTGGCTTCGCCGGCAGAACCGGCATCGACCAGTGTGGTGACACCTCGCTCGGCGCCGCATTCGGACGGACGGATCGAGATATCCGTTCCGCCGTGCCAGATATGGACGTGCAAATCGACCCAGCCGGGGGAGATCCAGGCACCCTTGCCGTCGACGCGCAACGCATCCGACGGGGCCGCAATCGATTGGCCGATGGCGGCGATCTTGCCGTCGCCGCCGACCAGGATGTCGGTCGTGGTGTCGGACGTCGCGGCGCCGAAGGCGATCGGCTTGACGTTGGTGAGGAGAAGCGGCTGAGCTTTATCTCCGGAGAGCATGTCACAGATTCCTTTGCAGTCTGGGGTCGAGCATATCCCGCAGGCCATCGCCGACCATCTGCAGCGAAAGCACGGCCAGGATGATGGCAAAGCCGGGGAAGTAGGTCATCCAGTCGGCCTGGCCGATATATTGGCGTCCGCTGGCAATCATGGTTCCCCAGGTGGGAATTTCGGGGCTGACGCCGAGGCCGAGGAAGGACAGGCCGGCCTCGGCCAGCATGGCGCTCGAAAACAGGAACGTGCCCTGTACGAGGATCGGCGAAACGAGATTGCGCAGCACGTGGCGCGTCATGATGTGGAAGGTCGAGATGCCGAGCGCCTGGGCCGCCTCAACATAGGGGAGTTCCCGGATCACCAGGGTCGACGCCCTGACCGTTCGGGCAAGCCGGGGTGCGTAGACGATCGCCAGCGCGACGATCACCGTCATCAGCGACGGGCCGAGTGCCGCAACGAGCGCAATGGCAAGCAGGATATCGGGAAAGGCCATCATGGCGTCGATCAGTCGGGCGATCGGCGTGTCCAGGCGCCGGAAGAACCCCGCCAGCAGACCGAGCGTGATGCCGATCACCGACGACAGCGCCACCACGGCGAAGCCCACCAGCAGCGACAGGCGGCCGGCGTAGATGGTCCGGGAGAAGACGTCGCGGCCGAATTCGTCGGTGCCGAACCAGAAGGTCGCCCCCGGCGGCTTCAACCGGTTGACGATCGAGAGCTTGGACGGCGAGTATGGCGTCAGCCAAGGTGCCAGAACGGCGATGACGAGAAAGACGGCAAGCACCAGCACGCCGACGGCAACCGTCCGGCGTCGGAAAAGCTGGCCGACGAATTTCAGCCTGTGGCGCTGGGGAGGGAGGGAAGCGGTATCGTCCGTCATCAGTAGCGTACCCTTGGATCGACCAGCAGATAGAGCATATCGATCGCGAAATTGATGAGGACATAGATGCCCGCAATGACTAGAAGCGCGCCCTGGATGACCGGGTAGTCACGCCGCAGGACGGCAGAGACGACGAGGTTGCCGACGCCGGGCAGGCCGAAAACGGTTTCGGTCACGACGGCGCCCGAAATCAGCACGGCGGCGGTGAGACCGAGAACCGTGAGGATCGGGATGAGCGCGTTCTTGAGCGCGTGACGCAGCACGACATGGCGCTCCGCCAGACCCTTGGCGCGGGCGGTGCGGACATAGTCGTCGCCCAGCACGTCGAGCATCGATGCGCGGGTGAAGCGCATGATCAGGGCCGACGAAACCAGGCCAAGAGCGATTGCCGGCAGGGCAAGGTGATAGAGTCGGTCAAGCAGCGTCGAACCCGGCCCGCCATAGCCTGAAACGGGGAAGAGGTTGAAGCGCACCGCGAAGAACTGCATCAGGATCAGGCCGAGCCAGAAACTGGGAATGCTTGCAGCCAGCATGGCGATGGTCGTTGCCGCCTGGTCGACGAAGGATCCGCGCCGGTAGGCGGCATAGATGCCGACGGGCAGGGCGATCACGCTGGCGATGGCGAGCGAAAACAGCGTCAGGAAGAAAGTCGGCTCCGCACGCTCGAGCAGCGCCGAGCCCACCGACATGTTGAGGAAGATCGACTGGCCCAGATCGCCTCTGAGCAACTGGCCGAAGTAGAACACGTACTGCAGGAGGATCGGCTGGTCGAGCCCGAGCTTGGTGCGCAGGTCGGCGACATCCTGTGGCGTGGCGTCCGGTCCGAGCATGACCGCGGCCGGATCGCCGGGCGTCACGCGCACGATCACGAAGACGATCGTGACCACGAGGAACATCACGACGATCATACCGGCCAGGCGCTGCAGGATGTAACGTATCATATGCGGTTTCCGTGTTCGCGGTTGCGGCCGCGAATGTCTTCTTGATGAGGAAGCTGGAAGACGGGTGCCGGGCTTGGGACCGGCACCCGTTCTCCTCGTGCCTACTTCTTGATCGATGCGTTCCAGAAGTACGGCCAGGGCGCGGGGTCGACGCCATCGAGCTTGGTGGACTTGGCCGCGACGGCGTTGAAGTCGCCGATCTTCATAAACGGCACGTCGTCATACATGGCCTTCTGCACATTTGCCCAAAGCGCAATCCGCTTCTGCGGATCGACTTCCGAGGTGAACGCATCGACCGCTGCCTTGCGCGCCGGCGTATCCCACCATCCTGGCGAACTCGTCGAGAGCGAACCGATGAGGGCGGGTTCGGGCAGGAAGGGGCTGTGACTGATATAGATGTCCCAGAGGCCCTTGTCGGTACGGCGCTGGGTGAGCGTTGCCCAGTCAACCACCTGCATGTCGACCTTGAAGCCGGCAAGCTTCAGATACTCGGCGGCGACCTGTGCCATCTTGTAGTGGAACTCGTACTGGCGGCTGGTGAGGATGCGAATCGGCTCGCCCTTGTAGCCCGCCTCCTTGGCAGCCGTTGCGGCCGCCTCGGGATCGGCGACGTTATAGGCGCCGTCGACCCCCGCATCCGTCGACCAGATGAAGTTGCTGGGGTAGATATTGCCGTCCAGCGCGTAGAAGTCCTTGCTGCCGAAGGCTGCGGCCATCATGTCTTCCATGCTCAGCGCCTGCCGGATCGCCTTGCGCACAGCGACATTGGCGGTCACGCCCTGCGCCGTGTTAAACACGAAGACGGGGTAGCCGAACGGCTTCAGGAGGACCGGCTGCGACGCTGTCGACGCCTTCACCTTGTCGAAGGATTCGACCGGAAGCGAATCGATGTAGTCGTACTGCCCCGACACCGCTGCCTCGACGCGGGTATTGGGGTCTGGAACGGGCACGAAGCGGATCTCGTCGAGATACTGGTGGCGCGCGCCGCCGTAACCGGTGCTGGCTTCCGAGCGAGCCTTGTAGCCGGGGTAGCGCGTCAACTGGATATACTGGTCCGCCTTGCGCTCCTTGAGCATGTATGGTCCCGTGCCGATGAATTCCTTCATCGGCTCGTCCTGCTTTTCGGACGGGATGATGATTGCTGCCGAATTGTTGAAGGCGAGAAGCGAAAGGAGCGGCGCATAGGGTTGCTTGAGAGAGATCGTGACGGTTGTGGGGTCGGTAGCCTCGATCTTATCGATAAAGCCGACAACCTGCTTGCCGCGGGACGCGAGCTTCAGCCAGCGATTGAGAGAGGCGACGACGTCGTCGGAGGCCATGTCGCTGCCGTCGTGGAACTTGACGCCGCTGCGCAACTTGATCGTATAGGTCTTGCCGTCGGCACTGATCTGCGGGAGGCTTTCGGCGAGGAGCGGGGTGACCGTCCAGTTCTTGTCGAACGTATAGAGCGTTTCGAACATATGTTGCGTTACGATGCCGACCAGATCGGCGGTCGAGACCATTGGGTCGAGGGTCGGCGGCTCACCGATCGTCGCGACATTGATGACGCCGCCCTTTTCCTGGGCCGATAGCAGGGATGGCGCCGCAACCAGCGCCGTCGCCAAGAGGAATGCCAGTTTCAGCTTCATGATACCACCCGGTTTTGAGTTCCATTATTATGTTATATAGACTTTAATAACAGAATACGGCACTCGCAGCCGCTGTCAAACATCTTTTGCTGGAGCGCAAAAAGGGGCTCCTTGCCGCAAGTGCGGTAGGCGTCGCGATCGGCGGATGCGTCGAGGCTGGATGGTACAGAAAATTGGAAATGGCAGGCCGGCCGCTGGTGGTGCGGCGGGTCGGCCGCTGGTGGCGTGTTGCGCCTACGAAAGTCGAAGCGGACTTCGCAAAAAAAAAGCGGCCGGAAGTTCCACACATCTTCCGACCGCCTGCTCCGTCCTGCGGCAAAACCATCTCTGGGAGGGTTGGCTTTAGGATACAGCGCCTCGAGCATAACCTTTGGGGGGTCAAGGATGCCTCAATGGCAAACTGCAAGCCGAGGGCGCTCGCCGCGGAGTGGCTGGGCTGTTCTGGGGGGACTAGTCCCGACCGATTTTGCGATCGATGCTGATCGGGCCAGGACCCGAGGTGACGAAATACAGGAACACGAAGCACAGGACGATCGCGGCATAACCGCCGTTTTCGGTGGGGAAGAAGCTCTTCGGGAAATGGGCAATGAAATAGGCAGCCGCCATCTCACCTGAAAGGATGAATGCCGATATCCGCGTCCCGAGCCCGACCATGAAAAGGAAACCGAGCACCAGTTCCAAAAGGCCCGCGATCCAGGGAAGCGATCCCGGCGGCGGCATGAACTGGCCTGCGTGGAAATGCAGGATCTTTGCGGTACCGAAGGAAAAAATAACGAGGCCGACTGCAATTCGCAGGATGCTGAGGACAAGCGGCTGCGCTTGTTGAAGATTTCTGATCATAGGGGGCTCCTTGCCTGAACGTGACCGTTTGTGCACTGCACAAGGTAACGGTCAACGCACGTGCGAGCACGTCTTCGTGAGGAGCGGTTTAGAGCGTTACGGCGTTGACGGCCATGACCACGGGGAAAAGGGCCAGAGCGATGGCGGCGACCCAGGCGGCCAGGAATTTCAGCAGATAGGTCTTGCGGGCGGTCGGTGCATTCCAGTCGCAGTACATTACTCAACTCCCAATGTCTGCCGCACATTGGATGAGGCGACGAAGGGTGTCGAGTGCCGGTTAGCAACAGTCTAAATTAGAAGTTTATGGATCGCTGCGCGGGATGTCTTGGAGAGGCTCGACACGCCCCGTGGATGTGATCCGCATGTCAAGCCTCAAGCGCCACAGAATGATTTCAGACTCTGAGGCAAGGCTCAACTTCACGGCTCGAAGCTCTTCGTTCCAACGGTATAGGGAAACATGCTTAACGCTGGGTTAATACCCACACGTGCGGCGCTCGCTCTTGCTTATGATTGCAGGCAGTGCGGCCGAGCCTGTCGCAAACTTGCGGGCGAACCTGCACGCCGATGCCGGTTCAGCTGTTGAGCCGCAAGGGAAGCTGTACGCCTTTCGGGATATTCGGTGTTCTGAGCGAGGCTAGCTCGATCCGGCCATAGATCTCGCGTCTCTCCTGTTCGTGGCGTTCTCGAAGCGCCTTCGATGCCGCGACGGCAGCCAGTGCGCGAGCGACGATCTCATCTGTTCTCTGCATCGCCATCTCCTTTGTTCTCTTTTTGTTCTCATATTTTGCAACCTGTGTCAAGCATGGGGCGCTCATCTCAGACCCGAGGACCGGGGCGCATTCCGTGTGCCACGTTGCAGTGAGGCGAGTTTCGGCTTGCAAGATCCCGTCCGCGACCGTATCGCCAAGGGATTGGCGTCAGCCGGAAAGGATTCACAATGCAAATTGGGATGATAGGATTGGGCCGCATGGGTGCGAACATGGTTCGCAGGCTTATGCGGGGCGGGCACGAATGCGTCGTATTCGACGTGAATACCGCCAATGTGGACGCGCTCGCCGCCGAAGGCGCGGTGGCCGCGCAGTCCGTGCAGGATCTGGTATCCAAGCTTGCCAAGCCCGCTACCGTTTGGCTGATGCTGCCGGCGGCCATCACCGACCACGCGGTCGGCGACTTGGCAAACATGCTGGTCACCGGCGACGCGATCATCGACGGTGGAAACTCCAACTACCAGGACGATATCGACCGCGCAGCCCGCCTTACGGAAAAGGGCCTCGACTACATCGACGTGGGCACGAGCGGCGGCGTATGGGGTCTTGATCGGGGCTATTGCCTGATGATCGGCGGCCCGACTGAGGCTGTCACCCGGCTTGACCCGATCTTTCATTCGCTTGCTCCGGGAGCGGGAATGGAAAATGCGTCCGGCCGCACTTCCGAGCTCGGCTATCTCCATTGCGGGCCAAGCGGCTCCGGCCATTTCGTCAAGATGGTCCACAACGGCATTGAGTACGGCATGATGGCTGCCTATGCCGAAGGCATGAACCTCATGAAAGCGGCCAATGCCGGCCAGAAGAACCGTGAGGTCGATGCCGAGACAAGCCCGCTCCAGCATCCGCAATACTATCAGTTCGACCTCGACGTGACCGAGGTTGCCGAAGTATGGCGCCACGGCAGCGTCGTTTCGTCATGGTTGCTGGATCTGTTGGCACAGTCGTTGAAAAACGACCCGACGCTGGAAGGTTTCAGCGGCCGCGTTTCGGATTCGGGCGAGGGCCGCTGGATGCTGAAGGCCGGGATCGACACGGGCGTGCCGCTGCCGATCCTGTCCTCGGCACTCTTCCAGCGCTTTACCTCCCAAGGTCACGAACAGTACTCCAATCAGGCTCTTTCCGCCCTGCGCGCCGCGTTCGGCGGGCATGTCGAAAAGCCGCACGGTTCTGACCACTAGTCACACCCGGTGTCCCGCCGTCGTTCAAGCGCCGGCGGGAACCAATTCTACGGCGGCTTGTTTTGAAAGAGGTTTTCAGGAGGAGACGCCAATGGAAAACGATCGCGAACAGCGTATCAGGGAACATGCCTACAGGCTTTGGGAACAGGAAGGCAGACCGGAAGGCGCTGACCTCGACCACTGGCAGGCAGCAGTTTCTCAGTTCGACAAGGACGGAACCGACGGCGAGGTTATTGCCGAAAACACGTCCGTTCTGGGCGAGCCCGAACCGGACGCCACTGCCAAGAAGTCAAAGCGTGAGGGAAAAGGTGGGAAGAAGGGCTCGACCTTCACCACCGGCGAGGAAAGCGCCTCGAAAGCCGTTAGGCACGCAGAAGGCCCCTAAGCTTTCGACATGCAGCAGACCTTGGTCCTAGCCGCTGCTGCAGGTGGGGATCTACGGAACATTCCGAGTCTTATTCGCGTTGCGAGCCAAGTTTCCCCAACATGGTTCGATGATGACCGAATTTTCCCACTCTGTGCCTGCTTCGGATAAAAACCTGTACCTAGAATCTCCGATGCGGCGATATCCAGTCGGTGCGGAGATCATTGGTCAAAACGTTTCCTTCCGTGTCTGGGCGCCGGCCCGCAGCAGCGTTTCGGTCGTTATGGACGACGGTGCGGAGCAACCGCTCATTCCGGAGGGAAACGGCTACTTCTCATCCGATATCCCCTCGGCCCGCGCCGGTACGACGTATCGGTTTCGCCTCGATGGTGGGGAGGAACTTCACGCTGATCCGGCCTCCCGGTTCCAGTCCGAAGGTCCCGCCGGTCCGTCCATGGTCGTCGATCACTCGACTTTCGCCTGGACCGACGAAGGCTGGAAGGGAATGACGGCGACTGGAGCGGTGCTCTATGAAATGCACATCGGTACCTTTACACGCGAAGGCACTTGGGCGTCCGCTGCACAGCAACTCGCCAAGCTGCGCGATATCGGCATCACCTGCCTCGAAGTCATGCCTATCAACGAGTTCGAAGGCGGCTTCGGTTGGGGCTATGACGGAACCCTGCTCTATGCGCCAACCCGGCTTTACGGCTCGCCAGACGATGTGCGGATGTTCGTCGATACCGCCCACAGCCTGGGCCTCGCCGTCATCCTCGACGTGGTTTACAACCATTTCGGCCATGGCGAGCGTTTCGGCGAGTTCACGCCCGACTACTTCACCTCCCGATATGCCAATGAATGGGGCGAATCCATCAACTTCGATGGCGAAAACGCCTACGGGGTGCGTGAATACGTTTCACAAAACGCCGCCTACTGGATCGACGAATACCATTTCGACGGCCTGCGGATCGATGCGACCCAGGCGCTGTTCGACGAGAGCGGCGACCATATCGTGGCCCAGATCGCACGCGATGCTCGAAGAGCTGCGCGAGGCAGGCCGATCTACCTGGTGGGCGAAAACGAGCCCCAGGAGACCAGGCTGGTCCGCAAGCCGGCCGAGGGAGGGTATGATCTCGACTCTCTCTGGAATGACGACTTTCACCATTCCGCCGTTGTCGCATTGAGCGGCCGTAACGATGCCTACTACCACGACCACCGGGGCAGGGCGTCGGAGTTTCTGTCCGCCGCCAAGTACGGTTATCTCTTCCAGGGCCAGCGATATGACTGGCAGGATGCCCCGAGGGGCTTTCCGGGCTTGGACCTGAAGCCGGCCAACTTCGTCCACTTCCTGCAGAACCATGATCAGGTCGCAAATTCGGGCGTAGGTACGCGGCTTCATGAGCAGGCATCGCCGGCAAGGATCAGGACGATGACCGCGCTGCAGCTGCTCGGCCCCCAGACGCCGATGTTGTTCCAGGGGCAGGAATTCGGCGCGACGACGCCGTTCTATTACTTTGCCGACCGTGATGGCGAGCTCGCCGATATGGTTCGCAACGGCCGCCAGGAGTTCCTCGCCCAGTTCCTCAACCTGACCGACGCCGATCTGCTGGCCGGCATTCCCGATCCATGCTCGCGAGAGACTTTTGAGAGCGTAAAGCTGGACTGGTCCGAATGGGACCGTCACGGACCGATCGTCGCGATGCATCGGGACCTGCTGACGCTACGACGCGAGGATGTGGCATTTTCGGCCCAGCCGGTCGCCCGCGAAGGCAGGCTTGACGGAAGCGTGCTGTCGCCATCCGCATTTCTGCTGCGCTTCTTTTCCGACCGTGCCGAGGACGAGCGGATCCTGCTGGTCAATTACGGCGAGAGCCTTGTTATCGACAGCCTGCCCGACCCGCTTCTGGCACCCCCCGGCGGAATGCAGTGGGACGTTCTCTGGTCGAGCGAAGACCCGAAATATGGCGGCAGCGGAAGACGCCCGCTGTCGTTTCACCAGCGCTGGCTTTTCTCTGCGGATGTCGCGATGGTTCTTGCCCCCGTCAAGGCCGAGCCGGTGACCAAGCGGAACCACGATGAACTGATGCGGTGGCAGGCGCGGATCTCTTTCGATCCGAGACCTCGCCGCTGACCTTCCTCTGGTGTATTCGAGCATGCGTCGTTCGACATCGACGCTATGTTCGGAGCTACCATGAGTGATATCGATAGAAAGCGGGCCCACTTACTGATGCAGCAGGCAGGGCTCGATGCCTTGGCGCTCTGCCAGCCGGAATCTTTCCGCTATGCGACCGGCGCGCCGGCCGGCGTGGCGACCATGTGGGGAAGGGCCGGTGCGGCAGTCGCCATCGTGCCATCGGATCCGTCGCAGCCGCTCGGTGCCGTTGCCAGCGATCACGCAGCCGCGGCCATTCGCAATATCGCACCTCTGGTGGATTTGCGAACGCACCGCATCTGGATCGACATGCTCGACCTCGGTGGAGCCGCAAGCGTTCCAGACATCAATGATGCCTACCGCCGATCCGGAAGCTTCGGTCCGCGGCCGGAAACGTTCGACCGGGACGCCGCCTTCCGCCTGCTCGGCGACCTGCTTCGCGATTACGGGCTGGGGCGCGGACGGATCGGTATCGACCTGGAGTTCGTGCCGGCTGCGGATTTCGAAGCCCTGAAGACAATGCTTCCCGAGGTCGTCTGGATGGACGGTTCTCCCGTCTTGAGGCGCATGCGCGCGGTCAAGACGGAGGCAGAGATCCAGCGCTTGCGACGCGCAGCACTCGCGGCCGAAGCCGGCCTCGTGCGCATGACGCAGGCTGTCAGGCCGGGCGTGTCGCTTCCCCGCCTTTCCGCTGCGTGGAAGGAAGGGACACTGGAGTTTGCGGCCGCGAACGGTTTTTCGCTGAGTGGCCATTGGGACTTCATCTCGGTCGGACCCGACCTCGGCGACGGGACCGCGCGTGTCGATTCCGGCGCGCTGATCAAGGCGGATGTCGGCGCGCTTGTCGACGGCTACTCCTCCGATGGCGCCCGCACATTTACCTATGGGCCGCCCAGCGCGCTGGCCCGGGAGGTTTTCAAAGCCCTGCAATCGGCGTTCGAATCCGGTCTTCATCAATTACGGCCCGGTAACCGGTTTGCGGCGGTGCATGAAGCGATGATCGCGTCGATGCGCCGGGATGGCTTTGCGGACTACAACCGCGGCCATTTCGGGCATTCGGTGGGCGGCGCCGTCGGGATGGAGGAATGGCCATTCTTTTCCGCAAGCAGCAGCGAGATCATAGAGCCGAACATGGTCGTTGCCCTCGAGGCGCCGTTCTACGGCCAGGGGCTTGGAGCTCTGATGATCGAAGACCAGTTTTTGGTTACCGAAACTGGCTGCAAAGCGATGACCACACTGCCATGGGCGCTGCGCGACCTGTCAAAAGAAGAGATTTGAGGCCGCAGAATTGCGGTGGAACATCTCAGTCCAGAAAATCACTCCGAATAAATACAGGGCGAGCAGACATTTCCTGTTTACCTAGTAATTTAGATTTTTAGAATGTTTCTTCGTGGTATTAGATGAGGTGCAGCGCTTTCTAGCGGACATGATGTCTTTCTGCGGTCCAAGGACATCTGATCCCTCACGTCGGAACAGACTGTGCGATGCCTTACACAAAGCTTACCAAGACCCGCTCCATCATTGTCACCACGTGCTTCGTGGTCTTCCTGGCGAGCCTGATCGGCGGCGTGGGGGCCCACGTGATCTCCACCATGACGCGTTCGGCGGACGCCATGGACGACGAGAGGGCGGAGCGCGCGGCCCAGTCGGCAGTCATGTCCATGAAGCAGCGAATGGCAGCGACAGTTCGCGACAATGCCGTGTGGGACGAGGGTTACAAGGCGATCACTTCGGACGATGCTCAAACCTACACCTACGAGACGTGGGGACGCACCAGCGATAATTATCTTCTTTACGATGCGGTGGCTCTGACCGGGCCCGACGGGGCCAATACGGCGTCCTACTGGAAGGGCCAGCCCTTTGACCCGCGCAACGATCTCGGCCCAAGGTTTCTCGATCAGGTCAAGAAGGCCTCCAACCCATCCTCCAAGCCGATCATCAACTTCTTCTCCTATGGCGGGCAAGTCATGATGGTCGGCTCCCAGGCGATGCAACCCTTCGAGCCAGACCCCGAAATCCAGACGTACAGCGTATTGAGCTTCTTGAAGATCATAACGGCGGAGACGACCGACGTGATCGCCGAAGAGTATCTTCTCGACGGTCTCAAGCTGAATTCGCAACCGGATCCGACGACGCTCAACCTGCCGCTTCCGGACGAAACGGGAAAGCCGGTGGCCTATCTGTCCTGGCCCAGCAAGGCGCCCGGAACCCTGGTCTACAAGAGCGTCTACCCCTACATCCTCGGCTGTATTTTCCTGCTTGCGCTCTTCGTCGCCGCGGTCGTCGTTGCCGGCGGCGCGGAAGCTCGGCGGTTGCGCAAGCTTGCGGCCGCTTCGAGGTTCCAGGCCACGCACGACAGCCTAAGCGGCCTCTATAACCGGCTCGGGCTTGCGGAGAAGCTGGACCGGTTGCTTGGCCTGCGCGGCAAGCGGCAACGGCTTACGCTCTACATGATCGACCTGGACGGTTTCAAACCGGTCAATGATGCCTGGGGCCATGCCGTCGGTGACCATCTGCTCATGCAGGTGGGAGATGCGCTCGCGACCTGCCATTCGGATGTGGTTGCAGCCGCCCGAATCGGAGGCGACGAATTCGCGCTGGTTCAGGTCGGCTCGACCGATCCCGCCAAGATCGGGCAAGCGATCCTTAACGTGTTCCGCAAGCCCTTCATCGTCGATGGGCGCACCATCGAGGTCGGCGCAACGATCGGCAGCGCTGCGGAAGACGATGTCCAAGACCCACACGAACTTCTTCGCCGTGCCGACATGGCCCTTTACGAAGGTAAGGAAAGTGGTCGCTCCCGCTGGGTCGCCTACGCCCCGCACCTCGATCGCGAGCGGCAGAGACTGGCCCGGCTCGAGGGGGAACTGCGCAACGCAATCTTCAACGGCGACATCGAGCCATTCTTCCAGCCATTGGCTTGCGCAAGGACCGGCGAGTTCAAGGGTGTCGAAGCCCTGGCGCGGTGGCGGCGTGGCGATACACCCGTTGGACCCGACGTCTTTATTCCGCTGGCGGAAAAGTCCGGCCTCATCGACATGCTGGGCTTGCAGATGCTGCGCAAATCGGTCCGGGCGGCAAAGTCATGGCCCGGCCTCAGCCTGTCCGTGAATGTCTCTCCGATCCAGCTTTGCAATCCGGGTTTTGCCGGCGACGTGCTGGAACTGCTCGCTGCGGAACGGTTCGACCCCAAGCGACTGACGCTCGAGATCACCGAAAATGTGCTCATCTCCAATCCGGAGCAGGCCAAGCGTGCGATTGATGCCCTGAAGCTGAACGGTATCCGCTTTTCGCTGGACGATTTTGGCTGCGGTTATGCGAGTATCGGCGCCCTGCGTCAGTTCGGCTTCGACCGCATGAAGATCGACCGGTCGCTGGTGCTGGCGGCCGACCGGGAAAGCAGCGGCATCGACGTGCTGAAAGCCACGATCTCGCTTGCCGCAGCGCTTGGCATTCCGGTGACGGCCGAGGGTATCGAAACTGGTCGGCAGGCTGAAGTGCTGCGCGATGCAGGATGCGACCAGCTCCAGGGCTACCTCGTAGGACGGCCGATGGCGCCCGCTGACATCTCGCAGGCGATTGCCAAGGCGGCAGACGCAGCTTGAGATAGCCCCGGTCCTCAACGGAGAAGGGGTCGTAAGGCGGCCGCAACCGCCTTCAACTCCGACAGGTATCGATCTGCGAGGTCGTTGGCCGCCACGCTTGCCGCCGGAGCACCGATGTTGAGCGCCGCCACGATCCGCCCCCGACTGTCTTCGAGGGGGACCGCGATGGAGCACAGGCCGAGCTCCAGTTCCTGATCGATCACCGCAAAGCCGTTTACCCGCACAACTTCCAGTTCATGCAGAAGATCATCGAGACCGGTCTTCGTCAAAGGCGTGAAAGACGTCCTTGGCGTTTCGTCGATAATCCGCCTCGCCTCGCCGACAGGAAGCGCCGCCAGCAGCACCCGCCCCATCGATGCGCAGTAGGCCGGAAGGCGGCTGCCGGGCATCAGGTTTATGGACATCACCCGGCGCTGCGATGCGCGCGCCACATAGACTACGTCGCTGCCGTCGAGCACGCTGACCGAACTGCTCTGGCCGACCGTCTCCGACAATCTGTCGAGATAGGGCTGCACGATATGCGGCAGCGGTGTCGACGCGAGATAAGCATAGCCGAGCCTTAATACCTTTGGCGTCAGGGCAAAAAACTTTCCGTCGTAGTCGGCATAGCCAAGCTGTGCGAGCGTCAGCAAGCACCTGCGGCTGGTCGCTCGGTCAAGTCCTGTCGCCTTTGCCACATCGGCAATCGCCATCTTTGGCTTTGCGTCGCCGAACGCCTCGATGACACGCAGTCCACGCGCAAAACCGTTGACGAAATCCTGCTCGACCATCTCTTTGCCTGTGCGCCATGCGAACAAATATCAAATATCGCACAAATCATTTGATGTCCAGTTCTGGCGGTCTTAGGTCTGAGTTTAAAGGATCGCGGGATTGAGGAGCTGTGATGGACAAGACGATCAAAAGCGCGGCGGAGGCGGTGTCGGCCATCGGTGACGGTGCGACCGTGATGATCGGTGGCTTCGGTGGCTCCGGCGCCCCGATCGAGCTCATCCACGCCCTGATCGACAAGGGGCCCAAAAACCTCACGGTGATCAACAACAATGCCGGCAACGGACGCATCGGCATCGCCGCAATGATTGATGCCGGCATGGTCACCAAGATGATCTGCTCGTTTCCGCGCTCTTCAGACCCGCGGGCCTTCACCGATCGCTACCTGGCGGGGGAAATCGAGCTGGAGCTGGTTCCGCAGGGAACGCTGGCCGAACGCATCCGCGCCGGTGGGGCGGGCATCCCCGCCTTCTTCACGCCGACGGCTTTCGGCACGGAGCTTGCCGAAGGAAAACCGGTAGCAGAATTCGACGGCCGCCACTATGTCCAGGAGCGCTGGCTGAAGGCGGATTTTGCAGTCGTCAAGGCGCATGTCGGCGACACCCACGGCAACCTCACCTACAACAAGGCCGGGCGGAACTTCAATCCGCTGATGTGCATGGCGGCGAGCACGACCATCGCCCAGGTCACGCGCATCGTACATCCCGGAGAAATCGATCCGGAGCAGGTGATCACGCCCGGGATCTTCGTCGACCGCCTGGTCGAGATCGCCGATCCGCAGCAGGAAGAAGATCTGATCCGAGCCGGAGTTGCCTACGCATGACCACGGATACGCACACTTTCGACACCCGCGACGACGTCAAGCTCTCCAATGCCCAGATCGCATGGCGCGCTGCGCAGGACATCGTCGACGGCGCCTATGTCAATCTGGGCATCGGCTTTCCGGAAATGGTTGCCCGCTACCAGCCGCCGGGCCGGCAGGCGATCTTCCATACCGAAAACGGCATTCTCGATTTCGGCGAGGCACCGCCTGCCGGTGAAGAAGACTGGGATCTGATCAATGCCGGCAAGCGGGCAGTGACGCTGAAGCCCGGTGCCGCCTTCTTCCACCACGCCGACAGCTTCGCCATGGTGCGCGGCGGGCATCTCGATGTCGCTATCCTCGGTGCGTACCAGGTGGCACAGAACGGCGACCTGGCCAACTGGCGTGTCGGCGCCAAGGGAGTGCCGGCCGTCGGCGGCGCGATGGATCTGGTGCACGGCGCCAAACAGGTCTTCGTCATCACCGAACACGTGACAAAGGACGGCAAGCCGAAGCTGGTCGACACCTGTACCTTTCCGCTGACCGGCGTCGGCTGCATCACCCGCGTCTATACGAGCCACGCGGTCATCGACATCCGCGACAAGCGTTTCGTGCTGCGCGAAAAGCTGGCGGGCATCAGCCTGGACGAGTTGCAGGCGATGACCGGTGCGCCGCTTCATGTCGACGAGCCGGTGGCAGACCTCGTCGTTCCGAACCTTTGAGGATGTTTCCATGACAGACGCGTTCATCTGCGACTATATCCGCACGCCGATCGGTCGCTTCGGCGGCGCTCTCTCCTCCGTCAGGGCGGACGATCTCGGCGCTGTCCCGCTCAAGGCCCTGGTGGCCCGCAATCCGGGCGTTGACTGGGATGCGCTGGACGACGTGGTTTTTGGCTGCGCCAACCAGGCAGGCGAGGACAACCGCAACGTTGCGCGCATGTCGCTGCTGCTCGCGGGGTTCCCGGTCTCGGTTTCCGGAACCACCATGAACCGGCTTTGCGGTTCCGGACTGGATGCCGTCATCACCGCCGCGCGCGCCATCCGGGCGGGCGAAGCGGAGTTGATGATCGCCGGCGGTGTCGAAAGCATGAGCCGCGCTCCGTTTGTCATGCCGAAGGCGGACAGCGCCTTTTCTCGCACCGCAGAGATCTACGACACGACCATCGGCTGGCGTTTCATCAACCCGCTGATGAAAAAGCAGTACGGCGTGGATTCCATGCCGGAGACGGGTGACAACGTGGCTCTCGACTACCAGGTCTCACGGCAGGATCAGGATGCCTTTGCCGTCCGCTCGCAGAGCAAGGCGGCCGCTGCCCAGGACAACGGCCGCCTGGACAAGGAGATCGTGCCGGTCAGCGTGCCGCAGCGCAAGGGCGAGCCTGTTCTGGTAAGCCGGGATGAACATCCGCGGGCGACCAATATGGAAGCGCTTGCCAAACTGAAGCCGATCAACAAGATGGACGGCGCTTCGGTCACGGCCGGCAACGCGTCCGGTGTCAACGATGGTGCGGCCGCCCTGATCATCGCTTCGGGAGAGGCGGCACGAAAGTACGGTCTAACGCCGATCGCGCGGATTTTGGGAGGGGCGGCTGCCGGCGTGCCGCCGCGGATCATGGGTATCGGGCCTTCGCCGGCGACGCAGAAGCTGTGCGCCCGGCTTGGGATGTCGCCCAGGGATTTCGACGTCATCGAACTCAACGAAGCTTTCGCCAGCCAGGGTATCGCCGTCCTGCGCGAGCTCGGCATTGCGGAAGACGCCGAACACGTAAACCCCAACGGCGGTGCGATCGCGCTCGGTCACCCGCTGGGCATGTCCGGCGCCCGAATCGCCGGAACTGCAGCGCTGGAGCTTGGCCTGCGCGAAGCAAAGTTTGCGCTTGCCACCATGTGTGTCGGCGTCGGACAAGGTATTTCTCTGGCGCTTGAGCGCGCCTGAGCAGGAAGTCGTGCGGGACGTCCGATCCATCGATGAAAATGTCTGCCGATAGACCGAAGATCCCAGGCTAACACGACGGCTTTAATTATGTCGGTTAGCCAATCCCCGCGATTTATTGTCCTGCAGCGTCGTAGCCGATTGTCATTCGGCTGACGGGACAATATCCCTTTTTACTGTCTGTCTCGCTTCATTCGGGACGGGCAGTTAAATTCGGGGGAATATCAATGCGGAAGTTCATTTCTACCATTATCCTTGCCGCTATTGTTTCGGCGCAAGCATCGTCCGTCTTCGCCTTTGGCGCTATCGCAGTCAACGATTCGCAGGGAACGGCCGCCAGCGAGGCCGGCTACGGTGTCGGCTGGGGCAGCACGCGTAAGGAAGCCGAGCGCAACGCCGTCAAGGAATGCCTGTCGGCCGGCAACGATGAATGCAAAGTTGCGGTGTGGTTCGAGCGGTGCGGCGCCTATGTCGGCGACCGCGTGAACTACGGTATCGGCTATGGCACGACCAAGCGGATTGCCGAGCAGAAGGCGCTCGAGGATTGCGATCACTGCCAGGTCATCGTTTCCGACTGCCAGTAGACCAAGACGAACGACGGCTTTCACAAAACAAGACCACAGCAATGAACCCGCTCCGGCGGGTTCATTCGTTTGTGGTGTCGTTGCGGTCGACCCTTAGTGGTCCGCGCCGGCCTTATAGAACGCTGCCATGTCACCCGCGAACGCCCGCCGAGAATCCGTCCGCGTGTAGAACATGTGTCCGCCGGGATAGGTCTTCAGCGCCGTTCTGTCGCGGCTCAGCTCCGGCGGCAGGTGATCGAGGACATATCGGCTTGCGCCATAGGGCGTCAGGGCGTCGCTGTATCCGTGCGCAACGACAAGGCGGAACCGGGGAATGACCGACAGCAGGTCGCGCATCTCGATCGAGACGCTCGCAAGCGACCGTGCGTCGCCACCGCGGCTGCCATTCCATTCCCAGCGGCGGTTCACCTCGTCGTTCAACAGGTTGTAGGTCATGTCACTGGCAAATTTTAGCTCCGATCGGGCATAGCCGACAAAGGCGCCGCCGTAGGCTCGCGTGTAACCGTCCAGAATGGGATCGTCATTGCGGGCAAAAACGTTTTCCGGGTAGGGGTCGGTGACCGCATAGCCGGCATCGTAAGGGCTGACGACTTTGCCAGCGCCGGCCATCTGCTTTGCATAGATGTCGCCAACGAAGCCGCGGCTGGCGGCCACCTGCTCGCGGGCAATGCCAGTGAGATCGGCGACCCTGCCGTAAAACGCATCGGCCTCGGCGCCCCGAAGTGGCGCCCCGGCGAGCGCTGGAAGATAGTCGCGCAGGGCAAATGCCTCGGCATTAGCCAGGGCTTCGGTGGTAAAGCGGCCATCCTGCTCCAGCTTGCCGGCGACAATTGAAGGCAGTTGAAGGGCGGCACTCAAAGGATCGTCCGAATTGGCGAGAAAACGCCCCTCCAGCAGCGGCGACAGCATCACGATGCCGGAGACGAGGACGCCCTGGTTGTTCTTTAGCGCCTGTGCGACCTTGGGAGCGCGGAACCCGCCATAGCTTTCGCCGACCAGATATTTCGAGGCATCGACACGCTCGTTGGCCTGGACGTAGAGC
Organism: Hyphomicrobiales bacterium; assembly: GCA_900469345.1. Taxonomy (GTDB): domain Bacteria; phylum Pseudomonadota; class Alphaproteobacteria; order Rhizobiales; family Rhizobiaceae; genus Neorhizobium. The sequence continues at coordinate 215,718 of UBWZ01000007.1, read as the reverse complement.
GCGATCACCTTGGCAAGGCTATCGGCATCCTGCCGCACGCCGTAAAAGGCCTTGGCAGTCTCGTCGTTTGCGGCCCTGCTCCAGCCGGTCCCGACGGGATCGATGAACACCAGATCGGTGAACCCAAGCCATGTGTCGGGATTGTCCCGCAGCACCGGCGCTGTTCCGTCGGTTCCGTCCTTGCCGAAATCGAGGATCTTCGGCCCGACCAAGCCGAGATGCAGATAGGCGGAGGCAGCACCCGGGCCACCGTTGAAGACGAAACTTAAGGGGCGGCCTGGCGTGCGGTTCTTGGCGACGTAGGCGGTGTAGAAGATCTTCGCCGTACGGCTCCCGTCCTGGCCGATGAGATCGATCGTTCCAGCCTTTGCCGTATAGGGCAACTCACCGGTGGGCGTGTTCAACACGTGGTCGGTCGTCGAATCCGCGGGGATGAGGCTGAAAACGCCGCCGGCTGCGTGCTGCTGTTCGGCCTCGCCACGCCGCTCGCGCGCTTCGCCCTGACGCGGTTGCTGCGCGCCGACGGGCTGGCTGAGCGCCAGCGACAGGGCAAGGCCCATGGACAGGATTCGGATAAGCAATGGATATCTCCCAGGTCTGCGAGCCCCCAATGTAGTGCCCGCATGGCCCCGGGAAAGATCACTTCCGCTTGATGTCCGCCAACGACCCCGCCAGGCGCCCGCCGGTCATCGGCTGCGCAACTCCGGTTGTGGTCGGGAAGCTGATCGGAAGACCGCGCAGGGTGCGCACTGCCAGGAAGGCAAAACATTCGGCTTCCACCGCATCGCCGCGCCAGCCGAACTGATCTGCGGAGACGGCCTGCACACGGGCCCGGCTTTCGAGCATCGCCATGATCGTCGGGTTGCGGCGACCGCCGCCGGACACCACCAGCCGCTTCGGCCGGTGCGGCAGGAGATCGAGCGCCTTGCCGACGGCGGAGGCGGTAAAGGCGGAGAGTGTCGCTGCCCCGTCCTCGGGCGAAAGCCCCTCGGCCATCGCCGCGGTAAAGTCGTAGCGGTCGAGCGACTTCGGGAACGCGGCGGTCATATAGGGGTGCTGCAAGAGCGCGGCGAGGCGCGCTTCGTCGACCTTGCCGGCCGCGCCGAGTACTCCGTCGCGATCCATTTCGCCGCGCCCGAGCCTCTTGATGAAATCGTTGAGCGGAGCATTTGCGGGGCCGGTGTCGAACGCGACGACCAGGTCCTGACCATCCCACCAGGTGATGTTGCCGACGCCTCCAAGGTTGAGAACGGCCGTATCGCCGGACCTGTCGAGATGGCGAAGCAGGGCTGCGTGATAGACCGCCGCAAGCGGTGCGCCTTGGCCGCCGGCGCGGACATCGGCGGTCCGGAAATCATAGGCGACCCTGGTGCCGACGAGCGAGGCCATCAGCTGTCCATCGCCCAATTGCCGCGTGTCGCCCGGGCGCTCCTTGGTCGGCGCGCGGTGCAGAACCGTCTGGCCGTGGAAGCCGACGATACCGATCTCAGCCGGCGAAAGCCCGGCTTCGGCGACAAGATTTGTGACGGCCTGCGACTGCGCCCGCGTCAGGGCTTCCTCCGCCTGGGCAAAAAGAGCGGGCTCGGGCCCCTCGAAATTCCAGGCCCTGGCCACCGCAAGCGTCTCCTCGAGAAGGCTGCGGATCTCGTCCGGATAGGGTGCGAGGGTATAGGGGCCGAATGTTTCGACGGTTTCGCCGTCGGTCTTGAGAAGCGCGACATCGATATTGCCGTCAAGCACGGTTCCCGTCATCAGGCCGACGGCCCAGATTGGCTCCATGTCTACTCCCCTCGTTGCAAAGGCTCTTTACCTTGGCCGCAAATCACGTTCTGGGTTCTCTCTGTCACGGATCGCCTGGCGAAGAAAGCCGCCGGTGGTGCTGCGACAGTGGCGAATCAGCCATTTCCCGCTAGCGTAGACAACTGCGCGAACGGGTCCGCCTGCAAGCGTGGCTGGGCCACGCGTTGGCGTCATTGCGGCCCTGTGGGCGCCTTTGGACGGTTCTTGGCGGTTGAGATCGGCTCCAGACGCCAGAAAGCGCTTGACGCGACTCACAAGCAACAGCACTCCTACGGTAATACGCGACGAATTTTCATTTCAGCGTTACCGCCGGCTGTCTCTGTTAGTTCAAGGATCCGGCGTATAAGCTGATGTGGGAATCGCGGTGCTTGCTGGCTGACCGGTGAGGCGATGTCCCGGAACCGGGTGAAGCCATGATCAAGCGCGAGGGGAGTGACGGGATGGCGGTAGCGGCGCGAAAATCGGCTGGACGCAAAGCGGGGGAGGGCAATGCTCCACGTCTGCTTGCGGACGAAGCGATTGCAAAGGACGCCCAGGCTCTTTCCGAGCAGTTGAAGGCGATGCGCGAACGGCTTTACCCGCCGGCTTCGATGAAGTCGTTGCGTGCTTTCTCGTCGGGGGAGGCGGCAAAGCTGATCGGCGTTTCAGACGGCTATCTGCGCCAGCTGTCGCTTGCCGGCGAGGGCCCACAGCCCGACACCGGTGCAGGCGGGCGGCGGTTCTATTCGCTGGCCGACATCAACGCCCTGCGCGTGCACCTTGCCGAACAGGCGACCGCCAAGGGAAATGCGGTCAAGGCCAAGGGTTATCTTCCGCATCGCAATGCCGAGGACGGCGAACATCTCCAGGTCATTTCCGTCACCAACTTCAAGGGCGGATCGGGCAAGACCACGTCAGCCGTGCATCTGGCGCAGTATCTTGCGCTGAGCGGCCACAGGGTTCTTGCGATCGACCTCGACCCGCAGGCATCGCTGTCTGCCCTGTTCGGCTACCAGCCGGAGCTGGATCTGACCGGAAACGATACGCTCTACGGCGCCATTCGCTACGACGGCGACAAGCGGCCGCTTTCGGAGGTCATCCGCAACACTTATTTCCCCGGCCTGGACCTCGTGCCCGGCAACATCGAGCTGCAGGAATTCGAGCATGTCACGCCGCAGGCGCTGACCCGCAGGCAGGGCGGCGAGGATGTCGGCCCGCTGTTTTTCGCACGCATCCAGGCAGCACTGCAGACGGTCGAGGCGGATTACGACGTGGTCGTGATCGACTGCCCGCCGCAGCTCGGTTATCTCACGCTGGCCGCCCTGTGCGCGTCGACCTCCGTCATCGTCACGGTGCACCCTCAGATGCTCGATGTGGCGTCGATGAACCAGTTCCTGTTCATGACGTCGGACCTGCTTTCGGTCGTGCGGGAGGCGGGCGGCACGCTCAATTTCGACTTCCTGCGCTACCTTGTCACGCGCTTCGAGCCGAATGACGGACCGCAGGCGCAGATCGTCGGTTTCATGCGGTCGCTATTCGGCGATCGCGTCCTGACGGCACCCATGCTGAAATCGACCGCCGTGTCGGATGCAGGCCTGACCAAGCAGACGCTGTACGAAGTCGGCCGAGAGAATTTCACCCGGGCCACCTACGACCGGGCGGTCGAGGCGATGAATGCCGTCAATGGCGAGGTGGCTGAACTGATCCGTACGGCGTGGAACCGATGACGCTTAGAGAAAGGCTCGGCAATGGCTAGCCGGAAGAACGAACTGAGAGCCTTGTTTGGCGGCGGTCTTGCGCCGACCGAGCCGGTGCCGCCTGCCGAAACGAAGCAGGCGACCGATGGCGCCGCCTCGCCACAGAAGCAGGCCGAACCGGCCGCTCCGCGCGCGGCGTCCGGTGCGGTCAAGGCCATGGGCCTCTCGCTCGGCGCCATGACCCGCGAAGCGGAGGAAGCCCGTGCGCTGCGCCAGGCCCTGAATGAGGGCGAACGGGTCGTCACCATTCATCCGGACAAGATCGTGTCCTCCTTCGTCGAGGACCGGTTGCGGCTCGACGATCGGGACGACGAGGATTTTGCGGCGCTTGTCGACAGCATCCGGGAAAGCGGGCAACAGGTGCCGGTTCTCCTGCGTCCGCATCCGACCGAACCCAACCGCTACCAGATCGCCTACGGTCACCGTCGGGTCCGTGCAGCCGGCCGGTTGGGGGTCGAGGTCAAGGCGATCGTCCGGACATTGACCGACGCCGAGCTCGTGCTTGCCCAGGGCAAGGAAAACGCCGAACGCCGCAACCTGTCCTTCATCGAGCGCGGCCTGTTTGCAAAGAACCTTGCCAGCCACGGCTTCGACCGCAAGGTGATCGGCGACGCGCTGGCGGTGCAAAAGAGCGAGCTGTCCCGGCTCCTGGCGGTGGTGGACACCATCCCGGAAACCTTCATCCGGGTAATCGGTCCCGCACCGAAGGCGGGGCGCGATCGCTGGATCAAGCTCGGCGAGATGCTGCAAAGCGATGTTGCCCAGACCATGGCGAGCGACGAGATCGAGTTTCAGCGCTTTCAGTCCGCAGACAGCGATGGTCGCTTCCAGTTGCTCTTTGACCGGCTGTCGCGCCGCCAGAAGCCGGATACGCCGCAGCCGCAGGAACTGAAGGATAAAAGCGGCAGGGTCTTTGCGCGCGTCCGGCGTGAGGCGAAGACCAAACGCATAGAGTTTTCAGCGGATGTGGACACCGGCTTCCTGGATGAGGTCGCTGCATCGCTGGCAAAGCAATACGCCGATTTCCTCGCGCGGCGGTCGACAGGCAAGGCCTGAGGTCGCGCGTGAGTGAGTAGCCCGGAAGGGTTCCGATCAACCCAAGAAGGATAAACCGAGAGCAAGAAAAAAGGCCCCCAAAACGTCACCGTCCTGGAAGCCCTCTTCAATCTAAGCAGTTCAAGAGAATCACTTCCGATGCGCAAAGTCAAGAGTCGGCGACAGAAATGTCGTTTCCGAACGTGCCGACTTGTGCCGACGCGTTGACCGTTTGCCGGGCGCTTGCCTCCGAACGGAGACGGATATGGTGGAACGACTGGCAACGACGCCATTTGGCGGCGCGCCGTTCAGTGCGCGCAATTTTTCGCTGAGAGCGGAAGTTGAGCGGCGGCAGGAGCGGCTGCGCGCGGGCGATGGCGGCAATCAAACCGGCACGGCGGAGAAATGGCAGCTGATCCGGGCGCTGACCGAGGCGCGCGAGGCCTATGGGCTGACCGATCGGTCGATCAGCGTGCTGGAGGCCCTGGCAAGCTTCCACCAGGATCGGGAGCTCGACGGCAAGGCACCGATCATCGTGTTCCCGTCCAATGCCGAACTGTCGATCCGCTCACGCGGCATGTCTCCTGCAACTTTGCGTCGCCATCTCGCGGCTTTGGTGAAGGCCGGTTTCATCTTCCGGCGCGACAGTGCCAACGGCAAGCGCTTTTGCCGGCGTGACGAGCGAGGGGTTATTGAAAACGCCTTCGGCTTCGACCTGGCGCCGCTCGCATTGCGGGCCCAGGAGATCTTCTCGCGCGCCGACGAGGTCCGCGAACAGGCCAAACGGGTCAACCGTGTCCGTTCCGAGATCACGCTGCATCTACGCGATGTCGCAAAGACGATCGAGGCAGCATTGGGAGAGGGACGCTCGGGCGACTGGACGTCCCTGATCGAAAGGTTGCAGGCCCTGTCCGGTCGCGTCACGCGCAATGGTGACCTCGACACGTTGAAGAGCCGTTGCGACGATCTCGTTAGACTGAGGGCAGAGGTCGAGGACGCCTACCTCAACAGCCTATCAGAAGAAGAAATGAGCGCCAATGAGTCTGTTTTTGAGCGCCATATTCAGACTTCAAATACAGACCAAAAATCTGAATTAAACGGCATAGAACAAAATACCCAGCCGGCAGCCTCTGCCCCGGACCGCAAATCAGTGGGAATTGGCCTGCGGGAGTTCCTGAAGGCCTGCCCGCAGATAGCCGAATATGCCCGCGGCGGGGTCGAAAGCTGGAAAGATGTGATCGGCGCCGCGGAAATCGTCCGGTCGATGCTCGGCATCAGCCCCAGCGCCTGGGCATCGGCGCGGCAAGCGATGGGAGATACGGCGGCGGCCATCGTCATCGCCGCCATCCTCGAGCGAGCCGAGGCGATCCGGTCACCGGGCGGATATTTGCGGGATCTCACCCGCAAGGCGGAGAAGGGCAGGTTCTCCGTCCATCCGATGCTGAACGCGCTGAAATCCTGATCGTGGGGCCAGCCGGCGGTGCGTTGGCGCGATTTCTGGCAACGACCCGAGCTCCCGCGTTGACGGCTGGTCTCTCCCGTGCCGTAGTAGGGATGGCCCCGAGGGCTTCCGCATGGAGGATGCGGTGTCCGCGCGAAAGGGACCGTCCTTGGAGGAGGAATCGATGCTGACCAGGCGTATCGTTTTGACCGCATCCCTTATGGCATCCGTGCTTTCCGCTCTTCCGGCGGGCGCCGAGGATGTTGTTAAGATCGGCGTCGTTCTGCCGATGACCGGGCCGTTTGCATCCACCGGCCGGCAGGTGCAGGCAGGTATCAAGGCCTATCTTGCCCTCCACGGCGACAGCGTTGCGGGCAAGAAGATCGAAACCATATTGCGTGACGATGGCGGCGTCGCCGACCAGACGCGACGGATTGCCCAGGAGCTCGTCGTCAATGACGGGGTGAAGATGCTGCTGGGTTTCGGGTTGACCCCGCTGGCCATGGCAGTGGCACCGGTTCTCAATCAGGCGAATGTCCCGGCGATCATCACGTCGGCGACGACCTCGGCAATCATGAAGCAATCGGAGTTTTTCGTGCGCGTCTCGATGGCGGGCCCCCAATCAGCGGTTCCGGTGGCAATCTGGGCCAACGAGAACAAGCTCAAGCGCGTCGTGACCCTTGTCTCTGACTACGGCCCGGGTATCGATATCGAGCAGGGCTTCACCAACCAGTTCAAGAAGGAAGGCGGCACGATCGTCGAGGCGGTCCGCGTTCCGCTGCAGAACCCGGATTTCGCCCCCTTTCTCCAACGTGTGCGGGACGCCAAGCCGGACGCCGTCTTCGTATTCGTGCCGTCCGGAGTGGGAGCCCTGTTCATGAAGCAGTTCGTGGAACGGGGTCTCGCAGAAGCCGGGATCAAGCTGATCGCAACCGGCGACGTGACCGACGACGATCTTCTGAACGGAATAGGTCCGGCCGCCAAGGGCGTCATCACCGGGCATTTCTACTCCGCCCTCCACGACAGCAGCGAAAACAAGGCGTTCGTCGAGTCGATCGGCAAGGCGAGTAACGGTATGCGGCCGAACTTCATGGCTGTGGGCGGCTTTGATGGAATGCATCTCGCCTTCGAAGCCCTCAAGAAGACCGGTGGCGATACCGACGGCGCAAAGCTTGTCGATGCCATGAAGGGGATGTCGTGGAAAAGTCCGCGTGGCCCGATCGCCATCGACCCGGCAACGCGCGACATCGTTCAGGACATCTACATACGCGAGGTGAGGGACGTACATGGGGAACTCTACAATGTGGAACTGGCGACCTACCCCAAGATCCACGATCCGAACGCGCCGGCAAAATAAGGCTCGGCCGTTTGCCTGCGGACGCTGGGGAGCCGGCATTTGACGACATCCGACTGCGGCGAGCGGACGCTGAAGATCTCGAGGCACAGCCTTCGCCATCTGCGTGCCTTCCTCGCGGTGGTCGAGACCGGTTCCGTGACGAAGGCGGCCGATCTGTGCTTTGTCTCGCAACCCGCGGTCACCCAGGCGCTCGGAAAAATAGAACATACTGCCGGCCTTCCGCTGTTTTCTCGCACCCCGCAGCGGATCTTTGCAAATCAGGCCGGCGAGATCCTGGCTAGGCGGCTGACGCGCGCCTTTGCCTTCCTCGATCCGGCGCTTGCTGAACTGTCGCCCCGGCTTCGGGTCACGACGACGACGGCGCAACTGACCTCTCTCGTGGCCGTGCGTGAGGCTGAAAGCTTCACGCTCGCCGCAAGCCGGCTTGGCCTCAGTCAGCCGGCCGTCTATCGCGCCGTCAGCCAGCTTGAGCAGGAGGCTGGCCGCCCGCTTTTCGACCGCACTGCGCAAGGCATCGTCCCGACCCGTGCCGCGGATCTGCTGGCACAGGCGGCACGGCTTGCCTTCGTGGAACTGGAACACGCAGACGCCGACCTGGCCGAACTGACGGCGGCCGAGATAGGCGAAATCGTGGTCGGCGCCACGCCGCTGGCCAAATCCTTCGTCCTGCCGCGCAGTATCGGCGTTTTCCGGCGCTACCGGCCCAATCTGCCGATCCGCATCAAGGAAGGTCCTTACCCTGATCTTCTGACGGCGCTGCGACGCGGCGAGATCGATTTCATGGTCGGTGCGCTTCGGGAGCCGGCCCCGATCGCCGACGTAGAGCAGAGAACCCTGTTTTTCGACACGGTCGTGCTGGTCTGCGGCACGCGACATCCGCTGGCGGGAAGGGCAGGCGTGACGATGGAGGATCTGGCGACGTTTCCGTGGGTCGTTTCCCCGGCCGGCACGCCGATCCGGGGCTATTTCGACAGCCTGTTTCAAACGGCGGGCATATCTGCCCCGCGCAGCTTCGTCGAAACGGGTTCGCTTATCCTGATGCGCGAACTGCTCGATGGCAGCGACCATCTGGGGTGCACGTCGCGCCTGCAGGCGGAAGCGGAAATCGCGCGCGGCTTGATGCGGGCCTTGCCGATCGATCTTGCTCATACATCGCGTCCGATCGGTGTCACCCTGCGCCGCGACTGGCTGCCAACCCGCGCGCAACAGCAGTTTCTGGATCTTTTGCCGAACGCCGCGAACCTGGTCGCCGAGGAGCCGTATAACCAGAACTTATGGGCGGCGCAGCCGATCTGATTAAGCCGGACACGGCCTGGCCTGTAAGGTGCAGGCTCAAACAGCGATTGCAGCCGGGCGGGAGGCCGGTTGCGCAGGAGGCCGGCCAGGTAAGGCCCTTCGACTGCGCGACCGGGATGACCGGGTAAGTTTTGCAGACCATCTCCGAATGACGCGCTCTAGGGAGGAGTCGATGATCAAGGGAATGCTGGTGGGTCTTGCCGGATTGGCGATGACCATGTCGGCGACGTTTTCGGCAGCCGCCGAGGATGTCGTCAAGGTAGGGCTTATCCTACCCATGACCGGGCCGTTTGCCTCGACGGGGCGTCAGGTCTCGGCAGGCGCCAAGGCGTATATGGCCGCCAAGGGCGATATGGTTGCCGGCAAGAAGATCGAGCTTGTGATCCGCGACGATGGCGGTGTGGCGGACCAGACGCGCCGGCTTGCCCAGGAGCTTGTCGTCAACGATGGCGCCAAGGTTCTCGCCGGGTTCGGCCTGACCCCGCTGGCCATGGCGGTGGCGCCGGTCTCCACGCAGGCGAAGATCCCGACCGTGGTCATGGCCGCCGGAACGGCGGCGATCACCAAGGCATCGCCCTTCATCACCCGCACTTCCGGCACCTTGCCCCAGTATTCCGTGCCGGTCGGAACGTGGGCGAGCCAGAACGGCATCAAGAAGGTGGTGACGCTGGTTTCAGACTACGGGCCGGGTATCGATGCGGAGAAGTGGTTTACCAAGGAGTTCAAGTCGAAGGGCGGCGAGGTCGTCGAGGCGGTGCGCGTCCCCTTGCAAAACCCCGATTTTGCGCCCTTCCTGCAACGCGTGCGGGACGCAAAGCCGGACGCCGTGTTCGTGTTCCTTCCGTCTGGCGTCGGCTCGCTGTTCATGAAGCAGTTTGCGGATCGCGGTCTCTCGGATGCCGGCATCAAGTTGATCGCCACCGGCGATGTGACCGATGACGACATCCTCAACAGCATGGGCAAGCCGGCGATCGGCACGATTACCGGCCATTTCTATGCCACGTCCCACGAAAGCCCCGAAAACAAGGCCTATGTCGAAGCATTCCGGAAGGACAATGCCGGCATGCGCCCGAACTTCATGTCGGTCGGCGGCTATGACGGCATGGCGCTGATCTACAACGCGCTGGAGAAGTCGAAGGGCGATGCGACCGGCCCGGCCTTCATGGCGGCCGTCAAGGGCCTGTCCTGGACGAGCCCCCGGGGTCCGGTGTCGATCGACCCGGATACGCGCGACATAGTTCAGAACATTTACATCCGCGAGGTGAAGGACGTCGGTGGAGAGCTCCAGAATGTGGAGTTCCAAACCTTCGCCAATCTCAAGGACCCGGAAAAGGCCGAAGCCAAGTAGGCAAGAGTGGATCGGGCGATAATGGGCGCCGTCCGATCCAGCTTCGGCGCCTCTCCGGGCGCCAAGGTGTTCCCGGGCCACGAAACGCGTGCGGCATGTCGGCAATCCTGTCGCGCTCCTGAAGAAGATCAAGAAGACCCCGATGCTGACAATCCTGTTCGACGGTGTTGCTTATGGCATGCTTCTGTTCATCCTGGCCTGCGGCCTGACCGTCACGCTCGGCCTGATGAACTTCATCAATCTGGCGCATGGCGCCTTTGCCATGGCGGGTGGCTACGTCACCGTGGTGATGATGAACCGCTACGGCATTTCCTTCTATTGGTGCCTTCCGGCGGCGTTCGTGGTGACGGCAATTGTCGGCCTGGTGCTCGAGCGGACGCTCTACCAGTGGCTCTACCGCGCCGATCATCTGGATCAGGTGCTGTTTTCGATCGGGCTCGTCTTCATGGCCGTGGCGGGCGCCGATTACTTCATGGGCGGCCAGCAGCAGCTGATCAACCTGCCGCCCGAGCTGTCGGGACGGATGGACGTCGGCGGCGTCGGGATCGGTCGCTACCGCCTCTTCACCATCGTTGTTTGCGCCATCCTTGCATTGGTGCTCCAGTTGATCCTCTCCAAGACGCGCTTCGGCTGTCGTCTGCGGGCGGCGGTCGATGACCGGCGGGTGGCGATGGGACTTGGTATCAACGTGCCGCTGGTGTTCGCGCTGACCTTTGCCTTCGGCTCCGGGCTTGCCGGCCTTGGCGGCGCCATGGGTGCCGAAATTCTCGGCCTTGATCCCAATTTCCCGCTCAAGTTCATGATCTACTTCCTAATCGTCGTGTCGGTGGGCGGCACCTCGACGGTATCGGGGCCGTTTCTCGCCGCCATGCTGCTCGGCATCGCCGATGTGGCGGGGAAATATTACGTCCCGGCGATCGGGCCGTTCGTCATCTACGCCCTGATGATCATCATGCTGATCCTGCGTCCGGACGGGCTGTTTTCCAGGGGGAGTGGCCGATGACGATGGTGCAGCAAGAGGCGCTGGTTTCCCGGCAATCAAGCGATGCGGCGGCCGAGGGCCGCGCGGTTCGGCTGATGAAGCGGAGAAGCCGGATCAGAATCTATGAGATCGTTATCTGGCTGGCAGCGGTCGCCGCTTATTTCCTGCTGCCTTCGAAGATGCTGATCCTGACGGAGATCGCCATCCTCGCGCTGTTTGCGGTCTCGCTCGATCTGGTGCTGGGGTTTGCCGGCATCGTCTCGCTCGGCCATGCGGCCTTCTTCGGCGTTGGTGCTTATGCGGCAGGGCTTTTGGCGCTGCATTACACGGCCGAGCCGGTCATCGGCCTGTTCGTGGCGGCTCTTGTAGCCGGTCTTCTCGGTTTCCTCACCAGCTTCCTCATCCTGCGCGGGTCCGACCTGACGCGGCTGATGACGACGCTCGGGATCGGCCTGATGATGGCGGAGGTTGCCAACCAGATGGCCTGGCTTACAGGCGGAGCCGACGGTCTGAGCGGGTTTTCGCTGAACCCGATCCTCGGCCTGTTCGAGTTCGATCTCTATGGCAAGACCGGTTACCTCTATTGCCTTGCGGTGCTGTTCGTCGGCATGATGATCATGCGCCGTATCGCGTTCTCGCCCTTTGGGCTGTCCCTGAAGGCAATCAAGAGCAATCCGATGCGCGCTGGCATGATCTCCGTGCCCGCCCGCAAGCGGGTCGTGGTTGTCTACACGATTGCCGCCATGTTTGCCGGGATCGCGGGTGCGCTTCTCGCCCAGACGACCAGTTTCGTTTCCCCGGACGTGCTTGCCTTCCACCGCTCTGCAGACGTGCTGATGGTTCTGACCATCGGTGGCACGGGATATCTCTACGGCGGCGTCTTCGGGGCCGTGCTGTTTACACTCGTCAAGGATGCGCTGTCGGTGGTGACGCCGCAATACTGGATGTTCTGGATCGGCCTCATTCTCGTCGTCCTGGTCCTCATCGGACGTGAACGCCTCAACCGATGGGCCGCCTATCTGCCCGAAAGGCTTTCTGGCAAGGAGCGCGAGCAGTGAGCGATATCGTTCTCGAGACACGCGGACTGAAGCGCCGGTTCGGTGCGTTCGTCGCCACAAACGACGTCAGCCTGACCGTCGAGCGCGGTGCCCGGCATGCGCTGATCGGCCCGAACGGGGCGGGCAAGACGACGCTCATCAATCTTCTGACGGGCGTGCTGCCGCCCTCCGAAGGTCAGGTCTTCCTGGAGGGCGAGGATATCACCGGGCTTGCCTCCTTCCGCCGCGTCAAGCGGGGCCTGACACGCACCTTCCAGATCAATCAGCTGTTCGAGACGTTTACGCCGCTTGAAACCGTGTGTCTCGCCATCGCCGAGCGCGAGGGGATCGCTCACAGGCTCTGGAGCGCGATGGCGGGCTATGCGCGTGTTGTCGAGGAGGCCGGCGATCTGCTTGCCCGGTTTGGGCTCGCCTCGGTAATGGGCGAGCGGACATCGATATTGCCCTACGGCAAGCAGAGGCTGCTGGAGATCGCGCTCGCCTTTGCCTCCCGACCGCGCGTTCTGCTCCTCGACGAGCCGGCCGCCGGCGTGCCGGAGGACGAGCGTCACGAGGTCCTGTCGATCGTCGCGGATCTTCCGAAGGACGTGACGGTGCTTCTGATCGAGCACGACATGGACCTCGTCTTCTCCTTCGCGACGCGGATCTCTGTGCTTGTCGCCGGTGCGGTCTTTGCCGAAGGATCGGTCGCAGAGATCGCGGCAGATCCTCGGGTCAAGGCCGTCTATCTTGGAGAAAACGCATGACCGCGGTCCTTGTCACCGATGCACTTGTGGCCGGCTACGGCGAAGCGAGCGTTCTCGCCGGCATCAGTCTGACGCTCGACGAAGGACGGACGCTCGCACTGCTCGGCCGCAACGGAACGGGCAAGACGACGTTCGTCAACACGCTTGCAGGCGTGACCACCCACCATTCCGGATCCATTCACCTCGTCGGCCGCGATGTCACGCGGCTTCGCGCCGATCGGCGAGCAGCCGCCGGCATAGGCTGGGTGCCGCAGGAACGGAACATCTTCAAGTCGCTGACGGTCGAGGAAAACATGACGGCGATCGCGCGCCCCGGCCTATGGACGCTGGAGCGGGTCTATTCGATGTTTCCACGCCTGAAGGAAAGGCGCCGAAACCTCGGCAACCAGCTGTCGGGCGGCGAACAGCAGATGCTGGCCGTGGGTCGGGCGCTGATGATCAATCCGAAGCTTCTCCTTTTGGACGAACCAACGGAGGGGCTGGCGCCAATCATCGTGGACGAGCTGCTGGCGGCCATCCAGCGGATCACGAAAGGGGAGGGCATGTCGGCGATCATCATCGAGCAGAAAGCGCGCAAGGTCCTGCCGCTGACCGACGATGCGGTGATCCTCGACCGCGGTGCGGTGGTCTACCAGGGCCACAGCGCAGATCTGCTGGCGGACGAGGCTATGCTGGGGGCGCATCTGGGGGTCGACAAGGTGGCCCGGCACCAGAACGGGGGTAACGCATCCGCCCTGGGCATGTCCCGGTCTGGCATGGGCACAACACCAAGCGACAAAGCGTAGCAGCCGCTTCGTCCGGCGGAACCAAGCCGGTCACCGATGGATTATCCGGTTTCGTGGCCTGCACCGGGCCGCACCGGCCACGGGACAGTCCTCATGAATTCTCACATCCGCATCCGACGTTACGAAGGCCCCGCTGGCGGTTGGGGATCTGTCCAGTCATTGGTGCAGAATGCGGTCAAGAGCCGGGCACGGTCGTACTCGCTGGCGGCTCTGGCGCAGCAGAACAAGGCCAAGGGCTTTGCCTGCGTCAGCTGTGCCTGGTCGAAACCGGCGAAGCCGAACCCTGCCGAGTTTTGCGAAAACGGTGCCAAGGCGACCTTCTGGGAGCTGACCGGTCGAACCGCGACACCCGAATTCTTTGCAGCCCATACGGTCGCGGAACTGCGCACATGGGACGACTATCACCTGGAAGCCGTCGGTCGGCTGACCCAGCCGATGCGCTACGATCACCTGCTCGACATTTACGAGCCGGTATCGTGGGAGGTTGCCTTCGAGGAGATCGGTCGGGAACTCAAGGCCATCAGCGTCGATGATCCGAAGAAGACCATCTTCTACGCCTCCGGCCGCGCGTCGCTCGAAACCTCGTACATGTACCAGCTGCTGGCGCGGCTCTACGGCAACAACAATCTGCCGGACAGTTCCAACATGTGCCACGAGACCACGTCCGTGGCCTTGCCGGAGGTGATCGGACAGCCGGTGGGCTCTGTCCGCCTGTCCGATTTCGATCATGCGGACGCGATCTTCTTTTTCGGTCACAATCCCGGGTCGAACGCCCCGCGCATGCTGCACCAGCTGCAGGAGGCGGCCAAGCGCGGCTGCGTCATCGTGACATTCAACCCGCTCCGCGAGCGAGGGCTCGAACGCTTTACCAATCCGCAGAGCCCGGTCGAGATGCTGACCCGGTCGGAAACGAAGATCAGCCACCGCTACTATCAGGTTCGGTCAGGCGGTGACATCGCGGCCATGACCGGCATGTGCAAATCCCTGTTCGAAAGGGAGGAGGCGTCCGGCGGGATCCTCGATCACGGATTCCTCGCCGAGCACTGTCATGGTCTCGACGATTTCCGGCTGTTTTGCGAACAACAGTCGTGGGATGCGCTGGAGGCCGAGTCCGGCTTGAAGCGCGCCGACCTTGAAGAGGCCGCTGCCATCTACGCCCAGTCGAAGGCGGTGATGGGCGTCTACGGCATGGGTCTGACCCAGCACAAGCACGGCGTCAGCAGCGTCCAGACGCTGGTCAACCTGCTTCTGCTGCGTGGCAATATCGGCAGGCCCGGAGCTGGCATCTGCCCGGTCCGTGGCCATTCCAACGTACAAGGCCAGCGCACGGTCGGAATCACCGAAAAGCCCCACCTTGTGCCGCTCGAAAGGCTGGCCGAGATGTACGGGTTCGAACCGCCGCGCGAGGAGGGGCTGACGACGGTCGACGCCTGCCGTGCCATCATCGATGGTGATATTCGCGGCTTTGTCGGGCTTGGCGGCAATTTCCTGAGGGCCGTACCGGAAACAAGCCTGATGGAAGACGCCTGGCCGCGCATGCGGTTGACCGTGCAGATCGCTACCAAGCTCAACCGGAACCATCTGTTCAACGGCGATGTCGCCTATCTCCTGCCATGCCTCGGGCGTATCGAGGTCGATATGCAGGCCAGCGGGCAACAGGTCGTGACCATCGAAGATTCGACCGCCTGCGTCCACGCATCCAAGGGGCGCGCTCATCCCATCAGCAAGCACCTCCTGTCCGAGGCAAAGATTGTCGCCGAGATAGCGAAGGCTTCGCTTGCGCCCAATGCACGCGTGCCGTGGGACGAATGGGTTGCGGATTACGGCAAGGTGCGGGATGCGATCGAGGCCACCTACCCCGACATCTTCAAAAGCTTCAACGAGAGGATGTGGACGCCGGGTGGCTTTGAGAGACCGCTGGGCGCGAACGTCCGAAAGTGGAAGACCGATACCGGCAAGGCCAACTTCAAGGTGCCGAAAGCGCTGTCCGCCAGCTTCGATACCGGCGACCAACCGGACGTGATGCGGCTAATGACCTTGCGCAGCAACGATCAGTTCAACACCACGGTCTATGGTTACAGCGACCGTTTCCGCGGCGTAGAAGGCACCCGGATGATCGTCTTCATGAACCCAGCCGATATCCGCCGCTTCGGGCTTGCAGAAGGGCGGAATGTCACGTTGCAGACGGCAACGTCCGACAATGTGCCGCGCAGCCTCTCGGGGCTTCGTGTCGTCGCCTACGATATTCCGGCTGGCTGCTGTGGTGCCTACTATCCGGAGTGCAACGTTCTGGTGCCCCTTGAACAGCATGCCGAGGGCAGCAAGGTTCCCGCGGGCAAATCCGTGCCGGTCAGGGTGTCTGCGGATGCGGCGGGCGTCAGGCTTGAGGCGGCGGAGTAGGAAATAGGGCGAGCGACCGGGCCCGTGGTCCGGCGCTCGCTAACGCCATCGTGACTGCATTGTGACATCGCCCGGGCATGGCGCTCGTGACACCCTGTCACGTAGGAGGAGCTGCCTGCGCCGGCGCTCACATTCGGCCCTGAAAATGCCCATTTGCCAGCCCGTTTCGGGGCGCTGGCCTTGCGCGTTAACTTTACGTTAGCCCTCAGATTTTCCAATAAGGCCCCAGCGGCCGGCTTCCAGGTCGCATTCCCCCGTCCGATCAAGGAGGCACTATGTCTTTCAAACTCGCCATACTCACTGCACTCGCGCTCGGCGCCGGCTTCGCCACGACCGCGATCGCCCAGCCGTCGCCCAGCCCGAGCATGGTGAAGAAATTCGAGGATTGGGGCGTCTATTCCTATCGCAGCAACGGATCTCGCACCTGCTATGTCCTGACCATGGCGCAGGATGCGCGTCCGGCCAGCGTCCAGCATGGCGACAATTTCTTTCTTGTCGCGCCAAAACCCTCCGGCGCCGGCTATTTTCCGCAGGCGATCATGGGTTACGATCTGAAGGAGGGTTCCCAGATGCGGGCGACCGTCAACGGCCAGCGATTCCTGCTGACCGCCCGCGGCAATGGTGGATGGACTGCCGAAGAGAGCCGGGATGCAGCCCTTGTCGCGGCATTGAAATCCGGAAGCTCCATGACGCTCGAAGCGGTATCCAAGCGCGGCACGGAGACAAGCTACACATTTTCGTTATCCGGGATAAGTGCCGCGCTGACCGAAGCCGGTCGGTGCCGTTAGCCTCTTGAGACGTATGTGCTACGGAGGATGGAAGATGGCGTCTTGCCGTCTCCCGTCATTCGGTCCGGGTCTGCGCCGTGGGCATCAGCAGCGGCGGCAGAGCATCGCTCGCTGAGCCGGGGATTGTCTCCGCCTGCAGTTCCTTCGGCTTTCGCCCGATGATCTGTCGGTATCCTCGCGTCGAGAAGGGTTGAACGACTTGGCCCCAGAAGCTGCTCGCGACCCGTCCCGTGATGCCGATATCGGTGGAGGACGGGCGCGGCGGATTGTAATAGGTGCCAAAGACCTGGTCCCACAGCACGAGGTTTTCGCCGTAGTTGGTGTTGCCCTCGGCCAGAACGCGGGAATGGTGCCAGCGGTGCAGCCGCGGCGTGCTCAGGATCCAGTCCAGCGGCCCGGTCCGCACATCCATGTTGCAATGGGTGAGAAGGCCGACGAAGGCCGTAACGGCGCCGATCCAGAGGAAGACCGGGAGGGGCGCGCCGAGGAGGTAGAGGGGGATCTGGCTCAGCCCGATCTTGATCAGCGAGTCCATGAAATGAAAGCGGCCGGTATTGACCACCCAGAGACGCTGGACGCTGTGATGCAGCGCATGAAAGCGCCACAGGGTCAGGTGTTCGTGGGCCAGTCGATGCGCGAAATAGAGCCCGAATTCTGCGATGACCAGGCCAAGCAGCGCCTGGAAGACCATCGGCCAGTGATCCGGCCACAGATGCACCGGAGACACCAGGACCGGCTGCGCGAAGGTGGCGACAGCAATGGGGAATGAGGCGCCGATGGCAGCGGCGATCTGCACGCCCCCCTTGTTCAGCAGCGTATGGGCGACGTCGTTGAAGGTTTCGCCGTCGTGCGCAAGCCAGCTCTGCTCGTAGGGCATCAGGCGTTCGAACAGGGCGATCATCGCAACGACGGAAAAATAGACGACGTTGAACCACAGGAGTGGTGCTGAGGACTGAAATGCGAAATAGGCGCCCGTCAGGCCTGCGCAGAAGATGCCCGGCCACATGACCCAGGACAGGAGACGGTAAAGGACGGATGTACGAAATTCGGTCATTGCAGCGCCTGATATGAAACGGATAGGGAAGAAATGCGGCCGGAAATCAGTTCGGTTTGAGCCGCCAGATTTGCAGGGCAGGGGGACGGGCGTCAATAGCGGGGCAGGAGCAATCGGCTCCCTGGCGCTGGGAGAGGCGGGGCCGTCGTAGCCACAGCAGTCATTCCTTCCCGCCTGGCGATGCCCATCCGTGGTGCCGCAAAGAGCCTTTTTCGCGGCGTAGACGCAAAAATTGCTTCTGATCGCATGCCGAGGCGGGCTGGCGCGATCGAGCCAAAAGCATCATGCTTAACGCCTGCTTAATGTTAATTGTCCACTCTCGCGGGATGGACAGGTTGACGCGATTCTCATTTGCTCTTCTGGCTGCCGCGGTTCTTCTTGTAACCGAAGGTCGGTCGGCGGGCGCAGGGGAGACGCAGCCCTGGACCGATCCTGCCGCGCCCCTGGTGGTCGACGCCTACGAGCTCAACGCCATCGACTGGACAGCGCTTCTCACCGACAAGCGGATCGCCGGCTTTATTCACAAGGCGTCGGACGGCCTTCCGGAAAGCTACACCTGTACCGACAAGCATGCCGGTGACACGTTTGCGCATTGCAAGACCATGTGGCGCAAATATGCGGTAAGCCGCGAGCTCTACCAGACGCGAAGGTTGGTGGCGCGAGGCGCGGGCCTGCTGTGGGGCGCCTATCATCTGGCGCGCCCCGGCAATCCGATCGATCAGGCCAACCACTTCCTCGACTACGCCCAGCCCGCCCCCGATGATCTCATGGTCCTGGATATCGAGGACCTTGGCGACAAGTTCATGTCGCTCGAAGATGCGGAGATCTTTGTCCGGCACGTCAAGGTCAGGACGGGGCGGTATCCGGTCCTCTACACCAATCACAACGTGGCGCGCTACGTGGCGGCGCGGGCCAAGGACTACCCGCTGCTGTCGCGGCTGCCGATCTGGTATGCCCGCTACCGACCCGACGTGTCCGGCGTCTTTCCGATCGGCAGCTGGTCGAACTACCTACTCTGGCAATTCTCCTCTTCGGTGAACTGCTCGGCACAAAAATGTCCCTACCGCGTGCCCGGCACGGGAACCGATATCGACGTCAACGTCGCGGGCGTCGGGCTCGAGGAGTTGAAGAGGGTCTGGGCGCAGGGAGAACTACTGCCGCCGAACACGCCCGGCCCCGCAATGATGGCCGACGCATCGGTTCCATACAGGCCGTTCTGACTCAGAGCAGCCGACTGCGCTTGCGGAACGTCAGCTCCTGAGGTCTTTCGTGCAACGAATGCGACAGTAACTTATCCTTTAGATCGCCCTGATAGAAAATGCTGCGGAGATGGAGGCCTGCGTGGTGGATTTTCTGAAAAACAGGGCTGGACGCCAGCTTTTCCAGGTCACGGGCTGGGGGGTGCTGCTCTGGCTCGGCTTCTTCGCGTTTCGCAATCACGTCTTTGCCTTTGCACAGCTGTTGAGCGTCGGCAATGCGGACGTCATCGTGATCTCGCTGATCGTGCTTGGCATCTCCAGTTTCGGCTATTCGGCCCTGCGTATCTTCGACATGCGCGACGAGATGGACAGCCGCCGACGAGCGTTTGACGCGGCGGACCACATCGCCACCCACGATCACCTGACCAAATTGCCCAACCGCTATGCGTTCGATCGCTTCGCCCTGCCACAGGCCGTGGCCTCGGCTGGCCATGAGACGGCAGCCGGCGAGGTCGAGAGCCAGACCGCGACCGTGTTCTCGATCGACCTCGACGGCTTCAAGAAGGTCAACGATCTCCTCGGTCACCAGGGTGGCGACGCGCTGCTGAAGGAAGTATCCCGCCGCATCTGCTCGCTGGCCGATCATGAATGCGTGTTCCGCTTCGGCGGCGACGAATTCGTGGCGGTGGCGCGCAACCTGCCGCCTGAAAAAGAACAGCTGTTCGCGCAGTTGCTGATCCACTCGGTGTCGCGGCCGGTGCGTATCGATGCGTTGCCGACGCAGGTCGGCGCCAGCATCGGCTACGCGCGCATGCCCGAGCACGGCACGTCGCTCGAGGAAGTCCGCCACCGCTCCGACATCGCACTCTACGAGGCCAAGGCACGCGGCCACAACCAGCAGGCGCTTTTCCATCCCGATATGCAGGAAAAGGTGGCGCAGCGCGCCAAGCTTGAGGGCGAACTGCGCCGCGCTATCGAGCGCGAGGCGATCGTCCCCTACTATCAGCCGCTGATCGGACTGAAGAGCGCCGAGCTCTGCGGCTTTGAAGCCCTGGCTCGCTGGTGCAATGCCGAGGGCACCTTCATCTCGCCGCAGGAGTTCATCGCTGTCGCCGAGGAAACAGGGCTGATCACCATCCTGTTCGAGCAGCTGCTGGCGCATGCATGCCGCGACGCCCGGTCGTGGAGCGAGCCGTTGCTGCTTTCCTTCAATGTTTCGCCGGTACAGATCGAGGACAGGCTGCTGCCCAACCGTATCTTGAACATCCTCGCGGAAACCGGGCTTCCGCCGTCGCGGCTCGAAATCGAAATTACCGAAAACGCCCTGATCGGCGACCCGGAGCTTGCCGCCTCGACCATCGAGCAGCTTCATGCGGCCGGTATACAGGTGGCGCTGGACGACTTCGGAACCGGCTATTCCAGCCTGTCGCAGCTGGCGCGCTTCCGCTTCGACAAGATCAAGATCGACAAGAGCTTCGTGTCCAGCTGCGTCGGCAACGACAAGAACACCAAGATCGTTGATGCAATCCTTGGCCTCAGCCGCAGCCTCAATCTCAAGACCACCGTCGAGGGCATCGAGGAAAACGCGCAGCTTGCCTACTTCCTGGGGCAGGGATGCGACATCGGCCAGGGATACATATTCGGCAAGGCGATGCCGCAGGACGAGGCGATTGCCTTCATGCGCGAGCGCAGGCAGATCCTGTCGGCCTGACGGCGCGTACCGCTTCCGACCCCGATTGACAAAGATCATCGCAACGCGTGCTCACACCTGTAGCGTGTCTTTTGGGCAAAAGGCCCGACGACGCGATCCAACAGAAAAGGAGCCATTCTGATGTCATTCCCAACGGTATTGGCCGTGATCGGTGGCACCGACCCGGTGTCGGACATCGAACAGGCGGCCTCCCTCGCGGCCGAGCGCGACGCCCACCTTTCGGTGCTCGTCCTGGGCGCTGCTTTGTCTCCGATGGGCGCAGATTATCCGGTCGCAACGGCCTGGCTCGACGAGCGTCAGGCCGATCTCAAGGCGCTCGTGGCGGTGCGGGAGAAGGTCGAGGAAGCCTGCCGGCAAAACGGCATTCACTGCGATGTCGACCACATCTACGACGACCGGTTCATTCTTGAAGGCAGCGTCGCACTGCGGGCGGTCTATGCGGATGTGGTCGTTGCGGGAGCCGGGTTGCGCGCCGACGCTGCCTTGCGAAACGTGCTGGTCGCCGGTGCGGTGTTCGAAGCGCATACGCCTGTCCTGCTGTTCCCCAAAGCGAGAAAGGCCAGCCTGATGCCGAAGAACGTTTTGCTCGCATGGAACTCGCGCCCGGAAGCAGCGAGCGCGGCCAAGGCTGCCATGTCGCTTCTCACGGGAGCGGAAACCGTGCGGGTGGTCCTGGTCGATCCGGATGTCGGCTACGGCCGCAACGGTGGAGAGCCGGGTGCCGACATCGCGACCTTCCTCTCCCGCCACGATGTCAACGTCACGGTGGAGCAGCTCGCCAGCGGCGAGCGGAGGACCGAAGACGTGCTGCGCCAACATGCGCTGGAAACCGGCTGCGACATGATGGTCATGGGCGCCTACGGCCACTCGAGGCTTCGCGAGCGGGTCTTCGGCGGCGTCACGGCTTCGGTCACTCGCGACTTCAATATACCGGTCTTCCTCGCCCGCTAGTCTGGAAGAGCGCCGGCGATCCCACGGGAGGGGGGTTGTCTGCGCCACCGGGGGGCAGGTCGGCAGCCGTTCGCTGAAGGGCTGCCGGCCGGGCTCCCTGGCGCCCGAAGGTTTTGGCGAAACGTCTCAGTTGCGCGGCTTGCTCGAAAGCTCCCACTGGTGCGGTACGGAGGTAACGAGCGCCTTCAGATCCTTCGGATTGACGGCGCCTGGAACTTCCTTGCTGCCGAGAACAGCAGCGGTCGCGAAGGCGACCATCCGTCCTGCAGCGAACGCCATATTGTTCGGGTCCTGGGTTTGAAGGATGTGAGGGCCGAGAAAGACCGAGATGTCCTTCAGGCCCTTCGCTCTCTGGTAGGTTGCAAAGGAGCCTTCCAGGCCCTCGACGTAATCCCAGGTTCCCTTGACGATCTGCAGGGCCGGCCATGCGTCGACATGGGCAAAGACGCCGGAATCCGGATAGTAGGTCGTGTTGAACTCAAGCCGCAGCGCGCCTTCGACCAGATCGTGACCGGCGAGGCGATAGCCGAGGCCTGCCGAGTTCGGGCCGTAGAGGATGGCACCCTTGATGTTGTCCAGTCCACGGGCACCCTTGCAGGGTTTTTCCGGGATATCGTAATTACAGTCCTCGACGAAGTTCTTATGCATGAACCACTGGGTGGCATAGGAGCCGCGGGAATAGCCTCCCACCACGGTGGGTACTTCCTTCGCCGACTGGCCGTCGAGCAGGAGTTTTGCCGCAGCGTCTCCCGCGATTTCCTTGCCGTCTGGTGCAAGCACCCGCAGTCCCTTGCCGGAATCGAGCTGGTCGAGCTCCCGGAACATGTCATTTGCCTGTTCGGCGGTGTTGAAGCCGTTCCGGCCACCGGATATGCCGTTGCCGCGCCTGTCCGTGATGAGCACGTCGAAGCCGCTTGCATTGAAGGCGCGCAGGAAGCCGCGCCAATGGCGCATGCCCGGTTCCTCGGTCATCGCGTCCGCTTTGGCCGCGGTGTAGGCCCCGGTCGCCTCGTCGACGGAAAACGGCGGTGTGCGCGGGTCGTCAATCGCGGTCAGCTCGCCGCCGCCGCCATTGTTCATGATGACGAGCGAGCGCTGCTTCTTGCCGTCCGCACCGGAGACGCCCGCACCCTTCATATACCAGCCGCGCAGCTTGATATCCCCGTCGAGCTTCAGCAGACGGGTCTCGAAGCTGTCATGCGGCACGGTGAATTCGACGATGTAGGTGTTCGGGTCGCTCTCGGCGACAGGCTCCGCGTATTCCGGCTTGCCGAAGTAGGCGGGACGACGGATCTGGTGCAGGTCAACGCTTCCGTCGGCGTCCAGTGCGCCCGACTTGTCGACCGTCCCGGTGTCGCGCGGTTCATACTGGGCGAAGCCCCGGGCTGCTGTCAGCGTCTTTTCCTGGCAGGCTGGATCGGCCTTGCAGACCTGCCATTTCTGCCGGATCCGTTCGTCGGAGAACTCGCCGACGTAAAAATCGTCCGGCGAGATGCCCCGCGGAAGCAGCTGGTTGGTCGGCGTGAAGGGCAGGCAGACATCCACCCCGTCCCAAGACGCCTTGTAGCCGGGAAGCTCGCCGTTGCGATCGATATTCACCCGCTGGCGGCATTCGGGAACGGGCGTGCCCGGATTGACGATCGGTTTGTTGGTATCCTGGGCAAGTGCAGAGGAGGCAAACAGGGTCGCGACCAAAAGCGGCACTTCATACCGTCGTCCCATTCGATCGTTCCTCCCTGCGTTCCTATTGGCTCGAATGTAGCTTGATAAATAGCTAGTTCCGACTGCGCAACCAGTGGGATGTCAGAGATTTAGCAAAGTCATTGAATTGCCGCATCGTGTTCCTATCTTTAGGTCATACCCCACACCACGAAGACTGTTTCTGAGCTGACGCAGAACTGCGTTCAAGCCGGCAGTCGTCGCAGACCGCGTAAAGCGGAAGGATTTCCATTGAACGACAAGACCAGTGCAGCCGCCCGTGCGGCGGCAAACATCACCGAACGTGCCACGCCTCCCAAGCCCGTACCGCGGAACTGGAAGCCCGATCCCTGTCTCCTGACGCGCCGCGAGATCAAGGCGCTGATCGCCGAAAATATCGGCTGAGCTATTGAAGAAAGGAGAAGCAGATGCAAGTCCTCGTAAGAGACAACAATGTCGACCAGGCACTTCGTGTGCTCAAGAAGAAGATGCAGCGCGAAGGCCTGTTTCGCGAACTGCGGCAGCGCCGCGCCTATGAAAAGCCCTCCGAGCGGCGAGTGCGCGAACATGCGCAGGCGGTCGCAAGGCATCGCAAGCTTGCTCGCAAGACCGCCGTTCGCGAGGGCTTGATCGCCGCACCTGCCAGGAAGCGGACCGTTCGCTAGTCCAACTCGACTCAACCAAGGATAACCATGATGGAAGAGCTCTATTCACTGACGGTTTCGGACGAACGGCTGGAAGACTGCCGTGACGTTGTCGAACCCGACCTGCAGGATCTGGTCAAATCGGCCATCGCGTCCGGCTTTTCTCCCGAAGAGGTACTGATTGCCATCAGCGAACTCGTTGCGGAGGATTTCGCCACCGTCGTCAAGACGCCGAGCGTCCACTGACATTGGGCGGCGTGGCCTCCGGGCGCTCCGTGTTTTAAGAAGCCATCTCCTCGACCTTGCGCGTCAGGTCTGCGATGTAGGCAGCGGTTGACAGGTCGCTGCCGGTCGCATCCACGAGCAGCTCATTTGGGCTCTTCGAGCGGCCGTGCTGATGAACGTTTGTGTTGAGCCATGTCTTCAATGGGCTGTAGTCGCCCGTATCCAGGCCGCTTGCCACCGCTTTCTCGCGGCATGCCGCAGCAAAGAACTGCGACGACATGATGTTGCCGATCGTGTAGGTCGGAAACGATCCGACCATTCCCGACGACCAATGCACGTCCTGCAGCACGCCGAGGCGATCGTCCGGAACGTCGAGGCCGAGCGCCTGCTTCATCTTCTCACGCCAGAGGTCCGGCAGATCCTTGACCCGGATCTCGCCTGCAATCAGCCCCGCCTCGATTTCAGAACGCAGCATGATGTGAAGGTCGTAGGTCAGCTCGTCCGCCTCGACCCGGATGAAACCGGGCCGCGCGGCATTGACGACGCGAAAGAATTCCTCCGCATCGACGTCCGCCAGCTGGTCCGGGAAGGTCTTTTGCAACTCCCCGAAGTTGAGCTCCCAGAAACGCCTCGATCGTCCGACGCGGTTTTCCCAGAGCCGCGATTGCGATTCATGCGTCCCGAAGCTCGCGCCGCCGACCGCATAAAGATTGATGAAGTCGGTGGTAAAGACGGACCGGCTGAAGTTTTCGGAGATTCCCTGCTCGTACATTCCGTGGCCCGCCTCGTGCCAGACGGCGAACAGGCCGCCCGGCAGCCATGTCTCGCGAAACCGCCCGGTGATGCGGACATCCGAGCGGGTAAACGAGATCTCGAAGGGATGGACGGTGTCGTCGAGGCGTCCACGGTCGAAGTCGTAGCCGAAACGGGAAGAGACAAGGCTCGAGAACGCCCTCTGCTTTTCCACCGGATACGCCCTGTCGAGGATTTCGCTGCGTACCCGGGCTTCACGCGCCTGCGCCAGCAATGGCGATAGCGCCCGCCGCAACTCGCCATATAGCTCCTGAAGCCGCGACCAGGTCATGCCAGGCTCGTAGGTGGAAACCAGCGCGTCATAGGGATGCGCCGTATAGCCGAGCGACGCGGCGATTTCGCGCTGCAGGTCCATGCTGCGTTCGAGCATCGGCGCGAACCCGGCAAAGTCGTTGGCAGCCCGGGCCTTTGCCCAGGCAGCCTGGGCGACCGTCTTCAGTTCAGCCGCCTCGCCGACGAGGGCGGCCGGAATCCGCGCAAGGGCTGCGATCGACTGCGCGGCCTGTTCGACGGCCAGAACGCGGACATCGCCACGGGGCACGCCCGAGAGCTCAAGGCGCGCGTCCTCGATGGCTCTCTGCAGCGTGTCACCCGTCGCCATCTCCCGCGCCAGGCCTACCAGGGTGGCGATCTGCTTGCCGCGGGCATCTGTACCGCCAGGCGGCATCATCACCCGCGCATCCCAGGTCAGCAGGTTTACGGCACACAGGATATCGTTGATCCTGGCGATCTCGCTGGAAAATGCGGCATAGGTCATGAAGTCAGTGTCCTGGTTGGGCGGGCAATGTCGCAGCCGCTTCCGCGGCGCCGAAATCGGTCAGGTGGCAGGCCGCCAGCTGCCCTGGCCCGCGCGGCGACAGCAGCGGCCTTTCGACCGTGCACCGATCGAAGACATGCGGGCAGCGACCGGCGAAAGGACAGCCGGGCGGAACATTGAGGGGGCTCGGCAATTCGCCCCGCAAGGCGACATTGCGGTTTTTCTGCCCGGGATCGAGTTCCGGCGCGGCTTCCAGCAGCGCTTTCGAATAGGGATGCCGCGGCGCGCTGAACAAGGCGTCCGCCGGGCTGATCTCCATGATCTGCCCGAGATACATTACCACCACCCGGTGCGAGATATGCCGTACCAGCCGGAGGTCATGCGCCACAAAGACGACCGTCAGGTGCAGCTTCTCCTGCAGCTGCAGCAGCAGATTGACCACCTGCGCCTGGACCGAGACGTCGAGTGCCGAAACCAGCTCGTCCGCGACGATCACCTCGGGCTCCACGGCCAGCGCCCGCGCGATACCGATGCGCTGGCGTTGCCCGCCGGAAAACTCGTGCGGGTAACGGGCCGCCGCGTCCGCCGGCAACCGGACGAGATCGAGAAGTTCGGCAATGCGAGCCGGAATGTCTGCCTTCGGCCGCATCTTGTGGACCGACAGAGCCTCGCCGATGATTTGCTGTACCGTCATGCGCGGATTGAGCGAGCCATAAGGGTCCTGAAAGATCATCTGGACGCGCCGGTTGAAGGCGCGCCGGGCGCTTCCGTGCAGGTTCGATATGTCGGTTCCGTCAAACCGGACGGCCCCGTCATCGGCTTCGTGCAGGCGCACCATGCAGCGGGCGAGGGTAGACTTGCCGCAACCGGATTCGCCGACGATGCCGAGCGTTTCGCCCCTTTCGACATCGAGCGTCACGTTGCTGAGGGCATGTACGGCCAGTGGTGGTTCGCCCTTCAAACGCCGCAGCAGCGAATAGGGGCCACTGAATCGCTTCGAGACGCCATCGACGGAGAGAATGGGACGGTGTGTGTTCATAGAATCGGTTCCGCTGCCGCGACCTCTTCATGGTGATGACAGGCGACCCGGCGGCCGGCGCCGATCAGGTCGAGGGGCGGTCGGTCGGTGCGACAGATCTCGGTCGCAAAGCTGCAGCGCGGATGGAAGGCGCAACCTTGCGGCAGGGCCGTGAGGCTGGGCGGCGTTCCATCGATCGACTGCAGCATCGTGCGGGAATGGCCGGAGCGGGGAACGGACCCGAGCAGGCCACGCGTATAGGGGTGATGCGGTCGCGCAAAGACTTCGGCCACCGTGCCGGTCTCGACGATGCGGCCCGCATACATGACGGCCATGCGGTCGCATGTGGCGGCGACAACGCCGAGATCGTGGGTGACGAGGACGACGCTCATCGCAAGCCGATCTCGCAGATCGAGCAGCAATTTGAGGATCTGGTCCTGGATGGTGACGTCGAGCGCAGTTGTCGGCTCGTCGGCGAGGAGTAGTTTCGGCGAGCAGGCAAGCGCGATGGCGATCATGGCCCGTTGGCGCATGCCGCCGGAAAACTGGTGCGGATATTCGTCGAGCCGCCGTTCTGCGGCCGGTATGCCGACGATATTCATCAATTCGAGCGCCCGGGCCCGCCGCTGGCTGCCGGTCAGCCCCGTATGCGCCTTGAGGTTCTCCTCGATCTGGACGCCGATCGGAAGCACGGGGTTGAGGGCGGTCATCGGTTCCTGGAAGATCATGGCGATCTCCCCGCCGCGCACCTTGCGCAACTCCTCGGCCGGCATAGCGACCAAATCGCGGCCGCCCCATTCGACGCGACCGCTCACCTTGCCCGGTTCGCGGATCAGCCGCATGATCGAGCGCAGCGTCACGCTCTTCCCAGACCCGGATTCGCCTACAAGGCCGACGACCTCGCCGGGCGCCACGTCGAAATCGACGTCCGCCGCGGCGATCGCCAGCCCGCGCGTCGTGTCGAAGGTCGTGGTCAGACCCCGGACCACAAGTCCCTTCGTCCCATCGGACATGGTGGTCTGCGCCGTCGATGCCGTCATCGCCGCACCCTCAACAGTTCCGCGACGCCGTCTCCTGCAAGGCTGAAGCCAAGTCCGGTCAGAACGATCGCGACGCCTGGGAAGACGGAAATCCACCAGGCCGTGTTCATGAAATTCTTGCCGTCGGCAATCTGGACGCCCCATTCGGCGGCCGGCGGCTGTGCGCCGAGACCCAGATAGCCAAGGCTCGAGCCGAGCAGGATGGCGAGCGCCATGTCGGTCATCCAGTAGACGATCGCCGGCGTGATGGCGTTTGGCAGCAGATGACGGAAAACGATGCGCATCGGCGTATAGCCCATGACCCGCCCCGCATCCGCATAGTCGAGCCGCTTTTGCACCTTGATCTCCGAGGCCACCAGCCGGGCATAGAACACCCAGCCGACAATACCGACCGCCACGTACATGTTGCCGAGCCCCGGTCCGAGCACGGAGACGATGGCTATCACCAGCACCAGGAAGGGGAAGGTTACCGTGGCATCGACGAGCCGGCCGAACAGCGCTTCCCAGAAGCCGCCGACATAGCCGATGAAAGCCCCGACCAGAGTGCCGATCACGAACGGGCCGACGGTTGCGAAGATCGCGATCTGCATGTCGATCGTGTAGGCGTGGATGACGCGAGACAGCACGTCGCGGCCGAAACTGTCGGTGCCGAAGGGATGGTCCCAGCTGGGGGGAGCGAGCAGCGCGTTGTAGTCGAACAGATTGGGGTCGTAAGGAGCAAACAGCGTCGGCCAGATTGCCATCACCAGGCTGATGACCAGAATGAGACCGCCGCCGATGAGCGAGCGTGGCAGTTTCCTGCCGCGCAGAACCGTTCGTGTCGTCGTCGCAAGGCTGATCATCGTGCGATCCTCGGGTCGAGCCAGGCCTGAATGATGTCGGTGAGCAGGAATGTCAGCGACACAAGGATGGCGAGCGAGATCGTCAGCCCCTGCAGGACCGGGTAATCCCGCCCGTAGATGCTGTCGATCAGCAGACGTCCGGCACCCGGCACGGCAAACACGGTTTCGGTGATCACGGCGCCGCCGAACAGCGTGCCGATCTGCAGCCCGAACAGCGTCACGGTGGAGATCAACGCATTGCGCAGGATATGCCTGAGAAGGATCACCCGCGATTTCAGCCCCTTGGCGGTGGCGAAATCCACATATTCGGCGTTCATCACGTTGATGATCGAGGCACGCAGGTTGCGCATCAGAACGGCCGAGAAGCTGAGCGCAAGGGTCAGCGCCGGCAGGAACAGGTGATAAAGCTTGTCGGGCAGGGTGGTGCCGTAGCCGCCGACCGGAAAGAGCTTCAGCTGCGCTGCAAAGACCGTCAGCAGGATGATGCCCACGTAGAAGACGGGCATCGACAGGCCGACCTGGAAGGTGCCGCGGATCACGCTGTCGGCAAGCTTTTCCCGTTTGAATGCCGCCACAAACGCAAGCGGCACGGCGAGCGCCAGCGCAATGACTGCCGACAGCGCGGTCAGCATCAGCGTGACCGGCAGGCGGTCCATGATCAGCGACAGCACCGACACCTTGAGGCCGATGGAATTGCCAAGATCACCAGTGGCGATTCGCTCTGCGAAATAGAAGAACTGGACGATCAGAGGTCGGTCGAGGCCGAGCTCGTGATTGATGCGGTTGACGTCCGCATCACGTGCCCGATCGCCCAGCATGGCGCTTGCCGGATCTCCCGGCAGCATGCGAACCAGCACGAATGTGACGATCAGGATGAAGATCACCGTCGGGATCATCTGCAGAAGACGGCGGATCACGAAACTGAAAAGGGGCAAAAGCCGCTCCCGGATTACCTCTTGCGGAAAAGGCCGCGGACTCCATTCGCGGAGCCCGCGGAGCAGGTTGGTCCGCTATTTGTCTTTCCAGGTCTTGGAGAAGATGTTGTTGCCGAGCGGGATCTGCAGGAAGCCGTGGACCTTCTTGTTGAGTGCGACCGGATAAGGCGTCTCGAACAGCGGAACGGTCGGGCCGGACGTGTTGTAGATCTCCTGCATCTTGGCATACTGCTCGGCGCGCTTCTTGGGATCGATTTCCTTCTGCGACGCTTCGAAGAGGGCATCCGCCTCTTCGTTCTTCCAGCCCGAATGCAGTGCATCGATGGTCTTGGAATAGACGAAATAGGAGGTGATCTCGCTCGGGTCGGCGATGTCGTCCGTCCACGCGGCATTGCGCATCATGAAGGTTCCCTCGCGGTACTGCTTCGTCAGCGTCGGGTTGTCCACCTGCTGCAGTTCGAGCTTGATGCCGATCTGCGACCACATCTGCTGCGCCGCGGTCGAAATGCCCAGCTGATCCTGGTTGCCGGCCAGCACGAGGAGGCTGGTCGAGAAGCCGTTTTCGAAGCCCGCTTCCTTCATCAGCGCCTTCGCCTTGGCAATGTCGTAGGGATAGAGCGGTTTGTCACCCGTATGCATCGGCGTTGCGGTCGACATGTAGGAGGTCTGCGGAGTGCCGACCCCATGCGTGACAATCTGCACGATCGCCTGCTTGTTGAGGGCGTAGTTCATCGCCTGCCGCACCTTCGGATTGGCAAGCGGATTGTCCTTGCCGCCGATCTGCGGCCGCACGTTGAGGGTCAGATACTGCACCCGGGTCGAGGGGTAGAGCTGCATGTCGAGGTTGGCGGCGGACTTGAGCTCTGCCACGCGGGAATAGGGAATGAATTCCGCGCCATCCAGTTCGCCGGAGCTGAGCTTGAGGATGCGCGTGGCATCATCGGGGATCAGCTCGAAGTTGATACCGTCCAGATAGGGCAGGGCCTTTCCGTCTTCGCCCTTTGCCCAGTAGTGCTCGTTGCGGACAAGCTTCATCGACGAGCCGCGATCCCACGACTTCAGCACGAACGGGCCGGAGCCGATCGGATGTTCGGCGAACGACTTTGCCTTTTCCGCTTCGGTGGCGCCGGCCGAGGCCTCGAATGCCTTCTGCGGCATGATGCCGGTATTGAACACGGTCAGGGCGGCGAGAATGGCAGGGTCCGGGTGCTTGAGCTTGACGGTGACCTTGTTGTCGCCGTCAACCGTCACGTCGTCGATGGACTCGATCATGAAGCCCCAGATGCCGTTATCTTTGCGGGCGGCGCGCTTTAGCGACCAGGCGACATCGGCAGCCGTGATCGGGGAGCCGTCGGAGAACTTGATGCCGTCCCGCAGCGTCAGCGCAACGCTCTTGCCGTCATCGGCGAGCTTGTAGTCGCTGGCAAGGCCCGGCTGCACGCCCTTGCCATCATCCGTCGGCAGGAGCAGAGTGTCGTAGAGGTTGGAGAGGATCCAGATGTCGACATTGGCGTCGTTGAGGACGGGATCCAGGAAAAGGCTGTCGGCATAGCGTGCATAGGTCAGCGTGCCGCCGCGCTCCAGGGCAGAAGCGGACAGGCTGGTTCCCAGCAGAAGTGTGGCAGCAAAGGCTGCTGTGATCAGGTTCTTCATGACATTCCCCTTGTTCAGGCTTTTGGTCAGCTGTTCTTATTGACTATAACGATTTCACGCTGTTGAAAGCCTGTCAACTGGTTAGTATGCGCTTAGCGCTCAACGCCTTCTTGACCTCGCCAAGCAAGACGCGGTAATCGTTCTAGCCAGATATAACGGTCCTCCGATTGGCTTTCATGGAATTCTTTGTCGACCGCGACTTGCCGGTTCCCCTGCGCACCCAGCTTCAGGGGCTGATCGAGTATGGCATTTCCGGTGGCGAGCTTGGACCGGGCGAGGCGCTGCCGTCCGTGCGCGAGCTGGCGGAAAAGCTGGGCGTCGCACCGATGACGGTAAGCCAGGTCTATGCGGACCTGAAGGCGGCCGGCCTGCTGGAGACCCGCCCGGGGGCGGGGACATTCGTCAGCCACAGGCGATCCGCCGGGCGTCCGGACGCAAGCCTCCTGCACCGGCACATCGACAATCTGATCGACGAGAGCCGGGTTCTGGGCATCCGCTCGGCCGAGCTTGTCTCGATGGTCAGCGCACGGGTCTTTTACCGCGAAAGCATCGGCTCGCGCCTGCGGATCGTCGTCGTCGGCCTGTTCCCGGAAGCCACGGCAAGCTATGCCCGCTTTATCGCCGCGCGTCTCGGTCGCGACGTCACCGTCGAGCCGGTGACGGTCTCGGCGCTGGAGCGCGATCCCAAGGTACAGGCGCTGGCCAATTCCGCCGATCTGGCCGTTACCTTCGCCAACCGCCAGAAGCAGGTGGCGACGCTGGTTCCCAATTCGCGGGTGGTGACCATCAGCTTCACGCCGTCGGAAGAAACGCGCCGGGCACTGGCAACGCTGGATTCGCTGGCCCGGATCGCCGTGGTGTCACGGTTTCCCGAATTTCTGCCGATGATGAAGGCCGGCGTGCAACGCTTTGCGCCGCATGTCGGCGAACTGTCGGCAGTGGTCTTGGGCACGCCCGGCCTCGAGGCGACGATCGCGTCCGCCACCGTCGTGGTCTATGCATCCGGTGCGGAAACCGTGCTTGCCGACATTCCGGCCGGCATGCCGGCGATCGAATATCGGCATGCGCCGGATATTGCAGATATCGAAAGGGTGATCGTTCCGATCATCCGGGCTGCCAGCGTCTCGTCCCAGCCCGGCGAGACGCCGCAGCCCGACACCGTCAATGAACAAGCATGAGAGGATAAAGCGGCGATGAAAATATCCGAATGTAGCTGGCAGCAGATCGAGACCTATCTGAAGACGGACGACCGTGTGATCTTGCCGCTCGGCAGCACCGAGCAGCATGCGGGCCTGTCCCTCTCGGTTGATAGCATTCTGTCCGAGCGGGTGGCGGCGGACGCCGCAGAGCCGCTCGGCATTCCGGTTTTCCCGGTGCTGGCCTATGGCGTTACACCCTATTTTCTGGCCTATCCCGGCACCATCAGCCTGCGCATCGAGACCTATCTGCGCGTCGTCGCCGACATCCTCGACGGCCTGCGCCGGCAGGGATTCCGCCGCATTCTCATCGTCAACGGCCATGGCGGCAACCAGCCTGCCGGCAGCTTCGCGGCGGAATGGATGGCCGACAATCCGGATACGGTGGTAAAATTCCACAACTGGTGGAACGCCCCGCAGACACTGGCGAAGGTGCAGGCAACCGACACCGTCGCGTCCCACGCCTCCTGGATGGAGAATTTCCCCTGGACGCGGCTTGAGGGCGTCGTCCAGCCGACCCAGCAAAAGCCGATGATCGACCTCGCGCGGATGCGCGTCATGCCGCCGGATGCGGTCAGATCCTATTTGGGCGACGGCAATTTCGGGGGCTATTACGAGCGACCGGATGAGGACATGTTGGCGATCTGGCAGGTGGCGGTGGAAGAGACCCGCGCGCTGCTGGAAGGCGGGTGGGCATGAGCCAGCCGGTCTTGATCTGGGGCGCCGGGGCGATCGGCGGAACGCTCGGCGCAGCCTTCATCCGCGCCGGCCAAGAGGTGATCTTCGTCGACAACGTCCGGGCGCATGTGGATGCCATCAACGACAAGGGACTGAAGATCGTCGGTCCGATCTTCGAGGATACTGTCAGGGCCATGGCCTGCACGCCGGACGAACTGATTGGTGTCTTCGATCGCAGCTTCCTCTGCGTCAAGGCGCATCACACGGAAGATGCGGCTCGCGCCATGGTCGATCATATCGCCTCCGACGGCTACATCGTTTCGGCCCAGAACGGGCTGAACGAGAGGGTCATCTCCCGCATCGCCGGGCAGAACCGGGTGATCGGCTGCTTCGTCAACTTCGGGGCCGACTATTTGGAGCCAGGCGTGGTGCAGTACAGCGGCCACGGCGCTGCCGTCATCGGTGAGCTCGACGGCCGCTTCACCGACCGGGCCGAGGACATCTATCAACTGATGAAGTCGCTCGAGCCCAAAGCCCTCATCACCAGCAACATCTGGGGATTTCTCTGGGGCAAGCTGATCTACGGAACGCTGCTGTTCGGCACGGCGCTCACCGATGACAGCATTGCGGACGTCTTCGCGGACGAAACAGCACGACCGGTGCTGCGCAAGCTGGCGCTGGAAGTCGCGACCGTCGCGGCTGTCAACAATATCCGCACCGAACCCTTTGACGGTTTCGACCCCGTTGCCTTCGGGCCGCTGGCGACGCCCGAGCAGACGGACAAGTCGTTCGACGACATGGTCGTCCACAACCGAAAGTCGGCAAAATCCCATTCGGGCATCTGGCGGGACCTTGCCGTGCGCAAGCGCAAAACCGAGGTGGATGCGCAGGTTCTGCCGGTGGTCGAGATCGGCGCCGAAACGCACGTGCCGACGCCGCTGACCGCCCGCCTCGTGGAAATGATCCATGAGATAGAGGATGGCAAGCGTCCGCTGTCGCGTGCAAATCTCGACGAACTTGCCAAGGCTGCACCATGAACATCGATTTTCAAGACAAGGTGGTTGTCGTGACCGGTGCGGCGCACGGCTTTGGTCGCGCGATCGCGCAGAATTTCGCCGACCGCGGAGCCGTGGTGCATGCCTGCGACGTCAATGCCGGGGGTCTGGAAGAGACGGTCCGGTTGTGCGGGCCTCGGTCGCGCGGCCACATGCTCGATGTCGGCCGCAGGGACGACGTCCAGACGGTGGTGGCGCAGATCGGCGACATCGATATCCTCGTCAACAATGCGGGCGGCGTACGGGGCCAGGTCGGCCGTCCGATCGAGGAGATCTCGGAAACGGACTGGCGGGACATCTTCGACGTCAATCTGACCGGTGCTTTCTTCATGGCCCAGGCGGTGGCGCCAGGCATGAAACGCAAGCAGGCCGGCCGCATCATCAACATTTCGAGCGGTGCCGGGCTCGGCATCTCGCTCACCGGCATCCAGGCCTATGCCAGCGCCAAGGCCGGACAGATCGGCCTGACCCGTCAGCTTGCTCACGAGCTTGGACCCTGGAACATCACGGTCAACAATGTGGCGCCGGGGTTCGTTCGCTCCAATCCGAGCACCGAGAAGCAGTGGGACGCCATGGGCGAAGAAGGCCAGGCGCGGCTGATACAGAATATCGCCTTAAAGAGGCTGGGAACGGCAGATGACATCGCCGCAATGGTGATGTTCTTCGCATCGGACTTTGCAGGCTGGGTGTCCGGCCAGGTGATCAGCGTGGACGGCGGGAAATGACGGTCGAAACCTATCTCGAAGACAATTATCAAGCCGCTCTCGAAGACCTGAAGGCCTTCTGCCGCCTGCCGAGCGTCAGCACCGATCCGGCCTATGCCGACGGCATCAGGGCCGCCGCGGGCTTCGTCGCGGCGCGACTGACGCGGGCCGGGTTTTCTGGCGTGGAAGTGCTGGAGACGAATGGCCACCCCGCCGTGTTCGGCGAGATCGTCACCGATCCGTCTTTGCCGACCTTCCTGGTCTACGGTCATTACGACGTGCAGCCGCCGGACCCGCTCGAGAAGTGGCAGACGCCGCCGTTCGAGCCGACCGAACGCAACGGGCGTCTCTACGCGCGCGGTGTGTCTGACGACAAGGGTCCGCTGTTGATCCCCATCCTGGTGGCCGAGGCCTATCTGAAGACCGAGGGCCGTCTGCCGGTCAATCTCAAGGTGCTGATCGAAGGCGAGGAGGAATCCGGCAGCCCGCATTTCGAGGGCGTGCTGAACGCACACCGCGAGCGCCTTCGCTGCGATCTCGTGCTTTCGGCCGATGGCGCCATGTGGCGCTCCGACAGGCCCTCGATCACGGTCGCGAGCCGCGGCATGGCAGCGCTCGAAGTGACAGTGACGGGCGCGGCGAAAGACCTTCATTCCGGGCGCCACGGCGGCGGTGCCCCCAATCCGATCGCGGCGCTTGCAGCCTTGATGGCCTCGATGCACGGCCCCGACGGCCGCGTCAGCGTCGAGGGCTTCTGGGACGGCGTAAAGCCTGCCGACCCGCAGATCCTGGCAGCGATCGAACAGGCCGACATCGATGCTGCTGCCTATTACCGGGATATCGGCCTTGCCGGCGAGGGCCCGATCGAGACCGGCCGGGAACTTCTGCTGCGCCAGTGGCTTGAGCCGACGCTTGAATTCAACGGCATAACCGGCGGCTATCAGGGGCAGGGGACGAAGACCGTGATCCCCGCCACGGCGAGCGTCAAGATGACCTGCCGCCTGGTTGCAGGGCAGACGCCGGATGGCGTGATCGCCGCCATCACGCGGCACATCAACTCTCACCTGCCGAAAGGCACGACGGTCGAGATCCATCGCCACGGTCCGGGCAGCGAGGCGGATTTCGTCGATCCCGACCTTCCGGCCCTGAAGATCTCCGAGGAGATCCTGGGCGAACTGATGGGCGCAACGCCGCTCAGGGTCGCCATGGGCGCCACGGTGCCGATCGGAAGCGCCTTCCGCAAGCATCTTGGCGCGCCATCGATCTTCTTCTCGTTCTCGACATCGGACGAGGATTATCATGCGCCGAACGAGTTCTTCCGGCTCGATAATTTTCGGATGGGAATGAAGGCCTGGGCGCGGCTGCTGAAGCGGCTGGCGTGATCGCCACCCGCCGATCGAGCGTGGAGAACGCCCGAGAGTTTCAGTAGCGCCCGGCAAGTCCAGGCCGCGCCAGACGGCTCGGCGCCTCGGCAAACTCCTCCCAGTTCGGGCCATGCCCGATCCCGGTCAAAAGCCAGGAGAGGCTGACCTGCAGGACGCCAGCGAGCATGCTCAGCTTGTTGGCGCGGGGTTCCGCCTGGTCGTTTTCCCAGTAGCGCAGGGTGTCGGCCTCGACGCCGACAATCCGCGCGACTTCGCCGACCGAAACGTCGAGGGCATCGCGGGCGAGCGACAGGCGTCCACCCAGAGTATCGTCGCCACCAAGGCTGCGGTCGAAAAATTCTGCCGTCATGGAGGTCTCTTTCTGCCCAAGGGTGACCCATGGACCAAGTCGGTGGAAAAGGCCGGCCGTGGCGCGACCGGCCATGTCTGGCTGGGTTACTGCGAGCCAACCCAGGTCTTCACCTGGTCCGGGTGGTCAGTAATGTACTTGGCGACCGCTTCGTCGTAGGAGGTCTCCTGCGCCGCAAACATTGCCGCCTCGAGATCGGAGATCGGCAGCTTCATGCGAGACATGAATTCAGCAACCTTCGGATTGTCCTGCTTGAAGCCCTTGCGTGCGATGACGTCCACGTGCTCGGCTTCACCAAGCGCCTTCTTGGGATCTTCGAGGTAGCGCAGCTTGTACTTGCCGAACATCCAGTGCGGGCTCCAGGACGTCGCGACGAACCAGTTTTCCCCGCGATAGGCGCGGTCGACACTGGTCAGCATACCGGCT
This sequence comes from Hyphomicrobiales bacterium, assembly GCA_900469345.1. Taxonomy (GTDB): domain Bacteria; phylum Pseudomonadota; class Alphaproteobacteria; order Rhizobiales; family Rhizobiaceae; genus Neorhizobium. The sequence goes on along the minus strand of UBWZ01000007.1, from coordinate 178,613 downwards.
TCGCTGGAAATCTGCAGCTTGTAGTCGGATAGATCGTAGGTCTTCAGCGCCTCCTGCGACAGGCGGGTGAGGCCGGCGCCGGGGTCGATACCCTGAACCGTGTTCTTGAGCTTTTCCATCACCTCGGGCTTCTTCAGGTCCTCGATGGACGAAATTTCGCTGGCAGGAATGTAGTCCGGCACGACCCAGCCGAGCTTTGCGCCGTCATAGACGGTGCCGAGCGTCTCGACCTTGTTTTTGACGCGCTTGTAGTAGTCCGCATGGGTCTGCGGCAGCCAGGCCATCATCATGAAGTCGAGGTTGCCGCGGCTGACGCCCTGGTAGAGCGGCGCGACGTCCGTCTGCACCAACTCGACCTTCTGGCCCAGCTCGTCCTTGAGCAGCTTGGCGGCAAGCTTGGTGACGAATTCGGCATCCGACCAGGCCGACCAGCCGATCTTCACGGGTTTGCTCTCCTGCGCGAAGCTGGCCGTGGCGCTGCCACCGACCAAAGCTGCGGCAAGGCTAAGCGTAAGGCCGAGCGAGGCAATTTTCTTCAACATTGGTGATCCTTCTTCAAAGGTTCGCATTCGGCGGGGGACACCCCGCCATGGGTCAGCTTGAGGTAACGGCACGCGGCTGTGCGGATACCTTCTCTGCTGGTCTAAAGGCGAGGAAGCGCCGCAATCCGGTAGCTTCCTTGCCAAGGCTCTGGGTCAATCGATCGAGGATGACCGCGAGGATGACGACGGCAAGGCCGCCTTCGAAGCCGGTGCCGACGTCGAGGCGCTGGATGCCGGTCAAAACGGTATTGCCGAGGCCGCCGGCGCCGATCATCGAGGCGATTACCACCATCGACAGCGACAGCATGATCGTCTGGTTGATGCCGGCCATGATCGAGGGCAGGGCGTTCGGCAGTTGAACCTTGAACAGCAACTGCGAGGCGGTGCAGCCGAACGCCTGGCCGGCCTCGATGAACTCGCCATGCACCTGGCGGATGCCAAGATTGGTCAGGCGCACCACGGGCGGCATGGCGAAGATGACGGTGGCGATGGTGCCGGGCACGGCGCCGAGGCCGAAGAACATCGCTGCCGGGATCAGGTAGACGAAGGCGGGCATGGTCTGCATCAGATCGAGCACCGGGCGGACGACGGCCGCAACCTTGTCCTCGCGCGCCATGGCGATGCCGAGCGGCAGGCCGACGACCATGGCAAGGATGGTCGCGGCAATCACCAGCGACAGGGTTTCCATCGTCGCGCCCCACAGTCCCATGTCCTGGACGAGCCACAGTGCGACCCCGGTAAACACCGCAAAGCCGATGCCGACGCGCCAGAGCGACAGGAGCACGAGGATTGCGATGCCGACGGGCATGGGAACGCTGTTCAGGCCCGACAGGATGCCGCCGGTCACGAAACCGATCGCCGCGGCAATGCCATCAAGGGCAGGGGTGAAGTTGTCGAGTACATAATTGACAGCCGTATCCACGGCGCCACCGATATCGAAATACATGATGTGTCCTAATTCTGGTGCGATCAGCTGGCGCGATCGAGCGTTTCAAGCAGCGCAGATTTGCTGATTGAGCCGACATAGCGGCGCCGGTCGTCGACGACCGGGACAGGCCAGGGACTGCTCGCCACGCGGCCGAGCACGTTGGAGAGCGGCTCGTCGGCGGAGATCGCCTCGACGTCGGCAAGGAACGCGCTGCGGTAGGGATCGGGATCCTTGGCCCTGACCTTGTCGACCAGCGATGTCTGGCTGACCATGCCGTGATATGTCTTGTCGCGGCCGAGGATGATGGCATGGTCGCGATCGAAATGCTTCATGCGGTCGAGTGCCGCCGCTGCCGACACGCCCTGACGCTCGATGATCGTCACCTGCGTTTTGCGCGCCACGTCGCCGGCCTTGAAGACATGGCTGACGTCCACATTACGGAAGAACGACCGGACGTAGTCATTGGCCGGCTGCATGACGATCTCGTCGGGCGTGCCGACCTGGATGACGGCGCCGTCCTGCATGATGCAGATGCGGTCGCCGATGCGCATGGCCTCGTCGAGATCGTGGCTGACGAAGACGATAGTGCGGCTTTGCTCGCCCTGCAGGCGGACGAGTTCGTCCTGCATCTCGGTGCGGATCAGCGGATCGAGAGCCGAAAACGCTTCGTCCATCAATAGAATGGTGGGTTCGTTGGCAAGCGCCCGGGCAAGCCCGACACGCTGCTTCATGCCGCCCGACAGCTGGTCGGGACGGCTCTCCGCATAGCCGGCAAGACCGACCGCATCAAGTGCTTCAAGCGCGCGCTTCTTGCGCTCGGCTTCGCTGATGCCGGAGACTTCCAGGCCAAAGGCCGCGTTGTTGAGCACTGTGCGGTTGGGCAGCAGCGCGAAGGACTGGAAGACCATGCTGATCTCGCGGCGGCGAAGCGCGATCAGTTCGGCACGCGACATCTTGGTGATGTCCTGGCCATCGATCTCGATTGCACCCGAAGTCGGCTCGATCAGGCGGTTGAGCAGGCGAAGCAGGGTGGATTTGCCGGACCCGGATAGCCCCATGATGACGAAGATCTCGCCGGGCTGGATGTCGAACGTGGCATTGGAGACACCGATCGAGCTGCCGGTTTCGCGGTGGACATCGGCCTTGGATTTGCCGGACCGGAACAGTTCAAGCGCACGCTCCGGGCGTTCGCCAAATACTTTGAAGACGGATTTCAGACTGATCTTGGGCGAGTTCGGCATTGCCGACGCGTCGGTTTCAGTGGGTAGGGCCATATCCTGTCAGGCTCCCGCTCGGTAGCGGGAGAACGCTCCTTGTTGAGCGGAACAGGTTCGCGCCGGGCAGGCAGATTTGCCGTCCGGGGAACAGTCTGTTCCGGTTTTCATGCACGGCGCTGGCGCCGCAGTTAATGGTGATATCGAGCTCCCGCCGCTGACGATGCGAACGACCGGAGACACGCTTCGGATTCGGAAAACGATGCGGCCAAAGCAGGCACAGGATCATTTCCGCGCGGTTCTGAGCGTCTAGATATAGTTAGAAGGCGCTTATGTCCATAAAAAAATCTAGATTTGGTAGGTTGCATTCAGCCTGGCTACATTCTGACGCGCGGTTTGCGGCCAGCTTCGCCGACCGCGATCCCCTGATACATAGGCGATCCGGCGTGTCGGCGCAGGCGTTGAAACATGGCTCCCGCTTCCATCTGACTGAGGCTTCACCGTGGCGACGAAACCGTGGTGAAGGGGGGTCCGGTGTGCATCCCGGACCGGGCCGACGCATCGCTTCGTAGCGTTCCTTTGCAGAACCACGACATGCGAATTTGCGGCGGTATGGATTGGTCACATAAGCTTAATTATGGAACTGACGCACCTCTGACGGAGGAGGTGGTCATCTGTGAGCATTGCCGGTCTATCAGATCCATGCGGCAACTCGCTCGGACGCGTGCGGACCTCACGAAGCACTGGCGAAGCGCAAACCATGTGTTACCCTCAAACGGCTAAGCTTGGGAGGAAACATGACTAGCTACAATGAACTCAAGAAGATGATCGCCAATGCCATCATCCGCGACGGTCAGCTTGATGACCAGTCGAGTATCGGTCAGGCGTCAGGCGGGGATCTTTTTATCCGTCGCCATGACCAGGTGTTTCAGATCACCGTCACGGAAATCGAGCAGATCAGCCGGCACACCAACCCGGTTGAAGAGGCCGAGCGGTTCATGGACACCTTGCCGCTCCGCTTCGACAAGTAGCTTCCGGCTCCTGTCTCATCTGTCAGTCGTGATGGCACCCCATGGCTTGCGGCTTGCAGGAAACGCACATCCGACGCCGCCGTCACGCCTGGGCGGCGGCTGATTGTGCCGCCGCTCGTTTTCCAGCAGGTGCCTGAAGGGCAATCGGCTGCCGCGTTATCTGTCGGCAGCTTTCGAGCGCCTCACGGCAGATGCGCTGTTTTCAGGAGCGCCGCCTTCAGCTTGGCGGTTTCCCGGCCGATCTCGATAAACGCATGCGCGTGCCGCGCCAAAGCGACGTTGTCGGCCCACAGGTCGCGCCAGAGGCCCATCTTCACCGACAGTTCCCGATCGACGATTGCCGAGGAAAACGATTCGAAGGTGACGTAGTCCTGCCAGCCGATAGCCTCCAGCGCATCGAAGATCGAGACGAAATCGAGGGTTCCCGTACCGAGATAGCCGCGATGGCTTTCGCCGATGTGGACATAGCCGAGCTTGTCGCCGGCGTGTCGGATCGCAAGCGCGATGTCCGCTTCCTCGATATTCATGTGGAACGTGTCGAGGTGCAGGAAGACGTTCGATGCCCCGACATCGGCAAGATAGGCAAGCCCCTGCGCGACCGTGTTGAGCATGTTGCTTTCGAACCGGTTGGCGACCTCCAGATTAAGCGTCACCCCGGATGGCTTTGCGTGCTCGGCAACCTTGGCAAAGGCCGAAACGCTGGTCTCCCAAGACCTTCGCGTCGGCGCAAGATCCGATTTTCCGTGTGCGGCATAGAGAATGCCGGCGAGCTTCGTGCCGCCGAGATCGCGGGTCAAGGCGATCGCCTTTTTCAGATCCTCGGTGCCGCGGGCAACGACTGAAGGGTCGTCGCTGGAGATGTCTCCCTGTGGCGGAAGGCCCATGCTGATGGCCACGTCGAGCTTGAGTTCGCGCAGCCGATCGGCAAGCCAGCGAACGTCGATCTGGTCCGGGTCGCTATAGGACAACTCGATGAGATCGAAGCCGAGCTCATGGGTGTGCGTGAGCGCCTTTTCGAGCTCGCTCTTGGACGAGCCTGCGCTCCAGACAAAGGAGTGGATACCGATCTTCGACATATCTGCTACCGCCTGTTGGGAAATCTGCCCCGATTTTGAAGCCGAGAAGGGCAGGATCAGCGTGCGCCGTCGAGCCCTCCTCGTCCTCGAGGTTATCGGCCGTGATCAGCTTGGGATCAAGCAGCACCGTCGGTGCGCGGCACAGATTGCGATGCTTTTGCGAACGCGTGGTGGCGCCGTGCGCTGTCTGGAAAGCCTCGTCATAAGATCATGAGCAGGCATGGAAGCTCTGCACCGGCGCCGGAATGGTCTGGACGGCAATCCCGGCAAAGGCGGCGCGGCCGACCTCAACGATAGCGGCATTCCGGTAGGCCTAGGAAGCGCGCAGTCCCTCAGGCCGGCATCGGGTTCAGGATTGGCTTTGCCTCGATATCGTTGGCTCCTCCGGTTTGAGATCGAGGTCCGCGAGAAGCTGAGCATCGTGCCGCGACCGGGCGATTGCCAGATCCTCTGCATGGTCCTGCGAGATCACCCTGAAGCGGATCAGGGACCCGCTCGGGATCTGCGCAAGGCGAGGCAGGTCGAACGAGGCGACGGTTGCGATTTTGGGGTAGCCGCCCGTCGTCTGGCGTTCCGCCATCAGCACGATCGGACGCCCTGAGGAGGGGATCTGGATCGATCCCGAGACGGTGCCGTCGGAGACGATGTCGTGACCGGCAAAGGCCCGGATCTGCGGCCCCTCCAGCAACTGCGCCATGCGGTCGCGGTCCGGCGTGACGCGGAAAGGTCCCTCCAGGAATTCAGCCCAGGTTCGGGCATCGAAATGGCCGGCCTGCGGACCGGGAACGACCCTGATCGCACCGGGCGACCGGGGCACGGCATGCCTGAGGGCGAGAAGCGGGCCCGCCCGGGAGACGCCGAGCGGAAGCTGATCTCCGGCGGCAAGCCGCCTCCCATTAAGGCCGCCAAGTCCGCTTCGCAGATGCGTGGACCGGGAACCGAGGACGCAAGGGGTGTCGATGCCACCCGAAATGGCCAGATAGCCCCAGACCGCGCCGCGCATCGCGCCGATCCTCAACGTCTCGCCGGGATACAGCCTGTGGCTTTCCCAGCCATGCCGGGGCGTGCCGTCGATGGTGATTGCAACGCTGCCTCCGCACACCGCGAAGCGGACGTCGGTCTCGACAGTAAAGGCACCGCCGACGGACGCAAACTCCAGCGCCGCCTGCGTATCCTCGTTCCCCACCAGGTGGTTTGCCAGACGCATCGAAGATCTGTCCATGGGCCCGGCGCCCGAGACGCCGAAGCGAAGATAGCCGGGCCGGCCAAGATCCTGCACCGTGAGCATTGGCCCGGCTTCGAGGATGTGGAGGCTGTTCATCCGATCTCCCATTCGACGGGCGTTTCGCCCTTAGCAACGGCGGCATCCAGGTCTTTTGCCTCGGCCGCATCGACTGCCCGGAAGCGGACCCGATCTCCGGCCCGCAGAAGGAAGGGCTCCGCCCGGGACGGGTCGAAAAGCCGAAGCGGCGTGCGTCCGATGAACCGCCAGCCGCTCGGACCCGCAACGGAATTGATGCTCGCCTGCATTCCGCCGATGCCGATCGCGCCGGCCTCGATCCTTTGCCGCGGCACGGCGAGCCTTGGTGTGTGGAGCCGGTCGGGAAGACCGCCGAGATAGGCGAAGCCGGGGGCAAATCCGATCATGTAGACCCGATACTGCGCCGATGAATGAAGTGCGACGAGGTCCGCCGGCGTCATTCCCTTGAGATCGGCCAGTTCGTCGAGGTCAATGCCCGCCTCCCCGCCGTAGGAGACGGGCACGGTCACCTGGCGTCCCGGCGCGTCCCGCACGGTCTCTTCTGCCAGCAGATCCAGCAGCCGGACTGAAAGCTCCCGCCCCCGCACGACCGCCGGATCGTAGAGGACGAGCAGCGACCGATAGGTCGGGACCATCTCGACCACGCCGGCGATGGCCTGAGCGGTCAGCGCATGCGCAAGCGCGACGACACGCGCGTTGACCGCCTCGTCGATCACGTCGGAAAGCTCGACGGCAAGCGCGTGGTCGCCGCAGGCAGCGATCCGGGGAAACGGCAAAGACGCAAGCTGTAGTGCGGTCATGGCTTGGTCCTGTCTTGGTCCTGTCTTGGCGACAACAGCGTTAAGCGCCCGGTGACCGGGCCCAGGAGCCGGCTGATCGCCGGCGGCTGCAGAGCCGATTTGCCTGGACGAAAGCGCCAAATTCGCCCAGTTTCTGCAATGCAGCTATCCACTTGTCGTTCCAGTACACCAACTGTATGTCAAGCCTGGTTGCTTAGTCCTGCTGGCAACGATCGCCACCCGAAAAGGATATCCACATGCCGACAGTCGACCTCAACTGCGACATGGGCGAGAGTTTCGGCGCCTATACCGTCGGCGACGACCGGGCGATGATGGACATCATCACCACGGCGAACATCGCATGCGGCTTCCACGCCGGAGATCCTTGCGTGATGCGCGACACCATCCTGGCTGCCAAGGCTGCCGGCGTCGCGATCGGTGCCCATCCCTCCTTCATGGATCTCTATGGCTTCGGCCGCCGCCGGATCTCGGGTGAGCGCCCAGAGGATATCGAGGCTCAGCTCGTCTACCAGCTAGCGGCCATTCAGGGCATGGCAGCGTCGCTCGGCTGGCCGATCACCCACATGAAAATACACGGGGCGCTGAGCAACATGGCGGCCGAAGATCCCGTTCTGGCAAAAGTCTGTGTGTCGGCAGTCCGGGCGGTGGATCCGAGCCTCGTTTTCGTCACCCTTCCCTTTTCCGAAACGATGAAGGCTGCGCAGACGGCAGGTCTGACCGTCGCCTGCGAGGTCTTTGCCGATCGCCGCTACACCACTAACGGCATGCTCGCGTCCCGACAGATGGAAGGTGCCGTGATCGATGAGCTGCAGCAAAGCGTCGATCAGGTCCTGTCCATGCTGCGCGACAACCGGATCCCGACGATCGGCGGCGGCTTTCTTCCGGTTCAGGCCACCACTGTCTGCATTCACGGCGACACGCCCGGCGCCGTTGCCACCGCCGCAGCGCTCCGGAAGGAACTCGGGCGCGCCGGTATCGACATCGCACCCTTCGCCAGGCCGTCCCTCTGAGATCAGCCGGCCTGTGCCACCGTCCGCAGCATCCGCACGATCGCCTGGTCGAGGGGCGCATCGACCGGCAGGCTCTGGGAAGAGAGTTTGACGATCACCGTGGCGTTGGCCGGGTCGACCCAGATCCACTGGCCGTGAATGCCGATCGCCGCCAGTTCCCCTTCGCCGGTCTCGTACCAGTAGTTCCGGTAGCTGCCCTGCGGAAACAGCGCCGCCTGGTCGCCGTTGCGCCATGCCTCGCGGCTGCCGCCGGTCCACAGGTCGGCGATGAAGCTTTTGGGGATGATACTGCCGCCGCCGATCCGGACAAGCTCGCCGGCGCGCGCCAGATCGCGGGCTGTCGCCGATACGCCACCGGCGGCACGGGCCGTCCCGAGGCGGTCGACCGTGACCATCGCATCCGATCGGGCGCCCGATGGTGCCCAAAGATGCTCGCTCATCAGCGTCGCGAACCGATCCCCCGCGGCGCGCTCCAGCACGATGCCGGCGAGATCGGTGTTCGGCGAGCGATAGGCATGTCTTTCGCCATGCTGCCAGGCGCCTTTGGAGATGCTGCAGACGAAGCTTCTCAGATCCGGCGCCGGATCATCCGGTCTGTCCGGGTTCCAGCCCGTAGCGCGACGGTAGCGGTCAAAACCGCCGGACGTATCGAGATAGTCCTCGACGAAATCGACGCTGATCTCCATGTCGAACAGCTGCTGCACCGTGGCGTCCGCATAGGCAGACCCTTGGACCTCGGGAACGTAATCCATGATCGCTTTGCTGAAGGAGAGCAGGCCCTTGCCGGACAGGACGCCCGCCAGAAGGCCGGTCAGCGACTTCGACATGGAAAAGACGATATGCGGTCGAGCCGGGTTCCTGTGGGCCGCGTGCCACTCCGCAACGATCCGGCCGTTGCGCATCACGACGAGTTCGTCGGTTTCGCTCGCTTCCAGGAACGTCCGCGGCGACTGCATCGTACCGTCGGTCCCCTGCACATCCAGGTCCGCCAGGGCGCCGATCGGCACGATGTCGTGGTCTGCATCCCCGACTGTGGCGGTGATCACCTGCGAGGGAACGATTTCGCCGACGTTTTCGAAGGACCATTGGCAATAGGGCGCGGTTCGCCAGTTTGCGAGCGTGGCAGCCGCTCCCGAAGAGGCCATGGTTTATGCATCCTCGAAGCCGGTGAGGACACCGACGGCATTGGTGCCAATCTCCGCCACGGCATAGCCGCCTTCCATTACAAAGACGGTCGGCAGGCCGAGTTCGGCGATACGATGCCCGATCTTCGGAAAATCCTGCGTGGTCAGCTTGAACTTGCTGATCGGGTCTTTTTCGAAGGTATCCACACCAAGCGAGACCACCACGACGTCGGGCGAGTAGGCTGTCAGTTCTGCGCAGGCGTGCTCAAGCGACTGGCTCCAGCGTTCCCAGTCGGTGCCGAAGCGCATCGGATAGTTGAGATTGAAGCCCTCCCCTTCTCCTGAGCCGCGCTCGTCCGCATGGCCGAGAAAGTAGGGATATTCCTGCATCGGGTCCGCATGCAGGTTGATCACCTGCACGTCGGAACGCGCGTAGAAGATGTCCTGCGTCCCGTTGCCGTGGTGGTAGTCCACGTCGAGGATCGACACCCGTTTCGCGCCGTTGTCGCGCAGCCACTGGGCGGCCACTGCCGCATTGTTGATATAGCAGTAGCCGCCCATAAAGCCGGCGCCTGCATGGTGGCCGGGCGGACGGCAGAGCGCGAAGACTGCGCGCTCTACCCCCTGCACCAGGCTTGCGGCGGTCAGCGCCACGTCGTGGGACGACTTGATGGCGTCCCACGAGCCCTCGACGATGCCGCAGCCGGCGTCGAAGGAATAGTAGCCGAGCAGCCCGTCGATAAACTCCGGCGGCACGTCGCCGCGCAGCCCGCGGGTCGGCCAGGTAAACGGGAGTGCGGTGCCGCTGCGCCCCTCCGCGGTCCACCGGTCCCAGATGGTCGGCAGGAAATCGAGGTAGTCGCTACGATGGACGCGGGCGGCAGTCGCGAGATCATGCTCGTCTGGCGGCAGGATCGGACCCAGCCCGACCGCCCGCACCTGCGCCGACACATATTCGGCACGCGAGACGAGTTCGAAGCCCGGCACGATGGCACCGGCAACCAGTTCCAACTGATCGGCGTGGCCGCGGTGGCGGGGAGAGAATACGGTTTTCATGAATGGCTTCCGTGGGCGCAGGTGAAATCGCATCCCGCGACGTAAGCGGGATGCGAGAAGGACGGGAGCTTACTTCTGCAGCTCGGTCCAGATCTTGGTGTAGAGTTCCTGCACCTGCGGCGGGCAGGTCATGGACGGTACACCGACGGACGCGAACTGAGCCGGAACGTCGATTTCGGGAGCGCCCTTCATGTCGGCGGGCATGAACTTGTCGGAGCCGGCAATGCCGTTGGCGTAGCGGTGGAAGCCGGAATTCATGCCGGCATTTTCGGGATCCATCATGAAGTTCTGGAAGAGCTTGGCATTCTCGACGTTCTTCGCATCTTTGAGAATTGCGAGATTGTCGCTCCAGAAGACGAAGCCTTCCTTCGGATAGCCGTAATGGATCGCCGGGTTCTTCAGGCGCTGGCGCAGTGCCGAGCCGTTCCAGTCGCTCGAGGCGGCGAAATCGCCCGAAAGCATCTTCTCGATCGTGCCGTATTCCATCGCCACCCAGTTGGGCTTGGCCTTGACCAGCGTGTCGCGGACCTTCTTGAGGATGGTAAGGTCGCCGGTGCACTTCTTGCCGCCATTGTAGAGAACGGCCGCATCCATCACGTCGTTCATTTCCGGCACGACGTTGACCTTGCCCTTCAGCTCCGCCGGCGTGTCGAAGACGATGGCCCAGGTGTTGATGTCGCCCTTGTAGACATCCGTATTGACGACGGTGCCGACCGTGCCCATGGCCCAAGGAACCGTGTACTTGCGGCCCTTGTCGAACTCCGGATCGGCCCATTCCTTGGCAACGTTCTTGAAGTTCTCCATCTTGCCCGGGTCGCTTTCGAGCAGCAGTCCCTCGGAGATCCAGATCGGGATGTAGTTCTGCGACGGCACCACCATGTCGAAGCCGGAGCCGCCCTGGCGGACCTTGGCAAGCGCCGTGTCGTTGCTGTCATAGTCGGTGATGGTCACCTTGACCTTGTAGGTGTCCTCGAACTTCTTGATCATCTCGGGGCTGGTGTAATTGCCCCAGTTGTAGATGTTGAGCTCGCCCGCCGCCTGCGCGAGCCCGGCATGGGCAAACACCGCGGCCGTCACGGCCAGGCCTGCTAGTACGCGTTTCATGGTTCTGTTCCCTTCCTTGTTGTTAGACACGTTTTCGGTTCACGACGAAGAAGACGATGACGACGCAGATCGACAAGAGAAGAAAGAGCGCTGAGATCGCATTCATTTCCGGGGTGATGGTGCGGCGGATCTGGCCAAGCATGTAGGTCGGCAGGGTGTCCTGCCCGGCCGACTTGACGAACTCCGTAATCACGACGTCATCGAGCGAGATCACGAAGGCCAGCATGAAGCCGGCGAGAATGCCCGGCCACAGCAGCGGCAGGGTCACGTAGCGGAAGGCCTTCCAGGGCGTCGCGTAAAGGTCGGCCGCCGCCTTCTCCAGCGTGCTGTCCATGTTTTCGAGCCTGGCCCGGATCGGCAGATAGGCGAAGGGCACGCAAAAGGCCGTGTGCGCGGCGATCAGGTATCCGAGGCCGTTGTAGCCGGTCCAGATCTTGATGCGCGCAAAGAAGATCAGAAGCGCTACCGCGGTAACAATTTCCGGCACCATGAGCGGCTGGTTGATGAAGGCGTATTTCAGCGTCAGCCCGCGGTAGGGCTCGGTGCGGGTGGTGGCGATGGCTGCCATGGTCGCAGCGATGGTCGCGGCGGTGGCGGCCACGGCTGCTATCTGCAGCGAGCGGATCGACGCATCGATCACCTGCCGGTTTTCGAAGGCCCGGGCGAACCAGCGAAGCGAAAGCCCCTGGAAGGAGGAGAGCGAGTCGGCCGAGTTGAATGCATAGAAGACCAGCACCACGATCGGCAGGTAGAGCGCGAAGAAGCAGATGATCGCGATCGTCGCAAAGCCCGTCTGGCGCTGTACGGAGAACCGTCTAGCCATGCCGCTTCTCCTGCGAACCGACGTTGCGGACGTAGACAAGCAGCGCCACCGTCACGATCAGCATCAGCGTGATCGACAGCGCCGAGCCGAGCGGCCAGTTGCGACCCTGCCCGAACTGCAGCTCGATCAGATTTCCGAGCATGAGGTTCTTGCCGCCGCCGAGAATGCTCGGCGTGACATAGGCGCCGAGGGCCGGAATGAAGACCAGGATCGAACCCGCGATCAGTCCCGGCTTGGCAAGCGGAATGATGATCTTCGTCAGGACGCGGAAAGGCGTTGCGTAAAGATCGTAGGCGGCTTCCACCAGCCGGAAATCGAGCTTTTCCAGGTTGGCATAGACCGGCAGCACCATCAGCGGCAGGTAGACATAGACCATGCCGGTCAGGATCGCGCCGTCGGTAAACAGCATCTGGATGGGCCGTTCGATCAGCCCGAACTTCATGAGCAGCGTGTTGATCAGGCCTTCGTTGCGGATGATCTGCAGCACGGCGAAGGTGCGAATGAGAAGATTGGTCCAGAACGGGATGGTGATCAGCAGCAGCCAGAGCTCGCGGGTCCGCTCCGGCCGGGTCGCGATGAAATAGGCGGTCGGGAAGCCGAATAGCAGGGTGACGACCGTCGTTGCCAGCGACAGCAGCACCGAGCGGACGAAGATCGAAACGTGCGCGTCGGCAAGGGAGAGCGTTTCGGTAAAGATGTCCTTTTCCAGGAAGACGCCGATCCAGCCGTCCGGCGAAGCCTTCCACAGAACGTCGCCATAGGGTCCGGGCGTGAGAAACGAGTAGAGCAGCACGATCAGCAGGGGACCGGTGGCGGCCAGCAGCACGATCAGCAGCGCCGGAAGCGAAAGCAGCCACCGTTTTCGGATGTCCCGGCTTCGTTCGGCTTCGATCGTTCCTGGCTGGGTCATTTCAGTTCCTCAGCACCCTGGCGGCATTGGGTTCGAACCGTATGCCGACCCTGTCGCCGACGGACAACCGTTGTCTCTGCAGCGGCTTGTTCTGCTCCCGCAGCATGAACTGCGTCTCCCCGTCCCCGAGCCGCACATGATAGTGCGTATCGGTGCCGAAATAGACGATGTTCTCGAGCGTTCCGGTTGTCTGGCATCCTGAGGGCTCATCGGCGGCGCAGAGTGCCGCGTGTTCCGGTCGCAAGACGACGGTGACGTCGCCTTCGGCGACGAAATCCCGCGGCAGCGTGGCCGAGACGCGCCCTGCCATCGGCGTGTCCACCTGGGCGATCCCGTCGGACACGCTGCCGATCCGCCCGCGCAGGAAGTTCGTCTCGCCGATGAAATCCGCGACGAAACGGTCGGCCGGCGCGTCGTAGATGGCGCGCGGGCTATCGACCTGCAGGATCTTGCCGGCCGACATCACGGCGATCCGGTCCGACATGGTGAGCGCTTCTTCCTGGTCATGGGTGACGAAGATGAAGGTGATGCCGGTCTCGGCCTGCAGGCGCTTCAGTTCGATCTGCATGTCCTTGCGCAGCTTGTAGTCGAGCGCCGACAACGGCTCGTCCAGCAGCAGCACCTTCGGCTTTGGCGCAAGCGCGCGTGCCAGAGCGACACGCTGCTGCTGCCCGCCCGAAATCTGGCTCGTGCGTCGGTCGGCGAGCTTTTCCATGCGCACCAGCTTCAGCATGGCCGCCACCCGGTCGCGGACTTCCTGCTTCGGGCGGCCGAGCATGGTGAGGCCGAAGCCGATATTCTCCGCCACCGTCATATGCGGAAACAGCGCATAGCTCTGGAACACCGTGTTGATCGGCCGCTTGAACGGCGGCATGGTGCCGATGTCTTCACCGTTGAGAATGATCTCTCCGGATGTCGGATATTCGAAGCCTGCAATCAGGCGCAGCAGCGTGGTCTTGCCGCAGCCGGACGGTCCGAGCAGGGTGAAGAACTCGTTCTTCCGGATGGCGATGGATGCATGGTCGACGGCCGAAAAGGCAAATTCGCCGAACCCGAAGACTTTCACGACGTCGCGGATTTCCACCGCATTCGATTCCGCCATATGCGGCACACTCACCGTTGCAAATGAAGCTGCTGTTCCCTGCCTTTTCGGCTTTTCGCTAGGTGACCACAGCGCCTGACGATTAACAATACGTTTCTATTCGGGCCGGTCGATTTTTTCCGAACTGAAGGTCACATGGCCGCCGCAGATCGTTTTGCGCACGCCGAGGCTGTGCAGGGCCCCCGGCGCTACCGCTTCGATGTTTCCGTCGAGAATGACGAGGTCCGCAAAATTGCCAGCCCTCAGCCGGCCTTTGTCGTCTTCGTGGAATTCCGCGCGGGCGCCCTCGACGCAATAGGCCGACAGCGCTTCCATCAGCGAGAAGGACTGGTCGGGGTCCGTGTCGGCCCAGCGCGTGCGCGTGACGGCGGCCTTGATCCCGACCAGAGGGTCGATCGGCGAGACCGGCCAGTCGGAGGCAAAGCAGATGTGGGCACCTGCGTCTTTCAGCGTGCGCCAGGCATAGCTCAGCGGCCATCGCTTGCGACCGATGCGCGAGACGGTCGGCTCCAGCGGCACGCCGGCGCAACCGGGCGGATGCGGCGGCTGCATGGAGGCGGTGACGCCAAGCGCCGCAAACCGGGAGATGTCGTCCGGGTGGACCACTTCGATATGCTCGATACGGTGGCGGCTGTCGCGCCGACCGTTGGCGTTCTGCGCCGCCTCGTAGCCGTCGAGGACGGCGCGCACCGCACCGTCGCCGATCGCATGGACGGCGATCTGCAGACCGCGCCGATCCGCTTCGATCGCCACCTCCCGGAAGCGCTCCGGCGTAAACAGCCCTTCGCCGCAGTCGCCCGGCTTGTCCGCATAGGGCTCCACCATGACCGCCGTCCAGCTGTCCAGAACGCCGTCGTAGAAAACCTTGACCAAGCCCGACGAGAGCCAGTCGCCGGTAAAGCGGCGGGTGAGATCGGAGGCCTTTTCCAGCATGTCGAGCGACATGAAGTTCTTGAAGTGGAAAGGGATGGTCACCCGGCACGGCAGGCAGCCGTCCCGCTTTTCGATCTCCGCCAGCAGTTCCAACTGGTAGAGGTTGCCGTCCATGTTCTGGATGGTGGTAATGCCATGCCGGGCGCAATAGTCGAGCCCGCGGCGCATGACGGCGATGTCCGTCTCCCATTCATTATCGTCCGGATAGGGATCCGGCTCGCCGCCGGTTGAGAGCCCCAGCCGGTAGCGGTCGAAACCGCCGGCCTTCTGCAGCGGGCTGAAGGCCTCCATTTCCCGCAGCTCGCCGGTCGCCAGCCCATCGGCGCCCATGACAACCTCGTTGCCGGGCCCAAGCTCTGCGCCCTGCAGCAAATCCACCAGCTCCAGGGCGCAGGTATTGGCCCAGGCGGTGTGGTGATCGGGCGCAAACAGCACCAGCGGCTGGTCCGGCAGCACGGCGTCGAGATGATGGCGGGTCAGGCGCTCCTGCGGCCCGAGGATGGTGTAATCGGCGCCCTGGCCGAACAGCACCTTCTCCTGCGCTCTGTTGGCGGCATAGTCCCTGATGGCGGCGGTCAGCCCGGTAAGGCCCGAGACACCGGCGAGCTGGAGATGATCCAGTTCCGCTGCGCCGGAAAACAGGTGCATGTGGTTTTCGGAAAAGCCCGGCAGCACAGTTCCGCCCCGTGCATCGATGACCTGCGTGCCCTCCCCCTTGAGCGCCTCGATCTCTGCCCGGCTGCCGACGGCAAGGATGCGCCCGCTCGCCAGCGCCACGGCCTCGGCGCGTGGATGGTCGTTGTCGAGCGTCAGCACGCGGGCGTTGAGAATGATCGTTTCGGCCTTGGTCATGGGAGGCGTCTCGTCGCTGCGAGGGGGCGGGAGCGCCAGCTAATCCGATCCGGCCGCAGAGTTCAACCGGTCTTCGCCCCTCTCTTTTTGTCCTACCAGCCCTCGGAGAGCACGCGCTCCAGCATGTCCCCGAAGAAATCCGCCCCCTCCAGCGAAAGGCAGAGCGGCGGCTTGATCTTCAGCACGTTGAGATAATCGCCGGTCGGCTGCATGATCACGCCGAGCTCCAGAAGCCGGTCGCAAATGGCGGCGGTTTGGCCGGTCGCCGGCGCCAGCGTCTCGCGATCCAGCACGAATTCCAGCCCCAGATAGAGCCCCATGCCGTGCACCGCGCCGACCAGCGGAAAGCGCTGCCCGAGCGCTTCCAGCCGCCGCTTCAGGTGATCGCCGACAAGGCGCGCGTTCTCCTGCAGTCCCTCGTCCCGCATGATGTCGAGCACGGTCATGCCGACCACGCAGCTGACCGGACTGCCGCCGGCGGACGAGAAGAAGTAGCCTTCCTTTTCCAGCGCGTCGGCAATCGCCCTTGTGGTGATGACGGCGCCGAGCGGATGGCCGTTGCCCATGCCCTTGGCGACCGTGATGATATCCGGCACGACCTGCTGCTCCTCGAAGCCCCAGAAATGATGACCGAGCCGGCCAAAACCCACCTGCACCTCGTCGGCGATGCAGATCCCGCCCCGGGCCCGCACCATGGCATAGACCTCTTGCAGATAACCCGGCGGCAAAGGAATGCCGCCGGCATTGCCATACACGCACTCGCAAATGAAGCCGGCGAGCCCCTGCCCTGCCCTATCCAGCTCCTCAAGCACCTTCGAGACTTCCGCGACATAGTCACCTGTGGAGGCCGGTCCCCGAAACGGGCCACGATATGTGTTGGGCGACATGACGGCATGGACCCAGTCCGGCCTTGTGGTCAGCGCTTGCGGATTGTCGGCGATCGAGGTCGAGACCGCGTCGCTGGCGACCGACCAGCCGTGATAGCCTTCGAGCAGGCACAGCATGTTGCGTGCGCCGCTGGCCGCCCAGGCGAGACGAAGCGCCAGATCGTTGGCCTCCGAACCGCTGTTGACCAGGAACACCGTGTCCAGCCCCTCCGGTGCCAGCCCCGACAAGCGTTCGGAAAACTCCGCCACGGCCGCATAATGGAAACGCGAGTTGGTGTTGAGCCTCAGCCACTGGCGGTGCACCGCATCGGCGAGCCTCGGATGGCCATGCCCGAGAATCGTGACATTGTTGACCATGTCGAGATAGGTGCGTCCTTCGACGTCCATCAGATATTCGCGAAAACCACGTTCGATCTGCGGCGGGTTGGCGTAGTAGTTCTTTTGCGGGCGGGCGAAATGCGCCTGTCGTCGCTCAAGAAGCGACGGGCTCTGAAGAGCCGGTGCGTCACAGTCGAAGCCGAGCAGGGTTTTTGGTGAGGGGCAGAGCGCCGCCCAGGCCGCGGCATGGTCAGGCCGGACGAAGGCCGGCGGCGAAACGGTCTGGTCGCGGCAGAGCTGCACCCGCAGGCGCGTCTCGTCGTCCTGCGTTCCCGGCTTGGGCCCCGCAGACCCCAGACTGTCGCCTCGGAGGACCGAACTCCCAGAAGCTGCCGTAAGGTCGAAGCCGGAGAGATGAAGCGTGGCGTGCTCCCCGATCAGGCGCACGTGTTCACCGGACACTTCCAACACGCCATCGAAAGGCGCTGCGACCTCTGTCTCCTCTTCCAGAAGCAGATCGACGAACAGCGCCAGGCTCTGCGGCGGTTGTGGCGAGGGGAAGACGCTGCGTGTCAGGCGATATTCGCGGTAGCACGTGGCGCGCGGTCCCTGCCCTGTCGATGACCGGAGAAGCATCTCTTCCTGTTGCGGACCGGGCAAAGGCCCGCCGTCGAACAGGGTGCTTTCGGTATCGAGCGCCACGGTGGTGATCCGGCTCGCGTCGACGCGCGGAAGCAGCAGGGCGGCTTCGATGGGTGCCTTCGCCCGCTCGTCCATGCCCACGCTCTGCGCAATGGCAATCTCCATCACCGCCGGCGGTATCGAGAGGGCGACGTCGAGGATCAGGCGCTCATGGTCGATGTTGGCGCGGATATAGGAATTGTCCGGGTCGAGCGCGAGCTGCTGTTCGCTGCTCGCGACCAGCACCGCGGCGCGGGCGAGGATCAGCGGCCACAGCGCCAGTAGCTCCTCCCGGTTAAGCGGGCATTGAGCGTGGAAGGCGCTGACCGCCGGCAGGATAACGAAAGGATCGCCGTCCGCATGATGCAGCAGCGAGGCGCAGGTCACCGCAAGGTCCGCCACCAACCAGCCCTGCACGATATCGCCGAAATCGATCACCCCGAACGGCAGCAACTGGCCGTGCGCGTTGGCCCGGCTCACCACATTGTCGTCGGTGACGTCATGGTGGATCGCCTGCAGCCGCAAGGCCGGGCGCAAGGGTTCCAGCCGCTGCACTGCCTCATCCACCGCCGCGGCGATGCGGTTGTTCTGCTGCGGATCCCTCACCGCCTCCAGCAGATGATGAACGACCGGCTGGGCCCGGCGAAGATCCCACTGGAGATCTCGGGCAAGGCCCTGATGCTGGAAATCCGACAGCGCCGAGGCCAGCCGGCCGCCGAGCGAGCCGAGCGTTGATACAGTAATCGCCGGCAGGTGCTTGCGCGGCGTCAGCTGTTCGCCGTCGATGAAATCAAGCAGCCGGAGCTGGTAATCGTCCCCGCGCAGCCGCACCGGAACGATCCCCATACCCTGCCGTGACTGAAACACCCGAGGAACCGTTGGCGCGCCCTGCTTTGCAGCCAGATGCGCGAGCGCTGCATTCTGCGCCTCCAGTTCGATGGTGGCGTAGTCGGCGCGGCAGATCTTCAGCACGAAGCGTCCGGCCGAGGTCTCGACCCGGTAGTTGCGATCCTGCTGGCTGCCGAGTTCGACAATCGGGCCGGTCAGTCCGAAGTGATCCGCCAGAAGCGTGGCGGCGTCTTCGGCCGTGACATCGGGCCGGGAAAGTGCGGCGCGTTGCAGAAACACCTGGTTCAATGGATCATTCTCCGGATCGGCTCGGGCGGCAGATTGCCACGCGCGACATCAAAGACAAGAGGCCGCGCAAATCACCAGCAGTTTCGCTTGCTCGACATCCGATGCCGCCAGAGCTAGAGCGCTAGGGCGCCGGCCCTGTTAGGGAGTGCCGATGAGGAAAGCAGAGAGATCGCCATGAAGCCCCAAGCCATGACCACGGCCCCCGCCGATGCCGATGCCCGCAGGGCGATCGCGCCGGTGGTCTGTTATCCGGTGGAAGATCTGCCGCGGCCAGACCTTGCTGCCTATCGGGCGCTGAGGGAGAAGCTTGAACTGGTCGAAACCGTGGTCGTTCCGGCCCGCGAAGCTGCGACCTGGAGCGTGCCGCAGGGTCATTTCTCCCGCATTCTCTGCAGCGAGGGGCCGCAGGTGGGCGATCTCAACCTGTTCAATGCGCATGACCTGAAGGAAAGACTCTATACGGGCAAGACGCGGGCGCTGAACGGCACCCATGTTGGCACCGGCGACCAGCTGTTTTCGAACTTCCCCTATCTTCGGCCGATCGCCACCATTACCCACGATACGCTGGACTGGTACGGGTTTGACGCTTTTGGCGGTGCGGTGCATGACGTGATCGGCACACGATGCGACCCCTATACGCACAATCTGCTCAGCCATGGCGGCCAGTATCACCACTGCTGCCATTCGAACCTCACCCGCGCCTTTTCAGGCGCGACGGGCATGCCGTTGCGGGAAGCGGAAACCTATATTCACGATGTGCTGAACGTCTTCATGTGCACCGGATTCAGCCGCGATACCGGCCAGTATTTCATGAAGGCGAGCCCCGTGCGGCCGGGCGACTATCTGGAGTTCTTTGCCGAGATCGATCTGCTCGGCTGCATGTCGGCCTGCCCCGGTGGCGACTGCTCGTCCGAGCATTCCTCCGATACGGCGTCCTGCCATCCCATGGTCGTCGAGATCTATCGGCCCGCCGGGACGCCGGACGGCTGGGTGCCTCCCGCGATCAACGGCTATGACGGGACGCACGGCGTCTGATGTTATGAGAAAGGCGGCAGGGCATTTGCCCCGCCGTATTTCCAGTCTGCTGCCTCAGGCCTTGATGAAGGCGAGAAGGTCGGCGTTCAGCACGTCGGCATTGACGGTCAGCATGCCGTGCGAGAAGCCCGGATAGGTCTTCAGCGTGCCGTTTCTCAACAGCTTGATCGACTTCATGGCTGCGTCGGCGATCGGCACGATCTGGTCGTCCTCGCCGTGCAGAACCAGCGTCGGGACGCTGATCGCCTTCAGGTCTTCCGTCTGGTCGGTTTCCGAGAAGGCCTTGACGCCGTCGTAATGCGCCTTGGCGCTTCCCATCATGCCCTGCCGCCACCAATTCTGGATCACACCTTCATGCACGGTCGCACCGTCGCGGTTGAAGCCATAGAACGGTCCGGCCGGGACATCGCGGAAGAACTGCGCACGGTTGGCGGCTAGCGCCGAGCGGAAGCCGTCGAACACCTCGAGCGGCAGGCCTTCGGGATTGGCGTCGGTCTTCAGCATCAGCGGCGGGACCGCGGAGACGAGCACTGCCTTGGCGACGCGGCCGGCCGGCTCGCCATGCTTGGCAACATAGCGGGCAACTTCGCCGCCGCCGGTCGAGTGGCCGATGTGGACGGCATTCTTGAGGTCAAGCGCTTCGGCGACCGCAAACGCATCCGCGGCGTAATGGTCCATGTCGTGGCCCTCGGAAACCTGTGCCGAGCGGCCGTGGCCGCGGCGGTCATGAGCGACGACCCGGTAGCCGTTTGCCAGGAAGAACAGCATTTGCGCATCCCAGTCGTCCGACGACAGCGGCCATCCGTGGTGGAAGACGATCGGCTGCGCGTCCTTCGGACCCCAGTCCTTGAAGAAAATCTCGGTGCCGTCCGTGGTGGTGATAAAGCCCATGGTCCTGTTTCCTTGTGTGGGTTGGTCTCAGATGCAGCGTCGGCTGCGACAATGATGGGTCTCGGTAACGTCAGTGTGGCGGTCTTTGAAGCCGCCGCAGCGCCCGTCGCTCTGCGGCATCAGGTGAGTGCCTTGCTCGTCTGATGTCCTATAGTGCCAAGGACGGCCAACCCGCACAATTGCAGGATTTCTGACGACTTAATTGCGAAAAGTGCAATAATATCTCGCTGTTTGGCATGCTCACGGGAGTGTCGGGAGAAGGTCCGGTGTGGGCGCTACTCGGTCGATCAGGCGTCAGAAAATCCGAAAGGGGCCTCTGTCCGGCGATAATTGTCGGGCAAGAGCTGACGGCCGATCGGCGGCTCGGAGCGTGCCGTACAGGCGACGCGGTGGCAGATGCGGCAGGCGATCCCGATCGGTGTCGGAGCTTGCGTGTTGGCGCGCGCATAAACCAGGCGGTCCGCCCGGTCTGCCTCGCAGACCAGTGCGATCGCCCGCTCAACGGTGGGGGCTGCGAAAGCTCCGCCGCCGGAGCGCACCGTCCTGGCGATCGAGAAATAGCGTTGCCCGTCCGGCAGCTCCAGCCACTGGGTGATCACCTGTCCCGGCGTCTTGAAGACCTGGTGGACCGTCCAGAGCGGACAGCCACCGCCATGACGTGCGAAAGGAAAGGTTCCGCTGTTAAGCCTCTTCGAGACATTGCCGGCGGTATCGACGCGGATGAAAAAGAAGGGCACGCGTTCTTGGCCCGGTTTCTGCAGCGTGGTCAGCCGGTGGGCGGTCTGCTCGAAGCTGGTGCCGAATTGCCGGGCCAGCCGTTCGATGTCGTAGCGTGTGGTTTCGACCGCCTTGGCGAAAGCGGCGTAGGGCATCAGCACGGCGGCAGCGCAATATGCGGCCAAGCTGCGATGGGCGAGCCGGCGCGCGTTGTCGCTCTCGAACTTCCCCTCCTCGACGGCCGTATCGATCTGTTCGACGAACTCCAGATAGGCAAGCTGCTGCGCCATCTGGAAATTCTCTGCCGCGGCATCGAGCGTCTCGTCAAGCAGAAGATCCTTGCGGTGCCAGTCCAGCCGCCGCACCGAACCGGCCATCACATCCGGCGGCATTCGCCGCACCCGTAAGGCATGGTGCTGCCGCAGGTATGCAACCAGCCCTCCCCCTTCGGCGATGCGGGCCGCGAGCCTTTCCGATGCCGCATCGAGCAGGGGGAAGCAGTTGCGGCGGGCGGCCAGAAAGCTGCGGATCGCGGCAACCGGGTCTCCGGTCGATGACGTGCCGTCCTGGTCGAGGTCCTGGCGGCGGTCGGCCAGCGCGAACTGTTCTTCCTTGTAGGCGGTGTGGAGCCGCAGCAGGGCTTCCGCAAAACCGGGGAAGCTGTGGGCGATGTCGGCCACTTCCAGTGCCCCGAACTCGATGTCCGCAAGCAGCGGATCGCGCAGGACCGCCTGGACGCGAGCCGCAGTGTCGGGACCCGCGCCTTCGTGAAAAGTCGAGAAGTCGATCTTGTAGGCCTTGGCGAGACGCAGGAGAATTTCCGCGGTAACCGGTCGCTGGTTGCGTTCCATCAGCGCGATGTAGGAGGGCGATATCTCGAGATCCGCGGCCATATCGGCCTGCGTCAGCCCCATGTCGCGCCGCAGCCGCCGGATCCGCGGTCCAAGGTAGGTTGCCTTCTCCGCCAAGACGTCCTCCACATCCCACACAACATTACAAACAGGTCTTGTAAAGTTTGACAAGTGCACACCGCACGGCGTCGCGACCTTGTCTTTTCCAGCGTACCGATAGGACGTCGCTCAAGGAGGAAGAGAGCCATGCACTACAAGGACAGCATAAGAGACCTCACCGGCACGATCGGCGCGAATGAGAACTGGGGCGGCATCAGCGCCGAGGCGACCGCACGCATGCGCCTGCAGAACCGGTTCCAGACCGGGCTCGACATTGCCCGCTACACGGCCGGCATCATGCGCCGCGACATGGCCGCCTATGACGCCGACCCGTCCAAATATACCCAGTCGCTCGGCTGCTGGCACGGCTTCATCGGGCAGCAGAAGATGATCGCCGTCAAGAAGCACTTCGGCACGACCGAAAGGCGCTATCTCTACCTTTCGGGCTGGATGGTCGCCGCCCTGCGCTCTGAATTCGGGCCACTGCCGGACCAGTCCATGCACGAAAAGACTAGTGTCCCGGCCCTGATCGAGGAACTCTATACCTTCCTGCGCCAGGCGGACGCCCGCGAACTGGGCATGCTGTTTCGCGATCTGGATGCGGCCCGCGCCGCCGGCGATCGGATCCGCGAGGAGCAACTGATCCAGGCGATCGATGGCCACCAGACCCATGTCGTTCCCGTCATCGCCGATATCGACGCCGGCTTCGGCAATGCCGAGGCGACCTATCTGCTGGCGAAGAAGATGATCGAGGCGGGGGCCTGCGCACTGCAGATCGAAAACCAGGTCTCGGACGAGAAGCAGTGCGGTCATCAGGACGGCAAAGTCACCGTTCCGCACGAGGAGTTCGTGGCGAAGATCCGCGCTTGCCGCTATGCCTTCCTGGAGCTTGGGATCGACGACGGGATCATCGTTGCTCGCACGGATTCGCTGGGCGCCGGCCTCACCAAGCAGATCGCCTTCAGCCGCGAGGCGGGCGATATCGGCGACCTCTACAATTCCTTCCTCGATTGCGAGGAGGTTGCGGAGCCCACCCGGCTGGACGGCGAGATCGTCATCAGCCGTGGCGGTAAGCTGGTCCGCCCGAAGCGCCTGGCGTCGAACCTCTTCCAGTTTCGCCCCGGCACGGGTGCGGACCGCTGCGTTCTCGATTGCATCCATGCCCTGAGAAATGGCGCCGACCTGCTGTGGATCGAGACCGAGAAGCCGCATATCGAGCAGATTGCCGGCATGGTCGACCGTATCCGGAAAGCCGTTCCGGGTGCCAAGCTGGTCTACAACAACTCGCCCTCGTTCAACTGGACGCTCAACTTCCGCCAGCAGGTTTTCGATCTCTGGCAGGCCGAGGGCCGGGATGTTTCGACTTACGACCGGGCACGGCTGATGAGCGTGGATTACGACGGCACGGACCTCGGGATCGAGGCGGACGAGCGGATCCGGACTTTCCAGCGCGACGCGGCCGCACGCGCCGGGATCTTCCATCACCTGATCACGCTGCCGACCTACCATACGGCCGCGCTGTCGACCGACAATCTGGCCCGCGACTATTTCGGCGATCAGGGCATGCTCGGCTATGTCGCGAACGTGCAGCGTCAGGAAATCCGCCAGGGAATTGCCTGCGTCAAGCACCAGAACATGGCCGGCTCCGATCTCGGCGACGACCACAAGGAGTATTTCGCCGGCGAAGCCGCGCTGAAGGCCGGCGGACAGCACAACACGATGAACCAGTTCGCGGCCTAGGCCGTGAACCAGTTCGCGGCGTGAGCCGCGAACAAGCGGCTAGGCATCAAATCACACCCGATCAAGGAAAAGCACCATGTTGAACCAATCCATGCAGACATCGAACACCGCAGAGACCTTCAAGTCGGCCGAGCCGCAGCGGTCCCGCGCCGTCTTCTGCCAGGAAGACTTCGAACTCATCCGCACTGCGATCAGCCAGTACCTGCAGCAGAATGGCGATCGGCCCGACTGGGCGAAGTATTCCAATCTCTACCACCGCCTCGGTCGCCTTACCTAGGCTGGCCGGAAACAAAACGAGGAGAGACGACGCCCCGCGGATGACGCGGGGCGTCGTCCTTTTTTTGCGGAAGAAGGCGTTCGCCCGTCCCCGCCAAAGCTGCTAGAAGCGTCCGCGAACGCGAATGATAGCGATGGTCATGGCTTGGACCATCCACACGACGAGGGGCCATGGCGGGCAATCGATATTACTCCGGCGCAGTCTCCGATCATTTCGACGGGACGCGCTTCTTCAATCCTGGCGGCGAGACGCCACTCGGCCTTGCCGCCGTCATCCGCTGGAAGTTGGGCAAGGGCAACAAGCCATGGCCGCAGACGGTGGACAGCCCCTTCCCGCAGGCCGTTCCGGAAGAGCGCGTGTCGGGCGACCGCGTCGTGGTAACCATGGTCGGCCATGCCACCCTGTTGCTTCAGGTCGGTGGCCTCAACATTCTGACCGATCCCGTCTGGAGCGAGCGCACCAGCCCGGTCTCCTTCGCCGGACCGAAGCGCGCCAACCCGCCCGGGATCCGGCTGGACGACCTGCCGCCCATCGACCTCGTCATCGTCACGCACAATCATTACGATCACCTGGATCTCGAGACCCTGAGGCGCCTGCAGGAGCGCTTTCGACCACAGTTTGTCACGCCGCTCGGCAATGACGTGATCATCCGGTCCGGCGTGCCCAGCGCCGCCGTCAGCGTCATGGATTGGAGCATGAGCCAGGCGATCGGCGACGAGGCGGTGCTTTACTGTGAACCCTGCCATCACTGGTCGGCACGCGGCATGGGTGATCGACGCATGGCGCTGTGGGCAAGCTTCGTTCTGGAAACGACGGCGGGCAAGATCTACCACATCGGCGATACAGGCTTTCACGACGGCATCAACTACCGGGCGGCACTGGAAAAACATGGAGGCTTCCGCCTCGCGATCCTGCCGATCGGTGCCTATGAGCCGCGCTGGTTCATGCGGCCGCAGCACCAGAACCCGGAGGAAGCGGTCAACGGCATGTTGCTCTGCGACGCCGCTTACGCCGTCGGCCATCACTGGGGAACGTTGAAGCTGACGGACGAAGCGGTCGACGATCCCATCAGGGCGCTGCACCGCGCGCTGGATGCCAAGGGCGTCGCCCGCGAGAGGTTTCGACCGATGCGGCCGGGCGAAGTCTTCGAGGTCCCCTGACCTTCTCCGGGCAGGGGCGGATCGCTTCACCTGTTGGGGTTCAATGCCCCGCCTGCTGACCTGCCATCAGGCCCTCGTGCCAGCAGACCTCTTCTCCGTCGCCGGCAAGCCTTGCCAGGAGAGCCGGGCGTTCGATGGCGATGGTGTGGCGCAGCGCGCTGTTCTCGATGCTCACCACGCCCTTCTGGATCAGCTTTGTGAAGGTTCTCGACACGGTCTCGATGGTCAGGCCAAGATAGTCGGCAATATCCTGGCGGCACATTGGCAGCTCGATATTGCGGCGCCGTTCACCGGGCAGCGAGTTGTGCTTCATGAACTTGAGGAGGAAGGAACAGATCCGTTCCTCTGCATTCTTGCAGGAGAGCAGCACCATCTGGTCCTGGGCCGCCGCCATCTCGTCGGAAACCAGAGCGAAGAATTCCGGCTGCAGCCGCTGGTTGTCGGTCACGGCTAAATCGAACCGGCGGCGGCTGACGCGCTTGACCGTCGCCACCGAAATCGCCTCGGCGCTGTAGAGGTAGCGCTGACCGACCGCCAGGCCGATGATATCACCGGAATAGAGAAAACCGGTGATCACGCGCCGGCCGTCGGAAATGATCTTGAAGATCCGCAGCGCGCCTTCGACTACCTCGAAGACGTGTTCCGCCCTGTCTCCCTCGAGAAACAACGACTTGCCGGCCGTCAGGTGCTCCGATGCCTGTTGACGGAAAACGTCACGCAGACACTGCGCCTCGCTGCCCGTCCTCATCTCAGGGGACGCAATGATCTTCTGTTCGCGAACGATGTACATGGGGAAACCTCCGTGCTTGCAGACACAGTAGGTCCCGCTCGGTAACGGCCGGATGCCAGCCCTGTTACGATATGTTCGATTGCGTGACGAATTGTAACGGGCTGGAATTCCGGCCTAGTGCGGCAGCACCCGGCGACCCGTCCGGAAAACGCTGGTTTGGCTGTTGTGATCGCCTTGCAGGTCGTAGAGCAGGCCGCCCCGGGGTGCTGTCTGCGTTTCGGGCCTCACTAGTATTGGCCAGGCGGCCAGGCCCGCCGGCCAGAAATGGATCCGCAGGCAGTGCTCCTGTTCCGCCCGCTCCCGGGCGACCTCGAAGAGCACGCGGGCAATCCTGCGTTCATCAAACAGGCTGATCGAGGCAAACACCGGCACTTCCAGCTGCCGGGTCGGCATCGCTTCGCCGACGAAGAGATGACAGAGGCCGCGGATGACGCCGGCTCTGTCCGTCGCGGTCAGCCAGTCGTTTCTCTGGATGTCGGTGGCGGTCGCAAGGCACCATTCCCGAAACGACGCGGCAGGGAACAGTTGGCCGATGACGACAAAGGCCCGTGCGACGGTGTCCGCCTGCAGCGAGCCGACCTTGTAATCTGTGTGCATGAGAGCCTCCCGTTCATCATGAACGACCTCATCATTGGCCGAAACCGGGCCTTGCGAATTGACCGCGGTCAATGAGCGGCGACGGGCGCCGCACTACACGCCTGCCATGCGAAACCTCTTCTGGAGTGGAACGATGGTCAGGACGATGAAGGCTGCAGTCGTGTATCGGTTCGGCGAACCCTTGAAGATCGAATGTGTCCCCGTGCCTGTCCCGGGGCCCGGAGAGATGCTTGTGAAGGTCATGGCCTGCGGGGTCTGCCACACGGATCTGCATGCCGCCGACGGCGATTGGCCGGTAAAGCCGGCGCCGCCGTTCATTCCCGGCCATGAGGCTGCCGGCGTGGTGGTCGAACTCGGGCCCGGCGTGACGGAATACGAGATCGGCGATGCGGTCGGCGTCGCCTGGCTGCACGATGCGTGCCTGCGCTGCGAATATTGCGAAACCGGCTGGGAAACGCTCTGCGAACACCAGCACAACACGGGCTACAGCTGCAATGGCGGCTTTGCGGAGTATGTGATCGCCTCTGCCGCCTTTGCGGCGCGGCTGCCGAAAGACGTCGATTTCGCAGCGATCGCACCGATCCTGTGCGCCGGCGTCACCACCTACAAGGGCCTCAAAGAGACCGAGGCGAAGCCGGGTGAGTGGGTGGTTATTTCCGGCATTGGCGGTCTTGGCCACGTGGCCATCCAGTATGCTCTGGCCATGGGTTTGAAAGTGGTCGCCGTCGACGTCAGCGCCGACAAGCTCGACCTCGCCCGCCGGCTCGGCGCACGCCTTGCCGTCAATGCGACGGAAGCAGATGCTGTCGACCGGGTTCTCGCCGCCACGAGCGGCGGCGCGCATGGTGTGCTGGTGACCGCGGTTTCTCCACCCGCTTTCTCGCAGGCGCTGAAAATGGTCCGCCGCAAGGGCACGGTTTGCCTGGTCGGCCTGCCACCGGGAGACTTCCCGACGCCGATCTTCGACGTGGTGCTGAAGCGCATCACGGTGCGCGGCTCGATCGTCGGCACCCGGCGGGATCTCGACGAAGCGATCGCCTTCGCGGTCGAGGGCAAGGTCACGAGCGAAATCCACACCGCTCCGCTCGAGGAGATCAACGACATCTTCGCCCGCCTCAAGTCCGGCAAGATCGACGGGCGCGTGGTGCTGGACTTCACGCCGGCTCTCGCGGGCACATCCGAAAGGCTCCCGGAGGTTGCAGACCAGGCCTGACGAGGTCGGGGATCAGCCCCTGGCCAGCGTGAGGATCTGCGCGATCAGCCTGTCTGGCGGCAGCGACGCGTCTACCCGATGCCAGCCGACGTCGCCCGGCCGTCTGTCCAGCTGGCGCGAAAGCACCTCGACATCCGCATCGGAGGCGCCGTCTCGTCGTGCCCCGACACGTTGGCGCAAGAGAGCCGGCTCCGCGTCCAGCCAGATGCCGCAGAACCCGGCAGGTGCGCCCGCCGCCTGCTCGATGCCTTGCCGCCGTGCCGGATCGTCGAAGACGGCGTCAGCGACGACGCAACCGCCCTGCTTCAGAATGAGAGCGGAGCGCTGCGCCATGTCTTCATAGACGTTGGCCGAAACCTCGGGACGGTACGACGCGGGCGGCAGATGGGTTTCGGCGGTCACGCCATGCATGGCCTTGCGGATCCGGTCGCTTTCCATAATGCGGGCGCCGGGCGGCGGCCCAAACCTCGGTGCCAGGTGGTCCGCCACCGTGCTCTTGCCCGACCCGCTAAGGCCGCCGATTGCCACAAGCCGCGGCGTTTCTTCCCTCAAAAGGTCTAGGGCCAGGTCAAAATAGCGGCGGGCCTCGGCAGAAAGCCGCGGGCGATCCTGTCCCGGCTCCTCGGCCTGGGTTGCCGTCACATGGGCCCGCACCGCGGCGCGCACCGCCATGAAGAACGGCAGCAGGCAAAAGCCGTCCTCCTCGTTAGCGGCGTCCAGGTAGCGGTTCATGGTCAGGTTGGCGAGGTCGGCAAATCCCCGATGCCAAAGATCCATGAGCAGGAAGGCGAGATCATAAAGCACGTCGATCGTGGCGATCTGGGCATTGAACTCGATACAGTCGAAGAGGACGGGATGTCCGTCGAGAAGGCAGATGTTGCGCAGATGAAGATCGCCGTGGCAGCGGCGGATTTTTCCGGCGCGGGCGCGGTCGTCGAGCAGCGATGCATGGCGGGCAAGGCGTGTCCGAAAGACCTTGCCGAGCGCCGACACCTCGCTCGCGGAAAAGACCCCACTGGTGTGGAAACCCGCATCGTTAATTTCGAGCACGCCGGCGATATTGGCCGCGCCGTCCTTGGTCGGGATAGGAGCCAGCGCCTGATGGAAGCCGGCAATCATCCGGGCCGTGGCGGTCATCAGTTGCGGCGTCAGCCCGCCGCTCAGCGCCATGCGGTCAAGCAGCTGTTCCTGGCCGAACCGGGCCATCTCCACGACGGCATCGAGCAGTTCCCCGCTGCCGTCCCATTCCAGCCTTCCATCCCCTGCCCGTGTGATCCTGCGCACGCCATTATACAGCCGCGGCGCCGTCTTTGCGTTAAGCGCCAGTTCCTGACGACAGGCCTCCTCCCGGATCTCCGCTGTCGAAAAGTCGACATAGGGCAGCTTTAGCGCCTTCTTCAGCTTGTAGGCGTGCGGCCCGACCAGGAAGACGATGGAGATATGGGTTTCAATCCGCTCCACGTGCCCAACCAAGCCATAGCTCGCCGGATCGCTGAGGAAGACGACGGTCGCGTTCTGATGATCGAGCGACATGCGGCGTCTCCACGTGCTGGTTTATCGCAGCACGCCACACATCGCCGCCGCGCACCTTGCGCTGCATCAATGGCATATCCGGTCCCTTGTTCAGCATGTTCAGCATGAAGCATTCGACGCACGCCGCCTTGGCCGCGTCCGTCATCTCGCCCCGCCGCATCTCGTCATGTCATCAGCCTGTATCGGAAAGACGAAAGGGGTATGCCAGCGGAAGGGCATTGCGCTGTGTCAAGGCAACACCGGAACCGGCAGGCGACAAGCGCGCTGTAGCCAAGAGGAAGGGCAAGTCGTGGATATGACGCTGAGACATCACGGTCGCTATGAAGCTTTCATCGAACGGGCTCTCGCCATGCCGGCCCTGCCGACCGCGGTGGTCCATCCGTGCTCGACCGAAACATTGCGGTCGGCGGTCGAGCTGAAGCTCCAGGGACTACTCGATCCTCTCCTGGTCGGGCCGGAAAGCAAGATCAGGGCGATAGCCGAGGCTGCGGAACTTTCCCTTGCCGGAATCCGCATCGAGCCCGTCGAGCATAGCCATGCGGCGGCGGGACGGGCCGTGGAACTGGCGGCAGCCGGTACCGTCGGGGCTCTCATGAAAGGCAGCCTGCACAGCGACGAACTGCTGTCGGCGGTGATCGCATCGCCGCGGCTGCGGACGGAACGGCGCATGAGCCATGTCTACGTCATGGACATACCGGCCTACGACAAGCTGCTGGTGGTGACGGACGCGGCCATCAACATCGCCCCGGATCTCGACCAGAAGCGCGACATCTGCCAGAACGCCGTCGATTTTCTCCGCCGGCTCGGCGTCGAGACCCCACGGGTGGCTGTCCTTGCGGCCGTCGAGACGGTCAACAGCAAGATGCAGGCGACGCTTGATGCAGCAGCCCTGACCGTCATGGCGGCGCGCGGCCAGATCGAAGGCGCCATGGTCGACGGGCCGCTTGCCTTCGACAACGCCATCAGCATTGAGGCGGCCCGCGCAAAATCCATCACCTCGCCGGTGGCGGGCGAAGCCGACATCCTGCTGGTGCCGGATCTCGAAGCCGGCAACATGCTGGCCAAGCAACTGATCTACTTTGCCGGTGCCGATGCGGCGGGACTGGTGCTCGGGGCACGGGTGCCCATCATTCTGACCAGCCGGGCCGACCCCGCCAAGGTCCGGATGGCGTCTGCCGCACTCGCCCGCCTGACCGTTGCCGCAAGCGACCTTCTTGTTCCGCGCGCATTCAGGGAATTCTCATGACCGACCGACTTCTTCTGACCTTCAATGCCGGATCGTCCAGCGTCAAGATCGGCATCTTCCGCATCGCCGGCAGCCGTCCCGAGCGCATCGGCAAGGCTTTGGTCGATTTTTCTGACCATCCGCTGACGCTTCACCTGACGGAGGGGCCGGCGACGTTCGACCTCTCCCTCAAGGGAGATTCGGGCGATGATCTGGCCGGACTGGTGGATGAAGTGTTCCGCGAACTCGGCACTCATTTCGATCTGGACGCCGTCGTTGCGGCGGGCCATCGCATCGTCCACGGCGGCGATCTGTTCGACGGGCCGGCGCAACTCACGGACCGGACGATCGCGCAGGTCCACTCCCTGACCGAGCTTGCGCCTCTGCATCAGCCGCAGGCGCTGCGCTTCATCAAGGCGGTCCGCCACCTGCGTCCCGAGCTGTTCCAGACAGGCTCCTTCGATACGACCTTTCATGCCACGCAGCCCGACCTTTCGCGGCGTCTTGCCATTCCCCGCGAATTGCATGATCGAGGCATCAAACGCTACGGGTTTCACGGCATTTCCTACCGCTACGTGGCCAGGGCGCTCGCCGAAAAGGCGCCTGAGGTCGCGCGCGGCAAGGTGGTGATCGCCCATCTTGGCAGCGGCGCCAGCCTCTGCGCCCTCGACGATGGCGAAAGCCGGGATACCAGCATGGGCTTTTCCACGCTTGACGGCATTCCCATGGCAACGCGACCCGGCTGGATCGACCCCGGTGTCCTCCTCCATCTGCTCGGACCGCTGGGCATGACGGTCCAGGATGTAGAGGACCTGCTCTACCACCGCTCGGGCCTGCTTGGGGTGTCGGGGCTCAGCGGCGATACACGTGCGCTCATCAAGGACAACAGCGCGCACAGCCGCGAGGCGATCGATCTCTTTACCTTCCGGATCGCCGGCGAGGTCTGCCGCCTGGCCAGTACGCTTGGGGGGATCGATACATTGGTATTCACCGCCGGCATCGGAGAACATCAGCCGGAGATCCGCGCCGCGGTCGCGGAACGGCTGCTCTGGCTCGGAGCCGAACTGGACGAGACCGCAAACCAGCGGAATGCCCTGAGGATCAGCACGTCCGCCAGCCGCATCTCGATCTGGGTGCTGCCGACCGACGAGGAACAGATGATTGCCGAGGAGTGCCTTTCGGTGATGGTCGCGGCTGGTTGATCTTAGCCGCACGCTGCGACAGCGCGATCCATTGATCGCCGTCAATGATTGAAAACGGGTCGGCGGGCATCATCGGCAATCTTCATCCGATCCGGGAGAGACCCGCATGCCCCACGCCCCACCTGTACTCGCGGCAGTCGACATTGCCGGCTTCAGGGCACAGCTGCTCGAACGCCGGCAGGCGCTCACGTCCCGGCTGCACGCCATCGAGACGGACCTCGAGCAGGCCCGCAATCCCGATGACGACGACCGTGCCGTCGAGCGCAACAACGACGAGGTCCTGGAGGAACTCGGGGCAACCGGACGAAAGGAACTGCTCGCCATCGAGGCGGCGCTCGACCGGATTGACCGGGGATGTTTCGGGACCTGCACGCGATGCGGCAAGCCGATCGATGCTGCGCGGCTGGACGCCGTGCCGCACGCGCCGCTGTGCCGCGGTTGCTCCAAGGCTGCCTGACGACGCCGGCCGGGACGGCTCTCCCCTCGCGGCTCTTTCCTCTGTTGCACCACTATAGGATCAGTCACATGCTCGCCAAAGATCTGATGACCACTAAACCGGTGTCCGTGACCGTCGATACCCTGATCGGCAAGGCGATCGGCACCATGCTCCAGCACGCCATCAGCGGCCTCCCCGTGCTCGATGATAAAGGCCATGTTTGCGGCATTCTGACAGAGGGCGACCTGCTGCAGCGGAGTCCACTTACCCTGTCACGGCAAGTGCCTCCGGAACAGCCGGACGACGCTTTCTATGAGGCCTATCTGCTCGCGAACGGGACGACGGTCGGTGACTGCATGACGCGGACCGTGCATTCCGTCTCCCCGGACATGCCGGTCGCCAAGCTCGTGATGCTGATGCGCAGCCAGAACGTCAAGCGCCTGCCGGTGATCGATCAGGACAGGCTGGTCGGGATCGTCAGCCGCCGTGACGTGATCCGCGCGATCAGCTCCGGCCGCGACCGGACGGCGCGCGGCGACGATGCCCTGCGCCTCGCAGTGGTCACCCGCTTGCGGTCAGAACTCGGGCTGGGACCCGATCAGGTCGACGTGAAGGTGCGCAATGCGCTGGTAGAGGTTACCGGCGAACTTGCCTCGCAGGCGCAGCGACGAGCGA
Source organism: Hyphomicrobiales bacterium (assembly GCA_900469345.1). Lineage (GTDB taxonomy): Bacteria > Pseudomonadota > Alphaproteobacteria > Rhizobiales > Rhizobiaceae > Neorhizobium. The sequence continues at coordinate 145,383 of UBWZ01000007.1, read as the reverse complement.
TCCATGTCGTCGCCGAAAGCGTCGCCGGGATCGAAGGCGTGGTGATCGTGCCGCTCACGGGTGGGATACCTGCTGCGCCCCGATGCCTCAGCCCGGCAGGCTGAGGGATCGGCCCGATCCGACGGCTGTCCGGATAGCCGAAATGCTCACGAGCCAGCCGTTACGCCTCCGGCACGTTCTCGGCCAGCTCCCGCAGCCACAGCTTGGCACTGCTGTCGGATGGTGCGCGCCAATCTCCGCGCGGCGACAGGGAGCCGCCGGACGAGATCTTCGGCCCGTTCGGCAGGGTCGAGCGCTTGAACTGGCTGACAAAGAAGCGCTTCAGAAACACTTCCATCCAGTGCTTGATGTCGCCGAGCGAATAGGCGCGGCGGTCGGCATCGGGGAGGTCGATAGGCCAGGCGCCCTTTTCCGCTTCGCTCCAGGCATGGTGGGCCATGAAGGCGATCTTGGAGGGGCGGAACCCGTAGCGGGTCAGGTAGAAGAGGGTAAAGTCCTGCAACGCATAGGGTCCGACGATGTCCTGGGTCGACTGCAGGACACCGCTTTCGCCGGGCGGCACGAGCTCGGGGGAGATTTCCGTGGCGAGGATGGCGTCGAGGACGCGGGCGGTCTCCTCGCTCACGTCGCCGGAGCCGGCGACGAAGCGGATGAGATGCTGGATCAGCGTTTTGGAGACCGACGCGTTGACGTTGTAGTGGGACATGTGGTCGCCGACGCCGTAGGTGCACCACCCGAGTGCGAGCTCGGAAAGATCGCCGGTGCCGACCACCAGGCCGCCATTCTGGTTGGCGAGCCGGAACAGGTAGTCCGTCCTGAGCCCGGCCTGGACATTCTCGAACGTCACGTCGTAGACCGGCTCGCCGCGGCCGAAGGGGTGACCGAGATCTGCAAGCATCTGGCGGGCGCTTGGCCGGATGTCGATTTCCTTGCCCGTCACGCCGAGCGCGTTGATCAGCGCCCAGGCATTGGACTTGGTATTGTCGGAGGTCGCAAATCCGGGCAGCGTGTAGGCCAGCACGTTCTTGCGGTCGAGGCCGATCAGATCCATGGCCCGCGTCGTGACGATCAGCGCCTGGGTGGAGTCAAGCCCGCCGGAGACGCCGATCACCGCGTGCTTGAGCCCGGTGGCCGACAGCCGCTTGGCCAGCCCCTGCACCTGGATGTTGTAAGCCTCGTAACAATCCTCGCGCAGGCGCGCCGGATTGGCGGGGACATAGGGAAAGCGCTCGATCGTGCGGCGCAGCGGTACCGGCTTGTCCGGCATCTCCAGCGACAGCGACACGGTGCGGAACGGCTGGCTGTCGCCAAGCTCCTGCCGGCTGCAGTCGCCGAAACTGTTGAGGCGCATTCGCTCCTGCCGCAACCGGCCGAGATCGATATCGGCGGTCACAAAGGTGCCGCCGTCCGGGAAACGCGGTGTCTCGCCGAGCAGGTCACCGTATTCGAAGATGGCGGCATGGCCATCCCAGGCAAGGTCCGTGGTGGATTCGCCGGGACCGGCGGCCGAATAGGCATAGGCGGATACGGTGCGCGCCGAATGGCTGGCACACAGGAGCCGCCGCGTGTCGGCCTTCCCGATGGTGATGTTGCTGGCCGAGAGGTTGAGCAGGATCTCGGCGCCGGCCATGGCGGCTCTGGTCGACGGCGGCAGCGGCACCCAGACGTCCTCGCAGATCTCGACCGCGAAAGTGAAGGGAACCTCTCCCTTCGAGCGGAACAAGAGGTCGACCCCGAAGGGCACACTTGCGCCCGCCAGGTCGATCGTGCGCGCGGTGACGGCCGCTCCCGGTGCAAAATACCGGCGTTCGTAGAATTCGCGATAATTTGGGAGATAGGATTTCGGCACCACGCCGAGCACGGCGCCGCGATGGATGACGACGGCGGTATTATAGAGCGATCCCTCATGCCGCAGCGGTGCGCCGACCACGATGACGGGATAAAGGTCCCGGGAGGCCTCGATGATCGTCTTAAGCGCTGCGTCGACAGCCTCGAGCAGCGGGTCCTGGAAGAACAGGTCGTCGATGGCGTAAGAGGATATTCCGAGTTCCGGGAAAAGCATGATGGCACAGTCGTCGTGTGCCCCCTTGCGAACCAGTTGGAGCGTCTCCCCCGCCGCAAATTCCGGATCGGCGACCTGGGCAGGCGGCACGCACGAAGCAATCCGCACGAAGTCATGTCTGTAGAGAGAAAAGAACTGCTTCATTTTGCCCCGCCACCCGGGCGCCATCGCTGGTGCGCCAATTGAACTCTGTCTCGGTCGTGCCGATAGATAGAACACATCGGGAGAATGGTTTAGCCCCCTGCGATCAATAAGTGGCTATCATCTGGGAAGTTGAAGGCCTGGGGCCGGCGCGTGAGGTGTCTCGCCCGGTGCGGGCGCAGCGCCTGAAAGCGCCTTTGTGAGCATCGCGTATTTCACCTGAGTGACCTTTACCGACCGGTACCAGTCGACGAGATCGCCCCAGGGGTCATTGATCTTACTCAGGCCCGCGATGAAGGCGGAAATCGTGCCGATCTCGGTGCGGCCGGTGAGGACGAGATAGCCGCCGACGCCCAGAATGCCCGCATAACCCAGCTGTGTCAGGAAGTTCATCATGAAATTCATGAAGAACTTGATCTTGTATATGCCCATGTTGAGCGCGAAGATCCGGTCGATGTGACCTCCCTGACGGCCCCCTAAGTCGATCGCGCCGCCCGCCTCCACGATGCCGCGGCTCATCTGGCGGGTTTCGTCGATCTTGATGCCAACCCTCTGATTGACGGCCGCCTGCATGAAAGGCACGAAGCCGACCTGCGGGCAGAAGATTGCCAGCACCAGAAGCGCCATGATCGGCTGCAGATAGACGAGATAGCCGGTCACGACGATGAGGACGCCAGCCTGCAGCAAAGGCTGGGAGATGGCATCGCCGACGAAGGCGCCCACCGGTTCTGCCTCCGCGACGACGATGGCGATCTGGATTCCCTCCGCTTCGGGACTGCGAGGTAGCACAGCCTGTCCGGCGGCGAAGACCGCTCGCCGCAGCCACCGGACGGAACATTCGCCAACCCAGTTGCGGTAGATGTTGAAGACAAGCTTCAGCAGGCCCTCTGCCAGAACGACGAGCAGGTAGAATGCCAGCATCACAAGAATGGAATTCAATGACTTCTGCTCGGCTGCAGCGTTGATAATCCGCCTGTTCAGTTCGATCGGAACGATCCCGAGCGCGAACAGCAGCGCGGAGAGGCAGGCTAGACCTGCCTGGTTCCAACCGCTGACCTGCAGGACGAACCGGAAGAAGGATGACGGCAAGGCTCTTGTCCTCAAAGGTTAGGAGCCCTCGAGCCGCGCGATGCGCCGAAAGCACGAATTCTCCAGCTGGCGATTGGTCGCGAGCTCGCCGGGATCCAGCGATCCTTAGCGAGCCGCATCCGGCCGCCACTCCGTCGACACTAGGCCGGCTGCGACCCGCCCGTTTGACCGGTATCAACCGGCAGCCGAATGACGTCTGGCCGGACCGGAGATTGGGTGCCATGGCGTTCGTTCCGGCCTCGCTGCGATGATTGACGGACGTCATGGGGCATGATCGAACGAGGGCCGGGCAGGCATGGAGGTGGCGATGCGGGACAGGGATCTTTTGGCGGCGATGTTTTCGGCGGCGGTAGGGGCAGCCGATCCGGCCACCGGGCTGCGCGCCCATTTGCCGGCTCCACCGGTCAACGGCCGCACGGTCGTGGTCGGCGCGGGCAAGGGGGCAGCACAGATGGCTTCGGCCCTGGAGGTGATCTGGATGGAGGTTTATCCCGACCACCCCCTGACAGGTGTCGTCGTTACCCGCTATGGCTATGCTTGCCAGACCCGGTCGATCGAAGTGCTGGAGGCCGCCCATCCGGTGCCGGATGGGGCCGGCCTGGCGGCTGCCGAAAGGTTGAAGCAGGCCGTGTCCGGCCTTACGGAAAACGACCTCGTGATCGCGCTCATCTGCGGCGGGGGGTCGGCCCTTCTTCCCGCGCCGCCTTTAGGCCTGACGCTTTCCGACGAAATTGCCCTCAACGAGGCGCTGCTGGCCTCGGGTGCGCCCATTTCTGCCATGAATGTGGTCCGCAAGCACGCCTCTACGATCAAGGGTGGCCGGCTTGCGGCGGCAACAAAAGCCCGCGTGGTCAGCATGATCGTTTCGGATATTCCGGGCGACATCCCGGCCTTCGTCGCTTCCGGACCGACCATTCCAGACACCTCCACCCGTCTCGACGCGCTGTCCATCATCGAGCAATACGGCCTTGTGCTTCCGGCGGCGCTGATCACCCATCTCGGGTCGCCGAATGCGGATGCCCCGAGACCCGACGATCCGGTCTTTGCGCGGCACAAACACCATGTCATCGCGTCGGCCGGCGTGTCGCTGGAGGCGGCGGCAGATATCGCTCTCGCCCATGGCGTGACCCCGCACATCCTGTCGGACGCGGTCGAAGGTGAATCTCGCGACGTCGCCCTCGTGCACGCCGCGCTCGCCCGCGAGATCGCGCTGCGCGATCGTCCCTTCAATCGTCCGACAGTCCTCCTGTCCGGCGGTGAGACGACGGTGACGTTGAAGGACAGAGGCGGAAGGGGCGGCCGCAACGGAGAGTTCGCTCTCGCGCTCTCTCTGGCCATCGACGGCCTGGACATCGTCGCGCTGGCGGCCGACACGGACGGGATTGACGGATCGGAGGCCAATGCCGGCGCCTATGCGGATGGTACGACGGCGCGCAGGCTGAGAGCTGCCGGCCGGGACGGCCGCGCCCTCTTGAATGGCAACAACAGTTTCGAGGCGTTTTCAGCCCTTGGCGATCTTTTCGAGCCTGGCCCCACGGGAACAAATGTCAACGATTTCAGGGCTATACTGATCCGCTGACAGACGTCACAGGGGGCCGAGCCGCTACTGGAGTTGCGGCTTGCGGAGGAAATCGTTGCGGTCTGCAGAGCGGATGCGAAGCCATGCCTCGCGGCCGTCGCGCAGAACGCGCATCGGAATCTCTGCTCCCGGAGGACCGCTCTCCCAGACCTTGCGGTAGAAATCGGCAAGCCCGTCCACTTCGCCGTCGCGGATTTCCGAGATGATGTCGCCGCGCCGCAACCCACCTTTTGCGGCCGGTCCGTCTTCCGTGACGCTCATGACGACCACATCGCCATTGGCTTCTGCCGAAAACGCGCCAAGCCACGGTCGCGGCGGCGGGCTGAACTCACCCTGGTGCAGCAATCCATCGAGGATCGGGCGCAGCAGGTTGATCGGCACCACCATATTGATGTCGGTCACCTCCCCGGCTCGGCTCATCTGCAATCGCAGAGACCCGACGCCGATGAGCTGCCCCTCGGCGTTGACGAGCGCGGCGCCACCCCATGACGGGTGGGCCGGCGCGGTGAAGATCGCCTCGTCGAGCAGATACTCCCAGTATCCCGCGAACTCTTGTTTCGCGACGATCGAACCGCGCACCGACTCCCCTTCGCCGCCCGCAATAACGACGGTATCGCCGACGGAGGCAGCATCGGAATCGCCGAGCGGCATGGCAGGAAGATCGAGGGGAGCGAGCGCCTGGACAAGACCGAAGCCGCTCTGCTGATCGTAGGCCAGGGCATGGCCCGGCACCACGCGGCCATCGTGACGGGTGAGCCAGACTTCATCGGCTTCGGTGATCAGATAACCGATCGTCAGCACCAGTCCGTTTTCGCGGATCACCACACCGCTGCCGTCCCTGCTGGTGCCGAGCGAGCCCGCAGTAAAGGCGTCTTCCGGGATGGTGGCGCGCACGGTAACGACCGAACGCATGATGTTGTTGATATCCATGCTGATTTCCACTGACCTTGTACTGGTAGCGAGGCGGCGATCTCGGCGGACCAGTCATTCTTCAGCTGACATATGAACGCCGCGGCACGGCTTCAAGATCTCTCAGCTGTCGCGGAGGCAGGCATGGCGAATTGTCGTGGAAGGTGATCGGTAGACGCGGCTGGGAGAAAGTCCGCCAGCTGGCTGCGTTAGCAAAATTGCTTGCAAGCCCACTCGCCTGGGTCAAACAGGCAGCAGTTAGAATAAGGCTGCCCTTCCCGGAAGGAGGGGCAGCCCTATCCATCTTATTCGACCGGGGAGAGGGTGACTGAGGTACCGGTGGCAGCAACGTTGAGGCCGAGCTGGCCCGTCACGCTGACGGTCTGCAGGTGGATCGAGCCCGAAGTACCGCCGATCAGCAGATTGGCGCCGATGCCGGCACCGAGCGTGGCTTCAGCAGACGCGCCCTGGTAAAGGCCGGCCAGCGAACCGTGGTGGTAGCCGGCGGTCGGCGCAAAGACAGCCCAGATCAGGCGCGAACGCGTGGTGAAGCCGAGGTCGACACCCATTTTGCGGACGACGCCGGTATAATGGTCGCGGGCTTCGCCACCCATGGTCGACGTGAAGACGCAATCGGCTTCCTTGGCGGATCCGAGGACATAGCCGACACCGCCGCCGATGGAGCAATCCAGATAACCGATGCGGACACCGTTGCGCTGATCCTGCTCCTGGTAGACTTCGACCCGGTCACGGCGGCTGATCATATCTGCAGAATAGGCAGTGGCAGCGCTTGCAACGACGGGCAGGGCGGCGATTGCCGCGACAACAAACTTTTTCATCCCTGTACTCCTTTAATTATTTTTACCGCTTGGGAACATTGCGGCAGCGCAGTTTAACGCGGGTGTCTCTGGATTGATCCATTCACCGGCACACGAATTGTCACAACGGTCGATCCTGCGTGAGCGCGGTGGCATTATTGGGGCCGTGTTCCTGCATGCGGCGGCGCTCCCTTTCGCGGTAGTGACGGGGTGTCGTGCCAGTCCGCTTGCGAAAACAGCGGGTGAAATAGGCCGCGTCCGCAAAACCAAGCTGCTCGGCAACGAGCCGGACGCTGCTCGCCGTAAACACGAGGCTGCGGCAAGCCTCCTCTATAACGCGCGCCATCACAAGATCGTGCACCGTCATGCCGAGAGCTTCGCGGGTTACCCGGTTGAGATGGGTGGGGGTGAGGTTAAGTGCCCGGGCATAGTCGGTGACGCTCCACTGCTCGCGGAAATGACGGGATATGAGTGTCTCCAACGCCTCGACGCGAGCCAGCTTTCCGCTTATCGGCGGAGCGCCCGTCTCGCTGCCGGCCATGCGGTCGAGGATAAGCACCGCAGCCTTGAGGCAGGTCTCGACGAGAGCGTTGCTGCCGGGCCGCTGCGCCGTCAGTTCTGCGAATAGCCGGCTGAACGTCGCGTCCAGATAGTCGGTGTCACCGTCAAGGTCGCACGTAAGGAGGCGGGGCGCGGAGAGCCAGTCCTGGGGTCGGCGCACCAGTCCCGTCACGCTGGGCAGCCGGTCCGCCAGAAAGGTAACGACGAGCCCGTCTATGTCCTTCGAAAAGCGGAATCCGTGATGGATTCCCGGCGGCACGCAGACAATGCAGGGCGGTGCGAGCGCCAGCTTGTCCTCGCCGAGGATTGCATCGCCGGAACCGCTGCGGATGTACAGAATCTGCTGGAAGATGTCGTGCCGGTGCAGACCGATCTCCCAGTGGTGGGCGCTGCTGCGCGACGCGATGGTTTCGCAATGGATCCAGAAGTCTGGCCCCGGGCCACGTGTTTCGCCGTAGAGGTCATAGGTCGGAACTCGAAGGGTCATGGCGCCGCCGCTCGTTGCGATGTTTGTTTTGTCCTACAAGACGCGCAAAAAGTCCATTGCGGCCACGCCCGCCATTGCGCTTACCTGAGCGCTCTGTTGGGAGGATTTCATGCGCACTCAAGTGGTTATCATCGGCTCCGGGCCGTCGGGACTCCTGCTTGGCGAACTGCTCAAGGGCGCCGGCATCGAGACGATCATCCTGGACCGGGTCGGCAAGGACTATATCCTCGGCCGCGTTCGTGCCGGTGTCCTGGAGGAGGGTACCGTCGGACTGCTGCGGGAGGCCGGCGCCGCGGCGCGGATGGACAGGGAAGGTCTGCCGCATGACGGTTTCTCGCTGGCATTTGACGGGCGCGATCACCGCATCGATCTGCACGGGCTGACGGGCAAGCGCGTCATGGTCTATGGCCAGACCGAGGTGACGGCCGATCTGATACAACGCCGCGAGGCGAGCGGCGCGCTGACCATCTACGAGGCAGCCGACGTGACGCCGCATGCGTTCGAGACGTCGTCGCCCTATGTGACCTTTGAGAAGGACGGCAGCACCCACCGCATCGACTGCGATTTCATCGCCGGTTGCGACGGCTATCACGGGGCGAGCCGCCGCGCCGTGCCGCGGGAGGCGCTGAAGACCTTCGAGCGTGTCTACCCCTTCGGCTGGCTCGGCATCCTCGCCGACGTGCCGCCGGTCAGCGATGAGCTGATCTACGCCAACCATCCACGCGGCTTTGCGCTCTGCTCGATGCGGTCCCAGACCCGTAGCCGATATTACATCCAGTGCGCGCTGGACGAGAAGGTAGAAGACTGGTCGGACGATCGCTTCTACGACGAACTCCGCCGGCGCCTGCCGGCCGAACATGCCGAAAGCATGGTCACCGGCCCTTCCTTCGAGAAGTCGATCGCGCCGCTGCGTTCGTTCGTCGCGGAGCCGATGCGCTTCGGATCGCTGTTTCTGGTGGGTGACGCCGCCCATATCGTGCCGCCGACGGGCGCCAAGGGGCTCAATCTCGCGGCGAGCGATGTGCACTATCTGTTCGAGGGTTTGCGGGATCTCTACCTGGAGCAATCGGCCACAGCGCTCAACGCCTATTCGGTGCGGGCCCTCAAGCGCGTCTGGGGCGCCGTGCGGTTTTCATGGTCGATGACCATGCTGATGCACCGCTTCCCAGACGCCGGCGACTTCGGGCAGAAAATCCAGGAAGCGGAGCTGGACTATCTCGTCCACTCGCAGTCGGCCTCGACGGCTCTTGCCGAGAACTATGTCGGCCTTCCCTACTGACGCCGGCCGGCGTCTGGCAGCCACTCAGGGCGTGGTATAGCCGACGGGCCTGACGCGCATCTCGGCCTGTCCGGGATCGCGCGAGAAGAAGATCGCGCCCCTTGCCTGTGACTGGGCTGGGACATAGTCGAAGGTCACCTCCGCGTCTTCTGCGACATTGCCACCGTCGAGGATTTCACCGCGGACGACCACGGCGGATGCCGTCTGAGCAGAGCGGTTGGCGATGTCGAAGGTGACCCGGTAACCGCCCTCGACCATCTCGCGGTTGGTCACGGAGATCGAAAACTCCGGCGGCTTTGTCTCGGCCGTCAGTGCTTCCCATGTTACCCAGGTGATCATCGCGATGACGAGCCCGGCAGACACAAGGCCTGTCGCCCACTCGATCCACCCGGGATTGTCGGCTTCGCTCGAGCGGTTGTCGGTCAGCTTTGTCATGGGCGGGCTCGCTAAAGGATGAGACGGGCGGCGGCAGCGCCGATCGCCCCGGGGAAGCTGAGGACGATGGTCGACATCAGGATCTGGGTGAAGGCCACGTCGTCAAGCCGGCCGAAGGTCCACAGCACGTAGACGCTGATCGCCATTGCGATGACGTAGCCCGGCAACGTGAAGCGAAGAAAGGCGTGCCACCAGGGAATGCCGTCCGGTATCTGATGCGTCCCCTTGAATGCCACCGCATAGACGAAGGCATGCATGATGGCGATCGAGGCGCAGATCGCCGCGAGTGAATGCCAGGGCGTCATCCGGTAGGAAATCAGGATGATCTCCTCCGTCGGTGCAACGTTGAGATTGAGAAAGAGTGCCCCCACCGCCATCAGGAAAAGCTCCTGCACGTAATGGGTCGACATTTGGTCGGGAACTGCGTCGTCCTGGCTGCCGTCACCGGGTTCGTCGCCCTCGTCGTCGTCTCCGCCCAGTTGCGAGCGGCCGAGCATGGCGCCGATGCTTGCCGGGATGGCCTGGATTGCGGTCTTGCCGAGTATCTCCGACAGCGGCATATCCGCCTTGAGAATACCGAGCAGCATCATGATGGCGGCGCTCATCACGATGCCCAGGCCATAGGCGATGGTCGCATCGCGAAGCGCCTGCTGCCAGGTGGTGGTGCGCTCGAAGCCGATCAGGTCGGCGAGTACGACCAGCATCGGAATGTTGACGACCAGCATCAGCAGCAGGCGAAAGCGGTCGATGGTAAAGCCGAGCGCCCACAGCTCCATCGTCATCAGCATGGGGATGCCGAACAGCATGGCGCCTGCCGCACCCCGGCCGAGACCAAGCACGAACCGCCGAAATTCGCGGTCGGCCCGCGCGTCATCGCGAACTGCTACCCCTGCCATGCCGGTCCGCTCCATCCCGTCGAACGTTCTTCAACGGCGACAAGATAGGAGATTTGTGGCGTTTGACCAGCAGTCCGCCGATGGGACATCCGGGCTCAGCGGTCGAAGAGATCCTGCCATTGTTTTTCGCCGATCAGGCAGTCGCTGCGCGCATCGCCCCCGGCGATCCGCTGGACGGTCGCTGGCGGCGAAAGGCCGCTGATCTCCATCACGAGCTTGCGGCGGACGGCGGTGGAGAAATCTTCGATGTCGTGCACCGGCAGTACGAATGAGCCGGGACCGCCGATGACGCAGTCGCCGTAATACTTGTCGAGGCCACCGGGGGCACCGGAGGGGCGCAGCATGATTGCCAGCCCGTTGATCACGATCCCCGCTTCGACCGCCTTGTCGCGTGCGGGTTCGACCGGATTTCCGGAATTGTTCGGCCCGTCTCCGGAAACGTCGATGACCTGGCGGGTGCCGCGATAGGGGCCGGAGACGATCATCGTCGCACCCTGGGCAATGGCGGCGGAAATCGAGGTGCGGCGCTGCGTGGCGATCGGTCTTGCCTCGAGCCGGTCGGCAAAGGCCAGTGCGTCGTGCTCGGTCTCGATGACCGTCCAGTCCATGGCGGAACCCTCCACCACGTCGCCGGCCCATTCGAAATAGGTGATGGCAATGCGGCCGATCAGCCCGGACCGGACCGCGTCGATGAACTCGCGGTGCTTCAGCGCCTCGACATAGCCTTCGCGCTGGATGCGGACTTCCTCATAGTCCATCGAGCGGGATGTATCGACGGCGAGCACCAGAGTGACGTCGACGTCCCCTCCCCCGCTTCTCACCGTCATGGTGGGCGCGGTCGCCGTCAGGCTCAGCATCATCGCAAGCGTTGTCAGCATCGGCAACCCAACCACTGCGTTCGGAGACCGGAACTGTAGCACAGCATCGGCGAAGGGCGACCCTCGCTGCCGCGCCGTGCTTCAACTCTCGGTGATCCGCGGCTCCGCCATTGCCGAGGCGGACTGCGTGCCGTCCTTCAACGCTTCCACAAGGCAATCCATGATCGCCTTGCGCAGTGCATAGGTGTTTGAGCTCATGCGCTTGCGATCCAGGCACTGCGCCGCCTCAACCAGGCTCATGCCCTGGTGGATGACGATCTGGTGGGCACGGTTCATCGCCCATTGTTCAATCGAGGAGTGATCTTCATTGGAACGGCTTTGGGTATTCAAAGCAGCCTCACTGGGTCATTAGCGATTTCACGCGAATCATTCGCCAGCACAGAATATCCACGAAGTAGAGTTTGAGAAGTTGCTGTTTAAATCCGCGCTTTAGATAATCGGGATTAATCAGCAAAATCAATGACTGTCATTTCTTGTACATGAGAAATTGCGAGGCCTCTTTTGATTATTGCAAGTCAAAGAGGCGGTTCTGAAAGAAGTTTTGCCAGTGCGGGCGTCAGTTTGCGGTGCTGGTGCGCGTGGCGTGAGCGGATATTGGTCGCGGCAAAGACGGCCTGGGCGATTACCGGTGCATCTGCAACGACCGATACCGACCCCTCGCGCACGAGGCGGTCGGCGGTGGTCCTGGCAAGATAGGCGGCGCCACCAAGCCGCGTCACCAAGTCTGCCAGAATGATGTTTCGCCCCGCCGACGTGGCGGCGCCGGCAAGGTCCGGCAGCGCCTGCCGGTGCGCGCGATCGAAGGCGGGCGAATAGTTGGCGTAGACGTAGTCTTGCTGCCTGATCTCCGACAGGCGATTTGTGGAGGTGGATACCAGCACATAGGCGACCTCGCCAATGGGCTCGTAATGCAGGTCGGGCAGATGGTGCGGCGTATAAAGGACGGCGAGATCGAGATCGCCGGCGGCCAGGTCGCGGTTCATCTGGATCGAATAGTCCGCCTCGAGATAGATCGACGTTGCCGGCATTTGCGCGCGCATGGCTTTTACGAACGACGCGCCGATCATCTCGGCGATGTCGTGCTGGATTCCGATCCGCATGGACCGCTCATAGGTGCCGGCGGCCTCGACCGCACGCGCCGCCTCGTGCCACTGGCTCTGCAGCGCCTTGGCGTGGTCGAGAAGTCGTAGACCGGCGACGGTCGGCACCGTGCCGCCTTTGCCGCGCAGGAAGAGCTTGCGGTTGAAGGCAGCTTCCAGAGCATTGATCCTGTGCGAGACGGTGGACTGCGTGACGTTCAACCGCTCGGCCGTGCGATTGAAGCTGCGCGTCTCAATCAGGTCCAGGAAGGTCTCGATCTGCTCGATTTGCATGCTGCATAATCTAATCGAAGAATCCGATCAATAAAGCCTTTTCTGCGTGCTTGCTGGCACACGTTTCCGCTGCAACTCTTGGGACGGAAGCCAGGGAAAAACTCATGTCGGAACTGCCTGAGCGTGCGCGTGTGGTGATCATCGGCGGCGGAGCGGTCGGCGCTTCGTCGCTGTACCATCTGGCCAAGGCCGGTTGGAGCGATTGCGTGCTTCTTGAGAAGAACGAGCTGACCGCCGGCTCTACCTGGCATGCCGCCGGTAATGTGCCGACCTTCTCCTCCTCGTGGTCGATCATGAACATGCAGCGCTACTCGGCCTCGCTCTACCGCGAGCTTGGCGCGCTGGTGGACTATCCGATGAACTACCACGTCACCGGTTCGATCCGGCTTGGGCACTCGACCGAAAGGCTGCGCGAGTTCAAGCGCGTGGTCGGCATGGGCCGCTACCAGGGCATGGATCTCGACATCCTGTCGCCAAGCGAGATGCGGTCGAAATATCCCTTTCTTGAAACGCACGATCTGACCGGCGCGCTCTACGATCCCTATGACGGCGACATCGACCCGGCACAGCTGACCCAGGCGCTGGCAAAAGGCGCTCGCGATCTGGGCGCCAAGGTTATCCGCTTTTGCCCCGTCACGGCCGCGCGGCGAGAGAGGGACGAATGGGTCCTGACGACGCCGAAAGGCGAGATCGCTTGCGAGTATGTGGTCAACGCCGCCGGCTACTACGCCCGCGAGGTGGGCAAGTTGTTTGGCCGCGACGTGCCGATGATGGTGATGAGCCACCAGTACATCCTGTTCGACGAGATTCCCGAACTCGCGGCCTGGTCGCGGGAGGCCGGTCACAAGCTGCCGCTGCTGCGCGATGTCGACAGCTCCTATTATCTCCGCCAGGAGAAATACGGCATGAACCTCGGCCCCTACGAGAAGAACTGCCGCGCGCATTGGGCGACCCCGGACGATCCGATGCCGGATGACTTTTCCTTCCAGCTCTTCCCCGACGATCTCGAGCGGCTGGAATGGTATCTCAACGACGCGGTCGAGCGCGTGCCGATCCTCGGCACGGCCGGCCTGTCGAAAATGATCAACGGACCGATCCCCTATGCGCCGGACGGCAATCCGTTGATCGGCCCGATGCCGGGCGTGCCGAACGCCTTCGAGGCCTGCGTCTTCACCTTCGGCATCTGCCAGGCGGGCGGCGCCGGCAAGGTGCTCGCCGAATGGGTGACACAAGGCGAGACCGAATGGGACATGTGGAGTTGCGATCCGCGCCGCTACACGTCATTTGCGTCGGACCCGGCCTATTGCGTGGCGAAGGGCATGGAGATTTACGGCCACGAATACGCCATGCACTTTCCGAAACATTACTGGCCGGCGGGCCGGGACCGGAAACGCTCCCCCATCCATGACCGGATTGCCGCGCTTGGCGCCCAGTTCAAGCCCTACAACGGCTGGGAGCGGGCGATGTGGTATGCGAAGCCGGGCGACGACCTTGCCGAGGCGGCGACGCAGACCTGGAGCCGGCAAGGGCCGTGGAGCCTTCGCATCGAGGAAGAGTGTCTCGCCGTCAGGGATGCCGCGGGCATTCTCGACCTGCCCGGCTTCTCCCGCTACCGGGTAAAGGGGTCGGGCGCCTCGCAATGGCTCGCCTCTCTGATCACCGGCAAGGTGCCGAAACCCGGCCGCATCGGGCTTGCCTATTTTGCCGACGACAAGGGCCGGATCGTCACGGAAATGTCGGTGATGATGCTGCAGGAGGATGTCTTCTTCCTGATCACCGCGGCAGCCGCCCAATGGCACGACCTTGACTGGTTGAACCGGCACCGGCCCACAGATGCCGCGTTTTCGATCGACGACGTCACCGACCAGTTTTCCTGTCAGATCCTCTCCGGTCCGAAAAGCCGCGATATCCTTGCGGACGTGACCGACGCCGACCTGTCGAAAGCCTGGCTCACTCACCAGTCGGCGCAGATCGCCGGCCGCTGGTGCCAGCTGGTGCGGGTATCGTTTGCCGGCGAACTCGGTTGGGAGATCCATACGAAGATCGAAGATACCGCACCGATCTTCGACGCCGTCTGGGCGTCCGGCCAGAGCCATGGCCTCAAACCCTTCGGCATGGAGGCGCTCGACAGCCTGCGCATCGAAAAGGGCTACCGCGCCTGGAAGGGCGACCTTTCCACCGACTACACGGTGCTTCAGGGCGGGCTCGAGCGTTACATCGACTGGGCCAAGCCCGACTTCAAGGGCCGGGCGGCACTTTCGGCAGAAAAGCAGCGCGGCATCTCCAAACGCTTCGTGACGCTGGTGGTTGAGGCTGGCGATTGCGACGCGCCCTACATGTCGACACTCTGGCATGGCGGCGAAATCGTCGGCGAAACGACCTCGGGCTCCTGGGGCTACCGGGTGTCGAAGTCGATCGCGCTCGGCATGCTGCGCGCAGATCTCGCCGAGCCCGGGTTAGAGCTGGAGGTCGAGATCTTTGGCGACCGCGTCAAGGCGGTGGTCCAGCCGGATCAGCCGCTTTGGGACCCTGCCAATGAAAGGCTGCGCGCGTGAACACTTTGAACACGTCGAAGCCGATCCCATCCAAGGCGCGTGCGGTCATCATCGGTGGCGGCGTCTCCGGCTGCTCGGTCGCCTATCATCTCGCCAAGCTCGGCTGGACAGACGTGGTGCTGCTGGAGCGCAAGCAGCTGACCTCGGGCACGACCTGGCATGCGGCGGGCCTCATCGGCCAGCTGCGCGCATCGCAGAACATGACGCGGCTCGCCAAATATTCGGCCGATCTCTATGTCCGCCTGGAGTCCGAAACCGGTATCGGCACCGGCATGAAGCAGAACGGATCGATGACCGTTGCGCTGACGCAGGAGCGCAAACAGGAGATCTATCGCCAGGCGTCGCTTGCCCGTGCCTTCAACGTCGATGTCCGGGAGATTTCGCCAGACGAGGCGAAGGCCATGTATCCGCATCTCAATATCGGCGACGTCAAGGCCGCCGTCCACCTGCCGCTCGACGGCCAGTGCGATCCGGCCAATATTGCCATGGCTTTGGCAAAAGGTGCGCGCCAGAACGGTGCCACCGTCTTCGAAGGCGTCAAGGTCGTCGAGGTGCTGACCCGGGACGGCCGGGTGACCGGCGTCGCCTGCGAGCAGAACGGCGAGCGTTATATGATCGAGACGGAAAACGTCGTCAACGCCGCCGGCATGTGGGGGCGCGATTTGGCGGCAGCTTCGGGGGTCACCGTGCCGCTGCATGCCTGCGAGCATTTCTACATCGTCACCGAACCGATCAAAGGTCTGACGCAGCTGCCGGTGCTGCGCGTTCCGGACGAGTGCACCTACTACAAGGAAGATGCCGGCAAGATGCTGGTCGGCGCCTTCGAGCTCAAGGCCAAGCCGTGGCCGCCGGCGGGCGAGCGCATCCGCGAAGACTTCTGCTTCGACCAGTTGCCGGAGGATTTCGACCATTTCCAGCCGATCCTCGAAATGGCTGTCAACCGCATGCCGATGCTGGAAACGGCCGGCATCCACACCTTCTTCAACGGACCGGAAAGCTTCACCCCCGACGACCGCTACTATCTCGGCGAAGCGCCGGAGATCCGGGGCTACTGGGTTGCGGCCGGCTATAATTCCATCGGCATCGTCTCTTCGGGTGGCGCCGGCATGGCGCTGGCGCAATGGATGAACGACGGCGAGCCGCCCTTCGACCTGTGGGAGGTGGATATCCGCCGCGCCCAACCATTTCAGAAGAACCGCCGTTACCTCAAGAACCGCGTCACCGAGACGCTCGGCGTGCTTTACGCGGATCACTTTCCGTATCGCCAGATGGCGACGGCCCGGGGTGTGCGCCGCTCGCCGATTCATGAACATCTTAAGGCCCGCGGCGCCGTGTTCGGCGAAGTGGCCGGCTGGGAACGGGCCAACTGGTTCGCACATCCTGGCCAGGAGCGCGAATATCGCTACAGCTGGAACCGCCAGAACTGGTTCGACAACCAGCGCGACGAGCACATCGCCGTTCGCTTGGGCGTCGGCCTGTTCGACATGACGTCGTTCGGCAAGATCCGGGTTGAGGGCCGCGATGCGGTCACCTTCCTCAACCGCCTCTGTGCCAACCAGATCGACGTGCCCACGGGGCGGATCGTCTATACGCAGATGCTCAACCGGAAAGGTGGCATCGAAAGCGACCTCACCGTCACGCGGCTGTCCGAAACCGCCTTCCTCCTTGTCGTGCCGGGCGCGACGCTGCAGCGGGATCTGGCCTGGCTGCGCCGGCACCTGACCGACGAATTCGTGGTGGTCACCGATGCGACGGCGTCGGAATCGGTATTGTGCCTGATGGGACCGAGATCGCGCGAGCTGATCCACAGCATCAGCCCGAACGATTTCTCGAACGAGGCCTTCCCCTTCGGCACCATGCAGGAGATCGAGATCGGCATGGGGCTCGCTCGTGCCCACCGCGTCACCTATGTGGGCGAGCTCGGCTGGGAACTCTATGTCTCGTCCGATCAGGCAGCGCATGTCTTCGAGGCGCTGGACGCGGCCGGCAGCGACTTCGGCCTGAGGCTCTGCGGCCTTCATACGCTGGATAGCTGCCGCATCGAAAAGGCCTTCCGGCATTTCGGCCACGACATCACCGACGAGGACCACGTCCTCGAAGCCGGGCTCGGCTTTGCCGTAAACTTTAACAAGGGCGAGTTCACCGGCCGCGATGCGGTTTTGCGCCTCCAGGAGGTGGGGCTTGGCCGCAGGCTGGTGCAGTTCATGCTCGAGGATCCGCAGCCCCTGCTTTTTCACAACGAAGCAATCGTCCGCGACGGAAAGATCGTCGGCACCATCACATCGGGCAACTACGGACATCATCTCGGCGGCGCGATCGGCCTTGGCTATGTCGCCTGCCGGGGTGAAAGCGCGCAGGATGTGCTGTCCTCGCATTACGAGATCGAGATCGCCGGGCAGCGTGTGAAGGCGCAGGCTTCGCTTACGCCGCTCTATGACCCGAAGGCGACCAGGGTGCGGATGTAGGGATGACGATCATGCGACTGGCTTTGGGGTGTGCCACGCAATCTTCAGCAGGAAGGACTTTCCATGCTTGCACCTGATATCGCATCTCCACTGTCTTCAGGCGACCGCATCGACCGGCTGATCGCCGAGCACCGCGCGGGTCACGGGCTGGCGCGGCCCTTTTACTTCGATCCCGAAATCTTCGAACGGGACATGACACGGGTGTTCTTCCGCCACTGGCATTGCCTGGCGCATGAGAGCGTCATTCCGAACCCGAACGATTTCGAGCTGTTCCGGCTCGGTCGTGAACAGGTGATATTGACGCGTGCCGGCGACGGGTCGGTACACGCGATGCTGAACGTCTGTCGCCATCGCGGCGCCGAGGTTTGTACGAAGGCCAAGGGGAATGCAAAGGCCTTCGTCTGCCCCTATCACGCGTGGACCTACGGCAATGACGGCACGCTCAAGGCGGCCCGGCTGATGCCCAAGAATTTCAGGCGCGAGGACCATGGCCTGCGCAAGCTGCATGTCCGCGTCGTCGAGGGCCTCGTCTTCATCTCGTTTGCCGAACAACCCCTCGATTTTTCAGAGGTCGAGAGACTGCTGCACGCCACCTGCGGCCAATATGGCTGGGGCGCAGCCAAGGTCGCGCACCGGCAAAGCTATCCGCTCGAGGCCAACTGGAAGCTGGCAGTCGAAAACTACGTGGAATGCTACCACTGCGGCCCGGCGCATCCGGAGTATTCGCAGACCCATGCGCTGGAACAACCGCTGCACATGATCGAGGCGCTGAACGCCGCGATGGAAGAACGCACCTGTGCGCTCGGCATCGCGGTCGGCTCCGGCAATCACTGGCAGAACTCTGCCGAGGGCCGCGAGGCCATTCATGCGTTCCGCTATGCGCTCTATGACGGGGTCAAGACCGGCAGCCAGGACGGCCAGCCGCTGAGCACCCTGATGGGGCGCTTTCCGGATTTCGACGGCGGCGTCACCTCCATCCATCTCGGCGGCACGAGCTTCCTCGTCTGCTATGCGGATCACGGCATGATCTATCGGTTCGTTCCAATGACGGTCGATACCTGCGGGATGGAACTGATCTGGCTGGTCGATTCCCGGGCGGAGGAAGGCCGCGACTACGATCTCGAAACGCTCACCTGGCTTTGGAAGGTAACCACCGACGAGGACAAGGCCATCATCGAGCATACGGCCCGCGGCGTGGTCTCGCGGTTTTTCGTGCCCGGCCCGATCGCGCCGATGGAGAGCAACGAACTGCGCTACATCCAGTGGTATCTCGACGAGATCAGCCGGTCATAAAGCGATCCCTGACCACAATGGTATCATGGTGATATACATGTATGATCGGCTGGGATGGGGTCGAAGGCTTCGCCTGTAGCGCATAGAGGTTGTCGCCAACAAGCCGGATGTTCCCCACCAGTCGCTGCTGGCTGAAAAGGCCGACGCGATCGAGGAGGCGCTCTGCACCGGTGATCTCGCTCACGACCGCCGGTTCGATCCGGCTTTTGTTGCAATCGGCTTTATCCCGGCCCGCGGTTGACTTCGCCGTCGAGATCCACACACTGGCACCAAACGAGGAAGTCTGATGTCCCGCGCCGAAAAATTCATCGTCCTGCCGTTCAAGAAGGTCAGGGGCAATATCGTGCCGGGTGAGATGCGGGCCGCTTCCAACGCCGCGTCGGCGGAAAAGATCGCCCGCGCCATGGCCGAGCGTTTTGTCGGCGTTGCCGCCTACTCCGTCCAGGTGGACATGGAAAGCGGCGACATGTCGGAGCCGAAGGTCATCTGGCAATCGGGCGAAATTGCCGATATCGCGGCCTGAGCGTCATTTCCCCTTCCAGACCGGATCCCGCTTTTCTGCAAAGGCGCGGGCGCCTTCGAGTTGGTCCTCGCTGCCATAGAGAATGTCGACTGTCGGCAGCTGCCGGCGCGTGACCTTGTTCATGGTGGTCTGGAAGGCCTCGCCTTCGGCCTCCCGCACCACTTCCTTGATGGCGGCGTAGACCAGCGGGGGTCCGCTTTCGAGCAGCCGGGCAAGCTCCCAGGCGCGGTCCATCAGCCTGTCTGCAGGCAGGATTTCGTTCACGAAACCCCAGCGATTGGCCTCTTCGGCGTCGAGCCAGCGGCCCGTCAAAAGCATGTCCATGGCGATATGGTAGGGAATGCGCTTCGGCAGCTTGATCGACGCGGCATCCGCGACCGTGCCCGAGCGGATCTCCGGCAGGGCGAAGGTTGCGTGCGTGGCCGCAAGGATGAGGTCGGTCGACAGCGCGATCTCAAGCCCGCCGCCGCAGCATATGCCGTTGATGGCGGCGATGATCGGCTTGTTGAGGTCGCGCAACTCCTGCATGCCGCCGAAGCCGCCAACGCCGTAGTCGCCATCCACCGCATCGCCCGTGGCTGCGGCCTTCAGGTCCCAGCCAGGGCAGAAGAATTTCGGTCCGCTTCCGGTGATGATCGCGACCCGCAGGCTTGAGTCGTCGCGAAAGTCTCGAAAGATCTCACCCATGATGCGCGACGTGGCGAGATCGATGGCATTCGCCTTCGGTCGGTCGATAGTGACTTCGAGAACGCCGCCCTCGCGGCGCGTCCTGATGGGGTGCTCGCTCACGTAATCCTCCGTCTGATCAGTGCGTCCACGGCGACCACGCCTTCGCCTTCCGGCAGGACGAGCACCGGGTTGATGTCCAGTTCGTCAATATCGGCCGCGTTGGCGACCAGGTAGGCGGCAACGGCCTCGACCGCGCGCTCGAGCGCCGCCATGTCTCCCCTTGGGGCGCCACGATATCCGTCGAGCATTTTTTTGACCTTCAGTCCGGAAAGTGCGGACGAGATCGCCTCGCCCGATGCGGGCAGCGTCAGGACAGCGGCGTCCTCGAGCAGATCGACCAATATGCCGCCTGCCCCCAAGGTCAGCACCAGACCCGCGACCGGATCCCGCACCGCCCCGATGATGATCTCGGCGACCGGCCTGCTCGCCATCTTCTCCACCAGGTAACCCTGCGCGACGGCAGCCATGCCTTGCGCCGCGGCGATCACCTCGTCGCGGCTGCTCAGGTTGAGCTTCACCGCGCCAGCTTCGGTCTTGTGCGCCACACCTCGCCCCTTCAGCGCCACCGGGAAGCCGAGTGTCTCGGCAGCCTCGCCCGCCGCTTTCGGCGAGAACTCGATCAGCCCCTGTGGCACGACAAGCCCGTATCCGGAGAGCTCGCGCTTTGCCTCGTCCTCGTTGAGCGTGATCGCTTCTCCTGCCGACGCCGCCGTCACCAGAAGCGGCTCCGATGCAGGCATCTGCCAGGCGCGGCCGACAAAGGCTGCTGCCTCAACCGCCGCCAGGGCTTCGTCGATGCCGTAAAGGGGCAGGACGCCGTCACGCATGAGGCGCACTGCGACGTCCTCCGGGAGGTTCTCCGCCATGCTTGCGACGACCGCGGCGTTTGCTCCCGTCGCCCGATGCGCCGCGACGATCGCGTTGACAGTTGTCAACCAGTCGGCCGCGTCGCAGCGATCCCGGCGCGGGAAATCGAGGACGACCATGTTGAGTGCATAGGCTCCCTGCATCATCGCCGTAAAGGCCGCGGTCTGCTTCTCGCCATTGCCCCAGACGAAGGTGTGGTAGTCGAGCGGGTTCGACAGCGTCACCATTGGTCCGAGCGTCTGCCGCAGCGGCACCAGCTGATCCTCCGCCAGCGGCCGGTAGGCGATTTTGCGCCTGACCCCGGCATCGGCCATGAGGGAGGCCTCTCCGCCGGAACAGCTCATGGAAGAAATTTCGTGGCTGTCCAGGGGGCCGTAGAGATGCAGCAGCTTGAGTGTCTCAAGAAGTTCCGGGAGGGTTTCCAGCCTGGCAATTCCCAGCCGATCGAGAAGTGCGGAGGACACCCGGTCGTTGCCGGCGAGAGACGCCGTGTGCGAGATGGTGGCGAGCCGGGCTGCCTCCGACTTGCCGACCTTCAGCATGGCGACCGGCTTGCGCAACTGGCGGGCGAGGCCGGCCAGCCGCTCCAGCGCCTCGAGGCTGTCGAACCCCTCCACATGCAGGCCGACGGCCGTCACGCGCGGATCCGCAATGACCGTACAGGCAAGCTCGGCCAGGCCCGTCTGCGCTTGGTTGCCGGCCGTCATCAGATAGGCGAGCGGCAAACCGCGCTGCTGCATCGAGATGTTGCAGGCGATGTTGGAGGATTGCGTCAGTACCGCCACGCCGCGGTCGACGCGCAGCATTCCGTGCTGGTCCGGCCAGAGCAGCGCGCCGTCGAGCATGTTGATAAAGCCGTAGCAGTTCGGCCCGAGGACCGGCATGTCGCCCGCCGCTTCCACCAGTGCAGCCTGAAGGTCGTCGCCGTCCGGCAGTTCGCTTACGGCTTCCCGGAAGCCGGAGGCGTAACAGACGGCGCCGCCCGCACCGCGCGCCGAAAGCTCCTTGACGATTTCGATCGTCGACAGACGGTTGACGCCCACGAACGCTGCATCAGGTGCGCCCGGCAGGGCCGCGACCGAACGGAAACAGGGGCGGCCGAGGATTTCTTCGCTGGTGGGGTGGACGGGCCAGATCTCTCCGGCAAAGCCCATCTTGTCGCATTGCTCGATGACGCGGCGGGCCTCCTTGCCGCCGAAGACGGCGATGGTTTTCGGGCGGGTCAGCCGATCGAGGGGGCGGGGGCTCATCTCAGGCTCCGAGCGGACGCAGCAGGTCACGGCTGATGATATGCCGCTGGATCTCCGACGTCCCGTCCCAGATGCGTTCGACGCGGGCATCGCGCCAGAACCTTGCGAGCGGAAGGTCGTCCATCAGTCCCATCCCGCCGTAGATCTGGATCGCCTCGTCCGTCACCCGTGCCAGCATCTCGGTGGCGTAGAGTTTCGCCGATGCGATCTCGCGGTTGGCGGGCAGCCCCTGGTCCAGTCGCCAGGCGGCAGACAGCGTCAGAAGATCGGCGGCATCGATCTCGGTGATCATGTCGGCAAGCTTGAAGGAAACGCCCTGGTTCGCACTGATCGGTTTGCCGAACTGCTTGCGATCGGCCGCGTAGCCGAGGGCATAGTCGAATGCCCGGCGGGCGCGTCCGACCGAGGTCGCAGCTACCGTCAGGCGGGTCGCGTAAAGCCAGGTATTGGCGATGTCGAACCCTTTGTGCAACTCGCCGAGGATCTGCGAGGACGGCAGGCGGCAATCGTCGAAGGTCAGGATGCAGTTCTGGTAGCCGCGATGCGATACGGAGCTATACCCCTCCTTGATCTCGAACCCGGGCGTTCCGCGGTCGACGAGGAAGCAGGTGATCAGCTTCTTGCGCCCGCGCGGCGTCTCCTCTTCCCCGGTGGCGATGAAGACAATGACGAAATCGGCGATGTTGGCGTGCGAGATGAAATGCTTGGTGCCATTGACGACCCAATCGTCGCCGTCGCGGCGGGCAAAGCACTTCATGCCGCGCACGTCCGATCCGGCATCCGGTTCGGTCATCGCCAAAGCATCGAATTTCTCGCCGCGCACGGCCGGTAGCAGGTAACGGTCCCGCTGTTCGCCCTCGCAGGCCATGAGAATGCCGGAGGGACGCCCGAAAAAGACGGTCAGCGCCATGGAGCCGCGGCCAAGTTCGCGCTCAACGAGCGTGAACGAGGTGTGGTCGAGGCCGGCACCGCCGACATCCTCCGGAAAGTTGCAGGCAAAGAAGCCGATCTCGCGGCACTTGGCGGCGATCTCCCTGCCGAGTTCGGGCGGCACGTGGCCACTCCTCTCGACTTCGTTCTCGTAAGGATAGATTTCCGTTTGCACGAAATCGCGAACGGTGTTGACGATCATCTCCTGTTCGCCGGTCAGTCCGAAGTCCATGACGTCTTCCTCCTTGATGTCGCCGGCACCTTGATGCCACAGGTCGACTGCGAGAACGCCCCCCTCCCGTGGGGGCTCGCTTCCCGCTAGCGCTTCTGCCCGACGAAGCGGCCTGTTCCTTCGGGCTCGGTCAACCGCGCATGGGCCTGCGCGATCGGTTGCAACCGATCGAGCACCTCTGCCGGCGCGCCAACGGATTTACCCGCCTTGCTGTCCACGTGCAGCATCAGCTGTTCGGCCGTTGCCAAAGCGTCGCCCGTTTCCGAATCGTGGATGGTGGTGAAAAAGCGGATGCGCTTGTCGTCCGTCGAGAGAAGCTGGAGGGTGGAATGGATGCGCTGTCCGAGCTTTGCTTCGCCGAGATGCCGGATATGGGTCTCGACCGTGTAGTAGCTGTGGCCCGCTTCCACATAGGCGAAGTCGACGCCGATCAGCCGCAGCAATGCGTCGGACGTATCGCCGAAGACCTGCAGGTAGCGGTGCTCGGTCATATGGCCGTTGTAATCGACCCAGGCGGGGCTCACCTTGGTATAGACGAGCCGCAGGGGTGTTGAATAATCGGGCTCTGCCACGCGCCCGCCGCTCTTCGCGCCGCCCTGTGACCAGAGATGCTTCTCGAACCCGGCCAGGATCTTGCCGGCGCCCCAGCCCTTGCCGCCATCGGCGCCCTTCAGCGCCTGCATGATGCCGACCAGGTTTTCGTCGCGGATCCGCTCGAGCTCGCGGATGCCGCGCGCGCCGGACTGGGCATCGGACTGGCCTGCGATCTTGTCGACCAGCGCATCGTCTAGATCAACCACATCAGTCAGCTTCGTCCAGGGCCAGGAGAGGCAGGGGCCGAACTGCGCCAGGAAGTGACGCATGCCGGCCTCGCCGCCGGCAATGCGGTAGGTTTCGAACATGCCCATCTGGGCCCAGCGGATGCCGAAGGAATAGCGGATCACGTCGTCGAGCGTTTCCGTGTCGCAGATATCGTCATGAATCAGCCAGAGGCCCTCGCGCCAGACGGCCTCAAGCAGACGGTCGCCGACAAAAGCCTCGATCTCCTTCTTGAGGATGACGCCGACCATGCCGATCGGGGCAAGCCGCGCCTTGGCAAGCTCCAGCGTCGCGGGACTTGTCTTCATGCCGCCGACGAGTTCTGCGAGCGGCAGCAGATAGACCGGATTGTAGGGGTGTGCGACGAACATCCGCTCCGGATGCTTCATGTCGCGCTGAAGGTCGGTCGGCATGATGCCGGAGGTGGACGAGCCGATCAGCGCTTCCGGGTTGGCTGCCGCATCGATCTGGGTGATGACGCTGCGCTTCAGGTCGACGCGTTCCGGTACGCTTTCCTGGATCCAGTCGGCGCCCTCGACCGCTTCCTCGATGGTGGGATAAAACGTCAGGGTTCCCTTGGGCGGGAGCGGCGCCATGGTCAGCATGGCATAGGCGCGCTCGGCATTGGCGATCACCTCGCCGACGATCCGTTTTGCCTCGGGATGCGGGTCGTACATGGCGACGTCGATGCCGCCGAGCAGGAAGCGCGCGGCCCAGGCTCCGCCGATGACGCCGCCGCCGATGCAGGCAGCCTTCTGAATGCTGGTCATGGGATCACCGCTTCGTCAGCTTGAGTTTTTCACGAACCTGCGCGGGGCCGATAATTTTGGCGCCCATGCCTTCGATGACGCCCACGGCCTTTTCGACCAGTTGCGCATTGGTGGCGAGCTGGCCCTTGCCGACGTAGAGATTGTCCTCGAGCCCGACCCGGACGTTGCCGCCGGCCAGCACCGCCGCCGCCGGATAGGCAAGTGCATTGCGGCCGATCGAGAACGCCGAAAACGTCCAGTGCTTCGGCACGTTGTTGACCATGGCCATGAAGGTGTTGAGATCGTCGGGAGCGCCCCACGGAATGCCCATGCAGAGCTGGATCAGAACGGGGTCCTCGATCAACCCTTCCTCGACAAGCTGTTTTGCAAACCAGAGATGGCCCGTGTCGAACGCCTCGATCTCAGGGCGGACGCCGAGCGCAGTCATCTGCCGGGCCATTTCACGCAGCATGGACGGCGTGTTGGTCATCACGTAATCGCCGAGCGAGAAGTTCATCGTGCCGCAATCGAGCGTGCAGATCTCGGGCAGGCACTCGGCCACATGCGCGACGCGCTCCGTCGCGCCCGCCATGTCGGTGCCATTGGGATTGACCGGGAACGGCGCCTCGACATTGCCGAACACCAGATCGCCGCCCATGCCGGCCGTCAGGTTGAGGACGACGTCCACATCGGCCGCACGGATCCGGTCGGTGACCTCGCGGTAGAGATCGATGTTGCGGGCTGCCGCCCCCGTCTCCGGATTGCGCACGTGGCAATGGACAACGGCAGCACCGGCCTTGGCCGCGTCGATCGCCGAGTCGGCAATCTGCTTCGGCGTGATCGGCACATGCGATGATCGCCCCGTCGTGTCGCCTGCACCCGTGACGGCGCAGGTGATGAAGACATCTCGGTTCATCTCGAGCGGCATGGTTCCCCTCCCTTTTCGTATGGCGTCACTACGAACCGGAGGCGACCGGATTGCTTTCCCACACCGGACAGTTTCTATACATTATCGGAAATCAGGGAGGTGGCGTTTCATGGAGGGGGAAATTCAGCATGTCGATATCCTCGTCCTACCGGAGATCAATCTCATTCTTGCCGCGTCGGTAATCGAGCCCCTGCGTGCCGCCAATCGCATTGCAGGGCGTGATCTGTACGGCTGGACGCTGTATTCTCCGGACGGGCGGAGCATTGACACGAAGAGTGGCATACCGGTGCCGGTGAGCGGACCGTTCCGTCCGACACGGGAAAGCGATCCGCTTTTCGTTCTCGCCAGCTATAACTGGAAAAGGCATGCCACCCGGGACCTGAGGTTCCAGCTGTCGCAGACGGCACGCCACCGATCGCTGGTCGCCGGAATAGAGGCGGGCTCGTTCGTACTTGCGGAGACCAGCCTTCTCGACGGGTTCTCGGCAACGACGCACTGGGAGGATTTCGAGGAGTTTGCCGGCGCCTACCCTCAGGTCACCATGGTGCGCGAACGCTTCGTGATCGACGGCAAGCGGATCACGACCGGCGGTTCGCTTCCAACCCTCGACCTGATGCTGGAGCTGATCCGTCGCGCCCACGGCTATTCACTGGCGCTGGAGGTCTCCCGACTGTTTATCTACGAACAGCAACGTACCCGCGGCGACCTGCTGCAAATGCCGTCTGTCGGCAGCCTGCGGATCATCGACCCCCGCGTCCAGGCAGCAGTCAGGATCATGGAAGAGACGGTGGAAGCGCCGCTCTCGCTTGAGAAATTGGCCAGACGCTGCGGCGTCAGCGCCAGGCGGCTGCAGGATCTGTTTAAAACGATCCTGGGTGTCGTTCCGCACGAGCACTATCTCGCCTTGAGATTGAATGCCGCCCGCCGGAAGGTGATCGAAACGCGGGCCAGCTTCGTCGAAATCGCCGCCGAGACAGGTTTCAATTCGGCCTCGGCATTCTCGCGCTGCTACCGATCGAGTTTTGCAGAGAGCCCCCGGGATACAAGGCGCCGGCTCAATGCTCGCTCTACCTCCGCAGGATGACCCACAGAGCGTGTACAATGCCTGGCAGCCAGCCGCACAGCGTCAGGAGAATGTTCAGCCAGAACTGCAGTCCGAGGCCGACCTGAAGAAAGACGCCGAGCGGCGGCAGAAGGAAGGCGAGCAATACGCGGATAATATCCAAGAAATGTCTCCCGATGTTTTGGTCGGGACACAACGCACTCGGTCCTGAAAGGTTCAGAGCGATTCCGCCCTATCGGGTTAGGTCTATCCTGCTGGTTACGACCGACTTGCCCGTCGCAGGGTCCTTGTCGATCGTCTGCAGGCGAAGCCGGTTGTCGGCCACTTTTTCCAGCACCATGGTCGCATTGCGGTCGCCATTGGTCTCCCGCGCCCAGCGGACCGCAAGGTTGATGGCATTGCCCTTGCGGCTGCCGGACAGGGAAGACGGCATGCCGGACGGCCCGGTATAGGTCCCGGAATACCTCTGTCCGTTCGTGTTGATATTGGCGGCAATGCTCCGACGCACGACGAGCAGGCCGCGGCAGGTGCCATCCATCGAGAGGTTCGAGGCACCGGCGCCGATATCGAAACCGCAGCTCACATTGACAGGCTTGGCGCCGATGCGGGTGAGCACCATGCCGTTGCCCTTCCACTGACCTGCCAGCGGCTTGAGGAAATCCCCCTCTGCCGCGGAGACGGTGGCGGGAGCCAGAAGTGATGTGAAGAGAAGGGTTGCAAGCAGCGCGCGCATCGACGGCCTCCATTTGTGACAGTCCGGTAACTGTTCTCGCCAGCTAAGGTTCCGGGCCGAAAATTACCTGCACTCCGCAGGTTTTTACTCGCTTTGACCACGCAGAATTAACGAAGCGCAAACTGTCCCATGTGAAAATCGAATGGTAATCATGTTTTTATCCATTCTCATTTCAGGACGTTCTTATGATTCCTCTTGAGGTAGAAAAGCAGCGGAATGCCGCCACTCCGCGCTCGATGCGGGTTGTCACGGAAGGGATCGGTCAGGATCTGGAGCGCTTCAGCGCCGACAACACGCACGTCGTCAAGCAGATCAAGCTTTTGGCCATCAACGCCCTGATCGAGGCTGCACGCGCGGGCGAGATGGGCAAGGGCTTTGCAGTGGTTGCCAACGAAGTCCAGCGCCTGGCCCAGATCGCGACCGATATCGCCTCGAAGTTCGAGGCCAACGTGCTGAGCCGCATCGGCCTCAGCCGGTCCATGGCAGATTCGCTGGTCAGCGAGATGGAAGGCGTCCGGCTCACCGACCTGGCGCAGACGCTCGTGCAGTTGATCGTGCGCAATCTTTTCGAACGCACGGCCGACGTCCGCTGGTGGGCGACGGATACCGCACTGTGGCAGGCATTGCAGGAGCCGGATTCTTCCAGGAAGGCATATGCTGCCGAGCGTCTGGGCGTCATCAACCGGTTCTACACGGTCTATCTCGATCTGGTCATGACCGATCTGTCCGGCACCGTCATCGCTTCCGCCAATCCGAAATTTCAGCGAAAGATGATCGGCACGTCGCTGGCGGGCGAGGCATGGGTAGCGGCCGCCCGTCGGCTCGCCTCCGGCGATGACTACGCCGTCGACGAGGTGAAGCCTTCCGCGCCCCACGACAACCAGAACGTTCTCGTCTACGCGACCGGTATTCGCGAGGGCGGCAAGCTCGATGGCAAGCTGCTGGGCATGCTCGGCGTCTATTTCGACTGGCACAACCAAGGACAGTCGATCGTCGACAAGGAAGCCAACCTGCCGCCGCATGTGGCCGCAAAGACGACGGTCATGCTGTTGGACGGCACGAGCCGGGTCATCGCCACCACCAATCCCGCTTTGCTTTTCTCGCATTTCGCGCTGGCCGGCCAGGGCGGACAGGCCTCGGGCAGCTATTACGACAACAACGGCCACATCGTCGCCTATGCCCGGACTCTGGGTTACGAGGACTATGACGGGCTGGGATGGTGCGGCGTCGTCGTGCAGAAGATGGAGAGCGACGACGATATCCGCACAGCGCTGAACATCCGCTGAGGGAACGAACCGCTCGCCTTGGGGTTCTGACCGCGAACCCGAGGAGTTACCAAATGAGTGGAATGAGCCTTCCGGATGTCGCCGAGAAGATGCGCGACATCGATATCGCCATGCTGTGCACGCTGACAGAGGGCAAAGCGATCGCGGCGCGGCCGATGAGCAACAACCGCGACGTCACCTACGACGGCGATTCCTACTACTTCACCTGGGAGCGCTCCCGGATGGTGTCCGATATCGAACGCCAGCCGACGGTCTCGCTGACATTTCAAGGCTCGAAGCAATTCGCCGTCGCTGTAGAAGGCACGGCCGAACTCATCCGTGACAAGGATCAGTTCGAGAAGCACTGGAATGCGGATATCGACCATTGGTTCGAGGACGGTATCGATACCCCCGACATCGTGATGATCAAGGTTCATGCCGAGCGGATTCATTACTGGGACGGTGAGGACGGCGGCGAAGTCAAGCTTGGCTGACACGCGACCCATATACTGCGCCTGAAGTATCCAACCGCGCTGCTTGCTCGGAAAACCACCGCTCTTGCGCGGCCGAATGGCAGGCTTGCCGTGGGAACCTCGATGGAGGTCTTCCGTTCCCTCCACCGGCGGCACGGCGTGCCGTCGGAATTTTGAGGAGCATAAGATGGAACTTCAGGGACGCGTAGCTCTCGTCACGGGTGCGGGATCCGGCATTGGCAAGGCGTCCGCACTGGCGCTTGGCCGAGAAGGTGCGGCGGTCGGTGTGCTTGGGCGCACAGTCAGCGAGATCGAAAAGACGGCCCGCGAAATCACCGATCATGGCGGACGCGCCATTGTGCTGGAGGCCGACGTCGCGGACGAGGCGAAGATGCGGGCCGCGGTCGACAAGCTGGTGAACGAGTTCGGGCGACTGGACGTGGTGGTTGCTAATGCCGGTGTCAACGGTGTCTGGGCGCCGATCGACGACCTGAAGCCCGACGAGTGGGACGCGACCATGCGCATCAACCTGCGGGGCACCTATCTCACCTTCCATACGACAGTGACCCATCTGAAGAAGGCCGGCGGCTCAGTCATCGTCGTTTCCTCCATCAACGGCAACCGGACGTTCACGACCCCCGGCGCAACCGCCTATTCGGCGACCAAGGCAGCGCAGGTCGCAATGGTGCAGCAGCTCGCTCTCGAACTCGGCAAGCACGCAATCCGCGTCAACGCTGTCTGCCCCGGCGCCATCGACACGGAGATCGACGACAATACGAAGATCCGCGGCGAGGACGAGACCGAGGTTCCGGTGGAGTTTCCCAAGGGCGAGATCCCCATTAGCGGCGGAAAACCGGGCCACAGCGAAGACGTTGCCGACGTCATCCTCTTCCTTGCATCGGACCGCTCCAAACACATTACCGGCACGCCCATCTATGTGGATGGCGGACAGGGGTTGCTGCGCTGAAAAAAAGCGTATTTTCGCACCGCAAGCGATGGAACCAGCGTTGCCGATCCGCGTTCTGAGCTCGCAACCCCAGAAGGTAATCCCATGAAAAATCTTGTACTTGCTTCGGCGATGGCACTCGCTTCGCTCCTGTCGGTCGCTCCGCAGTCCCAGGCTGCCAGCGTCACCGTAACGACCACCGAACGTTCGGCTCCGCGTTACGCCCAGCGTTACCACCATGAGCGGATGCGCCATGACTGCCGCGTCAAGAAGGTCAAGACCTACCGCAACGGCCACGTCGTCGTCAAAACGACTCGTGTCTGCCGCTAATGACTAAGGGCGACGGCAGTGTGCCGTCGCCTTTTTCCTGCCTACAGCATGGATGAAGTCGGCGTTTCCGCGTCGCCGGATCTCCCTGAAAAAGGTGGATCGCGAAAGCCCGCCGATCGACAGACCGGCCTTCCGGCCGCTTGACTGTCCGTGATCACCGGCCGAGGCCCTCGCACCAAGACGTCGCATTCCCGCTCGGGCTGTGTGACCGTGCACCCAGCCGCAAATTTTGACCGCTTCCGCCCTCGCCTTGCTTCTTCGAATGCCCTCTGCCGCCGTCCGCAGTTTTGCATGGCTGCCTTGCGCAACAACGCTCGCCACAGGCGCCGACCGGCCTTGAAGCTAAAACCTTCGCATGCTAATTAACTCGAAGGAAAAACTTAGCACACTAACGTTGGGCGTGTCATGAAGCGGGATGCTGTCTCCTCCGAGTTCCTCGAGGCTCTGACCAAAGTCAGCCGGCGCGTACGCACGGTCTTCAACCAGCAGGTGACTGCGCACGGCCTCACCTATCCGCGCGCCCGGACGCTCTTTCGCCTGACGAAAAAGCCGAAGATGACCCAGACCGAACTTGCCTGTGAGCTGGAACTGGAACAGGCGACGCTTGTCCGGTTGCTGGATCGGATGGAAGAGAACGGCCTGATCCAACGCCAGCCCGATGTCAGGGATCGGCGCGCCAAACTGGTCGCGCTGACCGAGCATGGCGAAGAACAGGCCGCCTTCGTGAGATCGATCGCCGACAGGATCCGCGACCAGATCTTCGAGGGCCTGGATGTCCAGGAACTGCAGCAGGCGATCGGCGTTCTTGAACGTATTACCGCGAACCTGGCCTCTCTGGAGGATGTCAATGTCCCCGCGTGAGGCAACTTCGCGATCCGAACCAGCTCCTCAGGAAGAAGAGACTGCGCTTGAGCGCATCGTCGAGGCCGCCGCGCCGGTCCCGTCGACGCCTGCTCCGGCTACGCCCCCTGTCTTCGTGCCGAAGCCTATCCCGATCCGTCTTCTCTATGCGGTGGCGTCTCTCACTGCGGCGGTGATGCAGGGTCTCGGTACCAGCCTGATTTCGCTCAACCTGGCACAGATTGCCGGGCCGCTCGAGGCGACGCAGAACGAAGCGTCGTGGCTGATGGCCGCCTATCTTTTCCCGAATGTCAGCCTCGGCATCTTTCTGTTCAAGGTCAGAACGCAATACGGACTGCGCAATTTTTGCGAGATCGCCATCATTCCATACGTGCTGATCAGCCTGGCGCACCTGTGGGTCAACGACCTCAGCGTCGGCCTTGCGCTGCGGTTCTTCGCAGGCGCTGCGGCAGCACCGGTGTCCTCGGTCGCCTTTCTATACATGCTGGAGATTTTCCCGCCGGAAAAGAAGCTCAATCTCGGGCTGTGCGGCGCGCTGATCGGGCTGTCCCTTTCCACTCCGATTGCGGGCCTGGTCTCGCCCTCGCTGCTCGATATCAACGATCTGCAGTCTCTCTACCTTCTCGAGTTCGGCCTGGCGCTGATCACGTTCGGGTTCATCTATGCCCTGCCGCTGACCTCGCCGCCGCGCTCCAAGGTCATCCAGCCGATGGACTTCCTGAGCTACGGCCTGCTGGCGGTGTGCATGGGCTGTCTCGCGATCGTCTTCACCATGGGCCGGCTCTATTGGTGGCTTGAAGCCGACTGGCTTGGATGGCTTATGATTGTCGCCATCATCACCGGCTGCCTGATGGCTATCATCGAGCTCAACCGCAAGAACAATCTGATCGATATCCGCTGGATCACTTCCTGGGAAATCGTCCACTTTGCGGGCGTTCTGCTGATCTTCCGCATGCTGCTGACGGAACAGTCCACCGGTGCCATCAACCTTTTCAAGCAGCTCGGGCTGTTCAATGAACAGCTGACTGGCCTCTACTGGATCATCCTGGTCGGATCCGTCGCGTCGGGCCTGTTCTGCGCGATGATCATGAAACCCGGTCGTGAATGGCTGATCCACCTCTGCGCCCTTGTCGTGATGGCGATCGGCAGCTTCATGGACAGCCATGCGACGGTGCTGACGCGGCCCGAACAGATGTATGTGAGCCAGGCACTGGTGGCGTTCGGCAGCGGACTGTTCCTGCCCCCCGCCATGGCGGTCGGCTTTGCGGCGGCAATCAAGAAGGGCCTTCCCTACATCATGAGCTTTCTGGCCGTGTTCATGTTCACCCAGAAGGTTGGCGCCTTCATCGGCAGCGCCTTGTTCGGCACCTTCGTCACCTGGCGCGAGCAATATCACTCAATGATCCTGACATCGCGCCTGCTGCCGACCGATCCGCTGGTGGCGACCAGGCTGCAGCAATATATCGGCAGCTACAACAGGACCACCGCAGACGTGACGCAGCGGACGATCCAGGGCACCAGCCTGTTTGCCAAGCAGGTGCAACAGCAGGCCTATGTGCTCGCCTATAACGACGCATTCTTCGTCATCTTCATTGTGGCGGCCGCGGCGATTGCAGTGCTGCTCGCCAATGTCGCCTGGACGAACCGCCACCGCATTCTCGGCATCCACGCGCAGAGCGAAGCCGCCTGAACGGCATCATCGACAAACAGAACGAATTGAAGACAATGAGATCCGTATTCCGCTCCCTTGCGACCTATGTCGCGCTCCTCGTCGGCATTATCGGCGTGCTGGTTATTCTCTACGCCTGGAACTTCCCCCCGTTCCGCGGCTCCGTCGAGATGACGAACGATGCCTATGTCAGGGGCCAGGTGACGCTGATGAGCCCGCAGCTCGCCGGCTATCTCGTTGAGGTTCCCGTGCAGGACTACCAGCGCGTCAAGAAGGGCGACCTGATCGTGCGCATCGATGATCGCATCTATCGCCAGAAGCTGGAACAGGCCAAGGCGATGCTCGCGACCGCAGAAGCCTCGCTCGCCAATTCCGAACAAAGCCGCAAATCGGCCGAAGCGAAGATCGTCTCGGCAAAGGCCGCCGTCGAAAGTGCCGAGGCTGCCTTTAACGCATCCAAGACGACCCTCGACCGGACCGCATCACTTCTGAAGAGCAACATTGCGACCCAGAGTGAATCCGAAAAATCCCAGGCAAGCTATGATCAGGCCCAGGCGGCAGTCCATCAGGCGGAGGCGGCCGTTCTGGTCGCCCAGCAGGACCTGAACACCATCGTGGTCAGCCGCCGGTCCCTCGAGGCGACGGTTGACAGCGCCAAGGCGTCGGTCGAGCTCGCCGATATCGATCTCCAGAACACGCGGGTGGTGGCTCAGCAGGACGGAACCCTAGGCGAGGTGAGCGGGCGGATCGGCCAGTACGTCTCGTCCGGAACCCAGATTGCGTCGCTGGTTCCGGACCGTGTCTGGGTGGTCGCCAACTTCAAGGAAGGGCAGCTCGACGGCATGCAGCCGGGCCAGAAGGTCGTCTTTACGGTGGATGCCCTCGGGCACCAGTCCTTCACGGGCAGCATCGAGCGGTTCGCGCCGGCGACGGGATCCGAATTCTCGGTGATCAAGTCCGATAACGCGACCGGCAATTTTACCAAGATCGCACAGCGAATTCCCGTCCGGATTGCGATAGATCCGCAGCAGCCTATGGCCGACCGGCTCGTGCCGGGCATGTCGGTCGTCGCAAGCGTCGACCTCGCACAGGGCGGCACGCGGCTTGCCGAGGCCGAGGGAAAGTAATCGCCTCCACTGCTTCTCTCTTACCAGCATCTGGACGAGATAGGTCCCGCGCCAAGTTCAGCTAGCGCGGGACTTTTTTGGATCCCTGTGCGGTGTGAATGCTGGCGCTCAGTCGGCCTGGGCGACCCAGCTGTGCCAGTCGCTTTCGCTTCCGTGGAAGACGTTGAGGTCGATCTTGCCTTCGACACCCTGTGTCAGGCCGGAGCCCGAATACTGCCAGAACACCCATTTGCGACCCGGGTAGATCTTGGTCGGATGAGCCGCGACCGAGCGCAGCCAGAACGGATAGTTCATGAATTCGCCGTCGAGATTGTCGGCGTAGAAATCGGGAGCCGTGTAGATGATCGGCCGCTTGCCGTAGTAGCGCTCCAGCCTATCCATGAAGACCTGCATCTTTTCCAGAATCTTGGCCCGCGACAGGCGCATTTTGCAATTCGACTGGTGATTGTACTCGACGTCGATCACCGGCGGCAGCGCATCGGGATCGCGGGGTACGTTGCGGATGAACCATTCGGCTTGCTCGCCAGCAGTCCGACACCAGTAGAAGAAATGGTAGGCGCCCCGCTTGACGCCCGATTCCTTCGCCTTGCGCCAGTTCGTCCGGAACATAGGATCGACGTGGTCGCCGCCATCGGTTGCTTTGATATAGGCAAAGTTTGCCCCTTGCGTCCTCAGCCGCAGCCAGTCGATGTCACCCTGCCAGCGGGAGACATCGACGCCGTGCACCGCAAGGCTTCGCGGCGAGATCCGGCCGAAATTCATCGGCTTGGCATCCCGGAAGCGGTGACCGTAGATGAGCGTTCTCTCGCCGCGGAGCGTGTCGCGCAAGCGTGGCTGGGTCTCCTGCATGGTCGGGCGTAGCGCCGCCATCGGCCGCTCTGCCGGCACGGGCATGCCGACCGTCGTCTCCATGTTGTCAAAGGCGTGGGATTCGGCCGGCGGGCCGCCCCAGGCGAGCGCTTGCGGCTGCTTCGGCGGTGCGGTGCGGGCTGCTGCCTGCGCCTGGCCGATGTCGGCGGTCGGTACCGGCGCTGCCGGTGAAATGCTGCCGGTCTTCATCGCGACGGGTGCGGGCGGCAGGTCCATGTCGGAGCTTGAGGTGCATGCACCAAGGCTCAGGCAGGCGAGGATCAGTGCTGGAACAGCCGGAAAACGCATGAGAACCCGTACGCAAAACACTACAAGGATGCATCCTGCCACAAGCACGCCGGCAATTTGCTAACGGGACCTTACCGGCCAAACCTAAATGCAATCTTACGAATGGATGAAGGCCTTCCCGCAAGTGTGCAGAAAACACCGGCGAAGACGACCAATGCCAGCACTCGCCTGGCCGTCATTCACGTCGTTATCCTCCGGCAAATCCGGATTTTCGAGGAACAGTCCTCGCCATGCAGCGTTGGCCGGCTTCAGATGCCTCAGGAGACTTCGATGGACCAGCTTCGCGATCAGCAGCAATTTGGTGGCCAGCCGGCGCATTCGCCGATCGAGCGTCAGTGGTGGCACGGTTCGACCGTCTACCAGATCTATCCGCGCAGTTTTGCCGACAGCGATGGCGACGGCGTTGGTGACATTCCCGGCATTACCAGCAAGCTCGATTACCTGCAGTCGCTCGGCATCGACGTCCTGTGGCTGTCACCGGTCTTCAAGTCGCCCATGGACGACAATGGCTACGATATCTCGGACTATCAGGACGTTGCGCCGGAGTTCGGGACGCTTGCCGATTTCGACCACCTGGTTGCCGAGGCGCGCAAGCGTGGCATCGGCCTCGTCATGGACCTTGTGGTCAATCACACTTCCGATGAGCACCGTTGGTTTGTGGAGTCTCGCAAGGGCCCGGGCAACCCCTTCCGCGACTTCTACATCTGGCGCAAGCCAGGCCCTGACGGAGGCCCACCGAACAAGCTGATGTCGTCCTTCGGAGGACCGGCCTGGACGCTCGATGCGGACACCGGGGAATACTATCTGCACCTCTTCTCGCGCCGCCAGCCTGACCTCAACTGGGAAAACCCGAAGGTCCGCGAAGAAATCTACAAGATGATGAACTGGTGGCTGGAGCGCGGTATTGCCGGCTTCCGCATGGATGTCATCGACCACATCGGCAAGCAGGTGGACCAGGAGATCATTTTCGATGGACCGCATCTGCACGATTATCTGCAGGAGATGAACCGCGAGACGTTCGGCAGCCGCAACGTCTTGACCGTCGGCGAATGCTGGAGCGCGACACCCGGCTCCGCGCTTCTGTATTCCGGCCGCGACCGGCACGAGCTGTCGATGGTGTTCCAGTTCGAGCATGTCACCCAGCAATGGGACGAGATCCTCGGAAAATGGCGCTCTCGGCCATTCGATCTCGTCAAGCTTAAGTCGGTGCTGAGCAAGTGGCAGTATGCGCTGTCGGATGACGGCTGGAATGCCCTGTTCTGGGGCAATCACGACCTGCCGCGTGCTATCTCCAAATATGGCGACGCGAAGGGCCATCCTGTCGAATCCGGCAAGATGCTGGCGACGGTGCTGCATCTGTTGAAGGGCACGCCGTTTGTATATCAGGGGGAGGAGATCGGCATGACCAACATGCCGTTCACCCAGATCGAGCAGTATCGCGATATCGAGACGCTCAATATGCATCGCCTGCATCTGGAAGCGGGCCTGTCGCCCGAGGCCTTCATTCAGGGCGCCAACGAAAATGGTCGCGACAATGCACGGACGCCGATGCAATGGAGCGATGCCGCCTATGGCGGCTTCTCGACAGGGACGCCGTGGATCGAGGTCAACCCCAACTACACGACCGTCAATGCAGCAAGCGCCATGACGGACGAGATGTCCGTCTGGAACCACTACCGAAAGCTGATCGCGCTTCGGAAATCTCATCCGGTCATCGTCTACGGGGCCTATCAGTCCTGGCTGGACCAGCATCCCGACGTGATGGTGTACTCCCGTATTCTCGACAAGGACAGGGTCGTGGTGATTGCGAGCTTCAGCCAGAAGCCGGTCTCCCTCACAATCCCTGACGAGCTGCAGGTCTCCGGCCGCTGCCTGATCTCCAATTACGATCCTGTCGAGGCACTGAACGGCGTGGTGGAGCTTCGTCCCTATGAAGCTTTTGCCGTATTGGCCCAGGCCGACTAGGACCGTTCGACCCGCAGCAACCGCAGCGCGTTGATCGTGACCAGCACGGTCGCACCCGTATCGGCGAGGATTGCCGGCCAGAGGCCGGTAATCCCAAGCACGGTCGTGACCAGAAATACGGCCTTCAGTCCAAGCGCGATGGTGATATTCTGGTGGATGTTGCGCATCGTGCGGCGTGACAGCCGGATCATCGCCGCGATATCGCCGATGCGGCCGTGGAGAATCGCGGCATCGGCGGTTTCGAGAGCCACGTCGGTGCCGCCGCCCATGGCGATGCCGACATCTGCGGCCGCGAGCGCCGGCGCGTCGTTGATGCCGTCGCCGACCTTGCCGACCTTCAGTCCCTGACCCTGAAGCTCGAGAATGATCTTCTGCTTGTCCTGAGGCATGAGGTCAGCCCGCACCTCGACACCCAGATCGCGTCCGATCGCCACGGCCGTCCGGGCGTTGTCGCCGGTCAGCATCACCGTCTTGATGCCGTCAGCATTCAGTTCGGCGATGCCTTGCTTCGCATCCGGCCGCGCTTCGTCGCGCATGGCGATCGCACCGGCGAGCTGCCCATCGATCACGAGAACAGACACGGTCTTGCCTGCTTCCTGAAGCGCGGAGATGGTGCGTGTGTGAGCCGTCGAGAGGCTGGTGCGGTCCTTGGCGGCCTGAGGGGAGCCAAGGAACACCGGCTTGCCGTCCACGGTGGCGGACAGGCCCTGACCGGCGATCGCTTCGGCCTTGTCGGCCGTCGGAACCTCGACTTCATCCTCTGCCGCCTTGGCGAGGATGGCTGCCGCCAAGGGATGGCTCGAACCTGTCTCGAGCGCTGCGGCAAGGCGCAGCACGTCGTCGGCATTGCGCCCGAAGGGCACGACGTCGGTGACAACAGGCTTGCCGGAGGTGAGTGTGCCGGTCTTGTCCATGGCGATTGCGGTGAGCTTGCCCAGCGTTTCCAGAACCGAACCGCCCTTGATCAACAGGCCGCGGCGGGCGCCGGCCGAGAGCGAGGCGGCGATCGCGGCCGGCGTGGAGATGACGAGCGCGCAGGGGCAGCCGATCAGCAGCACGGCAAGTCCCTTGTAGATCCATTCGCTCCAGCCCTGGCCTGCCACCAGCGGCGGCACGATCGCGATTAGGGCCGCGACGATCACGACACCTGGCGTGTAATAGCGCGAGAAACGGTCGATGAACCGCTCCGTCGGCGCCTTGGTCTCCTGGGCCTCCTCGACCATACGCACGATGCGGGCGATCGTATTGTCTGCCGCGGCCGCGGTGACGCGCACGCGAAGCGCTGCGGCGCCATTCACCGTACCGGCGAACACCGGGTCGTTGACACCGCGGGCGACCGGGGTGCTTTCGCCCGTCACCGGAGCCTGGTCTACGGCGCTCGTCCCGTCGATGATGACGCCGTCGGCGGAGATCCTGTCGCCCGGTCGAACAAGGATCACGGATCCGACGGCGAGAGTTTCGGCCGGCACTTCCGTCGTGCGTCCGTCTTTTTCGAGAAACGCGGTCTTCGGCATCAGGGTGGTCAGCGCCTGGATGCTCTGGCGGGCCTTGCCGGCCGCCACGCCTTCCAGGAGCTCGCCGACCAGGAACAGGAACACGACGGCTGCGGCTTCTTCAGAAGCGTTGATGATCACCGCTCCGACGGCGGCGATCGTCATCAGCATTTCGATGGAAAACGGCGTACCGACACGGGCCGCCATGAAGGCACGGCGGGCGATCGGCACGAGGCCGACGAGCATCGCGGCAGTAAAGAGATAAGTCTGGTAGGCAGGCAGCAGATGGCCGAGCCCATAGGCGGCAACAACCGCGATGCCGGTCACGATCGTCAGCCGGCCCTTGGCGCTCTTCCACCAGGGACCGTCCATGGGGCCATGATCGTGGCCGTGGAGACCTTCCACCGCTGCCGGGTCGACCTGTTTGTGGCCGTGGCCCGCATGATCGTGGCCCGCATGATCGTGGCCGCCGTCGTGGTCGTGAGAATGGTCGTGGCTGCCATGATCGTGACCGCTATGGTCGTCAACGGCATCTGGAGCATCGGCAACCACGGCAGCCGTTTTCTGACCGAGCGCCCGAAGCGGGTAGCCGAGGCCCGAAACACGGCTCTCCATGGCGCCGAGATCCGTGGAGCCGTCGTGGCGGACGGTCATGGTGCCGGCAGCCACCGAAACCGACACATCCGTGACACCCGGCATGCGGCG
The DNA here is from genome assembly GCA_900469345.1 of Hyphomicrobiales bacterium. GTDB lineage: Bacteria > Pseudomonadota > Alphaproteobacteria > Rhizobiales > Rhizobiaceae > Neorhizobium. The sequence continues at coordinate 105,748 of UBWZ01000007.1, read as the reverse complement.
CACCGCCGTATCGATCTTGGTCGCGCAGCTCGCGCAGTCCATCCCGCCGACCTTGTACCGTGCCTGATTTTCCGCAGCCATATGCATCTTCCTCGCTATCTGCGTCTTTCCTACGACCTCTAGTCACTAGAGGGACAAGAGCTTTCTTCAAAAAAGTGCTGGCGACCCTGCCTGCCGCTGGTATAGGCTCTGCCTCGAGACAGGGGCGTCCGGTGAAAGCCGGGCTGAGAAGCACCCTTTGAACCTGAACCAGATCATGCTGGCGGAGGGAGTCGTTCAGGCAGTTCCCGTTGGAAAAGTGCCTTTGCGCCTGCCCCGTCGAGAGGGGCAAAGATGAACGCGCAGACCGAAACTCCCGGACAGTTGCTGGATGCGATGCGGCGGGCCAACCCGCTCGTCCAGTGCATTACCAACTACGTGGCGATGAACATTGCCGCTAACGTGATGCTGGCGGCAGGGGCCTCGCCCGCCATGGTCAGCGCCGTGGAGGAGGCAGGCGAATTTGCCGCCATCGCGGGTTCGGTCACGATCAACATCGGCACCCTGTCCGACTCCTGGATCGGCGGCATGAAGGCAGCCGCGGCGGCAGCCAATGCGGCCGGCAAGCCGTGGGTGCTCGACCCCGTCGCTCATTACGCGACCAGCTTTCGCCGACAGGTCACCGCTGAACTTCTGGAGCTCAGCCCCACCATCATCCGCGGCAACGCCTCGGAAATCCTGGCGCTGGCCGGCACGCAGGCCCGCGGCCAGGGCGTCGACAGCGGCGATTCGACTCAAGCGGCGGAGGGTTCTGCCATGGCGCTGGCGCAGAGGCTGGCCTGCGTCGTGGCTGTCACCGGTGAGGTCGATTTCGTGACTGACGGAAGCCGGGGCGTCCGGATCAGCGGTGGTTCGGAGACGATGCCCAAGATCACGGCTCTCGGATGTTCACTGACCTGCCTTGTCGGCGCCTTTGCCGCCGTCCGCCCGTCTGCACCGATGGACGCAGCCGTTGCAGCGCTTGCCGTGTTTGCCGCGGCCGGCGAAGACGCGGCCAGAACCGCAAAGGGGCCAGGCTCCTTCTCGCCGCTTTTTCTCGACCGGCTCGCCAACCTGACCGGCGCCGAACTGGACGCCCAGATAAGGATTTCAGCCCTGTGAAACACTTCGACCTATCGCTTTATCTCGTGCTCGATCCCGACCTTTGCCAGGAAATCGGCATGGTCGAGACAACACGCCGGGCCGTGGCCGGCGGCGTCACCATGGTCCAGCTGCGCGACAAACAGGCGGACACAGCCCGCATGATCGAGACCGGGCTTGCCCTGAAACAGGTGCTTGCAGGTACCGGCGTAACCCTGGTCGTCAACGACGACGTGGAAGCCGCAATCGCCATCGGCGCCGATGGCGTGCATGTCGGGCAGGACGATATGGCGATCGGGGATGTACGTAACCGGATTGGACCGGATCGCATTCTCGGTCTGTCGGTGGAGACGGGCGAAGGTGCGCGGGCCGCCGATGCGGCGCTCGTCGACTATGCGGGGATCGGCCCGGTCTTTCCGACCCTGACGAAGCCGGAACACGCGCCGGCGATCGGATTTGACGGACTTGCAAGGCTGACGGCCCTCTCGCCGGTGCCGGTCGTCGCGATCGGCGGGCTGAAGGCCGAACACGTCGCAGCGGCGCTGGCGGCCGGCGCTGCCGGTGTCGCGGTGGTCTCGGCTATCTGCGGACAGGCGGACGTGCAGGCAGCGGCCGCGCGGCTGACGGCTGAAATCGAAGGGGCCCGTCGTTGACCGGGTCCGTGATCCGCAACCTTCTGTCGATCGCGGGGTCCGACCCGTCCGGCGGGGCCGGCATCCAGGCGGACCTCAAGACCTTTGCCGCCTGCGGCACTTTTGGCATGGCCGTGCTGACCGCTCTCACCGCCCAGAACACGCAAGGGGTGAGCGGCGTCGAGATCGTGCCGCCCGCCTTTGTCGGCGCCCAGATCGCAGCGGTCTTTGCCGATATCCGTGTCGATGCGGTCAAGATCGGCATGATCGCCACGGTCGGGATTGCAGAAGCGGTGGCGGACGCTCTCGAGCCGCTCAAGGGCCGTGTGCCGATTGTGCTCGACCCGGTGATGATCGCCAAGGGTGGCGCACCGCTGTTGAAGGATGAGGCCGTAGCGGTGTTGCGTGACCGTCTGATGCCGATTGCAACCCTCGTCACCCCCAATCTGCCGGAGGCCGCGGCACTGCTTGGCCAACCCGTTGCGACCAGCCGCGACGGGATGGCCGCCCAGGCGATCGCCTTGCGGGGCCTTGGCGTCGGAGCGGTGCTGGTCAAGGGCGGGCATCTGGATGGCGCCGACAGCCCGGACGTGCTGGCCGATGCGGATGGCTGCCACTGGTTCGAAGGCGTGCGCACCCCGACGCAAAACACGCATGGCACGGGTTGCACGCTGTCAAGCGCGATCGCCGCGGAACTCGCCAAGGGTGCAGCTCCTGCCGCGGCGGTGGCCAGCGCCAAGCGCTATGTGGCGGCCGCCATTGCCGCGGCGGACCGTCTGGATGTCGGGTCCGGGCATGGGCCGCTGCAGCATTTCCACCGCTGGTTTTGAAAGCCGGCAGCCAGGACCCCATATGGACGTCAGGCCGCGGCGCATAGCCCCTCGACAGAAGAGTTGAGCACCGTTATCGAGGGGCGCAGCATTCTTCCGGAGGATCATTTTCCATGCAGACCCCTGCCTCCATCATCCTCGACTGGGGAACGAGTTCGCTTCGCGCCGCCCTGGTCTCGGAATCGGGCGAGACACTCGACAGCCGCGAGACCCAGAGCGGCGGCATCCAGTTCGTCAAGGACGGCGCGTTCGAAGAGGCGCTCATGCAGGCGGTCGGTGACTGGTTTGCCGCCCACGGGCCCCTCCCCGTCTTTGCCAGCGGCATGATCACCAGCCGCAACGGCTGGATCGAGGTCGCTTACGTGGATGCACCGGCCGGTGCCGAGGAGCTTGCCGCCGGCGCCCGTCATCTGACGCTTGCCAACGGCGCAGCCATCACTTTCCTGCCCGGCATGCGCGATCCTGCGGCCAAGCCCTTTCCCGATGTCATGCGCGGCGAGGAAACCCAGATCATCGGTTGCGGCACGGACCGCGACCGCACGCTCGTCCTGCCGGGCACCCATAGCAAATGGGCGCGCGTCGAAGGCGGTCGCATCACCGGTTTCCAGACCTATGCGACCGGCGAGATCTTTTCGCTGCTTACCAAGCATTCCTTTATCGCCAAGGCGCAGGAGCTGCAGCCCGGCGCCGAGCCCGTATGGGCGGCTTTCGACCGCGGCGCCGAATTCGCGGCCAGTGGCGATCGGGCTGCCGACGCCTTCTTCTCGGCGATCTTCAGCGCCCGCACCGGCATCTTTGCCGGGGAACTGGCGCCGGGCGACGTCATGGATTACGTGTCCGGGCTGGTGATCGGATCCGAGTTCCGCCAGGCCCGCGCCGCCGGCTGGCTGAAGTCCGGCGACACGGTCGGTATTGTCGGCAACAACGTCTTGAACAGCCGCTACAGCCGCATCGCACCCCTGTTTGGCCTTGGCGTCGAAGCTACACCCGGTGACGCAGCCAAGCGCGGCGTGCTGATGATCGCCGGCCATTCGGTATCGGCTTGAAGGAGCATTTGATGATGGATTTTCACGAAACACTGAAGGAATGCAGTCTGGTCGCTATCCTGCGCGGCATCAAGCCGGAGGAGGCGGAGCCGATCTGCGAGGTGCTGGTGGAAGCAGGCTGGCGCTTCATCGAGGTGCCGCTCAACTCGCCCGATCCGCTGAAAAGCATCGAGGCACTGGTCAAGCGCTTCGGTGACCGCGCCCTGATCGGTGCCGGCACGGTTCTGACGACCGCGCAGGTCTCGGATGTCGCCGCCACCGGCGCCAAGCTGATCGTCTCGCCCAATGCCAACCCAGAGGTGATCCGGGCGTCGAAGGCAGCCGGCATGGTCAGCCTTCCCGGCGTCGCAACCCCGACCGAGGCCTTTGCCGCCATCGAGGCAGGCGCCTCCGGCATCAAGGCGTTTCCGGCCGAAGGCATTCCGCCGCATGTGATCAAGGCCTGGAAGGCCGTACTGCCGAAGCACGTGCCGGTCCTTGCTGTAGGCGGCGTGACGCCTGATAACATGCGACCCTATCTCGATGCCGGGACGGCCGGTTTCGGCATCGGCGGCTCGCTCTACAAGCCGGGCATGGACGCAGCGGCCGTGGCGGTGAAGGCCCGCGAGTTCATCGAAGCCCTGCGCAACGCCTGAGCGGCGATCGCCTCCCCCTTACCTACCGTGTTGCACTCGATGCCGAATCGCCCGCTAATGCGGGCGGCTCCCCTCTCCTCGCGGGCGCGGGAGGCTTTTCTTCGGCCTGACGGAAAGAGACGAGGCAGATATGGCATTCGATGCAAAGACGCTGGCGGCGCTGCGCGACAAATACGCCAATAGCGGTGGTGGCGAGATCTTCGATCCGAAGTTCAAGCGGGTGGGCGAAAAGATCTTCAACAAGGCCGGTACCCGCGTTGCGCCCTATGCCGGGATCCCCACCCTCCTTGATGCGCCCTATCGTCCGCTGGACGCGGAGACCCCGGATTTCGGAGATCTTCAAGTTGCCCTGATCGGCATGCCGATGGATCTCGGCGTCACCAACCGCCCCGGCTCTCGCTTCGGGCCGCGCGCTCTCCGCACCATCGAGCGGGTCGGTCCCTACAATCACGTGCTCGAATGCGCGCCGACCTATGAGCTGAACGTCGCGGACATTGGCGACGTGCCCTTTCGCAGCCGCTACCGGCTGGAAATGAGCCACGACGACATCGAGAAGCGCGTCAACCAGATCGTCGATGCCGGCGTGCTGCCGCTTTCGGTCGGCGGCGATCACTCGATCACCCATCCGATCCTGAAGGCTGTCGGCAAGCATGCGCCGGTCGGCATGATCCATATCGACGCCCATTGCGACACCAGCGGCTTTTTCGACGAAACCAAGTTCCACCATGGCGGACCGTTCCGCAATGCCGTGCTCGACGGGGTGCTTGATCCGACCCGCACGATCCAGATCGGCATTCGGGGTGCTGCGGAATATCTCTGGGAGTTTTCCTACGAGTCCGGCATGACCGTGGTGCATGCGGAAGAGGTGACCGGGCTTGGCCTGCCCGCCATCATCGAGAAGGCAAAGGCGATCGTCGGCGACGGCCCGACCTATCTGTCCTTCGATATCGACAGCCTCGACCCAAGCTTTGCGCCCGGCACCGGCACGCCGGAGATCGGCGGGCTGACCACCCGCGAAGTGCTGGAACTCATCCGCGGACTGAAGGGCGTCAACATCGTCGGTGGCGATGTGGTAGAGGTGGCGCCGCAGTATGACGCGACGACCAATACGGCCCATGCAGGCGCCCAGGTCCTTTTCGAGATCCTGAGCCTGATGGTCTTCAGCCCCGCCATCCGCGGCCGCCCTTAACCTTCGAGGCCGCTGGCGGGGTCGTCGAACAGACGGGCACGTGGGCGGCTGAAGGTCTTGCGGCCGGCTTTCCATCCGCCAAGGGCCAATGCCGACGTGCGGACGGCGCTGCGCGGATCGTCGGCATCGAGCACAACCATGTCGGCCGGGCCACCCACCCTCAGCCCGTAAACGATCCGCATGATCTCGGCGGGGTTCCGGCTGACCATGTCGAACACCTGGTCGATCTCGGCATCACGGCCGAGTTGCATGACATTGGCGTAGAGGTTGGCCATGCGCACAAGGGCTGCGTCGCCGAGGGGCGTGAACGGGTTCAAAATGTTGTTGGAGGCGATCGCGGTGGCAACGCCGTCCGCGGCCAGAAGATGGGCGGGCGCAATTCCCCGCGGCACGTTGAACGCCTGCCCGCGTCCCATCAGGAACAGGTCGGTTGCGGGAAGCACCGTGAGCGCGATGCCCGCCTCGGCCAATGTCCGGCCGATCACCGCCCTTGCCTGCGGTTCGAGTGCGGAGAGATTGGTCACATGGCCGATCGTCACCCGCCCGGCATAACCGTGTGCCCGGGTGGCCTCGATGACGGCCGGCAGATCGGTTCGGCTCGGGTCGAGGCTAAAATCCAGGTGAAAGTCGACGTCGACGTCATGTTTTCTTGCCAGCGCGAAGATCCGTGCGACATGCGCTTGCGGATCCGGGTCGGTATAGGGACACCCTCCGACGAGATCGGCACCCGAGGACAGGGCGAGGTCGAGCATGGCCTCGGTTTCCGGTTCCTGGGTCAGCCCCTCCTGGGCAAAGGCGCAGATCTGGATGTCGATCGCAAAGGCGAAGCGGTCCCGGACCCGCTTGATGGCCTCGAACGAGCGCATCCCCGCGCGTGGATCGATCTCGACGAAGGTTCTCATGCGGTTGGTGCCATGCAGGATCGCCTGGCGGACCACCGACGATGCGCGCGCGAACACGTCGTCCTCGCTGAAGCCCGCCTTTGCCTTGGCCGTCTCGCGAACGGCCTCTTCCAGCGTTCCGGCACAGATCGAGCAACGATCGAGGATGCAGGCTTTGTCGAGATGGATATGACTGTCGACAAAGCCCGGAAAGACGAACTTTCCCTCCAGGTCTTCGTCGTCGACCGCGTCACAGCGAATGCCCGGTCCGATCTCTTCGATCAGCCCGTTGCGCACCACGATGTCGACAGGGCCTTGATGCTGCAGGAGCCGAGCGTTGCGAAGGACAAGCTGTGCTTTCATCGTTTGCGCCCTTAGACTGCGACCGCGCAGCCATCGCTGCGGGGGTCGTGGGCGCCTTCGATCCAGCCATCCGAGCCGATCCGGATGATCCCTGCCTGCCCCGCCAGCGGGCTCAGCCCCGGCAGTGCGACGGCTTCGTGACCGCGGGCGCGTAGTTCATCCAGCACCTCGGGCCCGACCGTCTCCTCGATCTTGAGATTGTCCCTGGTGTCGGAAAAAGTTCGGCCGAGCAGGAAACGCGGAGCCGCAAGCGCCTGGAGCGGGCCAAAGTCGAAGTCGATCAGCCGGCTGAGAAGGACGCTCAGCGTTTGCGGCTGTCCGTCGGCGCCCTGGGTCCCGTAGAGCAGCCACGGCTTGCCATCCCGCAGCGCCATGCCGGGGTTGAGCGTGTAGAAGGGTCGCTTTCCCGGAGCAGGCAGGTTGGGGCTCCCCGGATCCATGCTGAACGCCGCGCCGCGGTTCTGCCACAGAATGCCGGTCTCTGGCAGCAGCACGCCGCTGCCCCAGTCGTAATAGATGCTCTGCAGGACGCTTGCAGTGCGGCCCTCGCCGTCGACGGCGGCCAGATAGGCGGTGTCGCCCGCCTGGAAGCGTGCCGGCCAGGGCATGGCCTTGATCGGATCGATGGCCGCGGATTTCGCCGCAAGATGCGGCTGCGCCAGCCAGTCGGCACAATATTGCGCCACGTGTTCCGGGTCGGCGATCTCTCCGCGGCCGAGAAACGCCTGTTTGACGGCCTCGACACATAGATGGAAGAAGTCGGCCGATGCCGGATCGACTGCTTGCATGTCGAAGGCCTGCAGAATTCCCATGATCGCCAGCGTCGTTATACCCTGGCAGGGTGGCGGCGGCGCCAGAAGCTCCGCATCCCGGTAGCGCAGCGACAGTGGCGCGACGACGCGGGCCCTGGTGCGCTCGAGATCCGTGAGGCGGATCGGGCTGCCCGCGGCCTCGAGTGATGCGGCCAGCGAGCGGGCAAGCTTTCCTTCGTAGAACTCGCGCGAACCACGGAGGGCAATGTGCCTGAGCGTTTCGGCAAGCGCCGGCTGTCTCTGATGCCCATGGGCGACGAAGGTTTCCGCCATGCTCGTCCAGCTGTCGATGTCGCCGCGACGATAGGCGTGCCAATAGGCCTGGGACTGGCTCACCGGAAAGCCTTCGGCCGCAAGTTCGATTGCGTCCTCGAGAAGTGTCTCAAGGTTCTCTGCGCCGTTCCAGCGATCCCGCGAATAGTCGAGGGCGACACCCCAGCTGTCGACCAGTGCCGCGGTGGTGAGCGCCGACAGCGGCCCCCGCTCCGGGATGACGTCGAGCCTCGGGAGGTCTGCGGCCGCCTGCCCGATCCCCATGATCGTATCGCGCCCGCCGGCCTGGTCGGCCACCAGCCATATGGCGTCTCCGCCGAGGCCGCAGAAATGCGGATAGAGGACGGAAAGCGCCGCGCCCGCGGCAATGACCGCTTCGATCGCGGTGCCACCGCGGCGCAGCACCTTTGCACCTGCTGCGCTTGCCGCCTGATGCGGCGTCGTTACCATTCCCCCGCGGGAACGTGCTGCCGCCTTCGCCGTCTGCTGCGTGATATTGCCCTGCGGCACGCTTTGCCCCTTCGTCCCGGTTTGCCCTTGCAAAGGGGGTAGCAGCAGAAAATGCATAATATCAAGGCGCAAGCGATACTTGGCTGGAAAAGCAGCACGAAGCAGGGTTAGTTTGGCAATGACCAGCCGTCACTACGGCGCGAACGGGACAGAGGCTGCTTCGACATCACGCGGCCTTGCAGCAAAGGGACGAGCAGATTGATGACGACGATGCAGACGGTGTTTACCAATGCGAGACTGGCGGATGGTCACTTGCAGGACATTCATGTGGACGATGGGCGGATCACCGATATCCGGCCGGTTTCCTCACATGGAATGGGCACTGCTGTCGTCGATCTCTGCGGCGACCTTGTCGTTCCAAGCTTTGTCGAAGGTCACATCCATCTCGATACGAGCTTTTACGGCGGCAAGTGGGTGCCGCACCGTCCCTGTACCAATGGCTTCGACGTTCATGAGCGGGTCGCCTTCCAGGCCGAAAACATGGCGGCCGCCGAGCCGATGGCGGAGCGCGCCCGCAAGCAGCTCGACCTTTGCATCGCCCATGGTTCCCTGCAGATGCGCAGCCATGTCATGGTGGATGGCTCGGTCGGGCTCGCATCGCTGGAGACCATTCTTGCCGTTCGGGAGGAGTATGTCGGGATGATCGACATCCAGCTGGTTGCCTTTCCGCAGAGCGGCATCCTTAAAAGCCCGGGCACGCCGGATCTTCTAAACGCAGCGATCGGGCTTGGCGCCGATCTCGTCGGTGGCCTCGACCCGGCAAGCTTCGACCGCGACGTGACCGGCCATCTGGACGTCGTGTTTGCCGTGGCCGAGAAACGGGGCGTCGATGTCGACATCCATCTGCATGAAGCCGGCAGCATGGGCGCCTTCACGATCGAGGAAATCTGCGCCCGCACGGTGGCGCTCGGCATGCAGGGACACGTGGCGGTCAGCCATGCCTACGGACTGGGCGATCTGGGGGCGGATGCGGCGCGCAAGATGGCCGCGACGCTTGCCCGCAGCGGCGTGTCGATCATGACCAATGCGCCCGGCAACCACAATTTTCCGCCGGTTGCACTGCTGCGCCGTGAAGGTGTCACCGTGTTCAGCGGCAGCGACAATATCCGCGATTCCTGGTGGCCCTACGGCGACGGCGACATGCTGCACCGGGCGGAAATCATCGGCTACCGCTCGGGCTTCTACACGGACGAGGAGCTGGCCACGAGCTTCGACATCGTCACCGCGGCGGGCGCCAAGGCCCTGCGCCTTGATGGCTATGGCCTGGAGATCGGCATGAAGGCGGATTTCGTGGCGCTCCCGGCGGCCCATATACCCGAGGCGGTGGTGGCCTTTCCGAAGCAGCGCCGTGTGTTCAAGGCAGGGCGACTGGTCGCACGCGACGGAGCGGTCCTGCGCTGACGGCTCCGTCGGGCATCGTGGTTCCGGCAGCGGCCATGCAGGACATGTCCGCTGCCGGAAAAGATTAGAAGCCTTCCAGCACGATCTTGCCCCGGGCGCTGCCGGTTTCGATCAGCTGATGGGCCTTCTTCAGGTTGGCGGCATTGATCGGCGACAGCGTCTCGGTGACTGTGGTCCGGATCTGGCCACCATCGACCAGTTTCGCCACCTCGGTGAGGAGCCTCCCCTGCTCCGCCATGTCCGCCGTTTCAAACAGGGAGCGGGTGAACATCAGCTCCCAGTGAACGGAAACGGCCTTGCGCTTGAACCCGACGATGTCGAGGCTTTCGGGGTCGTCGATCAGCCCGAACCTGCCCTGCGGGGCAATCAATTCGGCGATTTCCGCCAGGTGCCGGTGCGTTTCCGTGGTCGAAAACACGAAAGCCGGTGCGCCGAGACCGAGTTCCGCCACCTGTGCCGCGATCGGCTTGCTGTGATCCACCACATGGTGCGCGCCAAGGTCTTTCGCCCATGCCTGGGTTTCCGGCCTTGAAGCGGACGCGATTACGGTCAGGTCGGTCAGCGCCCGGACCAGCTGTATGGCGATGGAGCCCACGCCGCCTGCCCCGCCGATGATGACGATGGCGTTGGCCGCGCCGGCGACCGGCTTGCGGATGTCGAGCCGGTCGAACAGCATTTCCCAAGCGGTGATCGCCGTCAAAGGCAGGGCGGCCGCCTCGGCATTGGTGATCGACGTCGGCTTGCGGCCGACGACCCGTTCATCGACGAGATGAAATTCGCTGTTGGCGCCGGGCCGCGTCAGCGCGCCGGCATAGTAGACCTCGTCGCCCGGCCGGAAGCTGTGGGCATCGGGCCCCGCCTCCACCACCGTGCCGACAGCGTCCCAGCCAAGCACCTTCCATTCGCCGTCCGCCGGAGCAGCGCTGCGGCGGATCTTCGTGTCCACCGGATTGACCGAGACCGCCTCGACCTTGACCAGGATATCCCGGCCGTTCGCCTTCGGCTGTGTGAGCTCGATATCCACCAGTGCGTCCTGTCGGTCTATAGCGCCGGGGATCCGATAACCGATTGCCTTCATTCCTGTCTCCTTAAGCAGCGATTGAATGAGTTAAGAATGGTGCTACCATTACCGAGGTGCAACACGCACAACCATCGCACATAGTGTCGAAAAGGATAGTGTCATGGCCAAGGCTCGCCATACCCGTTTGGACTGCAGCCCGGGTTGCGCCGTGGAAGCCGCGATCGGGCTTATCGATGGCAAGTGGAAGTCGGTGATCCTCTTCCATCTCATGTCGGGCACGCTGCGCTTCAACGAGATCCACCGCCAGATCGCCAACGTTACGCCGCGCATGCTGACGAACCAGCTGCGCGAGCTGGAGGCAGACGGTCTGATCGACCGCAAGGTCTATGCTCAGGTGCCGCCCAAGGTGGAATACAGCCTGTCGCCGCTCGGATGCAGCATGGAGCCGGTGCTTTCCGCCCTGAAACTCTGGGGCGACGCCAATATCGGCCTCTACGGAAAGCCGCGCCTGGCGCCCGGCGCCGAGCTCAGCAGTCGCGGAGCTGACGCGCCAGGGACTGCAGTGCCTTGAAGCCCTGATAGCGTTCCGTGTGACGTCGGCTGGTGTCGCCCGGCGTCGGCGCGTAGGTCTTTTCGCTCGAGGAGAGGCGCGACATGGCGTCGATCAGGTCGGTGAAAAGGCCGGCGGAGACGGCCCCGAGAATGGCGGCCCCAAGCAGCACGGGCTCCTGCGCATGCGTCGCGATCACCGGCTTGCCGCAGGCATCTGCCAGAAGCTGGCGGACGAAATCGTGCTGGCTCGCGCCACCGCTGACGACGACGCTGTCGACCGGCACACCGGCGTCCGACTGGGTTTCTATGATCTGCCGCAGGCCGTAGCCGATGCCGCAAAGGCCAGCGACATACAGCGAGACGAGGTTGTCCATATCCTTTTCCATGCCAAGGCCGGCAATCACGGCGCGGGCATGCGGGTCGGCGAACGGCGCGCGGTTGCCGAGAAACTCCGGCACCACATGCAGGCCCGTCACCAGGTCGGCGGCATCTGCAAGGCTGCCGGTCTTTTCAGCTGCCATGTTCGACAGAAGGACCGGCAGGCCGATCCCGTGCATCTTCGCCAGCGCGCTTGCCTCGGGTGCAGCCGGGTGGAGGGACAGGAGCTGGTCGATGGCAGCGCCGGCGGCGCTCTGCCCGCCCTCGTTCAGCCACAGGCCGGGCACCATGGCCGAATAGTAGGGGCCCCAGACACCGGGCACGAAAGCCGGTTTGCTGGTGGAGGTCATGGTGCAGGATGACGTTCCGAACACGTAGGCCAGATTGGCCTGCGGCCCGTCGCCGATTCCCACGGTCCCGAGCCCGCCGGCATGGGCGTCAATCAGGCCCGCGGCAACGGCCGTTCCGGGCGTCAGGCCGAGTTCGGCGGCGGCGGCCTCCGTCAGGCCACGTCCAAGCGCCGAGCCCGGCTCGACGATAGACTGGCCGATGCGGGCAAAGTTTTCCTCGGCGAGGATGCCAAGCCCGATCTCTTCGAAATAGCCTGCATCCCACCGCTTCTCATGGGCAAGGTAGGTCCATTTGCAGGTGACCGTACAGGTCGAGCGGGACAGGTCGCCGGTCGCCTGCCAAGTAAGAAAGTCCGCAAGGTCGAAGAACTGCCAGGCGGCATCGAAAACGTGAGGACGGTTTTCCTTCAGCCACAGCAGCTTTGGCGTTTCCATTTCCGGCGAAATGCGCCCGCCGACATAGCGCAGCACCTCGTGCCCCATGGCATTGATGCGCTCGGCCTGGCCTACCGCGCGATGATCCATCCAGACGATGATGTTGCGCTGCGGATCCTCGGAAGGTCCAACGGCCAGCGGACGCCCGCCGTCGCCGAGGACGACGAGCGAACAGGTGGCGTCGAAACCGAGCCCGGCGACGCTTGCGGGATCGATGCCAGCCTCCGAGACCGCTTCGCGCACGGCGCCGCAGACGGCGGCCCAGATTTCCGTGCTGGATTGCTCCACCATCGCGCCCGCTTCGCGGAAAAGCGTGATGTCCCGTTTGGCCGATGCCAGCATCCTCCCTGTCAGGTCGAAGACACCGGCCCGGGCGCTGCCTGTGCCGACATCGACGCCCACGACATGGTGGTCACCGGCTTGAGGTGTGGTGGATGGCTCGGTCATGGTCTCTCGCTCTTTATCGGCAGAATGGGCAAGCGGCCCGCGCTTCGGGCCCGCAGCCGCTCTTGACAGTCTCTAGAGATCGACGCTGTTGGGCAAGATCACCAGATCGCGGACCGTCACGTTTCGCGGACGCGACAGCATGAACAGGACGGCTTCTGCCACTTCCTTCGGCTGCATCAGGCTGCCATTGGCGAGCGCCTCGTCCATTTTCGCTTTCGGCCAGTCGTCGAGCAGCGCCGTCACGACCGGGCCGGGCAGGACCGCGCCGACACGCACGCCATGCGGCGCCACCTGCCGGCGGGTGGCATGCACGAAGGCCTGAACGGCGAATTTCGATGCGGTGTAGATCGGTTCCCAGATCACCGGGACGACCCCGGCAATCGAGCTGGTGAACAGGATGTCGCCGGACTTCTGCGCGATCATGTGCGGCAGGACCGCATGCACGGAGCGGAAGGCCGCATTGATGTTGAGATTGAGCATGCGGTCCCAGGCATCCGGATCGCCTTCCGCCACCGGGCCGCCGATATAGGCACCCGCATTGGCGTGGAAGATATCGAGCCTGCCGGCAAGCTCCAGGATGCGCGGCAGTATGCCCGATACCTGCTTGCCGTCGAGCAGATCGACGACCAGCGGCAGCGCGCCCTCGCCCATTTCGGCGCACAGGGTGTCGAGCTTCTCCTTAGCGCGGTCGACCAGGATGACGGTGGCGCCTTCGGCATGCAGCGTGCGGGCACATTCGAGCCCGATGCCGGACGCAGCACCGGTAATGGCGGCGACCTTGCCCTTCATGAGATCAGTCATTGCGAACTCCTAGAGTTTGGATCAGGCCCGTCCGTGGCTGACACGGGACCGGCGCGCAAGCGAATCGACGATGACGGCGATGGCGAGCACGGCGCCGGTGATCATGTAGCGCAGCGACGAGCTGAGATTGAGAAGTGTCAGGCCATTCGAGATGGCCTGGATGACGAGAATGCCGAGCACCGCAGAATAGGCGCTTCCACGGCCGCCGAACAGGCTGGTGCCACCGATCACGGCAGCGGCGATCGCGTTGAGATTGACGTCGCCCGTGCCGGCCTGCTGGCTGGACGAGGCAAGCCGCGAGGCCGACAGCATCCCGCCGATCGTCGCAAGCGTCGAGCACAGCATGAACGCGCTGAGATAGATGCGGCGTACATTGATGCCGGCCCGGCGTGCCGCTTCCCGGTTGCCTCCGACGGCAAACATCGAGCGTCCCCACTGCGTGCGGGTCAGGCCGTAGTTGAGGATGACCGCGATGCCGACGAAGAGGCCGAACATCCACGGGATGCCGCGCCCGAGGTTGAGATAGTAGACGGCAAATTCCAGTGCGACCGTCAAGGCAACCGCCTTGACGACAAGCGCCCCGAGAGGCTGGGCCGACAGGTTGACCGAAAGGCGCTTCTGCCGGCTGCGCAGACCGATCACGATCATCACGAGGCCGGGCACCAGCGCCAGCAGCTGCGAGAACCAGTGCGGCATCACCAGGATCTGGCCGAACCGCACGAGCGGCGAGGCATAGGGCAGATTGATGCTGCCGCTCGGGCCGAGGATGTACAGCTGCAGGCCGAGCAGGGCGAGCAGGCCGGCCAGCGTCGCGACGAAGCTCGGCATTCCGAGACGGTTGAAGAGCACCGCATAGAGCGTGCCGACGGCCATGCCGGCCATGAGGGCAACGACGATCGCAAGGGCGATGGGCCATCCGCTGTTGACCCAGAACACGCCGAGGATTGCCGATGCGAGCCCGCTCATGGAGCCGACCGACAGGTCGATCTCGCCGAGGATCAGCACGCAGACGATGCCGAGTGAAATGACGCCGACCGTGGCGCAATCGAAGAGCAGGTTGACGAGGTTGTTCGGCGCCAGGAAGATCGGATTGAGCAGCGAAAACACCGTCGAGATGACGATCAGGCCGACGAACACCGGCAGCATGCCGAGATCGCCCGACCGGACCCGGTCGAAGAACGCCTTGACCATGGCGCCAATCCTGTCGTCGTGTCTGACACGTTCGTCGCTACGGTCGAGAGTACCGGCGGGCGCCGGACGTGGATCGGATGTGTTCTGGCTCATGCCGGTCTCCCCGTGGTCTCCGGTGCGGCGCCTGTCTTGCGCTCGATGCGGCGGGAGACCGAATTTTCCGTTGCTCCGGTGATGGAGGCGACGAGTTCCTGGTTGGATGCATCCGGCGTGAAGACGCCGTTGTTGCGGCCAAGGCGCAGCACGACGATGCGGTCGGCCACGGCCCGCACGTCTTCCATGTTGTGGCTGATGATAATGACGCCGAGACCACGCTCGCGCACCCGCTCGATCAGGTTAAGCACTTCGGCTGTCTGGGCTACCCCGAGCGCTGCCGTCGGCTCGTCGAGCATGATGATCTTCGGATCGAGCAGCAGGGAGCGCGCAATGGCGACTGTCTGGCGCTGGCCGCCCGACAGGGACGCAATCGGTTCGCGCACCGATGGGATACGGGCAGCCAGTTCACGAAGCAGGGTCCATGCCCGCACTTCCATGGCGATCTCGTCGAGACCCCATGGCGAGATCTCGTGCCCGAGAAACAGGTTGGCGACCACGTCGAGGTTTTCGCACAGCGCGAGATCCTGGAAGACGGTTGCGATGCCGAGTTCGAGCGCCGCGCCCGGGCTGTCGAGTTCGACGCTGCGACCGCAGAACTCGATCGATCCCGATGACGGCCGGTGCACGCCCGCAAGCACCTTGACCAGTGTCGACTTGCCCGCGCCGTTGTCGCCGACCAGAGCGACGACCTCGCCGGCCTTGACCTCGAGATCGATGTCGGTGAGGGCCGAAACGGCCCCGAAATTCTTGGAAATCTTGCTCAGCCGGAGAATGGTTTGTCCCTTCGCCGGCATGCCGTTCACGGTGCCCATGACTGCAGCCCTCATTGCCTGCACAAATCCCCGGCCGCCATCGGGCGGCCGGGTGCTATAAGTGGAGTTACTTGGTGATGCCGAGCTTCTTGCAGCCTTCGGCATATTCGCCGGTGCAGATCTGGTCGGCCGTCTGGATCTTCTTGTCGAAGATCTCGGCCTTGATGTTCTCGGCGGTGACGACGGCGGGGATGAAGAGCTCCGACGGGGTGTTGTAGAGCGTCGTCTTGGCTTCCGGGGTTTCACCCTTGAGAATCTGAACCGCGACCTTGGCTGCCGCGGCCGCGACGACTTCGGACGGCTTGGAGATGGTGTTGTACTGATCGCCGGAGATCACCAGCTGCAGCGCCGCGATGGTCGCATCATTGCCGGTCACCGGCGGCACCGGCTTGACGCCTGCCGCCTTGAAGGCCGCGATCGCGCCGCCGCCCGTGCCGTCATTGGCGGCCACGACGCCCTTGATGTCAGCGCCGAAGCGGGTGATCTGGCCAGCCGCCCATTCCTGCGCCTTCGGCGGCGCCCATTCGGGCGTGTCGTATTCGGCCAGGGTCTTGTAAGCGGACTCCTTCAGTCCCTTGTGGATGCCGTCGCGGATCAGCCCGGCAGCAGCATCCGTCGGCGAGCCGTTGATCTGCAGCACGCCTGCACCATCCGGAACGCCCGCAGCCTTGAGATGGGCAACCAGCGACTTGGCGATCGCGTAGCCGATGCCCTGATTGTCGAAGGAGACGTAGTAATCGGCCGGCTTGTCCGGGATGGGGCGGTCATAGGCGATGACCTTGACGCCCTGCGACTGGGCAATTTCCACCATGCCGGCTGCCGCCGAGGAATCGACCGGGTCGAGAACGATGACCTTGGCGCCCTGGGCGATGACCGAGTTGAATTGCTGCTGCTGCAACGATGCATCGCCGTTGCCGTTCTGGTAGATCACCGTACACTTGGCGCACAGCTTGGCCATTTCGGCCTTGAAGCCGGGGAAGTCGTGCTGCTCGTAGCGTGTCGATGCCTGGTCGGGCATCAGGAACGCGACGGTGGATGCTTCCTGGGCCACGGCCACGGCGGATGATCCGAGCATGGCGACGGCGGAAGCCAAAAGCAGATTGCGATAGTTCATAGTCTCCTCCTTGAATGATTGACGGCATGCTCAGGCATCGCCGGACGCCGAAAGAGTGGCCCTGCCCCGCAGCCGCCGCATCCTGTCGAGCGGGCATCTGCGCAGTCGCAAGGTTCGTCTGTAGTGTCCTGGAAACAGCCTCCCTGTACCAGCGCAGCTCCTACTGCAGCATCGATTGAGCATTGTTGCTCAATCGATGAAGCAAGAATTGCCACTTTCATGGTTTGGTGTCAAGTTACCAAAAAGGGAGAATTGATTTGAGTAGCCTCAAGCCCGCCAAGCGGACGACGATCTATGATCTTGCCGATCTTGCGGGCACGTCGGCCAGCGCCGTCAGCGCCGTCCTCAACGGCAACTGGAAGAAACGGCGGATCAGCAGCCAGCTCGCGGAAAAGATCATGCGGATCGCCGACGAGCAGGGCTATGCACTCAACATGCAGGCAAGCCTTCTGCGCCGCGACAAGTCGCACATCATCGGCATGATCGTTCCCAAATACGACAACCGCTATTTCGGCTCGATCGTCGAGCTGTTCGAGGAAATGGCCCGCGCCCGGGGGCTTTTCCCGATCATCACCTGTACGCGACGCGACCCGGAACTGGAGTTGGAGGCGGCGCGCACCATGCTGTCCTACCAGGTGGACTGCCTGATCGCGACCGGCGCCACAGATCCCGACCGCATCACCGAGCTCTGTGCCGCCTCAGGCGTGCGCACGCTCAATCTCGATCTCCCCGGCTCACTCGCACCATCGGTCATCACCGACAATTTTGCCGGAGCCCGGGAGTTGACGCGGCGCGTACTCGTGAACTGCGAGCGACGGCTTGGACGCAGGCAGTCACTGCTTTTCATCGGCGGGCGCGGCAGCGATCACAACACGGCCGAGCGTATCCGCGGATTTCGCGAGGCGCATGCGGACTTCGGTGTCGCGATCGACGAGGCGCATATCCTTCCCTGCGGCTACGCGCCGGAAAAGGCGGAAAAGGCGCTGGACAAGCTGATCGCAAGCGGTGGCCTGCCGCCTCAGGGCATGTTCGTCAACTCGACCATCTCGCTGGAAGGCGTCATGCGCTGGGTACGGCGGACCGGTCACCTCGACGACCGCAGCATCGTGCTGGGCTGTTTCGACTGGGACCCGTTCGTGGCCCTGCTCGGCAACGAAATCGAGATGGTCAAGCAGGACGTGCCGGCCATGCTGAGCACGGTGTTCGAGATCATCGATTCGGGCGCGAGCACGCCTGCGATTACACAGGTCCCGCCTCTGCTCTCAGGGTTTTAGGGCACCCACCCTTGCGCCGCCAGTGCAGACCCGGCATTCGGCGGCTCAGTCGTGTCGCGACAGGAAGCCGGAGACGGTCCGAAGGCACAGTTCCTTTTCCTCGACATGCGGCATGTGGCTCGACTGCTCGAACAACACCCACTCGCATCCCGGCACTTGGTCGACGTAGGGCTTGACTACCAGCGGCGTCGCTTCGTCATGCGCACCGGAGATCAGCAGCGTCGGCGCCTCGATGAGATGCAGGCGATCCTCGATCGTCCAATCCTTCATCGTGCCGATGACGTGGAACTCGGTCGGTCCGTTCATGTGGCGATAGACGGTATTGTCCTCATCCATGGCGGCGAAGGTCCGCGCCACCTCCGGCGGCCAAGGCGTGACGCGGCAGACATGCCGGTCGTAGAAGATCTGCGACGCGGCGATATAGTCCGGATCGGTGATCGTCCCGGCCTGTTCGTGGCGCAGCAGCCGATCCTGGACGTCCTGCGGAAGGTCGGCCCGCAAGCGGTTCGCTTCAGCGACCCATGTGTGCATGTTGGCGGGCGAATTGGCGATGACCAGGGCCTTTAGACCCTCCGGCCGGCGCACTGCGTGTTCGGCGCCCAGCATTCCGCCCCAGGACTGGCCGAGAAAGGCGTAGCGATCCGCAATGCCGAGATGTCGCAGCAGGGCGTCCAGTTCGTCGAGGAACAGCGCCGGCGTCCAGAAGTCGGGGCCCTTGTCCGGCAGTCGGGTCGAGTGTCCGTTGCCGAGCTGGTCGTAGTGGATGACTGCGCGTCCGTCCAGTTCGGCAATACCCTTAAAAGAATCGACGTAGTCGTGGGTGCAGCCCGGGCCGCCATGAGCGACGACCAGCGGCAGTCTCGGCGAATTCAGCGAGCCCGTGATCCGGTACCAGGTGCGGTACTCGCCGAACGGCAGATAGTCTTGGCTGCTTGGAATCTCGGCCATCGGGGTCTCCCTGTCTCATAGGCAAGAAGACTTTTAGCGACGCTGCACGCCCCGCGTCAGCTATCACAACAGATAGGATGGCCGGTCCTCGAGCAGCCGGTAATGCGCCGCGCGCACCACCGCCTGGGTCCGGTTGCGGGCGCCGAGCTTCTTGGCCGCGGCATTGAGATGCATGACGACAGTCGGCACCGACCGTTCGATGATGCGGGAGATCTCCTTGGCCGACAGCCCTTCGGCCGAATACCGCAGGCATTCCCGCTCCCGCTCGGTCAGCCGTATCTTGCCGACGCTGAAGGCATTGTTGTCGAATAGCGGACAGATCGCTTCGTGAAAGACATGGGCGAGGAGATTGAAGTCGGCAATCGAACGCAAGGCATGCTGCTCGAACGCCCGGTCGGCACCGAACCGTATGCCGGTCACGGTCGCACAGTCACCGCGCGGCATGTGGACGGGAACCGTGACCCCGGTGGACATATCGCGCTCCCGCAGATAGCGCCGCACGGGTGCGGTGTCGTCGCTCATGAAGCGGCCGATCGGGCTGTCCGTGCACGTGTCGTAGTTCCAGTAAAAGGGCGCGCTCGTGCGAAGCGCCAGTTGCTGCACCGGGTCGATGCGGAAATAGCCGCGATCGAACCAGTATTCCCGCATGTCTTCGGAAATATTGCGCAGTTTTAGCAGCGACGGCACCATGATCTGGCCGTCCAGGTCGTAAGGGACGGGCGTATAATCATAGATCATGGCGTCGAACCCGATCGCCTTCATCGCATCGAATGCACGGTCGATGCGCGCTTCGAGCGTCTCGGGCGCCGTCAGTTGCCGTCTGATCGTGCCGATTTCATCAAGCATTGCGGGCTCCGGGCGGGTACGATTGCCGCACCTATCACTTGTTATAGCTGGCAATAGCTGCCGGCTTCGGTAAAAATTTAGCCATGCCCAGTTCTTGGGCAAGTAGAATCTTGGTCCGGAGCTGTCAATGTGGCGTGAAATCGAGCCGGGGACGCGTCAGGACGTCGAGGTCGACGGCTATAATGTCGTCACCTACAGCTTCGGGAGCGGCAACGAGACCGTCTTTTGTCTCAATGGCGGACCGGGCCTGCCCTGCGATTACCTGCGGGAAGCGCATTCCTGCCTGATCGACCAGGGTTACCGCGTGGTCGCCTTCGACCAGTTGGGGACGGGGGCCTCAGACCGGCCGCAGGATCGGTCGCTTTGGACCATCGGCCGCTATGTGGAAGAGACCGAGACTGTGCGGAAGGCGCTCGGCCTCGGCAAGGTGCATATGCTGGGGCACTCCTGGGGCGGCTGGCTGGCAATTGATTATGCGCTCACCTATCCGGAAAACCTCCAGACCCTCATCCTGGAGGACACCGTCGCGGACATGCCGCATCTCGTCACCGAGCTGGAGCGGCTGAGAGCGGCGCTTGGTCCCGAAACGGTCTCGATGATGCAAAAGCACGAGGCACAGGGCACCTACAGCCACCCGGAATATCTGGCGGCGGTCTCCATTCTCAACTACCGGCACGTCTGCCGCCTTCCGGAATGGCCGGCACCGGTGCGCCGCTCGCTGGACGACTGGAACATGGGACCCTATGAGACTATGCAGGGCCCCAACGAGTTTCTCTATATCGGCAACCTCAAGGACTGGAACCGGATCCCCGATCTGCCCCGTCTGACGATGCCGGTGCTGATCACCACCGGGGAGCATGACGAGCTGACGCCGGCCTGCGCCCTGCGGATGAAGCTCGCCCTGCCGAACGCGGAACTCAAGGTCTTCGCCAATGCCAGCCACATGCCGTTCTACGAGAACCCGCAGGACTATTATCCGGCCTTGATCGACTTTCTGTCGCGCCACAGGGCAGACTGATGCACAATCGAGCGAGCGAAGCCCGAGACCGACCGGAAGGCAGGCGCCCCCATGCACCGCTATAAGTTTGTCCTGACCCGCCCGGTGCAATTTCTCCCCGTCCTGTTCGGGATCAGCGTCATCACCTTCATTCTGGTGCGCCTCATTCCCGGTGACCCGGCGCGCAACATTCTCGGGACCCGGGCGACGCCGACGGCGCTCGCCAATATCCGCGCCCAATACGGTCTCGACCAGCCCATCTGGCTGCAGTATTTCTACTTTCTGAAAAACCTCGCCAATGGCGAAATGGGCAAGTCGATCCTCTACAAGATCGACGTCCTGCCGTTGATTTCGACCCGCATCGAGCCGACGCTCACGCTCGTCCTTGCCAGTGTCGTCCTGTCCATCGTGATCGCACTTCCGATGTCGGCGATCGCCGCCCGCAATGTCGGGCGCGCGCCAGATCATGCCGTGCGGATTGTCTCCACCTTCGGGATCGGTTTGCCGCCGTTCTGGCTCGGCCTGATGCTGATCATCCTGTTCAGCGTCCAGCTCGGCGTTCTTCCGGTGTCCGGCTACGGTTCCAGCCTCGGGGACAAGCTGGCCCATCTCGTCCTGCCCAGCCTGACGGTCGCCCTGTCGCTCTCGACAGTCCTCACCCGAAGCCTGCGGTCGGCCATGGTGGAAGCCCTGAAGTCGGACGTCGCCACCGCGGCGCGGGCGCGTGGCATGCCGGAAGGCATCGTCTTCTGGCGCCACGTGGTGCCGAACTCCCTCGTTCCGACGATCAATCTGCTCGCCGTCAATATCGGCTGGCTGATCGGCGGCACGGTGGTCGTCGAAAGCGTGTTTGCGCTACCGGGCATGGGTCAGCTTCTGGTGCGGGCAATTTTCTCGCGCGACTACATGGTCGTGCAGGGCGTCGCCATGACGTTTGCCTGCGCAACCGTGCTCGTCAACTTCATCGCCGACATCGTCACGGTCGCCGTCGATCCGCGGGTGAAGCTATGAGTGCCGGATTGGCCCTGCCTGCAGCCCCGGCCTGGCGCCGCTTCGCCGGACGGCGCCTGACCTTGGTGGTCGGGATCGCAATACTGACGTTCTTCCTGTTCCTCTCGGTCGCAGGGCCGCTCGTGGCACCCTACGATCCGATCTTCCAGGACGCAGCCGCGCGGCTGCAGCCGCCCTCTTTGGCGCATCTCCTCGGGACGGACAATTTCGGGCGCGACATTCTCTCCCGGGTCATCTGGGGTGCGCAGATCGATCTGCAGATCGCCGTGATCGGCGTGCTCTTTCCGTTTCTGATCGGGACCACCGTCGGCACGATCGCCGGCTTCTTTGGCGGCATCATCGATGCCGTGTTCATGCGGCTCGTCGACATCATCCTCGCCTTCCCCTTCCTGGTGCTGATGTTGTCGATCATCGCCATTCTCGGGCCCGGGCTCGGCAGCTTCTACATTGCCATGGCCCTGGTGGGCTGGGTTTCCTATGCCCGCCTCATTCGCGCGCAGATGCTGGTGCTGAAAGGCAGCGACTATGCGGTTGCCGCCGTCAGCCTGGGGTTCAGCCGTACCCGCATCATGTTCCGCCATCTGCTCCCGAATGCGATCGCCGGCTCCATCGTCTTCTCCATGTCGGACGCGACGCTCGTGCTGTTGAGCGGTGCCGCCGTCAGCTATCTGGGGCTCGGCGTGCAGCCGCCGGTCGCAGAGTGGGGCGTGATGGTGGCCGAGGGGCAGAGTTTCATCACCACGGCCTGGTGGATCGCCCTCTTTCCCGGCCTCTCAATCGTCTGCCTCGCCTTTGGCTTCAGCATGCTGGGTGATGCCCTCGGCGAACTTCTCGGGGTCCACGAATGAGCGCCTCCGTGCTGTCCGTGAAAGATCTCACCGTTAGTGTCCGCATGGACGACAGCCCGCGAACGCTGATCGACCACGTCTCCTTCGACCTCGCCAAGGGCGAGATCCTCGGCCTTGTCGGCGAAAGCGGTTCCGGCAAGAGCCTGCTCTGCCGCACCCTGGTGCGCCTGATGCCTTCGTCGCTGATCACGATCGATGCCGGCACGGTGGTGCTGGCCGGGCGCGACCTGACCAGGATCAGCGATGCCGAGATGCTCGAGGTGCGCGGCGGCGAGATCGGCATGATCTTCCAGAACCCTACCAGTCATCTCGATCCGGTCATGCGGATCGGCGACCAGATCGCCGAGGGCATCCGCTATCACCAGAAGATCGGCGCAGCGCAGGCGCGCGAGGCGGCGGTCGAGATCCTGACACAGGTTGGCTTCCCCGACCCCATCCGCCAGTATGACAGCTATCCGCACGAGTTCTCCGGCGGCATGCGGCAGCGCGCCATGATCGGCGTCGCCCTGTCGTGCGATCCGAAGATCCTGATCGCCGACGAACCGACCACGGCGCTCGACGTGACCATCCAGGCTCAGATCCTGGCGCTGCTGATGGATATCCGGGACAAGAGAGGGCTGTCGATCATCCTGATCACGCACGACCTTGGCATCGTCGCGCAGACCTGTGACCGGATCGCCGTGATGCAGGGCGGCCGGCTGCTCGAACAGGGCCCGAAGCGACAGATCCTGGCGCGGCCGCAGGACCCCTATACGATCAACCTCATCAACAGCCACCCGTCGATGCCCGACCAGGCGACCGGGCCTGCGGCAAGGGATGAAAACCCAAGGCCGATCACCAAGCCGCTTTTGGAGATCGACGACCTGCATGTGGATTTCCGCAGCGGCGGCAGCCTCTTCAAGGCAGGGGCAAAGACGGTCAAGGCGGTATCCGGCGTCAGCCTGCAGGTCATGCCCGGCGAGACGATCGGCATCGTTGGTGAATCGGGCAGCGGCAAGAGTACCCTGGCGCGGGCGATCCTCGGCCTGACCGAGATTTCGTCCGGACATGTGACCTTTGACGGCATCGATGTCGGGCAGCAGCGAACCGCGGGCCTCGCCAAGCTGCGCCGCGAGACTGCGATGGTCTTCCAGGACCCCTACAACGCCCTCAACCCGCGGATGACGATTGGCCAGACGCTTGCCGAAGTGCTTGCGGTTCAGGGCAAGGTGGCACGGTTGGCTATTCCCGGGCGCGTCGGTGAACTGCTCGATCTGGTCGGGCTCGATCGAGAGTTCGCACAGCGCAAGCCACGGAGCATGAGCGGCGGCCAGTGCCAGCGCGCCGGCATTGCCCGGGCGCTTGCGGTCGATCCCAAGATGATCATCGCCGACGAATGTGTCGCCGCGCTCGACGTGACGATCCAGGCGCAGATCATCGCCCTGTTTCGCGAGCTGACGCTGAAGATGAACCTGACGCTGCTGTTCATTGCCCATGACCTCGCCATCGTCCGCAATCTTTGTGAGCGCGTGGTGGTGATGTATCGCGGCGAGGTCGTCGAGGAGGGCCGCTCGGACGAGGTGTTCGCCCGGCCGAAGCACGAGTACACCGCGGCTCTCATTGCCGCCATTCCCGATATCGACCCGGACCGGCCGCTGCTCGGGCAGAAGGCGTCGGGGAGCGTCCAGTCGATCCTGCCGGAACTGCCTGTCAAACGCATGCCATCATAACAAAGGGAACAGACACATGACCAAGACATGGAAATCCATCGGACTTGCCGCGCTTCTCGCCGGCCTGACGCTCAGCGCGAGCTATGCGGAAGCGGCAGGCGTCCTTACTATCGGGCGCCGGGAGGACTCGACCACGTTCGACCCGATCAAGACCGCCCAGAATATCGACAACTGGGTATTTTCGAACGTCTATGATGTGCTGATCCGGGTCGACAAGACCGGCACCAAGCTCGAACCTGGTCTGGCCGAAAGCTGGACCGCCTCGGACGACGGGCTCACCTATGTCTTCAAGATCCGTGACGCAAAGTTCTCGGACGGCTCGCCGCTGACGGCGTCGGACGCCGCCTTCAGCCTGCTGCGCATCCGCGACGATGCCGCCTCGCTCTGGAGCGATTCCTACAAGGTCATCGACACGGCGGTCGCGACCGACCCGCATACGCTAACGATCAAGCTGAAGAATCCGTCGGCGCCCTTCCTGTCGACGCTGGCACTGCCCAACGCCTCGGTGATCTCGAAGGCCGGCATGGAGGCGCTCGGGCCGGATGCCTATGCGGAGAAGCCGGTTGCGTCCGGTGCCTTCACAGTCGAGGAATGGCGGCGCGGTGACCGCATCATCCTCAAGAAGAACCCGAACTTCTGGCAGGCGGACCGCGTAAAGCTCGACGGCGTGGAATGGATCTCCGTGCCCGACGACAACACCCGCATGCTCAACGTGCAGGCCGGACAGCTCGACGCAGCCATCTTCGTGCCCTTCTCGCGGGTCGCCGAGCTGAAGAAGGACACCAATCTCACCGTGCTGATCGATCCCTCGACACGGGAAGACCATCTGCTGATCAACCATGCGCATGGAGACCTCGGCAAGAAGGAAGTGCGCCAGGCTCTGGATCTCGCGATCGACAAGAAGGCGATCGTCGAGGCCGTGACCTTTGGCCAGGGCACGATCGCCAATTCCTACATTCCGAAGGGCGCGCTCTATCACTATGCCGACAACTTGCAGCGCCCCTATGACCCTGAAAAGGCCAAGTCGCTGCTGGCCGCTGCCGGCGTGTCGAAGCTGACGCTGAACTATCTCATCCGCGCCGGTGATGAAGTGGACGAACAGACCGGCGTCCTGCTGCAGCAGCAGCTCGCCAAGGCCGGCATCACCGCCAACCTGCAGAAGGTGGATCCGAGCCAGGAATGGGACATGACGGTCGCCGGCGATTACGATATCTCGGTCAACTACTGGACCAACGACATTCTCGACCCGGACCAGAAGACGACCTTCGTGCTCGGCCACGATTCCAACAACAACTACTCGACCAACTACAAGAACGAGGCCGTCAAGGATCTCGTCGGCAAGGCACGTCTGGAACTCGACCCCAAAAAGCGCGAGCAGATGTATGTCGACCTCCAGAAGATGGCCAAGGACGACGTCAACTGGATCGACCTCTACTACAGCCCCTACATCAACGTCGCCCGCAAAAACGTCGAGAACTTCTACCAGAATCCGCTTGGCCGCTTCTTCCTGGAAGACACGGTCAAGAACTGAGACGCGTGCCGGCACGCAACGATCATGTCTCGCCGCTTTCCGGCGGCGGGGCATTTCGATACCGGGTGGAGCAGGACATGACGGACGACGAGATTGCATTCCTGAGCGTGGCGCAGCTGGGGCGGGCCTATCGCGAAGGGTCGCTTACGCCGGTCGATGTCGTGGAGGCGGCCATCCGATCGCTGGACAGGATCGAGCCCGTGCTCAACGCGGTCACGTTCAGGCTCGACGCCACCGCCCTCGCCGAAGCGGCGCAGGCCGAGCGGGAGCTGAGAGCCGGGCAGGATCGCGGGCCGCTGCATGGTATCCCTGTGGCCATCAAGGACCTGATCGATGTCTCAGGCGTACCGACGGGGTTCGGCAGCAGGGTCCGTCCGCCCGTGCCGGCGGGCAAGGACGCTGTTCTGGTGCAGCGCCTGCGGGAGGCTGGTGCAATCATTTTCTGCAAGGCCAATCTTCTCGAATATGCCTATGGCATCGCGCATCCGGATGTCGGGCAGACCAACAATCCGCACGACACCGGCCGCACCTCGGGAGGGTCGAGCGGCGGTTCGGCGGCCCTCGTCGCGGCGGGCATCGTGCCGCTGGCCGTCGGTACCGACACCGGCGGCTCGATCCGGATACCCGCTTCCTATTGCGGCATTGCCGGGCTGAAACCGAGCTTTGGTCTGGTTCCGCTCGACGGCGTCTTTCCGCTGTCCTGGAGCCTCGATCACGCGGGGCCCCTCGCCCGCAATGTCGAGGATGCGACGGCGCTGCTCGGCGTCATCAGCGGTGCCGATCTTCCGCTTCCGCCTCTCGATCTTTCCGGCGTCAGGATTGGGGCCGCGCGCTTTCACTGCGACAGCCCGGAACTGACGCCGGCGGTTGCCGCCAATCTGGCCGAGGTGCTGCAAAGGTTCGCTGACGCGGGTGCCATCGTTCGCCGCGTCGATATTCCGGAGCTCGCGATGGCGAATTCGGAGCTGCGGCGCATTGTCTTACCGGAGGCCTCCGTCATCCACGCGAAACTCCATGCGGAAAACCCAGCCGGCTATGCGCCGCGCACCCGCGCGCAGATCGAGGCGGGGTTTCGAATGTCGGCCGTGGATTATATTCGTGCACAAGATTTTCGTGCAAGGCTGCGGGCAGCGGTCGAGGCTGTGTTTGACGATGTGGATGTGCTCGTCGGTCCAAGCGTGCCCTTCCCTTCGCCGATCGAGGATCCGGAGTTCACGGAGGACGGCGAGCAGGGCGAGATCCTGTCAAGCGGCTTTGCCAACATGAGCGGCCAGCCATCCGTGAGCCTTCCCTGCGGCGGTGACGGACATTTGCCGCTCGGTCTTCAGGTGACCGGACCGCTCGGAGGCGACGGGAGACTGATGCAGATCGCGCGAGCGATGGAAGCCGTTCTCGATCCGCCGCTGCGGCCGCAGCTTCCGTCTCAAAGATGAAGGTACGTCGAGTCTGGCACAGGCGAGCACCCCGCCTGGGGTTGTCTTAGCTCGGAAGGGGGGGCAGCATCGTCAGGGCGTTCTCGATTGCGGCTCCCGAGGCGGTATTGTCGAACACACACCAGCTGTCCGCTGCGAGCCGCGATGCAAACGCGGCAATGTCGTCGTCGCTGTAGCTCGAATAATAGAGCTTCGGCGTCCCGTGCAGCCGGACATAGGCCGGCGGCCGCGGGAAATCCAGCTGCGTCCAGACCAGCGGCGGGTCCGCCATCACCCGGCCAATCGTCAAGCGGTCCAGAAGCTCGACCGCATCTTGTCCGCCCCAGCTTTCGTGCCGCGGCTCGAGGACGATCGGACCCGCGTCGGCCTTGCGCATTGCCGTGAGCGCGATCTCCGCCACTTTCGCATCGAAAGCCAGGGACGGTGGCAACTGGCAAAGGAGAGGTCCCCGTTTTTCTCCAAGCGGTACGATGTCGTCCAGAAAGATCCGTAACGGTTCCTCGATCTCCACGAGCTTTCGGTCATGGGTGATGTGACGCGCCAACTTTACGGCAAAACGGAAATGCCGCGGCACCGCCTCGGCCCAGCGTGCAAAGGTGGACGGCTTATGGCGACGGTAGAATGTGGAGTTGATCTCCACGCCAGGCAGCACGCTGGCGTAGCGGGCAAGGCCACTGCCTTCTGTTGGGAAGCGGTCTGCCACGGTCCGGGGAATGGAACAGCCTGCGGTGGCGACGATGGGCATCGGACAGTCCTCCTCACGCTGCGGCGTTGATTGGTCCCAGCCGGTAGAAAGCCGTCTGCGTCATCGCGTTCCCGAGAGCATGGCTGGAGTGCCGTCCCATCCTGTCGCCGGGGCCGTCGCGGAACCAGCGCCGGCCTCGATAGTTTCGTCCACCAAGATCGGAAACAGGAATGAACATGGCGGCTCAACTTCTGGGGACGATCGAGGAGATCTGGCGCTATCCGGTCAGTTCGCTCGGCGGCGAGGCTCTAACCTCCGCCGCCATCGGTGAGAAAGGCGTGGCCGGGGACCGGCTTTGGGCAATCGTCGATGCTGCCACGGGAAAGGCGGCCCAACCTGAAAAGGAGGCACGCTGGCAGCCCGCGCTCTTTTTATTGTCGCGGTGGTCAAAGGACGGACCGGAAATCGGGTTTCCGGACGGGGTATGGCGCCGATCCAACGATGCCGAGCTTGACGCCCGACTGAGCGATCATTTTGGCTTTGCCGTGGCGGTGCGTCCCTACCAGGCCGGCGAAAGCGTTGTGTCTGCCGAGCATCGTTACACGCCAAGCCCGCTGCACCTGATCGCGACCGGCTCGCTGGCACACCTCGCCGCCGTCTCCGGTCGCAACGGTGTCGATCGCCGCCGCTTCCGCGCCAATCTTCTGGTGCGCACCACAGGGGAGCCGGCGTTCCAGGAAAAAGGCTGGATGGGACACCAACTGCAAATGGGTGACGTCGTTCTGCACGGCGAGGAAGAAACCAAGCGCTGCGGACTGACGCTCATCTCGCAGCCGGACATCGATGAGGATCCGGAGATCCTGCGGTCCATCCTGCGGCACAACAAGCGAAACTTCGGGATCTACTGTTCGGTCAGCAAGACGGGCCGCATTGCAGTTGGCGACACGGTCTATCTTCGCGCAGGCGCGTGACCGCGCAGCTTATGCAGCCGACAGGGTCGGCGCGGCCGTGGTCTCAAGGATTGCTTGCGAGATAACATCGCCGATGTCGCGGGCGCTGGTGATGCCCTGGACGAAGGGCAGCTTGTGCAGGAGGAACGAGATCGCTCCGCAATAGATGCGGTTGGAGAGGTGCGCTTCGAAGATAGGCCTGAACTGGTCGTCCAAGTCGACGCCTCCGGTGCGGACGATCGCCTGCTGGTCCTCGGCAAGGGTCGATGCGACCTTGGTCGCGGCCTTGCGAAAAACCCCTTGGCTCAGAAGAGTCGGAAAAGGGATGTCCCTTGCGGAGAGCGCGTGCTGGCCGGTCGCGTCGATGAACGCGTCGAACTGTAAGGTTTCGCCCTCGAAGGAAACGACGGCGCCGCGCTCCACGCCGGCATTGTCGATATCGCTATCTGAGCCCAGCGCGCGAACCTCAAGCTTGCCCGCCCGGTGGAGGGCGAGAAGGCGCCGGATCGATTCCCGCGGAACCGTGGCGTAGTCGTCGACGAATACCGTCTTGAAGTGCTTGTGAAAGCGCTTCAGGTCCGTCTCGTCGAGATGCGGGATGGCTCTGGCGATCACTTCGTGCATACGCAGGATCGCGTAGCGCCATTCAACCGTGAAGCGTCGCCGGTAGTTGAGCTCCACTTCAGCAAGATTGCGAGCCGCCCAGACAAACGGATCCGAGCTTTCCCGTGCCGCGAAGTAGGCGGGCGCAATGGTTTCGACGGTCAGGAGCGGCAGACCGATGCTGGCGGCGTAGTCGGGGTCGCAATGGGTCAGTTCCATCCTAAACAGGTCGAAAACCGCATCCAGCAACCCATGTGTCTGGTTGGCGACGAGGCTGTCTATGGCTGCTTCCGTGCAGAATTGCAGCGGGCGATAGGGAATTTCACAAAAGAAGTCTGCCTCTGGAAGAACGCCTTTCCTCGACATCATGGTGGCTTTGAAACCCTCGGTATCCGGCAGTGCGCGGTAGTCCAGATCCCCCTGCTCGTCGAGCATGAAGGCCCCATGCGCGGTCGCCACCGTAATCACGGCGTCGATGCCGCTCAGCGACGTTCCAAGGATCCCAACCTTGCCGGGCTTGATCGTCTTCAGCATCGGGGCGGGCCACGGAGAAATGAAATAACCCGGTTTGGTCTCGGTCGTTTCCGGCCACTGATGGCCGGTCGCCATCACCACGTCGTCGAAGGCGTATTGAAGTTCCTCGCCGTCGGGGGTCGTCACGCTCAGCAGGATATCCTCGACGCGCAGCTCGATGTCGGTGACGCGGTGGGCGGACTTGACCTCGACCATGTGTCCGTTGGCCTTGCCGAGGGCGATCAGCTGGCAGAACTGCGAGTGCAGGAACTCGCCGATCACCACGCGCGGATAGAACTCGCGCTCCCCGATCGCATCGCGGCCGACGCCCAGTTGCTGCAGGCTTTCGTCGGTCTGGCGGGTGAGCCACTGCGTCAGCGTTTCACAGATCGCCGGCAGCTCGATGCTGGCGATATTGGACAGCATGGCCCGGTCGTTGAAATCGGGATGATAGGGCATGCCTTTGCCCGCTTCGCGCTCACTTTCGAAAATGGTGATGGACAGCGGCCGAGCTTTTCCGACAAGCCCCTTCAACGTGTAGATACCCGTGGGACCGGAGCCAATGATTGCGATTTTCGATGTCATGAAACGGCTGATCCCTGCGGCTTAGAAAAGGTAGAAGAGTCCCGCAACAAACCTGCGCCTCTCCGGTTCCGTCGCCCGCATCTTTTACGGCACGAGCCACCGCTGTCGGCTTGGTGCGGATGTATGACCCGGCGGCAAGCAATGACCTATTGATTACGGCGGACGATCGGTTTTAGATCTCTCCATAGAGGCGTTCGATTAATTGCAGGCCCTTAATACATGACTTTGGAGCAGTTGCGCATTTTCGTGGCCGTGGCTGAGCATCAGCATGTCACCCGTGCGGCAAAGGCCCTCAATATGACGCAGTCGGCCGTCAGCGCTGCCGTCCTGGCATTGGAGCAGCGACACGGCGTCTCGCTGTTTGACCGGGTCGGCCGGTCCATTGCGATCAACCAGACGGGTCGGGTCTTCCTCGGCCGTGCCCACCGGGTGCTGGCGGAAGCGCGCGCCGCTGAAGCGGCACTGAGCGATCTTGCCGGGCTTCGGCGCGGAGAACTGTCTCTGATGGCGAGCCAGACGATCGCTGCCTACTGGCTGCCGCGCAGGCTGGCCGCCTTCCATGCGCTGTATCCCGGCATCACCTTCGATGTGCGCATCGGCAACACGCAGGCGGTTGCCGATGCGGTGGAGGCGGGCGAGGTCGAGATCGGCCTGGTCGAGGGAAAGACGGAGCGTGCGCATCTGGTCGCGGAGACCGTGGGCACGGACAAGATGATCGTCGTTACGTCTCCCGCCCACGCCTTGGCGACCTGCGGGCAGATTGACACCCGTCACCTGAAGGAGGCCGGTTGGGTCTTGCGGGAACCCGGCTCGGGCACCCGGCTCGCCTTCGAGGATCTTGTCGCCGAATGGGGATCGGCAATCGCCGACCTGGATGTTGTCATGGTCCTGCCCGGAAACGAGGCGGTGCTCGGCGCGGTCCAGGCGGGTGTAGGCGCAACACTGACGTCGAGCAGTGCGGCAGACAGCGCGCTCAGGGCCGGGCTGATCACCGAAATCCCAACGACGGGACTCTCCCGCCCGTTCTATCTGCTGCGACACCGGGAGCGCTATCGCAGCATCGTCGGGGCAACCTTCGAGCAGGCACTGTTGAAAAATGCCTCTTCTACCGATCAATCGATCTAGTCGATTGGAATGACCGCTATTGTTCGTTGGACCCACTCAGTCGGAAAGCATATATCCTCTCCATTGAGGATAATGCCATGGCCTTTCTGCGCTCTTCCGATCTTGCCCCGCCGATCTCGCCCGCCCACTCCGGAAAGGTCGTGCGACACTTTACGCCCAACTGGTTTGCCGTCACGATGGGGACCGGCATTTTATCGGTGGCGCTTGCGCAGTTCCCGGCGGTGCCGGCGCTGTTTCAGATCGGTCAGGCCCTCTGGCTTCTCAACATCGCGTTTTTCGCCGCCTGCAGCGTCCTCTATGCAACGCGCTGGGTCCTCTATCCTGCAGAGAGCGCGCGCATTTTCCGGCACCCGGTCGCGTCGATGTTCTTCGGCTGCATTCCCATGGGCCTGGCGACTATCATCAACGGCTTTCTCATCTATGGCCGCCTGCATGCGCCCGACGCCGCGGTCGAGATCGCGATGCTGCTCTGGTGGCTCGACGTGGCACTCTCCATCGCCTGCGGGCTTGCCATACCGTTCGTGATGTTTACCCGCCAATCCCATGGGCTGGAGTCCATGACCGGCGTCTGGCTGCTTCCGATCGTCGCCTGCGAAGTCGCATGCGTCAGCGGCGCCCTCCTGATCCCGCACCTGGCCGACAGCAATGCGCAAATCTCTGTGCTGATCGTCAGCGTCATCCTGTGGGGCTGTTCGGTACCGCTGGCGATGGGCATCCTTGCCATCCTGTTCATGCGTCTCGTGCTGCACAAGCTGCCCCCTGTCGGAATGGCCGCGACAAGCTGGCTGGCGCTCGGGCCGATCGGGACGGGTGCACTCGGACTGTTCGTGATCAGCCAGAATGCTCCTACCGTGCTTGTGGCGCATGGTCTCGGCGCTGTCGCCGATGGCGTTGCCGGCGCAAGCCTGCTGGCCGGGATGCTGCTGTGGGGTTATGGCATGTGGTGGCTGGCCATGGCGGTGATGATCACGCTGCGCTACCTGCGTGAAGGCATTCCGTTCAACATGGGGTGGTGGGGCTTTACCTTTCCGCTCGGCGTCTACGCCATCGCGACCGCGAGGCTTTCGGACATCCTGCACTTTGCACCCATTGCGGACCTGGCGGCCGTGCTGGTTGCGGCGCTTGCCTTTATCTGGCTGCTTGTCGCAACGCTCACGGTTCGCGGTATCTGCGACCGGTCTGCGTTTGTCGCGCCGTGCCTGGCGGCCGACTGACCGGCGCGGCCATAGCGATCAGACGGGAGGCGTTCCGGATCCGCTCAGATAGAAGAACGCCCAGATGGC
The DNA here is from genome assembly GCA_900469345.1 of Hyphomicrobiales bacterium. Taxonomy (GTDB): domain Bacteria; phylum Pseudomonadota; class Alphaproteobacteria; order Rhizobiales; family Rhizobiaceae; genus Neorhizobium. Next base: position 72,519 of record UBWZ01000007.1, on the reverse strand, counting down.
GGCGAGCGCGGCAAGGATGCCGGCAATGGTCAGCACGCGTTTCAGCCAGGGCGGAACCTGACGCGGCGGCTTCGGCTTCTTGGGACGCTGGAACTTGATAATGTTGTCGCTCATGACACGGTCTTAGCCGAGCACCCTTCGCGCGCCAAGAGCGATCCGTTGCGATCGAAGGCCAAGGCAGGGAGATCCGGATGCGGCGGCTAGCGTAAAGTTAAGTATAGCCGCGACAAAGCAGGATCGACCCGTGTCGAAAATGATCAAGAAATCCGACCTGCCCACCAAAACCTGCGCTTCCTGCGGGCTGCCGTTCAGCTGGCGGAAGAAATGGGCAAAGACCTGGAACGAGGTGAAATACTGTTCCGATCGATGCCGCCGCGCGGGGGCCGGTCGGGGCTGACGGTCAGGCCGGCAGCCCGAGAAGGTCCTGGTGGCCGATGGTGCAGGTGCTTGATTCCATTTCCAGCGCCGCCAGGCGAAATGCCAGCCAGTCGTCGATTTCCTGTTCGCCGAGCGACCGCATTTCGAGAAGCGGCCGGCGCAGGCCCTTCAGCAATTCGGTTTGCAGCGCCGCCGATCGGGCGTCCAGTTCCCAGGGGCTGTTTTCGATGCGCAGAAGGTAACCGCGAGCGGCCAGCTGCTCGGCCATGCGTGACGTCGCATGCGGACCGAGCGCCGGGCCAAACCCCTTGTCGCGGCGCTGGTGGCGATTGAAGAGGTCCACCACCTGCCCATCGAGCGCGTGATCGACCGACCAGCGCATGACGCCGTCATAATTCAGCGCAGCGTAGAGGGCGCAACCGGGCACCGAAAGGCGCTCGGACAGGGCGTCGCAAAAGCGCTCGGAACACAGATCGAGCAATGCGGATGCGGTCACGGTGCTGACGCCGTCGAGCGGCAAGCCGGCCAGATCGTTAAGATCGTGCTGGCGAAATTCGACCCTGTTGCCGGCGCCGATGCTGCGGGCGGCCTCAGCGAGCAGAGCCGGATCGTAGTCGACCAGACGCCAGCTCGTGCTGCCGGGCACACGATCGCTGAGGCTGCGCCACGTGGAGCCCGTGCCGCAGCCGATATCGAGTATGTGAGGCTGTTCGTCGGCCGCCAGAAAGCGGGCAAGCTCGCTCACCAGCCCCGTGTTGCGTGCCGCGAGATCCGCCGGTTCCCGAAGCGCGAGCCAGGCCTTGTCGAAGCCGGTCATGATACTCTTTCCAATGCAGAAGACACGATCTCAGCCGTATCGTCCCAGGACGGCAGCTGCGCTCCGACGCGCCTTGATGCATCTGCTTTTGCCTGCCGCAATGGTTCGTCGGTCAGGAGGTCGTGCAGGGCTTGGGCAAACGCGTCCACGTCGTCGACCGGCACGAGGATGCCCGCCTCTTCGCCAACCACGTCGGGGATGGCCCCCGCGCGGCAGGCGACGATCGGCAAGCCCTGCGACAAGGCTTCCGCAAACACCATACCGTATCCTTCGTATCGGCTGGCAAGCGCGAAGATGTCGGCGTCGGCCAGGCACTCCCGCGCGTTGTCGCGTTCTCCTGCGAGCACGACGCGGTCGTTGAGGCCCAGCGCCTCGACCTGTCGCCGCAAGGCATCGGCAGTGGCCGGGTTCAGCGTTGCGCTGCCGACGATGGTCGCCCGCCACGTCAGGTGTTCCACCTGTTTCAGCGCGGCGATCAATATGTCGTGGCCCTTGCGCGGGGTGAGCGTCCCGATGGAGAGAATATGTGGCGGGTCTCCCCTGCCCGCCGCGGCCGGCCCTGGATCCGTCCCCGGAGCGGCGACGGTGAGGCTGTCCGCCGCCACGCCGAATGTGCTCTCCAGTCCGTGGGCCGTCATGGCCGAAGTGGCGATGACGTGGCGCGCGAAGGACAGTGCCCGGCGCTCGCTCTCGTGGAGGCGCTTGCTCTCGTCGTCGTCGATACCGGTCTCAAGCGCCAGCGGGTGGTGCACCAGCGCGACGATAATCAGCCGGTTTGCCTCCCGTGCGGCCCAGTCGTCGAGCACGCCGAATGCGAGCCCGTCGACCAGCACGATTGACTTGTCCGGCAGGGCGGACAGGCGCTGTTCGGCCTGTTGCTTCGCGATTGCCGTCGGAGCGGGAAAGCCATCGCCGAGGGCGAGAGGCGTCACGGTCCAGTTCTTCGCGGCAAGACCGGCGATCAGGCGCCGGTCATAACCGTAGCCCCCGGTGTTGAGAGCCAGATCGCCCGGGTAAGCGAATGTGACGCTCCGTCTCAAAGATCCGCCTCGTACCAGCCAAGCGCCATGTGCGATTCGTGCAGTGTCACCTTCAGTCGGCAAATGCGGTCGCTCCCCTCCCCCAGCCTGTTATCCGCAACGGCGCGGGCCAGCTCGTCGAAGATATGCTTGGCGAGTGTCTCGGTGGTCGTCACCTTCCCGGCGAAGACCGGCAGCTCATCGAGGTTCTGGTAGTTGAGGGGCTTCAGCACGGCGCTCAGCACGGTGGTCGCGGCGCCGATATCGACAGCCAGCCCGTCCTCATCGAGCTCGCGTGTGAAGAAGGCGGCGTCGACGACAAAGGTCGCGCCATGCATTCCCTGGGCAGGGCCGAAGACGGGACGTGGCAGACTATGGGCAATCATGATGTGGTCGCGGACCTGGACGGCAAACATGGCTTTCGCTTTCAGTAGTGAATACGGTGGCAGAGGGTGTCCGGATCGGCAAGGATGGCCGGATAGGCCTTGTCGAGTTCCGAAAAGGCAGTCTCTCCCGAAATCAGCGCATCGAGCCGATCGTCGCGCAGGAGTTCGAGGGCCTTGGCGAGCCGCCGGGCAAAGGGCCAGCGGGCACGTCGCGACGGCGGAACCGAGCCGACCTGGGAGCTGACGATGGTCAGGCGCCTGGCGTGGAAAGCGCCGCCGAGCGGCAGGCTGACCGGACGGTCGCCATACCAGCTTGCCTCGACGATCCGGGCCTCATGACCGGCAAGATCGATGGCCCGGGCAAGTGCCTCGGATGCGCCGGAAGCATTGATGAGCATGTCGAACTCGCTGCCCGCAGCCCCGCCATCGGAAACGAGTGTCAGACCGAGGCTTCCGGCAAGCGGCAAGCGGTCCGACACCTTGTCGATCAGCACGACATCGGTGCCGGCAATCTGCGACGCCAGAAAGGCGACGAGTGTGCCGACCACGCCGGCACCGAAAACGGCGACGCGGTCACCGGGAAGAATGGCGGCATCCCAGACAATGTTGAGGGCAGTTTCCATATTGGCGGCGAGAACGCCGCGCCCCGAGGGCAATCCCTCCGGCAGCACGGTCAGGGCGCCCGTCTCGACCACGAACACGTCCTGATGCGGGTGAAGGCAAAAGACGGTCTTGCCGATCAGGGACGCTTCCCCCGCTTCGACGCGGCCGACCGTCGAGTATCCGTATTTGACCGGAAACGGGAATTCGCCGCCCATATGGGGGCTGCGCATTCTTTCGAATTCGGTCTCCGGGACATGACCGTGGAACACGAGGTTTTCCGTGCCGCGGCTGATGCCGCTGAACTGCGTGCGCACCAGCGCCTGACCTTCGACGGGGGCGGAAACGGGTTCGTCGCGCATCTGGCAGATGCCGGCGGCAGGAAACCACAAGGCCCGCCCCTTGGCGACGTTTCGCCGCTCGCCTGACCTGACCTCCAGGTTCATTTCACCCCTCCCCGACGGGCTTGCGCCGAAAATGGCAAGCGACACGCATGGATCTCGTTTTCGGCCCAACTTAGTGCGCGGGGGGCGGTTGGCACAGTGGGGACTCGCATTTCGGCGAAAGGGGTGACGGCACGATGATCCAGCCGGGACACGCCGACGTTAAGAAGTTGCTGAATATTGTGGGACATCCAGATGACATCCTCCGTCGATTCCAGCTTCTGTTTTGCATCGCCTGCCATGCAGGTGGAACGGGCCTCTTCCGAATTGCGGTTTGGTCGACCGGTCGTGTTCAAGGATGGCATCCGCCGCCTTGCCATTCTGGCGCTCGATAGTGCATCGCCATCGATCTACGACCAGTTCGCGCTCGCAGTGGATCAAAAGCACGCGTTGTTTCTCACGGGTGAGCGCGCCACGCGACTGCTTGCGAGTGTCTCAGGCGATATAGCCGTACCGCTCGCCTCCGTCTCCTTTGCGCAGGCGTCCGAACTGGCGTACGGGCTCGGGGTACAGCCGCCTGCCCTCTGGCACCCGGCAGACCCGGTCATGAGCGCGTCGGCCGAACTTGCCCAGCTGGCGCTTTTGCTGCCCGCCATGGTGTGCGCCGATATCAACGGTATCGAGTCCCGCTTCGCGGCCTGCCACACGCTCGACAGCGCAAATCTCGGCAAAGCCAATTCTGCTCGCCAGCATTTCGAGACGGTTGTTCGCACCCGCGTGCCTCTGCGCGATCTCGGCGATGCGGACTTTGTCGTCTTCCGCGGCGGGCTGGCCCAGAAGGATCAGGTCGCGATCATCGTCGGCGAGCCGGACCTGAGTGGTGCGGTTCCCTTGCGCGTACATTCGTCCTGCATTACCGGCGACCTTTGTGCCTCGCTGAAGTGTGATTGCGGCGACCAGCTGCGCAACGGCCTTGCGTCGATGAAGGCAATGGGTGGTGGCGTGCTTGTTTATCTCGATCAGGAAGGAAGAGGCACGGGGATCGGCGCCAAAATGAGGGCCTATGGGTACCAGCATCTGGGCCTCGACACGATCGATGCGGATGCCGAGCTCGGCTATGGCGTCGACCATCGTCGCTATGACGCGGCGATCGCCATGCTCGAGCGTCTCGGTATCAGGAAAGTCGTTCTCCTGACCAACAATCCGTCCAAGATCGCTGCTCTTTCCGCCGGGGGCATTGAGGTGCATAGTCGTGTGCCAGTGGTGGGAGATGTGACAGCTGAGAATGCCAGTTACCTGCAGACCAAGAAGACCCGGGCTGGACACATGCTGGAGACCTTGGCGCGCCTTGCGGCAGGATGAGTTGAGATGACGGTAAAAGAACCCCTTGTAGCGCAGGCCCTGGTCGCGAATGCGGGTCCTTCGGACACTTTGCGGGCAAGCGCCCTCAAAGTTCTGAGCCGGATCTTTGCGGCGTCGGTCGTTGGGTATCTTCTTGCCGCGCCGTTTCTGTCGCTCGGACGTGGCGCCATCGCGGCGGCACTTTTGCTTCTCCTGTTGATCTTCGCCATCGTGCTTCACGGGCTGCGGCACCACCGCTTCGAAAGGTTCGGCCCTGCCAATACAGTGACGGCGATACGAGCGGCTCTGGTCTGCATCGTGGCCGCGGCGGTCTGTTGCGCCAGCCTGCCGCAGAGCGGCGGGAAGTGGTTGTGGGTGCTGGCGATCCTGGCCTTTTCGCTTGATGCCGTCGATGGGTATCTGGCCCGTCGCTACCATCTCGAATCACCGCTCGGCGCCCGGTTCGACATGGAAATCGATGCCATGCTCATCCTCTGCCTGTCGGCCGCGGCTTTCCTGCTCGAAAAGGCCGGCATCTGGGTGCTGCTGATCGGCCTGATGCGCTACGCCTTCATTCTCGCGCAGTCCGCCATGCCACGGCTCAATGCTCTCCTGCCGGCATCCTTCCGGCGGAAGTTCGTGTGCGTCGTGCAGATCGTCGTCCTCTGTCTGGTGCTGCTGCCGCAGGTGGCCGTGCCGGTCTCATCCTGGCTTGCCGCAGCGGCGCTGGTCCTGCTGACCTACTCCTTCGCTGCCGATTGCGTCTACCTCGTCAGGCGCGCGGACGACGTGCGATGATCCGGCTCTCCAGTGCCGCGACAGCCGCAGCCAGCGGATGCCTATTGCGACGTCTTGCTCCGACGCAGCATGGACCAGGCAAGGATGATCAGGCCCGGCAAGGCAGCGCCGGCCAGCGACAGCAGGCCATACAGAAGACTGGCAGCCAGACCTTGTGCGCCGGTAAAGCCGAACACCGGCCAGAGTGCCGCCGCCGCCGCCTCTCGGGTGCCCCATCCGCCGATGCCGATCGGGATCAGCATCGACAGGAGGCAAAGCGGAACAGCCGTGACGGCTGCGACCAAGGGCAGTCTTGCGCCGACCGCATCGGAGGCGAGCAGGAAGACGAGCACGTAGGTTCCGACCACCAGGACGCTGAGAACCGCCTGCACGACCGCGGCGCCATCCGTCCACAATACCGCCTTGAGGTCCGTTCGCAGACCTTCGATCCGCTGCCTGACGCGGGCCGAAAGCCACGCCGTGGCGATCGCCACGCCGGCCATGACAAGGGCAATTACGGTGATGATCGCAAGGGGTCCGGTTGGCGCGTTTGCCGGAAGATCACCGGGGAGCAGCAGCGGCCAGGCGAGAAGACCGATGCAGGTCAATGCGAGGAAGGCGACCTGGCCGGACAGGCGTTCCAGCATGACGGCGGTGGCGCTCCGTTTCCATCCGCCGGTTCTGTCGTCGCTGTTGCGGTAGATGCGGGTTGCGTCGCCGGCGATACCGCCCGGCAGAAGCTGGTTGAGCACGCCGGCAAGGTAATATTCCCGCACGGCAATCCACAGCGGCATGACCTGGCCGAGGCGGCTTGCGGTAAACCGCCATCGGACGGCGGACAGGAAGACCTGTGCCTGGACGATCAGCAGGGCTGCGGCCACGTGAGCCGGTGGCACCTGCGAAAACGCCTCGGCAAGGCCCACGGGGTTGACCATGACGGCAAGACCCACCACCAGCAGGATGCCTGCGAGCACGCCCATGATTTTCATGGCGCGCATGGTGAACCCAGGTCCCGGTATGCCGGGTCACACTTGCGGCAGGTGTCGGGAGGGGTAATCGCATGACCGTGCGTACGTCTGGCCCTGTCGTCGGTTGGAAGGCGCTGCTGGCGATCCTGCTGTTCAGCCTGATCGGTGTCGGTATCTGTGCCCTGCCGGACAATCTTGCCGATTTTCATGCCAGCGCCTTTCTGCACCTTCCGATCGAGGTGCCGATGCTTGCGCTGGCCCTCTTGCTCCTGCCGAAGCGGATCTCTGTCCCCATCGCGCTTCTTGCCACGATCCTTCTCGCCTGTCTGCTGTTTCTGAAAGTGGCCGACATGGGCGTCCTCCTGGCCTTTCAGAGGCGCTTCAACCCCTATCTGGACATCAAGATGATGTTCGACGGCTGGAATGTCCTGTCGGGAACGCTCGGGACCGGCAGGGCGGCTCTCCTGACGGGGGCTGCGGCAATTGCGTTCGGCGGTCTTGTCGTCGTGTTCCTGTGGGCTTGCCTGCAGCTGACCCGTCTCGGCAGGCCAGCGCGTCGGGCCGGCCTCTCAGCCTTTGCCATCGTTCTTGGCCTTGGAATTGTCTCGATGGCGGTGAGGGGCAGGCAGGCTGCACCGGACTTTGCCGGCATGCCGGTCGCGCCCTATCTTGCGGCGCGCATGTCGCTCGTCACCGGCGCGATTGCCAATCAGCGCCAGTTCGAGCAGGACGTGGCGGCCGACAAAATGCGGGTCGGCCCACAGGATCTTTTTTCGAAGGTCAAGGGGCATGACGTCATCCTGGTGTTTATCGAATCCTACGGGCGAAGCGCTCTGGAGGACTCCCGGTATCGACCGGTGATCGGACCGCGGCTTGACCGGATGGAGCATCAATTGCAGGCGGCGGGGTTTGCCGCTGCAAGCGGGTGGACATTGTCGCCTACCGTCGGTGGGCTGAGCTGGCTTGCCCACGGCACCCTCCTGTCCGGTTTATGGATCGACAGCCAGCCACGCTACGATCTGCTGATGGAAAGCGGGCGGCCGAGCCTAAACCGGATGTTTCACGATGCCGGATGGGAGACCTCCGGGGTCATGCCGGCGATCACAATGGATTGGCCGGAATCGGCCTATTACGGATATGATCGTGTCTTGGCGGAAAAGGACCTCGGCTATCGTGGCAAGCCCTTCAACTGGGTGACCATGCCGGACCAGTATACGCTTTCGGCCTTCGAGCGACTGGTCCGAGCGCCGGCGCGGGCCGAGGGCAAGAATGTGATGGCGCAGGTCGTTTTGATTTCCAGCCATGCGCCTTGGACGCCGGTGCCTGTCAAAATCGACTGGAACGCAGTCGGCGACGGAACTGTGTTCAACGGTCAGGCCGAGAGCGGCGACCCGCCGCAGGTGGTGTGGTCGGATCAGGACCGGGTCCGGCGGCAATATATCGCGACCATCGACTACTCCCTCGATGTCCTAGGAGATTATATCGCCGGATTTGGCAGCGATGCCGTGTTCGTGGTGCTTGGCGATCACCAGCCGGCGGAGATCGTGACCGGTCCGAACGCGTCGCGTGCCGTGCCGATCCACATTGTCAGCCAGGACCGGCAATTGGTGGAGGCCTTCATGGCGGACGGCTTCGCGGCAGGCATGTCGCCATCGGTCGACGGCGCTATCCCGACAATGGACCGGATGCGAGACATTCTGATTCGGCGGTTCAGCGGCGAATAACGGCCTACGCACCGGCTATTGTGCGGGCTGCGCTTTGATATAGGCGATCAGATCCTGGACGTCCTCTGGCTTCTTGAGCCCGGTGAAGACCATCCGCGTACCGGGATAGAGCTTCTTCGGCTCGGTCACCCAGGCTGCAAGGCTTGCTTCGTCCCAGACCTTGCCGCCGGCACCGGCTGCTTTCAATGCATCCGAATAATTGGGGAAGCCGTCTATCGCCGCGACCTTGCGGCCGAGGATGCCGACGAGGTGGGGGCCGATCTTGTTGTCCGTTTTGTCGATGTTGTGACAGGCAGAGCATTTCTTGAAGACGATTTCGCCCTTGGTAGCATCACCATCGGCAAGGGCGATGCTGGGGGCCAGCGCGGCGACGGTCAAGAGGAGGCGCTTCATCGCGTCGGCATGTCCTTTCGTTGAAAAAAAGGTGACCGGTTCCCCGGCCACGAGGTGGCGCAGGCCTGTGTGAGATGGCCTGCGCAGGGAGGGCCCGGTCTGGGGGGCCGGGCAAAGGGTGGCTCAGATCGTTCCGGACGACATCTCCTTGGCGATGTGGTCGGCCTGGCGGATAGCCAGGGAGACGATCGTCAGCGTCGGATTTTCCGCTGCTCCCGTCGTGAACTGGCTGCCGTCCGAGACGAACAGGTTCTTGATGTCGTGGGTCTGGCCCCACTTGTTGACGACCCCATCCTTGGGCTTTTCGCTCATTCGGTTGGTGCCGAGATTGTGGGTCGAGGGATAGGGCGGCGTCGGGAAGGAGCGGATCGCGCCGACTGCAGCATAGAGTGCCTCGCCCTGCTTATAGCCGTGGTTGCGCATGGCCACGTCGTTGGGGTGATCGGTAAACGAGACATCCGGAATCGGCATGCCGTACTTGTCCTTCAGCTCCTTGTGGAGCTTTACGGCATTCTGCTCCTGCGGCATGTCTTCGCCGACGATCCACATGCCTGCCATGTTGGGATAGCTGTCGAGTGCCGAGGTAAACGAGCGTCCCCAGCCGCCCGGATCGAGGAAGGCCGCCATAAAGGGCAGGCCGAGCGAAAGCGTCTCCAGCTCGTAGCCGCCAACGAAGCCGCGCGACGGATCGTGACGTGCTTCGTCGCGGATGACTCCGGCCATGGTCGTGCCGCGATACATGTGCACCGGCTTTTCAAACACGGCATAGACCGAGCCGGTCGTGTGCCGCATGTAGTTCTTGCCGACCTGGCCCGACGAGTTGGCAAGGCCGTCCGGGAACTGGGACGACTGGGAGTTCAGCAGCAGGCGCGGGCTTTCGATGGAATTGCCGGCAACGCACACGACGCGGGCCTTTTGCTCCTGCAGCTTGCCGTCCTTGTCTGCGTAGACGACCCCCGTGACCTTGCCGGTCTTGTCGTGTTCGATCTTCACCACATGGCTTTGCGGCCGCACCTCGAGCCGGCCGGTTGCCTCGCCCTTGGGGATTTCCGTATAGAGCGTCGACCATTTGGCGCCCCATTTGCAGCCTTGGAAGCAGAAGCCGGTCTGCTGGCAGCCCATGCGGTCGTCACGATCCTTGGAATTGATCGCCATGTGACCGGTGTTGCATTCCTTGTAGCCGATCTTGTCGGCGCCTGCCTTGAAGACCTTGAAATTATTGTTGCCGGGCAGGCCTTCGATGCCGTTCGTGCGGGTGACGCCCATCTTGTCCTCCGCCCTGGCATAATAGGGTTCGAGATCGGCAAGCGTGATGGGCCAGTCGAGCAGGTTTGCGCCTTCGACCTTTCCGTAATGGGTCAGCGTCTTCAGTTCGTGCTCCTGGAAACGCAGCGATGCGCCGGCCCAGTGCGTGGTCGTTCCGCCGACTGCCTTGACGATCCACGCCGGCAGATTGGGGAAGTCCCTGGAAACCCGCCAGCCGCCGCCGGTGGTGCGGTTGTCGAGCCAGGCGAGCTGGGAAAAGCTCTCCCATTCGTCGTTGATGAAATCCTCGTGCTCGATCCGGGCGCCGGCTTCCAGCACGACGACATCGACGCCCTTCTGGGCGAGTTCATTTGCAAGCGTGCCGCCACCGGCGCCGGAGCCGATGATGACGACGACGTGATCGTCTTTCAGTTCATAAGGTGCAGCCATGGTCATCCTCCCGATGGATCATGCCGCGATGCCGTGCCGGGTGCCGCCTCCTCGCGGTCACGCGGCTGGCGTCACAGCCACTCTATGTCGTTGAAGCCGCGGTTGATGTAACCGCCCTTGGAATAGGATTCGCCTTCGTAGCCGAAGATCGGCCAGATCTCCTTCTGGTTATAAAGGCTGACGACGAGATCGCCCCGCACGGCCTGGAAGAACGGGGTGTTCTCGATATCGTGCAGGATCGCGATACGGTCCGCTTCCCAGCCAAGGCCTGAATAGCCCCCTGCCCCTGCCCGTCGGTCGAGGTCGGCGATGCCGTCTTCGATCAGCTTCTTGTGAGCCTCGTCCTTCTGGGCATGCGCATCCTGTCCCTTGACGGCGATCGCGTAGAAGCGGTCCGCCAACCGGTCGTGAGGGTAGATATCGCGGGCGAGCTTGATCAAGGTCGCCATGGTTTCCGGCTTAAGCGCCTGTGCCTCGACGGCCCATGCCGCTTCAGGACAGATGACTGCCTGCCCCGAGATGATCAGGGCAGCACCGAGAGTGCCCCGCTTCAGAAGGTCGCGGCGGGACAAGCCGCGCCTGTTTTCGTACAAAGTAGCCATTCTTCTCCTCCTCAAGGCTGAAGGCTGCCCGCTGGGCGGGTTTGATTGCGGCGGATGCCCCTCCTCCGGGCACCCGTCGCCTATTTGTATCGGCCGTGTCGCTGCAGGACCTCGATCTTGTAGCCGTCCGGATCGGTGATGAAGAAAAAGCGCGCGAGCAGACTGCCGTCGCGGTTGAAGTCGACGATCTTGCCGGGCGTCAGTCCGACCGCCTCCAGGCGTGCATGGTCTGCCGCCAGGTCCGCGACGGAAACCGCGAGATGGCCGTAGCCGTCGCCCAGGGCATAGGCATCCGAGCGGCCTTTGTTGACCGTCAGTTCAAGCTCGAAGTCGCTTTCCGCATTGCTCATGTAGATGAGCGTGAAGGTATCGAAATCGAGCCGGTCCGCCACGTGAAGGTCAAAGGCCGTCTCGTAGAAATCCACTGAACGCCTCTCGTCGAGGACGCGGATCATCGAATGAATTGACTTCGCCAAATGGTCTCCCCCTCAGTTTTAATGAGGGATACGACGTCGCGAGCGGCAGCGGGTAGCAGCCGATTACCGCAACGGAAAAAAGTGCGGCGGATTGCTGTGCGGCGGCAATTCCAGGGCTGGAATGCGGGCCCGGGCGATTTGACGATCGGAGCCATCAGGAGCATATTAGCGGAAAAATAAGAGGGGGAGACCATGTGTGAAATATACGCGGGCCAGCATCCTGAACGGTATCGCCCGATCAACCGATCCTTGAGGATTGGTGGACACTCGACCAGTATCCAGCTCGAGGCGGCCTTCTGGCTGCTGATCGACGAGATTGCTGAAAACCAGGGGTATTCGACAGCCCGCTTCATCTCGACACTCTATGACGAGGCCCTGGAGATCAACGGATCGATCTCTAACTTCACCTCGCTTTTGCGGACGAGCTGTCTGATCTACCTGATCAACAAGAACAAGGCGCAGCCTGAGGGTGCGCCGCCGTTCCAGATCATCGCTGCGGAGTGAACGCTGCTGCGGCCGTGCGAAGTTCACGGCCGTCACAGACCCTTGGGCGAGCCCCCTCCCCCGGCGACCGGAGCGTTATCGCTCGGCTTCGGGGTGCGGCTCAAGATTATACGGTTTTCGAATTCCTGGCGGCCTCGCGAAAGGACACGAGCCTTCCGCTCTTTTCGTCCCATAGGACGAGCCCGACGCATTGCAGGCTTTGCAACAGCGTGATCCGTCCGATGCCGGCAAGTTCCGGGTGGTCCCGAAGAACCTCCGGCAGCCGGTAGTACGGGATCCGGCTCGACAGGTGATGGACGTGATGGACGCCGATGTTGCCGGTGATCCAACGCAGCACCAACGGCAGGTCGTAGTGCGAGGCGCCGTGAAGCGCCGCCTGCGGAAACTGCCAGTCGCCGCCGCTCGACCAATGGGTATCCTCGAACTGGTGCTGGACGTAGAACAGCCAGACACCGGCTGCCGCCGCCATAAGGACGACAGGCAGGTGGACGATGAGAAAGCCACCGATGCCCACCGCCCAGATCATCAGCGCGGCAAGAACGGCGAAGGCGAGGTTCGTTGCCATGGTGGAGATCCAGGGAAGTGCCCCGGACCGCATCATGCCAAACGGCAGGCGGTGCTTGAACAGGAAGAGCCAGGCAGGCCCGATGCCGAACATCACCACCGGATTGCGGTAGAGCCTGTAGCCGAGGCGTCCCTTCCAGGGCAGGCCCTGGTATTCGGATACGGTCAGGGTCGTGATATCGCCCACGCCCCGCTCGTCGAGATTTCCAGCCGACGCGTGATGGACGGCATGTGCGCGACGCCAGTAGTCGTATGGGGTCAGGGTCAGCACGCCGAGTGTCCGTCCCGTCCAGGTGTCGAGTTGCCGGCGTGCAAAGAATGATCCGTGGCCGCAGTCGTGCTGGATCATGAACAGGCGCAGCAGGAAGGCGGCGGCCGGAAGGACAAGGATCAGGCCTGGCCAGAAACGATAGGCGAACGAGACATAGGCGCCGGCCCAGAAGAGAGCCAGCGGCAGAACTGTGACAGCCAGCTCGAAAAGGCTGCGCACAAGCCGCGGTTGCCGATATTTGCTAAGAATCTTGAGCCACGCCCCCGCAGAGATGGGCAGGGGCTGGTCAATAGCATGTGCAGGGGCATTCATGAAAATCGATCCTCTTTCGGCCGCGTCATGCGGCACCGAAGCAGGCACGATCCCACTCCCGTTGCGAGCCGCGTCAGCCGCGACGCGCCTTGCGCGCGGCGTAACGGCGGTCCCGTTCCGCCTTGCGAGCGGCTTCGTCCGCCACGACGCGCGATACGCGGTCGTTGACCTCGGCCTGACGCGCTTCCGCTTCGGCGCGGTCCTGAGCTTCGGCGGCTTCGGCAGCCTCGGCAGCTTCGCGCATGACCCGCTCGTTTTCTGCAGCCTTCACGGCCTCGCGTTCTGCGCGGCGCTCGGCACGGGCCGCCGCAACCGCTTCGCGAGCGGCCAGGCGTTCCTGCATTTCGGGGTCATTGGCCTTGGGGGCCGAAGCGAATTTCGTCAAAAGCTCGCGCTTGGCATTTTCCGCAGTCTTGCGGCGCTCGGCAAAGCTATTGTCGTTTGGATGTCTCAATCTGAAATTCCTATAGATGGAAAGCCTATGAAAGGCTGGTCGTGCCTGGAATCGGATCCCGTAGAGGGCCACCGAACCGATGGATCAAAATGAAAAAGGCCAGACGATTGCCTGGCCTTCGTGATCCTTTGCCGCCATGTCGCCGTTGGGCATCATGGGGTGGCTAAGAAATTAAGCGGCCTGAAGCTGGCCGGCAGACATCTTGCCGGACTTGCGGTCCTGCTCGAGCTGGAAGGAGAGCTTCTGACCTTCAACGATCGAGCTCATGCCAGCGCGTTCAACGGCAGAGATGTGAACGAAAACGTCGGCGCTGCCGTCGTCAGGCTGAATGAAGCCGAAGCCTTTGGTGGCGTTGAACCATTTAACTGTGCCAGTGGTCATAACGAACCCTTTCATAGCAGAGATTGATATTCCATCGTACGACGCACGATAGTTTTTCGACTTTTGAGAGGGATAGTTCGTCTATAGGCGCTAGGCGCAGCAAAAACAAAGATCGGCAAACAAAGTATCGATGCTTGTAGATACACATTGGTTGAGCTCGCGTCAACCGGTTGTTTGGTATTCCAGCGATTTTGCCACCTATGCGTGCATTGCCCGAAATCGGCCGGCTGAGCATCGTTTCGACCCAAAAAGCCCGCATTTCAAGCAGGATTACGGCGGATGGTTTGGGCCTTTTCGGTCTTCCTCTCTCCCCCTCACCTCTTGTCGCTCGTCTGCCCTGGCCCCACCGGCTTGGCTCGGGCCAGGGCATTGCACGACGGGTCGATCAGTTCTTCGAGGCGCGTTGAAACACCCGCTGCAGCCGCTCGGCGAAGGCGCGGGGATCGGACGGTCTGTCCCCGTCCAGGATCCGTGCCTGATCGAGCAGCAGGTGTACGGCATCCGTCTTGAGCTCGGTATCATCGATGCGGTCCGCGATCGCCCGGATCATCGCGTGGCCGAGATTGATCTCAAGCACCGGTTTGGCCGTGGCATCCAGCTGCCCCGCGCTCTGCAGGATTTTCTCAAGCTGCCGATCGTAGCCGGTTTCAGCGGCGACGAGACACACTGCACTCTCCGTCAGGCGGTCCGAGCCGCGGACATCTGAGACCTGGCCGGCGAGTGTCGTCTTCGCAAAACTCAGAAGGTCGCCGACGTCTTCGGACGCGGGCGAGGATGGTTCGCCCTCGCCTGCGACCTTTTCAAAGCGCGACAGGTCCGCGGTGCCCTGGGTGACGGACTTGAACGGCTTGCCCTCGAACTCCGGCGCATTCATCGTCCAGAAGCTGTCGATGGAATCGGAGAGAAGCAGCACTTCGACGCCACGCGCCCGGAGCCCTTCGATCTGCGGGGACGAGCGCAGCTGATCGGGATTGCTGCCGACGATATAGTAGATGGCGTCCTGCCCCTCCTTCGCATCCTTCACATATTCGGCAAGGCTGCGCTTTGCCTCGCCGGACGTGGTGCTGCGAAAACGCGAGAGCGCGAGCAGCTGTGCGCTCTTTTCGAAGTCTTCGTAAATCCCTTCCTTGAGCACGGCTCCAAAGTTGTCCCAAAGCAGTCGAAACGTTTCGGGTTCACTCTCGGCCAATTTTTCGATTGCCGTCACGATGCGGTTCGTCAGGCCCTTGCGGATAGACGACAGGATCGCGCTTTCCTGGATCATTTCCCGAGAGACGTTCAGCGGCAGGTCCGACGTGTCGACGAGACCGCGGACGAAGCGCAGGTAGCGAGGCAGAAGGTCGGCGTCGTCAGTGATGAAGACGCGTTTGACGTACAGTTTCATGCGACCCTTGCGGTCCGGGTCGAACATGTCGAACGGCTGGGTGCCGGGCACATAGGCAAGGGCCGTGTACTCGTGGCGGCCCTCGGCGCGGAAGTGCACGGTGAGGGCAGGGTCGTCATACTGCCCCGACAGACTGCGGTAGAAGTCCGTGTGCTGATCCTTGGTGATGTCCGACTTCGGCTTGGTCCAGAGAGCGCTGCCATCCGTCAGCTCGGACATGTCTGCGCCCTCACCGAGAAAGATCGGGACCGGGACGTGCCCCGACTGCTCCGTGATGATCTTCTCCACCATCGTGCGCGAAATGTACTTCCGGGCGTCCTCCATCAGATGAAGAGTGATGCGGGTTCCGCGCTCGGGTGCCGCCTCCAAGTCTGCCGGCATGACGGCAAAGGTGCCCTTGCCGTCCGACGACCAAGCCCAAGCCTCGGCCGAGCCAGCGCGACGTGACACGACATCGACCCGGTCTGCGACCATGAAACACGAATAGAAACCGACACCGAACTGGCCGATCAACTGAGCGCTCTCTCCGCCCTTGTGGGCCTCGATGCGGTCCATGAACGCGCGGGTCCCGGACCGCGCGATCGTGCCCAGGGCCTCGATCATCTCGTCGCGGCTCATACCGATGCCGTTGTCCTCGACGGTCATCGCCGGGCCCGCTTCGTCCAGGCTCACGGTGATGCGGCCTGCTGCGTTCGCGCCGAGAAGCTCCGGAGCGGCCAGAGCTTCATATCGAAGTTTTTCGCAGGCATCGGCGGCGTTGGAGATCAGTTCTCTCAGGAACACGTCCTTGTCCGAGTAGACGGAGTGGACCATCATATGGAGCAGGCGGGCGACATCGGCCTCGAAGACGTGGTTTTCGGTCATTAGCTCTGCGGCGTCGGCGGTCATCAATAAGGCTCCCCTGGCTAGGCAAACTTGCGGTTCTGAGGTGGACCGTCCGGGCTCATTTTTCAAGCGCCTTCGAGAGGGTAGGGAACGTTGGAGGCGGGATGTTGTTGACAGCTGTCAACGGGGGCGGAACGACTGTTGACAGCTGTCAACCGAGTCGCGAATTGCGAGGTTGCTGTGAATAAGCAGTGAAATCACTGGCCGGTTCGCAGTGGATTTGGTAGAAAACAACGGTCGCGAGCAGAACACACCCCGTCAGGGCGGTAGCGCCCAATTGGGTCTGGCGCGTAAGCCGCTTCCGGACGTCGGCGTCAGATTATGGTTAATGTACGGTAACGAAACCTAATCCGCTGCTCGCTTTCGTACCGGCCCTAAGCTATAGCTAGGTCAATGGCTTACGATTCGGGTCAACTCTCTTTCGCCGCCTTGCTTGGACCCGTTGCAGACGCAGCGAGCGCCCTTGCCCGCGCCGATGAGCGGTTGAAACGTTCCGCCCTCCGGGAGGGTTGCGCCACCCGGGCAGACTTCTTCGATTGTTGCGCCTCGCTTTGGGTTGATGGCGAACTCGTACATCTAGAGGACTTGGTTTTCCACGATGCGGGCATGGGCCTGCGCACGCCGACGCATGAGCTGAATGTCGCTCTCGACATCTTGCGCACCCGTCGCAGGTTGGTGGCCCAGCCCGCGGGATGGGGTCTCAGCGCCGAGGGCCTGCGCACGTTGCGGGGCAGGGGAGGGCAAGAGCCGGCTTTACAGGACGTCGGTCCTGCGCCCGAAACGAAGGCATCGCTGTACCTGACGTCGGATGCGGAGGACGCCCTGGCGGCCCACATGTCTGCGATCGATGCCCTGATCGAGCGAAGCAAGCGTCTGCTCGAAGGGGCGACGGAGGGCGTCCGGTTGCAGGCATCGAGCCGCGACCGCGATCCGATCATCTACGAACCCGATTGGGACGAGGATGCAAGGCTTGCCGAGTGGCTGGCCGCCGTTCGCGCCACGCAGGATCTCCCGGCGGTCTTACGGGCGGCGGTTCTGCTGGATGAATGGAACAGTATACAGGTTCTGCAGCATGCCCCGTGGCTCGGCCGCCTGCTCGTTGCGGACGTGCTTCGCCACTCCGGCGCAGGTCTTGCGCATCTGCCCGCAGTCAATCTCGGACTGAAGATGGTCCCTCGCGAGGAGCGCACAAGTCGCTCGCGAACGCAGCGGCTGATCGCCTATCTCGGCGCCATACGCGCCGGTGCGGAGGCATCCTTGAAGGAACACGACCGTCTCCTTCTTGCCCAGCAGCAGATGCAGCGCCGTCTGGTGGGACGCCGCCAGAGCTCAAGCCTCCCGCAACTCGTCGACCTCGTTTTGTCGCGGCCGATGGTGTCGGCCGGCATGATCGCCGAGGCCCTGGGGGTCACGCCGCAGGGCGCGCTGAAGATCGCCGCCGAACTGCAACTTCGAGAACTTACGGGGAGGGGGCGCTTCCGGGCTTGGGGCATCCTCTAGCCCGACCCATCCATTCTGCTGTGGGGCCAGGCGGCGCTTTCCCCAGGACAGGGATGCCGCCCTGTCGGAGGGGCCCAGCTATCCCTCGAAAGAAATGCGGCTTTCGCCTCATCATGTCATGCCGGTCTCAGACATTTGAAGCGCTGGTTTAACTGTATGTATATCGCTCAGTTGTAACGTCCGGCGGCAATCCGGAAGGTATACCAGTGGCCGCTAAAAACGAAGCGCAGCGTCTAGAGGCGTTACTGAAGCTTAATCTACTCGATACACCGATCAGCGAAAGCTTCGATCGCATCACGCGCATGGCAGCGCAGATCTTCGATCTTCCCGTTGCTGCGGTTTCGCTGACCGATGTCGATCGGCAGTGGTTCAAGTCGAGGGTCGGCGTGGCGCACGACACGATCCCGCGCGAGACGGCGCCCTGCGCCGAAGTGGCTGAATCCTGCGCCTTCCTGGTCATCCCGGACTTTGCTGCCGATCCCTACTACCGAGACAGCGTGCTTGGCAAAAACGGCATCCGGTTTTACGCCGGAACGCCTTTGGTCACACGGGACGGCTATGGGCTGGGAGCGCTCTGCGTGCTTGGGACGGAACCGCGAACGGCGACCAAAACCGAGCTCGATGCACTTCGAGATCTTGCCGCAATCGTCATGTCGCAGATCGAGATGCAGCACGCCTTTGGCCGGATCGAACCGGCCAGTGGGCTGCCCAACCGGCTGCAGTTCTTCGACGACATGGGCGACCTTGCCCGTGACCCCGTTTGCTCCGGCAGGGTGGCCGTCGTCCTCGACCTCGGCCAGCCTCACCAGTTCGAGCGGTATACGACCGTGATGGGTCCAAGCGCCCTTGATGCCGTCGTGGCCGAGGCCGCCCGCGCACTGCGGGGTTTCCTTGGGCCGCGCATGACGATCTACCATGTCGGGCGGACGCAGCTGGCCTTCATTGCACCGGTCGGCATGAGCGAGGAGGCCTACCAGGTCAAGCTGCTCGCTCTGCTGGGCAACGGCGAGCTCAGCCGTGAGATCCGCCATATCGCGACCCCGGTCTGCGGAATCGCAAGCTTTGGTGGCTCATCGAGCGACCCGGAAGATACATTGCGTGCGCTTCTGAGCGCCGCCCAGGACGCTCGCAGCAGCGACAGCGTAGTTGCAATCTATTCGGATCATCGCGACCAACTCCACAGGCGCACGTTCCGTCTGCTTTCCGATTTTTCGGATGCCATGAAGGCGGACGACCAGTTGCGGCTCGTGTTTCAGCCGCGCGTCGACCTTGCGACCGGGCATATCCGTTCGGCGGAAGTACTGCTGCGCTGGACGCATCCGGAACTCGGCGAGATCTACCCGATGGAATTCATCCCGGCCGTCGAGAGCTCACCACTGGTCAAGGAGTTGACGGCCTGGGTGCTCAACGCAGCGTTGAAGCAGATCGCCAGCTGGCAACGACAGGGAAGGGACCTGCCGCTCTCGGTCAATATCTCCGCCAGCAATCTGAGCGACGCCGATTTCGTCGATGATGTTGTGTCGGCGCTTGCCCGTCACGGCGTCCATCCCTGCATGCTCGAACTGGAGCTTACAGAAAGCGCGCTGATGCAGGATTGCAGCAAGGCGATGGCGAAGCTCGATGAGATCGTCTCGCTCGGCATGACGCTCGCGATCGACGATTTCGGGACCGGCTACAGCAGCCTGTCCTACCTCCAGAACGTCCCGGCCCGTGTCGTCAAGATCGACCGCTCCTTCGTCAAGGAGATGGAAACGACCGAGCGCGAACAGACGCTGGTGCATTCGATGATCAAGCTTTTCCACGATCTCAACTACCGGGTCGTCGCGGAAGGGATCGAGACCAGTGCTGCGGCCGAACTGTTGCGCGGCTTCGGTTGCGACGAGGGGCAGGGCTACCTGTTTTCTCGACCGCTCGGCATCGATGATTTCGAAGTCCTGCTGCATGCTTCGCACATCCCGAGCGTCGAGCTGCAGCCATCGCAAGCCGCGTAGCTCTGCGACAGCCTGGCCAGTAGGCGGGCGGCTAGAGGTTGGCGACGGTCGCCGTCCGGTATTCATCCCCAAGCCCATCCTCGATCGCCTGGACGACGAAATCGATGATGACCCGTCTCGAAAGATGCCGCCGCGAGGGATAGATGAGTTGTATCGGCAAATCGCCGCGAACGGCGCTCTGGATTTCGTCCAGTTCCGCCGCCCACCGGCTTGCTCGGGCATAAAAGGCGCTTCCTTCGTCGGTCAGGCTGACACTGCGCGTTGTCCGGTGAAGCAGCCGCAAGCCGAGGCGGCCTTCAATATGGCGGATGGATTCGACACCGCAGACGGGGCCTGTCCGAGCAATTGGGCAGCCCGGGCGAAGCTCAACGCCTCGGCGACGCGGATGAACGCCTCGATGCCGCTGACTTTCTGAAGTCGCTGGTCATTGCTGCTCACGGGGGAACAGTCTCGTATCCTCCGGCGTCTTACTTGGGGTATTAGGTGGCAATAAGACGTCTGTCTTCGGATTTTTCAACAGAGGTACCTCCATGAGAGCAGTTGTCGCGACCGAACAGGGCAGCCCTGACGTCCTGAAGCTGACCGATCTTCCCATGCCGGAGCCGGCCGTTGGCCAAGTGCGGGTCAAGGTCTTTGCGACCGGCCTCAACCCGATCGACACGAAGGTACGCAAGGCCAAGCTGCCCATGACACCGGCGTCCTTTCCCGCGGTCCTTCAGACGGACCTCGCCGGCGTGGTGGATGCCATCGGTCCGGGAGTGACGAAGTTTGCGGTCGGAGACGCGGTCTACGGCTTTTCCGGTGGCTTTAGGGGCCCGGCAGGTGACGTCGCCGGCGCTCTCTCGGACTATGCCCTGGCCGATGTGGCGCTGATCGCCCACAAACCAGCCAATCTCGATTTCCGGCAGTCGGCCGCCCTGCCGCTGGTTTCTGTCACCGCCTGGAAAGCCTTGTTCGAAAAGGTGACGCTCACGCCGATGACAAAGGTCTTGGTGACAGGCGGCGCGGGTGGTGTGGGCTACATGGCTGTGCAACTGGCCGGTATCGCCGGCGCGGATGTGATTGCCGTCACGCGAACACCGGAAAGCACGGCGCTTGCGCTCGAGGCTGGCGCCAGGGCCTGTTTGGATCTGGCGCAGACGACGCCGCAGGACGTGGTCAACGAGTACACGGGAGGCAAGGGCTTCGACGTTGTCTTCGACACGGTCGGCGGCGAGGCACTCGATGCTGCCTTCAAGATGATCCGGCCGTCCGGCGATGTTGTCACCGTGGTCGGCGCGGCGACCCACGGCCTCGCACCCCTTTATCTGAAGGGCGCCAACCTCCACATGGTTCTCGTTCTGACCCCGATCATGTTCGGCATCGACAGGGAAGAGCAGGGAGAGATCCTCGCCAGGATTACGCAGTTGGTCGAAAACGGCAAGCTTCAACCGCGCCTCGACCCGCAACGCTTCAACCTCGAGGATGTAGCCGACGCGCATCGCAAGTTCGAAGCAGGCGAGGCGAAGGGCAAGATCGTCATCGACGTGGCGTCGCAGGCCTGACCATGCCCAGGCGGCATCCGCTGCGATGCCGCCTCCAAGCTCAGCTGCCAGCCGCCCTATCGAACTCGCTGGCAAGCTTGTCGCTTGTATGGACGCAAGAGCGGAAGCGCTCGATGGAAAACGGTTGCAGGCTGACCTGCGGCGTGTGACCGCAAATCTGAAGAGCGAGACATTCCCCCACGGCCGGCGCAATTTGAAAACCGCCACCACTGCCGCCAAACGCATGGAACAGGCCTTCCGTCGTCTGGCTCTTTCCGATCACCGGCAGCATTCTGCGACGCCTGGAAGATCGGACCAGATGATGCACCACTGCATCTCAACCTGATGGCCTTCGGCATGCGACTTCCGTCCCGATCATGAACCATCGTGGCAAGCTTGTCGCGACGATCAATCTTTCCGCCCTTCGGGTCCGCCATACGCCCCAGTCCCTGCGCGATGGCATACTGCCTCTTTTGAAGTCCATAGCAGAGAGCATTTCCGCCAGCATCGTGTCGTGAGGCAGGCTCAGACCTGGCTCAGAAGCCATTCCTGAAACAGGCGCGCCGCCGGCGTCCCCTGTTTTCCGTCCGGCGTGACGATGTAGTAGCTGTTGACGGTCGCCATCGGGCAGTCGAGGGCGACCAGCAACTGGCCGGACGCGATCTCCTCTTCGATCAGGTAGCGCGGCAGGAGCGCAAAGCCGAGGCCTTGCCTGGCCGCTTCGATGATCATGCTGAACTGGTCGAAGCGATGGCCGTGATAGGCGCTCGCTTCCTCGCAGTGGCTGGCCTCGAACCATTCCGTCCAGAGCTTTGGCCGTGCCGCAAGATGAAGCAGCGGCTCGTTGCGCAGATCAGAGGCGCTGCGAATGTCGCGGGAACCGACAAGGGCGGGATTGCCGACCGGCACGACGACTTCGTTGCACAGATAGGTGCAGGTCGCATGCGCCCAGACCGGCTGCCCGTAGTGGATGACGACGTCGAAATCCTCGGCGCCGAGATCGAACGGCTCTGACCGCGATGTGATGTTGACCACAGTGCCCGGATTGGCCTTCAGGAAGTCCGGCAGGTGCCGCATCAGCCAGCGGCTGCCGAAGGTCGGCAGCGTTGCCACCGTCAGCGTGTTCTTGCCATCGGACGAGGCCATCGCCCGCAACACCATGTCTTCCGTCTGGCCAAGCAGATGGATGACGTCGGGCAGCATCGCTTTACCCGCCGGCGACAGAACGACCCGTTTCCTGATCCTTTCGAACAGCGTCACGCCGAGCTGCATCTCCAGCGTCCTGATCTGGCGGCTTACGGCACTTTGGGTCAGCTGCAGTTCCGCTGCTGCCTGGGTGAAGTTGCCGTGTCGTGCGGCGCATTCGAAGGCCTGCAGGATGGCCAGGTCAGGGATCAGTGTTCGGCTTAACTTCATTCCAGGCCCGCATCAAATCAGCCGAAATCATCACCACATGGTTCCAAGCTCCTTCATTATAATGAGGAAATGGAATGAACGTATAGTGATAAGATGGATGAGAGACTGAGCATGACCGCGGAAAAATTTGTCGCAGCCGACGTTATCCGATCCAGCTTCTCCCTGGCAATGTCGGAGATGTACCGTGCCGAGGTGCCCGCCTACGGGACGCTGATGTCGCTCGTAGCCAAGGTCAACCGTCAGACGCTGGCGCAGGACGAGACGCTGCAGCAGCGGCTCGCGGCAACGGATTCGCTCGACCGCATCTCCGAGGAGCGCCATGGCGCCATCCGGCTGGGAACGCGGGAAGAGCTTGCCATGATGCGCCGTGCTTTTGCGGTCATGGGCATGGTCCCGGTCGGCTATTACGATCTGTCGACCGCAGGCGTTCCGGTCCACTCCACCGCCTTCCGTCCGGTCGGCAGCAAGAGCCTGAGCCACAATCCGTTTCGGGTCTTCACCTCGCTCCTTCGTCTGGATCTGATCGCTGACGAAGCGCTGCGCGAGGAGGCGGCGGCAGTTCTCGCGTCGCGCAGGATCTTCACCGGTGAGGCGGTTACGCTCATCGAAAAGGCCGAGCGGGACGGCGGTCTGGATCAGGCCGACGCGGCTCGCTTCGTCGGCGAACTTCTCGAAACGTTCCGCTGGCACCAGCATGCCATCGTCAGCCCCGACATGTATGCGCGTCTGCACGATGCGCACCGGCTGATTGCCGATGTCGTGTCCTTCAAGGGTCCGCACATCAATCACTTGACGCCGCGCACGCTCGATATCGACCAGCTGCAGTCGCTGATGCCGCAGGAGGGAATTGCGCCCAAGGCGATCGTCGAAGGTCCGCCGGCACGCAAATGCCCGATCCTGCTGCGCCAGACCTCCTTCAAGGCGCTGGAGGAATCCGTGTCCTTCCAGGACGCAAGCGGCAACTGGCAGACAGGCTCGCACACGGCCCGGTTCGGCGAGATCGAACAGCGCGGAATCGCACTCACCCCGAAAGGGCGCGCGCTCTATGACGCGCTCCTCAACGAGACCCGGGCCCGCATTCGTCCGGCCGCCGACGGCTCCAATGCGTCCGCTTACGAGGCGGGCCTCGCGGATGTCTTCAAAGCGTTTCCCGACGACTGGAACGACATCCGCAAGGCCGGGCTCGGATACTTCTCCTATTCGCTGACGCCGAAGGGGGAAGCTGCGGCAGGTCGCAAGCTCGACCTGGAAATGGCGATCGACGAGGGCCTGATCCAGTTCGATCCGATCGTCTACGAGGATTTCCTTCCGGTCAGCGCTGCCGGCATCTTCCAGTCGAACCTGGGCGACGATGCGACCCAGGACTTTGTCGCAAGTCCCAATCAGGTGATGTTCGAACGCGACCTCGGGGCTTCGGTTCTCGACGAGTTCGCCCATTACGGAGAGATCGAAAGCGCATCGCTCGACCGGTGCCTTGCTGTCCTGGATATGGCGTCAGCGGCAGAGTGAAGCGACGACGTCGCCGATGAGACCGGTGTGCGCTTAGACCATGGACACGCGGCTTTCGTGTCGCGGCCCTCCTCGACCGCGGATGTTTCCGCGGTCGTTGGCTACAGTGTCAGA
Source organism: Hyphomicrobiales bacterium (assembly GCA_900469345.1). Taxonomy (GTDB): domain Bacteria; phylum Pseudomonadota; class Alphaproteobacteria; order Rhizobiales; family Rhizobiaceae; genus Neorhizobium. The sequence goes on along the minus strand of UBWZ01000007.1, from coordinate 48,152 downwards.
AACGGCAGCACGCTCGCGCCGCAGTCGGAAACACCGGCCTTGTTTTGGGCCCGAGGCCCGATGCCAGTGGCGGCCAGGGTTATCCTCGGCCTCGAACGGATGAACCGGATCAGCGAAATCGAAATGGAGAAACTCATGACCAAGACCGTGGACGTCAAACAGGAAACCGCAAGCCTTCTCGACAAGCTCGGCGTGTCGCGTGCTGCATGGACGGGCGGCGATATGCCGTCCTACAGCCCGGTCAGCGGCGAGGAGATTGCCAAGCTGGTCACCGTCTCCGGGGCGCAGGCCGCAGGCGCCATCGATGCAGCGCATCAAGCCTTCAAGGAGTGGCGGCTGGTGCCGGCTCCCAAGCGTGGCGAACTTGTGCGCCTGCTGGGTGAGGAACTCCGGGCTGCCAAGGACGATCTCGGCCGCCTCGTATCGATCGAGGCCGGCAAGATCACCTCGGAAGGTCTGGGCGAAGTGCAGGAAATGATCGACATCTGCGATTACGCGGTCGGCCTTTCCCGCCAGCTCTATGGCCTGACGATCGCCACCGAGCGGCCGGGTCACCGGATGATGGAAACGTGGCATCCACTCGGCGTTGTCGGCATCATTTCCGCTTTCAACTTCCCGGTCGCCGTATGGTCGTGGAATGCTGCATTGGCGCTGGTCTGCGGCAATCCCGTCGTCTGGAAGCCTTCCGAAAAGACGCCGCTGACGGCGCTCGCCAGCCAGGCGATCTTCGAGCGGGCGCTTGCCCGTTTCGGTGCCGCCCCCAAGGGGCTGAGCCAGGTCCTGATCGGCGACCGGACCATCGGTGAAGCCCTGGTCGACCATCCGAAGGTGGCGCTGGTGTCCGCCACGGGGTCCACCCGCATGGGCCGGGAAGTCGGGCCGAGGCTCGCCAAGCGGTTTGCCCGGTCGATCCTCGAACTCGGCGGCAACAATGCCGGCATCGTCTGCCCGTCCGCCGATCTCGACATGGCGCTGCGCGCCATCGCTTTCGGGGCCATGGGAACGGCCGGACAGCGCTGCACCACGCTTCGCCGCCTGTTCGTGCATGACAGCGTTTACGACGAACTGGTGCCGCGCCTGAAGAAGGCCTACGCGAGCGTTTCGATCGGCAACCCGCTTGAAACCTCCGCACTGGTCGGTCCCCTCGTGGACAAGCTTGCCTTCGATGGGATGCAGCATGCGCTTTCGGCAGCCAAGGCCGAAGGTGGCACTGTCAGCGGTGGTGAACGGGTGAGCGAGGCTGGCCTGGAGACAGCCTATTACGTCAAGCCGGCGCTTGTCGAAATGCCGAGGCAGGCAGGGCCGGTTCTGGATGAGACGTTCGCGCCCATCCTCTACGTGATGAAATATTCCGATTTCGACGCCGTGCTGGACGACCACAATGCCGTCGGCGCCGGCCTGTCGTCGTCGATCTTTACGCTCAACATGCAGGAGGCCGAGCGCTTCCTGGCGGCCGACGGATCCGACTGCGGGATCGCCAACGTCAATATCGGCACGTCCGGTGCCGAAATCGGCGGCGCCTTCGGCGGCGAGAAGGAGACCGGCGGCGGCCGCGAATCCGGCTCCGATGCCTGGCGGGCCTATATGCGCCGCGCCACCAATACGGTGAACTACTCCAAGGCACTGCCGCTCGCCCAGGGCGTCACTTTCGACATCGAATAGGCGACATCGAATAGGCGGCATCGAGGAGAGCATCATGAGCGAAAAGGCCAATATCAATGAGGCGGGCTTCAGGCCCGCCTCGAGGATCGCCTCCGTGGGCGTCTCGAAAATCCTGCAGATCGGCGCACGGGCCAACGCGATGAAGCGCGAGGGGGCGCCGGTCATCATCCTGGGCGCCGGAGAGCCGGATTTCGATACGCCGGACAACGTCAAGCAGGCGGCAAAAGCGGCGATTGACCGGGGTGAGACGAAATACACCGCCCTTGACGGCACGCCGGAGCTGAAGAAGGCGGTTGTCGACAAGTTCCGGCGGGAAAACGGCGTCGACTACACCGTCGATGAAGTGACCATCGCGACCGGTGCCAAGCAGATCCTGTTCAATGCCTTTATGGCGAGCATCGATCCGGGCGACGAGGTAATCATCCCGACGCCCTACTGGACGTCGTATTCGGACATCGTCGAGATCTGCGGCGGCGTCCCGGTGCTCATCCCCTGCGATGCGGAAGCGGGTTTTCGTCTGAGGGCGGATCAACTCGAGCAGGCGATCACGCCGAAGACTCGGTGGGTGCTGTTGAACTCGCCATCCAATCCGTCCGGTGCAGCTTACGGGGAAGCCGATTACCGACCACTGCTCGAGGTGCTGCTGTGGCATTCGCATGTCTGGCTGATGGTCGACGATATGTACGAACATATCGTCTATGACGATTTCAGGTTCGTGACCCCCGTGGCGCTCGAGCCACGGCTTAAGCAACGTACGCTGACGATCAACGGCGTCTCCAAAGCCTACGCGATGACGGGATGGCGCATCGGTTATGCCGGCGGCCCGAAGCCGTTGATCAAGGCGATGGCGATCATCCAGAGCCAGGCGACATCGTGCCCGTCTTCGGTCAGCCAGGCAGCCTCTGTCGAGGCTCTCAACGGACCGCAAGATGTCTTAAAGGAGCGGCAGGAAAGTTTCAGAGCCAGACGGGATCTCGTGGTCTCAGCGCTCAACGCGATCGACGGCATCACCTGCCGGGTTCCGGAAGGCGCATTCTACACGTTTGCCGGCTGCCAGGGGCTGATAGGAAGAATGACGCCCAAGGGCATGAAAATCGAAACGGACAGCGACTTTACCGACTATCTCCTGGAAGAGGCGAACGTTGCCGTCGTGCCCGGTTCGGCGTTCGGCCTTTCGCCCTATTTCCGGATCTCCTATGCGACGTCGGAAGGCGAGCTGATGCAAGCCCTGCAGCGTATTGCATCGGCGTGCGAAGCGCTGAGATAGAACCGGGACGGATCGAGGTCGTTCAAGCCTTGCGGGCGCGTCGCGACGTCCAAGGAGCGGTTGTGTCGAACGACCTCGATCGGAAGGTCCCCTTTGGTCGACTGAAGTTGCGGTGCTTCGTGAAACCTTTTCAGTCCGTCCTCGTTTACGGGCCCATGACCGATGCTGAATTGAACCCGAGATCGGTCGATGTTTCCGACCGGAACGCTGCCCAAAAAGGCGAAAGCGACGACCGCGACATGGCCGAGCCGCCTCCGCCGGAAGAGGTTGAAACCGACCCGGGCCTGACGCCCGATGAGGTGGAGATCGCGCGCAGGCGATATCTTCTAAAGCGCTTCTGGATCAGCGCGCGCGGGTATTGGAGCCGCCGGGGCGACAAGTTCGCCTGGCCGTTTTGTCTGGGACTGCTGGCGCTTATCGGCGTCAACGTCGCATTCCAGTACGGCATCAATGTCTGGAACCGCGGTATCTTCGATGCGATCGAGAAGCGCGACGCTTCGACGGTCTATTTCCTCGCGTCGGTGTTTCCGCCGCTTGTGCTCGGCAGCGTCCTGATCGTGACGTCACAGGTGTATGTGCGGATGCGCATCCAGCGGCGCTGGCGCTCCTGGCTCACCAAGACACTGGTGGCGAGGTGGCTTGCCAATGGCCGCTACTACCAACTCAACCTGATCGATGGTGACCACCAGAATCCGGAGGCGAGGCTTTCGGAGGACATGCGGATCGCGACTGAATCGCCCGTCGACTTCGTCGCCGGCGTGATCGCCGCCTTCGTCTCCGCATCCACCTTCATCGTCGTCCTGTGGACGATCGGCGGTGCGTTGACCCTACCGATTGCCGGCATCTACATCACTATCCCGGGATTCCTCGTCGTCGCGGCGGTGGTCTATGCGGTCATCACGTCGAGTTCGATTGCCTTTATCGGCAGGAACTTTGTGAAGGTCTCGGAGGTCAAGAACCAGGTCGAAGCGGAATTCCGTTTCACGCTGACCCGTGTCCGGGAAAACGGCGAGAGTATCGCTTTGCTGGGTGGTGAGGAGGAAGAGCGCAACGACCTCGACATGCGGTTCGGCAATGTGCGGCGCCAGTGGCGGATGCTGGCGCACCAGTACATGCGCACGACGCTCGTCTCGCACGGCTCGCTGCTGATCGCGCCCGTGGTCCCGCTTTTGCTTTGCTCGCCTAAATTTCTCGACGGCAGCATGTCCCTCGGCCAGGTGATGCAGGCTGCGTCAGCCTTCACCATCGTCCAGAGCGCCTTCGGCTGGCTCGTCGACAATTATCCCCGCCTGGCGGACTGGAATGCCTGCGCGCGGCGCGTCGCCTCGCTGATGATGTCGCTCGATGGTCTCGAGAGAGCAGAAAATGGCGATCTGGTTGGCCGGATCGTGCACGGCGAAGCGGAAGGCGATGCGGTGCTCACCCTCAAGGATGTGTCCGTCTCGCTTGGTGATGGGACAGCCGTCGTCAAGGAAACCGACGTCGTCATCGGCCCGGGCGAAAGGGTGCTCGTGGCCGGCGAATCCGGTTCGGGCAAGAGCACGCTTGTTCGCGCGATTGCCGGGCTGTGGCCCTGGGGTGGCGGCAGCGTCAACTTCCGCGCCGGCAGCAGGCTGTTCATGCTGCCGCAGCGCCCGTACATTCCCTCGGGTACGCTGCGTCGCGCCGTCTCCTATCCGCAGGCCGCAGACAGCTGGTCTGCTGAAAAGATCGGCGAAGCTCTCGACAAGGTCGGACTTGGTCATCTGAAGGAAAGGATCGAAGACGAGGCGCCTTGGGACCAGACGCTGTCGGGCGGCGAAAAACAACGGCTGACCTTCGCCCGCCTGCTTCTGAACGATCCCGACATCATCGTCATGGACGAGGCGACAGCGGCGCTCGACGAAAAAAGCCAGGACAAGATGATGCAGACGGTGATCGACGAACTGTCGGAGGCGACGATCATCAGCGTCGCGCATCGCGCCGAGCTGGAAGCGTTCCACAGCCGCAAGATCATGCTGGAACGCCGGGATGGCGGAGCGCGGCTTGTCAGCGATATCGACCTTATTCCCGTCAAGGAAAGGTCAGGCTCGCGGCTACGCAAGATCAGGCGTACGACGAAGTAGGGCGGTGCCAGGCCGCCAAGACTGCTGCAGCAGAAAATGACGAAGCTTCAAGACTGTCCCTGGTCGGCAAGGACAACCTCGACACCGGCCGCAGACAATGCGTCCGACATCTCCGGCCCGGGTTGACGGTCGGTCACGAGGCGCGCAACCTTCGCAAGCTCGGCTACCTGAAAGACAGCGGGACGGCCGAGTTTCTGATGATCCGCAAGGACGGTGATGCTTTGCGCCTGCTCGATCATCGCACGGGCCATTTCGGTCTTGAACTGGGCAATCTGCGCGATCGCCATCGCGCCCAGTGTCTCTCGTCCCTCAGCGGCCACTTCGCCTCCCACCAAGTAGACATGGTGATTCGTTTTTGCCTGGCTGAGGATCCCGGCGATCTGCGGCGAGTTGGTGATTACCGTCATGCCGCGGCGCTTAGAAAGCGCCTGGGCGAAGGCGATCGTGGTGGATCCCGTGTCGATGAACATCACCGAATTTTCGGGGAAGAGATCGGCCGCCCTTCGGGCGATCGCGTTCTTCTCCGTCCGTCGCTCGTTCATGCGTGTATCGAACGCGGTCTCACGCAAGGGCACCCCGTTAGGGCGCGCTGCCCGGGCACCGCCATGGAACTTGCGGATGTGCCCGAAAGCATCGAGGCGGGACAAATCGCGCCTGACAGTCTCACGCGAGGCGCCGAAGCGCACGGCCAACTCGTCCACGGTCACTTCCCCGATCTCGTCCAGAAGTCCCAGGATTTCATCGCGCCGCGCCGCCGGTTTCATACGTTCAGCCCTCGTTGGCGACGGGATTTTCAAGAATTCGCCGCAACAGCGAGACTGGGTGCTGCAGTTCCTGGCCGGTCATATGCTTGGTCTGGCACCGGCAGGAAAACCCGGTGGCCAGGATGACATCGGCACCGGGCGCTGTGGCCGCCTTCCAGCTCTGGGCAAAGATCGATCCGGATTTTGCGCGGTTTGAAGCTTCGTGGCCCCAGATTCCTGCCATGCCGCAGCAGCCTGTGGCCGGAATGCGGAGGTCGATGCCGAGATGGGCAAAGATGCTGTGCCACTGTGCGGTGGCCGCTGTGCCCAGCACCCGTTCGCTGCAATGAGGCAGCAGCCGCACGGAGATTGCCGACTGCTGCGCCGGCACCGTTGCGATCAGCGGAGCAAGCAGATCCTGCGGAAGTGCGATGGCGGACATGTCGTCCGGATAGTCATGGCGATAGGAGAGCGTGATCGGCGGCTCGATCCCCACCAGAGGCACGCCGGTCGCCGCGATCGCCTTCAGGCCGTCCTTCTGCCGCTTTGCCTGCTGCGCAAATCCGGCAAGCCGGCCGAGAACCTTGCGAGCCTTGCCAGATGGTCGGTAGGGCGCCACCCATAGTTTGCGATGCAGACGCTCGAGTACCGCCTCAAGATCTGCAACGACCTGCGGCTCGAAATACTGCGTGAAGGCGTCTGGCACCAGAACGACGTCGACGGTCGGGTCGAGCTTGCCGATATCGGAGCGGCTCAGCCATCGCGGCTGGAAGGTTTGCCGGGGCAGGTGCGGCAGGGCGGTCAGCCCGATCGACGCCATCAGGGCCGCCCCAGGCCCCTCGGTCATCAGATTGAAGCCCCAGCGCAGCCGCGCGGCCAAAGGCATCAGACCCTCGAGGTGGGCGAGCGCGACATCACGCAGCGAGCGGCGGTGGCGCCGGTGGAAGCTGTCGAGAAACTGGGCCCTGATTGACGGTATGTCGACCCGGACGGGACACTGGCTGGTGCATGCACCGCAGCTAAGGCAGCCATCGATCGCCTGCTTGACCTCCTTCTCGAACTGCGGATCAGCCAGCCCGTCCGGGCCTCCCTGGCGCAGCCACTCGCGGACGAGCCCGGCGCGCCCCTTCGGCGAATGGCGCCGGTCGCCGGTCACCTTGTAGGAGGGGCACATCACGTCGTCGAGCGTGCGGTTGAAACAGGCGCCGTTGCCGTTGCACCCGAACGCGGATGCGTAGACGTCGCGCACATCGGCCGGGATCACGCGGTCCTTCTGTCCACGCAGAGCGACCTCGTCGATTTTCCATAAACGACCGTCGTCGGGCGTTGCGATCTTGCCGGGGTTCATCTGGTTGCGCGGATCGAACGCCGCCTTGATCCGCTGCAGTGAAGGATAGAGCGGCCCGAAGACTTCGGGCACGAATTCCGAGCGCACGCCCTTGCCATGCTCGCCCCAGAGAAGCCCGCCATGGGTCGCCGCAAGCGCGACCACCGCTTCGGTCACGCGGCGGATGAGTGGCTCCTGGGTGGGATCGGTCAGATCGATCGCCGGCCGCACATGTAGAACGCCCGCATCGACATGGCCGAACATCCCGTAGTCCAGTCCTTCGCGGTCGAGAATGGCCCGGAAGCCGGCAATGAAGGGTTCGAGCTGCTCCGGGGGGACGGCGCAGTCCTCGACAAAAGGGATGGGTCGCTTGCTGCCGCCGGCCCGTCCCAGCAGGCCGACTGCAGTCTTGCGCAGCCCCCAGACCAACTCCACCTCGTGTCCATTTGCCGTCGTCAGCGCCAGGCGCGTCGGAAGGGTTGCAAGCTGTGCCGCCAGTTGCGCGACGCGCAGATCGAGGGCGTCCGGGTCGTCGTCGGTGAATTCGACGACATTGACCCCTTTTGCGCCCGCCTGCGGGAAAAGATGGGCAACTTTGGAAAACGTCGGCTCTTCCCGTGCCAGACCGAGCACGCGGCTATCGATCGTTTCGACCGAGGTGGCACCGAGCAATGCCATTTCGCGAGCATCCCGAAGCGCCGACTGGAAATCGGCGTAGAAGATCAGGATCAGCGATGCGGCCTTCGGAATCGGCAAGACCCGCAGCTTCGCCTGCGCGATCAACGCGAGCGTGCCTTCCGAGCCGCAGAGCACGGATGCCGGATCGATCGTCTCGCCCTCGCGGATGTGGGCGAGATCATAACCTGTCAAAGAGCGGTTGAGCTTGGGAAAGCGCGAGGCGATGAGGTCCGCCTGTCGACTGGAAATGTCGTCGAGGCAGGCAAGGATCTCGCCGGTCCGGCCGCTGCTTGACGGGTCGGGGATTGCACGCCGCGTCTCCAGGACGTCCCCTCCGACGAGAACTGCGCGCAAATTCAGGACGTGGTTCGACGTCTTGCCATAGACGCATGAACCCTGCCCGCAGGCATCCGTCGAGATCATGCCGCCGAGCGTCGCCCGGGAGGAGGTCGACAGTTCCGGCGCAAAGAAGAGCCCGAGGGGGGCCAGCACCGCATTCAACTGATCCTTGATCACGCCGGGTTGGACGGTGACCCAACCTTCCGCTTCGTTGATCTCGAGAATGTCGGTCATGTGGCGGGAACAGTCCACCACCACGCCGTCGCCGAGCGACTGGCCGTTGGTGCCAGTGCCGCCGCCCCGTGGCCGGACAACGATGGTGTGGAACCGCGGCTCGTCGAGGAGCCAGGCGATGCGAACCAGATCCGCTTCATCCCTGGGCCAGGCCACCGCATCCGGAAGCAGCTGATAGATGGAGTTGTCGGTGGCAAGGACGACGCGGTCCGACGCCGCGACGCTCGCCTCTCCCCGGAAGCCCGACAATTTCAGCGCATCAATGAAGGCGCCGTAATCCGCCGCGGGCGGTCTCTCACCAGACTTCAAACCTGCTAATCCCACTTATACGCCGCGTGTCGATCATCCCCTAGCACGATTGCCCGCCGGGTGAGAACCGCCCAATCAGTCAATAAAAATGACCGAACGTACAATTTTCGCTCGTCACGATGCCTGCAGCTGGATAGGCTGGCGTCAGCGTTATCCTGGCTACCAGCAATGGCGGCCCGCGCAAAAAGCGGAGACCCTCTTGGCGGCATTCGGCAATCCCGCAGACGCAATCATCATCGGGGCTGGGGTCGTCGGCTGTGCGATGGCGCGCCGTTTCGCGATCGAAGGCGCCGATGTGGTCGTTCTTGAGCGGGCGCCCGACATTCTGTCCGGTGCATCGAAGGCCAACAGCGCGATCCTGCATACCGGTTTCGATGCGCCGCCCGGAAGCGTCGAACTTCAGTGCATGCAGGCCGGCTATCGCGAGTACATGGACATTCGTGCCGGCTTCAACCTGCCGGTGCTCGATACCGGTGCGATGGTTGCTGCATGGAACGAGGCAGAAGAGGATCGGCTGCCCGAACTGCTGCAGCAGGCGCATCTCAACGGCGTTCGCGATGCAAGGCTGATCAGCCGCGCCGAGGTGCTTTCCCGCGAGCCAGGGCTTGCCGCCCATGTGCGGGCGGCGCTGCTGGTGCCGGGGGAAGTCATTATCGATCCCTGGTCGTCGCCGCTCGCCTATGCGACCCAAGCAAAGGCGCTGGGCGCCCGGTTCCTGTTTCGGGCCGGGCTGCAAGCGGCCCGCTTCGACGGCGAGGTGTGGCACCTGGAGACCCCGGCCGGCACCGTGACGGGACGCAGCGTCATCAACTGTGCCGGCCTTCACGGCGATCACGTCGAGACGATGCTGTTTGGCGAGGCACAGTTCGAAATCCGACCGCGAAAGGGTCAGTTCGTCGTCTTTGACAAGGCCGCGGCCAGGCATCTGCGAACAATCCTCTTGCCGGTGCCGACAGCCCGCACCAAGGGCGTGGTTGTGACCCGGACGATCTTCGGCAATCTCTTGGTCGGGCCCACGGCGGAGGAACAGGACGACCGCGAACGGCCCGACGTGACGCGGCCCGAACTGGAGGCGCTGATCGCCAGGGCGGTCGAGCTTGTCCCGGCGCTGGCAGAAGTTGAGGTGACGGCGATTTATGCGGGATTGCGACCGGCATCGGACGAAAAGCACTACCGGGTCCATAGCCGTCCGGAGGCGGGATATTTTTGCGCCGGCGGCATACGGTCGACGGGTCTGACGGCAGCTCTCGGCATTGCCGCCCACGTCCATGCACTCTGGGCAAAGAGCCAGACCGCAAGCGGCAGCCGGCACGCCAGCCATCCGGCCATGCCGATGCCCAATCTGGCGGAACATCTGGAGCGCGACTGGCAGGTGAGCGGCCATGATGGCATCGTCTGTCATTGCGAAATGGTCACCGGTCGTGAGATCGAGGCGACATTGGCGAGCAGCCTGCCGCCCGGCGACTTTGGTGGGCTGAGACGGCGGACGCGCTGCGCCATGGGGCGATGCCAGGGCTTCAACTGTCTTACCCGCCTCTCGCGGATGACGGAGGGCAGGCTGCCCGTGCCTCTGTCGCCGGAGGCTGGCCGATGAGCGAGAGCGCATGCGATGTCGCCATCATCGGCAGTGGACCCGCCGGTCTGGCGGCTGCCACGGAGTTGAAGAGGCTGGGCGTTGAACGGGTGGTGGTCCTGGAGCGAAGCGATGAGGCCGGCGGCATTCCCCGGCATTGTGGCCACCCCCCGTTCGGAATGCGCGAGTTTAAGCGGATCCTCACCGGTCCGGCCTATGCGCAACGTCTGGTCGCCGAAGCTGAAGCAGCCGGGGTATCCGTTCTCGTCCGGCGATCGGTCATCCATATCGGGCCGCGGGGCCTGCTCACGGTGGCAACCCCCAACGGAACGGTGGAGATGAAAGCAAGCCGGATCCTGGTAGCGACCGGGGCCCGGGAGGCGACGCGCGCGCAGCTGCTGGTTCCCGGCGTTCGTCCGCTCGGCATCATGAATACCGCGGCCCTGCAGGCCTTTGTCTACCAGGAACGGCGCCTGCCGTTCCGCCGCCCGGTGATCATCGGCAGCGAACTCGTATCGCTGTCGGCGCTGCTGACCTGTCGCAGCCACGGCATTCGCCCGGTCGCCATGGTCGAAACGCATCCGGTGGTGCAGGCCCGCCCGAGCTTTTTCGCCCTGCCGCACCTGATCGGCGTGCCCGTCTTCACCGGGGCGGAAATCCTCACGATCGAGGGGGGACGGAGGGTAACCTTTGTGCGCCTGCGCCAGCGCGACGGATCGGAAACGTTTCTGGATTGCGACGGCGTCGTGTTCTCCGGTCGCTTCGTGGCAGAGGCGGCGCTGGCCGGGGCGAGCGGTCTTTGCCTTGATCGGGGGACCGGAGGACCGATGATCGACCAGCACGGACGAAGCTCGGATCCACGCATCTTCGTTGCCGGCAATGTGGTTCACCCGGTCGAGACGGCCGGCCATTGCTGGGCCGAAGGACGTCGCGTGGCCGGCGCGATTGCCGCCGACCTCAAGGCCACGGCAGGACCGGTCGGTCATCAGCCCGCGCTTCGCGTAACGGCTGGCGCCGGGCTGAAATACGTAGTCCCACAGCGCCTGGCGATCGAAGGTGCGGCAACCGCGCACGGTCTCAATCTCCGCGCGACAGGCGCCGCGCGCGGCAAGCTCGTGCTGTCCGGTGCGGACGGCGGCCGCCTGCTGACGCAGTCCGTCAGGGCCGCGCCGCAACAACCGATCCGCTTTTCCCTTGCCGGCTTGGATCTTCGTTCGGGAACCGGCGATCTTCTGCTGACGCTGGAGCCCGCGCCATGAGTGTTTTCCTCGCCCTTGATCAGGGGACGACCTCGACGCGCGCCTTGCGGGTGACCGAAGACGGCAAGGCAAGCATCGTCTTTTCTGCCGCGCACAGGCAGTATTTTGCCGGCACCGACCGGGTCGAGCATGATCCGGAAGAACTGGTTGCCAACCTTCGCTCGGCGCTTTCGGTTGCCGGCAGCGTCACGGCGATCGGCCTTTCCAACCAGGGAGAAAGCTGCCTGGCCTGGGACGCTTTGGATGGCAGGGCGCTCTCTCCGGTGATCGTCTGGCAGGACCGGCGCACCGCCGGCCAGATCGCTGCTCTCGCCGATACGGAGACCCAGGTCAGGTCGCTTTCCGGCCTGCCTCTTAGCCCTTATTTCTCGGCGGCGAAGCTGGCCTGGCTGCTGGAGCATAATGAGGGCGTCAAGGCTGCCCGCCGCGCCGGCAGGCTGATGCTCGGAACCACGGATGCATTCTTCCTGCAGCGGCTGACGGGGCGCGCGGCGACCGACATCACCACCGCCTCGCGGACGGCGCTGATGAACATCAAGTCGGGCCAGTGGGACAGCACGCTTTGCGCCATCTTTGGCGTGCCGATGGAGTGCCTGCCGCCGATCCTGCCCACGGTCGGCGATTTCGGCAGGATCGACGGCACGGCGCTGACGGCATCGGTGGTCGATCAGCAGGCGGCGCTCTACGGTCACGGCTGCAGGACGGAGGGCGACACCAAGATCACCTTCGGAACCGGTGCCTTCGCCCTGTCCCTGACGGGTCGGCAGTTGCGCCTCGATGGCGGCCACGGGCTGTTGCCGACCGTCGCCTGGTCGATCGGTGGAGAAACAAGCTATGCCACCGATGGCGGCGTTCATGCCGCCGGTGCGGCGGTGGACTGGGCACAAAGAATAGGACTGCTGGAGGATCCCCGGGAGCTCGATGCGTTCGGGGCCAGTCCGGCAATCGAACGCGGGATTGCCTTCGTGCCCGCCCTGACGGGGCTCGGCAGTCCGCATTGGGATGACAGCGCGGCGGGGCTTTTCATCGGCATGACCGGGGCAACCACCCGCCAGGACATGCAGCAGGCGCTGATCGAAGGGATCGCGCTGCGGGCAAACGAAATCATCGCGGCAATGCGGCTCAATGCGCCGATCACGCGGATATCGGTCGACGGCGGCGTCAGCCGCTCGCGCTATCTCTGCCAGTTTCTCGCCGATACGACCGGCTGTTCGGTGATCATTCCCGGGATCGACGAGCTGACAGCCTATGGCGCTGCCCAACTGGCGGCTGTCGGCCTTGGTCGGGAACTCCCGCCGGCCGAGCCGAAGGAGACCGTGACCCCGGCACCGTGCGACAGCCGATCACGGCTCGCGCGCTTTGCCCAGGCAGTTGAACGCGCCAAGGGATGGCACCTCGATCCCGCCTGATGAGTGCAAATCGCCCAGCAACCACGGCCCGCGCCCGCCTGGATGTCCACACGACCGCGGCATGGCAGTTTTTAGACAGCGCCTGAAACGGCGTGATGGATCTGCGACCAAGTACCGGCTGAGCACAACTGCATTCCTGAAGTCGATGGCGGCGTCTCGAAAGAGACACGTCTACCGCCACAAAGCGTTAACCATCATGATCGAGCCGCTGTCGAGTGCTGCCGCAACCCGGGGGTCTAGGAGACACGATCATCGCTTTGGGTGAGCAGCATCGTCAAGCAGGACGGGTCGTTCCAACGAAAGCCGTAGGCCCGGCGGTTTGCCAAACCTGCCCGATCCGTCAGCGCCTCCGAGCCATCCTGCCCGTAGCAATTGAAGATCTTGTAGCCGGTCTTGCGCGATATGCCGAACTCCTGGCATCCCTCGCCCTCCAGAAGCCGGGCGACAAAACTTAGACGTTCCTCCATGATCTAAGTCTTTTTCCACGGCATCGACACCTCCCGCAAAAGCGAAAAGTGTTACCCATGTCTCCGGTACAAAACGTCACCTATCTCTCAGGTCGGACAGCTGAACGAGGCGTGGGCATTTCCACGCCTCGTGTTGCTCAGTCTTCGATAACACAGCCGAGCCGTGCGAGAGACGCGTCGACCCAGGCGCGTTCGTTTTTGCCGAGCTTGATGTTTTCCATCTGCTTTGTTTCCGCCGCGTGCTTTTTGGATGCGGCTTCGAAGACGGTTTCGACCGATGACAGCGGGACGGAAAGAAGTCCATCGGCGTCACCGCAGATGAGATCGCCCGGCTCGATGACCATCCCGTTGATGGCAATCGGGACGTTCACTTCGCCCGGGCCATCCTTGTAAGGTCCGCGGTGAGTGACGCCGGCGGCAAAGACTGGGAAGGAGCCCTCTAGAAGTTCCTCGCTGTCGCGGATGGCGCCGAAGATGACGATGCCGCCGAGACCCCGCTGTGCTGCATGCGCAACCATCAGTTCCCCGATGATCGCATTGCTGAGATCACCGCCGGCATCGACGACGACGATGTCGCCCGGCTCGGCGATGTCGAGTGCCTTGTGGACCATCAGGTTGTCGCCGGGACGCGCCTTGACCGTCACTGCGGCGCCGACCATCCTCGGGCCCGTATAGAAAGGTCGCAGCGGCGCCCCGCCCGATGTCATGCGGGACATGACATCGCTCACATTGGCGACAGGCAGAGCTCTGAATTTCTCGACCCATTCAGCGCTGACGTTCTGCTTGCGCCTGCATACTCTGAAACCCAACATTTCACGTCCTCCGTTTTCATATCTGGCGGTTTAGTTCTGAGCGAGGTTTTGGTTGGCGAGCGCCCGACGATCAAAGGGCAGGCCAGTCAGGACATCGACAATGTGCTGCGCACTCTGTACGGCCATGTTCCTGAGCGCCGATCGGCTTGCGCCGCCCACGTGAGGGGTTGCGATCAGGTTTGGCAAAGCCCAGAACGGGTGATCGGTCGCAGGCGGCTCTTGTTCGAAGCTGTCGAGTGCGGCGCCAGCGATGCTTCCAACTTCAAGCGCATCCAGAAGAGCAGCCTCGTCGATAACGGCGCCGCGTGACGTGTTGACGATGAAGGCCGTGGACTTCATCAGCTTCAGCCGCTCGGCGTTGATGAGGTGTTGGGTCTGCGGTGTCAGCGGGCAATGCAGGCTGACGATATCGCTTTGCGCAAGCACCTCCGACAGGTCGCGGCTTACGCGCGTACCATCTGCATCCTTCGCAAACGGGTCGTATGCGATAGTTTCCATGCCGAGCCCTTGCGCAAGTTTCGCCGTCCTGCGCCCGATCTCGCCAAAGCCGATAATGCCGAAGCAGGCGCCCGCGAGGTCGCGTCCGACATATGTCGTCTTCGGCCATGCGCCGCCCTTCACGGTGTCGCTCAGCCTGCCGATGTCTTTCATCAGTGTCACGGACAGGGTGATCGCAAGCTCTGCGACCGATTGGGCATTCGCCGCGAGGGCGCGCAGAACCGGGATGTGGTGGGAGGTGGCGGCGTCGAGATCGATATTGTCCACACCACTGCCGTGTTTTGCGATGACGCGAAGACGGGAGGAGGAGGCGATGACCTGATCGCTTATCTGGCCTTGTCTGACGAGGATCGCATCGACCGCGTTCGATCTGGCGATCGCCGCGAGATTTTCCGGGCCGCTGTAGCCATCCGCATAAACGATTTCGATTGCATGGCTTTTAAGAAGTTCTGTTGCTTCAGGCGCCAATTCTGCCCCGGTCACAAGGACCTTGAAACCTCTCGCCTTTGCCGATGATAGGTTTGCAGCAGCTTCTCCTGCATTGATTTCGTTCACTAATCCCTCCCGAACTTCGGTGCGTCGCCTGATAGGTGAGCGACGGTTGACGAATCCTCATTATCGGTTATTGTACTAGATGAAAAGATGTTGTACCTGGTACAACATTCTTTTCTCGGGAGGTTGAACCAATGTCAGGTAATTCTTCAGGTGTCGCAGCTGTCGAACGCGCTGTTTCGATGCTGGAAGCTTTCACCGACGTCGACTATTCGTTGACGCTCGGAGAGCTTGCGCGCCGAACGGAACTCGACAAATCCACAGTGCTGCGCATCGCGCGCTCGCTTGCCAAATCCTCCATGCTCGTTCGCAATGATGATGCCAGCTGGCGGCTAGGCCCAAAGCTCGTGCGTCTCGGCGGGCTGTATCAATCCACGTTCAAATCAGCTGCGATCGTTGAGCCCTTGCTTACCCAGATCAGCGATGAGAGCGGCGAGAGCGCTGCGGTTTACGTGAAGGAAGGCGATGTCCGCGTCTGCCTCCACAGACACGATTCCACGCAATCGATCCGCCACTCGGCGCGTGTGGGCGATTCGATGCCGCTCGATCGTGGCGCGCCAGGGCGTGTCATCCTGGCTTTCACCGGTGCCAGCGGAAAGCTCTACGACGATATTCGCGCGAAGGGGTTTCATGTCACCATCGGTGAGCGCGACCCACAGGTCGCGAGCGTCGCTGTCCCGGTCTACCGCGACGGACAAACCCTTTTCGGTTCTCTGGCTTTGACCGGCCCGCCATCGCGTTTCAACGACGAGGCCGTCTCGAAAAATCTCGAAATTCTCCGCGCTGCAGCGCGCAAACTCAGCGCTGCGCTTGGAGGACACCCCGGCTAGTTGCAGAGCGGGTGCCGGGCCCGCATAGCGTTCCGTGGGAGGAGCATATCAATGAATACGATAAGAACGGCGATTTTGGCGGCCGGCACTTTGCTTGCAACGATTGGCTCGGCGCATGCCGAGTGGCCGAAGGATCGACCCATTCAGATGATCGTTGCCTTCGCGCCGGGCGGCAGCACAGACGTCATGGCGCGTGCCATGCAGCCCTATCTTGAAAAGGAACTGGGCGCAGACATCGTCATCGAGAACCGCCCCGGCGCTTCTGGCGAAATCGCCTATACGGCGTTGGCAAAGGCCAAGCCGGATGGCTACACCTTCTCCTACATCAACACGCCCGGTTTCTTGTCCATGCAGGTGCAGAGAAAGCTCGGCTACGATCCAAAGACTATCAAGCCGATCGCTCGTATCGTAGATGACCCGGCCGCTATCGTCGTTCCTGCGGCGTCGGAAATCAAAACCATCGCGCAATTCGTCGAAGCAGCGAAAGCAAAGCCCGGTGCGGTTTCGTTCGGCTCGTCCGGCATCGGCACGGATGATCACCTTGCCATCATCATTCTCGGCGCTGAAGCCGGGGCGAAGATCACGCACATTCCGTTCAACGGTGCCGGCGAAACTCGCACCGCGATCCTTGGCGCACAGGTGACCGGTGGCGGTCTCAACGTCAGCGAGTTCGGCGGCAACGATACGTCCGGCCTGCGGATGATCAATACCTTCGGCAAGGAGCGCTCGCCTGAGCTTCCAGACGTTCCGACCGCCATCGAATCCGGATTCAACGTCGAGATGACTTCCGAGCGCGGCATTGCGGCTCCGCGTGAGGTGCCGGCTGAAATCGCCGACCGTTTCGCCGCCGCCGTCAAGGCAACGCTGGATAATCCCGAGTTCCAGAAGCAGGCCAAGCAGATGGCGCTGCCGCTGGCCTATCTCAGCGGCCCTGACTGGGAAAAGGAAATGCCCACCCGTCTCGCTCGCTTCCAGAAGATCTGGGACACGACACCTTGGGTGCAGCAATGAGCACGAAGCCTGCAGCAAACGGTCGGGACTTTCCCGACATTCTTGCGGGCGGCGTACTGATATTTCTGGGAGCGCTTGGCCTTTGGGCCGGGCGTGACCTGACATACGGCACTCCGGCCATGATGGGCCCTGGCTTTCTTCCCAAATCCCTGTGCGGCATCATTGCGCTCATCGGCGCGATCGTCCTCATCAAGGCGTGGTCCAAGCCGCATGAGGCACTGGATGCGGTTAACCCCAAGCCGCTGCTTATTCTGGTTGCCGCCATCGCAGGATTTGCGTTTGCAGCCGAACGCTTCGGCTTTGTCGCTGCAACCATCTGGCTTCTGGTTGTGGGAAGTCTCGCCGATCCGGAATCGCGCTGGAAGGAGATTTTCATCTCGACCGCAGTGCTGACGACGCTCGGCGCGCTTCTCTTCGTTTACGGACTGGGCGTCCAGATGCCGATCTGGCCCTTCTGACGACCTTTCCTGATTTGATCGGATTATTTCGATGGCTTTTCTCGACGTCCTTATGCTCGGATTTTCCGAGGCCCTGACACCCACCAATCTGATGTTCTGTTTCATCGGCGCGCTTCTCGGAACCCTGATCGGCGTCCTACCTGGTATCGGCCCGACCGCGACCGTGGCAATTCTTCTCCCCGTGACCTTCTTCCTGCCGCCGCTCGGGGCTTTGATCATGCTGGCCGGCATTTTCTACGGCGCGCAGTATGGTGGCTCGACGACAGCCATTCTGGTCAACCTCCCGGGTGAAGCCTCGGCGGTGGTCACCGCGATCGACGGTTACCAAATGGCCCGAAAGGGCAGGGCGGGTGCCGCCTTGGCAATTGCCGCGCTCGGCTCGTTTTTCGCGGGCACGGTTGCAACAATCGCTCTGGCCATTGCCGGACCGACGCTGTCTGCCTTCGCACTGTCCTTTGGACCGGCCGAATACGTCGCGTTGTGTATCTTCGGGCTGCTCGCTGCCACGATTCTCGCCCATGGTTCTGTCGTGAAAGCCATCGGCATGGTCTGCCTCGGTCTCGTACTCGGCATGGTTGGCATCGACGTCAACAGCGGCTCGGCCCGCATGACCTTCGGCTCGACCGAGCTTTACGATGGCATCGATTTCGTCGTGATCGCCGTCGGTCTGTTTGGTATTGCTGAAATTGCCACCAACCTTGAATCCAAGGAAATCCGCGGCGTTCTGCAAAGCAAGATCGGTCGGCTGTGGCCGACCCGTGAAGAATTCAAGGACAGCTGGGCCGCGGTTCTGCGCGGCACCGGTGTTGGAACGATCCTGGGCGTTCTGCCGGGCGGCGGCGCGACGTTGAGCGCGTTCAGTGCCTATTCGGTCGAAAAGCGCATTTCGAAGACGCCCGAGAAGTTCGGTCACGGTGCGATTGCAGGTGTTGCCGGTCCAGAAGCTGCGAACAATGCAGGTGCGCAGGCGTCGTTCATCCCGCTTCTGACGCTGGGTATCCCTTCGAACTCCATCATGGCCATGATGCTGGGCGCGATGACGATCCACGGCATTACCCCCGGCCCATCGGTCATCCAGAACCAGCCGGAACTGTTCTGGGGTCTGGTCGCTTCGATGTGGCTCGGCAACGCCATGCTGCTCGTCATCAATCTGCCGTTGATCGGACTGTGGGTGAAGCTTCTGCAGATCCCTTACCGCCTGATGTATCCGGCTATTTTGCTGTTCTGCTGTGTCGGTGTTTACAGCGTCAGCAATCGTGGCTTCGACGTGGCGCTGGTCATCCTCTTCGGTATCCTTGGATACGTCCTGCGAAAGGCAAGATGCGAGCCGGGTCCTTTGCTTCTCGGCTTTGTTCTTGGCCCGCTCCTGGAAACAAACCTGCGCCGTGCGATGCTCTTGTCGCAGGGTGACTGGCTGGTTTTCTTCGAGCGACCAATCAGCGCCTTCCTCCTGGTCATCACGGCCGCGATGCTGCTCACGCTGATCCTGCCCACCATTCGCAAGAACAGAAAAGCGGCTTTCGAGGCGAGCGAAGACTGACAGAAAAGGGCGCCGAGAGGTGCCCTTGGTCACCGTCTTCGAGGCAAGTCGAAGCGCCGCCCAGTTGGTCATCGCTGAAGGCTGAAATCATGGTTTCCGATCTTTCTGCATCGGCAGGGCATCGCTTGCTCGATGTCCTGTCTCTTGATGATTTTGAGGTTCTGGCGAAACGTCATCTGCCCGCGCCGCTCTTTGGGTACATTGCCGGGGCGAGCGAGACGAATGGCTCTTTGCGCATGAATGCCGAGGCGTTCAAAGACATAAGCCTCACTCCGCGGGTGCTGAGAAACGTTTCGGCCAGAACCACGAAGACAATCTTGTTCGGTGAGGAGTGGAGCGCGCCGCTTGGGATAGCGCCAATGGGTATAAGCGCCCTGATGGCGTATCGTGGCGATCTCGTCCTTGCCAGGGCTGCGCAGGATGCGGGGATTGCCATGATCATGAGCGGCTCATCCCTGATACGGTTGGAGGAGATCGTCGAAGCTGCACCCCGGTCATGGTTTCAGGCGTATCTTCCGGGAGAGCCGGACCGGATCGATGGATTGATAGATCGCGTGGCTTCGGCAGGCTACAAAACCCTGGTTCTGACGGTGGATACCGCCGTGCTGGCAAATCGCGAAAACAATATTCGCGCTGGCTTCTCGACCCCTCTTCGACCAAGCCTTCGTCTTGCCTGGCAGGGATTGACCCATCCGGCCTGGACGATCGGGACCTTCGCACGAACGATACTCAATCACGGCATCCCCCATTTCGAGAACTCGTATGCGACGCGCGGTGCGCCGATCATTGCGTCGAACGTCATGCGCGATTTCGGCAAGAAGGATCATCTGAGCTGGGACCACTTCAGCCGGATCAGGCAAAGATGGACAGGGAATCTGGTCGTGAAGGGCATACTTCATCCTGAAGATGCAGCCATGGCCGTAGAGCGCGGGGCGGATGGCATCATCGTTTCCAACCATGGCGGCAGGCAACTTGATGGCGCTATAGCCCCGATGAAAGCTCTGCCTGCGATAGTGGACAAAGTGGGATCAGAAACGGTCGTGATGATCGATGGTGGTATTCGTCGGGGGACAGATATCGTAAAAGCCCTCGCGACTGGTGCAAAATTCGTGTTCGTGGGGAGGCCGTTCCTCTACGCCGCGGCGGTAGGCTCACAAACCGGTGTCGAAAAGGCCGCAAGCATTCTTTCAAGTGAATTGCATAGAAATATGGGGCTGTTGGGTGTGACAGAAATTATCGAGCTTCCATCAGTTTCTATTCGCATCTGACGACAGATCTCGACGCGGCAAGGGATCCTCTCCGGGCATGGCCTCGAAGCCGCAGCCGAACCGGAAAGCTGGACGACGACGGGTGATACGGCCGCTCCGGCGGAAGGTCCATCTCGGTAATGTCGGCGCCGGCGATGAAGACGCGACCGGTCGCGGTGAGGATGATGGCCGAGAGATGATCCCTCTCTGCGAGCTCCTGCAGGGTGGATAGCAAAGCCGCACGCAGGCCATTCGAGAGCGCGTTGACGGGCGGATTGCACAGCGTCACGATCGCCACTCCCCGAGCAAGGGCGCATGAAACGAGATTGTCGGTCATAGGAGCCTCGTCTGGCGGCAGCTGAGCAGGGACCGGCGAACGCGTGCGATCGTCCGCCGGCAGCATCCGGTTATTCAGGCGTGCGACGACATGGCGGGAATGTCCCGCATCGCCTTGTCGGCCGCCCCCAGCGCCCGGTCGATGTCCTCCGGCTGGTGGGCTGCGCAAAGAAACATGTTGTGACGAGGATGCAGGTAGAGGCCGTGGCGGAGTGCCGCAGCACAGAAGGCGTTGGCGATTGCGAGGTCGGGATCGTTGTGGAACCGTACCATCGGCATTTGCAGCGGGCCGGTCTGGCTCAGCTCGAATCCGTGTCTTTCGGCAATTGCATCGAGACCGTCGCGCAGACGCTGTCACATCGCCTCGGTATGCGCAAGCGCGTCCGTCGTCCTCAGGATATGCAGGGTCTTGAGGGCCGCTGCCATGGAGGCCGAGCCGTACTAGAACGAGCCGGTGACGAAGACCTTGGAAGCGCCTTCCATCATGCGGCGGCTGCCGGCCACGGCGGCGAGCGGCCAGCCGTTGGCGATGGGCCGCTGCGGAGCAGGCCGCGAGATGGCGGCGGCGATGGCGAGACTTGTTCGCGCAAACGAGAGAGCCAGGGGATGGCACCTCGAACCCGTCTGATCACTGCGAACCGCCCAGGCTATGACGACAGTATGACCGATTTTTTCAGGCTTCAGACGTGCTGTCCGCCGTTGATGTGGATTTCCGCACCGTTGATGTAGGCGGATTTTTCGCTGCACAGGAAATGGATGGTTTCGGCGACCTCGAGCGGCGTGCCGAGCCTCCTCATCGGGACATTGGTCTCGACCAGCAGGTCGGTCCCCGGCGACAGGATGGAGGTCGCAATTTCGCCGGGCGCGATCGCGTTGGCGCGCACGCCGTGCGAGCCGAATTCATGTGCGATTTCCCGGGTGAGTGCGGCGAGGCCCGCCTTGGATGCCGCATAGGCGACGCCCGCAAAGGGATGAACCCGCGAACCGGCAATCGACGTGACATTGACGATCGATCCCTGCGCGGCCTCCAGTTCAGGTAAAAGGGCACGGGCGAGGAGTGCGATCGAGACCAGGTTGACGTTCAGCACCGTCGTCCAGGTCAGGGCGTCCGAATCGAGGACGCCAAGGCGCGCGCCATCGGGGCCCTTCGGCGAGATGCCGGCATTGTTCACGAGAGCATGGAGGGCGGCACCATCCAGGCGTTCCCGAACCTCCGCCACCAGCCGGTCGATTTGCGAAAGATCGGCGAGGTCGGCCTGGAGGTGACTTTCGCGCGCCGAGGGCCACCGGCACTCCTCCGAAAAGGGTTGCCGGGAGACCGTCAGCACGCGCCAGCCTTTCTCGAGGAACAGCTTGACCGTGGCGTGTCCGATGCCGCGGCTGGCGCCCGTCAGCAGCATATAGCGTTGTGTCATGGGTAGGGCCTCTCGTGGATGCTGGAAGCATCAATGTCCGAACATCGTTCAGGCTGGCAAGTCATGTCGGTGATGGTTTTTCCGGTGCCTTGTCCGGCCAGAACCTGACGCCCGGACGGGCCAGTCCGCCACCGAGCGCTGCAACGGTGCCATCGGCGCGCCAGCAGGCGGCCCCCGTCATCGTCTCGCCAAAGGCTATCGCATTCATGCCCCCGCCGATATGGGGCATCACCCGCACGTCGTGACCAAGCTCCTCGAGGGCCGCCTGTTGCGGTGCGTAGGCCTGTTCGATCTCTACCTCCTGGCCCTGCGTCCATAGTCTTGGCGCTTCCACCGCCTCCTGCAGGGTCATCTTGTGATCGATCAGGTTGACGATCGCCTGCATGGCCGACGGGAAGATCCGCAAGCCGCCCGGCAGGCCGAGCGCAAACACCGGCGCGCCGTCCTTCATCAGGATCATCGGGGCCATGGATGTCGGCACGCGCTTTCCCGGCACGACCGAAAGAGCGCGGCCGGGATGCGGGTCGAAGTTGCTCATGTAATTGTTGGGGATGATGCCGGTTCCCGGTACGGCCAGTCGCGCGCCGAACAGCCCGTTGATCGTATGGGTGGCGCTGACGATGTTGCCGTCCCGATCGGCGACGGTGATGTGCGTGGTGTCGTGGCTTTCATGGCCCGCCGAAAGAGGTGCAGACGGGCTTGCAGCTGAGCGGATCTGCGCCCTGCACTCGGCGGCATAGGCTTTCGAAGTCAGCCGTTCGACCGGCACGTCGACAAACGCCGGATCGCCCGAATGGGCACGCCGGTCGGCAAAGGCGATGCGGATGACCTCGGCCAGCAGATGAAGCGAAGCGGGAGTGCCGAAGCCCATGCCGGCCACGTCATAGGCTTCGAGCATGTTCAGCATCTGGGTGACATGCACGCCGGACGATGCCGGTGGCGGAGGCCCGGCGATCTCAAAGCCACGGTAGCTGCCGATGATCGGCTGGCGCTCGATCGCGCGATAGCCGCGCAGATCCGCTTGCGTCACCCAGCCGGCATCCTCGCCCCCTGTCTGCATCCGGGCTGCGAGCGCTGCGCCGAGCGCACCGTCGTGCAGGGCGGCTGCCCCCTCGCGCTGGATCAGACGCAGGCTTTCGGCGTAATCGCCCATCACCAGGCGGTCTCCCGGGGAAGGCGCATGGCCTCCCGGCATCAGGATACGGGAGATCTCACGGTCGCTCGACAGTTCGCCCTCGGCCTCTGCGATCGCGCCAGAGAGGTAGTGGGTGACGGCAAAGCCGCGCGCCGCCAGCCGGATCGCCGGTTCGACGACGTCGGCGAACGGAAGCTTGCCGTAGCGTGCCTGCATGTCGCACCAGCCGGCAAGGTTGCCCGGCACGGCAACCGAAGAGGCGCCGATGATGTTGCGCCGTCCCTTGGCCTCCATGGCGCGGGCCGGCTCGTCGGATACCGGTTCGTATATCGCCGGATGCATGGTCGCCGCGGCGGAGGAGAGGGCGTCGATCACCACGTGCGGGCCGCCGGCCATGCGGATGTGCGCCAACCCGCCGCCGGCGATGCCGACCATCATCGGCTCCACCACGGTCAGTGCAAGCAGCGCGGCGACGGCGGCATCAACGGCGTTGCCGCCCGCCGAAAGGATCTCGAAGCCGGCCGCCGAACCGAGCGGATGGTTGGTCACCACCATGCCGCCCTTGCCGCTGGCGGGAGATTTCTCGCAGGTGAAGGGCAGGGGGGCAGGAGGCATGGTCAGATCTCATTTCGCAGGGCATAGTGGTCGCGGCAGTCTAGCGGGCGCATGACGCGCTAGAAAGAGAACTCGGCATCAAAGCAGTTTTGCCAGCACTTTTGCGCTCGCGCCCGAAAGATCGCCGAGCTTGACGCCGGTTTCGCGCACGCTCGCTTCGCGGGCCTTGCCGCGGATCTGGATATCGATCGCCTTCTGGGCCTCCGATGCGACCTCGTCGGGCGGCAGGACGATGACGCCGCTTTCGTCCGCCAGAACCGCATCGCCCGGCATGACGACGGTATTGCCGACCGAGACCGGGACGTTGATGGCGCCGCCGAGATCGTAGATCCGGGTGGTGATCGGCGATATGCCACGGCACCACATCGGGAAATCCGACTGGACGATTTCTTCGAGATCGGTGCAGGGGCCGTCGACCACCGCACCCACCGCGCCGGCTGCTTTGGCGCCGACGGTGACGCCACCGCCCCAGCACGCATAGCGGTCGTCATGCAATCGATCGACGATCACGAAGTCGCCCGGGCGAATGAGGCTGAGCAGATGGTGCAGCAGGGTGGAATCGGGGCCGGGGATGGCAATGGTGACTGCGGTGCCGACGACCCTTCGGCCCGGGATGAGCGGCTGGATCTGCCGGCTGAGAAAGCCGAAATGACGCCAGTGGCCGAGTGTCGCGGTCTCGACCTGTGCCAGAAGGGCAAGGTCGCTTTCGGCTATCTGGGAAGGCATCGGATTGATTTTGTAAGTCATTCTTGGATCCAGTCAGTGAGATGAAGGGTCAGCGGCCAAACGCCTTGGCAAAGCCGATGCTGCGTTCGACGATCAGCACGATCGCAAGCGAGAGAGTGATCATCAGGACGGCCAGCACCGCGACCATTGGATCGGTCCGTTCGTCGACATAGCGGTAGAGTGCAACCGGAAGGGTCTGTAGCCGTGGCCCGACGATGAACAGCGACAGCACGATTTCGTCGAAGGAGAGGATAAGCGCGATGGCGCTTGAGGCGATCACGCCGGGTGTAAGCCTTGGCAGGGTAATTTGCACAAACACCTGCAAGGGGCGTGCGCCAAGCGTCATCGCCGCCTCGTCGACATCCGTGCCGAGATTGGAGAGCGCCGTCTGCAGGATCCGGATGCTGAACGGCAGCGTCATGACGAGGTGCGCCAGCACTAGCCCGGGATAGGTGGCAACCAGGCCCGCCGGCGTGAAGACCATCAGGATCCCGAGTCCGAGCATCATGGCAGGCAATACCAGCGGCGCGATGACGAGGCTCCGGATCAGGGTGCGGCCCGGAAAGTCCAGCCGCACGAGCGCATAGGCAGCCGGCAGGCCGAGTACGAGGCTGAGGCCCGCGACGATCACCGCGATGAGGGCGCTGTTGCGGAAGCCTTGCATGAAGCCCGTATTGCCGAGCACCGCCGCGTACCATTTGAGGCTCCACCCGGATGGAGGAAAGGAAAGATAGCTGTCGGCGCTGAACGAGATGACGAGGATGATCGCCATCGGCATGAAGACGATGCAGAAGACGATGATGACGTAGGTGCGGGAAATAAAGGAGAGCAGTTTCGTCATGTCTCAGGCCCTCCGCATCAAAAGCCGAAGGGCAATGCTCGCCAGCCCCATCGCGCCAACAAAAAAGGCCAGCATGAGAAAGGACAGTGCCGCCGCCGTCGGCCAGTCGAGGGAGACGAGCGCCAGGTCGTAGACTTCGGTCGCCAGCAGGAACACCCGCCCGCCGCCGAGCAGGGAAGGAGTAATGAACGAGGACACGCACAGCACGAAGCCGATCGTCAACCCAGCCAGGATGGCCGGCAGGCTGAGCGGCAGCGTGACGTGCCAGAAGACACTCTGCGGCGTTGCGCCGAGCGACATGGCGGCGTCATCGAGGCGCCTGTCCAGCTTGCCGAGCCCGGCCGCAACCGTGAGAAAGATGTAGGGCATGATGGCCTCCGACAGGCCGATGATCACACCCGTGTAGTTGTTGACCATGTGCAGCGGTTCCGACGTCAATCCGACCGTCCGCAGCAGGTGGTTGACCGGGCCGCTGTCACCCAGCGTCACCATCCAGCCGAACGACCGCACAACCGCGGAAATCAGCAGTGGCGATGCCGCCAGCACCGTCAACGGCGTGCGCCAGCGCGAGGTCATCCGCGAAAGCGTGAGTGCCATCGGATAGGCGAGCAGAAGTGCGACGACGGAGCATGTTAGGGACAGGCGCAGTGTTCGGCCGAGAAGATCGAGATAGTAGCTGTCCTGCAGGATGCCGATATAAGTCTGGAGGCTGACGGCTTTGGTGATCGCACCGAAATCGGAAATGTTCAGCGACATGCGGAACAGCCAGGCGATCGGCGCAATGAAGGAGATCGTCAGGACGATCAGCACCGGGCTCAAAAGCAGCCATGGGGTCAGTCTCGTGCTGGTGCCCGGGACGGTAAAGCGGTTCATGCGGCAAAGATCCGCATGTCGGTCGGCCGCCAGCTGATTGCGACCTCGGCGCCGGGCTCGGCAAGTGCAGCCCCATCACTGTCCGGGCGGAGCTCTGCGATCAAAGTGTGGTTGTCGGCCAGTTGCAGCTCCACTTCGACGACGCTGCCCACGAAAACGCGGCGGACGACGCGCGCCGTCAACCCGCCGTCCGGCTTGGCGAGGCGGATGGCGTGCGGGCGCACCATCGCCGATACCCTGGTGCCGTCGGTAACGCCGACAGGAAGATCTTCGGCGCGCGGAGCCGGCAACCACTGGCCCTCCAGGCGCAGCTGCGGTGCCCCGGACAGGTGGCTGAGGGTCGCAGGCACGCTGTTGGCCCGCCCGATGAAATTGGCGACAAACGGCGTCGCCGCTTGGTCGTAGACGGCGACCGGCGTGCCGATCTGTTCGAGCCTGCCGCCATTCATCACGGCGATCCGGTCGCACATGGTCAGGGCTTCCTGCTGGTCGTGGGTGACAAACAGCGTCGTAATGCCTGTGCGCGTCTGGATGTCGCGGATCTCGAAGCGCATTTCGTCGCGCAGCCTCGCATCGAGGTTGGACAAGGGCTCGTCGAGCAGCAGGATTTCCGGTTGGATGACGATCGCCCGCGCGATCGCGACCCGCTGTTGCTGTCCGCCGGAAAGCTCGGCTGGCCGCCGGCTGCCGAAATTGTCGAGGCGAACGGCGCGCAGCGCTTCCGCTACCCGCGAGGCGGTTTCGGCCTTGCCGACCTTGCGAAGGCGCAGGCCGAAGGCGACATTCTGGGCGACCGTCATGTGCGGAAAGAGCGCATAGGACTGGAAGACCAGGCCCATATTGCGCTCCCAGGGAGGCCGCGCCACGATATCCTCGCCGTTGATGACGATCTGCCCGGAGGTCGGAGCAAGAAGGCCTGCGAACATCCGCAGCGTCGTGGATTTGCCGCAGCCCGACGGCCCCAGCAATCCGATAAACTCACCCTTGGCGATGTCAAAGGACAGGGCGTCCACGGCCGGCCGGTCTCCGCCATAGTCGAAGGTAAGCTCGCGGATGCGGATGTGGGCCGTCATTGCCGGAGAGGTCATGGATTTGTCCTGCCGCTTACTTGCCGGCCGAAATGATCTGGCGCTTCCAGATCTGGTTCCATTCGTCGGATTTGGTCGCGGCCCAGGCCCAGTCGAGCGGCAGTGTCTTGTCCAGCTGGCCCGCGACAGTGCGGGCAGCGGCGGCCGGGCTCACCTGTGCCTTTGGATTGACCGGAGCGTAGAACATCGCCTCCGTAAAGGCAGCCTGTGCTTCCGGCGAAAGCGCATAGTTGATGAAGGCCTTGGCGGCATCGGGGTTTTTGGAGCCCTTGACCAGGTTGATCGTGTTGATCTGGAGAATGGTGCCCTCTTGAGGCAGCATCACCCCAAGCTTTCCCTGGGACTGGTCGGCATAATACTGACTGCGCGCATTCCATCCGGTGCCCAGGACATCGGTGCCGTTGATGACCAGCGTATAGGCATCGGGCTTCGGGTCGAAGGTCTGCACGCCGGGCGCCATTTCGGCGAGCTTGGCCGCCGCTTGCTTGACCGATTTGGTATAGTCCTCCTTGAGCATCGCCGAGGTCATCACCATCAGGCCGGAGCCAAGAATCGATGGCATCGACGTAACGGCCATCTTTCCGGCATAGGCCTTGTCCCAGAGGACAGAAAGGGAAGTGGGGGCGGTCGGAAACGCCTCCTTGTTGTAGATGACGACCAGATTGTCGAACGTCACGGCGGGGCCATAGCCTTCCTTGACGATCGCCTGCGGCACGAGGTCGGCGAGGTTGGGAACGTCCGAGGTATTAAGCTCGGCCAGCAGGTCTTCCTTGTCGCCGATCAGCGAGGTGGAGACGTCGAAGATCACCACATCCGTCTGCGGGTCGCCGGCCTGCGACCGCAGATTGCCCAGCATCGCCGACGAGGCATTGGAGGCGAAATAGCTCACCTTTACTTTCGGATATTTCGCCATGAAAGGCTTGATCACGGCCTCCTGGTACTTGTCCTGGAAGATCCCGGAATAGGCGGTGAGAGTGATCTCACCCGACACATCGGGAGACTGCGCCTGAGCCGTGGTAGCGAGTAGCGCGGCGAACACCATGGTGGAAAGAAGCTTGCTACGCATCATCATGTCTCCTGTCGGGGAAGGCGGCCCGAGTGTCGAGGTGGCTGTCAGGCAGCCCGGTGAAGCAGGGATCGAGCAAGCTTTCCGGCTGGAGGACAATGCCGAGCCGAGGGCGCTGCTTTTCAGCGGATCCGTTGCCCGACGATGCAACGATCTCGAGCCTTCAAAGTCCAATCGAAATTTCTTAGTAGTCGCATCAGGAAAATTTTGGGCGTTAGCCTGCTCAAATTTCAGCCTGAAGAGCGTCTAAGTGGCTGTAATTTAGTCATTTTGACATGGCAAAGCCCTCCGGTGCAGCGATGCGCCGGAGGGCTTTGCAGAAACGCCAAAAAGGAAATCTATCCGGCCGCCGAGCGGTCACCGAAGACGTGGTGTTGGCGCTAATAGCCCCGTTTCGCATCGGCCAGATCTTCGACCGTTCCGGTCTCGTGGTGGGTCCGGATGTTCCTTGCCACGATCTTGCTACCTGTCGGCGCGTCTATCATCGAGGCGACGTGCGGCGTGACGGTGATCTTGGGGTTGGTCCAGAACGGATGGGCGGCAGGCAGTGGCTCGGTGTGAAATACATCGAGCGTGGCACCGCTGAGCTGCCCGGAATTGAGTGCTTCGATCAGGTCGCTATCGACCAGATGCGGGCCCCGCGCGGCATTGATGATGCTCGCTCCGCGTTTCAGACGGTTGAACGTGTCCGCGTTGAGAATGCCGCGGGTACTTTCGGTGAGCGGCAGAAGGCAGACGAGGATCTCGGTCCCCTCCAGAAAGGCCCCGAATCCTTCGGTGCCGGAAAAACATTGTATGCCCGGCAGGTCCTTCGCAGATCGCGACCAGCCGTTCACCTGGAAGCCTATCTGCACAAGGAGATCGGCGGCGACGGCACCCAGATTTCCAAGCCCCATCACCCCGACGCGGCGTTGGGTGGCCGGCGGTACGACGATCTGATCCCAGACCTGGCGCATCTGGTTGGCCTGCATGGCGGGCAGCTCGCGATGGTGCCGCAGCACGTGAAGGGCGACGTATTCCTTCATCCGCTGCGTCAGATCGGTGCCGACCGTGCGGATGATCGGAACGTCCAGTGGCAGTTGCTTGTCGGCCAGCACATGGTCGATGCCTGCCCCAAGCGACACGATCGCCTTCAGGTTTCGAAACGGCGTCATCGCCCCGGTCGCCGGGCGCCAGACCACCGTATACGTCACGGCATCCGGATCCGGCACCTTGCCGATCGGGTAGATATTCCAATCCGGCATCAGATCTCGCAGCATCTTACACCACCACTCGGTCTTGTCTTCGGCTGGCAGTGACACGGCAATGTTCATGGAGCTTCCTCAACTGGCTCTTCTATTCTAATCTGGCGTCCATTCACCGCAGGCTGGGCTTAAAGGTCAAAGCAAAAATTCCTGTGGCGCCGATAGAGAATTTTTATGTAGATTTCTTGCCGCATTGCTCTAGGCTTTGGCCATGAATTTCAAACAGTTGGAAGCCTTCTACTGGCTGACCCGTCTTAAAAGCTACCAACGCGTCGCCGATCACATCGGCCTGACGCAGCCAGCGGTTTCGGCAAGAATAGCCGGTTTGGAAGAGAGTTTCGGCATTCCTCTCGTGGATCGCGCGCAAGCCGATTTCACCCTGACCGAACAGGGGCACGAGGTTGCCGAATATGCCGAAACGTTTCTCAACCTCAGCGAAACCCTGACCAGCCGACTGAAATCCAAGCAGAAAAGACGGTATACGATCGGCGTCGTATCGATGGTGACCCAGACCTGGGCAATCGCGTTGCGCCACAAGGTGGCGAGCCTGCCGGATCCGCCACTGGTCGATTTCTATTCCGGCGCCAATCTTGATCTGCGCCCGATGGTCAAATCCGGTGCACTGGACATGGCGTTCGTAACCGGGGAAGCCGGTCTGCCGCAGATCCCGGACAGCTTTTCGGTGCTCTATCATGTCGGCTGGGTGGCTCGCCCGGACGTTGTCGGCGAGATCACCAGGCCGTTGACGCCCGACGAGCTGCGCGAGCTGCCACTCGTCCTCTACCCCCATACCTCGCCTCTTTTCGGTCCTGTGGCCGAACTCATCGAGGAAACCAGGCGGCGCCCCAACTCGCGGCACACAGGCAATTCGCTGGCCACCATCTGCGAGATGGTCAGGGCCGGCTATGGCGCTTCGGCAATGCCGCTCGCCTCGCTGGAGCATGAGATCGCGACCGGAATGCTGGTGGAGATCCCTACCACCGTCCAGCTGGCGCCGCTCGACATTCGCTGCGTTCATCAGAACCGGGCCCGCAAGGCGCAGACCGAGGAGATATTCCAGCTCGCCCGGCAAGCCGCGGAAGAATGGGCGGCGGCGCATCCGCGTTACGTGACGTTTCGCGCTACCTGATCGAGGCCGGTCCAGCCGCCCGGCGCTCGTGGCCGGTCGCGGCGCAGTCGGTGCGTACGGCACCCGCTTACGCCACGGTCCGGATGACGATCTCTCAGGCGGCAAAGCGCCGGGACACGTGGTCCCGGATGAAGCCGGCCCCGATCTTGACCAGACGCTCGGTAAGGGCAGCTCCCGTTTCAGCCGAGCAGAAAACGGGGTCGCCGCCCCAGACGCCATGCGGTGCCGTTTCCATGGCCTCGATCGGCGCCTGCAGACGGGCGCCTGCATATTTCAGCGCCGCAAACCCCGCAACGTCGACGCCCATCGCCTTCTGGCCCTTCGGCGGTGCCTTTGCCAGATCCATGCGCAGGATCTCGGGGTAGTAGTGCAGGCCCACCGATGTCAGCGGATCGCCGCCGTGACCGGAGGACTTGGCCGCGGCATCTGCGCCAAGGATCTCCTTCAGCAATTCGTAGCTGATCTGCCAAAGATACATCGACGCGACGAACATGCCGTTGGTCTGGCGCCATTTCAGCGAGACGTCGTTGATGGCGCCGACATTGCCGCCATGGCCGTTGATGACCAATACCTTGGTCAGCCCGTGGCGGGCAAGGCAGGCGAACATATCATCGAGCACAGCGACGAGCGTCGACTGGCTCAAGGCGATGCCGCCATGCGACGACCCGAAGTAGTCGGCGCCGCCAAACGGAATGACTGGCGCGATAAAGGTCGGTATGCCCTCGGCGCGCGCGGCGCGGGCAATGTCGAGCGCCACGGCTTCCGCGGCGAGATAATCACCCATCGGCGCGTGCGTGCCCTGGTCTTCCAGCGAGCCCATCGGCAGGAGGATGACGGCGTCGTCGTTGAGGAACTGCCGCGCTTCTTCGCTGGTCAGTTCGGCGATCTTGATCTTTTCAGTCAGCATGGGGAAATCCTTACAGAATGTCATGTCGGAGGCAGGCCGCCTGGTGCTGATCGCCCACTGTCTGCAGTTGCGGTACGGTGTCGGCACAGGCGGGCAAGGCATAGGGACAGCGGTTGCGGAAGATGCAGCCGGAGGGCAACGAGAGCGGCGAGGGGATCTCGCCGGTCAGTCGAATGCGACGGTTTTCGCGGTGCAGGCTCGGTTCGGCCGACACCAGCGCCGCGGTATAGGGATGCTTGGGCGCAAAATGCACCTGGTCGGCCGGCCCAACCTCCATCACCCGGCCGAGATAAAGGACCATCACGCGATCCGAGATAAAGCGCACGACCGACAGGTCGTGGCTGATAAAGAGCAGCGACACGCCGGTCATGGCGCGCAGATCCGCCAGGAGGTTGAGCACCTGTGCCTGGATGGAAACATCGAGCGCCGATACCGCCTCGTCACAGACGATGAAGCTCGGCTCGACGGCGAGCGCCCGAGCGATGCCGATGCGCTGCCGCTGCCCGCCGGAGAATTCGTGCGGTCGACGGTCGAGAAAGCTCGGATCGAGCCCGACGAGGTTCACGAGCTCGGTCAGCCGGGGGCCTCGGGCAGGCCCCCTGTGCAGGCCATGGGCATCGAGTGCTTCCGACAGCACCGCGCGGATGGTCTTGCGTGGATCGAGGCTCGCATAGGGATCCTGGAAGATGATCTGCATGTCCTTGCGCAAGTCGCGCAGCCGGCCGGACGGGATGGTGTTCAGATCCTGTCCCTTGAAGCGCATCGCAGCACTTTCGGACTCGATCAGGCGCAATATGGCGCGGCCGATCGTGCTCTTGCCCGAACCGCTTTCTCCAACGAGACCCAGCACCTCGCCGGGCGCGACACTGAAACTGACATCGTGCAGGACGTTGAGGGTGCGGCGCGAAAACAGTCCACGGCGCCCGATCGGGTAGCTTTTCCGGAGCTTCTGCACGTCGAGAAGGGGAGCCTGGGTCATGCTGCCTCCGTTCGGGACATTTGCAGACCGCCCGGAGCCTCGGGTGCGCGCAGGCACCGGACCGAGCGCTCTCCGTCCGGGCTGGGATAGAGTTGCGGGCGGATTTCTGCACAGCTGGCAATGGCGATCGGACAGCGGTCACGAAACGCGCAGCCGGAGGGGCGCGCCGAGGGCAGCGGCGGCGTGCCGGAGATCGCCGGCAGCCGGTCACCACCGGTGGAATGGAGCGCTTCATGTGAGGACGGCATGCTCTCGATCAGCGCCCGCGTGTAGGGATGATGCGGATCGCGCAGGATCAGATCGGCGAGGCCTTCCTCGACGATCTGGCCGGAATACATCACGGCCACGCGGTCTGCGATGTCGGCGACGATTCCAAGATTGTGACTGACGAACAGCAGGCTGAGCCCGCTTGCCTGATCCTGTCTCAGGCTCTGCAGCAGTTCGATGATCTCGGCCTGGATCGTCACGTCGAGCGCGGTGGTCGGCTCGTCGGCGATCAGCAGGCGCGGTTCGCAGGCGAATGCCATGGCGATCATCACGCGCTGCCGCATGCCCCCGGACATCTGGTCCGGGTAGCTGTCTATCCGCCGCTCGGCATCATTCATCCCGACCCGCTTTAGTAACGCAATCGCATGGCTGCGCGCTTCGGTTTTCGACATCGGGCGGTGCGCCAGGATCGCTTCGATCATCTGGCCGCTGATCGTGTGGATCGGGTTGAGCGAGGTCATCGGCTCCTGGAAGATCATGGCAATGTCGTTGCCGCGAATATCTTCGAGGGTGCGGGCATCGAGGAAGCCGAGGTCGACGACATCGCCGCTCTTGCGCCGCAGCTGCAGCGTTCCCGACGCCTGGCGGATCGCCCCGGGCAGCAGCCCCATCAGGGCGAGAGACGAAAGCGACTTTCCCGACCCGCTTTCGCCGACAAGCGCCGTGCATTGGTTGGCGCGCAGCGTCAGCGACACCTCTTCGATGACGGCGACCGGTGTACCGTAGCGCGAGGTCTCGAGCCGCAGGTCGGTGATCATGGCGACCACATCCGGATCGTCGATCGCGGGTGCGTTTGCGAGCGCCAGCGGCGCCGAGACATCGTCCATCCCGCTGCCGGCGCCGCCCTTCGGATCCAGGGTATCGCGCAGCCGGTCGCAGAAGAAGTTGATCGCGTAGATCGTCAGCACCAGCGCGGCGCAAGGGATCAGGATGCCGAGGGGATCCTGGTTCATGAACTGGCGCGCACCGCGGATCATCTGTCCCCAGGACGGTGCCGGTGGCACGACGCCAAGGCCGAGAAACGACAGGCCGCTCTCGATGGTGATCGCGGCGGCGGCCGTCAGCGAGTACTGGACCGACAGGGGGCCCGCAATGTTCGGCAGGATGGTCCCGAGAACGATGCGGCGTGACGGTGTGCCGAGTGCGCGCGACGCTTCGACGAAATCGAGTGACGTAACGCGCAGGGCTTCGGAAAAGGCGATGCGGGCAAATGTCGGAAAGTAGAGGACCGACAGCACCGCCACGAGGGTGCCGGCGCCCGGACCGAACAGGGTGACGACCAGCAGTGCCAGAAGGATGGGTGGGAAACAGAGGACGATATCGGACAGCCGGGTGGTGATGAACTCCGACGGACCGCGGAAATAGGCGCCGATCAGCCCGAAGAATGTTCCAACGATGCAGGCGATGCTGGTGGCGACAAAGGCGACCGTCAGCGAAACCTGCCCGCCGTAGAGCACCCGCGCCAGCCGGTCGCGACCGAACTCGTCGCGGCCCAGCCAATGAGCAAGGTCTGGAGCGGCGAGCCTGTAGCGGACCGCCATCTTGATCGGATCTTCAGCGGTGATCAGCGGCGCGGCAAAGGGGATGACGATCAGTGCCGCAAGCAAGAGGCTCGGGACGATCATGCGCGTAGGAATGCGAGGCATCGACATCATTGCAGGCGTATCCTCGGATCGAGCAGCGAGGACAGGATATCGATCACCGTGTTGATGGCGATGAAGATCGCGGCGACGGTGAGGATGACGGCTCGCACCGTCGGGTAGTCCCGCTGTTCGACGGCCGAGACCAGGAGACCGCTCAGTCCCGGCCAATTGTAGACGAACTCGACGAGAACGGTCGATCCGAGAAGGATGCCGAGCTGCAGCCCGACCACCGTGATGATCGGCCCAAGCGCATTGTGCAGAATATGGCGGCGGACCACCCGTTTGCGGCGGAGGCCCTTGGCGACGGCGGTGCGCACCCAATCGTGACCGCGCATTTCCAGAACGCTGGCGCGCGTCATGCGAAAGACGATGGTGGCAAGATGCAGGCCGACGGTCACGGAAGGGAGGATCAGCATTTGCAAATGCTGCGCAGGATTGGCCGCAAACGCCACATAGCCGCCGGCCGGGAGCCAGCCCAGGACCTGAGCAAAGAAATAGATGAACAGGGTGCCGACGACGAAGCCGGGCACGGAGGTCAGAAGGGCGTTGACGGCGGAGGCAGCAATATCGAAGCGCCCGCCCGCCCGCAGCCCTGCAGCGGTACCGGTCGGGATGGCGACCGCAAGCGCCAAAATCGCACCGACGACGATGATCTCCAGCGTGCGCGGCAGGCGCAGGGCGATCGCCGACGAAATCGACCCGCTGTCCACGATCGAGGTTCCGAAATCCAGCCGTGCTGTGTCGTAGAGAAAGGTCGCGTACTGAACGAGGACAGGCTTGTCGAGGCCCATGGTGGAGCGCAGGTTTGCAATGGCTTCCGGTGTCGCCGAGCCGCCGCCGGTCGACAGCAGCAGCTCTGCCGGGTCGCCCGGTACGATGATCAGCAGCGAGAAGATGATCGTACCGATGACCAGCAGCATGACAACAGCCGTTGCCAGGCGACGGGAAATGAAAGCCAGCATCCAGCCTGCCCCTTATCCGAGTTTCGTCTCGTCGAGCGCGTAGGCTGATGACCCGCTGAGGAAGCCCGGGAGCTGTTCAAAACCTTCGACGGATTGCTTCATCGCATAGGCCTGGATCCGCCAGTTCAGCGGCACCTGCGGCACTTCCTCGTAATAGGCGACGACCAGCTGCTGGTAGATGGTCTTGCGCTTCTCCGGATCGACCTCGTTGCGACCCTGTTCCAAGAGCCCGTCGATCCGCGCGCTCTTGAAGCCGAAGGACTGCAGATAGGAGGGGTTGCCGGAATAGAGCAGCGACCAGAGCGCGTCGGGGTCGTTGTAATTTCCCGACGTGCCATGAACAGCGATATTGTACTTGCCTTCCTTGCCGGCCGTGACGCGCGTACCCCAGTCGGGGAGGTCCAGCGTGGCGTTGATGCCGATCGCGGCGAGATAGGCCTGGACCACGGAGGCCGTGTCCTGGTGCATACCGTAGGTGGCAGTTGCCAGCAGGCGGCATTCGAAGCCGTTCGGATAGCCGGCCTCGGCGAGCAGCGCCTTGGCCTTGTCGACGTCGTATTTCCATTCATGGGCGGGGTCGGAGAGATCGAAGGGCGATCCCTTGGGGTTGGGAAGGCCGTAAAGCGGAACGCCCCGTCCCGCAAAGGCAGCATCGACGACATCCTGGCGCTCAATCGCATAACCGACGGCCTGGCGCACCTTTGCATTGGCGAAGGGGCCATCGGTGACGTTGAACAGCAGGAACATGAAGGGCCCAAGCGTGGTCTTCATCTTCAGCGTCTTGGAGGCTTCGACCGCGTCGAACTGCGTCCAGGGCAGGTACTCGATGAGGTCGACGTCGCCGGCCGCAAGGGCTGCGTAGCGAAGGTTCTCGTCCGCATAGGCGATGAAGCGGATACCGTCGACATGCGGCTGATCCGACAGATAGTAGTCCTTGAAACGTGCTAATTCGATAAAGACGCCTTTCTCGCTCCCTTTCAGTGTAAAGGGGCCGGCACCGATGACATCGCTGTCGGTGCTCTTTGCCGAGATGACGGGGCAGCAATAGCTGGCCAGCAGATCGAGGAAGATGGCGCTCGGCGCTTTCAGCGTAATCTGAACGGTCTTGTCGTCCACCGCCTCGACGGCGCTGATGATCTTCAGGTCGCTCTTAAGGTAGGCGGACGAGCCCTGCTTGGTGATTTCGTTGAGCGAGAAGACGACGTCGGCCGCGGTGACCGGGCTTCCGTCATGGAACACGGCGTTGGGCCGCAGCTTGAAGACGGCGGTGGTCGGATTGCTCCAGGCCACACTTTCGGCGATTTCGTTCACAAGCTTGCCGGTTGCGTCGTAGCCCATCAGCCCGCGATACAGC
The DNA here is from genome assembly GCA_900469345.1 of Hyphomicrobiales bacterium. Lineage (GTDB taxonomy): Bacteria > Pseudomonadota > Alphaproteobacteria > Rhizobiales > Rhizobiaceae > Neorhizobium. The sequence goes on along the minus strand of UBWZ01000007.1, from coordinate 11,252 downwards.
ATCAGCTTGACTGTGTTGGCCGCTCCGCCGGTATTGTCGAAAGGCTTGAGGGTAGGCGGGAAAGTCGACAGGCCGAATTTCAGGACGCCGCCGCCCGCGGTTTGCGCAAGCGTGCCCTGCGGCATGGCAAGCGCGACCACGCCGGCGCTGAGGCTGATCAGAACGGTTCGTCTCGTCGCATTGAAATCCGGAAGGTGGGAAGGTGTCACAGGTGCCTCGAAACTGTTGAACGGAACATGCAGCTTGGACTTGTTCACAGCAGTCGAGCTTCGTTAGGCCGCGCTGTCCAATCGAAAATTTTTTGATGAGAAATAGATTTCTTTGGCCTTCAACCCCTGGAGGCACAGGTGGAGCGGTCGACAACCGGACCTGTTGTCTGCGCGGAGCCGTGTGCGCCTTCATCTCGAAGGGCTTCGTCAGGACGACTTGGGCGACCTCGCAGAGAGGCGAATACGCGCCGTTCAACCTGCGCCGGGACGCGGAAATAGGCCAACGAGCCGCTGGACCGGCTTCGTCACCGTTTCGGAGTTGAAGACCGCGTGAATATGCTGATGAGCCTCTGGCGGTAGAGAACCAGAACGGACGCGGCGAGGATCATCAAAAGAAAAACCACGAACTGAATGATCGTGTAGCCGATGTCGTCGTGCGGCACGAACCACCCTGCGACGACGCCGGTGCAAGCCAGAATGATGCGCAGGAGCCAGGTCATGAAGCCAAATCCGATCGTCCGATGAGACAAGCGTATCCGGCATGGCCAGCTTGACCTTGCTCTGCGTCAATCGCCGCTATCCGGTGCCCGCCGCGGATGCAACGGGCACGCAGACCGTGTCGGTCTACCGGTTGCCGTCGACCGCCTTGCCGATCGCGGCGGCGAGCGGCGCATGGACCTCGCGGCCAGAGACCCTAACCTCTGCCGACAGCAGCCCGTTCTGGCAGGCTCTCTCGTCGTCCCATCCGGGATGGCAGACGATCGGGTAGAGGCAGATGCCTTCGAGCGGAACGCCGGCTGCGATCGCCAGGTTTGCCTGTTCGGAGACATAGTCGAACCAGGAGGCGCGGCGCTCGTTCTCGATCCCTGTTTCGGCGATCAGCATCGGGCGGCCATAGCGGGCATAGGTCTCGATGAGGATCTTGCTCAGCGGCTTGTACAGCGCGTGGCCGATATCGATCGGCGGGCCGCCATGGATCCACTGGTTGTTGAAGTAGTAGTTCACCCCGATGATATCGAGATAGCGGGCATCGCCGCCGATTTGCGGCCACATGCGCCCGGCGATCAGATCCCACCCCTGGAACTGCGACTGGCGATGTCCTTCGGCAGCACCCGCTTCCCAGGGCCGCGAGGGCTCTGTGATGACGTTGATGACGGGATCGCAATGGACGAAACGGGCGCGGGCATCGACGGCGAGGATCGCATCCATCGCGGCGATGGCGGCCCGTGCCAGCTGTACCTTCAACTCGAACCCGCGGCCATTGGCGAAGGGATTGAGATAGCCGGCATCACCGCCACCCCAGGAGAAAAACGAGATCTCGTTGACGGGACAGTAGAACGGTACTTCATCGCTTTCCTCGCGAACCAGCCGTGCACAGGCGGCAGCGTAATTGGCGAAGCGCTCGACGAACCGGGGCGACCAGATGTCCACATCGTCCGGCCAACCGTAATGCAGCAGGTCCCAGATCACCTGCGTTCCCGTATCGGAGGCGGCCCGCAGCATGGGACGGATGCTAGACCAGTCATAACCACCGGGCTGGTCGATCAGGTGCCAGCGAAAGCCGTCCCGAACCGTCCGGATGCCGAACCCGGCCAGCTGGCGATAATCCTGCGCGGCATGGGTATCGTGGTTGATGGCGTCGATCATGTCGAGGCGACGGCCGAGAACCTCCCCTTCACCCGGGCGAAGCCGATGGGTCGAGCACTCGAAGCCGCCCTGGACGAAGGACTTGAACAGGCCCGTCGGTCCAGCCGGCCGGCGTTCCCGGATGACCTCGTCGAACAGTTGCTGCCACTGCGGCATTACGGCGGCAACCGAATAGTCAGCCTCGACCTTCGTCCGCAGCGCGGAGCCGAGCGCGCGTCGACGCTCCGGCGAGGCGATCAGGCCGCGCATTTTTTCGGCAACGGCTGAAGGATCGTTGAAGGGCACGAAGAGCCCGGACACCCCGTCCTCGATCTGCTGCAGGGCGCCATTGTCCCGCGTGGCGATCACCGGTAGGGAGGCGGCCCCCGCCTCTGCGATAACATGCGGCATGCCTTCGCCGCGCGAAAGCCAGGCAAATATGTCGAAGGCCGACAAAAGCGCCTCCACATCCTTGCGGTCGCCGAGGAATTGCAAAACGTCCTGCAGACCAAGCCGGGCAGAAAGCTCCTTCAACCGCAGCGCATAGTCAGGCATGAAGGCATCCGGTCCGCCGACGATGACGAAGCGGGCGTTCTGATCGGTAGCGTGGACCAAGGCGGCCGCCTCGATAAAGTCCTCGACGTTCTTCTTGGGGTCGAGCCTCCCGACCCAGCCGATCAGGACCTGATCGTCGGCGATCCCGAGTGCTGCCCGCGCCGAATAGCGATGCAGCGGGTCGAAGGCCGTAAGGTCCACCATCGAGGGGATCTCGATCGCCAGATGCTCCCGCCCCGGCATCACCGAGGCAGCGGCATCGCGGATCGACCGGCACACGCCGACGTAGCGGTTTGTGTGATGCTTCGGCCCGGCCAAAGCTTCGGATACGAGACCCCCGTGTTCGATCAGCGGCGGACGCAGATGCAGCCGTTCCAGGGCCGGGTAGACGTCGGCGACGTTCTGGCATGATACGACGACGTCATAGCCGGGGATCTTGCCGGCCAGGTAGCTGACCGTATCCTCGAAGGAAAGCTCGTATGGCGTCGTATCGACGTCGACCGCCAGCGCACGCAGCTGTTCGTGCGTCTGCTCGGGCATCTCGGGCTTGCGAAAGCAGGCGACCACATCGATGCGATAGCGCTTGCGGTCGAGGTTCTGGGCAAGCAGCCGGACCTCGGTTTCCTCTCCGCCGACGACCAGCCAGGCGAAGACGAACAGGATGCGGACAGGCGTCCTCTCCATCGTCACTCGCCCGCCTGGAAAACGACCTGGAGGAATTCAGGGCGGTTTTCCACGAGGTCGGTCAGGAAGGCGGGTGCTTCGTGCATCGGCACCACGTGGGTGATCATGTGCTCGCGGATCGCCTTGCCGTCGCGGGCCAGCAGATCGACAGTGGCCTGCGCCAGCCGGCGCCGGTCCCAGAGCGGAGCGAGACCGCGCGGAACGCGGTTGATCTGCGCACAGCGGATGTTCAGCCCGTTGTGGTGGAATTCTTCGCCCAGCCTCAGATGGTCGGCACCGCCCTGGTAGAAGGCAAGGTCGATCACCGTGCCCTGAGGTCGCAGAGCCTTCAGCGCCGTATGCAGGCTGCCCGCATGCGCCCGCGTCTGGAACACGAGGTCGGCGCCGCGGCCCATGGCGCCGTCGTGCCAGCGTGCCTTGGCGTGTTGCCAGGCATGTTCTTCCGGCATGGCGGTGAGGCCCAGTTGCTCCGCCTTCTTGCGGCGAAACTCGGACGGATCGGTGATGATGACCTCCGAGGCCCCGTAAGCGCGGGCAAACAGGGCCGTCATCAGGCCGACGGTTCCGGCGCCGATCACGAGAATCGGGCGACCATTCACACCGGCGCCGATTGCCGGCACATGCGCGCCGAAAGCTTCCGCGTCCGCATGCAGAATGCCGTTGGCGGCAATCGGGCCCATCTGGCCGACGAAGATGCCGAGCATCGGATCAAGGTCGGCCCGCAGCGGGATCAGCACGTCATGATAAGGATCGGCGGTGTGCCCCGATTTATGGCCGTAAGCCGACGCGACGGCTGTACCGTCGTGGTAGCCGGCCGCCCGCGATTCGGAGACCCGTGCCACCTCCATGTAGCCCAGGAATGGAACCGGATAATGCAGGTCGGGCTCGTTCTCGACGAAGACGCCGCGACCGCCATCGAATCGGGAGCGGAAGTAGGGGTTGGTATTCTTCAGGAAGGTCAGCTCTGTGCCGGCGGAGAGGCCGGTGTAGAGCGTGTCCAGGCGCACCTGTCCCTCGGCGGGCGGGCCTTCCTCGTATTCGAAGAAGTAGGCGCGGCCGGGCGCCTCGACGCCGAGCGAGCGGATTTTGCGATGGCCGGGCGGCATGCCCTGCGGCATCTCTGGCCGCGGCTGGAACTGCAGGGGAGCGACGTCTTTGCGCTGCGTCATCGGCACGTCGAGATGCACCGGATCTCCGGAATGCGCCGACGACATGATGGCAATCACCAGCCGCTGGGTGACAAGCGCTTCGCTGTAGGGGCAGCGGATGCGGTTTTCGCCGCCGCGCACCGCATCGATGAAATCCCGGTCTTCGCGCCAGACCGGGTCGCCATCGGCGCCACGCACCGGGCGCCCGCGTCCGACATCGACCATGATGTCGCGATCGGTCAGCTCGATCGCCAGCCGGTCGGCGAAGATGTGCAGGCCGACGCGGTGGTTCCAGCCGAGCAGGCAGGTGGACGCGAAGTTGGCTACCATGCCCGTTTCAAAGGTGAGGCTGGCCGTGGTCACGGTCGGCACGTCGAGGCCCGGAAATTCCGGACGATCCTTGTGCGAAACCCGGCCATAGACGTCCGTCACCTCGCCGACGAGAAAGCGCGCAAGATCGACGAGATGGGTCGTCTGCTCGACCATCTGCCCGCCGGACTGGCCCTCCTTCCACCACCACTGCGGCGGCGGCGTGGAGTCCAGCCAGTAGCCCGACAGAAGCTGGGCCGGGTTGTCGGCAAGGAGGCCGCGCGCCTCGTCGACAATGTCGAGATAGCGCCAGTGATAGCCGACACCGGTGATCAGCCCTTTGGCCTCGACCGCTGCGGAAATCTCTTCCGCCGTTGCAAGATCCAGCGACACCGGCTTTTCGACGAAGAAGGGAATGTCGCGGGCAATAAGGTCGCGCTCCGGTTCGCCATGGGCAAACGGCGGAATGCAGACATAGACGGCGTCCGGCTTGACCGTATCGAGCATGTCGCGGTGGTTCTCGAAGGACCTTGCGCCGAACCGGATTGCAGCCTGGTCAGCACGGCCAAGGTCCGGATCCGCAAAGCCGACCAGTTCCACGTCTTCGAAGCCGGCCAGGATATCGAGGTGGCGTTGGGCAATGCCCCCTGCTCCGATGAAGGCAAGGCGTGTCTTTTGCATATGGTCGTCCTTTTGCATTCGCTGTGCCGGTCCCTTCAGGACCCGGTCGTAAAGTTCCCCGGTCTGGGATGCCATTCGCTCGGCGGAAAACTGCTGCTCGAAGCGCTCTCGGCCTGCCTGGCTTGCAGCTTGCCTGCGGGTCGGCTCGGAAATCGCCTCGGTAATGACCGCCGAGAGCGATGCCGGCGAGCCGGGCTCGGCAAAGAAAGCGTGTTGATCTCCGACCGCCTCTATGGTTCCGCCGATTCTTGTCGCGATCACCGGAACGCCGAGCGACATGGCTTCCAGCACCGCCAGAGGCAGACCTTCGAAGAGGGACGGAAGCACGAAGAGATCGGCGACGGCCATGAGATCGGCGATATCCGCCCGATGCCCGAGAAAGCGGACGTGATCGAGGAGCCCGAGTTGATCGACGAGCGCCTCGGCGCGGGATTGCTCTTCGCCGGATCCAACCAGCAAAAGAACGACGTCGGGATGGGCCGACAGGATGCCCGGAAGCGCGCGCAAAAGCGTCGCGTGGTCCTTTTGCGCGGTAAAGCGGGCGACCGTCAAAAGCACGACCTTGCCCTCAAGGCCAAGCTCCCGCTTCAGGCAGGTGCCGCTTGGCGCAAGCGGGAATATGCCATTGCGGATGACCGTCAGGCGTTCCGGTGCGATGTGCGGCTCGTAGCTCTTTCGCGAGGCCTCGGACACCACGATATGGTGCGACAGCCTCTGCGTTTCGCGGCTGTATTGCGCCTTCTGGTCCGCGTCGGTCAGAAGATAGGGCAGATGCTCGGTCCGGATGACCGGAATGCCGCTGGCGGCGCCGGCCGCCGCAATCTCGTGACCTTCCCAGCCGATGCCGGCATGAATGTGCAGGAGATCGACGGAGGTTTGCGAGAGCCATCGACCAAATTCTTCGGCATGGCCGGCAAGCTTGACGCCCAGCCCGTGGCGGGCAGCACGCGGCAGCAGGCTTGTTCGATCCTCTGGCGTGACGGCGAGGGTGACATCCCAGCCACCGGACAAGCCGCGGCCAAGGGCGAGCATATGTTCGCCCATGCCGGATGGGTTCAGGCTATCCGTCGCCAGGACGATGCGCAGTTTTTCAGTCACGCTGGAAATCGGCTTTGGCCCCGTCAAAGCTGTGACGCTTCTGCGGAACAAACGTCTCTGACGCCGAGACACGGATACTATTCTGATGCACCGCCTGATCGACGAGCAGGGACATGCTGTTGAAGGTCGTATCCCACGATGATTTCGCCAGAAGTTCATCGATCGTATCGAGCCAGGCCGGGTCTGCCTTCATGGCAAGCGCATCCGAGCAGGCCTGAATGAATTCCGCCTTGTCGTGGGCGATAAACACGCCCGGCACGGCGCCGTAGCCGCGGACGACGTCGCGGATGCGGGTGCTGACGACCGGCCGGCCCGAGGCCAGATATTCCGGGGTCTTGGTCGGGCTGATGAAACGGGTCGCGTCGTTGAGCGCGAACGGCATCATCGTCACGTCCCAGCCGGAGAGATAGGTGGGCAGATCGGAATAGGCCTTCTGTCCAAGATAATGGATATTGGCTGCGCGTGGCAGATCATCGGGTGATATCTTCACGACCGGGCCAATGAAGACGAAGGACAGATCCGGGCGCGCCGCTGCGGCGGACCGGATGAGTTCGAGGTCGAGCCTCTCGTCGATGACGCCATAGTAACCGATGCGCGGATGCGGGATGGCTGCCTGGTCGGCTGGCTCCAGCATGCAGCTGCGGGCGGTGCGAAAGTGCTGGCTGTCGACGCTGGAAGGAAAGGCATGGATGTTGTCGTGCCGATCCCGTCTCGCCTCATAAAGGCTGACGCCTCCGGTGAAGACCGCATTGGCGCGGCCCATCAAGGCATTTTCCGTTTCGCGAAGCTGCGGAGGGGCGAGCTTGAAATTGGCCAGCTCGTCCATGCAGTCGTAGATGATGGCGGCGGCATCGACGTGCTTGGCGAAACCGAACATCATCGGCGTGTAGAACCACAGGATCGGGCGTTCGCCGCCATGAAGTTGGATCAGATCATCGAGCAGATGGCCGAGTGATGCCTCTCGTTCGCTCTCGCTCCACCAATGCGGGATGCGCGGACGGATGGATTTCACCCGTGTGCCAGAAAACGGATGGATTTCGAGATAGGCGAGATGGTGGTCGGTCGGGATGAATTCTTCGAAAAAGAAGACTTGCCGTTCCTGCGAAAAACGCTCCATCAGGTGCTGCGGCCGCTGCCGGACGAAATCCCATCGCAGATGGGAGAAACAGATCAGGGGGGCACTTCCGGACAAGGTCGCGCTGGGCGACTGCGGGAACGCACTCAACAGGTTCATCAAACACCTCGCATCATTCGCACGACGAACAAGCGGCGACGCCCGTTGTTCCGAGCTGCTCAAAAGATCTTTTGCGGCACCTTTGCCGCGATGATCGCACGCAACCGTTCGATCGTGTGAGGCCACGTCCAGTGCGACAGCACGACGTCGCGGGGACTGAACGTGTCCAGCTCATCCAACATCGCTTCGATGGCCGTATCGAAATCCTCTGCGGGTGCCGAACGCCCTGTCTGCGGCATAATGAACTGCAGCCCGCAACTGAGGTGGCTGTTTGCAAGGACCGGAATGCCCGCCAGCATGTATTCCGTAAGGATGGCCGGCGCGCCGTCTTCGACACCGCAGACGACGCCAAGCCGTGCCTGGTTCATCAGCCGATTGACCTCGGCCAGGGGGACACCGGGCGGACCGACGAAATCCACGTCGATGCCGAGGTCGGCCACCTGCTGATGCAGCTCGCCGATCATCTCGCCATAGCCGCAGACGCAAAGCGCCCGCAGCGGACGCTGCGTTCTTGCAAGCGCGGCAAACAGGATGTCGTGCCGTTTGTAGGGCTGGGCTGCGGCGACATAGATCACGTCGTAGATCTTCGGCAGGTCGAGCGGATGGAAGGTAATCTCGGATGCGAATTCGGGTCCGATCGGCATGATCGACGTCGCCATCTCCGGATGGCGGGCATGCACTTCGTCCGACTGCCATTGCGCGCCCGTCAGGACGAGATCGAAGTGGCGGCTGACCTCAGGGGGAATGCGCAGTGCGGGCGCATCGATGGAATTGTAGATCTTGAAACTGTCGGAACAGGCGAGGAGGATGTCCTCACTGACCCCCAGCCCCCAGATGCACAGGATGTCCGGTGGGCCGAAGGCTTCGATGTGACCGAGCATGTCGTTTGAAGCAAAAGGTGCATCCGGACCAGTCAACCGAAATGATCGGCGGGTGAGATGCGGGCTGTTGCCGATCCACTCGGTAGGCGGTTCTGAGCCGCGCCAATGGGTCCAGACTTCGGCACAATCGACCATGCCCGTCTTGAGGGCCGCGAGAGGCAGGCGTTCAATATAGCCGCCATCGACCATGACCTCTTCGTTGCTGCCGATCAGCCCCGGCGGCCGTCCGCGCCGGCCGGCCTGCCACTGGTCGCGGAACCAGTCCACCGGAGGCACGTCCCGGTCATCCCATTCTCCATCCTGGAAGTCGCTTATAATGACGATGCGGCGTGGTTTCGACAGGATGTTTATCCTTTGCAAGGAATGCATGGCTTCCCGGAAGTTAAGTCGCGGCATGCAGACGGCAAGCGTGCACGTGGCAGTTTCGATCGAAGCGGTTCGCAATGCTTGAACACGTCAGCCCAAGCGGCGGCTTATCCCGTAGCAGACCTCAGCGGGTGGCAATACACGGAAATCGTTGCGGAAACCGACAAGGTATAATCTTCTTGCGAAAGCGGAAGCCGATGGAACGACGCTTCGTTCGGCTGGTTGGGCGGTGATTGAAACGGAGACTTCACCATGACTTTCCCGAACACCCGCCTGAAAACGGTCGCACTCTCGCTTGCGCTGACAATGGGAAGTGCGACAGCCTTGCTGGCCCAGGATACGGCCCCGGAAATGGCCAAGCCAACAGCCCCGATGCAAGCGGTCCTCGATAAGCTTCAGTCGCTTGGTGCAAAGCCGTTCTCGACATTGACGGTGCCCGAGGCCCGTGGCCAGGCAAGCCCGGCCGATGCGGCAAAGGCCGTTCAATGGGAACAGCGCGTGTCATCGAACCCGGAAGCGCAGGTGACGACGAAGGATATCACCATTCCTTCGAAGGCCGGCGGGCTTGCTGCACGCGTCTATACACCTGAAGGCAAGGGCCCGTTCCCTGTCGTCGTCTACTACCATGGCGGCGGATGGGTGGTTGCGGACATCAATGTCTACGATTCGTCGCCGCGGGCCCTTTCCCTTGGTGCGAAGGCAATCGTCGTCTCGGTCGAATACCGGCATGCACCGGAGCACAAGTTCCCGGCCGCTCACGAGGATGCCTGGACCGCCTACAAGTGGGTAGTCGAGAACATCCATGAGATGAACGGCAATGCCGACAAGATCGCCGTTGCGGGCGAAAGTGCCGGTGGCAATCTCGCGGCGAACGTCGCCTTGATGGCCAAGGAGATGAAGGTGAAGCAGCCGCTCCATCAGTTGCTGGTCTACCCCGTTGCCGGCGCCGACATGAATACACCGTCCTACAAGGAAAACGCCGAAGCCAAGCCACTCGGCAAGGCCGACATGGAATGGTTCGTCAAGAACACGACCAGCTCGATGGACGAGGCGAAGGATCCGCGCATCAACTTGAACGGTCGATCCGATCTCGCCGGCGTTGCGCCCGCCACCGTCATCCTCGCGCAGATCGATCCGCTGCGCTCTGATGGCGAAACCTATGCCGGCAAGCTCAAGGACGCCGGCGTCGCCGTCAACATGAAGACATTCGAAGGGGTGACCCACGAGTTCTTCGGCATGGGCAAGGTCGTTCCGGAAGCCAAGCAGGCCGAAGATCTGGCCGTCGCCGATCTCGTCGCCGCCTTCGGCAAAGCCAAGTAAAGGAGAGCACCCATGAACAAGCTCATTTCCATCTCGATCATCACGCTTTCCATGCTTTCGCCAGCCATCGTCCAAGCAGCGCAGCCCAAGCCGGCTGACGAGGCCGCTGCGCCGTTCGATGTCGACAAGTCTTCCTTCGTGAAAATGGTCACGAGTTCGAACGCTTTCGAGATCGAATCCAGCAGGCTTGCCGAACAGAAGGCGAAGGACGCCAACGTCAAGGCATTCGCCAAAGAGATGGTCGCCGATCATACGAAGGCTGGCGACGCATTGAAGTCTGCCGCAAAGCTTGGAGACGAAGCACCGCAGTTGTCCCCCAAGCACGCTGCCATGCTCGAGCTCCTCACGGGAGCGTCGGACCAGGACTTCCAACCGCTCTACATCGACATGCAGGCGCAGGGACACGCGGAGGCGGTTTCACTGTTTGCGACCTATGCCAAGAGTGGCGACGATGCCGCGGTGAAGGCGTTCGCCGTCAAGACGCTGCCGAAGCTCGAAATGCACAAGAGCCACGTCATGAAACTTGTCGCCGAGCAATAGTCGGCGCCGACGGCAGTCCTCGGGACCTGCCGTCGGTAACCCCGCCCAGCCGATACCGCCAGGCTTGCAACCCGCCAGGATCTTCCGGTCCTGGCGGGTTTTCTATTGCTCGGCTGCGTCTCCGAAGTGTCCAGCCATGGGACAAGAGAATCGACGTGGCGTTTTCGCTGCTTCAGAGCCGCACGCTTTCCAGATCGAGGCCTGCGATTCTGTCCGAACCCGGCACACAACGCGTCTTTTGCCCTTTTACCCGTCATCGGGCGCTAACCCTTCGTTAAGATTGAGGGGTCCGTACGTGCAAATCATTGCAAGTTAGCCACACTTTGACAAATAGCAGGTCATCGAGAGGGCCCGGAAGCAGGTTTGCAATTGCCGCCCGGAGCGTATCGGGTAGGTTGGTCCCAGACGCAAAGAGAATTCTTATCGGCGCGTATCGGTGGCTTGGCGCTGAACAGTTGCTGCTTCGCCTAGTGCAAAACTTGACTTGGAGGTCAACAATGAACATCAAGAGCCTTCTCCTCGGCTCCGCTGCAGCCCTCGCTGCAGTTTCCGGCGCCCACGCCGCTGACGCAATCGTAGCTGCCGAGCCGGAGCCGATGGA
>UBWZ01000011.1 GCA_900469345.1 Hyphomicrobiales bacterium | reverse complement strand
CCCCCTCCCCTCCCAGGCCGTGGCGGTCGTCCCTTCCAAAACCTCGAAATACGGCTCGCCGACGCAGGCTTGGCGAAAGCATGCCATGCGATATATCCTCGCATTACGCTTGCGTCTTTCGAGAAACGGATCTGAGGGCCATGGCATTTGATCGCTCGCAATCGGCGACCTATCTCGCTGGCCAGATGGCCAAGAGCTTTGCCCGCTCGCTGCAGAAGCGTTCCACCCTGCTTGGCTTTTCTCCCGGCCAGTTCCCCGTTCTTCTAGAGCTCTGGCATCAGGACGGGCTGACGCAAAAGCAGCTCTTGGACAAGCTGGAGGTGGAGCAGGCGACGCTTGCCAACACGCTTGCGCGGATGGAGCGCGACGGGCTGATCGCTCGCTGCCCCCATCCCGGCGACAAGCGGGCCCAGATCATCACCCTGACACAGCTCGGGCGCGACCTGGAAGCCCAGGCGCTGGAAGCGGCCGCAGAGGCCGATACGGTGCTGTTCCAGGGCTTCCGACGCTTCGAGCGCGAACTGATGATCGAATATATGCGGATGATCCTTCACAACGCCCGCAGGCTTTGACCGGTCGTCTTTCAACCTCGGATCCTGCGCATCCATGCCTGCTTCGTTCTCGGAACCGGTTGCTCGGCCATGCGCGAGACCGCGTTTTTCGTTGTGCTCGCCACGCCGGGATTGTTAACTGCCGGCAGCGGAGCCTTCCGCGCCGCGTCTGCGGCGGCTCCCATCTCGAAGACAGGATATTTTCATGACCGATCTTTCCGCCGTCCTTGACCGCGCCGACCAGAACATGCCCGAGAGCCTGGAGCGGCTCTTCGATCTGGTGCGCATCAAGTCCATCTCCACCGATCCCGCCTACAGCGCCGATTGCCGCAAGGCAGCCGAATGGCTGGCCGGCGAGCTCGTCGGCCTCGGCTTCGAGGCGTCCGTGCGCCAGACGAGCGGCCATCCGATGGTTGTCGGCCACCACCTTGGCGCAACGGCGGATGCCCCGCATGTCCTGTTCTACGGCCATTACGACGTGCAGCCCATCGACCCGATCGAATTGTGGGAGGACGATCCGTTCGACCCCAGGCTCAAGGAGATCGACAACGGCCGCAAGGTGGTGACCGGACGCGGCACGGCCGACGACAAGGGCCAGCTCCTCACCTTCGTGGAGGCGTGCCGCGCCTACAAGGACGTGCACGGAAGCCTGCCTGTGCGGGTAACGATCCTGTTCGAGGGCGAAGAAGAATCCGGCTCGCCGTCGCTGAAACCCTTTCTCGATGCACATGCCGACGAGCTGAAGGCGGACTACGCGCTGGTTTGCGATACCGGCATGTGGGATGCCGATACCCCGGCGATTACCGCGTCGCTGCGCGGGCTCGTCGGCGAGGAGATCATCGTCAAGGCCGCCAATCGCGATCTCCATTCGGGCATGTATGGCGGCGCGGCCGCCAATCCGATCCAGATCCTTTCCACGATCCTCGCAGGACTGCACGACGAAACCGGTCGCGTGACGCTGGACGGTTTCTACGACGGCGTCGAGGAGACCCCGTCAAACCTCAAGGCATCCTGGGCATCGATGACCGGGGGCGGAAGCGACCTTCTGACCGAGGTCGGGCTCTCCGAACTTGCCGGCGAAAAGGGCCGCTCCATGCTGGAGCTTTTGTGGGCGCGCCCGACCTGCGAGATCAACGGCATCACGGGCGGCTATACGGGTCAGGGTTTCAAGACGGTGATCGCGGCACAGGCCTCCGCCAAGGTGTCATGCCGGCTGGTGGGCGACCAGGATCCGGACAAGATCCGGGAGAGCTTCCGCGCCTATGTGCGCTCGAAAATCCCGGCCGACTGCAGCGTGGAATTCATCGAGCATGGCGGCTCGCCGGCGATCCAGCTCGGCTACGACTCCCCTCTTCTGACCAAGGCCAAGACGGCGCTTTCCGACGAATGGCCGAAGCCCGCGCTGGTGGTCGGCGTCGGCGGGTCAATCCCGATCGTTGGCGACTTCCAGACGCTGCTGGGGATGGAATCGCTGCTCGTCGGGTTCGGGCTCAATGACGACCGGGTCCATTCTCCCAACGAGAAATATGACCTCACGTCCTACCACAAGGGCATTCGCTCCTGGGCCCGCATCATGGCGGCGCTGGCGCAATAGCACCTGAATAGGCGAAGGCTTCGCACAGCGAGCGGAGCCTTTTGCCCCACGCTGTAAAAAAACAAAAAGGCCGGGCAAGCCCGACCTTTCCACTTCTATTCATACGTGCCAGTACATCCGTGGTCACTGAGAATAGATCAAGCAATTCCAACGCGACCGCCTGAGATCCTCATCGGACCTGTGCGGCTCTAGCGATCATCATCCGTCCGAAAGGTTAACGCTTCGTTAACACGAAGATCAAAACCGCCTTGGGATGGCACGGTTTCCCGTATTTGCCTAAATTAGATGAAGCAACTGCTTTGCGAGCGTCGCTTCATCAATCCGTTGGAACGCCATGACCGATAGATGGGAACGGTCAGGAGAGATTGCAAGCCTTCTCGCCGTCTCCTTTAAAACTTAAAGGTCAGCTGAAACCCAAAGGTCGGCGTCAAACCGAGACAGTGGCGCAAAAACGCAAAAGACCGGCGAAGGCCGGTCTTTCAATCTCAGTCTGACGGCCTGCGACGAGGCCCGACACCAAAGCTGCTCAGGCGCTCTGCAGGTTGTCTGCGGAGACCTTGCCCGAGCGACGATCCGTGACCAGTTCGAAGGAGACCTTCTGGCCGTCCTGCAACTGGCCGAGGCCGGCGCGCTCAACTGCGGAAATGTGGACGAAAACGTCCTTGTCGCCGCCATCCGGGGTGATGAAGCCGTAGCCCTTGGTTGCGTTGAACCACTTTACTGTACCGGTCGCCATAACGATGCCTTTCTCTGCAAATGACCGAATGTTCCGGCCCTCAAGCCCGCCGGAACGGTGACTTTCGTATTTGAAGAAAGAACGTCGCAGGCTGGGCGGATGGGCCCAGTGCTGGCTTGTCAAACAAATATCGATGTTCGGGATTTAGGGGCTGCTCCATGTTGCGTCAAGACCTGGAGACCCTTCGACGCAGCCGGCGACCGGGCGCCGAAAACAGAAAGCCCGGCGCGGGAGGAGGTGCGCCGGGCTTCTGAAACTGACCAACAACCGGGAGGAGGAGGTGTTGCTGGTCCAATCGAGAGCGCTGGGAGGAGGAGTGCGCCCTTCGATGCTTGGAAGATACAGGAACTACGCTCAAAAAACAGCCACCTTTTTGCACCGCAGCATTGCGCAGCGCGCATATCGCTGACGGGTTGCGGTCACGGTGGCGATCCGTCATGCTCGTGGTATGAGCCTAGAATCCGTTCGAGCATTTCTTGCCGCCAAGGCACCCGACATCGAGATCATCGTTACCCAGGAAAGCTCGGCGACCGTAGCGCTGGCAGCCGAGGCGCATGGCGTGGATCCGGCGCAGATCGCCAAAACCCTGTGCGCCCGGATCGGCGACGAAGTCATCGTGGTCGTGATGTCCGGCACCACTCGCCTGGACAACAAGAAATTCAGGCAGGTGTTCGGGTCGAAACCGCGAATGCTTGGCGGGGAGGACGTGGTCGCCCTGACAGGCCATCCGGTGGGAGGCGTGTGTCCATTCGGGCTGGCGACGAACATGAAGGTCTACTGCGACCTGTCGCTTCGCCGGTTCGACGAGGTCGTCCCGGCTGCCGGCGCGATCAACGCCGCTTTGCGCATCAGCCCAGACCGCATGGCAGAGATGACCGGCGCCGAATGGGTCGACGTCGGCCAGGATCCATCTTCAGACGGTGAGATGTCGACCTAGAATCGGTCGGACAGGTAGCGCTGGTACCAGGCCTGCTTGCTTTCGGCAGCGGCGGTCGCGACGACATAGCCGAGAGCAAAGCCGAGAGCGCCGATCAGGGTAAAGACCGTGGTCGTTGCGGCAGGATGTTCGCGGATGGTGTCGGCAACCGAGCTTGCTTCGCTCGAGACATAATCGGCTGCAGAGCTCGCCTGCTTGGCAACCTTATCATACGCTTCGCTGCCGCGTTCGGCGATCGTTTCGCGAAGGCTGGCAATCTCGCTGCGCAACCGGCCGATTTCCTGGCCGTAATCGCCGCTCGAAGGCTCATGGTCGAAGGATGCAGTTTTCAGGCTCTTGACGGGGTCTGCCATGTTGGCCTCCACAGTTGATCGAGAGGTCGGTCAACTGATGAAGTGGCAATAGGTTCCAGCTCACCCGTCAGCGGTTTTTCGCAAGCGCCTCTGCAATAGCCGTCAGCTGCTCGGGTTCGCTCGAACCCTTCTGCATGGAATTCACAAGGATCAGCGCGAGCGCCTCGGCATCGGGACTGTCCTTCTCGATCTGATGCTCGGCGCAAGCATCGTCGAAAACCTTCTGAAGAAGATTTAGCTGATCCGGGTTGACCGGATGACGCACCATCTGTGTCGGCATAACACCCTCCCAAACACATGTCTGGATCGTAGACAACTCATCCCCTCCCCGGGGACCGCCTGCCGGCGGTACTGCCAACGCCCCTTCTCGAGGCGATCTTCCAAATTTTCCAAGTAGATAAAAAGCAGCCGTCTAATCTGCATTATTTTGAGCCGCGCCTAATGCAATAGCAACCACAAAATAGTGGGGGTGCAATCTAGGGGCTGGCGCGTAAGGACATACACCTAATGGCGCGCAAGGGAATGGCGGCCACGACTTCATATCGTGGCCGCCATGTTCAGATCATGCCATACCGGCTGGGTCGCCCACCGGCAGGAGAGCCGGTTCGAGCGTCGGGTCCTGCGGGTTCTTGTTGTCGCTTCCGTCCTGCGCGGGCGTCAGCGGCGGCTTTTCCTGGGTCCGGTCCGGAATTCCGGAGGTCGGCACCGGGCCGCGTGGAGTATCGACATCCGGCGTGGGAAGCGGGTCACGATTGGGCATGACAGTCTCCTTGCTTGTTTCTGCAAGGCCCAACGGAACAGCATTGGGAAGGTTCCCGGCGCGCATGCTCCGGAAACAAGGCGCCCGAAGGCAAAGAGGTTGCGAAGACCCTCGGGTTTTCCGGGAATTCTAAAGATCGGCCTACAACAGCCGACGCGTGCCCGGGGATGACGTTCCCAGCAGATAGCCGAGCGCAAAGGCCGCCAATGCAACGACGGCGACGACCGATCCCGTGGCCGCCGGGTGGTCGCCTGCATGCGTGGCGACAAGCGTCGCCTCATCCTTCGCGCGATCGACAGCCGCACGGGCGCGGGCAGACACCGTGCCTGGATCCGCAACGTCACCGGTAAATCCGGCAGAAAGAGTCTTGCTGGTCATCAGTCACTCCTTTTCACGCAAAAGGAGACAACCCCTCGTGGAACGCTGGGTTCCACCGGTGACAGCAAGCATGACTCGGCTTCTACATCAGCTTGGAAAGCGCTTCGCCGGTGAGAAAGACATCGGTCTTCCCCGCCTCGTGCTCCGGATGGCTGAACTCGTAGATCCCGCGCTGCGGCATATCGAGGGCCTGTTTGACGCTGACCAAGCCCACGGCGATCCGCTGGTCGCCTTTTCGGATGACTGCCTCCACAATCTTCTGCATGTCCTTCCCTCCTCCTCCAAGGTGGAATTCTGCACCGTCATCCTGCGCCTTTTTTCCCCGATGTACAGCCGTTTTTCCGCGCCATAGCGGACTTCACGCTCCGTCTCAGGGTTTACACCTCCTTAAATCGCCGCATTTAAAGTTCAGTCGAGGCGTGGGCGACGAAATCAAACAAGACCTGTTCTGTTTCAGGCGAGCGACGGGGGTACGCCGGCTCATCATGGCTGCCAAGGGAAAATCGAACAAACGTGTCGAACCGTCATTCGGCGGGTCGCGAGAGAGCAACGATTTTCGCCTCGACGCGGACGAGCGGATCATCGGCAACGGCCGTCAGTCGACCAAGGCGGCGGCCAAGCCCAGTCGGCGCGAACCGGAACCCGATGACGAGGATGACGAGCCCGTGCGCAAGACCGCGTCGCGCAGCCGAACCCGGAAGCGCCCGAGCAGCACAGGCGGCGGCTTCTTCGGCGGGATCCGCAGGCTTTTCTACTGGTGCATCGTTCTCGGCATCTGGGGCGCGATCGGCGTCGGCGGCCTTGTTCTTTATTACGGCGCGCGGATGCCGGCGGCCAGCACCTGGGCCATCCCCGACCGCCCACCGAACATGAAAATCACCGCGATCGACGGCTCGGTGCTCGCCAACCGGGGAACCACGGGCGGCGAAGCGCTGGCGCTCGAAGACATGTCGCCGTATCTGCCCCAAGCAGTCATCTCGATCGAAGACCGGCGCTTCTACTCCCATTTCGGGGTAGACCCGCTCGGGCTTGCCCGCGCCTTCGTCAACAACCTCACCGGCCAGCCGATCCAGGGAGGCTCCACCATTACCCAGCAGCTGGCGAAGAACCTGTTCCTGTCGCCGGAGCGGACCTTCGAGCGCAAGATCCAGGAAGTGCTCCTGTCCTTCTGGCTGGAACACAAGTTCACCAAGGACCAGATCCTTGCCATGTACCTCAACCGGGTGTTCTTCGGCTCGGGTGCCTATGGCGTGGAGGCGGCGTCGCGGCGCTACTTCAACAAGTCTGCCCGCGACGTCAATCTCGGCGAGGCCGCGACGATTGCGGGCCTGCTGAAAGCGCCGTCGAGGCTGTCACCGGCGCGCGATCCGAAGGCTGCCGAGGCGCGCGCCCAGGTGGTGCTCGGAACCATGCGCGAGGAAGGCTATATCACCGACAGCGATCTCACGACCGCCATGTCGCAGCCTCCGGCCAAGGCGAAGAGCCACTGGAACGGCGCCCAGCAATATGCGGCCGACATGGTGGTCGACGAGGTCAAGGGGCTGATCGGCGAACCGAAGACGGACGTGATGGTCGAGACCACCATCGATTCACGACTGGAAGCGGCAGCCGACAAGGCCTTGAACGACATCCTCAAGAAGGAAGGCGTCAAGCTGAACGCGTCCCAGGCCGCGCTGGTGTCGGTCGATGCGACCGGCGCGATCCGCGCCGTGGTCGGCGGACGCGACTATGCAACAAGCCAGTTCAACCGCGCCGCAAAGGCCAAGCGGCAGCCGGGATCCGCCTTCAAGCCGTTCGTCTACGCGGCCGCGCTGGAAGCAGGCGACCGGCCGGACACCGTGCTCAACGACGCACCGGTAAAGATCGGCAACTGGGCGCCCGAGAATTACGACCAGAAGTTCCGCGGGCCAGTTACGCTGGCTTCCGCCTTTTCGCAGTCGCTGAACACGATTGCGGCGCAGCTGGTCATGCAGGTCGGGCCGGACAAGGTCGTCAGCCTGGCGCATCGCCTCGGGGTGGATTCCGATATCCAGTCGAATGCGTCGATCGCGCTCGGCACGTCGGAAGTCTCGCTGGTCGAGCTCACCTCCTCCTACGCCGCCTTCATGAACGGCGGCTACAAGGCGAGCCCGCATATCGTCAAGCGGATCACCGACCCCGACGGAAAGGTCCTCTACGAAGCGGACTACGCCAATCCCCCGCGGGTACTGAGCGAACCGATTGCCGCGACCATGAACAGCATGATGAACCGGGTCATCAACGAAGGCACCGGGCGCGCCGCGCGGCTCGACGGCTGGCAAGCGGCCGGCAAGTCGGGCACGACCCAGTCGTTCCGCGACGCCCTGTTCGTCGGCTATACCAGCATCATGACCACCGGCGTCTGGTTCGGCAACGACGACGGCGCGTTCATGAAGAAGGTGACGGGCGGCGGGCTTCCGGCCAAGGCCTGGAAGGAATACATGACCGCGGCCCTCAAGGGCTACAGCCCGACACCCCTGTTCGGCACCAGCCGTGGCCTAGAGCTGCCGCCCGCTGCCGTGCCGCCGCAGGAAGACAATCCCTCGACCTCGATCGGCGACATCATTTCGGGCATCATACCGGGTGTCGGCCGACAGAAGGAAGAGGAGCTGCCGCCGGACTATCCGCCTGCTCCGCACTCGCCCGCGAGCGATCCGACCTACGCCGATCCTGGCAGGGCCGCGACACGCCGCCCCTACCCGGCGGATCCGCAATATGGCGAGCAGGCGCCGCCGCCCATGCGCCGGGGCTACGGCGAGATGGTGCCGCCGGGCGACGTTCCCGTGCGCGACTACCGGGACTATCGCGGCCCCTACGATTCGCCGGCGCCGGTGCCCCCCGGCACGGTCGGCGGCAGCCCGGTTCCGCCCGGCGAGGTCGGTCACGCCAATCCGGCCGGCAACGGGCGCCGCACCACGCTTCTGGACATCCTGACGGGGCAGTAGGATCCGCTCCCGAAGGAACCGGAGGGAGTTGGATTTTTGCGCCATCGCATCGAATTTGTTGCCTTGCAGAGGCAAAAACCCGTCCTTATATACGCCGCATGGTCGCAGCCGATGCTGCGACAATCACAGACCATCCCATTCGAGGAACCGTCAGCGGAATGCCTTTAGGGGGTTTCGACGGTTCGCTTAAAGGAGAGAGAAGAAATGGCAAAAGTAATTGGCATCGACCTCGGCACCACCAATTCCTGCGTATCCATCATGGACGGCAAGGATGCAAAGGTGATCGAGAACGCCGAAGGCGCGCGGACCACGCCTTCCATGGTCGCATTCACCGATGATGGCGAACGCCTCGTCGGCCAGCCGGCCAAGCGCCAGGCAGTGACCAACCCGACCAATACCCTGTTTGCCGTCAAGCGACTGATCGGTCGCCGCTACGAAGATCCGACGGTCGAAAAGGACAAGGGCCTCGTCCCGTTCGACATCGTCAAGGGTGACAATGGCGACGCCTGGGTCAAGGCGCAGGGCAAGAACTATTCCCCGGCCCAGGTTTCCGCGATGATCCTTCAGAAGATGAAGGAAACCGCCGAATCCTATCTGGGCGAGAAGGTCGAAAAGGCCGTCATCACCGTTCCGGCCTACTTCAACGACGCCCAGCGCCAGGCCACCAAGGACGCCGGCCGCATCGCCGGCCTCGACGTGCTGCGCATCATCAACGAGCCGACCGCTGCAGCGCTCGCCTACGGCCTCGACAAGAAGGACGGCAAGACGATCGCCGTCTACGACCTTGGCGGCGGCACCTTCGATATCTCGGTTCTCGAAATCGGCGACGGCGTGTTCGAAGTGAAGTCGACCAACGGCGACACCTTCCTCGGCGGTGAAGACTTCGACATGCGTCTCGTCGAATATCTCGCCAACGAGTTCAAGAAGGACCAGGGCATCGATCTGAAGAACGACAAGCTTGCCCTGCAGCGCCTCAAGGAAGCTGCGGAAAAGGCAAAGATCGAGCTTTCGTCCTCGCAGCAGACCGAGATCAACCTGCCGTTCATTACGGCCGATGCGTCCGGTCCGAAGCACCTGACGATGAAGCTGACCCGCGCCAAGTTCGAAAGCCTGGTCGACGATCTCGTCCAGCGCACGGTTGCACCGTGCAAGGCAGCCCTCAAGGATGCCGGCGTGACCGCAGCCGAGATCGACGAAGTCGTTCTGGTCGGCGGCATGAGCCGCATGCCCAAGGTCCAGGAAGTCGTCAAGCAGCTGTTCGGCAAGGAACCCCACAAGGGCGTCAACCCGGATGAAGTGGTTGCCATGGGCGCCGCAATCCAGGGCGGCGTTCTGCAGGGCGACGTCAAGGACGTCCTGCTTCTCGACGTGACGCCGCTGTCGCTCGGCATCGAAACGCTCGGTGGCGTCTTCACGCGCCTGATCGACCGCAACACGACGATCCCGACGAAGAAGAGCCAGACCTTCTCGACAGCCGAAGACAACCAGTCGGCCGTGACGATCCGCGTGTCGCAGGGCGAGCGTGAAATGGCTGCGGACAACAAGCTGCTCGGCCAGTTCGACCTGGTCGGCCTGCCGCCGTCGCCGCGCGGCATGCCGCAGATCGAGGTCACCTTCGACATCGACGCCAACGGCATCGTGCAGGTTTCGGCCAAGGACAAGGGCACCGGCAAGGAGCAGCAGATCCGCATCCAGGCCTCGGGCGGCCTGTCCGATGCCGAGATCGAAAAGATGGTGAAGGACGCCGAGGCAAATGCCGAAGCGGACCGTAAGCGTCGCGCCGGAGTGGAAGCCAAGAACCAGGCCGAAAGCCTCATTCACTCGACCGAGAAGTCGCTGCAGGAATACGGCAGCAAGGTCACCGAGACCGACCGCAAGTCGATCGAGGATGCGCTTGCCGCCCTGAAGTCTTCGGTCGAAGCGTCCGAGCCCGACGCCGACGACATCCAGGCCAAGACTCAGACGCTGATGGAAGTCTCCATGAAGCTCGGCCAGGCTATCTATGAGCAGCAGCAGGCTGAAGGCGATTCGGCTTCCGAAGGCGGCAAGGACGACGGTGTCGTCGATGCCGACTACGAGGAAATCAAGGACGACAAGAAGTCCGCTTGATCGTTGGTTGCCTGAGGCCTAGGCCTCACCCATAGTTGAGCAAAGTATCCGGCTGCCATCGTGCAGCCGGACCCCTTTCCGGAGCCGGTTCACTTAATGGCAAAAGCTGACTTTTACGAAACGCTGGGGGTTGGCCGTTCGGCTGACGAGAAGGAACTGAAAAGTGCCTTCCGCAAGCTGGCCATGAAATTTCATCCGGACAAGAATCCTGGTGATGCCGAGGCCGAGCGCAAGTTCAAGGAACTGAACGAGGCCTACGAAACCCTGAAGGATCCGCAGAAGCGGGCGGCCTATGACAGGTTCGGACATGCGGCCTTCGAGCAGGGCGGCATGGGCGGCGGTGGCGGCTTTTCCGGCGGCGCGGGTGCCGGTGGATTCTCCGATATCTTTGAAGACATTTTCGGCGAGATGATGGGGGGCGGCCGGGCGCGCCGTTCCTCCGGCGGACGCGAGCGTGGCGCCGATCTGCGCTACAACATGGAAATCACCCTCGAAGAGGCCTATGCCGGCAAGACGGCGCAGATCCGGGTTCCGACATCGATTACCTGCGAAGTCTGTTCCGGCTCGGGCGCCAAGCCCGGCACGCAGCCAAAGACCTGCGCCACCTGCCAGGGCTCCGGCCGTGTCCGCGCCAGCCAGGGCTTTTTCTCCGTCGAGCGTACCTGTCCGACCTGCCACGGCAGAGGACAGACGATCACCGATCCGTGCGGCAAGTGCCACGGCCAGGGTCGCATTTCCGAAGAACGGTCGCTGTCGGTCAATATCCCGGCCGGGATCGAGGACGGCACGCGGATCCGGCTGCAGGGCGAAGGCGAGGCAGGCGCGCGGGGTGGCCCATCCGGCGACCTCTACATCTTCCTGTCTGTGAAGCCGCACGAGTTCTTCCAGCGCGACGGAGCCGATCTTTACTGCATGGTGCCGATCTCGATGACGACCGCCGCGCTGGGCGGTACGTTCGACGTCGGCACGCTTGACGGGTCGAAATCGCGCGTGACGGTCCCGGAAGGGACGCAGGCAGGCAAGCAGTTCCGCCTGAAGGCGAAGGGCATGCCGGTGCTGCGGTCGTCGCAGACGGGCGATCTCTACATCCAGATCCAGATCGAGACGCCGCAGAAGCTCACCAAGCGCCAGCGCGAGCTGCTGCAGGAGTTCGAGGAGATTTCCTCGAAGGACAATAATCCGGAATCGACCGGCTTTTTTGCCCGCATGAAGGAATTCTTCGAGGGCTGAAGCCCACTTTCCAGATCTTCGGGCAATCGCTCGGCCAAGCGATTGCCCGCAGCCCTGACCGGTGAAGCAGGCGACACGCCGCTTCAGAGATCGTTTTTATGCCAGCGCGTGGATCGACGACCCCGCCAGGATCGTCGCAAAGACCAGCAGGAAGGCCGCGGCTGTCTTCCGGATGAGGTCCGGCGCGATATGGATGCGCGTTGCCCGGCGCATCGACATGCCGGCCAGGATCCAGCCATTGGCAGCGAGGCCGACGAGCAGCGCAAACAGCGCCAGCCAGGGTAACAAATCGACAAATCCCCCATGCGGCATGATCACCAGCGCGATGATCAGAGCTTTCGGGTTGAGAAGCGTCGTCAGCGCGACTTGGCGGACCGTAATCTTCGGCGGGCCCCCGCTTCCCGCCCTTGTCGTCCAGAGACGGTAGCTGAGAGAGAGAATCCAGACCCCGGCGAGCAGTTTCGCCAAGAGGCCTGCTTGCGGATAAGCGTCGAAGACCGGCGCGGCAAGCGTTGCGACCGGCACGATCACCGCCAGGTAGCCGCAGAGCTCGCCAAGGATGAGCGGCCAGGCCGCCAGCCAACCACGCTCGTAACCGCCGAGCGCCATCAGCGTGTTGGTGGGGCCGGGTGTGCACAGCAATACGAGAATGGCGAACACGAACTGCAGCACCGTCATCTCGATTGCCCCAGTGGCCGGCCTGTTGCGGCATCCAAGCTCTAGACAATCTTTCTGCGGCGAAATTGACGCCGGTCAATCCATACGGCGAGGACCGGCCGCCGGCGCATCCGGTCGCCCTCCCCGCCGCCGCCGACGCGCCCTATCTAGTCGTCGATCGGCCACACGAGGAGAACAGATGTCCGCAGACAAGCGCCACTGGCTGCGCCAGGAAGACCAGGAGTCGACGAAACCGAGCTTTCCCGAGCTGTTCTTCGACCTCGTCTTCGTGTTCGCGCTGATCCAGCTCTCCGAGACGCTGGCCGAGGATTTTACTTTCGGGATTGCCGCCAAGGCGCTGCTGTTCATCTTTGCCCTGTGGTGGGTGTGGATCCACACGACCTGGGTGACCAACCTGTTGAACGCCGAGATCATCCCGGTGCGGCTGCTGCTGTTTGCGCTGATGTTTCTCGGCATCGTCCTTGGAATTGCGCTGCCCCGCGCCTTTACCGATCTCGGCCTCGTCTTTGCGGTCGCCTATTCGGCCATGCAGCTGGGGCGCTCGCTTTTCGCGCTCTACGCCTTTCGCGGCACGGACGACCAGTCCTTCCGCACCTTCGTCAGGATCACCCTTTGGATTTTCGTCTCCTGCGTGCTGTGGATCGCAGGCGGGTTGGCGGAGCCCGGTCTGCGGCTCTCACTCTGGGTGGCGGCGCTGGTCGTCGAGTATGTCGGACCACTCCTGCGCTACCGGCTGCCCGGCCTGGGCGCGGCGCCGCAGGAAACGCTCGACATCAAGGGCGAGCATCTGGCGGAACGCTGCGCCCTCTTCGTGACGATCGCGCTTGGGGAAACCATCCTCACCACCGGCAAGATCGCCTCATCGCATCTGGAGCACGACGGCACGCCGCTGATCCTGATGTCCGCCTTCCTGTCGACGGTTCTGATGTGGTGGATCTATTTCCACGATGGCCAGGAACGGGCTTCCGACAAGGCGGAGGACAGCGAGGCGCCGCAGAAGACGGCGCAACACCTGTTCGTCTATGGTCATCTGCCGATCGTAGCCGGGATTATCCTTACCGCCGTGGGCGAGGACTTCGTCCTGTCACACCCTGGCGAACAGGGAGAACTCGGGCACGCCTTCGCGCTGCTTGGCGGGCCGATGCTGTTTCTTGGCGGCGCCGGGTGGATGAAACGGGTCGCCTCGCAGATCCTGCCGCCGTCGCATATCGCAGGCGTCATCATCCTTGGACTGTGCTTCCTTGCGACGCCTCTGCTGCCGAATTTCGGCGTCCAGCTGCTTGCCAACGGCGTTCTGCTGCTCGTCGCGGCCTGGGAATACGTCGCCCTGAAACACGCCCGGACGGCGGCCTGATCAGTAATGCGGCGGCCGGGTGATGGCCGGCGCATCGAGCGAGCTTTCCTCCAGGGTCAGGAAGCGCTCCGTCAGGCGATCGAGCTTGGCACGCGTCTGCTCCAGCACCTTCCATTGCTCCGCGAGCTGGTCGGACAGCTCCTCGATCACCTTGGCCTGGTGAGCCGCCAGTTCTTCCAGCGTCACAAGCCTTTGCTCGTCGTGCACCTCAGTTTTCCTCCACCACTTTCCAGGCGCGGACCGCGTCCGGCATGCCGTCATGGTCTCCCATAGGACGAGCGGGCGCATCCGTCCACCAGTCCGACCGCAGGCTGCGCCGCTCCATGTTCCTCGGGTAGACGATCCGGTTGTCGTCGCGGGCCGCTTCTCCGATCACCAGCAGATGGGCTTCCTGCTCGGAATTGTTGATGAAGGTGTGGGCCATTCCCGTCCCTGCCGGAAACCCGACGGAATCTCCCTTGGCGAGGCGATGCAGATTTCCATCCAGCCAGACGTCCGGTGCGCCCTCCAGGACATAGACAAATTCCTCCTCGGTGCTTTCCGCGTGGGGGAAGGAGGTGCGCCGGCCGGGAGGCAGCCGGACGTGATGGATGCCGAGACGCGACAGCCCGAAATGCCGAGCAAGGGGAGCACCGAAGCCCATCGGCTCGTCATCCCCCTGGTAATGCTTTTCCTCGGTGTCTTCCAGTTCGCGCCAATGGCGGATGCAGTCGGGTCGATCGCTCATGGTGCGCTCCTCTCGATGAGAACCGCAGCCTACGCGACCCGACTGCAGAGGTCCATCAGGCCCGCATTCTCTGGCGCTGTGCCGGCGCGGCCGAAGCGCTGCGTGTCCGGAAGCGTGCGATCAGCGATGCGAGGCGTCCGCTGATCCCGACGAGGCTCTGTGCGGACGCGCTCGTCTCCTCCATCAGGGCCGCATTCTGCTGCGTGATCTGGTCCATGCTCCTGACCGCCGAGTTGATCTCGTCGATGCCGGACGCCTGTTCCTGGGCCGACCGGACGATGGAGGCGATGTGCCCGTCGATCGCCTTGACCCGCTCGCCGATACCGACCAGCGCCTCTCCCGCCCTGTTGACCAGCTGCACGCCGCGTTGCACGTCGCCTGACGAGCGGTCGATCAGTTCTTTGATTTCCTTGGCGGCCGCGGCCGAGCGTTGCGCCAGTTCGCGGACTTCCTGCGCCACGACGGCAAATCCCTTGCCCTGCTCACCAGCGCGCGCTGCCTCGACACCGGCATTCAAGGCCAGAAGGTTAGTCTGGAAGGCGATTTCGTCGATCACACCGATGATCTGCGTCATCTTTTCAGAGGACTGTTCGATGTCGCCCATCGCGGTGATGGCCTGCTCGACCACCTGGCCGGAGCGCACCGTTTCGGCAGCCGATTCCTGGACGATGTGCTGAACCTCGCGCGTCCGGTGCGCCGAATTCTGGGAGATCGTGGTGATTTCCTCGAGTGCCGCCGCTGTCTGCTCCAGCGCGGAGGCCTGCTGCTCCGTGCGCTTGGCGATGTTGTCGGCAGCGTTCGAAATTTCTGAAACCTCGGCCTCGACCTGACTGACCGAATTGTTGATTTCGCTCATCGCCGAATCAAGCGAGGCCAGAGAGGAGTTGTAGTTGTCCTTGAGCGTGGTGAAGCTCGGCGCCAGCTGCTGGTAGAGTTCGTTGGTGAGATCCCCCCTGGAAAGGGCCTGCAGAGCCTCCTCCAAGGCCGACATGGCTCTGTCCTGCTCTTCCTTGACCTTCTGGCGTTCGGTTTCCGCTTCCTGCCGCTGGGTGTTCAACACGTCCAGATAGATCGAGATCGCGTAGTCCATGTCGAGGAGCGCCGCCTTGACGACGGCGGACATGCGGTCGGCCAACACGGCTGCCTTCTTGTCCTGGAAGAAGCCCCTCATCTCCGTCTTGATCATGGCGCGGATAATGCCGTCGAGAATGAGGGCGTAGCCACCGATATACCACTGCGGCTCCAGGCCCAACCGGGCGTGGGTCCGGCCGATGGCGCTGACGCCCTCGACATAGGCA
Organism: Hyphomicrobiales bacterium; assembly: GCA_900469345.1. GTDB lineage: Bacteria > Pseudomonadota > Alphaproteobacteria > Rhizobiales > Rhizobiaceae > Neorhizobium. Next base: position 113,734 of record UBWZ01000011.1, on the reverse strand, counting down.
TCGTCGTAGCGGCCAGACGTTATCACGCCCCAATGGCTCGCCTGGCGTTCCTTGGCGTGAGCGATATGCGCCTCGCTCGCGAAGAATTTAGCCGTGTGCGGATGGGCCTTTGACTTGCGATAGAACGCGTCGAGGGCGCTGTTGACGGTTTCTTTCACGACCGGGCCGGCGGCGGCCAGGTGCTGGCATTCGGCTGGTCCCAGACCGATGAAGTCCAATCGGTCCTTGAGTGATGTTTGGCGGCTCTGGCTGGTCAAGGTTCGCTCCTCGTGTCACGCGGACCGCTGATTCCAGCGGTTCTGTCCGAGGTAACTTCCACCTATGGGGTTAATGCTCGTCTTAATCTCCACCCTAGCTTTTCATTAATCATAAGCTGTTGCGGATGAGCTAATACTAAGTCCAAAGGCCTGTTCGGCCGCCGCGGCCGAAGAGATCTCAACAGCGACGTCCGTGTCACCGGGCTTTCGGAGCCCGTTCGGCAAGAGCGTGCCATCAGCCGCCGCGGCTGCGCTGCAAATACTTGCCTTTCCCGCCTCAACTCCTTAGCTCCAGTCCAGTTAAAGCTATCTGAGTGCCAATGGCTGAGAAGACCTCCCTTTCACGGCTGATCCTGACCGACTTCCGCAATTACGCGGAGGCGTCGCTGCGGTTCAACGGACGGCATGTGGTGCTGACCGGCGAGAACGGCGCGGGCAAGACCAATCTTCTCGAGGCGATTTCCTTCCTGTCGCCGGGGCGCGGCCTGCGGCGCGCGGTGCTTGGCGACGTCACCCGGGTGGGTGCGGCCGGCGGCTTCAGTGTCTTTGCCGATATCGAGGGGATGGAAGGCGAGGCGGCGATCGGCACTGGCATCGATGCCAGCGACGGCGAGGCGGTTTCCCGCAGGCTTCGCATCAACGGCACGCAGACCAAGTCGACGGAAGAGCTGACGGATCATCTGAGCGTGGTCTGGCTGACGCCCGCCATGGACGGGCTCTTCACCGGCGCGGCCGGCGACCGGCGACGGTTCCTCGACCGTCTGGTGCTGTCGCTCGATCCCGCGCATGGGCGCCGCGCCAGCGATTTCGAGCGCGCCATGCGCAGCCGCAACAAGCTTTTGTCGGAGGGCCGGTTCGACCCCGCCTGGCTCGGTGCGATCGAAGCCCAGATGGCAGAGCTCGGCATTGCCATGGCGGCTGCCCGCCAGGAGATGCTGGGGCTTTTGCGCCGGCTATCCCCCAGAAGCGGCGATACGCCGTTTCCGACGCCGCTTCTCGCCCTCAAGGGCTTTTTCGACGACACCGGCGACGCACCCGCCGCAGAACTCGAAGACCGCTACCGGGCCGCGCTGGAAACGGGCCGCGGGCGGGACGCTGCGGCCGGCCGCACACTGGAGGGACCTCACCGGGCCGACCTTCTGGTGCGGCATCGCGAGAAGGACATGGAGGCGGAACGCTGCTCCACCGGCGAGCAGAAGGCGCTGCTGATCGGCCTGGTGCTCGCCCATGCGCGGTTGACCGCGGACATGACCGGCTTTGCCCCTATCCTGCTGATGGATGAAATCGCCGCCCATCTGGACGAGGGCCGGCGCGCGGCACTCTTCGACCTGATCGACGGGCTCGGCGGGCAATCCTTCATGACCGGCACGGACAGGCAGATGTTTTCGTCGCTCGGCGAACGCGCGCAGTTCTTCACGGTATCGCATGGCGGCATCTCCAGCTGACAGCATGGCGCCGGCAGTGCTATCATGGCGTCATGGATAACCTGGATCTCCCTGCGGCCACCCCCCTTTCACCCGAGGAAATCGAGCGCTACCGGCGGCATCTCCTGCTGCCGGAGATCGGCGGCGGCGGGCAGCAGAAACTGAAACGCGCACGGGTTCTGGTGATCGGCGCGGGTGGCCTCGGCGCTCCCCTTCTCGAATATCTGGCAGCCGCCGGCGTCGGCACGCTCGGCATCGTCGACGACGACCGGGTTTCGCTGTCCAATCTTCAGCGGCAGGTCATCCACGACACGGGGACGGTGGGCGAGCTGAAGACGAAAAGTGCCCGCGAGGCGATCGCACGGCTCAATCCGCATGTGCGGGTCGTCGACCACGAGGAACGCTTCTCGCAGGAGTGGGCCGCGCTGCATCTGCGGCGTTTCGACATCGTCGTCGACGGCTCGGACAATTTCGATACCCGCTACGCCGCCGCCGATGCCGCCGAACAGGCGCGTATCCCGCTCGTCACCGGTGCCGTCGGACGCTTCGACGGGTCGCTGACGGTGCTGAAGCCCTACGAGACCGGTCCGGACGGCGTTCTTCTTCCCGGCTATCGCGATCTCTTTCCGCAACAGCCGCCGGAGGGTCTGATCCCGGCCTGCGCCGAAGCCGGCGTCGTCGGCGCGCTGACGGGCGTCATCGGCACGCTGATGGCGATGGAAGTGATCAAGCTTCTGACCGGCATCGGCGACCCGCTTGTCGGCCGGCTGATGCTTTACGACGCGCTCGCCGCCCGCTTCGACACCATCCGATACCGCCGGCGCTCTCCCGGAGCTTCCGGACAGTGAGCCTGGGTCGCATGGTCGAGGTCATCCGCGCAGATGCAGGCTTCGAGCGCTGGGAAGACATGCTGGCGCTGATCCGAGGCTCGTTTGCCTATATGGACGGCGTCATCGATCCGCCCTCTTCGGCCCGCGGGCTGACGGCCGACCTCCTGGCGCAAAAGGCACGCGACGAGATCGGCTTTGTTGCGGTTGACGGCGCCGATCTGGTGGGCTGCGTCTTCTGCCGTCCGGAGCCCGGCTTTCTCTACGTCGGGAAGCTTGCCATCGCGCCTTTGCGCCAGGGGAGCGGGATCGGCCGGCTTTTGCTGTCGGTGGCCGAGTCCGTCGCACGGGAGCGGTCGCTTCCGGCGCTTCGGCTCGAGACCAGGATCGAGCTTGTCGACAACCACCGGACCTTCGAGCGCTGGGGCTTCGTCAAGACGGCTGAGAATTCCCATGCGGGCTATCACCGGACGACCTCGATCGAGATGCAGAAGCGGCTCGGCTGATCCGGGCGCTTCGGGTCAGTTGCGGCCGGGCAGAACCCGGTTCGGCGGCCGGTGACCGTCGAAGAAGGTGCGGATATTGATGATGACCTTGTCGCCCATCTCGATCCGTCCCTCGATCGTCGCAGACCCCATATGCGGCATCAGCACCACCCGTCCCTCCTTGGCAAGCTTCAGCAGCTTCGGATTGACGGCCGGTTCGTTCTGATAGACGTCGAGGCCGGCACCGGCGATGCGGTGCTCGCGCAAGAGCTGGATCATCGCCGCTTCGTCGATGATGTCGCCGCGGGCGGTGTTGACGATGATCGATGTCGGCTGCATCAGCGCCAGCCTGCGTGCCGACAGAAGGTGGAAGGTGGCGGGGGTGGACGGGCAGTTGACCGACACCACATCCACGCGCGCGAGCATCTGGTCGAGGCTGTCCCAGTAGGTCGCCTCGAGCTCCTCCTCGGTCGCCGGATTGACGCGGGTGCGGTTGTGGTAGTGGATCGCAAGGCCGAAGGCCTTGGCACGGCGGGCAACGGCAGTGCCGATGCGGCCCATGCCGACGATCCCGATGCGCTTGCCCCAGATCCGCCGGCCGAGCATCCAGGTCGGGCTCCAGCCGGTCCAGTCACCGGGGTGATCGGTCAGGACCCGCGACCCTTCGGTCAGCCGGCGGTTGACCGCCAGGATCAACGCCAGGGTCATGTCCGCCGTGTCCTCGGTCAGCACGTTCGGCGTGTTGGTGACGGTGATGCCATGCCGTGCGGCGGCATCGACGTCGATATGGTCGGTGCCGTTGGAAAAACTGGCGATCAGCTTCATCTGGGGACCCGCCTGGGCGAGAAGCGATTCGTCGATCCGGTCGGTGACGGTCGGCACCAGAACGTCGGCGGTGGCAATCGCGGTTGCCAGCTGGTCGCGGGTCCGCGGCGCGTCGTCGATGTTGAGCTCCGCGTCGAACAGCTCGCGCATCCGGGTTTCGACCGCGTCCGGCAGTTTACGGGTGATATAGACCTTAGGTTTTTTCTTGGCCGTCATGTCGTTGCGGGTCGCCTTTAGATGTCCTTAACCAAGTCACGCGATATTCGGTTCATCCAGGGCGTTATCTACCAGACCCGCCGGCGAAGACAAATGAAACCTCGCGGGGTCGCTCGACGCTCTTCCTGGGCCCAGCCGGAACGACAGCCATGCGCATCGCCACCTTCACCACCCTCCTCATTCTCTGCTCCAGCCTTGTTGCCGGCCTGTCGATATCAGACAGCGCTTCAGCGCAAGGGGCCGCCAAGGGCGCCAGCGGCCTGCCGCTGCCGCGCTTTGTCAGCCTCAAATCAAGGAAGGTCAATATCCGTATCGGTCCCAGCACGGACTACGCCGTCTCCTGGATGTACATGAAGGCGGGGACGCCGATGGAGATCATCCAGGAATACGACAACTGGCGCCGGGTGCGCGATGCCGAGGGCACGGAAGGCTGGGTCAACCAGGCGCTTCTGTCGGGCGAACGCACGGCGATCGCCGCGCCGTGGATGCGCGACAAGGGCAAGGACGTCTATGTGAACCTGCGGCGCGATCCGCAGACCACGGCAAGCCTCGTCGCCAAGCTCGAGCCCGGCGTCGTCATCAAGATCAACGAATGCAACGGCGACTGGTGCCATGCCGAGGCCGAAGGCACCAAGGGCTGGGTTGCGCAGGGCGAGATCTGGGGCGCCTATCCGGGCGAGGCCTTTAAATAAGGCCTTCCTGCTCCGCAGCCTGCCTGAGAGAGATCATCGGCCGCGGACCGATTTGCTGGATGCAGATGGCCGCCGCCAGGCAGCCAAGCTTGCCGCACACGTCGAGCGGCTTGTCCTGCGTGTAGCCGAACAGGAAGCCCGCGGCGAACAGATCGCCGGCGCCGGTCGTATCCACCAGTTCCCTGATCGCATAGGCATCGATCTTCAGCCGCTCGGTGCCACGGACGATGACGGCGCCTTCCTCGCTCAGCGTTACGCAGGCAAGCTTGCAATCGCCGGCGATCTTCATCAGTGCCTCGTCGAGATCCTGCGTCTCGTACAAGGAGAGCGCTTCTTCCTTGTTGGCGAAGACGATATCGACCGTGCCCGACCGCATCAGGTCGAGAAATTCCACCCGGTAGCGCCCGACGCAGAATGGGTCGGAGAGGGTCATGGACACTTCTTGGCCGTGGCTGTGGGCGATGCGGGCGGCGGCGCGAATCGCTTCCTTGGCGCGCGGCGGATCCCACAGATAGCCCTCGAAATAGGTGACCTTGGCGCCGGCCACGACATCCTCTTCGACGTGTTCGGGGCCGAGCTCGACGCAGGCGCCGAGATAGGTGTTCATCGAGCGCTCGCCGTCGGAGGTTACGAAGATCATCGAGCGGGCCGTCGGCGGAGCGGTGCCTTCCGGTTCTGTCTGGTAGTGGACACCCTGGGAGCGGATGTCGTGCTGGAAGATGCGGCCCAGCTGATCGTCGGCGACCTTGCCGAAATAGGCTGCGCGTGCGCCGAAATTGGCAATGCCGGCGGCCGTATTGCCCGCCGACCCACCCGAGGCTTCGACGGCCGGGCCCATTTTGGAATAGAGAAGCTCTGCCCGCTCTGCGTCGATCAGGTTCATGGCACCCTTGATGATGCCGTTTTCCTCCAGGAAATCGTCCTCACAGCGCGCAAGAATATCCACGATGGCATTGCCGATGGTGAGCACGTCGAATTGAGCCATGTCTTCCTAATTCCGTTGAGAAGCCGGGAAAGACGCGTAAGCGGGATTAGCCAGGATTGGAAGCGGCAAAGCGGGGCTGGGTGAAGATTTCGCTATCACGTCATCTTCGCGTCATTTTCGATTGTTAGTAAATGCTCATCCGACGTCGGGCCGACCACGGATGAACTGGCGGCAGACAACGGCACCTGGCAGGACCAGGAGGGAAAGCGGGGCATGACCCCGCTTTTTTGTTGCGCGCTTTCCGGGCGCAAACCCGGACCTCGATCGATCGACGGTTTGTTCATCGCGGCCGAATGCGCTAGACGCATGAAACCGATTGCCCCTGCCCCCGAGCATGCCCCATGACAACCGTCCTCAGCAATGTCGTTCCCGTCTTCCTGCTCATCCTGATTGGCTGGACGGCGGCGCGGGTCGGCCTCCTGAAGCAGGAAACGGGCGATGCGCTTGGCGAATTCGTCTTCAAGATCGCCGTGCCCATGCTGATCTTCCGGACGCTCGCTGACGCCCATTTCGGGGGAGAATCCCCCCTGCCGCTCTGGACCGCCTATTTCATCGGCGTGGCGATCACCTGGACGGTCGGACACCTTATGGCGAAGACGCTTTTCCGGCGTGATGCGAAGATCGGCGTGATCGCCGGCATGTCCTCCTCCTTCGCCAACAACGTCTTCATCGGCCTGCCGCTCGTGGATCACATGGTGGGCAAGGAGGGCCTGGTGGCGGTCTCCATCCTGCTCGCCATCCACCTGCCGATCATGATGATCGTCGGGACTGTCCTCATGGAAGGCGCGTCGGCCCAGGTGGACGGGGGCCAGAGACGCGGCATCGGGGCCGTGCTTCGCCAGGTGGGCGGCAATCTTGCCCGCAACCCGCTGGTGATCGCGCTTGCGATCGGCATCACCTTCAACTTCCTCGACCTGCGGCTCAACCCGACGATCGGGACCGTCGTCAACCAGCTCGCCGCGTCCGCCTCTCCCGCGGCGCTGGTGTCGATCGGCATGGCGCTGACGCGCTATCCGATCCGCGGCGATGTCGGCCTTTCCGGCAGCGCCGCGCTGCTGAAGCTTGCCCTGCTGCCAACGGCGGTGTTTGCGGCCAGCACGCTGCTCGGCCTGCCGCCCGACTGGCGGGCGGCGCTGGTGCTGACCTCGTCCGTCCCGACCGGCATCAACGCCTGGCTGATCTCCCAGCGCTTCCGCTCGGGACAGAGCCTCGCAGCCTCGGTCATCAGCATCACGACAGCATTCGGCGTGCTGACCGTCAGCTTCTGGGCCTGGGTCCTGTCCTAGCCCGTCTTCCAAAGTGACACTGGCGCATGCGCTGAAAACGCAAAACGCCCGGCGGAACCGGGCGTTGAACTATCGTCGATGATCGTCGATCAGTTGGTGGCCGGAGCCGGCGCATTGGGATCCGGAAGAGCCACCGGCGTATCGGCGAGCGTGCGCAGATAGGCAATCAGGTTGGCGCGTTCCTCATCCTTCTTCAAGCCGGCAAAGCCCATGGCCGTACCCTTCACATACGCCTTCGGGGCGGTCAGGAAGTGGTTGAGGTGATCAAACGTCCAGTGTTCCGTGCTGCCCTTGGAGAAATCCTTCATGGCAGCGGAATAGGCAAAGCCTTCGTGCGAGGCGACCGGACGGTCCACCACGCCCCACAGATCGGGGCCGACCTTGTTGGGGCCACCCTTCTCACCGGAGTGACAGGCCTGACACTTCTTGAACGTCGTTTCGCCTGCCTTGGCATCGGCCTTGGCCAGAAGCTGCGCGATCGGAACGGCAGCCGGAGCTGCTTCGCCGGCGCCAGCCTCGGCCGTTGGTTCGGCCGCAACGATGGCAAAGCCTTCCTTTTCGGGGGCCGCGGAGTGGAAAATTCCTTCCGACGCGATTGAGACAGACATCATCACAAAGACAGTGGCCAGCAAGGCACCCACCGCCATGTTTACATAGGGGTTCATCCGCAATCGCTCCCTTCCCAACCGCTTCGCCAAGCGGACACCTTGAATTCGCGCGGAACCTATGTCTTTTGCATTAGGCTTGCAACACGAATAATCGTCCCGCGGTTGAGACGTTTTGCCACTGTTTTCGCGGGATTAGAAGGGTCTCCCATGAAGAATCCAGCTTTCGACCGCACGCTGGTGCTGATCCCGGCCCGCATGGCATCCACGCGCCTGCCGGGAAAACCACTGGCTGAAATTTCCGGCCTGCCAATGATCGTCCAGGTAGCAAACCGGGCAAGGGAAGCAGATGCCGGGCGAATCATCGTGGCCGCCGACCATCAGGACATTCTCGACGCCGTCACAGCTGCCGGTTACGAGGCCGTGATGACCAGCCCGGATCACCAGTCGGGCTCCGACCGTATTTTCGAGGCGGTGCAGCGCGTCGATCCGGACGGACGGATGGACTTCGTCATCAACGTGCAGGGTGACCTGCCGACGATAGAGCCCGAGGCGGTGAGAGCCTCGATGCGGCCGCTCCACGACAATGCGTCCACCGACATTGCGACACTGACGGTGGAAATCACCGACGAACACGAGAAGACCAATCCGAATGTGGTCAAGATCGTCGGTTCTCCGTTGTCGGCGACGCGGATGAAGGCGCTGTACTTCACCCGGGCCACGGCTCCTTACGGACAGGGCCCGCTCTACCACCATATCGGGCTTTACGCCTATCGCCGCGCGGCGCTCGAAAAATTCGTATCGCTCGGGCCCTCCGTTCTGGAAAAGCGCGAGTCGCTGGAGCAGTTGCGTGCGCTCGAGGCAGGCATGCGCATCGATGCCGAGATCGTTGACTCGGTGCCGCTCGGTGTCGATACTCCGGCCGATCTCGAAAAGGCTCGTGCCATCCTCACCGCCAGAGCCAGACCCTAACGGATGCCTCCCATGACCGCAGCCACCAACCGCATCGCCTTCCAGGGCGATTTCGGCGCCAATTCCGACATGGCCAGCCGGGACATGTTCCCGGGCATGGAGCCGCTGCCCTGCCCGACCTTCGAGGATGCCTTCCAAGCCCTCGAAAGCGGCGAGGCCGATCTTGCCATGATCCCGATCGAGAACACGATCGCCGGGCGGGTGGCCGACATCCACTATCTGCTGCCGGAATCGCGCCTGCATATCATCGGCGAGTACTTCATGCCGATCCGTTTCCAGCTGATGGTCCTGCCGGGCGTCACGCATGACGAGATCCGCACCGTGCACAGCCATATCCACGCGCTTGGACAGTGCCGCAAGATCATCCGGTCGAACGGCTGGAAGGCGGTGGTGGCCGGGGATACGGCCGGTGCCGCCAAGCTGGTGGCCGAAAAGGGCGATCGCAGCATGGCCGCGCTCGCCCCGCGGCTCGCCGCCGAACTCTACGGCCTGGAAATCATGGCCGAGAATGTCGAAGACACGGAAAACAACGTGACCCGTTTCGTGGTGCTGTCGCGCGACGCGAAATGGGTGGAGCGGGCCGACCCGACGGACGTGATCGTCACCACCTTCGTGTTCAACGTCCGCAACATTCCGGCAGCACTTTACAAGGCGATGGGCGGATTTGCGACGAATGGCATCAACATGACGAAGCTCGAGAGCTACCAGCTCGGCGGGCGCTTCGTGGCGACGCAGTTCTATGCGGATATCGAGGGGCATCCGGACGATCTGCCGGTCCGCCAAGCTCTCGAAGAGCTTGGCTTCTTCTCCGAAAAGGTTCGCATCCTGGGCAGCTACAAGGGCCACCCGATGCGCGGCGCGCTCTGATCACGCCGCATCCGCCGCTGTCAGCGAGGCACCCATCGCGGCGCCGATCAGATGCAGGTCGCCGGCCGTGATTTCGATCAGGCCGAAGCGCAACTGGTAGCCCCAGTTACGCTTGTCCCTGGAGAACGACAGACTGTCCAGCAGCGGCTGGATGGGCGCCGCCCGGGCATCCTGCCAATTCATGTCGCGGCGAAAGGGCAAGAACCCGTTGCCCATGTCGACCTGGTAGGGGACGCCTGCTGCAGCAAACCCGATTGCCGTGAAGGCTTTCAAAGGCTGGTCGCCGCCGATGGTTTCGGCCGGCGAGTAATAGGCGACGCCATCACCCGGGCGGATCCGCTTGAGCGGACCGCCCTTGCCATGGCAGACCTGCATGAAGCCACCGTCGCGACCGCGACGCACATGCTGAGCGCAGGCAACCGCGATCCAGCATCTCCACTCATGTCCCACGACAGCCACCGTCACGCTCCCGTCATCGCGTAGACGCGCAGGCGGTGACTGTCCAGGTCCGTGACGACGAAGGTATAACCGAAATCCATCTCGACCGGGGTCTGCAGTACGCGAAGCCCTCGGCCCGACCAATCCGCATAGACGCGATCGACATCCGTGGCGCCGTCACACTTGATGCAGACTTCCGAAGCGCCGCTGGCAGCCGTGACCAGCGGCTGGGCCGTGTGTCTGGACCAAAGACCAAGCTTCAACCCCGTCGGCAGGACGAACAGGACGAAGGTCGGCGAACGCTCGACGGGATCGATCTGAAACAGCGACTGGTAGAAATCGGCGCTCTTGAGGGGTTGATCGACGAAAAGGATGGTGAAATCAGGGTGTACCATTGCCAGTGCTCCTGTGTTGCGACTGGCGCGACCCTAGCCCAGCCTACTGACAGATTCTGGCAGCAGGGTTACGGCGGCGGCGCAATCCCTTCGGCTTCCCGCCATTCCTTGAGAAGCGCCTGCCTGCGTCGCGGATAGCGATCCTCCAGCGAATGGAGGGAGCCGATCCGGTCGGTGCGGAAATGGCGAAAGCCGCGGCGGAGCTCGCACCAGCCGACCACCACCCTGACGCTGTCGAAGAAGCCGACCGCGAAAGGCCAGATAACCCGCTCGGTGGAGGCGCCGCTGCCATCCTGGTAGATGATCCGGAGGCGATGCTCGGCACGGATCGCCGTGCGGATCAGGCCGAGATCCGCCGTATCTTCATGGTGCCGCTGGGTGGCGACGAGAAGCGTCGAGGCATCGATCTCGTCTCTCAGATCCTGCGGCAGAACCGCTGCGATCTTCGCCAGGGCATCCGCCGCGCCCGCCGCAAGCCTGGGATCGGCGACCTTGGCGACCCAACGGGAGCCGAGCACGAGTGCCTCGATCTCGTCCTGCGAGAACATCAGGGGCGGCAGGAGAAAGCCCGGCCGCAGGACATAGCCGACCCCCGCCTCGCCCTCGATCGGCGCGCCCTGCGCCTGCAGGCTGGCGATATCGCGGTAGAGCGTCCGCAGGCTCACGCCGGTCTCTTCGGCAAGCCTTGATCCGCTGACCGGCTGCCGGTAGCGCCGCAGCACCTGAACGAGCGAGAGCAGGCGTTCGGCGCGGGCGACGGTCATAAGATCCTCAAGCTTCGTCCGACCGCTCTTGGCCCCATTCGATCCAGTCGCGCAGCAGGCGATGGGCGATTGCTCCCTTCAGCGGCGCAAAAAACGGGCTGTCCGGCCCGGCGTCGAGCATGGCGGCGGCGTCGGCCCGGCTGAACCAGCGGACATCCTGCATTTCCTGCGAATCGATGGTGATCTCGACGGATGCCGCTTCCGAATAACAGCCGATCATCAGCGAGTGCGGCATGGGCCATGGCTGCGAGGCGTGATAGCGGACACGCCCGACGGTGATGCCAGCTTCCTCAAAAGTTTCGCGCCGCACCGCGTTCTCGATCGTCTCACCCGGTTCGACGAAGCCGGCCAGGCAGGAATACATGCCTTCCTGAAAGTGGTGGCTGCGACCCAGGAGACAGCGGTCGTTTTCGGTGTCGATCGTCAGCATGATCACGACAGGGTCGGTGCGGGGAAACAGCATGTGCTGGCACTGGGTGCAGACGCGCTTGTAGCCGCCGATCTTCATCTCGGTGACAGAACCGCATTTGCCGCAGAAATGGTTGGCGGCATTCCAGTTGAGAAGCGCGATCGCCTGGGCGGCCTCGCCCTGCAGCTCCTCGTCGAGAAGCGAATCGCGAAACAGCGCGCGCGCCTCGGCCGGCTTGTAATGGCTCGCCAGCTGTTCCGGATCGACGAGAACCGGCACAGCGATGCGCGGTTCGCCTGTGTCCCGGTAGCCCAGCAGCACGGCATTGTCGAAATCCGGCTGCAGCTCGGCCAGTTCATAGGGCGCAAACAGCGGGTCGAGGATCTGGCCGTCGTGCTTGAGGATCAGCCGCGGACCGGTGAAGGCGAGAATATGCATGCCTTCGGCCGCCAACGCCTTCTCGACGCAATCGTCGGCACGGTACTCCGCCTGCCGATCAAGCCGGTTGCCGGCAAAAGCGGTGAGGAGGCTCGGCTCCGGGTGGGGGGCGGTGTTCTTGAAGAGATCTGCTGTCATGAGGAGAGTGCTTCAACCAGTTGGGTCATGAATTCTTGTTGTCGGGACGGTTCGTAAGGCGCGGCCTGCCCGAAACCCCAGATCGGACCCGGCCAGTTCGGATCCCCTTCGGAGCGGGCGACGACATGGACATGGAGCTGGCGGACGATATTGCCCAGCGCGCCGACGTTAATTTTCGTGGCGCCGGTCACCTTCTTGAGGGCGGAACCGACCATATTGGTCTCGAACGTCAGAAGCGCCTGATCGAGCGGCTGCAGGTCGAAGACCTCGCTCATCCCGTCGCGCTGCGGCACCAGCATCAGCCACGGCCAGCGGCTGTCCTTCAGAAGGCGGAGCTGGCAGAGGTCGAGCGTGGCGACGAGCTCGGAATCGCGCGCCAATCTCTGGTCCAGTCCGAATCCGCTCACGCCCGTCCTCCCGATGTTTTCTTTGGTTCGTATTTTTTACAGGCTTGGCTTGCATTTGGAAGCGTTATTGACGATATGTGCGGCGGGAGGTTGGTGGTGGACGAGCCACTCGCCAACCGGGTCAGGTCCGGAAGGAAGCAGCCCTAACGAGCCAGGCACGGGTCGCCGTGCCAGCCTCCCACCCTTGCTTCATCGGCATCTCGGTCATTTTCCGCTTCGGTCAAGTGATCGGGCGGTGCATTACGGATGTGAGGACGTGTTGAACGATATCGGGCCCACATCGACCGATCATCCGGCTGCCCCCGCAGGCGGCAGCGCCTACCGGGTGCTCGCCCGCAAATATCGCCCCAAGGATTTCTCGGACCTCATGGTCGGCCAGGAGCCGATGGTCCGGACGCTGACCAACGCGTTCGAGACCGGGCGCATCGCCCAAGCCTACATGCTGACCGGCGTTCGCGGCGTCGGCAAGACGACGACGGCCCGCATCCTTGCCCGTGCGCTCAACTACAAGACCCCCGAAATCGACAAGCCGTCCATCGACCTCAGGGTGCTGGGCGAACACTGCCAGGCGATCATGGAAGGCCGGCATGTCGACGTGATCGAAATGGACGCCGCCTCCCATACCGGGATCGACGACATCCGCGAGATCATCGAGCAGGTGCGCTACCGGCCGGTATCGGCGCGCTACAAGGTCTACATCATCGACGAAGTGCACATGCTTTCGACGCAGGCTTTCAACGGCCTGCTGAAGACGCTCGAAGAGCCGCCGGAGCATGTGAAGTTCATCTTCGCCACCACCGAAATCCGCAAGGTGCCGATTACCGTCCTGTCCCGCTGCCAGCGCTTCGATCTGCGCCGCATCAGTGCGGCCGATCTGGTCGGCCTGTTCACGACAATCCTGCAAAAGGAAGCTGTTGCAGCGGAGCCGGAGGCGCTGGCGATGATCGCGCGGGCAGCGGAAGGCTCGGCGCGCGACGGCCTCTCCCTGCTCGATCAGGCGATTGCCCACGGCGGCGGCCAGGTCATTGCCGAGACCGTGCGCAGCATGCTCGGACTTGCGGACCGGGCGCGCATCGTCGACCTCTTCGAGCATATCGTGCGCGGCGACGTGGCAGCCGCGCTTTCGGAATTCGGGGAACAGTACGAGGCTGGCGCCAGCCCCGTGGTGGTGCTGACCGATCTTGCTGATTTCACCCATCTGGTGACGCGCTTCAAATACATTCCAGACTCCGCCAATGATCCTTCGCTGAGCGAAGTCGAGCGCGTGCGCGGTGCCGAATTTGCAGAGGGCGTCGCCGTCAGCACGCTCTCGCGGCTGTGGCAGATGCTGCTGAAGGGGATCCCGGAGGCGGAGGCCTCCTCCCGCCCGGCCGGTGCCGCCGAGATGGTTCTGATCCGGCTCGCCCATGCGGCGCACCTGCCCTCCCCGGAAGACGCCGCCCGCCGCGTTGCGGAGATCGCCGGCAGCGATACCGGTGCAAGGCCCGCAGCGGGTGGAAACGGTGGCCCGGCAGGGGCACGCGCAAGCGTTCCGCCCATGCCGCCCGTTACCGCTCGCGGCATCGACGCTCCCGCCCGCATGCCGTCCGGTGGACCGACCGCCATGCTGCGCGCCGTGCCATCGCCGCAGCAGGCTTCGCCCGCACTCGAGCGGACACCGCAACCGGCCGCCGAGGTGGCGCCGGAGCCGCTGGTTCCGGTGCGGTCCATGGACGATATCAGCGATCTGTGCGGAAAAAACCGGGAGCCGGTGCTGCGGGCACGCGTCCGCTCTTCGGTGCATCTGGTCAAGATCGAGCCGGGAAGACTGGAAATCAGTCTGGAGCCGGATGCCCCCAAGACGATCGTCAACGACCTGACGACCAAGCTGCGCGAATGGACCGGCATTACCTGGTGGGTGACGCTGTCCAACGAACAGGGCGCCCCGACCCTGGTTCAGGCCGAGGAACAGGCGAAGCAGGCCCGCTTTACAGACGCCCGCGCCGATCCGGATGTGGCCGCCATCCTCGCCCAGTTCCCCGGTGCGCGCATCACCGACGTGCGTATCCGCGCGGTCGAGGAAGACGACGCGCCGGACGAACTTCCCGCCGCTGCAACAGCTGAATCCGACGAGGGCGACATTCTGCCCGGCGACGACATAGAATTGTGAGAGAGAGGACATCCAGATGCGCGACATCATGGGCATGATGGGCAAGGTCAAGGAAATGCAGGCCAAGATGGAGCAGATGCAGGCGGATATCGCCGCGCTCGAAGTCGAAGGCACGGCAGGCGGCGGTCTGGTGACCGTCCGGATGTCCGGCAAGGGCGACCTGCTCGGCGTCAAGATCGATCCGTCTCTGTTCAAGGAAGACGAATCGGAAATGCTCGAAGACCTGATCGTCGCTGCGCACAAGACTGCGAAGGACCGCGCCGAAAGCATTGCCGCGGAAAAGACCAAGGAACTGACCGCCGGCCTGCCGATCCCGCCCGGCATGAAGCTGCCATTCTAGGCTCGGGGCGACGTTCGGCTGTCAGCCGCCGAAGGTCGCCTTCCAGCGACTGCCGATCGGAGCGGCGAGAAAGCGGGATTTTTCCGCGTCCGACAGCCGCTTTCCCACCGCCGCCAGCATGTCCGGGATCATCACGCGGTCGCCTTCGTAAGGGTGATGGCTTACAGGCGCACCGGTGGCAAGCGTGCCTGCGGCAATCACCCGGCAGTAGATGCCCGGCCTTTCGCCGCGGAAATAGGTCTTGATGAATTTGGGGTCGCCCATCTTCACGGCAAACGTGTTGCAGGGGCTGCGCGGGCAGCTTGCCTCAAGTACGACATCGCCGATGGCGAAGCGGTCGCCGACCGCAACGTCCCGATTGTCCAGGCCTTCGATCACCAGGTTTTCCCCGAAGGTGCCGGGCGGAAGGGTCCTGCCCAGGTGATCGGCCCACCAGTCGCGCGTGAGCGAACCCTCGAGCAGGATGGCCTGATCCTCGCCGCCATGATGCTTGGTATTGCAGACGGCGTCGCCGACCAGACCGAGACTGTCGAGCACGGCGGTGCCGACCGGGGCCTTGTTGATGCCCGACTTGTAGCTTTTGCCGGGGAGCTTTTCGGGGCGCCCGATACAGACGGCCATCAATCTCATGCGGTGCTCCATCCTATTTCCGTTTCATTCACATATGGGCTAAAGAGGCGGCATGGCAAAGCGAGTCACCGGTCCCGAAATCGAAAAACTGATCCAGCTGCTGGCAAAGGTGCCGGGACTGGGACCCCGATCGGCGCGGCGGGCGGCGCTTCATCTCATCAAGAAGAAGGATCAGCTTCTCGGCCCGCTGTCGCATGCGATGGGCGATGCCTATGACAAGGTGAAGATCTGCTCGCGCTGCGGCAATGTCGACACCTCCGATCCCTGCACGGTCTGTACCGACATCCGGCGCGACCAGTCCATGCTGATCGTGGTCGAGGACGTCTCCGACCTCTGGGCGCTGGAGCGGGCCGGCGCGATGAACGCCGCCTACCACGTGCTTGGCGGCACGCTGTCGCCGCTCGACGGCGTCGGACCGGACGATCTCAATATTCGCGGCCTCATCGACCGCGTTGGCGAAGGGGTGATCCGGGAGATCATCATTGCCGTCAACGCCACAGTCGAGGGGCAGACGACCGCCCACTACATCACCGACCAGCTGGCCGGGATCGACGTGAAGATCACCCGGCTTGCTCATGGCGTTCCCGTCGGCGGGGAACTCGACTACCTCGACGAAGGCACGCTGACGGCTGCCCTTCGGGCGCGGACTGCAATTTGATGAGGAGATTTCTGATGCGGGACCGCAAGGGTGGCGACCATCGGATCGCGGCTGTCATTCTGGCGATGATCGGATCGCTTCTCCCCCTGCCCGCGCTGGCGCAGAACAAACCGGACGTGGAGCGGCAGTTCCAGCAGTGGATCGCCACCGACCTCACCCCCCAGGCTAAAAAGTCCGGCATTTCCGAGCGCACGCTGAAGGCGGCCCTGGACGGGCTCACCCTCAACTGGGACCTGCCGGATCTCGTGCCGCCAGGCAGCAAACCGCCCAAAAGCCAGGACCAGACCCAGGCGGAATTCTCGTCACCGGGCGCCTATTTCTCCGAAAAGCGGCTGCAGATGCTGGCGACGACGGGCCGCGGGCTTGCGTCCGCCAACAGTGCGACGCTGAAGCAGATCGAGCGAACATACGGCGTGCCCGGCGAGATCGTGGTTGCCATCTGGGGCCGCGAATCCGGCTTCGGCAAGGCGAAGCTGCCCTTCCCGGCGATCGAGGTGCTCGCCACCAAGGCCTTCATGTCGACCCGCAAGGACATGTTCCGCGACGAGCTGATCGACGCGCTTGCCATCATCGAGCGTGGCGACATCACGCCGGCCGGCATGAAAGGGTCCTGGGCAGGTGCGCTCGGCCAGCCGCAGTTCATGCCGTCGAGTTACCTCAAATATGCCGTCGACTTCGACAAGGACGGTCACGCGGACATCTGGAACTCGGTGCCGGATGCGCTCGCCTCGATTGCCCACTATCTTCAGATGAAGGGCTGGCAGCGGGGGCGCGACTGGGGTTTCGAGGTCAATATTCCGCTCTATATCTCCTGCGCCCAGGAAGGCCCCGATCTTGCCAAGCCGGTCTCCGCCTGGGCCTCGACCGGCATCGCCCGCGTGTCCAGCAGCGCCTTCCCCTCTGCGGACCTGAAGGCGGATGGAATGATGCTGGTGCCGGCCGGCCGGCACGGACCGGAATTCCTGGTGACGCCGAATTTCTACGTGCTCAAGGAGTACAACAATTCCGACCTTTACGCGCTCTTCATCGGCAATCTGGCCGACCGGATCGCGCATGGCGGCGGCCCGTTCAATGGAGAGTGGGGCGACGTCGGCAAGATGCTGCGATCGGACGTGCTCGCGATGCAGAAGGCGCTGGTCGCCAAGGGCTACGATGTGGGCAACGTCGACGGCCTGCCGGGCTACAAGACGCGGCGCTCGCTCGGCGACTGGCAGGCGAAGAACGGCCTTTCCCCGACCTGCTACCCGGACGAAAGCCTGAAAGCCAAGCTGCGCTGACGCGCCCTGCCGCAAGCCCTCAGTGGTGGATGTCGTGCGCCGTCTTGTGGAAGACGTCGTCGCGTGGCGGAATTGCCTGGCGCTCGATCATCCGGTGAACGCGGGGGCCATCCGGCCCTTCATGGAGCTCGCGGATGCGCTGCCAGACCTCCGAATCCGCCTGGGTGCGCCGCAGGTTGTGGCGGACATAATCCGCCCAGGTGGCCGTATGGTAGGTCTCCGTCCACACGTCGGGATTTTCGAGATCCCGCATCAACGACCACTGGCGAGCCCCATCGCGGATGCGGATGCGCCGGCGCTCGGACATCAGCGTCAGGAACTCGGCCACGTGATCCTCGCGGATCGTGTAGTCGATCAACAGAACGATCGGACCGCTGCGCGGTTGCAGGTCGAGGCGCAGCGACGGCTCGCGGAAGGTTCCGACGGGATCCAGATTGAGGGTTTCGAGCGATGGCAGCGAAAACCTGATGCCGACCACGGATCCGAGGACCATGGCGAGGCTGGACAGCATGAGCGCCGTCGCGACGCCGTAGTCTTCGGCGAGCGAGCCCCAGAGCCAGCTGCCGGCCGCGATGCCGCCGAAGGCTGCCGTCTGATAGAAGGACAGCGCCCTGCCGACCACCCAGCGCGGCGTCGAAAGCTGGACAGTGGTGTTAAACAGCGACAAAGCGAGCACCCAGCAGGCGCCGGGAACGAGAAGCACGGCGCAGGTGAGCCAGGTGTTGGAGCTGATGGAGGCGATCACGGCGCTGACGGCAAAGCCGGTGAAGGACAGCCTGACGATCATCTCGCTGGAGAAAAGCTCGCGCATGCGGGCGTTGAGCAAAGCGCCGGCGATCGCACCGACGCCGAAGGCGCCGAGCATGAGGCCGTAGGTGAACGGCCCGCCCGAGACGAGGTCGCGGGCGACGAGCGGTAGCAGCGCCAGGATGGCGCTTGCCGCGATGCCGAACAGCGCGGAGCGGAACAGCACGCTCACCAGCTTCGGCGACATCGCGATATAGCCGAAGCCCGCCGACAGCGCGCGTCCCAGCGTCTCGCGAGGAAGGGTGCTGGTGGCGACGTCCGGCTTCCAGCGCGACAGCGTCCAGAGGAGCGGAAAATAGCTGAAGGCATTGGCGGCGAAGGCGGCGGCGGCACCAAGCGCGGCGACGATCGCGCCGCCGATGGCCGGGCCCAAGCTGCGGGTGATGTTGAAGCCGACACTGTTGAGGGTAACGGCCGCCGGCAGCATCGCCCGAGGAACCATGTCGCCGACGGATGCCTGCCAGGAGGGATTGTTGAGCGCGGTGCCGCAACCGATGAGGAAGGTGAACGACAGCAGAAGCCAAGGAGTGAGCCAGCCCATGTAGGCGAAGGCGGTCAGCAACACCGATACCGTCAGCATGAACAACTGCGCCGTGATCATGATGCTGCGACGGTTGAAATTGTCGGCCAGCGCACCCGACAGCAGCGAGAACAGCATGATCGGCAGGGCGGTCGACGCCTGCACCAGAGCCACCATGTTTTCCGAATTCGAGATCGCCGTCATCATCCATGCGGCGCCCACCGCCTGGATGAGGCCACCGAAGTTGGATGCGATGCTGGCGATCCAGATGGTCCGGAAAGTCTCCACCTTGAATGGAGCGAGCGTCGATATCCGTTCGGCCACGGTGCATTCCTTCGGCTGCTATGCTATTCAGGTTATAGACCGCCGCGCGGCGAATTCCAGCGCAATGCGGGCGACAAATGCGCGAGCCTTGCAATTGCCGGTCCAAGCGCGTATATGCAGGCCATATTCTTGATCGTCCGATGAAGAGTGGGCCCTACCGGACCCGCTCTTTTTTGTTAGGCGATCGACACACCCGGATCTGGCCAAAGCCAGTTCGGCCATGATTGCCGGAGAAAACATGCCGCAAACGGAACAAGAGCCGCGGCTCATCGTCGAAACCGGGCTCGACCTCAGGGTCGCCGAGATCATCGAGCCCGTGCTTGCCTCCATGGACTTCCTTCTGGTGCGCGTTCGGATGCTGAACCAGAACGGCGCGACGCTGCAGATCATGGCGGAGCGTGCCGACGGCACGATGGACGTCGAGGGCTGCGAAGCCGTGTCGACGGCGATTTCGCCGGTTCTCGATGTGGAAGATCCGATCGACAAGGCGTATCATCTGGAAGTGTCGTCGCCCGGCATCGACCGGCCGATGGTGCGACGGTCCGACTTCACCCGCTGGATGGGCCATCTGGTGAAGTGCGAGACGTCGATCATGATCGACAACCGCAAGCGTTTTCGCGGCAAGATCGCGGAAGCGGATGCCGAGGGCTTTACGATCGAACGGGACCAGGTCGCCTACGGCGAGGCTCCGCGCGTGACAATCCCGTTTTCGGCGCTGGCCGAGGCAAAGCTCATCCTGACTGACGATCTGATCCGCGACGCGCTGAAGGCCGACAAGCTGGCCAAGCAGCAGGCGGCGAACCAGAACGAAGAAGCCGAAGACCAAGACCAAGACTAACAGAACGATCACGGCCTCCTTACCAAGGCCCGAAAAGTATCTCGACGACGGAGACCAACGACAATGGCAGTGAGTGCAAACCGGCTGGAACTTCTGCAGATTGCGGATGCAGTGGCCCGCGAAAAGGTCATCGACCGTGAAATCGTGCTGGCTGCGATGGCCGACGCCATCCAGAAGGCTGCCCGTTCGCGCTACGGCTCGGAAACCAACATCCGCGCCGACATCAATTCCAAGACCGGCGAAATCCGGCTGCAGCGGCTCCTCGAAGTGGTCGAGCACGCGGAAGACTACGGCACGCAGATCCCGCTGGCGCTGGCCCGCGACCGCAATGTCGATGCCAAGATCGGCGATTTCATCGCAGATCCGCTGCCGCCGATGGATTTTGGCCGTATCGCCGCCCAGTCCGCCAAGCAGGTCATCGTCCAGAAGGTTCGCGAAGCCGAGCGTGACCGCCAGTTCGACGAGTTCAAGGACCGCGTCGGCGAGATCGTCAACGGTACCGTGAAACGCGTCGAATACGGCAATGTCATCGTCGACCTCGGCCGTGGCGAAGGCATCATCCGCCGCGACGAAATGATCCCGCGCGAAAACATGCGCTACGGCGACCGCGTGCGCGCCTATGTCTACGACGTCCGGCGCGAACAGCGCGGCCCGCAGATCTTCCTGTCGCGCACGCATCCGCAGTTCATGGTCAAGCTGTTCACCATGGAAGTGCCGGAAATCTACGACGGCATCATCCAGATCAAGTCGGTTGCCCGCGACCCGGGCTCGCGCGCCAAGATTGCGGTCGTCTCGAACGACAGCTCGATCGATCCGGTCGGCGCCTGCGTCGGTATGCGCGGTTCGCGCGTGCAGGCCGTTGTCGGCGAGCTTCAGGGCGAGAAGATCGACATCATTCCGTGGTCGAGCGAGCCGGCGAACTTTATCGTCAACGCGCTGCAGCCGGCGGAAGTCTCCAAGGTCGTGCTCGACGAGGATGCCGAGCGCATCGAAGTCGTGGTGCCGGACGAACAGCTGTCGCTGGCCATCGGCCGCCGCGGCCAGAACGTGCGTCTCGCTTCGCAGCTGACCGGCTGGGACATCGACATCATGACGGAGCAGGAAGAGTCCGAGCGCCGCCAGAAGGAATTCAACGAGCGCACCAACCTGTTCATGGACGCGCTCGACGTCGACGAGATGGTTGGCCAGGTGCTCGCCTCGGAAGGCTTCGCCGCCGTCGAGGAACTCGCCTACGTTGATCTCGACGAGATTTCCTCGATCGACGGCTTCGACGAAGACACTGCGAGCGAGATCCAGATGCGCGCCAAGGAATACCTTGAGCGGATCGAAGGCGAAATGGACGCCAAGCGCAAGGAACTCGGCGTGCAGGACGAACTGCGCGGGATCGAAGGCCTGAACGGCCAGATGCTGGTCGCGCTCGGCGAAGACGGCATCAAGACGGTCGAAGATTTTGCCGGCTGCGCTGCAGACGACCTGGTCGGCTGGACAGAACGCAAGAACGGCGAAACGAAGAAGTTTGAAGGCCTGTTCTCCAAGTTCGACGTATCGCGCGCCGAAGCCGAGACGATGATCGTGCAGGCCCGCCTGTCGGCCGGCTGGATCACCGAAGCCGATCTCGCAAAGCCGCAGGACGATGCGGTCGAGGAGGAGGCGGACGCCGTAGCTCAGGAATGATCCCGCTGGTCAGCCAGCTGGATGACGGTGACGACGAGCAGGAGATTGTCGTGAACGACCGGACCTGCATCGTCACGCGCGAGACGACGTCGCCGGAAGCTCTGATCCGCTTCGTGGCGGCGCCGGACGGACGCATCGTGCCCGACCTCCGGCGGCAGCTGCCGGGCCGGGGATGCTGGGTCAAGGCCGAACGCGCGCTCGTCGAGCGGGCGGTGGCAAAGAAGATCTTTGCTCGCGCCCTCAAGGCCGACGTGAAGGCCGATGCCGATCTTGCCCAGGTGGTCGACCGGCTGATGGTGGCGGATCTCGCCGGCATGATGAACATGGCTCGCAAGGCCGCTCAGTTCATCACCGGCGCCATGAAAGTCGATGCCGCCATCCGTTCGGGGGCGGCTGTCGGAGTATTCCATGCCACCGATGCTGCGGCTGATGGCGTGCGCAAGTTAGACCAGGCCCGCAAGGCCTGGAGGTTCGGAAGTGGAGCCGAAGAAGACATTCCGTCCTTTTCAATGCTGTCAGCAGCGGAATTGGACGAAGTGATGGGCCAGAATGCTTTTATCCATGCCTGCGCGCTTGCAGGACCGGCGGGTGAAGGTGTAGTGAAGCGCGCAAGAATGCTCGAAAAGTACCGCCTTGGCGGTCAATCCGGAGCACGGAGCGGCGCTGGCCGGCCAGAACAATGATGCGGTCACCGGCAACAGCCGGCCGCCGTACCGGATTAATGCATATTTATTGACGGGTTCTGATGGTCGCCATTCGTTCCCGTCCGAAGGAACAGGAACGGAATGACCGACAACAAAGACGATAAGACGCTCGGCGTAAAGAAGACCCTGACCCTGAAGCCGTCCGGGATGACCCAAGGTACGGTTCGTCAGGATATGGGTCGCGGCCGCACGAAGGCGGTCGTCGTCGAGACGGTGAAACGCCGGGTTGCACGCCCGCTGGACGAAAAGCCCGTTTACACGCCCGCCGCCGCGCCGGCCCCGAAGCCCGTGGAAGCTGCTGCACCGGCACCCGCCGCTGCTGCAACCGTTGCTGCGCCGCAGTCTCAGCCGCAGCCGCCCCGGCCGCAGCCGACGAGCCCGCCGCCGCGCGCCCACCAGCCCGCCGCCCAGGGCCAGCGTCCCGGTGGCTACAACAACAACCAGTCGCGCCAGCAGCCGGCTTCGCCGCAGCGCCCGCAGCCGTCCACGCCGTCGCGCCAGCCGCAGCGCCCCAACGTGTTGCACGACCTGTCGGCCGGAGAGATGGAAGCGCGTCGCCGCGCCCTGATCGAGGCGCAGGCCCGCGATGCCGAGGACGCCAAGCGACGCGCCGAGGAAGAGGTTCGCCGTCAGGCCGAAGAGGTGGTTCGCAAGGCTGAAGAAGCCGCAGAAGCCGCACGCCGCGCTGCCGAACCGCCACCGCCGCCCGCACCCGTGGAAGTCGCCGCACCTGCCGCTGCCGCATCGCAGCCGGAACGCGCCGCAGGCGTTGCTGCCCGGGCTGGCCAGGATGGCCGTCCCGCGGTTGCCCGCCCGGCCGCGCCTGGCGCGACGCCAGCCACCCCGGTTCTCGGACGTCGCAAGGTCAACGAAGAAGACGACGATCGCGGCCCGCCGCGCATCATCCCCGGCCGTGGCCGCACGCCGGTGCCTGCACCTGCGAAGGTTCCGGCCCGTCCGAAGACCGAGGAAGAACGCCGTCGCGGCAAGCTGACCGTCACTACCGCCAATGTGGATGGTGACGATGCGGCCCGTGGCCGTTCGCTCGCGTCGATGCGCCGCCGGCAGGAGAAATTCCGCCGCAGCCAGATGCAGGAACCGCGCGAGAAGGTCATCCGCGAAGTCATCCTGCCGGAAACCATCACCATCCAGGAACTGTCACAGCGTATGTCCGAACGGGCCGTTGACGTCATCAAGTACCTGATGAAGGAAGGCCAGATGATGAAGCCGGGCGACGTCATCGACGCCGACCTGGCCGAACTGATCGCCGGCGAATTCGGCCACACGGTCAAGCGCGTCTCCGAATCCGACATCGAAGAAGGCATCTTCAACGTTGCCGACGTCGAGGGCGAAATGGTGTCGCGGCCGCCGGTCGTCACGATCATGGGTCACGTCGACCACGGCAAGACCTCGCTGCTGGACGCGATCCGCCAGACGAGCGTCGTTTCGGGCGAAGCCGGTGGCATCACCCAGCATATCGGCGCCTATCAGGTGGAACAGCGCGGCCAGAAGATAACCTTCATCGACACGCCCGGTCACGCCGCCTTTACGGCCATGCGTGCCCGTGGTGCGCAGGCGACGGATATCGCGGTCCTGGTGGTCGCGGCAGACGACAGCGTCATGCCGCAGACGATCGAGTCCATCAACCACGCCAAGGCTGCCGGCGTTCCGATCATCGTGGCGATCAACAAGATCGACAAGCATGAGGCGAACCCGGACAAGGTGCGGCAGCAGCTGCTGCAGCACGAAGTCTTCGTGGAATCCATGGGCGGTGAAGTGCTGGACGTGGAGGTTTCGGCCAAGAACCGGCTCAACCTCGACAAGCTGCTCGATGCCATCCTGCTGCAGGCCGAAATCCTCGACCTCAAGGCTGATCCGAGCCGTACGGCCGAAGGCGTTGTCATCGAAGCGCAGCTCGACCGCGGTCGCGGTGCGGTGGCGACCGTGCTTGTCCAGAAGGGCACGCTGAAGCCGGGCCAGATCATCGTTGCCGGCGACCAGTGGGGTCGTGTTCGCGCCCTCGTCACCGACAAGGGCGACCACGTCAAGGAAGCCGGTCCGGCCATGCCGGTCGAAGTGCTCGGGCTGTCTGCAACTCCCGCTGCCGGCGACCGGTTCGCCGTCGTCGAGAACGAGAGCCGCGCCCGCGAGATCTCCGAATACCGCCAGCGCCTGACCCGCGACAAGGCAGCCGCCCGTCAGTCCGGCCAGCGTGGTTCGCTGGAGCAGATGATGAGCAAGCTGCAGAACACTGGCTACAAGGAGTTCCCGCTGCTCATCAAGGGCGACGTGCAGGGTTCGATCGAAGCCATCATCGGCGCACTGGACAAGCTCGGCACGGACGAAGTCCGCGCTCGCATCGTCCATTCGGGCGCCGGCGGCATCACCGAATCGGATATCTCGCTTGCCGAGTCGTCCGATGCGGCCATCATCGGCTTCAACGTCCGCGCCAACGTGCAGGCTCGCCAGGCGGCCGAACGGGCCGGCATCGAGATCCGCTACTACAACATCATCTACGACCTGGTGGATGACGTGAAGGCAGCGATGTCGGGCCTGCTGTCGCCGGAACGTCGCGAGACCTTCCTCGGCAATGCCGAAATCCTGGAGGTGTTCAACATCACCAAGACCGGCAAGGTCGCAGGTTGCCGCGTTACCGACGGCAAGGTGGAGCGTGGTGCTGGCGTTCGCCTCATCCGCGACAACGTCGTCATCCACGAAGGCAAGCTCAAGACGCTCAAGCGCTTCAAGGACGAAGTGGCCGACGTGCCGATGGGCCAGGAATGCGGCATGGCCTTCGAGAACTACGAAGACATCCGCGCCGGCGACACGATCGAGTGCTTCCGCGTGGAGCATATCACCCGGACGCTCTAACGCCCGGCAATTCAAGGAGCCGCCCGTGACCTTCACGGGCGGCTTTTCTTTGCCCTTTGTTACCCGACTTTGCCACCGGTGCGCGAACAGCGCCGCCTCGCGTCGATATTTGAGTGACAATCTCAAGATTTATTAGTTGCCATTCTCAGTCATGTTTATTATCCCGTAGCTGTCATTGCGAACCGGCGGCGGCCGGCAACGTCTCCTCCTGCATCCGCATGCGATCCGTGCCGCGCCTTCGCCCGTCGACCAGTCCGGAGTATCGCCGCCATGTCTCACCACCCGAAGCGTCCAGCCCTTGGCCCTCTCGTCGTTCGCAGGACGCTTTCCGGCCTGGTGACCGCTGCGGCCATCACCCTTGCGGCAACGGCTGCACTGGCGCAGGCCCCGGAAACGCCCGGGCCGGCGCTGGCAGCCCCGGAACAGACTCAGGAGCAGGCCCAGGAGCAAACATCGCCGCCGGCACCGGCTTCGCCCCTTCCCGCCACACCCCCATCTGCCCAGCCCGCACTGCCACAGGCTCCCGCCGCACCAGAACCGGCAGCAAACCCGGCCGCAGACCAGGAGGGACGGGCCGCGATCACGCCCGTGCTTGCCGCAGACCAACGCCTTGACCTGCCGCACGACCTGTCGCCCTGGGGCATGTTCATGGCTGCCGACTGGGTGGTGAAGGCCGTGATGAGCGGGCTCGCCTTCGCGTCGCTGATCACCTGGACGGTCTGGGTCGCCAAGACACTGGAGCTTGCCGGTGCGCGCAGCCGGGTAAACCGGGCGCTGAAGGTTATTCGCGGCGCCCGAACGCTGCCCGAGGCGCTCGACGCTGCCGGTCGCCGCGGTGGTCCCGCCGTGCTGATGCTTCGCGCTGCGGCCGAGGAAATGGCGCTTTCGGAAGCCGCGCTCGATCATGCCGGCGGCGACGGCGTCAAAGAAAGGGTCGGTTCCGTTCTTTCCCGCATCGAGGCCTTTGCCGGCCGGCGCATGACCCGCGGCACGGGCGCCCTGGCCACCATCGGTTCGACGGCCCCGTTTGTCGGCCTGTTCGGCACCGTGTGGGGTATCATGAATTCGTTCATCGGCATCTCGCAGGCCAATACGACGAACCTCGCCGTGGTCGCACCGGGAATTGCCGAAGCTCTGCTTGCCACCGCCATCGGCCTGGTTGCCGCCATACCGGCCGTGGTGATCTACAACGTCTTTGCTCGCTCGGTGACCGGTTACCGGCAACTGCTGGCGGATGCCGCATCCGGCGTCGAGCGGCTCGTAAGCCGCGATCTCGATTTCCGAAAGCTACCGCCGGGCCGCAAGGCGCCGGTCTCTCTGGTCGCGGGGGGCTGAGCCCATGGCCGGCGGCATTCGCGAGCATCATGGCGAGGAGCTCGCCGAAAACCACGAGATCAACGTCACGCCGTTCATCGATGTGATCCTGGTGCTGCTGATCATCTTCATGGTGGCAGCACCGCTGGCGACGGTCGACGTGAACGTGGATCTGCCTGCCTCCAGCGCCAAGCCGGCACCACGTCCGGAAGAGCCCCTTTACGTCACCGTGAAGCAGGACCTCAGCCTTGCCATCGGCAACGACCCTGTCGCCCGGGAGGCGTTCTCGGCCGCGCTCGACGGCGTCACGCAGGGCAATCGTGACCGGCGCATCTTCCTGCGTGCCGACAAGGCGGTGGACTACGGGCAGTTCATGGAGGTGATGAACCTGTTGCGGGATGCCGGCTATCTGAAAATCGCCCTGGTCGGGCTCGAGACCGCACCGGCTGCCGCGGCGCCGCAGCCAGCGTCGCCGGCATCCGGTGCCGCCGGAGGCACGCCGTGAGCCAAGCCATGTCTCTCGACGGCAGCCTGCACCCGCGCGAGATCGTGCTGTGGAGCTTCGCCGCAGCCCTCGTTCTTGCCGCTCATGTCGCGGCGGCCGCGCTCCTGATGCGCGAAAACCCGGCCATGCCCTCCGACAGCGTACCACCCGCCGCAATCATGATCGAGCTCGCCCCGGAACCGGAGGCGGTCGACACGACGCAGGAGCAGATCGCGCCCGACACGGTGAATACGGAGGAGATGAAGAGCGAAGAGGTCAAGCCGGTCGAGGAACCGCAGCCGGAGCCCGTCGAGCAGGCACAGCCCGATCCCGCGCCGGAGCCTCTTCCCGAGCCCGTTCCCGAGATGGCGGAGCCTCCCCCGCCGGAACCGCAGCCTGCGCCGGAACCCGTGCCGCCGGAACCGGTGGTCGAGGAGACCACACCGCCCGCGCCGCCCGAACCCGCGCCCGAGATGACCCAGACCATTCCGGCGCCGCAGCCGGTTGAGCCGCCGCCCGAGCCCGTCGATCCGATCGAGCAGCAGGTGACGGCGGCGTTGGAGAATGTCGAGGTGCCGCTGCCGATCATGCGCCCGCCCCCGCCGCAGCCAGCCAAGAAGACCGAGGCCACGCAGAAGCCCGAACCTCGGCCGAAGCCGGCAAGACAGGCTGAGCGCCCGAAACAGCAGCAGGAACAGGCCCAGAAAGAGCGTACGCAGGCGGCGCTGCAGACCAGGCAGTCCGACCGGACAGCGGCCAGCCAGACCTCGACAGGCCTGTTTTCGCAGTCGGTATCTCCCGCCAAGTGGAAATCGCGGGTCGAGGCGCGGATCGCCCGCAACGCCCGCAAATGCCCCGGCGGCGGGACAGGAACCGCAGCGGTGCGGTTTGCCTTCGACGGGAGCGGCAATATCACCACGGTGTCGCTGTCGCGGTCCTCCGGCGATTCGCAGATCGACGGCTATATCGTGGCGGCCGTCAGGCGCGCCTCGCCCATCCCCGCGCCGCCTTCAGGTGTTGCAAGTTATCTCGATCAGGCTCTAAGGTGCGAGTGATCCCCTCATCCTCCCGCCTCTGATTACCCCGGATACACTCATGCATATGACACTTGTCGAAGCCGAAGCGCTCGTCCAGAGCGTTTTCGAGGCCAATGGCGTTCTGCCGGCAACCGCCCGTTCCGTCGCCCTCGCTCTGGTCCAGGCGGAAGCGGCCGGCCAGTCCGGGCACGGGCTCAGGCGCGTTCCGGCCTATGTCAGCCAGGTGCGGACGGGCAAGGTGGACGGCCAGGCGACACCTTCCGCCGAGCGGGTGCGGCCCGGGGTTCTTTCCGTGGATGCAGCCTTCGGCTTTGCCTATCCGGCGCTCGATCTGGCCGTCGCCGAACTGCCGGCGATCGTGCGCGAGCAGGGCATCGCCTTTGCCGCCATTCATCGGTCCCATCATGCCGGCGTCATGGCGCTGACGGTCGAGCGACTTGCCGATGCGGGACTGGTGGCCATGATGTTTGCCAATGCGCCGGCCGCGATGGCACCTTGGGGTGGCAGGCTGCCGCTGTTTGGAACCAATCCGATTGCGTTTGCCGCGCCGCTGCAGGGGGGCGAGCCGCTGGTCGTCGATCTTGCGCTTTCCAAGGTCGCCCGCGGCAAGGTGATGGAAGCCTCGCAGAAGGGCGCCGCCATTCCCGACGATTGGGCCTTCGACGCCGAAGGCAACCCGACGACCGATGCCAAGGCTGCCATGAAGGGAACCATGGCGCCATCGGGCGGGGCAAAGGGCGCCGCCCTGGCGCTGATGGTGGAAGTGCTCGCAGCAGGCCTTACCGGCGCGCATTTCTCCTACCAGGCGAGCTCCCTGTTCGACGACAAGGGGGCCCCGCCGGCGCTGGGCCAGGCGATCATCGCCATCGATCCTTCCGCAGCTGCCGGATCCGGTGCGGCGCAGCGTCTTGCCGACCTCGCCGGCGAAATGTCCCGGCAAGAGGGCGTGCGACTGCCCGGACGCAGGGGACGGGGCCTGCGGTCCGAGGCACGCATCAGCGGCATCGTCATCGAGGACGACGTCATGGACGCTATCTCCGCTTTAGCCTGAGCGCATCGCAAGGCGAGCCGCCGCACACTGCGGCTGCCCGCCAGCGAATGGATCATCGTTTCTATCGGGGGACTTTTCTATCGGGGGACGATGTCCTCAGAACGCAAAAAGCCTGGCGCGGGAGGAGGATGCGCCAGGCTTTAAACTTGATCGACAACTGGGAGGAGGAGGAGGTTGTCGACCTATACCGAAGGCGCTGGGAGGAGGAGGTGCGCCGTTCGGTGACCCCTATTTAGGCCAAGACGGCCGACCCACCAAGGACTTCTGTTGCATTGCAGCAATGCGTTTGGCGCACGGCTGGGCATTTGCTCAATTGACCGGTGATGAGGATTTCATCTTGAGCCATGCCGGCGGCCGGGGTAGGCCGCAGCGTCAAGCTCCGCTATAGCAGTGCCAGACGAAAAGAGAGATTGCATATGGCCGAGATCCGGTATCACGAGGGCGATATTTCCACCGCCGATGCGGCACGCTACCGTAACGGTGTGGCGGTCGACACCGAGACGCTGGGTCTTGTCCCGCGCCGCGACCGGCTCTGCGTCGTCCAGCTCTCCCCCGGCGACGGCACCGCCGACGTCATCCGCATAGCGGCGGACCAGAAGGACGCACCGAACCTGGTCGCCCTGCTGGCGGACCCGGCGCAGACCAAGATCTTCCACTATGGTCGGTTCGACATCGCCGTCCTCTTCCACACCTTCGGCGTGACGTCGGCGCCGGTCTTCTGCACCAAGATCGCCTCCCGGCTGGTGCGCACCTATACGGACCGGCACGGCCTCAAGGACAACCTCAGGGAACTGCTCGACATCGACGTCTCGAAGGCGCAGCAGCAATCCGACTGGGCGGCCGCGACCTTGTCGCAGGCGCAACTGGACTACGCCGCCTCCGACGTGCTCTACCTGCACGCGTTGCGCGACAAGCTGACCGCGCGCCTCGTGCGGGACCGTCGGATGGATCTCGCGCAGGCCTGTTTCGAGTTCCTGCCGACGCGCTCGAAACTCGATCTGCTCGGCTGGGAAGAGACCGACATCTTTGCCCACAGCTGAGCCCAGGCGGCCAGGCATTATCCCGGGCTTAACCATTTTCCTTTAGATTCCAGATCGTTCTCGGCTCAAAGGGGCAATTCGGCGCGGCGACAGCAACGCCGGTCGTTGCGATCCACGCGCTTGCCGGGCTGCTTCCGCCACAGAAGGCAGACGGAGCCGATCTCATGCTGCCACCTGTTCGCGCCATCAGCGCCGTCACAGAGGTTCAGGTCCCGGCATCCCAGCCGGTCATGGCGTCGCGACCTGCCGTTCCTGCCGCCACAAGTTCGACCGATGAGGCAGCGCTGCCCATGTCCGGCGGTCGGCTGGGTGCCATGTCGCTTTCGGCGCAGCTGCAGCTGGCGCAAAGCGTCTCAGTGTTTGCCGAAACGATCGGCGCCCTTCTGAAGCTGCCGCGGGAGCCCAACGAGGCCCTGCCGGATTACGCACAGCGGATCGTCGCGGCGGTGCAGGCGCTTTCCCCGCCGGATCGCGCGCTTCTCGAAAAGGCGCTTAACCAGCTCGTCCGCGGCGTCACGCTTCGGCTCCTTGCCGACCTGATGCAAAACCCCTCCGGACGGGAGACGGCACGGCTTGCCGCGGCGCTCGAGATGAGCCAGTGGCCGGGCAAGGATCTGGCCGCCAAATCGGCCGTTACCTCCTACCTGCAGAACGAGGCGGGCCCGACGGCGTTCGCCCGGCCACCGGCCAGCGGTACCGCGGCCCCTGCCCCGCCCGCGGCTGCGGGACCTGCATCCGCACCATCCACCGCGCCGCCCGGATCCTTGCCCGCGAGCATGGCATCCAATGCCGGACCGGGCGCCGCAGACCGCTCGGTCAGTTCTTCGCTGCCGCCGGCGGCCGCCGCGCCTTCCTCCGGTGGCGCCACACCGACGGGCCCCTTCGCGCCGGGCTCTTCCGCTGCGTCACCGGCGCCCGCGCTTACCGAGGTAGCTGTGCCGGGTCCCATGCCGCCCGGCTCCGGCGGCGCCTCGCCGCCAATGGCCGCAACCGAGACCGAGACAAGCCGCCCGGCAAGCCCCGATGCTCTTCTTGCCCCGGACGATCCTCAGGTCACCCTTGCGACCATCGAGGCCGACGCCGTGTCCGCAGCTACGGCGCTCGCTCGCCTGCCCGCTCCGTTCGGCGCGGTCCCATCCGCGACCGGCCCTGCGGCCGCCATGGTGCCGTCTCCGGGAGGGCAAGTGACGTCGCCCGCAGGTGCGCGGGACACAGCGCAGGATGGTCTCCCCGCCGTCCTTCAGGAAGCAGGCGTCCGCTTGGAAGCGGAACCGGACGGCTCCCTGTCGCTTCCCGACATGGCCCGGGCCGCCCGAGCGCTCGGACAAAACGCCGTGCTCGCCATGACGCAGTGGCTGGCGGACAACCTGTCGGGCGGGACCTCGCCCAGGCCCTCGCCGGAGATGGCAGCGCAGTTTCCCGGCAGCGGTCCGGAGACGCTGATCGCACAGCTGACCGCGCAGCCGGCCGCAGCCGCCTCGCCTCTCGCCGCCACGCCACATCATCTTCTCGACCCGCTGAAGCCCGCGCCCGATCCGGACGCGGCTCCTGTCGCAGGCGACGATCCGCCGGTCGACCCGATCCGGACGGCCACAGTCCCACCGTCGAAGACGGCGGCGCCTCTGCAGCCGGACGCACGGGAGGTGGCGGCAATGGTCGTTCCCGTTCCGGTTCCCCGGGAGGGCGTGCCGCTTCCCTTTATTCCCTATCCGCCGGCGCGCGAGCAAAAGCAGGACCGGCAGGGTCGAAAGACCCCCAGCGTCACGAAGGTAGACGAGGAGGGAGAAGAGCCGCCTTCGCGGGGCCAGCAGCAGTTTCCTGAGCGGGAGCAGAGCAAGGGGAAGGACAGCCAGGAGGCCGGTGGCAAGCCCGACGGCGAGGCGTCCGCCGACGGCGACGGCAGCGCCCACGACTTCTACTGGCGGATGGCCGGCTGGGCCTGACGGTCTCTCATTCTTGCGGGCATGAAAAAAGCCGCCGGGTCTTTCGACCCGGCGGCTTCTTTTGGTTCGGTCTGGAACGATTACTCGTTGCCGCCGCGGTTCTTCAGAGCCGCACCGAGGATGTCGCCGAGCGAAGCGCCGCTATCGGACGAGCCGAACTGAGCAACTGCTTCCTTCTCTTCTGCGATCTCGAGAGCCTTGATCGACAGCATGACCTTGCGGTCCTTCTTGGAGAAGTTGACGACGCGGGCGTCGAACACCTGGCCAACCGAGAAACGCTCCGGACGCTGATCTTCGCGATCGCGTGCCAGGTCGTTGCGACGGATGAAGGAGGTGACGTCCTCGTGAGCGACGAGCTTCACTTCCACGCCGCCTTCGTTGACGCCGATCACTTCGCAGGAAACGACAGCGTTCTTGCGCAGTTCACCCGAGGTTGCAGCTTCGCCAACCGCATCGCGGCCGAGCTGCTTGATGCCGAGCGAGATGCGTTCCTTCTCGACGTCCACATCCAGAACGACAGCCTTGACGACGTCGCCCTTGTTGAACTCCTCGATGACCTGTTCGCCCGGACGGTTCCAGTCGAGATCCGACAGGTGAACCATGCCGTCGACGTCGCCGTCGAGGCCGATGAACAGGCCGAATTCGGTCTTGTTCTTGACTTCGCCTTCGACTTCAGTGCCGGCCGGATGGCTGTAGGCAAATGCCTGCCACGGGTTTTCGAGGGTCTGCTTGAGGCCGAGCGAGATACGGCGCTTGGACGGATCGACTTCGAGAACGACAACGTCGACATCCTGCGTCGTGGACAGGATCTTGCCGGGATGTACGTTCTTCTTGGTCCAGGACATTTCCGAGATGTGGATCAGGCCTTCGATGCCCGGCTCCAGCTCGACGAATGCACCGTAGTCGGTGATGTTCGTGACGGTACCGGAGATCTTCTTGCCGACCGGGTACTTGGCGGCAATGCCATCCCACGGATCCGACTCGAGCTGCTTCATGCCGAGCGAGATGCGGTGGGTTTCCTGGTTGATGCGGATGATCTGAACCTTGACCTGCTGGCCAATGGACAGGATTTCCGACGGATGGTTGACGCGGCGCCAGGCCATGTCGGTCACGTGCAGCAGGCCGTCGATGCCGCCGAGGTCAACGAACGCACCGTAATCGGTGATGTTCTTGACGACGCCGTCAACAACCTGGCCTTCTTCGAGGTTCTGAACGATTTCCGAACGCTGCTCGGCGCGGGACTCTTCGAGAACCGTACGACGCGAGACAACGATGTTGCCGCGACGCTTGTCCATCTTGAGGATTTCGAAGGGCTGCGGGTTGTGCATCAGCGGGGTCACGTCGCGGATCGGACGGATGTCGACCTGCGAGCGCGGCAGGAAGGCGACGGCGCCGTCGAGATCGACGGTAAAGCCACCCTTGACCTGGTTGAAGATCACGCCTTCAACGCGTTCGCCAGCTTCGAACTTGGCTTCGAGCTTGACCCAGCTTTCTTCGCGGCGAGCCTTCTCGCGCGACAGAACAGCTTCGCCGAGTGCGTTTTCAATGCGCTCGACATAGACTTCGACTTCGTCGCCGACCTTCAGCGTGCCGTCTTTGCCCTTGGCGCCGAATTCCTTCAGCGCAATGCGGCCTTCGACCTTGAGGCCGACGTCCACAACAGCCATGTCCTTTTCGATCGCCGTGACGATACCCTTGGTAACATAGCCTTCGGCAAGATCGTTGGTTGCAAAGGATTCTTCGAGAAGGGCTGCGAAGTCCTCCCGCGTGGGGTTAGAAAGTGCCATAGAATCTCCTGGTGTGTCCGATCTCGGACACGTATGCGCCGGTGGTTCGCGTTAAACATACCCGAAGTCCTGTCCGCCCCCTGTTGGGAGGCAATCCGGCGCAAGGACTGACTGCGGGCTTATCGAGCCAGGCCGGCAAGCCGGCAGGCCGTCATCTGTTCAGGGCGGCGTCGATGAACGCTTTTGCAGCCTGAAACGCGGCCTCTATACTCATTTCCGACGTATCAAGCAAGTGCGCGTCAGGTGCAGGCTTCAGCGGACTGTCGGCGCGGCCCATGTCGCGGTCGTCGCGTGTCTTGACCTCGGCAAAGATCGCCTCGTAATCGGCCGTCTCACCCTTGGCGACGATCTCCTCGTAACGCCGGCGGGCCCTCACCTGGGGCGATGCGGTGACGTACAACTTGACCGGGGCCTGCGGGCAGACAACCGTGCCGATATCGCGACCGTCGAGCACGGTTCCGGGAGACCGGAGCGAGAAGCTTCGCTGCGCCTCGACCAGGGCACGACGCACGCCGGGCATGACGGCAATCTTCGACGCCGCCTCGCCGATCGAATGCGCGGACAGGACATCCCGGTCGAGGCCGGCGAGATCGATGTCGTGCGCCGTCTTTTCGGCAACCGCGGCATCATCGAGCGGAAGACCCGCTTCGAGAAGCGCCTTTGCCGTCGCCCTATAGGTCAGGCCGGTATCGAGGTGGTGAAACCCGTAGGCATCGGCGATCTGCCGGGACAGGGTGCCCTTGCCCGCTGCTGCCGGGCCGTCGATGGCAATGATGAAACCCATCAGGCGGCCTCGCCTGGCAGATCCTCGATGCGGGCACCAAGGCCAGTCATCAGGCTCATGAATTCGGGAAAGGAGGTGGCGATGATCGCAGCGTCGTCGACGGTGACCTCGTGTTCGGAGGCGAGACCCATGATCAGGAAGCTCATGGCGATGCGATGATCCAGATGGGTGGCAACCGCTGCGCCGGCCGCGCTGCCGTAACCGTGGCCGTCAGGACGGCCGCGCACCACGAGCGTGTCGCGGCCTTCGTCGCAATCGACGCCGTTGAGCTTCAGGCCCTCGGCGACGGCCGACAGGCGGTCCGATTCCTTGACGCGCAGTTCCTCGAGGCCGAGCATGGTCGTCGTTCCTTCGGCAAATGCCGCAGCGACGGCCAGAACCGGATATTCGTCGATCATCGACGGCGCCCGATCGGCCGGCACCGTCACGCCTTTGAGATCTGATGACCGCACGCGCAGGTCGGCGACATCCTCGCCGCCAGCGGTACGGGCATTGACTACCGTGATGTCGGCGCCCATCTCCTGCAGCGTCAGGATCAGGCCGGTGCGGGTCGGGTTCATCAGCACGTTTTCGATCGTGACGTCCGATCCCGACACCAGCAAGGCCGCGACCAGCGGGAAGGCGGTGGAGGACGGATCGCCGGGGACGTCGATGACCTGGCCGGTCAGCCGACCCCGGCCTTCAAGGCGGATGGTGCGCACGCCGTCGCCATCCGTTTCCACGGACAGCTCCGCTCCGAAGCCCCGCAACATCTTTTCCGTGTGATCTCGGGTCATGATCGGTTCGATCACGGTCGTCACGCCAGGGGTATTGAGGCCCGCCAGCAACACGGCCGACTTGACCTGCGCGGAGGCCATCGGCACGCGGTAGACGATCGGATTGGCCGTTCGCGGCCCGTGCAACGTGACCGGCAGGCGATCTCCGTCCGTCGAGCGCACCTGCACGCCCATCTCGCGCAGCGGATTAAGGACGCGGCCCATCGGGCGCTTGGAGAGAGACGCATCGCCGACAAAAGTGCTTTCGAAATCATAGACGCCGACCAGGCCCATGGTCAGGCGGCAGCCGGTCCCGGCATTGCCGAAGTCGAGCGGCGCCTCGGGCGCCAGGAGCGCGCCATTGCCGGTGCCATGGATGATCCATTCGCCGCCGACCTTTTCGATCCGCGCGCCCATGGCCTGCATGGCCTTGCCGGTGTTGATGACGTCTTCGCCTTCGAGAAGGCCGGTGATGCGGGTCTGCCCCGAGGCCAGGCCGCCGAACATGAAGGAGCGGTGGGAAATCGACTTGTCGCCGGGGATGCGCACGACGCCGGAAAGGCCGCTGGACTTTCTCGATTTTGCCGGCTTCAGGGCGATACCATGCGACATGGCTTGTCCTTTAATCGTATGCGCGTTTCCGCGGGATCTGAATTTCGCCGTCGTTAACATAAAGCCGCAGGTCGGTCATCCGCTTCATCCCTCGGCAAAACAAGAAAGTTTGCCTTTGACACGGGAGGCGGGAAGCCTTATGGGGACCGGCTTAGTTTTTCACCAAAAAGGCCGCGCAAAGCGGCGCGCCGATCTGATCGGCCTTCCCTCATGAGGCTCTGACTGTGGCTAAAGCGGAACTCGGAACAAAACGCACCGATCCTGATACCGGCAAGAAATTCTACGACCTGAACCGCGACCCGGTGGTCTCTCCCTATTCGGGCAAGTCCTGGCCGATGTCGTTCTTCGAGGAGAACAGCGCCGCCAAGAAGATGGAGCAGGCCGAAGAAGAGGACGTCCAGGAAGTCGACGCCGAGAACCCGGAAGTCGAACTGGTCTCCCTTGAAGAGGGCGACGAGGCGGCCAGCGGCGACGACATTCCCGATATGGGCGACGACGACGCGGACATCGGCAACGATGACGAAGACGACACCTTCCTCGAAGTCGACGAAGACGACGAGGACAGCGACATGACCGGCATTATCGGCGTCGCAGGCGACGACGACGAGGTCTGACAATCGGCGTTAAGCTCCGGCGATTTCACAAAAAATCGCCGGATGCTGAAAATCGGGCTTGCGCTTGCCGGAAACCGGAAGTAATAAGCCGCCACTCCGACGCGGACAACGCATCGAAGTTTCCCAGGACCGGATATACCGGACCACCCTGATGGGGCTATAGCTCAGCTGGGAGAGCGCTTGCATGGCATGCAAGAGGTCAGCGGTTCGATCCCGCTTAGCTCCACCAAACTTTCTTCCCACTCAATATTGAATATCGATCGCTTCCGCGGTGCGGATGGACCGGGAGAATGCCCCGGCCCGCCTGTCGTCGTGGCGGCCCTCGGTCGGCCGCGTGCTACCAGAGGTCGAGCGGATCGATCTCGACGGCGCCACCCTCGCGGGCACTTTCCAGGGCGGCGATGCCGCACAGCACCGACATGGCGCCGGCGCGGGAGCCGGCCCGCTGCCGCAGGCGGTCGTTGGAACCCGGCTTGAAGATCATGTCGCGCATCCGGTTGTCGCCGCCGTAGTGGCCGCCCGGCTCGTGCGGGATCCAGATCTGCTCGACGCCGCCGCCGAAGCTGCGGGTCAAGAGGATCTTGTCGGCCGGCGGTTCAGTCCAGGGCTGCTTTTCGAACTGCCGCAACTCGATGCGACCCTTGTGGCCGTTGAACGCGATGTGGTGGCCCTCGATCGGCATGTAGGTGTTGAGCGAATAGGACACCTGGACATTGTTACGGTAGCGGATGGTCGCCGTCATCGTATCTGGGATGTCGATCTCCTCGCGAAAGACGCATGCGTCGCGCACATAGCCATCGACGGCCGACGGATCCTCGTAAAGCGCATCCAGGAACGGGTCTGCCGCCAGATCCATGAAATAGGGGCATTCGTTCTTGTGCGGACAGAGCTTGCAGCGCGGACCGCGGAACGGCCCGTTGCGGCCGTAATGCAGCAGCTGGGCAAAGGACTTCACCTCCACCGGATCGGAATCCAGGTACCAGTTGAGCAGATCGAAATGGTGCGTCGCCTTGTGGACGAAGAGGCTGCCGGATTGCGCGGTAAAGGCGTGCCAGCGGCGGAAGTAGTCGGCGCCGTGGGCGTTATCGAGATACCAGTGGAAATCGACCGAGGTGATGTCGCCGATCGCGCCTTCCTCGATGAGTTCCTTGATGCGCGAGGCGGTCGGTGCGAAACGGTAGTTGAACGACACGTCGACGCGTCGCCCGGTACGCTGCTCGGCCTCACGGATGCGGGCGATCTTTTCCCGCGTCGTGGTGAGCGGTTTTTCGCTGATGACGTCGGCGCCTGCCTCCAGAGCGCGCACGATGATGTCGTCATGGGTATCGTCGGGGGTGCAGACGATCACCAGGTCCGGTCGCAGCTCGGCCATCATGCGGTCGAAATCGGCGTAGAGCGGCGCGCTGGAGCCGATCATGTCGCGGGCGCGCTCGGCGCGCATCAGGTTCAGGTCGCAGATACCGACCAGGTCGACGAAGTCGCTCCAGCCGGCGAGCAGTTCGCGACCCCACATGGTGGTGCCGCGATTGCCCGTGCCAACCAGCGCATAGCGCCGCCTCTGCGTCATCTCTTGCATGATAGTCTCCTCCGATAAGAGTTTATGCGGCAGCCGCGGCAACCGCCCCGGGCTGGCAGACGGTGCGGTAGCGCTCGACGATCGTGGCGAGCACCTCGTCGACGGGGCGCGCCTGCCAGCGGTGCGAAAAGATCTCGACTTCCTGCGGGCCCGCAAAGCCGGCCTGTTCGATCATCGCGCGGAAACGACCGAGATCGACGATGCCGTCGCCCATCATGCCGCGGTCGTTGAGCGGATCGGTGGTGGGCACCAGCCAGTCGCAAATGTGATGGGCGAGGATCTGCCCGTTACGCCCTGCCCGCGCCACCTGCTTTTCCAGATCCGGATCCCACCACACATGATAGACATCGATGGCGACACCAGTGCCCTCTCCCAGCCGGTCGCACAGGTCGAGCGACTGGCCGAGCATGTTCAGGCAGGCGCGCTCCGCGGCATAGAACGGGTGGAGCGGCTCCAGCGCCAGCTTGACGTTGCGCTGGCGGGCATAGGGAAGGATCTCGGCCAGGCCGTCCTCGACCATCTGGCGCGCGCCAGGCAGATCCCGCGATCCATTCGGCAGCCCGCCGACCACCATGACGAGGCAGCTGGCGCCGAGTGCTGCCGCCTCGTCGATGGCGCGACGGTTGTCGTCGATGGCGGCGCGCCGGCCGGCTTCGTCAGATGCCGGAAAGAAGCCGCCACGGCAATGGCCGGTGACCCGCAGGCCGTTTGCGGCAACGATCCGCGCCGCTTCCTCGATACCCGCGGCGTTGACATGTTCACGCCAGGGCGAGATGGCGGTGATGCCGTGTCTCAGGCAGGCGTCGACGATCTCTGCGAACGTTCCCGCCTGCCGCACCGTCGCGAAATTGATCGATAGGTTTTCCAGTGACATGCCAAGCTCCTCCCTGGGCTTCTCCGGTCATAAGGCGGCAAAGGTCGCCTCCGCTGCGCCCGCGGCGACGCCAAGGCCGATGGCGCGATTGACGGACAGCAGCGAGAGACGTCCCCGATCCGGGGTCAGGCGGAGACGTCCGCCACCCGCCCTGCGGTAGAGATCGCCATGGCCGTCGAGCCAGGCGTTCTCCTCTGCCCGGGTGGCGCCTGCCATGCCGTCCACGTAGTGATGCCCGTTGCGCTCCACGTGGCCGAGGTTCAGAAGGCCTGCGAGCGCCAGATCCTGCTGCAGGGCTATCCCGGCCTGGGTGGTGAGGTCCTCGGCGGACATGAAGTAGCCGGTGCCGCCCTGCGCCCGCCACTGCACCACACGTGCGGCGTTCAGCAGGGCGCGGTAGAAACCCTTGCAGGATTTGCTGGATATGCCGCGGTAACCCTGGGCGCGGGCTCGCAGAAACGCATCCGGATCACCATCCGACTCGTCGATCTCGAGCAGGATCCTTTCGCCGAGCGCCGCAACGGAGGTCGAAAGCGCCGACGCACGGGCTATCGGCTGCTCGACGAACAGCAGCGACGCCCGCAGGCGCGCGAGTGACGGCTCGGCCTCGATCCGGTCCAGCAGTTCGGCAAGGCCCGCCGGGTCGGAAAACTGCTCGTTGCCGTCCATGCTCACCCGGTAGTCGGGCAGCCGGTCCAGAACGGTTGCGACGGCGCGCAGCCGGCCGAGGTCGGCGGCCGGGTCCCCCGACAGCTTGATCTTGAAATGGCTGATGCCGTAGGTCGCGATCTCGTCCTCGAGGCATTCCGGCAGGCCGTCATCCAGCCGGGCGTCTCCAAGGTCTGCGGCCGTCAGGGCATCCAGATAGCCCACGGTGTGGCGCAGATGGAGGGAGGCTGCCGGCTTCAGCCCAGCCAGGAAGCCGGGCAGGTCAAAACCTTGAAGATCCCGCGTGGTCGAGGCGTCGATGCCGGGAAGGTTTGCTGCAACGGCCTGGTGCACCGCCAAGCCCTCCATCCGGCAAAGCCCGTCGAGGACCGCACGATCCACGAGCGCGAGGCCAAACGAGGCAATGAGGCCGTTCAGCCCGTTGCGCTCGCAGAGGCGGTGGTGGGCCGGCTCTATCGCGGCATGCAGCCCGAAGGCCGTCATCGGTTCGGCAGCGCTTGCCTGGTCGACGGCGATGCCGAGCGCGAGACGCAGCTGATCCTCGTTATCGGCGTTGCTCAGGCTCGGGTTCTTGTCGAACCATTTCGGCACCATGAGTTCCGCCGCATAGCCGGTGGCGACACGCCCCGCCACGTCCGCCAGTTCGACGGCAAAAAAGATCTGCGTTGCCTCCCGGACGGTGGCGGCACCGAAGCGGAAGGGCAGCCGCATCGACAGCTGCCGCTCGCGGATCTCTGCCTGACGGACCTGCACGCACGGCGGCAACGCCATCTCAGTGCACGCCCCGAACCGACAGGAAGCTCCGCATCCGCTGCGCCGCGCGATCGGGGTCGGACAGCACATTGGCCTTGTCCGCGAGCTGGAAGAGTTCGGCAAAATGCAGGGTCGAGCGCGCACTTTCCTGGCCGCCGACCATGGTGAAATGGTCCTGCAGACCGTTCAGGTAGGCAAGGAAGACGACGCCGGTCTTGTAGAAGCGGGTCGGCGCCTTAAAGATGTGGCGCGAGAGCGCGACCGTCGGCTCGAGCACGTGGAAGAATTCGTTGTCTGCACCGTTCTTCAAACTGGCGAGCGCTTGCGAGGCCGCCGGCGCAATGGCATCGAATATGCCGAGCAGCGCATCGGAATAGCCTTCCGCATCGCCGGCGATCAATTCGGCATAGTTGAAATCGTCGCCGGTATACATGCGCACGCCCAGTGGCAGGCGGCGACGCATGGCGATCTCCTTCTCCTTCGACAGCAGCGAGACCTTGATCCCGTCGATCCGGTCACGGTTGTCGGCGATCATCTGCAGGCAGGTCTCCATCGCCTCGAGATGGTCCGCCGCACCCCAATAGCCGGCAAGCGCGGGATCGAACATTTCACCCAGCCAGTGGATGATGACCTTGTCACGCGCGCCGGACAGCACACGGGAGTAGGTCGCGAGATAGTCGTCCACGCCGGCCGCGCTGCGCGCCAACGCCCGGCTCGCCATCAGGATCACGCGACCACCTTCACCCTGAACGAAATCGAGCTGCTCCTGGTAGGCGCCTATGATGGCCTCGAGCGAATGGACCCGGTCGTCGAGGTGATCCGTCCCGACACCACAGGCAATCAGCGCGTCATCGCGGCTGGCGGCCTCCTTGAGGGCGCGAGAGATGAGTTCCTGGGCGTCGCGCCAGGTCAGACCCATGCCGCGCTGGGCGGTGTCCATGGCTTCCGCAACGCCGAGCCCAAGGTCCCACAGGCGATGGCGAAACCTCAACGTGGCGTCCCAGTCGATCGCCGGCGCGAGCCAGGGATCGTTGTCGGCGAACGGGTCGGCAACCACATGGGCCGCGGCAAAGGCGACCCGGTTGAAATCGCGCGCCCGCCGCTTTTGCAGCGGGATCGGCGTGCCGGTCATCGTATATGGCACGAGGCGGCGGTTATCGCCGGGGAGAGACAGTGTCGTCATTGCGGCCTCCCTCAATCGATCGCCGGAACGTCGAGCCATCGACGTTCCTTCCAGGACTGCAGGCCGAGTTCCGCGAGCTGGACGCCCTTGACGCCCTCCATCAGCCCATAGGGCCAGGGGGCATCTTCGGCGACGTGACGCAGGAACATCTCCCACTGCGCCTTGAAGCCGTTGTCGTAGGCGATGTTGTCGGGGACTTCCTGCCAGGTCTTGTAGAAGTCGATGGTTTGCGGCTGGTCGGGGTTCCAGACCGGCTTCGGCGTCGCTGCGCGCGGCTGGATGAAGCATTTGCTGAGCCCGGCCACGGCCGAGCCATGGGTGCCGTCCACCTGGAAGGTCACAAGATCGTCGCGGCGCACGCGGACCGCCCAGGAAGAATTGATCTGGGCGATGACGCCGCCCTCCAGCTCGAACGTCGCGTAGGCGGCGTCGTCGGCATCGGCCGCATAGGCTTGTCCCTGCTCGTCGACACGGTTGGGTATGTGGGTCGCACCGAGGCAGCTGACCGCCCTGACCGAGCCGAACAGATTGTCGAGCACGTAGCGCCAATGGCAGAGCATATCGAGGATGATGCCGCCGCCGTCGTCGAGGCGATAGTTCCAGGAGGGACGTTGGGCCGGCTGCCAGTCGCCCTCGAACACCCAGTAGCCGAACTCTCCGCGCACCGACAGGATCTTGCCGAAGAAGCCCGAATCCCGCAGCATGGCGAGCTTGCGCAGACCGGGCAGGAAGAGCTTGTCTTGCACCACGCCATGCTTGATGCCGGCGGTTTGGGCAAGCCGGGCCACGGCGAGCGCGTCGTCCAGCTTGTCGGCAATCGGCTTTTCGCAATAGACGTGCTTGCCGGCATGGATCGCCTTGGTCAGCAGCTGCGCGCGCATCTGCGTCGTGCCGGCATCGAAAAACAGTGTGTCATCCGGATTGGCGAGTGCCGCATCGAGATCGTCCGTCCAGCGGGGGATATCGTGCCGCCTGGCGAGTTCCTCGATCTTGGCTGCGTTGCGCCCGACCAGGATCGGGTCGACCACGAGCCTTTCGCCGCTTTTCAAGAGGACGCCGCCCTGGGCGCGAATGGCCAGAATGGACCGGACAAGGTGCTGGTTGTATCCCATCCGCCCGGTGACGCCGTGCATGATGATGCCGATGCGCTTCATGAACTTCCTCCTCCCGATGGCCGGCTGTCCACCAGTTGCGACCGGCCCTGACTGCAATGAATGCGGCCGGCGAAGATCGCCGACGCACCGCGGGAGCGCGGCCTCCTCGCCTGCCCCGACTGCATGTTGTAACCATCTGGTTATTTCAGACTACGAAGCCGCAGGTCTGTCAAGGGCGTTTCTGACGAGCTCGGCCCGGTCGGCGGCTGCCGCCTCTCAAGCGCTGGCGGTGGCCAGCACGGTTGCAACGATGTGCTGACCCCAGCGCTCGAGTTCGGCCGGGCCGATCAGGTCGCGCTGGAAGATCGTCGACAATGTGAAGCGATTGGAGAGGTAGAAATAGCCGAGCGAGGCGATCGTCAGGTAGACGTCGACCGGGTCCAGCCCTGCGCGAAAGACGCCGTCGCGGCTACCGCGCTGCAGCACATCCTTCAACTCCGAGATGAAGTTGGAATGCATTTCCGCGACCACCTTCGATTGGCGCAGATAGCGCGCCTGATTGAGGTTTTCGGTTGCCAAAATGCTCAGGAATTCAGGGTGATCGAGGAAATAATGCCAGGTGAAGAGGGCGAGTTCCCTCAGGCCTTCGACTGGCGGCTTGTGGGCGAGGTCGAGGCGCCGCTCGGCATGGCGAATGTTGCGGTAGGCGTCCTCGAGCACAGCCAGGTAAAGCGCGTCCTTGTCG
Organism: Hyphomicrobiales bacterium; assembly: GCA_900469345.1. Taxonomy (GTDB): domain Bacteria; phylum Pseudomonadota; class Alphaproteobacteria; order Rhizobiales; family Rhizobiaceae; genus Neorhizobium. The sequence goes on along the minus strand of UBWZ01000011.1, from coordinate 70,197 downwards.
CCAAAGTAGTGGTAAATCATGCGCTTGTTGGTGCCCGCCCGGCGCGCGACGACATCGACGCGCGCTCCCGCCAGACCCTTGGCCGCCACCTCGCGGCGGGCGGCCTCGAGAATTGCGCTGCGGGTGCGTTCCGGATTTCGCGGCTGCGAAACGGCACGCTTCTGCTTCGGCTTGTCCGTCTCCCCGGTGTCCGGCGCGCTGTCCTTGACCTTTTCGCTCACGGCAAGAATCCCACTTGACACATGTTATCATCGATGATCCCATGTAACCAGATAGTTATAAAACGGCAATACGTCGTTTGCAGTCATCGTAAATTGGCAGTCATTTAGGGAGGAGTTGCCAATGTCTATGATGCTTGACAGGAGAAGTGTGCTTTGGGGCGGTCTGTCGGCCCTTTCGTTAGCCACTTTTCATACCCCGGCACTCGCCCAGGCTGCTCGCCTGCGGATGATCTGGTGGGGTTCGCAGGAGAGGGCCGACCGCACCAACAAGGCGATCGCCGCCTTCAAGGGTGCCAAGCCGGACATCACCATTGCCGGTGAGTTCGCCGGCTGGAGCGATTACTGGCCGCGTCTCGCAACCCAGGTCGCGGGCCGCAATGCGCCGGACCTGATCCAGATGGACTACCGGTACATCTTCGAATATGCGCGGCGTGGCGCGCTGGCGCCCCTTGATGACTATATCGGCAAGGGGCTGAAGATCGAGGATTTCGGCAAGGCCAACGTGGATTCCGGCAGGGTCGACGGAAAGCTCTTCGGGGTCAATCTCGGGGTCAATTCGAGCGTCGTCATCTACGACAAGGCTGCCTGGGAAAAGACCGGCGCGAAGGCACCGAGCCTTGGCCAGACCTGGGAGGAGTTTGCGGAAAATGCCATCGCCTTTGGCAAGAAGAAGCCGAAGCCCGGCTATTACGCGACCGCCGATGCCAGTGGCCTGGAACCGAGTTTCGAGAACTACCTGCGGCAGAACAACAAGGCGCTTTTCGCCGCCGACGGCCAGCTTGGCTACGAGGCCTCGGACGTGGCATCCTGGTTCAAGATGTGGGACGGCATCCGCAAGGCAGGCGGCTGCGTTCCGGCCGACGTGCAGGCGCTCGACCAGCTCAACATCGAGACCAACGCGCTGACCACCGGCAAGGCGGCCACGGCCTTTGCCCATTCCAACCAGTTCGTCGGCTACCAGGCGCTGAACAAGTCCAAGCTGTCGCTGACCGCCTATCCGAAGGTCAGCGCCTCTTCGCCGACCGGCCATTATCTGAAGCCGTCGATGCTGATGAGCGTCTCGGCGACCAGCCAGAACGTCCAGAGCGCCGTCGACTTCATCAACTTCCTGGTGGCCAGTCCGGAGGGTGTCGACCTGTTGGGCGTCGAGCGCGGCGTTCCGGCATCCACGGCGATGCGCGACCAGCTGACCACGAAGCTGGACGATGTCAGCAAGGCGATGGTGGAGTACATCGCCGCCATCACGCCGAATGTCGGCGCGCTGCCGATCAACCCGCCACAAGGTGCCGGCGAACTCGCCTTCGTGCTGACCCGGGTCAGCCAGGAAGTCGCCTTCGGACGCATCACGCCCGAAGAAGGCGGCGAGCGGATGGTCAGCGAGGCCAAGAATACCTTGGCGCGGAAGTGAGCCCATGGCGTCGCAGACCGAGACGATGCACAGGGGGAGCCGCACTGCGGCTCTCCGGGGGCAGAGCGCATTCCGGCGGATGCTCGACCGCAACGCGGCAGGCTATGTTTTCCTGCTGCCCTGGCTACTGGGCTTCTTCGGGCTGACGCTCGGACCGGCGCTCGCCTCGCTCTACCTGTCCTTCACCAATTACGACCTCTTGCAGTCACCCGACTGGGTGGGTGCCGCCAACTACGTGCGCATCCTGACGGACGACCCGAAGTTCGGCGCCGCGATGCGCGTGACCTTTACCTATGTCATCCTGTCGGTGCCACTGAAGCTCGCCTTCGCACTGGCGGTCGCGATGGCGTTCAATCGCGGCATCAAAGGCCTGACGCTCTACCGGGCCATCTTCTACCTGCCGTCGCTGCTTGGCTCCAGCGTCGCCATCGCGGTGCTCTGGCGCCAGCTGTTCGCATCGGACGGGCTGATCAACATGGCACTCTGGCAGGCGTTCGGCTACGAGGGGCCGAGCTGGATCTCCAATCCCGACTATGCGCTCTATACGCTGGTGTTGCTGTCGATCTGGCAGTTCGGCTCGCCGATGATCATCTTCCTCGCCGGCCTTCGGCAGATCCCGAAGGATATGTACGAAGCGGCAGAGATGGACGGCGCCGGAAAGGCCCGCCAGTTCTTCAGGATCACGCTGCCCCTGCTCACGCCGGTGATCTTCTTCAACTCGGTGATCCAGACGATCGAGGCCTTCAAGGCCTTCACCCCCGCCTTCATCATTTCCGAAGGCACCGGCGGTCCGATCAATTCGACCCTGTTCTACACCCTCTACCTTTACCAGGAGGCATTCGGCTTCTTCCGGATGGGTTATGCTTCGGCACTGGCGTGGATCCTCGTGGTGATCATCTCGCTGTTTACCGCCTTCTCCTTCCTCGGCGCGCGTTACTGGGTGCACTACGATGACTGATGCGCCGCACGATCTGCTTTCGCCGCCCAAGGTCCGGCGCTCCCCCGTCAAGTCGATCCTGCTCCATGCGGTGCTGATCGTCTGCTCGTTCGGCATGCTCTACCCGATCCTGTGGATGATCTCGGGGTCGTTCCGGCCGCAGGAAGAGCTGTTCGGCTCGTCGTCGCTGATCCCGTCCGCGCTCGATCTCGGCGGCTATGTCCGCGGCTGGAGCGGTCTGCAGGTGACGTTCGGCCGGTTCTTCTGGAATTCGCTGGTGATTTCGGTGCTGGCGACGATCGGCAATGTGGTCGGCTGCTCGCTTGCGGCCTTCGCCTTTTCGCGGCTGCGCTTCGCCGGGCGCAATTTCTGGTTCGCGCTGATGCTCGGCACGCTGATGCTGCCCTACCACGTGGTCCTGATCCCGCAATACATCCTGTTCCTGCATCTCGGCTGGGTGAACTCGCCGCTGCCGCTGATCGTGCCGAAATACCTGGCGACCGATGCCTTCTTCATCTTCCTGATGGTGCAGTTCTTCCGCGGCATTCCGAAGGAACTCGACGAGGCGGCGGTGATGGACGGCTGCAGCCCGTTCCGCATCTACTGGAAGATCATGCTGCCGCTTTCCATGCCGGTCCTTGCTACGGCCGCCATCTTCTCGTTCATCTGGACCTGGGACGACTTCTTCGGACCCCTCATCTACCTCAGCGACATCAATACCTACACCGTGCAACTGGGCCTTCGATCCTTCGTGGATTCGACCGGCAGCTCCGACTGGACGGCCCTGTTTGCGATGTCCAACCTGTCGCTCATCCCGGTCTTCCTGTTCTTCCTGTTCTTCCAGCGACTGCTGATCGAAGGCATCGCCACGACCGGCATGAAGCGTTGATCCCATTGAAGAGTGACCCCATGACACCTGTGCGCTTCGCCGTCATCGGCATCAACCACAACCACATCTTCGGGCAGGCCAATTGCCTGCTCGACGCCGGTGCCGAATTTGTCGGCTTTCATGCACAGGAAGACGACCTGTCCGCGGAGTTCTCGGCAAAGTATCCGCAGGCGAAGCGGTATGACAATCCGCGCCGAGCGCTGGAGGATCCGAGCATCGACCTCATCGTCACCGCTGCCATCCCGGACCAGCGCGCGGGGATCGCGATCGATGCGATGCGGGCCGGCAAGGACGTGATGACCGACAAGCCGGGGATGACGACCCTCGACGATCTGGCGACGCTGCGTCGCGTCCAGGGGGAAACCGGCCGGATCTTTTCCGTGCTTTATTCCGAGCACTTCGAAAACCGGGCCACCGTGCGCGCAGGCGAACTGGTAGCGGCCGGCGCGATCGGCAAGGTGGTGTCGACGGCAGGCTTCGGGCCGCACCGCATGCGGCCGCAGCTGCGCCCACCGTGGTTCTTCGAGCGTAAGCGCTATGGCGGCATCCTGGTCGACATCGCCTCGCACCAATGCGAGCAGTTTCTCTTCTTCACCGGGACAGAGACCGCCGACATCCTCTCGGCGAGTGTCGCCAACCGGGCGCACAAGCAATGGCCGGGCCTGCAGGATAGCGGCGACATCCACCTCGCCACGCCGGATGCAAATGGTTTTATCCGTGTCGACTGGTTCACCCCGGAGGGATTGTCGACCTGGGGCGACGGCCGGCTCTTCATCACCGGTACCGAGGGCATGATCGAGCTGCGGAAATACGTCGACGTCGCCGGCCGGGAAGGCGGCGACCACCTGTTCCTGACCGACGCCTCGGGCGTCACCCATATCGACTGCTCGGCAGTCGCCCTTCCCTATGGCGCGCAGCTGCTGTCCGACATCCGCAACCGCACGGAGACGGCTATGCCGCAGAGCCGCTGCTTTGCGGCGATGGAGCTTGCGCTCCGAGCCCAGGCGAAGGCAGAGGAAGCATACAATGTCTAAGCGTTTCAGGGTGGCGATCATCGGCTGCGGCATCGGCCGATCCCATATCGTCGAAGGCTACCTGCCACATTCCGACAAGTACGAGGTGGCAGCGCTCTGCGATCTTGACGAGGCGCGGCTCCAAGCCGTTGCGGACGAGTTCAGCATCACGCGCCGCACGCGTTTCTCGGACGAACTGATGGCCGATCCGGAGATCGACATCATCGACATCTGCACGCCGCCGGCCGTTCACACGAAGCTGGTGCTGCAGGCCCTTGCGGCGGGAAAACACGTCGTCTGCGAAAAGCCGCTGACCGGCTCGCTTGCCGAGGTGGACGAGGTGCGGCGCGCGGAAACGACATCCCGCGGTGTGCTGATGCCGATCTTCCAGTACCGGTATGGCGAGGGCGTCGCGCAGGCGAAGCGGATCATCGACAGCGGGCTCGCCGGCAAGCCCTATGCGGCGACCGCGGAAACCTTCTGGCGCAGGACCGCCGACTATTACGACAATCCCTGGCGCGGTCGCTGGGCAACCGAGCTCGGCGGCGTGCTGATGACGCATGCCATCCACCTGCACGACATGCTCACCTATCTGATGGGCCCGGTCGAGCGGGTGTTTGCCCGGGCGGAGACGCGGGTCAACGCGATCGAGGTCGAGGACTGCGTGTCGGCAAGCCTGCTGATGCGCAACGGCGCGCTCGCCTCATTGACGGCCACTCTCGGGGCGGCCGAAGAGATCAGCCGCCTGCATCTTGCCTTCGAACACGTGACGCTCGAAAGCAACCATGCGGCCTACTCGCCCGGCGATGGCCCGTGGAGGATCGTCCCGGCGAGCGACGAGGCGAAGCAGAGGATCGAGGCGCTGCTTGCCGACAATCCTCCCGTCGGGCGACGTTTCAACGGCCAGATGGAAGCGTTCTACAAAACCCTGCTTGCCGGCACAAAGCCGCCGGTGACCAGCGAGGATGCACGGTTTTCCCTGGAGCTGGTCACGGCCATCTACCATTCCAATGACACCCATGCGGACGTGGCGCTGCCGATCACCGACAGCCACCCGAAGTATCACAGCTGGCGGCCGTGACCAGCCGACCAGCGGGAGGAGCCTGACATGGCGAGCAGCATCACGCTCGAGAAGATCCAGAAGCGCTACGGCGCCCTGCCCGTCATCCACGGGGTGGACCTGACGATCGAACCCGGGGAGTTCACCGTGTTCGTCGGCCCTTCGGGCTGCGGAAAGTCGACGCTGCTGAGGATGATCGCGGGGCTCGAGGAAATCTCCGCAGGCGAACTGCGCATCGACGGCGTGCGCATCAACGAGACGCCGCCTTCCAAACGCGGCATCGCTATGGTGTTCCAGTCCTACGCGCTCTATCCGCATATGAGCGTCTACAAGAATCTTTCCTTCGGCCTCGAGACCGCAGGTTTCAACAAGGCGGATGTGGAGACGCGGGTGAAGAGGGCGGCCGACATTCTGCAGATCGAACCGCTGCTGCAGCGCAAGCCCAAGGCGCTCTCGGGTGGCCAGCGGCAACGAGTGGCGATCGGCCGCGCCATCGTGCGCGAACCGCGGATCTTTCTCTTCGACGAACCGCTCTCCAATCTCGACGCGGAGCTGCGCGTGCAGATGCGCGTCGAGCTTTCCAAGCTGCATCAGCGGCTTGGCAGCACGATGATCTACGTCACCCACGATCAGGTCGAGGCGATGACCATGGCCGACAAGATCGTCGTGCTGCGCGACGGCCGCATCATGCAGGCCGGCCGGCCGCTCGACCTCTACAATGATCCCGCAAACCAGTTCGTGGCCGGCTTCATCGGATCGCCGAAGATGAACTTCCTGTCGGCCCGGCTGGACGGGACGGATGGTTCGCGCCGCACGATCGAGATCGGGGGGCGCCGGATCGACCTGCAGAGGCCGCTTTCCGCGCGTGAAGGGGAACCGCTCACCTTCGGCCTGCGGCCGGAACACATCCAACCGCAGGACAATGCCTCGTCGCTCGGACCGGCATCTGTGCAGCTGGTCGAGCATCTGGGCGGTTCGACCGTGGTCTATGCGAGCATGCCGGACGGGCAGCCCACGACAGTCCTGCTCGACGGCCAGCGCCCTATCCGGATCGGCGAGACCATCCCGTTGTCCTTCGACCCGGCGAGGAGCCATGTCTTCGGCGAAGACGGGCGACGCGTCTCCTAGACGCTAGCTGCAGCGTCGCCGCCTGTAAGGCTCGCCTAGAAGCTGGTGATGACGGCAATGCCCGGGGTCTCGGCCCGGTCCAGGTTGACGAGGTCCTGGACGGCGTCCGACAGGCTCGTTCTTTTCGAGATGAGCTGCTGCGGCTTCATCTTGCCGGCCGTCAGCATGCCGAGCATGGCGTCATAGCGCCAGGCCTGCATGCCATGGCTGCCATAGATCTCCAGCTCGTGCCCGATGACCTGCGCCATGGGGATCTGCGGCGTCGCGTGTTCGCCCAGCATCAGCCCCACCTGCACGTGTCGGCCCCGGCGGCGCAGGTTCTTGATGGAGTTGAAGCAGGTCGTCGGATGGCCAAGCGCATCGATGGAGACATGGGCGCCGCCGCCGGTGATGTCACGGACGGCCTCGACCACATCCGGCACGGCACCGGCATTGATGGTGGCGACCGCACCGCACTGCCTCGCGAACGCCAGCTTGTCCTCGGTCAGGTCGATGCCGATGACGTTGGCACCCAGTGCGGTCGCGATCATCATCGCAGACAGTCCGACGCCGCCGCAGCCATGCACCGCCACCCAGTCGCCGGGGCCGGTGCGGGCCTGGTCGACGACAGCCCGGAAGGAGGTCGCAAACCGGCAGCCGAGGCTTGCTGCCGTCGCGTCGTCGATGGCGTCGGGCAGGTGCACGAGGTTGGTATCGGCATAATCGATCGCCACAAATTCGGCGAACGACCCCCAATGGGTAAAGCCCGGCTGGAACTGGCTGGGGCAGACCTGCTGGTTGCCGGAATGGCATTCGGAGCAATGGCCGCATCCGGACACGAAGGGAACGGTGACCCGGTCGCCGATCCGGAAGCGCATGACACCCTTGCCGGTCGCCACGACCCTGCCCGCCAGCTCATGGCCCGGCACATGCGGCAACCGGATGTCGGGATCATGGCCCTTCCAGCCATGCCAGTCGCTGCGGCAGAGGCCTGTCGCACCAACCTTGATCACGACGCCGTCGAACGCAGGCTCTGGATCGGGAAGCGTCCTGATCTGCGGGGTCTGTCCAAAGGCTTCGTAGTACATGGCTTTCATGGCGTCTTCCCCCGCATGGCATGGTGGACCGGTCCTCGACGCGACCGGCGGCATTTCTCCCTCACGATATCGCATCACCGCGCTCGGACCCGCAAGACCGCTTCCGCGCGCACAGCCCCAAAAAGCAAAAGCCCAGCCATTGCTGGCCGGGCTTCACGTCAGGGGACGTTACAATTTCCTCAGGCGGCGGCAAGCGCCTTTTCGATGTCCTGGATCGAGTGGCCCGTCAGGTCCTTGTCGAGTTCGCCGATGAGCACCTCGGACAGCGACTTGTGATATGCCTTGCGCATCTCGCCCAGCGTACGCGGCGCTGCGACAACCACCAGGCTCTTGATCTTGCCGTCGAGCACATGCTTGTTCAGCATGCCGGCGACACCGTTGCTGAAACCATCCTCGTCCTGCTGGCTGTCGCTCGGATTGGCAGAGCTGCTGGAATGGCGGCCACCGGAGGCGATCTTCGAGCTGTCGACGTCGGGCGCCGGCATTGCCCTCAGCTTGACGTTGGCTGCATCGCCTTCATTCTGGAAAAGGCTGAGCTTTTCGCCATCGGCAACGGCGACGACCGTGTTCTGCGGAAGCTGCATATCTGTAATCTCCTTGTTCGGCACCCTGTCCACCCTGTGGGTGAACCGGCGCTTGTTTCGGCCCCTACAGTAATCCGGCCGGCGGCGTTCGGTTCCGCTGGAGACGAGGGGCTCGGGCGGGAGACAGGCTCCGGCACCCGGCAAGCCGTGGGGGAACGCAGCGCCCGGGGCGCATGCCGAAGGCCGAGATGCGCCTAGGCTCTGTGTGCCTTCGAGGCCGGCTGTTGCCAGTCGATGCCATTTTCGGAAAGCCAGCCGACGAGTTGCTCGAAAGGCATGGGCATCGCGAACCGATATCCCTGGAAATAGTGGCAGCCAAGGTCCTGAAGGGCCTGCAACTGTTGCTCGTCCTCGACGCCCTCGACGACGCAGCCGAGATCGAGGGTTTCGCACAGCGCGATAATGGAGGCGATGATCTTGCGTCCCCAAGGCTCCTGGAGGCCGCCGATAAAGCTCCTGTCGATCTTGACCTTGTCGATCCTCAGACGGTGAAGATAGCCAAGGCTGGATTGCCCGGTGCCAAAATCATCGAGTGCGATCTTGACGCCGATCTGCCGCAAAAGCGTGATCGAGTTCTGGGCCAGTTCGAAATCGCGCATGACCGCCGTCTCGGTGATCTCCAGGATCACGCGGTCGGCCGGGACGCCGCTCTTGCTGATCATCGCAATGATCGCGAGGACCGTCGCCGGCGACGTCAGGTCGTTGGCCGAAAGGTTGAACGCCATCGAGATCCCGCTCGACACCATCGTCCTGAAATGGCCAAGCGCCTTGCCCAGAAGCTTCATGGTGAGATCGTGGATATGCCCGGTCCGTTCGGCGATCGGAATGAACAGCATCGGGCTCATGGGACCAAGCAGCGGGCTGTGCCACCGCGCCAGGGCCTCGACCGCAACCGGCCGGCCGGTTGCATCGACGATCGGCTGGAAATGGATCTGTAGCTGCTCGTCGAGCAGCGGCGAGCGAAGCTCGGTCTCGACGGCGGCATCGCGTGCAATACGCTTTTCGTGGTCCGTCGAATAGAGGAGAGCCCGGCTCTGGCGGCCCTCCTTGGCAACATAAAGGGCGTAATCGGCGCGGTCGAAGAGATCGTGGGCGGAGCGCGCGGAGGCCGGATAGGCGGCCATCCCACAGGAACAGCCGATCCGCAGGCTCAGGCCTTCAAGCGGATAGGGCTCCGACAGGAGATCGCAATAGTCCTGGCCGAGCGATGCCGCACCGTCCTCGCCGATTTCCGCGATAAAGCCGAATTCGTCGCCGCCCAGGCGGGAGACGAGGACGTTGGGCGCCTTGGCCGCCAGCCTGCCGCCGACTTCGGCAAGCAGGCGATCGCCGACCACATGCCCATAGGTATCGTTGATTGCCTTGAAGCGATCGAGGTCCAGCAGACCGAGGATGAGGACCGAACCCGAGGCCTTGGAAAGCTCGATCTGTTCATCGAGCCTTGCGAAGAAGTAACGCCGGTTGGACAGGGAGGTCAGCGGATCCGTGTGCGCGAGCCGCAGGTTCTCCGCGCCCAGCGCGTCGGCCTCCGCTTTCTTGATGGCCAGGGCCTTCTGCGAGCGCAGCGCCTCCGAGAATGTCTGAAAACCGTTCTGCAGAACCCGGATCATGACAAGCGTCACCAGCGCAATGTTGAGCGCGATGGCGATGAAGACGCTGTTTCCGAAGAAGGCGTAGTAGATGAGATAGGGGACCGAAACGATGCCGGTGACGACGAAGGCTGCCTGGGGCAGATGCATCAGGCAGAAAATGCAGCCGATCACGGTCGCGGCGATGAAAAGCGCGACATGGCCCTGTTCATAGGGGCCGCCGTAGCTGCCGAGGCACAGGGCCCAGGTGACATAGAGCGCCGCGAGCACGCCCGCCAGAACGACGGTCTTGTTGAGCTGCGCCATTGCCTCCTGCGGGGACACATCTGTATCGCGCGACCGAAGCCAGACCACCAGCCGGGCAATGCTCATCACGACGAGGACGGCCGGAACGAGAACCGTCAGCAGTATCGGGGCATAGAGATAATGCGTATAGGCAACGGCTGTCGCATTGACGGTCAGCAGCACATAGAGGAGCGGGATCTGGGGGCGCAGCTCCCTGACCTGCGCAACGGCGATCTCGGGTTGGCTGCATCTGAGCCGTCTAAAGAAACGCAATACACTTGCACTCATCCGCAAACCTCACACACTATCAGGATCATAAGCGATCCTGATTTACACATTGCTAAAACAATCGAGGTTTCCGGCCGCGCGGCCTTGAATGCGCCGTCAGAACGTGACCGGCGGCGTGTTTTGCGCAGGCCATGGTCGGGGCGAGAGGGGAAGCGACCGGCTCAGGGGCGATGGGCAAGGGCGACGGCATCCGCCACCTCCTGCGCACGGTCGGTCAGGATGGCCGTCGCAACCCGGATGTGGCCGCTCGCACCGACGGAGAACTTGCTGCCCGGATTGACCGCAATATTGCGCGCCGCCAGCGTGACCATCGCAAAGGGTTCGGAGGCGACCGGCACCCAGAGACAGAGGCCGCTGCCCTGCGGCACGGACAGGCCCCGCTCCCGGATGGCTGCGGCAAGCCCATCCCGGCGCGCCTGATAGGCATCGCGCGCGGCCGCGATGACCTCGAAGGTCTGCTCCTGACGCAGCAGCCAGGCCGTCGCGCCCTGCAGGATGCGGCTGGTCCAGCCGGCACTGAAGCTGCGGTACGACTGGATCTGGTCGATGATCGCCTCCGATGCGGAGAGAACGGCAATCCTCAGATCCGGCCCCAGCGTCTTCGAATAGGAGATCATGTGGATCGTCCGGTCGGGAAACCGGGCGCCGAGCGACAGGGGCGGCGTCTGCGCTATGTCTCCCACGCCGTCGTCCTCGATGATCAGCGTATCGCAGCCGTCGAGGAGGTCGCCCAGGGCATTCAGACGCGCCGCCGCCATGCTTGCTCCCGTCACGGAGTGGAGGCGCGGCTGGAAGATGAAGGCGCTCGGCCGCTGCTGGAGGGCCTCCTCCAGCGACTGCGGCGTCGGCCCCATGTCATCGCATTCGACCGGGATGATGCGAACGCCGAGATCTTCCAGGATATCGAGCAGGCGCATCGCGGTCGGACATTCGATCGCCACCGAGGATCCAGGCGCGACGAGGGCGTGAACGGCGATGTAGACGCCGTTGTAGCCGCCATTGGTCGCGAGGAATGCTTCTGCCTGATACGGCCATCGGCGCTCGACGGCGTCGCGCAGTTCGCTGATGATGCGGCTGCGGGCATAGCTATTGAGATCATCGACGGAGGCGCCGTAGGCCATGGCCTGGCGCAGATCCGGCAGCAGCGCGGGGTCGGGCACGGCCATGGTCAGGTCCAGCGCACCCGGCGCGTAGAGCCCCGAGCTCGTCAGCCGTTCCGGCTTGGCCACGAAGCGGTCGCCGCTCACCCAGGTGCCGTTGCGACCCCGGCCGGTGATGATCTTCTGGCGCCGCAGGTCGCTCCAGGCTTCCGAGACCGTGGCCGGGCTGACCCTGAGCTCATAGGCGAGGTCGCGAATGGCCGGAAGCCGCATGCCGACCGGAAGAACTCCCGCACGCACCAGCGCGCTGGTTTCGAGAGCGATCCCCCTCTGCGTTCGATTGATGATTTTTTCGGCAAGCCACCGCGCGGCGGGAATATCGCCCATATTTCGACCATCTATAAATGTTCAGTCACATAATAACATTTGTCAGGAAAATGATGAACATTTAATTTCCTTGGTATCGAGACCCTTGTGAGCCCATTAAATGCCTTTGAAACTCCGCCTTGCCCTGCGTGACTGGGATTATATGACGCCTCTCGTACTGGGCGATGTGGCGTCGTCCCGACTGGACATTACCGTCGACAGGGTCGGTACACTTATCGGCAATCTTGCCACGGACGATGCGCATGACGCAGCGGAGATGTCCTTTAGCCGCTATACGCAGCTGCGCCATGACGGCGACGAGCGTATTGTCGGCATGCCGAATTTCATCATGCGCGGCTTTCGCCATCGCTGCATCATCACAACCAAGGCGAGCCCCATCCGCAGCCTTGGCGATCTCGGCGGCAAGAAGATCGGCGTGACCGGCTGGCGCGATTCCGGCAACACCTGGACCCGCGCGCTTCTGCGCCGCGAGGGTGTCGGCGTCGAGGATGCGATGTGGTACGGCGGCCGCCTGACCGAAGCGCACCCGATCGCCGATCGGCTGGACGGATTTGGCCGTCCGGGGCGGATCGAGGCGGCACCGGGCGAGCGTCCGATGGTGGACCTGCTGCAGGATGGCGGCCTCGATGCGGTGTTTACACCCTTCATGCCCAAGGGGTTCTTCGACCAGCAGTCGCCCTTCCGGCAGGTGATCGAGGATTTCCGGGCGGCCGAGGTCGGATACTTCCACGCCGTGGGATACGTGCCCGGCATGCATCTGATCGGCTTCAAGGCCGAGATCGTCCGCGACAATCCCTGGGTGATGGGCGAACTCAGCGACCTTCTCGACGAGTCGCAGCGCCTCTGGCTGGAAAAGCGCGAGAAATACGCCGACACCACGCCGTGGATGATCGACGAACTGCGCCGTTGCGCGGCCGATCTGCCGCCGACCTGGAGCAGCAACGGGATGGCCGCCAATAAGGCGATGATCGCCGACTTCGCCACCGAACTCCACGAGCAGAAGATAATGCCCCGCCGCATGACGGTCGAGGAACTCTTTCCGCTGCATGCCGGCCGCGGATGAAGGATTGCGGCAAGCGCCGTAGAACGAGCCAGTGAAGAACAAAAAGGGGAATGCACCATGTCACTGAAACTAGCCACTTCCGTCGCCCTTGCTGGCCTTGCGCTAGCAGGTTCCGTTCTTGCGCAGGACGCCGCGATCCCTGCGCAGAAGGTCGACGAGGCGCTGCGCGCCCGCCTTCCGGAAAAGGTCCGCGCCGACGGCACGATGATTTCCGTCAACAACGGCTCCTTCCCGCCCTACGAAATCGTCACCGGGACGGAGATGAGCGGCGCCAGCGCCGATCTCACCAAGGCGCTCGGCGAAGTGCTCGGCGTATCGATCAAGCATGAGACGGTGAGCGGCCTCAGCGCCCTGCTCGCAGGCGTCAATTCCGGCCGCTACCAGTTCGCCTTCGGGCCGATCGGCGATTACAAGAGCCGGGAAGACGCCAACGACTTCATCGACTGGGTCCAGGAATTCGTCGTCTTTGCCGTCCAGAAGGGCAATCCCAAGGGCATCAGCTCGCTCGATGCCGCCTGCGGCAAGCGCATCTCGGTGATGGCCGGCGGCTCCGCGGAGACGGTGATCAAGGTCCAGGCCGAGAAGTGCAAGACCGAGGGCAAGGGAGAGATCGAGGTCCAGTCCTATACGGACCAGCCGAGCTCGATCCTGGCGGTCCGCTCGAAGCGCGCCGACGCATTTTTCTCGTCGCAGGCCCCACTCACCTATTTCGTGTCCCAGGCCAATGGCCAGCTGGAACTGGCCGGCACCGGCCAGAAGAACGGTTTCAGCGACATCTTCCAGGGCGCCGTGGTGCCGAAGGGCTCGCCGCTCGGTCCGGTACTCATCGACGCCATCAAGGAATTGATGGCCAACGGCACCTATGCAACGATCATGAAGAAATGGGGTCTTGAGAACAACATGATCAAGGAGCCCGGCATGAACCTCGGCGGAGCACTTCCCAAATGACCATGGACCATGCGCCCCACGCGCCGCCGACCGGCGGCGCGGAGCAGCGCGACGTCGCCAATGCCCACGCCCCGTTCCGGAGCGGGCGCCTGCTCCTCTGGCTCGCCGTCCTCCTGGTGGCAGCCAATTTCGCTTGGATCGTCGCCCGCAACGAAAACTTCGAGTGGCCGGTCGTCGCCCAGTACTTCTTCAACCCGACCGTCATCCAGGGGCTCTATGTCAGCCTGGGCCTGACCGTCGTCGCGATGATCATCGGCGTCGTGCTCGGGCTGGGGCTTGCGATTGCACGGCTGTCGCAGGACCGGCTCGCGAGTTCGCTCGCCTCGCTCTACATCTGGTTCTTCCGCGGCACGCCGCTGCTGGTCCAGCTGATCTTCTGGTACAATCTGTCGACGCTGTTTCCCGAGATCGGGATCGCCATTCCCTTCGGTCCGACGCTCGTCAGCTGGGAAACCAATTCCGTCATCACCCCGATGACCGCGGCGATCGTCGGGCTTGCGCTGAACGAAGCGGCCTATATGGCGGAAATCATCCGCGGCGGACTGCTTTCGGTCGATCGCGGCCAGTTCGAGACCGCCGAAGCATTTGGCATGACCAAGGGCCGGGCGCTGTGGCGGATCATCATTCCGCAGGCCATGCGGTCGATCGTGCCGCCGACCGGCAACCAGTTGATCAGCATGATCAAGGCGACCTCGCTCGTCAGCGTCATCGCCATGGCCGACCTGCTCTACTCGGTGCAGTCGATCTACAACACGACGTTCCAGGTCATTCCCATGCTGATGGTCGCCGTGGTCTGGTATCTTCTGATTACCTCGGTTCTCAACATCGGCCAGAGCTATATCGAGGCCTATTACGGTCGAAGCGACAGACGCAGGACAGGAGGCGCCACGCCTGCCCCCGTCGTCGCCGCTGCTGAGGAGGCAAGCCATTGAGCCCGACCGCAACCGCTGCCCCGCTCGTCCAGGCCCGCAACGTTCACAAGTCCTTCGACCAGCTGGAGGTACTGAAGGGCATCGATCTCGACGTCATGCCAGGCGAGGTCGTCGTCGTTCTCGGTCCCTCCGGATCCGGAAAATCGACCTTCCTGCGCTGCATCAACCACCTGGAATCCATCAACAAGGGTTCCATCGAGGTGGAGGGCGAGCAGATCGGCTACCGCCTTCGCCGCGGCAGGCTGGAAAAGCTGTCGAGCAACGGCATCGCCCGCCAGCGCCGCAAGATCGGCATGGTGTTCCAGCAGTTCAACCTCTACCCGCACATGACGGTGCTGCAGAACATCATCGAGGCGCCGATCCACGTGCATGGTGAAAGCCGCAAGGATGCGGTGGCGAATGCGCGGCGCCTGCTGGACCGGGTCGGGCTGGCCGAGAAGGCCGACAACTACCCCCGCCAGCTTTCCGGCGGCCAGCAGCAGCGGGTCGCCATCGCAAGGGCGCTCGCCATTCGGCCGACGCTTATGCTGTTCGACGAGCCGACCTCGGCACTCGATCCGGAACTCGTCGGCGAAGTTCTGGCGACGATGCGCGACCTGGCAAAGCAAGGGCTCACCATGATCGTCGTCACCCACGAGATCGGCTTTGCCCGGGAGGCGGCCGACAGGGTGGTGTTCATGGACGGCGGCCATATCGTCGAGATCGGCAAGCCCGAAGAGGTGATCGGCAATCCGCAGCACCCGCGCACGCAGGCCTTCCTGTCGCGCTTCCTCTAATTCGGTGGTTCTCCCCACCTTGGCGCCGGCCTCTCGCCGGCGCTCTTTTCCATTCCACACAGGTCCGGACGATCATCATGCTTCAAGACAATGCCTTTGCCCGCCTTTCCGATTTCGACGCGATGGAAGCGGAACTCAAGGCGGTGCGCCAGTATCTGCATGCGCACCCCGAACTGTCTCTCGAAGAAGCCGAGACGGCGCGCTTCGTGGCCGAGAAGCTCGAGGCGTTTGGTTACGAGGTCACGCGCAATGTGGGCGGGCACGGTGTCGTCGCGCGGCTGACCGCCGGAACGGGCAAGAAGAGCATCGGCATCCGCGCCGACATGGACGCGCTTCCGATCCTGGAGGAAACCGGTCTTGCCTATGCCAGCACTTCGCCTGGCAAGATGCATGCCTGCGGCCATGACGGTCATACGACCGTGCTTCTCGGTGCCGCCGAATATCTCGCGAAGACGCGCCGGTTCGACGGGACGGTCACGCTGATCTTCCAGCCGGCCGAGGAGAACGGACGCCCGAGCGGCGCCCAGAAGATGATCGCCGACGGGCTCTTCGAACGTTTCCCGATGGATGCCATCTTCGGGCTGCACAATCATCCGGGCGCACCGGAAGGCACCCTGCTGACGCGCTCCGGCCCGATCATGGCATCGTCGGATACGGTCAACATCACCATCACCGGCAAGGGCGGGCACGCATCGCGACCGCACCTGACGGTCGACCCGGTGGTGGTGGCGTGCAACCTGGTGGTCTCGCTGCAGACCGTGGTGTCGCGCAATATCGATCCGACGCAGACGGCGGTCGTCACGGTCGGCACGATACATGCGGGCCAGGCGGTCAACGTCATTCCGGAATATGCAAAGCTGGCGCTCAGCGTCCGGTGCTTCGAGCCGAAGGTTCGTGACCTGCTCGAAACGCGGATCACCAAGCTCGCCAGATCGATTGCCGAGGGGTTCGACGCCTCGATCGAGATCGACTACGACCGCGGCTATCCCGTCGTCGTCAATTCGGAGAAGGAGACGGCGTTTGCCCGCACCGTCGCGGAGGAACTGATCGGCGCCGAAAACGTCGCGACCTGCCCGCTGATCCCCGGCAGCGAGGACTTTTCCTACTTCCTCGAGCACAAGCCTGGAAGCTTCCTGAGGCTTGGAAACGGCACCACGTCGGCCATCCTGCACAGTTCCAAATACGATTTTGCAGATGGGAGCCTGACGACGGGCGCCGCCATGTGGGCAAGACTTGCAGAACGATTCCTGCAGGAAGAAGCTTAGCTGCAACGAGTTGACTGCAGGGACGGACCGTCGCTGCAGTGGAGCCTATGCGGGTCGCTGATGCAGCCCGCTTGCCCGCTCAGCGCAGGATAAGGCCCGCATGCATGGGATGCCGGGTGCTCCGGACAATCCGCTTGCGAACTGCAACGGGCTTGGTCGGCCGCATGACCCGGTATGTGCGTGCATCTTGCGCCGGCAGCGTGTCAAACAAAGCTTCGCATGACATGTCATCCGCGCGGGCCATGCTGTATGCGCGGCGCTTGGCGTGAATGATCCCCATCAGGGCAAGTGTCAGTCCGGCGACCGGAAGAAGTGTGAATACGGCGATTAGCATCTCGTGCCTCCTGACACATTCAACGTGCAGGCTGACAGGAGGTTCAATAAAACAAATGTCATTGCCCCGCGGACGGGAGAGTACGGCGGCATAAACCGCCGCTCCGGCGCACCCTTTCGCCGCTACTGCATGGCCTGGTCGTTTGCATCGAAACGATGGATGAACGCCCGATCCGGGGTCGCGAAGACGATGTCGTCGGCCACGTAGCGATGTTCGCCGAACAGCCGCACGGTGAGCAGTCCCGTCACCTCGGTTTCCAGATAGAGGATGGTATCGGCGCCGAGATGCTCGGCGTGGATGACCTTGCCCTTCCATTCGCCGGTGTCGCGCGAAAGCGCGATATGCTCGGGCCGAATGCCGATCGTCTTGACGCCGGTGCGTGCGAAGTCGGGCAAGCGTTCCGCGGTGATGAAATTCATCTGCGGCGAGCCGATGAAGCCGCCGACGAAAAGATTGGCAGGCTTGTTGTAGAGGTCCATCGGCGAGCCGATCTGCTCGACCGCGCCGGCGTTCAGCACGACGATCTTGTCGGCGAGCGTCATGGCCTCGACCTGGTCGTGGGTGACGTAGATCATCGTCGCCTTCAGCCGGCGGTGAAGCCCGGCAATCTCCAGCCGTGTCTGGACGCGCAATGCGGCGTCGAGGTTTGAGAGGGGCTCGTCGAACAGGAAGAGTTTCGGCTCGCGGACGATCGCCCGGCCGATCGCCACGCGCTGCCGCTGTCCGCCCGAGAGTTCGGCCGGGCGCCGGGCGAGGTACGGGTCGAGCGACAGCATACCGGACGCCTTGGCGACGCGCGCTTCGATCTCGGACTTCTCGGTGCCGGCCTGCTTCAGACCCAGCGCCATGTTGTCCTTGACCGTCAGATGCGGATAAAGCGCGTAGGACTGGAAGACCATGGCGATGCCGCGCTTGGCGGGCGGCGTGTTGATCACTTCCGCTCCGTCGATCCGCACACTGCCGGAGGTCGCGTCCTCCAGGCCGGCGATCACCCGCAGCAGTGTGGATTTGCCGCAGCCTGACGGACCGACGAAGATCACGAATTCGCCGTCCTTCACCTCGAGATCGATGCCTTTCAGCACCTCGTGGTCACCAAAGGCCTTGCGGATGGATTTCAGTTGCAGCGAACCCAAGGGCGTCTTCCTTAAAAGTCTGGTCTTCAGAGACGGATCGGCGTGCCCTTCCGGGCGCTTTCGTCGGCGGCAAGGCAGATGCGCAGCGACTGAACCGCATCGTCCATATGGCGCGCAAGATCTATGTCCTCGCGGATCGCCTTCAGCACATAGGCCTGTTCGAGATCGCACAGCTGCTGGTGGCCGGGTTCGCCGGCCATCGTCATGTCTTCGTCCGGCCTCACAAACTTGCCGTCCGGGCCGGTCTCGGCGCTGTGCAGGCGGATCACCGAGGTCTTGGTATGGGTGTCGATGTCGTCGGACTTGGCGTTCGGATCCATGACGATCGACACCGAGCCCTTCGGCGACATGACGTCCTTCACGAAAAAGGCGGTTTCGGAGATCATCGGCCCCCAGCCCGCCTCGTACCAGCCGAGTGAGCCGTCCTCGAACAGCACCTGGAGGTGCCCGTAGTTGTACATGTCGGGGGCGATCTCGTCGGACAGGCGCAGGCCCATGCCGCGCACCTCGACGGCCTTCGCATCGGTGATCTGGCACATGACGTCCACATAGTGGACGCCGCAGTCGACGATCGGCGGTGTCGTCTGCATCAGCGCCTTGTGAACGTCCCAGGTGGGGCCGGAGGACTGCTGATTGAGGTTCATGCGGAAGACGTAAGGCGGACCGAGCTTGCGGGCCTCGGCGATCAGCCGGATCCAGGACGGGTGGTGGCGCAGGATATAGCCGATCACCAGTTTCCGGCCGGCCTTGTTGGCTGCCGCGACCACACGCTCGGCATCGACCACCGTGGTCGCCAGCGGCTTTTCCACGAAAACATGGCAGCCGGCCTCGAAGGCTGCAACGGCATAATCCGCATGGCTGTCGGAATAGGTACAGATGGCGCAAAGATCCGGCTTCAGCTCGGCCAGTGCCGTCTGGAAGTCCGGATGGATGGTGTAGCCGGAAAGCGCCGGATCGAGCTTCGGCTGCGAGCGGTTGACCAGCCCGACGATCTCGAAGCCCGGGTCGTTGTGGTAGGCGAGCGCATGGCTGCGGCCCATGTTGCCAAGGCCCGCCACGAGGACGCGGATGGGTCGGTCGGAAGAACTCATTTCACCGCTCCTGCCGTGATGCCGCGGATCAGTTGCCGGGCGAAGATGACGTAAAGGACGAGGATCGGCAGGATGGCGAGCGACAGCGCTGCCAGCACGGCGTTCCAGTTGGTGACGAACTGCCCGATGAAGATCTGGCTGCCGAGCGTCACCGTCTTGGTCGCCTCCGATGGCGCCAGGATCAGCGGGAACCAGAGGTCGTTCCAGATCGGGATCATGGTGAAGACGGCAACCGTCGCCATGGCGGGCCGCACGAGCGGCAAGACAAGGCGGAAGAAAATCGCGTATTCCGACAGCCCGTCGATGCGACCGGCGTTCTTCAGGTCGTCGGACACGCCGCGCATGAATTCCGACAGGATGAAGATCGCCAGCGGAATGCCCTGGGCGGTGTAGACGAGGATCAGCGCCGTCAGTGTGTTGACGAGACCCGTTTCGACCATGCCCTGCAGGATCGCCACCGTGCCAAGCCGGATCGGGATCATGATGCCGATCGCCATGTAGAGACCCATGAGCGCATTCCCGCGGAAGCGGTATTCCGAAAGCGCGAAGGCCGCCATCGCCCCGAACAGCAGCACAAGCACGATCGATGCGATGGTGACCACGAAGCTGTTCTGGAAATAGTTCAGGAAGTCCGCCTGGCCGAGCACGGTCTTGTAGCCGATCAGGCTGAAGGTGGAGGGCAGCGGCACCTGCAGCGGCGAGCGGAAGATCGCGTTGCGGTCCTTGAACGAGTTGATGACCGTCAGGAAGACCGGAAACAGGGCGATCAGCGTGTAGGCGGCCAGGGCCAGATGCACGAAGCCGGTGCGGACGGGAGACATGCGGGCTCGGTTCGACATCGCAGCCTCCTTCAGAACTGGTAGCGGCGCATGCGCCGCTGGATGGCGAACAGGTAGAAGCTGACGCCGGCGAGGATGATCAGGAACATCACCGTCGCGATCGTCGCGCCCATGGAACGGTCGCCGAGCTGCAGCTGGAAGCCAAAAAAGGTGCGGTAGAGGAAGGTGCCGAGGATATCGGTCGACATGTCGGGGCCGGCGAGCGCTCCCTGGATCGTGTAGACGAGGTCGAAGGCATTGAAATTGCCGACGAAGGTCAGGATCGAAATGATGCCGATGGCCGGCAGGATGAGCGGCAGCTTGATCTTCCAGAACTGGCTCCAGCCGGTGATGCCGTCGCATTCCGCCGCCTCGATCACCTCTTCGGGAATGCTGAGCAGCGCCGCGTAGATCAGCATCATCGGTATGCCGATATACTGCCAGTTGGAGATGAGCGAGACCGCGACGAGCGCCGGGCCGGACTGGCCGAGCCAGGGGGCGAACAGCGACTTCATCCCCACAAGGCTCATCAGCCAGGGCGCGACGCCCCAGATCGGCGAGAGGATGAGCTTCCAGATGAAACCGACGATGACGAAGGACAAGAGCGTCGGCAGGAAGATCGCCGTGCGGTAGAAGGCAACGAAACGCAGCTTCGGCGTCGACAGGAGCGCTGCGAGCGCAATCCCGATCGGGTTCTGCACGCACATATGAATGGCGAAGAAGATGAGGTTGTTGCGCAGCGCGTTCCAGAAGTCGTGCGACCAGCGCAGGTCGCCGAACAGCACCCGGTAATTGGACAGGCCGACGAAGGTCGGAACACCATCCACCAGATTGTAGAAGGACAGCCGTAGCGTCTCGATCAGCGGCAGCACCATGATGGCGGAATAGACGATGAAGGCCGGGGCCAGGAAGACGGCGATGTGCCAGCGCACCGGCCGCTTGATCGGAATGTCGTCCAGTTCGGTCATGTCCGCATCGCTCATGGCGCACTCCTGCTCATCGGGGCGGTCGCCACCTCGGCAATCTACATTGAGGACGTAAAGCCCCTCATCCGTCGCCGCATCCTGTTTCTCCCGCTCGGGAAGAGAGATGCAGCACCGCCGCTACGGCTTGCCCCTCCCCCGCAGGGGAGAGGCTGACCGAGTGCCGCGAAGGTCGGATGAGGGCGCCTTGGCTTGGTCTTACTTAGCCGGCTTGTACCAGCTGTCGAGGCCCTTCTGGAGCTTCTCGGCGGCGACCTTCGGCGTGTCCGTGCCGTTGATCACGTTGGCCGATTCGACCCAGGTCTCGTTTTCCAGGTTCGGCTTTCCGCGCGACAGGATCTGGTAGGTCGAGCGCACGGTCGGCTTCGACGTGCCGCGCCAGGAGACGAATTCCTGCGCCAGCGGATCGCTCATCTTGACCGGGGTAGAGTTCAGGCTGAAGAAGCCCGGCAGCGCGTTTGCATAGATCTCGGCAAACTCGGGCGAGGCAACCCAGGTCAGGAACTTCTTGGCTTCTTCCTGATGCGCGCTCTTGGCATTGAGCGCAACGCCGATATCCGGATGGTCGGAGATGTAGCTGGTATCGCCAGCCTTCGGAACCGGCGGCGGGAAGGCGCCCATCTTGAACTGGGCCTGGGTGTTGAACAGGGAGATTTCCCACGAACCGGCCGGGTAGATGGCGGCGCGGCCGAGCGTGAAGAGGTTCTGGCTGTCCGAATAGGTCTGCGCTTCAAAGCCGTCGCCGAGGTAGGGCTTCCACTTGGCGAGCTCTTCGTACGGCTTGACCCAGTCTGCATCCGTCAGCTTCTGCTTGCCGGCGATGAGCGCTGCGCGGCCTTCCTCGCCCTTCCAGTAGTTGGGACCGATGTTCTGGTAGCCCATGGTTGCGGCTTCCCAGAGATCCTTGGTGCCCATGGCGAGCGGAATGTAGGTGCCGTCCTTCTTGATCTTGTCGAGGGCGGCATAGAACTCGTCATTGGTCTTCGGCACGGAGATGCCGAGCTTTTCGAACGCATCCTTGTTGTAGATGAAGCCGTGAATGACGGACGCCATCGGCACGCAGAAGGTCGACTTGCCGTCGTCGGTGGACCAGGCGGCCTTGGCGACCGGCGAGAAGTTGCTCATGCCGGAGAGGCTGGTCAGATCGACGATCTGCTTCTTGTTGAAGAGTTCGAGCGAGGCGTCGAAGGGACGGCAGGTGATGATGTCGCCTGCGGAGCCGGCATCGAGCTTGGCGTTCAGCGAGGCATTGTATTCGGTCGGCGCGGTCGGGGAGAAGACGAGCTTGATGCCCGGGTTCTTCGCTTCGAAGGCGGGGATAAGCTTTTCCTGCCAGATGGCAAGGTCGTCGTTACGCCAGCTCTCGATGGTGAGCTTAACGTCGGCGGCATGCGCCATGCCGGCAGATGCCAGCACGGTCGCGGCAAGAAGCATGCCTTTGGTTACGCGGATCATGATGCTGTTCTCCCTTTTTTTAGCGCCTCGGGCGCGTTTGATGGAACTGTCACTTGCGAAGCTTTTCCAGTGCCGGCCGCAAAACCTGCTGCGAGCGATCGAGAAGCGCCCGGGCGGCGGCGAGATCCGCGGCACCAGCACTCATCAGGACCGCCAGCTTTACCGAACCCCCGGACCGCTTCAGCCAATCGTCCGCAGCGTCCAGGTCGACGCCGGCGATCTCCGCCACCATGCCGGCGGCGCGGGCCCGGAGCTTCTCGTTGTCGGCGCGCAAATTCACCATGTGGCCGTCGTGCACATGCCCGAGCTTGATGGCCGCGAGCGTCGACAGCATGTTGAAGGCGATCTTCTGGGCCGTGCCGGCACCCATGCGGGTGGAACCCGCGACGAGTTCCGGCGGCGTTTCCAGAAGGATCCGGACGTCCGCCTCATGAAAGAGCTTGGCGGTGCCGTTGTTGGCCATGGCGATCACCTTGGCGCCACGCTGCCGTGCGATATCGGCAATCGCCACCGCATAGGGTGTCGAGCCGCTGGCCGAGACGCAGACGACGCAGTCATCCGCAGCGATGACCGACGCATCCTGTCGCGCAAGACCGATGTCGTCTTCGGGCGCGCCTTCCATGTCGGTCAGGCTGGAAATGCCGCCGGCCAGAAGAAGTACGATCTGGTCACGGGGAATGCCGTAGGTACCGGGAAGCTCCAGCGCATCGGCCATCGCCATCAGTCCCGAGCTTCCGGCGCCCGCATAGACCAGCTTCTTGCCGGCCCGGAGCGTATCGGCAACCATTTCGGCGGCGCGCGCAATCGAACCAGAGGCCTTGTCGACCGCCTTGGCCGCCTCCTGCTGGCCCGTTGCCAGAAGCTCGAGGACAGCGGCAGGGGCAAGCACGTCCAGCCTGTCCGCTTTCCCGTTCTTCGCTTCGGTGGCAATTTTGCTCATCCGGTTCTCCCTCAGACAAAATGATGCCAAAAAAATACCAATTGTCTAGTAAGAAATTAACGAAGGGTGACGAATTCAGCGTCAGCACCCAGAAAGCGCAACATATTCCCAATATTTTCATGGATTTGTCGCGAGCAATCGAGATTTTCAGAAAACGGGCTTTGTAAATGGTATTTTTTTGGTATTATTTCTGCCGGAGGTATCGATGACGCCCTATTTCCTTGGAATCGACGGTGGAGGCACCAGTTGCCGCGCAGCGCTCGCCGATCGCAACGGTACCGTGCTGGGCAAAGGCCGGAGCGGCGCCTCCAATATCCTGACCGACCCGGATACGGCGCTTACCCACATCGAGGAAGCGTCGCGGATGGCATTCCGCGAGGCGGGCCTGTCGCCCGATCTCGGCTCGGCCTGCGCCGTGCTCGGGCTTGCCGGCAACAACGTTGGTGACGCGGTCCGCTACGTGACGGCGCGGCTGGCGTTTGCCAAGGCCGACATCGTTTCCGACGGCATGATCGCGCTGCAGGGGGCGATCGGCGACGATGACGGCGCGATCGGCATTGTCGGCACCGGCACGATCTATATCGCGCGCCACGAGGGCGAGCTCCGCTCGGTGGCGGGATGGGGCTTTCACGTCAGCGACCTGGGAAGCGGCGCCCGGCTCGGGCAGCTGGCGCTGCAGCAATGCCTGCTCGCCCATGACGGGATCCGGCCGATGACGCCGCTGTCGCAATCCATCCTCTCGGAATTTTCGAACAGGCCGGAAAACGTGGTGGAGTTCGCACGGCTGGCGAAGCCCGGAGATTTCGGGCGCTTCACCCCGAAGGTGTTCGAATGTGCCGCTGCGGGCGACCCGGCGGCGATCACCATCATCAGGACAGGCGCGAGCGGCATCGACGAGGCGCTCGATGCGGTCAACCGGATTACCGGCGGCCGCGGCAGGCTCTGCCTTCTCGGGGGCCTTGCGCCGCTTTATCCACCCTACCTGGCCGAGCGGCACCGCGTGCGGCTCTTCGAACCTCTCGCCGACGCCCTGACCGGGGCGGTCGCGCTCGCCGTAAAAGCCTACGGCAATGCCGGTGCGGCATCCGCGGAGGCCCGCGCATGAGCCAGACGCTGTCCGACATCCTGCCGCTCGAAGGCCTCCAGGGTGCCGGCACGGGGCCGCTTTACCGCAAGTTGCGCCAGACCCTGGAAGATGCGATCCGGTCGGGCAAGCTCGATCATGGCGATGCCCTGCCGGCCGAACGCGACCTTGCCGACTACGCCCAGGTGAGCCGGGTGACGGTGCGCAAGGCCGTCGACGACCTGGTGCGCGACGGGTTGCTGACGCGACGGCACGGCTCGGGCACGTTCGTGGTGAAGCCGATGTCGCGCGTCGAGCAGCCGCTGACGCGGTTGACATCGTTTACCGAGGACATGGCGCGGCGCGGTCTGGTGACGCGGTCCGAATGGCTGGAGCGCGGGCTTTTTCACCCGTCGCCCGAAGAAATGATGATGCTGGGGCTGGCGCCCGGCACCAGCGTGGCGCGGATCGGCCGCCTGCGCATCGCCAACGACATGCCGCTGGCGATCGAGCGGGCGAGCATTTCCGCCGAGTTTCTCCCCGACCCGTCGGCGGTGACCACGTCGCTTTATGCCGAGCTGGAAAAGAAAGACGCCCGCCCGGTGCGCGCCATCCAGCGGATCTCGGCCTGCAACATGAAGAAGACCGATGCCGGGCTTCTGTGCGTGCCCGTCGGATCTGCCGGGCTTTCGATCGAACGGGTTTCCTATCTCGCCTCCGGGCGGGTGGTCGAGTTGACGCGGTCGCTCTATCGCGGGGACGCCTACGATTTCGTGGCCGAGCTGTCGCTCGGCGATAACTGAGTTTGAGGACGTGAGCATGCAGACGCATATGCGGCAGGAGATAAACGAGATTCCAGACGCGGTGGCCCGCCTTCTGGAGCGCTCGTCCAACGAACTGGCATCGGCCGGGCGCGCGTTGCGCGACAGAGATCCCGCCTTCCTGGTGACCATCGCTCGCGGCTCTTCCGACCATGCGGCGACGTTCATCAAATATGCCATCGAGCTGACCGCCGGTCGGCCTGTCGCTTCGCTCGGGCCCTCGCTTGCCTCGATCTACGGCGCCAAGCTGCAGCTCGCGGGCGGCGCCGCGATCGCGATCTCGCAATCCGGCAAGAGCCCGGACATCGTCGCCATGGCGGAGGCGGCCAAGGCCAGCGGCGCGGTTGCGATCGCGCTCACCAATACCCTGCCCTCGCCGATCGCAAGCGCCTGCTCGCATGCGATCGACATCCAGGCCGGGCCGGAACTTGCGGTCGCGGCGACGAAATCCTTCGTCAACTCCATCGTCGCGGGGCTCGCCCTGCTGGCCGAATGGGTCAACGACGAGCCGCTCAAGGCGGCCCTGCACGGGTTGCCTGGCCATTTCGAGCAGGCGGTCAAGCTCGAGTGGACCGATCTCGCGCAGCAGCTCGGCGAAGCGGAATCGCTTTACATGCTCGGCCGCGGGCCGGCGCTGGCGATTGCCAGCGAGGCAGCCCTGAAGTTCAAGGAGACCTCCAACATGCATGCGGAGGCCTATTCCGCCGCGGAAGTGCTGCACGGCCCCGTCGCGCTCGTGGAGAAGCGCTTTCCGGTGGTAACGTTTGCCGCCCGCGACGCCGCCGAGGGCTCGGCCACCGAGATTGCCGACGACCTCGCCGCCAAGGGCGCGCTTGCCTTCGCAACCTCCGACCGGGTCAGGACGGCCCGCAAGCTTCCCTTCGTCGCGACCGGCCATCCGCTGACCGACGCGCTGGCGCTGATCCTGCCGTTCTACGGCTTCGTGGAAGCCTGGTCGCGCGCCAAGGGCCTCAACCCGGATGCGCCCGTGGCCCTCAAGAAGGTGACGGAAACGCTATGAGCATGTCCAAGGCCGCGCCTGTCCGCGCCTTCACCGGCGCCCGTATCTTCGATGGCAACTCCTGGAACGACGGCAAGGCGCTGCTTGTGGCCGACGGCCGTGTCCTGGCCATGCCGGCGCCGGCAGAGCTTCCGGGCGACGTCGAGATCATCGATGTGTCCGGGCAAATGATCGTGCCGGGCTTCATCGACCTTCAGGTGAACGGCGGCGGCGGCGTGCTGTTGAACGAAGACCCGAGCGCCGAGGGCATTGCCCGGATCTGCGCCGCACATGCGAAATTCGGCACCACCGGTCTCCTGCCGACGCTGATCACCGATACGCCAAAGGTTACGGCAGCCGCGATCGACGCCGGCAGGCTGGCGAGCCAGACCAAGGTCGCCGGCTTCCTCGGGCTGCATCTGGAAGGTCCGCACCTGTCGCTGGCGCGCAAGGGCGCGCATGATCCTGCCCTCATCCGTCCGATGCTGGACGAGGATCTGCAGCGCATCCTGTCCTGCCAGGGCGTCTTCGACGTGATGATGACGACGATTGCGCCGGAAAGCGTGACGCCGGCCCAGGTGAGGACGCTATCGGCTGCCGGTATCCTGGTCAGCATCGGCCATACGGACAGCAGCTACGAGACCGCGCTCACCTATGCGGCGGCCGGCGCCCGGGCGGTAACGCATCTGTTCAACGCCATGAGCCCGCTTGGCCATCGCGAGCCGGGCCTGGTGGGTGCCGCGCTTTCTCTCGGCGGGCTGCACGCGGGCCTGATCGCCGATGGCATTCACGTGCATCCGGCCGCCATGGGGGTCGCGCTGCGTGCCAAGCAGGGGCCGGGGCGGATCTTCCTCGTCACCGACGCCATGTCGCCGATCGGCACGGATCTGACCGGCTTCACGCTCAACGGCCGGCAGATCCTGCGGCGGGACGGACGCCTGACGCTTGCCGACGGTACCCTGGCGGGTGCCGATATCGACATGATTTCCTCGGTGCGCTTCGTCCATCAGGTGCTCGATATCGCGCTCGACGAAGCGCTGCGGATGGCCTCCACCTACCCCGCGGAAGCGGCAGGGCTCAGCAACCGCAAGGGCGCGATCAAAGTGGGCTTCGACGCGGATTTCGTGGTGCTGACGCCGGACCTGCAGATGGCGAGCACCTGGATCGGCGGCGTCGAGGTCTACCGCGCCGACTGACCGGGGGCCACCTCGTCAGGCTTCGAGAAGCGGATCTGCACCTTGAGGCCAAGCCCGGCCCTGCCCTCGCCAAGGCACAGGCGTGCGCCGTGCAGGCGAGCGATCTCTTCGACGATCGGCAGGCCGAGACCCGTGCCGGAGGCATCGGTGCGGCCGCCGCGTTCGAAGCGGGAGAGGACGGCGGTCCGCTTGTCCGGCGCAAGGCCCGGCCCGTCATCCTCGACCTCGAGCAGAACGGCGTCTCCGTCGCGCAGCACCCGGACCGTCACCTCGGCGCCATGTCCGGCATAGAGCAGGGCATTGGTGATCAGGTTGCGCAGCAGTTCGCCGACGAGCAGCGGCTCGGCCATCACCGGCAGCTCGCCTTCGCCCTCGAAACCGAGATCGATGCCCGCGTCCGCGCCACGCGGCACGTGATCGGCGGTGACCGAACGCGCCAGCCCGACCAGATCGACCGGCCGCATCGAGGCCGCCCGGTTAGCGGCGTCGATCTTGGCCATCAACAGCAGCTGGGCGAGCAGTCGCTCGGCATCCGCCACCGCCTCGTCGGCCTTGCGCGCCGCCCGATGGGCCTCGTCAAGCGTGCCTGCGCGGTCGGCGAGAGCCAGCTGGGTGCGGATGATGGCGAGCGGCGTGCGCAGCTGGTGGCTGGCATTTCCGGTGAAATGGCGCAGGGCGTCGAGCGCGCCTTCCAGCCGCACCATGAAGAAGTTGACCGTATCGACCAGCCCCTGCACCTCGCTCGGCACTTCCTGGTCGATCGGATGCAGATCGTCGGGACTGCGCTCGGCGATCGCCTCGCTGAAGCGGTAGAGCGGCCGCAGCGACAGCGTCACCGCGACCCAGACGATGACGGCGGCGCCGAGCATCATGAACAGCAGCCGCAAAGCCGAGCGTAGCAGGATGGTGCGCGTCAGCTGCTGGCGCGCCATGGTCGTCTCTGCCACCGTCACCACGAAGGGGACCGACTTGATGCCGGTCGAGGCGGAGCGGGCGAGCACGGCGACCCGGATCGGCTCCCCCCTGAAGCTCGCATTCTCGTAGGCGACGGCCTGGCCCTCGCGGCGGGGGATGGAGGGAAGCCCCTGATAGCCGGTGATGAAAACGCCCGGTGGTCCGTCGACCCGGTAGAAGACGCGGTCCTGGGCCGCGGAGGTCAGCATTTCGAGCGCCACGTAGGGGATATCGACTTCGAGCGCGCCGTTTTCCGACACGATCACCCGCTCGGCGATGGCGAGCGCCGAGCCCGCCAGAACCCGGTCGGAGACCTCGTTGGCGGTATCGACCGCCTCGTTCCAGGTGTCGGTCATGGCGGCCGCACCGATCACCGCGGTGGAGATCAGCAGCCATGCAAGCAGCCGGCGCCGCAGCGAGTAGGAAGCCGGCCGTATCATGCAGGCATTGCCAGCCGTTCGAGATAATAGCCGATGCCGCGCGCCGTCCTGACCGTCAGGCCGTGCGGGGCCAGCCGCCGTCGCAGCCGGCTGACATACTGCTCGATCGCATTGGCCGAAAGATCCTCGTCGAAACCCGTGAGCGACCGGATGATGGCTTCCTTGGAGACGACCTTGCCGGCTCTGAGGAACAGGAGCTCGAGCAGAGCGACCTCCCTTGCCGGGATATCGATCGGCGCGCCATCGCTGCGGAACGTGCGAGAGGTAAGATCGAAGGTGACGGCGCCATAGGTGATGAGCGAGCTGCGCAACCCGGCATGCCGCCGCAGCAGCACGCGGATACGGGCCTCGAATTCGGACACGTCGAACGGCTTGATCATGTAATCGTCGGCGCCGAGATCGAGCCCCCGCACCCGTTCCTCCGGCGCCCCGCGCGCGGTGAGGATCATCACCGCGGCGGTGTTCTGACGGGCGCGCATGGCGCGCAGCACGTCGAGCCCATCCATTTCGGGCAGGTTCAAGTCGAGGATCACCAGATCATAGATCTCGGCGGCGGCGACCGCTTCGGCCGAGGCGCCATCGGCAACGAGATCAACCGCATAGCCGCTGCCGCGCAGGATGGAGGCCAACCCATCGGCCAGCGTCTGATTGTCCTCCACCAGAAGAATGCGCACGCGTTTCCGTTCCTCGTCCCGTCAGCGCCATCCTACAGGCACGGGAAACGGAAGTCACCAAGTCGAGCCCTTCGTCGGGGCCAGGCTTATTCAGGCCGGCCGATGAAATCCAGCTTTCCGACCGGCACGCCCATGTGGCGCAGAATGGCGTAGGCGGTCGTCACGTGAAAGAAGAAGTTCGGCAGGGCAAAGTTGAGGACGTAGCTTTTACCGTTGAACGTCGTGGAGCCGCTGCGGGTCTTGATCACGACCTCGATGTCCGCCTTGTCCGCCATGCCGGCCGGGTCGACGGCCTTAAGGAAATCGGCGGTCTTGCGGATCCGGGCATGAAGATCGGCAAAGGTGGTCTCTTCGTCGGCCATGGGCAGGTTCTCGACGCCGCCAACGCGGATCGGCACGAACTTGGCGCTGTCGCTTGCCCTCTGGATCTGGCCGGTCAGCGGCAGCATGTCCTCGTAGAGACGGGCCTCGAGCAGCTGCGCATGCGGGATACCCTTCTCGTCGGCGAAGGCTTCGCCTTTCTTGAGGATCTCCGTGAGGTTGTCGAAGGCGCGGAGGAAGACGGGGATGCTGATATCGTAAAGCGTGAGCGACATGGGCAGGACCTTCTTGAAAAGCGGTGACCCGGCGAGCCGGAAGCGCGTCTGAGGTAAGCAGGGGGTTGCCGATTACAAGGTCGGCGACCCTTTCGCAGCTGCCGTGTGGCAGAACCGCATGCATCCGCCCACGGGGTGGCCGCGCAGCGGACGCTTGGCAGGCGGGCTTTGCTGCGTCATGGTGACCGCATGACCCCGAGGTTCCTGCTTTCCCTTCTCCTCCTCCTCCTGCCGGCATGGCCTGCTGCGTCCGAGATGACCCTGTTTCCGGCGCTCTCCGGCGACAGTGCGGCGCCGGTTCTCAGCGTCTACTCCTCGCTCGACGAGCCGCTGGCCAAGCCGATGATCACCGGCTTCCAGCAGGCCAATCCGGATGTCGCCATCCGCTACGAGGAAATGCTGACCGGCGAGATCTTCGACAGGATCGTGCGCGAAACCGATGCCGGGCAGCGCACCGCGGACTTTGCCTTTTCCTCGGCGATGGACCTGCAGGTCAAGCTCGCCAACGACGGCTATGCGCAGCGCAGCGACCTGCCGATGAGCGGCTTGTGGCCGGCCTGGGCCAACTGGCGCAACACCGCCTATGCGCTGACCTTCGAGCCGGCCGTGTTCGTCTACCACAAGCCGAGCTTTGCCACCTCTCCACCCCCGTCCACCCGGGCGGAACTGGTCGAGTTTCTGCAGCGCCAGGGCGACGCCGCCTATGGGCGGATCGGCACCTACGACATCGAGCGGTCGGGCGTCGGCTTCCTGTTCATGGCCCGCGACCAGGAACAGTTCGGCGACATCTGGTCGGTGATCCGGGCGATGGGCGCCGCCGGCGTCAAGCTCTACTCGACCAGCCAGGCGATCCTGGAGCGGGTGGCGGACGGCCGGTTTCTGCTCGGCTACAACATTCTAGGCTCCTATGCGGCCGACTGGGCCTCGCGCCATCCCGAGGTCGGGATCCTCCTGCCGAAGGACTACACGGTGGTGATGTCGCGCATCGGGCTGGTCCCGCAGGCCGCCACCCAGCCCGAACTCGGCAAGCGCTACCTGCAGTTCTTCATGTCCAAGGAAGGCCAGACGATCATGGCCCGGGAGTTGCAGATCCCGGCGGTCAGCCCGGAGGTGGCCGGAAACAACACGGCGACGACGATGCGCGAGATGCTGGGCGGACAATTAAAGCCGGTGCCGGTCAGCCTTGGCCTGATGGTCTATCTCGACCAGGTGAAGCGGGCGCGGCTGATCTCGCGGTGGAACGAGGTTCTTCGGCTCCAGTAAGCGTAAAAACGGTTGCCCGGAGCTGTCTGCTGCTGTCAGAATGGCTCCCAGCGAAGAAATGTCAGCTAAATGTCAGCTTGTTATGCTCGCTTAAGAGGCATTCGGTCCCGTGGAGGCGGGACCCGAGTGACGGGGGGAGGCCTTGGCAGAGATCACGCTGCAACCCCCTCCGTTTCAGAGATAACATCCGCGTCCGCAGCGGCGCCAACGGAGGATATACCCTTGAAACATTTCATGCTTGCCACGATCCTGGCGGGTGCAATGGCCCTGCCGGCCTATGCAGCAGACTATACCGTCATGGCGCCGGCCGCTCCCGGCGGCGGCTGGGACCAGACCGCCCGCTCCCTGCAGACCGTTCTGCAGCAGGAGAAGATTTCCAAGCGCGTCCAGGTGATGAACGTTCCCGGCGCCGGCGGCACGATCGGCATCGCGCAGTTCGCAAGCCAGCAGAAGGGCAACCCGAACGCGCTGATGGTCGGCGGCTACGTCATGGTCGGCGCCATCCTCACCAACAAGTCGCCCGTCACGCTCAAGGACGTCACGCCGATCGCGCGCCTGACCGGTGAGTACGAGTCGATCGTCGTTCCCGCCTCGTCCGACATCAAGACCGTTGCCGACCTCGTCGCCAAGCTCAAGGAAAACCCGGGCGCGGTATCCTGGGGCGGCGGCTCGGCCGGCGGTACCGACCACATCACGGTCGGCCTGATCGCCAAGGCGGCCGGCGTCGACCCGACCAAGATCAACTACATCGCCTTCTCGGGCGGCGGCGAATCGCTGGCAGCCATCCTCGGTGGCCAGGTCACCGCCGGCATTGCAAGCTACGGCGAGCTGGAATCGCAGATCAAGGCCGGAACGCTGCGCCTGCTGGCCGTGTCCTCCGAAAAGCGTATCGACGGCATCGACGCCCCGACGCTCAAGGAAAGCGGCCTCGACGTGGTGATCCAGAACTGGCGCATGGTTGCTGCCGCTCCGGGCATCACGCCGGAACAGAAGGCTGCCATCGTTGCCGACTTCGACAAGCTCGACAAGTCGAAGGGCTGGCAGGATACGCTGAAGACGAAGGGCTGGCAGGATACCTACCTGACCGGACCGGCGTTCGAAGAACAGCTTGCCAAGGACATCGCCTCCACTGAAACCATTCTCAAGGATATCGGTCTCGTCAAATGAGCCTCGACACCTCGAAATCAAACAGCGTACAGCGCCGCCCCGATTGGGCGGCGCTTGTCATTGCTGTCCTTCTCCTGCTGCTTGCCGGCGTCATCTTCTTCGACGCGTCGCGTCTGAGCAATGTCGGCGGCTATTCGCAGGTGGGCCCGGCGACCGTGCCGACCTGGATCGCCTTCGGTCTGGTCGGCCTTGCAATCTGGACTGTCGTGGCGGCCTTCCGCGGCGATTTTCCCGCCCGTGAAAAGCAGGAAATCAAGCCGGTCGTCTGGATCGTGGCGGGGCTCGCCGCCCAGATGCTGCTGATCCGGCCGCTCGGCTTTTCCATCGCCACCGGCATTCTCTTCGGCCTGACGGCCGCCGGCTTCGGCGCCCGCAGGCTGTGGATCAGCATCCCGATCGCGATCGTCATCTGTCTTGCCATCTGGTGGCTGTTCTCGGTCGTTCTGTCGCTATCGCTTCCGGCCGGCCCGCTGGAAAATCTTATCCAGTGACGCGCCCCCAGAGAGTAAGATCATGAGCACATTCGACTTCCTTCTCCAGGGGCTTTACGCAGCGATGCTGCCGATGAACCTCTTTTATGCCCTGGTCGGCGTCACGCTCGGCACCATGGTCGGCGTCCTGCCAGGTATCGGACCGGCGACCACTGTCGCCCTTCTTTTGCCGGTCACCTACCAACTCGACGCGACCGGCTCGCTGATCATGTTCGCCGGCATCTATTACGGCGGCATGTATGGCGGCTCGACCACCTCGATCCTGCTCAACACGCCGGGTGAAAGTGCGTCCATCGTCACGGCGCTCGAGGGCAACAAGATGGCCCGCGCGGGCCGCGGCGGTCCCGCGCTTGCAACGGCTGCGATCGGTTCGTTCGTGGCCGGCCTGATCGCGACGCTGGCGCTGGCCTTCATCGCCCCCTACATCGTCAAGCTGGCGCTGGTGTTCGGGCCGCGCGAGTATTTCGCGCTGATGGTGCTCGCCTTCATCACCGTGTCCTCGGCATTCGGCGATTCGACCCTGCGCGGCCTCACCTCGCTGTTCATCGGCCTGGCGCTGTCGCTCGTCGGCATCGACCAGCTGACCGGCCAGAACCGGCTTTCCTTCGGCGTGCCTGACCTGCTCGACGGCATCGAGGTGACGACCATGGCCGTGGCCATGTTCGCGATCGGCGAAACGCTCTTCATCGCCGCCCAGGGCGCCACGGCTCCCGACAAGATCGAGGCAATCAAGGGCTCGGTGTGGATGACCGCACAGGACTGGAAGCGCTCCTGGAAAGCCTGGCTGCGCGGCACGGTGATCGGCTTTCCGATCGGCGCCATGCCGGCCGGCGGTGCCGAGATCGGGACCTTCCTGTCCTACGCGACGGAAAAGCGTCTCAGCAAGCATCCGGAAGAGTTCGGACACGGCGCCATCGAGGGCGTTGCCGGGCCGGAAGCGGCCAACAACGCCTCTGCCGCCGGAACGCTGGTGCCGCTCCTGACGCTCGGCCTGCCGACCTCGGCCACGGCTGCGATCATGCTGGCCGGCTTCCAGCAATACGGCCTGCAGCCGGGTCCGTTGCTGTTTGCCACCAACCCGCAGCTGGTCTGGGGTCTGATTGCCTCGCTGTTGATCGCCAACCTGATGCTGCTGGTCCTGAATCTGCCGCTGGTCGGCTTGTGGGTGCGGCTTCTGACCATTCCGAAGCCGTGGCTCTATGCCGGTATTCTCCTGTTTGCGACGCTCGGTACGATCGGCGCCAACCCGTCGGTGTTCGAGCTCGGCATGCTGCTGCTGTTCGGCCTCGTCGCCTATGGCATGCGCGTGTTCGGGTATCCGATCGCGCCGGTAATCGTCGGGCTGATCCTCGGACCGCTTGCCGAGCAACAGCTGCGCCGCGCGCTGTCGATCAGCCAGGGGGACATCATGACGCTGTTCCAGTCGCCGATCGCAGCGGTGCTGCTGATCCTCGCAGCGCTTGCCCTGATCGTGCCGCTGATCCTGCGCGGTCGCGGCCGCGGTGACGTGCTGACCCAGATGGCGGCCAGCGAAGACTGATCGCTTCTGCAACGAAACTCGAGAGAGCCCGCTTCGGCGGGCTTTTTCATGCCTTGCGTCTACTTCTCGAACACGGACCAGCCGGTACGGTCGGCGAGCATTTCGAGCGCCAGCGAACCGATCAGCGAATTGCCGTTGTGATTGAGTCCCGGCGACCAGACGGCGACGGAGGCACGGCCCGGCGCCACGGCCAGGATGCCGCCGCCGACGCCGCTCTTGCCCGGCAGGCCGACGCGGTAGGCGAAGTCGCCGGACCCGTCGTAATGGCCGCAGGTGAGCATCAGGGCATTGATGCGCCGCGCCCTCTGGCGGGAGACCACGGTGTGCCCGGTCAGCGGGATGCTGCCGCTGGCGGCCAGGAAGAGGCCGGCGCGGGCCAGCTGCGTGCAGGTCATGGCCAGCGCACAATGATGGAAATAGACCCCCAGCACATGGTCCACCGGATGGTCGAGCTTGCCGAAGGAGCGCATGAAATTGGCGAGCGCGAAGTTGCGGTAGCCGGTCGCCTCTTCCGAGCGGGCAACCGAGGGATCGATGGCGATCGTCTCGTCGTCGGCCAGGTAGCGAACGAAGCGGACGATCTCGCCGATCGCCTCGCGCGGTGTATGCCCGGCCAGCACGAGGTCGCTGATGGCGATGGCGCCGGCGTTGATGAACGGATTGCGCGGCTTTCCCTCCTCGTGCTCCAGCTGGACGATGGAGTTGAACGACGAGCCGGAAGGCTCACGGCCAACCCGGTTCCAGGTCGATTCGCCATGCTTGCCGAGCGCCAGCGTCAGCGTGAACACCTTGGAGATACTCTGGATCGAAAACGGCATGTCGCTGTCGCCCGCCTTGTGGACAGCGCCGTCGACGGTGACCACCGCCATGCCGAACGCCTTCGGGTCCACATGGGCGAGCTGCGGGATGTAGTCGGCCACCTTCCCCTCTCCAAGCCTTGGGCGAAGCCTGGCATAGATGTCGTCGACGATTGCTTGCAGGTCCGGCATGTCATCCCCTTGTTCCCCGGCCGAAAATGCCATCGCGACGGACTAAGAGGAAGAGGAAAATGCCGGGTCGCCGTCGCGTCGTCCTTGCACGGCGCAAAAACGGCAGAAGACAGCGCGGGGCGTGCTTGTCCCGACTCAAGGGCAGCACTACCGTGCCCTCTCCCACGACCCTCCGGAGCCAGCCCCTGTCATGTCCAGCGAAAAAAGCCAGTATCGCCTGGGCGTAACCTATGTGGCCCTGTCGGCGCTGGCCTGGTCGTTGTCCGGCCTGTTCATGCGGTCGATCTCGGCGGACCTGCCCACCATCATCTTTCTGCGCGGACTGGTGTCGGGCACGACCACCTTCCTGTTCTTCTTCTACCTCGAGGGCCGTCGCGGCTGGTCCATCCTGCGCGCCATACGAGGGCCGACCATACTCGCCACCGTCCTCTCCTCGGCCTCAATGATCTCCGGTCTCGGATCGATCTATTACACCTCCGTGGCCGACGCGATGGT
The DNA here is from genome assembly GCA_900469345.1 of Hyphomicrobiales bacterium. GTDB lineage: Bacteria > Pseudomonadota > Alphaproteobacteria > Rhizobiales > Rhizobiaceae > Neorhizobium. The sequence continues at coordinate 33,805 of UBWZ01000011.1, read as the reverse complement.
TATCTACGCCACCGTGCCCTTCGTCACGGCAGGACTTGCCTATCTGCTCATCCGGGAAAGGGCAACCCGATCGACCCTTATCGCCAGCCTTATCGCCTTTGCGGGCGTCGCGGTCATGCTGACCGACGTCCAGGCGGGCGGCTCGCTGCTGGGCAAGGGGCTCGCCATCCTCATGACGCTATCCGTGGCCGGCCTTGCGGTCGTGATGCGGCAATACCGCTCCGTGCCGATGCTGCCCGCCATGGCGCTGTCTGCCTATCTCTGCTCCTTCAGCATGATGTGGTTCGCAAGCCCCACAGCCGCGACAGGGCAGGACGTCATGCTGATCATCGCCTTCGGCATCGTGCAGAATGCCTTCGGGCTCATTCTCTACACCTTCGGCGCCCGGCTCATCCCGGCAGCCGACGCCAGCCTGCTGACGGCGCTCGAGGTTCCCCTGACGCCGCTCTGGGTGTGGATCTTCATGGCGGAGGTACCGCCGCGCGCCACGCTGATCGGCGGACCGATCGTCATGCTTGCGCTGTTTGGCCATATCTGGATCGAGGTCAGGCGCAACCGGGAGCCGCTTCCGATGCTCGGTCCTGCCGGTCCCTGAAGCGGGGCCGGCTGACACCGCCCGTCCTCCATGCTAAGGCCGCCGCAACGGAGACGGCTCTTGGCACAGAATTCTATCGCGATCATCGGCGGCGGACCGGCAGGCCTCATGGCGGCCGAGGTTTTGTCGGCGGCGGGGCACGCCGTCACGGTCTACGACCAGATGCCAAGCGTCGGCCGCAAGTTCCTGCTGGCGGGAAAATCCGGCCTCAACATCACCTATGCAGAAGACCCGGAGACGTTCGCGACGCGCTTCGGCGCCGCCGCACCACGGCTGAAGCGGGCGCTGGATGGCTTTCCGCCAGACGCGGTCCGCGCCTGGGCCGCGGCGCTGGGAACCGAGACATTCGTCGGCACGTCGGGCCGGGTGTTTCCGACGGTGATGAAGGCTTCGCCGCTGCTGCGCGCCTGGCTGCGCCGGCTGGAGGCGCAAGGGGTGCGCCTGCGCACGCGCCACCGCTGGCTCGGCTTTGACCCGGACGGCCACCGCTTGCGCACGCCCGAGGGCGACATCCTGATCAATCCCGAGGCAACCCTGCTCGCCATGGGGGGCGCAAGCTGGCCGAAACTGGGCTCGGACGGCGCGTGGACCGGCATGATGGCTGCGGAGGGCATCGAGGTCGCACCCCTGCGGCCCGCCAATTGCGGTTTCGACGTGGACTGGAGCGAAACCTTTGCGGAGCGCTTTGCCGGCCATGCGGTCAAGTCTGTAGCCGCAAGCTCACAGGCGGGCCGCATCCAGGGCGAATTCGTGATCTCCGTGCACGGGATCGAAGGCAGCCTGGTCTATGCCCATTCGGCCGCCCTTCGCGACGCGCTGGAGCTCACCGGCCGGGCGGCCCTCATTCTCGATCTCGCACCGGGGCGCACCGCCGAGCGGCTCGCCGCAGATCTCGCACGGCAGGACGTCAAGGCAAGCTTTTCCACCCGACTGCGCAAGGGTGCGGGGCTCGACGGCGTCAAGGCAGCGCTGCTGCGCGAGGTGCAGGCGCAGGCGCAGGCAAACAGGCTGCCGCCCGCAGAGCTTGCGGCACTGATCAAGGCGCTGCCGGTGCCGCTGTTGAGGCCAAGGCCAATCGACGAAGCCATTTCCACGGCGGGTGGCGTCGCCTGGGACGAGGTCGACGGCGATTTCATGCTCGAAACGCATCCCGGCCTTTTCGTTGCCGGCGAAATGATCGACTGGGAGGCCCCGACCGGCGGCTACCTGCTTACCGCCTGCATGGCGACGGGACGTGCCGCCGGGCAGGGTATCGATCGCTGGCTCAGCGGGAGATAATCTCGCGCCGTTTGCGGGTTTGCGATTTCTTTGCGCTCGTGCCTCATTGTCGGTGCCAGACGTGCCCGATTCCCTCCGGCAGCGGCAACAGGCAAGACGACCATGCAAAGGCGACGAAAGCTCATTCATACGCGGCGCACCGTGACCGGACTGGCGCTGGTGGCGTCCATCTCCTTCGTGGCCGGAATGACGGATGCCGTCGGGCTGATGCTGTTTGGCGATTTCGTCTCGTTCATGACCGGCAATACCACCCGTGCGGCGCTCGAATTTTCGACCGGCAGCTATGTGCACGCGGCGGTGCTGTTTATCGCGCTCTGGGTCTTCATCTTCGGCAACGCGCTCGGCATCGTGCTCGCCCACACCGTGTCGGCACGACGCGCCTTCGTCGTCCTTGCCGGGGTATCGGTGTTGCTGGGGATCGCCGCGGCGCTGCCCGACAGCATGCCGCGGCTCACCTTCTTCGTGATCGTGCTTGCGATGGGCATGATCAACGCGACGGTCGAGCATATCGAAGGATTGCCGATCGGGCTGACCTACGTCACCGGCGCATTGTCGCGCTTCGGCCGCGGCATCGGACGGTGGCTGATCGGCGACCGCAACCCGACCGGCTGGCTGATCCAGTGCGTGCCCTGGACCGGAATGGCCTGCGGTGCGCTTTGCGGCGCCTTTCTGACCGGCTATGCGGCCGACAAGGCGCTTTGGGCCGTTTCCTTCGTCGCGCTCTGCGTGGCGCTGGCAACGGCATTCCTGCCACGCCCGTTGCAGCTTCATTTCCAGCAGCCGATCAAGCCGGCGCGGCATTCCATCCCGCGCGGTCGAAATCCCCATTCATAAGTGATCCGATGTTTCTGTTTTCAAAACTCTTCTGGCTTGTCGCCCAGCCGCTCTCGCTTGCCTTCCTGTCGAGTTCCGCCGCCGCCGTCCTCGGCCTTGCCGGGCTGCGTGTTCTCGGCGGACTGCTGGCGCTCGTCTCCAGCCTGTTGCTGTTTGCCACGCTCTACACGACGGCCGGCGCCGTCGCCCTGCAGGCGCTGGAAAACCGCTACCCCAAGCCGACCGCCGATCCGGCGAGCGTCACGTGCATGATCGTGCTGGGCGGTGCCATCGACAACGAAGTCAGCAGCACGCGCGGCGGCGTCGAATTCAACCAGGCCGCGGACCGCTTCATCGAGGCCCTGCGGCTTGCGCTGCGCTACGACGGATCGCGCATACTGGTGTCCGGCGGAGACGGCTCGTTCAGTGGGGTCTATGAGGGCGAAGCGCAGGCCTCGGAGCAGTTCTTTACCGGTTTCGGCGTTTCCGCCGACCGGCTGGTCAAGGAAAACACCTCCCGCACGACCTATGAGAATACCAGGAATACTCGGTCTCTGCTGCAGGCCCAAGGGCTCGACCAGTGCCTGCTGATCACCTCGGCGTTCCACATGCCGCGGTCTGTTGCGCTGTTCCGCAAAGCCGGCATCACGGTCACGCCGTGGCCCGTCGACTATCGCACAAGGGGCGACGTGCGGATCCGGCTCGACTTCACGCAGCCCAGCCTCAACGCGCAGATCGCCGCCACCGCTGCACGGGAATGGATGGCGATCCTCGGATACCGGATGGCCGGCCGCATCGACGGGATCGACGTGAACTGAGCTATTTCTTGGAGATGGTGACGAAGCGCCCGCCGCGGACGCGGACCGTCATTTCGCAGGGCATGGCATCGGTGCGATCGCAAAAGCGCGGGTGCATCTTCAGGACGAAGACCATGTTGCCGAAGCGCTGGATGAAATCGTAGTCGTAGATCTGGGCGGTCGCGATCATGATGTAGCCGCCCTCCTTGACCTGGACATAGAAATTGTGCGGGCAGCCGTCCGCATTGCAGGAGGGTCCGAGAACGCCGTCGCAGGTCAGCTGGCTGTGGTCGGTGACGACATCCGCGATACCGTCATTGTTGATGTCGAGCCGCTTGACGAAAGTCGGCCCGAACTCGGCCGCCTTGCAGGTCTGCTGGTAGTGGGTCTTTTCGTAGACCTCGGGATCGTCCAGCAGCTGCTGCTGCGCCATCGCGAGACCCGGCATGATGACAAGCGCGGCCACATGCACCAACGCGATCAAAAGCGTCTTCAAGAAAATCATCCTTGCCAAAATCATCTGTTCAGTTCACCGCCGGATGGATGACGGGCGCTGCCTCAGGCAGCTACTGTAGGCGCGGGCACTTGCGCGACGCTGGAGAATGGAACGTTCATGTTGATGGTCTTGGACTATGCCGGCGTCAGTCTGTTTGCGGCAACCGGCGCGCTTGCGGCGTCCCGCAAGCAGCTCGATCTCATCGGCTTCCTGTTCTTCGCCGCGGTCACGGGATTGGGCGGCGGGACGGTGCGTGACATCGTGCTCGGGCGGGTCCCGGTGTTCTGGGTCATCGACCCCACCTATATCCTGATCTGCGTCGCGACCGGCGTGGTCGTCTACCTGACGGCCGATCGGATTGAGTGGCGCTACCAGCTGCTCATCTGGCTCGATGCGGTCGGTCTTTCGGCCTATAGCGTGCTCGGGGCCGCCAAGGGGCTTGCCGCGACCGGGTCTCCGACGATCGCGATCGTTACCGGGGCGCTGACGGCCGCCTTCGGCGGTATCCTGCGCGACCTTTTGGCGAACGAACCTTCCGTCCTGCTGCGGCCGGAGATCTACATTACCGCCGCGCTGTCCGGCGCTGCCGGCTTTACGGCCGCGCATGCGCTGGGCATGCCGCTCTATGCGAGTTCGGTTCTGGGTGCGGGGATTGCGTTTGCGCTACGCGGCGGGGCGCTGCATTACGGCTGGATCCTGCCGCGCTACAGGCCGCGGCCCGGCCGTCCGCCCGAGGAAGCGATCCGCGGCAAGAAGAAGCGGCGCGGACGCTGACCTTTTGGTCCGTCGCCCGCCGGCCAATCAACGCTGCTTTTCGCGCAGCCGGATGATGACGTCCACGTGGGCGATCTCCATCCCCTCGGGCGGCTCGGGAAGATTGCCGATTTCCAGGTTGCTGATCGGAATGTCGAGAACCTGGTTGCGGCCTTCCACGAAGAAATGGTGATGGTCCGAGATGTTGGTGTCGAAGTAGGTGCGCGCACCTTCGACGGCCAGAACGCGGATCATCCCGGCTTCAGTGAACTGATGCAGCGTGTTGTAGACGGTTGCCAGCGATACAGGCACGTCAGCGAGGGTCGCCTCCTCGTGCAGTTCCTCGACCGTCAGGTGGCGATCGCCCTTCGCGAACAAAAGATCGGCGAGCGCCACGCGCTGCCGCGTGGGGCGAAGGCCACAATCGCGCAGCCTCGTTTCGATGTCCGCACTGGCCTGCGCCATATATCGCTTAGCTCCCACCGCTGCCGTCTAACCCTATCTTGACTTTTGGATATAACTTTTGCGGCGACGAGTTTCAATAGTTTCCCGGGAGACGCCGCCCGGCTGCGCGCAATTTCGCGAGATTTCCGGACTAAGCCTCTGGTTTGAAGGGCCGGCTTCCTATATGCGGACCAGATTGACAGTGGTCCGGCCTGGCATTTCCATCCAAGCGGGACCAGTGTATTGCTTCGAAATCAGGCGTCCGTGCTGCACGGCTCGGAACCGCCAGCCGTCAGCTTCAAGGGGGGAAACGGGAATATATGGCCAGCAGACAGTCCAGCTTCTCTTACGAAGAACTCCTCTCCTGCGCTCACGGCGAACTGTTCGGGCCGGGCAATGCCCAGCTGCCGCTGCCGCCCATGTTGATGGTCCACAGGATCACCGACATTTCGGAAACGGGCGGCGCTTTCGACAAGGGATATCTGCGCGCCGAATATGACGTGCGTGCGGACGACTGGTATTTCCCCTGCCATTTCGAAGGCAACCCGATCATGCCGGGATGCCTCGGCCTCGACGGCATGTGGCAGCTGACCGGCTTCTTCCTCGGCTGGCTCGGCGAACCAGGCCGCGGCATGGCCCTCTCCACCGGCGAAGTGAAGTTCAAAGGGATGGTGCGCCCCGACACGAAGCTGCTGGAATACGGCATCGACTTCAAGCGCGTGATGCGCGGCCGGCTGGTGCTCGGCACGGCCGACGGCTGGCTGAAGGCCGATGGCGAAACCATCTATCAGGCGAGCGATCTTCGCGTTGGCCTCTCGAAGGAAAAGGCTGCCTGAGGGCGGAGCAATCGCCCAGGGCAGGAACACGGAAAAAAGGTTGATCAGATGAGACGGGTAGTTGTCACGGGCCTCGGTATCGTGTCTTCGATCGGAAACGACGCGGCCGAAGTCACCGAATCCTTGCGGCAGGCGAAGTCGGGTATTTCTTTCTCCCCCGATTTTGCGGAACACGGCTTCAAGTGCCAGGTGTGGGGCAACCCCAACCTCGATCCTGCCGAGCTGGTCGATCGCCGCGCGATGCGCTTCCTCAGCCAGGGCGGCGCCTGGAACCACGTCGCCATGAAGCAGGCGATCGCCGATTCCGGCCTCGAAGAGTCCGACTACGGCCAGAACGAACGCGTCGGCATCATCATGGGTTCGGGTGGGCCGTCCACCCGCACGCTGATCGAGGCGGCGGACATCACCATCAAGAACAACAGCCCGAAGCGCATCGGCCCGTTCGCGGTGCCGAAGGCGATGTCGTCGACGGCGTCGGCAACGCTTGCCACCTGGTTCAAAATCCACGGCGTCAACTATTCCATCTCGTCCGCCTGCTCGACTTCGGCGCATTGCATCGGCAACGCGGCTGAAATGATCCAGTGGGGCAAGCAGGACATGATGTTTGCCGGCGGACACGAGGATCTCGACTGGACGATGTCGAACCTGTTCGACGCCATGGGCGCCATGTCCTCGAAATACAACGACACGCCATCGACCGCTTCGCGCGCCTATGACGTCAGCCGCGACGGCTTCGTGATCGCCGGCGGTGCCGGTGTCCTCGTTCTCGAGGAGCTCGAGCACGCCAAGGCCCGCGGCGCCAAGATCTATGCGGAAATCACCGGCTACGGCGCCACGTCGGACGGCTACGACATGGTTGCGCCGTCGGGCGAAGGCGCCATTCGCTGCATGCGCCAGGCGCTTGCCACCGTGCAGGGCGAAGTCGACTACATCAACACGCACGGCACCTCCACGCCGGTCGGCGATTCCAAGGAAATCGGCGCCATCCGGGAAGTGTTCGGGTCGAAGATCCCGCATATCCAGTCGACCAAATCGCTGACGGGCCATTCGCTCGGCGCGGCCGGCGTGCAGGAATCGATCTACGGCCTTTTGATGATGCAGGAGCGCTTCATCGGCGAAAGCGCGCACATCGAAACCCTCGATCCGGAATTCGAGGGCGTTCCGATCGTGCGCAAGCGCATTGACGACGCCAAGATCGACACCGTCCTCTCCAACTCCTTCGGGTTCGGCGGCACCAATGCCACGCTCGTCTTCCAGCGCTATAACGGGTAAATCCATGACGGGTATCATGCAGGGAAAACGCGGCCTGATCATGGGGGTCGCCAACAATCACTCCATCGCCTGGGGGATCTCCAAGGCGCTGGCGGCGCAGGGCGCCGAGCTTGCCTTCACCTTCCAGGGCGAGGCGCTCGGCAAGCGCGTCAAGCCGCTGGCCGGCGAAGTGAATTCCGATTTCGTCATTCCCTGCGACGTGGAGGATATCGCGTCGGTCGACGCCACCTTCGCCGCCATCAAGGAGCGCTGGGGCAGCATCGACTTCCTCGTCCATGCGATCGGCTTTTCGGACAAGAACGAGCTGAAGGGGCTTTACGCCGATACCACGCGCGAGAACTTCAGCCGCACCATGGTGATCTCCTGCTTCTCGTTCACCGAGATCGCCAAGCGCGCCGCGAGCATCATGAATGCAGGCGGATCGATGCTGACGCTCACCTATAACGGCTCGCAGCGCGTCATTCCGAACTACAACGTGATGGGTGTCGCCAAGGCCGCGCTGGAAGCCTCCGTGCGCTATCTGGCCGCCGACTACGGTCCGAACGACATCCGCGTCAACGCGATCTCGGCCGGTCCCGTCCGCACGCTCGCCGGCGCCGGGATTTCGGACGCGCGCGCCATCTACTCCTGGAACCAGAAGAACGCGCCGCTGCGCCGCACCCCCACCATCGAGGATATCGGCGGATCCGCCGTCTACCTGCTGTCGGACTGGTCGCGTGGCGTCACGGGCGAAATCCACTATGTGGATTCGGGCTACAGCATAACCTCGCTGCCGGCGCTCGAGCGCCTGCGCGGCGCGGACGTCGAATAGAACACAGCAAAACGGGGCCCAAGCGGCCCCGTTTCTCTGACTAGCTGACTGCGTGCGGAATACGGCGTGGGCCGGCCCCGAAACCGCGGTACCCGCTACTTGCGGGCCCAGAGCACCTTGAAACGGGCATTGCGGCAGGTCTCGCCGCTTTCGCGGAACAATTCCCCCAGCAGCGGCTCGTAGGGCATGCCGCGATTGGCGACCATCATCAGCCGGCCGCCGCTGCGCAGCGCCGTTGCCGCGGCACGGATGACCGTCTTGCCGATCTCCGGATCGGCGGCCTGCGTCTCATGGAACGGCGGGTTCATGATCACCAGATCGTATTTTTCTCTCGCCGGTTCCGTTCCCAGATCCTGCCAGAAGAAGCGCGCCTCCAGATCGGGGGAATTGCGGGCAAGGTTCTTCTTGGCAAACTCCAACGCGTTCCAGTCGGCTTCAAACAGGTCGATGCGGTTTACCCGGCGCGATTTCTCCGCCAGCATGATCGAGAGATAACCCCAGCCGGCGCCGAAATCGGCAGCATTGCCGTCGAAATCGGTCGGCAGGCGGCTTGCCAGAAGCTCGGAACCGCCATCGACCTTTTCGTGCGAGAACATGCCGGGCGCCGTCTCGTATCGGGCCTCGATGACGACCGTCGATTTCTTCAACGCCTTGACGAGATCGTCCGCATTCTGCGGACGGGCCAGCCAGATGGCAACGCCGTGGTATTTCGGTGTGTAATCGAGCGTCACGCCGAGTTTCAGCAGCGTCGTGCGCAGCGTCTGGATGCCGTCTTCCTTGCCGCCGGCAATGACGATCATGCCGCCGGGGCGAACCCGTTCCAGCGCTTCGGCGACGCGATCCTCGTTCTCGCCGCGATGCTTGCCGCACAGGATGAGGGCGCCGTCATAGTCGCTGCCCTCGGCGTGCGGAAAGGCATTGTCGCCCAGCATGCGGAACAGCGGTCGGAACGGCTGCACCTTGGTCAGTTCAGCCTTGAAGTCGTCCGGCAGCGGCTGGCCCGCCTCGGCGCCCAGAAACAGGACGCGCTCCCCCTCGCCCGGCATGGGCACGGCTTCGGTCGCAAAGGGATGGAACAGGGTCTTCAGGGCGTCGCGGCTCATGGTGCGGTCTCGAATCGTGGTGCGTCAGATAAAGAAAAGGCGCGGAGAGCTTCCGCGCCTCGTTTCTCGCAAGGAGGAGGGAAGCTTACTCTGCAGCTTCGCCTTCAGCCTTCTTGATTTCCTGGCCGGTGGCCTGGTCGACAACCTTCATCGACAGGCGAACCTTGCCACGCTCGTCGAAGCCCATCAGCTTGACCCAGACCTTGTCGCCTTCCTTGACGATGTCCTGGGTCTTGGCAACGCGCTCGGAGGCGAGCTGCGAGATGTGGACGAGACCGTCGCGGGCGCCGAAGAAGTTTACGAAGGCGCCGAAATCGGCGGTCTTCACCACGGTGCCTTCGTAGATCTGGCCGACTTCCGGCTCAGCCACGATGGAGTGGATCCACTTGCGGGCAGCTTCGATCTCCTTGCCGGAGGACGATGCGATCTTGATCGTGCCGTCGTCTTCGATGTTGATCTTGGCGCCGGTCTTTTCAACGATTTCGCGGATGACCTTGCCGCCGGAGCCGATGACTTCGCGGATCTTGTCGACCGGGATGTTCATGACTTCGATGCGCGGTGCGAATTCGCCGAGCTGGCCACGGCCTTCGGAGATGGCATTGGCCATTTCGCCGAGGATGTGCTTGCGACCACCCTGGGCCTGGCCGAGCGCGACCTTCATGATCTCTTCGGTGATGCCGGCGATCTTGATGTCCATCTGCAGCGAGGTGATGCCGTCGGCGGTGCCGGCGACCTTGAAGTCCATGTCGCCGAGGTGGTCTTCGTCGCCGAGAATGTCGGAGAGAACCGCGAAGCGCTCACCCTCGAGGATGAGGCCCATGGCAATGCCGGCAACCGGCTTGGCCAGAGGTACGCCGGCATCCATCAGTGCGAGCGAGGTGCCGCAGACCGTTGCCATCGACGACGAGCCGTTCGACTCGGTGATCTCGGAAACGACGCGCAGCGTGTAGGGGAACTGTTCCGCCGACGGCAGCATCGGGCGGATAGCGCGCCATGCCAGCTTGCCGTGGCCGATTTCGCGACGGCCCGGGGAGCCCATGCGGCCCGTTTCACCGACCGAGTAGGGCGGGAAGTTGTAATGCAGAAGGAAGCGTTCCTTGTACATGCCGGTGAGCGAGTCGACGTACTGTTCGTCTTCGCCGGTACCGAGCGTGGCAACGACGATCGCCTGGGTCTCGCCGCGGGTGAACAGAGCCGAACCGTGGGTGCGCGGCAGGACGCCGACTTCCGAGACGATGGCGCGAACCGTTTCAAGATCGCGGCCGTCGATGCGGCTCTTGGTGTCGAGGATGTTCCAGCGGACGATCTTTGCCTGCAGGTGCTTGAAGACGGAGCCGATAACTTCGCTCGAGTACCGGGCTTCCGCGCCTTCCGGGAAGAAGTGCGCCTTGACCTTGGCCTTGACGGCATCGACGGCGCTGTAGCGGTCGGCCTTCTGGGTGATCTTGTAGGCGTCGCGGAGTTCGGCTTCGAAGTGCTGCAGCATCTCGCCTTCGAGGGCGGAATGATCTTCCGCTTCGAATTCACGCGGCTCCTTGGCGGCGACTTCGGCAAGCTTGATGATCGCGTCGATCACCGGCTGGAAGCCCTTGTGGCCGAACATGACGGCGCCGAGCATGACGTCTTCGTTGAGTTCCTTGGCTTCCGATTCGACCATCAGGACGGCGTCCTGGGTGCCGGCAACGACGAGATCGAGAACCGACTCGTCCATCTCGTCGAGATGCGGGTTGAGCACGTATTCGCCGTTGATGTAGCCGACGCGGGCGCCGCCGATCGGGCCCATGAAGGGGATGCCCGACAGCGTCAGCGCAGCCGAGGTGGCGACCATGGCGAGCACGTCGGGATCATTTTCAAGATCGTGCTGGACGACGGTGACGACGACCTGGGTGTCGTTCTTGTAGCCTTCCGGAAACAGCGGGCGGATCGGGCGGTCGATGAGGCGGGAAACCAGCGTTTCCTTCTCGCTCGGACGGCCTTCGCGCTTGAAATAGCCGCCGGGGATCTTGCCGGCCGCGTAGGTCTTTTCCTGGTAGTTGACGGTGAGCGGGAAGAAGTCCTGGCCCGGCTTCGGCGACTTGGCCGAAACGACGGTCGCGAGAACGACGGTTTCACCATAGGTGGCCAGAACGGCGCCGTCGGCCTGGCGGGCAATCTTGCCCGTTTCCAGCTTCAGCGGGCGGCCGGCCCATTCGATTTCGACAGAATGAGTATTGAACATCTCTAGTCCTTCAATGCGGGAGCGCACGCATCGCCAGAAGCGCAGCGTACAGTCGACCGCAATCCATGCGACACATCACGGGCAAGACAACGGGAGGCTTTGCGTTCCGGCTGCTCTTTGAAAGAGCCGTGACCAAAGCCTCGCGGGCTCGGGCCGAAAGCATCCGGCAATCCTGCCCCATGACAGGTCAGCGGTTTGTTTGGCAGATCCGGCCCATCCGGGTCCGCGACAGTCTTGTTGCTCCATAGTCGGAGCCGTTACGTCATTCATCGGGCGCCGGCCCGAAAAGCATTCGGCGAGCCCGTGTCCGAGCCCGCCGAAAAGGTCTTAGCGACGGATGCCCAGAGCAGCAATGATCTTGCTGTAACGGCCTTCGTCCTTCTTCTTGAGATAGTCAAGAAGCGAACGACGGGTGGATACCATCGTCAGAAGGCCACGACGGGAGTGGTTGTCCTTCTTGTGGCCCTTGAAGTGCTCAGTCAGGTTGTTGATGCGTTCCGTGAGGATCGCGACCTGGACTTCCGGAGAACCGGTATCGCCTTCAACGGTTGCGTATTCCTTGATGAGCGCAGCCTTGCGCTCTGCAGTGATCGACATCGTGTGATCCTTTCTATGGAGAGGAGAAAAATGACGCCAAAAGCCGAGATGTCGTTCAGCTTTGGCCATGAAAAGCAAAAGGCGCGGCAGAGCCTGCTTTGTGCTGGCGCTGCCTATAGACTATCCAGGGTGCAAAGGGAAGAGGCCCGTTGCACGGCCGCCGGGTCAGGCTCTCAGCCGAAGACCCGCTTCGGCCGGAATTCGCCCTGCTCGATCTCGCCGATCGCGATCAGCTTGCCGCGCGCCGTGGCGTAGACCTCCGCTTCGGCGACCGGGGCGCTGCGACCGCGCAGGATGACCGGATTGCCCATCTTGAGGCGATGGGCCTGATCGTCGCTGACCGGCAGATGCGTGAGGTTCGACAGCGCTTCGGCGGTGTCGATCAGCAAGGCGTCGAGCGCTGCCAGCCGTTCCTCGCGGTCCTCGATCGCTTCCAGCGCGACGAGATCCGCAAGCGGCACCATCTTGTCCTCGCCGAACGGCGCCACGAAGGTGCGGCGCAGGTCGGACACATGGCCATAGCAGCCGAGGTCGCGGCCGAAATCGCGGGCGAGTGCGCGCACATAGGTGCCCTTGCCGCATTCGACCTCGAAATGGGCGGTGTCAGCTTCGACGCCGAGCAGGGTCAGGCGGAAGATCTCCACCTCGCGCGACGGGATCTCGACCGTCTCGCCGTCACGGGCCAGGTCATAGGCCCGCTCACCGGCAATCTTGATGGCGGAGAACTGCGGCGGGATCTGGCTGATGGTGCCGGTGTAGCCGGGCAGGAGGGCGCGGATCGCCTCTTCGGTCGGACGAAGCGCGGATGTCTCCGTCACGTCGCCTTCAAGGTCGTCCGTTGACCGTTCCTCGCCCCAGGTCACCGAGAATTCGTAAATCTTGCGACCATCCATAACGTAGGGAACCGTCTTGGTGGCATCGCCGAGCGCGATCGGCAGCATGCCGGATGCCAAGGGATCGAGCGTCCCCGCATGGCCGGCCTTCTGGGCGTTGAACAGCCACTTGATCTTGGACACGGCTTCGGTCGAGCCGAAATCCACGGGCTTGTCGAGGATAAGCCAGCCGGAAACCGGGCGGCCCTTGGGTTTACGTGGTTTGGACATGAATGCTCTTGGCTGTTCTATTCTTCGGTGTCGCCGTCGAGGTCGCGCTGGACCTCGGGCGAGCGCAGCAGCTCGTCGATCTTCTTGTAGTTGTCGAAGCTGGTATCGTCGCGGAAACGAACTTCCGGCATGTATTTCATCTGCCGCAAAAGGCCGCTCAGGCGGAAACGGATCAATCGCGCATTGCGATTGAGGGCATCGATGACCGCCTGATGGTCCGGCAGACCGAGCGGCGTCACAAAGGCCGTGGCGATCTTCAAGTCCGGCGACATGCGCACTTCGGATACCGAGATGACCGTCTTGCCGATCAGTTCGTCGGGCACTTCGCCGCGCTGCAGAACCTGGGTGATGGCGGCGCGGACCTGTTCGCCAACGCGAAGCATGCGCTGTGACGGCGCCGAGGATGTTGCTTTTGTCATTTGTTTCTCTTGTCGAGCACCGCCGGGGATCGTCCCGCATCGCGTGCTTCATCAGCATTGGCGGTCAAATGACCCAGCCTGCCGCAAAGGTCAAGGCGGCAGGGCCAAGAATATCGGCCTGCCCCGCATGGCGCTCCGGCGCCTTATCCGCCTGGAGCCACTTAAAACAGGGCGTCGTCGATGTCCTCGTCGCTCATCACCGACGCGACCACGGCAGTCTCGACCGGCGCCGCCGTGCCGAGCACGTGGGCATGCAGCTCGCGCTCCGAGACCATGGTATAGAGCCGCCCGATGCGATGACCGAGATCGGCGATCGGCTGATCGAGGCCCGCCGCGCGGCTGGCCGGCCCGGCTGAAAACTTGTCGGCGCAGGCCCGCAGGATCTCGCCGAGCTCGGCATTGAAATCGAGCCGCGCCAGCGAGCGGTCCATGTCGCCGACGGCTGCTTCGCTCTGGCTGCTGAGGCCCTGCATCTCCAGATCCATGCGGTCGCCCACGGCACGAATGCTGGCCATGGCGATTTCGAGACGCCGGTCGAGCGAGGCCTCGTCGCGACCTTCATCGACGGCGTTGAGCTTGGCGGCGGCAACCTCCAGCGTCTGCAGTTCGGCGAGGATCTTGTCGGCGGTCTGGTCCAGAAGGGCCGCGAAATTGCGCAGCTCCGCCGTGACGACGTTGATCGCCCGGCCTTCTTCGCCAATCTTGCTGCAGCGCAGGTTGGTGTTCAGCGCCATGTAGTGAATGTCGGTGCGCACCAGCTGGACGACGCCGATGCCCTTGAGCAGCTGGGCGACCGTGTCTGCCGTCGTGCGGCTGAGCATGGCCGCTTCCTGGGCGACCGCCTCGATTTCGCGCACTGCGCTGCGGGCGGCGCCGACGCCGACTTCCAGCTGTCGCATGGCATTGTCGCCCGCCTCCTCGCCGCCATCGCCCATGGTCCGACGAAGCGCGTCGATCTCCATGACATCGCTGCGGAAACTCGCGACCGTCGTGACGATCTTGGCGGTATCGCGGTCGAAATCGGCGATCGCCTGGTTGAGCTGGAGCGAAACGAGCTCACGGATGACCTGTGAAAGACTATCCTTCTGCGCCTGATCGAGCGCGTCGGCCTCCGGCGAACCGAGATAGGCATCCAGGATCTGCAGGCTGGACTGGCAGTGCTCGATGCGCTGGCGGGTGATGTCGCCGACCTGCATGGCCGACAAGGTGGAGGCCAGCTTGTTCTGGATGCCCTTTGCGATGGCACGCACGCTGTCGGCGCGCTGCATCAGAACGCGGCGCTGCTTGCCGATCTCGACACCGCCGCTCGACAGGCCGGCGACAATCCGGGGAATGGTCTGGTCGTAGCTCTCAATGATTTTCTGGCCCTTGACGCGGATCGGCCCAAGCCCGCTGCCCAGCTGGTGCAGCTTGTCGGCGAAATCATTGACCTGACGCGTTCCGTCCTGGATCCTCTGAAGGATTTCCTCGGCAAAGCCCGCAAAATCGGGGATGCCCGCGCCGGTGATCTTGGCGGTGACGGCAAAGGTGCGCAGGTAGCGCAGGGTTTCCTGCATGTCGTCGACATGGGGACGCAGGTTCTGTTCGGCGCCGGCAATATCCAGGAACCGCTCCTGACGCGCGGTCTCGATCTCGCTCAGTTTGGACAGATGCGTGACGGTGCTTTCGAGCTCGGCCATGGTCGCGTTGGCGGTTTCCTCGTCGAGGGAACCGGTGACCTGATCGAGCGAGGCGACGAGCTTGTTCAGCACGTCGAGGATGGACAACAGCGCGGCGCCTCCCTCCAGGAACCGCTCCTCGATGCGAGAGCGCGCCAGCTCCATCTGCTCCACGAAGGGCGCAGCCGCGCCGACCGTCTCGTCCCGTTTCAAAACCGCTGCCGTAACCGCCACCTTGCCTATACCCCTTCGGCTTGCCGTCTGCCGCCCCCGCTATCCGAGAGCGACGTGTCCCTGTCTGCTTCATTTCGGACCAGTCTGCGCGTCGTGTCGCAGCCGTTCTCTTTTTTAGCGAATTTCACTTTGAGGTTGCGGCGGTTAATTCAACCCAAACACGCGGGGGCTTTCCAAATCCGTGGTTAATTTTGCGTCGGTTACGTGTGCGAGAAACGACATGCAACATTTACTGCATGATAACTCGAGGATCAGAATTAGGACATCGTTAACCCTGTAAGTGCACCTTTGGCGTGCTATTTCAGCAATTCCGCATGCGCCGGAGTATACATGCCTGCCTCCAATGTTAATCAAGACCGCTTTTCGTTCCCGCCGATTGCAACCCTTCGGTCGATTGGCGCCATACACCAGGAATTGCTGGATTTTATAAAGATAAACGATGCAACGGTGGTCGAATTTTCGGCCGATGGCCAGATCGACATCAGCGTGCTTCAACTTCTGGAGGCTGCACGTCTCTATGCCGGTACAGCCGGCAAGACGATCGAACTGGCCGAGCCTGCCGCTGGCCCCCTTCTCGACACGTTGCGTCGCAGCGGCTTTCTCGAAGGCATGTCCGCTGAAGACGCACATTTCTGGCTTCACCAAGGAAACATTCAATGAGCGCCAACATCCTTACGGTCGATGACTCTGCGAGCATCCGCCTGACGACGAGGGTCGCGCTGAGCAATGCCGGCTATCAGATCACCGAGGCCGTGGACGGCCTCGACGGGATCGCGAAGCTGAATGGCGGCCAGTTCGACCTGATCGTCACCGATCTCAACATGCCCAACATGGACGGGCTGACGATGATCCGCGAGCTGCGCAAGATGCCGGCGCACATGGGCGTGCCTGTCATCTTCCTGACCACGGAATCGGACGGGGAAATCAAGCAGCAGGCCAAGGCCGCAGGCGCCACGGGATGGCTCACCAAGCCGTTCGATCCCGAGAGCCTCGTCAAGATCGTTCGAAAGGTTCTCGGTCGATGAGCTTTCCTGATCCTATCGCCGTCTTCAGAATGGAAGCCGCCGAGCTTCTGGAACAGATAGAGGCGGGCCTGCTCGACCTCAATGTCAATCTCGGCGACAAGGATCAGATCGACGCGGTGTTCCGCGGCCTTCATACGCTGAAGGGCTCGGGTGCCATGTTCGGCTTCGAGGCGCTGGCAGGCTTCACGCATCATTGCGAAACCGCTTTCGATCGGGTTCGCAAGGGCGAGGTTCCGGCAACCCAGGCGCTGGTAACCGCGGTCCTCGACGCGAAGGACCATATGCGTGCGCTGGTCGAAACGCCCTCCGGCGACCACGATGCGCGGAGCGAACATCTGCTGGCCAGGCTGCGTCAAGCGGTCGAAGGGTCGGACGGCTCCGCCGTGCAGGCTCCCGGCGGCCCTGCCCTGACGCTCTACAAGATCCGTTTCAGCCTGCCGCAGAACGCCATGGCGAACGGCACCAACCCGCTTCCGCTGCTCGACGAACTGCGCGATCTCGGCGAATGCCGCATCGTGGCGGACCGGTCGGCCATTCCCGCGCTCGACCAGCTGTTTCCGACCGACCTGCACATTGCCTGGAACGTCGAACTTTTGAGCGCGCAGCCCCGGTCGGCGATCGAAGATGTGTTCATCTTCGTGATGGACGACATGGAACTGCAGATCGAGGCCAAGCAGGCGGTGCTTGCCGCCGCGCCAGCTGCCGTCGTTCACGCCAGCCAGTCGGCGCCGCCCCCGGCACCAGCAGCGGTCGCGGAAGCGCCCCAGGCGGCACGCCCAGCGGCCCCCGCCGGCGCACCGGCCGCCGAGACGAAGCCTGCCAAGGGCAGCGAAAACGTTCGCGTTCCGGCCGAAAGACTGGACGAACTGATGGACCGCGTGGGCGAGCTGGTGATCGCCCAGTCCCGCCTCAGCCAGCTGGCCGGCGGCAGCGGCGACCTGCAGCTGCGCGCCGTATCGGAAGACGTGGAACGCCTGTCGGGCGAACTTCGCGACACGATGATGGTGCTGCGCATGGTGCCGGTCGCCCAGCTGTTCAGCCGGTTCCGGCGCCTCGTCCACGATCTCGCGCATGAGACCGGCAAGACCATCGAACTCGTCACCGAAGGCGAAACGACCGAAGTCGACAAGAGCGTGATCGAGCGGCTTGCCGATCCGCTCGTGCATCTGGTGCGCAATTCCTGCGACCATGGCCTCGAGCCGCCGGAAGAGCGACTGGCTGCCGGCAAGGATGAGGCCGGGCATATCTCGCTCTCGGCCCGCCAGCAGGCCGGCGAAGTCATCATCACCATCAAGGACGACGGGCGCGGCATCAACAAGGAGCGCGTCCGCGCCAAGGCGGAAGCCTCGGGGCTGATTCCGGCCAATGCCAGCCTCAGCGACCAGGACCTCTACCAGCTGATCTTCCAGCCGGGGTTCTCGACGGCCCAGACCGTGACCAACCTGTCCGGCCGCGGCGTCGGCATGGATGTGGTGAAGCGCACGATCGACGCCCTGCGCGGCACGATCAACGTCGTCAGCCATCCGGGCAAGGGCTCTGAAATCTCGCTCGCCATCCCGCTGACGCTTGCCATCATCGACGGACTGCTCGTGCGGGTCGGCAGCGGCCGCTATGTGATCCCGCTTTCGGCGGTCGAGGAATGCCTCGAACTGTCGATCGAGGAAGACATGCGCTCGCGCGGTCGCAGCTTCATCTCGCTGCGCGACAGCCTCGTGCCCTTCATCCGGCTTCGCGACCTCTTCCGGACCGGCACCAAGCCGGACCCGTTCCAGAAGGTGGTCGTCATTTCCACGGGTTCGGAACGGGTCGGCCTGGTGGTCGACCAGATCATCGGCGACCACCAGACGGTGATCAAGGCCATGTCGAAACTGCACCATGACGTGGCGACCTTTTCGGGCGCGACCATTCTGGGCGACGGCGACGTGGCCCTCATCCTCGATGTCGGCCATCTGGTGGCCGAAGGACAGCAACAGGAGGCGCATCTGCGGGCGGCGGGATGAATCAGGCTGTGAGAAGACTACCCGAGGAACTGTGGGGCGGACGCGAAGAGCTGGAGGTCCTGACCTTCGACATCGCCGGGGAAATGTTCGCGCTCGAGGCCTTCATCGTCCAGGAAATCCTGGACCTCCTGCCGGAAACCGTGGTGCCGGGGGCAAAGCCCTTCGTCGGCAGCGTCATCAACTTCCGCGGCAAGGTCATCCCGCTTGCCGATATCAGGCTCGCCTTCGGCATGGAGGCGACCAGGACCACCATCGACAGCCGCATCATCGTCATCGTGCTCGACGTCGAGGGCGAACCGGTCCTGACGGGCATCCGCACGGACAAGGTTCACGAAGTCACCACGCTGCTGCGCGCGGCGGGTGAAGCACCCCCGAGTGTCGGCATGCGCTGGCGACCGGATTTCATCGATTGCCTGGTGAAGCGGGGAAGCGAGTTCATCATCGTTCCCAACCTCCAGGCAATCTTCACGGCACAGCACGATCACGGCGGTAACGGTCGCAGCTGACCGACCTCTAGACGGAGACACACCATGCGCGCCTCAATCAAACTCAAGTTGGCCTCGGCCTTCGGCTTCATCATCGTGATGCTGGCCATCACCGCCGGCTATGGCACCTATAGCCTTGGGAACCTCAACGACGCGCTCGGCCAGGTCATCCAGGGACCTGCGACCCGCTTGAAGCTTGCCCAGACGCTCAGCAACGATCAGCTGCAGCAGATCCGCCAGCAGAAGAACCTCCTGCTGTCCAGCACACCGGCGGAAATGCAGGGCTATATCGCCAAGAGCGACCAGGCCCGCCGCGACTTTGCCGACCGCCTGAAGGACGTACAGGCCCGCGCGACCGAGCAGGGCAAGCCGCTCTGGGCCAAGCTCGAGACGCTCAGCGTTACCTTCCGCCAGCATGATGACGAGATCCGCAAGCTGATGCTGGCCAATGACACGGCCGCAGCGCTGGCCATCTCCAGCGGTGCCGCCCGCGCCGTGACCAACGAGATGGACGCACTGCTCTCGGACGTCGTCACGCTCGAGGAAGGTCGCCTGGACGAAGCCGACAGGCTGGCGGACCTCGATTATGCACAGACCCGCACGATCATGCTGTCCGTCGCCGGTGCGGCCCTGCTGATCGCCGTCCTCGCCGCCTTCTGGATTGCCATGAGCATCAACAAGGGCCTGCGCGGTGCGGTTCAGGCGGTCCAGAACGTCGCCGAGGGCGACCTGACGCGCTTCGCCCCGATCACCAGCAAGGACGAGATCGGCGAACTGCTCGGTTACGTCAACACGATGATCGAGCGGCTGCGCGGCGTCGTCGGCGATGCGCTTGCTGCCTCCGACAACGTGTCCTCGGGCAGCCAGGAACTGTCGGCGAGCTCCGAGCAGCTCAGCCAGGGCGCGACCGAGCAGGCTTCGGCTGCCGAGGAGGCCTCCGCCTCGATGGAGCAGATGGCCGCCAACATCAAGCAGAACGCCGACAATGCCGCCCAGACGGAAAAGATCGCCCGCCAGTCGTCGCGCGATGCGGAGACGTCCGGCCAGGCGGTGAACCGGGCCGTCGGTGCCATGCGCACGATTGCCGAGAAGATCTCGATCGTCCAGGAAATCGCCCGTCAGACCGACCTTCTCGCCCTCAATGCCGCGGTCGAGGCCGCCCGTGCCGGCGAACATGGCAAGGGTTTTGCCGTCGTCGCGTCGGAAGTGCGCAAGCTTGCCGAACGCAGCCAGGCGGCCGCCGCCGAGATCAGCTCGCTATCGGGCGATACCGTCCAGGTCGCGACGGACGCGGGCGAGATGCTGAACCGGCTGGTGCCGGATATCCAGAAGACCGCCGAACTGGTATCGGAAATCTCGGCTGCCTGCCGCGAGCAGGATATCGGTGCCAGCCAGATCAACGAGGCGATCCAGCAGCTCGACAAGGTGACCCAGCAGAACGCCGGCGCGTCCGAAGAGATGTCGGCGACCTCCGAGGAACTTGCCTCGCAGGCGGAAGAGCTGCAGGCCTCGATCGCCTTCTTCCGGGTCGAAAACGGCGCCTCGGCCGTCAAGCCTGCCAAGCGTTCGCCCGCCAAGGCGCCTGCCAAGGCAACCCATGCCGCGCGGCCGGCAGCGCCTATGCGCAGGCCCGAGCACTCCGTGCAGAGCCAGCAGGCCCGCGCCCGGGGCTTTGCCCTCGACCTGTCGATGGGTGGCCCTGACTCCGACGACGCGGACTTCCGCGAAAGCGCCTGAAGGCGCTCCGACATCGATGCCGGGCACGAAGCCCGGCATTCCGCCGCCGTGTGTATGCGACGACGTTTGGCCGGCAACGGCCGCCAGGGGGTGAATGATCGCCTGTCTGGCTCCACAGCGCTTTCCAATCACGGAAACGCGGGTTGTCATCGCACACGCATCGGGGGATCAATTGATGCGCTTCACGATCAAGCTCAAGCTCGGCTTGGCCTTTACTTTCATCGTCGCGCTGGCCTCGGTCATGGCAGCGGTGTCGATCTACAATCTTGCGTCGCTCAACGACGACATCTCCGTCATGGTCGCGGGCCCGGTCGCAAACCTGCGCGACTCCGGCCAGCTTTCCGATGCCGTCCTGCGCTCAACGCGCGCCGAAAAGGACGCCATCATCAACACCGACCCGCAGAAGATCAACGGCTACCTGGCCGAGATCTCGAAGCAGCGCGAGCTGATCAAGACGCTGCAGGACAATCTGAGCAAGTCCGCCGATTCCGATGTGCGCAGGGCGGTGACCGAGTTCGGCACCCTCTACGGTACCTGGATCGGTCTGCAGGACAAGGTCACCGAGCTTGCCACGGAAAACACGACGGAATCCAACAATCGAGCCGGCGTCGTTTCGATGGGCGAAGGCCAGAAGATCACCACCGAGCTCCTCGCCCTCCTGGAGAAGCTCAACGACACGGTGATCGGCAACGTATCGGAAACCGATGCGGCTACCAATGATCAGTATGCGCAGTCGCGCAACATACTTCTCGCCATGACCGGCATCGTCATCCTTGTCTCGTTCGTCTGCGCCACCTGGATCCTGCTCAACATCTCGCGGGGGCTGAAGCGCGCCGTCGATCTCGCCGACGCGGTCAGCATCGGCGATCTCAACCAGAACGTCGAACATTCGAGCAATGACGAAATCCGCGACCTCGTCTCGTCGATGAACCGGATGACCGCCAATCTTCGCAACACGGCGCACATCGCCGACCAGATCGCCAATGGCAACCTGACGGTGACGCCGAAGCCGCTGTCCGAGAAGGACACGCTGGGCGTTGCGCTCGAAAGCATGGTGGAGCGCCTGCGCGGCGTCGTCGCCGATGCGCTTTCTGCCGCCAGCAACGTGTCCTCGGGCAGCCAGGAACTGTCGGCAAGCTCCGAGCAGCTCAGCCAGGGCGCCACCGAACAGGCGTCCTCGGCGGAAGAGGCCTCCGCCTCGATGGAGCAGATGGCCGCCAACATCAAGCAGAACGCCGACAACGCCGCCCAGACGGAAAAGATCGCCCGCCAGTCGTCAAAGGATGCAGAGGCCAGCGGCCAGGCGGTTGCCCGCGCCGTCGGTGCGATGCGCACGATTGCCGAGAAGATCTCGATCGTCCAGGAAATCGCCCGTCAGACCGACCTTCTCGCCCTCAACGCCGCGGTCGAGGCCGCCCGTGCCGGCGAGCACGGCAAGGGCTTTGCGGTCGTCGCGTCGGAGGTGCGCAAGCTTGCCGAACGCAGCCAGGCTGCCGCCGCCGAGATCAGCTCGCTGTCCGGAGACACCGTCCAGGTCGCGACCGAAGCGGGCGAGATGCTCAACAAGCTCGTCCCGGCGATCCACAAGACCGCCGAACTGGTATCGGAAATCTCGGCTGCCTGCCGCGAGCAGGATATCGGCGCCAGCCAGATCAACGAGGCGATCCAGCAGCTCGACAAGGTGACCCAGCAGAATGCCGGCGCCTCGGAAGAAATGTCCTCGACGTCGGAAGAGCTGGCCGCCCAGGCGGAAGAGCTGCAGACCTCGATCGCCTTCTTCAAGGTGGAGACGAGCGCGGCGCGGCGCCACCAGACAGCCGAAAAGGCACAGGCTCCGGCACGGCCCGCGGCCAAGCCGGTCGCCAAGGCTCCTGCCCCGGCAAAGCCTGCCGATCGTTCGGTGCTCGCCCAGCAAAGCCGCGCAAGAGGTTTTGCGCTCGACCTCTCGGTCGGCGGACCCGACGCCGAAGACGACGATTTCAGAGCGAGTGCCTGACCCCATACCGGCGAGCCCGCTCCGGCGGTCTCGCCTTCACGCAGATGACACCGCGTGGACCATGCAGACATTGCCAGCCCGGGCCGAGAGTGCTCGCGCGGACGACCGGCAGGATGACAACCGCCTAGGACTTTGAAGGATTCATAACATGCGGTTTACGATCAAGACGAAACTCGGGCTTGCCTTCGGCCTGCTCACCCTGTCGCTTCTCGGCGTCGCCGGTTATGCCGGCCATAGCCTCAACGTGCTCGACGATGCCAATGGCAGCCTCATCGACGGGCCGGTGCAACGGCTCCAGCTCGCCATGGAAGTGGATGTCGCCGAACTCGAGGCCATCCGCTCCCAGAAGAATGCGCTGCTTGCCCCAAGCGCTGACGATGCCAAGAAATTCTTCCGCGACGGTGCTGCCAGCGTCGAGCAGATGCTGAAGACGGTGGACGACGGCGTCGCCGCCGCGCCTGCCGACGAGAAGCCCCGATGGGAAAAGCTGCGCTCGCTCGGCGCCAGGTTCCGCGACGATTCCGGTTCGCTTGAAGCCCTCTATGACAAGGGCGAAAAGGCCGCAGCGGCCGACCTGTCGATGGGCGACCTGCGCGATCTGACGGTTGCCATCAACGACGAGATCAAGGGCCTCGTCGATATCCAGCGCGGCAAGATGGCCCAGACCGGAGCCCAGAACGACGCGCTGTTCGATAACACCATGCTGGTCATGGCCATCGTTGCGGCGCTGGCGGTGATCCTTGCCATCTCGGCCTCCGCCTGGATCATGCTCGGCATCAGCCGCGGGCTGGCCAAGATCGGCTCGGTCGCCAGTGCAGTGGCCGTCGGCAATCTCGACCAGAAGGTCGAGGTGCGCACCAACGACGAAATCAAGGACCTGATCGATACGGTCAACCTGATGACGGAGAATCTTCGCCAGAAGGCTACCCTCGCCGACCGGATCGCGGCCGGCGACCTGTCGGTCGACGCCAAGCCTTCGTCCGATCAGGACACGCTCGGGATCGCCATGCTCAACATGGTCAGTAACCTGCGCAGCACGGCAAAGGTGGCGGACCAGATCGCTAATGGCGACCTGACGGTCTCGCCGCGCCCGCTGTCGGAACAGGACATTCTGGGAATTGCCCTGAAAAGCATGGTGGAACGCCTGCGCGGCGTCGTTGCCGACGCGATCGCCGCGTCGACCAATGTCTCTTCCGGCAGCCAGGAACTGTCCTCCAGCTCCGAGCAGCTGAGCCAGGGTGCGACCGAGCAGGCTTCGGCGGCCGAGGAAGCGTCCGCCTCGATGGAGCAGATGGCCGCCAACATCAAGCAGAACGCCGACAACGCCGCCCAGACGGAAAAGATCGCCCGCCAGTCGTCCCGCGATGCGGAGGCGAGCGGCCAGGCCGTGAACCGGGCCGTCAGCGCCATGCGCACGATTGCCCAGAAGATCTCGATCGTCCAGGAAATCGCCCGCCAGACCGACCTTCTCGCCCTCAATGCCGCCGTGGAAGCGGCGCGGGCCGGCGAGCATGGCAAGGGCTTTGCCGTCGTCGCGTCGGAAGTGCGCAAGCTTGCCGAACGCAGCCAGGCGGCCGCCGCCGAGATCAGCGAGCTGTCGGGCGACACCGTCCAGGTCGCGACCGAAGCGGGCGAGATGCTGAACCGCCTGGTGCCGGATATCCAGAAGACCGCCGAACTGGTGTCGGAAATCTCGGCTGCCTGCCGCGAGCAGGATATCGGTGCCAGCCAGATCAACGAGGCGATCCAGCAGCTCGACAAGGTGACCCAGCAGAATGCCGGCGCGTCCGAAGAGGTTTCCGCCACCTCCGAGGAACTTGCCGCCCAGGCGGAAGAGCTGCAGGCCTCGATCGCCTTCTTCCGGGTCGACAGACCGAGCGGAAAAGCACGCCCGCAGGCCCAGGCCGCCGCTGCACCGATGCATCAGGGCCGCACGGCACCGGCATCGCGCTCCACGTGGGAACACAACGCCGCCGAGCGGACAGTCGCCGGCCAGCAGGCGCGCGCCAAGGGTTTTGCCCTCGACATGTCGATGGGCGGCCCCGATCAGGATGACGAAGATTTCAAGGAGAGCGCATAATGGCAGCCGCATCCCCCGAATCCCAGTTCGTGACCTTCAGCCTCGGAGACGAGATCTTCGCGGTCCCGGTCTCGGTGGTGCGGGAAATCCTCGACCATGAAGATCCGTTCCGGATACCGCACGGCCCGGACTACCTTCTCGGCCTGCGCGACGTGCGCGGACAGGGCGTGCCGGTGATCGACCTGAGGCTGCGCCTCGGCATGTCGCGCACCGTCAAGACCGCGCATACGCGCATCCTGGTCCTCGACGTGCCGGTGGCCGACCGGGTGCTGGCGCTCGGCCTCGTCGCCGACCGCGTCTTCGAGGTCGTGCCCTTCCGCCAGGAGCAGATCGAGAACGCGCCGGACATCGGCATCCGCTGGCGCTCCGACTACATCGCCGGCGTGGTGCGGCGGGAAGCCGGCTTCGTGGTGATCATCGATCTCGCCCGGCTGTTTTCCGATTCCGGCTCCGCTCTCGCCAATGTCGGGCCGGCCTCGGCCGTTGCCTGACCAACCCATAGCATAGCGTGAAGGAGCATACCGCAGTGGCATTGGATATGGCAGCAAGGAGCCAGTCGCTGGACGACCGGCTGAGCAAGCGCAATTTCGATCTGCTGTCGAAGTTCATTTACGACTACAGCGGCATCAAGATGCCGCTGAACAAGATGACGATGCTGGAGGGCCGCCTGCGCCGCCGGCTTCGGGCAACGGGGATGAGCAGCTTCGACGGCTACTGCGACTATCTGTTCAAGCATGACGGGCTCGCCAGCGAGACCGTCTACCTGATCGACGCGGTGACGACCAACAAGACCGACTTCTTTCGTGAACCGAAGCATTTCGACTATCTGGTGAAGACGGCCCTGCCCGACATCCTGAAGACCTACCCCGATCGCCGCATCCGCAGCTGGAGCTCGGCCTGCTCCACCGGCGCCGAGCCCTATACGATGGCCATGGTGCTGAACGAATTTTTCGCGACATCCGCGCCGGAGCGCGATTACTTCATTCTCGCGACGGACCTTTCGACCGACGTGCTGCAAAAAGCGCAGCGCGGCATCTATGCAAGCGAGCTTTTGGCGCCGGTGCCGGCGGAATTGATGCGCAAATACGTGATGCGACCGGCGGATCCCCGCCGGCAGGAGATGCGGGTCAGCGCCAAGCTGCGAAGCAAGGTCGGCTTTGCCCGCCTCAACCTGATGGACGACAAATATCCGGTCGGCGATGCGATGCACATCATCTTTTGCCGAAATGTTCTCATATACTTCGACAAGCCGACACAGCAGCATGTGCTCTCGCACCTCTGCAACTGCCTCCTGCCGGGCGGGTACCTGTTCATCGGCCACTCCGAAACCGTCACCGGCTTTGATCTTCCGATCCGGCAGGTGGCAAACACTGTGTTCCAACGGATGTAAAAAAATGCCCGGCAAGATCCGTGTCCTTATCGTCGACGACTCCGCCAGCGTCCGGCAGACGCTTTCGAGCGTGCTGTCCGCCGATCCGGAAATCGAAGTCATGGGGGTCGCCAACGACCCCTTCATGGCGGCGCGCAAGATCCGCGAGGAGATACCCGACGTCATCACGCTCGATGTCGAGATGCCGCAGATGGACGGCATCACCTTCCTGCGCAAACTGATGGCCCAGCATCCCATTCCGGTGGTGATGTGTTCGTCGCTGACCGAAGCCGGTTCGGAAACGCTGATGCAGGCGCTCGAAGCCGGCGCCGTCGACGTCATCCTCAAGCCGAAGATCGCCGCTGCCGACCATCTGGCCGAAAGCGGTGACCGGATCCGCAGCGTCGTCAAGGCGGCCGCCCGGGCGCAGATCTCCAAGATGCGGATCGGCCGCACCACGGAGCGCGGCACGTCCGCAAAGCTCACCGCCGATGCGGTGCTTCCGCCGCCCAAGATCGGCGCCATGGCAAAAACCACGGAAATGGTTGTCTGCGTTGGCGCATCCACCGGCGGCACCGAGGCGCTGCGCGAACTGCTCGAGGCGCTGCCGGCCAATTCGCCGGGCATCGTCATCGTCCAGCACATGCCGGAAAAATTCACCGCGGCCTTTGCCAAGCGACTGAACACGCTGTGCGAGGTGGAGGTCAAGGAAGCAGCCGACGGCGACCCGGTGCTGCGCGGTCACGTGCTGATCGCCCCCGGAGACAAGCATCTCCTGCTCGAGCGCAAGGGCGCCCGCTACGAGGTTTCGGTCCGGGCAGGACCGCTTGTCAGCCGGCATCGTCCCTCGGTCGACGTGCTGTTCCGCTCCGCCGCGCGCTCGGCCGGCTCCAACGCCATGGGCGTCATCATGACCGGCATGGGTGACGACGGCGCCCGCGGCATGAACGAGATGCACCAGGCCGGCGCCTTCACCGTGGCGCAGGACGAGGCGACCTCCGTGGTCTTCGGAATGCCCAAGGAAGCGATCGCCCACGGGGGTGTCGACAGGGTCGTTCCGCTGGAGCAGATTGCCCGGGAGATCCTCGCTGCAGATCGTCGCCGTTAGGTTTTCGCAGTCCGGTCTTTGCCCTTTCTTAACCATGTCCGGCAAAGATGGAGGCGAGCATCATGAGGGTGCGGTGCCAGAGCGTGGGCTCGCAGTCGAAAAGATCCGCAGATGCCAGTCATCACTTTCGCCAACACCAAGGGCGGCGCCGGCAAGACCACAGCCGTGCTGCTGCTTGCCACCGAACTCGCCCAGCAGGGCTACCGCGTGACGATCCTCGATGCCGACCCGCAGCGCTGGATTTCCCGCTGGCACCAGCTGTCGCCCGCAGATGAGCGGCTGAAGGTCATCTCCTACGTGACCCAGGCGTCGATCGACCGGCACATTGCCGACAACCTCTACAAGACCGACTACTTCGTGGTCGACCTGCCCGGCGCCCAGAGCCCGCTTCTCGCCAAGGCAATCGGCCTGTCGGATCATGTGCTGATCCCGATCCAGGGCTGCGCCATGGATGCCCAGGGCGGGGCCAACGTTCTGGAACTGCTGCGCTTCCTCGAAGACAAGGGGGGCATCAAGGTGCCGCACTCGGTCGTCCTCACCCGCGTCAATTCCATGGTGACGACACGCGCGCTTCTGGCCGTCAAGATGCTGCTTTCCGAACGCCGGGTCGAGGTGCTCGACACGCCGATCATCGAGCGGGCCGCCTTTCGCGACATATTCGACCTCGGCGGCACGCTCTACACGCTCGACGAGAGCCGCATCACCAATCTCGACAAGGCACGCCGCAACGCCCGCGCCTTCGCGCTCGAGATGATCCGCCGGGCGCCGCTGCGCGGCACGAAGCCGATCTCGAGCCGCCTGGTGCACGCCGCCTGAGACGGCCCTGCGGGACACAGTTCGTCTAGGCAATTGGTCCAAATCGCGCCGCCCGCCTGCCGGAACGGCTTGCGTGATCCGGAAGACGGGTTACACAAGCAGTTGGCGGTTAAGGAGGATCCATGCGCGACGTGCTGGTTGAAGTCGAAAAGCGACGGGCCGAAGCAAGGCTTGGCGGCGGGGTGAAGCGGATCGATGCGCAGCATGCCAAGGGCAAGCTGACGGCACGCGAGCGGATCGACGTGCTTCTGGACGAGGGCTCGTTCGAAGAATTCGACATGTATGTCACCCACCGCAGCACCGATTTCGACATGGCGGAGCAGACGATCGCCGGCGACGGCGTCGTGACCGGCTGGGGCACCATCAACGGCCGGCAAGTCTACGTGTTCTCACAGGATTTCACCGTCTTCGGCGGCTCGCTGTCCGAGACCCATGCGCAGAAGATCTGCAAGATCATGGACATGGCGGTGCGCGTCGGTGCGCCGGTGATCGGCCTCAACGATTCGGGCGGCGCCCGCATCCAGGAAGGGGTCGCGTCGCTCGGCGGCTATGCCGAAGTGTTCCGCCGCAATGCGGAGGCCTCGGGCGTTGTCCCGCAGATTTCCGTGATCATGGGCCCGTGCGCCGGCGGCGCGGTCTATTCGCCCGCCATGACCGACTTCATCTTCATGGTGCGCGACACCTCCTACATGTTCGTCACCGGCCCGGACGTGGTGAAGACGGTCACCAACGAGATCGTCAGCGCCGAGGAGCTCGGCGGTGCCCGCACCCATACGCAGAAGTCCTCGGTCGCCGATGCGGCCTTCGAGAACGACATCGAGGCGCTGGAGGCGGTCCGCCAGCTGTTCGACTTCCTGCCGCTGAACAACCGCGAGAAGCCGCCGACGCGGCCCTTCCATGACGATCCCGATCGGATCGAGATGCGGCTCGACACGCTGATCCCGGACAGTGCGGCCAAGCCCTACGACATGAAGGAGCTGATCACGGCGCTGGCCGACGAAGGCGACTTCTTCGAGATCCAGGAAGCCTTTGCCAAGAACATCATTACCGGCTTCATCCGCATCGAGGGCCAGACGATCGGCGTCGTCGCCAACCAGCCGATGGTGCTGGCCGGCTGCCTCGACATCGATTCCTCGCGCAAGGCGGCGCGCTTCGTGCGCTTTTGCGATGCCTTCTCGATCCCGATCCTCACCCTGGTCGACGTGCCCGGGTTCCTGCCCGGCACCGCCCAGGAGTTCGGCGGCGTCATCAAGCATGGCGCCAAGCTGCTGTTTGCCTATTCGGAGGCGACCGTGCCGATGGTGACGCTGATCACCCGCAAGGCCTATGGCGGCGCCTATGACGTGATGGCGTCCAAGCACATCGGCGCCGACATCAACTATGCCTGGCCGACGGCCGAGATCGCGGTGATGGGCGCCAAGGGCGCGGCCGAGATCCTCTACCGGTCCGAGCTTGACGACCCGCAAAAGATCGCCGAGCGGACCCGGCAATACGAGGAGCGCTTCGCCAACCCCTTCGTGGCGGCCGAGCGCGGCTTCATCGACGAGGTGATCCTGCCGCATTCCTCGCGCCGCCGCATCGCGCGCGCCTTCGCCTCGTTGCGCGGCAAGCAGGTGACGACGCACTGGAAGAAGCACGATACGATCCCGCTTTGAATTGAAGTTCACATTCCCCGGGCTTGACCCGGGGATCCACAGCCACGATCTCCCGTCATCGGGTGCCGCAACGATCCCTGGGTCCAGCCCGGGGCTGGTGGCGCAAAACGAACGACAAGGACCTATGTCATGACCGAGAAATCCCCCGCCGACAATTTCCCCGCCGGCTACGAACTGCCCAAGGTCTGGACCTGGGACAAGGGCAATGGCGGCCAGTTCGCCAACATCAACCGACCGATCGCCGGGCCGACTCACGACAAGGTCCTGCCGGTCGGCAAGCATCCGCTGCAGCTCTATTCGCTGGCGACGCCGAACGGCCAGAAGGTCGGGATCATGCTGGAGGAACTGCTTGCGGCGGGCCATAGCGGCGCCGAATACGACGCCTGGCTGATCAAGATCGGCGACGGCGACCAGTTCGGCTCGGGCTTCGTGGAGGTGAACCCGAACTCGAAGATCCCGGCGCTGATGGATCACTCGACGCCCGAACCGACCCGCGTGTTCGAGTCCGGCGCAATCCTGCTCTACCTCGCCAACAAGTTCGACGCCTTCCTGCCGCACGAGCACGCGGCCCGCACCGAGACCATGAACTGGCTGTTCTGGCAGATGGCCTCGGCCCCCTATCTCGGCGGCGGCTTCGGGCATTTCTATGCCTATGCGCCGATCCACATCAAATACGCGGTGGACCGTTTCTCCATGGAGGTGAAACGCCAGCTCGACGTGCTCGACCGGCATCTCGCCGATCACCGGTTCATGGCGGGCTCAAGCTATTCCATCGCCGACATCGCCATCTGGCCGTGGTACGGGAAGCTGGCGCTCGGCCAGGCCTACGGCAATGCCGGCGCGTTCCTGGAGGTCGAAAGCTACACCCACCTGCAGCGCTGGACCGCCGAAATCGCTGCCCGTCCGGCCGTTCAGCGCGGATGCATGGTCAATCGCGTCACCGGTGATGCGGCCGGGCAATTGCACGAGCGCCACGATGCCTCCGACTTCGACACGAAGACGCAGGACAAGATTGGCGGCGCGTGAGGAGTATCCCGAATGGCTAACCTGCCCGAAATGACGAAGCATCGCGGCTTTCCCGGCGGCATGCCGGGAACCGGCGTGCAGTTCACCATCCGGCGCGCCAATCCGAAGGGGGTGACGCCGATCAAGGCGCTGCCGCGCCGCGGGCGCCCCGGCATGGCGGAGCACCGGATCGACGCCGCCTTCCTGCATGCGCTCTGGCACCATTTCGGGGCCGAGCCGTTCGAGCGGGGCAATCTGGATGCAGCCCGGCTGAACCTGCTGTTTGGCCGAGAAGTGGTGGCGGTCGACAAGGATTTCGATCCGCTTTCCTACGAGGCGCTGTTGCAGATCAACGAGAAGGTCGCGCGGCAGAGCTTTCCCGAGGCGTTCGAAGACGTGTTCGAGGTATAGCGCCATGGCGGACCAGATTATCAACAGGGCTTCGGACTGATGGCGAAAACACCGGAACTGCCCAAGCATCGCGGTTTTCCGCTCGGCCTGCTTGGAACCCAGTGGCAGTTCACCATCCGCCGGGCGAACTCCAAGGTCACGCCGCTGACGGCATGGCCGCGTCAAAGGAGCATGGATCCCTCCATCGCGCTTGCCGATATCGGCTTCGTGCAGGCTCTCTGGCAGCATTTCGGTGCCGAGCCGTTCGAGCGCGGCAATCTGGACGGCGAGCGCCTGTGTCGCCTGTTCGGGCGGGAGCTTCTGCCGGCCGAGCGGGGATTTGATCCGCAATCCTATCAGGCCAAGCTGAAGCTCAACGTGCCGCTGGCACGCAAGAATTTTCCGGACGCTTTTGGCGAGGTCAAGAACGCGCAGAGCGTGGCGAGGGGCGTGAAAAGAGCCGAGCCCGAATAGGCCGGCTCCGTCTGTCCTGGTTCCGATCCTTGAAACCCTGTCTCGGGAGGAGACATCCGGTGATTAAGAAAATCCTGATTGCCAATCGCGGTGAAATCGCCTGCCGGGTCATCAAGACCGCGAGGAAGATGGGCATCGCGACCGTCGCTGTCTATTCCGATGCGGACCGCGACGCGCTGCACGTGCGGATGGCCGACGAGGCGGTGCATATCGGCCCGGCGCCGTCGAGCCAGTCCTATATCGTCATCGACAAGATCCTCGAGGCGATCGGCAAGACCGGGGCCGATGCCGTCCATCCCGGCTACGGCTTCCTGTCGGAAAATCCCCTGTTTGCCGAGGCGCTGGACAAAGCGGGTGTCACCTTCATCGGTCCGCCGGTCGGCGCCATCAAGGCCATGGGCGACAAGATCACCTCCAAGAAGCTGGCAGCCGAGGCAGGCGTCTCGACCGTTCCCGGCCATATGGGCCTGATCGAGGATGCGGACGAGGCGGCCAGGATTTCCGGCGAAATCGGCTACCCCGTGATGATCAAGGCTTCGGCCGGCGGCGGCGGCAAGGGCATGCGGATCGCCTGGAACGACGCGGAGGCCCGCGAGGGGTTCCAGTCCTCGAAGAACGAAGCCAGGAACTCATTCGGCGACGACCGCATCTTCATCGAAAAGTTCGTCGATCAGCCGCGCCATATCGAGATCCAGGTGCTCGGCGACCAGCACGGCACCGTGCTCTATCTCGGCGAGCGGGAATGCTCCATCCAGCGGCGCAACCAGAAGGTCATCGAGGAGGCGCCCTCGCCGTTCCTCGACCCGGAAACCCGTCGCGCGATGGGCGAGCAGGCGGTGGCGCTTGCCAAAGCGGTCGGCTATTTCTCGGCCGGAACGGTCGAGTTCATCGTCGACGGCAACCGCAACTTCTATTTTCTCGAGATGAACACCCGCCTGCAGGTGGAGCATCCGGTGACCGAACTGGTGACCGGGATCGATCTCGTCGAACAGATGATCCGGGTTGCGGCGGGCGAGGCGCTGTCGTTCTCGCAGGACGACGTGACACTCACCGGCTGGGCGATCGAGAGCCGGCTCTATGCCGAGGATCCCTATCGCAGCTTCCTGCCCTCGATCGGCCGGCTGACCCGCTACCGCCCGCCGGCGGAGGGCACCGGTACCGACGGCATCACGGTTCGCAACGATACCGGCGTCTCGGAAGGCGGCGAGATCTCGATGTACTACGACCCGATGATCGCCAAGCTTTGCACCCATGCGCCCGGCGAGGGCGCCGAGGCGCGGCTGCGGGCCATCGATGCCATGAGTGCCGCGCTGGACGCGTTCGAGGTGGACGGCATCGGCCACAATCTGCCGTTCCTGTCGACCGTCATGCGGCAAGAGCGGTTCCGGGAGGGTCGGCTGACGACGGCCTATATCGCCGAGGAATTTCCCGAGGGGTTTTCCGGTGTCCAGCCCGATGCCGGTTCCGCCCGCGAGCTCGCCGCCATTGCCCTGTTCATCAACCAGATCCTGCAACAGCGCGCCGCGGCGATTTCCGGCACGATCGGCAATCACGCCCGCAAGGTCGGGCGTGACTGGGTGGTGACGCTTGCCGGACACGAGATCGCCGCCACGATCGAGGCGAGCGCCGACGGCGGTGCCGTCGCCTTTTCCGATGGCGACAGGCTGACCATTGCCGGGGACTGGCAGCCGGGGCGCAGCCTGGGGCATTTCCACGTCGGCAGCGAGATCCTGGCCGTCAAGGTCGGCCTGCAGGGCTCGGTCATCCGGCTGCGCCTTGGCGGCATGGATGTCGCTGCCCGCGTGCGCACGCCGCAGATCGCCGAGCTTGCGCGGCTGATGCCGGCCAAGCTGCCACCCGATACGTCGAAGATGCTGCTCTGCCCGATGCCGGGCGTCATCACGTCGGTGGCCGTCGGGCCGGGCGATACGGTCGAGGCCGGCCAGACGCTGGCGACCGTCGAGGCCATGAAGATGGAAAACGTGTTGAAGGCCGAGCGGAAGGGCGTGGTGAAGCGGGTTGCGGCCGCCACCGGCCAGAGCCTTGCCGTCGACGAACTGATCCTGGAGTTCGAGTAGGGGTCGCAAGGCACCCCCGGCAGCCTGCTCCAACAGCCTCCCACGGGGCGGGCACATTTCTCGCTCCCTCCACCATTCCCCTCAACGACTTGCCAGGAATTTCGTCCGCCTTCGTCCCCGCCCTTTCGCCCCGTGCCTAAAATGACCCCGTCCCGCATCG
>UBWZ01000002.1:912100-912285 GCA_900469345.1 Hyphomicrobiales bacterium | reverse complement strand
GGCGCTGGCCGCCCGAGAGCGTGATGCCGCGTTCGCCGGCCAGCGTGTCGTAGCCGTGATCGAGCTTCGAGATAAATTCGTCCGCCTGGGCGGCGATGGCAGCCGAGCGGACCGATTCGCGGGTGGCACCCGGCACACCGAAGGCAATGTTGTCATGTATCGAGGCTGCAAAGATCGTCACGTCC
>UBWZ01000002.1:0-912093 GCA_900469345.1 Hyphomicrobiales bacterium | reverse complement strand
GGGGGACGATCGCCAGCCGCGAGCGGATATCGCCGACGCGCGCCTGCCGCAGGTCGATGCCGTCGAGCTTCACGGCGCCTGCTGTCGGATCGTAGAAACGCAGGAGGAGCGAGAAGATCGTGCTCTTGCCGGCACCGGAGGGGCCAACGATCGCAACCGTCTCGCCCGGCCTGACGTGAAAGGAGAGCCCGTCGAGCGTGATGGCGCTTACCCGTGCCGGATAGGCGAAGGAGACGCCCGAAAACTCCACCGCGCCGATCGCCGGGGCGGGCAGGGCGACGGGTACGTCCGGATCGCGGATCGCCGGCACTTCGTCCAGCAATTCGGAGAGGCGCTCGGCTGCGCCGCCGGCCGCCGACAGTTCGCCCCAAACCTCGGAGAGCTGCCCGAGAGAGCTTGCCGCAATCACCGAGTAGAGCACGAACTGGCCGAGCGTGCCGGCCGTCATGGCGCCCGAGAGTACGTTCTGGGCGCCGTACCAGAGCACGCCGACGATGCTGCCGAAGACCAGAAGGATGCCGACACCCGTCAGAAGGGCGCGCGCCCTGATGGCTGTGCGGGCCGCGTCATAGGCGCTCTCTACCGATGTCGCGTAGCGGTGGCTCGCCGTCTCCTCGCCGGTGAAGGCCTGCACGGTGCGCGCGGCGCCGATCGTCTCGGCCGCAAAGGCGGAGCTCTCGGCGAGCGTATCCTGTGCGGCGCGGGAGCGACGACGGACGGAACGGCCGAAGCCGACGAGCGGAAAGACGATGAGCGGGATGGCGCCCAGCACCAGCGCGGACAGGCTGGGACTGGTGTAGATCATCATGCCCATGGCGCCAAGACAGAGAATGGTGTTGCGCAGGGCCTGGGAGGCAGCCGATCCGAAGGCGGATTTGATCTGGGTCGTATCGGCGGTCAGGCGCGAAACGATTTCCCCGGACTGGTTGACGTCGAAAAAAGAAGGCGACAGCCGCGTCACATGGGCAAAGACCTCGCGACGGAGATCGGCCACCACCCGCTCGCCGATGGTGATGACGTAGTAATAGCGCATCGCGCTTGCCACTGCGAGCAGCGCAGCCAGCACCAGCAGCATGGCAAAGTACTGGTTGATGAAGGTGCCGTCGGCCGCAGCCAGGCCGTGGTCGACCATGCGCCGAACGGCGAGCGGCAGGGCGAGCGTGGTTGCCGCCGCAAGGACCAGAAACACGGTCGCAGCCGCGACCATCGATCGGTATCGCGAAAGGTAGGGGACGAGCCTGGCGAGTGGCCTCAGGGCGCGACTTTTCCGTCTGTCTTCTCGGGCTTCGGCCATGTCGTCTCCATGGCCCCAGACCGTGCATTCTCGGCCTTGCGGGGACTTGTACTGAAAGCGACCTTCCTGTATAGGCTCCGCATCCAATTGGGAAGCCGTGGCCAGTCCGGTCTGCGGCTTCTTTTATTCAAGACGGTTCTCGCTCGCAATTGCGACAAATGGACCTCGCAGAGCAGGAATAGCGACATGAAGGCTGGCATTCATCCCGACTACCACATGATCAAGGTCGTCATGACCGATGGTACCGAGTACGAGACCCGTTCGACCTGGGGCACCGAAGGCGCCACCATGAACCTCGAAATCGACCCGACCTCGCACCCGGCATGGACCGGCGGCAACCAGCAGATGCTGGACCGCGGCGGCCGCGTTTCGAAGTTCAACAAGCGTTTCGGCGGCCTCGGCCTCTAATTCGCCTGACAGCGACACGATTGAAAAGCCTGGCGAAAGCCGGGCTTTTTGCTGTCCGGATGCTCGGACCGGATGCTCGGAACTTATCGCCGCCGACGGGATCACTGATGGACAGGCCGAAAAGAAAAAAGGCAGGTCGCGGGACCTGCCTTTTTGTCATTTGTGTCTACTCTAAGATCGTTGGCGCTCAGTGAGCAAAAGCCGTGTGCAGCAGGCTGAGCTGTGCGCGGACGCTGTTTTCGTTGTCGGGGACAACAGCCGGTTCGCCGGGACGGTAGATCTCGCGGTCGAGCAGGGCGACGCGGTTCTGGAGACGCAGCGAACGCTCCACCAGGTCGCGGAAGCCTTCTGGAAGGTCCAGCCAACCGGGCGCGCCGCGGTCAACGTTGAAGCCGTCGAGGCGAACCTTGCTCTTTTCCGAAATAACCTGGTCGCGGCTCATCTCGCCGTTGTTGACGGCGCGCTGCAGCAGCAGCCAAGACGCCATCTGCATTAGCCGGGTGGTGAGACGCATCGACTCTGCCGCATAAAGCACGGACGCCATGCGGGGCAGAACCTTGGATGCAGCACGACCGTTGCCGTCAAGATAGCTGGCGGTTTCTTCCACCAGGGCCATGCCTTCCGTATAAAGCGCCTTGAACTGAGAAGAGCTGGCGGCGCGGCCGGCAAAGCTGACAGTGTTCAATCCGAGTTCCGACATGGAGGTCTTCCTGCTGACACATTCTCAACAAGGCAATGGCGGTCTCGAAGAAAAGTTCCGCTGCCTTTTGGTTGGCCTGAAGATGATACGTATAAAGGAGAACCGCAAGGCGTTTCTTAAGGAAGGGTTAATACCCACAGAAACTCGCCCGGGCGGGGAGATGTTCTTGAAATGGGACATGCCGATGTCGGAGATGGCGGCAGCCCCTGGCGTGGCAGTGGCACGCGGTCTGCGGTGCACGCAAAAAAGAAGAGCCGCGAAACGCGGCTCTCAAGGTAAAACAGGGAGAAATCAGACCATTCGCCGAAGAGGTGAAACTGTCTGAGCCCGGCAGAACCGGACGGGCCTATATTCTCCATTAATGATTAATATCCTGTTAAATCGCCCGCGTCGGGCGCGGATTTTCTTCAAGATCTCGGTTCAGGACCGGAAGAAGCTTTCCGCCGCCTTGCGACCGCTATCCTTCCTGCGGATCTCGTCTTCGAGCCGTACGATCTCTTGCCTGAGGAGCTGGATGCGGGCCGAGAGTTCGTCGGCCGACAGCAGCGACAGGTCGCTGCCGATCTCGTGGGGCGCCGGCTTGCCGGGTCGTTCGTCGTCCAAGAAGGTCATGTTCGTCTCCCTTTCAGTGTCAGTCGGGGTTGCGGCGGCCGTTCTCCGGTTTGGCGCGCGGATCGAGCGACACGCTCTGCGGGGTGGCAAGCGTGCCAGTGGTCGATGGGCCCGTCGTATACACCTCACGCTCCGAGGTCGGTACTGCCGCCCTCATGCGGCTGCGCAACAGGGCGTAGGCGGCGATCAGCACATGCGCCAGGGCGGTCACGGCGAACAGCGCGTGCGGGCCGGCCCAGGTCATGAACGGACCGCCGACGGACGGGCCGATGATCGTACCGATGCCATAGAGGAGCAGCAGCCCGCCCGAGACCTTAACGAAGTCCTCCGGGGCTGCAAAGTCGTTCGCGTGGGCAACCGCGATCGGGTAGAGCGAGTTTGCGGCAGCGCCGTAGATCGCCACGAGGACGACGATTTCGTAGACGCCTGCCGGTCGGAAGAGGGCAACGGCAAGCCCCGCCAGCGCGGCGACGGCCGAGAGCCCGGCCAGCACGTAGCGGCGGTCCATGGTATCCGACAGACGGCCGGCCGGAAACTGCATGATCGCGCCGGCAAAGATGGTGATGCTGACCATCGCCGCGACCGAGCCCTTGTCGAGGCCTGCCTGGGTGGCAAACACGGCGCCGAGCGTGCCGTAGGCGCCGTTGGCGATACCGATCAGCAGGATGCCGACAAACGAGATGGGCGAGTTTCGGAAAAGCCCCTTGAGATCGAGTCGCGCCCGCTTCAGAGGCTGCGGCGAGGCGGCCTTCGAAAGGGTCGTCGGAAGTGCTGCGATGCTGTAGAGGATGCCGCCGATCATGAAGAGCGTCGTCGTCGAGACGTCGGCCAGGGGCACGAGCAGCTGCCCGCCGACCACACCGAACAGGGTGATCGAGATGTAGAAGGAGAAGATCGTGCCGCGGCTTTCGCTGGTGGCCCGCTCGTTCAGCCAGCTTTCGATGATCATCGACGTCCCGGCCGTGCAGAAGCCGGTAATGGCCCGCAGCACCAGCCAGGCGGTCTCGTCGACAAGCAGACCGGTCAGGAGGACGTTGAGGCAAATCAGCGCGAGAAAGCTCGAGAAGGCACGCACGTGGCCGATGCGGCGCACCACGTTCGGCGCGACGAAACAGCCGATGACGAAGCCGGAGGCCCAGCTTGTGCCCAAGAGACCAAGCGTGCTGTTCGAATAGCCTTCGAGCGAACCGCGCAGCGGCAGGAGCAGGCCCTGCAGACCGTTGCCGAGGAAGAGAAACAGGGTTCCGCAGAGCAGCGCCAGGACGGGTAGGAGGTTTCGTCTCATTGTTGCTTCTGCCCGCTCTCTCGCCACAGGGATCCCGAGGACATCGACACACGGTTGCGCGCAGTCGTGCCGGGGGTTAACGAAGGCCGAAGCGGAAATCAGTCCCCGAATCCGCTTCGGGTCAATCTGTGGTGGAGAGCAAAAATGTCCTGCCTGTGGCATCGCGCCAAACGAATCTGCCGATGACGAAGGTCATCGCGGTTCTGCTCATCCTCCTGATGCTGATTCAGATCATCAAACCGCTGGACATGCCAGGGCTGAGACGCCGCAAAGACTTCTGGAAGCTGGCGCTTCTCGCCTTTGCCATCTGGACGCTCGCGCTGCTCCTGCGCGAATTCACCTGATCAGCAGGCGATCGAACCGCGCATGACGGCGACGCAGCGGCCGCTGATGCGGACGTCGGTGACGCTGCCTCCGGATTTGCTGACCGCAAGTTCGATGACGCTGCGGCGTCCCATCTCCACCCCCTGCTCGATCGTCAGCCTGATCTCGCCGTTGCTTGCCGGATCGCTCGCGCCGAGAAGCGCGGCAAGCGCCGCCGACGCGCTACCAGTGGCCGGATCTTCCGTCACGTTGTCGAGCGGCGCAAACATGCGGGCGCGGATATGTGCGGGATCCTCGCGGTCGCGGACGTAGAGGAAGAGAGAGAAGTCGCCGCCCGCCCGCGGGTACAGGGCCGCGGCCTCGTGGAAGGCGGAGAGATTGGGCCTTGCTTTGCCGAGCGCTTCGAGATCGGTGAGTTCGGCGATGGCGAAGGGGAGGCCGACAGAGGCGATCACCGGTGCCTGAGGGGTCGTGCGGACCGTGGCGGNNGTTGATCGTCGCGCAGCGGGCAATCAGCTCGGGAAGAGGGTTTTCGCCGAGTTCCAGCGGTCGCGGTGCCCGTATCGTCGCGCCTGTCACGACGCCGCCGTCGCGCATGAGATCGACCTCGACGAGGCCGGCGATTTCCTCGAAGCGCAGATGATCGCCGATGGGGCGGCCGAACAGTTCGGGATACTGGCCAAGGACGAACGCGGTGCCGACATTGGGGTGGCCGGCGAACGGAATTTCCGTCGTGGGGGTGAAGATGCGGACCCGCGCCGTGTTCGACACGTCCTCAGGGGGAAGCACGAAGGTGCTTTCGGAATAGCCGAACTCGGCGGCGATCTGCTGCATCTGTGTGGCCGTCAGGTTCCGGGCGTCGGGGACGACGGCAAGCGGATTGCCCGTGAACCGTTCC
Source organism: Hyphomicrobiales bacterium (assembly GCA_900469345.1). GTDB lineage: Bacteria > Pseudomonadota > Alphaproteobacteria > Rhizobiales > Rhizobiaceae > Neorhizobium. Next base: position 906,572 of record UBWZ01000002.1, on the reverse strand, counting down.
ACGGTAAAGACATCGACGGTGATGAAATCAGTGCTCTGCATGGTCATGCCTCCGGTAGGCGAGCACTATCGCCACGGAGATCGAAGCATGACCAGCCAATCTTTGTGATGGGTGCCATCACCGAAACAACATGACGGCGGTGCGGCATGTCGCCAACAGGGGCGACATGCCTCTAATGCCTATCGTCAGGCCGGTGTCAGGCCTTGTTGACGCTTGCAGCGTAGATCTGGTCGATCGTCCCGGCGAGGCTCTCGTTGAACTCCGCGTCGCTCATGGTCACCCGCAGGTTTTCGGCCAGCGCGCGCGAGAAGCTCGCGATGATGCCACGGTTGTGGCTGAGCTTCTCGCAGGCATCATCCGTGGTGTAGCCGCCGGAGAGAGCGACAAGGCGGATGACCGATGGGTGCGAGACCAGAGGCGCGTAGAAATCGGCAACCGTCGGGAGCGTCAGTTTCAGCATGACGCGTTCGCCTGCGGGCAGCTTGTCGAGCTGCTGGGCGATCTCGTCGCGGAGAATGGTCTCGGCCTCTTCCTTGGTCGGGCTCTTGATCAGAACCTCGGGCTCGATGATCGGGATCAGGCCGCGGTCGAGGATCTGCCGCGCCACTTCGAACTGCTGCTTCACGACGGCAGCGATGCCGGTCTTGTCGGCATGGGCTATCACCGACCGCATCTTGGTTCCGAACATTCCCTTTTCGAGGCCGCGGGCCAGGAGCGCATCCAGATCAGGCATCGGCTTCAGCAGCTGGACGCCGTTCTCTTCGGCCATCAGGCCCTTGTCGATTTTCAGGAAGGGGACGACGCCACGCTTTTCCCAGAGATAGGACGGAACGGGCTGGCCCTCGACGTCGCCATCCATGGTGCGCTCGAACAGGATCGCGCCGATGATCTTGTCGCCCGAAAAGGCCGGGGCGCTCATGATGCGGACGCGCATGGCGTGCACCAGGCGGAACATCTCATCGTCGCCCTGGTAATCGGTCTCGGATACGCCGTAGAGACGCAATGCGCCAGGTGTTGAACCACCGCTCTGATCCAGCGCCGCGATAAACCCGGGCGCCTGGCTGATCTTGTTCAACATCGTTGCGTCCACCATAGTACACTCCTGTCCTTCAAGTTGGCGCCAAACGCGCTCGCATCTCCCCAGAGCTGTCCATCTGCCGATAACAGAACTTGTTTTAAAGGAAAAGCATCGCTAAATCATTGAAACGATTGAAATGTCTTCAATCGTTTGAATTGTTTGATTTTATTTTAATTGGCCTGCGGGGCAGGCGGGAGGCAGTTGCTGCCGCACGCCTTGCCGTCATTACCTGCATTTCAGTTCATGGCTCAGGCGGATTTGGACAGGACTGCGACGCCCGGCAGTTCCTTGCCTTCCATCCATTCCAGGAAAGCACCGCCGGCCGTCGAAACATAGCTGAAATCGTCTGCGACGCCCGCGTGGTTGAGGGCCGACACCGTATCGCCCCCGCCGGCAACGGAAACGAGCTTGCCCGCCTTCGTCTGCGCCGCGGCAAAGCGTGCGGCAGCAACGGTTGCGGCATCGAAGGGCTCGATCTCGAAGGCCCCCAGCGGGCCGTTCCAGACGAGGGTCGCGGCCTTGGCGATCCAGCCGTTGACGGCCTCGACCGATTTCGGGCCGAGGTCGAGGATCATCGCATCGTCAGGAATGAACTCGGTGACGACCACTTCGCTCGGGGCGTTGGCCTTGAATTCGCGGGCAACGACGCCGTCGACCGGCAGGAGGATGTTGCAGTTTGCGGCTTCCGCGTCGGCCATGATCTTGCGGGCAAGTTCGGCGAGGTCGTGTTCGCAGAGGGATTTCCCGACCTCGACACCGTTTGCGGCGAGGAAGGTGTTGGCCATGCCGCCGCCGATCACAAGGGCATCGACCTTCTTTACCAGGTTCTGGAGCAGATCGATCTTGCTCGACACCTTGGCGCCACCGACGATCGCAACGACCGGACGCGTCGGATTGCCGAGGCCCTGCTCGAGCGCTTCCAGTTCCGCCTGCATGGTGCGGCCGGCATAGGCGGGCAGGTGGTGCGCGAGGCCCTCGGTCGAGGCATGGGCTCGGTGGGCGGCGGAAAAGGCATCGTTGACGAAGATGNNCGCCGTTGGCGGCCAGGGCCTCGGTAAACTCGGGGTCGTTCTTTTCCTCGCCTGCGTGGAAGCGGGTGTTTTCGAGCAGCAGGATATCGCCATTGCCCATGTTGGCCACGGCCTGCTCAGCCTCGGGGCCGATGCAATCGGCCGCGAAGAAGACCTTGCGGCCGAGCACCTCGTTGACGGCGGACACGATCAGCGACAGCGACATGTCGGCGACCGGCTCGCCCTTGGGGCGGCCGAAATGGGCAAGCAGGATGACCTTGGCGCCTTTTTCGGCCAGTTCCAGGATGGTGGGCGCAACCCGCTCGATCCGGGTCGCATCGGTGACCTTGCCGCCGGAAACGGGGACGTTCAGATCGACGCGAAGCAGGATGCGCTTGCCTGCGATATCGGTGAGGTCGTCAAGGGTCTTGAAAGCCGCCATGGTATCATCCGTATTTGGTCTAGGGTGAGGCGGACCATACTATGCCTGACCGTCGACGCAAGCGCCTGGCGGTGTCGGCAACCCGATCAGGATGCGGTCAATGCGGTCAAGGCACCTAGCGTCCGGCGCCGGGTACCGCTTTGCCGCGATATTTGCGCAGCCTGTCCCGGATGCGGTGGGCGATTTCCCGCATGTTGATAAAGATCGGGAAATTGGTGGCCGGCTCGACCGGTTCCAGCGAAATGCCGATGCTGCGGATGTGGCCATGCTCGTCGAGCTCGCGCACGATCAGCACGATCGACCCGAAGCGCATCCGGTCGGCATAATCCGCATGGCCGTTCAGCCGGTGGGTGATCAACTCGCCGACCGTCATGGCCTGTTCGGCGGCGGCCAGCAGTCCCGGGCCGTAGGCGGCGTCCAGTTCCTTGGCCGGGCGCGACGGCGAGATGGCGAAGGCGCCGAAGAAGTCCGCATCGTCCTCATCCACCGGAACGCGGCTTGCAAACAGGCGGTCGAGCAGGCGGATGTAGTTGGGCGTCACGAAAAGATAGACCTGATCGCCTTCGCGCAGCCGTCCGGCATACTGGTAGCGCATGCTGCGGCCGTCCCGGATCACGAGTGACGGCATGGCCCAGCGCGGGATGCGCTCGCCGAGCAGGACCGGGCTGTCCTTCATGACGCGGTAGGAGACGAGCTCGTGGGTCGCCTTGCCGGGCAGGTCGAGCTCGACCTTGTCGACCGCGCCGATACGCGGCGGTATGATGAGGCCGAGATATTGCGCCACGGGCCGGATGGTCCAGCCCTGCAACAGGAGGGAGACGAGCACGATGATGAAGGTGGTGTTGAAGAACAGCGCCCCGTTCTCGACGCCGCTCAGGATCGGCATGATGGCAAGCAGGATCGACACGGCGCCGCGCAGGCCGACCCAGGCGACGAAGCCGATCTCCTGCTGGGTATAGTCGTAGGGCAAAAGGCTCAGCCAGACGGCGATGGGCCGCGCGACGAAGATGAGGAAGAGGGCCAGCCCGATGGCCGGCAGCAGGATGACCGGAAACTGCGACGGCGTCGCCAGCAGGCCGAGCACCAGGAACATGATGATCTGCGCCAGCCAGGTCAGACCCTCGTTGAAGCGGACGATCTGCTGCTTGGCAAACATGCGCTTGTTGCCGGCATAGATGCCCGCCACGTAAACCGCGAGAAAGCCGCTGCCGCCCATGGTGCCGGTAAAGGAGAAAACGAGCAGCGCCAGCGCCAGCACGAAGATCGGGGCCAGGCCGCGATCGGTGGTGAAGCGGTTCAGGACCCAGACGATCATCATGCCGCCGAGGATGCCGAACAGAACGCCGAGCCCCATCTCCTCCACGAACAGCAGCAGGAAGCTGAAGTTCAGGCCGGAAAAACCCTGGCCGGTGGCGACCAGTTCCGACAGCGCGACGGTCAGGAAGATCGCCATCGGGTCGTTGGTGCCGGATTCCACCTCGAGCGTCGAGCGGACCTTGTCGCGGATGTTGATGCCGCCGATGCGCAGCAGGAAGAAGACGGCGGCGGCGTCGGTGGACGCCACGATCGAGCCGAGCAGCAGGCCTTCCAGCCACGAGAAGCCGAGCATCAGGGAGGCGCCGCAGGCAAACACGGCCGACGTGATGAGGACGCCGACCGAGGCCAGCGTCAGGGACGGAATGGCGGCGATGCGGAAGGAATGGACGGGGGTGCTGAAGCCGGAATCGAACAGCACGATGGCAAGCGCCAGCGAGCCCAGCATGAAGGTGAAGGAGTAGTTTTCAAAGCGGATGCCAAGCCCGTCGACGCCGGCCAGCAGTCCGATCGAAAGGAAGATGAGCAGCAGAGGCGCACCGAAGCGGAAGGCGAGAAGACTGGAGAAGGCCGCCGTCAGCACCAGCACCGTGCCGACCAGCAGAATGATGTAAAATGCCTCCAAAGTCCCGTCCTTCCCTCGCAGCGCCGCCGCATGATCCCTTCGTCCGCAGCCCCGCTGGTGCCGGAAACTGTGCCTGGGCCGCAAGGCGGCTTTTACGGAATGGGACTGAGCCCGTCAGGGCAGAAGAATCGATGCGACCCCTGGATTAGGCGGGAACAAATCCGGCAAGAGAAGGGCAGGGGCTAAAAAAACACGCGGCCTGCGCAAGCTTGTCCGGGGTGCCGCCAGGCGTTATGATTTCGCCCAAGCGCGGGGCGCCGGATCGAGCATGGCATGGAGAATGAGACGCCACGGATCGGGAGGGTGAAATGGTGCTGGCTCATGGAACGTATCTTCGAACTGCGCTGGTCGCAGTCGGCCTGTTCATGGTTGTCGCATTCTATCCCCTGACCATCCTGTGGCCTTCCGGCTGGGGATGGGGGCACGGCAGCTCCCATTACCTGACCATGATCATCGGCGTCTACGCGACACTCGGCGTGTTCCTGATCCTGGCCGCGCGCAATCCCCTGGAGCATCGAAGCCTGATCTGGTTCACGGTCTGGTCGAGCCTCGTGCACGCTGCCATTATGACGATCCAAGCAATCGAGGACCCGATGGAGCGGGGACACCTGATCGGCGACGTTCCGGCCCTGTTCGTCGCTGCCATCGTAATCGCCATGCTGATGCCGCGACGGACCGCGAGCGCGGTTTCGCCTGCGGAGTAAGCCGGTCGGAACCGGCGACAGGCACTATCGGGTTTGCGGCCTAGTGCTCGCCGGCGCGTCTCATCGGCATGCGGTCGATGAGGTCGAAAACGTCGGTGGTCGTCACGACGTCCTTGCTGCGCAGCTTGACGCCGCCATCCTTGCCGACAAGCACGAGTTCAAACGCTTCGGAGGCCTTCAGCTCGGACCGGAGCTGGTCCTGCTGCGCCGCAGGTGCATTGCCATAGACGGGAACCACCTTGTCCTTCGTGACCTGCAGCACGACCATGTCGCGGTCGGCGAGGTTTGCCGTCTCGCGCTTTAAAATGTCGACCTGTTTCACAAGCTTCGGGTCGGAGCCCTCGCCGAAGAGGACCAGGACGCGGTTCTTCCACGTATATTGCGACAGGCTTTCCATTGCCGAACCCTCCATGGCTGTTGCGAGCAGAAACGCGCCGGTCAGCAGTCCCTTGAGCATCGTCTTCCTCTCCAACGGATCGAGACGTGAACGCTGCCGAGGACACGAAGTTCACCAGACCGGCACTCTTCCTGTCGCAGAAAGCTTTCGCGGCGGTCTCAGGTTGTNNCCGCCCGCCGCAGGCAGTCTCCTCGGGCTCGCTGCAGGACAGTGCGAATAGAGTGGTGCCCGCCAACTTCCGCCAGGCGCACGGATGCGAAGGTCTGCTGTCTTTATGCTTTAGGTCGTTTTCTCAGAGCTTCGTCAGTGAGGTACTATTGTAGCGCAACTGAGCTCATGCTTAATTAGCGACTTCAACCCTGGATATGAGTCGCCACGCTTGTCATTCCTTAAGGTAATTCTTTCCGCCTGGAGAACGCCACTCCCGGCCAATCCCTCTGTTTGGCACAAATGTATCGTGCCGCCGTTTCGAAGACCCCGTTTGATCGACGGGACGCGCGCATCGAGCCATGGTCAGCTTTGGCGCCGCAGAACACGGCACGGTAAATGGGAGTATCGACAGGAGCCGGAGACGGTCGACGACTACGAAGAAAGGCAGTGGTAGGACGGTTCCCCGTACGGCGGTGGCAGCCGTCACCGGCAAAACAAAACCCCCTCCTTTGCAGGAGAGGGTTCGTATAGGTCAGCCTTTGTGACCGGCGCTGTTGCCTAGATCAGCTTGGCGAAGGCGACAGCCGTGTCCGACATGCGGTTGGAGAAACCCCATTCGTTGTCGTACCAGGTGAGGATACGCACGAAATTGCCTTCCAGAACCTTGGTCTGGTCGAACGCAAAGATCGAGGAATGGCTGTCGTGGTTGAAGTCGCGCGAGACCAGCGGCTCGTCGGTATAGCCGAGAATGCCCTTCAGAGCGCCGTTCGAGGCAGTCTTGATGGCTTCGTTGACTTCCTCGACCGTGGTGTTGCGCTTGGCGACGAACTTGAAGTCGACGACCGAGACGTTCGGCGTCGGCACGCGGATCGAGGTGCCGTCGAGCTTGCCCTTCAGGTGGGGCAGCACGAGGCCGACGGCCTTGGCGGCGCCGGTCGAGGTCGGGATCATCGACAGGGCTGCGGCGCGGGCGCGGTACAGGTCCTTGTGCATGGTGTCGAGCGTCGGCTGGTCGCCGGTGTAGGAATGGATCGTGGTCATGAAACCATGATCGATGCCGATGGCGTCGTCCAGAACCTTGACGACCGGCACAAGGCAGTTGGTCGTGCAGGACGCGTTGGAGATGACCAGGTGGTCCTTGGTCAACTGGTCATGGTTGACGCCGAAGACGACCGTCAGGTCGGAGTTTTCGCCCGGAGCGGAGATGATGACGCGCTTGGCGCCGGCGGCCAGATGGGCGGCTGCCTTGTCGCGGGCGGTGAAGATGCCGGTGCATTCGAGCGCGATGTCGACACCCATCTCCTTGTGGGGCAGGCTTGCCGGATCGCGGACGGCGGTGACCTTGATCGGCTTGCCGCCGGCAACGATGATCGTGTCGCCTTCGACCTTCACCTCGGCGGGAAACTTGCCGTGGATGGAATCGTAGCGCAGCAGATGCGCGTTGGTCTCGACCGGGCCGAGGTCGTTGATGGCGACGACTTCGATATCGGTACGGCCGGATTCGACGATGGCGCGAAGAACGTTGCGGCCGATGCGGCCGAAACCATTGATGGCAACCTTGACTGTCATGTGAATTCACTCCCTTGAATGGATGTGTTTTTTCGGAAGTGGAGGCGCCCCGATCGCAAGGACCGCGGGCGCCGTCCGATCAGAGCTTTGCCTCGGCGGCAGCGACAACCGCATCGGCCGAAATGCCGAAATGCTTGAACACATCCTTGGCCGGACCCGAAGCGCCGAAGCTCTTCATGCCGACGAAGGTGCCTTCCGGCCCGATAAAGGCATCCCAGCCTTCGCGAACGCCGGCTTCGACTGCGATCTTCACCGGCGAATTGCCGAGAATTTCCTGGCGATAGGCATCCGGCTGCTCGAAGAACAGTTCCGTCGAGGGCACCGAGACGACGCGGGTGGAGACGCCCTTTTCCTCGAGCGTCTTGCGGGCGGCGACCGCCAGTTCGACTTCCGAGCCGGAGGCGAAGATGGTGACCTTGGCGTCGGCATTGCCGGCAAGCGTGTAGGCGCCCTGTTCGCAGAGGTTGCGTTCGCTGTATTCGGTACGCACAGGCGTCAGGTTCTGGCGGGTAAGTGCCAGGCCCGAAGGACGGTTGTGGGTCTTCAGCGCGATCTGCCAGCATTCGGCCGTCTCTGTGACGTCCGCCGGGCGGAACATCATCAGGTTCGGAATGGCGCGCAGGCTTGCCATCTGCTCGACGGGCTGGTGGGTCGGGCCGTCTTCGCCAACGCCGATCGAGTCATGCGTCAGAACATGGATGACGCGGATGCCCATCAGCGAGGCGAGGCGGATCGGCGGGCGGCAATAATCCGAGAAGATCATGAAGCCGCCGCCGTAGGGGATCAGGCCCCCGTGCAGCGCGACGCCGTTCATGGCAGACGCCATGCCGTGTTCGCGGATGCCCCAGTGCATGTACCGGCCGGAAAAGTCGGTCGGGGTGATCGACGTCATCTGGCTGGTCTTGGTGTTGTTGGACGGCGTCAGGTCGGCGGATCCGCCGAGCGTCTCGGGCAGGATGCCGTTGATGACTTCGAGCGCGTCCTCGGAGGCCTTGCGGGTGGCGATCACCGGCTTGGTCTCGATGACCTTCTTCTTGTAGTCGGCGATGGCGGCGTCGAAGCCTTCCGGCAGTTCACCGGCAAAGCGGCGGGTGAACTCGGCCTTGGCCGATGCGCTTTCGAAGCGGTCTTCCCAGGCCTTGACGGCCTCGGCCGAGCGGGTGCCGGCGGCGCGCCAGTCGGACAGCACGTCGTTGGGGATGACGAAGGGCTCGTATTCCCAGTTCAGCGCCTTGCGGGTGGCGGCAATTTCGTCCGGGCCAAGCGGCGAGCCGTGGACCTTGTGGCTGCCGGCCTTGTTCGGCGAACCGAAGCCGATCGTCGTCTTGCAGGCGATGAAGGTCGGGCGGTCCGACTTGTGGGCCTGCTCGATGGCGTCCGCGATCGCGGCCTGGTCGTGGCCGTCGATCTCGATCGTGTTCCAGTGCACGGCCTTGAAGCGCATGATCTGGTCGGTCGAGTCCGACAGGGACACGGCACCGTCGATGGTGATCGAGTTGTTGTCCCAGAAGAGGATGAGCTTGTTCAGCTTCAGATGGCCGGCAAGCGCAATCGCCTCGTGGCTGATGCCTTCCATCAGGCAGCCGTCGCCGTTGATCACATAGGTATAGTGATCCTGCAGGTCAGCGCCGAACTCCTCGCGCAGCTTGCGCTCGGCAATCGCCATGCCGACGCCGTTGGCGATGCCCTGGCCGAGCGGGCCGGTCGTCGTTTCGATGCCGGTGGCGTGGCCGAATTCCGGATGGCCGGCCGTCTTCGACCCGAGCTGGCGGAACTGCTGGAGATCGTCGATCGTCATGTCCGGGTAGCCGGTCAGATAGAGGACCGAGTAGAGCAGCATGGAGCCGTGGCCGGCCGACAGGACAAAGCGGTCGCGGTCGGGCCAATGGGGCTTGGTCGGGTCGAATTTCAGGTACTTGCTGAAAAGAACCGTCGCCACGTCGGCCATGCCCATCGGCATGCCAGGGTGGCCGGAGTTCGCCTTTTCGACGGCATCCATGGCGAGGAAACGGATCGCATTCGCCATCCGGTCGTGTTGTTCGCGAGAAATCATGGCTAATCCGCTTTTTTTGGATCGGGGTCAGGGTCCAAGAGGGACCTACGGGAAGCGGCTGATCCTTAACAGGTGCAACGCCCAAGTCAACAAAAGCGCGGATCGGAATGGCCGTTTAATCGGGGGGCGTCGGCCTTGGCGCCACGGCAGCCGGCGCACTCTGCACTGGAGGAGGCTGCCGCCTGGCGCGCGCCAGCAAAACACCGGCAGGACATGATCCACAGGTAGCTGTCTCGTCGAGGGACGGGGTTTGTTGACCGGGTCGGAGCCGGCGAATAGTCTCCAGAACATGTTGGCCGGGCGGTTTCATCGATTCGCAATCCGTCGCCGACATCGACAGGAAAAGGCGAATGCCCTCAGACAAGACCTTGGATGCGGCACTTTCGGAGCTTCGGGCAGCCATGGGCGGCCTGGAGAGCGCAGTGGATGCGCGGATGGAACGGCAACGCGAAAACAGCGAGGCCGAGGGCGAAGTGCGTCGCGTGCATGCCGACCGGGCGCGCCTGGCGCAGGAGCTCGATCAGTCGCAGTTCCGTGCCAACCGGCTCGAAGAGGTCAATCGCGAGGTCTCCAGGCGGCTGGTGACTGCGATGGAGACCATTCGCGCCGTGCTGGACCGGTAAGGAAACAAACATGGCTCAGGTGACGGTCACCATCGACGGCAAGGCCTATCGCATGGCATGCGAGGAAGGGCAGGAGGGGCATCTCTCCGAACTGGCCGAGCGCTTCGACCGCTATGTCGGTCATCTGAAGAGCCAGTTTGGCGAGATCGGCGACCTGCGGATCACGGTGATGGCCGGCATCATGATCATGGACGAGCTGTCCGAACTGACCCGCAAGGTCGGAAGCCTGGAGTCCGAACTCGACTCCATCAAATCCAACCGCCTGGGTGCCGCGGAGACGCAGCAGCTGCGCGAGCAGGAGATGGTCCAGACGGTCGCCGAACTGACCGCCCGGCTCGAGGGACTGACGGCCAAGCTGAACGGCCGCTCGCCGCCAACGGTCAACTAAAATCGCCAGTCCAGCCACTGGCGCACAACTGCGATAGCGCCTATATTGCTTTTGCGATCTGCGCCTCTCGACAGGAACCACAATCCCTGGGGCCATACTCGATCCAAAGGGAGCTGTCCCTGGCCAGGCCCGTGGGCTTGGACATATGGCGCCCACCTACGTTTGTAGGCACCCAGGATCGTAAACATCCACCGGTTGCCGCGGATCGCACCTTCCTTTTCTGGATGTTCGCCCTTTTCTTGATGTTTGCCAATTCTTTTACCCCCACCGGTGCATGACTGTGATGGGCGGCGTTTGCCGCGCATCCGGATACAGTCTCAGCTGCTGACGCGGGAGTGTTGCCATGCGCATCAATGAAATCACCAATTGGGCCTATTCGGTCACCGTCGTTCTCACCGTCCTGTCCGGTGGCGCCTTCATCATGTCCTCGCGTAGCGCGGGCGACGAGAGGGCCGCCCTCCAGGAGGCGAAGTCGTTCGACGATCTTTCCGATGCGCTGGAACTTGGGGCCGAACAGCGGTCCGATGCGGCGCGGCTCTTCGTGATGACAGGCGAGCAGCGGCATGCGGACGTGTTCCGCGCCGACGAAAGCGAAGAGCACCGGCTGGAGAAGGAGGCTGACGAAGTTCGCAGCCGCGGCCTTTCCACGGTCGAGGCTGCGGCGCTTTCGGAAGTCGAGCGGGATGCGGATGCACTCGACACGATTGAAGAGGAGGCGGTGGCGGCGCTTGCCGAAAACAAGCGTGCGGACGCCTCCGCCATCATGTTCGGCGCAGAGCACGAGCGGCTGCAGACGGCCCTTGCCGACACGGTCAGCCGGTTCCGGCAGCTGGTCGGCATGCGTACGCAGGCTCTGGTGGACGACGCCAAGGCCGCCAGCGATGTCTGGAGCATCGTCGCCAAGGTCATGCTTGGGCTTACCGCCGCACTTTTCCTCGGCGTCCTCTATTTCATCTTCAAGCGGCGCGTGGCGATGCCGCTCACCCATATGACCGGCATCGTGACGCGGCTCGCCCGCCAGGACTATGCCGTGGACGTGCCGCTCGACGCGCGTCGCGACGAGATCGGCGACATGCACCAGGCAATCCATCTTTTCCGCGACAATGCGCTCGAGCGCGACCGGCTGGATGTGGAACTGCGTGCCGAGCAGCGGACCAAGGACCTGATCCTGCAGATGATGCATCGGCTGCAGGCATGCCTGACGCAGGCCGAGCTGGCGAACGTGGTGTCGCTGTTTGCGCCGCAGATCTTTCCCGGCCTGGCGGGCCGGCTCTACGTGCTCAACGACAGCCGCACTCTCCTGGCGCCGGCGGGCGACTGGCTTGAGCCGCAGCAACCGACCATCTCGTTTGCCCCCAACGCCTGCTGGGGCGTGCGCCGCGGCCGGGCACATTTCAGCCACGACCACCGGGACGACGTGCCGTGCGCGCATCTCAGCGCGCTGTCATCGCCCTGCCTCTGCGTGCCGTTGACGGCGCAGGGGGATGCGATCGGGCTGCTGTGCCTCGAGGAGCGGGACCAGGCGCCCGGCGCGGCGGAAAGTTCGCGCCTCTATTTCGAGCTGATTGCCGAGAATGTCGGGCTCGCGGTGGCCAATCTGCAACTGCGCGACCGGCTGATGAACCTTGCCGTGCGCGACGCCCTGACCGGGCTTCTCAACCGGCGCTGCCTGGACGAGGTGCTGTTGCGGGCCAGCCGCGAGGAGGGCGGCAAGCCGCTGTCCTGCCTGATGATGGACATCGACCACTTCAAGCGCTTCAACGACGAGTTCGGCCACGACGCCGGCGACAAGGTGATGCAGTACGTGGCGCAGATGATCCTCGACGTCGTCGACACGGCGGGCACCTGCTACCGCTTCGGCGGCGAGGAATTTGCCGTGCTGCTGCCCGAGTGCGGCGACAGTGCTGCCTTTGCGCTGGCGGAACGGTTGCGGGAAAAAATCGCCACCGCACCGCTCTCGCATGGGGGGCGCATTCTCGGCATGGTGTCGGTGTCGATCGGCGTCGCGGAGGCAAATTCGACGACGGCTGTCGGTAAGCTCGTGACGCGCGCCGATTCCGCCTTGCTCAGCGCCAAGGCGGGCGGCCGGAACCGGACCGAGCTTGCCGGCAAGGCCGAGGCCGGCACTGCTGACCTGCGTTCGCACGCGTGACCTGCCGGGCAGAGGGCTCGCCCCGGCCATCGTTTCCATCGTCTCCATCGCAGGGCAATCGCCGTCACAACCTTGACAAGCGGCGTGCGGCTGCCGAGTAGTGGCCGTCCCTTGAAATGACCGGCTCGCATCATGCCTTTTTCCAATGCCACCTTTGCCCGTTCGTCGCTTCTGATGCTGATTGTTGGCGCTGCCCTGCTGCTCGCCATCGTGCTCTCCTCCTTTTTTCTGGCGCAGGCGACGCGGAGTTATTTCGAACAGGTAACGAAGCTTCGTGCCGTCAGGTCGGCTTCGGCGGATCTTCTGCTTTTGCTGCAGTCTGCCGAAACCGGACAGCGCGGCTATCTTCTCGTCCAGAACAGCACGTTTCTCGAGCCTTACAGCAAGGCGTTGAACGGGCTGCCGGCGCAGCTCGAAAAGCTCGAACGCGCCGCCGGCAACCAGACGGTCGTCCCGGTGCCGATGGACACGATCCGCCGGCTGATCACTGCGAAGGTGGCCGAGATGCAGTCGACGCTGGACCTGGCCAGCAAGGGCGACGTGTCGGGCGCGGTCGACATCGTCCGCAACCAGACCGGTTTCGAGATGATGGCGCAGCTGCAGTCCATGCTCTCCCATGTGATGATGGAGCTCGACAGCAACCTGATCTCCGGGATCGGTGATCTGCGCGACGCGGCCGGATCGCTGCAATGGTTCACCATCGGCGGCGGCGTGCTCATCATCCTGGTGGTGGGCGGTGCGATCATGGTGGTCGGCCAGCACGTGCGGGAGCTTTCGGCCGCCCGGCGTGAGGTCGAGGATCTCAATTCAAGCCTTGAGGAGCGGGTGACCGAGCGCACCGATGACCTGATCCAGGCCAACCGCGAGATCCAGCGCTATGCCTATATCGTCTCCCACGATCTGCGCGCGCCACTCGTCAACATCATGGGCTTTACCAGCGAACTCGATGCGACGCTGAAGTCGGTCAGCAAGTACGTGCTGGCGGACGGTGGGGCGATCAGCGAGAGCGACGTTCGGGATGCGCGCCTTGCCGTGGAAGAAGACCTTCCCGAAGCGATCGGCTTTATCCGGTCGTCGACCAAGAAGATGGACGGGCTAATCAACGCGATCCTGAAGATCTCCCGCGACGGCCGGCGCGAGCTGAAGCCGGAACGCATCGATCTGAAGGAGCTTCTCGACGCCACCGCGGCGACCATCTATCATCAGGTCAGCGAGACCGACGGAGAGGTGAAGATCGCGGTCGATGCAGCCCGCAGCCTGGTCACCGACCGGTTTTCGATGGAGCAGGTGTTCGGCAACCTGTTCGACAATGCGGTCAAGTACAAGCATCCCGATCGGCCGCTGCTTCTGAGCGTCAAGGCGGTGCCGATGGGCCGCGGCGCAATGCGCATCGAGGTGTCCGACAATGGCCGCGGGATCGCCCCGGAAGATCATGAACGGGTGTTCGAGCTGTTCCGCCGCTCGGGCGTCCAGGACCAGCAGGGCGAGGGCATCGGGCTTGCCCATGTGCGATCGTTAGTCAGAAATTTAGGCGGCGAGATTACGGTCTCGTCGACGCTCGGCGGCGGCACGACGTTCATTATTCGGCTGCCGACCGACCTATCCCAGTATGTAAGGAGTAACGGATCATGAAAGCTGCCGGCAAGGAAGTGACCATCGTGATGGTCGAGGACGACGAGGGCCATGCGCGCCTGATCGAGAAGAACGTCCGTCGCGCGGGCGTCAACAACGAGATCGTTCCCTTCACCAACGGCAACGCGGCTCTCGACTTCATCCTCGGTCCCGACCGGTCGGGTTCGGTCAATCACGACCGCTATCTGCTGATCCTTCTCGATCTCAACCTACCGGATATGTCGGGTATTGACATCCTCGAGAAGGTGAAGTCCAACGCACACTCAAAGCGCCTCCCTGTCGTGATCCTTACAACCACGGATGACGAGCGGGAAATCCAGCGCTGCTACGACCTTGGCGCCAACGTCTACATCACGAAACCAGTGGACTATGACAGCTTTGCCCACGCGATCAGGCAGCTTGGCTTGTTCTTTGCGGTGATGCAGATACCGGGACAATAAAGCATTCGATGCCGCAGACGATCCTCTATGTCGATGACGACTTCGCTCTGGCCCGTCTTGCCACCCGGCATCTCGGCCGCGCGGGCTACGACGTGGTGCATGCAGCCGATTCGCAGTCGGCCATGGAGGCGATCGGTCGGGGCGGCATGGATGCGGTGGTCCTTGACCACTACCTGCGCGCCGAAACCGGTCTCGACATCCTGCGCGAGCTGAAGGCGCGGGAGATCACCATTCCGGTCATCTACGTGACGGGTTCCAGCGATGCGACCATCGCGATCGACGCGCTTAAGAACGGCGCCGCGGACTATGTCATCAAGACTGTCGGCGACGAGTTCTGGCCGCTGATGGAGAGCGCCATCGCCCAGGGCCTTGCCACGGCGGAACTGCGGCGCGCCAAGGAAAAGGCCGATCAGGAGATCCGGATCGGCAAGGAGCGTGCGGAAGTGCTGCTGGCGGAGGTGAACCACCGCGTCGCCAACAGTCTGGCGCTGGTGGCGGCGCTCATCCGTCTGCAGGTATCCAGCAGCAAGAACGACGACGTGAAGGAGGCGCTGGCCGAGACCCAGGCCCGCATCACCGCGATCGCCGGCATGCATCGCAGCCTCTACACCTCCGACGACGTGCGCCAGGTGGAGATGGACAAATATCTCGGCACGCTGGTGCGCGAGGTGCAGGGCACCGTCAACGACGAGCAGGGGCCGAACATCAAGCTCGACGCTGATCCCATGTCGCTTGCCTCGGACCGCGCCGTTTCGGTCGGCATGATCGTCACCGAACTTCTGACCAATGCGCTGAAATATGCCTATCCCGCCGGATCCGAGGGGGAAGTGCGCGTGCTTTTGCGGCGCCAGGGCGACGGCAAGGCCATGCTCGCCGTCGAGGACGATGGCGTGGGCTGGAAGGAAGGCGACGTTCCCAAGGGGACGGGCCTCGGCAGCCGGATCGTCAAGTCGATGGCATCGACGCTCGGCTCCGCGATCCATTACGTGCCGAAGCCTTCGGGCACGCGCGCAGAGCTTATCCTCGACCTCGAGGCGTGATGGGCCGGCCTTCTGTTTTCCCGCCATTGCATTGCACGCGGTCGGCCCCTATGATCCCGGCATGCGAGCAGAGATGCGCACAAAGGTGAGACAGGTCTTGTCCCCGGGGCGTGCATCCGAGCTGCGCTGGCCTGCTTCGGTGTCAAAAACTGGTCGGCAGCCAGCTCCGCACAGCGGAGCATCCGGTTTCGCGCAGACGATCTTGTCCCAGTTAAAGAGCCTCTTTTGTTAACCGAAATTCTCATCGTCATTGCACTCACCGTCATCAACGGTGTCCTGTCAATGTCGGAACTTGCTGTCGTGTCCTCGCGTCCCATCCGCCTGAAGGTGATGGCTGAACAGGGCAACAAGGGCGCAACCACCGCGCTCAAGCTCGCCGAAGATCCGGGACGCTTCCTGTCGTCCGTGCAGATCGGCATCACCCTTGTCGGCGTCCTGTCCGGCGCCTTCTCGGGCGCCACGCTCGGCGCGCGTCTGACCACCTGGCTTCAAGCGCAGGGCCTGGCCGGCAACCTGGCCGACTGGCTCGGCGTCGGCACAGTGGTCGTCATCATCACCTATCTCTCGCTGATCATCGGCGAGCTGGTTCCCAAGCAGATCGCGTTGCGCTCGCCCGAGACGGTGGCCGCAAGGGTCGCGCCGGCGATGAAGCTGATCGCGACGGTCGGCGGGCCGGTCGTCTGGCTGCTCGACGTCTCCGGCCGCATGGTGCTGAGCCTACTCGGCCAGAGGGGCGAGTCGGGCGACAAGGTGACGGACGAGGAAATCCGCACGGTGCTCGCCGAAGCGCAGAGCGCCGGCGTCATCGAGACTGAAGAATCGGCAATGATTTCCGGCGTGATGCGCTTGGCCGACCGTACCGCACGTGGCCTGATGACGCCCCGTCGCGACGTCGAGGTTCTGGATACCGAGGATGACCCCGAGGAAATGCGGGCGCAGCTGCGCTCGACGTCGCGGTCCAGGCTGCCGGTCCGTCGGGGCAGCTCCGACGAAATCCTCGGCGTGCTGTTCGTCAAGGACGCCTACGACTTCATGGCCGGTGGCCGGTTGATCGACATCACCACGGTGATGCGCGAAGCGCCTGTCGTCTCCGACCTCACGGGTGCGCTGGACGTGATCCAGGCGCTGCGCAAGGCATCGGCGCACATGGTCCTGGTGTTCGACGAATACGGTCATTTCGAAGGTATCATCACGTCCGGCGACATCCTGGAGGCCATCACCGGCGTGTTCCAGGAGGACGAGCAGGAAGAGCCGGCGATCGTGCAGCGCGAAGACGGTTCCTTCCTGGTTGCAGGCTGGATGCCGGTCGACGAGTTCGCCGACCAGATGGGCTTTGCGATCGCCGACGATCCCGGCTACGAGACCGTTGCGGGCTTCGTGCTCGACGAGATGAAGCACCTGCCGGAACTGGGCGAAAGCTTTGCCAAGAACGGCTGGGTGTTCGAAGTGGTGGATCTCGACGGACGGCGCATCGACAAGCTGCTGATCCGCCGCGCGCCGGACAAGTCCGCTTGACCACGGGCGAGATCAAGGCGGCGCTGCGCAAGGAGCGTCTCGCGGCCCGGGATGCGCTGACCGGCGAAGACCGGATCGAGAAGAGCCTCGCCATTGCCGCATATGGTCTTGCGGCTCTCGCCTTTGACCCCGGCACGGTCATTTCCGGTTTTCTGCCGATCCGCTCGGAGGTCGATCCGCGGCCTCTGATGGGGTCGCTTAGGGATCGCAGCGCAAGGCTTTGCGTGCCCGTCATCCTCGACAAGCAGACAATCGTCTTTCGCGAACTGGTGCCCGGGGCAGAGCTGGTTGCCGGCACGTTCGGTACCTTCGGGCCGGGGCCGGACGCCGACGAACTCGATCCGCAGATCATGCTGGTGCCGCTCTCGGCCTTCGACGCCCGCGGCGAGCGGATCGGCTACGGCGGCGGCTATTATGACCGCGCCATCCACCGGCTTTACCAAAAAGGTTCAAAGCCCGTGCTGATCGGGATTGCCTTTGACTGCCAGGAAGTGGCATCAGTCCCCGAAGAACCTCACGATATCCGGCTGGATGCCGTGCTGACCGAGAGCGGCTATCGGCCCCTCGATCGCCAAGCCCGCCGGTAGATTGGATAAGAATGCGCCTCTTGTTTCTGGGTGATATGGTTGGCAAGACCGGACGCACCGCGGTCTGGGAAAAGCTGCCGGGCCTGGTCTTCGACCTGAAGCTGGATTTCGTCATCGTCAACGGCGAGAATGCTGCCGGCGGCTTCGGGATCACGGAAGATATCTTTCTCGAGACCGTCAATGCCGGCGCCGACGTGGTGACCACCGGCAACCATGTCTGGGACCAGAAGGATGCCGTGTCCTTCGCCTCCCGCCACGAACAGTTCCTGCGACCCGCCAATTATCCTGCCGGCACGCCGGGCCGCGGCTCGGGCATCTACTACGCACGCAACGGCGCCCGCATCCTGGTCGCCAACATCATGGGCCGGGTGTTCATGCATCCGGAACTCGACGACCCCTTCAAGAGCGCCGAGGCGATCCTCGCCGCCTGCCCGCTGAAGGAACAGGCGGACGCGATCGTGTTCGACTTCCACGCGGAGGCGACCAGCGAGAAGCAGTGCTTCGGGCATTTCGTCGACGGCCGCGCCAGCCTCGTGGTCGGCACTCATACGCACGTCCCGACCGCCGACAGCCAGATCCTCAACGGCGGTACTGCCTATATGTCGGATGCCGGCATGTGCGGCGACTACGACAGTTCGCTCGGCATGGAAAAGGAAGAGCCACTCAACCGGTTTATTTCGAAGATGCCGAAGGGCCGCTTCGAGGCCGCAAGCGGTCCGGCGACGATCTGTGGTGTCGGCGTCGAGATTTCCGACACTAGCGGGCTTGCCGAAAAGATCGCGCCGCTGCGGATCGGGCCAAGGCTGTCCGAAACCATTCCCTCGTTCTGGGCCTAGCCATGCGCCGGCTGGTGTCGTTCTCGGTGCTGCTCTGTCTCGTGGTGGCGGGATCTTGGTCGGCCGAAGCGGCGCAGTCTACCGCTGGCGGCACCGCTCCCACATGGCCCAGGCAGAAATGCGATTTCTACGCCAAGGCCTGGCACAAGCTGCTGCCCATGTCGGAAGGCAAGGGCGTCACTGCAGAGTTTATCACTGGAAACGAGGCCTTCATCGCGGCAGGCTGCTCCAACGGCGCCGATGTGTGCCCGTCCTCGCGCGCAGACATCGAGCTTGCCAACCGCCTGACGATGGCGGCGATGAATTTCGGCACGGCCAGTTCCTTCCTGCCGTTTGTCTGCCGCCAGAGGCCGGCACCCACGACCCGGGATGCCGGCTGAGCGCTGGTCATAGCACTTCGTCGAACAGGGTCAGCAATCGCTTGAAATGACGCTCCGAGCTCGCCTCGTCATAGATGTCGTGGTCGGGTACGGTCCAGCCATGCGACATGCCGACATAGTTTTCGACCGTATGATCGACTTCGGCGACGCGAAAGGCCTCGGCCAGGCGGGCCGACTGTTCCGGCGGGAAGCTGTTGTCGATGCCGGCGACACCGACATAGACGCGGGCCTTGATCTTGTCGGCCAGCCGGTGCGGGCTGTCGGGAGCATCGCTTGCCAGATTGCCGCCATGGAAGCTGGCGGCAGCCCGGATGCGGTCGGGATAGTGAGCCGCGGCGGCGATGGCGCGGCCGCCACCCATGCAGTAGCCGACCGTTCCAAGCGAACCGTTTGCGCCTTGGGCGGTGAGCGCCTCGATGAACGCGGCGCCGTCGCGCGCCGTCAGCTCCTGCGTCGTCGCGCCCATCAGCCCCATCAGTTCGGCGCGGGTATCGGGCTGCTTGAAGGCGGTCTTGGCGTCGAAGGGCCCATAGTCGCCGGCGCGGTAGAAAAGGTCGGGCACCAGCACGAGATAGCCGGCATCGGCGATGC
This sequence comes from Hyphomicrobiales bacterium, assembly GCA_900469345.1. GTDB lineage: Bacteria > Pseudomonadota > Alphaproteobacteria > Rhizobiales > Rhizobiaceae > Neorhizobium. The sequence goes on along the minus strand of UBWZ01000002.1, from coordinate 887,046 downwards.
GCTGCGCCATCCAGTACATGGCCTCGCGCGGACCAAAGGCGTCCATGTAGAGGATCACGCCGTTGCCGGTCGGTGCCCCGCTTGCCGGTGACAGGAGTGCCGCCGGCGCGGTGCCGTCGGCTGTGTTGATTTCGATCTGACGCAGCATGGACTTTTCCTCGGCTCAGTTGTGTTCGGGCCAGATAGCGGCCATCGTTCGCTTTCATCGATGACAGAATTGTGAGACTGGCGCCACGGTTCCAGCTGGACCCGCCCGCCACCATGCCGCATGTTTTCTCCAGGGAATGAGCATAAACGCGGATCCTGGGGATTGGCATGATGCTACGCGCTCTGGCCTTCGGCCTTGCCGGTCTGCTGCTGCCGGCCGTTTCCGTGTTCGGGCAAAGCGCGCAGGCGCCCGTCAGCCAATGCCAGGCCATCGCGGGCAAAATTCCGTCTGCACGGTTCGCGAGCTTCGAGCCATCCGGCCCGCGTCCGGCGCCGATCAATGCGGCGCTCAAGCCGACGCAGGACCAGGAGGTGTCGATCACGTTTGTCGGCCACTCCACCTATTTCATCGAAACGCCGGGCGGGGTCGGCATTGCGACCGACTACAGCGGCGTCTACCCGCCGCCGCGGCTGCCGGACGTGGTGACGATGAACCGGGCGCACTCCACGCACTACACGCTGACTCCGGATCCGACGATCGCGCATGTGCTGCATGGCTGGGCAGACGTGCCGGGGGAAAAGGCGGAGCATCGCCTCACCGTCGGCGACGTCTATATCCGCAACGTCGTCTCCGACATTCGCGGCTGGGGCGGACAGGTGGAAGAGAACGGCAATTCGATCTTCATCTTCGAGGTGGCCGGGCTGTGCATCGGCCATCTCGGGCATCTGCATTTCGAACTTACCGAGGACCAGTACACGCAGATCGGGCGGCTGGACGTGCTGATGGTTCCGGTCGATGGCGGCCTGACGATGGGGCCGGAGAGCATGAGCCGCGTCGTCCAGCGGCTGCGCTCGTCGCTCATCCTGCCGATGCACCGCTGGGGGCCGCCGCTCAGCAGTTTCCTGGCGATGTTCGACGGGAAGTTCAGCATCGCCTATGCGACGCAACCGGTTATCCGGGTGTCGCTTCGCTCGCTGCCGAGGAAGCCGACGATCATGGTGCCGCAGGGGCTGTAATGCCCCCGCGGCATAAGCTTCTCAGCTGTTTTGCGGGAATGTAAGGTGCTGCTTGATGCCGACGTCCGGCACCTTTTCCTCACTGATATTGGCCTTGGCAATTTCCCAGCCGAACTTCAGCGTGCTGTCGGTCGAGGCCCAGATCTCGGCGTCGTCGACGCGCAGTGCTACCATGGTCAGCAGCGGGTCTTCCTTGCCATGATCGTACCAGGCAGCGATCACCGCATTCCAGTATTCGTCCATCTTGGCGCGATCGATACCGACCTCGAACTTGCCGGCGAGGCAGGCGTGGTAGTCGTGGTTCTTGCCAACGACGCAGAAATGACCGCGGCTGCCGGGACCGATTGCCTTGACCAGATCCGTATCGGACTTGGTGAAGAACCAGATGGTCTTTGAGGTCTCGTCGACATTCGGCGCCATCGGCTGGAAGTGCATCTTCTCGCCCTGCAGGCCAAGCATGCCGGCGTGGATCTTGCCGATCTCGTCCCAGAGCTGGCGTTCAGGGACTTCGCGTGCTTCGGTCAGACTTACCATCGGGTTTCTCCTTGGGTTGTTTTTGGTCGGTCGGAGAACGGCAGGGCTTCGTCTTTGTTCCTGCGGCGAAGGATGAGGCAGGCGCTGCTGGCGCTGTTCGCGCGTTGTCGTCAAAATGCCTTGAACGGCGGCAGCTTGGAAATTATAAGGCGCCATTCCAAAACAAACCAAAGCGTCAGGGTTGTCATGGCCGGTCATTCACAGTTCAAAAACATCATGCACCGCAAGGGCAAGCAGGACGGCATCCGTTCCAAGATGTTCTCCAAGCTCGCGCGCGAAATCACCGTCGCCGCCAAGACGGGGCTGCCCGATCCCGCGATGAACTCCGCTTTGCGTCTGGCCGTCCAGAACGCCAAGGCGCAGTCCATGCCGAAGGACAATATCGACCGCGCGATCAAGAAGGCCTCCGGCGCCGATGCGGAAGTCTACGATTCCGTTCGCTATGAAGGTTATGGTCCGGGCGGGACAGCGGTCATCGTCGAAGCGCTGACGGACAATCGCAACCGGACGGCATCGAATGTGCGGTCGATCTTTACGAAGGCCGGCGGCGCGCTCGGTGAAACCGGATCCGTGTCGTTCTCCTTCGATCACGTCGGTGAGATCACATACAAGTCCGCGGTTGGCGATGCCGACACGGTGATGGAAGCCGCCATTGAGGCCGGTGCCGACGACGTCGCTTCCGACGAAGATGGGCATACGATCATCTGCGCCTTCGAAAGCCTAGGGGAAGTCTCCAAGGCGCTCGAAGCGACGCTCGGCGAGGCGGAAAGCGTCAAGACCATCTGGAAGCCGCAGAACACGATCGAAGTGGATGAAGAAAAGGCGCAGTCGATCCTCAAGCTGATCGACAATCTCGAGGACGACGACGACGTGCAGAACGTGTTTTCGAACTTCGAAGTGTCGGAAGAGGTGATGGCGAAGCTGTCGGCCTGATCTTCCGGACGTTGCAATTAAAAAAGCGGAGCTGGCGACAGCTCCGCTTTTTTCATGCGGCACTCGTGCTTGCACTCAGTTTTGCATTCAGGCCCGAAGCAGGGACAGCGTGCTGTTGGGCTGCTTTTCCATCAGCGACAGGCTTGCAAACAGCTCGACCGAGTGCAGCCGGGCATCGATATCGTGGATCGGCATCGAGATGATCAACTCGTCAGCCTCCGTCTCTTCCAGGAAGGCGCCGAGCTTTTCCTCGATGGTCGCGACGGAGCCGACGGCTGCGTAGCGCAGCGTATGCTCGACGCTCATCTTTTCCATCGGCGTCCAGAAGCCGTCCATGCTGTCCAGCGGTTTCGGGAAGGCGTTGCGGACGTTCTTGCGGAGGTTGACGAACTGCTGCTGCGAGGAGGTGAAGAGACGTTCGGCCTCCCTGTCGGTCTCGGCGGCAACGCCCATGACGCCGACCGTGACATAGGGTCGGTCGAGCTCTGCGGACGGCTGGAAGCGATCGCGATAGATGGAGATCGCTTCCATCAACATGTCCGGGGCAAAGTGCGAGGCGAATGCGTAGGGGAGGCCGAGGGCTGCGGCGAGATGGGCGCTGTAGATGCTCGATCCAAGCAGCCAGATCGGGATGTTGGTGTTCATGCCCGGCACGGCAAGCAGGCTCTGGTTCGCTTCCGGCGCGCCGAGCAGGCGCTGCAATTCCAGAATGTCGTGCGGGAAGCTTTCGGCACCGGCTTCCAGGTTGCGGCGAAGCGCGCTCGCGGTGCGCATGTCTGTGCCGGGCGCACGACCGAGGCCAAGATCGACGCGGCCGGGGAAGAGCGCTTCCAGCGTGCCGAATTGTTCGGCCACGACGAGCGGCGAGTGGTTCGGCAGCATGACGCCGCCGGAACCGATGCGGATCGACTTCGTCGCCGCGCCGATATGGCCGATGACGATCGCGGTGGCGGCGCTGGCAATCCCGGGCATGCCGTGATGCTCGGCGAGCCAGACGCGTCGGTAGCCCTGCTCTTCCGCCTTGACCGCCAGACGGGCGGATTGACCAAGCGCTTCGCTTACGGAGTATCCCTCGCCGATCGGCGAGAGGTCGAGGAGAGAGAAGGGGATCATGGTGTCGTCCTGATAACGATTGAAAATATCGTCTTCGTTATCTAGGCAGTCGATCCGCCCAATACGACCCCCGGCCGCACAACTCTGCAGCGCGGGATGGCTGCCGGCGTCAGACGAGGCGCAGATGGGGTGGCCGTTTCGGCTTGCCGTCGGACCTCTCGGTGTGCGGCTTGAAGACGCTGCCGGGCTGGATCGTGGTGACGGGGGTGTAGCGGCCCAGCTGCCGGTCGAGCAGGGTGACATGCCGTGTCAGATCCGCCGTTTGTCTCGACAGCTGGTCTACCCGTAGGCTGCCCTCGCGGCTGCTTCTCGTGAGGTTGGTTACCGCCAGCCGCAGGGCTGTGGCGCCCTTGCGATGCTCGATCGCCGCGGCGGCCAGGGTCTGCGTCTTGTCGTGCAGGGCATCGACGTAGAGACCGACCGCCGTGATTTCGTTGTTCGTTCGTGCCACTGACCGCTCGCTGCCTGCTGCTTCCTGCTGGGCGTTCCGCCCGAGGACCGCCATCTGCCTTGCCGCAGTCGCCGCCTCCTCGGCCAGCCGGCGGATTTCCTCCGCCAGTCCGCCTGCCGCGGGCCCGGCTGCATCCCGGCCAGCAAGGCTGAGGTTCATCGCCGCCATGTTGGCTTCGAGCGCTATCTCGATGATGCGGTCGGCGACGGGGCCCATATCCCGGGCCGTCTTTTCCAGTGACTGAAGGGCTGCTGCGCTGTCGTTTGCGCGCGGCTTGCGCAGATCCAGAACTGCGTTGTGGGCGATCGTGGCGATATGTCCGGTCTCGGTATCCTGCATGCGCAGGCTTTCGAGCAGGGTGCCGGTCTCGGCTGCCAGCTGCGCAATCGCGGCCGCGCTCTCGGCATAACCAGTGCGCAGCAGGTCGGATTGCGCCTGCAGCTCGATGCCCTGGGCGTGAAGGGTGCCAACCGTGCTCGTGACGTTTTGAAGGGTCTCTTCGAGCCTCGCCACGGTGTGGTTGAAATCGCCGCGCAGACCTTCGTAGGGCGCAGGGAACGTCTCTTCCAGGCGGATGCCGAAGTCGCCGCTGTCCAGGCGGCGAAGCGCACCATCAAGCGTCCCCAGTACATGCTGGAGCGTGTCGACCTCGGCTGTCAGATCGGCAAGCCTCGATCCGTCAGGCGATGGCATCGAAGGTACGACCGAGAGGACGACCGGCTGCGGACGGGTTTCGACAGCAGGCTCGGGACGATCGAGAGGCGCATCCGCAATGACCTCCGGGCTTTTCGTGAAAAGGCCGAGCATCAGGCCTCCGACAAGGAGCGACGACAGCATCAAAGCCGCGGTCAGCCAGAGGGATTGGTCGGGGCGCAGCAACAGAGCCGCCGCCATCAAAAGGTTCTGTGCCGCCACGAAGGCGGCGAGCCCGAAGGACGGGAAAGGACGTCTGTTCAACATGACCTGTCTCCTCTTCATTCCGCCAGCCCAATATTGAACGCCCCGCAACCGCCGCCGTTGCAGGCGGTCCCGGATGCCTTGCAACAGGGTAAACCGAACGTTAACGGTGGGTTGTTTCCGGTTTGTTCACTTTTGCGTGGCAGTTGATAGGCATGCACGCTAAACTCGCCCACATGACACACGCGATTCGCATCATCGGGATCGACCCGGGCCTCCGTCGCACCGGCTGGGGCGTCATCGAGTCGCTTGGCAACAGCCTGCGCTTCGTCGCTTCGGGCACCGTGATGTCCGACGGCGATCTCGATCTCGCCTCGCGGCTCTGCCAGCTTCACGACGGCCTGGCAGAGGTCGTGCACGGCTACCAGCCGGATGAGGCCGCCGTCGAACAGACCTTCGTCAACAAGGACGCCGTGGCGACGCTGAAGCTCGGGCAGGCGCGTGGCGTCGTCATGCTGGTGCCGGCAAGGGCCGGGCTGCCGGTCGCCGAATATGCGCCGAACGCAGTCAAGAAGGCGGTGATCGGCGTCGGCCACGGGGACAAGCAGCAGATCCACATGATGCTGAAGATCCTGATGCCGAAGGCGGAGTTCAAGGGCAACGACGCGGCGGATGCACTCGCCATCGCCATATGCCATGCTCATAATCGCGGCGGGCAGCGGATGAGACAGGCGCTGGCCTCGGCCTGACCGGTTTCCGCCGCGACGTTTCTCGCATTCCACCATCAGCGCACGGACCTGGATCATGATCGGCAAGCTCAAAGGCACTATCGACGAGATCGGCGACGACTACGTGCTCGTGGACGTGCATGGCGTCTGCTACGAGGTGTTCTGCTCGTCGCGCACGCTTGGCCGGATGGGTTCGGTGGGGGAGGCGATCATTCTCTTCATCGAGACCTATGTGCGCGAGGACCAGTTCAAGCTGTTCGGCTTCCTGTCGGCGCTCGAGCGGGAATGGTTCAACCTCTTGCAAAGCGTGCAGGGCGTCGGCGCCAAGGTGGCGCTCGCGGTCCTGTCGACGCTGACCCCCGGCGAGCTTGCCAACGCCATCGCGCTGCAGGACAAGGTCGCCGTGTCGCGCGCACCCGGCGTCGGGCCGAAGGTGGCGGTGCGGATCGTCACCGAACTCAAGAACAAGGCTCCGGCCTTTGCGGGCGAGGCATCTGCCAATATCGGGCTGAAACAGGAGCTCGGCGAGGGCGCCGCCTCTGCGCCGGTCGCAGACGCGGTTTCCGCCCTTACCAATCTCGGCTACTCGCGCGACCAGGCCGCCAATGCGGTGGCCGCCGCCCTGAAGACTGCCGGCGAGGGCGCCGACAGCGCCAAGCTGATCCGGTTCGGCCTCAAGGAACTGGCCCGGTGAGATTTGGTCGCTCGAAAACTTGCTGCTATGGTCGGTGCAGCCTTGTCGATCATCCGACGGCGTGGTCTTGACTGGGTCCTGGATGCCGGAGCACACGACATGCTTCGCACGCCCGCTGAAAACATCGCCGGAATGGAACTTCTTGCATGACTGAACCCGCCCGCCTGCTGTCGGCTGAAAAGCGCGGCGAAGACCTGGATACGGCGCTGCGCCCGCAGTCCTTGGACGAGTTCACCGGACAGGCGGAAGCGCGCGCCAACCTCAAGGTGTTCATCGAGGCGGCGAAGAACCGCGGCGAGGCGCTCGACCATGTGCTTTTCGTCGGGCCTCCCGGGCTCGGCAAGACGACGCTTGCACAGATCATGGCCAAGGAACTGGGGGTCAATTTCCGCTCGACCTCGGGACCGGTGATCGCCAAGGCCGGCGATCTTGCAGCCCTTCTGACCAACCTCGAAGAACGCGACGTGCTGTTCATCGACGAGATCCACCGCCTCAACCCGGCGGTCGAGGAGATCCTCTATCCGGCGATGGAGGATTTCCAGCTCGACCTCATCATCGGCGAGGGGCCGGCGGCACGATCGGTGAAGATCGACCTGTCGAAATTCACGCTTGTCGCCGCCACCACCCGGCTCGGCCTTCTCACCACGCCGCTGCGCGACCGGTTCGGCATTCCGGTCCGGCTCGCCTTCTACACGGTCGAGGAACTGGAGCTGATCGTTCGGCGCGGCGCGCGGCTGATGAACCTCGGGATCACCGAGGAGGGTGCCCGCGAGATTGCAAGGCGCGCCCGCGGAACGCCCCGCATTGCCGGGCGGCTGCTCCGGCGGGTGCGGGATTTCGCCGAAGTGGCGCGGGCCGAGGCGGTCACGCGAGAAATCGCCGACGAGGCGCTGACCCGGCTCCTGGTCGACAATATGGGGCTCGACCAGCTCGACAAGCGCTATCTCAACATGATCGCCGTGAACTTCGGCGGTGGACCGGTCGGCATCGAAACGATCGCCGCCGGCCTGTCGGAACCGCGCGACGCGATCGAGGATATCATCGAGCCTTACATGATCCAGCAGGGGTTCATCCAGCGCACGCCGCGCGGCCGCGTGCTGACCGCAAATGCGTGGAAGCATCTCGGCCTGCAGCCGCCCAAGGACCTGGAAGCCGCACAATTCAGAATGAGCCTCGACGATGACTGAGCCGCAGGACATGCGCATCCGCATGACGTTCAAGCCGAAGCGCCTTTTCCAGATGCGGGTTGCCGGACTGGGGTTCCGGAACGGCCACGTGCTGGTGCACCGCGCCGTGCACGAGACGTTCTGGACGTTTCCCGGCGGTCGCGCCGAGATGGGCGAAACGACGGAGGAAACGCTGCGGCGGGAGATGAGGGAGGAACTCGGGGTCGAGGTGAACGTCGAACGGCTGCTTTGGACCGTCGAGAACTTCTTCGATTACGAGGGCCGCAACTGGCATGAACTCGGCTTCTATTATCTGATGGATCTGCCCACGCATTTCCCATTTCACCCGACGGACATCGTCCACCGCGTCCAGGACGGGCACGAGCTGGAGTTCAAGTGGGTTCCTGCCACGACGGAGGCTCTTCGCGCGCTGGACATTCCCCCGTATTTCATCGCGGGCGAGATCGAGGCCCTGCCTTCAACTGCCCGACACCTCGTCTGGCGCGACGGCGACCTCGACCAGAAATCCTGACATCAGGAACATCGACCGGCGCCCCGAGTTCTTTCTTCATTGGAAGGAGACCGGACATGCAGAAAATCAACGTTGGAAACAAGGTCGAGTGGAAGTGGGGCAGCGGCAAGGCTGAAGGCAAGGTCGCCGAAAAATTCACGAAGGACGTCGAACGCAAGATCAAGGGCAAGACGATCAAGCGCAAGGCCGATGCGGACAAGCCGGCCTTCCTGGTCAAGCAGGATGATGGCGACCGCGCCCTGAAGAGTCAGTCGGAGCTGAAGAAGGCCAATGGTTGATGCACATTCCCATCATAGCCACGGAATGACCGATCATCCGGGCACCAGGAAGACACGCGACGAAGCTGATTTCCGGCCGCCGGCCGATGTCGCTGCGGAGGCTGAAAAGGGTCTCGAGCTGCGCGCCAAGTTCCGCCGCGGCGGAACGACGATCGGCATCGCCAGGGCCCGCGACCTCAAGCATCGCAAATCGCTATCGGAAAAGACGGTCAGGCGGATGGTGAGCTATTTCAGCCGCCACAGCGTCGACAAACGCGCCGAGAACTTTGGCAACGACGAAAATCCGTCGGCGGGCTACATCGCTTGGCTGCTTTGGGGCGGCGATGCCGGCCAGAAATGGGCCGAAGAGCACCGTAAGGCCATCGAGGCGGCGAAGGCCGGCGCCAAGGCCAAAAGGCGTTAGTCGCGCCCACTGACCTTTGACGACAATAGCTCGAGGGTTTGCTCGAGGAGGTCGCGTCCGCCCGGGCGCCACCCCAAGGCGCGGATCTTTCCGGTCGCCATCAGGTTGATGCCGCTGACATCTGCTGCCGGCGGAAGCCTGCCGGGCGCCAATGTCGTGCAATGGGCAAGGATCTGTCGGGTATCCACTACGAGATCGGAGAGATTAAAGCTCTGGCCACTAACGCGGTCGGCATCCGCTTCGAGCAACAATCGAACGGCGGCGCCCACGTCGCGGCCATGCACTTCCGTGCCTGCGCGAGCTGACACGAGCCTCCCGGCCGAATAATCCGCGAACAGGCTTTCCCATTTGTTGGGCAGCAGATCGCCGTAGACGCCGGTCGGGCGCAGGCAACACACTGCAAAACGCTCGTCGGCCAGTCGCGCCAGGGCGTGCTCGGCGTCGAGCTTTATCCGGCCGTAGAGGCTGGTGGGGGCACGCGCCATATCTTCCCGCAGAACCGTGCCGGCAGGCAGCCCGTCATAGACCGCACGGCTGGAGAGAAAGACGGCGCGCTCGACGCCAGCCGCCCGACAGGTTTCGAAAAGCTGCAGCGTGCCGTCGAGATTTCGGTGGACAAAGCCTGCTGCATCGTCCCCTTCGCCACCGCGATATTTTCCCGGCAAATGGTCGAATGCTGCGTGCACGAAGGCGTCGATCCCTCGAAAAGCATCATCCTGCCGCAGATCCGGATCGAGATGGAGGGGAGAGAAGTCGACGTCGCCGCTGAACCATCCCGCTGGCGGTGGGGTGCGGCCGCCAGCCCTGACGGTATGGCCGGCCTCCAGAAGGCGTTCGACGATGTAGCGACCGACGAGCCCGGTCGCGCCGGAGACAAGAACGGTCATGGCCTGCCCGGTGGTTGCGGGAGCGACGCGGGGTCCACATCCCGACCCGCATAAACATCGTGCCAGAGGTCGATCAACGGCTTCAGTTCGGAGGATTTCGGATGATCCCGCTCCCAGGGCTTTTCATACTGGTAATGAAGGATGGCGATGCTTTTCCAATCCCACAGATCCGGCAGGTTGAACCAGACATACTGCAGCATGTTCATGAACACCGGCAGGCCATGCCACTCCGGAAAGAAAGTCTCCAGGAAGCTCTGGTCGGTGCGACGCCAAAATCTGTCGGGTTCGTCGAGGGCAACCAGCATCGCTTCAAAGGTGGCCAGCGACGGCCGGGCGACAAACACTCCGGAGTTCAGCCGGTGGAAGTCCGCCAGGCTCTCATAGACATTCGGCGCCGCCGAAAATTCCGGATAGTCGAACAGGCGGTCGATGTTTTTAAGCACGATCGCATCCGCGTCGATGAAGACGCAGCGCGTGTATTCGGTGAGCTGCCACAGGCGTAGCTTGCAGAAATTGTCGAGGGGGGTGTGGAAGTCCGGCTTTCGGCCCTTGGTGAAAGGGGCTGCACCGTGGAGGTTGCGGCGGGCATGGCGCTCATTGAACGGCTCGGAGAGCGGCAGGTGGGCGACCTCCACCAGACGGCAGCCAAGCGTTACGAGTGGTGCCAGCGCCTGTGAGTCAACGGCACCGGTGTGCAAGACGACGATGTCGGCCGTCGTTCCGGTCTTGAGGAGCGAACGGGCGAGGGCCACCGCGCCCATCGCGTAGTCGGCATTGGTGACGAGCGTGACAAAGGCGGTTCGAGCCGGCGCTCCGCCCTGTCCCATTGCGATCGGGCTCACGATACCGACTTCAGGCGCTTGCCTTCCGGATCGTGCTCGACCTTGGCGGCAATGTCGCGGGTCCAGGCAGAGACGGCTGGAACGCGCGACCGGTCGACGCGATAGGCGTATTTGCGGGCGACATCGACGATTTCAGCCAATAGGCCCTCGCCGAGCGTGGTGGGCGCAAGGCCAAGGCCGAGAAATTTCTCGTTGCGGACAACGAGATCGTTTTCTGCCGCCTCCTTGCGCGGGTTGGGCAGCCAGGCGATCTGCGCGCCGCTCATGCGGGCGATCATCTCGGCGAGGTCGCGCACCCGGTGGGTTTCCGTCATCTGGTTGAAGATCTCGACCCGGCCGCCGCGGACGGGCGGATTGTTGAGCGCGATCTCGATGCACCTGACCGAGTCCTGGATGTTGATGAAGGCACGGGTCTGGCCGCCTGTCCCATGGACAGTGAGGGGATAGCCGATCGCCGCCTGGATGAGAAAGCGGTTGAGGACGGTGCCGTAATCACCGTCGTAGTCGAACCGGTTGATCAACTGTTCGTGGCGCCGCGTCTGTTCCGTGTGCGTCCCCCAGACGATGCCCTGATGCAGGTCGGTGATGCGCAGGCCGTCATTCTTGGCGTAGAAGGCAAAGAGCTGCTGATCGAGGCACTTGGTCATGTGGTAGATCGAGCCGGGATTGCTCGGGTAGAGGATATCCTGCGAGACCGTGCGGCCATCCATGGTTTCGACGCCGACCGGCAGGTAGCCTTCGGGGATCGCGGCGCCGACCGTCGAATAACCGTACACGCCCATGGTGCCGAGATGCACGAGGTGCGCGTCGAGCTCGAGCTCGACCAGGGCGTTCAACAGATTGTGCGTCGCGTTGACATTGTTGTTGACGGTGTAGTTCTTGTGGCGGTCGCTTTTCATCGAATAGGGTGCCGCGCGCTGCTCGGCGAAATGGATGACGGCGTCGGGGCGATGCTTTGCGAGCCAGCCTTTCAGAAGCTCGTAGTCCCTGGCAAGATCAATCAGGTGGAAATGGATGCGGCGGCCGGTTTCCGCATGCCAGATCCGGGTCCGCTCCTGGATACTGTCCATCGGTGTCAGCGACTGCACGCCGAGTTCCGTGTCGATCCAGCGCCTGGACAGGTTGTCGAGGATGTGGATCTCGTGGCCAGCCTCCGAAAGATGGAGGGATGTTGGCCAGCCGACGAAACCGTCACCGCCCAGGACTGCTATCTTCATGGAAACCCTCCACTGTTCTTGCGACTGTTCCTGATAGGTAAAATATGTGACAGCAATCCGGCGGCGGGATCGATGGTTCCGGCAGAGCGAATGAAGCAGCGATCAATTTCAGAGGCAAGTGCATGGACGACCAGAAATTTCGGCTGGCGGGTGAATTGCTGGGGGACGGTCATCACCTGACGCAGCGCGTCTATTACGAGGACACCGATTTCTCCGGTCTGGTCTATCACGCCCGGTATCTACACTTTCTCGAGCGGGGCCGCACGGATTACCTGCGATGCCTCGGCTGCGAGCAGAGCGCACTCCTGTCCGCGGATGAGGAAGGGCTGGTTTTTGTCGTGTACCGCATGGAGATCGACTTCAAGCAGCCGGCGCGGATGGATGACGTGCTGGAGATCTTGACGACGACGGAAAAGGCGGGCGGCGCGAAGATGGTGCTGCAGCAGGAGATCCGCCGCGGCGGGACACTGCTGATCCTCGCCAAGGTGGTGATCGCCGTCATCAACAGGCATGGCCGGCCGCGGCGGCTGCCGGAAACCATCGCCTTGAAGTTCCTGACCGTCGGTGTCGCGCCGGACTATAGGTCTACGACCTGACCATTCGATCCCACCACCCAGGTGTCACCCACAGTCGCCCGGGCATGGTATGCAGCATTGCGCAAGCAAGATCACGGGCGTCCGCTGTAACACATTCTTAACGATAATGATGTCTTACTGCCAGCTGAGGAATTTGTGCAACGCACGCCTTCCTTTGACCAAATTTGAAAGCGAGAAGCCAAGCTGAAGCTCACTGCGCACAGGGCGAAGGGCGCATCCAGCGAACATTCGGATTTCTCGCGAGAGCGCGCTTTTGAACCCGCCCGGTCTTAAAGCCGGGCGTTTGGATTCGGGGATAGTGGATCGATGGAACAGGTTGGTTTGGCGGCAGCGGCGAGCGATGTGAGCCTCTGGTCGCTTTTCATGCAGGCGGGTTGGGTCGTCAAGCTGGTGATGATCGGGTTGCTCGGCGCGTCCGTCTGGACCTGGGCGATCGTCATCGACAAATACTTCAACTTCGCCCGGGCAAAGCGCCAGTTCGACCAGTTCGAGCAGGTGTTCTGGTCCGGCCAGTCGCTCGAAGAACTGTATCGCAGCTTGTCCGACCGCCAGAATACCGGGCTTTCGGCCATCTTCGTCGCCGCCATGCGCGAATGGAAGAAGAGCTTCGAGCGCGGCGCACGCTCGCCGATCGGCCTGCAGATGCGTATCGACCGCGCCATGGACGTGACGATGTCGCGCGAAAGCGAAGGCTTCGAGGCGCGTCTCAGCTCGCTGGCGACGATCGGTTCGGCCGGTCCGTTCATCGGCCTGTTCGGCACCGTGGTCGGCATCATGACGTCCTTCCAGGCGATTGCCGGTTCGAAGTCCACCAACCTTGCCGTCGTCGCACCCGGTATCGCCGAGGCGCTGCTGGCAACCGCGATCGGCCTCGTGGCCGCTATTCCGGCGGTTATCGCCTACAACAAGTTCATGGGCGACGCCGGCAAGCTGTCGGCCCGCATGGAAGGCTTCGCGGACGAATTCTCCGCCATCCTGTCGCGCCAGATCGACGAGAAGATGCAGCCGCGCCAGGCAGCGCAGTAAACCTCTTTAGCCGGGCCAAGGAGCACGTATCATGGGCATGTCTGCCGGGGGAGCGAAATCATCGGGTGGCGGACGTCGTGGTCGGCGCGGTCGCCGCGGCGGTGGCGCCATCAGCGAAATCAACGTCACGCCGCTTGTCGACGTCATGCTCGTGCTGCTGATCATCTTCATGGTTGCCGCGCCGATGATGACCGTCGGCGTGCCGATCGACCTGCCGGAAACGCAGGCCAAGGCGATGAACTCGGACACCCAGCCGATCACCATTTCCGTCAATGCCAAGGGCGAGATCTTCCTCCAGGAAACGCCGATCATCATCGACGACATCCTGCCCAAGCTGCAGGCCATCGCGACGACGGGCTACAACGAACGCATCTATGTACGCGGCGACACCACGGCAGCCTATGGCGGCGTGATGAAGGTCATGGCCCGTATCTCTGCAGCCGGTTACAAGAACATCGGTCTTGTGACGCTGCAGGAACAGGAGAAGTGATCGCGGCGCCATGAAGGTTAGTGTCGGCACATCGGTCGCTTTGCATCTGCTGGTTCTCGGCTGGGCAATGCTGACGCTTTCCGCCCCGGCGCCGTTGACGGTTGCCGACGTGGAAGCATTTCCGGTCGACATCGTGCCGGTGGAATCCATCACCCAGATGCAGCAGGGCGACAAGAAGGCTCCGATGAAGGAGAAGCCTTCGGTCAAGGAGACCAAGAACCAGAAGGTCATCGAGAACGCCGAGAACGCGGGCGAGAACGATGTCGACCTGAAGACGCCGCCCACTCCGACGAAAAAGCCGACGCCGGTCGAAGTGGCCGCGGCGCCGAAGCCCGTGGAGCGCCCGACGCCGACGCCGACACCCGAGCAGAACGACGTTAAGGAAATCGCGCCCGAGGAAACCGCGCCGAAGCCGACCGAGACCGCCGCTTTGCCGCAACCCAAGCCCGAACCGACTCCACCCAAGCCGGAACCGACACCGCCCAAGCCCGAGCCGACGCCGCCGAAGCCGGAGGCTGCCAAGCCGACGCCGGCACCGGTGCAGGCCGAAAACACCTCCGAGACCGGAGAGCTGCCGCCGACGCCGCCGATACCGATGGCAAAGCCGCAGCCGCCGAAGCCCGAGCCGCCGAAGGAAGAGGCAAAGCCTGTCGAGAAGCCGGTCGAAAAGACGCCGGAGAAGAAGCCCGAGACGCCGAAGCCAACGGAAGTCGCCAAGGCCGACACGAAGGCGACCGAAACCGCAAAGGCGACCGACAAGAAGGAAGGCAAGAAGCAGGACGCCGCCAAGTCGTCCTCATCGCAAAAGAGCGACTTCAACGCCGACCAGATCGCGATGCTGCTCAACAAGCAGGAAGCCTCCGGTGGCGGCGCCAAGCGCTCCGCAACGCCGGTCTCGACCGGCAGCACCAAGCCATCGACCGGCGCCAAGCTCAGCCAGAGCGAGATGGATGCCCTGCGCGGCCAGATCTCCAACAACTGGTCGACGATCGCCGGGATCGAGGGCCTGCAGGGGATGATCATCCGCGTCCACATGCGGCTCGACCAGTCCGGCGCGATCGTCGGCGAGCCGGAAGTTTCCTCCTCGGGCGGCTCCGACACGGCCCGACGTACCATGGAATCGAGCGCACGCCGCGCCGTCCTGCGGTCGTCGCCGTTCAAGAACCTGCCGGCCGAGAAATATGATTCTTGGAGCGAAGTCGTCGTGAATTTCGACCCCAGCGAGCTGGGGCTCTAAGAGATGAAAGCGTAGCTGAAAGGCTTTATGAACATGATCAGACGTTCCTTTCTCGGGCTCGCGATGGCGGGCGCCAGTGTGGCGGCCCTCTCGACCCCTGCCCACGCCCTGGTGGAGATCAACATCAACAAGGGCAATGTCGAGCCCCTGCCGATCGCCATCACCGACTTCCTGTCCAACAACGAGCTTGGGCCGCAGATCTCGCAGGTCGTTGCAGACGACCTGAAGCGGTCCGGTCTGTTCGCGCCGGTCAGCAAGCAGGCCTTTATCGAAAAGATTACCGATCCCGGCAAGGCACCGCGCTTTGAGGACTGGAAGGCGATCAACGCGCAGGCGCTGGTCGTCGGGCGGATCACCCGCGAGGGCGACGGACGTCTGCGCGCCGAATTCCGTCTGTGGGACACATTCGCCGGTAGCCAGATGGCCGGCCAGCAGTTCTTCACCCAGCCGGAGAACTGGCGCCGCGTCGCCCATATCATCGCCGACGCGATCTATGAGCGCATCACCGGCGAAAAGGGCTATTTCGATACCCGCGTCGTGTTCGTCTCGGAAAGCGGCCCGAAGACCGCCCGCCAGCGCCAGCTCGCGATCATGGACCAGGACGGCTTCAACCTGCGCATGCTGACGAACGGCAAGGACCTCGTCCTGACGCCGCGCTTCTCGCCGAGCCGCCAGGAAGTGACCTACATGTCCTTCGAGGGCAACCAGCCGCGCGTCTACCTGCTGCAGCTCGAAACGGGCCAGCGCGAGGTGGTCGGCAATTTCCCGGGCATGACCTTCTCGCCGCGCTTCTCGCCGGACGGCCAGAAGGTCATCATGAGCCTCCAGCAGGAAGGCAATGCCAACATCTACACGATGGATCTGCGCTCGCGCACCACGACGCGCCTGACCTCGACGGCCGCCATCGATACGGCACCGTCCTATTCGCCCGACGGCGCGCGCATCACTTTCGAAAGCGACCGTGGCGGCAAGCAGCAGATCTACGTGATGGGCGCCGACGGCTCCGGCCAGCAGCGCATCTCGTTCGGCGACGGTTCCTATTCGACCCCGGTCTGGTCGCCGCGCGGCGATCTCATCGCCTTCACCAAGCAGTCTGGCGGCAAGTTCTCGATCGGCGTCATGAAGCCGGACGGCTCCGGCGAACGGGTGCTGACCTCCGGCTTCCATAACGAAGGGCCGACCTGGGCACCGAACGGCCGTGTGCTGATGTTCTTCCGGCAGAATGCCGGCGCGGGCGGTCCGCAGCTCTTCTCGATCGACCTGACCGGCTACAACGAACTGCAGGTCAAGACCCCGGGTTACGCATCCGACCCGGCCTGGTCGCCGCTGCTCGAATGACACCGGTGTTTGTTTTTAGGGGCGCAGGTCGCCTCTTACCCGCCCCCATCAGATGAAAAAGGGCGGAATTGTCGGGCAGGCAAGACTTGATTAACCATAAGCGTTTGAACATGGTTAACCGCTTTCGGTTAGAGTCTGGCAACTTTGAAATGCAATCGATCAAGGAGAGACCGGCCATGAGCCGCACTGGAACCCCGGCGATGAGCCGCATGCAGACCCTCGCTCGCAACCCCGCCGTCATCGCGCTGACGCTGGCCCTCGCACTCGCAGGCTGCGCCAACAAGAAGAACCTGCCCAACAATGCGGGCGACCTCGGCCTCAACGGTGCTGCCGGCTCGGCAACGCCCGGCTCGCAGCAGGACTTCACCGTCAACGTCGGCGACCGGATCTTCTTCGATACCGATTCGACCTCGATCCGCGCCGATGCACAGCAGACGCTCGACCGCCAGGCCCAGTGGCTGCAGCGTTATCCGCGCTACGCCATCACCGTCGAAGGCCATGCCGACGAACGCGGTACGCGCGAATACAACCTGGCGCTCGGCGCACGTCGTGCTGCCGCCACCAAGGACTACCTCACGTCGCGCGGCATCCCGGCCAACCGTCTAAAGACGATTTCCTACGGCAAGGAACGCCCGGTCGCCGTTTGCGACGACATTTCCTGCTGGTCGCAGAACCGTCGCGCCGTCACCGTTCTCGGCGGCGCCGGAATGTAATCGGCTTGATGCGGCCAGCAGGCCGCATCCCGCAACATGACAATCTGTTAAGAAAAGGCGGCTTCGGGCCGCCTTTTTATTTTTTCCTTAGTTTGGCCCCGATTTGCGGGATTTTGGACCTGGGCTTGGTTGCTTTTTAGCGTCAGTTGTAAAAATCTCCTGGCGCGCCATTTCGGCGCAAATCAAAGAGCAGGACGGACGACATGAGAAAATTTGTCTTGGCAGCGATGCTGGGGCTGGCGGTTAGCGGCGGCCCTGCGGGGGCGTTTTCGTTGCCGAAACTTTTTCAGGGCGGGCAGACCGTTGCGCAACAGCCATCGGCCGGAGATCGGCCGGTCGTGCTGGCACAGAGCAATGATGCCGTCCGCATCCAGCAACTTCAGGAAGAGGTGCGGCAGCTGAATGGCCGCATCGAGGAGATGAGTTATCAGCTCCTGCAGATGCAGGAACAACTGCGCAAGACGCAGGAAGATAACGAGTTCCGATTCCAGGACCTGGAAAAGAAAAAGAGAACCGAAGTGGACGACACGGCCGGGAAACCGGCCGTGGCGGCCAACCGGCCCGGATCGAGCGCACCGGCGGCAACGCCGGGCGCGACGGACGACGTCGCCCGCATCATCGATCAGCCACCGGCATCGGGGGCCGGCGCGCCGGCTTCCGGCGGCCGGGCGGCACCGCCCCCCACCACGCTCGGCTCGATCGATTTCGACCAGGCGGGCAATGCCCGCGGCGCCTCGCGCAACCAGGCGAACAATTCGGCAGGCCTTCCCGGCGTCGATACCGGCGCCCAGAGCCCGCGCGCCGGCGGCCAGGACCAGCAGCAGACCGCGTCGCTCGGCAGCGAGAATGACGCCTACAAAATCGCCTACGACCATGTTCTGGCCGGCGACTATCCGCTCGCCGAAAAGGAATTCTCAAGCTACCTGGCCGCCTATCCCAAGGGCGCCAAGGCCGGCGACGCCAGCTTCTGGCTCGGCGAGGCGCAGTATTCGCAGGGCAAATACACCGATTCCGCCAAGACCTTTCTGAATGCCCACCAGAGCTTCGGCAAATCCGCCAAGGCGCCGGAAATGCTGCTGAAGCTCGGCATGTCGCTGGCGCAGCTCGACAACACCGAGACCGCCTGCGCGACCCTGCGCGAGGTCTCGAAGCGCTATCCGAACGCCCCCAAGGCGGTGCTGAGCAAGTCTGCCAGCGAGCAGAAGCGTCTCGCCTGCTGATCACATTTGCTGGGTGACGGATGCTTTCTCCCGACCAGGCTGTCCGTCGCCTTCTAGACTCGCTCCCCAGACCTGCGCGCCTTCTGGTCGCCGTCTCGGGCGGTAGCGATTCGCTCGGCCTGCTGACGCTTCTTGCCGAACTATGCAGCGATCCCGCGGCGCAAGGCATTTTTCTTTTTGCAGCCACGATCGACCATGGTCTTCGCCCCGACAGCGCCGCCGAGGCGGCGGCTGTCGGCTCCTTCTGCAACGACAGCGGCATCCCGCATCTGGTGCGCTCATGGGCGGGGGCAAAACCCTTGAGCGGCGTTTCGGCTGCAGCGCGTGAAGCGCGGTACGAGCTTCTGACGGCCGTCGCGGACGAGCTCGATGCGACCCTCATCCTTACCGGCCATACGCTTGACGACCAGCGGGAGACGGTCGTCATGCGCGCCACCCGCAACGATGGCGCCGATAATCCAGGCCTTTCCGGCATGGCCCAGCTGGTGCTCCTCGGCCGCCGGCGCTGGCTGGCGCGACCTTTCCTGTCGACGCAGCGCGCCGATATCCGCGCGGCGCTGGTCGAGCGGGGCATCGCCTGGATCGATGATCCGAGCAATATCAACCCGGCCTCGGAGCGGGTCCGGGTTCGACAGGCGCTGGCCGCAGAAGCGCTCAGCGTTTCCGTGGAGATCGAGGAGGCCGGTCGTCGCCGGCAGCGGCTGGCGGAGGGTGCCGCCGACCTGGTGCGCCGCCATTCGACGATGGCGCAAGGGGTGCTGGTGCGGCTTGACCGAGAGGTGCTCGACGCGGAACCCGAGCACCTGCGCCACGGCCTTTCGGCGCTTGCCGCCGTGCTTGGGGGGAGGGATCACGGGTTGCGTCAAGAGAGCCTCGGCAGGGTGTCGGATTTTCTCGCCCAGCGCCTTCCCGGGCGCATGACGGCGGGTCGGGTGATCTTCGATCTGCGGCGTGACGGTCTTTACCTGCAGCGGGAGAACCGCGGCCTGCCGCAGATTGCGGTTCCGGCAGAAACCGAGGCGATCTGGGACGGGCGCTACCGGATCCGCAACGTTGGCCGCGACAGCATACAGGTGCGCGCCATGCCGGTCGACGATCGCGAGGCGGAGCGGCTCTTTCCGCATGTGCCGCCGTCGATCGGGCGGCGGGCGATGTCGGTGATGCCTGATCTGCGGGTTTTTGGTGATGCAGCGTCGCAGGTGGTACTTCATGCAGCACCGGTCATCGCTCCGTACGAACGTTTCCTGCCTGTCTTCGAGTTCGATCTCGCACGGGAAATCGCGGTTTTGCTGGCATGCGACGAACTTCCGCGACCGCCAATTCATGTTTGCGACCGGAAAAGCTAAACCGTCGCGGCCAACTGCCTTGGCAATCCCCACCCGCAATCCTATGTTAGGCAGCAAGCAAAGGCGGCCGCCGTAGTGCTGGCCGTCGCAGTCCGGGGAGTTCGATGAACCCAAATTTTCGTAATTTTGCCCTCTGGGCTATCATAGCCCTCTTGCTGATCGCTTTGTTCAGCATGTTTCAGACGGCGCCAACGCAGACCAGCTCGCGTGAGATTCCCTATTCGCAGTTCCTGCATGATGTGGATTCGGGGCGAGTTCGGGATGTCGTCGTCACGGGCAACAGGGTGCTCGGAACCTATAGCGAGAACAGCGCAAGCTTTCAGACCTATTCACCTGTGATCGACGACACGTTGATGGACCGTCTTCAGTCGAAGAACGTGACCATCGTTGCCCGCCCGGAAACGGATGGGTCCTCAGGCTTTCTGAGCTACCTCGGCACGATCCTGCCGATGTTGCTGATCCTTGGCGTCTGGCTGTTCTTCATGCGGCAGATGCAGGGTGGTTCGCGTGGCGCCATGGGCTTTGGCAAATCCAAGGCCAAGCTGCTGACCGAGGCGCATGGCCGCGTGACGTTTGAAGACGTCGCCGGCGTCGATGAAGCGAAGCAGGATCTCGAGGAAATCGTCGAATTCCTGCGCGATCCGCAGAAGTTCCAGAGGCTGGGCGGACGTATTCCGCGCGGCGTGCTTTTGGTCGGTCCTCCCGGTACCGGTAAGACGCTGCTTGCCCGCGCCATCGCCGGCGAAGCGAACGTGCCCTTCTTCACCATTTCCGGTTCGGACTTTGTGGAAATGTTCGTCGGCGTCGGTGCCAGCCGCGTCCGCGACATGTTCGAGCAGGCCAAGAAGAACGCGCCCTGCATTATCTTCATCGACGAAATCGATGCGGTCGGCCGTCATCGCGGCGCCGGTCTCGGCGGCGGCAACGACGAACGCGAGCAGACCCTCAACCAGCTTCTGGTCGAAATGGACGGCTTCGAAGCAAACGAAGGCATCATCCTGATCGCCGCGACCAACCGACCCGACGTTCTCGATCCGGCGCTTCTGCGTCCGGGCCGCTTCGACCGCCAGGTCGTCGTACCGAACCCGGACATCGTCGGTCGCGAGCGGATCCTCAAGGTACATGCCCGCAACGTGCCCCTCGCACCGAATGTCGACCTCAAGGTTTTGGCGCGCGGTACGCCCGGCTTCTCCGGCGCCGACCTGATGAACCTCGTCAACGAAGCAGCGCTGATGGCGGCTCGCCGCAACAAGCGGCTCGTCACCATGAGCGAATTCGAAGACGCCAAGGACAAGATCATGATGGGCGCCGAGCGTCGCTCGTCCGCCATGACCGAGGCCGAGAAGAAGCTGACCGCATACCACGAGGCGGGCCATGCGATCACGGCAATCACCGTGCCGGTGGCCGATCCTCTGCATAAGGCGACGATCATTCCGCGCGGACGTGCGCTCGGCATGGTGATGCAGCTGCCAGAAGGCGACCGCTACTCGATGAGCTACAAGTGGATGGTGTCGCGCCTCGTCATCATGATGGGCGGCCGGGTGGCTGAAGAGCTTACCTTCGGCAAGGAGAACATCACCTCGGGCGCATCGTCGGATATCGAGCAGGCGACCAAGCTTGCTCGCGCCATGGTGACGCAGTGGGGCTTCTCCGACATTCTCGGACAGGTCGCCTACGGCGAAAACCAGCAGGAAGTCTTCCTCGGTCATTCCGTGTCGCAGTCCAAGAACGTTTCGGAATCGACCGCCCAAAAGATCGATACCGAAGTGCGCCGCCTGATCGACGAAGCGTACACGGAAGCACGCCGGATCCTGACCGAGAAGCACGACGAGTTCGTAGCGATCGCCGAAGGCCTGCTCGAATACGAGACGCTCTCCGGCGAGGAGATCAAGGGTCTGATAAAGGGCCAGAAGCCCTCTCGTGACCTTGGCGACGACTCCCCGACCGCACGCGGCTCGGCCGTACCAAGCGCCGGGTCCAAGAAGGATGAGTCGAAGGGCGGCGAGGCGGAAGGCGGTCTTGAGCCGCAGCCCCACTAACTCGACCATATCCTGGTAATTGCGAAAGGCCGCCCGATACAATCGGGCGGCCTTTCTCGTTGGTAACGGGATATAATCAATTTTGCCTGTAATTTACGTGTCAGAGACAGAGAACTATGGCATGAGCCAGCGCATCCCTCGAGGTTCTGCCGACGATCGCCGGGTTCAATTGCCGCGGCAGCCGGGCAGAGCGCGGGACGCAGTGACGAAGGAGATTACATGACACGCCGCTATTTTGGCACGGACGGGATCCGCGGACATTCGAACGTCTTCCCGATGACGCCGGACCTTGCCATGCGTGTGGGGATCGCCGTCGGGACGATTTTCCGCAACGGAAATCACCGCCATCGCGTCGTGATCGGCAAGGATACCCGCCTGTCGGGTTACATGCTGGAAAATGCGATGGTGGCCGGGTTCACGGCAGCCGGGCTCGATGTCTTCCTGCTTGGGCCCATTCCGACGCCGGCGGTGGCGATGCTGACGCGCTCGCTGCGCGCCGATGTGGGCGTGATGATCTCGGCCTCGCACAATCCTTACGAGGACAACGGCATCAAGCTGTTCGGCCCGGACGGCTACAAGCTTTCGGACGAGCTGGAGAGCCAGATCGAGGACCTGCTCGACAAGGACGCCCATGCGCAGCTGGCGAAGTCGGCCGATATCGGCCGCGCCAAGCGCGTCGAGGGCGACATCTACCGCTATATCGAGCACGTCAAGCGGACGCTTCCGCGCGACGTGACGCTGCATGGGCTGCGGGTCGCGATCGACTGCGCCAATGGTGCCGCCTACAAGGTGGCACCGCTTGCGCTCTGGGAGCTCGGCGCCGAGGTGGTGACCATCGGCAACGAGCCGAACGGCACGAACATCAACCTGGAATGCGGCTCGACCAGCCCCGGCAACCTTCAGAAGAAGGTACATGAAGTGCGCGCCGACATCGGCATCGCGCTCGATGGCGATGCCGACCGCGTCATCATCGTCGACGAGCGCGGCGAGATCGTCGACGGCGACCAGCTGATGGCGGTGATCGCCGAAAGCTGGGCGGAAGACGACAAGCTGACGGGCGGCGGCATCGTTGCGACGGTCATGTCCAATCTCGGGCTCGAGCGCTTCCTGAAGGGCAAGGGCCTCGATCTGGCGCGCACCAAGGTCGGCGACCGCCACGTGGTCGAGCATATGCGCAACCACAATTTCAACGTCGGCGGCGAACAGTCGGGTCATATCGTCCTGTCCGACTTCGGCACCACCGGCGACGGCCTCGTCGCCGCCCTCCAGATCCTCGCCCGCGCCAAGCGGCTCGGGCGGCCTGTCAGCGAGATCTGCCGTCGCTTCGACCCGGTTCCGCAGCTCCTCAAGAACGTCCGCTTCGCCGGCGGCAAGCCGCTGGAAGACGCCGTCGTGATCAAGGCGATCGCCGACGCGGAAGCAGAACTTGCGACCCGCGGGCGTCTGGTCATTCGTCCTTCCGGCACCGAGCCGCTCATCCGCGTCATGGCGGAAGGCGACGACCGCGCCCAGGTGGAGCGGATCGTCAACGATCTGGTCGGCGTGATCGGCAATGTGCGTTCGGCAGCGGCCTGAGCGGCATCCCGCCGATCAGGGGCGCCACTGGCTGAACCTGCCGTCGAGGGCGCCGTCCAGGTAGAAGGCGGCGCTGATCAGGGCGAGATGGGTGAAGGCCTGCGGGAAGTTGCCAAGAAATTCACCTCTCGAATCGAATTCCTCCGCGTAGAGCTGCAGGTGATTGCCGAACAGCAGAAGCTTTTCCATGCGAATGCTCGCTTCATCGAGGCGTCCGGCGCGGGCTAGGCACTCCACATACCAGAAGGAGCAGGCGGCGAAGAAGCCTTCGTCCCCGTCGAGGCCGTCGTCGCGCCGGTAGCGCATCACCAGGCAGTCTTCCGCCAGTTCTTCGCCGATGGCTTCGAGCGTCGACAGCCAGGCGGGATCCGTGGCGCTGATGAAGCGGACCAAGGGCATCATCAGCATGGAGGCGTCGAGGTCGTCGCCACCCCTGGTGTGGGCAAACCGCCCGAGCTCATCGTTCCAGAAGTTCTGCCAGATGTCCTCGTTGATGGCGTTGCGGGTCTCGACCCAGCGGCCGAAGGGCGCGGCGAGCGAACGCTTCTGAGCCAGCCGGATGGCGCGGTCGACCGCGACCCAGCACATCAGCCGGGAATGCAGCTGGTGGGTCGGCTCGCTGCGCATTTCCCAGATGCCGGCATCCGGTTCATTCCAGATGTCGCAGACCCGGTCGACCACCTCGCGCACACCGCTCCAGTTGCGATGCGAGATGGCCTCGCCGTACTTGTTGCTGATGTAGACGGAATCGAGAAGCTCGCCGTAGATGTCGAGCTGTACCTGGCCGGTTGCATCGTTGCCGATGCGCACCGGTGTTGCGCCGCCATAGCCCGACAGATGGGGCAGGTTGGTCTCGTTGGGCGTACGGCGACCGTCCAGCCCGTACATGATGTGCATGCGTCCGTCGTCCGAGCGCTCGGTCCGGTCGGTCAGCCAGTGGCTGAAGGCGTTCGCCTCGTCCTGGTAGCCGAGCCGCATCAGCGCATAGATGGTGAAGGAGGCGTCGCGGATCCATGTGGCGCGGTAATCCCAGTTTCGCTCACCGCCCGGGGCTTCCGGCAGGCCAAAGGTGCCAGCCGCGGCAATCGAGCCATATTCCTGCGAGGTGAGCAGCTTCAGGGCCAGGGCCGACCGGGTGACGGCGCTGCGCCAACGGCCGCGGTAGGTCGATTTGCGGGCCCAGGCCTGCCAGTAGTCGGTGGTTGCATGGATGAGATCCGTGACGGCGTCGCTGTCCGGGACGTCGCCCTCGTTGCCATCGAGGATGACGTCCATCCGGTCGCCGGCGCTCAACGTGAAGGTCGCGGCCACGCCGTCCCCGTCCTCCATGAATTGCAGCGAGGCGGCGAGGCGCAGGGTGAGGCCACCGGCCTCAAACACGACTTCACCGTCGCCGACAGTCAGCTTGGGCGTGGTGCGGGCATAGTCGAAACGCGGCCAGCAGCGCAGCGAGAACGCAACTTCGCCGCTGGTCACCTCGATCCGTCGGACCAGAGACAGGCTGCCACCCGCCGCGTCGGGCAGGGGCATGAGGTCGGTGATCTGGGCGCTCTGGCCTCGCCCGAGCCAGCGGGTGGTCAGCACGTTGCTTTCCGGAATGTAGAGCTGCAGGCGGCGGGCATCCGGAATCTGCGGCGAAATTTCGAAGGCACCGCCTTTTTCCGCGTCGAGCAGTGCGGCAAAGATGCTCGGACTGTCGAGGTTTGGCCAGCACAGGAAGTCGATCGTGCCGTCCCTTGCCACCAGCGCCAGGGTGCGGAGATTGCCGATGGCGCCATGGTCCGAGATGGGGCGCGGGACGGCGGCCGTTGCGGCTGCGCTGAGGGTTACGTCATCCTTTGTGGAGATCAATGCGTGCTTCCTTTTCATCGGTCCGCATTCAACGCTGGCCGGTCGCCTATGTTTCGTCACGAAAGGGTCAACCGGAGATGAGCTTCGGATCAATGGCACGCACTTCTTCAGCAAAGCCGTTTGGTAAACAGGCATAGTTAAGCGGGACTTAACTTTTATCATTCATCATCCAGGACAAGACAGGAGTGGCTGCGCGTCGTGCCTGCCATACACGATCTGAAGCTTTGGAGATGAACCCATGAACAAGTGCTTGGCCAGCGTCTTCGCGCTGCTGCTGACGGTCAACGCGGCCAGTTCCGCGGACCTCTATCAACCTCAGCCGGAGCCGCTCCAGGACGCTCCGGAAGTCACCGTACAGGAGGCGTCCGGCTGGTACCTTCGCGGTGACGTCGGCTATTCCTTCAACCACATCCGCGGCGCCAAGTACTTTCAGGGCTCGAATTCCAACGAGGTCGATTTCGATCATACCTCGATCAAGGACAGCGCCATCGTCGGCGGCGGTATCGGTTACCAGATCAACAACTATCTGCGCACCGACGTGACCTTCGACTACCTCAGCAAGTCCGACTTCAAGGGCTCGACGACGGGCACCTGCTCGGGCTTCACCTGTACTTCGGACGACCGTGCCAACATGCATGCCTATTCGCTGCTGGCCAACGCCTATGTGGATCTCGGCACCTACGGCTACTTCACACCTTACGTCGGCGCCGGCATCGGCGGTTCCTATGTTCAGTGGAGCAAGCTGCGCAACACGATCTGCGACGATCCGTCGGCACCCGGCTGCTACACGACCGAGCATGGCGGCGAAGGCAAGTGGCGCCTGACCTATGCGCTGATGGCCGGCGCCTCGATCGACGTCACCTGCAACCTGAAGGCCGATATCGGCTACCGTTACCGCCATATCGTCGGCGGCGACATGTTCGGCTACGCCGACAATGGCGGCCCGGGCCGCGACAAGGGGTTCGATTCTCACGAAGCCCGGATCGGCGCCCGCTACATGTTCAGCGGCTGCGACACCCCGGCACCCTACGAGCCGGCTCCGGAGCCGATCGTCTACAAGTAACGGCGCCTGCCACAGGCAGCTCTCAGTCTATAACCGCCCGGTCTCAAAGACCGGGCGGTTTGCGTTTGCGGCGGCAGAAAATGTGCGGATCGCGACATTCTGCTTGACGGAAAAAGCGAAGGAGATTACCCACGACGGCGGGACACCTCTCCCCAACGAGAGGCTAATTACCTGGAAGGGTATAGATATGGCCAACGCCGCCGCGAAGCCGGACTTGCGTCCGCACAACACCCATTTTTCTTCTGGCCCTTGCTCGAAGCGCCCCGGTTGGTCGCTCGACGCTCTCTCCGATGCTCCGCTCGGTCGTTCGCACCGCGCCAAGGTCGGCAAGGGGAAGCTGAAGCAGGCCATCGATCTTACCCGTGAAATTCTTCAGGTGCCGGCGGACTACCGCATCGGCATCGTTCCCGCCTCCGACACCGGCGCGGTGGAAATGGCGATGTGGTCGCTGCTCGGCGAGCGCGGCGTGGACATGCTGTCCTGGGAGAGCTTCGGTGCCGGCTGGGTGACGGACGTCGTCAAGCAGCTGAAGCTCAAGGACGTGCGCAAGATCGACGCGCCGTACGGAGTCCTGCCTGACCTTTCAACGGTCGATTTCGACCGTGACGTGGTTTTCACCTGGAACGGCACCACCTCGGGCGTTCGCGTTCCCAATGCCGATTTCATTCCGGCCGACCGCAAGGGCCTGACGATCTGTGACGCCACGTCGGCAGCGTTTGCGCAGGAGATGGATTTCTCCAAGCTCGACGTTGTCACGTTCTCCTGGCAGAAGGTTCTGGGCGGCGAGGGCGCTCACGGCGTGATCATCCTCAGCCCCCGCGCCGTCGAGCGGCTGACCACCTACGTGCCGGCCTGGCCGCTGCCGAAGATCTTCCGCATGACCTCCGGCGGCAAACTGATCGAAGGCATCTTCACCGGCGAAACGATCAACACCCCGTCGATGCTCTGCGTCGAGGACTATATCGATGCGCTGACCTGGGCAAAGTCGCTCGGCGGCCTCAACGCACTGACCGCACGTGCCGACGCCAATGCCAAGGTCATCTTCGACTTCTGCGACAGCAACAGCTGGATCGCCAACCTGGCGGTCGAGCCTTCGACGCGCTCCAACACCTCCGTCTGCCTGAAGATCGTCGATCCCGCCGTGGCTGCCCTCGACGACGACGCTCAGGCTGCGTTTGCCAAGGGCGTCGTCGCCATCCTCGAAAACGAAGGCGTCGCCTTCGATATCGGTGCCTACCGCGACGCCCCTTCGGGGCTGCGTATCTGGGCAGGTGCAACCATCGACGAGGCCGACATGAAGGCCCTGATGCCGTGGCTCGATTACGCATTCCAGACGCAGAAGGCCGCGCTCGCCAAGGCTGCCGCCTAGCCGGTTCGATATCGGCTCCGCCGCAAAGCGGAGCCGCCACAGTCTCATTCAGCATTATCCTCTTCTCTAGGAGCCCATCAGCATGGCACCTCGCGTACTCGTATCCGATGAACTCTCCGAAACCGCCGTCCAGATCTTCCGGGATCGTGGCGTCGAAGTCGATTTCCAGCCGAAGCTCGGCAAGGACAAGGACAAGCTTGCCGAGATCATCGGCAACTATGATGGCCTCGCCATCCGTTCCGCCACCAAGGCGACCGAAAAGCTGATCGCGGCGGCGACCAACCTCAAGGTCATCGGCCGGGCCGGCATCGGCGTCGACAACGTCGACATCCCGGCGGCATCGCGGCGCGGCATCATCGTGATGAACACGCCGTTCGGCAATTCCATCACCACGGCCGAGCACGCCATCGCCTTGATGTTCGCTGTGGCTCGCCAGTTGCCCCAGGCGGATGCCTCGACCCAGGCCGGCAAGTGGGAAAAGTCCAAGTTCATGGGCGTCGAAATCACCGGCAAAATGCTCGGCGTCATCGGCGCCGGCAATATCGGCGGCATCGTCTGCAAAAAGGCGATCGGTCTCGGCATGCATGTGCTCGCCTATGATCCCTTCCTGTCGGTCGAACGGGCCCAGGAAATGGGTGTCACTAAGGTCGAGCTCGACGAGCTGCTGGCCAAGGCCGATTTCATCACGCTGCACGTGCCGATGACCGACAAGACGCGCGGCATCCTCGGCCGCGAAAACCTCGCCAAGACGAAGCCGGGCGTGCGCATCATCAACTGTGCCCGCGGCGGCCTGGTCGATGAGGCAGCGCTCGCCGACGCCATCCGGTCCGGCCATGTCGCCGGTGCCGGCTTCGACGTGTTCGAGGTAGAGCCTGCCACCGAAAGCCCGCTGTTCGGCCTGCCGAACGTCGTCTGCACGCCGCATCTGGGCGCATCCACCACGGAAGCGCAGGAGAACGTTGCCCTGCAGGTTGCCGAGCAGATGTCGGACTATCTGGTCAAGGGCGCTGTTTCCAACGCCATCAACATGCCATCGATCACGGCGGAAGAAGCACCGATCCTGAGGCCGTTTATCCGGCTTGCCGACGTGCTCGGATCGTTTGCCGGCCAGGTGACGGATGCGCCGATCAAGGAAATCGAAATCCTCTACGACGGCGTGACCGCCGGGATGAACACCAAGGCGCTGACGTCTGCGCTGCTGGCCGGCCTTATCCGCAACCAGGTGGCCGACGTCAACATGGTGTCCGCGCCGATCATGATCAAAGAAAAGGGCATCGTCCTGTCCGAGGTCAAGCGCGACAAGACCGGCGTCTATGACGGCTACATCCGGCTGACGGTGACCACCGACAAGCAGAGCCGCTCGGTTGCCGGCACAGTCTTCTCGGACGGCAAGCCGCGCTTCATCCAGATCAAGGGGATCAACATGGATGCCGATGTCGGCGCCGACATGATCTATATTTCGAACACCGACGTTCCCGGGATGATCGGCTTCATGGGGACCACGCTCGGCAATGCCGGCGTCAACATCGCCAACTTCCAGCTCGGCCGCGAGAAGGAGAACGGCGACGCCATTGCTCTGCTCTATGTCGATGGCCGTGTCGACCAGGCGGTGCTCGACCAGCTCACCGCCAACCCGGCGATCAAGCAGGCAAGGCCGCTGACCTTCAACATCGACTAAGGCACGGACCGCCGCCCGGTCCCCGGGGCCGGCATGGCACCTCCGCAGAATCACGGACAGAGAAAAGGCCCGGCGCTCACACGCCGGGCCTTTTTCGTTCCTGCGGGTGTCGCTGCATGACCCGTCTCGCCCACGGTCACTTTTCCGTAGGTTGCAG
Source organism: Hyphomicrobiales bacterium (assembly GCA_900469345.1). Lineage (GTDB taxonomy): Bacteria > Pseudomonadota > Alphaproteobacteria > Rhizobiales > Rhizobiaceae > Neorhizobium. Next base: position 857,509 of record UBWZ01000002.1, on the reverse strand, counting down.
ATGCGGAACTTGATCCGGATTTTGCCGTTGGATATCTACTTGTGCGGGAATTGTTGCAGTACCCCTAAAATATCGGGGAGCCTATTTCTATATAGACGGGGTGCCGCCCGATTGCGGCCTAGAGGAGAAGACCATGTTATCCAAGCTTCGGCGTTATCAGAAACTGTTTGCGGTGCTGGCTCTCGGCATGGCGGTTTCCCTGACCGCCGTCGATATGGCAGAGGCCCGGCGTGCCGGCGGCTTCGGCGGCTTCGGCAGCCGTGGAACGCGCACCTATTCGGCCCCCGCCACCACCAATACGGCTCCCGGTCCGACCAACGGCATCCAGCGGTCGATGACGCCCAATACACAGCAGAACGCGACCACGCCCCAGTCCGGCTTCGGCCAGCAGGCGGCGCAGCCTCGCCGCGGCCTGTTCGGCGGTCTCGGCGGCGGGCTCCTGGGCGGCCTGTTCCTGGGTGGCCTGTTCGGCATGATGATGGGCGGCGGCTTCGGAGGTGCAGCCGGCTTCCTCGGCATGCTCTTCCAGATCGCGCTGATTGCCGGTCTTGCCATGCTCGCCTTCCGCTTCTTCGGACGCCGTCAGCAGCAGGCGGCCGGTCCGACGGGTGGCTACGGCGCTCCGGGTTCGCAGCCCAACGCCTATAATTCGTCCCAGCCCAACCAGGGCGGCTTCCAGATCCCCAAGATTGGCGGCTTTGGGGGCATGGGTGGCAGCGGCGCTTCGCAGCCTGCACCCCGCCAGGCGGGTCCGCAGACGGACGAGATCGGCATCACGAACCGTGATTTCGACCAGTTCGAAAAGATGCTCAAGGACGTCCAGGCTGCGTATGCGGCGGAGGATTATTCGAAGCTGCGCGTGCTGACGACGCCGGAAGCCATGTCCTACCTGGCCGAGGAACTGGGCGAGAACGCCACCAAGGGCGTCAAGAACGAGGTGAAGGACGTCAAGCTGCTGCAGGGCGACCTTTCGGAAGCCTGGCGTGAAAACGGTCAGGATTTCGCGACCGTTGCGATGCGCTACTCGAGCGTCGACTTCATGCGCGATCGCGACAGCGGCAAGGTTGCCGACGGCGATCCGAGCCAGGCGAGCGAGACGGTCGAGGTCTGGACCTTCGTCCGCAAGCCTGCCAACGACTGGAAGGTCTCGGCCATCCAGTCTGCGGCCTGACGCTACCGCAGCATGGCGAGCGTGCGCTCGTCACGCTCTCCTTCGTAGAAATGCTCCAGGGCTCGCTCGAAAGGCGAGCCCTTTTCGCTGACCAGCTCGAACAGCGTCATGGAGCTTTTGAACTTCTGGTCGTCCGGCGAACCGAGGATGGTGCGTGCGGGACTGCCGTTGTGAGTGAGCATGGCCTGCGTGCATTGCACAAGGCGCGTCCCAAGCAGCGGGTGTGCGAGATAGGCGTCCGCCTCGCGGCGCGACGAAATAGCGAAACGCTGCGCCATGATGGAAAAACCCAGGCCCGCAACCTGCGGAAAAATATACCACATCCAGTGGGTGCGCTTGCGGCCGCTCCGCAACTCCCCCAATACGTCGTCATAGACCGGCGCCTGCGCATCGACAAAACGCATCAGTCCGAATTCATCCTCCGTCATTGAGTCGCCCTCGTTCGGCTGCCATGAAGAACGCCAAAACGTGAATTTTTTGCGGCCGGGTTTAATATGCTGCACTGCACCCTAACTGAGGGAGCATGACACGCTTGATCGACGAATTCCGTGCCGAGACGGCCTGGCTACCAGCCTGGATGGTCAGCCTCGGCGTTTTGGCCGCCGCCTTCTTCATCGGCCTCCTCATTCACCGGACCGCCTTCCGCTTCTTTACCAAGGTCGTGGAGAAGCGGGACCTGTTCTGGCGCTCCCTGGTTTCCCGCGGCCGGCGGCCGCTCCGGCTTGCAATCCTGACCTGGACGCTGTCGTTCGGCGCGTCGGTTGCGCCGCTCACCTCCGATCAGGCGAGCGTGATCCGTCACGTCCTGCTCCTGGGATTTATCCTTGTGGTCGGCTGGGGCGCGCGGACAACGCTGCACATCTGGATGACCGTCTATCTGAGGCGGTTCAAGCTCGATGCGGAAGACAACCTTCTGGCGCGCACGCATGTCACCCAGTCGCGCATCCTCGAGCGCATTGCCCATGTGCTGATCATCGGCGTGACCATCGCCATCATGCTGCTGACCTTTCCGGCGGTCCAGCAGTACGGCGTCAGCCTCCTGGCGTCGGCGGGCGTCGCGGGTATCGTGCTCGGCCTTGCGCTGCAGCCGGTGCTGAAGAACGTGTTTGCCGGTATCCAGCTTGCCATCACCCAGCCGATCCGCATCGACGATGCGCTGATCGTCGAGGGCGAGTGGGGGAATGTGGAGGAAATCACCTCCACCTACGTAGTGGTGAAGCTGTGGGACTGGCGCCGGATGATCCTGCCGCTCAGCTATTTCATCGAGCAGCCGTTCCAGAACTGGACCCGCGAGAGCGCGTCGCTGATCGGCACGGTGATGATCTATCTCGACTATTCCGTGCCCATACCCGCGATCCGCCACAAGGTGGAGGAGATCGCTGCCGGCTCGGCCCTTTGGGACAAGCGGGTGGTGGCCGTCCAGGTGACGGATTTCCGCGAGACGACGATGGAGGTGCGGATCCTTGCCTCGGCCACCAGCGCGCCGCGGGTGTTCGACCTGCGCTGCGAGATCCGCGAGAAGCTCATCGAATTTGTGCAGCGGCAGTATCCCGCAAGCCTGCCGCGGGTGCGCACCGAAGCAGGGGCATCGGCGAACGACGCCGTGGTGACAGAAGTGCTGCGCCATGCGGCGGTGCAGAACTGAAGCAGGGTCGACCGCATATTATTAGATATTTCGTCAATTCGAATGCAATATTGTAGATAAGGGTGAATCACTTTATGCCCGGCACGGGAGGCAAGCTGGAAGACCACGATGGACACCGCCCAAAATCTGCTGCCTCTGATGATGTTCTTCCTCGTGATCTACTGGTTCTTCAAGTGGGTCGTGCGCGACATGAACCGGGGCGCCGACCGCTGAGAAGACAGGCCCGCGAGTGCGGTCGAAGCCGGCCGCTCCTTGCGCCGACCGCCATTTCTTTCTATATCGGCTGGAAATGCCCGGCTGGCGGCCGATCCCGCCCCGGCTCATGAACCGGCCGGCGTGTGCCGCGGTCGGGACCAAGCGAAAGAGAGACCCCGTGAACAGCCTGGATTTTGACAAGAGGCCAGAAGACACACGCGTCGTCGTTGCCATGTCCGGCGGCGTCGATTCTTCCGTGGTCGCAGGCCTCCTCAAACGCCAGGGCTACGATGTGCTCGGCATCACCCTGCAGCTCTACGACCACGGTGCGGCGGTCCATCGCGCCGGTTCGTGCTGCGCCGGCCAGGATATCGACGATGCACGGCGGGTCTGCGAAACACTCGGCATCCCGCATTACGTGCTCGACTACGAACGCCGGTTCCGGGAAACCGTGATCAATCCCTTTGCGGAAGCCTACGCCATGGGCGAGACGCCGGTGCCCTGCGTCGCCTGCAACCAGACGGTCAAATTCGCCGATCTTCTGGCGACGGCCAAGGACCTCGGCGCCGATGCGTTGGCCACCGGCCACTATATCCGTTCGTCTGCCAATCCAAGCGCCGACAATCCCGGCCGCCGTGCCCTTTATCGGCCGGTCGATGCCGATCGCGACCAGAGCTGGTTCCTGTTCGCAACCACCCAGGCGCAGATCGACTACCTGCGCTTTCCGCTGGGCGGCATGTCGAAGGCGCAGGTGAGGGGGCTTGCCGAGGAGATGGGACTGGTCGTCGCCCAGAAGGCAGACAGCCAGGACATCTGTTTCGTGCCGGCCGGGAACTATGCCGACATCATCGCCAAGGTAAAGCCGAACGCAGCCCTTGCCGGAGACATCGTGCACATGGATGGCCGTGTGCTCGGCCGTCATGAAGGGATCGTCCGCTACACGATCGGCCAGCGCAAGGGACTGGGCGTCGCGACCGGCGAACCGCTCTACGTGGTCTATCTGGATGCCCGCTCGCGCCGCGTGATCGTCGGACCCAAGGAGGCGCTCGAGACGCACCGGGTCTATCTGCGCGACATGAACTGGCTTGGCGACGGTGCACTTGCCGACGAAACGGCGGGCGGCTTTGCCTGCTTTGCGAAGGTGCGTTCGACGCGTCCGCCGACGCCCGTGACGCTGCATAGCGATGTGCATGGTGTCTATGTCGACCTGTCGGTCGGCGAGGCCGGCGTTGCGCCTGGCCAGGCCTGCGTGCTCTACTCGGGCGAGGGCGCAGATGCGCGCGTCTACGGCGGCGGCTTCATCCTGCGGGCCGAACGGGCAGTCGATGCGGAAGCCTCTCTGCGGGCTCTGCTTTCGACGCCGGTGGCGGCCTGAAACAGGGCTTTGGAGCAGGGCGCGGGCGAGGGCAGTTTTTCTCCCGCTGCCTGCTTGACACTTCGGTGACACGGCCTTTATAAGCCGCACATCCAAACGGACCTGCACGACGAAATCGCGTCCAGGCTCTCGTGGCGGGGTAGCTCAGGTGGTTAGAGCAGCGGAATCATAATCCGCGTGTCGGGGGTTCGAGTCCCTCTCCCGCTACCATTTTCCTTCCAATCGATGACAGAAAAACTTGGGCCGGCGCTGACGCGAAGGCACTGGTGCGCGGCGTTCCGGGGGCGTACAGGCCCAAAAGCAAACGACCCGAATCCTGATGAATTCGGGTCGTTGAAAACTTGGCCTCAGTAACGCGGCGGTGGCGGTCCCCACGGCGGCGGGGGCGGCGGGCCCCATGGCCTTGGGCCCGAGGGCCTTGGCCGAACACCACAGTCGCGCGGATCGGTGACGTCGATCTCGTCAATCACACCGCGGCTGCCATGAAGCTGGATACAGGTCCGACCATCGAACATCACGGCGAAGGTTCCCCTACGCTTGGTGACGTGACCAGCATCGGAAAAACCCTGGCGACGCAACGAGTCCTTGACGCTGTTGATTTCGCGACCCTCATAGTCGTCAAGATACCTCTGCGCCGAAGCGGTTGACGCTGCCGAAGTAAGCGCCGCTCCAGTCAAGAGTATTGCGACGAACAACTTTCGCATAGAACGTCCTCCCTTTTGTTCTCTTGTATCATTCGCCCATGAACGGCAAATGAATCAGGGCAAGACTTGGCGAGAAATTCGCGGAGGTCAAGAGCAGCCGGTGATCGTCCGGTAGGCTGCGGCCTGTGGCCAGGCGGTTTTTGGCCGCCCTCGAACCCGGACCCGCGCTGCAAAAGCTTGGCTAATCGAGCCATACTAGCACTTCACATCAGCAAATTGTTGCGGGCCGCATATCACCAATCGGTAATGTCGGAGGGAGAGCATAAGGCAACGAAGAGGAATGGCCATGCTCAAACTCCCGTTTATGAACCATCGCATTGTTCAGCAGTACACCGCAATTTCCCACTCTCACGCGATCATCTGGTTTTCGACCGATGGTATCGTCGCGGGCGCTAACGCCAATTTCTGCCAGGCACTCGGCTATTCCCTTGACGAGATCGTCGGCAAGCACCATCGAATGTTTCTCGAACGCGGCGTGACCGAGGCGCCCGAGTACATCCAGTTCTGGCGGGATCTGGCCGCCGGAAAGCCACAGCGCGGGCAGTTCAGGCGCGTTTCCAAGACCGGCCAGGACGTCTGGATCGAAGCCTCCTACGACCCGATCTTCGAGGGTGGCAGCGTGACCGGTGTCGTGAAAATTGCGGCGGACATCACCGCCACCAAGGTCGCCGCGCTTCATAACCAGAACATCCTCAACGCGCTCGACCGTTCCGTCGCGGTGATCGAGTTCGAACCCGATGCTACCGTCGTGGAGGCGAACCTCGCCTTCTGCAAGACCATGGGCTACGAGCGCAGCGAAATCATCGGCAAGAAGCATGCTCTGTTCTGCGAGCCGGACTACATCCGGTCTGAAAGCTACCCGAAATTCTGGGAGCGCCTCCGGTCGGGCGAATTTTCTTCGAATACGTACAAGAGGATCGGCAAGAACGGGCGCGAGGTCTGGATCCAGGCGACGTACAATCCCGTCTTCAGTTCTCGCGGGACGGTCTACCGGATCGTCAAGTTCGCGACCGATGTCACGGAGCGGATGAAGTCGATCGGCACGCTCAGCGCGATGATCGGCCGGCTTTCCGAAGGGGATCTGACCGCGCAGGTGGTGCAGCCGCTGGATGCCTCCATGGAGACAACCCGGACCGACTACAATACGGCCGTGGCCAACCTCGACCGGGTGGTTGGAGACATTGCACAGGCCTCGCGCGATATTGCGACAACGGCGAGCGAAATGCTCGACAGCGCCGGCTCGATTGCCAAGCGGACCGAGCAGCAGGCTGCCGCTTTGGAGCAGACGGCCGCGGCGCTCGAACAGATCACGCAGACCGTCAACGATTCCAGCAAGCGTGCGGCGGAGGCGGGGTCTCTGGTGCGCGAAACGCGGACCTCTGCGGAGGAATCCGGCAAGGTCGTCCGTCGCACAAGAGGTGCGGGAGCTCGCCCAGCGCTCGGCACGGGCGGCAAAGGAAATCAAGGAGCTGATCAGCACATCGGCGGTCCAGGTGAAGGCCGGGGTCGAGCTCGTGGATCGGACCGGCAAGGCGCTGCAGGCGATTGTCACGCGTGTGCAGGAGATCGACCGGAACGTCGTTGCGATCGTCGAGGCGAGCCGCGAGCAGACTGTCGGGATCAAGGAGATCAACCAGGCGGTGACCCAGCTCGATCAGGGAACCCAGCAGAATGCGGCAAGCATCGAGGAGCAGAATGCGGCAAGTCATCAGCTGGCCGAGCGGGCAGACGAGCTGTCGATTATGGTTGCGCGGTTCCGGACCAGCGATGGTTCGGGTTCCGCCCACGTTATCGACGCGCCTGCGCGGCGCACAGCATCAGGAGGCGGGCGGCGTTAGACACGCGGCGGTCGGCGCGTGTGACTAGGAGCGACGGGCGGCAGCCGCAGCGTTCTTCGCCTCGCGACGCAGCCAGCGGCGCGTCGGGACTTCGGGCGGCAGCTGCTCGGTCGTCGGGCGGCTGCTCTTCCAGCCATGGACGATCCACCAGCCGGTCAACCCGATCCCCCCTACAAGCACGACCGCGAGCGCGATCATCGGCAGATAATTCATCATGGCCCGTTCCTTCGTCGGTTCACAACCCTAACGAAAGCGGTGGCGGCCTGTTCCACCTCTGGCCTTTTCTTCGGCGATTCGGTGCGCTGGTCGTCAGTGGATCGAGCCGGTGAGGACCGGATCAATCACTTCCAGGCGATCCCAGGCAAGCGATGCGCCGAACAAGAGAATGGCCATGATGGGAATAACCAAGAGAACGATACCGCCTCGGATACGCATGACAAACTCCAACAGACGCGACTAACCTTCCGACGATGATGCGTTCGGGTTAATGACCGGTTAACCCGTCCCGATTTCGCACAGGCATTGCAGCCCACCGCCACCGCGGCTCGGCTCAGGCGTCCACTGAGCGGGCGACCGCCTCGCGGCCGGTGGGACTTAACCCATAGAGGCCCTTGGAGATCCGTTCGAACCAGCCGTAATGGTTGTCGAGCATGATGCGCCCGGCCATCGGCGACGCCTGTTTCAGATCGCGGGGGCGCAGCGGCCCGTCAGCCAATGCCCTGGCGCAGGCGATTGCCTGCTGCCGGTAGGCCGTCATGATCGGCACCTTGGTGGAGCCGCCGAGCGCCGGGTCGCCGCGCCGCTTCACGTGTTCCTTGACAAGCCGGGTTCGCCGCTTGGGGTTGCTGCGCGGCAGTGGCGAGGCCGAGCTGACGAGGACCTGCACATCGCCCTGATCCGACACGCCGAGCATGCCGATGCCAAGCCGCCGGCAGAGGTCGCGGTAGCGCTTGTCGCTCTCACGGCCCTTGCCGCGGGCCGAAATGCGGGCTGCAATCCAGACCTCATCGGAACTTGCGGCACGGTCCACAGCCTGAAGGATGAGCTCGAGGTTGAAGGTGAGCTTGAGCTCGCAGATCACCACCAGCGGCGGATCGCCTTCGTTCAAGCCGACGACATCGCAGCCGCCGATCTCGCCCTTGACGGTATAGCCGGCCTTTTCGAGGAAGGCTTTGACGGGAAGGTAGAGCAGGGTTTCCATAAGCGGCCAGATGAGAATCGGGCCTCTCCCATAGCATGGGCCTTTGACTCGAGGCGACGCCAAAGACCGGGAGGAGCGTCGGGAAGGGTGGTTTGGCGTTACCTGGTGAGGCCGAATTTTTCGTCCGGTCCGCGAAGCACCATGCCTGCGGGACCGCCTTCTCGTCCGCCGTGCTGCAGGATCTCGAAGCCCTTTGCCTGAAGCGACTTCAGCACGTCAGCCCGATGCCCGCCCTCAAGCGTTGCGACGGCGTCGTTCAGCCCGTCCACGCCCGTCCGGTGGTATATTTCGATGTACTGGTCGACGTTCATCCTGACACTCCCTCGTTCGACAGGCCGTTCTTCGGCGTAGGGATGGAGATAGGCCGACTGTCCACCAAAGCGAGGGCTGGCCGTTCTCCGTCGCACGGTTTTCGGCGGAAGTCCCGGGGCGCCGGCCGCACGACCAGGTTCGGCTTCAAAGACGAGGATCGCCTGCGCCGCATCCGTGACGCGATCGACCGGACGCTTTCGGTCGGCCCGCTCGTCTACCGCCAGACCAGAGCGCGGCAGGAGGAGGGTGCGTTCATGGCGTGCTCCTGCTGGCTTTAGGGGCCTATGCCTTTCTGGGCGAACCAGATAAGGCTACGGTGCTTCTTGAGCAGCCTTTGGAAAAACTCGGCAATGATTTCGGGCTGCTGACGGAGATCACAGATCCGGCGATTGGCGCGGGGCTCGGCAACATGCCTCAGGGGCTAAGCCACCTCGCGCTGCTGCACGCGATTTTCTCGCTTCAGGAAATTGATAGAATTCGAGGGACTGACTTATGACAACAGCCCAGCCGCTGAACCCGTCCCTGCCGCCGTGCCAACTCGGCGAGGGGATATTCTGCGACCACAGGACCGGTACGATCTATTGGGTCGATATCCAGGGCAACAGCGTGCACATCGTCGATGCCTCAGGCGCGCACCGGACGCTGCCGACCTCCGGCCCGGTGAGCTTCGTATTTCCGCTGCCGGAAGAGCAAATGCTGCTCGGACTCAAGGCCGGCGTCTACAGGACCACGCCGAACGAGGGCGTCGTCCCGGTGGCGCGGCTCGATTTGCCGGCTGGGCATCGCCTCAATGACGGCAAGTGCGATCCGCGCGGCCGGCTCTGGGTGGGCACGATCTGCACGGCAAAGGAGCCTTCGGAAACCGGCGCGCTCTACCGCATGAACGGCGGGGAGCTGCGGGAAGTCGAGGGCGGCTACGTCAATGCCAACGGCAAGGCCTGGAGCCCAGACGGGCAGGTCATGTACCATGCAGACACCAGCCGCAACATCATCTGGCAGTACGACTACAATCTCGAAACCGGGGCACTCGCCAACAAGCGCGCTTTTGCACGGGTCGAGGACGGCAGTCCGGATGGGCTGTGCTCGGATTCGAAGGGGCGGGTACTCGCCGCTCTCTACGGTGGTTCGGGGGTCGCCGTCTATTCGCCGCGCGGCGCGCTGGTCGAGAAGATCACGCTGCCCGTTCCCAATGTGACGAGCTGCTGCTTTGGCGGCGAGGATCTGCGCACCCTCTACATCACCACGGCCTATGACGGGATGGAGCCGGAGGCGCGGGAAAAGCATCCGCTTTCGGGCCAGGTGTTCACCTGCGAGATGAGCGTCGCGGGCCTGGCGGGCGTAGCGCCACAGCTCTGAGGCGGTCGCAACCGGCTATGTGAAGCCGTTCTGGAGGTCGGCGCGGACGTCCATGTCCGGGGCGAGATACACCGGCATCGGGATCGCGGTTTCCGTCGCAAGGCTCTGCTGCCGACGTTCGCGCAGGCGCGCCAGATAGTGCCGGTGGCACTCCGACATGGGGATTTCGCCGTCCACCCAGCGGCCGATCAGCTGCGTGAAGTCGCCATCCTCGTCGACCGGAAAGCCCCTGCCGCGCATCCGCCCCATAACCTCATCAGCAATGCGGCGGCGCGTTTCGATCGACATTGGCATTCTCCGAATCATAAGGGCTGTCCCTATAGCACGGGGTGCTAATCTTGCGATTTGCCAAGCCGCCTGAAGGCGGCGCGAAGATGCGCAGTGATGCAGATCTGCCGCATCGCCCCGCGGCGGGCACGGGGCGACGAGCCGTCCAGGCATGCATATTTGTCTTCTGTGGCAGGGGCTGACAGGACACCACCACAGAAAACAATGAGAAATTCGACATGGCCATAGCGCTGCCACGATCTGGGGCGTATACCTTTCGCATCCCCCCGATGGCCCTAAGCCATATCAGAATCGCGGTCAGCCCGATTTGGCAGCCGTGGCATTGCGAGTAAATCCGGACGATGTCGGATCAGACCTGTGATACGCCCCTGGCGGGGCGAGCCGTTGCCAATTTCCGAGTCATTGCCCTGATTGTTGCCAGCGCCATGCTGATGGAGAACATCGACGCGACGGTGCTGGCTACCGCCTTGCCGACCATGGCGCGCGATTTTGGCGTCGATGCGCCGGCCATGTCGATCGCATTGACGTCCTACCTGCTCAGCCTCGCGATCTTTATTCCCGCCAGTGGCAAGATGGCCGATCGCTTCGGCTCGCGAACCGTGTTCCGCGCCGCCATCCTGGTCTTCGTCGTCGGCTCTATCCTTTGCGCCATCGCGCCGACGCTAACACTCCTGGTGCTGGCGCGGCTCGTGCAGGGCATTGGCGGCGCGATGATGATGCCCGTCGGACGGCTGGTGCTGATGCGCAGCGTAGCGCGCAAGGACATGGTGAGCGCCATGTCCTGGCTGCTCATTCCAGCGCTGATCGGGCCGATCGTCGGCCCGCCCCTTGGAGGCTTCATCGTCACCTATCTGGACTGGCGCTGGATCTTCTACATCAACGTTCCGATCGGCATTATCGGCATGATCTTCGTGTCGATCTACATCGACGAGGTGAAGGGCAAGCCGAGCGGTCCCTTCGATACCGTCGGTTTTATCCTGTCGGGCGTGTCGCTCGGCTCGCTTTTGTTCGGCTTCGAACTTTCGAGCCACGAAGGGCAGGGGGCAGCGGCGATCTTCCTCATCGCCGTCGGGCTCCTGTTCGGCATTGCCTATCTGAAGCATGCCCGCAGCCATCCATCGCCGATCATGGACTTTTTGCTGATGAAGATCCCGAGCTTCGGCACGTCGGTGATCGCAGGGTCGCTGACACGCATCACCCAGGGTGCCCAGCCCTTCCTTCTGCCGCTGCTGTTCCAGGTGGGATTCGGGCTTTCCGCCGCTGCCGCGGGGCAGATCGTCATCTCGACGGCGCTCGGGGCGATGGCAATGAAGCCGCTTGCGCGGGCGGTGTTCCGACGGATCGGCTTTCGCACCAGCCTCGTTGCCAACGGAATAATCGGCACGGTGGGCTACGGCCTTTGCGCCGCCTTCCGGCCTGACTGGCCGATATGGGTGATCTTCGTCGTGCTGGTGCTGAGCGCGTTCTTCATGTCCTTCCAGTTCACCGCCTACAACACAATCGCCTATGACGAGATCAGCCAGGACAAGATGAGCGCGGCAACGAGCTTCTACACGACGTTCCAGCAGCTGATGCTGTCGCTCGGGATCTGCATCGGGGCACTAGCGCTTCATACCTCAATGGCAGCCAGCGGTAATAGCGAGCCGGCGCTTGGGGATTTCTCGAGCGCCTTCATCGTGGTTGCGGTGATTTCCCTGACGGCGACGATCTGGAACCTGCGCTTTGCATCCAATGCCGGCGAGGAGATCAGCGGCTATCGCGGCAAGGTACGGCGTGCGGCCGCCGGGGAGTGAATGTTGTGCTCCAGGAACTTCGGGGTCCGGCAGTCGTTGACGCTGCAGGCCTCAGGAGCGCAGACATGACCGATCAGGGCAAAGACACCACCAAGCCGCAGGTGAAGCGCGACGAGAATGACGTTGCCAGTCCGGCTGCCGACGTCAGCGATATTGTTGAAAGCCCGGTCAAGGATTTCGATTTGCCGGAAGGCGATGGCAATCGCCGGACGTTCCAGAACGGCGATACAGACCGAGATCCGGTCAGTGAAGGCTCGTAAAGGCGTTCGGCGACATGCGCTTCATCAGATAGTCCGAGATGTCACCACTGCAAACGGATTCGAGGTGCTGGGCGCCATATCCGACCGCTTCAGCTTCAGCACGGAGCACGCCCGCGAGCATGCCAAATTCCGTCGGGTCACCGGATCCAATTCCAAGCCAGTCCTCGCCGACCCTTTCGGCGAGCCAATCATGGATATCTTTCATACCGTCCATCCTGTTCACGAGCCGGGGCGCAAACGCCAAGTCCAATTCGATCAGGCCAATCCCGAGAAAGGGGTCTGACCCTCGTCCCGATCGTACGAAGCTTTCCGCGAATGGAGCGGAACTGTTGGACGGCCGGAAGGTTCCGTCCACGGACACTGGTCGGACCTTTTTTGCGCGCGATGGTTTGGCGTGGATCTGGAACCAAGCCCGGCGTGACGGGTTGGTGTCCGATAGCCAATGGAGCCGAAAATGACAAATTCCAAATCCGTCGTTGAGCAGGACGCCAAGGGCCAGTTCGCAAAGTCCGAAGCCGATCCGAAAGCTTCGGGTGTCGCAAGTGCCAAACCGACCGTCGTGACGGGATCGGAAGATGCGACCGTTCACAAGTTGCCGCCGGGAACCAATGCACCCGAGGACGATAACCCTCTGACGTACGACCCGGCCGAAATGAATGAAGGCAGTTTCCGCGGATCGCGGTAAACGTTATAATCGGACGTAGCGGGCACAGCGGTCAGCCGCGTCGCTTTTTTGTCGCTTTTCGCGTCCAGGCAGCCTTATCCGGGGAAAACCCGGCACTAGCCTTTTCATTTTTTCACCGGTGGATGCCGCGTGAACTCCCGCCTGGAGATGCCGCGTCATTCACGCGCACTCCCAACATTTGAGAAAAAAATGACAGAGCCGAAAACCATCGGAGAAATGTCCGTGCGCGAACGCCGTGAGCTCTTGGCGGCGGTTGCAGATACCCTCGACCTCAGCGCAGAGGAGGCCCGTGAGAACGGGGACGAGAGTTTTGCGTCAAACTCCCACAGCTTGGCCCGCATGATCCGTTCCAGTACTGAAGAGCTGTCGCATCGCGAGCTGATGGCAGCAGAGCTTCTGCTGCAGCAGGGCATGGTGATGATCGAGCAGTTCAGGATGCGGAGCAGGAAATCTGCCGCGACGACCGTTCACTGACAATTGCTCGTCACATGGTCCGACCGGACGTGATACCTTCCGCTGCTACCTTTTAGCGATACTCCTAGTGCAGGCGCTGCTCAGCCCAGAGCGGCGCCTGTCGTTGCGAGATAGACCGAGTAGAGCGATCTCGTCGCGGTGATGAAGAGGCGGTTTCGGCGCGGGCCGCCGAAGGTGAGGTTGGCCACCGTTTGCGGCACCAGGATCTTGCCGAGAAGTGTGCCATCTGGCGCAAAGCAGTGGACCCCGTCACCGGCGCTCGTCCAGATGTTCCCGGCAATGTCGACCCGAAACCCATCCGGAAGCCCGTTATCCAAGCTGCAGAACTCGCGGCCGGCCGAAAGCCTGGTTCCCTCGATGATATCGAAGACGCGGATGTGACGGGGCGCGGAGATGTCGTGGCTGGAGGCGCTGTCGGCGACGTAGAGCTTGGTTTCGTCCGGGGAGAAGGCGAGCCCGTTGGGCTGTCCGAAATCGGTGACCACGGCTGCAAGAACGCCTGTCTGCGGGTCGAGGCGGTAGACGTTGCGTGTCGCCTGTTCCGGTTCGGCCCGGTAGCCTTCATAATCGGACTTGATGCCGTAGGTGGGGTCGGTGAACCAGACGCTGCCGTCTGACCGAACCACGACATCGTTCGGTGAATTCAGCTTTTTTCCCTCGTAACTGTCGGCAAGGACCGTGATCGAGCCATCGATCTCCGTCCGGGTTACGCGCCGCCCGCCGTGCTCGCAGGAGACGAGGCGGCCTTGCCGGTCGCGGGTATTGCCGTTGACGAAATTGGACGGCTCCCGGAAGACGGACACCGTCCCATCCGCCCAGCGCAGCATGCGCTGGTTGGGGATGTCGCTCCAGACCAGGCAGTTGAGGTCGGCGAACCAGACCGGACCTTCGGCCCATCGGCACTCGCCGTAGAGTTCGTCGAGACCGGCGCTGCCGACGATCAGGTGCCGGAAGCGGTCGTCGTGAATTTCGAAGATTGAAGCGGTCTGCGGCATGGGGTGCGTCCGGATTGTTCGTTAGCGCGCGGATTGCCGGCCGCCCGCGAGCAGGATGACAGCAATGATGATGAGGCCGGTCAGGATGAGGCGGAAGCCGGCGCCGAAGCCATAGGTGTTGAGCATGGAGACGACCAGGAACATGAAGAGCGAGGCGCCCCAGATGCCCGGGATGTTGGAATTGCCGCCGGCCACCGCCGTGCCGCCGATGACCACGACCGCGATCGACATGAGAAGATATTCCGCCCCCATGTTAAGTGCGGCGCCGCCGGAAAAGCTCGCCAGCAGGTATCCGGCAACCGAGGCGAGCACCGCGCACAGGATGTAGGTGACGAAGCGTGTGCCATCGACCGGAATGCCGGTCATGCGTGCCGCAAAGGTGCTCTGGCCGATCGCCGAGATCCAGCGGCCGTAAATGGATTTCTCGAGAAGCACCCAGGCGATCAGCGACAGTGCCAGCGCAACGAGCGCGATATTTGGAATGCCCCCGAGGCTGGAGGTGGTGAATTCGGCCAGGCTTTGCGGCGGCTTGATGCGCAGGCCGCGGTTCGACCAGATGGCCGTGGACTGGACGACGAAGCTCATGGAGAGCGTTGCGATGATCGGCGGAATGCGCAGGAGCTTGATCAGCGCGTAGTTGCCGATGCCGACCAGAAAGCCGATCAGCACGGAGAGGGCAAGGCCGAACAGGATCATGCCGTCCTGCACGTCCATCAGCTTCAGCGCGAGCGTACCCGACAGCGTCATGGTGGAGGGTACGGACAGATCGATATTGCCCGGACCGAGTGTGATGACGAACATCTGGCCGATGCCGACGATGACGGAGAAGGCGGCGAATGTCAGCGCGGCCTGGCTTAGGCCGAGGCTGCTTGCTCCGCCGGTGAAGAGGATCGTGACGAGCCAGACGATGGCGGTCGCGGCAAACGACCAGATCCACGGCTTTGCAAGCAGGAGTCGTGAGGCGTTCATCGGGTCTTCTCCCGCGTTTCAAGGCGGTTCAGCGCGAGGCGGAGCGCCAGCACGACCACGAGGATGGCGCCCTGAGCGCCGATCTGCCAGTCCGGCGAGATCCGCATGAAGGACAGGAAGGACCCGGCGAGCGTCAGCGTCAGCGCCCCTATAACCGCGCCGATCGGCGACACCTTGCCGCCGACGAACTCGCCGCCGCCGAGGATGACCCCGGCGATCGATAGCAGCGTGTAGCGCAACGCGATGTTGGCATCGGCGGAAGTGGTAAGGCCGACGAGCGCAACCCCGGAGAGGACGGCGAAGACGCCCGCCAGCGCGTAGGTGGCGGCGCGCAGGCGGATGACCGACCAGCCGGCGCGTTCGACCGAGCGGTGATTGCCGCCGACGCCACGGATCGCCACGCCGAAGGACGAGCGCATGACGACGAAGTGGGTAATAGCGGCGATCAGGATGCTGGCGACGATGGCAACGGGGACCACGGGCGGCTTGGCGGTCATCAGCCAGCGCACCCAGCCCGGTGCGACGCCGCCCGGCGAAGGCAGCAACAGCACCGCGAGCCCGCCCCAGACGAAGCTCATGCCGAGCGTCACCACGATGGAGGGAAGCTCGCGGACATGGATGACGACGCCGATCGCCGCATAGACCGCGATCGCTCCGAGAAAGATCAGGATGCCGATAGCCGGCGATGTCTGCAGGAAGGTCGCCGCGACGCAGGCACAGAAACTGACGAAGGTGCCCATCGACAAGTCGAGGTCGTTGACGGCCATAATCAGCATCTGCGCGATCGTCGCCAAGGCGATCGGAACGGCAAGGTTGAAGAGGAGGTTGAGGCCGGTGTAGCTCATGGCGCGCGGCTGCATGTAGAAGACAGCGACCAGAAGCAGGGCAAGCGATGCGGCTGGAATGATCAGCCGGACCGTGGCGGAGGACAGCTTCATGCGGCTTCTCCCGCGGTAAACGAGGAAGCGAGCACGTTCTGTTCGGTGATCTGGTCGCCGACGAGTTCGGCGACGATGGCGCCTTCGCGAAAGACGTAGACCCGGTCGCAGAGGCGGATCTCGTCCATTTCGGTGGAGTACCAGACGAAGGTTCGCCCGGCCGCCGCTTCGCTGCGCAGGATATCGTAAACCTCCTGCTTGGTGCCGACATCGACGCCGCGCATGGGGTCGTCCATCAGGACGGTCCTTGCCGCCGTCGCCAAAGCGCGGGCGAACAGGACCTTCTGCTGGTTGCCGCCGGACAGGGACAGGATGCGGTTGTCCATATCGGGAGTGCGGATCTCGATCCTCTTCTTCCAGGTCTCGCCAAGGCCTGCCTCGCGGCTGCGGTCGACGAGACTGCGGGAGGACAGTCCGCCGAGCGAGGCGATGCTGAGGTTCTTGAGGATGCTCCAGAGCGGAAACGTGCCGTTGAGGCTACGGTCGCCGGCAACGAAAGCGAGTTCCTCCTTCCGGCCCGGCCACCAGTTGCTGTTGCGCGACAGGTAGATGTCGAGCAGAGCCTGCGTCTGACCGTGGCCTCCCAGCCCTGCAAAACCGATGATCTCGCCGCGATAGGCTTCAAACGCGAGGCCGCGCCCGCGGCGCGGCGGCATGGAGAGGATCGGAGTGCCGAGGCGCTTGTCCTGCCCATGATGCAGTTCCTGTTCGCGCACCACATTGCCCATGGCTTCCACCAGCGTGCGGGTGGAGAATTCCGAAGCGGCACGGTCGGCAACGACGCGGCCGTCCTTCATCACGACAACGCGGTCGGACGTGGAGAGGATCTCGCCCAGGATGTGGGAGATGAGCAGCACCGATCCGCCGTCGGCGACGAAGCGCCGGATATAGGTCATGAGCTGGGCGGCAAGGCCTGCGTCGAGCGAGGAGGTCGGCTCGTCCAGGATGACCAGTTTCGGGCGTTCGTTGGCACCGGCAAAGCTGATGGCGATCTCGACCATCTGGCGCTCGGCGATCGACAGGTCGTCGACCGTGCTATCGCAATCGATGCCGTGGCCGGGAAACACGTCGGCGAGCTGCGCCTCAACCAGCTTCAGGGCACGCGTGCGCCAGGCCCAGCCCTTCAAGCCGGCATGCATGATGCGGGTGTTTTCGCTGACCGTCAGGTTCGGGCAGAGCGACAGTTCCTGAAAGACGCAGCGCACGCCGTTGGCGCGGGCGGTCGCGATTCCATGGGTTGCATCCTTGCCGCCATAGGTGACGGTGCCTTCATGCGGGGTCAGCCCGCCATTGATGACGTTGACGATGGTGGATTTGCCGGCGCCGTTATGCCCGACCAGGCCGAGGCATTCGCCCGACCGGATGACGAGGTCCGCTCCGTCCAGCGCCTTCACGGCACCGAAGGTTACCCGGATGCCGCGCGCGGCAACCACCTCTTGTCGTTGATGTGCAGTGATCATGCGCGGTCCAGATCCGTGATGCGATGCCGCAGGCGGGAGATCGTGCCGGGCCACGGCCATTCGACCGTGACCCGGCATTCAGGGAGGAGACGTTACTTGGCCGAGGCGATGACTTTCTGGGCGTCTTCCAGCGAGTATTCGACATTGGCCACGCCACCCTTCTGGGTGTTGGCGAGATTGGCTTCCAGATTGTCCTGGTCGATGCGCAGGAAGGGCACGACGAGATCCTTCTTGACCTCTTTGCCGTCGAGGATCTGCTGCGCGACCCAGAAGGCCAGCGTCGAGACGCCGGGGGCGATGGAGACCGACATGGTCTCGTATTTGTCCTTGTCCTTCTGCTGCTTCCACCAGACGAGTTCGTCCTCGCGGTTGCCCATGACGATGGTCGGCGTCGGCCGCTTGGCCGCGGCAAAGGCCTGGGCCGCACCGTAGCCGTCACCGCCCTGGGTGACGACGGCAGCGATCTCGGGCAGGCTCGGCAAGATGCCCGCGACAGCCCGCTGCGCGACATCCTGCGCCCAGTCGCCGTTGACCGAGCCGACGACCTTGAACTGGGTGTTTTTCTTGACGCCCGCCTCGATGCCGGCATGGATCTGGTCGTCGACGGAGACGCCGGCCAAGCCCCGGATTTCAAGGAGGTTGCCGCCCTTGGGCAGCTTCTTGGCGAGATAATCGACCTGGCTCTCGCCCATCGCCTTGAAGTCGACGGCGATCCGCCAGGCGCAGGGCTCGGTGACGATGCCGTCGAACGAGACGACGGTAATGCCTGCATCGCAGGCTTCCTTGATCGCGCCGTTGAGCGCGGTCGGCGAAGCGGCGTTGACGACGATCGCGTCATAGCCCTGCAGGATCATGTTCTGGATCTGGGCGGCCTGTTCGGTCGCCTGGTTTTCCGCGGTGGTGAAGGGATCGGCTGCTGCGACCACACCCTTCGTCACCGCTTCCTTGGTGATCTTGTCCCAGCTCGTCAGCATGGCCTGACGCCAGGAGTTGCCTGCGTAGTTGTTCGACAGGGCGATCTTCTTCGTCGCGGTGTCGGCGAAGGCAGTTGCCGGGCCGATCGCGCATGCGACGGCGACGGATGCCAAAAGCATCTTTCTGATGGTCATGATTTCCTCCCAAAAGCTCCCTGCTACCCTCCGCCGCTCCTCAACGGTCAATCGGAGATGATAGATTGCCCTGAGCCAGTTTTGCCCAGTAGACGGAGCATGGGGTAGAAAGCGCTTGTTGTATAGGCACTTTCAAGCAAGGCTCGTGCGGAGGGCCGCGCAAAATCTGCGGGATCCCGCAAGACAAAATGGCGCCGGCGGCGCTTTATGGAGAAGGCTCTGGGAGGAGGCCGCGCATGCTCAACCGGGCACGACATTCGCTGTTCGACCGTTATCTGGGGATTTCCCGACTCCTGGCCGGGCAGCTGGATTTCCATGCCATCATCCAGGCGGTCGCCCAGGAAATCAGCCACATCATTCCGCATGACCATCTGGACGTCTGCATCAAGACGATCGACGCGAAATACCACATCGCCTACGAGAGCGGGCTCGATACGGCCTGGAGCAAGCAGCCGCCGGCGCTTCTGACCGGCAGTCCGATCCGGACGCTGCTGGCCGGCGACGTCGATTTCCTGCTGTCGGACGATGCCTGCGCAGATCCTCGCTTTCATTTCGACGGCGCGTTCTCGCGGCCGATCATCGATCTGTCGCTGCGCAGCCGTCTGCATGTGCCGCTGAAGGTCCAGGGCAATATCATCGGTGCACTCAGTTGTTCCAGCCATGAGCGGGGTACCTACACGATGGAGGACGTGGAATGCGCCCGCTCCATCGCCGACCTGCTGGCGCCCTATTTCTTTGCGCTGCGGGCGGCCGAACAGGCCAAGCGCTCGGCCGTTGTCGAGACCGAGGCGCGGGCGCGGGAGGAAG
Source organism: Hyphomicrobiales bacterium (assembly GCA_900469345.1). Classification (GTDB taxonomy): domain Bacteria; phylum Pseudomonadota; class Alphaproteobacteria; order Rhizobiales; family Rhizobiaceae; genus Neorhizobium. The sequence goes on along the minus strand of UBWZ01000002.1, from coordinate 837,934 downwards.
GGCTGAGGCTCGGGGCCCTGAAGCTGACGGAGGCGCTGGAAGCGGAGCGCCAACGGATCGGCATGGATCTCCACGACCAGACGCTGGCGGATCTGACACGGCTTTCGCGCCGGATGGAGCGACTTGCAGCGCAGCCCGACATGCATGCCGATGTGCTCGAGCCGCTGTGCCGGACGCTGCAGCAATGCATGCACGACCTTCGCCAGATCATCGAGGAGGCAAAGCCGACCGTGCTGCAGCTTTTCGGCGTAGCCGAGGCGATCGAGAACCATCTCGACCGGTCGGTGCGGGAAAGCGGCCAGCCGATTTCATGGGAAGTCACTGACAACAGCGACGGCCTGCTTGTCGGGATCGACCAGACGGTGGCGATCTCGCTGTTCCGGATCGTGCAGGAGGCGGTCAACAACGCCATCCGGCACGGCCAGCCGGACACCATCCTGGTGCGCATCCGGCAGGCGGAGCAGGGGCAGCTGTCGATCGAGGTGATCGACGACGGCTGCGGCGTACCCGCGCCTGGACCGGTTGCGGAGAGCGATCGCAACGGCCACGGCATCGACAATATGAAGACCCGGGCACGCCTCATCTCGGCGCGGCTGGAAATCAGCCGCGGCTCCGGCGGTACCGGCACGACGGTACGGCTCGGCATGACCCGGGACCTGACGTCGAGGGCGGGGGGCCAGCCATGAAAGTGTTGCCATGAAAGTGTTGATCGTGGAAGACGATCCCCTGCACCGTTCCTATCTGCACGAGGCGGTCCGGGCCGCCCTGCCGGAATGCGACGATGTGATCGAGGCCGACAACGGCTCATCCGGTGAGGTTCAGGCGCGCAAGGCGCGCAGCGAGCACGTGGTCATGGACCTGCAGATGAGCGAGCGCAACGGCATCGAAGCGGCGCGCACCATCTGGCGCGAGCGGCCGGATACCAAAATCCTGTTCTGGTCGAACTATTCGGACGAGGCCTATGTGCGCGGCGTGGCGCGGATCGTGCCGGAAGGGGCGACCTATGGCTATGTGCTGAAATCGGCCTCCGACGAACGGCTGAAGCTTGCGCTTCGCAGCGTCTTCATCGAATCGCAGTGCGTAATCGACCGGGAAGTGCGTGGCATCCAGCAGAAGAGCTTGGGGAACGCCCATGGTCTCAGCGACGCCGAATACGAGATCCTTGTCGACGTGGCGCTGGGGCTGACCGACAAGGCCATCGCGCAGCGCAAGCGGCTATCGCTCCGCAGCGTTCAAAACCGGCTGCAGCAGCTCTACGAGAAGCTCGACGTCTACCAGCCCGAAGGGCAGGGAAGCGAGGGCTGGTACAATCTGCGTACGCGCGCGGTCGCCGTCGCGCTGTCCCGCCGGGTGCTGAACACCAGTGCCTTGGAACGGGCCGAGCGGGACCTTCAGGAAGAGCTCGGGTCTTGATCCAGGCTCAACGCAAAAAGGGACGATGCCCAAGGCATCGCCCCTTTTTTGATGATCCTGGTAATCCTTGTCAGTCCGAGTTGATGCTCGGAAGATGGGTCTGGACCTCCCTCAGGTGGTCTCCGTCCAGCGTCTTGATGTGCTCGTTCCAGAACGCCTCGGCCTCGGGATTTTCGTCATCCCACTTGCGGGTATCGACCTGATTATCGTCCATGATCGACTGGCGCTTGCCGCCAAGCCTGACGTATTCCTCGGCAAGCTTCTTGGCTTCCGTTTCTTCGCCCATCATCTGGTCATCCCCCAGACATAGCCGACAGCCGCTGCGATCGCGATGGCGGCCAGCGGGCGCGTCTTGATGCGGTCTTCGAGGTCGTCGCGCAGGGCCGCCGTTCCGGAGGTGACGATGCGGCGGGAGGCGGATGCGACTTCGCCGGCCGAATCCCTCATGCGGGCAACTTCCGCGCGCAGGGCGGTAATTTCGTCCATGGCAAGCGGATCGGCGCTGTTGGTGCGTGTCTCGATCGCGGCGAGCGCTTCGTCAACCTTGGATGCAGCCACCGGCCGCGCATGCTTGTCGTTGGTGTGGTTGGGTTCGTAGGCCATGGTGAAGCTCCTTTGTGGGTTGCTTCTCCAACGTGCGGTGCGGCCTCGGGTTCCCCTCGTCCGCGACAGGACGAAGCGGTCAGGCGCTCGGGCTGCGTCCAGGAAAGAGATTGGAGATTTCGTGGGCCAGCTGCTCCTGCGAATAAGGCTTGCCGAGGCGCGGCAGGTCAAGGCCCGCATCGGACGGCAGGTCGGAATAGCCCGTCGCCACGAGAACCGGCAGGTCGCCGCGGATCTTGCGCAACCCAGTTGCGAGCTCCGCGCCATTCATACCCGGCATCGAGTAGTCGGTGATGACCAGGTCGATACGCTCCGCCGCCCTGACGATCTCCAGCGCCTGAGCACCGGACGTCGCTTCGAGCACCTGGTGACCCATGTCCTCCAGCATGTCGACCGTGCTCATGGAGATGAGCGCATCGTCATCCACAACGAGGATGGTGAGTGCGCCTGGCGTATGGTCCATATCTCTCGTCTCTTTCATTGGCGTCGGACGCTCAGCGCGTCCGCCGGAATGTGTGACCTCGCTGCCGGAGATTCAAGCTTCCGGCCGTATTTCTTAAGCCAGTGGATAGCGGTTAAGCCGTCGTTTCGCCAGAGTTTTCTCTCAATTGTACGGTCGCGTTCCTGACGCTCTCCACCGGTTTGACGCCGGGTCGGCGACAAGGTCCACCGCCTGCATCGTGACGTGGCCGCCAGTGCTGTTCAAAATGGTGACATGGGCGATCAGCGTGAAGCTGCAGCGCGACTGAAAGATGGCGTCTGCGTTGTCGACATCGACGACATTCGGCTCTGCGTAGAACCGCTGCTGGCCGCGCTCGAAGCCGAGCGAAAGTACGCAATCGCCCGCCACCGGCCGGCGCTCGGAGGCGATCACTCCCAGAAGGCAGGCCGGAAACAGGCAGCCCAGGAGTAGGTTTGCAAGACGACTGCGCATGGGCCACATCGAGTGGCTCGAAGATTGCGGCGTCCCGGAAGAACCGCGCGCCGTCAACCGCGGATGGTATTTTCGGCGGCCATGGCCGCTGCCAGCAGACTATCGTCCCTGTTGGCACTGGCGGACAGCAGAAACCCGACCGGCATTCCGGCGTCGCCGGTGCCGCAGGGGATGGAGACACCGCACCAATCGAGGAAGTTGCCGAGCGCCGTGTTGGCCAGCGTCTTGCCGTTGATGGCAAAGAACGCCTGGTCGTCGGCCAGAAGCGGCTCGATCGGCGGCGCCACATGGGCGACCGTCGGAAACGCGACCAGCCGGTCGCCGATCAGGGCCTCCGTCTCGGCAATCAGACGGGCGCGGGCGTCGAGGATCGCCAGATAGCTGGCGAGGCTGGTGTTTTCGCCAAGCCGGGTGCGCGCCACCACGCGCTGATCCATTCCGGTCGCCTCGGGTCCCGCCAGGCGATCACGGTGCAGGACGAACGCCTCCGCGGTGACCAGCGGTCCATACTTCGCCATGACGTCGAGAATTTGCCCGAAGGCCGGCAGGACGATGCGGGTAATGCTTGCACCGGCCGTCCGAAGCCGCTCGAGCGCCGCTTCGAAGGTTGCAACGACGCCCGGTTCCGCCGTGTCGAAGACGATATTGGTGGGCACGACGATGTCCAGTGTTTCAAGCGCCCGTCTCTGTACCATGCCGGGCGGCAGGCCGCGCATGGCGGCATCGATCCAGGCCGCGTCCTGCACCGTCCGGCAGAGAGGACCAAGCGAATCGAGGCTTCTGGAGAGGGGGAAGACACCCTGCATGGCGTGGCGGCCGCGCGTCGCCTTGTAGCCGACGAGACCGTTGAAGGCGGCGGGGATACGGACGGAGCCGCCCGTATCGGTGCCCATGGCGACTGGTACCAGGTCGGCTGCAACGGCAACGCCCGCGCCGGAGGATGAGCCGCCCGGAATGCGGGGGACATCGGTGCTGCGCGGATTGTGCGGCGTGCCGTAGTGCGGGTTGATGCCTATGCCGGAAAAGGCGAATTCGCTCATGTTGGTGCGGCCGATGGCGACCATTCCGGCGCGCTTGAGGAGGTCGACGACAGAGGCATCTTTCAGCGCCTTCGGCGCGGTGGCCAGCACCGTTGAGCCCGCGGTGGTCGCCGCACCCTCGATATCGAACAGGTCCTTCCAGGCGATCGGTATGCCGTCGAGCAGCCCCAGCGACCGGCCGTCGCGAATGCGCCTGGACGAGGCTTCGGCCTCGCTCAGCGCCCTCTCTCTCAGAAGCGAGACGAACACCGCCTTGTCGCCATGGCGGTCGATGGCAGCAAAGACCGCCTGCGTCACCTCGACCGGATCCGCCTTTCCGGTCTGCAGGAGTGCGGAAAGCTGCGCAATCGACATTGCCCCGTAGTTTCCTGTCACGCTTGCCATCTCCTGCTGTGCTGTGCGAGGCAAAGGAATAACGGATATTTTGACAAAACACAGCAGTTTTGCAGTGGGCAAGCGCAGGTCGGAACAATTGCCCGGCGCCCCGGTTGAAGTGCCACACGGACATGTGTCCGAGGGAGGAAGCTCATGAAGACGTTCACTGCCATTGCCCTTGCGTCCCTGCTGCTGGCGGGCTGTTCGACTGTCGAGAGCGATACCAGCCGCGCGCCGATCCAGATGGGCGAGAGCCTGCGACCGATTCCCGGCAGCATCACCTATGGCGGCCAGCCCCGGACCCGGCTCACCAAGGCTCCGATTGGCAGCATCGTGCCCCATCGGTTCCGCAACGAGTTCGGCGAGCTGACGCTGGAGACCTACGTGATCCAGCCGGACCGCAGTCTGAAACTCGTGTCGCGCCGCGTGATCCGCTCGCCGTTCGGCAACGACGATCCGTGATCGCCTCCGCGCCTCCATCCGTTTGACGAGGCGAATTGACGCGCAGCCCGAGAAAGCCTTGCGGTCGGCCCTGCGTTGAGGCTATCGCAACTGATGCGGGAGCACGGGGTGAGGAGCAGGCGAATGGCAGATCAAGCGGAGTGGGCGCCCATCAAGCCCCTGGAGACCGGTATTCGAGGGCGGTGCCCCCGTTGCGGGCAGGGCCACATGTTCAGCGGTTTCCTGACCCTGCGACCGAGCTGCGAAGTTTGCGGGCTCGACTATTCCTTTGCCGATCCGGCCGATGGTCCGGCCTTCTTCGTGATCTGCTTTGCCTGCGTGCCAAGCGTGGCACTCGCCGTATGGATCGAGGTGGCTTTCCAGCCGCCTTTCTGGGTGCATTTGCTGATATCGCTGCCCTTCCTTCTTCTGACCTGCATTTTGCCGCTTCGGCCGCTGAAGGGATGGCTCGTCGCCAGCCAGTACTTCTACAAGGCCGGGCCGGGGCGTATCGACCGCGGTCCTTCACCGCAGCCACAAGTGGATCGCCCAATCGACAGGTGAAACCCAAAGGTTGCGCCGACGGCCGATTGGCCGGAACCATTCGGTGGTCAAACCATTCGACAGGTACCCCGCAATTGGAGCCTGTCATGCAAGATCAATCCGAAGCCGACCTCGAAGCCCGCCGCCGGTCCCTGGCGCTGGAAGGCGCCTTCATGATGCTGATCGACGGCCTTGCGATGCGCGGCACCATATCGGCTGACGAGGCCGAAGACATGCTCCGCATCCTTGCCAAGAGTTCCGACCTCTCGGCGGCGCGCGCCCTGACGTCGATGCGGATGGTCGAGCGGGTCAAGCTGCTGCGCGGCGGCGACGGTGCCGTGACGCCCGGCGCCTGACGCCAGGCTCGCGCCTCCCGGCGGCCACTTCCGCTGGAACGAAGCTCCTGCCTGCCGGTTTCTAGGACTGAACCCACAAGGAGCTTTCATGCCTGAATATCCCAAGCCGCCATTTTCGACCCAGCCGCAGTCCGTGCCCGGCCAGACGGGCCGGATGGATCCGCTACCGGACCACGGCGAAACCTCCTATCGCGGTTCAGGACGGCTTTCGGGCATGAAAGCCGTGATCACCGGCGGCGACAGCGGCATCGGTCGCGCCGTCGCCATTGCCTATGCCCGCGAGGGCGCAGACATTCTGATCTCCTACCTCGACGAGCACGAGGATGCGCAGGATACCAAGCGTCTTGTAGAGGAGGCGGGACGCAAGGCGGTCCTGGTGCCGGGCGACATCCAGCAAGCCGCCCATTGCCGGGCGATCATCGACAAGGCAGTCGCCGAGTTTGGCGGGATCGATATTCTCGTCAACAACGCTGCCCACCAGAAGACGTTTGCCTCCCTCGAGGAGATACCCGACGAGGAATGGGAGCTGACCTTCAAGGTCAACATCCATGCGATGTTCTATCTGACCAAGGCTGCGGTACCGCACATGAAGCCGGGAAGCTCAATCGTCAACACCGCTTCCGTTAACGCCGACGACCCGAGCCCGACGTTGCTTGCCTATGCGACCACGAAGGGCGCGATCCAGAACTTTACGGCCGGTCTTGCACAGATGCTTGCGGAAAAGGGCATTCGCGCCAATGCGGTCGCCCCAGGTCCGATCTGGACGCCGCTCATCCCCTCCACCATGCCGGCGGACAGGGTCGCGAAGTTCGGACAGCAGGTGCCGATGAAACGCCCCGGCCAGCCGGCGGAACTGGCAACCACCTATGTCATGCTGGCCGACCCGCTTTCGAGCTATGTCTCGGGAACGATGATCGGGGTGACGGGCGGCAAGCCCATCATCTGATGTGACGATTGCGCAGTGCGGCCAGCCGGTCGCGCTGCGCTAACCACCGCCTTGGCGTCGCGCCGAAGCCGGCCGGTCGCCTCAGGTGCGACGGCCAATTTCTCGCGCCAGGGCTTCGAAGCCGACATTTTCGCCACGTGCATGGGCTTCGTTCGCCAACAGAAGCATACGGATCGGAAACGCAGCCGCCTTGCGGTTCGAGATCGAGCCGTGGTCGATGCGCCCATGCGCGAGCACGCTGCTTTCGGTAGCCTGCAAAGCCACGCGCAACTCGTCGTGCGAGGCAATTCCCTTTTCGACAAGCAGACGGTTGATGGCGGCAAGCGCCAGATAGAGACCTTCGAGCTGCGGATTGGCGGTGTTCATGACGGCTCTCCTCGTGATCGTCGTGTCTATCGCTGATGCTGCGCCGGGTTGCGGCCAAGCGCAACCGGCTTGACTACGACCTTCGCGCATTGATCGCTCTGCACGGATGGGACTTCCCGTCTTCCGAGCGCTGTCAGGGGAACCTTTTGCCTCTGTGTCCCGTTCAATTCCCGACATCAAAAGGAGAAGGTCATGAACAGCATCGTTTGGTTGGTTGGCGCCGTGGTCATCGTTATCGCCGTCCTGAACCTGGTCGGTTTTGCTTGATCGAATGATTGACGGGGGTTTTGTCCCCTGAGCAAAAATAGAAAGGGCGCCGCTTCCTCCCAAGCGGCGCCCTTTCTGTATGCGCGGTTCGTGCCGGCCGTGCTTTGAGCCTATTCGGCTCGCAGCAAGGCGAAGGGGTGATCCGAAAAGGCCCAGTTGACGGAGAGGCGGTCCTTCGGATCGAAAGCCTTGCCGGTGCAGATGTCGCGGTAGCGAGACCCTGCGAGCTCCGGCGGCAGGACAATCTCCGTCTCGGCCCAGCGCTCGTCAGCGATCTGCTGGTCGCCGGTGAACAGCGCGCCAAAGACATGGCGCGGGACGATGACCAGAAGGGCATCCTCCGCATCGACCCGTGCGAAGGCGACAATATTGTCCATCCGCCTGCCGCTCACCTCCAGCGGCACATAGCGGCCCCTGCGGAAAAGGCTCGGCGCCTTTTCCCGCAGATGAAGGAGTTCGGCTAGCACGTGTTGCTTCAGCCGACCCGACTGCCACTCATCCTCCTGCGTCGAGGCGACAGGGCCTTTTTCCGACAACATGCGCTGCAGGGCGGGGAAATCGGGCTCGCGGCGGTTGTCCGGATCGACCAGGCTCAGATCAAGCGCCTCGCTGCCCTGATAGATGTCGGGGACGCCCGGGGCAGTCGCCTTGACGATGGTCTGCGTGAGGCTGTTGACGAGGCCAGCGCGCAGGAAGGGTCGCAAGGTGTCGGTGAAATCGACTAGGAATGCCTCGTTGCCAGGCGAAAGAAGCTTTTCCGCGTAGCCCAGAACCGCCTTTTCGTAATCCTCGTTGACGTTGCTCCAGTTGCTGCGGAGCTTGGCCTCGCGCAGCGATTTTTCCAGGTAGGCAGCCACTCGTTCGCCGAACGCCTTCAGCCCGTCCTCGTCGTCATGCCGCAGGTTCGTGGGCCAGGCGCCGATCAGCGCCTGATAGATCATCCACTCGACCTCCGGCTCCGGTGCCGGGCCGTCTTCCAGTGTCGTCACCAGGGACCGGTTCATTGTCCGCCAGCGGCTGATGGCTTCGGACCACACGGCCGGCGCCTCGCTCAGGACATAAAGGCGGGCGCGGGCATCCTCGCCCCGCTTGGTGTCATGCGTCGATGATCCCGACAGCGCATCAGGCTGACGCTCGAGCCTCGTCTGCATGTCGGCATGGAACCGTGCAAGGCTGTGGACGCGCGGCAGGGGCTCGCTGCCGACCTCGTTCAGGGCCAGTGCGGCGTGCTGGCGGAAGAACAGCGTGTCCTCCACGGACTTGGCCATCAGCGGGCCCGTCAGCTGCTGGAACCGGATCCGGAACTCGCCGGACAGGGTGACATCGCCATCCCTGTCGTCGCCGGACAGGATTCCGGCCAGGAAAGCCAGCGCACCTTCGTTCGGTGCATGTGTGCTGCCGCGCACGCCGTTCAGAACTTTTTCGAGCCGTTCCCGGCTGTCAGCCGGCATGTCCGTCGTCGTGCCGTATGTCCGGTAGACCGGGAAGGCGACGAGCAGCTCGCGCAGCGCGTTCCTGACGTCGGCCTCGGCAATGCCTGCGGCAGCCGGCGTACCCTTGCCGATCTCCATGGCGATGCGCATCAGGTTCGACACCTCGCCCTCAAAGTTGTTGTCGGCCATCAGGAGCTTTGCCTTGCGCAGCTCCGCCTCCATGTCGCCCGGCTGACCGGTGATTTCCCGATAGGCCTCGCGGAGCTGTACCAGGCCGTCGCTGTCGACGAGGATGTCGCTCAGTGACGAAATGAACTCGTAGCCGGTGGTTCCGGAAATGGGCCAGTCGGCCGGGATCTGCTCGCCTTCGCCGAGGATTTTTTCGACGGTAATGTAGCAATCCGGTCCAGCTTCCTGGCGCAGGCGCTCGAGATAGGCCTTGGGATCGGCAAGGCCGTCGACGTGGTCGACGCGCAGGCCATCGACCTGACCGTTGCGCACCAGTTCGAGGATCAGGCGATGCGTATCGTCAAAGACGTCGGCATCCTCGACCCTGACGCCGGCAAGGCCGGTGATTTCGAAAAAGCGGCGATAGGACAAGTCCTTGGGTGCATCCCGCCATGACATCAGCCGGTAGGGCTGTTCCTCGTGGAGCGCAAGGATGTCGTCCTTGTCGGTCAGCGCAAGGATTTCGTGCTCGCGGCCGTCATAGCTTTCGGGCGAGAGAGGATAGAAGGTTTCATAGTAGGCGAAGGCCGGCTTGCCGGTCTCCGGGTCCGTCGCGACACCCAGGTCGCCCGCCTCCACAACGGCTTCAAGGGTATCGCCGAGAAAGGGAAGCGTCAGCTTGCGAGCCCAGTCGATGTCGAAATAGCCGGCATAGGGGCTGCGCTTGCCGTTCTCGACCACATCCCGCCACCAGGAATTTTCCAGCGATGCCGCCATGTGGTTGGGGACGATATCAAGGATGAGGCCGAGGCCGTTGTCCTTCAGGACCTGGGAAAGGCGCTCGAAACCTTCGCGGCCGCCGATGTCTGGATCGATCTCGTTGGCGTTCGTGACGTCGTAGCCATGGGTCGAACCGGACGTCGCGGTGAAGATCGGCGAGGCGTAGAAATGGCTGATGCCGAGCCGCTTCATGTAAGGCACCAGGCCTGCAGCCCGGTCGAAGGTCATGCCGTTGCGAAACTGGATACGGTAGGTGGCGGTCGGGATCATTTCGCGGCGTCTCCGGCGGGTGCGAGTGTGACGAGGATGGCGTTCGGCGCCAGCTCGTCAGAATGTTCGGGGAAGGCGAAGATCACTTCGCCGGTAGTTTTGGGAAGGCGGCGGGCGGCGTCGCTGAGGTTGACGGTCATGCCGAGTTTGCCACCGGGCATGCTCCATGTGACGGCGAAGAAGCCGTCATCGGTGTCGACCACCTTGCCCGCATGGCCACCGGCTGCGGCCAGGAGCGGCACGATCCTGTCGCGCCTCAGCGTCAGCAGCGAACGGGTGAACTCCAGCCACTCCCTACCGGCCTCGGTTTCGAGCCTGTCCCAGCCGAGCCTCGAATTCTCGAAGGTCGTGGCAGCGTTCGGATCCGGCACGGTTTCGCCTTCATGGCCGGCATGGCCCTCGAATTCCTTGCGGCGGCCTTCGCGCACGGCCTTGGCGAGGTCGCCGTGAAAATCGGTGAAGAACAGGAAGGGGTTGGTCTCGCCGTATTCCTCGCCCATGAAGAGCAGCGGGACATGCGGCGACAGCAGCAGCGTCGCAAGCAGCACCTTGGTCTTGTCCGGACCAGCAAGGTCGATCAGACGCTCACCCATGGCCCGGTTGCCCACCTGGTCGTGGTTCTGGATGAAATCCACGAACGCCACCGGCGGCTGGCCAGCACTCGGGACGCCGCGCGTCTCGCCGGTCTGCGGCGAGACTTCGCCCTGGTAGGCGAAACCCTCGGCAAGAATCCGGGCCACCAGCTTGGCGGGTTCGTTGGCGAAGTCCTGATAGTAGGCGTGGCTCTCGCCGGTCGCCAGCGCGTGGGCTGCGTTATGGAAGTCGTCGTTCCACTCGCCGGTGAACAGCGGTACGCTGCCGTCTTCGTCACGCTCGTGCAGATTGATGATGTTGCGGCTGTCTTCGGTCGTCAGGTGGATCGGCCGATCGGTGATCTCGGCGCGGATGCGCTCGGCTATCTCCTCGAGGATGTGCTTTTCGGACGTGTCGTCGATCTGGTCGATGGCGTCGAAGCGGATCCCGTCGAGATGGAACTCCTCCAACCAGTAGAGCGGGACCTCTGCCATGTAACTGCGCATGGCGTCCACGTCATAGGCGATGGCTGCGCCCCAGGGGGTCTGCTTTTCCGGATGGAAGGAGGCGGGCGCCAGCATCGGCAGGTAGTTGCCGTCCGGTCCGAAGTGGTTGAGGACGACGTCAAGCACGACCGAGAGGCCGTGTTGATGCGCGGCATCGACAAACGCCTTGAAATCTTCGGGTGCGCCATAGGCCGCATGCGGCGCATAGAGGAGAACGCCGTCATATCCCCAACCGTGATGTCCGGCGAAATGGGCAAGCGGCAAGACCTCGATCATGGTGATGCCGAGATCGGCCAGGTAGGGAAGCTTGCCGATGGCGGCTTCGAACGTGCCTTCGGGCGTAAACGTGCCGATGTGCATTTCGTAGACGACCGTTTCCTCCCACGGGCGGCCACGCCAGTTCACATCGCGCCAGGCGTAGCTGGTGGGATCGATCACGAGCGAGGGACCGGACACGTCCTGTTTCTGGCCGCGCGAGGCAGGGTCTGGAATGACCATGCCGTCCGCCATCACGAAATTGTACTCCGAGCCAGGTTCGACACCGGTTGCCAGCAGTTCGAACCAGCCGTCATCCGTGCGCGACATCGGCGTGTCCGAGCCGTTCAGGCGAAGCGTGACCTCGTCCTGGCCCGGCGCCCACAGGCTAAACCGAACTTCACCAGCAGCGACATACTCTGCGCCCCATGTCTTTGGGAAAGAACGAAATTCTGTGGCAGAACCTACTTCCGACATCATTAAACAGTCCTTGATGAAACGAGACCGCCAAACGGCCCTGAAAGCCCAGGGTTCCATCGCCGCAGCTCGCGAAACAAAATTGCGCGAGTGAGCAATAAATCGCAAGCAGACCGCGATGGCGGAGGGCTCGCTTCGGGTTTAACCTAGCGTGCATGCAGATCATTTCGAGGAGGAGATGTTCGCATGTTGACCGATGAGGAGGAGCTCATCCGGGCCACGGCTGCGGAGTTTGCGCGCGAGGTGCTGAAACCTGGCGCTGCCGCCCGCGACAAGGCCCATGCGATCGAGCCCGAGGTACTGGCCCAGCTGGGCGAACTCGGATTTCTGGGCATGCGCACTAGCGATGCCTGGGGCGGCGTCGGCTGTTCCTATGTCGCCTATGCCTGCGCGCTGATGGAGCTTGCCGCCGGAGACGGGGCCGTATCGACGCTGGTCAGCGTCCACAATTCGCCGGTGTGCTCGCTTCTCGACACCTTCTGTTCGGACGAGCAGAAGGAGACTTTCCTGCGTCCGCTTGCGGAAGGCCGGCAGGTCGGCGCCTTTGCGCTCACCGAGGCGGACGCCGGATCCGACGCCTCCGCAATCCGCACGCGAGCCGTCCGGGACGGCGGCGACTACGTCATCAACGGGTCGAAGATCTTCATTACCTCGGGCAAGATCGCCGGAACGATCGTGATTTTCGCGGTCACCGACCCGACGGCCGGCAAACGGGGCATTTCCGCTTTCGTGACCGCCACCGACGTTCCGGGCTTCTTCGTCTCCAAGGTCGAGGAAAAGCTCGGCCAACATGCGTCCGATACGGCGGCGCTGATGTTCGACACCCTGCGCATTCCGGAAAGTCAGCGGATCGGCGCGGAAGGCGCCGGGCTCAGGATCGCGCTTGCGGGGCTGGAGGCCGGCCGCATCGGCATCGCCGCACAGTGCGTGGGCATGGCGCAGGCGGCGTTCGACGAGGCGCTGACCTATGCCGGGCAGCGCAAGAGTTTCGGCAAGCTGCTGTTGGACCACCAGGCGGTCGCGTTCCGGCTGGCCGATGCGCAAACGCAGATCGAGGCGGCGCGGCAGCTCGTCCTGCATGCGGCGCGGTTGAAGGATCGCGGCGCGCCCTGCCTGACGGAGGCCTGCATGGCCAAGCTGTTTGCGTCCGAAATGGCGGAAAAGGTCTGCTCCGCAGCAATCCAGACACTGGGCGGCTATGGCTATATCGCCGATTTCCCGCTTGAGCGGATCTACCGCGACGTGCGCGTCTGCCAGATCTACGAGGGCACGTCCGACATCCAGAAGATCATCATCGCCCGCGGCTTCGCCTCATGAGGCAAGGCCGCTTCATCGGTTCTTTGGGAGGAGAAGCGCATGACGGATGGACACAATGCTGATTTGGCTCATGAGCCGCTGGCGCCGCTCAGCCTGCATGTGCCGGAGCCAGAAGTGCGGCCCGGCGGCAAGCCCGATTTTTCCGCCGTCGCCATTCCCGAGGCAGGCTCGGTGCGCCGGCCGCCTGTCGACGAGAACCCGGAGGCGATGCGGGATCTCGCCTTCTCGATCATCCGGGTTCTCAACCGCGAGGGCGATGCGGTCGGCCCCTGGGCAGGCGCGCTCAGCGCCGACGATCTGATGCAGGGGCTGCGGCACATGATGCTGCTACGGACGTTCGACCAGCGGATGCTGATGGCGCAGCGGCAGGGCAAGACCTCGTTCTACATGCAGCATCTGGGCGAGGAGGCGGTGGCCTGCGCCTTTCGCAAAGCGCTTTTGCCGGGCGACATGAATTTTCCGACCTACCGGCAGGCGGGGCTGCTGATCGCCGGCGGCTATCCGATGGTCGACATGATGAACCAGATCTTTTCCAACGATGCCGATCCGCTCAAGGGCCGGCAACTGCCGGTGATGTATTCCGCCCGCGACCACGGCTTCTTCTCGATCTCCGGCAACCTTGCCACGCAGTACGTACAGGCGGTGGGCTGGGCGATGGCCTCGGCCATCAAGCGGGACACGAAGATCGCCGCGGCCTGGATCGGCGACGGCTCCACGGCGGAGAACGACTTCCATGCGGCGCTGGTGTTCGCATCGACATATCGGGCGCCGGTCATCCTCAACATCGTCAACAACCAGTGGGCCATCTCGACCTTCCAGGGCATCGCCCGCGGGGGATCTGGAACCTTCGCGGCCCGCGGGCTCGGCTTCGGGCTGCCCTCGCTGCGGGTCGACGGCAATGACTATCTTGCCGTCCATGCGGTTGCGAACTGGGCGGCGGAACGGGCGCGACGCAATATCGGCCCGACGCTTGTCGAATACGTGACCTACCGGGTCGGCGCGCATTCCACCTCCGACGATCCGTCCGCCTACCGGCCCAAGGAGGAATCCGAAGCCTGGCCGCTCGGCGACCCGGTGATCCGGCTGAAGAACCATCTCATCCGCATCGGCGCCTGGAGCGACGAACGCCATGTCCAGATGGAGGCGGAGATCCGCGACACGGTGGTCGCCGCCCAGAAGGAAGCGGAAGCGCACGGCACGCTGCATTCCGGCGGACGACCTTCGATGCGCGACATGTTCGAGGGCGTCTACGAAACGATGCCGGCGCATCTGAAGCGCCAGCGCCAGCAGGCGGGGGTGTGAGCATGACGCGGATGACGATGGTGGAGGCGATCCGCAGCGCAATCGACGTGTCGATGGCGCGTGACGACGAGGTGGTCGTGTTCGGCGAGGACGTCGGTTACTTCGGCGGAGTGTTTCGCTGCACCCAGGGGCTGCAGCAGACCTACGGGCGGACCCGCTGCTTCGACGTGCCGATCAACGAATCGGGCATTGTCGGCGTGGCCATCGGCATGGCGGCGTACGGCCTCAAGCCCTGCGTCGAGATCCAGTTCGCCGACTACATGTATCCGGCCTATGACCAGATCACCCAGGAGGCCGCCCGACTGCGCTACCGCTCCAACGGCCAGTTCACCTGTCCGATCACGATCCGCATGCCGACAGGCGGCGGCATATTCGGCGGCCAGACGCACAGCCAGAGCCCCGAAGCGCTGTTTACCCATGTCTGCGGCCTGCAGGTGGTGGTGCCGTCCAACCCCTACGACGCCAAGGGCCTGCTGATCGCGTCGATCGAAAACCCCGATCCGGTGATCTTCCTGGAACCGAAGCGGCTCTACAACGGCCCGTTCGACGGTCACCACGACCGCCCGGTCACCTCCTGGGCGGGGCATCTGCTGGGGGAGGTGCCGAGCGACCATTACACGGTGCCGCTCGGAAAGGCGGTGGTGCGCAGGCCGGGCTCGGCCGTCACCGTGCTTGCCTACGGCACGATGGTGCATGTGGCAGAGGCGGCGGCGCAGGAGGCCGGCATCGATGCGGAAGTGGTCGACCTGCGTACGCTGCTGCCGCTCGATCTCGAGACGATCGTCGCTTCGGTGCAAAAGACCAGCCGGTGCATGGTGGTGCACGAGGCGACGCTGACCTCCGGCTTCGGCGCGGAGCTCGTGA
Organism: Hyphomicrobiales bacterium; assembly: GCA_900469345.1. Classification (GTDB taxonomy): domain Bacteria; phylum Pseudomonadota; class Alphaproteobacteria; order Rhizobiales; family Rhizobiaceae; genus Neorhizobium. Next base: position 822,705 of record UBWZ01000002.1, on the reverse strand, counting down.
CCCTGGTCCAGGAGCATTGCTTCTATCACCTGGAGGCGCCGGTGGTGCGGGTCGCCGGGTGGGATACGCCTTACCCGCATGCACAGGAATGGGACTACTTTCCCGGTCCAGCGCGGGTCGGCCAGGCGCTGCGCGAAATGATGGAGGCTTGAGATGGTCGAGAGGATGATCAAGCTGCCGGATGTCGGCGAGGGCGTGGCGGAAGCGGAACTGGTCGAATGGCATGTGGATGTCGGGGACCTGGTGCGCGAGGACATGGTGATTGCCGCCGTGATGACCGGCAAGGCGACCGTGGAAATACCGTCGCCGGTGGATGGCGAGGTCACATGGCGGCACGGAGAGGTCGGCGACGTGATCGCGACCGGGACGGTGATCCTGAAGATCCGCACCGCCGGCGAAGCCGAGCGCGAGGAACAGGGCGAGGTGCCGGCGGCTGACGACCCGGCTGAGCCCGCTCATAAACTGATTCAACCGCTTAAAGCGTCACATGAGGTCTCGCCGCAAGTCCCTGAAAAGGCTCCGCTTCCCGATGTCAGGTCAGGTCAGTCGGCAAGGCCCCTGGCGTCGCCCGCGGTTCGCCTGAAGGCCAGGGAGGCGGGCATCGACCTGCGCCACGTGGCGGCCACCGGGCCGGCCGGCCGCATCACCCATGACGACCTCGACGCCTTCGTGAGGAGCGCGCACCGGGAGCCGGTGGCATCCGGCCCCGCCCCCGATACAACGATCCACGAGGTGAAGGTGGTGGGACTGCGCCGGCGTATCGCCGAGCGGATGGCGCTTTCAAAATCGCGCATTCCCCACATCACCTATGTGGAGGAGGTCGACATGACGGCGCTCGAGGAATTGCGGGCACGCCTCAACGGCGCCGATGGAAAGGGCCGAAAGCCCGATCAGCCGAAACTGACCATTCTTCCATTCCTGATCAGGGCGATGGTTAAGGCTATCGCTCAACAGCCTGACATCAATGCGCATTTCGATGACGAGGCAGGTGTGGTTCGACAGTTCGGCGGGGTCCATGTTGGTATTGCGGCGCAAACGCCGGCCGGGCTCGTGGTGCCGGTGGTACGGCATGCGGAGGCGCGCGATATCTTCGACTGCGCCCGCGAAGTCGCCCGTCTCGGCGAGGCCGCCCGCAACGGGACGGCTCAGCGGGAGGAACTGTCCGGCTCGACCATCACCATCAGTTCGCTCGGGGCCCTGGGCGGCATCGTTTCGACCCCCGTCATCAACCATCCGGAAGTGGCGATCATCGGCGTCAACAAGCTGGCGATCCGGCCCCATTGGGACGGCATGCAGTTCGTGCCGCGAAAGATGATGAACCTGTCCTCGAGCTTCGACCACCGGGTCATCGACGGCTGGGATGCGGCAAGCTTCGTACAGCGCCTGAAGGCACTTCTGGAGACGCCGGCGCTGATCTTCGTGGACGCATGAGGGGGACGACACATGAAGGACATCGTCTGCAAGCTACTTATCATCGGTGCCGGCCCGGGCGGCTATGTTTGCGCCATCCGTGCGGCCCAGCTTGGCGTCGATACGGCCATTGTCGACATGGCTCGGCCGGGCGGCACCTGCCTCAACATCGGCTGCATTCCCTCCAAGGCGCTGATCCACGCGGCGGACGAGTTCTACAGGACCGTCGCCATGGCGGCCGGCGGCAATCCCATGGGGATCCGGGCAGAAGGCCCGAGTATCGACCTTAAGACGGCCATGGCCTGGAAGGACGGTATCACCGGTCGCCTGACGCTCGGCGTCTCGGCGCTGATGAAAAAGGCGGGGGTCAAGGTCGTGGTCGGCGAGGCCCGCTTTCGCGACGGCAAGACGGTCGACGTGGAGACGGAAACGGGCCGGCAGGTAATCCGGGCCGAGAGCATCGTCATCGCCACCGGGTCGGCCCCGGCGGAACTGCCGGGCTTGCCGTTCGGCGGGCCGGTGCTGTCCTCGACAGAGGCGCTATCGCTTGAGGCTGTGCCGCCAAGGCTGGCGGTGGTCGGTGCCGGCTATATCGGTCTCGAACTCGGCACCGCTTTCGCCAAGCTCGGCTCGAAGGTGACGATCGTCGAGGCATTCGACCGCATCCTGCCCGTCTACGACCAGCAGCTTACCCAGCCCGTGGCAAAGCGGCTCGCGTCGCTCGGCGTGGACCTATTGCTCGACACCAAGGTGAAGGGTTTGTCGGGCGACGGGCATGGCCTGCAGGTGGAAGACGCGGGCGGACAACAGCGCGAAATCGCGGCGGACAGGATCCTGGTCACGATCGGTCGCCGGCCGCGCACGCAAGGGTGGGGCCGCGACGAACTCGAGCTCGACATGGAGGGACGATACGTCCGGATCGACAACCCGTGCCGCACCTCGATGCGTGGCATCTACGCGATTGGCGATGTGACGGGAGAGCCGATGCTCGCACACCGGGCTATGGCGCAAGGGGAGATGGTGGCGGAGATCGTTGCCGGTCGCCGTCGCGCCTGGGACAAGCGCGTTATCCCGGCCGTCTGTTTTACCGATCCGGAAATCGTATCGGCGGGGCTTTCCCCCGAAGAAGCGCGGGCTGCGGGCCATGAGGTCATCACCGGTATGTTTCCCCTCGCGGCCAACGGGCGGGCGATGACATTGGCGGCCGAGGAGGGTTTCGTGCGCGTCGTCGCAAGAGCCGACAATCACCTTGTCCTCGGCGTGCAGGCGGTGGGCGCCGGCGTGTCCGAACTTTCAGCCGGTTTTGCACTCGCGATCGAAATGGGTGCGCGTCTCGAAGACGTCGCGGGCACCACCCACGCCCATCCGACGCTGTCCGAGGGGTTTGCGGAGGCGTCGATGAAGGCTCTGGGCCACGCCCTCCACATCTGAGGGCGGGCCAAGCCTCGATCTCAGAGATCGAAGAACGCGTAGGGGCGGCCCGTCGGCTTCTCGATATGCGAGGCGACGTTGTAAACGGGCGCGCCGCCGGGGGTACGCCCCTCATAGGTGCCGCGATGCGCGTGGCCATGGACAACGGCCTTCACCGGGAAGCGGTCAATGGTTTCGGCCAGCCGCGACGAGCCCAGAAACGGATAGATTTCCTGCGGCTCACCAGCAACGGTTTCGGCGATCGGCGCGTAGTGGAGAACAACCATGGCCCGTTCGGATCGAACCTGGCGCAGGGCGTTTTCGAGCCGCATGGTTTCCTCGACGCTTTCGGCGACCATGGCCTTGATCGCCGGCTCGCCGAACGAGCCCAGCATGTGACGGCCAAACCCTCCTGCAAATCCCTTCACGCCGGCAAAGCCGACACCCTGGAGTTCGACCGCCTGGCCCTCCAGAAGCTGGACACCGGCCTCCTTGAAAATGCGGGTGACTTCCTCGACGCAGCCGCATTCGTAGTCGTGGTTGCCGAGCACCGCGACGACCGGAATCGAGCACGACCGGAGGTCGGCGGCGAGTATTTCGGCTTCAACCGGCTTTCCAAGGTCCGTCAGGTCTCCGGTCAGCACCAGAATGTCGGCGGCCTGCGAAATTTCTGCAAACAGTTCCTTGTAGGAGGGCGAGCCGTGCTCTTTGACGTGAAGGTCGCCGAGGGCGGCAATCCGCGTCGTTCCTTCGGGTTTGGTGGCTTGGTGCATCTCACCGGCAGCGGCGTTGGCTGCCATATCCAATTCGGTCATACCGGACCTCCTTCCAGACTTGTCTCGTCAACGCCGTCGCGCAGTTCGCCCTCGCCGCCGACATCGGCAAAACCCCATTCCTTGACGTCGATCTCGAAATCGACGCGGCTAAACATCCGCCCGCGACAGATCTTCATCTGCGGCAGTGGCAGAGCCCGCTGTGCCTTCAGCCGGTCCAGAAGTTCGTCGAGAAGCCAGTCCGGCACCTTGTCGCGCTCGGTCGGATAGATCCAGCGGAAGTTCAAGAGGTGGATCAGCAGGACTTCCCAGTGCACTTCCATATGGTTGAGCAGCCGGTGCCAGTCGATCTGGTCGTGGGCGCGCAGGATCATGTGCACGACGTCACCGCCGTCGTAGCGATGGCGCAGCTGCACGAAGCATTTCGACCAGATGAGTTCTGTCGGCGCGATGATGCGTACCTTGTGACCGTTCATCTCGATCTGGCTCGCATTGTCGAACCATGTATCGCTGATCGGCATGGTGCCGTTCGATCCGGCGAAGATAACGTCGAAGAAGTGACGGCCCTTGCGGACCTTGCCAAGCCAGCGGTCATCCTCGACCTCGATCTCGTAACCCTTCTCCTTGAAGTGGGCGAGAATCCGGGCGTAGTCGCCGGCCTTGCAGAAGATATCGAGATCCTTTGTCGGTCGGCTGATGCCCGTGTAGGCGCTGACGGCAAAGGTGCCGGCGAGGAGATAGGGAATGCGGGAATTTACCAGTTCTTCAAGAGATGCCGCCACGAAGGCTTCGGCGTCGGCATCCGCGAGTGTCGGCGCTGCCTTGACCTCTATTCCCGGCATGGTCTCGACCGGATGCGCTCCCGCCTGGCGTTCGTCTTCTGATGGCGGAAGGTCGGGGGAAGTCATCGGCGTCTCCATCCGGCGTCGATAGGGCAGGGACCGGACAGCTCGGTCCGGTCCCTGCATCTGACGGGTTCGGTCAGCGTTCCTGATTGTCAGCGTTTGCCATCGGGCTAGGACGACCATCTGGCTGGTCGGTATCGGAGCGGTCGTCACTGTCTTCCATGTCGGACTTCACCAGATAGGTGTCGCCGCCGCCCAGACGGGCAGCCTCCTTCACGGCTTCCAGGTTGGTGGAATCCACGTTGGCGTGAAGTGCGTCTTCGACGCGCTCGCGGCCTTCCTGCTCGAAACGAGCGGATTCGCCTTCCTGATTTACGTTGCGTTCTTCGGCCATGATGGTTCCTTCCAGGCTGCCCGCATGTCTGCGGCGTTGGTCATGACAACCCACAGGTCGGTCGAGAAGTTCCGCTGGCGCTCCTCGGAACCAAAACGGCGGCGCGGAGATTGGATCTTTGCAACGACAAACAGGAGGAAGGACATGCCAGCCAAATCCCAGGCGCAGCAGAAAGCAGCAGGGGCAGCTCTTGCCGCCAAGCGCGGCGACATCAAGAAAAGCGACCTCAAGGGTGCTTCGAAGAGCATGGAGAAATCCATGAGCGAGAAGGAGCTCGACGCGATGGCCTCGACCAAGCGTAAGGGCAAGCCGGAGCACGTCAGCAAGGACTAGCTCCGGCTCTCCGCTTTAAAGCCCGGTCTCAGGCCCGGTCTCAGGCGATGACGTAACGCTGTCGCAGGGCTTCGAACAACTGCAGTTGGCCGGCGATGAGTTCGCGGGACGCGTCGCGTTTTACGAAGACCTTGAATATCGCCGATCCGTTGAGGTTCATGAACCAGACGGAGCAGGATCGACGCCCGTGGAAGTCGCGATCGACGAAGGTGATCGCGGCGCAATTATTTTTGCGGATATGGCCGCCGATCGGGCTATCGCCATGGATGTTGAACCAGCCGTGGCCTTCCGATCCGGGCGGCAACGAGCCTTCTGCCTCCAGGACGATATCGTCCGTATGGACGATGAACAGGATCTGGCCCCAGCCGGACATATCCGACCAGATCGCTTCGAACTCGCTGGCGCCTGCGGTGATCGCTGCGCCGTGCGGCAGAAGGTCGAGTATTTCCGCAGGAGCCACGTTCGCCGCGCTCGCAATCGCCTCCACGACCCCATCGGGCTTCTCAGCAAGCGCCGCCAGGGCGCGCTCGCGGCGCGCCGGAGCGTCGATGTCACTCATGGTCATAGCCGACCTCACGCCGCGTTGGCGCGGGCGCCATGCTTGTCCTCGTGGATGATCACTTCAAACCCCTCGAACTGCGGCCCGGAAAGGTACTCGATCTGGCCGCGGTTTTCGCCGGCCTTGGCGTGGGCGGCGCGGAACTGCTCGGACTTCGTCCAGGTCTGGAAGTCTTCAAAGCTCGCCCACACCGTATGGCTTGCATAGAGGGTGTGATCTTCCGCCTTGGGGCCCCTCAGCATGTGGAATTCGATGTAACCCGGCATCTCGGCAAGCCGTCCCTGACGGCCGCGCCACATCGCCTCGAATGCCTCTTCGTAACCCGGCACGACCCGGAAACGGTTCATCGCGATATACATGATTGCAATCCCTTCATAAACTTGCCCGTCTGACTCAAGATATCTTTTGTGCGCTTCTTGAAAAGCGGAAAAAACCTGTCTAGTCAACTCAAGTTATCTGAGCAGGGGCATATCGGATCATGCCATCCGCTCGCCCGAACAGGCAAGAAAGAGGTTGGGACCATGGTGCAATTCTGGCGATTAAGCCTCCTACGGGCGGCTCTGACAGTTTTTGGCGCAGCACTGCTGGGGACAGCGGCCGGCGCTTCCGATACGGCCAATCCGGGTGCGCAGAGGATCGTTGCGGTCGGCGGTACCATAACGGAAATCCTCTATGATCTGGGGGGCGAGGGCCGAATCGTCGCGCGCGATTCGACTAGCACGTTTCCGTCGCGGGCCCTGGACAAGCCCGATGTCGGCTACATGCGGGCGCTGTCCGCCGAGGGCATTCTTGCCGAGAAGCCGGATCTGATCCTGATGGAGGAGGGCTCCGGACCACCGCCTGTGATCGACATCCTGAAGGCCAGCGAGATCCCGGTCGTCGTCATTCCGACACCGCCCGACGCCGGCATGATCGGCACGAAAATCCGCGCCGTCGGTGCTGCCGTCGGGCTTTCGCAGCAGGCCGAGGCATTGGCCGCGACCACCGAGCAGGAGCTTGCAAAGCTTGCGACGGAAGTGGCCGCCATCCCTGCGGCGAGGAAGAAGGTTCTGTTCGTGCTGTCGCTTTCCAACGGTCGGGTGATGGCCGGCGGCGCCGATACCGCGGCCGGTGCGATCATCGAACTCGCCGGCGGCATCAATGCGGCGCCCGGCATCCGCGGTTACAAGCCGATGTCGGACGAGGCCGTCATCGCGGCACAGCCGGACGTCATTCTGGCCATGTCGACCAGTCCAAGCCATCCGGTCACACCGGAAAAGGTGTTCGCGCTGCCCGCCATGCAGACGACGCCTGCGGCCGCCGATAAAGCGCTCCTCTCGATGGACGGCCTTCTGCTGCTCGGGTTTGGTCCGCGTACGCCGCAGGCGGCCCGCTCGCTTGCCGCTCAGCTCTATCCAGGAGCCATACGCTGATGGCACGAGCGCTCGCCATGTCGCTGCGTTCCGAATCCGATGGAGATCGCACGTGCCGGGGCCCACTGGTGCTCATCCTGCTTTTGCTGCTGGTCGCGGTTGCGGGCATCGTCTCGCTCAGCGCTGGTCCGACCGGGGTCGGGCTTGCGGACCTCTGGGCCTACATGCGCGGTGATGCGGCCAGTCTTTCGGTCCAGGAGCGAGTCATCCTTGAAGCGGTGCGGCTGCCGCGCACGGCGCTCGGACTGCTGGTCGGCATGGGGCTCGCCGTGTCGGGCGCCATGATGCAAGGCCTGTTCCGCAATCCGCTGGCCGATCCCGGCATCGTCGGCGTCACCTCCGGGGCGGGACTTGCGGCCGTGGCCGCAATCATCCTCGGCAACGGGTTGCTGGCGCCGCTGTCGGTTCTGTTGGGAGCGCAGTTCCTGCCGCTGATGGCCTTTCTGGGCGGCCTTCTCAATACCTGGATGCTGTACCAGATCGCGACCCGCGACGGCCGCACCTCGACGACCGGCCTCATCCTCTCCGGGATCGCGATCGGGGCGCTGACCGGCGCGCTGATGGGGCTCCTCATCGTCATGGCGGATGACCGGCAGCTTCGCGACATCACCTTCTGGAGCCTCGGCTCGCTCGGCGGCGCGACCTTCGGGCGGGTTCTGTCCATCCTTCCCTTCGTCACGCTCGTGCTTGCCATCATGCCGTTCGTCGCAAGTGGGCTCGACGCCTTGGTGCTTGGCGATGCGGCTGCCTTCCACATGGGCATTCCGGTGCAGCGGCTGAAGCGGATCGTCATCGTCGCCGTCGCTGCGGCCTGCGGCTCGACCGTTGCCGTGGCGGGTTCGATCGGATTTGTCGGCATCGTCGTTCCGCACCTGCTGCGACTTGCCATGGGGCCGTCGCACCGGCTGCTGCTTCCAGGTTGCGCGCTTGGCGGGGCTGCCCTGCTGCTTTTCGCCGACAGCGTGGCGCGGACGATCGCGGCACCGGCGGAACTGCCGATCGGGGTGGTGACCGCCCTGTTCGGTGCCCCCATCTTTCTCTTCCTGCTGCTCGGTCGCAGCGGCATTGGCATGCGGGATCTGCCATGATCAGCGCCGACCGCATCACCGTCATCCGCTCCGGCCGCAGACTGGTGGACGACGTCAGCCTGGCGCTGCATCCGGGCCGGTTCACCGTCGTCATTGGGCCGAACGGCGCGGGCAAATCGACGCTTCTCAAGGTTTTGTCCGGCGAGATGAGGCCCGATGCGGGAAGGGTCGCCTATGCCGGCGCCTCCGGCGGCGAAAAACATCCGGCCGTGCTCGCGCGCCTGCGGGCCGTGCTGCCACAGGCGACGCAACTCGCTTTTCCCTTCACGGCGATCGAGGTGGTACGCATGGGCGCCGTCGCGCAGGGCGCGCTCGAGCCGACGGCGGCGGCGCGCAGCGCACTCGTCCGGGTCGGCCTGCTGGGTTTTGACCACCGCCCTTACCCGTCGCTCTCCGGCGGCGAGCAGCAGCGCGTGCAGTTCGCCCGGGCGCTGGCGCAGGTGCCGCACGCTGTTGAGGACGGCGTGCCGCGCGCGCTTTTGCTCGACGAGCCGACGGCAAGCCTCGATCTTCGACACCAGATCGCCGTGCTGGAGATTGCCCGGGCGTTTGCCGATGCCGGCGGCATGGTGCTTGCCATCCTGCACGACCTCAACCTCGCGGCGGAGTTTGGCGATCACCTGCTGGTTCTCGATCAGGGCAGGGTGGTGGCCGAGGGGACGTGCCGCGACACCATCGAAGACGCCGTGATCGACAGGGTCTATGGCATTGCCGGCGCGGTCGGAAGGCTTCCTCCGTTGCACATCCCTTACGTGCTGCCGCAATCGCGGCACCGCTGAGGCACCGTCACCCCGGCGATCAGGCGCCGGGGCGGGTCAGCATGAAGATTGCAGGCCCGATCATCAGCGCCGCCACCAGTGCGGCAAGCCATGGGGCAGGGTGGGATCCGAACCAGAAGCCGGCATAGCTCAGCGTCATCAGCGAGATCGCCATGACTTTGGCGCGCGTGGAGATGGCGCCCCGCTCGCGCCAGTCGCGCAAGGGCGGGCCGAACTGCCGGTGGTTCATCAGCCAGGCCTCCAGCTTCGGCGAGGAGCGGGCAAAGCAGGCGACGGCCAGCAGCAGAAACGGAGTCGTCGGCATGACCGGCAGGAAGGCCCCGATCACGCCGAGCGCGACGAATAACCAGCCGAGAACCAGGAGGATGATGCGCATGATTGAGATCCTCCCTGTCCTGTCGGGGCGCCGTTCGGACGCCGATCGTCTGCCCAACGGCGGCCGGGGGATGGCGTTCGCCCTTCCCATTTGCCCGTCGGCCGCTATAGTTCCGCCGCGTTCCATAGCCGATAGGATTGATGATGTCGAAGAAGAAGGTACTCGTGGTCGGCGGCGCCGGTTACATCGGCTCGCATACGTGTCTGGTCCTTGCGGAGCGCGGCTATGAGCCTGTGGTTTTCGACAACCTGTCGAACGGGCATGGGGAATTCGTCCGCTGGGGCGAGCTGGAGCAGGGCGACATCCGCGACCGTGCCCGGCTCGACGAGGTGTTCGCCAAGCACAAGCCGGATGCTGTGCTGCATTTCGCGGCGCTGATCGAAGTGGGGGAATCGGTGAAGAACCCGGTCGCCTTCTACGACAACAATGTCATCGGCGCCCTGACGCTTCTGTCGGCGACGATCGATGCGGGGGTGAAGGCCTTCGTGTTTTCCTCGACCTGCGCCACCTATGGCCTGCCCGACCGGGTGCCGATGGACGAGACGCACAAGCAGGCGCCGATCAACCCGTACGGCCGCACCAAATTCATCATCGAGCAGGCGCTGAAGGACTACGGGACCTACAAGGACCTGAAGTCCGTGATGCTGCGCTATTTCAACGCCGCCGGTGCCGATTTCGAAGGCCGCATCGGCGAGTGGCACACGCCGGAAACCCATGCGATCCCGCTGGCGATCGAAGCGGCGCTTGGCCGCCGCCAGGGCTTCAAGGTGTTCGGCGACGACTACGACACGCGCGACGGCACCTGTGTTCGCGACTACATCCACGTGCTCGATCTCGCGGACGCGCATGTGCGGGCGGTCGATTACCTGCTGGCCGGCGGCGATACGGTGGAACTCAATCTGGGCACCGGGACCGGCACCACCGTCAAGGAGTTGCTGTCGGCGATCTCGGATGTTTCCGGCAAGCCTTTCCCGGTCGAATATGTCGGCCGCCGGGAGGGCGATTCCACCTCGCTCGTCGCCAACAACGAGAAGGCGCGTGACGTGCTCGGATGGGAGCCCAGATACTCGCTGCACGACATCATCCGCTCGGCCTGGGAATGGCATTCGCGATCCAACCACGTGATGCAGTAGGACGGTTCCGATGACGGAAGGCGAGATCCGGCTGGAGGAAAGCTGGAAGGGCGTGCTCGCGACGGAGTTCGCCGCACCCTACATGCACGAGCTTCGCGCGTTCCTGGTCGCGGAGAAAGAGGCGGGCAAGCGGATCTTCCCGAAGGGAGCCGACTATTTCCGGGCGCTTGACCTGACGCCGGTCGACGCGGTCAGGGTCGTGATCCTCGGCCAGGATCCCTATCACGGAGCCGGGCAGGCGCATGGCCTGTGCTTCAGCGTGCAGCCGGGCACCCGCACTCCGCCGTCGCTCGTCAACATCTACAAGGAAATGAAGAGCGATCTGGGAATAGCCCCGGCAGCCCACGGCTTTCTCGAGCATTGGGCCAAACAGGGCGTGCTGCTGCTCAACAGCGTGCTGACCGTGGAAGAGGGCCGGGCTGCCGCCCATCAGGGACGGGGCTGGGAGCGATTTACGGATGCCGTCATTCGGGCGGTGAACGATCGCTGCGACGGCGTCGTGTTCATGCTTTGGGGCGCCTATGCCCAGAAGAAGGCCGCCTTCGTCGACCAGGAGAAACACCTGGTGCTCAAAGCGGCGCATCCGTCGCCGCTGTCTGCCCATAACGGCTTTCTGGGATCGCGGCCTTTCTCCAAGGCAAACGAATTCCTGGTTTCCCGCGGCAAGGATCCGATCGACTGGACGCTGCCGCCGTTACCCGAACATTGAACGACGGGACGTATGTCGTCTTCGTCTGGTGAACAATCCGTTCGGATGGCGCCGTCTTTCCAACCGGAGCCGCATCGCCCAAGTATTGTCCCAGAACGAGGGCCGCAAACGCCGGCCCCCAGAAAGGGTCAATATCATGCTGAACCAGATCAAGGGCCTGCACCACGTCACGTCCATGGCTGCCAAGGCCAGTACCAACAACGCCTTCTTCACCGACACGCTCGGCCTTCGCCGGGTCAAGAAGACCGTCAACTTCGACGCGCCCGATGTCTACCATCTCTATTATGGCGATGAGGTCGGCACGCCGGGCTCGGTGATGACCTATTTCCCGTTTCCCAACATTGCCCGCGGTCGTCAGGGCACGGGCGAGGTCGGCACGACCCTGTTTTCGGTTCCGGAAGGCTCGCTCGGTTTCTGGACCGACCGCCTGACCAAGGCGGGTGTCGAAGGTCTCAAGGCCGACGGCGCATTCGGCGAGAGGCAGCTTCACTTCGCCGGCCCGGATGGCGACGGTTTCGCTCTCGTCGAGATCAAGGACGATCCGCGCAAGGCCTTTACCGGCAACGGCATCGGCGATGACCAGGCGATCCGCGGCTTCCATTCCGCTGCCCTGCGCCTGCAGGACGAGGGTGGCACGGCCGAGCTCCTGAAGTTCATGGGCTACGAGCAGGTCGACCACAAGGACGGCGTCACCCGGCTTGGGATTGCCGGCGGGAACGGGGCCGACTTCATCGACCTCGAAACCATGCCGAACATCAGCGGCGCCCGGCTCGGGGCTGGCTCCGTCCACCACCTCGCCTTTGCCGTCGAGAACCGTGAAAAGCAGCTGGAAGTGCGCAAGGCGCTGATGGATACCGGCTACCAGGTCACCCCGGTGATCGATCGCGATTACTTCTGGGCGATCTACTTCCGCACGCCGGGCGGCGTGCTGTTCGAGATCGCCACCAACGAGCCCGGTTTCGACCGCGACGAGGATACGGCGCATCTCGGCGAGGCTCTGAAGCTGCCCAAGCAGCACGAATATCTGCGCGGCCAGCTCGAACAGCATCTCGAGCCGCTGGCATAACCGCCCGAGGAGGCAAGATCATGAGCCATGACAGCTATGTGCACCGGGTAAGGCCCGGTGCTCCCGGGGCGCCGGTTCTGGTCGTCCTTCACGGCACGGGCGGCGATGAAAACCAGTTCCTGGATTTCGGCGCCCGGCTGCTGCCGGGTGCGACGATCCTGTCGCCCCGCGGCGACGTCTCCGAGCACGGCGCCGCTCGCTTCTTCCGCCGCACGGCGGAAGGGGTCTACGACTGCGATGACCTTGCACGGGCAACGGCGAGGATGAGCGCCTTCGTCGAGGCGAACCGGCAGAAGTACGAATCATCGACCGTGCTTGGCCTCGGCTTTTCCAACGGGGCCAACATCCTGGCCAACGTCATGATCGAGAAGCCGGGCGTGTTCGAGGCGGGCGTGCTGATGCATCCGCTCATCCCGTTCAAGCCGGCCGACCGAACAGCAGACGCCCATGCGCACGTGCTGATCACAGCGGGCGAGCGTGATCCGATCTGCCCCGTTCCGCTGACCGTCGACCTTGCGGACTATTTCAAGCGGCAGGGCGACACAGTGACGGTCGAATGGCATTCGGGCGGACATGAAATCCGTCCGAACGAGATCGAGGCGATCAAGGGTTTTCTGGCGCCCTACGGCGCCTGATCCTGTCGAACCAGGCGGTCAGACATGCGGTTCCGAATAGGCGGTGCAGGCTCCGACATCTCTCCATGTCGGCTGCCGGCCCGCCTTTTTTGCCTTTCGGTCCGACAATGACAGATGGATATCAAGGCGCCGGTCGCGCAGGCCGGGGACAAGGCCGACGGGCGAGACTGCGAGCGGGCTGAAGGGGTTTGCGCGGTGGTAGGCGTGCAGCTCGACACGCACGGTGCGCCTTGTGCTGACAGCGCGCGAGTGGAAGGCGTAGGTGTCTGCGACGACCAGCGTGTTGGCGCGGACGGTGACCTTTTGCGGTTCGAAATCGCCCAACTGATGCAACTCCTCCGGGGTGATGCGGAAGGACCCGTCGGCATGATGCAGGCGGCCGTCGCGCGTCGCGATCAGGCTCTGTTCGAATTCCCATTGCAGCCGGCGTTCGGTCAGCCGGTGGCTGCCCGGGACGAAGACGAAGGGACCGTCGTCCGGACCGACGTCGTCCATGAAGAGCCAGGCCTTCGAGCTGGAGTGAAACGTATCCGCGTGCAGCGCTGTCTGCGGGTCCGCCTGCTGCAGCGCCGGCTCGGCAATCACGGTCTGGATGAAGTTGATCGGATCGCCGCCGATGCCGCCGACATAGCGGATCAGGTTGGCGATCGAGGGATCGCCGCTGAACCGCGCGACCTCTGGAATTTTCTCAAGCAGCGCGGGATTGATCGGGATCATCCGCGTTACCGCCTGCCCCTGGCGCATTTCCCGGGCGGGAAGGGCCTGCTCTTTCAAGCGGTCGCGAATCCGCAGAAAGACGTCGGTCGGCAACGCGTTCTCGCGCAGAACAAAGCCGTCTCGCTCGAAGGCCTGGCGCTCCGCGTCGCTGACCGACCTGCCGATCCAGCGGCGGCGGTATTCGGCCATGCGCGCGGCAAGGCGCACGCGTTCGCGGTGAAGGCCCAGTTCGTTCAGGTGGGGATGGCCGATCAACGGGTTCTTGCGAAAGGATTTCTCGCTTCCAAGTACGCCGAGCGCGAATGCAGGATAACGCCACCACGGAAAAGCAGGCGATGCCATCAGAACCTCCGGTTGTCAGAGGAGATTATTCTAGGGCGAACCGCTCGGATCTCAAGACAGTTTTGTGACAAGTCGCTCCGTGTGCGTCAGTAGCCACAGTTTCTCAGCTGGGCTTCGTAGCGCTGCGCCATGCCGGCCGATTTCTGGGCCGTGCGCTTGACGCCGCTGCCGAACTCGCCGCGGGCATAGCCGGACTGGCCGGTATAGTAGGCAAGATACAGGTTGTAGCTGTCATTGAGCGGGATGCCATTCCGCTGGTTGCTCTGGTTATGATACCAGGCGACGAAGCGAACCGCGTCGCCGAAGTCGCTGCGGCTTGCGCCCCAGCGGCCGGTCTGCGTCTTGTAGCTTGCCCATGTGCCGTCCAGCGCCTGCGCGTACCCATAGGCCGAGGAGATGCGGCCCCAGGGGATGAAGCCGAGCACGTATTTGCGGGGCGGCTTGGCACGCGCCTGGAAACCTGATTCCACATAGATGGTGGCCATCAGGATCGGAACCGGCACGCCGTATTCGCGGGACGCTGCCTTCGCATCGCGGGCCCAGTTGTTAAACAGCCCGTCACGCTGCGAAAATATCGCGCAGGCGTCGCCGATGCGGCTCGGAGCGGAGGCGCATGCAGACAAGGTCAGTGCCAGAAGGGCGATGAAAAACGCATTACGCATCGCGCGATCTCTCTTTCGAGGCCATCGTATTCGTAAAAATTAACGAAAAGTCTAACGGCCGATCATCTCGTCCCGCGAGCGGTGTCCGGGCGCTTTGCGCGGGAGATGTGCCGGATCGGGAAAAAACGGGATTTCAATAAAATTGCAGCTTTCTGCTTAAACGCCCGGAAAAGCCGTTGCGCTAGGTTTGTGCCATGAAGACACAAGGCGGCAGTCAAGCCCGCCGAGCAACAGGGTGCAGTACGATGATCAAGAAGCTCATCATGTCAGCCGTCATACTCACAGCTCTGATCGGCGCCAAGGAATCGCATGCGGCAGGTCCCGGCGGCTTTGCCAGGGCGCTGGGCTCGGTGCCGGCCATGCAGCTCCAGGTGGCTCAGAACCACTTCGGCCAGAGAGAAGCCGCAGACAACGACGGTCTGTCGCTCGACAAGCGTCAGGAGCTGCTGCGTGTCAACACGGGCGTCAATGCCGCGCTGTCGGATATCGACGCTTATCTCGGCCGTTTCGACCAGACCGCGGCAGCGGGCTTGCTGCGCAAGGCGTGCATCGACTGCGCCGACGTCAAGCGCGAGCAGCTTGAGGCGCTCGGCTGGTCTGCGGAAGCACTGCGTATCGCCTATGCAATCGATGACGAGGGTCGGATCGAGCGTGTTCTCGTCGTGTCGGGTCCGGGCGGCGAGATCGTGCTGGGCAATGCCGCCGCGATGGTCGAGTTCGGTGCGCCGCTTTCCGTAAACAGCCCGGCACCGCGTGCTGCCGGCCGCATCGTCGAACTCTAAGCTTTCATCGAACCCTAAGGTTTCTTGTCACAAAAACGCCCGCCCTGCCTCAGGCAGAGGCGGGCTTTCCCCATTCGGCAAGGGCGATGCCGCCCAGCGCGAGCACGAGCGCGACGACGTGGAACGGCTGCATGTCTTCGCCGAGGATGGCGACCGAGAGGAGCATGCCGAACACCGGAACGAGGTTGATGAACAGGCCCGCCCGGTTGCCGCCGATACGCTCGACACCGAAGATGTAGAGGATCTGCGCCAGGAGCGAGGCGAAGGTCGCGGTGTAGAGGGAGATGATCCAGCCCTTCGCATCCGGCCAGAGCATGCTGCCGGAAGTCCACTCCCAGGCCAGCAGCGGGATAGTCGTCACAAACGCGAAGAAGGCCGGCAGGGCCATGAGGCTGCGCCAGTGGATCGGCGGTTTCCAGCGCAGCGACACGGTGTAGACCGCATAGGCGACGAGCGCGATGATCATCAGCGCATCGCCGAAGTTCAGCGTCAGTCGCAGCAGCGATGCCAGGTCGCCGTGTGCGGCCGTCAGGGCGACGCCCGCCAGGGTCAGCGTAAAGCCCGCGACCTGGGAGAGGGAGACCTTCATGCGGAAGACGGCGAAGTTGATGCAGAAAATCAGCATCGGGATCGCCGCCTGCTCGATCGTCACATTGATCGCCGTGGTGTATTTCAGGGCGGTGTAGAGGACGGCGTTGAACGTGGTGTAGCCGACGACCCCGTAAAATATCAGCAATGGCAGGTGCCGGCGGGCCACGGGCCAGTCCCGGACGAGTTGCGGTACCGAGATGGCAAGGATCAGGGCGCTTGCCAGAGACCAGCGGAGGAAGGTCAGCATCATCGGGCTGATATGGCCGACCGCGAGCTTGCCCGCCACCGCATTGCCGCCCCAGCACAGGGCAGCGATGACAAGGCAGATATAGGCTGTCTTCTGCAAAATGCGCTCCTGGGGACCTGCCCCCGGCAGGCATTGACGATCCAACGGGGCGCAATATCGTGCCGTTCACCCGTTTGTCACGCAAAAACCCTTGCGCAGTCACAAAGCGGTCGCTTTCCTAAAGCCAAGGCTTTATAGATGCGCCCGTTTGCACGGGCGGGAGCGGCCAAGGCTCCAGCGTCTCAGTGCAAGGAGTGGCGCTCAGGTTCGGCCGTTGGTCCGTAGCGGGCGCCGGGTAGCGTGGGCTTTTGCCGAGAGCAGGAAAACGAGATGACGAACGTAGTCGTGGTTGGTTCGCAATGGGGTGACGAAGGCAAGGGCAAGATTGTCGACTGGCTTTCGGAACGCGCCGATGTGATCGTCCGCTACCAGGGCGGCCATAATGCAGGTCATACGCTGGTCATCGACGGCGTGAGCTATAAGCTCGCTTTGCTGCCCTCCGGCCTGGTGCGCGGCAAGCTCAGCGTCATCGGCAACGGCGTAGTGGTCGACCCGCACCACTTCGTCGCGGAGGTGGAAAAGCTGCGCGCCCAGGGTGTAACGGTGACGCCCGAGATCCTGCGGATTGCCGACAACGCACCGCTGATCCTGTCGCTGCACCGCGATCTCGACGGTTTCCGCGAGGATGCCGCCTCCAACAACGGCACCAAGATCGGCACGACCCGCCGCGGTATCGGCCCGGCGTACGAGGACAAGGTCGGACGCCGAGCGATCCGGGTGATCGACCTTGCGGATCCCGATACGCTGCCGGCCAAGATCGACCGCCTGCTGACCCACCACAACGCGCTTCGCCGCGGCCTCGGGCTGCCGGAGATCTCGGTCGAATCGATCGAGACGGAACTGAAAGAGGTAGCCGCGGCTGTTCTTCCCTACATGGATCAGGTCTGGCGCGTTCTCGACGACCAGCGGAAGGCCGGTGCACGCATCCTGTTCGAGGGCGCCCAGGGCGCGCTTCTCGACAACGACCACGGCACCTATCCGTTCGTCACCTCGTCCAATACGGTTGCCGGCCAGGCATCGGCGGGGTCCGGCCTCGGGCCGACCGCGATCGGCTACGTGCTCGGCATTACCAAGGCGTACACGACCCGCGTCGGTGAAGGGCCTTTCCCCTGCGAGTTGCATGACGAGATCGGCAAGCATCTGTCGACCGTCGGCCGCGAAGTTGGTGTCAATACCGGCCGTCCGCGCCGTTGCGGCTGGTTCGATTCGGTGCTGGTTCGTCAGACCGTCAAAACATCCGGCATCACCGGCATCGCGCTCACCAAGCTCGACGTGCTGGACGGACTGGAGGAGCTGAAGATCTGCGTCGGCTACACGCTCGACGGCAAGGAGATCGACTACCTTCCGGCCAGCCAGAGCGCGCAGGCTCGCGTCGAGCCCATCTACATCACGTTGGAAGGATGGAAGGAGTCGACCGTCGGCGCCCGCAAGTGGGCTGATCTGCCGGCGCAGGCGATCAAGTATGTCCGCCAGGTCGAGGAGTTGATCGGGGCTCCGGTCGCACTACTTTCCACCAGCCCCGAGCGCGAAGACACCATACTTGTGACTGACCCGTTTGAAGACTAATGTCAGGAACTGATTATCCATTCGGCCGGTGAACAACCGGCGATCACGAGAAAGTACTGATGGCTGATTTTGTAGCGGTGATCCGCCGCGCTGTCGACGGACTGGCGACGAACACGCCGGAGACGCGCGCGAAAGTGTATGAGAAGGCTCGCGGCGCCGTCCAGCGGCAGCTCGAGAACATGAAGCCTCGCCCGCCGGAAGAAATGCTGCGCCGGCAAATGGACAAGCTTCAGTCAGCCATCGATGACGTGGAAGCCGAGCATCGGGAAGCCTCCTCCGCCGCGGAGGAGGCTTTTGCCGTGCCCGCAGCGGTGCCAGAGCCTTATCCCGAGCCAGAGCCGCATGCCCCGACGGAGCCGCAGGCCGAACCGGAGCCTTACGCGCAGACCTACACGGAGTCGCAGGCCGAGCCGGAACCCGTTGCCCATGCAGAGGCCGAGCCTCAGGCACCCGTCTACGAAGAATCCGAGCCGGCGTCCTTTGACGGCGGTGCCGATTACGACCGCCACAACTACGACCGCCACAACCGCTTCGAGCGGGAGGAGGCGACGCCAGAACCCGCAAGCCGTTACGAACCCGAGCCGATCGCTGAGCCGGAGCACGAGCCGGAGGCCCATTTGGCTCCCGCCGTGGAGCCCTTCGTCGCGCCCGTGGTGCATGAGGACCCGGCCCCGGCGGCGGAGGCCGAGCCGGTCTCGAACCGTCATGCCCCCTGGGAGGCCGATGCGGCGAATGACAGAAGCGAGCAGGACGCGCTCAACGCCTTTGGCGAGCGGGCCGAACCGGCAAGCTTCGCTCCCGATCCCTTCGCGGAGGAGCCGGCGGACGGCGAATTGCCCTATCAGCCGGACCATGCCCACGAGCAGCCGGTGGCGCAGCACGCGCTGCCGGAATTACCGTCCCACGGCGCGGAGTGGCATGCCGAGGAAGCGCAACCGGTCGCCGCACCAGCTGCCGAAAGCTGGACCTGGAACGAGCCTGAGCCGACTGTAAAGGCGGACGCTGCCGACGCCGCGTGGGACGACGTGCCGGAGTTGATCCCGGTCGGTCCTGTCGAATCGATCGAACGCGGCGCGTCGGCAGACCATGTCGAGGCACATTTCGACCAGCAAACGCATGTGACAGCTGAGGCGGTGCGCATGCCCGCCGTGTCGGACCTGCCGGAGCTTGCGGCGGCTGCCCATTCGAGCCATTCGGCGGCGGCTGCCGATTCCACGCCCGTTGCGACCCCGG
This sequence comes from Hyphomicrobiales bacterium, assembly GCA_900469345.1. Lineage (GTDB taxonomy): Bacteria > Pseudomonadota > Alphaproteobacteria > Rhizobiales > Rhizobiaceae > Neorhizobium. Next base: position 803,544 of record UBWZ01000002.1, on the reverse strand, counting down.
TCGCGGCGCCCGGCGTGCAAGCTGCTGCCGCTGCGGATCCTTTCGCGGAATATTTCGACGATGAGCCGGTCAAGGCGGAGGCCAAGGACGGCCGCGACGTCAAGGACGCTGACCGCGACCCTTGGGGCGATCTCGAAGACCTGATCGGCTTCAACAACAATGGTGCAGCCAGCGCAGGCGCAGTGGCCGCTGCCCCGGCGACCGAGCGCGATGTTGCCGGAGACGATGATTTCGCCGACCTGATGCCGGCGCCGAGCAAGCCCTACCGGGTTACGCCGAAGCGCAAGCGTAACTACGGCGGCATGGTGCTTGGCCTTATCGGCCTCGTGCTTCTCGGGGCAGGCGGCTATGCGCTCTGGATGAACCGCGACGCGCTCACCGGTATGGTCGACGGGTTGATGCAGACCGACGTCAAGGAAAGCCAGTCTTCGAGCCAGCCGACGCCGACACCCTCGTCGTCGACCGCCTCCTCGACGCCTGCACCGACGCAGCCGGCAACGCAGACACCGCCTGCCGCCACGAGCAACAGCAACACCGCGGCATCGGCCGTTCCGCCGGCTGCCGATGCTGCGGCCGCCAGCAAGTTCACGCAGCGCCTGCTGCCGGACGGCAAGGAAGTCGACGAAGGTCCGGGTGCCACCGGTGGGCTTGCGCAGAACGCGGAAGGCCAGTCGGTTGCGCAGCTCAACGCGCCGCCCGCCAATCCGGCACCGGCTGCCCAGGCGGGCGCGCCGGCCGCCCCCGCCACGGGCGCTGCCGCGGCCAATCCCTCGACGCCTGCCCCGGCTGCAAATCCTGCCGATACGCCTGCCGTGGCTGGCGAGAAGATGTTCCTCTACGAGGAGCGGATCAACCAGACGGCGCCGACCGCGATCGACGGTACCGTTTCGTGGTCGCTGCAGCGGGAGGCCGGCGCCAATGGCGCTCCGCCCGAACCGGTGGTCCAGGGTCGGATCACCATCCCGGGGCGCGGCCTGACGGCGCTGATGACGTTCAAGCGCAATACGGACCCGTCGCTGCCGGCAAGTCACCTGATCGAGATCGTCTTTGCGGTGCCGCCGGACTTCGAGGGTGGCGCGATCGACAGCGTTCAGCGGATCGCAATGAAGCAGACCGAGCAGGATCGCGGCAATGCCCTGATCGCGGTGCCGGCCAAGATCACCGACGACTTCCACATGATCGCGCTCAACGATTTTCCGGACGCCCGCAACACCAACCTCGATCTGCTGCGGACACGCAACTGGATCGACATTCCGGTCGCCTATCGCAACGGACGGCGGGCGCTTCTGACCCTTCAAAAGGGGCCCGAGGGCGAAAAGGCGTTCAACGAGGCGATCCGCGAATGGGGCCAGATGCCGGCGCCTCCGACCGGACAATAGGCTTCCTGCCGCAATCGGTAGCTTTCAAACAGAGGGCGCAAGAACAGCCCGTTCTTGCGCCCTCTGCACATTTGCCTGGGTTGAGGATGGCGCCGCTTCGGTGATGAGCGCGTCACGCTCCTTGTGCGTCGATCCCGCCATGACCCGATATGCGGGGCAGGGCGGCCCTTGTCCGGAGCCCGTCGTCGCTTTCCAAATAGGCAATAAAAAGTCCGCGTGCCCCAAGGACACGCGGACTTCATGTGCAAATCATTACCGCTTATCAGGCGTCGACGACGCGCAGCGCCGTGGCCTGGGCTAGCGCTTCCTTCTGAACCGCCTCCTGGACCTTTTCGAAAGCGCGAACCTCGATCTGACGAACGCGCTCTCGGCTGATGTCGAATTCCGACGACAGCTCTTCCAGCGTCACCGGATCTTCCGCCAGGCGGCGTGCCTCGAAAATCCGTCGCTCACGCTCGTTTAGGACGCTCAGCGCCTTGCCCAGCATGCGGCGGCGCGTTTCGAGCTCGTCCTGCTCGATCAGCGTCTGTTCCTGGGTCTCGTGGTCGTCCACCAGCCAATCCTGCCACTGGCCGGCTTCGCCTTCGCTCGCCCGGATCGGTGCATTCAACGATGCGTCACCCGACAGGCGACGGTTCATCGAGATGACCTCTTCCTCGGAGACCTTCAACGTGGTGGCGATCTCCCTGACCTGATCCGGCTTGAGGTCGCCCTCGTCGATCGCCTGGATGCGGCCCTTCAAACGGCGCAGGTTGAAGAACAGCCGCTTCTGGTTGGCGGTCGTCCCCATCTTCACCAGCGACCAGGAGCGCAGGATATATTCCTGGATGGATGCCTTGATCCACCACATCGCGTAGGTCGCCAGTCGGAAACCCCGTTCCGGGTCGAATTTCTTGACGGCCTGCATGAGGCCGACATTGCCTTCCGAAACCACTTCGCCGATCGGCAGCCCGTAGCCGCGATAGCCCATGGCAATCTTGGCCACCAGACGCAGATGGCTGGTCACAAGCTTGTGGGCCGCGTCACGGTCACCGTGTTCGGCATAACGTTTCGCCAGCATGTATTCCTGCTGGGGTTCCAGCATCGGAAACTTGCGGATCTCGTCGAGATAGCGGTTGAGACCGGCTTCGCCGGCGGTGATCGAAGGCAGATTATTGCGGGCCATTAAAGCACCCCTTTCCGAACGTTGTCGGCTCCCTCTGGGCTACAGATCTTGCTGCAAGGCGAACCGAGACAGGCGTGGGTCGTCACAGACCCCACACCAATCCGGGTAAGAGATAAGTAGGGCGGAACCATGATTCAAGGGATCACAGAACCGTTATAGCATTACAAAATGGCAATGGAGGAGCGGCCCGTCACCGGTAGATCCGCTCGGAAAACCGGCCGAGTCCGGCATGGCTCAACAGTTCATAGGCAATCCTTCGGCCAACCGGATTTTCCAGGCGTATGACATCGTCTCCAAGAAACCGGATCCTCTGATGTGCGAACCGCTTGAGATCCGGCGCCTGCGTGATCGCCGAGAGGTAGAGGTCGTGAAAGCTGCTTCGGCAGACATAGGTCTTGTACTTCGTCATGCAGAAGGCCGAGAAGCGTCCCGCCTGGCTGCGCAGGAAATCCGCCACCCCCACCGTGACCTCCGGCCAGGCTGGGTTGAAGGTGTCGTCGAAGGCAATGATGCCGCAGTCCGCAAGCGTCGCGCCGGCGAGCTGGCTGTCGGCTTCGACATGGTGGAGCATATGTCCTCCGTCGATGCTGAAGAAGCGAACCTCGCCGATCCTGTCGGTGACATCCTCCGGCCGGAGCTTGGTGCTGTCGCCCCGGATGACCAGAGCCTCGTCGACGGGCAGACCAAGCTTGCCGCCGTTGTCGAGGAAGCGCCGGTACTGCGCTCGCGAGCCATCCGGCTGTTCGTCCATGTCAAAGAGGTCGATCGCCAGCACCGGGCCGTGCGGACCCGCGGCCTTCTTGAGCAGGAAATAGGATCGTCCGTAGTAGATGCCGATCTCGGCAATGCCTCCGCTGAAGCCGCTGTTTTCCTGGAAGCGCAGGAGCGAGAGAAATACGAGCGCATCGGGCGGGTCGATGTATCCGTCGATCTTCTGGAGGTCATGGAAAATGAACTTCCGAACATCGTCTTGCATACGGCAAATCCTCAGAGGCGTGGCGATCAACGATCGTCACAATATCAGACTGAGGGCGGAGGTTTTTCAGTATTTATACTTAGAGATGCTGTTCTTTTGGGTGCATGGGGTCATCCTTACGTTGTATATCCCTGTATTTGCAATCGTGGACGCTGCGTTGCACTTTGCCGCAGTATCACAGGCAGTGCCGTTCCACGCCGTGGCTGTCGCTGCGTCGATAGCGGCTATAGCCGCCATAGGCCTCGCTGCGCGACAGTCCGATGTCCTTCAGCTGGTCGTCGCTGAGTTCCAGAAGGGCATTTCGATATTGGCGGGCTCGCAATGCCCTGCGGATGCCCCGCAGCCAGAGGGACGGGTGCAGCCACCGGCCTGGTTGCGCCTGGGAGAAGACATAGGGTACCTGCCCGCGGTCCAAGACCACGCTGTTGTCGCTGTTCATGATGATCTCCTGACATGGGTGTGCGCACAGTTGCGGACGAAGCGGCCTCTCTGCCGCGTCCGCTTCCGCCTGATCGGCGTCTGTCCTGCGCTAGAGGTTAGCCGTCCGCACGCTTTGCCGTTGCGGCTTCGGCGGCTGCCGATCGGCTGGCGATTTCGGCGTCACGCAGTATCTGGGCGCATTCCTCGCAGCAAACTTCGACGGTTCTGCCGCCGATCCGGACAGACTTGCGCGTGTGGTCGAGGGGGCAGTCGCAGACAGCGCAGGTATCGGTCTTCATGTGGTTTCCTCCCGTGTGATGGTGACGCCGGCAGATAAACACGGGCCGGGGGCTCGGCGCTGTCAAAATCTTTAGCGATCTGCGATTGCGGCTAGCGGACGCCCGCGAAGCGCTGGAATTCGGCCGGCGTGCGCCCGTAGACCTGGCGAAAGGACGACGAGAAATGGCTGTGGCTGGAAAAGCCGAGATCCAGCCCGAACGACGTCAGGTCATCGCAGCTTCCGAGGAGGTCGAGCGCGCGGGCGAGCCTCAGCCGCAGCTGGTAGCGGTAAAGCGGCATGCCTTCCACCTTGCGGAACACCTGCGTCAGGTAGACGGGCGAAACGCCGGCTTCCGCGGCGATCTCGGACAAAGTCCAGCGGCGTGCAAGATCGGCGGAGAGCAGCAGCTTGGTGCGGTTCACCAGCTTCTGGGCGCTGAAGCCTGCGACCGGCGCACGGACGGCGCGCTCGCCGACGCTGCGCCGTATCAGCGTCAGGGCCAGCGCCTCGCCTTCGAGCGGCTCTGCTGTTCCCGTCACCAGGCTGTGGCGCAACAGGGCGACCTGGGCCTGCGCTCTCGCATCGACTGCGAGCCGCTGCTTGTTGAAGGCAAAGACCGCGCCAGCGCGCCGGTGCGTTTTCGGGACCAGCTCGTCGAGCAGGGCTTCCGGTGCGCTGAGGCTCAAACAGGCATCGCCGCCGGGAACGGGATGGCTGATGCGGTACAGGTCGCCGCGATTGAAGAAGAGGACCTGGCTTGCCTCGGCCACCACGTCTTCGCCATCGATGTGCCGGATAAAGACGCCGCGATAGGGAAAGACGAGAGAGGTGCTCGCCGCTGTCTCCGGTTCGCTGAGGTGCCGGCAGCCGCCGTCGCACACCACGTCGAACACGGAGACGAGATCCGTTTCCAGAAGCCGGGTGGAATGCAGATGGCTTGTCGTCATGGGTGCGGCACCGTTTCGTCAGGTGCCGATCCTACGCCCGGACCCGGCCCGCCGCCACCCGAAAGCGGGCTACTGCCGCAGGGCCTCGATGAGTGCCACCATGTCCGGCGGCATCGGCGCCGTGAACTCCATCACATCGCCTGTCCTCGGATGCTCGAAGGCGAGAAGGAAGGCGTGCAGGGCTTGGCGCGGGAAGCGGCTGACCACGGTTTTTGCCGGCTCGGGAAGAAGGTTGGCTTTTGTCTTGAAGCCGGCCGAATATTCCGGATCGCCGATCAGCGGGTTGCCGACATGGGCCATGTGAACGCGGATCTGATGAGTACGGCCGGTTTCGAGCCGGCACTCGATGAGGGCGGCAAGAGAGGTCGCATCCGGCTTTTCCTGGAAGCGCTCGGCGACGAGGTAGTGGGTGATTGCCTCCCTTGCGTCGTTGCTATCTTCCTTCTGTACGGCGCGCTTGGTGCGGTCCGAGTTGGAGCGGCCGAGAGGTGCATCGATCGTGCCCTTGAGGCCCGCCGGGCGTCCCCAGACCACCGCCTGGTAGGCGCGCTCCAGCGGTCCCGTTCGGCCGTGGTCGGCGAACTGGTCGGCCAAGTGGCGATGGGCGATATCGTTCTTGGCGACGACCATGACGCCGGAGGTTTCCTTGTCGAGGCGGTGGACGATGCCCGGCCGCTTGACGCCGCCGATGCCGGAGAGGCTGTCGCCGCAGTGATAGATCAGCGCATTGACCAGCGTGCCCGTCCAGTTGCCGGCACCCGGATGAACGACGAGTCCGGCGGGCTTGGCGATGACGATCAGGTCGTCGTCCTCGTAGAGGACCTGAAGCGGGATATCCTCGCCCTTCGGCTCGGGATCTTCGGGCTCGGGCAGCACGATCTCGATCTCGTCGCCGGGCGAGATCTTCTTCTTGGGCTCCGTCACGACCTTGCCGTTGAGAGCCACCGCCCCCTGTTCGATCAGCGCCTTGATGCGATTTCGCGAATATTCGCCCGAAAGCTCGCCGGTCAGCCAGGCATCCATGCGTCCTTCGGCGTCATCCGCGGCCGTCAGGACTTTCCTCGGGGCTTCAGCTTGTTTAAAGGGTTCGGTCATTCGACATCCAGTCATACTGCAAGGACGCTCCATGCCCCAACCCGAGATCGAGGAACAGGAACAGCCGCTTGATCCGGCCATGGAAAAGATCCGCCGGAAAATGGTGCTTCTGATCGTGGTTTCGGGCGGGATCCTGTTCGTCTGCTTTATGGCCGTCCTTGGTGCCATTGTCTACAAGGTCGCGCAGCGCCCGGCTCAGCCACCCGCGACCGTCGCATCGGGGAGCTTCGCGGTTCCGGCCGACCAGCCGCTGGCGGCCACGGCTGCTCTGCCCGCGGGCTTCAGCGTGCAGGACGTCTCGCTGTCGGGCAGCCAGCTGGTGTTCTACGGTCAGCTGGACGGCGACCAGAAGGTGTTCATCTTTGATCTCGCCGTCGGGCGCATGGTGGCCGACGTGACGATCAGTACCGGCCCGTGACGTCGGTGATCCGCATCGAGGATCCAGCGGATCCGCGGATCGCGGAATTCGTCGGCATCCGTGAGCGGGACCTGACGCGCGGCGAAGGCCGCTTCATCGCCGAGGGGACGGTCGTGCTGCGCATGCTGGCCGCAGCCCACGCCAGAGGCGACCAGTTCCTGGCAGAGAAGATCCTGCTTCTCGAAAACCGCGTCGACGGCGTCGCGGACATTCTCGCCTCGTTTCCGGACGACGTGCCGGTCTATGTCGCATCGTCCGATGTGCTGGACAGGATTGCCGGTTTCCATTTGCATCGCGGGGTGCTGGCGCTCGGACGCCGGATCCCGCGTCAGGCACCAGCCGACATCCTTGCCGGCCTCAAGCCGCAGGCGCTGGTGGTCTCCGCGTTCGGCATTTCCAATCACGACAATATCGGGTCGATCTTCCGCAACGCCGCTGCGTTCGGCGCCGATGCCATCCTGCTGGACGAGGCGTGCTGCGATCCGCTCTACCGCAAGGCGCTGCGGGTTTCGGTGGGCGGTGTCCTGTCTGTGCCCTACGTCCGCGCCGGCAGCATGGAGGAGATCCTGACCGCACTTGCGGCAGAGGGCTTTTCCGTCTGGGGGCTGTCGCCCGGCGGCCATCTAGAGATCAGCGATGTCCCCGCCAGCGCACGGATGGCGCTCGTCACGGGCACGGAAGGCGAGGGGCTGCCTGCTTCAGTGCTGTCGAGCGTGCGAACCGCCAGGATCGCCCAGGCGCCGGGCCTCGACAGCCTCAACGCGGCAACCGCCACAGGTATTGCCCTCTACACGATCGCCCGCATCCAGGGCCGGTTGAGCAGCACCTGAGCGGCGTCGCCATCCAATCTGCAATCACTCGATCGTCGTGAGCACCTTCTTGGCGCGGGCGGCAAGGCTTTCGCGGCCGCCATTGCCGGTGCGCCCAGACAGGATGCTGCGGATGGGCGAGGTCTTGCCCTCGCTTGCGGCGGTCAGCGCAACCATGCCGGCAGCGATCGCGGCAAGCTCCTGGCGCAGGGCCGCGTCATTGGCTGTGTTCTTGCTGTTGAGCAGTCGTTCCGAAAGTGCCGTTGCACGGTGGCGCGCATCGTCGGCCAGAGCGGCGATGTTTCCGTCCAGCTCCTGTTCTTCCTCATCAGGATGTGGGGCTGCCACCGGCAAGGCCGCGACCGCCGCAACGCTGTCTGCGGCGACAGTCGGCATGCCGAGCTTTTCGCGCAGGCGTCCGACCTCCTGCACGCGGCGCTCCAGCGCAACCTCCTTGTCGGCGCGGTCGGCGATCTCGCGGCTGAGCTTGTCATCGAGCCGTGCGGACCGCTCTTCCTCCTGCGCCAGCCGCGTTTCCGCATCGCTGGCACGTGTCGTCTGCTCGCGCAGATCATTGCGCAGGCTTTCGCGCTCGTCGCGCAACGTATTGATGCGCAGCCTCAGATTTTCCATTTCCGTGTCGCGGGTCGACAGATCGATGCGGAAATTGTCTGCATCCGATGTCAGGAGAAGGAGTTGCTGGCGCAACTGATCGACGTCGCCGGCGTGTTCTGTCTCTGCCTCCTCGGCCTTTGCCAGCGCCGCTCGCAGCTCCTGGATATAGCTGTCGCCTTCGCGAAGCCTGGAGCGGACATCGCTGGCGTCGGCGTCCATCTGGTCGATGCGCATCGACAACTCGACCTTCTCGGCTTCAAGGCGCTTGAGGTCCCGAAGGAGGGCATCGTGCTTCAGCTGGTAGTCGGTGTTGCGGTCGCGTTCGCGGACGAGTTCCTGCTTGGTTCGGGCGTTTTCGGCGGCATAGACGGCGCGCGCCATGTCGCGCTGGGCGCGGACTTCCTGCGGGCTGATGGGTAGCGTCGCCCGGATGCGGTTTTCCGTATAGCGCACGATCCGCCGATGGATGGCCGGGGCGAGCAGCATGGCAATCAGGGTTGCACTGAGAAAGCCCAGGCCGAAGAGAAGTGCAAATTCGATCACGGCAGCGCCTGTTCACGTACAAGGGGGAATGGGGCTGGTTTAAGCACGAGCGGCCAATGGCCACAAGCGCCGCATTCCGGACAGGGCATTCAGTCCGAGTTCCGACCTTTCGCCCATCAACGCGGGCCGGCTGAGCCGATGGTTCAGAAGGGGTTCCAGGTGGCGTCGCGGGTCAGCTTCAGATAGCCGACATTGATGCCGAGCCTGGCGCCGATGCCGGTGCGGATCGGCACGAGAACGACGTTGTTGTTGCGCAGCACCGTCATGCCGACGCCGGCCACCACAAAGGCCGAGCCTGATACGCCGCCAAAGCGGGCGTAGAGCGCGTCGACGGCCGGCAGGTCATAGACCAGCATCATGGCACGGGTGCCCTGGCCGCCGTAATCGATGCCGAGCGACGGTCCCTGCCAGAACACCGGGTGCTGGCCGGCGTTCTTCGTATAGAGCTGGCCCTCGCCATAGGTCAGGCCGGCGATGAAGGCGCCAGAGCCTTCCTGACCGAGGATATAGCCGTTCGGCAGCCCGTATTTCGAGAAGGCGTTCTCGACCACCTTGGCGAGGCCACCGCTCGTGGAGCCGAAGAAGCCGTGGCCGGCATCGACGATCTCCTGCGCCGAATATTGCGCCGAACCCTGCTGCGCGGCAGCGGGGCCCGCGGCCCAGGACAGGGCGCAGACGAGGGAGACGATAACCCTGGCAAGGCAGGAAAAGGCGGAAACGTTCTGGCGTCGCATCTTCAGGTCCATTTGCTGATCGACAGGTATCAAGCGTCATGCTCAAGCCTGTCGCATATTGGGCGGATGATGTTAACAATCGGTTTACCAAATATGGTGTCATTATGACCGCCAACACGGGCACCATCTTCGCGCAATCTTGGCGTGGGACATCGCGCCATCCATCCAGCAGGAGCCAGACATGCCGAAGAATCCCAACCTTACCCTCAGTGGTCCGGATCTCGCAGCGCTGCTGTGCAGCCGGGTCTGCCATGACGTTATTTCCCCGGTCGGGGCAATCAACAACGGCCTGGAATTGCTGGACGACGGCGCCGGCGACAGCGATGCGCTGGATCTCATCCGCACGTCGGCGGTGAATGCCTCCGTCCGCCTCAAGTTCGCGCGTCTCGCCTTCGGCGCATCCGGATCGGTCGGCGCCTCCATCGATACCGGCGAGGCCGAAAAGGCCGCCAAGGATTTCGCGATCGCCGAAAAGAAGACCGAAGTGAGCTGGAGCGGCCCGCGCGCCATCATCCCCAAGAACAAGGTAAAGCTGCTGCTCAACCTGTTCCTGGTCGCCTATAGCGGCATCCCGCGTGGCGGCTCTCTCGACGTGGTGATCGAGAACCCGGAAACGGACGCCCGCTTCATCATTACCGTGAAGGGCAAGATGATGCGCATTCCGGCGAAATTCGCCGAGATCTCGACCGGCACGCTCGAAGAAGCCGTCGATGCGCATTCGATCCAGCCCTACTACACCGTGCTTCTGGCCGACGAGTGCGGCATGGACCTGAAGCACGTGCAGACCGAAGACAAGATCACCTTCATTGCCGAGACCGCCGTCTGAGGCGGCAGTCCTGCCTGCGTAACGATTCGTTAGCCGCGATCCTTTATCAAAAGACATTGGCGCTCACTGCGCAGATGGAGGGAGTTGGCAACATGCAGCGGTTAATGATCGTCGATGGGTCTGACATCGTGCGCAAGGTCGGGAAGCGCATTCTTTCCGAACTCGGCTTTCTGGTCGTCGAGGCCGAGAACTCCCGCGAGGCGGTGTTGCGCTGCCAGGCGGATCTGCCCAATTTCATCATCGTCGACTCGACCATGGACGGCGCGCTGGACGTGATCTCGGCCGTCCGCGCAATGCCGCAGGGCAAATCGGCGCGCATCTTCTACTGCGTGATCGAAGCCGATCTCAAGAAGATGATGGCCGGCAAGCGGGCAGGGGCCGACGACTTCCTTCTCAAGCCCTTCGATCGCAAGATCCTGACCTCGGTGTTTTCCGGCTTCGCGGCCGCCGCCTGAGGTTCGCGCCCCATCCTTTCGTGTGCGGCGGCCTCGGGCCGCCGTTTTTTGTTGGCCGCCGTTTTTCGCTCGGCCAAAGCGCATAAACGAAAACATCCGCCTCGGTCAGAAGCGGGTGTTTGCAGTTTCAAGGCAAAGGGAGGATCAGGCTGTTTCGGCGAAATCGACCACGTCAGGCTCGCGCAGCACGTAGCCGCGACCCCATACGGTTTCGATATAGTTGGCGCCGCCTGCAGCGTTGGCGAGCTTCTTGCGCAGCTTGCAGATGAAGACGTCGATGATCTTCAGTTCAGGCTCGTCCATGCCACCGTAAAGATGGTTGAGGAACATTTCCTTGGTGAGCGTGGTGCCCTTGCGGAGCGAAAGAAGCTCCAGCATCTGGTATTCCTTGCCCGTCAGGTGAACGCGCTGGCCGCCGACTTCGACAGTCTTAGCATCCAGATTGACGATCAGCTCGCCCGTCATGATGACAGACTGGGCATGACCCTTGGAGCGGCGCACGATGGCGTGGATACGGGCAACAAGCTCGTCCTTGTGGAAGGGCTTGGTCATGTAGTCGTCGGCGCCAAAGCCGAGACCGCGAACCTTGTCCTCGATGCCGGCCATGCCGGAGAGGATGAGGATCGGCGTCTTAACCTTCGACAGGCGGAGCGTGCGGAGCACCTCGTAGCCGGACATGTCGGGGAGGTTAAGGTCGAGTAGGATGATGTCGTAATCGTAGAGCTTACCGAGGTCTACGCCCTCCTCACCGAGATCGGTGGTGTATACATTGAAGCTTTCAGACTTCAGCATTAGCTCGATGCTCTGGGCAGTCGCGCTGTCATCTTCGATGAGTAGAACCCGCATATTTATCCCCTTTACCGCCGCGTAAGGTTAATATCGCCCCCTTACTCGTTACGGATCCAGACTGAGCCTGATTTGGAAGCTGCCACGAATTGGTTAACAAATTATGATTCATCCTGGCAAGGTGCATCAGTTCATTAAGCAAAATTAGTAGTAGCCTGTTTTGTCTGAGGTTTGGCCATCACCAGGCTGAATCAAAGCGTGAGGAAATTGCGCTAAGTGATTCATGCGACTCAGACATTGTCGCGGCCGATTTGGCCCTGGCATTTACCGACCCTTAAACGATCAGGCTTATCATTAATGATGCCCGTAAATGAAAGGTTAACGGGGCGGTCAAATTTGTTAACGCCACGGAAATTTTTCGGTCCGAACTGTGTCAGCAGGGATACACGGGCTGTGGTCTCGCTATCCACGGAGTATTGCGTATGAAATCGCGTGACAACCTAGTCCGCCTGAAGAGTTTTCAGGTCAACGAGAAACGCCGACAGCTGCAACAGCTCGAGTTGATGATGTCGGAGTTCGAGCGGATGTCGAAGGAGCTGGAACACCAGATCACGCTCGAGGAAAAGAAGTCGGGAATTTCGGATCCCAACCATTTCGCCTATCCGACCTTTGCCAAGGCCGCCCGCCAGCGTGCGGACAACCTCCAGGTGTCGATCCGGGAGCTGAAGGTTCAGCAGGAAGCGGCCGAACTGGCACTGGAAGAGGCGGAAGCCGAATTTTCAAAGGCCGCTGCGCTCGAAGAGCGTGACGGTGGTCTTCGCGCCCGCGCCTGAGGCGGGCAGGGCTGGTTAACGGAATTGGGTTTCGGATGCCGAATGAGGGGCGCCGAAGCCTACTTTCGCTTGTCATCATAGTGGCAGGCGAGCGGCTTTCGCGCCGCAGGCTGCGGGATTGCCCCGAGCCGAGGCTTCATGGCATAGGGAACCGCGCTGCACCGTTGCGCGCAGCCGACATGCCGGAAGCGGAGATGCGGACATGACGAAGCTGCTGATCGTGCTTCTTCTCGCGCTCGCCGCGATATTCCTTCTTCTGGGGATTACGCTTCCCATCATCCGGTTCGATCGGCTCTACGTGTTCAGCGAGACGCCGTCTCTGCTGCAACTCGTGGCGGGGCTGTGGGACGAGGGCGATCTGGCGCTGGCTCTTCTGATTGGCGCGTTTTCAATCGGATTTCCCGTCGTCAAGCTGACGGCACTCGGGCTCGAGATCCTGCAACGGCAGGACCGGTCCTCGTTTCTTCGCCGCATGATGCCGCATCTGTCCAAGTGGTCCATGATGGACGTGATGCTTGTCGCGATCGTGATTTTTGCGGCGAAGAGCAGCGGCATGGCGCAAGCGGTAACGCAGGCCGGCCTGTGGTTTTATGCCGGTTCTGCGCTGATCGCCGCTTTTCTGCCGGCGTTGATGTCCAGGTTGAAACCCTGAGCACCGATGGGGACAACGCGAAAGGTGCCGTTGCGGAGCCCGTCAACGACACCTTGGATGGGGAACGGCTTTTGCCGGGATAGCGCCTAGTGGCGGTACTGCTGGATGCGGGTGGTTCTCAGGCCGGCCAGGCCATGATCATTGATCGATGCCTGCCAGGACAGGAATTCTTCCACTGTGAGCGTGTACCGCTCACAGGCTTCTTCCAAGCTCAACAGGCCACCGCGAACCGCCGCGACAACCTCAGCCTTGCGACGGATGACCCAACGGCGCGTATTGGCCGGCGGCAGGTCCGCAATCGTCAGGGGGCTGCCATCGGGGCCGATGACATATTTCACTCGGGGACGTATCATTTCGGTCATTGGACTCTCTACACAACGCAAGACCACGTCGCACAGCCTAGCGAGGCAGTTTTAACATTTGACTAAATCGCAAGCAGCATTTGGAACCAATTGGGCCATCGGTTTCTTTTTATGAGACATCTTTGGCAAATGCTTGAAAAGATATCACTATTATAATGAGCGAGAAGACGCTCCCTGATTCGTGACGGGCCGCCGCACGACTGACTGACCCGGAAACGAGCAGGTCGCGCCGAAACGGGGCAGCCTGGCGGCACCACGGATGCCCGCCGTCCGATATCAAACCATGACAATCGATAGCTCCGTCTTGCCGCTTCCGGGCTGGATCTGAGCGGTGCCGCCGTGTCCGAGTGTCAGCACATCCGATGCCGCCAGCGAGAAGATTCCACCTGCCGACTGGGTCTGGATCGCGCCGCTTGGACCTGCAAGCGACAGCAGGGGCTGGGTGCCGTTGTTCAGAACCGAGACGGTGTGGCCTGCCGAGGAGGCGAGGGCGAGGTTGAGTTCGAGGTGGTAGAGACCGGCTTCCGGCACGATGATGCCGTAGCCTCCCGCGGCTTCGGGAGCGACGCCGAGAGCAAAACCGCCCTGGCTGATGCCGAAATCCGTAAAGCCGCTCTGCTGGCCGGCGGTCGGCCCGAACACGGTCCCGCTGCGCCAGGCGCGCGCGACCGGTTGGGCCGGTCGGGAGACCCGGCCAGAGGCACTGATCGCCAGTGCGGTCTGCCACGCCCCACCATCGCTGACCCTGACCGAGAAGCCGTTGTCGCCCGTCAGGCCGAGTTCCGCATGGCCGATCCAGTTCGACTGGAAGAGCAGAGAGGCGGTATCGGACGCGGTTGCCTTGTTGACCTTGACCTGGTGGCCGCTGCCGGCGTGGCTGAACAGGCTGGCAGGCGCCGCCAGCGCAAGGCGGTTGGTGGCGTCGGCGGTGGCGCCGATGCCAAGCTGGTCGAAGCTGCCGTTCTGCGGCAGGGGGATCTCTTCCCAGACGGTGCCGGTGAAGACCCGGAGGCGGCCGGTTGCCGCGAACCAGGCCCGAAATCCGCGTCCCGGTCGGATGAAGCTCCAGGCCGCGTCCTGCCAGGCGGCGATAAGGCCCTGGCGGCCTGCCCAGTCGCCCGTCGCGGCTGTGGCCACGAGGTAGCAGGCGCCTTCGACAGGGGATGCCGGGGGGGATGTCTGCTCCTCGATAACGGTCAGATGAACGAGAGCGTCGAGGAGCAGCAACGCCTCATTGTGGGTGACGTGCTTCTGGGCCTGCGAGGGCAGGATGAAGGGCATCTGCAGGTTGGCTGTGGTGTCGTCCATGATTTCCTCCGTTCAGTCAGCGGCCAGTCTAGGCCCGGCTGCGCGGGCGGGGATGCGGCGACAGCCAAGTTCTTGACGGATATAGGTTCCTACGGTTGAAACGTGCCCGTCGCGAAGGCTGGTGCCGGAAGGTCACGGTGGTCCAGCAGCAGGGTTGCTCGTCGCGAACAGGCTGTCGAATGTCCTGATTGCGCTTGTCCTTTTGGACGCATATGCGAAGGTGGAGCCGCGGAACGGACGGGACAGGTGAATGCGTTATTCGGCATACTCGATCATCAAGCAGGCGCTTTCGGGCAACCGGCTCTGGCAGCCGGCGTGGCGTGAGCCGGAGCCCAAACCTCATTACGACGTGATCATTGTCGGCGGCGGCGGGCATGGGCTTTCCACCGCCTACTACCTCGCCAAGGAATTCGGCATCACCAACGTCGCGGTGCTCGAAAAGGGCTATATCGGTTCCGGCAATGTCGGCCGCAACACCACCATCATCCGCTCCAACTATCTGCTCGAGGGCAACAATCCGTTTTACGAGCTGTCGCTGAAGCTCTGGGAAGGGCTGGAGCAGGACTTCAACTACAATGCCATGGTGTCGCAGCGCGGCATCGTCAATCTCTTCCATTCGGACGGTCAGCGCGACGACTATGCGCGGCGCGGTAACGGCATGCGCATGCATGGGGTGGATGCGGAACTGCTCGATCGCGAGCAGGTGCGGCGGATGATGCCCTATCTCAACTTCGACCATGCACGGTTTCCCATCCTGGGCGGTCTGTACCAGCCGCGCGGCGGTACGGTGCGGCACGATGCGGTCGCGTGGGGTTATGCCCGGGGTGCCGACAGCCGTGGCGTCGACGTCATCCAGCATTGCGAAGTGACGGGCATCCGCCGCGAGAACGGTCGCGTCGTCGGCGTCGAGACCACCAGGGGCTTCATCGGCTGCAACAAGCTGGCGCTGGCGGCGGCCGGCAATACGACGACGGTCGGCCGGATGGCGGATCTCGATCTGCCGATCGAGACGCATGTGCTGCAGGCCTTCGTGTCGGAAGGGCTGAAGCCGGCGATCGACCATGTCATCACCTATGGCGCGGGGCACTTCTACATCTCCCAGTCCGACAAGGGCGGGCTGGTGTTCGGCGCGGAACTCGACTTCTATTCCTCCTATGCGCAGCGTGGCAACCTGCAGACGGTGGAGCATACGCTGGAGGAGGGGGTGACCATGATCCCCGGCCTGTCGCGTGCCAAGGTGCTGCGCGCCTGGGGCGGGGTGATGGACATGTCGATGGACGGATCGCCGATCATCGACCGAACGCCGATCGACAATCTCTACCTGAACTGCGGCTGGTGCTACGGCGGCTTCAAGGCAACGCCTGCCTCCGGCCTGTGCTTTGCGCATCTGCTTGCCAAGGATGAGCCGCACCATGTGGCGCGCTTCCTGCGGCTCGACCGCTTCGAGCGCGGTTACATGATCGACGAGGCCGGCAAAGGCCCGCAGCCCAATCTTCACTGAGACCCATCATGGCAAGCCTGATCACCTGCCCGCACTGCGGCACCAGACCCAAGGAAGAATTTTCCATTCGTGGCGCCGCGGCGCCGCGGCGGCCCAGCGCCGGCGACCGGGACGAGGTCTGGTACGCCTATGTCTATGTGCGCGACAACCCCAAGGGCCTCACCCAGGAATACTGGCACCACGCGGCCGGCTGTCGCCGTTTCCTGGTGGTCGAGCGCGACACCCTGACCCACGAGGTGTTCGGCGTCACCGACGCAGCAGCGCTGACGCGCAAGGAGGCGGCCGAATGACCTCCTACCGTCTCGATCGAGGTGGCGCGATCAACCGAGCGCAGGCGCTTACCTTCACCTTCGACGGCCGCAGCTATAAGGGCTTCCAGGGCGACACGCTCGCCTCGGCACTGCTTGCCAACGACCAGATGCTGATGGGGCGCAGTTTCAAGTATCACCGGCCGCGTGGCCCGGTGACGGCCGGATCTGCGGAACCCAATGCGCTGATGACGATCGGCAGCGGACCACGTGCCGAGCCCAATGCCCGGGCGACCATGGTCGAACTCCACCAGGGGCTGGTGGCGTCGAGCCAGAACCGCTGGCCCTCGCTGAGATATGACATCGGCGCGGTGAACAGCCTTCTGTCGCCGTTCCTGGGGGCCGGTTTCTACTACAAGACCTTCATGTGGCCGGCGGCCTTCTGGGAGAAGATCTACGAACCGCTGATCCGGCGGGCAGCCGGCCTCGGCAAGCTCGTGCTCGAGGCCGATCCGGACCGCTATGAAAAAGCCTGGGCGCATTGCGACCTGCTGGTGGTTGGCGCCGGTCCGGCGGGCCTGATGGCGGCGCTGGTGGCCGGGCGAGCGGGCCTGCGGGTCATCCTCGCCGACGAAAGTTTAAGCGCCGGTGGCTCGCTGCTGTCCGAAAACGTCTCGGTCGGCGGCATGCGGGCGGCAGATTTTGCCCGGACACTTGCCGAGGAGCTGGCAAGCCTGCCCAACGTGACGTTGATGGCGCGCACCACCGTGTTCGGCTGGTATGACGACATGGTCTTCGGTGCCGTCGAGCGGGTCCAGAAGCACGTGGCCTCGCCGTCGCCGGAGCTACCGGTCGAACGTCTCTGGCGGATCGCCGCCAAACGCGCCATCCTGGCCACCGGCGCGGAGGAACGACCGCTCGTGTTTGGCGGCAACGACCGGCCGGGCGTGATGACGGCGACGGCGGCGCGCAGCTATCTCAACCGCTACGGCGTCGCCATCGGCGGCAAGGTCGCGATCTTTACGAATGGCGGGTCCGGCTACCGGACGGCGGCCGATCTCACCGCGTGCGGGGTGGAAGTCACGGCCGTCATCGATGCGCGCCCCCAGTCGATCGATGTGGCGCCGGCCGGCATTCGCGTCATTCGCAATGCCGGCGTTATCGGCACGAAGGGACGCCACAGGATAGAGGGGCTGCTGCTCGACCGTTCCGGTTTCGAAGAGGTTGTCGGCTGCGATGCGCTTGCGATGTCCGGCGGCTGGTCGCCGATCGTGCACCTGATGTGCCAGCGTGGCGAAAAGCCGGTCTGGTCCGAGGAGAAGCAGTCGTTTCTCGCGCCGGATGTCGGACCGGCCTTCACTCCCGTCGGTTCTGCGGCCGGCCTTCAGACCGTGTCGGACTGTCTCCGCGACGGAGCGGCAAGGGCGATGGCAATGTCCGCAGCACTGGGATTTGCCGCCCATGCGGCCGAAATTCCGGATGTGGAGGGAGAGTATGACGCTGCCTTCGCACCCGTCTGGTATGTGCCGGGCGCCAAGGACAAGGCGTTCGTCGACTTCCAGAACGACGTGGCCGTCGCCGACCTCGGCATCGCCCAGCGCGAAGGCTTTCGCCATATCGAGCATACCAAGCGCTATACCACGGCCGGCATGGCGACCGACCAAGGCAAGCTCGGCAATGTGAACACGTCGGGTATCGTCGCGGCGATGCGTGGGGTTTCGCCGGCCGAGATCGGTACGACCACCTTCCGCCCCTTCTACACGCCGGTGTCCTTCGGTGCGCTTGCGGGTGTTGCGCGGGGCGAGCATGCGGCCCCGTCGCGCATCTCGCCGTTGCATGGCTGGGCGAAGAAGAACGGCGCGAGCTTCGTCGAGGCGGGCCTCTGGTATCGCTCTGCGTGGTTTGCGCGCGACGGCGAGAAAACCTGGCGCGAAAGCGTCGACCGCGAGGTGGCAACCGTGCGCGCCCATGCGGGGCTCTGCGACGTCTCGACGCTCGGCAAGATCGAGATCTTCGGGGCGGGCGCTGCGGAATTCCTGGACCGGGTCTATTGCAACGGCTTTTTGCGGCTGCCTGTCGGCAAGGCGCGCTACGGGCTGATGTTGCGCGAGGACGGGATCGTCTTCGACGACGGCACCACGAGCCGGCTTGGCGACAATCACTACGTCATGACCACAACCACGGCCTATGCGGCCGAGGTGATGAGCCATCTGGAGTTATGTGCGCAGACCTTCTGGCCCGAACTCGACGTGCGCTTCGTCTCGGTCAGCGACCAGTGGGCGCAGATGTCGCTTGCCGGTCCCAAAGCGCGTCTCATCATGAGCCGGGTCGTGCAGGACGATCTCTCGGACGCGGCCTTTCCGTTCCTCGCGGCGCGGGCCGTGACGCTGCGTGGGGGCCTAAAGGCGCGGCTGTTCCGCATCTCGTTTTCAGGAGAGCTCGCCTACGAGCTGGCAGTTCCCGCGGGCTACGGCGAGGCGGTCGCCGATGCCATCATGGAAGCCGGACGCGAGGACGGTGTGTGCGCCTACGGCGTCGAGGCACTCAACGTGCTGCGCATCGAGAAGGGCTTCGTCACCCATAACGAGCTCGATGGCCGCACCACCGCCGACGATGTCGGGCTGGGGCGGATGATGGCGATGCAGAAGCCCGACTTCATCGGCAAGCGGCTGTCGACGCGCTTCGGACTGACGGCCGCCGACCGACTGCAGATGGTCGGACTGAAGCCCGTGGAGCCCCACAAGGAGATCCATGCCGGGGCGCATCTCCTGAAGGATCAGGCAAAACCCTCGCTTGCCAACGACCAGGGCTATGTGTCGTCGGCCTGCTTTTCTCCGACGCTCGGCAGCTTCATAGCGCTTGCCATGCTGAAATCGGGTCGCGAGCGGATCGGCGAACGGATCGTCGTCTGGGACGCGCTGAGGGGGGCAGAGGTGCCGGTGGATGTCTGTTCGCCTGTCTTCGTCGATCCCGAGACCGTGAAACTCCATCTGTGAGGTTACGCCGATGACGCTGCATCTCCTTCACCGGCACGTGCTCGAAGATCATCTTGCCGGTTTCGAAACAAGTCCCAACCCGAACCACGTCTCGGTGGTGCGCCGTCCTGTCATTCTCAGCGTGCTGGCGCACGGCGACCTCGAGGCTTTTGCCGGGCGTCTGGCTGCCTTCAGCACCATGTCGGCGCGATTCTGCGGTCCGGGGGAGTGGCTGGTCGTCGGCTCTGCCGCCGGTGCCGACGAACTGACGGATCGGCTGGGAGAGGTGGCGGGGCTCTCCGTCTGCGACCAGAGCGACGGCAAGGTGGTGATGGCGATCAGCGGGCCGAGCGTGCGCAAGATCCTCGCCAAATGCGTCGCCGTCGACCTTCACCAGGACGTGTTTGCGGAGGGTGAGGGGGCCAACATGCTGTGCTGCCATGTCGCCTGCCATCTGGCCCGCACAGGCGCCGACGCGTTCGAGATCATCGTTCCGCGCTCCTTTGCGGGGTCGGTCTTCGAGGAGCTGATGGAGATGGGGCGCGAATACGCGCTGACGGCGTCCTTCGCGCAGAGCTGAGTGCGCCGGGTAGACCGACGCGGCGGCTATTGCGGAAAGCCGATCCGTGCGACCTTTCGCAGGTGATCAGCCGTCGTCGAGGGCAGGCCGAAGAATTCGAGATAGGCCGGTATCTGCTCAAACAGCATGTCCGTGCCCACCTGAAAGGCGCAGCCGCGCTCGCGGGCGGCGAGAAGCAGAGGCGTCATCTCTTCCTTCATCACGACTTCGCCGACATAGGTGGTGGCGGCAAGTCGCGCGATGTCGATGGGCAGCGGATCACCCTTCTGCATGCCGAGCGGCGTCGCGTTGACGACGATGTC
Source organism: Hyphomicrobiales bacterium (assembly GCA_900469345.1). Classification (GTDB taxonomy): domain Bacteria; phylum Pseudomonadota; class Alphaproteobacteria; order Rhizobiales; family Rhizobiaceae; genus Neorhizobium. The sequence goes on along the minus strand of UBWZ01000002.1, from coordinate 783,335 downwards.
GTAGCCAGCGGGATCCGTCGATCCGACGACCGTTTCCAGGGCCGGATAATGCCGCGTCAGCCGCTGCCGCAGACCGTCCGCCGTGGCTGCATTGTTGTCGTAGATGGCGATCCGGCCGACGCCCGCTCCGGCAAGCGAAGCGGCGATGGCGGAGCCGACGCCGCCGGCACCGACGACGAGCGCTGCTGCGCCCTCCACCCGCTGGCCCTTGCGGAGCATGCCGCGGACAAAGCCCTCGCCGTCGAACATGTCGCCGACCAGCCGTCCATCCTGGTCCAGCTTCACGGCGTTGCAGGAACCCGCTACCTGCGCATTGGTCGAGACCTCGTCGAGCAGCCCGACGGTGGTGACCTTGTGCGGCATGGTGATCAGCGCGCCGAGGATGTTGGAGAGCTTGAAGACCAGCTTCAGGAAGGCCGGGAAATCTTGCGCTCTGCAGCCCATCGGCACGACGACGGCATCGATGCCGCACTCGTCGAAATAGGGATTGTAGATCAGCGGCGCCTTGAAGGCTTCGGTCGGATATCCGAGATGGGCGATTAGGCGTGTGGTGCCGCTGATCATAGGAATGCTCCCGGCGCCGCGGTGATGACAGACGACGTATTGGGGTGAGTGACGGTCACGATCTGTGCCTCAATGGTTGAGGATTTCGCCGAGGAACTTGCGGGTGCGTTCGTGGCGGGGATTGCTGAAGAACTCGGCCGGCGGCGCCTGTTCGACGATCGCACCTTCGGCCATGAAGATCACCCGGTCCGCGACCTGCCGCGCAAAGCCCATCTCATGGGTGACGCAGATCATCGTCATGCCGTCCTCGGCGAGACCGATCATGGTGTCCAGCACCTCTTTCACCATTTCCGGATCGAGTGCGGAGGTCGGTTCGTCGAACAGCATCACCTTGGGCTGCATGCAGAGCGCACGGGCGATCGCCACCCGCTGCTGCTGTCCGCCGGAGAGCTGGGCCGGATATTTGGCCGCCTGCTCGGCGATCTTCACCCGCTCCAGAAGCCCGCGCGCCCGGTCCTCCGCGGCGGCCTTCGAGAGGCCAAGCGCCCGCATGGGAGCGAGCATGCAGTTTTCGAGCACGGTCAGGTGCGGGAACAGATTGAACTGCTGGAACACCATGCCGACTTCGCGGCGGATCGCGTCGATCGCCTTGGCCTGGTGCCCGAGCAGGATGCCATCGACCCGGATTTCGCCCTTCTGGTGGGGCTCAAGATAGTTGATGCAGCGGATCAGCGTCGACTTGCCGCTTCCCGAAGGGCCGCATAGGACGATCTTTTCGCCCTGGCGCACGGACATGCTGATGTCATGCAAGGCCTTGAAGGCGCCGTACCATTTCTCGACGTGGTCGAGGGTGATCATCGTGTCCGCCTGCGCGTCAGAGCTGTAGGTCATCGCAATGCTTCCTTGAAAACACGTGTCTATGAGGCGCTGTTTCAGCGGGTCGAGGCAGCGAAGCGTCGCTCCAGGTGAGCGCCGAAGATGGTCAGCGGGCAGCACATCAGGAAATACAGCAGCCCGACGATGGCAAAGACCGTCAGCGGCTGGAAGATCTGGTTGGAGATCATGTTTCCGGCCCGCGTCAGCTCGGTAAAGCCGACGATCGACGCGAGCGACGTTCCCTTGATCAGTTGCACGAGGAACCCGATGGTCGCGGGAAGGGAGATGCGCAGGGCCTGCGGCAGGATCACGTCCCGCATCCGCGATGCGTATTTGAGGCTCAGCGCCTTCGCGGCTTCCGTCTGACCACGCGGCACGGCCTCGATGGAACCGCGCCAGATCTCGCCAAGATAGGCGCTCGCATGCAGGGTGAGGCCGATCGCGACAGCGATCCAGGCGTCGATCTTGAAGCCGACCAGCGCCAGCCCGTAGTACACGACGAACAGCTGCATCAAGAGCGGCGTGCCCTGGAAGACGCCGATATAGGCGGCGGTCGCTTTATTGAGAACCTTGATGTCCGATGTCCGGGCGAGCGCGACGGCAAGCCCGCCGAGGCAACCGCAGACAAACCCGACCGCCGACAGGACGACGGTCCATTTAAGGCCGACCAGGAGGAAAACGAATTCGTCTTTGCCCATGGGTGCCTCCTACTTGACCGGGTAAGCGAAGTAACGTGACGAGAAGAGGCCGAAGAGCCGCATCATCAGCCACGAAATGACGAGGTAGAAGGCAGTCACGGTGAAATAGACCTCGAAGCTGCGGAAGCTCTCGGATTCGATCCGCTGCGACACCGAGGTGAGTTCATAGGCCGATATGGCCGACGCGATGCTGGTCGACAGGGTCAGCAGCACGAACTGGCTGGTAAGGGAAGGAAAGATCGCCCGCAGGGCGGGCTTCAGGACGATGAAGCGAAAGACCTGCGCGCGGTGGAGCCCGAGAGCCAGGCCCGCTTCGATCTGTCCCTTGGAAATGGACTGGACGCCGCCGCGAATGATCTCGATCGCATAGGCGCCGCCATTGATGCCGAGCGCGATGATCGCCGTTGGCGTCGGGTCCAGGCGCAGGCCGGCGAGCGGCAGGGCGAAATAGAGGAAGAAGATCTGCACGAGGAAGGGCGTGTTGCGGATCAGTTCGACAAAGCCGATCATTGCCCAGCGTGCCGCCTTGATCTTCGAGGTGCGCAGGATGACGCCGCCGATGCCGATCACGATGGCCAGCAGCATGCCGCAGACGGCCAGGAGAAAGGTGCCGAGACAGCCAAGCAGAAGGTTCGGCAGGCCGTCGATGACGGGAGTAAAATCGAGTTGGTAATTCATGCTCCGCCTGTGTCCTCCCTGCGTTCAAGCCGGCTCGACCATGCCAGCGATCGCCTCGATGGCGAGCTCGTAGCCGCGTGCGCCAAGGCCGATCATGATGGCGGTCGCCACGCGCGAGATGAGCGAATTGTGATAGATGCTTTCGCGTGCATGCACGTTGGAAATGTGCAGCTCGATCTTTGGCGGATTGAACATCTTCAAGGCATCCAGCAGCGCGACGGAGGTGAAGGTGTAGCCGGCCGGATTGATGATGATGCCGCAGGCTTGCTTGCGCGCCTGATGCACGCTCTCCACCAGCTCACCCTCGAAATTGGTCTGCCGGAAATCCACGTCGAAACCCAGATTTTTGGCCTTGCGTTCGCAGTTCTCGCGGATATCGGCAAGGGTCGTGCTGCCGTATATGGCCGGTTCGCGCTCGCCCAGCAGGTTGAGGTTCGGCCCATTCAGCACGAAGATGGTTCTGCTCATGGTGTGGTCCCTGACGCGTGGTCCGCGGACGCGCAGCGGTTTCGGCGGGTGCAACTGCACCCACCGATTCCGGCCCGCCGTATCGCTGAGAGTTACTTGGCGGTGAAGGAGATGCCTTCGAGGCTTTCCGGGAATGTCGGAACCGGAACCTTCATCCACTTGTCGTAGATCGCCTTCAGCTCGCCGTTCGCCTTGATCTTGTCGATGAAGGTGTTGATCGAGGCGTTGATTTCCTTTTCGCCCAGGCGGGTGCAGGCACCGTTGTAGAGCTTCTGGAATTCGAGCTTGTTTTCGTATTCGCCGGGCTTCGCCTTCTCGACGCGATCCATGTAGAAAATGTTGCCGCCCAGGGTCTGGACCTGGCCGGAGACCAGCGCCTGAACGCTCGGCGCATCGCCGTCGTAACGGCGGATGGTGGCCGTGGACGGCGCGTTCTTGGTCACCTGGGTGTCCTGTGCAGCACCCTTGGCAACGCCGATGGTGAGGTTTGCCATGTCGTCATTGGTCTTGATCGACATGGATTTCGGCCCGATCAGCACGATGGCGTTGGCGACATAGGGCTTGCTGAACTGCACCGCCTTGGCGCGGTCCGGCAGCATGGCCATGGTCGCGAACAATACGTCCACGCGCCCGGTCGTCAGCGCCGGGATGCGATTGTTCACCTCGAGCGGAACGAACTCCACCTGGACGCCCAGTTCCTTGGCGTAGAGCGTGGCGATGTCGGCATCGAGACCGTCCTGCTTGCCGGCGCTGGTGACGAAGCCCCATGGCGGATTGTCGCCCTGGATGCCGACGACCAGCTTGCCCTTGGCCTTGATTTCTTCCGGTGTCACGGCAGCGGCAGGACCGGCCAGCGTGGCGGCGGTCACCAGGGCGGCAGCACCCAGCAGCGCCATGCGGCGCGACAGCATAGATTTCAGCATGTTCTTCCTCCTCCTTGTGGCGGCCATTGGCCTTGTGGCCGTCCTCTCCCGGCCGATTGCGCAATGATTGTCAGAGGCAGCAGCGTTTGGCAACATAGTTTTTCGAAAGTGTAGGAGATTATTGCTTATCCCGAGTGAATTGCATTCCTCAGGATATTCCGCATAATAAAGCGACAGGAAGTGGCGGAGCCGGCGTTGCCGTAACGCCCGGGAGGATTGCTCATGAAGACCTCGATTGCCACCGTTTCGCTGAGCGGCGAACTGCCCGAAAAACTCGAAGCGATTGCGCGGGCCGGCTTCGAAGGGGTGGAGATTTTCGAAAACGACTTCCTCGCCTTCGACGGCAGCCCGCGGGATGTCGGCCGAATGGCAAGCGATCTCGGGCTCGCCATCACGCTCTTCCAGCCGTTTCGCGACTTCGAAGGCATGCCGGACCATCTGCGCAGCCGCACCTTCGACCGGGCGGAGCGCAAGTTCGACGTGATGCAGGAACTCGGCACCGACATGGTGCTGATCTGCTCCAACGTGTCGCCGGCGGCGCTCGGGGGCATAGATCGGGCGGCCGCGGATTTCCGCGAGCTCGGCGAGCGGGCTGCCCGCCGGGGATTGCGGGTAGGATACGAGGCGCTGGCCTGGGGGCGTTTCATCAACGATCATCGCGATGCATGGGAGATCGTGCGGCGAGTCGATCATCCGAATGTCGGGCTGATCCTGGACAGCTTTCACACGCTGTCGCGCAAGATCGACGTTAACTCCATCCGCTCGATCCCGAAGGACAAGATCTTCATCGTGCAGCTTGCCGATGCGCCGCTGATCGACATGGACCTCCTCTACTGGAGCCGCCACTTCCGCAACATGCCGGGCGAAGGCGATCTGCCTGTCACGGCCTTTTGCGAGGCCGTGGCGGCAACCGGCTATGACGGGTACTTTTCGCTCGAGATCTTCAACGACCAGTTTCGCGGTGGCTCGACGCGTGCCATCGCCGCGGACGGACATCGCTCGCTCATCTATCTCGCCGATCAGGTCCGGCAGACGGTGGATACGCCGGTCGGCCTGGCGATGCCGCAGCGGGCGCCGGTCAAGGGCGTCGGCTTCGTCGAATTCACCACGGACGGCACCGAGGCCGCCGAGTTGACCGCGTTCCTTAATGTGCTCGGCTTTCGCAAGGTTGGCACGCACCGCACCAAGCGGGTGAGCCTCTATCAGCAAGGCGATATCCGCATTGTCGTCAATCTCGATAAGTCGGGCTTTGCCAATGCCGCCTTCGCCATGCACGGCACCTTCGCCTATGCGCTGGCGCTTAACGTCGACGATGCCGCCGAAGCCTATGCCCGCGCGCTGGCGCTCGATGCCGAGCCGTTCGAGCAGGCCGTTCCCGAGGGCGAACTGCGGTTTCCGGCGATCCGGGGCGTCGGCGGTGGCCTCATCTACCTGATCGACGACAAGACGCCGCTCGGGCGCTTTTCGGAGATCGACTTCGTCCTCGATGCCGCTGAGGATAGCGGCCAGGGAACCGGACTGACCAGGGTTGACCACATTGCCCAGACGGTCGCCTATGACCAGATGCTGACCTGGCTGTTGTTCTACACGTCGATCTTCGAGACGCAGAAGACGCCGATGGTCGACATCATCGATCCGAGCGGCGTGGTGCGCAGCCAGGTGGTCGAGACGGCCTCCGGCAGCCTGCGAATCACCATGAACGGTGCCGAGAATCGAAGGACGCTGGCCGGGCATTTTTTGGCCGAGAAATTCGGCTCCGGCATCCAGCACCTGGCGTTTGCCACAGATGACATCTTCGAGACCGCGCGCAGGCTGGAGGAGGGCGGCTTTCTGCCGCTCGTCATCTCGCCCAATTACTACGACGATATCGAAGCGCGGTTCGGGTTGGAGCCAGAGCTCACGGAGCGGATGCGGGCCGCCAACATTCTCTACGACCGCGACGACCACGGTGAATATTTCCAGCTCTACAGTCGGACGTTCGGCGAAGGCTTCTTCTTCGAGATCGTCGAGCGCCGGGGCTATCGCGGCTATGGCGCCCCGAACGCGATCTTCCGGATCGCGGCGCTCAAAAAGCAGATGCGGCCCGAGGGCATGCCCCGCACCGCGCAGGTCTGAGGAGGGCGGGTCAGACCCGCCCGCTCTTCAGGACATGCTCGACGCCACTTCTGATATGGCGGCGGATCACCTCCCGCGCGCCCTCGACGTCGCGCTTCAGGGCAAGGTCGAAAAGGCGCTTGTGGTCCTCGACCACGGCCTTACCACGAAAACTGCGGGCCAGCATGTGATAGCGCAGGAAGCGGTCGAACACCGACGAGAGGGTCGATAGGAGCGCTTCGGACCCGCAGGCCGACACGATCGCGCGGTGAAACTGCCAGTCGTAGCGGACCCACTCGATCGTTCGCTCCAGGTCGCCGGACAAAAGCGTCCTTTCCGCCGCGGCAAGACGATGGTGCGCAGCCACGATATCGCCTTCCCAGTCCAGATTGCCTGCCGCGAAGGAAAGCCTGGCCGCATGCGTTTCAAGCACGCTGCGCAGATCCGCAAGCTCTTCCAGCTCGCGTCGCGACACGGGGCTGACTTCGAAGCCGCGCTGCCCCTCGGCGACAACGAGGTCCTCGGTCGTCAGGCGGCTGAGGATTTCTCGCAGGGACGACACGCTGATCGAATAATGCTCCCTGGCCTGTTCCAGCTTGATCTTCGTACCGGGTTTCAGCCTGCAGGATATGATGTCCTGGCGAACCTGTCGGAACACCACGTCACTGACGGTCTCGGCCGAATCGGCCGCCGGTCTGGCGCCCTGGACCGGATGCCGCTGCATTGCCGCGGCGGTTTTGGCATCGCTCGATTGATCGTTCATTGCGCCAGCAGTCCTTTCGCCAGCGCATGCTCGACACCGCCTTCGATGTGAACCTGCAGGATCTTCCGGGCCGTCGCAGCATCGCGGGCGAGCCCTGCCTCGAGAAGCTGCCGGTGCTCGTGCTCGGCGACCGCGCCCCGGTAGGACAGCGCTACCATCTGGTAGCGTAGATATTTGTCGAAGATGGCAGAATGTGCCTCCATCAGCAGCCGGGATCCGCAGGCGGCGATCAGGGCCTGGTGGAATTCCCAGTCGTAGCGTTTCCACTCTTCCGCCTTGCGCGTATCGCCGGCGGCCATGGCTTCCTCCATGCGGGCAAGCTTGTAATGCGCGGAGACCAGTCGGGCCTCCCAATCGACATCGCCGCGCTCGAAGGATTGGCGAAGCGCGTGGCCCTCCAGCAGCAGACGGAGTTCTGCGACCTCGCGCAAATCGGCGACGGAAACGGGTGCAACCTCGAAGCCGCGCTGCCCCTCTGCGACGACGAGCCCTTCGGAGGCAAGGCGGCTTAGAACTTCGCGAAGCGTACTGACGCTGGTCACATAGGCGGTCTTGAGGGTTTCCAGTTTCAGCTTCTGGCCCGGAACAAGCCGCCCGAACAAAATATCGGAGCGGATCTGTCGATAGCTCGTTTCCGCTACCGTCGACCCTGGTTCGTCCTGCACGCTCGATCTCCGTCTATTGGCATTTTACCCTATGTAGCCCAGTTTATCTGGCGAAGCCAATAATCGTTAGATTTTCGTTCGCTGCGCTTTTGACGTGTCGGACACACATTTCTCCCGCCACGGCATGCCCTTTTTCAGCGTGCGGAGACGCCCGTCGTGACAATGTTTTAGTGGCAGGAAAGTCCGCAGCTGGCGCAATATGAACATTGAGTATGTCGGAAACGACAAATCGCGTTTCGCAGAACAGCCTATTGGGTCCGGGCAAGACCAACTAGGCTGCCCCGAAATTCGCTTTCCTCAGTGGAGATTGTCCCCATGAAAAGCCATGCCCGGGTCGTCGTCATCGGCGGCGGTGTCGTCGGATGTTCCGTCCTCTACCACCTCACGAAGTTCGGCTGGACCGACGTCGTGCTGCTCGAACGGTCAGAGCTCACCTCCGGCTCCACCTGGCACGCAGCCGGCGGCATGCACACGATAAACGGCGACCCGAATGTCGCAAAGCTGCAAAAGTACACGGTCGAACTCTACAAGGAGATCGAGGAATATTCCGGCCAGGACATCGGCCTGCACATGACCTCCGGGCTGATGCTGGCCGCGACGCTGGAGCGCTTCGACTGGATGAAGTCGCTGCTGGCCAAAGGCAAGTATGCCGGTGGCGAGGCCAGGCTGATCTCGGCGGAGGAAGCCTACGAAATGATGCCGCTGCTCGATCCGTCGCAGTTCGTCGGCGCCGTGTTCGATCCTCATGAGGGTCATCTCGACCCCTACGGAACCACCCACGCCTACGCAAAGTCGGCCAAGAAAAACGGTGCCGAGATCTACCTCCACACCAAGGTCGAGGATCTTGTCCAGCTCGAAGACGGGACCTGGCGGGTGATCACCGACAAGGGCGAGATCCGGGCCGAGCATGTGGTCAATGCCGCGGGGCTCTGGGCGCGCGAAGTGGGGCGGATGGTCGGGCTGGAGCTGCCGGTCCTTGCCATGGAGCACATGTACCTGATCACCGAAGACATGCCCGAAGTCGTCGAGTTCAACCAGAGCCGTGGTAAGGAGCTGATGCACTGCGTCGATTTCGACGGCGAGATCTACATCCGCCAGGAACGCAACGGCATGCTGATGGGCACCTACGAGAAGGACTGCCGGCCCTGGTCGCCGATCGAGACGCCGTGGACTTTCGGGCATGAACTGCTGGCAGAGGACCTCGATCGCATCACCAACGAACTCGAAGTCGGCTTCCGGCACTTCCCGGCGTTTAACAACGCGGGCATCAAAAAGATCATCAACGGCCCCTTCACCTTTTCGCCGGACGGCAATCCGCTGGTTGGCCCTGTGCGCGGCATGACTAATTTCTGGTCCGCCTGTGCCGTGATGGCAGGCTTCTCCCAGGGCGGCGGCGTGGGGCTTGCGCTGGCGCAGTGGATAATCGAGGGCGATCCGGGCTTCGACGTGTTTGCCATGGATGTCTGCCGCTACGGCGACTATGCGACGCTTGCCTATACCAATGCCAAGGTGCGCGAGAACTACTCCCGCCGCTTCTCGATCCGCTATCCGAACGAGGAACTGCCCGGCGCGCGGCCGCTGCTGACGACGCCGATCTACGACAAGCTGAAGGCTGCCGGTGCGGTGTTCGGCGCATCTTACGGGCTCGAGACGCCGCTGTGGTTTGCGCCTGAAGGCGTCGAGGACAAGTTTTCCTGGCGGCGGTCGACCGACTTCGACTTCGTCGGACGCGAGGCAAGGATCGTGCGCGATGGCGTCGGGCTGATGGAAACGTCGGGTTTTGCGAAATACGCGATCAGCGGCGAGGGCGCGCATCAGTTCCTCGATCGGATCCTGGCCGGGCGGGTGCCGGGACCGGGGCGGATGGCGCTGTCACCCATGCTCAACGAGGCGGGCAAGCTGATCGGCGATTTCACGCTGGCCAATCTCGACGACGACGAATTCCTGCTGATCGGGTCCGGGATTGCCGAGGACTACCACATGCGCTGGTTCGAGGAGTATCTCCCGGTCGACGGCTCGGTCGATATCGACGCGCTCAACCTCGGCCTTGTCGGGCTTTCCATCGCCGGACCCAAGGCGCGGGACGTGCTGCAGGCCCTGACCCATCTCGACCTGTCCGACGCCGCCTTTCCGTTCATGGCCATCCGCGAGCTCGATCTCGGCATGGCGCCGGTCATTCTCGGACGGGTGAGCTATACGGGCGACCTCGGCTACGAGCTGTGGATGAAGCCCGAATATCAGCGCTACCTGTTCGACCTGCTGATGGAAGCGGGCAGGCCCTTCGAGATCGGGCTGTTCGGTCTTCGCGCGCTCAACGCCTTGCGGCTGGAGAAGGGTTTTGGCAGCTGGTCACGCGAATACCGTCCGCTCTACGGACCGCTGGAGGCGGGACTCGGCCGGTTCGTCGCCTACGGCAAGGAGGCCGATTTTGTCGGAAAAGCGGCGGCTCTGGCGGAAAAGGCGGCTGGTGGCGGCTTGCGGCTACTGACCTTTATCGTCGATGCGAAGGACGCCGACGTCATTGGCGACGAGCCGATCTCGCTCGACGGCAAGGTGTGTGGCTGGGTAACCTCCGGCGGATTCGCACATGCCTCCGGCGTGTCGGTTGCCCTCGGCTACGTGCCGAAGGAAAGCGCCCATGTGCAGGATGGCTGGCAGATCGAACTTTTGGGCGAGATGCTTCCGGCACGCGTGCAGCCGCATCCATTGTTCGATGCAAACGGCGCCCGGATGCGTGGCTAAACGGCGGAATTTTCACAAGAAGAAGCAACGGATGGCGCATTTTCTGCCAGCCGCTGCTGCTTTTTTGCGATTTGTGACGTTTGCGGCGGCAAAATGTTGAGAACAGGGCGAATGTTGCTGGCAGACCGCCATTACCTCTTCACATTTCTTTCGAAAACGGTATGGAATCCCCCTAGCAAGAACCCATAAGGGACATCCAATACAAGAGACGCGGCATCCAGATCGCGTCCGGGGGAAAAAAGGCATGGAGTATTTTATCCAGCAGCTCATCAACGGGCTGACTCTTGGATCCATCTATGGTCTCGTCGCCATCGGTTATACGATGGTCTACGGCATCATCGGCATGATCAACTTCGCCCATGGCGATATTTTCATGCTCGGCGGCTTCGCCGCTCTTATCGTTTTCCTGATCGTCACGTCTTTTTTCGCGGGCATTCCGATCGCGCTGCTGCTGCTCATCATGATGGTGGCAGGCATGCTGATCACCGGCCTGTGGAACTGGACGATCGAGCGGATCGCCTACCGGCCGCTGCGCGGATCGTTTCGCCTGGCGCCGCTGATCACCGCGATCGGCATGTCGATCACGCTGTCGAATTTCATCCAGGTGACGCAGGGCCCGCGCAACAAGCCGATCCCGCCGCTCGTCACCGACGTCTTCCATATCGGTGGGCTGACGATTTCGCTGAAGCAGGTGCTGATCGTCGTGATCACGGCCGTGCTGCTGTTCGCCTTCTGGTACATCGTCAACAAGACGCCGCTCGGTCGCGCCCAGCGCGCCACGGAGCAGGACCGCAAGATGGCGGCGCTGCTCGGCGTCGACGTCGACAAGACGATCTCCATCACCTTCATCATGGGTGCGGCGCTCGCCGCTGTCGCAGGCTCGATGTACTTGATGTATTACGGGGTCGCGTCCTTCAACGACGGCTTCATTCCGGGCGTCAAGGCGTTCACGGCCGCGGTTCTCGGCGGCATCGGCTCGCTGCCGGGCGCCGTGCTTGGCGGGTTGCTGATCGGACTGATCGAATCGCTCTGGTCGGCCTATTTCTCCATCGCCTACAAGGATGTCGCGACCTTTGCGATCCTCGCCTTCGTGCTGATCTTCAAGCCGACCGGCATTCTCGGCCGTCCTGAAGTGGAGAAGGTGTAACATGGCATCCGCATCCGCCAACCAGAACCTGATGGGCAAGGCCCTTCGCGAAGGGCTCTTCGCCGGCGTCATCGCCTTCCTGATGTTCCTGCTTTTCGTGGGCGTCGAAACCTACCAGGACATCAACAACGCGCTCGTGTGGCGCACCCGCTGGGGCCTGCTGGCGATCTTCGTGGTCGTCGCCGCCGTGGGGCGCTTCGTCACCGTCGCGTTCATCAAGCCACATATGGACCAGCGCAAGCTGAACAAGGCCAAGCAAGGACTTCTCGACGTTTCCGACGAGAAGGGCTTCTTGCGCCGGCACTTCCTCAAGTTCGCACTCGTCCTGCTGCTGGTCTATCCGTTCCTGTCGCTGCTGATCGTCGGCAAGCAGGGCTCGCTGAAATACGTCGACAATTTCGGCATCCAGATCCTCATCTACGTGATGCTCGCCTGGGGGCTCAACATCGTCGTCGGTCTCGCCGGCCTGCTCGACCTCGGCTACGTCGCATTCTACGCCGTGGGCGCCTATTCCTACGCGCTGCTGTCGTCGCATTTCGGCTTTTCGTTCTGGATCCTGCTGCCGCTCTCGGGCATTTTCGCAGCGCTCTGGGGGATCATGCTCGGCTTTCCCGTGCTGCGGCTGCGGGGTGACTATCTTGCGATCGTGACGCTGGCGTTCGGCGAAATCATCCGCCTGGTCCTCATCAACTGGACGGATGTGACCAAGGGCACCTTCGGCATTGCCGGTATTCCCAAGGCCACTTTCTTCGGCATCTGGTCGTTCGATACCGGCGCGACGAACAATTTCGTCAAGGCCTGGGGCCTGTCGGCGTCTTCGATCTACTACAAGATCTTCCTGTTCTACATCATCCTGGCGCTCTGCATGCTGACCGCCTACGTGACGATCCGCCTGCGCCGCATGCCGATCGGCCGTGCCTGGGAAGCGCTGCGCGAGGACGAGATCGCCTGCCGTTCGCTCGGTATCGACACGGTTACGACCAAGCTCACCGCGTTTGCCACGGGCGCCATGTTCGGCGGCTTTGCGGGAGCCTTCTTCGCCAGCCGCCAGGGCTTCGTATCGCCGGAAAGCTTCGTCTTCCTGGAATCGGCGGTCATCCTCGCGATCGTCGTTCTCGGCGGCATGGGATCTCTGACGGGAATCGCGATTGCGGCGGCCGTCATGGTTGGCGGTACCGAAATCCTGCGTGAGATGTCGTTCCTGAAGGTGGTCTTCGGACCCGACTTCACACCGGAACTCTACCGAATGCTGCTGTTCGGCCTGGCGATGATCATCGTCATGTTGTTCAAGCCACGCGGTTTCGTGGGCTCTCGCGAGCCGACGGCCTTCCTCAAGGAAAGGCGTGCCGTCTCGGGAAGCTTCACCAAGGAAGGCCACGGCTGATGGCATCCGGAACAGCGACAATGACAAAAGACACAATCCTGAAGGTCGAACACCTGTCGATGAAGTTCGGCGGCCTGATGGCCATCAACGACTTCTCGTTCGAAGCCCGGCGCGGTGAGATCACCGCACTGATCGGCCCAAACGGCGCCGGCAAGACGACGGTGTTCAACTGCATCACCGGCTTCTACAAGCCGACCATGGGCATGATCACGCTGGCGCGCAGGAACGGCAAGGAACTGCTGCTCGAACGCCTGCGCGACTTCGAAATCAACAAGGTGGGCGGGGTTGCCCGGACGTTCCAGAACATCCGGCTGTTCTCGGGCCTGACGGTCCTCGAAAACCTGCTGGTCGCCCAGCACAATGCGCTGATGAAGGCGTCCGGCTACACGATCCTCGGGCTGCTCGGGCTGCCGGCCTACCGCAAGGCGGTCGACCTCTCGATCGAGAAGGCGAAGTACTGGCTGGACAAGGCGGACCTCACGGATCGCGCCGACGATCCGGCCGGCGATCTTCCCTATGGCGCACAGCGCCGCCTGGAGATTGCCCGCGCCATGTGCACCGGGCCGGAACTGCTCTGCCTCGACGAACCGGCAGCCGGCCTCAACCCGCGGGAATCGGCGGCGCTCAACACGCTGCTGCACTCCATCCGCGACGAGGGCGTGTCGATCCTTTTGATCGAACACGACATGTCCGTGGTGATGGAAATTTCCGACCACGTGGTGGTGCTGGAGTACGGGCAGAAGATCTCCGACGGCACGCCGGACCATGTAAAGAACGACCCGAAGGTGATCGCAGCCTATCTCGGCGTCGAGGATGACGAGGTGGATGAAGTGATTGCTGAAGAACTGGAAGGAGGGCGCCACTGATGGCCGGTGAAACCCTTCTGAAAGTCCAGGGTGTCGAAACCTATTATGGCAATATCCGTGCTCTCGCCGGCGTCGATGTGACCGTCGAAAAGGGCGAGATCGTCAGCCTCATCGGCGCCAACGGTGCCGGCAAGTCGACCCTGATGATGACGATCTGCGGCAGTCCGCAGGCGCGCGTCGGATCGGTGATCTTCGACGGCGAGGACATTACCAAGCTGCCGACCCACCTGATCGCCCGCAAGCGCATCGCGCAGTCGCCGGAAGGTCGCCGCATCTTCCCGCGGATGACCGTCTACGAAAACCTGCAGATGGGAGCGGGCCTCGACAACCTCAAATACTTCAACGAGGACGTCGAAAAGATCTTCACGCTCTTCCCGCGCCTGAAGGAACGTCAGGCGCAGCGCGGCGGTACGCTGTCGGGCGGCGAGCAGCAGATGCTGTCGATCGGCCGTGCGCTGATGGCGCGTCCAAAGCTGCTGCTTCTCGACGAGCCGTCGCTCGGCCTCGCGCCGCTGATCGTCAAGGGCATTTTCGCGGCGATCAAGAAGCTCAATCAGGAGGAGGGGCTGACGGTCTTCCTCGTCGAGCAGAACGCCTTTGCGGCGCTGAAGCTGTCGGACCGTGCCTATGTCATGGTCAACGGCAAGGTGACGATGAGCGGTTCGGGTCGCGAGCTGCTGGCCAATCCGGAAGTCCGGGCGGCCTATCTCGAAGGAGGACGGCATTGAGCGCGCTGTCTTTCTTCTTTACTTGCGGAGGGCGATGACATGCAGGGCCTGTTTTTCGAAACCGACACCGGCGTCCGGCTGTTTTTGCGCTTCCTGGTGATGATCCTTGGCTTCTGGACCGCATGGCGGGCCGGAAAGGCCGCGGCGGAAGGCTGGAACGGCTATGTTTCGGTGATCGTCTATACGCTGCTGCTCGCGGTCGTCATGCGTTTCCTGCATTACGCCCTGTTCCAGGGACCGTTTCTCGACGCCTTCTTCTACCTGGTCGACCTGGTCCTGCTGATGGTATTCTCGATGGCAGGATTCCGGATCAGACGGACGCGGCAGATGGTCCAGAACTACTACTGGCTCTATGAGCCGACCTCCGTATTCTCTTGGAAGAACAAAGATTGACAGCGAGGCCGATCTAACTTCAGATTGGCCCCGGGTCGAATATAACGAACCTAGAGTGGAACCGTTTTCCGGCGCAATGGTGGTGGGTATTGCGGTGGATCCTGAAGAACTACTCACCTAAAAAACTGGGAGTAAATCAATGAAGAAGACTCTTCTTTCGGCTGTCGCGCTGACGGCGCTGGTCGCCTTTGGCGGCAGCGCATGGGCGGACGTCGTGATCGGCGTGGGCGGCCCTCTGACGGGCCCGAACGCCGCGTTCGGAGCTCAGCTCCAGAAGGGTGCCGAGCAGGCTGCTGCAGACATCAACGCAGCTGGCGGCATCAACGGGGAAAAGGTCAAGATCGTTCTCGGCGACGACGTTTCCGATCCGAAGCAGGGCATTTCGGTCGCCAACAAGTTCGCCTCGGACGGCGTCAAGTACGTGGTCGGCCACTTCAACTCCGGCGTGTCCATTCCGGCCTCGCAGGAAGTCTATGCTGAAAACGGCATGCTGGAAATCACGCCTGCCGCAACCAACCCGGTCTTCACCGACCGCGGCCTCTGGAACGTCTTCCGCACCTGCGGCCGCGACGACCAGCAGGGTGGCGTAGCCGGCAAGTACCTGTCCGAGAAGTTCAAGGACAAGAAGGTTGCCATCATCGACGACAAGACCCCCTATGGTCAGGGTCTCGCCGAAGAAACCAAGAAGGCCTACAATGCCGCCGGCATGAAGGAAGTCGTTCGCGAAGGCGTCAACGTCGGCGACAAGGACTTCTCGGCCCTCATCTCCAAGATGAAGGAAGCCGGCGTCTCGATCATCTACTGGGGCGGTCTCCACACCGAAGCCGGCCTGATCATCCGCCAGGCCAAGGATGCCGGTCTCAAGGCAACGCTCGTTTCGGGTGACGGCATCGTTTCGAACGAACTCGCCTCGATCGCCGGCGACGCCGTCGAAGGTACGCTCAACACCTTCGGCCCGGACCCGACGCTGCGTCCGGAAAACAAGGACCTGGTTGCCAAGTTCAAGGCCGCCGGCTTCAACCCGGAAGCCTACACGCTGTACTCCTATGCCGCCGTCCAGATCATCGCCGAAGGCATCAAGATGACCGGCAGCGCTGACGATGCAGAAGCTGTCGCCAAGACGCTGCATGAAAAGGGTCCGTTCAAGACCGTTCTCGGCGACATGGCCTTCGACGCCAAGGGCGACCCGAAGCTGCCTGGCTACATCATGTACGAATGGAAGAAGGGTCCGGACGGCAAGTACAGCTACTTCCCGCAGGGAATGTAAGCTTCACCCACCGACCAGACTGCGGAAAGCCCGGCGCGAAGCCGGGCTTTTTGCGTTTCTGCGGGCCGCGAGGGGCGGCGCGCGTCAGACCGACATCAGGCTCTGCCCCGGGCGCGGCGCGTAGCCGCCTCCGGGCAGGCCGATGGGCGGCTGGAGCGGGATGTCCGGTGTTTCCTTCAGCACGACGTGGCCCGAGACGGGGTGGAAGGTCACCCAGCGCGCGACGTTATCTCCAAGGCTCGACTCGACCAGCCTGATATCCTCTTCCTGCAGAAAGCTGAGGCCGCGCGCAGCATTGCTGGCGCCGGCATCCGTACTGAACCCCTTGACGCAACGACCGCCGTAGAGCTTCGCAAGCATCCGGTCGCGCCGCGCGCCGCGGCTATAGAGACCGTCGACCAGATTGCGCATGGCCGTGTCGCCGTAGCGATTGCGTTTGTCCATGGCATCGGTCTCGCCGCCTTCGGGGAGCAGGAAATGATTCATCCCGCCGATGCCGCGCACAGGGTCGTAGATGCACGCCGACACGCACGAACCCAGCACGGTACGCAGCAGGCGCTTCGGGTCGTCGGAAATCACGCACTGTCCGCCCAGCACGTGAAGGGGTTGCAAGTCGCCGAAATCCATCTGGTCACCTTGCCATTTTCTCAATCCTGCAAGCCTGACCTCAAGGTGTGAAGAGAAGGGGGGCGGAGGGGCTGGAAGTTGTGAGGGGCGAGAAATGCGGGGTCGTCGTTCTCCGTCAACTTTCAAGCGGCGAGAAAGCGCCGTCTGCGGATTTCCTCCCGATCGCGCAGCCTATGCGCGCCGTTCGCCACGCGCCTCAATCATGCCGGCAAATGCGGGCTTTCTGCCGGTTGGCCTCCTCTTGCACGCCTTAAAAAAATGGATAGTAGGATGGCGGGCGACCAATCGACGTTCCGTTCAACATCAAAGCAGACAATCATGAATTCGCTGGCGATGACCTGGGCAATTGCCGG
The DNA here is from genome assembly GCA_900469345.1 of Hyphomicrobiales bacterium. Lineage (GTDB taxonomy): Bacteria > Pseudomonadota > Alphaproteobacteria > Rhizobiales > Rhizobiaceae > Neorhizobium. Next base: position 766,159 of record UBWZ01000002.1, on the reverse strand, counting down.
ACTGACGGCACTTGGAGTGATAACGCGCCCGTTCGCATGGCCGGAAGCCATATGGGCGGTGCTCGGAGCCGCACTGCTCCTGGCCATGGGCCTGATCAGTCCCGCCGATGCCTGGCTCGGCGTGGGCAAGGGTCTCGACGTCTACCTGTTTCTGATCGGCATGATGCTGCTGTCCGAGCTGGCACGGCAGGAGGGGCTGTTCGACTGGCTGGCGTCGGTCGCGACCGCGCATTCGAAAGGTTCGCCGCGCCGACTGTTCGTGCTGATCTATGGTGTCGGCATCGTGGTGACGGCCTTCCTGTCGAACGATGCAACCGCCGTGGTGCTGACGCCCGCCGTCTACGCCGCCTGCCGCGCTGCACGGGTGCAGCAGCCGATGCCTTATCTGCTGATCTGCGCCTTCATCGCCAACGCGTCAAGCTTCGTCCTGCCGATCTCCAACCCCGCCAATCTGGTGATCTTCGGCGGCGGCACCATTCCACCGCTCGGCCACTGGCTGGCAACGTTCACGCTGCCGTCGATCGCCGCGATCGTGATGACATTCGTCATGCTCTACTGGACGCAGCGTGCAACGATCAATGCGGACTCCGTCGCGACGGACGTGGAGGAGGTGCACCTGTCGACCAGCGCGAAGCTGGCCGGACTGGGGCTCTGCGCCACGGCGCTGGTGCTGCTCGTTGCCTCGGCGCTCGACTTCGATCTCGGCCTGCCGACCTTCATCGCCGGCTGCGCAACGACTGCTGCCATCCTGCTGCTTACCCGCAAGAGCCCGGTCGAGACGCTGAAGGGCGTGTCATGGAGTGTGTTGCCGCTGGTCGGGGGTCTGTTCGTGGTGGTCGAGGCGCTGAACAGGACGGGGCTGATCGACACGCTCGCGCACCTCCTGTCCGACGGTGCGGCGGACGCCCCGACGCGCACCGCGGCGATTGCGGGCGCCGTCGTCGCCGTCGTCTCCAACCTCGTCAACAATCTGCCGGCCGGGCTGGTGGCAGGCAGCGCCGTTCAACTGGCGCATGTCTCCGACAAGATTTCAGGCGCGGTGCTGATCGGCGTCGATCTTGGCCCCAACCTTTCCGTCACCGGTTCGCTGGCAACGATCCTGTGGCTCACCGCTTTGCGTCGCGAGGGGTTGCACATGGGTGCGTGGGCGTTCCTGAAACTCGGCGTGGTGGTAATGGTACCGGCGCTGGTGCTGTCGCTGACGGCGCTCATCCTGCAATAGGCATTGGCCGCCGCACATTATGAAACCCAGCAACGCAGGGAAACCCACCAGCGCAGGCGCGCTGATGGGCTTTTCTCGGGCTCGACAGCTTCAGAGGCTGGCTGAGCGTTCGTCGGTTCTGACGGTTCTCGTTCCCCAAGAGCCGCCGAACCAGGCGGCGACCGCACCGAGCAGGAGCGCGAAGACGGCTAGCATGGCACCGGCCGAAACGACCTTGCTCGTCACCTGCGCGGCGTCGAGCGCCTTCTGCTTGGCGGTGGCGACAGACTGTCGATACTCGTTTTCATACTGCGCGATCTGCGTCTTTGCCTGGTCGACGGTGACGTTCTGTGCCTTTGCGAGCGCCTCGGCGGCGCGGTTGCGGGCATCCTGCGCCTGGGCTTCGTCGCCGGACACGGCGGCCTGGACGGCTGTCACGGCGGCATCACGCAATGCCTGCGGGTCGTTGCCGCCGGTTGCCGAACGGATCTGCTGCTCGATGCCTGCAAACGGATTATTGGCATTGGCGACGGCGGGGGCGGCTGCAGAAACGGCGCTCGTGGCGGTCTGGCCAACGCCGCTCAATTGGCCGCTCAGCCCGCTGAAGGCGCCGCCGACCACGCTGCCCACCGAGGTGGTCAGGAGATAGAGCACGACCATCGTCGTGACCGCCCAAGAGGTCAGACCGTGATAGCCACCCGTCGATCTGCCGGCCTGTCCTGACAGGCGGCTGGCGACAAAGCCGCCGACAAAGGCTGCGATGACACCGGCAGCGACGAACCACACGCCGCTGGCGATCGAGAAGGTTGCGGCGGCCGGGTTATCGGAGCTTGCCGGATCGATGATGGCCGCGCCGATGCCGACGCCGAGGAGATTGAGGAGAAACTGGGTGGAGAGCGCCAGCGAGACGCCGGCGAGAATGGCACCCCACGAGACGCGACCGGTGAAGCGGTCATTTGTCCGGAGGGCCTGGCCGGTGTGGAGCGGGGGTGAAGTGGGCTCGATCATGGGATTATCCTTGGGATGGCGCGCTCGACAGCGGCTGTGAAGGCGGGGGCGGGAAGAGAAGGCGCAGGCGGGAAGGCGGCCCGGGGACGCCGGTCGGCAGTCCCCGGATTGTCGGGGCTGGACCGTGGCGAGACGTGTGCCCGCCACGGTCCGTTAAACGAGCCTGCTAAATCAGCCTGCTGGGCGAAGACGAAGGCGAGATACGCCTGCTGCCACATTCAGACCGGTTCCTGCCTCGGCACTCAGCGGCTGAAGGCCAAAGTTCTTGGAGTTGCCGCCGATCAGAGCATTGGCGCCGAGGCCGATGCCGACAGAGGCGCCGGCGGATGCGCCGACATAGGTCCCCGCAAGGCTGCCGGTGCCGACCGTGGTGGGGGCGGTGTTGAAGACGAGCCAGCTGATGTAGGACTTGCCGGTGACGCCGACGTCCAGGCCGAGCTTGCCGATGGTGCCGGTGTAACGCTCGACCTTGCCGGTGCGCTGCTTGAACTGGCATTCGACCGTCTTGCTCGAGCCGATTAGCAGGCCGATACCACCCGCAACCTCACAGTTGAGGGTGCCGAGGCGCTCCCTGGGTTGCGAAGCGACCTGCTGCGCACGCTGATTGCCTTTATGGTGAGTACTGGCAGCCGATGCGGCGGTGCTGAGGGCCATGACGCCTGCAACGGCGAGAGTGAGGGTTTTCTTCATAGTGATATCCTTGTTTGTGATTTCTAGCGGCGGGGCTGACCGGGCCAGTGAACCCATGTCATGCCCCGGATTGCTCGCCGGTCACCTGGATGGAGCCGAAACCGGCTTCGAAGTGACATCCGCCGCTTTAGCGACAGCTTGGCCAATGACAGCGGGTACGTGACGGACCCGCTAGGACCCGCCGGCGGTTACCGCCAGGCTCTGCGCAAAGACGAGACGGGAACGAAGAGACTTGCTCTTGGCGTCTTTCGTCCGGCAGCGCGGCTGTCGTGGTGGAGACGAGAGAACAAGCATAGCTCTCTCCGTCCGAGATGCGGGCCCGCCTTGGGCAGGCCGCAGCCATCCTACTTCAGGGCGTCGCGGACCGCGTCCTTGCCCTTGCCGACGGTGCCCTGCACTTCGCCTGCCGCCTTGTCGGCCTTGCCTTCTGCTTCCAGCCGCTCGTTGCCGGTAAGCTTGCCGGCAGCTTCCTTGAGAGTGCCCTTGAGTTCCTTGGCTGCACCTTCGATACGGTTCTTGTCCATGGTTCAAACCTTTCCTAATCAGGAGCTTCAGGTGTCTGACCCCGACGGGTGCCGGCGTCATGAGGTGGGAGATAGAGCTGCCTGGAACGGTTTTTCAGATCAGGAAATACTAGTGGGCCTGGTAGAAAGTGACCTAATTTGCCCTCTGGGCCGGTTTGGCGTCATTTTTTTCGGGCAGGTTTCGCCCGCGGCTTGGCGGCTTCCCCGCCGGTAAAGCCGCGTTCGCGTGCCCAGATCACGGCGGCGGCGCGCCGGTTCACTCCGATCTTGCCGTAGAGCGAAGCGATGTGATTGCGGATGGTGTTCTTGGACAGATGCAGGATCTCACCCATTTCCGCATCGCTCCGGCCGTCGCAGATGAGGCCCAGGATCTCGCGCTCGCGATCGCTGAGGTCCATGAGTTGCGCGGTGGCAGCAGCTGTCGATCCGTGCTTGATCGTTGCCAGCCGATCGACAATGGAGCGGCTGAACCAGGAGGTTTCCGCCATGACGCTCTCGATGGCTTCGACCAGCTGTGCCTCGCTGCGGCGGCGTTCGGTGATGTCCTGGAGCGCCCAGATGACGCATTGTTCGTCGTTGATCTCGACCCGCTCCGCCGACACGAGGCAATCGGCGATGCCGCCGTCCTTCTGCTGCATCCGCATGGGTTCGTTTCGCACGAAGGTGTTGTCGCGCAGCTTCTGCTCGAGCAGGCGCCGCGCGGCGATATCCTCCCAGAGGTGGAGTTCGCCAGCAGTCCGTCCGGTCACCTCCGCCGATCCGTAGCCGGAAATCTCGAGGAATGCGTCGTTGGCTTCGGTAAAGACAAAGTCATCGAGCCGGGAGATGGCCGCCGGTGCCGGCGACAGGCGGAAGGACTTGGAAAACCGCTCCTCGCTCTGGCGAAGCGCGTTCTGAGCCTTCCGGCGGGCATCGAGATCGGCAAAGGTGAAGAGCATGCAGGGCTCCTCGACCACGGAGATCGGTTCCCCGGCGACGATCACCAGCCGGTCGCCGCCGCCCGGCAGCGGGATCAGCGCCTCCCGATGGCGGATGACCCGTCCTTCGCCGAGCTTGCCCAGCGCATCCTCGCCGGTCTCGCAGTTGGAGAACAGGCCGATCGCCTCGACGCTCTTGCCGATCACGTCCTCCTTCACGAAGCCGGTCATTTCCAGGAAGCCCTGGTTGACGCGGATGAAGCGGTGGCCATCCAGCCGGCAGATCAATCCCGGGGCGGGGTTGGCGTTGAAGGACCGCTCGAACCTTTCCTCGGCCTCGAAGCGCGGCGTCTCGTCCCTTATGATCAGCGCCATGACGTCCGGCTTGTCGCCGGCCTCCGCGATAATCATGCCGCGGACCGTGTGCACCCAGACCAGGTCCAGGTCGGCCGCCGGCGAAATCTCGACCGTTACGTCATCGAACGTTTCTCCGGCGAGAAGGCGCTCCAGGGGATACTGTCCTTCTTCCAGCGGATGATTGTTCCGGTACCGGAGGGTGAAGTTGCGGCGGTAATGCCGGGCGTCGTGTCCGAGCTCCTCGAACGTCGCTACGCGGTGCATCTTGAGGGCTGCTGCGTTCGCCCAGGCGATGGTCTTGTCGGGATCGATCAGGATGATGCCGTCAGTCAGTCCTGCGATCAGCTCCCGCAGGCTGCCGCGGGTGATGGGAACTTGGGCACATCCGTCACATCGGTCTCCACAATCGACGCTGTAGAACTAGATTGCATCGGCCGGCCGTCAAGCTATCGCAATGGAGTTCGTCGATGGAGCCGCGGCGGCCCGTCAGGCCAGCATGCTGCGGATCGTTTCGATGATCTGCTCTTCCCGATAGGGCTTAGTGAAGAATGCTGCAGGTTCGGGAATAAGGTCGCCCGGATCGTCCATGTATCCCGAGACAACGATGACCTTGATCGGCGGCCAGCGATCGCGAATGATCGCCGCGAGCTTGATGCCATCGATACCGCGCGGCATGTCGATATCGGTAAACACGATGCGGATGTCGTCGCGGGCCTCAAGAAGGGCCATAGCTTCCGTCGCATCGGCGGCGGCGATTGCTTCGAGCCCTGCCGTCTCGATCAGATCGACGGCCGCAATGCGCAACAGCGGTTCGTCTTCGACGACAAGGACGATCACGGGTGTGCCGGATGTCGGGCCCGGTGCCATCAGGACTGCCGCAACTGGGAGATCAGCCCTTTCAAGGTCACCTTGAGGCCGCCGGGAGCGTAATCGACATCCACCCCGCCTGTTCCCGTCAAGCCGAGACGGATGAGCCTCGAGCCAAAACCCTTTCCGGACGGGGGCGCGACCGGCGGGCCATCGTGTTCCTCCCAGATCAAGGTCAGGGCAGTATCGCCGTTGACGCCCTCGGTCTCCCATTCGACCGAGACGATGCCCCGCTCACCCGACCACGCGCCGTATTTCAGGGCGTTGGTGCCCAATTCGTGCATCAGAAGGGCAAGCGAAAGGGCGGTGCGCGGTCCAAGCTCGAGGTCGGGGCCAGAGATTCTGTAGCGTTCCGCCAGCGACAACTGGCTGAGCACGGACTCGATAACCGCAATCAGCCGCGCCGAGGACAGGTCGTGGCCGAGAAGCACTTCATGCGCCTTGGAAAGAGCGTGCAGCCGGTTCGTGAAAGCGTCCACCGGACCGCGGTCCGTGACGGGCCGCAGCGTCTGGGTGGCGATCGCCTGGACCATGGCCATGGTGTTTTTCAGGCGGTGGCTGATCTCGTGGTTGAGAACCTGCTGTTCCTCCTGCGCCCGGATCCGGGAAATCGCCTCCCGGGTGCGATCGGCGATCGTGCGAACGAAATCCCGTTCCTCCGGCATGAAATCGCAGGGCTTGTCGTAGTGAACGAACATCACGCCGACAAACGCGCCGTGCTCCATGATGGGAACATTGACGAGAACCGCGATGCCAAGCGAGCGCAGCAGCTCGGCGGAAGCCTGCGTGCGCGGATCAGTGGAGACGTCCGTGATGATCACCGTTTCTCCGTGCTTCAGATCCTCGATGAAGGAGCCGTAGTCACGGAAATGGTGGACGCCGGCGATGGTGAACATGCCTTCCGCCCGCCAGTCCGGAAAGATCTCCACCGTCTCTGCAATGGAATCGACTGCGCCGTAGCCTGCCCTAGTTGCGCCAGCAAGGTTTCGCGCGAGGATTTCGGAGGCCGCAAAAGCGACCTCGGTCGCATCGTTCAGTTCGCGGATCTTTTCGCCAAGCTCTAGGAATGCGTGCTGGCGGTCTTCGGAAACCTTTTGCGCCGTCGCGTTGCGCGCCACCTTGATGAAGCCGGAGATCGTGCCGTTTGCATTGTCCATCAGAGGGCGGATCGTTCCGTCGAGAAAGACCTGCTGGCCGTCTGCCGTCACATGCCAGCGTCGATCCGGGGCAACGCCCTCGACCGCGGCTCTTGCCAGTTCCGCGGCGGGTATGCCGCAGGCCTGGTCGGCGCGGGTGTAGATGTCGGCGAGCGGCTTGCCGAGCATCTCGGCTTCGCTCCAGCCGAATGTCTCCTGCGCGCCGCCGGCCCAGCCGGTGATATTCTGGTCCATTCCGACGGTCAGAATGACATAGTCCTTGGCACCTTCGACAATCAGCCGCAGGCGGTTCTCGCTGCCCTGCAGCGCCTCGACCGCCCGCATGCGGTCGGTGACGTCGATAAAGATCATCACGAACCGGTCGTTTCCCGTCGACTGAACGAAGCCGTCGAACCATCGATCGAGCGTGTCAATCCTGCAGGTGAAGCGCCGGTTGATGCCGGTGTCGACGACCTCGGCAACGTCGGCGATCCAGATGTCCTCGATGATCGGGAAGAGATCGCGCAGCGTGTGACCCGGTGCGGCTTCCGGCGGCATGCCGACCAGCTTGCCCCAAGCGGGGTTGACGCTTTCATAGCGCCAGTCACACACTTTCCCCGCTTCGTCGCGAACCACGGCGCCGACGACGATGCCTTCCTCCAGCTGTGCGAACAGCGAGCTCCAGTGCCGCTCCGACAGGAAGGTCGAAATCTGGTTCGATGCCATCTTGCCGATCTTGCCAAGCAGATCGAGCTCCGCCTCAGTCCAGACGCGCGGTTCGCTGTCGATCGCGGCCAGCGCGCCGATCACCATGCCGTCGGGGAGGGTCACGGGAACGCCCATATAGGAGACGACGCCGAGATCCCGGATCGCCAGGTTGTTGCGGACGAGATCGTGGATCGTCGCATCGTCAATGATCAGCGGCAGCCGGTCACGGACCACATGCTGGCAGAAGGAATGCGTCAGCGGCGTTTCGGCGGCTTCGGCCCAGAGCTCGGGCAGACCGACATGGGCGATGAAGACCTGACGGTCCTCGTCGAGGATCGAGACGAGCGCGACAGGGCACTTCAGTCCGGCCTTGACGACATCGACGATATCGCTGAACTCCCTATGATCCTGGACGTCAAGCAGCCCGGAATTGCGGACAGCATTGATACGATCTGATAGCGCGTTCAAGTTCGATCCATGATCTCTAGAGGGCGTCGCTCAGGCCGACATGTCGGCGAGGACAGCGGGCGCGACCACCAGGCTTGGGGGAGGCGTGGGTCTTGCAGCCTTGCCGCAGACGTAGCTTTCGACAAACGACAGCGCGTTGTGAAGTCCGTTCATCGTATAGGGCTTTTCGATAGCGCCGAGCGCGCCTGCAAAATCATCGGGAATGCGTTTCAGGTTGCCGGACACAAAGACATAGGGAATGCCCCGGGATGCGAGGCTGCGTCCCACTTCAATGCCCGTAGGGCCGTCAAGCAACTGAATGTCCACGAAGGCAAAATTCGGCTGCTCTTCGTCTATGATGCGGAGAGCCTCGCTGCTATCGGCAGCCATTCCGACTATTTCGTGTCCTGCCGCATCGATTTCGCTCTCAAGTTCCATGGCAAGCAGGACTTCGTCTTCGACGATCAGTATCTTCACCGGTATTCCTTTCAATCCATGACCGACAGTGTCACGCACACTTCGGTTCGGCGCCCTTCGACGCTCCTTTTGATCTCGGCGCGAAGCTGCTTGGAGCAGGCTTCGAGCATCTTGCGGCTGAAGGCGTCTTCCTCGGCATCGACCTCGACCGGCGCCACTGTATCGACGATACGGATGAGGAAGTGGCCATTGAGGCGACGGACTTCGAGGTGGATTTCGCCGCCGCCATGACCAAGGCCACGGCGCACCGCATCGCCCACCAGTTCGTTGATGATGAGGGCAAGCGGCGACGCCTTCGTTGCGGGGACCACGACCTGATGGACATCCGTGGTAAGCCGGACGTCGGAGCGCTTGAGCGCGCCGACGACATCGACGACAAGGGTCTTGGCGAAGTCGGCGACGTCGAAATGCCCGACATCCTCGTCGTTCAAGAGCTTGCGCTGCACCGTGCTCAACGCCTCGACGCGGTTGAGGACCGACATCAGGGTGCGCTCGACCACGGCGTTCTCCGTCATGCGGGCCTGAAGCTTGACGATCGACGCGATGGTCAGGAGATTGTTCTTGACGCGGTGATCGACCTCGTGGACCAGGCTCGTCTTGGCTCTCAGGGCTTCGGTGAGGTCGGCGGTCCGTTGCGCAACCTGTTCCTCGGCAATGTGGCGGGCCCGCGCAAGTTCGGCCTCCTTGCTCTTTATGTTGGTAAAGTCGAGCTGCGAGGCGAAGAAATAGATGACCTTTCCGTCGACATCGCGAACCGGGCTGACGAACAGGGCATTCCAGAACGCCGAGCCGTCCTTGCGGTAGTTGAGGATATCGACGGCTAGATCCCTTTCCTCGGCGATAGCGTCGCGGATCTTCCCCACCGATGCCGGGTCTGTATCCTGGCCCTGCAGCAAACGGCAATTCTGGCCTATCAACTCGCTGGTCTCGTAGCCGGTGAGATCGCAGAAGGCCTTGTTGCAAAAGATGATCGGGTTGTCGGGCTGGCGCGGATCGGTAATCAGCATCGGCATGCGGGTTGCCTTGATGGCGGCCGCAAACGGATCTTCCGCGGCGTGGCTGGCTACAAGTCGGTCGCCGGCATCCTGTGCGTCTCGGCGTGATTCCAAGCTGTCAGTCATTTGCATTCCCACTAAGCGAACCCGTCAATGTCCGCACCATCCGTTTGTTCCCCGAGGTCGTCAGTAACAGAAAGATGCGTCTTGCCGCACGTGCGAATTGCCATGCAATGCGTCTTCCTTACTTGCAGGTGTCGCTGCCGCGTGTCTCTCCGGTCCTGTCTGCGGGCGAGATGCCATCACCTTCCCGCGGGTGAATTTCGACGAGGATCGCGCCCGGACCCTGTGTCTGCATGTCGGACACAATCCGGCTTGCTTTGCCGGCGCTTTCGACATTTCTGGTCTGCTTGGTCGCGACGAGGGACTTGACTGTAAATGACATGGTCGGTCTCCGTTTGCGAAAACAACCCGTTGAAGCGGCAAGCGTTCCGAACTGAAACTCGGCTGCGCCCACTAGATTTCGTGTAGCACGTGGGCAGCCTTGACGGCCGCCGACGCCCGGTTCTCCACACCGAGTTTCACATAGATCTGCTCGAGGTGCTTGTTGACGGTGCGAGACGACAGCCCAAGGATCTCGCCGATATCCCTGTTCGACTTGCCTTTGGCGATCCACAGCAGGACCTCGGACTCCCGCAAGGTCAGCGGAAAATGCCGGCGCAAAACCTCGTCGTCTGCCCGCTTGCTGGCGGCGGCGGCGCGGAACAGGTATTCGTCGCCGCCGATGGCGCCAAGATAGGTGAGAAGGAGATTGGCCTCGCCACCCTGGTTGAGGGTGAAGGACGCCTCCCTCGCAAACCCCGGTCTGTCGCGCTCCGACATCCATTGCGCAATTCGGCGGGTTACCATGTCGAGACCGTCGTCGCTGTTGGTGGCAGCGTTGATCAGCCGTGTCGCCTGCGGTGTCGACCAGTGAATTGCACCGTTTCCCCGGACTGCCAGAAGATGGCGGCCGGCCGCATCGAGCGCCACACGGGCGCTCTGGGCGGAGCGGGCGTTGGACAGATGGACGCGGATGCGGGCCCGCAATTCGTCGATGTTGATGGGCTTGGTGAGGTAGTCGACACCGCCTGAATCCAGCGCGTTGACCACGTGCTCGGTTTCCGTAAGGCCGGTCATGAAGATCACGGGAACGGGCGCGACCGACGCTATGGCCTTCAGCCTGCGGCAGGCCTGAAAACCGTCCATGCCGGGCATGACGGCATCCAGCAGGATGAGGTCGGGCGTGATGCGCTCGACGATGTCGAGCGAAGCCTGGCCCGAGGTGGCGATCAGAACCGAAAAGCCGGATTTCTCAAGTGCTTCGGTCAAGAAGCCGAGTGCTTCAGGGCTGTCGTCGACCAGAAGGACGATATCGCGTGGCAGGGCCTTCTCAGCCATCGATGTTCGCCTCCGTTTCCAGGCTGGTCAGGTATTTCATGTAGCCGGAAAGGTCAAAGGCCTGCACGTAGGTGCCGACCTCGACCGTGAAGGGCAGATGCTGCTCGTCCCTCGCGAGATCGGCGAGCTTTGCCTCGATGCCGCGGACATAGCCGATTTCTCCCAGCCGCAGAAGGTCCTGGAGGTGGCCCGGGCCGGGGCTCCTGATCCGGCCGCCGGACGGCTTTTTCGGCTGCAGGGCGGCCTCGTCCTCATAGGCCCAGACAAGCCCCAGATGTGCGGCCAGCTTGTCTGCCAGGCGCCGGAACTCGACGGGCTTCGAGATCGTGTCGTTGTGTCCTTCGTCGCCGAAGTTGGCGGCAACGCCATCGCCGATGTTGGCCGACAGCATGATGATGGGCGCCGTCTGGCCGGTTTCCCGCAGCCGCGTCACCAGCTGCCAGCCATTCATGCCGGGCATGGAGATATCGACCAGAAAGAGATCGGGTTTCACCCCTTCGATGAGGGTGATGCAGTCGGGCCCGCTGACGGCGGTCAGCACCACGAAATCCATCGGGGACAGGATCTCGCGCATCAGGTCGCGGTGGTCCTCGTTGTCGTCGACCACGACGATCGTCCGTTGCGGGCCGCTGTAGGAGACGATCTTGCGTTCCGGAGCGGGCGCTGTACTGGGGCGCTCCACCGCCGATAGCATCAGCCGCACCTTGAAGGTGGAGCCCTGGCCGCGTGTGCTGACCACGCCGATCTCGCCGCCCAGCGTGTTGGTGAGCAGCTGGGTGATGGTCAGTCCGAGCCCGAGGCCCGGACGCGACGCGACGCCTGCCGCCTCGCCGCGCTGGAAGGGTTCATAGATCCGCTGCAGGTCACCCTCGGCGATGCCGTAGCCCGTATCCGAGACGGTGAAAGTGGCAACCTGGCTGCGGTAGCCGACGTCGAAGCGCACCTTGCCTTCATCGGTGAACTTGAGCGCGTTGGAGAGGATGTTGACGAGGATCTGGCGCAGCCGCTTTTCATCGGTGCGGACGTATTGGGGCAGGGCAGGCGTGCGGGCGTGCTCAAAGCCGAGCCCCTTGGCCTGCGCCTGGAGGCTGAAGATCTCGACGATCTGATCGAGAAAGTCCTGGATGTTGATCTCGTTCGAATAGACCTGCAGCCGGCCGGCCTCGATCTTGGAGATGTCGAGTAGCCCGTCGATCAGGCCCGAGAGATGGTCGGCCGAGCGGCGGATGACCTTGATCGCCGACTGGCGCGGGGCGGGAATGGTCTCGTCGCGCTCGAGGATCTGGGCATAGCCCATGACGGCGTTGAGCGGCGTGCGCAGTTCGTGGCTGAGACCGACCACATAGCGGCTCTTGGCGCGGTTGGCAGCCTCGGCCGTTTCCTTGGCCTGCTGCAGGGCGGTATCGGTCTTCTTGTGCGCCGATATCTCCTTGAGGAGCAGCGTGTTCTGGCGCGACGATTCCTCCTCGGCGACGACGCGGCTGTCATGCGCAAGGACATAAAACCAGGAGACGATGCCGGCCAGGATCGCAAATACGAAGAAGACGATCAGGATCGTCCGGTAGATGACCTCGGCATTGGCGGGCGTTGCCTGACCCACCTGATAGGCGATCATGGCAAGGATGGCGCCGATCGCGGAAATGCCGAGGACAGCGGTGATCGCGTAGCGGCCAAGGCGGCTTTTCAAGCGGTCGAGCACGGTCTGCGGAAGAATGGCCGCGGCGACGACGCCAACCTGCGCATTCAGCCGGGCATGCGGCTTGCACATGTCGTGGCAACGGCTGTCGAGCGAGCAGCAGAGCGAGCAGATCGGGGCCGCATAGGCCGGGCACCACGCCATGTCCTCGTGTTCGAACGGGTGTTCGCAGATGGAGCAGGTGATGGAGGACTGGTTTTTCCAGCTGTGCCGAGGCTTGCGGGCGAGATAGAACCTGCCGCGCGTTGCGGCTGCAATTGCCGGTGAGATGAGGAAGGCGATGAGCGTCAGATAAGTCGCCATGGAGGCGATGAGCGTTCCGAACACGCCGAAATGCGCGGCCAGCGCCAAGCCTGCCGAGCCCAGCAGCGATCCGAGCCCGACCGGGTTGATGTCGTAGAGATGGGCGCGTTTGAACTCGATGCCTTCGGGCGACAGGCCAAGCGGCTTGTTGATGAACAGATCGGCCGATATCGTGCACAGCCAGGCCATGGCGATGATCGAGAAGATGCCGAGCGTCGCTTCCAGCAGGCGGTAGATGCCAAGCTCCATGAGGAGCAGCGCGATCACCACGTTGAACACAAGCCAGACGACGCGCCCGGGATGGCTGTGAGTGAGGCGGGAGAAGAAGTTCGACCAGGCGAGCGAGCCGGCATAGGCATTCATGACGTTGATCTTCAGCTGCGAGACCACGACGAAGGCGGCCATCAGCAGAAGGGCTGCCCGGTCGTTGGGGATCATGTAGCCGAAGGCTGTCAGGTACATATGGGCAGGGTCGGCCGCCTCGCTCACGGGGACGCCCGACGACAGGGTGAGGACGGCCAGGAACGACCCGGCCAGGAGTTTCGGAACGCCGACAATCACCCAGCCGGGACCGGCCAGGAACACCATGAACTTGTGGCGCCAGCGGCGCACGCCTTCGGCCGGCAGGAAGCGGAGAAAATCCACCTGTTCGCCGATCTGTGGCATCAGTGCCAGGATCACCGCCGATGCTGCGCCGAACTCGACAAGGTGGAACGGCGCCGCGCCGCCTGCCTGGGCATTGACGTGGCCAATGCCCGCAAACGCGCGCCAGATGTCGAACTTCTCCCAGTCCGAAAAGGCGATGAAGACGAACGGCAGGATGTTGAGAACGACCCAGAAGGGCTGCGTCAGAAGCTGAAAGCGGGAGATCAACTGCACGCCGTAGACCACCAGCGGGACGACGACGGCAGCGCTGATGATGTAGCCGATCGCCGGCGGCACGCCGAAAGCCAGATCGAGCGCCCCGGTCATGATCGAGGCCTCGATGGCAAACAGCATGAAGGTGAAGCTCGCATAGATCAGCGAAGTGACGGTGGAGCCGATGTAGCCGAAGCTTGCGCCGCGGGTCAGTAGATCGATGTCCACCCCGTGGCGGATCGCATAGCGGCTGATCGGCAGCCCGATGACGAGCATCGCAAGCGCGGCGGCGACGATGGCGCAGAAGGCGTTGGTGGTGCCGTAGGAGAGGGTGATCGCGCCGCCGATCGCTTCCAGCGCGAGAAAGGAAATGGCGCCGATGGCTGTTTGGGAGATGCGGCTCGAGGAGAAGCGGCGGGCGCTTTTGGCCGTGAAACGGAGCGCATAGTCCTCCAGGGTCTGGTTCGCGACCCAGCGATTGTATTCCCGGCGGATGGGTATGATGCGTTGCCGTGCGGCCATGCCTAAAAACTAGCGCCTGTTTTGGAAAGACTTGAACTTGTGCAGTTTCGGCTGTGGCGTCCGGTTTTGCAAGCGCACTGGAGCCTTCCAGACATGGCTGCCGCTGGTTATTCCCTCAGGGAGAGCAGCGTTTTCGCCCTTTCCGTTGAACTGGAGCAGTGCAGTCACATATTTGTCGCATCGTGCGGGCTCGATGACAAAGTCGCTTGCATGCTCAAGGTCGGTGCGCGATGAAAGAGCGAGCCGGCCAGGTCGCGTCTTGCCACGCCCTCGTCCGCAGCAGATCAACCATTCTTGTCAGGCGCAGTGTTTTGGAACCGTCATCTTCTCCCGTACAGCAGACTGAACAGACTTTCGGCACGACCGGCATCGCGCCGATGGAACGCGCGAGCCGCGTCACCCGCTTCTTCATGGGCATCGTCGCCATGGCAGAGCGGCTCAACTACAAGCACGCCAAGCTCGGCAATCCACCGGTCTACAACAATGCCACGTTCCCCTGGGCCGCCGAAGTGGAAAAGGCAGCACCCGCCATCCGCGCCGAACTCGACCGCATCCTGGTGCGCAAGGACGAGCTTCCGACGTTCCAGGACATTTCGACCGACGTGAAGACGATCTCGACGGACAATGGCTGGAAGACGTTCTTTCTTCTGGGGTTCGGGGTGAAATCGGAACAGAACATCAAGGCCTGCCCGGACACCTGGGCGGCGATGCAGAAGATCCCCGGCCTCACCACCGTGATGTTTTCGATCTTCGAACCCGGCAAGCACCTGCCGGCCCATCGCGGACCCTATAACGGCGTGCTGCGGCTGCATCTCGGCCTGATCGTGCCGGAAAACGTCGGCGACAACCTCGCCATCCGCGTCAAGGACCAGGTCTGCCACTGGGAAGAGGGCAAGGTCCTGATCTTCGACGATGCCTATGAGCACGAAGCCTGGAACCACACCGACAAGACGCGCGTCGTTCTGTTCGTCGATTTCGTCAAGCCGCTGAAGTTCCCAGCGCGGCTGCTCAACTGGATGCTGATGCACATGGCGATCTTCACGCCGTTCATCCGCGAAGGGCTCGACAACCACAAGGAATGGGAAAAGAAGTTCTACGCGGAAGCAGAAGCGCTCCGCAATCGACCGAACTGACGGTCCGAACCGGGGGCTCTGCCTCCCGGTTCGCTGCCCGCTGCGGCGCGGCAATTGCCAGGTGATGCGGCTGTGCTATATCCGCTCCTCCGACATCATCTGGAGGCGCGTCCCTTGACCGCACAGCAAGCCCCGCCGGTTACCCTCGTGATCTTTGGTGCGACGGGAGATCTGACCCGCCGCCTTCTCGTTCCCGCGATGATCAACCTGACCCGCAGCGGTCTTGTCGGCAGCAGCCTGTCCATTCTGGGTGTCGGCATCGACGAGGGGGACGACGAGTTCCTGCGTCGACGGCTGGACGAGTTCCTTGGTCAGCTGAAGCCCGGCGCCGAAGAGCACACCAGGAAGGACGAGGCCTGGGACAGCCTGCGGTCGCGGATCTCCTATCTCAAGGGCGACTTCACCAAGGACCAGATTTTCGAGGCGATCGCCGGCCGCCTGCCGCCGGGCACGAATGCCGCCTTCTATCTTGCCGTGCCGCCCTCCCTGTTCGGTCCGATCGTCGAAAAGCTCGCCGATCACGGGCTGACGACCGAAACGGAGCACGGCTTTCGCCGCGTCGCGATCGAAAAGCCCTTCGGCACCGACCTTGCCTCGGCGCAGGCTCTCAATGCCCGCATCCTGGAGCGCATCGCTGAAAGCCAAGTCTACCGGCTCGACCACTTCCTCGGCAAGGAGACGGTGCAGAACCTGATGACGGCGCGCTTCGCCAACATGATGATCGAGGCGCTGTGGAACAACAATTACATCGACCACGTGCAGATCACGGCAGCGGAAGTGGTCGATGTCGGCAGCCGCGGCAAGTTCTACGATGCAACCGGCGCCCTGCGTGACATGGTCCCCAACCACCTGTTCCAGTTGCTGGCGATGATCGCCATGGAGCCGCCGAACAGCTTCGACGCGGAGGCGATCCGCAATGAAAAAAGCAAGGTGCTGAAGGCGCTGCGCAACTACACGCCGGAGGAGGCGAAGGCGAATGCGGTGCGCGGTGCCTATGTTGCCGGGCCGCTCAACGGCGTCGACCTTCCCGCCTTCCGGGAGACGAAGGATATCTCGCCGGACAGCCGGACGGAGACATTCGTGGCGATGAAGCTGCTTGTCGATACCTGGCGCTGGGCCGGCGTGCCGTTCTACCTGCGGACGGGCAAGGCGATGACGGCGCGTGACACAGAAATCGTCATCACCTTCCGGAAGGTGCCGTTCGCACAGTTCCGCGAAACCGAAGTGACGCGCAAGCTGCCGCCCAACCGTCTCGTCATCCAGGTGCAGCCGGACGAGGGGATGAGCATGGAGATCTCCATCAAGGCGCCGGGGCCGCTCGTCGACATCGAGCCCGTGTCCCTCGACTTCCGCTATGCCGACCGCTTCGACATCAGCAAGACGACCGGCTACGAGTCGCTGATCTACGATCTCTTTATCGGCGACCAGACGCTCTTCCAGCGGGCCGACGGCATCGAGGCCGGCTGGGCGGCGGTGCAACCCTTCCTCGATGCCTGGGCGCAGGATCCGGCAACGCCGGATGTCTACCAGCCCGGCAGCATGGGGCCCGACAGCGCCGACGGCCTGATCCGCAAGGACGGACGGGAGTGGCACGAACTGGGCGTTCTCCTGCACAAACCGACGGCCTGATCCATCGGCTTGCTCGGCGGCCCGTCTCTCTGCGGCGGGCCGGTGAGTGCATCTAAGCCCTTTGAAACCTACGCAAAAGCGACCTTGCCCAAAGCCTCGCGCGACAGGCGATGCCAGAGCAGCAGGGTCGCGACGCACATGATCGCCGCCCCGACGGCGAACGGCATGCTCAGTGCAGCCGCGCGTCCCCATGTCTCTTGCGAAAGCGTGACGGTAAGGCCCGACAGCGCGATCCCGATCGGGACGGTGCCCCAGCCGAAAAAGCGCGAAACGCTGTTGACGCGGCCGAGCAGGTGAGCCGGCACCTGACGCTGGCGCATGCTAACCGTCACGCTGTTCCAGATCATGCCCATGAACTCCCCCGCGACTAAAACCGCGAAGACGGGCAGGGCCGACTGCCACAGGAAAATGATGATGAGCTGGATGCAGATCGTGGCAAGCGTCAGCCGCAATGCGCCGCTTGCGCCGAAATGCCTGACGACGGCTGCCGCACAGAGGCCGCCGGCAATGCCGCCAAAGGCTCCAGCTGTCAGCAGAAGGCCGAAACCCTCTGACGAGAGGTGCAGGACCTCCTGAGCGTAGAGCACCATCGCCGTCCGCATCATGAAGTCCACGGCATTGAGCACGCCGACACCCAGCGCCATGTCGCGAAGCAGATGATTGCGCCACAGGAAGCGAGCGCCTTCGCGCATCTCCACCAGCCAATGCTGGCGAACTGCACCCTTTGGCGGCCGGGCGCTGTCCCGGATGGAGTGGACCATGACAGCCGATGCCGCGTATCCGGCCCCATTGGCAAAGAAGGACAGGGGCAGTGCCAGCGCCAGGAGAACGCCTGCGAGCGGCGGCCCGAGAAGCGAATTGCCGAGAACCTCCACGCTCCAGAGACGGCCATTGGCCGCTTCCAGTCTCGACCGGGGCACTACCGCCGGCATCAGCGTCTGGGCCGCGTTATCGCGCAGGACTTCTGCAAAGCCGGCTGCCAGCGCGGATACGACCAGGCACCAGTAGAGCGGCGATCCGGGAAGGGAAAGTTCAGGCGCGGGATCGGATGGTACGGCCAGTGCGACCACCAGTCCGAGCGAGACCAGCACGAGACTGCGAAACAGATCCATGGCCACCACCAGCCGGCGGCGATCGAAGCGGTCGGTAATGACGCCGGCCGGCAGGCTGAAGAGCAGCCAGGGGAGGCGGAATGCAAGCGCCACCAGCGCGATCGCCATGGGGTCGCGCGTCAGCAGCGACGTCACCCATGGCCAGGCAACCGTGCCGATGCCGTCGCCAAGATTGGAGACGGCGCTCGCCGACAGCAGCGCATGATAGCTGCGCCCCAGTTTTTCCTGCATGCCCCGGTTCCCTTTTGCGGGCAGGAAACCAGTACGCTGCAGCAAACGCAACCCTTTCAGCGGGCCGAGCAACGTGCCGGGAAAGCCGGCCGTCAGACCTCCTTGCGCTTCAGGAGATAGTCGAGGCCACCGACGCGGAACCACCGATAGGCATAGGCTTCAAGCAGAAGCGTGTGCTTGCCGTTTTCGCCAGCCTCGCTGCTGCCGTCGTCGACGATATCGATCAGCGAGCCGCCGCGCTCGTCCAGCCCGACGTCGAAGGCGACCTCGACCGGCGTGGCGCTCAGGTTGTGCACGACGAGAACGGAATTGTCGCGCCAGTCGTAGCGCAGCGCCAGCACGCCGTTGTCGCCGGTGTCGATCGCGGTGCAATCACCCCAGCCGATCTCGGGCGCTTCCTTGCGCATGCGGATCAGGCGTTCCATCCAGTTCAGCATCGAGTTCGGGTCGCGCCGCTGATGGGCGACATTGGTGTGCTCGAAGCCAAATGGGCCACCGCTGATGACCGGCAGCACCGGCTCGTCGCTCTTTGTGAAGCCGCCATGAGGTTCGGTCGACCATTGCATCGGGGTGCGGGCGCAGTTGCGCTCGGGCAGGGACAGGTCATCGCCCATGGCAATCTCGTCGCCATAGCGGATCACGGGCGTGCCGGGCAGCGAGAACATCAGGCTGTAGGCGAGCTCCAGCCGGCGGCGGTCGCCCTTCAGCATCGGCGCCAGCCTGCGGCGGATGCCGCGGTCGTAGAGCTGCATGGATTTGTCGGGGCCCATGTCGTCAAACACGGTCTGGCGCTGTTTTTCAGTCAGGCGGCCGAGGTCGAGTTCGTCGTGATTGCGCAGGAACATGCCCCACTGCGCCGTCTGCGGCCGGCTCATGGTATCGGAGATGGCCTTGGCGAGCGGCCGGCCGTCGGAGCTGGCCAGCGCGTAGAAGAGGGCCTGGTTGACGTGGAAGTTGAACATCATCTGCATGCGTTCGCCGTCCTCGCCGAAGTAGTTGAGGTTTTCCTTCGGCACGACGTTGGCTTCTGCCAGGATGATGCTGTCGCCCAGACGCCACTGCAGAAACTCGCGGAAGGCGCGCAGCATGTCGTACTGTTCCTTCGGCTTGGTGACCTCGGCGCCCTTTTCGGCAATCACGAAGGGCACCGCGTCCATGCGAAAGCCGGAGACGCCGAGCTGAATCCAGAAGCCCATGATCTTGAGGATTTCGGCCTGCACCAGCGGGTTGGCAGTGTTGAGGTCCGGCTGGAAATCGTAGAAGCGGTGGAAATAGTATTCCCGCGCCTTTTCGTCATAGGTCCAGGTGCTCTTCTGGACGCCCGGAAACACCATGCCTTCATTTGCATTGGCGGGCTTGGTCTTCGACCACACATACCAGTCGCGATAGCGCGACTCCGGGTTGCTGCGGGCGTCCTTGAACCAGGGGTGTTGATCGGACGTGTGGTTGACCACGAGATCGATGAGGACACGGATGCCGCGCTGCTTGGCGCCGTGGGTGAATTCGACGAAATCGCCGAGCGTGCCGAAGCGCGGATTGACGTTGTAGTAGTCCGACACGTCGTAGCCGTCATCGCGATCCGGCGAGGTCTGGAAGGGCATCAGCCAGATGGCGGTGATGCCGAGGCCGGCGAGGTAATCGAGGCGCCGCTGGAGCCCCTTGAAGTCGCCGTGGCCGTCGCCGTCCGCATCCATAAATGTCTCGACGGACAGGCAGTAGACGACGGCATTCTTGTACCAGAGATCGCTGATCACGGGTGTGCTCCTTTGCCGGTTTCGGGTCGGGGAGGCAATCCATGTCGGCCGGAATTGTTCCCGGCGCCAACGGGATGACGATGGCCCTATCCTGTCAGGCGGCGGCGCTCGTGGAGCCCGGCAGGCGCAGCACCGCCTCCAGGCCACCCATGCGGGACCGGGCAAGGCTCAGTTCGCCGCCATAGGCGGTGGCGATATCGCCGCTGATCGCCAGGCCAAGGCCGGTGCCTGCACCGTCCTTTCCATCTTCCTGATCGCCGCTGACGCCTCGCTTGAGCATGGCTGCGTAGCGTTCCGGCCTGACGCCGGGCCCGTCGTCGGCGATGCGAAGCAGGATCATTCCGGTGTCGTCGCGGGATGCGGAGAGCTCGATGCGCCGCTGGGCGAACCGCACGGCGTTGTCGAGAATGTTGCCGATCGCCTCGGCGGCGTCGGCGGGATCGGCCTGTACGGTCAGCGACGGGTCAATGTCGAGGTCGAAGCCGATGCCGCGGTCCTTCATGACCGGCGACAGCACGCTGACGAGCTTGCCCGACAGGCCGAGCAGCGAGGTGGTCGTCATCTGCTCGACACCCATCCGGGCTGCCTGCAACTGCCGGTCGGCGCGCTGCCGGACAAGCTCGATCTGCTGCAAGGCGGTTTCGCGGCGATCGTCCGGCAGATCCTCGACGAGATGCGACAGAACGGTCAGCGGGGTTTTGAGGCCATGCGCGAGGTCGCTTGCGCGCGCCCGCGCCCGTTCGACGGCGGTTTCCCGTTCGGAGAGGAGAAGATTGATCTCGTTGACCAGCGGCGTGACTTCACTCGGCCCGCCGGGTCCCAAGCTGGACAACCGACCGGCACGGATATCGGCCACATCGCGGCGCAACCGCAGCAGCGGCGAGAAGCCCACCAGCGTCTGAACAAGGGCGGCGAGGAAGAGCAGCGTGCCGATGGCGATCAGCATCAGCACCAGCGGCCAGTGATAGGTCGCGAGGGCATCTTCCATGTCCTCCTTCGAAAACGCGGCGTAGATGGTGAAGCTCTTTCGGGCCTCGCCTTCGCCGATCGACATCTGCTTGACGGAGACGAGAAGCACGCCACCGCCCGGTCCCTCGGTCTGGAAGAAGCCGCAGTAGAGGTCTTGCGAGAAGACATCCTTCGACAACTCCTGGTCCCACAGCGAGCGCGAGCGCAGCGGGCGCTGCCCATCGGCCGGGGAGATCTGCCAGTAGAGGCCACCGGCCGGGATCTGGAACCGCGGATCGGACGGCTCGCTGGCAAGCGACAGCCCGCCCTGCTGCACGGTCAGCCGGGCAGCAAGCGCATCGGAGACCGCCGTCATCTCGGCGGCATACTGGTCGGCGACGTAGTCTTCGAACAGATGTCCGAGCACAAACCAGGCAAGCCAGAGCGCCAGACAGATCGACACCAGGGCACCGGCGGCCAGCCGGAAACGCAACGAACGGGTCATGGGCGGGCCTCGGGCATGACATAGCCGAAGCCGCGACGGGTCTCGATCGCATCGCTGTCGGTTTTCTTGCGCAGGCGGGCAATCATCGCCTCGACGGCGTTCTTGGCGGCGTCGTCGTCGCGGCCCTGGACCTGGCTTGCCAGTTCGGCCGGCGTCAGGACCACGCCCGGCCGATCGATGAAGAGCGACACCATCCGGTATTCGAGCGGCGTCAGATCCAGCTCGCGGCCGTCGAAGGTGACGCGGCGGGCCTGCTTGTCGAGCGTGAAGCGATGGGCCGACTGGACGCGCGTCTGGACCTTGCCGGAGCGGCGCAGCAGGGCCCGCATGCGCGCCACGAGTTCCTCGCTGCGAAAGGGTTTGGGGAGGTAGTCGTCGGCGCCGGCGTCGAACCCGTCGACCCGCTCCATCCAGGATCCCCGTGCCGTCAGCACCAGCACCGGTGTCTCCAGGCCACCGGCGCGCCAGCGCTTGAGGATCGACAGACCATCGAGATCGGGGAGCCCAAGGTCGAGAATGATGGCGGCGTGGTCGCCGGTCTCTCCCTGTTCCCAGACCTCCATGCCGCTCGAAAGGGTCTCGACGAGATAGCCTTCGCGGCCCAGTTTCTCGACGACGAGACTGGCAATATGCGGGTCGTCTTCGGCCAGCAGGATCTTCATGATGTCACCCGTCTCCCAGAAGCGAGCCGTTTTTCGCATCGATGCGCAAGGTGCGGATGGTGCCGCTGTCATCGCGCAATTTCAGCTGATAGATGTCGCGCGCCGGCGACCGCGTCAGCCTGATGTCGATGATGCGGCCAAACCGCCCTGCATCGATCTTTTTGAGCATGGTCTTCAGCGGCATGATCTGGCCGTCCCTGACGGCATCGCGGGCGCGATCATAGTCCGCCGTGCCGCTCCCGGTATTGTAGGACGGCCCCTTGCCGGAGGCGTTGTCATCCTTGCCGTGGTCATCGCTGCCGCCGTCGTCGCCGCTGCCATGGCCGGAGCCCGAAGAGCCGCCATCGCTTCCGCCATGGCCACTGCCGCCACTGCCACTGCCGCCACTGCCACTGCCGCCGCTCCCGCCACTGCCACCGCCATCGCTGCCATCCTTGGCGAAGGCGGGCACGGGAGCGCTCACCGCGGCCAGCGCGAAACTGGTCGACAGCAGGAGGGCAAGAGACGTGCGGCGGGTCAGGCCCATTGAAACTCCGGGTGGAACAAGCGGCCGCTACCCCGGCTCGGGGTCGGCATTCTGGCATGAAGGATGCAGCGCTGCAAATGGCTGGAACTCCGCCGGAGAGCCGGCGGAGTTCCAAAGGTCGGGCTCGGCGTGTGCTCAGCGATGGCCGACGCGCTTGACGCCCTTGTCGTCGTTCTTGTGGTGACCGGCGGCATCGTCCGCGCCGTGACCACCCTTGCGGCCGCCCTTGTCGTCATTTCTGTCGTGAGCGGCGCTATCGTCTGCGCCGTGGCCGCCCGCGCGGCCACCCTTGTCGTCGTTGGCATCGTGGTTCGGGCCGTCGTCGGCGCCCTGGCGCGCCAGCGCTGCGGAGGATCCGGCGAAGGGGGCGACCGACTGCACGATGGGCAGTGCGGCAGTGAGCGCAAAAGCGGCGGCAAGAGCAGTCAGGGAAAACGTGGTCTTCATGGTCGTTGTCCTTTCGTCGTTGGTTGACGACTGCAAGATGCCATCCTCGCCCTGACAGTCCGCTGAGCCTCACTGTCAGCGATCTGTCAGGTGAGACAGACATGCATCCGCTTGCCGGGGCGGATGCTTCCCGGTTCTCCCCCTCGGCTACGTCATTCTGCGTATGTGGTTTGGACAAGCGGCGGCCGATAGTCCCTTAAGCAACGATTAACGACCTGTTGCAGCGAACAAGAAGAGGGGTTCATCAATGGCTTTCACGGCAAAACTCGGCGGGGCGCTGCTTGCGGCCGTCCTGTCCACATCGGCGCTTTCCAGCGCCCACGCAGCCGACACGATCAAGGTCGGCGTCCTGCATTCGCTTTCCGGCACCATGGCGATCTCCGAGACCACCCTCAAGGACGTCATGCTGATGCTCATCGAGGAGCAGAACAAGAAGGGTGGCCTGCTCGGCAAGAAGCTCGAAGCCGTCGTGGTCGACCCGGCGTCCGACTGGCCGCTGTTTGCCGAAAAGGCCCGCCAGCTGATTTCGCAGGACAAGGTCGCTGCCGTGTTCGGCTGCTGGACCTCGTCTTCGCGCAAATCGGTCCTGCCGGTCTTCGAGGAGCTGAACTCGATCCTGTTCTACCCGGTCCAGTACGAGGGTGAAGAATCCTCGCGCAACATCTTCTACACGGGCGCTGCTCCGAACCAGCAGGCCATTCCGGCCGTCGACTACCTGGCCGAGACCGAAGGCGTAAAGCGCTGGGTGCTCGAAGGCACCGACTACGTCTATCCGCAGACGACCAACAAGATCCTCAAGGCCTATCTGATGTCGAAGGGCGTCGCCGAAAGCGACATCCTGATCAACTATACGCCGTTCGGCTTCTCCGACTGGCAGACGGAAGTTTCCAAGATCAAGTCCTTCGGTTCGGCCGGCAAGAAGACCGCCGTCGTGTCGACCATCAACGGCGACGCCAACGTTCCCTTCTACAAGGAACTGGGCAACCAGGGCATCAAGGCGAAGGACATCCCGGTCGTCGCCTTCTCGGTCGGCGAAGAAGAGCTGGCCGGCCTCGACACCAAGCCGCTCGTCGGCCATCTCGCCGCCTGGAACTACTTCCAGTCCGTCGATGCACCGGTCAATGCCGAGTTCATCAAGGAATGGAAGGCCTACACCAAGAACCCGAAGCGCGTCACCAACGACCCGATGGAAGCCGCCTATATCGGCTTCAATGCCTGGGTGAAGGCCGTCGAGGCTGCCGGCACGACCGATACGGACAAAGTGCTCGACTCGATCATTGGCGTCTCGGTTCCGAACCTGTCGGGCGGCTACGCCACCGTCATGCCGAACCACCACATCACCAAGCCGGTGCTGATCGGTGAGATCCAGGCGGACGGCCAGTTCGACATCGTGCAGCAGACGGCCCAGGTCGTCGGCGACGAATGGTCCGACTACCTGCCCGACTCCAAGAACCTGATCTCCGATTGGCGCAAGCCGATGGCCTGCGGCAACTTCAACGTTGCCAGCGGCAAGTGCGGCGGCAAGGGCATGTAACACCCCTGACGGGTGAAGCAGGTGAGGGGCGGTCCGGCCGCCCCTCACCATGGTGCTTTCTGCGCCATGCGGGTGCGGCACGTGCCTGCGGCCACAATTTCCCCAACGTCAGACGACGGACGGGACGCGCTGCGGGTCGCCGATCCCGGTGTGACGAGAGATGGCCAAACGCTGAGGGGCGATGTGATGACGCTACGTTTTTTTCTGAGAGCCATTTTTCTAAGTCTCGCGATGGCACTCTCTGCGCCGGTTCTTGCCCAATCAGGCGCTGACCCGAAGCCGCTGATCGATGCGCTCGCCAAGGCAGACTTTTCCGAAGCCGAACGGCTGATCGGCGAGATCGCCGCGACCGGCGACGCGCGGGCGGTGCCGACGCTCGAAGCCTTTTCCGAGGGCGACCTCTATGTCCGCAAGGCGGACGGTCTCGTGTTCATCGGCAAGGCGGGCGAGGATGGCCTTGACCTGATCGAGCCGATCACCGGTGTCTCCGCCGGAAAGACCCTGAAAAGCGCCCTTACGAAGATCAAGATCAACAACAACCTGCGTCGCGTCATCAGTTCGGCCGCCGGCGGCCTGACGCTGCTCAGCCCCGACCGGAGCGTCCGGCTTGCCGCCGCCAATGCCGTTCTGTCCTCGCCGAGCGCCGAAAACCTCGACCTGGTCGAGACGGCGCTTGCCAAGGAAACCGATCCGGAGGTCAAGGCCCGCATGACGGAGGCGCGTGCCGTCTCGGTTCTGTCGTCGGATCGTTCGGTGGACGAGAAGCGCGATGCGATCAGGACGATCAAGACGATCGGCGGCAATGACGCGCTCAGCATCCTCAGTGCCGTCTCGGGCTCGATCGATGCCAGCCTCAAGGGCGATCTCGATGCGGCGCTGGCCGCGCTGCAGAGCAAGCAGAAGCTCTGGGACATGGCCCAGAACGTCTGGTACGGCCTGTCTCTGGGGTCGGTGCTGCTGCTGGCGGCGATCGGCCTCGCCATCACCTTCGGGGTAATGGGCATCATCAACATGGCGCATGGCGAAATGGTCATGCTCGGCGCCTATTCGACCTTCATGGTCCAGGACCTGATCCGCGACCATGCGCCCAGCCTGTTCGACTGGTCGCTGGCGATTGCGCTGCCGGTCGCCTTCCTGGTCACCGGTGCGGTCGGACTTGTCATCGAACGCGCCGTCATCCGCTTCCTCTATGGCCGGCCGCTGGAAACGCTGCTCGCCACCTGGGGCGTATCGCTGATCCTGCAGCAGACCATCCGCTCGATCTTTGGCCCGACCAACCAGGAGGTCGGCAATCCGTCGTGGATGTCCGGTTCCTTCCCGGTCGGCGGCATGACGATCACCTGGAACCGCATGTGGATCATCGTCTTCTCGCTCACCATCTTCTTCACGCTGCTGGTGGTGATGAAGAAGTCCGCCTATGGGCTCAGCATGCGGGCCGTGACGCAGAACCGCCGCATGGCCTCCTCGATGGGCATCCGGACGCCATGGGTCGACGCGCTGACCTTCGCGCTCGGCTCCGGCATTGCCGGCATCGCGGGCGTCGCGCTCTCCCAGATCGACAACGTCTCTCCCAACCTCGGGCAGAGCTACATCATCGACAGCTTCATGGTCGTGGTGTTCGGCGGGGTCGGAAACCTCTGGGGCACGCTGGTGGGCGCGCTGTCGCTCGGCGTCCTCAACAAGTTCCTCGAACCTTCGGTCGGCGCGGTGCTCGGTAAGATCCTGGTGCTGGTGCTGATCATCCTGTTCATCCAGAAACGTCCGCGCGGCCTGTTCGCGCTCAAGGGAAGGGCGGTGGAGGCATGATCTCCGGCTTTATCTTCCGCGCCCTCGAAGGCAAGATCATCGTTGCGATCGCCATGCTTCTAGGCATTGCCGCCCTGGTGCCGGCGCTCAACCTCCTGACCGCGCCCGACAGCGCGCTGCACATTCCCACCTATGCGATGTCGCTGTTTGGCAAGTATCTCTGCTACGCGCTCTTGGCCTTGGCGCTCGACCTCGTCTGGGGCTATTGCGGTATTCTTTCGCTGGGACACGGTGCCTTCTTTGCGCTCGGCGGCTATGCGATGGGCATGTACCTTATGCGCCAGATCGGCCCGCGCGGGGTCTATGGCAATCCGGTCCTGCCGGACTTCATGGTGTTCCTTAACTACAAGGAACTGCCCTGGTTCTGGTACGGGATGGACTGGTTCGTGGTGGCGATCGCCATGGTCCTGCTGGTGCCGGGGCTGCTTGCCTTCGTGTTCGGCTGGTTCGCCTTCCGCTCCCGCGTCAACGGCGTCTATCTGTCGATCATCACCCAGGCGATGACCTATGCGCTGATGCTCGCCTTCTTCCGCAACGACATGGGCTTTGGCGGCAATAACGGCCTGACCGATTTCAAGGATATCCTCGGCTTCCAGGTGCAGGCCGACGGCACCCGCGCCGTGCTGTTTGCGCTCTCGGCAATCGTCCTGGCGCTCTGCCTGCTGATTTCCTCGGCGATCGTGCGGTCGAAGTTCGGCAAGGTGCTGGTCGGCGTGCGCGATGCGGAAAGCCGGGTGCGCTTCCTCGGCTTCAGGGTGGAGAACATCAAGCTGTTCACCTTCGTCGTCTCGGCGATGATGGCCGGTATCGCCGGTGCGCTGTTCGTGCCGCAGGTCGGCATCATCAATCCGGGCGAATTCGCGCCGGCCAACTCGATCGAGATCGTTGTCTGGACCGCGGTCGGCGGGCGCGGCACGCTGATCGGGCCGATCATCGGCGCGGTGCTGGTCAATGCCGGCAAGAGCTTCTTCACCGGCGCCTTTCCGGAGTTCTGGCTCTATGCGCTCGGCAGCCTGTTCATCTTCGTGACGCTGTTCCTGCCGCGCGGCATCGTCGGCACGGTGCAGCACGGGTTCAAGGCACGCGAAGCCATGAAAGCTGCCACTGACGCCGAAAACGGCAGGGCCGACGTCGGCACCGTGGCGCAAACAGTCCAGGCGGCGGAGTAGAGATCATGAACACGATTGCCGAAACGCGCGCCAAGAGCCTTCTCTACCTCGAAGACGTCTCCGTCTCCTTCGACGGCTTCAAGGCGCTGAACGCCCTTTCCTTCGTGGTGGAGCCGGGCGAGCTTCGCGCCATCATCGGCCCTAACGGCGCCGGCAAGACCACGATGATGGACATCATCACCGGCAAGACGCGCCCCGACACGGGCAAGGTGCTTTTCGAGGATACGATCGACCTGACGAAAAAGGACGAGGCGGATATCGCCCAGCTCGGCATCGGCCGGAAGTTCCAGAAGCCGACGGTGTTCGAGAGCCATACGGTCTGGGACAATCTGGAGCTCGCGCTGAACCGTGACCGCGGCGTGTTCGGGACGCTGTTCTATCGTCTGACGCCGGAGGACAAGGCGCGCATCGAGGAGATCCTCGACACGGTGCGGCTGACGCATCGCGCCCGGGAATATGCGGCAAACCTCAGCCATGGCCAAAAGCAGTGGCTGGAGATCGGCATGCTCTTGGCGCAGGAGCCGAAGCTTTTGCTGGTCGACGAGCCTGTCGCCGGCATGACCGACGCGGAGACGGTGGAAACCGCGATCCTGCTGCGGGAGATTGCCAAGACCCGCTCGGTCGTGGTGGTGGAACACGACATGGGTTTCATCCGCGACCTCGGCGTCAAGGTGACGTGCCTGGCCGAAGGTTCGGTTCTGGCCGAAGGATCGATCGACTTCGTGTCGAGCGACCCGAAAGTGATCGAGAATTATCTGGGGCGGTGAGATGACGAGAATGAACGCTATGGCACTGATACCCCCCTCTGCCCAGCCGGGGATCTCCCCCTCCAGGGGGGAGATCGGCTGTGGCGCGCGCATCCGCACCCAGTTTCCCCACCGGAAGGGGAGATGTCACGAAATGACAGAGGGGAGCGAACTGGCGCTTCGCCATCATCTGGGAGTTCTGCCATGCTGACCGTCGACAACGTCAATCTCCACTACGGCGCGGCGCAGGCCCTGCGCGGCGTGTCGATCACCGCCGAGATGGGCAAGATCACCTGCGTGCTCGGGCGCAACGGCGTCGGCAAGAGTTCGCTGCTGCGCGCGGTCACCGGCCAGCACGCGATTTCGGCCGGCACGATCAGCTTCCAGGACGAAACGTTGAACGGGATGCCGCCCTATGCGCGCGCCCGGCACGGCATCGGCTATGTGCCGCAGGGCCGCGAGATCTTTCCGCTGCTGACGGTGCAGGAGAACCTGCAGAGCGGTTACGCGCCGCTTGCCCGCAAGGACAAGTTCATTCCCGACGATATCTTCACGCTATTTCCTGTGCTGAAATCCATGCTCGGCCGGCGCGGCGGCGATCTCTCCGGCGGCCAGCAACAGCAGCTAGCGATCGGCCGCGCGCTCGTCACGCGCCCCAGGATCCTGGTGCTGGACGAGCCGACCGAGGGGATCCAGCCATCGATCATCAAGGACATCGGCCGGGCCATCCGCTATCTGCGGGATACCACGGGCATGGCGATCCTGCTCGTCGAGCAGTACCTGGATTTCTGCCGCGAACTCGCAGACCAGGTCTACATCATGGATCGTGGCGAGATTGTGCATCAAGGAGCCGCTGAAAGCCTAGATACGGCGGAAGCAAGGCGTCACCTGACGGTGTGATCCCAAGAATATCACGGGCGAATGTTTGTATGTCCATGCGCCGGATCAAGCATTTCAATGCCGGGACGGCCATGTTAGAAGCGATGCATTAACTCAACAACTGCATATTGTTGACGGCTGTTTGCACCCATGATGAGGCGCTAATGGATTTTGCTCGCGTAGCTGGTCATCTTTCTCGTTTCGCTGCTGGTCGCGTCGTCGCGACGGGCCTTGCGCTTCTCGCATTGATGGCATCGGTCGATGCTGCGTCCGCAGCCGGTTGCGGCCAGTCGATGCAGCCCGGCCGTCATCCGGTCGGCTTTACCGTCGACGGCATCGCCCGTTCGGGGGTCTACTTCATTCCCTCGACCTATGACGGCCAGAAAAAGATGCCGGTGGTATTCGACTTCCACGGCAGCAACAGCAATCCCGACGGCCAGCTCAACCGCAGTTCCTGGGACAAGGTAGCGGAAAAGAACGGCTTCGTGGTAGTGGCGCTGCAGGGCAGCCTTTCGGGCAAGACCTCCGGCACCTTCGCCTGGAACGTTCCCTTCGTACCGGTCAGCCAGACGATCATCCCGACCGGTGCCCAGGGCGGCCAGGACGAAATGGCGTTCATCCAGCAGGCCGTGAAGACCGTGAAGCAGGAGCTCTGCGTCGATCCGGCCCGCGTCTACGCGTCGGGCTATTCCGGTGGCGGTCGCATGCTCTCGGCCTATATCTGCTCCGGTCATGACGATTTTTCCGCTGCCGGTTTCGTGCATTCGCTGCGCGCCGGCAGGCCCGTCGAGGTTGAAGGCAAGTGGCTTCCGGACCCTGCCAACTGCACGCCGGGACGTCCCGTCTCCATCATGGCCTTTGCCGGCGTGAAGGATGGCCAGAATCCCTTTGCCGGTGGTGGCAATGCCTACTGGCAGTACGGATTCAAGACCGCCATCCAGCGGTGGACCCAGCTTGACGGCTGCAAGGGCAATGGCGAAACGAAAACGGTCGACGGCGTCACCTTCAGCCTGTTCGGCACGTGCCAGAACGGCGCGCGGATCGCGACCTACGTGTTTGCAAACGGCACGCATGACTGGCCGAAGCCCGCACCGTCCACCCAGGCGGTGATCGCCGCGGCAAAAGACGGTGGCTCGAATGTCGCCGAGGTTGTCCGCGTCTCCGCAGCCAAGCCGCCTTTCGACGCCAATGTTGATCCGGCGACCCGGATGTGGGACTTCTTCGGCAAGACCGACAGCACCGACTTGATCGCCACCGCGGCGCCGGCCAAGGCCAATGCCGCCGCCAAGCCTGGCACGAGCGTTGCATTGGACTGCGCGACAGAAGCGGAAACCCAGGGAACCTCGTGCATCAGCAGTCAGCCCATCAACATGCGCCGCAGCGGGCAAGGGGTACAGGGCGCCTTGTAACAAAGGCGTTCGGCGGGCGGACACGGCTCGACGAATTCTTCCAGGAAGGCTGCGCAAAAATTCGCCTTCCGGAAACTTTTTCGCCTGAAATGGAGGCGATTCTCATCAACACGTCAGGGGGACTGACGGGCGGCGACGTGATCGAATGGTCCGTCGCCGCCGCGGCTTCTACGAGCCTGTGCGTTACAACGCAGGCCAACGAAAAGATCTACAAGGCGGCTGCCGACACGGCGTCGGTCACGTCGCGCATCAGGGTCGGTGCCGGCGCATCCGTGCACTGGCTTCCCCAGGAGACCATCCTGTTCGACCGCGCCTCGCTGACGCGATGGCTCGATGTCGATCTCGCCGAAGATTCGGAATTCCTGGCGGTGGAAGCGGTGCTGCTCGGCCGCACGGCGATGGGTGAGGCGGTGCATGACGGCTTCTTCCGCGACCGCTGGCGGATCCGGCGCGAAGGGCGGCTTGTCCACGCCGAGGAAATGCGGTTCGAGGGCGAAGTAGCACGGGTCTGCGAAGCCGAAGCCGTCCTCTCCGGCCAGGTCGCCTTTGCGACGCTCTTCTACACGGGGCCTCTGACCGAAGCGCTGCTGCCCCGTCTTCGCAGCTGTCTTGAGCAGACGTCGGGCGGCGTCAGCTGCTGGAACGGCAAGCTTGTCGCGCGCCTGGTGGCGTCTACCGGTTACGAGCTGAGAAAAGTCCTGGTACCGGCAATTTCCGTATTGCGCAAAGGCGCGCCAGTGCCGAAAGTCTGGAACATCTGAAGTCATGACAGGATCCCCATGAACCTCACACCGCGCGAAAAAGACAAGCTGATGATTTCCATGGCGGCGATGGTGGCGCGCCGGCGGCTCGACCGTGGCGTCAAGCTCAACTACCCGGAGGCGATCGCGCTGATCAGCGACTACGTGGTGGAGGGCGCGCGCGACGGCCGCTCCGTCGCCGACCTCATGGAGGCGGGCGCGCATGTGGTGACCCGCGACCAGGTCATGGACGGCATTGCGGAAATGATCCATGACGTGCAGGTGGAGGCGACCTTCCCGGATGGCACCAAGCTTGTCACCGTCCACGAACCGATACGGTAAGGTGAGCCATGCTGGCGCTGCGCCCCAATTGCGAATGCTGTGATCGCGACCTGCCGCCGGAGAGCCGCGACGCGATGATCTGCACCTTCGAATGCACCTTCTGCGCCGATTGCGCGGCCGGGATCCTCTCCGGCACATGCCCCAATTGCGCGGGCGAGCTCGTGCGCCGACCGGTGCGCACCGCGGCTTCTCTGGCACGCCATCCGGCCTCGACCACGAGGGTCGTCAAGGCCGGCGGCTGCGGGTCGCAAACTGGTTTAACAGGATGACGGAGAGAGTCATGATCCCCGGCGAAGTGATTGCCGCTGCAGGCGAAATCGAACTGAACTCGGGTGCGGAGACCGTCGCGCTGGAGGTCTCCAACAGCGGCGACCGGCCGATCCAGGTGGGCAGCCACTACCATTTCTTCGAGACCAATAACGGCCTCATCTTCGACCGGGACCAGGCGCGGGGCATGCGCCTCGACATCCCGGCGGGCACGGCGGTGCGGTTCGAGCCGGGACAGACCCGCTCGGTGACGCTGATCCCGTTGTCGGGCAAACGCCATGTCTATGGCTTCCAGCAAAAGATCATGGGTGCCTTGTGATCGCTCGCGGGGGCGCGGGACCGAGCATGATTTGAAGCTCCCTGGGGCGAGTTGAGGAGACGTCGAAATGCTGAAGTACCTGATGATGCCGCTGCTGTGCGGCTGCGTGCTGCTGCAGGATGCGCCGGTCGACGCGCAGGAGCCCAAGGTGGACTGCAAGAAGGCCGAGGCGCAGATGGAGCTGACCTATTGCGCGGAGCAGGACCTGAACGCTGCCGACAAGCTGCTCAACGTGCAGTACCAGGCGACGCGCAAGGCCACCAAGAAACGCGATGCCGATGCGGAGGCTGACCAGAAGGGTGCGAACGATGCGCTCGTCAAGGCGCAGCGTGCCTGGGTTGCCTATCGTGATGCCCAGTGCACGTCCTACGGCTACCAGGCGCATGGCGGTTCGATGGAGCCGATGCTGATCTATAGCTGCCAGGCCGACTTGACGCGCAAGCGCACCGCCGAACTCAAGGAACTGACAGGGTTCATGGCAAACTAGCGGCCGACGCCAACCCTGACGCCGTCGCTCTCATCGCTCCAGTCCAGAGGTAGAACAATGCCCTTCAAGATGTCCCGCGCGGCCTATGCCTCGATGTTCGGTCCGACCACGGGCGACAAGGTGCGGCTCGCCGACACCGAGCTCTTCATCGAGGTGGAGAAGGATTTCACCACCTATGGCGAAGAGGTGAAGTTCGGGGGCGGCAAGGTCATCCGCGACGGGATGGGGCAGAGCCAGGCGACGCGGGCGCAAGGGGCCGTCGACACGGTGATCACCAACGCGCTGATCGTCGACCATTCCGGCATCTACAAGGCTGACGTCGGCCTGAAGGATGGCCGTATCCACGCGATCGGCAAGGCCGGCAATCCCGATACCCAGCCAGGCGTGACGATCATCGTCGGCCCCTCGACCGAAGCGATCGCCGGCGAAGGAAAGATCCTGACTGCCGGCGGCATGGATGCGCATATCCACTTCATCTGCCCGCAGCAGATCGAGGAAGCTCTGATGTCGGGGATCACCACCATGCTTGGCGGCGGATCCGGCCCGGCGCACGGCACGCTTGCCACCACCTGCACCGGCGCCTGGCACATCGAGCGGATGATCGAGAGTTTCGACGCCTTCCCGATGAACCTCGCGCTCGCGGGCAAGGGCAATGCGTCGCTTCCGGCACCGCTCGAGGAAATGATCCTCGCAGGTGCCTCGTCGCTGAAGCTGCACGAGGACTGGGGAACGACGCCGGCCGCGATCGACAACTGCCTGACGGTTGCCGACGAATACGACGTGCAGGTGATGATCCATACCGACACGCTGAACGAAAGCGGCTTTGTCGAGGATACGGTTAACGCGATCCGCGGCCGAACGATTCACGCCTTCCACACGGAAGGGGCAGGTGGCGGCCACGCACCCGACATCATCAAGATCTGCGGCAATCCCAACGTCATCCCGTCGTCGACCAATCCAACCCGCCCCTATACGATCAACACGCTGGCGGAGCATCTCGACATGCTGATGGTCTGCCACCACCTGTCGCCGTCCATTCCGGAGGACATCGCCTTTGCCGAAAGCCGCATCCGCAAGGAGACAATCGCGGCGGAGGACATCCTGCACGACATCGGCGCGTTTTCGATCATCTCCTCCGACAGCCAGGCCATGGGCCGGGTCGGCGAAGTGGCGATCCGCACCTGGCAGACGGCCGACAAAATGAAGCGTCAGCGCGGCCAGCTTCCCCAGGAAACGGGCGACAACGACAATTTCCGCGTTAAACGCTACATTGCAAAATACACGATCAACCCGGCGATCGCGCATGGGGTCAGCCACGAGATCGGCTCGGTCGAAGTCGGCAAGCGCGCCGACCTGGTGCTGTGGAATCCGGCCTTTTTCGGCGTCAAGCCGGAGATGGTACTGCTCGGCGGCTCGATCGCGGCTGCACCGATGGGCGATCCGAATGCCTCCATCCCGACGCCGCAGCCCATGCACTACCGGCCCATGTTTGCCGCCTACGGCAAGCTCAGGACCAATTCCTCGGTGACCTTCGTCAGCCAGGCCTCGCTCGATGCGGGCATTGTCGGCAGGCTCGGGGTCGCAAAGAAGCTGCTCGCGGTCAGGAATGTGCGGGGCGGGATTTCCAAGGCATCGATGATCCACAATTCGGCTACGCCGCATGTGGAGGTCGATCCGGAAACCTACGAGGTGCGCGCCGATGGCGAACTGCTCACCTGCGAACCTGCGACCGTGCTGCCGATGGCGCAGCGCTATTTCCTGTTCTGACGTGGTTCACCGCGCGGAGCCAAGGGGATGAGGAAGATCATGCGGCGGCTTTCGGCCGTGCTTGCGGTGCTGCTTCTTGTCGCGGCGGCCGGAACGTTCATTCCGCGGCCGCTGTTTGCGCCGGACCGGACCGCCGGCACCGCAGAGACGCGGCGCATTCTGGTGATCTCCAACCCGATCCATACGGACATCGCTCTACCGCTCGGCGAGGAAACCCGGACTGCCTTTGCGTTTGCCGGGCGGGCCGGTGTCCCGATCGGCAATCCCGCCGCCGAGTGGCTGGTGATCGGCTGGGGCGGCCGTGCCTTCTATACGGAAACGCCGACCTGGGCAGACCTCAAGCCGCTGCCGGCCTTCCGGGCGCTGACGGTGGACCATGCCGTGCTGCATGTGGATGTCGCAGGCGGCATCGACGAGACCCATCCGGCCGTGAGCGCCATCGATCTCGATCCGGCCCAGTTCCAGCGCCTCTCCGACTTCATCCAGGCCAGCTTTACGCGCAAGGCGGGCGAGGTGATCGAGTTGCCGAATACGGCCTATGGCGACAATGACCGGTTTTTCGAGGCGAACGGCTATTTCAATGCTCTGATCGGCTGCAACACCTGGACAGCCTCGGCGCTGCGGGTCGCCGGACAGCGCACCGGCCTCTGGAATCCGCTGCCACAGAGCCTTACTCTGTCCCTCAAGCTTTTCAACTGATCGGGAAATCCATGGACCATATCCATTCCTATCGCCCCGCCGGCGATGTCATCGATCCGCCGGTCGACGTGGTGACGCTGCCCCACGACCTGCGCCACCTGCGCCGCAAGCTGCTGCATCTTTCGAACGGCAGCATGGTCATGCTCGACCTCAAGGAGGCCGTGCTCTTTCATGACGGTGACCGCCTGGTGCTCGACAACGGCGACACCGTCGAAGTGCGTGCCGCGCCGGAAAAGCTGTTCGAGATCAAGGGGCGAGACACGCTGCATCTGGTCGAACTTGCCTGGCATCTGGGCAACCGGCATCTGCCGGCGCAGATCGAGGCCGAGCGCATCCTGATCCTGCGCGACCACGTGATCCGCGCCATGCTCGAGGGCCTCGGCGCGCAGGTCGCCGAAGTCGAGGAGGGGTTTCAGCCGGCCCGCGGCGCCTATCACTCCCATGGCGGACACGGGCATGGTGGACACGGGAATGACGGACACGGGCATGACGGACACGGGCATGCCGGACATGGGCATGCCGGCCACGGCCATGCCGGCCACGGACATGATTGAGTGCAGATGAGGCAGGGCGAACCCGGCAAGGACAATACGCAGCAGTCGGCGCAGACGACGCGCGCCTTGCTGCGGCTGATGGCCTGGCTTTCGCCCGCGTTCCCGATCGGCGGCTTTGCCTATTCGGGCGGTTTGGAAAGGGCGGTGCACGACCGTCTGATCGGCAATGGCGAGGTTCTGTGCCGCTGGCTTGAGACGCTGCTGCGACATGGCAGCCTGTGGACCGACAGCGTTCTCCTGAGCATGGCCTGGCGCTCTTCCGATGACCGGCCGGCGCTGGCCGATCTTGCGGAGCTTGGCCTCGCGCTTGCCGGATCGGCCGAGCGACATGCGGAGACACTGGCGCTCGGAAGAGGGTTTGTCGAGGCTGCGAAGACCTGGCAGGCCGGCGTCTTTGAAATCCTGCCCCGCGACCTGCCATTTCCCGTCGCCGTCGGCGGCGTGGCGGCGGCGCACGGGATCGCGGTCGAGCCGGTGCTCGCAGCCTATCTGCATGCCGCAGTGTCGCAGATGGTCTCGGCATCGATCCGTCTCGGTATCTGCGGCCAGACCGAGGGGCTCAGCATTCTTGCGCTGCTCGAGCCGGCCATCGAAACGGTCGCAGCGCGGGGTGGACAGCTCACGCTGGAGGATCTCGGCAATGCGGCGGTGCAGGCCGATATCGCGTCGCTCCGTCATGAAACGCAACATTCCCGTCTGTTCCGCTCCTGAGGCGGGACAACAGATTGCAGGAACGAGAAGGACAGACCATGAAATCGGCAAACGGACCCTTGCGGGTCGGCATCGGCGGCCCGGTGGGCTCGGGCAAGACGGCGCTGACGGAAAAGCTCTGCAAGGCGATGCGCGAGGATTATTCGATCGCCGTCGTCACCAACGACATCTATACCAAGGAAGACGCCGAGGCGCTGGTCCGGATGCAGGCTCTGTCGTCCGACCGTATCGTCGGGGTGGAAACCGGCGGTTGCCCGCACACAGCCATCCGCGAGGACGCCACCATCAACCTGCAGGCCATCGCCGGCCTCAACGAGCGGATCCCGGATCTCGACGTCGTCTTCATCGAATCGGGTGGCGACAACCTGGCTGCGACCTTCTCGCCAGACCTTGCGGACATCACCATCTACGTGATCTCGACCTGCCAGGGCGAGGAGATCCCGCGCAAGGGCGGGCCCGGCATCACCCGCTCGGATCTTCTGATCATCAACAAGAAGGACCTCGCTCCCTTTGTCGGGGCGGATCTCGATGTCATGTCTCGCGATGCCGACCGGATGCGGCAGGCAAAACCGTTTGTATTTACCGACCTCAAGCGCGGCGAGGGGGTCGACCACGTGGTCCGCTTTCTCAAGGAGCAGGGCGGGCTCTAGCCTCACGTCGCCAGGGCTGGCTGGCAACCGCAAACGAAAAAGGGCCGGCAGTTTGAAACCGCCGGCCGATTACGCACACCCGCCCGGGTGCCTTCATCAAGACAGATCGCCTCCGACGGGCAATCTCTAGCCTGATGTTCAGACGTTGCGCAGGTTTGAGACGTCCACCACCTGGATGGCCCGGCCCCGTACCGTGACGCCGAACTTGCGCAGCGTCGAAAAGGCCCGTGACAGGGCTTCGGGCGCGAGCCCCAGCATGCCGGCGAGCAGACTTTTCTGGAACGGCAGCCGAATGGCGGCCGGACCGCCATCGACGGGACAGCGTGCCAGGATGTAGTTCGCGACCCGCTGGGGTGCCGTGAAGAGCCTGTCGTTCGCGACGCATTCCATGGTGCTTAGAAGATGCCGCGACAGGGATGCCATGACAGCCTGGGCTACATCCTTTTCCTCGACTGCGATGTCGCGGACGGCCTGGATATCAAAGCTGGCGAGCGTCGTATTCTCCGCCGTCTGCGCATGGTAGCCATATTTCTCGCCCGCATAGAGCAGACATTCCGCAAAGGTCTCGCCCGGGCCGCAGATCCGGATGTCGGCTTCACGGCCCTCGTGGCTCAGCCGGTAAAGGCGGACATAGCCGTTGAGGACGCAGTAGAACGCATCGGCACGGTCCCCTTCACGGAACACGGAATGGCGCACCGGCAAGTTCAGGACCGACATGGTCGACAACATTCGGACGACCGAATTGGCGCTCAGTCCCTGAAGAAAGGGCGTCTTCATCAAAACTGCCCGATCACGATTGTTAAGCTTTAGGTTGCTATTCATGGTCTCCCGCCGTCTCTTCCCTGGCCTGTTCCGCCAAACTTCCAATGATTCTAAATTACCAGTTTTGGGAATAGGGGGTTTGACGTCGATCAAATTTTCCACCTTTTCATGCGTTTTTCCAAATATTGAGGCGCAGCGGGTGGAAAGTACTTTGAATCAAATACGAAATTATTCTGCAGCCATGGGTGGAAGGCGCAGGACGTTGCCGCCGGCCGAGGCTCCGGATGAAGCGTCACTCGCCTGCGCGTTCGCATTTGCGTTGGTCTGCCGCTCCACGCGCGACAGCCGTTCGTCGATGACCGCAAGCGACTGGGCACTCTGGCGCTGACGGCGCGCCAGTTCCTCGGCCGAGAGCTCGACCTCCTCTTCTTCCTTCTTGCCGACGAACCGGCCGAAGGTCCGACCAAGGAGCCGGGAAAGGTCGTCCATGATCAGGAAGAAGGACGGCACCACGACGAGCGAGAGGACGGTCGAGACGATGATGCCGCCGATCACCGCAATTGCCATGGGCGCGCGGAAAGAGCCGCCTTCGCCAACGCCCATGGCGGAGGGCAGCATGCCGGCCGACATGGCGATGGAGGTCATGATGATGGGCCGGGCGCGCTTTCGGCCGGCTTCGACCATGGCATGCACGCGCTCGAGGCCATGCCGCTTCATTTCGATCGCGAAATCGACGAGCAGGATGGCGTTCTTGGTGACGATGCCCATCAGCATCAGGATGCCGATCAGCACGGGCATGGACAGCGAGTTCTGGGTCACGATCAGCGCCACCGCGACGCCGCCGATGGCAAGCGGCAGCGAGAACAGGATGGTGAAGGGCTGGATGACGTCCTTGAACAGGAGGATCAGCACGACCAGCACCAGTAGCAAGCCCATCAGCATCGCGTTGCCGAAGCTCTGGACCATCTCGCCCTGGACCTTGGCGTCGCCGCTTTCGGCGAGGTGAACGGTCTTCGGGATGTCAGCCTCGGCGACGATGCGCTTGAACTCAGCCGTGGCCGTGTCGAGCGCCGTGCCGTTGGGCACGTCCGAGCCGATCGCCACGACACGGTTGCGGTTGTTGCGCTTGATCGAACTCGGGCCTTCCGAATAGTCGATGTCGGCGACGCTGTAGAGCGGCACGGTCATGCCGGATTGGGTCTTGATCTTGAGGCCGCGAATGCTTGCGAGATTGCGGCGCACGTCGAGAGACGTCTGGACGCGGATCGGGATCTGGCGGCTGTCGAGCGAGATCTTGGCAAGGTTGGCGTCGATGTCGCCGATGGTCGCGACCCGCACCGTTTCCGAGATCTGCTGCGGCGTGATGCCCAGTCGCGACGCTTCGGCCATGCGCGGCCTGATCTGCAGTTCCGGCCGGGGCAGGGCGCCCTCCGACGAGACATTGGCGAGAATAGGCGATGCGCGCAGTTTCGATTCCAGCACGCCGATGGCGTCGTTCAGGTCGTCCTCGTTGGTCGACAGGAAGTTGAAGGTGACGTCGCGCTCGGCGCGGTCGTTGACCTTGGAGATGCGGGCGTCGGGGATAGAGGCGACGGCTGCGAAAATATCCTTTTCGATATCCCATTGCGGGCGGGCGCGGCCGTGTTCCTCGACCTTCGGAATATAGGGGCCGATCAGCGGCAAGTTGCCAAGGCCCTTGTTGACCAGCGCCTTGACGAGCGAGTGGTCGATATTGCCGAGGATTACCCGGACAGTCGCGCGACGCAGTTCGAGGTCGCCCTTCGGCGAGGCGCCGCCGAGCACGAAGACGCTCTGGACGCCATCGATGTGGCGCACCGCCTGGTCGATCAGGTCGGAAGTGGCGCTTGTCTCGTCAAGCGTGGCGTTGGGCGGCAGTTCGACCGAAAGGACGACGCGGCTGCTGTCATCCGGCGGCAGGAAGCTGCCGGGCACGCGGCTGAGGAGGACGATCGAGCCGGCAAGGAAGCCGATGGCGGCGAGCAGGGTGAAATAGCGCCAGTACCAGCGCCTTGTGGTGCCGGTGACGAGGCGCGTATAGGCCTTCATGATCCAGCCGTCGTTGTCGACATGGTCGTCCATCGCGTCTTCGGCGCGCATCAGGTAGGCCGCCATCAGCGGTGTGATCAGGCGCGCCACCATAAGCGAGAAGAACACGGAGAAAGCGACCGTCAGGCCGAACTGGATGAAGTACTGACCCGGGATGCCCGGCATGAACGAGACGGGCACGAAGACGGCGATGATGGTGAAGCTTGTCGCGATGACGGCCAGGCCGATCTCGTCGGCGGCTTCCAGCGAGGCGCGGTAAGGCGTCTTGCCCATCTTGATGTGCCGGGCGATGTTCTCGATCTCGACAATCGCGTCGTCGACCAGAATGCCGGTGGCAAGCGTCAGGGCAAGGAAGCTGACGAGGTTCAGCGAGAACCCCATCAGGTTCATGATCCAGAAGGTCGGGATTGCTGAAAGCGGCAATGCGACGGCGGCAATCAGCGTGGCGCGCCAGTTCCTGAGGAACAGGAAGACGACGATGACGGCAAGGATCGAGCCTTCCATCAGGGTGTGGAGCGCTGCCTCGTAGTTGCCGTAGGTGAAGTAGACGGAATCGTCGACCATGGAGATATCGACGTTGGGATGAGCCTGGCGCACCTGGTCGAGGCTTGTGGCGACCGTCTCGGCGACGGAGACTTCACTCGCGCCCTTGGCCCGGAACACCGCAAAGGTGACGGCCGGCGTGCCGTTGAAGCGCGCAAAGGACTTTGGCTCCTCGTAGGTGTCGCGCACCGTTCCGAGCTCGGACAGTTTCACGAACCGGCCGTTGGGAAGGGTAATCGTGGTGCTCGCCAGCTGCGCGACGTTGCGCGCATCGCCCAGCGTGCGGATGGTCTGTTCATTGCCCGCCACCTGGCCGCGGCCGGAGCCGAGATCGACGTTCGAGCCGCGCATCTGCTGGTTCACGTCGGAAGCGGTAATGCCATAGGCATCGAGCTTGTCCGGATTGAGCGAGACGCGGACTTCCCGGTCGGCGCCGCCGTAGCGGTCTATACGGCCGATACCGGCCTGGCCCTGCAGCGCCCGCTTGACCGTGTCATCGACGAACCAGGACAGTTCCTCGAGCGTCATGTTCGGCGATGACACCGCAAAGGTCTGGATCGCCTGGCCTTCGACGTCGACCTTGCTGACGATCGGTTCCTCGATGCCGGCCGGAAGGTCGCCGCGGATCTTGTCGATCGCGTCCTTGGAGTCCTGCACGGCCTCTTCGGTCGGCTTTTCGATGCGGAACACGACCACCGTCTGCGACACTCCGTCGGTGATGGTCGACTGGACCTCGTCGATGCCGCTGATCGAGGCGACCGCGTCCTCGACTTCCTTCGTCACCTGCATTTCGAGCTCGGCGGGCGAAGCGCCGCTCTGGGTGACGGTGATGGCCACGACCGGCACGTCGATATTGGGGAAGCGGGTGATCGGCAGGGCGTAGAACGCCTGTATGCCGACGAACATCAGGAGCGCGAAGGCAAGCAGCGGCGCGATCGGATTACGGATGGACCAGGCGGAGAAGTTCATCGCAATCAGCCTCCGCTTTCCGCTGTCGAAGGCTCGGCCGCGACCGGCTTGATCCGGTCTCCGTCGCGCACGAAAGCACCGGCCTTGGCCACCACTTCGTCATCCGTGTGAAGGCCGCTGAGGATCTGCACGAAGCCGCCATCCTGGATGCCGGTTTCGATCTTGACCTGCCGGACCACGTCGCCTTCCACCTTGCGTGTGGTGGAGCCGGAGCGGCCGGTCGTCACTGCCGAAAGCGGCAGGGTCAGCGCGTTGGTTTCCGCAACGATGATCTCGGCGCTGCCATACATGCCGGCGCGCGCGCTGCTGTGATCATCGATGATGATATGGACGAGGCCGAGGCGTGTCGTCGGATCGACCGTCGGCGAGACGAGACGGACGCGGCCTTCGACAGGCTTGCGGTTGCCGGCGACCGTCACATTGGCGCGCTGGCCGGCCTTCACCTTCTGGATGTCCGTTTCCGACAGATCCGCGACAAGCTCGATCGCGCCGTCCTTGATGACGGTGAATAGAGGGTCGCCGGAGCCGTTCGCGATGGCGCCGACCTTGGCGTTCTTGGCCGACACAATGCCGTCGACCGGCGTCTTCACGCCGGTGCGCGCAAGCTTGAGATCGATGTCCTTGATCTGCGCATCGACCACCGCGATGTCGGACTGCCCGACCACGACGGCCTGGTTGGCCGCGTTCAGCCGCGCGTCTGCGACGTCCACCTGGGCGTTCGCCTGCTCGAGCTGGGAGATCGTGCTGGTGCCGCTCTGGCTCAGGCGCTGGGTGCGATCCCGCTGGCGGCGCGCGTCGTCGAGATTGGCCTGCGCTTCGAGCACCTGCGCCCGGTACTGTGCAAGGCTGGCCTCCGATTTGGCGCGGTTGGCCTGCAACTGGCTCTTTTGCAGGATCAGGTCGTCGTCATTCAGCGTGGCCAGCACGCTGTCGGCGCGAACCTCGCTGCCGACATCGACGTTGATGGCCCGGATCGACAATCCGTCGAGGAGCGGCTGGACGTAGATTTCATCGACGGGGCGGATCGACCCGGTCGCAATGACGCGGTCAACCATCTGCTTTTCGACAGCCTTGGTGATGACGATCGCGGGTAGCTTGGGGCTGGCGCTGGCCGGCTGGGTATTGGTCGGCTGGGCTTCACCCGGCTTCTGATCGGCGTTCTGCGCCGCCGACAATCCGGGTGCAGCGAAGGCGGCCATCAGCGCCACGGAGAAAGCCAGTCTGGGCGAAATGCGAAACATGCAACGACTTCCACATGAGAAGAGGGGCAATTTTCGCTTGCGGATCGTCCCGGACCTCGTCACGCCCTCCACGCACGAAATCCCGGCTAAGGTGGCAACCGCGGAAACCAGTTGCAAGCCCGGCCGGCAAGGATTTGTCAGACCCTTATCTCTACGCAGATGACGAATGCAAATCAATTTGCGTCCGGCCGGTTTTCCGGCCCGAGCAGGCGCGATGGCGCCGGGCTGCAGGTTAAGCCGCCCGGCGCGCTCTCTGCGTTACTTCAGCGCGGCGTTGGTGATGTCGGCCGTGTAGGCGCCGTCCGGCTTCTTGGAGATGATCTTCTGGTCGAGCAGCGCCTTGACCGTGCGGTCATAGGTGGTCATGTCCAGCTTGCCGGAGGCGTCGCCGATCAGCTTGGCCACTTCGCCCATCATCCGCTTCTGATGGTTTTCGTCCTGGCCGCCATTGTCCATGACGATCCCGGCCGCCTCTTCCGGGTTGTCGATGGCATACTTCCAGCCCTTCATCGAGGCACGGACGAACTTCACCATGTTTTCCTTGAACTTCGGATCCTTGAGCTTGGTGTCGAGCGCATAGAGCCCGTCTTCCAGCAGGTCGTTGCCGAGTTTCGTGTAGTTGAAGACCAGCAGATCCTCGGGCCTGAAGCCGGCGTCGATCGCCTGCCAGTATTCATTGTAGGTCATGACCGAGATGCAGTCGGCCTGCTTCTGGACGAGCGGCTGGACGTCGAAGCTCTGCTTCAACACCGTGACGCCATCCTTGCCTTCGGTCTTGAGGCCCAGCTTGTTCATCCATGCGAAGAACGGGTATTCGTTGCCGAAGAACCAGACGCCGAGGGTATGGCCTTTGAAGTCGGCTTCGCTCTTGATCGGGCCGTCCTTGGGGCAGATCATTTCGAGGCCGGACTTCTGGTAGGGCTGGGCGATGTTGACGAGCGGCACGCCCTTTTCTCGGGCGACCAGTGCGCCGCCCATCCAGTCGACGATGACATCGGCGCCGCCGCCGGCGATAACCTGTTCGGGGGCGATGTCGGGACCGCCCGGCTTGATCGTCACGTCCAGACCTTCGTCCGTGTAGAAACCCTTGTCCTTGGCGACGTAGTAACCGCCGAACTGGCTCTGGGCGACCCATTTCAGCTGCAGGGTCACCTTGTCGGCGGCCAGCGCCTGGGTGGCCGCCATGGACATGGCGCCTGCCAGCAGTCCCATCATGATTTTCTTCATTGCCGTTTCCCTCTGTTTCGAGCCTGTTTTCATTGCCGCCCCGTGTCGGGAGCGGATCGCGTCTCCAGCCTTAGCGGTTGGAGGGATGCCAGAAAGTCGTCAGCCGCTCGGCGAGCGCAACAACGCCATAGAAAACCGAACCTGCGAGCGCCGCAACGGCAATTTCCGCCCAGACCATGTCGACGTTCATTCGGCCGATTTCGGTCGAGATGCGAAAGCCCATGCCGACGATCGGCGTGCCGAAGAATTCCGCCACGATGGCGCCGATCAGCGCCAGTGTCGAGTTGATCTTCAGCGCGTTGAAGATGAACGGCATGGCCGCCGGCAGGCGCAGCTTGAGGAGCGTCTGCCAGTCGCTGGAGGCATAGGAGCGCATCAGGTCGCGCTCCATGGCGCCGGATGCGGAAAGGCCAGCCACGGTATTCACCAGCATGGGGAAGAAGGTCATGATAATGACCACCGCCGCCTTGGACTGCCAGTCGAAGCCGAACCACATGACCATGATCGGCGCGACGCCGACGATCGGCAGCGCCGACATCAGATTGCCGATCGGCATCAGGCCGCGGCGCAGGAAGGCGATCCGGTCGGCGAGGATGGCGGTAACGAGCCCGGAGATGCAGCCGACCACGTAGCCGAACACTACCGCCTTGAAGATGGTCTGCTCCACGTCTGCCCAGAGGATGGACAGCGAGCCCGCAATGCGCACGCCGATCGCCGATGGCGGCGGCAGGAGAATGAAGGGGATGCCGGCGCCGCGGGTGGCCGTCTCCCACAAAAGCAGGATCCAGAGACCGAAGATCCCCGGAATGAGCAGTCGCATGAAGCTGTTTTCAAGCGGCGAGCGGCTGCGGATGTCGGAGAGGGCCCCGGCGCAACGCCAGGCCAGCAGCCAGCTTGCGGCGATCAGCAGAAAGAAGCTGGCCGATGCCATACCCTCGTTGCCGGAGATGCCGGACAGCAGCAGCCAGGCCGCCAGGTGCACGCCGAAGAAAAGGATGCCGGCCA
Organism: Hyphomicrobiales bacterium; assembly: GCA_900469345.1. Lineage (GTDB taxonomy): Bacteria > Pseudomonadota > Alphaproteobacteria > Rhizobiales > Rhizobiaceae > Neorhizobium. The sequence continues at coordinate 721,173 of UBWZ01000002.1, read as the reverse complement.
GCAGACGCTGCGGTAGGGCGGCAAGCGAGAGCAGGGCGCAGCCGGCCAAGAGCAGAAGGACAAGCGCCGTCGTGACCGTGCTGAAGGGCGCGGGGGCGGCGGGGTCCAAAAGCGGCAGGAACGGCAGCGCAGCGAAACAGAGCGCGAGCGCCACCAGACCCTGCCAGGAGCGGCGGAACAGAATCATGCCGGCCTCCCGCCCATCGACCGGCCGACGATGCGGCCAAGGATGTCGACCAGGGTGACCAGCACCGCTGCAAGAAGCGAGCCGGCGATCAGGGCAGCCCACATGTCGATCGTCTGGCTGTAGTAGGAGCCGGCCAGCAGCTTGGAGCCAAGCCCGGCGACCGCGCCGGTCGGCAGTTCGCCGACGATGGCGCCGACGAGGCTTGCGGCGATTGCGACCTTCATCGATGTGAACAGGAAGGGGATGGAGGCCGGCAGTCGCAGCTTCCAGAAGGTTTGCGCTGCGGTGGCGTTATAGGTGCGCATCAGGTCGAGCTGGAGAAGTTCCGGCGAGCGCAAGCCCTTGACCATGCCGACCGCCACCGGAAAAAAGGACAGGTAGGTGGAGATGAAGGCCTTGGGTATGAGGCCAGTGATGTTGATGGCGCCCAGCACGACGATCACCATCGGCGCCACGGCCAGGATCGGAACCATCTGGGACGCGATGATCCAAGGCATCAGGCTGCGGTCCAGCACCTTTACGTGGACGATGCCGATGGCGATCAGCATGCCGAGCAAGGTTCCCGCCGCAAACCCGGCCAGCGTCGAGGAGAGCGTCACCCAGCTGTGGTAGATCAGGCTGCGATTGCTGCTGAGGCTGCGCAGGACGGTGTTCTCGAACAGGTTCTGCATCACCTGGTGCGGCGCCGGCAGGACGGGCTTGGGCTGCGCCATCGTCTTCTGCAAGAACTCCATCGGCGTCGAGGTGACATTGGCGCGGCGGTCGAGGTCGCGCTGGAAGGGGGCGTTCATAAAGAAGGCGCCGACATACCACGCGGCGAGGATGATCAGCACGATCGCCAGCACCGGCAGCGTCCGGTCGAGAATGAGCCGCTCCTTCTGCATCAGACCTTGGCCTCCCACGGAACCAGCATCAATATCATGGCGACCACGCCGAGGCCGACCCCGGCCAGTTGCGGCATGCTGGGGCGCTCGCCGAACAGGGTGAAGGCGATGACGTTGATCAGCACGAGCTGAGCGACCGCCGAAACCGAGATGGCGAGGCCAAGTCCGCCCTCGCGCATCAGCTTCACCATCATCAGGTTGCCGACACAGTAGAGCGCCAGCGAAACGAGGAGCAGCACCATGGTGTTCGATGCGACATAGGCGCGCGACGCGGTCGCTGCTGCCAGAAAGGCCACCATGGCGCCCGCCAGCCAGAGAAGGAAGGTCGGGTTCATGGCTTGTCACTCCGGTAGGGTCCGGAGTTCTGCTCAGCACCCCCCGTCGTCAGCTCATTCCTCATAGCTGTGCCCCGCGCGCAGGCCCTCGCGGACCCGGTGGGCGATCGCCAGGAATTCCGGCGTCTCGCGAATATCCAGCGGCCGTTCTCGGGGCAGGGTCGATTCGATGATGTCGGTGACCCGGCCCGGGCGGGGCGACATGACGACGATCCGGGTCGAGAGATAGACCGCTTCGGGAATGGAATGGGTGACGAAGCAGATGGTCTTCTGGGTGCGCGCCCAGAGTTTCAGAAGCTGCTCGTTGAGGTGGTCGCGGACGATCTCGTCCAGTGCCCCGAACGGCTCGTCCATCAGCAGCAGGTCGGCATCGAAGGCAAGCGCGCGGGCGATCGAGGCGCGCTGCTGCATGCCGCCGGACAGTTGCCAGGGATATTTCTTGCCGAAGCCTGAGAGGTTGACGAGATCGAGCGTGCGGGCGATGCGAGCTTGCCGCTCGGCCTTGCTGTGTCCCATGATTTCCAAGGGGAGGGCGATGTTCTTCTCGATCGTCCGCCAGGGATAGAGGGCCGGCGCCTGGAACACGTAACCGTAGGAACGCGATTTGCGCGCGTCCTCCGGCGTCATGCCGTTGACGGTGATTTCGCCGGCCGTCGCTCGCTCGAGGTCGGCGATGACGCGCAGGAAGGTGGTCTTGCCGCAGCCGGACGGGCCGATGAAGGAGACGAAGTCGCCGCGCTTGACCTCGAGATCGACGTTGGAAAGCGCGTGAACGGGGCCGTCATTCGTCTCGAACGTCAGTCCGAGCTTTCTTGCCGAGACGACCGGAACACTGTTTTCATTCATTTGCATTTCGGCATCGGCCCCAGCTTCGTGCCATCCGGAAAGGTCACGGTATAGCCTTTTGGAGACTTGGTGAGGGTTGCCGTATCCAGCGATCCCGGCTCGCCGTCCGCCTCGCATTCCGCCTTGATGGTAAAGCCCGTCGGTGTCTTGACGGCCTCGCCACTGAAGTCGCAGGTCGAGGTCGAGGTGGTGATGCCTTCGTCGTCGAGAAGGAGAAAATCGTCTGCTCCCGATGACTGGCCGGTCTTGGCGTAGACGCAGCCATCCTTGCTGCCATAGGCGCCGTCGAGAAAGCCGGCCGCGTCGGCGCTTGTCCCGAGGCCGACGACGATCAGCGCGGCCATGCCAGCGGTCGTCCATACATTGTGCCGGGTCAGACGGTTCGAGACAGGCTCCCGGGTGTGCCTATCTCCGTGATAGGATGAGGAGACGTTGTGTCCCGAAGAGGAAGATAAGCATGGACAGCGCATCAAAACCCACCTGCCGCGTTGTGAAGCCCGACAGTGCCTATGACGGCAAGCAGGGGCTCAGTTACTTTCAAGGTATTTCCGCCGAAACGGTCGGTTCGCGCGGCATCTGCATGCATCTTCTGACAATCCCGCCCGGTGCCCGTGCCAAGGCGCACCTGCACGACACCCACGAAACGGCAATCTACATGCTCTCCGGCTCTGCCGACACCTGGTACGGCGAGCGGCTCGAGCACCATGTCGTGCTGCACGCGGGCGAACTCATGTACATCCCGCCCGGCGTTCCGCACCTGCCCGCCAACCGCACCGACACGCCCTGCACCGCGATCATCGCCCGCACCGATCCGCGCGAGCAGGAAAGCGTCGTGCTCCTGCCGGATCTCGACGCGCTGGTGCCTTGAGGCGGCGAGACTGGGGCGACGGGAACAGTTCGGCATCGGCGATCTCACACGCCTGACGCCGGGATGCCGGTGCGCTCCACCTTCCGCGGCGCGGTCAGCTCCTTCCAGGTGGAGAGCGACTTGCTGACCGCCGGATAGGGCTCGCGGGCGACGAACTGGCCATGGCCCTGCTGAGTCTTGACCGCGCCGTCCTCGATCGCGACGAGGCCTCTCGTCAGCGTGTAGCGGGGCAGGCCGGAGACCTGCTTGCCCTCAAAGACGTTGTAGTCGATCGCCGACTGCTGCGTCTTGGCCGAGATCGTCTTCGACTTTTTCGGATCGAGCACGACGATATCGGCATCGGCGCCGACCAGGATGGCGCCCTTACGGGGGTAGACGTTGAGGATCTTCGCAATGTTGGTGGAGGTCACGGCCACGAATTCGTTCATGGTGATGCGGCCGGTCTCGACGCCGTAGGTCCAGAGCATGGGCAGACGATCTTCCAGCCCGCCGGTGCCGTTCGGGATCTTGCGGAAATCGCCGAGGCCGGTGCGCTTCTGGTCCGTGGTGAAGGCGCAGTGATCGGTCGCCACCACCTGCAGCGAGCCGGAGGCAAGACCGGCCCAGAGTGAATCCTGGTGCTGCTTGTTGCGGAACGGCGGCGACATGACGCGGCGGGCGGCATGGTCCCAGTCCTTGTTCGCGTATTCGGTCTCGTCGAGCGTCAGGTGCTGGATCAGCGGCTCGCCGTAGACGCGCATGCCGTTCTGGCGCGCGCGTCGGATGGCCTCGTGCGCCTGTTCGCAGGAGGTGTGGACGACATAGAGGGGCACGCCCGCCATGTCGGCGATGATGATGGCGCGGTTGGTGGCCTCGCCTTCGACGGAGGCGGGGCGGGAATAGGCATGCGCCTCGGGGCCGTTATTGCCCTCGTCCATCAGCTTTGCCTGCATGGCGGCGACCACGTCGCCGTTCTCGGCATGGACGAGCGGCAGGGCGCCCAGTTCCGCGCAGCGCGAAAAGGAGGCGAACATTTCGTCGTCGTTCACCATCAGCGCGCCCTTGTAGGCCATGAAGTGCTTGAAGGTGTTGATGCCCTTGTCCTGGACCACGGTCTTCATGTCGTTGAAGACCTGTTCGCCCCACCAGGTGACGGCCATGTGGAAGGAGTAGTCGCAATTGGCGCGGGTCGCCTTGTTGTCCCAGCGCTTCAAGGCATCGAGCAGCGACTGGCCCGGATCAGGCAGGCAGAAATCGACAACCATGGTCGTGCCGCCCGCAAGTGCCGCCCGGGTGCCGCTCTCGAAGTCATCGGCGGAATAGGTGCCCATGAAGGGCATTTCCAAATGCACATGCGGATCGATGCCGCCCGGCATGACGTAACAGCCGGTTGCGTCCAGCACCTCGTCGCCCTTCAGGTCCGGGCCGATCTCGACGATCCTGCCGCCATTGATCGCGATGTCGGCCTTGTAGGTGAGGTCGGCGGTGACGATCGTGCCGTTCTTGATGACTGTGGTCATGCCTGTCTCCCTTGATGTCGTCTTATCCGTCAGCCGCGGCCAAGCCCTTGCGCTGGCCACGCAATTCGCTCGTGGTCAGGCAATCCTCTCGATGTCGATCACATCCGCCGTGCGTGTCGTCGGACCATGGTAGACCGCTTCGATATTGTTGCCGTCGGGATCGAGCAGGAAAGCGCCGTAGTATCGGTCGTGATAGGGGCGAAGGCCGGGGGCGCCGTTGTCGCGCCCGCCTGCGGCAAGTCCGGCTTCCCAAAAGGCCTGCACCATGGCCTCGTCGGCGGCCTGGAAGGCAAGATGGAGACAGGACACGGGGCTCTTCCGCTTTGGCGAGACATAGAATTCGTCGCACCAGAAGTCGTCGCCGTTTTCCTCCATCTCCATCCCGAGGCTGCCGAACACCGCTTTATAGAAGCGCCTGCTCGCGGCGATATCCTCGACGAAGATTCCCACGTGATCGATGAGGCGGCCAACTCTACTCATAAAAGAATGTCCCTTGTCGATGTCGAATGACGCGGATTGGACGAAGCACCGTGGCGCTAGCGGGGCATCACTCGACGATCTCCGCCGTCTCCAGCACCGCGTGGAAGAGCACGTCGGCGCCGGCCGCTGCCCACTCCCTGGAAATCTCCTCGGCTTCGTTGTGGCTGAGCCCGCCGACGCAGGGGCACATGATCATCGTTGCCGGCGCAACCTTGGCAGCCCAGCAGGCATCGTGGCCGGCGCCGGAGATGACGTTCATATGGCTGTAGCCCAGCCTTTCCGCCGCATCCCGGACGCGTCCGACAAGCGTCGGATCAAAGGTGATGGGATCGAAGTGTCCAACCGCCTCGACGGAACAGCCAACGCCGAGCTTTTCGCAGATCTCGGCCGCCTGCGCCTCGATTTTGGCGCGCATCCTGTCCAGCTTGTCCTGAGAGGGGGTGCGGATATCGACGGTGAAGACGACCTTGCCCGGAAGAACGTTGCGCGAGTTCGGCGAAAAGACCATCTGCCCGACGCCGCCCACGGCCCCCGGCTGCTCGGCCATCGCCACGTCCTGAACCATTTCGAGGATGCGGCTCATCGCAAGCCCGGCATTGACGCGCATGGTCATCGGCGTCGAGCCCGTATGCGCTTCGCGGCCGGTCAGCGTGAATTCCAGCCACCAGAGGCCCTGGCAGTGGGTGACGACGCCGATCTGCTTGGTCTCCGCCTCGAGGATCGGACCCTGTTCGATGTGGTATTCGAAATAGGCGTGCATCTTGCGGGCGCCGACTTCCTCGTCGCCGACCCAGCCGATGCGCTGCAGCTCATCGCCAAAGGTCTTTCCGTCAGGATCCTTGCGGGAATAGGCGTAATCCATCGAGTGCACCCCGGCAAAGACGCCGGAGGCGAGCATGGCCGGGGCAAAGCGGGCGCCTTCCTCGTTGGTCCAGTTGGTGACGACGATCGGATGTCTGGTGCGGATGCCGAGGTCGTTCATCGAGCGCACGACTTCGAGACCCGCCAGAACGCCGAGCACGCCGTCGAACTTGCCGCCGGTCGGCTGCGTATCGAGATGGGAGCCGATGTAAACGGGAAGGGCATCCGGATCCGTGCCGTCGCGGGTGGCGAACATCGTGCCCATGCGATCGACGCCGAGCGACATGCCTTCCGCCTCGCACCAGCTTTTGAACAGGTCGCGGCCTTGCGCATCGGCATCGGTCAAAGTCTGGCGATTGTTGCCGCCGGCGATGCCGGGGCCGATCTTCGCCATCTGCATGAGCATGTCCCAGAGGCGGTCGCCATTGATACGCAAGTTCTCGCCTGGCGCTGCCACCATCGCTTCGTCCTCACCTTTGTCGCCACCTTTTCGGCGGCATGTTTTTCGTTCCCGTGGTCCATCCGCGCCGTGGGCGTCGGAAGATCGGCATTGCGTTTGTTGTGCTTGTCGCCGATAATTTGACCGATTGGTAAAAGCTTACAATGTCCGTGGCTTCACTCAAGCCTAAAAACGGTCACGCGGACAATTTTCTGGCGCAGTCGAGGCGAGGGCGAACAAGCGGATGGCTGTGCCAAGAGCGGCGAGAACACAAAGGCGCACACGCATCCAGGAGGAGAAGGAGGAGCGCATACTTGAGGCTGCTCTCGATGTCTTTTCCGTCCATGGATTCCGCGGCTCGACCATCGACCAGATCGCCGAAGCGGCCCGAATGTCAAAGCCGAACCTCCTCTATTATTTCCGCACCAAGGAAGCGATCCACCGTCAACTGATCGACCGGGTGCTGTCGACCTGGCTGGAGCCGCTGCAGGCCTTTGATGCGGAAGGCAGCCCCGAATCGGAGATCCGCTCCTATATCCGTCGCAAGCTGGAAATGGCCCGCGACTTCCCGCGTGAAAGCCGGCTGTTTGCCAACGAGGTGCTGCAGGGCGCGCCGCATATCGAGGACGAGCTCAAGGGGCCACTCAAGGAACTGGTGGACGAAAAGGCAGAGGTGATCCGCGCCTGGTCGCGTGCTGGCAAGATCGCCAAATGCGATCCGTACCACCTGATCTTCTCGATCTGGTCGACGACCCAGCATTATGCGGATTTCGATGTCCAGGTGCGGGCGGTGCTGGGACAGGAGCAGGCCGGCGAGGGCCGGTTCGAGGATGCGGCGCGCTTTCTCGAGCAGCTCTACATGGACGGGCTGAGGATCCAGTCGACCTAGGTCAGCGCCAGCAGGCCCCAAAACACGCTACTGCGCATACAAAGACGCCGGCCACGAGGGCCGGCGTCTCAAGTCCTTGGGAGGACGGGCGTTCGATCAGGCGGCGGCCGAGGCGTAGCCTTCGGTCGGAACTTCGGCGATCGTCTTCAGAACCTGCGAGGCGATGGCGTAGGGGTCGCCCTGGGAGTTCGGGCGGCGATCTTCGAGGTAGCCCTTGTAGCCATTGTTGGCGAAGGAATGCGGAACGCGGATCGAGGCGCCGCGGTCAGCAATGCCGTAGGAGAACTTGTTCCACGGCGCGGTTTCGTGCTTGCCGGTCAGGCGCAGATGGTTATCCGGACCGTAGACGTCGATGTGCTCCTTCCAGTTCTTGGCGAAGGCAGCCATGAGGGCTTCAAAGTAGTCCTTGCCGCCCACTTCGCGCATGTACTTGGTGGAGAAGTTGCAGTGCATGCCCGAGCCGTTCCAGTCGGTATCGCCGAGCGGCTTGCAATGGAATTCGACGTCGATGCCGTACTTTTCGCAGAGACGCAGCAGCAGGTAGCGGGCGATCCAGATCTGGTCGGCGGCGCGCTTCGAGCCCTTGCCGAAAATCTGGAATTCCCACTGGCCCTTGGCCACTTCGGCGTTGATGCCTTCGTGGTTGATGCCGGCTTCGAGGCACAGGTCGAGATGTTCCTCGACGATTTCGCGGGCGATCGAGCCGACGTTCTTGTAGCCGACGCCGGTGTAGTAGGGGCCCTGCGGCGCAGGGTAGCCCTGTTCCGGGAAGCCGAGCGGACGACCGTCTTCGTAGAAGAAGTATTCCTGCTCGAAGCCGAACCAGGCGCCTTCGTCGTCAAGAATGGTGGCGCGGGTGTTGGATGCATGCGGCGTGACGCCATCCGGCATCATGACTTCGCACATGACCAGGGCGCCGTTGGTGCGTGCGGGGTCCGGGTAAACGGCAACCGGCTTCAGCACGCAATCGGACGAGTGGCCCTCGGCCTGCATCGTCGACGAACCGTCGAAGCCCCAGAGCGGGAGCTGGTCGAGGGTCGGGAAGGCGTCGAATTCCTTGATCTGCGTCTTGCCACGCAGGTTCGCTACCGGCTTGTAGCCATCGAGCCAGATGTACTCGAGCTTGAATTTTGTCATGTTTTATCTCTCAGGCCGTGTTCATGGTTGAGCAATCCTGACGCTGGAGGTCCGTTTGGATGCTCCACACCAGGCTTGAGTACCTAAACGCATATACCGTGCCAGTTTCGAACCGGGCGCCCAGAAGCGGGCGAAATCTTGCATCGAGCCACTCAAAGAGACCCTCGCCGCGATGCTGCGCCTGTCTATTAGCGATCCTTGTTGGTCAGGCGGACCGGGCATTCGCCGTCTTCAAGCCCGGAACCATCGGCACAGCGGCCCGTTTCTGCTCGCGCTCACCAACATTGTGGCTCAGCCGCCTGCCGGAACTCGCGCATGCATTAAAATGCGCCTAGCTATCGCACAAAAAATGATGTAAAATTCGGCAATAAGCATAAAAAATGTGCATCCGGTTTCCGTGATGCATATTTTCGGAGGAAACCGCTTATGGCATTCAACATTCAGACTGAAAGCGCACAGATCTTCGAATTCCCTTTGACGCCGCGCCGGCGCCTGGACGACGGCCGGACCGTGCCCGTTGCGGCCCCGGTGATGTCTGCCAATGTCGTCGACCAGTGCTGGTATCACGACGAGGCCGTGCGGATCGTTCCGACGACGCCCGAGTGGCCGAAGAGCTGCTGACTCTCTCACCGCCAGCGCCTGATTTCGTGACATTGATCTCGCCATAGGGAATTTTGCCGCTTCGTTATCAGGGCTAGCAAAACTGAGGTTGGCTATTCCCCGCTGCGCCTGTCTTCACGGTGGCTGGCTCTCCCTTGAAATCAGGTCGGTTTGCTGGTCAGATCTGCGTGGCCCCCCGATTGCGAGCCTCTGATGGCGCAGATGCATCATGTTCGACTTCTTCGATCCCCATTGAACGGCATGCGGGTTGTCGAGGCGCGTTCGGCCCGCAGTTTCCGTCGCCATAGCCATGATGAGTTCGGTATAGGCGTCATCCTTGACGGCGCCCAAAGGTCGGCCAGCGGATGCGGTCCGGTGGATGCGGGCCCCGGCGACGTCATCACGGTCAATCCCGGCGAGGTGCATGACGGGTCGCCGATCGGCAAGGGCGGGCGTTTCTGGCGCATGCTTTACCTCGATCCGGCGCTGGTCGCGGCGCTGTCGGATCAGCTGAGGGAGGGCGGAGAGAAGGATTTCGAGTTCTTCGCTCCGGTTGTTCGGGGCAGCCCCCTCGTTCCACTCCTGCACCGACTGTTTACCGAGCTTTCAGACAGCGCTGGCGATGCGTCCGGGTCGGTCGAGGAGCGCTTGCTGTCGATCCTGGCTGGTGCGGCAGGCGCCCATGTCGCCAATCCTGCCGGCCTTCACAGACGGATCATGCCAGCGCGGGAGATGATCGACGACGCTCCGGCCTCGGCCGTGACGCTTCAGGATCTTGCGCGGACCTGCGGGCTTAGCACTTTCCAGCTGCTGCGTGGTTTCGCCGCCCTGACCGGGCTGACGCCGCATGCCTACCTGATGCAGAAGCGTGTCGATCTCGCGCGCCGGCTGATCGGGCAGGCGGTGCCGCTGGCCGAGGCGGCGCTTGCGGCCGGGTTTGCCGACCAGAGCCATATGACGCGCGCCTTTGCCTCTCGCTTCGGCTATTCCCCCGGAGCCTATGCTGCCGCCTGTCGCTAGACCGCAGATCTGCAATTCCGTTCAAGATGTCCTTCCCGGCTCTGGCCAGAATGGTCGCACCCAGAAACCTCAAGGGGAGCGTTCATGAGCCCGGAATTCCTGCTGACCAGCCTAGTCATCGTCGCGTCGCCCGGAACCGGCGTCGTCTATACGCTTTCAACTGCGTTTTCGCGCGGGGCAGGCGCCAGCGTCATCGCGGCATTGGGCTGCACGCTCGGGATCGTGCCGCATCTTCTCGCAGCGCTGTTCGGCCTTGCCGCGGTCCTTAATGCCAGCGCCGTCGCGTTCGACGTGTTTCGCTACGCCGGTGTCGCCTATCTGCTCCTCATGGCGTGGATGTCGCTGCGGGAGGACGGCACGCTTCAGGTGGATGCGAAGCTCGCTCCGCAATCCCGGCGGACGATCATCGCCAAGGCGATCCTTCTCAACCTGCTCAATCCGAAGCTGCCGGTATTCTTTCTCGCCTTCCTGCCGCAGTTCGTACGACCCAGTGACCCAGCGCCGCTTGCCCATATGCTGGAATTGAGCGCGGTCTTCATGGCGCTGACCTTCGTCGTGTTTTCGGTCTACGGCCTGCTTGCGGCGACGATGCGCGACCGCGTCATTGCGCGACCGAGGGTCATGCTGCTCCTCCGACGCAGCTTTGCTGCCGCCTTCGTGCTGCTCGGGCTAAAGCTGATTGCCACCGAGCGCTGACAGGCGTGAAGCAGCCGGTACGAAAAAGCCCGGGCCTTGCGGACCCGGGCTTTCTGTTGGTCGGACGACGACTTGCCGGAGCGGCTCAGGCAGCGTTGCGCATGCGGCTCGCCATGCCGGAAAGCTCGTTGCCGGAGCCGAGCTTGAAGGCCTGCAGGACCGATTCCAGCTGGCGGCTTTCCTCGGCCAGGTTTTCGCTGGCAGCGGTGGTCTCTTCGACCATGGCCGCGTTCTGCTGGGTCATCTGGTCCATGTGGTTGACCGAGGAGTTGATCTCGGCCAGCGCGGTTGCCTGCTCGCGGGCTGCCGTGGCGATCGATTCCACGTGCTCGTTGACGCGGTTGACGAGGCCTTCGATCTCGAGAAGGGCGTCGCCTGTGGAGCGGACCAACGAAACGCCGCCTTCGACTTCCGATGCGGAGGCGCTGATCAGGGTCTTGATCTCCTTGGCGGCATTTGCCGAGCGCTGGGCCAGTTCACGCACTTCCTGGGCGACGACCGCGAAGCCGCGGCCGGCTTCGCCGGCACGGGCAGCCTCGACGCCGGCGTTGAGCGCCAGAAGGTTGGTCTGGAAGGCAATCTCGTCGATGACGCCGATGATCTGGCTGATCTTGGTCGAGCTATCCTCGATCCGGCTCATGGCGGTGACGGCACTGCGGACGATCTGACCGGACTTGGCTGCACTTTGCTTCGTCTCATGCACCATGTCGCGGGCTTCGGTGGCGCGGGCGGAGGCGGCGCGAACGGTTGCGGTGATCTCGTCAAGTGCCGCCGCGGTTTCCTCAAGCGCTGCAGCCTGCTGCTCGGTGCGCTTCGACAGGTCGTTGGCGGCTGAGCTCAGTTCGGCGGAGTTGTTGTTGATCGTTCCGGCCGATCCGCGGATGTTGTTCATGGTGCCGCGGAGCTGGACCATGGTCTGGTTGACGTTGGCCTGCAGTTCGGCAAAGGCGCCCTGGAACTGGCCGCTCATGCTCTGCGTCAGGTCGCAATCGGCAAGTGCTGCAATGACGCGGCGCATCTCGGTGATCGCCTTGTCGACGCTGGAGACCAGCTCGTTGACGCCCGCCGCAAACCGGTTGAGGTCCTGGTTCTGGTAATCCTTGTTGATGCGGCTCGAGAAATTGCCGGCGACGGCGGCGGCGACAACAGTCGAGATGCTGCTCTGGAGATCGCTGCTGCGTTCGTGGAGAACGGCTTCCTGCGCCTTCAGTTCGCGCATGGCCAGGGCGTTGTTGCGGAAGACTTCCACGGCGCCGGCCATTTCGCCGATTTCGTCCTTACGGGTGGTGTCGACGGAGATGGCATCCATCTCGCCCTGGGCGAGGCGGCTCATCGCCTGGGTGAGCGAGCGGATCGGGCCGACGATGCCGCGGCGGGCAACGATCGTGCTGATGGCGCCGCCGATGACGATGAAGGCGATCGCCGAGATCGCAGCAACCAGCATTGCCATCGAGGAGGAGGCGAGGGCGTTGGCACGGGCAGCGGCGAGGGCGTTGCCGGAATAGGTGCTGTAGACCTTGACCGTGTCGGTGACGACCTTTTGGGCGTCGAGGGCCTTTTTGAGGGCGGCGCCGATGACCGCCGGGTCGGTCGCGTTCTTTTCGGCCGTGTCGACCATGGCGCGAATGACGGTGAAATAGCTGTCGAGCGCCGTGCGGATGGTCGCCAGCTGCTGCTGTTCCGTGGCGTCTGCGGTGGACGCGATCTTCGGCAGGCGGGCCAGCATTTCCGTGCTGCGCTTGTCCGTCTCGGCCCGGAAGTCCTTGGCGCGGGCCGGTTCGGCGGCGAGCTGATAGGTCATACGGCTGACGGCAATGATGTCGACGCGCAGGTCCATGGCTTCGCGGGCCACTTCTTCTTCAGCGCCAACCGACGTCATCGCTGTCTGCAGGCCATAGAGACCAGAGCCCGAAATGCCGGCGATGATCAGCGAGGACAAGCCCATGACCACGACAACCAACCCGATCTTCTTGGAAATCGATATATCTTTGAATACCATAGCCAACACCAATGAGCGCTTGAGCAAAACAAAACCCATCTCCCGAGCAGAGTGCTGTACAGTCGCCTCAAGAGATCCTCGTAAGATGTTGTCAGCTTTCGACTAATTCCGGGTTAAAACCGTGTGGTAGAACTTTGGATAGACTGGCGGTGTTCGGATGTTCCAAATGGTGCCTCCGGCGTTCGGTTGCTGCGGACTGTACCGGTCAGGGTTTCCCGGTCTGATGACGTTGCGATACGGGCGTGATAAGCTCCATCATCTCCAGTCATACCTTTCGCCACCACGTTCTCTCGATTGCGGTGAGTTCGATGATCGTTCACTGGTGCCTCAAGGGAATTGCGCAGAGTTCCACCTTCGACGACACGAGCGCCGTCCAGGTCTTCCAGGACGGTCTGCCGAGCAAGTGGGTCTGGAAGCATAGCGGCGGCCCCCTGGATGCCGGGCTTGCCGGCGGCCAAGCAGCGCTCGGCGCAAAGGCCCTCGACGATCACGTCAACCATTACGGGCTGGTGCCGGACACGCCCTACATCTCCCTGTCTGCCGGCATCGTCACGCCAAAGCCGGGGGGCGGGGTCACTATCCATCCGGCCTGGAAGACCGCGGTGGATTTCGCCACCCGCGGCGGGCGGACGCCGGGCTATGTGTTCCGCTGCTGGGCGATCGTCTCGCCGAAGCGCAATGCCGGCCTGTGTGCGATCTCCGACGAGGTTCGGGACCTCAATATCTTCCGGCCGTTCTGGATCTTCCACCAGGAGGGCGAAATCGCCGTGCCGTTGATCGTGCCTGCGCGGCAGATCGAATGGGTCGCGAAAATCAGGGTCGATCTGACGCTGGACACGCGTTTTGGCACAGACGGTTACAAAGACAATGCGCAGTTCGTCGGTCCGGATGCGATCAGCAATGTGGTGGAGGTGATCTGATGCCTTACCTCGCCGCACTGGACTCGATCGCGCCTGATGGCGTCGGGCGTGACGAGGTCACGGCGCTGATCCGCAGCCGCATTTCCTTCCTGCGCACCTGTGCCGAGAGAGCCAGCGACATCAGCGCGATCTTCCGCAGGCGCCGGGACGGGGAAGAGGCAGTCGCACTGCGTCCGAGTAAAGACGCTGATCTTGCCGTGAGAAGCGAGGCACTTGTCGAGGCGGCGCAATGGCTGTTCTCTCTCGGTGAAACGCGGGACGGCATCGACACGCTGGCGAGCGCCATGCAGATCGTTCCGCCGCTGACAGCCGACGCGGATCCGCTCGAAATCGCGCGCGTATCGCTGCTGTCGGCGATCGCTGAAGGGCAAAATCGCGATCCTGCAGATGGGACGGCGAGCCCTTGGCCCCTGAAGCGTCAATTCGAGGCGCTGCCGATGCGGCGGCTGGCGAGGCTTCTGGCCGCAGGCGGCACTCCTGTGACGGGTTACAGCTTTGCCGGCGAGACGCCGTATTTCTCGCTGGCCTCGGCGGCGCTGGAAGCTGCCATCATCGAACGCATCGATCAGCAACGCTTCGAATATGCCTTTTCGCCCGTGCCGTTTAGGCACGACGACGCGGCTGCCGTCAGCGCCATCCTCGCGATGGAGCGCAACTATGCCGTCCGGATCGCCATGATCGCGCAGGACTGGCGGGGTCGCGCGCAAGCCGATGCCGGCCTTGAGCGGCGCGTCCCTTATCTTCGGGCCGAGCTGATCGACTGGCGGCTGCTGGCAAGCCATATTGCCCTCGCGCGGGCCAGGTTGCGCCTCGACCTGCCGGAGACGCTTGACGAGATGGGGGCGGTGGCCTTCATGCGGGGTCTGGCAAAAGGATGGGCTCCGAAAGAGGGCCGCGCGGCATGACCAGAAACCGCATCATCGCTTTCGTCCTCATCGCGCTCGCCGGGCCTGTCGCCACCGGCAGTCCGGGGTGGGGCCAGACCGGAACCACTGCCCGGTCGGCGGCCGCCCCGCCAGCCACCCAACCGGTCCCTCTGCCGGCACCAGCAACTGCGGCAGTTGCAGCTGCAGCGCCGACCAGGGAGCCGCCCGCGGACGATAAGGCCGCCGGGTTCTGGGATGGCGGTGGCGCGGTGCTGATCGGCGCGCTGCCGACGCTGATCTGGGTCGTTTTCGCCGGCTGGGCGCTCAAGGCTTTCTTTCCGCAGGTCGTGGTTCTTCTTGGCCGCCTGAAGGTCTTCAAGGGGTTCGGGGTCGAACTCGAATTTCTAGAAGACAGACTGGAGGATGCCGCGGCAGCCCACGGCATGCCGATCAGCCATGGCCAGCGGGCGGCACTGATCGCTCGGGTTGATCGCAGCGGCGGACTTCTGAAGCGGATGAGGATCCTCTGGGTCGACGATGTTCCGTCCAACAACATCAACGAGGAAGCGTTCCTGAAGCGGCTTGGTGCGCGCATCGAGTGGGCCAGGACGAGTGCCGAGGCGGCCGCCAGTCTGTCGGCCAGAGACGACTACAGGCTCCTCATTGCCGACATGGCACGCCCCGGCGATCCGGACCAGGGTCTTGGACTGCTTGCGGCGGTGCGGGCGGTCGACCGCGACATTCCGATCGTCATCTACTGCGCCACGGACCAGCAGGGCCGCGACCGTCCCGCCGGGCTGTTCGGGATCACCAACCGCCCGGACGAATTGCTGCAGCTGGTTTTCGACGTGCGCGAGCGCCAGGTCTGACCCGTCGGGCCTGGCGCTCCGCGTTTGCTATTCCGCGGCCTGGCGCGTCATCGGATTGTTCGGATGTTGCGTCCAGTTGGCGTAGGTCGGGTCGACGACCTTGCCAGTGCGCTCATCGAGTGCACCTGCGGGCAGGGCATCCAACGTGATGCAGTTTTCGACCGGACAGACGTTGACGCACAGGTTGCAGCCGACGCACTCGTCTTCCATCACCTCGAAGTGCCTGATGCCGTTGACCTGGTTAGTGATCGCCTGGTGCGAGGTGTCCTCGCAGGCGATGTGGCAGCGGCCGCACTTGATGCACAGATCCTGGTCGATCTTCGCCTTGGCGATGTAGTTGAGGTTGAGGTACTGCCAGTCGGTGACATTCTGCACCGCACGGCCGGTGATGTCGTCGAGGCTCTGGTGACCCTTGGCGTCCATCCAGTCGCAGAGGCCGGTGATCATCTCCTCGACGATCTTGAAGCCGTAGGTCATGGCGGCGGTGCAGACCTGCACATTGCCGGCCCCGAGCGCCAGGAATTCGGCCGCATCACGCCAGGTGGTGACGCCGCCGATGCCGGAGATCGGCAGACCGTAGGTTTCCGGATCGCGGGCGATCTCGGCCACCATGTTGAGGGCGATCGGCTTGACCGCCGGTCCGCAATAGCCGCCGTGGCTGCCCTTGCCGCCGATCGAGGGGTTGGGGGAGAAGCTGTCGAGATCGACGGAAACGATCGACGAGATGGTGTTGATCAGCGAGACCGCGTCGGTGCCGCCGCGCTTGGCGGCGCGGGCCGGGTGGCGGATGTCGCTGATATTGGGCGTCAGCTTGGTGATGACCGGCATGCGGGTATATTGCTTGCACCAGCGCACCACCATCTCGATGTATTCCGGCACCTGGCCGACGGCCGAGCCCATGCCACGCTCAGACATGCCGTGCGGACAGCCGAAGTTGAGCTCGATGCCGTCCACTTCGGTTTCCTCGACCAGAGGCAGGATGGCTTTCCAGGCGGCCTCCTCGCAAGGGACCATGATCGAGGCGACGACCGCGCGGTCGGGCCAGTTCTTCTTCACCTGCTTCATTTCGGTGAGGTTTGTGTAGAGGTCGCGGTCGGTAATCAGCTCGATGTTGTTCAAGCCCAAAAGACGGCGGTCGGCGCCCCAGATCGCGCCGTAGCGCGGGCCATTGACGTTGACCACCGGCGGGCCTTCCTCGCCGAGCGTCTTCCAGACCACACCACCCCAGCCGGCCTTGAAGGCGCGCTCGACATTGTAGGCCTTGTCGGTGGGCGGCGCGGAGGCGAGCCAGAACGGGTTGGGGGATTTGATGCCGACGAAGGTGTTGCGAATATCAGCCATGTCTCTTCCCCCTCAGGCCACGGCCATGGCCGGCTGTGCTGCCGCCATCAAAGCCCGGTTGATGCTTTCCGCCGCGTCTCTGCCCTGGGCGACGGCTGTCACGGTCAGGTCTTCGCCGATGCCGACACAGTCGCCACCTGCCCAGACGCCTTCCAAGGAGGTCCGGCCTTCAAGGTCGACCAGGATCCGGCCACCGTCGAACTGGAGGCTTCCGAGCCCGGATGCCGCGAAATTCTGGCCGATCGCCTTCATCACCTGGTCGGCGGCAATCACGCCCGTCTCGCCCGTGCCGACCAGACGGCCGTCGCGCATGGCGGTGTATTCGACCTCGATGCCCGCGACATGGCCGTCATCGGCAATGATGCGCTTCGGGGCGAGCCAGTGGCGGATGATGACGCCGTTGGCGGTGGCCAGATCCTGCTCGTAACCAGAGGCATTCATGTTGTCCTTGCCGCGGCGGTAGCAGATCGTCACCTCCTCGGCGCCGAGCAGCTTCGCCTGGATGGCGGCGTCGATCGCCGTCATGCCGCCGCCGATGACGACGACCCGCCGGCCGATCGGCAGGACGCTCCGGTCCGGGGTCTGGCGCAGGGCCGCGATGAAATCCACGGCGTCGTCGACGCCCTGGAGATCCTCGCCCTCGACGCCGAGACCGTTGACGCCGGAAAGCCCCATGCCGAGGAAGATGGCATCATATTGCCCGCCCAGGTCAGACAGTGAGAAATGGCGACCGAGCGCCTGGCCATTGCGGATCTCGATGCCGCCGATGGCGGTGACGTAATCCACCTCGCGCTGGGCAAACTCGTCCACCGCCTTGTAGGTGGCGATGCCGTATTCGTTGAGGCCGCCGGACTTTTCCCGCGCGTCGAAGATCACCACTCCATGGCCGTGGCGCGCCAGCCGGTGGGCTGCGGCAAGACCGGCCGGACCTGCTCCGACCACGGCGATGGTTTTGCCGGTGGAGGCCGCACGCTCGTAGAACTGGCGGTTGGTTTCCATGGCAATGTCGGTCGCATAGCGCTGGAGCTTGCCGATCTCGACCGGCCGGTCCTCCGCGGTGTTGCGCACGCAGGCCTGTTCACACAGCGTTTCGGTGGGACAGACGCGGGCGCACATGCCTCCCAGAATGTTCTGGTCGAAGATGGTCTTGGCGGAGCCGAGCGGGTTGCCAGTCGATATCTGCCGGATGAACAGCGGAATATCGATGGCGGTGGGACAGGCCGTCATACACGGCGCGTCGTAACAGAAGTAACAGCGATCCGCGGCCACCAGCGCCTCGTGCTTGTCGAGGCGCGGATGCAGATCCGCAAAGTTGGTTTCGTAGTCAGCAGGCGTCAGACGTCCTGCCGCAATGCCATTTCCCAGTCGATCCATCCCTGTTCCCTCTTTTTGGATTCATGGACAACTATTGGGCAAACGGTAACACAGCCGAAAAATTTATCAAACGGTAAAAGATTGGAGTTTTGCGCTCCGAAAATTCATGATCCATGCCATCAAGTTTAATCTTGTCTCTCATTGTCATGTTTACTAGGGTGCTGGCTGTTCAAGGGTGCCGAAGGCGGGGCCCGCCTGCCAGCGAGGAGCGACATGGCGAAGAAACAAAAGGGTAGCGGGCACCGTACGCAGGTTGCCAAGGGAACGGTCGCTGCAGCGGAGCAGGGCGGTGCGAAGGCGGGTTCCCGCGTCAGCGGACTGGGTGAGGTCAAGAGCTTCCTTTATGTCGGCGGGCGCGATTGCCAGGTGGCGCATCTGCGCCTGATCGCCAGCAAGCACGGGGCGGAACTCATCCACCATGATGGCGGTTTACGGGAAGCCGTCTCCCGGATCGACACCGTGCTGCCATCCGTCGACTGCGTGTTCTGCCCGATCGACTGTATCAGCCACGATGCGTGCCTGAGGGTGAAGACCGGCTGCAAGAAGTTCGGTGTCGCCTTCGTGCCCTTGCGCAACGGCTCGAAGTCCAGCCTCGAACGGGCGCTTCAGACCATAAAGGACCGCAATGATGAGCAGAGAAACGCGTGATCCGGGCTTTTTGATCGGCCTGCACAAGCTGGCGCAGCAAAACGGCGACGGCCTCGTGCCCGAGCTTTACGCCCTTCTGTCACGGGACGAGGGGAGAGCGCCGGAGGATAACCTCATCCTGTTTCCGGCGCCGGCCGGCAATGCGGCCAACAGGACCCGGAGTGCGGGTGAAGGCAATCCGACCACCGGTATGATCCTGCCGCTTCGCCGGTCCTGAGCTTCCTTGGTAAAGGTGCCAGTGGTTTCGACCAGCCGGCTAGCCGCCCAGACGCTGCGGCAGAATGGCGCCCGCTGCCACGAGCACCCAGCCCAGGATCATCAGCATGCCGCCGGCCGGTGCGGCAAACGGAAAGGCCCTGTCGCCCAGATAATGGCGCGACAGGAGATCGGCGGCAAACAGGATGGTGCCGACACCGAGCACGAGGGCTGCCGGGGTCGCAGTGCGAAAATGGCGGTCGGCGAGATAAAGTCCAAGCAGCACCGGGGCATGGGCGAGGCACATGGTCGACGCCGCTCCGAGAAGATGGGTGTCGCCGTCATGGCTCGCTGCCGCAGCCAATGCGACGCCGGAAGCGCCCATCAGGCCGCTCACAAGCAGAATCAACGGTCGCAGAAAAGAGAGTCGTTCCAACGTGCTACTCCCGGTTCTGCATATGAAAGGCGAGCCGCTCGATGGGCGGCCAGATGATCTCGCGCAGCTTGGGGTTTTCGACCGTTTCGTCCATCGCGCGCCGGAAGCAGAGCATCCATTCATCGCGCTCCTGCGGTCCGATAGCGGCGCCGAAATGGCGTGACCGCAGCCTCGGATGGCCGTGCTTCTCGACATAGACCGGCGGCCCGCCGAGATAGCCGAGCAGGTAATCGTAGAGCTTTGCCTCGCTGCCGGACAGGCTCGGCGGGTGGACGGCGCGGCAGCGAGCCGCTTCCGGCAGCGTGTCCATGTAGTGGTAAAACCGGGAAACCAGAGCACGGACGGTCGCCTCGCCGCCGATCGCGTCATAAAGAGTGATGGTCTTGCCTGTCATCGCTGCCGCTTTGCCGATGCCGATCAGATGGTGTTAGAGCGCGCCGTCCGATCGGGCAAGCGTCATGGCGTCGCAAGGACTTTCGCCTGGCAGCATTCAGCCGGAGCTGGCGTCGGTCTCCTTGGTGTCA
This sequence comes from Hyphomicrobiales bacterium, assembly GCA_900469345.1. Lineage (GTDB taxonomy): Bacteria > Pseudomonadota > Alphaproteobacteria > Rhizobiales > Rhizobiaceae > Neorhizobium. The sequence goes on along the minus strand of UBWZ01000002.1, from coordinate 701,260 downwards.
GGGTCGGGGAGGGAGCCGGTGCCGGGAGTCTTGTCCATATCGGTCAGCTCCTTCTTTGCATGCGGACCGGCGGCGGGGCTGTCCTTGGCTTTTGCCGTCGTATCGACATTCTCGATCGCTTCCTGCGCGGTTTTATCGTCGGCCATGGATGACACTCCCTGTTTGATCGTCTTTCGGCGAACGTCCTGCTTGAGGCGAAGTTCCGGGACATGCCATGCCGCCGCTGTCTCCGAATTTCGATGGCGTGGCATAAAAAAAGCCGAACGCCTGATTGCCGGGCCCGATGCGCTTTGCTAGAGCACGGCACGGCCCGATTGCTCGGGCCGATGTTGGGGCGTCGCCAAGCGGTAAGGCACCGGTTTTTGGTACCGGCATTCCCAGGTTCGAATCCTGGCGCCCCAGCCATTACACGTTTTCTTCCACACTGCCTTTCGAAGCTGATGCTCGCAGAAGCAACCCGGGCGGTCTCGCTCGCGCTTCAGATCGCTTTGGCGGCTGCTGCCGACAGTTCTTCCAGATCGAGGTCCCGTTCGAGGTCATGCAACGTCTCGTCGCTAATCTGGTGGGCGCGGTGGAGGCGGACGAGTTCGGCCCGGCCGGCCCTGACCGCCTCGAGGACGAGGTCGTAATGGGCGACGATCTCGTCCACGAAGGTCTCTTCGTCGTCCGCGTTCTGGGATGCCTGGTCGGCGCGTCGCTGGAACCCCTCGAGCAGTCGCGGATGGGCAAGCGTTCCGTCCTCGGCATAGGCCCGCGACCGGATGGCGACGAGCTGGGCTGCCGCGACCGCCGCTTCCGCCTGGGCCAGGGTCAAGGCTGGGCGCGGGCCCCGATCAGACAGTCTGGCGGCGCGGATCACCAGTCCCAGCGTCGTCCCCTGCAGGAGAACGGTCACCAGAATGGCGGCGAAGGCCGCGACCAGCATCAGGTCGCGACCCGGCATGGTTTCGGGGACGGTCAGGGCAACGGCGAGAGTCACCACGCCACGCATCCCCGCCCAGCTCATCACCGTCGCGGCCCTTGGCCCGAGCGGATCGTCGATCGAAAATCCGACCCGGTCGAGCACTGCGAGAACGGCGTCGCAGCCGAAGATCCAGACGAAGCGTGCAGCCGTCATCGCGACGATGACGCCGACGACCGGAACCGTCATGGTCGACAGAACGGTCTCGAAGCCGCCGACACGCTCCAGCACGCCGCGCAGCGATAGACCGATGAGGATAAAGATCATCGCCTCCATCAGGAACACCATGACGTGCCAGAAGGCGCCGGCGCGGATACGGACGCTCGCGGTGAAGACCACGTGCTGGTACCAGCCGAAGACGAGGCCCGCGGTGACGGTGGAGATCACGCCGGACACGTGCACCGCTTCGCCCGCCAGATAGGCGGCCCAGCCAAGGATCAGGGAGGCGAGGATCATCAGGGTCTCGTCGCCCAGGCGTCTGAGGAGGAGGGTCCAGGCCCCGCCCACGACGGCGCCGACCACGACGCCGCCGATCGCCAGAAACCCGAATTCGAGGCTTGCATCGACGGCATCGAAGCTTCCGGTCAGCGCTGCCGCGACAGCGAAGCGGAAGAGCACGAGGCCGCTCGCATCATTGAGCAGGCTTTCACCCTCGAGCAGCGTCGTCAGCCGTCGCGGGAGTTTGACGCGCTGCAGGACCGCCCGTGCCGACACCGCATCCGGTGGCGAGACGATGGCGCCGAGGGCGAAACAGGCGGCCCAGGGGAGCGCCGGAACCAGCCAGTGCACGACAATGCCGACCACCAGGGTGGTGAAGACCACGGCCCCGATCGCCAGCGACAGGATGCCGGCGCTGTGGCGGCGGAAGGCGGCGAGTGCGGTGTAGTAGGCGCCGTCCATCAGAAGCGGAGGCAGGAAGAGGACGAGAACCAGCTCGGGATCGAGTTCGATCACCGGCAGACCGGGAAGGAAGGCGAGGGCGCCGCCGCCGACGAGAAGCGCGACAGACGGCGGAAGCTTGGCGCGCTCGGCGAACCAGTGCAGGGCGAGAATCGCGAGAAGCAGGGTGAAGACCAGTTCGAAAGTCTCGGCCGGATGCATCGGTCTCTCCGCAAAGGGTATCAAAACCTCTGGTAGCGGAATTGTATGCGGCAGGTAAGGGTACATTGCCCGGCCGGCTGCATCAGGTGTGGACAGGCCAGGCAGCATTCTGGCCTGACTGTCATCCGCCAAAAGTTCTTCAGCGCGTTTTTGACGCTGCCTGAGGCGTGGCCCTCTATTTGCGTCGCTCTGTCCCGCGCTCGCTGTGCCCTTGAGGCTCAAGGCAAAGCCATCCCGACATCATCGTTGCCCGTATCGACGACGGCGTCAGACGCATATGTAGACGCGAAGCCGCGAGCTTCTCCCGACGCGAGGCAGGATATTCCGGCTCGCGCTTCAGTTTCGGCGGGCCCAGCTGTGCTTCTCGCTCCTCGTTACATCGCCCGTCGGCGCGGGAAACGTGTGTTTGCGCCAGCTATTTCACCCGTTGTCACAATGGGTTCACGGGGAAGTGTTTGACTTTTGTCAATAACGGCAAAGGCGAGGACTACTTCCCGTGACTGATGCGACCGCCTCCGGGCATGATTCTTCCAATTATCATCCGCTCGAACACCCGTCGAAGATCGGCAAATGGTTCATGCCGATCTTCCTGGTGATCCTGATCGCCGGCCTTAGCTATGTAGGATATGCGCTGTCCCAGGATCTGAAGATGGCAAACTACGTGCCCTGGGCGCTGCTTGGTCTTGCTCTCCTGATCGCGCTCGGCTTCGAGTTCGTCAACGGCTTCCACGACACGGCGAACGCCGTGGCGACCGTCATCTATACCCGCTCGCTGCCCGCCGAGGTCGCGGTGGTCTGGTCGGGCTTCTTCAACTTTCTCGGCGTCGTCCTGTCGTCCGGGGCGGTCGCCTTCGGCATCGTGTCGCTGTTGCCGGTCGAGCTCATCCTCCAGGTCAGCTCCGGCGCCGGCCTTGCCATGGTGTTTGCGCTGCTGGCCGCTGCCATCATCTGGAACCTCGGCACCTGGTATCTCGGCCTGCCGTCGTCCAGTTCGCACACGCTGATCGGTTCGATCATCGGCGTCGGCCTCGCCAACCAGTTTCTGGCACCGGAAGGCACCGCGACCAGCGGCGTCGACTGGTCGCAGGCGACAAGCATCGGGCTCAGCCTGCTGATCTCGCCGCTGATCGGGTTTACCCTTTCGGCGCTGATGCTTCTGGTGATGAAGAGGCTGGTGCGCAACAAGGCGCTCTACGAGGAACCGAAGGGAAACCAGCCGCCGCCGTTATGGATCCGCGGCCTGCTGATCTTTACCTGCACGGGCGTCAGCTTCGCCCACGGTTCCAATGACGGCCAGAAGGGCATGGGGTTGATCATGCTGATCCTGATCGGCCTGGTGCCCACCGCCTTTGCCCTCAACCGCACGCCGGATGTCCAATATCTCGACGCCTACAAGCGCGCCTCCGGCCAGGTCGAGAGCGTGCTGCAGAAATATGTGAAGCCCGGCGCGCCGGTTGCCGATGCCCGCGCCAAAGTAGCCGACGCCGTGCGCGGCAAGACATGGGACGACGGCACGACGCTCGCCCTGCAGCAGCTGGTGCATGCCTCGACCGAGCAGATCTCAAAATTTCCGACGCTCGAATCCGTGCCGACCTCGCTCGTCAACAACATCCGCAACGACGTCTATATGATCGGCGAGGCGCTGAAGCTGATCGACAAGAAGAAGCTGCTGCCCATGCAAGAGGGCGATCTCAACGCGGTGAAGGCCTATCACGGGGCGGTCGACAACGCGACCAAGTACATTCCACTCTGGGTCAAGGTCGCCGTGGCGCTGGCGCTCGGCCTCGGCACCATGGTCGGCTGGCGGCGCATCGTCGTGACGGTCGGGGAAAAGATCGGCAAGACGCATCTGACCTATGGTCAGGGCGCGTCGGCGGAGGTGATCGCCATGCTGACGATCGGCGCTGCAGACCACCTTGGTCTGCCGGTGTCGACAACCCATGTGCTGTCGTCCGGCGTGGCGGGAACCATGGCGGCCAACGGCTCGGGCCTGCAGTGGTCGACCGTTCGCAACATGATGCTGGCCTGGGTGCTGACCCTGCCGGTCTCAATCGCCCTGTCGTTCACCCTCTATGTGCTTCTGCGCAACGTGTTCTGACGATCACGGGCCAGACGGGCCAGACGCCGCTGCCGCTTGCATCAGTCCCAGGGATAGAGGAGACGGCCGAGGCGGCGCAGGCGCGGATTGGAGAGGTTGCGGAAAAAGCCGATCGGGTTCTTTCGGAACACCTGTGCGTCCTCGGGGCTGCCGGCGGCCGCGATCGCAGCAGACAGCGGTGTCGTCATTGCATGCCGCCAGCCGAGCACGCCGTAGGGTCCGAGAAGACGCCGTTCGCGGAAATCCGGGCCGGGCTCCTCGTAATCGGGCAGGGGCTCCCGCATGGCTGCTGGGACGCCGTCCGCTCTCCAGGCGATCATCTGCTGCAGGCACGCCTCGAAGCTGACCGATTGGCCGGTCAGCGGGTCGAAATAGCGGGGGTAGAGGAGGTAGGCGGCGGCAAAGACCGCCTCTACGGTCAGGCTGCGCTGCCGCCTCGCGCTCGGCTGACGATCGTCGGTCAGGCCCCATCCGGCATAGAAGGGCAGGCCGATCACGGTGACCGGCAGGCCGCGCAGGAGCGCTTCGAAGCCGGCAAGCGAGGTGATCGTGTAGACGTGGTCTACCGTCCGGAGCACCGTCGAAAGCGGCACCGGCTCCGTCAGCAGGTCGCAGAGATGGGCGACCTCCTGCGGGTCGGAGCGCTTCCGGCGCAGGTTTCGCAGGACATCCGGATGAGGCTTGTAAAGGATGCGGCAGTCCGGGTTTTCCGCGGCCGCCAGGCGCACGAGGTCGTTGTTGGTGACCGGTCCCAAATGCCCGAATCGAATGGAGGCATCGTCTTCAACCTGGCCAATGACGAGAATGGTGCGGCCCGTCCTTATTTGTGAGTCGTCGCCGGCGGGCGCATCCTCAGCATTGTATTTGCTCAGCCCGCTCGAGATCAGAAGATCGATGCCGGCGCGAGCCCGGGCAAGCAGCGGCTGGTCGAAGTCGCAAGTGTTGAGGATGTCCTCCAGATCCGAGGCACCGCGTGCATCGAAGTAGGGACGCTGGGCATCGAGCGTCAGCGATACGGGACGGGTCTTGCTTGCCGAGGGGACCAGCGAGCGCAGGAAGCCGTCCTCCATGTGGAAAACCGGAAGGCCGTTGTCGCGGGCATGTTGCCTGGCCGCGAGGGGGAGCTTGAAGCTCCAGGCGAGAAGCACGGGGTCGGGCGTGCTCGCCATCAGCGGCGCCCAGTCGCGGGAAAATCGGCGGTCGTCAAGATACTGGGGGGCGAAGACGAGGGAGGCGCCCGGGAAATAGGAGGTAAGAAAACGCCGCTTCCAGGGGCTGAAGCCGAATGCGAAGACGGATCTCCCCTCAAAGCTGCTGTCGCTTGCGGCGCGCGCGGGCTCCGATTGCTGCATTCCGACCTCTGTTCCTGGCGCTGCCATCAGCCGCGGGGCGCATTGGGAAACCCGCCCGCTGCCGGACCTGCCGGCGCCGACCTCAATACAGCGAAGCAGACCTCCGGCAAAGACCAGTGGCGCCGTAAAAGTCATGGAGAAAGAGGGGAGCTGAATGGTGGGCGATGAGAGACTCGAACTCCCGACATCCTCGGTGTAAACGAGGCGCTCTACCAACTGAGCTAATCGCCCTTCGCGAAGCCGGGACAGTGCCCGCCGCGTCGGTGGCCGTGATCTATTCGGATCGTGACGAAACCGCAAGACCCCCGCGATGTTTTTTTGAAAATTTTGGGGAAGGGCCGACGGGCAGGGGGATCGCGACTGATAAGATGTTTACGTCATCCTTTTGTCTTCAAACCTGCTTGACACCCGGTAACGAACCTCTTAGGAACCCGCTCAACCGAGCGATCGAGGTCGCCCGGCACGAAGGCTTCGGCCTTTCAGAGAAATGCGCGGGTGTAGCTCAGTTGGTTAGAGTGCCGGCCTGTCACGCCGGAGGTCGCGGGTTCGAGCCCCGTCACTCGCGCCATTCTCTCCTCGGACTTCGGATTGCCGCTTCGGTGGTGGTCCAGCCGCCATGCGGCACAATGCGCGGGTGTAGCTCAGTCGGTTAGAGTGCCGGCCTGTCACGCCGGAGGTCGCGGGTTCGAGCCCCGTCACTCGCGCCATTCTTTTCGCCGCTCAGGCACCTCCCTTTTTTTGTTGTCACTTACGCCAAATGCCCGCCTGGCAGGCTTTGCGGCGAATGCCTGGCTCGTTTGCCGGTCGCTGCACGGCGGGTTGCGAGCCGCGCACGCATCCCGATCGATGACAAGGGCGCGGGCGAGGCGAGGGGATTCCACAGTTGGAGCTGCGCCATTTTGGTACAGGATCGCACATTCAAAACGCTTGCGTGGCTGCGTCGGCTGCGCTAGTCACGGCTTGTTGCAATGCACGTTCGCTTGCCGCGCATTGAGTCCGAGCGCTTCCCGGCGCTTTTGGCAAGCAGGGATCGAATATTATGAGTGAACTCCTCACTTCCTATGTCCCGATCGCGATCTTTATGGGTATTTCCCTGGTCATCGGCCTGGCGCTCCTGATTGCGCCGTTTGCCGTGGCCTACAAGGCGCCTGACTCGGAAAAGCTGTCCGCCTACGAATGCGGCTTCAATGCGTTCGACGATGCGCGCATGAAGTTCGACATCCGCTTCTACCTGGTCTCGATCCTGTTCATCATCTTCGACCTGGAAGTCGCCTTCCTGTTTCCGTGGGCGGTTTCCTTCGGGCAGATCGGATGGTTCGGCTTCTGGTCCATGATGGTGTTCCTCGGGGTTCTGACCATCGGTTTCATCTATGAATGGAAGAAAGGAGCGCTGGAATGGGAGTAGTCGATCACGGCAACACCCTCGTTGCGCCGCAGCCCAAGGGCATTGTAGATCCATCCACCGGCAAGCCGGTCGGCAGCGATGACCGTTTCTTCGGCGAGATCAACAACGAGCTCGCCGACAAGGGTTTTCTGGTCACCTCCACCGACGAACTCATCAACTGGGCCCGGACGGGCTCGCTGATGTGGATGACGTTCGGTCTCGCCTGCTGCGCGGTCGAAATGATGCAGCTGTCGATGCCGCGCTACGACGTCGAGCGTTTCGGCTTTGCGCCGCGCGCCTCTCCGCGCCAATCGGACGTGATGATCGTCGCGGGCACGCTGACGAACAAGATGGCACCGGCCCTACGCAAGGTCTACGACCAGATGCCGGAGCCGCGCTACGTCATTTCGATGGGTTCCTGCGCCAATGGTGGCGGCTACTACCACTATTCCTATTCGGTGGTGCGTGGCTGCGACCGCGTTGTGCCTGTTGATATTTACGTGCCGGGCTGTCCCCCCACAGCGGAAGCCTTGCTCTATGGCGTGCTTCTGCTGCAGAAGAAAATCCGTCGCACCGGCACGATCGAGCGCTGAGGGGTCGAGGACATAGCATGACTGAAGCCCTGAACGAGCTCTCGACCTACCTGCGCGAAACGCGACCGAACCTGATCGCGGACGCGGAGATTGCCTTTGGCGAACTGACGCTGACGGTCGAGCCGTCGTCGATCATCGAGGTGCTGACCCTGCTGCGGGACGACCCGCGTTGCGGGTTCATCAGCTTCATCGACATCTGCGGCGTCGACTATCCGGCGCGCGAGAAGCGTTTCGACGTCGTCTATCACCTGTTGTCGCCGCGTCTGAACGCCCGCGTGCGGGTAAAGATGATGGCGGCCGAGGACGAGGCGGTGCCGTCGGTGTGCGGCGTCTATCCCGGCGCGGACTGGTTCGAGCGTGAAGCCTGGGACATGTACGGGATCATCTTCGACGGGCACCCGGACCTGCGTCGGATCCTGACCGACTACGGTTTCGAAGGCCATCCGCTGCGGAAGGATTTTCCGCTGACGGGCTTTGTCGAGGTGCGCTACGACGATTCCGCCAAGCGGGTCGTCTACGAACCCGTCGAGCTGCGCCAGGAGTTCCGCAATTTCGATTTTCTTTCGCCCTGGGAGGGGACGGACTACGTCCTGCCCGGTGACGAGAAGGCGAAAGCATAAGACCGGCGCATCGGCGCCGGCCCACTTACACTTCTTTCCCGCCCGGTGTCGCCGCGCACCTGGAATGGAGCAGGCCGTATGACTGAACACAACGTCCGCAACTTCAACATCAATTTCGGACCGCAGCACCCTGCGGCCCACGGCGTCCTGCGGCTTGTGCTGGAGCTCGACGGCGAGATCGTCGAACGCGTCGATCCGCATATCGGCCTGCTTCACCGCGGCACCGAAAAGCTGATCGAAGCCAAGACCTATCTGCAGGCCCTGCCTTACTTCGACCGGCTCGACTATGTCGCGCCGATGAACCAGGAGCACGCCTACTGCCTGGCAGTGGAAAAGTTGCTCGGCATCACCGTGCCGATCCGCGGCCAGCTGATCCGTGTCCTCTATTCGGAAATCGGCCGCATCCTGTCGCATCTTCTCAACGTCACCACGCAGGCCATGGACGTGGGCGCCTTGACGCCGCCGCTCTGGGGCTTCGAGGAGCGCGAGAAGCTGATGGTGTTCTACGAGCGCGCCTCCGGCTCGCGTATGCACGCCGCCTACTTCCGGCCGGGCGGCGTCCACCAGGACCTGCCGACCGAACTGGTCGAGGATATCGGCCGCTGGTGCGACGAATTCCCTTCCAAGATCGACGATATCGCCGGCCTGATCAGCGATAACCGCATCTTCAAGCAGCGTAACGTCGATATCGGCGTGATCAGCCTCGAAGAGGCCTGGGCATGGGGCTTCTCCGGCGTCATGGTGCGCGGTTCGGGCGCTGCCTGGGACCTGCGCAAGTCGCAGCCCTACGAATGCTACGCCGACATGGATTTCGACATTCCGATCGGCAAGAACGGCGACTGCTACGATCGCTACGTGATCCGCATGATCGAGATGCATGAGTCCGTGAAGATCATGAAGCAGTGCGTCAACCGTCTGCTCGGCGATGCCAAGACGGGACCGGTTTCGTCGTCCGACGGCAAGGTCGTGCCGCCGAAGCGCGGCGAGATGAAGCGGTCGATGGAAGCGCTGATTCATCACTTCAAGCTCTACACCGAAGGCTACCACGTGCCGGCCGGCGAGGTTTACGCCGCCGTCGAGGCGCCGAAGGGCGAGTTCGGCGTGTTCCTCGTTGCCGATGGCACTAACAAGCCGTATCGCTGCAAGATCCGGGCTCCGGGCTACGCGCATCTCCAGGCAATGGATTTCATGTGCCGCGGCCACCAGCTCGCCGACGTATCGGCCATTCTCGGCTCGCTCGACATCGTGTTCGGCGAGGTAGACCGCTGATGATCCGTGCCGCCGTCACTGCTGCATTGCTGACCTCCGCCTCGGCTGCGCTTGCGCAGACGGCAGAGGCGCCTGTGGCGGGCGGCACGACGAGCTCGGGCGGAACCACATCGATGGGCGATCTTCTGTCGCTTGGCTACGAGATCAAGTCATCCGTCGCCAATGGTACAAAGTTCATCGTATTCATGCAGAAAGACAAGTCAGCCTATGCCTGCGATTTCGTGTCCCTGACGAAATCGCGGTGTGGTGCGATAAACTGATAGGACGTGGGAAAGTATGTCTGTCCGTCGACTAGCCGAAGAGCAGTTCCAGCCTCCCGCATTCTCCTTCAACGAGGAGAACGCGGTCTGGGCCGAGGCAACCATCCGCAAATATCCTGAGGGTCGGCAGCAATCCGCCGTCATCCCGCTGCTGATGCGTGCGCAGGAGCAGGATGGCTGGGTCACGAAGGCGGCGATCGAGCATGTGGCGAACAAGCTCGACATGCCGCTGATCCGCGTTCTCGAGGTGGCGACCTTCTACACGCAGTTCCAGCTGAAGCCCGTCGGCACCCGCGCGCACGTGCAGGTCTGCGGCACGACGCCGTGCATGCTGCGCGGCGCCGAAGAGCTGATGGACGTCTGTCGCCACAAGATCCATCACGACCCGCTGGTGCCCAATGCTGCGGGCACGCTGTCCTGGGAAGAGGTGGAGTGCCAGGGCGCCTGCGTCAACGCGCCGATGGTCATCATCTTCAAGGATGCCTATGAGGATCTGACGCCGGCACGGCTGGAAGAGATCATCGATGCCTTCGAGGCGGGGCGTGGAAATGACATTACTCCGGGACCGCAGATCGACCGCGTGTTTTCCGCGCCCGAAGGCGGTGCTCTGACTCTTCTCGAAGAGGTTCGCCCGGTTCGCACCAATCTGGAGCCGCAGCCCGCTGCGGACGCGGGCGACGCGGCTTCGGCTGCCGGCGCACCCGGCAATGCCGCACGCGCCAAGGACAATGCCCCTGAGACGGACGCCTCGGTGAAGACGCCGGTGACCGACAAGCAAGGCGCCAAGGACCAGGCCAAGGCGGCCGAGACCGGGCCGCTGTCCGCAACGACCAAAAGCGTGCCGGATCCGAAGGCAGCCGGCGGTGCCGGCGAAGGGGCGCCAGCCGAACCGGGTACCGTTTCGGGCGACCTGAAGCCGAAGCGGACCCGCAAGAAAACGACGTCCGAGGGAGAGGCTTCCTGAGGATCGGGTGCATGTCTCCGCTCGTCACGGCTTGCAATGCAAGCTATGGTGCCGGGCAGGGGCGCAGCGTTTAGGGGTAGGCAATGACCGGCATCACGAGCGACAGGATTTGTGAAGTCGGCACCTACCAAACTTCGGATCGTTTGGGCCCGCGCGTGGCGTGGACCGGAGCGAACTTCGACATCATTGAAGAACCGGCGGAATAAGCCATGCTTAAAGACCAGGATCGCATCTTCACCAACATCTACGGCCTCAAGGACAAGTCCCTGAAGGGCGCCATGAGCCGTGGCCATTGGGACGGTACCAAACAGATCATCGAGAAGGGCAGGGACTGGATCATCAACGAGATGAAGGCGTCCGGTCTTCGTGGTCGTGGTGGTGCAGGCTTCCCGACCGGCCTCAAGTGGTCGTTCATGCCGAAGGAATCGGACGGTCGTCCGCATTACCTCGTCGTCAACGCGGACGAGTCCGAGCCGGGCACCTGCAAGGATCGCGAGATCATGCGCCACGATCCGCACACGCTGATCGAGGGCTGCGTGATCGCCGGTTTTGCGATGGGTGCCCATACCGCCTACATTTACGTCCGCGGCGAATACATGCGCGAGCGCGAAGCCCTGCAGGCGGCGATCGACGAGTGCTATGACGCCGGTCTTCTCGGCGGCAACAACAAGAACGGCTGGGATTTCGATATCTACGTCCATCACGGGGCGGGCGCCTATATCTGCGGCGAAGAGACGGCCCTTCTGGAAAGCCTGGAAGGCAAGAAGGGCCAGCCGCGCCTGAAGCCGCCGTTCCCGGCGAACATGGGTCTCTACGGTTGCCCGACGACGGTCAACAACGTCGAATCGATCGCCGTTGCACCGACCATCCTGCGCCGTGGCGGCGCCTGGTTTGCCGGCATCGGCCGCCCGAACAACGTCGGCACGAAGCTGTTCATGATCTCCGGTCATGTGAACAAGCCCTGCACGGTCGAGGAAGCCATGAGCATTCCCTTCCGCGAACTGGTCGAAAAGCATGCCGGCGGCATCCGCGGCGGCTGGGACAACCTGCTCGGTGTCATTCCCGGCGGTGCGTCCTGCCCGATCATCCGCGGCGAGGACATGGACGACGCGATCATGGATTTCGACGGCATGCGCGACAAGAAGTCGTCGTTCGGCACGGCCGCGATCATCGTGATGGACAAGTCGACCGACGTGATCAAGGCGATTGCCCGTCTCTCGGCCTTCTTCAAGCATGAGAGCTGCGGCCAGTGTACGCCGTGCCGCGAAGGTACCGGCTGGATGTGGCGGGTGATGGAGCGCATGGTCAAGGGCAATGCCCAGAAGCGCGAAATCGACATGCTGCTGCAGGTTTCCAAGCAGATCGAAGGGCACACTATCTGTGCGCTCGGCGACGCTGCGGCCTGGCCGGTCCAGGGTCTCATTCGCAATTTCCGCGACGAGATCGAAAAGCGGATCGACCAGTACACCTACAATTCGACGTCCCAGGGCGCCGTGCTCGAAGCGGCGGAGTAAGCCGGGTGACGGGGGCGGAAACAGCACGGGGCAGGCAGGACCGGGGCATGCCCGGCTCCCGTCCGGTGCGTCTGCCCTCTCTGGTGAGTTCGCTGTTTCTGCCGCCGCTGCTTGCGCCTCCGGTGGCCGCCATGGCTGCCGTCGGCATGCTCGGCGAAGGGGCTGCAAAGCGTCTGTCGGACGCCTGCTTCGGTGCGGTGCAAGGGGCTCTGGAAGCCACCAACCGCGCATGGCCGCAGCCGGTGGCGAGCCGGCCCGTGCAGGGGAGGGCGGCCGAGGCTGCGACCGTCTCGCCCGCGCCCGCAAAGGCGGGTGCAGCAGAGACGAAGGAATTGCGGCAGATCTCCGGGATCGGGGTGAAGCTCGAGAAGGCACTGAAGGATTTCGGCGTCGTCAGCCTCGTGCAGCTGGCCGCGTGGACCGATAGCGACATCACCCGCACCGATGCGGAACTGGGCCTGCAGGGACGTATCCTGCGAGAGGACTGGGTCGGGCAGGCGAAGACGCTCTTGAAGGACAAGACTGATCTCGGGTCGGCGACTGCGAGATGAACGAAGGACGTAAGTGAGACGATGGTTAAGCTGAAGGTAGACGGCAAAGAGGTAGACGTTCCGGATCATTTCACGCTGCTCCAAGCATGCGAGGAAGCCGGCGTCGAAATCCCGCGCTTTTGTTTTCACGAGCGTCTGTCGGTGGCGGGCAACTGCCGCATGTGCCTGATCGAGGTAAAGGGTGGCCCGCCGAAGCCGGCAGCCTCCTGCGCCATGGGCGTGCGCGACGTCCGCGGTGGCCCGAACGGCGAACTGCCGGAAGTCTTCACCAACACGCCGATGGTCAAGAAGGCCCGCGAAGGCGTGATGGAATTCCTGCTGATCAACCATCCGCTGGATTGCCCGATCTGCGACCAGGGCGGTGAATGCGACCTGCAGGACCAGGCCATGGCCTTCGGCATCGATAGCTCGCGCTACACGGAAAACAAGCGCGCGGTCGAGGACAAGTACATCGGCCCGCTCGTCAAGACGGTGATGAACCGCTGCATCCACTGCACGCGCTGCGTCCGCTTTACTACTGAAGTTGCTGGCATTTCCGAACTTGGCCTGATCGGCCGCGGCGAGGATGCGGAGATCACCACCTATCTCGAGCATGCGATGACGTCGGAGCTGCAGGGCAACGTCGTCGACCTCTGCCCGGTCGGCGCGCTGACCTCCAAGCCTTTTGCCTTTACCGCCCGCCCGTGGGAGCTCGGCAAGACAGAATCGATCGACGTCATGGACGCCGTCGGATCCGCCATCCGCGTCGATACCCGTGGTCGCGAAGTGATGCGCATCATGCCTCGGGTCAACGAGCAGGTGAACGAAGAGTGGATCTCCGACAAGACCCGCTTCATCTGGGACGGACTGAAGACGCAGCGCCTGGACCGGCCCTATGTGCGCCGTGACGGCCGCCTGACGGCTGCCAGCTGGGGCGAAGCCTTCGCCGCGATCAAGGCCGCCGTATCGGCCACCTCGGCTGAAAAGATCGGCGCGATCGCCGGCGACCTCGCTTCCGTCGAGGAAATGTATGCGCTCAAGGAACTGATCCGTTCGCTCGGATCCGACAACCTCGATTGTCGCCAGGACGGAACGGCGCTCGATCCTTCGCAGGGTCGCGCAAGCTACCTTTTCAATCCGACGATCGAAGGCATCGAAGACGCCGGTGCGCTTCTCATCATCGGTGCCAACCCGCGCCTGGAAGCGGCCGTGCTCAACGCCCGCATCCGCAAGCGCTTTCGTCGCGGCAATTTCCCGATCGCGGTGATAGGCGAGATGAGCGACCTGCGCTATCCCTTTGAATACCTTGGCACCGGCGCCGATACGCTGTCGGAACTTGCTGCCGGTCGTCTCGGCTTTGCCGATACGTTGCGCGGCGCCAAGAACCCGATGATCATCGTCGGCCAGGGCGCGCTTGCCCGTCCCGACGGGGCAGCCATCCTCGCCGCGGCTGCAAAGCTTGCCGGTTCGGTCGGCGCGCTGACGGGCGAATGGAACGGGTTTGGCGTTCTCCATACAGCAGCCTCACGCGTCGGCGGCCTCGACCTCGGGTTCGTTCCGGGTGCCAGCGGCGCCAATACGGCCGACATGCTGACGGCGATGGACGTGCTCTTCCTGCTCGGTGCGGACGAACTGGACTTCACCCAGAAGACTGCCGGGTTCACCGTCTATATCGGCAGCCATGGCGATGCCGGCGCGCACAATGCAGACGTCATCCTGCCGGGTGCAACCTACACCGAAAAGTCCGGGACCTGGGTGAACACGGAAGGCCGCGTCCAGATGGGCAGCCGTGCCGGCTTTGCACCGGGCGACGCCCGCGAGGACTGGGCGATCCTGCGTGCTCTCTCCGACGTGCTCGGCAAGCGCCTGCCGTTCGATTCGCTGACCGCGCTTCGCGCCCGTCTCTATGCCGAATACCCGCATTTTGCCGCGATCGACGAGATTGCCGTCGGTTCGATAGACCAAATTGCGACACTTGGGCAAAAAGGCGGTGAGATCTCGAAGTCCGGGTTTGCGTCGCCGATCAAAGACTTCTATTTGACGAACCCGATCGCACGCGCTTCGGCAGTGATGGCCGAATGCTCGTCCTTGGCCCGCAACAATTTCCAGGCTGCGGCGGAGTAATATGAACATGGATTCGTTCTTTTCGACCTATGCCTGGCCGGCAATCGTCATGATCGGGCAGTCGCTGCTGCTGCTGGTCTGTCTGTTGGTGTTCATCGCCTACATCCTGCTGGCCGACCGCAAGATCTGGGCTGCCGTGCAGTTGCGCCGCGGCCCGAACGTCGTCGGTCCCTTCGGCCTGTTCCAGTCCTTTGCCGACCTTCTGAAGTTCGTCTTCAAGGAGCCGATCATTCCGGCTGGCGCCAACAAGGGCGTCTTCCTGCTCGCGCCGCTGGTTTCCGTGACGCTGGCGCTGGCGACCTGGGCGGTGATCCCGTTCAACACCAACTGGGTGATCGCCAACATCAATGTCGGCCTGCTCTACGTGTTCGCGATTTCGTCGCTCGAAGTCTACGGCATCATCATGAGCGGCTGGGCGTCGAACTCGAAGTACGCGTTTCTCGGTGCGCTTCGTTCGGCGGCGCAGATGGTGTCCTACGAAGTCTCGATCGGCTTCGTGATCGTCAGCGTGCTGCTGTGCGTCGGCTCGCTGAACCTGACGGACATCGTCAACGCCCAGCATACCGGCCTTGGCACGATGATGGGGCTGCCAAGCTCCTTCCTCGACTGGCACTTCATCCCGCTCTTCCCGATGTTCGTGGTGTTCTTCATCTCCGGCCTTGCCGAAACCAACCGTCCTCCGTTCGACCTTCCCGAAGCGGAGTCCGAGCTGGTCGCCGGCTACATGGTGGAATATTCCTCGGCGCCGTACATGATGCTGATGCTCGGCGAATATGCCGCCATCCTGCTGATCTGCTCGCTGACGTCGATCCTGTTCCTCGGGGGCTGGCTGCCGCCGGTCGACTTCTGGCTGATCAACTGGGTACCGGGCATCATCTGGTTCATTCTCAAGGTCGGGCTGATCTTCTTCGGCTACGCGATGGTCAAGGCCTTCGTTCCGCGCTACCGCTACGACCAGCTGATGCGGCTGGGCTGGAAGGTCTTCCTTCCCCTGTCGCTCGCCATGGTCGTGATCACCGCATTCGTGCTGAAGCTGATGGGTTGGGCCTGACCATGGCCTTCCTCGGCTGCAGCCATACTGGAGAATAAAGATGGCAAGTCTTTCCCAGAGCGTGAACTCTCTGTTCCTGAAGGAGTTCGTCAGCGCCTTCTTTCTGTCGATGCGCTACTTCTTCAAGCAGAAGGCGACGATCAACTATCCGTTCGAAAAGGGACCGGTTTCGCCGCGCTTCCGTGGCGAGCATGCCCTGCGCCGATATCCCAACGGCGAAGAGCGCTGCATCGCCTGCAAGCTGTGCGAGGCCGTCTGTCCCGCCCAGGCCATCACCATCGAAGCCGGCCCGCGCCGTAATGACGGGACGCGGCGCACGGTGCGCTACGACATCGACATGGTGAAGTGCATCTATTGCGGCTTTTGCCAGGAAGCCTGCCCGGTCGATGCCATCGTCGAAGGGCCGAACTTCGAGTTCTCGACGGAGACCCGCGAAGAGCTCTACTACGACAAGGAGCGGCTGCTGGAAAACGGCGATCGCTGGGAGCGGGAAATCGCCCGCAACATGACCATGGATGCACCCTACCGTTAAGGGGTGTTGCAAACGGTGCTTCGGCACCGTCCGACCAGGGACTGAATTCTCCGGTGCATGTCCATGCGCCGGATTCTGACGGAAAGGGGCGGGCGCTCCGGTTCCGAGAGGCACGAAAAGGCACCACGATGGGTCTGCAGGCTATATTCTTTTACATCTTTGCGTTTGTCGCGATCGCATCGGCATTCATGGTCATCTCGGCCAAGAACCCGGTTCACTCGGTGCTTTTCCTCATTCTGGTGTTCTTCAATGCCGCTGGCCTGTTCCTTTTGACGGGAGCCGAGTTCCTGGCGATGATCCTCCTGGTCGTCTACATCGGCGCCGTTGCGGTTCTCTTCCTGTTCGTCGTCATGATGCTCGACATCGACTTTGCCGAACTGCGCTCGGGCGTGCTGCAATATGCGCCGATCGGCATCCTGGTCGGCCTGATCGTTGCAGCCGAGCTGGTAGTGGTGATCGGCGGCAGCGTGCTCAGCCCCGAGGCTTCGCAGGCGATCACGATGCCGATCCCGAACCCTGCGCAGCGGACCAACACGGCGGCGCTGGGGGACGTGCTCTACACCCACTACGTCTATTTCTTCCAGATCGCCGGCATGATCCTGCTGGTGGCCATGATCGGCGCGATCGTCCTGACGCTTCGTCATCGCCAGCACATCAAGCGCCAGGATATTTCGCGTCAGGTGGCCCGCACGCCGGCAACGGCTGTCGATGTGGTCAAGGTCAAATCAGGCCAGGGCCTCTGAGGCGGCACAAGGAAACAAGAACATGGAAATCGGTCTTTCCCATTACCTCACGGTCAGCGCCATCCTCTTCACGCTCGGCGTGTTCGGCATCTTCCTGAACCGCAAGAACGTCATCATCATCCTGATGTCGGTCGAGCTCATCCTGCTTGCCGTCAACATCAACATGGTGGCCTTCTCATCCTTCCTGAACGACATCGTCGGTCAGGTGTTCGCATTGTTCATTCTGACCGTTGCCGCCGCCGAAGCCGCCATCGGTCTTGCAATTCTCGTCGTCTTCTACCGCAACCGTGGCTCGATCGCGGTTGAAGACGTCAATATGATGAAGGGCTGATCGGGTCATGATCTACAAGGCAATCGTCTTCCTTCCCCTGATCGGCTTCCTGATCGCCGGCCTGTTCGGCCGTTCGATCGGTTCCAAGGCTTCGGAATATGTCACCAGCGGGCTGATGATCATCGTCGCGGTGCTGTCCTGGATCGTCTTCTTCAACGTGGCGCTCGCGCACGGCGAAGCCGGCGAGGTGATCAAGGTGCCGGTGCTACGCTGGATCCAGTCCGGCGGCATCGATGTCGAGTGGGCATTTCGGATCGACACGCTGACAGCGATCATGTTCGTCGTCGTCAACACCGTCTCGACGCTCGTGCACATCTATTCGATCGGCTACATGCACCACGATCCGCATCGGCCGCGCTTCTTCGCCTACCTGTCGCTGTTCACCTTCGCCATGCTGATGCTGGTGACGTCCGACAACCTGGCGCAGATGTTCTTCGGCTGGGAAGGCGTCGGTCTCGCCTCGTACCTGCTGATCGGCTTCTGGTTCAAGAAGCCGTCGGCCTCGGCTGCGGCGATGAAGGCCTTCATCGTCAACCGCGTCGGCGACTTCGGCTTCATCCTCGGCATTGCCGGCCTGTTCGTGCTGTTCGGCTCGGTCAACTTCGAAAACATCTTTGCTGCTGCATCGACCTACCTGCCGGCGGAAGGCGCAACCGACGCGACGCAGGCGGTGGTCAACATCTTCGGCATGTCGCTCGACAAGGCAAATGCGATCACGGTTGTCTGCCTGCTGCTGTTCATGGGCGCCATGGGCAAGTCGGCCCAGTTCCTGCTGCACACCTGGCTTCCGGACGCGATGGAAGGCCCGACGCCGGTGTCGGCGCTCATCCACGCGGCAACCATGGTGACTGCCGGCGTCTTCCTCGTCGCCCGCATGTCGCCAGTGTTCGAGCTTTCGCCGAACGCCCTGCTGGTCGTGACGATCATCGGTGCCATCACCGCCTTCTTCGCGGCGACGGTCGGCCTCGTGCAGAACGACATCAAGCGCGTCATCGCCTATTCGACCTGCTCGCAGCTCGGCTACATGTTCGTGGCGCTCGGCGTCGGTGCCTATGGCTCGGCCATCTTCCACCTGTTCACGCACGCCTTCTTCAAGGCGCTGCTGTTCCTTTGCGCCGGCTCGGTCATCCACGCCGTCGATGGCGAACAGGACATGCGCCACATGGGGGGCCTGCGGCCGCACATCAAGATTACCTTCGCGATGATGCTGATCGGCACGCTGGCAATCACCGGCGTCGGCATTCCCTTCACGCCGATCGGTTTTGCCGGTTTCTTCTCCAAGGACGTCATCATCGAGGCAGCCTATGCCTCGCATTCGCCGGCCTCGGGCTTCGCCTTCACGCTGCTTGTCATTGCTGCAATGTTTACAAGCTTCTACTCGTGGCGCTTGATGTTCCTCACCTTCTTTGGCAAGCCGCGGGCGAGCCACGAGGTGATGCATCACGTGCATGAATCGCCGAACGTCATGCTGGTGCCGCTCTACGTCCTGGCGGTTGGCGCGGTGCTTGCCGGTGTCGTCTTCGAAGGCATGTTCTACGGCGAGGAATATGCGGAATTCTGGAAGGGTGCGCTGTTTACCGCGCAACACAACGAACTCCTGGAAGAATTCCATCACGTGCCTGCGCTGGTGGCGCTCAGCCCCTTCATCGCCATGGTCATCGGCTTCGTCACGGCCTGGTACTTCTACATCAAGTCGCCCGAGACGCCGAAGCGGCTCGCCGCTTCGCAGCAGGGGCTCTACAAGTTCCTGCTCAACAAGTGGTACTTCGACGAGCTCTACGATTTCCTCTTCGTACGGTCCGCCAAGGCGCTTGGCCGGTTCCTGTGGAAGAAGGGCGACATCGGCGTCATCGATGCCTACGGACCCAACGGCGTTGCCGCCCGCGTGGTCGACGTTACCAACCGGGTTGTGAGACTGCAGTCCGGCTACCTTTATCACTATGCCTTCGCCATGATGATCGGCATCGCAGCCCTGGTCACCTGGATGATGCTCGGGAGCTCCATGTAATGACCGACTGGCCCATTCTCTCGACGGTCACCTTCCTGCCGCTGGTCGGCGTCCTCCTTCTCCTGTTCATGAACGGGGAAGGGGCGAACGGTCGGCGCAACGTCCTTAACATCGCGCTGCTGACGACGGTCGCCACTTTCGTCGTGTCGCTGTTTGTCTGGATCGGCTTCGACAACTCGAATGCCGGCTTCCAGATGGTGGAAAAGCACGAGTGGCTGACCACCGGCATCTCCTATCACCTCGGCGTCGACGGCATCTCCATGCTGTTCGTCATCCTCACCACCTTCCTCATGCCCTTCTGCGTGCTGGCGAGCTGGGTGTCGGTCGAGAAGCGCATCAAGGAATACATGATCGCCTTCCTGCTCCTGGAAGTCGTCATGGTCGGCGTCTTCGTGGCGCTCGATATCGTGCTGTTCTACGTCTTCTTCGAGGCGACGCTGATCCCGATGTTCGTGATCATCGGCGTCTGGGGCGGCAAGGACCGGGTCTACGCGTCCTACAAGTTCTTCCTCTACACGCTTGCCGGCTCGGTTCTGACCATGCTTGCGATCATGGCGATGTACTGGCAGGCCGGTACGACGGACATGACCGAGCTCCTGAAGTTCGGTTTCCCGGCCGGCATGCAAACCTGGCTGTGGCTCGCCTTCTTTGCGGCCTTCTCGGTGAAGATGCCGATGTGGCCGGTGCATACCTGGCTTCCCGACGCGCACGTCCAGGCTCCGACCGCAGGCTCGGTGATCCTTGCGGGTGTGATGCTGAAGCTCGGCGGTTACGGTTTCGTGCGCTTCTCGCTCTCCATGCTGCCCCTGGCGTCGGAGCATTTCGCGCCCTTCGTCTTCACGCTGTCCGTGCTTGCGATCATCTACACGTCGCTGGTGGCGCTGATGCAGGACGACATCAAGAAGCTGATCGCCTATTCGTCGGTCGCGCACATGGGCTACGTGACCATGGGCATCTTCGCCGCCAACACCCAGGGCCTCCAGGGTGCGATCTTCCAGATGCTGTCGCACGGCATCGTCTCGGGCGCGCTCTTCCTCTGCGTCGGCGTGGTCTACGACCGCCTCCATACCCGCGAGATCTCGGCCTATGGCGGTCTCGTCAACAACATGCCGAAGTATGCGGTCGCCATGATGATCTTCACCATGGCAAACGTCGGTCTGCCGGGGACGTCCGGCTTCGTCGGCGAATTCCTGACGATCATCGGCGTCTTCCGGGTCAACACTTGGGTCGCGCTATTTGCGGCAACGGGCGTCATCCTTTCGGCATCCTACGCCCTGTGGCTCTACCGCCGGGTCATCTTCGGCGCGCTGGAAAAGGAGAGCCTCAAGGTTCTTCTGGATCTCTCCGGCCGCGAGAAGCTCATTCTCTACCCGCTGGTCGTGCTGACCATCTTCTTCGGGGTCTATCCGGCTCCCGTGTTCGATGCGACCGCGGCTTCGGTGGACCTCGTGGTGAACAACTATACCGCAGCCCTGCAGGCGGCGAAGAACCTTGCACTCAACGTGCAGTGAGACGGGACAAGATTAGACATGACCGCTGAACTCCTCTCTCTCAGCCTGCAACTCTCCATGCCGGAGGTCATTCTGGCGGTGGGTGCGCTCGCTCTCCTGATGATCGGCGTGTTTGCCGGCGAGAAGTCGGCACCCGTCGTCACCGGTCTTGCGGTGGTGCTGCTGGCCGTCGCCGGGCTTTGGCTCGTGTTTGGCACGCAAAGCGGCGAAGCCTGGGGCGGTGCGTTCGTGCTCGACCCGTTTGCGCGCTTCATGAAGGTGATCGCGCTGCTCGGCTCGATCGTCGCCATCGGCCTCTCCTTCGGTCAGGCCCGCTTCCTCGAACTCGACAAGTTCGAGTTCCCGGTGGTACTGGTGCTGTCGACGCTCGGCATGCTCGTGCTGATCTCGGCCAACGACCTGATCGCCTTCTATCTCGGCCTCGAACTGATGTCGCTGTCGCTCTACGTGGTTGCCGCCTTCAACCGCGACAGTCTGCGTTCGACCGAAGCGGGCCTCAAGTATTTCGTGCTCGGCGCGCTGTCGTCCGGCATGATGCTGTACGGCATGTCGCTGGTCTACGGATTTACCGGCAACACCGGCTTCGACGATATTGCCAAGGTGCTGTCGACGGAAACCCGCGGTCTTGGCCTGATCTTCGGCATGGTCTTCGTGCTTGCCGGCGCCTGCTTCAAGATCTCGGCCGTGCCCTTCCACATGTGGACGCCGGACGTCTATGAAGGCGCGCCGACCCCGGTTACCGCCTTCTTCGCCGCCGGCCCCAAGGTTGCCGCCATGGCGATCCTGGTGCGTGTGGTCTCGGAGGCCTTCTCGCCGATCGTTGCCGACTGGCGCCAGATCATCGTCTTCGTGTCGATCGCTTCAATGCTGCTCGGCTCGTTCGCCGCCATCGGCCAGCGCAACATCAAGCGCCTGATGGCCTACTCCTCGATCGGCCACATGGGCTATGCGCTGGTGGGGCTTGCCGCCGGCTCGGAAACGGGCGTCTCGGGCGTCGTTCTCTACATGACCATCTACATGATCATGACGCTCGGCACCTTTGCCTGCATCCTCGCCATGCGTCGACCCGACGGTGTCTATCTGGAGAGCGTGGACGACCTTGCAGGCCTTTCGACGACCAAGCCGTTCATGGCCGTCGTGCTGACGGCGCTGATGTTCTCGATGGCGGGCATTCCGCCGCTCGCGGGCTTCTTTGCCAAGTACTTCGTCTTCGTTGCAGCGATCCAGGCCCACCTCTATGCGCTGTCGGTGATCGGCGTCCTGTCGTCGGTCGTTGGCGCCTACTACTACCTGCGTATCGTCAAGGTGATGTGGTTCGACCAGCCGACCGGCGATTTTGCCCGGACCGGCGGGATCCTGCGCCTGGTGTTCGGTCTGTCCGGCCTGTTCGTCATCGGCTACGTCGTGATCGGCGGGCCCATCGGTTCGGCTGCCAACGCTGCTGCGAAGTCCTTCTTCTGAGAATGGCAAGGCAAGGCGGACGGTTCTCGCTTGAGGCGTTCCGTCACGAGTCCCTCCCCGAGGTGGGCTCCACCAACAGCGAATGTCTCGCCCGCGCTCGCGCGGGCGATTCCGGTTTATTGTGGCTTACGGCGGATCGACAGACGGCAGGCCGCGGCCGCCGGGGGCGTGCCTGGATGTCCGAGCCCGGCAATCTCTACGCCTCGCTGCTTTTGATCGACGCCGCGCCGGCGCACCTCGTCGGTTCGCTTCCATTGGCGGTCGCAATCGCGGTCCATGGTGCGATCAGATCGGTGCTACCGGCGGGCTCTCCGGCAATCGAGGTCAAGTGGCCAAACGATATTCTGATCGGGCGCGCCAAGACCTGTGGCATCCTGATCGAAGGCGAGATGCTGCCGGGTGGCCGGCACGCGCTGGTGATCGGTATCGGCATCAATATCCAGCATAAGCCGGAGACGGCGCCCTATGGCGTGACCCGGCTGGCAGATCACCGCGCAGGTATCACGCCCGAAGACGTATTTGCTTACCTTTACAGGGAGATGGCGCAAGTTCTGGAGGTCTGGGACGAGGGCCGCGGAACGCGCGAGGTTACCCGGCTGTGGCGCAGGGTCGCCTGCGGCATTGGGGAAAACATTACGGTCAACCTGCCGGACAGGTCGCTTACAGGGCGATTTGCCGGTATCACTGACGATGGCTTTTTGCAGCTTGAGACGACAGGCGGTGTTGTGTTGCCGATTGCGGCGGGCGACGTATTCTTTCACGGAACGGAATAAAGAACGAAATGGCAAACCAAGAAGAACTGGTGTTTCTTCCCCTCGGCGGCGTGGGCGAGATCGGCATGAACCTCGCCCTTTATGGTTATGGCACGCCGGGTAAGCGCCAGTGGATCATGGTCGATTGCGGCGTGACCTTTCCCGGTCCGGACCTGCCGGGCGTCGATCTCGTTCTCCCCGATATCCGCTTTCTGGCGGCGGAACGGAAGAACCTGAAGGGCATGATCATCACGCATGCCCACGAAGACCATTACGGGGCGCTGAACGACCTGTGGCCCGGGCTGAACGTTCCGGTCTATGCCTCGCCGTTTACGGCCGGCATGCTGGAGGCCAAGCGCAATTACGAAGGCAGCCGTGCGGATATTCCCGTTACCATCTTCAAGGCGGGCGACCGCATCACGGTGGGGCCGTTCGAGATAGAGGCGGTCGGCGTCAACCATTCGATCCCGGAGCCGATGTCGCTGGTCATCCGCACACCGCTCGGCAATGTGGTGCATACGGGAGACTGGAAGATCGACCACGCGCCATCGCTCGGGCCGCTGACGGACGAGCAGCGCTTCCGCAAGATCGGCGACGAGGGCGTGCTCGCGCTGATGTGCGATTCGACCAACGCCATGCGCGAGGGCGTGTCACCCTCCGAGGAATCGGTCTCGGAAGGGCTGCGGCAAGTGATCGAGGCGGCCGAGGGCCGCGTCGCCGTCACCACCTTCTCGTCGAATGTCGGGCGTATCCGCTCGATCGCTGAAGCGGCGCAGGCCGCCGGACGCGAAGTGCTGCTCCTGGGAAGTTCGCTGAAGCGGGTCGTGGCCGTGGCGCGCGACCTCGGCATCATGGAAGGCCTCAAGCCCTTCATCGCTGAGGACGAGTACGGCTACATCCCGCGCGACAAGATCGTCGTGATCCTGACCGGCAGCCAGGGCGAATCGCGCGCAGCGCTTGCCAAGATCTCGCGCGACGAGATGCGGCACGTGGCGTTTTCGGCGGGTGACACGGTGGTGTTCTCGTCGCGCACGATCCCGGGCAACGAGAAGGGCATTATCGAGATCAAGAACGCGCTTATCGAGCGCGGCGTCAAGATCGTCACCGATACCGATGCGCTCGTCCATGTGTCCGGCCATCCGCGTCGCAACGAGCTTCTGCAGATGTATGAGTGGACGCGGCCGCAGATCCTCGTGCCCGTGCATGGCGAGGCCGCGCATCTGACGGCGCAGGCGGAGCTCGGCGCGTCTGCCGGCATCCAGTCTATTCCGCGGGTCCGCAACGGCAATATCCTCCGGCTTGCGCCAGGCCCCGCCGAAGTGATCGACGACGCGCCGCACGGCCGCATCTTCAAGGACGGCAAGCTGATCGGCGACATGGAAGAGATGGGGATCAACGATCGCCGGAAGCTCTCCTATGTCGGTCACGTCGCCGTCAACGTGCTGCTTGACAGCCGCTTCGACTTCCTCGGCGATCCGGATGTGGAATCCTTCGGTCTGCCGCAGTTCGACGACGAGGGCGAAGACATGGAGGACGCGCTCTACGACGCAGTGCTGAGCGCGGTGGAAAGCATTCCGCGGGCGCGCCGCAAGGATCTCGACACGCTTCGCGAGGCTATCCGTCGCGCGGTGCGTTCGACGGCAAACGAGGCCTGGGGCAAGAAGCCGATCGTCACGGTTTTCGTGACCCGCGTCTAGGCGCACGCTTGCGCCACCGGTCAGCCTGCGGGTCGACCGGTGTCGCTGTCTATCGTCTGGGCGCGGCTTTAACGCCCAGGATCGGGAGGAGGGGATTATGCTCGGACGCGTCAACCATATCGCCATCGCCGTGCCGGACCTTGGCGTGGCCGCCGCCACCTACCGCGACGTGCTCGGCGCGCGGGTATCGCAGCCGCAGGCGCTGCCCGATCACGGCGTAACGGTGGTGTTCGTCGAGCTTCCCAACACCAAGATGGAACTGCTCGAACCATTGGGCGAGGCCTCGCCTCTTGCCGCCTTTCTTGCCAAGAACCCGTCGGGCGGAATGCATCATCTCTGCTTCGAGGTGGACGACATTCTCGCGGCTCGCGACGACCTCACCGCGTCGGGCGCACGGGTGCTCGGCGACGGGGAACCGAAGACCGGCGCGCACGGCAAGCCGGTGCTGTTCCTGCACCCCAAGGATTTCAGCGGCACGCTCATCGAACTCGAACAGGTCTGAGACCGGCCACAACCCTGCGGCATTCCGTCCTCTGCCAATGTTTGAGCTTCTGCCGCGGTCGGCCTATAACGGCACTCACCCAACAGGATCCGCCTCATGCCACTGCTGACCGTCGTTGCGATCTTCTTCATCCTCTGGTGGACGGTGTTGTTCATCGTCCTGCCGCTCGGCTATCGCAGCCAGGCGGAGGACGGCGAGATAACACTTGGAACGGTGGAAAGCGCGCCTGCGCGCTTCAGGGGAGGCAGGGTCCTGATGCTGACGACCGTGATCTCGATCATCCTCTACGTCGCATACTACTTGGCCTCGAGCTATTTCGGCGTAGGGATCGCCAACCTGCCGAACATCGTCCCGAGCTTTGAATAGGCAGGAATCGATCGAAGCCATTTGATCCGGCGACCAGCCGGCGAAGGCCGTGGCAGGGGCAGCTTCGACAAGGCAAAAAAAAACAAGGCGGTTAAGCCTTGTTTTTTTAGTTTCGCGTGATCCTTAACCGTTGCCGGGGCTGCGACAGATGCGCGCCTAAGATCTGATCCTCCCAAGACTTTACCGCGAATTGGCAAGAATTTGATCTCCTTGCCTCTTTTGTGAGCCAAACCTAGCCCAAAGGTTGAGCGTTGTCATGCGATTTTTTTGTATTTTTGCTACACTTGCGAAAAATTTTCCGGTTGACAGAATTTAGGCGAACTTGCCACAAATCGTTCTTTATGGACGTTTGCGCGATATCAGCCCGCGACGCCGAAGGGCCTGTGCGGAACCGGCGCAAAGCACGGTTGCGGGTTCCCATGGCGGTCGGGAACAGCTATGAACGCTCCCAAACCTGACCTCCTGCACGGCCGATTCCCGCACGCGAATCGTCGGCAACTTCGGAAGACAAGAATGCGCCTTTCCCGCTATTTCATGCCCATCCTCAAGGAGAACCCCAAGGAGGCGGAAATCGTCTCGCACCGGCTGATGTTGCGCGCGGGGATGATCCGCCAGCAGAGCCAGGGGATCTATTCCTGGCTGCCGCTCGGCAAGCGGGTGCTCGACAAGGTCTGCAAGATCGTCCGGGAAGAGCAGAACCGCGCCGGCGCCGTCGAGCTTTTGATGCCGACGCTGCAGTCGGCGGAGCTGTGGCAGGAAAGCGGTCGCTACGAGGCCTATGGCAAGGAGATGCTGCGCATCAAGGACCGCCAGGAGCGGCCCATGCTCTACGGACCGACCAACGAGGAAATGATCACCGACATCTTCCGGTCCTACATCAAGTCCTACAAGAACCTGCCCCTGAACCTCTACCACATTCAGTTGAAGTTCCGCGACGAGATCCGTCCGCGCTTCGGCACCATGCGCTCGCGCGAATTCCTGATGAAGGACGCCTATTCCTTCGATCTTACGCAGGACGCCGCGATCCATTCCTACAACAAGATGTTCGTGGCCTATCTGCGCACCTTCGCGCGGCTGGGCGTGCGGGCAATCCCGATGCGCGCCGACACCGGTCCGATCGGCGGCAATCACAGCCACGAATTCATCATCCTCGCCGATACCGGCGAATCGGAAGTGTTTTCCCACAAGAGCTTTATCGAGTTCGAGACGCCCAGCGAAAGCACGGATTTCGACGACGTTGCCGGCCTGCAGGCGATCTTCGACAAGTGGACGTCGGTCTATGCCGCCACGTCGGAAATGCACGATGAAGCTGCCTTCGACGCCATTCCCGAGAGCGACCGGCTTTCGGCGCGCGGCATCGAGGTAGGACACATCTTCTATTTCGGCACGAAATATTCCGAGCCGATGGGCGCCAAGGTCCAGGGACCGGACGGCAAGGAGCACATGGTCCACATGGGCTCCTACGGCATCGGTCCGACCCGGCTCGTGCCTGCCATCATCGAGGCATCGCATGACGAGAACGGCATCATCTGGCCGGAATCGGTTGCGCCGTTCGATGTGGTGATCATCAACATGAAGCCGGGCGACGAGGCCTGCGACCGTATTTCGGAAAACCTCTATGCAAGCCTCGGCAATGCCGGCAAGGACGTGCTCTACGACGACACGGACGAGCGGGCCGGCACCAAGTTCGCAACGGCCGACCTGATCGGCGTGCCGATGCAGGTGATCATCGGTCCACGCTCTGCCGCAGGCGGCGAAGTGGAGATCAAGGACCGCAAGACCGGCGCGCGCGAGACCATGACGGTGGAAGCCGCGCTCAATCGGATCACTGGGTGAGAGCGGGCGACCGACTGCCTCCGAATGGACGCAAAGCGGGCGCTTAAGCCTCTTGAGATGCGTCTTTATCCGCAATTGCTTGATTGCGGATGCAAACGCCAGCCTGGCGTCAGTTGCGGCAGGCATAGGAACGGTGGCGGAGTGCGTTCCGTCCTGCGTGTGAGGAAGCGTGAATGGCAAGCGTCGCTGCGAATCGTGAGACGGAAAAGGCGGCGGCACGGTCTCCGTCGGCCGGAGCGTTTTCCTCCTTCGAGCGCATGGTTGCCTGGCGATATCTCCGCTCCCGGCGCAAGGAAGCATTCATTTCGGTGATCGCCGGCTTTTCCTTCGTCGGCATCATGCTGGGCGTCGCGACGCTGATCATCGTCATGGCCGTGATGAACGGGTTTCGCACCGAACTGATCTCGCGGATTCTCGGCATCAACGGCCACATGATCATCCAGCCGATCGATGCGCCCTTCAACGACTACGCGGAACTGACCAAGAAATTCGCAGCGGTACCCGGCGTGCGCATGGCGCTGCCGCTGGTCGAAGGGCAGACGCTCGCCTCCGGACGGGGCGGGGCGGGGTCCGGCGCGCTGGTGCGCGGTGTGCGGCCCGAGGACCTTGAAAAGCTGACGGAAGTCTCGTCCAACATCAAGACTGGCGACATCGTCGGTTTTGCGTCGGGCCAGGGCGTGCTCGTCGGTTCGCGGCTCGCCGCCCAGCTCGGACTTTCTGCCGGCGACCAGATCACGCTGATCTCGCCGGAGGGCGACGTCACGCCGATGGGGGTCAATCCGCGCGTCAAGTCCTATCCGGTGTCAGGCATCTTTGAGATCGGCATGTCGGAATACGATGCGACGATTATCTACATGCCGCTCGAGGAATCGCAGAACTACTTCAATGCGGACGGCATCGTGCAGTCGATCGAGCTGTTCATCGACAACCCGGATGCGGTCGACGACATCAGGCCGCTGGTCGAGGCCGCAGCCGGCCGGCAGGTCGCCGTCACCGATTGGCGGCAACGCAACCAGACCTTCTTCTCGGCGCTCCAGGTGGAGCGCAACGTGATGTTCATGATCCTGACGCTGATCGTGCTGGTGGCAGCCCTCAACATCATTTCCGGCCTCATCATGCTGGTGAAGGACAAGGGCAGCGACATCGCGATCCTGCGCACCATGGGGGCCGGCTCGGGCGCCATCATGCGGATCTTCTTCATGACTGGTGCTGCGATCGGCATCGTCGGCACGATCGCCGGCGTGCTGCTCGGCGTGCTGGTGTGCCTCAACATCGAATCCATCCGGCAATTCTTCTCGTGGCTCTCCGGCACCATCCTGTTCAATCCGGAGCTTTATTTCCTCAGCGAACTGCCGGCGGAAATGAGCCTCAGCGAAACCCTGTCGGTGGTCGGCATGGCGCTTGTCCTGTCCTTCTTCGCCACCATCTTCCCGGCTTGGCGGGCCTCGCGGCTCGATCCTGTCCAGGCTCTCCGCTACGAATAGGATCATGCCACCCATGCCACGCAAGCCCGTTTTGCAGCTATCGGCCGTCGAGCGCCACTATGGACAGGGCGAAATGACGCTGTCGATCCTGAACGGCGCGAATTTCGAACTTCGCAGCGGCGAGATCGTCGCGCTTGTCGCCCCGTCCGGGACAGGCAAATCCACCCTGCTGCACATGGCCGGTCTGCTGGAGCATCCCGATGCGGGCGAAGTGACGATCAACGGGCGGGCCTGCAATGGCCTGTCGGACGACGAGCGCACGGCCATCCGCCGCACGGATATCGGCTTCGTCTACCAGTTCCACCACCTTCTGCCCGAATTCACGGCGCTCGAAAACATCATGATGCCGCAGCTGATCGCCGGCCTTTCCAAGGCGGAAGCCGCGGAACGGGCCACCCAGCTGCTCGATTACATGCGCATCGGCCACCGTGGCGAACACCGGCCGGCCGAGCTTTCCGGCGGCGAGCAGCAGCGTGTGGCGATCGCCCGGGCCGTTGCCAATGCACCGCGCGTGCTTCTTGCCGACGAGCCGACGGGCAATCTCGATCCGACCACCGCATCCTACGTGTTCGATGCGCTGGAAGCGCTGGTGCGCCAGTCGGGGTTGGCGGCGCTGATTGCCACCCACAACCACGATCTTGCCCAGCGCATGGATCGGCGGATCACGCTCGATGCCGGCAAGGTCGTCGAGATGTAGGCCGAAGCGGCCCTGTTCAACTCAGCTCGCCAGCACCAGCCCGCCATAGCGCCCGACCTCGCTTTCGATTTCCGAGACCAGCGTGTCGAGGGCGGGGTTCCTCGTTGTTCGCGCCCGGCGGACCACGTAGGCGAGGGGCGGCGGTGCCGGCAACCGGTCGGTAATGATCTGCATGTCGGGCCGCACATGCCTTGCGTTGAGAAGCGCGACGCCCAGTCCCGCGGCTACGGCAGAGACGATGCCCGCAGCGCTCGAACATTCGAAGACGTTTTCCAAGAGCGCCCCGCCATCCTGCCCGATATCGATCGCCCAGTGGCGATAGAAGCAGTCATCGTCGAACGACAGAAACGGAATCGGTCCTTGCGCCGGCAAAGCGAGGTCTGGATGCTTGACCCAATGCAGGTCCTCGCGGGAGAGGACGAGGTCGCTCGGGCGCACCTCCTGGGCGAACACCTGCACGATGGCGGCATCGAGTTCGCCGCGCTCCAGCATGGCGCGCAGCACGAGGCTCATCCGCACCCGGGTGCGGACGGCGACCTGCGGATGGAGACGGCGAAACCGGCCGAGAATACGGGACAGGTGGCTGCAGGTCGTATCTTCGGTCAGGCCCAGAGCGATCCTGCCCGCCAGCGAGGTCCTTGATAGGCTCAGCAGTGCCTCGTCGTGCAGGCCAAGGATGCGGCCGGCATAGTCCAGGAGATCCTCCCCGGCCGCCGTGAAGGTGGGGCTGCCGGGCCTCCGGTTCAGGAGGTCGCAGTCGAGGCTCGTCTCCAGCCGCCTGATCTTGTGGCTGACGGCGGATTGCGACAGGCCGAGCGCCTCGGCCGCACGGGTGATGCCGCCATGATGGCGAATGGCCCAGAGGGCGCGCAGTGCATCGATTTCCAGGCGCCGGCTGCTCAGCTCGACCATCACATGCCTTTCAGGTGTCAGGTTGACCGCATACTAGCCGAGACGCGATGCGGGTGGCAAACCTTGATCGATCTCCGGCATGGAAAGTCATGCAGCAATCGATATTTGTCATGTGCGAACGCGTCGCGTGCCGCCTAAGGCAAAGGGAGCGTGACAAGCACCCCATGAGTCGCATGACCGAACAGACAAGCCCACAGGCCGCAAACGCCCACCACCGCTTCCTCTGGCCGCTGCTCGCAAGCGTGCTGATCCTTGGCTGGAGCTCGGGTTTCGTTGGTATCCGCTATGCGAGCGAGGAGGCAGGGGTGATGCTGCTGCTGTTCTGGCGCACGCTTCTGTCGGGGCTGATACTCCTGCCGTTTGCACTTGCCTTCGGTCCGCCGATCCGCTGGCGGGGGCTTTGCGAGCAGATGCTGTTCGGCGTGATGTCGGTGTTTCTCTATCTGGGCGGCTTTGCGCTGGCGATCGAGCAGCGGGTACCAACGGGTCTCGTGGCGCTGATCTCGGATCTGCTGCCGCTGGCGATCGCCGCCCTTTCGCAGCCGGTTCTGGGGGAGCGTCTCAGCCGGCGCCAGTGGCTCGGGACGGCGATCGCCGTCTCCGGCGTGCTTCTCGTTTCCGCCGACAGCCTGAGTTTCGGGACGGCTCCTGTGTGGGCCTACTGGATCACGGTCGGCTCGATGCTCGTCTTTGCAGCAGCCTCAGTGCTCTACAAGCGCCGCCCGGCGCGCCGCATGCCGGTCCACCAGAGCCTCTGTATCCATACCCTGACGGGCTCGGTGCTGTTCGGCATCTGCGCCTTGACCCAGGGCAGCCTGATGCCGCCGCTGACGCGGGATTTTGCCGTCGGCATGGTGTGGCTCGTGCTGTTTGCGACCTTCGCCGCCTATGCGGTCTACTACACGAGCCTGCGCCTGTTCCCGGTGGCGCAGGTGAGTGCCGCGATCTATCTCAGCCCACCGGTGACCATGCTCTGGGCCTGGGCGCTGTTTTCGGAGCCGCTTACGCCGGTGATGTTCGTCGGCCTTGCCGTCACCCTCGTCGGCGTGTGGCTAACGTCCCGCGGCTGAGGCAGGGCCCGGCCAAGAGACGGGAACTCCTGCCTTAACCATAGCGTCGATTCTTCCGTTCCGATTTTGTTCCAGCTGTTGACTCTTGAACGGAAAGAGAACAAAAAGAAAACATACAAGAACGGGAGACGACAATGACTGACCTGCTTCGTGACATTGCTGCATTCGCTTCCATCATCACCTTCGTCGTCAGCCTTTCGATGATCGTCCTCGTCATGTAGGGCCGCCGGCCTCAAAGCGGTTAAGAACCGAAAGGAAAGCTGGACTCTGCAGCGGCCGCACCCGAAAATGACCCGATTCATGAAATGGGTATAATGCGGACAATGGCAGCGATGGCGGATGACAATCATGCGGGCGCTGAAGCGGGTCGTGCGCCACAGTTCGTCCACCTGCGGGTTCATTCCGCCTACTCGCTTCTCGAGGGCGCCTTGCCGCTCAAGAAGATCCTCGCCAAGGCGGTGTCGGACAGTCAGCCGGCGCTCGCCATCACCGATACCAACAACCTGTTCGTCGCCCTGGAGTTCGCCCAGAAGGCGATCGGCGAGGGCCTGCAGCCGATTATCGGCTGCCAGCTGTCGATCGACATGGAGGACCAGGGCGAGGAACGGCGCAACGGCCAGCAGCAGCTCGCTAAGATGCCTGCCATCGTCGTCCTTGCTGCCGATGCGGCCGGCTACGAGCGGCTGGTCGACATCGTCAGCCGCGCCTATCTGAGCGGCGAGGGTCATACCGTCATCCACGTCCGCAAGTCGTGGCTGGAGGAGGGTGGCACCGAGGGGCTGATCGCGCTGACCGGGTCGGTTGGCGGGCCGATCGACCTTCAACTGAAAGACGGCAACACGGCGCTCGCCGAGGCGCGGTTGCTGACGCTGAAGCGCATGTTCGGCGATCGCCTCTATGTGGAACTGCAGCGGCACGGATCCTACGACCGCCGGCTGGAGCAGAAGCTTGTCTCGCTCGCCTATGAACACGACCTGCCGCTGGTTGCAACCAACGAGGCCTTCTTTCCGACCCGGGCGGATTACGATGCCCATGACGCGCTGATGGCGGTTGCCCACAATGCGATCGTCTCAGACGACAGCCGCTTTCGCCTAACGCCCGACCACTACCTCAAAAACCAAGCGGAAATGGCGAAGCTTTTCGCGGACTTGCCCGAAGCACTTGAAAATACGGTGGAGATCTCGAAGCGTTGCTCCTTCGTGCTGCAGACCCGCAACCCGATCCTGCCGCGCTTCACCGGCGCTTCTGCGGATCCTGACGAGGCCGATCGTGCCGAAGGGGCGGAGCTTCGCCGCCAGGCCGTGGAGGGGCTGGAAGACCGGATCGCGACGCTGGGCATGACGGCGGGCTTTACCGAGCAGGAATACCGGGACCGGCTCGATTTCGAGCTCGGGGTCATCGAGCGGATGAAGTTCCCGGGCTACTTCCTGATCGTTGCCGACTTCATCAAGTGGGCGAAGCTTCAGAACATTCCCGTTGGCCCGGGCCGTGGCTCCGGTGCCGGATCGCTGGTCGCCTACGCGCTGACAATCACCGACGTCGACCCGCTGCGTTTCTCGCTGCTGTTCGAGCGCTTCCTCAATCCGGAACGCGTGTCGATGCCCGACTTCGACATCGACTTCTGCCAGGATCGGCGCGAAGAGGTGATCCGCTACGTGCAGCAAAAATACGGCCGCGAGCAGGTGGCGCAGATCATCACCTTTGGTTCGCTGCAGGCGCGTGCGGCCCTGCGCGACGTCGGCCGCGTGCTGGAGATGCCCTACGGCCAGGTGGACCGCATCTGCAAGCTGGTGCCGAACAACCCGGCCAACCCGACGACGCTGTCCAAGGCGATCGAGGAAGAGCCGAAGTTCCAGGAGGAAGCCGACAAGGAGCCGGTGGTCGCGCGGCTGCTCGACATCGCCCAGAAGATCGAGGGGCTCTACCGCCACGCGTCCACGCATGCGGCCGGCATCGTGATCGGCGATCGTCCGCTGTCGAAGCTGGTGCCGATGTACCGGGATCCGCGCTCGGACATGCCGGTCACCCAGTTCAACATGAAGTGGGTGGAGCAGGCCGGACTGGTCAAGTTCGACTTCCTCGGCCTGAAGACGCTGACCGTCTTGAAGACGGCGGTCGATTTCTGCCGCAAGCGCGGCATCGAGATCGATCTGGCGAAGATCCCGCTCGACGATACCAAGACATACGAGATGCTGTCTCGCGGCGAAACCGTCGGCGTGTTCCAGGTGGAAAGTGCCGGCATGCGCAAGGCGCTGATCGGCATGCGCCCCGACTGCATCGAGGACATCATCGCGCTGGTGGCGCTCTATCGTCCTGGCCCGATGGAAAACATCCCGGTCTACAACGCCCGCAAGCATGGCGAGGAGGAGATCGAGTCGATCCATCCGACGATCGACTATCTGCTCAAGGAAACCCAGGGCGTCATCGTCTACCAGGAGCAGGTGATGCAGATCGCCCAGGTTCTGTCGGGCTATTCGCTCGGCGAAGCCGACCTGTTGCGGCGTGCCATGGGCAAGAAGATCAAGGAGGAAATGGACAAGCAGCGGGCCCGTTTCGTCGACGGCGCGGTCAAGAACGGCGTGTCGAAGCCGCAGGCCGACCTGATCTTCGACCTGCTCGCCAAGTTTGCCAACTACGGCTTTAACAAGAGCCATGCGGCGGCCTATGCGATCGTCTCCTACCAGACGGCCTTCATGAAGGCGCATTACCCGGTCGAGTTCCTTGCCGCGTCGATGACCTACGACATGGCGAACAGCGAAAAGCTCAACGACTTTCGCGAAGATGCTGGACGTCTCGGGATCAAGGTCATCCCGCCATCGGTGCAGAGCTCGTTCCGGCAGTTCGAAACCGGCGACAACCGGATCTACTACGCACTCGCGGCGCTGAAGGGCGTCGGCGAATCGGCCGTCGAGCACATCGTCGACGTCCGCGGCGACACACCGTTCGCGGGGATCGAGGATTTCTGCCGGCGGATCGATCCCAAGCAGGTCAACCGTCGCGTCATGGAAAGCCTCATCTGCGCCGGCGGCTTCGATTGTTTCGGCCGCGACCGTGCCGAACTGATCGGCGGGCTCGACCGCATCATCGGCTATGCGCAGCGCGCGCAGGGAGAAAAGACCAGCGGTCAGCACGACATGTTCGGTTCGGCATCGGCGTCCGGTCCGGAAATGCTGGTGTTCCCGAGCTTCGATCCCTGGATGCCGTCCGAGAAACTGATGCGCGAATACCAGGTGCTCGGTTTCTACCTGTCCGCGCATCCGCTCGACACCTATGCCAAGGTGCTCGCCAAGATGCGCGTGCAGACCTTCGCCGACTTCTCCGCCGCGGTGCGCCAGGGCGCCACGGCCGGGCGCATGGCCGGCACCGTCACCGGGCGCCAGGAGCGCAAGACGCGCACCGGCAACAAGATGGGGATCGTCACCTTCTCGGATTCGTCGGGGCAGTTCGAGGCCGTGCTGTTTTCGGAAGGGCTCGCCCAGTATCGCGACCTTCTAGAGCCGGGCAAGTCGCTGGTGATCACGGTCCAGGCCGAGGAAAGGCCCGAAGGCATCGGCCTTCGCATCCAGACCGCCCAGTCACTCGAAGAAAAATCCGTGCAGATGCAAAAGGCGCTGCGGGTCTATGTTCGCGACAGCGGGCCGTTGAAGGCAGTGACCCGCCATCTCAATGCGCGGGGTGACGGCCTGGTATCGTTCATCGTCATCAAGGATGACGGCAAGCGCGAGATCGAAGTCGAGTTGACGGAGAAGTACCGGATCTCTCCGGAGATCGCCGCGGCGCTGAAGACAGCGCCGGGCGTTCTCGATGTGGAACTGGTTTAGCGAGTTTCAGCTCAGTAGAGACCGATCGACTTGTACCGGGTGATCGACCGGCTGGTGCCGGCGCTCGGCTTTTCCGAGACCTCTTCGACCGGCGCACTGTCCATCTGTGTCCGGGTCACGGTGATGAAATCGGTGCCGTTGCCGGTGTCGGGGCCGAGACCCTGGTCGTTGATGGTGATCGAGGTGCCGTCCGTCATCGCGACTTCGATCCGGTCGCGGATTTCCGACGGCATCTCGATGCGGTCGAGGGCGGCCTTTGCCGAGTCCGTCACGGACGGTTCGTTCGCCACCGAGATCCGCAGCCGCTTCAACATGGCATCGGGGATCTGGTTGGGCAGCGTAACGGCATGCCATTCCGCCGTCTCGGCGTCCCGGTCCACCCGGTCGGCGCTGATCAGATGGGTGCCGAGTGCGATCTCCGGGTTCTTGATGCCGACAGCCGCCTCGAACAGCGGCTTGAAGTCCTGCCGTACCATGATCTGGCCGGCCGGCGGCTTTGGCTGCCCGGCCGACGCGTAGAGGGCGTCGATGAATTCGGCACTGACCATTGGGCCCCTGGCGGACAGGTTCTTCCAGCGCTTGAAGCCGGCAATGGCATCGCGCGTCAGCGGCCCGGCATAGCCGTCGCTGCCGCCGGTATCGAAACCAAGCTGCTCGAGCAAAAGCTGCGCGTCCATCAGGGTTTCCCGGTCACCGCGGCGGGTGATCAAAATGCGCAGGGGCGCCGTGTTGCGATCGCCTTCCACCATCTGCGTGGTATCGCCGCTCTCGACCATCGGGTCGGTCGGGGCGCCGTCATGGATGATGACGGGATTGTCCGGAGCGACGTTCATGGCCACTTCGACAGGCTTGTTGCCGGCGCGAATGGCGGAGGTGCGCAATTCCGTGTCGGGCAGCAGCGGCCCGGTCGGCAGCGGCTTGTGCGGAACGAACAGCGCCACGTCCTCGATGCGCTGCGGAACGACGGGCGCATCGGTGACGATCACATGGGCGCCGGCCTGCGTCATCCGGTAGAGGGTATTGGCGAAAGTCTTCGGCATACGGATGCAGCCGTGCGACGCCGGGTAGTTCGGCACATTGCCTTCATGAAGCGCAATGCCGGACCAGGTCAGCCGCTGCATCCACGGCATGGGCGCATTCGAATAGATGTTCGACTCGTGGTATTTTTCCTTGGCCAGAATCGAAAAGATTCCTCCCGGCGTGGTATGGCCGGCCTTGCCCGTCGAAACCTTCGACGTCGCCACCACGCGTTCGCCTTCATAAACTACAAGTGATTGATTCTGTTTGGATACAATGACCTGCAGCGCGCGGGGATCCTCCGCGAAAGCCACATGCGACAGCAAGGTCGCCGACAAAAGACTGAAACTGAAACCCAGGCGACGCAACATCCACCGACCTCTTACGCAATACACGCGACCATATTAGACAGCGAGGTTTAAGGAAGGTTATCACTTCGCATAAAAGATCCCGTTTCGGGGCGGCCGAATTCACGTTTCATTGAACGCGGCGGCCGCTGCCAAAGGTGTATCCGGTCTCGACCGCTGTCTTGCCGAATTTCTCGCGCAGCCTGTCCATCGCTGCCTCGGCTGCCGCCCGGCGCGCGGCATGGGCATCGACCAGATCGGGCGGGTCGGCGAGGGCGGGATCGCAAAGGTCCGTGACGCCGATCCCGATCAGCCTGAATTTCGTGCCGTCGGTTTCCTTCTCCATCAGCGCAAGACCGGTGCGGAAGATCCTGTCCGCCAGCTGCGTCGGGTCCTCGAGCCTGCGATTGCGGGTGCGGCTCTTGAAATCGGCGGTCTTCATCTTGAGGACAACGGTCTGGCCCGCGATGGCCTGCTTCTTGAGGCGCGCCGAAACCTTTTCGGACAGCCGTCGCAGGATCGGCACCAGTTCCTCGTGGCGGGCGATCGGGTCGAAGAAGGTCGTTTCCGCCGAAACGCTCTTGGCCGGGTCGTTGAGATGAACCTCACGGTCGTCTATGCCGCGGGACAGGCGGTAGAGCCGCTGGCCCATGCTGCCATAGCGGCGCATCAGGCTCGCTTCGTCCATGGACTGCAGCTGGCCGATGGTGCGAATGCCGTCCGCTTCCAGGGTCGCGTTGAATGCCCGCCCGACGCCCCAGATGGTGGTGACCGGCCGAGGTGTCAGAAACGCTACGGCTTCCTGCCTTCCGATGACGGAAAAGCCGCGCGGCTTGTGCAGATCGGATGCGACCTTGGCAAGGAACTTGCAATAGGAGAGGCCTACCGACACCGTGATGCCGAGTTCGCTTTCGACGCGCCTTGCGAATTTCGCGAGGATTCTGGCCGGCGGGTCGCGGTGAAGCTGCTGGGTGCCGGCCAGTTCGAGAAACGCCTCGTCGATCGACAGCGGCTGCACCAGCGGCGTCAGGTCCTGCATCAGGGCGCGAACCTGGCGTCCGACCGCCGCGTACTTATCCATGTTGGGCGGGACGACGACAGCGTCGGGGCACAGTTCCAGCGCCTTGAACATGGGCATGGCGGAACGGACGCCGCTGATGCGGGCGATGTAGCAGCAGGTGGAGACGACGCCGCGCTTGCCGCCGCCGATGATCACCGGGCGGTCAGCCAGTTCCGGATGGTCGCGCTTCTCGATCGTCGCATAGAAGGCGTCGCAATCGACATGGGCGAGGGTCAGGTCGTAAAGTTCCGCATGGGCGAGCAGGCGCGGGCTGCCGCACTCGTGGCAACGGCGGGTCTGGCCCTTCTGCTCGGACAGGCAGTCGCGGCAAAAGCACGGATGATGGGTGGCTGCGGGCGTCATCGCTGGAACGAATGTTGAACGATGTCACGATAGCCCCAGTCCGGGAGACGTCAAGCGACAAGCGCAGGCCGTCGCCGTCTAGGCGGCATAGGCGCGAAAATAGGCGCGGATCAGCTCTGCTGCGTGCGGCCAGTCTTCGGCGCGGGGAACGCCGTCCGCGGCTTTCGGCGCCAGAAGATGGAGCGGCGAATCGGGCATCAGATGCAGGACGAGACATTCCGGGACGGTGTCGCAGACCGACTGCAGGTTATGCACCATGTCATCTATGAAGACGCAGGGAAGGGCGCGCGCACCATGCAGCGTCTTGAGGATAGGACCCTTGGGCTCCTCACTGGCAATCATTGGAAAATCCAGGCAGAGGCGATCGAGAAGCCGGCGCCGCTGGTCCCGGTAGCGCGGTGGCATGGCCGTAAGAAAGACAACATCGGCCTCGCGCGCGAGGTCGTGCAGGGTATCCACCACCTCGTCCATCGGAAACTGGTGGTTCTCCTGAGCGTCGAAGAACGCCTCGATCAGCCCGCGTACCTCATGATGCTCAAGGGCGACCTGGGTTGCGGTGGAGACGATATTGCCGGTCAGCCTGAACGACCGGGGAATGAGCTCATGACCGCCCTGGCGCAGAAAATCCTGAAAGGGGGCGGCAAAGTGCAGGACGACGTCATCCACGTCGCAGACGACGAGCGGTCTGTCGGAAAGCTGCACATGCGATAGATCGAGGATGTCTCCCATTGCGGAATTGGCCAGTCTCAGTATTCGCCTGGACCAAAGCCCGGCTTGGTGTAGTAATGGGCGGCGGCCGCGACAGCTTCCGGTTTGGTGCCGGTCGCCTCGCAAAAGGCCATCAGGGTGGGCTCGTGTCCCATCAGGAAGTCGATCATGCCCGCCAGGAACTGCGGGTCGCCAACCGCGCTGCGCAATTGCTGTGGCTGCATGCCGGACAAGGCGAGGAAGCGGCCCAGCATTTCGGGGTCGCCTGCCAGCCAAGCCAGCACGGCCCCGGCAATATCCTCTGCCTGCGCCGCATTGTTCCGGTTGCCGTCGTGGTCACGCCGCATCGCAGTCGGTTACCTCTTTTTCAACTAAATGGTCTTACCGTGTACCGGACGCGGCTCCGTGAATCGACCGCCCGCAGAACTTATATGCTGAATGCAGGCTTGCAAGCTGCGATTTAAGGAACGGATATCCATGCCCAAACGGGTCATGATTGTCGAAGACAACGAGCTGAACATGAAGCTCTTCCGTGATCTGATCGAAGCATCGGGCTACGAGACGATCCAAACGCGCAACGGCATGGAGGCGCTCGACCTCGCCCGGAAATATCGTCCGGACCTGATCCTGATGGATATTCAGCTTCCCGAAGTGTCTGGGCTGGAGGTCACCAAGTGGTTGAAGGAAGACGACGAACTGCATGTCATTCCGGTGATCGCCGTCACGGCGTTCGCGATGAAGGGCGATGAGGAACGCATCCGCCAGGGCGGTTGCGAAGCCTACGTGTCCAAGCCGATTTCGGTGCCGAAGTTCATCGAAACGATCAAGACCTACCTTGGCGACGCATAAGGACCGATCATGACTGCACGTATCCTGGTCGTCGACGACGTTCCCGCCAACCTCAAGCTGCTCGAAGTGCGGCTGCTGGCGGAATATTTTGACGTCCTGACCGCGGACGACGGCTACAAGGCGCTGGAGATCTGCGACAACACCAATGTCGACGTGATCCTTCTCGACATCATGATGCCGGGCATTGACGGTTTCGAGGTCTGCGAGCGGCTGAAGGCCAATCCCCGCACCGCTCATATTCCGGTCGTCATGGTGACGGCACTCGACCAGCCGTCCGACAGGGTGCGCGGCCTGAAGGCCGGTGCCGACGACTTCCTGACCAAGCCCGTCAATGACTTGCAGCTCATTTCTCGGGTAAAGAGTCTGGTTCGCCTGAAGACGCTCAGCGACGAACTGCGCATCCGCGCGGACACCGCCCACAGTCTCGTGCTGGAAGACATGCTGAAGGGCGCCGGCGGCCGCGACGACACAGGGCAGGTGCTGCTGGTCGACGGGCGAGCCAGCTCGCAGGAGCGCATCGTCAAGACGCTGAAGCCGATTGCCCAGGTGACGGCCATGTCCGATCCCCAGGCGGCGCTGTTCGAAGCCGCCGAAAACCCCTTCGACCTGGTGATCGTCAATGCGGCGATCGAAGAATACGATCCGCTGCGCCTTTGCTCGCAGCTGCGCTCGCTGGAGCGGACACGTTTCCTGCCGATGCTGCTGGTCACGGAACTCGGCGCCGACGATGTCGTGGTGCGGGCGCTGGATCTCGGCGTCAACGACTATATCGTGCGCCCCATCGATCCCAACGAACTGGTTGCCCGGACGCTGACCCAGATCAAGCGCAAGCGCTACAACGACCGCCTGCGGATGAGTGTCCGCCAGACGATCGAGCTGGCCGTGACGGACGCGCTGACCGGCCTGCAAAACCGCCGCTATCTCGACAATCACCTGAAGGTGCTGTTCAACCGCGCCGCGGCACGGTCGCGCTCGCTGTCTGTCTGCATCACCGACATCGACCGGTTCAAGTCAGTCAATGATACCTATGGTCACGATGCCGGCGACGAGGTGCTGCGGGAGTTCGCAGCCCGCATCCGCTCCACCGTGCGCGGTGCCGATCTTGCCTGCCGCTACGGCGGCGAGGAGTTCGTCGTCGTGATGCCCGACACCGACGCAGATGCGGCAGCCGCCATCGCCGAGAGACTGCGCGACACGATCGAGCGCAGTCCATTCCAGCTGAAGGCGGCAGGTGTTGCAATCAGCATCACAGCCTCACTCGGGATCGCCTGCAACACGATGGGGGCGGAGACGCCGGAACAGCTGTTGAAGCAGGCCGACCGCGCGCTTTACGAGGCCAAGAACGCCGGCCGAAACCGCGTCGTGGCCGCAGCAGCCTGACCAGATCACGACTCACGGTTTACCGGTCGAGGATTGGAATCCGTCAGGTTGCACAATGTATGGTCGGAAAACTGCGTCAAACTGTAGCGCCACATCCTGTTTCGGAGCGTTTGGCCAGCAAGGTGTTTGACATTCATCGGTCAAGTGCAAACTGCAGGTAGCGGATTATAGTCATCCAACCCGTTAAAGCAGACGGCCGGATTGTCTGTCCAAGATCGAGACTATCGCGTGATCGCGATTTTCAAAAGTCGATTTTGGTAGAGGAATTCAAACCGGATCCAGCATTAGACATGCTTCCCGACGAATTGTGGCGGCCTCCCAAAAAGAAATTGTCAGGCTATACTGGCACGGTTGTGGAAAAACTTAAATACAATATGCCAATTACACGTCTCTGCTGGTGCCAATTTTAACCAATATAGCAGAACGGCAGGCGCGCCGGTTAAGAATAGGTTGATTTCCAGCTCAATCTGCGCAATTTTGGGTCTACCAAAGAAATCCCGCAAGGGAACAGGATACCCCATGATGCTCAGGTCCGCCGCATCTCCTGGGTCGTGGGGTCGGTCGACCGGCAAGCATACCAAGCGGTTCCTCGTACCGTGATTGCGCGCCGGTCGACCCCCGTTCAAGCGCCGCTGCCCCAGGCAGCGGCGCTTTTTCGTTTCCAGCGTCAAGACATCAGTCGCCTGTTGTGATTGAGATCGTGCCCAACGCGCAAACGGAAAAGGCGCCGGCCATCACAGCCAGCGCCTTTGCGACAGGTCGGAAAATCAAGGATTACTTGATCTTCGTTTCCTTGAATTCAACGTGCTTCTTGGCGACCGGATCGTACTTGGTCTTGGTCATCTTGTCGGTCATCGTACGGCTGTTCTTCGTGGTGACGTAGAAGAAACCGGTGTCAGCCGTGGACAGCAGCTTGATCTTGATGGTCGTAGCTTTCGCCATGGTGTTGTGCCTCTGATAAAAATGAAGCCGCGGACGCGGAGGGTCCACGGCGAAATCTGGGGCGAAATTACAAATCGCGGCCCAAAAGTCAACCGCGTTTTGGGTTAAAAGCCACCCGGCACACCGAAACCAGCACATAGAGGCCAAAGAAGCTGGCGAGAGCCCAGGCAAAACCGTCGTTTCCGGTGAGATCGATGGCGGCGCCAATTCCCTGCGGCCCGGCGACCGTTCCAACGGCATAGCAGAAGACGAAGGCTGCATTGGCCGCCGCCAGGTCCGAGCCCTTGAGTCGCGACCCCATATGGGCAAGTCCGACCGTGTAGAGGCCGGAGACGCAGCCGCCCCAGAAGAACAGGACGATGGCCATCAATGCCCAGCTTTCCACCAGGAAGGGGATTGCAAGCGCACCGAAAAAGCCGGTAATGGCCATGGCGGTCAGAAGCGGGCGCCGGTCGCGAAGCCGGTCGGAAAACATGCCGATCGGTATCTGGCAGGCCATGTTGCCGATGCCCATGACCGTGAGCAGCAGTGCAGACTGCGACTCGGTGAAGCCGGAGCGACTTGCGTAGATCGGAAACAGCGACAGCCCACCGGCTTCCACCGCACCGAAGACGAAGACGGCGACCGTGGCGGTCGGGACCAGGAAGACATAGCGCAGGAAGTGCTTCTGGGGCATTTCGTCCAGGGCAGGACTTTCCCCGCGCGCCACGTAGATGGGAATGGCTGCCACCAGGATGGCGGCGGCGCCGACCAGGAAAGGCAGGATACCCTCGCTGCCGATCGCGGAGAAGATCAGGGGGCCGATGGCAAAGCCCACTGACAGGACCGTGGCGTAGATCCCGAGGACGAGGCCGCGTCGGCGCGGCGGGGCTGCCGCATTGATCCAGAATTCCGACAGGATGAAGAGTGTGGTGATCCCGCCGTGGAAGACGACACGCAGCGGAAACCACATCCAGAAGGCGGTGGCGTAGTAAAACCCGAGCGCCGAGAAGGCGGAGATGAAGACGGCGGCGAGCATGGTAGGTGCGACGCCGAACTTGTGGGCAAGCTTGGTGGTTACCGGGGCTGCCGCCATCGCGGCCACGCCGGCCATGGCCGAATTCAGGCCGATCATGGTCGAGGAGATGCCGCGCTTTTCCAGAATGATGCTGAGCAAGGGCAGGCCGAGGCCGATGGCGATGCCGACGGCACTGATGGCCGAAATGGCGGCAAACAGCGAAGGCCAGTGGATTTCTTCCGGGTGACCGTGTTCGTCAAGTGTCGGCTGAGACATGCATTGATCCTTACAGTCGGCTGCGCATGGCGCGTCGACGGCCGGTCGAGCGGGTAGGCTCGCAGATTTGGGGCAGGGCAATCAGGGCCGTGTCCGTATCCCGCTCCGTACGAGCCGGAGCGCGCGGGAGTTTCAGACCAGAAAGCCCTCGGCTGTCAAGCGCCAGGCGCGCCGGTGCCTCGCCACGTGGTGATGTGGCCACTGTCCCTGAGGCACGCCCGTGACGATCCACGCGGTCGTGCAGCGGCAAGAGCGCGTCCGGTGCGGACGGCCAAGTCGCGGTCAAGCAAAAGGTCATGCAGACGGTCCACCGCGTCCCGGATCGACGGTGTCGTCGTCATGTCCGCCGAAGCCGTGCATCCGGCAGGCCCATTGCAGCCCGATGACGCCACCCTTGATCGGCTGGATCGTCACCAGGGCCGCAAGCACCGCAAGCGGTGCCCAGATGGCCAGATGAATCCAGGGGGAGGCGGGGAACAACATGTCGGTCAGAAGATAGCCCGTCATCAGCACGTGGCCGACGATGACGATGACGATATAGGCGGGCAGGTCGTCGGCGCGCTGGTGATCGAGATCCTCTCCGCAGACCGCGCATTCGTCGACGGGCTTCAGAAAGGCCCGGAACAAGCGGCCGTCGC
The DNA here is from genome assembly GCA_900469345.1 of Hyphomicrobiales bacterium. Classification (GTDB taxonomy): domain Bacteria; phylum Pseudomonadota; class Alphaproteobacteria; order Rhizobiales; family Rhizobiaceae; genus Neorhizobium. The sequence continues at coordinate 657,139 of UBWZ01000002.1, read as the reverse complement.
CACATTTGGGACAGCGGCCGAGGAGGCCTCGCTTGATCGATCGTCCGATCGGCCGTTCAACCTGCTGGTCGCCTCCGAACGTGATTGGCTGCTGCCGTTCTAGCTGCATTCTATCTCCCTCGACCGCTGCGCGGCGGTCGCGTTCCGGGTTTTGCCCGGCCAGACCGGTCGCGGCGCCCCGCCTTGTGGAAGGAGCGGGTCCCGGCCGGCAATTTCTTGCCTTCGCTCAGCATCTGGAACTGCAAGGCGCCGGCGAGCGGCACGGCCGCCACCAGTTTGACGTCTACCGTATCGCCGATCTGGTAGCCGAGGCCGCTCTTCTCTCCCGACAGGGCCTGATGCGCCTCGTCGTAGATGAAATAATCGTTGCCGAGCGTAGATATAGGGATGAAGCCGTCGGCGCCATAGGTCGGCAGCGAGACAAATAGTCCCGCCTTGGTGACGCCCGACACGCGTCCGTTGAATTCCTCGCCGATGCGGCCGCCGAGGTGGTGGGCGATCAGGCGGTTGATGGTGTCGCGTTCGGCGGCCATGGCACGGCGTTCGAAGGTGGAGATTTCCGCAGCGATGTCCTCGAGCTGGGCCTCCTCGTCCGGCGTGATGCCGCCATCTCCAAGTCCCAGCGAACGGACCAGCGCCCGGTGCACGATGAGATCGGCATAGCGGCGGATGGGAGAGGTGAAGTGAGCGTATTTCATCAGGTTGAGACCGAAATGCCCGATATTCTCCGGGCTGTAGACGGCCTGGCTCTGGGAACGCAGCACCATTTCGTTGACCATCACCTGATGCGGCGTGTCGACGGCCTTGGACAGGATGCCGTTGAACGAGTTGGCCCGGACCTGGCCGCCCTTGGCCATGGGAATGCCGAGCGTCGCCAGGAACTCCCGCAGCGTTTCCTGCTTCGACAGCGAGGGCGCGTCATGGATGCGGTAGACCAGGGGCTGGCGTTTCGTCTCCAACGTTTCGGCGGCGCAGACATTGGCCTGGATCATCATCTCTTCGATGAGCTTGTGTGCGTCCAGCCGCTCGGGCACGAAGACGCGATCGACGGTGCCGTCGGGCTTCAGCAGGATCTTGCGCTCCGGCATGTCCAGTTCCAGCGGCTGGCGTCGCTCCCGACCGCGCTTCAGCGTGGCATAGGCGTGCCATAGCGGCTTCAGGACGGGATCGAGGAGCGGTCCGGTCTTGTCGTCGGGCTTGCCGTCGATGGCCGCCTGGGCCTGCTGGTAGGACAGCTTGGCCGCGCTCTTCATCATCACCCGGTGGAAGGTGTGGCTGGCCTTTCGCCCTTCCTTCGAGAAGACCATCCGCACGGCCAGCGCCGGCCGGTCCTCGCCCTCGCGCAGGGAGCACAGATCGTTGGAGATCCGCTCGGGCAGCATGGGCACGACCCGGTCCGGGAAATAGACCGAGTTGCCGCGCTTCAGCGCCTCGCGGTCGAGCGCGGAGCCGGTGCGGACATAGAGCGCCACATCGGCAATCGCCACCGTGACGATCACGCCGTCGGGATTGTCGGGCGAGGTGTCGGGCTCCGCAAAGACGGCGTCGTCGTGATCCTTGGCATCGGCCGGGTCGATGGTGACGAGCGGCACGCGGCGCCAGTCTTCCCGGTGGGCCATCGTCGCCGGACGGGCGGCGTCGGCGTCGTCCATGACATCCTTCGGAAAGATGTGCGGAATGCCATGGGAATAGATGGCGATCATCGAGATCGCCTTTTCCGAGGCGACGGAGCCGACCACCGTCAGGACCCGCGCCCGCTGAAGGCCATAGCGTCCGGAGCGGACGGTCTCGGCCTCGACGAGGTCGCCGATCTTGGCCTCGCCCATATCGGCGGGTTCGATGACCATTTCCTCGCCGCGGCGCTCGACCGGCATCAGGCGCACCTCGCCGTCGGCAAGCTTCTGGACGACGCCCAGCGATGCGCCACGCCTCTTGTCGATGACCTTGATGACGCGCGCCGTGTAGGCGGGGCCGGACCGATCCTTGTTGGGGAAGATCTTGGCAAGGATGCGATCGTTGAGGCCGGCGGCGGGCGCCTTGCCCTTGCCACGGCTGTCGGATGACTGGCGGATGAGGACGGCCGGTGCCGCCCCAAGATCCTCTGGCCATTCCGCAGGGCGGCCGATCAGCTCGCCGTCCTTGTCGCGGGTGGTGATGTCGAGCACGGTGACGGGGGGCAGGGCGCCCGGACGGACGAGCGCCTTGCGGTTCTTCGTCAACAGCCCTTCGTCCTCCAGACTGCGCAACAAATCCTTGAGCTCGACACGCGTCTCGCCCTTCAGGCCGAAGGCCTTGGCGATCTCGCGCTTGGACCCCTTGTCCGGATTGGCTGCGATGAAGTCGAGCAGGGTTTCGCGAGGCGGGACGGCCCCCTGGATGATTGGGAGCTTGTCCGTCTGCTGCCTGCCGCCACGTTCGGCGCGCTTCTGCTGACGATTGGATCTGTCGTGCGTTTCGCTCACGTTCCCGTCTTCTTCGCCTTCGGAGCAGCCTTCTTGGCCGGTGTCTTCTTGTCGGCAGTCTTGGCCGCGGTCTTGGCCGCAGCCTTCGGCTTTGCCTTGGCCTTTGCCGGGCTCTTGGCGCTATCGCCGTCGGCCTTGGCCGCTGCCTTCTTCGGCTTGGTCTTCGCCGGCGCGGCCTTGCCACCCTTCTCGATGATGAACGCCATTGCCTGTTCCAGCGTCACCGACTGCGGGTCCAGTCCCTTCGGAAGGGTCGCGTTGATCTTGGCCCAGTTGACGTAAGGGCCGTACTTGCCGTCGCGCACGGTGATTGCGCCGCCGTCGGGATGATCGCCGAGCTCCTTCAAAGCCGCCGGGGTCCCGCGGGTACGCCCGCCGCCTGCTGCAACCTTGCTCTGCTTTTCGGCAATCACGGTCACCGCCCGGTTGAGGCCGATCGAGAAGACGTCCTCGATGGTCTCGAGGTTTGCGTAGCCGCCGTCATGCAGAAGGAAGGGCCCGTAGCGCCCGAGCCCGGCGGAGATCATCTTGCCGCTTTCGGGATGCTTGCCCACGTCGCGCGGAAGGCCGATCAGCGCCAGACCCTTTTCATAGTCGATATCTGCCGGGTTCCAGCCTTTCGGCAGGGACGAACGCTTCGCTTCCTTGCCGTCGCCGCGCTGGACGTAGGGGCCGAACCGGCCCGAGCGCAGGGTGATCGGCTCGCCAGTGTGCGGGTCGTTGCCAAGCGCCTTCGGTTCTGTCAGGCCCGAAGCGTCGGCCTCGGCGCCGCCTTCGCTCGAGAGCTGGCGGGTGAAGTTGCATTCGGGATAATTGGAGCAGCCGACAAAGGCACCGTATTTGCCGAGCTTCAGCGACAGATTGCCGGTGCCGCAGACCTGGCAGATGCGCGGATCGCTGCCGTCTTCCCGCTTGGGGAAGACGAGCGGCGCAAGCGCTTCGTTCAGGGCATCGAGCACGTTGGTGACGCGCAGTTCCTTGGTGTCCTCGATCTGGGCGAAGAAATCCTTCCAGAAATCTCGAAGCACCTGCTTCCAGTCGAGTTCGCCGGCGGAAATCTTGTCGAGCTTTTCCTCGAGATCCGCCGTGAAATCGTATTCGACATACCGTGTGAAGAAGCTTTCCAGGAAGGCGGTGACCAGCCGACCCTTGGCCTGCGGGATCAGCTTGCGCTTGTCCATGGTCACGTATTCACGGTCGCTCAGCGTCTTCAGCGTCGCCGCATAGGTGGATGGCCGGCCGATGCCCAGTTCTTCCATCTTCTTGATCAGCGAGGCTTCCGAATAGCGCGGCGGCGGGTCGGTGAAATGCTGGCTCGCATCCACCTTGCGCTTGTCCAGGGTCTCGCGGGCGTTGATCGGCGGCAGACGGCCGTCGTCGTCATCCCCGTCCGACTTGTCGGCGTCTTCGCGGCTGTCGACGTAGGCGCCGAGGAAGCCATCGAAGCGGACGACCGTGCCGACGGCGCGCAGCCCGGCCTTTTCGCCGCCGTTGTCGGCGATGATCTCGACGGTCGTGCGTTCCATTTCGGCCGACGCCATCTGGCTGGCGATGCCGCGTTTCCACACCAGTTCGTAAAGACGCGCCTGATCGGCGTCCACATACTGGCGGACCTGGTCGGGCGTGCGGGTGAAGTCGGTCGGGCGAATGGCCTCGTGCGCTTCCTGGGCGTTCTTCGCCTTGGTAGAATAGAAGCGTGGCTTTTCAGGCAGGTAGCGGCCGCCGAACTGGTCGAGGATGGCGCTTCGCGCTGCCTCCACCGCTTCCGGCGCCATCTGCACGCCGTCGGTTCGCATGTAGGTGATGAGACCGACCGTCTCTCCGCCGATATCGACGCCTTCGTAAAGCCGCTGCGCGACCTGCATGGTGCGCGAGGCATTGAAGCCGAGGTTTGAAGAGGCGGCCTGCTGCAGCGTCGAGGTGGTGAAGGGCGGGCCCGGATTGCGCTTGACCGGCTTTGCCTCGACCGTGTCCACCTTGTAGGCGGCCCCGTCCAGCAAGGCCTTCAGGCGGTGCGCATCGTCACCGGTCTTGATGCCGCGGTTCTGCAGGCGCTTGCCATCGGCGGACACGAGGCGTGCCTCGAACTCGTCGCCACGGGGCGTGCGCAGAAGGGCCGACAGGTTCCAGTATTCTTCCGAAACGAAGCGTTCGATTTCGTTTTCACGGTCGCAGACCAGACGCAGGGCGACCGACTGGACGCGGCCGGCGGACCGTGCACCCGGCAGCTTGCGCCACAGGACCGGCGACAGGTTGAAGCCGACCAGATAGTCGAGGGCGCGGCGAGCCAGATAGGCGTCGACCAGCGGCACGTCGATATCGCGCGGGTTGGCCATCGCGTCGAGCACGGCCTTCTTGGTGATGGCGTTGAAGACGACGCGCTTCACCGGCTTCTGGCCGATCACCCGCTTCTTCTGGAGAAGGTCGAGGACATGCCAGGAAATGGCTTCCCCTTCGCGATCCGGGTCGGTCGCGAGAAACAGGCCGTCGGAGCTTTTGACGGCGTCGGCAATTTCCTTCATGCGCTTCTGGGATGCGCTATCGACCTCCCAAAGCATCTCGAAGTCCTGGTCGGGAAGCACGGACCCGTCCTTCGCAGGAAGGTCACGCACGTGGCCAAAGGAGGCGAGAACCTTATAGCCCGGGCCAAGATACTTATTGATCGTCTTGGCTTTGGCTGGAGATTCTACAACGACAACATTCATATTGCTTCTCTGGAGATAGAGGCGTGCCCTCAAGTACGGCGACTGGAGCAGAAATCTTGACCTCCCGACATGGAGGCCGTTTGGCCCGCGGTCAAGTGCCCAAATCAAATTAACGGCTACAACGAGCCGCAACCTGAAGTGTTAAGTCGATATGTTGCAATCGTCAACAAATAGGATATCGTCCTTTTCACGGGCAAAAAGTGAAATAAATTTGACTTTTATCATCTCTTTACAGGAACGTCTCATGGTGAACTTGAACCAGGCCAAAAGCAGGCGCGAAGACAGTCCCCAAGAAAGCATTTCATACATTCGGCAAATGCTGGGAGAGCTGCGGCAGGTTGCTCGCGGCGAGGGGGCGGACATGCTGTGTTACCTTATCGAGATGGCCTATGTTGAGGCGGGAGACGTGCAGTCCGGGCTGCGACCGCGCTCAGTTGTCCATCGCGATCGACACTAGCCCGCCGACATGACGGTGTAGCCTTCCCGCCAGATCCAGCTCCAGCAAGACAAGATAGACAGCCGATGCGGCAAGGCCCGTATGGCGGATGATGTCGTCGACTTCGACCGGTGTCGGGCCAAGAGCGGAGATCACGATGCCACGGTCGTCCTCGTCCGGCGGGAGGATGTCCGAGCCGAGTCGCGCGGGTTCCTCGACCATCGGTCCGTCGAAGAGATCGAGCTGCGACAGCGGCGCCAGGCCGTCCAGAACGTCCTGAGAACCGGTGGTGACGATCGCCCCCTGCTTCAGGAGGCCGTTGGTGCCATGGCAGCGAGGATCGAGCGGAGACCCGGGCACGGCAAACACGAGGCGGCCGAAATCGCTGGCCATGCGGGCGGTGATCAGCGAGCCGGACCGTTCGGCGGCTTCGACCACCACAACGCCGAGGGAAATGCCGGCGATCAACCGGTTGCGGCGCGGGAAATCACGGGCGCGGGGCTCCCAGCCGAACGGCATTTCGCTGACGCCGAGGCCGGCGCCGTCCGTGATTTCCTCGAGAAGCGCCCCGTTTTCCGGCGGATAGGGCTGGTCGAGCCCGCCTGCCAGAACAGCGATCGTACCGGTCTCAAGGCTTGCGCGATGCGCGGCCGTATCGATCCCGCGCGCCAGGCCCGAGGTGATCGTGTAACCGGCGCGGCCGCCGTCGCGGGCAATCATGGCGGCGAACTTGACGCCCGAGATGGAGGCATTGCGGGAGCCGACGATGCCGAACGAGGGGCGGGTGGCGGCTGCCAGGTCCCCCTTGACCGCGAGCAGCGGTGGCGCGCCGTCGATCTGGCGCAGGGCCGGCGGATAATCGGGCTCGCCGATGCCGAGGAAGCGGGCGCCCTGGCGATGGGCGATTTCCAGTTCACGTTCAGCGTCTGCGACGCTTGCGACGCGGATGGCCCGGGTCGCGCCGCCGCGGACCGACAGTTCCGGAAGCATGGCGAGTGCGTTCTCGGCCGAGCCGCAGTGGTTGATGAGGTCGCGGAAGGTGGCCGGGCCGACGTTGTCGGAGCGGATCAGACGCAGCCAGGCGATCCTCTGCCGATCCGTCAGCGCAATCCCTTTTTGTCTTGCGCTTCCGTCCGGCATGTATCTCAGCCCTTCTGCCCGATCCTGCTTTCCGTTCCGGCGATCAGCCGTTCGATATTGGCCCTGTGCTTGGCCCAGGAAATGACAGTCATGAGCGCCATCACTGCGGCAGTCTTGGGTTCGTCGAGGAACCAGAGCACGACGGGGATCACGAGCGTCGCCAAAAGGGCCGACAGCGAAGAGTATTTGCTGAGCTTGGCGGTCGACAGCCACACGGCGGCAAAGACGAGCACCATCCACGGCGCGACGCCGAGCAGCGTGCCGATATAGGTCGCGACGCCCTTGCCACCCTTGAAGCCGAGCCAGACGGGAAAGAGATGGCCCAAGAAGGCGGCAAAGCCCGCCAGAAGACCGGCTTCCGGACCCAGCACATACCAGCCGACCAGTGCCGCGACGGTTGCCTTCAGCGCGTCGAGCAGCAGGGTCGCGGCCGCCAACTTCTTGTTGCCGGTACGCAAGACATTGGTGGCGCCGATGTTGCCGGAGCCGATCGCGCGAATGTCACCGAGGCCCGCAGCCCGGGTGAGCAGCAGGCCGAAGGGAATGGAGCCCAGCACATAGCCGAAAACGAGCGCGGCGATCGCCATCGGCAGGGTGATCTGCCAGTCCATCAGTGCATTCACTTCAACCCCCTCAAAGCGAATAGACGCAGCGGCCGCCGACATAGGTCGCAACCGCTCGGCCGGAGAATCGCGCATCCTCGAACGGCGTGTTCTTCGAACGGGAGAGAAGCATATCCTTGGCGACGATCCAAGGCTCATCGAGATCGATCAGCGTGATATCGGCCTTGGCACCGGGCTTCAGCGTTCCGGCATCGAGCCCGAAGATCTGCGCCGGACGGGTCGACATGGCGTCGATCAGCCGCATCAGCGGCACGCGCCCGGCGTGATGCAGCCGGAGGGCTGCCGCGAGCATGGTTTCAAGCCCGATCGCGCCGTCCTCGGCGTCACCGAAGGGAAGCCGCTTGGTATCGACATCCTGCGGATCGTGCGAGGAGACGATGATGTCGATCGTGCCGTCGGCCACGGCGTCGGCCATGGCGATCCGGTCGTCTTCGGAGCGCAGCGGCGGGGAGAGCTTGAAGAAGGTGCGGTATTCGCCGATGTCGTTCTCGTTGAGCGACAGGTGGTTGATCGAGACGCCGCAGGTGGCATTGACGCCGCGGTCGCGCGCCAGTTTCACCGCTTCGGCGGATTCGGCCACGGAAATCTTGGCGGCATGGTATTTGGCACGGGTCAGGCCGGCAATGCGCAGATCGCGCTCAAGCGGGATGATCTCGGCCTCCTTCGGAACGCCGGAGAGACCAAGCCAGCTCGCAAACAGCCCCTCGTTCATCACGCCGTCGCCAAGGTATTTCTCGCGCAGCTCCAGCGACACGACCGCATCGAATTCGCGCGCATAGGTCATGGCGCGGCGCAGCAGCAGCGAGTCGGACAGGCCATGGCGGCCATTGGTGAAGGCGACGGCACCGGACTGCTGGAGCAGACCGATCTCGGTCATCTCCAGGCCGGCCAGGCCGCGGGTCAGGGCTGCGGCCGGATGCACGTTGACCACCGCCTTGTCGCGGGCGGTCTTCTGCACGAATTCGACGAGTGCGATATCATCGAGAACGGGCGCCGTGTCCGGCATCATGATGAAAGAGGTGATGCCGCCGGCGGCGGCCGCGCGGCTGGCGGATTCGATCGTTTCGGTGTGTTCGGCCCCGGGTTCGCCGACATAGACGCGGGCGTCGACGAGGCCGGGCGCTGCCACAAGGCCGCGGCAATCGCGGACCGTCGCGCCTTCCGGTATCCCCTGGTTCTGGGCGTCGTTGCCGGACGCCAGGATGCGGCCGTCGCTGCCGACGATGATCGTGCCGGTCTCGTCGAGCCGCCGGGAAGGGTCGACGATCCGCAGGTTCGTGAAGACTGTCGCCGTCGGCAGAGCGGGGTTGATGGTCGCCGGGCTCATGCGCGTTCTCCCTGGTTCTGCGAGACCAGAAGCGTTTCCATGACCGCCATGCGGACTGCCACGCCCATTTCCACCTGTTCCTCGATGACGCTCTGCGGCCCGTCCGCCACTTCCGAGGCAATTTCGACGCCGCGGTTCATGGGTCCAGGATGCATGACCAGCGCATCTTGCTTCGCGACCTTGAGCTTTTCCGCATCGAGCCCGTAGAAATGGAAGTATTCGCGCACCGACGGGACGAAGGCACCCGCCATGCGCTCGCGCTGCAGGCGCAGCATCATCACCACATCGGCGTCCTTCAGCCCTTCTTCCATGGAGTGGAAGACTTCGACGCTCATATCCCGGATGCCGGAGGGCAGCAGCGTCGAGGGCGCCACGACGCGGACGCGGGCGCCCATGGCGTTGAGTAGAAGGATGTTGGAGCGGGCGACGCGGGAATGGAGGACGTCGCCACAGATCGCGACGATGATGCGCGACAGCTTGCCCTTGGCGCGGCGGATGGTGAGCGCGTCGAGCAGGGCCTGGGTGGGATGCTCGTGCTGCCCGTCGCCGGCGTTGATGACCGAGCAGGCTACCTTCTGGGCGAGGAGGGCTGCAGCGCCCGCGGATGAATGGCGCAGCACCAGCACGTCCGGGCGCATGGCATTGAGCGTCATCGCCGTGTCGATCAGGGTCTCGCCCTTCTTCACGGAGGAATTGCCGACCGACATATTCATGACGTCGGCGCCCAGCCGCTTGCCGGCGAGCTCGAAGGAGGCCTGGGTGCGGGTGGATGCCTCGAAGAAGAGGTTGATCTGGGTCAGGCCCCGCAGCGTGGACGTCTTCTTTTCCCGCTGCCTTGATATCTTCACGGCCTCGTCGGCCTTGTCCAGAAGATAGGTGATATCCTGTTCGGTGAGACCCTTGATGCCGAGGAGGTGGCGGTGAGGGAAGAAGACCATGGACGGTGCCTCCGCTTGCGTTCGGCGGTCTATAAGGTCTCGCCCCCCGCGCCGCAAGCGCAGACCGCCGCGTTGCGACCGGTTGTCGACATCTTCTGCGCGGCTTTTGCCACGGCGAAAGCCGCTTTTGTTGAGAAAGCCATATTCGTCACGGGGCGCCGTTCCCACGTAAGGTAAGTTCGGCTAGAGGTGCTTCATGAACGATATTGCCCGCGACGAAGAGAAATTCGCCGAACTGAACCAGCCGAGCCCCTGGTCCGGCGTCAATGCCTACCGCTCGGATCCCCTCATCGTCGACCTGACGGGCGAGCTGCACCGCAGCGTGCGCGAGGAATACGACCAGCTCGGCAACTATGTGACATCGCCGGAAGCCCAGGAACTGGCGCGGATGGCGAACGAGAACCCGCCCAAGCTGAAGACCCACGGGCCGCGCGGCGAGCGGCTCGACGTGGTCGAGTTTCATCCCGCGTGGCACGCGCTGATGCGCCGCTCGATGCAGGCAGGGCTGCACTCCTCCATCTGGGAAACGGTGCCGGAGACCAAGGGGCGGGCGCACAAGGCGCGCGCAACGCGGTTCTACCTGACCTCGCAGCTGGAATGCGGGCATCTTTGCCCGCTTACCATGACGAGCGCGTCGGTCGCAGCGCTAATGGCGTCGCCGCGGGTTCACAAGGAATGGGCGCCGAAGATCATGTCGCGCCGCTACGACAGCAGCAACCGGCCGGCTCTGCAGAAGCATGGCGTCACGCTCGGCATGGGGATGACGGAAAAGCAGGGCGGTACGGATGTGCGCGCCAACCGCACCACGGCGGACCGCGTCGGTGAGGGGATCTACCGGCTCTCCGGGCACAAGTGGTTCATGTCGGCGCCGATGAGCGACGGCTTCGTGATGCTCGCCAAGACCGGGGACGGCATCGGCTGCTTCCTGGTGCCGCGGCTGCTGGAAGACGGCTCGGCCAACGGGCTGCATTTCCAGCGCCTCAAGGACAAGGTGGGCAACCGCTCGAATGCCTCGGCGGAGGTCGAGTTCACCGATGCGTTCGGCTATCTGCTGGGGGAACCGGGCGCCGGCGTCCGGACCATTCTCGACATGGTGACGCTGACGCGGCTCGATTGCGCGCTCGCTTCGGCGGGCATGATGCGGGCGTCCCTGGCCGAGGCGGTGCACCACACCCGCGGTCGCAGCGTGTTTGGCAAGAAGCTGATCGACCAGCCGCTGATGACCCGAGTGCTCGGCGACATGGCGCTGGACGTGGCGGCTGCAACCGCGCTCGCCTTCCGGCTGGCGGACGCCTTCGACCGGGCAGGCTCAAGCCCCGCCGACGCCGCCTTCGCGCGCGTCATGACCCCCGTCGTCAAATACTGGAACTGCAAGATCGCACCCGGCCTGATCTACGAGGCAATGGAGTGCATCGGCGGCAATGGCTACATCGAGGAAAGACCGATCGCCCGGCATTACCGGGAGGCGCCGGTCAACGCGATCTGGGAAGGCTCCGGCAATGTGATGGCGCTCGACGTGCTGCGCGTCCTGTCGCGCGGACGCGATCTGTTCGACCTGGTGCTGGGCGGGTTCGAGCGCGATCTCGGGCCTTCGGGCAAAAAGACGGTGGAAGTGCTGCGGGCGGCCATGGCACTGTGCGAAAGCGACGAGGGCGCGGCGCGGCTTCTGGTCGAGCAACTGGCGCTGGCGGCAGGGGCTGCGGAACTCTTCCGGCTCGGTGCCGGCAAAATCGCCGATGCCTTCCTGGAGACGCGCCTGGCGGGCGGCTGGCGCTCGACCTACGGCATGATCGATGTGCGGTTCGATGCCCGCTACATCGTCGACCTGCTCTATCCGCCGGCCAGCTGAGGCGGGATTGATCCGCAGCAAAGGGACAGGTCCGTTCAGGGAACGATCAGGGGTTTCGATCGCCTCGACCTCTCCCAAATTTCTGCCTTCCGGCACGACGGTCTGGTCCGGCCGGCGGCTCCGACGTCGCGCGACGAAGGGGGGGCGGGACCGCGTTAAGCGCATGCCGTGACCGAGCCTCGCTCTTACCTGTGCATCAATCCGCAATCCGCTTGCGGCACCCCGGCCGGCGGATTATCGCAGGGTTAAGAGAGTGTTAACGACGGGCCGGCGGATGCTGCAGATAGACGACCTGACTGCGAAAGAGAGCGTTGCGGTACGTCCCCGCAACCGGGCGGGTACGGAGCGCGCCATTTTTGCGGCGGCGCGCGATCTTCTCGCGGAGCAGGGGTTTCAGGGGTTCGGCATCAATGCGGTGGCACGCCGGGCCGGCTGCGACAAGCAGCTCATCTACCGCTATTTCGGCGGCCTCGACGGCCTCATCGACGCGATCGGCGCGGATCTCGGCAACTGGGTCAAGGATCGGATCCCCGAGGATTCGGGCGGCGCCTTTCTCCTCACCTACGGCGACCTGATGGAGCGGCTGTCGATTCTGTTCATGGAGGCCCTGCGCGACGACCCGCTCGTCTGCAAGATCATCGCCTGGGAGGTGTCCAAGGACACGCCGCAGGTTCGCCGGCTTGCGGAAGCGCGCGCCAAGGCGCTGGCGAAATGGCTTGACCGGATGCGCGGCTCGCTCGTCCCACCGAAAGGCGTCGATGCGGCGACCACCAATGCGCTGCTGTTTGCCTCGATCCAGCATCTGGTGATCTCGGCTTCGGTCGGCGGCCAGTTCGCTGGCGTGTCGCTGAAAAGTGCCAAAGACTGGGACAAGGTCGCCTCCGCCGTGCGCCGGATGGTGCGCGCCATCTATGGCTGACGGGCATCCCGTCTGCGGTCTTATCCACAGAGCGGGCCCGAAATTAACCATGTCCGGGGCTTTCGGTTGCGGCAAATCCCTTGAGGTCTAATCTCCGGCTTAACGATTTGTTAACCAAGACCGGACGCATCGCCCCATCATGGGAACCGTAATCAAAAGCTATGCATTGCTGGTCGTCATGACGACGATCTTTGCCGTTCTGGCTCTGGACATTGCCGTTCCGGCCCTCGTCCTTAGCCTGATGGCGATGTCAAAGCTGCTGGTGGAGGCGGACTTCCGACCATTCCAGGCAGAGGGGGAAACCGCATGAAGTGGTTCCTGATTTTGTGGGCCGGGCCCGTTTCGCTCCTGATCAGCTGGTACGGACTTTCCTATTACGACATGAGCTTCGGCTTCTTCATGCTGACGCGACAGACGCACGACCTCGTGTTCCAGATCTACGGCAATATTCTCGGTGTTCCACCTGAAACGCTGCCGCCGCTGGTCGCGCGTGCCATCGCTTTCGACAGCACGGTGGTGATGGGGATCGTGGCCTTCCGCAAGCGCAAGGATATCAGCGCCTGGTGGCGCCGCCGTCAGCTCTCCGAGCCGGCCGCCTGAGACCGGCTGATCGCTGACAGGCGGTCGAGTGCACCCTGGAGAATGAAGCTCGCCGCCGCCGAATCGATCCGCTCGGCGCGCTTGGCCCGTGACACGTCCATTTCCAGCAGGGCCCGAGTGGCCGCCACCGTCGACAGCCGCTCGTCCCAGAAAGCGAACGGGATCTCCGTCTTCTCGCTCATGGCGCGCACAAAGGCACGGGTCGCCTGGACACGAGGGCCCGACGATCCATCCATGTTGACCGGCAGGCCGATGACGAAGGCGGCGACTTTCTCCCGCAGCGCAAAGGCCAGCAGCGCGTCGGCATCCTTGCCAAACTTGACCCGCTTGATGACGGGACGGGGGGAGGCGAAGCGGCGTCCGAGATCCGACATGGCGATGCCGATCGTCTTCGTCCCCAGGTCCAAGCCTGCAATCGCCTGCCCGATTTCAAGGCTGCCGGCGAGCTCCTCTATTGTCAGGACGGTCATTCGGGATACATCTGCCTTGCTTAGTGGGTGCTTGCGCCGGCAACGGCTTTCGCCGGGCGCGACGTCGTCTTTAGCATCCCCACAAGGTTTTGCATCACCAATCGAGAGAGAGTTCCATGAAGATTACCTGGCTCGGCCACGCCGCTTTCCGCATCGAAACGGCGAAAGCAAAAATCCTGATCGACCCCTTCCTCACCCATAATGCCAGCTTTGCCGGCCTCGACATGAAGGACATGACCGACGGCGTCACCCATATTCTTCTGACCCACGGCCATGGCGACCATGTCGGCGACACGGTGGCGATTGCCAAGGAAAAGGGCGCCGTGGTGCTCGCCAATGCGGACCTCGCCTCATGGCTCGGCACCAAGGGCGTCGAGAAGATCGAGATGGGCAATACCGGCGGCACCATTTCCTTCGACGGTTTTACCGCCACCTTCACCCAGGCGCTGCATTCGTCGGGCCAGGTGGACGAGATGGGCGTCGCCCATTCTCTGGGTAGCGCCAACGGCCTGATGATGCATTTCGAAGACGAGATGTCGGTGCTGCACATGGGCGACACGGACATCTTCACCGACATGGGCCTGATCAACGAATTGCACCAGCCGGACATCGGCATCGTGCCGGTCGGCGACCGCTTCACCATGGGTGGTGCGGTGGCGGCGGTCGCCTGCCAGCGCTTCTTCGACTTCAAGCATGCCATCCCCTGCCATTTCGGCACCTTCCCGATCATCGATCAGACGGCCGACAAGTTCGTCAAGGGCATGGAAGGCGGCCGGACAAGCGTCGAAACACCGCAGCCGGGCGCGACCCTGACCTACTGATCGACTGCGAAACGGGGGCATGCCCGGCAAATGGGCGTGCCCCCTGTTGCGAAGGGCGGATGCGGCGATTATAGCGAAGGGGAATTTCTTGCCCCGGAGTCCTGCCATGTCCGTCGATCTTGCCACCGTCAAGCGCGTCGCGCGCCTCGCCCGCATTGCGGTCACCGAAGACGATGCCAATCGCATAGTCGGCGAGCTCAACGGCATCCTTGGGTTCGTCGAGCAATTGTCCGAAGTGGACGTTTCCGGCGTCGAACCGATGACGTCGGTAACGCCGATCACCATGCGCCGCCGGCCCGACGCCGTCACGGACGGCGACAAGGCCGACGATATCGTCGCCAATGCCCCCCTGACAGACCGAAATTTTTTCCTGGTGCCCAAAGTCGTCGAGTAAGCGCTGCAGCGCCTGCTCCGCCTTTTCTCCATCTCACAGTCTGAAGAGCCCATGACCGAACTCACCAGCCTCACCATTGCCGAAGCCCGCGAAAAGCTGAAGGCCAAGGAATTCACGGCCGTCGATCTGACGCAGGCCTATCTCGATGCGATCAATGCGGCCAACGGCGTGTTCAACGCCTATATCGCCGTGACGCCGGAAAAGGCGATTGCGATGGCGAAGGCGTCCGACGAACGTCGTGCGGCAGGCACCGTCGGCGCGCTCGAAGGCATTCCGCTGGGCATCAAGGACCTGTTCGCGACGCAGGACGTCCACACCCAGGCGGCCTCCCATATTCTCGACGGCTTCAAGCCGAAATACGAATCGACCGTCACCCAGAACCTCTGGGACGACGGCGCCGTCATGCTCGGCAAGCTCAACATGGACGAGTTCGCCATGGGCTCGTCGAACGAGACCTCGCATTACGGTCCGGTGATCAACCCCTGGAGGGCCGAGGGCTCCAACCAGCAGCTTGTGCCAGGCGGGTCCTCCGGCGGTTCTGCTGCAGCCGTTGCCGCGCATCTCTGCGCCGGCGCGACCGCCACCGATACCGGCGGCTCGATCCGCCAGCCTGCCGCCTTCACCGGAACGGTCGGGATTAAGCCGACCTATGGCCGATGCTCGCGCTGGGGCACGGTCGCCTTCGCGTCCTCGCTCGACCAGGCCGGCCCGATCGCCCGCGACGTGCGCGATGCGGCGATCATGCTGAAGTCGATGGCGTCGGTCGATGCCAAGGACACCACGTCGGTGGACCTTCCCGTGCCGGATTACGAAGCCTCGCTCGGCCAATCCGTCCGCGGCATGAAGATCGGCATTCCAAAGGAATATCGCGTCGAGGGCATGCCGGAGGAAATCGAAAAGCTCTGGAGCCAAGGCATCCAGTGGCTGAAGGATGCCGGCGCCGAGATCGTCGACATCTCGCTGCCGCACACCAAGTACGCGCTGCCGGCCTATTACATCGTTGCGCCGGCCGAAGCCTCGTCCAACCTTGCCCGTTATGACGGCGTCCGCTATGGCCTTCGCGTCGACGGCAAGGATATCGTCGACATGTACGAAAAGACCCGTGCGGCCGGCTTCGGCACCGAGGTCAAGCGCCGCATCATGATCGGCACCTATGTCCTGTCGGCCGGTTATTACGACGCCTATTACCTGCAGGCCCAAAAGGTCCGCACGCTGATCAAGCGCGACTTCGAGACCGTGTTCCATGACGGCGTCGATGCGATCCTGACGCCGGCGACGCCGTCTTCCGCATTCGGCGTAGCCGACGAAAGCCTCGCGGCCGACCCGGTCAAGATGTATCTCAATGACATCTTCACGGTGACGGTCAACATGGCCGGCCTGCCGGGCATCGCGGTTCCCGCCGGGCTCGACCACAAGGGCCTGCCGCTCGGGCTGCAGCTGATCGGCAAGCCGTTCGAGGAAGAGACGCTGTTCCGAACAGCGCACATCATCGAGCAGTCGGCGGGCAAGTTCACTCCGTCGAAGTGGTGGTAGGGCGAAGTCTCTTTTCCTTGGCTCGCCGCGGAGAATTGTTGTAGTCTCTGGGACATGTCCGAGCCAGACGCCAAGATAAATCGCCCGCAAGAGCAGACGCCGACGCTAGACGAGCCGTCTAGCGCGGCTTACGACGTCTGGGCCAAGGCCAAGATCGAGGCGGCCTTGCGTGACGCAATCGAGCACCCGGAATTGCGGGTTCCGCTTGACCAGGTCTGGAAGAAGTTCGGCCTTGATCATTAGCCTGACGCGCCGCGCCGAAGCGGATCTGCAGAAGGTATTCACCTATATTTCATCCGATGGTTTGAAGCCTGCTGGCGTCGTTGTCACCAGGATTCTTCAGTCCATCGCGATGCTAGAAGCATTCCCGAATCTCGGTCGAACGGGGCGCGTGCGAGGGACGAGAGAGCTATCTGTTGCCCGGCTGCCCTATTACGTCGTCTACCGGTTGCTAAGCGACACGGAGGTCGAGGTTATTGCCATCCTCCACCATCGGCAGCAATTTCCTGAGGTCGATTAGGGTGCCGTTTCAGCGAAGGTGATTTTATGAAAGACGAGCTTGCCGCACTGGTTGATCGCCTTGGTGATCTGGCCGCCGCGGGTTTTACCGTTGGGCCGGAATGGGAGACCGTTCACACGATCTGCCAGGCGCATGAAGGCGAGCCTGTGTTCGACTGGGGCCACGCCCTTTGCCACCGCGTCGAGGGCGACGACGCCAATGCCGGCTACTGGTATCGCCGGGCCGGCAAGCCGGTCGCCAGGGGACCGCTTGAAGACGAGTGGCAGGCGATGAAGGCGCAGATCTCGCCCCAGGCCTGATGCGCTGCCTCTGGCCAAAAGCGAGACTCAATGCTCTACTGTCACAATTGCAGGGGATCTCATGGCCATCATCCGGAATGCGCGTGAAGACGAGGCGGATCTGCTCGCGGAGATCGGTTTTCGCGCCTGGGAAAAGGCCATGATCTCGATCGGCGAGGTGACGGACATGAGCGACAGCGCCTTTGAGGCGTTCCGCCACTTCACCCGCAAGGACTGGCTGACGATCAGCGCCGTGGAGCAGCATGGAACGCTGGCCGGCTGGGCGGCGCGGGAAAAGCTCGACGAGCTCATTTCCGATTTCTGGGTCGATCCGATCTACCAGCGGCAGGGCCTCGGGGGCGAGCTTCTCGCCGAGGTCGAAGCGGACATCGTGCATCAGGGGCTTGAAGAGGCGCGGGTCGAAACGCATGCGCACAATCTCGAAGCAATCGGCTTCTTCGAAAAGCACGGCTATGCGATCAACTGGCTGTCGATCGCCTATTCGCCGAAGATCGATCGCGACGTCCAGTCGGTCGGCCTCTCCAAGCGGCTCGTGCCGCTCGCGCCGGAAACCTATGGCCCGGGCATCTGAGGCGCACGGCCGCGCATCGGATAAGCTTGCGCCGCAGCGCCATTTGCTCTACCTCGAAACCAACCGCACAGACCAGTTCAAGAGCATCCGATGACCCTAGTCGACGTCCGTACGCCTGATCCGAAACGCTTCATTCCCGGGGCCACCGGCGATTGGGAAGTGATCATCGGCATGGAAGTGCATGCGCAGGTCCTGTCGCAGTCGAAGCTGTTTTCCGGCGCCTCCACCGAGTTCGGCAAGCCGGCCAATTCCAACGTCTCGCTGGTCGATGCGGCGATGCCCGGCATGCTGCCGGTGATCAACGAAGAGTGCATCAAGCAGGCGGTGCGCACCGGCCTCGGCCTCAAGGCGCAGATCAACAAGCGGTCCCTGTTCGATCGCAAGAACTATTTCTATCCGGACCTGCCGCAGGGCTACCAGATCTCGCAGTTCAAGGATCCGATCGTCGGCGAAGGCCAGATCGTGATTTCGCTCGGCCCCGACCGCCAGGGCCAGTTCGAGGATATCGAAATCGGGATCGAGCGCCTGCACCTCGAGCAGGACGCAGGCAAGTCGATGCACGACCAGCATCCGACCATGTCGTATGTCGACCTCAACCGTTCCGGCGTGGCGCTGATGGAGATCGTCTCCAAGCCCGACATGCGCTCTTCGGACGAAGCCAAGGCCTACATGACGAAGCTGCGCTCGATCGTGCGCTATCTCGGCACCTGCGACGGCAACATGGACGAGGGCTCGATGCGCGCCGACGTCAACGTTTCGGTGCGCCGTCCGGGCGAAGGTTTCGGCACGCGCTGCGAGATCAAGAACGTCAATTCGATCCGCTTCATCGGCCAGGCGATCGAATACGAAGCACGCCGCCAGATCGCCATCCTCGAAGACGGCGGCTCGATCGACCAGGAAACCCGCCTGTTCGATCCGGGCAAGGGCGAGACCCGCTCGATGCGCTCCAAGGAAGACGCGCACGATTACCGCTACTTCCCCGATCCGGACCTTCTGCCGCTCGAGTTCGACGATGCCTTCGTGGCGGAGCTTGCCAAGGACCTTCCGGAACTCCCGGACGACAAGAAGGCCCGCTTCGTCGCCGAACTCGGCCTGTCCGTCTACGACGCCTCGGTGCTCGTGTCTGAAAAGGCGATCGCCGATTATTTCGAGGCGGTGGCCGAAGGCCGCGACGGCAAGATGGCTGCGAACTGGGTGATCAACGACCTTCTGGGCGCGTTGAACAGAACCGGCAAAACCATTGAGCAGACACCTGTTTCAGCCGCTCAGCTCGGCGGCATCATCGACCTTATCAAGTCCGAGGCTATTTCCGGCAAGATCGCCAAGGACGTCTTCGAGATCATCCTCTCCGAAGGCGGCGACCCGGCCGAGATCGTCGAGACCCGCGGCATGAAGCAGGTCACCGACACCGGCGCGATCGAAAAGGCTGTCGACGAGATCATCGCCGCCAACCCCGACCAGGTCGCCAAGGTGCTCGCAAAGCCGACGCTGGCCGGCTGGTTCGTCGGCCAGGTGATGAAGTCGACCGGCGGCAAGGCAAACCCGCAGGCGGTGCAGGCGCTCGTCAAGGCGAAGCTCGGGATCGTCGACGAGTAGGACGACAAGAGGGGTCTGCGGTGGCAGGCCCTCGAGGAGAATGACTTGGTCTATTTCGTTCGCACCGCCGGTGAGGCCGATGTCGAGAAGATCCGGGCGGTGCTGTCGGACACCTTCCACGACACCTACGATCCGTTTTACGGCGCCGACAAGGTTTCCCGCATGGTCGGCTCCTGGCATGCGCCGGCAGCCATCCGCTCGCGCATCCTGAAACGCGAGGGCGAGTTCCTGGTGGCCGACAGCGGCCGCGACATCGGCGGCATCGGCTATGCGGCGATGTATCCGAAGATGGCAAAGACCGCCATGCTGCACCAGCTCTACGTGAAGCCGACCTGCCAGAACGAAGGCGTCGGCCGCGACATCTTCGCCGAGCTGGAGACGTGCTTTCCCGACGCTGAAATCATGCGGGTGGAGGTTGCGCTCCCCAATGTGCGCGCCATGTCCTTCTACCAGCGCCTCGGCTTCGTCGAGGTGGATCGCATGGAGGAGTGGGGCGCACCCAATTCCGGCCTGCCGGCGGTGATCATGGAAAAGCGGCTGGAGCTGCAATAAGTTATCTGGCGCAAAAGCGTGCTGCGGTTTTGCGACAACGACATGCGATAAAGACAGAAGAGCAAGCGTGAGGAGCGAATCGGAAAGATCGCGAGACGCTTCAGGAGGTTGCCATCGTCGAGATCGTCATCCGTCGCGCCCACGAAGCCGATCTTCCCGCGCTGATCGCCCTGTTTGCCGAGGACGGCGTGGGAGGCCATGGCGACACCACCGAGGCTTCCGCCTTCGAGGATTATCTGCGGGCCTTCCACATGATCGACACCTCGGGCAACGAGCAGCTTTTCGTGGCCGAGTCACAAGGGGAGGTCGTCGGTACCTTCCAGATCCTGTTCAATCGGACATTGACCGGCCGCGGCTCTCTTTCGATGATCATCGAGGCGGTGCAGACGCGGTCCGACATGCGCGGGCAGGGTATCGGCGCACGGATGATCGATTACGCGATCGAGGAGGCACGGCGGCGCGACTGCCGGCTCGTCCAGCTGACGTCCAACGCGGCGCGTGTGGATGCCCACCGGTTCTACGAGCGGCTGGGTTTTTCGAAGAGCCATCTGGGCTTCAAAATGAAGCTCAAATGAAGTCCGTCCCCGGTTGGAAACACTGGACATCGCGAACCGCAGGCGGCATAACCGCATCACCTAGTTCAATGGCAAAACCCCTTGCCAAGCCGACGGACATGTCATGAAAACGCTCCTGCTGCAGATCTTCACCTGGTGGAATGGACAGACGCTTGGGACGAGGTTCTATACCTGGCGACATGGCAAGCGGGTCGGCGAAGACGAAGCCGGCAATGTTTACTATGAGGGGCCGATGACCTCGTGGGGCAAGCCGCGCCGTTGGGTCATCTACAGCGACTATGCGGAAGCTTCCAAGATCACGTCCGGCTGGCACGGCTGGATTCACTACCGCACCGACGTGCCGCCGTCGCAGGAAGACTACAAGCTGCGGGAGTGGGAGAAGGCGCACAAGCCGAACATGACCGGCACGGCTGCCGCCTATCATCCCAAGGGTTCGCTTGCCGGTACGGGCGAACGCCCGCGCGTCACGGGCGACTACGACGCCTGGACACCCGGCAACTGATCGCAGCCGCCGACACCTGTTTTGGCCGCATTCGGCCTCTAAAGCATGTCGCGCAAAAGTGTGCAGCGATTTTGCGCCAACGACATGCGATCAAAGAGAAATGCAAGGCGTGAAGAGCGCATCTGAAGGATCGCGACACGCTTTGGTGCTCGACGCATTCGCGACCGAGACGGGACTGATGATGACAGTGAAGATGCTTTCGTTCCGCAAACTGGCCGCCGCCGCCGCTTTGGCGGCGCTTTCGGTTCTGCCGGCAGGGCAGGCGTCGGCCGCACGCATTTCAAACCCGGTGGCGGTCTTTGCAGGGATCGACAAGATTACCGGCCGCATCACCACGTTCGATGTCTACGTCAACGAGACCGTCCAGTACGGTGCGCTGCAGGTGACGCCGAAGGTTTGCTATTCGCGAGACGATGCCGAAGCGCAGAAGATCGATGCCTTCGTGGAGGTCGACGAAATCACGCTCGACCGTAAGATCCGCCGGGTGTTTTCCGGCTGGATGTTCGCCGACAGCCCGGGCCTCAATGCCGTCGAACACCCGATCTACGACGTCTGGCTGACTGGCTGCAAGCAGAGCTCGGACGTGCCGGCACCGGCCAAGCCGACCAACTGATTGCGAGTTTTCTAAAACACCAGATGCGGTTTATCGACCGCCTGCTTCAGCATGCCGAGGTAGTCGTCCTTGGGCACGTCGATCGCGCCGAAGGTCTTCAGGTGCGCCGTGGTGAACTGCGTGTCGAGCAGCGTGAAGCCCTTGGTCCTCAGCCGCTCCACCAGGTAGACAAGGCACATCTTGGAGGCGTTGGTGCGGCGGGAAAACATGCTCTCGCCGAAGAAGGCCGAGCCCAGCGAGACGCCGTACAATCCCCCAACCAGTTCATCGCCTTCCCAGGCTTCGACGCTGTGCGCATGGCCCATGGTGTGGAGTTCGGCATAGAGCTTGCGGATGGTGGAATTGATCCAGGTGCTCGGGCGGTCCTCAGCCGGCTGGGCGCAGAGATCGATGACGCTGTTGAAGGCGGTGTTGACGCGGATGTCGAACGGCGCGTTGCGG
This sequence comes from Hyphomicrobiales bacterium, assembly GCA_900469345.1. Taxonomy (GTDB): domain Bacteria; phylum Pseudomonadota; class Alphaproteobacteria; order Rhizobiales; family Rhizobiaceae; genus Neorhizobium. The sequence goes on along the minus strand of UBWZ01000002.1, from coordinate 635,253 downwards.
ATAGCCTTGGCAAGGCTTTTCGAGACGTGAAATCCGTCTAGCGGTAGGACGCCGCGCATTTCCGGTTCGACCCAGAAGATCTCCGGGTCGTCGGCTGATTCGGCCATCGGGAAAAGCCCGATGGAATAGGCGCGCAGCAGGATTTCCGGGGTAATCGCCGGATAGTATCTGCCGCGTCGCCCAGCCATTTGTTCTACTGCGCCGTTTTTTCGGCGAGGTAGTGTTCCAGCCAGTGGATGTCATAGTCTCCATTGGCGATATCGGGATTGTCGACCAGGTCGCGGAACAGCGGCAACGTGGTCTTGATGCCTTCCACGACGAATTCGTCCAGCACGCGACGCAGGCGCATCATGCATTCGACGCGGGTGCGGCCATGCACGATCAGCTTGCCGATCAGGCTGTCGTAATAGGGCGGGATCTTGTAGCCGGCATAGGCACCCGAATCGACGCGGACGCCAAGGCCACCCGGCGCATGGAAATGGGTGATCGTGCCGGGTGAGGGGACGAAGGTGCGCGGATCTTCCGCGTTGATGCGGCATTCGATCGCGTGACCGTTGAAGGAGATCTCTTCCTGCGTGACCGACAGGCCGGCGCCTGAGGCGACGCGGATCTGCTCATGCACGAGGTCGATGCCGGTGATCGCTTCGGTGATCGGATGCTCCACCTGCAGGCGGGTGTTCATTTCGATGAAATAGAACTCGCCGTTCTCGTAGAGGAACTCGACCGTACCGGCGCCGCGGTACTTCAGCTTCTTCATGGCGTCGGCGCAGACCTGGCCAATCTTCATGCGCTGTTCGACGTTGAGCGCGGGGGAATTGGCTTCTTCCCAGACCTTCTGGTGGCGCCGCTGCAACGAGCAATCGCGCTCGCCCAGATGGATGGCATTGCCTTCGCCATCGCCGACCACCTGGATCTCGATGTGGCGCGGCTTGCCGAGATACTTTTCCATATAGACGGCGTCGTTGCCGAAAGCCGCCAGGGCCTCGGACCGGGCCGTGGAGACGGCTTCGGACAGTTCGTCCTCGGTCCTTGCAACCTTCATGCCGCGTCCGCCACCGCCAGCCGTCGCCTTGATGAGGACGGGGAAGCCGATTTCGCGGGCGATCTCCAGGGCCGTCTCCGGCTTCACTTCGCCGGCCGAACCGGGAACCACCGGGATGCCCAGCGATTTCGCGGTTTCCTTGGCGGTGATCTTGTCGCCCATGATGCGGATGTGATCCGCCGTCGGTCCGATAAAGGTAATGCCGTGCGCGTCGAGGATATCGGCAAACTTGGCATTTTCCGACAGGAAGCCGTAGCCAGGATGCACGGCATCGGCGCCGGTGATCTCGCAGGCTGCGACGATCTGATGGATGTTGAGGTAGCTGTCGCGCGACGGCGGCGGGCCGATGCAGACGCTTTCATCGGCCAGGCGCACATGCATGGCGTCCGAGTCGGCGGTGGAGTGAACCGCGACCGTCGCAATTCCGAGCTCCTTGCAGGCGCGCAGCACGCGAAGCGCGATTTCACCGCGGTTGGCTATGAGGATCTTGGAAATCATGAGATGGCCTTACTCGACAATAACGAGGGGCTGACCGTATTCGACGGGCTGCGCATCGTTGATCAGGATTTCCGTGATCTTCCCCGACCGCGGCGAGGGGATCTGGTTCATGGTCTTCATCGCTTCGATGATCAGCAGCGTCTGGCCTTCCTTGACCGTCGCGCCGACCTCGATGAAGTTGCGGGCGCCCGGTGCCGGGGCCATGTAGACGGTGCCGACCATGGGAGCGGTGACCGCGTTCTTGTTGTCTGCGGGAGCAGGGGCTGCCGCGGCGACCGTTGCAGCAGGTGCTGCGGCCGGCGCAAAAGCAGGGCCGTTCACGGGAGCCTGGACGTATTGCGGCGTGCCGGCGCGCGAAACGCGGATGCGCATGTCATCCTGCTCGACTTCGATCTCGGTCAAGTCGGTTTCATTGAGGATGTTCGCGAGGTCGCGGATCAGTCCCTTGTCGATCCCGTTCTTTTTATCAGACATGGCAAACCCTATTGTTCTGTTTATCTCGTCAGGCGGTTATGGTTTTCAAGGCATTGAGCGCGAGGACGTAGCTCGCGGGTCCAAAGCCGCAGATGACGCCCTTGCAGGCCGCCGCGATCATCGAATGATGGCGGAATTCCTCGCGCGCATGGACATTGGAGATGTGGAGCTCGACCACCGGCACCGCAATGGCGCGGATCGCGTCGTGCAGGGCAAGCGAGGTGTGCGTGTAGGCCCCGGCATTGAAGGCGACGCCGCCGGCCTTGTCGCCCGCCTCATGCAGCCAGTCGACCAGAACGCCCTCGTGGTTGCTCTGGCGAAAATCGATCTCGAAGCCGAGGTCCCGTCCTGCCACGCGGCAATCCTGCTCGATATCCTGCAGCGTCTTGCCGCCGTAGATTCCAGGCTCGCGCTTTCCCAGCATGTTGAGGTTGGGGCCGTTGAGGACGAAGATCGTCTTGCTCATCGCTCGTCTATTGTTCCATGGCGTTATTCAGCGGCCACCTATAGACCGCCGCAAAGGCAAGGGAAAGCCCCCGACGGCCGCAAACAGCCGGCGTCCACGCTTGGTTGCCAAGCAAAGCATTGCCCAGTCAGCACGTCGCCTTGCCGCAGGCGCGGATATTGGCGACCTTTTCGGCAATCGCATCCTGGCCAACCGCGCCGAACAGAGCTTCGTCGCCAAGCACGTAGGTGGGGGTGCCGGTAATGCCGATCGCATTGGCGAGCTGGTAGGCCTGCCGGACCTGATCATCATTGGGGTTCTGCGCCATCGACTTGCGGATCGCGCCTTCGTCGAGCCCAAGCGAGGTGGCAACGGCAATGGCCGTCTGCTCCGACGCATGCGCCTGGCCGCCGAGCAAAGCGCGGTGGAACTGCGGGTATTTTTCGGGTGCGACCAGCCGGACGGCGTTCGCGACGCGGTGGGCGGCGATGGAATCGGGGCCGAGAATAGGGAATTCCTTGAGGACGAACCTGACGTTTTTGTCCTTGGCCAGGATGTCATCCATGTCGCTCAGCGCGTGCTTGCAGTAGCCGCAATTGTAGTCGAAGAACTCGACGATGGTGACGTCGCCCTTGGGGTTGCCAAGGGTGATATCGGCCGGCGAGGCGAAGATCTCCTTCTTGTTCTCGGCCACGGCCTTGGTCGACTGGTCTACCCGCATTGCCTGCTGCTTGGCCTCGAGTGCGTTCTGGGCCTCGATCAGGATCTCCGGGTTCTGCACCAGATATTCCCGGATGAAATCGCCCATTTCCTTTTTCTGCTGGTCGTCCAGGGCAAAGGCCGGGACAGCCGCTGAAACGAGCGCGGCCATCAGGGTGCCGGCGGCCAGGGTCTTGAACAGGCGCGTCATGCTCTTCCTCGTCTTGCTGTGTGCGGGGCCACGGCCCGTGAAATCGATCGGCGCCAGCTTAAGCCAGTCGCACGGCCGGCGAAACCCGAAAATCGGCGTTCGCCGCCCCCTGCCGTTCAAAACTGCGACAGCAGAACCCGCGACCCTTCCGCGCCCAAAAGGAAACGGCCGCGGAATGCGCGGCCGTTTCGTATTTTTAGCGTTTCACCGCTCTCAGAAGAAACCGCGGCGCTGCCACCAGCCAGCCTTCTTGGGCTTGCTCGCGTCGCCTTCGGCCTCGCTTGCCGGAGCTGCCGGATCGGAGCTGCGAATGACAGCTTCGGCCGACGAGGACATGTTGGAGGCGCGGTTGGCGCGGATCCTGGTTTCCTCGGTGTCCGCAGCTACGTCCGGTTCCGGTGCCTCGGCTTGCGGGGCTTCCGCCTCGGGTGCCGGTGCAACAGGCTCGGCTGCGGCGGGTGTCTCGGACGCGACTTCGGGCGCCTCGACGGCTGCAGCGTCGACGGAGGCTTCTTCGGCTGCAGCGGCTGCTGCTGCCTTGCTGCGGCGCGGACGACGGCCCTTGCGGACCTCCTCGGCCGGAGCGGCTTCTACCTCTGCCGGAGCGACCTCGGCTTCAACCGCAACATCTGCCGGGCCTTCTGCGTCATCGGCAATTTCGCCGGTGGCATCTGCGTCAGCTTCCGCGCTCTCGCCAGAGGCTTCGACACCCTCTTCATCCTCGCGACCGCGGCGACCGCCACGCTTGCCGCGGCGGCGACGCTTGCGGCGACCGTTCTCGTCGGTCTCGCTTTCGGTCGCGGCTGCCGGCGTCGCTGCGACGTCCGCTGCGTCCTCGTCACCTTCCTCCTGGTCGTCGTCGCCTTCGGCGGCGTCGTCGGAGTCGGACTGCGAAGCCTGGGCATCGCCGTTGCGTTCGCCGTTACGGTTGCGCCGGCGCCGACGGCGCTTGCGCTTGCGTCCATTCTGGTCGTCGCCCTGGGCCGGGCGCTCGCTTGCGGCGGCAGGTGCCGCGGCAACTGCGTCGTCGTCCTCTTCCTCTTCGTCGGCCTCGATGACGATGTCGTCGTCTTCTTCCTCAACGGGGAGGGCGGCAAACTGCATCAGGCTTTCGATACGGACCGGGTTTTCAACCGGCTCGCCGCGATCGATCGCAAAATGGCTGGCGCCGACGCTCGGGTCGCTGTCGACGATGATGGAGACGCCGAAGCGGTTCTCATAGTCGACAATGGTCGAACGCTTGTGGTTGAGCAGGTAAAGCGCCGTTTCCGGCGTGCAGCGCACGGTGATGTCGTGCGTGGTGTTCTTGAGAAGATGCTCCTCGATACCGCGCAGGACATGCAGGGCGACCGACGACTGCGAGCGAACCAAGCCGGTGCCGCCGCAGTGGGAGCAGACCTGGGTGGTCGATTCCAGCACCGAAGCGCGAATGCGCTGACGCGACATTTCGAGCAGGCCGAAATGCGAGATGCGGCCGACCTGAATGCGGGCCCGGTCGTTCTTCAGGCAGTCCTTCAGCTTCTTCTCGACGGCGCGGTTGTTGCGCTTTTCTTCCATGTCGATGAAGTCGATGACGATCAGGCCGGCAAGGTCGCGCAGGCGCAACTGGCGAGCGACTTCTTCCGCCGCTTCCAGGTTGGTCTGGAGAGCGGTTTCCTCGATCGAGTGCTCGCGGGTGGAGCGGCCCGAGTTGACGTCGATCGCCACCAGCGCTTCCGTCTGGTTCATGATCAGGTAGCCGCCGGACTTCAGCGTCACCTGCGGCTGCAGCATGCGGTCGAGCTGCGCCTCGATACCCGAGCGCGAGAAGATCGGGTGGATGTCGCGATAGGGCTGAACCACCTTGGCGTGGCTCGGCATCAGCATCTTCATGAAGTCCTTGGCTTCACGATAGCCTTCCTCGCCCGAAACGATGACTTCGGAGATGTCCTTGTTGTAGAGGTCGCGGATCGAACGCTTGATCAGCGAGCCTTCCTCGTAGACGAGGCAAGGCGCGGTCGAGCTCAGCGTCAGGGTGCGGACGTTTTCCCACAGGCGCATCAGGTATTCGAAGTCGCGCTTGATCTCGACCCGGGTGCGGTTTGCACCGGCGGTGCGCAGGATGACGCCCATGCCCTGCGGCACTTCGAGCTCGCGGGCGACTTCCTTGAGGCGCTTGCGGTCGGTCGGCTGGGTGATCTTGCGGGAAATGCCGCCGCCACGCGCCGTGTTCGGCATCAGCACCGAATAGCGGCCGGCGAGCGAAAGGTAGGTGGTCAGCGCTGCGCCCTTGTTGCCGCGCTCTTCCTTGGCAACCTGAACCAGCAGGATCTGCCGGCGCTTGATGACTTCCTGGATCCGGTACTGCTTGCGCGGACGGCGCACGACGCGATCCGGAACCTCTTCCATGGCATCTTCGGCGCCGACGGATTCGATCACTTCCTTTTCGCCGTGATCGTCGTCGTCGTCATCATCGTCGTCGCCACGGCGACCGCTGTCCACGTCTTCGGAGATGGAATCGCTGTCGACCATGGCGGCCATGCCGTCGGGCGTCGAGCCGTCGTCTTCCGACGGGTCCGACGCTGTTTCGGGATCGGCATCCGGTGCGGCCGCGACGGCTTCCTCGGCGGCGGGTTCAGCCACCTTCTTGCGGGCGCGACTGCGGCGCGGCTTGGCCTTCGGGGCTGGTTCTTCCGCGGCGACCGGCGTTTCTTCGGGGCTGACCTCGGCGGCCTCGGAGCCTGCCTCGCTGGCCGGCTGTTCAGCGACGCTCGGCGCCTCGATGCCGATATCGGGCTGCTCTTCGCGGGCCGGATCGACGTAGGGATCCGCGCCTTCGGCCTCGGCGATCTTGCGCTGGTCTTCGGCTTCCTGCTGCATCAGAGCCTGACGGTCTGCGAGCGGGATCTGGTAGTAATCCGGATGGATTTCGGCAAACGCCAGGAAGCCATGGCGATTGCCGCCATAGTCGACAAAGGCGGCCTGAAGCGACGGTTCGACCCGGGTCACTTTCGCCAGATAGATATTGCCGCGTATCTGTTTCTTGTGCTGCGATTCGAAATCGAATTCTTCGATACGACTGCCGCGAACAACGACTACGCGCGTCTCCTCTTCGTGAGACGCGTCGATAAGCATTTTGTCTGCCATTGAAATTCTGCTCCTCGGCGCCGCGCGGGTGCAGAAAAGCCTGTCACAGGGGGTGCCCCTGAGACAGGCTCGTCATGCCAAACAGTCGTTGCGCCGGATAAAGATGATCCCGTCGGGAGCGGTTGTGGCGGCAGCCGCAAAGATAGTGGAGACCTAGGTCTCCCTGATCTCTGCCGGTTCTGAACATTGTGCCGCGACATCAAAAACCAAACGAGAATGACGTAACCAAAGACCCGAAGGTCCGATGAATTTGCTCCAATGAGCTGGGTAGCATGCCACCCGGTACTTGCTCCGGCCACCGCCGGACGGATCGCGTATCAGGAAAAAGTGTAGCGACGGCGGATGACTGCTTGGCCCTCGGCGCCAGGTCCTGAAGAGGTTGGCCAGCCCACCGGCAGACTATCCCGTCAACACTTTAACCCTCGTTCGCGTTGTATGGTTTATCTGTCACAATAGCAAGGGAAAAGCCGAAAGCGCCTTATTGTCGATCGAATTGACACTCCTAACGGCAAGACGCGCAAAGGTCTGATTCGCGACTATTTTTAGGGAAAGCGTTGCAGTATAGGCGTTTGCATCGGCGCCGGGGCGGGACCTTCAATGCGCGCCGGTGGATGGCGGATCGACAGCGGGGCTGACATCGAATGGGACTTGAGTGGCTAAGAGGGCCAACGGCGCGAATCGGGCTGTGTTTTCTCCTGGTGAGCGGACTTCTCTCAAGCGGACCGGCGCACGCTGCACCGCAGCCGCTGCTTGCCTTTGCCGCCCGGATCGCCGGTGACAGCGCCCGCACCCGCATTGTCCTCGACTTCGAGGAAAAGCCGGAATTCTCTATCCACTATATAGCCGGGCCGGACCGGGTCGTCGTCGATCTGCCCGCGACCGCATTCGGCTTTCCCGCCGACCAGCTGGCGCCGCGGGGCCTGTTCAAGGACATCCGCTACGGCACGATGGGCGAAGACAGCGCCCGGATGGTGCTGACCGCGATCAAGCCCGTCAAGCTGGTGCTGGCCGAGACGCAAGCCAATGAAAACGGCGGCTACCGGCTCGTGCTCGATGCCGAGATGACGACCAGCGAGGAGTTTGCGGGTCTCGTGAAAAGCCAGAGCTGGGCCGCGGAAACGCCGGCCGTCGCGCAGACGGTTCCGCTCGAGGACGGCTCCAAGGACAATGTCTTCGTGGTCGCGGTCGACGCCGGTCACGGGGGGATCGATGCCGGGGCGACGGCTTCGGTGAGCAAGACCGCTGAGAAGGTCATCACGCTCGGTTTTGCCAAGCTGCTGATGGGCAAGCTCAATGCATTGCCCGGGGTCCGGGCCTTCCTTACCCGCGACGACGACACCTTCCTGTCGCTTTCCGAGCGCGTCGCGATCGCCCGCCAGAAGCATGCGGACCTCTTTATCTCCCTGCACGCCGACACGCTGTCGCAGAAGGACATCCGCGGCGCGACGGTCTATACGCTGTCCGACAAGGCATCGGACCGCATGGCCGAAAATCTCGCCGCGCGCGAAAACCTGTCCGACGAAACGGCCGGCTTCACCATGCAGAGCGGCCCACCCGAGGTCGCCGATATCCTGCTGGATCTCGCACGCCGCGAGACCCAGGCGTTTTCCATCGCGCTCGCCGACAATGTGGTGAAGTCGTTCGAGGGGCAGGTGGGACTGATCAACAATCCGCACCGGCAGGCCGGCTTCCAGGTGCTGCGGGCGCCCGACATTCCTTCGGTGCTGCTGGAACTCGGTTTCCTGTCCAATCCGGAGGACGAGAAGCTTCTGATGGACGATGCGTGGCGCAGCAAGATCGCCGATCTCGTGACCGGCGCGGTCGATCGCTATCGGGCCCGCTCGCTTGCCAATGGGGGTTGAAGCGGGAAGGCGGAAGCGTGGCCTTGCGGTCACAGCCCACCGCGTTCGCCCCGAAGCGCGCAAGCCTGGCGGGGATTACCCCGGCAGAGCCCTATTTTACTCACATTCAAGCGGTTACTGCGGTTGCATCAGGTCCGGCAATAACGCGCGATTGATCCACGTCATGCCCTTGCGCTGACGACATCACCATGCAAAACGCCTGAAACTGTGCGATGGTGTAACTCACACCCGAAACTGACGATGGTGCGCCGGGCGTGCCGATGGAAAGCCGAACGGTAGCTTCGACATGATCAGACTGATTGGATATTTCTTCGGGATGGCCTGCGTGCTGTTCCTGGGCGTTGCGGCGGCCGCCGCCATCTATCTGAGCGTCATGATCAAGGGGCTGCCCGACTATGAAGTGCTGGCATCCTACGAGCCGCCGGTGGCGACCCGCGTGCATGCCGGCGACGGGGCGCTGATGTCGGAATATGCCCGCGAACGGCGTCTGTTCCTGCCGATCCAGGCCATTCCCGACCGGGTCAAGGCCGCCTTCCTGTCGGCGGAAGACAAGAATTTCTACAACCACCCGGGCGTCGACATCACCGGCCTTGGCCGCGCCGTGATGCTTCTGGCGACCGGTGGTCCGATGCAGGGCGGTTCGACGATCACCCAGCAGGTCGCGAAGAACTTCCTTTTGACCAATGAGCGGTCGTTCGAGCGCAAGATCAAGGAAGCGATCCTGTCCTTCCGCATCGAGCAGGCCTATTCCAAGGACAAGATCCTCGAGCTCTACCTCAACGAGATCTTCTTCGGTCTCAACGCCTACGGCATTGCCGGTGCGGCGCTGACCTATTTCGACAAGTCTGTGACCGAGCTGACCACCGCCGAGGCTGCCTATCTCGCCTCGCTGCCGAAGGGGCCGGCCAACTACAATCCCTATCGCCATCCCGAAGCAGCGCTCGAGCGCCGCAATTGGGTCATCGATCGCATGGCCGAAAACGGCTACATCACCCAGAGCGATGCCGACGATGCCAAGAAGCAGCCGCTCGGCGTCAAGCAGCGCCGCAGCGGCGGCCAGGTCTTTGCTTCCGACTTCTTCGCCGAGGAAGTCCGCCGCCAGCTGATCGATCGCTACGGCGACAAGTCGCTCTATGAAGGTGGCCTGTCGGTGCGCACCTCGCTCGATCCGCAGCTTCAGATCATGGCGCGCCGGGCATTGCAGAACGGCCTCGTCGATTACGACGAGCGTCGCGGCTACCATGGCCCGCTTGCCTCGATCGATATGTCGCCGGACTGGGGCCCGGCCCTGGTCAAGTCGATCGCCGAGAACAAGTTCGTCGATTTGCGCGATGTTCCGGAATGGAAGATCGCCGTCGTGCTCAGCGTCTCGCCCAAGTCGGTCGAGATCGGCCTTCGCCCCGGCACCGACGGTGGCGGCAAGGTCGAAGCGGCGCGCGACACGGGCACGATCGCGGCCGACGACATGAAGTGGGCCTACCGGGATTCCGCTGGCCAGCGCAAGACGGCCAAATCGCCGGAAGGCGTGCTGAAGCCGGGCGACGTCATCTATGCGGAGCCGATCTCGGCCGAGGCCAAGACCTACCGTCTGCGCCAGCCGCCCAAGGTGCAGGGCGGGCTTGTCGCCATGGATCCGAACACCGGCCGCGTGCTGGCGATGGTCGGCGGCTTCTCCTATGCGCAGTCCGAGTTCAACCGCGCCACGCAGGCGATGCGCCAGCCGGGTTCGTCGTTCAAGCCCTTCGTCTACGCGGCGGCGCTCGACAACGGCTATACGCCGGCGTCCGTCATCCTTGACGCGCCGATCGAAATCGTCACCGGCGGCCAGGTCTGGAAGCCGGAAAACTACGGCGGCGAGGCGGGTGGCCCGTCGACGCTGCGCACCGGCATCGAGAAGTCGCGCAACCAGATGACCGTGCGCCTGGCGCAGGACATGGGCATGGAGCTGGTGGCGGAATATGCCGAGCGCTTCGGCATTTACGACAAGATGCTGCCGGTTCTGGCCATGTCGCTGGGCTCGGGCGAGACCACCGTGATGCGCATGGTTTCGGCCTATGCGGTAATCGCCAACGGCGGCAAGCAGATCAAGCCGACGGTGATCGACCGTATCCAGGACCGCTACGGCAAGACCATCTTCCGCCATGAGGAGCGGGCCTGTGACGGCTGCAACGCCAATGGCTGGGCTAACCAGGAAGAGCCGACGCTGGTGGATAACCGCGAGCAGGTGCTCGACCCGATGACCGCCTACCAGATCACCTCGATGATGCAGGGCGTGGTGCTGCGCGGCACCGCCGCCGGCAAGATCCCGGTCAAGGACCGCGATGTGGCCGGCAAGACCGGCACCACCAACGACGAGAAGGATGCCTGGTTCGTCGGCTTTACGCCGAACCTCGTCGCCGGTCTCTATATCGGCTTCGACACGCCGACGCCGCTTGGCCGCGCCGGCACCGGCGGCGGGCTTGCCGCGCCGATCTTCGGGCAGTTCCTTGCCGAAGCCGCGAAGGTGACGCCGGCCGAGCGTTTCCACGTGCCGGAAGGCATGCAGCTGGTTGCCGTCGACCGCAAGACGGGGATGCAGGCGCAGGAAGGCGATCCGAACACGATCGTCGAGGCGTTCAAGCCCGGCACCGGGCCGGCCGACGTGTTCCGCGTGATCGGCGACGGCGAGAACATGAGCCAGGACCAGATTCTCGAGTCATCGCCGCAGGCGCAGCAGGCCGTGACATCCGGTGCCGCCGGCCTGTTCTAAAGCAAACCAACACCGCCAAGCTCCGCCTGCAGCCTTTACATCGGCTGCCGGCGCAACTATGTCGGCTTCAGATCAACCTTTTGGACATGAGAGAAGACGAAGCGCCATGCGTGCGGAAATGATCAACGTAGTCGACGAAATCAAGCAGGCCGTAAGCTTGCTGAGGAGGCATCTTTGACTGGGACCAGGCGGTAAGACGACTGGACTGGCTGAACAACAAGGCCGAAGATCCCAACCTCTGGAATGACGCCGCCGAGGCGCAGAAGCTGATGCGCGAGCGTCAGAACCTCGACGACTCGATATCCGGCGTGCGCCGGCTCGAAAAGCAGGTCGATGACAACATCGAAATGATCGGGCTCGGCGAGGAAGAGGGCGATGCGGCGATCGTCACGGAAGCCGAAGAGGCGCTGAAGGCGCTTCGCAACGAGGCATCCCGCCGGCAGGTGGAAGCCATGCTTTCGGGCGAAGCAGACAGCAACGACACCTATGTGGAAGTGCATTCCGGTGCCGGCGGTACGGAAAGCCAGGACTGGGCGAACATGCTGTTGCGCATGTACACCCGCTGGGCCGAGCGCCAGCGCTTCAAGGTGGAGCTTCTCGAAGTCCATGACGGCGAAGAGGCCGGCATCAAGTCCGCGACGCTTCTGGTCAAGGGGCACAATGCCTATGGCTGGCTGAAGACCGAATCGGGCGTGCACCGGCTGGTGCGCATTTCGCCCTATGACAGCAATGCCCGCCGTCATACGTCGTTTTCCTCGATCTGGGTCTACCCGGTGGTCGACGATTCGATCCAGATCGACATCAACGAGGGCGACTGCCGCATCGATACCTACCGGTCGTCGGGTGCCGGCGGCCAGCACGTCAACACGACCGATTCGGCCGTGCGCATCACCCATATGCCTTCGGGCATCGTGGTGGCGTGCCAGCAGGAGCGGTCGCAGCACAAGAACCGGGCGACCGCCTGGGAAATGCTGCGTGCGCGTCTTTACGAGGCCGAACTGAAGAAGCGCGAGGATGCCGCCAACGCGGAGGCGGCCTCGAAGTCAGAAATCGGCTGGGGCCACCAGATCCGCTCCTACGTGCTGCAGCCCTACCAGCAGGTCAAGGATCTGCGCACGGGTGTCGTCAGCACGGCGCCGGACGACGTACTGGACGGCGACCTCAACCCGTTCATGGAAGCAGCGCTGGCGCACCGCATCAGCGGCAAGCCGGATGTGGCCGTCGCCGACGCCGACTAGGCCGAACTTCGATGAAAGAACTGCAAACGGCCGGATCCAGCGATCCGGCCGTTTGCATTTGGTCGGGATTTCTCAGTCGCTGAACTGTTCGGCGAGGATACGGTCCGACCAAGAATGGTCAGGATCCGACAGGATGCGGGCGCTCAGCGTCGGCATCTGCGCGATGCGTACATGTAGCACGGACTTGACCTCGACATTGTCGGCCACGGCGTTGACCGGTCGCTTTTCCGGTTCGAGAATCGTCAGGTCGACGCAGACCCGGTTGGGCAGCAGCGCGCCACGCCAGCGGCGCGGCCGGAAGGCGGAGACCGGCGTCATGGCCAGAAGCGGGGCTTCGAGCGGCAGGATGGGGCCGTGAGCGGAGAGATTGTAGGCCGTCGAGCCGGCCGGCGTCGCCACCATCAAGCCGTCGCAGATCAGTTCCTCGAACCGCACCCGGTCGTCGATCACCACCCGCAGCTTGGCCGCCTGGTAGGATTGGCGGAAGAGGTAGACCTCGTTGATCGCCAGCGCGACCGATTCGCTGCCGTCGGCATTGGTGGTGGTCATGCGAAGCGGATGGAGCTCGTTCTCGACCGCGGCCGCCACGCGGGCATGCAGGTCATCGGCGCGGTAGTCGTTCATCAGGAAGCCGACCGAGCCGCAGTTCATTCCGTAGACGCGCTTGCCGTTGTGGATCGTCTCGTGGAGCGTCTGCAGCATGAAGCCGTCGCCGCCGAGTGCGACGATCATGTCGGCCTCTTCGGCGGCGATGTTGCCATAGAGCTCAGTCAGTTCGTCGAGTGCGGTCCGCGATTCGGGCGTGTTGGAGGCGATGAAGGAAAGCTTCGGAGGGCTGGACGACATGAGCGAGCCTTTTGACGGAGCCGCCGCCGATAGGCGTGCAAGGAAATGCGATGGCCGGGGAGGGTGGGAGACGAGACCCCGGCCGCTGCCGCTAGGTATAGAAAATACGGCGCGAGACACAAGCGCTTTGCTTCACCGGGAGGCTGCGGGTTCCGCCGTGGAGCGAGGCAGTTTTTGCTTTACAGCCCGCGAAAATCTGGTAACTCCCACGGCCAGTGCCCTTGTAGCTCAGTTGGTAGAGCACCTGATTTGTAATCAGGGGGTCGCGGGTTCGAACCCTGCCGGGGGCACCACTTTTCCGATCGTTTCGACAGTACAGGCCGCCATGGTCCGCCTTGGCGTTGCGGCCGTGAGCCACGCGGTGGCGCCCGACAGATGAACACTGCATGACATTGCGATTCAGAAGCTGTTCAGCGGCCGGCCCCTAGAGGTGGGGCATGTCTACACTCTTACGATCGGCGGTTGCGCCGCCTGCGGTGGATTGGGAGCTTGCTCCGCGCCATGCCCGCTGGTGGGCCGTGGACGAAAGCGGCGAAGCCTTCTGGTATTGCGGTCCGCAACTGGCGCCCCTGACCGGCTTCTGGTTCTGCGACCAGTTGCCGGCGCCCCTGTTTGACTATGCCGGAGACTGGCGCCAGAGCCTCACCGAGCGGCCCCCGGCAACCGACTGAAGCGCCTCAAATGTTGCATGGGCGGCCCGTTCGGCCGCCCTGACGCACAAGTGGCCGACGCTGACCCCTTAGCCGACGCTGGCCCTTGCCGATGCCGAACGGGTAACCGGGGCAGTGCCGCTGTCGTGGCACGCTTGCGAGCCGCCTCAGCCCTTGCCGATCGAGTGGTAGGCAAAGCCGTGTGCCTCGACCTCGTGGGCGCGGTAGACATTGCGCAGGTCGACGAGCACCGGCGAGGCCATCAGCGATTTCAGACGGTCGAGGTCGAGTGCGCGGAAAGCGTTCCATTCGGTGACGAGCACCGCCGCATGGGCGTCCTTTGCCGCTTCGTAGGGGCTGGTCGCAAACTCGATCTCCATCATCTGGCGGGCATTTTCCATGCCCTCCGGATCGTAGCCGGAGACGATCGCGCCGGCATCCTTCAGCGCCTGGACGATGGCGATCGACGGTGAGTCGCGCATGTCGTCGGTGTTGGGCTTGAAGGTGAGGCCGAAGACGGCGACCTTCTTGCCGCGCACGTCGCCACCGGCGGCGGCGATCACCTTGCGGCCCATGGCCCGCTTGCGGTTGTCATTGATAGCGATGGTGGTTTCGATTAACCGCACCGGGCTGTCGTGGTCCTGGGCCGTCTTGGCGAGCGCCAGCGTGTCCTTGGGGAAGCAGGAACCGCCGTAACCTGGACCCGCATGCAGGAATTTCGCGCCGATGCGGCCGTCGAGCCCGATGCCGCGCGAGACGTCCTGGACGTCGGCACCGACCCGCTCGCACAGGTCCGCCACTTCGTTGATGAAGGTGATCTTCATGGCAAGGAAGGCGTTGGCGGCATATTTGATCAGCTCGGAGGTGCGGCGCGAGGTGAACAGCAGCGGTGACTGGTTGAGGTAAAGCGGCCGGTAGACCTCGGTCATGACCGGGCGGGCGCGTTCGTCCGACAGGCCGACGACGATGCGGTCCGGGCGCTTGAAGTCCTCGATCGCGGCGCCTTCGCGCAGGAATTCCGGGTTGGAGACGACCGCGACGTCGGCCTCCGGGTTGGTCTCGCGGATGATGCGCTCGACCTCGTCGCCGGTGCCGACCGGCACGGTCGACTTGGTGACGACGACGGTGAAGCCCCGCACGGCGCCGGCGATCTCGGCTGCGGCGGCATGCACATAGCCCAGATCCGCGTGGCCGTCGCCGCGGCGCGACGGCGTGCCGACCGCGATGAAGACGACGTCGGCTTCCGACACCGGCCCTGCCAGTTCGGTGGAGAAGGTCAGGCGGCCTGCCTTGACATTGCTTTCCACCAGCTGGTCGAGGCCCGGCTCGAAGATCGGGATGACGCCGTTGCGCAGCGCCTCGATCTTTTCCGCCGCCTTGTCGACGCAGACGACCTCATGCCCGAAATCGGCGAAACAGGCCCCCGATACAAGCCCGACATAACCAGACCCGACCATTACAATACGCATTGTTCAGCCTTCCATCGACCGTGTTGTTTGATTGCCATCGTGGGCGATTGCCGCCCGCCGGCTCAGTTTCGTCCGAATTCGTCGACGATGCGGATGATGTCGTCTTCGCCGAGATAGGATCCGGTCTGCACCTCGATGACCTCGAGCAGGATCTTGCCGGGGTTGGCGAGGCGGTGGACCTCGCCCTGGGGAATGTAGATGCTCTCGTTTTCGCGCACCGTCTTGACCTGATCGCCGACCGTCACCTCCGCCGTGCCCTTGACGCAGATCCAGTGCTCGGAGCGGTGGTGATGCTTTTGCAGCGACAGCTTCTTGCCGGGCGTGACGAACAGGCGCTTGACCTGGAAGCGGTCGCCGTTGAGGATCGAGGTATAGCCGCCCCAGGGGCGGTAGGAGGTCGGATGGCTTTCGGTCAGCGCCGCGGTCGCCTTGGCGGCGGCCAGGTGCTTGACGATCTTGCCGACATTCTGGCTGTCGTCGAGGCGCCCGACATAGACGGCGTCCTCGCTGGCGATGACGGCAACGCCCTCCAGCCCCTGCACGGCCAGATGACCGTGGCGCGACATGACCAGCGAGTTGCGGGTGTTGATCAGCGT
Source organism: Hyphomicrobiales bacterium (assembly GCA_900469345.1). GTDB lineage: Bacteria > Pseudomonadota > Alphaproteobacteria > Rhizobiales > Rhizobiaceae > Neorhizobium. The sequence continues at coordinate 619,348 of UBWZ01000002.1, read as the reverse complement.
CGCATTGCCGGTGACGACGTTGCCGGCCTCGTCGCGGGCGCCGAGCTTCCAGACCGCATCCCAGCTGCCCATGTCGGACCAGGTGAAGGAAGAGGGGACGACGGCGGCATTGGCGGTCTTTTCCATCAGCGCATAATCGACCGAGATGTCGGGGCTTCTGGCAAATTCCACCGCGTCGAGGCGCACGAAGTCGAGATCGCCCTCGGCCTTGGCAACGGCTGCGATGGCAGCCTCGGCGACCTCGGGGGCAAAGGTCCTCAGTTCCTCCAGGACCTGGCCCGACTGGAACATGAAGATGCCGGAGTTCCAGACGTAGTCGCCGGCCGCAAGCATCTTCTCGGCATCGGCGAGAGCCGGCTTCTCGACGAAGCGCTTGACGGCGCAGGCGCCGGTCTTCAGCTTCGCGCCGACCTCGATATAGCCGTAGCCGGTGGCCGGCTCGGTCGGGGTGATGCCGAAGGTGACGAGCTTGCCGGAGGCGGCGGTGTCGCGGGCGGTGCGGATGGTGTCGAAATAGCCCTCGTCGGCGACGATCTCGTGGTCGGAGGCGAGCACCTGCAGGATGGCGGTCTCGTCGAAGCGGGCAGCGACGAACGAGGCGGCGGCAGCGACCGCTGCTGCGGTGTTGCGGGCGATCGGCTCAAGCAGGATGGCCGACAGCGACATGCCCAGTTCGCGCGCCTGCTCGGCGGCGAGGAAGCGGAAGTCTTCGTTGGTGATGATGATCGCCGGTTCGTAGAGGGCGCGGTCGGAGACGCGCGAGAGCGTCGCCTGGAACAGCGTCCGGTCGCCGACGAACTGGATGAACTGCTTCGGTGCGCTCGCCCGCGACAGCGGCCACAGGCGCGTGCCCTTGCCGCCGGCCATGATCACGGGGATGATTTTGCTGGTCATGAAGAAGTCTCCGGTTCATCGCGCGCCCGTTGCCGCACGGGTTCGCCTCTATGTGTCAAGATGGTGTTCAGTGCCCGCCGGGCGCGTCAGGACCCGTTGTTTGCCGCCCATCTGCGGATGAGGTCAAGCCCTTCAGCGAGAAGAGCCCTCGCATCCGCTTCGCCTGCCGCCTCCACATAGCAGCGCATTTCCGGGGCGTTGCCCGAGGGACGCAGGTGAATGACGCGGCCGTCCGACAGCGTCGTGCGCAACCCGTCGATGTCGCTCTTGTGCGCCACGGTGCCAAGCGGCGACAGGAAGGAGGCGAGCGCTTCGTCCGAGCCGCGCAGATGCGCCATCAGCGCCGCGCTGGTTTCGACGGGGAAGTTTTCCAGCCGGTCAGCCGCCGCAAACGGCAGCCGGAAGGAACCGGCGATGGCCGACAGAGGCATGTCGTGACGCTTGCGCAGCTTGAGGACGGCAAGCACTGGCAGGAGGCTGTCACGCGTCGGAAGCGGCGCCAGCCGCCCCCCGGCGACGGCAAATTCGGATCCGGTCAGCGTGCCGCCATTGGCTTCGAAGCCGACGACGCCCTCCGCCTTTTCGGCGAGCGCCGCATTCATTGCGGCAATCACGAAAGGCGAGCCGACCTTGGTGCGGACGACGCGGAAGGAGCCGGCCGCCTCGATTCCGGAGTTGGAGGTGACGGGCGTGACGACCACGTCGGCATTGAGGAACTGGGCCGCCACGAGGCCGAGCAGATCGCCGCGCAGCGGCTCGCCGATTTCGTCGGCCACCAGCGGCCGATCGCCGTCGCCATCGGCCGAGACGATGGCGTCGAGCCCATGTTCGACCGCCCAGGCCTTGAGCGCGCTGACCGTTTCGGGCGAGACGGCTTCCGTATCGACCGGGATGAAGCTCTGCGAGCGGCCGAGCGGCAGCACCTGCGCGCCATAGGCCTGCAGGACGTCGACGAAGATGTCGCGGGCCACGGTCGAATGCTGGTAGACGCCGATCTTCAGGCCATCAAGCGCACCGGCCGGCAGCAGGCCGGTGTTGCGGGCCATGAACAGGGCCGTCGCCTCCGCGCTGTGATCTGGCGCGACCGAAGGCTCCAGTCCGATCTCGCCCTTGTCGAGTTCAGCCGCAATCGCGGTGATCGCGGCCTCGTCGGCCTTGTCGATCTCGCCATCCGGCCGGTAGAATTTGATGCCGTTGCGGTCAGCCGGAATATGCGAACCCGTCACCATCAGGGATGCCGCACCGAGCTTCAGACCGTACAGCGCCAGCGCCGGGGTCGGGATGGCGCCGCAGTCGATCGGCGCCAGTCCGGCCCGTTCAAGCGCACCGATACAGGTGGCCGCGATGCCCGGGCTCGACGGGCGGAAGTCTCGGCCGACCAGGATGCTGCCACCCGGCTGCACCAGGCCTTCGCGCAGCAGGTGCTGGGCAAATGCCTCTGAATAGAGAGCCGAAATGTGGCCCTCAAGATCAACAACCAGACCCCGCAGGCCGCTCGTTCCGAATTTCATGGGCAATGTCCGTCGCTAGGTCCAGATAGGGGTTCAGGCTCGCCGATGCCTGCGGCGTGCGATCCGACACGAAGCCTGCGTCATACGTATGACAGGTTCGGCTGCGTGGGAGCGGGACGAGGCGCTTTGGCATGAACTGACGTGTTAACCCACAGAAAGTCGTCTGCAAAGCCGGTTTTGTCAGATTGAAAAGGCTGGCGGGCGTCAGAATCCCTTGCCGCCGCGAAGCTCGGTGTAGAGCGTGCCCAGAATGATCCTGAAATCGAGCCAGATGGAATAATTTTTGACGTAATAAAGGTCGCAGGCAATGCGCGCCCGCGCTTTCGACGGGCGGTCGGTCGGTCCACGCAGGCCGCGCATCTGGGCAAGGCCCGTCATGCCCGGGCGCATGCAGTGGCGCTCGTGGTAGGCCGGAACCAGGTCCTCATAGGGAATGCCGGCAGCCAGCATGCCGACCGCATGGCAGCGAGGCCCGACGAGCGACATGTCGCCCATCAGCACGTTGAGAAGCTGAGGCAGTTCATCGATATTCAGTCGACGGATGGTGCGGCCCACGCGCGTCACCCTGGGATCGTTGCGCACGGTCTGCACGACACCGGACAGATCGCAGGTCTCCTTATGCATCGACCTGAATTTGAAGATGGTGATGCGGCTGCCATTCCTGCCCCATCGTGTCTGGCGGAAGAAGACAGGTCCGGCGCTTTCGACCCGGATCATTATGGCAATCGCCAGAAGCAACGGCATCAGCACGACAAGGGCGAGGGCCGATATCGAGATGTCCATGCTGCGCTTCACCGCGAGCTCCCATGCAGGAGCCGCCGTTTGTTCCGTTCCGTAAGAAGCTGCTGCCCCGCGAAATCCGGAGCTCCCAGCAACATCTGTAGCGCTCTCAAACGTCGAGAACGAACTACTTTCCTCAAGCCCCAGCATACTCAACGGAACCATCCAATATATTAAAGCTGAAAAATAGTGCCTTCTTTTGCAAGTTGATACCGCAAGTTTAGATCCTTGTCAGCATCCAAATTAACAGGTGGTTAAGCATGGGAGGCGGCTTCGGCGCCGCGCTTTACGAAAATTGGCTGCTGGTAACCATCTTGATCGCGATTTCGGGTTTGCCAATTGTTGCCGGACTCAAAAATTAGAAGGAATATCAATGATAAACAATTTTTACTTGAGTTAACGCATCAGTAGCAAAATCTGTTAAATGCAAAATCGTACCTGCTATAAATAAGAATGGCGTCGATATTGAATGCAATAGACATAGAGGTGCATATTTACGTAAAGACAAAGACTACAAGGAATATCGATGTCTGAGTATTGTATATATTAGCGAAGTTCAATTTTGATTGTCCGATAGAATCGCTGATTATTGCAGGCTGTGCACATTTTCTTTTTGATTGGTCTGGTCTTTCGGTAGCGGTATTTGGTTTTTCAGAGAGTGATTAGATCATTTCAGCTATCTCCATGTTATTGCCGGCGTTTTTGATTTCAGGCTGTCGTGCCGAATATCTTTAGGGGGACATGATGAGAATGACTGTAAAGGGCAACGGGAAGGTTGCTCTTATCACTGGCGTGACCGGCCAGGATGGTTCCTACCTCGCCGAGTTTCTGCTGGAGAAGGGATATGAGGTCCACGGCATCAAGCGTCGCGCCTCGCTGTTCAACACGGCCCGTGTCGACCACATCTACGAAGACCCCCACATTCCCAATGCCCGCTTCAAGCTGCATTACGGTGATCTGTCCGACACCTCGAACCTGACGCGGCTGGTGCGCGACATCGCGCCGGATGAGGTCTACAACCTGGGTGCCCAGAGCCATGTGGCGGTCAGCTTCGAGGCGCCGGAATACACGGCCGACGTCGATGCAGTCGGCACGCTGCGGCTGCTGGAGGCGATCCGCTTTGTGGGGCTGGAGAAGAAGACCCGCTTCTACCAGGCTTCGACGTCCGAGCTCTACGGGCTTGTCCAGGAAACGCCGCAGCGGGAGACGACGCCCTTCTATCCGCGTTCGCCTTATGCGGTCGCCAAGCTCTACGCCTACTGGATCACGGTCAACTACCGCGAGGCCTACGGCATGTACGCCTGCAACGGCATCCTCTTCAACCACGAGTCGCCGCGCCGCGGCGAGACCTTCGTCACCCGCAAGATCACCCGCGGCCTGTCCAACATCGCCATGGGTCTCGAGACCTGCCTCTACATGGGCAATATCGACAGCCTGCGCGACTGGGGCCATGCCAAGGATTACGTGCGCATGCAGTGGATGATGCTGCAGCAGGACGCGCCCGAGGATTTCGTGATCTCCACCGGCCTGCAGTATTCGGTGCGCGAGTTCATCCAGTGGAGCGGCGCCGAACTCGGCCTGACGCTGGAGTTTTCCGGCGAGGGGGTCGACGAGATCGCCACGGTTGCCGCCATCCACGGGACGCTGGCGCCGGCGCTCAAGGTCGGCGACGTGGTGCTGCGCATCGACCCCCGCTACTTCCGTCCGGCCGAAGTGGAAACCTTGCTCGGCAGCTCGGACAAGGCCCGGGAGCGGCTTGGCTGGGTGCCGGAGATTACCGCCCGCGAGATGTGCGCCGAGATGGTGGCCGAAGATCACAAGTCGGCCCGCCGCCATGCGCTCCTCAAGGAGCATGGGCTGGAACTGCCCGTCAGCGTGGAGGGGTGAGATGACCTACGACCTTAAGGGAAAGCGCGTTTATGTGGCAGGCCATCGCGGCATGGTGGGGTCGGCCATCGTGCGGCGGCTTTCGTCCGAAGGCTGCGAATTGCTGAGTGCGTCACGCAGCGAGATGGACCTGACCCGCCAGGACCAGGTGGAAGCCTGGATGGCAAAGATGCGTCCGGATGCCGTGTTCGTGGCGGCCGCCAAGGTCGGCGGCATCCTGGCCAATGACAGCTACCCCGCCGATTTTCTCTACGACAACCTGATCCAGGAAGCCAATATCATCCATGCCGCCCACACGGTCGGGGTGGAGAAGCTGATGTTCCTCGGCTCGTCCTGCATCTATCCCAAGCTTGCCGAGCAGCCGATCGTCGAGGAGGCCCTGTTGACCGGGCCGCTCGAGCCGACCAATGAATGGTATGCGATCGCCAAGATCGCCGGCATCAAGCTGTGCCACGCCTACCGTCGCCAGCACGGCCGCGATTTCATCTCGGCCATGCCGACCAATCTCTACGGGCCGGGCGACAATTTCGATCTCAACTCCAGCCATGTGATGCCGGCGCTGATCCGCAAGGCGCACGAGGCCAAGGTCAACGGGGCTGCCGAGATCACCGTCTGGGGGACGGGCACGCCGCGGCGCGAGTTCCTGCATGTCGACGACTGTGCCGATGCCTGCGTCCACCTGATGAAAGCCTATTCGGGCGATTCACACATCAATGTCGGATCGGGCGAGGACATCACCATCCTGGAACTGACCCAACTGGTCTGCCGGGTCGTCGGCTTCGAGGGCCGGATCGTCCACGACCTCACCAAGCCGGATGGCACGCCGCGCAAGCTGATGAGCGCCGCCCGGCTGCGGGGGCTCGGCTGGGCACCGCGGATCGATCTCGAGGACGGTATCACCACCGCCTACCAGGCCTTCCTCGACGGCAACTATCCGGAACGGAAACAGGGAGATGCAGCGTAATGGCGGCGGTCGTGCCGGTGCTCGCCATCAAGGACGCTGATTTGCCTGAAGCATCAGGAGACGTGAATTTGGCTATGAAACAGCGGGTCATCGTCTACGGCATGAACTTTTCGCCCGAGATTGCCGGCGTCGGCAAATATACGGGCGAGATCGCCGAGCACCTGCTCTCAGAAGGCGCCGACGTCACGGTCGTGACGACGCCGCCGCACTATCCGGGCTGGCGGGTCCAGGCCGGCTATCGCAACCGCTATTCCAGCAGCCGAAAGGACGGGATGAACGTGGTGCGGGTGCCGCTGATCCTGCGCCGCAATATGAAGGGCTTCTGGCGGCTGATCGCGCCCCTGTCGTTTGCGGTGACCTCCGCGCCGGTGATCTTCTGGCAGATCCTGCGCATCCGTCCGGATACGGTGTTCTGTGTCGAGCCGACGCTGATTGCGGCGCCGGTCGCGCAACTGGCGGCAAAGCTCGTCGGCGCTCAGGTGGTCCTGCATGTCCAGGACCTCGAAATCGACGCCGCCTTCGCGGTCGGTCATCTGGGCTCGCATGCGATGCTGAAGCGGCTCGGTTATGCCTTCGAGCGCTTCACGCTGCGCGGCTTCGACCGGGTCATCACCATCTCCCATCGCATGGCGCAGAAGCTGGTGGAAAAGGGCCTGGCCGCCGATCGGCTGTCGGTGGTGCGCAACTGGGTGGATCTTTCCCACATCTTCCCGATGCGCGGTGCGAGCCCTTACCGCGCCGAGCTGGGCTATGGCGAGCGTGACTTCGTGGTGCTCTATTCCGGTAATATCGGCGCAAAGCAGGGGCTGAACGTGTTGATGCAAGCGGCCGAGCGGTTGCGCACGGACAGCCACATCCATTTCGTCGTCGCGGGCGAGGGGCCGGCCAAGGCGGATCTGCAGACCCGCTACAAGCATCTGCCGAACGTGCGCTTCCTGCCCTTCCAGCCCTATGCCCGGCTCAACGAATTCCTGAACATGCCGGATCTGCACGTCCTGCCGCAGGAACGGGATGCGGCCGACCTGGTCCTGCCGTCCAAGCTCGGCGGCATGCTGGCGAGCGGCAAGCCGATCCTTGTGACCGCAGACCAGGATACCGAACTTGCGCATGTGCTGGGCAGCGCGGTTGCCTATGCGCGCCCGGGGGATGCAGCGAGCCTTGCCGAGACGATCGAGGCTTTGTCGCGCAGACCGGCTGGCCGCAAGGAACCACAGATCGAGATCGCTGCCACGCTCGGCAAGGAAGAGTGCCTCAAGATGATCAGTCTTGCGGTGGTCGCCGTGTCCGCGAAGGAGTGAGGACGATCATGGCGCTGAGCGACATTGGCCGTTTGCCACAGCGCGTCTGGAAAAAGCTCCGGGGCGCGCTGATCACCGGGCGGCTGCGCCGGTCCGGCGTCCGCGTAGGGCAGGCGGTGCGGTTCCACAGTGCCCCGCTGATCGAGCGACGGGGGGGCTCTGAGATCGTCATCGGCGACCGCTGCGTGCTCTGCTCGGACAGCGCGAATACGGCGCTCGGCGTCCGCGGTCCGGTCATCCTGCGCACGCTCGACGACCAGGCCAGCATCCGGATCGGCGACGACGTCGGGTTGAGCGGCACGGTGGTCTGCGCGGTCATGTCTGTTTCGATCGGCGCCGGAACGCTTCTGGGTGCCGACGTGATGATCTTCGACACCGATTTTCACCCCGTCGACCATCTGGAGCGGCGCTATGCTCCGATGGATCCAGGCTCGTCGGCGGCCGTCACGATCGGCCGCAACGTGTTTGTCGGCACGCGCAGCACGATCTGCAAAGGTGTGACGATCGGCGACAACTCGGTGATCGGGGCAGGGAGCGTCGTCTCCTCGGACGTGCCTGCGAACACGATCTACGCCGGCGTGCCGGCCCGGTTCATCCGCACCCTTTCGCTCGAAGGATAGGCGGTTCCCATGGCACGCTTCAAACTTTCCGGGATCGGCCTCTATGCCCTTTCCGTTGTCCTTGTCAGCGGCAGCAACTTCGTCAGCACGCCGCTACTGATCAGGGCGATGGGAGCCGCCGAATTCTCCCGCTGGGCGCTGCTCGAGCCGATCCTGCTGGCGCTCATTCCGCTTGCCGGGCTCGGCATCAATGTCGGCCTGCTGCAAAAGCTGTCGACCGAGCCGGAGCGGGCGAATGCGCTGTTTTCCGCGCTGTTTCCCTTGCAACTGGTGTGCGCGCTGGCGGTCGGGTTGGTCGGCCTGTGCATTTTTCTGCTGGTGGTCGATGCCGGTGTGCTCCTGTCGGCCACCTGCGCCGCGATCATTCTTGCCGAAGGCGGCCTGCTGTTGTTCATGGCCTTCTGGCGGGCGCAGAACAAACCCGCCTTCTTCGTGGCGGTAGACGGTGTTAGAGCCTTTGCGCTGATGGTCGCCATCTTCCTGACCGCGCTTGCCATGTCGGCGTCGCAGTTTACCGCCCAGACCTATCTTGGGCTGCGGTTTTGCCTCGCACTGCTGGCGCTTGCCTGGGCGACCTTTCTCGTCAAACCGTCCTGGCGGCCCGACAGGGCGCTGGCCGTTTCGGCGATCCGCTACGGCCTGCCGGTCACGATCGCTTCATTCCTGTCGACCTGGTTCCTCAACATCGACCGCTATGCCGTCGACCGCTTCGGCAGCGCGCTCGAACTGACGAGCTATGTGGCCCATTCGAGGATCGCGCAACTCCTGCCGATGGCGATCATGTCGCCGTTCTTTCTCTGGTTCGCGCCCAAGGCCATGCGCGCGGTGGCCGAAAAGGGCAAGGCGCTCGAGACCGCGGCCGATATCACCCTGGCCTATGTCGCCATCCTGTTCTGGGCATCGGTCAATCTCTGGCTGCTGATGCCGTTTGCATGGCCACTTATCTTTCCGAGTCTTGCCTTCGACCCGCTGCTGTTTGGCATCAATATCCTGTCGGCGGCGATCTTCTCGCTGGCCAACCCGTTCAGCATTGGCTCGCTTGGCCACGGCAAGACCCATGCCGCGCTGCTGATCGCCGGTGCCGGACTGGCGATCGCGTTTGTCTGCACCTTCGCCTTCGGCACGGTCGCGGCCGTTCATGGGGTCGCCTATGGTCGGCTGCTAGGCATTCTCGTCTACACGACGATTTTTGCCGTCTTTACGGTGAGGACGACCGGCATCCGCTACAACTGGCAGGGCATGGTGGCGCTGGCCATCGGATTCCTGTCGCTCGCCGTCGCCGCAAGCCTGGTCCGGATCGGGCCCCCGTGGCTGACCGTCGCGTCGCAGCTCCTTGCCATCAACCTCGTCACGGCGGCTGCCGCCGGCGTCGCCCTGCGGCGTCGCGGCCGCAAGCCTTCCCTCATGCGCACAAGCGAGGTGCCCCATGGCTAGCCGACCCCTCATCGCCATCCTGCTGACCTGCTTCAACCGCAGGGACACGACGCTGGCCTGCCTGTCATCGATCGAGGCGGCGGTTGCCGGCAGCGCCGACTACCGGATTGTCATCGTCGACGACAGCTCCTCCGACGGCACGGCCGATGCCGTCCGTGCAGGCTTCCCCGACGCGCTGCTGGTGATCGGTAGCGGCAATCTCTACTGGAACGGCGGTATGCGCCGGGCCTGGCAGGAGGCGCTTGGCCTCGGTGCGACCTTCTACCTCTGGCTCAACGACGACACCGTCCTGAGGCCCGATGCGATCTCGGACATGCTGGCGCTCTACAGGGCGCAGGATTTCGAAAAGACGATCGTTGCAGGCTGCACGGTCGATCCGATCACCAAGGCGTTGACCTATGGCGGCTACAAGAAGTCCACCGGCCTGTCGCAGCTGCGCTTCCGGCGGCTGCATCTGAACGAGATCCACTGCGATTCCATGAACGGCAATTGCGTGCTGATCCCTGCCGCTGCGGTCGAGGATGTCGGCATCAATTCGGAACACTACCGACACGCCTTCGGCGACAATGATTACGGGCTGCGGGCGACGCGAAGGGGCTACCGGATCGTCGAGCTGAAGAAGCCCGTGGCGCATCAGTCCAAGAACCTCGACGCCATCAAGGCGACCGCGACGCTGACGCCGGCCAACTGGCGCAAGATTTTGCTGCATCCCAAGGGGGTTCCCGTCGCCGAGTGGTGGTGGTTCTGCCGCGCGCATGGCGGCGCCCTTTGGCCCGTCAACTTCCTCTGGCGCTACATGAAGATGCTGCGCCTGCGGGCACCATAGGGGGCTTCGACATGCACGCATCCAGACGCTTTGGCCGGATCTACGATTTTTCGGGTCTGGCCATGAAGGCCGGAAGGAACGGGCTGAACGCGCTGTTTCTGCTGCTGGCGCTCAGCGCCGCCGACGTTGCGCGCGCGGATGAGCGGCCGATGTTCTGGTGGAACGACCCGGTAGAGGCGGACGACACGGTGCAGGTCGCTGGAGCCAATCTCGCCGGGCTCGCATCGGTGAGTGTCGAGGTGCTCGACGACAAGGGGGATGGGGCCGGGCCCCAGGCGGCCGAAGTGATTGCCGTTGCGCCCTTCATGGTCAAATTCCTGCTGCCGGCCAGCCTTCCGCACGGTCTCTACCGGGCAACGCTGAATTACCCCGAGACCGCGATCCAGATCCTGCTGAACAGGCCGACGGTCTACTGGGCCCAGGGCGATCTGGGCAGCGTCGCCACGCCGGGCGGGTCGCTGACCGTGATCGGCCGGAACATCGCCCGTTCGCCGAACGCCCGGCTGGAGCTGACATCGGCGACGGGGACGGTCGTGTCAATCGCCGTGCCCAGGGGGGACCTGTGGACGGCCCGGTTCAGTCTGCCTGCCGATCTTTCGCCGGGGCGCTATCTGGCCCGCATCTTCAACGGCGAGGGCGGGCCGGCCGGTCTGGGCGAGATCGGTCCGGTCACCGTCGATGCCGCAGCCATTGCCGCGGCTCCGGCGACTACCCTCAGGCCGACCGGCGGAGACGATACTGCCAGCATCGCGACCGCTCTGGCAGCGCTTGGCCAAAGCGGCGGCGGCGTGCTGCAGCTTGCCGCAGGGCGTTACCGGATGAGCGGGCCGCTGGTCATTCCGCGGCATGTCACGCTTGCGGGCGTGTCGCGGGACGAGGTCGTCCTCAACTGGCTGGACAACGGGCCGGCGATGGAGGCGCTGATTTCAGGGCATTCCGATTTCACCGTTCGCGATCTTACCATTTATTCCAACAAGCTCGTCAACGTCGTCAGGGCCGGCTTCCGCGAGTCTCTCGAGGAGGCGGACGGCCACGACATCACGCTCTCGGGTCTCACCATCCGGGCATCCTACCTGCTCGGCCATCTCACGCCCGAGGATGCCGCGGTTCGCATGCATGCCCCGGACACGGTCGGCACATCGACCTTCGGCATCGCGCTCGCCGGTTCGGATCACAAAATCCTCGATTGCGACGTGCTCTCCACGAAAAGCCCATTGATGCTGATGCGGCCGGTGAACGGGCTCGTGCGCGGCAACACGTTCAACATCGGCCGGGGCGGATGGTACACGGTGACCGGTGCCAACGGCCTGATCATCGAGGGCAACACGTTCAAAGGAATAGACCTGCAGGCGGCGGGCGGCGGCATCAATACGCTGGATTCCAGCGTGGCCGCTTCCCAGAACGTGCTCCTGGACGGCAACGTCTTCGAGGACAGTCTCGGCTGGGATCGCGAGGCGATCACGACCGACGGCCCTGGTGGCTTTTATTTCGGAGCAGCGACCCTGACCAGCCCGCGCGAGCTTGCGATCGGGGCCGTCGATCCGAAGACGAGTCGGCCCAGCAGCTGGGCCGGTGCCGGCGTGTTCGTCCTGTCGGGCGCAGGGGTCGGGCAGTGGGCACGGGTCGCCGAGCGCGACGGATCGCGCGTCACCCTTGACCGCGAGCTGTCGGCGCCACTCGATGCGACGTCGGAGGTGACCATCGTGCCGCTGCAGCGCCGCTATGTTTTCGTGCACAACAGCTTCACGGATGTCGGGCCCGCCATCCAAACCTACGGCACGGCGCTGGAGCACGTGATTGCCGACAACACGCTGCTCCGTTCGGACGGCATCCGCATCTGGGGGCTCGTCTACAAGGTGCATCCGCAGCCGGGCTGGTTCAACCAGGTTCTCGACAACCGGGTGTCCGGCGCAAGCGTGGACGGCGCGAGCGCGATCTCGCTGCGAGCGACGCAGCGCAATGGCAGCAAGTCCGTCATGAATATGGGATCCGTCGTCCGCGGCAACGAACTCGGCGACACCGCCTCGATCACGCTCGACGGCTATTCGAAGACGGTGCTCGGCCTCACCAATGCGATCGTCGAGCACAATCGTTTCGCGGGGTCCGGTACCCGCCTGGTGGTCGGCGGCGGGGTCGGCTCGAACATCCTGCGACAGAACGGGGCAGGTGAATGACATGGTTGAAGAGATGACGCCATTGCCCGGAGCGGATTGATGTTTATCCCCGTGATGCTGATCGTGATCCTGCCTTTCATCCAGCTCGGCGTGTCCTACTACGCGTCCGTCGGCGTGATCGGGGTGCTGCTCATCTTGTGGTACCAGCGCGAGCAGATGCCGGTGCTCTTCGGGCGCTTCCTGCTGGTTCGACTGGCGGTGGTCGCCCTGATGGTGATCTTCACCTGGGGCTATCCGGGGTCTGGCAGCGACATCCTGCGCGCCGCGCGCGAAGGCGTGTTCTTCTTCCTGGCGACAGGCTGCACCGGCTGGCGGCTGCATGCGCCGCAGCGTGACGCCGCCGGTGTCAGCCGGTATGCGCGCCTTCTGTGCCTCGCTCTTTTCGGCCTTTTGGTGCTGCAGACGATCTTTCTCAGCCGCGGCGTCTATTTCGGCATTCCGAAGGGCCTGTTCAGCCAGAATGGCGGCGTGATCGCCGGGGACCTCGACCTCTACTATTCCGATATCCGGCCAAACGGACCTTATGGTGAGCCGTCATACCTCGGCGGCGTGTGTCTCTGCATTCTCTTTGCGCTCGGACCGCTGCTGCTCAAAAGCCGGCTCGTCAACCACAGTACCGGCCTGGCGCTCGTCGTGGTCGTCTTGTCGCGGTCTTTCTCGGGCATCCTCTTCTGCATGTTGGTGGTGTTTGCCAATCTCTGGAAACTGGTCCGCAGCTTTTCCACCCGCATCGCCCTGGCGGCAGGCATCGTTGCCGTCTGCACGCTCGTGCTGATGACCGAGAACACCATCACCGATCGCCTCGACAAGCTTCGGAGCGGCGATGACGTGTCATCCATGGCGCGCGTCTTTCAACCGCTGACGATCATTCCGGACATCCTGACCCGACAGCCGACCGGTATCCCCATGAACCGGTTCATCGATATGGGCTATGTGCCAGCGGTCGGCGTCTATACGGAAGAACTCGTCCACAACGGGCTTCTGAACCTGATCCTCAACTACGGCTGGGCGGGCCTCGCGGCGATAGCCGTGTTGATCGCCGTTCTTCCCACCCTCAACAGCCGGCTGTTCGTGCTGCTTCTGTCGATGCAGAACGGGGCCTTTCTGACGCCGGACAAGTTCGTGCTGATCGCGCTGTCGATGATGATCTACAACACCTGCCGCGTCCGCCTTCCCTTCCAGGCGCGCCAGAGGCCGCAGCGACAGGCGGGCGAAGTTGAGACCAAGGCGGTCTACCGACCGGTCACGCAGGTGCAGCCGTGGCAGTAGTTTGCGCTGCGTTCGCTGTCGCCTGGGGAGGAGCAATCCAATGAGGATCCTGCGCATCATCTGCGATGTCGATCCCAAGGCGGGCGGTCCGATCGAGGGACTTCGGCTGAGCTCGCAGGCGCTCGCCGAGATGGGACATGAGACGACGATCGTCAGCCTCGACGACCCCCAGGCACCCTATCTCGCCGGCTATCCCTATCCCGTCCATGCCTGCGGGCCCGGCTTGGGACAATACGGCTACACACGGGCACTCGGCGACTGGATCGCGGCCAATGGCTCCCGTTTCGATGCCGCCGTGATCCACGGTCTCTGGAACCATGCCTCGGTCGGCGGCTGGCAGGGGGTGCGGCGCGCCAGGCTGCCCTATGTGGTCTTTACCCACGGCATGATGGATCCCTGGTTCAAGCAGTCCGCCCCCGCCAAGCACCTTGCCAAGCAGGCCTTCTGGCTGGCATTTCAGGGCCGGGTGCTGCGGGATGCGGAAACCGTCCTGTTTACCTCGGAGGAGGAGCGGCGGCTCGCCCGCGGCGTGTTCTGGGGCTACCGGTATCGCGAGCGGGTGGTTGCCTACGGCGCCGCCGGCCCATCGGCGGATGCGGAAGCCGAGAAAGATGCGTTTCGCGCGCTGCTGCCGGCGGTGTCGGGCCGGCGCTTTCTGTTATTTTTAAGCCGTATCCACCCGAAAAAGGGATGCGACCTGTTGTTCGAGGCGTTTGCCGCGGTTGCCGGGCGCTATCCGGATGTCGATCTCGTTATGGCCGGACCGGATCAGGTCGGATTGCAGGCGGTGCTTGCCGCGCGCGCCGAGGCGGCCGGCCTCACATCCCGCATCCATTGGCCCGGCATGCTTTCCGGGGCGGTGAAGTGGGGTGCTTTCCGGTCCGCGGAGGCGTTCGTTCTGCCGTCGCACCAGGAAAACTTCGGCATCGTGGTGGCCGAGGCGATGGCCTGCGCGACGCCGGTCCTGACCACCGACAAGGTCAACATCTGGCGCGAGGTGGAAGCAAGCGGCGGCGGGATCGTGCGTCCCGACACTGCGGCCGGCGTCACCGAGCTGCTCGGGACCTGGCTCGGCCTTCCAGCCGAAAAGCGTGCCGGCATGCGCGACGCGGCAAGGCTCTGCTTCGAACAGAATTTCCAGGCAGATGCAGCGGCGCGCGATCTGGCTGACGCGCTGCAGCTTGCCGCCCGACGGAGTGCCGCATGACACCGATGAAACCCCCTTCGTCTTCACCCCGGGAAGGCGGACCGACCTTTCCGCTCCGTCACCGGCTGCTGCGTCTTGCCTGGGCAATGACCTGGACGCTTCTTGGCCGCTGGACGCCCGTGCCGCTGCATGGCTGGCGCCGCTTTCTGCTGCGCGGCTTCGGTGCCAGGCTACATCCGACCGCGAAGATCTATCCGAGCGTGCGGGTCTGGTATCCGGCCAATCTTACCATGGCGGAGCATGCCTGCCTTGGCCCCGAGGTCAACTGTTACTGCATGGACCGCATCGACTTGAGGGCCCATGCGCTGGTCTCGCAGGGGAGCTACCTGTGCGCCGGGACGCATGACGTCGACGATCCGGATTTTCCGCTTGTGACCAGGCCGATCCTGATCGAACGCAACGCATGGGTGGCAGCGCAGGCCTTTGTGGGGCCGGGCGTGAGGATCGGCGAGGGGGCCGTCCTCGGTGCGCGCGGCGTGACGGTCAAATCGCTTGACCCCTTCATGATCTATGCCGGCAATCCGGCCAAACCCCTGCGCCGGCGCAGGCTTGATGGAGGTGCTGCATGACCAGCCTTGCGGTCCTTATCCTGACCCACAACGAAGAGAAGCATATCGGCCGGGCGATCGAGGCGGTGCTGCCGATCAGCTCCGAGATCTTCGTCATCGATTCCTATTCCACGGACCGTACGGTCTCGATTGCGCAGTCGCTCGGCGCCACCGTCATCAGCAACCCCTGGGCCAATTATGCCCGGCAGTTCCAGCATGGGCTCGACCATGCGCCGATCACCGCGGAGTGGATCATGCGGCTCGATGCGGACGAGGTGATCGAGCCGGATCTGGTGCGCGAGATTGCCGACAAACTGCCTCAGCTGGGAGAGGACGTTGCCGGCGTCAATCTCAAGCGCAAGCACGTCTTCATGGGGCGCTGGATCCGTCATGGCGGACGCTATCCGCTGATCCTGACGCGGATCTGGCGGCGCGGTCAGGGACGCATCGAGGACCGCTGGATGGACGAGCACGTGATGGTCTGGGGTGGACGCACGGTGCTTTTCGACGCGCCTTTTTCCGACCGCAACATGAATGATCTCGGATTCTTCACCGACAAGCACAACAAGTATGCGACGCGCGAAGCGGTGGACGTGCTCAACCAGCGCTACGGCCTGTTTGCGCAGGATATCGGCCTGACCAAGGAAGGATCTTCGCTGCAGGCCTCTTTGAAGCGGTTCATCAAGGAGCGGGTCTACAACCGAATTCCGTTCCCGGTCTCGACGCTCGGCTATTTCCTCTACCGATACGTCATCCAGCTCGGCTTCCTGGATGGGCGCGAGGGGCTGATCTACCATGGCCTGCAGGGCTACTGGTACCGCTTCCTGGTGGGCGCCAAGATCCTGGAATTCGACCGCGCCTTGCGCGATCTTCCGACGGTCGATGAAAAGCGGGCCGCCCTCGCACGGCTGACGGGCCTATCGCTCGAAGCAGCCCCGGTCGGGGCGGAGGCAGCACCGGCAAAGACAGGTAGCGGGGGGCGAAGGTGAGCGAGGTTCAGGCGCGTCTCGTCCAGAGGGACGGTTTCATCGATGTGATGCGGGCCGTGCTGATCCTGCTCGTCCTGGTGGGCCACCACATTCAGCTCGTTCTCCATGGCGGGTCGACCGACTTCTGGACCGATCCGGTGTTCAAATTCATCTACATTTTCCACATGCCGCTGTTCATGGCGGTCAGCGGCTATTCCGCCGGCTTCAGCCTTGCCCGGACGACGGTGATGACCCATGCCCGGAAGAAATCGCTGCAACTGATCCTGCCCATGGCATTCTGGTGCGCGATCGGCGTGCTGCCGGATTTCCTGGCGCAGCCGGATGCGGTGACGATTGCCCGCAGCTGGGTCGGCAGCTTTCTCGGCAGCTACTGGTTCCTGTGGGCGGTGTTTTTCTCCTACATCGTCGCGCGTGCGGCACTTTACCTGCCGCTGAAGCCGTGGATCAGTCTTGCCATGGCGGCGGCCGTCCTGATTGCGCTGCCGGTCCACACCTATGTCTACTGCCTGACGAGCTATCTTTTTCCGTTCTTCGCGGCAGGCTATCTGGCACATGTCTCGCACCACCGGATAGCGCCGAAGACGCTGCGCCTCGTCGTTCTGGTTCCGCTCGCCTGTGCCATCTTCGTGGCATGGGGACCGCACACCTACATCTACAACAACCGGCTGCAGATCGGCTCGCTTGCGGATGCCGGCGACGTATTGCTGATGTATCTCGGCGGCGGCGTGTTCAGCCTGCTTGTGCTCTGGGCGTTGCAAGGGGTTTACCGGGCGCTGCCCCGCGGCCGCGCGATGTCGGGGATAGTGCAGATGGGGCAGGTGACGCTGCAGATCTATCTGGTGCAGGACGTCTATTTCCGGATCCTGCGCCAGGCGAAGATCGCGGTCGATCCGGCTGTGTTCTGGCTTGCCGTGGTGCCGGTCAGCCTGCTGTTTGCCGGCCTCGTCACCCTGCTTGTCGTGCAGACAGGCGCATCGCGCCTTGCACCGCTTGTCTGGGGCCTGGCCCGCACGCGCAAGGCAACAGCGCGGCCGGCCGGTCCGGCTGCGGCCTGAGCCTGAGGCCCCGCTGCAGCGGGTCGGATCAGCCCCAGCCGAGCGCCGCCATCCTTGCCGCGATGGTCGCCGCATCCACCGCATAGCCTGCGTCGTTGTGATGGATGGCATCCGACAGGTAGGCCGGATTGGGATAACCGCCGGCGGCCGTGCAGATCGGCGTGTACATGTCGGCGACCAATCCGCCCCACTCTGATGCGGCCAGCTGCGCGTTGAGATACTGGGCGGCCGCGACATAGGGGGCGCTCCATGCCGTCGAGGTGACGCTGTTGCAGATGATCGTCCTGGTGCCGGCCTTTCGGATCGCCATCACCTGGGCCAGGCGCGCCAGAACGGTTGCCGTCCAGATGGCGGCATCGGCCAGCGCGTCATTTTCCGGCCCCCAGATGATCAGGTCGCAGGTTCGGGAGCGCGGATCGGCAAGGATGCGGTCGACGAAGGAGATCGATCCGGATCCGTAGGTCTGGCCGCCAAGTCCGAGATTGCTGATCGGCCGTCCCGGCTTCAGGCCGCGCAGCTGCGACACCACGTCGTTGCCGGTGGTCGATCCGGTGCCCTCGGTCAGGCTGTGCCCGAAGAACAGCGTGGCTTTCGCGGGAAGGTAGGTGGAGGGGTCACTGCCCGGGGACAAAAGTTCGACAAAGCCCGAATTCATCGCAACGGTATCCGCCGCCACGGTCGCGAGATAGAAGCGCAACTCGCTCGCCTGGTCGAAATCGACAAGCCGGGTCTCCTGGGTCGGCGGGGCGCTGTAGCTGACGAAAGCCGCGGTCGTCGATCGCGTGCGCGGGCTCAGATTGGCGGATGCCGTGGTCTTGGCGACGTAGCTGGTGAACGAGCCGGCGGCGATCGAGCCGCTGGCGCTGTTGAAGGCATTGACCGAATCCATGAAGGCAAATTTCCGGTCGGCACTGAAGGTCATCTCGGCGCGCCAGTTGAAGAACAGCAGCGATGCGCCGATGAAGGCCTGGGTGATCACCACCTCGTTGGCGCCCTGAGCGATGGTGACCTTGAGGTTGTGGCCGCCGGTCGGCGTGCCGAACTTGTTGACCTGTCCGCCGAAGCGCAGAACGGAGCCGGGCGTCACGCTGCCGGCCGGGAGCGGGCAGATCAGGGCCGGCAGGTAGGTGGAGGTGCCGCTGCCACGCATCGGGCCGCTTTCGGCTGCCGACATCAGGCATTTGAGGCGCGCGCCGCGCGCGTCGGTGAACAGGCGCGTGTCCGTCATCACAGGGCCTCTACCAGGTAGGCGCCGTCGCTATCGCTCAGCAGGGCGCCGTCGGTGTCGTTTACGAAGGCAAAGCCCGGCGGCGGGACGAGGCCAAGGCCGCTGCCGACGATCCGGCACCAGAGGGAGAGGCTAAATCCAAGCATGGGCATGTCTCCTGTACTGTTCGTGATGCCGGGGCAAAGCCCGGCGGGTCTCGGTTCAGTCTAGGAGGTCGGGATCCGGCGTGGACGCGGATGCCGCGGAGATTTCCCGCGGGCGCAGGAGGCGGGGCCGGCGCAATCGCCAAGCTGTTGATTCGGCGTCGCTGGGCAGAGGACAGGCACCCGTCCGACGGACGATGCTTTCGCTGCAGCCACAGAAATCGTCCTCATCTCACGGCGTCAAATCGCGTCAAGCGCATGGCATCCGCGGCCGGTCGGCGTGATCAAGGCTGGTGGGATGCAGCTTGAAGGGCATCGTCCATCGAGGAGAACAGGGTCGGACAAAGCCGGTCGCGGCGCCACAGCACCGCACCCATGACTTTGCGCCGACGGTTGCGGCGCACGAACACGACGCTCGCGGGCGGCAGATCGGCCGGATGCGCCTCCACGAAGACCTCCGTTTCGACGCAGTGCCAGAGGCTGGGACTGACGCCGACGGCGGTCAGCGCCTGCTCTGCGCTCCAGTAGGGAAGGGGTGCGATGTGTCCGTCTATTCCCTGCACGGCTATGACGTAGCGCGTGCCGCTGCGCAGCCGCAAGACCTTCAAGCAATTGGTAGCGGCCATCGACCTAATGCACCTTGCCGGACGGCGAAACCTGCAGACCATTGAGGAGCAGATCAATGTGGGCGCGGATGTAATCCTCCCGTTGCAGGTCGAACCGGTCGCCGAGTATGAGGCGGATCACCGTGGCGGTGAGGACGGGCGCCAGGATCAGCTCCGCAAAGCCTGCCCGCTGCGGATGGAACATGCCTGCCTTGACGCCTTCCGAGAGAAGGGCGTCGACTTCCGCGATCACCGGGTCGATGAAATCCCGTTCGTGGCGCTTGACGATTTCGGGAAATTTCGGCCCCTCGGAAATCACCAGCCGCATGATCTCGCGGGACTGGCGATCATCGAAGAGCTGTTGGTAGACGACGTGAATAAGGGCTACCAGCCGGTCGAGCGGAGATCCTTCGAGTTCGCGTGCCTTGAGGGCGATGTCGCGGAACGATCGCGACGAGTCACGGATCATCTCTTCGAACAGCAGTTCCTTGGTTTCGAAATAGACGTAGACGGTGCCTTTCGTGACGCCCACCCGATCGGCAATGTCCTCGACCCGTGCGGCGGCGTAGCCGTTCGACACGAATTCCTCGAAAGCGGCGGCCAGGATCTGCGCGGGCCGTAGCGCCTTCTGCTCCGCGCGGGTAAGCTTCCGTTGCTCGACCATCTCTCTTAACCTCGCATTATCATTTTCATCGCAGCAGTCTGTTATACCATTGACTTACCAGTCAGTCAAATTTATGTAGCGAACGGCGAAGCAGAAGAAGGCCGTGCCATGAGATCTTTGTTTCTGATCCTGAGCGTCTGCAGCACGATGCTGCTGGCCGCGTGCAGCGATGACGAGGCGCCACCAGCGCCCAAACCGCGTCAGGTGGCGACCGTCACCGTGAAGGTCCAGCCCCTGAACACGGGCGGCGCCATCACCGGCGTCGTGCAGGCGCGCGTCCAGACGGACATGTCCTTCAGGGTCGGCGGCAAGATCGTCGAAAGGCTGGTGGATGTCGGCGATCACGTCACGCAGGGCCAGCTTCTTGCCCGGATAGATCCGGAGGAGCAGAAGGCGGAACTTGCCGTCGCCCAGGCCAATCTCAATGCGGCCGAGGCGCAGCAGACCCAGGCGCAGCTCGCCATGACGCGCCAGCAGAACCTGTTCAAGACGCAGGTGACGACCCGCGCCGAGCTCGACCAGGCGCAGGAGTCGCTGCTGACGGCCCAGGGCAGCGTCAAGTCGGCCCAGGCGCAGCTGGCGAGCGCGCAGGATGCGCTGACCTATACCGACATGATGGCACCCGCCGACGGCATCATCACGGCCCGCGAGGCCGAGGTCGGGCAGGTGGCGCAGGCGGCGGAAAAGATCTTTGCCCTGGCGCATGACGGTCCGCGCGATGCGGTCTTCAACGTCATGGAAAGCCTGTTCCTCGGGCGGCCCGTGCAGCCGAAGGTGGAGATCAGCCTGTTGTCCGCGCCCGATGTGAAGGTGGAGGCGAGCGTGCGAGAAATCTCGCCGACGATCGATTCCTCGACCGGCACGATCAAGGTTAAGGTCGGGCTCTCCGGCGACGACAGGATGCCTCTGGGCGCTCCCGTTTCCGGCCGGTTCCAATACGAGGCGCAGAACACCATCCAGCTTCCCTGGTCGGCGATGGCCTCCAGGGCGGGGCGCCCGGCGGTCTGGGTGGTGGATTCGAGCTCGAAGGTTTCGCTTCGCCCTATCGATGTCGGGGAATACGAGACCGGTACGTTCGTCGTGAAAAGTGGCCTTTCCGAAGGCGAAGTCGTCGTCTCGCAGGGCATCAAGTTCCTGCGCCAGGGGGAAGTGGTGTCGAACGGCAAGGAAGCGTCCCGATGAACCATCCAGTCAGGATCATGTCCGTTCTGCTTGCGGGCTGTGCGCTTGCGGCCTGCCAGAAGCAGGAGGAGGCCGAGCCCGACGTTCCCCGGCCGGTGCTGTCCGTCATTGCCGCAGAGACGCCCGCCGAAACGCTGCGGCTGCCGGGGACGATCCAGCCGAAGTTCGAGACGGAGCTCGGTTTCCGGGTTCTCGGCCGTCTGGTCGCCCGCAATGTCAGCGTCGGCGACGTGGTGAAGAAGGGCGACGTGGTCGCTGCCATCGACCCGCTCGCGCTCGAGCTGGCGGTTCGCAGCGCCCAGTCTGATCTCTCCAATTCCCAGGCCGAACTGCGCAATGCGCAGAACACCCAGCAGCGCCAGCTGCAGCTCGCCGAAAGCCGGTCGGGCACGGCGGCGGCGCTCGAACAGGCGCAGCAGGGCCTGAAGACCGCAATCGCCTCCGTCGCCAAGTCGCAGGCCAATCTCGACAAGGCCAACGAGCAACTGGGCTATGCGCAGCTGCATGCGGAATTCGACGGTGTCGTCACGGCCACATCGGCCGAAGTCGGACAGATCGTCTCGGCGGGGCAGGTCGTGGTGACGATCGCGCGGCCCGACGAGCGCGATGCCGTTGTCGACGTGCCCCAGGCAGCGGCTGCGACGCTCAGGACCGGCGCGCCGTTCGACGTGATGCTGCAGCTCGACCCGAGCATCGTCACCACCGGAGCCGTACGCGAGATCGCGCCCGAGGCGGAGGCGACGACAAGAACCCGCCACACCAAGATCGGGCTTGCCAACCCGCCGGAGGCGTTTCGTCTCGGTTCCGTGGTCACCGTGTCGGCGACGATGTCCGCCAAGCCGCGCATCGTGCTGCCGGCATCCGCGATCCTCGACCGCGACGGAGCGACCAGCGTGTGGATCGTCGACACCGCGGCGCGCAAGGTGACCAGCCGACCCGTGACACTTACCGCACCCGCTGCGCCCGACGGGACCGCGCAGATTGCCGAGGGCGTGCGGCCGGGCGACCGCGTGGTGGTCGCGGGCGTGCATGCCTTAAAAGATGGCCAGCCGATCAAGATCGATCAGGAGATCCAGCCGTGAAGTCGTTCAACCTTTCCGACTGGGCGCTCGGGCACCGCTCGCTCGTCTGGTACTTCATGATCGTCTTCGTGATCGCCGGCACCTTCTCCTATCTCAACCTCGGGCGCGAGGAAGATCCCAATTTCACCATCAAGACGATGGTCATCACGGCGCAGTGGCCGGGTGCTTCGGCGGAGGAGGTCACCCGTCAGGTGACGGACCGCATCGAGAAGAAGCTGCAGGAACTGGAATCGCTGGACTATACCAAGAGCCAGACGGTGGCCGGGCAGACCACGGTGTTTCTTGAGCTTCTCGCCAACACCAAGGCCCGGGATGTCGAGCCGACCTGGCGGCGGGTCCGCAACATGATCGCCGATATCCAGGGTGATTTTCCAAGCGGCGTCAACGGACCGTTTTTCAACGACCGGTTCGGCGACGTGTTCGGCAACATCTATGCCTTTACCGGCGACGGTCTGACCCAGCGCAAGCTGCGCGACCTCGTCGAGGATGCACGCTCGAAGATCCTGACCGTCGAAAACGTCGGCAAGGTGGATGTGATCGGGGCGCAGAACGAAGCCATCTATCTGGAGTTCTCGACCCGCCAGATCGCGGCCCTCGGGATCGACCGGCAGGCGATCATCGATACGCTTCAGGCGCAGAACGCGGTCACCCAGTCCGGCTTCGTCGACGCCGGGCCGGAGCGCATCGCGCTGCGCGTCGGTGGTCAGTTCGTCTCCGAGGACAGCCTCAGGCAGATCAATCTGCGCGTCAGCGACCGGTTCTTCCCGCTCACCGACGTGGCGACGGTCCGGCGCGGCTATGTCGATCCGCCGTCGTCGCTGTTCCGCTTTAACGGCCAGCCGGCGCTGGCACTGGCGATCGGCATGAAGCCCGGGGCAAATCTGCTCAAGTTCGGCGAGAGCCTCGACGCGGAAATGAAGGCGGTGATCGCCGACCTGCCGATCGGTGTCGACGTCAGCCGGATCTCTGACCAGCCCGCCGTCGTGGACGAGGCGGTGTCGGGGTTCACCCGGGCGCTGTTCGAGGCGATCGCGATCGTGCTGGTGATCAGCTTTCTCAGCCTGGGGCTGCGGGCCGGCATGGTGGTCGCGGTATCGATCCCGCTGGTGCTCGCCATCACCTTCGTGTTCATGGAATATACCGGCATCTCGCTGCAGCGGATCTCGCTCGGCGCGCTCATCATCGCGCTCGGCCTTCTGGTCGACGACGCCATGATCGCGGTCGAGATGATGGTCTCGCGCCTCGAAGCAGGCGACGATATCCGCAAGGCGGCGACGGCCGTCTACACCTCCACCGCGTTCCCGATGCTGACCGGGACGCTGGTCACCGTGTCGGGCTTTATCCCGATCGGCCTCAACAGCAGCGCGGCCGGCGAGTTCACCTTCACGCTGTTCGTCGTCATCGCCGTGTCTCTCGTCGTCTCGTGGATCGTCGCGGTGCTGTTCACGCCGCTTTTGGGCGTCGCCATCCTGCCGAAGACGATAAAGTCGCACCATGAAAAGAAGGGTCGCGTCGCATCGACCTTTGCGTTTATCCTGAAGCTTGCAATGCGCTGGCGCTGGATCACCATCCTGGTGACGATCGCCATCTTCGTGGTGTCGGTGTTCGGCCTGGCGCTCGTGCAGCAGCAGTTCTTCCCCGCCTCCGACCGCGTCGAACTGGTGGTCGACTGGAACCTTCCCCAGAACAGCTCGATCGCCGAGACCAACCGGCAGATGGCGCAGTTCGAGAAGGAAAAGCTCGCCGGCAACCCGGATATCGACCACTGGTCGACCTATGTGGGCCAGGGCGCGCCGCGCTTCATCCTGTCCTTCGACGTGCAGACCCCGGACGTCGCGTTCGGCCAGACCATCATCGTCACCAAAAGCGTCGAGGTTCGCGACCGGCTGCGTGCCGATCTGCAGGATTACCTGCTGACGACATTCCCCGGCACGGATGCGTTCGTGAAACTGCTCGACATCGGCCCGCCGGTCGGAAAGCCGGTGCAGTACCGGATCAGTGGCCCGGACATCCAGAAAGTACGCGAGGTGTCGCAGCGGTTTGCCGCGATCATGGGCGCGAGCCCGTTCCTCACGAACATGAACTTCGACTGGAACGAGCCGTCGCGCGTCGTGAGGGTGGACGTGCTGCAGGACAAGGCCCGGCAGCTTGGCGTTTCGTCGCAAGACATTGCGACCGTGCTCAACAGCATCGTGCAGGGCTCGACCGCCACGCAGGTGCGCGACGACATCTATCTGGTCGACGTCATCGGCCGGGCCGCCGCTTCGGAGCGCGGCAATATCGACACCCTGCAGAACCTGCAGATCTCGACCTCGGCCGGCAACCTCATCCCGCTCTCGACGGTCGCCAAGTTCCGTTACGAGCTGGAGCAGCCGACGATCTGGCGCCGGGACCGCATTCCGACGATCACGATCAAGGCGGCGGTGACGGGCGATGCCCAGCCCGCGACGGTGGTGCAGCAACTGGCGCCGCAGGTGGCGGAATTCGAAAAGAACCTGCCGGCCGGCTACAAGGTCGAGATCGGCGGCTCGGTGGAATCGAGCGCGGAATCGCAAGGACCGATCATTGCCGTCGCGCCACTGATGCTGTTTGCAATGGCGACCATCCTGATGCTGCAGCTGCAGAGTTTCAGCCGGCTGTTCCTGGTGTTTGCGGTCGCGCCGACGGCTCTCATCGGTGTCGTCGCGGCCCTGCTGCTCAGCAACGCTCCGATGGGCTTCGTTGCCATTCTCGGCGTGCTGGCGCTGATCGGCATCCTGATCCGCAACTCGGTCATCCTCGTGGTGCAGATCGAGCATCTGCGCAGCGAGGGCGTCTCGGCCTGGAAGGCCGTGGTGGAAGCGACCGAGCACCGCATGCGGCCGATCATGCTGACAGCGGCCGCTGCGACGCTGGCGCTGATCCCGATTTCGCGAGAGATCTTCTGGGGTCCGATGGCTTATGCCATGATGGGCGGCATCGTCGTCGGGACCATCCTGACGCTCCTGTTCCTGCCGGCGCTCTACGTTGCGTGGTTCCGCATCCCCCGGGAAGCGGACGACCGGCCGGCGCCGGCGGCAGAGGCATGACAGCCGCCTGGGCGGTAATGACATCAAGACTTTAATGCGGATGCCGCTGGCACTCCGGGCGGAAAGGAAGACGACATGAAGGCCTCTCACCGTTTGGGGGCTGCGACGCCGCTGCTCATCTGCGCGCTTCTTGCGGGGTGCGCAGGGCGCCCGGATGCAGCGGTTCTGCAGCCGGTGGCCGCCGCGGGGACGGGCGGCGAGCACGTCAGCATCCTGACCGCCACCAATCGCACCGTCGTTGGCAAGGGGTTCGGCGCCTCGCCATCGGATGCAACGACGTACGAGGCCTACGATATCACCGTGCCGACGAAGCGCACCGGCGCGGCGATCACTTATCCGACCGCCAAGCCGGACGCGGAGCGCCAATATGTCGTGCGGCGCCGGAGCGAGCTGACGCAGGGGCAGTTCGAAACCGCCGTCGGGCAGAACGTGCAGGCGGACGGTACGGTCGGCGTGTTCGTGCACGGCTATAACTACAGCTTCCAGGAGGCGCTGTTCCGGGCGGCGCAGGTGGCGGCCGACGGACACACATCGGCGGTGCCGGTGCTGTTTTCCTGGCCCTCAGCCGCCTCGGTGACAGGCTACGTCGCCGACCGCGACGCCGTGCTCTATTCGCGCGACCGGCTCGATGCCCTGCTGTTCGACCTGTCGCATGCGCGCGGCATCAAGCGGATCGTCCTCTTCGGCCACAGCATGGGTGCATTCCTCGTCATGGAAGCGCTGCGCGAGCTGACGCTCCAGGGTCGCCAGGACGTGCTCGACAAGATCTCCGTCGTGCTGGCCTCACCCGACATCGATGTCGATGTGTTCCGCTCCCAGCTTCGCCAGATCGGCGTGCTGAAGACGCCGATCACCCTGCTGGTGGCGCGCCAGGATCGGGCCCTGATGGCCTCGAGCCTGATTGCCGGCGATCGACCAAGGGTCGGGCGCCTGGACATCGACGATCCGGTCATCCAGGAGGCGGCCAGGAAGGAGCATCTGCGGGTGATCGATATTACCGCGGTGGATGGTACCGACGGGCTCGGGCACGACCGTTATGCGTCGCTTGCCCGGTTCGGCGCCCAGCTCGGAAACTTCGAAAACAACCAGCGGACCGGTGCCGCCGATGTCGGCGCCTATGTGTTCGATGCCGCCGGAGCGATCGTCTCTTCGCCCTTCCGCCTGGCCGGCAGCCTTGCTCGGGTGGGGCAGTAGCCACGGGTGAATCGGTAGGCGGATCGGGACGGGCCTTATCCGCTGGCACGCGGCTGAAGCAGATCGATCTCGAAGAAAAGTATCGCCCCAGCCGTCGCCCAAGGTCTGGCTCCGGCATCGCGGCCCGTCGCGTCTGGGACGCGGCGGCTAGCCAAGCACCGGCCGTCCGCCATCCTGATGCGAGAGACGGCTTTGCAGCAGCTCGCCCTGACGCTCCAGGATCGGGTAGGCGGTGGCGGCGACCAGATGCGAATTGATCTGCTTCAGGTCCCGCAGCAGGTCGAGATGCAGGGAGCTGGTTTCGGCGGTTTCGATATCGCCTCGCTGCAGCCGCCTGAAATGCTCTTCCGTGCCCTCGCGCTCGGCCTTGCGGAAGACGATCTTCTCGTCGGCCAGCTGACGGGCCAGCCTCTCGTCCTGCGACATGAAAAGGGCGGCGGCGGTGCGCAGGTTGGAGGCGAGCCGATCGATCAGCCGGCCCAGCTCCCGGACGCCCTCGTCGGAGAACTTGAACCCCCTGCGCAGCCGTTTTGCCAGATGCGGCAGGACATTCTGGTCGAGCACGTCGCCTGCATGCTCGAGACCCGTCGAGAACAACAGGATCTCGTTCAGCCTCTGCCGGTCCGTCTCGCTCAGCTCGTCCGGCTCGATGGAGGTGAGATAGTGCTTCACCGCGGTATTCAGGCGGTCGAGGATATTGTCCTTTTGCCGCAGCAGCGAAAGCGCCCGACGGTCGGTGCTGGACAGGGCAGCCTTGGTCCCAGACAGCATGTCCTCCAGGACGTCGACAAGCCGCAGCACCTCGCGGGCCGCTGCCTGCAGCGCCACCACCGGGGTCTCCTTGGCGGAAGGGTCGAGATAGCGCGGGTGCCCGGGATCGGTCTCGTCGAGCGTCTGCGGCATCAGTCGCACCAGAAAATCGGCAAACGGCGTCAGGAACGGCATGACGACGAAGGCGACGGCGAGATTGAAGGCTGTGTGGAAATTGGCCACCAGTCGCGCACCGTCGTCGTCCAGCGAAATCATCCAGGTGGTGATCGGGTTCAGCAACGCAAAGACGACGGTGACGCCGAGAATGCGGGTTGCGAGATTGCCGATCGGGAGCCGCCGGGCCGACAGGTTGCTGCCGGCGTGTCCCTCGATCACGGGGTTGACCGCAGTGCCGAGATTGGCGCCGAGCGTCAGCGCGAAGGCCTGGTAGGGGTCGAGCAGGCCCTTGGCTGCGAGCGACATGACGAGCAGCACCACCGCGACGCTCGAATGGGCGGCCCAGGTAACGCCGGCGGCAAGCAGCAAGCTGAGAACCGGCATCTGGGAGATTGCGCCGAGGATGAGCTGGAATGCGCTGGTATCGGCATATTCCGTCAGCACGCCCAGGAGCTGATGCAGCGCCAGGAGCATGAAGCCGATGCCGATGAAGACCCGGCCCAGATCGTGGATCTGCGGGTTCTGGGCCCGGCGAAACATCAGGACGCCGATCAGGATCAGCGCCGGGGAGGCTGCGGCGACATCGAAGGAGAGCACCTGGACGATCAGCGTGGTGCCGACATTGGCGCCGAGCATCACCGCCAGCGCCGGGACGAGGTCGACCAGGCCGCCGGCGGCAAAGCCGGATGCCATCAGGCCCGTGGCGGTGCTGCTCTGCAGGACCGCCGTCACGCCTATGCCGGCGAGGAAGGCCTTCACCCGGTTGCTGAGCGTGCGGCCGAGGAACGAGCGCAGGCTGGGACCGAACGCGCGCTGGATCCCGGTCTGCACCATCCGTGTGCCCCACAGCAGCAGGGCGATATGGCCGCAAAGCGCGACCAGGGCGGTAATTACAGGCATGGCGCGTCCACGAGCACGAGGCTC
Organism: Hyphomicrobiales bacterium; assembly: GCA_900469345.1. Classification (GTDB taxonomy): domain Bacteria; phylum Pseudomonadota; class Alphaproteobacteria; order Rhizobiales; family Rhizobiaceae; genus Neorhizobium. The sequence continues at coordinate 590,875 of UBWZ01000002.1, read as the reverse complement.
CTCTTCGAGAAATCGAATCCGTTCGGTGTGGCGGTCAGGTCAGAGCCGCGTGCCATCATCCCTAAAGAAGTGAAAGTGACGCGGATCCGCCGTCAACGTCATCTTCTGTCCAAGTTCGACGGCGGAGCGGCCAGCCGTGCGGAAAACGACGTTGCTGCCGGAGGCGGTCAGTCCGTGAATATAGCTTTCAGCGCCCACCAGTTCCACCGCCGCGACTTCGACCGCAAGCCGCACGGGCAGCTGTTGCGAACCGTCGGCGACGACCAGGTCCTCGGGCCGGATCCCGAGCGTGGCGGTCTGCGCCGGTATGGCCGATCCGGGCGCGACGGCCCAGTCGGCGCCATTCGAGAGCGCCATGAGGTTCATCGAAGGGGAGCCGATGAAGGTCGCGACGAAGGTGGTCGCAGGCTTCTCGTAGAGTTCGATCGGCGTGCCGACCTGTTCGATGCGGCCGGCATTGAGGACCACCAGCCGATCGGCGAGCGTCATCGCTTCCATCTGGTCGTGGGTGACGTAGATCGAGGTGGTCGCGAGCGCGCGCTGCAGCCGGCGGATCTCGACGCGCATCTGGACGCGCAGCTTCGCATCGAGGTTCGATAGAGGCTCGTCGAACAGGAAGACGGAGGGCTTGCGGACGATGGCGCGTCCCATGGCGACGCGCTGGCGCTGGCCGCCGGACAGCTGGCGCGGCTTGCGGTCGAGGAAGGGCTCGATCTCGAGCGCCCTGGCCGCTTCCAGGATGCGGCTGTCGATCTCGTCCTTCGGGGTATTGCGGTTCTTCAGGCCGTAGGCGAGGTTTTGCCGGACGCTCATATGCGGATAGAGCGCATAGTTCTGGAACACCATGGCGATGTCGCGTTCGGCCGGCTCGAGCTCGTTGACGCGCTTGTCGGCGATCGTCACCTCGCCTGAGCTGATGCTTTCAAGTCCCGCCACCATGCGCAGCAGCGTGGATTTTCCGCAGCCCGACGGCCCGACCAGCACGATCATCTCGCCATCCTTGATGTCGAGCGAGACGCCCTTGATTGCTTCGACGCCGCCCGAATAGACCTTGCGAACGTCCTTGAGGCCAATATTTGCCATTACTTTTCAGTCTCCACCAAACCTTTGACGAACCAACGCTGCATGAGCACGACGACGATGACGGGAGGGATGATTGCCAGGATCGCCGTGACCATGACGTAGTTCCACGGCGTCGAGGCATCGGCGAAGTCGACCATGCGGCGCAGGCCGATGATGATTGTGTTCATCTTCGCATCATTGGTGACCAGCAGCGGCCAGAGATACTGGGTCCAGCCGTAGATAAACAGGATCACGAAGAGAGCCGCGATATTCGTCATCGACAGCGGCAGCAGGATGTCGCGCATGAAGCGGAAGGGGCCGGCATTGTCGATCCGGGCAGCCTCGACCAGCTCTCCGGGGATGGTGAGGAAGAACTGTCGGAACAGGAAGGTGGCCGTTGCCGATGCCATCAGCGGCAGGGTCAGCCCGGCATAGGTATCGATGAGGCCGAGATCGACGATCACCTTATAGGTCGGCAGGATGCGTACCTCGACCGGCAGCATGAGGGTGACGAAGATCATCCAGAAGAAGGCCATGCGAAACGGAAAGCGGAAGAACACGATCGCGAACGCCGACAGGAAGGAAATGAAGATCTTGCCGACCGCAATGGCGAGGGCGACGATGGTGCTGTTGACCAGCAGCCGTTCCAGGCTGACGCTGACGACCCGTTCGACGCCGCCGGAAATGGCGTCGCCGTAGTTGTCGAGCATGTGGCCACCCGGAAGCAGCGACAGCGGCGGGCGCAGAATATCTGACGAGGTCGCGGTCGAGGCGATGAACGTATAGTAGATCGGGAAGGCGACGATGATGATGCCAAGGATCAACATCAGATGCGCCATGAGGGTGGCCCGCGGGCGATTTTCAATCATCGAATGTCCTCAGCCGTAATGGACGCGCCGCTCGACGAAGCGGAACTGGAATGCCGTAAGCCCGATGACGATCACCATCAGCACCACCGACTGGGCCGCCGAGGAGCCGAGATTGAGGTTCACGAAGCCGTCGTTGTAGACCTTGTAAACGAGGGTTTCGGTCGCCTTGGCAGGGCCGCCGCCGGTCACGGAATGGATGATGCCGAAGGTATCGAAGAAGGCGTAGACCGTGTTGACGACAAGCAGGAAGAAGGTCGTCGGCGCCAGCAACGGAAAGACGATGGTCCAGAAGCGGCGGCTGCCGCGGGCACCGTCGATCGCTGCCGCCTCCAGCAGCGATTTCGGAATGGCCTGCAGGCCGGCCACGAAAAACAGGAAATTATAGCTGATCTGCTTCCAGGCGGCCGCGACGACGACGAGCACCATGGCCTGGTCACCGTTCAGCAAAGGGTCCCAGGCAATGCCGCCGCGTCTCAGCAGATAGGCGAGCGTTCCCATCGACGGGTTGAACATGAACAGCCAGAGCATGCCCGCGACGGCGGGCGCCACCGCGTAGGGGATGATCAGCATGGTCCGGTAGAGGCCCTTGCCGCGCACCACCAGATCGGCGGCATTGGCAAGGATCAGCGCCACAGCCATCGACAGGACCGCAGTCGCGATGCTGAACACGACGGTGACCTGCAGCGCGTGCAGATAGTTGGGATCGGCGAGGATCTGGCGGAAATTGGCCAGCCCGACGAAGCCGCTCTGGAGCCCGAACGGATCCTCGCGCATGGCTGACTGGTAAAGCGCCTGGCTTGCCGGCCAGAAGAAGAAGACGACCGTCAGGACGATCTGTGGCGCAACCAGGAAATAGGGGAGGATCTTGTTCGGAAAGACGACGCTTTGCACGGGCAGGCTCCGGTTCGATCGGGAGTGAGACCGCCCCGGTAAAGGGGCGGTCCAGGGTGGTTACTTGCCGATAGCCTGCTGAATTGCGGCATTGCCGCGCTCGACCGCCTTGTTCAGGGCCGTCTTGGCATCCTGCTTGCCGGCCAGCATGGCCTCGAACTCCTCGTTCATGATGTCGCGCACCTGCGGCAGGTTGACGAGCCGAACGCCCTTGGAATTGGCCGTCGGCGCCTTGCCGAGCATCTGCTGGATCGGCGTCTCGCGACCCGGGTTCTTCTGGTAGAAGTCCGACTTCTTGGTCTCGTCATAGGCTGCCATGGTGACGGGCAGGTAGCCGGACACCTGGTGCAGGCGGGCCTGGATCTTGGTCTGCGACAGGAAGTTGAAGAACGCCGCCGTGCCCTTGTATTCGGCATCGCTCTTGCCGGCAAAGACCCACAGGCTCGCGCCGCCCGGGATGGTGTTCTGCGGCCTGCCGTCGCCCTCGTAATAGGGGAGCTGGCCGATGCCGTAGTTCATTCCGCTCTTGACGATATCGCCAAGACCGCCGGAGGATTCCGTCAGGATCCCGCATTCGCCGGAGGTGAACAGCTGCTTGGCTTCCGAGGTGCGGCCGCCGTAGCGGAAGGTGCCGTCCTTGGTGAGATCAGCGATCGACTGGAAGTGCTTGACGAAGAAGTCGGAGTTGAAGGCGAGCTTCACATCGACGCCGCCAAGGCCATTCTCGTTGCTGCCGTAGGAGACGTTGTTCCAGGCGGCGAGGTTTTCCGTCTGGATCCAGGTCAGCCAGGTCGAGGTAAGGCCGCAATTGGCAGCGCCGCTCGTCTTGATCTTCTTGGCGGCTTCGAACACTTCCGGCCATGTCTTCGGCGGGTTGGCGGCGTCGAGCCCAGCCTTCTGGAAAATGTCCTTGTTATAATAGAGGATGGGCGAGGAAGAGTTGTAGGGGAAGGACAGCATCGTGCCGTCCGGCTTCGAATAATAGGCGACGATGCCGGGCAGATAGGCCGACTTGTCGAACTTGAAGCCGCCCTTGGTGAGGACGTCGGCAACCGGAACGATGGCGCCCTGGGCACCCATCATCACGCCGCTGCCGGCGTCGAAGACCTGAATGATTGCCGGCGGCTGCTTGGCGCGGAAGGCGGCAATGCCGGCGTTCAGGGTTTCCGGATAGGTGCCCTTGAAGACCGGGACGATCTTGTAGTCCTTCTGGCCTTCATTGAATTCCTTGGCGAGCTGGTCGACGACCTCGTTGTTGGCGCCGGTCATGGCATGCCACCACTGGATTTCCGTGGCTGCCATGGCGCTTGAGGCCATGAGCAGGGCCGTGGTGGCGATGGTCGATGCGAGTATGGTCTTCATGGATGGTTTCCTCCCTTTGCCATGAGAATAGACCGGGATCTTCCGATCCCGGAACGGATGCCCCGACCGTCCTCCCGGAACGGTTTTGGGACCAGATGCCTGTCTATGCGGCCGCGCTGTCTCCCGAACCAATGCCGGCGATACGCTGCAGATCTTCGATCGCACCGGGACCGGCGGCAAGCACCGGCGCACCGCGGGTCAGTCCTTCGCCGGCGGTCGGGAAGGGCAGGTGCCAGCCGCCCGCTTCCGTGACGATGCAGTAGCCGCCAAGGCAATCCCAGGCATGCATATAGGGCTCATAATAGCCGACAAGCCGGCCCGCCGCGACATAGGCGAGCATCAGTGCGCCCGATCCCAGCCGCACGAAGTTGCCGCCGGCTTCCAGCAGATCGCTGACGATCTTGCCCACGGCTGCCGGCGTGACGTGATGATTGGCGCCGATCCCCGTCATGGCGTTGCGGATCGTCTTGGCCGTGCCCAGTTCGAGCCGCACGCCGTTGAGCGTGGCGCCTTGGCCGCTTGCGGCGGAATAGGTTTCCTCGTGGCAGGGCACGTAGATGACCCCGACCACGGGCTTGTTGTCGTGAAGCACCGCGATGGACACGCACCAGTTGGGCATTCCCTGGACGAACGGACTGGTGCCATCGATCGGGTCCACAACCCAGGTGAAGCCGGAGCTGCCGCTGACGAGACCGTATTCCTCACCGAGAAAACCGTCATCGGCAAAGGCGGCGGCGACCTGGTCGCGGATCAGCTTCTCGACGTTGCGGTCGGCGATCGACACCACGTCCTGCGGGTCTCCCTTGATCTCGATGACAAGGCTGTCGCGGCGCGTGAAATAGTCGTGCGCGAGCCGTCCCGCTTCACGGGCAACCCGTTCGGCAAGCGAATGGCGGCGGCTGATATCCTGGTTGTCGATGCTCATGTCCGGTTCCTGTTCTGCCGCGGCGTTATTCTGCGATAATCGCGATGCCACGGGTTTTAAGCCCGATGCCGACCTGCGTGCCAGGGGAAAGAAGCCGATCGACCGACGGGTCGACGATAAACAGCGTTCCTCCGGCCGTCTCGGCCTCGTATTCGATGTGGTCGCCGAGATAGGCGGCATGGCGGATGCGCCCGGGGAAGGCGGCATCCTCTGCCGGTTCGAGCGTGATCGCGCTTGGCCGCACCGCAAGCTTGGCTCGTCCCGGCCTTGCGCTGAGCGCCGGCACCACATGGCGCAGGCCCTCGATGCTGATCGTTGCCTTGCCGTCGGATACGGCGATGATGTCGCACGGCACGACATTCGCCTCGCCGATGAAGTCGGCTATGAAGGAGGAGGCCGGCGTTTCGTAGAGGTCGCGGGGGCTGCCCTCCTGCGCGATGCGCCCGTCCTTCATGACGATGATCCGGTCGGAGACGGCAAGCGCCTCGTCCTGGTCGTGGGTCACGTAGACCGCGGTGAACTCCAGCCGCTGCTGCAGTTCACGGATCTCGGTGCGGACCCGGCGGCGAAGGCGGGCGTCGAGATTGGACAGCGGTTCGTCGAGGAGGAGGACCTGCGGCTCGAGCACCAGTGCCCGGGCGACGGCGACACGCTGCTGCTGACCGCCTGAAAGTTCTGCGGGAAGACGCTGCCCCATGCCGGCAAGGCCCACCAGTTCCAGTCCGTTGTCCGCCCGCTCGCGGGCCTCCTTCTTTGCCATTCCCGAGGATTGAAGCCCGTAGGCGACGTTCTCGAGCGAGCTCATGTGCGGAAACAGGGCGTAGGACTGGAATACCATGGAAACGTCACGCTCGTTGGCGGGCAGCATCGTCACGTCCTTGCCGCCGATCAGGATGCGGCCGGAGGTCGGATGTTCGAGCCCGGCCAGCATGCGCAGGGTGGTCGTCTTGCCGCAGCCGGACGGGCCGAGCAGGGTCACGAGGGTGCCCGGTTCCACGGTCAGCGACAGGTCGGCTATGGCGGTGAAGGCACCGAACGTCTTGCGGACGTTCTGGAAGACGACGGAACCTGCTTTGCGGGTCATGCGGCTTTCTCCTCGGCAAGGGCGGGGACGGACCGGGTGGCAAGACCGGCAACACGGTTTTCGCGGCGCAGCCGCCGCTCGCCGACGAGCAGCTGGAAGCCGGCGATGACGGCGATCATCACTACGATGAGCATCGAGGAATAGGCGATGGCGACACCGTATTCCCCGTTTTCGACCAAGCCGACGATGTAGGAGGTGGCCATGTTGTAGCGGGCGCTGACGAGGAAGACGACGGCGCTGATCGAGGTGATGGCGCGTACGAAGGAGTAGACGAGCGCGGCGGTGATGGCTGGCCGCAGCAGCGGCAGGATGACCTTGCGGATGGTCCGGAAGCTGTTGGCGCCAAGCGTCATCGATGCCTCGTCAAGACTTTTGTCGAGCTGGCTCATGGCCGCGACCCCGCCACGCACGCCGACCGGCATGTTGCGGAACACGAAGCAGGCGACGAGGATGAGGGCGGTTCCCGTCATCTCCAGCGGCGGCAGGTTGAAGGCCATGATGTAGCTGATGCCGATCACCGTGCCGGGGATGGCGAAGCTCATCATCAGCGCGAATTCGAACAGGTTCCGCCCGGCAAATTTCTGCCGCACGATGACGTAGGCGGTGGCTAGTCCGACCGCCGCCGTCAGCGGCGCGGCGATCAGCGCGATCTCCATCGTCGTCCAGAAGGAATTCCAGGCGACGCCCGTCCAGGCGATCGAGCCGTTCTCGACGGTGATCGAGAATGCCTTGCTGTAGTGGGCAAGCGTCAGGCTGTTGTCGAGACCCCAGGTCTTCACGAAGCCGCCGAACAGGATCATGCCGTAGACGATGACGGTGAACATCATCCAGGGGATGACAACCGCATGCAGCCCGATCGACAGCGAGCGGGGCAGGGCGATATGGGCGCCGCTGTCGCCCTTGCCGCTGACGGTCGCGAAGTTCTTGCCGGAGAGCCAGAGACGTTGTGCCAGGAAGGCCGACAGCGTGAAGCAGAGCAGGACCATGGCAAGCACGGCCGCCCGCGCCGGATCGTTCTGCGAGCCGACCACGGCAAAGAAGATTTCCGTCGAGAGGACGCCGTGGCTTCCGCCGAGAACCAGCGGGTTGCCGAAATCGGCCATGCTCTCGATGAAGCCGATCAGAAAGGCGTTGGCGAGGCCCGGCTTCATCAACGGCAGCGAGACCCGCCAGAACGTGCGCCAGCGACCGGCGCGCAGCGTCTGGGACGCTTCCTCCATGGAGGGGCTGACGCCTTCGACGACGCCGATCAGCACGAGAAAGGAGATCGGCGTGAAGGACAGGACCTGCGCGATCCAGATGCCGGTCAGGCCGTAGAGCCAGCGGCTCGGTTCGATGCCGAAGAGGCTCGAGAGGCCCTGGGTGACGACGCCGGCACGGCCGAAGAGCAGGGTCAGGGCCAGGCCGATCACGAAGGGCGGGGTGATGATCGGCAGGACCGTCAGAAGCCGCAGCCCTTTCTTGAAGGGGAAGCGCGTGCGGGTAGCGATCAGCGCGAAGGCGAGCCCCAGCGCCGTCGATCCGCCGGCGGTGAGGACGGCGAGAAACAGGGTGCGCCAGGCAACGCCGCAGCGGACACCGCCGACCACGCAGTCGAGGCTCCAGATCGAGGCATCCGTGATGGTGCGGTTGAAGCCGGCCATCTGGAACGACCCGTCGACATCCTGGAAGGCGCCGACGAACATGCTGCCGATCGGGTAGAAGACGAACACGGTCACCAGAAAGACGAGGATCGCGATCGTCGAGACGACGAAGGCATCGCCGCGCATGACGCCACGCTCGGCGAGACCAAAAGAAAATATCAGCAAAAAAGAGATCGCCGCGAGGACGGCGCCGGCCCCCATCGGCGGCTGGCCGTCGGATAGGGCCCCGAACAGCGCTTCGCTGACGGTCCAGTTGAAGCCGCCAATGCCGATGGCGAGCCCCTCCGCCACCAGATAGGCCAGTCCGAATGCGCCGGACCAGGCAAGCAGCTTGCCGCGCCGCATGGGATCGGCAAGGGTGCGCGCGACGACGGCCGCCAGAACCGCCAGAAACGGCGGGACCAACCAGGGCCGATCGAACAGCATGACCTGCAAAAGAGCGGGGGCGGACGATGCGCCGCTCAGGTCCGACAGCCAGCCGAAGGAGAAGAATCCGCCTTCGATCCTGTACCAGGGCAGGACCGTCATGGCGGCCACGGCCAGGGCAAGAACGATGTTCAGTCTGCGGTTGCGATCGTCCATGACCGGCTCTTGCCTCGCTGCAGGGGAAGTCTGGCCGCCGCGCCGGCTGTGCCGGACGGCGGTTCGATGGACGTCAGTTGGCGTTGGCGCCGATTTCCGTGTCCCACCGTTCCAGGAGCTTCTTGCGCGTCTCGGGGGCGCCATAGGTGCTGAAATCGTAGTTGATCAGCTTGATCTCCGAGAATTTCGGCGACTCTTTTGGAACCTCCGCCTTGGCATTGGAGGGAAGCTGGAAGGACTTGGCATCCTTCATGTGCGACTGGACCGGCGCACTGAGCGCCCAGTCGTACCACTTCTTGGCATTGTCGAGGTTGCGGGCACCCTTGACGATCGACATCGAGCCGATCTCGTAGCCCGTGCCTTCGCAAGGCGCCACCGACTTGACCGGGAAGCCTTCCGCCGTCTGGGCCACGGCATCGTGCATGAAGACGATGCCGATCGCGGTTTCACCGCGTGCGGCGGCCTTGACCGGCGCCGAGCCGGACTTGGTGTACTGGGAGATGTTGGCGTTGAGAGCCTTCAGATACTCGAATGCCTTGTCCTCGCCCATGATCTGGACGAGCGTCGCCAGCGCCGTATAGGCGGTGCCGGACGAATTCGGGTTCGCCATCTGGATCTCGCCCTTGAAGGCGCTGTCCAGAAGATCGGCCCAGCACTTCGGCTCCTTGTAGCCCTTCTGCTTGAAGAGATCGGTGTTGTAGCCCCAGCCGAGGGCACCGGCGTAAACGCCGACGGTGCGGTAGCCGGAGCTTTCCGCCTGCTTCTGCGCCCAGTCGTTGAGCTCGCCCAGAAGCGGGGACTTGTATTCCTGCGTCAGGCCCTCGGACGCGGCCTGCAGATGCGGATCGCCGGTGCCGGCCCACCAGATATCGGTCTTGGGGTTGCGCGCCTCGGCGCGGATCTTCGCATAGGTCTCACCGGACGAAAGGCGCACCATGTTGACCTGGATGCCGGTGTCCTTCTGGAACATCTGCTGCATCATCTCGCAGATGACCACGTCTGCCGAGCAGATCAGGTTCAGGTCGCCGGCCGCGCGCGTGGCCGGTGCATGCATCGTCACTCCGGCCGCCAGTGCTGCCGCTGCCATCAATACAGAACGCATATTATCCTCCCTGTTGAGATGACGCCTCCACATCATCACGCCATTGCAAGCGTGTGCAATCGTTTCACGAGGCATCGACGCGTGTCAATGGCAATTGCAGTCGAGATAAGTTAATCACACGAAAAGCCTTCATCTGCCTGTTGCACTCCTTTGCAAAGATCGCCATGACTGGGACAGGAGAGGTGGCAATGAGCCGCAAGATTTTCGTCAGTGCGAAGGAAGTGGCGGAGCGGGCAGGGGTGTCGCGGTCGGCCGTTTCGCGCACGTTCACGCCGGGTGCCAGCGTTTCGGAGGAGACCCGCCGGCGGGTTGTCGAGGCGGCTGAGGCGCTGGGATACCACGTCAACCACCTGGCGCGGGGGCTGATGCGCGACGAGAGCGGGATCGTTTGCCTGATCGCCGCCGAACTCGACACGCCCTACCGCGCAAGCCTGATCCGGGCCCTGACCCGCCAGCTGCAGAGTGCCTCAAAGATCGCCATGCTGGTCAATACGGACCGCTCCGACGAGAGCGTCGGGCAGGCGTTGCGGCTGGCGATCAGCTACCGGGCGGATGCGTCGATCATCCTGTCGGGCATGCCGGACAGGTCGATCACCGACATCTGCCTGAAGAGCGGCCAGCGGCTCGTGCTGATCAACCGGGACGAGGAGCGCGACGGCGCGCTGATGATCAACCTCAACGATCGCGAGGCTGCGCAGCGGGCCTTCCTGGCGCTGCTGCGGGCGGGCTGCCGGAGTTTCGCCTTTGCCAATTCCGAGGCGCTGACGCCCAGCCTGATGGCGCGCGAGGAGGGCTTTCGCGAGGCGGGCCGCAAGCATGGCGTGGAGGTGGCGGTGGAAAGGTTCGGGCCGACGACCTACCAGAGCGGCCTGGTGCTTGCGCAACGCCTGCTGACGCGGAAAACGCGGCCGGATGCGATCTTCTGCGCCAACGACCTCATCGCCTGCGGCGTAATGGATGCCGCGCGGTACCAGTTCAAGCTGGACATCCCGTCCCAGCTTTGCCTGGTCGGCTTCGACGACATCGAGCAGGCCGAATGGTCATCCTACAATCTCACCACCTTCGCCCAGCCGGTCGACGAGATCGCCGCCGAGGCGGTCGCGTGGCTCGCCCATGCGCCTTCGCAGGTCCGGTCGCGAAAGCTGGCGGCCGAACTCGTCTGGCGCAAATCTGTCCGGGGCGGCTGAGCGTTGCGGCAATCGACCATTAAGAGATCGGCATGAAAATGGCGCACCCGACAGGATTCGAACCTGTGACCTTTGGAATCGGAATCCAACACTCTATCCAGCTGAGCTACGGGTGCTAACCTGTCGGCGCGATGACTCGCGCGCTCCGATGCAGGGTTCTTAGCCGACACTGTCGCGGTCTTCAATCCATTATTTTCAGTTCATGGTCTGTTCTTTTAGCGGCGTCCGTGCTGCTATGCCGGCCCGCATCGATTTTCGAGGTTTCATGGCCGAACCGCGCACCCTCATCCTCATTCTCGGCGACCAGCTGTCGCTTTCGCTGTCGAGCCTCAAGGACGCCGATCCGGCCCGGGACCGCGTGCTGATGTGCGAGGTCGCGGAGGAGGCCACCTATGTGCGCCACCACAAGCGCAAGATCGCTTTCATCTTTTCGGCCATGCGCCATTTCGCCGAGGAGCTGCGGCAGAAGGGGTTCGACGTCCGCTATACGAGGCTGGACGACGAAGGCAATGCCGGTTCGTTCGGCGGCGAGGTGGAGCGCGCGATCGCCGCGTTGCGGCCGCAGCGGCTACGCGTCACCGAGGCCGGAGAGTGGCGGGTGATGGAGATGATCCGCAGCTGGGAGGCGCTGTTCGGGCTGCCGGTCGAGGTTCTCCCGGACGACCGTTTCCTGTGCTCGCATGCACAGTTCCAATCCTGGGCGGAGGGGCGCGCCAGCCTGCGGATGGAGTATTTCTATCGCGAAATGCGGCGGCGCACGGGCCTTCTGATGCGCGGCGACGAACCGGAGGGACGGCGCTGGAACTTCGACGCGGACAACCGCCAGAAGGCCGAGCGCGACCTCTTCCGGCCGAGCCATGCACAGTTTGCGCCCGACGCGATCACGCTCAAGGTGCTGGAACTCGTCGAACGGCGGTTTTCGAACCATATCGGAAGCCTCGAGGGGTTCGGCTTTGCCGTGACGCGCGCCGATGCGCAGACCGTGGCTGACGGCTTCATCCGCGATTTCCTGCCGGAGTTCGGGATCAAGCAGGACGCCATGCTGTCGGCCGATCCGTTTCTCAACCACTCGCTCGTTTCCTTCTACATCAACATCGGCTTCCTTGACCCGCTCGATCTCTGCCGGGCGGCCGAGCGCGCCTATCACGAGGGGCTCGCGCCGCTCAATTCCGTGGAAGGTTTCATCCGCCAGATCATCGGCTGGCGCGAATTCGTGCGGGGCGTCTACTGGATGACGATGCCGGACTATGCGCAGAGCAATTTCTTCGACGCCGCGCGGCCGCTGCCGGATTTCTACTGGACCGGCGACACGCAGATGAACTGCCTGTCGATCACCATCAAGGACACGATCCGCCACGCCTATGCGCATCACATCCAGCGGCTGATGGTGACCGGGAATTTCGCGATGCTGGCGGGCATCGACCCGCGGCAGGTGCATGAATGGTACCTGGAGGTGTATGCGGATGCCTATGAATGGGTGGAGCTTCCCAACGTGCTGGGGATGAGCCAGTTCGCCGATGGCGGGCTGCTGGCCAGCAAGCCCTATGCGGCGAGCGGCGCCTATATCGACCGGATGTCGGATTACTGCGGCGACTGTCGTTATGACGTGACCGCCAAGACCGGGCCGGATGCCTGTCCCTTCAACCGGCTCTACTGGGATTTCATCGGCCGCAATATCGACAGGCTCGGCCGCGTGCCACGGCTGCAGCCGGTGGTGCGCAACTGGTCGCGCATGTCGGCCGACCGGCAGGCCCTGCTGCGGCGCGACGCGCAGGACTTTCTCGACACGCTGTGACGGCCTGCAACGCCCTGACGCAGTTGTGACGGTGTGACGCCGGCATCCGCCGTTGCCGGTTGCCGGCCGCTCTTGCTTTTTTCACTCGGGGCAGGGATATGCTTCTGCGGCCCGCCCCCGGGCCGGCCGGAGCTTGACGCATGATCGATCCTGACCATCCCTTTTACGAGCCGCTCTGGCGCCGCATCGTCATTCCGGCGGTCTGCTTTGTGTGGGCGGGCGTCGAGCTCTATTCCGGCTCCGTCACCTGGGCGGTCATCTCCGCGGCGCTCGGCCTGTTTGCGGGCTACAAGCTGCTGGTCGAAAAACGCGAGGCGGCGCCGGCGACGGTGCCGGACGAGGCGCCGACGGTCGAGACCAGGACTATCGAGACAAATACAGGCGAGACCAGGATAATCGAGGCTGGCACATCCGAGTCTGGCACATCCGAGACTGGCAAAACCGTGACAGGCAAAACCGAGGCGCGCGACGAGTGACGCCGGCGTCCTGACCGGCGTCAGCGAAAGGCCAGCCGCTTGATCGCCTGGTCGATCAGCAGGTTGGCGGTCTGCATGCGGATATGGGCGTTGTCGCGGTAGGCGGGGGCGACGCGGTCCGGGTGGTTGGCCTTGGCGAACTGCCGGCGCTTTTCCGCAAGACCCTGTTCCGTATCCTGCGGCCCGATCGCCAGCTCCTGTGCGATTTCCTCGCGGGTCAGGCGCAGCAGATTGCGAGGCGCCAAGGCTTCCGGCGCGGTCGCCGGCCTGTCGCTCCGGGTCGTCATCGGTTGGGCGGGCGGCGCTTTGGGCGGTGCGGGCGGCGGCTTGACCGGCTCGGCCCTTGCCGGCCTTTCAGCTGGGAACGGTCTTGAGGTCTCGGCAGGCTTTTCGGCCTTCGGCTGGGCCGGTCGGGCTGCTTGCGGTTCGGGGGCGTCCTGCATGAACGCGTAATAGGCTTCCGTTCCCGTTCCCGTCGGCTCGGTCTCGTCGGTGGTGGAGGCAACGAAGCCGGTATTGAGTCCGCGGATCCGGAAGCTTTCGTCGATCGGCTCTTCCGTGTCTTCCTGCTCCGCCTTCAGCCGCGTCAGCACGGATTGAAAGACCGATTGTCCGAACAGCATGCCTTACCCTCGTTTCCGTGCGGCGGGATGAGACCATGTCGAGATGGTGCAGGGCTTGCGAAGCCGCGCCTTCGACCTCACCCCTGCGACTGTCCCTGACTTTGGCCCTGACTTTGACCCTGACTTTGACCCTGGCCAGATTGGCTCTGCGTCTGGGTGGCGCTCGGCGTCACCGACAGGGAGACGGTCAGGTCCTCGTTTGCGGCTCCGAGGCGCATCCCGGAGACCGGCGCGCAATCCGTATAGGACAGTCCCGTCGCGATGCGCACATAGCGCTCGTCGGGGCAGACATTGTTGGCGGCGTCGAAGCCTACCCAGCCGAGGCCCGGCAGATGGGCTTCCGCCCAGGCATGGGTGGCGGTCTGCTCGATCTGTCCTTCCATCATCAGATAGCCGGAGACGTAGCGGGCGGGAATGTCGAGCATCCGGGCTGACGCGATGAAGACATGGGTGTGGTCCTGGCAGACGCCGGTTCTCGCGGCCAGCACGTCCTCGGCCGGCGTCTCGGTCGTCGTAGTGCCGGGGATATAGGCGACCGCGGCATGCACGGCCTCCATCAGCGCGTGCATGCGGGCCAGTTCGCTGTCGCCCTCGAGCGTCTCGACCAGCGCCGCGATGAGCGGGCCGGCGGTCGTCAGCGGCGTTTCGCGCAGGAACAGCCAGAGCGGGCAGAACCCCTGGTGCGGGCCGAAGACGCCGGCCTTGTCGCGGGTTTCCACTTCGCCCGATGCGACGATGCGGATCGATTTCTCGGTGGCTTCGGCCGAGACCAGTTCCACCCGGTTGCCATACTGGTCGGCATAGCCGGCCTCCACCTTGGCGCCGTCGACGCTTACCGTCCAGTTGAGCACCGTCTGGGTCGGGCCGTCGACCGGCGTCAGCCGCAGCCGCTGCAGCGAATAGGGCACGGGCTCGTCATATTCGTAGACCGTGGTGTGCGAGATCTTGAGCCGCATGAGATCTGATCCTGTTGGCCGTCGGGCTTACTGATAGAAGCGGTAGCCGTCCGAAATATCGGCGCTGAGCTGGTTGTTGCGGCTGATGAAGTCCTGCAGGAACTCGTGCAGGCCCTGATCCATGATGTCGGTGATCGAGCCGCGCTTGAGCGTCGCCTTGATCGCCGCCGCCGTCTCGTGCGCCTTGTGGCGCTCGCCGTAATCCGCTTCGAGATAGCCGAGGTTGCTGACGATCTTCTCGTAGCAATAGGCAAGCGAACGGGGCATCTGCACCTTGAGGATCAGGAAGTCGGCAATGTTGGCCGCCTGGTATTCCGTGTCGTAGACCCAGCCGTAGGAGCGATGCGCGGAGACCGAGCGAAGGATCGATTCCCACTGGAAATTGTCGAGCGCCGAGCCGACCTGGCTGATCGACGGCAGCAGCACGTAGTATTTCACGTCGAGGATGCGGCTGGTGTTGTCGGCGCGTTCGATGAAGGTGCCGATGCGCGAAAAGTTGTAGATCTCGTTGCGCAGCATGGAGCCATGGAAGGCGCCGCGAATGAGGCCGCAGCGCCGCTTGATGACGTCGATCAGATCCGGCAGGTCGGCTGCCCTCAAGGGGCGCGACAGGCGCGCCTTGAGGTCGATCCAGGCTTCATTGGTCGCCTCCCAGGTCTCGCGGGTGAGCGCGGTGCGCACCATGCGCGCATTGTTGCGTCCGTATTCGATGCAGGACATCACGCTCGACGGATTGGCCGTGTCGCGCAGCAGGTAATCGACCGCGTTGGCGGCGGTCATGTCCGCATGCACCTGCCCGTATTCCTCGCGCACGCCGGCGCTTTCGAGCACGCCGTGCCAGTCCTCGTCGGAGGATCCGGCACGGGTCAGCGCGACGCGAAGCCCGGCATCCACCAGGCGGGCGATGTTTTCGGCGCGCTCGATGTAGCGGAACATCCAGTAAAGGCCGTTTGCAGTTCTTCCCAGCATGCCCTTACGCCCTCAATCTTCCAGAACCCAGGTGTCCTTGGTGCCGCCGCCCTGGCTCGAATTGACCACCAGCGAACCCTGCTTCAAGGCCACGCGCGTCAACCCTCCCGGGATGATCTTCACCTTGTCGGACACCAGCACATAGGGTCGCAGGTCGACGTGCCGCGGCGCCACCCCCTTGTTGACGAAGATCGGGACGGTCGAAAGCGCAAGCGTCGGCTGGGCGATGTAGTTGTGCGGCCGGGCCGCCAGCTTCAGGGCGAAATCCTCGCACTCCTTCTTCGTCGCGGTCGGGCCGACCAGCATGCCGTAGCCGCCCGAGCCGTGCACCTCCTTGATGACCAGTTCTTCGATATGCTCCAGCACGTATTTCAGGCTTGCCGGCTCCGAGCAGCGCCAGGTCGGCACGTTTTCCAGCAGCGCCTTGCGGCCCGTGTAGAATTCGACGATCTCCGGCATGTAGGAGTAGATCGCCTTGTCGTCGGCGATCCCGGTGCCGGGCGCGTTGGCGATGGTGATGTTGCCGGCGCGGTAGACATCCATGATGCCCGGAATGCCGAGTGCCGATTCCGGCCGGAAGGTGAGGGGGTCGAGGAAGTCGTCGTCGACGCGCCGGTAGAGCACGTCGATCGCCTCGTAGCCGCCGGTGGTGCGCATCTTCACCCGGCCGTCGATCACCCGCAGATCCGAGCCTTCGACAAGCTCGACGCCCATCTGGTCGGCAAGGAAGGAATGCTCGTAATAGGCGGAGTTGTAGATGCCGGGGGTGAGCACGGCCACGCGCGGGCGTCCCTTGCAGCCGGGCGGCGCGACGCAGGCCAGCGATTGCCGCAGCAGGCGCGGATAGTCCTCGACGCGCTGCACCTTGTTGAGGGTGAAGAGCTCCGGAAACATCTGCATCATGGTTTCGCGGTTCTCCAGCATGTAGGAGACGCCGGACGGGGTCCGGGCGTTGTCCTCCAGCACGTAGAACTGGTCCTCGCCGGTGCGCACGATGTCGGTTCCGACGATGTGGGTGTAGACGCCGCCGGGCGGCTTGAAGCCGATCATCTCCGGCAGGAAGGCGATGTTGCGCTCGATCAGCTCGCGCGGGATGCGGCCGGCGCGGATGATTTCCTGCTTGTGATAGATGTCGTCGAGGAAGGCGTTGAGCGCCAGCACGCGCTGCTCGATGCCCTGGGCCAGCTTGCGCCACTCGCGGGCGGAAATGATGCGGGGGATGATGTCGAAGGGAATGAGTTTTTCGGCGCTGTCGGCGTGGCCGTAGACCGCGAAGGTGATGCCGGTCCTGCGGAAGATGTTTTCCGCATCCTGTGTCTTGCGGATCAGGTGCGCGGTGTCCTGAGCGGCATACCATTCATGGTAGGTCTTGTATGGTGGGCGCGGATGATTTTCCGCGGTTAACATTTCATCAAATGCCAAAGGCGCGTTCCCCGATTTTTGGCCATAAGAATACAACGCCTTGGGCAATGCAAGAAGCGTGCTGGTTTGCAGCCGGATAATTCGGATGCCCGCGGATCGGGCGCTTTCGTGGAGGCGTTGTGCACCCCCGCTACCGGCAATTGCCTGCAAAACAGGCAACGGCCTGCGCGCCGGGCGGTGGCATGAGCGGCACTGACGCTAGCCATCAGTTTTTCTGCTTTGACCCCGCCACAGGCGCGGCTCTAACTGTCGTGTGACCATTTCATCCCGGAAGTTTGCATGACGATCGACCGCCTGGCTCCGGCCGCCTTTGTGTTCCTGTGGTCGACCGGGTGGATCGTCGCCAAATACGCTGCCATGCATGCGGATCCGATCACCTTCCTGGCCGCCCGCCACGTGATTGCCGCCCTCCTGCTTCTGGGTGTCAGCTTTGCCATGGGGGCCAGATGGCCGGCGTCCGGCGTCGAGGTCCGTCATGCCCTGGTCTCCGGGATCTTCCTGCACGGGCTTTACCTTGCGGGCGTCTGGTATGCGATCGGCCGCGGCGTGCCGGCGGGACTGTCGGGCATCATCGCTGGTCTGCAACCGCTGCTGACCGCCCTTGCGGCCCCCATGCTTCTCGGCGAGCGGCTGCGGCCGCTGCAGAAAGTCGGCATCGTCGCCGGGTTCATCGGCATCGCCATCGCGATTTCCCCGCAGCTCGCCGATCTTGCCGGTCGCGGCCTGCAGGGGCTGGGCTTTCCCGTCCTCATCAACCTGGTGTCGATGGCGTCGGCCACCTACGGCACGCTCTACCAGAAACGCCATCTGCAACAGGGCGACCTGCTGTCGATCGCGACGCTGCAATATGTCGGAGCGCTGATGGTGACGGTGCCGCTGGCGCTGATGCTGGAGACGTTGCGGTTCGATTTCACCCTGCCGGCAATCGCCGCCATGGCATGGTCGGTGGTCGGCATTTCCATGGGCGCGGTCGGGCTCCTGCTCTATCTGATCCGCCGCGGACAGGTGTCGCGGGCCGCCTCGCTGATCTACCTGATGCCGCCCGTGGTGGCGATCGAAGCCGCTCTGCTGTTTGGCGAAGCGCTGACGCTGCCGATGGTCGCCGGTACGGTCATCGTCGTTGCCGGCGTCTACATGGTCAACCGCAAGGATCCCGAGGAGGATCCGGTGGAGCCGGCGCGGCCTCGCGCAAATGTTCAGTAACAAAACAGCGGATTTTCAGGGTTGCCGCGCCGATTTGTCGCGTTAGATTGGCAACTGAACCGTTCGGTTCGATGATCTCGGCGCACGCCGTCCGGCGCGTCACCGACCTTTTCTCTTCGGGGAGGTCTTTCCATGGAAAGCCACTGTCTCAAGCGCCCGACGCGGCGCACGTTCCTGTCATCCGTTGCCTTGACTCTGATTGCCGCGAGCTCCGGCCCGGCGCTTGCCCGCAGCTTCTCCGGCATCCTGCCATGGGAGGAGGGGTCGGCGAACCCGCCCACGCAGGTTCTGCCCGGAGGATGGGTGTTCTTTACGCCCGAGGAAGCGACGACCATGGAAGCCGTCGTCGACCGACTGGTGCCAGCCGACGATCTGTCGATCGGCGGCAAGGAAGCGGGTTGCGTCGTCTATCTCGACCGCCAGCTGGCCGGCTCCTACGGCGTCTCCAGCCGGCTCTACACGGGCGGGCCCTTTCTTCCCGGCCTGCCGACCCAGGGCTACCAGGCAAGCGGCACGCCGAGCCAGCGATACCGGGCGGGACTTGCCGCCCTCAACAGCTGGACGCGCGATGCGAAGGGCGGAAAGCGATTTGCCGAGCTTGCTCCCGACGAGCAGGACAGCGTTCTCAGGGACATGGAAGCCGGCAAGGTGTCGCTGCCCAACAAGGTGGACTCCAAGGGTTTCTTCAACCTGATGCTGAGCAACACGATGGAAGGCTTCTTCGCCGATCCGATCTACGGCGGCAACAAGGACATGGCCTCCTGGAAGATGCTCGGTTTCCCCGGCGCGCGGTACGACTACCGCGACCATGTCAGCAAGCACAATCAGCCCTATCCGCTGCCTCCGGTCTCGATCGCTGGCTCGACGGATTGGATGGCGAAGTAGGGGACCACAGATCATGACAGTTATTCTTCCCCGCAAGGACGTCGTCATTGTCGGCCTCGGCTGGACGGGCTCCATTCTTGCCCATGAACTGACCGAGGAAGGTCTCGACGTCGTCGCCATCGAGCGCGGCCCGTGGCGCGACACGGCGACCGATTTCAACATCGGCTACGCACAGGACGAGCTGCGCTACGCGATCCGCCGCGACCTCTTCCTGCAGCCGGTCGTCGAAGCGATGACCATGCGCAACAACACCACGCAGACGGCCCTGCCGATGCGCGAATACGGCTCTTTCCTGCCGGGCAACGGCGTCGGCGGCGCCGGCGTCCACTGGAACGGCCATACCTGGCGTTTCTGGGATACGGACTTCCAGATCTCCGACCATCTGAACCAGCGCTACGGCGGCAACCGGGTGCAGGAGCTGCAGCTGCAGAACTGGGGCGTCAGCGCCAGCGAGCTCGAGACGTACTACGACAAGTTCGAATATCTGGCGGGTATTTCCGGCAAGGCCGGCAACATCAAGGGCCAGATCCAGCCGGGCGGCAATCCCTTCGAGGATCCGCGCTCGCGCGATTACCCGCTGCCGCCGATGCAGATGACCTATGCGCCGACGCTGTTTGCCGAAGTGACCAAGTCGCTCGGTCTGCATCCCTTCCCGACGCCGGCGGCGAACATGTCCAAGGACTATATCAACCCGCTCGGCATCGCGATGGGCCAGTGCACCATGTGCGGCTTCTGCGAACGCTTCGGCTGCGCCAACTATTCCAAGTCGTCGGCCCAGACGACGATCCTGCCGGTGCTGATGAAGAAGAAGAACTTCGAGGTCCGGACGGATTCGGAAGTGCTGCGCGTCGAGCTCGACGCCTCCAAGAAGAACGCACGCGGCGTCACCTATGTGGATACGTCGGGCCAGGAATACTTCCAGCCGGCGGACATGGTGCTGTTGTGCGCCTACGGCCTCCACAACGTCCGGCTGATGCTGCTGTCGGGCATCGGGCAGCCGTATGACCCGAACACGGGCGAGGGCACGGTCGGCCGCAATTACTGCTACCAGACCAATGCCGGCGCGCAGGTGTTCTTCGACGACAAGAACTTCAACCCCTTCGTGGCAGCCGGCGCGCTCGGCCAGACGGTGGACGATTACAACGGCGACGCCTTCGACCATGGCGGGCTCGACTTCGTCGGCGGTGCGGGCATCAACTGCATCCCGACCAATGGCCGGCCGATCCAGACGCGACCGACGCCTCCGGGCACGCCGCGCTGGGGCAAGGACTGGAAGCAGGCGACCGTCAACGCCTACAAGAGCACACTGTCGTTCTCCTCGCAGGGATCCAGCTATCCGACCCGCGGCAACTACCTCGATCTCGATCCGCAGTACAACGACCGGTTCGGCCGGCCGCTCCTGCGCGTCACCTTCGATTTCCCGGACAACGACATCCGCATGTCCAACTGGGTCTCCGACCGGATGGAGGACATCGCCAAGACGTTCGGCGGCAAGCAGTATGTCAACACCCGCCGCAAGAAGGGCTGGGATTCAGTGCCCTACCAGAGCACGCACAATACGGGCGGCGCAATCATGGGGGCGGACCCGAAGACCAGCGCCGTCAATAAGTACCTGCAGAGCTGGGACGTCTCCAACCTGTTCGTGATCGGCGCCTCGGCGTTCGCGCACAATGCCGGCAAGAACCCGACGGGTACGGTCGGTGCGCTCGCCTACCACACGGCGGACGCCATTCGTCAGCAGTATCTGCGCAACCCCGGTCAGCCTCTGGTGTCGGCATGAAGACGCTTCTCCTTTCTCTCACCCTTTCGGCCCTCAGCCTGTCGGGCAGCCTTGCCCTTGCGCAGGCACCAGACCAGGCGGACGAGATCATCCGCGGCCGTTACCAAGCGGTGCTGACCGACTGCGCGGCCTGTCACACGGCGCCGGGCGGCAAGCCGCTCTCTGGCGGTCTGCCCCTGCACACCCCGTTCGGCGACCTCGTGCCGCCAAACATCACGCCGGACAAGGAAACCGGCATCGGCGACTGGACAAAGGAAGAGTTCCGCAGCGCCCTGAAGCAGGGCGTCGGCCATGGCGGCAAGCGGCTTTATCCCGCCATGCCGTATCCGGCCTACACCAAGATGAGCGACATGGATGTCGACAATCTGTGGAGCTATATCCGCACCGTCGAGCCGGTCCACAACGCGGTGGAGGCCAACCAGCTGCCGTTCCCGTTCAATATTCGCACGGCGATGCTGGGCTGGAACATGCTGAACTTCACGCCCGGCGATTTCAAGCCGGACCCGGGCAAGTCCGAACAATGGAACCGCGGCGCCTATATCGTGCAGGGCGCCGGCCATTGCGGCACCTGCCACACGCCGAAGAACCTGACCGGCGCCGACAAGGACGGCGTCGCGCTGCAGGGGGCATCGCTGCAGGGCTGGTATGCGCCCAACATCACCAGCAACAACCATATCGGCATCGGCGCGTGGAGCGACGACGAGATCGTGCAGTATCTCAAGACGGGCCAGAACAGCCATTCGATCGCGTCCGGCCCGATGCGCGAAGCGGTGCAGGAATCGACCTCGATGATGACCGATGGTGACCTGAAGGCGATCGCCGTCTACCTCAAGAGTGTCGACGGCGGCCCGGACGACAAGCCCAAAGCGGTCGCTGCGGACGATGCGCACATGAAGGCGGGCGCGCTGATCTACCACGACACCTGCTCGGCCTGCCACGGGCTGGAAGGCAAGGGCGCAAGCCAGCTGTTCCCGGCGCTGGCCGGCAGCCCGCTGGTGCAGCAGCCGAGTGCCGAGACGCTGACGCATCTGGTGCTTTACGGCAGTCAGGGCGCGACCACGCCGGCAGCCCGCACGACACCGGCCATGCCGTCGCTCGGATGGCGGCTAAACGACCAGCAGGTCGCCAACGTCCTCACCTATATCCGCAATAGCTGGGGCAATGCCGCGGCAGCCGTTGCGCCGGCGGACGTGAAGGACAAGCGGTAGCCGTTTCCGGTTCCGCATAAGACCAAGCCGCGCCGGGTGACCGGGGCGGCTTTTTCGTGTCCCGTTCTTTCAGCGACCCACCGCGGCGAGCCAGGCAAGGCGTCAAACAAAAAGACCCCCGGCAGCGGGTGCCGGGGGTCTTTTTCGGTTCGTTTCGCCTTCAGGCCTTATGCGCCGGTGCGCTTGCGGCCCTGCAGGCCGCCGCCGCGCTGGTCGGTGCGGTTGTCGTTGCCATTGCCGCCGAAGCGGACCGGTCCGCCGGTCTTGGCACGACCGCGGGCCTCGCCGTGGCGTGCCTGTTCGGCTGCCGGCTGACGCGGCTGGCTCGGCTTTGCAGCGGCCGGAGCCGGGCTGCGGGGTGCCGGTGCTGCGGCCGTGCCGCTGCCCGGGAGACCACTGAAGCCAGCCGGGCTGCGATTGCCCTTGCGGTGCTCGGTGCGGGCCGGACGCGGTTCGCCATGGGCCTGGCGCTGATCGCCTTCGCTGCGCTGCGGGCGGTCATTGCGGGCGGGACGCTCGCGGCGCTGTTCCGAACCAGCTTCCGCTCCTTCGCCACCGGCAAAGAAGGGCTTGCGGGCCGGACGGGCGCGGCGTTCGGGACGGCCTTCGCCGGCCGGACGTTCGCCGCGCGGCTGGCCGTTGCCGCCACGACCGCGATTGGCGCTGCCGTTGCGATTGTTGTTGCCGCCGCGGGCCGGGCGGCTCATGCCTTCGGGCCGCTCGCCGGATGCCGTCTGGATCTCGATGCCCATCAGCTTTTCGATATCGCGCAGCAGGCCGGCTTCGTCCGGGGCGCAGAAGGCGATCGCGATGCCTTCGCGGCCGGCGCGGGCCGTACGGCCGATGCGGTGTACATAGGCGTCCGGCACTTCCGGAAGGTCATAGTTGAAGACGTGGCTGACGGCCGGAATGTCGATGCCACGGGCGGCGACGTCGGTTGCCACCAAAACGTTGATATCGCCGTCGCGGAAGGCCTTGAGGGCGCGTTCGCGCTGGCCCTGGCTCTTGTTGCCGTGGATCGAGGCAACCTTGAAGTCGACCTGTTCGAGGTGCTTGGCCAGCTTTTCGGCAGTGTGCTTGGTGCGCAGGAAGACGATCGCGCGTCCATCCGGATTGGCCTTCAGGACGTCCTTGAGAAGCACGGTCTTGTCGTTCTTGCCGGCCACGAAGTGGACGAACTGGTCGATCTTGTCGGCAGCCTTGCCGGGGGGCGAGACCTCGACCTTGACCGGATCGGTCAGGAACTCGGCAGCCAGATCGGCAATCGCCTTCGGCATCGTCGCCGAAAACAGCATGGTCTGGCGACGCTTCGGCACCATCTTGGCGATCTTGCGCAGGTCGTGCACGAAGCCGAGGTCGAGCATCTGGTCGGCTTCGTCAAGGATGAGGAAGCGGACCGTGGTCAGCGACAGGGCGCGACGGTTGATGAGGTCGAGCAGGCGGCCGGGCGTGGCGACGAGAATGTCGGTGCCCTTTTCAAGCTGCTGCTGCTGCTTGTTGATCGATACGCCGCCGACGACGAGGTTGATCCGCAGCGGCGACTTCTTGATGTAGGACTTCAGGTTGGCGGCGATCTGGTTCACCAGTTCGCGCGTCGGAGCCAGGATCAGCGACCGGGTGGTGCGGTTGTCCGGGCGGATGTTTTCAGCCATCAGGCGCTCGATCAGCGGCAGGCCGAAGGCAGCGGTCTTGCCGGTGCCGGTCTGTGCCAGGCCGATCAGGTCGCGGCCTTCGAGAAGGCGCGGAATGGCTTCGGACTGGATGGGGGTAGGGGTTTCAATACCGAGCTCGGAGAGCGTCGCGACGATCTGCTTGGACACACCAAGAGATTCAAAGTTCGTCAAGTCGAATACCTTTCGGGGCGCCAGAAGCTACCAGACATACGGCACCATGCCGTTCAGGTCGCTTTTGGCGTCAAGAACCCCGCGTGAAGTGGGAACTTGCAAGTTGGAAAAACTTTCCAGCGCTTGGGCCCCGTGCAATCGGGACAACTTCAACAATGCGCCTTTTTCCTTCTTCGCGATTTTTACGCAGGGCCAACTCACGCGGCGGCCGGAAGGTGAAAGCTGACCTGCATTTGGTTGCTTCGGCGTCGAAAGTCAAGTGAATGTTTTTTGCGACCGATCCGGAGCGACCGCCGGATCGTGCCGTTTCGGGCAGGAAGGGCCCCAAATAAAAAGCCCGCCGCGGGGTGCGACGGGCTTCCGGTCATGCGTTATCGAATGAAGTCTAGTAGCAGACGCGGGCGCGGTAGGCCTCGCCGTATTCGTTCTCGACCCACTCGAAGTGGCACGGCGGCGCTGCCGGCGACACATAGTAGGCGGGGCGGTAGGCGACCGGGGGCGGCGGCGGTGCGTATTCCGGCTCGACATAGACCGGGCGCTGGGCGCCGGCAATCAGCGCGCCGCCGATCAGGCCGCCGGCCAGTCCGGCTGCTGCGCCGGCCCAGACGTCGTTGTTGCGGTGGTGGCGGTAGTAATAGTCCCGCGCTTCCGCGGCAGGTGCGGTGATGGCAAGCGTGCCGGCAAGCGTCGCAAGGACGAGGCCGCCGGTGATTGTTTTTTTCATGATCGACATGACGATGATCCTTTCCCTCTGCACTCAAGGGTACGACATAAAGATCGTCCTCAATGGCGGCGGTTTCATGGAAGAGAAAGAACTATAGTCTGAACGGCCGTTCAGCCCCGCTCCCTGCCAGGTTGATTTTTTGCCTGGCAAGCACAACCGCCATGGCATTTTGTGGCGGGATTGCGGCAATATCGGGGATGATCTGCGGCAGGTCAGAAATCGGTCGCGACACCACCCTCGGCCTTGCGGCGTTCGACGAAGGCATCGAGCTCCTCCTCGATCGCCGGATCCAGCGCCGGTTGCTCGTAGGCGGCGAGCGCTTCCTTGTAGACGCGGTTGGCGTGGTCGTAGGTGGTGGGTCGGCCTGCCTCGTCCCAGGTCTCGAAGTTGCGCCAGTCCGACAGGATCGGCGAGTAGAAGGCGGTCTCATAGCGTGCCAGCGTGTGGGCCGTGCCGAAGTAATGGCCGCCGGGGCCGACGTCGCGCACGGCGTCGAGCGCCAGCGCGTCGGGGCTGACGTCGAGGGGGGTGAGGAACTCCGCCACCATCTGCAGCATGTCGACGTCGAGGATGAACTTTTCGAAGGAGGCGGTCAGGCCGCCTTCGGACCAGCCGGCCGAATGCAGGACGAAATTGCCGCCGCCTTGCGTCAGCGCCCATAGAGACAGGGCGGATTCGTAGGCCGCCTGAGCGTCCAGCGTGTTGGCGGCATTGGTGTTGGAGGTGCGGTAGGGAATGCCGTAGCGGCGGGCGAGCTGTCCGCCGGATATCACCGCCTTCATGTATTCCGGCGTGCCGAAGGCCGGCGCTCCGGTCTTCATGTCGACATTGGAGGTGAAGCCGCCATACATGACGGGCGCGCCGCGCCGCACCATCTGGGTAAAGGCGATGCCCGCCAGCGCCTCGGCGTTCTGCTGCACCAGCGCGCCGGCGATGGTGACGGGCGCCATGGCGCCGGCCAGCGTGAACGGCGTCATGATCACGACCTGGTTGCGCGACGACATCTCGATGATGCCCTGGAGCATGGGGCCGTCGAGGCGCAGCGGCGACGAGGAGTTGATGACGGTAAAGAGCGAAGGCTCCTGTTCCATCTGTTCCGCCGAGATGCCGCGGCCGATGCGGGCGATCTCCAGCCCGTCGAGGTTGCGGTCGCGGCCGAGCGAATAGCAGTGGAACACCTTGTCGGTCAGCTTCACGAGGTCGGACAGGCATTCGAGATGGCGCACCGAGGCGTGGATGTCGACGGGCTCGACCGGATAGCCGCCGGTCGTGTGGATGATGTCGTAGTGCTGGGCGAGCTTGATCAGCTTGCGGAAGTCCGCCTGGTTGCCGGCCCGGCGGCCGCCCTCGCGGTCGGCGACGAAGGGGGCGGAGGCAACCTGCGCGAAGACGAGATTGTTGCCGCCGATCGTGACGTTGCGGGCCGGATTGCGGGCATGCATGGTAAAGGTTGAGGGTGCCGACGCGATCATCTCGAGGATCAGGCCACGGTCGAAGCGGACGCGGTTGCTGCCTTCCGTGACGTCCGCCCCCGCGGCCTTCATTCTTTGCCGGGCTTCCGGCAGGATGACATCCATGCCGACCTCCTCGAGTACCGTCAGCGACGCTTCATGGATGGCGTCGAGCGCCTCGGGAGAGAGGATCTCGGTCTTTGACAGGGTGTTGACGAGCTTCTGGTACTTGCTGGTGCCGCCGCCGCGGCTGCGTTCGGCACCCCGTCCGCCCGACCGGCGCCGGCGTTCGGGAACGGCGGAAGCCGCCGTGTCTTCGAGAGAAGGGGGCGTCGTAATCTCGCTCATGATTGTTCCGTCCGCGTCATCGTGAGCGCAGTCTGTCAGAAGCCCGGCAGCCGTGCCTCGATCATTTGCGACCACCGGCTGCCTCAACTGGAACATCGCCTGAGACGCCGCGGGCGGCGATACCTGCCGGAAACTTGCCAAAACGCAGAAAATCCGGGGCAGCCCGCGGTTGGAACAACGCGTTGTTAACACTCGCCATGGTGTTATCCTACCATACAACGATCAACGAATCGGTCCTGCAGGGGCGGGGAAGCGGGGGAAGGTGGCAAGCGAGCTGCTAGGACTAGCCTGTGCGCGCATCAGCGATCTTGTCGAGCCTGCCTTCATCAAGGACAGCGCTCTCAACTACGTTGCTGTCAACCAGGCCTATGCGCAGCTCTTCGGCATGCGTCCCGCCGCCATGGTCGGGCAGACCAGCCGAAGCCTCGGCGGCATGGGCGACGATGCGGAGCGCCGCGAAAAGGAATGCCGCGCGATCGTCTTCGGCAGCGAGGAAACCGCGCTGTGCTTTGACCGGGCCGGCGTGCTGCGCCACGAGATCAATATCGAGCGCTTCCTGACCGAAAACGACCACGCCTACCTGTTCGGCGCGTTTGCGCCGGTGATGCCCTTTACCGCCAGCCTTCCGGCCGAACGCCGGGTCGAGGTCGCCGTGCAGGTTGCAGACAAAGGCTCCGTGTTCGATGACGACCTCGTCAACAACGCGCTCGACATGCTCGAAATGGGCATCGGCATCTACGACGCCAACAACGTGCTGATCTACTGCAACTCGCAGCTCGCCCACCATTTCGATTCCATGGGGATCGAGGTCAAGCGCGGCAGCACCCTGCAGGAGATCATCGGCTACGCCTTCGATCGCCGGCACGGCGCGGCCGAGGGCGGCAGCGGGCGCGGCCACGCCGAGCGCGAGGCCTGGATCGCCGAAAAGCTTAAGCCGTTTGCGCTTCCCTATCACGAAGGCGTTGACCAGCTGCCGGACGGGCGCTGGGTGCGGCACGTGAACAAGCGGCTCGAAAACGGTGTGCTGATTGCCGTGCGCCACGACGTGACCGATTTCAAGGACCAGGAAATGATGCTCCGCGCCCAGGTCGGCGAGACGGAGCTGTTCCGGGCGATCCTGGAAGACCTGCCGGCGCCGGTCTTCGTGCGCAATGCGCAATACGAGCTCAGCTACGCGAACCACGCCTATGAGAAAATGCTGGGCAATGTCCGCGACCATTTCCTCGGCAAGACGGAAATGGAGATGTTTCCGTGGGCCGCCGATCGGTTCCGGGCCGAGAACGTCCGGGTCATGGACGGCGAGGCGATCGACAAGAACGAGGACGTGAAGTTTCCGGACGGCTCGGTCGTCCCGGTCATCACGCGGTTGCGGCGCATCGATACGGAAGACGGCCAGAACTACCTGGTCGGGTCGCGCACCGACGTCTCCCTGATCAAGGAGGCGCAGGCCAAGGCCGAAAAGATCAGCACGGACCTGCAGAACATCCTCGCGGCACTTCCGGTCGGCATTGCCATTCTCTCGGAAGACTTCGAGTTCGAGTACGCCAACCCGTCGCTCTACGAGTTCTGGGACACGAGCGAGCGCTTCGATCTCGTCGGCCGGTCCTACCGCGACTACATGCAGGCCAATTTCGACCGTGGATCCTACAAGGCGCAGGACCGCGGCTTCGAGGAGATCTACCAGGAGCGGATCGCGGCGCTGCTCGATCCGAGCGGCCGGCCGCCGATCGAGATCCGCACGCTGCACGGCATGGTCATGGTGCTCGCCGCGACACGTCTGTCGGGCGGCAAGATCCTGCTCACCTACATGGACATTACCGCGGTGCGCCGCCGCGACGAGGAAATCCAGGAGGCGCATGCGGCCCTCGACCGGCAGGGCGCGCTGATGCGCGATGCCACCAGCGCCATGTCGCAGGGGCTGCTGATCCTGCACGAGGGGACGGTGGTGTTTTCGAACGACGCCGTCGCCGCGATGCTGGAACTGCCGGCCGGACTGCTGAAGGTCGGCGGGCGCTGGCGCGACTTCTTCCGTTTCTGCGTCGGCCGCGGCGATCTCGGCACGCCGCTCGAGGCGGCGGGTCAGCTGCGCGCCTGGGAGGAGAGCGTCGCCAACGGCATGCCGGTGCATGCCGCGTTCCGGATCGCGGGGCGCAAGTGGATCCAGCTCGAGGCCAAGCTGACGGGCAGCGACCACTGGCTTGCGGTGTTTACCGATGTCACCGACATGAAGAGCCGCGAGGAAGACCTGACGCGGCTTCTGCAGCGGGCCGAGGCCGCCGACCGGGCCAAGTCCGAGTTCCTCGCCAATATGAGCCATGAAATCCGCACGCCGATGAACGGCGTGCTCGGCATGGCCGAGCTGCTGGCCAAGTCCAGCCTCGACACCCGCCAGAAGACCTTCATCGACATCATCGTCAAGTCGGGCAACGCGCTGCTGACGATCATCAACGACATCCTCGACTTCTCCAAGATCGATGCGGGGCAGATGAAGCTGCGCAAGGCGCCTTTCGACCCGGTCGAGGCGATCGAGGACGTGGCGACGCTGCTGTCGTCGTCCGCTGCCGAAAAGGACATCGAGCTGATTGTCCGCGGCGAGGTTTCGGTGCGCGAAACCGTGCTCGGCGATGCCGGCCGTTTCCGGCAGATCGTCACCAATCTCGTCGGCAATGCGGTGAAGTTCACCGAAAAGGGCCACGTCTTCATCGACCTGAAGTCGCAGCCGCGCGGCGACGGCGAAATGACGCTGTCGATCCGCATCGAGGATACCGGGCTCGGCATTCCGCCCGAAAAGCTGCGCTCGGTGTTCGAAAAGTTCAGCCAGGTCGATACCTCGTCGACCCGCCGCCACGAGGGCACGGGGCTGGGGCTTGCCATCACCTCCGGGCTGGTCGAGCTGTTCGGCGGCTCTATCGAGGTGGAAAGCGAAGTCGGACGCGGCTCGGCGTTTACCGTGCAGCTGCCTTTCCCGACCGTCAGCGAACGCAAGGCCGACGCGGCGCTGCCGATCAGCACCAGCGGCGCGAAAATCCTGGTGGTGGACGACAACCCCGTCAACCGCCGCATCCTGACCGAACAGCTGACCATGTGGGGTTTTGACTGCGTCGCCGCCGATGGCGGGGCGGAGGGGCTCGCCATCCTGGGCGCTGCCGCCGATATCGCCGTGACCGTCGATGCGATCGTGCTCGATTTCCACATGCCGGGCATGAACGGGCTCGATTTTGCCCGGCGCATGCGTGCCGACCACCGTTTCGACGGCACCGGCATCATCTTCCTTACCTCGATGGACATGGGCAGCGACGAGAGCGTCTTCTCCGAATTGAACGTCCAGGCGCATCTGATGAAGCCGGCGCGGGCAAACCTGTTGCGCAGCACGATCATCGACGTCGTGCGGCTGGTCCGCACCCGCCGACGCGAGGTAGCGCCAGTCGCTCCCCGTGCTGCGGCGCCGGCGCTGCAGCTGGCGACCAATGCAAGGACGGAAGCACCGGCAGGGCCGATTACGGCCTCGCCGTCGCTCGACGTGCTGGTGGCCGAGGACAACGAGGTCAACCAGATCGTCTTCACGCAGATCCTGCAGACCACCGGCTGGCTGTTCCAGATCGTCAGGAACGGCGCGGAAGCCGTCGACGCGTGGCAGAAGCACAATCCGGCCGTGATCCTGATGGACGTCTCGATGCCGGTCATGAACGGTCATCAGGCGACGCAGAAGATCCGTTCTCTGGAAGCCGAGACGTGCACGCACACGCCGATCATCGGCGTGACCGCGCATGCGCTCGAAAGCGACCGGGAACTCTGCTTCCAGGCGGGCATGGACGACTACCTGTCGAAGCCGATCAGCCCGGAAGCGCTGGAAGACAAGATCCGCACCTGGATCGGCGGCGTGCAGCAGGCATCCCGGAGACACTAGGCCACGCAGGCACTAGCGGGAGGCGGCATCGCCACCTCCCGTGTCGTCGGTGACGGTCTCAGCCCTGGCGGGCGGGCTTCAGGGCTGTCGCCCACTTGTCCAGCTGGGTCAGCGCGCCGTTCAGTCCCTCGATCATCGGCTCGGTCGGGACGAACACCTGCTCGTCGTTGATGAACTTGCCAAAGAACGGCAGCGGCACGGTCTGCGGAATTGCCATCATGTCGAGGTTGGCGATCAACTGGCGCAGTTCCTGGGCGGCACGCAGGCCGCCGGAAATGCCGCCATAGCTGACGACGGCGGCGGCCTTCATCGACCATTCCAGCGACAGGGCCTGCAGCGCGTTAATCAGCGCGGCATTAGGGAAGTAGTCGTATTCCGGCGTGACGAACAGATAGGCGTCGGCCGAAGCGACGCTGGCGCTCCACCGCTTGGTGTGCTCGTGCTGGTAGTTCTGCTGGCGGGGATGGGCCGGTTCATCGAGAAGCGGCAGGTGGAAATCGGCTAGGTCGACCAGTTCCACCTCGAACTTGCCGTGGCTGCGGGCCTGTTCGGCAACCCATGCGGCAACGACCGGGCCGGCACGGCCGGGGCGGGTGCTGCCGATGATGACGTTCAGCTTCAAAGACATGTGTTCACTTTCTCATTTGCAATCGGAGCGGCCTGCCTGGCGCGCAGCCACGGCCGGATGAAGGTGTGAACCCGCCGTGCCACGACTTCAAGACGGGTGTTGCGTTTTCGTGCCGGCCGGAGCCGGTGTCACTTGCCGGCGACAGGCGGCCTTGTACCGCAGAGCATCTCCCGCTTGCCGGCAAAGCCGGGCCGGCGCTCGACGCGAAAGCCAGCGGCTGCAAGGTTGCGGCGCACGAAGCCGGCCGCGGCATAGGTGCCGAAGCTGCCGCCGTCCCTGGTCCTGTCGAAGAGGGCCTGCATCAGCTCGGCCGACCACATGTCCGGATTGCGCGACGGGGCAAAGCCGTCGAGGAACCAGGCGTCGAAACCCGACGCTTCCTTTGTCACGCCCGCCAGAGCCGGTCCGCAGACAATCGTCAGCCGGGTCTGCGGATCGGCCGCGATCTCGATCCGGCCGGCTGGCTCGTCCGGCCAGGCGGCGACCAGAGCCTGCCGTTCGGCATCGATCTGCGGCCAGCGCGACAGGGCCCGGTCGAGATCCTCGCGGCGCATCGGGAAGAGCTCGAAGGAGACGATCTGCAGCCGGGTGTCCGGTTTTCGGGCGAGCTTCCACTGCCTGACGGTCTCGCAGACGTTGAGACCCGTGCCGAAGCCGAGCTCGCCGATGCGGAAGTCGCCACCCGGTGACGGCATGTCGCGCCAGCGGTCGGGCAATCCGTTGCCCGCCAGAAAGACATGGCCGCATTCCAGCCGGCCATCCTCGCGGCAATAAAAGTGGTCGCCAAATTCCCGCGAGTAGGGCATATCGCCCTCCTGCCAATCGAGCGTCTGCGTTGCCGGCATCGGCGGCTGCGCGGACGGAACTTCGGGATCACGGTCATTCATGTCTGGGGCGCTCATGGCAAAAGCGGATAAAGCGGCCCGGCCCACCGGTCAATCGCGCCGCCCCAACGAGCGGCCGAGCGGTCAGGCGAGCGGCGATCTGCCGGCCTCTTGCGACCTCGTCATCCTCGGTGGTGGCGTGATGGGGCTCTGGGCGGCCGTCGCGGCCGAACGGCTCGGCATCGACACGGTCCTGGTCGACCGCGGCGGGCTCGGGCAGGGGGCGAGCGGCGGACTTCTCGGCGCGCTGATGCCGCACATGCCCGACCGATGGACCGACAAGAAGCAGTTCCAGTTCGACGCGCTGCTGTCGCTCGAGCGCGAGGTGGCGGAGATCGAGGCAGCCACCGGTCTCTCCTGTGGCTACCGGCGCACGGGGCGCCTCATCCCGCTTCCCAAGCCGCATCTGCGGGAGATCGCGCTGCGCCACAGCGAGGATGCGAAAGCGAACTGGCGGGGGGGCGACCCGGCCGCCGGACAGTATGGCTGGAACCTGCTGGACACGCCGCAGGTCGAAGGCTGGCCGGACGCGGCTTTCGGTGAGGCCGGCTTGGTGTTCGAGACGCTCGCGGCACGCATTTCGCCGCGTGGGCTTCTGGCGGCGCTTGCTACCTTCCTGGCATCCGCCCGGCATGTGCGGGTGGTGCAGGGGCTGGAGGCGCAGGTGATCGATCCCGGCGCGGGACGGGTGATGTTCGCTGGTGGGCAAGGGCTTGCCTTCGGGCACTGCATCATCGCCGCCGGCCATCAGTCCTTCGGCCTGATCGAGGCTCTGTCGGCACCCTTGCAGCGGCCGGTCGGGCAGGCCGTCAAGGGGCAGGCGGCGCTGCTGCGGGCCGATGTCGATCCGGGCCTGCCGGTGATCTTTTTGAACGGGCTCTACGTGGTTGCCCATGAGGGCGGCCACGTGGCGATCGGCAGCACCAGCGAGGACGCCTTCGACGACGGGTCTTCGACCGATTCCAGGCTCGACGACCTGATCGTGCGGGGACGCGCGCTGGCGCCGGTTCTCAAGGATGCGCCGGTGGTCGAGCGCTGGGCGGGGCTGCGGCCGAAGGCGATCGATCGCGACCCGATGATCGGACCGCATCCGGACCATCCAAGGGTGCTGGCGCTCACCGGAGGCTTCAAGGTCAGCTTTGGCCTGGCGCATGCTCTGGCCGCGCAGGTGCTCTGCGCGGTTGCCGGACGGGACATGCTTGTCCCCGCTTCGTTCACGCTTGCGAGCCATCTTTCGGTGGCTGCCCGCTGATATAAGCAATTGCTCATCCGCGTCGTGAAGCTGTCACGCAAATCACTTACCCCCTGATCGCCAAGGGATCGGGCAGTGCGTGAAAACAGTCCATGACGCGAGGAAAGGTGACGCATGCGCTACGCCATATGTTTTACGCCACCAGCCCATGACGCGCTGACGGTTGCCGCGGCCCAGTGGCTGGGCCGCAACGCCTTTTCGGGCGACGCCGTCGACCCGCCGCCGCTCCGCGGCATGGACATCCAGGATGTCGCCTACAACACGGCCCTGCCGCGTCGCTACGGTTTTCACGGGCTTCTGAAGGCGCCGTTTCGGCTGCCTGCCGACATCTCCGAAGCCATGCTGCTGCGCCACCTGATGCGCTTTGCCGGGACCTGCGAACCCTTCGACCTGCCGGCGCTCGAAGTCGTGCGGCTGGGCGATTTCTGCGGTCTTGCGCCGGCCATGCCCTGCGACATCATGCGGCTGCTGGCCGCCGCCGTGGTGCAGGAGTTCGACAGCTTTCGCGCGCCGCTCGGCGAGGCGGAGCTCGAGCGCTGCGATCCGGGCAATCTGTCGGCCGCCCAGTTCGCCAATCTCTACCGCTGGGGCCATCCTTACGTGATGGACGAATTCCGCTTCCACATGGCGCTGTCCGGGCCGCTGCCGGCCCGCGACCTGCCCCGTTTCGAGCAGGCGCTGCGTGATTTCTTCGCCCCCTATCTGCGCCGGCCGGTGGAGGTCACCAACCTCGCGCTGTTTATCGAGGAAGAGCAGGGGTCGCCGTTCCTCGTCCATTCGCTGCACCCGATGGGACGCGTCAGCGCCCGCAAGATCGCCTGACGCAACAGGGGCCGGTCCGCATTCGAGACATCCGTCTGCGGACTTCGGCCGTCTGCGGACTTCGGGGAGGCAATTGCGGGCGAGGTCTGACGCTTGGGCGGAACTCTGTGGCCGCCAATCAGTTCACCCTGTAACTGCCGCGTTTCCCGCCAGGCAGCCCCATTCAAAATCATCGGACCATGCATCATGAAACATCGAAGCAAGATCATTGCCGGCGCTCTCGGCCTTGCCTGCCTGGCGTTGACGGGCTGCGTCAGCGAAGGCGGCAGCTATGGCGACCGCGGATATTCGAGCTACAACCCGGTTTACGATCGCAGCGACCGCGGTCAGGACCGCTACTGGCGCAACCGTCGCGACCGCGACCATCATCGCGGACCGCAGAACGGCCACAACGATCGCGGCCATTACGGTCGCCCGGGCATGAACCAGGCCGCCGCTAACCGCGACAAGCCGGATCCGACCTGGGCCGGCCGCGGTCCGCGGGCGCGCGACAACGGGCCGAACCGCGGCTACGACGGACGTCCGGGCGCCAGCCGTACCGACGGCAGGACGATCATCATCCGCAACCCGTAAGCCGGTTGCCAAGGCAGATCGCGACGCCTCCGGCCGATGCCGGGGAGCCTCGTCGCAAGGTCAAGAATGGCTCGCTTCGGCGGGCCATTTTCGTTTGCAGCGGCGACGGCTTGCGGCACGGGCCAAGGGAATGGCGGGGGTTGCGGCGTTTCCATCTCGACAGGCGCGGAAGGCATGCGCTACCGTCGCTCCGAACGTTTCGAGGTGGTTTGATGCAGGCAAGTGATTATCCGCGCGGTCTCGTCGGCTATGGCCGCACCCCGCCCGACCCGAAATGGCCGGGAGGCGCGCACCTGGCGGTGCAGTTCGTCATCAATTACGAGGAGGGCGGCGAAAGCTCGATCCTCGACGGCGATCCCGCCTCCGAATCGCTGCTGTCGGAAATCGTCGGTGCGGCACCGTGGCCCGGCCAGCGCAACCTCAACATGGAATCGATCTACGAATACGGGTCGCGCGCCGGCTTCTGGCGGTTGTGGCGGCTGTTTACCGAACTCAAGGTGCAGACCACGGTCTATGGCGTGACGCTGGCCATGGCGCGCAACCCGGAGGCCGTCGCCGCCATGAAGGAAGCCGGCTGGGAAATCGCCAGCCACGGCTACCGCTGGCTGGAATACAAGGATTTTCCCGAGGCGAAGGAGCGCGAGCATATTCTCGAGGCGGTGCGCCTGCATACGGAGCTCACCGGCGAGCGGCCCTACGGCATGTACCAGGGCAAGCCGTCCGGCAATACGCTGAGGCTGGTGATGGAGGAGGGCGGCTTTCTCTATTCGTCCGACAGCTATGCGGACGATCTGCCCTACTGGGTGCCGGGGATCGGCGCCAAGCCCTTCCTGATCATCCCCTACACGCTCGATACGAACGACATGCGGTTTGCGACGCCGCAGGGTTTCAACGCCGGCGACCAGTTTTTCACCTATCTCAAGGATGCCTTCGACGAGCTCTACCGCGAGGGCCAGGAGGGGGCGCCGAAGATGATGTCGATCGGGCTGCACTGCCGGCTGGTCGGTCGGCCGGGCCGGATCGCCGCGCTGCGCCGGTTTATCGAATACGTCCTGTCGCACGACAAGGTGTGGCTGCCGCAGCGGGTCGAGATCGCCCATCACTGGCATGCGCATCACCAGCCCTCAACCCTCGCCACGGGTGCCCTTTGACGGCGCGCGGCGACTTCGTCGAGCGGTTCGGCGGCGTGTTCGAGCATTCGCCTTTCATCGCCGAGCGGGTCTATGACGAGGGGCTTGTCTTCGTGCCGATGACGGCCAAGGGCCTGCACGACGCCATGGTCTCGGTGTTCCGGCGGTCGAGCCATGCGGAACGGCTTTCGGTGCTGCGCGCGCATCCGGATCTCGCCGGCAAACTGGCGATCGCCGGCGGGCTGACGGAAGACAGCGCCCGCGAACAGGCCGGCGCCGGGCTCGATCGGCTCAGCCCGCCGGAACATGCCCGCTTCACCGAACTCAACGCCACCTATACGGAGACATTCGGGTTTCCCTTCATCATCGCGGTCAAGGGGCTTACTAAAGACGATATCCTCGCCGCCTTCGAGACGCGCGTCCATAACGGCGCCGAGGACGAATTCGAGACGGCCGCCGCCCAGGTGGAAAAAATCGCGCATCTGCGCCTTGCAGCCCTGCTTCCGGAGAAACTGACATGACGGCCCAAGCCGACACTGCCCTGCCAGCCTTTGCGGTCGGCGCCATCAACCTTGCCTCCGCGCGCCTCGGCGCCAAAGGCGTGTATGCGACCGACGAGTTCTTCGCGCCGCTGGAGCGCATGCTTGCCGATCAACCTGCCAGCTTCGATCCGGACCTCTATGACGACAACGGCAAGTACATGGACGGCTGGGAAAGCCGCCGCAAGCGAGTGGCCGGCCACGACTGGGCGATCGTCAAGCTCGCCATGCCGGGCCGCATCTTCGGCTTCGACGTCGATACCAGCTATTTTACCGGCAACTATCCGCCGCACTGCGCCATCGAGGCGGCCTTCATCGCGGAAGGAAGCTCGCTCGACGACGTAGAGTGGACGGAAATCCTCGACAAGTCGGCGCTTGGACCGAGCACCCACCATTTCTTCGAGAACCGCGACCAGGACAAGGTATGGACGCATCTGCGCCTGCACATCTATCCGGACGGCGGCATTGCCCGTCTGCGCGTCTATGGCGCGGCGCATTTCGACTGGGACAAGGTCGGACCGGCTGACGAGATCGACCTCGGCTACATCTTTCACGGCGCCAAGGCGCTCGCCTGGTCGGATGCCCATTACGGCCATCCGGACAAGATGCTGGGGCCGGGGCGCGGCCTCAACATGGGCGACGGCTGGGAAACCAAGCGCCGCCGCGGACCGGGTCACGACTGGGCGGTGATCCGGCTCGGACATGCGGGCACGATCCGGCGCGTGACCGTCGACACGGCATTCTACAAGGGCAATTTCCCGGATACCTGCGAGCTGCTCGGCGCCTATCTGCCGCAGCTCGGCGACACCGTCTCGGAGGCGCAGATCCGCGAATCGGAAGGCTGGAAGCCGATCCTGCCGCGGCAGAAGCTGCAGATGGACCACGCCCACGCGTTCGGGCCAGACGTGGTCGCCGATATCGGCCCGGTCACCCATGTGCGCTACGCCATGCACCCGGATGGCGGCACGATGCGGCTGCGGCTGTTTGGCACGAAAGCCTGACGCTTTGCTTGCCGGGGGCGTCGTTCTATAGTGGCGGCATCAGGAGATCAGATGATGCGACCGTCGGAGGTGCTGGAGAAGAACCGGGAAGCGATCAGGGCGATCGTTGCCCGTCGACGCGTTTCAAACCCTCGGGTCTATGGTTCGGTTCTTCATGGGCTCGACAGGGAGGACAGCGACCTCGACCTCATCGTCGATCCTTCATCCGATACGTCGCTGTTGACCCTGGGTGGCCTTCAGTGGGAATTGGAGGAAGCGCTCGGCGTTCCGGTCGATGTCAAGGTTCCAGGTGATTTCCCGCCGGATACACGGGAGAGAATCCTTTCCGAAGCTACTCCCGTATGACCGAAGACCGCTTGAAACTTTATGTCGAGCGGATGGAAAGCTCTGCTCGACGGGCAGTTTTCTATGTTGATGGCATGGGACAGCAGGTATTCGAGGCAGATCAGAGAACGCAGGATGCGGTCATTGCCAATATTGCTGCAGTTGGCGAATGCGCCATAAAGATCATGGAGCGTTATCCAGCCTTTGTTTCGGACCATGCCGAGATCGCGTGGATGGACATCCGGGCCATGCGAGATCGGATCACTCATCAATATTTCAGGATCGATCGCAACACGATCTGGATAACGGTCCGCCAGAACCTCCCTGACCTCATTGAGCAACTCGACGCTATCATCAACTGGCGTGCACAAGGCGAATGAATTGACGGCATTTCTTTCCATCCACCCGCTCGCGAAACAGGCCTTCCTGCCGTATGGCGAGGTGATCGAAGCGGATCCATCGACCATGCGGCTGATCAATGGCGGTACGACGGAGCGCTATCACGGCGTGGCCGCCCCGGTCGGGTCGGGCGAACGCCTGATCTTCAGCATCTTCCGGGGCAAGCCGCGGACCTTTCCCTATGCGCTGACGATGATGGAGCGGCATCCGTTCGGCAGCCAGAGCTTCATGCCGCTATCGGGCCGGCCGTTCCTGGTCGCGGTGTCGGACGACGTGGACGGGCGGCCGGGGCAGCCAAAAGTCTTCCTGGTCCAGGCAAACCAGGGGGTCAACTATTTTGCCGGTACGTGGCATCATCCGCTGATGGCGCTCGGCGAGACCAGCGACTTCCTGGTGGTGGACCGCGACAATACCGCAGCCAACCTGGAAGAGTTTTCCTTCGACACACCCTATGTGATAGCGGAGCCGACGCCGTGACCGGACTGACCACCCATGTGCTCGATACGGCTGCAGGTCTGCCTGCCGCAGGACTCGTGATCGATCTCTACCGCCTTTCCGGTGATCGCCGCGAGAAGCTGAGGAGCGTCACGACCAACAGCGACGGGCGGGTCGATGGCGGCCCCCTGCTTGCAGGCGAAACCTTCGTGCCCGGCGAATACGAGCTGGTCTTCCATGCCGGCGACTATCTGCGCGGGCGGGGGATCGCGCTACCCGAGCCCGCCTTTCTCGACATCATTCCGATCCGCTTCGGCATCGCCGACAGCGCCGCCCATTACCATGTGCCGCTGCTGCTCTCGCCGTTCGGTTACTCCACCTACCGTGGCAGCTGATGCGGTTTGCGGCCATCGCCGATATCCACGGCAACCACGCGGCGTTGAAGGCGGTGCTCGACGACATCGCCGCTCTCGGGATCCGCGACGTGGTCAATCTGGGCGATTGCCTGAGCGGGCCGCTGGAGGCGGCGCAGACGGCCGACCTGCTGCTGCTGCTCGACCCGGAGGCGGTGGCGACGGTGCGCGGCAACCACGACCGCTATCTGCTCGAGACGCTTCACACCGAGATGGGCAGCTGGGAAAGCGATGCCTACGGGCAGCTGGCGCCGCGGCACCTGCAATGGCTGTCGCGCCTGCAGCCGAGCCTTGTGTTTCGCGACGACGTGTTCGCCTGCCATGCGACGCCCGCGTCGGACGAGGTCTACTGGCTGGAGCGGGTATCGCCGGAGGGGCATGTGCATCTGCGGCTGCTCGACGAGATCGAAGCTATGGCTGCAGGCATCGAGCAGACGCTGATCCTGTGCGGCCACAGCCACGTGCCACGCGCGGTGCAGCTTTCGGACGGGCGGCTGATCGTCAACCCGGGCAGCGTCGGCTGCCCCGCCTACGAGGACGACCATCCGGTCTTCCACAAGGTGGAGAACGGCCATGCCATGGCCTCCTACGCGGTTCTCGACAGGAGCGACGGGGCGTGGGCCGTGCAGTTCCGCAACCTGCCTTACGACCACATGGCGATGTCGAGGCTGGCGGCCAGTCGCGGGCGTTCCGACTGGGCGCTGGCGCTCGCCAGCGGCCGTGTCTGATGTCGCCGGTGGCGGGCAAGGCATCCGACAGATGGCCTAGCCGCGCCGGATGCCGAGCACCCTGTTGCCATCCATCGGGCCGACGCTGACGGCATCGCCCTGGTTGCCGCCGAGGATGATCGGATCGTCGTTCTGCCAGCCGACCAGAAAGCCGACATGGCCTCTCGTGCTGCCCGGCTTGCCGTCCGAAAACACGACCAGGTCACCCCGCCGCGATTGCGCCGGAGAAAGTACCGGCTGTCCCCACGAAAGCCAGGAGCGGGCATTGGCCCTGCCGCTGCCGCGCCGACCCGCCCCAGCGAAGCAGTAGTTGACGAAGTAGGAGCACCAGGGAACATCGTCATCCTCGTGAACCACGTTGTCGAGCTTCTGGTAATAGACGGCGATGCGCGGGTTGACACCCTCGCCGGGTGTTTCGCGGACATGCAGCTGCAGTTCCTGATAGGCGATGTCGATCGGCTGCACCCCCGATGCCTCGACATCCTCCATGGTGCCGACCACGGGCCGCAGATAGTTGGCGTTGACATAGCCGTCGGCCGCGCCGTCGCCCTCGATATCCACCTGCAGCCAGTCGCCGCTGCGTTTCAGGCCGTAAAGCCGCTGCACCGGCTGCAGGCTGCGGATGACGTCGAAATCCAGACCCGGCCCGCCGCGCAGGTTGAGGAAGGTGCGTGCGGCGACCTCGAAGACCGTCTTGCTGGCGGCGATTTCGCCCGGCTTGTAAGAGCCGCCGAGCGGCGGCCTGGCGGTGCGGAACTGGCCGAAATCGGTCACTCCGGGGCGTGTGATGTTGCTGTCGTAGTCGATGTTCTCGAACTTCAGGTCGACGGCATCCTGGAAGAGATCCCAGCGGTCAGATTTGAGGAACGTGCGGCTCCCGGACCAGCCAAGTGCGCGGGCGATCCAGACGTGGTCGACAAGGTGTTCGTCCAGGAGCGCCTGTGCCACCGTTCCCGAGCCATAGACGCCCAGTCTGTAGCCGGTGCCGGCGTGCTTGAACTCCTCGCACACGCCGGCAAAATAGCCGATGATGACGTCCAGCTCTGCGGGCCTGAAGAAATCGTTGTCGACCGCGAAGTAGATGGCGGTGCCGCCGGGCTGGGCGACGCTTGCGGCATCGATCAACGCCTGCTGCGCGTCATCCCTGGCATTCGCCGCGCTGAAATCCTCAAGGTCGCGATTGTTCTGCTGGAACACGACGGCGATGCTCATTCCAAGCTCGCTCAGCGCCTTCGCCTCGACCGCCGTCAGCTTCTTGTTGGGAAATTTCGCCGTGTTCTGCCGGTTGTAGTAACGGATGACGCATTGCACGTCCATGGCAGCCAGAGCCGGCGCCAGAGCTGCGACGGAATAGGGCGTGTCGATGATTTTCCTAGTCATGGCGCAGTCCCCCAATGCACGTTCCGAGCTTAGTTGCGGCCCATTCAAAATGCAATCATGAAGTGCTTCTGCAAAAATAAATCTTTTAGGTTGCGGAGGATGTGGCGCCTTCGAAACCATTCAGCAATCCTTGGGCTCGATACTCCGGACGATTCTTCAGGGAGACGACTCATGGCCCAGGCGCGCGGAAAAACAACGGCCCGACGCAAGAGCACGAAGCGAAGCAAGCCATCCGGCGGCAATTCCCTGCTGCCGTGGATCGGTGCGCTTGCCGTGCTGGGCGGCGGCATTCTCCTCTACGACAATGTAAAGCCGGTGCGCCAGGCGATCGCCAGCCTTGGTTCCGGTCAGATGCCGCGGTTTTCCGAAGCGCCGGCTGAGACGGCCGGCCGGCCGCCGGTGGCAAGGCCATCCACGGTGGTTGCGGCGCCGCAGCGTCCGGTCACGCCGGTGCCGGCGAGCCGCCAGCCCGACCACGGCATCACCGCGGCCATCGTTCCGCCGGCGCCGATCGGCAAGCCGGAAAACCCGCCATCCGCAGCCGTTGCCGCCGTCGTCCGCCCGGGTGAGGCGCTGGCCGGATCCTACGAGAGCAAGTTCTTCCTCTGCGGCACCGCCAAGCAGGACGACTGCGTCCTGTCGGCCGACCGGTTCGTCTTCCACGGCCAGAAGATCCGGCTGGTCGGCATCGAAGTGCCCGACATCAAGAAGCCGCGCTGCGAGGCCGAGCGGATCAAGGCCAGCGATGCGGAACTGCGGGTGCGGGCGTTTCTCGATTCGGGCCCGTTCGAGCTGGTGAGCTGGCAGGGCAATGGCGAGGAGATCGACGGGCACAAGCTGCGCGTGGTCAGCCGCAATGGACGCTCGCTCGCCGACATTCTCGTCAATGAAGGTCTGGCCAAGCGGCCGGGCGGGGGCAGGGGCGGCTGGTGCTGAACGCTTGCCGCGGATGACGTCACGTCGGGAATGCATCGTTGACGAAGGATGAGCCGGTCCGGGAGACGCCCGATCTCGACGAGGCGTTGTTCGACCACGCGCTGTTCGACGAGGCGCTTGCGCGCTTACCGAGCGGCTACAGCGAGGGCCTGTTCGAAGGGCGACGCTGGGGCGCGACGGTGAAACGGGATGCAGACCTCCGGCGCATCTGGCTGTTTGCCGAGGATCTCGCTGGCAAGGATATCGTCAGCTTCAATCTCTACCGGCTCGCCTCCGGGCGGCTCTCCCTCAAGCCGTGCGAAATGTCGACGCGCAAGGTGATTGCCTTCGTGCTCGGCTTTGCGCCTTTGCCGCCGGCGGGAACCGGCATGCCCTCCCGCGGGTTGAGACGGAAAGAGGATATCCGATGACCAGCAACGACACCAACGCCACGCCCGAACAGCGCAAGCCGCAGGATGTGTCTCCGCGAGACGATTTTGAAAACCGGTCCGACCGCCAGTCGATGGCGAGCCCCGCGGTGCAGCCGGCCGATGAGCCGGATGAAAGCGAGCGGCCGGTCGTCGACCCCGTGACCGGCGGCACCATCTAGCCGACGCACCTTACCCGAAGCAGCAAACGCCCGCGCCGCAGGAGGCCTGATGTCGATATCGGAAAAAATGGGCACGTTCGCCAAGGCTGCCCAGCAGCGTATCTCGCTCCTGACCGGCACCACCCAGATCGCACAGGCGGCCGCGGTCTGCTACCGCGAGGCGGACGGCATACGCCTCGTGCTGGTGATCAGCAGCCGCAAGAGCGGAAAGTTCGGTCTCCCGAAGGGCAATATCGATCCGGGCGAAACCTCCGCCATCGCCGCTGCCCGGGAAGCCTACGAGGAAGCGGGGGTGATGGGCATCGCGTCAGACACGGTGCTTTCGACGTTCTCCTATCACAAGGAAGGCCGCCGCATTCGCCGCCATGTCGCGGTTCACCCCCTCAAGGTCTCCGCAACGACGCCGCATTTCCCCGAGGCCGGCGAGCGCGCGCTCGAATGGCTGCCGCTTGCCGCGGCGGCCGACCGGGTATCGGAGCCGGCGTTGAAGGCGCTGCTCGGCGATATCGCAGACGGCACGATCATCCTTTCCTGAACGGCGCGGCCGAGGCCGCAAAACCCCTTACATTTTACTCCGGACGCCCTTGGTCGCCGCGGCGGCAGCGGCTAGAACGGCAGGGTATGTGGCCGGTGCCGCGTCTCCAGCCGCTCGACGCGGATCAAGGGACGGTGCGGACGAGCGCCCGGCTGTGGTCAGGAGGGGTTTGCCATGCGTGTCCTCGTTCTGTTTGCGCACCCGGCGCAACGGGCATCCAGCATCAATCTTGCCATGGCAGGGGTCGCCCGCGGCGTCGACGGACTGACCTTCGTCGATCTCTACGCCGAGTATCCGCGCTTCGAGATCGATATCGACCGGGAACAGCGGCGGCTTGTCGACCATGACGTGATCGTCTTCCAATTCCCGATCTACTGGTATTCGACGCCCTCGCTGCTGAAGGAATGGCAGGACCTAGTGCTCGAATTCGGCTTTGCCTACGGGCCGCTGGGCAAGCACCTGACCGGCAAGGCGCTGCTGGTGGCCGCGACAACGGGCGGACGGGTCACGGATTACGCCGAGGGCGGCGGCAACAACTATCCGGTCCGTCAGTTCCTGCTGCCGCTGCAGCAGACGGCGACGCTGTGCGGCATGTCGTTCCTGCCGCCCTTCGTGCTGCACGGGGCGAACCGGATCGAGGCGCCCGAGGCGCAGGCCCATATCGCCGCCTATGGCGGCGTGCTCCGCGCGCTCGTCCGCGACGAGGTCGACATCGCCTCGCTGGCCGGCCGGGACACGTTCAACTGGGCAGGCCTGCCCCTTGCGCTCGGGAGCTGACCCATGGAAGGTCTGGCCTTTACGATCTTTGCCTATCTCGCGGCGGCGGTTTTCGCGGTGATCCTGTCGCGGCGGCTCGGGCTCGGCTCCGTGGTCGGCTATATCGCCGCCGGCATCCTCGTCGGGCCGATCCTGCATGTCGCCGATGGCGGCTCCGGCTATCTCGAGCAGTTTTCGGAATTCGGCATCGTCATGATGCTGTTCCTGATCGGGCTCGAGATCGACCCGCAAATGGTCTGGCGGCTGCGCGGCAAGCTGATCGGGCTCGGTGGGCTGCAGGTGGTGCTGACGCTCGCCCTGGTCTGTGCGGTCGCCGTGCTGTGCGGCCTCACCTGGCAGCAGGGTGCCCTGTTCGGATGCGTCGCGGCGCTCTCCTCGACGGCCATCGTGCTGCAGACGCTCGAGGAAAAGGGCCTGTTGGAATCGGACGGCGGGCGGGCCTCCTTCGCCGTCCTGCTGTTTCAGGATCTCGCGGTCATCCCTATGCTCGCCGCCATTCCGCTTTTGGCGGGCGGAGACCACTCGGCGGCAGCGGGCCATGGTGGCGGGTCGTTCGTCGCGAGCCTGCCGGGCTGGGCGTCTGCGCTGGTGACGCTTGCTGCCGTCGCCTTCGTGGTGGCGGCCGGGCACTATCTGTCAAGGCCGGTGTTCCGGGCCATCGCAAACCTCGGCCTGCGCGAAATCTTCACCGCGGCGGCGCTGCTGGTGGTCGTGGCCATCGCCGCCCTAATGTCCGGTGTCGGTTTGTCGCCGGCGCTGGGGGCCTTCCTCGCCGGCGTGGTTCTCGCCAACAGCGAGTTCAAGCACGAGCTGCAGAACGACGTCGAGCCGTTCAAGGGCCTGCTGCTCGGCCTGTTCTTCATGACGATCGGCGCCAAGGTGGACCTGACGCTGCTGGTCGAGCACTGGGCGATCGTGGCCGCCGCAACGCTTGCGCTAGTGCTTTTGAAGATCGCCGTTCTTTATCCGCTGGCGCGGCTGTTTCGCGTGCGGGCGGCTGCGGCCTGGCTGTTCGCGCTGGGGCTCGCGCAGGCGGGCGAATTCGGCTTCGTGCTGTTGTCGGTGGGGCGCGAGCGCGCCATCCTGTCGGAAGACATGGTGTCGATCGCCATCCTGGTCATCACCTTCGGCATGGTGGTGACGCCGGCGCTGTTCATTCTCTACGACCGGATCGTCACTGCCTTCGACAGCCGCGGCAGCAGCGACCAGCCGCAAGAGGCACCGCCCGCCGGGACCATCATCGTCGCGGGGCTCGGCCGGTTCGGCCAGATCGTCACGCGGATCCTGCTTGCGAACGGGCACAAGCCGGTCGT
This sequence comes from Hyphomicrobiales bacterium, assembly GCA_900469345.1. Lineage (GTDB taxonomy): Bacteria > Pseudomonadota > Alphaproteobacteria > Rhizobiales > Rhizobiaceae > Neorhizobium. Next base: position 545,919 of record UBWZ01000002.1, on the reverse strand, counting down.
GCTCGACTATCAAGCGGGGGTGGTCGATGCATTGAGGAAGTTCGGGATACGGTCCTTCTTCGGCGATGCCGGGCGGCCCGACCTGCTCGAATCGGCCGGCCTTGCCAAGGCCGACGTGCTCGTCGTTGCCGTCGACGATGTCGACCGGGCGGTGGAGATCGTCGCCCATGCGCGGCGCAGCAACCCGACGATCCGGATCGTTGCCAGGGCCTATGACCGGCTGCACCACTACCGGCTGGCGGCCGCCGGAGCAGACCATATCGTGCGCGAAGTGTTCGGCGCCTCGGTCGATGCGGGAAAGCTGGCGCTGCGGGCGCTCGGCATGCATCCCTACGAGGTGGAGAAGCGGGCGAACGTGTTCGTGGAGCAGGACCTTGCGGGGCTGGCGCGGATGGCGCCGCTGTTCGACGGCGTCACCCCCGTCGTCGACAATCCGGATTTCATTGCCGGCTTCAACGACATCGGCAGGGTGATCGAGGCGGCCATGCTCGGCAACCGGACCGCCTTCGACGATCTCGTCCAGCGCGGCTGGACGCCGCCGGCGTTCGGCGACAGCCATGTGCCGAAGGCCGACGGGCGGCCTCCGGTCGAGAGCGGGGCGTAGCCGGCCTGACGGGTGTCAGCCGCTCAACCGGTCTCAGAACGGGGTGTTGGCCAGCACGCTGCGGTCGATGTGCTGGATGTCGCGCTTGCCGCACAGCGCCATGGTGATGTCCATCTCCTTGCGGATGATTTCCAGCGCCGTGGTTACGCCCTGCTTGCCCATGGCGCCGAGGCCATAGAGGAAAGGGCGGCCGATATAGGTGCCGCGGGCACCCAATGCGACGGCCTTCAAGACGTCCTGGCCGGAACGGATGCCGCCATCGAAATGTACCTCGATGCGGTCGCCGACCGCGTCGACGATCTTTGGCAGCATGCTGATCGAGGAGGGGGCGCCGTCGAGCTGCCGGCCGCCATGGTTGGAGACGATGATCGCATCGGCGCCGGTATCGGCCGCGGCGCGGGCGTCTTCCTCGTCGAGGATCCCCTTGATGATCAGCTTGCCGCCCCACAGATCCTTGATCCAGCGGATGTCGTCCCAGGAGAGGCGCGGGTCGAACTGCTCGGCCGTCCATGCGCCGAGCGACGAGAGGTCGGAGACGTTGCTGGCATGGCCGACGATATTGCCGAAGCTGCGACGCTGGGTGCGCAGCATGTCGAGGCACCACTGCGGCCGCGTCGCCAGCTGGAGCGCACTGTTCAGCGTCCATTTCGGCGGCGCGGAGAGGCCGTTGCGGATATCCTTGTGGCGCTGGCCAAGGATCTGCAGGTCCGCCGTCACCACCAGCGCCGAGCAGTTGGCGGCCTTGGCACGGCCGATCAGCCGCTCCACGAAGCCGCGATCCCGCAACACGTAGAGCTGGAACCAGAAGGGCCTGGTCGTCACCGAGGCGACGTCCTCGATCGAGCAGATGCTCATGGTCGAAAGCGTGAAGGGCACGCCGAACTCTTCCGCCGCCTTGGCGGCCAGCATCTCGCCATCGGCATGCTGCATGCCGGTCATGCCGGTCGGGGCGAGCGCCACGGGCATGGCGGCGCGCTCGCCGACCATCGTGGTCGCCAGCGACCGGTCGGTCATGTCGACAAGGACCCGCTGACGCAGCTTGATCTTCGAAAAGTCGTCCTCGTTGGCGCGGTAGGTGCCCTCCGTCCAGGCGCCCGAATCGGCATAGTCGAAGAACATTTTCGGCACCCGGCGGCGGGCGAGGTTTTTCAGATCGGCAATGGTCAGCGGCTTGGACATGGGCGGGACGTCTCCTCCTGAAGAGGGAACGAGGACTAGCATATCCGGCAGCCGCCGCCAGCCAAAAATCCGCGGCAAGGACGAAGCGGGCGGAACGGCTTGGCCGCAACGGAAACGGGCGGCCAAGGCCGCCCGTTCAAGGTTTCTCAGAGCATTGACCCTGGGATCAGAATTCTTCCCAGTTGTCGCGTGCGACGGCTGCGCTGCCGCCGGCTGCCGAACGGCCACCAAAGGCGCTCGCCACCTTGCGGCCAAGGTCGCGGGCCGGGGAGGCCGCCGGACGCGAGGCGGAAGAGGAGGTCACCGCGGCTGGGGCAGAGCGCGTCTGGTGGACAGAAGCTGCGCCGCCCTGGCCGATGTTGAAGCGCGACAGCAGCTGGTTCAGGGCTGCGGCTTCACGGGCGAGGCTGTGGCTCGCTGCGGTCGATTCTTCCACCATGGCGGCGTTCTGCTGGGTGCCCTGGTCCATCGTGTTGACGGCCGTGTTGATCTCCTGCAGGCCGACCGACTGTTCGCGGGAGGATTCGACGATCGCGCCGACATGGCGGTTGATCTCCTGGACCTCGGCGACGATGACCTCGAGCGCGCGGCCGGTCTCGCCGACCAGGCTGACGCCGGAGCGGACATGCGCGCCGGAGGTGTCGATCAGCGACTTGATCTCCTTGGCGGCCTTGGCCGAGCGCTGAGCGAGCTCGCGCACTTCCTGGGCGACCACGGCAAAGCCCTTGCCCGCCTCGCCTGCACGGGCGGCCTCGACGCCGGCGTTAAGCGCTAGAAGGTTGGTCTGGAAGGCAATCTCGTCGATGACGCCGATGATGTTGGTGATTTCGGCGGACGACCGCTCGATCTCGTTCATCGCGGTCACGGCATTGCCGACCACGCGGCCCGAATGCTCGGCGCCGTCGCGGGCCTTGGTCACGAGCTTGCCGACTTCCTCGGCCCGGCGGCTGGCATCCCTGACGGTGGTGGTGATTTCCTCGAGTGCCGCCGCGGTTTCCTCGACGGAGGCCGCCTGCTGTTCGGTGCGCTTGGACAGGTCATCGGCGGCCGAGCGGATCTCGTTGGCACCGGCGTCGATGGCGCGGGCATTCTGCCCGACGGCCCGCAGGGCGTCCTGCAGGTTGGCAACAGAGCTGTTGAAGTTGCTGCGCAGGCCGTCGAGCGTCGCCACGAACGGCTTTTCGATTCGGTAGCCGACATCGCCCTCGGCCAGCCTGTCGAGCGCCGTGGCGAGCTGATCGACAGCGAACTGAATATCGGCCGATTCCTTGGTCTTCTGCGCCTCACGCTCGATGCGCTCGCGCTCGGACAGGCTGCGATTGCCGTCGGCTTCGCGTTCGAGGCGCGCGCGCTCGATGGCATTGGAGCGGAATACGGCGACGGCTGCTGCCATCTGTCCGACTTCGTCCTTGCGATCCTGGCCGCCGACGTCTGCCTCAGTCTCGCCGGCAGCGAGCGATGCCATGCGTTCGCGCAGGGTGCCGATCGGCGTCGTGATGCCCCTGGTGGCCACCAGCAGCGATGCGATGATGCCGAACGTAAAGACGACAGCGAGCGCGCCAAGCGTCTGCAGGATGACCGCATTGGTCGCGTCGGTCATCTCATCGCTGGTCTTGGCGATGCCCTTGGTGAACTGGTCCAGCAGCGATGCCATGTCCTTGGCGAGCGGCAGGACGAGAAGGTCGGCCTTGGCAAGAAGGGCGCGGGCCTCGTCGTCACGATCTCCAGCGCCGGCCCCGACGGCCTTGTCGGTCAGCGCGACCACGTCCTTGACGCGACCGATGATCGCATCGACCTCAGAGGCTTTCGACGACATTCCAGCCTTGACCGCATCGAGGCGCGCCGCCAGGTTCGTCGTGCTTTCCTTGTAGAAAGCCGTCGCCGCCGTCATGCTCTCCGAGCCTTTCGGATAGGTCAGGACCTGATAGGCTGCATAGCCTGTCGCCACCAGATTGCGGTTGGCGCGCGCCAGCTCCACGGCCGTCGCATTGTCGTTGGTGATGAAGTCGCTATAGCCGGTGTCGGTGCTCTTGAACTTGGTTGCCAGATAGCCCGTCGCGCCGAGGCCGACGATGCAGAGCGGGATGATGACCGTCAGAATTTTGGTGCGAATACGCGCGTTTTTCAGAAATGACATGCTGTCCTCGAATCGATGAACTGGCCCAGTGCCCACGGTCCTGCGAGCGCCAGCCTGGGAGAGGCAGCGTCGACCTTTGAGTGTCGCAGGGGAGGTGGGAGACCGCGGATAAGGATGACGACAAAATCAGGCCGTCATGGCCACCGTAAATTCGTCCGGGTGATAATTAGGGTTCGATGGTTTAGATAATATGAAGCAAGCTGAGAAAAACTGATCAAACGCAAGTATCGGGCCTCGGCGGTGCCGATGGTCGAGCATAGCGACGCACGTTACTGTGCGTCGCTTGCCGGTTTCATCGCCGCGCCGGCCACATATGTTTCGACGACGGCGCGATCGTCGCCCATCGTCTGCAGCAGGAAGAGTTCTTCCGGCAGGGTGCGGATGGTTTCCATGCGCAGCCGCATGGCCGGCGTCGGGGCGGCGTCGAGCACCACCAGGTCGGCGCTCGAGCCGACCTCCAACGTGCCGATATCGGCCTGCATGCCAAGCGCGTCGGCATTGCCTCTGGTCATCAGGTAGAAGCTTTCGAGCGGGTTGAGGCGCTCGCCGAGCAGCTGCTGGATCTTGTAGGCCTCGTCCATGGTGCGCAGCATGGAATAGCTGGAGCCACCGCCGATATCGGTCGCCACCGCCACCCGAACCGGCTTTTCGCGGCGCATCAGAGCCTTCAGCGGAAACAGGCCGGAGCCGAGGAAGAGATTGGAGGTCGGGCAGTGGACGGCAACGGCACCCGCTTCCGAGAGGGCATCGGCCTCGCGCTCGGAGAGGTGGATGGCGTGGCCGAGCAGGGTCTTTGGGCCGAGCAGGCCGTAGCGGGCGTAGATATCGGTGTAGTCCGTCGCCTCGGGATAGAGTTCGCAGGTGTAGCGGATCTCTTCCTGGTTTTCGGACAGGTGGGTCTGGATGAAGAGGTCGGGAAACTCGCTTGCCAGAGCCTGCGCGGCACTCATCTGTTCCGGCGTCGAGGTGATCGCAAAGCGCGGCGTGATGGCCACGTGGTTGCGGCCCTTGCCGTGCCACTCGCCGATGACGGCACGGGTCTCGTCATAGCCCATCTGCGGCGTATCGAGCAGGCCCTGGGGGGCGTTTCTGTCCATCATCACCTTGCCGCCCACCATGCACATGCCGCGCTTCAGCGCTTCGGCGAAGAAGGCATCGGCGGAGGTCTTGTGGACGGAGCAATAGGCGACGGCGGTGGTGGTGCCATGGCGCAGCAGCTCGTCGTAGAAATGGGTGGCTATGCGGGCCGCGTGGTCGCTTTCGACGAAGCGGCATTCCTCCGGGAAGGTGTAGGTGTTCAGCCATTCCAGCAGGTCGGCTGCATAGGAGGCGATCACCTGCATTTGCGGGAAGTGCATGTGGCAATCGATGAAGCCCGGCAGGATGAGATGCGGCCGGTGGTCGATCTCCGGTGTGCCCTCCGGTGCCGCCTGCCTTACCGCGGCATAATCGCCGGCCGCCGCGATCCTGCCGTCCGAGACCAGTAGGGCGCCATCATGCTCATAGGTGTAGCTGTCGCTGTCGGCGAGCGACAGCGGTGCGCGCCTGAAGGAGAGAAGGCGGCCGCGGATCAGCGTCGTGTCGGTCATTCGGAGAGCGTGCTTTCGTACCAGGCGACCAGCAGCTTGCGCTCCTGGGCCGAGATGGAGGTGACATTGCCGGGTGGCATGGCGTGGCTGCGGCCAGCCTGGATGTAGATCTCCCGGGCGTGGCTGGCAATCTGTGCGTCGGTTTCCAGCATCACGTTCTTCGGCGTGAAATTGATGCCCTCATAGACCGGTTCTGCCGCATGGCACATGGAACAGCGGGCCTGGATCACCTCGCGGGCGGCGCCGAAATGGCCGTTGGCGGCGAACCGCTGGCTCATCGCCGAGGTCGGGGGGCCAAGTGCCGCGTCCGTTTCGCCGGTCAGCATCTTTGGCGCGGTCGACAGCCAGACGATGACGATGAAGAGGATTACCGTCACCAGCCAGGTCCAGGTGGGCCTACCCTTCCTCGCATGCGTGGTGTTGAACCAGTGCCGGATGGTGACGCCCATCAGGAAGACAAGCGCCGCGATCACCCAGTTGAAGGTGGTGGCGAAGGCCAGCGGATAGTGGTTGGACAGCATGAAGAAGATGACGGGCAGCGTCAGGTAGTTGTTGTGGAGCGAGCGCTGCTTGGCGATGACGCCGTATTTCGGGTCCGGCTGGCGGCCGGCGATCAGGTCGGCAACGACGATCTTCTGGTTGGGGATGATGATCATGAAGACGTTGGCGGACATGATGGTGGCCGTAAACGCGCCCAGGTGCAGGAAGGCGGCGCGGCCGGTGAAGACCTGCGTGTAGCCCCAGGCCATGGCGACCAGCACGAGGTAGAGGACCGCCATCAGGCCCCAGGTGTTGCGGCCGATCGGCGACTTGCAGAGCTGGTCATAGACGAGCCAGCCGAAGCCGAGCGAGCCGAGCGAGATCAGGATCGCCTGCCAGGGGGCAAGATCCATCACCGAGCGGTCGACCAGGAAAAGGTCGGCGCCGCCGTAATAGACGATGCACAGCATCAGGAAGCCGGACAGCCAGGTGAAATAGCTTTCGTATTTGAACCAGGTGAGGTGCTGCGGCATCTGGGCCGGCGCCACCAGGTATTTCTGGATGTGATAGAAGCCGCCGCCATGCACCTGCCACTCCTCGCCATAGGCACCGGCCGGCAGATGCGGCCGCTTCACCAGGCCGAGATCGAGCGCGATGAAATAAAAGGACGATCCGATCCAGGCGATGGCGGTGATGACGTGGAACCAGCGCGCGGCAAAGCTCAGCCACTCCCAAGCGACGGCGTATTCGTACATGAGTGCGTTCCCCTTTGGCCCCCCGACTCGTCACTTTGCGAAAAAATCGGCGGCGAGGGAAGTGGCCGCCCGGCACAAGTCTGTTTGTTCCCGCATGGAACCCGAGCCTGCGATCATCAGTTATCGCGGCGCAGGGCAGTATCCGCGGTGCACAAATTAGCACTGCCGCAAAAATAGGCTCAGCCAGCACTCGCGACTCACCTATCATGACCCCTGCAATCTGACCGGCGAAGCCCGGTATTGCGTCACAGCTCGCCGGTGATGACCTTCATCAACGGAGACTAGGCTTATGCGTGGCATACTGACTGGCATTTCGATGGCATGTCTGTGCTTCTCTTATCCCGTTGGGGCGCAGGCCCACGAGGCGGTGAGCGGCTGGAAATATGACGGCTTCTGCTGCAATGGCGACAACCACACGGGCGACTGCCAGATGATCTCGACCCGTAATGTCAGGATCGTCAAGGGCGGCTACGAGATCATTCTTGGCCCCGGCGACCATCGGCTGATCACACGGCAACATGATTTCGTGCTGCCGCAGGCCGAGGCGCGCCGCTCGCAGGATAGCGAGTATCACCTCTGTCTCTATCCGAACGAGGATACGCTGCGCTGCTTCTATGCGCCGGACATGAGCAACTGAGGCGCTGTCCCGGGGGCTGTCAGGATGCCGCGATGGTCGCTGCCAGCCAGAGCCGGAAGGCGCGGATCTTCGGCACGTTGCGCCGGCTTTCCGGGTAGACCAGCCAGTAGTCGCTGCCATCATCGGCAACGATGTCGAAGGGCTGCATCAGCCGACCCAGCGCCACGTCATCGGCGTAGAATTCCGGCATCAGGATGGCGACCCCCTGGCCGGCCACGGCGGCCGCCGCCTCGAAGGCCTGGGCGCCGAAGCGGCTGCTCGGACGACCGGCAAGATCGACGTCGGGCAAACCGGCTGCGGCAAACCAGATCGGCCACCAGGGATCGCCCGGATCGATCAGCCGGAGCTTCAGGAGGTCGGCGGGCTTGGCTATGCCGCCGATGGTGGCCGCAAGGTCGGGGCTCAGCATGGGCGAGAAATGGTTCTTGAACACCGGGTCGGCGTTGAGGCCCGGCCATTTGCCCTTACCGCTGCGAATGGCGACGTCCGCCTGGGTCTGGGAGAAATCGATCACCTCCTGCGAGGTCTCCAGCCGCACGGCAATGCCCGGGTTGGCGAGCTGGAAGCTGCCGAGGTGACGCGCCAGCCAGCGCGCGGCGAAGGTGGCGGTGGAGTGGATGATCAGCGTGCCCTCGGCATTTTCGCTCAGGCCGGCGATCGCATCGCTCATGAGGGCAAACGCTTCCGACATCTTGGGCGCCAGCCGCTCGCCCGCATCCGTCAGCGTCACCTGGCGCGGCCGGCGCAGGAAGAGCGGTTCGCCCAGCGTATCTTCCAGCAGCTTGACCTGGTAGCTCACCGCCGTCTGGGTCAGGCCGAGTTCCTCGCCCGCCTTGGTAAAACTGAGATGGCGGGCGGCGCTTTCAAACACCCTCAAGGCATTGAGCGGAAACTGCCGGGACATCTTCATGGATAAACTCTCTTGATCCATCGGCCGCGTGTTTCGATTGGATCGGGTGGCCGGGTGAGCGCAGATTACCTCCAGACAACTGCACGAGGAAGACCGTCATGTTCTGGAAAATCCACTTGTTTAACGCGCCAGGCGACTGCATGGCGAAGCCTCGCGAAGGGCTGCGACTGCCAGCCTGGATCACCGGCAGGGCACGAACCCATCAAAATCGCCTGCATCCGGACGAGATGTCCGACGGCCTCAAGCGGGATCTCGGCCTGCTCGACGGACGGGCGCCACGCGGCCGCCCGCCGCAGCCCGGTTCAAGCGAGGTGCTGCGCCTGATCGAGCGGCAGCGCAGCCTCTGAGGGCGGCTCCCGGGTCGCATAGGTGACAAGCAGTTCGGCGGCGACCATGGCGGCGATGACCTCCGGCCGCTTGTCGCGGACAAGCGTGCCGCCAACCGGCAGCACGAGCCGCGCCATCGACGTCTCTGACTGCTCGCCGCCATCCTCCTGGCGCTTCAGCCAGTGGGCGAAGGTGGCGCGCTTGGTGGCCGAGCCGATCATGCCGACATAGGCAAGGTCGGGTCGCTTCAGCGCCCGCTCGGCGATCAGGAAGTCGAGCGCGTGATCATGGGTGAGGATGAGGACCGCGCCGCCGTAAGGGATGCCGTCGACCTCTTGCTCCGGCATGGGCGTCAGCCGCGTCGCGACATCGGCCGGCAGGCCCTCGAGCGCGTCCCTGCGGGTTTCGACGAGCGTGACCGCGAAGGGCAGGGGCGCCAGCGCGCTTGCCAGCGCATGCCCCACATGGCCGGCGCCGAACAGCACGACGGACGGTCGCGCCGCATCCGCCTGCTGGATCCGGGCCTGAAGCGCCGCTGCCCGCTCCGGCGTCATCACGGCAAACGACAGAACCGTCCTTCCGCCGCAGCACTGGCCGATTTCGGGGCCGAGCGGAATATCCATCTTCGCCTCGCCACGGCCGGACAGCATGGCGCGGGCATTGTCGATCGCCATGTATTCGAGCTGTCCGCCGCCGATCGTGCCGCAGAGCGCATTGTCTGCCACCAGCATCACGGTGCCCGCCTCGCGCGGCGTCGAACCGCGGGCCTCGACAATCTCGACCAGCACGCAGGCCGGATGGGCGGCGAGAAAGGCGCTCAGCCGCATGGATGCCCCCGGCGCGGGATGTCGCGGTTCAACTGGCAATGCATCTGCACGTGGTCGGCTCTCCGGCTGGTCAAGGCGCCGGTTAAAATGAACCAAGTGATCGGATGGGGCAAGCAGGGTGGGCATGACCCGGCTGCTGCGCAGCGCGATGCTGATGACGGAGGGGGGTGCTGAGGCCGAGGTGGCTGTTGCCCAAGCACAAGCGCTTCAACACCGGCGACCACTCACATCCCTGGCGGCCTCAAGCGGAGGGGCTAAACCCGCAATTCTACTCCCCCATCGCCTTCAGCCGTTCCACCGCCATCAGCACCCGTTCGGGCGTGGCGGGTGCGTCGAGCCTTGGGCAGACGGAATAGTCGGCGACGCTGGCGACCGCCATGGAGATCGCCTCCAGCACCGAGATCGCCAGCATGAAGGGCGGCTCGCCGACGGCCTTGGAGCGGCCGATCGTCGGTTTTACGTTTTCCGACCAGTCGGCCAAGTTGACGTTGAAGATCTTTGGCCGGTCGGAGGCAAGCGGGATCTTGTAGGTGGAGGGCGCGTGGGTGCGCAACCGGCCCCTGTCGTCCCACCAGAGCTCTTCGGTGGTCAGCCAGCCCATGCCCTGCACGAAGCCGCCCTCGATCTGGCCGATGTCCAGCGCCGGGTTGAGCGACTTGCCGACGTCGTGGAGGATATCGGTGCGGTCCACCATGGTTTCGCCGGTCAGCGTGTCGATCGACACCTCCGACACGGCGGCACCATAGGCGTAGTAGTAGAAGGGCTGGCCGCGGCCGGCGGCGCGGTCCCAGTGGATGTCCGGCGTCTTGTAGAAGCCGGCGGCCGACAGTTGCACGCGGTCGTAATAGGCGGCCCGCACGAGGGTCTCGAAGGGCACGATATCTTCGCCGACGCGGATCCGGTTGGGCAGGAACTCGACGTCCGAAGGCGTCACATGCCACTGGCGGCAGGCGAAATCGACCAGCCTGTCCTTGATCTGGCGGCAGGCGTCGAAGGCTGCCATGCCGTTCAGGTCCGAGCCGGAGGAGGCGGCGGTGGCGGAGGTGTTGGGCACCTTGCCGGTGGTGGTGGCGGTGATCTTGACCCGGTCGATGTCGACCTGGAAGGCATCCGCGACGACCTGCGCCACCTTGGTATAGAGGCCCTGGCCCATTTCGGTGCCGCCGTGATTGAGGTGGATCGAGCCATCCTGGTAGATGTGGACCAGCGCGCCCGCCTGGTTGTAGGCCGTCATGGTGAAGGAGATGCCGAACTTCACCGGCGTCAGCGCGATGCCGCGGCGGATCACCGGGCTGCCGGCATTGAACTCGACGATGGCCTGCCGGCGCGCGCGGTAGTCGGAGGAAGATTCCAACTCCTCGACGATGCGCAGCAGCACGTTGTGCTCGACCTCCTGGTGATAGGGGGTGAGCGTGCGGCCCGAGCCTGGGTCGCCGTAGAAATTCAGCTTGCGGATATCGAGCGGGTCCTTGCCGACGGCATAGGCGATCTCCTCGATCATCCGCTCGGCGCCGAGCATCCCTTGAGGCCCGCCGAAGCCGCGAAAGGCGGTGTTGGAGACGGTGTGGGTCTTCAGCGGCTGCGAGGTCAGGTGTACGTGCGGGTAGAAATAGCTCGAATCGGCATGGAAGAGGGCGCGGTCGGTGACCGGGCCGGAGAGGTCGGCCGAAAAGCCGCAGCGCGCCGCATAGGTGGCGTCGACCGCGTGGATGCGGCCGTCCTCGTCGAAGGCGACGTCGTAATCGACCTTGAAATCGTGGCGCTTGCCGGTGATCGCCATGTCCTCGTCCCGGTCGGGACGGAATTTGACGGCGCGGTTCAGCTTCTTGGCGGCAACGGCGGCGAGGGCCGCGAACTGGTTGCCCTGGGTCTCCTTGCCGCCAAAACCGCCGCCCATGCGCCGGGTCTTGACCTCGACGGCGTGCTGGGCGCAGCCCATCACATGCGCCACCATGTGCTGCACCTCGCTCGGATGCTGGGTCGACGACCATACGACGATGTCGTCGTCCTCGCCCGGGATCGCCATGGCGATGTGGCTTTCGAGGTAGAAGTGCTCCTGGCCGCCGATCGCCATCGAGGCCTGTATGCGCAGCGGCGGCGTGCCGATCTCGGTCTCGGGCTCGCCGCGCTTGAGGGTCATCGGCTCGACGACGAGCGGGGCGCCGTTGTCGCGAGCGCCGTCGATGTCGGTCCAGTGGGGCAGGTCGCGGTATTCGATCGTGGCGAGGCGGGCGGCACGGCGGGCCTGGTCGCGGGTCTGCGCGATCACCGCGAAGATCGGCTGGCCATGGAACTGCACGAGGTCGGTCGCCAGCAGCGGCTCATCGTGGCGGCCGGTCGCGGCAACATCGTTTACGCCCGGGATGTCGGCCGCGGTGATCACCGCCACCACGCCGGGAGCGGCGCGCACCGCATCGAGATCGATCGAGAGGATTTCCGCATGGGCACGATCGGCAAGGCCGAGGCCGCCGTGCAGCAGCCCCGCCGGTTCGGGAATGTCGTCGATATATTCGGCACTTCCGGTGACATGCTTGTGCGCTGAATCATGCTGCAACGACACATGCATCGGGCCATCGATCACGGATTTGGCGTCGAAGCTCGAGCTGTCCATCAGATGGCTCCTGCGGATGTTGAAGCATGGGAGTGTGCGGCGAGGTTGCGGACCGCCGGGGGTGATCCGACCGAAGTCCTTCTTGGGTTGAACCTCTCCGCCGTCATCCTCGGGCTTGACCCGAGGATGGATGAGCTTCGCCGGTCTGCCCTCCCGCGTCCAATGTCGGCGGGTGCGGCGTGGATCCTCGGGGCAAGCCCGAGGATGACGGCGTTGGTGGCCGAAGCCTCAACGACGGCTGAGGCTGAGGCATAAGAGCGCGCGAAAGGCGAGAAACCCGGTTGGCGGGCAAGGGTGTGTCTCTTCACCGCGGTTCCCATCAAACCTCCTCCAGCTCGAAGCGGCGCAGTTCCTGGCTCTGCCCGGCGGTCTCGAGGAAGAACCGCGTCAATAGGTTCTTGGCGGCCAGGCTGCGGTACTGCGCCGTGGCGCGCCAGTCGGTCAGCGGCTGGTAGTCCTCGTCGAAACTTTCGCGCACCGCGGCAATCAGGCTCCATTGCCAAAGCTCTCCGGTCAGCGCCTGTTCCACATGGATGGCGCGCTTCGGGGTTGCGGCCATGCCGCCAAAGGCGATGCGGATCGAGGCGACGCGGTTTTCGGCATCGAGCGCCAGGTGGAAGGCGCCGCAGAGCGCCGAGATATCCTCGTCGCGCCGCTTGGAGACCTTGTAGACGGCGAAAAACCCGTCTTCCGCCGGACGCGGGACGAAGACCTTTTCGACGAATTCGCCCGGCAGGCGATCCTGCCTGCCATAGGCGAGAAAATAGTTTTCGAGCGGAATGGTGCGGCGGCCGGAATGGGAGCGCAGCGTCAGTTCGGCCCCGAGCGCGATCAGCGGCGGCGGCATGTCGCCGATCGGAGAGCCGTTGGCGATGTTGCCGCCGATCGTTCCCATGGCGCGCACCTGGGCGCCGCCGATGCGGTCGATCAGCCGCCCGAGTGCGGGGATCTCGTCCGCCAGCAGATCATGGGCGCGGGTGTAGCTGACGCCGGCGCCGATCGTGATGCCGCTGTCGTCGGCGGTGATGGTCTGCAGCTCGGTCAGGTGGTTGATGAAGACGGCCGGGTTCAGCGTCCGCATCTGCTTGGTCACCCAGAGGCCGACATCGGTCGCGCCGGCAACCACCGTCGCGCCGGGTTCCTGCGCCAGGCATTCGGCGAAATCCTCCAGCGAGGCCGGCACGATGCTGCGGGCGCCATCCTTTTCGACGGTGATCGTCTGCGGCTCGGCGCGGATCGACCAGAGCCTTGCCATGATCTCGGCCCGATCGCGTTCGACAGGATCGAAGAGGGCGCTCGGCCGTTCGCGGGCCACCTGTTCGGCTGCCCTGACGATCGGCTCGTAGCCGGTGCAGCGACAGAGATTGCCCTGCAGCGCGCTTTCGATTTCCTGACGGCCCGGCTCGCTATTGGAGAGCCACAGGCCATAGAGCGCCATCACGAAGCCCGGCGTGCAGAAGCCGCATTGCGAGCCGTGGCAATCGACCATGGCCTGCTGCACCGGATGCAGGACACCATCCTTGCCGGCCAGATGCTCGACCGTGACGACGTGTGTGCCGTGCAGGGAGCCGATCAGGCGGATGCAGGCATTGACGCCCTCATAGCACAGGCCTTGCTCTCCCAGCCGGCCGACCAGCACGGTGCAGGCGCCGCAATCGCCCTCGGCACAGCCTTCCTTGGTTCCCGTCAGCCGCCGCCTCAGGCGCAGAAAGTCGAGAAGGGTTTCGGTCGGCGCGAAATCACCGAGGGAGACGTCTTCCCCGTTCAGGATGAAGCGGATGGCTGCACTCATTTTTCTCCTTCGTCCGCCGTTGTCGGCTTGGTGGCGCCGCGGGTCGCAAGCCCTGCGGTGGCATCTGTCATGGTCGTCTACGTGTTCATCTACTGGGCGGTCCAGCCGCCGTCGACCGAGATGTGGGTTCCGGTAATGCTCCTCGCCGCCTCGCTGGCGAGGAACACGGCGGTGGCGGCCACTTCCTCGATCGACACGAATTCCTTGGTCGCCTGCAGCCGCAGCATCACGTCGGTCTTCACCTCGGCCTCGGATATGCCGCGCTCGCGGGCAGTGTCGGGGATCTGCTTTTCGACCAGCGGTGTCAGCACATAGCCCGGGCAAATCGCGTTCACGGTAATACCGAATTCGGCGAGTTCCAAGGCTGCCGTTTTCGTCAAACCTAAAATACCGTGCTTGGCAGCCACATAGGCGGATTTGAACGGCGAGGCGGCGAGCGCATGGGCGGATGCGACATTGATGATCCGCCCGCCGGGGCCGGCCTTCTTCATCACCGGGATCGTATGGCGCATGGTGTGGAAGGCGGAGGAAAGCAGGATGGCGATCAGCTGGTCCCACTTTTCCGGCGGGAAATCCTCGATCTTGGCGACATGCTGAATGCCGGCATTGTTGACCAGCACGTCGATCGTGCCGAACGCATCGACAGTGGTCGCGATCAGATCGGCGATCTCCTCGGGTCTGGTCATGTCGGCCGGATGATAGAGCGCATTGGCGGCGCCCAGCGCTCTCAACCCGGACAGCGATGCCTCAATCGCGTCCGCCGGTCCGAAGCCGTTGATGACGACGTGAGCACCTTCGAGCGCAAACGCTTTCGCAATGCCGAGCCCGATCCCGCTCGTGGAACCGGTCACCACCACCGTTCTTGCCATCCGCCTGCCTCCCTGCCACGGCTGTTGCGGTGCATTTTGCTGCGCCGCTGTTTTCGGCAGGTTATGCGCAATTGCCCGGGAGTGGCAATCGTGTCGCTCAGGTCTAACTCTGTTGCGCCAGCTGCCGCGTATCGGCGACGCGGTTGCGGCCGTTGTTCTTGGCCACGTAAAGCGCCTTGTCGGCCATGGAAAGCATGTGCTGGAGCGCGTCCCCCGGGGCGGCCTCGTAGACGCCGAAGCTCGCGGTGATATCCCCGCGGGGCAGAGGCGGGATCTCCAGCCCCGCGAGCGCCTTGCGCAGCCGCTCGGCAATCGCGAAGGCATCCAGAAGCCGCGTGCGCGGCAGCACGACGCAGAATTCCTCACCGCCCATGCGGGCTGCGAGATCGTAGCGGCGCAGATGCGTGCGGACCAGCTGGCCGACTGCCGTCAGCACCTTGTCGCCCATGTCATGGCCATGCGAATCGTTGATGTTCTTGAACAGGTCGAGGTCGAAAAGCACGACCGACAGCGGTTCGGCTTGCCTCGAGGCGCGACCCAGCTCGTCGTCGACCCGCTCGCCCAGCCAGCGGCGATTGCCGAGCCCGGTCAGCGCATCCGTGGTCGCCTGGTGGTGCAGGCGCTTTACCGCACCGTCCATGCGGGCCACCATGGTGGCGACGGCGGCCGTCAGGGTGCCGATTTCGTCCGAGCTGTTGACGGGAAGATCCAGGCCGCCGCCATGCGCCTGGTATTCCTCGACCGCCGCTGCCAGGTTCCTCAGCGGGCGGATCAGCCACCACAGCCCGCAAAGGCAAAGACCGGTGCCGACAACCGTCGCGATCAGCAGCAGGACGAGCAGCGACACAGGCGCGGACCCCGAACCGCTGCCCAGATAGGCGATGACCGCGATCAGCGGAATGTGGACGCAAACAAAGCACAGGGAGAAGATCTTCAGGGTCAGAGAACTGCGGAACATGCGCAGCCATGTCGTCGGCGTCGGTGTCATACCCGCTCCTCTCACGGCTCAAAAGCCACGGAAGTTAGGTCCCGGTTGCCAAAAGGAAAGTCTTTGGCGACGGCGAATCACGACCGCCAGACCTTAGGCCCCGAAGCGCCGACAGTGTTTGCTGCGGCAAAGCCTTGCACGACCATTGTTTTCGTTTGACAGGCTCGGACCGCTTCTGGTCAAACCTTGCCACAAACGTATGCGAGCCTGGGGAGGAGCGTTATGGCGGGTTATGTTCTGGCAATCGATCAGGGGACGACATCGACGCGGGCGATCGTCTTCGACGGCGACATGAAGATCGTCGGCATGGGCCAGAAGGAGTTTTCGCAGTTCTTTCCGAAGTCCGGCTGGGTCGAGCACGATCCGGAGGAAATCTGGGAAAGCGTGGTCTGGACGGTCAAGCAGGCGCTCAAGGAGGCGCGGCTGAAGGCGTCCGAAATCGCCGCGATCGGCATCACCAACCAGCGCGAGACGGTCGTCGTCTGGGAGCGGGACGGCGGCAGGCCGATCCACAACGCCATCGTCTGGCAGGACCGGCGCACCGCCTCGTTTTGCGACAAGCTGAAGCGCCAGGGTCTGGAGAAACTGTTCACGCGCCGCACCGGCCTGCTGCTCGACCCGTATTTCTCCGGAACCAAGCTGTCCTGGATGCTGTCGAACGTGAAGGGCGCGCGCGCCCGCGCCGCCAAAGGCGAGCTCTGCTTCGGGACGATCGACAGTTTCCTGATCTGGCGGCTGACCGGCGGCCGCAGCCACGTCACCGATGCCACCAATGCGTCGCGCACGCTTCTCTTCAACATCGCCGACAACCGCTGGGACGAGGATCTGCTCGAGGTCCTGCAGGTGCCGGCGGGCATGCTGCCCGAAGTGAAGGATTGCGCCGACCACTTCGGCATCTGCGACGAGGGCCTGTTCGGCGCGGCGATCCCGATCCTCGGCGTGGCCGGCGACCAGCAGGCGGCGACGATCGGCCAGGCCTGCTTCGAGCCGGGGATGATGAAATCGACCTATGGCACAGGCTGCTTTGCGGTCCTGAATACCGGCACGGACCTCTGCCGCTCGAAGAACCGGCTTCTGACGACCATCGCCTACCGGCTCGACGGCGAGACGACCTATGCGCTCGAAGGCTCGATCTTCATCGCCGGCGCGGCGGTGCAGTGGCTGCGCGACGGGCTCGGCATTCTGGAAAGAGCGAGTCAATCCGGAGAGTTGGCGGCGGAGGCGGATCCTCAGCAAGAGGTTTATCTGGTGCCCGCCTTTACCGGGCTCGGAGCACCGCACTGGGATCCGGAGGCGCGCGGCGCGATCTTCGGCCTGACGCGGGCGACCGGACCGGCCGAGCTGTCTCGGGCGGCGCTGGAGGCGGTCTGCTACCAGACGCGGGACCTGCTCGATGCGATGCGCAAGGACTGGCGCTCGCATGGCGGGGAAACGGTGCTCAGGGTCGATGGCGGCATGGTCGCCTCCGACTGGACGATGCAGCGGCTCGCCGACCTGCTCGACGCGCCGGTCGACCGGCCGACGATTCTCGAAACCACGGCGCTCGGGGCCGCCTGGCTTGCCGGATCCAAGGCCGGCGTGTGGCCGGACCGCAAGGCGTTTGCCAAAAGCTGGGCGCGGCAGAAGCGGTTCGAACCGAGCATGGACGAGAAGCTGCGCAATGCGAAATTGCGCGGATGGAAGGATGCCGTGCGGCGCACGCTGACCTGACGCGAAGCTGTCACGAGGCTGGCGCGAGGCCTGCCTCGAAGCGGCCGGAGGCGAAAACCCACGGGAAATATAAGAGAATCCTTCATCGCGCCATTTTCACGCCAGCATCGGCAGCCTATGGTCGCCACTCATTACGAGGGTGACTGATGTTTCGATGTGCACGTGTCTTGGCGCTTCTGTTGTTGGCCGGTTCCGGCCTGATTGCAGTGCAAACCGAGGCTCAGGCGGGCTACGCCCACTTCATCTATGATGCAACCACGGGAAAGGTGCTGACGGCGGAAAGCGCCGACGTGATCAACCACCCGGCGTCTCTGACCAAGATGATGACGCTCTACCTCACCTTCGAAGCGCTGCGGCAGGGCAAGCTGTCCTGGGAAGACAGGATCGTGATGACGCCGAATGCGGCCTCCAAGATCCCCTTCAAGCTCGGCGTCAAGGCCGGCCAGACGATCACGGTGCGCGAAGCGGTCTACGGCATGGCGATCCGCTCGGCCAATGACGCGGCCCAGGCCATGGGCGACCATCTCGGCGGCTCGGAAGAGCGGTTCGGCGCGATCATGACCGCCAAGGCGCGGGCGCTCGGCATGAGCCAGACCGTGTTCCGCAATGCCTCCGGCTTGCCCGACAGCGCGCAGGTGACGAGCGCGCGCGACATGGCGACGCTCGCCATGTCGCTGATCCGCGACTACCCGCAGGAATACCAGATCTTCTCGATGCGCTCCTTCCAGTTCCGCGGCAAGAAGATCCCCGGCCACAACAACCTGATGTACCGCTATCCCGGCATGGACGGCATCAAGACCGGTTTCGTCAACGCCTCCGGCTTCAACATCGCCAGCGCCGTGACCGTCAACGGACACCGCATCATCGGCGTGGTGATGGGCGGCAAGACCGCGCGCAAACGCGACGACCAGATGGCGGCGCTGCTCGACAAGTTCGCAGGTCCGGCACCGGCCCTGGTCGCAAAGGCACCGGTGACCGTGGTGCCGGATGCCTCGCTCGCCGCCAACACGGTGCTGACGCCCAAGTCTGCGCCGGCGCCCTCGGTGCGGCCCGCACCGGAGGAGGCGAAGGTCCTGTCCTATTCGTCGCCACGCCAGGAGATGATGCTCGGCACCCCGCCGGTGACGGCCTCGCTCAACGACCTCGGCGTGCAGCCGAAGAGTGCGCGTGCCGTCGAGTGGCGGATCCAGATCGCCGCGTCGGGGACGCAGGAGGCGGCGCTTGCCCTGTTGCAGCGGGCGATGCCGATCCTGTCGCAGAGCCATGCGCAGGCCTCGCCCAGCGTCGAAGGTTTTACGGATGCCGGCCGCGAATATTACCGGGCCCGGTTTGCCGGCTTCGAAACCAAGGACGACGCGAACAGCGCCTGCGCGCTTCTGAAGGCACGGTCGGTCAGCTGCGTCGTGGTGCGATAGCGGGCGAACTTAGGCCCCGCTAATTTGCGCCTTCGGCGCCAGGTCCGGGCCGTTCCGAACGGAGACGGCCCGGAACGGCATGGATCTATTGCTGCGCCGCGAAGGCTTCGATGAGCCCCGGATAGGCTTCCATGGGCGGGAAGGCCTCATAGGAATGCACGGCCGGCGTCGTCGCCCAGGGCAGTTTTTCGCTGACATAGGTTTCGACGAAGGGCGAGAACCACTGCGCGTCGTCGAGCATGGTCGGACGGATGTTGACGAACGACTCGACCCCGACCAGGCGCGAGAACAGCCAGCTCTTGCAGTGCGGGCAGTGGTAGTGGTTGAGGTCCGGCGAATGCAGTCCGCCGATCACCGGTTCGCCCGACAGGATCTCGAAGCCCTCGGTCGGGATGGCGGCGGAGAGCGAAAAGGCGCTGGCGCTCATCTTCTGGCAGCCGGTGCAATGGCAGGCCATGGTGACGAGCGGCTGGGCCTTGATGCGCAGCCGGATCTGTCCGCAGCGGCAACCGCCATCGAGGGGCAGGGTGGGTTTCGGCATGCTGGTCTCCTCGGATGCTTCTTGAATCGGAGGTGTCAGGCCGGCCGCTTGGGGATGTCGAGGCCGCGCTGGACGGCCGGACGCGCCAGCGCCCGCTCCAGCCATTGCGGCACAAGCGTCAGCTGGTCGTATTCCACGAAGTCCGCAGCGCCGTAAAAGCCGACCAGGTTGCGCACCCAGCCGATCATGGCGATGTCGGCGATCGTGTATTCGTCGCCCATGATCCAGTCGCGTCCCTCAAGGCGGCTTTCGAGCACGCGGATCAGCCGGTGCGATTCCTTGGCGTAGCGATCGCGCGGGCGCTTGTCCTCGAAGTCCTTGCCGGCGAACTTGTGGAAGAAGCCGAGCTGGCCGAACATGGGCCCGAGGCCACCCATCTGGAACATCACCCACTGGATGGTCTCGTAGCGGCGTGCCGGATCGGCCGGCAACAGCTTGCCGGTCTTCTCGGCGAGGTAGATGAGGATCGCACCGCTTTCGAAGAGGCCGAGCGGCTTGCCGCCCGGACCGTCCGGATCGATGATCGCCGGGATCTTGCCGTTCGGGTTGAGCGCCAGGTATTCCGGCCCCCAGGTCTCGTTGGCGCCGATATTGATGAAGTGCGGCTCGTAGGGCAGGCCGATCTCTTCCAGCATGATCGAGACCTTCACGCCGTTCGGCGTCGGGGTCGAATACAGCTGCAGGATGCTCGGATCGTTCGGCGGCCATTTCCGGGTGATGGGGAAGGCGGACAGATCGGCCATGGGCGCTCCTCTCGGATCAGGACTTTGTTGCGCGGAATATAACCACCGGCGCGCGATGCGCCAGTGGCGATCTGATCAACGCAGCGTCATTTGGCGCTTGCCGGGAAGACCGGCAGTTTGCCGATGTCGCGGGTGTCGTGCTGGATGATCAGCTTGGCGTTCAGCGCCTTTGCCACCCCGTTCATGCGCTCCATCGAGGCGAGGCTTTCGGCCCTGTCGACATTGAAGGGCGGCACACCGTTGCGGGCGATCTGCTCTTCGAAATGCACCACGTCGCCCGACAAAAGAACCGGACCGGTCTTTTCCAGGTTCACCAAAAGGGCCGTTTCTCCCTTCGTGTGGCCGGGCATGGCCAGCATCATCACCGAGCCGTCCTTGAAGACGTCGCGGTCGCCGGACACGAGATCGACCTTCGCCTTGCCGTCCATCCAGGGCTGGACGAGAGCCGGCATGACGCCAAAGGGCAGGGGATTTTCATGCAGGCTCTCCCAATCGCCGGCGCCGATCATCAGCGTGGATTTGGCGAAGGTCGAGGCCTGGCCGAGATGGTCGAAATGGTTGTGGCTGATGCCGACGAGGCCGATCTGCTCCGGCTTGATGCCGATCTTTGCGAGCTGGGTCGGAATGTCGATTTCGAGCGATGGCGCCAGCGGCTGGCTCAGATCCTGCTTCTGGCCGATCAGCCCGGCGGGCAGGCCGGTATCCCAGAGCATGTAGTCGGCGCCGTGGCGAATGACGTAACAGCTGTCGGTCAGCGTGCTGGTCTTGCCGGCATAATCGAATGTGTCGGAAAACATCGAGAGGTCTTTGACGACGACATTGCCGCAATCGAGGCGCCAGAGTTCCAGATCGGCGGCGGCTTGGACAGGTGCAGACAGCGCCAGCAGCGTGGTGGCGAAGGTGACGAGAGAGGCGAGGGTCTTCACGGGGTCGGTTTCCTTATGTTGAAGGAACGGGTGATTGAAGGCAGCGGTGTTGAAGCCAGGGCCGTTTTGCGCGCTCGGCCACCACCATCCGGGCCGGATTCTTGCTGTCTTGAGCCCGCAACGCTCACGTCGATGTTTTTTCGGAATTTCGTTGGCGTATGGTGGTCCCATGAACCTGATCCTCACCGAACGTTTGCCCGATCTCTCCCGCCGCCTCCTCGAGCGGCTGCGCCCTGTCGTCGCCGGTCGGCTGGTGCCCGGCATGAACCACTACGCGGAGCAGCTCTTCATCTATTGCTGCTTCGATCGTGAAAAGGTGAAAGCGCTCGCGCTGGAAAGTCCGATGATCGGCATCGTCCTCTACGGGCAGAAGGAGGTCTGGCTGGGCGACCGAACGCAGGTTTTTCCGGCCGGATCGGTGTTCGTGCTGCCGGGCGGGGTGCCGATGGATGCCGTCAACACGCCCGACGAGACGAACGGTCGTTACGTGGCGCTGCGCCTCGACGTTCCCGCCCTGCCATCGGGAATTGCACCGCTTTCTGCGAGAGAGCGTCGCGACGGCGGCGAGACCGGCAGTTTCGGGGTGCCGCTCAGCGCGGATCTGGTCGAGGCGCTGTGTCATGCCGCCACGAGCATCGGCACTGGCAATGTCAGCGAAACGCTGAAGCGGTTGCGGCTGACCGAAGTGCTGGCGCTGCTGCGTCCTTTGGTTGAAGCGCGGGCACTCTTTCAGTTGAGCCTTGCAGAGGAGCTCGCCTGGCTGATTGCCACGGCGCCGGCAGAGGCCTGGACGGTGGCAGACGTCGCCGCCGAACTCGGCATCGGCGCTTCGACGCTGCGGCGAAGACTGGCGGCGGAAAACACGTCCTTCCGGGCGACCCTTCGCCATGAGCGGCTGAAAGCGGCGCGCCATGCCCTGGCCTCCGGCGCGTCCGCCATTGCCGCGGCAGAAGCGGCTGGTTATGCGTCGCGCTCGCATTTCTCCAGGCGTTTCCGCGAAAGCTTCGGCACCAGTCCGACCGGTCGACGCTAGCCGCTTCATACGGACACGACGCCAGAAAGCAACGGGCCTCCGGTCAGTCTACCGCAGCGACGCGGGTTCGGCTCGACGCTGACCGAACGGGGCCTGGCGCGGGAAGTGGGCGGCGAGGTGAAGATGGATTTCCAGCCCGAAGGGCTTGTCTGCATCATCGACGCGCCCGCGTCTCTCTATGCCAACAGCTGAGGCACCGCTTCGCATTCTGGTCGTGGAAGATGAGATGACGATCGCCATGCCGGTCGAGGACATGCTGACCGAACTCGGCCACCAGGTGATCGATCTTGCCATGCGGCTGCCGCAAGCGGCCGAGCTTGCCAGCACCGCCGATCTCGATCTCCTCGACGTCAATCTCGACGGGCGCAAATCCTTCCCCCGTCGCCGAGATCCTGGGCGAGCGAGGCATCCCCTTCATCTTTGCCACAGGCTATGGCCCGAGCGGTCTCGATCCCGCCTATCAGGGACATCCGGTTTTCACCAAGCCTTTCCTGGTCGAGGAGCTCGACGCCGCGATTGCCGGTCTCGCCTGACGGGTGAGGAAAGTCGAGGATGGTCGTGCTCCGGCAATCCATCCACTTGATCGATGACATACTTCGATCGATTGGGGTTTGCAGGTCGTACTCCGGCAGCTTATTTCAGGTAGAACAGACACAGGGATTAACCGATGGAACTGGGGCTTCATACGTTCGGCGATGTGGATGCCGGCGCGGCCGACAAGGGCGCCGATGCGGCACGGCGGTTGCGGGAGCTGGTCGAGGAGATCGAGCTTGCCGACCAGGTGGGGCTCGACGTGTTCGGCCTGGGCGAGCATCACCGCCCGGACTATGCCATTTCCGCGCCGGCCGTGGTGCTGGCGGCTGCGGCAGCGCGGACGAAAAACATCCGCCTGACCAGCGCCGTCACGGTGCTGTCCTCCGACGATCCGGTGCGCGTGTTCCAGCAGTTTGCAACGCTCGACGCGATTTCCAACGGACGCGCCGAGATCATGGCGGGGCGCGGCTCCTTCATCGAGTCGTTCCCGCTGTTCGGTTACGACCTTGGCGACTACGACGCGCTGTTTTCCGAAAAGCTCGACCTTCTGCTTGCCCTGCGAGACCATGAGGAGGTCACCTGGCAGGGCACGATGCGAGCGCCCCTGCGCGGCCGGGGCGTCTATCCGCGCCCGGTGCAGGCAAAGCTGCCGGTGTGGATCGCCGTCGGCGGCACGCCGCAATCGGCGGTGCGGGCGGGGTCGCTCGGCCTGCCGCTCGCGGTCGCCATCATCGGCGGCGAATATCCAAGGTTTGCGCCCTTCTTCAAGCTCTACCGCGAGGCCGGCCTGCGGGCCGGGCATGATCCGTCGCGGCTGAAGACCAGCATCAACGTGCACGGCTTCATCGCCGATACGACGCAAGGCGCGGCCGATACTTTTTATGGACCGCAGGCGCAGGTCATGGACCGGATCGGCCGCGAGCGCGGCTGGGGACCGACCAGCCGGGCGCATTTCGACCAGGCCCGCTCGCCGCTCGGCAACCTCTTCCTGGGCGAGCCGGAACTGGTCGCGGAAAAGATCGTTGCCGCCCACCGGGTATTCGGCATGGACCGCTTTCTGCTGCAGATGGCGATCGGTCCGATGCCGCATCAGGCGATCATGCGCGGAATCGAGCTCTACGGCACAAAAGTCGCGCCGCGCGTCAGAAAAGAATTGACCGGCGCGACGGGCAGCGCGACACCCGCCGCCTTGGACATACAGGCATAGCGGGCTGAACATGGTTATCTCCACCGAGGACGAACTGGCGAAGCTGAAGGATATCGGCAGGCTCTGCGCGCTTGCCATGGAAACCATGGCAAAGGCGCTGGAGCCCGGCATCACCACCCGCGAGCTGGATGCGATCGGCCGCCGGCTGCTCGAGGAAAACGGGGCGCTCTCGGCACCCGAATCCAGCTACAACTTTCCCGGCGCGACCTGCATCAGCGTCAACGAGGAAGTAGCGCACGGCATACCCGGCGACCGCATCATCCAGGCGGGCGACCTCGTCAATATCGACGTGTCGGCGGTCAAGGACGGGTTCTACGGCGATACCGGCGCCTCCTATGCGGTGCCGCCGGTCAAGCGCGACATCGAAAAGCTCTGCCGCGACGGCAAGCGGGCCCTCTGGACCGGTCTTCAGCAGGTGAGGGCGGGAAAGCCGGTCGCCGGGATCGGCAACGCCATCGGCGCCTTTGCCAAGAAGAACCGCTATACGCTGATCACCAACCTTTCCAGCCACGGCATCGGCCGTTCGCTGCACGAGGAGCCCAAGGAAGTGCCGACCTGGCCGGATGCGCACGAAGATCGGCAGCTGGAGGACGGACTGGTGCTGACCGTCGAACCGTTCCTGTCGCTTGGCGCGAAATGGGCCGAGGACGGCGACAATGGCGATCCTTGGACGCTCTACAGCGATCCGAAGGCGCCGACGGTGCAGTACGAGCACACGATCGTGGTGACCCGCAACGGACCGCTGATCCTGACGCTCGCCGGCTGACGGAGACCGGAGACAAACCGCGATCCATTCGCGGCATTGATCGCTGCGATGACAATTCCTGAATTGAGCCCGGCAAGCCTCAGTGCAATAAGAAGACCCGATCCGGTCCCCCGCGGCTGTTCGCAGGTTTCCGAGCACCCCAGCCTCGGATGCTACCCCCGGATTGGCGGCGTCTGCGGGAGTGACCGCATACCGCCAGCGTCATACCTTGGAGCCTGCCCGTGAGCCGCGCCCTTATCGTCATCGACATCCAGAACGATTATTTTCCCGGCGGCGCGCTGCCGCTGTTCCAGCCGGTCGAGACCGAGGCACGGATCGTGGCCGCCATCGAGGCGGCACGGCGCGCCGGCGACCGGGTCATCCTGGTGCAGCATGTCTCCAAGGCGTCGGGCGGCCTGTTCGATGCGACCGGGGCGGGCGTTGCGATCCGCCCCGCCATCCTGGCGGCCGCCGGTGAGGCGCCGGTCGTGACGAAGCATGTGGCGGACGCCTTCCAGGATACCGATCTTGACACCCATCTGACCGGCATCGACACGCTGCTGGTGTGCGGAATGATGACCCAGAACTGCGTCGTCTTTACCGCGATGTCGCGCGCCGCGGACGCCTTCCAAGTGCGGGTGGTCGGCGACCTGTGCACCGCCCCGATCGAGCCGGTGCACCGGATCGCGCTCGGGGCACTCGGCTCCAAGCTCACGGTCTGCAAGGCGGCGGACGAATGGCCGGACCTTGAGGCCTGAGACCGTCCGACCCGCTTCATCCGCGACCGGCGCCGGAAAGGACACCATGCTGCAGATTACCCCTTCTTCACCGAGCCGCCCGCTGCTGACCGGGTTTGCCGGCGCGATCGCGATGGCGTCCGCCATGGGCTTCGGCCGGTTTTTCTACACCCCCGTGCTGCCCGGCATGATGGCGGGCATTCCGCTTTCGGCGGCCGATGCCGGCTATGTCGCCGCGGCCAATTTCGCGGGCTACCTGGTCGGCGCCATCCTTTCGGCCTTCGGCTGGGCGGCGGGGCGCGAGCGGATGGTGGCGATCGGCGGTCTGTTCGCGACGGCCGCACTTCTCGCACTGATGGCGACGACGACCTCGGTGCCGGTCTTCATCGTCATCCGCTTTCTGGCGGGGCTTGCGAGCGCCCTGGCGATGATCTTCACCTCGTCGATCGTGCTGCAGCATGCAGCCGGACGGACGATGGTGAGCGTGCTCCATTACGGTGGCGTCGGGGCCGGGATTGCGGTCTCCTCGGCGCTCGCGCTTGCCGTCAATACGGCGGCGGGAGATGGCGCGCATGGCTGGCGGATGAACTGGCTTGCGGGTGCGGC
Source organism: Hyphomicrobiales bacterium (assembly GCA_900469345.1). Classification (GTDB taxonomy): domain Bacteria; phylum Pseudomonadota; class Alphaproteobacteria; order Rhizobiales; family Rhizobiaceae; genus Neorhizobium. The sequence goes on along the minus strand of UBWZ01000002.1, from coordinate 520,017 downwards.
GATCGTGCTTGGCGTCGCGCTGGTGGTGTCGCGCATCCTGCCGAGAGAGGCGCATGGCGCGCAGCGGATGGTCGAGCCGCCGCTGACATGGCGGCTGCCGCTGGTGCTGGTGACCACTTCCTACGGCCTGTTCGGCTTCGGCTACGTGATCACCGCCACCTTTCTCGTCACCATTGCGCGGCAGGGTGCCGCGGGTCCGCTGGTGGAGTTCCTCGCCTGGTTCGTCACCGGCTGTGCTGCGGCGGTGTCGCTGCTCGCCTGGCAGCCGGCCGTCCGACGCATGGGGCTTTCGCGATGCTATCTCGCCGCCATTCTGTTGCTCGTCTTCGGCGTCGTCGGTTCGGTCAGCCTGCCGGCCGTCGCGGGCACGCTGGTGGGCGGGCTGCTGCTCGGCGCGACCTTCATGGTGGTGACCGCGTTCGGCCTGCAGATCGGCCGCAACCTTGCGCCTGACAGCCCGCGGCGGGCTTTTGCCTTCATGACGGCGGCGTTCGGGACCGGCCAGATCCTCGGACCGCTGGTCGCGGGCTGGCTGGCGCAGGTCAGCGGCAACTTTACCGCGCCGACGCTTGCCGCGGCAGGCGTGCTGATCGTCTGCGTCCTCCTCACCGTTCCGCTGGCGCTGCGGCGGCTTTGAAAGCCGCCCTTACAAATCGTTCACAATCGGCTGCGGCCATTGCCGCTCCCGTGGAACTGCCTTAGTTTCCGGCTCAATCGTCGATCTCGACCTTGCGCAGATTCGAACTCAGGTAAGCTTCGTGTTCCATTCCTTTTTTCCACGCCCTAAAGCGTTTTTCATCTCCGCCTTCATCTGGGCGGCGGTCGTCATCGCGTCCTGGTATATGGGCGGCAGCGCGCTGGGGCCGATGATCGGCCTGCTTCCCGCGCCGGCCGGCGACCAGGCTCCGATCGGGATCTCGCTGTTCTGGTCCGGGCCCTTTTTGTGGTTCTACGTCTATTACGCGGTCGCGACGGCGCTGTTTGCCGCCGCCTGGTTCGTGATATCGCCGCACCCCTGGCAGAACTGGTCGATCCTCGGGTCGGCGCTGATCATTTTCGCGACCTATTTTTCCGTTCAGGTCAGCGTCGCTCTCAACGCCTGGTACGGGCCGTATTACGACCTCATCCAGCAGGCACTGGCAAAGACCGCGCCGGTGACCGCCGAACAGCTCTATGTGGGCCTGCTCGGCGTCGTCGGCATCCTGTTCCTGGCGGTCACGGTCGGCGTCCTCAACCTGTTTTTCGTCAGCCACTACATCTTCCGCTGGCGCACGGCGATGAACGATTTCTACATGGCGAACTGGCCCAAGCTGCGTCATATCGAGGGCGCCTCGCAGCGTGTGCAGGAAGACACGATGCGGTTTTCCTCGACGGTCGAAAGCCTGGGCGTCGGGTTCGTGCGCGCCATCATGACGCTGATCGCGTTCATGCCGGTGCTGTTCACCTTTTCGCAGACGATCACCGAACTGCCGATCATCGGGGAAATCCCCCACGCGCTGGTGTGGGCCGCGATCATCTGGTCGCTGTTCGGGACAGCCTTCCTGGCACTGGTCGGGATCAAGCTGCCGGGGCTCGAGTTTCGCAATCAGCGGGTCGAGGCGGCCTACCGCAAGGAACTCGTCTACGGCGAGGACCATGAAGACCGGGCGCAGCCGCCGACCATGGCGGAGCTGTTCGCAAATGTCCGCAAGAACTATTTCCGCCTGTATTTCCACTACCTCTACTTCAACATCGCCCGCATCTTTTACCTCCAGGCCGACAACATCTACAGCCTTGTGGTGCTGATTCCCTCGATCGCCGCGGGCAAGGTGACGCTCGGCATCTTCACGCAGATCGGCAACGTCTTCGACCAGGTGCGCGGTTCGTTCCAGTACCTGATCAATTCCTGGACGACGATCGTCGAGCTGATGTCCATCTACAAGCGCCTGAAAGCGTTCGAAGCGGCGATCGACGATCAGCCCCTGCCGACGCTTGACCAGCACTATCTGGAACGGGAAGCTGAAGGTGGCGAGATCGCCGCCGACAAGCCTTACTAGGGGCCGGCATTTATCCAGCAGTCTTGGCCGCGCCGGATCGTCACTCCGGCGCGGTTTCTCGTTTGGGGCTTGCTAGACCCCTGGGCACCTGTTCGGCCCTTTGGGACTGGGCAGGCGGAGGTATCGGGGTATTAGGGTGGTTCAGGCGTTCCGCCTGCTCCGGCTGCTTTTTGCCGTTTTGCGAGGATTTCCGAGCCCTCGTCGACGACATCCGCACCCATCACCGGCAACCGGCTCCGAAGAACCCGAGGAGGAGGCCGGTTCGCGAATCCGGTTTCCCGCCGATGACCGCATCAGTATCTTCCGCGCTGTGCGGACGGGGACCGATCAGGACGGCGTTTGGCGAAACGCCTCTGAAAAGATGGAGGGATTTGTTCGGTGGCGTGGTCAAACGTCCCCGCCGGTTGCGCCCACGCGGCTGCGGCGCGGCCGTTTACCTTAATCTCGATATGATACAAATAGCGGTACGCCTTTACCCGGCCTTTACCATAGGGTGCATACCATTCGCCTGCGCCAATGATGTGGGCGTCTAACCGGGATGGGATCAACATGTACGTTGTGTCAGTGCTCGATAACGGCGATCAGCGGACCTTCGTGTCCGAGAGCCTTAAGGTATTGGACCGGGTGGTTTACGCCACCATCAGCGGCTCGGAGAAGCGCTTCCTGCTTTCCGAGGTCATCGACATCGTGCCCGTCGGTTCGGCGCCGGCCAAGGTGGCCGCAAAGGTCGCGGCAAAGGCCGTTGCCCACCGGATGATCACCACCCAGATCCAGTAGGCTGGATGCGGCGAGGGGCGCGCCCCGTGCGGCGGACTGCTTGCGGCCGGGGCGTTCAGAGACCGGTGCGGCGCTGCCCGTTGCGCTCGTCGAGCATGGCGATCGCCTGCGAATAGCTGACGCAGGCAACGTCCTCGCGGCTGCAGACCTCAGTGACAAGCCGCTCCATGGCCCGCCAGTAGGCGCCGGCGTTCATTTCCACGAAGTGCAAGCCGATCTGCAGCGGGATGCGGTCTCCGTCATACTGCTGGTCGAACGCGGCCCGGAAGGCGGCGTAGGCCCTTTCCTCGTATTCGGCGGAACGGGCCGGGTCCTCCGTGCCCCTGGAGTGGCGGATATAGAGGTTGTAGTCCATGGCGATGATCGGCTTTTGCGAGGGCCCCTCGGGAATGAGCGGCAGGCCGAAGCGGATGACGCCGGCTTCCATGAGCGGCATGGCCGGCCCCTTGGTCACCAGGCTCGCGTCATAGGTGATGCCGGCCGCCTTTTCGGCGGCGACGAGCCCCGGGCTGGTGGAGAAATAGGGCGCGCGAAAGCCGCGGATGCCGGTTGCGACGAAATCCTGCCATCCCTGCGGCTGCTGATCGGCGACGCCGAGCCGCGTCCAGGCATTGCCCAGCATCTCGCGGAAGCTGCGGAACTCCGCGGTCCAGTCAGCCGACGTCCAGTCCTTGCCGTCGAAGTGACCGCAGGTGTGGCTGGAGATGTCGTTGCCCTCCAGATGGGCCTGCCAGATATGGCCAAGACGCTCGCGGGCCTCGTCCGCCGTCTGGGCAAAACCGATATTCGACCGGCCGGGCTTCTGGTGCGGGCCCTGGTAGATCTTCGCATTGGCGCGGTCGATGAGAAGCGTGCAGGACAGGAAATAGGTGAAATGCGCATGGTTGCGCGCGGCAAGCTCGCGGCTCCTCTGCCAGAGGCCGTTGGGGCCGGCGCCGTCGAAGGAGATCATCACCAGCTGCTTTGGCTTGTCCGTGGCGCGCGCGCCGCCTGCGAGCCCGCAGATGGCAGCAACGAGCGCAAGTATGGTGAGGCAACGCATGTTATTTCTTTCCCGCAGATGACGCGACGCTTACTGGCTGCGGATTAAGGCGAAGCTTTGAAATGTGTAACGCATAAAGTCAGATGGCACTAATGGAGCAGCCGAGGTTATCTGAGATTAGCCCTCGAGACGTGACCCGAAGTGCTGGATTATAGGCCGTTTATCGTTTTATGGCGGCTGGTGCGCAGGATTTCTCGTCAATCATCCGCAAGATCAAAATGGCAGTAGCGATCAACGCAGGCCATCGTGATGAGGATCGACCAGATTTCGCACGAGGCTTACGCCGAGCCTTTCGTGGGCATGGGTGGTGTCTTCTTGCGAAGGTCACCTGCCCCTCGGAGGGAGGTTATCAACGACATCAACGGCGAGGTGGCTAACCTCTTCCGTATCCTTCAGCGTCACTACCCTCAGTTCATATAGACACTGCGGTTTCAGATCGCCTCCAGGCGGGAGTTCGATCAGCTGTCCCGCGCCGATTCGACAACGCTCACCGACCGCGAGCGAGCAGCTCGGTTCCTTTACCTGCAGCGACTGACTTTCGGCGGGAAGGTGCGCGGCCAGACCTTCGGCGTGCAGATGCATGGCGGGCGCTTCAGCCTAAAAGAAGCTGGCCGCGCACCTTTAAGAGATCCACGAGAGGATGGCTGGCGTCGTGATCGACAATCTCCGCTGGCGAGCCTTCATCGAGCGCTACGACCGGCCGGGCACGGTTTTTATCTCGATCCACCTTACTGGGGCAGCGAGGACGACTACCGCAAAACTTTATCCACTAGAGATGACTCCGCTGAGATGGCTGAAGTTCTAGCGCATCTTAAAGGACGCTTTATGCTCTCTTTGAACGCCGTTCAAGGGGTTTACAAAACGTTCGCTCATTTTTCGATTGAGGAGGTTGACTGTACCTATTCGGTGGTTGGTGGCGAGCATAGCCAGCAGGTGACGGAGTTGATTATATCTCGTCCTGACTAGGAGGAGCGTTATGGAGAAGTTTCGCCAAGAGGGCCGTCCCGCCCTTGGCCCGTTTGCTCTGATGCTTGATCAACCCGTTCTAGTGGAGGACGGGGGCTGGTCGGGAATCGGGGCAGAAGGTGTGCCAATCCACATCAGAGCGGATGGGGGAGTAATCTTCGACTTCGCTAAGGTCGATGTATTCGCAGCACCCGGCTACGATGAGTATGAGGTCGACGCTAGTGGAAGGCAGCCGGTGGCCATTGTTGCAGCCGACGATCTGCTGACGCAAGTTACAGACAAACGCTTGGTCTACATGAACGCCTGGATGGGGGCCTATATGAGCGCCATGTTAGAGGTGCTCCGACATGGCATTCACGTGCCCGCGCCTACCGCACCAATGTCTTACCTGAAGGCATTCAAAATGAATGATCGTTGGGTGCTCACAGGTTCTGACGGTAACCCGAGAGAGGGGCAGACACAGGGTGTAACCGTAACCCATCCAGTGTTTGACTACGCTGTCCAATCATTTATGTCTGCCGAGGCCGCCTTCGGCGCTAACTACGCAATGCCCCTAGCTATGCTGCACCAAGCAACCTACCACTATCACAACCATCGCTTCTCGAACGCTTTGGTGGACGCTTGGACATTGTGTGAGCAGACCGTTAACATCATCTGGCGCAGGTATCAGGATGAGGTGTCGTCGGGGCCAGCCGCTGTGACGACTATCAACAAAGATCGCAGGAAGCTTCTGAATGGGCGTGACTACACCGCTTCAGTCAAAAGCCAAGTTTTGTCTCTAGCTGGACGGATACCCGATCAGCTGCTCACCGCTTTGGACGATGCTCGCAGAGAGCGGAACGACTTCATGCACAATCAATCCATGATCGGAGCCTCTTCCGCAGGGAGTGCAATAAGTACGTCTGCCATGATGCTGTCGTTGATCGTTGGAATGAAATTCGGAGCTCCGCTCATGTACAGCCGTTGGTACTAATGCAATAGTTTCTGTTGCCGTTTGAAGTTGCGCGGCCTGCCATCTAAATTTGCGCGCTACAGAAATGCGCGCAGGAAAGACAAATCCCGCACATCCGCAGTGAACAAGCGCGCCCAGTTTGGCCAAGGGGGCCTTACATCCTCGCCAAAATAGGCTAGAAGGCGCTTTTCCCAGGATGGGCCGTGCGGCCGGAGACGTTGATGGTGCAGGACGACGACAGCTTTTTTCGCGAAGTGAACGAGGAACTTCGTTCCGACCAGGTGCGCTTTGTGTGGAAGCGCTACGGCAAGATCCTGATCGGGCTCGCGGCGCTGATCGTGATCGGCACGGCCGGGTATCGCGGCTATGAATACTGGGACCAGCACAACGCCTCGCAGTCCGGCGACCGGTTTACAGCGGCGCTGCAGCTTGCCTCGGAAAACAAGAACGACGAGGCGCTCGCCGCCCTGTCGGCCATCGAAAAGGATGGGACCGGCTCCTATCCGGTTCTGGCGCGCCTGCGTGCTTCGTCCGTGCAGGCCAACAAGGGCGACGTCGCCGGCGCCGTCAAGGGCCTGACCGAGGTCGGCAATGACGGCAAGGCGCCGGCCGCGATCCGCGACCTCGCCAAGCTGCGGGCTGCCTGGCTTCTGATCGACACCGGCCCCTACGAGCAGGTGTCGGCGCTCGCGGAAGGCATGACCGCGCCGGGACAGATGCTGGCCAATTCCGCCCGCGAAGCGCTCGGACTGTCCGCTTTCAAGGCCGGCAACATGGCTCAGGCCAAGCAGTGGTTCAAGCAGATTGCCGACGACAGCACGGCGCCGCGCAACGTCGCAAACCGGGCGCAGATCATGCTGGACAACATCGCTGCCTCGGGCAAGGCGCCCTAACCGACCCGCAACCGGGTCTCAAGGATCGAACATGAGCTTTACCGTCGCCATCGTCGGCCGACCGAATGTCGGCAAGTCCACGCTCTTCAACCGGCTGGTGGGCAAGAAGCTGGCTCTGGTCGACGACATGCCGGGCGTCACGCGCGACCGCCGGCCGGGCGACGCCAAGCTCCTGGACCTGAAGTTCACCATCATCGACACCGCCGGCCTGGAAGAGGCGGCCGCCGATTCGCTCGAGGGACGGATGCGGGCGCAGACCCAGGCGGCGATCGACGAGGCGGACCTGACGCTGTTCGTGGTCGACGCCAAGACGGGGCTGACGCCGCTCGACAAGACCTTTGGCGAGCTTTTGCGGCGCAGCGGCAAGCCCGTCGTGCTGGTCGCCAACAAGTCGGAAGCCAAGGGCTCCGACTCGGGCTTCTACGATGCCTATACGCTCGGGCTCGGCGAACCGGTGCCGATCTCGGCCGAACATGGCGGCGGCATGCTCGATCTGCGCGACGCGATCGTCGAAGCGGTCGGCGAGGATTTTGCCTTCCCGGAGACCGAGGATGTTGCCGAGACGGACATCGACCTTTCGATGACGGCAGCCGGCGAGGACGACGACGAGGCCGAGGTCGAATATGACGAGACAAAGCCGCTGCGGGTCGCCATCATCGGCCGCCCGAATGCGGGCAAGTCGACGCTGATCAACCGCTTCCTCGGCGAGGACCGGCTGCTGACGGGCCCGGAGGCCGGCATCACCCGCGATTCCATCTCCGTCGAGTGGGAATGGCGCAACCGTACCATCAAGATGTTCGACACCGCCGGCATGCGCCGCAAGGCGCGCGTGCAGGAAAAGCTCGAAAAGCTGTCGGTCGCCGATTCGCTGCGATCGATCCGCTTTGCCGAGACGGTGGTGATCGTGTTCGACGCGACCATCCCGTTCGAGAAGCAGGACCTGCAGCTCGTCGACCTGGTGCTGCGCGAAGGCCGCGCCGCCGTGCTCGCCTTCAACAAGTGGGACCTGGTCGAAGACACCCAGGCCGTGCTCGCCGACCTGCGCGAGAAGACGGACCGGCTGCTGCCGCAGGCGCGCGGCATCCGCGCCGTGCCGATCGCCGGGCAGACCGGATATGGCCTCGACAAGCTGATGCAGAGCATCGTTGATACCGACATGGTCTGGAACAAGCGCATCTCGACCGCCCGTCTCAACCGCTGGCTGGACGGGACGCAGTCGCAACATCCGCCACCGGCTGTCTCGGGCCGCCGCCTGAAGCTCAAGTACATGACGCAGGTGAAGGCCCGCCCGCCGGCCTTCATGATCTCCTGCACGCGTCCCGACTCGCTGCCGGAAAGCTATGTCCGCTACCTCATCAACGGTTTGCGGGCCGACTTCCAGATGCCCGGCGTGCCGATCCGCATCCACTTCAAGGCGGGTGAAAATCCGTTCGAGGGACGCAAGCGCAAGCGCTAGCACCTGCCTCTGCAAGTCAGGCTTGCATTTGGCGACCGCTCATGATCCACTCTTTGGGTTGATGCAACGCAGGAGGGCGTTGCAGACAACCTTTGGAGGAGAGATTCATGATTATTGTCGGCCTGTTGTCAGCCGTGTGTCTTGGCGCGGTCAGCGTCGTCTATTTCGTCTGGCGCGACCGTCGGGTGTAAGGTCTGCAGCCGGGGCGGCGTCTTGTCGAAAGGCACGGCCCCGATGCATTCCAGATTGAAAATCCAGCAGCGATGAACCGTTACGCCGGACCGGCCAATGGCCCGTCCGGTGAATTTGCCGGCGCGGTCAGAAGGCCGCGGTTCTGGGCGAGCTGGACGTTACCGAGAAACTGGCGCGTCGCCGCTTCCCAGGTGAAGGTGCGGGCAAGCGCGCGGGCGTTGTCGCGCGAGCAGCGGAGCGCCAGGAGGCATGCCTCGCGCAGGTCCTCGCTCATGGCGCCGGCGCCGGATCCTTCCTCGATGATATCGACCGGTCCCATGACCGGATAGGCGGCAACCGGGACACCGCTTGCGAGCGCTTCCAAGATCGTGTTGCCGAACGTGTCCGTCTTTGAGGGAAAGACGAAGACATCCGCCTGGGCGTAGGCGCGGGCAAGGTCGCTGCCGGTCTTCATGCCGGTGAACAGCACGTCCGGATAGCGCTTTTCGAGGTCGGCGCGGGCCGGGCCGTCGCCCACCACCACCTTCGAGCCGGGCAGGTCGAGGTCGAGAAAAGCCGGCAGGTTCTTTTCCACCGCGACGCGGCCGACCGTGATGAAGATCGGGCGGGGCAGGCCGAAGGGCCGGTCGTCGCGGTCCATGGGGCGGAACACCGTCTGGTCGATGCCGCGGCTCCAGCGCAGGAGGTTGCGGATGCCGAGGCGCGACAGGTCGCGCTCGAGGCTCGCGGTCGCCACCATGCAGCCGTTACCGGCATTGTGGAACCAGCGCACGAAGGCCTGCAGCCAGCGCAGCGGGACCGGGAACCGGGCCGAGACGTATTCGGGGAAGCGGGTGTGGTAGCTGGTCGAGAACGGCATGCGGTTCTTCAGGCACCAGCGGCGGGCGAGGATGCCAAGCGGGCCTTCGGTGGCGATATGGATCGCGGTCGGCAGCGTCGCCTGGATGGCGTGCGCCACCTGGCCGTAGGTGGCGACGGACAGCCGGATTTCGGGATAGGTCGGGCAGGGGATGCTGGCGAAATCGCGCGGCGTCACCATGCAGACGTCGACGCCCATACGCGTCAGTTCGCGGTTGGTGTTTTCGATCGATCGCACGACGCCGTTGACCTGGGGGTGCCAGGCATCCGAGACGATGGTGATTCTGGTCATCGACAAGGCCCCGTTTCCGATCCCCGACGACTCAAAGGCCACAGGATCGTTTCGGCTTCGTATGCGAGATCAATGTAACAGTGCGATGAAGGGTACGGGATCCGGGTTCGGCGCGCGGCGCTGCCGGAAGGCGACCGTGGACAGATCGGCTTGCTGGCTGGCGTGACAGGACTATTCGACGATGGTGACGTCCTGCTCGACCACCGAGGTCTGGTCGCCGCTCATGTCGTGGATCGTGTATTGTAGAACGTATTTGCCGGCCGGAACGCCCGTCAGCGTCAGGGTGAAGTCCATCGAGAACTCGGTGTTGGCGTTATGGCTCTGCAGGATGTTCTTGGCAAAGCCCTTCTGATCGGTGACGACCTCGCCGCCCTCGGTCTTAAAGAGCAAGTCGGAGACGAAATTCATCTCGTACATGGAGCCTGGAAGTTCCTTCCAGCCGTAGCCGATCGGCTCCACATAGGTGATGATCTTCTCGCCAACCTTGAAGATGCTCGACTGCTTGTCCTGATACATGCCGTAGCCCTGCGACGGGCCGGTGATGAAGGTGACGACGCGCTCGGTCAACGGCAGCTTGCCCCACGCCTCGTAGGCCTTGATCTCCGCCTTGTTGAGCGCCTCGAGAGGGTCGGCATGGGCCGTCTGGGACAATGCGATCAGTGCAAAGGCAGTTATCAGGGCGCGCATCGACAGTCTCCGGCCAAGTGGAAGGTTGGCCTTCAGCTATGACTACGAAGTATTGAGATTGCGTTATACATCGCAGCGAAATAGTCATCTATGTCGATGTTTTCTTTCGCTAATATAGAATTGGGCAATTGGCGGTCGGCCGCAGGTCTGGCGAGACTAGCGGGGCAGCAGCGCCGGATCGACCAGGGCGCCGTGGTGGCCGATTACCACCGAGGCGACGGCGGCACCATAGGCTGCGGCCTCGCCCGGCGACTGGCCGGCCAGAAGCCGCGAGAGGAAGGCGCCGTTGAAGCTGTCGCCGGCGCTGGTGGTGTCGACGATGCTCTCGGTCGGGACGCCCGGCACATGCAGATCGATCTCGCCGAAGCTGAGGGTGGCGCCGTCGGCACCGTTCTTGACGACCACGTCGGCGACGCCGAGCGCATGGTAGCGGGCGATCGTATCGGTGATGGTCTCGTCGCCGAAATGGGTCGCTTCGTCGTCGAAGCTCGGCAGCACGAGGGTAGCGGCGCGGGCGCCATCCTCGATGGTCTTCAGCATGATTTCCTTGCTGGCCCACAGGCGGGGACGCAGGTTGGGATCGAAGGCGACGGTCTTGCCCGACGCCTTGGCGCGACGCAGTTCCGCCAGCAGCGTATCGACCGCATCGGGCGCGAGGATGCCGAGCGTGATGCCGGAGACGTAGACCAGGTCCGCCTGTTCGATGGCTGAGCGCAGGTGATCCGCGTCGTCGGCGAGCGTGCGGGCGGCGGCCGAGTCGCGCCAGTAGCTGAACGTCCGCTCGCCATTGTTGAGGCTGATGAGATAGAGACCCGGCGTCTTGCCGGCGATCCGGCGGATCAGGCCCGTGCCGATGCCGGCCGATGTCATCATGGCGAGCATGTCGGTCGACAGCGGATCGTCGCCGAGCGCGGTAAAATAGTCCACCGACCAATCGGCTGCCAGGCAGGCGCGCGCATACCAGGCCGTGTTGAAGGTATCGCCGGCGAACCCTTTTCGCAGCAGGCCTTCGCCCGCCTGCGACAGTTCTACCATGCATTCGCCGATCGAAAGTAGCCGTCCGCCCATCGCTTCCCTCATCCCTTTCCTGTCGCATAGGACGAACGCCACCCAGTGGCAAGAGCGAGACAGGGCTTTGCTTTCGCGTTGTCTTTTGGCACGACGGTACTAGTTTGACCTGGAACTCATGGAAAGGACTCGATGCGAATGGCGACGGAAGCGAAGGCAGTCGATGCGAACTGGTGGCGCGGCGCGGTGATCTACCAGATCTATCCGCGCTCCTTCCAGGACACTACAGGCGACGGACTGGGCGATATCCGGGGGATCACCGAGCGCCTGCCCTATGTCGCCTCGCTCGGCGTCGATGCGATCTGGCTGTCGCCGTTTTTCACCTCGCCGATGGCCGACATGGGCTATGACGTCTCCGACTACTGCAATGTCGATCCGATGTTCGGCACGCTCGCCGATTTCGACGAGATGATGGTGGAGGCGCACCGCCTCGGGCTGAAGGTGATCATCGACCAGGTCATCAGCCACACGTCCGACCGCCACCCCTGGTTTATCGAGAGCCGCTCGAGCCGGACAAATCCGAAGGCGGACTGGTATGTCTGGGCCGATCCGAAGCCGGACGGCACGGCGCCGAACAACTGGCTGTCGATCTTCGGCGGGCCGGGCTGGGAATGGGACGGCGTGCGCAAGCAGTACTACATGCACAACTTCCTGATTTCGCAGCCGGACCTCAACTTCCACAGCGAAGAGGTCCAGGAGGCGATGCTCGGGACGGTGAAGTTCTGGCTCGACCGCGGCGTCGACGGCTTCCGGCTGGATACGGTGAACTACTATTTCCACGACAAGGAACTGCGCGACAACCCGCCGATGGTCTACGACACCGACGGCGCCGGCATGGAGACCGACACCAACCCCTATTCGATGCAGAACCACCTCTACGACAAGAGCCAGCCGGAGAACATCGAGTTCCTGAAGCGGCTGCGGTCGTTGCTCGACGGCTATGAGGGCCGCGCGACGGTCGGCGAGGTGGGCGATGGACCGCGCTCGCTGACGACGCTGGCGATCTACACCAGCGGCAACGACAAGCTGCACATGTGCTATACGTTCGACCTGTTGGGACCGGCGTTTTCGGCTGCCTACATCCGCAATATCCTCACGACCGTGCTCGACACGGTGACGAACGGCTGGGTCTGCTGGGCGTTTTCCAACCACGACGTCGTCCGGCATGCGACGCGGTTCATCGAGACGCCCGAAGAGCAGGATCGCGTCGCAAAGCTGTCGATCACGCTTTTGACCTCGCTGCGCGGCTCGATCTGCCTCTACCAAGGCGAGGAGCTCGGCCTGACCGAAGCGGAACTCGCCTACGAGGATCTGCGCGATCCCTACGGCATCCGCTTCTGGCCGGCGTTCAAGGGCCGCGACGGGTGCCGCACGCCGATGGTGTGGGATGCGGGACGGCCGCATGCGGGGTTCACCGAGGGGTCGAAGACCTGGCTGCCGGTGCCGGCGGACCATGCCGACCGGGCGGTGGATGCGCAGGAGGCCCTGTCCGATTCCGTGCTGCACCAGTACCGGGAGGCGATCGCCTTCCGAAAGGCGCATCCGGCCCTGGTGGACGGCGACATGACGTTCGTCGAAACCAACCAGGATCTGCTGGCCTTCGTCCGCGAGAAGGGCGACGAAAAGCTGCTGTTCGTCTTCAACCTGACCCGCGAGCCGCAGACCTTCACGCTTCCGAAGCGTCTCGGCTCCGTGCTGCCGGTCGCCTTGCCGGGCTTTGCGCCACGGCTGGAGGGGGGCGACATCCGGCTCGACGCGCTGGACGTGTTCTGCGGCCGGATCTGACCGGCGGGCGGCGCTTCAGCTCGCCGGCGGCATCCGGGCAAAGCGGGGCAGGGCGGGGTCGATCCGGTCCCAGGCGTGGCCCGTATCGGTCCACAGGATGATCTGCGGGCTGTAAAGCCCCGGATCGTCGAGGCTTGCCGCCGGAATTGAGAACTGCTCCGGCTTTTCCGGAAAGGTCATGTAGACGGGCGCGCCGCAGGTCGGGCAGAAGGCGCGCCGCTTTACCGTTCCGCCGTCGCCGACGGAGACCCAGAAGGACGCGTCTCCCGATATCGTCACCTCCGCGTGCTTGAAGGCAATGTGGGAGCCGTGGCCAGTGCCGCTGTCATGCTGGCACTGCCGGCACTGGCAGTCGAGCATGATCATCGGCTCGCCGGTAACGTCGTAGCGAATGGCACCGCAGGCGCATCCGCCGACAAAGGACTCGGGCATGATCGTTCTCCACGAGGTTCAAGGGTGTCTGGCTGTCACTCCGCCGGTATGAGGCGGTCATAATCCTGCTTCAGCCGGCTCCATCCCAGCCAGAAGGATTCCGGCCTGGTGCCGCTGGCGCGGGCGACGAGGATATCGAGATGCATGTGCCAGCCGGCGCCGACCATGATCATGTTCTTGCGGTCGGAGATCCGCTGGTGTGTCAGGGTCAGAAGCACCTGCTGTCCGACCGCCTGGAGCTCGAAGGAGACTTCTCCGCGCGGCGGCCATGAAAACACCAGCTTGTGCGGCGGCTCGATGACGAGGATCTCGCTCTGCATGCTGTGCTCGACCGGAAAGCCCTCGGGGCGGCCCTCGCGCGTCTCGGCCAGTTCGTCGTTGCGCCAGGTGAGTTCGAAGCCTTCGCCGGGCCGGGTCGGCATGATGCCCGAGGCAAGCCACTGGCGCCTGAGATCGCTGTCGGTGAGGTAGGCCCAGACGCGCTCGATCGGGCCGGGCAGTTTTCGCTGGATGGTCAGCGCCAGAGGTTGCGTCACGATGCCGTACTGGTTGATTTCGGTCATGTCGTTCATGGCTCTTCTCCCGTTTCCGTCGGTTCTTTTCTGGGGTGTCGTCGCTGTTTGTCGTCAGCCTGGCGGGCGTCCTCCTCTCGCAGAAGACGGTCCAGGACATCGAGCCTGCCGGTCCAGAACCGCTCGTAGAAGGCAAGCCATTGGTGGGCGTCGGCCAGCGGACCTGCCTCGAGGCGGCAAAGATGCGTGCGGCCGTGGATCTCGCGGCGGATCAGCCCGGCGGATTCCAGCACCTTGATGTGCTTCGAGGCGGCGGCAAGCGACATCGCATGCGGCTCGGCCAGCTGGCCGACCGTGCGTTCGCCCGCGGCCAGTTCGTGCAGCATGCGGCGGCGCGTGGCGTCGCTGAGCGCCTGGAAGACCGTGTCGATCCTATGTTCGTTTAATTCAACCATGAAGTTGAATATGCGTGCTGCGGTCCCTATTGTCAACCGATTGGTTGAATGAATCGCGCGGGTGGTTCTAGCGCAGGCGCACCGGGCCTTTTGCGTTGCGGCGCACCGGCGGTGTCAGCTCCATCATCAGGCTCTGCAGGCTGCGCTGGTCGCTGGTGCCGGTCTTGTCGTAGATGGCGGATAGCTGCGATTTGACGGTGCCCTCCGTCACCCCTTGCGCCTGGGCGATCTCGTAGCGGGTCATGCCATCCGAGATGTAGTTGGCGACGCGCTTTTCGGCGGCGGTGAGGGCAAACAGCGCGGCGATCGCCTCGATCGCCGTCTGGATGACGGTGCCGGCAGCGGCGATGAAGATCGCCGCAGCCGCCCGGGTTTCCATGCGTTCGCGCACCGAGCGTCGGGCGAGCGGCAGCACATGGGCGACGGCCGGGCGGGACGTGGTGCCGAGTGGCACGTCGATGCCGGAGCTGCCGAGGCTGACCTCGTCGGCGACGCCCAGCAGCACGGCCCGGCTGAGAGCTGCCTGGGCGGCGGGGAAGAGGGCGGCAAGCCGGCCGCCGGCGACCGAGACGACGGCGCGCTCGCGGATGTGCCCTTCGGCTGCCGCATTGGCATAGAGCACCTCCATCGTGTCCGAGACGATCACCACGCCGTGTTCGAGGCCTTCCAGGATATCGCGCAGAATACGGGTTTCGGCCCGCTCCATCTCGAGCATGTCCTGGATGGTGAGGCATCGCCGGATATGCGGACCGAGAAGCCCGACCCGATCGAGCCTGTCGCGGCTGATATCGGCGTATTTGACCGAGATGTTGATGGTGCCGATGCGGGTCGGCCGTTTGAGGACCGCCATGTCGATCGAGTTGTGGACGCCGAACTGCGAATGGAAATTGCGGTAGAGCCCGCCTTCCTTCCAGACCTTTTCGCCATCGTCGCCATAGAGCGCGAACATGCGCTCGAGAGGCCCCGGCTGGTCGATCTCCATAAGATGCAGGAGGTGGTAGAACGGAACTTCCCGGGCGTGCCGCATCAGGACCTGGACGGCGTGGGGATCATCGCAGGCGAGCTGCGCCAGCCGGACGCTCTGGGTCGTCGTGTCGAACACGGCGACGGTGGTGAGGAAGCCGTCCACCTGGCTGCCGATCAGCCTCAGTGCCTGCGGCCAGAGGGTCTCGTCGGCGACGCAGTCGTAGATCGCACCGATGACGTTCGAAAATTCCTGTTCCATTGCGCCCCCGCAAAAACAGATGTGCCGGCCTGCCCCGCGGCACCGGCAAAGCCGGCCGATGTCCCGTGTCCGGATCGGGGAGGATAGGCGCGGGTCGGGAACAAATCCATCCCCCGCGCGGCAGATGACGACGGCGCCCGGAATGACGGACAAACCGGCGGCCTTAAGCAAAAGGCAAAAAGGGAGACATATCTTGAAAAGGACATACAGACATATCGCATTGGCGGCGCTGCCGCTTTTCATCGCCTTTGCGGCAGAGGGCCGCACCGACCAGGCCGAGGCGCTGGCGGCGGCCAGGACGCTGCCGGACCAGGTGCGGCAGGCCGACAGCCGCTTCAAGGACGTCGCGGTGGCGCTGAAGGAAGGCTATTCGCCGATCCCCTGCACCAGTGGAACCGACGGCGGCGCCATGGGCATCCACTACGTCAACGGCACGCTCATCAACGACGAGGCGATCGAGCTCGGCAAGCCGGAGGCCGTCATGTACGAGCCCGGGGCGGACGGCAGGCTGAAGCTGGTGGCGGTCGAATACATCACCACCAAGGGACCGGCGACGCTTGGAGGGCAGCTGTTCAGCCTCACGGGAGCGCCCAACCGCTACGGCCTGCCGGCCTTCTACGAACTGCATGTGTGGGCATGGAAGGACAACCCGAAGGGGGTGTTTGCCGACATGAACCCGACCGTTTCCTGCGAGCACGCTCATGAAACCCACCAGTAAGGACAGCCCGCCGAACCACGGTCCGGTCGTCGCCGACGGCAACACGGTGGATCAGCCGTTTGCGCATTTGCGGCCGGCCGGATCCGCGGCCAAGCTGCCGGTAACGGCGCACGCCAGCCCGTCCGGCGTCCTGAAGCAGCTTTGCGAGGAGCGCGGCCTGAGGACCAGGCCATGCTCGACCTCACTCTGATGGCGCCATTGCCATCGTCGACCCACACGAAGGATAAGGAAATCGCCATGCCCAAGTTCGTCATCGAGCGCCACATTCCCGGCCTCAGCAGCTTCAGCAAGGAAACGCTGCAGGAAATCACCAAGAAGTCGAATGCCGTGGTCGCAGGGTTGGGCAAACCCTACACCTGGGTCACCAGCTACGTGACCGGCGACAAGATGTACTGCATCCACGAGGCCGACAGCGCCGATACGGTCTACCGCCATGCCGAGGAGGGCGGCTTTCCGGCCGACAGCGTGAGCGAGGTCACGACCCATATCGGACCCGACTACGCCAAGTAGCGGTCCATGATGCATGCTCGGCACCAGGCTCGCGCGGCGGCGGGCCCGGTGCGGGGCAGGCAGCCGATCCGTCATGCTTTGCTGCGCGGCGGATCGGTGTCTGCGCCGTCAGATCTCCTCGATCCGGCGCTCTTCTTCCGGCAGCACGGACAGTTCGCGCCAGTCGATCTCCTCGAGCAGAAGATTATAGATATCCGGGTTGAGCTGGTGCTCGATGCGCAGGCGCTCGAGCGCGTGACGCTGGCTGTCGATTGCCTCCAGCGCCAGCGCCCGGTAGCGGTTCAGCGACGCCATTTCCCGGGTCGAGAAGGAATGCTTTTCCATGCGCATCTTGGTGCGCAGCAGCTCGGCTTCGTCGCCGGTCGATCCTTCCAGCCGGTCGAGGCCGGCAATCGCGATCTCGCCACGCATGCGGTTCAGATCGGCATCGCCGTCGCCGCTGCGATCGAGGCCGAGCCAGCCGATGACGTAGCGCAGCGACAGCCCCTGCATCACCACCGTCACCAGCACCACGGCAAAAGCCGTCAGCACCACGACGTCGCGGTTAGGGAAATCATCCGGCAGGGCGAAGGCGGTCGCGAGTGTCAGCAGGCCGCGCATGCCGCACCAGCCGGCGAGGATGGCCTCGCTGAGGCTGGGCGGATCATCCCGGCCCTCGCGACGGGCGGCGTAGACATCGTAGCGGTAGAGCGCGAAGCAGAGAACGAAGCGGACGGCGACGACGATGGCGACCACGGCGGTGGCAACGAAGGCGGCCTCTCCGATGTGGCCCGGCTCCATGTCCTGCAGGATGGCCCGCACCTGCATGCCCATCAGCAGGAAAGCCATGACGTTGAGGACGAAGACGACGGCGCTCCAGACCGCATAGGACTGGACCCGCATGCGGGCCGAGGAGGTGGACGGATTGCTGATGCGGGCGATGGTCATCGCGAAGGAGACCACGGCCAGCACCGGCGACAGGTGCAGGCGTTCGGCAACGATCCAGAGCAGGAAGGTCTGCACGAACTGCAGCAGATTGCCGCCGAGCGTGCCGACCACGAAGCGGTAGAGATAGCGGGTGATCCAGGCGGCGCCGACGCCGAGCAGGATGCCGCCGGGCGCGGCGAGGGTGATGTGGAGGGCGACGGTGCCATCCAGCGCGCCGGCCGACTGGACCGCAAGGGCCGCGGTGAAGATCAAGAGGGCGGCGGCATCGTTGAACAGGCTTTCGCCGCGCAGGATGGCATCGAGATTGCGGGGGACCGAGACGGAGGAAAGGACGGCGGTGGCCGACACGGCATCTGGCGGCGCGACGATCGCGCCGAGCACGAGCGCCGCGGCAAACGGCAGGCCGGCGAACGCCCAGCCGGCCAGCGCGACGGACAGCGCCGTGACGACGACGCCGCCGACGGCAAAGACCAAAAGTGGCAGCCAGTATCGCCGCGCCGTGCCGAGCGGGAAGTCATAAGCCGCATCGAGAAGGGCAGGGGCGATGAACAGCGCCAGCGCCATTTGCGGGTCGAGGGCGACGAAGGGCGTGCCCGGCAGCAGCGCCACGGCCACGCCGGCGACGGCCAGCATGGAAGGATAGGGAATGCGCAGCCGCCGCGAGACCTGCAGGAGGACGATCGACACCAAAAGCAGCAGCAGCAGGCTTTCAAAAAATTGCATGGGTTGCTCGTGGCCTCCTTGCGCCGAAAGCCCAGCGCCGACATGACCGGCGACAGATCAGCCCGATCAGGCGGAGCTTGTCGCACGCGCCCGACATCGGCCAGCCGTGCGGCGTCCGTTACCGGATAGCGGTGAAATGGGGCAGGCAGGGGCGGAGGCAACCACTTGTGGCTGCAAAGACGGGCGCATGGCCGTGTTTACCGCATCCGGCGGCCTTTGGCGCGCCGCCGGATGCTTCTGTCGGTGCCTATTCGGCGGGGACGATCTTGCCGTCCTGCCACTTGAACAGGGCAAAGCTCTGCGAGGTGAGATCGCCTGTCTCGCCATAGGTCAGCTTGCCGATCGCCGTCGGGATCGGCTCGCCGCTCTTCAGGGCCGCAGCGACGGCTTCCGTATCCTCGGCGCTCTTTGCCTTTTCGATGCCGGCCTTGATGACCTCGACGGCGGCATAGGCATTGAGGGTGAAGGCTTCGGCCGGGATGTTGCGGGCCGCCAGCGCATCGGCGGCAGCCTTCGAGTCCGGGCTCTTGGTCGCGTCGGCGGCGTTGGTGAAGATGGTGCCGGCCGCGGCCTTGTCGCCGATCGTCCAGTATTCGCTGTTCGAGAGACCGTCGCCGCCGATGATCGTCGCCTTGACGCCGAGATCGGCCAGCTGGCGCACCAGAAGTCCGCCTTCCGGGTGGTAGCCGCCGAAATAGACGATGTCGACATTCTCGGACTTGAGACGGGTGGTGAGCGCGCTGAAATCCTTGTCGCCGGGCGTCAGCGCATCGTTCAGCACCTCTTCGACGCCGCCGGCATTGAGGGTCTTCTTGAAGGCGTCGGCAAGGCCTTTTCCATAGGCGCCCTTGTCGTTGATGATGGCGACGCGCTTGCCCTTCATCGACTTCAGGACGTATTGCGCGGCGACTTCCGCCTGCTGGTCGTCGCGGCCGCAGGTGCGCAGTACATTGGTCAGGCCGCGGTTCGTCAGCGACGGCGTGGTGGCGGTCGGGGTGACCATCAGCACGCCGTTTTCGGCCAAGGCATCGGAGGCCGGCATGGCGACGCCGGAGGTGACGGGTCCGACGACGAAGCGAATGCCTTCGCCGACCAGCTGGTTGGCGGCCGAGACGCCCTGCTTGGGCTCGGCGGCGTCATCGGCGGATTTCAGGACGACCTTTTCCCCGAGGATGCCGCCCTTCTTGTTGATCTCGTCGATGGCGGTTTCGGCGCCGTTCTTGACCTGTGCGCCATAGGCGGCGACCGGTCCGGTCAGCGGTGCGATCAGGCCGATGGTGATGTCGGCATGCGCCAGCGGCGCATAGGCGAGGGTGGCGAGCGCGGTGGCGCCCATGATGGTCTTGATGTTCATGGTCTCTGTCTCCTTGGGTGGGCCGTGTCGGCCCGTCATGACCGCCGCATCGGATCCAGCGCCATCCGGCTGCCGACAGGCAGCGGTGCCAAGGCGGGTGGATCCATGTGGTCGAGGCCGCTGCGCGCCATGTTTGGCTTTCGCTGCGACTGACAGATCTCTAAAAATTCGGGCATCAAAGCGCAAGAAGATAACGTGCCGGAGGCCATCCGGGTTGTTTCTTTGCCTGAGCCTTGGCGAAGTGGTCGCGACGTCGGCTACCAGCGCAGCAGGCGGGGGCCGAGCAGGAGGCCGAACAGGCCTGTCGCGAGGATGCCGAGCGAGTACCAGATCAGCACGAAGGGCATGCCGTTTTCTCTGCAGAACCAGGAGTAGACGAACGCGCCGGCCGCGCCGGCTGCGAGACCGCCCATGAAGCCTGCCTGGCGCAGATCCGCCGGAGCCGCGGCGCGCATCCACCAGAAGGCTGCGACAAACACGGGAAGGGCGAAGGCGAAGATCAGGAACGGGCAGTGCAGTGCCGAATGTCCAAGGATCAGGCCGCGATAGACCGCCGCCGGGGACATCGCCAGCTGGAAGACAGAAGCGACGCCCATCAGCGCGACGACGATCCCGATCTCGCGGAACACCGGTCCGGTGTCGCCGTCCGGGCGGGCGATGCGGTAGAGGGCAAAAAGGGCAATCGCGGCGATCAGGAAGTTGTAGGCCGCCTTGATCCAGAAGACGGGCAGGGTGAGCGCCACGGCGAGGTCGACCCGCAGGCCGGCAAGGGTGAGCATCAGCACGAGCGAGACGGCGAGCGACGACGAGATGGCGACAAGAAACCGTCCGGTGAAGGCGTGCCGCGCAACCGGCTTCAGGTCGCCGACCAGGCTTTCGATGATGTCGTCCGTCTTCGTCATGCTTCGCCTCGTATCCTCGCGGCCAGTGCCTTTAAACCCCTGTGGACGCCGACCTTGACCGCGGCTTCCGTCTTGCCGCTGCTGCTTGCGGTTTCGGCGACCGACCGCCCCTCGAGCCGGACCTGCCGGATCAACTCCCGCTGGGCGGGCGGCAGTGCGTCGAGAAGACGGTCGAGGTCCAGACGCGCGGTCAGGGCATCGGCACTGAATTCACCCTCGATCTCGTCATGCAACTGCGTCTCGGCTGCCTTTCGACCGCCCCTGCCGCGGTGGTGATCGATCAGCTTGTAGCGGGCGATCGAGAAAAACCATGCGGTAAAGGGCCGGGTGCGATCATAGGTATGGCGCCGGGCATGAAGAGAGAGCAGGGTATCCTGCACCAGATCCTCGACGTCGGGCTGCGCCGCACCGGTCATCCGGCGTCCGTAATAGGCGACGAGAAGCGGCCGGACAGCGTGCAGCAGCCGCCGGTAGGCTCCTTCGTCGCCGTCGAGCGAGAGCAGCATCAATGTTTTCAAGTCGTCTTCTGTACGCACGGCCGTCATCTTGTCTCAAGGCTCATACGAAGGAAGGAGCCTGCAGGTTACAGGCGATCGCAACGTCTTGCGATGCCTATCACATGCCTGTGAGCCTGTAACCGCCGTCTGCGCGGTTCGAATGAGGGAATGTGAGCCTGCGGCATGGCGCCGGGGCCCGATCATTGAGGAAAACGTCATGACCCGATTTCTTTCCAGCCTTGCCGCCTGCTCGCTCGTCCTTGGCCTCGGCATGGGCGCGGCTGAAGCCCAGACCAGCACGGGCACCATGAAGACCGACAGCATGCACAGCGACACGATGAAGGCCGATCCGATGAAGACCGATGCCATGTCCATGGGCGCCACCAAGAAGGACTGCATGCATTCGGCCTCGATGGAGAAGGACACGATGAAGAAGGCCGACATGATGAAGCACTGCGACGCCATGAAGTAAGCGCGCTGCTGCGGCCGCCCGGGCAAGGGCGGCCGCATTTCCAATTGTTCACTCGGGGAGAGCAACATGGTTTCGATCGCCTCCGTCCCGGAAGGGCGGGTCAAGGTCTACCGTCACAGCCTGCTGGTGCGCCTGTCGCACTGGTTCAACGTCCTGTGCATGAGCTTTCTGCTCCTGAGCGGGCTGCAGATCTTCAACGCCCATCCGGCGCTCTACTGGGGCAAGTTTGGGGCGGACAACGATCCCGCGTTCATTTCCATGCAGGCGGTTGAACAGGGCGGGGCGCAAAGGGGCGTGACACGGGTCGGTGCGCTCAGTTTCGACACGACCGGCGTGCTCGGGCTTTCCAAGGTGGATGGCGAGGAGACGCAGCGCGGCTTTCCGAGCTGGGCGACGCTGCCGAGCTACCAGGATCTGGCCGCCGGGCGGCGCTGGCATTTCTTTTTCGCCTGGCTGTTCGTGATCAACGGCTTCGTCTACGTGCTCTACGGGATTGCCAGCCGGCATCTGCGCTCGGACCTGGTGCCTGCCGGTTCAGAGCTTGCGCCCGGCCACCTGCTGCAGGAGGTCAAGGACCATGCACGCCTGCGCTTTCCCAAAGGGCAGTCGGCACGGCACTACAACACGCTGCAGAAGCTTGCCTATCTCGCCGTCATCTTCGTCCTTTTGCCGATGATGATCGCCACTGGACTTACCATGTCGCCCGGCTTCAACGCGGTCGCACCCTTCCTGCTCGATGTTTTCGGCGGCCGGCAATCGGCCCGCACGCTGCATTTTCTCAGCGCCTTCGGGCTCGTTGCCTTCGTGGTCGTGCATGTGGCGATGGTGCTGTTGTCCGGCGTCTTCAACAACATGCGCTCGATGATCACCGGCTATTACGCGATCGATGGAGACAAGCCATGAGCCGCCTTCTCACCCGCCGCCGGTTCCTGATCGGCTCGACGCTGACGGCCTCGGCGCTCGGCCTTACCGGCTGCGATGCGCTGGTCGAAAACACCCGCGTGCAATCGGTTCTGAAGATCGCCGAAGGTTTCAGCATGAAGACGCAGCGCCTGCTGCAGGGCGACGACGCCTTGGCACGGGAGTTCTCGACGGCCGATCTTTCGCCGGTATTCCGCTCCAACGGCACGAGCATGCCGGACAATCCGCAATATCTGAGCTGGATGAACGCGCAGTTCGCCGACTGGAAGCTCGGGGTCGACGGGCTGGTGAACAGCCCGCTGCAGCTGTCGCTTGCCGACATCAAGGCGATGGCGGCGCGCACCCAGATCACACGGCATGACTGCGTCGAGGGCTGGAGCGCGATCGGCCAGTGGACGGGCGTGCCGCTCGGTGCCGTTTTGCAAAAGGCGCAGCTGAAGCCCGAGGCGCGCTACATCGTCTTCCACTGCGCCGACGAATACGAGAAATCGCTCGACGGGTCGGGCTGGTATTACGAGAGCATCGATCTGGTCGATGCCTTCCATCCGCAGACGATCCTTGCCTACGGAATGAACGGCCGCGACCTCGAAGTCGCGCACGGGGCGCCGCTGCGCCTGCGGGTGGAGCGGCAGCTCGGCTACAAGCAGGCGAAATACCTGACGCGGATCGAGGTGGTGGCCGATCTCAACCAGCTCTACGGCGGCAATGGCGGCTTCTGGGAAGACCGCGGCTACGAATGGTATGCGGGGATCTGAGTTGTCCCGAAAACAGAAAAGGCGGCCCTCAGGCCGCCTTTTGCTCGGGATCGTCCAGGATCAGATGTTGCTGGTCAGGATCTCGCGCAGCTTGCCGAAAATCTCGTCGATATGGTGCTTCTCGACGATAAGCGGCGGCGACATGGCGATGGTGTCGCCGGTGGTGCGGATCAGCAGTCCATCCTCATAGGCCTTGAGGAAGGCGGTAAAGGCACGCTTGGTCGGCTCGCCGGCAATCGGGTCGAGCTCGATCGCGCCGATCAGGCCGAGATTGCGGATGTCGATGACATTCGGCAGGTCGCGCAGCGAATGCAGACCGTCCTCCCAGTAGGATGCGATGTCGCGCGCACGGTCGAACAGCGCTTCTTCCTTGTAGGTCTCAAGCGTCGCCAAGGCCGCGGCCGAGGCAAGCGGATTGCCGGAGTAGGTGTAGCCGTGCATGAACTCGATCATGTGCTCCGGCCCGGTCATGAAGGCATCATGGATCTCGGAGGTGACGAAGACCGCGCCCATCGGCACGACGCCGTTGGTGAGGCCCTTGGCGGTGATCATGATGTCGGGCATGACGTCGAAATACTGGGCGGCGAAGGGCGCACCGAGACGGCCAAAGCCGGTGATGACCTCGTCGAAGATCAGCAGAATGCCGTGCTTGGTGCAGATCTCGCGCAGTTTCTGCAGGTAGCCCTTCGGCGGAATAAGCACACCGGTCGAGCCGGCCACGGGTTCGACGATGACGGCGGCAACCGTGGACGCGTCATGCAGGGTGACGATGCGCTCCAGCTCGCTTGCCAGATCGACGCCGTGCTCCGGCATGCCGCGCGTAAAGGCGTTCTTGGACGGCTGGTGGGTATGGGGCAGGTGATCGACGCCGGTCAGCAGCGTGCCGAACATTTTTCGGTTGGAGACGATGCCGCCGACCGAAATGCCGCCGAAATTGACGCCGTGATAGCCGCGCTCGCGGCCGATCAGCCGGAAGCGCGAGCCGTTGCCCTTCACGCGGTGATAGGCGAGCGCCACCTTGAGTGCCGTTTCCACCGATTCCGAGCCGGAATTCGTATAGAGCACATGGTTCATGCCCTCGGGTGCAAGGTCGACCAGCCGGTTGGCGAGCTCGAAGGCCTTGGGGTGGCCAAGCTGGAAGGCGGGCGCATAATCGAGTTCGCCCGCCTGCTCGCGGATCGCCTCGGTGATCTTCGGACGGCAGTGGCCGGCATTGACGCACCAGAGGCCGGCCGTCGCATCGAGCACCTGGCGGCCGTCATGGGTGGTGTAGTGCATGTCCTTGGCGCCGACGAAGAGGCGCGGTTCCTTCTTGAACTGGCGGTTGGCCGTGAACGGCATCCAGAAGGCGCGTAGGTCGTTCGGCGTGGTGTTGAGGCGATTGGACATGCTGTTCTCCTATGGCCCTCTTCATTCTTCCCGGGGACCATTCCCGGCCGGCGGCGCAGCGCCGAGTTTTGACTGCGTGGTCAAATTATCAGCGGCATTGGGGCCGTCAACCCGCAGCGGCGACGGATCCGGGTGATCCGCCGTCATCACACTTTGCCTGGTGTCGCCGGGCACCAGCGCTCTGCGACATTGCCGATTCTGTTTGCGTGATGGATGCCGAAGGGCCGAGCCGGGCCGATCGAGGGGGGCGGCGACATCTGAGCCGGCGTCCAGCCCTTGCCGGCGCAGAGAGATTGTCGACCGGACGGCACAGGCGCAACCGAAAACGGCAGCCGATCTGGCTGCCGTTTTCGCACGTGTTCGCTCAACCCTGACCTGGGACGCTCCCCCGAGCGGCCTATGTCAGCGCTGTCATGTCAGGCCGCAGCAGAGCGCTCTTCCGGCGCACAGTACAGATCCTCGAGCGTGCCCAGTACCTTGAGAACCGCTTCGGATGTACTGGAATAGTAGATCGTCTGCGCATCGCGCCGGGTCTTGACGAGCTTCTGGGCGCGCAGCTTGGAGAGATGCTGGGAAAGTGCCGACTGGCTGAGGCCGACCTGCGAGGCTAGTGCCCCGACGGCGACTTCGCCCCTGACCAGGCAGCACAAGATCATGAGCCGCTTGGGATTGGCCATAGCAGACAGCAAACTGGCCGCTGCCGTTGAATGTTCAGATAGTGATGTGGTGTCCATATTATCGAGTCCCCTCAAAGCCAAAGTCGCAGCTTTGGCAGCCGTCCGTCTTCACAGTAATTGAACCAAACTTGAAGTTATATCCCTAGAATTAGGGTAATAGCGTATCGTCAATTAGGCGATTGAAAAATGTAATGCATTGCCTCCTCGGCAGAAGACATAATCCTTCCAAATTCGTGCCGCTGCTGGACATCACCCGCCACAAGATCGAGGCCTGCCGGGTCGATGCCCCCGATGCGCCAGCGATGCGTTTTGTCGATGCCGAACCTGCCGGCCAAATCATTTGCCGCATTTGTCATACTTTTCAAGCGTTTTTGCAAATCCAGCCATTGATCGCTATCGGCGGGCAGCGCGATGACCAGATCGCTGCCCGGCAACGCAAAGGCGCGGCCGAAGCCGCCGTTCATCGAAGCGCTTTTCGGAACGAGGCGGAAAAAGCGAAAGTCTGCAAAATCCACGTAGAGTTCGGCCTTCGGGTGGCGGTCGAGAAACCGTTCGCGGATCCGCGCATGGGCGGGCTTGTCGCGGGCGACCGGCCGGGCATCGCAGTGAAGGGTGATGCGCGGATGGGCGAGCGGGTCACCCTTGCCGGGTTCGCCGGCCAGCAGCGAGCAACGCCCGTCGGCCAGCAGCGCCCGCGTGTGAGTCGACAGGTCGGAGACGAGGATGACCGGCACGCCGTCGAGATCGGTCGCCGTCAGGACGCGGCTTGCGGACGGGTAGCCGGTGTCGGGATCGATCGCCGCCAATGCCATGTAGCGGGCGGCGCGGACGAGCAGGCGCGCGGCCAGCCGTGCGTCGTCATCCGTTTCCCTCAGTACCTGGACCTTGTCTGCCATCTGCCGCCGTTCCAGCCATTCTGGGCGGGAGAATTAGCACGCTCCTTTCCGATGTGAAAGCAGAGGATGACGCTCAACTTCACCAATCTTGCGCAAACTCGTCGAAGCTTGGCGTGCCTTCCTCAGCCCGGTCGGCGACGGTGGCGGGTCAGGCCGCTGATCACGTCATCGGACGAGATCGTGCCGATGATCGCGCCGTTGTCGACGACGGCAATCGAGCCCGCCTGTCTCGAGAGGGCGTCGAGGATATCGACCAGAGGCGTCTCGCTGCGCGCTGTCGCGGCGACCGAGGCCGCCGCGGCGGTGCCCTGGACGCCGGGGCGCATGACGTCGCCGGCGGTGAGCATGGTGATCGGATTGAGATGCTGAACGAAGTCCGCAACGTAATCATCGGCCGGTTCGCGGACGATGTCGTGGGGCGTGCCGCACTGGATGATGCGGCCGCTTTCCATGATGGCGATGCGGTTTCCGATCCGGAAGGCCTCGTCGAGATCGTGGCTGACGAAGAGGATGGTCTTCTTCAGGCGCCGCTGGAATTCGAGGAGCTCGTCCTGCAGGCGGGTGCGAATCAGCGGGTCGAGCGCCGAGAAGGGCTCGTCCATCAGGAGAATGGGGGCGCCGGTGGCAAAGGCTCTGGCGAGGCCGACGCGCTGCTGCATGCCGCCCGACAATTCGCCCACCTTTCGGTCTGCCCATTTGGTGAGGTTCACCAGCTCAAGCTGTTCGGCGATGCGCTTGCGGCGCTCGGCCTCGGCGACGCCGGCGAGTTCGAGCCCGAAGCCGACATTTTCGGCGACGCTGCGCCAGGGCAGCAGGCCGAACTGCTGGAACACCATGGAGACGATGTGCATGCGCAGGTCGCGCAGGGTTTTGGCGCTCGCCTTGTAGGGATCGACCGGGCCGGACGGCGTGGCGACGGTCACGCTGCCGCGCACCACCGGGGCGAGGCCGTTGACGGCGCGCAGCAGGGTCGACTTGCCCGAGCCGGACAGGCCCATCAGGACGAGGATTTCCCCTTCGCGGATGGAGAGCGAGGCATTGGCGACGCCAAGCACCATGCCGGTTTCCGCGGCGATCTCGTCGCGGGTGCGGCCCTGGTCGATCAAGGCGATGGCGCGGTCGGGGCGATCGCCGAAGACAATGTCGACATTGCCGAAGGTGACGGCATCACTCATGACTTCTTCCCCGGTTCGGCGGTGCGGAACGTGCGGTCCAGGATGATGGCGAGAATGACGATGCAGAAACCGGCGTCAAAGCCCTTGGCGATGTTGACCGTGTTCAGCGCCCGCACGACGGGGACGCCGAGGCCCGGTGCACCGACGAGCGCGGCGATGACCACCATCGACAACGACAGCATGATGGTCTGGGTGAGGCCCGCCATGATCTGCGGCATGGCGTAAGGCAGCTCCACCTTGCGCAGCACCTGGGCGGGCGTCGCGCCGAAAGCGATCGCCGCTTCGGTGAGCGCTTCCGGGGTCGAGATGATGCCGAGCCGGGTCAGGCGGACGGGCGCCGGAATGGCGAAGATGACGGTCGCGATCAGGCCCGGGACCATGCCGAGGCCGAACAGGATCAGCGCCGGGATGAGGTAGACGAAGGTCGGGATGGTCTGCATCAGGTCGAGGATCGGGCGCAGGAATTCGTAGAGCCAGGGGCGGCGCGCGGCGGCTATGCCGAGCGGGATGCCGACCAGCATGCAGACGGCGGTGGCGGCCAGAACGAGCGCCAGCGTCTCCGTCGTCTCCTTCCAGTAGCCCTGGTTATAGATCAGCAGCAGCCCGATGCCGGTAAAGGCCGCGATGCCGAGCGACCGGCGCAGCAGGTAGGCGAGCGCCGTGACGACGGCGATCAGCACAAACGGATTGGGCCACTGGAGAACGAAGAGAAGAGCGTTGATCATCGCCGAAAGCACGGCCGACAGCCAGTCGAAGAACCAGTCGGCATGGGCCGTCAGCCCATCCACGAAGTCCTTCGCCCAGTTGCCGAGGCGCAATTTTCCGGTTGAATCCGCGAGCCATTCGGGAAGCCAGTCCACGTCTCTTGCCTGCCTGGTGCGAGGGAAATCTCAGCTTCGAAAGGGAAGGGCCGGACTGCCGGCCCCTCCCGACGAGCGCGGCATCAGAGGCCGAGCTTGGCCTTGACGGCGGCAGCACCCGGCTTGCCGTCCTTGGTGGTAACGCCGGCAAGCCAAGGCTCGACGGCCGAACCATTGGCCTTCAGCCACTTGCTGGCGGCCGCTTCCGGCTCGTCGCCGTCGTTCAGGATGCTGCCCATGATCTGGTTTTCCATCGGCAGCGAGAACTTCAGGTTCTTGATGAAGGTGCCGACATTGGGGCATTCCTGGGTGTAGCCGGCGCGGATGTTGGTGAAGACCTCGGCGCCGCCGAAGTTGGGGCCGAAGACGTCATCGCCGCCGGTGAGGTAGGTCAGCTTGAAGTTGCTGTTCATCGGATGCGGTTCCCAGCCGAGGAAGACCACCGGCTGGCCGGCCTTTTCGGCGCGGGCGACCTGGGCGAGCATGCCCTGCTCGGAAGATTCGACGACCTCGAAGCCCTTCAGCTTGAAGGCGTCCTTTTCGATCATGCCGAGGATCAGGCGGTTGCCGTCATTGCCGGGCTCGATGCCGTAGATCTTGCCTTCGAGCTTTTCCTTCTGGGCAGCGACGTCCTTGAAGTCCTTGATGCCGAGTTCGGCGCCCTTGGCGTTGGTGGCGAGCGTGTACTTGGCGCCGACGAGGTTGGGGCCGAAGGATTCGACGCTCTTGTCGGTGAGGAAGGGGCGAACGTCGGCTTCCTGGGTCGGCATCCAGTTGCCGAGGAAGACGTCGATGTCCTTGTTCTTCAGCGACGAGTACGTCACCGGCACGGACAGGACCTTGATGTCGGTTTCGTATCCGAGCGCCTTGAGGAGCACGGAGGCGGTGGCGGTGGTTGCGGTGATGTCCGTCCAGCCCACGTCGGACAACCGGACCTTGCCGCAGCTTTCGGGTTCGGCAGCGGCGGCCGTGCCCGCGAGGACGAGCATGGAAGCGGCAAGGGCAAGGGTCGTCTTCAGCGGAGAGTTGATGCGCATTTGTTATGCTCCCGTTTTTATGTTCCCGCCATTATCAATAACTCTCCGCAACAGGCAAGCGCGCGCAATCGCGCCTCGCAAAGAGGGGTATTTGCGACATCGTGTCACGATGTCCGGGCGGAGCCACGAGATTTTTGTGGTTATCGTGCAAGCCCGCTTCCCTTGGATGGCGCAGGGCAGCACAAGACGGGCATGGCCAAGCTCTACTTTCATTACGCGACGATGAACGCCGGCAAGTCGACCATGCTGCTGCAGGCATCCTACAACTACCGCGAACGCGGCATGCGCACGGTGATCTTTACCGCCGGGCTGGACGACCGCGCCGGCAAGGGGCGGGTGTCTTCGCGCATCGGCCTCTCGTCCGATGCCATCCCGTTCGGCGGCGAGGACGATCTGATGGACGCGATCGCCGCGATGCATGCGCAGGAGCCGATCGCCTGCGTGTTCGTCGACGAGGCGCAGTTCCTTTCGGCCGACCAGGTCTGGCAACTAGCGCGGGTTTCCGACCGGATGGGGATCCCGGTGATGGCCTACGGTCTGCGGACGGATTTCCAGGGCAAGCTGTTTCCCGGCTCGCTCGAACTCCTGGCAATCGCCGACGAACTGCGCGAAGTGCGCACGATCTGCTTTTGCGGCCGCAAAGCGACGATGGTTGTGCGGCTCGACCAGGACGGCAGGCTGGTGCGCGAGGGCGCGCAGGTGGAGGTCGGCGGCAACGAGAAATACGTGTCGCTGTGCCGTCGCCACTGGGAAGAGCAGATGGTCTGCGACGCCGTTCCGCCGCCGCACCAGAAGGACCTCCTGCCGGATACCCACTGACCGCGTGGCCCACCGCTGGCGCAAAGCCCTGCTTGCGCTGGCGCAAACCCTGCTTGCGCTGGCGCAAAGCCCCGCTTGCGCTATGATGGCTTAGGCAGGGGAGACAAGGGCGTGGCGGCAGCGGGATTGAACGTGCGATTTGCAGAGATCAGTCGGCAGATGTCGGTCATGTGGGCGGCGCTCGAGCCATCGCGACGCCTGCTCCTTCAGACGGTGCAGCAGCGTCGGCTTCCGGACGAGGAAAGCCTGACGGCCGAGACGGAGCGGCAACGCAGCGATGCGCGCCA
Organism: Hyphomicrobiales bacterium; assembly: GCA_900469345.1. Classification (GTDB taxonomy): domain Bacteria; phylum Pseudomonadota; class Alphaproteobacteria; order Rhizobiales; family Rhizobiaceae; genus Neorhizobium. Next base: position 489,470 of record UBWZ01000002.1, on the reverse strand, counting down.
CTGGCACCGTACGGAAGCGGCCATCGCCGCCGAGATCACCACGCTTGCGGCTGCGGCCGCGCATCACAAGCTGGCGTTCGACCGGCGCGACCAGCCAAGTGGCGTCGAGCGCCTGATCGGGCATGTCTCGAGAGCAGGCATGCGCCGGATGACCGACCGCCGCTGGGCGAGGCTCGACAGCTTCGACCGGCTGGGCGCGATGATGCGGCAGGCAGATGCGCTGCATGGGCTGCTGACGGCGGCACGCGAGCGCCTGCGCGAAGAGCGGCGGCTGTGCGAATCGGACCTCGTCGACATCGCACAGCACAGACCTGCTCTCGTGCGCTCCCTGGAGCCGGGCGCCGATGCCGCCAGCCACGCCGATGCTGTCGGCGCCGTGGAAGACGCGATCCGCCTGTTCGGCGCGCTGACGAAAGCGCTCAACGCGAAAGCCTCTGCCTGCAACATCCTCATCCACAAGCTTGGCGTCGAAACGGAGGAAATCCTGATCCTCTACCGGGTGCTGGCGGATGTGAGCGGCGAGACGAAGGCAGCCCAGCAGGAACTGGCGCGCCTCGTGCATCTCAGCGATGCGGCCAACCGGTTTTCCGCCGGGCGGCTGATCGGCGTCGAGCTCGACCGACTTCGAGACCAGGCCGATGGGCGGTTCTATGCAATGTTTCCGAAGCATGCGCCGAACCGCGAGCCGCAGGGGGCCGCGGCGGCGCAGGCTGGCGGCTCGGTGTCGGCGAGCCGCTAGAGGCGGTCGTTGCTGCGTGCCGGAAGCGGAACCGGCTGTTGTGCTCGGCCCGTGCAATACATATCTCTCTGCCCGACTGCCGGTGCCCCAGAGGAGACAGAAATGGCCGACCGCATAACCGCCTTTTTCCAGCGAATCGGCCAGATGGCCGGTCGCGCGATGGGGCTTCTGGTTGCTTGGCTGATCTGGCCCTTCATGGCGGCGCACGGATGGTATCGCGGCCGGCACTGGATGGTGAAGGGGCCGGTGCTCGCCTTCGTCGTGCTGCTGGCCGGGCTTTACGGATACTTCCTGTGGCAGACGCAAGTGTGGACTGGCTTCAACCCCAATTACGTGGACAGCTACCGCTGGACGGAACGGGTGGTGCCGGCGGGGCAGGAACTGCCGGCGACGGCGCCGGTCAGCGCCGATGCAGCCGCGGCTGCGCCCGCGTCTCCCCAGGCTTCGGCGCCCAGGCGGTGCCAGTCCTCGGCGATCGTCGATGTGGCGGCCGACCTCACCGACCTCAACGTCAACCAGAATGCCTGGATCTCGTCGATGCTGCTCTACAGGCTCGGCCTGTTCGGCCTGGACTGGGACAGCACGCCCTTCCTCGACAACAAGGCGTCGTTCCAGCGGGGCGTCAACCAGGCGGTGCGGCGCACCTCCGTCGAGCTGGTCGATACGCTGGCGCGCATGCGCGGCACATCGGGTGTCAACAACAACCTCCAGACGGCACGCAGCAACCTGCAGTTCGATGAGTATTCCTGGTATTTCGGGCTCAGCCCGTTCGGTCCGAAGACGCCGACACCGAGCTACTACCGCTCGGCGATCCAGAAGCTGCGCAGCTTCAACACCGAGCTTACGGACTGCAGCGCCGTGTTCGACGGCCGGGCAGACAATCTCGTGCAGTTCATCGACCGTATCGCCAACGATCTCGGCGGCACGTCGGCCATCCTCAAGGAGCGCTCCGAAAACTTCAACGGCGGTTGGTTCGACACCCGCGCGGACGACCGGTTTTGGTTCGCCTACGGCCAGCTCTACGGCTATTACGGCATCCTGACGGCCGCCGGCGCCGACTTCTCGCAGGTGATCCGGGAGCGCAATCTTGGGCCGCTGTGGAGCGAAACGCTATCCCAGGTGAAAGCGGCCCTGCGCATCCAGCCGGCCATCATCTCGAACGGGCGCGAAGACGGCTGGATCATGCCGACGCACCTGGCGGTGATGGGCTTCTACATCTTGCGTGTTCGCTCCAACCTGGTGGAAGTGCGCGCCGTGCTCGACCGCTAGCGGCCGGTCGCCCCGGTTCCGGTCAGAGGCCGTCGATCGGGGGCATCGGATCGTCGATCTCGATGGTGATGCCGACGATTTCGCCGGCCGATCCGGGCCCGTCGCGATATCTGCCGATCGCCCGGACGTAACCATAGCCGTCGGCATCGACACGGATGCGGAAAATGCTGTCATAGCTTTTCCGCTCCCGTCCGGCGTTTTCGTAGCCCTGCATGAGCCCGCACAGGTCGGCGGGGTGGATCCGGGCGCAGACGGCGGTGATATCGACCGGACCGTCATGGCTCGGCAGGTCGTAGAGCTGAAAGAAGCCCGGGCTGGCAAACACATGTCCGGTCGTCAGGTCCACCCGCCAGGTCCCAAAACGCGGCTCGCTCGTGCCCGGCGCGTGCGAAGGGTCGATGCCGAGCGCGCGCCAGACAGCGCCAAGATCCTCTTCCCAGGCGGCAGTCGGCGTCCCGCTATGGGTCAATACTGGCGCTCCGTCAGACGATGATCTTCAGCCTCAGGGCCTTGGCGACAAGCTGGGTGCGGTTGACGCAGTCGAGCTTCTTGATGGCGTTGGTCATGTAGGCATTGATGGTGTGGTCGGAGAGGGACAGGATCTTGCCGATCTCGACCGAGGTCTTGCCCTGAGCGGTCCAGCGCACGACCTCGAGTTCACGAGTGGTGAGTGGCCCGACCGCACGGGCTTCGGTCCTGCGGATCTTGTCGAAGACGCCGAATGCATGCAGCAGGATCATGCCGATCTCGTTCAGCTCGGGCTGCGTCAGGCGGGGACGGGGGCCGGCGATGCGGATGCGGAAACCATTGCCATCGACGGAATGAAGCGCCATGGCAATGCTGGTGCGGTGTTCGTACTGTCTTTGCAGGCTGGTCAGGTCCGGCGGGAAGGCAAGGCCGTTCGGCGGGCCGTCGTCATCGAGCGTCCAGCAGATGGGCAGGCCGGTATCGGACAGAAGCGGGCTGACCGGACATTTCGTCAGGAGCTTCCGTCGGTCGAATTCCCGGATGAAATCCTTGGGAAGGTTCGTCTCCAGTATGACCCGCTCGAGCAGTGCTTCCTCGAACTGCGGAACCTTGACCAGAACGAAATGCAGAAAGCCGAATTCATGGGTGATGCGGGCAAGCGCAAGTCCGACGTCCAGCCGCGAGTCCGCAGCTGAAATCTCACTGTTGAGGATGGACTGCCGTTCCAGCATGATCATGTCAGAGGCAAGATTTTGTCCGTTTACGATTTAGTCAGGTTTAAAGGATCGGCTCCGAAATACCAGACGAATGTACGTGTTTCTACGGATATATTCGAATATGCTGATCATCTCTCGGATTTTGCTCGATATGGGACATCTGCCCTGCCTCGACAGGACGCTCTGCGACCAAAACCTGGGCCGGCACCAGCATTAGCGCTCGTGGGCATCCGAATCGGATGACGCATCCGACGGCACGGCAAAACGCGTTGCCGATACTGACCTGGACAAGCTTAAATAATATGACTCAAATGATCATGTTTTAATTGTTGACAATGATTGTCATGTTTTTTATGGCTTTGGCAAGGCAGATCTGCCTCCCGCCACTTTAACGACACAATTCATCCGGGCCAGCGGTCAACGGAACGCGTCTTCGCGTGCCGGCGATATCCTGCGCCCAAAAGGAACTCCATGGTCACGTCAAGATCCCGAACCTTCCTCTTCGCCTGCACGGCAGTTGCCGGCGTTTCGCTCGGCTTTGCGGCCGTTGCGCAAGAGACTGCCCAGCCGAGTGACACGACGCTGAAGCCGATCGTGCTGACGGGGAAGACGGCACGGGCCAAAAACCGCGGCACTGCCGCCGACACGCCGCTTGCTTCCGAGAGCACCAAGGCGGTGATCGACCAGCGCGACATCGACGATCTGGACGATCTGGGCAATACCGTCGAGCCGGGCGTCAGCCTCGTCGGCGCGACGAAGAGCGTCAACATTCGCGGGCTGGAGGACGACCGGGTCGTGACCACGATCGACGGCATCCCGATCCCCTACCTGTCCGACCCTGTCCGCGGCGCCTATGGCGGTGTCGATGCCTACGACTTCTCGTCGCTGTCGACGATCGACATCGTGCGCGGCGGCGATTCCAGCCGCGTCGGTTCCGGTGCGCTTGGCGGTGCCGTGGTGCTGCGGACGCTCGAGCCGGAGGACCTGATCGCCAACGGCCGCGACTGGGGCGGGATTGCCAAGCTTACCTATGACAGCAGCGACAGGTCGTTCATGGGCTCGGCGGCGGTCGCCAAGAAAGTCCAGAACACCTCGATCCTGTTCCAGGGCAGCTACAAGAAGGGACACGAAACCGAGACGAACGGAGATATCGGCGGTTACGGTTCGACCCGCACGGAGGCCAATCCGCTCGACTATGACAAGTCCAACCTTCTGTTCAAACTCCGGCAGGAACTGGAGGGCGGGCATACGCTCGGCCTGACCGCCGAACGCTACAATCTGGATTCGACCGAGGATTTGCGCCAGGAGCAGGGGACGACCTACCGGATCGACGATTACGACCGGATTTCCGATCTGCGCCGCGAACGCGTCTCGCTCGACTACAGATATGACGGGCTGGGCGAAGAGGGGCCGATCGACCAGGCCTGGGCATCGATCTACTGGCAGCGCACGTTCCGCCACGAAGGTCCGGACGGGTACAGGCAGACGGCGCCGATCGGCGACTACTACCGGCTCAGCGACAAGACCGAGCGGAGTTGGGGTGCCGTCGGGGCGATCAGTGGCAGCTACGAAACCGGGATCCTGAAGCACGACGTGACGCTGGGCGGCGATCTCTCCCTGTTCGACACGCACCAGTACATCGATGGCGGGGACAGCTGCGACGTCACGCCCGTGCCGTCCTGCGCCTTCTATCACAACAACCAGTCCGACGAGCCGGATGTGAGCGGCAGCCGCGTCGGCCTTTATCTCGATGACAGGATCTCGCTCGGCGACAGCGGGGTTTCGCTGACGCCCGGACTGCGGTTCGATTGGTTCGACTACCGGCCGTCATCGACGGAGCAATACGAGAACAACAGCGGCTATGCGGGGCTGCCGGATTCGATGACGGGTTCGCAGCTGTCGCCGAAGATCCGCGCCGCCTGGCAGGTGCAGCCGCAGGTCGAGCTGTTCGCCCAGTGGGCGATGGGCTTCAAGGCGCCGAGCGTCAGCCAGCTCTACAGCAATTACGATAACGCGCCGCTCTACCGGCAGATCGGCAATCCGGACCTCGATCCGGAAACCAGCAGCGGGTTCGAGCTCGGCGCCAACCTCGGCGACGACGACTTCGGCGGTTCGATCAAGGGCTTCTACAACAAGTACCGCAACTTCATCGATACCGAGACGACCCCGACCGCCGGCTACATGCTGGGCTCGATCGAATATTTCAATCGCGCCCATGTACGCATCTACGGCGCGGAAGCCAGCGCCCACAAGCGCTTCCAGAACGGCATCCGGCTGCGCGCCACGCTTGCCTATGCGCATGGCGAGGACGAGGACACGGGCGAACTCCTGTCGTCCGTCGCGCCGCTGAAGGCCATCCTCGGGGTCGGCTACGAACGCGAGAGCTGGGGGACGGAACTCTCCTGGGTCGGTGCGGCCGGCGTCGATGACGACACGCCCGTCACCTACAGGGCGCCGGGCTACGGCCTCTTCAACCTGACCGGCTGGTGGGAGCCGGAACAGGCCAAGGGGCTGCGCATTCAGGCCGGCGTCTACAATATCTTCGACAAGACCTACTTCGACGCACTGGAGGTGAAGAGCGTCACCTCGATCACCGAGGCGAACAAGGAGTTCTACTCGGAGGCGGGCCGCACCTTCAAGATATCGCTGACCCAGCGCTTCTGAGCCGCATATCGCGGCGCAGCCGGACTGGACGGGAGGCCGTCGGTCCGGCTGCAACCGGCAGTCGCCCTGTGGTCAACATGCGGCTGCGTATTCCCCCGTCGGCCGATGTCCTGTAATCCTCGTGAAAACGCCTGATGGCAGGTCGACGGGAAGAGGGGACGAAGCGGTGGCGGGTTACAAGTCGGATATCGAGATTGCGCGGGCGGCATCCAAGAAGCCGATCCTGGAGATCGGGGCGAAGCTCGGCATCCCGGCGGAGGCGCTCGCGCCCTATGGGCACGACAAGGCGAAGATCGGTGCCGAGTTCATCGGTTCCTTGTCGGACCGGCCGGACGGCAAGCTCATCCTGGTGACGGCGATCAACCCGACGCCGGCCGGCGAGGGCAAGACCACGACCACGGTCGGGCTCGGCGACGGGCTGAACCGCATCGGCAAGAAGGCGGTGATCTGCGTGCGCGAGCCTTCGCTCGGTCCCTGCTTCGGCGTCAAGGGCGGCGCTGCCGGCGGCGGCCATGCGCAGGTGGTGCCGATGGAGGACATCAACCTCCACTTCACCGGCGATTTCCATGCGATCACCTCGGCGCACAACCTGCTGTCGGCGATGGTCGACAACCATATCTACTGGGGCAACGAACTCGACATCGACACGCGCCGGATCAGCTGGCGGCGGGTGATGGACATGAATGACCGGGCGCTGCGCCAGTCGGTGATTTCGCTCGGCGGCGTTTCGAACGGCTTTCCCCGCGAGAGCGGCTTCGACATCACGGTCGCTTCGGAAGTGATGGCGATCCTTTGCCTGGCGCAGGACTTGGCGGATCTCGAGAAGCGGCTCGGCGACATCGTCATCGGCTACAAGTTCGACCGGACGCCGGTGTTTGCGCGCGATCTGAAGGCGGACCGGGCCATGGCCGTGCTGCTCAAGGATGCGGTGCAGCCCAATCTCGTGCAGACGCTCGAAAACAATCCGGCACTCGTTCACGGCGGACCGTTTGCCAATATCGCGCATGGCTGCAATTCGGTGATCGCCACCAAGGCGGCGCTGAAGCTCGGCGACTACGTGGTGACGGAGGCAGGCTTCGGGGCCGACCTCGGCGCGGAAAAGTTCTTCGACATCAAGTGCCGCAAGGCAAGTCTGAAGCCTGCGGCGGCGGTGATCGTCGCGACGGTGCGGGCGCTGAAGATGAACGGCGGCGTCAAGAAGGATGCGCTTTCCGGGGAGAATGTCGAGGCGCTGACGCGCGGCTGCGCCAATCTCGGCCGCCATATCGCCAATGTCCGGAAGTTCGGCGTGCCGGTCGTGGTCGCCATCAACCACTTCACCTCCGACACGGAGGCGGAAGTGGCTGCGGTGAAGGACTATGTCTCGCGCCACGGCGCCGAGGCAATCCTGTGCCGCCACTGGGCGGACGGCTCGGCCGGGATCGAGGATCTGGCCCACAAGGTGGTCGAACTCGCCGAGGGCGGGCAGGCGGATTTCAAGCCGCTCTATCCCGACGCCATGCCGCTTCTGGAAAAGATCGAGACCGTTGCCACCAAGATCTATCATGCGGCGGAAGTGACCGCCGACCGCACCGTGCGCGACCAGCTGAAGGCCTGGGAAGACCAGGGCTACGGCCACCTGCCGGTCTGCATCGCCAAGACGCAGTACTCCTTCTCCACCAATCCGGCGCTGCTCGGGGCGCCGGAAGGTCACGTCGTGCATGTGCGCGAGGTGCGCCTTTCGGCAGGGGCGGGGTTCGTCGTGGCCATCACCGGAGAGATCATGACCATGCCGGGATTGCCACGCATTCCGTCCGCCGAGCGCATATTCCTCAACGACGAAGGTTTGATCGAGGGTCTCTTCTAAAAACCAAGATATCGTTTCAGCGCTGCAAGTAAGGAACATTGACGGGACTTGCGTATTGTCGGAGCGCGGCAACGACGCGACGTCCCGCTCCATCCCCTTCGCGTGGAGACACTGCAGATGCGCATAATGTTGAAGAGAATGTCGATTTTGTCCTTGGCCGTGCTCGGCGCGGCGACGGCCGGGCAGGCGGCCGACCTGGTGGTCGGGTCCTACGCCCAGCCGGCGGTCCGCGTGCACCGCGAGCGGCCGCTGATCGTTCGCACCACCTATGTGCGCCACGAACCCCTGGACTGCCAGCTACTGAAGATTACGGATCCGCATGGCGCCTATCTGGTGAGAAAGTGCTTTAGGCCGCTTTTCTGACCGACTGGCTGTAAGCGCTGAGGACAAAACCCGCCGATGGCACATCGGCGGGTTTTTCTGTTTTCGGATTCCAATCAGGGGCTTGGCTTGGTCGGCTGCAAAGTTGAGCGAGGCCGCTCAGAGATTGAGTCAATGGCCGCGGGCTTGCCTCTACTCGCAGATCCGATAGCCGCCTTTGCGATCGATCACGTCGAGATGCATATGGGTTTCGTGCGATGCGTCGCTTCCGGGCGCAAGGACGGTGGTGAAGTGCAGGCACGCGCCCGCCGTCACCGTGCGCTGGAAGGCGCCTTCCATCGTGTGATCGTCACCACGGGGCGTCATCTCCATCTTCTCGCCGTTGTCGAACTTGAAGGCGGCGACGTCGAAACCATTGCCGCGGGCATGTTCGGAGATCTTGCCCGTGGCGGCATTGTTGCGCAGCCGGCAGGCATAGGTGGAACCGGGGACGATCCCGGTGATCTTGCGGTTGGGCATGGCGACGCTCATGGCCGGCTGCACGGTGTCCCGCAGCCAGTGACCGAGCGCCCTTGCGGTCTCGCAACGCATCACCGCACCGCCCGTGGCGATGCCGGGCAGGACCTGCGCCACCTCGATCGGCTTGTCGATGCCGCAGCCTTCGCCGTCGTCGATCCGATCGATGGGCTTGAACTTGGTGCCAAGCGTTTCGAGGTCTGCAAGGCACGCCTTGAGTTCCTCCGGATCCTCGCTGGCGATCGGCGGCGGTGGCGGTTCTGCCGGCTTTGTCTCCTCCTTGGGCGGCTCGGTGACGCCGGGTTGCGCCGGGGTTGCCGGTTCAGCGGAGGGATTGGCTGCAGGGGGTTGGCCATTGCCGGATCCGGGAGATGCAGCATCCGGCTTTGCGGGCTGCGGCGCGTCCTCGGTCGGTTTGGGCTGGGGTTTGGGGACCTCCGCCTCGTGCGCCGGCTCTGCGGCCGTGGCAGGCTGCTCCACCGTCGGCGCCGGTGGCGCGGGTTCGGCGGCGGGTGTCGGCTTTTCCGCTGGGGCAGGGGCCGGCTTTTCTACCGGGGCAGGAGCCGGCTGCTCGGCCGGAACGGCGGGCTGGGCGAGAGCGGCGGTGTCGGGCTTCGGCGGCTCGGACACCGGGGTGGCTGCCTCGGCACCGGTCGGCTTGGCTGTCGGCACGGGAATGACGGCCGGCAGCGCCGGCGTGGCGGTCCGCGTCTGCTGCGACTTGCGGCTGCGCGTCTTGTTGGAGGAAGGGCGGCGTTTCTGGCTGTTGTCCTGCAGCAGGCGGTCAAAGAAACCGACGTTGACGAGATCGCCATGGGCTGGCGGAAGAACGGGCCGGTTAACGGGCAGGCTCGCTGCCATCAGAAGGGGAAGCCCCGCTACAACCGCAATCCAAGAATGCCGCATCCAGTCACCTTCCCCGCCGTGAGCCTGATCATCAGACACATGAACGCCGAGCCTGCTGGTTTGGTCGCATGGCACCTGCAAGAAATTCCGACGCTGCTGCCGACTGCGCGTCATCGCCAGTCGCGACGATCGGCAAGGTCCGGTGATCAGGCGGCGCGGGCGGGCCGTTCAGCCTTGCCGTTGCTGTCCTCGTCGGCGTGGCTGATGAACTGGCCGACCAGCGCGACCATCTCGCCGACCTCCTCGGTCAGCGCGTGGGTGGCGGCATTCATCTCCTCGACCATGGCGGCGTTCTGCTGGGTGATCTGGTCTATCTGGTTGACGGAGGTGTTGATGGACTGCAGCACGTCGGTCTGTTCGGCGGAGCCTTTGGCGATCGTCTCGATGTCGGCGACGATCAGCTGGATATCGCTTTCGATTTCCTTCAGTGCGTCGCCGGTGCGGCTGACGAGCGCCACTCCGCCGGCCACTTCATGCGTCGAGTGGGAGATCAGCGAGCTGATCTCCTGGGCCGCGCTCGCCGAGCGCTGGGCCAGGGCGCGGACCTCCTGTGCCACGACAGCAAAGCCTTTCCCGGCGTCGCCGGCGCGTGCCGCCTCGACGCCGGCATTGAGTGCGAGCAGGTTGGTCTGGAAGGCGATCTCGTCGATCACGCCGGTGATCGAGCCGATCCGCTGCGAGGCCTCCTCGATCCGGCTCATGGCGTCGATCGCCTCGCGCACGACGTCCGCCGAACGACCGATATTGGTCCGCACTTGGTTGCTCTTTTCGCGGGTGTTGCGGCTGAGGCTGCTGGCCGCCGCGACGTTTGCGGTGATTTCGTCGAGCGCGGCCGCGGTCTCTTCGAGCGCGGTCGCCTGCTGTTCGGTCCGTCGTGCGAGATCGTCCGCCGAACCTTCCAGGCTTTTGGCGTTGGCGCGAACTTCGTCGGCCTTGCCGAGCACGCGGCGCATGGTCTGCTGGAAGACTGCCAGCGACCGGTTGAAATTGTGCCGCAGGATTTCGAACTCGGCGTGGAACGGCTCGTCCAGGGTCACGTGAATGTTGAACCGCGACAGGCGGTCCAAGCCGGCGCCAAGGTCCTCGATCACCTTTTTGAGCGTCGCGGCCCGCTCGATCTCCGAGGCGAGACGGCGCTCGCCTTCTTCGGCCGCGGCCTGTTCGTGGCGACACGCGTCCAGTTCGAGCTGCACCTTGGCGATGGCGGCCCGGCGGAAATAGGCGACCGCCTTGGCCATATCGCCGACTTCGTCGCGCCGATCGAGATGGGGAACGTCGGCGCTGCTGTCGCCGGCCGTCAGGGCCGTCATGTAACGGCCCATATCGAGCATCGGGGAAACCGCAAGCCGATTGAAAAGCGCGAGCCCGCCAATCAGCATCAGGGCAGCGATGATGCAGGCCCCGAAGGTCAGGTAGCGGTAGGTCCCTTCCTTCTGCTTGGCGCGACTTTCCACGTCCCTGAGGTTGCGGTCGGACAATGCCACCAGGTCGACGACGGTTGCCCGCTGCTGCTGATAGACACGCCGCAGCGGCACGAGGTCGATGCTGCGCCTGTCGCTTTCGGCTTGTGCGAACTGCGGCACGACGCGGCTGAAAAGCTCGTCCCAGAACGCGTCCGTGGCGGGCTTCAGCCTGGTGTCGAGCTGTTTGCGGATATCCTGCGGCAGATCGGTGCCGGCCCAGACGGCGATGCGGGCTTCAAAGTCCTGGCGAAGCGTCTTCAGTCGGGCAATGGCGGCGTCGGCTTCCTCCGGATGTCGCGCGGTCTCCGTCGCGGTCAGATAGGCTTCGACGACGAACAGCGGCGGCGGCAGGATATCCGCGACCAGGTCCTTGGACGCGACGATCTGCTCGTAGACGGGGCCGTCGACCTTGATCTGCTGCAGCTCGTAAAGCAGGAGGCCGATGGCGAGGCTAAACCCGGCCAGCAGCGACAGGCCGAAAGCAATAAGAAAGCGGGATAGAGTCAATCTCATAGGTTCGTTCCGCGCGCCTGTCTGTCCTGGGCATAGTGTGGTTAAGTCCTGGCTAATTAGACCACGAAAATCTTATGCAAAAAACAATTGCAAATCCGCGTTCCGTGTCGTTTTGCGAGCATCGGCAGGGGGCTTGTCACTGGCTGCCGGGCACGCTATCAAAGCTCTCATGAATACGTCGATGAACATTGGCAACTGGTGGTGGGTACGCTTCGCGCGGCCTTGACCAGTCATGTCCATCGACAAGACGACACAAGCCGCCCGAGAACCGAGGCGGCTTTTTTATTGGCCGTCAGAGGATCCCGGGCAGACCAGAATTGCGCCAAGCAGGCATCGGAGAGGCAGACATGGTGACCATTATCCGGGACGACGGTTCCGAGACTTACGAGACCAGGGGTGGCATTGCGGTGAGCCGGCAGCGGCGGGCGGCGGACTATGCGACGGCGATCTCCTCCTACGTGGACCGGCTGGACGAGCGGCGCGGCGCCGTGTTCTCCTCCAACTACGAATATCCGGGGCGCTATACCCGCTGGGATACGGCGATCGCCGACCCGCCGCTCGGCATCTCCTCGCATGGCCGCAAGGTCTGGATCGAAGCCTTCAACGAGCGCGGCGAAGTGCTGCTCGGTTTCGTCGCGGCGCGGCTTGAAACCGTCGAGGAACTGGAGCTTGGTACGCTGACAGCGCAACGGCTGGATCTGACCGTTCGCGAGCCAAGTCGCGCCTTTACGGAAGAAGAGCGATCCAAGATGCCGACGGTGTTTACCGTCCTGCGGGCGATCGTCGATCTCTTCCACTCCGATGCGGACGCGGCGATCGGCCTGTTCGGCGCCTTCGGCTACGACCTTGCCTTCCAGTTCGATGCGATCAAGCTTTCGATGCAGCGGCCGGAAGACCAGCGTGACATGGTCCTTTACCTGCCGGACGAGATCCTCGTGGTCGATCACCATGCCGCCAAGGCCTGGGTCGACCGCTACGATTTCTCGAAGGACGGCGTGACCACCGAGGGCAAGGCGGGCGATATCGCGCCGGATCCGTTCCAGCGCACGACCGTGGTGCCGCCGAAGGGCGACCACAAGCCTGGCGAATATGCGAGCCTCGTCACCAGGGCCAAGGAGAGCTTCCGGCGCGGCGATCTCTTCGAGGTGGTTCCCGGCCAGAAGTTCATGGAGCGTTGCGACAGCAAGCCGTCCGAGATCTCCAACCGCCTGAAGGCGATCAACCCGTCGCCCTATTCGTTCTTCATCAACCTTGGCCAGCAGGAATACCTGGTCGGCGCGTCGCCGGAAATGTTCGTGCGCGTGTCGGGTCGCCGCATCGAGACCTGCCCGATCTCGGGCACCATCAAGCGCGGCGAGGACGCCATCTCCGACAGCGAGCAGATCCTCAAGCTGCTCAACTCGAAGAAGGACGAGAGCGAGCTGACGATGTGCTCGGACGTCGACCGGAACGACAAGTCCCGGGTTTGCGAGCCGGGTTCGGTGAAGGTGATCGGCCGCCGCCAGATCGAGATGTATTCGCGGCTGATCCATACGGTCGACCATATCGAGGGCCGGTTGCGGCCCGACATGGATGCCTTTGACGGCTTCCTTTCCCACGCCTGGGCCGTGACGGTCACCGGCGCCCCGAAACTGTGGGCGATGCGCTTTGTCGAGGCGAACGAGAAGAGCCCGCGCGCCTGGTATGGCGGGGCGATCGGCATGGTCGGCTTCAACGGTGACATGAACACCGGGCTGACGCTGCGCACGATCCGCATCAAGGATGGGATCGCGGAAGTGCGGGCCGGTGCCACGCTGCTCAACGATTCGGATCCGCACGAGGAAGAAGCCGAGACCGAACTCAAGGCGTCGGCCATGATCGCCGCCATCCGCGACGCGCGCTCAGGCAACACGGCCAAGCCCGGCCGCGACGTGGCGAAAGTGGGGCTCGGCGTCAAGATCCTGTTGGTCGATCACGAGGACAGCTTCGTCCACACGCTCGCCAACTACTTCCGCCAGACGGGCGCGACGGTTTCCACCGTCCGCACGCCGGTAGCGGAGGAGATCTTCGACCGGATCGACCCGGACCTCGTGGTGCTCTCACCCGGTCCGGGCAATCCGAAGGACTTCGACTGCAAGGCGACGATCAAGATGGCACGCGCCAAGAGCCTGCCGATCTTCGGCGTCTGCCTCGGGCTGCAGGCGCTGGCGGAAGCCTATGGCGGCGACCTGCGCCATCTGGCGCTGCCGATGCACGGAAAGCCGTCGCGCATCCGGGTGCTGGAACCGGGCGTCGTGTTTTCGGGGCTTGCCCACGAGGTGACGGTCGGACGCTACCATTCGATCTTTGCCGATCCGAAGACGCTGCATCCTGACTTCATGATTACCGCCGAGAGCGAGGACGGCACGATCATGGGGATCGAGCATGTCAAGGAGCCGATCGCGGCGGTGCAGTTCCACCCGGAATCGATCATGACGCTCGGCGGCGATGCCGGCATGCGGATGATCGAAAACGTGGTGGCGCATCTGGCGCGGCGGCGGGAAACGAAGGCAGCCTAGGCCGACTGTTCAAAGAGGGTATATCGGCTGGCGTCAGAGCCAGCCGAGTGCCCACATGACGACGACGCCGATCAGGAGCCAGATGCCGATCGAGATCGACACCACCATGATGCGGCTGGGAACCGGCGGCGGGACGATGCCCAGTTCTTCCTGGACGACCTGTTCGGGAACACCTTCCTCGACCAGGCGGCGGGCGAGGGCGCGACCGCTATCCAGCTCCGCCTTTTCGGCCTCACTCTCCCAGCCCCTGTCGAACTGAAGGCGGGTTTCAAGCAGGAAGCGATCTGGGCTCAGGCCGCGCACCGTAACCCGCTTGACCGTTTCGCGGTCGAGCTCAACAAAGAATTCATGCAAAGGCGGCATAAGCGTTCAAGTTCTCTAAGCTTGTACTTACTCAAATCTACGTTGAGCATTTCTCTACCAATTTTATCTGGCCGCAGCCAACACATATTCTGCCAACGGGTTCCATCTTCTTGTCTCGATCCGGCAGATAAAAGCTTTGACAAAATGCTGCACCTGCGCCATTGAGGCGCCTTCAAAACCGTCGCGCGAGCCATGCTCGCAGCGGCGGTTTTGCCGTTTTGGGGCACGCGTTCTGCAAATCATTCGCAGGCGCAGGAAGGAAGAGACAGGTGGAAGACAGAAGGATCGTCGAGCGGCTGGCCCTGTGGGGAATTCCGGTCTCGCTTCTCGTGCTGGGGCTGAAGCTGACGGCCTGGTGGGTCACGGGTTCGGTGGCGCTGCTGTCCGACGGGCTCGAATCGCTCGTCAACGTGGTCGCCGCCTTCATCGCCTATTTCGTGATCCGCTACGCGCAGCGTCCGGCCGACGAGGACCACCAGTTCGGCCACCACAAGGCGGAATATCTGTCGGCCGTGGTGGAGGGCGTGCTGATCGTCGTTGCAGCGCTTTTGATCATCCAGGAGGCCTGGCCCGCCCTCGCGGCGCCGACGCTTCCCGAAACGCCGTGGCTCGGACTTGCCATCAATGCCGCGGCCGGCGTCATCAACGCCGTGTGGGCGACCATCCTGATCCGGGTCGGTACGACGCACCGGTCGCCGGCGATGAAGGCCGACGGCCATCACATCATGTCGGACGTGGTGACCTCGGGCGGCGTGTTCATCGGCCTCGTGCTGGCCGTCCTCACGGGTTACGCGGTCCTCGATCCGCTGCTGGCGGTGATCGTTGCCTGCAACATCCTGTGGCAGGGCTACAAAGTCATCTCGCACTCGCTCGGCGGTCTGATGGACAAGGCGCTGGAGCCCGAGGAGGCCGCCGCGGTGCGCGAGATGATCACCGCCCATTCGACGGGAGCGCTCGACGTGCACGACCTCAAGTCCCGGCGGGCGGGTTCGGTGGCGTTTATCGATTTCCATCTGGTGGTGCCGGAAACCATGACCGTGCGCGAGGCGCATGATATCTGCGACCGCTTGGAAGAGGGGATCAAAAGCGCTATTCCCGGCGCCATACTGGCGATCCATGTGGAGCCCGAGGGCGAGAATGCGCATGGCGTGAAGGTCGAAATCGAAGGAACGAACACATGACGATGACGGATGTCAGCGGGCTTTCGCAGCTCGGTTCGCAGGTGGAAGCACCCGGAACCCCGGAAGCCGCCGTGCTGGAAAAGGTGCCGAACGGAAATCAGGGGACGGATTACGTGGTGCGATTCACCGCGCCCGAATTCACCTCGCTTTGCCCGATGACGGGCCAGCCGGATTTCGCGCATATCGTGATCGACTATATCCCGGACGGATTTCTGGTCGAATCAAAGTCGCTGAAACTGTTTCTGCACTCGTTCCGCAATCACGGGGCGTTCCACGAGGACTGCTCGATCTACATCGCGCGCCGGATCGTCGATCTGCTGCAGCCGAAGTGGCTGCGGATCGGCGCCTACTGGTATCCGCGCGGCGGGATTCCGATCGACGTCTTCTGGCAGACGGGAGAAGTGCCTGCCGGTGTCTGGCTGCCCGACCAGGGCGTCGCGACCTATCGCGGCCGGGGGTGAGACGCGACGGCTTGCCGGCAAAACGCTCCGGTGGAGCGTTTTGAGCGTCGAACGCGCCGAGTTTTAGCGAGGTGCCTGCAGGCGACCGACTGATCCCAACCGGGCAAAACCGGCTCCGGCCTGCCGGCCGTCTCCTGCCACAAGGTGGCAAGAGAGAGCTCGCCGGCTGGCTCAGACGTTGAGGTTGTCGTCGCCGCCGAAATCGTCCTGGCCGGGATCGTAGTCGTCATTGCCGAGATCGGCCTGCTGCCAGCCATTGTCGTTCTGGCCGGCGGCTCCCGCGTCGTCCGCGGAGGCCTCGCGGATCGCATCGTCACCATAATAATTGTTGTTGATGACGGTTTCCTCGACCGCCGGAGCTTCAGGCTTGCCGAACGGATTGGAGGCTTCGCTGAACGGGGAGCCGAGGCCGAGCGCCGAAGTATGGTTGCTGAAGGCGCTGGAGAGGGTGTTGGCAAGCAGCATGCCGCCAGCGACACCGGCTGCCGTGCCCAGCGCGCCGCGTAGAAAGCTGCCGCCAGCCGTGGGCTGGCCGCCGGCCTGACCGCCCCAGGGGCCGCCGCCGAAGCCGCCGCCCATCGGAGCAGGCTGACCGCGATAGCCATCGTCATAGTCGCGCCGGCCGTACCCTTGATCTGAGCGGTAATCCTGCCGCTGGCCGCCGCCACCCCAGGGACCGGCCGGCGGTTGACCGGAGGCCGGCGCCGGAGCTTGGCTGGAGCCGAAGATGGAGCTGAGGAAGCCGCCGCCGCCGCTCTGTTCGGTGCGGCGGTTGTCGTTGCCGCCGGCCTCAAGCTGGCGGACGTGGTCTTCGAGCTCGCGGATCCGGTTGGCGGCTGCTTCCAGCCCCTTTTCCTGCACGATCACGGCCTGCGCCAGATAGTAGGTGGCGTAGGGCTGCTCGCGGGAGGCCTGCTGGATCAGGGCTTCCGCGTCCGGATCGCGCGGCGTGGCGGATGCGGTGCGGACGCGATCGAAAAGGCCGGTGAGTAGCTGGCGTTCTTCCGGTGACATGTCTGCCTCCTTGGGGACTGTTGTCTGCACAAGGAGGTAGGTGGCGTTTCCGGTTTTTCAAAGCGGCGAGATCTAAAATCTCTGTAATCTAGCCTGCCGCCTCGGAGGACCGCCTCAGCCGAAGGCGAGCGACAGGCCGAGCAGCGCCGTCATTGCGCCGAGAAGGCGCGACAGGCTTGGGCTGAACCCCGAGAGGCCAAGCCCGATGGCGATGCCGGCGCAATGGAGGAGAACAGTCGCGGCCAGGAAGCCGAGGCTGAACTGCAGCGCGCCGGCACTTCCCAGCTCGCTGCCATGGGCGTGGCCGTGAAACAGCGCAAAGACGCCGACGATGGCAGCGCAGGCTGCGGCCGGCAAACGCGCCGGGATGGCGAGCAGAAGGCCAAGGGCGATGACCGAGGCAAGGATGGCGGGCTCGACGAAAGGCAGCGAGACGCCGGCGGTGCCGGCTGCAAAACCGACCGCCATGGTTGCCACGAAAGCGAGCGGCACCAGCCAGAGCGCCTTCCGGTTGCCGTCCCGGTCTGAAAGCTGTGCTGCCCAAAGCCCCACCGTCAGCATGGCGAGGATATGGTCGAGGCCGAACAGGGGATGCGAGACGCCCGCCATGAACGAGCCGTGGGCGAGGGGGTCGAGATGGGCGAAGGCCGGGGCCGCGCCGGCAGCGATGATGGCGGCGGAAAGCGAAAGTCGTCTCAGCATTGTGGTCCCCTTGGTCGCAACTGTCCGCACGAGAATAGGCAGGGGCGGGCGGCCTGTCCACCGCGAGGGTCGCGACGGGCGGCGGTTCGCCTACGTCATTCACCTTAGTGGAGGGAAGCTGCCGGGGTCTGCGCCAGTTTCCATTGTTTTACCGACGCGAACACATTATGTCCCTAGACTGAAATCCAAGCAGGAGACCTTGACCGTGCTGAACGACGAAGACGATACCGAAGACAAGACCAAGGAACTGCCGCTCGGCAAGGAAACGGAGGCGAACCTTTTCAAGTCGCGTTCGATCTTCATCTACGGCTCGATTACCCAGGAGCTGGCACAGAAGGTCAACACGCAGCTGGTCGCCCTTTCGGCGGCGAGCGACGAGGATATCCGCATCTACGTCAACTCGCCCGGCGGCCACGTCGAATCGGGCGATTCGATCCATGACATGATCAAGTTCATCAAGCCGAAGGTCTGGATGATCGGCACGGGCTGGGTCGCCTCCGCCGGTGCGCTGATCTATGTGTCGGCTCCCAAGGAGCGTCGGATCGCGCTTCCGAACACCCGCTTCCTGCTGCACCAACCGTCCGGCGGTACCCGCGGCATGGCATCCGACATCGAGATCCAGGCCCGCGAGATCATCAAGATGAACGAGCGGCTGATCAAGATCTTCTCCAAGGCGACCGGCCAGACGGAAGAAAAGATCGCCAAGGACATCGACCGTGATTACTGGCTGAGCGCCGAAGACGCCGTCAGCTACGGCCTTGCCTCGCGCGTGGTGACGTCGCAGAGCGAAATCTAAAGTCTTAGGCGGCTTTTCGCTTCAGACCCCGTCGGCGACAGCCGGCGGGGTTTTCGTTTGAGCCGGGCAAATCCGATGCCTCTATTGAACGGAAAACGGTCAGGCGGAGCGCGCCGCGGCGACCGGTCGTTCATGCTCGTCGGTCGCCTGCCAGCCGGCCGCGAAGGCAATGAAATTCTCGGCCGACAGCGGCTTCGAAAAGGCGTAGCCCTGCAGGGTCTGGCAGCCGAGGCCGCGCAGGATTTCCGCCTGGGCCAGCGTCTCGACGCCCTCGGCGACAATGCTAATCCCCTGCGAATGACCGATCTCGATGATCGATGCGACCAGCCGGCACTGCGAGCCGGACGCCTGCAAAGGCGCGATCAGCTTGCGGTCGATCTTCAGGCTCTTCGGTCCAAGCTCGATCAGGCTGACGATCGAGGCGTGGCCGGTGCCGAAATCGTCGATTTCGATGTCGATCCCCATGGTCTTCAGATCCATGATCGCGTCGCGCAGGGCATGGTCATGGCCGTCGAAGGAAATCGATTCCAAAAGCTCGAAGGAGAGCGTTCCCGGCACGAAGGAAAGGGTCGACAGCCGTTTCATCAGGCGCTCGTCCTTCAGCCGCTGGGCCGAGATGTTGACCGAGAGTTTTGGGACGTCGAGGCCGAGCGCCCGCCAGCGGGCGGCCTGGAACAGCGCCTTTTCAAGAATGATAGCGTCGATTTCGGCAGACCGGTGCAGGCTTTCGGCGATGCCGAGGAACTTGTCCGGCGTCAGCAATCCGCGGGTCGGATGGTGCCAGCGGGCGAGTGCCTCGACGCCGGCGATCGTCATCGTCTGGGCGTCGAACTGGGGCTGGAAGAAGGGTACGATCTCGTCGTTCTCCAGCGCCGTCAGCAGCTCGTCCGAGGTGCGGCGGGTCTGGATGGTGGCAAGCAGCATATCCTCGGTAAACTCTTCGGCTCGGTTGCGGCCACGCTTCTTGGCCGCATAGAGGGCGACGTCGGCATTGATCAGCAATTGGCGCGGCTCTTCGGCTGCCGTCGTCTGGCAGGCGATGCCGGCGCTGCAGCCGATATGGCAATGCCGCCCGTCGAACAGGATCGGCGTGGCCAGCGCCCTGATGATGGACTTGGCGAGCTTGCGGACGCGCTCCTCGGGTGCGGCACCGCTGGTGACCGCCACGAATTCGTCGCCGCCGATGCGGGCAACGAACTCGTCGTGGCCGATGAGGCCAAGGACGCGGGTGGTGACTTCCTTCAGTACCTCGTCGCCGGCGGCATGGCCCAGCGTGTCGTTGACCTCCTTGAAGCGATCAAGGTCGAAATGGATGAAGGCGAGACGGTTGGAACCGCCCATCGTGCACCCGGCTTCCATGAACTGATCGAGGAAGCGGCGGTTCGGCAAGCCGGTCAGTGCATCGTGAAGCGACTGGTGTTCCAGCGTCCTGCGGGCGGCGCGAAGCTGGTCGTTCTGGGCCTCGGCCTGGGCCTGGGCCTCGCGCAGGACGGTCTGCAGGTGGATATCCTCGGTAACGTCCCAGTCGGCGCCCACCAGACGCTGCTGTCCGCTGGGCGTCCGGTAGGACGCGGCATTGGAGCGGATGTGCCGGATGCTTCCGTCGGGCAAGACCACCCGGTACTGGCTTATGTATTTTGTATCCCGCGTCAGTGCCTGCCTGACGAGGCGGCGGGCCGCGTCGAGATCTTCCGGGTGTATGGCGCGCTGCCAATCCTCGTGGTGATAGGTTTCCTTCTCCTCGATGATGCCGAAGAGCTCGCGCATCCGTCGGTCCCACAGAAGGGTGTCGGTTGCCGGGTCGTATTGCCAGACGCCGATGTCGGATGCCGCCAGCGCAAGCTCGAGGCGTTGCGACAGCGTCGAGAGTTCCTCCTCGCGCTGCTGCAGTTTTTCGATCGAGCGCTGCCGCTGCTGCATCAGCCAGCCTGCCCAGATCAGCGGCGCGACGAGGCCGCAGGCAAGCAGCAGCGCAACAAAGCGAAACTGCGCAATATCAGGCGGGCTCTGCCGCCAGCCGCCCTTGGGAATGGCGGAAAGGTACCAGGTGTCGGCGCCGAGTTCGATGCGGGTCTTTACCGGATCCTCACCCAGAATCGTCCCGTCGCCGAAAAACACGTCGGCCGGTTCGGACGCCGAACTCTCGGAGATGGCGATCTGCAGCCGCTGGTCGGGCGTGTCGACATTGCTTTCCCGGTAGAGCTTATCCAGGTCGATGACAGCGGAAAGCATGCCCCAGAAATGGCCATTGACCAGAGAAAAGACGGGATAGCGGGCAATCAGGCCGACGCCGCCCTGCTTCAATTGTCTCGGACCGGTGACCACCAAGGTGCGGCGCTTTACCGCCTCCAGCACCGGCGCGTACTGGACCGGGTCGGCGGCGTAGTCGAGGCCGACGATCGTGCGGTTGGCATTTTCCGGATAGACGTAGCGGACGACAAGATCGGGCGCGCCGGCGACGTTTCGCAGCTGCGACGGGACGGTAAAGATGCGTTCCGACAATGCGGCAAACTGGCTCGCGGTGATGTCCGGCTCGGCGGCGATCGCGGCTACCAGACCGTATACGAGATTGACATTGCCCTTGATCTTGGCTTCCAGGCTGGAGGTGACGGTGCCGAGAGCCTCAGCTGCCGCCAACCGCTGCGCAGCGCGGTAGCGGTCATGCTCGCTGATATCGGCGCGGACCATTCCCACCAGTGCTGCCGCGATCGCGAGGGCGGCCGGAACAAAATAGCTCGCGGACGACCAGCGTGGCCGGAAGAAGGTGGGATGTCTTGGCTTTTGGCTGACGATCATGGCGCATTCCGGCTTAAGCGATCATGCTCGCAGAAAGATTTTAACATTCTCTAATTTGCAACTGACATTTCCCGTTTGCTCGTTATGCGACGCCGTACCCTGCACCGCGATCGGCGGCTTGCCTGAGGTGGCCGGCCCGTGCTCCATGCGAGACTTGCGTATCAGCCCGCTGAGTCTGCCTGCATGTTGAAGGACTTT
Organism: Hyphomicrobiales bacterium; assembly: GCA_900469345.1. Taxonomy (GTDB): domain Bacteria; phylum Pseudomonadota; class Alphaproteobacteria; order Rhizobiales; family Rhizobiaceae; genus Neorhizobium. The sequence goes on along the minus strand of UBWZ01000002.1, from coordinate 468,001 downwards.
TCCATTTCCGCCCTGATGATGGGCCTGCTCACAGCGTTCGTGGGGTTCATCAGTTCGTTTGCCGTCATCATGCAGGGGTTGACGGCGATGGGGGCGACGGCGCCCGAGATCGCATCGGCGCTTTTGGCGCTGTCGCTCGCCATGGGCGTCCTGGCGATCGGCTTTTCCTCGTTCTTCCGGATGCCGATCAGCATTGCCTGGTCGACGCCGGGTGCCGCGCTCCTGTCGGGGATCGGCATGATCGACGGCGGCTTTCCGGCGGCCGTTGGCGCTTTCCTCATCAGCGGTTTGCTGATCACGCTGTGCGGCCTGTTCGGGCCGCTTGGCCGGGCGATCCGGCTGATCCCGGCGCCGCTTGCCAATGCGATGCTCGCCGGCATCCTGCTCGGACTGTGCCTGGCGCCGGTCAAGGCGGTCGCCTTCAATGCCGCGCTCGGACTGCCGATCGTCTTGACCTGGGCGGTGGTGGTGTCGCGGTGGCGGCTGTTTGCGGTGCCGGCCTCACTCGCGGCACTGGTGCTGGTGCTGATCTTCGGGGTGGAGCTGCCGGTCGATGCGATGGCACAGCTGCGCGCTGCGGTGCATCCGGACCTCACCTTCGTCGCGCCCGTCTTCACCTGGCACGGCTTCGTGTCGGTGGCGGTGCCGCTGTTCATCGTCACCATGGCCTCGCAGAATATTCCGGGGATCGCCATCCTCAAGGTGCATCACTACGAGCCGCCGCCGGGGATCCTGTTCATCGGGACCGGTCTGATGTCGATGCTGTGCAGCCTGACCGGCGGCGTGCCCGTCAACATGGCGGCGATCACGGCTGCCATGTGTGCCAGCGACGATGCCAACCCGGATCCGCAGCGCCGCTACTGGGCGGCGATCGTCGGCGGCATCGGCTATGTGGTGCTTGGCCTCCTGGCGGGCGCGATCATCGCCTTCGTCTCGCTGGCGCCGCCGATCCTGCTGCAGGCGGTGGCAGGGCTTGGACTGATCGGCGCATTTTCGAATGCCGCCTTTGCCGCCTACCGGGATCCGGAAACGCGGGAGGCCGCGGCCATCACCTTCCTGGTCACCGCTTCCGGCCTGTCGTTTGCCGGCATTTCCGGCGCCTTCTGGGGCCTGGTCGCGGGCGGGGTGATGATGGCGCTGCGCCAAGGGCTGGCGAAACGACACTGAAGAGCGACGGTCCGATTACCAGTTCCACGCCGGGAGCGTTTCCCGCTCCATCATGACCTGGTCGCGCTGGGGCAGTTTCGGCAGGAAATCGAACCCCGTCTCTTCCTCGATCGCGTCGACGGAGGTGAGGAACTGCCGCTCCCGATAGGAGGTCTTGCACAGCGCCTTGTTGGGAAAGCGGAAGGCTATCGTGCGCCCGCCGCCCGGATCGTAGACGATCTTGTAAAAGGCATCGGGGACGGCCGGGGAGGGCGCAGGCGGCGCGTCGCTGTCCGCGGCGGGTTGCTGCGGCAGTCCGCGGGCGGCTCTTGCGTGCTTCTCCATCTCAGCCTTGTGGTCGGCGATGGTGTGCAGGGGACCCTCGAAGATCGGCCCGGTGAAGACGATCAGCCTCTTCCTGCTGCCGACAAGGCTGCGGATGCCGGTCTCGAGATCGCGCCAGATACCCTGGTTGAAACAGCGACCGACCTGCGGCCCCATGTTCGACAGGACAAAGGTTTCATCCATCAGCTGCTGGTCGCCGCTGAAATCGCCCGCTGGCGCCTGATGGCCGCGATCGAAATTGCTGTGCCTGTAGTCCGCGAGCTGGGCGGAATAGCCTGCCGGAAGGGTCGGGTCGACGAAGAAGTTGTCGCTGCGCTCGGCGCCGTCGCCGATCAGTCCGGGCGTGATATTCTCGACCACCCAGTCCGGGACCTTGGTCACGCCATTGAGCCGCAGCGCGAACCCGCCAGCGGTACACCGGTAGATGAAGGCACGGCTCGGAGCCGGCGGCTCGGCGCCGCTGCGGAAGGCATAGTCCATGCCGTTTGCTCCATCGATGCCCGACGGCATGCCGACCGGATCGAAAAGGGCGGCGCATGCCGACAGATCCAAGGGCAGATCCAGGGGCAGGCCGGGGTCGTCGGCGCGCGCCGGGCCCATGCCTGGGAGGCTTGCACAGGCGAACACGGCGATCATCAGGCGGAGCATGGCTGCGGGATAGCGGGCGATACGCATGACGGTATCCTCCGGTGAGGGATTTCAAACGGGGACTGGGTTCAAACGGAGACTGGGTGCCGGCCCAATGGTTTCGGCACCTTTGGCCCGGCCGATGGCGTGCCGTTTCAGCCCAAGGGCTTCTCCGGAGCGGCCACCTTCGTGGTCGCCGCGTCACCCGCCGGCGTGGATGGCTTCGTGCCGCTCATCGCCTTGCCCAGAACATAGGTGCCGCTGCTGATGCCGAGCAGCAGCAACGTTCCTTCGGGGACATTGATCAATGTCCCCGTCTCGAGCGACAGGACCAGATAGAGGCCGGCGATCACGAAGGTGAAGACCAGGGCCTGGAAGCGGCTGAGACTGGCCTTTCCCGACGAGCCGGTCGGGGTATCTGAGCTCGATTCGGCAAGGAGATGGGTGAGGCTGATCCGCTCCGTCCAGATCGCCCGGATGACTGTTGCTGCCAAGGACAGGACGATAAGACTGACGGCGATGGCCACCACAAGGGCAATCACCTGCGGAACGCTGAGCTCTGCCATGCCATTTGCCCCCTATTTGATGATGCCCGCGAGGCGACCATATTTGCCGGTGAGAAACAGAAGATTCGTGCCGCCGATGAACGGCACCAGATGCTCTGGAAACTCCGGCATCTGATTGCCCTCGACGCCCTTTTGCAGCGCGTAGAAAAAGTAGTAGACGGCAGCGAGCAGCGTGCCGATCAGGGCGAGAACCCGCTCCGGGTCGTAGCTGGTTCCGCTGGCATCGGTCTGCAGCATCCCATCGGTGAGGATGCTGCCATCCAGCAGCTTGATGAGAACCGTTGCGCTCAAGGCGAGCACGACGATCGCAATCGATGCGGTCAGCAGCGAATAGATCCCACCCATGGCTTCCTCCCCTCAAGGTTGCTTTACCGTAAATAAATCGCTTAGGTTGTCAATAGAGCGGGGTTGCAGCTTTTGAAATTTGCTGGCCCGCGGGCCGATGCACCCTTGTCGAACCGGAAAGCCGCCGCTATAAAAACAGCATGAAGATTTCGGGCGACCCCATTTCTGCTTCATACGCCGCGGGCCATATGGCTGACCGCGCGTCTTCGTTCGCCCTAAACTCGCTTCTTAGCCTCGACCTTACGCGCGGTTGCCGGGTCCGTTGAGGAGCGCCCGGCGGCCGACAAGCCCGTCCGGCGTCAAGAGCTCCTCGTATCATCAGCACATTCGATAGACCACAGACCGCGACAGGTCCGCATCGCAAACGGTGTGCCCCAAGAGGCACTGAGCGATGCGTGAAGCGAAGAGACGACACCATGGACGCCAAGAGCACATCCACCCGATCCGGCATGCCCGATGCGAGCGTAAAATACCGGCCCTACCCGGCCATCAACATTCCCGACCGGACCTGGCCGTCGAAGGTCATTGACACGGCGCCGATCTGGTGCTCGGTCGACCTGCGCGACGGCAACCAGTCGCTGGTCAACCCGATGGGGCACGACCGCAAGGCGCGGATGTTCAAGCTGCTGCTGGAAATGGGCTTCAAGGAAATCGAGATCGGCTTTCCGTCGGCCTCGCAGACCGATTTCGATTTCGCCCGCTGGTGCGTCGAAGAGGGCGGGGTGCCGCAGGACGTGTCGCTGCAGGTGCTGGTGCAGTGCCGTCCCGAGCTGATCACGCGGACCTTCGAGGCGCTCGAGGGCGCGCATCGGCCGATCATCCACTTCTACAATTCGACGTCGGAGCTGCAGCGCCGGGTGGTGTTCGGCAAGGATGTGGCCGGCATCAAGCAGATCGCCGTCGATGCTGCCAAGATGATCTCCGACATGGCCGCCAAGGCCGGTGGCGGCTACCGTTTCGAGTATTCGCCGGAAAGCTTTACCGGGACGGAACTCGAGGTCGCACTGGAGATCTGCAACGCCGTGATTGCGGAAATGAAGCCGACGCCCGACAACAAGCTGATCATCAACCTGCCGTCGACCGTCGAGATGGCGACGCCCAACATCTATGCCGACCAGATCGAGTGGATGTGCCGTAACATCGACAACCGCGAAAACCTGATCATTTCGCTGCATCCGCACAATGACCGCGGTACCGGGATTGCGGCGACCGAGCTCGGCCTGATGGCGGGTGCCGATCGCGTCGAAGGCACGCTGTTCGGCAATGGCGAGCGCACCGGCAATGTCGACGTGGTGACGATGGCGCTCAACATGTACACGCAAGGGGTCGACCCGAAGCTGGACTGCTCCAACATCGAGCGGATCAAGGACGTCTACGAGTACTCCAACGAGATGACGATCCCCGAGCGTCACCCTTACGTCGGCGAGCTGGTCTACACGGCGTTTTCCGGCTCGCACCAGGATGCGATCAACAAGGGGATGAAGGCGATCAAGGTCGCCAATCATCCGGCCTGGGAGGTGCCTTACCTGCCGATCGACCCGCGCGACGTAGGGCGCTCCTACGAAGCGATCATCCGCATCAACTCGCAGTCCGGCAAGGGCGGCATCGCCTATGTGCTGAGCCAGGACTACGGGCTGAACCTGCCGCGCGCGCTGCAGGTGGAATACCGCGAGGAGATCCAGCGGATCACCGACGAAGAGGGCATCGAGCTTCCCTCGAAGCGCATCTACGAGCATTTCATCGAGCGCTACGTGGACCAGCCCGAGGCACGGCTGAAGTTCGTCGACCACCATACCTATCCGGCCGGCACCGACCACCGGGGGGTGCGGGTCGTCGCCGCGGAGATCAGCGACCGGGGTGAGATCAAGCGCATCGAGGGCAAGGGCACCGGCCCGATCGACGGCTTCATCAATGCGCTGTCGACCTATCTCGGCATCGACCTGTCGGTCGCGGACTACTCCGAGCACTCGCTGCAGCACGGCTCCAACGCCTCGGCGATCGCCTATGTGGAGATGGAATATCCGGGCGGCAAGCTGTTCGGCGCGGGCATCAACACCAACATCGTCGCGGCTTCGCTCGAAGCGATCGTTTCGGCCGCCAACCGGGTGCTGCAGACGAAGGGCTGACAGCACCGGGTGCTGCAGACGAAGGGCTGACAGTCTTCCCTCTACGCCTCATGGGAAAGGCCGCCCCGGCGGCCTTTCTTGTTCGGGCTGGTGCCGTCGGGGTGGAACCCGATGATTGCCTGAGGCCTGCTGATGGCGTCCCGGATGGCCCTCGCTGCTCCTGCATTCAACCTGGCATTTTGCTCCGCGTCAGTTTCTAAGCCCGCGGCACGATGGCGATGCCGGGCAGGGGCAATGCGGCATTCATTTGACGATGCTAAATCTGCCAGCTAGAAATTTGATCTCAGTACATGACCGGGCAAAATCGCATGGATCTTGCTCAGTTCCACATTTTATTGCTCTCCCGAGCCCTGTTTGCGCCTGCAAAGGGAGAAGGAGCGAAAGCCATTGCAATCCATGATGCACATACGATGAGCATGTCTGAGCAAACCGAACTTCGCCTCGACTTCAAGGAAGCCGCGCCTGCGCCGGAAATTTACGCCGCGCGCAGCTGGCGAGGTGTTTCGGTGCAGCATTCGCGCCTCAAGCTGCCAGCGGAATACGAGTTTACGTGGGATGGCCGCTGCCATTACCTCGCCCACCACGACCTCGTGCTTGCCGACGGCGAGATGGAAGTCTCGGGCGAGCGTCCCGTGGCCGGGCGCGATCTGCGCGACCAGATGACCTATGTCCCGGTGGGCCAGACATTCCAGGGCTGGGCAAAGCCGGCCGACCGGCTGAACGCGTTTACGGTGGTGTGCTTCGATCCCGCGGTGATGGAGGAAGAGGTACAGGCCGAGTTCAGCGGTGCCGTGGCGCGTCCGGGCCTCTATTTCAAGGATGACGTGCTCGGCGCAACCATGCGGAAGCTTGCACGGGTGATGCCCGACAGCCAGATGCCCGCCTCACGGATCTACGCTGAGACCCTTGGCCTGACCGCCGCGCTTGAAATGTTCAGGGTGGCCGTGGCGAGATACAGGCCGAACCACGGGGTCGGGCAACTCAGCCGATCGCAACGAGAGATGGTCAGGAGCTACGTCGAGGAGAACCTGTCCAAGGACATGGGGCTGGACGAACTTGCGGCTCTCTGCGGCTTGTCGCGCTACCACTTTTCGAGAGCGTTCAAGGAGACGTTCTCAGAGCCTCCATATCAGTATGTGACGCGCCGGCGTATCGAGGAAGCGCGCGACATGCTGGTCGAGACAAAGCTTCCCGTCGCCGACATCGCGGTCGCCTGCGGTTTCAAAGGTGCGAGCCAGTTCGGGCGGGCGTTTCGCCTTGCCGTCGGTACGACCCCGCTGGCATTCCGGCGCAGGGCCTGATCGTCGGGCCCAATCGTGCCGCGACAGTTGAGGCAATTTCAGATCACGCCTGCCACCTTGGCTGCGATATCGTCGAGATCGGCCGCCGATGACGGGCCAACGACGACGTAGGTGGCGAGTGCCGTCGACCAGGAGACCAGCGATGTATCGCTGCGGATGTCCTCGATCGGTTTGCCCATGTCTGCGCCGGTCTTCGTGAAGGTGATCGCGACGACATCGCCGTCGCCATCGGCGCGCTTGTAGAGGAGAATGCCGAGCGGATGGCTTTGCGCCATCACGAGGCGTGCTCCGGCAAAGCTCAGACCGCTTTCGCTGAGATCAGGAATGCGGAAGCTGACCCCGGTATTGGTCGTCAGCCACTCCAGAATGTCGGACTTGTTGTCGGGTCCGATTTCGGCCACGTGCTTCGGCTGTCGCTCGTAGAGCTTGTAGCTGGCCACGACCTCGTCCAGCCAGTCGCGCTTGTCGGGAGCGGCCGTGAGAGACGCAGCGGCTGGGCCTGCCGGGTTGGCGCCGACCATGTAGCCGATCGCGCCGCTCAAGGCCGCGACGATCAGGCATGCTGCCAGGGCCTGCGGACCGGTCGGCCGAAAGGCGGCCGAAGCACGTGGTGCCTGCGGCAGGCGTACGGCACGACGGGGCAGGGGGGCGTTCTTGATGGTTCGCACCAGTTCGAGCGGAACCGGCTCCTTGAGCAGGTCCTCGAAGATGCGGCGTCCGAATTCGCAGCCGCGCTTGAGCCCGTCCTGGTGGGCGCGGGCCTGCGGGTCGTTGACCAGCAGAGCCTCGGTCTCGTTGCGGTCCTGCTCGCTGGTTTCACCGTCCTGATAGGCGGACAGGCGCTGCTGCAGCGGCGAAGGCTGGCTCATCGGCATCGGCTCACGCCCTCCGTTCGGCGGTTTCGACGCCAAGTGCGGCCAGTTGCAGGCGGGCGGCGCAGAGGCGCCGTGCAAAGTCCTCGCTGGAGATGCCGAGGATGACGGATGCTTCCTTGTAGCTGAAACCCTCGACCTCGCCGAGCAGGAAGGCGCTCGCCAGCCCCTCCTGCATGCTGAACAGCGGATTGGTCTGCTTGTCGGTCTCGCCGACGGCGGCGCTGCCACGGGCGGCCTGCGCCAGCGCGTCCGTCTTGCGCTTCTTGCGTGCGTCGGCGCAGACGGTGCGCATCATGCTGAACAGCCAGCTCTCGATACGGCCTTCGCCCTTCCAATGGTGGCTTTTCTGAATGGCACGGGCGCAGACCTCGCGCACCAGATCGTCGGCTTCACCGGCCGATGCTGCAAGAGTAAGCGCGAAACGGCGCAGCCGTGGCAGGAGGGCGACAAGATCCCGGCGTATGTCAGATATGGCGGTCGATTGGCTCATCGGCTGAATGCAGCTTTACCCGTCAGATGCGTTGCGAATTCGGAAGTCTTCCTAGCTATGAATCGATTGTGTCGATTTCGCAACAGCATCCCGGTAAAATCTACAACATTCTCGCCACGTCCGGAATGGAAAGAGGCTCGCCCGGCAGCATGCCGGACAGCATCCGGCTGTCCTCGAGCTCGATGCCGCCGCCATTGGCGGTAAGGCTGTAGCGTTCGCGCAGCAGGTTCCAGTTGCCCGGTTCTCCGGTCAGCGTGAACATGTTGTAGGCGGCGCGCGGCTTGTGGCCACCGGGCCCCTGGGAGGCCGACGCAATGCCGACCACCGGCACCTGCTTGGTGCGTCCTTTCAGCCAGTACAGCGTGTTCAGATGCGTGTGGCCGTGCAGCACAAGCTCGGCGCCGCCGGTGGAAATGGCGGCCCCGAAACGACGGATGCCAAGCATGCGCTTGTGGGAGGCGGCGGCACCGCGGATCGGCGGATGGTGGATGAGGACGACCCGGAAAAGCCCTTCCTCGCCGGCCTGCTTCAACAGGTTGACGGTTTCACGCGCCTGACGCGAGCCGAAATAGCCGGAGGCGGAAAATGGCAGGGTGGCGTTCGAAGTGGAGCAGCCGATGATAGCGAGCGGGCCGCGGCGGCGCATGGTCGGGAAGATGTGGTCGTCCTCGGGCCACTCCGCCGGATCGTCGTCGGACTTGATGAAAGGGTACCACTCGTTGACGGACTTGTCGTGGGCGCCCGGGACGTAGGCGTCATGGTTGCCGGGCACGACTGTCGTGTCCTGCGGCTCGCCGATGGTCCGCAGCCATTCGCCCGCCAGCCGCGTCTCGATCTTGGTCGCAAGATTGACGAGATCGCCGGTGATCATCAGCTGATCCGGCTCGCGTGCCTTGAGATCGCTCAACAGCAGATCCAGGGTGTTGACGAAAAGGTGCTTGCGACGGTTGCGGTGCCAGTTCACAAAGCCGGTGATTCGCTTCGAAAACAGTTCCCGGAATGTCAGCTTCGGAAGCGGCCCCAGATGGATGTCGGAAATATGCGCGAATTTGAACATGGCGCAGACATAACGCACGAAGCTGCAAATCGTTATCGATTTTCTCGGCTGCGGACGCCCGGCCATGAATGAGGCCGGAATTCCGGAGATCGCCAACCGCCGCACGCGCGCGCTCGTCTGGCTGATGCACCGCGTCTTCATTCTGACCCGAGGCATGACGATGGGCGTTCGCGCCGCCTGTTTCGACGAGGCCGGCCGCGTCTTTCTGGTGCGCCACACCTATGTTCCCGGCTGGTACCTGCCGGGCGGCGGGCTGGAACGCGGGGAAACGGCCCTCGATGCGCTGGCGAAGGAATTGCGGGAAGAAGGCAACCTCGTGGCCACTGCGCCGCCTGAGTTCGTCCACGTCTATTTCAACCGCACGGCCAGCCCGCGCGACCACGTGCTGTTCTACAAGGTCGGTGTCAGGCAGACCGCGCCGCGTCCGCCCGACCGGGAAATTGCCGAGAGCGGTTTCTTTCACCTCGATTCATTGCCCGACGGGGTGACGGCGGCGACGCTGCGGCGGCTGCGCGAGCTTTCGGGCGAATCGCCGAAGTCCGATCTCTGGTGAAACTGCCCGCCACCGCGGCCAGTTCGACAGACTGCCGGTTCTGACTTCCGGTTACGCGGCGGTCTTCAGTCGCTCGCGGCCATGCGGCGCGTCGAGGTCGAGGAGCGGTCCGACCGGCACGATACCGGTCGGATTGATGGTCTTGTGGCTGCGGTAGTAGTGGTTCTTGATGTGGACGAGATTGCAGGTCTCGGCGACGCCCGGCTGCTGGTAGAGATCGCGTAGATAGGCCGACAGGTTCGGATAGTCGGCGATCCTGCGGATGTTGCATTTGAAGTGGCCGACATAGACCGCGTCGAAGCGAACCAGCGTGGTGAACAGGCGCCAGTCCGCCTCGGTCGGCGTATCTCCGAACAGGTAGCGCGCGCCGGCCAGCCGCTCGTCGAGCCCGTCCAGCGTTTCGAACAGGTGCTTTACGGCGTCCTCGTAGGCGTCCTGGGTCGTGGCAAAGCCCGCCTTGTAGACGCCGTTGTTGACGGTGTCGTAGACCATTGCGTTGGTACGGTCGATCTCTTCGCGCAGCTTGGGCGGATAGAGATCGAGCGTCGAGCCGGTCAGGCCGTCGAAGGCGCTGTTCAGCATGCGGATGATCTCTGCGCTCTCGTTGGAGACGATCGTATTCTCATGCTTGTCCCAGAGGACCGGCACGGTGACGCGGCCCGAATAGGCGGGATCGGCCTTCAGGTAGACCTGGTAGAGGTAGTCGAAGCCGAACAGATCGTCGCCGGTGGCGCCGCCCTCGTCATCGTCGCGCGTCCTGAACTCCCAGCCGTTCTCGACCATCAGGTAGTCCACGACGGATACGGAGATCAGGTCCTCGAGCTTCTTCAGCTTGCGGTAGATCAGCGTGCGGTGTGCCCACGGACAGGCCAGCGACACATAGAGGTGGTAGCGGCCGGCCTCGGCCTTGAAGCCGCCACGACCGGTCGGGCCGGGTTCGCCGTCGGAAGTGATCCAGTTGCGGAACTGCGAGACGGATCTCTCGAAACGGCCCTTGGTGGCCTTGGTGTCGTACCAGACATCCTGCCACTTGCCGTCGACCAACATGCCCATGACACTCTCCTTGATGCGCCTCAATCCGCGCTTGGCCCTATAGATATGAGAAACGCGGCGGGTGGCGAGGTCCTGTTTTGCGAACGGATTGTTTTTGGATTGGACGGGCCGGTTTTTTCTTGCTAATGGCGATTTCGAACATCAGGACCTTTCCATGACCGAAGCCCGGGCGCTGCGACGACGCTGATTGACCGAAACGACGCGAACACAGCGCGTCATCGAGATCGCTTGTCCTGTCCGCTCATTTCCACGGCTTCAGTTTCTCATGTCCAGACCCAATCTCCTGCCCAAGCACGACCTCGTCTACCTGACAGAGGACGCCTCGCATGACGAGGTGATCGAACTCATCAACGAAGAGGCCTTCGGTCCCGGGCGCCATACGCGCGCGGCGGCGCGCATCCGCGAGCAGGGCGGTCACGACCGGTCGCTGTCGTTCGTTTGCGCCGATGACGGCGAAACCATTGCTTCGGTGCGGATGACCGCCGTGCTGGCCGGCTCGGTCAAGGGGCATCTGCTCGGACCACTTGCGGTTCGGCCGTCGCACAAGAGCCGCGGCATCGGCCGCGAACTGGTGCGCATTGCCATCGATGCGGCACGGCGGAAGGGTTCCGAAGCCGTCATCCTTGTCGGCGACCCGCCCTATTACGGCCCGCTCGGATTCGAGAAGGTCTCTTATGGCGCGCTGCAATTCCCCGGACCCGTCGATCCCAACCGCGTTCTCGTCGTGCCGATCGGCCCTGACGTGCATGCGCGGCTTGCCGGAACGATCGGCTGGCGGCCCTGATGCATTTCCGCTAGGGCTTTGGAGAGGGGTTGCCATCGTGTCAGCCCCGCGACAGGGCTAGGTGGGGCATGGGCACGATCACACTCGACAGGGCATTGGACAGAGCGGGCGCGGGGCGCTACCAGCGCAGGCTGATCGGCGTCTTCGGGCTGGTGTGGGCCGCGGACGCCATGCAGGTGCTGGCGGTCGGCTTCACGGCGGCGTCGATTGCCGCAAGCTTCAAGCTCACCGTGCCGGAGGCGCTGCAGACCGGTACGCTGTTCTTTCTCGGCATGTTTCTCGGCGCCATCGGTTTCGGCCGCCTCGCGGACCGTATCGGACGGCGCACGGTGCTGATCACCACGGTGTCCTGCGACGCGCTGTTCGGCATCCTGTCGATCTTCGCGCCGAGCTTTACCATCCTGCTGGTGCTGCGTTTCCTGACCGGCCTTGCGGTCGGCGGAACGCTGCCGGTCGATTATGCCATGATGTCCGAATTCCTGCCGGCAAAAAACCGCGGGCGCTGGCTCGTGGCGCTCGAAGGTTTCTGGGCGGTCGGCACGCTGGTCGTCGCGCTGACCGCCTGGGCGGCAAGCGTGGCTGGCATCACGGATGCATGGCGGTTGATCTTTGCGGTGACGGCGCTGCCGGCGCTCGCCGGCATCGGCATGCGCGTGCTGATCCCCGATTCGCCGATCTACCTGTTGCGCGCCGGCCGCCAGGAGGAGGCTCGCGAGGTGCTGAACCGGATGCTCGCCATCAACGGGCAGCCGGAACTCGGCGACGACGAGGAGCTGACGCTGCCGCCCGCAGCGCCGCGGATCGGGCTGTTTTCTCCCGAGTTGCGGCGGGCAAGCATTACCATCCTGTCGATCTGGTTCCTGGTCTCGGTCGCCTATTACGGCGTCTTTACCTGGATGCCGGCCCGGCTTGCGGGCGAGGGGTTTGGCTTCGTACGCGGCTACGGCTTTCTGGTCGTGATGGCGGTGGCGCAGCTGCCGGGGTATGCTCTGGCCGCCTACGGGGTGGAGCGGTGGGGACGCCGGCCGACGCTGATCGGCTTCTGCCTGTTGTCGGCCTTCGGCTGCGGCCTGTTCGTCGTCGCCTTCAACGCACTCTTGATCGCCGTCGCGCTGGTGATCATGAGCTTTGCGCTGCTCGGCACCTGGGGCGCCCTCTACGCCTACACGCCGGAGCTCTTCCCGACCCGTTCACGGGCGACGGGCATGGGGGCGGCGGGCGCCATGGCACGCCTCGGCGGTCTGCTGGCGCCGTCGCTGATGGGGTATGTCGTGGCCCATGGCTTCGGGCTGACCGTCGGCATCTTCGCAGGCCTGCTGGTGATCGCCGCGCTGGCGGGCATGTCGATGACCACCGAGACGCGCGACGCATCACTCGCCTGAACCGGCCGATGCGTCGAAACGCTTTTCGAGCCAGGTGACGCCGTGGCCGCCGGCCAGGCCTTCGAGACGTCCGATCTCGCGGTAGCCCTGATTGAGATAAAGCCTAAGCGCGTCCGGGTTCATGGTGTCGATATAGGCGCCGATGCAGCCGCGACGGCGCGCCTCTGTCTCCGCCATGTCCAGCATGCGGGCGGCAAGACCCTGGCCGCGCAGCGTTTCGGGCACGAACAGCATCGCCGTATAGAGCCAGCCGCGGCCGGTATAGCCGACCAGGCCGCCGATCACCTCGCCGTCGCCGTCATGCAGCGGAATGCAGAGATCGCGGCGACCGCTCTCGCCGAAGCGGTCGAGATTATAGGCCTTGAGGCGCTCCAGGATAGTCGTCTCGATGTGCGGCGAGAGACCTTCGGTGATGATCAGTTCGTTCGTCATGGTCGGCGTCATCCTGCCCGCGCAAGCAATCGGCGGCCGTGTTAGCTCAAAGCGTCTTCTTCAGGAAGGTGCGGGTGCGATCGCCGACGAAGCCTTCAAGCTCGCCGAAGATCCGGTAGCCCTGGCGCAGATAGGCCTTGCGGGCATTCGGGTTGAACGTGTCGATCCAGGCGCCCCGACAGCCTCGGCGGCGGGCCTCGTCTTCGGCCTCGGAAAGGATGCGGCCGGCCAGGCCCTGTCCCTGCAGTGACGCCGGAATGAACAGCATCTGGGTGAATAACCAGCCCCAGGCCGTATAGCCCGACAGCCCGCCGATGGCGCGGCCGTCTTCGTCGCGGATCAGCACCGCGAGCAGCTGGCGGTCGGCGGGGCCGACGTCTGCCTCGTTGAAGCCGCTCAGCCCCTCCAGGATCGTTGCCAGATCGTCGGCCGCGGGGGCCGCCGTCAGGTCCAGGGAATGCTTTCCGAGCGACGCCATCAATCAGCGGCCCTCGCGCCACCACGTGGCCGCGATCACCAGAAGAAGAGCCGACAGGCCGGCAAAGCCCGCAAACAACGGCAGCGAATTGATGCCGCGCAGCACCGTCTCGTCTGTCATGCGAATGACCATGCGGTTCGGGTCGCTGATACGTACCTCGCCGCGCACCGGCAGGATGTCGGGCAGGGTGATACCAGAGCCGGAAGCGACGCGGGTGACGAGGCCACGGGTCTTGTCGGCATAGGGCTTCAGGGTGTCCTCGGTGGAGACCATCGCCTTGAATTCCGGAGCGTCGACCGTTCCCACATGCACAAGCGTCGAAAACTCGCCGTTCGAGACCTGGAACAGGCCGGTTTCTTCCATGCGACGCTCGAAGCGGTACTGGCCCGGGCCGGCGGCCGTCATGGTCACGGTTTCGGTCCGGCCGGACGGGTACTTGACGGTGGCCGGGCCGGGATCGTTGCCGATCGTCTGGCGGGTCGCCTCGAGGGTCCGGCCGGAGGCGCGTGCGGTCAGCGCCTCTTCCTCCAGTTCCGGCTCCTTCATCAGCCAGTGGGCGATGCGGCGATAGAGGGACACGTGCGGGCCGCCGCCTTCAAAGCCGCGCGCCCAGAGCCAGCCCTGGTCGGACAGCAGCATGGCGACGCGGCCCTGGCCCTGGCGGTTGAGCACCAGCAGCGGGCGCTTGCCGTCGCCTTCCATGACGGTCTGTCCACGCGGCGGGTCGACGTCGACGGTGCGGAACCAGCGACCCCAGGCCGGCGGATTGGCGCCGGACGGGTCGAGCCCGCGGGTGACCGGGTGCTTGGCGCCGAGCTCCGACAGATGCGGGTAGAAGGCGGCATTGTGCATTTCCCCGGTCGGAGCGGCCGGAAGCACCTGCTCGAGCGGGGTCGAGGCAATCGAGTCCTCGCCGGCATGTTCGGGGCCGGCGGCAATCAGCAAGGCCCCGCCGTTTTCGACGTACTGGGCGATGTAGTCGTAGTAGAGGATCGGCAGCACGCCGCGGTGCTTGTAGCGGTCGAAGATGATCAGGTCGAAATCCTTGATCTTTTCGACGAACAGCTCGCGCGTCGGGAAGGCGATCAGCGACAGCTCGTTGATCGGCGTGCCATCCTGTTTTTCGGGCGGACGCAGGATGGTGAAGTGGACGAGATCCACCGAGGCATCGGACTTCAAGAGGTTGCGCCAGGCGCGTTCGCCGGCATGGGGCTCACCGGAGACCAGCAGCACGCGCAGGTTCTGGCGAATGCCGTCAATGACGTGGACGGCGCGGTTGTTGGCGGTGGTGACCTCGCCGGGCAGTTCGGCGACGGCAAATTCCATGACGTTGTTGCCACCGCGCGGCACGGTGAAGGAGAAGGGCGTTTCGGCCCCGGGGCGTGCCTGCAGCGTGGCGATGGGCTGGCCGTTCATGCGCACGGTGACCTCGGCGGTGCCGGTCTGGCCCGCAGCCTTGCGGCCGTCGTCGAAGACGCGCAGGCTCAGTTCCTGCTCTTCGCCGACGATGCCGAAGCGCGGCGCGCGCAGCACCTCCACGCGCCGGTCGAATTCGTCCGGCTGGCCGGTGATCAATCCATGCACGGGGGCATTGAAGCCGAGATCCTGGTTGACGCCCGGAAGGTCGTGGATCTGACCGTCGGTCAGGAAGACCGCGGCGCCGACGCGGGCGGGCGGCACGTCGGAGAGTGCTGAACGGAGCGCGGTGAAAAGCCTGGTCGCCGGCGCGTCGGAGTTTTCGTCATCGCCGACCTCGACGATGCGCGTCTCGATCCGCGGATAGCGGGAGAACCGGTCCTTGAGGCTGGCGAGCGCCTCGTCCGTCTGCTGCTTGCGGCCGGCCGTGTCCTGGCTCTGGGAGCGGTCGACGATGACCGGCACGACGGTCGACAGCGGTTCGCGGTCCTCCTGGTTGAGCGTCGGATTGGTGAGGGCGAGCAGCAGGGCGACAAACGCCAGCGTCCGGATGATGGCGCCGCGCAGTCCGCGCCAGAGGGCAAGCGCCGCAATGACGAGCGCAAGCACGGCCAGACCCGCCAGCACCGGCCACGGAAAGAAGGGTGCAAATTCAAGTGTCATGAGGTGTGCCCTCTATGGGAGAGAGGGTAGGGCGACGGGTGTGGCTTGCTGCCAATGACCTTTCCCCTCAAAGGGAGAGATCGAAGTGCCGCGAGGCCCCGCCGCCCATAACCGGTGCCGGCACGCATGCCGGATCGCGCAGCGCTGCGGGGCGCACCGAACGAGTAAAGGAGGCTGTTGCTCGCCATCATCTGCATCACTGCCCCAGCCGCTCGAGCAGGGCGGGAACATGCACCTGGTCCGCCTTGTAGTTGCCGGTCAGCATGTACATCAGGATGTTGACGCCGGCGCGAAAGGCATATTCGCGCTGCATCTCGTCGGCCGGCACGGTCGGCAGGACCGGCGCCCCTTGCGCGTCGATCGCCCAGGCGCCGGCAAAGTCGTTGCCGGTGATCAGGATCGGCGTGACGCCGTCGCCTCCGGAGGTGAGCTTCGAGCCGCTGGTCTTGGCGTCCTGGCGCGCCTCGACCCAGAGCGGGCTGCCGGCATAGCGTCCGGGGAAATCCCGCAGCAGGTAGAAGGAGCGGGTCAGCACGTGGTTTTCCGGTGTCGGCTCGAGTGGCGGGATGTCGATATCGGCGAGGATCGCCTGCAGCCGCTGGGCATTGGGGCTGGAGCCGCCGCCGTCGAGCGCCGAGATCTGGTCGCGCGTGTCGAACAGAACGGTGCCGCCATTGCGCATATAGGCGTCGATCCGCGAGATCGCCGCCTGCGAGGGCATCGGCGCGGTGGCGGACACCGGCCAGTAGATGATCGGATAGAAGGAGAGCTCGTCCTTGGCGATATCGATGCCGACCGGGGCGCCGGGTTCGAGCGTGGTGCGATAGGTCAGGAACTGGCTGAGCCCCTCGAGGCCCTGCTGGGAAATGCGGTCCACGTCCGCTTCGCCGGTCGTCACATAGGCGAGATGGGTGGTGTCCAGCCGCTCCAGGATCTGCGCGTCGCCGGGCTTGTTGGCGGCGCCGGGGGCAAGCTCCTGCGCCTGGCCGTGGCCCGGGGCAAATGCGATGGCGGCAAACGCAAGCGCTGCGAGCGAGGCGACGACCGCACCCGCCGACTTGCCTGACGGCGTCCGGTTGAGTCGGCCGCGGGCAAAGCCGCCGTTCATGAAGAGCATGACCAGACTGTCGACAACGAGAAGCGCGAAGGCGAGCGCAAACAGCGCCGGCCGCAAGGACAAGGCTTCGCCGCCGGCAAGACCTTCGCGGACAAGGGTCGACCCGGCTGCGGTAGCATCGAAGGGGGCGAGCACGGTTTTCGGCGCCAGGAGATTGACGGCGCTATAGCCATCCTCGGTGCCATAGAGGCCAGGCGGGTGGTCGAAGCTTGCCACGAGCGTCTCCCCCGGGCGCACGGAGACGGGTCGTGCGGTGCCGGTTTCGGTTGTGAGGATGCCGTCGGCGGTGAGCAGGCGGTAGGGCGGCAGGGTGGCCGCAGCGCCTTCGCTGCCGGCGGTCACGGCGCCGCCCGCCCGCGCCATCTGCACGAGGCGGCGCAGCATTTCGACGAAATTGCCGGAGAGCGGGAGATTGGACCAGCTGGCTTCGGCGCTGGTGTGGAAGAGCACGATGCGGCCTGCCTGCACTTCCTTTTCGGTGACCAGGGGCGTGCCGTCCGCCAGGCTTGCCCAGGTGCGCTCGGCCAGACCCGGGCTCGGCTCGGCCAGCACCTGGCGGCTGACGGTGATGTCGGCGGCGCGCGGCATGCCGGCAAACGGGCCAAAGGCGGGGAAGTCGGCGAGAGGCTGGGGTTCGGACCAGGACATGGCGCCGCCGAGCGCCCGTTCACCCTGGCGCAGCTGGACGGGTACGAGCGGATCGTCGGCCGGGGCCGCCGCCAGACGGGGGCCGGCGAAGCGCAGGAGCGTGCCGCCGCGGGCGATCCATTGCTGCAGCGGGGCGTAGGTCTCGGCCGGCAGGCGGCCGATATCGGCCATGATGATCGCCGAAGGATTGCTGGCGAGGAGTTCCGGGATCGAGGTGGCGAGATCGGCCGTGCGCGGCTCGATGATGTCGGCATAGGGTTCGAGTGCGCGGCTGATGTAGTAGAGCGGCAGCAGCAGCGGCTGCAGGTCGTTGCCGGCATCGCCGGCAAGAAGTGCCACGCGGCGACGCTTGAAGCCGTCGTCGAGCAGATGCGCGGTACCGGCCGTCGCAATGCCTTCGACACTCAGCCGGGCAAAATCGTTGCGCAGTTCGAAGGGGGCTGCAATCTGCGTCGTTGCGGTTGCCGCACCGGGCTTGAATTCGAGAACACCGGTGGCGAGCGACCGGCCCTGGGTGTCGAGCGCGTTGACGGTCATCTGCGCCGCCGGCCCGGTGGCGAGCCGCGTCGCGGAGACGCTGAGCGCTTCGGCGGTGTTGGCGGCATCGGTGATGGCAAGCGCGCTCGCGCCATCGCCCTCGATCAGCCGCGTATTTGCCGGCGAAAGCGCGGCGAGGGCGGCGGTCGCCTCCGCGTCGCCTGCGGCCAGAACGCCGTCCGACAGGAGGACAAGCGTCCCCGGACGGGTGCCGTTGAGGGCTTCGGAGACTGCCTTGACGGCGCGGGCCCGATCCGGAACCAGCGGTTTCGGCCCGGCGGCGGCGAGTTTCTGGCGGGCGGCGGCGGCGCTGCCGGGTGTCGCATCCTGGGTCGGGTCGGCCGTGAACGCGACGGAGACCGGGAGGTCGGCGTTTTCGGCATCGTCGATCAGCAGCTGCGCCGTCTGCACGCGCCGCTGCCAGTCGGGCGCGGTCGCCCAGCTGTTGTCGACGATGAGCACGAGCGGGCCGCCGGTATCGAGCGAACCGGTGCGCGGGTTGAGAACCGGATCGGCGATCGCAAAGATCAGGGCCGCGGCCAGAAGCATGCGCAGCAGCGTCAGCCACCACGGGCTTTTCGACGGCGTTTCCTCACGTTTCAGAACGGTCGCCAGGATGCGCAGGGGCGGGAAGACTTCCGCCTGCGGCCGCGGCGGTGTCAGCCGCAGCAGCCACCAGATGACCGGCAATGCCAGAAGCCCGAAGAGGATGGCCGGATAGGCGAAGGCGAGCGCGCTCATGCCGGGCCTCCCGCCGCTCTTTGAGCGGGCATGCCGGACAGATAGCCGTGCACGGCGACCAGCGCCTCGGAGGCGAGATGGTCGGTGCGGTTGAAGACGAAGCTCCAGCCCAGCCGCCGCAGCGCTTCGCCCAGCGCCTCGCGCCGTGCGAAATAGGCCCGCTGGTAGATGTCGCGAAGGTTTTCAGCGCGGCCAGCCACCAGCTTTTCACCCGTTTCCGGGTCGATGAATTCGGTTCGGCCGGAATAGGGGAAGGTTTCCTCGGCAGGGTCGGCGATCTCGATCACGTGGCCGCGCAGCCCCCGGCGCCCGAGCGGGCCGATGCGGTCCATCACGGCATCCGCATCGTCCAGAAAGTCGCCGATGAGGATGATATCGCTCTGCCCGCGGATCATCGCGGTATCGGGAAGGCCCTCTGCCTGCGGCGCATGCATGATCGCGGTCGCCAGCCGTTCGGCGGCATTGCGGGCTGAAACCGGTTCCATGATGCCTGGGCAGCCGATCCGTTCGCCGGAGCGGGCGAGGATTTCGGCCAGCGCCAGCAGGATGACCAGCGCGCGGCTTTCCTTGGAGACCTGCGCCAGCGTCGACTTGTACATCATCGAGGGCGACAGGTCGGCCCACAGCCAGACGGTGTGGGCGGCCTCCCATTCGCGATCACGGACGTAGGTATGGTCGTCGCGGGCCGAGCGGCGCCAGTCGATGCGCGACAGGCTTTCGCCTTCGGTATAGGGCCGGAACTGCCAGAAATTTTCGCCGATGCCGCGCTTGCGCCGGCCATGCCAGCCGGCGATCACCGTGTTGGCGATACGCTTGGCCTCGACCATGCAGTCGGGCACCAGCATGGCACGCGCCTGGGCGCGGGAAAGGACCTCGTTGCTGGGCGTCTGTTCAACGATCTGGCCAATGGATGCCACGGGTATCCTTTCTAGCCGTTGCGGAAAGCCCGCTTCAGCCGCGGGCCTGTTTTACCAGGCCGGCAATGACGTCCCGTACGGACATTCCCTCGGCGCGGGCGGAGAAGGTTAGGGCCATGCGGTGCTCGAGCACGGGTTCGGCAAGCGCGTAGATATCGTCGAGCGACGGCGCGAGGCGGCCTTCGTAAAGCGCGCGTGAACGGGCCGTCAGCATCAGCGACTGGCCGGCGCGCGGGCCCGGACCCCAGGCCACATGCCGGTCGGTGGCGGCATTGCCCTGTCCCGGGCGGGCCGAGCGCACGAGCGACAGGATGGCGTCGACCACCGTGTCGCTGACCGGCATCTGGCGGATCAGCATCTGGATTTCCATCAGGCGGGCGGCATCGATGACGCTTTCCGGCTGGCGTTCGGACAGCCCGGTCGTCTCGAGCAGAATCTGCCGTTCGGCGGCAAGATCCGGATAGAGCACGTCGACCTGCAGGAGAAAGCGGTCGAGCTGGGCTTCCGGCAGCGGGTAGGTGCCTTCCTGCTCCAGCGGGTTCTGCGTGGCGAGCACATGGAAGGGGGCAGGCAGGTCGTAGCGCTGGCCAGCGACGGTGATGTGATACTCCTGCATGGACTGCAGCAGCGCCGACTGGGTGCGCGGCGAGGCACGGTTGATTTCGTCGGCCATCAGCAGCTGCGCAAAGACCGGACCCTTGACGAAGCGGAACGAGCGGCGACCGGCCTCGTCGGCGTCCATCACCTCGGAGCCGAGGATATCGGACGGCATCAGGTCCGGGGTGAACTGGATGCGGTTGGAATCGAGGCCGAGCACGGAGCCGAGCGTGGTGACGAGCTTGGTCTTGGCGAGGCCCGGCACGCCGACGAGCAGCGCGTGACCGCCCGAGAGAACCGCCAGCAGCGTGTTCTCGACCACCTTCTCCTGGCCGAAGATGACCTTCGACACCTGGGTGCGGATGGCGGCGATATCGGCCAAGGCCTTTTCGGCGGATGCAATGATGGCTTTCTCGTCGAGCACGGTCTCGGTCGGATTCATCATGCCCATCTGGCTCTCCATCTTCCCGGTCGGGAATCCATAAACGGTCGATTGCGCGGCACCTGCAGCATGCCATCGGCGAATCGCCGGGCCGTGAAGCGTGCCCATCCAACCGAACTTATTACCCCAATGAAGGCTGACAAGCGCGGGCAGAATGACTATCTCGTGAGGAATGATAGCCTTGTCGAGTGCTTAAGGACCAACCGGGACTGAAAAATGGCGGCTGAGGAAACAAATTCGGCAGGCGACGCGGCGGGGCTGGCAGCGCTGATCGCCCGCGCTTCCGAACAGACCGGGGCCGCCAAGCGCGGCAATCCGCCGGTCGAACGCTGGAATCCGCCGTTTTGCGGCGATATCGACATGGAAATCCGGGCCGACGGCACATGGTTCTACATGGGCACGCCGATCGGCCGGGCGCCTCTGGTGCGGCTGTTTTCCACCGTCCTGCGCAAGGACGAGGACGGCAAGACCTATCTCGTCACGCCTGTGGAAAAACTCGGCATCCGGGTCGTCGATGCGCCGTTCCTGGCGGTCGAGATGCAGTCGGTCGAGCGGGATGGTTCACGGGTGCTGTCGTTTCGCACCCAGGTCGGCGACGTGGTGGAGGCGGGCAGCGAGCATCCGCTGCGCTTCGAGATCGCCGGCGAGACCGGCGCCCTGAAACCCTATCTCCTGGTGCGCGGCCGGCTGGAGGCGCTGGTGGCGCGGCCGGTCATGTACGAGCTGGTGGCGCTCGGCGAAGTGCTGGAGGTGGAGGGCAGGGCGATGTTCAGCATCCGGTCGGGTGGCGCGGTGTTCCCGATCATGCCGGCGGCGGAGCTGGATCGCCTATCGCAATGACAGACGCATTCCCTTTTTCGGCAGAGGCGTTTCGCCGCCGTGCCCTGCAACAGACCGGCAGCCCGGTCGAGGACGCGGCGCGCGAGCATGGCGACCATCTGCTCAACCCGACGCTTATCGATTTCGCCGAGGGGCTGACGCTGAAGGACGCCGCCGTGCTGGTGCCGGTGGTCGACGACGGGGCCGAGGCAAAGGTGATCCTCACCCAGCGCACCACGACCCTGCGCAAGCATTCCGGCCAGATTGCCTTCCCGGGCGGCGCCATTGATCCGGAGGACGGCTCGGCCGAGCGGGCGGCGGTGCGCGAGGCGGAGGAGGAGATCGGACTTGCCCCGCATTTCGTCGAAACCGTGGGGCGGCTCCCGACCTATTTCACCACCACCGGGTTCCGGATCACGCCGGTCCTGTCGGTGGTCAAACGCGGCTTCGACCTCAAGCTCAACCCGACAGAGGTGGACGAGGCGTTCGAGGTGCCGCTGTCGTTTCTGATGAACGAGGCCAACCATCAACGCAGCTCGCGCCTGTTCGACGGCCGCGAGCGGCAGTTCTACCTGATGCCCTACGAGCAGCGTAACATCTGGGGCGTCACCGCGGGGATCCTGCGGACATTGTATGAAAGGCTTTATGCATGACCTCCGTTGCCGAGACATCCTGGTTCCGTGAGCCGGCGCTGCAAAGCGTGCTGGCGCTTCTCAACGGGGATGGCGCCGAGGCGCGGGTGGCCGGCGGAGCGGTGCGCAATGCGCTGATGGGGCTGCCGGTCGCCGATGTGGATCTCGCGACGACGCTGCTGCCGGAGCAGGTGGTGACACGGGCCGCGACCGCCGGGATCAAGTCGGTCCCGACCGGCATCGAGCACGGCACGGTGACGCTGGTGGTGGACGGCAGGCCGTTCGAGGTGACGACGCTGCGACGGGACATGGAAACCGACGGACGGCATGCCAAGGTGGCGTTCGGCACTGACTGGCAGGCGGATGCCGAACGGCGCGACCTGACGATCAACGCGCTTTACGCCGATGCCAGCGGCGAGGTCATCGACCTCGTGGGCGGCCTCAAGGATATCGAAAGCCGCACCATACGGTTCATCGGCGACGCCGCGCAGCGGATTGCCGAAGACCACCTGCGCATCCTGCGGTTCTTCCGCTTCTTTGCCCTTTACGGGTCGGGCCGGCCGGATGCGGACGGGCTTCGGGCGGCAGCGCGGGCCAAGGACAGGCTTGTCACGCTTTCGGCCGAACGGATCTGGGCGGAGACCCGCAAGCTGCTGGCCGCTCCCGATCCGTCGCGGGCGCTGTTGTGGATGCGACAGGTGGGGGCGCTGACGGAGATTTTGCCCGAGACGGAAAAATGGGGGATCGATTCCATCCACGGTCTCGTCGCAACCGAGCAGGCGCTCGGCTGGGCACCCGACCCGCTGCTGCGGCTTGCCGCCATCGTCCCTCCCGATGCTGCTCGCATGGAGGGGCTGGCAAAGCGGCTGCGGATGTCACGGGCGGAGACCGCGCGTCTGACGGAATGGGCGAAGGCGCCTTCGCTTCCCGACGAGGTGACCGATGTGGGCTTTGACCGGATGCTCTACCGGCACGGTACTGACGGTCTCGTCATGCGGCTGAAGCTGGCGCTTGCCTCGGCGCGCTCCGGCGCCGAAGGCGACCCCCTGGCAATGCGCAAGTCGGCGCGCTTCTCTTCGCTCCTGAAGCGGACCGAAGATTACCGTCGGCCGGTGTTTCCGCTGACCGGCGCCGACGTGGTGGAGGCCGGCGTGCCGGCCGGCAAGCGGGTGGGCGAAGTGCTGAGGCTGCTTGAGGACTTCTGGGTCGAGCGCAATTTCACGCCGGACCGGGCAGCGCTCGCTGCCCGTCTGCATGCAATGATCGCAAGCTCGCTCTGATGCCAGCCCGCGACGTTGCCGCGTGAGGCGAGGCAGCTAGGCTGCCGCCTCGTTGGCGTCCTCGTCACGGATCCGCGCCTTGATGTTGTCCACCATGGTCTCGCGGATCATATCCTCGCCGTGGGTGAGACGGAGATGTTCGACGGCGCGACGCACCAGTTCGGCGTCGTCCTGCGCCCGCGAATGCCATTCGCAGCCGGGCACCAGCGTTCCACATTCGAAAAGTCGCATTTTGTTATCCTCCCATTTCTGAACGGTGCCGGGGTTCCGGCACCGCTTTCCCTAACCCGGGAGACGGGTTGCCTGTTCCGCGACTACTCGCGCAGAGCCCAGGCGTGGAAGACGGAGGGTGTTTCCGATGCGATCGGATGTCCGAGGACCTCCGACAACGGAACGCCGTCGCCCCTCTTGGCACGAAGGCGCTGCTTGACCTTTTCCACGTAGAAAGAGTGGGGAAGTTCGCCGCCGCTTCGGGCTCGCAGTTCGGTCGCCATCCGCTCGATCATTCGGGCCGTGACGACGTGGCTCGGCTGGGTCTTTTGCTGCTGAAGATCCAGTACAGGTGCGCTTGGGTTTGGCCGGTTCAATGAAACGCTCATGGCTTCCTCCTCCATTGCGAACGAGGCTAGGCTATCACCGGAAAGCTGATTCGTGAACGGTTTTATTAGGAAATGATGAATGTCAACTTGGCCTCAAGGCCTAAGGCCACCTCACCACAGGTGGTAGCGACGAAAGGATGGATTCGACGTTGCCACCCGTCTTCAGGCCGAAGATCGTTCCCCGGTCGTAAAGCAGGTTGAATTCCACGTAGCGGCCACGGCGGATCAACTGCTCGTCACGGTCCTCTTCCGTCCATTCCTGGTTGAAATTGCCGCGAACGATCTTCGGGTAGACCATGGCGAAGGCGCGGCCGACATCCTGCACGAAGGCGAAGTCCGCATCCCAGCCGCCCTGTTCCTTCGGCGAGTGCAGCCAGTCGAAGAAGATGCCGCCGACGCCGCGCATTTCATTGCGGTGCTTGAGAAAGAAGTACTCGTCACACCAGGCCTTGTAGCGCCCGTAATCGGCAACGGCGCCATGTCGGTTGCAGGTGATGTCCATGACGCGATGAAAGAGCTGGGTGTCGGGGTCGTCCTGGGTCCGGCGCCGGTCGAGCACGGGGGTGAGGTCGGCGCCGCCGCCGAACCACTGGCTGGTGGTGACGACCATGCGGGTGTTCATGTGGACCGCGGGCACGTTGGGATTGACCGGGTGAGCGATCAGCGAAATTCCCGAGGCCCAGAAGCGCGGATCCTCGTCGGCGCCGGGCATCTGGCTGCGGAAATCGGCGGAGAACTCGCCATGCACCGTCGAGGTGTGGACGCCCACCTTTTCAAAGACGCGGCCCGCCATCATCGACATGGTGCCGCCGCCGCCGGCACCGCCCTCGCGCTGCCAGGCCTTGCGCTCGAAGCGTCCCGGCGGCTGATCGGAGAGAGGCCCCGAGAGTTCGTCCTCCAGCGCCTCGAACGACGCGCAGATGGTATCGCGCAGGCTTTCGAACCAGGCGCGGGCGGCGGCCTTCTTGTCCTCGATATCGTCCGGAAGGTCTCTCGGAAGTGTCGGCCGTTCCATTTCTGTCCTCATCTGTCGCCGCTGAGCCGCGCGATTCGCTGGTCCGGGTCTAGCAAACGAGGCTTTCCTTAGCCATTCCGCATGCAGCCATGGCCCGAAAAACCGACTCGCATTGCACGCAACTGCGCATTATCTTGCTGCAAGCAAGTGCGGCCAGAGGCTTTCATGGCGAAATTCACACCCCCGCCGCTCGACGGGCTGAAGCGCAGGATCGACCGTCACCGGCTCGAAAAGCCCGGTGGCCGCTCCGGCATGTTCGTGCGCGAGACGTATCTCCTGTCACGCCAGGACGCGCGTGAAAAGGCACGCGAGTGGTTTGCCGAATTCCCGAAGGCCGCCTACTGGACGGAAGTGGAAAGCTGGCGACAGCTCGACGGCGACCAGATCGAGTTCACCATGCGGCGGCTGCCGACGGCCGACTAGGCGCGGCGCCTTACTCCGGATCCTCATAGGTATAGAGGGCGCACATGTCTTCGTCGCTTTTGGGCGCGCGCTTGCCGGTAAACACGGCGATCGCGGTCATGCCGTCCCCAAGCGCCCAGCTGGCGACGTAGCTTACCGCGCCGTTGCCGCAGAGCTGGTTGCCGTTCTGCAGTTCCGGATCGGCCGGGTCCTTGACCCGGTAGACGGAGGCCGCGACGGTCTTGTCGTCGACCACGAAATGGTTGGCGACAAGCGCGGAAAACTCAAGCGATTCATCGTTCTGGAAGGTGATGCTGAAGTCGTCCATCCAGACGTCGCCGGTGATGCTCATGGCTGTCTTGCTGACGGCGGTATAGTGATCCGCCTCCTGGGCCATGACGGACGTCGAAAGAAATACGGCCAGCAAACCAAGAGCCCTGCCAAACACCATCTTATGCATGCGTACCCATTCGATACTTTGACGCGGTCCGTTTGCCGCGCGCCGATATTGCACAGGCCCGACTGCAGGGTCCAGAAAAACCGGCGACCGCGGCTGGGCTTTCAGCCGGGCGCGAAACCGGTCTGGCGCAGCGCCTCGCCGGAAATCATCGCCACCGACATGGCAAGGTTGATGGAGCGCTGGCCGGTGACCATGGGGATGAGGATGCGGGCGCCCGCCACCTCATGGACGTGGTCGGGCACGCCGGCGCTCTCGCGGCCGAAAAGCAGAATGTCATCCTGCCGGAAGTCGAACCGGGTATAGGGCAGGGCCGCCCTGGTGGAGGCGAGCACCAACCGGCGGCCGCCGTTGTCGTGCCGCCATTCCTCGAAGCGCTGCCAGCTGACATGCCGCGTCAGGGCGACCGAGGCGAGGTAATCCATGCCGGCGCGCCTGAGGTTGCGGTCGGAGATGTCGAAGCCGGCGGGCTCGATGATATCGACCGACAGGCCAAGGCAGGCGGCAAGCCTCAAGATCGTGCCGGTGTTGCCGGCGATGTCGGGCTGGTAGAGGGCGATGCGAAGCGCTGTCATGGCTCGTCTTTACGGCAAGTGGAGGCTGGGGCTCAAGCGGTATCGTGAGCGCGGCGCGGCAGTGCGTCTGGGCAGCAAGGATGCCGCGTTTGCGCGGCAAGGATGCCCCGCTTGCGCGGCAAGGATGCCCCGATTTGATCTTTTCAACGGCCGCTTTACCCGTTAAAAGGCTGCCAGATCTTCAACGCAGGCTTTAGGGAGACCCACATGGATATGACCGTGCACTGGCGCCTCCGCAGCCGGATCCTCCGCATCCTGGCCTAGCGCCCAGCGGTTTACGCAGTTTCTCCATTTCGTTCGCAGGGCCTTTGCGGCCTTGATGGTTTTAAGCCCTTCCACCCCGGACGCCGCATGGCGTGCGCGGGAGTGGCAGGGAGATCTTTTGAGGCTTCTCCAATGTTTTCCTGGTTCGAAAAGCGCGTCAATCCTTACCCGCAGGAGACGCCGACCCTGCCGCCGTCGACGCTCGTCGGCTTTCTCTGGCACTACACCAAGCCGGTCTGGCCCTGGGTGCTGATCATGTCGGTCTGCACCATGCTGATCGCGATCGGCGAGGTGATGCTGTTCCAGTTCCTGGGGCAGATCGTCGACTGGCTGTCGCATGCGGACCGCGCCACATTTCTGCAGACGGAGGGGCTGCGGCTGATCGGCATGGGCTTCGTTGTGCTGATCGCGCTTCCGCTCGTCGCGGCGCTGAATTCGCTCATCATGCACCAGATCCTGATGGGCAATTTCCCGATGATCGCGCGCTGGCAGATGCACCGCTTCCTGCTCAGCCACTCGATGACCTTCTTTGCCAACGAGTTTGCCGGCCGGGTCTCGACCAAGGTCATGCAGACCTCGCTCGCCATCCGCGAAACGGTGATGAAGGTGCTGGACGTCTTCGTCTACGTGGTCACCTATTTCATCTCCATGATCGTGCTTGTGGCGGCCGCCGACCTCCGGCTGGCCGTGCCGCTGGTGGTCTGGATCATCGCCTATTCGCTGACGGTCGCCTATTTCGTGCCGCGGCTGCGCAAGATTTCGGCCGCGCAGGCGGATGCCCGCTCGATGATGACGGGGCGTGTGGTCGACAGCTATACGAACATCGGCACGGTGAAGCTGTTTTCGCATGCAGGGCGCGAGGAGGCCTATGCGCGCGATGCCATGGACGTGTTCCTGCAGACCGTCTACGGGCAGATGCGCAAGGTCACGCTGTTCCAGGTGCTGGTCTATTCCTACAACTGCACGGCGCTGTTCGTGATCGGTGGCCTGTCCATCTGGTTCTGGCTCGACAGCGCGATTTCGATCGGTGCGATCGCCATCGCCATCGGCCTTGCGATGCGCATCAACGGCATGTCGCAATGGGTGATGTGGGAGGTCTCGGCGCTGTTTGAAAACATCGGCACCGTCTATGACGGCATCTCGATGATGCGCAAGGCGCACGACGTGACCGACCGGCCGGGCGCGCAGGCGCTCTCGGCGAAGAAGGGCCATATCCGCTACGAGAATGTCGGCTTCCACTACGGCAAGGGTGGCGGCGTGATCACCGGGCTCAACCTCGACATCGGTGCCGGCGAGAAGATCGGTCTGGTCGGCCGTTCGGGTGCCGGCAAGACGACGCTGATGAACCTGCTGCTGCGCTTCTACGACCTTGAAGAGGGCCGCATCACCATCGACGGCCACAACATCGCCGACGTGACCCAGGACAGCCTGCGTTCGCTGATCGGTGTCGTGACGCAGGACACTTCGCTGCTGCATCGCTCGATCCGCGACAACATCGCCTATGGCCGCCCGGATTCGACGGATGCAGAGATCATCGAGGCGGCAAAGCGGGCGAATGCCTGGGACTTCATCGACGGGGTGAGCGACCTGCAGGGACGCACCGGGCTCGACGCGCACGTGGGCGAGCGCGGCGTCAAGCTCTCGGGCGGGCAGCGGCAGCGGATCGCGATTGCCCGCGTGTTTCTCAAGGATGCACCGATCCTGGTGCTCGACGAGGCGACGTCGGCGCTCGATTCCGAGGTCGAGGCCGCCATCCAGGAAAACCTGTTCGCGCTGATGGAGGGCAAGACCGTGATCGCGATCGCCCACCGCCTGTCGACGCTGACGGAAATGGACCGGCTGATCGTGCTCGACGACGGGCGGATCGTCGAGGAAGGCAGCCACCAGCAGCTGGCCGCCGGCCATGGCATCTATGCCGATCTGTGGACCCGCCAGTCCGGCGGCTTCATCGGCAATGAAAAGCCGGAGGACGCCGCAGCCGAGTGAGCCGTAGCGACGGGACGCGCAGGTGGTGCGGCCGCGTCCTGTCGTCGCATGCTGCGCGCGAAAGGAGCCACGGGCGCAAACTCGGGGCAGGAGGGGCAGAAGTCGCAACCCGTGGTAAGCCTTTTTTCAAACTCGGCTGACGATAAGTCGATCTTGCGTCGTCCCAATTGAACCTTTGGCGGAATCTCCATGCGCTCGATAAAGATCAAACTCCTCCTGCCGCTCCTGTTTGCCATGATCGTCCTGATGCTCGTCCTCCAGGGCGCCGCCGGGCTGCGCTCGGTCGGTCAGCTCGAAGGCCAGATCACCTCCATCAACCGCCGCATGGACCGGTCGCTGATGATCGCCAACATGGACCGGCTGATGTCGGATATCCGGCGTCTCTACCTGATGACGCTCGCCGCCAGCACCGCCGAGGACCAGAGCCAGTCGCTCGACCAGATCCAGGCCACCGTCAAGGCGCGCGACGACGCCTTCAAGGGGTTCGCCGAGACGATGACCCTGCCGGAGACAAAGGCGAAATTCGAGGTGCTGCAGAAGACCGTCGCCGACTATGACGCGATGGGCGGCAACTTCGTCGACCTCGTCAAGAACTCGCGCGTCTACGAAGCCAAGGCGCTTCTGGCCGACATGGTGCCGAAGGGCGGCGAAGTCGGTGACATGCTGCAGGGTCTGATCAGCGACAACAAGGTGCGTGCCGCCAACGACCTTGCGACTGCTCAGGACGCGGTCACGTTCATCACCATTTCGACACTCATCGGCGTCGCCATCGCGGTGCTGATCGCTATCGGCGCCGCCGCGCTCAGCCTTTTGCGGGTGACACGCCCGGTCACCTCGATCACCGTTGCGATGAACGCGCTGGCAGCGGGCGACAGCCAAGTCGCTATCCCCCATGCGGACCGCCGCGACGAGATCGGCGACATGGCGGCGGCCGTTGCCGTGTTCCGCGAAAACGCGCTGGAGCGCGAACGGCTCGAACGGGAGACCGAGGCCAACCGGTCGATGAGCGAGCGCGATCGGATCGCCCATGAGGAGCAGAAGGCGCGCGATGCCGCCGAGGTGACGCTCGCCGTCGAAGGGCTCGCCCGTGGACTGACCCGTCTGTCCGACGGCGATCTCACCATCCGCCTGCAGGACGCCTTTGCGGCGCATCTCGATCCGCTGCGGGTCAACTTCAACCAGTCGGTCGCCAAGCTGCAGGGCGTGCTCACCGCCGTTGGCGACAATGCCCGGGCGATCGATGCCGGCGCCAACGAGATCCGTTCGGCGGCAGACGACCTGTCGAAGCGCACCGAGCAGCAGGCGGCATCGGTCGAGGAAACTGCAGCGGCGCTCGAGCAGGTGACGCAGGCGGTCAAGGATTCGGCGGCGCGCGCCGGCGAGGCGGGCCAGCTCGTCGACGTCACGCGGGCCGGTGCCGAACGTTCGGGCGAAATCGTCCGCCAGGCCGTGCAGGCGATGGAAGCGATCGAGAAGTCGTCGAGCGAGATCTCCAACATCATCGGCGTGATCGACGACATCGCCTTCCAGACCAACCTTCTGGCGCTCAATGCGGGCGTCGAGGCGGCGAGGGCAGGCGAAGCCGGCAAGGGTTTTGCAGTCGTTGCGCAGGAAGTCCGCGAGCTTGCCCAGCGGTCCGCCGCCGCGGCGCGCGAGATCAAGGCGCTGATCACCGCATCCGGCGGCAAGGTGCGCGATGGGGTGGCGCTGGTCGGGCAGACCGGCGAGGCGCTGCAGGCGATGGTCGCCAACGTGCAGCAGATCAACAGCAACGTCGCCTCGATCGTGGTTGCAGCGCGCGAGCAGTCGACCGGGCTCGGCGAGATCAGCACCTCGGTCAACCAGATGGACCAGGGCACCCAGAAAAACGCCGCCATGGTGGAGCAGACGACCGCCGCCAGCCATGGCCTTGCCGCCCAGGCAGCGACGCTGAACGAGCTTCTGGCGCAGTTCAAGCTCGGCGACATGCAGGCGAAGATCGAAGCGGCACGCCCGTCGTCGCGGCCGGTTTCCTCGCCGGCCCGGGCAATGGGGGCACGGCTGGCGTCCGCCTTTTCCGGCGGATCAGCGGCGGTCAAGCAGGAATGGTCGGAATTCTAGCCGTCGGTCTTTCGGGATGACGAATGGCGGCCTCCAGGGGCCGCCATTTTGCGTTTGCGGTCGTGTTTTTCGCATTGCGGAAAAGTCATCGGCGGAAGCCTTTCCGCATGCGCCAAATCCCCCTATATCCCGCGGATGATCGCTTCCTTCTTCCGCAGCTTCGAGAACTGGATAAAACCATTCGCCCGGCGGGAGGATCTGAGGCCGCCCGAGGGTGTGTTCCGTTTCATCTGGTTCTACGTTGCCCAGGCGCGGGCGCCGTTCCTCGCCATGCTGGTGCTCGGCGGCCTGACCGCCAGCATCGAGGCGGCGCTGTTCTGGTTCGTCGGCCGCCTCGTCGACATCCTCGCCACGGTCAAGCCAGGCGACGGGTGGCCCGGGCTGCTGGACCAGCACGGGCCGGAACTGGTCGGCATGCTGGTGCTGATCGCCGTGGTGCGCTTCCTCGTCACCCTTTTGACCGCGCTGATCGACCAGCAGATCATCACGCCGGGCTTCTACAATCTGGTGCGCTGGCAATCCTACATGCATGTGGCGCGGCAATCGCTGTCCTTCTTCCAGAACGATTTCTCGGGCCGGATCGTCACCAAGGTGTGGTCCGGCGGGCAGGCGGTGGGCGATCTCGTGACCTCGCTGATGGAAAGCGTCTGGTTTGTCTTGATCTACGCCGCCTCGATGCTGTTTCTCGTCGGCGGCCTCGACTGGCGGCTCGGCGTCGTGGTGGTCATCTGGGTGTTCGTGTTTTCACTGCTAGCGCGTTATTTCGTGCCGCGCATCCGCTACCATTCGCGCGAGACGGCGGAGGCCGCCTCGATGCTTTCCGGCCGGATGGTCGACGCCTACGGCAATATCCAGACGCTGCGCCTGTTCGGACGCGACGAGGCGAATGACCGCTACATGCGTCAGGGCTTCGAGATCTACCAGGACACGCTGATCATGTTCACCCGGTTCATCACCGGCGTGCGTGCTTCGATGGCGCTGCTGTCGGGCGTGATGATCACCTCTATGGCGGCGCTCTGCATCCACCTGTGGCTTTCCGGCAAGATCAGCGCCGGGGCCGTTGCCTTCACGCTGGCGCTGGTGCTGCGGCTGAACTTCCTGCTCGGCCGACTGATGACCCAGTTCAACGGCATCATGCGCAATTTCGGCACCGTGCAGAACGCCGCCGAGCTGATTTCGCAGCCGATCGGCCTCGTGGATGCGCCCGGTGCGAAGGAGCTGGTGGTCAAGAAACCGGAGATCCGCTTCGAGAACGTGTCGTTTTCGTACGGAACGGGAAAGCCGGTCATCGAGGACTTCTCGATCACCATCCGGCCCGGCGAAAAGATCGGCATCATCGGACGCTCCGGCGCCGGCAAGTCGACGCTGGTCAACCTGCTCCTGCGCTTCTACGACATCCAGGACGGCCGCATCCTGATCGACGGGCAGGATATTGCCAAGGTGACGCAGGAATCGCTGCGAGGCAATCTGGGCATGGTGACGCAGGATACCTCGCTGCTGCACCGCTCGGTGCGCGACAACATCCTGTTCGGGCGGCCGGATGCCTCAGACGACGATCTGCTCGAGGCGGCGCGCAAGGCGGAAGCCGACCAGTTCATCCTGTCGCTCACCGACCAGCGCGGCCGCAAGGCGTTCGACGCGCATGTCGGCGAGCGCGGCGTCAAGCTGTCCGGCGGCCAGCGGCAGCGCATCGCCATTGCCCGGGTGATGCTCAAGGACGCGCCGATCCTGGTTCTCGACGAGGCGACGTCGGCGCTCGATTCCGAGGTCGAGGCGGCGATCCAATCCAATCTCGACCGGCTGATGCAGGGCAAGACCGTGCTCGCCATCGCCCACCGGCTGTCGACCATCGCCTCGCTCGACCGGCTGGTGGTGATGGACAAGGGCCGGATCATCGAGGAGGGGACGCACAGCGAGCTCTTGGCGCGCGGCGGGCTCTATGCGGACCTCTGGACGCGCCAGTCCGGCGGCTTCGTCGCCATGGACGAGGTGATCTGAGCGATATGCAAAGGTGTATCTGCCGATTGCATTGAGCGTAGGCTTGTATTTTGCGTACGGAAAGGCATTTGCTTTTTGGTAAATCCCAGGAGCAGAACACCGTGGCAACCAATATCATCATCACCAATCTTCTCGGGTCACTTCCGGAGGACCTCCCGATTGGCACGGAGGTGGCAACCATCGCGGTCGAGGGCGTCGGGGTGGCGCTGACCTCCGCCACGATTTCCAGCTTCGAGGACGTGGATTTCGGTGGCATGACCGGGTCCGACGATTTCCCGACCGATCTGTTCGAGATCGTCGGCACAAAGGTAATCCTAAAGTCGGTTCTGGACTACGAGCAGTACGGGTCGGGTGTTGAATCCATCCGCGCCATTTTTACGATCGACGCAACACTCTCTGACGGATCCACTGTGAGAGCCAACTCGTCCCTTCCGGTGACCGACGTTATCGAGGAAATCCGTGGGACTGGTCGCGCTGATGACATCAGGGGCACCGACAGCAAGGACTACATCATTACCGGTTCAGGCAATGATCAGCTCCGGGGTTTCGGCGGCGATGATGTACTCTATGGTGGTACAGGAGCCGACAGGCTCTGGGGAGGAGATGGGGCGGATACGTTCCTGTTCAAAGCTGTCGGCGAAAGCACTCTGAAGGCTGCCGATACGATCATCGACTGGCAGCATGTCGCCGGTGGCGGGACGCGCGATCTGATCGATCTTTCTGCTATCGACGCGCGGAGCGATTATTCCGGGGACCAGCCCTTCAAGTGGCTGGGATCGAAGGACTTCGACGGAAAGAAGGGTGAACTTCGTTATGATCACGAAGGCGGCAATACCTACGTCTACGCCGATCTGAACGGCGACAAGCATGCTGATCTCGCTATCAAGCTTGCCGGGAATATCAAGATGTATGCGGACGACTTCCTGCTGTAACCCATAACTTTTCCGCGCGGGTCCTAGAGCAAGCCCCACGCCGAGCGAACGCATCGGATGAGCCGGAGCCCGTCAGTTACGGCGCCGGATGCCGTTAGGGTGCGGTGATGGCGATCTCGGCCATCAGGCCGAAATGGTTGGAGCCGATCGCGTCCGGCAGCCGCTCGATGGATTTGATCTTCAGCGGCGCGCGGACAAAGATGTGGTCGATCGGCACGCCGAAGGCGCCGGCCTTGATCGGCCAGGTGGCGGGCTCCCAGGCGGCCGGGTGGAGGCCGGTCCAGGTCAGGAAGGCGCGCATGTTGGGCGCAAGGCTCGATGCGTTGAAATCTCCCGACAGGATCAGCGGGCCGTCCGTATCGGTGATGGCGAGCGCGGCGCGGATCAGTTCCATTGTGTGGAAGTTGTCGAAATAGGGCTTGGTGGTGTGGATGCCGCCGATATTGATCGTGCGCCCGGCCATCGTTACCTGCGCCAGGATGAAGCGGTTTTCGAAGATGTCGCTGAGCGTGCGCACCGAGCCGTTCTGAAGCGGCACCTTGGACAGCATCAGCTGGTCGCAATCGTTGACGACGATGACGCCGCAGCCGAGCCGGTAGGGATAGGTCTCGGTCAGCCGCTGCAGCTGGTTGTAGAGCGGGGCTGCCTCCATGATGTTGACGACATCGGCGCCGGACGCGATGATGGCCGAGGCAATCGCCTCGCCGTTTTCATAGTTGTCCGAGAGGATGTTGAACGACATCAGCCGGAAGGTGGGGGCTCCGGCGTCCGCTTCGGCGACGGCGACGCCGAGATCCCGGGCCATGTAGACCGTGTGGGCGGTCAGGATCACGGCGCAGGCGAAAAGACCGTAGACGAGCGGGTGGCGATAAAGGGCAACGGCCAGCAGCATCGCCGCAAGGCAGGCGAGCGCCGCATGGAGCTGCAGGCTGTGGAGGGTGGCAAGGATCCAGTGCGGATGGACGTAGCGCGTGGCAATCGCGCCCATGACGAGCGACACGATGACGCAGATGGCAACCGATAAGGTCTGTCTCATGATACAACGCCCGCCAAGGCTGCCATTCGCCTTGCTGGCCACTAGCATGCGGACCACCGTGTTGCAACGCCGAAGAGGGCGCCCGGGAGGCCGCGAAACCGGGCTTCGACGGGTTTTCCGCCACCGCCGGGAGCAGGTCGCGTAAGTTCCTCAAATCTCTCACATTACGCAAGTGCGAAGAGCGCCCGGAAAACGGGTTGTGGACCGGGCTTGCGGTTTCCCGCGGCAATGTATTGGGGCCCTTGCCAACACTGTACATAATTTGCGATGAAGCTTAGAAGACGCCGGATTGCCGGGGATTCTGTGTTCTAATTGTGATCAGATTAGATTCGCGAGGATGGCAAAGCGGCGTGGAATTGCGAGAGGATGGAAGACCGTGAGCGAGCACGAGACACATAGCGACAACCCAGGCGAGCCGAATCGCCGCGACTTCCTGTATCTGACGACCGGCATGGCGGGGGCCGTCGGCGTCGCCGCTGTGGCCTGGCCGTTTATCGACCAGATGCGCCCGGACGCCTCGACGCTGGCGCTGGCCTCGATCGAGGTCAACGTCGCTGCGCTGGAGCCCGGCATGTCGCTGACGGTCAAGTGGCGCGGCAAGCCGGTGTTCATCCGCAACCGCACGCAGCAGGAAGTGGAAGCCGCCGCCTCGGTCCCGCTCGCCGAGCTCAAGGACCCGGTCGCCCGTAATGCGAACCTCGCCGCCGACGCGCAGGCGACGGGCGCCGATCGCTCCGGGGGGCAGGGCAAGGAGAACTGGATCGTGATGATCGGTTCCTGCACCCATCTCGGCTGCGTGCCGCTCGGCCAGTCCGGCGAATACAACGGTTGGTTCTGTCCCTGCCACGGCTCGGTCTACGATACGGCTGGCCGTATCCGGAAGGGCCCGGCACCTCAGAACCTGGCCATACCGAATTTCAAATTCACGTCCGACACAGTGATCCAGATCGGGTGAGGGGGATCTAAATCAATGAGTGGGCATTCCACATACCAGCCGTCCACCGGCATTTCCAAGTGGGTCGATTCGCGGCTGCCGCTGCCGCGCATGATCCATGACAGTTTCATCGCCTATCCCGTTCCGCGCAATCTGAACTATGCCTACACCTTCGGCGCCATGCTGTCGGTGATGCTGGTCGTGCAGATCGTCACCGGCATCGTGCTGGCCATGCACTATGCGGCATCGACCGGGCTTGCCTTCGACAGCGTCGAAAAGATCATGCGCGACGTCAACCACGGCTGGCTGCTGCGCTACCTGCATTCGAACGGCGCCTCGTTCTTCTTCGTCGCCGTCTACGCGCATATCGGCCGCGGGCTCTATTACGGTTCCTACAAGGCACCGCGCGAAATCCTCTGGATTCTCGGCGTCGTCATCTACCTGCTGATGATGGCAACCGGCTTCATGGGCTACGTGCTTCCCTGGGGGCAGATGTCCTTCTGGGGCGCAACCGTCATCACCGGCTTCTTCTCGGCCTTCCCGCTGGTCGGCGAGTGGATCCAGCAGTTCCTGCTCGGTGGCTTTGCCGTCGACCAGCCGACGCTCAACCGCTTCTTCTCGCTGCACTACCTGCTGCCGTTCATGATCGCCGGCGTGGTCGTGCTGCACCTGTGGGCGCTGCACGTCACCGGCCAGACAAACCCGACCGGCGTCGAGGTGAAAACCAAGACGGATACCGTCGCGTTTACGCCCTATGCGACGCTCAAGGATGCGCTCGGCGTCGCCGTGTTCCTGCTGGTCTATGCCTGGTTCGTGTTCTACCTGCCGAACTTCCTCGGTCATCCGGACAACTACATCCCGGCCGATGCCCTGAAGACCCCCGCCCACATCGTTCCCGAATGGTACTACCTGCCGTTCTACGCGATGCTGCGCGCCATCACCTTCAACATCTGGTTCATCGATTCCAAGCTCGGTGGCGTGCTGGTGATGTTCGGTTCGATCATCATCCTGTTCTTCCTGCCCTGGCTCGATACGTCCAAGGTGCGTTCGGCGGTTTATCGTCCCTGGTACAAGCTGTTCTACTGGCTGTTCGTCGCCAATGCCGTGATGCTCGGCTGGCTCGGCTCGCAGCCGGCGGAAGGGCTCTACACGGCTCTGTCGCAGTTCGGAACGCTGTACTACTTCGGCTTCTTCCTGGTCATCATGCCCTTGCTCGGGCTGTTTGAAACGCCGAGGCGCATTCCCAATTCCATCACGGAAGCGGTGCTTGCAACGAAGAACAAGTCCGACATGGAGAAGCTCAAGCCTGGCCATGCCAGCGCCTGACGCCTGCGACCGAGAGGGAAGAGAAAAATGAATAAGCTTGTTTCAAGCCTCCTGTCGCTGGCCCTCGTGGCCGGCCTCGGCGGAGCTGCGCTAGCGCAGGAAAACAAGACGGCCGAAGGCGGACCGGAGCATGCGGAGCCCGAAACGCCGCATTATCCGATCAAGCATCCGAAGCCCGTCGAATGGAGCTTTGCCGGGCCGTTCGGCCATTACGACAAGGCACAGCTGCAGCGCGGACTGAAGGTCTACACGGAAGTCTGTTCCGCCTGCCATTCGATGCGCCTCGTATCGTTCCGGACGCTGGAGGGCCTCGGCTATTCCGAAGCCCAGGTGAAGGCGTTTGCCGCGAACTACAAGGTTCAGGACGGACCCAACGACGAAGGCGAAATGTTCGAGCGCACTGCCGTGCCGTCGGACTATTTCCCGTCGCCCTATCCGAACGCCCAGGCAGCGGCCGCCGCCAACAACGGCGCCGCCCCTCCGGACATGTCGCTGCTGGCCAAGGCGCGCGGCGTGACCCGCGGTTTCCCGCAGTTCGTGTTCGACATCTTCACCCAGTACCAGGAAGGCGGGCCGGACTACATCCACTCGCTGCTGACGGGCTACGAGAACCCGCCGGCCGGTTACCAGGTGCCTCCGGGCGGCCACTACAACCCGTACTTCGCTTCGGCGCCTTCGCTGGCCATGCCGCAGCCGCTCAACAACGACCAGGTGACCTATGACGACGGGTCGCCGCAGACGCTGGACCAGTATTCCAAGGACGTTTCGGCCTTCCTGATGTGGACGGCAGAACCGCATCTGGAAGAGCGCAAGCGCACCGGCTTCATGGTCATGGTGTTCCTGCTGATCTTCGTCGGCCTGATCTACCTGACGAAGAAGTCGGTCTACGCCTCGAAGGAACACTAAACTCCGCGGTGTGACGGACACATCGAACGATTTCTTAAAAAGGCGGCTCCGGCCGCCTTTTTTGCGTTTTGCGGCGCGGGGCCTGAAGCGCTTTCAAAGACGGCGGGATGGCGTCCGGCGGGCGACCGGAAGGCGGGCACAACGGCGCTTTCGGCTGGACATGACCTGCTGTCGCACCCTATTGGTGGCGCTTTGCAACGAACAGCAGCAGGGCTCCTTTGCCGATGTCTTCCCGTGACAACACACTTGCCGCCTCCATCCGCGCCATCACCGACTACCCGAAGCCGGGGATCGTGTTTCGCGACATCACCACGCTGCTCGGCGATGCGGTGGCGTTCAGGACGGCTGTGGACGAACTGGTTGCGCCCTATCAGGGGCTCGGCGTCGACAAGATCGCCGGCATCGAGGCGCGCGGCTTCATCCTCGGCGGCGCACTGGCGCACCAGCTGTCGGCCGGTTTCGTGCCGATCCGCAAGAAGGGCAAGCTGCCCCACAAGACGGTGCGGATCGCCTACAGCCTGGAATACGGCGTCGACGAGATGGAGATGCATGTGGATGCGGTAAAGCCGGGCGAGAAGGTGATCCTGACGGACGACCTGATCGCCACCGGCGGCACGGCCGAAGGCGCGGTCAAGCTGCTGCGCCAGCAGGGTGCGGAGA
The DNA here is from genome assembly GCA_900469345.1 of Hyphomicrobiales bacterium. Taxonomy (GTDB): domain Bacteria; phylum Pseudomonadota; class Alphaproteobacteria; order Rhizobiales; family Rhizobiaceae; genus Neorhizobium. The sequence continues at coordinate 429,442 of UBWZ01000002.1, read as the reverse complement.
TCGTCTCGGCCTGTTTCGTGATCGACCTGCCGGATCTCGGCGGCCGCAAGAAGCTCGAGGCGCTCGGCGTCGAGGTTCGCACGCTGGTCGAGTTTTCCGGACATTGAAGGGCAGAAATCCAGCCTTGCGAGTCGGGCCTAACGCCGCCGCACAGGCATGGCTCAGCCCGCGATCGCCTTGCGGATATCCGGCTCGATCGATGCCGGCGTCACGGTCGGCGCGTAGCGGCGGATCGGCTTCCCGTCGCGGCCGACCAGGAACTTGGTGAAGTTCCATTTGATCGCTTCGGTGCCGAGAATGCCCGGCGCCTCGTGGGTCAGGTAGCGGTAGAGCGGATGGGCCTGCGCGCCATTGACGTCGATCTTGGAAAACAGCGGAAAGGTCACCCTGAACCGCAGGTCGCAAAACGAGGCGATCTCCTCGTCCGAGCCTTTTTCCTGGGCGCCGAACTGGTTGCAGGGGAAAGCGAGCACGACAAGATCGTCACCGAACGTCTCCTGCAGCGTCTGTAGCCCCTCATATTGCGGGGTAAAGCCGCAGGCGCTCGCGGTATTGACGATCAGCAACAACCGGCCGGCAAACTCCGACAGGGCGCGCTCCTTGCCGGTGATGTCACGGGCCTTGAAGTCGTAGACGGTCATCGCTGTTCCACTTCGAATTCCAGCACGCTGCCTTCGTAGCGCATGACCGGCTCGCCGTTCTGGTTGACGCCCTCGTTGATGGTCATGTTGATCCAGGTGCCCGGGCGCGAGGCAAGCGGTCGTGCGTCGAGCATGGTGACGGAATAGGTGACGCTGTCGCCGGCATAGACCGGCTTTATCCACTGGAGCTTGCGGAAGCCGGGCGACGGGCCAAGTTTCGGCGCAGTCTTGCCTTCGCTTTCCAGCCGGGCGACTTCATTCTCCCAGTAGGCGAGGAAGGTTTTCATCCAGCCGGCGCAGGTGTGCCAGCCAGAGGCGCAGAGGCCGCCGAAGACGTAGTTTTTTGCGGCTTCCGGATCGACATGGAAGGGCTGCGGGTCGAACTTTGTGGCAAAGCGGATGATGTCTTCCGGAGTGAAAGCCAGGGTTCCGGTGACGATCCTCGTGCCGCGCGGGGAGAGTTCGATCAGCCTCATTCGCCAGCCTCCGCGGTGCCACGCAGACGCATCATGATCGGGTTTTCGCCGCGCATGACGGTTTCGCCGCGCTGGTTGTCGACCTCGTGCAGGAACCTGACGAGGCCGAGGCCCGGGCGTGTGCGCAGCGGCCGCGCCTCCAGCACCGTCGAGCGGCCGGACAGCGTGTCGCCGGCGAGCACCGGCTTCTTCCACTCCATCATCTCGATGCCGGGCGATCCCTCCGAGGTGGAGCGCGACAGCCAGCCGTCGAACATCATCCGCATGAACAGGCTTGCGGTGTGCCAGCCGGAGGCCGACAGGCCGCCAAGGATGCTTTCCCTGCCGGCCTGCTCGGACAGATGCATGGGCTGCGGGTCGAACTCGGCGGCGAATTCGACGATCTCCGCCGCCGTCACCTGTCGGCTGGCGAGCGGAAAGCTGCGACCGATCGCAAAGTCTTCAAAGGCATAGATCTCCTCCATCTCGATGCCTTCCAAAACTCAGGTGTTGAAGCGGAAGTGGATGACGTCGCCGTCCTGGACGACGTATTCCTTGCCTTCGTCGCGGCCCTTGCCTGCTTCCTTGGCGCCGACTTCGCCCTTGAAGGCGATGTAGTCGTCATAGGCGATGGTAAAGGCGCGGATGAAGCCGCGTTCAAAATCCGTGTGGATGACGCCGGCAGCGGCCGGTGCCTTGGTGCCGCGGCGGATGGTCCAGGCGCGGGTTTCCTTGGGGCCGACCGTGAAATAGGTGATCAGCTCGAGCAGGTGGTAGCCGGCACGGATCAGCCGGTCGAGACCGGCTTCTTCGAGGCCGAGCGCCGAGAGGAATTCCTTCGATTCGTCCTCGGGCAACTGCGCGACCTCGGACTCGATGGCGGCGGAAATGATGACGCATTCCGCACCCTGCGCCGCAGCCATCTCGGCGACGGCTTTCGTGTGCTCGTTGCCGTCGACGGCGTCGGCTTCCGCGACGTTGCAGACATAGAGGACGGGGTGCGAGGTGAGGAGGTTGAGGCCCTTGAGGATCTCGATCTCGTCGGCGGCCAGCGTCTTCAGAAGAAGGCGGGCAGGCTTGCCGTCGTTGAGAAGCTTGACCACGGCTTCCATGATCGGCAGCTGGGCGAGCGATTCCTTGTCCTTCGAGGCGGCGCGTTTGCGCGTCTGGTCGACACGGCGCTCCAGGCTTTCGAGGTCGGCGAGCATCAGCTCCGTCTCGATCGTGTCGGCGTCGCCGACCGGGTTGATGCGGCCCTCGACATGGGTGATGTCGTCATCCTCGAAGCAGCGAAGGACGTGCACCACAGCGTCCACTTCGCGGATGTTGGCGAGAAACTTGTTGCCGAGGCCTTCGCCCTTGGAGGCACCGCGGACCAAGCCGGCGATATCCACGAAGGAGATGCGGGTCGGGATGATTTCCTTCGAGCCGGCGATGTCGGCCAGCTTCTTCATGCGCGGATCAGGAACGGCGACTTCGCCCGTGTTTGGTTCGATCGTGCAGAACGGATAGTTCGCGGCCTGAGCCGCGGCCGTCTTGGTGAGCGCATTGAACAGCGTGGACTTGCCGACATTCGGCAGGCCCACGATACCGCATTTGAAACCCATGGGTCCGGACCCTGTCTGTTTTTAAGATTTTCGTTGGCTTGGCTATGGGGGAAACTGCCGGAACGGTCAAGGCTTGGAGGCTCGCATGCAGCTCTTCAGCTGGCCGTTCGGCCCGCTCGCCTTGCCTTTCGGGGGTCGGTTGCCGGTTTCGCCGATCCGGGCGCCAGGCGTGCCGGTCAAGGCTTTTGCGGTGTCTGGTGCAGCTCGATCCGCCGCGATGCCGCTGCTCTCGCTTGAAATCCGGGGATGGCGGTGCGATATAGCGACGAATGCGGCCGATCCGGCCCGGTCATCAGGGAACGCCGATGCCAGGCAATACCACCCTCAAGCCAACCACCGTCACCAAGCCGAAGGTCGAGCGTCCCAAGCTCTACAAGGTGCTGCTGGTGAACGACGACTACACGCCGCGCGAATTCGTGACAATGGTCCTGAAGGCCGTCTTCCGTATGAGCGAGGAAGCCGGCAACCGCGTGATGCTGACCGCCCACCAGATGGGGCTTGCGGTTGTCGTCGTCTGCACCAGGGATATCGCCGAGACCAAGGCGAAAGAGGCGATCGACCTCGCCAAGGAAGCGGGCTTCCCGCTGATGTTTACCACCGAGCCGGAGGAGTGAGGCGACAGGCCGTGCCGGTTGCCGGGTGCCGCCCCCTCCGGCGGCAAGTGATTTTCCTAGGTCGTCAGGGCGTGGGAATGCGCGCGATCACCTTGATCTCGAAGTCGAAGCCCGCCAGCCAGTTGACGCCGATCGCCGTCCAGTTCGGATAGGGCGCTGCGGGAAACAATTCCTTCTTGATCTCCATCATGGTCGCGAACTGGGTTTGCGGGTCGGTGTGGAAGGTGGTGACGTCGACGAGATCCTCGAGGGCGGCGCCGGCCGCAGCAAGCGTCGCCTGGAGGTTCGCAAAGGCGAGGCGGACCTGTGCTTCCAGATCAGGTTCCGGCGTGCCGTCGGGACGGCTGCCAACCTGTCCGGAAACGAACAGGAGATCGCCGGTGCGGATTGCGGCCGAGTAGCCGTGCTTTTCATAGAGGGCATGGCGGTCTGCGGGAAAGACGGGTTGGGGAGTGGTCATGGTGATCCTCATGCTGGAATGTCCGAAGACGGGCCGCGGTCTTGCGTCCGCGGCCGTGACAAGGAGTTGAAATTCACATACGCTACGNNCGTAGCGTATGTGAATTTCATATACAAGCCGTATGTGGAGATTTGCGATGGTCCGAAGCCGCCTGGAAAGCATGGAAGAGAACCGTGCAAAGCTGATCGCGGCGGCGCGCAGGGCGTTTTCGGAGAAGGGATTTTCGGCCGCATCGATGGATGCCCTGACCGCGGAGGCGGGGCTGACGCGTGGCGCGCTCTATCACAACTTCGGTGACAAACGCGGGCTGTTTGCAGCGGTGGTGGAGCAGATCGACACCGAAATGGCGAGCCGTGCGAAGCAGCGCGGTTCGCAGGCCGGGGAGGGCTGGCCGGCGCTGCTGGCGGAAGGCGAGGCCTATATCGAGATGGCGCTCGACCCGGAGGTGCAGCGGATCGTGCTTCTCGACGGGCCGGCGGTGCTCGGAGATCCGTCGGGCTGGCCGAGCCAGAGCAGTTGCCTGATGGTGACCAAGCAAGCGGTCGAGGCGCTGATCGCGCGCGGCGTGCTGAAGTCGATCGACGCGGAGGCCGCGGCGCGCCTGATCAGCGGCGCGGCGCTCAATGCGGCGATGTGGATTGCGGCCAGCGGAGATCCGCAAACCGTTTTGCCGAAAGCGCAGGAGGCGTTCCGGTGCCTGGTCGGTGGTCTCGCCACGGAGGCCGCGTCGACGGCCTGACAGGCGGCCACGGAGCTAAAGGGCCGGCGGGCGGGCCTCAGCGCTTGCGCTTGGCAGACACGCCCAGCGCTTCCGCCGAGATCCAGAAGACGGATTCGGGCGCTTCCGCCGTTTCGAGCCAGACGAATTCGAGATCCGGGAACTCCTCTTCGAGGATGTGTCGGCCGTTGCCTATCTCGCAGATCATGCCGCCCTCGGGGTTGAGATGAGCCGGCGCTTCCGACAGCAGCCGCCGCACGATATCGAGGCCGTCCAGCCCGCCGTCGAAGGCCATGGCCGGTTCGGCCCGGTATTCCTCGGGGAAGGCGTCGATCTCTTCGTGGTCGACATAGGGCGGGTTGGTGATGATCAGGTCGTACTTCTTCTTGCCGACCGGCGCGAACAGGTCGCCCTTGTGGAGCATCACCCGGTCGCCCACTTCGTGATCGCCGACGTTGAGCTCGGCGACCGCAAGGGCATCGGGCGACAGATCGACGGCGTCGATCTCCGCCGTGGGGAAGAACTTCGCCGCAAGAATGGCCAGGCAACCCGAACCGGTGCAGACGTCGATGACGCTCTCGACGCTGATCGGGTCCGGCAGATAGACCGGTTCGTCGTCGGTCAGATATTCGGAGAACAGGATCTCGCCGATATGCGAGCGGGGCACGATGACGCGCTCATCGACGCGGAAGCGGATGCCCTGGATGTAGGACCGCCCGGTCAGATAGGCGGAGGGCTTGCGCGTGGCGACGCGCGCCTCGATGCGTTCGGCCAGAAGCTGGCGCTCGGGCGCCGTCAGCCGCGCGTCGAGAAACGGGTCCAGCGTGTCGATCGGCAGGTCGAGCGAATCGAGCAGCAAAAAGGCCGCGTCGTCGGTCGCCGTCGTCGTACCGTGGCCGAAGCTGAGGCCGGCGGCATTGAAGCGGGAGATGGCGTAGCGCCAGAAATCGCGAAGCGTGACGAGTTCGCTGGTCGGGTCGGAAGTGGTTGCTTTCGTCATGGAACGAGTCCGATCTGAACTATGGGATGAATGGCTTGGGGATCAGTCTGGCTTGGTGCCGAACATCTTCTTGAGCATGTCGGCCATCGGTCCGCTGGCGGGAAGGGAGGGTTTTGCGCCGCTGCGGGCCTGGTGAATGTGGGATTTTCCGGCAGGCTTCGCCGACGGCCCGGATGCCGGAGTTTTGGCCGCCGGTTCGGGTGCGTCCGGCTTTGCCCCCACGGCAAGCGCGAGCTTGTTCATCAGCTGCGAATCCTCCCCCTTCACGAGCATGTCTGCATTGTCTGCCAGAGCATCGAGCATCGGCGCAAGCCAGGTCTGATCGACCTTGGCAAAGTCCCCCAGGACATAGCTGTGCACCAGTTCCTTGGCGCCCGGATGACCGATGCCGAGGCGCAGCCGGCGGTATTCCCTGCCGCAATGGGCGTCGAGCGACTTGACGCCGTTATGGCCGCCATGGCCGCCGCCGGTCTTGATCCGGGCCTTGGCCGGGATCAGATCCAGCTCGTCGTAGATGGCGACGATGTTTTCGGGGCCGAGCTTGTAGAAGCGCATGGCCTCGCCGACGGATTCGCCGGACAGGTTCATGAAGGTCTGCGGCTTCATCAGCAACACCTTCTCGCCCGCCAGTTCGCCTTCCGAGATCTCCGCCTTGAATTTCTTCGACCAGGGCGCAAAGCCCGGCCGCCGCTGGATCGCATCCACCGCCATGAAGCCGATATTGTGCCGGTTGCCCGAAAATTTGGCGCCGGGATTGCCGAGACCTACTATGATGAGCATGGGAAAACATGTCCTGAAGCGATTGCCTTCACCAACGCGAAACGGTGAAAAAGTCAACTGATTTCAGTCCGCCAGGCGGTCCATATTGACGCATGTGGACCAGCCGACATCAAGGAGGCAGAGCGATCTCGTCCCTGTCCGGCGAGACTGGGGGACGTATCTTGCGCGCCATGCCGGAAACCGGAGTGTCGGCTAGCCTAGGGGGCGCTGTCGATGCCGTAGCGCTGTTCGATCTCGCGCTGGGTGCCGTCGCTGATCATCCGGTCCAGACGGGACTGCATGCCGCTGATGATCTCGTCGGGCATGTTCCTGTTGCAGGCTATCCCGAGAACCTGCTCGGTGAGTGTTATGACCTTCTCGACGGGCTTTCCGTCCTTCCTCAATTGCCGGTAGACGCTTTCCGACATCGGCATGAGATCGATCCGCCCGCCGAGAAGCTTGCCCAGCGTGATATCAACCCCGGCACTGAGGTCGACATTCTCGAAGCCGAGGTCCTTCAGCAGCTTTTCCGTGTAATCCTCGCGGTGCGTGCCGACCGATTGCCGTCTCGCCTCGTCGAGCGTCGCTGCCTGGATGTTGCCGCCGGTGCGGCCGACAAGGATGTTGTGATCGACATAGAGCGGCACGATCCACTTGAAGCGGGTTTCCCGGTCGGGGGTGCGGGCAGCGGCGAAGACGCAGTGGCGTTCCTGCGTCTCGGCCAGCGCGATTGCCCGGGCCCAGGGCATCATTTCGAGCGTGGAGGTCGGCTCCACATCCTGGATGATGATCTGGACCTGCTCGACGCTTATTCCCCTGAAACTCCCGTCGCTGTCGCGGTAGCTGAAGGGAGGATAGGATTCGGTCGTGAATGTCACGGGTTGCCCGGCGCTGGCGCAGCCGGCCATGCCGATCTCGATCCCGACGGACAGCAACAGCGTCCCCTTCATCTCCAGCCTCCAAACGAGTGTGGCGACGGCTGCGAACCGTTTCTCGTTCGTGGTTGTCGCCCTTACCCAGCCACGGACGCCCTGTCTGACGTATCGATAGAGAGCAATCCAAGAAGTTCCGAGATTTCGCGGGGCCTGGAGAAGTAATAGCCCTGAACGTACTCTATTCCCATTTCCATCAATAGGGAATGCTGCTGTTGCGTTTCGACACCCTCGGCGACGACCTTGCAGTTCATCTGATGAGAGATCGCCCGTATGCCTTCCACGAGCATCGTGCTCTTGCGGCTGACATCGCTGTCGGCTTCTCCCAGGGAGCGGATGAACGACTGGTCGATCTTGACGATATCGACCGGGAAGCGGCTGAGATAGCTCAGCGACGAATAGCCCGTGCCGAAGTCGTCCAGTGCGATGCGACAACCGAAATCATGCAGCTCGTTGAGGGTCGTGCGGATCTGCGGGTTGTCGTGCATGAGCACGGCCTCGGTGATCTCGACGACCAGCCGCGAGGGCAGCAGGCCGTGCCGGCCGAGCAGGACGGCGAGACGGGCGGGCAGGCTTTCGTCGAACTGGAGCGGCGAAAAGTTCACGGCGACATAGGTCGCCTCCATGCCGGGGAGGTGCGAGATCCGGGCAAGGTTGCTTAGGGCATCCTCGAGAACGAGATTGCCGATCTGGCCGATCATGCCGTTTTCCTCGGCGACGCAGATGATCGGTCCCGGCGGCATGATCCCCTTGCGCGGGTGACGCAGCCGCATCAACGCCTCGAAGCCAGCGGGCCGGCCGGTGCTGATGTCAACGATCGGCTGCAGATGCGCCTCGAACCAGCCATTGGCGATCGCCTGGTCGATGTCGCTTTCGATCTCAGCCTTCTCGCGCGTCTTGTCGAGCATCGTCTCGTCGAACACCTGCGCACCGTTCTTGCCGTCGCGCTTGCGGGCGTACATGGCAAGGTCCGACTTCTGCATCAGTTCGGCGGCATTCGCGGCATGTTGGGGGTAGAAGGCGAGGCCGATGCTGGCGCTGAGGCGTATGCTGGTACCCTGGGCGCGGAAGGGCGTCGTGAACATGTCGACGATCATCCGGCACAGGGCATGGCCGCGGTCGTTGGCGCCGCTGCCGGACAGGAGCACGGCAAACTCGTCGCCGCCGAGCCGGGCGGCACAATCGTCGCTTCCCAGAAGCGGCCGGATGCGCTCCACGAACTGCCGCAGGACTGCGTCGCCGGCGGCGTGGCCGAGATTGTCGTTGATCGACTTGAACCGGTCGAGATCGACGAAAAGACACGCGAGTTCGCCGCCGGTGCTGTCGGCTTCCCGGATCAGTCTTTCCAGCGTCGCTTCGAAGCCCTGCCGGTTGAGAAGACCCGTCAGATGATCGGTGACCGCCTGCTGGTGGTTGCGCAGTTCGGACTGCTTCAGCTCGGTAACGTCGGTCATGACGCTGAGAGAGCCGGTCACATGGGCGCTCGCGCCGCCAAGTTCGGTCTCGACGATCAGGCCGTCGATGAGCCGTCCATCCTTGCAGGCGAAGCGGACGGTCAGTTCGTGGGCCGGCGCGCTCGACCTGCGCTGCTTGCGAGCTTTGAAGAGGTCGCGGCTCTGCGGTGCCAGGAGGTCGTCGAAGGGGCGGCCGACGACGTCCTCGCGGCGGTATCCGGTGGCCAGCAGCCAGTAGTCGCTGACGGCGGACACATGGTCGCCGGTGGTCAGGGAGAACAGCATGGCCGGCGTCAGGTTGTAGATCTCGGTCGCCTGCTGGTGGGCGCGGCGGATCTCGCGTTCCTCGCGCTCGAGCAGCGTCTGCATCTCGTTGAAGCTCTTGGCGAGGCGACCCATCTCGTCGGTCGAGCGCCAGTCCACATGATGGCGCGAGCCGAGCCGGCGCGTCGCCTCGACGGCGGCGGTCAGGCGCATCAGCGGCTTGATCACCATCAGCCGGTTGCCGATGATGGCGGCTCCAAAGACGGTCAGGATCGCGATGACGAAGATCGAGACGAAAGCGAATTCCACCTCGTGCAGGGCCGAGAACCAGCCCGGCATCTCGACATAGGCGGTGATGGTCCCGACGTCGCGGGGCCCTTGCGACGAGTTGTAGACGATCTGGCGCGACATCGGCGTCAGGTCGCCCGCATCGATATCGAGGCCGGTGCCGGCATAGAGGCTCAGCTTTTCGGTGCTGTCGGCGACATGCGCTCCCGAAACGCTCCTGTCGGAGACCAGCGAGGCCAGGATCTGCCCGACGCTGTCGGTGTCGAGATCCCACAAGGGCTTGCCGAGAGCCCGCGCATTGGTGTCGAGGACCAGTTCCACATGGCTGCGGATATTCTGGGAGGCCTGCTGCGAGGAGAGTGCCAGGAACAGGGTGAACAGCGGAGCGACGACGATGAGAAGCGCGCCGGACATGATGGCGATGAAACGACTCTCGACGGAATGAGTCATCCGTGCTCCCAAGGCCCCGAGACCGGCAAGGCCGGCCTACCCACTACGCTCAAGGGGCGCATAGTTTCACCGAAACGCTTAAGCTTCGTTAAAACGGGAAGGTGGGCGAGAGACTATCCTGAGGTTGCGGAACCCGGCGGGACCCAAACGAAAAAACCCGCCTTCGAGGAAGGCGGGTTTGATGAATGCCAATCGGACCGACGATTACTCGGTCGGAGCGGCCGTCTCTTCTTCTTCTTCCGAGACGCCGACAGCCGGAGCAACGATCGTCGCAACGGTGAAGTCGCGGTCGGTGATCGTCGGCTTGGCGCCCTTCGGCAGCGTCACATTCGAGATGTGAATGCTGTCGCCGATCTTGAAGCCGTCCAGATCCACGGTGATGAATTCCGGGATGTCGTTGGCCGGTACGAGCATTTCGACGGTATGGCGAACGATGTTCAGAACGCCGCCGATCTTGATGCCCGACTTTTCTTCGTTGACGAAGTGAACCGGAACGTCAACCGTGACTTCGCTGTCTGCGGAAACGCGCAGAAAGTCGATGTGCATGGTGAAGTCGCGGACCGGATCCAGCTGGTAGTCCTTGGGGAGGACCTGGATCTTCTCGCCGTTCACTTCGATCGTCGCGACGGTGGTCATGAAACCGCCGGCGTGGATGCGCTTGGTCACCTCATTGGTGTTGAGCGCGATCGAAATGGGGGATTGCTTGTCACCATAGATGACAGCAGGAATGAAACCGTTGCGGCGAAGTTCACGGGAGGACCCCTTACCAACCCGTTCGCGCGCCTCGGCCTTGAGCTCGTAAGATGCGTGGCTCATGGCTTATCCTTTCGAGGTTATATGGAGAGTTTGCTGCAGCTGTCGTGCTGCAATAAACTGGAGGGCATCATCCGATGCTCTCCATCCGCGTTGCCTCCAAGGGTGTCTACGCGGACGGGCTCCCTATAATACAAGGGCGTCGGCGGCGCAAGGGAGCGCCGAAGGGAGGCAATCTGCTACAGGCCAGCCGCCGGACAGCAACAAAGTTGCACTTCATTAAGCAACAGAGCGGCTTGCCGAAGCAAACCTGCCCGCTTTGCATACCTCTTTGCTAATTCTTTACGACAAGGGGTTCAAGACAGGTCAGTTCCGGAGTTGTCCATGTCGCGCGTCTTCACCTGCCTTGCCTTTGAACACAATCTATTGCTGGTCGGCCTTGCCGGCATGCTTTGCATTCTTGCAAACCTCGGCACAGCGAGTTTCGTCGGCAGGTCGCGGCAGACCACGGGCAATGCACGGCTCGCCTGGATCCTTGTCGCGGCGGCGGCCGGCGGCTTCGGCATCTGGGCGACGCATTTCGTGGCGATGCTGGCCTATGATCCGGGCATCCAGCTGTCCTTCGATCTTCCGCAGACGCTGGCATCGCTGGCAATCGGATGCATCGCAACCCTGGCGGCCGTCTTCCTGACGGCCGAGCTGCCCGGACGCCAGGGCGCCATCTCGGCCGGCATCATCTTCGGGCTCGGCGTCTCCTGCATGCATTTTACCGGCATGGCCGCCATCGAATTCGAGGGTGCGATCCTGTGGGCGCAGCCGCTGGTGATTGCCGCGGTGGCAGTTCCCGTGGTCGCGTCGCCGTTCGCCTTCGGTATGCTGCGCCCCGGCCGCACGCGCAACACGGTGATCGCGGCACTGATCCTGTCGCTTGGCATCGTCGGCATGCACTTCATCGCCATGGGGGCGATCACGCTTGTGCCATCGGGGACGCTGAAGGCGGCGCACGGGGCGCTTTCCAAGCCGCTGATGCTGGTGACCATCGTTGCCGTGTCGCTGACGCTGATTGGCTCCGCGCTTGCGGCATCGGTGGTGACGGAGCGTGCAGCACGGGCCTCGAAGATCAGCGAAGCCGGGTTCCAGCTTCTGGTGCGCAACGTCCTCGACTATGCAATCTACATGCTCGATCTCGACGGCGTGGTGGCCAGCTGGAATGCCGGTGCCGAAAGGGCCAAGGGATACACCGCAGCCGAGGTCATCGGTACGCATTTCGGCCGCTTCTATTCCCCTGAGGACCAGCGCGCCGACCTGCCGGCCGAGGCGCTTCGGATCGCGCGGGAAGAGGGCCGGTTCGAGGCCGAGGGGCGGCGCTACCGCAAGGACGGCAGCTGGTTCTGGGCGCATGTGCTGATCCACCCGATGCGCGACGAAGCGGGGCAGCTGGTCGGCTACGCCAAGGTGACGCGCGACATTACAAGACAGAAGGCGGATGCCGACCGGATCTCGGCGGTCACCGACAATCTCGACCTCGCGCTTCAGAACATGACGCAGGGGATCTGCCTGTTCGACGGCGACGAACGGCTGATCCTGTGCAACCAGCGCTACAAGGACATCTTCCACCACGTCGACAGCGCCATCCAGCCCGGCATCCGCTACAGCGACATTGTCCGCCTGGGCTACCAGATCGTCATTGCCGATCCCGAGGAGGCGCGCAGCCGCGCCGAGCAGCATTACCAGCGCACCATGGAAGCGATCCGCTCCGGACAGAAAATCCTGATGCATCAGAGCGCATCGGACCGCACCATCCGCGCCGCCTTCAGCATGGTGCCGAGCGGCGGCTGGGTGGCGACCTTCGAGGACATTACCGAACAGGTGCGCACGGAAGAGCGGATCGCCTTCATGGCGCAGCATGACGGCCTGACACAGCTGCCGAACCGTCTCGCCCTCATGGCGCACCTCGGTGCCGAACTTGCCCGCGCCGAGGCCGACGGCGAGACCGTCGCCGTCATCGGCATCGATCTCAATAGGTTCAAGCAGATCAACGACCAGCTCGGCCATGCGGTCGGCGACGAGGTTCTGAAGGCGGTCTCCGCGCGTCTGCAGGAAACATTGCAGAACGGCGAGATGGTCGCCCGCTTCGGTGGCGACGAATTCGTGGCGGTGGCGCGTTGCACCGGGATGCTCGAGCTGCAGCTTGTGCTGGACCGGATTTCCGAGGCGTTCAGCGCGCCGCTGCAGGTCGAGGGTCACCGTCTCAGCCCCGGGGCCAGCATGGGCGTCGCGCTTTACCCGAATGACGGCCACTCGCCCGAAGCGTTGATCGCCAATGCGGATCTTGCGATGTACCGGGCCAAGGGCTCGCTGTCGCGCAATGTCTGCTTCTACGACGTCGCCATGGACGAGGCGGCGCGCGACCGCGCCAAGATTGCCAAGGAGCTGTGGTCGGCAGTCGAAGAAGACCAGTTCCACCTGCATTATCAGGTTCAGAAATCCGTCGCGACCGGCCAGATCACCGGCTACGAGGTGCTGCTCCGCTGGCAGCATCCGGAACGCGGCCAGGTTCCGCCGATGGACTTCGTTCCGATCGCCGAGGAATGCGGTGCCATCCTGCCGATCGGCGAGTGGGTTCTGCGGGAAGCCTGCCGGGAGGCCGCAAGCTGGTCCGACGACTTCAAGGTGGCGGTCAACCTTTCGCCGGTACAGATCGCCCATGCGGACATGCCGGCGCTGGTCGAAACCGTGTTGCGCGAGACGGGACTTCCGGCAAGCCGGCTGGAGCTGGAGATTACCGAAAGCTCGATCATCCAGGACAAGGTCCGGGCGCTCGCCGCCCTCACGGCCATCAAGGCGCTCGGCGTGTCGATCGCCATGGACGATTTCGGAACGGGCTATTCATCGATGGAGACGCTGCGATCGTTTCCCTTCGACAAGATCAAGCTCGACCGCAGTTTCCTCACCGGCGTCGAGCACAGCGACGAGGCCAAGGCGATGGTGCGGGCCGTACTGGCACTCGGGCAGGGGCTTCGCATCCCGGTTCTGGCCGAAGGGGTGGAGACGGCGCAACAGCTCGACATGCTGCGGCACGAGGGGTGCCACGAGGTCCAGGGCTATCTTCTCGGACGACCGATGCCGATGGAACAGCAGCCGGTCACCAGGGCGGCCTGAGGCCGCCTAGCGTCGACGCGGCTCGCCGCCGGGCGCATAGGCCGTCTTTTGCTCGAAGCGGAACTTGTGACCGCATTCGGCGCAGCGCAACATGTACTTGCCCGGGTCGGTCGAGGCGAATTCGGTCTGGAAGTTTCGCGGCAGCTCGTCGATCCGGAAGTCGCGGTGACCCTGCCGCTTGTCGTCGGCCTCCGAGACCTCGGCAAATCCGGTGTTGCCGCATTGCGGGCATTCCAGCTTGCGGGAATAGCGGTCTCTGGCTGCCACGATCGGTCCGTCAGTCGAACAGGCTGGAAACCGACGCTTCCATTGCCGTCCGGTTGATCGCTTCACCCAGCAGATTGGCCGTGGTGATGACGCGGATGTTGTGGGCGGACTGCACGGCCGTGGTCGGCTGGATGCTGTCGGTGATCACCAGTTCCTTGAGCTTGGAAGCGGCGATGCGGGTGACCGCGCCACCCGACAGGACGCCGTGGGTGATGTAAGCGGTGACGCTGGTCGCGCCGTTCTTCAGCAGCGCCTCGGCCGCATTGCAGAGCGTGCCGCCGGAATCGACGATATCGTCGATCAGCAGGCAGTCCTTGCCGGTCACGTCGCCGATGACGTTCATGACTTCGGACTCGCCGGCGCGTTCGCGGCGTTTGTCGACGATGGCAAGCTGACAGTCGAGGCGCTTGGCAAGCGAGCGGGCGCGCACCACGCCGCCGACGTCGGGCGAAACGACCATGACGTTCTTCAGGTCGTAATGCTCCTTGACGTCGCGGGCGAGGATCGGCACGGCGTAGAGGTTGTCGGTCGGGATGTCGAAGAAGCCCTGGATCTGGCCGGCATGCAGATCAAGCGTCAGGACGCGATCGGCACCGGCTTCGGTGATCAGGTTGGCGACCAGCTTGGCGGAAATCGGCGTCCGCGGACCGGCCTTGCGGTCCTGGCGGGCATAGCCGAAATAGGGAAGCACGGCCGTGATGCGCTTGGCGGAAGACCGCCGGAACGCATCGATCATGATCAGCAGTTCCATCAGGTGGTCGTTGGTCGGAAACGATGTGGACTGGATGACGAAAACGTCTTCCCCGCGCACATTTTCCTGGATTTCAACGAAGATTTCCTGATCTGCGAAACGCCTGACACTCGCCTTGCCGACTGGGACATTTAGATAGCTGCAGATCGCGTCGGCAAGATGCCTGTTCGAGTTGCCTGCGAAAACCTTCATTGCGGTCCGCCTGTATTGAGCTGGATGGGCGCCTTTTACCGGGGACACCCTCGAATGCAATAGCGTTTCGTCACTGCGGCTTACTTTTATGGGGAGTTCGTGTTCTAGCCGGCACGCGATTGGCGCCAGGAGAGGTAGTCCTGAATGGTCTTGACGGCGATTTCCTCCATCGTTGAGGCGGGGACGGCGGCCCATGGATCGGATCCCTTGGCGGGCACGACCGCCTGGCCCTGCATGCGGTGCAGGCGGTTGCCGGTGCCGTCGAGCACGTCCCAGACATAGATGACGGTGACCTTGCCCTCGTCGGCAAAGGCCGAAAAATAGCCCTTGAGGATCTGCTCTGTGCCGGTATCGCCCGAGGGACGGATGGTCAGGCCATTGGCGCGCGCCTGGGCGCCGAGCTGGCGCGACAGCGGCGTCACCGCCTGGACCGGGGCGCCGATGATCGGCAAAAAGCGGATCGCGCCATTCTGCTGTCCCTGCAACTCGCCGGTCGCCGGCGGGGCGGAACTTTGCAGCGTCGATCCCTGGGGTGGCGGGCCCGAGGCCGCCGGGGAGGCGCTTCCGTCGCGCATCGCCTCGGCCTGGGCCTCCAGCGTGTTCTGCGGCCGGGCGGCCGGGCCAGACCGGGTGGCTGCCGGCGGTGCCGCCGCCATGCGCTCGGTGTCCGCCTGGCTGACGGGGCTCGAAGGCTTGCGCGCCGAGCCGATCTCCGCCTGCGGCGTCAGCGTGTCGCTGGTGTTGCAGGCGGAAAGCGCAAAGCCCAGAAGGGCGACGCAACCCGATCGCGCGATAAGCCGCATGACTGCACTCCCACCGGCCAATTGCCGGTTGTGAAGTCTAGGGTTCCCGCCAAAGCCCTGTCAATCGGCAGATGCGCCAATGCTAGCGGATCATCAAGTCCAGCCCGTGTCGCGACAACGGCTGGGGATCGTCCTGCGTCGTCAGATAGGTCTGGCCGAGGCTCATGGCCGTGCCGCTGTCGGAGTCCATGATGATCATGTGCACGAACAGCGTCATGTCGGGCAGGATTTCCTGCGAATTGCCGAACTGGAACATCTGGTGCTCGATCCAGGTGGGCGAGAAGCGCGCCCCGAGCGAATAGCCGCAGGCGTTGAGGCGGTGACGGGAGAGGCCGCGCTCGTCGAGGATCTGGGCATGGGTGTCGAAGACATCGCCGAAGCTGTGGCCGGGCCGCAGCACTTCCTCGATCGCCTCGATTGTATCCAGGCAGGCCTTGTAGAGTTCCCGGTGGCGCATCGACGGTTCGCCGATCACCACCGTGCGCATCTGGGCGGCGTGGTAGTGGGCGCTGACGCCGGCCCATTCGAGCGTCAGCTGGTCCGAGGCCTCGAGCGTGCGGCGGCCCGACTTGTAGCGGCAGAGCAGCGCATCCTCGCCCGAGCCGACGACGAATTCGTTGGCGGGATAATCGCCGCCGCCGGCCAACACCGCGCCCTGCATGGCGGCCAGGATCGCCGCTTCGCTGCCGCCGGCTGCAATGAGGGGCAGGGCGGCGTCGAGGCCGTCGTCGGCGAGGCTTGCCGCGCGCCGGACATGGACGAGTTCGGCCGGGCTCTTGACCAGCCGCAGCGTGCTGACAAGGTAGGAGGCATCGGTGATCTGGCCGAAGGTGGTGAGCTGGTTGTCGATAAGCCGGCCAACCCGCCCGGTCATGCCGTGGGTGTCGTATTCGACGCCGATCCGGGCGCCGAGCAGGTCCATGTCGCTCAGCATGTTCTTGAGATCGAGCGTCGGATCGGCATTCACCCGGTCGACCCAGACCACGATGTTTTCGACAATGGAGGTCTGGCGCGCCTGACGCAGGTCCGCCGAGCGGGTCAGCAGCGTCATCGTGCCGTCGGCCTTGACCACCAGCGTCTGGAAAAAGCAGTAGCCGAAGCTGTCATAGCCGGTCAGCCAGAACATGCTCTCCTGCGCAAACAGCAGCAGTGCGTCCAGCTTTTCGGCCTGCATCCGTGCCGTCAGGCGGGCGAGCCGTTCGGCGTATTCGCCTCGTTCGAAGTGCAGCGCCATGTCATTCCTCCCTGATCGATATGGCTGAGATCTGGCGGCCGTAATCCGGCTCTTGAGCGTGCGTCGTGCGACGATAGGAATAGAAGCGGCCGGCATCCGGATAGGTGTCGAGACCGAGGGTATCGGCCGTCACGCCGGCCTGCCGAAGCCGGCTGATGGTCAGCGCCGGCAGATCGAACATGGCGTGGCCCGGCTTCTCCGACGGCGTGAAGAATTGCGCATAGGACGGGTCGAAGCCGAGGAACCGCTCCACGAATTCCGGACCCACCTCGTAGCTTGCCGGACCGATCGACGGGCCGAGTACGGCGGTGATGGTTTCGCGGGCGGCACCGAGCGCGACCATGGCGTCGATGGTGTTTTCAAGAACGCCGCCGAGCGCTCCCTTCCAGCCGGCGTGCGCCGCGCCGATGACGCCGTTCCGGCCATCGGCAAACAGGATCGGACCGCAATCGGCCGACAGGACTCCCAGGGCGACACCGGGGACCGAGGTGACCATGGCATCGACCTTTGGGCGGTCCCCCGCATAGGTTTCGTCGACCACGACGACATCCGGCGAATGGACCTGGTGGACGGTGGCGAGCCTGTCAGCCCCAAGACCGAACCAGGCCGCGACCCGTGCGCGGTTTTCCATCACCCGGTCGCGGTCGTCGCTGGAGCCGACGCCCACATTGAGGCCGGCATAGATGCCTTCGGAAACGCCGCCTTCGCGGGTGAAGAAGCCATGGCGGATTCGCGATCCGGCAGCCTGGCTGAGAAGCGGGCTTTCGATTGGCGTCGGCAAGGGAAGATCCTGCATCGGCGGCTCCTATCCGGTTGAGGGCTGGGGCTTTGTGCAGGCGACGGACCTCAGTCCAGCTGCTTCGAACGGGCGCAAGAGTTGCGCAATCGAAGGCCGGATGTCAATCAGCCGGGCCTCCTAAGATCCATCCGGCTCGTTGCCGCGGGGACGCCGATCTATTCGACCCGGCGGAACGGCATCAGGTCGAGGGCCGGGCTCGAGACGGCGATGACCTTGAAGAGCTCGCCCATCTTGCCGGCGCCTTCCCCGGCTAGCCGGTCGACAGCCGCGGCGATCAGGCGCTGGTCAACCGGTTCCTTGTCGCGTGCGAGCGACGACGCCCGTTCCGTCAGGCCAAGGCCGAACAGGAATTCGCCCTGGCGCAGACCGCCATTGACCTGGACGCCGACGGCAAGCGCCACCTTGGCGAGATCCTCGAAATCCACGTGGCTGGTCAGGTCCGCCTCGCCGGGATGGGCAAGCGGCGGATCGAAATCATGCTGCCGCACCGCCTGCAGCGTATCGCCGAAGCCGGTGACCATATGGCCGTAGTCGATGATCAGAGCCGTTCCGCCGCCATGCTTGAGACGCTCGCAGAGCGTCTGCATCACGGCCTGACGGGCCGGCGAGAGCTCGAAGATCATGCCGTCGGGAATGGAGGCGACGGGGGCGGGCAGGAGATCCGGATCAAGCGTGGCGATGCCGGCCGCAAAGGCAAGCTCGTCCTGCGCGTCGAGGGCAACGACCCGCTCGCGAAAACCGGTCGGGGTCTTCACGAACTGCCGGATCGGGATCGCGTCGAACAGCTCGTTGGCGGCGATCAGGATGAAGCCGTCCGGCACGTCCTCGAAGCTGTCGTGCCAGGCGACCTTGGTGGAATAGGCCTCGAGGGTGACACGCTGGACGCCGCGCAGCCGCTCGCTGGTCTCGACGAGATGCACGTCGAGATCGTCGAAGAGCGACGGCGAGATGCGCTTGATGACGCGCAGCATGTCGGCCATCATGGTGCCGCGGCCGGGGCCAATCTCGACCAGGCGCACGCCGGTCGGCTGGCCATGGCGCTGCCAGGCATGGACCATGAAGATGCCGACCATCTCGCCGAACAGCTGGCTGATCTCGGGGGCGGTGATGAAATCGCCGTGGCGGCCGAACGGTTCGCGGGTGCGGTAGTAGCCGTGTTCCGGATCGGCCAGGCACAGGGCGAAATAGTCGGTCACGCTGATCGGGCCGTTCATGCGGATCAAAGACTTGATCTTGTCGGCGAGGGGAGTGCTCACGCGGTCACCCCCGGATCGATGCCGGAGGGCCGGCGGGCCGCTGCCCGGGCGCGCAGGATGGAGGCGACGCCAAGCGCGATCATAGGCGTCGAGAGAACCATGCCCATGGTCAGCCAGTCGGTGCCGAGCAGGTAGCCCAGCTGCTTGTCCGGCTCGCGGAAAAACTCGACGAAGATGCGCGACAGGGCATAGCCGGTCACGAAGGTGCCGGCCACCAGACCCGGCGTCTTCAGGGCGCGGAAGCGGAAGATCAGCAGGGCCAGCACCAGCAGCAGCACGATGCCTTCGAGAGCCGCCTCATAAAGCTGGCTCGGATGCCGCGCAAACGGGCCACCGGTCGGAAACACGATCGCCCAGGGCATGCTGCTGAGGCGGCCCCAGAGCTCGCCGTTGACGAAATTGGCGATGCGGCCGAACAGCAGGCCCAGCGGAACGACGGCGGCGATGATGTCGAGCATGCTCCAGACGGGAATTCCGTTGCGGCGTGCAAACAGGATGATCGCCAGCGTGGCACCGAGGAAGCCGCCATGGAAGGACATGCCGCCGTTCCAGATCTCGATTGCCCGGATCGGGTTGTCGATCACCGCGGCCAGGTCGTAGAAGAGGATGTAGCCGGTGCGGCCACCGATGACGACGCCGGCCGCGACCCAGACGAGGAAGTCGTCGAGATGGGCATGGGTGATCGGCGAGCGGTCGGACTTCCAGAGCGTCGGCATGCTGACGAGGCGGCGCGCGTAGAGCCAGCCCAGCATGATGCCCGCCACATAGGCCAAGCCGTACCAGTGTACCGCAAATGGGCCAATGGAAATCGCGACCGGATCGATGTCCGGGAACGGAATAAGGGCGAAAAGGTGAAGCGCTTCTAACAAATTACAGGTTTCTCAACTTGACCTCATCTCGCCGGAAGATGGCCTTGCGGTCATCTGGGGTCAAGGCGAATCTCTGCGCGGGAGCGAGGGAACAGTGGATGACGCTTGCAAGGCGGCGGCGCAGACCCTACTTCCATTTCAGCACTCACTTCGAACAACACGGGGCCGGCGATTGCCGGCTATACGGGAGACACGATCATGGCAACGGGCACGAACCGCATATTCGACGATTTCGCGCGGCTGATGACGGATGCCGCCGGCGCCGCACAGGGCGTGCGCAAGGAAGTGGAAACGGCCTTCCACGCGCAGGCCGAGCGGTTTCTCAACAACATGGACGTGGTGAAGCGCGAGGAATTCGAAGCGGTGCGCGAAATGGCTGCCCGGGCCCGCGACGAGAACGAGGCCCTGAAGGCCCGCATCGAGGTGCTGGAAGCAAAGCTGTCGTCCACCCAGTCGCAGCCGTAAAACCTCCGATCGCTCCTCCCGGGCGGTGGCCCTGGGAGGACCGATACCGACGACTGCCGGGACGCTGGCCAGGCTTTAGAGCCGCTTGCCGAATTTCCGTCCCTGCTTCATCCCCACCCGCCGGGGCTGCAATACAATGTCCGCGTCACTGGATGGGAGACCGGGTCGCGAACCGGTTGCCTCCAAGTTCGGGAGGGTCCGGTGATGGTCGGCTCGGGTGAGCGGAAGGAGGGCTCGGAAATCCTCGCTTCCCATCTCCAGAGCCGGTCGGAGCAGGCGGATCGCCTGATCACCATACCCACTGCCCTTGTCCGCCTGCTCCATTTCCTGACACCTGCCGCGAAAACCCCGCGGACAGGCGCAATCGCATGCGTGTGATCGCCTGAGCTTTCGTCAAAAAGTTACGGCCTGTGGACATCTCCAAAAAAGCCAGCGTCCAGAGTCAGTTATGACTCCCTCCTGATCTCCGCCGTAAACAAGATCGATGGCTATCCCGGCAAATTTGGGGTTCGGGGGCTGGCAGCCTGACTCCGTCTAGGTACACTGATTTTAAAGGATGATTCGAAACGGGCTGGTAAGCTCCAGACAGGGTGGCAGTGCTACTCTGGCAGCGTCGAGCGATCATCCGCAGTGTTGTTTCCGGTATTTGTTCGCGTTTCTGGCGTTGATCGCACGATTTCGCATTCATTCCGGTCAAGAAGGTGCCGCATGAGCCTCATTCAGATGGAATTTGAACGCCAGTCGAACCCGGTCGACATGATCGAGTTCGTGGCAGCCTCGAACGACTGGACGTTCGAGCGGTCGGGCGAAGACGAGATCGCCATGACCGTGGAAGGCCGCTGGGCCGACTATCATGTGTCCTTCTCCTGGATGGAGGAATGCGAGGCGCTGCATCTGGCCTGCGCCTTCGACCTGAAGATCCCCGACATTCGCGTCAACGAGGTGATCCGCCTGCTCTCGCATGTGAACGGGCAGACGCTGATGGGCCATTTCGACCTCTGGCGCCAGGAGGACGTGGTCATCTTCCGGCAGTCGCTGCTGCTCGCCGGCGGGGCGGAGCCGACCAACCAGCAGGTGGAAGTGCTTCTGTCGAGCGCGCTAGACGCCTGCGAGACCTATTTCCAGGCCTTCCAGTTCGTCGTCTGGTCCGGCATCGATGCGAAGGCGGCAATGGAAGCCGTGCTGTTCGAGACGGTGGGTGAGTGCTGATGACGGGCGCGCAGCTCGGTTCCATCGTGCTGATCGGTGCCGGCAACATGGGCGGCGCCATGCTGTCCGGCTGGCTGAAGAGCGGCATTCCGGGTGCTTCCGTCACGGTCGTCGACCCGAGGCCGTCCGATACTATTTCCAGCCTGATCGCCGATGCCGGTGCCCGGCATGCGACCGCGCTGCCCGACGGCATCGTCGCCGACATCCTGTTCGTCGCGGTCAAGCCGCAGCTGATGGACACGGTCCTGCCGCCGTTTCGTGCCGCCGTCGGCGACAGGACGGTGGTGGTTTCGGTGGCGGCCGGCAAGACGCTCGCCGCTCTGAAGGGTCATCTGGGCGAAGCCGCCATGGTGCGCGCCATGCCCAACACGCCGGCCATGATCGGCCGCGGAGTGACCGGGGCCTATGCCAATCCGCGGGTCGATGCCGGCCAGCGGGAGGCGGTGCATTCTCTCCTGAAGGTCAGCGGCCCGGTCGAGTGGGTCGCGTCCGAGGCCGACATCGACGCGGTGACCGCAGTTTCGGGCAGCGGCCCCGCCTATGTTTTCTATCTCGTCGAGTGCATGGCAGAAGCTGGCCGCAAGGCCGGGCTTCCGGCGGACCTTGCCATGCGTCTCGCGCGGGAAACCGTGTCCGGGGCTGGCGAGCTTTTGCACCAGTCCCCGGACGAGGCTTCGAAGCTGCGGCAGAACGTGACGTCGCCCGGCGGCACGACCGCCGCGGCGCTGTCGGTGCTGATGGCCGAGGATGGCATGCAGCCGTTGTTCGACAAGGCGATCGCTGCGGCCCGGCAGCGGGCTGAAGAACTGGGGAGCTGAGGCGCGTGGCGGACGAGACGAATTCACCGGTCGACACGATCGGCTTTGCGGATTTCGAAAAGGTCGACATCCGCGTCGGCACGATCGTCGAGGCGCTACCCTTTCCCGAAGCACGCAAGCCCGCCTTCAAGCTGAAGATCGACTTCGGTCCGGAGATCGGCGTCAAGAAGTCGTCGGCGCAGATCACCGTCCACTATGCGCCCGAGGCGCTGGTCGGGCGGCAGGTGCTGGGGGTGGTGAATTTTCCGCCACGGCAGATCGGTCCGTTTCGCTCCGAGGTGCTGACGCTGGGCTTCGAGGACGAGGCCGGCGCCATCGTGCTCGCCGCCGTCGAGCGACCGGTGCCGAACGGCCGCAAGCTGATGTAGGATCGCGGCCAGCCTGGCGCCGTTTGCCGCGCTAGCCGTGGATCTCGCGGCTGACGACGTCGCCTAAAGAGAATTCCGAGAAGGCGACCTCGAAGCCGGCGCGCTGCGGCGAGCAGAAGGTCGGGCCGACCGACAGCGTGTCGATCTCGGGCGGAAACCAGGCAAGCCGCGCCATTCTCCAGTCGGGCTGCGTATCCGTGCGATACTGCACGAACACCGCATCTCCCATGCGCGTGACCCGCACCGACATCGCCTCGAAATCGTCCGCCAGACGGAAGGCCGACCAGTCGGAATGGCCGTTGGTGACGACGGTGCTGAAGTGGCGGGCGCCGTCGGTGAATTCGATGCCGCATTTCATCCAGCGGTGCTCGTCATGGCGGATCATCAGGCCCGCCTGGTCGTAGAGCGCCTCGTAGCGGCCGATGAAGGTGACCTCGGCCGTGAAATCTCCGTCTCTCCGCTGGTGCAGGAAATGGCCGCTGTCGCGGTGGAAGCCGTAATAGGTGCCCTGCCAGAAGTCGGTTTCGGGGCCGGAGCGACAGACGAGCCTGCCATCCTGCATGCCGCTTTGCGGGGGCGGGTTGAGCCAGGTCAGTCCGGCGGGGTCGATCGGCATCAAGAATCTCCAGGCAATGGGCGGGCGCCGACGCGCCTGCGACCACGGGTATGCGGGCGTTTATGCGGGGATGCGGACGACGGCCCGGAGGCCGCCCTGCGGGCTGTCGTCCAGGGTGACGTTGCCGCCGTGTGAGCGGGCGATGTCGCGGGCGATGGCGAGGCCGAGGCCGGTGCCGGAGGCATCCAGGTTGCGCGCCTCGTCCAGCCTGTGGAAGGGCTTGAAGACGTCCTCGCGCGATTGCGCTGGAATGCCCGGCCCGTCGTCGTCGAGCGTCAGCGTCAGCCACCTGGCGTTATGGCGGGCTTCCACGTGCAGGCTGTTGGCGTAGCGTTCGCTGTTGGAGACGAGGTTGCCGACCAGCCGCATGAAGGCATTGGGGCGCACCGCAATGCCGTCGTCGCCGTCGAGCGTATAGGTGAAAGTCTTGTTGCGCAGCGCGAATTCGCAGCGGAACCGTTCGAGGAGTTCGCTCAGCCTGAGCTCGCCGACATCCTCCTCTGCCTCGCCCTTGGCAAAGGCGAGATAACCCTCGAGCATGGACTGCATGTCGTCCACGTCCTGGCTCATGCCGGAAAGCTCGGGCTTGTCGCCGGCGAGCGCCAGCTGCAGCTTGAAGCGCGTCAGGATGGTGCGCAGGTCGTGGCTGATACCGGCGAGCATGGCGGTGCGCTGTTCCATCTGGCGCTCGATGCGCTCGCGCATCTGGATGAAGGCGAGACCGGCGCGGCGGACCTCGTCGGCGCCGCGCGGCGAGTAGCCTTCCAGCTTCTGTCCCTTGCCGAAGCTTTCGGCGGCACGGGTGAGCGCCAGGATCGGCCGGATCTGGCCGCGCAGGAAGAGGATCGAGATAAGGACCAGCACGAAGGCGGTGCCGACCATCCAGATCAGGAAGATGTGGGTGTTGGAGGCGTAGGTGGAGCCGCGGCGGGCAAAGACGCGCAGCACCCGTGTGTCGATCTTGATGCGGATCTCCACGAGGTTGCTGTCGCCCACCGTGTCGATCCAGAAGGGCAGCTTGATCTGGTCGGTGATCTGGTCGGCCAGGATGTTGTCGAGGATCGAAAAGAAGGGCCGCGGGCGAGGGGGCGGCAATTGCCCGTTTTCCTCGACGGCGAGGGTCAGGTTCAGCGCGTCGTCTGCGATCTTCGTAATCTTGTCGTAATTGCTGTCCTGGGGATAGGTCTGGATCACCTCGATGATGCCGGCAATGTCGCGGATCGTGCCTTCGGAGAGGCGCTCGGTCACCATGCGCCAGTGCCGCTCCATGAAGAGGGCGGCCACCACGGTCTGCAGCAGCAGCATGGGCAGGATGACGATCAGCAGCGACCGGGTGTAGAGGCCGGTCGGCAGTCGGCGGCGCAGCCAGCGGGTAAGCGCGCGCCAGCCAGGCGGGGTGAGGCGGCCCGTTTCGCGCTTCAACGTGTCGAAGATTGCCATCCTGCCGCCTGCTCCCGACGCGCCCGATCAGTCGATGCTCAGGCGGTATCCTATGCCCCGCACGGTCTGAAGATAGACCGGATTGGCGGGATCTTCCTCTATCTTACGCCGAAGCCGGTTGATCTGCACGTCGATCGTTCGCTCGCCCACTTCCGCATCGTCGCCGATCAGTTCGTGGCGCGGGATCGTGTCGCCGGCCCGCAGGGCGAACAGCAGCATGATCTCCTGTTCGCGGTCGGTGAGGCGGATGGTTTCGGCGGCCTTGCGCAATTCCTTGCGCGGGATCGAGAAGGTGAAGGGTCCGAACATGATCTGCTCGATCTTCGGCGTGTCCGGCGAGGTGCTGCGGCGCAGGATGTTGTTGATGCGCAGCACCAGTTCGCGCGGGTCGAACGGCTTGGAAAGGTAGTCGTCGGCGCCGGCCTCGAGGCCGGCGATGCGGGATTCCGCCTCGGCCCGGGCCGTCAGCAGGATCACCGGCGTCGTCTTGTTCTGGTAGAGCGACTGAGTAAGCGAGATCCCGGATTCGCCCGGCATCATCACGTCGAGGATGATCAGGTCGAACTGGATGCCTTCCAGCTTGCGGCGCGCCTCGGCGGCATCGCCGGCAACCGTGATGCGAAAACCCTGTTCCATCAGGTAGCGGTTCAGGAGATCGCGGATGCGCGTGTCGTCGTCGACCACCAGAAGGTGGGGTGCGTCGTCGGTCGGAGGCTCGGAAGTCGTCATGTCATAGGTCCCCGCTGTCGTCCAACTCACGTCCGGCATTCACGATGGCCTTGTCGCGGCCCCGCATCTGCAGGAGGAACTGCTTGATCGTCTGGCGCATCTCGGGCGTGAAACCCTCCATCGCGCGAGCGATACGGCGCGATTGCGGCTCGGACAGGGCAAGCGCCAGCTCGCGGCCGGCCAGGGTAGGGTAGAGCCGCCGCTGCCGGCGATCCTTGGCGCCCGCCATCTGGCGGATGTAGCCCATGTCGATCAGCTGCTTCAGCACGCGGGCAAGGCTCTGCTTGGTGATCTGCAGCGTCTCCAGGAGGTCGGTCACCATCATGCCGGGCTGGCGGCAGACGAAGTAGACAACGCGGTGATGGGCCCGGCCCATGTCGATCCCGGCGAGGATGGCATCCGGATCGGACACGAAATCCCGGTACGCGAAGAACAGCAGTTCGATCGTTTCGAAATCGATCTGTGCTTCGTCAACCGCCGGCATGAGCGGATGGACTTTCTTCATCGCTTTCCCCGTCGATGCAGGCGACAATACAGCGTCCTCTCATTGCAGGCCCGGAACACCCTGTTCCAAGCTTAGCGCGAAGATGCTGATAAAGCGCGAACCGGTTGAACAATCAACAGCATTTGTGGAAAGCGGTGAGTGGGGATAACGCCGTGCTGCAACCTGTATCAAAGCGTGAATCCGCCAAAGGTCCAACTGCGCGCTCTGGTAGAAGACGGGCGGAACCTTTGACCAATCCGCCCATTATCGTGGCCAGAGAGACGGAGATACCACGATGATCGCGCATACATACCAAGCCATCCCAGCCATCGAGCTTGACGCAGCCCAGGCACCCGCACATCCGCTGCGTCCCGTCTTCGTCACCGTCATCGCGCTCAAGGTCGCCGTCTCGGTTTTCCTGCTTGCCACCGTTTCGCTGGCTCCGCCGGTCGCCGCTGAAACCAGCTACCAGTCGATCGCCTCGGTCGAGTAAGTTTTTGCTGGCAAGGCTGAGCCTTGTCGCTATACCCGGCTTATCCGAGATTTAAGCCGAGGACCGAATGGGCAAGATCCAATCCGGCATCATCCCAGTTACCCCGTTTCAACAGAACTGCACGGTTCTGTTCGATGAAGAGACGAAGAGCGGCGTGATCGTCGACCCGGGCGGCGATGTGCCGGCCATCCTCGATATCCTCAAGGACAACGGACTGACCCTGTCAGAGATCTGGCTGACGCACGGCCATATCGACCACGCCGGCGGCGCCGACGAGCTCCGGGAAGCGCTTGGCATCCCCGTGGTCGGGCCAAACGAGGCCGACCGCTTTCTTCTCGACCAGCTCGAAGTCCAGGCAAAGCGTTTCGGCGTCAACATGCCGGTGCGCAATGTCGTGCCGGATCGCTGGCTCAACGATGGAGACACGGTCGGTTTCGGAGAGCATGTCTTCGAGGTCTTCCACTGCCCCGGCCATTCCCCCGGTCACGTGATCCTCTACAACCGTCAGCAGGGTTTCGCGCATCTGGGCGACGTGCTGTTTGCCGGATCGATCGGCCGCACCGATCTGCCCGGCGGCGACCACGCGACGCTGCTTGCCTCGATCCGCGACAAGGTCCTGCCGCTCGGCGACGACGTCGGCTTCATCTGCGGACATGGTCCCGGGAGCCGGATCGGCGACGAGCGCCGCAGCAATCCCTTCCTGGTCGGCATCTGACCGGACCGACATAAAAAAACCCGGCATTCCTGCCGGGCCTCAACTCGATGAACACGCCCTGGAGGCTTATCCAGCGATCTGCAGGTTTACAGCCTTGGGGCCTTTCCCACGACGATCGGGTTCCGTGTCGAAGCTTACCTTCTGATTTTCTGTCAGTCCGGACAGGCCAGATGCCTGTACGGCAGAGATGTGGACGAAGATATCGGCGCCGCCATTATCTGGCTTAATGAAGCCGAAGCCCTTGTCGGTGTTAAAGAATTTTACAGTGCCAGTCTCGGCCATGCAGCAGGTCCTTTTCTTTCTGTCCGTGTTCAGCGGCGGACAGCATCACGATGTTGCCCATAGGGCGGTGGCAGGCAGCTTTAAGAAAGGGTCCCTGTTTACCGCGGAGACTGGCAGGATTGGTTTTCAAGATCCGCCCCCAGATCTACCGCCCGAAGTGTTGGCGCCTTCGGAGCGCATCATTATAGGTCTTCCCATGCTCGTAAATTGCCCGAACATGCACAGAGTGCTGTGTTTATCGAAAATTGGCAAGAAAAAGTTTTTTGACGTTTGGACATGCTTTTGCACCCCGGCTGGGCGCCTGGGCTGCAATGGTGAAAATCATTTCCAATTACAGTTGCTTGACGTCTGATGCGGGCGAAAATGGGGCACCCTGTCCCGAATTTTTCGGCCTGTCCGAGAGGCCAGTATAGTTGGAATTCTTACTTGCGGAGGTGGTCATATTCGTATCCCCCGTTCACAGGGGGCCGTTGCCGGCATAATACAGGGCAGGGGTGACAGCCGGATGGCAAGCGCCGGCGACCAGCCGGCCGGTCAGATCAGCAGTATTGATGACTGCCATTCAAGCTTTCCGCTTGAAAGCGGGGGCTGCATTCGACATACAGCGTGCGGCGGTCCTCCAGCTCCGCTCCGTTCCAACAGCTCCTCAGGACGAAGATTATGGCCTTTCTTGCCGATGCCCTCTCCCGCGTAAAGCCCTCCGCCACCATCGCCGTTTCGCAAAAGGCGCGCGAACTGAAAGCCAAGGGACGAGACGTGATCGGGCTTGGCGCCGGCGAGCCGGACTTCGACACGCCCGACAACGTCAAGCAGGCCGCCATCGACGCCATCCAGCGCGGCGAAACGAAGTACACGCCGGTCTCCGGCATTCCCGAGCTGCGCAAGGCGATTGCCGCCAAGTTCAAGCGCGAGAACGGCCTCGACTACAGCTGGGAGCAGACCATTGTCGGCACCGGCGGCAAGCAGATCCTGTTCAACGCCTTCATGGCGACGATGAACCCGGGCGACGAGGTGATCATCCCGACGCCCTACTGGGTCTCCTATCCGGAAATGGTGGCGCTTTGCGGCGGCACGCCGGTGTTCGTCGCGACGACGCAGGAGAACAAGTTCAAGCTGACCGCCGACGATCTCGAACAGGCGATCACCCCGAAGACGAAGTGGTTCCTGTTCAACTCGCCGTCCAACCCGTCGGGCGCCGCCTACAGCCACGACGAGCTGAAGGCGCTGACCGACGTGCTGGTCAAGCACCCGCATGTCTGGGTGCTGACCGACGACATGTACGAGCACCTGACCTTCGGCGACTTCAAGTTCGTGACGCCGGTCGAGGTCGAACCGAGCCTCTACGACCGGACGCTGACGATGAACGGCGTCTCGAAGGCCTATGCGATGACCGGCTGGCGCATCGGCTACGCCGCCGGCCCGCTGTCGCTGATCAAGGCCATGGACATGATCCAGGGCCAGCAGACCTCCGGCGCGTCGTCGATCGCTCAGTGGGCAGCCGTTGAGGCGCTCAACGGGCCGCAGGATTTCGTCATCAAGAACAAGGCGATCTTCGAGGCGCGCCGCGACCTCGTCGTGTCCATGCTCAACCAGGCCAAGGGCATTTCGTGCCCCAACCCGGAAGGCGCCTTCTACGTCTACCCGTCCTGCAAGGGCCTGATCGGCAAGACCGCGCCATCCGGCAAGGTGATCGAGACCGACGAGGATTTCGTCACCGAGCTTCTGGAAACTGAAGGCGTGGCCGTCGTTCACGGATCGGCCTTCGGCCTTGGCCCGAACTTCCGCATCTCCTACGCGACCTCGGAAGACCAGCTGGAAGAAGCCTGCCGCCGCATCCAGCGTTTTTGCGCCAACTGCAAGTAAGAACCGCGGTTCATCGCAATCGTGAAGGGCTCGCCATCGGCGGGCCCTTCTTGCATTCCGGCCGAGCGTCGACCATGCCGCATGTGGCGAGGAACCGCGAACCGGATCCCCGCCCGATCTCATCAGGCTTTGGTCAGGCGGATGATCGTCGACGAGCCGCCGCGGCTTTCGGTGACCGCATAGACAGCGCCGTCCGGTCCGACCTTGACGTCGCGGATGCGGGCTTCGAGCGGGATGCGCTCCTCGTGCGCGACCCGGTCACCGTCCATGTGCAGCACGACGATACCCTGGCTGACGAGCCCGCCGACCAGGAACGAACCCTTCCATTCGGGGATGGCGTCGGCGTCATAAAATGCCATGCCGGACGGGGCGATCACCGGATCCCAGAAATACACGGGCTGTTCGGTTTCCTTCATGGCGGTGATGCCCTTGCCGATCGGCTGGCCGGAATAGTCGATCCCGTAGGTGACCTCGGGCCAGCCGTAGTTCTTGCCGGCCTCCGGCCGGTTGAGCTCGTCGCCGCCACGCGGTCCATGTTCGATCGTCCAGAAGCGACCCTGTCCGTCCAGCGCTGCAGCCTGCAGATTCCGGTGGCCGTAAGACCAGATTTCCGGCCTTGCGCCATCCCTGGAAACGAACGGGTTATCGGGCAGGGGCTTGCCGTCGCGGTCGATGCGGAAGGTCTTGCCGAGGCCGCTCTTCAAGTCCTGCGCCTGGACGCGCGGTTCCGGGTCCGAGCGTTCGCCGACGGTCACATAAAGTTCGTGGTTCGGCCCGAAGACCAGGCGGGATCCGAAGTGCTTGTTGCCGTCATAGCTCGGCATCTGCCGGAAGATGACCTTGACGTCTTCTAGCTTGCCGCCACCGTCGTCACCGGGCACCAGCTCCGCGGAGGCAACCGAAGTTCCGTTGCCGTCCTCGCGCTGCTCCGAGAACGAAAAGAAGATCATGCCGCTCTGCTGATAATCCGGCGCCAGGGCGACGTCGAGGAGACCACCCTGGCCGCCCGAGAGAACGTCCGGCACGCCTTCGATCGCGGCGCCCGGCTTGCCGTCCTTGGCAATGATGTGCATGGCGCCCTTCTTGGCGGTCACCAGCATGCGCCCGTCGGGAAGGAATTCCATCGCCCAGAGATGCGGCAGGTTTTCGGCCACGACCTGCTTTGCGATCTGCGGCATGCTGGACGGCTGCGGCGCACGCGTCTGGCCGGCAAAGGCCGGCTTCTGGTCGCGGGCGTTCGGCATCTGGGTTTCGGCCGCCTTGCCGGGT
This sequence comes from Hyphomicrobiales bacterium, assembly GCA_900469345.1. GTDB lineage: Bacteria > Pseudomonadota > Alphaproteobacteria > Rhizobiales > Rhizobiaceae > Neorhizobium. Next base: position 398,963 of record UBWZ01000002.1, on the reverse strand, counting down.
GCAACGCCTTCGGCACCGGTGGCCGGCGGCAGCCCCTGCATCTGGGCAAAGGCCGATCCGGTGGACAGGAATGACGCCGCTGCAAGCGAGGCGGTGAGGAGAAGGGTGGGGCTCTTCATCGTAGGCTCTCCGAAACAAGCGTTGGTCGGCACACCAGACAGTGGCCGAGGGCGGGCATGGCAGCCCATGACCTTCATCTAGTGCGGGTGCGGCAACCGACCCTACACGCCGCGTTCAAGAATACTTTATCGCCAAACGCAAAAGGCCCGCCGGGATGGCGGGCCTTCGCTCGGACAGCTGGTCGCGCTCAGTCGGCGAGATCGGCCGGAACCTTGCCGCCATTTTCGGCGAGCTTCTTCATCAGCGCCTTGTGCAGCCACATGTTCATGGTCGCGGAATCGCTGGTGTCGCCGGTGTAATGCAGTTCGCGAGCAAGCTCCTTGCGGGCCTCGAGGCCGGAATCAAGGCCGAGCGCCTTCATCAAATCGACGATCGACTTGCGCCAGTCGAGATGCTGGCCGTTCTTCTTGACGGCGGCGTCAAGGATCGGCTCGATGTCGACGGGCGACGAGGCGGTCGAGCCCGCGGACGACGGCGTGGAGACCGGGGTCGGAGGAGCCGGCGTTGCCGGGGCGGCGGGGGATGCGGTCTGGCCCGGCATTGCGCCGGTCGATGTTGGGGCGCCGGTCGATGCCGGGGCGCCGGTCGAAGTCTGGCCGGCCGACGGGGTTGCCGGGGACGGCGATGCCTGCGTCGGGCTCATCGGTGCCGCGTTTGCGGCATGGCCGAAGATGGCGTCCTTGATCTTGTCGAAAATACCCATGGCTCTTTCCTCGCTTGTTTATTCTTACGCGATGGAAACCCATGAGCAGTTTCGTTGTTCCAAGCGTCCGGCGGTTGCCGCGCGCAAACCGCCGGCCGCCGTTCGGACGCTTCATCCCGCCGGCGGAGCAAGGCGGTCTAAGAGCTCGCAAGATGAGTCCGGAAATGCCGACAAGCTATTGGAAAGACTGGTCTACAGTCCGATCGCCGTCAGCACCACGAAGGTCGTGAAGAGAACGAAATGCGTCATCCCCTCGATGGCATTGGTCTGTCCGTCATTGAGGTTGATGGCGGCGGCGATCAGGGTCACCGTCACCATCACGGTCTGAACCGGGCTCATCGCCATGATGAACGGCTGACCGGTGTAAAGCGCGATGCCTTCCATGACCGGGACGGTGAGGATGACCGTCGACAGCGAGGCACCCATGGCGATGTTGACGACCGACTGCATGCGGTTGCGAAGGGCCGCACGCATGGCGGTGAGGATTTCCGGCGCCGCCGAAATGGCGGCGACCACCACGGCCATCAGCGCCGGCGGCGCATTGGTGCCTTCGAGCCCGGTATTGAGGAAGGCCGACATGAATTCGGCGAGGAAGCCGATGATGAGGACGCCGGCCAGAATGACCGCGATGGAGACTTTTGCCGAGTCCGGCTCGGCCTCGGGCTGCGCCTGCGTTTGGCCAGGGGCCTGCTTTATCCGCGGATAGCTGTAGCTGAAGAAATAGCTGTGCGGCCCGACCTGCATCTTCAGGAAGACGCCGTAAAGCGCGATCATGGCGAGGATGGTGTAGGCGGAGTACCAGTGCCAGGTTTCGGCGGGGACGAACTCCGGCACGATCATCGAAATGCCCATCGCCGTCAGGATCATCACGCTGTAGGTCCGGCTGGAATCGTCGTTGTAGGGCTGCTCGCCGTGGCGCAGGCCGCCGAGCAGGGCCGCAAGCCCGATAATGCCGTTGATGTCGAGCATGACGGCGGAATAGATCGTGTCGCGCACGAGCGTCGGCGAGCTCGCACTGCTCATCATGATCGCCAGGATCAGCACTTCGACGGCCACGGCAGACAGGGTCAGGATCATCGTGCCGTAGGGGTCGCCGACCTTGTGCGCGAGGATTTCGGCGTGATGGGCGACGCGGGTGGAGCAGAGGACGATGACGCCGATGAGGACCACCGCAGCGATAACCGCCGCCGTGCGTCCGGCTTCGAGAATGGCATGTTCGAAGAGATAGCCTGCAACCGTGGTTGCAAGGGCGACGACCAGGAAGGCTTCCTGCTTGATCAAGGACGACAATCGCACGTGCTGCTCTCCGGGATGACTGGGGCGTGATCTAAGGCGGTGGATGGATGCATCAAGCGACAAGGTCGATCAGAGCATCGATTTGCGCCGCCATGATATTGATGACATTATTTCAGAAGAGCCTGGAACCCTACGGCAACCCTGGTGCGTTTCCATCCACTGCCGCCGGTTTACCGAGATAAACGGGCCGGGCATGCAAACACAAGGAGGGACTATGACCAAGGTTGTTTATAAAGTCGTGCCGCATGATGGCGGCTGGGCCTATCGCCTCGGAGACGTGTTTTCCGAAACGTTCCCCAACCATGACGACGCCCTGCGTGCAGCGCGGATCGTCGCTGCGGAGCAGCAGGTCGGCGGCGAGCCCGAGGAGATCAGCTGGCAGGATGCCAAGGGCAAGTGGCATACCGAATACAGCGACGGCGGCGATCGGCCGGAAGCTGAAGTGGTGGATGAAGACGACACGTCGTCTGCGCAGCCCACGCCTCAGGCCCGGGCGTAATCCAGCATACCCGTCACCAGAGCATCGAAGGTGACGCGCCAGCGCGGGGACGATCGAAGGTCCTCGTGCATGGCGACCCAGGTTTCGAGCGGAAACTCGAAGGCGTCCGGCAGGATGCGCCGGAGGTCGGGGTCCCGTCTGGCAATCCCCAGCTGGCAGATGCCGATCCCGGAGCCGGCGCGGATGGCGGCGAGCTGCGCCAAATTGCTATCCGACCGGTAGCTCCAGCGGATCTCCTGCAGGCTTGGAAAGTCCGGCGCCAGCGCCTTCATGCGCGATGCCGCGGCCCGCACGAAAGCGGTCTGGCGGTCAACGCCGATCAGTCGGTGATCGCTGAGCTCTGCAAGTGACGACGGAACCCCGTTTATCTCCAGATAGCGGCGATGAGCATAGAGCCCGAGCGGAAGCGCGCCGATGCGCCGGACGACAAGCGCGTCCTGTTGCGGCGACGCCATGCGCACCGCGATATCGACTTCCCGGTTTAACAGATCCTCCAGATTGTCGGATAGCGACAGCTCCAGTTCGAGCGCGGGGTATGCCTCCTGAAGGGCGGCAAGGATCGGCGGCAGGACTTCCACCCCAATGACATCGCTTGCGCCGATCCTGACCGTCCCGGATACGGCTGCGAGATCCCCCGAGGCAATGCGCTGCATGGCGGCCGTCGTCGCGGCGAGCTGTTCTGCATAAGGCTGCAGGGCACGGGCTGCATCGGTCGGCAGCAGGCCCTGCTGCGAGCGCGTGAACAGCGGGTGGCCGATCGCTTCCTCGAGCGCTGTGACGTGGCGTCCGACGGTCGGCTGCGCCAGGCCCAGCTGCCGCCCGGCCGCGGAGAGCGAGCCGGCCCGTAGCACCGCCAGAAAGGTGCGATAGATGTCCCAGCTCAGATCATTCATTTCTGTATGGATGCCATATATATTTCGACAATTTCGTATAACTCGAGGCCGGAGCATAGTCCACCCATCACGTCAGCAAATGGAAGGGACTTGAGATGATGGACTTCAAGCAGGGACGGGCAGCGGTTGCGCTCGTCCTGGGTGCGACCGGCGGGATCGGTGGTCACGTAGCCCGCGGACTTGCGGAGCGCGGCTGGACGGTTAGGGCGCTCAGCCGCAAAGCGGATGAGGCGGCTTTACGCGAACCGGATCTCGAATGGATACAGGGCGATGCCATGAACGCCAAGGACGTGTCTGCCGCAGCGGAGGGTGTCGAAGTGATCGTCCATGCGGTCAATCCTCCCGGCTACCGGGACTGGGACCGGCTGGTGCTGCCGATGCTCGACAACACGATCGCGGCCGCGAGGCGGGTCGGAGCGCGGATCGTGCTGCCGGGCACCGTCTACAATTTCGGGCCGGACACATTTCCGCTGCCGACCGAAGACAGCCCCCAGCATCCGATAACGCGCAAGGGTGCGATCCGGGTCGAGATGGAACGCCGGCTGAAGGCGGCGTCGGACGAGGGCGTCGCTGTGCTGATCGTTCGCGCCGGTGACTTCTTCGGACCACGTGCCGGCGGCAGCTGGTTCAGTCAGGGGATGGTGACAGGAGGCAAGCCGGTCACGGCGGTGACGCGTCCCAACACGGAAGGCACCGGGCATCAGTGGGCCTATCTTCCGGATGTCGCGGAAACCATGATGCGGTTGCTCGACCGCCGCGCCGATCTGCCGAACTTTGCCTGTTTCCACATGCGGGGCGTCTGGGACGGGGACGGCAACCAGTTGATCGAGGCCGTGTCGCGGGTCGCCGGGCGCACGGTGAAGGTGCGGGCATTCCCGTGGTGGATCGTGCCGTTCGCGGCTCCCTTCGTGCGCCTGTTCCGGGAGGTGAAGGAGATGCGCTACCTGTGGGCCGTGCCGCTGCGGATGGGCAATGACAGGCTTGTCGCCTTCCTCGGGGAAGAGCCCTCGACGCCGATCGACGAGGCCGTGCGGGCCACGCTTGTCGACATGAAGGCCCTTTGAGTGCCCGTGGCAGAAGAAGGCCGCGCCCGGCGGAACCGGACGCGGCCTCTGTCTCAATCGAATTTACAGATCAGGCGGCCGAGTCGAGGCTCGGATAATCGGTGTAACCCTTGGCGCCACCACCGTAGAACGTCGTGTTGTCCGGAGCGTTGAGCGGCGCCTTGTCCTTGAAGCGCTGCACGAGGTCGGGGTTGGCGATGAAAAGCTTGCCGAAGGCAACTGCATCGGCATAGCCGCTTTCGACCGCCTTGGAGCCGCTATTCTGATCATAGCCGTTGTTGACGATCCAGCCGCCGGTACCGCCGGCCTTGCGGTAGATGTCCTTCAGTCCCTGATAGTCGAACGGCTTGCCGCCCTGGGTGAAGGTGCGATCGCCGCCGGTTGCGCCTTCGATGACATGGATGAAGGCAAGGCCGCGCTTGCCGAGCTGCTCGACCACGTAGTTGAACAGCGGCTGCGGCTGCTCATCCTCGATGTTGTTGGCAGGCGTGACGGGGGACAGGCGGATGCCGACCCGGCCGGCGCCGATTTCCTTTGCAGCGGCATCCACGACTTCGAGGAGGAAGCGTGCGCGGTTTTCGATCGAGCCGCCGTATTCGTCGGTGCGCTGGTTGGCGCCGGTCTTTAGGAACTGGTCGATCAGATAGCCATTGGCGCCGTGGATCTCGATGCCGTCAAAGCCCGAATCGATCGCGGCGCGGGCACCCTTGGCGAAATCTGCAACGACGCCGGCGATCTCGTCATGTTCGAGGGCCCGGGGTGCCGAGGTTTCCACGAAAGCGCCGGAGCCATCCGGATTGATGATGTAGGTTTTGCCGCCGGCCGGGATGGCGGACGGTGCGACGGGGGCTGCGCCATCTTTCTGCAGCGAGACGTGCGAGACGCGGCCGACATGCCAGACCTGGGTGACGATCTTGCCACCCTTGCGGTGCACGGCTTCGGTGACCTTCTTCCAGCCTTCGACGGCTTCGGAGAGGTAGAGGCCGGGTACGTCGGCATAGCCCTGGGCCTGCTGCGTGATCGGGGTGCCCTCGGTGATGATGAGACCGGCCGTGGCACGCTGCTCGTAATAGGTGACGTTGAGATCGTTGGGGACGGCCTTGGGCGACCGGTTGCGGGTCAGAGGTGCCATGACGATGCGGTTGGCGATGTCGATGTCGCCGAACTTGGTCGGGTCAAACAGATTGGCCATGAGGTTTTCCTTTGGGTCTAGGTGGGAAACGGGAGATGCGGTCACAAGGTGGTCCGCAGCTCTTCGAGGAATGCCGCGATTGCCTGTTCGTCGCGGTGATAGAATGCCCACTGGCCGACCCGCCTGATGGTGACGAGGCCTGCCTTTTCGAGCGTCGAAAGATGCGCCGAGACGGTCGACTGGGAGAGCCCGCAGCGCTTTTCGAACTGGTTCGCGCAGATCCCCATGTCGAGGGGGTGCGCCTGATCGCAGAAATGGCGCTCCGGATCCTTCATCCATTCCAGGAAGTCGACCCGGACGGGATGGGCTAGCGCCTTGAGGATGTCGTTTCTGTCCATGGGTTTCTCAAATCGTATCTGGCCAATATATAGATCGGGCTTTGACGATTTAAAGGCGACGCCTGAGAAAAAATATGGGCCACCGGATTGCTCCGAGGCCCATGAAGTGTGAAGGTCAAAAAACCTCCAGAGGGGAACAGCCGGCAGGCACAACGGGACGTCGCAGATTGCCGGCTAGGGGTGATATGGAGAGAATGTTCCGCCGCGACAAGTGCAGATCAGGAATAAGCGGTACGTGCCGGTGTCGGACGACAAAAAAAGAGGGCCACTGGATCGCTCCAGGGCCCTTTAAGTGTGAAGGTCAAAAAAACCTCCAGAGGGGAACAGCTGCTGCGGTGGAACTGGGAGGAAAAGCCACCATGTGCATCAGCTGAGTGCGATATGGTGGTTTTTTGTGCAGTGAACAATGAATTTTTGTGCACCGCTGCCCTGCGCATGGAACATGGCTTGCGTCACAAATGTGTAGCGCGACGCATATCTGGCATTTAACGCATTGGAAAGTTGGTAGTTTTAGGCGCGGATGATGTGTCTAGAAGTTCCAGTTGCGCGCTTTTGCAACCACGAAATCCCGAAAAACTTTCAGCTTTGCCGCGTTTTTCATCTCGTCCGGATAGCAGAAATAGGTGTCGAAGGTCGGGATTTCGGCGTTGATGGCCAGCTGGATGAGCCCCGGATCGCGACCGACGATGTAGTCGGGCAGGACCGCGATGCCGATTCCCAGCAGGCAGGCGCGCTTGATCGACGTCTGGCTGTTGATCTGCAGGTGCGGCGTACGGGTGTTGTCGGAGGACCGTCCGGCATATTCGAGCCAGTTGACGTCGAGCAGGTAATTGGGCGCCGGTTCGCCGAAGGTGATGATGCGGTGGCTATCGAGGTCGTCGATCGTCTGGGGCTCGCCGAACCGGTTGATGTAGGACGGCGCTGCGTAGACATGCATGTGCACCGTGAACAGCTTGCGCTGGATGAGGTCCGACTGCTGCGGCTGGCGCAGGCGGATGGCGCAGTCCGCATGGCGCATGTTGACGTCCACTTCCTCGTTGTCGAGGATGAGCTGGATCGACATTTCCGGGTAGAGCTGCAGGAATTCCTGCACCTTGTCGGTGAGCCAGCCCTGGCCAAGGCCGACCGTCGTCGTGACGCGGAGCTTGCCGGACGGCTTGTCGGTGGTCTCGGTCAGCTGCGCCTTGACGGTCTCCAGCTTCAACAGGACGTCATGGGCGGTGCGGTAGAGGAGTTCGCCCTGCTCGGTCAGGATCAGGCCGCGCGCATGCCGGTGAAACAGCTTCACCCCGACATCCTGCTCCAGCGCGCTGACCTGGCGGCTGATCGCCGACTGGGACAGATGCAGCTTGTCGGCGGCATGGGTGAAGGATCCGGCTTCGGCCGCTGCGTGGAAGATGCGCAGCTTGTCCCAATCGAGAGGTACGCCCATGCTTACTCCGCGGCCACTGCGACCGGCAGGATGCCGGCGAGGTATCGTTCGGCTTCGAGCGCTGCCATGCACCCCATGCCGGCAGCGGTGATGGCCTGCCGGAAGGTGTCGTCGGTGACGTCACCGGCGGCAAAAATGCCCGGTACGTCGGTGGCGGTGGAGTCCGGCGCGGTCCACAGGTAGCCGCCCGGCTTCATCCGGAGCTTGTCCTGGAACAGGCTGGTGGCGGGCGCATGGCCGATCGCCACGAACACGCCGTCGATCGGCCGCTCGGTGATCGCACCGGTCAGCGTGTTGCGCAGCCTGACGCCTTCCACGGAGGGCGGCATCGGCGGCTTGGCGGGCTTGCCGGTGATCTCGGCGATCTCGGTATGCCACATGATCTCGACATTCGGCCGCTGGAACAGGCGTTCGCGCAGGATCTTCTCGGACCGGAACTCATCGCGGCGATGAACGACCGTGACCGACTTTGCGATGTTGGACAGATAGAGCGCTTCCTCGACGGCCGAATTGCCGCCGCCAACGACGATCACGTCCCGGTTGCGATAGAAGAAGCCGTCGCAGGTGGCGCAGGCGGAAACGCCAAAACCCTGGAAATGCTGTTCGCTTTCGATGCCGAGCCACTTCGCCTTGGCGCCGGTGGCGATGATGATGGTGTCGGCGGTCCAGACGGCGCCGGAATCGGTGCGCACGCTGAAGGGCCGACGATGGGTGTCGACCTCCGTCACCAGGTCGTTGACGATCTCGGTGCCGACATGGCTTGCCTGCTTGAGCATCTGCTCCATCAGCCAGGGACCCTGGATCGGATCGGCAAAGCCCGGGTAATTTTCGACATCGGTGGTGATCATCAGCTGGCCGCCCTGTTCCATGCCGGCGATCAGCACCGGGCGAAGCATGGCACGGGCCGCATAGACCGCGGCGGTGTAGCCGGCAGGGCCGGAGCCGATGATCAGGACCTCGGTGTGGCGGGCGGACATGGCAGCTTTCCTTTCAAAGACCGATCGATGCGTCGTTCACAGCGCATATAGGGAGTGCGAGTTCGATCTGCCGCTTGTGGCACGTCATCTAAAAGCGATCCATGCAGCTTTGCAAGGGCAGGCCTGCGTTAGCAACAGGCCAGTTGGCATGCCGCAGGTGCAATCGCTTGGTTCTTGCGTTAAATGCCATTTTCGCTAAAAGCCTCCCAACCATAGGGGAAAGCCGTGCTGCGCGCCGATCTGGATGCCATCGATATCAAAATCCTGCGCGAACTGCAGCGCGACGGACGCATCACGAATGTCGAACTGGCCGAACGGGTCGGCATTTCGGCGCCGCCCTGCCTGCGCCGGGTGCGCAAGCTGGAAGAGGCGGGCATCATCGAGGGCTATCATGCGCTCCTCAACGGGCCGAAGCTCGGCTACGACCTCGTCGCCTTCTGCATGGTCGGTCTCAAGCGGCAGTCGGACGCGGAGCTCAAGGGCTTTGCCAACAAGGTGCAGCAGTGGCCGCTGGTGCGCGAGGCCTGGATGGTCAACGGCGACAGCGACTTCCTGCTGCGCTGCGCGGCCGAGAACCTGACGACATTCCAGGACTTCGTGATCGAGGTGCTGACGGCGGACGAGCACGTCGATACGGTTCGCACCATGCTGACGATACGACAGGTCAAGCAGCTCGGGCTCGTGGAAGTCTAGGACCGCGCCATGTCCAAGCTTCCGGTTTCGGCCTTCATCATCTGCCAGGACGAGGAAGCCTATCTCGGCGCCTGCATCGAAAGCCTCGGTGCCTTTTCCGACATCGTAATCGTGGATTCGGGCTCGACCGACGGGACTGTCGCGCTGCTGCAGGGATATATCGAGCGCGGCTGGCCAATCCGCCTGTTCCACGAGGCGTGGCGCGGGTATGCAGGCCAGAAGCAGTTCGCGCTTGAACAATGCCGCGAGCCCTGGTGCTTCAACATCGATTCGGACGAGCGGCTGGACACGGAGCTGCAGGCGCTGCTTCCCGAGCTGATTGCGGCCGGCGACGAGATTGTCGGCTGGCGCGTCGCGCGGCGGCCCTATCTGATCGGCTACGGCTATACGCCGGCGCGGGTGAAGGAGCGCAAGAACCTGCGGCTGATCCGCAACGGCCGGGGTCGTTACGACCTTTCCCAGAGGGTGCATGAAGGCATCGTGCCGCAGGGCAGGGTGGAGAAGGCGGCGAAGGGCAGCCTCCTGCATTTCCGGCCTCTCGTCCTGGACGAACAGATCCTGAAAGAAAACAAGTATTCCACCCTGAAGGCGGACCAGCAGTTTGCCGAGGGCCGGCCGGCGCGCCTTTCCAAGCTGATGTTTTCGCCCCCCGCCTATTTTCTGCGGCTCTATTTCAGGAACGGCTTGTGGAGATGCGGCACATCGGGCTTCATCGAGGCCATGACAGGCGCCGTCTATGCCTTCATGACGCAGGCCAAGCTCTACCAGCGGCAGGCCTTGAAGCGGCGGCCGAATATCGACGACGCGCGCGATCACTGACGGAGCAAGCCCCATGAAGGTCATGCACATTCATTTCGGCAAGGAAGGCGGTGCCGAGCGGTTCTTCGTCAACCTCGTCAACGCGCTTCATGACCGGGGCGTCGAGCAGCGCATGCTGATCCGGCCCGACCGCAGCTGGCGCAAGGAAATCGAGGGCTGCGGGACGATCTACGAGGGCGTGTTCCGGCGCATCTCCTTGTCGCGCTTCCTGCTGTCGTTTCGAATGCAGCGCGTCCTCAAGGAGTTCCGGCCGGACGTCATCATGTCGTGGCAACTGCGGGCGAGCCGCTTCATGCCCGACTACCGCGAGGCCCGGCGCATTTCGAGGCTCGGCGACTACCCGGAACATCTCGGCTACTACACCAATTCCCAGACGCTGGTGTGCATCACCCCCGACATTGCCGCCAAGGTGCGGGCGCTCGGCTGGACGCGCGGCGTCGAGGTGATCCCGAACTTCACGCGGGCGGTCGCGGCGGCGCCCATCGCCCGCTCGGAGCTGCAGCCGCCGGAAGGCGGGTTCGTGGTGCTCGGCATGGGCCGCTTCGTCAAGCGCAAGGGCTTCGATACGCTGCTGCGCGCCATTGCCCGGATCGACGGCGCCAGCCTGTGGCTGCTCGGCGACGGGCCGGAGCGCGACAACCTGCAGGCGCTGGCCCGCGAGCTCGGGATCGAGCAGCGGGTGCGGTTTCCCGGATGGAAGACCAACGCCTATGCCTATCTCGCGGCTGCCGACGCCTTCGCGATCACGTCGCTGCACGAACCGCTCGGCAATGTCTGCTTCGAAGGCTGGGGCGCCGGAGTGCCGACCGTTTCCACTCGCGCGGAGGGGCCCGCCTGGGTGATGACCGACGGCACGGACGCGCTGATGGTCGATTGCGGCGACGATGCGGGCCTGGCTGCGGCGCTCAAGCGGATCCGCGACGACGGCGCGCTCCGGCAGCGGCTGGTCCAGGGCGGCCGGCATACGCTCGAACACCGCTTTTCGGAAGAGGTCATCTCGCGCGCCTATCTGCGGCTCTTCGAGACCGGATCGAGCGCGGCATGAAGGTGTTTCACTTTCACTTCGGCAAGGATGGCGGAGCGGAGCGGTTCTTTACCCATCTCGTCAATGCGCTCGCCAGGCGCGGCGTCGAGCAGACCAGCGTGATCCGGCCGCAACGGGCCTGGCGCGCCGATATCGAAGGCGTCAGCAGCATCGTCGAGAGCCATTTCCGCAACCTGTCGCCGGACCGCTTGCTGCTGCCGCGGCGGGTAATGCGGATGGCGCAAGACGAAAGGCCGGATGCGCTGATGGCCTGGGCGCCACGCGCCAGCGAGCTGATGCCGGCCTATGCTGGCTGCATCAAGATCTCCAGGCTCGGTGACTATCCGCCGCGGCTCGACTATTTCCGCAATACGGATGTGATCGTCGCCAACACGCCGGGCATCGCCGATCACGTGCGATCGCTCGGCTGGACGCGGGGGCTGGAGGTCATCTCCAACTTCACCGATACGGTGCGGGTTTCCCCCGTCGCCCGGTCGGCCGCCGATACGCCGGAGGGCGTGCCGGTGATCATGTCGATGGGGCGCTTCGTCCACCGCAAGGGGTTTCACACGCTGATCGAGGCGATGGCGGCGGTGCCGAATGCCTTTTTGTGGCTGGCCGGCGACGGCGAGGAACGGCAGGCGCTCGAAACGCTGGCGGCAGAGCAGGGGGTGGCGGACCGGGTCCGCTTCCTCGGCTGGCTCGCCGATGCGCGCCCCCATCTTGCCGCGTCCGACATCTTCGTCATGCCATCGCTGCACGAGCCGCTCGGCAATGTCATCCTGGAGGCCTGGGCGCAGGGCAGGCCGGTGGTCTCCTCCCGCTCGGAGGGGCCGAGCTGGTTCATGCGCGACGGCGAAAACGGGCTGCTGGCCGAGATCGGCGATGCGGCCGGGCTTGCGCGGGCAATCAGACGGATCATTGCCGAAGAGGGGCTTGCGGCGCAGCTTGCCGAGGGCGGTCGCGCGACGCTGATGGCGCAGTTTTCCGAAGAGGCTGTTGCCGGCGCCTATCTGGAGCTGTTCCGGCGCAAGCCGTGATCTTGCCCGTTACCGGCCGCTCTGCAAATGGCGATAGACCTCGCCCAGACGAGCCGCTTCGCCCTCGATGCTGAAATTGCGATCCGCGTGGATGCGGGCGCGCGCTCCGGCGGCCAGGCGCAAGGCGTCGTCGTCCATCAAGCGGCCCGTCGCCTCGACCATGGCCTCGAGGCTGTCGCGGGCGACGATCGCGCCGGTGCTTGCCGCTTCGTCCGTCACCAGAAGCTCCGGAAAGGCGCCGACATCGGTCGCCACCACGGGAACGCCGGTCGCCATCGCCTCCAGCGGCGTGAGGCCAAAGCCTTCCCAGCGCTGCGGCGCGACGAACAGGTCGAGCGTCCGGTACCATTCGTTGATATCCGTGTGTTCGCCGACAAACAGGATGCGTTCGCCAAGACCGGCTGCCGCGACCTTCGCCTTCAAGCCGCTTTCGAAGTCCAGGTGCGGACCCGTGGCGCGGCCGGCGACGATGGCGGACCAGCCGGGTCGATCGTGGAGTAGCCGGATCATCGCGTCGACGAAGAGATCCGTGCCCTTCTGGTGGCGGATGCGGCCAAAGCAGCCGACGAGCTTTTGCGCCGGATCGAGGCCGCGTGCCTGGCGGGCGATCGCCCTGTCGCCCGGCGGCGAAAACCGCGCCGTATCGATGCCATGCAGGATGACCGTGCTGTCTACCACCATGTAGTCCGCCGTCTTGCCGCTGACGGCAACGACGTGGTCCATCTTCGAGATCAGCCATTTCGTCCAGCCCGTGTGGCGACGCTGGGACGCGGAGGTGAAGACGATTTTCAAGGGCATGCGCAGGACATCGCGCATCAGGATGGCGGGCAGCATCTCGATGTTGCGGCGGGCATGCCAGACGCGGGTGCGGCCCGACGCCGGTCGCCGCCAGAGGGCAGCGAGGTCGCGGTAGCGGATATGGGGAAGCCAACCGGGCAGGCCCGGGCCGAAGGCTGCAACCTTCTGGCCGAGCGCCCGCTGGACGGGGACGAGCTGGATGATCGTCGAGGTGACGCCGGACAGTCGCCGCTTGAAGTTCGGCGCGATGATCTCGACGTCACCGATAGCGACGATGGCAGTCCGGCTGCGGCCCTGACGGTGCAAGGGGGATCAACCCCAGGAAACGGCCAGGATCTCGTAGGCCTTGGATCCGCCGGGTGCCACGACCTCGATGGAATCACCCTTTTCCTTGCCGATCATGGCGCGGGCGATGGGCGAGGAGATGGAGATGCGGCCGAGCTTGACGTCCGCTTCCTGGTCGCCAACGATCTGGTAGACCTTTTCCTCGTCGGTATCTTCGTCCATCAGCTTGACGGTGGCGCCGAACTTGATCTTGGAGCCGGACATCTTGCTGAGGTCGATGACTTCCGCGCGGGCCGTCAGATCCTCGAGCTCGGTGACCCGGCCCTCGTTGTGGCTCTGAGCTTCCTTGGCAGCATGATATTCGGCATTTTCCGACAGGTCGCCATGGGCGCGCGCTTCGGCAATGGCCTCGATGATGCGCGGACGCTCCTCCTGCTGACGCCAGCGCAGCTCCTCCTGGAGCTTGGTAAATCCGCTCGGAGTCATCGGTACCTTATCAACCATTTCCATGTCCTTCAGGATCATGCCCGCGACAACGGCGGACACAAAAAGAAACAGGTTCCGGAGCAGAACTTCGGAACCATCGTAAAACCAGAATTTAGCTCACCATTACAAAATTTCGACAGCTTTCGCCAGAAATTTTGAAATGTAACCCCCCAGGCCTCCATCCTTATGAGAGCTTAGCTGCAGTTCGGTGTCAATGGCTTGACTTTCAGCTGAAGAACATTTAGTGAACGAGCTAATGAAGAGGTCACTGAAAGAACGCCTGGCGATCCTCTCGGATGCCGCCAAATACGACGCTTCCTGCGCATCCAGCGGAACCGTGAAACGGGATTCGTCGGCCTCGGGAGGGCTGGGTTCGACGGAAGGCTCCGGCATCTGCCATGCCTACGCTCCCGACGGGCGGTGCATATCGCTGCTGAAAATCCTGCTCACCAACTTCTGCATCTACGACTGCGCTTATTGCATCAACCGCTCCTCCAGCAATGTCGAGAGAGCGCGGTTTTCGCCGGAAGAGGTGATCTGGCTGACGCTGGAATTCTACCGGCGCAATTATATCGAAGGGCTGTTTCTCTCCTCGGGGATCATCCGCTCTTCCGACCACACCATGGAGGATATGGTGCGGATCGCCCGGGAGCTGCGCACCATCCACAATTTCCGCGGCTACATCCACCTGAAGACGATTCCCGAGGCCTCGGCCCATCTTATCGAGGAAGCCGGGCTTTATGCCGATCGGCTGTCGATCAACATCGAGCTGCCGACGGATGCCGGCATCGGCAAGTTCGCGCCGGAAAAGCGGCCGGACAATATCCGCCGCTCGATGGGCGAGCTGAGGCTGAAGATGGAGGAGATGGCCGACCCGACGCTGCAGACAAAGCGGCGCAAGAAGTTCGCCCCTGCCGGCCAGAGCACCCAGATGATCGTCGGGGCGGATGGCGCCAACGATGCCACCATCCTCGGCACCAGTGCGCGGCTGTACGGCAGCTACGGTCTGAAGCGCGTCTATTACTCCGCTTTCAGCCCCATCCCCGATTCCTCGAAAAACCTGCCGCTGATCAAGCCGCCGCTGATGCGCGAGCATCGCCTCTATCAGGCGGACTGGCTCTATCGTTTCTACGGGTTCGATGTCGGCGAGATCACGTCGAGCGGGGCCGACGGCATGCTCGACCTCGATCTCGATCCAAAGCTCGCCTGGGCGCTCGGGCATCGCGAGCGGTTTCCCGTCGACATCAACCGCGCCGACCGGGAGATGCTGCTGCGGGTGCCGGGGCTTGGCACGAAATCGGTGAAGAGCATCCTTTCGGCCCGCCGCTTCCGCAAGCTGCGTCTCGAAGACCTGAAGCGGCTGAGCGTGTCGCTGAAAAAGGTCCAGCCGTTCATCACCGCCGAGGGCTGGTCGCCGCACCGCCTCGTCGACCGGCCGGACCTGCGCGCGATGTTCCATCCGAAGCCAGAACAGTTGTCGCTGCTATGATGTTCCGCCACGCCTTGCGGGGTCGGGGAGACCTGGACGAGTGGCGCAATGCCGCCCGGGGTTTCCTCAGCGCCGGGATCGTGCCCGACATCATCGATTGGCGGACCATGGACGATGCCGACGGGCTGTTCGGCTTCGACGACAACCATCTGCCGAAACCCTCACCGCATTACCAGCCGGCGAGCGTGCCGCCCTCCTTCATCAAGCTGGCGGGGGCGGTGATCTGTCACTCGGATCCGACCCGCTTTGCCTTGCTCTACCGCATGCTGTTCCGCCTGCTGCACGACCGCAACCTGTTGCTGATGGCGTCGGATGAAGATGTGGTGGCGGCGCAGCGCATGGCAAAATCGGTCCGCCGCGACTATCACAAGATGACAGCCTTCGTGCGCTTCAAGGAACTGCCGCTGCCCGAGGGCGTGGCGGGGCGCCGGCGGTTCATCGCCTGGTTCGAGCCGGACCATTTCATCGTCGCGCGGGTGGCGCCGTTTTTCGAGCGCCGCTTCAACGACATGGACTGGCTGATCGCGACACCGAAAGGGTCGGCGTCTTGGGACGGGACGACGCTGCGGGTGACGGACGATCCGGCTGAAAAACCGGACCTGCGCGACGAGACGGAAGAGCTGTGGCGCACCTATTACTCTTCGATCTTCAACCCGGCGCGGCTGAAGGTGAAGATGATGACCAAGGAGATGCCGAAGAAATACTGGAAGAACCTCCCCGAGGCCGAGCTCATCCCGTCGCTGATCGCCAATGCCGAAGCAAGCGTGCTGGATATGGCGAAACGCGAGGCGAGCCAGCCGCTGGCCTTCCATCACCGCCTGCAGGAGGCTGCCGCGCAGGTGCCCGAGGCTCCGCGGGCGCCGGCCGGGACGCTTGCGGCGCTGAAGGAAGAGGCGCGCAGCTGCACGCGCTGCGACATCTACTGCCGGGCGACGCAGACCGTGTTCGGCGACGGGCCGACCGATGCGAAAGTGATGTTCGTCGGCGAGCAGCCGGGCGATCAGGAGGATCTGGCGGGCAAGCCATTCGTCGGGCCGGCGGGCAAGCTGTTCAACGACACGCTGGCGGAAGTCGGCATCGACCGGCGGTCGCTCTACCTCACCAATGCCGTCAAGCACTTCAAGTACGAGCCGCGCGGCAAGCGGCGCATCCACCAGAAGCCGAACATGGGCGAGGTCAGGCAGTGCCGCTGGTGGCTGACGCAGGAACTGGAACTGATCAAGCCGAAGCTGGTGGTGGCCATGGGTGCGACGGCGCTGTTTTCGCTGACCGACATGCGCCAGAAGCTCGAGGACGTGCGCGGCGAGCCGATCGCCATGGAGGACGGTCGGGTGATGTTCGTGACCGTCCATCCGTCCTATCTGCTGCGCATTCCCGACGAGGGTCGCAAGGCCGAGGAGCTCGCGCGTTTTCGCGAAGACATGAGCCGGATCAAGCGCCTGGCGGCGTAGGCTGAGAGATTGATTCCGGTTCTCAGGGGACGAAGGTGGGGTCGGGAGGCAGGTTGGGCGGGGTGTAACCGCCTGCATCGATCCGCGTCTTCACCGAAATGTGGATCAATGCGTCGGGAGCGATCAGCCGACGATCGCAGAACGGGACATAGTGGCCGCTGAGTGATCTGCGTCTGCGCCATGAGGTCTGCGGCACACGCCGAGGCATCAATTCCAGCAGCGGCCATGCCCCGGTCATCGAATTGTGGATCGCGGCCAAGGGATTGAGCTTTACGTATTCAGGGGCACGAATGTCCTCTCCGAAAACGATCCGCTCGATCGTATCGTTGCGGAAGTGCAGACCGCTGGGTGCCGTCTCACGGATCATCCAGTCCAGAGGGATCTTGATCTGCGCGCTTTCGGCCTCAGGGTAGCCGCCGCCGACGTCCCCATGGAAGCCGGCGAACCAGACCTCCTTGAAATCCTGTTTGACGACGGGTTTATCCTTGGGTCTGAACGGTCCGCCCCAGTATTCCTGGTTCGGCTTCCAGAGTTCAGGCCGGAACATGGTTCTGCGTTCGTCAATTGCGACAGCGTGGCGGATCCATTCGACGCTGGGATTTTTTCGTGTGAAGGGATGGGTCGCTATCTTTATACCGCCGCGAACCATTTCGATGACGGACGCTACCGTGTCGAAAAGCCCAAGAAGCTTGATCGGGGGGCGGTCGTTTTGCAGCGTCCGTTCGTAAAGCCGCATGCTCTCAAAGGGTGATGCCGAGCCTGCGGGGGTCAACGGTATCGCCTTGTATGTCTTGTAGGCGTAGTCGAGAAGGTTCAGGTAGATGGGTTTCGCCAGCCCGAAGGCATTGATAAAGCCAGCCAGAACCCGAGCCGTGTAAGCGCCGCGGCTGAAGCCGAAAATATAGATCTGGTCCCTATCCGGATGGTGGTGGTTTTCGAGAGGACCGGCTTCGTAGGTTTCGACCAGGAAGCGGTAGGCCTCCTTCAGGTTGTGATCGAGACCCACTCCCGTCGCCAGGCCCAAGACCTCGCTCGCGTCTCGCTTTATAGACGACCAGGACTCGTCTGCTCCGAAGGTGCCGACGCCGGGATCGTAGTAGACCAGCTGTCGATCGCTGTGCTCCAGCGCCCCAAAAAGCCTCAATATATTGGTTCGGTCGGTCTTGATCTCGTTGGACGTGCCATCGAACAGTATAACGATATTCTTCGCCATGATGATCCCCCAGATGCCCGCCGTAAAGCTAGCACCCGGGAGATCGATCCGCAACCTATGGAAGATTTAAAGTATTATACAACCTAAGACTTAGAAATAGCTTTGCAGCGGGCGCACTTCGAGGCTTCCGGCCTTCAGCGCCTTGATCGCCATGGCTGCGGCTTCGGCGCCGGCCATGGTCGTGTAGTAGGGCACGCGCTGCATCAGCGTGGCGCGGCGCAGCGACTTGGAATCCGAGATCGCCTTGTTTCCGTCCGTGGTGTTGATGACCAGCTGGACCTGACGGTTGCGGATCGCGTCCTCGATATGCGGGCGCCCCTCCAGCACCTTGTTCACCTTCGAGGAGTGGATGCCGTTTTCGGCGAGGAAGCGGGCCGTGCCGCCGGTCGCCAGCACCTTGAAGCCGATGTCGGTCAGAATGCGGATGGCGGGCAGGACGCGGGCCTTGTCCTCGTCGCGTACCGACACGAAGACGGTTCCGTCACGCGGCAGTTCGACGCCGGCACCGAGCTGGCTTTTTGCAAAGGCCAGGGCGAAATCGGTATCGAGGCCGATGACTTCGCCAGTGGAGCGCATTTCCGGGCCGAGCAGCGTATCGACGCCCGGGAACTTGGCGAAGGGGAAGACCGCTTCCTTGACGGCGATGTGCTTGAGATTGCGCGGATCCGGCTTGGTGCCGTAGGCGGCAAACACCGGATCGAGCTTTTCCCCGGCCATGGCACGGGCGGCGATCTTGGCGATCGGCGCGCCGATGGTCTTTGCGACGAAGGGCACGGTCCGCGATGCGCGCGGATTGACCTCGAGCACGTAGACGACGTCGTCCTTGATCGCGAACTGGACGTTCATCAGGCCGACGACGTTGAGGGCCTTGGCCATCGCCTTCGCCTGGCGCTCGAGTTCGTCGATCGTCGCTTCGGAGAGCGTGCGCGGCGGCAGCGAGCAGGCACTGTCACCCGAGTGGATGCCGGCCTCCTCGATGTGCTCCATGATGCCGGCGACGTAGACGTCGGTGCCATCGCAAAGGCAATCGACATCGACTTCGATGGCGTTCGACAGGTAGCTGTCGAACAGCAGCGGGTTCTTGCCGAGCAGGGTGTTGATCTGGCCCGTCTTGTCGTTGGGGTAGCGCTGCTTGATGTCTTCCGGAACGAGACCGGGAACGGTGTCGAGCAGATAGCTCTGCAGCTGGCCTTCCGAGTGGAGGATCTGCATGGCGCGGCCGCCGAGCACGTAGGAGGGGCGGACCACGAGCGGGAAGCCGATTTCGCCGGCAACCAGACGGGACTGCTCGACGGAATAGGCGATGCCGTTGTTGGGCTGGGTCAGATCGAGCTTGGTCAGCAGCTTCTGGAAGCGGTCGCGGTCTTCGGCGAGGTCGATCATGTCGGGCGCGGTGCCGAGGATCGGGATACCGTTCTTTTCGAGCGCTTCGGCGAGCTTCAGCGGCGTCTGGCCACCGAACTGCACGATAACGCCGACGACCTCACCCTTTTCCTGCTCGGCGCGCAGGATCTCGATCACGTCTTCGGCGGTCAGCGGCTCGAAATAGAGGCGGTCCGAGGTATCGTAGTCGGTCGACACCGTTTCCGGGTTGCAGTTGATCATGATCGCTTCAAAGCCGGCATCCTTCAGCGCGAAGGCCGCATGGCAGCAGCAATAGTCGAACTCGATGCCTTGGCCGATGCGGTTCGGTCCGCCGCCGAGAATGACGACCTTGCGGCGGTCGGAGACCTCCGCCTCGGAGCGCGTCGCGCCGACGAACGGCGTCTCATAAGTCGAGTACATGTAGGCGGTGGGCGAGGCGAACTCGGCCGCGCAGGTGTCGATGCGCTTGAAGACGGGGCGCACGTTGAGATTGTTGCGGAGTTCGGCGACTTCCTTCGGGCGCTTGCCGGTGAGGCTGGCGAGGCGGGCGTCGGAGAAGCCCATGGCCTTCAGCATGCGCAGGTTGCCGGCGTCCTGAGGCAGGCCCTGCTCGCGGATGCGGGCTTCCATGTCGACGATGTCCTTGAGCTGGGCGATGAACCAGGGGTCGATCTTGCAGGCTTCGTGGACTTCGCCTTCGGTGAGGCCGAGACGCAGCGCCTGGGCGACCATGCGCAGCCGGTCCGGCGTCGGCGTGCCGATGGCGGCGCGGATGGCGTTCTTGGAATTCTCGCCGTCCTCAAGGCCGGGGATCTCGATTTCGTCGAGGCCGGTCAGCCCGGTTTCGAGGCCACGCAGCGCCTTCTGCAGCGATTCGGCAAAGGTGCGGCCGATCGCCATGACCTCGCCGACGGACTTCATCGCCGTGGTCAAGACCGGCGAGGCGCCCGGGAATTTTTCGAAGGCAAAGCGCGGGATCTTGGTGACGACGTAGTCGATCGACGGCTCGAACGAGGCCGGCGTCGCGCCACCGGTAATGTCGTTTTCAAGTTCGTCGAGCGTGTAGCCGATGGCAAGCTTGGCTGCGACCTTGGCGATCGGGAAGCCGGTCGCCTTGGAGGCAAGCGCCGAGGAGCGCGACACGCGCGGGTTCATCTCGATGACGACGAGGCGGCCATCGGCCGGATTGACGGCGAACTGGACGTTCGAGCCGCCGGTCTCGACGCCGATCTCGCGCAGCACCGCGATCGAGGCGTTGCGCATGATCTGGTATTCCTTGTCCGTCAGCGTCAGGGCCGGCGCGACGGTGATCGAGTCGCCCGTATGGACGCCCATCGGATCGATGTTCTCGATCGAGCAGATGATGATGCAGTTGTCCGCCGTGTCGCGGACCACTTCCATCTCGTATTCCTTCCAGCCGAGGACGCTTTCCTCGATCAGGACTTCGGTGGTCGGCGAGGCATCGAGGCCCGATCCGACAATCTCGAAGAATTCCGAGCGGTTGTAGGCAATGCCGCCGCCGGTGCCGCCGAGCGTGAAGGACGGGCGGATGATGGCCGGCAGGCCGACCACGTCGATCGCCTGCGCGGCGATCGCCATGGCGTGGCTCATGTAGCGCTGCTTGCGGTCGCTTTCACCGAGATTCCACTGGTTTTCCAGCGCATCGAGCGCGGTGTCCAGCTCGCCGCCGGCAAGGCTCTCGCGCAGCTTGACGCGCTCGGCCTCGTGGCTCTTGCGGTCGGCATCCTTGATGTCCGTGGCGTTGGCGAGCATGGAGCGGGGCGTTTCCAGCCCGATGCGCTTCATGGCCTCGCGAAACAGCGCGCGGTCTTCCGCCATGTCGATGGCGGCGGGCTTGGCGCCGATCATCTCGACATTGTAGCGGTCGAGCACGCCCATTCTTTTCAGCGAGAGTGCGGTGTTGAGCGCCGTCTGGCCGCCCATGGTCGGCAGCAGCGCGTCCGGGCGTTCCTTGGCGATGATCTTGGCGACGACCTCAGGCGTGATCGGCTCGACATAGGTGGCGTCGGCCAGCCCCGGGTCGGTCATGATGGTGGCAGGGTTGGAGTTGACCAGGATGACGCGGTAGCCTTCCTCGCGCAGCGCCTTGCAGGCCTGGGTGCCGGAATAGTCGAATTCACATGCCTGGCCGATGACGATCGGACCCGCGCCGATGATGAGGATCGATTTGATGTCTTGGCGCTTTGGCATGGTTCTAATCCGCTTTTCCTGCGCGAAAAGCCCGGGCGGCGTGGAGGACACCGGTCGGGTTGCGCGTCTATGGTCTTTTCAGGCTAGAAGCGGCTTATAGGCAAATGTCTCGGCGGAAGGAACCCCATAATTGCGCTAATCGACAGGAATTCTCCGCATCGAAGTTCCTCGGTTCTTCATTTCCCGTCAGGCCGTTTTTAACGTTTGTCAAATATACTCCCGTCCGTGTTGCAATTAACCGGACGTGATGCATTTGGACCTTTTCAGAGCGCGGTACGGATTGCTGTGGCTCACCTTCGCCTCCTACGTGGTGGCCTTCGGACTGGCGCGGGTCACCGGGCTGACGGTGGATTACGGCGGCGTCGGCCGGTCGGCCGGCTATTTTCTCGCACTGCTGGTCGTTGTCGGGTTCTACTGCCGCGTCCGAAAACTGCAGTCGATGACGTTCGTCCTGGAAGCGGTCACCTGTACGCTTCTGCTCATCGTGCCGGTGCTCGTCTCCACCTATATCAGCATCCGGGTGGGCAAGCCGCTGGCGGACACTGTACTGATGTCGTGGGATGCGGCGCTCGGGTTTTCGTGGCGCGAGTTCATCGCCTTCGTGGACGCGAATCCTCTGCTGGCTGAAATCCTGGGCCTCGCCTATCTGTCGTTTTCGTTTCAGCTGCTCCTGCTGCCCGCCGTTCTGGTTGCAACCGGCCGGCCGCTGCGGGCCTATCAGATGGCGATTTCCTATGCTTTGCTTTGCTACATATCGAGCGTGATTTCGATCTGGTTTCCGGCGCTCGGAGCCTATGTCGCCTACGGCGTCGAGCCCGAGCAACTGAGCAGCATCAACGCTCATTTCACCTATTTCTTTCTCGATCAGTTCCATGCCGTCCGGACCGACCCCGATTTTGTCTTCAGGATGGAAGAGGTGGCGGGGATTTTGACGTTTCCCTCCGTGCACGCCGCGGTCGCCGCACTGTGTGCCTGGGCGGCGTGGGATCTGAAGCTTGCGCGCTATCCGATGCTGGCCGTTAATATGCTGATGGCGGTCGCCGCCGTATCGCATGCCAGTCACTATGTCGTCGATGTGCTCGCAGGTGTGGGCGTTGCCGGCATCTCGATCCTTGCGGTCCAATGGCTGACCCGCGCACCGAAGGGTTTGCCGCTGACGGCAGAGCAGGTGCTGCCGCAGCCCTGACGAAAAGCCAGGCGCCGCAGCGCGAGCGTACCGTTTGCCGTCCTTGTGACATGGACAGGCCAGGCGCGCGCCACTACTCCTTGACGTAAGTCAATATTTGCAGCGGGGACGATCCTAAGCGACGATCACCCGCGCGGAGGAAGCGCATGGCAGACGCAGCAGCAAAACCGTTTACCGCGGCCGCCGAGGTGACCGTGATGCCGATCATCTTCGCGGTCAGCCTGTCGCATATGCTCAACGACATCATGCAGTCGATGATCGCCGCCATCTATCCGATGCTGAAGACGAACTACGCGCTCGATTTCTGGCAGATCGGGCTGCTGACGCTTGCCTTCCAGTGCACGGCGTCGCTGCTGCAGCCGGTGATCGGCATCATCACCGACAAGAAGCCCTATCCCTATTCGCTGCCGGTCGGCATGGGCGCCACCTTCATCGGCCTGTTCCTGCTTGCCGGTTCGCATGTCTACCTGATGCTGGTCGTCGCGGCAGCGCTGGTCGGCATCGGCTCGGCGGTCTTCCATCCCGAAGCCTCGCGGGTGGCGCGGCTGGCAGCCGGCGGGCGCTACGGCTTTGCGCAGGCGACGTTCCAGGTGGGCGGCAATTTCGGCCAGGCGGTCGGACCGCTGCTGGCGGCCTTCATCATCGTGCCGAACGGGCAGGGCAGCGTTGCCTGGTTCTCCGCCTTCGCGCTCATCGGCATCGTCATCCTGTCCTTCGTAGCGCGCTGGTACCGACGGCACATGGCGGCCAACAAGGGCCGCAAGCGGGCCGGCAACGCTCACAGCCTGCCAAAGCGGACCGTGCAGGTCGCGCTCGTGGTGCTGGCCGTGCTCACCTTTTCGAAGAACATCTACATGGCCGCGATCGGCAGCTACTACACCTTCTTCGTGATCGAGCGGTTTGGCGTCTCGGTGCAGACTTCGCAGGTGATGCTGTTCGTGTTCCTTGGCGCCACGGCGCTCGGCACGCTGGTCGGCGGGCCGATCGGCGACCGGTTCGGCTCCAAGGTGGTGATCTGGATCTCGATCCTCGGTGTCTTGCCCTTCACCCTCGCCATGCCGTTTGCCAACCTGCCGATGACCATCCTGCTGTCGGCGATCGTCGGCTTCGTGCTGGCGTCGTCCTTCCCGGCCATCCTGGTGATGGCGCAGGAGCTGGTGCCGGGCCGGGTCGGCATGATCGCCGGCATCTTCTTCGGGCTGGCCTTCGGGATCGCCGGTATAGCGGCGGCGGTGCTCGGCATCCTCGCCGACCGCTACGGGATCGAGTTCGTCTACACGATCTGCGCCTTCCTGCCGGCACTCGGACTGCTCACCATCTTTCTTCCAAGCAAGAGCCAATTGCGGGTCGCCTGAAAAGCCTGTTTCCTTCTTTTATGGACGCGACGGATCGTCTTTCCGTCCCATCGCGTTATATCGCCGCCGAAGATGCGGCTAACCAGGAGAGAAACGATGGAATGGAGAGGGCGGCGGCAGTCGGACAATGTCGAGGATCAGCGTGGGTCCTCGATGGGAGGTCTCGGCGGAGGCGGGTTTCGCATTCCTATGGGCGGACGCGGCGGAGGCGGGCTCGGGATCGGCGGTATCGTCGTCCTGCTGATCATCTGCTGGATCACGGGGATCAACCCGTTGACGCTGCTTTCGGGCGGCGACATCAGCGGCGGAAGCAACGGCGGCTATCAGCAGGATGCGGGCCGCGCACCAGCCAATGACGATACCACGGCCTTCGTGCGCACCATTCTTGCCGATACCGAGGACACCTGGCAGGCGATCTTCCAGCAGAATGGCGGCACCTACCGGGATCCGAAGCTCGTGCTGTTTTCGGGCCAGGTGAATTCGGCCTGTGGCTTCGCGTCGTCGGCGACTGGGCCATTCTACTGCCCGAACGACCAGAAGGTCTATCTCGATACGGATTTCTTCGATCAGCTGAGCCAGAAATTCAAGGCGTCGGGCGACTTTGCCGAAGCCTATGTGGTCGCGCATGAAGTCGGCCACCACGTTCAGAACCTGCTCGGCATCCTGCCGAAGGTCAACGAACAGCGCCAGCGGATGAGCGAGGCCGATTCCAACAAGATGTCGGTGCGCGTCGAGCTGCAGGCCGATTGCTTTGCCGGCGTCTGGGGCAAGGCCACCGACCAGAAGGGCATTCTCGAAAGCGGCGACCTGCAGGAAGCGCTGAACGCGGCGCAGCAAATCGGCGACGATACCCTGCAGAAGCGCAGCCAGGGCTATGTCGTGCCGGAGAGCTTCAACCATGGGACGTCCGCGCAGCGCATGACCTGGTTCAAGCGCGGTTTCGACAGCGGCGACATGAAGGCCTGCGATACGTTTTCGGGCAATGTCTGACCTTGAAGGCCCGCAGGCGACTGCGGGCCGTTCCACCCATCAGCTTTATTGAACGAAGGCGCAAAAATTCTTCTGGATCACGGCGTCGGGTTGTTCTCCACAGTTGCCTCCTTTATAGCCACTGAAAGCGCCGCTTGCTCATCCAAGCGGCGCTTTTTGTCTTTGGAGATTGCCATGCTGAGCCGGTCCGCCATGCTCGAAAAGAGCGACAATGCCTGGTCCACGCATATGCGCGCGACACTGGCGCTCGGTGCTCCGCTGGTCGGCGCGCAGCTGGCGCAGATGGCGATCAATACCACCGACGTGATCCTGGTCGGCTGGCTCGGCACCACCGAGCTCGCATCCGTCGTCCTGGCGACGCAGCTGTTCTTCGTGGTCTTCATCTTCGGCACGGGCTTTACCAGTGCCGTGGTGCCGCTCGTCGCCCAGGCGCTCGGCGCCAAGGATCCCGTCCGGGTACGGCGCTCGGTGCGCATGGGGCTGTGGATCGTCATCGGCTACGGCATCCTGACCGCGCCGCTGTTGTGGCATGCCGAACCGATCCTCTTGAAGCTGGGCCAGCAGCCGGATGTCGCCGCCAACGCGCAGAGCTATCTGCGGGTCGCCCAGTGGGGCGTGTTTCCGGCGCTCGGCCTGATGGCGTTGCGCAGCCTGGTCACCGGGCTGGAGCGCGGCGGCATCGTGCTTTATGTCACGATCGGCATGTTCTTCCTCAATGCGATCGTCGCCTATGTGCTGATCTTCGGCCATTTCGGCATGCCGGCGCTGGGTCTGCACGGCGCAGCCGTCGCCTCGGTGATCGCCAATCTCTGCGGTTTCCTGATTGCCGTCGCCTATGTGGAAAGCGTGCCGCAGATGCGCGCCTATCAGCTGTTCGTGCGGTTCTGGCGCTCGGACTGGTCGATGCTGCGCGAAATCGTGGTGCTTGGCCTGCCGATCAGCCTGACCATCCTCGCCGAGACCTCGCTGTTTGCGGCGGCATCGCTGCTGATGGGCATGATCGGCAAGCTGGAGCTTGCGGCGCACGGCATCGCCCTACAGCTCGCGTCGATCGCCTTCATGATCCCGCTCGGGCTGGCGCAGGTGGCGACCGTCCGGGTCGGGCTCGCCAATGGTCGCGGCGACGAACTCGGGATCCGGCGGGCAGGGGCTGCGGTGCTTCTGATCAGCGTTCTGTTTACCGCGGTCGGCAGCGTACTCTACGCCCTGATGCCGCAGGCGCTCGGGGCGCTTTTCCTCGACACGCGGCAGGCCGATGCGGCGGCGGTTCTCCAGCTTGCCGTGCCGCTGATCATGATCGCTGGCGCCTTCCAGCTGTTCGACGGTCTGCAGGCCGTGGGGTCGGGGTTGTTGCGCGGGCTGAAGGACACCAAGGTGCCGATGGTGCTGGCACTGATCGCCTACTGGCCGATCGGCTTTGCCTGCGCGTGGGCCTTTGCGTTTCCCCTCGGCTACGGAAGCAAGGGGGTATGGTTCGGCTTCGTGCTGGGGCTTGCCGCCGCCGCCGTGTTTCTGTGCGGCCGATTCTGGATCCTGGTCCGCCGCCACAAGCAAACGGCCCGCTGATCCAGCGGGCCGTTTTTCAAGGTTCATCGTCCGGTCAGATCAGCGCTCGGCGAGAGCCGGCTCGCCCTTGCGCTCGCGGATCATGTTGATGAAGCGGCGGAAGAGGTAGTGGCTGTCCTGCGGACCGGGCGAGGCTTCCGGATGATGCTGGACCGAAAACACCGGCTTGCCGGAGAGCCGCAATCCGCAATTGGTGCCGTCGAACAGAGAGATGTGAGTCTCCTCAACGCCTTGCGGCAGAGAGTTCGAGTCGACTGCAAAGCCGTGGTTCATCGAGACGATCTCCACCTTGCCGGTGGTGTGATCCTTGACGGGGTGGTTTGCGCCGTGGTGTCCCTGGTGCATCTTGGCGGTGGTGGCCCCGAGCGCAAGGCCCAGCATCTGATGGCCGAGGCAGATACCGAAAGTCGGGATGTCCGTCTTGATGACGTCCTGGATAACCGGAACGGCATACTTGCCGGTTGCGGCCGGGTCGCCCGGGCCATTCGACAGGAAGATGCCGTCCGGGTTGAGGGCCATGATGTCTTCCGCCGGGGTTTCGGCGGGAACCACGGTCACCTTGCAGTCGAGGCCCGTAAACAGGCGCAGGATGTTGCGCTTGACGCCGTAGTCGACGCAGACGATGTGATACTTGGCGTCTTCGGCGGCGAGTTCCGCGAATCCTTCGTTCCACACCCAGGGCTTCTGGTTCCACTGCGAAGACTGGCCGGAGGTAGCCTGCTTGGCAAGGTCGAGGCCCTCGAGGCCGCTCCAGGCCTTCGCCTCGGCCTTCAGGGCGTCAAGGTCGAATTCGCCGTTCGGATCGTGGGCGATGACGCCGTTCGGGGCACCGTTCGTGCGGATCCAGGCGGTCAGCGCACGCGTGTCGATGCCGGACAGGCCGATGATGCCGCGGCTCTTCAGCCAGGCGTCGAGATCGCGGGTGGCACGGTAGTTGGACGGCGCGGTAATGTCCGCCTTGAAGATGACGCCGACGGCGCCGCGACGGGCGGCAGGGGTCAGGTCCTCGATGTCCTCGTCATTGGTGCCGATATTGCCGATGTGGGGAAAGGTGAAGGTGACGATCTGACCGATATAGGAGGGGTCGGTGAGGATTTCCTGGTAGCCGGTCAGCGCGGTGTTGAACACGACTTCCGCCGGGACTGACCCGGTTGCTCCGATCCCGGTGCCTTCGATGACGGTGCCATCGGCAAGAACGAGGACGGCGGTGGGCTTGGTTGTGGTCCAGGAGGCGGTCGCGGTCATGTCTATCCTTCTGCCGCGCTGTTCCGGCCCTTGCGAAGGGCAGGCTGGCACGGCCTTTCTGGTCGCGGAAAAGGGCGCGCGGAAAGATCCGCTCGAGCCCTAACATCTCAATCTTGTGTGCAGGTGCGGGAAAATAGACAATCAAGCCGCTGCGGTCAATCGCGTGCGCTGCGAAATCAGGTGCAAGGGCTGGAAGCGGACGTGGCGGCAAACCAAATATGTTTGCTCCGGCCATTCCGCTGTTCTATGAGGGCCGGACTACAGGAGACGGTGCGGCGACCTAGCCGGCGCGCTCCTTTCAAGGAGACGAGACGATGATGCGCGACGAGCTTTCCCAGGCGCTGAAGGATGCGATGAAGGCCAAGGATACGAGGCGGCTGTCGACCGTGCGCCTCATGCAGTCGGCCATCAAGGACCGCGACATAGCCAATCGCGGCGCGGGCAAGGACGCCGCCAGCGACGACGAGATCCTGCAGATCCTCCAGAAGATGGTGAAGCAGCGCGACGAATCGGCGAAGATTTACGATGACGCGGGACGTGGCGAGCTTGCCGCGCAGGAGCGCGAGGAGATCACCATCCTCAAGACGTTCATGCCAGAGCAACTGTCCGACGAGCGGGTGCAGGAGATCATCAAGGCCGCCATCGCCCAGACCGGCGCCGAAAGCGCGCGCGACATGGGCAAGGTGATGGCGTATCTCAAGGAAAACCACGCCGGCCAGATGGACTTCGCCAAGGCGTCGGGTCAGGTCAAAGAACTTCTGAAATAGACCGATCGGCTTGGCGTCGAAAAAGAGGCGGGAAACGCAAGTGGTTTCCCGCCTGGCTCTTCATCGTCTCATCGGCGGACTTCCGACGTGCTGCCGTGATGAAGGAATGGCTCGCGGTACGCAGCGGGCCATTCCTTCTGAAGAGCATTTAAATCTACAATCCATTCGGGTCGGACCGCGGTCAATCGGCCAACGACGGGAATGATAGCAACGCCCCGCGGTGCACTGCAAATTACAAAACGGTAAGCTTGCGGTTGCGGGATTGCCGACCCGAGCCGCAATCGGTGCCGGCCTGCCTGTGAATAGTGGGCATTGCGCGCAAAGGCGGTAGTGTGGAGACGGCGGCGTGCTTATATGCAAGGCTGGCCCCGAGGTGACGATGCGTTTTTCCAACAGCTTTCTTGACGAGATCCGCGACCGCGTGCCGATTTCCTCGGTCGTCGGCCGGCGTGTGACGTGGGATCGCAAGAAGACCAACGTCTCGCGCGGCGACTACTGGGCCTGCTGCCCCTTTCACGGCGAAAAGAGCCCCAGCTTCCACTGCGAGGACCGCAAGGGCCGCTATCACTGCTTCGGCTGCGGCGTTTCGGGCGACCATTTCCGGTTTCTGACCGAGCTCGAAGGGCAGGCCTTCCCGGAAGCCGTCCAGACCGTCGCGGACATGGCCGGCATTGCCCTGCCGCAGCCCGACCCGCAGGCGGAGAAACGCGAAAAGGAGCGCACGACGCTTCTTGACGTGATGGAGATGGCAACCCGGTTCTTCCAGGAGCAGCTGCAGAGCGCGGCGGGCGCGCGGGCGAGGGCCTATCTGCGCGACCGCGGGCTGACCGGCCGGACGATCGAGACCTTCCGGCTCGGTTATTCACCGGAAAGCCGCAACGCGTTGAAGGAGCATCTCGCGGGCAAGGGCGTGCCGAAGGATCAGATCGAAGCCTGCGGCCTCGTCGTCCATGGTGACGGCATCGCGGTCTCCTATGACCGCTTCCGCGACCGGGTGATGTTTCCGATCCTGTCGTCGCGGGAAAAGGTGATCGCTTTCGGCGGCCGCGCGATGTCGCCCGATGCGCCGGCCAAGTATCTCAATTCCAACGATACCGAACTCTTCCACAAAGGGCAGGTGCTCTACAATTTCGCACGTGCCCGCCGTGCCGCACAGGCCGGTCCCGGGCGCAAGGAGGGCGGCACCATCATCGCCGTCGAAGGCTACATGGACGTCATCGCGCTTCACCAGGCGGGCGTCGAGAACGTGGTCGCACCGCTCGGCACGGCGCTGACGGAAAACCAGCTCGACCTCCTGTGGCGCATGACGCCGCTGCCGGTACTCTGCTTCGACGGCGACGGGGCAGGCGTGCGAGCCGCCCATCGCGCGGCAGACCTGGCGCTGCCCTTTCTGAAGCCCGGTCGCTCGGTCAGCTTCGCAATGCTGCCGGAGGGCAAGGATCCGGACGATCTCGTCAAGCAGGACGGCCGCGGTCCCTTCGATCGCGTGCTCTCGGAGGCGCGTCCGCTCGCCGACATGGTCTGGCAGCGGGAGATCTCCTCCGGAAGCCACGATACGCCGGAAAAGCGGGCGGAGCTCGAAGCGCGGCTGAAGCAGATCGTGTCGGTGATCGGCGACGAGAACGTGCGGCGCTACTACCAGCAGTCGATGCGCGAACGACTGAACGGGCTGTTCCAGCCGGCCCGCAATTCGCAGCAGGGGCAGGGCTTCCAGCGCAATTTCCAGGGCGGACCGGGGCGTGGTGGCGAGCGCGGTCAATCGGGCGGGCGCAACACCGCTTCGTCCGGGCGTGGGCTCGGTGCATCCGACCGGTTGGTGCGGTCCGGCCTGGTGCGCGGCCACCGCGAACTTCCTGCGCTGCGCGAAAGCGTGCTGGCGATGACGATCGTCACCCACCCCCAGCTGCTGCTGCAAGAATACGACGAGATCGCTTCGGTCGAATTCGAGAGCCGCGACCTGCAGCGGCTGTGGTCCTGCCTGCTGACGATCGCCGGCCGGGCCGGGCGGAACCTGTCGGCGGAGGGGCTGCGGGCGCAACTGGAGGAGAACGGTTTTACCGACCTTTTGAAGGCGATGAACCAGCAGATCCGCAATGCGCGGCTGTGGACGGCGACCGAGGCCGCCGACCCGCAGGACGCCCTGCAGGCCTATCGCCAGACACGGGCGCTGCATTCCCGCAACAAGGAACTGCGCTGGCAGAAGGTGGAGCTGGAGCGCGAGATTGCCGAGACGACCGACGAGGAGCCGGAGCGCGCCGATCTGCTGCTGCGGGCTTTGCTCGAAGTGCAAAACGAGATTTCCCGGCTGGAAAACCAGGAGGCCATCATCGACGGGTTCGGGGTGCTGTCCGGCCGCATCAAGGGCGCGGCCATCAGCCACGGCTAGCCGGCAGGCGGGCTGTTTGGTGACGGTCGTCCGGGGCCGGAGGGTGAACGATTTAAGCCTGCAGGCCCGGCCGGCTCTTGTCTTTGGCGCGAGACCGACTACATAGCGGGTAACTTGGTAGAGTAGCCCGAATTTGCCGTCCAAAACGGCTTTTTCCACATTTCCGCGCCCGCAGGCTCTGGAAAAACTTGACGACGCGATCATTTGTGGGAATCACCATTCAGGCGATATAGGCGGAGTGGGTCAAGCGCACCTGATGTGACCAAGGCAATCCGGATCAGGACATGGTTCCGCCACGGGCGACTGCCTATGGTAATCGGGAATTAAAGGTCATTCCGTTACGAGTTGGACATCGATTCGCGGTTGAGGTGGTTCGCCTCCTACCGCAGGCTACCAGGCTTGGCACGGTGGCGTTCAAGGAAAGCGACGAAATACATGGCTACAAAAGTCAAAGAAAACGAAGAAGCCGAGGGCGAACGCGAAGGTTCGCACGATGGTCCGCTTCTCGACCTTTCTGACGACGCCGTCAAGAAGATGATCAAGGCCGCCAAGAAGCGCGGCTATGTGACCATGGACGAGCTCAATTCCGTTCTGCCGTCCGAGGAAGTGACCTCCGAGCAGATCGAAGACACGATGTCCATGCTTTCAGACATGGGCATTAATGTCGTCGAGGACGAGGAAGCCGAAGAGGCGTCCGGCGAGGAAGAAGAAGCCAGCGATTCCGACGAGAACGAGAGCGAAGGCGGCGAACTTGCGCCTTCCGCCGGCACCGCGCTTGCGACCGCCAAGAAGAAAGAGCCGACGGATCGTACGGACGATCCGGTGCGCATGTATCTGCGCGAAATGGGTTCCGTCGAACTTCTGTCGCGCGAAGGCGAAATCGCCATCGCCAAGCGGATCGAGGCCGGTCGCGAGACGATGATCGCGGGTCTCTGCGAAAGCCCGCTGACGTTTCAGGCGCTGATCATCTGGCGCGACGAACTCAACGAAGGCACGACGCTGCTGCGCGAGATCATCGATCTCGAAACGACCTATTCCGGTCCTGAAGCCAAGGCCGCGCCGCAGTTCCAGAGCCCCGAGAAGATCGAGGCGGATCGCAAGGCAGCCGAGGAAAAGGAAAAGACCCGCAAGGCGCGCTTCTCCGCAGCCAATGACGACGACATCACAGCCGTCGGCGGTGACATGCCGCTGGAGGAGGAGGAAGAGGACGACGACGAGTCGAACCTTTCTCTCGCCGCCATGGAAGCGGAACTGCGTCCGCAGGTCATGGAGACGCTCGATACGATCGCCGATACCTACAAGAAGCTGCGCAAGCTGCAGGACCAGCAGGTGGAAGCCCGCCTGTCTTGCACCGGCACGCTGTCTTCCGGGCAGGAGCGTCGCTACAAGGAGTTGAAGGACCAGCTGATCACCGCGGTGAAATCGCTGTCGCTCAACCAGAACCGCGTCGATTCGCTCGTCGAGCAGCTCTACGACATCTCCAAGCGTCTGATGCAGAACGAAGGCAAGCTGCTGCGGCTGGCCGAATCCTACGGCGTCAAGCGCGACAGCTTCCTGGAACAGTACCAGGGCGCCGAGCTCGACCCGAACTGGATGAAGTCGGTCTCCAACCTGTCGGCACGTGGCTGGAAGGAATTTGCCAAGTCGGAAGGCACGACGATCCGGGATATCCGCCAGGAGATTCAGAATCTGGCGACCGAGACCGGCATTTCGATCGCCGAGTTCCGTCGCATCGTGCACATGGTCCAGAAGGGCGAGCGCGAGGCGCGCATCGCCAAGAAGGAAATGGTCGAGGCAAACCTGCGTCTCGTCATCTCGATCGCCAAGAAGTACACGAACCGCGGCCTTCAGTTCCTGGACCTCATCCAGGAAGGCAATATCGGCCTGATGAAGGCCGTGGACAAGTTCGAGTACCGCCGCGGCTACAAGTTCTCGACCTATGCCACCTGGTGGATCCGGCAGGCGATCACCCGTTCGATCGCCGACCAGGCCCGCACGATCCGTATTCCGGTGCACATGATCGAGACGATCAACAAGATCGTCCGGACATCGCGCCAGATGCTGCACGAGATCGGCCGCGAGCCGACCCCGGAAGAGCTGGCTGAAAAGCTCGCCATGCCGCTCGAAAAGGTCCGCAAGGTCCTGAAGATCGCAAAGGAGCCGATCTCGCTCGAAACCCCTGTGGGCGACGAGGAAGATTCGCATCTCGGCGACTTCATCGAAGACAAGAACGCGCTGCTGCCGATCGATGCGGCCATCCAGGCGAACCTGCGCGAAACGACGACGCGCGTGCTCGCCTCGCTGACGCCGCGCGAGGAACGCGTGCTGCGCATGCGCTTCGGCATCGGCATGAACACAGACCATACGCTGGAAGAAGTCGGCCAGCAGTTCTCGGTGACCCGCGAGCGTATCCGCCAGATCGAGGCCAAGGCGCTGCGCAAGCTGAAGCATCCGAGCCGGAGCCGCAAGCTGCGGTCGTTCCTCGACAGCTAGGCTCAACCGCGCGGCCCAAACGTCGCACGCCATCAAACCACAACCGGCCCTGCAACTGCGGGGCCGGTTTTTTCTTGCCGATTGCCTGCCTTTTGAGCCGTCTTTTCCGCGACAGGACTCGATCCGCCCGGCATTTGACCTTACATCGCTTGCATGAGCGAAGAGCGAGCCAAGAGCTATGGCCGGGTAGGGTGGGGCATCGGCGCGTCCGTGCTGCTGCACCTTCTGGTGGCGGCTGTCTTCCTCGTTCGTCTGCCGCTGCCGGTCAGCGAACCGCCCAAGGAGGAGACCGTGCAGGTGGAACTGGTGCCGCCGCCCGAGCCGCCGCCCGAACCGCCGAAGGAAAAGCCGAAGGAGCCCGAAAAGCCCGAGCTGAACCTCACCATGCAAAAGCCCGAGGAAAAGCCGCCGGAGCCGCCCAAGCCCGAGCCGCCGAAACCCGAACCGGCCAAGCCCCCCGAGCCGCAAAAGCCGGAAGAGGCAAAGCCGCCCGAACCGCCAAAGCCGGAACCGCCCAAACCGGAACCGCCGAAGCCGGAACCGCCGAAGCCGGAGGCGCCGAAGCCTGAAGAAAAGGCCCAGCCTGAAGCGCCGAAGCCCGAAGGGGCGCAGGATGCGGGCCGGGAGAAGGCGCCGCCGCTCGACGTGCTGCGCCCGGTGGTGGAATTCGGCGACAAGGACAGCGGGCCGCGCAAGGCGCTCGACGGCGACAGCGCGGAGGAGGGTGCGCCCGCCGACGCCGCAAAACCCGAGGGCGAGACGAAGACGCAGGATGCGAACGCCGCAAAGCCGGAGGATGGCCCGGAGGGCGCCGTGCCGCCGGAGACGGCCGAGGCGGCAGACAAGCCGCCGGGCGCGCCGGTGCCTGACGGGATTACCGTGCCGGAAGTCTCGGCGGCGGCTGCCAATCCGCAAACGGATGGCGCGCCGAAAAACCCGTCCGACGCCCTGACCGCAGCGTTGGTGACGCCGACACCGCGGCCGGACGGCAAGCCGAAGCCGCAGGCCAAGCCGGAGGCGACGAGCGACCTGCCGCAGGCCAAGCGGCTGTTTTCGACCAAGGATACGGGCGACGCGGTGGCGCGCACGGCAATGGGCAATATTCCCCGCGAGATCCGTGCCAGCCAGCTTTGCAGCACGGAGCTCAAGGAGCAGCTGCGGCACGGTTCACCCGCGTACAGCCCGGAACTTTTGCCATCCTACCGGCTGCCGAGCGGCACCGTGATGGAGGTAAGGCGCGGCGCCTTTCGGGCGGATGCGCAGTGGTATGATCTGAGCTTCCGCTGCGAGCTCGACGACAAGGTAACCAAGGTCGTCTCCTTTGCCTTCGACGTCGGGGCGCCCGTGCCGGAAAGCCAGTGGCGCAGGCGCGGCTTTCCGGAGTTCTGATAGGCCAGGCGTAAGGGCGGGCCTCAAGCGCGCCCGAGATTGGCCCATCCGCCTTCCTCGCGGTCAGCCTCCGACGGTGCCGGAGAACAGCAGCCTGCGGACGTCGTCGGCAACCTGGTTGGTGGCGCCAAGCTGTTCGATCAGCTGTGCCGGCCTGCTGCCCCGCAAGCCCGCGACGGTCAGCTGCTTGTCGCGGACGTAGGTGTAGACGCCGCTCACTGCAAAGGCCGTGGCATGGCTGATGTTTGCCGTCTGCCCGTCGAGGGTGCCGCGGAACAGTTCGCCGTCATAAAACGACCGTCGCGCCAGCGGATCGGCAAAGGCGAGTTCGAGGACCGCGATGTGCTGACGCTCGGCCGGGACCGTGTGGTCGACATTCGGCGCCGGCGGGGCGGGCTTTGCATTGTCATAGACATCCGGCAGGTGGAGACGGCACTTCAGGACCGCCGGATCGGCCGACAGGCTCTGCGCAAAGCTTTTCATGAATGCGCCGAAGCGGCCGGCATCGTCCGTGCGGGCGCCGAGATGCACGTGCATCCGGTCGAGGCCGTCGTTTCCATTGGGGGTCGGGTCTGCAGAGCGCTCGACAAGCGTCGAGGACCCTTTCGGCAGGGCGTAGGCGACGGTCGCGGCAAACATGTTCTGCTCGTCGGCAAACAGGATCGAGCAGGCGTCGTTGAACGCCTTCTGGTCGGCGGCGCTTGCAAAGCCGATCTCGACGCCCCCGTCGAGGACGTAGTTTTCGAACGCCGCGATGCCATCCAGCTCCGGCCAGAGATGGGCGTCCTGTTCGCGGTCGAAATGGTTCTGCACGTACCAGCCGAGCCCGGGAATACGGGAGCACAGGGGGCCGTGCACGTCGCGCCAATAGGTGGCGAAGATCTCGTGCGGCACTTTCGGGCGGCGAAGAACGGTGGTGTAGGAATTGATGGCGATGCTGTTATCGCGGTCCGCGTAATTCTCGTGTGTCGATAATATGGGCAAATGAAACTCCGATCGATGATGCGGAGACAAACCCACGGGTCCGGCCAACGGGCGCGGCGTTGCGTGCCAAGGCAGCTCGTCAGCCACGGGCCGCGCCATGATCCTGGCTTCCGTCGACGCTATCTCAGCGTGCACACCCCGTTTGCACCGCCACTCGCCGTGTAACTGACGTCGGGAGAGCCATCCGGATTGATCATGACGGAAATGGTCACCCGACCTTGCCTCGCCTCGTAGTAATTCTGATTGAAGACCTTGAGCTTGGCCTGCTTTCCGTTGACGTAGATCGGTCCGCCCGCGTCCGCATGAACCTCGAGCTTGCCGGGGCAGGTGGCGTTGAGAAGGGGTATCTTGGCGCTCGCCTGTCCGGCGGAAAAAGCGACCACGATCATGGCGAAAGGGAAATACAAGCTGCGCATCGGCGCCTCCCTCGACTTTCACGGCATTCAACGGCTGCACGGAAGCATGGCCGCTACAGGTAAGACTAGCGGCGGGAAGGGACTATTCAAGACTATCTGGTGGGCCGACGGGGCCCGGGAATTTTACACGAGAGAAAAACGGTTGCCAGGGCGGCCAACCGAACGATTTGTCGACCGGTCCATTCGACGGCCAAGGGATTGATTGCTTTGATGAAGTTGGTAGGCCCGGAGGGACTCGAACCCCCAACCAAGCGGTTATGAGCCGCCGGCTCTAACCATTGAGCTACAGGCCCTTGCCTTCAAGGCAGGCGGGGGGCGCAATGGTCCGCCGTCTCCGCCCGCTGGCTCTAGCGTAAATTCCTTCCTGTCACAAGCTCTTGCCGTAATGGCTTCACATTGAGGCTCCAGGGAGGACGGGGCGGGGAATGACGTGCGACGACGGTCCAGACAATCCGTTCGGCTGGCGTTCATGCCCTGCCCGATATCGGTATCAGCCGAACAGCAAATCGAGGGAGATCCATGTCCATGCCGTCCAAAAGCCTTTCGAAGATCGTCATGATGGCGACCGTCTGCGCCTCCGTCCTCTTCCAGAGCGGCGTTGCCGGTGCACAGGATGCGCGCACTCCGCGCGAGGCCGTGATCAGCGTGGCCGGCAAGGGCGAGGCATCCGTCGCGCCCGACATGGCGATGCTGTCGCTTGCCGTCGTGCGCAATGCCAAGACCGCCGATGCCGCTCTTGCCGCCAACAACGCCGCGATGAAGGGGGTGCTGGCTTCGCTTCGCAACGCCGGCGTCGCCGACCGCGACCTGCAGACCAGCAATTTCTCCGTGCAGCCGCAATACCGCCAGCAGGAGCCTAAGAACGGCGTGATGCCGCCGCCGGAGGTGGTGGGCTACGAGGTCTCCAACATGGTGACCGTCCGGGTCCGCGATCTTGCCAAGCTCGGCGGCCTGCTCGACAGCTCGATCAAGCTCGGGGTCAACCAGGGCGGCCAGATCAGCTTTACCAACGACAAAACCGATGGCGTGCTGTCCGACGCCCGCAAGGCCGCCGTCGCCGACGCGATGGAAAAGGCAAAGACGCTCGCCGAGGCTGCCGGCGTCAAGCTCGGCCGCGTCATCGAGATCACCGAGGCAACGCCGTTCGTGATGCCGGAGCCGATGATGCGCATGGCGGCGCCCAAGGCGCAGAACGATTCGGTGCCGATCGCCAGCGGCGAGAACAGCTACAGCGTCACCGTCAACGTGACCTTCGCGCTGGAACAGTAGAGCTTGGAACGACACGAGGCGTCCGCTGCCGGCGGGCGCCTCGTGCGTGATGCGCTTTTGCGGCAGCGCCAACGGGGCCCGCCCTGGCGTCAGAGGGGTATCGACCGCAGACGCCTTAGACGGGCTCGCGACACCCGAGAGTCTGGACGGGAAAGATTTCGGTCAGGCCGACAGGTGCAGCACGACCTCGCGCCGATGCGGACTGTCGCGGTGTTCGAAGAGGTAGATGCCCTGCCACGTGCCGAGCGCCAGCCTTCCGCCGCTCACCGGAATGCCGAGAGAAACCGCCGTCAGCGCCGCCTTGATATGGGCCGGCATATCGTCCGGTCCTTCCGTCGTGTGGGTGACCCAGCGCATGTCCGGGTGGTCGGTACGTGGAACGAGCCTTGCGAAAAAGCCGTCGAGGTCGCGCCGCACGTCCGGATCGGCATTTTCCTGAATGAGAAGCGAGCAGGAGGTGTGGCGCACGAACACGGTCAGCAGGCCTTGCGCCTGGCCCTCGCTGCGCACGAAGCGGGCGACCTCGTCAGTGATTTCGTAGAGACCCTGGCCGCGGGTCGAGATGGAAAGCGTGGTCTGCGGCATGTGCGTCTCCCTGTCGGCCGGCTATCCCTCGAGCGTCTTGACCCTGGCAAGCTCCGGAAACAGCCTGAACCAAAGGGCCACCACGATCAGCGTGCCGACGCCGCCGATGACGCCGGTCGCGACGGGCCCCAGGAAACCGGCCAGCAGGCCGGATTCGAACTCGCCGAGCTGATTGGACGTGCCGATGAACAGCGAGTTCACCGCATTGACGCGGCCGCGCATTTCGTCGGGCGTCAGCAACTGCACCAGCGAACTGCGCACCACGACGCTGACCGTGTCGGCCGCGCCGAGCACCGCCAGGCAGGCGATCGACACAAAGATGTTGGACGAGAGCGAAAATCCGATCGTGGCGATCCCGAAGACGGCGCAGGCGATCATCATGCGGCGCCCGACATTGGTCTTCAGCGGCCGGCGGGCCAGCAGGATCGCCATGGCGAGCGCTCCGATCGCCGGAGCGGCACGCAGGAAGCCGAGCCCCCAGGGACCGGCGTGCAGGATATCGCGCGCGAAGATCGGCATCAGCGCGGTTGCGCCGCCGAGGAGAACCGCAAACAGGTCCAGCGAGATGGCGCCCAGGATGATCGGGCGGCTGCGCACGAAGGCGACGCCGGCGAAGACGGAGGTCAGCGTCACCGGCTCGCGCGACGGCGCGCGGCGCTCGATGCGGATCGACAGGATGTTGATGCAGGCGATCCCCATGAAGAGAGCGGAGACCAGGAAGGGGGCCATCGGGTTGATGCCGTAGAGGAGGCCGCCGGCGGCGGGGCCGACGATGAAGGCGGCCTGTTGCAGCGAGGTGGAGGTGGCGACCGCCTGCTGCAGGATCGACGGCGGCACGACATTGGGCAGAAGCGCGGTGCTGGTGGGCTGCTGGAAGGCGGTCGCGGACCCGAGCACGGTCACGGCGGCGAAGATCACCGTCGAGGTGACCCAGCCGTCCCAGATCGCCCAGACCAAGCCAAGCGCCACCAGCGCCTGGACGGCCTGGCAGATGAACACGATGACGCGCCTGTCGAAGCGATCGGCCACATGCCCGACGACGAGGGTCAGCACGAAGCGCGGCAGGAACTGGCAGAAGCCGACGAAGCCGAGGGCGAACGCGCTGTGGGTGAGGTCGTAGATCATCCAGCCGATGGCGATGGTCATGGCCTGGGTGGCAAGCGCGGTCAGGACGCGGGAGGAGGCAAGATGCAGATAACCCGGATGACGAAGAACGCTGTCAGAGGCCTGCCGAGTTATGCTGTTGTCCATGTCACGCCATCATCTGCCGGCCTCGATGCGGCGGCAACCGTCACTGACTTCCCTGTTCTGCCCCGAACAGGGCGTTGTCAATGGTCAAATGGCGCGGTGGTGCGGTCTGTTACGCCGCGGGCAGCGCTTCGATGGAATCGACCCGGTCCGGGTAGAAGGCGAGATGATCCTTGATGCCGGCGACCGCCGCATGCGGATCCTCGTAGGACCAGACCGCATTCTGAGCACGGTCGCCGCCATCGCGGATGCTGTAGTAGGATGCGTCGCCCTTGTAGGGGCAATGGGATGTGTGGGTCGTTCTGGAAAGCGCTGCCATGTCGGCGTCGCTGCGCGGAATGTAATAGACCGCGGGATAGGAGGCTTCCTGCAGCACGAGCGCATTTGTTGTGTCGGCGATGACTTTTCCGCCCGCCTTGACGACGACGCGGCGGGCCGCCGGTTCGACGGAGATCGGGTGGCCGGGACCTGGAATTTTCACTGGCTGGGACGGCATGGGTTTCTCCTTGAGGGATCTTGGCGGTAAATGTGATCCCGCCTCCTGATATGGGTGTTGTGCGCGCGGCTCCAAGGGGCACGGACCATCGCATTGTTTCGTTCGCATTGCTTTGCCAAAACCGCGTCGGCGGCGGACCGACTTTCGTGGCCGGGCTTCCTGTCAGACAGGAACGGCGCTTTTGCCGGGGCGGGGCGGCGCGTCCTCGAATTTGGCGCCACGTTTACGCCCAGCCGTCCAGCGCAGTTCCGCGGCGATACTTGCCAATCCGGCTGAAGAATGCAAAAGATCCGGTGAGGCATCTTATAGGATGAGATGGGCAATGATGTAGGACAAGTGCCTTCGCGGCCTGTCCCTGCGTTCGATCGGGAGGAACTGCATGTTGAAGACGCTGTTGTTGACGGGGGCAGCCGGCGGGGTCGGCAAGGCGATCAGGCCGCTTCTTTCGGATCTCGCCGATCGCGTGGTGTTGTCCGACATTGCCGAGATATCCGATCTTGGCCCCCGCGAAACCTTCATCCGCTGCGACCTTGCCGACGCAGCAGCGGTTGCGACGATGATGAAGGGCGTCGACGGCGTGATCCACCTCGGCGGCGTGTCTGTCGAGCGGCCGTTCGACCAGATCCTGCAGGGCAATATCGTCGGCCTCTACAATCTCTACGAGGCGGCCCGCCACAACGGCCAGCCGCGCATCGTGTTTGCGAGCTCCAACCATGTGGTCGGCTATTATCGTCGCGACGAACATATCGACGCCCTCGTGCCGCCCAAGCCGGATTCGCTCTATGGCGTGTCCAAGGTTTTCGGCGAGGCGGTCGCCAGCATGTATTTCAGCAAGTTCGGGCAAGAGACGCTGTCGGTGCGGATCGGCTCCTGCTTCGAGAAGCCGGCCAATCCGCGCATGCTCGCCACCTGGCTCAGCATCCGTGATTTCCTGGCGCTATGCGGACGGGCCTTCGCGGCTCCGCGGCTTGGCCATACGGTCGTTTATGGCGCATCGGCCAATGACGAACAGTGGTGGGACAACCGCCATGCCGCTTTCCTCGGCTGGAGCCCGAAGGACAGCTCCTCCCAGTGGCGGGCAGAGGTGGAAGAGGCGGCCGGCAGCCAGGATCCGAACGATCCGGCCGTCATCTACCAGGGAGGCGCCTTCGCTTCTGCCGGTCATCCCGATGACTGACCGCCGCCATCCGTATTGAAGCGCAACCGATATCTTGATAATCAGGCCCAAGTTTAGGCTTCCAGGATACCGGCATGGCGTTTCAGCCGCGGATGGACAACCAGATCGAAGGCTTTTCCGTGATGGGTGGGCTTCGCCGACGCTACTGGAACGGCATCACCGCCGATCTCTGGGATGTGGAATGCGCGTCCTATGCGGGCGGACATTACGTGGCGCGCGATCCGAGGCTGTTCATCCTGCTCGGTCACCGGGGCAGGGGGCGTCCGGCGATCAGGCGCTCGCAGGACAGCCGCGGTGAGTTTCAGGACAGCCGCCAGAGCCCGATCTCCTACATCCCTGCGGATATGGATCTTTGGGTGGATATCCACGAGGTGCAGTTCGTGCGCCACCTGGACATTCACTTCGATGCCGACATCATCGCCCGAAGACTTGGCGACGCATTCGATCCGCAATGCCTCAAGGATCCGCGGCTGCTGTTCTTCGACCAGCGGATCATGGCGCTGGCCGAGCTGATCGCGGCCGAGGTCGCCAATCCCGATCCGCTGCACGATCTCTACGGCGACGGTCTTGCGCTGGCGCTGTTGATCGACGTGCTGAAGATGGGCCGCGTCCCGTCCCGAAAACGGGCAGCACTCGCCCCCTGGCAGCTCAGGCGAGCGACCGCTTTCATCGACGACCACTGCCTGCGCCGCATCCGGCTCGACGAGCTTGCACAGCTGACCGGGCTGTCGGCGTCGCATTTCAGCCATTCGTTCAAGGCCTCGACCGGCGTCGCGCCGCTCGAGTGGCAGATGCGCGCGCGGCTCGACCGGGCCAAGCACATGCTGTTGGCCGACGCACAGCCGCTGACGGCCATCGCTGCAGATACCGGGTTTGCCGACCATGCCCATTTCAGCCGGGTGTTTCGCCGGCACGAGGGAATGACGCCGTCGCGCTGGCGGATCGTGCATCGCGCCTGAGTACCGAAGTCGCACAAAAAGGCCCAAAATCGTTCAAGCAAGCCAAGACAGGGCAAGCCCTGCCAGTTAATTTGAGTTAATCACTCATCTTATAGGGATCGCGACGGGATGTGATCCCACAGGGGCAGGGTATGGGTGCGTTGATGAGAGATAGGATGGTGTCGGCCGGGCTGCGGGCAAGCGTTGCCGTGGCCGGAATTCTTGCGGGATGGTCCGCGCAGGCGCAAACCGCGTCCGACACGACGACGCTGGCGCCGATCGTGCTGGAGTCGGGAGAGGCGACCGGAACGGGTCCGGTCAAGGGCTATGTCGCCAAGCAATCGACGACGGGCTCCAAGACGGACACGCCGCTCAAGGATATTCCGCAGGCGGTTTCGGTGGTCGGCAGGCAAGAATTGAACGACCGCGGCGTCGTCAACAAGATCGACGAGGCGCTGCGCTACACGCCCGGTGTCGACGCCGCACCGTTCGGAACCGATCCGGATACGGACTGGGTGTATATTCGCGGCTTCGACGCGACCCAGACGGGGCTCTATCTCGATGGTATGCAGCTCTACGGCTATGGCTTCGGCGCCTTCCAAATCGATCCCTTCATGCTGGAGCGCGTCGAGGTGCTGAAAGGTCCGGCCTCGGTCCTCTACGGCGGCGGCAATGCGGGCGGGATCGTCAACGAGGTGCGCAAGCGGCCGACGGACGAGCCCTATTACTATACCGAAATCGGCGTCAATTCGGACGGCAATGCCTTCACCGGCTTCGACATTTCCGACAAACTGGACAAGAGCGGCATCTACAGCTACCGGCTGACGGGCAAGATCGCCGGCGGCGAGGGATACTCCGACTTCCAGAACGACCTGCGCGGCTTCATCATGCCGCAGATCACCATCTCGCCCGACGAAGGCACCAAGCTCAATGTCTGGGGGATGGTTTCGGGTCTCGACCAGCGGCATACGGGCAACGGCTTCTTCCCTTATGAAGGCACTGTCACCAATGCACCGTTCGGCAAGATCGACCGCGACGCCTTCCTCGGCGAGCCCGGCATCGACCGGGGCTGGTACAGCCAGCAAATGGTCGGCTACGACTTCTCGCATGAGTTCGACAATGACTGGAAGGTCACGTCGACCGCCCGCTACGGCCATCTCAAGAAATACGAGGATGCGCCCTACGCCTATGGCTATGTGAACACGACCGATCCGACCGATCCCGGCTATTACCAGATCAACCGCATCGGCTTTACCGGCAAGTCGGAAGTCAACACGTTCACGATCGACAACCACCTGGAGGGCAAGGTCGACACCGGGGCGCTCGAGCACAGCGTGCTGTTCGGGCTCGACTACAAATATTATCAGCTCGACAACAATCAAGCCTCGTCCACGGCGACGTCGATCGATCCGACCGATCCGATCTATGGCGTGCCGCAGCCGGACAACCTCGTCTACAGCAACCAGCTTATCACGCAGCAGCAGGTGGGCGCCTATGCGCAGGACCAGATCCGCTTCGGCGACGGCTGGCTGGTGACGCTCAATGGCCGCTACGATTATGTCTACACGGACACCGACAATCGTGCGACCGCCTACGGCACGTCGCCCGATTACGACTACGACAAATCGGCGGCGAGCGGTCGGGCAGGCCTGGCCTACGAGTTCGACAACGGGCTCACCCCTTACGCAAGCGTCGGAACCTTCTTCAACCCGACGATCGCCGTCAGCGCCACGCCGAACAACAAGCCCGAGGAAGGCGAACAGTTCGAAGCGGGCGTCAAATACGACCCGAGCTTCCTCGACGGCAGTTTTACCGCCTCCCTCTTTCACCTGAACCGGCGCAATGTGGTCGTCACCGACCCGGCGACCTTCCTCGCCGAGCAGATCGGCGAAGTGCAGTCGCGCGGCA
The DNA here is from genome assembly GCA_900469345.1 of Hyphomicrobiales bacterium. Lineage (GTDB taxonomy): Bacteria > Pseudomonadota > Alphaproteobacteria > Rhizobiales > Rhizobiaceae > Neorhizobium. Next base: position 355,177 of record UBWZ01000002.1, on the reverse strand, counting down.
TCGAGCTGGAAGGAAAGGTCAATCTCGACCAGAACTGGAAGATGCTGGCTTCCTTCTCCTACACGGATCTGGAGGTGAAGGACGACGTGGTTTCGGCCTATGTGGGCAAAAAGCCCTGGCTCGTGCCGGCGACCACGGCGTCGCTGTGGCTCGATTATGCGGTGACGGACGGCACGTTCGAAGGCGTCAGCCTGGGGGCGGGCGTCCGCTACCAGGGGGAGAGCTATGCCGACCGGCTGAATACGCTGAAGGTGCCGGACGCCACCGTCTTCGATGCGGCGGTCCGCTACAAAAAGAATGGCTGGGAAGGGTCGCTCAACGTATCCAACGTGTTCGACAAGGATTACGTGAAGGGTTGCCAGGGTGCCTCTACCTGCGGCTACGGCGATGCACGCACCTTCACGGTCAAGCTCAGCAAGACCTGGTAAGCGACTGCCACATCGAGGAAAAACGAAAGGCCCGGCGACGGGCCTTTTTCTGTCCGGGAACCGAGCGGCTGGCAACCGGTTGGAACTGCTGAAAGGGAGGCAGCCGCATGGACCCTCTTCAAAACAGCGTTTCCGAGGTACTGCATGCCGCCGGCCACCAGTCTCCGGAACTGGGCGGCGGGGCCGCCTCCACGATCGCCGGTCTGATCGGGCTGTCGCTGGTGCGCATGGCGCTGACGACGACCGGCGAGAAGGCCAAGCGGGATGTGACGCAGCCGTTGTCTCGGCTCGATGCGGTGAGCGGAGCTCTTGCTGACCTCGCGCGCGTGGATGTGGCGGTGTTTCACCGCTATGTCGATGCGCTGCAGTTGCCGCGCGGAACCGATGGCGAGGAGACGAGGCGCGACGAAGCCCTGCGCGACAGCGGACAGAAGGCGGCCGAAATCCCGCTTCGTGCCGCATCGCTGATCGCCGAGGGTCTCGAGATCGCCGCCGAAATCGTAGCCGAGACGGAGAGCGCGGTGGCGAGCGATGTCTATGCGGGTGCGGCAATCCTGAAGGGCGGCTTCGTCGGCGCCATTGCGACGCTCGACATCAACCTGACGCCGAAGCGGATGGATGCGGAAAGGGGCGGCCTGCTCGGTCGCCGGCACCTCGTCGTCGAACGGCAGGCGGTCGCCATGGCAAAAATTTTCCGGCAGGCGGAGGCGGACGGCTTTTTCATGGGCTGAAGGCCGGATCTTACGGGATGTGGCGGGTCACGCCGCCACACCCCGAGGATCGATGTCTTGATCAGGCGGCCGGCTGCTTCGTCTTGCGCAGGTAGGGCAGGACGGTGTCGAACTCGCCGAACCTGGCGATGGCATCCTCGTTCGACACCGCGGCGGTGATGATCACGTCGTCACCCTGCTGCCAGTTGGCGGGCGTCGCCACCTGATGCTTTGCCGTCAACTGAATGGAGTCGATGGCGCGCAGGATTTCGTTGAAGTTGCGGCCGGTGGTCATCGGATAGGTGAGGATCAGCTTGATCTTCTTGTCGGGCCCGATGACGTAGACGGAGCGGACCGTCGCATTGTCGGCCGGCGTGCGTCCTTCCGACGAAGAACCGGTTTCGGCCGGCAGCATGTCGTAGAGTTTCGCAACGTTGAGATCGTTGTCGCCGATCAGCGGATAGTCGACGTCGTAGCCGGTGGCGGTGCGGATATCGTCCTTCCACTTGCCGTGGCTTTCGACCGGATCAACGGAAATTCCGATGATCTTGACGCCACGCTTGCGGAACTCGCCCTCGAGCCCCGCCATGGCGCCAAGCTCGGTCGTGCAGACGGGGGTGAAGTTCTTCGGATGTGAAAAGAGCACCGCCCAGCCGCTGCCGATCCAGTCGTGAAAGTGGATGCTCCCTTGCGTGGTCGCTGCGGTGAAATCCGGCGCGATGTCATTGATCCGAAGTGTCATTCCCTGGTCTCCCTTGTCTATTTCTATGCCGGAGCCGGCCATCTCCGTCCGGCAGGCGCATCTTGGACGCAGTGTAGTGGGTGCAGGCGACAAGGCGACAGCGTTTGTTCCAAAAAATGCGGGCTTTCGAGCTTATGTTGCTGCAAAGCGCGGGGGCGGCGGTGACAGACTTTCTCCGTCCCCCGATACGTCAGTGGCCTGAGCCGCCGCCACTGGATTTGAGATCGATCTTGCGCAGGATAAGCGCCAGCGGGATCGTGCAGGCGGACACCAGCGCCAGCGTGTGGAAGACGTCGATATAGGCAAGGTAGCTCGCCTGCTGCTGCACCTGCCGGCCGATATAGCCCAGCGCCTGCTGCTGCGCGTCGCCCGCGCTTGCGCCATTCTGCATGAAGAAGCGCTGGATGGTGCGCAGCGAGTCCATGTAGGCGGGGTCGGAAGGCACGATGTGTTCGACCAGCCGGCTCTGGTGCCACTGCTCGCGGTGGGCAAGAACGTTGGAGGCGATGGAGACGCCGATCGACCCGCCCGTGTTGCGCGCGGCATTGATCAGCGCGGAAGCCTGGTCTGTCTGGTCCGGTCGCAGTCCGTCATAGGAAGCGGAGGTGATGGGGATGAAGATCAGCGGCAGGCCAAGGCCGAGGATGGCGCGTGACCAGACGAAGAAGCCGAAGTTGAGATCCGGGTTCAGCCGCGTCATGTCGTACATGGCGAGCGCAATGATCGTCGCGCCGGCGGCAATCAGATATTTCGGCTGCACGAGCGCGCTTGCACGCCCGACGATGAACATCATCATCATCGTCACCAGTCCGCCGGGCGACAGGGCAAGGCCTGCCCAGGTAGCAGTGTAGCCGAAATTTTCCTGCAGCACCTGCGGTACGTACTGGGTGGTGGCGATGAGAATGGCGCCCGTCGCCATCATGACGATGAAGCAGGAACCGAACTGGCGGGAGGCGAGCAGCCGGACGTCGATCACCGGCGTCTTCGACGTCAAAAGCCAGGGGATCGAGGCGAGCAGGGCGGTTATGCAGACCGCCGTCGCAATGATGATGAAGGAGGAACCGAACCAGTCCTCGGTCTGGCCGCGGTCCAGCACAAGCTCGAGAGCGCCGAGAAACGTGGCGACCAGCAGGAAGCCGACGAAATCAAATCGGATGCCGCGCCGGCGCATGTCCTCCCGCTTCTTGCGCAGCTGATCGGGTTCGTTGACGAGGAAATAGACAAGGGTGAAGGCGAGCGCACCCACCGGGCCGTTGATCAGGAAGCACCAGTGCCAGGAGAAATTGTCGGAGATATAGCCGCCGAGCGTCGGGCCAATGACGGGTGCAACGACCACGGCAATGCCGAAGATCGCAAAGGCTTGGCCGCGCTGATGCTTCGGAAAGGAATCGGTCAGGATGGATTGCGAAATCGGCACCATGCCGCCGCCGGCAAAGCCCTGAAGCATGCGGAAGACGAGCAGGGAGGGGAGGTCCCAGGCCAGTCCGCACAGGATGGAGGAGATGGTGAATGTCGCAAGGCAGATCAGGTAGAAGCGCTTGCGGCCGTAGCGCTGCGCAACGAAGCTCGAGGCGATCAGGGTGATCGCGTTGGAGACGAGGTAGGTGGTGACGACCCACGACGCTTCATCGGAACTGATGGCGAGGCCCCCAGAGATATAGCGGAGGGCAACATTGGCAATCGTGGTATCAAGGACCTCCATGAACACGGCAACCGCGACGACGACTGCCACGAGCCATGGGTTGGTGGGACGGTCGGCGCTCGCCCGAACCGCGCCGCCTGTTGCCGATGCGCTCGCCACGTCAGGTCCTCGGCCGGACCGTCACGGTCGGCACAACCGACATGCCGGGTCCGATCGAGACGTCCTTCGGCCATTCATCGACCTCGATCTTGACGGGCACGCGCTGGGTTACCTTGACGTAGTTACCGGTAGCGTTTTCGGCCGGCAGAAGCGAGAAAGCCGTGCCGGATCCCGGCTGGACGGAGACCACCTTGCCTCGCAGCTCATGCGCCGGATAGGCGTCGATGCTCAGCGCGACAGGTTGACCCGGCCGCATGTCGGCGAGTTGCGTCTCCTTGAAGTTCGCTGTGACCCAGATCTCGTCCGGGACGAACATCGCGACCGCCTGGCCGGCTTCCAGATACTGGCCCTTGGAGCCGCTGACGCGGACGACGCGGCCCGGCTGGGCGGCCGACAGCGTCGTATATCTGAGGTTCTGCTCGGCCGTTTCCTTTTGCGCCTCCGCCTGTTTCAGGCTGGCTTCCGCGCTGTTTTTCTGGGCCTCGGCGGCGGCCTTGTTCTTCATCGAGGAGGTGACGCTCGCCTGAGCCTGGGCGTAGCTCGCCTGCGCCTGCCGGAGATTGGATTCCGACTGCTGCGAGGTCTGCAGGCTGCCGGCGCCGCCCTGAAGGAGCTGTCGCTGACGACTGGCTTCATCCTTGGCGAACTGGAGAGCTGCGAGTGTCGAGGTCTCCTGCGCGCGGGCCTCGTCGATCGAAGCGGACGCGACCTCGATCTGGGCGCTGGCATTGGCGATCGCGGCGCGGGCTGACTCGACCTGCGCCTCGGCCTGGTCGAGAGCGATCTGATAGTCGCGCGGAGAGATCTTGGCGATCACGTCGCCGGCCGCGACATGCTGGTTGTCGGTGACGGGGATATCGTCGAGATAGCCGGAAACCCGCGCGGAGACCGAAAAGCTGCGCGCATCGACGAAAGCGTCGTCGGTGGTCTCGTAGGGCTCGTAATAGATCAGCCAGACGAAATAGGCGGCAATCCCGAGAGCGATCACGACCAGCAGGATGAACGCCGTCCAGAACGGGTGGCGGCGAATGATCGAGGGCTTGTTCTCGTCCTTGCCCTCGTCGGCCTTTTCGCCGCTTTCCGGGCTTTCGTCCTCGCCGTCGCGGGCTTTTGCGTTTTCCTGATCTTGTTCGGGGGAGTCTTTATGGTCGGGGGCGCGCTGGACTTGGGCCAAGATAAGCCTCTTTGCGATGGGCTGTTGAAGTCGCTCAAACGTGGCGCGAGGACGATGGTTCCCGGACGTGCTTCTGACATGCAAAGCCCCACGGAGCGAGTGCTCCGCGGGGCGCTGTTCTCTGCGCGGGGCGCAGGGATCAGTTGACGACCTTGACGACCGTGCGGGTCTGCGGATCGACGATCACGCGTTCCTTGTTGACGATCGCGTAGGAATACTTGGGCGAGTTCGGAACGGGGGTCAGGACGACGGTTTCCGGTACCGGCTTACCGACCACGACCTTCTCCTGAACGACTACCGTATCGGTCGGCATCGGCTGTTCCTGGACGTAGGTGACAACCTTTTCCGGCGGCGGATCGATGGCGGTGCCAGCAACGGCACCCACTACACCGCCCACGGCTGCGCCGACGGGGCCGCCGACGATGGCACCGGTGACGGCACCACCGGCTGCGCCGTTGACGGTGCTCTGCTGGGCGAAGGCAGCCGGGGCAAGACCGGCAATGATCATCGACGAGATAAGAATAGCCTTGGTTTTCATGACGTTTCCTCTTGTGTTTGATGGTCGGAACTGTCTGCCCCAGTGAGCAGCCATGGCGTCACAATTCGCGATTGTGCCGATGCGTTCCCGTCCCGGGCTTCGGTCCGTGTGTGGCTGGGACCAAAGGCCGATGCCCATGTCGCAAAGGGACGTAAGAGCTCGCTTCACGCTTCATGGGCGGAACTGGCAGGGGTAAGGTCGGTTGGTCAATACTGCCGCATAGGCTCACGCGATCGGCTGACGGAAGTGAGCCAAACGGCTCGCCGATGCGTAGGCAATCCTTAGGAAGGGCTGGGCAGGGACGGCGAGAAGGTATGAGACGGAGGCAATGAGATGAGATCCAGACGCCAATTTTTCCTGACCACGGGTGCGGCTGCTATCGGTTTTCTCGCACTGCCCGGCAATGCCGTGATGCGCGACGGTCACCCGTCCATTTCGTGGGCGAAGGCTTTTGCCGGCAACGGCAATGGCAACAGCGGTAACGGCAACGGCAACGGCGGCAGCAACGGCGGTAATGGAAACGGTGGCGGAAGCCAGGGCAGCGGAAGCGGCGGAAGCAATGGCAATGGCGGAAATAGCGGTAGCGGGAGCAACGGAAATGGCGGAAGCGCTGGAAACGGCAGTGGCGCCGGAAACGGAAATGCCGGCGGCAGCGATGGCGACGATGCCGGATCCGGCAAGGGTGCTGCCGATGCCGCGGGCCGCGGCGGCGCGGAGCCAGCGGCTCGCGGCACGGAGAACGACGACGGCGTGACCACGGCTGCAACGCCCGCGCCCAACCGCCCGGATGGCGACCGGCCCCTGTCAGTTCGCCATGCGAACGGCACGGTCGAACGTATCAATGGCGGGCGCTACGAGATGAGAGACGCCAAGTCCCGCACCATCGTCAATCGCCGCGCCACGTCATCCGACCGGGCGCGACTGGAGCAGTTCAACCGCTGATCCGGTTTTCGGATGCGTCGCGCATTGCCAGCGCAGCCTCGGTGCGGTTGCTGACCTTCAGCTTGGCAAGGATACGGGTCATGTGATGCTTGACCGTCTTTTCATGCAGGTCGAGTTGGATCGCCACGCGCTTGTTGCTGAGGCCGGATGCGACAAGACTGAGAACCTGCTGTTCCCGTTCAGTGAGATCTGCCAGGAGATCGCGTTTTTCGCTGAGTTCCCGCGCTTCCGAAAGGCCGGCGATCAAGCGTGCGGACAGGGAGGGCGAGACGTAGCTTTCGCCGGATGCGACGGTCCTGATGACGTCGGCGAGCGAGCGGGAGCCGATTCCCTTGAGGACATAGCCCTTGGCGCCGAGGCGCAATGCCTTGGCAATGTCGTCGTTGGCTTCCGAGACCGTCAGCATGATGATCCGCAGCGAGGGGCAGGCCTCCATGGCTCCGGCCACCGCTTCCAAGCCATTTCCCGGCATCGAGATATCCATCAGCATGACATCCGGACACACGGTGGTGGCAATCGTCAGCGCTTCGTCACAAGATCCGCCCTCGGCCACGATGTCGAAGCCGTCAATCTCGCCGAGGCTACGGATGACGCCTTCGCGAAAGAGGGGGTGGTCGTCGATAACAGCGACTTTGATATCAGGCATCAGGCTTGCTCCATTTCGTTGAGGCTCAGCGACATGCAGAGCGTGGTACCCCGGTTGGAAGTGGCAATCGTAAACGTGCCGCCGAGACTTTCGATCCGCTCGCGCAGCCCCGCCAGCCCCAGCCCGCCGGGCCTGATCGCATCGGGGTCGAAACCGGAACCGCGATCGCTGACTTCGATGACGATGCTGCCGTCCTTGAAGGTCTGGCTTACCTTTTGCCCTACGCCACCTGCATGGCGAAAGCCGTTATTCAATGCTTCCTGCACAAATCTGTAGATGGAGATCTTTGCGGATGGGGAAAGGTGCTGCCGCGGGCCGTTCATGGACAGCTCGACGGGGGTGCCGGTGCGTTGCGAATGGGCGGCGACGGCCCTGCGCAGCACATCCGACAGATCGGCGGATTCGATGTCGGGCAAGACTAGGCCGGTGCAGATGCTGCGAATATCGTCCATCGCCTCCTGCAGGCGTTCCTTGATGGCGGCAATCTCGCCTTCGCGCGCGTCCTGGGAGGCGCCGGGATCGACGAGCAGGTTGCTGTCGACGCGAAGCGCCGCATAGGCAACGAGTTGTGCCGGGCCGTCGTGCAGATCGGCGCCGAGGCGTCGCAGATAGCTTTCGTTGAGGGCCGTGGCGCGTTGCGAGGCCCTTTGTGCCCGCGCATGCAGGGCCCGGTTCTGCGACAGCAGTGAGGACAGGTCCGCCACCCGGTCCGTCAGGGCGCGTTGCTGGCTGGCAATCGTGCGGCTGCCGCGGAAGACGATGGCGGACAGAAGCAGAAAGAAAAGCAGCGTCACGCCGGCCACCGCGAGCCAGGTCTGAAGGCGCGCGTGGGCGAGGCTGTGGTGAAAGTCCTCGGCGACCTCGTAGAATTCGCTGACGGCCACGACCTCCCCGGACCAGGGCTGCAGTACGGGATTGTAGATCTCCAGGAGGGGCTTGCCGAGCGCCCGCTGGGCTTCGCTTTCGGGATCCTCCGGATAGCCGAAGTGGGCGACCATGCGGCCACCGAAGGCCGTGCGCAGATCGCTGCCGGCCGGGTAGCGGCGGCCGACCATGTCCTTTTCGGTGGAATAGAGTATTGTCCCGTCGCCGCGCCACAGCCGAAACGACACAACCCTGCCGCCCAGGGCGCCCTGGCCGAAGGTCTCGTCGAGTACCCGGGTGGTGACATCGTCCAGAGCCTCCCTCGTCTTCAGGTCGGGCAGGATCGGGGCGATCACGCTGTCGACGTAGAGGGCCGTTGCGGCAGCAGAATTTCGCGTCACGGCAGCTTCGATCAGGCTCGTCACAAAGGCGCCGATCAGCAGCATGGCGCACAGCGACACCACCCCGCCAGCCAGCAGGAACTGCCGCGCCAGGGTCTGTTGGTTCCAGCGACGAAGAATGCCGTTCAGGTTCACGGAGGCACCGGTGTTATTGTGCCGACAAAACTATGTCACGTTCGCCGGCGGTCAATCCCAGGCATGGAGGGCGGCCCCTTGCATACGCGGAACCTGACTTCCGATCATGCGTTCACGCTCATCTTTATGGGGAGGACAGCGTGATTCCTGACAACAAACTCGAGTGGATCGCCCGCTTCGGCTACGCGGCACGGGGAACCGTCTACGCACTGACGGCCGCCATGGCGCTGCTTTCGTCCTTCGGTGGAGGGCGGCCCGACTCGAAGTCGGCAATGCAGATCCTGCTCGGACAGCCGTTCGGGCAGATCTGGCTCGGACTGATCGGGGTCGGGCTTGTGGGCTTCATCGTCTGGCGGCTGGTGCAGGCGATCTTCAACACGGACCGCCATGACAACGATGCGCGGGGCTATGGCACGCGCGCCGTGCTACTCGTCAGCGCCGCGACCTATACCAGCCTTGCCTCGTTCGCCATCGGCCAGGCGTTTCGCCTCGGCTTCGGCGGCGGCTCCTCCGACGGCGGCAGCAGCTGGACGGGCTGGCTGATGAGCCAGCCGTTCGGGCGCTATCTGGTGGGGTTGCTGGCGCTTGCGATCCTCGCCAGCGGCGTCGCCCAGATCATGCGGGGCGCGATGCGCCGCTACCGCAAGTATTTCGGCCGCGACTGGAAGGAAGGGACGTGGCTAGACGCGGTCTGCATGTACGGGCTTGTCGCGCGCGGCACGATCTTCCTCATCATCGGCGTGTTCTTCCTCTATGCCGCCTTCGCCGTCGATCCGCAGCAGGCGGGCAGTTCGGCCGATGCGCTGATATGGGTGCGCCAGTTGCCATTCGGCAGCCTGGTCTACGTGGTGGTGGCGCTCGGCCTGTTCGCCTTCGGCGCCTACGGGTTCATCGAGGCCCGATACCGCATCGTCGATCCGCCGACACTGCAGCAAGCGCGCCAGGCGATGCCTATATGAGCGTCGACAGCGTATCTGAGGAAAAGAGCATGGCATACCATCAGAGGTTCCGGCAGAGGATCGTGAAGCGTTTTATGACCTTCGAGCCGCTTGGCCTCATCGCATTCGGAGCGGTGGCGGGCGGGCTGTTCCTGTTCCTGAGCCTCGCGAGCGAGGTCAGTGAAGGCGAGACGCACGCCTTCGACGACAGGATCCTGCTCGGGCTGCGGGTGACGGGCGACCTCGGCACGCCGATCGGGCCCTACTGGCTGAGCCACGCGATGAACGACATCACCGCGCTCGGCGGCACGACCGTGCTGTCGCTGATGACGATCCTTGCCACCATCTATCTCATGCTCGGTCGCCGGCGGGCGATCGCCGCCTTCATGTTCCTCTCCATTCTCGGCGGATGGGTCGTCAGCCAGGTTGCGAAGTTCGGCATTGGACGGCCGCGGCCGGACATCGTGCCGCATCTGGTGGAGGTGCACGACATGAGCTTTCCGAGTGGCCATGCGATGCTGTCGGCAGTGACCTACCTGACGCTGGCGGCGCTGTTGTCGCGGGCCGAGCAGTACCGGTCGACGCGCATCTTCCTGCTCGGCACCGGCATATTCCTGACGCTGCTGATCGGCATCAGCCGCATCTATCTCGGCGTCCACTATCCGACCGACGTGCTGGGGGGCTGGTGTGCGGGCGCCACCTGGGCGGCCCTCTGCTGGCTCGTTTCGCGGCGCTTCATCTCGACCAAGCCGGCGACGCCGGCGCCGGCGGACGAGGTTACGTCAGATCCTTGAAGAGGACGTTCTGGTCGGTGAGGTAGCGCGCGAAGATCGGCAGGCTGGCACCGCCGATGGCCCGGGCCTGTGAGCCGACCGAGCCCTCGATGATGTCGGGCATCACGACCCCCTGGAGATCGAGCCGTTTCGCCTCGGCGATGGTGGCGCGCACCAGACGTTCGCGCACCCAGCCGGGAAAGCCGCCGTCGATGATGGCGGCGCCGAAGTCGATGATCGAAGCGGCAGCGACGATCGCCTGCGCCAGCCCCTTGGCGCTCGATTCGATCCAGGCGGTGAGCGGCTCGCCGAAATCGATCCACTGGTCGGCGGAATACCACAGCGGTTGCGGATCGATGCCGCGGTCGCGCAGCACCCGTTCCAGCACGAAGATGGAGGCGATTTCCAGCAGTTGGCGGGGCTCGCCGTTCTTGCCGAGGACGGGCAGGGGCCCGACGGCGCCGGCCGTGCCGGTCCGGCCGGAATAGATCGCTGAATTGAGGACGATGCCGCCGCCGATGAAGGATCCGACGAAGAAATAGACGAAGTCCTGATAGCTGGACCCCTTGCCGAACACGAGTTCTGCGCCGCAGGCGCTGGTGGCGTCGTTCTGCAGAAAGACGGGGTAGGGCACCTTGGCCGCCACTTCGGACTGGAGATCAAAATGGCGCCAGACTTCCATGGCGCCGTTGGGCGCACCTACCTCTCCGGCCCAGTTCCACAGTTCGAACGGGGCCGCAATGCCGACGCCGGCAATGCGGCTCTGCTGGCCGTGACCGAGCTTTGCCTCGATCGTCGCCATGCCGTCCGTGATGAAGGCCATGATGCGGTCCGGCAGCGGGTATGGAAAGGTTTCGTGCAGGTGCAGCCGGATGTTGCCGACGAAATCCATCAGGACCAGGTCGGCACTGCGTCGGCCGATCTTTACCCCGAAGGAGTAGACGGCGTCGGGGTTGAGCTGCATCGGGACGGACGGCTGACCGACCTTGCCGCGAACCTTGTCGCCGCGCAGGATCATGCCCTCGCGCTCCAGCGACCGCATGATCACTGAGGCCGTCTGCGCCGACAGGCCGCTCAGGCGTGCAATGTCTGCCTTGGAGAGCGAACCGTGCAGCCGGACCAGCGACAGGATCAGCCGTTCGTTATAGGCCCGGACGCGCACCTGGTTGGCGCCGCCGGTCGATGAGACGACGAGCGGCAGGTTTGGCGGTTGCAACGGATCTTCCATGGACATCCAGCCTCCCTCCTTCAGCCTCCAGTCACATTTCTACGTCTCGTGGATAAATAATTCAATCGGATTTATTTATTTGACAAGCATCTCGTCATGGACATTAATGGCGGCTGTGCAGGGTGTGGAGGCTCGGGAGGATGCTTACGCAGACGCGCTTGGCGCCGCACCTTGAAGGGGAGTCCCCTTTGTTCATTTTCGGGAGGATGACAATGAAAAATACGCTACTCGCTACTGCTTTCGCCACGCTGGCACTCGGCGTTGCCTTTGCCGCGCCCGCATCGGCCGCGGACGTTTCCGCCTGCCTTATTACCAAGACCGACACCAATCCCTTCTTCGTCAAGATGAAGGAAGGCGCCACCGCCAAGGCCAAGGAAATCGGCGTTTCGCTGAAGTCCTATGCCGGCAAGATCGACGGCGATTCCGAAAGCCAGGTCGCGGCCATCGAGACCTGCATCGCCGATGGCGCCAAGGGCATCCTGATCACCGCGTCCGACACCAAGGGCATCGTGCCGAACCTCAAGAAGGCCCGCGATGCCGGCCTTCTGGTGATCGCGCTCGACACGCCGCTGGAGCCGATCGACGCGGCCGACATGACGTTTGCGACCGACAACCTTCTCGCCGGCAAGCTGATCGGCCAGTGGGCCAAGGAAACGCTCGGCGACAAGGCGAAGGACGCGAAGGTGGCCTTCCTCGACCTGACGCCGTCGCAGCCGTCCGTCGACATCCTGCGCGACCAGGGCTTCATGATGGGCTTCGGCATCGACCCCAAGAACCCCAACAAGATCGGCGACGAGGACGACAAGCGCATCGTCGGCCATGACGTCACCAACGGCAACGAAGAAGGCGGCCGCACCGCCATGGAAAACCTTCTCCAGAAGGATCCGACCATCAACGTTGTGCACACCATCAACGAGCCTGCCGCTGCCGGTGCCTACGAGGCGCTGAAGGCCGTCGGCCGTGAAAAGGATGTGCTGATCGTGTCGGTCGACGGCGGCTGCCCGGGCGTCAAGAACGTCGCAGAAGGCGTGATCGGAGCCACCTCGCAGCAGTATCCGCTGCAGATGGCGGCGCTCGGCATCGAGGCGATCAAGAAGTTCGCCGACACCGGCGAAAAGCCGAAGCCGACCGCCGGCAAGGACTTCTTCGATACCGGCGTCACCCTGGTGACGGACAAGCCGGTTTCGGCGATCAAGTCCATCGATACCAAGGCCGGCCTCGGCAAGTGCTGGGGCTGATGCTTCGGTAGAGAAGGCGGGGGCACCCCTGGCCCCGCCTTCACCGGTTCCTGCGGCAGGCGTTTCCTGGATCTGAGCCTAGAGGCTCCTCCAGGGCCGCCGCTTCAACCCCAACGCCCAAGCGGAGAAGCTTCATGAGCGAGCCAACAGCGGCGGCGCCGCACCATGACTACGAGAAAGTGCTGAAGGACAGTTCGACGGATGTCGCCTCCTTCGACCGGGACGACAAGTCGGTCGTCCAGCGGTTTCGGCAGTTCCTGCATTCCAGCCCCTCGACCGTTTCGCTGATCGTGCTGATGGCATCGCTGATCGTGTTCGGCGTGCTTCTCGGCGGCAAGTTCTTCAACGCGTTTTCCCTGACGCTGATCCTGCAGCAGGTGGCGATCACCGGCATCGTCGGCGCGGCCCAGACGCTCGTGATCATCACTGCCGGCATCGATCTTTCCGTCGGCGCGATCATGGTCCTGTCGTCGGTGGTGATGGGCCAGCTGGTGTTCCGCTACGGCCTGCCGGTCGAAATCGCCATCCCCTGCGGCTTTGCCGTTGGCGCCTTGTGCGGCTTCATCAACGGCTTCTTGATTGCGCGGATGAAACTTCCGCCCTTCATCGTGACGCTCGGCATGTGGCAGATCGTGCTGGCCAGCAACTTCCTGTACTCGGCCAACGAAACCATTCGTGCCCAGGAGATCGAAACGACCGCGCCGCTGCTGCAGCTGCTCGGTCACAATGTCAGGCTGGGCGGTGCCGTGTTTACCTATGGCGTCATCGCCATGGTGCTGCTCGTGGCGCTGCTCTGGTACGTGCTCAACCAGACCGCCTGGGGCCGCCATCTCTACGCGGTCGGCGACGATCCGGAGGCCGCAGAGCTTTCGGGCGTGAACGTCAAGCGCATGCTGATTTCGGTCTATATGCTGGCCGGTATCATCTGCGCCCTGGCCGGCTGGGCATCGATCGGTCGCAACGGGTCTGTGTCCCCGACGATCGGACAGTTCGCCAATATCGAATCCATCACCGCCGTGGTGATCGGCGGCATCTCGCTCTTCGGCGGGCGCGGCTCCATCCTCGGTATGGTATTCGGCGCGCTGATCGTCGGCGTGTTTTCCTTCGGGCTGCGAATGCTCGGCACCGATGTCCAGTGGACCTATCTCTTGATCGGCGTGCTCATCATCGTCGCCGTCGCCGTGGACCAGTGGATCAGAAAGGCAGCAGGCTGATGACTAACATTGCAAAGACGCAACCCATCCTGACCGCCCGCGGCCTCGTCAAGCGCTACGGCCGGGTCACCGCCCTCGACCATGCAGACTTCGATCTCTACCCGGGCGAGATCCTCGCCGTCATCGGCGACAACGGGGCCGGAAAGTCGTCGCTCATCAAGGCGATCTCCGGCGCCATCCGCCCCGACGAAGGCGAGATCCGCATGAATGGCGAGGTGGTCCACTTCTCCTCGCCAAACGAGGCGCGCAAGGCGGGGATCGAGACGGTCTACCAGAACCTCGCCCTGTCGCCGGCGCTGTCGATCGCCGACAACATGTTCCTCGGCCGTGAAATTCGGGCGCAAGGGATCATGGGCAAGGTGTTCCGCAAGCTTGATCACGGCGCCATGGAGAAGTTTGCCCGGGCGAAGCTCACCGAGCTTGGGCTGATGACGATCCAGAACATCAACCAGGCGGTGGAGACGCTGTCCGGCGGCCAGCGGCAGGGCGTGGCCGTGGCGCGCGCGGCTGCCTTCGGCTCCCAGGTCATCATTCTCGATGAGCCTACGGCGGCGCTTGGCGTCAAGGAGAGCCGGCGGGTGCTGGAGCTGATTTCGGACGTCCGCTCGCGCGGCATCCCGATCGTGCTGATCTCCCACAACATGCCGCATGTGTTCGAAGTGGCCGACCGGATCCATATCCACCGGCTGGGCAAGCGGCTGACCGTGATCAATCCGAAGGACTACACGATGTCGGACGCGGTCGCCCTGATGACGGGCGCAAAGAGCGTGGAAGCGGAAGCCGTTCCGGCATGACGGCGACGCTGGACGATGTCTGCGCCACCATCCTCGAGCGCGCGGGCGGTGCCCGCCGCTTCCTGGTTGCCGTTGCCGGGCCTCCCGGTGCCGGCAAGTCTACCCTTGCCGAAGCAATTGCCCGGCATCTCAGCGCTCAAGGAGAGCCGGCCGAAGTCCTGCCGATGGACGGCTTCCACATGGACAACAGCGTGCTGCAGGAGAAGGGCATCCTGCTGCGCAAGGGTTCGCCGCCTTCGTTCGACGTTCGCGGCTTCAGCGATATCCTGAAGGCCGTCCGCGGCGGTCAGGAAGAGGTCCTGGTGCCGGTCTTCGATCGCAGCCGGGAGCTGGCGATCGCCGCAGCTCGCGCCATCCCGCCAACCTGCCGGATCGTCGTGGTCGAGGGCAACTACCTGCTGCTGCAGCAGGAACGCTGGAGCGAGCTGCGCGCCCTGTTCGACTATGCGGTGATGCTCGCGCCCCCCTTCGAGGAGCTCGAACGGCGGCTGACGGCCCGCTGGCACTATTACGGCCTGTCGGGCGAGGCGCTCCACACCAAGCTCCACGGCAACGATCTTCCGAACGTGCAGCTCGTGCTGTCGCAGTCGTCTGGCGCCGACCTTGTCCTGACAGACTGGACAGTGGAGGATTGAGCCGCGGATTCGGGCAACCCGCCCGACGCCGCAGCCAGTCCGGGAGCATTGCATGACGTTTTCTTTGTTCAGCCTCGAAGGCCGCACGGCACTCATCACCGGGTCGTCGCGGGGGCTTGGCCGTTCCATCGCCCGGGGGCTTGCCCAGGCCGGGGCGAGCGTGATCGTCAACGGCGTCAACGTCGAGAGATGCGTTGAGACGGCGCAGGCGTTTTCAGATGAGGGTTTCCACGCGAGGCCGCTCGCCTTCGACGTGACGGACGAAGCGGCCGTGGTCGAGGCCTTCGAGAGGCTCGACCGGGACGGGATCGCCGTCGATATTCTCGTCAACAATGCCGGCATCCAGCTGCGCAAGCCGATCGTCGAGCTGTCCGTCTTGGAATGGCAGTCGGTGATCGATACCAATCTCACCAGCGCCTTCCTGGTCGGGCGCGAAGCCGCCAAGCGGATGCTTCCCCGCGGCTATGGCAAGGTTATCAACATCGGCTCGCTGATGAGCGGGCTCGGGCGGGCGACCGTTGCGCCCTACACGGCGGCCAAGGGCGGGATCAAGCTTCTGACCCAGGCGATGGCGGCCGAATGGGCCGAGAAGGGCCTGCAGGCAAACGCCATCGGGCCCGGCTACATGCTGACCGACATGAACCAGGCGCTGATCGACAATCCACAGTTCGACACCTGGGTCAAGGGACGGACGCCGTCGCGTCGCTGGGGCAGGCCGGAGGAGCTGGTGGGTGCCGCCGTCTTCCTCGCATCGGGCGCTTCGGACTACGTCAACGGGCAGATCATCTATGTCGACGGCGGCATGAGCGCCGTTATCTGACGGGAGCGGCTGCCAGGCGGAGACAGCGATTTTTCCGCCGCCGCTGATCCAGGCGAAACCTGGCATCGTTAAAGGTGCCATGAGCCTGGATATTCCTCTCGAAGCCAAACCGTGCCACAAAGGCAAGCCTGCGCTACTTATCGCGCGGTCTTCCTCCGTACGTGCTTTCAGGGTAACCAGGCCGCATTTGACCCAGACGAAAAACCAGACCCTGTCCAACGACGAGATGGCCGGCCTGCTCAAGGCCATTGCAAGCGATCGCAGCGTCGATGCATTCGAGGCCGTATTCCGTTTCTACTCGCCGCGCGTTCGCAGCTTCATGGCGATGAAGACCGGAGACAGGCAAATAGCGGAAGAACTTATGCAAGAAACCATGGTGTCGGTCTGGAACAAGGCCGGCCAGTTCGATCCGGAGCGCGGCAACGTGTCCGCCTGGATCTTCACCATCGCGCGTAATATCCGGATCGATTTTTATCGCCGCCGCCGCCCCGCCTTCGACCCGCAGGACCCGGTCTTCGTCAACGACGACATTCCCTCGGCCGAAATGGAGTTCGAGCGGGTGCAGGACGCCGCCCTGTTGCGCGACGCAATGGCGACACTGCCGCCAGACCAGCTCGACGTGCTGAAGCGCGCCTTCTTCGACGACGTCTCCCATTCGACCATCGCCACCGACCTCGGGCTGCCGCTTGGGACCGTCAAGTCACGGATCCGGCTCGCCTTCGAAAAGCTTCGTTCGGCGCTGGAGGGGCGTCGATGAACATCAATCACCATCTCAGCGACGAGCTGCTTCTGGACTACGCGTCGGGCAATCTGAGCGAGGGCTGGAGCCTGGTGGTCGCGACCCACATGGCCATGTGCCCGTCCTGCCGGCGGCGGCTGGCGGCGATGGAAGGGGCTGCGGGTGCGCTCTTGGAGAAGGTCGACGCCACCGACGTCCCGGTGGATTCCTGGGAGCGCATGAAGCAGCGCCTCGAAGGCATTCGGATCGAGGAGGTCAAGCAGACGCCCGCTGCGGCGCCTTCCGGTGCGACCGTGTTTCCTGAACCGCTGCGCTCCTATGTCGGTGCCGACCTTTCGACCGTGAAGTGGCAGGCGCTTGGCCTCGGTGCCTACCATCTGCGTATCCCGACCGACGATCCGACCACTCAGGTGCGGCTTTTGCGCATTCCTGCCGGCAAGCCCGTGCCTGAGCATACGCATGTGGGTCGGGAACTGACGCTGGTGCTTGCCGGAAGTTTTCGGGACGGCAGCGACCTGTTCGGCCGCGGCGATATCGAGGAAGCGGACGACGACCTCCTGCACACGCCCAAGGCGTCGCCGGGGGAGGACTGCATCTGCCTCGCCGTGACCGAGGCGCCGCTCAAGTTCAGCAGCTGGATCGTCCGGCTAATCCAGCCCATTCTCAAGATCTAGAGGCGTCAGCATGTCCTATCTGGTAGCCTATGTGGCGGCGGCGGTCGTGTTCCTCGGGCTCGACAGCCTCTGGCTCGGCATGGTCGCCAAGACGTGGTACCGGCAGTGGATGGGGTCGCTGATGCGCGAGCGCCCGAATTTCGCGGCTGCCGGGATCTTCTATCTCTTCTACCTGGTGGGGATCGTGTATTTTGCGGTGGCACCGGCTGTCGGCGACGGCGGCGGTTGGCAGATGGCGGCATTTTCGGGCGCGCTGTTCGGGCTGATCGCCTATGGTACCTACGACATGACGAACCTTGCGACGGTCAAGGGTTGGTCCGTCAAGATGTGCGCAGTCGACATGGTATGGGGCGCCGTCCTGTCTTCGCTTGCTGCCGCCTGCGGTTACGCGGCATTGCAAATGTGGGCTGCCGCATAGCACACGCTCCGGCCGCAGCGGGCGCCAGCGGGCTAATTTAGGGTTTACAATAGTCTTGGGGCGACTATCTTGCCGCGGTCGAAGGACCGAAACGAAGAAGGCGCGTGACGCGCCGCCGACGTGACGCTAAGGACGCCTTGTGAAGCCATCCTCCTCAGATCTAGATGTTTGTGCGCAGGAGCCGATCCACATTCCGGCGGCGATCCAGCCACACGGCGCACTGCTCGTCCTTGATCCCACCGATTTCCGCGTCATCCAGGCGAGCCTCAACGCAGTTGATTTCTTTGGAGCCGACACCCGCGTCGGCGGACCTCTGCCCGACATGCTGGCAGCCAAGGCCGACGACCTGAAGGCCTGGCATGCATCGAACGTCGCCCTCTTCCAGGTGCCGATTTCGGAGGGCGCGCTGCATCTGAGGGCGCATCGCTCCGGCGCGGGCATCATCGTCGAGGTGGAGACGGTTCCGCCTGGCCCGGAACAGGATCTGTTCCTGCGCCTGCGCGGCCTTGTCGAGGCGCTGTCGGCGGCGCGCGATATCGGTGGCGCGATGACTGTGGCCGCCGACATGGTCCACGCACTGACCGGCTTCGACCGCGTGCTTGTCTATCGCTTCGACGGCGAGTGGAACGGCCAGGTGGTGGCGGAGGCCGGCAACGGCAGGCTGCCATCCTATCTCGACCTGCGCTTTCCCGCATCAGATATTCCGGCGCAGGCGAGGGCACTCTATGTTTCGAACCGGGTCCGGATCATCTCCGACGTGAACTACGATGCGGTGCCGATCGAGCCTTCGCACGATCCGGACAGCGGCGCGCCGCTCGATCTCGGCTTTGCGCAGCTGCGCAGCATTTCCCCTGTCCATCGCGAATACATGCGCAACATGGGGACCTCGGCCTCGATGTCGGTGTCGATCATGGTCGATGGCCGGTTTTGGGGGCTGGTCGCCTGCCACAGCGCCGAGCCACACAGCGTGCCGGTGCCGATCCGCGACGCATGCGACTTCATCGTACAATCGCTCGCGATGCGGATTGCGGCGCAGACCCACGGGGAAGACGCCCAGAGCCGGGTCGCGCTCGGGCGCATCTCAGCGCGTCTGCTGGCGGCCATGACGTCGGGGCAAAGCTGGCTCGACGGCCTTGTCAGCGTTCCCGAGGATCTGCTTGCCCAGGTGGACGCGTCCGGCGCCGCGATCGTCGCGGAGGATCGCTATCTTTGCGTCGGCGAAACGCCCCCGGAAGCCGATGTGCGGTCGATCGTCGGCTGGCTGTCGTCGCGCGGCGAGCAGGACATCGTCAGCACCCATGCCCTTGCGACGCAGTTCCCGGCCGCCGAGCCGCTTGCCGCAACGGCGAGCGGGATTGTCGCGATCCGGATTTCCGAACTCTATCCAAGCTGGCTGATCTGGTTCAGGCCCGAAGTCGTCAGCACGGTCCAGTGGGCGGGCAATCCGCACAAGTCGGTTCGGGAGGTCGGCCGGATCCATCCGCGACACTCGTTCAACGCCTGGCGCGAGCAGGTCCATCTGCAAGCCTTGCCGTGGACCGAAGCGCAGCTTTCAGCCGCCCGGGACCTGCGCAACGCGATTGTCGGCATCGTGCTGCGCAATGCGGAAGAACTGGCGCATGTCTCGAGCGAGCTGCAGCGCTCCAACAAGGAATTGGAGGCTTTCTCCTACTCGGTCTCGCACGACCTGCGGGCGCCCTTTCGGCACATTGTCGGGTTTGCGCAGCTTCTGCGAGAGCGGGAAAACAGCCTCGATCCGAAATCCATGCACTATCTCCAGAACATCTCGGAATCGGCGCTATCGGCCGGTAAGCTGGTGGACGACCTACTTGCCTTTTCGCAGCTGGGCCGCACGGCGGTGGCGCAGAAAAAGGTCGACATGAACAAGCTCGTGGCCGAGGTCGTCAGGAGCGTGATGTTTTCGGCCGAGGACCGGGAGATCGAATGGTCGATCGCCGATCTGCCCGTCGCCTGGGGGGATGCGACCCTGTTGCGCCAGGTGTGGTTCAACCTCGTCGAAAACGCCGTCAAGTACACGCGTCCGCGCCATCCGGCAAAGATCACCGTCGAAGGCCGGACGGGCGACGAGATGACCATCTACAGCGTCACGGACAATGGCGTCGGCTTCGACATGGCCTATGCCGGCAAGCTGTTCGGCGTATTCCAGCGGCTTCAGCGCGCGGAAGACTTCGAGGGCACCGGGATCGGGCTTGCCCTGGTTCGGCGGATCGTCGACCGCCACAATGGCAGCATCACTGCGAACGGGGAGGTGGACAAGGGGTCTACGTTTACGTTCGTTCTCCCCACTTCCGAAAAGAAAGGTCGGGCTCTTGCCTGAAATCCGTCCCATCCTCCTCGTGGAGGACAGTCCACGAGATCTCGAGCTGACCCTGACGGCTCTCGAGAAATGCCAACTGGCCAACGAGATCATCGTCGCGCGCGACGGTGCCGAGGCGGTCGACTACCTGTTCGGATCCGGCGTGCATGCGGGGCGCGCCGATGGCGACCCGAGCGTCGTCCTGCTCGACCTGAAGTTGCCGAAGATCGACGGTCTGGAGGTGCTGGAGCGCGTCAAGAAGGACGAGCGGCTCCGTCATATCCCGATCGTGATGCTGACCTCGTCGCGCGAGGAACAGGATCTGGTCCGCAGCTACGAGCTCGGCGTCAACGCCTTCGTCGTCAAGCCGGTCGAATTCAACGAATTTTTCAAAGCCATCCAGGATCTGGGTGTGTTTTGGGCTTTGCTCAACGAACCGCCACCGGGTGGCAGGGGCCATGGATCAGTCTAGAATTATGCAAGATGCGCCGCAGATTCTTTTGTTGGAAGACAGCCTTCTCGATGCCGAGCTCATTCGCGAACAGCTTTCGCAGATCTCGCCGCAGCCGCAGATCCGGCCGGCCCGCAGCCGCGGCGAATTCGTGCAAGCCCTGGAAGAGGGCGGCTTCGACCTGATCCTTGCGGACTTTTCGTTGCCGGACTTCGACGGCATGACGGCTTTGGAAATGGCCAGCCAACAGCTGCCCGACATCCCGTTCATCTTCGTCTCCGGCGTGCTCGGGGAGGAAGTGGCGATCGAATCGTTCCGCCGCGGTGCCACGGATTACGTGCTGAAGCAAAGGCTGATCCGGCTGCCGGCGGCAGTCGAGCGGGCGCTCGCAGAGGCACGAGAACGCGCCGAGCGTCGGCGGGCAGAACACCAGAAAGAGCTTCTGGTGCGCGAGCTCAGCCACCGCGTCAAGAACACGATGGCGATGGTGATGTCGCTGGTGCGGCGGACGGCTCGTGGCACGACGACGGTGAACGAATATTCCGAGGTTCTGCTGGGACGCCTGCGGGCGATGGCGGATGCCCATGCGCTGCTGTTCGAAACGAACTGGAGCCAGGCGCAGCTCGGCGACGTCATCCGCCGTACGCTTGCCCCCTATATCCAAGGCCGGGCCGAGCGGTTTCGCGTCACCGATGGTCCGACTGTCCAGCTTGATCCGAAGGCGTCGCTCGCCCTCAGCATGGTGATCAACGAACTGACTACCAACGCCGTGAAATACGGCGCGCTGGCGCGCGAGCCCGGGCACATCAGCATCGGCTGGGACGTCGCGGACACCGGGTCGGGAGAGACGGTGCGGTTGCGCTGGCAAGAATGTGACGGACCGGCCGTCACCGCTCCGGACGATGAAGGCTTCGGCACGACGCTGATCCAGCGCAGCATACGCTACGAGCTGCAGGGCGACGTGGAGCTCGACTACGCCTCGACCGGGCTGGTCTGCGTCATGACCTTTCCGGTCGCGGCACTCAACGTCTAGGAATTCCGCCGGGTCGCCCCGCGCACCGAAAGCTGCGCACAAAAAAACGCCCACGGCGGCGATCATGCTCAGGCGTTGCTGGTGATGCCGAACGTTTCTTCGATCAGGCGATCGAGCCTTTGGGCATTCCACGGCTTGGGCAGGAGCGGCATGCCGTCGAGGCGTGATTTCAGTTCCGGAAGCTCCGCATAGCCGCTGCAGACAATCACCGGAATGGATCGTTGCTGCAGGGCCTCGATGACCGGAAACGACAATTCGCCATGCAGGTTGAGATCGACGATCGCGCCGCTCAGGACGTTGCGCGGGATGGCGTCGAGTGCATCCACGATGCGACCGAAGGGGCCGATGATCTCGAAGCCGGCATGGATCAGATGATCTTCCATGTCCATGGCGAGGAGGAGGTCGTCCTCGAGCAGGAGAATGGTCGGTGGATCGTTGACTGGCTGGGACTCTGACATGCTACCATGCGTTGGGCTGTAAATGACGTTCCCCAAATGGAGCCTGCCCAAATCTTTTCAAGAACTTCTTGTGCATTGTGATCACGACAAAATGGCGCAGCATCGGCTTTGATGCCAGCGACAGCCTTCGTCAGGCTGTCATCTGGCGGCGGGGGTCGGCGGCCTTCGCGCCCCAGGTCTCCATCAGGCTCGACAATTCCGCGTCGGGATGCTGGGGCAGGACGATTTTCAGGGTCGCGAAAAGGTCGCCATGGCTGCCGTCGCGCCTGGGGGCGCCCTTGCCCCGCAGCCTCAGAACCGTACCGGAATCGGAGTGCGGCTTTAGCGAGACCTGCACCGACCCAGCCGGTGTAGGTACCTTGATCTTGCCACCGAGCACCGCCTCGGCGATGGTGATCGGTAGTTCGAGGCGGATGTCGTCCTCGTCCCGCTTGAAGAAGCGGTGAGACTTGACCCGGACCTCGATCAAGGCGTCGCCATCGGGGTTTCCCTTCGATCCGGGCTCGCCCTTGCCACGCAGACGCAGGGTCTGGCCGTCGCGGGTTCCCGCCGGAATCTTGATGTCGAGGTTTCTGCCATCGGGCATGACCACCGCCTTCGAGGCGCCGTTGACGGCCTCCAGGAACTCCACGTCCATCGTGAAATGGACGTCGTTCCCGCGTCCGCGCGGCTCGCTGCGGCGGTTCATGAAGCTCGAAAATATGTCGTCGAAGCCGCCAATGTCTGAAAAGCCCTGGGCACCGTTGAAGCCGGCACTGCCGGGGCCAGCCGTGTCACGACCGCGCGTGTAACGCGGCGCCTGCTCAACGCCGTTGATGTCGATCTCGCCACGGTCGAAGCGGGCGCGCTTGTCGGCGTCGCCGAGGATCTCCTGGGCCGCGGTGATTTCTTTGAAACGTGCCTCTGCGTCAGCGTTTCCAGGGTTAAGGTCGGGATGGTAGGTCTTGGCAAGCTTGCGGAAGGCCGACTGCACCTCCTTCTGGCTGGCGGTGCGGCCTATGCCCAAAATGCTGTATGGATCTGTCTTCATCTTTGTCTCCAGCCGCGATAGGTTTGCTCCTCAGAGGCATGCTGCCGCGTCAACGCTTTGCCGTGCTGCAGCATCGGTCGCCTCGCGTCAGGTGCATCTCCAGCGGCCGCCACGGCGCAGGCAAGCGCTCGCATAGCCGCTATCGCATTCGTAAGACCCTGAAGATCCGTTCGAGGGCAGCTTATCAGACATCATATCCATATCCTCTTCGAGCAACATGGCCGGCGAGCTGTTCAGGCGTCGCGCGTACCGGTTCCTACAAGGCAACCGTTGACGCAAAGGTAAGAATGCCGGGCCTGTCGTTCAAGTCGCCCAATGGTGGAAGAGCCATGCGCGCAACGGTTTTGCGGCGATGCCCATGGTCGGCTCTCCGTACGGTTGCGTACGGCAACACCCGTATAGTAACTGCGTTCTCTCCCTGACCAGGGAGTAGGCTCATGACAATTCACATGTCCGGACACGTATCGCCGTTTAACGCCGTCGAACACGGCGTCGAAGCGCAGATTCCGGCGCTGCGGAGGTTTGCACGACGCCTCGTCGGAAGCAGCGACGATGTGGACGATCTCGTCCAGGAAACATTGACCCGGGCGCTCAATGCAGCGCCGCAATTTCAACCAGGAACAGCGCTCAAGTCGTGGCTCTTTACCATTATGCGCAATACGTTTTGCACGTCGTACCGGGTCAGGCAGCGGGAGCATGTCGGCGTCGACGACGGCATGATCGCCCGCCTGTCCGTCGGCCCGTCGCAGGACTGGGCCGTTCGCCAGAACGAGATGAAGTCGGCGCTGGAGCGGCTGCCGGCGCACGTGCGCGATGCGCTGATCCTGATTGCCGCCGGCACCAGCTACGACGAGACGGCGCGGATCTGCAACTGCGAGATCGGCACGGTGAAAAGCCGGGTCAACCGGGCACGCAAGGCGCTGTCCGACGAGCTCGGCGGCTTTTCCGTGCAGTGACGGAGCGGCGGGAAGGCGCTGCCTAGGCGCGTTCTTCCCACAGCTTGGCCAGCTCGACGATCGTGTCGACGGCCTTGCCCATGTCCTGGCTGCTCACCCACTCGAGCGGCGAGTGGAAGGCGTGGCCGCCGGCGAATATGTTGGGGCAGGGCAGGCCCATGAACGACAGGCGGGAGCCATCCGTGCCGCCACGGATGCTGCCGCGCACCGGCGTCATTCCGGCCCGACGGATCGCCTCGATCGCGTTGTCGACGACCTGCGGATGCTGGTCCAGTACCAGCTTCATATTCCGGTATTGTTGGGTCACGGTAAAGGTGTAGCGAGAGCCGGGATAGGCGGCGAGAACCGTCTTGACGATCTCTTCCAGCAGTTTTTCCTTTTGCGCCAAGCCTTCTTCGGTGAAATCGCGGATGATCAGGCTGATGTTCGCCTTCTCCATCGCACCGGAAATCCCGGTCGGATGGATGAAGCCCTGCTTTTGCTGCGTGGTCTCGGGCGCCATGTCACGAGGCAGCCGGTCGACGATCGTACCGGCGATGCGGATCGAGTTTTCCATCCGGCCGAAGGCAAAGCCCGGATGGATCGCGACACCGGTAATGGCGATTTCGACCGCATCTGCAGAAAATGTTTCGTCCTCGACCGTGCCGGCCGTCTCGCCGTCCAGCGTATAGCCGAAATCGGCGCCCAGCTTTTTCATATCCACTTTTTCCACACCGCGGGCGATCTCCTCGTCCGGCGTGAACAGGATACGGATGGCGCCGTGTTTGATGTCGGGATTTTGCATCAGGATCTCGGCAGCCGTCATGATCTCGGCCAGTCCCGCCTTGTCGTCGGCGCCCAGCAGCGTCGTCCCGTCGGAGGTGACGATGTCGTGGCCGAGCTGGTTCTTGAGTTCCGGATGCTCGCTGACCCGGATGACCCGCTCACGGTCTCCGGGCAGCGTGATGTCGCCGCCCTGATAGTTGCGGATGAGCTGTGGCTTGACGTTGGTGCCGCTGAAGTCCGGAGCGGTATCCATGTGGGCGCACAGGCAGATGACCGGCACGTCATTCTTGCCGCTGTTGGCGGGAATGGTGGCGTAGACGTAGCCGTGCTCGTCGAGATGCGCATCGGTAATGCCAATCGCCAGCAGTTCTTCGACCAGAATGCGGCCGAGCGTCAGCTGCTTGGCGGTCGAGGGCTGGGTCGGAGACTTGGCGTCAGACTGGGTGTCGATGACGACGTAGCGCAGGAAACGGTCGGTAACGGTATCGGTCATGTGCACTCATCCGGAACGAAGCAGGAGGCCGACCTTAGCTTTGCCCGAGGGAGCGCGAAAGCGGAAACGACAAGGTCCCGCAGAGAGCGGGACCTCGGGTTGCGAAAAGGCGGAGACCGGCTAGCGGAACAGGCTCGGCAGCCAGAGCGACAGCGCCGGGATGTAGGTGACGAGCAGCAGCACCGCGACGCTCGCGCCGAAGAACGGCCAGATGGTTTTCATGGCTTCCCGGATCGAAATCCCCCCAACCGCACAGCTGACGAAGAGCACGGTGCCGACGGGCGGCGTGTTGAGCCCGATCCCAGCGTTGAGGATCATGATGACGCCGAAATGGACGGGGTCGACGCCGAACGCCTTGACGACCGGCAGCAGGATCGGCGTCGAGATGATGACCATCGGCGCCATGTCCATGAAGGTGCCGAGCACCAGCAGGATGATGTTGATCATCAAAAGGACGATGATCGGATTGTCCGAGACGGCACTGATCGCGGCGATGATCAGGGTCTGGACCTGCAGGAAGGCCATCAGCCAGCCGAACGAGGCGGCGGTGCCGATGACCAGCAGCACCATGGCCGTGGTACGGACGGCGCCCATGATCGCCTCGATAAAGCCTTCCCAGTTCAGCTCGCGATAGACGAGCATGGCGACCAGGAAGGCATAGAGGACGGCGATGCACGAGCTTTCGGTGGCCGTGAAGACACCGGAGCGGACGCCGCCGAAGATGATGCCGATCAGAAGGATGCCGGGCAGGGAGGCAAGCAGGTAGTAGCCGACGCGGGCAAAGCCGGGGAAGGGGTCGGCCGGGTAGCCGCGCTTGACGGCGACCCACCAGGCCGTGAACATCAGGGCGCCTGCCAGCAGCAGGCCCGGGATGACACCGGCGGTGAAGAGGTCGGCCACCGAGACATTGCCGCCGGCGGCGATCGAATAGAGGATCATGTTGTGCGAGGGCGGGATCATCAAGGCGATGATGGCCGCATTGGCCGTCACGTTGACGGCGTAGTCGCGGTCGTAGCCGCGCGCCGCCATCTGCGGGATCATCAGCCCGCCGACCGCCGATGCATCCGCCACAGCCGATCCGGAGATGCCGCCGAACAGCGTCGAGGCGACGACGTTGACCTGGCCGAGGCCACCGCGCATGTGGCCGACAAGGCTTGCCGCGAAACGAATGAGCCTCGTTGCAATGCCGCCGCGCACCATCAGGTCGCCGGCGAAGATGAAGAACGGGATCGCCATCATGGCGAAGACGTTCATGCCGGAGTTCAGCTGCTGGAAGACGACGATCGGCGGCAGGCCCATGTACAGCACGGTCGCCAGCGACGCGATGCCGAGGCAGAAGGCGATCGGCATGCCGATCAGCATCAGGAGCGTGAAGGCGCCGAAGAGAATGGTATAGGCCATTACGCTGCCTCCTGCACGAGAATGTCGGCCGCAACGTCCTCGCCGATCGCGACGTCGATGAACCGTTCCAGCGCAAACAGAGCAATCATCGCGCCGCCGAGGATCATGGGGAAGAAATCGACGCCGCCCGGCCAGCCGAGAACCGGGATGGTGGCCGACCAGGTGCCCATCGCAAGAAGCACCGAGTAATAGGCCATGCCCATGCCAAACACGACCATCAGGCCGAGGCTGACGAGATCCATCGCCTTCTGGATGGCGGGCGGCATGACGTAGCGCACGACATCAAGGCCGAGATGGACGCTTTCGCGTACGCCGACGGCGGCCCCGAGCATGATGAACCAGGACATCAGGTGGAGCGACAGTGGCTCCGACCAGCTGGGGGAATCGTTCAGGATGTAGCGGCCGAAAACCTGCCAGCCGACGATCACCGTCATGGCCACCAGCCCGATGCCGGCTATGTACAAGGAAAGGCGGCTGAGCCAGGTCAGCCCAGGCTTAACGGTCAGCATGGCGTTCTTCATGAATGTAGTCTCTCCTCCCGGCAGCCCCAGCCGCGTCGATCCCAGGCGTGCCGGCCCGCCGTCTGGCGGGCCGGCCTCCGCTTACTTCACGTCCTGGATCTGCTGCAGCATGTCCTTCATCTTCGCGTCGGTGACAAAGCGGTCGTAGACCGGCTTCATGGCTGCGGCGAACTCGTCCTTGTTGACGCTGATGACGTTGACGCCGGCTGCACGGACCTTGGCCTCGGAGGCCTTTTCGCGGGCGCTCCAGAGTTCGCGCATCTTGCCGACGCTGTCCTTGGCGGCCTGGCGAACGAGCTTCTGGTCTTCCGGTGTCAGCTTGTCGAAGGAGATCTTCGACATGACCAGGACTTCGGGGTTAAGCGAATGTTCGGTCAGCGTGTAGTTCTTCGCCACTTCGTAGTGCCGGGCCGATTCGTAGGACGGCCAGTTGTTCTCGGCCCCGTCGACCACGCCGGTTTCCAGCGATGAATAGACCTCGCCCATCGGCATCGGGGTCGGGTTGGCGCCGAAGGCCTGCATCATCGCGATCCAGAGATCGGACTGCTGCACGCGGATCTTGACGCCCTTGAGGTCGGCAAGCTTGGTGATCGGCTTCTTCGTCGTATAGAAGGAACGCGCGCCGGAATCGTAGTAGGCCAGACCGACCAGACCGTGCGTTTCGAATGCCTTGAGAATCTGGTCGCCGATCGGCCCGTCGACCACCTTGTGCATGTGCTCCGTCGAGCGGAACAGGAAGGGCAGGCCGAGAACGGTGGTTTCCGGAACCAGGTTGTTGAAGGCCGCAGCGTTGACGCGGTTCATGTCGATGACGCCGAAGCGGGTCTGCTCGATCGTATCCTTTTCCTGGCCGAGAACGGAGTTGTTCATGACCTGGATCTTCACGCGTCCATTGGTGCGCTGGGATACCAGCTCACCCATGTACTTGACGGCCTCGACCGTCGGATAGCCGTCCGGATGGATATCGGCCGAGCGCAGCATGATCTCCTGCGCATGCAGGGCGGTCGCACTCAGCGCGAGCCCAAATGCCAGTCCAAGCGTCTTCACGAATTTCATGTTATCCCTCCTCTTTCGGTTTGCCGGAGCCTCCACGCTCCGGTCGGCAGTTTTCAGTCGGCAGAGCCCTCCCAGGAGGGCAGGCCGTAAAGCTCTTGCGGGTTTTCGACCAGCACCAGACGCAGCGCGGTGTCGTCCGGCAGCCAGCCGAGCACGGTGTCGGTCAAAGCCGCGTCGTCCGGGTAGTCGGCTTGCTCGCGGGCGAGATTGTGCGGCCAGTTGGTGCCCCAGACGATGCGCTGCGGCGCATATCCGGCGATCTCACGGGCGACCGACGCGACGTCGGCGTAATCCGGACCACCGGATTTCGAGGATTCGTAGACGCCGGCGAACTTGAACCAGCAGCGACCGCCATCGATCAGGCGCTTGAGGGCCGCGACCTGCGGGCTGTCGGGCGTGACGCCTGCGAAGAACTTGCCGTGATGATCGAAGACCCAGCGGGATTTCAGGTTTTTGAGGCGCTGCTCGTGATCCAGGATGTTGCTGCCATCGAACTGGACGGCGAGCATCCAGCCCATCGCTGCCGCCTTGTCATCGACGGCTTCGAGCTCATCCAGAGCCACGGCGCCGCCGGGCAGGTCCATAATGCGGGCGCCGACATTGCCTGCCTGTGCCAGCCGTTGCATTTCCTCGTCGCTGGTGGTGCCGTCGATGACGCAAACGCCGCGCGCCACATCGCCCATGGCGGCAAGGCAGGCAACGAGGTTCTCGTTGTCGCGCTGATGCGCATTGCCCTGGGTGATGATGACGCGGTCGATGCCGAGCCAGCGCATCAGCTGGCGATACTGGTCCGGATCGGGCAGCGCGCCGGCCGGCAGTCCGGGACCGCCGGGAAGCGCTGGATAGCCGGGCAGATACATGTGCATCTGGGTGTCGACCGCACCCTTGGGCAGCCTGGTCTTCAGAGGTCGGCCGGACAGGGTGCGGGTCAGCATCAGATGTCTCCCATGCGGAATTCTTTGAGCGCGTCGCGATCGATCTCGATGCCGAGGCCCGGGCCGTCCGGGATCTGCACCACGCCGCGCTTATGCTCGATGGGCGTTTTGATCACCGCCTGCCGGAACGGATTTTCGGTGCGGTCGAACTCCAGGATCGGCTCGATCGGGTTGACCCGCACGGGGCTCGGGATCATCGCCGCCATGAACTGCAGGGCAGCCGCGATATGGACGGCGGTTCCCCAGACGTGGGGTACGAGCCGGATGCCGTGCAAGGCCGCGAGATCGGCGACGCGCCTGGCTTCGGTGAAGCCGCCGACGCCGGCCAGATCCGGCTGCAGGATATCGACAGCGCGGGTCTCGACCGGTTCGCGCATGCCCCAGCGGCTGTGCCATGTTTCACCGCCGGCGACCGGGATCGGCTGGCGGGCCCTGACCTCGCGATAGGCGGCGAGTTGCTCCGGTACGACCGGTTCCTCGAACCAATCGATATCGTACTGGGCCGCCGCGTTGCCGAGGCGGATCGCCTCGATGGCGTCGTAACCGTGATTGGCGTCGATCATCAGGCGCATGCCAGATCCGGCAGCCTCACGCACGGCGCGGATGACGCGCAGATCCTCCTCGACGCCAAAGCCGATCTTGATCTTGGTGGCGTGAAAGCCTTCGCTCCAGTAGCGGGCGGCATCGCTCGCGTTGTCCTCGACCCGGTCGACGCCGTCGCGCTTGAAGCCACCCGTCGCATAGGCCTTCACGCTGTCCCGGAAGCGGCCGCCGAGCAGGATCGACACCGGTACGTTGAAGTGCTTGCCCTTGATATCCCAGAGCGCGATGTCGATGCCGGAGAGGGCGGTGACCGCAAGACCGCGCTGGCCCTGGTCGCGCAGCGCGTTGTAGAGCCTTGCCCAGATCTTTTCGGTTTCGAGCGGGTTCTCGCCGATCAGCCAGTTTGCGTAGGTCGCGACAATGGCGGCGTTGGGCCGGGCGGGGCCGAGACACTCGCCCCAGCCGATCGTCCCGTCGTCGCACTCGATCTCCACCAGCACATGGGTGCGACGGTCGAAGCGCATCGAGGCGCTTTCGAAGGCGACATCGAGCCTGTGTTCGAGCAGATGGGTGCGGACCGCGACGATCTTCATTGGATTACCGCTTGTGGCTGCCGATGAGCTTCAGGAGCATCTGCTCCTCTTCCGCCGTCAGGTCGTCGAGCGGTGGACGAACCTTGCCGGCATCAAAACCCTGGAGGCGCACGCCGGCCTTGATGGCGGCGACGGCATAGCCCTTGCGACGGCTCCTGAGCGCCATGAAGGGGTAGAAGAAGTCTCTCAGGATCTCCTCGCAGCGCGCGCGGTCACCGCCGCGCAGGGCCTTGTAGAATTCGACCGCGAGACCGGGCACGAAATTGAAGACGGCCGAGGAATAGGTGGTGAAGCCGGCGCCGAGATAGGCTTCGGCGAAGAGTTCTGCCGTCGGCATGCCGCCGAGGTACATCAGGCGGTCGCCCATGGTCGCGGTCACCTGCCGGACAAGTCCGATATCGCCGGTGCCGTCCTTGAAGCCGACCAGGTTGGGGCACTCGTCGCAGAGGCGCTTCAGCGTATCGACCTGCAGGATGGAGTTGTCGCGGTTGTAGACCATGACGCCGATGCCGACCGACTGGCAGATCCGCTTGACGTGCTGGTAGAGGCCTTCCTGCGGGGCGTCGATCAGGTAATGGGGCAGCAGAAGGATGCCATCGGCGCCCGCCTTTTCGACGGCCTTGGCCATCTGGACGCCGACATGGGTGCCGAAGCCGCAGCCGGAGACGATCGCCGTCTTGCCGGCGGCCTCCTTGGCGGCCTTGACGATGACGGGAACCTCATCGGGGGACAGGGAGAAGAACTCACCCGTGCCGCCCGCGGCAAAGAGAACGGGCGCATCGAACCCCGACAGCCATTCCACGTGGCGCTGGTAGCTGTCCGGCTGGAACTGGCCTTCGCCATCGAAATGGGTCACGGGAAAGGACAGCAGGCCGGTGCCGAGCACCGCCTTGATCTCGTCAGGCGTCATCATGTGAATTCCTCTAAGCTTGTCTCCTCCAGACACAATCGTCGTACAGATCGACTGGATAGGAGTCAATAACTTATATTATGAGTTTCGGAACTCGCGCAGTAGGTTGCGGTAACGCAACTGGGCGCCGCGCAAATGGCGGCGCATGGCCAGGCGGGCGCCATCCTCGTCGCCCTCCGAGATCGCCACGACGATAGCATTGTGTTCCTCGTCGAGCAGCTTGATATAGGCGGCCTGGTCACCCTCGCTGTCATCCGGCCGCAGCGCGGCGCGGGGGATGACGTTCTTGCCGATCATGGTCAGAAACTCGCGAAAACGCGGATTGTTGGTTGCTTCGGCAATGGCGATGTGAAGGGCAAAATCGGCCTCGCTGCTGGGACGTCCGGCATCCAGACAGGCCCGCAAAGCGTAATGGCGGTCAAAGATCATCTCTTCCTGCGCGGGCGACCGACGCAGCGCTGCAAGGCCTGCCGCCTCGACCTCGACGGCGGTTCTGAGCTCCAGGAGCTCGATGGTCGAAGAGACGCGGGCAAGATCGATGTTGGTGAGCGACAGGATCGGGGGGCGATGGCTGGCCTGCGGTTCCAGAACGAAGACGCCGGCACCCTGGCGCGCTTCCACCAGGCGGTCGGCGCGCAGGGCCGCGATCGCCTCGCGCACGACGGTGCGGCTGACGCCGTGCGCTTCCGTCAGCTGCGCCTCGCTCGGCAGCCGGGCGCCGGGGGCGTACTGGCCAGCGGCGATCGCCTGGCGCAGCGTCTCGCTGAGCTGGAAGACGAGCGTCCCCGCTCCCTTGGCGCCGTCCGCCCTTGCCTCTGCGCTCATGTCTTTCTCCTCTGACGCTAAAGGCCGAAACGGCGCGTGTGCCGCCCGCCGATGGCATGATCTGCAACATGTATGACAAGCGTAGCGCAGCTTCGTCAACAGGTTTCGGACATCATGCCGACCCGGCAGCGGGGTAGTGGTTGAATACGGCCCTGCATCTGCCTACCATCTTCCCGTCGAAACGAAATGGAAATGCCGTGCGCACAGTTCTCAGGATCGCCTTGCTCTTATGCGCCGCATGCGGCTGGTCGTCCGGGGCGTCGGCCCAGTGGCGGTATGCGGAGCAGCTGAAGACCTATCCGATCTCCGGGACGTCCGGCATCGAACTCTATTCCTCGATCGGAGAACACGGCCCCAAGGTCGGCAGCCATGTGCGGGCGATCGCGCACACGGATTTCAAGCTGACCTGGTCGCGCAACTACGTGCCGCAGCCGGACGGGGGGTGCAGTCTCGTCTCCGCCAGACCGAACCTGACGATCACCTACGTGCTGCCGAAACCGGTCGCTTCGATGGCGCCGGAACTGCAGAAGAAGTGGGCTGTGTTCATCGAAGGCGTGCGCCGCCACGAGACTGTTCATGCCGAGCAGATCAAGGCAATGGTCTCCGAGATCGAGAAGGTGAGCGTCGGGCTGTCGGCTCCGGCCGATCCGAACTGCACGAGGATCCGCACCGAGCTGACCGCCAAGCTTGGCGAAATCTCGCGGGCCCGGGTCAAGGCAAGCCAGGATTTCGACAGGGTCGAGCTCAGCGAGGGCGGCAATGTCCACCAGCTGATCCTCAACCTCGTCAACCCGCGCTGAGGCCGCCGGGCTTGCCAGGTACACCGACAGGCACGGTGACAACGCAGGTAGCAACACGCTTGGTCAGGTGGCCGGTCGCGTCATGGCGTCGTCGATGACATCCTCCGGAATGTCGTCGAAGGACGAGTAGTTGAGGTCATAGAGCTTCGCATAAAGCTTCTCGTTCTTCATTAGCTCCTGGTGGTTGCCGCTTTCGACCAGTTCGCCGTTCTGCAGGACGATGATCCGGTCGGCCTCGCGAATGGTCGCGAGCCGGTGGGCGATGACGAGGCCGGTGCGGCCTTCCAGAAGTTTGACCAGCGCCTTCTGGATCAGCATTTCGGTATAGCTGTCGATATTGGCGGTCGCCTCGTCGAGAACCAGGATCTTTGCATCGGCGACCAGCGCTCTGGCAAAACTGATCAGCTGCCGCTGGCCGAGCGACAGGTTGCCGCCGCGCTGCCCGAGAACGCTGTCATAGCCGTCCGGCATGCGCATGATGAAATCGTGGGCGCCGACCGCCTGGGCGGCACGCATCACGTCGTCGCGGGTGGCGTCGGTCTTGTGGTAGCGGATGTTGTCTAGAACGGTGCCGGTGAACAGGAAGGGCTCCTGCAGCACCATGGCGATCTGCCGCCCGAGCGAATCCTGGGTGAGGTCGCGCACGTCGTGGCCGCCGACCAGGACCGATCCCTGCTGGACATCGTAGAAGCGGTGGATCAGCGACATGCAGCTCGACTTGCCGGAGCCCGTCGGTCCGACGAGCGCGACGGTTTCGCCCGGATTGACCCTGAAGCTCACCTGCTTGAGGACCGGGTGTCTGGGATTGTAGCCGAACACGACGTCGCGGAACTCGACCGAACCATCCATGTCCGCCGACAGGGTCTTTGCGTCCGGCGCATCGCTGATGTCGACCGGAACGTCCAGTACTTCCGTCAGGCGCTGACCGGACGCCATGGCGCGCTGCATGACGGAATATTGCAGCGTGAGCGAACGGATCGGGTCGAAGAAGCGCTGGATGTAGAAGAGGAAGGCGACCATGACGCCGACGTCGAGGGCCTGGTTCAGAACCCTGGCGCCGCCGACGACGATGACCAGCGCCATGGCAAGCCCGGTCAGCGAATCGACGATCGGCACCATCACCTGCGCATACCTGGCGGCGGTGAGATGGGTCTTCAGGTTGGCCCGCACCTTGTCGTCGAAAAGCGTGAAGTTGACCGACTGCCGCTCCATGCCCTGGACGGCGCGCACCCCGTGGATGGCTTCCGCCAGCGCGCCGTTAGCGATCGAGTTGGTCTCGTGCGCCGCCATGAAGGACTTGCGGGCGCGCGGCAGCCAGAACAGCCGGACCACGAACAGCACGGGAAGCGCTGACAAGGTCAGCAGCCCGAGCTTAAAGTCGAGGGTCAGCATGACGACGATGATGCCGAACAGCAGCGTGATATCGCCAACCGAGAGCACCGAGGTCTCGAGGAATTCCTGCATCGAATTGACGTCACCTTGCAGGCGCGACATCAGCCGTCCGACTTCGGTCTTGTCCATCCAGGACAAAGAAACCCGTTGCAGGTGGGCAAACATCGCCCGGCGGATATCGAAGAGAACGTCTTCCGCCACGCTGCCGACCAGGGTTTCCTGGAGGTAGCTCGCCGCGAAGTTGACGAGGATGGCAACCAGGAAGGCAGCCATGATGTAGGGCAGGGCGTGCCCGCCGGTGCCGGGCTTCATGCCGTGGTCGATCGCGTAGCGGATGATCAGCGGGATCGCCAACTGCATGGCGGTAAAGGCAAGGACGGCAGCGACCGCGCCGTAGATCTTGCGCCGGTAGGGTTCGACGAAGGCCCAGATGCGCCGGATGATGTTCGTGTCGAAGACCTTGCCGAAGATCTCCTCCTCGATCCGGTGCGAACCGACCACGGCACGCGGCGGGCGCCGCTCCTCGTCGCGGCTGTCGTCCCTTGTGGTCTCGAGTTGTTCCGTCATCGGATCCTCACGCGCTCAGGGCTTCGTCGCCGGGGCGAACCTGCAGGTCGTAGAGCGCCTTGTAGCGGCCGCCCAGCGCCAGCAGCTCGGCGTGGGTGCCGCTTTCGACGATGCGGCCGGCTTCCAGGAAGAGGATGCGGTCGGCATTCATGAGCGAACTCAACCGGTGGGCAACGACGATCGTGATGCGGTCTGCCGCGTAGCGGCGCATGGCGCTGCGGATCCTCTGCTCGGTGCCCGCGTCGATGGCGGCGGTCGAATCGTCGAAGACCATGACGGCCGGGCGCAGCATCAGGGCGCGGGCGATCGACAGCCGCTGCCGCTGGCCGCCGGACAGCGACACGCCACGTTCGCCGACGACCGTGTCGTAGCCGGAGGGGAGACCCAGCACGTAGTTGTGCAGTTGCGCGCTTTCGCTGGCCCGCTCGATATGCGCTTCCTTGGCCCAGGGGTCGCCGTAAGCGATATTGTTCTCGATGGTGGTCGTGAACAGGAAGCTGTCCTGCTGGACGACCGCGACCGAGCGGCGCAGCGACTGCAGCCTGACCTTTCGGATATCCTGTCCGTCGAGGGTGATGCGGCCGCCAGTCACGTCGTAGAACCGCGGGATCAGATGGGCGAGGGTCGATTTGCCGCTGCCCGGAGGGCCGACAATGCCGATTGTCTCGCCGCGTCGCGCCTCGAAGGTGAGATCGACCAGCACATCCTCCCGGTCGGCTGCCGGATAGGCGAAGCGGACGTTTTCGAAGCGGAGCGTGCCTTCCGTCACCTTGAGCTCCGGTGCCGCGGCGTCGTCCTTGATGGCGATGTCGAGATCGAGCAGTTCGAACAGGCGGGCACCGCAGGTGGAGGCGCGGGCAAAGGCGTTCACCATCAGGCCGAGCTGGCGCACGGGCATCTGCAGGATGGTCATGAAAGTCAGGAAGGAGGTCAGCGTGCCGACGGTCATTTCCCCGGACATGACCTTGGTGCCGCCGACCCAGAGCACCAGTCCCATGGCGACGAAGAAGGAGAAAGTCATGGCGCTGGTGTTGGCGACGCGGATGCCGACCCGCTGGTGGGCGAGCTCGACGGCGCTTTGCGACGCCGTCTCGAACTTCGCGAGTTCGTGCTCCTGAGCGGCGAAGGCGCGCACGACGCGGATACCGCCGAGGTTTTCCTCCATGACGCGAGTAAGCACAGACAGCCGCTCCTGCAATTCGAGCCAGGTGGCGCGTAGGCGCAGCTGGGTGACCGAGGAGCGCCAGCCAACGAAGGGAACGAAACTGAGGGCGAGCAGGCCAAGCAGCAGGTCGGTGGACAGAAGCAGGTAGGCGCCCATGCCGATCAGCACCGTCAACAGCACCATGCGCACCAAGGCCGTGGAAAAATACATGCGCACGCCTTCGAGATCGAGGAGCCCAACCGTGATCAGGTCGCCCGAATGCATGCTGTCGTGGAAGCTGAAGGAGAGGCGCTGGATCTTCTCGTAGCAGGCAAGCCGCAGCCGGTAGCCGAGATGATGGCCGACAGCCTCGCTGAAATAGTTTTGGACCAGGGTGAAGAGGCCGCGCATGACGCTGGCTCCGAGCAGAAGCAAAGCCGTCGTCAGCAGGGCGTCCTGGGCCGCCTGACCTTCTGAGCCGCCGCTCAGCACCCCTTGCGTGCTGTCCACCGCCTGGCCGAGCAGGCGCGGGATCGCCAGCTGGAAGGCGGAGGCGACCAGCGTCGCACCAATCGCCAGGCTTGCCTGCCAGGGATGGCGAAAGGCCATGACGGTGATACGGGTGAGGATGGAAAAGCCCTTGCCCCAGCCGGCTGCCTTGACGAGAGCCAGGGAAGCCGAAGGCCGGGCCGCGCGCATGGTTGCGTCACTGCTCACGATATCGTTCCAATAGAATCAGATGTCTGGCCAGACAAAGCCGGAAAGACGGCCATTCTGAGATCAGGCCTCCTGACGCGTCTAGTGAAGTTTGATGATGCAGACGTCAGAATAATTGATCGATGCCAAATCTGTGACGCGTGGCGACGTCAATCGGCAGGGGCTTTTCTTCGGCCATCGATTGCCCCCATATGCGCGGCATACTTCTTGAGAGACGAGCGCCATGACCTCCGGTCTTCACCACATCACCGCCATCACGACCAAGATCCAGGCGAATGTCGATTTCTACGTCGGCTTTCTGGGGCTGCGGCTCGTCAAACGCACGGCCGGGTTCGAAGACGCACGGCAGTTGCATCTGTTCTACGGCGACGGCGCCGCTTCGCCCGGGTCGCTTGTCACCTTCCTCGCCTGGGAGGACGGGTCGCACGGACGCGTCGGGCACGGGGCCGCGAGCGAGATCAGCTTTGCCGTGGCGCCGACGGCAATCGGCTTCTGGCTGACCCGCGCGCTCCAATGCAACGTGAAAATGAGCGGACCTTCGCTGGAATTCGGGGAGCCCGTGCTGCGGCTTACCGATCCCGACGGCATTATCGTCAAGCTCGTGGGCGTCGAGGATCTTGCGCCTGCCGTCTGGTGGCGCGACGGCGGCATCGCCGAGGCGGATGCCATCCGCAGGCTTCGCGGTGCGACCATCCTGTCGGAAAAGCCCGAAGAAACGGTCGGTTTTCTGACCCGGCACATGGGTCTCCAGGCCGGTCCGCGTGAAGGCAGCATTCAGCGGCTTTTATCCGATGCGAAGGATGTGGTGGACGTGCGCGACGCCGGCGGATTCTGGACCGCCGCGCCCGGCACCGGTGCGATCGACCACATTGCATTGCGCGCTCCGGACCGTGCGTCCGTCGAGGCGGTGCATGCCGGGCTCGCAGCCGCGGCGGCGGGCGAGATGAACATGCATGACCGGCACTATTTCTACTCGCTTTATGTGCGCGAGCCGGGCGGGACGCTGATCGAGCTTGCCAGCGACGGACCGGGTTTTGCCATCGACGAATCACCCGAAAGTCTTGGGACTGAGCTGTTCATCCCGGCCCATTTCAGAGAAGACCACGACGACCTGCGCGTCATGCTGCCGCAATTCGGGCTGCCGGGTGAGGAGCGGATCGTCTATCGGAACCTGCCCTTCGTGCACCGGATCCACGTACCTGCCGAATGGGACGGATCGACGCTCGTCCTGCTGCATGGCACCGGCGGCAACGAGACGACCATGCTTTCCTTCGGGCGCAGGGTGGCGCCGAAGGCGATGCTGATCGGCGTCCGTGGCCGGTCCGTCGACGAAGGCTATCCACGCTACTTCCGGCGTTTCAGCCAGACCCGATTCGACCAGGCCGACATCCTTGGCGAAGCGGAGGCCTTCGTTGCCTTTGTCGATGACGCCTTTCAGGCCTATGGCGTCGATCCGGCACGGGCGGCCTTTGTCGGCTATTCCAACGGCGGCAACATGATCGGCGCGGTTATGCAGCTTTACCCGGAGTTGATCCGTGCGGCCGTGCTGCTGCGATCGATGAGCTGTCTGGAGGCACGACCGCCGGCCGATCTGTCAGCGAGCCGCGTGCTGTCGCTGAGCGGCATGCACGATTTCTACGGTCCTCTGGTCGCAGAGATCGAGGACCGGTTGCGGCGCGCTGGTGCTAGCCTCACCGCAAGGGTGCTCGACGCCGATCACAGCATCGGCGCGCTGGACGAAGCGGCCGTTCGCGACTGGCTGATCGGTGCTGATACCGCTGGCGGTTTGCCTAGTCCTTCACCCGCGGATCACCAGGCGCGGGACGGCGGCCACGAGTGATCGGGCCGCGTCGGATCGCGGCCGCTCGATGACGTCTCCGGCCGGGCCGCACTCGACGATGCGGCCGGCGTCCATCACCGCAATCCTGTGCGAGACGGCACGCAGCACGGCCAGGTCATGGGAGATGAACAGGTAGGCTATGCCGCGCTCCTGCTGCAGTTCGACCAGCAGTCTGAGGATCGTCTCGCGAACCGAAACGTCGAGCGCCGAGACCGCTTCGTCGAGCACGATGAGGGACGGCCGGGTGGCAATGGCGCGGGCGATGGCGACCCGCTGGCGCTGGCCGCCGGACACGTCGCGGATCGAGCGGGTGGCGAGAGCCGCCTGCAGGCCGACGCGATCGAGCAGGGCGGCGATCTCGGTGCGGCGATCGCGCTCCTTGAGAGGGGAATGGATGCGCAGCGGGTCGTCCAGAACGGAGCCGACCGTGGCGCGCGGATTGAAGGCGCCGAGCACATCCTGGAAGACCATTTGCATCCGTGCCCGCCGGCGGCGCAGGTCCCTC
Source organism: Hyphomicrobiales bacterium (assembly GCA_900469345.1). Classification (GTDB taxonomy): domain Bacteria; phylum Pseudomonadota; class Alphaproteobacteria; order Rhizobiales; family Rhizobiaceae; genus Neorhizobium. Next base: position 316,073 of record UBWZ01000002.1, on the reverse strand, counting down.
CCGGACAGCGACAGCCAGTCGTCGGCCTCGAACCGCACCATGCCGCCGTCGGCTGGCATCAGCCGCAGCAAGATCCGGGCGAGGGTGGATTTCCCGCTGCCGGAGACGCCGGCAAGCCCCAGGGTCTGGCCTCTGTCCAGCGTCAGCGAGACGTCGTCGAGGGCCGTTACCGGGCGGGTGCCGGAGACATAGCGCTTGGTCAGGCTTGAGACCGCTAGCAGCGTCATTCAGCACTCCCCGGCAGAAGAGAGCGACTTGAGAGCGTCCGGTGGCTGGCGATCAGGGCGCGTGTGTAGTCGCTTTGCGGCCGTTCCAGAACCTGTGCCGTCGCCCCGCACTCCACCAGCCGCCCGTCCTTCAAGATGACAAGCCGGTCGGCCAGACCCGAAGCGAGCGCAATGTCGTGGGTGACGAAAATCAGGGTCATGGCGGCCTGCCGCACCAGCTCGTCAAGCAGTGCGACGAGCTGGGCCTGCACCACCATGTCGAGGGCACTGGTGATCTCGTCCGCCACGAGGATGGAGGGACGGGCGGAGAGCGCCGCCGCAATGGCGATGCGCTGCCGCTGCCCGCCCGAAAACTGGTGCGGGTAAGCGTTGAGGGCACTATCCGGATCGGGGATGCCGACGCTGGCGACGAGATCGCGGGCATGACGGAATGCCTGCGACCAGGACAGGTTCAGATGCTGCCGGGCGCCCTCGGCCACCTGTTCGCCGACGGTAAGGACGGGATTGAGGCTGGACGACGGGTCCTGGAAGACGAAGCCGAGGTCGCGGCCGGGCTGCGGCGGCATTTCCGACGTCCATCGGATTTCACCCTCGCACCTAGCCGTTTCCGGCAGCAGGCCCGCCAGCGCCCGCGCCAGCGTTGTCTTGCCGGAGCCGCTCTCGCCGATGACAGCGAGGCGTTCTCCGGCAGTAATGTCAAGGGCGGAAAGATCAAGTGCTGCAGATGCTTGTCTGTGATAGGTAACACGAAGGTTGAGCATCCGGCAGAGCAACGTCATGCGGTCGGCCCCTGCCGGTCCACCTGTCCCGCCTTGCCCTCTGCGAGCGCCTGGGTAACACCTTCGCCTACGAGATAGACGGTGATGACGGTGACGACGAGAGCGAGGCCGGGCAGCACCGAGAGAAACGGTGCGGAGCGCAGGACATTGCGTCCCTCGGCAATCATCGTCCCCCAGGTGACGATGTTCGGATCGCCGAGGCCGAGGAAGGACAGGGCCGATTCCGTCAGGATGGCAGCGGCGACGATGACCGCCGCCAGCGTCAGGACGGGCGGTAGAGCATTCGGCAGGATTTCCTTTACCGCGATTTCGAGCGGATGCATGCCCGTCACCCGGGCGGCGGCCACGTAGTCCCGCTCGCGGATCGACAGGACCTGCGCCCGCATCAGGCGTGCCGGAGCGGCCCAGGCGCCAAGCGCGATGGCGAGGACGACGACCGGCAGGGAGGCGCCCGCGACGCTGACAAGCGCGAGCGCCAGAAGAAAGCCCGGAAGGATCTGGAAGGCGTCGACGACGCGCATCAGTGCCTCGTCGACAAGGCCGCCGGAAAAGCCGGCCGCAAGTCCGATGCAGACGCCAAGGGCGATCGCTGCAAAAGCGGCGGCCAGACCGACGGTCAGCGAGGTGCGTGTGCCGTGGATGATGCCTGCCAGCACGTCGCGCCCGAGGCTGTCGGTTCCCAGCGGCAGGCGTGCCATGGAAAAAGGGTGCAGGAGCGGTGGCCCGGCAATGTCGAGCGGATCTCCCGGAGACAGAACCGGCGCGAAGAGCGCAATGAGGACGAGCAGCGACAGCAGGACGGCGCCGATCGCGCCTTCGGTCGTGCCGAAGATCAGCCGCACCGGCCTCATGCGCTGCGGTCCGATGGCTGTAACCTCGGATCGAGCAGGGCATAGACCAGGTCGAGGAGGAGATTGACGACGATGACGAGCACGGCGCTCGTCAGGATGATGCCGAGCAGGAGCGGCGTGTCTCGTTGCGTGACCGCTTCCTGCGCCAGGCGGCCGAAGCCGGGAATGGCGAAAATACTTTCGATCACCACGCTGCCGCCCAGCATCGCCGCCGATTGCAGGCCGAGCATGGTGACCAGCGGCAGAAGCGCATTGCGCGCCACGTGGCGCAGCACGATGCGGCGGCGCGACAGCCCCTTTGCGCGGGCGAAGGTGACGAAATCGAGCCGCCAGACTTCCGCCATGGAGGCACGCATGACGCGCATGAACAACGCCATGTAGATGACGGCCAGTGTGCCGACCGGCAGCGCCAGATGCATGGCGATATCGAGCATGCGTGCCGATCCGGTCCTGCCGGAGGCGATGGTTTCCAGCCCGGCGCTCGGAAGCCAGCGCAGTTTGACGGCGAAGACGATGCTAAGGACAAGACCCAGCCAGAAACCGGGGATCGCGTAGAGAATCAAGGAAACAGTGGAAATTACTCTGTCCGTTGCGCTTTCCGGCCGAGCGCCGGCAACGATGCCGAGGCTTGTCCCCAGTCCGAAAGCAAGCGCCGTGGCGCTGCCCATCAGCAGAAGCGTGTTGGGAAGCCGCTCCACAATGAGGTCGGCTACGGGGCGTTCGAACGCCACCGACCAGCCGAAATCGAGCCGCGCCAGCGACGACAGGTAGAGCCAGAGACGGGCCAGGTGCGACTGGTCGAGGCCGTAAGCGTGACGCAGGTTCGCGGCCACTGCCGGATCGCCACCGCCGATCGAGATAAGGTAGGCATCGACCGCATCCCCGGACGAAAATTCCAGCAGCACGAAGGTCAGGACGATGACGATCAGCAGCACGGGAATGCTGGTAGCCAAGCGGCGCCGGATCAGTCGGAGGGCGGCAGTCACGGGCGGAAAGACCTTGCTGATGATGCGTCGAAGCCCGAAGCTATCATGAGCGCAGGGCTGTATCTGCCCAATTCGAGACGGCCCATCGGGGATTGTCGGGGACATTGAGCACCGTGTCGCGGGCAACAGTGATAAAACCCCATTCGGCAACGTTGATGAGCGGAAGGTCGGCCGCCACGATCTTCTGGAACTGACGGTAGAACTCGGTCCGTGCCTCGGCGTCTATCGTTTCCGCAGCTTTTGCGATCACGGAATCGAGCGCCTTGTTCTCGTAGCCCCCCTGGTTAGAGAAGGGCACGCCTGACGGCAGGCCCGACTGGACGAGAATGGTCGTCGAGATTGCGGGATCGCCGCGGAAGACCGGCGGTCCGACGGCAAGGTCGAAATCGTGATCGGTGTAGACGGCCACCTGGTGGGCGGCTGCGTCCGCATTCCCGAGGGTCGCCTCGATGCCGATCGCCGCCAGCGCCTGCCGCAGGTAATAGCCGAACTGCTTGGTCTCGTTGAAATAGGGCGCCGGTCGCAGCTTCAGCGAAAAGCGGACACCGTCGGTGCCCTTCGGATAGCCCGCCTCGTCCAGGAGCGCGTTCGCCTTCCTGGTATCGAAGGGATAGCTGGCGACCTCGGGATCGTAGAATTCAGGTGCGTTTTTCGGCACTGGTCCGGTCGAGGCCGTGGCGTAGCCGACGAAAATCGTGTCGATCACGAATTTGCGGTTGATTGCGTGGGCGATGGCCTGGCGAACCTTGAGGTCGGACAGTTCCTTGCGCCGATGGTTGATCTCCACCACGAGCTGGTAGGTCAGCGCTTCGTAGCCCTTGGTGACCACCTGGATGCCCGGCACTTTCGAGATCCGGTCGAGATCGCTGAGCGGCACGGCCGAGAAGGCGGCGAGGTGGATCTCCTCGGCTTCCAGCGCCGCAGCGGCACCGGCGCGGTCGGGCAGGATGCGGTAGATGATCTCGTCGAGCTTCGGCTCGTCCTTGCCCCAGTAATCCGCATTTCGTGTCAGCCGGTAGTATTCTCCCGGCCGGTACTCCGCAAAGCGGAAGGGACCGGTTCCGACAAGATTCAGGTTGGCCGGGTTCTTGGCGATGTCAGTGCCTTCAAACACATGCTTTGGGATGACACTGCTGACCGCCGGCAAGGCGTTGCGGATCAACTGCAGCGGCGTCGGCTTGGAAAAGCGGAATACCGCCGTCAGCGGGTCGGGCGTGTCGACCGCCAGCAGATTGGCAAACACGACGCGACCAAGGTTCTGCAGCGGCTTCCAAACGTTCATGGCCGAGTAGGCGACGTCGGCAGATGTGAAATCCTTGCCGTCATGCCATTTGACGCCATCGCGCAGCCGGAAAGTGACGGAGAGGCCATCGACCGAGCCGTCCCAGGCCGTGGCGAGCCGCGGCGCCAGCCCACCCGGCGCGGTGTAGGAGGCTTCCGCCAGCGGCTCGACCACCTTGCTGGCGATAAAGAAGACGCCGTTCGAGGCGACGATGGCCGGGTTGAGGTTCTTCGGCTCCGAGTCCGCCGCTACAACCAGACGTCCGCCACCCTTGGCCTCCTGCGCGCGCGACCATGCCGGCAGCGCCGTCGACGCAACAAGCGCGCTTGCCGACTGCAACAGCCGGCGACGCGACAGCAAATCGATTCTCATCAGTCCCAAGCCCCGTTGTCCTCACCCATACTGGCAGCGAAACGCTGGAGCGCATAGGCAGGATTTTGCGTCCCCACCGGTTTACCGGGATGTATCGTCACGCTCCGGGAACGGTCTCCGATGACCGGCATGACCTCAAGGTGTATACACTTTTGCGGCGCGCGACGCGCTTATGCTACCTTTGCGCGATAAGCAGCATGCTAATGGGGCGACCGTGTATGCACTGCATCCCTTTCTGCATTGCATCATGACGCCTGCTCGCCTAGTCTTCCCGCAGGAGACGTTGCGCCAAGGGTACGAGGCGGCGGGGTTCCTAAGATCCCTGGAGGGGGACTTTCCGGCCGACGCTCCGCCCGCGGTGCCGAACGCCGGGCGCGTCGACGGTAGGAGGATGCCTGATGACACAAAGCCTTTCCGACATACTGGCCGCGAGTGGCAATGCGGTCGACCTTTTGCGCAATTCGCGTATCGGCATGTATGTGTATCCGGTGGTGGCGCCGGAATTTTCGAACTGGCGCAGCGAGCAGATGGCTTGGCGCAAATCCGCAGTCCTGTTCGATCAGTCCCACCACATGGACGAGCTCATTGTCGAAGGACCAGACGCCAAACGGTTTCTGGAAGGCCTTGCCATCAACAGCTTCGCCAATTTCGACACCAGCCGCGCGAAGCACTACGTGCCGGTGACGCCGTCCGGTCATGTGATCGGCGACATGATCATCTTTCGCGAACACGAGCAGAAATTCGTTCTCGTCGGTCGGGCGCCGACGGCGAACTGGCTTCGCTACAATGCCTGGCTCGGCCGCCACGACGTTACGCTGACGCACGACCCGCGTTCGCCATCGCGGCCGGACGGCAAAGCGGTGAGGCGGGTCCACTACCGTTTTCAGATCCAGGGGCCGGACGCCCCGAAGATTTTTGCGCAGATGAATGGCGGTCCTGTGCCGGACATCCCGTTCTTCCATGTCGACTGGATCAATGCGGGTCAAAAGCGGCTGCACGCTCTTCGGCACGGCATGGCAGGGGCGCCGGGGCTGGAAATCTGGGGACCCTATGACGAAAAGGACGAGGTGCACGAGATTATCGTCCAGGCGGCGCAGCGGGCAGGTGTGGACCTGCATCTCGTCGGTGCGCGTGCCTATTCCACCAATACGCTCGAATCCGGCTGGATCCCGTCACCGCTGCCGGCGATCTATACGGACGACGAGTTGCAGGGCTATCGCGACTGGCTGACGGCGGACAGCTACGAGGCGACCGGCTCGATCGGCGGCAGTTTCGTGTCTCGGCAGATCGAGGACTACTACGTGAACCCATACGAGCTTGGCTACGGCATCTACATCAAGTTCGACCATGAGTTTGTCGGGCGGAGCGCGCTCGAAGCCATGAGGGGCAAGCACCACCGCAAGAAAGTGACCTTCGAATGGAATGCGGAGGACGTCATGACGGTGATCGCTTCAAACTTCGTCCCCGGTACGGAGCCCTACAAGTGGATCGACTTGCCGCAGCCGAATTACGCGTCTTCCAGCGCCGATCGGGTGATGATGGGCGACACGATCGTCGGCATGTCGATGTTCAACGGCTACAGCTACAATGAGCGGTGCATGCTTTCGCTCGGTGTCGTCGATGCGCGGGTCCAGGAAGGCGACGTGCTGACGCTGATCTGGGGTGAGCCGAATGGCGGCACAGGCAAGACGTCGATTGAAAAGGGTCACAGGCAGGCGGAAATCAGAGTGCGCGTGTCGCCGACGCCCTATGCCCGCGAAGCACGCGAAAGCTACGCGGAAAGCTGGCGGACACGCCGCGTCTGAGTCTGTCGTCGGCTACGGCCGGGTGCGATGACCGGCAAGGCTGGCCCTAAATCTGCTTGTCTCCGGCACTCTTGCCGTCGGAGCTCTTCGATCGCTCCTCGACCCGATCCGCGCCCTTGGCAAGCTCGGATCCCTTTTCGGCCTCCACCTTGTTTTCCTCCCTTTGTGCGGCGTCCCGCAGTCCGCGAGCGGATTCACGACCTTCTTCAGTCGGTGCCTGGTCAATGCCCATGATGATCTCCTCCTGTGCCTCCCTGGCACGGCAGAACAACACGCCGGCCACCCACTCGTTCCGCACGGAGGCAGAGCGTGCATCTTTCAGTCGCCGTCAGCGTTAGGTAGGGCGCCCGACCAATCGGTCCGGGGCCACGGCGTTCAGCGGATGGCAAGCATGCAAGCGATCGATACCCCCTCCGCCACCGGCGGATTTGACCTCCCGCTCGACCTCGAACCGATGGAGGCGCGGCTTGCCGAGAGCCTTCCCGACGATGGCGGCTGGCAATACGAGCCGAAGTGGGACGGGTTTCGCTGTCTCGCCTTCCGGAACGGCGGCGAGGTGGACATTCGGGCTAAATCCGGCAAACCGCTCGGTCGCTTCTTTCCGGAGGTCGTCGCGTTCCTACGTGACCTGCCGACAAAGCGGTTCGTACTCGATGGCGAGCTGTTGATCGAAACCGGCGGACAGCTGTCCTTTCCGGCGCTCCAGGCCCGCCTGCATCCGGCAGCAAGCCGCATCGAAAGACTCTCGAGCGAAACGCCGGCAAGGCTGGTCCTGTTCGACATACTGGCGGACGCTGCGGGCAAGAGCCTGCTCGAAATGCCCCTGTCGGAGCGTCGCCCTTTGCTGCAACGGTTCTACGAGGCACAGCGCGGTGCGCCGGACCTCAGTCTCTCCCCGGGGACACAGGACCTCGAAGAAGCGCGTGCCTGGCTGTCTGCCTCCGGTAACGCATCAACCGACGGCGTCGTCGCGAAACGCCTCGTCGATCCCTATGCAAAGGGTGAACGGGCGATGATCAAGGTCAAGCGGTTGCGCACGGCCGACTGCGTCGTCGGCGGCTTCCGCTACCGGGCCGACAGCGACGAGGTCGGTTCGCTTCTGCTCGGCCTCTACGATGAGGACGGGCAGCTCGACCATGTGGGCTTTACCGCGACGATCAGCAATGCGGAGCGGGCCGCGCTCACCAAGCGGCTGGAGGCGCTGCGCGAGGCGCCCGGCTTTACCGGCCGTGCCCCGGGCGGTCCGAGCCGGTGGAGCACGGAGCGTAGTGCCGATTGGCAGCCTTTGCGTCCCGAACTGGTCGTGGAGGTCCGGTTCGACCAGGTGACGGACGGGCGGTTCCGCCATGCCACCAGGCTGCTGCGCTGGCGGCCCGACAAGAAGCCGTCCCAGTGCGGCTACGTGCAGATTGCCCCGTTACTGTCTCTGTCTCCGTTCGGTGCGGCGTCGTGAGACCGGTCAGGCTCCGGCGCGCTCTGCGATCGCGCCGACAGACGGATCTCCGGCCGATAAGCGAAGCCTTTGTCGAAGGGGTAGGTGGGGCGCGTCTTGCGATGGCGGTCGAGCCGCTCGACGAACTGGTCCACCACGCCCGGCGACAGCGCCATCAGGCTGGGATTGGCAATCGGCGCAAGCTCGGGCGACAGATAGCCGGACTTGACGACGATGATCTTTGCCGCATGCGGGTCGAGCCCAAGCCGGGTAAAGTCTGCGATGTTGTGGTAGGGCCGGCGCTTGGCCGAGAGGACCAGCTCGACGCCGCCGATGGCAACAACCGCCTGGCGATCGGCGGGATCGGTCGTCTCGTGCAGAAACCGCACCGTCACGCTCGCCTGCACAGGATTGCTCCCATGCCTGTCCAGCGATGCACCGATGGAGAGATCGAGAGAAGCGCCGATGCCGGCCGCATAGCAGGCGTCGGTCGCCGGCCTGTCGGTGATGCCGGCGAAGACGACGCCCGTGGCCTTCTTAGCAAGGAGCTCGGCCAGAACGTCGGCACGGTCGCCAACGCCGCCGCCGGTCGGGTTATCGCCCGACTCGGCGAGAACCACCGGCCGGGTGCGGCTGGCGATGGCCTTGGCGATGCATTCCTCGAGAGACCCTGTCTCAGATCCGAACACGAAGTGTTCGCGGGCATCCCAATAGGCCTGCGCCAACCGTTTCGCCTGCGTTTCCATCGCTACCCTGTCGGTTCCGGTCAGGATCGCGGCGGCCGTGGCACGCGGCTCGTCGGCCCAGACATAGCCGACCATCAGCGAGGCATCCCAGATGCCGTCCACGGCGTCGATGGCGGGTAGCATCGCGTAGAGGCTCTTGGCCGGTTCGTCGACGGTGCTGGTGCGCTCGCCCGGCAGGACGACGGGGATGGGTGCCCAAAGCAGCAGCGGCCGGACGCCCGAGGTCAGGCTCCTGACGAGCATGGCGACCGAACGGCGCATGGTTTCCTCGACGTCGATATGCGGCGCGGTGCGGTAGGTGGAGTACATGTCCAGAGCGTCGATGATCCGCTGGCTGACATTGCCGTGGAGGTCGTAGCTTGCCGACACGGTGCAGTCCGGTCCGACCACCTCGCGGGCGGCGGTGATCCAGTCGCCCTCGGCGTCCTCGATGCCCTGCACGTACATGGCGCCGTGCATGGCGAGGTAGAGGCCGTCGAGCGGCAGCAGCGCCTTCAGGCGATCGAGGAATTCGCCCTTGAAGCGCTCGTAGGTCGAGCGGGCAACGGGGCCTCCGGCGATCGCCCGGGCGTGGATGGTCGGCAGGAAGGTTGCGTCGTAATCCTTGAGGAAGGCGAAATAGGGGGCCGCGGTCAATTCGTCGCCGCGCACGACGCGAAAGTCCTTTTCCTCGTTCAGCACCGGATTGTAGGTGCTGCATTCGATATGGATGCCGCCAACAGCAATACGCATGAAATATCCCTTAACTCGAGTGAGGTCCGATCAGAAACTGGTGGGCGGCTATGCTGGCTGCTCCGCGTGCCCAGATGTCGCTATCGACCCGCTTGAAGCGGATCGGCGTCTGGCCGGCGTAGCGCGGCAGGACATTGGTCTCGACCGCCTGTTTCAGCACCGTTCCGAACAGACCGTCAAACGAGCCTTCCACATGGGTGATGAGGATGAGGCCCGGGTCGTTCATCTGGATGAGGTTGGCAATGGCGAGACCGAGTGCGGAGGCGGCCCGGTGGAGGATGCGGATGGCGGCGGCGTTGCCGACTGAGGCTTGGGCTTCGAGTTCGGAGAGCGAGGTGCAAGTGAGGCCTTCCGCCCGCGCCATTTCCCCGACCGCCTTCATGGAGGCGATCGTATCCAGGCAGCCGCGCTTGCCGCAACGGCAGGGAGAGCCGCCCGGCTCGATCGTACAATGGGCGATCTCGCCGGCGCCGCCATGGTTGCCGCGATAGAGCTTGCCGTCGATGAAGTGGGCGCAGCCGATGCCGTCTCCGAGCGTAACGACGCTAAAATTCGAGATGTCCCTGGCCGTCCCGAACAGTTTCTCGCTGACGGCGACCGCCTTGGCATCGTTTTCGATAAAGGTTTCGACGCCGCAGCGATCGCTGACGATGCGGGCGAGGGGGACGTCCTGCCAGTTCAGGAGGGTCGATTGCACGCACCTGGCCTGGGTCTCGTCGACAAAGCCGGAAAGCGCGATGCCGATCCCGGACAGCCGGTCCGCAGCGTCGGGGTGATTGGCGAGGAGTTCGGGCAACGCCTGCGCTACCGCATCTGCAATCACCGCCGGATCGCGCGAGAGCGGCATGGAGCGCCGCGCGATGATCTTGCCGGTGAGATCGCTGAGGACCATCGGGGCCGGTTCTTCCAGCAGCGACACGCCGATAAAGAACGCGCATTCCGGAGACAGGTCGAGCCGGACGGACGGTCGGCCCGGACCGTAGACGGTTTCGGTTTCGTGCAGCACCCCCAGATCGATCAGGTCGCGGGCCAGCCCGCTCATCGCCGCTTTGCTGAAGCCCAGCAGCTGCGCCATCTCGGTGCGGCTGAGCGGGCCGCACTCGCTGATGACGCGAAGGAGTTGGCGCTGGCTAGATGTGAGCATCCGGGAGCTTCTGTTGACGGGCAGGCTTGACACTAAGTTCACTAAATGAACAAATCAACGCCAATAAAGAACAAAAATGATCGAAGCGTGCTGCCAGCGCGTCATTGTCAACAAAACCCGTGGGTGAACATCATGACCATTTTTGCCAATAACCGGATCTGGCTGCTTTCCTCTGCGATCGCTGCCACCCTTGCCGTGCCGGGCGTTTCCCTGGCGGCGACGCTCAACGTGATGCAGAGCGAGGCGCCGCGCTCCATGGATCCGGGTGACCAGACTGCGACCTACACGGCAGCGCTGCTTGACCCGATGTATGAGGGGCTGATCAAGCGTGACCCGGATCTCTCGCTCAAGCCGGCTCTCGCGACCGAATGGTCTTCGGATCCCTCCGGCCTGGTCTGGACGTTCAAACTGCGCCAAGGCGTCAAGTTCCAGGACGGCACGCCGTTCGACGCGGATGCCGTGGTCAAGAACTTCAATCGGCATCTGGACACCAAGCGCGGACTTGCGGCGAGCGGTCGGCTGCGCACCTTCCTCGACAGCGTTACGGCCGTCGATGCGGGTACCGTGCAGTTCAAGCTGAAGACAAAATATCCGGCATTTCTGGCGCTGTTGACCACGGGGCCTTGCCTGATGGTCAGCCCAACCGCCGATGCGGCCGGCACGATCGGTTCCAAGGCAGTGGGCACGGGTCCCTACAAGCTCGGCGAATATAAATCCGGCGAATACGTCCTGGAAGTGAAAAACCCGGACTGGTGGGGTGGGGCCGCCAAGGGCGAAGACCAGATCAAGTGGACCTGGACGGCGGAAACCTCGGTGATGAACATGGCGCTGCAGACCGCCGACGCCGACGTCATCAATCCATTCCCGTCGGCCTTTGCCCAGCAGGTCAAGGCCAATCCCGAAATGAAGCTTTCGACCACCGATGGTTCGGCCGTGTTCTGGGTGTCGCTCAACACCAAGCTGAAGCCGCTCGACGATGTCAGGGTCCGGCAGGCGCTGAACTACGCGACGGACCGTGCCGGCATCGTCAAGGCCTTCATGCAGGGCTTCGCGACGCCTGCCAACTCGCCGCTCGCGCCGGTGACGCCGGGCTACGACAAGTCGCTTGCGCCCTACAGCTACGACATCGACAAGGCCAAGCAGCTTCTGAAGGAAGCCGGCTATCCGGACGGCTTCACCATGTCCACGATCGTCCAGGAGCAGGAAGCCCGCATCGGCGAACTGCTGCAGGCGATGTGGGCGAAGGCCGGCATCAAGCTCGACGTCCGCAAGATGGAAAGCGGCGTCTGGTCGAAGGCTGCCTTCCTCGATCCGGCCGGCAAGGAAAAGGACGGGATCGGCTCGGCCATCGCGTCCTGGTCGTCGGGCGTCAACGGCGCCGATCTCCAGTTCCGTCCGCTCTACTATTCGAAGAGCGCCTCTCCGGCGGGTGCCAACCTTGGTTTCTTCTCAGATCCCAAGCTGGACGAATTGGTCGACAAGGCCGCCTCGACGCTCGACGAGACGGCGCGCAACGCGATCTATGCCGACGCGCAGAAGGAAGTAAACGACCAGGCCCCGCATGTCCTCCTGTTCACCAAGCAGGACCTGTTTGCGACGCGCGCCAATGTGGCCGGCGTGTGGGTGATTCCGGGCGGGCAGGTCGTCGTCAAGGATGCCAAGAAGCAGTAGGATCGCATGCGGCGGCGGGGAGACCCGCCGCCGTCTTCGTGAAGACGGGAAACGGCACGGCACCATGAAAGCCTATATCGTCAAGAAAATGCTTGCCCTGCCGCTGATCCTGGTCGGGGTGTCGCTGCTGGTGTTCGTCGCCATCCGCGCGCTTCCGGGTGATCCCGCCCGGCTGATGGCTGGGCCGGAGGCGACCCAGGAAGCCGTCGACAACATGACCCGCCGGCTCGGCCTCGACCGAAGCCTGCCAGCGCAATATGCGAGCTTTGCGGTTGGCGCTCTGACGGGCGATCTCGGCACGTCGATCAAGTCGAAGCTGCCGGTGGTCAGCGAAATCCGCGAGCGGCTTCCCTTCACGATCGGCCTTGCGATCACGGCCTACCTGATCGCGATTGCCGTCGGCGTTCCTGCCGGGATGATCGCGGCGATCTACCGCCACGGCTGGCCGGACCAGGCGGTGATGATTCTGGCGATCATGGGCGCCTCGATCGCCAATTTCTGGCTGGCGCTGATGGCGATGAACACATTTTCGGTGCAGCTGGGTTGGTTGCCACTTCTCGGTGCGACGTCGTGGAAGAGTTTCATCATGCCGTCGGTGACGCTAGCGGTCCTTCCGACGGCGGTCATCGCCAGGATGACCCGCTCGAGCATGATCGAGGTGATGAGCCAGGATTATATCCGTACCGCTTATGCCAAGGGGCTGGCGCCCGGGCAGATCTACTGGAACCACGCGCTGCGCAATGCGCTGATCCCGATCATCACGATTGTCGGCCTCAACTTCGGCAGCCTCATCGGCGGCGCCGTGGTGACCGAATCCGTGTTCAACTGGCCAGGCCTCGGGCGCTTTCTGGTCGACGCCGTACGCTACCGGGACTATCCGGTGATCCAGGGCGTCACCCTCGTTGCGGTGACCGGCGTCGTGCTCATGAATTTTCTGGCCGAGCTGCTGATCGCTGTCGTCAACCCCAAGATAAGGCTCGACTGATGGCGACGGCCCGTACCGACCATACCGAAACCGAACCGCGACGCCGCTCGGCTACCGGCCAGACCCTGCGCTGGATCGCTGCCCATCGCAGCATCGCGCTGGGCGGCGCGCTGATTTCCGTGATCGTGCTTGCCGCGCTGTTTGCGCCGCTCGTCGCCCCGGCCGATCCTTACGCCCAGGATCTGATCGCCACCATGGAGCCGCCCTCCTGGGCGCATCCGTTCGGCACCGACGACAATGGCCGCGACATCTTTGCGCGTGTCGTCTACGGCGCGCGGATCTCGCTGCTCGAGGTGCTGCTCAGCGTCGGGCTGGCAATGGTCGTCGGTGTCCCGCTCGGGATCCTGGCGGGCATGAGCGGACGCTATGTCGACCAGGCGATCATGTGGGCGATGGACATCCTGTTCGCCTTTCCCGGCATCGTGCTTTCGATCCTGATCGTCAGCGTCCTCGGCACCAGCCTCGCCAACCTGATGATCGCGATTGCCATCTTCTCCGTCCCCGTCTATGCGCGTCTCAGCCGCAACTTGACGCTTGGGCTGAAGAGCATGGACTATGTGGAAGCAGCGGTGTCGCTCGGTATCTCGACACGACGGATCATGACGCACTACATCCTGCGCAACGCCATCGCTCCGATCATCGTGCAATCCACGCTGACGGCGGGGACGGTCATCCTGTCGGCGGCGAGCCTCTCCTTCCTCGGGCTCGGGGCCCAACCACCACTGCCCGAATGGGGAGCGATGATGAGCGACGGCCGAAACTATCTCGGCCTCAACATCTGGATGTCGCTGTTTCCAGGGCTCGCCATCATGATCACCGTGCTCGGCTTCAACATTCTGGGCGACGGCCTGCGTGACCTCCTGGATCCCCGCAAATGACCGAGGGTCTTGCGTATCGTCCAAGCGGCCCGGGGCATGCGTCCGTCTTCTGCATCGACATCGGCGGCTCCTTCATGAAGTTTGCCGTCTCTGCCGGCCCCGGCTTGCTGGTGGCGCTGGAGAGCATCGAAACGCCGGCGACTGACTGGTCCGCCTTTACCCGGTCGATCTCGGGTCTTCTGGCGCGACACGCGGACAAGGCATCTGCCACGGCGCCGCTGGCGCTGTCGATTGCGGGGCTTGTCGATCCCCGCAGCGGCCGCGCCATCTCGGCCAACATCCCATGCATTACGGGCCGCCCGATCGGGTCGGAGCTCTCCGGGCTTCTCGGCCGACCGGTGGTCGCGGCGAACGATGCCGACTGCCTGACGCTGGCGGAAGCCAACGAGGGCGCCGGACGGGGCCATTCCGTGGTGTTCTGCGCCGTGATGGGCACCGGCATCGGCGGCGGGCTTGCGATCGACGGTCGCCTTGTGCGCGGCGCGGGTGGCGTTACCGGCGAATGGGGTCACGGTCCGATCCTCAACACCACAGTCGAGGTCGGCGGGACGATGTTGCATATCCCGCGGTTCTCCTGCGGCTGCGGCCAGTCGGGATGCGTCGATACGATCGGCGGTGCGCGCGGCATCGAGCGGCTGCACCGCTTCCTGTGTGATCGCGACGAGACCAGCCGGCAGATCCTGCAGGACTGGCAGGACGGCGACGAACGCGCCGGCACGACGGTCGCCGCCTATCTGGAACTGCTTGCCGATCCGCTGGCGCTTGCCGTCAACATCACCGGTGCCTCGATCGTGCCGGTCGGGGGCGGGCTTGCCTCCGTGACGGCGCTGATTGCGGCGCTTGACGGCGCTGTGCGGACGCGGATCCTCAATAGGTTCGAGCGGCCGCTCGTCGTGCCTGCCGCCCGGCAGGAGGACGGCGGCCTCGCCGGGGCGGCTGTGCTCGGCCATCAATGGTCCCTAGCAGTCGAAGGGCGGTGATCCTTGTCTTTGGTTCTGGAAGTGTGCGTCGACAGCCCCGAGGGTCTCCGGGCAGCCATCGAGGGCGGCGCCGATCGGATCGAGCTCTGCGCCTGCCTGGCGGTCGGGGGGCTTACGCCGTCGGCCGGACTGATATCGCTGGCGCAATCGTCGCCGGTTCCGGTCTACGCGATCATCCGACCGAGAGCGGGCAATTTCGTCTACGGCGCCGATGACGAAGCCGCGCTGTTAGCGGACATCGCAGCGGTGCGGGAGGCAGGCCTCGCCGGCGTCGTGATCGGCGCCAACCATCTTGATGGCCGGCTGGATCTCGAGCTCCTGCAACGAATGAAGGATCGCGCGCAAGATTTTGGAATGACGTTGCATCGGGCCTTCGATCTTGTGCCCGATCCGGTTCAGGCACTGGAGGACGCAATTGCGCTCGGTGTGGAACGGGTACTGACCTCGGGTCAGACACCCAGGGCCATGGACGGGCTCGGACTGCTCCGTGATCTTGTTGCCCAGGCGCGAGGACGGGTGTCGATCATGCCGGGAAGCGGCGTCAATCCGGAGAACCTCGGCGAGGTTTTGCGGACGACAGGGGCAGCGGAGGTGCACAGCTCTTGCCGCGCCCTGCGATCGCAGTCCGATGACAGGGCCATCGCGTTCGGATTTCAGTCCTCACAGGACAGCGAGACGAGCGTTACGATCGTTCGCCAGATGCGCCAGATCCTGGACGCTTACGCGGATTGAGGCTGACGCGTCAGGCGCAGAGGCTGCGCAGGGCAGACATGTCGTTGATCTCGACGCAGCGTATGCTGCGCAGCTTGATCAGCCCCGATTGCCGCAGCTTGGCAAAGACGCGGGACACGGTCTCGATCGTCAGGCCGAGATAGTCTGCGATATCGAGGCGGCTCATCGGCAGGTCGAAATGTTCCAGCCCGCCCTGGCGTTCGGCGATGTCGACAATGAAACCAGCCACCCGTTCGACCGCCGTCTGACGGCCGATCACCAGTATGTGCTTCTGGGCGCTCAGCATGCCGCGCAGGGCAAGACCCAGCAGCTCGGCCTGGTCTTTTCCGTTTGCGGTGAAGTGATAGGTCCTGACACCCGTCGACGTCATGGCTTCGGCGAAGAAACTGTGGGTGGGAGTGGCTTCGAACCCGAAGGTCTCTCCTGCGAGACAGAAGGCGATCACCTGGCGGCGTCCGTCCGAAAGCATGTGGTAGAGCCGAACTGCTCCGTATTCTATGCGGTAGAGGCCGCGGGCCTTCTGACCGGGAGCATAGATCTCGTTGTCGGCGTCAAACGTCGTCAGCGGTGCGCTGGAGTTGAATGGAAAGATCGACGAGACAGTCGGCAGAGCTGACGAAGAAACGGGGCGCGCTATGGTGTTCATTGTTGTCATTCATCCCATCCCAAGCTGGAACAAGGATGCCTGAGACCGCGAGGCTCGGAAATTGGGTACAACGCCTACGTGTTTTTACCTAGCTCCGGCGTGGCGCCGATAGGCCGGTACAAGTTTACGAACCAGTTTGATGAGGTCGCTGCCGGCGAAGGGCTTGGGGAGGACGTGCGCGCCCCGGTCGTCGAACGGATGCGACATCCCATCGCTCAGAACGATAAGCGCGCCGACTTCGGCAGGATCATGCGCCAAGAATCGGTGGAAGTCGGCGATCAGGTCGCCGTCCACAATCGTACAAAGGCTCTTGGAGAGCTTTTCGAGCCATCCCTGCCAGCTGTCATGCGCCTCGACGCGGTAGCCTTCGACCTCCAGGGCAAAGACAATCGAATGTCGCAGCCCCTTGTCAGGCGAGATGACGCTAACTGGTTGAGTGGACACGAGATGGACCCGAAGCCGATGACATTAGAAAGTTTAGCCCAGCTCAATCCTGCCTGCCTTGCGCTAGATCAAGAAATCAGCGGTTTGCTTGCCGATTATAGCCCTTCCAGTCCGGTCGCGATGGCCATTCGCACCAGCTGGGGCAGGCTTCGCGCCTTCATCTTCGCCATGACATTGGCACGGTGGACCTCGACGGTCCGGGGGCTGATCTGCAGGTCGTGGGCGATGACCTTGTTGGGGTGGCCCGCCACCACCGCTGCGAGGACTTGCCGCTCGCGATCGCTGAGGCTGTCAAGGCAGCTTCGCAGGTCCGCCAGGTTCGTCGTGGCATTCGGCTGCTCACCCAGAAGGCTCGCGGCCCTTCGGACTGCGTCGATGATCGTCGTGTCTTCAAAGGGCTTTTCGATGAAGTCGACCGCGCCGGCCTTCATCGCTTCGACGGCCATTGGAACGTCGCCATGGCCGGTGATGACGATGCTGGTCATATCCGCCTTCATGTCCCGCAACGTGCGAATGAGGTCGATGCCGCTGATGTCCGGCATGCGCAGATCGGTGACAAGGACGCCGTGATGGATGCTCGGCGCAAATTTGAGGAAAGCGGATGCCGTTTCGTGAATTCGCGCGGCAAAGCCGTTCATGGTCAGCATGAATGCCAGTGACTTACGGACAGCCTCTTCGTCGTCAACGATGTGAACGGTGTAGTCAGCTGTAAGCATTCTCCAGCTCCTCATTATGCAAAGGCAGGTTGAACCGGAAAGTTGCGCCGCCGGCAGCGTTACGGCCGACCGTCAGGTCGCCGCCATGGGCTTCTATGATCCGTTTGCAGATGGACAGCCCGATCCCCATTCCTTCCGATTTGGTCGTCACAAATGGCTTGAACAGTTCTCCGGCGATCTCATCGGAGATGCCTGGGCCGCTGTCCTCGATGAGCACGGCGACCTGATCGCCCAATTCAGCCTGGGTGCGTATGATCAGTTCGCGTGTCTTTGAATGCATCATGGCTTCGACGGCATTGCGCATGATGTTGATTAGCACCTGCTGGATCTGGATCGAGTCGACCATGACGATTTCCGGTCCGGACGCAAGTTCGAACAAGGTCCTGACGCCTTTGTCACGGGAGCCGACCAACGCAAGGGCCGCCGCTTCCTCGACCAGATGGCGGATATTGTGGGGAGCCTTTTCCGTTTCGCCCTTGGAGACGAATTCCCGCAGGTGTTTGATGATCTGGCCGGCGCGAAGCGACTGTTTGGCAGTCTCCTGCAGAGCATCCCGCATCTTGACGGCGATCTCTTCGTCGATGTCCTCCAGGAGCCGCGCACAGCCATGGACGTAGTTTGAAATCGCCGACAGCGGCTGGTTCAGCTCGTGCGCCAGCGTGGAGGCCATCTCGCCCATTTCGGTAAGGCGGGCTAGGCGGGCCAGTTCAGCCTGGATTTCCTGCAGCCTTGCCGCGGTCTCCTCGCGTTCGGTCAGATCCCTGACGAACCCCGTGAAGACCGTTTCGCCGGCCGATTGCGTCACGCCGACGGCAAGTTTCATCGGGAAGGTGGAGCCATCCTTGCGGCGACCCATGACCACCCGGTCGCGGCCGATGATCTTCTTGTCGCCGGTGAGCCTGTAGCGCTCCAGGTAACCGTCGTGTTCGCTCCGGTACGGTTCAGG
Organism: Hyphomicrobiales bacterium; assembly: GCA_900469345.1. Classification (GTDB taxonomy): domain Bacteria; phylum Pseudomonadota; class Alphaproteobacteria; order Rhizobiales; family Rhizobiaceae; genus Neorhizobium. The sequence continues at coordinate 297,719 of UBWZ01000002.1, read as the reverse complement.
CATCAGAATGCGCAGGTTATGGCCGATGACTTCCTGCTCGGTATAGCCGAATTGCCGGACGGCGGCAGCGTTGAACGCCAGGATCGTCCCGTTCTGCGTGCTGATGATGCTGGCATCGAGGACGGTGTCGAGAATCGATTTGAGATGTGCCTCCCGCTCGTCCATCTTACGTTGCGTCTTGGCGATGGTCTGTCTCGCGACATGCAAAATGTCTCCCACCAGCGCAATCGAAAATCCCAGAATGGCAATCACGGCCAGATCGGAGACGGCGGCTTCACGGGTGGCAACCGTGGCGATCAGCGAATAGACGGCAATGACGGAAAGACCCGCCGCAAAGATGGCGGCGCGGAAGCCCCCGACGACTGCAACCAGCAGGATAGGCGGGACAAAGACGATGAAGAACGCTTTTTCGCCCAGCCACGAGTGAAGCGCCAGGCGCAGCGCGAAAGCACAGAACACGCCGACGACGGCCAGGCCGTAGACATCCAACGTGGTGAAGTGTCGACTAAGGAAGGACCTGACCAGTCTTTCCTTGCGATTGGTGAAATCGGCGAAAGTCATACGTCCTCAAAGCCGCCCTTTGGAACTCGTGCACGCCATCGAAATACGCGGAAACCACTGCTGCAGATCATGTGAAAGACTTGCGCGGCGAAGGTTTCAGCGAAGCAAGCTCGGTAAATTTCACGAAACGCCCCCGCCTCATTTTTGATAAAATGCAATTTATCGCAAGGTGTGTCCAGTCATTCTAAAGAACTGCTTTGTCGTTGTCATTCGCTACTTGAAACCTGTAATATGTTGTCGCACTGCTGACAGGGATCGAGGATGTTCCGACGGACGGGCGTTTCCGCCATAGATTTTGACGCGTTGTTCAATCTGCTGCCTAATCCCTACGTTGTCCTCGACCGGGACTTGCGTATGGTCGGCATGAACGGGGCCTACCTTGCCGTCACGGGAAGGACGCGAGAGGAGCTTGCCGGGCAGCTCCTGTTCGACGCGTTTCCGAGCGATCCGGACTCCGGACCGGGGCGGATGCTCCGGCAGTCGTTTTCAAAGGTATTCGGTACCGGGTGCGTCGATCATCTGCCGCTGATCTCCTATCCGATCCAGGACGAGACGGGCGCGCTCCAGCAACGGTACTGGAGCGCTACGCATACACCTCTTGTCGACGATCGCGGTGAAGTGGCCTGCATCATCCAGCACACGGTCGATGTCACCGAACTGCACGTGCTGCGGCAGGCTGCCGGCGCCAGCGACTGGCGGATCCAGATGGACCTGATGCAACGGGCGGATGCCGTCGGACATGCGAACCTGGCGCTCGGCGAGGAGCGCGAATACCTGCGCGCCCTGTTCGAACAGGCGCCCGGTTTCATGGCGGTGCTGCGCGGGCCCGACCACCTTTTCGATATCGCGAACGAGGCATACCGTGCGCTGGTCGGGCGCGACGACCTGATCGGCAGGAGCGTTCGCGACGCACTCCCCGACCTTCAAGGGCAGGGTTTCTACGAGCTGCTCGACCAGGTCTACCGCAGCGGCGAACCCTATGCCGCGGTGGCCGCCCGCGTGCTCTTGCAACGCCATGCCGGCGGGCCGGCGGAAGAACGCTTCCTCGACTTCGTCTACCAGCCGATCCGCGACGGCAACGGGCAGGTCACGGGTATTTTCGTCCAGGGCCACGACGTCACCGATCTGCGACGCGCCGAGGACGCCGCCCGGGAGAGCGAAGAAAGGTTTCGGACGCTGGCGCAATCGCTGCCCAACCAGGTCTGGACGGCGCAGCCCGACGGTCGGGTGGAGTGGTGCAATGACCGGGTGCTGGAATATAGCGGCGTCAGTCACTTCTATTTCGATACGGAGCAGGGCTCGGGCCTGCTGCACCCGGACGACAGTGCCAATGTCCGCACCCGCTGGGCTGCAGCGGTCGCGAGGGGCGAGACCTTCGAGACGGAACTCCGGCTGCGGCGCCGCGACGGCGCGTATCGGTGGTTCCTCAGCCGCGCCGTGCCGATCCACGGCGTCGACGGAACCATCCGGTTCTGGGTTGCCACCAATACGGATATCGAAGACCAGAAGACCACCGAGAGCCGGCTCGAAATGCTGGCGACGACGCTCGGCCACCGCGTGGCGGAGCGCACCGTCGAGCTGGAGCGGACCCAGGAAGTGCTGCGGCAGAGCCAGAAGATGGAGGCCATCGGCAATCTCGCGGGCGGCATTGCGCACGACTTCAACAACCTGCTGCAGGTGATCACCGGAAACCTGCAACTGCTCGGTCGCGAGGTGGCCGGCAATCAGGTCGCCGAAAAGCGCGTCAAAAGCGCTCTGTCCGGCGCGGAGCGGGGGGCCAAGCTCGCGTCCCAGCTGCTCGCCTTCGGCCGGCGGCAGCCGCTTTCGCCGAAGGTGGTCAACCTGGGGCGGCTGGTGCGGGAGATGCACAATCTTCTTCGGCGCAGCCTCGGGGAGGCAATCGAGATCGATCTGGCGGTCGGGCCCGGGCTCTGGAACACCATGGTCGATCCGACCAATGTCGAGAATGCCATTCTCAACCTGGCGATCAACGCACGCGACGCGATGAACGGGCAGGGGAGGCTGACGATCGAGCTCGGCAATACCGTGCTGAGCGACGATCCGGCGCCGAGCGCGTTCGACGTGGCGCCCGGCGAGTATGTGATGATCGCGGTCAGCGATACCGGTTCGGGCATGTCGAAGGAGATTCTGGAGAAGGTCTTCGATCCGTTTTTCACGACCAAGCCGGAGGGCAAGGGGACCGGGCTCGGCCTCTCGATGGTCTACGGCTTCGTCAAGCAGTCCGAAGGCCATATCCGGATCTACAGCGAACCCGGGCACGGTACGACCGTGCGCATCTACCTGCCGCGCTCGCCGCGAGAGGAAGACATGCCCGTGGACATTGCGGCAGAAGTGCTGGCCGGCGGACACGAGACGATCCTCGTGGTCGAGGATGACCCGGGCGTGCGCGACATCGCCGTCAGCCTGCTGGCCGAACTCGGCTACCGCGTGCTCAAGGCCAACGACGCGGACGGCGGCCTGACGATCGTCGACAGCGGTGTGCCGATCGACCTCCTGTTTACGGACGTAGTCATGCCGGGCAAGCTGACGAGCCGCGACCTTGCGCTGAAGGCCAAGCAGCGCCTGCCGCGCCTGGCGGTGCTGTTTACCTCCGGCTATACGGAAAGCACGATCGTCCATGGGGGACGGCTCGATCCGGGCGTCGAGCTCCTCTCCAAACCCTATACGCGCGACGCGCTGGCGCGAAAAATCCGGCAGCTGCTCGATCACGCCCGCAGCCAGCCGCAGTCCGGTTTCGCGCCGCTGCAGGCCCTGCCGGTTTCAGCCCCGTACGAGGCATCAATGCCGACGGGACCGATCCGTGTGCTTCTGGTCGAGGACGAAGCCTTGATCCGCTTCTCGACGGCCGACTTCCTGAAAGAGGTCGGGATGCAGGTCATCGATGCCGGTTCTGCCAGGGAGGCGCTGGCTGCGGCCGAAGAACAAACTATCGACGTGCTGGTGACCGATGTGCATCTGCCCGACATGAGCGGGCTGCAGCTGACCCTCGCCCTGCGGCGGGTTATGCCCGACCTGCCGGTGATCTTCGCGACCGGCGACCGCAATGTGGAGGGGGCGGAGGATCTCGAGCGGACGGCGCTAATCACCAAGCCCTACGACTATGCGTTGCTGGCGTCGCACGTGCGTGCGATGGCGGTATCGCGGCGCGGGGCCGGGAGCTGATCATCACACGCATCCGGACAGCAGGCACGCCGCCCGGTTGCGTGTCGGATGAGACGTCAGATCCTGCCGCCTGCTTCGGGAATGACCCGCGTCAGACTGCCAGTCGCCGGGAACAGCGGGATCAGGCAGGCCTGAAGCGCATGGTAGAGGTCGCCCTTGCCCGGGAAGAGGGTGTTGGCCGGGATCAGATCCTCGGTCAGCTCCTCGTGCCAGCCACCCTTGCGATGGTCGATAAAGCGGTTGGCGATCGTCCCCCAGATCAGCCGGTAGCTGTCCTCGTAAAAAGGGTCGGACGGCAGGTGTTCCATCAGGAAATGCGCAGCGGCGGCACCCTCGCACATCGGCCACCAGAGCTTGTTGGTCTTTTCCGGCTGGTCCTGCCAGTCGAGCGTATAGAAAAAGCCGCCTTTTTGCTTGTCCCAGCCCAGTGACATGGACTGAACGAACAACGATTTGGCGGCATCCGGCATCCATGCCTTGGTCTTTCCACCGAGGACCCACAGCTGCAGGATCAGCCGCGACCATTCCAGCCAGTGGCCGGGCGTGGTGCCGGCCGGGCGGAACATCTCGTTCTGGTGGTAGTAGTCCTTGTCGATGCGCCAGTTCGCGTCGAAGTGCTCGGCCACCCGAAAGCCGACGCTTGCTGCGGCCTGATTGATGACGCGTTCGGCGATGCTCTCGGCCTTGTCGAGGTAGTCTCGTTCGCCGGTAACCTCGAAGGCCGCCATCAGCGCCTCGGTCAGATGCATGTTGGAGTTCTGGCCGCGATAGCTGCCGCCGTCGATCGGCGACCAGTCACGGCCGAATTCCTCGGCGATGGCTCCGTGCTGCGGCTCCCAGAACCGGGTCGTCAGGACGCCGGTGATGTCTGCCAGCATGTCGTCGGCAAGGGGGTGGCCGACTGCTTTGGCGGAGGAGGCGGCAAGCAGCACGAAAGCGTGGCCGTAGCCCTGCTTGTCGGAATCAACCGCGCCATCGTCATCGACCTGCCAGAAATAACCGCCATGGTCGGCGTCGCGGTGGCGGTCCCACAGGTAGCGCATGCCGTGGTCGATCACATCGCCGCAGCCCGGCCGGCCGAGCAGGTAGCCGATCGAGAAGCAGTGGACCATCCGCGCCGAGGCGTGGATGCCGCGCACCGGATTGGCACCCCCGAGCGGTGTGCCGACATCGTCCATGTCGAAGAACCCGCCGGCGGGGTTGGCGCTGCGGTACTGGAAGAAGTCGAAAAGCCTGTCCGCCTGGTCGACAAGCCACTTGCGATGGTAGGGCAGTGTCGTCCAATGGAGGGAGGTCTGGTCTTGATCGGTCATGCGAACCTCTAGGCTGATCGGCAGAAATACATGTCCGATATAGCGTCCGACAAACGCCCTGTCATGGCCGATCTCTCAGGTCACGCAAGAAGTTACATTGACATAAAGATATGTTTATGTGTTAATTCGCGCCTTGAGGCAGACTGGAGTGCATGATGTTTGAAGACCTGTTCGGCGAAAAGGCGGCCCCACGCGATGGAAGCGAGATCCTTTCGGCGCTCCAGGCTGCGGCAAGGGAGCGAATCCTCGTCATCGACGGCGCCATGGGGACGCAGATCCAGGGGCTCGGTCTCGACGAAGACCAGTTCCGCGGCGATCGCTTCGTCGGCTGTGCCTGCCACCAGCAGGGCAACAACGACCTCCTCATCCTCAGCCAGCCGCAGGCAATCGAAGACATCCACTATCGCTATGCCAAGGCCGGCGCGGATATTGTCGAGACCAATACGTTTTCCTCGACCCGGATCGCGCAGGCCGACTACCAGATGGAGAACGCGGTCTACGACCTGAACCGCGACGGTGCGAGGCTCGCCCGCCGGGCGGTGCTTCGGGCGGAAAAGGAAGACGGCCGGCGCCGCTTTGTTGCCGGTGCGATCGGCCCGACTAACCGCACAGCCTCCATCTCCCCCGACGTCAACAATCCCGGTTACCGGGCGGTGACATTCGACGATCTGCGGATCGCCTATGCGGAGCAGATCGACGGTCTGATCGACGGCGGCGCCGACCTGATCCTGATCGAGACGATCTTCGACACGCTGAACGCCAAGGCGGCCATCTTCGCCTGTGCCGAACGTTTTGAGGAAAAGGGCATCCACCTTCCGGTGATGATTTCAGGCACGATCACGGATCTGTCCGGCCGCACGCTGTCGGGCCAGACGCCGTCGGCGTTCTGGTATTCCGTCCGTCATGCCATGCCGTTTACGATCGGCCTCAACTGCGCGCTGGGTGCCGATGCGATGCGCCCGCACCTGCAGGAACTGTCGTCCGTCGCAGACACCTTCATCTCCGCCTATCCTAATGCCGGCCTGCCGAACGAATTCGGTCTCTACGACGAATCTCCCGACGACATGGCCCGGCAGATCAGCGGCTTTGCGGAAGAGAGCCTCGTCAATGTGGTCGGCGGCTGCTGCGGGTCGACGCCGGAGCATATCAAGGCGATTGCCGACGCGGTGGGATCCTTCAAGCCGCGCGAGGTCCCCGAGCACAAGCCGTTCATGTCTTTGGCGGGGCTGGAGCCCTTCGTCTTCACCAAGGACGTGCCCTTCGTCAACGTCGGCGAGCGCACCAATGTCACGGGGTCGGCGAAGTTCCGCAAGCTGATCACGGCTGGCGACCTTACCGCAGCGCTGGCCGTTGCCCGCGACCAGGTCGAGAATGGCGCCTCGGTCATCGACATCAACATGGACGAGGGGCTGATCGATTCGCAGAAGGCCATGGTCGACTTTCTCAACCTGATCGCCGCCGAGCCGGATATCGCCCGCGTGCCCGTGATGCTCGACAGCTCCAAGTTCGAGATCATGGAGGCGGGGCTGAAATGCGTGCAGGGCAAGCCGGTCGTTAACTCGATCTCCATGAAGGAAGGCGAGGAAAAATTCATCGCCCAGGCGAAGCTGCTGCGCAATTACGGCGCCGCCGTCGTCGTCATGGCGTTCGACGAACAGGGCCAGGCCGATACCTACGAGCGGAAGGTCTCGATTGCCGAGCGTGCCTACAAGCTGCTGACCGAAGAGGCGAAGTTCCCGCCGGAAGACATCATCTTCGACCCCAACGTGTTTGCGGTTGCGACCGGCATCGAGGAGCATAACGACTACGGCCAGGCCTTTATCGAGGCGACCCGGACGATCCGGGAGCGGATGCCTCTGGTGCACGTGTCGGGCGGCGTTTCGAACCTGTCCTTCTCCTTTCGCGGCAACGAACCGGTGCGCGAGGCGATGCACGCGGTGTTCCTCTATCACGCCATCCAGGCGGGCATGGACATGGGGATCGTCAATGCCGGCCAGCTCGCCGTCTACGAGACCATCGACGCCGGGCTGCGCGACGCCTGCGAGGACGTGGTGCTCAACCGGCGCGACGACGCGACCGAACGCCTGCTCGAGATCGCCGAGCGCTACCGCGGTGGACCGGGACGGGAAGCCAGGGTCCAGGATCTCAGCTGGCGGGAGTGGCCGGTCGAGAAGCGGCTGTCGCACGCGCTGGTGAACGGCATTACCGATTACATCGATGCTGACACCGAGGAGGCCCGCTCGGCGGCCGAGCGGCCGCTGCATGTGATCGAAGGGCCGCTGATGGCCGGCATGAACGTCGTCGGCGACCTGTTTGGATCGGGCAAGATGTTCCTGCCGCAGGTGGTGAAATCGGCCCGCGTCATGAAGCAGGCCGTCGCCGTGCTGCTTCCCTACATGGAGGAGGAGAAGCGCCTCAACGGCGGCGACCAGCGCAAGACGGCCGGCAAGATCCTGATGGCGACGGTCAAGGGCGACGTCCACGATATCGGCAAGAACATCGTCGGCGTCGTGCTCGCCTGCAACAACTACGAGATCGTCGATCTCGGCGTCATGGTGCCGGCGACGAAGATCCTCGAGACGGCGATTGCCGAGAAGGTCGACATCATCGGGCTGTCCGGGCTCATCACGCCGTCGCTCGACGAGATGGTGCATTTGGCGGCCGAAATGGAGCGCCAGGGTTTCGACATCCCGGTGCTGATCGGCGGCGCGACAACCAGCCGTGTCCATACGGCCGTCAAGATCCATCCCAAATACCAGGCGGGGCAGGCGATCTACGTCAACGACGCCAGCCGTGCGGTGGGCGTCGTCTCCGCGCTGCTGTCGCCGGATACGAAGGCCAGCTATGTCGAAACCATACGCGCGGAGTATGCCAAGGTGGCCGCTGCCCATGCCCGCTCCGAGGCGGAAAAGAGCCGGCTGCCGATTGCCCGCGCGCGGGCCAATTCGGAGAAGGTCGACTGGGCGTCCTACGAGCCGGTTGCACCGCAGTTCCTCGGCACCAAGGTGTTCGAGACCTATGACCTGGCGGAGCTTGCGCAGTACATCGACTGGACGCCGTTCTTTCAAACCTGGGAGCTGAAGGGTCGCTATCCTGCGATCCTCGAGGACGAGAAGCAGGGCGAGGCGGCCCGGCAGCTTTTTGCGGACGCGCAGGCCATGCTGGAGAAGATCATCGCTGAAAACTGGTTCCGGCCGCGCGCCGTGATCGGCTTCTGGCCTGCCAATGCGGTCGGCGACGACATCCGGCTCTATACCGGCGAGGACCGGGACAAGGAACTCGCGACCTTCTACACGCTGCGCCAGCAGCTTTCCAAGCGCGACGGTCGCCCGAACGTCGCCCTTTCGGATTTCGTGGCTCCGCAATCGAGCGGCAAGCCCGATCATGTGGGGGCCTTCGTCGTCACGGCGGGGATCGAGGAGATCGCCATCGCCGAACGCTTCGAGCGCGCCAACGACGACTATTCGTCGATCCTCGTCAAGGCACTGGCGGACCGCTTCGCGGAAGCCTTCGCCGAGCGCATGCACCAGCGGGTCCGGCAAGAGTTCTGGGGCTACGCGCCGGGCGAGAGCCTGTCACCGGAGGAGCTGATCACGGAGGGCTATGCCGGCATCCGTCCGGCGCCGGGCTATCCCGCCCAGCCGGACCATACGGAAAAGGCGACGCTGTTCAGCCTGCTCGATGCGACGGCCGCGACCGGCGTGGAGCTGACGGAAAGCTACGCGATGTGGCCGGGATCCTCGGTGTCAGGGCTCTATATCGGCCACCCGTCATCCTATTACTTCGGCGTGGCGAAGGTCGAACGCGACCAGGTGGAGGATTATGCGCAGCGCAAGGGCATGCCGATCGACGAAGTGGAGCGCTGGTTGGGGCCGGTCCTCAACTACGTGCCGGGCCCGGCCGTCGCCGTGGACGACGCAGCCTGAGAGACAGGGTCCTGACCAACAAAAGAGCCGGAAAGGTCTGACCTTTCCGGCTTCTTTGTTTTGGGTCGAGGATCTGCCGCCCGGTCAGTGTCCGGCGAGGCGTGCCGTCAGCTCCTCGATTCCGGCGTCCGACTCGACCGTCTCGCCATGGAGGCTGAGATAGATGCCGAGCCCGACCGTCAGGGCCGCGATGAAAAGCAGGTACCAGGCATGCGCCATCGGGTTGACCGCCAGAAGCGTGGTCACCGCGATCGGCGTCATGCCGCCGAAGATGGCGTAGGACATGTTATAGGAGAAGGAGAGGCCCGAGAAACGGACGCGCGCCGGAAAGGCGCGGACCATGACGTAGGGGACCGCCCCGACCATGCCGACCGACAGCCCCATAATCGCGTAAAGCACGAAAAGGACGGTCAACGAGGTGGCGGCGAAGCTGTAAAAGGCGAAGGTTGCTGCGCCGAAGAAGAGGCCGCCGAAGATGAAGAACCGGCCGGAGCCGACCCTGTCGACGATGGCGCCGGCGGCCGCGGTGCCGAAGATCAGGAACAGCGTGCCGAAGCTGGTTGCGGCCAGCGCCTGCTGCGCGGTGTAGCCGTAGAGCTTTTGCAGGAAGGTCGCCGTCATCAGGGTGGTCACGACGATGCCGGCCGACAGGATCCAGGTGAGCAGGACCGAGACGATGACGCCGCGCATATGATCGCGCAGAACGGTCTTCAACGGCAGTTCCGGGGAGAGCGCGCGGCTCGCCTTCATTTCGGTGAAGATCGGGGTCTCCTGCAGCCAGCGACGCAGCCACACGGCAAGCAGGCCAAAGACGCCGCCGAGCAGGAACGGGACGCGCCAGGCCCAGGCGGCAATCGTTTCGGGCACAAACACCGAATTGATGATCGTCGCGATGAACGAGCCGAGCAGGATGCCAAGGGTGAGACCCGAGCAGAGGAAGCCGCAGGCAAAACCGACGCGGCGGAAAGGGACGTGCTCCGCCACGAAGGTCCAGGCACCCGGCACCTCGCCGCCGATCGCGGCACCCTGGAGGAGCCGCATGACGACGAGCAGGATCGGGGCCGCGACGCCGATCGTCGCATAGGTCGGCATCAGCGCCATGCCAAGCGTCGATAGCGCCATGAGCAGAATGGAAAACGAGAAGACCCGCTTGCGGCCGAAGAGATCGCCGAAATGGGCCAGCACGACGCCGCCCACCGGCCGCACCAGATAGCCGGCGGCGAAGATGCCGAAGGTCTGGATCAGCACCAGCCAGTCGGGCATGTCGGGCGGGAAGAAGAGCTTGCCGATGACGGCGGCAAAGAACACGAAAATGATGAAATCGTAGAATTCGAGGGCGCCGCCGAGTGCCGCGAGGCCAAGGGTGCGGAAATCCTGCGATGTCAGGCGGCGCGGGGCCGTGGGTGTCGTTGTGGGGGACATGAAGACTGAACCAGCTGCTTGACGCCTCCCGTGCGAGAGGCCATCTCCCTGCATTGCGGCATCGCCGCGGGCTGTCAAGCGGAAAGGCCGGCGGCCGGACGCAACGTCGGGGCCCGGCCACCCCTGTGCGGTCAGTCCCGCACGAGCAGCAGGTCGCTCGCCATGAATCGCAGCGAAAGCGTCTCGCCCGGCTGCGGCTGCACGACGTCAGGTGCGTTGAAGGTGTCGAAGCTCACCGGGTTTCCGCCGATGTCGATCTTGGTGCGGATGACCGAGCCGAGGAAGTGGGACGAGATCACCGCGCCGGTGATCGTGGTGTCGCCTTTTGCCGTGTCCGACATGGAGCCGGCTTCCGGGCGCAGGGCGACCGATACCTTGTCTCCCGACTTCATGGCGCCAATCGAGTCTCGAAGCGTCACCACGTTGTCGCCCATCCGGACCGTATTGGCGGCTGGATCCACCACGGTTGCCTCGATGATATTGAGCGTGCCGACGAAGGAGGCGACGAAGCGCGTTGCCGGGCGATTGTAGATCTCGAACGGTGTGCCGATCTGGTCGGCGCGGCCCGCATTCATCACCACGATTCGGTCAGAGATCGACAGCGCCTCTTCCTGGTCGTGGGTGACAAAGACCGTGGTGATGCCGAGCTGCCGCTGGATCTGGCGGATTTCCTCACGCAGCGACACGCGGATCTTGGCATCGAGTGCCGAGAGCGGCTCGTCGAGCAGCAGGACCTGCGGCTTGGGCGCCAGCGCCCGGGCGAGTGCCACGCGCTGCTGCTGGCCGCCGGACATCTGGTACGGATAGCGTTCCGCCAGATGCTCGAGCGAGATGAGTTTCAGCATCTCCTTTACCCGCGTGTCGATCTCGGCCTTCGGCTTGCCGGCTACCTTGAGGCCGAAGGCGACATTGTCGGCAACGGTCATGTTGGGGAACAGCGCATAGGCCTGGAAGACCATGCCGATGTTGCGCTGGTTGGTCTTCAGGCGGTTCTGGTCCTTGCCACTGATCGAAATGGTGCCGTCGCTCGGCGTTTCGAAGCCGGCGATCATGCGCAGGACGGTGGTCTTGCCGCAGCCCGACGGACCGAGAAAAGAGACGAACTCGCCCTTTTCGATGGACATGTCGAAGTCCTTGACGACCTGGGTCTGCCCAAAGCTCTTCTTGATATTGTTGAGAACGAGGAAGGACATCGAGGAATTCCTTACGGCCGCAACGGTGCGGTTTTGCTGAAGCGGGACACGAGCTGGAGCAGACCCATGGAAAGCCAGGTGATGGCGAAAGCGATGACTGCCAGCGCCGCCGGCTCATAGGCGCGGTTGGCACCGATCAGCTGGAGATAGGGGCCGAAAGCCGGCCGGTTGAGGAGTGCTGCCATGGTGAATTCGCCCATGACGATGGCAAAGGTGATGAAGGCGCCGGAAAGTACGCCCGACATCACGTTCGGGAAGATGCAGCGGAACAGGATGGTCGGCCATTTGGCGCCGAGGATTTCGGCGGCTTCCGTCAGCGTGCGCACGTCGATGGCGCGCATGGCTGTATCGACCGACCGGTACATGTAGGGCAGCGACAGCGTCATGTAGGAGAGGACCAGAAGGACGTTGGTGCCCTGGGTGGAGCCCGTGAACGGGATGAAGGACGAGGAATTATAGAGCCGCAGATAGCCGAACACGATGACGATGGCGGGGATGACCAGCGGCAGCAGGGTGATGAACTCGACCACGGGCCGCATCTGCGGCAGGCGCAGGCGGACCCAATAGGCGGTCGGCACCACCAGCAGCATGCCGAAGATGATTGTGAACAGCGCCATCAGCATCGAGAATCCGAAGGTCGAGCGGAACTGGATATCCGAAAAGACCGTGCTGTAGGCATCGAGCGAATAGGCGCCGCGGCGCATGCGCAGCGAAAATTCCAGCGTGCCGATCAGCGGCACGAAGAAGTAGATGAGGCCGACGGCAAGCGATGCCCAGGCGAGGATCTTGCTGGTCTTCATTTCTGCCACCGTTCGGCGCGCATGCGCAGCAGAATGTAGAGGACGTTGGAAATGCCGGTGATGACGATCATTCCCAAGGCGAGCGCATAGCCGAGATTGGCGTTGTGCAGAACGTCGCCGCGGATCTGCGCGTAAAGGAGTATCGGCACGATGTTGAGCGATGAGCCGGTCAGCGCATAGGCGGTCGCGATGGCGCCGAAGGCATTGGCGAACAGCAGCAACGTCGTGCCCATCAGGCTCGGCCAGAGGATCGGCAGCGCCACCATCCGCCAGTACTGCCATGTCGAGGCACCGAGAATTTCGGACGCTTCGCGCCATTCCTTCTTCATGCCGTCGAGCGCCGGCGTCAGGATCAGTACCATCAGCGGGATCTGGAAGAACATGTAGGTGATGGTGAGGCCGAAGAAGGACAGGATGTTGAAGCCTGTACCGTAGAGATTGAAGCCCAGCCAGTCCCGCAGCAGGACCGTCACCAGACCGGTGCGGCCAAGCGTGGCGAGAAAGGAGAAGGCGAGCGGCACGCCGGCAAAGTTCGATGCGACACCGGAAAAGGTCAGCAGGCTGGAGCGGATCCAGCCTGGAAGGCCGCCGAGCACGATGGCCCAGGCGAGGAAAAAGCCGATCACCGCGCCGCCGAGTGCCGAGGCAATCGAGACCCGGATCGAGATCCAGTAGGCGCTGAGGATCGAGGGCGTGAAGAGGTCGGCGATGTTCTTGAGGGTCAGATCCCCGTCCGGCGTGAAGAAGGCGCCCATCACCAGATAGAGCGTCGGCACGATCAGGAACATCAGCGCAAAGATCATGAACGGCGCGATGCCGAGCCAGTCGACGACGGTCCGGCGGTCAATGAAGGACGGGAAGGCGGTGCTCATGAGAAGGGGGCTTCTGGCCGGAGGAGGTAGAGCCTCCCCGCAGGATGCGGGGAGGCAGATCTGGGTCAGATTACTTGACGTTGGCGCCGACCACCGAGTCCCAGCTCTTGGTGATGGCTTCCTTGCCCTTGGCCTGCTCGTCGAGCGTCGGGAAGACGGCCTTGGCATAGCCCTCCGCTGGCGGCAGCTTGTCGAGCAGTTCCTTCGGGATCTTGTTGTTCTTGGCAAGATCGTTGAAGCGGATCGGGTGGCAATAGCCCTTCAGCCAGCCAAGCTGACCTTCGTCCGAGTAAAGGTATTCCATCCACAGCTTTGCAGCGTTCGGATGCGGCGCGAAAGCGGAGATCGCCTGGACGTAGACGCCGGCGACGACGCCGCTCTTCGGGACAACGACTTCAACCGGCGGGTTGCCCTTCAGCGTATCGCGCCAGGACAGGCCGTTATAGTCCCATGCGACGACGACCGGGGTGGAGCCCTGGGCGAGCGAGGCGGACTTGCCGATCACGGGCACGAAGTTGCCGGCCTTGTTGACCTCTGCAAAGTAGGAAAGGCCAGCCGCGCCGATCTTGGCCGCGTCCTTTTCGCCAGCGGCGACCCCGGCGGCGTAAACGGCCTGAACGGCCTGGTTGGAGGCGCGCGGATCACCGGCGAGAGCGACCGCGTTGGCGAAGTCCTTGCCCTTCAGGTCGGCCCAGTCCTTGGGTACGTTCTTGACGATGTCGGTGTTCACGACGAAAGAGAGAACGCCGTAGTAATCGCCATACCAGGAGCCGTCGGCATCCTTGGCGCTGTCCGGGATGCTGTCCCAGGTCGATACCTTGTAGGGCATCAGCAGGCCTTCGGCCTTGGCCGACGGACCGAACGACAGGCCGACGTCGATGACGTCAGGTGCCTGCGGGCCCTTGTTGCCCTTGTTGGCCTTGATGGCTTCGACTTCGTCGCCGGAGCCGGCGTCCGGGTTCAGCTCGTTGACCTCGAGGCCGTACTTCGCCTTGAAGCCGGCGATAACGTCGCCGTAGCCGCACCAGTCGTGCGGAAGGGCGATGGTGGTCAGCGTACCTTCCTTCTTGGCGGCAGCGATGAGATCGGCGCTCGGCTCGGCGGCGGCAAGGCTTGCCGATGCGAGGACGATGGCGGTCGTCGCGGAGAGTAGACGTTGGGTTTTGTCGAGCACGGGATCCTCCTGAGGGTTGGTCGTGTTAGGCGCGACTCGTAGAGCCTGTTTATGTATCGTATGTGACAGTTCTGAGCGTCAGCGCTCGCTCATAAACCGTTCGAAGTTATGCCAAAATTTCGCTGAAGACGGTCAGCCGGCCCGGCCGTTGCGGCCCGGCCTTCGAAACAGGCGACTGCGTTCAAAAAGTTGTTCGAGGACACTCATCCGCTCGCGGGTTTCTTCCCAGGTGGCGCTTTGCACCGCCTCGATCAGGGCCTCCACGACGAACAGCGTAACGACGGATGAGTCCCAGGCCGACGGCGCCTCGATCCTGACTTCGAAGACGTGTCGCGCATGGGCAGCAACCGGCGAGCGCCAGGCGTCGGTAAAGAGCACGATCACCACGCCCGCCGCCACTGCGGCTTCGGCAAGCGTCGCCATCTCCTGCTCGTAGCGGCGGATATCGAAGATCACCAGGACGTCGCCAGCCCTCATGTTCAGCACATGCTGCGGCCAGGCGCTGGAATTGTTGGACAGAAGCGTCGTCTTCGGGCGGATCACCTGCATGTGGGTGAAGAAATATTCCGCCAGCGAGCCGGTGATGCGTCCGCCAACGAAATAGATGCTGCGTTCGCGATCGCGCAACAGGGTCGCCGCAGCCTCGAAGGTCGCAGTATCGAGTTCGCTCAGGGTGTCGCGCAGATTGGCGGTGATGGCATCGGCGAACCGGTTGAGGATATGCGTTCCCGGTGCATTGGACGCCCAGCGGTCGTGCTTGGCGATGGGGTTGGAGATGGTTGCCTCCAGCTCCTGGTGAAGATGCGACTGGAATTCCGCATAGCCCTTGTAGCCCAGCTTCTGCACCATGCGGGCAACGGTCGGCGTCGACACGCCTGCGTTCTCCGCAACCGCCGTGATGCTGCCAAGTCCCGAGACTGGATAGTTCTCCAAAAGACTGTCCGCAAGTTGCCTTTCCGCGCGCGTGAGCGTGTCGTAGCGAACTCGAATAACATCCGATACGGTCCGTGCCACGGAAACTGTTCCCCCCGGTCTTCGCCGGTTTTCACGCAAGATTAAGATTTGTTTCCGCGGCGATGTCAACATGGCGGAGTGAAGAGATTTTTTCAGATTCACGTTGACGTTGGTCCGAAAGTGAAGAATTCTCTTCGTAATCTACAGTTAACCTTCCGGGCGGCTGATGTTGGTTCAATCGGATTTCTTCACGCAGGCAGACGGTGAGCCCGTCGGCGTGGAAAATGCTGCGGGATCGAGCCCGGTGCTTTTGGTGTGCGAGCATGCCTCGCGTCGCCTGCCGCAGCGCTACGGCGATCTCGGCCTGTCGCAGGAGGCGCTCGCCTCGCATATCGCCTGGGACCCGGGAGCGCTCGCCGTCGCACAGCTGATGTCGCAGAGCCTCGATGCGACGCTTGTCTACCAGCGGTTTTCGCGGTTGATCTACGACTGCAACCGGCCGCCGGAATCGCCCGCCGCCATGCGGGATGTCAGCGAGATCTTTCGCATTCCCGGCAACGAGAACCTCTCGGCCGCGGAGCGATCGCGACGGACAAGTGCTCTCTACCTGCCGTTTCATGGCCGCATCCGCGAGGAGATCGCCGAGCGACGGGAGAGGGGGGGCGAGACGGTGGTGGTGACCCTCCACAGCTTTACCCCGGTCTATTTCGGGCAGGAGCGGGCGGTGGAAATCGGCATCCTGCACGACCGGGACAGCCGGCTTGCCGATCTGATGCTGAGGCAGGCCGAAGGGACAGGCCGCTTTCGGGTGGAGCGCAACGAGCCCTATGGGCCGGCTGACGGGGTCACCCACACGCTTGAGGTTCATGCCCTGCCGGCAGGACTTCTGAACGTGATGATCGAAGTTAGAAACGACCTGATACAGGACGAAACCGGCCAAAGGGTTGCGGCCGATTTCTTGACAGGATTGCTTAGGGACGGTCTCGAAGCTTTCCAACGATAAAACCCAGGGAGCAGTGGCTCGAATGCCCGCGGACGGTCCGCTTGCGGGATGCATGAGGCTCAAGGCCGCATGGCTGCGGTCGGCTATCAACAGGGGGAAGTCATGTCCGATTATACCGATAGAGACAAAAGCGAGGATATTCATATCCTCCATTCGATGGGCTACGCCCAGGAGCTGGAGCGGCGCATGAGCTCGTTCTCCAACTTCGCGATCTCTTTCTCGATCATCTGCATCCTATCCGGTGGCATCAATTCGCTGGCGCAGGCGACGTCGGGCGTCGGCGGCGCCGCGATCGGCATCGGCTGGCCCGTCGGCTGCATCATCTCGCTCTTCTTCGCGCTCGGCATGGCCCAGATCTCCTCGGCCTATCCGACAGCGGGCGGGCTCTATCACTGGAGCTCGATCCTCGGGACGCGCTTTACCGGCTGGCTGACCGCCTGGCTCAACCTGCTCGGCCTGATCACCGTGCTCGGCGCCATCAATATCGGCACCGCGCTCTTCCTCGGCGGAACGTTCGGCGCGCAGCTCGGCATAGCCGACGCGACGGGTGTCGTCTCACCGTCCATGCAAGTCGTGCTGGTGGTGCTGTTCACGCTCGTCCAGGCCGCGATCAACCATTTTGGCATCGGGCTGACGGCGAAGCTCACCGATTTTTCGGGGACGCTGATCCTGGTCACGGCGGCAGTGCTGACGATCGCCTGCTTCTACTTCGCGCCAACGCACGATTTCTCGCGCCTGTGGACCTTCACCAACTACTCCGGTGAAGCCGGCGGGTCGGTCTGGCCGCAGTCGGACAGCATGTGGTACATCTTCGCGCTCGGGCTGCTGCTGCCGATCTACACGATCACCGGCTATGACGCGTCCGCCCACACGTCGGAAGAGACGAAGAAGGCAGCGCTGTCGGTTCCGCGCTCGATGGTCTCGGCGGTGCTGTGGTCGTCGCTGGCCGGCTGGGTGATGCTGTCGTCCTTCGTGATCGCCATTCCCGACATGGCGGAAGGTGCCAAGCAGGGCTGGAGCGTGTTCTTCGCGACCATCAACGCCATCATGCCGGCCTGGCTGGTGACGACGCTCTACGTAGCGATCTTCATCGCGCAGTTCCTGTGCGGTCTTGCGACCGTCACTTCCTGCTCGCGCATGATCTTCGCCTTCTCGCGCGATGGCGGGATCCCGTGGGGGTCGAAGGCGCTGTCGAGCGTCAGCCCGAAATTCCGCACGCCGGTTGCCGCCATCTGGACCGGGGCCGCGCTGGAAAGCCTGTTTGTCTGGGGCGCGCTGTTCATCTCGGTCGGTGAGGCCAGCCTCTACGTCACCGTCGTCAACGCGACGCTGATCTTTCTCTTCCTGTCGTTCCTGTTCCCGATCGTGCTCGGCATTTTTGCCTATGGCACGAGCAAGTGGCCGGCGCCCGGCCCGTGGAACCTCGGTGCCGGCGTCTACAAGACCGTCGGCGTGCTGGCGACGCTCGGCATGGTGCTGATCATCTACATCGCCATCCAGCCGCCGAACGACAAGGTGTTCGGCGTCACCGTCGGCTTTATCGCGCTGGCGATCGTCATCTGGTTTGCCGTCGAGAACAAGCGCTTCCAGGGACCGCCGATCGGCGACATGATCGCCAAGCGAAAGGCCGAGATCGCCGCTGCGGAAGCCGCGGTCGGGGAGACCGGCGTCGTCGGCGTGGTTGCCGGCGAGTGATGTTCTGACCCGCGGGAAGGCGCAGCTTGCGGCTTCCCTTTCCTCCGACACCGGGGTGCTGCCGCAGGACATGCGGCGGCATCACCGTGATCCCCTCGACGACAAGAATGGACCCGAGATGACTGCCACCTATTCCTTCGACGACCTGAAGCTCGATGTCGCAGCCGGGCGGATCGATACCGTGATCGCCGCGCTCGTCGACATGCAGGGGCGTCTGATGGGCAAACGATTCCAGGCGGAATTCTTTGTCGAAAGCGCCTACGAGGAAACGCACAGCTGCAACTACCTGCTCGCCACCGATATCGAGATGGAGACCGTCTCGGGCTACAAGGCGTCGAGCTGGGAGCAGGGCTATGGCGACTACACGATGAAGCCCGACCTCTCGACGCTGCGCAGGCTGCCCTGGCTGGAAGGCACCGCGCTCGTCCTGTGCGACGTCTACGATCACCACACCCATGCCGAAGTACCTCACTCGCCGCGTGCCGTCCTGAAAAAACAGATCGCGCGGCTGGACGCCATGGGCATGAAGGCCTTCATGGCGACCGAACTCGAATTCTTCCTGTTCGACCAGAGTTACGACAGTGCGCGGGAGGCCGGCTATCGCGGCCTCAAGCTCGCCAGCGGCTATAACGAGGATTACCACATCTTCCAGACCACCAAGGAAGAAGAGGTGATGCGGGCGCTGCGTATCGGGCTGCAGGGCGCCGGCATTCCGGTGGAAAATTCCAAGGGTGAGGCATCGGCCGGCCAGGAAGAGATCAATGTCCGCTATGCCGAGGCTCTGACCATGGCCGACCGGCACGTGATCATCAAGAACGCCGCCAAGGAGATCGCCTGGTCGAAGGGCAAGGCCATCACGTTCCTCGCCAAGTGGCACTACAACTCGGCCGGCAGCTCGTCGCATATCCACCAGTCGCTGTGGAGCGCCGATGGCAAGACGCCGCTGTTCTTCGACAAGGATGCTGAACATGGCATCTCGCAGACCATGAGGCACTATATGGCGGGCCTGCTCGCACATGCGGACGAGATCACCTACTTCCTCGCGCCCTACATCAATTCTTACAAGCGCTTCATGGCCGGCACGTTTGCGCCCACCAAGGCCGTCTGGTCGAAGGACAACCGGACCGCCGGCTACCGCCTGTGCGGCGAGCAAAGCAAAGGCATCCGGGTGGAATGCCGCGTCGGCGGCTCCGACCTCAACCCCTATCTCGCCATGGCGGCGCTGCTGGCGGCCGGTATCGACGGGATCGAGAAAAAGCTGGAGCTCGAACCCGCCTTTCACGGCGACGCCTATGGCGGCAAGGACATCCGCGAGATCCCGAAGACGCTGCGCCACGCGACGGAGTTGCTTGCCGGGTCGGAGCTCCTGCGCTCCGCCTTCGGCGACGACGTGGTCGACCACTATGTCCGGGCGGGGCAGTGGGAGCAGGAAGAATACGACCGGCGCGTGACCGATTGGGAAGTGGCGCGCGGCTTCGAGAGGGTTTGAGATAATCGCAACAGTGGGTTCACATTGTTGCTTTCACCGCATCGTGGTATGATGGTGTTCGCAAACCTCGGAGGTGAACATGGCAGCCATCGACAGTGCGTGGTTCTATCAAATGCTGGCGGATAAAGGCTCATCGCTGCGGGACATGGCGCGGTTCATGGGGCTCGACCCGAGTGCCGTATCGCGGATGTTGAACGGTGAGCGGAAGATGAGCGCTGACGAGCAGGACGACGTCGCTGCATTTCTCGGCATCAATCTCGAGCTCGTCGCCGCCCACCGCCGGGGCCAGGTCTATGGCTTGGGGGAGTCGAAGCAGGAGGGCTACGAACCCGCACCGGAGGCCGCGCCCGTGAAAATGTTCACGAAGGACGATATCGTCTACAAGGATGGCAAACGGTGGATGGAAACGGCGGACGGAACGCTCGTCGAGTTGCACCCTATTTTCGGCTGCATGGAGGGGACGATCACGGTCATGCCTGGCGTCGATCTGACGGCACCGATGGATTGGGACGAGGAGTGGGGCGAGAAGCTCTACAATGAATAGAACTTATCTGCTGGATACATGTGCGGTCATCTGGATGACCCATAACCAGACCTTGGAACCCGAGGCGGTTGTCGCGCTTCAGAATTATGGTTCAGGCGACCTGTCGATCTCGGTCTCCACCGCAACGGCTTGGGAAATGGCCATGCTTTTGACGAAAAGTCGCATTCGAGAAACGCGCACCGCCAAAAGTTGGTATGACGAATTCCGGCGCGATAGCGGCGCCCTGGAGTTGCCTGTGACCGCGGATATTTTCATGGCATCCTGTTCCTTGCCCAATCTTGTGCACAAGGACCCGATCGACCGCATCCTGATCGCGACCGCGCGAGAACATGACCTGACGATCATCACGCGCGATCGCGCAATTCTGTCCTATGGCGTGGCGGGTCATGTCCGCACGCTTGCCTGTTGAACTCCGGAGTACTCTTCAATGACGATGATCCAATGTATCTCGCCGGTCGACGGTTCGGTCTATGCCGAGCGTCCGGCCATGTCGGTCGATGCAGCACGCGAGGCCGTCGGCCGGGCCCGTCAGGCTCAAAAGGCCTGGGCCAGGCGTCCGCTGGAAGACCGCGTCCAGCTCGTGATGAAGGGCGTCGCGCGTCTCAACGAGATGACCGACGAGGTGGTGCCGGAACTGGCCTGGCAGATGGGTCGGCCGGTGCGCTACGGCGGCGAGTTTCGCGGCTTCAACGAGAGGTCCAACTACGTGGCTTCGATTGCTGCCGACGCGCTCGCGCCTCTCTTGGTCGAAGACAGCGCGAGCTTCCAGCGGCGCATCGAGCGCGAGCCGCATGGCGTCGTTCTGGTGATCGCGCCCTGGAACTATCCGTACATGACTGCGATCAATACGGTCGCGCCGGCGCTCATGGCCGGCAATACCGTTGTGATCAAGCATGCGGCGCAGACGCTTCTGGTCGGCGAGCGGATGGTGCGGGCGTTCGTGGAGGCGGGCGTCCCCGACGATGTGTTCCAGAACCTCTTTCTCGACCACGACACGAGCGGCGCGCTGATCGGTGAGGGCCTGTTCAACTTCATCAACTTTACGGGCTCGGTCGAAGGCGGGCGCGCCATCGAGCGGGCAGCGGCCGGCACCTTTACCGGCATCGGCCTGGAGCTCGGCGGCAAGGACCCGGGCTATGTGATGGAGGACGCCGATCTCGACGCTGCCGTCGATACGCTGATGGACGGCGCCACCTACAATTCCGGCCAGTGCTGCTGCGGCATCGAGCGCATCTACGTGCATGAAAGCCTTTACGACGCCTTTGTCGAGAAGTCGGTCGCCTGGGTGTCGAACTACAAGCTCGGCAACCCGCTCGATACCGACACGACGCTTGGACCGATGGCACACAAGAGGTTTGCCAAGACGGTCCGCGACCAGATTGCCGATGCGGTGGCGCACGGTGCCAAGGCGCTGGTCGACCCAAAGCTGTTTCCGGCCGACGACGGCGGCGCCTATCTGGCGCCCCAGGTGCTGGTCAATGTCGACCACTCGATGGAGATCATGCGTGAAGAGACCTTCGGCCCGGCGGTCGGCATCATTAAGATAAAAACCGACGATGAAGCCATCGCGTTGATGAACGACAGCCAATACGGGCTGACGGCCTCGCTCTGGACGCAGGATCCGGAACGCGCCGGGCGCATCGGCCGCGAGGTCGAGACCGGTACGGTGTTCATGAATCGCTGCGATTATCTCGACCCCGCTCTGGTGTGGACCGGCGTCAAGCAGACCGGGCGCGGCGGATCGCTCTCCGTCCTCGGCTTCCACAACCTGACCCGCCCGAAATCCTACCATCTGAAGAAGGTAACCCAATGAACATCGTCGCCAACTGGAGCTATCCCACCGCCATCAAGCTCGGGCGGGGCCGGATCAAGGAACTGGCGGATGCCTGCAAGACGCTCGGCCTTCAAAAGCCGCTGCTGGTCACCGACCGGGGACTGGCATCCATGGCGATCACCGCCCATGCTCTGGACGTGCTCGAAGAGGCCGGTCTCGGCCGCGCGATCTTTTCCGAGGTCGACCCCAACCCGAACGAGACCAATCTCGAGGCTGGCGTCAAGGTCTATCGCGACGGCGGACATGACGGCGTGGTGGCCTTCGGCGGTGGCTCGGGTCTCGACCTCGGCAAGCTGATCGCCTTCATGGCCGGACAGACACGTCCGGTATGGGATTTCGAGGATATCGGCGACTGGTGGACCCGTGCGGATGCCTCGAAGATCGCACCGATCGTGGCGGTGCCGACAACTGCCGGAACAGGGTCGGAAGTCGGCCGGGCAGGGGTGCTCACCAACTCCGCGACGCATGTGAAGAAGATCATCTTCCACCCGAAGCTGCTGCCGGGCGTGGTGATCTGCGACCCGGAACTCACCATGGGAATGCCGAAGATCATCACCGCCGGTACGGGGATGGATGCCTTCGCGCATTGCCTGGAGGCCTATTCGTCGCCGTTCTACCACCCGATGTCCGGCGGTATCGCGCTCGAGGGCATGCGGCTCGTCAAGGATTTCCTGCCGCGCGCCTTCAAGGACGGGAGCGATCTCGAGGCCCGCACCAACATGATGTCGGCGGCGGCCATGGGCGCCGTCGCCTTCCAGAAGGGGCTGGGGGCCATCCATTCGCTGTCGCACCCGATCGGCGCCGTCTACAACACCCATCACGGCATGACCAATGCGGTGGTGATGCCGGCGGTGCTGCGCTTCAACAGAACGGCCATCGAGGAGAAGATCGCACGGGCTGCCGCCTATCTCGGCATTGCCGGTGGTTTCGACGGGTTCTACGACTATGTCCTGTCGCTGCGGGCCGAACTTGGCGTGCCGGACACGCTGACGGCAATGGGGATCAAGCCCGACCGCATCGACGAACTTGCCGCCATGGCGATCGAGGATCCGAGCTGCGGAGGCAACCCAGTGCCGATGACGCTCGAAGACACCCGGCAGCTGTTCCTGGACTGCTTCTAAGCGGTCCAGCCCCAAGATCTGCGGCGCTTGCGGAGGACCCTCCGCAGGCGCCGATCCATGCCCCCGTCAGAGCGGCTAATGCGTCGTGGTGCAGGAAGCGGCGCCAAAATCTCGGACGCGAAGAGGGGGTGTAACGACCACGCGGATCCGGTGGAGACGCCTGCGCCTTCGACCCAACAATCGCGTTCGGCGCCTGCGCACCATAACTACTGATTAACATTCCTCCTCTCTAAATTTAGAATTCGTTAACTCTGTTTTTGCAGGATTGCCGGACAAGCACCATGGATTTTGCGGGTGCCCGCGCGAGCGATGCGGCTCCAGACTTCTTCGAGGAATGACAATGCCAGTAATTTCCTTTGCCAATGCCAAGGGTGGAGCCGGAAAAACGACGGCGGCGCTTCTGCTCGCCACCGAACTCGCGCATCAGGGCTTTCGCGTGACGGTGATCGACGCCGATCCGCAGCGCTGGATCACCCAGTGGCGGGAGGCTTCCGGTCCGCTGCGCAACATCGACGTCGTGTCCGAAGTCACCGTCGCGTCGCTGCAGTGTCACCTGCGCGAACTGTCGTCCCGCACGGATTTCTTCATCATCGATCTTGCCGGTGCCCGCGACGCTCTGGTGACCACTGCCATCGGCCTTTCCGACCACGTGATGATCCCGGTTCAGGGGTCGGCGATGGACGCAAAGGGGGCTGCACAAATCCTCGATCTGCTCGCCTTCATGAAGGACAAGGCAGGTCTGGACGTAGCCCATTCGGTCGTTCTCACCCGTGTTACCTCGATGGTGACGACCCGCGCCATGGTGGCGATCAAGGGACTGCTGGCGGCGCGCGGTGTCAACGTGCTCAACACGCCGATCGGCGAGCGCAACGCGTTCAAGGAGTTGTTCGAGATCGGCGGCACGCTGCATACGCTCGACCCGCATAAGGTCAGCAATCTCGACCGCGCCAAGGACAATGCCCGCGCCTTTGCAGACGAGGTTCGCCGACTGATGCCGATGAAGGTGATCCGCACGACGACGGCGAAGGTCTTCGCGTTCGCCCGTAGCGCAGCCTGACGGTCCGGTACAAACCAGTTGCACCGACAAATGAAAAAGGCGCCGAATGGCGCCTTTTCTCGTTTCAGCAGCGGACGTCTCTACTCGACGAACTCGACCGTCGTGCCGGGCTTGACCATCTTGGCAAGCTCGGTTGCATCCCAGTTGGTCAGGCGGACACATCCATGGCTGTTGGTCTTGCCGATCTTAGACGGCTCCGGCGTGCCGTGGATGCCATAGGTCGGCTTGGACAGGGCGATCCAGATCGTCCCGACCGGGCCATTGGGTCCGGGCGGGATCTGGAGGATCTGGTCGTTGTCGCCCTGCTTGAAGTTGATCTTGGGGTTGTAGGTATAGCCCGGGTCGAAGGCGATCCGCTCGACGGTGTGCGTGCCGCTGGGGGAGGGTGTGTCGCTCGAACCGATGGTCGCCGGGTAGGCGGACACCAGCCGTCCGTCGGCGCCGTAGGCGAGGACCTGCTTCTTGCCCTTGTCTGCGATGATCCGCGTGACCTGACCAGACTTCATCGGACCCGGATTGACAACCTTGATCGTGGATCCCGGCAGGGAGAAGTCGGCATTCGGGTTGAGTGCCTTCAGGTACCCTTCATCCATGTGGAACTGCTCGGCGAGCTTCTCCGTGACGGACATATACGACATCGCCGGGAGCTGCGCCTTGTGCGCATAGTCCTCCGGAATGGATGCCACATAAGGTCCCGCGGCGTCGGCCGGGGTAATCGTGTAGTCGACGATCGGCAGGCCACCGGAATAGGTCAGGCGCTGCATGATGTCTTCGGAATTGTTCGGGTCGAGGGTTTCGCCCGTCATCTCCTGCCAGGCTGCGATCGCCTTGTTGACGTTGTCGCCCAGATGACCGTCGATGACGCCCGGCGAGATGCCTTCGCGGTCAAGGAAGACTTGAAGCGCGGTGATCTCCGCCTGCGGCTTCTTCGTCACCGCGATGATCGGCTTCTGCTCCTGCATCGGCTCTGCCGGCATATCGTCGGGATTGATCGATGCTTCCTGGGGGTAGGCGGGGTCGACGCCCGGAAGCGCTTCACCGTCGAGCGGCGCGCGGCTCACCGATCCTGCGCCCGGAATGCCACCGGTCACGGCGCCCGGCTCGCCATAGCGGTACTGGCGATAGTCCCGGTAGCCGCCCTGTCCGGCTTCGCCGTCCTGGCCGTAGCCGTCATTGCCGGAGGTTCTGTATCCGCCCGGTGCCGGCGGATAGCCATTACCCTGATTGGCGCGGCGCGTATTGTTTTGCCGGTATTCGGTCGCGACGATATTGCCGTAGCGATCGATATAGACCCGGCGACCGGTGCTGTCGCGGCTGACGATGACCTCACGCCGGTCCGGCGTATAGTCGAGAATCGCGCCGTCGGGCGCCACCAACAGGACATCTTGCTGCGCGCCGTAGTAACGCGTCTGGGCCTGCGCCGGCATTCCCTGCAACAGGGTCAGGACGAAGAGACTCAGGCTAATTGATAAAAGGCGCTTCACGAGTTCACCGCTGATCGAGTTATTTCAAAGGTAATAGGGATTTAAGCAGATTGTTCCCGCTTGAATATCCTCTCACCTCAGACAAGCTAAATTTGACCGTAGTATGAAAAAAATGAAATCGCGGTGAACGCGATGCTAAACTGTGATCACAAGTCTGAAGATTCGCTGACATAGGCGTGAAGGGTGCGGCACATGAAGGTTTTTTCGGCAGAGATCGGGCCTCGCCTTCTTCTCGACGAGAGCTCAGTCCTGGATATCGGCAGCTGCTTCATCGGCGCCGTCGATCTTGCACCCGGGCGGGCGATCCCCGACGACGGGGATGCGCGAATCGATCACTCGCTCGAAGGTTTCCTGTTTACCTGCGGTCCGGAGCATATCCGTCACCCCGAGCCGATCGCCGGGCGCGACGACGGCCGGACCTATCCGCTGCACGGATCCTTTTCCGCCCACCCGGCCGACATCATGTTCTGGGATCACCAGAACGGCAGCGCCGAGTGCCGCGCACGCATTGCGGTAACGATGGCCACCGGAGAGCCAGCGGAACTCGAGCGCCACTGGCGCATCGATCCCGCGACCGGCGAGGTCTGCCTTCACGACACGCTGACCAATACCGGCAGCCGCGCATTCCCGGCCGTCCACATGTACCACATGAACCTCGGGGCCTGGATGTTCGACGGCGAGGTCCGGCTGTCGGGACGCATGTTCGAGGGCGGCGGCCTGCCTTGGAATTTCGGGCCGGAGCCTGGAAGCGTTTTCTGCGTCCCGGCAAGGCAGGGAGACGAACAGTGGGCGGAGCTTTCGCTTGGCCCGATCGCAGCGATCGGCGGGCTCACTCTGCGCGTTAGGTTCAGGACCGACACGCTGCCCTACCTGCAGATCTGGCGCAACCAGAAGGCTCCGGCGCATGTGCTCGGCATCGAGCCCGTCTCCCACCGGCTGGCGGGGCGCGAGGAACTTGCCAAGGCCGGCGAACTGCACGACCTGAAGCCGGGCGAGAGCATCGAATACGGGCTCAAATTCCTGTTCGCTTGAGACGGTCCGGCGTTGTTGACGCCCATGCGGACGCGTCGTAATGCTTCCGCCTCGACATGAACGGAGGCAAATGGCCATGGATATCCGCCCGATCAATGAAGAGTACTCTGTCACCGGACAGATTACTGCCGCCGATCTCAGCCAGATCAAGGACATGGGGTTCAAGTCTATCGTCTGCCACCGCCCGGACGACGAGGAGCCCGGCCAGCCGGATTTCGCCGATATTGCCGCCCGCGCGCAGGAACTCGGCCTTGAGATACGCCACATTCCGGTCGGCCGGATGGGCGTCGATGCCAATGGCGTCAACGCTATGGTGGATGCGCTCGACGAGCTGCCGCGGCCGATGCTCGGCTTTTGCCGTTCCGGCGCCCGCTCGACGGCCATCTACGAAAAGAGCCAGCATATTCGCGGCTAAAACCACACTGTCCCGGACGCTGCCGAGCGTGGCGTCTTCTACAGCTCATCACACAGGAGCATCTGCATGAGCATCACCCGTATCGAGCCCGGCCCGCGTATGAGCGGCGCAGTCGTCCATGGCAACACCGTCTATCTCGCCGGCCAGGTCGGCGATGGCGAAAGCGTGACCGACCAGTGCAAGTCAGCTCTTGCCGAAGTCGACAGCCTGCTGGCTGCCGCCGGGACCGACAAGTCGAAGGTCCTGCAGACCATCATCTACCTGTCCGACATCGCCTACTTCGCCGAAATGAACGCGGTGTGGGAATCCTGGATCGACCCGGCTAACCCGCCGGCGCGCGCCACCAGCGAGGCAAAGCTGGCTGCGCCGAAGTACAAGGTCGAGTTCATCGTCACCGCTGCGATCGATTGAGCAACATCGACTTAGCCAGACAATGAAAGGGACCGGCTCGTGCCGGTCCCTTTTTTTGGACGAAATGTTTTGCGGGCCTTATGCCTCGCCGGGCGTCAGGCCGAAGAAATAGAAGGCCGCAAGGGCGATCGCGATCAGAAAGATGACAATGACGAAAGTCGTCATGCCGCCGAGTGCTTTGCGTCTGGTATCATTTGTCATGGCGCGACAACGGCAAGGCAGGCGCTGAGTTCCGAAACCTCGGTCAGCTTCCGCTGCGGATCTGGGTGAGGGTGCGGGCCGGCGTGATCGCTTCCGGGTCGAGCCTGATTTCGATGATCGACGGCTTGCCGCTGGCCCGTGACCGCTCGAAGGCGGATCCGAAGTCCTCCGTCCTTTCGACCAATTCGCCATGTCCGCCGAAGGCCTTGGCATAGGCGACAAAATCCGGGTTGACGAGATCGGTGGCGCTGACCCGGCCCGGATATTCGCGTTCCTGGTGCATTCGGATCGTGCCGTAAATGCCGTTGTTGACGATAACGGTGATGATCGGCAGCTCGTAGCGCACGGCGGTGATGAATTCCTGTCCGTGCATCATGAAGCAGCCGTCACCGGCAAAGCAGACGACTTCGCGCTCGGGAAAGAGATGCTTGGCGGCGACAGCCGCCGGCAGGCCGTAACCCATGGAGCCGGAGGTCGGGGCTGACTGGGTATTGTACTTCCGGAAGCGGTGGAAACGGTGCAGCCAGGTGGCGTAATTGCCGGCGCCATTGGTGAAGATGGCGTCCGCTGCGGTGTTTTCCTCAATCCATTGCATGATCGGGCCCATTTTGACCGGACCGGGTCCGGTCTGCGGCGGGGTCGACCATTGGAGATAGGCCTCATGCATGGTGGTCGTGCGCCCGGCCCAGGCAGCGGAGACGGGCGCTGAAAGCGTCGCGAGCGCTGCCGCAAACTCCGCCGGTGCGGCGCAAATGGCAAGGTCCGGGCGGTAGAGGCGGCCAAGCTCCTCCGGGTCCGGGAAGACGTGGACCAGCCTTTGCTTCGGATAGGGAATGTCGATCAGCGAATAGTTTGAAGACGGCATTTCCGACATGCGGGCGCCGATGAGGACAAGCAGATCGGCGTCCTTGACCTCGCGGGCCAGCGCCGGGTTGATGCCGATGCCGACGTCGCCGGCATAGTTCGGATGAAGATGGTCGAACAGCATCTGGCGGCGGAAGGAGCAGCCGACCGGCAGCTGGAAGCGCTCGGCGAACTGCGTGATGTCGGAGACCGACTGTTCGCTCCAGCGCGTGCCGCCGAGGATCAGCATCGGCCGTTCGGCTTTCTCCAGCAGCCTGCCGAATTCGGCGATCTGCGCGGCGCCGGGGTGGCTTTCGACGCGCGTGTAAGGTCGGGCATCGGGTGCTTCTACCGCGTCCACCAGCATGTCTTCGGGCAGCGTCAGCACGACCGGGCCAGGGCGGCCGGACGTCGCTACCGCAAAGGCACGGCTTACGAATTCGGGGATGCGACGGGCGTCGTCGATCTCGCCAACCCATTTGGCAAATTCGGTGAAGGCGCGGCGGTATTCGACTTCCTGGAAGGCTTCGCGTTCCCGCATGTCGCGGGCCACCTGGCCGACGAAGAGGATCATCGGGATCGAATCCTGATGGGCGATATGGAGGCCGGCGGAGGCATTGGTCGCGCCCGGGCCGCGGGTGACCATGCAGATGCCTGGTTCTCCCGTGAGGCGGCCCCAGCTGTCGGCCATCATGGCTGCGCCGCCTTCCTGGCGGCAGACGAGAACCTCGATGCCGCTCTCGTAAAGCGCGTCGAGCACGGCCAGGTAACTTTCCCCCGGCACGCAGGACACGCGCTTTACTCCATTGGCCTTCAGCGCCTCGACAATCAGCTGTCCACCTGTCCTCATTCCACGGTCCCCTTGGCGGCCTTTTTCATTTCCGCGATCATCAGTTCCATCATCACCTCGTCGGTGTGCTCGCCGAGTTTCGGGCTCGGCCGGCGATAGGCAAACGGCGTTTCCGACAACACGACGGGTGATCGTACGCCGGGAATCATGGTGCCGTCGCTGTCGGGGAGGTCGATGCGCAGGGACCTCGCCCTGACCTGCGGGTCGTCGAACATCTCGGCGATGGAGTTGATCGGACCGGCCGGCACGGCGTTTTTCCCGCAGGCATCCAAAAGGTCGGCCTTCGGCCACTGGACGGTCTTTTCGACCAGCAGGTCGCGAACTTCGACCCGATGGGCGACACGGGCCCGGTTGGTCGCGAACCGCTCGTCGTCGGCTGCCGCCTCTATGCCAAGGATGGTGCAGAAGCGCCGGAACTGACCGTCGTTGCCGACGGCAAGGATGATATGCCCATCCCGGACCGGGATCACCTCGTAGGGCGAGATGTTGGGGTGGGCATTGCCGAGCCGGTTCGGCGCCGTTCCGGAGACCAGGTAGTTCATGTTCTGGTTGGCGAGCACGGCGGCCATGACGTCGAGCAGCGCCATGTCGACATGCTGGCCCTGTCCGGTGCGCATGGCGTGGATGAGTGCTGCCTGGATGGCGGTGACCGCATAGACGCCGGTGAAGATATCGGCGATGGCAACGCCTGCCTTCATCGGCTGGCCGTCCGGTTCGCCGGTCACCGACATGAAGCCGGACATGCCTTGGACGATGTAGTCGTAGCCGGCGAGGTCGGCATAGGGGCCGTCCTGCCCAAAGCCGGTGATCGAGCAGTAGACCAGCCGCGGATTGGCAGCACGCAGGCTTTCGTAATCGAGGCCGTATTTCTTGAGGCCGCCGCGCTTGAAGTTTTCGATCACCACGTCGGCGGTTTCAACCAGTTGGCGGACGATCGCCTGCCCGTCCGGCGTCTTCAGATCGATGACAACGGAGCGCTTGCCCCGGTTGGTGGCGTGGTAATAGGCGGCCGACAGGTTTTCGCCGTCCTTGCCTTCGACGAAGGGCGGCCCCCAGGCGCGGGTGTCGTCGCCGCCATTCGGGTTCTCCACCTTGATGACGTCGGCGCCCATGTCGGCCAGCATCTGCCCGGCCCAGGGCCCGGCGAGGACGCGGGCAAGCTCGATCACGCGGATGCCGGACAGGGGCTTTGGCTTTTCGTCTTGCTGCATGGTCAGGGAGCCAGTGTGGTGTCGGCGCTCAGCGTCACGGGTTGGCGTGAAGCGGCCCGGCGTTCGCGCCAGATGATGAAGAGGCCGGAGCCGACGATGATGGCGATCCCCAGCCACTTCACCGGATCCGGGAAGTCGTCGAACACCAGCCAGCCGAACAGTGTCGCCGAGACGATCTCGAAATACTGCAGCGGGGCAATGACCGAGGCGGGGGCTGCGCGGTAGGCATAGACGGCGAGGATGCCGGACAGCGATGCAAACACGCCGACGCCGGTCATCCAGGAAAGCGTGGTGAGATCCGGCAGCGACGGCGCGAGGAAGGCGATATTCTGGCCTTGACCGATCGCCAGCAGCGCGGCGCAGATCGGTATGCCCCAGAGCGACATCTGGAACTGCATCGACCAGGGGTCTTCCCGATGCGCCAGCGCCCGCGTCATCAGCGCGAAGATCGCGACGCAGAAGGCGGTGACGACCGGAAGCAGGGCGACGAACCCGATATCCTGGAAGCTCGGGCGGATGACGATCATGGCCCCGAGGAAGCCGACCGCGCAGGCTGAATAGCGGCGCCAGCCGATCACCTCCTTCAGGAAGATGCCCGACAAGATGGTGAGGATGATCGGCTCCACGAAGAAGATGGCGACGGCATCCGCAACCTGCATCACCGCCAGCGTCGCGACGAAGCAGACCATGGAGAGCGTGGTCACCGCCGCCCGGATGGCGTGGTAGAGGCTGAGCCGCCAGGAGAACCTGCGCCAGGACCTGCTCAAAAGGACGATCGGCAACATGCAGAGCGCCTGGACGAAGAAGCGCGCGGCGGTGATCAGGGTAGGGGAGGCCGTCGCCGTCGCGAGCTTGGAGAAGACATCGATCAGCGGTGCCAGCAGCATCGCAAGGAGCATCAGCCCCATCCCGGCCGAAATGCTTCCAGCGGGCGACACAGCATCGATTCTGGCGGAGTGCGCAGTCATTCTTCTTCTATATTCACTCGCCACGGTCTCGGCACCTGATTAAATCTCATGAGGTCATTCCACTTTGGCGGGCACGCCCGGCAACACCGACAGGCCCCAAGCGGCAAGCTCGGCCATGGCCCTTGCGCGCACCGTGTCGTTCAGGGTTTCATGCCGGGTGGCCGGCCAGATCCTGGTCGTCACATGCGGGAAGGACCGGCGCCGCAACTGCTGCGAAAGCCACAGAATCTCGCGGCCGCCGTTGGTCGCCGGATCCTCGGCACCTCCGACAAGATGGATCGGCATCGCGTGGTCAAGGCGGTCGAGCCGTTTCGGCGCGCGAAAGGTGAGCTCGAAAAGGTCGAGCCAGAGAGACACGCTCGCATCGAAGCCGCAGAGCGGATCTTCGATATAGGCGTCGACGGCATCTCGGTCGTGGCTCAGCCAGTCGAAATCCGTACGGCGGCCAGGGATCGAAAGTCCCCAGGCTCCAAAGGTCAGTTTCGGAAGCAAAGTGCTTGGAACGTCCGATCCTTTCAGCGCTCGCTCCGCCAGCAGAATGGCCTGGGCGGCGCGGCCGGCCGGACCTGGATTGAAGTTGGAGTTCCAGACCGCAAGCGCATCGTAGCTCGCAGGACTGTCGATGGCGGCGTTGAGGGCGACCAGACCGCCCATGGAGTGGCCGAAAAGAAGCACCGGGAGTTCTGGATGCGAGGCGGCTGCCATGTCGCGCATCGCCCGCACATCATCGAGGACACGCTGCGTCCCGTGGTGCAGGGCGAAGCGGCCGAGCGGCGCATCGGTGGCCGTGGTCTGGCCGTGACCGCGATGATCCCAGGCGTAGACGTGGAAGCCGCGGCCCGCCATGAACTCGGCGAAACGCCGGTATCGCCGCGAATGCTCGGCCAGACCGTGGGCGACGAGGAGGATGGCCCTGGCCTCACCGTCGGCCGCGACATGGTGAAAGGCGAGGCGCGCGCCGGTCGGGCTTTCAAGCCACCGGGTCGTGTCGAACATGTCTTTCCTCCCGTCTCCCGCATTGCCCCCGCGAGCCAATTCGCCTACATAGCGGCAAACTCAAATTCCGGCCGGAGCACTCTTATTCATGGCACGCCAGTTCATCTATCACATGTCGGGACTCAACAAGTCTTACGGCGCCAAGAAAATCCTCGAGAACGTCAACCTGTCGTTCTATCCCGATGCGAAGATCGGTATCCTCGGCCCGAACGGTGCCGGTAAATCGACGGTGCTGCGTATCATCGCCGGGCAAGACAAGGAATTCACGGGCGAAGCCTGGCTCGCAGAAGGCGCGACCGTCGGCTACCTTGAGCAGGAGCCGCATCTCGACGAGAGCAAGACCGTGTTCGAAAACGTCATGGAAGGCGTTGCCAAGAAGACGGCAGTGCTCGACCGCTACAACGAACTGATGATGAACTACTCGGACGAGACCGCCGAAGAAGGCTCCAAGCTTCAGGACATCATCGACAGCCAGAACCTGTGGGACCTGGAAAGCCAGGTGGAAATGGCCATGGAAGCGCTGCGCTGCCCGCCGCGTGATTCCGAGGTGACGAGCCTTTCGGGTGGTGAACGCCGCCGCGTCGCGCTATGCCGCCTGCTCCTGTCGCAGCCGGACCTTCTGCTGCTCGACGAACCGACCAACCACCTCGACGCCGAGACCATTGCCTGGCTCGAAAAGCACCTGCGCGATTATCCCGGCGCCGTGATGATGATCACCCACGATCGCTACTTCCTCGACAACGTGACCGGCTGGATCCTCGAGCTCGACCGCGGCCGTGGCATTCCCTACGAGGGCAACTATTCGGCCTATCTGACTGCCAAGGCAAAGCGCATGCAGCAGGAAGCCCGCGAGGATGCCGGCCGCCAGAAGGCGATCAGCCGCGAACAGGAATGGATTGCGTCGAGCCCGAAGGCCCGCCAGGCCAAGTCCAAGGCGCGTATCAAGTCCTACGAGCAGCTCGTGGATGCCGCTGAGAAGCAGCGTCCCGGCGATGCCCAGATCATCATTCCCGTTTCCGAGCGCCTCGGCCAGGTGGTGATCGAGATGGAAGGCATCACCAAGGGCTTCGAGGGCCGCACGCTGATCAACGACCTGTCGATCAAGCTGCCGCCGGGTGGCATCGTCGGCATCATCGGACCGAACGGCGCCGGCAAGACGACGCTGTTCAAGATGATCACCGGACAGGAGAAGCCGGACGCGGGTTCGGTTCGCATCGGTGAGACCGTCCATCTTGGCTACGTCGACCAAAGCCGTGATGCGCTGAACGGCGATCACACGGTCTGGGAGGAAATCTCGGGCGGTGCTGAAGTCATCAAGCTCGGCAAGTTCGATATGAACTCGCGTGCCTATTGCGGCGCCTTCAACTTCAAGGGTGGCGACCAGCAGCAGAAGGTGGGCAACCTGTCGGGTGGCCAGCGCAACCGCGTCCACCTCGCCAAGATGCTGAAGGCCGGCGGCAACGTGCTGCTGCTCGACGAACCGACCAACGACCTTGACACGGAAACGCTCGGTGCGCTGGAAACGGCGCTTGAGAATTTCGCCGGCTGCGCCATCATCATCAGCCACGATCGCATGTTCCTCGACCGTCTCGCGACGCATATCCTCGCCTTCGAAGGCGACGGCCATGTGGAATGGTTCGAAGGCAACTTCGAAGACTACGAGCAGGATAAGATCCGCCGTCTCGGCGCCGATGCCCTGAATCCGGGCAGCCAGGCGCACAAGCGTCTGACGCGCTAGACGACGTCCTTCCAGTCTCTGCCACGATGTCAGTGATGTTGAATGGGGTCTTCCGCAAGGAAGGCCCCATTGCGTTTGAGAACAGGGGAGATCCGATGCAGCCATTTCGTGTTGCGGCGCGGAGATGCAGCCAATAGTCGGCGTCCTACCCGAATAATACCGAGTATAAATTTGGGTTAATGTCGCATTTCACAAAAACGCGACAATTAATCGTTTCTTACATCAACGTCGCCAAGATGCAGCAACGATTCCCTCATCTGCGGCGGTGGACTTATGTTTTCGATCCGGAATATTCTGGTTACGGTGTTTCTCATCATCAGTGTCGCCCTGGGTGCTATTGTTGGAAAGTCACTCCAGCAAAGCTACTCGGATTACGGCAAGTTCCGGAATGTTGCGGCCCGAACGGCGATCGACAAGGCGCTTTTCGACGTTCTCCTGAACTACAGGCTTGAGCGGGGCCACAGCGTCACCGTGCTGACCGCGACGGCCGACAAGGTCAAGGCGACGCTGGAAATGGTCCCTGCCGATCGCGCCAAGGTCGATGCGGGGATGGCCGAACTCAAGGCCGCCGCAGCGCTGGTGGACGATGCGCAGCTCGCTCCGCTTCTGGTCAAGATCGACGCCACCTACCGCGACAATCTTTCTCTGCGCCGCGACGTCGACAGTCAGTTGGCGCTGGCCTTCGATGCGCGCGACAAGGCAGTCAGCGCCAAGCTGATGTCCTTCGGCGGCGGCTTCCTGTCGGATCTCGAAGCGGCTTCGAATGCCACCGAAGCCGGGATCCGTTCTCTCGACAACTCGCTGATGGATCTTGTTCAGATCCGCGCCAGCGCATGGGCTTCGCGGGCGAATGTCGGCGCCGCCGCAATCATCCTCAACAAGGCGACCGCAAGCGGCGAGCCCCTGCCGCAGGCAGACATCCTGGATCTTACCACCAGCATCGGCCGCGCCACG
Source organism: Hyphomicrobiales bacterium (assembly GCA_900469345.1). Classification (GTDB taxonomy): domain Bacteria; phylum Pseudomonadota; class Alphaproteobacteria; order Rhizobiales; family Rhizobiaceae; genus Neorhizobium. Next base: position 262,475 of record UBWZ01000002.1, on the reverse strand, counting down.
TTGGCGTGGTCGCAGGTCAAGACCCTGGTCAACCATCCGAAGACTGCAGACAAGCTGAAGGCATCCTTCACGACCGCGGATACGACCTTCTTCGGAGGCGCCTTCGACGACATGCACAAGTCGATCATCAAGGCCGTATCGAACGGCGGCGTTGCCGGCGTCAGCCTGGTGGACTGGCAGGCCGCCAGCACGAAGGCCCAGGCGACGATTGCGGATGTTGCGCTCCTGGCGATGGTCGTGCTCAACGAGACGGCTGATTCACTTGCCGCTGCCGCACTGGAAAGCGTCATCGCTTACGGCGTCATCCTGGTCCTTGCGGTGGCGGTAGGGATCGCCGGACTGCTGATCGTCGTTCGCCGCGTCGTTGGCCCGATCGGATCGCTGACCGCCGCCATGCAGACCCTGGCGCACGGCAATTCGGACATTTCCGTTCCTTTTGTCGATCGCAAGGATGAAATCGGCCGGATGGCTGCGTCGCTGGAAATCTTCCGCGAGGCCGCGATCCGCAACAAGACGCTCGAAGCCGAAGCCGAAACCAACCGCAAGGCTGCCGAGCGCGAAAAGGCGGACCTGCAGGCGCGTGCCGAGGAAGAAGCCGAACTGCGCCTGACGCAGGCAACCGGCGCGCTCGCCGCCAATCTGCGCCGCCTGGCGGCCGGAGACATGATGTGCGAGATCCAGGAGCCGCTGGCGCCGCAGTTCGAGACGCTTCGTCACGACTTCAACACCTCGGTCATCCAGTTGCGCAATGCGCTGGTGTCGGTCGGTCAGGCGGTGTCGACGGTTGCCGGCGGATCGAAGGAAATTTCCGACGCGTCCGACGATCTTGCCAAGCGCACCGAGCAGCAGGCTGCGGCGCTGGAAGAGACGGCGGCCGCGCTGGAGCAGATCACGTCCAACGTGGTGGGCACATCCAAGCGTACGACTGAAGCCCGCAACGTGGTGCGCGATACCAGTGGCCGCGCCGACCATTCGGGCAAGGTGGTGCGCAATGCCGTGGCGGCGATGGAGCGCATCGAGCAGTCTTCCAAGCAGATCGGGCAGATCATCGGCGTCATCGACGAGATCGCCTTCCAGACCAACCTGCTGGCGCTGAATGCAGGCGTCGAGGCCGCACGTGCGGGTGAAGCCGGCAAAGGCTTTGCGGTGGTTGCCCAGGAAGTGCGCGAGCTTGCCCAGCGGTCCGCAAAAGCTGCCAAGGAGATCAAGGATCTGATCAGCAACTCCGCCGTTGCCGTCAGCGAAGGCGTCAAGCTGGTCAACGATACGGGTGAGGGGCTGTCGGAAATCGCCCAGCTGGTGCTGACCGTCAACGGCCACATGGATGCGATCGCATCGGCGGCGCAGGAGCAGTCGGCCGGTCTCGCCCAGGTGAACACCGCCGTCAACCACATGGACCAGGCGACGCAGCAGAATGCCGCCATGGTCGAGGAGATGAATGCGGCCGGCGCCGGACTTGCTCAGGAAAGCGCGAGCCTTGCCGACCTGCTGAGCGGCTTCAAGCTCGCCGAACCGTCTGGCCAGTCGCGCTATTCGGCCGGGTCGCGTGGCCTCTCCGGTAATCGCGCTGCTTAAGTCTCGGTTGGAGGCCAGCGAGCTTTCCTGCTAGAGATCCACGATCGAGGGGGCGGGTGATCTGCCCCCTTGCCATTTGCACACTACCCTCTTGCCTGACTTTCGAAAATCACATAAAGATATGTTTATGTGTTGATTGAGGGATGCGGGATGGGTTTGGCCCTGGATGTCGTGGTGGATGTGCTGAAGACAGCGGGTGAGCCTACGCGGTTCCGCCTGCTTTCGCTTTTGGCTGCCGGCGACCTGACCGTCACGGATCTTACCGACATTCTCGGACAGTCCCAGCCGCGCATCTCGCGCCATCTGAAGCTGCTTGCGGAAGATGCGCTGATCGAGCGTTACCAGGAAGGCGCCTGGGCCTATTTCCGACTGAAGCGTGACGGCGAAGCCTCGGCTCTGGTGCGCACCCTGCTCGCGGCGGCGTCGACGGAAGATCCGGTGCTGCTGCGGGACGGCGAGCGACTGCGCACCGTCAAGCGGCTTCGCTCGGAAAAGGCGCAGGCCTATTTCAGCCGCAACGCCTCCGAATGGGACGAGCTTCGCCGGTTGCATGTCAGCGACAAGGCCGTCGAGAAGGCGCTGCTCAGTCTCATCGGAACACGTCCGATCGATTCGCTTCTGGATCTCGGTACCGGTACGGGTTGGATCCTCCTGCTCTTGGCCTCGCTCTATCGCCGCGCCATCGGCGTCGATGCCAGCCGCGACATGCTGTCCGTCGCCCGCTCCAACCTCGACAAGGCGGGCGTGGTCAAGGCTTCGGTTCGGCACGGGGACATCCTCAACCTGCCGCTCGAAGGCCAGGATTTCGATTTCGTCACCATCCATCAGGTCCTGCATTTCCTCGATCAGCCGGAACTGGCGATTGCCGAGGCTGCCCGCGTGCTGCGGCCAGGCGGACGCCTGCTGATCGTCGACTTTGCGCCGCACACGCTGGAGCACCTGCGCGACGACCACGCCCACGTGCGGCTGGGTTTCTCGCATGCCTTGATGGCCGACTGGCTGAGCAAGGTCGGGCTCGACGTGGACGAGGTCGTCGACCTCGGGCCCGGCGACCAGGGATCGCTGACCGTGACGGTCTGGCTTGCCCGCGACCGCCGCCTGCTGATGGCGGATGCAGCGACCGTCGAAACCGAGTTGGCGCTCTAGGGAGAACCGAGATGGACAAGAGCAGCCCGAGACCGAGACCCTTCCACCTGTCGTTCGAATTCTTTCCGCCGAAATCCGACGAGATGGAGACGCAGCTCTGGGAAGCGGTCGACGACCTTTCCGTCTGGCAGCCAGACTTCGTTTCGATGACTTACGGTGCAGGCGGTTCGACCAAGGAGCCGACGTTGTCGGCGGTGCGCCGGATGATCCATGACGCGGGTCTCGACACGGCCGCCCATCTCACCTGCGTCGATGCAAGCCGGGACGAAGTCGGTGCCGTCGTGGAGGAGTTCCGGGCCGCCGGCGTCAGGCGCATCGTCGCCCTGCGCGGCGACCCGACCGGAGGAATGGGCACCTCCTACACACCGCATCCTCAGGGCTTTTCCGACACTTCCGACCTGGTGCGCATGCTGGTTGCCTATGGAGACATGGATGTCTCCGTGTCCGCCTATCCGGAAAAGCACCCGGAGAGCCCGGATCTCGCCGCCGATATCGAGACGCTGAAGCGCAAGGCGGACGCCGGTGCGACACGCGCGCTTAGCCAGTTCTTCTTCGACAACGATGTCTTCGAAGCCTACATGGAAAAGGTGCACCAAGCCGGCATCACCCTACCAGTCGTGCCGGGCATCATGCCGATCCAGAACCTGACGCAGCTGAAGCGTTTTGCACGCCGCTGCGGCTCGACCGTCCCGGCTTTCCTCGACAAACGGTTCGAAGGGCTGGACGACGATCCCGAGCGGCGGGCGGAGGTGGCGGCGGATATCGCAGCCGAGCAGATCGCCGATCTCATCGGCCGCGGCGTCGACGAATTTCACATCTACACGATGAACCGGGCTCCGCTGGTCTCGGCCGTGCTCGAGCGGCTCGGACGCAGCCAGGGCGCGCGGGCGGGCGTCGGCGCTGCGGCCTGACGTAGAAAGAGCGCATGCTCCTCCTGAGGCATGCGCTCTTGATCTGATGTCTGTCGACGTGGCTGATGCGTGTCTGGCTGGTCTGTCAGATGAAGAGCATCGTGACCACGAAAATGAACGCTGCACCGACTACCAGGACATTAAGCGGGTAGATACGTCCCATGTCTGTCTCCCTGCGTTGACGGGCGATTGTGACGCCATCCGTCACAATTGCAACGCCGATAATGGGATGCGATGCAGCATGGAAACGCTGTGCCGCCCGTTGTCTGGCGCAACAACTCAACGTTCCCAGCAGGTGTGCCCTGCACACGCGGCGGTAAAAACTTCTTAAATTGTTGTGGCAATCGGTTAACGGGAAACGGTTGCCGGACCATCTCCGCGTGCCGATCGGTGACACAATTGCGATTGCGCAAAGCCTCGGTCAGCGACGAATCGTCAGCATCCCGTTGAGCACGAGAAGCCCAAGGCCGATCAGCGCCATTCCGGTCAGCTCACCAAACCCCAGGCGCTCCCCGAGAAAGATCGCGCCAAGCAGGATGGCGCTCGGTGGCACCAGAAGCGTCACCAGCGACGCATAGGTCGCGCCCGAGACCGCAATGATCCGGAAATAGAGCAGGTAGCCGAGTGCCGTTGAGAGCAGTGCCAGTGCGAGGATTGCTGCTGCGGCAGTCGGCGAGGGAAAGGCGAGCGTCCAGGGGCGGTCGGCGATCAGCATGACCGGCAGCATCATCGTCGACGATGCGGTCAGCTGGCCGGTTGCGGTGACCGGCGCCGGAAGACCCCGGAAGCGTTTCGCATAGGTGCCCGCAAAACCGTAGGAGAGCGCGGCGCAGAGCGGCAGCAAGAGCGCCCAGAGTGGCGCGGACGTGGAGGTGAAGACGCCGGGCCCGATCAGCACCGCCGTGCCGGCAAGGCCGAGCAGGCAGCCCACAATCTTGGCCGTCGTCAGCTTTTCGTCCTCCGTGAAGCGATGGGCGATCAGCACGGTGAAGATCGGCGTCGTGGCGTTGAGGATGGCAGCCAGGCCGGCGCCGATCTGGGTCTGGCCGAAGAAGATCAGCGTGTGGGGAAGGGCGTTGTTGATGAGGCCCATCAGAGCGAAGGACCGCCAGTGCTGGGCGAGCAGCGGATAGAGAGCCATGCGTCCGCGCAGGTAGATGTGCAGGGCGAGCGCTGCCAGGAACAGACGGAAGAAGACGAGTGTGAAGGGTGGGACCTCGGCGACCGCGATGCGGGCGAAGAAAAACGAGCCGCCCCAGAGAAGGCCGAGAAGGAAGAGGAGCAACCACTCGGTCACTGCGGGTCTGGCTTGGCTTGCGGCGGTCATTGGGGGCTCTCACGAATGCGCAGCAGCAGCCTTAAACGTCGTGCCGGCCGGGCCGCCACCCGAAAGTTGCAGGTGGCGGCAGCTTCAGCGTCCTTGCGGCTCAGAGAGCCGAGAGCAGGGCCTGGGTCGGCCATCCGTCGGCCGCCATGCCGAGCCGCTGCTGTTCCTTCTGGACGGCGACACGCGTGCCGGATCCAAGAATGCCGTCGACCTTGCCGATATCGTGGCCGAGTTGCTCGAGCTTGGTCTGCAGCGCCTTCATCGCGGTGTCGTCGAGGCCAGCCTCGGGCGTGCCCTTCTGGTAGGGCGGGGCGCCGGACAGGCGGGTGGCAAAATAGGCCGCCGACGTCGTGTAGATGAAGGACTGGTTCCACTGCAGGTAGATGTTGAAGTTGGGGTAGGTGAGGAAGGCAGGACCCTTGCGGCCCTGCGGCAGCACGAGCGCCGCCGGGAGATCGCCGAACTGGGTGTTGCCGTCACGCGGCGTGACGCCGAGGCCGAACCACTGGCTGGCCGGGATCTCGTTGCCGAGGCCACTCTTCTCAAAGGGCAGGTTTTCCGGCAGGCTGACTTCCTGCATCCACGGCTGTCCGGCCTTGAAGCCCATGCTCTGGATAAATTTGGCAGCCGTCAGGATCGCATCCGGCGCGCTAGCCTTGACGTTGATATGGCCGTCGCCATCGCCGTCGACGCCGTGCTCGATAATGTCCTTCGGCAGCATCTGGACCTGGCCGATTTCGCCGGCCCAGGCGCCGGTGTTGGTCGCCGGCGTCAGATCGCCGTGCTGGACCATTTCGGTCAGCGCGATCAGCTGCGGGCGGAAAAGCTCGGGACGGCGGCAATCATGCGCCATCGTTACCAGTGCGTTGCGGGTGTTGAAATCGCCCTGGACGGCGCCGAAATCGGTTTCCATGGCCCAGAAGGCGGTGATGATGCCGGGTGCTACCCCGAATTCCTTTTCGGCGCGTGCGAACACGTCGCCAAGCTGCTTCATCTTCTGGCGGCCGATATCGAGGCGTGCCTGGCTGACCGTACGCTGCGAAAATTCGGTGAAGGTCTGGCGGAACACGCCCTGGGCGCGATCCCGGGCGAGAACCTTGGGATCGATCTGCCCGCCTTCGAGAGCGCGGTCGGCTGCATCGGCGGGTACGCCGTTTGCCATCGCCTCGGTCTTGACGCCCTGCAGGAAGGCAGCGAGATCGCCGCCACAGGCAGCCGCAGGGGCTTGCGCCATAGCGGTCGACGACAGAGCAGCGGTCAGGAGGCAACCATAGGCAAGGCGATTGAGAAAGGTGGAGGGCATCGAGGATCCTAGCGTCATTGTGCGGTCAGCAGCCTGCTCGAACCGCCAGGCTGAGACCGGCCAGGAGCAAACCAGCCCGCTTTTATCGCAACAAGGGCGATAAGGCCAGCCGCCTACTGGTCGATCTGGCCGGGCGGCAATTGCGCATAGGCGAGCGTTCCGGACTGCGACTGCGCCGGAACCGGCAGTGGCTCCGCCGACGCTATCGCAGTCGGTGCCGGGCGGCTGACCGCCGCGACCCAGGCATTCCAGTTCTTGGCTGAGCCGGAAAAGACGTTGATGTCGGTCTGGCCCTTGAGGCCCGGGACGACGCCTGTCGCCGTGTACTGCCAGAACACCCAGCGCCGATCGGGATAGATCTTGGCCGGGTGGGCGGCAACGGACCGGACCCAGAAGTGATGATCGTTGAAGGCGCCCACCAGGTTGTCGCGATGGAAATCGACCGAGGTGTAGATGATCGGGCGCTTGCCGTAATAGGCCTCGAGCCGGTCCATGAAGCGCTTCATCGAGGCGCGCACGGTCTCAGGATCAGGCCGCGCCTTGCACGTCTTGGAGGCGTGGTTCCACTCGACGTCGAGAACCGGGGGAAGTTGCATCGAGGCCTTCGGCACGTTGGCAATGAACCAGTCGGCCTGTTCGTCCGGCGTCGAGCAGAAATAGTAGAAATGATAGGGCGCGTAGGGAATGCCGACATTGGCGGCGCTGCGCCAGTTCTGCTGGAACGTCGGATCGATGCGGTCCTTGCCCTCCGTGGCCTTGATGAACACGAAGGAGACGCCCGAGCGCTTGACGGTTGGCCAGTCGATGTCGTTGCCGTTCCATTTGGACAGGTCGATACCGTGGATCTCGTGACGGCCGGGATGGTCCTTGCCGAAGTCCTGCGGATCGTTGTCCTTGAACTTGGTGCGGCCGATGGAGGAGGTCTTCATCAGGTCGTAGTTGGTGGAGGTGCATGCCGTTGCGAGCGTGGCGATCGACAGAAGAACCAGGAGGAGCCGTGTCATGAAGGTCTCGCATGATGCCGATGCAGGAAGCCTCCGAGCCCGCAGGTCGACGGAAGAGGCATGAACTCCTTTTTCACCATAACGGCGTAAAAAAACGGTTAGGGCAAGCCAGAATTTCTCGCCGCGTCACCGGGATTGTCTAGCGTCTTCGTTTGATGATGGCGTGCCAGGCGTAGCCGCGACCGATCTCATGGAAGATCATGTCCGCTCCGGCCGCCTCAAGCCGGCTCTCCAGCACCTGTGCCAAGGCTGCGCGTGGGGTCACGTGGAAGCGAGCGAGCCAGCCGCGCAGCATGCCGGCGAACCATAGAGGCAGGTGTTCTTGCTGGCCGAAGTCGACGATGTGCAGCGAGCCGCCCGGCACCAGGGCGGCCAGCGCCGAATCGATCGCCTTTTCCCAGTCCGGGATCATGGAGAGCGCGTATGAGATGAGGATGCGGTCGAAACCCGGCAGGCCGAAATCCTCTGCCCGGAAGCCCGTCGCGTCACCGACCTGCAGGACGGGCTGACGGGCGAGGCCCCGGAAATTTGCCCGGGCGCTCGCCAGCATCTTGGCGGAGATGTCGAGGCCGTAAAGATTGCCGCCCGGAAAGCGGCGATGCGCCAAGAGCAGGTTGCGACCCGTTCCGCAGCCGACCTCAAGCAGCGTCTCGTGCGGCGACAGGTCGAGCCCATCGATCGCCTCGTCGCGGCCAAGCAGGTAGTATTTGCGGGTCAAGTCGTAGATATGCCGCTGGTAGCGGTACATCCGGTCCATGCGTTGCGCTTGGCCGGGGGCAAGGCTGGTGTCGGCCGTGCGCACGCGTCAATCCTTAAGGGTGTAGATGTGGAAGCCCCCGTAGATGGCCGAGCGGTCCTGCAGCGTAAGCTCCTGCGAGCGAACGTCGAGATAGGCCCACCGATCGAGAAGCGCCGGGGCAAGCTTGCCGTCGATCACGCTTCTTTCCGCCGCGGTCCGGAAGATCACGCGGGCGCCGTGCGCCGCCGTCCGGGTGATCTCTGACCAGAGCGCATCGAGCTGTTCCTCGGTCATCCAGTCCTGGGCGTCGAGAAGGACGTAGCGATCCACCGATGCAGACGGCTTCTGCCTGAGGATTTCGGTGAAGCTGGCGTGATGCACCGCCACGCGGTCGGTATTGGCGCGGATGGCATGGTAGTTCTCGGCCTTGAGGTAGGTCGGCAGACTACCCTCATTGGCATTCGGGTAGCGCCGCGCAAAAGCCTGCCAGGCGAAATAGTTTTCGCGCAGGGGGAAGTGGCAGGCCAGCTTTTCCAGCCGCTGGCGCAGCACCGGCGCGATCGAGCCGTCGGCGGCCAGGCTCGCCAGTTCGTCATATTGCTGCGGCGGTATGCCAAGGCCGAACAGCGAGCTCTTGCGGCTGGTGATCCAGCGGATCAGCGGCTTGTCGAACAGAGGCGCAATCTGGCAGTCAAAGAACTGACGCTGCTCACGCAGCGAATTCGCCTTGACCATCTCGTTAAGATCGACGCCGTGCAGGCGGGCGATCAAGTGGCCGGCGCCGATGAACCGGCCGAGCAGGCCGGTCCTGTAGATGTTGCGGTCGAAGGTGCCGACACGGCGACGGCCGAGCAGGGATCGCTTCTGCCAATAGGCGCGGGTCACCGGATCGAGATGCGGCGCGATGAACAGGTCGAAGCTCTTGCTGTTGGAGCGCAGTCCGGCCATGCCGAACTTGCGCACCACGTCGCCATGGCTCGGCAGATGCCGGAAGGCCGCGAGCTTGAGACGGTTCAGCGCCACATGGTGCGGATTGAGATCGACCACGTCTATCCGCTTCGGCGAGCGCGCAAGATAGGCCAGCATGTTGCAGCCGCCCGACGCGATGGTGACGATCGACAGGTTTTCGAGCGGTCCCATGGCTTCCATATCCACATCGGGATCCTCCCAGATCTGCGGATAGACAAGCCCTGAAAACAGAAGTCCGAACAATCGCTCGGAAAATCCCTGGCGTGAGAGTGCCTTATGCTGAAGCAGGGCATCCCTCAGTTTATGGTTTTTCCGAAAGCCGGCCTCGTGCGCAATGTCAGCCATGTCGAATCCCCTTGGTTCGCTGGGTTCCGCCGCATCTAGACCCTTCATGCAACAGCCAGATGACGCCTTTGCCGGCGCAGCTGTGGCTGACCGCCTGAGCGTTGCTGCGGCAGCACACGGTCTTCCATCCGACACGCAAACCTGCTTCCATGGTGGTCGATGAAGATGAGGTGACGGATGCGGTTGGCGCTGCGAAGCTTGAAAGTCCTGGGCGTTGGCCTCCTTGTCCTGGTGGTCGGTGTCGTGGGCTGGCTGTGGTTGCAGCCACCGGAACTGCTGCGGGTCGGAAGCGGCTATGCGGCAAAGATCGTCTGCTCTAACGTCTTCCTTGCCGGTCGCGATGCCAATGTCGTTCTTTCCACCGATGTGCAGGCGCCGGGAAATCCGCTCTTGCGGCTGATGCGGGTGGCGGTGGATCGGGAGGGCGGTCGCGTCCATGCAGCGCTTCTCGGCTTTGTTGCCGGCAATGACGCGGTTTACCGGCCGGGCGCGGGCTGCGCCGTCACCAGCACGCCGCAGGACACGGCGAGGGTTACGCCGCCAGCCATCCCAGTTGTGGCGGCTGGACAGCCGTCCGCGCCATGGCCCGAGGGCGAAGAGGTCGCTACGGATGAGGCAGTTGCGTCGGTTCTTTCAGACACTACTTTGACCGGTTCGGGAATGCGCGCCGTGGTCGTCGTCAAGAATGGACGCATCGTTGGCGAACGCTACGGCGACGGGTTCACGAAGGACGTTCCGCTGCTTGGGTGGTCGATGACGAAGACGGTCAACGCCGCCATTCTCGGCCGTGTGCTTGCGGCCGGAAAGCTTTCGCTCGGGGATCGTGATCTGCTGCCGGAGTGGCGGGGCGACCAGCGTCGCGACATCACGCTTGCCAGCCTGCTTGCGATGGAGAGCGGACTTGCCTTCGACGAGGACTATGGCGCCGTCGCCGACGTGACCCGCATGCTCTATCTGGAAGACGACCAGGCGGCATTCGCAGCGTCGAAGCCGCTGGTGGGAGCAGCCGGCTCGCGCTTCACCTATTCATCGGGAACGGCCGTTCTGCTGGCGCGCATCTGGATGAACCGGCTGGCGCCCACCGAAACATCGAGCTTTCCGGCGGACGCCCTGTTCGGACCGCTCGGCATGGAAAGTGCTGTGCTCGAAACGGATATCAAGGGGACGTTCGCGGGCAGTTCCTATCTCTACGCGACGGCACGGGACTGGGCGCGTTTCGCCCTGATGCTTGCCCAGGACGGTGTCTGGAAGGGGCAGCGCCTTTTGCCGGCGGAAACCGTGGAAATGATGCAGTCCGCCAATGTCCATTCCGGGGGACGCTATTCGCGCATGCAGACCTGGCTTCCCTTACCAGGCAACCCCTTTATTCCGGCGGGCACGTTCATGATGCAGGGGCACGACGGCCAGACGATCGCGATCAATCCGGCGCTCAGCCTGGTGGTACTGCGAATGGGCCTGACGCCCTTTTCGGATCATTATGATGTTGGGCCGCTCATCGGCGCGGTCGCAAAGGCGACCGGGCAGGGGTCCTGATTACTTTTCGAGGACCTGCAGCATGTCCTTGCGCTTGGCGTCGTTGTAATAGCCGCGCGCATAAAGCTTGATGGCGTTGTCGTTCTGGTTGTCGGCCACGAGCCAGGCACCGCGCAGATACTTGATTGCGTATTTGAGGTTCGTCTCCGCATCGAGGAGACCCTCCGGCTTGCCCTGGTAACCCATGGACTTGGCCGTCGCGTACTTGATCTGCATGAGGCCCCAATAGCCGTTCTTGTGATAGGCCTTGGGATCGTACTTGCTTTCCCGATGGACGACGCGGTGCACCAGCGATTCCGGAACGCCATAGAGGCCGGCATAGCGCTTGATCAGCTTTAGCAGTTCAGGCGAAGCTTCGGACGCGGTCGCCGGATTGGGCTCGCCGGGTGCGGGCGGGAATTCCATGCTCCGGTCGATCGCCGATACGGCCGCGACCGCGCGGGGCGCCGACGCGTAAGCCAGCGTGCTGGTGTCGGGACGCGGGATCGGCACCACCGACTGCAGCGCCACCATGTCCGGCGTCAGCTGCTTCTCGTCGAGCGCGATGGCTTCGGCTGCCGCGGGCGAGATCTGTCCCGAGGCGACGGCGGGCGCCACCAGCGGCGACACGATGCGGCCCGTCTTGGTGCTGGCTGAACCGGTCGCCGGAACGGCAGCCGGCGTTGCCGGAACGGGCGGGAAGACGGTGGATGGAGCGACGGCCGCCGGCTGAAGAGAGGCCATCTGCTGCGTCTTCGGCTGCGAGGCGGGCTGAATTGCGGGGCTGGTCTGAGCGAGTGACTGTGCGACCGAGGGAGCGGGCGGCTGTACGGCTGCCGTGATCGGCTGCGGCTTGAAGGGCACGACCGGCGGCATCGTGGGCGATGCCATGGCAAGCGTCTGCACGGGGACGATCTCTGCTGCGGCGAGAACCGGAACCGGCAGGCGAGAGGTCTTTGCAAGCTCCACCGTCGGCTGGTTTGCGGTCGCATACACTCTCGTGCCGTTTTCCGGCGAAACAGGAAGTGCCGAGCTATACTGGGCGGTCGCTTCGGTCTTTGCCGTTTCCGGGGACCCGGTCGAAACGGCTGACGGTTCGGCGGATGCCATCTTTTGTTGATGATCGACGCTTGAACATGCCGCGAGAGCCGAAGACACCGCAAATGCCACAGCCGTCGTTCGGCCGATGGATCCCACTACCGCCATTGGGTCGCTTTCATGAAATGGTTACCCCAAACGCCCGAAATGCCCCGTAAAGTGGAATTTCATTAACGTATAAGGCGGCATCCGGCAAGCCGCTATCCTTCAGGCCGCAATGCGGCGATAGCCTGCCGTCACCGCGCGACGGGCGATGAATACAGTCTGAGGCTTGCGCAAGGCTGGTTTTGCACGGCGGGCGCGGCGCGTCCGGTCCATGAACCTGCGCGGCAAAAGCACGTGGACAACCGCAGCCAGAGCCGCCACGGCGGCGCAGGCAAGCTCGATCGCGGCCAGTTGCGGCAGGAAGGGAAGGGCGGAGTTCCAGACCTGCAGCATGATGGCAAACAGCGCCACCGCATAGCGTGGCGACAGCACGGCGTGCCGGACGAGGAGCCCCACGATCCGAACATTGCGTCGCTCGGGGAGGTTGTCATTGTCAGCCATCGGTTGCCTGCGGCCGGGCTGCAGGCAGGCGTAGACGACATAGATGCCGAAAATCCACGTGCCGGCGACGGCGATCTGGTCGGTCACCTGCGGCCAGTCGCTGGTAATCACGAACAGCGGCACGGCCGCGAGCGCCGTCGCCAGACAGAAACCGATGACGAGCCCCGGTATGGTGACCAGCGCGGCGCGACGACCGCGCTGCTGCGAGAAGCTTGCCGCGAAGCGGCAGAGCGGGCTTGGAACGACCATCAAGAGCATCGCCATCGCGGAGAAAGCGATCAAGCCAAAAGTCGACATTCCAGTCCTCCCGGGCGCCCTTCGGCCCCCGCCATTCCAAGCATCAGGCTGGCCGGAAGGGCTGCCCGATGACGTCCATTACGTCGGTGAACCATCTTGCCGTCAGATCGAAATGTTTTCCACCCTTAATTCGCGGGAATTCGATCGTGCGCAGCTTGCCGTTCTGGCCTTCGTCGTGACCGGTGACACCCGAAACCTTGTCGAGCGCACTCTGCACGGCAAGGTCCACCATGCTCTGGATCAGCCGCAGGTCGTCGCCGTTGGCCGGGGCCGAGCGGGCGAAATAGCCGGACTTCTGGACCATTGAGCGGTCGGCGCCGAGCAGCGAGGCGAACTGCTTCTGGAACCAGTTGCCGACATTGATGGTGTCGAGCTTGACGTGACCGAAAGCATCCCGCTTGACGGACTCGCCGGCGGCCTCGCGTTCGGCGACAATCGCGTCGAGGCAGGCACCTTCCGATACGAACAGCGTCACCGACCCGCGCCGGTCCATGATCTGCTTCAGGCGGGCCGCTTCCTTGTCGAGGTCGAAGGCGGTTTCGGGCAGGTAGATGGCGTCGATGCTCTTCAGCTCGGCATTCATCAACATGCCGTCCATGTATTCGTTGGCGCGTGTCTTCTGCAGATAGGCGCGCGCCGTGGCCGCTGTCAGCCAGCCGCAATGACGCCCCATGACCTCGTGGACGACCAGCGAGCGGGGTGCCGCGGTCTGCTCGTTGGAGACGTTGTCGAAAAACTGCGCACCGACTTCGGCTGCCGTCCAGGCGCCGAGCGACTGGCGGATCGGCACCACGTCGTTGTCGACGGTCTTGGGCAGGCCGACGACCGTGAGATCGTAGCCATTGCCCCCTAGATAGGCCGCCAGATCGGCCGCGGTGGTGTTGGTGTCGTCACCGCCGATGGTATGGAGGATCGTAACGCCGTCGGATGCCAGTCTTTCGGCCGCGACGCGCAGAGGGTTTTCCCCTTCCTTGACGAGTCCCCGCTTGACGCAGTCGGCGGCATTGGTGAGCTTGACGCGGCTGTTGCCGATCGGCGAGCCGCCGAAGCGGTGAAGAAGGTGAGCCTTTTCGCGCATCTGCGGGGTGATCTCGATGCGGTCGCCGAGCAGCACGCCCTGATATCCGGAGCGGTAGGCGATCAACTCTGCGTCCGGCGCGATGTCGCTGTAGCGCTCGATCAGGCCGCCGACGGCCGACGACAGGCAGGGCGCAAGGCCTCCTGCAGTCAGCATTGCTACTTTCTGTTTGGCCATCGATCCTCCTTGATGGGCATCATCGCGTCCGGTTCAAATGCGGCCATGGATGCGACAGGCGGGGACGGCTGTAAAGTGACAATCTGAAGAAAAATGGGATCGCTCCGGGCACGCTCCGCGCGCAACCACCAACGAGGCAGAGCTTCAATCGATTAGACAGGAATCACACATTCCAGGAAGCGTGGGTGGGCAGGGGTGGACTGGTATCCGGGCGTGCCAGAAGGTCTCCGACCCTTTGCGTAATGGGAAGCGTTAAATTCTTACGTTGCCGGAGTGCGGGCGGATTGTTCGAAAAACATGAACATAGTTTAATTCTCGCAGTCGCGTTGTTGCCTTGCAAAAACCCGAGATTTCTGGTCATTTGCGACATGATCTTCGATTTCGCCTGCCTTCAGATTTCCTCACTCTGGGAGCGCCTGCTCGGCGCCATCGGCGACGCTGCCGGCAACACGCTCGGTCGGGTCGTCGAAGCCATCCGGACGATGTTCGAGGGCGATCCCGAAACCCGCCGGCAGGTTTCCTTCTCGGTCGCCATCATCGCGCTCTCGGCGAAGATGGCCAAGGCGGACGGTATTGTCTCGCAGGCGGAGGTGAGAGCCTTCCAGCAGATCTTCGATTTTCCGGACGAAGAGGCGCGTAACGTCGCCCGTCTCTACAATCTCGCACGTCAGGACGTGGCAGGATACGAGGCCTACGCGTCCAAGCTGGCCAACCTGTGCAGCACCGGTGCCGTCGAAAACTGCCCGATGCTTGAAAACGTCATCGACGGTCTCTTCCACATCGCCAAGGCCGACGGCCTGGTGCATGAGAAGGAACTGGTTTTCCTCGGACGGATTGCCGAAATCTTCCTGATCAGCGAGCAGCACTTTCGCCGAATCATGGCACGGCACGTTCATCTGGACGGGGCCGACCCATATCTCGTGCTGGGCGTATCGCCCCAGGATGATTTTGCGACCATTCGCAAGCATTACCGCGTGCTGGTCTCGGAGCATCACCCCGACAGGCTGATTGCCCGCGGAGTCCCGGCGACACTGCATGCCGCCGCCAATGAACGCATGGCCGCTCTCAACGCAGCCTATGCGGCGATCGAGAAAGAACGCCGCGCCGCATGACAGCCTTTGCCGCCGACTATGCCGGCGCGTCGGTCAAGGCCTCCCCCAATCACGGCGAGCGGGCCAATGGCCGCCGGCCGGACCTGATCCTCTTGCACTACACCGGGATGGGAACGGCCGACCAGGCTCTGGACTGGCTGTGCGCCGCCGAGAGCCAGGTCTCCAGCCACTATTTCGTCCACGAGGACGGGCGCGTGCTGCAGCTCGTCCCGGAAGAAAAGCGCGCCTGGCATGCGGGCAAAAGCCTGTGGGCTGGCGAAGACGACATCAATTCCTGTTCAATCGGGATCGAGATCGCCAATGCGGGGCATCCAGGCGGACTGCCAGCCTTTCCTGAAAAACAGATCGATGCGGTCGTCCAATTGTGTCGTGATTGCGGCGAACGGTGGTCGATCGTACCCGAACGGGTGCTCGGGCACTCGGATGTGGCACCTGTCCGCAAGGTCGATCCGGGCGAAAATTTTCCCTGGCAGAAGTTGTACCTTGACGGTGTCGGCCACTGGGTAGCGCCGACGCAAATCAGTGGCGGCCGGTTTTTCCAGCTCGGCGACCGAGGCCAGCCCGTGGAAGCGCTCCAGGGTATGCTGGCCCTTTACGGCTACGGCGTTGATGTCACTGGTGAATTCTGCGACCGCACTAAAGGGGTCGTCGAAGCCTTTCAACGGCACTTCCGCCCGGCGCTCGTCGACGGCGCTGCCGATTTCTCGACCATCGACACACTGCACCGGCTGCTCGGCTCCTTACCGAAGTTCGACCAGTCTTAACGTTTGAGGCGCCGTTCGGTTCCCTCGCAAATCCACGTTCCGGCCGCGTGCCACACCATCTCCTCATTGGATGGCTCTAAAGGCGCACTTGCCGCAACGCCTATGTAGGACGGGGTTGCACAGATAAACGACCAGGTTCGTCAAAAGTCGCGCCGTCTACCGGCGACGCGACACGGGAGCATCTGCGTATCGATGTTCGCGAGCCTGCACGTCCGGAGCCAGACTTAATTCATGAACACTATGGCAGTTGCTGCCGCGATGAGCTTTGCCATGCTCGCCGCGGGGACCGAACTCGTGCGCGCCGAAGACGGCGGGGAAACTGCGGTATCCGCCAGTCCCACCGCCCCGCAGTGGGAGACCCGCGAAACGCCCTCATCGATCGCCACGCCGGAAGAACGCCGTTCGGTCCGGCAGGCCCGCTACACCAAGCTTATTTCGAAGTATGCCGCGGAATATGCCGTGCCCTTCGAGCTTGCCCAGGCCGTGGTCCAGATCGAGAGCAATTACAAGCCGACGGTGAAGGGCAGCGCGGGCGAGATTGGGCTTATGCAGGTCAAGCCGGCGACGGCTCGGCTGATGGGCTATGAGGGCCCCGACTATGGTCTCTACGACCCGGAGACCAATATCCGGTTCGGCATGAAATATCTGGCGGGCGCGCAGGAGCGCGGCAGCGGCGAGATCTGCAGCACGATCCTCAAATACAATGCCGGTCATGCCGCCAAGCGTATGAACCCGGTCTCGAAGCGTTACTGCAACCGCGTCCAGGACGTGATCGCCAGCATGGAGCGTCCGGCCGTCGTATCGGATGTCAGCATGGTCGCCTTCGAGCCTTATGGAACGCCGTTTCTGGTGTCGTCGTCTCTGGTGTTTTGAGGCCGCAAGCGGCAAAACCCTGATGGAGATGACGCGATTGAAATCAGGAACGGGGTGAAGGCGATGGTGGCGCAGTTCAAATACATGATCATCGGCCGGGGCATGATGGGGGCGGCTGCCGCCCGCCATCTTAGCCAATGGACCGACGGCGTGGCGCTGATCGGCCCCGGCGAACCGGCGGACTTTGCCAGCCACGAGGGTGTTTTCTCCAGTCATTATGACGCGGCGCGGATCACGCGGACGATCGACCGGGACCCGGTTTGGGCGCGGCTCGCCAACCGCTCGATCGCCCGATACGGCGAGATTGCCGCGCAGAGCGGCATCGACTTCTACAGCGAGGTCGGCTGCCTGATCGTCGGGCCTGAGCGGTCGGACGGCCGGCAGACCTTCGTGGGCGACGTGCTTGCCGCGGCGGCAAGGCTGGACGTCCGACCTGAGACGCTGAACACTGACGCGCTCGGTGCACGTTTCCCGTATTTTGCTTTCCCCAAGGCGAGCGAGGGGGTGTGGGAAGAGCGGCACGCAGGCCACATCAACCCGCGGAAACTGGTCGAGGCGCAGGCGGTGCTGGCCGAGTGCCAGGGTGCGCGGATCATCAACGAAACAGTGTCGGCCGTACGTCCCGATCCGGACGGTGTGACGATCGAGACCGTCGAGGGCGCGTGTTACCGGGCGGACCGGGTGCTGGTGGCCGCCGGCGGCTTTTCCATCAATGAGAAGCTTCTCGGTGGCCGGATAGACCTGAGTGTCTATGCCCGCACCGTTGCCTTCTTCGAGGTCGACGAGGCCGAAGCGCAGCGGATGGGGACGATGCCGTCGCTGATCTGGTCCTGGGATGAAGGCGAGGCGGGCATCTATCTGCTGCCGCCGGTGCGCTACCCGGACGGAAAGCTTTACGTGAAGATCGGCGGCGATCCCGACGATCTCGCGCTCGACCGAGAAGAAGATGTGCGGGCCTGGTTCCGCAGCGGCGGCCGCGACACAACGAAGGCGCATCTGACGCGGGTGATGGAACGGCTGATGCCGGCGCTCGATCTTTCGCGCGCTTCGATGGCGGCCTGCGTCACCTCGTTTACGCCAACCGGCTATCCGGCCGTGGCGAAAACCGTCCATCAGCGGGTCGGGGTGGTGACGGGCGGTTGCGGGGCGGCTGCGAAAAGCTCCGACGAAATCGGCCGCCTCGGCGCCGAACTGGTCTTCCACGGCCGAATCGTCGACGGCGCGTACGCCGATCAAACGGATTTCCGCGTCGACTATATTTGAGCCAAGCCTATGGCATCCTCGGGCGCTCTCCGCTATGGAGCGCGTGCCAGTCGGCCGGGCAGCCGCGCTCCACCAATGCCGAAAGGCGGTGGGGTGAGGAAAGTCCGGGCTCCACGGAAACACGGTGCCGGATAACGTCCGGCGGGGGCGACCCTAGGGAAAGTGCCACAGAAAGCAGACCGCCCTGATTGCGGCCGCTTCCTTGAAGCGGTCGCCATGCGGGGTAAGGGTGAAAGGGTGGGGTAAGAGCCCACCGCGTCTCTGGCAACAGCGACGGCACGGTAAACCCCACCGGGAGCAAGACCGAATAGGGATGACGCGAGCTCCCGCGCAAGCGGTGCTCAGGCCTGTTTCCGGGCCAGTCATCCGGGTAGGTTGCGCGAGGCGATGTGCGAACATCGTCCCAGATGAATGGCTGCCACGTTCCGGTGCTCGCATCGGGGCCATACAGAACCCGGCTTACAGGCCGACTGGCGACTTCTTTTTTTACGCAAACGCTCCTGCAGCACGTCAATCCTGACGTGTGAGGGAGTCGTTCGCGACCCTGTCCCAGCTATATAAGCGGTCGCGAATTTTGCTGCACTTGCACGGCCTTAAGGGGACCTTCTGGGCAGGTTGTAGGGGATCAAACTGCGGGTTTCTGCGCATGTCGCGATAACCCTTTGTTAAACTTAACAGCTTATAAATAAATGCATATCTGGAACGGCTAGCGAGGTCGTTCCCATTGACGCCCATATGGTCCCATGGTATCCCAAAATCGCACTGCACAAGGGCGAATGATCGCCCAAGAATCCCAGAGTTTCGGTGTTTCCGCCGGGAGGATTTGCGTCCATCCGGGCGGCGAAGCCATGTCTGGTTCGGTGCTGTCGGGCGGGAATGATCCTGCCTGGATTTGCAATGGAGCGGGTGTTTGGCGTGATGAGCCGCTTCCTGTCGAATGCGACGAACAGGGTCGATGCGAAGGGGCGGGTGTCCGTTCCGGCGGGATTTCGTTCGGCGCTTTCGGAGCGCGGGGTCCAGGAGCTCTACTGTCTCCAGGACTTCATCTTTCCGGCGATCAGCGTCGGAGGGCCGGATCTCTTGGATCGGTACGAAAGGCAGATTGCCTCCGTCGATCCGTTTTCTCCGGAGGCAAACCGGATGTCGCTGCTGGTTCACGGTGGCGGCGTCTTCATGAGGCTCGACGCCGAAGGCCGGCTGATGGTCACGGATTTCATCCGGGACTTTACGGGAATCAGCTCGGAAGTCACATTCGTGGGGCGTTCGGATCATTTTCAGCTTTGGCAACCGCAGGCCTTTTCCGAGGCGCAGGCGGCTGCAAGACAGGGGCGCATGAGTTCGCGTCCCGCCTAGCACAGGGGAGCGGGATGATGGCGAATCCAGGCGAGGACGTAACCGAGCCCGAAGGCGGACCGGTTCGCCACATCCCGGTTCTCCTGGCGGAAGTTCTCGATGCGCTCGATCCGGCAGAAGGCAAGCTCATTCTCGACGGAACCTTCGGTGCGGGCGGATACAGCTCCGCCATCCTCGATGCAGGCGCACAGGTCATCGGCCTTGACCGCGACCCGACGGTGATCGCTTCGGGTCGGGTCCTGGTCGAGCGCTATGCCGGCCGGCTCACACTCATTTCCTCCCAGTTCTCCGATCTTGCGGAACATGCGCCAAAGGACGGTCTCGACGGCGTGGTGCTCGATATCGGCGTGTCCTCCATGCAGATCGACGAAGCCGAACGCGGTTTCTCCTTCCAGCGCAACGGACCGCTCGACATGCGCATGTCGCGCGCCGGTGTGTCTGCGGCCGACGTGGTTAACCGCGCCAAGGTCGGCGATCTCACACGAATCTTTGGCTTTCTTGGCGAAGAAAAGCATTCCGGCCGGATCGCCCGGGCGATCGAGAAGCGTCGGGCGACGGCGCCATTCACCACCACGCGCGAACTCGCAAACCTCATCGAGACGGTCAGCCCGCGCAAGGCCAAGGACAAGATCCACCCGGCGACGCGCGTCTTCCAGGCTCTGCGCATCTTCGTCAATGACGAACTCGGCGAGCTGGCGCAGGCGCTGTTTGCAGCCGAGCGGGCGCTGAAGCCCGGCGGGAGGCTGGTCGTCGTCACCTTCCATTCGCTGGAAGACCGAATCGTCAAGCAGTTCTTCGCCGATCGCTCGGGCAAGGTCTCGGGTTCGCGCCACCTGCCGATGGTCGAAGCCAAGCCGGCAACGTTCGAGACTGTCGGTAAGTCGGTCGTGCATGCCACTGACGCGGAAGCAGAAATTAACCCCCGTGCGCGGTCTGCCAAGCTGCGCGCAGGGTTGCGCACGCACAGTGCAGCCCGCACCGTGGACATGTCGATCTTCGATCTGCCCGATCTCGCCAGCCTTGCAACGATGGGAGCTTAAGAATGCTCAGGAGCTTCGATCTCGTTCTGATTGGAATCATGACCGCGACAGCCGTGGTCACCTATTCGATCAAGCACCGGGCGGACCAGAAGCTGTCGGAGGTGCGCCGGCTCGAAACCGAGATCCGACTCGAGAAGGATACGATCGATCTGCTGAAGGCCGACTGGGCGCTGCTGACACAGCCCAACCGGCTGCACCGGCTGATCAATGTCTATAATTCCGAGCTGAGCCTCGCTTCCACCGAGACGACCCAGCTCGCCATGCCCAAGGAGCTGCCCATGCTCAGATCGCAGCTGCCGCAGCCCGAAACGACGATCGAAGACATCATCGCCGGCAAGGACAGTGAAGTTGCCGCGGCACTCAAGGGCGTTGCGGCCGCCAAGGCAAAGGCTCCGGCCAAACCGCCGGTCCCGTCGGCCCGTCGCTCGTCCTTCGATCCCACTGCAACCGGTTCGGTGAAACGCTGATGTCCTTTCTTTCGCGAGTCATGGTCCTGAAGAGCAAGGCGCATTTTTCCGCCGGCGGAAGAGGACATAGCGCCGACCAGTCGGCCCGCTTCGAGGGAAGCCGCAAGCGCAAGGCCGCGCAGGCGAAGAACCGCGTCGGTCTGCTGATCGCCGGCTTTGCCGTGTTCTACTGCGTGATCGGCGGACGGCTGACGCAGTACGGCATGGCACAGCCGGAAACGACGTCGAGCATCCTGCCGGCCGACCGGTCGCTCGCCTCGCGGCCCGATATCGTCGATCGCAACGGCGAGGTGCTGGCGACCGACATCCGCACGGTGTCGCTGTTTGCCGAACCCCACAAGATCGTCGATACGGACGAGGTGATCGAAAAGCTCTCGACCGTGCTGCCCGATCTCGATGCGAAATCCACCTATGCAAAGCTCAAGTCGGCGTCCCACTTCCAGTGGCTGCGCCGGCAGCTGACGCCCAAGCAGCAGGGCCAGATCCTGGCGCTGGGCATACCGGGAATCGGCTTCCGGCCGGAGAAGCGTCGCTTCTACCCCGGCGGGTCGACCGCGTCGCACATCGTCGGCTACGTCAATATCGACAATCGCGGCGTCGCCGGCATGGAACGCTACATCGACACCCAGGGGCTCGCCGATCTTGCCTCCGTCGGCATGACCTCCGACCAGCCGCTCGAGCCGGTGAAACTCTCCATCGATCTCAGAGTGCAGGCGATCGTTCACGAGGTGGTCGTCGATTCGCTGAAGAAGTACAATTCGATTGCCGGCGGTGCCGTGGTCATCGACGTACACACCGGCGAAATCCTCGGCATGGCCTCGGCCCCGGACTTCGATCCGAACGATCCGGCTGCCGGCGGCGAGGAAGGCTGGCTCAACCGGATGTCGAACGGCACGTTCGAAATGGGCTCAACCTTCAAGTCCTTCACCATCGCCATGGGCCTCGATTCGGGCAAGATGGGCCTGCAGAGCACGTTCGACGCGCGCTTCCCGATCCGCATCGGCGGCTTCACCATCAAGGACTTCCACGGCAAGGGCCGCGTTCTGAGCGTTCCGGAAATCTTCCAGTATTCGTCCAACATCGGCACCGCGAAGATCGCCGACATGGTGGGCATCGACAACCACAAGGAATTCCTGACCAAGCTCGGCCTGCTCAGCCGCATGAAGACGGAGCTGCCGGAAGTCGCGATGCCGAGCCAGCCGCGCGAGTGGAAGAAGATCAATTCGGTGACCATCTCGTTCGGCCACGGCGTATCCACGACGCCGTTGCAGACGGCGGTTGCCGGCACCGCGCTGGTCAATGGCGGCAAATACATCCCGCCGACCTTCCTGCCACGGACCCGCGACGAGGCCGACGCGATTGCAACGCAGGTTCTGAAACCCACCACCAGCAAGGACATGCGCTTCCTGTTCGACTGGAACGGCATCAATGGGTCGGGCCGCAATGCGCGCGTCGCCGGTTTCGACGTCGGCGGCAAGACCGGCACGGCCGACAAGGTCGTGCATGGCCGCTACGTGCACGACAAGAACTTCAACGCGTTTCTTGCCGCCTTCCCGATGGACAATCCGCAGTATGTGGTGCTGAGCTTCAGCGACGAGCCGAAGACGGACAAGGGCAATGGCGCGGCGCTTGCCGCCATGTCGGCAGCGCCGATGGTCAAGGAGATCATCAGCCGGTCTGCCCCCATTCTTGGTGTAAAGCCGAAATTCGGCAATGACGGGTCTGCCCTGCTCGTGTCTTATTGAGCCGCGAAAACGCTGGGCGATTCGACGTCCAGCAGGAAATGGAAAGGCATCCGATGAAGTTGCGTGATCTGGCCGGGCATGATTTTCCGGAGCTGGCAGACCTTATGGTCGGGCCGGCGGGCGAGATCGACGTGACCGGCATCACCTCCGACAGTCGCAGGATCAAGCCGGGCATGCTGTTCGTCGCAGTGGCCGGTTCGAAAGCAGATGGCTCGGCTTTCGTCGGCGACGCTGCGGCGCGCGGCGCCGTTGCCGCTGTCGCGGCGCATGCCGTCGATGCGGGCATTCCCGTTCTGGCCGTTCCCGATCCCCGGCGGATGCTGGCGCTGGCCGCCGCGCGGTTCTTCGGCCGTCAGCCCGAGGTCATGGTTGCCGTGACGGGTACGGCCGGCAAGACCTCGGTTGCCTCGTTTACCCGCCAGATCTGGGCGCATGCCGGCCTTGCCGCAGCGCAGATCGGCACGACCGGCGTGATATCGCCGACCCGCAACGATTACGGTTCGCTGACGACGCCCGATCCGGTGGAACTGCAGGAGCTGCTGTGCGACCTGGCGGAGGAAGGCGTGACGCATGCGGCGATGGAGGCCTCCAGCCACGGTCTCGACCAGAGCCGTCTCGACGGCGTGCGCCTGTCCGCCGCAGGCTTTACCAATCTCGGTCGCGACCACATGGATTACCATCCGACGGTCGAGAGCTACATGGCCGCCAAGATGCGCCTGTTCGACACGCTGATGCCAAAGGGCGGACCGGTGGTGATTTTTGCCGACGACGAGTGGTCGCAGGAGGCTATCCGGGTTGCGTCGGCAGCCGGGCTCGACGTACGGACGGTCGGGCGCAAGGGCAGCTATCTCAGCCTTAAGCGGGTCGAGCATTTCCGCCACAAGCAGACCGCCGAGATCCATGTCGGTCGGGACATTTTCGAGGTCGACATTCCGCTTGCGGGCGATTTCCAGGTCGCCAATGCACTGGTCGCGGCTGGATTGGCCATGTCGACAGGTGTCTCCGCACGGGTGGCCATGGCGGGCTTGGAAAAGCTCATCGGCGCTGCGGGCCGGCTCGAACTGGTGGGCCAGACCCGGGACGGCGCGCTCGCCTATGTGGACTACGCGCACAAGCCGGACGCCCTCGACAACGTCCTCAATTCCGTCCGCCCGTTCACGACCGGCCGCGTGATCGTCGTCTTTGGATGCGGCGGAGATCGCGACAAGGGCAAACGGCCGATCATGGGCGAGATTGCCACACGGCTGGCGGACGTGGTGATCGTCACCGACGACAATCCGCGGTCCGAGGTTGCCGAGGTGATCCGGTCCGAAATTCTCGCCGCCGCGCCGGGCGCCATCGAGATCGCCGACCGCGCCAAGGCCATCCGCGAAGCCGTCGGCATGCTGCAGACGGGCGATACGCTGATCGTCGCCGGCAAGGGCCACGAGGAAGGCCAGACGATCGGCACGACGGTCCTGCCGTTTTCCGATCACGTGGAAGTCCGCAAGGCGCTTGAGGAGTTGACGTCATGAGCTGGCTCTGGACCTCGGAGGCAATGATCGCAGCGATGGGCGGGCGGCCGATTGGCACGCTGCCTGAAGGCATTACCGGCATCTCCATCGACAGCCGGTCGGTGGGGCCGGGCGAAGCCTTCTTCGCCATCAAGGGCGACCGGGTCGATGGACACGACTATGCGAGCCTTGCGATTGCCGGCGGTGCTTCGCTGATCGTGGTCAGCGAATCGAAGCTGCCGGCGCTCGGCCGCCTGACCATTCCGATGATCGTCGTGGAAGACGTGCTTGTCGCTCTTGGCAAGCTGGCGGTCGCGTCGCGCGAGCGCAGCGGCGCCCGGATCGTCGCGGTGACCGGCTCGGTCGGCAAGACGACTACCAAGGAAATGCTACGGCAGGCGCTGGCGCCGTCGGGCAAGGTGCATGCCGCCGTCGCATCGTTCAACAATCACTGGGGCGTGCCGCTGACGCTGGCGCGCATGCCCGCCGACACCGCGTTCGGCGTGTTCGAGGTCGGCATGAATCATGCCGGGGAGATCCGGCCGCTGGTGAAGATGGTGCGGCCGCATGTGGCGATCATCACCACGATCGCGGCGGCTCATCTGGGCCATTTCAAGGATCTCGAGGAGATCGCCGCGGCCAAGGCGGAGATCTTCGAGGGCATCGAGCCGGGCGGCGCGGCGATCCTCAATCGTGACAATGCCTATTTCGACCTTCTGGCAGCGCAAGCACAGGCGGTTGGCGTTTCGCATATCTGCAGCTTCGGACAGCATGCCAAGGCGGACTTCCGCCTGGCGGATTTCGAGGGCGGGCCCGAGGGCTCGATCATCTGGGCGGTGCTGAACGGCGAGACGACCGAAGTGCATATCGGTGCGCCGGGGCGTCATGTCGCGGAAAACGCAATGGCGGTGCTCGGCGCAGCGCTCCTTATCGGTGCCGACATGGGGCCGGCCGGAGCAGCACTTGCCGGCGTCAAGGCGGTCAAGGGGAGGGGCGAGCGCCACCGCCTGGGGATAGGCGAAGGTCATCTGACGCTGATCGACGAGAGCTACAACGCCAATCCGGCCTCGATGCGCGCCGCGATCGGCCTGCTTGCTGCCGCCACGCCTGAACTGACGGGACGGCGCATTGCCGTCCTGGGCGACATGCTGGAGATGGGCGAGTTTTCGCAGCAGGTTCATGAGGACCTTGCCGGCCCACTGCTGGCCGCCGGTATCGAGCATGTCTGGCTTGCCGGTGCCGAGATGACGGCGCTGCGCGACGCGCTGCCGGACAGCGTCGAGGTTGCCTATTTCGACACGACGGCGGAGCTGCTCGACCACGTGGTCAACTCCGTCATTCCCGGCGACGTGCTGATGGTGAAGTCCTCGCTCGGGCTTGGCTTCGGCAAGATCGTCGCCGCGCTTATTGACAACTATCCGCCGTTTGCCGACACGGACCACCAATCGTGAATCCAATACGGCTTGAGAAAGGGCTTTCATGCTGATCTGGCTTGTCGAACTGTCGGACAGGATCCAATTTTTCAACCTGTTCCGCTACATCACCTTCCGGACCGGCGCTTCGCTCTTTACCTCGGCCCTCATCGTCTTCCTGTTCGGACCGAAGATCATTGCTTCGCTGCGGGTGAGGCAGGGCAAGGGGCAGCCGATCCGTGCTGACGGGCCGCAGACCCATTTTAAGAAGGCCGGCACGCCGACCATGGGCGGCCTGATGATCCTGGCGGGCATCGTCGGGGGATCGCTGCTCTGGGCAGACCTGTCTAACATCTACGTGGTGGCAACGCTGCTCGTGACGCTCGGCTTCGGCGCCATCGGCTTCTACGACGACTACCTGAAGGTGACGAAGCAGACCGACAAGGGATTTTCCGGCAAGGCCCGGCTCGGCATCGAGTTCCTGATTGCCGGCATTGCCGTATTCTTCATGATGCGGCTGGCCATGGTCACCGAGCAGCATACCAATCCGACGCTGGCGACGTCCATCGCCTTTCCCTTCGTCAAGGATTTCCTCGTCAACCTTGGCTACTTCTTCATCCTCTTCGGCGGCTTCGTGATCGTCGGTGCGGGCAATGCGGTGAACCTGACCGACGGTCTTGACGGCCTTGCCATCGTGCCGGTGATGATTGCCGCCGCCTCGTTTGGCATCATCGCCTATCTCGCCGGCAATGCGGTGTTCGCGAACTATCTGCAGATCAACTTCGTGCCGGGAACGGGCGAACTTGCCGTGATCATGGGCGCCGTGATCGGGGCTGGTCTCGGCTTTCTGTGGTTCAATGCGCCGCCGGCGGCGATCTTCATGGGCGACACCGGGTCACTCGCGCTCGGTGGCTTGATCGGGTCGGTAGCAGTTGCCACCAAGCACGAGATCGTCATGGCGATCATCGGCGGGCTGTTCGTGATGGAGACGCTTTCGGTCATCATCCAGGTGGCCTTCTTCAAGATGACGGGCCGGCGCGTCTTCCTGATGGCGCCCATCCACCACCATTTCGAAAAACTCGGATGGACCGAGAGCCAGGTCGTCATCCGCTTCTGGATCATCGCCGTCGGTCTTGCCATGCTTGGCCTGTCGACGCTGAAGCTGCGGTAGGCCACGATGATCCCCGTCACCACCTTTAAGGATCGGCAGGTCGCACTCTTCGGGCTTGGCGGTTCGGGGCTCGCAACGGCGCAGGCGCTGGTGGCCGGCGGTGCACAGGTGTTTGCCTGGGACGACAATCCCGACAGCATCGCCAAGGCGCAGGCGGCCGGCATCAATACAGCCGACCTGCGTTCGCTCGCCTGGTCGCAGATGGCGGCGCTCGTGCTTTCGCCCGGCGTGCCGCTGACCCATCCCAAGCCACACTGGAGCGTCGACCTGGCGCGCGCTGCCGGCGTCGAGATCATCGGCGACGTGGAGCTTTTCGTCCGCGAGCGCCGTGCGTATGCGCCCGACTGCCCGTTCATCGCAATCACCGGTACGAACGGCAAATCGACGACGACGGCGCTGATTGCCCATATCCTGCGATCGAGCGGCCGCGACACGCAACTCGGCGGCAATATCGGCACGGCGATCCTGACGCTCGATCCGCCGGCGGATGGCCGCTTCTATGTGGTGGAATGCTCGTCCTACCAGATCGATCTGGCACCGACGCTCAACCCGACGGCCGGTATCCTCCTCAACCTGACGCCCGATCACCTCGACCGGCATGGCACCATGCAGCATTATGCGGATGTGAAGGAACGGCTGGTGGCGGGAAGCCGGACTGCCGTGGTCGGTATCGACGACAGCTACAGCGCGCTGATCGCCGACCGGGTGGAGCGCACCGGCGTCGTCATCAAGCGCATCTCCAAGCAGGCACCCGTCGTCGAAGGAATCTATGCCGACGGCAGCAGGATTTTCGAGGCGGTGGACGGCAAGACCACGCTGTTTTCCGATCTCGACGGTATCCAGACGCTGAAGGGAAGCCATAACGCCCAGAACGCGGCCGCGGCCATTGCCGCGTGTCTTGCGGTCGGCGTGCCGGCCGACGAGATCCGCCAGGGGCTTCGCTCGTTTCCCGGGCTCAAGCACCGCATGCAGCCCGTCGGACAACGCGAGCAGGTTGTGTTCGTCAACGATTCGAAGGCGACCAACGCAGAGGCTGCGGCGCCGGCACTGTCGAGCTACGAGCGGATCTACTGGATCGCCGGCGGACTTCCGAAGGAAGGCGGCATCGCAAGCCTCGCTCCACTCTTCCCGCGTATCGTGAAAGCCTATTTGATCGGGGAAGCGGCGCCTGCATTTGCCGTGACGCTGGGAGAGGCGACGGCTTACGAGATCTCGGGCACGCTGGAAATGGCGCTCGCCCACGCCGCCGCCGATGCGAAAGCCGACCCGCACCCGTCTGCGGTGATGCTGTCGCCGGCCTGTGCGAGTTTCGATCAATTCAAGAATTTCGAGGTTCGCGGCGATGCCTTCGTGAGCCTTGTGGCTGCATTGGACGGCATCACTATGTTGGTCGAGACCGGAAAAGGAAACTGAGAATGGTAAGTCGCGCTGACCGTGGCCCGCTCGCAGACTGGTTCTGGACGATCGACCGCTTCTTCCTGGCGGCCTTCATCCTGTTGATGGGCATCGGGTTCATGCTGTCCTTTGCCGCTTCGCCGGCTGTGGCGCAGCGTATCGGCCTGCCGGAGTTCCACTTCGTCGAACGGCACGCGATGTTCATGATTCCGTCGATCGTCGTCATGGTCGGGCTATCCTTCCTCAGCCCGCGGCAAGTGCGGCGCACCGCGATCATCCTGCTTGTCGTCGCCCTGTCGCTGATGGTGCTGGCGCTGTTCTTCGGCGTCGAAGTGAAGGGTGCCCGCCGCTGGATCGGCGTCGGGGCGCTCTCCATCCAGCCCTCCGAGTTCATGAAGCCGGCCTTTGTCGTGGTTTGCGCCTGGCTGTTTGCCGAGCA
Source organism: Hyphomicrobiales bacterium (assembly GCA_900469345.1). Classification (GTDB taxonomy): domain Bacteria; phylum Pseudomonadota; class Alphaproteobacteria; order Rhizobiales; family Rhizobiaceae; genus Neorhizobium. The sequence continues at coordinate 233,921 of UBWZ01000002.1, read as the reverse complement.
CGCCCGGCAGCCGGAAATTCCGGGCAACCTGTTTGCGATCATCCTGTTCGGGATCGTCGCCGCGCTTCTCGTGGCGCAGCCGGACCTGGGGCAGACGATCCTCACCAGCGTCGTCTGGGGCGGCATGTTCTTCATGGCCGGCATGCCCTGGCTGTGGATCCTCGTTCTCGGCGGCGCGGGCGCCGGCGGTCTTCTGGCTGCCTATTACATGCTGCCGCACGTGACGGCGCGCTTCGACAAGTTCCTGACCGGGGAGGGCGACCGCTTCCAGGTGGAAACCGCCCATGAGGCGATCGTGCGCGGCGGATGGTTCGGACAGGGCCCGGGCGAAGGCATTGTCAAGCGCATCCTTCCCGACAGCCACACCGACTTCGTGTTCTCCGTGGCGGCGGAAGAGTTCGGCGTGATCTTCTGCATGGCGCTGGTGCTGATTTTCGCCTTCATCGTACTGCGCGGCTTGAACCACGCCTTCAAGGAGCGCAACGACTTCACCCGTTTTGCCGTCGCCGGACTGGTGCTGCAGATTGGCATGCAGTCGCTGATCAACATCGGCGTCAACCTCGAACTGATGCCGGCCAAGGGCATGACGCTGCCGCTGATCTCCTATGGCGGTTCGTCGCAGATTGCTATTTGCGTCACAGCCGGGTTTATTCTGGCCCTGACCCGTCACAGACCGGAAAAGCGGGCACAGGAGCGCAGCCTGTTCCGCGTAGCCTCGGGCGTTCCGGCGGAGTAAAAGCATGACCAAAGGCCTTATCCTGTTAGCCGCCGGCGGGACCGGCGGCCATTTGTTTCCGGCCGAGGCGCTGGCACACGAGCTGAAGCGCCGCGGCTATTCGGTGCACCTGGTCACCGACAGCCGCGCCGAGCGCTTCGCCGGAAAGTTTCCCGCAGACGAGATCCATGTTGTGCCGTCCGCGACGCTTTCGTCCAAGAACCCGATCGCGCTGGTGCGGACCGGCTGGAAGCTGTGGACCGGCCTCAGGGCGGCGCGGCGACTGATCGGCCGGATCAAGCCGATTGCCGTGGTCGGGTTTGGCGGCTACCCGACTGTCCCGCCGTTGATGGCCGCGACCGGCATGGGCGTGCCGTCGATGATTCACGAACAAAATGCCGTCATGGGGCGCGCCAACAAGGCGCTCGCCAAGCGCGTCCAGGCGATCGCCGGCGGATTTCTGCCCGAAGGCCAGGGAGAGTTTGCGGCAAAGACCGTGACCACCGGCAATCCGGTTCGACCCGCCGTGCTGGCGGCAGCCCAGGTGCCCTATCTCGCGTCGCGCGGGAGCGATCCGTTCCGGCTGGTTGTCTTCGGTGGCAGCCAGGGCGCCCAGTTCTTCTCGTCTGCCGTGCCGACCGCGCTCAGCCTTCTCGACCAGTCCGACCGCGAGCGGCTGGTGGTCACCCAGCAGGCACGTCCCGAGGACCAGGGCCGCGTCAATTCGTGCTTTGCCAAGCTGAAGTCGCCGGTCGACGTGTCGCCGTTCTTTGCAGACATGGCTGAGCGGCTGGCGATGGCGCATCTGGTGATCTGCCGTTCGGGCGCCTCGACGGTCTCCGAGATCGCCGTGATCGGCCGGCCATCCATCCTGGTGCCCTACCCCTATGCACTCGATCACGACCAGGCGGCGAATGCCGCGGCGCTGGTCGCAACCGGCGGCGCCGAGGTGGTTCCGCAGTCGGAGCTTTCGCCCGACCGTCTGTCGACGATGATCGCCTCGGCCATGCGGGAGCCCGAGCGGATGGAGAGGATGGCGTCAGCCGCCAAGAAGGCAGGGCATCCGGATGCTGCCGCCGCACTTGGGGGTCTCGTGGTGGCCGTTGCAGAACGGCGACCGATCGCACAGTACAAGACGTCGAAAGACAAGGGAGTTCAGGCATGAAGATGCCGAAGGCCATCGGCCTCGTTCATTTCATTGGCATTGGCGGCATCGGCATGAGCGGCATTGCCGAAGTGCTGCACAATCTCGGCCACAAGGTCCAGGGATCGGACCAGTCAGACAGCGCCAACGTTCAGAGGCTGCGCGACAAGGGCATTCCGGTCTTCGTCGGCCAGACGGCCGAGAACCTCGGCGATGCGGAGGTCGTCGTGGTGTCGACCGCGATCAAGAAGAACAATCCGGAGCTGATGGCGGCGCGCGAGAAGTCGCTGCCGATCGTGCGCCGGGCCGAAATGCTGGCCGAACTGATGCGCTTCCGCAATGCGATCGCGATCGGTGGAACCCACGGCAAGACCACGACCACCTCCATGGTGGCGGCGCTGCTCGATGCTGGCGGGCTCGACCCGACCGTCATCAACGGCGGCATCATCAACGCCTACGGCACCAATGCGCGCATGGGCGAGGGCGAGTGGATGGTGGTGGAGGCCGACGAATCGGACGGCACCTTCCTGAAACTTCCGGCGGATGTGGCGGTCGTCACCAATATCGATCCCGAGCATCTCGACCATTACGGCAATTTCGAAGCGGTGCGGGCAGCCTTTCGCCAGTTCGTCGAAAACGTGCCGTTCTACGGCTTCGGAGTACTGTGCCTCGACCATCCGGAGGTGCAGGCGCTGGTTGGGCGGATCGAAGACCGCAAGATCGTTACCTACGGCGCCAACCCCCAGGCCGATGCCCGCTTTTCCAACATCCGCATGGAAGGCACGAAGTCGATCTTCGACGTGGAGATCCGCCGCCGCCGCACCGGCCGGGTGTTTACCTTCAAGGACCTGACGCTGCCCATGCCCGGGCGGCACAATATTTCCAATGCGACGGCGGCGATCGCGGTTGCCAACCGGCTCGGCATTTCCGAGGACAACATCCGCCGCGGCCTTGCCGCGTTCGGCGGCGTCAAGCGGCGCTTCACGCTGACCGGGACCTGGAACGGGGTGTCGGTGTTCGACGATTACGGGCATCATCCCGTCGAGATCACGGCAGTGCTTCGGGCCGCGCGCGAATCGTGCCAGGGGCGGATCATCGCCATTCACCAGCCGCACCGGTTCAGCCGCCTCTCGAGCCTGTTCGAAGATTTCGCCACCTGCTTCAACGACGCCGACAGCATTCTGCTTGCGCCCGTCTATGCGGCCGGCGAGGAGCCGATCGACGGCATCAATTCGGAAACGCTGGTCGCGCGCATCCGTGCGGGCGGGCACCGCGACGCCCGCTATATTTCCTCGCCGTCGGAGATCGCTCCGATCGTTGCAGGCATTGCGAAACCGGGGGATTTCGTGGTTCTTCTGGGAGCGGGGAATATCACCCAATGGGCAGCGACCTTGCCCGGTGAGCTTGAGAGTATTTCGGGACAGTGAGAATGAAACAGGTGAACGGGGAAAAGCTGCTTGCGTCGTTAGGGGACGGCGCCAAGGATCTGCGCGGCAGGCTCACTCCGGACGCGCCGATGGATCGGGTCACCTGGTTCCAGGCGGGCGGACTGGCCGAGCTGATGTTCCAGCCGCATGATGTCGACGACCTCGTCGCCTTCCTGAAACTGCTGCCCGCCGAAGTGCCGCTTACGGTGGTCGGTGTCGGGTCCAACCTCCTCGTGCGTGACGGCGGCATTCCGGGCGTCGTGCTGCGGCTTTCCGCCAAGGGCTTCGGTGGGGTGGACCTCGTTGGCGACAACCGTATCCGGGCCGGAGCGATCTGCCCCGACAAGCATATCGCCGCCATGGCGATGGACAATGAAATCGGCGGCTTCGCTTTCTACTACGGGATACCGGGGTCGATCGGTGGAGCGCTGCGGATGAATGCCGGTGCCAACGGCACCGAGACCGCCGACCGCCTCGTGGAAGTGCATGCGGTCGACCGCCAGGGAAACCGGCACGTCATTCCCAAGTCCGAGATGGGTTACAGCTACCGCCATTCCGGCGCATCCAAGGACCTGATCTTCACCCATGCCGTATTCGAGGGCTACCCGGAGGAACGCAGCAAGATTCGCGCCGACATGGATGCGGTGCGCCTCCACCGCGAAACGGTACAGCCGGTGAAGGAAAAGACCGGCGGCTCGACGTTCAAGAATCCCGAGGGTCATTCGGCCTGGAAGCTGATCGACGAGGCGGGCTGCCGCGGACTGATGAATGGCGGCGCGCAAATGTCGTCGCTGCACTGCAATTTCATGATCAATATCGGTCACGCGACCGGCTACGACCTCGAATACCTCGGCGAGACGGTGCGCCAGCGGGTATTTGAACACGTAGGTATCAAGCTTGAATGGGAGATCAAGCGCCTCGGTATTTTTATGCCCGGTCGCGAGGTGCGTCCCTTCCAGGGAGCAACGACGGAGGGCTAAGAGTGAGCGATCCGTTCGACGTGGACGCCGAGGAGCGGCGGCTCGCACTCGTTCGTAACGAACTCGAAACTCGCTGCCAATGCGCTGGATCGGCTCTCCACGGCCTCTATTGCAGCGGGATTCATTGCACCGGCAGCTTCCCTATCCGATAATGGCATATATACCGGACACTCCATCGCTCTGGCAGTCTCAACGATCGTTTGGATTTTTGCGGCTGCGACGCTACATTGGGGTGCACGGTTTATGTTGGGAAGGTTGAAGCCATGAACGTTGCTGCTGCCTTTTATCTCTATATCCTGCCACTTTCGATTTCGGCAGTCGTTCTCGCATGGATGTCATATGAGACGTGGAAAGACCGCCGCAAGCAACCCCGCCGCCCTGGCGAATGACGCATAGCGATTAAAAGAAAAGCCTGCGAAACTAGTGGTTTCGCAGGCTTTTCTATTTTCTTGATTCCGTTCTGGCTCAGACTTCGTCCTTGCGAGAGGCGAGGATGCAGAGAAGCGTGATCACGGCCGAGAGGCCGAGATAGAAGCCGACATAGGTCATGCCGTAATTGGCCTGCAGCCAGGTGGCGATATAGGGCGCGAGCGACGCACCGAAGATGCCGGCCAGGTTGAAGGTGATCGATGCGCCGGTATAGCGGACCGCGGTTGGAAAGGGCGCAGCGAGCGCCGTTCCGATCAGGCCGTAGGTCATGCCCATCAGCATCATGGCCAGAGCGGAGAAGAGGAAGATCGAGCCTTCGCCGCTGGTCATCAACGCTGGCAGGATGAAGGAGAAAAGGCCGATCAGGACGGTGGTCAGAATGAGCATTTCACGGCGGCCGTAGCGCTCTGCCAGCTTGCCAATCACGGGGATGAAAATCCCGAAGACGACCGAGCCCAGGATCTGCACCTCCAAAGCATCAAGGAACGGCATTTTCAGCACCTTGATGTTGTAGGAGAGCAGATAGGCGGAGCCGATATAGAACAGCACGAAGGTTGCGAGCGCCACGAACGTGCCGAGAAACAGGCTGCGCTTGTGGTTGCTGAACAGTGTTGCGACCGGAACTGCGACCCGCTCATGGCTGTCGATCGCCTTCTGGAAGGCGGGTGTCTCGGTAATCGAGAGGCGAACCCAAAGACCAACCACGATGAGGATGATCGAGGCGAGGAATGGAACGCGCCAGCCCCAGCTCAGAAGCGCTTCCTGGCTGATGAAGTGCAGCAGGATCCAGAAGATTCCCGAAGACAGGAAGAGGCCGACGGGCGCCCCGAGCTGCGGGAACATGCCGTACCAGCTGCGCTTGTCGGGCGGTGCATTCTCCGTTGCCAGAAGCACGGCGCCGCCCCACTCGCCCCCCAGGCCGAATCCCTGGCCGAAGCGGCAAAGCGCCAGCATCAGCGGCGCGAGCACGCCGATCGAATTGTAGGAGGGGAGGAGCCCGATCGCCACGGTCGAGATGCCCATGGTGAGGAGGGCCGCGACCAGCGTCTTCTTGCGGCCGATGCGGTCGCCGAAATGCCCGAATACCACCGCACCCAGCGGACGGGCGAAGAAGGCGATCGAGAACGTCGCAAAGGAGGCGAGCAGCGCCGTAGTCGGATCGCTGTTCGGAAAGAACAGGGTCGGGAAGACCAGGACTGCGGCAGTGGCATAGACATAGAAATCGAAGAATTCGATCGTCGTGCCGACCAGGCTGGCCGTCAGGACTCGTGCAGGAGAATTCGTTGCAACAGGCGCTAACGGCTCAGCAGACGGCGACCCGGTGGGCATCGCGTGTGTCATACTGATTCCAATTCATTGTTTAGGGAGCCCTTTACAGAGCATCACGCGCCTTACCGCAATTTTCTGACATTTCAAACTGATAATACGCAATATTGCAGAAGAGATTGAGGTCCCAGATGGCGTCAAATGCCGCTCTCTGGCCGCCTTACGAGCCTCGCCCGCGCCCTTTCGCCACTCGGCCGGAGGTCTTCCCGTTAACCATTAGCGTCATGGGCTTTGGCTGCCTTTTCAGTGGCTTAGGGTATCCGATTAATCAAGGTAAACGATTTGTTAACCATTTTGCTGCACCATAAGAGGTGCGCAAAACCAGACCTGAGATTCGCAAGAAACAAGTTTGGCGCAAGCGCTGGATCCTAACCTGAAGCCCTTTTTCGCAGGAGCGTTTTGATGAGAGACAAGCATGTGGCAGTGTTGATGGGAGGGTTTTCCTCCGAGCGGCCTGTCAGCCTGTCTTCCGGCAAGGCCTGCGCCGAGGCGCTGGAGGCTGCCGGCTACCGTGTCAGCCGCGTCGACGTCGGCCGCGATGTGGCGTCGGTCCTGTCCGAGTTGCGGCCAGACGTTGCTTTCAACGCGCTGCATGGCCCGTTCGGCGAGGACGGCACAATTCAGGGCATTCTCGAATATCTGGAAATCCCCTACACGCATTCCGGTGTGCTCGCGTCTGCCCTGTCGATGGACAAGGGGCAGGCCAAGCATGTGGCGGCCGCGGCGGGCATTCCTGTTGCCGAGGCTCTGGTGCTGAACCGTTTCGAGATCGCTGGCAAGCATCCGATGCAGCCGCCCTATGTGGTCAAGCCGGTCCGCGAGGGCTCCTCCTTCGGCGTCGTGATCGTGCGGGAAGGGCAGTCGCATCCGCCGCAGGTGATCAGTTCGGCGGACTGGCTTTACGGCGACCGCGTGATGGTCGAGCGCTACGTCCACGGACGGGAGCTGACCTGCGGCGTCATGGGTGACGAGGCGCTTGGCGTCACGGAGGTTATCCCGACCGGACCGGACTTTTACGACTACGATGCGAAATATGCGACGGGTGGCTCGAAACACGTCATCCCCGCGCAAATTTCACCGAATATTTACCAAAAAATACAAACAATGGCAGTCAAGGCGCATCAGGCGATGGGCTGCCGAGGCGTCAGTCGGTCGGACTTCCGGTACGACGACCGCGTTTCGGAAGAGGGCGAAATCATCTGGCTGGAAATCAATACGCAGCCAGGCATGACCCCCACATCGCTGGTTCCCGAAATGGCTGCACATGCTGGATGCAGTTTTGTTGATCTGATGCATTGGATGGTGGAGGACGCGTCGTGTTTGCGATGATCGGCACAAGGGCGGGCGAGACCCGCAGCCGTCCCCAGGCCTCCTATCTCGGTGGCGACGAACGCCGCGTGCTGCCACGGCCGCTGCGCCGGATCTTCCGCTTCGGCGTCAGCCTCGTGACGGGGCGCACCCATATTCCGGAGCACGTCGGCACGTTTGCCACGTTTGCCTTTCTCGGCTCGGTCGGTCTCTACGGCATGTCGCTCGGCGGTCACGCCCAGGATGTGGCGCAGGCAACCACCGCGGCGGTCGGATTTGCGATCGAGGACGTACGGGTCTCGGGCAACAACGAAACATCCGAAATCGATATTCTGCAGCTTCTCGGCCTCGATGGCACAACGTCGCTGGTGGCGCTCGACGTCGACGCGGCGCGCCGCAAGCTCTCGGGCCTCCCTTGGGTGCAGTATGCCGAGGTCCGCAAGGTCTATCCGCGCACGATCGAAGTGATGCTGAAGGAGCGCCAGGCGTTCGGCGTCTGGCAGCATGGATCCGAGCTTTCGCTGATCGAGCGCAATGGCAGCATTATCGCGCCGCTGCGCGACAGCAAGTTTGCCTCGCTGCCGCTTTTCGTTGGCAAGGATGCGGATACCGCCGCCGCCCGGTTCGTAGACGACATGGCGGAATGGCCGGAAATCCGGGCCCGTGTCCGCGCCTATGTGCGGGTCGCCGGCCGCCGTTGGGATCTGCATCTCGACAATGGCGTGGTGCTGAAGCTGCCCGAGACCAATGTTCCCAAGGCGCTGACCGTGCTGGCACGGCTGGAAAAGGAACAGGGCGTGTTGCAGCGCGACATCGCCGCCATCGACCTGCGGCTTGAAGATCGCACCACCGTCGAGCTAACGGCTGCGGCCGCAGTGCGCCGCGGCGAGGCTCTGGAAGCCAGGACCAAGGCGTTGAAAAAGGCAGGTGAAACGTGAGCGTATTTGGTTCTTCCCATTCCGGCCTGCCGCGCATGAAGCCGCTGTCTTCCAAGCGCAGCCACGTGGTGTCGGTCCTTGATATCGGCTCGACCAAGGTCGTGTGCATGATTGCCCGGCTGACGCCGCGCCAGGAAAGCCAGATCCTTCCGGGTCGCACCCACCATGTAGAAATCATCGGCATCGGCCACCAGCGGTCGCGCGGCGTTAAGTCGGGCGTCGTTGCGGATCTCGATGCAGCAGAGAGCGTCGTGCGGCTTGCCGTCGATGCGGCCGAACGCATGGCTGGTTTGACCGTCGATAGCCTGATCGTCAACGTCTCGGCCGGCCGGGTTGCCAGCGACATCTACACCGGCACGATCGATCTCGGCGGGCAGGAAGTCGATTCCGCCGATCTCAAGAAGGTTCTGGTGGCAGCCTGCCAGCAGTCGCTGCGCCAGGATCGCGCGGTTCTGCACTCGCTGCCGACCGGCTTCAGCCTCGACGGCGAACGCGGCATCCGCGACCCGCTCGGCATGTTCGGCGATTCGCTCGGCGTCGACATGCACGTGGTGACGGCGGAACGCGCCACGCTGCGCAACCTCGAGCTTTGCGTCAACCGTGCCCATCTTTCGGTCGAAGGCATCGTGGCAACACCCTATGCCAGCGGGCTTGCCGCCCTGGTCGACGACGAAGTCGAACTCGGCTGCGCTGCCATCGACATGGGCGGCGGCACCACGACGATCTCCGTGTTTGCCGAAGGCAAGCTGGTGCATACCGATGCCATCAGCCTTGGCGGCCATCACGTGACGACCGATCTTGCCCGCGGCCTTTCCACCCGCATCGAGGATGCGGAACGGATGAAGGTCGTGCACGGCTCGGCCGTCGCCAACGGCGCCGACGAGCGGGACGTCATTTCGGTTCCGCCGATCGGCGAAGACGACCGCGACCAGCCGACCCAGGTTCCGCGATCGCTCGTCACCCGAATCGTCAGCGCGCGTATCGAGGAAACCCTTGAACTGATCCGCGACCGGATCCAGAAGTCGGGCTTCAGCCCGATCGTCGGCAAGCGGGTCGTTCTGACCGGCGGCGCAAGCCAGCTAACCGGCCTTTCGGAGACGGCGCGCCGCATCCTCGCCCGCAACGTCCGCATCGGCCGCCCCATGGGCGTGTCGGGGCTTCCGACGGCGGCCAAGGGTCCCGCATTTTCGACCGCTGTCGGCCTGATGATCTACCCTCAGGTCGCAGACCTCGAAACCCATGCAAGCCAGGGTGGCCTGATCGGCTCGCTTGGCAGCGGCAACGGCCGCATGGCGCGGGTCGGGCAGTGGTTGAAGGAAAGTTTTTGAGCCGGGGGGCGGCCCCCGCTTCGAAGAATTGCAATGAATTGGCCTGCTCGGCAATGCGGCCAGAGAAAGAAGGATAGGTACAATGACGATCAAGCTGCAGAAGCCTGATATCACCGAGCTGAAGCCTCGGATTACCGTGTTCGGCGTTGGTGGCGGCGGCGGCAACGCCGTCAACAACATGATCACGGCTGGGCTCGAAGGCGTCGATTTCGTCGTCGCCAATACGGATGCCCAGGCGCTGACCATGACGAAGGCCGAGCGGATCATCCAGATGGGCGTGCAGGTCACCGAAGGTCTGGGTGCGGGTTCGCAGCCGGAAGTCGGCCGCGCCGCCGCCGAGGAATGCCTCGACGAGATCATCGACCACCTGCAGGGCACGCACATGTGCTTCGTCACCGCCGGCATGGGCGGCGGTACGGGTACGGGGGCTGCTCCGGTGGTTGCCCAGGCGGCCCGCTCCAAGGGCATCCTAACCGTCGGCGTCGTCACCAAGCCGTTCCATTTCGAAGGCCAGCGGCGCATGCGGCTTGCCGAGATGGGTATCAACGAACTGCAGAAGTCCGTCGATACGCTGATCGTCATTCCGAACCAGAACCTGTTCCGCATTGCCAATGACAAGACGACCTTCGCGGACGCCTTCGCCATGGCCGACCAGGTTCTCTATTCCGGCGTTGCCTGCATTACCGACCTGATGGTCAAGGAAGGCCTCATCAACCTCGACTTCGCAGACGTCCGGTCTGTGATGCGCGAGATGGGCCGCGCCATGATGGGCACCGGCGAAGCATCGGGTCCGGGCCGTGCCATGCAGGCCGCCGAAGCTGCAATCGCCAACCCGCTGCTCGACGAGACCTCGATGAAGGGCGCCCAGGGCCTGCTCATCTCGATCACCGGCGGCCGCGACCTGACGCTGTTCGAAGTCGATGAGGCAGCGACCCGCATTCGCGAGGAAGTGGATCCGGAAGCCAACATCATTCTCGGCGCCACCTTCGACGAATCGCTCGAAGGCCTCATCCGGGTCTCCGTCGTTGCGACAGGTATCGACCGTGTCGCCGCCGACCTCGACCTGCGTGCAGCCGAGATGCGCTCAGCGCAGAAGCCGATTATCCGTCCTTCCGCGGCCGTTGCTTCGGCTCCGGCCGCAGTGCAGCCTGCCCCTGTCATGCAGGCCCCCCTCTCGCCGGCCCCCAAGGCCGTAGACCCGATCGCCGAAACCATCCGCCAAGCGGAAGCGGACATGGAGCGCGAGCTCGCCATCCCGCAGCAGATGCAGCCTGTCGCACCGGCGCCGCAGCCGGTCATGCAGCCGCAGCCTGTTCTGCAGCAGCCGATGATGCAGCCGCCGGCGGAAGAGACCTTCCGTCCGCAGAGCCGCATCTTCGCATCGGCTCCGCCGGAAGCTCAGCCGCAGATGCGTCCGGCTGCCCCGCAGCCGGCTCCGGTCCAGCACATGCAGCCTGCCCACGCAGCTCCGGCCGTTAGCCAGCCGGCTCCGCGCATGGCACAGCCCGCCTATCAGCAGCCTGCCGCTCCTGCGGTCTCGCCGGTGATGTCGCCTGTTCGGATGCCGAAGGTCGAAGACTTTCCGCCGGTCGTGAAGGCCGAGATGGATCATCGCACGCAGCCCGTCCAGCACGTTCAGGAAGAACGTGGGCCGATGGGTCTTCTCAAGCGGATCACCAATTCGCTGGGTCGTCGCGAGGAAGACGATGTTGCTGCAGAGGCGGCCGCTCCGGCGCCGGCTCCCCAGCAGCGCCGTCCGCTGTCTGCCGAAGCAAGCCTCTATGCACCGCGTCGGGGCAACCTGGACGACCATGGTCGGGCCGCCCCACAGGTTCACCACGAGGACGATCAGCTGGAAATTCCGGCCTTCCTGCGCCGCCAGTCCAACTGAGTTAACGACGGTCATCAAACGTGAAAGGAGCCCGGATCACCAAATCCGGGCTCCGTGCGTTAAGGGTCTTGCCAAGGCTCGGAGAAAAGCCCTCGGCAGGTGAAAAAAAGCAAGTCGTGTCAGAGAGTTGACGACCTGCTTTCGACGGGGCTGGAGTCGGCCCTGCAGGACGCTCAAAACCGCGCAGAAGCCGTAACAATCCGAAACGAACAGTGATTTCCAATGTCGGGATGCGCTGCGTAAAAAGACACTAACAGACCGGCACGGGCCGATTCACGGATCGCCGCCGGCAGAAAGACAATCGGGTCCCCTTCATGAGGGACCTGTAACAAGGCAAGTGGAATGACCATGGGACTGCTCGGTTTTCAGACGACCATCGCCGCGCCGGTAACGTTGACCGGCACCGGCGTGCATTCGGGCGCTCCTGTCAGCATCACCTTCCAGCCCGCCGAAGCCGGCACCGGCATCCTCTTCAGCCGCGTCCTTAAGGATGGCAACACGTCCGAGTACAGAGCGATTTCCGCGCATGTCGGCGCGACCGATCTCTGCACCGTGCTCGGCTCGTCGCCGGCCAAGTCCATCGCCACCATCGAGCACGTCATGGCAGCGCTCTACGCGCTCGGCATTGACAACATCGTAGTCGAAACCGACGGCGGCGAAATGCCGATCATGGACGGCAGCTCCTATCCTTTCATCGAGGCGATCGAGCAGGTCGGCATCGTCAACCTGGGCATCAAGCGCCGCTACATCCGCGTCGTCAAGCCGGTACGTATCGAAGCCGGTGCCTCCTGGTCCGAGTTCCGCCCCTATGACGGGACGCGATTCGAAGTAGAGATTGACTTTGCCTCGCCGCTGATCGGCCGGCAGAGCTGGAAGGGCGACCTGACGGCCGACGGCTTCAAGCGCGATCTGTCGCGCGCCCGTACGTTCGGCTTCATGCGCGACGTCGAGCGGCTTTGGGCTGCCGGTTACGCGCTCGGCTCATCGCTCGAGAATTCGGTCGTCATTTCCGACGACGATACGGTCGTGAACATCGAGGGTCTTCGCTACAAGGACGAGTTCGTGCGCCACAAGACGCTGGATGCCGTGGGCGATCTGGCTCTGGCCGGCGCGCAGTTCATCGGCTGCTACCGCTCGTATCGCGGCGGTCACAAGATGAACGCCAACGCCCTCAAGGCCCTGCTGAGCGATTCCTCGGCCTATGAAGTGGTCGAGGCGCCATCAACGCGTTCTGCCCGGGTTAGGGCAGGGGAGTTCGTCCCGGTCACCGTGACCGAATGCGCCCCGTGGTTTGCTTGACCGTCGATCTCCAGGTCCAACTCAGCCGCTTCCTTCGGGAAGCGGCTTTTCTTTTTCATCGCCCCCAATAGCTGCGGCGGCGCCACAAAAATGCATTAATGCGCCATCATTGCGTTGCTCTGCCTTTACTTTTATGGCTAGAACGGCCTGCCTCTAGGGGGCGGGATGCGCGGGACGGATCGGGAACTATCGAATGAACCATGCGAAGTCTGTTGGAATGCGTAGCGCCGCACGGATGGCGCTCGTCTCGTTGGCTCTGGTCGGCGCGGGCTCGGCCCTGACGGCGTGCCAGTCCGATCCCGATATCGACATCACCAAGCTCGGCGTCGAGAGCGATCCGCCGGAAACCCTCTACAATCAGGGTCTCGCCAACATGAAGGCGGGCAAGATGGCTGAAGCCAGCCGGAAGTTCGATGCCATCGACCGGCAGAGCCCGTTCACGGACTGGGCCCGCAAGGCGCTGGTCATGAGCACCTTCACCAAATACCGGATGGGCACCTATGACGACGCGATCACAACCGGAAACCGCTACATGAAGCAGTATCCGCGCTCGGACGATTCGGCCTATGTGCAGTATCTCGTCGGCCTCTCCTATTCCAAGCAGATCGGTGACGTGACGCAGGACCAGAAGGTTGCTGGCAAGACGATCGATGCGATGAACGCGGTCGTCAAAAACTATCCGGACTCCGAATATGTCGAGGACGCGCAGGCAAAGATCCGCTTTGCGCGCGACCAGTTGGCCGGCAAGGAAATGCAGATCGGTCGTTACTACCTGGAGCGCAAGGAATATCTCGCCGCGATCCAGCGGTTCAGGGCCGTCGTCGAGCAGTATTCCAATACGAATCAGGTTGAAGAGGCGCTGGCTCGCCTGACAGAGACGTATTTCGCCATGGGCATCGTGGAAGAGGCGCAGACGGCGGCAGCCGTTCTCGGCCGCAACTATCCGGACAGCCAATGGTATGCCGATTCCTACAAGCTGCTGCAGTCGGGCGGTGTCGAGCCGCGCGAGAACAAGGGTTCGTGGATTTCGCGTGCCGCGACCAAGCTCGCCGGTGCCTAACAGACAGGTCATTGAGGGACCATGCTGATCCAGTTGTCGATCCGCGATATCGTCCTGATCGAGCGGCTGGATCTGAGCTTCGAATCAGGCCTGTCGGTGCTGACCGGTGAGACCGGTGCAGGCAAATCCATCCTGCTCGACAGCCTCTCGCTCGCGCTCGGTGGGCGCGGCGATGGCGGGCTTGTGCGGCATGGCGAGGAGAAGGGGCAGGTAACGGCCGTCTTCGATGTTCCGGCAGCCCATTCCGCCCGCAAGCTTCTGCGCGACAACGGCCTCGACGACGACGGCGACCTGATCTTCCGCCGCATCCAGTCGGCCGACGGGCGGACCCGCGCATCCATTAACGACCAGCCGGTTAGCGTCCAGCTGATGCGCCAGGCCGGGCAGGCGCTCGTGGAAATCCACGGCCAGCACGACGACCGCGCCCTGATCGACACCAACGCCCACCGCATGCTGCTCGACGCCTTTACCGGGCTCACTGACGAGGTGTTGCAGTTGTCCGGCCTCTACCGCAGCTGGCGAGACGCCGAGCGCGGCTTCAAGGCGCATCGCGCCAAGGTGGAGGCAGCCGCCCGCGAAGCGGATTACATCCGCGCCTCGGTTGAGGAGCTGGAGGGGCTTGCGCCCGTCGAGGGCGAGGAGGACGAACTGGCCGAGCAGCGCTCGCGCATGCAGAAGTCCGAGCGGATCGCCGGCGATATTTCAGAGGCGTCCGATTTTCTCAACGGCAACGGCTCGCCGGTTCCGCTGATCGCCTCGATGGTCAGGCGGCTCGAGCGCAAGAGCCATGAGGCGCCCGGTCTGCTCGAAGAGACGGTCGAACTGCTCGATCAGGCACTCAACTATCTCTCCAATGCTCAGATGGAAGTCGAAGCGGCGCTGCGTCGCACCGAATTCGATCCGCGCGAACTTGAACGGGTCGAGGAGCGACTGTTTGCGCTGCGCGCCGCCGGCCGGAAGTATTCCGTGCCGGTCGCCGACTTGCCGGCGCTTGCGGAAAAGATGATCTCCGATCTGGCCGATCTCGATGCGGGCGAGGAACGGCTCGGAGAGCTGGAAAAGCTCACGGCCGCCGCCAAGGTCGATTACGATCACGCCGCCGTGGCGCTTTCAGCCAAGCGGAAGAACGGAGCCGTGGCGCTGGCCGAAGCGGTGATGGCCGAACTGCCGGCGCTCAAACTGGAACGGGCCCGGTTCATGGTCGAGGTGACGACCAACCCGGAAGCGGCGCTCGCGGAAGGCATCGATACGGTCGAATTCCACGTGCAGACCAATCCCGGCACCCGGCCGGGACCGATCATGAAGGTCGCGTCGGGGGGCGAGCTGTCGCGCTTCCTGCTGGCGCTCAAGGTGGCGCTGGCGGATCGCGGCTCGGCCCCGACGCTGGTGTTCGACGAAATCGACACGGGCGTCGGCGGCGCCGTCGCCGATGCGATCGGCCAAAGGCTGAAGCGGCTGTCTGCCAAGGTGCAGGTTCTTTCGGTGACGCATGCGCCGCAGGTGGCGGCGCGCGCTGCGACACACCTGCTGATTTCCAAGGGCCCGGCCGGCGAAGGGTCCGACAAGATCGCGACACGGGTGGCGACGATGGAGCCGGAGCATCGCACGGAAGAGATTGCCCGCATGCTTGCCGGTGCCTCGGTCACCGACGAGGCCCGTGCCGCCGCAAAGGCGCTGCTTGCCGGAAACGGTTGATCGGTCCTCTTTCCATCCGGTAAAAAAGCACTACAAAACGTATCCTCTGGTTCGAGGAGTTCCCCCCATGCCCGCCGAAAAGACGCCCGTCGAAGATCTTGCCGAAGACCAGGCGGCCGCCGAGCTCGCCCAGCTGGCAGCCGAGATCGCCCATCACGACGAGCGCTATCATGGTCATGACGCGCCGGAGATCTCGGATGCGGATTACGACGGGTTGAAGAGGCGCAACGAGGCGGTCGAGGCGCGGTTTCCACAGCTCGTGCGCGACGACAGCCCGTCGCGACGGGTCGGCGCCGCACCGCTCCCGACGTTTGCGCAGATCACCCATTCGCGGCCCATGCTGTCGCTCGACAACACGTTTTCCGACGAGGACGTGCGCGACTTCGTCGGATCCGTCTATCGCTTCCTCGGCCAACTGCCGGACGGCTCGATCGCCTTTACGGCCGAGCCGAAGATCGACGGCCTGTCCATGTCGATCCGCTACGAGAAAGGCCGCCTGGTGCATGCCGCAACCCGCGGCGACGGGACGACCGGCGAGAACGTCACCGAGAACATCAAGACCATCAAGGAAATCCCCAACCGCCTGCCAGCCGACGTACCTGAGGTCGTCGAGGTGCGCGGCGAGGTCTACATGACCAAATCCGATTTCCTGGCCCTGAACGAGAAGATGGCGGCAGATGGCAAGCAGACGTACGTCAACCCGCGAAACACGGCTGCCGGGTCACTGCGGCAGCTTGATCCGAAGGTGACGGCCAGCCGCAACCTGAAATTCTTTGCCTATGCCTGGGGCGAGATGTCGGAGCTGCCGGCGGATACGCAGATGGGCATGGTGGAGCGCTTCAAGGAATGGGGCTTTCCGGTCAATCCGCTGATGAAGCGGCTGTTTTCGGTCGAAGAGGTGATTTCACACTACAACGAGATCGGGCTGAAGCGGCCTGACCTCGACTATGAGATCGACGGCGTCGTCTACAAGGTGGACCGGCTCGACCTGCAGCAACGACTCGGTTTCCGGTCGCGTTCGCCGCGCTGGGCTACCGCGCACAAATTCCCAGCCGAACAGGCGTTCACCCATGTCGAACGAATCGACATCCAGGTGGGGCGCACCGGTGCGCTGACGCCGGTCGCGCGGCTGACGCCGATCACCGTTGGCGGCGTGGTCGTCACCAATGCGACCCTGCACAACGAGGATTACATCAAGGGCATCGGCAATTCCGGCGAGCGCATCCGCGCGGAGGAGCACGACATCCGGGTCGGTGACACCGTCATCGTGCAACGCGCCGGCGACGTCATCCCCCAGGTTCTCGACGTGGTGATCGAAAAGCGTCCGCACGATGCGGTCGCCTACGAGTTTCCCAAGAAGTGCCCGGTGTGCGGCAGTCACGCGGTGCGCGAGCGCAACGAGAAGACCGGGAAGCTCGATTCGGTCACACGCTGCACCGGCGGCTTCGTCTGCCGGGCGCAGGCAATCGAGCATCTCAAGCACTTCGTCTCGCGTACCGCCTTCGATATCGAGGGGCTTGGCGCAAAGCAGATCGACTTCTTCTTTGAAAACGAGGATCCGAGCCTCCAGGTGCGCACCGCGCCCGACATCTTCACTCTCCAGCGGCGGCAGGAAAGCTCGCCGCTGACCAAGCTCGAAAACATCGAAGGTTTCGGCAGGGTCAGCGTCCGCAAGCTGTTCGAGGCCATCGGCGAACGGCGCAGCATCGCGCTCCACCGTCTCATCTACGCGCTTGGCATCCGGCATGTGGGGGAGACGACCGCGAAGCTGCTGGCCCGCCACTACGGGAGCTACAATGCTTTTGCAGAGGCGATGCGCGAGGCCGCCGACGCTGCGGGCGAAGCCTGGAGCGATCTCAACAGCATCGAGGGTATCGGCGAGATCGTCGCGCGGGCCATCGTCGAGTTCTTCAAGGAGCCCCGCAATGGCGCGGTCATCGCCCGACTTCTGGAAGAGGTGACGCCGCAGGACGCGGAAGCCGTGGCGGCGTCAAGCAGCCCGGTCGCGGGCAAGACCGTGGTGTTTACCGGTTCGCTCGAGAAGTTCACCCGCGACGAGGCCAAGGCGCGCGCGGAAAGCCTCGGCGCCAAGGTGGCAGGGTCCGTTTCCAAGAAAACCGATTACGTCGTGGCCGGCCCCGGCGCCGGTTCCAAGCTCGACAAGGCACGCGAACTCGGCGTGGAGGTCATGGACGAGGACGAATGGCTGGTGCTGATCGGCGGCTAGGTCTCAGGGGCGCACGCGCGCCATGGCGAGCGCATCGACATAGCCGCCGTCGCGGAACGCGTAGTCCCTGAACCGGCCCTCGACGACGAAGCCAAAACGCTCGTAAAGGCGGATCGCCTTGTCGTTGTCGAAGAAGACGGTCAGTTCGACGCGTCGCAGGCCCAGCCAGTTGTCGGCCACGTCGAGTGCCGCCTTCATCAGAATAGACCCGATGCCCTGACCGACGAAATCGTCGTGAACGCCCATGCCGAGGGTCGCGACATGCCGGCGGCGGCCGAGCATGGGGCCGAGAAAGACGCTGCCGATGATCTGGCCATTGCAGTCGGCGACAATCTCCTTGGTGCCCGGGGGCAGGTTCTCGAGCCGCTTCCTGGTTTCCTCGGCTGTCTGGAAGGGAAGGCGGAGCGTGCCATTGCGCACGCCGGGCAGGTTGGCGAGCGCTGCCAGCTGCTGCGCGTCGGCTGGTCCTGCCGCGCGGATCACGAAGCCGTCAAGAGCACGCGCCGCGGGCTGTTCCTGTGGCTCACCGGCTATGTCCAATCGTGCCCCCTTGGTTGCGGCCGCAGCCGTGCCCATCCTGTCCCTGCCGACCACGAAACGTCCCAGACCCAACGGTGGTCGTCAAGTCTCTGCTGCCGCCCCGGATGGTCCGTTTTGCCGAATCGCTCGGTTGCGGCTAAAGCTTCCGGTGACAGAAGGGAGCCCGCCTTGAAAACCATTGCCATCGATTTCGAGACTGCCAACGAGCAGCGCGGCAGTGCCTGCAGCGTCGGTCTTGCCTGGATCGACGACGGCGTCGTGGTGCGGGTGGAGGAGCGGCTGATCCGGCCGCGTGACATGCGGTTTTCGTCGTTCAATATCGCCATTCACGGAATCCGCCCGGAACAGGTGGAGGACGCTCCAGAGTTTCCCGAGGTAATGGACGAATTTGCCGACGATTTTCGCGGTTCGACCATGATCGCCCACAATGCCGCGTTCGACTTCAGCGTCTGGCGGGCCTGCCTCGATGCCTACGGCGTCGGCTATCCCGATCTTTCCTACCTGTGCAGCGTCAAGATGGCGCGCCATGTCTGGCCGCAGCTGATCTCCCACAAGCTCAACGTGCTTGCCCAGCATCTCGGCCTCAACTTTGCGCATCACAACGCCGCCGAAGATGCAGCCGTCTGCGCCCAGGCCAGCATCGCCATCGCGCGGGCGCTCGGCGCACCCCATGTCCGCGAGATCCCCGCACTGATCGGCATGAAGGTCGGTCGGCTGTTCGTCGGCGGCTACGCGCCCTGCACGCTGAGAGCACGATAGCGGCCGACCCGTCTTGCAACGCGGTGCGGGCATCTTATCTCTGCTGCGGATCATCACCGGAGTATAGAATACCATGAAGCGTTTGACCGGACTTGTCGCGGCCGTCGCCGTTAGCCTCGGGCTGTTTTCCGCGTCTGCGAAAGCCGATGTGGTAGGCGAAGTCGGGGTCGACTGGATGGGCAACGACATTGTCGTCGAGGCGCTCGCCGACCCGCTGGTGAAGGGCGTGACCTGTCACGTCACGTATTTTTCGCGCGGCGTTCTGGACAGGCTGAAGAACGGCAACTGGTTCGAAGACCCGTCCAACAATTCGATCGCCTGCCGGCAGACGGGGCCGATCGAGGTCGGAGACATCAATCTGTCCAAGGATGGCGACGAGGTGTTCCGGCAGGGCATGTCGCTGATCTTCAAGAGCCTGATCGTCAACCGCATCTACGACCGCAAGAATGACACGCTGATCTACCTCGTACATAGCCGCCAGATCGTCAACGGCTCGGCCAAGATGGCAATCTCGTCGGTGCCGCTCTATGGCCAGACGGTCACCTGGACAAAGGGCAAGCCGCAGCCTTAAGCGACTGCGCCCCCGCATCGGCTGATGCAGGGGCGCGTGGTTTGGGTAAGCGGTCTATCGGACGAAAACGGTGGTCTTGCCGTTCGGTTCGGCCTCGATCGCCATCACGTTCTTCATCTCGACATCGTGGCGCATCAACGCCTTACGCAGAGCGGGATCCTTCTTCAACTCGGCCGAGGCCTGCTGGCGGGTGGATTCGTCGGGCGTCACCATCTCGCCGAACATCCCCATGTCGGCATGACCGTTCATGTAGATCACGTCGACATCGGCATAGGTGCGGGCGGCGGGGCCCATCTGGCGAGCGCTCGCCGTGCCGCCTGCAACGGCCGAGAGAGTGAGCGCGATTACGAGAAGTTTCTTCATGATCATTCTCCATCTGTGCGACCGGCCTTGCATGGGAAGCCGCTCGGCCGAGGTCGCGATGGAATAACCATGTCAGGGTGCTGGCCGTTCCGCATGTAACGGCACGATCACCCATTCTTACAAAGGTTTAATCTTCCGCAACAGCAACGCGCGGCGGAAGATCGGAATGCCGCAGAGGCTGAGATCAGGCGGCTTCGCGGGCCAGTTCGTCGGCGATCACGGTGTCGAGGTTGAGGAAGCAGACCATGGTCTTTTCGAGCGCGACGATGCCGCGGCAGAAGGCGCGCTGGGCTTCCGGGATGATTTCCGGCGCCGGCTGCAGATCTTCGCTGCGGATGGTCATCATGTCCGAGACCTGCTCGACTAGGAGGCCGACCAGCTTGCCGGCGATATCGGTGACGATGATTGCCGAGCGCTCCGACGGTTCCGTCATCTTCATGCCGAGGCGGCAGGCCATGTCGATGACCGGGATGACGGCACCGCGCAGGTTGATGAGACCCAGCACGTAGGGCGGCGTGTGCGGCATCGGGGTCACGGGCGCCCAACCGCGGATTTCGCGGATGGCCATGATATCGATACAGAACTCCTGGTCGCCCAGATGAAAGGAGACGATCTCGAGATAGGCACCGGACTGCTTGATGGCGTTCGACATGTCAGAATTCTTCCCATTTTTCGGTGGAACCCACGGCTTTGGAGCGGGCCGGGGCAGAGGTATTGTTGAAGGCTCCCGCGACCTTGCTGAGCAGGGCGTGTGCGGGAGAAGGCTTGGATGCGGCCATCGTGCCGGCTGCGCCGATGACGCGCAGGCCCTGGCCGTCGCCGATCTGGAAGCGGCTGATCAGGTGATTGAGGTTCTCTGCATCGGTCGCAAGCGAATGGCTGGCGGCGGTGCTTTCCTCCACCATGGCTGCATTCTGTTGCGTTGCTTGGTCCATTTGGCCGATCGCAGTGTTGATCTCAGTAAGTCCGGTTGATTGTTCGCGCGCAGAAGTGAAAATCGCGTGAACATGGTCGTTGATTTTGAGCACATCGTCGCCAATTCTGGTCAAAGCCTCGCCTGTGGCCTTTACGAGGTCGACCCCGGTGCGCACCTCGACGTTGGATCGGGTGACCAGCGACTTGATATCCTTGGCCGCACCTGCGGCGCGACCGGCAAGGTCGCGAACCTCCTGGGCGACGACGGCAAACCCCTTGCCCGCTTCCCCGGCGCGGGCGGCTTCGACGCCGGCATTGAGGGCGAGCAGGTTGGTCTGGAAGGCGATCTCCTCAACCACGTTGATGATCTTGCCGATTTCGCCGGTCGCGCCTTCGATGCGTTCCATGGCATCGGTCGCTTCGCGCACAACGCTTGCGGACTGCTCGGTTGAGCCCTTGGCCTGCGTTACCATCCGGCTTGCCTCCTCGGCCCGTTCGGTGGCGCTGCGCACCGTCGCGGTGATCTGGTCGAGGGCTGCCGACGTCTCCTCCAGCGATGCTGCCTGCTGTTCGGTGCGCTTGGCGAGATCGTCTGCGGCAGAGCGCATCTGGTTGGCGTTGGCGCCGATCGAGCTGGCGTTGGTGGCCACTTCCGAAATCGTCTGCCGCAAGCCTGCAACGACCCGGTTGAAGTCGCTTCGCAGCCGCTCCAGGTCCTCGCGGAAGGGGCGATCGATGTTGGCTGAGAGATCGCCGTTGGTTAGCCGGTTAAGCCCACTTGCGAGCGAGTCGACGGCGAAATGCAACGCTTCCGCATCCGCCTTCTGGCGTGCGTCGCGCGTCTGCCGCTCGATGTCGCTCTGGCCCCGCTCCTGCGTGATGCGGGTCTCCAGCGACTGCCGCTCGACGGCGGCGATCCGGAAGACGTCCGTCGCCCGCGCCATGTCGCCGATCTCGTCGCCGAGCGTCACTCCGGCGACAGGGGTTGCGTAGTCACCGTTGACAATGCGCTGCATGCTGGCCTGGATTCCGCCAATGCCGCGGCGGATGGCGCCGCCATGGATCGCCTGCAGGATGGCAACTGCAAGCAGGGCAATCAGACCGGCTGCGAGCTGGACGTAGAGCGACATCGCGGAAATGTCTTTTGCTTCGGCGACCCGGGTTCTGACCGCAGCTCCGCCGAGATCGGACAGGCTGCCAAGCATTTCTACGATCCTGTTTCCCTGCCCGTCGATCGTATCGTCGATCCTGTCGTAATCGCCTTCGGGCGCGCCGTTCTCGACCAGTGCCTTAAGGTCGATCTGGACAACCTTGCTCATCGTCGCAACATCGGCGTCGAAGTTGGACACGAGCTCGGGCTTTCCCACCTCTGCCGCGAGAAGGCGCAGATCCGCGGCTCCTGCCGTCAGCTGTCTGGCAGCGTCTGCCATCTTCTTAAGCCGATCGGGATCGATCTTTCGTTCGTCGCGGTCCACGATCGCATCCATTGCGGCGAGGACCAGCTGGAGGTTCGCGATCCGGAGCTGACTGACCGTGTCGTCCTGTCTCTGGATCTCGATCGACCGGGCGAGCGCCCGTTCCATCTTGACACCTTCGTACCAACCGACAACGAGCATCGCGCCGATGCCCGCAAAGGCTGCTCCGCCCAGCGTCAGGAGACGTTGTTTTAGGGAAATAGTTCTTCGCACTGCCGTCTCCGCCATGCTTTTGACTTTCCTGAATTCAGATTTTACTGAAATGATCGACAGTGGATGATAAGCATCGACATCATGTCGGTCTGAGTGCGTGACGGGTCTTGTCGGTGCTTGCGACCAAAGATTGCCCGTTCGGCTTTCCTAAATCTGGCATAGAGACGTTAAGTGTTTGCTAATCGTGTTTGGAGCTCAGCGCCCCTCCTGGTCGTCCGGTCTCAGGCCTGATCGCCGCCGGCCAGCCGCCGGGCGGAGAGGTGAGGCATATCCGCGCGAGAGCGATCGATGACGGAATTCTGCGTTGCGCTCAAAGGGCGCGAGGGCTAACGCTCGACCGAGCAGTGTAAGCCTTTGAGAGATCCGGCATGAGAGCCTTCAGAATCGTTTTATGGACCGCCGTTGTGGCGCTTGCCGGTGTGCTTGTCTGGTTGACGCTCGAGGTGACCGGTTCGAAACAAGATCTGGCCGAAAAACCGTTCGGCGAACCGTTCCAGCTCGTCGCCCAGGATGGCAGCGCGATCACCGAGAAGGCTTTCCAGGACAAGCCGACGGCGCTGTTCTTCGGCTTTACCCACTGCCCCGAAGTCTGCCCCACCACATTGTTCGAGCTCAACGGCTGGCTGCATGCGGTCGATCCCGATGGCACCAAGCTCAACGGCTATTTCGTCAGCGTCGATCCTGAGCGCGATACACCCGAGATCCTCGGCCAGTATGTTTCCAATGTCACCGATCGGGTGAAGGGCATTTCCGGGCCGCCGGACAAGGTTCTGGAGATGATCAAGGGTTTCAAGGTCTATGCCAAGAAGGTGCCCGTCGACGAGACTGCGCCAAACGGCGAGTACACCATGGATCACACGGCCTCGGTTTTCCTGCTCGATCATGGTGGCCGCTTTGCCGGCACCATCGCCTATGGCGAAGATCCGGCCGTCGCGCAGAAGAAGCTGCAGAACCTGATCAAGGGCTGAATGCTTTGGCGGTTGAAGAGCGGCATCATTCTGTGGCACTCCTGCCGATCAACCGAACGATAGCTGAGAGACCATCTCGTTGAGCGAAATCCGCCTTTACGTCACGTCCACCGAAAAGGGTGCGGCACAGATCCTGGACCTTCTGACGGAGGTCTTCGGGGAGGAGGATGTCGCGATCGCCACGACCGAGGTGGACGAGAAGCGCGATCTCTGGGAGGCCTCAGTTTATCTGATGGCCGAGGACGAAGAGATGGTCCGGGCGCGCATTTCCGAAGGGCTGGCGGATGCATTTCCGGATGCGGAGATCGTCAGCGAGGTCATTCCCGATGTGGACTGGGTAGCAAAGTCGCTGGAGGGGCTGACGCCGGTGCGTGCCGGCCGGTTCCTCGTTCACGGCTCCCACGACCGCGACAAGGCCAAGGCCAATGATCTCGCAATCGAGATCGATGCGGGGCAGGCCTTCGGGACCGGGCATCACGGGACGACGGCCGGGTGCCTCGAAATGATCGACGCGGTGGTGCGCACAGACGCGCCGCGCAATGCGCTCGATCTCGGCACCGGCAGCGGCGTTCTGGCGATTGCGGTGCGCAAGCTGCGCAATATTCCGGTGCTTGCGACCGACATCGATCCGGTGGCGGTCAGGGTGGCGAAAGAAAACGTGCGACGCAACGGCATCGCCCACGGGCTGCGGCTCGAAACGGCGCCGGGCTTTCACTCGCCGGCTTTCGACGAGCAAGGCCCGTTCGATCTGGTCATTGCCAATATTCTCGCCCGGCCGCTGATGAAGATGGCGCCGCAGCTTGCCCGACACCTGTCGCCCGGCGGCTCGGTGATCCTGTCCGGTATTCTCGCAGCCCAGCGGTGGAAGGTGATCGCCGCCTATAGCGGCGTCAGGCTGCGCCATGTGCGCACGATCTGGCGCAATGGCTGGGTGACCATCCATCTGCGGCGCGGCTGACCCTCCGGGCACCAGTCGGCGAGCAGGCTGAGAAGGCGGCTTTCTGCCGCCTTCGGTCTGTTGAAGAGCCAGCCGGACCGATGCCGACCGCCCGGAGCGGTGCGGCCGTCCAATCAGCCTAGAACAGGTACTGCGACGCGCCCTTGCGACGCAATTCTTCGTGGCTGGTGCCGATGGTCTTCAAGGTCGCTGCATCGAGGCTCAAAAGGGCGCCGTTGACGTAGCGGGCCATCTGACGCTCGCGCGCCTCGACGACGCGATTGAAGGCGTTGCGGAGAAATGAATTGGCCATGACGAGCGTCCCGTGGTGGCGACAGGCCGCAAATTCCGCCTGTCCATGCTTGCAATATAAGCGATCACTATCCCTTCCGGCAGGCTGGCTTGGTCACGGGTGGCATGCAAGGCGTGCATGGGGCGCGGGTCGGATGTCTGTGCCTCGCGCTTTCTGATCAGTTTTTCGGCACTTCCGACGAAGGCTGGCGAGAGGCGGGCGGTTTGGGGTAGAGGTGGGCTCCCAACTCCCTTGAATCAGCCAGCCGGAAGACGCGCCATGTTCCAGTCCTTCGAAACCAAGTCCGCGCCGCAGTTCGGGCGTAGCCGCGTCGAGGCGTTGCGTGCCCAGTTCGACGATCTCGGGATAGACGCTTTTCTCGTGCCGCGGGCCGACGAGTACCAGGGAGAATACGTACCGGCCTCGGCAGAGCGGCTGGCATGGCTGACGGGCTTTACCGGATCGGCTGGCGTCGTGCTCGTCACGCGCCGGGAGGCGATCGTATTCGTCGACGGGCGCTACACGACGCAGCTCAAGGAGCAGGTGGACGGCACGGTGTTTTCGGGCGGAGACCTGGTCAACGAACCGCCGTATCTGTGGCTGACACATCAGGACGGAGGCAGCGTCAAGGGGTTGCGGCTCGGCATCGATCCCTGGCTGCATGCGGGTGCAGATGTGCGCCGGCTCGGCAAGGCCATGGAGGAGATCGGCGGGTCGCTGGTCATCCTTGCGGTCAACCCGCTCGACCTCGTCTGGAGCGACCGTCCGGCCGAACCAATCGAACCCGTCACGATCCAGAAGCTGGAGTTCGCCGGCCAGGACGCGCGGGAAAAGATCCGCAAGATCGCCGCGACCGTGTCGGACAGGGGCGCTGCGGCCGTGCTGGTGACGGATCCGTCATCGGTCGCCTGGATCTTCAACATCCGCGGCAACGACGTGCCGCACACGCCGCATCCTCTGTCGCGTGCGATTATCAGCGCAGCCGGGACCGCAGAGATCTTCCTCCAGGCAGCCAAGCTCGGTGCCGAACAGTCCGCCTATCTCACACAACTGGCAACGCTGATGGAGCCGTCCGAGCTGCTTGGGCGACTGAGCGTTTTGGCAGGCGAGGGCGGGCGGATCCTGGTCGACCCGGACCTTGCACCGCTGGCGCTGACCCGGGCGATCGAAGCGGCGGGCGGCGTGGTCGTCGAGGCGATCGATCCGGCACGGCTTGCGCGGGCCTGCAAGAACACGGCCGAGCTGGAGGGCTCCGCAAGGGCACATCTCCAGGACGGGGCCGCGATGGTCGAGTTCCTCTTCTGGCTCGACCAGCAGGCGCCCGGCTCGGTCACGGAGATCGATGCGGTGCAGGCGCTCGAAAAGACGCGGTCCAGTATTGGCCAGAGCATGCAGAACCCGCTCAAGGACATTTCCTTCGATACGATTTCCGGGGCGGGCGAACATGGCGCCGTCATCCATTATCGCGTCACCACAGAGACGAACCGAAAGCTCGAGGCGGGCGATCTCTTCCTGATCGATTCGGGGGCGCAATACGTCAACGGCACGACGGACATCACGCGCACGGTCGCCGTCGGTGCCGTGGCGGACGACCGCAAGCGCTTCTTCACGCTCGTGCTCAAGGGAATGATCGGTATCTCGGCAGCTCGCTTCCCCAAGGGTACGCGCGGCTGTGACCTCGATCCCCTGGCGCGCATTGCACTGTGGAAGGCTGGCGCCGACTATGCGCATGGCACCGGCCATGGCGTCGGCTCCTATCTTTCGGTGCATGAAGGGCCGCAGCGGATCGCGCGGCTTTCCACCCAGGAACTGCTGGCCGGGATGATCCTTTCGAACGAGCCCGGCTACTATCGCCCGGGCGCTTTCGGCATCCGCATCGAGAACCTTATCTATGTGACGCCGGCGGCTGCAATCGAGGGCGGCGACTTGCCAATGCTAGCCTTCGAGACGCTGACCTGGTGCCCGATCGACCGGCGCCTCGTCGTGGCGGACCTCCTGAGCGCCGAGGAGCTCGACTGGCTGAACGGGTATCATGCGCAGGTGCGGGAGAAGCTGCTGCCGCTCATCGACACACCGGCCGTGCGCGACTGGCTGGTGGCCGCGACCGAGACGATCGGCTGATCAGAAGCCCAACAGGTGGCGGCAGACCATGGCCGCCGCCCATCCGGCAGCCAGCATCAGCAGGCCGGGATAGCGAAGGGCAGCCGCCAACGCGACCAGCATGGCGATCTTCACGTCCCAGCCGCCATTGAAGAAGGACGGTGCGACCAGCGTCGTGAGGACCGCGGCCGGAACGGCGTTCAGCGCCTGTTCCATGCGCGGCGGGATGGCCTTCATGCGGGTGATGAGCACATATCCGCCGATGCGCGTTGCAAAGGTCGCGACTGCGGCAGCAAGAACGAGAAAAAGCATTTCTGGCGACATGTCGATCTCAGCTCTCGGTTTCGCTGGCAGCTGTCACCGTCGATGGCAGGCCGGAAAGGGGAAGCAGCGCGGCAACCAGGACGCCGACCGCCGCGCCGATGCTGACATGCCAGGGCGAGCCGATGGTGTGATAGGCGACCACGGAACCGACGGCGCTTGCCGCCACCGTCGGGACGAAGCCCGGCTTGCGGCGAAAGCCGATCACCAGGCCGAGGAAGTAGATCGGCAGCAGGACGTCGATGGCGAGCACTTTCGGATCGCCCATCATCTGGCCGAAGAAGGCCCCGGCTGCGCTGAACAAGACCCAGGGGCAATAGATCGCCCCGCCAAACGCAAGATACCAGGCGAACGTCACGCCGCCTCGGCTTTCTGCGCGCTTGACGGTTTCGGCAAACTGCGGATCGGTGAGCAAAAAGAAGGTGAAGAACTTCTGCAGCGGCGTGAAATGGGCGATGTAGCGCGCCAGGGCTGCGGAATAGAGAATGTGCCGGAAGTTGACCGCCAGCACCGACAGGATGACGAGCCAGGGTGCCACGTGATGTCCGAAGAGTTCTATGCCGACGAGCTGGCTTGCGCCGGCGTAGACGGTCGCGCTCATCAAGGTCGCCTCTGCAACGCTGAGGCCATTGTCGCTGGCAACCGCTCCGAACAGGATGGCAAAGGGCGCGGACGAGATAGCGATAATGAGACCGCCTCTTGCGCCCGAGCGAATATCGTCGCGAAACATCGGCAACTCCTCCAGATGGCCGGGCTTTAGTGGGCCAAGCCTCCAGGAGCAAACGAATTAGGCTGATGGACCGATGGATTTCGCTGATGGAACAGACATGGTACCGATCGAGCGGTTACCTCAGTCAGCAAGAATAGCCTGGCTCGATACGATGCCGATGCCAGCCTCGCGCATCTCCCTGATCGCCGCCTTGACGCCTTCTGGGTCGATGCCGCGGCTGGCATCCTCGATGAAGCGCACCCGGACGTCGGGCAGCATGTCGACGGCGTCGAGGGCCGAGAACTTGACGCAGAAGTCGGTTGCCAGTCCGCAAATGTCGAGCTCGGACACCTGCTGGGCTCTGAGATAGCCGGCAAGCCCGGTGAGGGCGGCCTGGTCGTTATCGCGGAAGGCGGAGTAGCTGTCGACGGCGGGATTGTCGCCCTTCTGCTGGATATAGTCGACCGCATCAAGGTTGAGGTCCGGATGGAATTCCGAGTCAGCCGTTTCCTGCACGCAGTGGTCCGGCCACAGGACCTGGGGTTGGCCGGATAGTTCGCCCATGTCGAAGGGCTTGGCGCCCGGATGCTGCGAGGCAAAGCTTCCGTGGTCGGCGGGATGCCAGTCCTGAGAGGCGACGATGACGTCGTAGCCGCCGTCCTCGATCAGCCGGTTGGCAATGGGAACGATGTCGTCGCCGTGCGGAACCGGCAGGTTTCCACCCGGGCAGAAGCCGTTCTGGATATCGACCAGCAGTAGAGCCTTCATCACGACCTCCTCTTGCAGTCGTTTCAGGATGCCAAGAGCCGGCTCCCGGGGCAAGGCAGAAAGCGCTGGCGATGCCCGCCCGTGGCAAAGTCCGTCGGCGGAATGGCCACTGGAGGAATGCCGTTCTGCCATTTCGTCCAACCTTGGAATGAGGTTGCTCGAAGCATTCGGTGGTGGGCCCTATATCGGCAACAACTGACCGGAGTAATCCCCATGACCCTCTCTTCTTCCATCGACACGCGCGGAGCGGCGCTGCCACCGCTCGGCGCGCCGGGGCTGACCGCACTTGCCGTGCTGGTCCTCGGCACGATCGCGCTTGGCCTCATCTTTGGCCCGGCGCAAGGCGCGCTATTTCTGATTGGCGGCGCGCTTGGCATATCGCTCTACCATGCCTCATTCGGCTTTACCTCCGCCTGGCGCGTGTTCATCGCCGAGGGCAGGGGGCGTGGGCTGCGCGTACAGATGATCCTGCTGGCGCTTGCCGTCATCCTTTTCTTCCCGGTCCTGTCGAGCGGCATGCTGTTCGGCCATGAGGTCAAGGGCTCCGTCTCGCCGGCCGGCACCGGCGTAGTGGTGGGCGCATTCATGTTCGGAATTGGCATGCAGCTGGGTGGCGGCTGCGCCTCCGGCACGCTGTTTACGGCCGGCGGCGGCAATGCCCGCATGCTGGTGACGCTGTTCTTTTTCATTGTCGGCTCGCTACTCGGCACGATGAACTTTACCTGGTGGACAAGCCTGCCATCGCTACCGCCGATCTCCTTCGTCGAGAGCTTCGGTGCGGTCGGCGGCATTGCCGTTTCGCTGGCGATCTTTGCGATCATTGCCGGCATCACCGTGCTCGTTGAAAAGCGTCGGCATGGCGCGCTCGAAACCGAACCGGCATCGCCGCGCCAGGGCCTGTCGCGCTTCCTGCGCGGTCCCTGGCCGATGGTGTTCGGCGCCGTCGCTCTGGTCCTCCTCAACTTCGCCACGCTTGCGATCGCCGGCCGCCCCTGGGGAATCACCTCGGCATTCGCGCTGTGGGGTGCCAAGGGCGCGCAGCTTATCGGAATCGATCCCTCCGCCTGGCCCTACTGGCAGCAGCCCGGCAATGCCAAGGCGCTGGCGCAGAGCGTGTTCGCGGACGTGACCTCCGTCATGGACTTCGGGATCGTCGCCGGCGCCATGCTGGCGGCAGCGCTTGCGGGCCGGTTCGCGCCGAGCATGGATACCCCGTTGCGCTCGATCCTCGCCGCCGTGGTCGGCGGCCTGCTGCTCGGTTACGGAGCCCGCATCGCCTATGGCTGCAATATCGGCGCCTACTTCTCCGGTATCGCGTCCGGCAGCCTGCACGGCTACCTGTGGGCCGTCGCAGCGTTTGCCGGCAATATACTCGGCGTTGCGCTGCGACCCTGGTTCTTCCTGGAACGCAGGGCCGTGCGCCGCATCGACGGATAAGCGCCAGAAGCGGCGAATCACCCTTCCGCCGATCTTCTGCAATCGATGAGAAAGACCGGCGCACCGCCCGCGCCGGTCTTTTTTTTTGGCCGGCCGCCTCTAGAAAACCACTGACCAGCTTGCGGAGGGGCTTCCAGCGGGCGCCGGAGCGGAAAACCCTAAATTAGAAAATCCTGCGAATAACGGCCTTGGGAATGGGTTTCAAGGGCATTAAAATTCCGGGTTAACCTTGAAAGAAGGGGATTTTGTCGCTAAAGAGCAACAGTCGTTGGGTTGACCTGCCTAAATCGCTGCACCGCGTGGACACACCGCCGCCGCATTTAGGCTAAAGTTCCGACGGCATGGGCTCTTACATGCACCACCGAAATTCAATCGGGGCGACGTAAAGACATTGGTTACCATAATCGTTCATTCTCATCGTCAGTCGGATATCGGCAGGGGGCAGGTTTCTGCTCTAGCAATGGTCCGAGGTGATCTCGACGGTGTCGCCTGTCCGGCGGCGCTGGCTTGTGTGAATAACGGTTTGGGTAGCAAGTGATGGCGCGTTCAGCAAAAATTTCAGGCCAGGCAAATCAGCCGCGCAGCAAGGCCCAACCCCGCCGCAAGAAATCCCGCTCCCTCCTCGCCAACGTGACGCTCGGCGTCGGCCTGACGGTCGCGACGCTGGTCGGCGCTTCGATGGTCACCATGGCGACTGCCGTGAAGTCGGCCTCGAACGTCAAGTTCGAGACGGCTCTGGTGCAGCCCAAGCTTTCCGGTCCGCTGCCGGTCGCCATCGCCGCGGATCGCAGCCTCGACGTTTCGAAATTCTCTCGCCTGCCCGGCAGCGCGCCGGCCACTCCCAAGGGCAAGCGCCTCGAAGGGGCCGACGTTGCCGCGCTCGCTGCGCTTCGTCCCGATCCATCGAGCCTGCGCGATGCCGTGCATGTGGCGATGGCCAAGGCATCCCGCCATTCCGAAACCGACCAGCAGTTCGCGGCACTCTCGAAGATGCGGCCGGAATCGTCGGCCATCAAGGCGGCTCTCGGCACCGCGATGGCCAGCCTGGTCGTCGTTGCCCCGCGTGGCGAAACAGCCATTCCGGACATGATCCAGGACGCACAGTCGACCACGCAGGTGGCCGAACTCAAGAACATGAAGCCGGTCGAAATGGCCGCGCTTGAGCAGACGGCTCTTGAAGAGACTGGTGACGAGGCTGACGACAGCGTCTCCATCGTCGAGGAAACGGTTCCCGTTCCTGCGCCGTCGCCGGCCGCCCAGCAGCTGCAGGCTGCGGTGTCCGGCTCTGCGCTGCCCAAGGATGGCCCGTTGCCTGTCATTCGCCCATCCTTCGGGACCGACAAGCCTTCCAAGCCGAGCGCGCTTGCCGCGATCGCCGCCGTCGCCCCGCAGAAGCAGGACACGGACGAGAAGCCGACGGTGCTGGCCTTCGCCAAGCCCGACAACCCGCTTCGTGATGATTCGAGCCGTCCGTCGCCCTCCGTCCCGGCGCCCAACTGGCCCGGTATCGGGACCAAGGTCGCCGTCTACGACATCGCCGGCGGGATGGTCTACATGCCCAACGGAACGAAGCTCGAGGCTCATTCCGGGATCGGCAAGATGCGCGACAACCCCGATTTCACGCATGTCAGCATGCGTGGCCCGACACCTCCCGGCACTTACAAGCTGTCGATGCGCGAATCGCTTTTCCACGGCGTCGCCGCGATCCGCCTGACGCCTGTGGACGGCAAGGCGCCGCAGGGCCGCACCGGCCTTCTCGCCCACAGCTTCCTGCTGCGGGTTCGTGGAGACAGCCACGGCTGCGTCGCGTTCGCCGAGTATGACCGGTTCCTGAAGGCCTTCCAACGCGGCGAGATCACCCACATGGTGATCGTGCCCAAGTATGACGGCAAGCGTCCGGGTCGTGGCACCAATGGCGGCTTCCTCGCCAAGCTGTTCGGCGGCAAGGACGCCTGAGGCGGCTCGCTGCTAGAGGCCAGCCTTGTGGGCTAGTCGCGGCGGCCAAGAAGATCCCGGGCGGTGCGGATAAAAATCCGTGCGCCGATCGGGATCAGATCGTCGGGGAAGTCATAGTTCGGACTGTGCAGGGCAGGGGTGGTTTCACCTGCGCCCAGGAAGAACATGGCCGACTGCGACACGGCGCCGAAGCGGCCGAAATCTTCCGACGCCCGCAGCGCCTCGCCGGCCTCGTGAACAATCCCCTCCGCATCCATTGCTGCCTTTAAGGCCGCGACCGCCTGTGCATCATTGCGCGAATGCTGGAACACGTCGTGGTACTCGAACGCGTGGCGCAGGTTGCACTCGCCGGCCAGCCGCTCGACCATTCCTTCCGCCGTCTCGACCAAAGCCTGCATGGTGTCGTCCGTCATGGTGCGCAGCGTCACCCAGAGTTCCGCGTGGCCCGGCGCGATGCCGAAGGCGGGCTCGCCGATCACCGCATGGGTCACGGTCAGGAGCACAAGGTCGTCACCGGCGATGCTACCGCGGCTGAGCGCCGTCAGCGTAGGCATCAGCATCGCCATCGCCGGCATGGGCGAGATGCCGGTCTCCGGCATCGAGGCATGCGCCGTGCGCCCGGTCAGCGTGATCTTCAGACCGCGGGAGGCACAGTTGGCGGTACCCTGCTTCAGCCAGACGTGGCCGAGCGGCAGGCTCGGGAAATTGTGCAGCGAGAAACTGTAGTCGGGCGCGATCTCTCCAAAGCGCCGGTCGGCGATCACTGCTGCAGCACCGGCGCCAGTTTCCTCCGCCGGCTGGAACATAAGCACGACCTTGCCCCGGCCCGGTCGCTCGCGGCCGAAATGCCCGGCGAGCACGGTCAGGATCGCCATGTGCCCGTCATGGCCGCACATATGCCCCTTGCCCGAGATGGTGGAGCGGTAGGCAGGCGTCCCCGTTTCCATGATCGGCAGGGCGTCAAGTTCGGCGCGGAAGAGGACGACCGGACCCGGCGAACCGCTGTCGTAGACGGCGGCTACGCCATTGCCCCCAAGGCCGGTGATCAGTCGATCCGGCTGAGTGGCACCGACGCAGGCGGCGATGACGGCTGCCGTTTCGCGTTCCTCGCCGGAGATCTCGGGCATGGCGTGCAGACAATGCCTGAGGTCAGTCGCGTCGGCGATATCGCGATCGGTCAGGGACATCGGCAGGCTCTCCGGTTAGATGCTCCGATCAGCGGTATCTTCGTCGGCCGGGGCTTGCAAGGCCGACTGCGGACCGGGGCAGATCAGCGCGTCCTACCACTCGACGCCGATCTTGCCGAAATGGCTGCCGCTCTTTTCGTAGCGAAACGCGTCGGCCAAATCTTCCAGACGGAATACGCGGTCGATTACCGGCTTGAACAACCCGCCATCCAGCGCGCGGACGAAATCCTGCTGGTGCCGGCGGCTGCCGACGATCAGGCCTGAGAGAACGATCTGCTTGCGCATGAGGAGAGCAGTCGGCACGTCGCCCTGAATGCCCGTCAGCACCCCGATCAGCGTGATGCTGCCCGCCATGCGGGTCGCCTCGATCGACTGGCCGAGCGTGCCGGGCCCGCCGACTTCGAGCGTATGATCGACACCGATACCGTCGGTCCACTCGAGGATCTTCTTCGCCCATTCCGGATGCGTCTTGTAGTTGACCGCGCAATCGGCTCTGAGGTCCCTGGCGCGTTCGAGCTTCTCGTCGGAGGAGGAGGTTATGGCGACCCTTGCGCCCATCGCCTTGGCAAGCTGCAGGGCATAGATCGATACCCCGCCAGTGCCGAGCAGAAGGACGGTTTCGCCGGGACGCAAGCCGCCGATCTCCACCAGTGCCCGCCAGGCGGTGAGGCCGGCCGTGGTGATGGTTGCCGCCTCGACATGGCTGAAGCCTTTTGGCGCATGCGTGAAAGCGGTGGCTGGCCGCACAGTGTATTCGCAGGCAAAGCCGTCGATACCGTCGCCGGGCGTACGGGAAAAGCCGCCCGGATGCGGCCGGCCGTCGTGCCAGTCGGGGAAGAAGCAGGAGACGACATGGTCGCCGACCTTGAACTCGCTGACGCCTTCGCCGATGTCCTCGACCACGCCGGCGCCATCGGCCATCAGCACGCGGCCGTCGGTCGGCGGCTTTCCGAGTGCGACGCCGAGATCGTGGTAGTTGAGCGAGCTGCCGTGCAGCGCGACGCGGATTTCCCCGGGGCCGGGTTTTCCGGGGTCGGGCAGGTCGACCAGCTTCAGGGCATCCAGCCCGCCCGGGGCCGTGACAATCGCTTTCATGGGAACCTCATGCGACACGGAAAGGTGTTCGCGTGAGGTAGAGGCGACGGTGGCCGGGACAAGGGGCGGGATCAGGGGCGGGCTCGCGACCATGACACTGGGTGGTTGCGGCGGGCCGCCTGCCGGGGTCGGCTGGTACCAGCCTTTAGCTCGCCTCAAGCCTTATCCACAAACCCGTCGAGCACGCGCTTCTGGCCGGCGCGGTCGAAGTCGATGGTGAGTTTGTTGCCCTCGATCCCGACGATGTTGCCGTTGCCGAACTTGATGTGGAAGACGCGGTCGCCGACGGTGAATTTGGAGGGCGTGTCGGTCGTCGACTTGGCGACCAGTTCGCCTTCGATGGTGCGTCCGCGCGGGCCGCTCTCGCCATAGCCGATGCGCTCGACCGCGTGGCCGGAGCGGCTGCCCCAGTTGTCGCGGGTGGCATCGGTCTTGTTGGCCTGTGCGCGTTTCCAGCCGGGGGTCGCATAAGTGTTGGCGAAAGGCTCGGCCTTGTCGAACCGCGACTGGCCATAGCCGCCGCGGCCGCCATAGCCCCCAAAATTGCTGTCGGAGGCTGCAACATCGACGTGGTTGGCCGGCAGTTCGTCCAGGAAGCGCGACGGCATGGTGGATTGCCACAGGCCGTGGATGCGCCGGTTGGACACGAACCAGATGTGGCAGCGGCGCTTGGCGCGGGTGAGGCCCACATAGGCGAGCCGGCGTTCCTCCTCGAGCCCCGAGCGGCCGCCCTCGTCGAGCGCCCGCTGATGCGGAAACAGGCCTTCCTCCCAACCGGGCAGGAACACGGTGTCGAATTCCAGACCCTTGGCGGAATGCAGAGTCATGATCGACACGGCGTCCAGGTTCTCGTTCTTGTCGGCGTCCATCACCAGCGCGACGTGTTCGAGGAAGCCTCGAAGGCTCTCGAACGACTCCATCGAGCGGATCAGTTCCTTCAGGTTGTCGAGCCGTCCTGGGCCTTCCGCCGACTTGTCGGCCTTCCACATGTCGGTGTAGCCGCTTTCCTCGAGGATCTGTTCGGCAAGCTCCAGATGTGACGTGGTTTCAAGCCGTTCGCTCCAATTCCTGAAGTTTTGAATCACGTCGAACAGGGCCTTGCGGGCCTTCGGCTTCAGTTCATCCGTCTCGATGATGTCGGAGGCAGCCGACAGCATCGGAATGTCGCGGGCGCGGGCATAGTCGTGCAGGTTGCGGATGGTCGTGTCGCCCAGCCCGCGCTTGGGGGTGTTGACGATGCGCTCGAAGGCGAGGTCGTCGGCCGGCTGGCAGACGAGGCGGAAATAGGCCATAGCGTCGCGGATCTCGAGCCGCTCGTAAAACCTCGGGCCACCGATGACGCGATAGTTGAGGCCGAGCGTCACAAAGCGGTCTTCAAATTCGCGCATCTGGAAGGAGGCGCGCACCAGGATCGCCATGTCGTTGAGGTTGTGCTTCTTGCCGTCGCCATCGCCGCGCTGCAGCCGCTCGATCTCCTCGCCGACGGCGCGCGCTTCCTCCTCGGAATCCCAGGCCGCATGCACCTGGACCTTTTCGTCGTCCGGATCGACGCGATCCGTAAACAGCGTCTTGCCGAGCCGCCCCTCATTGTGGGCGATGAGATGGCCGGCCGCACCGAGAATATGTTCCGTGGAGCGATAGTTGCGCTCCAGCTTGATAACCTTGGCGCCTGCAAAATCCTTTTCGAAACGCAGGATATTGTCCACCTCGGCGCCACGCCAGCCATAGATGGACTGGTCGTCGTCACCGACGCAGCAGACGTTCTGGGGCACATCCTTCGGGCGCTGGGCCAAGAGACGCAGCCACATGTACTGGGCGGTGTTGGTGTCCTGGTACTCGTCGACAAGGATATAGCGGAACCGCTGGTGGTATTCTTTCAGGAGATCCGGGTTGTTGCGGAAGATAGCGATCGGGTGAAGCAGAAGGTCGCCGAAATCGCAGGCGTTGAGGGTGCGCAGCCGGGCCTGGTAGGCGGCGTAAAGCTCGCGGCCCTTGCCGTTGGCAAAGGCGCGCGCGTCACCTTCGGCAATATCGGGCGGGGTCAGTCCCTTGTTCTTCCAGCCGTCGATCATGCCGGCGAACTGCTTGGCCGGCCAGCGCTTGTCGTCCAGGCCCTCGGCCTGGATCAGCTGCTTGATCAGCCGCACCACGTCGTCCGTATCGAGGATGCTGAAGTCGGAGCGCAGGCCCGCCAGTTCCGCATGCCGACGCAGCAGCTTGACGCCGATCGAGTGGAAAGTGCCGAGCCAGGGCATGCCCTCGACGGCGCCGCCGACGAGGATGCCGACGCGTTCCTTCATCTCGCGGGCCGCCTTGTTAGTAAAGGTGACAGCGAGGATCTGGCTCGGATAGGCGCGGGCGGTGGCGAGGATATGGGCGATGCGGGTGGTGAGCACGCGGGTCTTGCCGGTACCGGCGCCAGCCAGCACGAGCACGGGCCCGTCCACGGTTTCCACCGCCTCGCGCTGTTCCGGATTGAGGCCCGAAAGGTAATCGGACATCGGGCGGCCGGCGTCGCGCGCGGCCATGGCGCGGGCGGCAATGCCGAGACCCGGCTGGGGCGCGGGGGCAGGGCTGCGACCCGGTTCCTCGGCCGCGTCATCGAAAAACGGTATGTCGTCGAAGCTGTTCGTCATGGGGCCAATGTAGTGATTCGGACCCGAAAGGCCAGAACATGTTCTGCTTTCATTCACAGTCATGCCGACAGGGGATGACCATCGGCGGGGCTCAGAGGGTGTACAGCCGCCATGCGGGCGTGCTGCGACTGACATATTCGTGATGCCTGGTAACATTACAAAGCGGTAAGGCCGGGACGGTTCCTATTGATCGCCCGTCGCCAAACACGGATACTTGCGGTTGTCGTTGATTGTCGCGGAGAAGACCCGGTGCGGATTTGGAAACAGCTTCTGGCAAGCATGGTCGTCATGCTGGTCATGCTTGGATTGTGGGTTTATCTGGTGCCGAGCGCCGGTGACAGCCTGATCCGCATGGGCATGCCCGGCCAGGCGGTGGCACTGCTGCGAGGCGCGCCGGCCTCCACCGAGGCTGCCTCCGACCAGACCGCGAAAGGCGAGCCGGCCCAGCCCGGCGCCGCCGCGCCGGCATCCGCTGCCGGACAGCGCAGCGGCGGACCGCGCGCCGTGCTGGTGGCGGCGGAGCCGGTTGCGATCGGCACCGTCAACGACCGGTTGTCGGCAATCGGCAGCGGCTACGCGATCCAGTCGGTGGTGGTGATGCCACAGGCGACCGGAACGATCACCGACATCCTCGTGTCCTCGGGGCAGATGGTCAAGAAAGGCGACGTTCTGGCGCGGCTCGACGACGACGAACAGCTGATCGAACAGGAAAAGGCCCAGGTGGCGCTGAAAAGCGCGGTCGAGAAGTCCGCCTCCTATCGGAACCTCCAGTCGGTGGCGCGGCTCGATGTGCTGGACGCGCAGATCGCCGAGCAGGCCGCCAAGCTCGCCGTCTCGGCGGCCGAATTCAACCTCAAGCGCCGTAATATCGTCGCGCCCATCGACGGGATCGCCGGCATCGTTGCGGTCAATGTCGGCGACAATGTCACGACCCAGACGAGTGTCGTGACGCTCGACGACCGGTCGGCCATCCTCGTCGACTTCTGGGCACCGGAGCGTTTCGCAACCGCGATCGAACCCGGCCAGCCGGTGGAAGCGACGTCGATCGCCCGGCCGGGACGGGTCTTCCAGGGGGCTGTGGAGGCGATCGACAACCGCATCGACGCGGCCAGCCGCACGATGCGCATCCGCGCCCGGGTGGACAATGCCGACGACCAGCTGCGGGCCGGCATGTCGTTCGGGGTACTCGTCAGATTTGCAGGCGAACGCTTTCCCTCCGTCGATCCGCTGGCGGTCCAGTGGGATGCGGAGGGCTCTTTCGTCTGGCAGATCCGCGATAACAAGTCCGTGAAGACACGCATGCGCATCGTCCAGCGCAATCCGGACTCGGTTCTGGTGGACGGCGATCTCAAGGAAGGCGACCAGGTCGCGGTGGAAGGCCTGCAGCGGGTGCGCGAGGGCGGCGCCATTCGAATGGCGGGTGCGGAGGTCGCCAGCCAATGAAGACGGATCTTCCCCATTCGGGCGAGGGCAGCGGCCATGCCCACAGCAAGGCGGGCAACAGCTTCACGGCGCTTTTCGTGCGCCGCCCGATCCTTGCCGCGGTCATCAACGTGCTGCTGGTGGTGGCGGGTCTTGCCGCCTTCTTCGGCATCGAAGTGCGAGAGCTGCCAGACGTCGACCAGCCGGTGATCACCGTGCGCACGCTATATGACGGCGCATCGCCGCAAACCATGGACCAGGAGGTCACCCAGGTCATCGAAGGCGCGGTGGCGCGGGTGAGCGGGCTGAAAGCCCTGTCCTCGGCGTCGCAGTTCGGCTCCAGCCGCGTGACGATGGAGTTTTCGGACACGGTCGATCTTTCGGAGGCTGCCAACGACGTGCGCGATGCCATCGGCCGCATCGCCAACCAGCTGCCGGACGAGGCCGACGAGCCGCAGATCGTCAAGGCGGATGCGGATTCGGACGCCATCCTGCGACTGGCGGTCACTTCCTCGACGCTTTCGATGGACGACCTGACGCAGCTGGTCGACAACCAGATCGTCGACCGGCTCGCCGCCGTCGAAGGCGTGGCAGACGTCACCCTCTACGGCGACCAGGAAAAGATCTTTCGCGTCGACGTGGACCAGGCAGCCCTTGCCGGCCGCGGCATGACGGTCAGCGATGTCGCCAAGGCGCTCGAGACCGCAGCGCTCGACGTGCCGGCCGGTTCGCTCGAAAGCACACGGCAGGATATCGTGGTGCGGGCGACCGCCAGCCTCACGACGCCGCAGGATTTCGAAAACGTGCTAATCGGCCAGAATGTCCGGCTGCGCGACGTGGCGACGGTGACGCTCGGGCCGGATGACGGCAATACGACGCTTCGGTCGAACGGCGTACAGGGCATCGGGCTCGGCATCATCCGCCAGGCGCAATCGAACACGCTCAACATCTCGGCCGGCATCAAGCAGGCGGTGGCGGAGATGCAGCCGACGCTGCCGGAGGGCACGCGCCTGGTCGTCACCAGCGACGATGCGGTATTCATCCAGGGCGCGCTGCACGAGGTGGAACTGGCGCTGATGCTGTCGGCCGGCATCGTCGTCGTTGTCATCTACATGTTCCTGCGGGACTGGCGGGCGACCATCATTCCCGCCGTCACCATGCCGGTCGCCCTGATCGGTACGTTGGTGGCCGTCTATCTCGCCGGCTTTTCGATCAACATCCTGACGCTTCTGGCGATCGTGCTTGCCACCGGCCTGGTGGTCGACGATGCGATCGTCGTGCTCGAAAACATCGTCCGGCGACGGGCGGAGGGGATGGGGCCGCGGGCGGCTGCCGTCATCGGCACGGAGGAGGTGTTCTTCGCGGTGCTGGCGACCACAGCGACGCTTGCCGCCGTCTTCATTCCCCTGTCCTTCCTGCCCGGCCAGATCGGCGGCCTGTTCCGTGAATTCGGTTTCGTGCTTGCCTTTGCCGTCGGGCTGTCATCGATCACGGCGCTGACACTGTGTCCGATGCTCGCATCGCGGATGCTGACCCGGCCGCTGGTCGAAAAGCATGGCGTGCTCGGCGGTATCGGCGCGGGGTTCGCACGGCTCTACGCCACCTGTCTGCGCTTCTGCCTCAACGCGCCACTGGTGGTCATCCTGTTTTCCGCCATCTTCTCGTTTGCCGCCTACCAGGCTTTCGGTCTGGTGAAGAGCGAGATCACGCCGCGCGAGGACCGCTCCTCGATCATGCTGCGCCTCAGCGCGCCGCAGGGCGTCAGCCTGGACTACACGCAGGACCAGATGCAAAGGGTCGAGGAAAACCTGCAGCCGCTGCGCGACAGCGGGGAGATCCGCAACATCTTCTCGATCTCGGGCTTCGGCAGCAATATCAACAGCGGCTTCATGGTGCTGACGCTGGCGCCGTGGGACGAGCGCAGCCGCAGCCAGGACCAGATCGTCGCAGACGTCAACCGGGCGCTGGCCCGGGTGCCGGCATTGCGCGGTTCCGCGCAGCAGGGCAACAGCCTGAAGATCCGCGGCGCTGGCAACGGCCTGCAGATGGCGCTGGTCGGCAACAGCAGCGAGCAACTCACCGAAGCGGCGCTGAAGATCATCCACAAGATGGAGGACAGCCGGTCCTTCGACACGCCGCGGCTGTCGAACGAACCGACGCAGGCACAGCTCTCGGTCGGCATCGACCGGGAACGGGCATCCGATCTCGGCATCGACATAACCGGCCTCGCAACGGCGATGCAGTCGCTCCTGGAGGGCCGCTCGGTGGTCGACGTGTTCGTCGATGGGGATGCGTTGTCGGTCAAGCTCAAGTCCACCACGCGTCCGATCGACGATCCGACCGATCTTGAAAACATCTTCCTGAAGACGGCCGACGGCAAGATCGTGCCGATGTCGACGATCGCGACGCTGAAGGAAACTGCCGTCTCGCCTCAGCTCAACCGCGAACAGCAGCTTGCTTCGGTATCCTTTCAGGCGGGCCTGGGCGAGGGTGTGTCGCTCGGCGACGCGGTGGCGGAACTGACCGAGATTGCCAAGCCGCTGATGCCGCCCGGCACGCGGCTGATTCCGCTCGCGGAGGCAAAGACGCTCGGTGAAAACTCGAGCGCCATGGCAATGACGTTCGGTTTTGCGATCGCCATCATCTTTCTGGTGCTGGCGGCGCAGTTCGAAGGCGTGCTGTCTTCGATCATCATCATGTCGACCGTGCCGCTCGGGCTGGCCTGCGCCGCATTCGCGCTCGTCGTCACCGGCTCCAGCCTCAACGTCTACAGCCAGATTGGGCTTGTGCTGCTGGTCGGCGTGATGGCCAAGAACGGCATTCTGATCGTCGAATTCGCCAATCAGCTTCGCGACCGCGGCGCGGATGTGCGCGAGGCGATCGAGACGGCCTGCCGGCTTCGGCTGCGGCCGGTGATGATGACGATGATCGCAACGGTGGTCGGCGGCGTGCCGCTGGTGGTGGCGCAGGGCGCCGGCGCCGAGGCTCGCATCGCGCTCGGCTGGGTGATCGTCGGCGGGCTGGGGTTTGCGACGCTGGTGACACTGTTCATCACGCCGGTCGCCTACCTGCTGCTCGCCCGCTTCGCCAAGCCGCATGCGCACGAAGAGCAGCGCTTCCACCAGGAACTCGAGCACGCGTCGCGCCGCGACGAGCCGGAAAAGAGAGAGCCGCCGCTGCTGGCGGCCGAATGACGGCCAGCATGACCGAGACGTCGGTCACGCTGCGAAGGAACGGCTAGGCATGGACAGGAACGCGCTGGAGCGGATCTACCGCGGCTATATCGACTGCCTCAACGGACAGGAGTGGTCGCGGTTGGCAGAGTTCGTTGCCGACGATGCCGTCCACAACGGTCGGCCTCTCGGCATCGCCGGCTACCGGGCGATGCTGGAGACGGATTTCGCCAGTATTCCGGACCTCGTTTTTACAATCGAGCGCCTCGCCTGCGACCCGCCGCACGTGGCGAGCCGCCTCCTGTTCGATTGTCAGCCGAAGAATGTGTTTCTCGGGTTGCCGATCCACGGTCGCCGCATTTCGTTTGCGGAGAACGTCTTCTACCGGTTCCGCGACGGCCGGATCTGCGAGGTTTGGTCCGTTCTCGACAAGGCGGCGATCGAAGCGCAACTCGCACCCGGCCACTGACGCGAAGCTCGATGCGACGATGACAAACTGTGGGGACGGAGAGACTCTCTGATCGTCGACCTGTCGCAACACGGCTGCGCTCAACATGACTCTCCGGCCTACGACTGTTATTCCCAAGTGACGAACTAGCGTAAACCATCACCTGCACTAAAAACGTGGCCCTTCATATCCCCACCCGAAAGCCTGACCTTATACTAGGCCCCTTCCGCGTCCGGCCATATCAGGCCGCGTCTGACAAAAGGGCGCGGCCTTTGCGAAGGGGCGAAGATGTTCGTGCGTTTCTTGTTTAAATCACGAGGCTTCTAAATGGTGAATATGCGACAGATAGCGCCAACCAATCCCGCGGCCGCTTACATTGGCGGCAAACGCATTCTAGCGAAAAAGGTGATCAAGAAGATAAATGAGGTCCCCCACGAGGTTTACGCTGAGCCTTTTGTGGGGATGGGCGGCGTATTCCTTCGGCGCTCTCTAGCTCCTCGCACAGAAGTCATCAATGACATTAGCGGTGATATAGCTAACCTCTTTCGTATCCTTCAGCGGCACTACCCACAGTTCATGGATACCCTTCGGTTCCAAATCACTTCCAGGTACGAGTTTGATCGGCTTTGCCTCGCCGACGTGTCCACGCTGACAGATTTAGAGCGAGCGGGCCGGTTCCTCTATCTACAACGCTTGGCGTTTGGCGGTAAGGTCCGCGGCCAAAACTTCGGCATTTCGACGAACGGCGGTCGTTTCAACCTCATGAAACTCGCACCGCAACTTGAAGAAATTCATGAAAGGATGGCCGGAGTTGTTGTCGAGAACCTACCGTGGCGGGCCTTCATCGAGCGATACGACCGGCCGGCTACTCTGTTCTACCTCGACCCGCCTTACTGGGGCAATGAGAACGACTATGGCAAAGCGGTCTTTAGCCGAAACGACTTCGCTGAAATCTCCGAGGTTCTGGCTGGACTAAAAGGTCGCTTCATCCTGTCTCTGAACGCTGTTGAAGAGATCTACAAAATGTTCGCGCGTTTCGCCATCGAAGAGGTGGAATGCACCTACTCGGTTGCCCGCTGCGGGCGTGGTCACACGGTGAAGGAGTTAATTATATCAGGGTGAAGGAGCTTGAGAATGGCTAACGGTGCACGAAACCCGCGTCACGCTTCGTACATACTCAGTGACAGTCTATCGGTCCCTTGATAACTTTATTGCAACTTTACGTGGTAATTCCATCGTGACTACAAAGGCATTCCGCCTTCCGTCAACCGGGTTTTCTTTTTAGCGGATTTGATTCCGGTGACGGTGACGTTTGCAAAAAGTATCAAAGCAGATTTCGACATCGCCTCAGTTGGGGAGTCGGGGGTGATATCCCGGAGAACTAATGGGTTCTGCCTCGCACAACCGACTACATGCTAACGTGCGGTTGTCGTTTCTATTTCTGAAGCCTTCCCCCGCCACTTAAACGCGCGGCGGCTTGATCCAGGCCCCAACAGGGATGACGGCGGAGGGGCCATGTGACGTGCTTCCCTGTCCTCCGTGGTAAGCCGCGCTGCACGTGCGCGAAAGCCGGGCTTTCGTCTGGACAAAGCCCGGTCAGTCTCCTAACCCAAGGGCAGGTTTCGGACATGCAGGAGACGACAGATGGCAGTGCGCGATGTAAAACCGGGCCTTCGCAATGAGGACGGGATCGCCGCCGTCCTCGGCATCCTGAAGCAGGCCTTCGGCGAGCGCTTCCAGACGGGGCAGAGCTTTCGCGAGCAGCATGCGCATACGACGACCTACCTGCCGCCGCAGCTGCCGGACGGCGTGGTGTTCGTGGAAAGCGCCGACGACGTCAAGACTGTCGTCCAGGCCTGTGCCGCTCACCGCGTGCCGGTCATCCCGTTCGGGATCGGCTCGTCGCTCGAGGGACAGGTCAACGCGCCGTCCGGCGGCATCTCAGTCGATTTCACCCGCATGAACAAGGTGCTCGAGGTCAGCGCTGCCGATCTCGACGTGACCGTCGAGCCCGGCATAACCCGCGAGGAGCTCAACCGCGAACTGCGCGCGACCGGCCTGTTCTTTCCGATCGATCCCGGCGCCAATGCCTCGATCGGCGGCATGACCGCGACCCGTGCGTCCGGCACCAATGCGGTGCGCTACGGAACGATGAAGGACAATGTGCTGGCGCTGACCGTCGTCACCGCATCCGGCGAAGAGGTTCGCACCGCGCGGCGGGCGCGGAAATCGTCTGCCGGCTACGACCTGACGCGGCTGTTCGTCGGCTCGGAAGGCACTTTGGGAGCGATCACCTCGATCACGCTGCGGCTGCAGGGCATTCCCGAAAAGATCGGTGGCGGCGTTTGCGCTTTCCCGAGCGTGGAGGCTGCCTGCAACGCCGTCATCATGACGATCCAGATGGGCATTCCGGTCGCCCGCATCGAGCTTCTAGACGATGTGCAGATTCGCGCCTGCAATGCCTATTCCGGTCTTTCCTATGCGGAGAAGCCGACGTTGTTTCTAGAATTCCACGGGACCGACGAGACGGTCGCGCTGCAGTCGCAGCAGTTTTCCGAGATTGCCGCCGAGTGCGGCAGCGAGGATTTCCGCTTTACCGCCAATGCCGAGGAACGGGCGAAACTCTGGAACGCCCGCCACAATGCCTACTGGGCGGGGAGGGCACTTGCGCCGGAACTCGACGGGCTGTCCACGGACGTCTGCGTGCCGATCTCGCGACTGGCGGACTGCGTGG
The DNA here is from genome assembly GCA_900469345.1 of Hyphomicrobiales bacterium. Lineage (GTDB taxonomy): Bacteria > Pseudomonadota > Alphaproteobacteria > Rhizobiales > Rhizobiaceae > Neorhizobium. The sequence goes on along the minus strand of UBWZ01000002.1, from coordinate 189,135 downwards.
TCGAGACCCAGGCGGATATCGCGCGGGAAGGGCTTCTGGCGCCGATCGTTGGCCATGCGGGCGACGGCAATTTCCATGTTCTGGTGCTGTTTGACGGCAAGGACCCGGCGTCGGTTGCCAAGGTCGAGGCGTTTACCGAGCGGCTGAGCCGGCGGGCGCTTTCGATGGACGGCACCTGTACTGGCGAACATGGCATCGGCCAGGGCAAGATGGCCTTTCTGGAAGAGGAGATGGGTGGCTCGATCGAGCTCATGCGGGCGATCAAACGGAGCCTCGACCCGGATAACATCTTCAATCCTTCCAAGATCTTCCAGATGACGCCCTGAGCCGCTCCCGCAAGGTTGACTTGCGCGTCGGGCTCATGGAACTAGTCTCTTCCTGTTGAACGAGGAGACGCCGGCGTTGTTCGGACGCATAATGATGGCATTGGGTGGGCTGGTCGTGCTGGCGCTGTTTACAGCGCTTCTCGCCCCGTTCTTCGTCAACTGGTCGAGTTTCCGTCTCGGCTTCGAGGAACAGGCAAGCCGGCTCCTCGGCAAGAAGGTCAGTGTCCACGGCACGGTGGACGCGCGCCTGCTGCCCTTCCCGTCGGTCACCTTGCACGACGTGCGCATCGGCCAGGACGTGGACGGGGCGCCGCTGATGGAGGTGGCGCAGTTTTCCATGGATTTGGAGCTTGCGCCGTTCCTGTCGGGTGAGGCACGCATTTTCGACATGCGGATCGAGCAGCCCAAGGCGCGCCTGCGAATCCTCAAAGACGGCACGCTTGCCTGGATGCGCGGAAGCCCTGCTGCCCTGCCGGCGGACGCTGTGGTGATCGAGGACGTCCACATCACCGACGGGCAGATCGATCTGATCGACGAGCAGAGCGGCCAGACGCGGCACATCAGCGGATTTACCGGCAATCTCTCGGCCGAATCGCTGCGTGGGCCGTGGCGGGGCGAAGGCAATCTGGCACTCGACGGCTATGAGGCGAAATTCAGCCTCCTGAGCGGGGAGGCCGATGCCACCACCCGCAAGATGCCTTTGCGGCTACGCATCACGCCTGATTTCCAGCCGGTCGAGGTCGAATTCGACGGCGAGCTCACCACCGTCGACAACAAGCCCGCCTATCACGGCGGCTTCAACCTGCGTTTCACCGACGAGGAAACCGACAGCGAGCCGGTCAACGCGCCGTCTCCCGGGCCGCGCGTCAAGGGCGATTTCGAATTCACCAACGAGCGGGTGCGGATCCCGCAATACCGGCTTGAGGTAGGGCAGACCGACAATCCTTACGTGGTCACCGGCGAGGCAACGCTCGATACCGGCCTGAAGCCCGAATTCCTGCTGACGGCCGACGGCCAGCAGATCGACGTCAACCGCCTGGGCGAGGGGCCGCAGGCCAAGACCGGGCGCGATCCGGCTGCCTCGGCGCAGCGGCGCATCAATGCGTTCCTGAAGATGGCGGCGTCCATCCCGATTCCGCAGGTGCCGGGACGGGCGAGCCTGAAACTGCCGGCGATCGTCATCAACGACACGACCATCCGCGATATCCGCCTCGATGTGCGCCCGGCCGGCCATGGCTGGACAGTGGACAACGGCGTCGCCACCCTTCCGGGTCGCACGCAGCTCGAGGCCAAGGGCGCACTCAACCTACGTGACCGGGTGTCCTTCGTCGGCGACATGCTGGTTGCGTCGAGCCAGCCATCGGGGCTCTCCGACTGGCTTTCCGGGCGGGTCGATCCCGCCATCCGGCAATTGCGGTCGGCCGGCTTCTCGGCCAAGGTCAACCTGACGCCGCAGCTGCAGCGGTTCGATAATCTCGAGATCGCCATCGGCGCCGCGACCCTCAAGGGGCGGGTGGAGCGGCAGTCGCCGCAGAGCCAGATGCCCAATCTGTCTGCGACGCTTGCCGGCAACGAGATCGACATCGACGCGATGCGGGCGCTCGGTTCGCTGCTGACCGGCGACGATGCCGGCCAGGACCTGCTCGACCATCGCATCGCCGCAAGCCTCAAGGCGGACCGGTTTACCGCGCTCGGGGTTGCGGCGACCAAGGTCGACACGGCGTTTACGATCGCCGAAGGCGTGCTGTCGCTGGAGCGTCTGACGATTGGGGATATCGAAGGCGCCAGCCTTTCCGCCAAGGGGCGGGTCGAGGGCTCGCTTCTGTCCTATGCAGGATCGGGCACGCTCGCACTGAAGTCTGCCGATCCCTCGGCATTCCTTTCGATGCTGCGGGCCCGTCTGCCGCAGCATCCACTGCTCGACCGGCTTTCCCGCAATGCCAGCTGGTATGCAGATTCTGATCTTTCGGCGGCGATCACCGTCGGCGGTGCGGTTGGCGGAGTTGACGTCAAGGTGAATGGCACGGCGAACGGCAGCACGCTTTCGTCTGAGCTGACGCTGCCCGGCGTCTTCGATCTCACCGGCGGCAGCAAGCTTGCCTTCAACGCGGCGCTGAGCAACCCAGAGGCGACGGTGCTGCTCGGCCAGGCGGGCCTTGATCCGCTGCCTTTCGGAGGCGACGGACCCGGCACGCTGACGCTCGGGATCAACCAGGCCGAGGCCGGCCCGGCGGCAGCGTCGCTCTCCTTCAAGACCCCGAAGACGGTCGTCGAGGCCAAAGGGAACGTCACGCTGCAGACCAGCGGCTTTGGCGAAGGCAAGGCGCATGTCGCGGTGCGGAGCGAGGATTTCGAGCAGTATCTGCTGGCGCTTGGCATCGGCCTGCCGCAGTTCGGCAGCGGGCTGCCGGCTGTCGTGGAGGGCGATCTCGCCCTCTCGCCTGCTCGCCTCGAGCTCAGCGGTCTTTCCGGCCAGCTTTCCGGTAACAGTTTCAGCGCCGCGCTTGCCATGGACCGTGAGGCTCCGGGCTTGCCGATCACCGGCAGCGTCAAGACGGATACGCTCGATCTCGCTTGGCTCGCGGAGGCCGTCTATGGTCCGATGACCGACAGCACCACAGGCAGGCTCGCGAGCAAGCCCTTTGCGATGCCCATGTTCGAGGGCGCCGATGCCACGCTCGACGTGACGGCAACGTCCCTGCATGCCGGCATGCTCGGCGTCGCGCAGAATGTCAGCGGCAAGCTCATCTATCGCGGCGGCGGCGTGACGATCGACAATGCGGCCGGCGACTGGCGCGGCGGCAGGCTTTCCGGGCGGGTGATGATGTCGAACGGCGAGGGGGCCGGAATCCTGCAGCTCCGGCTTGCCGCCGAAAACGCCGACCTTGCGCCGCTCGTCTGGGCGAGTGCCGGAACCCCGGTTGCCAACGGTCGGCTATCCTTCGGGCTGTCGGCGGAATCGACTGGCAAGACGCCGTCGGACCTGCTGCGCAGCGCCAGCGGTTCGGGCGAATTGCGGCTCAACGATCTGTCCGTGACCGGTCTCAATCCGGACGCGCTGAAGCCACTGATGGCGGCTGCCGATCGCCTGCAGGGGGAGATCACCGAGGATCGGGTCCGGCCCCTGGCAGCGCCGCTGATCCATGCCGGCAGCGCCACGATCGGCGATGTCACGGTTCCGTTTACGATCACCGGCGGCGAGGCGCGAGCGCAGAACATCACGGCGCGGGCGGGCTCCACGAGATTCGAGGGCGAGGGCCGGTTCGATCCGCTGGACGACCAGGTAAACGCGGTGCTCGGCCTGACCTTCGACGCCGGCGATGAAGCGATTTCGGGCGGCGATCCGACAATCCGTCTGGGCTATTCCGGATCGCTCGAGCAACCGAAGGAAAACCTGGACGTGGCGGCGATCAGCAGCTTCCTTTCGCAACGGGCGTTCGAGCAGGAACGGCGGCGGGTCGAGACGCTTCAGGCGAGCGTGCTGGAAAAGCAGCGGCTGCGTCGCGAAGTGGCCCTCTACACGTTCCGGGCCGGCGAACGGCAGGCGGCACGCGACAAGGCAGCCGTCGAGGATCGTCAGCGGCGTGATGCCGAGGCGGCTGCGGCTGCGGCGAAGACCCAGGCGGAGCAACGCCAGCGGCAGACGGTCAGCCCGCCGCCGTTCGTGCTATCGCCGAGCCCTGACGTGTTCGGAAACCCCGATGTCGCACCGACCCCAAGTTTCAACCTTCCAGGCGTGCAGCCCTAAGGTCGAGCCAGGCGCCCGACCTGCTCTCGACCCAGCGGCTCGCAACCGCACCCGCAGCCGTCGACGCGGTCGGGGCGGCGCCAGATCAGGAGTGTCGGGTTCGCTTCGGGAAGCCGGCCGGTCCGGCCTTCAGCCAGACCAGAACGTGCAGCCGGAGGGCCGAGGACAAGTTGTTGCTTTCGCTCCTGGCGTCGTCGATCTCGGCGATCAGCGCGGCGAGGCTGATGCCCCGCGCGCCTGCAATCGCCTTGAGCTCCAGCCAGAACTCGTCCTCGAGGGAAAAACTCGTGCGGTGACCATGTAAGGTCGCGGAATGTTTGCGGATCAAGCGTAGCCCCGTCACCTTCATGGTGATTGATGGAGCGCAATTGAGGTTTTCGCCGGCGCTCCGTCAAGGCGATGGCACGAGCGCCCCTAACGAAGGCTTAACAGTGTTAGTCCTTGTCCCGAAACGGCTTTTCCAGCTTGCCCTGGTCGAGCACATGGCTGGCCTTTTCGTTCAACGCCTTGGTCAACACCTTCTCGGCCTTGGTGCGGCCGAACGTCAGGCGGTTCTGTTCCGCCTGCTTTTCCTTGTCGGAGCGGCGCCGGTCCTTGCGGACCTGGCGAAGGTTGACGATGTCACCGCTCATGGCCTTCGACCGCCTATTGCTTCTTGCGGAACGAATCGAGCGACACGACCGAGCCGGGCTTCTTTTCCTCGGTCGATTCGGCAGCAGACTCGGTCGGCTTGGCGATCGGCTCGAGCGGGATCGCCGTGATCTCGGCCGACATTTCCTCTTCTTCCTCGGTCAGGGGTACTTCGAACTCGAGCTCGAAATTGACCGAGGGATCATAGAAGCCGCGCACCGTGTTGAAAGGCACGACCAGGCGTTCCGGCGTATCGGAGAAAGACAGGCCGATCTCGAACTGCGTTTCGTTGACCTTGAGATCCCAGAACTGATGCTGGACGACGATCGTCATCTGCTCGGGATATTTGGACTTCAGATGCTGCGAGATGCGTACACCGGGCGCACCTGTTAGGAAGGTGATGAAGAAGTGATGGTCGCCGGGGAGCCTGCCCGTTGCCGCGACCTCCGTCAAAACCTTGCGAATGACGCCACGAAGCGCATCCTGCGCCAGAATATCGTAACGGATGTGATCCTGCCCCATTCGGTCCTGTCTTTCCAATGTCGTCTCGCTTGAAACGGTTATGCCATGTGTCTCGCAGGCGGAAAAGCCCCGCAGCGGCGATCGATTCAGGCACTATTGTAAGCGAGCGGAGAGCGAAGGTGAAGGCTTCTGTTGCCAGGTGCCTCCGGACCCCGCCTTACAGTGCTACCCGTAAGGACTTAGTTTGGGTTTCCCGCACCGCCATTAGGCAGCGAGAGCGTAACCCTGAGCGTTGTTGTCGTTTGCAACTACACTGTTTGACCCGATGACGGTGGTATCATGCCGAGCAAAAGTTCGATCTTTACGCCCTTGTCGATCCTATTTCGCCCCCATCAAAAGCCGGTCTTCGAAGACCGACCGGTTTTTGGTGGAGGCGCCGGGTACCGCCCCCGGGTCCAATAGGTTTATTACACCGACCGTTTATTGCCATAGCCGCACCGAAGTCCGGCACGAGTGATATAGGCGCTTTGATAAGTCTTGGGAAGGGGTTGGCACGGATTCCTTTGCAATGCGCCACTGGCCGAATGGGGTGGTCGCCGCTAACTACTGGCGCACGCCAAGCGGCTCTGCCGCGGCCAGGATCATGAGGAGAGACGGAATGGGCAAGCGGATCGTGTTTACCGGTGGCAGCGGCAAGGCGGGGCAGCATGTCGTTGCCTACCTCACCGCGCGTGGCCACGAGGTGCTCAATCTCGACCTGGTGCCGCTCGATCATCCCGGGGTCACGACGCTGACGACGGATCTGACCGATAGCGGCCAGGTGTTCAACGCGCTTTCCATGCATTTCAATTTCAAGGGTCTCGAAAGCGGGCAGGGCCCGGCGCCGGTCGACGCGGTCGTGCATTTCGCGGCCGTGCCGCGGATCCTGCTGCGTCCGGACAACGTCACCTTCCAGGCCAACGTCACCTCGACCTACAATGTGATTGAAGCGGCGATGAAGCTCGGGATCCGCAAGGTCGTCATCGCGTCGAGTGAAACGACCTACGGTGTCTGCTTCGCGGAGGGCGACAAGGATTACCATGCGTTTCCGCTGACCGAAGACTACGACGTCGATCCGATGGACAGCTATGGTCTGTCGAAAGTGGTCAACGAAAAGACGGCCCGCGCCTTTGCCATGCGGTTCGGCGCGGATATCTACGCGCTTCGGATCGGCAATGTCATTTCGCCGGAGGACTACAGCCAGTTTCCAGCCTTCCTGGCGGATCCGCCGTCGCGAAAGCGCAATGCCTGGAGCTATATCGACGCCCGCGATCTAGGCCAGATCGTCGATTTATGCGTCGACAGGGACGGGCTCGGCTTCCAGGTGTTTAACGCCGTCAACGACACGATCACCGCACGGGAGCCCACCCGCGAATTTCTGGCCCGCTGGGCGCCGGGGACGCCGATCAAGGGCGACATCGGCGAGTTCGAAGGCCCGATCAGCAATCGCAAGATCCGCGACGTGCTCGGTTTCGCCGAGGCACACAATTGGCGCAAATACGTGCCAGTGCAGGACTGATACCCCTGGGATCGCGGTGTGGCCGGGCTTGCCAAGAGTCGTCAATGGGGTTCGTCAATGTCTGGGGACGTTGCGTCGACGGCCCTGTCGCCGGCACGCGTCCAAGGCTATAATGGCGCCGACCCAGAATCGGTGACGACACCATGAAACAGTATCTCGACCTTCTTCGACATGTGATGGAGAGCGGCACCGACCGCGGCGACCGCACCGGCAAGGGCACGCGTTCGGTGTTCGGCTACCAGATGCGATTCGACCTTGCCGACGGCTTCCCGGTCCTGACCACCAAGAAGCTCCACCTGAGATCGATCATTCACGAACTTCTCTGGTTCCTCAAAGGCGATACCAACATCGCCTATCTCAAGGACAACGGCGTCTCGATCTGGGACGAGTGGGCGGACGAGAATGGCGAGCTCGGCCCGGTCTATGGCCACCAGTGGCGTTCCTGGCCAAAGCCCGACGGCGGCCATATCGACCAGATCGCGCAGCTTATCGAGGGTTTGAAGGTCAACCCGAATTCGCGACGCCACATCGTCTCCGCCTGGAACCCGGCGGAGGTCGACGAGATGGCGCTGCCTCCGTGCCATTGCCTGTTCCAGTTTTATGTGGCGGACGGAAAATTGTCGTGCCAGCTCTACCAGAGGTCTGCCGACGTGTTTCTCGGCGTTCCCTTCAATATCGCCTCCTACGCACTTCTGACGCTGATGGTGGCGCAGGTTGTCGGGCTGAAGCCGGGCGAATTCGTTCATACGTTGGGCGATACGCACATCTATTCGGATCACTTCGAACAGGCAAAGCTGCAGCTCGGCCGCTCGCCGAAGCCGCTGCCGACGATGCACATCAATCCCGACGTCAAGGATATCTTTGCGTTCCGTTTCGAGGACTTCACGCTCGAAGGCTACGCGGCCGACCCGACCATCAAGGCGGCCATAGCAGTCTGATGGCCGTTCCCGTCGCCATCTTCGTCGCAATGTCCCGCAACCACGTGATCGGCCGCGACGGCGGCATGCCCTGGCGGCTGTCGACCGACCTGAAGCGGTTCAAGGCGATGACGCTTGGCAAGCCGATGGTGGTGGGACGCAAGACGCTGAAGTCATTCGGCGGCAAGCCCTTGCCGGGACGGCCGCATGTGATCGTGTCACGCCAAAGCGGCCTGTCGGTCGAGGGTGCGACGGTTGCTTCGTCGCTCGATGACGCGCTGTATGAAGCACAGGCGATCGCTGCCGACAGCGGTGCGGCCGAAGTTGGGATCCTCGGCGGCGGTGAAATCTATGCGCAGGCGATTTCGAGGGCCGACCGGCTCTACGTCACACATGTCGAGGCGGATATACCGGACGGCGATACGTTTTTCCCGCAAATCGACCCCGCAATCTTCGAAATGGTCGAGGAAAGCCTTTATCCGGCGGGCGAGAACGACACCTACGCCACCCGTTTTGCGGTCTACGCCCGTCGCACCGCGACAAACTGAGCCATTTCGTTACCAAACACCGTGAAGTTATTGAGGTCGCGTTGAAAGCCGCCCGCGTGATACCTATAACGGCAAGGCTGGACCCTGGAACAAGGAGCGCCGGCGCGGGAGTGGCAATAACAAAGAGGTTTGGATGCCCTGGAGCAATCAGAATGGCGGCGGTCCTTGGGGCGGCGGTGGCAGCAGCGGTGGCGGCGGCGGTAACAATCAGGGCCCATGGGGTCAGGGACCGAACCGGCCACGCGGCGGCGGCGGCAATGGTGGCCCGCCCGATCTGGAAGACATCATCCGGCGCAGCCAGGACCGACTCCGGGGCGTACTGCCAGGCGGTTTCAACGGCGGCGCTTCTGTCGTCGTTCTTCTGGTCATCGCGGCTTTCCTGGTGTTCCAGTCCGTCTACACGGTCCAGCCTGACGAGCGCGGCGTAGAGCTTCGTTTCGGCCGGCCGAAGGACGAGATCTCTATGCCGGGCCTGCATTTCCATTTCTGGCCGCTTGAATCGGTCGAGATCGTCAAGGTCACGGAACAGCAGCAGAATATCGGCGCGCCGCGCGGCTCGAATTCCAATGCCGGCTGGATGCTCACCGGCGACCAGAACATCGTCAACGTCCAGTTCTCGGTCCTGTTCACCGTCAGCGACCCCAAGGCTTATCTTTTCAACCTGGAAACACCGGCAGCGACGCTGCAGCAGGTGGCCGAAAGCGCGATGCGCGAAATCGTCGGTCGCCGCCCGGCCCAGGATATCTTCCGTGACAACCGCGAAAGCGTGTCGACCGAGGTGCGCAACATCATCCAGGGGACGATGGACACCTACGGGTCCGGCATTTCCATCACGGCGGTGCCGATCGAGGACGCCGCACCGCCGCGCGAAGTGGCCGACGCGTTCGAAGAAGTGCAGCGTGCCGAGCAGGACGAAGACCGTTTCGTCGAGGAGGCCAACCAGTATGCCAACCAGAAGCTTGGTCAGGCTCGAGGGCAGGGCGCCCAGGTTCGCGAAGAGGCATCGGCCTACAAGGACCGCGTGGTCAACGAGGCACAGGGTGAGGCACAGCGCTTCATCTCCATCCAGACGCAATATGCCAACGCGCCCGAGGTGACCCGCCGGCGTATCTTCCTAGAAACCATGGAAGCCGTGTTGAAGAATTCCAACAAGATCATTCTCGACGACAAGCAGGGCGTCGTTCCCTATCTTCCGCTGACCGAACTCAACCGGGTCCAGCCCGGTCAGGCGCAGGGGGCAACACGATGATCTCCAATCGTTTCCCCGTGTTCCTCATCGCTCTCGCGGTGCTGTTCTTCCTGGTCTATTCCTCCGTCTTCGTTGTGAACGAACGCGAACAGGCGATCGTGGTGCGCTTCGGCGAAATTCAGGACGTCAAGCGCGAGCCGGGCATCTACTTCAAGCTGCCATTCGGCTTCATGGACGCCGATCGGGTGCAGTTCGTCGAAGACCGGGCGCTGCGCTTCGATCTCGACAACATCCGTGTCCAGGTTCGCGGCGGCGCCTTCTACGAGGTGGATGCTTTCGTCGTCTATTCGATCGACGATCCGCGGCTGTTCCGCGAGACCGTGTCGGGCGATCGCGAATCCGCCGAGTCCCGGCTGCGCACCCGCCTCGATGCGGCCCTGCGCCGGGTCTACGGCCTGCGTAACTTCGATTCGGCACTTTCCAATGAGCGCGCCTCGATGATGCAGGAAGTCCGTTCCGACCTGAACGCGGCCGGCGCCACGCTTGGCCTCAACATCCGCGACGTGCGGATCCGCCGTACGGACCTGACGCAGGAAGTCTCGCAGCAGACCTTCCAGCGCATGAAGGCCGAACGTCTGGCCGAAGCCGAACTTATCCGCGCCCGCGGTAACGAAGCCGGCCAGAGGCGGCGCGCGATTGCCGATCGCCAGGTGGTCGAGATCGTCTCCGAAGCGCAGAGGGATTCTGAAATCCTGCGCGGTCAGGGCGATGCCGAGCGCAACCGCATCTTCGCGGATGCCTTCCAGCGCGACCCGGCCTTCTTCGAGTTCTACCGCTCGATGCGTGCCTATGTGGCCTCGATGGCCGACAACGGCACGACCATGGTTCTGTCGCCCGACTCGGAATTCTTCCGCTTCTTCCGCTCGGCGGACGGGACGGCGACTGCACCGAGCAACGCACCGGCGCTTGCCAATCCGGCGCCGGCGGCCCCCGCAACGCCTCCGGCGACATCGGCTCCGGCCGGACAGTAAGTCACAGGCGGAGCGGCCCCGGTCGCTCCGCCTTTTTCTGTCGGCAGTGCATGTGCTGTGGATGCCAGAGCGAAGGGTGATTTCCCCTCTCTGCTTTCCACCCTATGCTGGCTGCCGAAACTCCGCCCGATTCCGCGGCTGATATGCGGCTTGCCGGGAGACCCATCCGGGACGGCGTTGACCATCGAATAGCGAGGATGCCACATGGAAAGATCCACCCTTTCGCCCTTCAAGCGTTCGATCGCTGTCGGGACGGCGCTCGCCCTGCTCGGTGGGCCATTGAGTGCGCGCGCGCAGACGCCGGCACCGCCGGCTCCTCCTGCGGCACCGGGCCCGGCGGCCCCGCCGGTGGCTCCAGAGGCAATCGCGCCGGGCGGCATGCTTCCGGTCCCTCCAACCACGGCGCCGAGCATCAATCCGCCTTCGCCCAAGGCTGCGGCCGTGCCTGCAGGACCTTCTTCCGTCTCGGATCTTGCCGAAGGCCTGCTGGATGCCGTCGTCAACATATCGACCTCGCAGAGCGTCAAGGACGAGGGTGCTGGCCCGCAGCCGCAGATCCAGCAGGGATCTCCGTTCGAGGAATTCTTCGACGACTTCTTCGACGACAAGGACAATCAGGGAAAGAACCAGAAGGTCTCGTCGCTCGGATCCGGTTTCGTCATCGACCCGTCCGGCTACGTGGTCACCAACAACCACGTCATCGAAGGCGCCGACGATATCGAGGTGATCTTCCCGAACGGCACCAAGCTCAAGGCAAAGCTTGTCGGCACGGATACCAAGACGGACCTGTCCGTCCTCAAGGTCCAGTCCAAGGCGCCGTTGAAGGCCGTCCCGTTTGGCAATTCGCGCAATATGCGGATCGGCGACTGGGTGATGGCGATCGGCAACCCGTTCGGACTTGGCGGGTCGGTGACGCTCGGCATCATTTCAGCCCGCGGCCGCAACATCAATGCCGGCCCCTACGACAACTTCATCCAGACGGATGCGGCGATCAACAAGGGCAATTCCGGCGGCCCGCTGTTCAACATGCGCGGCGAAGTGATCGGCATCAATACGGCGATCATCTCGCCGTCCGGCGGTTCGATCGGCATCGGCTTTGCCGTGCCGACGGAGATCGCCGAAAACGTCGTGCACCAGCTGATCGAATTCGGGGAAACGCGGCGCGGCTGGCTCGGCGTGCGAATCCAGCCGGTCACCGACGACGTGGCCGCAAGCCTCGGGCTCGACCGGACGCGCGGGGCGCTGGTTTCGGGTGTCGTGGAAGGCGGGCCGATCAAGAGCGGCGAGATCAAGGCCGGCGACGCCATTCTGAGCTTCGACGGACAGCCGATCAACGAGATGCGCGACCTCCCGCGGATTGTCGCCGAAAGCCCGGTGGGCAAGCAGGTCGACGTGGTGGTGATGCGTGAGGGCAAGCAGCAGACCGTAAAGGTCACGCTCGGCAAGCTGGAAGACACGGCAGATGCGACGCCGGATGACGATGAGCCGGCCACGCCCGAGAACGGCGGCGGCACTCCGGACGGCAAGGGCACGCCGGACGAGCAGCAGGGCAAAGCCGATCAGAACGGCGCGGTGCTGTTCGGCATGACGCTTGCAACGCTTGGCGACGAGCAGCGCAAGGAGTTCGGCATTGCCGAGAGCGTCGAGGGCGTGGTGATCACCAAGATCGATCCCGGCTCGGTGGCTGCCGAAAAGGGCCTGAAGCCCGGCGAGGTGATCGTCGAGGTGGCACAGGATTTCGTGGAAAATCCGGGCGAGGTTTCCGACAAGATGGAAGCGCTCAAGACGGAAGGCCGTCGCAACGCGCATGTGATGATCGCCGACAAGTCCGGCAATCTGCGGTTCGTGGCGCTGCCGCTGGAATAATCTCAGGCCGGCGCTGTACCGTCGGCTTTCGACCGTTTCCATTCGTCGCAGGTTACTGCGTAGACGACATGCTGCTTCAGGTGCGGATGCGTATCCGGCACCCGCGGATGGTCGAAGTCTAGGCTTGGCACGCGATGCATGCCGAGCCGCCGCATAACGGCTGTCGAGCGATGGTTTTCAGCGACGGCGAAGGAGACGACAGCTTCGATCTCCTTTTCCTCGAATGCGAGTGCCAGCAGGGCGCTGGCGGCTTCAGTGGCATAGCCATGGCCCCAGAAGCGGGTGGCCAGCCGCCAGCCGATCTCGACCGTCTCTTGCGGGAAGACGGATGGCATGTTGGCATAGGAAAGGCCGCAAAAGCCGAGCGGCTCGTCTTCCGGCTTCAGCGCTACCGCGTAAAAACCCATTCCGTTGTCGCCGATCATAGCATTCAACCGGCCAAGGAAGGCGTCTGCCTCTTCATGGCTGCGGCGAAACGGAAAGAATTCCATCACCTTTGGATCGGCGTTGATCTCGCGGAACAGGTCTCGGTCACTGTCGAGCCAGTTGCGAAGCACCAGGCGCTGCGTTTCGGCGATGATCCTCCGCTCGGTCATGGGGTCACGAAATCCGTTTTGCGGTAGCCCTGGATATAGAGAAGCGCGGTAAGATCGCCGTGGTCGATGCGTATTTTTGCCTCGGCGGCGACGGCAGGCTTGGCGTGAAGTGCTACTCCGGAGCCAGCGACGCCCAGCATGCCGAGATCATTTGCGCCGTCGCCCACCGCGATGGCGTCGAGCGGCGAGATGCCGAGCCGGGCGGTTATATCCAGCAGCGCATCCACCTTGGCCTGCTTGCCGAGAATGGGTTCGGCGACCTGGCCGGTCAGAATGCCGTCCTCCTGCAAGAGGATGTTGGCCCTGTTCTCGTCAAAGCCTAAGGTGGCTGCCAGCCTCTCGGTAAAGACCGTAAAGCCGCCCGATACCAGCGCCGTATAAAAGCCACGCGCCTTCATGGTGGCGATCAGTTCCATGCCGCCGGAGGTGAGGGTGATCCTGCTGGCGATGACGTCGTCGACAACGCCGACGGGCAAGCCCTTCAAAAGCGCGACCCGTTCCCGCAGGGCCGGCTCGAAGGCAATTTCGCCGTTCATGGCGCGCGCCGTGATCGCCGAGACGCGATCCTTGAGGCCGACCACGTCTGCCAGTTCGTCGATGCATTCCTGGCCGATCATGGTCGAATCCATGTCCGCGATCAGGAACTGCTTGCGCCGCGTTTCGGCTTCCTGGATCACCAGATCGATTGTCCGGTCGCCGATCGATCCGCGGAGCACGGCGTCCGCCTCGTTTAGGTCGACGCCGTCGCGCAGGGCGAGATCGCAGGCCACTCCGTCTGCCAGCCAGTAGAGCCCGGCCGCGTCGACGGCATCCGCGGCCCGCTCGCCCAGGGTTGCAGTCAGAACCGGATTTGACGGATGGGCAATAAGCGTGGCAACGAAAGCCATATGACGAGCCTTGACGAAAATTTCGATGCCATCCTGATAACGGGCCCGACCGCCAGCGGCAAGTCGGCGCTTGCCCTGCGTCTTGCGCAGCAGGCGGGCGGCGTGGTGATCAATGCGGACAGCATGCAGGTTTACGATACGCTTCGGCTGCTGACGGCGCGACCGTCGGAAGCAGACATGGAGGGCATTTCCCACCGGCTCTACGGGCACGTCTGCGCGCTTCAGGCATATTCGACCGGGGAGTGGCTGCGGGATGTCACGCGTCTGCTCACGGAGGTAAGGGCGCAAGGGAAGATGCCGGTGTTCGTGGGCGGGACCGGGCTCTACTTCCGCGCGCTTGCCGGCGGGCTTTCGGACATGCCGGAGATCTCGCAGGAGGTGCGTTGCCGGGTCAGGTTGCGGCTGAAGGAGGAGGGGTCGGAGGCGCTGCATGCGGACCTTGCGGGCCGCGATGCTGTGGCTGCCGGAATTCTGAAACCCGGGGACGGACAACGGATTGTCAGGGCGCTCGAGGTGCTCGAGGAGACGGGGCAGCCGATCAGCGCCTTTCAGGACCGCAAGGGACCGGTGGTGATAGATCCCGCGAGGGCGCGCAAACTCGTGGTGCTTCCGGACCGCAAGGTTCTCGCGGAACGGATCAACAGGCGCTTTGCGCAGATGCTCGATCACGGCGCCGTGGAGGAGGTGGGGCAACTCCTGTCGCTCGATCCCGATCCAGACCTGCCGGCCATGCGGGCGATCGGGGTGCGAGAGATCGCCGACATGCTGGCCGGCCGCATGAGCAGGGCGCAGGTGATCGAGCGCTGCAGCGCGCTTACCCGGCAATATGCCAAACGGCAGATGACCTGGTTTCGCAACCAGATGGACGATAGCTGGGAGCGCGGCACGTTTCCGGCCGCCTGAACAGTCTCAGTCGCGGTCGGTGAGGCTGGAGAGCGGCCTTTTCAGCAGAGTATCGCGGAGCGATCCCTCACGGCGCAGCAGCGGGCTGGGTCGGGCCGTCGCATCGGCGGGGCGGGCTGCTGCTGCTGGCTCGGTCGTCCGTTCCCGGCGCAGATCCGCGAAGCGATCCGGCTGCGGCGCGCTCTCGCGAGCGAAGCCACCCGGCAGCATGTCCGGCCTGTAGGGCTCAAGCGGCGGCTTGGGCATGGGCGGCCGGGCCGCCACCGGCGCCTGTTCCGGCGATTGCATTTCCCGGCGCCAACGGTCGACCTCGGACGGTGCCGCCGGCGGAAAATCGCTGATGACATCGGTCGAGACGGCCGACGCGTCGAGCGGTGGGGCCGGATTGGCTGCGGAGAAGCTCTGCTGGAACGACGAGATATCGGGTCCCGTCGCCGACCGCATGCGGGCGATGACAGTCCGCAGGTCGACCGTGTCCGGGGTTTCCTCGCTGCCCTTGTCGGCAACGCCGTTCGCCTTGGGAAGATAACGCTGCTCGACCCGTGCGAACTTCATCCGCATCGGCACCGAAATCGCCTCACCGAAGGCGATCGCCTCGCCGTTGCCGATCGACGACAGGAAGCTGGTGGTCGAGATGGACGAGTTGGGAATTGCCGACTTGATGATCTCCTGGTCGCGCTCGTTGGAAAGACGCATCGCAAACAGCGTCGAGCACTGCGACAGGATGGTCTGGTCGAGCTCGCCCGGGCGCTGGGTGATCACGCCCAGCGAGACGCCGTACTTGCGGCCTTCCTTGGCGATGCGCGAAATCGCCTGGACGGTCGGGAAGAAGCCCGTTTCGCGGTCGGCAGGGACGTAGCGGTGGGCCTCTTCGCAGACAACCAGCATGTGGATCGCGCCATGGCTCCACAGTGCCAATTCGAAGGCCATGCGGCAGAGGACGGAGGCAACCGAATTGACCACCTCCGACGGGATGCCCGCCAGCTGGAAAGTGGAGATAGGCCTGTCATCGCCGGGAATGCGGAAGATGTGCGCGATCGTCTCCATGATCGTGTCGTTGATCGTGTTGTTGGAGAACATGAAATGGTAGCGCGGATCGTTGATCGCCGACATGATGCGCATCTTGAGCGCGCGCAGGAACGGTTTTTCGCCCCGGCCTTCGAGGCGGCCAATACGCTCGTCGACAAGCGCCAGAAGGTCGGCCATGCGGTAAGGGACGGGCGTATCGGCCGTCAGCGAGCTCTTTTCCGTCGCCCGTCGCATGAGGCTCGAATCACTGCCGCGGAAAGCCCGCTTGGCGTCCGGAATGAGGTCGCGCAGGATGTCGAGCTCCTCGGCCACGGGTGGGCGGCCGCGGAAGACGACTTCCGAGAACTCTTCGAGCCGCATCAGCCAGAAGGGCAGGTCCAGCGTATCCGTATCGATGACGACCGCATGGTCGGGAAAGGCAGCCGCGAATTCGTTGTGCGGGTCGAGGATGAGCACGCGCAGCTTCGGGTCGGCCTCGATCGCCTTGTGAAGCAGGAGGGAGACCGCCGTCGACTTGCCGACGCCGGTGGAGCCGACGATGGCGAAATGCTTCGACAGCATGGACGGGATATGGATTGCCGCGTCGATGCTTTCGTCCTGGCTCAATTTGCCGACGACGCAGGTATCATTCTTGCCGGCATCGTAGATGCGCAACAGGTCGGCTGTGCGGATGCGATGGGCGATCGCGCCGAGATAGGGATAGCGGGAGATGCCGCTTGAGAACTCTTCGCGTCCGTCGGGCCCGACCCTGACCTCGCCGAGAAGCTCGACCTCGATGTGAAACTTGTTGTCCTCGCCTTCGCCCCAGTCACGCTCGCCGGTGGCCATGGAGTAGGACAGGGCAACGACCCGGTTGTTGCCGACGCTGATGGAAATCAGCCGGCCAACCGACCAGAGTTCGGTCAGATCGGTTTCGCCGCCGTCGGCAATCGCCTGGATCGAGGCATGGGAACCGTTGCAAGAGACCACCCGGCCCAGCATGCGGTTGCCGCGCGCCTGAAGGTCGCGGCGATCTTGTTCGCCTGCCGAGGCCGAGCGGTGAAGATCATTGTTGAGCAACGGGCGCCCCTATCATTGGGGTGGACATACGGGTGGCGGCTCCGGGGTGCGATATCCGCCGAACCTTTCGACTGTAGGGCGCTCCTGCTTAACAACTGGTGTAGAGAAACTGGTAGTTTTAGCAGCGAGATCGCAGCAAGATCAGACAGATGGCATTTTCATCGGAGGGCGGCGTTGACGAACCGTCATGATGCGGCTAACAATCCGGCCCATGAAAATCGCGATGGCTCTTATTGTGGTGGGAACGCGCATGGGCAGGATGGTGTAACCATCCGGCAGTAGCCACCCATGCGCGGAAAGACAGGCTCCTCAAGGGGCCTTTTTTTATGCCTTCAATCCGGCTCGGAGGAGCCGCCGGAACTCCAGCAGCGAATGGACCAGGACATGACGGATACCAAGAACCAGATGCCGGACAATCAGATGACAGGCGCGGAGATCGTGCTCAAGGCTCTCAAGGAAAACGGGGTCGAGCATATCTTCGGATACCCCGGCGGCGCCGTCCTGCCGATCTACGACGAAATCTTCCAGCAGGAGGAGATCAAGCATATCCTGGTGCGCCACGAACAGGGTGCCGGCCATGCGGCCGAGGGCTATGCGCGCTCCACCGGCAAGGTCGGCGTGATGCTGGTCACCTCCGGACCGGGCGCTACCAATGCCGTCACGCCGCTGCAGGACGCACTGATGGATTCGGTCCCGCTGGTCTGCATCTCCGGCCAGGTTCCGACGACGCTGATCGGTTCCGATGCCTTCCAGGAGTGCGATACGGTCGGCATCACCCGGCCGTGCACGAAGCACAACTGGTTGGTCAAGGACGTCAACGAGCTGGCGGCGACGATCCACGAAGCCTTCCGGATTGCCCAGACGGGTCGCCCCGGTCCGGTTGTCGTCGACGTTCCGAAGGACATCCAGTTCGCGACCGGCACCTACACGCCGAAGCCGCAGGTTGCCGCCAATGTCAGCTACCAGCCCAGGGTCGACGGCGACATCAACGCCATCCAGGCCGCAGTGGAGCTGATGGCATCGGCCCGTAAGCCTGTGCTCTATACCGGCGGCGGCGTCATCAATTCGGGCCCCGAAGCGTCCCGCCTGCTGCGCGAACTGGTCGAGCTCACCAATTTCCCGATCACGTCGACACTGATGGGGCTCGGCTGCTACCCGGCTTCCGGCAGCAACTGGCTCGGCATGCTCGGCATGCATGGTTCTTATGAAGCGAACATGGCGATGCACGATTGCGACGTCATGGTCTGCATCGGCGCCCGTTTCGACGACCGCATCACCGGCCGCCTCAACGCCTTTGCGCCGCATTCGCGCAAGATCCATATCGACATCGACCCTTCGTCGATCAACAAGAACGTCCATGTCGACATCCCGATCATCGGTGACGTCGGCCATGTCCTGAAGGACATGATCCGCCAGTGGCGTGCCTTGCCGACCAAGCCGGCCAAGGCGCAGACGGAAGAATGGTGGAGCGAGGTCGCCCGCTGGCGTGCCCGCAAGTCTTTCTCGTACAAGAACTCCACCGACGTCATCATGCCGCAGTATGCGCTCGAGCGGCTGAATGCGCTGAGCAAGGGCCGGAAGACCTTCATCACCACGGAAGTCGGCCAGCACCAGATGTGGGCGGCGCAGTTCATCGATTTCGAGGAGCCGAACCGCTGGATGACCTCGGGCGGTCTCGGAACGATGGGTTACGGCCTGCCGGCAGCGATCGGCGTGCAGGTTGCGCATCCGGACGCGCTCGTCATCGACGTGGCCGGCGACGCTTCGATCCAGATGTGCATCCAGGAGATGTCGTGCGCCATCCAGCACGAGCTGCCTGTGAAGATCTTCATCCTCAACAACCAGTACATGGGCATGGTGCGCCAATGGCAGCAGCTGCTGCACGGCAACCGCCTGTCCAACTCCTATACGGAAGCGATGCCCGACTTCGTCAAGCTCGCGGAGGCCTACGGCGCGGTCGGCATCTATTGCGACGATCCGAAGGAACTGGACGACAAGATCGAGCAGATGATCGCGGTCAAGAAGCCGGTGATCTTCGATTGCCGTGTCGCGAACCTCGCCAACTGCTTCCCGATGATCCCCTCGGGCAAGGCACACAACGAGATGCTGCTGCCAGACGAGGCGACAGACGAAGCCGTCGCCACCGCTATCGATGCCAAGGGTCGCCAGCTCGTCTGAGGACGAGCGTGGCCTCTTCAACCAGTTTTTCAGGAAACGGATCCAACATCATGAATGCGCATCAGCAACCGACGGGATCAGCCTATTTCATCGCACCGGAGACGGCCAAGGCGGAGAGCCATACCTTGTCGGTGCTCGTCAGCAACGAACCCGGCGTTCTCGCCCGGGTGATCGGCCTCTTTTCCGGACGTGGCTACAATATCGAAAGCCTGACCGTCTCCGAAACGGAGCACGAGGCACATCTCTCTCGGATCACCATCGTGACCCGCGGGACCCCGACCGTGCTCGAGCAGATCAAAGCGCAGCTGGAGCGTATCGTTCCTGTTCACCGCGTGGTGGATCTGACGGTACGGGCGCGCGATCTCGGCCAGGAGCGCCCCATCGAACGGGAAGTGGCGCTGATCAAGGTCGTCGGCACCGGCGACAACCGGGCCGAAACACTACGGCTCGCGGATGCCTTCCATGCCAAGGTGGTGGACGCGACGATCGAACATTTCATTCTCGAGATTACCGGCAAGTCGTCGAAGATCGACCAGTTCGTGGCCGTGATGAAGCCGCTTGGGCTGATTGAGGTTTGCCGGACGGGGATCGCCGCGATGAACCGCGGAGCGCAGGGAATGTGAGAGAAGGGGCTGGCGGCGGAGGGTTTTCGACAGTGCAGCGGGACTGGCTTCCTTCGCCGGGCACGCCGCTTGGTGCGACCTTCTATGTTCGCCAGTCGCAACCCTGGCTGAAGCATTATTTCGGTATCGACGAGCTCAAGGCGACCTGGTCGCCGGGCATTGGCGGTATCGTGCGCTGGGGCGGGCGTATTCCCGCAAAGACGGCAAGCCTGATCGCGGCGACGCGGCAGCTGCCCGTCTGGTATCTGGAGGACGGGTTTTTGCGCTCGGTCGGGCTGGGCAAGGATCTGACCCTGCCGATCTCGATCCAGATCGATGATTTCGGTATGCCGATCGACTGCTCGCGACCATCGCGGCTTGAGCGGCTGATCGAAGGTGCAGACGCCGGAGCGGAAGCGCTTGGCAGGTCGGTGCGCGAAGTGGTCGTTCGCAACCGGCTGTCGAAATACAACAACCTGCCGCACAGGCCGCCCGGTTTTGAGCCGACGACACGCCGCCGTCTGCTGCTGGTCGATCAGGTCGCCGGCGATGTTTCGGTGCCGCTGGCACAAGGCTCGACCGAGAGTTTCACGCGCATGCTCGACGACGCTGTCGCAAGCGGGGCGCAGTGCATCGTGAGAACACATCCGGACGTGATGGCGGGCCACCGAAAAGGCTATCTGGCCGAGCCGGCGGCGGGCAGGCCGGGTGTCATCCTCTCCGCCGATCCGATCTCGGCCGCCGCCATGCTGGACGTGGTGGACGAGGTCTGGACGGTGTCGAGCCAGCTCGGCTTCGACGCGCTTCTCCGTGGTCTTCCGGTGCGCTGCTACGGCGCTCCGTTCTACGCCGGCTGGGGGCTGACCGAGGACCGGATTTCCGACCGCGCGCGAGATGCACTTGGCGCGCGTCGCTCGGCCAGACCCGGCATTGACCGGCTGACGGCCGCCGCCCTATCCCACTATCCGGTCTATCGCGATACCCGGACGTTCGAGGAGATCGACGTCTTCCGGGCGGTCGAGACGCTGCTGGCCGAGCGCCGCGATCTGCAACTGGACTAAAGCATTTCCAGCGGCGTCTTGCGTCCCGGTGGCGGGAAGGCGCCATCCAGGGCTGCAAGGTCTTCTTCGCTGAGATCGAGTTCGGCTGCCTGCGCGTTTTCCTCGACCCGCTGCGGATTGGCGGACTTCGGTATGGCGATCAGCGAATCACGCTCCAGCAGGAAGGCCAGCGCCACCTGGGCCGGTGTCGCCTGGTAGGCCTTGGCGATGCGGATGAGTTCCGGGTTGCGCAGGATGCGGCCCTGCTCGATCGGCGAATAA
This sequence comes from Hyphomicrobiales bacterium, assembly GCA_900469345.1. Taxonomy (GTDB): domain Bacteria; phylum Pseudomonadota; class Alphaproteobacteria; order Rhizobiales; family Rhizobiaceae; genus Neorhizobium. The sequence continues at coordinate 168,284 of UBWZ01000002.1, read as the reverse complement.
GCCATTACGACGATCCCGCTTTCCTGGCACCAGGGCAGGAGGTCATATTCGATGCCGCGACGCGACAGGTTGTAGAGAACCTGATTGGCGACGCACTTGTCGCCGTCAGGGACCGTCATCAGTTCCTGCATGTCGTCGAGATCGAAGTTGGAAACGCCCCAGGCGCCGATCTTGCCGGCGCGGCGCAAGTCTTCAAAGCCCGCAACCGTTTCCTCCAGCGGATGCTCGCCGCGCCAGTGGAGCAGGTAGAGGTCAAGGCGATCGGTCTTGAGGCGCTCCAGGCTGCGGTCACAGGCTTCGATGACGCCCTGGCGGCTGGCATTCCAGGGATAGACCTTGCTGACGAGAAAGACCTGGTCGCGGCGACCGGCGATCGCCTGTCCGGTGATCTTCTCCGCACCACCTTCGGCGTACATCTCTGCGGTATCGATCAACGTCATTCCAAGGTCCAGGCCACGTTTGAGGCTCTCGACCTCGATCATCGCCTGGCTGGCATGCTCGCCCATATTCCAGGTCCCGAGTCCCAGGGACGGGACTTCGACGCCATCGGCAAAGGAAACGTTCGGTATATCGGGCATCTGGTGATCTCTTCTGCTGCGGTGTCTCCGATACATATGGCATTTCGCGGTGGTTCCAAGTTCCGCTTGAAGATCGATGCCCTGCCTCCTAAACCTGTGTCACGCGTGCGCGGACGGAGGATCCGATCCGCTGCCGGCAAACATCTAGCCAGGGATGCAAGGCGCATGGAGCATCACCACGATGATCACGACCACCACGGCCACCACCACGACAACCGCTACAGCGACATGCAGGCGCGGGTGCGAGCGCTCGAAACGGTCTTGAGCGAAAAGGGATTGATCGACCCGGCCGCGATCGATGCGATCGTCGAGACCTACGAAACGAAGATCGGTCCGCGCAACGGTGCCCGCGTGGTTGCAAAAGCCTGGTCGGATCCGGAATTTCGCGCCTGGCTTGCCGCGGATGCAACGGCGGCGATCGCCAGCCTTGGTTTTACGGGCCGCCAGGGCGAGCATATGCGCGCGGTGTTCAACACGCCGGAAACCCACAACCTTGTCGTCTGCACCCTGTGCTCCTGTTACCCCTGGGCCGTGCTCGGTCTTCCGCCGGTGTGGTACAAGGCGCCGGCCTATCGCTCGCGGGCGGTGATCGATCCGCGCGGCGTGCTCGCCGAGTTCGGCCTCGTGTTGGCGGAAGAGAAAAAGATCCGGATCTGGGATTCGACGGCTGAGCTTCGCTATCTGGTGATCCCGGAACGGCCCGCCGGCACCGAAGGGATGAACGAGGAGACGCTTTCGACGCTCGTCAGCCGGGACGCGATGATCGGCACGGCCCTTGCCGGAGCCGCCACGTGAACGGGCCGCACGATCTTGGAGGCCAGATGGGTTTCGGACCGGTCTCGCCCGAACCGAACGAACCCTATTTCCACGCGGAATGGGAAAAGCGGGCCCTGGGCTTAACGCTATCCTGCGGTGCCTTTGGTGCCTGGAATATCGACGAAAGCCGGCATGCGCGAGAAAACATCCCGCCGGCAACCTACCTCTCCGCCAGCTACTACGAGATCTGGATCCGGGCACTCGAAACCCTGTTGGAGCGGCACGGATTTGCCAGTCGGACGGAGGTCGATGGCGGACATCGGGCCTTCGAACCGGCGGTACCGAAGCGGGTGCTGACGGCGGATCTCGTGGCGGGCGTGCTCGCCAGGGGCGGGCCCTGCGACCGGCCGCTCGAAAGCACGCCTCTATTCAAACCCGGCGATCGGGTGAGGACAATCAACTCCAACCCGGAGACCCATACGCGGCTGCCGCGCTATGCCCGCGCCAAGACCGGGACGATCGAGGCGGTGCAGGGAAGTTTCGTCTTTCCCGACGCCAATGCGCACGGGCATGGGGAGAACCCACAATGGGTCTACACGGTGGTTTTCAATGGTGAGGAGATCTGGGGGCAGGGTGCGGATCCGACACTGATGGTATCGATCGATGCGTGGGAGAGTTACCTTGAGCGCCTGTGAGACCGCATCGCCGCTCAGCCAGTCGGACGGGCTGCCTCGATCCCCGGAGGGCGAGCCGGTGTTTCCCGAGCCCTGGGCGGCGGAAGCCTTCGCGATGACGGTGCATCTGCACGCAAAGGGCGTCTTCACTTGGAATGAATGGGCGGCAGCGTTGTCTCGCGAGGTGCATCGGCCAAGGCGTGCGGCGGACGGCAGCGACTATTTCGAATGCTGGGTCGCGGCGCTCTGCGCGCTTCTTGTGGACAAGGGCGTGGCCGATGACGTGACGATCGCCGCGCTGCAGGAAAGCTGGCAGCGGGCAGCGGAAGCAACGCCGCATGGGCATCCGATCGAGCTTGCCAATGATCCGCTCCGCGCGGGCGAGCCATCAAGCTGAGATGGTGGCTCTCTGATCCGGCGACTACTGCCGTCTGTCCCTTGCGGGTTTTGCGGATCTGATCCTCTTTCGTTCTTTTTGGTTGCGGTTTGCGCTCGAATCCTGCCTAGTCCGGCCATGCAATTTGCACCCCAACAGGACGAGGCCCTCAAGGCCGTTTCACGATGGCTGAAAGAGGGGCGCAGCCCCGTTTTCCGGCTGTTCGGCTATGCCGGCACCGGCAAGACGACGCTCGCCAAGCACTTCGCCCAACATGTGGAGGGTGAGGTGCTGTTTGCCGCCTTCACCGGCAAGGCGGCGCAGGTCCTTCGTGCCCGCGGTGCGCGCAATGCGCGGACGATCCATTCACTGATCTACCGGCCGCGTGGCGAAGAGGCGGTGGAAGACCAGGAAACGGGCAAGACCTCCGTGTCGCCGATGTTTTCCATCAACCGGCAGAGCCCGCTCGCCAAAGCCGCACTGATCATCATCGACGAGTGCTCGATGGTCGACGAGGCGCTCGGCAAGGACCTGATGAGCTTCGGCACGCCGATCCTGGTTCTGGGCGACCCGGGGCAGCTTCCGCCAGTCTCGGGCGGCGGCTTCTTTACGGAACAGGACCCGGATTACCTGCTGACGGATATCCACCGCCAGGCCCGCGACAACCCTATCATCAAGCTGGCGATGGATGTGCGCGAAGGCAAGGAAATCATGTATGGCGACTACGGCAGCGCCCAGGTGATCTCCCGCAACGAGGTGACCCAGCCGCTGGTGATCGACGCGGACCAGGTGCTGGTCGGTACCAACAAGACCCGCAAGCGCTACAATCAGCGGCTTCGGGAACTCAAGGGATTTACGCAGGACTATCCGCAATCGGGCGACAAGCTCGTCTGCCTGCGCAACGACCAGGTCAAGGGTCTGCTCAACGGCTCTTTGTGGCAGGTCATGAGTTCGTCGCGGGAAACGGTGAAACCCGGCATCAACCTGATGATCCGCCCGGAAGACGACGACATGGATCGGGGTGCGTCGAAGATCAAGCTGCTGAAGCAGGCTTTCGAAACCGACGAGGAAATTCCGTGGACGACGCGCAAGCGCTATGACGAGTTCGACTACGGCTATGCGCTGACCGTCCACAAGGCGCAGGGCTCGCAGTGGAACAATGTGGTGCTGTTCGACGAGAGCTGGGCATTTCGCGACACGCGCGAACGCTGGCTCTATACGGCCATTACCCGTGCTGCGGAGACGCTGACCATCGTTAGATAGGCTTGCTGCTTGCATCAATGTTTTGCATGGCATTCACATTCGAATGTCATTGGCCTGACATCTAGGATCGGACTAGAAACGCAGGCACGTTGTTCGTGAACTGGATATCATCGATGCCCACCAAGCTTTCCGTCAACCTCAATGCCGTCGCGATGCTGCGCAATCGCCGGGACCTGCCCTGGCCAAGCGTGGAGAGCCTCGGACGCGTGGCGCTGGAAGCGGGCGCGGCCGGGCTGACGGTTCATCCACGGCCGGACCAGCGGCATATCCGGTTTTCCGACCTGCCGGTCCTGCGCGCACTGATCGACGACGAATTTCCGCAGGCGGAATTCAACATCGAAGGCTATCCCAGCGAAGACTTTCTGGCACTCTGCGAACGCATCGAGCCGGAGCAGGTGACGCTGGTGCCGGACGACCCGAGCCAGGCGACTTCCGACCACGGGTTCGATTTCCGTGCCACCGGCGAGATGCTGAAGCCCATCGTGGCGCGGCTCAAGACGGGCGGCATGCGGGTCTCGCTGTTTGCCGACGGCGACGGCGACGTCGAGGCGGTCAAGCTCGCCAAGGCGACCGGCGCGGACCGGATCGAACTCTACACCGGCCCCTATGGCGGGTGCTTCGATGATGCGCAGCGCGCCGAGGTATGCCTCGACCTGCTCGGCAGGACGGCAGATGCCGCAAAGGCAGAAGGTCTAGGCGTCAACGGCGGGCATGACCTGACAGTTGCCAATCTGCCGGCGCTGGTGCGTCGTATACCGCATCTCGCCGAAGTATCGATCGGTCACGGCCTGACGGCCGACGCGCTGGAATACGGAATGGCGGAAACAGTTCGTCGTTTCAGAAGGGCCTGCGGACAAATCATTTGACGGCGGACCCTTTTCGCTGGACTCTCGGGATTGCTGCACTGCAGCATTCTTGGGTTCCGGATGTATCGAGAGGTTGGCATGGCACAACACCGCATCGTCGTCGTCGGAGGTGGTTTCGGCGGACTGAGCGTTATCAACGGCCTGAAGGGAGCGCCGGCGGAGATCACGCTCATCGACCGGCGCAACCATCACCTGTTCCAGCCGCTGCTCTACCAGGTGGCGACCACCGCGCTCGCCACCTCCGAGATCGCCTGGCCGATCCGCAGGCTGTACCGCGACCGCAGGGAAGTGACAACGTTGCTTGACGAGGTCACATCCGTCGACTGCGCCGCCAAGACGGTTTCTCTGCGTTCGGGTACGGAGCTTCCCTACGACACGCTGGTTCTGGCGACGGGTGCCCGGCATGCCTATTTCGGCCATGACGAATGGGAAGACGCGGCCCCGGGTTTGAAGACGCTCGAGGATGCGACGACGATTCGACGGCGGATTCTGTTGGCCTTCGAGCGGGCCGAACTGTCGGAAAAGACATCCGACGGCGATGCGCTGCTGACCTTCGCCATCATCGGCGCCGGACCGACCGGGGTGGAACTGGCGGGGATGATCGGCGATCTCGCCAACAGTGTTCTACCGTCGGAATTCCGCAAGATCGACACGAGGCGAACACGGGTGCTGCTGATCGAGGCGGGGCCACGAGTGCTGCCGGCGTTCAGCGAAGACCTGTCGGATTATGCCAAAGAGGCGCTCGGCAAGCTGGGCGTCGACGTAAGGCTCGGGCATCCCGTCACCGCGATCACGGCAGAGGGAGTGACCATCGGCGACAGCTTTGTTCCGTGCCGCACGGTGGTGTGGGCCGCCGGCGTCCAGGCTTCGCCGGCCGCCAGGTGGGTGAATGCGCCCGCTGACCGGGCCGGGCGGGCCCGGGTNNGGCCCGGGTGGGCGGCGATCTTGCCATCGAAGGCGACCCGAGCGTGTTCGTGATCGGCGACACGGCGCTGGTCGAGCAGGAAGGCGGCGCGCCGGTGCCCGGGATCGCGCCTGCAGCCAAGCAGCAGGGCGCCTATGTGGCCAAGGTGATCAGGGCGCGGCTCAACGGAGCAACTCCGCTTGCCCGTTTCAGGTACCGCCATCAGGGCAGTCTCGCGACGATCGGCAAGCGGGCGGCGGTGATCGATTTCGGTCGGATCAAGCTCACCGGCGCGCTCGCCTGGTGGATCTGGGGACTTGCCCATATCTACTTCCTGATCGGCACGCGGTCGCGGCTTGCGGTCGCCTGGAGCTGGCTGTGGATCTATCTGTCAGGCCAGCACAGCGCCCGGCTGATCACCCAGAAGGAGACGCTGAAAAGCGAAGTCTGAGGCAAGCTTTGCGCATCGGATCAGCGAACCGCCAGATCCAATTCCCAGGTCTGGCCGGTGCATTCAGGCCCGAACATGCAGTGCTTCTCCTCCGCGATCAGGCGGAAGCCCAGGGTTTCGTAGATGCGGATTGCGGCGGTGAGCATGTCGTTTGTCCACAGCGACATCCTGCTGTAGCCGGATGCCCGGGCGAAGGCGATGCACTCCTCGACGAGCCTGCGACCGAGACCGAGGCCACGCGCCTGCGGCTCAAGGTAGAGAAGGCGGAGCTTGGCAACGCCGGCGCCTGCGTCGACGAGAAAGACGGATCCCAGCCGCTCGCCGTCGCGTTCGGCGATCCAGCAACGCTCCCGGTCCGGATTGAAATGGGTGATGAAATCGCTGCAGACCTGCGCCACCAGCGCCTCGAATTTCTCGTTCCAGCCATAATCCCTGGCGTAGGCAATGGCGTGGGCTTCGATAACCCACCCCATGTCGCCGATGCGATGGCGACGAAGGGTGGTTGCCGCGGTCTCCATCTCCGGCTGGAAGACCCGGCGGATGGTCCGCATAGACTGGATAAGGTCGCGACGGCCATCATCGTTCACGCCGGCCAGCTCACCGGCAAGCTGGCGACGTGACAGGGAACCAAGCCGTTCGTATTCTTCCCTTCCCTTAGCGGTGACATCCAGGATCTGCGCCCGGCGATCGAGCGGATCGGGCTCAGCCTCGACAAAACCGGCCTCACGAAACTTCTTCAGCAGACGGCTGAGGTAGGCGGGGTCAAGACCAAGTTCCCGCACTAAGGTTGCCGCAGAAACGCGCTGCTGCGCGCCGATCTCATAGAGGACGCGCGCTTCGGTCAGTGTGTAGTCGGTCTCGAGATAGCCCTTGGCCAAAAGCCCGAGCCTATTGGTATAGAAGCGATTGAAGCCCCGGACCGTATCCAGGAAGTCGGCGTCATCCATAGGCAGATCCCCCTTGGAGACATCTGTCTATGGATGCTTGACTGAGTCAAGTATTTTACGCGGCTTGCCGCTTTCCTTCGGCGTCCGCAAGCGCGAATTCGACGGCGGCCATGGCGTGGACCGTGGTCGAATCGATGCAGGGCAGGGGCAGCGTCCTCGGGTCCAGAAGCAGGCAGATCTCGGTGCAGCCAAGAATGACGCTGTCGGCGCCTGAGGCGCGGGCGCGCTCGATCATCGCAAGGGCTCGGGTCCGCGAGCCGGTCACCACCTTGCCGGCACAGAGTTCGCCGAAGATGATCTCGTGCATGTCGGCGCGGTCAGCCTCCTCCGGGACGACAATATCGATCCCGAGCGACATCATCCGCTCGGCGTAGAAGCCGTGCTCCATGGTGTAGCGGGTTGCAAGCAACAGTGGTCGCTTCAGCCCGGCGGCAGTCAGCGCCTGCGCCGTTTCGTCGATGATGTGGATCAGTGGAATATCGACTGCGGCCTGCACCTCTCCGGCTACAAGATGCATGGTGTTCGTGCAGATCAAAACGCAGTCCGCTCCGGCCGCCTTGAGCGCCTTGGCGCTGGTGGCAAGATGGTCGGCGGCCAGATCCCAGCGGCCAGCCTTTTGCAAGGCTACGACCTCTTCGAAATTGACGGAATGGAGCAGGAGATCGGCAGAGGCGAGACCGCCAAGACGGTCGCGCACCATTTCGTTGACGAGCTTGTAATACACCAGAGTGCTCTCGAAGCTCATTCCGCCGATAAGTCCTATCCTGCGCATGATTTTCTCCCTTAACCGCGATAATTAGACGATGCATCTAATTATCGCAGATTATGGAGCAATACAATCCTTGCTTTTTTAAGCGGACAGGGATGTTTTCACCGTTTCGAAAAAGGCGGCGAGGGGTTGCGGCGCCTTTTCGGTCAGAATCTCGAAGTCCTTGGTAACGACATCGAAATTGCCTGCGCTGACGTTTTCGTCGGCTGAAACCAGCATGTCGACGACGAAGCCCGGCAGACCGGCGCCGGCAAGGCCCTGTGCCAATTGCTCGCCGCTGACGTGGACGACGTTGAGCGGCTTGCCGGTTGCGGCGGACGCGCGTGCGGCAATCTCTTCGGCTGTCAGTGATTCGGCGCTGGTGAGGGTGAAGGTGCGGTTGCCGATGGGCGGTGCCACGAGAACGGCGGCGGCGGCACGGGCGCAATCGTCGCGGCTGATATTGGCGATTCGCCCTTTGCCCATGGCGGTGTACCAGGTGCCGGTTTGCAGGTTGTGCGGCATGCTCATCATGTAGTTGTCGTGGTACCAGGCATTGCGCAGGATGGTGTAGGGGATGTCGCTCGCCTTGATCGCCTCCTCTGTGCCGAGGTGATCGGGCGCGAACGTCACCAGCGATTTGTCCGGGTTGGGCATCGACGTATAGACGATGTGATCGACACCCGCCTTTTTGGCCGCTGCGACGGCCGTGCGGTGTTGCGTGAGCCGTTTGCCGGGCCTTGCCAGTTCATTGGTGGAGATGATCAGCAACCGGTTGATCCCGGAGAAGGCGTGCAAAAGCCCGTCCTCATCGTCGAAGTCGGCGGACCGCGTGTCGACGCCGAGTGCGGCCAGATCGGCAAGGGTCGCCGGGTCACGGCTGGCGGCCACCAGGTCCGTTGGCGCCAGGCCATAGGTATCGAGCAGGTGGCGGATGACCGACCGACCGAGTTGTCCGGCAGCGCCGGTCACGAGAATTCTAGCCATGACAATGTTCCTTTTGGCTGTCGATCCGACAAGCGATATTAGACATGGTCTCAAAAAGAGACTAATGGCAACATATGCATCCGGGAAGGACTGTAAAGAAGGCAGTTCCCGGGGAGATCGTTACCTGAAGGGAACTACCACCATGGCCAGCGTCGCAAAACGGCCACCCACGCGTGACGGACAGCTCCGCGATACCGGCGACTGGGATGCCGGCAACTGTCCGGTGCGGGATGTAATCGATCGGATTTCCGGGAAATGGTCGACGCTGCTGATGGAGGCGCTGGCGAAACGGCCTTACCGTTTCGGCGAATTGCGGCGCCTCGTCCCCGACATTTCACAGCGCATGCTGACACAGACGCTGCGCGACCTGCAGCGTGACGGGTACATCGACCGGCAGGTGTTTCCGACCAAGCCTCCGAGCGTAGAATACAGCATGACGCCGCTTGGGCGATCGCTGTTCGAGCCTCTGTCGAAGGTGCTGCAATGGGCGTCCGACAATCACGGCTCCGTCAAGGCGGCCCGCGCGCGCTACGACGAGGGCGACCTCGCCTAAGGCGGTTGGCGCTTGGACGGGGCGGCTGGCCGCCCCGTCCGATTGCAAGAAAGCCTGATCAGGCAGCCAGCGACGCAATGTCGATGACGAAGCGGTAGCGCACGTCGCTCTTCAGGACACGCTCATAGGCTTCGTTGACCTGCTGGATGTTGATCGTCTCGATCTCCGAGACGATGTCGTGTTTGCCGCAGAAGTCGAGCATTTCCTGCGTTTCCTTGATCGAGCCGATCATCGATCCGGACAGGCTCTTGCGGCCCGGGATCAGCGAGAAAGCATGAACCGGAATGGCATGCTCAGGTGCGCCGACGATCACCATCGAGCCGTTGACCTTGAGCAGGCCGAGATATGCGTTCCAGTCGATCGCCACGCCTGCCGTGCAGATGATCAGATCGAAGGTGCCGGCAAGCTTGGTGAAGGTTTCCACGTCGCTCGTCGCGTAATAGTCCTTGGCGCCGAGCTTGAGGCCATCTTCCTTCTTGGAAAGGCTCTGTGACAGGACGGTGATATCGGCCCCCATGGCGGCACCGATCTTGACGCCCATATGGCCAAGACCACCCATGCCGACGATCGCGACCTTCTTGCCCGGACCTGCGTTCCAGTGGCGCAACGGCGAGTAAAGGGTGATGCCGGCGCAAAGCAGAGGTGCGGAGGCATCGAGCGGCAGGTTGTCCGGGATCGAAAGAACATAACCTTCCTTGACGACGATCGAGTCGGAATAGCCGCCCTGGGTGGCGGTCTTACCGTCGGCTTCGACGTCGTTGTAGGTTTGGACGAGGCCGGGCATGTACTGCTCATTGTCGACGTCGCGGCTTGCGCAGCCGACACAGCTGTCGACGAAGCAGCCTACGCCGACGCGATCGCCGACCTTGAACTTGCTGACCTTTGAACCGACCGCGGTGACGATGCCGGCGATCTCGTGGCCCGGCACGATCGGAAACTTGGCGTTCTTCCACTCATTGCGGACGGTGTGAATGTCCGAGTGGCAGATGCCTGCGAACTTGATGTCGATGACGACGTCGTCGTCGTTGGGCTCGCGGCGCTCGAAGGTGAACGGCTTGAGCGGCGAGGTGGCGTCTGTCGCGGCATAGCCTTTTGCAATTGGCATGGGGAGCTCCAATATTTGAGAAACTTACGGGGCGGAATATGGAGCCGGGAGATCAGCAGCGTTAGAGCGATCCTCCGCAGTTCTTGCACGATCCTGCAAAAATGAGGCCCGGGATTTGATTCCGGCGTGCCGCAGCATAAGAGATGACGAGAAGACAAGGAGCGCGCCATGACGCTGGCTTTCAATCCCTATCAGGAAATCGCCTCGACCGCGGCGCGGTTCGTCACGTCGGACGGAGAAGTCACGACGGCAATCGGCAATCTCATCCTCAGCCGGCGGTCGTTGCCGACGGCGCCGCTCTATCTCGATTATCGCCCGTGCGTCGCCATCGTCCTGCAGGGAACGAAAAGCGTTACGCTGGGCGAGGAAACGATCCACTACGGGGTCGGCGACTACCTGCTGACGTCGATCGAGCTTCCGGTGACGTCTCGGGTGACATGCGCCAGTCATGACGTACCGCACCTCTGCTTTGTGCTGGCGATCGACCTTGAGCGTCTTTCGAGCCTGATGGGTCGGACCGACCTGCCAAAGGTCAAGGACAGCTCCGTATGCCGGCGCGCCATCGGCGCGAATGTGGCGACACCTGAACTGCTTGATGCCGCGACACGGCTTTTGCGCCTCCTCGATCGACCAGAAGACATTCCCGTAATGGCGCCGCTGATCGAGGAAGAAATTTTCTACCGGGTGCTTGCCGGCCCAGACGGCTGCAGGTTGCTTAGTGTTGCCAGTGCCGAAAGCCGAAGCACGCGCGTGGCACGGGCTGTTGGCTGGCTGCGAGACAATTTTCATCGCCCGTTGCGCATCGAGGAACTGGCAGAGGTTGCCGGGATGAGCCTTTCCTCGTTCCATCACCATTTCAAGTCGCTGACGGCCATGACGCCGGTACAGTTCCAGAAGAAGCTGCGCTTGCACGAAGCAAGGCGCCTGATGCTGGTGGATGGTCTCGACGTCGGCAGCGCCGGGCACCGGGTCGGCTACCAGAGCCCGTCGCAATTCAGCCGCGACTATAGTCGTTTTTACGGCATGTCGCCGCTGCGTGACGTTTCCGCCCTCCTCGTCGGCCAGACGGGGGCGATGCGTGCCGGCCTCAGCCGTGCTGACGGTTGACCCGGCCGATGATATCGAGCGTGCCATCCTGCTGGACCTGATAGGTCTCGACGATGTGGTTTCCCCGGCCATCGTAGAAGTGGTGCTCGAAAGTCGAACCGGCAGGAACACGCCTGAAGCCTAGTCGGACGTCGGGATTGTTGTAGGTGATGCTGCCATCGACCGGCTCGAGAGGCCGCGCCTGCGCTACGGAGCCAAGCGAAAGCATGGCGAGCGCTATCAGTATCGTCTTCATCGTCAACTCCTTGGGGTGCCGGGCCGCCAACCGAAGCCGGTTGACGGCCCGGCGTCAATGGTCAGTTCGTATAGTGGTTCCGCCAGTGCGGCTTGTAGGTGCCCTTTTTGCTCCAGAAATCGGTACCCTGGGCAGGCTGGGATGTGGTCTGCTCATGATTGGTTACCTGCGGAGACTTTTCGGTCTGTGCCTGTTTGCGCGGCGCCGCGGAAGCAACGGTCGCGCTGAGGGCGAGGGCTGCGGCAACTGCGAGAGTGATCGCTTTCATGCTGATCTCCAAATCAAATGGATTGGCGTTTTCTTAATCGAACTCTGCGGTTCGATGCCACTTATTTGGCGTCGCATCAAAGGAACTCAAGGTCGGCCGAGACGGCTAAATCGCCGTAGCAGCCCGTCCCGGCAGGGCAATCAGTATATTAATGAAGCGTAATACGCTATCGGAAGCAGTGCTTTAGTCCTCAGACCCCTGTCGGATTGGACTAGTCCATGAAGTTTTTGCGACGGGCATTCAACCTTCTGTGAGTGCAGTGCAGCAAAATGCATTGAAAAGCGCCTAATGTCTTGACGAGCCAAATCTCTCGAACTAGAAAAGAACCGTACCGTACGGTACTTAGAGGTGCGTCGTGTCCAGTCAGCCATCGCAGATCACAGAGTTTTCGCCCCGCCAGAGCGCCGTTCTGGCCGAGGCTTTGCGTCTTCTCGTCGAGGGCGGCGACAAGGCCTTGACGACGGCCGGCTTGGCGCGTGCCGCCAGTTGCTCGAAGGAAAGCCTGTACAAATGGTTCGGTGATCGGGACGGCCTGCTGGCGGCGATGATTTCGTTCCAGCAGAGCAAAGTGCGGACGGTCGAGCGCTCGGGCGAGCGGCTGACGGCGGAGCTGCTGCGGGATCATCTCGAAGTGTTTGCCCGGGATCTCCTGGAAGTCCTCTCTGGAGACGTTTCGCTCGCCCTCAACCGCTTGGCGATCGGCCAGTCGAGCCGCGACGGCTCCAAGCTCGGGCGGATGCTGGTCGAGCACGGGCGCCGGCAGATTGATCGACGCGCAAGGGGCCTAATCGACGCGGGAAAGCGGGCAGGGCTGCTGCGCTTCGACGACGCGGACCATGCCTATCACACGCTCTACGGGCTGGTCGTTTCAGACCTGCACGTGCGCATGCTGCTGGGCGAGCCGGCATTGAAGGACAATGCCATACAGGCAAGACGGGCCGTGGAGGCGTTTCTGACGCTTCACGGTGCGCAAAGAAACGGCGCCGATGGCTCTGCCACAGCCGCTGGACGCTAACCACACCAACACCGACACGCTAAGGGAAGGAAACACAATGCGCGTTTATTACGATCGTGATGCCGATCTCAATCTCATCAAGTCCAAGAAGGTCGCCGTCATCGGCTACGGTTCTCAGGGGCGTGCCCATGCCCTGAACCTCAAGGACAGCGGTGCCCAGAACCTGGTCATCGCGCTCAAGGCCGGTTCGCCGACCGTGAAGAAGGCCGAAGCCGACGGCTTCAAGGTCATGACCGTTGCCGAAGCGGCCGCCTGGGCCGACCTGATGATGATGGCGACCCCGGACGAACTGCAGGCCGACATCTGGAAGTCCGACATCGCCGCCAACATCCGCGACGGCGCCGCCATCGCGTTTGCCCACGGCCTCAACATCCATTTCGGCCTGATCGAGCCGAAGGCCTCCGTCGATATCGTCATGATCGCGCCGAAGGGCCCCGGCCACACGGTCCGCGGCGAATACCAGAAGGGCGGCGGCGTGCCCTGCCTCGTTGCCGTCCACCAGAACGCCTCCGGCAACGCGCTTGAACTGGCGCTCTCCTACGCCTGCGGCGTCGGCGGCGGGCGTTCGGGGATCATCGAAACCAACTTCCGTGAAGAATGCGAGACCGACCTGTTCGGCGAGCAGGTCGTGCTCTGCGGCGGTCTCGTCGAGCTGATCCGCGCCGGTTTCGAAACGCTGACGGAAGCCGGCTATGCACCGGAAATGGCCTATTTCGAATGCCTGCACGAAGTAAAGCTGATCGTCGACCTGATCTATGAAGGCGGTATCGCCAACATGAATTACTCGATCTCGAACACGGCCGAATGGGGTGAATACGTCACCGGCCCGCGCATCATCACGGCTGAAACCAAGGCTGAAATGAAGCGCGTCCTGACGGATATCCAGACCGGCAAGTTTACCTCGGACTGGATGCAGGAATACCGGGCCGGCGGCTCGCGCTTCAAGGGCATCCGCCGCATGAACGACAACCACCAGATCGAGGAAGTCGGGGCCAAGCTGCGCGCCATGATGCCCTGGATCGGCAAGAACAAGCTGGTCGACAAGAGCGTCAACTAAGCTTTGGTTCGGCTCCGGCGCGCGTTGGCAGATGCTGCGCGCGCCGGGACATGACGGTCAGGCCTTGGGCGCCATGACGCCCTTGGTGAGCAGGAAACAGCCGTAAAATCGCATCTCGCCGGTGGCGATCACGCAATAGGCCTGCTTTGCCTTTTCATAGAATGCGAAGCGCTCGATCCCGTACATCGGCGCGGACTTGCCCTCCGACGCATCGACTTCCGCCTGGACCTCGCGCTGGATCTCGGGGATCGTTTCCGGCTCCTGCATGACCTCCATGCGGCCGACAGATGGCTGGAGTGGCGTGTCCAGCGGGAAAACCGAAAGGATCGCCTGCATGGCACGTGGCGCCGAAACGTTGTCGATTCGCAGCAGTTCGCCAAGTACCGTGTGGCGCGCGACGGAATCGGCGGGGAAGTTAGTGTCGACGATGGCGATCGTGTCGCCGTGACCCATGGCGCGCAGGGCGTAGAGTACATCCGCGTTGAGAGCGGGGTCGATGTTTTTCAGCATGCCGTTCCTCCTCGTTGCTGGTATCAGCGATGGGGACCGCTAGCATACCCGGCTCTGCAAGTGGCCCCCCAAAATCATCCGGGGCCACAGAATCTTGTCGAGATGGATAGGTCAGTATTGCTGACCTGTCGGAACTTCTGTAAAGAAGACCAAACAAAATTGTAATATGAGGAAACATTCCGATGCTGGATTGGGAACATATATTCGCCACCCGCTCGAGCCGCATGCGCGCCTCCGAGATCCGCGAACTCCTGAAGCTGCTCGAACAGCCCGACATCATCTCCTTCGCGGGCGGAATCCCGGATCCCGCGCTGTTCCCGGACGAGGCCTTCAAGGAGGCCTACAACGATATCTTCTCCGGCAGCCAGGTGGGGTCTGCGCTGCAGTATTCGGTCAGCGAAGGGTACAAGCCGCTGCGCGACTGGATCGTCGGCGAGGTCGCCAGGATCGGTATCGACTGTACGGCGGAAAACGTCTTCATCACATCGGGTTCGCAGCAGGCGCTCGATTACCTCGGCAAGCTGTTCCTGTCGCCGTCGGATACGGCGCTGGTGACGTGGCCGACCTATCTCGGAGCGCTGTCGGCGTTCAACGCCTACGAGCCGTCCTACGACCAGCTGTCGGTCAACGGCAACCGCACGCCCGCCTCCTACCGCGACCATGCGGCAAAGAACGGCGGCAACGTCAAGTTCGCCTATCTGTCGGCCGACTTCTCCAACCCCACCGGCGAGACGATCGACCAGGCATCGCGGGAACGCCTGCTGGCGCTTGCCGACGAACTCGACATCGCCGTCATGGAAGACGCCGCCTACCAGCATCTGCGGTTCGACGGGGAGGCGGTTCCGCCGATCATGGCACTCGACATCGCCCGCAGCGGCGGCATCGAGAACACCCGTACAATCTACAGCGGCAGCTTTTCCAAAACGCTGGCGCCGGGCCTGCGCGTCGGTTTCGTCATCGCCGCCATGCCGGTCATCCGCAAGCTCGTACTGATGAAGCAGGCGGCCGACCTGCACTCATCGACCATCAACCAGATGGCGATCGAGCATGTCGCGACACGCGGCTTCGACGCCCAGGTGGCAAAGATCCGCAAGGTCTATAGCGGACGCCGAAACGCCATGCTGGCGGCGCTCGCAAAATACATGCCGGAAACGACGAGCTGGACCAAGCCGGAAGGCGGCATGTTCGTGTGGGTGACGCTGCCTGAGGGCATGGATGGGGCTGAACTGCTGGCGAAGTCGCTGGCGACCGAGAAGGTTGCCTTTGTACCAGGCAAGGCCTTCTTCGCCGACGGCAGCAATGCGAACACGCTGCGGATCAGCTTCTCCTGTGCCAACGACCAGATGATCGACGAAGGCATCAAGCGCCTCGGACGGCTGATTGCCAGCACCTCGGTCGGAGAGCATCCCACGCTGCCGATCATCTGAGACGACGAACCGCATCCAATGCGGTCGCCATCCAGGCCCTTGCGAGCGATCGCGAGGGCTTTTCTGTCTTCGGTGGGGGTGGGCGGCGTCTTCAGTCCTGCGCCAGCACGATGACCATGTCCGCCTCGGAGAAACTGACCGGTTCGTTACGGCGCGGGTTGACCACGACCCCGCCCAGGTTCCGCAGGTCCGCATCGTCGGCACGCTGGCGGCGGTAGCCGATCGCCACCTCTCCCCGTCGCAGCGCCGAGAGCGCGACCGTGAAGAAATTCACGGGCCGGGCAATGTCGATATAGTCGGCGATCGGGCGCATGTAGATTTCCGACCCCTCCTCGTCGAGCAGTTCCTCGAAGATGGAGGCCATGGACTCATTCTCGGAGGCCTGTGCCAGCATGAGGCTGACGAGCTTGTTGCTGACGACAAAATCCTCGGCCCTTGTCACCTCCGCCAGCTCGCGATTGCGCACGTCGATCATCTCGCTGACGACGCTGATGTGCTTGCCGGCCGTCTCGCCGATCTTGCGCAACTGCAGGAGCGTGATCAGCGTGCGCGTATCGGCCGCCTGGGCAGACATGTTGTCGCTGTAGCCGAGAACGAGCACGTGGTCATAGGAGGGGATGTCCAGAGCGTCGAGTGCCGGACGACTGCTGGTGTCGATGACCTGGTGCTCAACGATCATGCTTGCCGGCGGCATATCCAGAGCGGCGATATCGGTCTCGAATTCGGGCGTGCTGGCGGCAATGGTGACCAGCGATCCCGGCGCCACATAGCGAGCCAGTTCTGCGACGATGACCTTGCCGCGCCGGTTCCAGCCGAGCACCAGCGTGCGCTCCGGCACCCTTGCGCGCTTCACGATCGGGCGGATGGCACTCTTGTCGATGCCCATGTCCCCCGACCAGGTGTGAATGGAATCGTCATCCTCCGCAATGATGACGACCTGGTCCTGCTCGCCGATCACCCTGTTCGGATTGGGGTTGAGCTCGATCTCGCCGGCTGTGTTGCGCAGTCCGATCAGCGTGCAGTCCTGGTAGGCGAGAACCGCGCTGCCAAAGGTCTTTCCGGCAAGGTCCGGCTGCGACAGCGTGTAGATCTCGCACCCATCGAAATCCAACAGCTCCGAATAGACCGCGCTGAGGCCCGCCTGCCGGCTTGTGTGAACGACGATGCGCGAGATCAGGTCATCCGCCAGCACCAGCTGCGTCTCGCTGCCGCCGACGATCCGTGCAACGTCGGCGTTGCTGGCGTCACGAATTTCTGCGGCAATGACGTATTTCTCCTGACGACGGTTGGGATCGTTGACCAGCGCCAGCACGGTCTTGATGACCTGCGAGTCGGCGTCTTCACCGTCCGGCGACAGCACGATCACCGACCGCGATGTCTGAGGGTTGACGATCGACAGGTCGTAGAGGTCGGTCGGGTCGCCGCTTCGGCAGACGATCCGGGTATTGCGGGTGTCGCCGACCTTGGCGGCGATTTCATCCTCCATCTCGACCTTGTCCCGGGCGGCCATGATGACGATGCGGGGTTTCCGGCGGCTCTGGTTGGCGATGACCAGTTCTTTGATGATGTCGAAGACCGAGGGCGACCAGTTGAGGATGATCGTATGGTCCTTTTCCAGGACACGGGAGCGGCCCTTGCGCAGCTCGTCGAGCTTTTCTTCGAGGCCGGAGGAAATGACGCCGATCAACGCCGAAAACACGAAGACGCCGGCGATGGTGACGACAAACGAGACCCCGCGGAAGCTCCAGCCCTCGTCACCGCCGATCGTGCCGGCATCCATGGTCCGCATCAGTGATTCCCAGGCGCCTTCTATGAAGCCCATCGGCTCCTTGCCGTCCGGCGCGATGCCGGTCAGAGCAATGATGATACCAGCGCAGACGATGACAACGAGCGAGATCAGCGCCAGCCAGCCGATCAATGCTATTGCACCGCCGGCCATGCTCTTGTCGAACGCGTAACGCAGGCGCGCCGCCCAGTCCTCTCGGCCCTTCATACTGTCCCCTTCAGCTCTATCCCACTGATTTCCATGGCAGGTTTTAAAAGCCAATACAATCGACCGCGGAGAGTTACTGCAGCAATGCTGCAATAATAAAGACCGCGGCTTGCCATCGGGGCGGGGCGATCCGAAGCAACTTGGATTGTGCGTGCAAAGCAGGTTCTGTCACATGCCTGTCAACCAGGAGTGCTTTAGGTCCGGTACCTTCCGTCGCCCGAGGACCTTACATGAGAAACTGTCTAGCCGCTTTCACCGCCGTCGCTGCCCTTGGTCTTGCTGTCGGCGCCGCCCAGGCCGCCGATCTCGTGCTCTATACGAGCCAGCCGAATGAGGACGCCCAGGCCACTGTCGACGGTTTCAAGGCTGCCAATCCAGGCGTCGACGTCCAGTGGGTTCGCGACGGGACGCCGCAGATCATGGCGAAGCTGAACGCCGAGATCGCGGCCGGAAATCCGGCAGCCGACGTGCTTCTCATCGCCGATACGGTCACGCTGGAACGGATGAAGCAGGCCGGCCAGCTGATGGCCTACAAGTCTCCGGAAGCCGCGAATTTCGATGCGACGCTCTACGATGCCGACAGGTACTATTACTCGACCAAGCTGATCACCACCGGCATCATGTACAATACCCAGGCCAGCATGAAGCCGCAGAGCTGGAAGGACCTCGCCAAGCCGGAGGCGAAGGGTCTCGTCACCATGCCAAGTCCGCTTGCCTCGGGTGCAGCGCTCATCCACGCCCAGACGCTTGCTTCGGTTCCGGGCCTCGGCTGGGATTTCTACAGGCTACTGAAGGCCAATGGCGCGATCGCCGCCGGCGGCAACGGCGCGGTGCTGAAATCCGTCGCATCCGGCGAGAAGGCCTATGGCGTCGTGGTCGACTACATGCCGATCCGCGAAAAGGCGAAGGGCGCGCCGATCGAATTTGTGTTCCCGGAGGAAGGCGTTTCGGCCGTGACCGAGCCGGCCGCGATCCTTGCGTCCACCAAGCATGTCGAGGCTGCCAGGAAGTTCATCGACTACGTGTTGTCCGACAAAGGGCAGGAGGGCTTCCTGAAGCTTGGCTACATTCCGGCCCGCAACGGCATGGGCGTCCCGGCGGGCTTCCCGTCGCGTGACAAGATCAAGCTCTTGCCGATCCAGGCACCAGAGGCGCTCAAGAATTCCGGCAGCGACGTCAAGACGTTCTCCGACATCTTTGCATCAAAGGGCTGACGTTTTGCCGGCATGAGGAGGTTTCGCAGCAGCGCCAACGGCCAGCCGGGCTGGCTGTTTCCGTTCGTCATCGCAGCCATCATGGTGCTGAGCGTGCTGCCGCTCGGCCGTCTAGCGGCGACCGGCATAGTGTCCGCGTTCAGCGGCGGCGGGCGCGGTGTGCTCACGGATCCGGGCCTCTGGCAGCCGGTCTACAACACGGTGGCGACCTCCTTCTTCGGGATGATCGCCGCGGTGCTGCTCGGTGGCGGCTTTGCGCTGCTGCTGACGCTCTTCGATATCCGCCACAAGAGGCTGCTAGGCTTCCTGTTCATGCTTCCGACGATGATCCCGCCGCAGGTGACGGCACTGTCTTGGATCAGCATGATGGGGCCGTCCAGCACCGTTCTAAAGGCGATCGGGATGGCGCCGCCGCTCGGCAGTCCGCAGCCGCTCTATTCGATCAGCGGGATCGCCTTCCTGTTCGGCGTGCAGAACGCGGCGCTCGTTTTCCTGTCTCTGCGGGCCGGTCTCCTGGCGCTTCCGCGGGACGCAGTGGAGGCGGCGCGGCTTGCCGGGGCATCGTCCTTCCAGGTGCTGAAGGACATCATCCTGCCGCTGTCGCTGCCCGGGTTTGCGGCCGGTGCCGCGATCGCCTTCGTCTCCTGTGTCGGCAATTTCGGCATTCCCGCCATTCTCGGCATTCCCGCCTCGATCTACACGCTGCCGACGCTGATCTACGCAAAATTCGCGGCCTTTGACGCCGGCACGTTTGCCGACATCTCGGTGCTGTCGGCGCTGATCGGCATCCTCTCGGTGCTGGGCCTTGTGGTAGAAAGCCGGGTATTGCGCGGACGCGACTACCGGGTCATCGGCCTGTCCGGCCAGATCGCGGTGTTCCGGCTGGGCCGTTGGCGCGTCTGTGCCGAGGTCCTTCTCTGGCTAACGATTATCGTTATCCTGGTGCTGCCGCTGACGGCGCTGGTCGCCAGTTCGCTGGCGCCGGCCTATGGCGTGCCGCTGACGCCGGCCAGTGCCACGTTGCATGCCTACCAGGAGATCCTGTTCCGGCAAGCGGTAACGCGGACCGCGTTCGTCAATTCGATCGGCCTGTCTTTGACGACCGCGATCGGACTGCTGCTGGTTTCGGTGCTGATGGGGTATTTTCTTGTGTGCGGCGGCAGCCGCTATGCAGGGCTCATCTCGGCGCTCGCGGACATTCCCTACGCCCTTCCGGGCGTCGTGCTGGCGGTCGCGTTCATCCTCTTGTTTGCGGCGCCGCTTCCGGTCGTCGGCATTTCGATCTACGGCACGATCTGGATCATCCTTCTCGCCTATCTGTCGAGCTTTCTCGCCGTCAGCCTGAAGCCGGTGACCAGTGCCTTTCGGCAGGTCGATTCGTCGCTGGAGGAGGCCGCGCGGCTTGCGGGCGCCGGGTTCTTCCGGCGCATGACGGACATCATGGTTCCGCTGGTAGCGCCGGCGGCCGGCGCCTCGGTGATCCTCGTCTTCCTCATCGCCTGCAACGAACTGACGGTCTCGGCGCTGCTGTGGTCGGCGGGCACGCAGACTTTGGGCGTCGCCATCTACAATCTCGATGACAGCGGCAGCTTCAACCTCGCCTCGGCGCTGTCGGTCCTCGTCGTCATCATGGTGATCTCGATGATGCTTCTGCTCGAGGCTATGGCCAAAAGACTTCCGAAAGGAGTGGTGCCATGGCACAGCTGAGTCTCGACCGCCTGTCGAAGCGCTTTGCGGCAACTGATCGTGCGGCCGTCGACGGGGTATCGCTGACGGTCCGCGAGGGCGGGTTTCTCGCCCTGCTCGGGCCTTCGGGCTGCGGCAAAACTACGGTCTTGCGGATGATCGCCGGCTTCGAGCAGCCAACCGGCGGCGCAATTCGGCTCGGCAGCCGCGTGCTCGCCGATGGAGAGGTCTCCGTGGCTCCCGAACATCGCAACATGGCCATGGTCTTTCAGTCCTATGCGCTGTGGCCGCATATGAGCGTGGCGGACAATGTCGGATACCCGTTGAAAGTCCGGAGAATCGCCACTGAGGAACGCCGCCGCAGGGTGGCGAGCGCCCTGTCGGCGGTGCGGCTCGAGCCCTATGCCGGGCGGCGGCCGGCTGACCTCTCCGGTGGCCAGCGGCAGCGCGTGGCGCTGGCGCGCTGCCTTGTCACCGATCCCGACGTGGTGCTGCTGGATGAACCGCTCGCCAATCTGGACCGGCATCTGCGGCAGGAAATGGAGGAGACATTCCGGGAGTTTCACCAGCGGTCCGGCGCCACGATGGTCTACGTGACGCACGACCAGGCGGAGGCGATGGCGCTGGCGACCGACGTGGCGGTGATGTCGGAAGGCAAGGTGCTCCAGCTTGCGACGCCGCAGGAGATCTATGCGCGTCCCGAAGGACGCCAGGTCGGAATGCTGATCGGGCAAGGCGCGGTGATCAAGCTGCCGTCCCCGGCCGGTGACACGCGGGCGCTGACCGAGGATATGATGGGAACTCTGCTCCGCACCATGGGCGCGGAGCCCGTCGCCGATGTGCTGGTACGGCCTCAGGATGTGGAGATCGCGGACGGAGGCGTTGCGGCTCGGGTCATCTCGGCCCTGTTCGAGGGCGAGCGCTATGCGGTGAAGCTGTCGCTGCCGGACGGGCAGATGCTGCGGGCCTTCAGCCGGCTGCCGGTGCGGATCGGCGAGACCGTTCCGGTCCTCGTTCGGGCCGGCTGGAGGCTGTAGCCAGGAGCGGGAACTGCCGTTAGGCTGACTTTACCCTCGGCGTTCGCCGCGATGACGAGATGAACGGACCAGCATGACGATCCAGCTTTCCGACGAGCTTCTCCACTGGCCGCCAGAACAGACGGTGTTTTCCATC
This sequence comes from Hyphomicrobiales bacterium, assembly GCA_900469345.1. Taxonomy (GTDB): domain Bacteria; phylum Pseudomonadota; class Alphaproteobacteria; order Rhizobiales; family Rhizobiaceae; genus Neorhizobium. The sequence goes on along the minus strand of UBWZ01000002.1, from coordinate 146,391 downwards.
GACAAGGCCGTGATCCGCATCCTTGCCGGGGACCATCCCTTCTACCTCGCCGAGCGGGCGGCCATCGAAGCCAACTGGCGGGAGGAGGTCGCGGCCAATCCGGCGCTCTATGACGGGCGAATGCTGCTTCAGGCGCGGGTGGCGCTCGAGGACGGCCGGCTTGTCAGCGAAGGGCACGAGATCTCGTTCTCGACCTTCCTCTGGTGGCGGAAGCAGGCGGACCGGCGAGGCGGACTGCATATCTATGCCTATCCCGTCATCGAAAGCGCGGACGGCGCGCTCGTCGCAATCCGCATGGGAAGCCATACCGCCAATGCCGGCATGGTCTACTTCGCCTGCGGCTCCTTCGAGCCGTCGGACGTCACCGATGGTGTCTGCGATCCCGAGCACAACATGTTCCGCGAGGTACGCGAGGAAACGGGGCTTGACCTCGGGCAGGCCCGGGTCGAGACCGGCTACCGCGTCGCGCATTTCCGGCGGGCGGTCACCCTGTTTAGGGTCTACCGGTTCGATCTGCCGGCTGAGGAGATCTGCCGGCGGATCGAGGCCCATATGCAGGTGGCCGAAGACAAGGAAATTGCCGGTCCGGTCGTCATTCGCTCTGCCGATCCCGCAGCCCACCCCTACAACGTCGGCATGTTACCGGTGCTCGACTGGTATTTTGCGAAGGCTTGACCTGACAATTGAAAGGGTTGCACCAGCCCACGCGGTCGGGCAGGTTGCGGCGGTGACCGGCAAGAGGAGGGAATGACCGTTGGCACGCCGCTATCAGATCTACGACGTTTTCACCGACCGGAAGCTGTCCGGCAATCCGCTTGCCGTCATTTTCGACGGGGAGGGGCTCGACCCGGCGGCCATGCAAGCCATTGCCCGTGAAATGAACCTGTCCGAGACGGTGTTCGTGCAGACGGCGGAAAATCCTGCTCATGCCGCAAAGCTGCGAATCTTTACGCCTGGGCGGGAACTGCCCTTTGCGGGGCATCCGACCGTGGGGACTGCCGTGGCTCTGGCGCAGCGCGACCAGGCGGGCGAGGGCGAAGACCTGGATCTGGTTTGCGTGATCGAGGAAGAAGTCGGCCCTATCCGTTGTGCAGTCCGGCTGCGCAAGGGAGAGGCGGGTTTTGCCGAATTCGACCTGCCGCGCCGTCCTGTCCGCACCGATCTGCAGCTCGACAAGCAGCGGATCGCCAATGCGCTCAGCGTCAAGATCACCGAGATCGGCTTTGAGAATCACGTTGCATCGCTGTGGAGCGCGGGCGTGCCGTTCCTGATGATTCCGCTTCGCAACCTTGCGGCGGTCGAGGGCCTGCAGTTCGATGCGGGCTTGTGGGAGCAGGCTGCGCCCTTCACGGAAGGACGCCTCGCCTCGGCCTATGTCTATACGCGGGGCGGCGTGCATCACCAGGCAAAGTTCCATGCCAGGATGTTTTCGCCAGACATGGGCATCGCCGAAGATCCGGCAACCGGGGCGGCCGTGGCGGCGCTTTCTGGGGCCATCCACCATTTCGACGCGCTGCCCGACGGGCATCATCCGGTGGTCGTCGAGCAGGGGGTGGAGATGGGCCGTCCGTCGTTGATCCACCTCCATATCGATGTCAGGGACGACAGCATTTCCCGCGCCCGGATCGGCGGGCAGGCCGTCAGGATCGCCCAGGGCGAACTCGATATCTGAGAGTTGTCATCTCTTCTCTGAACGACAAGCACCGCGGGCCCGCCCTTTGGGTGGACTTGCAGCGCTTGATAAGGGGTGCCGATGCTCCCGAGGGAAATTCACAGGTTAACCAAAGAAAATTTCCGGGGCCGCTAGACAAGCCAGAACTTCCCCTTTATACGGCCCCTCACCGGCGACAAAGACTACCTCAGCCGCCGGTCTTCGGGTGATTAGCTCAGTTGGTAGAGCAGCTGACTCTTAATCAGCGGGTCGTAGGTTCGAGCCCTACATCACCCACCAAACCTCTTTTAAGACACGATAATTGATGTGCAGCGGTTTGCGCCGCCGGGTTCGCCTGGACGCGGACGAGCTGCGGTAAGGCGCGCCCATGGACAACGACATGCAGGACCGTGCAGCGCATCTCGCGGCGCTTCGGGCGCGCGCGCAAGCGCAGATGGGGGCGATCGGCGTGGACGAAGCTTTCATCGCCCATCTCGTGGAGACGTTTTACGGCCGCATCGCCGACCATCCGCACTTGGGACCGGTCTTCAATGCGCGCCTGGAGGGCCGCTGGCCGGCTCACATGGCCAAGATGACGAGTTTCTGGAGTTCCCTTGTCTTTCGCAGCGGCGCCTATGGGGGCAAGCCTGTCCAGGCGCATGCCGGGATCCCGGGCATGGCCGCCGAACTCTTTGAGCAATGGCTAGCTCTGTTCGGGACGACACTCGACGACATCGCGCCGAGCACTGCGGCCAAGGACTGGTTCATGACCACTGCCGAGCGAATCGCGCGCAGCCTCACTCTGTCGCTCTTTTACGATCCCGCGCTCGACGATCCGGCCCGCCCGAGGCGCTGATGCGTCAGACCGATCCGCCGGACGCCAGGACCTCCTCGGCATCTTCGCGCGACATGGCAAAGACCTGCCGGCCGATCTCGAAAGCAAAACCGCCGCGCGCAAAGGCCGACATTTCCTTCACCTTGCGCCTCTCGTCCAGATCGACCTTGCGGAAGGGGCCGAAGGCGCGCTTGCGTGCCAGAACAACGGCTGCGTAGAGGTCATCGGTTGCGGCCACGGCCGTCGCCACGGTTTCGGCAGCGATACCCTTCTGCGACAGTTTCTGTGCGATGGCGCGCCGTGAGCGACCGCCGCGCATGCCGCTGCGCGTGGTCATCTCGGCAAAGGCGGTATCGTCGAGGGCGCCGTTTTCATGGGCGAAGCGTACGGCGTAATCGGCGAGCGCCTGCACGTGCTCGGGCGAAATTCCCTCGAATTTTTCCCGAGCTTTGCGTGCGATGGCATCGTGGAGCTGCTTCTCCGTGTGCATGCGCCGCTCCAGCCGGTAGATTGCGGAATTGCGCGCCCAGGACAGCATGCGCTTCGTCGGCGCGTCGGCCGGCGGTGGGTCGATCTCCTGTTCCAGCGTGGTTCTCCCTCAAATCATACCGGTCAGCCGCCTCTAGCACGTCCCGGTGGCACGCTGAACATGCCGATCTCAAGGCCGCGTCGAACCGCGTCAGTCAGATCGAGGCTGCCATGAACCCTGCATGGGCTTCGTGCTGCCAGGGGCCATCCATGTAGTGCCAGAGATCGACGCCGTTGATGGTGACCACCCACGGTTCGAACTTCGCCTTCAAGTGCGCGAACAGGGCGTCTGCGTCAGCCTTTGGGACCTTGTTCTGGACGGTGATGTGTGGACGCCAGCCCTGACGATCCTGTGCGCCTAGCCAGGGACCGAAGGCGTGCGAAAGCTCGGCACGAAGAGCGAGGAGGGCGGCGCATTCGATCTTAAAGGCGACGCCAGATCCCAGATGCCGCAGTCCGTTCACGGTTGCCGACAGGACCGGCAGCTTTGCTGCGGCTTGCGCGACACCGCGACGGACAAGCTCCAGTTCCGAGCCCGGAAGATGATGAAACAAAGTGAGATGGGCGCGCAGGAAATTTCGCTGCGGCGGGAAATGGCGCCGTCGCAAGGCGTCGAAGACCTCGAGGTCCGTTTCATCGATGGACGCCGAGAGGATGAGAGGTCTGCTGGTCATGACGTAAGCCTAGTTGAGCAGCACAGCGCCGCAAGGTATTCGGTCCGCCTTCTCGGCGTTACATAATCCTCAAACGTCAGCCACAGATTTGTCACAGCTCAATCTTTTGCACCGCAACAGGGAACACTAGGCGGTTGCCGGCATTCTGACTTGCAATCGGATAGTGGAGACGGATCGTGAAGGCGCTTTTGATGCTCTCGGTGAGCGTGATATCGGTGGTTGCTGTGTTTGTGGGTGGGCTTGCTGCCTCCGCAGCGCTGATGGCGGAGCCCGCGCCCCACCAGTTCGCGCATCTGGATGCACCAGATCTCTGGACCTCGGCACCGGTCAAGATCGACGGCACGAAGCAAAGCTATGAACGCCTTCCGGCACTGGTTGCGGAGACGGCGGTTGCCGCCTCGGATCTTCCCGGCACGCAGGTCGCCTCAAATGACGCAGGCTCGGCCGCTAGCTCGGTAGCGGGCGCCATCGACCCGCAGCAGACAGGCGAAGTTGCGGACGCCAGCGACGCCGCGATCGATACGGCGCAGGCCGACTGGTGTGCGGCCCGCTACCGCTCCTATCGCGTCGAAGACAACAGCTACCAGCCTTTCCGCGGCGGCGCCCGCCGCCAGTGCGAGCCACCGGCAAGCCGCTTTGAGCAAAGCGCATCGCTTGGCGGCATGTCGGCCGGCCGTGATGCTCATCCCGTCGAATCGGCAGAGCTCATCAGCGACAACTCGGTTTCCGCTTCGGCAAGCGGCCTGCAGGCCGTCGACCAGACGGGCGGCCATGCGCAGTGGTGCATGGAGCGGTACCGTTCCTACCGTATTGACGACAACACTTATCAGCCCTTCGACGGCGGTCCCCGCCGAAGCTGCCAGTCTCCCTCGGGCTGATCTCTCTCCGGCTGATGTCAGTGTCAGGCGGTGTTAGGTGAAACGGCGCCGCTGCGAATTTCGATGCCGCGCAACGCCAGGGCAAGCACGAGACCGACGCCCATGATCGCTGCGATGTAATAAGGAGCGGCAGGCCAGCCGCGCGCCGCAACCACAGTTGCCAGAAGCATCGGGCCGAAGCACTGGCCGATATTTGATCCCTGCATCACGAATCCACTGAAGGTACCGACGAGATCATGCCTCGGCGCATAGACCGGCAGCGCGCCCATAATGGTCGCGGGGAGGAGCCCGCCGCAGACGGCGTAGACCACCGCGGCGGCATATCGAAAGGGCAATGACAGTATCGGCGTAAAGACCAGGAAGGCGGTAACTGTCAGCGCGATGCAGGGTAACGCGATCAGCAGCCAGCGCGCCACTCCGCGACGGGCAAGGATGCCGCCCAAAACGTTGCCGGCGGCATTGCCGAGGACGGCGAGGGCGGTGAGCAGAGACGCCTGGTTCAGCCCGACATGCATGTCTTCGGTAAGCAGCGTCGGCAGGAAGCCGAAGACGGCCATGAAACTGGCGCTGTAGGTGAGGAAGATCCCCGCGATGATCCAGGAGGTGGTGCGGGATGCCGTCAACCGCAGTCCTTCGACAAGCGGCGTCGCGGTCCTGCCGGAGACAGGCGCCGGTCTCTCGAGACTGGCAAGCGCCACCAGCGCGGTAAGGCTTGCGAGTGCTGCCACGAGCCAGCCGCTGCGCCATCCCCAAACAGGCAGAAGAACTGTCGAGAGGATCATCATCGCGGCGACACCCGTGGGAAGCCAAAGCCCCCAAAGTCCGAGTGCCATTTGACGGTCATCGGGATCGGATGCGAAGGACACGAGTGCCGGCCCGGCGACAATGGTGAGAATGATGCCGAAGCTCTCGACCACGCGGCTTGCCATCAGAAGTGTCGTGCCGGAGGCAAGGCAACCAAGCAGGCTTCCCAGAACCGCAAGGCCAAGTCCGATCATCATGGCACGGCTGGGCGCGAGAACGTCGGCGATGCGCCCGACCAGCAAGCCGCAGGCGGCACCAAGGGCTGCGGCGAGGCCCATGACCCAACCGGCCTGCACCAGGCTCATGGAGAACTCCGCCCGCAGCAAAGGGATGGCAGGAGGCACCTTGCCGATGTGCATGGCCGCGGCGATGCCGCAGAGAACGGCGACAGCGACAGGCTTCCAGCGGGTCATGGACGCCATCCTCCCAAAATGTCAGTCCGCCAGACCTATCATCCCACCGGCTTCAGACGCATAAGTTCGGCGGAACGAGTATCAGAACGTTTTACCCGTCAGCCGGCCCTGCGCAGCAGTTCCGGCTGCTCCGCCGTCCGCAGGGACTGAACCAGCTTGACGAGCCAGTCGACGAAGACCCGCACCTTGTTGCTCATGTGACGCGTCTGCGGGTAGACGATATAGAGCGGCAAGGGCTCGCTGCTCCAGCCACCCAGAACCTCCAGCAGTTCCCCCCGGGCAACAGGGTCCTTGGCCATGAAGCGGGGTGCCGTCGCGACACCCATCCCCGATATCGCGGCATTGACGTAGGACCGCGCATCGTTGACGGACACCACGTAGCGCGGGTTGACCTCGACCGATTCCTCGCCCTTGCGAAAATCCGTCGCCATGACGCGCCCCGACTGCGCATTCAGATAGCCGACCGAGAAATGCTCGTTTTCCAAATCTTTGGGATGCGCCGGAATGCCGAAGTTGTTGACGTAGAACGGCGCGGCATAGGTGCCCATGGGCAGTTCGCCGACCTTGCGGGCAATCAGCGACTGGTCCTTCGGGGTGCCGGCCCTCAGCGCGCAATCGACGTTCTCGGCAACGTAGTCGACGAGCCGGTCACCAACCCCGATATCGAGACGTATCTGCGGGTAGCGCTTGTAGAAATCGCACAAGGCCGGGATGACCAGGAGATCGGCGAATGCGCCGGACATCTCCACTCGCAGCCGGCCCTTCGGCTGCAGCTGCGAATTGGAAATGCTGCCGTCGAGCTCGTCGACGTCCCCGAGGATCTGCATGGCCCGCTCGTAGTAGAGAGCGCCGTCTGTCGTCACCATCACGCGCCGCGTCGTGCGGTTGAGCAGTGTCGTGTTGAGATGCGCCTCAAGGGCCTGCACCATGTTGGTGACCGTCGTCTTGGGGATGTTGAGGCTCGACGCCGCCCGGGTAAAATTGCCGGTCTCGACGACCCGCACGAATGCGCGCATTGCAGAAAGCTGATCCATTCCAGTGGCCTTTTCGTGCGACGCAACATTATCTCGTAAAGTCGAATAGTGTTGCCGGTTAAGCCTGGCTAGTGCCATTCAACCCGAACAATAATATGTGGGAGCAGGAAGGGCAAGCTTTGTCATGATGGCGAGGCCGCCGATGGGTATGAAGATGGTCACGCAATGGGAAAATGTGGAGTTCGGCCCGCGCGCCAAGCCGCCAGTTCCGATGCGGATCTACGAGGGCGCCAAGCGCTGCAAGGTGCCGGCGCTCGTGCTCTACTTGCGGGGCGGTGCCTTTCTTGAGGAGCAGCGGCAGTCGGGCGAGCAGTGCGTCGCCCGCGCGTTGGCCGATACAGGCGCAGTCGTTCTGGAAGCCGACTACAGCAGCGTGTCGTCGAACCTCTTCCCGATGGCGATGGAATGCGCCTTCCAGGCGCTGGACTGCCTCAGCAGCCGGCGCAAGCAATTTGGCAGTGCGAAATCGCCGCTGATCGTCGTTGGCGACGAGGCAGGCGGCAACGTGGCGGCGGGTGTTGCCCTGAAGGCCCGGGACCGAATGCCCGGAGGTCTGGATGGACAGGTTTTGTTGTCACCGATGATCGACCCGATGATGACATCGGAATCGTTCCGGAGGGCCGATGACATCGGCATGCGGCAGCGCTGGTCGGACGGGTGGAGCCACTATCTTGGATCGTTCTTCGATTCACGGCACCCCTATGCGGCTCCTTGCCAGTGTTCGCGGCTATCGGGTGTCGCGCCGGCACTGGTCGTGACATCGGAAGACGACCCGCTGCGCGACGAGTCGGTCAACTATGCCAACCGACTGAGAGAGGCCGGCATTTCGGTGCGGCAGAAGATTTTCCGGGCCGGCCAGGGCTGGACCGGAATCTACAGAAGCAGGGTCGGGCAGGACGGGGGGCCGTGGTTGCCCGAACTGTGCGACGAATTCAGCGGATTCGTCCGCGATTTAAGTGCGTAAGTCATTCAAAATGTGAAGTTTGCGACGGTCTGAAGATCGCCGCACGGAGATTAGAGCCATGTCGAAATTAAAGACCTGGGCCCTTCTGGGTACTGGAATAGGAACCGCCGCCGCGATTGCCGGTGCAACGCTTTACTTTGACCTGCCAAGCGGAGCGACAGCTGCGCCGGCGACAGCAACCGCGGCACCGCCGCCGGCGCCGGTAACGGTGTCGACCGTGGAGCCGCGTCAGATCACCACCTGGCAGGACTTTTCGGGACGCCTGGAAGCCGTCGACCGGGTGCAGATCCGGCCGCGGGTGGCCGGCGCTATCCAGTCGGTGCATTTCCGCGAGGGCGGCCTGGTCAAGGCCGGCGACCTTTTGGTGACCATCGATCCGGAGCCCTACAAGGCGGCGGTGGCGGAAGCGGAGGGGCAGGTGGCTTCTGCTGAGGCCAAGCTCGCCCTTGCCAGCACGGAACTGGAACGCGGCAAGACGCTGTTTTCGCGCAACACGATTGCCCAGAGCGACGTCGACCAGAGGCAGAGCTCGCGCAGCGAGGCTGTGGCGGGTCTCCAGTCGGCCAAGGCGGCTCTCAAGGTGGCGCAGCTCAATCTGGACTATACGCAGATCCACGCGCCGATTTCCGGTCGCGTCGGCCGCTTCGAAGTGACGCCGGGCAATCTCGTTGCTGCAGGGTCGGCGTCCGTTTCGCTGACCACGCTCGTATCGATGGATCCCATCTATGCAAGCTTCGATGCAAGCGAGGAATTCGTCAGCCGCATTCTGTCGGAGGTGGAAACCGACGACGGCGTCGCGGCGCTCGACGAGGTTCCGGTCGAAGTGACGACGCTTGCCAGCGAGGAGGCCATTCGCGGCAAGCTGCAGCTGGTCGACAACGAGGTCAACGCTGCAAGCGGCACGATCCGGGTTCGGGCGGTGTTCGACAATCCGGGCGGCAAGCTTCTGCCTGGCCAGTTCGTGCGGGTCCGCCTGGGGCAGCCGAAGCTGGTCGAACGGATGGTGATCAGCGAGCGGGCAATCGGCACCGATCAGGACAAGAAATTCGTCTTCGTGGTGGATGGCGAAAACAAGGTCGCTTCCCGCCAGGTGCAGCTCGGCTCGTCGCTCGACGGCATGCGGGTGGTGGAAAAGGGCCTGAACGCCGGCGATAAAATCGTCGTCAACGGGTTGCAGCGTATTCGTCCCGGCGCGGTGGTTGCGCCGCAGGACGAAGCAGCGGTCGCCAAGAAGTAATATCGTCCTTGGCGGCGAAGGCCGCCAGCCAGAACAAGAGACTGATCGTCGCCCGCAGCGCTTGGCGCTGCGGGTCCATGCGGCGCGTCTCCTGTTCATCCCTGGAGAGAGGGTTTCGACATGAATTTTTCCCGATTTTTTATCGATCGGCCGGTGTTCGCGGCGGTACTGTCCGTCCTGATCCTGGTTGCCGGTCTGCTTGGCCTGCGGGCGCTGCCGATCTCGGAATATCCGGAGGTGGTGCCGCCGTCGATCGTCGTGCGCGCCACTTATCCCGGCGCCAACCCGACCGTCATCGCCGAAACCGTGGCGACGCCGCTCGAAGAACAGATCAACGGCGTCGAAGGCATGCTCTATATGGCGAGCCAGGCGACGTCCGACGGGGCGCTCAACGTCACGGTAACCTTCAAGCTCGGCACTGATCCGGACAAGGCGCAGCAACTCGTGCAGAACCGCGTCAGCCAGGCCGAACCGCGCCTGCCGGCGGAAGTCAGGGCGCTCGGCATCACGACGGTCAAGAGCTCTCCCGACTTCATCATGGTGGTGAACCTGGTTTCCACCGACGGCAATTCGGACATCACCTATCTGCGCAATTACGCCACCCTCAACATCAAGGACCGGCTCGCGCGGCTCGAGGGCGTTGGCCAGGTGCAGGTCTTCGGCGCCGGCGACTATTCTATGCGTGTCTGGATCGATCCGCAGAAGGCCGCCGAGCACAATCTGGCTGCCAGCGATGTCAGCAGCGCCATCAGTTCGCAAAACGTCCAGGCCGCGGCCGGCATCATCGGCGCGTCGCCGAGCCGACCGGGCGTCGACGTACAGCTCAACGTCAACGCCCAGGGGCGCCTGCGCACGCCTGAGGAGTTCGGCAACATCATCGTCAAGACCGGCGAAAATGGCGAGATCACACGCCTGCGCGACGTGGCGCGGATAGAGCTCGGCGCCGCCGACTACACGCTGCGATCGCTTCTGGACGGCCGGCCGGCGGTGGCCGTCGCCGTGCTCCAGGCGCCTGGTTCCAACGCCATCGAGATTGCCGACAACGTGCGCGCCACGATGGACCAGCTGCAGCTCGCCATGCCGAGCGGCATCAAGTACGAGATCGTCTACGACACGACGAAATTCGTTCGCTCGTCGATCGAGAAGGTCATCGACACGCTGCTCGAAGCGATCACGCTCGTCGTGCTCGTGGTCATTATCTTCCTGCAGACCTGGCGTGCCTCGATCATTCCGCTGATCGCGGTTCCGGTCTCGATCATCGGCACCTTCGCGGTCATGTATGTCTTCGGCTTCTCGATCAACGCGCTCAGCCTGTTCGGTCTGGTGCTGGCGATCGGTATCGTCGTGGACGACGCGATCGTGGTGGTGGAGAACGTCGAGCGCAATATCGAGAGCGGCCTGTCTCCTCGCGAGGCAACCTACAAGGCGATGCGCGAAGTGTCGGGGCCGATCGTTGCGATCGCGCTTGTGCTGGTGGCCGTCTTCGTGCCGCTTGCCTTCATCTCGGGTCTTTCGGGGCAGTTCTACCGGCAGTTCGCCTTGACGATCGCGATCTCGACGGTGATCTCGGCCTTCAATTCGCTGACCCTGTCGCCGGCGCTTGCTGCTCTGCTGCTCAAGGGTCACGATGCCAAGAAGGATTGGCTGACGCGCTTCATGGACGCCATCTTCGGCTGGTTCTTCCGTGGCTTCAACCGTGCCTTCGGGGCCGGATCGCGGTTCTACGGCAAGGGCGTCGGGGGGCTCCTGTCGCGCAAGAGCATTGTCATGGTGCTCTATCTGGTGCTGGTCGGCACGACCTATCACCTGTTCAACACGGTTCCGGGCGGGTTCGTGCCGTCACAGGACAAGCAATACCTGATCGGTTTTGCGCAGCTTCCGGATGCGGCCAGCCTCGACCGCACGGAGAACGTCATCAAGCGGATGACGGATATCGCGCTCGCCCAGCCGGGCGTTGCCAACGCCATCGCCTTTCCGGGCCTGTCGATCAACGGTTTCACCAATTCGTCGAATGCCGGTATCGTCTTCGTGACGTTGAAGGACTTTGAGGAGCGACAGACACCGGATCTGGCGGGTGGCGCGATCGCGCTGGCGCTGAACCAGAAGTTCGGCGTCATCCAGGATGCCTTCATCGCCATGTTCCCGCCACCGCCGGTCAACGGTCTCGGCACGACGGGCGGCTTCAAGCTGCAGATCGAAGACAGGGCAGGGCTTGGCAACCAGGCCCTTGACGAAGCCGCCAAGGCAGTCATCGCCAAGGCCTATCAGGCCCCGGAGCTGGTCGGGATATTCTCGAGCTTCCAGGTCAACGTGCCGCAGCTGTTTGCCGATATCGACCGCTCCAAGGCGGAGCAGCTGGGCGTTTCGGTGACGGACGTGTTCCAGACGCTGCAGATCTATCTCGGCTCGCTCTATGTGAACGACTTCAACGCCTTCGGCCGTACCTACAGCGTGCGCGTCCAGGCGGATGCCAAGTTCCGCGCCGAACCGGAGGATATCGGACGGCTGAAGGTCCGTTCGGCCTCCGGTCAGATGATCCCGCTGTCGGCCCTGCTGCGCGTCAATGCGTCCAGCGGTCCGGAGCGCACCAACCGCTACAACGGCTTCCTCGCGGCAGACGTCAATGGAGCGGCGGCACCCGGGTTCTCCTCCGGCCAGGCGCAGGCGGCAATCGAGAAGATCCTCAACGAGACTCTGCCGCCGGGTATAACCTTCGAGTGGACGGACCTGACCTACCAGCAGATCCTCGCCGGCAATTCCAGCGTGGTGGTCTTCCCGCTCGCGCTGCTGCTCGTCTTCCTGGTGCTTGCTGCGCAGTATGAAAGCCTGACCCTGCCGATCGCGATCATCATGATCGTGCCGATGGGCGTGCTGGCGGCGCTGACCGGGGTGTGGCTGACCGGCGGCGACAACAACATCTTTACGCAGATCGGCCTGGTAGTGCTGGTCGGTCTATCGGCCAAGAATGCCATCCTGATCGTCGAATTCGCGCGCGAGCTCGAATTCGACGGGCGAACGCCGGTCCAGGCGGCGATCGAATCCAGCCGCCTGCGCCTGCGGCCGATCCTGATGACGTCAATGGCCTTCATCATGGGTGTCGTGCCCCTGGTGATCTCGACGGGTGCCGGTGCGGAAATGCGCTCCGCGATGGGCATCGCCGTGTTCTCCGGAATGATCGGCGTCACCTTCTTCGGCATCTTCATGACGCCCGTCTTCTACGTTCTGGCGCGCCTGCTCACAGGAAACCGGCCCCTGCGTCAGCATGGGTCGGAGCCGGCGCCCGCTCTCTCTCCAGCGGAGTAGCTGGCCTCCAGGCCGGGCGGGCTCTTTCCACCGGGGGCCCGCCCGGTTCCTTTTTCAGAGAACGCCGCCGTCGACGACCAGCGTCTGGGCAGTGATGGCCGCCGAGGCGGACGAGGCGAGGAAGAGGCTGGGGCCGATCAGGTCCTGCGCCAGCAGGCTTCGCTTCAGGCACTGGCGGCTAATCATCGCGACGATGTCCGCGTCGGCGAGCCATAGTTGCTTCTGCCGCTCGGTGACGATCATGCCGGGGAGGATGGCGTTGACCCGGATGTTATCCGGTCCGAGCCTGCCTGCCAGGCTCTTGGTCAGCCCGACAATGCCCGCTTTTGCCGTCGTATAGGCCGGCATTTCGCTCATGTTCAGCAGATAGGCGATCGACGAGAAGTTGACGATCGATCCGCCTGGCGCCTGACGCAGATGCGGGGCGGCGGCCTGCGATACGAAAAAGACCTGTTTCAGGTTGATCGACTGGCTCATGTCCCAGTATTCTTCCGTCACGGCTTCGAACGCGTGGCGATCATCCCAGCCGGCATTGTTGACCAGGACCGAGAGACCACCCAGCTGGTGGGCGGCCTCGTCGACTGCTGTCCGGATAGCATTGACATGACGCAGGTCGGCGTTGAGGAAAATGGGGGCGTGGCGCGACGTGGGACCGAGGCGCGCAACGAGCTCGCGGCTCGCTTCCTGCGCGACATCGATGAACGCGACGCGCGCGCCCTGGGCGGCAAACCCCTCGACCAGTGCCGCGCCGATACCAGAGCCTCCCCCGGTGACCAGGATGCCCTTGTCCTGCAGGTCGCCGTAAGAAATCGTCATTTGCGCCAATTGATCCTCCCTGAACGCACCGGTCACGAACCAGGCCGGAAAACCGCTTTCGTCGCGGATCCGGTCCTTGCCGCATCCGGGATGTTGAACCAGCTTCGGCTGCGTACGTCACTTCAATTCTGACGAACCGAGGAACACGGAACCTGTGCCGCCCGCCACATGGTAGTCCGAGCTCGGGGTGCCGGATCTTTAATTCAATCGGTTACGTCCGGCGTTGAGATGCCTCTGCCTTTCGGCCGGCTCGCGATCAATTCGGCAAGGGTCACCGGCTGCAGTCCGCGCGGGTCGACGCCGACATCGAACTGCCGCGGCATCGGCTTCAGCCGGCCGTGGGAATGGCCATGCAAATTGATCGACTTGCGGCCCATCCCGTTCCAGGTGCGGAAGGGATAGTGGCACAACACCAGCCGCTGCCCGTCGATCTCCAGTTCGGCGTAGTGCTGCGTGCTCGCCCAGCCTTCCGCCTCTACCGTGGAAGCGGGATCGTTGTTGCCGATGACCAGGTGCTTGGCGCCGTTCAGCCGGGTGAGGATCTCCGACGTGCGGTCGCGGCGCGGATAGCCGACGTCGCCCAAATGCCAGACCTGATCGTCAGGGGTCACTCTGGCGTTCCAGCTGGCGATCACGGCCTCGTCGTGCTCCGGCATGCTCGAGAATGGGCGGCGGTCGATCCGTAGGACGCGCGGGTCGCCGAAATGGGTGTCGCTGGTAAAATAGATCATCGGCTGTCAATGCGGTTTGCGTCTGGTCCCTGAAGACGGTAGTGCGTGGAAAGGTTCCGGCGCGCATCCCACCATCAGCGAAAGGCTCCATCCTTGTCTTCACCAGCATCTCCCGCAATCATCCTTCCCTCCCGCAGCTACGCAGCCTTCCTGTTCGACATGGACGGGACGATCCTCAACTCGACGGCCTCGGCGGAACGGGTCTGGGGCCGCTGGGCCGCGCGCATGGGGCTCGATGTCGAAGCCTTTCTTCCCACCATGCACGGAAAGCGCGGCGTGGACACGATTGCCGCCCTCAATCTTCCGGGCGTCGATCCGGTCGCCGAGGCGGACGAGATCCTGCGTGGTGAAATCGACGACGTCGAAGGCGTCGTCGCGCTTCCGGGTGCCGTCGAGTTCCTCGCCGCCCTGCCACCCGAGCGGTGGGCGATCGTGACCTCGTCCCCGATCGAACTTGCCATGCGGCGGCTTTCGGCCGCCGGCATCCAGGCGCCGCGTTCGATGGTGACGGCCGAGGACGTGACGATCGGTAAACCCGATCCGCAAGGCTACCGGCTGGGTTCGGAGCGCCTCGGGGTCGACCCGTCCCAGGTCCTCGTGTTCGAGGACGTGCTTGCCGGCATTCAGGCGGGCGAGGCGGCCGGTGCCGACGTGATGGTGATTACGGCCACGCACTCACGCCGGCTCGACACGCGCCACCCGACGATCCCGAGCTACGCCGACGTGGTGACGCAGGTTTCCGAGGCGGGCATGCTGGCTATCCGGCGCAAATCAGGTGATAGTGCCGGCTGATCGGGTGACGCGTGTGCCAGGGATGAGCTGGCGCCGGTGGCCCGATCGGTCCTGCTGGCCCTATGGCCAAGCGGCGGCATACGGCCGGAGCGCATGATATTGCTCCCGGATTGCAGATGGGAGATCAAGATGCGGCTAAACCTGATTGTCAGCCAGTGGCTTCGCAAAACACTCGTCGAAGCGGTTGCAGACGGCAAGTCAGGTGGGAACAGGCCGCAGTCGGAGTTCCTGGATTTTCTGCGTTTCTTCCGCTCGTGGATCAGCAATCCGCTGCGTGTCGCCGGGGTTGCCCCTTCGAGCGATTCGCTCGCCCGCCTGATCACCAGCGAGATCAGCGCCCTCGACGCGCCGGTCCTCGAGCTCGGGCCGGGGACGGGCGTCTTTACCCGCGCGCTTCTGGCGCGGGGCGTTCCGGAGACCGAACTGACGCTGCTCGAGTTCGGTAATGACTTTCTGCCAGGGCTCAATCGCCGCTTTCCGCAGGCGCGCATCGTGCAGATGGATGCGGCGCTGATCGCAGAGGCCGATCTCTTTGCGGACGAGGCGGCCGGTGCGGTCATCAGCGGACTGCCGCTTCTCTCCATGTCGCCGCGCAAGCAGGAGGCGATCCTCGCCGGCGCCTTCGAGGTGCTGCGCCCTGGCGGCGCGTTCTACCAGTTCACATACGGACCACGATGCCCGGTGCCGCGGGTGATTCTCGACCGGCTTGGCCTTGATGCCGAACGGCTGGGCAAGACGGTCCGCAACCTGCCGCCGGCGGCGGTCTACTGCATCACCCGCCGGTAGCGTCTAGCCGGCCATTCCCAGCGTTGCGGCACAGACGACGGCGTAGCGGAGCGCCTTGCCGATGAAGACGAGGATCAGGAACGGTCCGAGTGGTTCGCGAAGAACACCCGCCACTACGGTGAGCGCGTCACCGACAATCGGTAACCAGCTCAAGAGCAACGACCATTTCCCGTATTTTCGATACCAGTTCTGGGCCTTATCGAGCTTCTCTTCATTGGCTGGAAACCAGGGCCGGTCACGAAAGCGCTCGATCCCGCGCCCGAGAAGCCAATTGACGGCGGCGCCCAGAGTGTTGCCGATCGAGGCCGCCAGCAGCAGTCCCGCCAGGGAGTAGCGGTCCGACAGAATGAGGCCGACCAGGACAGCTTCGGACTGCAGGGGTAAGATTGTCGCCGCGATGAAGGCGGAAGCAAACAGACCCGCATAGGCAGCAAGATCGATCATGTCAGGACGCTCGTCCGGTTTCAGTCGTAGACAAGGGGCGGATCCGATCCGCCCCTTGCTTGTCGTTTGAGGCCCGGCGCGGCTTATGCCTTGCTGGTGCGATCCGCCTCGGCCGCAAGTTCTGCGACCTCGGCCTTGTGGACGCCGTGGCGACGGCGCCAGTCGCCCAGGAAGAGCAAGATGGGTGCGGCGATGAAGATCGACGAGGCACCGGCGACGAGAATGCCGAAGGCCATCGGGATCGCGAAGCTCGACACCGCGCTGCCGCCCCAGATCGCCATCGGGAGAAGCGACAGGAATGCCGTGGCATTGGTGTAGAGGCTTCGGGCCAAGGTCTCGTTGATCGATTTGTCGATCAGTTCGCGCAGCGGCATCGACTTGTAGAGGCGCATGTTTTCACGCATGCGGTCGTAGACGACGACCTTGTCGTTAACCGAGTAGCCGACCATGGTCAGGACGGCTGCGATCGCCGTCAGGTTGAAGTCGAGACCGGTGATCGCGAAGAAGCCGACGAGCTTCGTCACGTCGAGCACAAGGGTGACGATGGCGCCGACCGCGAACGGCCATTCGAAGCGCACCCAGATGTAGATCAGCATCGCGACACTGGCGATGAAGACGGACAGGAAGCCGGCAATCGCCAGTTCGCCCGAGACCTTGGGGCCGATAACGTCCGTGCCCTGAACCGTGACGCTCGGGTCGATCTTGAGTACTTCGTCCTTCAGCTTGGTCACAGCAGCGGTCTGGGCTTCTTCGCCACCTTCCTGGCGCTGAGCGCGGACCAGGAGGCTGTTCGGATCGCCGATCGACTGCAGGGAGATTTCCCCAAGGTCGAGCGTGTTGAGGCCTTCGCGGAACTTGGCGATATCGGCCGGACCTTGCGTCTTGATCGACATCTGGATGCCGCCGCGGAAGTCGACGCCGTAGTTGAGGCCCGGATAGAAGAACAGGGCTACGGAGGCAAGCGACAGCACCGCCGAGACGGTGATGCCCAGGAAGCGGGCCTTCATGAACTGGATATGACGATCGTAGGGGCTGAACGGGATCATCGGCTTGATGTTCAGCGTCTTCAGCTTCATGCGACGCGCGAGCGCAACCATGGTGACCCGAACGAAGGCGACCGAGGTGAACATGGAGATGATGAGGCCGAGCGCCATGGTGACGGCAAAGCCGCGCACCGGTCCGGAGCCGAAGTAGAACAGGATAGCAGCGGCAATCAACGCCGTCATGTTGCCGTCGATGATGGTGGAGTAGGCCTTGGAGAAGCCCGTATCGATAGCGGCGAAGGCGCTCTTGCCCTTGCGGGTTTCTTCCCGGATGCGTTCGTTGATGAGGACGTTGGCATCCACCGCAAGGCCGATGCCAAGCACGACGCCGGCGATGCCCGGCAGGGTGAGCGTGGCACCGACCAGCGTCAGGGCCGAAAAGGTAAGGATGGTATGGATGAGAAGCGCGACGTTGGCGAGAACGCCCCACCAGCCGTAGAGCACGAGGATGAAGGCCGCGACGAGTGCAAATCCGACGAGGCCTGAATAGATGCCCATCTGGATCGCGTCCGAACCGAGGTCGGCACCGACGGTGCGTTCTTCAATCACGGTAAGCTTGGCGGGCAGCGAGCCTGCGCGCAGCAGCGCCGACAGAGTGGTGGCATCCTCGGGCGTGAAGCTGCCGGAGATCTGGCCTGATCCTCCGGTGATGGGCGTCTGGATGACCGGCGCGCTCAAGACCTTGTTGTCGAGAACGATGGCGAAGGGCTTGCCGACATTGGCCTGGGTGATCTGCGCAAAACGCGTCGCGCCGGCGCTGTCGAAGCGGAAGGTGACGATCGGCTGGCGGGTCTGCTGGTCGAAGGCAGCGCGCGCGTCCGTCAGGCGTTCGCCCGACAGTTCGACGCGGTCAAGCACGGGATACTGGCTGCCGCGCTCGTCGGCAATCATGGTGACGCCCGGCTGGCCGGCTTCGCCGAGCAGGTGGAAGGTCATCTTGGCAGTCGATCCGAGCAACTGGCGCAGCCGCGACGGATCCTGTTCGCCAGGAAGCTGGACGAGGACGCGGTCCGAACCGATGCGCTGGATCGTCGGTTCGGCGACACCCACCTGGTCGACGCGCTGGCGGATGATCTCGAGGCTCTGCTCGACGGCACCGGTGATGTGCGCGTTGATGCCGGCTTCCGTCTGGGCGATCGAGATGGTGTTGTCGGACGGTGTCGTGAAGGCAAGGTCGCTGCCGCCGGCGGTCGCCGTGCCGAAGCCAACGGGGTTGGAGAGCGTGCGCAGCTGCGTCAGGGCCTGTTCGCGCTGCGCCGGATCGCGCAGGGTGACGACGATCGAGTCGCCCGCCCGGCGGATGGCCGAGGTGTTGACGTTGACTTCGCGCAGGACGCGCCGGCTGTCCTGAAGAAGAGCCTGGACGCGCTCGTTGATCAGGTCGGCGCGGTCGACTTCAAGCACGAGATGCGAACCGCCTCGCAGGTCGAGGCCAAGCGAGACGCGACTGTGCGGAAGCCAGGAGGGGAGGCGGTCAAGAGCCGATTGCGGCAGAACGTTCGGCAGCGCGATCAGCATGCCGATGAAGATGACGAGAGCATAGGTCGTCACCAGCCAGGGTGAATTTCTCATGGGTCTGTTCCTGATAGGCCCTCGTTCGCGCCGGGCGCGGAGAGCATGAAGTCCGAATTATCGAGCGCGCGGGCGCGCCAGCCTCAGGCCGTCCGTGGCGGCGCCCGCGGCAGGGGGCCGGGCCAGAACGGGATAGGGCAGATGTCTGCGGTCGAAGCCCGATCGCCGAGAAGAGCATAGCGGGGTGAGGCAAGTGAAAGGGCTGCAGGGACGAGGATGCCGTCTGCGGTCTGTGCGTGACCCCCCGCCTGTCCGTCGCGGCGCTCGACGGCCGCGAGCGCACGAAGCGGCTCTCGCTTGGCAAAATAAGGCCCGTCTGCGCTGCTGCCGGTCGGCTGCAGGCTTCGCCACAGGTCCGCCCCGCGGACGATTCCCGGAAGGGTGGAGAACAGAAGAAAGAGAAAGGCGACGGCAAGGAGTGGCCAGCGCTGCAGGGGGCGATCCTGCGCGTTCAGGCTGTCTCCATGTGCTTCCGGCGGAAACACAGCCATTCGCATTGTACTCCGAGCGGGGTTGCAGCTTCCGAATTACCGCTCCGGAAGATGCCGCCTTCCTAAAGGAGTGGGTTAACCCGGTCAATCAAAAGCGCAAAGCAGTGCCGACCTGCCGCATCGCCGCTGCTGATGCGGCCTGCGCTGCCGTCGGCCGCCGACCTAGCGGTGGATCGGGTCGATCCAGCGCACGTCTTCCGGCTGTTCGACCGGCTCGATATCAAGATTGACGACAACCGGTTCCTGGCCGGAGCGGACAAGCACGCATTCCAGCGCCTCGTCCCGGCTGGCATTGATCTCCTGGTGGGGCACAAAGGGCGGCACGAAGATGAAATCGCCCGGGCCGGCTTCGGCGACGAATTCCAATTGCTCGCCCCAGCGCATCCGCGCCTTTCCCTTGACGACATAGATGATGCTTTCGAGGTCGCCATGGTGATGAGCGCCGGTCTTGGCATTGGCGTGGATCGTGACTGTACCCGCCCAGATCTTTTCCGCGCCGGCGCGGGCCCGGTTGATGGCGGCTGCCCTGTTCATGCCCGGTGTCTGCGCCGTGTTGGGGTCAAGCGAGTTGCCCGGGATGACCTTGACCCCGTGCTCGCGCCAATCGACCGTGCCGGTGTCAACGGAATGGTGATCGTGGTGACCGGGTTCGTCGCTCATGCTTCCTCCTTGGCGGGACTACCGTCGCTGGCCGACAGTGGTCTGCACGCCCCTGACCAGCGTCCTGCCGGCCTGCTTCGACAGCGTCGGATGTTCAATGGCAAAATGCCAAAAGTCAAAGGCTTGGTGAGAAATGCTTTGATCCCGCTGTCGCGGAACGAGCCGGGCCGTTAGGCGGTGGCTCCCTTTAGCAGTGGCAGAACCTCGATGAAGCCATGATAGATCATGGTGACCGCCACATAGACGATGACGGCGAGACCGAGATAGGCAATCCAGCGGAACTTGTTCAGCAGGCCGGCGACGAAGTTGGCGGCAACGCCCATCAGAGCGATGGAGACGACGAGGCCGATGATCAGAACCACGGTGTGTTCCTGGGCGGCGCCGGCGACGGCCAGAACATTGTCCAGCGACATGGAAACGTCGGCGATGACGATCTGCGTTGCGGCCTGGAAGAAGGTCTTCTGCGGTGCACCCGCGGCGGCATCGACGGCATCCGCATGGCCACCGCCACCCTGGCGCAACTCCGACCACATCTTCCAGCAAACCCAGGCGAGAAGCAGGCCGCCGAGCAGTTGCAGGCCGACAATGCCGAGGAGGTACGTGGTCACGGCCGCAAAAATGAGCCGCAGCACGGTCGCTGCAGCGATGCCGAACAGGATCGCCTTGCGGCGCATGTCCACCGGCAGGCCGGCGGCGGCGAGCCCGATGACGATGGCGTTGTCACCCGAAAGGACAAGATTGATAGCAATAACTTCAACGAGGGCCGCGAAGCCGGCGGCGGTAAACAATTCCATCATGGGGCGTGGACCTGATGCGTGTCGGAGGTGGTGATACGCCCTCTATCCACATCTTTCCCGCGGGGACAAGTGCTTTCGGCTTCATCAAGAGCGCGGGACCGCCCGCCGGGTTCTGCTTGCCCGCCCGGGCCGCGACCCCTATAAGGCGGACCTGGGCCAGGCTTGGCCAGTCTGCGGCGACTGTCGCCCGACAATCTCATCTCCGAGAAGGCCCATCATGGAAACCCGTAAAGCTGTCGTCCTGATTGTCGAAGACGAGCCGGTCGTTCGTTTCTCGACCCTCGATGTCCTGGAAGAGGTCGGGTATTCCGTCCTCGAAGCCGCCAATGCCGATGAGGCGATGGTGCTGTTTCGCAACCGGCCGGACATCGACATCGTGTTTACGGACATCAACATGGCCGGCACGATGGATGGCATGCTGCTCGCACAGCGCATCCGGGCCATCCGCCCGAGCATCGGCATCATCATCACCTCGGGCGTCGTCAACCTCGACCCCATGCTGTTGCCGACCAGTACCGTGTTTCTGCCGAAGCCTTACGGCCATGACCGGCTGCTGACAGCGATCTACCAGCTTACGGCGTAGCTGCGGCCCGCCGGAACCAAGACGCGGGCCGCCGGTTATCTGCGCAGATCAACCGGAACCGCACATCATGTCCTATCGCATCCTTGCCCTCATCGGCGCGCTCACCTGCGCCACACCGGCTCTTTCCCAGACCGCCGCAGAGCCAACCACCACCATGCCGCCGGTTGCGGTGGCGCCAGGCCAGGATATCAAGCCTGTTCCCGGCTCGCCGCCGCCGGGTGTCAGCGATCCAACGGCCAACAGCGCGACCGGCCCGGCGAAAGCCGAAGGGGGCTGCCAGGCGCCGGGAGGCGCTGTCGATAGCAATCCGACATCCGGCATGACCAGCATTCCCAGCACGTCTGCCGCGTGCCAGTGACGCCTAGCGTTTAGCACCTTTACATCACCTCAATCCCTATTAAGTTGGTAGTGATTGAGGTGGTGATCGAGAGGGCCATTCCGGCTTCGTCCGCACCTCAGACAGAGCGCCCCGCAGCGGCTGAGGAGAACGTCCTTGACCTACGATGTCGCCATTGTCGGCGCCGGTTTTTCGGCGATCGCATTGACAATCAATCTTCTCGATATGCTGCCTCCAAAGGCGACCATTGCCGTAATCGGTGACGATCCCGGCTTTGGCCGAGGCACCGCCTACCGGACGGAATTCTATCTGCACCGGCTCAACGTGCCCGCGGCACGGATGAGCATTTTCCCAGATCAACCCGACGACTTTACCGACTGGCTCGCCTCGCGAGGCAAGCTCGTCAGTCCCGACACGTTTGCGTCGCGGGGCGAATACGGTCTCTACCTGCGTGACCGGCTTGCCGCCCGGCTTCGGGCACGGGAGCATCGTGCGCGGCTGGATTTTGTCCGGGCCAAGGCGGTGAGCTGTAACGGCGGGCGGAACGAGGGCGTATCATTCATCCTCGACACGGGCGGAAACTTGCGGGCCAAAACCGTCGTCCTTGCGCTCGGCGTGGGAAGCGCGGGACTGCCGGTGCCGCCAGACCGGATTTCGCCGGCTGCCCTCGGACGGATCATCGACAATCCGTGGACCATGGGCTGGCTTTCCAGGGTCGGGCGCAACGACGAAATCTGCGTGCTGGGTTCGGGCCTGACGATGATCGACCAGGTTCTGTCGCTTCGCGCCAGAGGGCACCGCGGGCAGATCCGCGCGCTTTCGCGCCGGGGCCTCGTGCCGCAGCCACATCTCGGTCGCAGGGCCGAGCCCGTACCGGTCGACCTGCCGGACGGCGCCGAGCTTAGCCAGGTGCTCAATGCCCTTCGTCGGTCAGCCGCCGACGCGCCGGACTGGCGACCCGTCATCGACGGATTGCGTCCGAAGACCCAGGCACTCTGGCAGGGGCTGACGATTTCGCAGAGATCGCGATTCCTGCGGCATGCGCTGGCGTGGTGGAACATCCATCGCCACCGGATCGCTCCGGACGTTCACCGCCAGTTCCAGGCGCTGGTGGCGGACGGCACGGTGAAAGTGGAAGCGGGTTTTCTGAGCGGCATCGAGGAAGACGGGAACGGCGTTCGAGTCGAGTATCGGCCGCGGGGCAGCCAGGACACCACGGGCTTCGCGGCAGATCTGGTGGTAAACTGTACGGGAATGGAAAAGGCCGGGATCGGGCACTCGCCCCTTCTTCGGACGATGTGCGACCTCGGGATGATCCGTATGGACGAACTGGGCCTCGGGATCGCCGTCGACAAGACGTCGCGGGTCCTTGGCGATACCCAGAGGCCGAACGCGGCACTGTTTGCGGTCGGTGCCCTGACCGCCGGCCAGTTCTGGGAAATTACGGCTGTTCCAGACATCCGCGTTCAGGCCATGCGGATCGCCCAGACGATTTCCGCAGAGCTTCACGTCGCCGATGAACGCGCGACGCGCAGTGCATGATCCGGTGCGATCTTGGAACCGTATTCCCGTTGCGGCGCGGACGGCGAAGCGTCCTTCCTTTCCTGATCGCGGTGTTGGACTAAACTCCTGAATTCGGATTATAATCACGCCGGAACGGCTGGAAGGGTCAATGATGTCGCGTTTGAAACTGGTGGGATTTGCGGGCAGCTACAACCGTCCGTCAAAAACATTCGCCTTGGTCGATCACATCGCTACCATCGCCAGCGAGCGTTACGGTTTCGAAAAGCGCGTCCATGATCTGACCGATGTCGGGCCTACGCTGGGGCAGGCGCAGCGGCAAGGCGATCTCGACGCGGCGGCTTTGGCCGTGCTCAAGGAGGTGGTCGACGCCGACGTGCTCGTCATCGGCTCCCCGACATACAAAGGCAGCTATCCGGGAATGTTCAAGCATTTCATCGATCTGATCGATCCAGAACAGCTGCGGGCAAAGCCTATCCTGATTTCCGCGACCGGTGGCGGCGATCGTCACGCGCTGATGGTCGAGCACCAGCTGCGCCCGCTGTTCGGGTTCTTCATGGCCCACACGCTGCCGACGGCGATCTACGCCTCCGACCGCGACTTCGTCGACTACAAGGTGAACTCGGATGCCTTGAAGCAGCGGATCGGCTTCGCGATCGACGAAATCGCTGCCTTCTTCCCGGCCCAGAAGCTGGCCGCTGCCGAATAGTCGACGTGATAGCTCGTCGGACATGATGTGGGGCCGTTGTTTCCAACTTCAAGGGGTGAAATGTGACGCTGGAAGCCGATCTCGCGCGGATTGCCGATCAGGAGAAGGCGCTTGCTTTCGAGCGCTTCGATCTCGGTACGGCCTGGCAGCTGGGTGCGTTGCTGCGCGAGATGGCGCACCGCGATTCACTCGGTGTCGCCATCGACGTACAGCTGCATTCGATGCCGGCCTTTTATGCGGCCATGCCCGGGTCCTCGGCAGACAATGCGGGCTGGGTGCAGCGAAAGAGGGGGCTGGTGCTGCGCTTCTTTCAATCGAGCTATGCGATCGGTCGTAAACTGGCGCTGCAGCAATCAACCCTCGAAGAAAAATTCGGATTGTCGTCGAAGGATTATGCCGCGCATGGAGGCAGCTTCCCGCTTGCCGTTACCGGCGTGGGCTGCATCGGCGCAGTCACCGTGTCGGGACTGCCACAGCGGGATGATCATGAGATGGTCGTTCGCGCGCTTTGCACGCTTCAGGGTCGCGATTACGACGAGCTGGCGCTCAGATAAGCGCGGGCCGGGACACGACGTCCGAAATTGGCTGATGGTTTGTAAAATGGTCGCGACCGGCGCCTGCCCTGGGTGAGCTAGCGCCGGTCGCCGAAAATTAGCGTCGGATCATGCGACCGACGGCGATGAGGATGCACGCACCCACGAAGCCGGCGATCAGATAGCCGATCCAGCCGCCGAGAACGACGCCGAACACGCCGAGGATCGCGTTGGCGACGATCGCGCCGACGATGCCCAGGATAATGTTCATGAGCATGCCCATGTTGCTCTTCATGAACTGCTCAGCGAGCCAACCGGCAATGCCGCCGATGATGATTGCTGCGATCCAGCCGATACCTGCTTGTTCCATAACCTTACCTTACCCTTATGTTGGTTGTGCGGCGGGTAACGCATGAAAATGTTCCCGGGTTCCCGATCATTTGATGACGTTTCGACTCTTCCTTTTCTTCGCCTTGAACTGTCTCTATTTTCGCGGCGAATCTGAACCCAAGAGCAAGTGAGAAACCAATTGGCTGCGGCTTCCCTCTCTGGCCTGTCCTCTTCCGTCAGCGGTCGAGCATTTCATCGTATTGTCGCCGTGATCCTGGCGCTGGCAAGTCTGGGGCTTGAGCCCGCAGGCGCGCAACAGCCGGCTCCTGCCGCACAATCCGCACCGCAGACCGCTGCGCCCCAGGCGCAGACGCAGCCTGTCGTGCCGGCACCCCAAGCCCCAGCATCCCAGGCCCCGGCGCCCCAGGCCCCAGCGAACCCGGCTCCAGCTCAACAGCCTGCCCAGGCGCAGCCGGCCAAGCCGCAGGCTGTCCAGGCCACCGACGTCACCGCTGATTCCATCAACACCGACATGAAGGGCAAGATCGAGCAGATCCGAAAGCAGCTGACGGCATTTCGCGATCGCATGCAAAGCGACGCTACGGATGACGCCCGCCTGGCGGACCTGAGAGTCAAGGCGGAAGAAATCGTCGGCGAGATGCAGACGGTATCCGACACCATGAAAGGCCGTGTCGACCAGATCCAGGCACGGCTTGGGACGTTGGGCGAGCCTCCTGCGCCGGGCCAGCCGCCGGAGGCGCCGGCGGTCACCGAAGAGCGCAACCGGCTGATGAACGAGCGCTCGCAGCTCAATCTCATTTCGGACGATGCGGGCAATCTGACCAATAGCGCAACGCAGCTGGCCAACAGCATCACCACCGTGCGCCGCATGCTGTTTGCGCAGACGCTGTTCCGTCATACGGAAATGTCGGGCGCGCTGTTTACCGAAGCAGGGACCGCTTTCGTCGATGAACTGCATCGCTTCAAGGACACGCTCGGCAGCTGGATCAGTTTCGTCATCAGGTTCAAGCAGTTCCAGCTCCTGAGCGCGATTGCCCTGTCGCTCGGTGCCGCCATGCTGCTGCTCTGGGGCGGCTACCGTCTGTTCGGACGCTTTCTCCGCCGCAACGGCGATGGTGAGCCCTCCTATCTCAAACGGCTGTCGGTGGTGTTCTGGTCGACGATCATCCAGACGGTGGCGCTCGCGGCATTCCTGTCGGCCACCTACCTGTTCTTCGACGGCTTCAACATCCTGCGGCCTGACGTGGCGCCGATCATCTCGACGGTGTTCGGCTTCATCTGGTTCGTGAATTTCGTCTGGAAGCTGACCTACGGCGTCTTCGCACCGAATGCGCCGCAATGGCGGCTGGTGCGCATCAACAACCGGGGTGCCACGCTGCTGACGGCGACGGTGCTGGCGATGGCGATCGTCAACGGCCTGAGCTACGTGCTCGCGGCGGTCAGCGAGGCGCTGAATTCGCCGCTGGTCCTCACCATCGTCAAGAGCCTGATCTCGTCGGTGATCGTCGGCAGCCTTCTGCTCGCCGTCTCGTTCATCCGTCCGAGCCTGGGGGAGGGCGAGGATGCCAATGCAAAGGGCCATGCCTGGCCCAGGGTCGTGGCCATCCCGCTTCGGGTGCTCGGCGCGCTTCTCATCCTCGCGGTCCTGACGGGCTATGTCGGGCTTGCCGCCTTCGCCGCCACGCAGATCATTCTTACCGGCGCTGTCTTTGTGCTGATCTATGTGGGCTTCCTGTCGGGCAAGTCGATTTCTAAGCAGGGCGCCTTCAAGAATACGATCGTCGGCCGACGGCTTGCCCAGAGCCGCAAGTTCAACGAGGTGGCGCTCGACCAGACCGGTCTCGTCGCGGGGCTCGGCATCTATGCCTTCGCGCTCCTGTTCGGGATACCGATGATCCTGATCACCTGGGGTTTCCAGATCGCCGACATCGAAAGCTGGTTTTTCCGGTTCTTCACCGAAATCAAGATCGGCAATGTTTCGATCTCGCTTGTCGGCATCATGGCCGGCGTGCTGCTGTTCGGTCTCGGCTATCTGATCACCCACTGGGTGCAGAAGTGGGTGGACGGCAACGTCATGGCGCGCAGCCAGGTCGATCTCGGCGTCCGCAACTCCGTGCGCACGGGGATCGGATATCTGGGGGTAGGCCTTGCCGTGCTGGTCGGTGTGTCGGCGGCTGGCATCAACCTCTCGAGTTTCGCCTTGGTGGCCTCGGCGCTGTCCGTCGGTATCGGTTTTGGCCTGCAGAACATCGTGTCCAATTTCGTGTCCGGCCTCATCCTTCTCGTGGAGCGCCCGTTCAAGGTGGGAGACCATGTGGTCACCGGGGCCACGGAAGGAATTGTCAAGCGGATCTCGGTGCGCGCCACGGAAATCGAGACGTTCCGCAAGCAGTCGATCATCGTGCCGAATTCCGATCTGATCAATTCCCCGGTGGGCAACTGGACCCATCGCAACAAGATCGGCCGCTCCGAAGTGCCGGTCTCGGTCAGCTACGGCGCCGATCCCGAGCGCGTCATGCAGATCCTGCTCGAACTCGTGGACCAGGTGCCCGAAGTCTTGCGCAATCCCGAACCGCATGTGGAGTTTTTGAGCTTCGGTCCTTCGTCGCTCAATTTCGAGCTGCGCTTCCACCTCCCGGACATGGGTGAGGGGCTGAGGATCCGGAACGCGCTGCGGATCTCGATCCTTCGGCGGTTCCGGGAGGAGGGTATAGAGATACCCTTTCCGCAGCAGGAGATCGTCTTTCACCGCGGCAAGCCCATTCTGCCGGAGGATCCCGATCCGCGCGGCGGTGCCTGAACACAGGAAACGGCACGCTATACCGGGCGCCGTTCGCTGCGGGTTACAAGGAAGACGCTGTGACCAGAGCGTTTCAGGGCAAAATGGAATCGTTCTGCTGGAAAAGCACCCGGACCTTCGGGTGGCTCACGTTGGTCGTCTGCCACGTCGAGCGCGTGCCGGTATGCTCAAGCTACGATACGCGGCGCTCTCCTTGCATCTGTTCCCGCGTGAGCCAACAGAACTGGTTAAATTTAACCCTGAAGCGCTTAAGCGGACAGTCGATCCGCTCGGGCTCGGTTTTCTATGCTTGTTCTTCCGCTAATTAACTGTTCCGAAAAAGATTGTTGCTACAGATGTCGAGATAAGGGGCAGTAACTTCAAAAGGGTCACCATGACATTCCTCGGCATTTCCGGGATGCAGTATTCCGGCCAGTCTCTGGCATCTTCACGCATCCTGCTGGCGGAGGACTCGAACGTTTTCACCTCCATGATCGGGACGCGCCTGAAGGAGCTTTTCGGCATTGAGGTCGAGGTGTGCCGTGACTTTGAAGAACTGCAGCTCGCCTACGACCGATCACCGGAGCCGGTGACGCTGGCAATTTCGAACATCAACCTTCCGGGGGCGGAAAACGGCGAGGCTCTGGAGTACCTGATCGACCTGTCGATCCCGACCATTGTCTTCACGGGTACTTTCCAGCAGGAAATGCGCGACAAGCTCCTGTCCAAGGACATCGTCGACTACATTCTCAAGGACAACGTCTTTGCGGTCGAAATGCTGGCGGAATCTGTCTGCCGCTTCCTGACCAACCATCGCCACCATGTCCTCATCGTCGATGACAGCCCGACGGCACGGGCGCTGCTGACCAGCCGCCTGAAGCGCTACAATTTCCGCGTCAGCACGGCCGAAAATGGCGCCAAGGCTCTGGAGATCCTCAAGAAGAACGCGGATATCGGGCTCGTCGTCACCGACTACAACATGCCGGACATCGACGGTTTCGAACTGACCCGGCGGATCCGCTCGGTGCGTGGTTCGCACGAGCTTCGCATCATAGGGGTGTCATCCTCGTCGAACCGCCTGCTCTCAGCGCGGTTCCTGAAGGCCGGCGGTAACGACTTCATGCTGCGGCCGTTTATCGACGAGGAATTCTACTGCCGCGTCAACCAGAACCTCGACACGCTCATCCAGATCCGCTCGATGCATTCGGCGCGCAAGGAAGCCGCGGTCAAGAACGTCGCCTGATCACGACACCGACGAGAAAACGGCCTGATCGACGTCTGCGTGACGATCGATCAGGCCGTTTTCGTCATCTTGATGGAGTCGCTAGACGACGACACCCGTCCGGACCGTGTTCATGGTAAGCTTGCGCTCCGCACGCTCCTGCTGCGGGGAGCGGTTGTAGACCTCACGGTAGCATTTCGAAAAATGCGAGGCGGAGACGAAGCCGCACGCAACGGCTACCTCGACCACCGGCATGGAGGACTGCACGAGCAGATGCCTTGCCCGGTCAAGCCTGATTTCCAGATAGTAGCGCGCCGGCGAGCGACCCATTTCCTGACGGAACAGGCGTTCGATCTGGCGCCGCGACAGGCCCACATCATCGGCAATCTCGACCAGCGAAAGCGGCTCCGACAGATTGTTTTCCATCAATTCGATGATGGACAGGACCTTGCTGTTCTGGACTCCGAGACGTGCCCTGAGGGGCAGCCGCTGGCGATCGTGGGGGTTGCGCACCCGATCCGTCAGTTGCTGCTCGCAGACGCGGTTGACGAGGTTCTCGCCAAAGTCCTGGCCGATCAGGTTGAGCATCATGTCGAGCGAAGCAGTGCCGCCGGCGCAGGTGTAGAGATTGCTGTCTACCTCGTAGAGATCCGCATAGACCTCCGCCTGGGGAAACGCCTCCGCAAAGCCAGGCAGGTTTTCCCAGTGGATGGCGCAACGCTTGCCGTTCAGCAGGCCCGCCTGGGCCAGCACATGGGCGCCGGTGCAGAGGCTGCCGACCGCGATGCCGCGATTGTACGTTTCCCGCAGCCAGGCATTGACGGACTTGTTGTTGAATTCCTCGACATAGATGCCGGAACAGACAAGCACCATGTTGGGGCGGTTTTCGCCGCTCAGATTGCGACGCTCATCGGCAAGCGATGAATTGACTTCGATGCCGATGCCGCTGGAGGAATAGACCTTTTCTCCATCGGCGGAACAAAGACGCCAAGTATAGGCGGTATATCCGAGCATACGATTGGCGATACGGAGGGTTTCAACTGCCGCCGAAAAGGGCAGCATGGTGAAATGGGGTACGAGAAAGAAGACGAGCGAGCGCTTCTTCCCGGGGCTTCTGCCGGTAACATCCATGCTTCTGTTCCCTTTTATCGCATCCTCCGCCGTGATGGTCAGGGATACTTCAAAAGCGACATTGACACGGAAAAACGTAAGCGGAAAGTGGGTGTGTAGGCGGTCGGGGAAAATATTTGCGACATACTAAGGTCGCTGCAGGAGGGCGGCGATTACCGGAGACTGGCGGCGCGTCTAATCAACGCCCCGTCAGTCTCGTCGCAGGCAAGCAATCATCTGCGGGCGCTTCCCTCTGTCGTTGCCGGCCAGCCGATATCCTTGCGAATGTCGGCGGGAAGGGCCTCGAGGACCTTTTCAGCCTGGTGTCTTTCCCAGCGATTGCCGACGGCGACGACGAGCTGGCCGACCCGGACCAGCCAATGGCTAGTGGCGTGGCTCAGCGACGGACGGCTGGGGCCGTACAAATAGGTAGTGGTGGTCATGACTGGCTCCTTGGGTGTTTCATTGCAGCGCGACCGGGAGAGTGAACGCTGACAATTCATCAATCAATCGGATGGGACGAATGCCGCCTATGAATTTATGTTGTCTGTTTGGCGACTGGATCCGATAATGATGAGTATGCGCCTGTTTGACATTCAATCAAACGAAATGATATGGTCATAAGGTTCAACAAAATTGATGGAGAGCCGCATGCCTTCGCCATTTCGTCCGCCGCTTCCCCTGCTGGACAACGACGTGCTGCGCACGTTTGTCGCGATCGCTGAAACAGGGAATTTTTCGACGGCAGCCGAAGCGGTATTGCGCACGCCGTCGGCGGTCTCAATGCAGATCAAAAAGCTCGAAGAGCAGTTGAAGACGACACTGTTCCTGCGCGATGCGCGCTCTGTGACGCTGACCCAGCACGGCGAGATGCTGCTCTCCTACGCCCGCCGGATGCTTGCGCTGTCGAACGAAGCCGTCTCCCGTTTCGTCATGCCGGAACTTGCCGGCGTGGTCCGGCTCGGTGCTCCCGATGACATCGCCGAACGCCTGCTGCCAAAGATCCTGAAGCATTTCGGCGAAAGCTTCCCGGGCATCATGGTCGATGTGACGGTCGACATGAGCCTCGCGCTGCGCAAGCGCATGGACGAGCAGCGTCTTGATCTGGCGCTCATCAATTGCGCGACGCGCCCGTTTGCCACCGGTGGCGAACTCATTCACAGCGAAAAACTGGTCTGGGCCGGGGCCAAATGCGGCACCGCCTATCTGCGCGACCCGCTGCCGATCTCCGTCTGGGAGGATGGCTGCGTCTGGCGTCAGGACGCCATCACGCAGCTTGAGCGCAACAAGCGACCGTACCGGATCGCCTATGCGAGCGCCCATACGATGGCGCAGAGGGCGGCCATTCTCTCCGATCTTGCGATCGCGCCGTTCCCGCTGTCCTATGTGGGCGAGGACATGCAGATCCTTGGCGCCAAGGAGGGCATGCCGGAGCTCCTGAATTTCGACATCAGGCTTTTGACCGCGCCGCAGCTTTCGATCCCGGGCAAGGCGGTTGCGGAGAGCATTCGCGATGCGTTCGGCAGCCTGTCGACCGCTGCCGCCGCCTGAAGCCTGCCGGATCGCGTCCATGCGAACCGGCCACCTGTTCTACTCGCGGCTCCGGCGTCGCCGCCTGCCGCCGGCGTCACCGCCGTCGGCCTGCGATTTCCTTTCGGGGAGGGTGACGACCCGCGCGAGATTGGGAAAACTGTCGACCTTGTTCGGCAGCGCCATGGCGGCGACGAAATGCTCCTGGAATTTCGGTTCGAGAGCCGTCTCGATCTTGTCGATGCGGCGCACGGTGTCCTCGATCTCGCGTCGGTAGCCGCGATTGAGCAGGCACATCCGGGCTCCGGTGCCGGCGGCATTGCCGACCGCCTTTACCTTGTCGAGATCGCAATCGGGAACAAGGCCGAGGACGAGCGCATATTTCGGGTCGATAAAGGTGCCGAACGCCCCGGCAAGGCCGATCCTGTCGACGTGGTCGACGCCCTGCTTGTCCATCAGCAGTTTGACGCCAGCGTAAAGCGCCGCCTTGGCGAGCTGGATCGCCCGCACGTCCGTCTGGGTGACGGTGATGCGCGGCGATCCTTCATGCACAAGGTAGGAGAAGGTGCGACCGTTCTCCAGGATCCGCGGCGAGCGTTCGGCGAGGCTGCCATCGACGACGCCATCTTCGGAAATAATTCCGGCGAGAAACATCTCGGCAATCACTTCGATGATGCCCGAACCGCAAATGCCGGTCACCCCGACCGCCGAGACGGCTTCGGCGAAACCCGGCTCGTCCGACCAGGGCTCGGCGCCGATGACGCGGAAGCGCGGTTCGAGCGTTACCGGATCAATGCGGACCCGTTCGATCGCGCCCGGTGCCGCGCGCTGCCCGGACGAAATCTCGGCGCCCTCGAAAGCGGGGCCGGTCGGGGAGGAGGCGGCGACGACACGGGTCGAGTTGCCCAGAACGATCTCGGCATTGGTGCCGATGTCGACCATCAGCATCATCTCTTCCTGGCGATGCGGGCCCTCGGCCAGGGTGGCCGCGGCGGCATCTGCGCCGACGTGGCCCGCGATACACGGCAGAACATAGGTGCGAGTACCGGCGTTCAACGGCAGGCCAACCTCCTGGGCGGTCAGCTTGACTGCCCCGGAGACGGCGAGTGCAAAGGGTGCGCCGCCAAGCTCGGTCGGATCGATGCCGAGAAAAAGGTGGTGCATGATCGGATTGCCGACGAAAACGCTGTCGAGAATGTCGGCGCGTGCGATGCCGCCGTCGGCGCAGACCTTGTCGATCAAGCCGTTCAGCGCTTCGCGGACGGCAAGCGTCATGGCGCCGCGGCCTTCCGGGTTCATCATCACGTAAGAGACGCGGCTCATCAGATCCTCACCGAAGCGGATCTGCGGGTTGGAAGTGCCGGCAGATGCGACGGTGCGTCCCGACAGAAGCGACGACAGGTGCATCGCGATCGTGGTCGAGCCGATATCGCAGGCAATGCCATAGGCCTCGTTCTTGAGGCCGGGATAAAGCGCGATCAAGCGGGGTCGATCATCGTCGCGATCCCGGTGGATGGCGGCCGTCACCTTCCATTCTCCCTGCCGGAGGATCGACTGGATCTGCGGCATCAGGTGGAAATCGACCTCGATATCGCTCAGATGCCATTGCTCGGAAAGGCCGACCAGCAGGCGGTCCAGATCGCCAAGCGGCTTTTCCATGTCGGGCTCTTCGACCTCGACATAGCACATGCGCACCGCCGGGCTGCGATCGAACACCCGCTCGTCGGCAGCCTTGCGCACCACCTGCGCATTGATCACCGTGTCCTGGGGCACATCGACGACGAGGTCACCGAGGATCTGTGCGGAGCAAGACAGTCGGCGGCCCTCGGGGAGGCCGCGCACGCGGTCGTATCGCTCTTCCTTGGGCCCGACCGGCGAGAGATGGTCGTCGGACGAAGTGATGCCGTGCTTGGCGAAATGTCCTTCCTGGACAGAAACCTGGCAACGGCCACAGGTGGCGCGGCCACCGCAGACGCTTTCGACATAGACACCGAGGTCGCGGGCAGCATCGAGGACGGAGGTGCCGACGGGGAACCGGCCGCGCTTGCCGGAGGGCATGAAGAGGACGAGGGGATCGCGTTCCGACATATCGGCCATGCTGCTGCCGTTACTCCGTCGCCGCGCCGGCGCCGGTCCGCGCGGCACGCCCGCCGCGTCGTCCACCTGCAGTCGCCGGGGCCGGGGAGGCGGCGACGGCACCGCCTTCGGCCGGCTTGTAATCGCGGTAGGTCTTGATCCAGTTGGTGCAGTTCTCGTCGGTGCCGTTGAGGACGTTGGCGGCGCGCACCGCTTCCATCTCCTGCGGGCGGCACGGGTTCATGATGGCCGAGGTCATGCCGGCGCCGATCACCATCGGAATAAAGCCGGCATTGATGCCATGTCGGTGGGGCAGGCCGAAGGAGATGTTGGACAGGCCGCAGGTGGTGTTGACCTTGAGCTCGTTGCGCAGACGGTACAGCAGCTGGAATACCTGGCGGCCGGCATCGCCGAGAGCGCCGATCGGCATGACCAGCGGATCGACAACGATGTCGTGGCTCTTGATGCCGTAGTCGGCGGCCCGTTCTACGATCTTCTTGGCAACGGCGAAGCGCACGTCCGGATCCATGGAAATGCCCGTCTCGTCGTTGGAGATGGCAACCACGGGCACGTCGTATTTCTTGCACAGCGGCAGAATGGCTTCCAGTTTTTCCTCCTCGCCTGTCACGGAATTGACGAGCGGTCGGCCCTTGGCAACCTTCAGAGCGGCCTCGATGGCGGCTGTCACGGAGCTGTCGATCGACAACGGCACGTCGACCAGGCCCTGGACGATTTCAAGCGTCCGGACAAGAAGCCCGGGTTCGGTCTCATTGGGGTTGACGGAGGTGACACCGGCATTGACGTCCAGCATGGTCGCTCCGGCTGCCACCTGTTCCAGCGCATCCTTGATGACGGTGTCGAAATTGCCATCGATCATTTCCGCGGCGAGCTTCTTGCGGCCGGTCGGATTGATGCGTTCGCCGATCACGCAAAAGGGCTGGTCGAAGCCGATGATGATTTCGCGGGTAGCGGATGCGACGATGGTACGGGTCATTCAATCCTCCAGACGCCTCCTCGGCGCCGATTGATGGGAAGGGATGCTCAGGCGGCCTCGCGGCCGCCCGCCTTTACAAGCCTGATCAGGCGCTCCCTGTCATAGGCTGCTTCCAGCTCGCTCGCAGCCTTGTCGGCCTCGGCCTCCAGATCGTCGGATACCGGCGTCGGGTCCGCCTTGCGCCATTCGGCCAAGTAATCGTCGGTTTCCGCGGCGCCGGTGCGCATGGCGCACATGTCGATCGCCTCGGTGAAGCGAAGCGAGAGTTCGCGCTTGGCTGTCTTGCGGCCCTGCTTGATGATGACCTGAGCGGGAATGTCCCGCCAATAGACGATGATCCGATCCGCCATCACCTGCTCTCCTGTTGCCGCTCAGCATGCCTGCCCGCGCCGGTCGAGACTGCGCTCGGGACGACGCCGCGTGCCGCGAAAAACGACGCGCTACCAGATGCCCTTGGTAAGGCCATGATAGAGCCACGTCCAGACGGTTGGCGGGAAGCGCAGGACGGACCGGCCGGGAGGCGCATAGGGCTTCAGGGTGCCGGCGAGCGCATCCTGCAGCGCCTTGACTGTGATGCCGGTCGAGGACGCCGTGATCAGCAGCGGATAGGTTGCCATCGTGTCCGCCTTCGATGGCGTCACGCGGCTCTCGTAAAGGGTGCCGCCCGTATCGGTGCCCTTGTCGACGAGATGCACGGTGGCGCCGAAATTACCCTGGTCGTGGCCGATGCGCGCCCAGTAGCCACCCATCTGGCCGCGGTAGACGGGATTGATGCCGGCGTGGAAGTTGATAACCGGGCAGGGCAGGGCAGCCAGGGTTTCGGACGAGAGGAGCCGGCACGAAATGGTGAGGATCACCCTCGGCTGCAGCTGCGCTACGAGGCGGCGGCAATCCGCATCGTTAAGCGAATCGACCTTGGTCAGCGGAATGGTCGGTTGTCGCTCGCCGGACAGGCCGTAGAGCGCGACGATCTCGCTGGCCCGTCGCGTCGACAACTTCTTGCCGAGCCGGGCGGCGATCGTCGTGCCGAGCTGGCCGACGGCGTGCATCCAGCCGAACCGGCGGGCACGGCGGCGGAGGATTTGCCGCTTCGATTCCGGACGCTCGACAATGACGTGAATGTTGGAAAAGTGTTTTGCCAGAGCATTGATCATGACCTGGGGGTTTAGCCCGCCAGCCGTCATCACCACGATCGGAGCCGCGTTCACGTCCTGCATTTTCCGTTCCCCTGTACCCCGATACACCATCGGCCGGGAACATCCAAGAAAGCGTTAAATAGCCTTCAGGGCAGGCGTCAGATCGCCGTAACCGGTAAAGCGGTATTCGTATTCGAGGCCGAGGTAGGCTGCAGCCTCGCGCGCCTTTTCCTGCAGGGCCTCGTCCTCTTCCTGGCTCAGATACACGAGCTTCCGGTAATGGCCGAAATACATGTCCCTGAGCTCCGGATGCCGGTCGAGCCCGAGCGGTTCGATGACGAAGGCCTGAAATTGGCGGGCAAGGAAATCGGTGAGGAAGAAGGTGAAGATGTCGTCGTCACCGTTCGCCGCGAAGGCGTCGTTGCCGTGGAAAAAGGAATAGCAGTGCGGGCCTTCGATCCGGCCTACGCCCTCGCGCTCGCAGAGCCGATCGATGTCGCCGCCGGTCCCGCAGTCGGCATAGGCGAAGAAGATGCGCTGAAAGCCGCGCTCCCGGGCTTCGTGCAGCGCCTGTTCCAGTCCCGGAACGATTTTTTGCGGGTAGGCATGCCAGATGGCAGGCAAGCAATTGAGGTCGATATGGTCGAGCCCATGCTGGCGGCATACGGCTAAAATTTCGCGAGCGATCGCTCCGCAAGCGATCACGTGAACTTTTTCGCGAGTTGAACGTTCCTTCGCCGGAAATGCAGTTTCCGAAACGATTTGATCCCTACCCATCGGAGTAATCTCACATGACGGTCAAGACAGCCACGGTAATCGCCGCCCTCTTCGCGACGATGGTTTCACTTTCTTCTTGCGGTAACACGATCCGTGGCATGGGCCAGGATACGGCCAACACCGTCGACGCTACGCAGTCGGCTGGCCACAAGGTCAACCGCGCCGCCAAGTACTAATTCTTAAATGTGTCGCCGCCGGATCGATCACGAACCGGCGGCGAGACTGTTGTGCTTGCGGCGAATGTATTCCTTCGCGGTCTCGACAGCGACAGCCGCATCGCGGCAGTAGGCGTCGGCGCCAACGGCTTTGCCGAATTCCTCGTTTAGAGGCGCGCCGCCAACCAGCACGACGTAATCGTCGCGCATTCCCTTTTCCTTCAGCGTATCGATCACGACCTTCATGTACGGCATGGTGGTCGTCAGCAGCGCCGACATGCCGATGATGTCCGGCTGCTCGCGTTCAATCGCATCCAGATAGTTCTCGACCGGATTGTTGATCCCGAGATCGACGACGTCGAAGCCCGCGCCCTCCATCATCATCCCGACCAGATTTTTGCCGATGTCGTGGATGTCGCCCTTGACGGTACCAATGACCATTTTGCCGAGCTTCGGCGCACCGGTAGCCACCAGCAGCGGGCGCAGAATGTTCATGCCGGCTTTCATGGCGTTTGCCGACAGCAGGACTTCCGGCACGAACAGAATGCCATCGCGGAAGTCGATGCCGACAATCCGCATGCCTTCCACCAGCGCCTGGGTCAGGACGTCGTAGGGCGTCCAGCCGCGCTCGAGGAGGATGTTTGTCGCCTCCTCGATCTCCTCCTTCAGACCGTCATAGAGGTCGTCGTGCATCTGCTGCACGAGTTCTTCGTCGGAAAGCTCGGACAGGATGATGTCGTCGTCGGCCATGGTGTTTCTTCCCTATTGGAGGAGACTGGGCAAATCACTTTCGTCCCGACCATATCTAGCCGGAAAACGTGCGGCAATTTCTTTTGTCTGCGACAGCCGGGCGTCGGAAACGCGACGAAGGGTTGCGGCCTGGCTTAATGGGAGGACGCCGCGCGTCTTGGCGCAGACAGGCCGATCCTTTGCCGCAGACGAGCGGGGCTCGACTTGCACTTGAGCATAGCATGGCGCATCAAAAGACGACAGCGAAGCGGCAGAGGGTGAGGAGCATCATGGACGAGGTAACCCAGCAGACGGAACAGGCGGGACGCCGTGGACGCGGTGAACGCGGAGCGGCCGGTCGCCGCGCGGCACGGACAGGCGGCGGCGCGGGGCCATCATTGCCATACATCACGCGACGCATCGGTGTTTACGAGGTGCTGGACGAAGAGGGCCTGCAGCTCATCGAACGCAATGCCGACCTGGTGCTGGAAGAGATCGGCATCGAGTTTCGCGAAGATCCGGAAGCACTTGCGCTGTGGAAAGAGGCCGGCGCGGATGTTCGGGGTGAGCGGGTCCATTTTCCGAAAGGACTGTGCCGCGAACTGCTGAAGACCGCGCCGAGCGAGTTCACATGGCATGCGCGCAATCCCGAGCGCAGCGTCAAGATCGGCGGCAATGCCACCGTCTTTGCGCCGGTCTACGGTCCTCCCTTCGTGCGCGACCTCGACGGCGTCAGGCGCTACGCGACCATCGAGGACTTCCGGAATTTCGTGAAGCTCGCCTACATGGCGCCGTCGATGCATTCCTCCGGCGGAACGGTGTGCGAGCCGGTCGATGTTCCCGTCAACAAGCGCCATCTCGACATGGTCTACAGCCACATCAAATATTCCGACAAGCCGTTCATGGGGTCGGTGACCGCGCCCGAGCGTGCCGAAGACACGGTGGCCATGGCGAAGCTGGTTTTCGGCGACGAATTCGTCGAAAACAACTGCGTGACGCTGAACCTTATCAACGCCAACTCCCCGATGGTGTTCGACGGCACCATGCTCGGCGCGCTCAAGGTCTATGCGCGGCACAACCAGGCCTCGGTCGTGTCTCCGTTTATCCTGTCCGGCGCGATGAGCCCGGTTACGGTGGCGGGAACGCTGACGCAGATCCTGGCGGAAGTATTGGCGGGCGCCGCGCTCACCCAGCTCATCCGCAAGGGGTCCCCGGTGCTGTTCGGCACGTTTGCTGCCTCCATCTCGATGCAATCCGGCGCGCCCACCTTCGGCACGCCGGAGCCTTCGCTGGTCTCCTATGGGGCCGCGCAGCTGGCGCGCCGGCTTGGCCTGCCTTTCCGGACCGGCGGATCGCTCTGCGCCTCCAAGGTGCCCGATGCGCAGGCGGCGCATGAGTCGGCCAATACGCTCAACATGACGTTGCTTGCCGGCACCAACTTCGTGCTCCACGCGGCAGGCTGGCTCGAAGGCGGGCTGGTGTCGTCCTACGAGAAGTTCATGATCGACCAGGACCAGCTCGGAATGATGCAGAAGATGGCGCAAGGAATCGATCTGACCGACGAGGGGCAGGCGCTGTCGGCTATCCGCGAAGTAGGGCCGGGCAGCCATTATCTTGGCTGCGCGCACACGCAAGCGCATTTCCAAAGCGCCTTCTATCGCTCGGCGCTTGCCGACAACAACTCGTTCGAGCAGTGGGAGATCGAGGGGCAGAAGCGGGTCGAAGAGCGTGCCAACGCGCTCTGCCGCTCTTGGCTCGATTCCTACGAAGCGCCGCCGCTCGATCCGGCGATCGACGAGGCGCTCCTCGCCTATATCCGGGAGCGCAAGGATTCGGTGCCAGACGCCTTCACTTGAAGAGAGCCCGAGGCCGCCAGGGAGCAAGGCGGAGCGAGGCAGGTCGCTGACTTTATCCAGGAAAGCGTCTGGCGCCCACACTACCAGTACAAGGGGCCGCAGTGAGCTCCACCGGCGATAACAGCGCCCGCGATGCCCTGGAAAGGGTGGAGCGGGCGCTTCGACCCACCGGCATCACGATGCGCGGGATCGCCGCGTTTGCCGAAGGTGACGGCCCTCTGCTTGCGGACGGGAGGCATGCCCGCTCTGTCCTGCTGCTTGGCAATATCGGCGGTTCGATCTGGCCTGCCTTCAGCCGCTGGGCGCATATCCACAGCGGACCCGACCCGTTGGATCGCTGGTCGAAGGCGGTCATCCAGCCGCTCGCCGAGGATCTTTGCGCCACCGCCTATTTCCCGTCCGATCCGCCATGGCAGCCGTTCCAGCGATGGGCGATGATGGCCGAGGGAATGAAAGCGTCGCCGCTCGGATTGCTGATCCATCCGCAGTTCGGGCTCTGGCATGGCTATCGAGGCGCGCTCGGATTTGCCGATGTCCTTGAGGCGACCGCCCATGTCGCCGGTCATCCCTGTGACGGCTGCGCCGAAAAGCCATGCCTGAGCGCGTGCCCCGCAAACGCGGTGAGCGAGGCGGCATTCGACGTACGCGCCTGCCGAGACTATCTCGGCGAGGCAGGTCAGGGAAGGTGCATGGAAGGGGGCTGTAAGGCGCGCAATGCCTGCCCGGTGGGAAAAGCCTATCGCTATCCCCTGGCGCAGCTGCAGTTCCACATGCGGCAGATGACGCTTTAGCGGAAAATCAGATCTTTGCCTTGGGATAGGCCCGCTCCAGGCCACCCGAGCGGTTGAGGCCGTCGCGGAATGCCTGGTAGGCGGGATGCTGGCTGGATTTCGCGGCCTCCATAAGCCGGATCTGCAGGCGCGCCGGGGCCTTGTCGCCGATCCACTCGCCGCATTTCTGCAGCTTGAGAGAATTGAGGAAACGGCTTTCCGAGGCATGGTCCAGATACTGGTGTAGACCCTCGATCAGGAGTTCGTCGGATGCCGGCGTTTCCATCACCAGCACCAGCCAGGCCTGCTGTTCGGCACCAAGACCTGCGAGGCTTTCCGCGACGGTATCGCGGTTGCCGATCGGTGAAACACTGGTCATCATTCCTCCACCCCTAGCTTCGGCGGCGACGCCTTTCACGGCTGCCGTCTCCGCCTGATTCACTGGCAGTCTTATTGCGCAGCGGACCGATCTTGTCGACGATTTCATCAATCGTCGGGCGGGGGCGGGGCGTGTACTCGTCGAGTGCAGTGCGCATGGCAGCAAGGTGATCGCAGGAGGTGCCGCAGCAACCGCCGATGATCCTTGCGCCAGC
Organism: Hyphomicrobiales bacterium; assembly: GCA_900469345.1. Taxonomy (GTDB): domain Bacteria; phylum Pseudomonadota; class Alphaproteobacteria; order Rhizobiales; family Rhizobiaceae; genus Neorhizobium. The sequence goes on along the minus strand of UBWZ01000002.1, from coordinate 106,177 downwards.
ATCGCGGGCGAGGCGCGCATATTCCGCCATCAGCGGCGGCGTGCCGGAGTAATGGATCTCGGCGCCGCGGTATTCGGGTATCCCGCAATTGCCCTTGACGATGGTGATCGCATCCGGATCGGCGGCCGTCATGTCGAGCAGGCTCGAGAGGATGTCGGGCGCGCCGACGCCGCAGTTGGCACCAACCGCAACCGGGCCTTCGCCCACGTCGCTTGCCACGCCGCGCAGGTCCTTCGGGTCAAGGCCCATCATCGTCTTGCCAGCCGTATCGAAAGACCCCGTATAGGTATAGGGAAGCCCGACCTTGACGGCGGCCTCGGCGGCAGCGCGGATCTCATCGCCGGACGACATGGTCTCGATCCAGGCGACGTCGGCGCCGCCCGCCTTCAGGCCTTCCATCTGTTCGACAAAGGCTGCGACCGCATCCTCGTAGGACATGGCGCCAAGCGGTATCAGGAGTTCGCCTGTCGGGCCGACGGATCCCGCCACAATCACCTTGCGCGGCGCCTTGTCGGCAACGGAACGGGCGATCTCGGCGGCGCGCTTGTTCATGTCAAAGACGCGGTCGTCGGCCTTGTGCAGCTTCAGGCGCTGGCGGGTCCCGCCAAACGAGTTGGTGAGAATGATGTCGGCACCGGCATCGACAAAATCCTGGTGCAGCTTGACGATCTTTTCCGGCGCGGTTTCATTCCACAGTTCGGGCGCTTCGCCTGCCTCCAGACCCATGGCAAACAGATTGGTGCCAGTGGCGCCGTCTGCCAGGAGAACTCCTTTTTCGGCAAGCAGGTCGGTCAGGGCGTTGGCGGTCCGCATGTTTGGCTCCTCAAAAAACATCGTCTTACATATAAAGATGTCTTTATATGTTGGCAAGGTGAGCCAGCGCTTGGGCGCGTAAGATCACTCGGCGGCGAGCTTGGGGACCTCTGTCTTGGCGGGAGTGACCATGGCGCTGACGATCGCATGGAGATCGAGAACGCCCACGGGCGCGCCCTCGGCATCGACTACCACAGCGCGGGACTGTCCGGCATCGCACATGTCCTTGGCAGCGGATTCCAGCGTTGTCGTGTTTGCGACGCGCATTCCGTCGGCAGGACCATCGAGCGGCCTCATGACCGTGCCGGCCTGGATGACGCGTCCGCGGTTCACTTCCTTGACGAAGGCGGTGATGTAATCATCGGCGGGCGCGAGGACGATCTCCTGGCCGGTGCCTTGCTGGATGACCTCGCCGTCGCGCAGGACCGCGATCTTGTCGCCGAGCCGCAGAGCCTCATCGAGATCGTGGGTGATGAACACGACGGTTTTCTTCAGCTCCGCCTGCAGATCCAGCAGCACGGATTGCATATCGACGCGGATGAGCGGGTCGAGCGCCGAATAGGCCTCGTCCATCAGGAGAATGTCGGCGTCGTTGGTCAGCGCGCGGGCAAGGCCGACACGCTGCTGCATGCCGCCCGACAACTGGTTCGGATAGTGGTTCTCGAAGCCGGTCAGCCCAACCCGTTCGATCCAGTAGCGGCCCCGTTTGGCGCTTTCGTCACGGGAGACGCCCTGGATGTCGAGGCCGTAGACGGTATTTTCGAGGACGGTGCGATGTGGCAGAAGCGCGAACTTCTGAAACACCATGGCGGTGCGGTGGCGGCGGAACTCGCGCAGACCGTTCTCGGTCATCGCGCAGATATCCAGGCCATCATAAACGACCTCGCCGAAGGTGGGCTCGATCAGGCGGTTGATGTGCCGGATCAGGGTCGACTTGCCCGAGCCGGACAGGCCCATGACGACGGTGATGCCACCGGCCGGCATGGAGATGTTGATGTTCTTCAGACCGAGGACATGGCCGTGCTTTTCGTTGAGCTCGGCCTTCGACAGCCCCGCCTGGACCGCCTCGATGTAATCCCGGCCACGAGGACCGAAGATCTTGTAGAGGTTCTTGATCTCGATGCCGTGGCTAGCCATGCACAACCTCCGAATGTTTCTGAAGGCGCTTGCCGAAAGCCTGGCTGGCGCGGTCGAAAATGATGGCGATGGCGACGAGCGCAAAGCCGTTCATAAAGCCGAAGGTGAAGAACTGGTTGTTGATGGCCTGCAGCGTGTTCTTGCCCAGTCCGCCGACGCCGACCATGGAGGCGACCACGACCATTGCAAGCGACATCATGATGGTCTGGTTAATGCCCGCCATGATGGTGGGCAGCGCCAGCGGCATCTGTACGTTCCAAAGCTTCTGCCCCGGCGAGGAGCCGAACGCATCGGCGGCTTCCAGCACTTCCTTGTCGACGAGACGAATGCCGAGATTGGTCAGACGGATCATCGGCGGAACGGCGTAGATGACGACCGCAATCAGGCCCGGCACCTTGCCGATGCCGAAGATGACGACGACGGGAATGAGATAGACGAAGCTCGGCAGCGTCTGCATCACGTCGAGAACGGGGTTGATCGCATTCTGCATCCGGTCCGAACGGGCCATCAGGATGCCGATAGGTATGCCGATCAGGATGGCGATCAGCGTGGCGACGGTGGTGATCGCCAGGGTAATCATGGTATCGTTCCAGAGGCCGATGACACCGATCAACACCATGCCGACGCCGGTGCCGACGGTGATGCGGACGCTGCGGCTGGTCAGATAGACGATCAGCATCATGACGGCCAGCACGAGGACCCAGGGGGAATTGGTGAACACCTTTTCCAGGTAGTTCAGAAACCATTGCAGGGGCTGCACGACCGTATCGATCACGCCCACGTACTCGCGCACCAAGCCCTTGAAGCCTTCGTCAATCACTTTGCGCGCGTCGCGAATGTACTGATCGCTCATGGCCGGGAAGCTGCACAGCAGGTTCGGCAGGAGACTACAGCTTGCCATGAGGTTCCCCTTGTTTGTTTTATGGTCCCGGTTCGGCATGGCCGTCCGATCCAGGCCGCCAGAGTAGCAGATTGGTCGTCGGCCGGCGTCTTTTTTCCGGCATGCGAAGTCGCTCAGACGCGGCTCCGGGGGTCCGGAGGCCGTGGGATCACGGCCTCCGGGACGCTGTTAGAGCGAGGCCTTGATCTTTTCAGCCACGTCAGGCTTGACCCACTTCGACCAGACTTCGGGCATTGTCTCCAGGAAATGCTTTGCAGCGTCCTCGTTGGTGCCCTGGTTGTCCGTCTGCCAGGCGAGAATGCCGTTGACGGTGGCGTTGGTCCACTTGCGAGCCTTGATGTAATCCATCGCGACGCCCGCCTTTTCGGCGAATTTCTTGGTCACGACGGTGAAGGCCTGCGATGTCGGGTAGGAGTTGACCTTGGGATTGGCGCAGTCCGGGACCGCCGTGCAGGCATCCCAGTCGGCCTTGTCGTGCTGCACGTCGAAGGAAAGCTTCACCATCTCGTACTTGCCAAGGATCGCCGTCGGCGCCCAGTAGTAGCCGAGCCAGCCGGTCTTCTTCTCGAAGGCGTTGGCGATCGAGCCATCGAGACCTGCGGCGGAGCCGGTGTCGACCAGTTCGAAGTTCTTCTCCTTAGCACCAAGCGCCTTGTAGAGGTTGGCGGTAGACACCTGGCAGTTCCAGCCGGACGGGCAGTTGGTGACGGCGCCCTTGGAGGGGTCTTCCGGGGCCGGGAAGAGGTCCGGATGCTGGATCGCCTGCTGCACTGTCTTGATGTCTGGATGGGCATCGGCGAGGAATTTGGGGATCCACCATCCCTCGACAGCGCCATCGGCGAGAATTTCGGCGGCGATCACGAGGCGGCCTTCGGATACGGCCTTGTCGAGAGGCGTGCGTACGGCGTTGACCCAGAATTCGGGGGCCATATCAGGCTGGCCCTTTTCGTTCATCGAGGTGAAGGTGGGCATGGTGTCGCCCGTTACCAGCTCGACCGAGCAGCCATAGCCCTTTTCGAGGATGATCTTGTCGACATTGGCTGCGACACCGGCCGAGGCCCAGTTCATTTCGGCGATGGAAACGGAGCCGCATTCCGCATGAGCGGCACCGGCGAAAGCATAGAGTCCGCCGGCAAAAACAGCGGAAGCAAGGAGCTTTTTCATCATTAAGACCTCCCAGTCTTGTTGTTGCAGTGTTCAAAATCCGGGACTCCGAAGTATATCGGCCATCCACACCCTGGGCACGCCGTGATCAACCCGCAGGTGCCCTCACGCCAAGCCTGTCGAGGTCTCGCGTCTGTTTTAAACCCGCCAATTGATCTCGCGGATACTGCGCTCTCGGACCCCATGTGCCTCAGCGTACGTATTCCGGCAGAGAAATCAACTGTGCAGCACGGCGCCGTCCAATGGAGGTGCGTTAGCAAGTCATTGTTACAACTAGATTTCGATGGGAGATCAGGTGGAAAAACCGGCATTTGCCGCCGTTATGGCCGCCGCGGCGGCCCGCTCGGTCGGCAAGCTCACGACCGTCGCAAAAGTCACGCCCCAGCTTTGCCGTTTTGTAGCCGATTAGCGCCGTCGCCGCCGCCACTGCATTTTTCGAAAAAAACTTTGCAGCGACGTAAAAACGTAATCTTGGAGCGCCGCACTAACCATCCGGTAAGGATGTGTCGCTAAAGATCTGGGCGTGGACGAACAGTCCAGCGTCGGCAACCGGATCAGGTAGTGCGTCCCGGTTGCCCTCCATTCTTCTTCTCTTGGTGCTGTATGATGCCGTGTCTGGCAGGCAGGACCCGGTCCGGCTCTCAGCCGGTTTTGCCAGAGCGGATCAATCCGAACAGCGAAAAGCGCGTGTCGAGTTGCTGCATCCGGGATGCTACCTGTCGTGTCGGTGCGGTTGCGTTCCAGGCGATCTGCAGGCCGCTGTTGCTTTTGAAAATGTAGAGCATGGATGTTCCTCAGGACCTGCGTCGGCCGGCCTCGTTGTCGTTGACGTCGCAATATGCGCAACGGCGAATTTTCACAACGGAGAAACTCGCCGCCTGCCGTCGCAAACAGGACAATGACGCCATGGAAACAGCTCCCACATTGCGAAACGGTTGACGTCTCTCCGATCTGGGCCCAGTATCTTCTGGCAGACACGAGTCTGGAACAGCAATACCAACAGGGCCGGACGCCTCCTCATCTACGAATCGTCCGGTCCTTTTCTATTTCAGCCAAGGCTTCCATGACGCGTTCAGGCCATGTTGTTCTCGTTCTCGGCGGGGCGCGATCGGGTAAGTCATCGTTTTCCGAGCGCATGATCATCTCGGCCGGCGGCGAACGGCATTATATTGCAACGGGACAGGCCTTCGACGACGAGATGGTCGACCGAATTGCGCGGCACCAAGCCGATCGAGGCGAGGGGTGGATCACCCATGAAATCCCACTGGACCTGCCGCGGCATCTGGCAACAATCGATGCCGCCGGCCGCTCCGTGCTGGTCGATTGCCTGACGCTGTGGGTCTCGAACCTTATGATGTCCGAGCGCGACCTGAAGGCGGAGAGTGAAGCACTGATCGCTCAGCTTTCTAGCTGTGCGTCGCATGTGGTGCTCGTGTCGAACGAGGTCGGGCTCGGCATCGTGCCCGAAAACCGGATGGCGCGGGAGTTCCGTGATCATGCTGGGCGGCTTCACCAAAAGATCGCGGCGATCGCGGACAAGGCCTATTTTGTCGCGGCCGGCCTGCCGCTCAAGCTCAAGGGCTGAAACTGCCTGCTTTTAGAAGCCGAGCCAGACGCGCAGCGGATGGGTTGGATCTGCGAGCAGCTTTGCCGCCAGTACCAGACACGAGATTACCAGAAGAGGCTTGATGATGCGGGCGCCGCTCTTGATGGCGAGCCCGGATCCGATCTGCGCGCCGATCAACTGGCCGACACCCATCAACAGGCCGACTTTCCAAAGAACTGAGCCGGTTGCCGCAAAGACAAGGAACGAGCCGAAATTGGAGCCCAGATTGATGAGCTTCGTATGGGCGGTTGCCTTGAGCATGCCGAAGCCGGCGAGCAGAACAAAGCCGAGCATGTAAAAGGAGCCGGCCCCTGGCCCGAACAGCCCGTCATAGAGTGCGACCAGCGGCACGACGGTGACGGCGAAGACGCGCGGTGTCACCCGGCGGTGGCTATCGGTGTCGCTGAGATTGGGCTTGAACGCGAAGAACAGCGCAATCGCGATGAGCAGGAAGGGAATGCCGAAGCTCAACAGGCTGGCGGGCATGCGCGAGGCGAGGAGGGCGCCGATGCCGCCGGCAATCGCCGCGACGGCTGCCATGGGCACCTGGCTCGCCAGGCTCACATGTCCGCGCCTGGCATAGGCGTAGGTGGCGGAGGCAGAACCGAACTGGGACTGCAGCTTGTTGGTCGCGATCGATTCGAGCGGCGATATGCCGGCAAGCAGCAGAACCGGAATGGTGATCAGCCCGCCGCCGCCGGCGATGCTATCGACAAAGCCTGCGAACACCGCTGCCAGGAACAACAGCATGAGAAGTTGAAAGGTCAGTTCGGTCAAGATGATGCTCGAATGAATGGGGCGGGATTGGCCGGCTTGTGGCATCGATCGTGGGCAGCCGCAACCGGATATGTTGTGGCGTAAAAGGGCCGCCGATTGCCTCTGCGGCATCTTGCGCTATGGTCGCGCGGCGCGGCGCGCACGGCACAGGCATTGAAGGGCAGGACCACAGCATGCAGAAGGTGATTTTCGATACGGACCCCGGCGTCGACGATGCCATGGCCCTTCTCTTCCTGCACCGCCATCCGGACATCGATCTGATCGGCGTCACCACCGTGTTCGGCAATGCCCCGATTGAGACGACAACCCGCAATGCGCAGTTCCTGCATCGGAAATGGGACATCGCCGCACCGATCGCCAGCGGCGCGGGGCGGGCCTTCCACGACGGCCGCGCCGACGATCACCCGGCCTCAATCGTTCACGGCGAGGATGGTCTCGGCAATATCGGGGTTCCGGCGACGGTCGACCTGCCGCTCGATCCGCGTCCCGCGTTCCAGTACATCATCGACATGGTGCGTGCCCATCCGGGCGAGGTCACACTGGTTGCCGTTGGCCGGATGACGAACCTTGCGCTTGCCCTTCAGGCCGATCCTGATATCGCAGGACTGGTCAGGCAAGTGGTGGTGATGGGCGGCGCGTTCGACGTCAACGGCAATGTGACGCCGGCTGCCGAGGCCAACATCTACGGCGATCCGGAAGCCGCCGATGTGGTTTTCACCGCCTCCTGGAAGGTGACCATCTTCGGTCTCGACGTTACCATGAAGACGATCATGTCGTCCGACTATCTTGCCGAAATGACGGCATCCGGGGCGCCCGGGCTGCAGCTCCTGTCGGACCTGTCGCAGCACTATATCGGCTTTTACCGCCAGAGAGTCGGGCTCGACGGCATGGCCCTGCATGACAGCTGCGCCTGCATCTATCTGGTGGCGCCCGAGCTTTTCGAATATCGCAGCGGACCCGTCCGGGTGGTCTGCGGCGGGCTTGCTGACGGCAAGACGATCCAGGCACCCGAAAGCGGCCGGCGGTTCGAGGGAAGCGCCTGGGACGGTCCACCGAGCCAGTTCGTTGCCGTCGCCGTATCGCCGGACAAGGTTCTGGATATCTTGCGCGCGACCCTGGTCGGGAGCCACTAAAGGCGGCCGAGGCTCCATTTGCGCAACAGTGCAGCGGTAAATTTGCCGGCGCCGTCCGACAGGCCATTGGCATTTGAGTCCGTTTTGCCTATGTGGGACAACGATTTTCTATTTCAGAGGACGTGGGCGTGACCGCTACATTTGACAAAGTTGCCGATATTATCGCCGAAACGAGCGAAATTGATCGCGAAACGATCACGCCGGAAAGCCATACGATCGACGATCTGGGCATCGACAGCCTGGACTTCCTGGACATCGTCTTTGCCATCGACAAGGAGTTCGGGATCAAGATTCCGCTCGAGCAGTGGACCCAGGAAGTCAACGAGGGCAAGGTTTCGACTGAGGCTTATTTCGTCCTCAAGAACCTGTGCGCCAAGATCGACGAGTTGAGGGCGGCCAAGGGCTAAGGCCCCGCCGCAGAGCCCATGCTGCTCGAATATTTCCAGATGATCGATCGCGTCGAGAGCCTCGATGTCGACCGGAAGACCCTGAAGGCGCGGTCGGTGGTTCCGTCCGCCAGCCCCGTTTTCGAGGGGCATTTTCCCGGCATGCCGCTTGTTCCCGGCGTGCTCCTGATTGAGACCATGGCGCAGGCGTCGGGATTCCTGGTCCTTGCGGCGACGGATTTTGCGGCCATGCCCTTCCTGATGTCCGTCGATGGCGCCAAGATGCGTGCCTTCGTGGAGCCCGATGCGGTTCTCGACATCGAGGCGTTTCTGGAGCATGACGGTTCCGGTTACGCCGTAACCAAGGCCAAGATCAGCAGCGCCGGCAAGAAGGTCTGCGATGCGCAGCTCAAGCTGCGTACGATGCCGTTTTCCGAGGTGCCGCTGGCGCCGATCGTGCGCCAGCGCGCCGAAGAGGTCGGTCTCCTCGCCGCCATGCAAGCGCGCTCCTGACGGCGCGACCAAGAGGACGATGATGAAGTCTGACAATGATGTCGTGATCACCGGTGTCGGTATCGTCACCTGCCTGGGCGTCGGCAAGGAAGCGCACCTGGCGTTTCTCGGCGTTCCCGAGGCTGGCGTGCCGCGGGTGGAGACGCAGCGCTTTGCGCCCTATCCCATCCATCCCATGCCGGAGATCGACTGGTCCCAGCAGATCCCCAAGCGCGGCGACCAGCGGCAGATGGAGAACTGGCAGCGCCTCGGCGTGTTCAGCGCCGGGCTGGCGCTCGACGATGCAGGCCTGAAGAGCGATGCGGATGCCTGCGCTTCGATGGACATGATCGTTGCCGCGGGCGGCGGCGAACGCGACATCAAGGTGGATTCGCTGATCGTCGACGAGGCGTTGAAGCGCAACGACCGCGAGCTTCTGCTGAACGAGAAGCTGACGACGGAGTTGCGCCCGACGCTGTTCCTCGCGCAGCTTTCGAACCTGATGGCCGGCAATATCTCGATAGTCCACAAGGTGACCGGATCGTCGCGCACCTTCATGGGCGAGGAGGCAGCCGGTATCTCGGCCGTCGAAACCGCCTTCCATCGCATCAAGGGCGGGCAGTCGAGCCATACGCTGGTGGGTGGCGCTTTCGTGGCGGAACGGGCGGACATCCTCCTCCTGGTGGAGGGCATCCGCGCCCATGCGACCGGCGACTGGCATCCGCTCTGGGCGCGCAGCCCGGACGAGGGCGGCGGGATGATCATGGGTTCGGTCGGGGCCTTCCTGGTGCTCGAATCCCGCGGCCATGCAACACAGCGCGGCGCGCATATCTACGCGACGATCGACTCGATCGAAGGCGATCGCGGCAATCGCGACGGTGAACGCCTGGAGGATCGGCTAACCCGGCTTGTCCGCGACGTTTCCGGTGCGCCGCAAGGCAAGACGGTGGTGTTTTCCGGCTCAAGCGGGGTCGTCGACCTTGCTCGACGCGAGAAGAAGGTGATCGAAACGCTTCTGCCCGGAGCGCCGATCCGCGGCTTCGGCGGTGTCACAGGCCATGGGATGGAGGCGCAGTTTCCGCTTGGCCTGGCGCTCGCCGCTATCAGCCTCGATGCGAAGGTCGCGCTGCCGGCATTCGACACCGAACATGAAGACAAGATGGACGAGGCTGCCTCGCATGCGGTCGTGACGGCCGTCGGCTATACCCGCGGCGAGGGCGTTGCCGCCCTTTCCGCCGCCTGAAGGAGAGGGTGATGAGCGCCAATCGCTTTACGGATCATCTGGGACGCCCGATCGTCGCGGTGACCGGCATGGGTGTGATCACCTCGCTCGGCCAGGGCCTCGAGGACAACTGGGCAGCGCTGACGTCCGGCACGTCCGGCATTCACAAGATCACCCGGTTTCCGACCGAGACCCTGTCGACGCGGATCAGCGGCACGGTCGATTTCATCGCGCTTCCGGCCGCCAACGCCGTCGAGCGTTCCTTTGCGTTTGCACGGGAAACGACCCGCGAGGCGCTGGCACAGGCCGGAATGTCCGGCGACTTCGAAGGTCCCCTGTTTCTGGCTGCGCCTCCGGTCGAACCCGAATGGGCCGATCGCTTTGCGCTGGCCGACCGATCGCCGCCCTCCAATACCGAAGGGGACGCCTATGAGCGGTTCCTGATGGCGATGCGGGAGCGTCCGGATCCGGTCTTCCTCGAAGCCGTTCAGTTCGGCTCAATTTCCGAGCGGCTTGCCGACATGTTCGGGACGCGGGGCCTGCCGGTGACCCTGTCGACCGCCTGCGCTTCCGGCGCAACGGCGATCCAGCTGGGTGTCGAGGCGATCCGGCAGGGCCGCACGACCAAGGCGCTGGTGGCGGCGACAGACGGCTCCGTCAGCGCCGAAGCCCTGATCCGCTTTTCGCTCCTGTCGGCGCTGTCGACCCAGAACGACCCACCCGAAAAGGCATCGAAGCCGTTCAGCAAGGATCGCGACGGTTTCGTGATCGCGGAAGGTGCCGCGACCCTGGTGCTGGAATCGCTGGAGGCTGCCATTGCGCGTGGCGCCAAGGTGCTGGGCGTCATCAAGGGCCTCGGCGAAAAGGCCGATCATTTTCATCGGACGCGCTCATCGCCCGATGGCGGGCCGGCGATCGCAACCATTCGTGCAGCGCTCGAGGATGCGGGCATGGACGAGGGCGGCATCGGCTACATCAACGCACACGGCACCTCGACGCCGGAAAACGACAAGATGGAGTACGGCTCCATGCTGGCGGTGTTCGGCGACCGGCTGAAGGGCATTCCGGTTTCGTCCAACAAGTCGATGATCGGCCATACGCTGACGGCAGCGGGTGCCGTGGAGGCGGTGTTTTCGATCCAGACAATGCTCACCGGGACGCTTCCGCCGACCATCAACTACACCAATCCGGACCCGTCGATCGAACTCGACGTGGTGCCGAACGTAAAGCGGAACGGTGCGCCGAAGGCGGTGCTCTCCAACTCTTTCGGCTTCGGCGGGCAGAATGCCAGCCTTGTCATGACGCTGGAACCGGCCTAGAGACAGCCCCCAACAGTTTTTCGCGAAGTAAAACGCCTCCGGGCGAGGGATGATCTATTATGCGCGCCTTGCAACTGATCGAAGACCGCAAGCTGGAAGCCGTCGACGTTCCGGAGCCGGCGGCACCGGGACCGGGTGAAGTGACGCTGCGGGTCAAGGCGGTCGCGCTCAACCATATCGACGTCTGGGGATGGCGGGGCATGGCGTTTGCCAAGCGCAAGATGCCGCTCACCATCGGGGCGGAGGCATCCGGCGTCGTCGAAGCGATCGGGCCGGGCGTTTCGAACGTCCTGCCGGGGCAGCTCGTCTCCATCTACGGCGCGCGCACCTGCGGGCTGTGCAAGGCCTGCCGCGAGAAGCGGGACAATCTCTGCGAAAACGTTTCCGGCGTGCACGGCTTCCATCTGGACGGCTTCGCGCAGGAGAAGGCCAACCTGCCGGCGCGGCTTCTGGTGCCGGCGCCGCCCGGCGTCGATGCGATCGCCGCCGCCCTGGCGCCGGTGACCTTTGGGACGGTCGAACACATGCTGTTCGACAATGCCAAGCTGCAGCCCGGTGAGACCATCCTGGTTCACGCGGGCGGCTCGGGCATCGGAACTGCCGCCATCCAGCTTGCGGCGAAGATGGGCTGCACCGTCATCACCACCGTCGGGTCGGACGACAAGATCGAACGCGCCAGGGCGCTCGGCGCCCACCACGTCATCAACTACCGCACGGACCGCTTTGAAGGCGTGGTGCGCAAGCTCACCAAGAAGAAGGGCGTCGACGTCGTCTTCGAGCATGTCGGCAAGGATACCTGGGCTGGATCGATGCTGTGCATGAAGCGGGGCGGACGCCTTGTCACCTGCGGCTCCACCTCGGGCGTCTCCACCGAAATGAACCTGATGATGCTGTTTCAGCAGCAACTGAAGCTGATCGGCTCCTTCGGCTGCCGGATGGAGAACATGGCGGATGCCATGCAGAAGATGGCGCAAGGGATCGTCAAGCCGGTCATCGACACCGAGGTGACCTTTGCCGACATCGACCTGGCACTGTCGCGTATGGAGACCCGGCAGGTGTTCGGCAAAATCGTCCTGAGAATGGACTGAGGCCCGCACCTTGAAGATGTTCCTCACCCGGATTGTTCTGAAGCTGCGTATGTTCCAGCAATGGCTGGTGGCACAGCTTGCTTTCGGGTTGCTGAGCGCGCTCAAGATCTTTCCTGCCGATCCCGCCATTCGCGCGGCAGATCGCGTCGCCCGGTGGATCGGGCCGCGCCTCTGGCGCCACAAGCTGATGATGACCAATCTGCGCAACGCTTTTCCCGAAAAGGCCGAGGCGGAGCTGCAGGAAATTGCTGTCGCCAGCTGGGGACATATGGGCCGGCTGGCGGCCGAATACGTGTTTCTCGACCGCCTGTTCGACTTCGACCCGGAGCAGACGGCACCGGGTCGCGTCGAGGTATCGGGTGTGCCGATCTTCCTCGATCTGTGCGAAAATCCGCGGCCCTTCATCGTGTTTACGGCCCATACCGCAAATTTCGAGCTTTTGCCGGTCGCGGGCAAGGCGTTCGGGCTCGAGGTGATGGTGCTCTTCCGCCCGCCCAACAACCCATACATCGCCGACAAGGTCTTTTCCTTCCGCAGCGCCCGCATGGGACAACTCGTGCCCTCGCATGCGGGTTCGTCCTTTGCCCTGGCCAGACGGCTTGAAGCGGGCGGCGGTGTCGGCGTGCTGGTCGACCAGAAGTTTCGCAAGGGGTTGCCGACGTCTTTCTTCGGTCAGCCGGTGAAGACCAATCCGCTTCTAGCCAAGCTGGTGCGGCAGTTCGATGCGGATGTCTATCCGGCGCGCTGCATCCGGCTTCCCGGCAACCGGTTCCGGCTGGAGATCGAGCCGAAGATTACTCTGCCGAGGGACGAAAAGGGCAGCATCGACGTGCAGGGGACCGCGCAGGTGCTCAACGACAAGGTCGAGGCCTGGGTTCGCGAATATCCGGAGCAGTGGCTGTGGTACCATGACCGCTGGCACATCAAGAAAAGCGTGTCATCCTGAGCGACGACCTACTAGTTCTAAGAATTGCAGCGTGTTTACGGGTGCAGTATTTGACCGAAACATCTGCTAGGATGTGGAGAGACGAAGGCTAGAGTCCGGTCTGCCTAGATTGCCTTTGTGTAAGAACGGATGTCGGGCCGGAATGGGTGCCGCGGTAGAAGGTGGACTTTTGGAAGCGCTGATCGATCTGTTCTGGTCCAAATACGGCGATCTCCGGCAGGCAATCGAGCGCGAGGACGATCATGCCATGGTTGGGCTCGACCGCGAGCTCGATCCGCTTCTGCTGGCGATCTTCGACAGCGCGGCGCAGGATACGGCCAGCATGCAGGCACAGTTCCGCTTCGCTCTCGATCTCCTCAACGCCGAAGCCGACGATCGCGGCTGCGTTCGTCGCAATGCCCATCTTCTGCAGACCCTGGTCGAGCGCTACCTCGCGCCACCTGCGTCTGCAACGGAACCATCCGAAGACGCAGCGCCAGGGCAAGCCTCTCCGCTCGACGAAGCGACGGCCGGCGGCTTTCTCAACGACGCCCTGCTCAACCGCATTTCCGACCGCATCCTGCTCGTGGCACCTGGCTATCGGGTGCTCTATTCCAACGAGACGAATGCGAGGCGGCTGGACATTCCGCGGGAAGAACTGGTCGGCCGGCACCTGGCCGAACTGGTCGGCCTGCACCGCTTCCGCAACGAGTTCGAGCCCAATCTCGACCGTTGTTTCGGCGGCGAAAGCCTTGCCGTCACCTATGCCGAGCAAGTGGACGGGCACACCGTCGTGATGCGCTGCCGGATGTCGCCATTGCTGCGGTCCGACACGCTGGTCGGAGCCCTCGTGGTGATCCAGGAAACCGCCGACCGGCGGCGGCGTCCCGCCGCCTAGTCGTTGCGGTCGCCATTCGTTTCCAGCAAAGCCTTCAATGTGTTGAGGTCCGCGAGGATGTGAGCGGCATCCGTCTCGAACGCCGCGTCGCTCTCGCCCGGACGGCGAAGAAGCGTGAACATGATTTCCGCGCCATCGCCGTTCACAACCACCCGCAACGGGTTGGCAAAGACAGAGCCGTCTTCCAACGTGACCGAATGATCGAGCACGCCGAACGGATTGCGCGCTGCGAAACGGATGCGGATCCTGCCGATCGGTCCACCGTCTCCGATCCAGTCCTCGCCATCGGGTCTCAGCCCCGCGGCGAGGCCCGACGCCCAGAGGGCGATATTGCGCGGATCGGCTGCAAATTCGTAAACCTCATCCCACCTGCGGGCAATGCTCACATGGATGATCCGGGCCGACATGACGTTCAAGGTTTTCCTCCTATCGAATGGCCTCTTGTCGCCCCCGTCCAGCATCTCGACCGTCGACCGGAGGCGAACCGTTTCAGCTGTGGACCGCCTTGCCGGTGAAACAATTGGATGCGACAACATCCTCAAATTCCAACAGGAGGAAGATCCGTGGATCAGGCAGAAATCGGGCTTATCGGGCTTGGCGTCATGGGCGCCAATCTGGCTCTCAATATCGCCGAGAAAGGCAACAAGATAGCGGTCTTCAACCGCACCGTCGAGGTCACGCGGAAGTTCTACGCGGACGCCGGCGCGCTGCAGGGCCAAATCATTCCCTGCGAGACCATGGAAGACTTCGTCGCCGCGATTCGCCCGCCGCGGCCGATCATCATCATGATCAAGGCCGGCGACCCCGTGGATCAGCAGATGGCGCTCCTCAAGCCCTATCTGTCGGACCGCGACATCATGATCGATGCCGGCAACGCTAATTTCCGCGACACGATGCGGCGCTTCGACAGCCTGAAGGACAGCGGCCTGACCTTTATCGGCATGGGCGTTTCCGGCGGCGAGGAAGGTGCGCGCCACGGGCCTTCCATCATGGTCGGCGGAACCGAGGACAGCTGGACGCGGGTGGAGAAGGTCCTGACGTCGATCTCCGCCAAGTTCAATGGCGACCCCTGCGTGGCCTGGCTTGGCGAAAACGGCGCCGGGCATTTCGTCAAGACCATCCATAACGGCATCGAATATGCCGACATGCAGATGATCGCCGAGATCTACGGGATCCTTCGCGACGGCATGGGTATGAGCGCCTCGCAGATCGGCGATGTCTTTGGGCGGTGGAACAAAGGCCGCCTCAATTCCTACCTGATCGAGATTTCCGAGACGGTACTGAAGGCGACCGACCCGATCTCCGGCAAGCCGATGGTCGACGTGATCGTCGACTCGGCCGGTCAGAAGGGCACCGGCAAGTGGTCGGTGATCGAGGCGCAGAACATGGGCGTCGCCGCGACTGCGATCGAAGCGGCGGTCTCGGGTCGCGTCCTGTCCTCGCAGAAGACGGAGCGGCAGGCGGCCGAGAAGATCCTCGGCCTGCCACAGGGGCAGCGTCCGCCGCAGGACGGCATGGCGTTTCTCAGCGATCTCGAGAATGCGCTGCTGGCCGCCAAGATCGGCGCCTATGCGCAGGGCTTCGCTGTCATGGCAGCTGCGTCCAAAGAACTCGGCTGGAACCTTCCAATGCCGACGATCGCGAAAATCTGGCGCGCCGGCTGCATCATTCGTTCGGAGTTCCTGGACGAGATCACCTCGGCCTTTACCAAGGATCCTCACGCGGCCAACCTGATCGTGACGCCAGCCTTCTCGAAGATGGTCAAGGAGACAGACGGCGCGCTGCGGCGGGTCGTGTCCTATGCTGCGCTCTCCGGCCTACCCGTGCCGGCGCTCGCTTCGGCGCTTGCCTATTTCGATGCCTACCGGCGCGGCCGCGGAACGGCCAACCTGATCCAGGCGCAGCGCGACTTCTTCGGCGCGCACGGCTTCGATCGTCTCGACGGCGTCGACAAGCATCACGGCCCCTGGGGTAGCGGTCTGGCGACCCTGTCCTGAGCTATCGCCGGGGCGGCCAACATGCTGCCCCGGTCTCTACGCCGTCTCAGTCAGACGGGGACATTCGCGACCAGGAGGGCTGGCTGATACTCTGCAGCCTTCCGGGTTCGGTGCCTGCGATGCGAGCCATCACGGCCTTGCCCAACTCATGTCCCGCAAGGCGCACATCCTCGTTGACGGTGTAGATTTCCGGGCGGATCCAGTTCAGGAAATCCGCCGATTGCTTCGAGACCAGATCGACATCGATGCCGAGGCGCTTGCCGGCCGCTTCGAGCCCGGCGACCAGCGCGATCGTCGAAGAGCCGCTGATCGAAATGATCCCGTCCGGCGGATCGCGGGACTCCATGATGGCGGTCATCTCGGTTCTGATCTCTGCCAGGGACCGCTCGGTCGTCAGCCTCCCCATGGACACTTCCGTCGCGTCGGTTTCCCGCAGCGCCTTCTCAAAGCCGATGCGGCTGTGGGTGTAGTAGGAGAGGGACGGTGAGGGGGCGAGAATCGCCAGCCGGCGGCGTCCCTTTGCAGCCAGTCTGCGGACCGCCTGGTAGGTGTAGGCCTCGTTGTCGAAATCATGGTAGGGATGGACGATACCCATATGGGTGCGCCCGTGGGTCGCAAATGGCAGGCCCCGTTCCGTCAACAGGCGGACCCGCGGATCTTCCGGTTGGATACGCGAGATGATGACGCCGTCGGCGGAGCCGGTATCGAGGATATAGCGGACAGGCGCCATCGGATCCTTCTGGAAGGCATGTGGGGTCACCACCAGGTGATACTGGCTGCCGGTCAGCGCTTCCGAGACGCCGTGCACGATCTGGCTGGTAAAACCCATCAGCTCTTCGTCGATCCCGAGCACCAGGGCAATGACATTGGTCTTGCCCGTGCGCAACCGCACACCGGCGCGGTTCGGCTGGTAACCGAGTTGGCGGGCCACGAGACGCACGCGCTCTTTGGTGTCGGCACCGATATCGGGCGCGTCCTTCAGGGCTCGCGAGACGGTGGTGATGCCAAGCCCGGTCATGTAGGCGATCGTCTTCAGAGTCGGTCGCTCCCGGACCGGGTTTAAAGACGGAGGGTCGACTTCATTCATTTGTCATTTCCATACTCCGGGCGTTGCCGACGCCCTCGCGCATGACAGTCATACCGCAAAAACTGTAACGATACAGATTATTAATCGGACGTTTCGGCATCAGCGTTCGGCACAGCGTCTTCAGGTTGCACAGCGCACCTGCGAAGGTCCCATTTCGCAGCCGCGTTGGCTAAGCTCACACCAGTTGGCTTAGTATCTGGCAGCGCTGAAAAGATTCCGGGATCCGCAGCGCAACACCAAAAGCCTGAAGATTCCTCCTAAGATTGTAATTTTGCCTTCTGATCTTAAATCACTCGTCCCCGGGTTGCTTGTTTCAGAAAACTGCCATAGCTTTCTACTGCAACGTTTCAGTGAGGGAGGAGACTCAATGAACATCCGTGCATTCACCGCCTTTTTGGCGGCCAGCATCGTCGTACCTTTCGGCGCGGCGCAGGCGACAGATCTCGAAGTGACGCATTGGTGGACATCCGGCGGGGAGGCCGCAGCGGTCGCCGAACTCGCCAAGGCTTTCGATGCGACGGGCAACCACTGGGTCGATGGCGCGATTGCCGGCTCCGGCGGTACGGCCCGGCCGATCATGATCAGCCGCATTACCGGCGGCGACCCGATGGGAGCAACCCAGTTCAATCACGGGCGTCAGGCAGAGGAACTCGTCAACGAGGGCCTGATGCGCGATTTCACCGATCTCGCCAAGCAGCAGAAGTGGGCGGACATCGTCCGTCCGGCCAGCCTTTTGAAGTCCTGCACCTTCAAGGGCAAGGTCTACTGTGTTCCCTTGAACATCCATTCGTGGCAGTGGCTGTGGCTTTCGAACGACGCCTTCAAGAAGGCGGGCGTTGAAGTTCCGAAGAACTGGGACGAGTACGTCGCGGCGGCACCGGCGCTGGAGAAGGCAGGCATCCTGCCGATGGCCATGGGCGGACAGCCGTGGCAGGCGAACAATGCCTTCAGCGTTTTGGTGATCACGGTCGGAGGCAAGGATCTCTACCAGAAGGTCTATGGCGACAAGGACGCGAAGGCTGCGGCCGGGCCGGAGATGGCCAAGGTGTTCAAGGCCGCGGACGACGCGCGTCGCATGTCGAAGGGCACCAATGTCCAGGACTGGAACCAGGCGACCAATCTCGTCATCACCGGCAAAGCCGGCGGGCAGATCATGGGCGACTGGGCACAGGGCGAGTTCCAGCTGGCGGGCAAGAAGGCCGGGGTCGACTACACCTGCCTTCCGGGGCTCGGGGTTACCGATGTGCTGACCACCGGCGGCGATGCATTTTATTTCCCGCTGCTGAAGGATGAGGCAAAATCGAAGGCGCAGGAAGCGCTCGCTTCGACGCTTCTCGACCCAAAAACGCAGGTGGCGTTCAACCTCAAGAAAGGCTCGCTTCCGGTGCGCGGCGACGTGGACCTGCAGGCGGCCAATGATTGCATGCGCAAGGGTCTCGACATTCTCGCCAAGGGCAATGTCATGACCAGCACGGACCAGCTGATCTCGCAGGATACGCAGAAACAGCTGGAAGATCTGATGTCGCAGTTCTTCGCCGGGTCTTCGCTGACGACCGACGCGGCCCAGAAGCGTTTTGCCGGCATCATCGCGTCTGCCGACTGATCGAGACGGTGGCGCGCCGCTGCAAAGGCCGGCGCGTCACCTGCACCTCGCGCGAACCATCCGACCTGCTCCCGTTGCCCCGCCTGAGGGAGGGCGCCAGTCGGGCTGGCGTCGCGGTCTTCAACCTGTCCCGCCGGCAAGGCGGAAGGAGGCGTGGACGATGACGGACATTCCTGTGACATCCCCGGCGACCAAGGCGCGACGGCCCAACCGGCTGTTCCGCAACCTGAATTCCAAGGTGGCATCGATCCCGATGATCGTGACGTCGGTGGTGATCTTCCTCGGAGGCACCCTCTGGACGGTGGTCTATTCCTTCACCAGCTCGAAGCTCCTGCCACGCCTGAACTTTGTCGGGATCGACCAATACGAGAGGCTGTGGGCGACGCCGCGCTGGCTGGTGTCGATCCAGAACCTCGCCACCTATGGGATCCTGTCGCTGATCTTCAGCCTCGTCATCGGTTTCGTGCTGGCGGCGCTGATGGACCAGAAGATCCGCTTCGAAAACACCTTCCGGACGATCTTCCTCTACCCCTTCGCACTGTCCTTCATCGTCACCGGCCTCGTCTGGCAATGGATCCTCAATCCGGAATTCGGCGTCCAGTCCGTCGTGCGTTCGCTCGGCTGGACCAGCTTTACCTTCGATCCGCTCTACAACGAGGACATCGTCATCTACGGCATCCTGATCGCGGCGCTGTGGCAGGGCACGGGCCTCGTCATGTGCCTGATGCTGGCCGGGCTGCGCGGGATCGACGAGGATATCTGGAAGGCGGCGCGGGTCGACGGTATTCCCATGTGGCGCACCTATCTGTTCATCATCATCCCGATGATGCGGCCGGTGTTCGTCACGACGCTGGTGATTATCGCCAGCGGCATCGTGCGGATCTACGACCTCGTCGTGGCGCAGACGAGCGGCGGCCCCGGGATCGCCTCCGACGTGCCGGCCAAATACGTCTACGACTATATGTTCTTCGCCCAGAATCTAGGCCAGGGATTTGCCGCCTCCACCATGATGCTGCTGGCAGTGGCGATCGTCATCGTTCCGTGGGCCTATCTCGAATTCGGAGGGCGCAAGCGTGGATAAGTCAACGATTGCAACGGTCCACCCGGACATGCCGGCGCGGCGCTATCCCGGACCACAAGGCAAGCGGCCGCGCAAGGCGCTTTCGGGGCGCAACATCATGCTCTACGGAGCGCTGGGGCTTGCCGCACTCTACTACCTCCTGCCGCTCTACGTCATGGTCGTGACCTCGCTCAAGGGCATGCCGGAGATCCGGGTCGGCAACATATTCTCGCCGCCGCTGGAAATCACGTTCGAACCCTGGGTCAAGGCCTGGGCGCAGGCCTGCACGGGGCTGAACTGCGACGGGCTGTCGCGCGGTTTCTGGAACTCGGTGAAGATCATGGTGCCTTCGGTGATCGTGTCGATCGCGATCGCCTCGGTCAACGGCTACGCGCTGGCGAACTGGCGGTTCAAGGGTGCGGACCTGTTCTTCACCATCCTGATCGTCGGTGCCTTCATTCCCTATCAGGTGATGATCTATCCGATCGTGATCGTGCTGCGCGAACTTGGCCTCTACGGTACGCTGACCGGCCTCATCGTCGTGCATTCAATCTTCGGCATGCCGATCCTGACGCTGCTGTTCCGTAACTACTTCGTCTCTCTGCCCGAGGAGCTGTTCAAGGCCGCGCGGATCGACGGGGCCGGCTTCTGGCAGATCTACTTCCGCATCATGCTGCCTATGGCGCTGCCGATCTTCGTGGTGGCGATGATCCTGCAGGTGACCGGCATCTGGAACGACTTCCTGTTCGGCGTCGTGTTCACCCGGCCGGAAAACTATCCGATGACGGTGCAACTGAACAACATCGTCAACTCGGTCCAGGGTGTGAAGGAATACAACGTCAACATGGCGGCCACGCTTCTGACGGGCGCCGTTCCGCTGTTCGTCTACTTCGTTTCCGGCCGGCTTTTCGTCCGCGGCATCGCCGCCGGCGCAGTAAAAGGGTGAGACCTCGATGCACGACAACCTCTCCTCCCGCAGCCGCACCAGCGTATCGATCCGCGAGCTGTCCTTGTCCTTCGGCGCGGTCACGGTGCTGGAAAACCTCAATCTCGATATCTATGACGGCGAGTTCCTGGTGCTTCTCGGCTCGTCCGGCTGTGGAAAATCGACGCTTCTGAACTGCATTGCCGGGCTGCTCGAGCCGACCGAAGGCCAGATCATCATCAAGGATCGCAACGTTACCTGGGAGGAGCCGAAGGATCGCGGCATCGGCATGGTGTTCCAGTCCTATGCGCTTTATCCGCAGATGACGGTGGAGAAGAACCTGTCCTTCGGCCTGCGTGTCGCCCGCGTCCCGCGCGACGAAATCGACAGGCGCGTCAAGCGCGCAGCCGCCATCCTGCAGATCGAGCCGCTGTTAAAACGAAAGCCGGCGGAGCTTTCCGGCGGTCAGCGGCAGCGGGTCGCCATCGGGCGGGCCCTCGTGCGCGACGTCGACGTCTTCCTGTTCGACGAGCCGCTTTCCAATCTCGACGCCAAGCTGCGCTCCGAGCTGCGGGTGGAGATCAAACGTCTTCACCAATCGCTGCAGAACACGATGATCTACGTCACCCATGACCAGATCGAGGCGCTGACGCTCGCCGACCGCATTGCGATCATGAAGAGCGGCGTCATCCAGCAGCTGGACGATCCGATCACCATCTACAACCGCCCGCGCAACCGCTTCGTGGCCGGCTTCATCGGTTCTCCGTCGATGAATTTCCTATCGGGAGAACTGGCCGAGGCAGGCGGCGAGGTGGTCTTCCGGACAGCCGACACGCAGTTTTCCCTCGCAGGCTACGATCATGCCCAACCGCTGATACCGGGTCGCAAGGTGGTGCTCGGCCTGCGGCCCGAGCACATCAAGGTCGATCGCGACGTGGTCGGCGGGGAGGTGCATGAAGCCATCGTCGATATCGAGGAGCCGATGGGAGCGGACAATCTCCTGTGGCTCAAATACGCCGGCCAGACCATGTCCGTACGGATCGGCGGCGAACGGCGGTACCGCGTCGGCAGCAGGGTAAAGCTGGGCTTCGACATGACCATGGCGTCGATCTTCGACGGCGAAACGGAAGAGCGGCTCTGACCGCCAAGGGCTCGTCCCTCAGGGCGGCCTACCGTAGATCTCTCATAACAGAATTTCAGGAGGAAGATGATGACTTACCTTGCTTTCCAGCTTTACTGTGCCCGCAATTTCCCGCCGCTCTCCGACGTGCTCAAGAAGGTTGCGCAGGCGGGCTACACGCAGGTGGAAGGCTATGGCGGCATCTATGCGACGCTGGACGAGGCGGCGCTGAAGGCGCTGCGCGCCGATCTCGATGCCAACGGGCTGACGATGCCGACCGGGCATTTCGGGCTGGATCTTCTGGAGAATCAGCCGGAACAGGCGCTTTTGATCGCCAAGACGCTCGGCATGGAGGGTATTTACTGCCCGCATCTCGCCGCAGAGCTCCGGCCCGCCGATGCGCAAGGCTGGTTTGCGTTCGGCCAACGCCTGGGCGAAGTGGGCAAGCGGTATCAAGATGCCGGATACACCTTCGGCTGGCACAACCATGATTTCGAGTTCAAGCCGCTCGCCGACGGGTCGACACCGCTCGAACAGCTGCTCGCGGGCGGACCCGCCCTTGCCTGGGAGATCGACGTCGCCTGGGTGATCCGGGGCGGCGCCGATCCCTTTGCCTTCATCGACAGCTACGGCAAGCGGATCACTGCCGTGCACGTCAAGGACATCGCCCCGGCGGGCGAGAATGCAGACGAGGACGGCTGGACCGATCTCGGCCACGGCACCGTCGCGTGGAAAGACCTCATCTCGGCTCTGCGCCATACGCGGGCCAAGCAGTATGTGCTCGAACATGACAATCCGAAGGATCTTGACCGCCTTCTGTCGCGGTCGATCGCTTCCTTCCAGACCTATTGACCCCCATGCACTCGGAGTTTTCAAAGATGTCCAAGGACCTTGGCGTCGGCATCATCGGATGCGGCAACATCTCCACGACCTATCTCAAGCTGGCGCCACTGTTCAAAGGTCTGCGCCTTGTCGCCTGTGCCGATCTTAACGACGAGGCGGCGGCGCTGCGGGCGGATGAATACGGCATCCGCGCCCAGTCGATCGCCGAGCTTCTCGCCAATGACGAGATCGACGTGGTCGTCAATCTCACCATTCCGGCAGCGCATTTCGCCGTTTCGAAGGCGATCCTGGAAGCCGGCAAGCACGTCTACTCGGAAAAGCCGCTGGCGATCACGCTGGACGAAGGCAAGGCGCTAAAGGCGTTGGCCGACAAGGCCGGCCTGAAGGTGGGCTGCGCTCCCGACACTTTCCTCGGCGGCGCCCATCAGCTGGCCCGGAAATATATCGACGAGGGCAGGGTCGGTCGCATCACCTCGGGCACCTGCCATGTGATGAGCCCCGGCATGGAGATGTGGCATCCGAACCCGGGCTTTTTCTTCATCGAGGGGGGCGGGCCCATTCTCGACCTCGGCCCCTACTACATCGCCAACCTCATCAACTTCCTCGGCCCCGTTCGCCGCGTGGCGGCGCTCACCTCGATGGCCAACCCGACCCGCACGGTTACCAGCGAACCGCTGAACGGCCAGGTCATTCCGGTGGAGACACCGACCAACATCCAGGCGCTGCTGGAGTTTGCTAACGGTTCAACCATCTCGCTGTCGGCGAGCTGGGACGTCTGGTCGCACCGGCATGGCAACATGGAGCTTTACGGCACGGAAGGGTCGGTCTTCGTGCCGGACCCTAACTTCTTCGGCGGGACCGTCGAGGTGAGCGGACGCGACAAGGAGATTGCGCCGCTGGAACCCTGGGATCACCCCTTCAGCGTCGCAAACCAGGAGCACCCGCAGGGCCCCCGCGCGAACTACCGAACCGCTGGTCTTGCGGACATGGCCATGTCCCTGATCGAAGGGCGCGAGGCGCGATGCTCGCTGGATCGGACATTGCATGCGGTCGACGTGATGACCTCCATCCTCAAGTCCGGCGAAGAGGGCCGCTTCGTGGACTTGACGACGACCTGCACCCAGCCGGCCGCGCTCGGTATCGACGAGGCGCTGGCACTTCTGCGCTGATCGGGTATGACTTGGGCGCGGCGCCGATCGTGCGCCGCGCTTTTCATCGGAGGAAATCGACCATGACATGGCAACCGGCGTCTAACCGCTACGAGACCATGACGTATAACCGCTGCGGCCATTCCGGCCTGAAGCTGCCGGCGATCTCGCTCGGCCTATGGCACAATTTCGGGGACGATACGCCCTTTGAACGCAAGGTTGCGATCTGCCGCAAGGCCTTCGATCTCGGCATCACCCATTTCGATCTCGCCAACAATTACGGCCCCAAGCCCGGCAGCGCCGAAACCGCATTCGGACAGATCCTGCGCGAGGATTTCAGGGGCTACCGGGACGAGCTGATCATATCGTCGAAGGCAGGCTACAACATGTGGCCCGGTCCCTACGGCGAATGGGGCAGCCGCAAGTATCTCGTCGCCTCGTGCGACCAGAGCCTCAAGCGCATGGGGCTCGACTATGTCGACATCTTCTATTCGCACCGCTTCGACCCGGATACGCCGCTCGAGGAAACCTGCGGCGCACTCGATCATATCGTGCGGTCGGGCAGGGCACTCTACGTGGGTCTGTCTTCCTACAATTCGAAGCGGACGCGCGAGGCGGTCGCCATCCTGAAAGCGCTCGGGACGCCTGTCCTTATCCATCAGCCCAGCTATTCGATGATCAACCGTTGGGTCGAGGAGGATGGACTTCTCGATACGCTGGATGATCTCGGCATCGGATCGATCGTCTTTTCGCCGCTGGCGCAGGGCATGCTCACCTCCAAATATCTGTCGGGCATTCCGGACGACAGCCGGGCAGCGCAGGGCAAGTCGCTTCGCCCCGCCTTCCTCAACGACAAGAACGTCGAAAATCTGCGGGCGCTGAACGCTATCGCCGAGCGTCGCGGACAGACGCTGGCACAGATGGCGCTTGCCTGGGTGCTGAGAGGCGGGCGCGTGACCACGGCGCTGATCGGTGCCAGCCGACCCGAACAGGTGGATGATTGCGTGCAGGCCCTCGGCAATCGGGATTTCACCGCAGAGGAGCTGGCGGAAATCGACAGCCACGCGAAGGAAGCCGACATCAATATCTGGGCGGCTTCAGCCGAGCGCGAAGGGCCTGCTCGCAACAAGTGAGACCTTGCCACCCGGCGGTGCATCTGCCGCCGGGTGGCCCACGTCGGCTTGCTTCACGATCGATCCTGCTGCATAAACATCTTCGTGAACAGGTTACCGGAAGGCAATGAAATCATTACATTAATGTAATGCGCTTATTCATTCTTCATTCATGGCAGCAGCAATATCCTCGGACCGTTCGCAACACGAGGAGTATCCCGATGAAAAAGCTGTTTGCCGTCATGCTGGCCGCCACCGTACTCACCGCACCGTTTGCCGCGCAGGCACAGGAACGCCACCACCGCGGGCCGGTCGTTGAGAAGAAGGTCGTCATCACCAAGAAGCACTGGGTGAAGGGCCACCGTATGACGCCGGCCGAGCGTCGCCATATGGCAGAAGTCCGCGACTACCGCCGCTACCGCCTGTCGGCCCCGCCGCGTGGTCAACACTGGGTTCGCGTCGACCGGGATTACCTTCTGATCAACCAGTCCAATGGGATGGTCACGCGGGTTGTCACGGTGCGCTGAGGCGCTGCTGCGACGCGAATGCGACACAAGAAGGCCTGCGGATGATGTCCGCAGGCCTTGTTCATTTTATCTGGCGGCGAGGGCGCCGTCAGCCTTCGTTGGTAAGGCAGGTCTTGAGAGAGGTTGCGAGGCCACGCATCAGGCGGAAGTAAAGGTCCGGGCCGGAATCGAGCGCGCCGGCCTCCGGATCCAGCACGCCGGAGCGCGCCTTGGTGCCCTCGGTCACCACCTTCAGCAGCTTCGGTTCGAACTGCGGTTCTGCAAAGACGCAGGTCGCGCCGAGTTCAGCGACCTTCTTGTGGATTTCGGAGATCCGTTCGGCGCCCGGCATGGTCTCCGGGCTGACCGTGATCGAGCCGGCGACACGCACATGATAGCGGTGCTCGAAATATTGGTAGGCATCGTGGAAAACAACGAACGGCTTGTGGCCGACCGGCTGCAGCGAGGTCTTGAGTTCGGCGTCGAGGGCATCGAGCTTCTTCATCAGGTCGGCGCCGTTCTCCTGGTAGCGCTGGGCGTTACCGGGATCAGCCTGGACAAGGCGCCGCTCGATCTCCTGCGCAAATGCCTTGGCATTCATCGCATCGAGCCAGAGATGGGTGTCGTAGCCCTGCAGATCGTGATCGCCGTCGTTGTGGACCTCTTCGGCGCCGTGATCGTGACCATCATCATCGTCCGCTTCCGGCTCGAAGACGCCGCCTTCCCGGAATTTCAGCTTATGCAGGCCCGGGGCATCCTCCAGCGTGACGACGCTCGCCTTCGACGATACCGTCTGCAGCGGCTTCTCCAGAAATGCCTCCATCCCGTGGCCGATCCAGAAGATGAGATCGGCCTTCTGCAAAGCGGCGGCATTCGACGGCTTCATGTTGAAGGTATGCGGCGAGGCGGCACCTTCGACGATCAGGGTCGGTTCGCCGACGCCCTGCATGATCGCGGCGACCAGCGAATGGATCGGCTTGATGGAGACCACGACCTGCGGGGCCTCGGCCCGGGCGGCTGGAGCGGCAAGCAGCGCAGCAGTGGCGAGAAGGACGGCGGGCACAGACTTCATGGGCATCTTCCGTTGATAGCGACGTAATGTTATTACATCAATTGCGTTATGCTATAACGTGTGCCATGACGGTTTACAACGGGATGTTCTGGAAAAAATGCATCAGGCCATGAAACGGATCGACACGCAGTCCGAGGAGCGACTGGTAACGCTCAGCAATGCCGGGATCCAGCGGGACGGGCGCTGGCTCGTGCGCGGCGTGGAATTTTCCATCCGGCGCGGCGAGGTGGTGACTTTAATCGGGCCCAACGGCGCGGGCAAATCGACCACGGCCCGGCTTGCGATCGGCGTGCTGAAGGCTGACGAAGGGTCGGTCGAGAGACGGCAGGACCTGCGGATCGGTTATGTGCCACAGAAGCTTGCCATCGACTGGACAATGCCGCTTTCGGTGCGACGGTTGATGCGGCTGACCAGTCCGCTCAAGGACGCGGATCTGATGGCCGCGCTGGAGGCGACCGGCATACCGCATCTGGCCGATGCGGAAGTCCGGCATCTGTCCGGCGGAGAATTCCAGCGCGCGCTGCTCGCGCGGGCGATCGCTCGCAAACCCGACCTGATGGTTCTGGACGAGCCGGTGCAGGGGGTCGATTTCGCCGGCGAGGCGGCGCTGTACGAGCTCATCCAGACGCTCCGGCGCTCGACCGGCTGCGGTATTCTGATGATCTCGCACGATCTTCACATGGTGATGGCGGGGACCGACACGGTGATCTGTCTCAACGGCCATATCTGCTGCCGCGGCACCCCGAAAACCGTCAGCCAGAGCTCGGACTACATGAAGCTGTTCGGCGGTGCGCGATCGCTAGCGGTCTACAACCATCATCACGACCACACGCATCTGCCGGACGGCCGGGTAGAGCACAGCGACGGGTCCATCACTGACCATTGCCACCCGCAGGACGGCCATCACGCACACGGCGCGGGGCATACCCATGGGGAAGACCACGCGGGTCACGGCAGCCATGTCCATGAGACGGCCGAAACCGGCCACGGTCAGGGGGCTGCGACAGGAGCCGGGACCCATGCTTGACGACTTCTTCGTCCGCGCCCTTCTGGCCGGCATCGGCGTCGCCCTGACCGCGGGCCCGCTTGGCTGTTTCGTTGTCTGGCGCCGCATGGCCTATTTCGGCGACACGATGGCTCACTCGGCGCTGCTCGGCGTTGCCTTGTCTTTGTTCTTCCAGATCAACCTGCTGATCTCGGTGTTTGGCGTCGCCGTGCTCGTCTCCCTTCTGCTGCTGCTTCTGCAACGCCGAAAATCGCTTTCGGCGGATGCGCTGCTGGGCATCCTGTCGCATTCGGCGCTCGCGATCGGCCTCGTTCTCGTGGCCTTCATGAGCTGGGTCCGGATCGACCTGATCGCCTTCCTGTTCGGCGACATCCTCGCGGTCACACCCGAGGACCTCGCGCTGATCTGGGGCGGCGGCGCGGTGGTGCTGGCGGGGGTGGCCTTCATGTGGCAGCCGCTGATCGCGTCCACCGTCAGCGAGGAAGTGGCCGAAGCGGAAGGCATGAAGCCGGCGCGCACGCGGCTGTTCTTCATGCTTTTGATGGCACTGGTGATCGCGATCGCCATGAAGATCGTCGGCATCATGCTGATCACCTCGCTGCTGATCATCCCGGCGGCCACCGCGCGCCGGTTTTCCGCAAGCCCCGAATGGATGGCGGTGTTTGCGTCCCTGCTGGGCGCGTTTGCCGTGATTGTCGGACTTTTCGGCTCGTTGCACTATGATACGCCGTCCGGCCCTTCCATCGTGGTCGCCTCGCTCCTACTTTTCATTCTGAGCCTGCTTCCCGGCTTCAGGAAGCCTGCGGCCGGACGCGCCGCCAACACAGGAGTGCGAGGATGAACGCACCGATCGTCACACCCGCCCTGACCAAGAACCAGTCGCTGGTCTTCGATGTGCTGACGCGCGCCGATGCACCCGTGAGCGCGTACACGATCCTCGACCGGCTTCGGGATCACGGCTTCCGGGCGCCGCTGCAGGTCTACCGGGCGCTGGACAAGCTGACAGAGTTCGGGATGATCCATCGGCTGGAGAGCCTCAATGCCTTTGTCGCCTGCGCGCATCGCAACAGCGAATGCTGCGGCGGCGGCAGCGGTCATGGTCACGGCACCGTTGCGTTCGCGATCTGCGACAGCTGCGGCCATGTTTCGGAATTTCACGATGACAAGGTGGACCACCGCCTGGGCGACTGGGCCAAGGCAAAGGGGTTCAAGCCGGCCAAGACAACGATCGAGATCCGGGGCCTTTGCCACGGCTGCGCCGCCTGACGGGCGGGCGAAGCGTCAGAGCTGGCGGAGATCGCGGGAAAATCGCTTCCAGTTTTCCACATAGCGCAGGGCCGAGAGTTTCAGTCCTGCAACGGCAGCATCGTCGAGGGTCCTGATGGCCTTGGCGGGCGCGCCGACGATCAGGGAATTGTCCGGAAATTCGCGACCCTCGGTGACGAGCGCATTGGCGCCGACAAGGCAGTTGTTGCCGATCCTTGCGCCGTTCAGGATGGTCGCGCCCATGCCGACGAGACTGTTTTCGCCAATCGTGCAGCCATGGATGATGGCGTGATGTCCGATGGTGCAATGCGCGCCGATCACCACCGGGAAGGAGGGGTCGGTATGGATCATCGCGCCCTCCTGGATATTGGTAGCTGCGCCGATGGAGATCGGCTCGTTATCGCCGCGCAGGACTGCCCCGAACCAGATGCCGACATCCTCCCCCAGTTCCACCTGACCGACGACGGTGGCGTCGGGTGCCAGCCAGTAGTGGTCCGGGGACGGCAAGGTCGGGTGAAGGTCTCCCAGAGCGTAGATCGGCATCGGTTGTTCTCCTCGCAAAAGTCAGACGACAGTCAGTGACAGGGTGCCGACCTGGTCGATGCCGCAATCGATCCGATCGCCCCGGACGATCGCCCCGACACCGGCCGGTGTTCCCGTCATGATCACGTCGCCTGCTGCGAGAGTAAAGAATTTAGAAAGCTCTGCAATGACTTCCGGCAGTTTCCAGATCATCTGGTTGAGGTTTCCGGCCTGCTTGCGCTCGCCGTTCACCTCCAGCCAGATAGCACCCTGGTGAGGGTGTCCGATCGTCTCTGCCCGCAGCAGCGGCGAAACGGGAGCAGATTTTTCGAACGCCTTGGCCGCTTCCCATGGGCGGCTCATCTTCTTGGCTGCATCCTGCACGTCGCGCCGGGTGAAATCGATCCCGACGCCGTAGCCGTAAACCTTTGACAGTGCGTCCTCGACGGGGATGTCCGCGCCGCCGCCGCCCAGAGCCATGACCAGCTCGACCTCGAAATGGACGTTGGCGGACTGCGGCGGATAAGGAAAGCTATCACCGTTGAAGAGGTTGTCGGCATTCTTCTGGAAGAAAAAGGGAGGCTCGCGGGACGGGTCATGGCCCATCTCGATGGCATGATCCGCATAGTTGCGGCCGACGCAGTAGACGCGCCGGACCGGGAACTGCTCAACCACCCCATCGACATCGATGAGGACCGGGGCGGGGGCGGGAATGACGGTGGCTTGCATGCGAGCATCCTGTTCAGGCTGATGACGTGTCCTTTTCCCGCAAAAGCGGGATCAAGCCTAGTGCAATTTCAAGCATGGACAGAAAACATACGGCGCCGCGGCCTTTCTCATCGCGCTGCTGCCCGCGATGAACGTTGCAGCGGTCGTTCATAAATCTGTTGCGTTGGGCGGCGACAAGGCATCCGGGGGGCTTGGATACCAGGTGACGGGAATGTTCGGATGACGACTTTGCAGCAGGTGGCCAAACGGGCGGGGTGTTCGCTTGCGACGGCCAGCAGGGTTCTTGCCCGCAGCGGGTCGGCAAGCGACCAGATGGTCCGCAAGGTGCGCCGAGCCGCCGCTGAACTCGGTTACCGCCCGGTTTCGGCCGGACCGGGCCGCGCCGGCCGGCAGCCGATCGTCGGCGTGCTCATTCCCAGCATTACCAACCCGGTGTTTTCGTCGTCGCTCTCCAGCATCGAAAACCGGATGCTGATGGCCGGCCACGGGGTGCTGATCGCCCAGTCGCATTACGATCCGGGCCGCGAGGTCGACGCCGTCGAGGCGCTGCTCAACGAGCGCCCCACCGGGCTCATCCTGACGCTGTGCAATGCGGCAACCAGCCGGATTCTCGGCATGGCTCTGCCCCCGACCGTTCTGCTCAACAACCGACCGACCGCGGATTATCCCGCTGCCGTGACCGTCGCCAATCGCGATGCCGGGCGGGAACTGACGCGTCTGCTCCTCGATCTCGGGCATCGGCAAATTCTGTTTCTGTCCGGCAATTTTGCGGCATCCGACCGGGCCGCGATGCGCCACGAGGGCTATTGCCTCGCGATGGAGGAGCGCGGGCTGGAACCGCTCGCACCGCTGCAGATCGCCTTTGTCGGCGGATACGACCAACTCGACCTCAGCGTCGTGCTCGGCCGCGCGTCGCCGACGGCGATCATCGCGTCGAACGATCTCCTCGCCTTCGGCGTCATCGGCGCGCTTCGGCGTGAAGGTTTCCAGGTGCCCCGCGATATCTCCGTTGCCGGCTTCGACGGGATCGCCATCGGGCGGTTGATGGAGCCGCAGCTCACCACGATCGAAATGCCGGACGCGAGCATGGGTGCGACGGCCGCCTCGCTGCTCCTGGACATGGCGGAGAACGCCGCTCCCGCCCGGCATCTGGAAATCCCCTACCTGCTGCGCCGCGGCGGCACGGTGCGCGATATCTCGGCAGACTGAATGGAACCGCCGCCCGGTTCTCGGGGCGGCGGTTCGAGATCTGGTGGGCAATCCGAGGTCCGTGCGCCGGATCAGCTGCGCGGCAGCAGACGCTGGACTTCCTTTGCAGCGTCGTCGAGCGCTTCCTGCGGCTTGGCCGACTGGTCGACGACACGCGAGGTGTTGTCGACGATCGTCTGGGTAACGCGCACGCCGTTGGAGCCGGGGAAGGCATACCAGGGGATCATCCGCGGCATCTGCTTCAGGCCAGCCTGGAAGAGCGGGTTCTGCTTGTAGAAGTCGCCGAGATAGTCAGGCGACTTGGCGGCCAGCTCGTTGTTCGGTACATAGCCGGTGCCGGGAACGACCACGGAAGCGCCATAGGGGCCGGCCGCGAACTTGGCAAATTTCCAAGCGGCTTCCTGCCTGGTGGCGTCCTTCGTCAGGATGACGACGGCATTGCCGCCGGTCGGCAGCTTGCCGTTGACCGGATCGAGGAGCGGGATCTCGGCGGTGCGCAGGTCGAACTTGCCGCCGACATTCTTGATTGTATTGCGCAGCGCGCCGGTGGTCTGGAAGGCGAAGCCGACCTTGCCGGCAACGAAGGCTTGCTCGCCGGCGGCCTTGGTAAAGACCGGCATGCCGGCTTCCTTGACCATGCGGTCGACGATGGTCATAGCCTTCAGACCCTGCTCACCGTTGAATGCCACCTTGCTTTCATCTTCGCTGAGCATCGAGCCGCCCGCGCCGAACAGCAGAGCCGAGAACATCCAGTCGTCGCCCTGCCAGCGGAAGTCGATCGAGTCGACGCCATTGCCGAGCGCCTTGATCTTGGCGCCGAGCGCGATCACTTCGTCCCACGTCTTCGGCGGAGCATCCGGATTACCGCCGGCAGCCTTCACCAGATCGGCATTGTAGTACATGATCGGGTTCGACGTCGCGAAGGCGAGACCGACCTGCTTGCCGTTGACCTGTGCGAGCTTCAGGATCGTGTCCGAAAAGCCCTGGTCGGCCATGGACGCCTTATCCTTGGCGATCATCGGCGCCAGGTCGACCGGGATGCCGCGTTCGTTGGCCATGCGCAGACGGTTGAGGCCGATAAAGGTCAGGTCCGGCATTTCTGACGTGCCGGCCTGGCGCATGATCGTCTGGATGCCCTCCTCGTAGGTCGCCGAGGGGTTGGCGAACTGGATCTTGATGTCCGGGTTTTCTTCCATGAACTTCTTCGAGATGGTGTCCATCACGTCCTTGAAGAAGCCGGGCATCGGATAGTGCACGGTGAGCGTCGTCTCGGCATAGGCCGGCAGTGCGACAACCATCGAAATGGCTGCGGCGGAGAGTAGTCTGGCGAAGTGCTTCATGGCATCGGACTCCTGGGTTGGACGGTCGTGAGGGTTCAGCCCTTCAGACCGGTCATTGTAATGCCCTCGACGAAGCGTTTCTGCGCGAGCAGGAAGACGGCGACGAGGGGAAGGGTGATGATCAGCGTGGCGGCCATGAGCGCGCCGTAATCGTCTCCGGCTTCGGCGGCGCGGAAGTAGAGCAGGCCGAGCGGTGGCGTGGCGTAAGCCTGGTTCGAGACGACGATCAGCGGCCAGTAAAGGTCGTTCCAGTGAGCGACGACTGAGAAGATCGCAAAGGCGGTCACGGCCGGCCAGGCATTCGGGACGACGACGCGGGCGATGATGCCCAGTTCCGACATCCCGTCGAGGCGGGCCGCGTGGATGAGGTCATCCGGGATCGACCGGAAGAACTGCAGAAACAGGAAGATCCCGAAAACCGAGATGGTAAAGGGTGCGACCAGCGAGACATAGCTGTTCAGCCCGCCCAGTCTGTCGAAAGCGACGTAAAGCGGCAGCGCGGTGGCGTGGATCGGCACCAGAAGGCCGAGCATCACCAGCACCACCATGGCCCGGGCCGCACGGAACCGGAGCTTTGCCATGGCATAGGCGCAAGGAATGGCGATCGCGACCTGGAAGACCAGGATGAGCGCGCAGACGACGACGCCGTTGAGCAGCAGCCGGCCCATGGAGACGCGCGATAATGCCTTGGCGAAGTTCTGGACGTAGAACCAGTGCTGCGGGACCAGATTGAGCGAGGCGGTAAATATGTCGCTCTGTGATTTGCCGGCGGTCGAGACCATGAAGATGTAGGGCGCGAGGAAGACAAGGGCGCCAAGCGTCAGGATCGAGAGGCGGGCAATCCGCGCGGCGGAGAAGGAGGAGAGGGTGGCTGTCCGGCTCATGCTTAGTGCACCTGTCTGTCCTGGACGCGGTACTGGAGGAACATCAGCACGACGAGGATGGCGAGGAAGACCACGGTCAGCGCAGAGGCATAGCCGACGCGCAGGTAGACGAAGCCTTCCTGGTAGATGGTGAAGAGCAGCACTTCGGAGGCCTTGTTGGGTCCGCCTTCGGTGAGCGTCTTGACGGTTTCGAAGACCTTGACCGAGTTGATGATGCTGATCGTCGTCACGAACAGCGTGGTCGGTCCAAGCATCGGCCAGGTGACGAGACGGAAGCGATCCCAGGCAGACCTGGCGCCGTCGACTTCCGCAGCCGCATAGAGTTCGCGTGGAATGGCGGTCAGACCTGCCAGGAAGAGCACGAGGTTGAAGCCGACGGACTGCCAGATGCCGATGATCGAGAGGCTGTAGAGAACGGTGGAGGCCGCACCCAGCCAGTTGGGGCCTGGAAGGCCGATGGCGGCAAGCAGGGCGTTGATCGGCCCGATGGTGGGATGGAAGAGATACCGCCAGACGGTGGCCATGGCGACGAGGAGCGACGCCACCGGCAGGAAGTAGGCGGTTCGGAAGAAGGCCTTTCCGATGCTCTCCGCCTCGATCAGCATGGCAAGACCGAGGGCCAGGAAGATCGACACCGGCGTGACGATGGCGGTGTAGACGGCGGTGTTCCAGAGCGACTGTCGAAACGTCCGGTCGCTTATGAGCTCCGTGTAATTCTCAAGGCCGACGAACTTGAAGCTGGCATAGCCGAGTTCGAAATCGGTAAAGCCGAGGAAGATCACGGCGGCCACCGGCAGCAGGATGAAGACGAGCACCAGCACAATCGCCGGAGCCGCGAGAAGCAGCGCAGTGCGGGCTTCGCGGCGATCGGTGTTCGACGGGGTCGTTCCGTCGGCAAGCGCCGATAGGGCAAGGGCTGCATCAGCCATGGATGGTCTCCCTGGCATCGGATGCCGACATCAGCGGCAGCGAACGAAGGCGGCGGCCATTGGCGGCAAATACGAAGATGTGGTTCGGGTCGGCGTGCAGCCGGATCGGCATGCCGGCCACGAGCCCGGCCCCCTCGGACGGCGACAGCTTGGCGATCACCGTTTCTCCGATCGCATCCAGGTGGCAATAAAGGATGATCTCGGAGCCGAGAAACTCGATCCGGCTGATGCGCGCTGGCAGACCGCCATCGGCCTCGCGCGCGACACGGAGAAACTCGGGGCGGATGCCGAGCGTGACCAGTGAACCACCGGCCCCACGGTCCTCGGTCAGCACGCAGCGGACGTCGCCGAGTGAAACGCTGTTGTCGCCCGAGACATGCGAGGTGAACAGGTTGATGCGCGGCTGGCCAACGAACTTCGCCACCTCGACATGCTGCGGATCGTCGTAGATCACCTGCGGCGAGGCGAGTTGCAGCAGTTCGCCGCCGATCATGACGGCGACGCGGTCTGCCATGGATAGCGCCTCGGCCTGATCGTGGGTCACGTAGAGGGTCGGCACGCCGGCGCGCCGGTGCAGCTCGACGATTTCGCCGCGGGCATGGACGCGCAGGTTGGCATCGAGATTGGAGAGCGGTTCGTCCATCAGGAACAGCACCGGGCGCCGCACCATGGCCCGGGCGAGTGCGACGCGCTGGCGCTGTCCGCCCGACATCTGGCCGGGCTTGCGGTCGAGAAGATGGTCGATCTTGAGGGACGCGGCCATGTCGCGGACGTCGCGCTTGATGTCGGCGACCCGCTTGCGATGACCCGGCATAAGGGGGCCGACGAGCGGCAGGCGCTGGGCCCGCGTCAGCCGGCGCATGACGAGGGGCACCGCAATGTTCTGGGCCGCCGTCAGGTGCGGGTAAAGGGCATAGGACTGAAAAACCATGGCGACGTTGCGGTCGGCCGGGGCCATGTCGGTCATCGTTTCCGTGCCGATCAGGATGTTGCCGCTATCGGCGCTTTCCAGCCCGGCCATGATGCGCAACAGCGTGCTCTTGCCGCAACCGGACGGACCCACCAGCGCGATGAACTCGCCGGGCTGGGCGTCGAGGCTTACGCCCTTGAGGATCTGGTTTTCGCCGAAGGACTTGCGGATGTCACGGAGCGAGATCGCACTCATTCTGCGGCATCCTTGCGCACAGCCTTGGGATAGATCTCGTGGATGATCCCGTCGATCACGTGGGCGGTCATGCCGGGGATCGCCACAATCTGCGACCGCAACTCACTGCCGAACTCATGGACGACGGCGCCAACGATGCGTTCGCCCGGCATTTCGCGCTCCATCGTGTCGATGACGAAGGCGGCGGACGGCCCCCAGGTGAGCGAGGTTTCTTTGTATTCTCCCTGCCATGCCCAGTGCAGGTGGCCGCTCGCGAACAGCGCCACGTCATGGGCGGCGATCAGGTCGAAAAGACGCTGGCGCTGGGCGGGGCGAACACCCCAGTAGCCGGTGTCTCCCTCGTCCGGCGCATCGACGAAAAGCGGCTTGTGGGAAAACAGCGCTAGCCGGCGTCCGTTGCGTTGTTCGAACGCGGTGCGCAGCCATTCGAACTGCGCTTCCTCCTCGTCATCCCCGTGGCCAAGCAGGAGCGCGTTGATGCCGACGAGACGCCAGGCTTGGCTGTCCTCCACGAACCTATCCGCGCCGGACAGCGCGCGCCAGCGCTGCAGCCGTTCGGCATTGACCGGCTGGTCGGAGCCCGGAAGGTGGCCGACATCGTGATTGCCCGGCACGATCAGCATCGGCGCCGTTGCCTGGCGCATCAGGTCCATGGAAAAGGTGATGTCTTCGGCCTTGTCCGCACCATCGACCGTCAGATCGCCGGTATGGACGATGAGGTCGGCATTCTGGGCCTCGATCCAGGTCAACAGCGGCGCCCAGTTGCCGTTGAAATGCGGCTTGCTCGGGCTGAAATGGGTGTCGGTGATCTGGATGATTTTCATGGACGCTCTCCGGTCAGAAACCGTGCGGGCAGTTTGATCCGCGCCGGTGGGCCTCTCCTTAGGCCGCCCCCATGTCAGGCCCATTACAGGGCTTTCCAATTGGCTCTCATTTTCGTCACGGAACTGTCACAGGCTCGGCGGCGGTCGCCTGCCGCAGGCGTCTATGAAAACCCGCCGCCTCATGGTATGCGCTGCGCGCGCAAACACGACGAAGCCCGATCGGTCGGGCCGGGAGACGAACAACGTGCAGGTGGCAGATCCATCCTCAAACAGCAGCGACCTCAGAGCGCCGGTCTTCGCGGTCGCGCCGATGATCGACTGGACGGATCGGCACTGCCGCTTCCTGCATCGGCAATTGTCGTCGAGGGCGCTGCTCTATACCGAGATGGTGGTGGCGGATGCGATCATCCACGGACCGCGCGAACGCCTCCTGTCCTATTCTCCGGCCGAACATCCCGTGGCGCTGCAGCTCGGCGGATCCGACCCCAAAAAAAATGCCGACGCTATCCGGATCGCCGGCGACTACGGCTATGACGAGATCAACCTGAATGTCGGCTGCCCGTCGGACCGGGTGCAGTCCGGTACGTTCGGCGCCTGCCTGATGCGCGAACCCGCGCATGTGGCAGAGCTTGTCTCCGTCATGAAGGCGGCGTCGCGCGTGCCGGTCACGGTCAAATGCCGGATCGGCGTAGACGAACAGGTGCCGGAAGAGGTACTGCCGGATTTCGTCGACCGGATGATCGGCGCCGGTGCGGACGCGATCTGGATCCATGCCCGCAAGGCCTGGCTACAGGGATTGTCGCCGAAGGAGAACCGCGAGGTCCCGCCGCTCGACTATGGCCTCGTGCACGCGATCAAGAAAAGCAACCCGGCGACGTTCATCGGCATCAATGGCGGGATAACGACGCTGGAGCAGGCGGCAGATCACCTGGAGGTCATGGACGGGGTGATGCTCGGGCGGGCAGCCTATCACAACACCAATCTCCTTGCCGGCGTCGATGCGATGCTGGCCGGCAACGACCCGTCTCCGGACTTCGACTGGCTGGCGCTGCGCGACAGGATGATGGACTACGCGGAGACGGTGATCACCGCCGGCGGCCGGCTGCACCACGTCACCCGGCACATGGTCGGGCTGTTCCAGGGATTTGCGGGAGCCCGGCGGTTTCGTCAGATCCTCTCGTCGGACGCCATGAAGCCCGGAGCAGGGCCTGACGTCATCGCGGCAGCCTTCGCTGCCGTCGACCTTTCCGGCGAGGCAAGGACGCTTGCCGGCTGACCCTGCTAACGAGGGCTGCGGGTCTGCTTCAGTTCCTGCAAAAGCAGCTGGATGCGTGGTGATGCGGGGAGCGACCGGTTCGGACCTGGCTTCAGCAAGGTCTTGTCGCTGTCGTCGGACTGGTACCACGCAATGAGTGCCGATGCCACGTCGGCGGCGGCATCATCCGTCACGTCTACGGCGTGTTCGTCGCACCATGCTTCCAGAAACGTGCGCAGCAATTCGAGATCATCCGGCGCCAAAGGCATGCTGGGTTGACTGTCTGGTCCCTGTATCATCTGCACTTTCCCTGTGGGACCAACCGAGAGGCCGATCCATCACGATCTTTAGGCGTGTCTACCAACCGTAGATAGCTGCCATGGCCACAATATGGGCGAGTACCCTTGTCTAGAACTTACTAATATTGCTATCGGCAAGGTCACTCATCTGTGCAAACGCAGAGATCGCGCAATGTTTCCGCAGACATCGCAGCGGGCAACAAATTGCGGCCTCACTGTCGACGAATATGAACGCTAGACAACCGGCCGTTACGGTTCTGTTTAGGTTGAAACGAGTAACGTCTACAACATATCCGCCTGCTTCGCGCAGCAGGTGGCAGGGAGGCTCCGGAGGAACGCATGACGACCTATAAAGGCAATGACTTTTCCAACATCGTCTACCAGGACGAAATCGATTCCGACCTCACGGTCTATACCTATGGCGGCAACGACAAGATCTACCTGAACGTCACTGGAACCTATGGCGGCTTCAACACCGTCTATGCCGGGGCGAACAACGACTATGTCAAGAACGACTTCGAAGGCGGCAACCTGATCGATCTCGGGACCGGCAATGACAGCTACCGCGCCATCGGTTTCAACACGTCCGCACACTACGACGCGGTCTATGGCGGCGACGGTGACGATACATTCGACGTTGCGACCTATCACAGCGACTACTACGGCGACGCCGGCAAGGACGTGTTTTTCTCGGTCGGCTTCAACAACTATTTCAACGGCGGCGCCGGCAGCGACACGATCAGCTACGAGTCCCAGGACGACGACCAGGACCTTTCGGGCAGCGGCGTGATCATCGACCTTGCCAAGGGCTATGCCCAGACGCGCGGCACGAACTACCAGGAAACTCTCGTCAGCATCGAAAACGCAGCGGGAACCGGTGTTGCCGACAAGATCTACGGCTCGGCGCTTGCCAACAAGCTGTGGGGTGACGGCGGCAACGACGTGATCTACGGCGCGGCCGGCAATGACGATCTTTACGGCGGCAGCGGCAGGGACAAGCTTTACGGCGGCGCGGGCAACGACCACCTCTATGGCGGGTCGGGTGCGGATACCTTCGTCTTTACTGCACTGAGCGATTCCACCGCCAACACGTCGCGCGACGTGATTTTCGATTTCAGCCGCGCGGATGACGACTTCATCGACCTGCGGTCGATCGACGCCGATACCACGCACGGCGGCAACCAGGCGTTCGACTTCATCGGCTCTAAGGGTTTCAGTGGCGAGGCGGGCGAATTGCGTTTCGCGTCGAACGGCATCCTGGCGGGTGACGTCAACGGTGACGGCCGCGCCGACTTCCAGATCAAGATCGCCGACTTCACCAAGATGTATTCGAGCGATTTCTTCCTGTAGCCGCCCGTCCGTCTTCCCAAATAAAAAGGGCGGCGCCTTGCAGCGCCGCCCTTTTTTCATGTCTACTCCGCGGCTTCCGCGTAGTCGCTCATCGGCGGGCAGGTGCAGATGAGGTTACGGTCGCCGTAGACGTTGTCGATGCGGTTGACCGGCGACCAGTATTTGTCGACCCGGAACGAGCCCGGCGGGAAGCAGGCCTGCTCGCGGCTGTAGGGCCGATCCCATTCGCCGACCAGATCTTCCACGGTATGCGGCGCGTTCTTCAGCGGGTTGTTCAGCTTGTCCATGCGGCCTTCCTCGATGGCGCGGGCCTCCTCGCGGATAGTCAGCATGGCATCGCAGAAGCGGTCGATCTCGGCCTTGGTTTCCGATTCCGTCGGTTCGATCATCAGCGTACCGGCCACCGGCCAGCTCATGGTCGGGGCATGGAAGCCGCAGTCGATCAGGCGCTTGGCGACGTCATCGACGCTGACGCCTGC
The DNA here is from genome assembly GCA_900469345.1 of Hyphomicrobiales bacterium. Classification (GTDB taxonomy): domain Bacteria; phylum Pseudomonadota; class Alphaproteobacteria; order Rhizobiales; family Rhizobiaceae; genus Neorhizobium. The sequence continues at coordinate 66,586 of UBWZ01000002.1, read as the reverse complement.
CGACGCATTGAGCGGACGGGTGTCGATGATGCATTCATGCGCAACGCGGCCGGCCTCCGACTTATAAAGCACGTCATACGCGCCCTTCAGTCGGCTGGCGATGTAGTTGGCGTTGAGGATGGCCACCTTGGTCGCCTGGGTCAGACCTTCGCCGCCCATCATCAGGCAGTAGGACCAGGAAATCGGCAGGATCGAGGGCGAGCCGAACGGGGCAGCCGAAACCGCCCCTTCGCGACCGTCCCGCTCCGGATGACCGGGCAGGTGTGCGGCGAGATGCGCCTTGACGCCGATCGGTCCCATGCCGGGTCCACCGCCGCCATGCGGGATGCAGAACGTCTTGTGCAGGTTGAGGTGGGACACGTCCGAGCCGATGTCGCCCGGGCGCGACAGGCCGACCATGGCGTTCATGTTGGCGCCGTCGAGATAGACCTGGCCGCCATGGCTGTGGGTGATGTCGCAGATTTCCCGGACCGTCTCCTCGAACACGCCGTGCGTCGATGGGTAGGTGATCATGCAGCAGGAGAGGTTAGCTGCGTGCTGCTCGGCCTTGGCACGGAAATCGTCGAGATCGATATCGCCGTTTTCGCGTACCTTCACCACCACGACCTTCATGCCGGCCATCTGGGCGGAGGCCGGGTTGGTGCCGTGCGCCGAGGTGGGGATGAGGCAGATGTCGCGGTGCGTGTCGCCGCTGGCGATGTGATAGTTGCGGATGGTCAGGAGGCCCGCATACTCTCCCTGCGCGCCCGAATTCGGCTGCATGGAGAAGGCATCATAGCCGGTGATGAGGCAGAGTTTTGCCGAAAGGTCGTCGATCATCTCCTTGTAGCCCAGCGCCTGGTCCTGGGGCACGAAGGGGTGGATGTCGGAGAATTCCGGCCAGGTGATCGGCAGCATTTCAGCCGTGGCGTTCAGCTTCATCGTGCAGGAACCGAGCGGGATCATCGACCGGTCGAGCGCGAGATCGCGGTCGGAGAGCCGGCGGATATAGCGGGTCATCTCGCTTTCGGCGCGGTTCATGTGGAAGATTGGATGTGTCATGTAATCGGACTTGCGCAGCAGAGCGTGCGGCAAGCGATAGTCGATGTCGAAATCCGAAACCTTGAAGTTGCCGCCGAAGGCGCGCCAGACCGCTTCAAGCGTGGCCGGCCGGGTGCGCTCATCGAGCGACATGCCGATGGCCGTTTCGCCGACCTTGCGCAGGTTGACGCCTTCAGCCACGGCTGCCCGCAGGATGAGACCCTGCATGTGGCCGACCTCGACCGTGATGGTGTCGAAGAAGCCATGCGGTTCGATGCTGTAGCCGAGCTTTTCGAGACCTTTTGCCATCAGCACGGCCTTCTTATGGACCGCCTGGGCAATGGCCTTCAGGCCTTCAGGCCCGTGGAAGACGCCGTACATGGAGGCCATGACAGCCAGAAGCACCTGCGCGGTGCAGATGTTCGAGGTCGCCTTTTCACGCCTGATGTGCTGTTCGCGGGTCTGCAGCGACAGGCGGTAGGCGCGGTTGCCGCGCGCATCGACGGAGACGCCGACGAGACGGCCGGGCATGGCGCGCTTGTGCGCGTCCTTGACCGCCATGAAGGCGGCGTGCGGACCGCCGTAGCCGACCGGAACACCGAACCGCTGGGAGGAGCCGATTGCGATGTCGGCGCCCATTTCGCCCGGCGATTTGAGGAGCGTCAGCGCCAGGAGGTCGGCGGCGACCGCCGCGACGGCTCCAGTCTGGTGCAGTCGCGAAACGATGCCGGTAAAGTCGCGGACGTGGCCATGCGTGCCGGGACACTGGAATATCGCGCCGAAAACGTCGACCGGATCGAGATCCGTCATCGGATCACCGACGATTACCGTCCAGCCGAGCGGGGCGGCGCGGGTCTCTATCAGTGCAATCGTCTGCGGGTGGCACTCCTTGTCGACGAAGAAGGCGGTGGCCTTGGATTTCGCCTGCCGCTGGCAGAGCGCCATGGCTTCGGCGGCCGCGGTCGCCTCGTCGAGCAGCGAGGCGTTCGCCACGTCGAGCCCGGTGAGGTCACAGATCATGGTCTGGAAATTCAGGAGCGCTTCGAGGCGGCCCTGGCTGATCTCCGGCTGGTAGGGCGTGTAGGCCGTGTACCAGGCGGGATTTTCCAGAATGTTGCGCTGGATCACCGGCGGCGTGACCGTGCCGTAGTAGCCCTGGCCGATCAACGAGACCAGCACCTGGTTCTTGTTGGCGGTCTCGCGCAGCTTGTCGAGCGCCTCGCGTTCGGTCAGCGCGGCACCCCAGGCGAGAGGGGTCTCCTGGCGGATCGACCCCGGGACGGTGGCATCGATCAGCGCGTCGAGCGACTTGTATCCGATGACCTTCAGCATCTCAGTCATCTCGGCCGGCGAGGGCCCGATATGGCGTCGATTGGCGAAATCGTAGGGATTGTAGTCGGTGAAGTGGAAGTCGGTGCTGTCGGTCATCAGGCAATCAGCTCCTTGTAGGCGGCCTCGTCCATCAAGGCGTCGGCGTCGGCTGCGTTCTTGAGCTTGAGCTTGAAGAACCAGGCGCCGCCTTGCGGATCCGAGTTGACGAGCGAGGGATCGTCGACGATCGCCTGATTGACTTCGGTGACTTCGCCGTCGAGCGGACAATAGACATCCGAGGCTGCCTTGACGCTTTCGACCGTCGCGCCGTTGCCGTCCTTGGTCAGTTCGGCGCCGATTTCCGGCAGTTCAACGAAGACCAGGTCGCCGAGTTGATCGGCCGCGTGCTGGGTGATGCCAACGGTGGCGACGTCGCCTTCGAGCTTCAGCCATTCGTGTTCGGCGGTAAATTTCAGCATTGTTCTCTCCGGAGCTTTTTCTAGCGTTTGTAGGTGGGTGTGATGAAGGGAAGGGCAGTGACGGTCATCGGCAGATACTTGCCGCGCACTTCCGCAAAGACGCGGGTTCCGGCCTTGGCCATCGCCGACGGGACATAGCCCATGGCGACCGGGCCTTCGGCGGTCGGGCCGAACGTGCCGGAGGTGACTTCACCGATCGGTGACGCCGAGGAATCCTCGGCAAACAGGCCGGCATGGGCCCGCACCGGGGCCTTGCCTTCCGGCTTCAGGCCAACCCGTCGGCGCACCGGACCGCTCTGCAGGTCCTCTTCAATGCGAGCGGCACCGGGATAGCCACCGGCCCGTTCGCCGCCCGGACGCCGGACCTTCTGGATTGCCCAGTCAAGCGCGGCCTCGATCGGCGAGGTGGTGGTGTCGATATCGTTTCCATAGAGGCACAGCCCGGCCTCGAGCCGAAGCGAATCGCGCGCCCCCAGTCCGATCGGTTCACAATCCGGATGGGAGAGCAGAGCCTTGGCAAGCGCCTCGGCATGGCTTGCCGGAAATGAAATCTCGAAGCCGTCTTCGCCGGAATAGCCCGAGCGGGAGATGATGCAGGCGACGCCAAGCAGCGGCACTTCCCGGACATCCATGAATTTCATTGCGGCGACATCGGCCCAGAGTTCGGCCAGAACGCCTTCGGCCCTCGGTCCCTGCAGCGCCAGCAGGGCACGGTCGTCGAGGAGGGAGACGTCGCAACCCGGCAGGTTTTCCTGCATGTGGGCAAGGTCTGCATCCTTGCAGGAAGCGTTGACGACCACCAGAAGATGATCTCCGCGGTTGGCGATCATCAGGTCGTCGAGGATGCCGCCATTGTCGGCCGTGAAGAAGCCGTAGCGCTGGCGTCCTTCGCGAAGGCCGAGGATATCGACGGGAACCAGCTTTTCCAAAGCCAGCGCAGCGTCTTCGACGGATCCGGACTTCGCCCTGACCAGAACCTGACCCATGTGGGAGACGTCGAACAGTCCCGCGGCTGCGCGAGTATGGAGATGCTCCTTCATGACGCCGGCGGGATACTGGACCGGCATGTCATAGCCTGCGAACGGGACCATTTTGGCCCCCAGCGACAGGTGCAAGGCGTGGAGCGGCGTCTGCTTCAGAACGGATTGGTCTTCGGTGTGGTCACCCAAAAGGGACACCTCCAGGTTTGGCGGATTCCGCCGGCTCAGATTCAGGCACAGCAAAGTGCCAGTGTTCGAGCCCCCTCTGTCCATGCGCCTGAGATTGTTATCCCTTCGGCGAGCTCGTGCGTGAGCTTCTCTCCAGAGTCCTGTCAGTCACCCGGTGGTCCTTTTGCCTGAGAGTTTCCGGGGCGGTTGCTCCTTCGGCACCGCATCGAAGCGGCTTCTCCCATCGGGTGTAACGCCATTATCGGCGAGGCACCCGATTTGGCAAGCCCTGCTGTCGCGCCGGACACAGATTTTGTCGCAGGCGATGATCTGGGCGGTGCTCGACCCGCGCTGCGCTGACCGGGTCTGGTCGCTCTGGCCTTCCGCGGGTGTCGCAGGGCAAAATATCGACGCAAGGTTTGTCGCCATCTTTGCAAGCGCTGCGCATTTCTTTAGGCAGTAGCTGCCAGTCAGGCACACGATGCGCCGCAAGGAGTACCATCTATGAAGACCATCCACACGCTCGTCTCAGCGGCGCTCTTCATGGCGGCCGCAACTGTCGCCGCCGAGGCTCAGACGGTGCGAATTCTGCAGGTCAGCGACAAGCCGATGGTGATGGGCGAGGGGCGGGCGATGTCCGGTTCGCCAGCCGCCGGCAGGCCGGCGGCGGGTGCGGGCGACGTCATTCGTGCTGGCACGATCGAGATCAGCAAGGCTTTTACAAAAGCCATGCTGCCCGGTCAGCCGGTCGGAGGCGGATATCTAACAATCACGAACACCGGCGACGTCGACGACCGGCTGCTTTCGGCATCGTCCGCCGTCGCGGGTGCGGTCGAGGTTCACGAGATGGTGATGCAGGGGCAGATCATGAAGATGCGCCGGATCGACAAGGGGGTCGTCATCCCGGCCGGTGGTAGCGTGATACTGGCTCCCGGGGGGCTGCATCTGATGTTCATGCGGATCAAGGCACCGTTTCGCGCCGGCGACCGGGTCAATCTGACCCTGTCTTTCGAGAAAGCCGGGCAAGTCGAAGTCGTGCTGCCGGTGCAGGCTGCAGGGTCTTCCGCCAAGCCCTAAATCCAAACTCTAAGCAGCAGGACGTCTTCGTTCTCTCAGTTTTGGCTGTCGATGGCAGGCGAGCCGAGACGGACAGCCGCCTGGCGCTGCTCGGCATAGGCATCGCAGGCCTCCATGAGTTCCTCCTGCGTCGTCTTGCCCGCCTTGTAGGCCTCCAGCATCAGGCTCGCGACATCCCGCCCGACAGGGCTGTCGGCATCGATCGACTGCGCGGCGCACCAGCTGCGGTGGGCATCGCGGATCACATTCATCTGTTTGAAATCGTAGATCCCGTTAGCGGGGTCGGTCATCAGGCATCTCCCTCGGCTGCATCGGCCGTGACTGTCGTCCAAACGGAAGCGATGCTTTCCGGTTCCAGCCCGCAGCGGGCCGAACATGGCGCGGCCGTCCTCAATCCTCGGTCGAGCGGTAGGCTGCCTCGGCTTCCTGAACGCTCGAATGCTGCCTTGGCTGATAACCCGCGTCGAAAAAATCGAGGGCGACAGGCGGAGCCGGCGTCATGGTTTCGACAGGCTCCGGATCCACGGCGTTTTCGGCGCGCAGAGCATTGCGCTCGGCATCGGCCTTGACGTCGGCCACTCTATCCTTCACCGAGACCCGGCGCGGGATACGGAGCGTTTCGATGTTCAACGCGGCCATGTCTGCGGATACTGTCACTACCTGCGTCATCGGAGCTCACTCCTCATCAATCGAGGGACTGTAAAGCCAGGGCGGTTCGACGCTACTTAAGGTAATGGATCGAAATTTAGCGAAGCTGACCATTTTTTGCACGGACTTGCCTATGCTCAACATTCTCCTCGTCGCTCTCGGCGGCGCTTTCGGATCCGTCCTGCGTTATCTTGTCGGGGTCTCCACCACGCGCCTGTTCGGTCCCGCCTTTCCGTGGGGAACGCTCACCGTCAACGTCGTCGGTTCTTTTGCGATCGGCCTCCTGACCGAAGTGATCGCGCGCCGGTTCAACGCCTCGACGGAACTGCGGGTGTTTCTGGTGACCGGGATCCTCGGAGGATTTACGACCTTCTCGTCATTCTCGCTCGATACCATGGTGCTGATCGAGCGGGGTGCGAGCGGCGCGACGGTCGCCTATCTTGCCGGCACGCTCTGCCTATCCTTCCTTGCCATCTTTGCCGGACTGGCGCTTGGGCGCGCGATGTTCTAAAGGCAGGGCTGACCTTAAGAACAATAAGAAAGAGCTTTGATGGCAGGCATCGAGCATATCCTCGTCGAGCCGGACGAAGCAGGCATGCGCCTCGACCGCTGGTTCAAGATCCATTACCCGGGCCTCGGCTTCGGTCCGCTGCAGAAACTGTTGCGCTCGGGGCAGGTGCGCGTCGATGGTGGCCGGGTAAAGTCCGATGCCCGGATACAGCCTGGCCAGACGATCCGCATTCCGCCGCTCGACGTCGACAAGAAGGTCGGACCGATCGCCGGCAAGGAGCTCAAGCATTCGAGCGACTACGAACTGCTGCAGCGCATGGTGCTGCACGAGGACGAGAAGGTGATCGTGCTGAACAAGCCGGCCGGCCTTGCCGTGCAGGGCGGCTCTGGCGTGACCCGTCACATCGACCAGATGCTCGACAGCTGGATCAGCCCCAAGGGCGAAAAGCCGCGGCTCGTCCACCGGCTCGACCGCGACACGACCGGCGTACTGGTGATTGCCCGCACCCGCGGGGCGGCCCAGAAGCTGACGGCGGCGTTTCGCGAGCGCGACACGAAGAAGACGTACTGGGCGCTGGTCAAGGGCACGCCGCGCAAGCATGAAGACAAGATCTCCACGTGGCTGATCAAGGAACAGACCCCGGATGGCGATCGCATGCGGATCGCCAAGCATGGCGAGGAGGGCGCCGACCACGCGGTTTCCTATTACCGCCTGCTCGAGACGGCAGCGCAGACGCTGGCCTGGCTCGAGATGGAGCCCTATACCGGCCGTACCCACCAGTTGCGCGTTCATGCCCTGCACATCGGCCACCCGATCATCGGCGATCCGAAGTATTATGATGACGACCACAACTGGCCATTTCCGGGCGGCATCCAGAAGAAGCTGCATCTGCATGCCCGGCATATCGACATTCCGCATCCGAACGGTGGTCGCCTGCGGATCACCGCGCCGCTTCCGCCGCACATGGTGCAGAGCTGGAACCTGCTCGGCTTCTCGATGGAAAACGGCGGGCGGGACGACGACTGATGAAACTGGTCCTGTTTGATTGCGACGGCACGCTGGTCGACAGCGGCAGCCTGATCCATGAGACCATGCGTCGCACCTTCCTCGAGTATGGCAAACCAGAACCGGCCTTCGAGGACACCAAGGCGATCATCGGGCTGACGCTCGACATCGCCATCGCGCGGATGCAGGGCAAGCCACATGCCGATGGTGAGGCAGTCGAGATGATGGCTTATTACAAGTCGTTGTTTGCGACGGTCCGGACCGAACTCGATTACCACGACCCGCTGTTCGACGGAATCGATGCGCTGATGGACACGATCGGCCCGCGGGACGACCTGTTGATCGGCGCAGTGACCGGTAAGTCCCGTCGCGGCCTGAATACCGTGCTTCAGACGCATGCTTTCGGTCGCCACTTCGTCGTCTCGCGCACGGCCGACGACTGCCCGTCGAAACCACACCCGGCGATGGTGACCGAGTGCTGCGACGAGACCGGCATGGCGGCCTCCGATACCCTTGTCATCGGCGACGCCATTTACGATATGCAGATGGCGAAGTCGGCCGGCGCAACCGCGATCGGCGTGTCCTGGGGTTATGCCTCGGTGGACGCGCTGAACCAGGCCGGCGCCGATGCGATCGTCCACCACCCGAGCGAGCTCATGGCCCATATCGGCTGAGGTTATTCCATGCGTGATATTTTTCCCGATCCTTCCGAAGCGCTGAGCCATCCCGATCCGACGCGGCGGGCACAGATACAGATGCACAAGCCGCTGCCGAAGCGTTTTTACACCGAGGTTTCGGTCAACGAGGCTGAAGGCGCTTTCGCGGTTCTTCTGGACGGCAGGCCGGTCAAGACCCCCGCCAAGAACCAGCTGGCCGCGCCGACCGCAGAACTGGCCGAACTCATGCGTGACGAGTGGGCAAGCCAGGTCGAGGTCATCGATCCGCGCAGCATGCCGGTGACCCGGCTCGTCAACACTGCAATCGATGGCGTCGCTCAGGATCCGCAGCCGGTGTTCGAGGACATCCTGCGGTTTTCGGCGGGCGATCTTCTCTGCTACAGGGCCGAGGGGCCGGACAGACTGGTCGAGCGGCAGCGGGACCAGTGGGATCCCGTCCTCGATTGGGCGGCCCAGGACCTTGGTGCCCGCTTCGTGCTGATCGAGGGCGTGATGCCCAAGGAGCAGCCGCGCGAAGCGGTGGCGGCGGTCGCCGCACGCCTGAGGCAGCACGACAGCCCGATCGCTCTTGCAGCCCTTCATACGTTTACCACATTGACCGGCTCGGCCTTGCTTGCGATGGCGTTCGCCGAAGGACGCCTCAGCGCCGAAGAGGCCTGGCGGCTTGCGCATGTGGACGAGGATTGGACGAACGAGCACTGGGTCTCGGACGCCGAGGCCGAACACCGGCGGTCGCTCCGCCTGCAGGAATTGCAGGCTGCAGCTGCGGTTTTTACAGCCCTTCGGCCGGCCGCTTAATCCTTCCCTAACCGTGTTGGTGGAGCATCAGGAACGTCGTTGTATCGAGTTCCTTTATGTCCCTTCGTGTCCTGCGCATCACCCTGCTCCTTGCCGCCAGCATATCGGCCACCGGCTTTCGCATGCCTGTGAAGTCCGATTCTGTGGGCAAGCCAATCTACGATGTCCGCGGGGCCTTCGTCACAGCCCGACCGGACATTTCGCCGTCTCTGGTGACGGCCACCGACCTGCTGGTCGACCGGGCGATCCGCTCGACCCTGCGGCCGATCCTTCTGCCGCGTACCATCATCGTCATCCGCATCGACCACGCATCGAAGGTGCCGCTTCTGATCGGCAGCCGCCAGGAAGCCAGGGTCACGGTTCAGGCGGTAAGCGTGGGCGATGGAGAGCCGATCGCAGAAGGCAGCTTCGTCGCCGCCATCTATCAATTCGGAAAAGAGGGCGGCGACGAAGCGCTGGCCGCCAAGATCGCGGATCGGGTCGCGTCGGAATTCAAGCTTGACGGTTCAAGGCACCCGACGCTGGCCACGGCCTTGTGGGAATGATCTTCAGTCGGCAGTGCGGCTAGCCGCCGAGCGCCACGGCAGCATTGACCGAGGCTGCCACCAGAACCGTGTTGAAGAAGAACGACACGATCGCATGCATCAGATTGATGCGGCGCATGTCGGTGCTGGTGATCTGCACGTCCGAGGTCTGCGCCGTCATGCCGATCACGAAGGCGAAATACAGGAAATCATAGGCACCCGGTTCGTCGGTCTGGGGAAAATCCAGCCCGCCGCGCTGGTCTTCCTCGGCCAGCCGCTGGGCCTGCGGTCGCCAGTAGAGGTGCGCGTAGTGGAGCGCGAACATGGTGTGGATGGTGAACCATCCCAGCACGACGGAGGAGAAGGCGAGCGCGATCTCGACCAGCGAAGCGTCGCCCTTGGCGTTTACCGCGTTGAACAGCAGGATGACGGAGGATGCGACCGTCAGCAGCGTAACGCCGAGAATGACCGGCGCCGGTTCGTCGTCATCCTGGCCTGTCTGACGGAACCGGTCGCCATCGAGGTGAGGGATTCGGAAGCCGATCAGGATCAGGTAGGCGAGGAAGAAGACGACGACCGCGATGCCCGGCGCGAGGTCGGGGATCATCATGAGGAAGGCGGGAAAGGCGACGACGCCCAGCACGATCGCCACCACGAACGGGCCGTGGCGGTTGTATCTCAGTTTCGCCAGGGGGCTCGCCATGTGTTTCCCCATTCAGGTGCCCGACTTCACGCGCCGGCACAGCCTGTCCAGTGTTTCAAGGAATTTCGAGCGGTCGCGCGGCGAGAAGGCGGCGTTGTAGCCCTTGCTCTCACCAGTTTCGCGCAGGTGCTGGCCGAGATCGCGCATGGCGGAGGCCATGCCGATATTTGTCTGGTCGAAGATCCGCCCCGTCGGCCCCGTGACCTGGGCGCCGGCCGCCACGCAGCGGACGGCGAGCGGGACGTCGGCAGTGATGACGATGTCTCCTACGCCGGCGCGCTCGGCAATCCAGTTGTCGGCGGCGTCGAAACCGGCCGATACGATGACGTTCTTCACCATCGGGTCGCGGGATGGGCGCAGACCCGAATTGGCAACAAGGGTGACCTCGATGCCGTGGCGCTCGGCCACCTTGAGGATTTCCGGCTTTACCGGGCAGGCATCGGCGTCGACATAGATCATAGAGAATTACTCGACCCCCGTGTCCCGCACGGTCATGCATGGAAAAAGACGCGCAGCCCGCGGGCGAGCTGCGCGTGATACGGTCAGGCCAGGGCCGTCGTCTGGTCGTCAACCTGAGCAGCCGGGGCATTTTTCTGGATCGATTCGACGGCCGCCATGGCCGACGACTTCGACGAGTAGCCCTCGGACGAAAACATCGTCTGGCCGTTCGATGCCTTGAACCGGAACCGGAACTCTCCAGCCTTGTCCTTGTAGACTTCAAACTTATACATGCCTGCTCCTCCTTTTCGTTGCTGTTGGAATTGCAAAACTGCATGTCGCAGCGAGACGCCGTGCGGTTACCCGCCGCACGACGCCTAATAAAGCACTACGCTACGAATCGATTCTCCGCCATGCATCAGTTCGAAGCCCTTGTTGATGTCCTCCAGCGGCATGGTGTGGGTGATCATCGGATCGATCTCGATCTTGCCCTCCATGTACCAGTCGACAATCTTGGGGACGTCCGTGCGGCCGCGGGCGCCGCCGAACGCCGTGCCCATCCAGGACCGGCCGGTGACGAGCTGGAAGGGACGGGTGGAAATTTCCTGGCCCGAGCCGGCAACGCCGATGACGACGGATTTGCCCCAGCCGCGGTGCGATGCCTCGAGCGCCTGGCGCATGACCTTCGTGTTGCCCGTGCAATCGAACGTGTAGTCGGCACCGCCGATGTGGTCCGCGCCGCGCTTCGTCATGTTGACGAGGTAGGGCACGATGTCATCGCCAACCTCCTTCGGGTTGACGAAGTGGGTCATGCCGAAGCGCTCGCCCCAGGCCTTCTTGTCGTTGTTGAGGTCGACGCCGATGATCATGTCTGCGCCGGCCAGCCGCAGACCCTGGATCACGTTGAGGCCGATGCCCCCGAGGCCGAAGACGATGGCCGTCGAACCGATCTCGACCTTGGCCGTGTTGATGACGGCGCCGATGCCTGTCGTCACGCCGCAGCCAATATAGCAGACCTTGTCGAAGGGGGCGTCCGGGTTGATCTTGGCAAGGGCGATCTCCGGCAGAACCGTATAGTTCGCGAAGGTCGAGCAGCCCATATAGTGGTGGATCTTGTCCTTGCCGATCGAGAACCGGCTTGTGCCGTCCGGCATCAGGCCCTGTCCCTGGGTTGAACGGATCGCGGTGCAGAGGTTGGTCTTGCGCGACAGGCAGGAGTAGCACTCGCGGCATTCCGGCGTGTAGAGCGGAATGACATGGTCACCCTTTTTCACGGAGGTGACGCCCGGGCCGACGTCGACGACGATGCCGGCGCCTTCGTGGCCGAGGATCGCCGGGAACAGGCCTTCCGGATCGGCGCCCGACAGGGTGAAGTCATCGGTGTGGCAGATCCCGGTCGCCTTGATCTCGACCAGAACCTCGCCGGCACGCGGGCCTTCGAGCTGGACGGTCATGACCTCCAGGGGCTTTCCAGCCTGTACAGCAACGGCAGCGCGGACATCCATGGCATTTCTCCCTGATGTATTTCGATTCTGGGGGACATTCGCACGGAGGGACGCCGGGGCTCAAGCCAGAACGCGCCTAATCCGCGTCACGGAGATGACAACGGCAAGACGCTAGGCTTCGATGACCGGGACATGCGGTGCGGCATCCCGCGGAAGGACTCCGGTTTGCCGCGGGTCGTCGAGGACCTCGACGAGCGTCGCGTAGGGTTGGAAGCCGGAGCGCTGGTAGAAGGCCAGCGCCTGGGGTGAATCCAGATGGCAGGTATGGACCCAGAAACGCCTGATCGGCGCAGCCCATGCCGTCTCGACCGCATGGTTCATCAGCATCCGCCCCGCACCCTTGCCGATCGCGTCCGGCACAAGGCCGAAAAAGGCAAGCTCGCATTCTCCCTCCCGGCGAAAGTCGAGTTCGAGAAGACCGAGCGTGTTGTCTCCCTGGCGAAGCACATACACCGCGACTCGGGGGTGGTGGATGATTGCCGAGAGCTCGCCATCCGTCATTGTCAGGCGAGAAACCCAAAGCCAGTCCTTGCCGACGGCCCGGAAGAGCTTTCTGTATTCAACAAGGTCGGGAGAGAGCCAGCGCGCGACCGTGAGGTCGGTGCCGGCTTGCCCGCTGTCTTTGGCTTTGGCTGGCGGGGGCGCCATCATCTGCAGGCTCGTCACTATGGTGGCGATCTTGCCGGGAGGAATGCTGAAATAGCCGTCGGTCAGGAGAGGGTGATTGTCCATGCTGTGTTGCAGCTTTTGGCAGCGCCAATGTCAAGATCCGGTCCGCAAATTGGCCGACCGGCATCTCTAAGGTCAGGCCGCGAAATCGCTGGCCGAAAGGCTGTCCGCGGCCATCGCGTTGCGGATCGCGCGCAGTTCGTCACCGGGGCGCTGCAGCGTGACGATCTGCGCCAGCATCTGGTTCCAGAGCGGGTGGTTTTGCCCAGGGTCGGTCAGGCGGTCAATTTCGTTGAGCACCAGCGCCTCGGGCGGCGACAGGGTCAGGTGGCCTTCGTCCACGCCCGAGGCGAGCACCCGCCAGATCAAGTCGAGATCGTAGGCGGTCACGGCCGGGGCCGCCGGCCGGCCATCCGCGTGGGCGCAGCGGGAGTCCGGCAAAAGCGACCAGCGGACCTGATCCAGGACCAACGCCCGCAGACTGTCGCAGGTGCGGGCCGACAGGTCCATGACGTGCAGGATGGCGGAGAGTTCCAGGGCGCTGACGATGGCGCCGTTTTCGGCGCAAAGGCTGATCAGCCAGGACGCCTTGCACTCGTCCACGGCGCCGAACGGCTCTTCATGAAACACGACATAGGCTGCCAACGACTCGGTGAAGAAATCCTCCCATTCGGGACAATGGTGCGGGCAGCGGCGGTGGAGCGCGACCAGTGTGTGAGCGTCCTCGCGCGATGCGATACCCGACGCGAACGTGTGCTTGCGAAGGAGAGCCAGATCATGGGCTTCGATGCGGCCTTTGCCGGCGGTCACGCATGCCGGAAAAGGGAAGTGGTGTTCGCTCATCTTCGCTATCCGTTTCGTCATGAAACTGGATAGGGAGCTTATGGTTCAGGTGTTGATGATAAGACAATGGGGGTCGGTTAACGAATACGCGCGTTGTCCCAAGTCAGGTCGGCTGGCGCCCCGCTCTGACACGCTCCCGCCAGATGATGAAGAGGCCGGAGGCAACGATGATGGCGATACCCAGCCATTTGGACGCCGTCGGGAAGTCGCCGAACAGGGCATAGCCCAGCACCGTGGCGGAAATGATCTCAAAATACTGGAAGGGTGCGAGAAGCGACAGCGGCGCCATGCGGAAGGCGCGCACGACGAGAAGATGCATGTAGCCCGAGATCGAGCCAAGGATGACGAGGAGCATGAGGCCCGTCGTCGAAGCGGGCAGGGAGGGGACGAAATCTGGCAGCGCGAAGCCGTGCCCCGCGGCGAGCGCACCGCCCATGAAAACCGTTCCGCCCAGCCCGGCCATGACCTGCATGAGCAGCGGCGAATCGGCATTGCCAATGGCGCGGTTGAGGAAAAGGTAGAGGGTATAGAGGAAGGCACAGACCACGGGCAGGAGCGCCGTCCAGCCGAAGATCGCATAGCTCGGCTGGATGACGATCATCGCACCGCCGAAGCCCACCACGATCGCCAGCCAGCGGCGCCAGCCGACCTTGTCGCCCAGGAACAGCGCCGACATCATGGTCAGCATAAAGGGTTCGACGAAATAGATGGCGAAGACGTCGGCGAGCGGCATGTATTTGACCGCCGCAAAGAACATCAGGCTGGCCGCCGCATGGATCGCGCCGCGCAGGAGGTTCATCCAGGGACGCCTGGCATGCAACATCTGCCGACCCAAGACGAGCGTCAGCGGCAGCAGGCAGACGAACTGGAAGAAGAAGCGATAGAAGGTGACCTGGGCGGGCGACATGGCCTCGAAGGTCGCCATGTACTTGGCGATCGCATCCATCACCGGCAAGACGATCATGCAGCCGGCCATGATGGCCATGCCCTTCAGCGGATTGTCGTGTTCAGGCAGGGACATGATTGCAGCTTTGCGAAAGACGACCGCTTTAGAGCAGAGTGACGAAAGCGCTTCAAGGCACGAGACGGCCGGAACCGTCCAGGCAAGAAAAAACCCGGCCGAAGCCGGGTTGATTTGGTGCGGTCGAGAAGACTCGAACTTCCACGTCTTGCGACACAGCGACCTCAACGCTGCGCGTCTACCAATTCCGCCACGACCGCATCCGTGGTAGATGCCGACTTGCGCCGGCGGGGCAGCATGTAGCAAAAGGATTTGGGGTACACAAGGGCGCCGTGACAGATTTTTGACCGCGGTGCAAAATGAACCGCCGCGCCTTATATTCGGGATCGAAACCGTACGCCTCGCTTGCCGCCTGACGGCAATTTTGCAAGAAGAACCATCATGCTGACACGTACCGATCTCGACCACTCGATGCTTGCGCAGGCGGGCGCTCCGCCGGTGCGCTGGCGAATCTCCGACGGGCTCGTCGCCTATGAGGATGCGGTGGCCGAGATGGAGCGCGAAGTCGCCGCAATCGCCGACGGGAAGGCGGACGAACTCGTCTGGCTGGTCGAGCACCCGCCGATCTATACGGCCGGGACCAGCGCCAATGTCGCCGACCTCATCGAGCCGGACCGCTTTCCGGTGTTTTCGACAGGTCGAGGCGGCGAATATACCTATCACGGCCCGGGCCAGCGGGTCGCCTATGTAATGCTCGACCTGAAACGCCGCCGCCAGGATGTGCGCGCCTTCGTGGCGGCGCTCGAGCAACTGGTGATCCGCACGCTCGACATGATGAATGTCCGGGGCGAACGACGCGAGGACCGCGTCGGCGTCTGGGTCAGGCGGCCGGACAAGCCGCTGCTGCCGGACGGATCCATGGCCGAAGACAAGATCGCAGCGCTCGGGATCAGGCTGCGGAAATGGGTGAGCTTTCATGGCCTGTCGATCAACGTCGAACCCGACCTTTCCCACTTTGCCGGCATCGTTCCCTGCGGGATCTCCGCCTACGGGGTCACCAGCCTCGTCGATCTCGGCCTGCCGGTGGAAATGTACGATGTCGACATGCGGCTGAGAGAAGCCTTCGGGGAGATCTTCGGGTCAAGCCTGAACGAGAGTATCGAAGGGTCGCGATGACATCCGGACTTCGCATCAAGCAGCGTGCCATCGGTGCCCGGGCTTCGATCGAGCGGTTCGGCCATGTGAGGATCGTCAGCGAAACCGGCGGCACGCTTGAGCTGTCAGCCTCGGCATCGCTGCCCGGGTTCGACCCGCTTGACCTGTTGTTTTCGTCGCTTGCGGGGTGTCTTGGCGTCAGCACAAGAATTGCTGCGAGCCGGCTCGGCCTGGTCGACCGCTTCGAGACGGCGACAGTCCGTGTCACCGGCGAAAAAAACGCCGAGGAGCCGTTCCGCATCCTGCGCATAAACGTCGAGATCGCCATTGAGGGCGATCTCGTGGAGGGTGAAAAGCGTCAGATCGCGGCACTGGCCGAGGAGATCTGTACGGTCAGCAACACGCTGAAATCCCTGCCGGATATCAGCGTGAAGCTCGCCTAGTCCTCATCAGGCACGCGGCTGTCGACGCCGGCAAGGGTCAAACGGTTCGTTACCTTGCGGACGCCCGCCATCGCCTGGATGCGGCGGGTTATCAATCTGGAGGTATCGGCTTCGTCGACCATGCCCTCAATCGTCACGTGTCCGCCATCGACATGAATGTCGATCAACTCCATTTCGACCGTGTCCATTTCTTCCAGGGTGTCGTTGATCCGCTCTTCCAGATCATCCGAATCCTCGAGGCCGACGGTACCGGGCTTGTCACTCAGCTTCTGGTCGGGTTCCTGTCCATCCGCTTCGGCCTCATCGATCGTAAAGCCGCTATCGCGTCCGCGTGCACCGGAGGCGCCGTTTTCGGCGGGATCGGATCCTTCGCCAGCCTGGTCGGCATAGGGCCAACCCTGGTCGATGTTCTGGGTATCGTAGTCGCGAAAGTCTTCCTCGCGAGAGATATCGTCAGCGCCCTTCTTGGCCGTCATGGTGCTCTCCTATGGTCATTGTCGGCTTGCGGGTCGCGAGACATTCAGACGACCCCGCCGAGGGGTGATCCTAGAACCCAAGTGGTATGGTTGCGGTTCCGTGGCCGACCAAGAAAGCGGCAGGGCGGGGCGCCAACACGGCATCAGCGGGAGTGGGCGCGCAGCTGCTCCTTCTCCCAACGCCGCAACAATCGGTCTCGTTTCAGCCTCGAGAGGCGCCGCACCCAGAATATGCCGTCTAGCTGGTCGACCTCGTGCTGGATGCAGACGGCATGGAAGCCATCTGCTTCTTCCTCGAGAGGATTGCCGTGCAGGTCCTGAAAGGACACGCGCACCTGCCGCGGGCGCTCTACCTCTTCCGTGGCGCCCGGCATGGAAACGCTGCCCTCGACATGACGGATGGTGTTTGCGGACGCGTGCACCACCACAGGATTGACGTAAAATCGCGGCTGTTTCCATTCGGGCAGTTCGAGGATGAAGAGACGGATGAAGCTGCCCACATGGGCGGCCGTGATGCCGACGCCGGGCGCGGCACGCATGGCTTCCAGAAGATCGGCGGCAAAGCGTCGGAGGTCTTCGTCAAAGTGCGTGACCGGCTGACAGGGACTGGACAGTCCCGGATGCGGGTAGAGGAGAATGTTCATGCTCTTCCTCTATCATTTTGCCGGACAGCAGCCACCTGATTTCCGCGCCGCAGAGCTGAGCGCAATCCCTACACTGGACCGCCGGGGACAATTGCTCTAGCACCGCAACAGCGGCGTGAATGTCTTCGTTACGGGCTGCTATCCGATTGGCGGAAGTCGGTTTTCGCTACCATGCCGTCATCTAGAAGCGATCAGCGAGGCCTTGATGAGCGAAACCGGTGAAGACCTTCGCCTTCGCACCAGACCCGAAGACGAGAACACCGATATCTATACCGAGGATGGCGATATCCGCGGCGAGTTTCTGACGCGTGTGGGAGCCGCCATCGCCGATCGCGACGTGCTTTTCCTACGACAGCACGTTGCCAGCCTGCACGAATCGGAAATCGGTGATCTCCTCGAATCGCTTCAGACCGAACAGCGTCACGCGCTGGTCCGGTTGCTCGGCAAGGACTTCGACCTGACGGTTTTGACGGAGGTCGATGAAACGATCCGCCTCGATATCGTCGACCAAATGCCGAATGCGCAGATTGCGGCGGCCATCGGCGACCTCGATTCGGACGATGCCGTCTACATTCTCGAGGATCTCAATCAGGAGGACCGCGAGGAGATCCTCGCGCAACTGCCGTTCACCGAACGCGTCCGGCTTCGGCGGGCGCTCGACTATCCGGAGAGCTCGGCCGGACGGCGCATGCAGACGGAATTCGTCGCCGCGCCGCCGTTCTGGTCGGTCGGCCAGACGATCGACTACCTGCGCGAGGCGGAAGACCTTCCGGAGCGGTTCACCCAGATTTTCGTGATCGACCCAACCTTCAAGCTGCTCGGCGTGCTCGACCTCGACCAGGTCCTGCGCAGCAAGCGGCAGGTGAAGATCGAGACCATCATGCGCGAGACGAACTATCCTGTTCCCGCCAGCATGGATCAGGAAGAGGCCGCACAGCTGTTCGAACAGTACGACCTTCTCTCGGCTGCGGTGGTGGACGAGAACGGCAGGCTTGTCGGGGTGCTCACCATCGACGACGTTGTCGACGTCATTCAGGAAGAGGCCGAAGAAGACATCATGCGGCTCGGCGGCGTGGGCGACGAAGAGCTTTCGGACAGCGTGCTCGACACCTCGCGATCCCGCGTGCCATGGCTGCTCGTCAACCTGCTGACCGCCTTCCTGGCGGCATCGGTGATCGGCCTGTTCGATGCGACCATCGAGCAGATCGTCGCGCTGGCCGTGCTGATGCCGATCGTTGCCGGCATGGGCGGCAACGCCGCCTCGCAGACGATGACCGTGACTGTCAGGGCGCTCGCAACACGCAGCCTCAGCATCCATAACGCATGGCGCATCATCCGGCGCGAAAGCGGCGTCGGTCTGCTGAACGGGGTGCTGTTCGGGATCCTGATCGGCGTCGTTGCCGGCCTCTGGTTCGAGGACGTCAACATCGGCGGCATCATCGCCACGGCCATGCTCATCAACATGATCGCCGCCGCCATCGCCGGCATCATGATACCATTGCTGCTCGACAAGTTCGGTGCCGATCCGGCGGTCGCCTCGACCGTGTTCGTGACCACGGTAACCGACGTCACCGGGTTCTTCTCATTTCTTGGCCTGGCGACATGGTGGTTCGCGATCAGATAGCGCTGCCATGCGGAAAATTGACTGTTACGTAAAAGTCAATTATTCTTGCCGGCTAGACGACAGGGATGGCTGGTGAACAGATATTATAGCATAACGGAACTGACGCGCGAATTCGGGGTCTCGACACGGACCCTGCGCTTCTACGAGGATGAGGGTCTGCTCCATCCCGAGCGTCGCGGTCGCACCCGGTTGTTCCGTTCGGCGGATCGCCGCCTGCTGCAGGAAATCCTGCGCGGTCGCCGCATCGGATTCACCATCTCGGAAATTCGCGAAATCGTCAATGTCTACAAGGAACCGCCCGGCGAACTCGGGCAGTTGAAGCTGATGATGAAGCGGATCGACGAAAAGCGAGACGAACTGCGCCAGAAGCGCAAGGATATCGACGAGACGCTGGCCGAGCTGAATCACGCCGAGGAGGCCTGCCTGACACGGCTTGCAGAAATCGGCGTCGGCACCTGATCTTTCGGCACGGCTGCCCTTAGGGCAGCTGCGAGCCGATCGAGCATTCTTCCGCGATTGCCTGGATCCGCTGGTCCTGCGGCTGGACGCTGCCCTGCTGCAATGGCGTCATCAGCTGCTGGGTGATAAGCCGGTCGGCGGTACATCCGCAAAAGCGCTGGCAGATGGCCTGCTCGCCGCCGCTGTTCTCACAGCTGACCTGGCAGCTCCCGACGTAGCCCTGGCGCGGGTCGGGCGGCGGGGCGGGGTGAACCAGCGAAAACAGATAGACGAGGCCGATCAGGATCGGCTGGTGCAGCAGATAGATGATCAGGCTGTGGCGGCCGGCCTTCGACAGCAGGTTCTGCGTGGTCTGGACCGTAGCCAGCCGGTTCAACCATCCCCTTCGTTGAGCGAGGCGCGTCAATGCGATGCCGGCAAGGAGCGCGGCGATCCAGGGAAACAGCGGCACGTAATCGTTCGACCGCGGCGGGAGTTCGGCAAACCCGATCCAGCTCAGTGCTCTTGAGTTGAACAGCGACGAGTCGAGTAGCCCGGGCATCCAGCTATTGTCGACGACCATGGCGGCCACGATCGCAATCGAGGCGAGGGCGGCCACAAAGGCCGGCATGCGCAGGAAGGCGAGGCCGATCAGGCTGGACACGGCGATGTTGTGGAGGATGCCGAAATAGATCCACTCCGTGGGGAAGGCGATCAGCGTCGCGATGCTGATTGCGGCGGCCGCGCCGGCCACGGTCGCGAAACGCTTCCAGAAGGAGCGCCAGCGAATGACTGGTCCATGGGCGAGCACCAAGCTGACGCCGGCCAGGAACAGGAAGCTGCTGGCGATCGAGCGGGCATAGATCCGGAAGAAACCGTGGGTCGCCGTGCCCGGATCCAGATAGCCGAAGAACTCCAGATCCCAGGTGAAATGGTAGGTCGCCATGGCGATGAGGGCGACGCCGCGCAGCGTGTCGATCAGTGCTATGCGGGGCAGTTTCCCGGCAGTATCAGGCGTCTGGGCAGATGTCACAGTCGGTCGTCTCGCTTTATTCCTGGTCCCGGTCCATGATCGCGAGCCTTGCCTCGGAGAAGTACTGCCTGCGGGTAAGGACGACGATCACGATCAAGGTCGTGGCGATAAACATATAGGGCCCGGCGAACCAGCCGAGATAGCCGATCGACAGGAAGATGGCGCGCAGGCCTGCATTGAAGTTGGCAGCGGCGATGGTGTTCATGCGGATCACCTGGTCGGCGGCGCGTTCCGCAGCGGCACGATCGGCTTCCGCATCCATGGTCATCGGCAAGCCGCCAAAGAGGATGGTGCAGTAGTTGAAGAGCCGATACGACCAGCCGAACTTGAAAAAGGCATAGCCGAACAGAAAGGTCAGGCCGGCGACCTTGAGTTCGAAGGCGGTGCGGCCGCCATAGGTGACGTAGGGAAGGTTGGTGAAAATGGCCTCCACCTTGTCCGTCGACCCCAGAAGTGCAAAACAGCCGCCGATCGCAAAGATCGAGGTGGACGCGAAGAAGGCCGTGCCGTTCTGCAGCCCTGCCATGATCTGGGTGTCGATCATCTTGAGGTCGCGCCGCAGCGAATTGTAGATCCACATCCGGCGCCGTTCTGCCATCGCACGGTTGAGGCTGAGACGCGGCAGAAATCTCCCGCCGCTGCCTGCCGTCAGCCAGGAATAGAGGCTCCAGAGCAGCGCAAAAAGTGCGAGAGCAATATAATCGGCTGTCGTCATAGGCGTGATGGACTCGCTTGAACCGGCGGCATTCCTTCCTCATGATCGGTTTCGGGCCTTCCGGCAAGCCATCCGCTCTGGTAATGCCTAGCCACCCTTTCTATCTGAGGGCCATGTCGCGGGGATGAAACAGGATGTCGGGGTACCGGTCGACCTCGTCCACCGCTTCACATAGGCTCGCAATTCTCAACAGCGCAGCGTGACCCCATGTTTCTTTCCGTCTTCGACGTTTTCAAGATCGGCATCGGGCCGTCGAGCTCCCACACGATGGGCCCGATGTCGGCCGCCAACCGCTTTCTGGAGTTGATTCTCTCGAAGGAATGGCCGCGTCCGGCAGGTGCAACGGTCGCTGCCCTAAAAGTCAGCCTGCACGGGTCGCTTGCCTTTACCGGGATCGGCCACGGTTCGGGCAGGGCGGTGGTGCTCGGGCTGGTGGGCGAGGAGCCACAGAGTGTCGACCCGGATCGCATGGACGCGATCATCGAAGCCGTCGAGCGGACCGGTCAGGTGACGCCTCCCGGCCATCCGGCCTATGTCTTCCAGCCGAAGACAGACCTGATCTTCGACAAGAAGCAACCGCTACCCGGTCACGCCAATGGCATGAGCTTTTCGGCGCTTGATCGCGACGGACGTCTTCTCCTCAAGCGGATCTACTACTCCATCGGCGGTGGCTTCGTGGTGACGGATACGGAGCTGGAGGCGATGCGCAGCACCAAGGCGGCCTCTTCGGACGCGCGGGTGCCCTATCCTTTCTCGACCGCCAAGGGAATGCTTGAGATGGCCCGCGGGTCGGGCCTGACGATTGCCCAGATGAAGCGCGCCAACGAGGAAACCCGGATCAACCCGACAGAGCTCGACCAGGGGCTTGATCGGATCTGGGAAGCCATGACCAGTTGCATCGATCGCGGTCTGAAGGTCGACGGCATCATGCCCGGCGGGCTGAAGGTGCGCCGCAGGGCGCGCGCAATCCACGACAAGCTGAACGAGGAATGGCGCAGCAACCGCCTCAACCCGCTGCTCGCCAACGACTGGCTGAGCGTCTATGCCATGGCGGTAAACGAGGAGAACGCCGGCGGCGGGCGTGTCGTCACGGCCCCAACCAACGGCGCGGCGGGCGTCATTCCGGCAACGATCCGGTATTATCTCCACTTCCACGAGGATGCCAGCCGCGAGGACGTGCACAATTTCCTGCTGACGGCTGCCGCCGTCGGGGGGATCATCAAGCACAACGCCTCCATCTCCGGCGCCGAGGTCGGATGCCAGGGTGAAGTGGGTTCGGCCGCCGCCATGGCCGCGGCGGGCCTTGCTGCCGTGATGGGCGGCTCGCCCGAGCAGATCGAAAACGCCGCCGAGATCGCGCTGGAGCATCATCTGGGTATGACCTGCGATCCGATTGCCGGGCTGGTGCAGGTGCCGTGCATCGAGCGCAATGCGCTCGGCGCCGTCAAGGCAGTGACCGCCGCCTCTCTTGCGATCAAGGGCGACGGAACGCATTTCGTGCCTCTCGATGCCTGCATCGAGACCATGCGGCAGACCGGCAACGACATGAGCGAGAAATACAAGGAAACCTCGACGGGCGGACTGGCCGTCAACGTCGTCGAATGCTGAGCGTCCGCTGTGGACATCGCGCAGCCATGATTACGAAGGCTTGACCTCGGGGGCCGAGCGGTCTTCAAGACAGCACATGGCTCTTCATCTCATCAAGCTCTGCGTCGGTGCTGAATCGCTCCAGGATCTGCGCGACTGGGTTTCGGAACGCTCCCTCGTTGCCATGGCGGCGGGGCTCGAGCCGCACAGCAGCCACACCACCCGCATGGTGCCGAAACGCGCAGACGAACTGCTTGGCGAGGGATCGCTCTACTGGGTGATCAAGGGGCAGGTGATGGCGCGCCAGAAGCTGCTCGACATCAAGACCTTCACGGGTGGCGACGGCATCCAGCGCTGCGAGCTGCTTCTCGGGCCGGAAGTGATCGAGACCGTGCCGCAGCCGCGCCGGCCCTTCCAGGGTTGGCGTTATCTGAAGCCCGAAGAGGTCCCGCAGGACCTCGGCACGCTTGGCGACGGCATGGGCCAGATGCCGGAGGAGTTGCGGCGCGAACTCGCCGCACTCGGTCTTCTCTGAAACCTACCGGAGCCTCATACGGACCGGGAAGCGGCCGTTGCGTTTCGATACATGCAAATGGATCTGGGCGTCCGGCTGCGTGTGACGCCACGCGCGGGCGCCGTGGCTGAGCAGCATCGTCACGAGATCCTTGGTCTTTTCGCGCGACCGCGTCAGGCCGAGACCTGCGAGCCGCATGGCCGCTTCATGCAAAGGGTTAAGAGCGACGCCCTTGGCCCTGCTACGCGACGAAGGCAATAGACCTGCCTCCAGGCTATTTTCATTCATTGCCATTGGAAACCCCGTTTACACAATACAGTCGAGGATTTCGCCGCGCCCAAACACACCAGGCGCGGCCATTCATTTCGGAGTTTTCACTCCGAACAGACGGACGACCTGTCCTACTGCAGGGAAGCCCAGCAGTTCATTCCCTTCTTCTTGAGAACGCCACAGGCGTCGGTCGCCGCCTTCTGGTCGTCAAAGCCGCCAAAGCGTGCACGGTAGACCTGGCCGCCATTGCTGCTGAAGGCGACGGCGAATGGTTTGGCGGAACGCAATACCTTTCCGCCCTTATCCTGCGCAGACTGCAGGAGATCGAGGGCCATCTTCTCGCTCGGAGAGACGCCAATCTGAATAACCCAGCCAGCGGCACCACGGGCCTGCGGCTTGGCCGTCTCGCGCGTCGAGGCTGTGGTGACCTCGTCGACGTCCTGCGGCTCGATCTCAGCCTTCAGGGCAGCACCGCCGCGCTTGGGCATGTATTCGGGGGCGGGAGTCGGTACGGACGCTGCAGGAGTGATCGCCGTGGCGACCGCTTCGGCTGCCGCGAGGTTGCGGGTGCCGTTGCCGGTATAGGCCGAGGCGGCAGGAGCCGGCTGCTGTTCGTAGCGCGTGCCGGGCAGGGGCGGCGAGCTCGGAAGTTCGAGTGCTGCCAACTGGCGGGCGTCGGACTGGCTTGCCGTGACGCGGGGCTGAACCGCAACCGCGACGGAAGGAATGGGAGCAAGATTGCGCGGTGCCGGCGCTTCAGCGACGAGCGGGCTGTCGCCGACACGAGAAGCTTTCGGCAGATAGCCTGCCACCAGCTTGCGCATCATGGCATCGCGCGCGGCGCTGGAGCTGCTGCCGAGGACGACCGCAACAATCGAGCGGCCGTCGAGCTGCGCCGAAGTCGCCAGGTTGCTGCCGGCAGCCCGGGTATACCCGGTCTTGATGCCATCGACGCCCTTGACCGTGCCGACCAGCCGGTTGTGGTTGCCGATGACCTGGCGACCGAACGTGAAGCTGCGGATGGAGAAATAGCCGTAATACTGTGGGAAATGCTGGCGAAGCGCCATTCCGAGGCGGGCCTGATCGCGGGCCGTGGTCATCTGGGCGGTGTTCGGCAGGCCATTGGCATTGCGGTAGGTGGTTCGCGTCATGCCGAGTGCGCGGGCCTTGTTGGTCATCATCTGGCCGAAGCGATCTTCCGATCCACCCAGATATTCACCCAGCGCCGTTGCCATGTCGTTGGCCGAGCGGGTGACCAGAGCGCGGATCGCCTGGTCGACCGTGACCGAGCCGCCGGGACGGACGCCAAGCTTGGACGGAGGTTCAGCTGCCGCATGCGCCGAAACCGGCACGGGCGAATCGAGCTTCAGACGGCCCGCTTCGAGCGCCTCGAAGGTCAGGTACAGCGTCATCATCTTCGTCAAGGACGCCGGATAGCGAAGCCCATCCGGATCTTCGGAATAGAGCACTTTTCCAGTTTTGGCGTCCACCACGATGCCGGCATATTTCGGGTCGGCCTTCGCGGGCTCGACGCAGACAGAAAATGCCAACGCAATCGTTAGAACAAATCCGAGGAATTTCCCCGGAACCGGGACGCCACCCTTGGGGAAGGACGTGGAGAACATGCTTTTCGACACTGCCGCACTCATCGTTGCATGAATTGTAATATTTCCGGACGCACCCCCGTTACGACCGTTGCGAGTCAATCTAGGGGAACAGCGTTACCAAGAGGTTTATGATGAACGGCAGCTTTACTCCGCAGGTGGCATTTTAGCCGCCTGGCCCGGATCCAACCGCTCGTCCCGGAGATGATTGCCGACAAATGATTGAACTGCGGCATCAATATGTTGCCAGTCGCGCAAAAGCAGGCTGGAGAATCGGTAGAGCACGGTCAGATCCTCGCCGACCCTTATATCGCGCTGACAGTCGCCGCTGGTCGCCGGCTCGCCCTGGCCCGGCATCAGGCAGCGGACGACGTAAGGTGCGCCGCCTGTCGGCGAGGAGGTCAGGATGACCTCCCGGCCATATCCGCTGTCGGGACGCAGGTGATGAAGCGTCAGGCCAAACGAAGCCGGCTCGGCCTTGCCGTCGAACAGGCGCTGGTAGATCGGCTCCAGCCGCCCGGACATGTCCCGCGACATGGTGCTTTGCGAAAGCTGCAGGAAAATTAGCGAATCGGGACGGGACACGTCGTCAAAACGCGCTTTGAGATCCTTGGCGTAGCCACGCATCTCCGGCCAGGCGAGATAAAGATCGACCCGCTCGGTTTTGCCCGCACGCCGCTGCTCCCGGAAGCGGATCGTATTGGCGGCGAGGGCCAACCGGTCCTGCCCGATTTCGATGAGGTATTCCTCCTTGCTTTGCGTGTGTCCCCCAAGCGCGATCTTCTGGCCAAGCCAGCGACCTGCAGCAGCAAGCGCCACCGTGACCAGCACCAGGGCAAGGACAGCCATGCCGATGCGGGAGACGGTTCGACCCGACAGCAAAGGCCGTTCCTGCGTGTCGGGCGATGGGGAGGTATAGCGGGAGGCCATGACTGCGTTCCGTTTCGGTTCACAAGCACGGAAAGACATCCCGAAATGGACCGTCCCGTCACGAAGCTTGGAACCGGATGGTCATTCGGCATGGTTAATTTCTGGTGAACTTGCCCCACCTGCGAATGGCCGCGTCCGCAGATCAGCCTGAAAACAAGTCTGCCTGCGCGTTGCGGCGCAGGCAGGGATGTCGGCTGGTTGCGATGTCTATTGGCTGACGCTGCCGACGGCGGTGGCGCGGCCGTCCTGGAGCTTGACCCAGCGAGCCGGATCATCGGTCGCCTGGCGCTTCAGGTAGGTGTATTCCGTGTCGGTCCAGAGCAGGACCTTGTTGCGCATGTTGTCGAGGACGAAATCGCCGCGGTCGGTGCGAACGGTGAGGACGGCATGACCCTCGCCATTCGGCTGCAGAACGACGGTGATCAGCAGATCCGACGGCGAGATGCCCTTTTCGATCAGCATCTTGCGCTTGAGGAGCACAAAGTCCTCGCAATCGCCAACGGTGCGAGGATAGGCCCAGCGCTCTTCGACACCGTAGATCTCCTGGTCCGTCATCGGCGTGATCGCGGTGTTAACGGTGTAGTTGACGTCGAGCAGGGTGCGCCATTTGTCCTCCGTCAAAGCCAGCGGGCCTGCGTCCTTGTAGGTCGCGGCGCATTCGCTGACATAAGTCTTGCAGAACTCGTAATGGCCGATTGGCGGGTTTGCCCTGCCGATGACCTGCATGGCGCCGGCGGACATGCCGAAGGACGGTGCAGATGCGAACAGTGCGACGGCAGCGGCGGCGATTGCGAGGCTCAGTCCCTGGAGGTTCTTCATTTTTTTGTCTCCCCGTTGTTAGGAGGAGATTGGCACAGAGATTTTGAGCGACCGAAAAATTGCGCAGTAAAATCAAACACTTATTATAATCAAACTTAGCTAAAATGCGTATTGGGAGTGAGGATGAAGCGTTAACCACGCGGACCGAAGCGGCATTTGCCGGTTTAGTCTCACAAGCAGCTGCGCCGCCGGCCTAATCTGTTGATCGGGAAGGGAAAAATCGAAATTTCGGCGCGGTTTCGCCGTGACCCAATCTTTGCTGGTTCCGTCAACGCCGTCGGCGGCGGGCTGATTTCCGAGTGCGTTAAAAGCGCCGATCCGGCACCATGCCGAGAGAGCAGCTCAAAAAAAATTCTCGAAACGAGACATTTTTTTGCGTGGAGGGAGGCGACGTCCGAAAATGAAAAAGGCCCGCATGTCGCGGGCCTTGCAGATACTGCAGACTGTAATGAGGGCTACAGAAACTCGGTGAGCGTTTCGCGCGACTGGACGGCGTTGAACTCGATCGCGACGCCTTCCATGAAGTGGCGGACGACCCGGCCTCGCATGTTGCCCAAGCGGACGAGGGTCCCGAGCGGCGGACGGACGTCGATATCGATCGCCGCACCGGAAAGAGACAGGTCGACGATGCGGCAGGAATAGGTGCCGCCGTCTTCCAGCGTCAGCACCGACGTGGTGTTGCGCGGGGTCAAGCGATCATGACGGCGATCTTCCGGCAGGCCGAGTTCGTGCTTGTTTGCAACCCAGGTAAGCTGGGCTGCCAGCTTTTCACGCTTCCGGTCGGTCGCGTTGATCGACATGGTGAAGCCGGAATCGGTCAGTGCCGTTGCCGAGCCTTCCAGCCGGCCGATGTGATCGAGATAGACGACGATGCGGTCGTTTATGCGGGGGCGACCGAGACAGGTGATATTGACATCGCCTGGGGACATTTCGGAGGCCGTGCACGGGAATTCCTCGCGACTGGCCAGCATCAGGCGGCCGCCGACATTCACGGCGACGCGCTGAAACGTGCGTTGCAGTGGCGCAGCTTGCGGCGATGTCCGGGCAGGCTGGAACGAGTACATTGAGACGTCTCTCGGCTATTCTAGTCGCGAAGGGTACACCGGCGGGGTTAAGATTTGGTTGTGATGCGCCGGACGGTCAGACGGTCCGGCCCGAGCCGAAGCTTGCAAGACCCAGAAGCCGTCGCAGACCGGAGCCCCGCAACGGCGATGCCGGATTGTCGAGACTTGTCCCCGCGCCGGTCTTGTCGAGGCTGCTGCAAGCCTCGAGGACGAGGCCCGCGATTGCCGGTGCAAGATGCACCGCTGCCGGCGACTGGGGCACGAGCGACCCCAACAGTCGATCGCTGCTGCCGGTCGCCGGACGCAACGGCAGAAGAAGCATCTCGAAGCGTTTTTGATTGGTGGCTTCTTCGGACAGGACATCGAGGCGGAACGGCGTTTCCTCGCCGATGGCCCTTTGGCAGATGTCTTCTACACGGGCTGCCTCTGTGCCTGACCAGACTTTGGTGAAGGGCATTCCCCGCAGTTCGCCGCCGAAGAGATCGCACACACGCGTGCCGGCCAGACGAAAGACGAGATCCTCTGTTTCGTCAGCGGTGATGATGAAGAGATGCGGAAGAACGCGACGCAGGACCACCGGATCGATCTGCGTGCGAAGCGGGGCGGCCTGATCGCCGCTGAGCTTTGCCCAGTAGTCGAAGAGTTCCATGCTGGCCTGATGTCGCATAAATGCAGTGCTCCATTTCGGTACGGCCTTCGCAGTCGCAGCGGGCCGAAACATGATCGCTGCGAAATTCGTGCCACGGCGTCGGCCAACCGCGACGGGGTGGCTGCCTGTCGCGATTGTGACCGGGCGCCGCAGTCGGAGGCCAGCCGATCGCTTTTCTTCGTTGTGTGCGTGCAGTAAGTCTGCCGAACATTTTAGGAAGACGCAATCATGGACGACAGGCCGGACGTGGCTTTACAGGGATCAGAACTGCCGCCGGCGGCATCTCCGCCGATCTTCAACATGCCGCAGGCGCTCTCGATGACGCTTGCGTTGCTGTTTGCTATCTACGGGATCTGGGCCTATGTGCTCAATGATGAGTGGCAGTCCATAATCTTCGTCCATTTCGGTTTCACGCCGCTGCGGTACGTCTATCCGCTGATGGACCAGGATCTCGCCTGGCTGTGGACGCCGGTCACCTATTCGCTGTTGCATGGCAGCCTGCAGCATATCGGCTTCAATGTCCTGTGGCTGGCCGCCTTCGGTGCGCCAGTCATCCGGCGGATCGGGACACTTCGCTACATTCTCTTCTGGATCCTGTCGGCTGCGACCGCAGCCTTCTTCCATGCGGCCCTGCACTGGGGTCAGGAGACCATTCTTGTCGGCGCCTCGGGCGTCGTCTCCGCACTGATGGGGGCTGCCTGCCGGTTCGCGTTCAATGGCCGTCGCGGCTACGACCGCATCGGCGGACACCTCAACCCTCGGCAATCGATCCTCGGCGCGTTCCGCAACAGGACGGTGGTCATCTTCACCCTGATGTGGCTGCTCGGCAACGTGCTGATCGCGCTCGGCCTCCCACTGGTCGGTGCCGATGTGGGCGAAGTCGCATGGGATGCCCATATCGGCGGCTTCCTTTTCGGCTTTCTGCTGTTCGGCGCATTCGATCCCATCCCGGTCGTGCGGCAGATCGATCGCTCGGCTTGATATCTTTCTGAGCCCGTTCTAATTTCTGACTGCAGCAGACCTGCGCGCCGGCGACGGAGGGAGACGCCGCCCGGCAGATGGCCGTGGAGGAGAGAGCCATGTCGACCACCGTAAAAAGCATGCTTGATATCAAAGGCCGCGACGTCGTGACGGTCGGTCCGGATCTCAGCCTTCATGACGTTGCCAGGATCCTCAACGAGCGCAAGATCGGCGCGGTTGTTGTGACGGGGATGGAAGAGAGAATCGCCGGTATCTTTACCGAACGTGATCTGGTGCGCGCGATCGCGACCGGCGGTGCAGAGGTGCTCGGCCAGCCGGTGCGCGCGTCCATGACGACGAGCGTGCAGCGCTGCCGGGAAGACCAGACCGTCGACGAGCTGATGGGCATGATGAGCGCCGGGCGTTTCCGCCATGTGCCGGTGGAACGGGATGGACGGCTTTCCGGCATCATCTCGATCGGCGACGTGGTCAAGTCGCGAATCCGCGAGGTCGAACTCGAAGCGGAGCAGATGAAGGCCTACATCGCCAGCTGAGCGATAGCGGGGCGGCCTGCGGCCGAGCTCTGCTCAGACGGCAAAGACTTCCTGCATGCGCTTCAAGGCCGAGATCTGTGCCATCGTCTCGTCGTAGCCGCGCTGAATAGCCTCGCCGGCACGGTGGAATTCCGACAGTCCGATATCGCTCAGCCGCGGGTGAAGGGCCAGATCCGGCGGATCACCCGCCAGCCGGGCGCGCGAAATGCGCTCCTGGATGATATTGAAGGCCTGGACCATGGTTCCGGTTACGCTTGTCCTGCGGTCGCTGCGATTGCGCGGAAGATCGACCGGCTGGACGCTCGCGCTGTGCTTGACCACGGCCGATCGACCGAAGATTTCGTAGTTGAGATTGACCGCGACCACGAGCGGCTGCTCGTAGGCACGGCAGACGGATGTCGGCACCGGGTTGACCAGGGCGCCGTCAACAAGCACGCGGTTGTTGCAGATGACCGGCTCGAAGATCCCGGGAAGCGCATAGGATGCGCGCAGTGCGGTGATCAGCGAGCCGCTCGAAATCCAGACCTCGTGACCGGTATGCAGCTCGGTCGCGACCGCCACCATGGGTCGGCCAAGATCCTCGATGGAGAGACCTTCGAGATGCTCCTGCATGCGTTTGGTCAGGCGCATCCCGCCCAAAAGACCGCCGCCGCCGATCGTGAGGTCGAGCAGGCCGGCAATGCGACGCATCGTCAACGACCGGGCAAACTGCTCCAGTTCGTCAAGCTTGCCCGCAAGATAGCAGCCGCCGACGAGAGCGCCGATCGAGGTTCCGGCGATCATGCCAACTTCGATCCCCGATTCGTCGAGAGCCCGGAGGACGCCGATGTGCGCCCATCCGCGTGCGGCGCCGCCGCCCAGCGCGAGCGCAAGCTTTGCCTTCGGCGGCGGGGCGATCACGGCGGGGAGGGACGGTGCGATGGCCTGCGAACCGCCAAGTTCGGCCGGGGCATTCTGCCGTTCGTTGCGGTTCCGACTCCAGTTGAGCATCGACGAACATCCTCCATACCAACCGTCGTCGCAAAGTTCATTAAGCGCAGAACGTGGTTTCGAAACCGTTTACTGAAAAACATGTCCGAAACGCGCCCGTCGACGTGATCATTGCCCTTCGTAAACAGTCTTTGGATCAAAATGACGCTGATCGTCGGCGATGACAAGCGTGGCTTCGCCATCCCCAAGCCGCACCGTCCGGTAGAAGCAGGACCGGCGGCCGGTGTGGCACGCGGCGTCGTGGCCGGTCATTGAAACCTTGATCCAGACGACGTCCTGATCGCAATCCGTCCTCATCTCGTGGACCATCTGGAGGTTGCCCGAGGTTTCCCCCTTCTTCCAAAGCTTCTGCCGTGACCGGCTGTAGTAATGCGCCATACCGGTTTCGATGGTCAGCCGCAGCGCTTCCGCGTTCATGTGCGCGACCATCAGCAGCACGCCGTCGCGGACGTCTGTCACCACGGCGGTGACGAGACCGGCGGAATCGAAGCGGGGCGTGAAAGCGCCTGCATCCTCCAGAACGGTCTTGTCCGCGGAGGGCGCGGGGAATTGAATATCCATGTGGATCCTGTCAGCGACCGCGGCTCAGCGTGATGAACCGCGCCTGCTCGGTCGCATTGGTCTTGAACTCGCCGGTAAAGGTGGTGGTGAGCGTGGTCGAACCCTGCTTCTGCACGCCGCGCATTTCCATGCACATGTGCTCCGCCTCGATCATCACTGCCACGCCGCGCGGCTTGAGGCTCGACTGGATGGCGTTGGCGATCTGCGCCGTCATGTTCTCCTGGGTCTGCAGCCGCCGACCGAAAATCTCGACGACGCGCGCAATCTTGGAGAGGCCGAGCACGGGTCCGCTTGGCAGATAGGCGACCGTCGCCTTGCCCTTGATCGGCAGCATGTGGTGCTCGCAATGGGAAAAGAACGGGATATCGCGAACGAGGACGATGTCGTCGAAGCCGGACATTTCCTCGAACGTCCGCCCCAACACCTCTTCCGGTGCAAGATCGTAGCCGGCGAAAAGCTCGCGATAGGCTGCCGCGACGCGCTTCGGCGTATCGACCAAGCCTTCGCGGGTCGGGTCGTCACCGGCCCAACGCAGCAGAACCTTGACGGCTTCCTCAGCCTCCTGCTGGCTTGGCCGAGAGTCCTTTTCTTTCGAAGCCGGGAAAGTTTTCACAATGGCATCCATTTTACGTCTCCTGATGCGGTTCGAACCCGCATCCGACTGTCTTTCGTCCCATCGGCCGGCCACCGCTGGCGCCTCCGATCCACGTGCAATGCTGGTATCTGCTCTGCAGAGACTGCATTTACAAGATATCCTAATATCAAATGGGCAGGATTTCGTAAAAACAGCCATTCTTGATGATTGCGCGCCGCATTCACATATATGTGGGCGATATCCATTCTGGTAGCCCGTGTCGGTGGACACTGTGTTCAGGCCGGCGGGGCGCCGAAGCGAGTGTTGCATGGACGACATCTACAACAGCAAGATCCTGGAGTTCGCAGGCAATATTGGCCGCAGCGGCACGTTGCAGGATGCGGATGCGACCGCGGAGAAGCATTCGAAGCTTTGCGGCTCGAAGGTCCGGGTCTATCTCAAGATGGACGAAGACAAGGTCGTCGACTTTGCCCATGAAGTGCGGGCCTGCGCATTGGGGCAGGCGTCTTCGTCGATCATGGCGCAGCACGTGGTCGGCGCCTCGGCAGCCGAAATCCGGCAGGCGAGAGCCGAGATGCTCGCCATGCTCAAGGACGGTGGCGAGGGCCCCGGCGGCCGCTTCGAGGACATGCGCTATCTGAAGCCGGTAAAGGATTACAAGGCCCGCCATCCATCGACGATGCTGACCTTTGATGCCGTGGTCGAGGCGATCGAGCAGATCGAGGCCAAGACCATGCAGGCCGTGACGGGATAGACGATGTGCGATGGCTGCGCGCCTGACAAGGACAAGCGGCCGGGCCTCGCGTCGCGGTCGCGCAACTGGCCGGGCCCGTTTGCCTGGACTCCAGGCCGCCTGATCGGCGTCGGCCTGATACGCTTTTACCAGCTGACACTCTCCGGCTTCGTCGGCAATGGCTGCCGGCACATCCCGACATGTTCCGAATACGGATACGAGGCGATCGCCAGGCACGGCCTTTGGAGAGGGGGATGGATGACGCTGTTTCGGGTGGCCCGGTGCGGCCCGGGTGGTAGCATGGGTCTTGACCCGGTGCCGGCCGATCTTGGCGACGCCAGACGCAGCTGGCTGCCATGGCGCTACAGGCGCCGTTGAGCGCGCTCCGGAAGCTTTACTAAAATCCCAAAACACACTACTACGCCGACCGTTGCTGGTCGGCGAATCCGGCCTTTTTGCCACCACCCGCATTCGTTGGCGGGACTGGACAGGAGAAAGACATGTCCCAATCCATTTCCCTTACATTCCCTGATGGTTCCGTCCGCGTATTCGACGCCGGCACGACCGGGCTTGCCGTCGCGGAATCGATCTCGAAGTCGCTCGCCAAGAAGGCCGTCGCCATCGCGCTCGACGGCGAACTGCGCGATCTCTCGGATCCCGTCGCCGACGGCAAGATCGAGATCGTAACCCGCACCGATCCGCGCGCGCTCGAACTGATCCGC
Organism: Hyphomicrobiales bacterium; assembly: GCA_900469345.1. Taxonomy (GTDB): domain Bacteria; phylum Pseudomonadota; class Alphaproteobacteria; order Rhizobiales; family Rhizobiaceae; genus Neorhizobium. Next base: position 33,189 of record UBWZ01000002.1, on the reverse strand, counting down.
CATGATGCCGCCCATGTGATGGCCGAGGCCGTCCAGGAGCTGTGGCCCGGCACGCAGGTCACGATCGGTCCAGTGATCGAGAACGGCTTCTACTACGACTTCAAGCGGGTCCACCCGGACAGCCGCGAGGACTGGCCCTTCACGCCCGATGATCTTCCGAAGATCGAAAAGAAGATGAAGGAGATCATCCAGAAGAACGCCGCCTTCACCAAGGAAATCTGGTCGCGCGACAAGGTACGCGACGTGTTCGCCGACAAGGGCGAAGCCTACAAGGTCGAGCTGGTCGATGCCATTCCGGAAGGCCAAGATCTCAAGATCTATCGCCAGGGGGAGTGGTTCGATCTGTGCCGTGGGCCACACATGGCCTCGACCGGGCAGGTCGGCACGGCATTCAAGCTGATGAAGGTGGCCGGCGCCTATTGGCGCGGCGATTCGACCAAGCCGATGCTGACCCGCATCTACGGCACCGCCTGGGCGTCGCAGGAAGAGCTCGACCAGTACCTGCACGTGCTGGCGGAGGCGGAAAAGCGCGATCACCGGAAGCTCGGACGCGAAATGGACCTCTTTCATTTCCAGGAAGAGGGCCCCGGCGTCGTGTTCTGGCACGGCAAGGGCTGGCGGATGTTCCAGACCCTGACCGCCTACATGCGCCGGCGGCTGTCGGGAACCTACGAGGAAGTCAACGCGCCGCAGGTGCTCGACGCATCCCTGTGGGAAACCTCCGGCCACTGGGGCTGGTACCAGGAGAACATGTTCGCCGTGAAATCGGCCTACGCGTTCACCCATCCGGACGACAAGGAAGCGGACAACCGTGTCTTTGCGTTGAAGCCAATGAACTGCCCCGGGCATGTCCAAATCTTCAAGCACGGTCTGAAGTCCTACCGCGAACTGCCTATCCGTCTCGCGGAATTCGGTCTCGTGCACCGCTATGAGGCGTCCGGTGCGTTGCACGGTCTGATGCGCGTACGCGGGTTTACGCAGGACGATGCGCATGTGTTCTGCACCGACGAGCAAATGGCGGCCGAGTGCCTGCGCATCAACGACCTCATCCTGTCGGTGTACGAAGACTTCGGCTTCCGCGAAGTGGTGGTCAAGCTGTCGACCCGGCCCGACAAGCGGGTCGGAACGGACGCGCTCTGGGATCGCGCCGAAGACGTGATGATGCAGGTTCTGAAGACGATCGAGGAACAGTCCGGCGGCCGGATCAAGACGGGCATCCTGCCGGGCGAGGGCGCCTTCTACGGTCCGAAGTTCGAATATACGCTGAAGGACGCGATTGGCCGGGAATGGCAGTGCGGCACGACGCAGGTCGACTTCAACCTGCCGGAACGCTTCGGCGCCTTCTATATCGACCAGTCTTCGGAAAAGCGTCAGCCGGTGATGATCCACCGCGCCATCTGCGGCTCCATGGAACGCTTCCTCGGGATCCTGATCGAGAATTTCGCAGGACATATGCCGCTGTGGTTTGCGCCGATGCAGGTCGTCGTCGCGACCATCACCTCGGATGCGGACGATTACGGGCGCGAGGTCGCGGAGATGCTGCGGGACGCGGGCCTGGTGGTCGACACCGACTTCCGCAACGAGAAGATCAACTACAAGGTCCGCGAGCATTCGGTCAGCAAGGTGCCTGTGATCATCGTCTGCGGCAAAAAGGAAGCCGAAGAGCGGTCGGTCAACATTCGCCGTTTGGGTTCGCAGGCGCAGACATCGATGTCGCTCGACGAGGCGATCGCCACCCTGTCCGAGGAGGCAACGCCTCCGGATGTAAAGCGCCGCGCCTCGCGCAGGCGTGTCGCGTAGGACAAAAATCGACAGCGCTGGCGACCGTGGCCAGCGCTGTCAGAAAGCTGTAACATGCCTGTAATACTCATTCCCTTCCGAGACAGGCGGATGTTCCGCGGAGATTAACGTGCGCTTCAGGGAACTGTCTTACGCGAACGACAAGGACCGCCGCATCAAGCGCTGGTTCATCCGCTCGATCGAGGGGCTTTCCGGCCGCGATCGCTATGCGCGGCTATACGATATCTGGCGCAAGGATATCGTCGGCAAGACCGATCGGGTATTCGGCAAAATGCTGGACCTGATCGATGTCGAACTCGCCATCGAAGGAGAGTGGCCGCCGGTGATCGCCGAGGGTCGTCCCCTGGTCATCGTCGCCAACCACCCGTTCGGGATCGGCGACGGGATCGCGGTTCTGGCGCTGGCCGAGCAGATCGGCCGCCCGTTCCGGGTGCTGATCAACAACGAACTCCTCAAAGTGCCGGAAATGGCCGCCTATTCGCTTCCCGTTTCGTTCGAGGAGACAAAGGAAGCTGTCGCCATCAACATGCAGACCCGGCATGAGGCATTGCGTCTGCTGAAAGAGGGCACCACGATCATCATCTTCCCGGCCGGCGGCGTGGCCACGGCGAAGAAGGGCTTCGGCAAGGTCGAGGACCTGCCCTGGAAAAACTTTCCGGCAAAGCTCATCCAGTCCGCCCGCGCCGATGTGGTGCCAATCTACTTCCAGGGGCAGAACGGCCGGCTGTTCCATATCGCCAGCCGCATTTCTCTGACGCTGCGCCTCTCGCTTCTGATCCGCGAGTTCAAACGGCTGTCGGGAACAACGATCAGGGCCCGCGTCGGCCGGGTGATGGGCTGGGAGGAGATGGCCGGCGTGACCGACCGCAAGGATCTGCTGCTCAAGCTCTATGCCGCCGTGTTCTCCATGGGCATCCCACCCAAGGCTCCGGCGCGCGAGCGGCTGCTCGAAAAGGTCGGCTGACGCCTAGTCCTGGGGCTCGGCCTCATCCTCGCCCGGTGCAGTCGGCCGCGGATCGCGCATCTGTACCTCGACGTCCGTATTGCGCCCGGCCTTCACGTTGAATTCGCGCTGGTAGATCTTGTCCTTGTTGCGGGCAATCGCGAGATAAGCGCCCTCTGCCAGCACCATCGACGGGAAAGCGCTGACGCTTTCGCTGACCACGTCGCCGGCTGCCGTGAGAATCGACCATGCCGTATCGGCGATCGCTTCGCCGCCCGCCTGGGACACAAGCTTCATCGTTACCTGAGCCGCCTTGTGCTGCAGCACGGCCTGGGTCAGCTTGCCGGCCTCGACCTGGATGTCGGCCCGCACAACGGCATTGACCTCTCCGTACTCCGAAACGACGTGATAGGTGCCGGCAGCCAGCCGGACGATTGTGTTGGGCTTGACGTCGGACATGACGAGTGCGCGATCACCGTTCTCGCGAACTTCCGATGAGTAGACGGAAAAACTCAGCTGGGTCGGGGGGATGCGCTGGTCCTGACCGGCGACGGCGTTGAGCACGAAGCCGCCCGCATCGAGAATCAGCGTCTGCCTGGCAACCTCGCCCTCTGTCGGGACCGTGATTTTCTTGGTAACGCCGGCCCGCCCGAAAGCGACGTTGACGAAATAATCGCCCGGCGCCAGCTGAAATGCTGCCGAGCCGCCATCGGAACTCGCGACCAGCGGCAGCTTGCCATCCGGCCCTGCAAGCGGGCTGAAGACACGCCAGGCAAGGCCGTCCTGCATGACGTCGCCGTCGGCGGTCAACCGGGCTTCGAAGCGCACGTCTCTGGCGGTGATGCCCGCCGCGCCCGGCGCTGCCGAAAAGGCATTGAGCTTCGGCATCTTCGACAGGCTGTCCGACGGATGAAAATTCTTGAACGCATCGTCCTGCGCCCTCACGCCATGGCTTGCCCCGAAGATGGACAGACCGGCAAGAACGCAGCGGAAGATGACGCGAGTGGCAGACATGAGCTTGACCGGTTGACTCTGGTTTTGCGAACAGCCACTTGAAGACCAACGCCTGGGCAATTTCAAGACCTCCCGCCGGCCGCCGTTCTGATTGAAAGCGTTGGACATGCAAAACGAGCTGAAACTGATCGATTACCTGCAAGACAGACACTCCACCCCCGTTGCACAGATCAAAGGACCGGGCCCGTCGGACGAGGAGCTCGACGCCATTCTGACCTGCGCGGCCCGGGTCCCCGACCACGGCAAGCTCGCCCCCTGGCGCTTCATCGTCTATCGCGGCGAAGTTTGCGAGCAGCTGGGCGAGGCTTTCCTGAACATCGCGCTTGCAGACAATCCGGACCTGCCGGACGCCGCACGGGAGGCGGAGCGCGTCCGCTTCACGCGTGCCCCGCTGGTCGTCGGCGTCGTCAGCACCGCAGCGCCTCATGTCAAGATTCCGGAGTGGGAACAGGTCCTGTCGGCAGGAGCCGTCTGCCTCAACATGCTGATGGCCGCCAATGCGCAGGGCTATGTCGCCAACTGGCGCAGCGAGTGGATCGCCTACGACGCCCGCGCGCTTGAGCTCCTGGGGGTTCGGCCGGAGGAAAAGGTCGCCGGCTTCATCCATATCGGCTCTTCGGATTTCCCGACCCCCGACAGGCCCCGGCCGCCGCTTGCGGAGATCGTCAGCTATGCCGGACACCGGCCGGCCTGATGTTCTACAAGACCGACACGAATGCGCATGGTCTCAGCCACGATCCCTTCAAGGCGATCGTGGCGCCGCGCCCGATCGGCTGGATCGGTACGAAAGGTCGGGACAGTTCCTACAACCTTTCTCCCTATTCCTTCTTCAACATCGTCTCCGATCGGCCGAAGATCGTGATGTTCTCGTCCTCGGGTCGCAAGCACAGCCTCAGGAATGCTGAGGAAACCGGCCTTTTCACCGCCAGCATGGCGAGCCGCCACATTGCCTCGCAGATGAACGCGTCTTCCGCACCGGTCGATTACGGCGTCAGTGAGTTTGAACTGGCAGGCCTGACCGCGCGGATGGGCAGGGTGGTCGATGCGCCTTTCGTGGCCGAGGCCTTCGCGGCGCTGGAATGCCAGGTAACCGAGATCATCCAGCCCAAGGGTCTGGACGGGGAGGGCGCGGATGCCTTCATGGTGTTCGGCGAGGTTCTTGCCATTCACATCGACGAGGCGATCATTCGCAACGGTCGCATCGACATGGATCTTGCCCGGCCTCTCGGCAGAATGGGCTACCGCGACTATACCGACGGCGGATCCGACGTTTTCGAGATCACCCGACCGAGCGGCGCCTGACATTCGACCCCGCGTTAAGAAACGTGGTGAACCAATCTTAAACGTTTTCGTCCTAGCCTCATTTCAGCCGAAGTACCTGAGTCTCCGGCAATGGTATTCGAGGCGCGTTGTGATCGTAGAAGCATTCCTTCGTTGGGCCGAAACAGCAAAGTCTGGCGAGCGCGCCAAGGCGGCGACGGCGCTCGCCTATGCCTTCCTGCGACTGCGTGCAGGCAGCGAGGAACAGCGCTCGGCGCTGCTGGCGATGACCTATCTGCTCGACGATCCGTCGCCTCGAGTAAGGCTCGCGCTTGCCGAAGGCCTGGCGGACGCCCCGAACGCACCTCGCGCCGTTGTCGCAGCACTTGCCGAAGACCAACCCGAAATCGCCTGCACGGTGATCGCGCGGTCGCCGGTGCTTCACGAAGCGGACCTGGTCGACCTTGCCGGGCGCGGTGACGGTCTGGTGCGTGGCATGATCGCATCACGCCCGGATCTGTCCCGCGGGGTTGCTGCGGCACTGGCCGAGATCGGCGACGAAACCGAAATTATCCTGTTGCTCGAGAACGCGCGCGCCAGGCTGACGCGCTTTTCCCTGCGCCGGATCGCCGAGCGCTTGGGGGGCACAGCGCGGATCCGCGACCTGCTGCTGGACCGCGAGGATCTGCCCGCCGATGCGCGGCAGTTGCTGGTCGAGCACATCAGCGCCGCGCTCGGAAATTCGCTTCTGGTTCGCACTGCTCTGTCCGAAAGGCGGATCGACTGGATGAAACGCGAAGCGGAAGAGGCGGCCGCCGTCGCCATCGCAGGTATCGTCCCGCAAGACGAGATCATCTCTCTGGCCGAGCATCTGCGGGTCGGCGGCAGGCTGACGCCAGCCTTTCTCATTCAGGCCCTGTGCTCGGGCAAAGTTGATTTCTTCGCCGGGGCTGTGGTGGTGCTCTCCGGTCTCACCGAACCCAGGGTTCGGCCTATACTGGCGACGGGGCGGGCGCATGCGGTGCGTGCCTTGTTTGAAGCCTGCGGCCTTACCAGGGACCTCGCTGTCGTCTTCGTGGAAGCCGTTCTCCTGTGGCGTCAGGCAGCGGCGGGGCGCCAGATGGCGAGTATTTCCAGCCAGCTTCTTGCAAAGTTCGCCGATCATGAGCGTGACAGCGGCGCCGTCGCAGAAATGCTTGGAATGATCGACAAGCTGCACCGGTCCGAAGTGCGCACAAGCGCCCGCGCCTATCGAGCGGCGTGTCGCTTGCAGCCTAATTTCAGGGCTTGAACCGTTTGGCCACCCAGGAATAGCCGTCCTCTGCGAGACGCACCGGCGTTGTGACCAGCGACCGCACTCCCTCTGTGGTCGGCAGGACGGTGCGCACACGCTCGATGGCCCTGACAGCCAGAGACTGCTTTTCCTCCTCGGTCACCTCGGTCACCTCGGCCGCCTGCGGCGACGCCTCTGCCGGAACGGCTGGCACGGCTGGCCGATCGGCTTCCGGCTTGGCCTGCGGAAGCGGGATAGCTGCCGGCAGCCTCGCCACCTCAGGATCCTGGCAGACGGCGATGATCACGGGGTAGGGCTGGTTCGCATAGTTCGGCAACTGCTCTTCGGAGACGGAATCACACAACGCGACCGTCGGCCATCGCTGATTGGCCGTCGCGATATAATGGCAGTCTGTGCCACTGTCGTTGCAGCCCAGGATCGTCATCACGATCAATGCAGCGTTCATTATTGTCTCAAGCCCCGTTGACCATGCTCAAGCGCGGGCCTTCAGGTAACGCCGCGCGGCAACTGGTATCATGCGGCATTGGGACGGAAAAAAGACGCGTTACGGGTTGGATGCCTTGCGCGCCACCGTCAGCCCCGGCGCGAGCCCTGGACCATCGCCCGGAAGATCCGGAACCGTGAGCTCGACGCTGTCGGCGATCTTTACCTCGCGGATCCATTCGCGCCAGATCGAGACGATCAGCGCCATCAGGACCGGCCCGATGAAGAGGCCGAGCAGGCCCATCGTCTTGACGCCGCCGACAAGGCCGAAGAACGTCGGCAGGAACGGCAGCTTGATCGGTCCGCCGACGAGACGCGGGCGCACCGTCTTGTCGACGATGAACAGTTCGACGGTCCCCCAGGCAAGCAGACCGAAGCCCGCCATGTAGGAGCCATTGGCGAGCAGATAGACGGAAACGAGGGTAAACGAGAGCGGCGCGCCGCCCGGTATCAGCGCCATGGCACCGGTAATGACGCCGAGCGTCACTGGCGATGGGACGCCGGCAATCCAATAGGCGATACCGAGGATGATGCCTTCGCCGATCGCGATCAGCGTCATGCCGGTTACGGTCGAGCTGATCGTCGCCGGGACCACGCGGGAGATCCGCTCCCAGCGGGTCGGCAGGATGCGTTCACCCAGAAGGTCGATCTGCTTGGTAAACGATGCCCCGTCGCGATAGACGAAGAACAGCGCGATCAGCATGAACAGCGTCGTCAGGATGATGTGGAAGGCGCCATCGCCGGCTGCAACAAGCGCGCGGTAGATATTGCCGATATTGGCGCCGCTGACGATCTGGATCAGTTCCCCGATCGAGCCGGGGGAACCGATGTGATTGGTCCACTGCAGACCGAGCCACTCTCCGCCCCAGGGCAGGCGCGTAATCCAGGCCGGCGGCGGGGCACCGAAGCGGTTGACTTCGGCCGCCCAGACAATCCACTGACGGACTTCGCCAATGGTGTAGGCGATGGCGATACCGATCGGTACGATCAGGAAGGCGAGAATGAAGATGATCGCCAGCGTTGCACCGATGGTGGTGCTGCCTCCGACGCGCTGCACCAATTTCCTATAAAGCGGCCAGCTCGCAAAACCGATGACGAGCGCCGCCAGGACCGGCACCAGGAAGCCGTGAAAGAAATAGATACCGGCAGCGACGATGAGGACCAGCAGCCAGCGCGCCGCCGAGATCGGCGGGATGAGGGCAGCGCGGGTAGACATGACGGGCCCGAGCCAGCGCGGCGGCTCCTTCGGTCCCTTGCGATCGCTGCTGGTCATCCGGTCTCCCTGCTGCTCCCGAGTCCATCGGCATATGGGATATCGGGACGCGAGGTGCAAGCATATTTCAAGCATTCTAACGAAGGCTAAATACTTGCCCTCTTGCTCAGATAAGGTAGAACTGAGTGTATGCGTCGATTTGCATTTTCGGCATCGACCCGATTTTCAACCTTCTGGAAGGCCTCTGAAGAGCTTGAAGGAACGAAAACCTCAGTGTCGCTCGTGCGGGCCGGGGTTTAAGGACATGTGTGATGCCCGATACTCAGGCGGTCGACCTCACAAACTGCGACCGCGAGCCCATTCATATTCCCGGCAGCATCCAGGGCCACGGGTGTCTCCTTGCTTGTGACCCCGGTGGGTCGCTCGTGATCCACCACTCGGCCAACTTCGCCGAGATGATGGGAATAGACGGTCCGATCAAGGGTGCGAGGCTGGAAGATGTGGTTGGCGGCGATGCGGCACATTCGCTGCGCAACGCGCTCGCCACATCCGACGACCCGGCACGGCCGGCCCTGCGCCATGGCATCGTGACATGCTCGGGCAGAAGCTTCGACGTCGCACTGCACCGTTACAACTCGAAGGTCATCATCGAGTTCGAACCGGCGTCCTCCGACGGCGACCAGCCGCTCGAGGTCGCGCGCATGCTGATCAGCCGCGTGCGCAACATGACGAGCATCGACAAGCTGGTCGAAAGCTCGGCCCGGTTGATGTTTGCCATGCTCGGCTACGACCGCGTCATGATCTATCGCTTCGAACAGGACGGCGCCGGCAAGGTGGTCAGCGAATACAAACGTCGCGACCTCGAAAGTTTCCGCGGCCAGTATTTCCCCGCCAGCGACATCCCCAAGCAGGCTCGCAGCCTGTACATCAAGAATACGATCCGCGTCATCTCGGATGCCTGCGGCGACCGCGTGCCGATCGTCGAGGAGCTGGACGAGGAAGGGCTTCCGCTCGACCTGTCGTTTGCGCATCTGAGAAGCGTCTCTCCCATCCATTGCGAGTACCTGCGCAACATGGGTGTCGCGGCGTCGATGTCGGTGTCGATCATGGTCGAGGGCGACCTCTGGGGCCTCATCGCCTGCCACCACTATTCTCCCAAGATTCTTACCATGCCGCAGCGCGTCGCCGCCGAGACTTTTGGCGAATTCTTCTCGCTGCATCTTGGCTCGCTGAAGCAGAAGCAGCTGACCGAGGCGGCCAACCAGGCCCGACGCTCTCTGGACCGTTTCCTTCAGGTCGCGTCCACCCAGGCCAATATCAGCGATCTGCTGCGCCGCTCGCTCGGCGATTTCCAGCAGATGCTGCCTTGCGATGGGGTCGGGCTGTGGCTCGACCGGATCTGGACCGGCACGGGTTCCGGCCCATCTGAGCACTCGATGAGCGAGCTTGCCGACAGGGTCAGCGCCGTTGCCGGCGGCAAGGTGTGGTCCACCAACGAGATGGCGCTGTCATTTCCGGATCTGCAGATCTCGTCCGACGACGTCTGCGGTCTGATTGCGATCCCGCTGTCGCAGCGACCGCGCGACTATCTGTTCTTCTTCCGCAAGGAAGTCACGCAGACCCTCGATTGGGCCGGCAATCCGGAAAAGTCCTACGAAACGGGGCCGCTCGGGGATCGGCTGACTCCCCGCAAGAGCTTCGCCATCTGGAAGGAGCTCGTCCGCTTCAAGGCCCAGCCCTGGACCGACAGCGAGAAGGAAATTGCGGACGCCATCCGGGCGGTGCTCGTCGAGATCGTGCTGCATCACAACGAGATGCTGGCGGATGAGCGCGGCAAGGCGGACGTGCGCCAGCGGATGCTCAACGAAGAGCTCAACCACCGGGTCAAGAACATCCTGTCGGTCATCAAGTCGCTGATCGGCCATCCCGTCGACAGTACCAGAAGCCTGCCCGAATACATCACGTCGCTAAAGGGGCGGGTCCAGGCCCTTGCCTTCGCCCATGACCAGGTGGTCCGCGGCGGCGAGGGCGGTGGCCTCAAGGATCTTCTCGAGGCGGAGCTGCAGCCCTATAAGGAAGGTGAGCGGATCATCCAACTGCAGGGTCCGAAGGTCTGGCTCGACAGCCGGGCCTTCTCGGTGATGGCGCTCGTGCTGCACGAAATGTCGACCAATGCCGCCAAGTACGGCAGTCTCTCCGTTTCCACCGGGCGCCTCGACATCAGCTGGCGACTGCTCGAGGATGGCATCTGTGAACTGGTCTGGCGGGAAAGCGGCGGCCCGGTCATCCGTCCGCCATCGCGCAACGGTTTCGGCAGTGTCCTGATATCCCGCAGCGTGCCCTTCGAACTCGAGGGCGAGGCGGTGATCGACTATCCGCCGGAGGGGGTCCACGCACGGTTCGCGATCCCGGGCAAGCATCTCCACGCGGAAGCCGACGCGATCGAGCCCGCGACGATGCTCGACGACGACAGCCATTCCCGGGACAAGACCGGGCCGCGGCTGGAAGATTTGGACTTCCTTCTGGTCGAGGACCAGATGCTGATCGCGGCCGACCTCGAGTCGATGCTGGCCGATCACGGGGTCAACCGTGTGACGACAACGCCGTCGGTTTCCGACGCGCTGAAGCGACTGAAGGAATTCACCCCGGATGTCGCCATCCTAGACGTCAATCTGGGGTCGGCGACCTCGCTACCGATTGCCGAGGAGCTTGTGCGGCGTGACGTGCCCTTCGTCTTCGCGACGGGCTATAGCGACCGATCGATCATTCCGGCCAGCTTTTCCGCTCCCGTGGTCCGCAAGCCCTACGAGGCGGTCGCGCTGATTGCCGCGGTCAAGAAGGTGCTCGGACCCCAAGGCGGCTGATGCAGCCTTAGGAGCGAAAAGCGGGAGGCGGGCCGGCGGGGCGCCCTGTTCTCCCTCTAGATGTCGAGGTTTTCGGCAAATGCCGCCCGCTCCTGGATAAACCGGAACCGTGCGTCTGCCTTGGTGCCCATGAGGTTGTCCACGGCCTCGCGGGTGCCCTCGAAATCGACGTCGTCGATCGCCACCCGCAACAGCGTGCGGTGGGCTGGATCCATCGTGGTTTCCTTGAGCTGCGCCGGCATCATCTCGCCAAGGCCCTTGAACCGGCCGACTTCGACCTTCTTGCCCTTGAAGACCGTGTTCATGATCTCGGCCCGATGCACGTCGTCCCGGGCATAGACACTCTTGCCACCCTGGCGCAGCACGTAGAGCGGCGGCACGGCCAGATAGAGATGGTTGCCGCGCACGAGTTCGGGCATTTCCTGGTAGAAGAAGGTGATCAGCAGGGATGCGATATGAGCGCCGTCGACGTCGGCATCGGTCATGATGATGACGCGCTCGTAGCGAAGATCCTCTTCGCGGTACTTGGTGCGCGTCCCGCAGCCGAGAGCCTGGACCAGATCGGCGATCTGCTGGTTGGCGGACAGCTTCTCGCGGCTCGCGCTTCCCACATTGAGGATCTTGCCCCGCAGCGGAAGGATCGCCTGATTGGCGCGATTGCGGCCCTGCTTGGCTGAACCACCTGCCGAATCGCCTTCGACGATGAACAGTTCCGCGCCTTCGGCGGTGTTCTGGGAGCAGTCCGCCAGCTTACCCGGCAGTCGCAGCTTGCGCACCGCCGTCTTGCGGTTCACTTCCTTTTCCTTGCGGCGACGCAGGCGCTCCTCGGCGCGCTCGATCACCCACTCGAGCAGCTTTGCCGCTTCCGCAGGATTGCCGGCAAGGTAGTGGTCGAACGGGTCGCGCAGCACGTTTTCGACGAGGCGCTGCGCCTCGACCGTTGCGAGCTTGTCCTTGGTCTGGCCGACGAATTCCGGTTCGCGGATGAAGACCGACAGCATGCCCACAGCCGAGATCATCACGTCATCCGTGGAGATCTGCGCGGCGCGCTTGTTCTGCGTCAGCTCCGCATAGTTCTTGAGCCCCTTGGTCAGCGCAATGCGCAGGCCTGCCTCGTGCGTGCCGCCTTCGGGGGTCGGGATGGTGTTGCAGTAGGAATGGACCTGCGGATCGCCGCCATACCAGGTGATCGCCCATTCCATCGCTCCATGGCCGCCGGTCTTTTCCGTGCGCCCGGCGAAGATTTCGCGGGTCACCGTAAAATCCTTGCCGAGCGTCGCCGCCAGATAATCCTTGAGGCCGCCGGGGAAGTGGAAGACGGCCTTGTCCGGGATGTCGCCACCGGCCTGGACCAGATCGGGATCGCAACTCCAGCGGATCTCGACCCCGCCGAACAGATAGGCCTTCGACCGTGCCATGCGGAAAAGCCGGCCCGCATCGAAGCGTGCGTGGTCGCCGAAGATCTGCGGGTCGGGATGGAAGCGAACCCGGGTGCCACGCCGGTTGTGGACATCGCCCAGCTCTTCAAGCCCGCCCTGCGGCACGCCGCGCGAAAACCGCTGGCGGTAGAGCTTGCGATTGCGGGCGACCTCGACCTCGAGCATGTCCGACAGGGCGTTAACCACGGATACGCCGACGCCGTGAAGACCGCCGGAGGTCTCGTAGGCCTTGCCGTCGAATTTACCGCCGGCATGCAGCTTCGTCATGATCACTTCAAGCGTCGACTTTCCCGGCACCTGCGGATGGTTCTCAACCGGAATGCCGCGTCCGTTGTCGGTCACGGTCAGGCAGCCTTCCGCGTCCAGATGGACCTCGATGAAATTCGCGTGGCCGGCCACCGCCTCGTCCATCGAGTTGTCGATAACTTCGGCAAACAGGTGGTGCAGCGCTTTCTCGTCGGTCCCGCCGATATACATGCCGGGGCGCATGCGCACCGGCTCCAGCCCCTCGAGCACGCGGATGGAGGACGCGCCGTACTCTTCCGTCGTCGGCTCTGGTGGCGCGCGGCGAGACGCCACAGGCTCCGATTTCACGGGCGGGGCCGGTTCGGTAGGCTTGGGTGCCGGCGGAAGGTCACCGAACAGGTCGTTGTTGTCATCCATCGGCTGCGCCGGTAGTACCTGTCGCGGTGCGGAGGAAGAAGCCATGCCCATCTCGTGCTGTTACGAATCATCGCCGATATTGCCAGAAAACCGGCGCAATCGCGATGACGCGGGGAAACGGTCGTTGTCGAGGAATGCGTCGTGCGGCCTGCATTGGCAAGGCGGCTGGCGGTTAGTAAACAGGTGAAGTGCCGCATGTCCACAGGTGATTTTATCCGCCGCACGATCGGTGCGGTCTTGCTTGCCGGCTGGGGAGGGGCGGCGATAGCGGCCGAGACTCCGATCCCGCCCTTCAAGGACGAGCTTTTCTCGCAGATGACGGTCCTGCAAAGCAGCGATGGCGGCACCTTCAAGGTCATCGATTATCAGGAGATGCGCGACATCAACGGCCGCGACCGCGAGCCTGAAAAGCGTGTCAAGGATGCCTATGTGTCGCTTGGCGTGCGGCGCGCGCAGGAGAACGAGACGATCGAGCTGCCGGGTCGGCTGCTCGATGTCACCAGGGTGGGACCAGCGCAGGGCGCAGCGTTTACGGTGATCTTCATCCACGGACGCGGCGGCGACCGGCGCCTCGGCGTCAACGACTATACCTTCGGGGGCAATTTCAACCGCCTCAAGAACCTGACGGTCAACAATGGGGGCACCTACTATTCCCCGAGCGTCAAATCGTTCGGGGAGCCCGGCGTCGCCGACATCGCGGCGCTCATTCGCCAGGCGTTCGAACAGTCGTCCGGGCGCCCGGTGATCCTCGCCTGCGCCTCGATGGGCGGCTTTATCTGCCAGGGCATCAGCCGCGATGCGGAGGCCGTGCGTTACTTGAAGGGCATGGCACTGTTGGGCGGCCCTCCTGACCCACAGTTCGCCACCACGCCGCTCGCCAAGCTCAAGCTGCCCCTCTACTTCGCGCATGGGAGTGCGGACATCGTCTACAAGGCAGAGGACGACATCGCTGCCTTCCGCAAGCTGCGCCAGACCGGATATCCGGCGCGCTACACGCTGTTCCAGAGCGGCACCCATGGGACCCCGATCCGGATGGTCGACTGGCGCGAGCTTCTCAACTTCATTCTTGCAGGAAAAACATGAGCGAAGGCGACTGTCAGCTTCAACCGATTGAAAGCCCGGAACTCCTCGGTTTGCCGGCCTTGCTGCCGAGACGGTCAGCCGAATTGTCAAGCAAAGCCTTGATTTCAGTCCGTTTTCTTGGGTAGATGAGACAAGGGCACGCAGCCAGAGCTGCGCGGGGCAGCGCGATAACACAGGCTGCGGGCGAGGAGAGGAACAGCAATCCATGACGCCAGAGGTGCGGCCGCTGATAGCCGGCAATTGGAAGATGAACGGTACGCGCCAATCGCTGTCCGAAATCAAGATGATCGCCGAAGGTGTCCAGGGGCCGCTGTCGGACAAGGTCGATGCTCTGATCTGCCCGCCCGCGACGCTTCTCTACGTGGCAACCGCGCTGGCGACGGACAGCCCGCTGATGATCGGGGCCCAGGACTGCCATTTCGCGACGGCAGGCGCCCATACGGGCGACATTTCTGCCGACATGATTGCCGACTGCTTCGGCACGCATGTCATCCTTGGCCATTCGGAGCGACGCACCGACTACCGGGAGAGCGACCATCTGGTCAAGCTCAAGGTGCAAGCGGCGCATGCCGCCGGTCTCACCGCGATCATCTGCGTGGGCGAGACGAGCGACGAACGGGACGGCTACCAGACCCTCGACGTCCTGATGCGGCAGATGGAGGGATCCATTCCACCCGACGCGACCGCCGCCAACACGGTGATCGCCTATGAGCCGCTGTGGGCGATCGGAACCGGCGTGACGCCAACGCCTGCCGATGTCGGCGTTGCCCATGCCTTCATGCGCGCGGAGCTTGGCCAGAAATTCGGCAGCGAGGGGCGGACCATGCGGCTCCTCTATGGCGGGTCGGTCAAACCGGCGAACGCACGCGAGCTGATGAGCGTGGCGAATGTCGATGGCGCGCTGATCGGCGGCGCCAGCTTGAAAGCCTCCGACTTCCTCGCCATTTACTCGGTCTATGACGGGCTTACCGCCTAGCTGAACGATTGGCTTGTATGTCACGCTTCTAATCCTGATGGCGGATTGGTCCTAAAGCGCGGATAGGGGCTTGGAATGCGGCCGGTCGTCATGTAAAGAGCCGCCAAACTTCTTTGATTGCTCCGGCAAGGAGCAGGGACATCAATTCATGCAGACTGTTCTGATCGTCATTCACCTCATGATCGTGCTGGCGCTGGTCGGCGTCGTGCTGATCCAGCGCTCCGAAGGGGGCGGGCTTGGTATCGGCGGCGGCTCCGGCTTCATGTCGGCGCGTGGGACGGCCAATGCGCTGACGCGCACCACGGCGATCCTTGCAGCCCTGTTCTTCATCACCTCGCTGGCGCTCGGCGTGCTCGCGCGCTACGAGTCGCGTCCGACGGACATTCTCGATCGCATTCCGCAGAGCCAGCAGGGCCAGGGTCAGGGCATCCTCAACCAGCTCGGTCCGGCTCCGACGCAGCCACCGGCCGGTAACGGCGTTCCTTCCGAATCGGGTGCAGCCGCTCCCACACCGGCGGCTCCGGCCTCCGGGCAGGCTGCTCCGGCACCGAGCGCAGCCCCGGCTGCGTCCCAGCCTGCAGCGCCGACAAACGGTGTTCCGACCGGCCAGTAAGGCTCCGGTTCAGACTTCAAGCTCCGGCAGGCCGAAAGCCTGCCGGTTTTATTTTGGGGCGATTCCACAGAGTTTTGTTCGGCGGGAGAGATTCTGCTGGCGGAATCGCGATTGAAAAGGTATCCGGTGACTCCCATGGCGCGATATGTATTCATCACTGGCGGCGTGGTTTCCTCTCTTGGCAAGGGAATTGCGGCCGCGGCACTCGGAGCCCTTCTGCAGGCCCGAGGTTACCGGGTTCGACTTCGCAAGCTCGACCCCTACCTTAACGTCGATCCCGGCACGATGAGCCCGACCCAGCACGGGGAGGTGTTCGTCACCGACGACGGAGCGGAAACGGACCTCGATCTGGGGCACTACGAACGCTTCACCGGCCGGTCGGCCACCAAGACCGACAACATCACCACCGGACGCATCTACAAGAACATCATCGACAAGGAACGTCGCGGCGACTATCTCGGCGCAACTGTCCAGGTCATTCCGCACGTCACCAACGAGATCAAGGATTTCGTGACGGAAGGAAACGACGAGTACGATTTCGTCATCTGCGAGATCGGCGGAACGGTCGGCGATATCGAAGCGATGCCGTTCATGGAAGCGATCCGGCAGCTCGGCAACGACCTGCCGCGCGGCGCCGCCATCTATGTCCACCTGACGCTGATGCCGTTCATTCCGGCTGCCGGCGAGCTGAAAACGAAGCCGACCCAGCATTCCGTCAAGGAACTGCAGGCGCTCGGCATTGCGCCCGACCTTCTTCTGGTGCGCGCCGACCGGGAAATCCCGGAGGCGGAGCGGCGCAAGCTGTCGCTGTTTTGCAATGTCCGGCCTTCGGCGGTCATCCAGGCGCTCGACGTCGCCAACATCTACGACGTGCCGATGGCGTACCATAAGGAAGGCCTCGATTCGGAAGTGCTTGCCGCTTTCGGCATCGAGCCTGCTCCAAAGCCGAGACTGGATGCCTGGGAAAATGTCTGCAACCGCATCCATACGCCGGAAGGCGAGGTCACTATTGCGATCGTCGGCAAATACACCGGCCTCAAGGACGCCTACAAGTCGCTGATCGAGGCGTTGCATCACGGCGGCATCGCCAATCACGTCAAGGTCAAGCTCGAGTGGATCGAGTCCGAGGTGTTCGAAAAGCAAGACCCGGCGCCATGGCTCGAAAAGGTCCATGGCATCCTGGTGCCCGGCGGGTTCGGCGAGCGGGGCGCACAGGGCAAGATTAATGCCGCGCGGTTCGCGCGCGAACGCCAGGTTCCCTATTTCGGCATCTGCTTCGGCATGCAGATGGCGGTCATCGAGGCAGCCCGCAACCTTGCCGGCATCGACAATGCGTCATCGACCGAATTCGGCTCCACGCAGGAGCCCGTGGTCGGCCTGATGACCGAGTGGCTGCGCGGCAACGAGCTTGAGAAGCGCTCCGTGTCCGGCAATCTCGGCGGCACGATGCGGCTGGGCGCCTACAAGGCCTCGCTCAAGAAAGACACCAAGATTGCCGAGATCTACGGGTCGTCCGATATTTCCGAGCGGCACCGCCACCGCTACGAAGTGAACCGCGACTACAAGGAGCGGCTGGAAAGCTGCGGCCTGGTGTTTTCGGGGATGTCGCCGGACGGACTGCTGCCGGAGACGATCGAATATGCCGATCACCCCTGGTTCATCGGGGTGCAGTATCACCCGGAGCTTAAAAGCCGTCCGCTCGACCCACACCCGCTGTTTGCGAGCTTCATCGAAGCTGCGCTCGAACAGAGCCGATTGGTCTAAAACAAAAAAGCCCGGTGAAAGCCGGGCTTTTCGCATCGGTCGTCGGATGGCTCAGGCGGCTTGCGGTAGCGGTCCGACATAGAGAGACCGCGGTCGGATCAGCCTTCCCTCCAGCGCCTGCTCGCGGGCATGAGCGATCCATCCGACCGTGCGTCCGATGGCGAATACGCCGGTAAAGGCCTGCCGCGGGAAACCCAGTACGTCGAGCAGAAGGGCCGTGTAGAACTCGACATTGACGTCGAGCGGCCGGTCCGGCTTGCGTTCCTTGAGGATGTCGAGGGCGGCGCGTTCGACGGATTCCGCCAAGGCGACCTTTTGCGCATCCACCTGGCCGGCAGCGACGAGCGGCTTCAGCGCCGCCTTCAGGGCATCGGCGCGGGGATCGCGGACACGATAGACGCGATGGCCAAAGCCCATCAACCTGTCGCCCCGGTCAAGCGCCGTCTCGATCCAGCCGCGGGCCGCAGACGGCACTGCGATGGCGTCGAGCATATCGAGGACGGGACCCGGCGCGCCGCCGTGCAGCGGCCCCTTCAACGCAGAAATCGCGGCCAGCACCGACGAGACGAGGCCCGCCCGCGTCGACGCGATGACCCGCGATGCAAAGGTCGACGCATTCAACCCGTGATCCGAAATAGTGACGAGGTAGGCGTCGAGAGCCGCGATCTGCTGCGCGCTCGGCGGCGTCCCTTTCAGCATCGTCAGAATATCCTGCGACTGAGACTGCTCAGCGTCGGGCGCAATCGGTTCGTGGCCAGCCTGTAACCTCAGGAGCCCCGGCAGAACGACAGCCGGCGCGGCGAGGAGGAGACTGGCACTTTGAAAATCCTCCGCGTCCGGCAGGCGGGCGATCAGGGCCCGCATCGCATCGACGGGCGGCAGCGCGAGAAGGTTTTCGTCGACCGCTTCCAAATGCGCAAACACCTCGACCCTTGCCTTTCCGATTATCTTTCGGAGCGACGCTGCGTCGATGCACGTGTCGAACATTCCGTCGAGCAGCAGGGCTGCGACATCCTCATAGGTGGCGCTGCCGATGAGGTCGTCCAGGGACCGGCCCTTGATGATCAACCGTCCTGCAGCACCGTCGACATCCGACAAGGAAGTCTCGGCGGCAACGACGTCTTCCAATCCGTTCTTCATGGTCATTCTCCTTTACGGCACTGAGGATCGGCCCTAGTATGGTTGACGTCAATCTTGATGGTATTGATCAATATGAACTCGCTCTGGGTCACCGCGGAGGAAGCGCTTGCCCGCTTGAAGACCAAGCCGCAGACGCTCTACGCCAATGTCAGCCGGGGACGCATTCGCGCGCGGCCCGATCCGGACGATTCGCGGCGCAGTCTCTACCGGCTGTCGGACGTGGAACGCCTTGCCGAGCGGCATGTCGGCCGCAAGGCTTCCGCCGATGTTGCAGCCGAGGCCATCCACTGGGGCGAGCCGGTGATGCCGACGTCGATTTCCGCGATCTCGGACGGTGAGCTCTTCTATCGCGGCCGGTCGGCGGTCGAATTGTCGGGCAAGTTCGGTCTCGAGGACATTGCCGCACTGCTGTGGGATACGGAGAGGGTCGTGATCGGCCCGGGGAGCGGGGGACACGCTCCCGAGGAGGCGCGGATCGCTGCGGCGTTCCGCTTGCTTGCCGCGCGGGTGCCCGGCGATCTTCCGTCATCCGGCCGCAGCATTCCGGCACTGAAGCTTGAGGCAGCCAGTGTCCTGGCGACCGTCGCTGGCGCCCTTGCGCCCGGCGGGCATGACCTGCCGCTGCATCAGCGGCTGGCGAAAGGGTGGGACCAGCACGAGGCTGCCGAGATCATCCGCAAGGTGCTGGTCCTCGGGGCAGAGCACGAACTGAACGTGTCGGCCTTTGCCGCGCGCGTCACGGCGTCGTCGGGGGCTGCCCTGTCGGCCGCGGTCCTGTCAGGTCTCGCCACGCTGACGGGTCCCAAGCACGGCGGTGCCTGGCTCGGCGCAAGCCGGCTTGCCGAACACGCCAGCCGGGTCGGCGTGCGTGAAGCGATCCGGGACATGCTGGCGTCTGAGAGCATGGTCCGACCGTTCGGGCACACGCTCTATCCGGACGGGGATCCGCGCGCCAAGGCGATCCTTTCGAGCTTCGATCCGCCACCGCTTTATGCGGAGCTTGCAGCAGCCGGCGAGGATCTTCTGGGCGAGCCCGCCAATCTCGATTTTGCGCTTGCGGCACTGGCGGCGCGGTTTGCCCTGCCGCAGGACGCGCCGCTGGTGATCTTCGCCCTTTCAAGGACGGTCGGATGGCTGGCGCATGCGATGGAACAGGCGGCCACCGGCGAGATCATCCGTCCCAGGGCGCGTTACGGAGCCTCCGGCGAGGCCGATGATGATCAGCCTTCTTCAGCCGCGCCGCGCAGGCGTTTGTAGGCGGCCAGCGCACGGTCGCGGGCAAAGCCATGGTCGATCATCGGCTTCGGATAGGTGGTGCCGAGCTCGATGCCCGCTTTGGCAAGAGTTTGCGGGGGCGCGTCGAACGGCTTGTGGATGTATTTCTTGTCCAGCTTCGCCAGTTCGGGGACGTGTTCGCGGACATAAGTACCGTCCGGGTCGAACTTCTCGCCCTGCAGGACCGGATTGAAGACCCGGAAAAAGGGCGATGCATCGGCGCCGGAGCCCGCCACCCACTGCCAGTTGCCAGCATTGTTGGCCGGGTCGGCATCGACGAGCGCATCGCGAAACCATTTCTCGCCCTTGCGCCAGTCGATCATCAGGTCCTTGATCAGGAAGGACGCCGTGATCATCCGCACGCGGTTGTGCATGAACCCATATTTCCAGAGCTGACGCATGCCGGCATCGACAATCGGGTAGCCTGTCTGGCCCCTGGTCCAAGCGGTAAACTCGTCCGCGTCATACAGCCATTCCATGGCGTCGAACTTGCGATCCCAGTTTTCCTCATCCAGCCGCGGCTTTTCGGATAGCAGGCTGTAGCAGAAATCCCGCCAGGCCACTTCCCGGCGGAAATGTCCGACGTTTTCGGCAGCCGAGCGCGGCAGATCGCGCGTCGCATGCCAAAGCCTTGCGGGCGTAATCTCGCCATGCGCTAGGTGGGCGGACAGGTTGGACGTGGCATCGATCGCGGGAAGGTCGCGGCCGCGCTTGTAATCGTGCAGGTGGTTACCGATGAACGCCTCCAGCTTTTCCTTCGCGCCCTGTTCTCCCGGCGTCCACAGATCGGAAAAATGCGCGGCCCAGTCGGGCTTGCTCGGCAGCAGCGCCCAGCTATTTAGTGACTGCGATTTCGGGAAATGCTTCGGGGCGGGGATGCGGGTCGGCGCGGCGATCGGCTCCCGCGGCTCGCCCAGCTTCTGCATGGCGTTCCAGAACGGCGTGAACACCTTGAACGAACCGCCGGAGCCGGTCTTGATCCGGCCGGGCGGGTGCAGCAGCTTGCCATGGAAAGCGGTGAGGCGCAGCTCCTTTGCGTCCAGATCGGCCGCAATCTTGCGATCCTGTTCGTCCCGCTCGTAGGCGCGGTTGATAAAGACGGTTTGAGCACCGGTCTCGTGGGCCAGATCTGCAAGAACATCCACTGCCGCACCGGTCCGCAGCACGAGATCGCTGCCGAGCTCCCGCACAGCCTTGCGCAGCGCTTCCAGCGAATGATGCAGCCACCACTCCTGCGCGCCGCCCAGCGGTCCAATATTGTGGCCCTCCGGCTCGCGGATATAGACAGGCACGACAGCACCGCCGGTTTCGATGGCGGCGTGCAGGGCGGCATTGTCGTCGAGCCGCAAATCCCTGCGGAACCAGAGGATTGCGGCGGGAGGCTGTTCTGCTGTCACTGACTTCTCCGGATAGTGTCGACCTGACGGATACGCTCGGCCCGCCGATCCGGATCAACCCAGCGGGCGGATCAGCAGGACGGGGCAGGGGCTGCCCGCTTCGAGCCCCGGAGCGTGAGGCGGACGAATGATCAGCCCGTCGGAATGGGCGAAAATGTTCATCATCGACGAATCCTGCTTGTCGAAGGCCTGCGCCATCAGGCGTCCCCCGTCATCCGTCCAGATCCTGGAACGCAGATAATCCTGGCGCTGGTCGTTGGCTGCAAGCGGCCTCGCCGTGACGAGCTCTGCATGCCGGTTGTTTTCGGGAAGGCGCGCCAGCCTGCGGACAAGGGGTTCGAGGAAGAGCATGCTGGTGACCAGGCTTGCCACCGGGTTGCCGGGCAGGCCAAGCACCTGCATGTCGTCGAGCCTGCCGACCATCAGCGGTTTTCCAGGGCGCATGGCGATTCGCCAGAAATCAAGCGTCATGCCGGCGCCCTTCAGCGTCGCCTGGACGAGATCGTGATCCCCCACGGAAGCGCCGCCAAGAGTGACAAGCACATCGGCCCTGGCCGTCCGCGCCCGTTCGACGGCCGCGGCAATGTGTTCTGCACGGTCGCCCACGATGCCGAGGTCGAGCACATCGCCGCCGTTCTGGCGGACAAGCGCTGCGACGCCGAAGGTGTTGGAGGCGATGATCTGCGCCGGCCCGGGCATCGAGCCCGGCTGCACGAGCTCGTCACCGGTCGCGAGAATGGCCACCCGCGGACGCCGGTAGACGGTGACATCCGGATGGTTCATGGCCGCAGCGACCGTTAGGCGCGGAAAGTCGAGCACGGTACCGGCCAAGAGAACCGGTTCGCCCTGCCTGAAATCCTGGCCTCTCGGGCGAACATGCCGCCCCTCCGTCACATTGAACGCCGTGCGGATCCGGTTATTTTCGAGCGCTTCGGCATCTTCCTGGATGAGGACAGAATCGGTTCCTTCGGGAAGCGGCGCCCCGGTGAAGATCCGGACTGCCTCGCCCGGGCCGACCGTGCCATCGAAGGCGTGGCCTGCAGCCGAACTGCCGACGACCAGAAGCTCGGCTCCGATATCCGGCGCGTCAGCAGCCTTTAGCGCGTATCCATCCATCGCCGAGGCATTGAAGGGTGGCTGGGTGAGGCGCGCTTCCAGGTCGACGGCGAGAACGCGGCCGCTCGCCTCGCCAAGCGTCACCGTTTCGGAGGCGGCCACCGGCCTTGCGCTGTCAAGAAGGCGCCGTCTTGCTTCCTCTACCGGCAGCAACGCCATGCTCAAGCTTCCGCCCTGTAATGGCCCGACTTGCCGCCGATTTTTTCCATCAGCCGGATGCCGCCGATTTCCATGCCGCGATCAACCGCCTTTGCCATATCGTAAATCGTGAGGCAGGCGACGGACACCGCCGTCAGGGCCTCCATCTCGACGCCCGTCTTGCCGGTCACCCGGGCGGTCGCCGTGATGCGAAGGCCCGGAAGGCTATCGTCCTCGACGATGTCCAGCGTTACCTTGGTCAGCATCAGCGGGTGGCAGAGCGGAATGAGATCGGCCGTTTTCTTAGCGGCCATTATGCCGGCGAGCCGCGCGGTGCCGATGACGTCGCCCTTCTTGGCATCGCCGGCGCGGATCAGCGCCAGCGTTTCCGGCAACATGCGTACATAGGCTTCAGCGGTCGCCGATCGGCTCGTCTCAGCCTTGTCGCCGACATCGACCATATGGGCTTCGCCGCTTTCGCGGATATGCGTGAGTTCCGACATCACTCGGCCGCCAGGGCAGCGTCGCCGCCCTCCAGAAGCAGGCGCGTCGCGGCTGCAACATCATCCTTGCGCATCAGGCTCTCGCCGACGAGGAAGGTGCTGATCCCGACCTGTTGCAGCCGCCTGCAGTCCGCGTGGCTGAAGATGCCGCTTTCGCCGACCAGAAGCCGGTCACCGGTCACCATCGGCGCCAGTTCCTCGCTGGTCGACAGGTCCAGTTCGAAGGTCCGCAGGTTGCGGTTGTTGATGCCGATGAGCGGCGAGGGGAGGTCTAGGGCCCGTTCCATCTCGGCTGCGTCATGCACCTCGACGAGCGCGTCCATGCCGAGCCCGGTTGCCACGTCATAGAGCTCGCGTGCCTCGTCGTCAGACAGAGAGGCCATAATCAACAGGATGCAGTCCGCGCCCCAGGCGCGGGCCTCGAAGACCTGATAGGGTTCGAACATGAAATCCTTGCGCAGGGCCGGCAAGGCACAGGCGTCGCGGGCGGCGGTCAGAAATTCCGGTGCGCCCTGAAAGCTCGGCCCGTCGGTGAGGACGGAGAGGCAGGTGGCACCACCGGCCTCGTAGGCCGCGGCCAATGCCGGGGGATCAAAATCCGGGCGAATCAGCCCCTTGGATGGGCTGGCCTTCTTGATCTCGGCGATCAGGCCGAACCGACCCGCCTGCTGCCTTGCCCTCAGCGCAGCAAGGAAGCCGCGCGGCGGCGGCTGGTTTGCGATTCGCGCCACCAGTTCCGTCAACGGGACGGCGGCCTTAGCGGCGGCAATCTCTTCGCGCTTGTAGGCTTCGATCTTCTTGAGGATGTCCGTCATGGTCATTCCTTTTCATTCGATACGGCAACCAGCCGGTCGAGCGCGGCGGCTGCCTCGCCACTGTCCAGCGACTGGCTCGCGATGCGCATGCCGTCGGCTATGGTTTCAGCCTTGCCGGCAACCACGAGGGCAGCGGCCGCATTGCAGAGCGAGATGTCCCGGTAGGCATTCCTGGCGCCGCCGAGCACGCCTCGTAGGGCCGCAGCGTTGGCCACGCCGTCGCCGCCCTTGAGGTCCGACAACGTCGCCGGCTGGACGCCAAAGTCATTGGGCGTCAATTCGAACGAACGGATTTTGCCGTCCTCGAGTGCCGTCACCTGGGTGCTGCCGGTGGTGGTGATCTCGTCCAAACCGTCGCCGTGCACGACCCATACGGTTTGCGAGCCAAGGTCCCGCAGAACTTCGGCGATCGGCTGCAGCCATTTTGGCGCAAACACGCCGAGGAGCTGCTTTCTGGCGCCGGCCGGATTGGATAGCGGGCCGAGCAGGTTGAAGATCGTGCGGGTTCCGAGCTCGACGCGGCTTGGACCTACATGGCGCATGGCGGCGTGATGCATGGAGGCAAACATGAAGCCGATATGGGCTTCGCGAATGCAGCGGGCAATCATGTCCGGTCCGATCTCGAGATTGACCCCGAGGGCGGACAAAGCGTCGGCGGTGCCCGATTTGGAGCTCAGCGCGCGATTGCCGTGCTTGGCGACCGGCACGCCGGCGCCGGCAACGATGATCGAGGCAAGCGTGGAGATGTTATAGGTGCCGGCGCCGTCGCCGCCGGTGCCAACGATGTCGATGGCGTCCTGCGGTGCGCTGACGGGCAGCATCTTGGCGCGCATGGTGGCGACCGCTCCGGTGATCTCGGCCACCGTCTCGCCCCGGACCCTCAGCGCCATCAGGAAGCCGCCGATCTGCGAGGGCGTCGCTTCCCCGGACATCAGAATCTCAAAGGCCTGTCGTGCTTCTTCGACATCGAGGCTGTCGCCGCTCGCGACCTTGGCGATGAGAGGTTTCAACTCGGGCATGCAAGCCTCGCTGCTGACTTTACTGAACCGTCGACTGGTTGACGACCGCCTGGTTGATGGTGACGCCGTAGCTCGTCTTCAGGCTGTTGACCATCTGGTCAAGCATGTCGTCGCCGGCCGATTGCGCCATTCGCTGCAACTGCTCGTCCCCGGACAGAGCGTCGGGCGAAGCCTGATCGACAGCAGTCACGGTGAAGAGGATCCGGCTTTCACCGTCGGCGCCAAGGGCGGTGCCCTTGATGCCGACAGGACCTGCAAAGATTGCGGCCGTCGATTCGCTGCCGAAGATCGGATCCTCCGCGTTGCGGCGAAGGCCCTGCTTGGTCTCCACCGCGATGCCGAGGTCCTCGGCAATGGCCTGTAGGGTGTCGCCCTTGTCCAGGCGTGCCTTGAGATCCGCAGCCTTGGCGGACAGCGCCTGGCGCTGCTGGTCTGCGGTCCAGTCGACGACGGCCTTGTCGTGAACGTCCTGCAGGCTTCGGTCGCGTTCCGGCGTGATATTGCGCAGGTCGAACCAGACATAGCCGTCGTTGCCGACATCGACGGGCAGCGTATCGGTGCCCGGCTCGATGCGGAAAACCTCCGGCAGCAGGGATGCCGATGCGGGCAGGTCGGTGACGCGCTGGCCCTGTTCGTTCTGACCGGTCGAATCAACGGTGACCGAAACGGCCTTCAGGTGAAGCTGGGTCGCGGCCTCCTCGAGCGTCGCACCGCCGCTGCGGACCTGCTCGAACTGGTCGTGGACGCTCGTCAACTCCTGGGCCGCCGCGCTCACCGCCATCTGCTGGCGCAGCTCTTCCTTCACTTCGTCGAAAGAACGGGTCGTTTCGGGACGGATATTGCTGACCCGCAGGATGACCGGGCCGAACGTGCCCTCGATAACAGGCGTCGTGCCGCCGTTGGGGCCGATCTTGAAGGCGGCTTCGGCAAGGCTCTGGTCGGGCATGGTATCCTTGGAGAAATCGCCAAGGCGGACATCGGCCAGCTTCTTGCCCTGGTCCGCGATGACCTGATCGAACGTGGTGGTTCCGGCCTTCAGCAGCGCCGATGCCGCATCGGCCATTTCCTTGTTCGGGAAGGCGAGCTGGTCGATCGTGCGCGTTTCATGGGTCTTGTAGCTGTCCTTGCGCTTTTCGTAGTCGGCGCGGAGCTGGTCGTCGGAGATGGAAGAGGCGTCCGCAATGTCGGCCGGCTGCAGCTTCACATAGGTAAACGTCCGGTATTCGGGCGCGCGATAGCGGCTCTTCACCCCGTCGAACCATTTTGCCAGGACGTCTTCTGCGGGCGCCTTGACCGGGTCGATATTGGCGTTGGAGAGCAAAAGGTAGTCGAGCGACCGGCTTTCGTCGCGGTACTGCTTCAATGCGTCGACCAGCACCTGCGGCGGCTTGAAGCCGTCCGACACGGCGTCGACCACCTGGCTGCGGACGGCGACCTTGCTCCGCTCGTTGATATAGTCGTTTTCCCTCAGGCCGGCATTGCGCAGACGGGAGGTAAACAGCGCTTTGTCGAACTGCCCGTTGGTGCCCTGGAAGGCCGGGTCAGCGCCGATCAGCGTTGCCAGCTTGTCCTGGGACAGGCCGAGGTTCATATCGTCCGACAGCTGATCGAGGGCGGCGCCGGCCGCCAGCTGGCCAAACACCTCGTTCTCGACACCGAAGGCCTTGGCCTGGTCGGGCGTCAGGCGGGTGCCGAACTGGCGCGACAGGTTGGCGAGCTGGCGCTGGTAGGCAAGGCGGAATTCTTCCGATGAGATTTCCTGGTCACCGACGGTCATGACGGTACTCGACGTGCCCGTAACGAGCGACCGCGACACGCCCCAGACGGCGAAGGACACGACCAGAAGCATAAGCAGGGACTTCGCCACCCAAGAGCGGGCAGCGTTTCTGAGGGAATCAAGCATCGAAACTACCTAGCGAGCAATTCTTCCGCCGGAAGGGCGGCTGTCGGATTGTCTCTAAATCAATCCGCGCAGGAAATGAAGCGATAGCTCAGGAAAACGTGGCCGGTGCAGCGGCGGGCCCATGGCAAACCGCAAGCTTACCGAAACCGTTGTGGCGAGGAAGGGCCGGAAGCGCGGCGATCAGTCCGCAGCAGGTCGTGCGGCGGCATCATCCACACGTCTCACATGCGATTGGCAGCAGACGCGGCCGGGACGGCGGACAGGAAGATTCGCTGTGATCCGGCGATCGAGGCACACGCAAAGATCTAGCCGGGCATGATGGGGCGGGGAGGGTTCCTCGCCCCCGAGGTGTTCCGGATGGCGGCTGTCGGGATCGCTGATCCGATCCGGACCTTGCCAGTGGGAAGCCCTAGTGGAGCCGCTCGGCGACAGCGTCGTCGTCCATGATCCGGAAGGCTTCGTACAGGGCATCGACCAGGACGTCCGTCAGGCGGTCCATGTCGTTGTCCTGAAGAAAGAGCGCGATCGCCTGCTCGGACGGTTCGGTAACTTGTTCGGTGGTAGTCTGCATCATGCTTTCCCCTCTATCCGGGCTCATCCCGGCAAAAGGAAGGCTAGCGCCGATTCCTTGCGCCGAACTGGACAGGAATTGCAAGAGCGGAGATGGCAAACACTTGCGGATCGACAGGCGATGCAATCGCCGACCGGACGCAAGATGCTGGCAGCAACCGCGATTTGCGTGTAGATGGCAGGAATGAAGTGGCGTGAGGGAGAGGTCCGACAATGTCCGACAACAGGACGGCGCTCGGCGAGGAAAGCCAGGATATCAGCCGGGAGGCCATCCGCCGAAGCCGGAACGGTCTGCTGACCGTCGGGTTTGCCAGCGCGCTGATCAACATCCTTTACCTGACAAGCTCGTTTTTCATGCTGCAGGTCTATGACCGGGTCATCCCCAGCCGCAGCATTCCGTCGCTGGTCGCTCTCGGCCTGCTTGCCGCCATGCTCTACCTTTTCCAGGGCGCCTTCGAGCTCGCCCGCAGCCGCATGCTGATGCGTATTTCCGGTGTCTTCGACGAAGTGTTGAGCAAGCGCGTCTTCAAGGCGATGCTGAAAGCACCGGTCAAGGCCAAGGCGTCGGCCGACGGCCTGTCGATCATGCGCGATCTCGACCAGGTCCGGTCGTTTCTGTCGGGTGCCGGGCCATCCGCATTCTTCGACCTGCCTTGGCTGCCGCTCTATATCGGCATCTGCTTCCTGTTCCACTGGGTGATCGGCGTCATCGCGATTGCCGGCTCGGTGGTCCTGATGATTTTGACTTTCCTGACCAACCGGACGACGCAGGCGTCATCGCAGCAGGTTCATGAACTGGGCAGCCAGCGCATGGTGCTGATGACCGCTGCCCAGCGCAATGCCGAAGTGGTCGAGGCGATGGGCATGGGCGAGGATCTGGCGCGTGCCTGGGGCGACTACAACGATCGCTACCGCCTCCAGTACCGGCGCAATTCCGATACCGCCAACGCCTATTCGACGGTCACGAAGATCTTTCGTGTTGGGCTGCAATCCGGCGTCCTGGCGGCGGGGGCCGTTCTGGTCATCGAGAATCAAGCGTCGGGCGGCATTATCATCGCCTCGTCCATCCTGACCTCGCGGGCGCTTGCACCCGTCGAACAGGCGATCGCCAACTGGCGCGGCTTTGTCTCCGCGCAGCAGTCCTGGCGGCGCCTGCGGCACTGGCTCCAGGCGCTGCCGGAAACCAGCCTGCCGCTGCGGCTGCCGGCTCCGGTGCGCAATCTGGTGGTCGAAAACCTGTCGAGCGGACCGCCCGGGCGGCAGGACATCATCATCTCCGGGATCGGATTTACGGTTTCGGCAGGCAGTGCGGTCGGCGTGATCGGTCCGAGCGCGTCGGGAAAATCGTCGCTGTCGCGGGCGCTGACCGGCATCTGGCCAGCCTATCGCGGCTTTGTGCGGATGGACGGTGCTGCGCTCGAACAGTGGGACGACGAGGCCCGTGGGCGCCATATCGGCTATCTGCCGCAGGACATCGAACTGTTCGGCGGTACGGTGGCGCAGAACATTGCGCGGTTCCGGCAGGATGTGAGCGCGGACGCGATCATCGATGCAGCCCGGACAGCCGGCGTGCACGAGATGATCCTGAAGCTGCCGAACGGTTACGAGACGGAAGTGGGCGCCGGCGGATCGATGCTGTCGGGCGGCCAGCGCCAGCGCATCGCGCTTGCACGCGCCCTGTTCGGCAATCCCTTCCTGGTCGTCCTCGACGAACCCAATTCGAACCTGGACGGCGAGGGCGAGGCGGCCCTGTCGCACGCCATCATGAGCATCCGCATGCGCGGCGGCATCGCCGTGGTCGTTGCCCACCGGCCGAGCGCGCTCGCCGCCGTCGACCTCGTGCTGATGATGGCCGATGGCCGGATTGCGGCCTTCGGACCCAAGGACGAGGTTCTTCCGCGCGTGCTGCGGCGCGACGCCCCCGCCGGCGAGCCGAGATCGTCTTCGCTGAAGATCGTCGGCGAGGTACAGGACTGATCCGCATGACCAACCTTCCCTCACAGAATTCCCTACGCCGTCACATCGTGTTCGTGAGCGTGCTCGGGCTTTGCCTACTGGGCGGGGTCGGCGGCTGGGCAGCCACGGCGAGCCTGTCGAATGCGGTGGTCGGGGAGGCGAGCGTCATCATCGAGGAGAACGTCAAGAAGGTTCAGCACCTGACGGGCGGCATCGTCTCAGAACTGATGGCGAAAGAAGGCGCCCATGTGGCGGCCGGTGATATCGTGCTGCGGCTCGACGGCACATCGCTTCGTGCCAATCTCGGCATCGTCACGAGCACGCTTGCACAGCTTTATGCGCGACGCGCCCGACTGGAGGCCGAGCGCCTCGGCAATGCCGATTTCTCGTCCGCCGACCTCGCCGCCAGCGGGATTGATCTTGCCGCAAACAAGAACCTTATCGAAGGCGAGGTGCAGCTGTTTCGAACCCGCCGCTCGGCGCTTGCGGGGATGAAGAAGCAGCTGGAAGAACGCAAGGGACAGCTTGCCGAGGAGATTTCCGGCGAGACCCTGCAGATCAAGGCGATCGACGATGCGTCCGTGCTGATCGACGAGGAATACAAGGCGATCAACTCTCTCTACGAACAGCAGCTGGTGACCATGCAGCGGGTCAACTCGCTGAAGCGCCAGAGGGTCGAGCTCGACGGAAACCGGGGCCAGCACATCGCCTCGCGGGCCCAGGCGGAAGGCAAGATCAACGAGATCAACCTGCAGATCCTGCAGCTCGACGAGGACCGCCGGAGCGAGAGCGCCAAGGAGATGGCGGAGCTCGAAGCGAAGGCCTCCGAGATGGAGGAGAGGCGGGTGGCGCTCGCCGATCAGCTGCAGCGGCTCGACGTGCGGGCGCCGATGGATGGCCGTATCTACCAGCTTTCCGTCCACACGGTCGGTGGCGTGGTCAATGCCGGCGAAACTCTTATGCTGCTGGCGCCAGACAGTCGCGACCTAACGGTCGAGGCCAAGATCGCGCCACGCAATATCGACCAGGTGCGGCCGGGCCAGGCGGTGGATATCCGTTTCAGCGCGTTCGATCAGCGCACCACCCCGCAGGTGGCGGGTGACGTCGTGGCCGTTTCACCGGACATCGTCACGGACCAGCGCACGGGCGTCGGATACTATCCGGTGCGGATCAAGCCGAACCGGGAAAGCCTCGCCAAGCTCCCCAACATGGCGCTTTACCCCGGGATGCCGGCCGAAGTGTTCATCAAGGTCGCCGACCGCTCGGTAATTTCCTACTTCGCCAAGCCGCTGACCGACCAGATCAGCCAGACGTTCCGCGAGGAATAGAGCCGACCCGGGCAAGGAGACCAGCGCCGGATGTTGCGAAACACAAGGCGCTGGTTGTTTTTGACTGCGGGATATCATGCACTGAGCGGCAGGGCTCCGGTCACCGACAGGAAAGCCCAGTCACGGTAGCCCTGACGTCCGCGAGCCGGTCGCGATGTGTGTTTGGCGCAGGTTCATAATCCCTTGAACGTCAGATGCGGGGTTCCGTCCGATGTCCTGCGCACAGACGTTCCGTCGAGACCAACCGTGCTTCTGACGGTTTGGCGCATGTTGGAAAAGCTGCCGAAGGTCACGGTATCCACCGGCTCGTCGAACCGGACAGAGACGGAATAGTGCGAGCCCGTCGACGACAGGGATTTGATTTCGCCCTTGAAGGACTGTCCCAGATAGCGGCCCTGGACCCTCTGGTGCACATGGAACGGAGCGGGCGCCGCCCTGGCCAGTTGTGCGGACAAGGTATTCCAGTCGCGCGCACCGTTTTGGCGGGCAACGAGCTTCAGCGACTGGGCGTGGCTGAGCACCACGCCGTCTGCAGCAAGTGCGCTCCTCAGGGATTTCGCCTGCGCCTTGGCTTCTAAAATGGTCCTGACGGTCATGACAGGGCTCCCACGAGGTTAAGCCCGATACGGATTTCTCCGTTCGCCCTCAGGGCGTCGGCGAGCCCGAGCGCTGTGATGATTGCCGTTACGCCGACGGCCGCATGGATGACACCGAGCATGCCGTCCATCAGCATGATGGCGGTCACGGGCAGCGCGGTCGCGGCAAAGAACCTGCCGCGGGAGGTCGTCAGAAGACGGTTTTCGGGTGATTGTCGTTGCGACATCACTCACTCCTCAAATGAGGCATCTCGCTGTGATGGGAGCCTGCGTTGCCACCATCGAAATGCTTCGAGGGTGAGAAGGGTGTACGACATGCCGGGCTTCACCGTGACTTGCGTCTGCAGGCGGCAGGTGCTCGGAACCTGTGCGAGAGACTTCACCGATCGCGGTTCCTGTCAATAGCGAACGTCCGCGATCGTGCCATGACGCGGGTATCCGGACCGCGGTACGACAACTTTGCTGAACGATGTCAAAGGCTTGTGGCGGAAGAGGTGGGATTCGAACCCACGGTACGGTCTCCCGCACGCCGGTTTTCAAGACCGGTTCCTTAAACCACTCGGACACTCTTCCTGAGGTGCGACGCGCCAGCGAGACCGCCTATGACAGGACGGCGGCGCAAGCGCTGCGACCGGCCTTGGCTTTACAGGCAGACGACCGTCTCCGTCAACACCGTCAGCCGTCCTGAGGGATCGGTGACACGCGCACAAAACGCATGGTTTATGTTCCACCGGGTGCGAATTTAACAAAGGATAAAACATCGATCCCTATACTTGCCGCAACCCTGAGGAGGGGATTCGTCAATTGCCGAAGACGACTGCGCCAGGCTTTCATCACCTGCTTCTCGCGCATCTGTTGACGGGCACGTTCGCGCAACATGGGTCTGAGATGAAGAACGTTTCGATTACCGGTAAATTTCTCGTGCTGCTTGCTGCCTTCGGGCTGTTTGCGCTGGTACTTGCGCTTTATGCAGGTAACCAGATCACCAAGGTGGACAGCGGCTATTCCGACCTGCTCACCGCGGAGGAGGATGCTGCCGTCTCGCTCGCCCGCGCCAGCCGCACCTACCAGACCATGCGCGCCGCCATCAGCGACATTCTGCTGACCTCGAACAAGGAGCAGGAGAAGAAGGCCTTCGAAGAGATTGCCGGCGCCCGCGACGAGTTCAACAGCATGATCGACCGGGCTGCCGCAGATCTGCCTAATGATGCCGTCATCAAGGACCTGAAGGCGCAGTCCGTCATCGTTCTCGACCAGACCTGCGCGAAATCCATCACGCTTGGCACCAAGGCGCTGACCTATCTTGATATGAAAAGCGCCATGGAGGTGTTCTTTGCGGAATGCCAGCCCATGATCCGCACGATGACGCAGTCCTTTGCGGCCAAGGTGGATGACCTTGCAAAGGTCTCGAGCGCGCGCAAGACCGAGCTGTCGTCTGCCTCCGTCGCCACCTACTGGATGCTGATCGGTGGCGTTCTCGCCGGCCTGGTCCTGATCGCGATCCTCAGCTTCCTGATGATCAAGGTCTGGCTGGTCAAGCCCGTGCAGGCTCTGAGCACGACCATGGAGCGGCTGGCCGACGGCGATCTCGAAGCCGATGTCTCCGGCGTCGAGCGCAAGGACGAAGTCGGCGGAATGGCCCGCGCGGTCCAGGTGTTCAAGGAAAACGGCCAGCGTGCCCGCAATCTGGAGCACGAAGCCGACGCGCAGCGCAACCAGTCGGAAGCGCAGCAGCAGGCCGCAGCCGAGCGGGACCGTGCCAAGGCGCAGGCGATGGCGCAGGCGACCAACGGGCTTGCCGACGGACTGAAGCACCTTGCCGCCGGCGACCTCACCTTCCAGCTGGCGCAGCCGTTTGCTGACGACTTCGAAAGCCTGCGGGACGATTTCAACCGGGCAATCGAACAGCTGCGCAATACGCTCAACACGGTTGCGGATGCCGGCGCTTCGATCGACAGCGGCGCCCGCGAAGTCAGCCACAGCGCCGACGACCTGTCGAAGCGGACCGAACAGCAGGCGGCTTC
>UBWZ01000005.1 GCA_900469345.1 Hyphomicrobiales bacterium | reverse complement strand
CTGGTCGGCGATCTCTTTGACTTGCTGCCGCAGCTCGAGAAGGCACTTTAATCGGCTGAAAGGCCGAAAGAGCAGGCAGATGGGCAGCGCGGGTGATGGCCATGGCCTGGCCTCTGGCCGATAGCCACCAACGGGGCCCTGCCGGTCACTGAAAACGCATAGGAATCCTTGCTATGGACGACAAACACTCGCAGCCGACATCAGACGATTTGTCTTTGAATTTCTCGGTGCTTCATCGATCGAAGTCCTTCTGGTGGGACACCTCGGCGCCCTATCTGCCAAGGCAACCCCTGCGTGGTGATCGCACCTTCGATTTTTGCATTGTCGGCGGTGGCATCACGGGGCTGTCGACGGCCTACCATATCAAGAAGCTCGAACCGGCGGCGTCTGTCGCATTGCTCGAAGCAGAGGTGATCGGCTACGGCGCGAGCGGACGCAACGCCGGACAATTGATCATCCAGTTCGGCGGCGGTGATCTCAAGGCCGCGATCGGGCGCAACGGTGTGGAGAATATGGGTCGGGCTCTGACCTGCGTGGCCGACGGCGTCCGCCTCATCGAAGAATTTCAGCGCGATGGAACCGTCGACTGCGACTATGCGCCCACGGGAACGCTAAAGGTCGGGCTGCGGATCGAGGGCGACGCCGCGATCGAGGAATATCTGGAACTGCAGGAGAAGATGGGACATGCCGCCGCATTATCCTCGCTCAGCCAAAGCCAGGTCGAGGCAGAACTGTCTAGCCCGCATCTCGGAGCCGCCATATTCGACAAGCGCGGCGGGCAGTTCAACCCCTTGAAACTCGTCCGCGGGCTAAAGGCGGCCGCGGAAAAACTGGGCGTCGAAATTTTCGAGAGCAGTCCCGTCGCCGCCGTTGAAGCTGGGCGGGACGGGATTCTGCTGCACACGGGTCTCGGCGCGGCCAGATGCAAGAAGGTAGTTCTGGCAACGAATGCGTTCACGCACCAACTGGCAGGCCTTGACGGTCTCGGCATTCAGCGCGAACAGACTCCACTGATGGTCAAGGGCACGATTACCGAACCTCTGTCGGAGGAACAATGGAACCGAGCGGGTTGGCCACGGCGCAGCGGCGTGAATGTCCTCTCCAAGCTGTTCTATTCCTTCGCCCCGACGATCGATGGCCGCATCCTCAGCGTCGGTGGCTACTATACCACGGCTCCGGTCGATCGCTCCCTGTCACCTGAAGTCGAATGGCGTCTGAAGCACCTCGACCATCTCGCCGCATTCTTCCCTGCGATGCGCGGGGTCAAGACGGCGCAGACCTGGGGTGGTCCGATCTCGATTACCGCCGACTGGCGACCACATCTTGGCTTGACGAAAGACCCGCGCATCCTGTTCGCATGCGGCTGCTGGGGGCACGGCATGGGGATCGGCACGCATAACGGCCTGACCCTGGCGGAACTGGCACTGGAACAGCAATCGGACCGGACAGACCAGTGGTTCGTCCGCCGCAATGGCCGGGCTTGGCCCAGCCGGCTGCTTGCGGGCATATTGGCTGCGCGCGTGATCTACAATCGCAGGCGCGGCAACCGCATCATCGGCAAGAAGCTCTCGCCGCCAGTGCTTTTCGACTGAGCCCGCCCGAGCCGTACGTCAACAATTTGTCGTAAGTCGCCGCCATCAGGCGTGGACTTTCGCCGTAAAGGCCTTTTCCAAAATCTGGACGGTGATCGCGGCCTGGGCCAGATTGGCGTCGGTCCTGACCTGGGCAAAGCCCACAACCCTGCCCTCGGACGTGGATGTCGCGGAGGTGACGTATCCGATGCAATTGTCCCCCAGCAGCAGCGGCTCGTCGCCCGTGGGGATAACGGGAAGGGTTTCGGTCGGTGCGTCGATTTCGAATGTTGCCAGCCGATGGTGGCCACTTGGCTGGCGCGCCAGCATTGCGGACTTGCCCACGAAGTCCGCTTTGTCGAGATCGATCGCGCCGAACGGACCCGCATCGCGCGGATCGGACCCGAAGTCGATATCCGTGCCCGGCGTCGGAATCCCCGCTTCGATGCGGATAGACGCCAGAGCACACGATCCCACGTCTCGGATGCTGACGTCGGCGCCGGCATCGAGCAATCGCTCGTAGAGCCCGGCCTGATATTCCATCCGCACATGCAGCTCGAACATCTCCACCTTGCCCTGAAGGGTTCGTACCAATCGTGCAGGGACATAGCCGATGCGACCGTCCTCCGCACCCTGGGGGAGATCGGGGCTGCCACTTGCGGAGCGCCAGCCGAGCGCACGGATGACATCGATCGCCCGTGGGCCGGCGAGTGCCAGAACCGCCTTGTCCCGGCTCAGATCAGTGATCGTGATATCGCCGAAGGCCTCCCATCGGAGGCTGTCCAGATCACGTCGTGCATGCCTGGCTGTTCCGGTCACGTAATACACGTTCTCTTGCGGCTGGCTGACAGACCAAATTCCAACCAGTCCACCGTTCTTGTTCAGCGCGGGCGCCTGGACCACCCGATGGAGGCCAGGTGCGTGCACGGCCAGTCGGTGATTGACATAATCGCGCGCACCTGGGCCAGAAATCTCGAACTTCCCGTAGGATGTAAGATCTGCGATGCCGACGCCGCGCAAAAGCGACCTCCGTTCCTCGCCGACAGCTTCCAGCCAGTTGGGCTTCATGAACACAGGCAGGTCCCTCGTGTCGTCGCCGGGTCGCGCGAACCATTTCGGCACCTCCCAACCCGCGACCATTTCGAAGACGGCGCGTTTTGCCTTCAAGAGGCCGTAGCAGGGGGAGGTCCAGACAGGACCCGCGCCCTTTGGCAGGTCCGTATCATCTTCCGACGGTGCAAGGGCGCCCGTATGTGCCTTTCCGGCGCCCTCCAGCATCTTTATGGCATAGTGGCGGTCGGCATAGTCCCCGAACCGCCGCGGGTCCATTTGTGTGAGATTGACGCTCGGTTCACCATCGACGATCCACTCGGCGAGGTACTGGCCAAGTGCCGCAAAGAGGAAGCCACCGTAGTTCGAGCATGAAAGGAAAAAATTGTTGTAGCCGTGCAGCGGGCCGACCATCGGTACACGGTCGTAACTGCGCGGGATGGCCCCGTTGACGAACGCCCTGACGCCGACATTCTGCAGCGCGGGGATCATTTCCATGGCCGTTGCGATCTTGCCCTCGCCTCGATCGAACTCCGGCGGCAGCAGCTCACCGGCGAAATCAGCGGGAACACCGTCCTTGCCGAAGAAGATCGTCGTGTCCGGATAGGACGACAAGATTAGGCCGTCGCGGTCGGCCCGCGTGTAGATTGGAGTTGCCGGATCGTGGATCATCGGCAGTTCGAAGTCCAAGGCCTTCACCTCGGGGATCGACTCGAAGATCATCATCTGGTGCTCGATGCCGATCGCCGGGATGGTCTCGCCAATCATCGAGGTGATGTCCTCGGCCCAGACACCGGCGCAATTGACGATAGTGTCGGCATTTATCGTGCCCTTCTTGGTGGAGACCAGCCAGGTGCCGTCCTTGTTGCGCGTGATGGCTTCAACGGCACATTGTTGAAAGATCCTGGCTCCACTCTGCCTCGCCTGGCGCGCGAAGGAGTGGGTCGTTTGCGACGGATCGACGAAACCCGATGTCGGGAACCACATGCCCCCGACGATGCCCTGCGTTTCGAGAAGCGGGAACAGTTCCTTGACCCTCTCCGGCCCGACCAGGAATGCCGGCAGCCCTACGGTCCTTGCCACTCCGCTCCACCGCCTCAGATCGTCCATCTCGGCCTCGCTTCTGGCGATCTTCAGATCGCCCGATGAGTGAAGCCCGACAGCTGTCTCCGGGTCCTTTTCGAATTCGTGGTAGAGCGCTGTCCCGGCGCGGATGATCTCAAGATGGACGCGATCGGCATGATATTGTGACAGCATGCCGGCGGCATGCCAGCTTGAGCCCGAGGTCAGGTAGTTCTTTTCGACTAGGACGACATTCGACAGTCCCTTTTTCGTCAGGTGATAGAGAACGCTGCAGCCGACGACGCCGCCCCCGATGACAAGCACTTGCGCGCGCCCGGGGAGAGGTTGCACGTCCGCTGTCGGGACACTTTCGTCGATGGACTGCATCATCTTTGACTCCGATTATAGGATGAGGCACCGCACTTCGCGGCTGATGGTCGGCTCGGACAGGCCGTCGAAGATGAATCACCCCGAAGATGTCCGAGCGGCATATTGTCGAAATTTAATTCCATTTATAGTTCGCAGTCAATGCCGAACGTTGCCAGCGTTTTGGGGCGTGTCGCAAATTTCCCTGGTTTACGGTATGTTGACAACGCCGGAGAAATTTGCGCTTCAATTTGTTGAGCGTCGCCATGATTCTGAATGCCGTTGCCGAGAAGCTGAGGCGCCAGTCGAGGGACAACTTCAAAGGGCGACATTTCGAGGCGTGGTTGATCGTGCAGGCGGTCGCCTGATATCTTCGCCATCCGCTTAGCTACCATGACCTTAAGGAGATGTTTCAAGAGCGCGGCTTAGAGGTCGACCACAGCACGATCATTCGCTGGGTTGTCGCCTATGCACTTGTCATCGAGGAGCGGCTGCGCCAGTTTCGCCGACCGCATCGCGGTTCGGTTCGGATTGGCGAGATCTACCTCAAGATCCGCGGCAAAATGGCGATTTCTGTACCGCGCTATCGATAAGCACGGGAACACTGCTTGCTTCACAATGGATCATTTCAACGGTGCAAGGTCATCACGGGCTCGGCCCGTCACGCGACCATTCACGTAGACGTTTGCAAAACTCACGGACTGCCGATGGTCGGCGCCGGCCGGTTCGGCCCGTTGGCCTCATCTGCGATAGCATGGCATCGAGTGCGGCAATAGGAAGGTCTGCGCCGCTCGGCTCAGCGCATTGATGATCGAATGAGGTCCGATCAGGTGCCGTGATCTCAAGATCCTTCGGCCGCGGCACCTTCGCTCGCCGTCGGGCTGTCGAAACATTCGGTCAGCATCTCGGTCAGCGTTCTCACCTTTCGGGAGGGATACTGGCCAGGCGGGCGCACGAGGAAGATCCCGGCAGTCGGTATCGGATACTCGGTCATCAGATGAACCAGCGTGCCGGCGGAGATATGATCGGCGACCAGCGGTTCCGGTACATAGGCAATTCCGATACCTTCCAGGGCGGCGGCGACGAGCGACACAGCGTTGTCCGCAACGAAACGTCCCTGGGGGCGTATCGTGACGATCTGGTCACCATCCCGGAATTGCCAGGTTTCGGCTTCCCGGATCAGAAGCTGGTGTCGGCCGAGATCCTCCGGTTTTGAGGGAGCGCCATGTGCCTCGATATAGGCAGGGCTCGCGACAAGCCTGCCGGCCAGCGGTCCGATGCGCCGCGCAAGGAGATTGGAATCCGGAAGATAGCCGACCCGGATCGCGCAATCGAAACCCTCCCCCACGAGATCCACAAAGCGATCGGTATAGGACGCCAGGATGTGCAATCGCGGATGGCGGCGCGCCATCTGGGCAAGGACGGGCGCAAAATGGGTTGAACCAAACGACAGCGGCGCGGCAACGCGTAACCGCCCTCGAAGCTCGCCAGCAGGCAGAATGGTTTCCCGCGCGACGTCCAGGTCGGCCGTAATCCGCGCGGCGTGGTCCCTGAAGGTCATGCCGGCCTCCGTCAAACCGACACCACGGGTCGTCCTTGCAAGCAGCTGCGCTCCGAGGTCCGCCTCAAGCTGGGTAATGCGGCGGCTGACCATCGATTTCGACATGCCCAGTCGCAACGCCGCTGCCGAAACGCCACCCGCATCGGCCACCTCAACAAATATCCTCAGATCCTCTAATTCCAACTGGCGTTCCCTTCCCCGCAACACAGCATGGCACAACCGAGGGCTACCGGGGTACAACGGAGAATGGCAGGTTCGCTGTGGGCGGCGTTCTGACGCCGTCCAGCGTCAAGCTTTGTTAACCTGCAACAGGATGTTTCCATGACCTTTCGTAACGGCCTAGATTCTCTCCTTCGTCCCCAGGATTCGGTTCTCGTCCTGATCGATCACCAGCCTTACCAGCTGGCAAACGTCAATAGTCACGACCCGCAGGCTGTCGTCAACAACACCACCGCGCTGGCAAAGCTAGCAAAGGCATTCAATGTCCCAACCATCCTCACCAGTGTGATCGAGGGCCGCGGCGGCAAGCTATTCAAGCAACTCACCGATGTTTTCCCGGAGCAGGAGGTGATCGATCGTACCTGGGTGAATACTTGGGAGGACAAGAAGGTTGTGGACCTGGTCAAGGCGACCGGTCGCAAGCAACTGATCATCGCCGGCCTTTGGACCGAGGTGTGCGTGGCGATGCCGGCGATCCAGGCAGCCGGCGAAGGCTGGGATGTGACGGTCATAACCGATGCATCGGGGGGAAGCTCAACCGAGTCTCATCAGGTCGCCATCCAGCGGATGATTGCCGCTGGCGTCAACATGATGACCTGGATGGCTCTGGCGGGCGAATGGCAGCGAGACTGGGCTCGGACCGAGCACGTCGAGGAGCTGACGGAAATCCTGATCTCCCACATGGCGGGCAGCGGCATCGCTTATCTATGGGAACAGCAGTTGCTGAACACGCCCGTGACCGGAGCCTCAACCGGACTTTAGCGATGGTCGGGACGACGCGGAAGCCCTCGGAGGCACCCGATCACAACGGGCGATCCGTTTGCCTCGTCGTCCCATCCAGTCGGGGCGCATCGGCTTGCTGTGTCGATGCGCTGGAGGGACCAGGCTCTGCAAAAGTCAGTTCCTCGAACCGGAACGCCAAACACCTTGTTGCGCCCGGCGGCACCTGTTATTCAGTCACCTATGAACTGGAACCTGATCACCGTGACGATGATGGTGCTGCGCACATAGCGTGGCCGGTTTCGTGCGTCTCCAGTGCACCACAGACCGCCCTTGAGGCGGTCTTGTGTGTCGATCCGTCTTAAGGGTTTTCCAACCTTCGAGAGGATCCCGATGAAACAGTCTGCAACCTACCTCACCACCTCGATCCCTTACGTCAATTCCTCTCCGCATGTCGGCTTCGCGCTCGAACTGGTCCAGGCCGATGCCTATGCTCGCCATTACCGACTGTTGGGGAGACACGTCCGGTTTCAATGCGGAACAGATGATAACAGCCTCAAGAATGTGCGCGCCGCGGAAGCTGCGGGCGAGGGTGTCGCCGACTTCGTCAGCGCCAACGCCGACAGGTTCGAGCAACTGGGCAAAGCGCTCAACATCTCGAACGATGCATTTGTTCGCACGTCACGTGATCCCAGGCATCTGGCCTGCGTTCATTCCCTTTGGAATGCCTGTGCAAGCCGGGGCGACCTGTACCGGAAGGCTTACGAAGGCTTTTATTGCGTCGGCTGCGAGCAGTTCTACGAGCCGTCTGAACTCGACAACGGAAAATGCCCTGAGCACGGCGTGGAGCTTGAGGTCATCCGGGAAGAGAACTGGTTTTTTCGCCTCTCGCGCTACGGCGACCAAATACTCAGCCTGATCGAAGCCGGAGAACTCCAGGTCACGCCAGCCCATCGTCGCAATGAGATCATTGCGCTGCTGCGGCGGGGACTTGCCGATATCAGCGTGTCGCGCAGCGCAGAACGGGCGCGTGGATGGGGGATCCCGGTCCCTGGAAGCGATGAGGTCATTTATGTGTGGTTCGATGCGCTGGCCAACTATCTGACCGGGCTCGGCCATGGCGCAAACAGTGATACCTATCGGCAGTTCTGGGAGAGCGCCGGCGATCGTGTTCATTTCGTCGGAAAGGGCATCTCGAAGTTCCATGCCATCTACTGGCCGGCAATCCTGCTCTCCGCCGGTCTGCCGCTGCCCTCCAGAATCGTCGTTCATGGCTACCTCACGGTCGACGGGCGCAAAATCGGAAAGTCTGCCGGAAACGGTATCGCACCGGACCGTCCGATCGAGGCCTATGGCACACCGGATGCTCTGCGATATTACCTGCTTCGCCATATCCGGTCCGCCGACGATGGAGACTTCTCCGAAGAGAAACTGCATGCCGCCTGGTCCGGCGAGCTCGCGGGTCAGCTCGGCAATCTGGTGAGCCGCGTCCTTGCACTTGTATCGAGCGCATTCGGCGGGGTGACGCCTATGGTGCCGGATAGTCCGCTCGTCGGTCACGCGGAAGGTTTGCTCGCAAAAACAAGGGACGCATTCGACCGCTATGAACTTCATGTCGGTTTGAGCGAGATTTTTTCATATCTCGGGGAGGCGAACAGGGTTTTCACTCAAAATGCGCCTTGGATAAACGCAAAGGCGTTGCCCGGCACTCTCGACGCAACCGAGCGGGAGGCGATCGTCAGCCGGCTTGGATCAACGTTGGCAGAGCAGGTGTACGGCCTTGCAGTCGTGGCGCGCTGCCTTTTACCGTTCATTCCGGCAGCCGCCATCGAACTCCACGCCAAGCTCGGCATCGAGGTGCCGGCGCACTATCAGGCGCCAGTGACCGTCAGCGGGGCAAGGACGAAACCTGGCGAGGTTTTGTTTCCGCGTAGACTGACGTCGTGAGCTTTCACGA
The DNA here is from genome assembly GCA_900469345.1 of Hyphomicrobiales bacterium. GTDB lineage: Bacteria > Pseudomonadota > Alphaproteobacteria > Rhizobiales > Rhizobiaceae > Neorhizobium. The sequence goes on along the minus strand of UBWZ01000005.1, from coordinate 84,530 downwards.
ATTTGCGTCGCTCAAGACGGCTCCCCGCGTTGCACGGCCCCGTCGATAATTCCGGTGAGCGTGGCGATGGCTTCACCTTCGTTGCAGTCGCCACGCAGTTTTGCTGCCGCCAGGGCTTCACCGGCACCGACCAGGCCGACACAGCGCCTCTTCAACTCGTCAGAAGACAGCCGGCTGTGTGGTGCAAGCACGGCGACGAACATCGCCACGCTGTTGGCCAGCAGTTCCTGGAAAACGGCTGCCTTTTCTTCGCTGCCGGCAAGCGCTGCGCCAACGGCATGGAACTCGCCATCGATGTCGGCGGCACACTGGATATAGGCGGCTGCAAGCAGACCAGCCGTTTCGGTGCCACTGTGCCGGCTGGCCGTCATCGCCTCGCGAAAGGCGTCGACCTTTTGGGTGTCGATCCATCTGTAGAGCGCAATGAGGAGCTCGGACCGGGTTTCGAAATGATCATAGACAACCGGCTTCGACACACCGGCGCAGACAGCGAGGTGACCCAGGGTCAGACGGTCAGCACCCTCTTCGCGAACGACCAATAAAGCGGTGTCGAGAAGTTGTCGGCGCCGCTCGACCTTGGAGAGCCTCTTGGCCACTCTTGCCGGTCTGTCGGTCTTCGGGCTCGCTTCCATGTCGTACCTCAGTTGCCATCCTACGAATAGTAGGTTATCAGTGTCGTACCTACCAATGGTAACTTACACATTGATGGAAGGAAAGAGTTCATGCACGTAAAACCGATCCTGATGATGGGCGGCTCCGGTGCGATCGGCCGCCTCAGCGCTCAAACCCTGCGCAGCCTGCATCCGGAAATGCCGCTTCTCTTGGCCGGCCGGGACGTCAGCAAAGCGCAGGCGGTTGCCGACGAACTTGGGAACGCCGATGCGGTGGAGCTGGACCTCTCCGCCGAAGATCTTGGTCTCGGGAACCGGGACGTTGGCGCCGTCGCTGTCTTCTATGCCGACAGCCGCTTGGCAGGCCTCCGGTTTGCGAGGGCACGCTCACTCCCGCACCTCAATATCTCGTCCGGCGTCTTCGAGATCGCGCCCGAGATCGCGACCTACATGCAAAAGCCCGAGGCTGGGGCCGTCGTGCTCGGCTATGAATGGCTGGTGGGTGCCACAACGGTTCCAACACTCGAACTCGCCAAGCGCTTCAACCGCATCAACAGCATCAAGATCGGCGCACTGGTCGATGAGGAGGATGGCGGCGGACCGGCTGTCGCGGAAGATTTTGAACGCTTGTCCGAGTTGATGCCGGCAGCGCTCACGCTTGGCGGTGGCACCTACATCTGGCGCGAAGGTGAAGACGCAAAGCGCGGTTTCAAGCGATCGATGGCACCGAAATTGAAGCGTCGGGCTTCTCTTCGATCGACGTCGCGGGCCTTGCAGCGGCAACCGGCGCGAAAGACGTTCAGTTCGATCTCGCAACCGGTGTCAGTTCAACGCGCCGCCGCGGCGAACCGAAGTCGACGGAGATCATCATCGAGTTGTCCGGGGAGGGACGTGATGGTCGCACGCTGTTGACGAGACACGCCGTGTTTCATCCCGGCGGTGCGGCGCCTTTGACGGCGCTGGGCGTTGCAACGATCCTCGAGCGTCTGACAGGACTGGACGGACGCGATCCCGCCGCACCCGGTCTTTACTTCCCGTATCAGTTGCTCGATCCGGCTACCTATCTTCATCGTCTGGAAGCGGCGGGTGGCGGTGTGCTAGAATTGGACCGTCTTTAGGTCCGCGACCGTTAGATCCCACGCTGACAATTGTTCGGGGTGAAACTTGCGGCTGGCAACGAGGGCGTTTCGTTGCCGGCCGCGTAGCGGGCATTGCGCCGCAGCTCCGATGACTCGGGTCCTGACGCTCCCGCTTTATCTGGGCGGGTAGGGTTCGATATCCGCAGACCAATAGTGCCTGGCTATATTCTGGCTATTGCGGATGACGTGATACGCGATCTCGGGGTCGCCGCCTTCGAATGTGTCCGGGTCCGCGCCGCACATCAGGCAGTACATCCTCTGGTGAACGACGCTCGCGAAATACTGCATCGCCGGCGCGGATTTTTCCTGGCCGATGGCGCTCATACCCTCGATTGCCTTTTTGACCGCCTGTTCCAGAGCCAGAGACACCGCTTCCGCTAGCGCCTGGTCGGCACTCTTGATGACGTCGACGATCTGCATTTCAGAGGGTGTGGGTACCGGGCAAGTTTCGGTCATGTCCAGCTCCATAAACAGCTAAGTGTCCGATTGCGCGAGAACAGGTGGCATAGACCGCCATCTGCACAATGATCGCGGGGTGAGACGTGAACCAACGCTCTGAAAGTTCAGGTCGAGCGGCCTTGACGGCGTTGTCGACTTTGTCCCAGAAAGCCGCCGTCAGGATCTGTCGGTTTCTCAGATCGCGTCGGTTCGGTCTGCAGGCTATCCCTCAATGCCAAAATCACCTCACCTGCGAAGGACATCCTGCCACTCAGGATGCCGCTCGATCTGGGCTTTAGCGAACGGGCAAAGCGGGATGATCGACACACCCTCGCGTCGGGCGTCTTCGACCGCCTGACGCACAAGTCGCTCACCCACCTTCCGGCCCCGCAAAGCGGCAGGAACATCGGTATGGTCGATGATGATGAGCTGCGTGCCCGCCCGGCTGTAGGTCATCTCCGCTTCGACGCCCTCTACCACGATCCGGTACCGACCCTTCGAAGCCCCGTCTTCCCGCTCCACGGTCTCGCTGACAGATGCCGCGGCGGTATTTTGAACCTTCACATCCAGTTCCCGGACTTTGCCGCGCTGGCCCTGCATGCACTCGAGATTATCGCGATCCCAGCCTCCCAGCTCCGCGGCAGCCTCATACGTCGAGACGAGGAATGCCATCAGCGCTTCGTCAGGATCGGCCGCAGCCTGGACCGCCTCGTAAGGCAGGATGAACTCCGACAGCCCTTCATGCCAGAACGCTGCCTCGGGCCGAACCGACGCCGCCCTGAAACCGCCCGGTGCCGGATAGGCGTAGGCGTAGAATGCGGGATAATCGAGGCCGCCGCCGCCTGGCCAGAAGCCCGCCGAGGACACCTCGCGGTCATAGGCCTCCTGCGCCACGGTGTCCGGCAGTGCGGGTATGCCGCCTTGATGGATGGGCGCCTGCCGGCCCGAAAATCGGGTGACGGCCAGATCGAAGCTCCCCCAGAAAAGATGCACGGGACTGGATTTGCCGATGAAGGATGTCCGGAACGCCTTGAAAACCCGGTCTATCGCCATCAATGCCTGATGAAAATTCCGGACGGCCTCGCGGTCGTACGGGCGGTCCCGGTGATCCTCGTCGAACGGCACGGGGTCTGCGACTTCATTGGGTCGGCCATGAAAGTCCGGTCTGCCGCCGAGTTCCAGGATCAGGCGGGCGAAGTTGGCGTGGAACTCTGCAACGGTCGATGGTCCCAGGGCGAATGAGGCGCGAAGCCCGTCACCGTTAGAACCGATGACCGCATGGTCGTGAAAGTCGAAGACGATCTCGATGCCGGAGCCATCCGGGATCGGAGAGGACGTCAAACCGGCAGGGGTAACGTAGAAGGTCGCGTTCCAGGAATGGTTGAGCCACGGTGTGTGAGCGAGCCGGTATTTGCCAACGATCTGCAGGTAGAGATGCAGGGCGGAACATGTCTCGCGCCAGCTAAGGTAGTCGAGGCGGGGCCACTGGGTGCTCATCGTAATGTCTCCGTTTTCTGCAGCGACCCGACAGGTCGCAAAATTTGTGTCGGTGATCGACCGGGGCCGGGCGATCGCGTCACTGGCTTCATTCTGGAAGCGGGATATGTTCGTCGCGATCGTCGATCGGCAGGTCGAACAGGCCTTCGCCCCACTTCTGCGCCCGCCACTGGGCCTTGGCTTCCTCGATCCGCTCCCGCGACGAGGCGACGAAATTCCACCAGATGTGGCGCGGTCCCGACAATGTAGCGCCGCCGAGGATCATCAGGCGAGCGCCTTTTGGCCCGGCCGCCACTGTGATCCTGTCACCGGGGCGCAGGACCATCATCTGAGGTGCCTCGAAATCCTGACCGGCAATCGAGATCGAGCCTTCGACGATATAGATGCCTCTGTCTTCGTGATTGTCCGGCATCGGCAGGCGAGCACCCGGACCCAACGTAACGTCGGCATAAAATGTCTCGGAAAACATCGTTGCGGGCGCGGTCTTGCCATAGGCATTGCCGAGAATGAGCCGAACCGACACGCCGTTATCTTCGATGACCGGCAGCATCTCCTCGCCGTAGTGGTTGAACGTCGGTGCCATGTCCTCGTTCTTTTCCGGCAGAGCGAGCCAGGTCTGGATCCCGAACAGGCTGTTCGGCCCGGTCCGGGCGGTGGCCGTCGTGCGCTCGGAATGGGATACGCCGCGGCCCGCCACCATCCAGTTCAGCGCGCCGGGACGGATGATCTGGTCGGCTCCGGTGCTGTCGCGGTGATGAAAGTCGCCGCGATAGAGGTAGGTGACCGTGCCAAGACCGATATGCGGGTGAGGGCGGACGTCGATGCCCTGTCCGGTGAGCAGCTCGGCCGGTCCTGCCTGGTCGAAGAAGATGAAGGGTCCCACCATCTGTCGCTTCGGAGCCGGCAGGGCGCGGCGAACCTCGAAGCCGCCAAGGTCGCGAGAGCGTGGAATGATGAGGGTCTCGATCGCGTCGATACCGACATCGTCAGGGCATCCCGGTTCAAGTGCAGGGTTCCAGCTCATAGGGTTTCCTTTCAAAGTCTGTCGGCCGTATGCGGGCCGCGTTTCATCCGGCAACCGGATCGGTGGCTGGTGGTGATAGAGCGATTTCCGCAGCCGATTGGCCGTGAAGCCTTTCAAAGGATGCGGCCAGAAAGTCGGCGAGAATGCGCACCTTGCGTGGCGGATGCGGACTGGAGGGGCGCACAAGATGCACGTCGCCGACGGGTAATGGAAAGCGGGTCATGATTGGAACGAGCGCACCGGACGCCAGGTATGTATGGGTGACGCAATCCGGCAGCCAGGCAATGCCGAGCCCCGCCGCCGCAGCCTTGGCGAGCGCTGCGCCGTTGTTGGAGCTGAAGCGACCCTGCGGCTGCACGGTGACGATCCTGCCGCCTTCGAGAAACCGCCAGGCTTCCGTGCCCAGGAGGGCGTGGTGGCCTGTGATTTCGCCAGGTGTTTCAGGCGAACCGTGGTGTTGGATATAGCCGGGGCTCGCAACAAGCCTGAAAGAGATTTCGCCCACACGCTCGGCAACGACGTTGGAATCGCGCAAGGCACCAACCCGGATCGCGCAATCGAAACCTTCTCCGACAAGATCGACGAAGCGATCGGTATATTCGGCGTGGATGTGGAGCTGCGGATGATGGAGCGCCATGTCGGCAAGCACGGACGCGAAATGCAGCGGTCCCGAGGTCAACGGAACGGCAAGTCTCAGTCGTCCGCACAGGTCGCCTTCGGGTGAGATCGTCTCGCGTGCTATTTCTATCTCGGTACAGGTTTTTGCCGCATACTCGCGAAATGTCGCGCCCGCTTCGGTAAGCCCAGCGCCACGGGTGGTGCGGGCGAGAAGCTGAACGCCCAGTTCATGCTCGAGCCGCACGAGCCGCCGACTGACCATCGACTTCGAAATGCCCAAGCGGCGTGCGGCCGGCGATACACCACCGGCATCGGCGACTTCGACAAAGGTCCGCAGATCAACGATGTCCATCACGTGTCCCCGGTTTGCGATCGAACCTTGGTCAAGCGCCTCGCGCTGCCCTGACCACCGGCGCCACTTCGGTGCCCAGCAATTCAATCGACCGCTGCATCGCGGCCGTATCGAGAGCCGCCGTGCTCATCTGGAAGGTGATGCGCGATACGCCGCCCAATACTTCACTGGCTTGCAGCATTTTGGCTGCCACTGTCGTCGGGTCGCCGACCAGGAACGCTCCTTGCGGCCCCGCCATGGTTTCGAATTGCTGACGCGTCGGCGGCGACCAGCCGCGCTCGCGACCGATATTCGCCGTCAGATGCGCCCAGCCAGGGAAAAAAGCATCCTTGGCGGCAGCATTGCTTTCTCCGACGAAGCCCATCGCGTGAACGCCGATCTTCAGCATCTCCGGGCGGTGCCCCGCACGAGCCCCAGCTTCCCGGTAGAGGTCGACGAGCGGACGAAATCGCTCGAAGCTGCCACCGATGATGGCGATCATCAACGGGAGCCCAAGCGCACCGGCGCGGGCGAAGGATTGCGGCGTTCCGCCCACGCCGACCCATATCGGCAGCCGGGGCTGATGAGGACGCGGATAGACGCCCTGTCCCTTCAGCGACGGACGAAAGCGCCCGTCCCAGGTGACATGTGTCGAAGCTTGCAGTGCAAGCAGCAGATCGAGCTTTTCCGCAAAGAGATCATCGTAGTCACGCGTGTCGAGACCGAACAGCGGGTAGGCCTCGATAAAGGACCCGCGGCCGACAACGATCTCGGCACGGCCCTTGGAGATCAGGTCAAGGGTGGCAAACTCCTGAAACACCCGCACCGGATCGGCGGCGCTCAGGACGGTCACCGCGCTGGTCAGTTTGATATGGCTTGTCCGGGCCGCCGCGGCGGCGAGAATGATCGTTGGCGCGGAATCAAGAAATTCGCCGCGGTGATGTTCTCCGATGCCGAAGACGTCCAGTCCGACCCTGTCCGCCATTTCGACTTCCTCGATCAGTTCCGCCATGCGACGGGTGGCCGATGGAACCTTGCCGGTTGCCGGATCGGGGAGGATGGCTGCAAAACTGTCGATACCGATTTCCATCATGGGCCTTTTCAGGTGCGCGGCGTTGGTCGAGAACACGGTCTCCGTCCATCGTCATGCAGCGGTTTGCGGGCAGCGAGTTGTCTTTTGTCTGCAGGCATGCGCCAGGTTGCTTTCCAGATTTTCTAAATCTGTCATCTCTGCAGACGTCACGGTAGCCCTCGTTCCTGGGAAGCTTTGTCGCCAGATGGGGAACGGCAAACCGAACGGCATGTGACCGGCAAGCTGTTTCGAAAGCGAACAGGATGGCCCGGCAGCGACGAGAGAAGCTCTGTCGTCTGAGCCAAAGGCAAATTTGCCGGCCATCGTTTGATCTTGGCGGATCCGTCCGGAGCTCGAGCCGGAAAAAACCGTGCTGATCTCAGGGTGCTGCGCCAGCGTTCTCAGCCAGGCTGCTGTCTTTTAGATCGTGGCCATAAGGACGACAACAGACTTGGACCTGGGCTGCATGTGGCCATCCAAGGACGAAAGGACCCGCCCGCACTCCCGGTATTGGGTCTCAGCCTTTTCTAAGGTCGGCAGTCAAGCCGCGGATCGATCCTGAAGCCTATCCTCGCGGAAGCTCCTGACCCTGTTGCGGCCGGCAGCCTTGGCGGCATAGAGAGCCTCGTCGGCACGCTGAATGAAGTCCTCCACGTCGCGTCCCGTTTCGTCCGCGACGGCACAGCCCACGCTGACCGTGAGAGTGATGTCCCGGCCGCCGGTCGGTACGCGCAGGTCGGCCACTTTCTCCCTCAACCGTTCGGCGAGATCCGCGGCGATGACAGCGTCCGTCTCACGGAGAAGGAGGACGAATTCCTCGCCGCCGAACCTCGCGAACTTGTCGGTGTTTCGGATTTCCTGGCTGATGAGATCTGCCACCGCCCGGATCACGTCGTCACCGGCGGAATGCCCATATGTATCGTTGATGCGTTTGAAGTGGTCGATGTCGAACATGAGGATGCTGAACTGGCGCTGATAGCGTTTGTAGTAGCTCAAGGCATCTTCCGCATAGGGCAGAAAGGCGCGGCGGTTCAGCAGACCCGTCATGGAATCCGTATCGGCTAGGATGCGAAGTGCGTGAAGATCCGCACCGAAACGCATTGTTTTTTCCTCCGACACCTTGACCTGGTTTTCGAGTTCCAGCTTCAGCGCAGCGATCGTGCTCGAAGACGATTGCTGCTCGGCCTCGGCTGCTCCGACGCGGCGGAGCAGGGATCGGATCGTGGCGGAAAGATGCAGAACGTCCTTGGACCCATGCTGCCTTTCCACGGACGTAGCGCCAGATCGCCGTCCGATCGGATCAAGTTGTTCCGACAATTTTTGCAACGGCCTTGCCACCGTGCCGGCGACAAACCACGCGACAACGGTCGCGGCCAAGACAGCCAATCCGCCGAGCGCGAGGATTTGCCACACAAGACGGCTGGCCGGAACGTAAATGACCGCGACCGGCTTGCGTGCGGCAATCCGCCATCCGAGGCCCGGATAATCCTGGTAGCCCTGTGTCGCGACGACAGCCGTGCGCATCCCGCCGTTTGGCGTCTGTTGCGTAAAAATCCGCACGCCACCTGCGTCGCTCGGATTATTCTCCGAAAGTGTCTGGTCTTTCGGGCCAAGCAGCACTTCGCCACTGCGAGACAGAACCAGGACGTCCGCGCCGGCTTCAGTCTGCTCTGCACTGAGCACTGTGCGGCGCACGTCTTCTGCCCAGCTCCAGCTCATATGCGCACCCAGCACCCCTGCAAGCTTTCCGTCCGGTAGTCTTACCGGGATCGCGACGTCCACAAAGCGAAACGGTTCCTGCTCGGGCGAAGAGCGCAGAAGTTTGTCGAGGAGCTTTGCATCGTGGACATCTTCAACTGTGGCACCCTTCAGCCCGTTGATGAACCAGGGTCGGGCTGCCACCGAAACGCCTTCGAGCATCCCCTTCGTTGCCGAGCGCACATTGCCGTCGGGTGTCGCGAAGCCGAGCCACGCATATTCCGGAAGGCTCGATTGGACCAACTCCAGTTTCCTGCGGATATCGGCGGGATCTCGTTCCCAGATTTGCTGGAGCGTGGGAAACGACGCAATGTTCTTGATCTCGCGGTAACGTTCGAACATGTGATGGTCGAGCCGATCGGCCATGGTTGTGGCCAAGGTCTCCAGTTCGCGGTCTGCCGCCGCCACGGCGCTGCCGCGGGCAATGAGCGCGGCACCGGCAGCGGAGAGCCCGACGGCTCCTGCACAGACGGCCGCAACAAGCAGCGCTGTCTGCCAGCGTAACGTCAGCGAATCCCGAATTTCTTGCGCCGATAGCCTAAACATCATGCCGCTCCTGTCGCCCGTTCCCACAGTCGTTAGCACGAAAGGCTTTGCGCAAGATAAACATCAATAACTAATGTCTTACTTTGGATGGTCTGCCGGAGGGACTGGACGTGAGTGCGGTCCGACCCTCGAGGATCGCCTTCTTCGTTCTGAAAACAGGGCTCTGGCTGCCACCGAGCCGCACTGCGGCCAGTGTCAATGATGATGGTCCGGGCCGCTCCCTTGAGCGGTAGATGCAGCAAACCATCCGATCGTGGCGGAGATGATCGAGGTCCGGCGGCGCGGCCAAAGAAACGCATAAGGGGAGATCGATCATGGACATGAACGGAACACAACGCATCGAGGCATCGCGCAAAGCTACGCGGGCCTGAACGATGTCGATATCCTGCGCCAGTGCATACCCGGCTGCGAAAGCATCGAGAAGACGTCCGATACCGACATGGTCGCCAAGGTCACGCTGCGCATCGGCCCGGTCAAGGCTAGCTTTGCTGGATGGGCCGCATCCTCGGCACCAGCGCCACAGCCTTCCTCATCCTTGCGGTCAGCCCAAGCCTCTGCTGTCTCACCTGCAATATTCCGCCATGGCGGACGTCATGATGATGACCGACCAGGGTGGGCTTGGAGCACCGGACAAAACCGGGTTTTCATCGGAATAACCTTTGCAAACGGGGCCGCAGCCGCAGGAAACCCCGATAGGCTTTCTCGAAAATAGCCATGGCCATGTTCCTGGCCTGGCGCGCGCCAGAGTCTTGACTGGTGTTGCATCGGACGGGGAAACCGAAGGGCAGCCTGATCGGCTTTGGGCGACGATACGTATATCCGACTGGCGCGTTTTAGGTGCCGCGGGGATCATAAAACATGGCGAGACGCAAACGGCTGGGTATCATCGGTGCGGGAATGGCCGGATTGACGCTGGCAAAAGCGATGGCCGACTGTGCCGATGTCAGGATTTTCGAAAAGAGCAGAGGCGTCGGCGGTCGGATGGCGACCCGGCGAACCGATACCGTGGCCTTCGATCATGGGGCGCAGTATTTCACCATCCGGGACGCGCGTTTCCGTGCGGCGCTGGAAACAGTGCGGGCCGACGGCGTGGTCCAACCCTGGGCCGGCGCACTGGCAACGCTGCCCGAAAACGACCTCGCGGCACAGCTGGCGGGCAACGCCACGCGTTATGTAGGGAGCCCTTCGATGAACGCGCTTGCGAAATCGATGGCGGCGGGTCTCGATATCCAGACCAACACGCCTGTGCAGGCGATCACGGGTGCTGCGGGTACCTGGTTCGTGGAGACCGGCGATCGCCGCGAAGGGCCGTTCGACTGGGTGATTGCGGCGGCGCCGGCCCCACAGTCGGCAGCGCTCCTTCCGGGCGGCTTTGCGCATCACGCAGCGCTCGCACACACGCGGATGAACGCCTGTTTTACCCTGATGATCCGCCAGGCCGAGGATGCAATGCTTCCCTTCGCCGCCGCCCGGGTCGACGATCCGGTAATCGGCTGGATCTCCCGCAACAATTCCAAGCCGGGACGGTCCGATACGCCCTGCCTTGTGGTCAACGCGACGGCGCAGTGGTCTGATGCGCATCTGGAAGAGCCCCTGGACGATGTTCGCCGAAGGATGCTGGAGGCCACCAGACGCTACGTTCCACTCTCCGCTGTTGAGGCGGAGGCCGCCGTGATCCACCGTTGGCGCTATGCCAATGTCGAGCGGCCAGCCGGACAGTCCTTCCTTCTCGATGAGGTGTCGCGCCTGGCGGCCTGCGGCGACTGGTGCATCGCAGGACGGGTCGAGGCCGCATTCTTGAGCGCCACGGCGCTTGGCGATGCTCTCAGACCGATCGTGAAGGCAGCGCCGTGACAACCAGCCCGCGGACCGTCTCGACGCTTTGACCTATTGCGGGGCCCTGCCAATCTGGCTGCTGGCACTTGCCCCGTCGACCGTTCTCGGGTCCTGAACGTAGGCTCAGTAGCCGCTTTCCCGGTCATAAAGATTGCGAAGCGGCTGGCCGGCGATGTAGCGGCCGAGGTTGTCGAGGAAGATGTCGACGATCCGCGTGTTTTCCGCCCCGACAGTACTCGCCGAATGCGGCGATATCAGCACGTTCGGAAGATCCCATAGCGGGCTTTCTTTCGGCAGAGGCTCGATCTCGAACACGTCGAGCGCTGCGCCCTTGAGATGGCCGGAGGCGAGCGCCTTGATCATCGCCGTCTCGTCGATCACCTGACCGCGCGAGATGTTGACGATGACGGCCCCCGCCTTCAGTGCCGCGATTTCGGCAGCGCCGATCAGCCCTCGCGTTTCCTCGGTCAACGGACAGGCAAGGATGAGGGCATCGACCTCCGGCAGCACGCTCTTGATGTCGCGCTGGTCGATCAGCCGGCTGACGCCTTCCGGCGCCTCGACACCGGCGCGCCGGCGCGTTCCCCACACCTCGACACCAAAACGGGCGCAGTCGAGTGAAATCGCCGCCCCCAGAGACCCAAGCCCGACGACCAGCACGCGCGAGCCTTCCAGCCCCTGCGCCGTGTAGCGCTCGTATCGATGCGCCTGTTTCTCGGCGTTGAGATAGGGCACGTCGCGGAAGAAATAGAGCAGTCCGAGCATGGCGAATTCCGCCAGCGGGCGGGCGTGCACGCCGGACGCGGTGGTGAACGCGATCTCGCTCTTGTCGAGGCCGGTGCGACGGACAAACTCGCCGATGCCGGAACTGGTCGCCTGGACCCAGCGCAGGTTCGGTGCGTTGACGGGCATTGCTGGGGCATCCAGCCTGTCGAAATCGAAGAGGATATCGGCGCGCTTCAGGCATTCAGCCCAGCGGGCTTTCTGGGCCTCGGTCAAATTGCGGGGTTCACCCACGTGATCGGCAACGTAGCGGGGTTTGCCCAAGAGGTCCGGTTCGTGGATCACGTCGAACCGGTCCGGCCGGAAAGCCTTGATGCGCGCCACATGCTCGTCTTCCAGAGGAGACGCGATCAGGATGGTCAGTTTGCGGGCGGGATCGGTCACGACGTTCATTCCTTGCACATGGTCCTGGAAGTATCGGGGTGGAAAGTCACTCTTTGGGTTCCATCGCATCGCGCAGCCCGTCGCCGACGAAGTTCACGGCAAGCACGGTGACGAGGATGCAGAGACCCGGCGGGATGGCGAGCCAGGGCGCGGTGCTCAGCCAGGAACTGGCGCTGTTGAGAAGGTTGCCCCAGGTCGGCACCGGCGGCTGGATGCCGAAGCCGAGGAAGGAAAGTGCCGACTCCAGCATGATGGCACTGCCGACGGCAAGCGTTGCCGCAACGGTGATCGGGCCGATGGCATTGGGCAGGATGTGCCGGAACATCAGCCGCAGGCTGCCCGCGCCAAGCGCGCGTGCCGCCTCGACGAACTCGCGTTCGCGCAACACCAGGAACTGGCTGCGCACCAGACGTGCGGTCCCCATCCAGATCAGCGCGCCGACGATCGCGACGAGAACGACCGGGCCCGGCCGGAAAAGGCCGGACAGCAGCAGGATCATCGGCAGGGTGGGGATCGACATCATGACGTCGGTCAGGCGCATCAGGATCGCGTCCGTCCAGCCGCGATAGAAGCCCGAAACCGCGCCGACGAGGACACCGACGATGGTGGCGAGCACGGCGCCGGCAAGCCCGACGCAAAGCGAGATCCGGCCGCCATAGATGAGGCGCGTCAGCGCGTCCCGGCCAAGTTCGTCCGATCCCAGCCAGTGTTCTGGCGACATCGGGGTTGGCGATCCAATGACGTTGAAGTCCTGATCGTCATAGGCGTAGGGCGACAGCATCGGCCCGAAAATGACGATCAGCGCCATCAGCACCAGCAGGATGAAGCCGGTCACGGCAAGCTTGCGCTTGAAGAAGCGCTTCACCGCCCGCCGGCCGTAGCTTTGCTGCGGCCTGGCGGCCATCGCGCCGAGAGAAAGTTCAGCCATATCGGATCCTCGGGTCGAGCGCGGCGTAAGCGAGATCTGCCACAAGATTGGCCGCAATAATGCCGACGGACCCCATCATCATCAGGCCCATCAGCATTGGATAGTCTCGGCCATCCATGCTTTCCATGAACAGGCGGCCGATGCCCGGCCAGGCAAAGACCGTTTCGGTGATGACGGCGCCCGATATGACCGTCCCGAAGTCGACCGCGATCACGGTGATCGCCGGGATCATCGCGTTGCGCAGCGCATGGCGCAGGATGACGCCGAGCAGGCCATGGCCCTTTGCATAGGCCGTGCGGATGTAGTCCTGGTTGAGAACGTCGGCCATTCCCGAACGGATGAAGCGGCTCCAGCTGGCAATCGTCGCCAGCGACAGGACGGCAGCGGGCATGACGATATGGGCGAGCCTGTCGACGAAGGAGCCGTCGCCGATCGACTGGTAGCCCGCCGAGGGCAACCAGCCCAGCTGGACGGAAAAGAGAAGCTGCAGCAGCAGCGCCAGCCAGAAAACCGGCGTCGATATTCCCGCGAACGAGGCAAGTGTGAGGGCGCCATCGAGTTTGCTGCCGCGCCGGGTTGCGCTGAGGATGCCGAGCGGGATGGCGACGACGAGCGAAAACAGCAGCGCCAGACCGCCGAGCTCGAACGTCGGGCGCAGCCTGAGCATGATTTCGGTAAGGACGGGGCGGCCGGTGCGGATCGAATAGCCCCAGTTGCCGACGATGACCGCCTTCAGCCAGAGGAAATACTGAATATAGGCAGGCTGGTCGAGGCCATAGGCTTTGGCGATCTGTTCCAGCGCCTCCTTGCTCACGGATGGATTGTCGGCATAGACATCGAGCGGCCCGCCCGGTGCAAAATGCACGATCGCAAACAGAATGAGCGAAATTCCAAGCAGCAGCGGAAGAGTGCCCAGGAGCCGTCTGAAAACATACGCGAAGGTCATGTCGCCTGCCTTGGGTGGAGAACGACAATCCCCAAGCCTGTCTGCTCGGGAATTGCCGTCAGCGCTTCCTGTTATGCCATGTACCACGCGGCGGTATTGACGAAGTTGGTCATGTTCGTGGGGTTGGGCACGAAGTTCTTGAGCTTGGCGGTCTTGGCGATCAGGGCGACATTGGTGGTCAGGGAGATCGTCGGAACGTCTTCGGCGAGGATCTTCTGGAACTCGGTGGCCGCTGATTTGCGGGCTGCCGGATCGAGCGTCGCCTCGAATGCCTTGAACGCCTCGTCGAGCTTCGGATTGGAATAGGACTGGCCGTTATTGGCGCCGCCCGTACCCCAGAACACCGAGTAGACCGGGTCAGCAGAGGTAATCCAGCGGCCATAGATCAAGTCGTAGCCACCTTTGTAGCGCGCTTCGCGGTAGGCGACGCCCGTCTTGTTGTCCGCAGTAGCCTCGATGCCGATCGCCTTCAGCTGGGCGATGATGACCTGCTGCGCCAGCTCGTCGTCAGCGCGGCCGGCCTGGATCAGGAAGGAATAGGAGAGACGCTCGCCACCTTTGGCGCGAACACCGCCGGAGCCGACGACATAGCCGGCGTCGTCGAGCATCTTCTTGGCCATGGCGACATCATAGGCGTAGTCCGGCGTGCCAGGGTCAAAGAAGTCAAAAACCGGCACCACGGGCGATTTGATCGCCTGCGGAAATCCGCCCTGAACCTTGATCAGCACCGAACGGTCGATGGCGTGCGCGATCGCCTTGCGCACGGCGATATCGGCGAGCGATGGACGCTTGAAGTTGAAGTCCAGATGCTGCCACGAAAGCAACGGTCCCTTGACCAGCTCGATGCCCGAAATCTGCTCGATCTGCTTTGACTGGTTGTAAGGCGTCTGCACCACGAGGTCGATCTCGTGAGACTTCAACTGGGTGATCAGCGTATTTGTATCCGGGATCATCTTGAAGATGATCTGGTCGAGATAGGGGAGTTTCTCGCCGTTTTCAGCCTTGCGCCAGTAGCCGTCGAAACGCTCGGTGACGACATATTGTCCGCGCTGGAATTCCTTGACCTTGAACGGCCCGGTGCCGACCGGCGTCTCGTTGTAGCTCGACGTGTTGAGGTCGGTGCCCTCCAGCAGATGCTTCGGGAATATGCCGAAGGTGAAGAGCGTCGAGGCGAAGGTTGGCAAAATGGTATTGTAGTTGACGATGACGGTCAGGTCGTCGGGCGTTTCAATGCTCTCCACCTGCTTCGAGCCGTCCTTGGATTCGGCTACGAACTTCGGATCCTTGATGGCCTCCCACGTGTACTTGACGTCGGCGGAGGTGAAGGGCTTGCCGTCGTGCCATTTGACGCCCGGGCGAAGTTTGTAGGTGATCTTCATCGTCTTGCCGTCGGCGGCAACGACGATGCCGCCGTTTTCGATCGTCGGGACCTCGGTTGCAAGCACGGGAACGTATTTTGCGTGCTGGTCCGGTGCCAGCAGGCCCTCGACGACAGCCGCCTGGGCGTCACCGAGAAAACCGGTCGAATAGACGTTCATCGTGTCGATCTCGTAGGTGAGACCGACCCGGAGCGTGCCGCCCTTTTGCTGTGCAAAGGCTGGAACGCCCCGCATCGTGGCAAAGGCGGCTGAACCGGCGATAAGGGTTTGAAGCGTTGCACGGCGTGTCAGTTTCATTGTGGTTCCCCTTCAACTTATGGCGTTGAGTTTTGAAATAGACTTTGCACTGCGTGCCGGTTTTTCCGGCTTGGTATCCAGGCGACGTGTCGTCGAGATACGGTATGTCTCCCATATGGTCGGATCCGAGCCCGCTTGTCCGTGCTCTTCAGCGATTGTCCGCTCTTGCCCGTTTTGTTCGGCCGACGGCGGTCATAACCCGTTTGATGCGATCACCATGCCGTGCTGGTCTGTCGACAGGCAATGCCCGAAAATATCTGTTTTGCATGCCGATAAACTCATGCGTCGATCTGATTGGAGAAATGCGCAAAGACTGTTCAGGATGCTGGTTTTGTAAGCATTTTCAGAGACCATTTCACTCAATAGGCTAGGTTTGACGCGTGCTTTGATCCCGCTCATCTATTCGCTCAGATTGAGTTCGTCTGCGCGGAGGCACGCGACCGCATGCTGGGTGCCGACCATGTCGAGTTGCGGCACATCGGTCGCGCACTGGGCAATGGCGAAGGGACATCGCGTTCGGAAGACGCAGCCCGACGGCGGATTGATCGGGCTCGGCAGGTCGCCCTTCAGCGTGATGCGGTTGCGGCGTTTGCGCGGATCGGCAACAGGCGCCGCATCGAGCAGCGCCCGCGTATAGGGGTGGCGAGGATTGCTGTAGAGATCGCCCGCCTTGGCGACCTCCATCACATGGCCGAGATAGAGAACGATGACTCTGTCGCAGAGGAACTCGATCACCGAAAGGTCATGGCCGATGAAGAGGATAGAAAGGCCGAGTTCCTGTCGCAGATCCTGCAGCAGGTTGATGATCTGTGCCTGGATCGAGACGTCGAGCGCCGAGACAGGCTCATCGGCAACGATGAAGCGCGGGTTGACGGCCAGCGCGCGGGCAATGCCGATACGCTGCCTTTGCCCGCCGGAAAACTCATGCGGAAATCGACCCGCAGCCGAGCGTGGCAGCCTCACCTTTTCCAGCAGGTCGCCCACCCTTTCGTCGCGGTCGCTGCGCGTGCCGATGCCATGCAGATAGAGAGCCTCGCCGATGATCTGGCCAACGCTCATGCGCGGATTGAGGCTGGCATAGGGATCCTGGAAGATGATCTGCATCTTGCTGCGCATATCCTTCAGCCTTGCGGCAGAAAGTCCGAGCAGTTCCTCTCCGGCGAAGCGGACGGATCCAGCCGTCGGCTCGATGAGGCGCAAGATGGAGCGCCCGAGTGTCGACTTGCCCGAGCCGGACTCCCCCACCAGGCCGACGACTTCTCCGGCATCGATATCGAAGGACACGCCATCGACCGCCTTGACGGGTCTGCCGGGACTGAACGTCGTCCTGCCATTGGCGAAATGCACCTTGAGATCGCGGACCTGCAGCAGAGCCTCAGACATTCAGTTCGCTCCAGCGCAGACAACGGGACAGGTGATCCCCCCTGACATCAAAAAGCGGTGGCACCGCTCTGCGGCACTCGTCCACCATCCACGAGCAGCGCGGGTTGAAGTCGCAGCCGACCGGTGGATTTGACGGGTCCGGCACGCTTCCGGGAATTTCGTTGAGGCGGGCGATCTCGCCGCGCTTTCGCGCTGCGTGGTCGATAACGGGCATGCTGGCGAGCAGGCCACGTGTGTAAGGGTGGCTCGGCCGGTCGAACAGATCGTCCGTCGTGGCCGTCTCGACGATACGGCCACTGTACATGACGGCCACCCGGTCGGCGAGCTCGGCGACGACGCCCAGATTATGGGTGATGAACAGCACACCCATGCCGATTTCGCGCTGGAGACGGCGGATCAGGTCGAGGATCTGCAGCTGCACGGTCACGTCGAGCGCAGTCGTCGGCTCGTCGGCGATCAGCAAGGAAGGGCGACAGACCAGCGCCATGGCGATCATCACACGCTGGCGCATTCCGCCGGAAAGCTCGTGCGGATAAGCCTCTGCCCTTCGTTTGGCATCGGGGATCTCGACCAGTGCCAGCATCTCTTCCGCCCGTTTGCGGGCGGCACTTCCGGTCAAACCCTGATGCAGCCATGCCGCTTCTGCAATCTGCACCCCGACCTTCAGGGTTGGGTTGAGGCTCGTCATCGGCTCCTGGAAGATCATCGAGATCTCGTTGCCGCGGATATCGCGCATGGCGCGTTCGGGCTGTCTCGCGAGATCTGTCACCGTGCCGACCCGGCCCCGGAACAGGATCTGGCCAGCGGTGATCGAGCCCGATGCCGCCGGAATGAGGCGCATGACGGAGAGACTGGTGACCGATTTGCCAGAGCCGCTCTCGCCCACGAGAGCCACCGTCTGGCCCGATTCCACTGTCAGATCGACACCCTTCAGTGCCCGCACCGTGCCGCTTTCCGTTCGGAATTCGGTGACGAGATCGCGGATTTGAAGCAGTGGTTGATCTGTCATGCGTTGAGTTGCCCCGCTCGTTGCATCTCTTCGCCGATCCACGCAAGAGGCATGTGACCGAAACTGAGAAGCGTATCGTGGAAGCTGAGCGTGTCGCCTTTCCAGCGCCTTCGCAATGTCTTGATGCCTTCGACGCCGAGCCAGTACATCAGCCGCGATCCCGGAAGCATCGAATTGCGCACCACCTCGCCTTCGACCCGGGCCGGCGCAAAACCGGCCTTGTCGCGGTAGAAGGCGATCGCCTCTTCCATCGTCCACGCCCCGATATGCAGCTTGATGTCGACCAGAACGCTTGCCGCATTGCGTCGCTCAAACTGTTTCAGCAGCAACATTTCCTCGGGCGTGTAAAACCCGGGCACCTCCATCAGGAGGTCTTCGACATAACAGGCCCATCCCTCGATCAGCGTTCCCGAGCCGAGAAAGGCAAGACCGAGCGCACAATCCGTGCCGGCGATCCGGGCCAGCCGCGACGCCGCGTTGCGGGCCCGCATATTCTGGGTGTGATGGCCGATGCTGCCATGATGCACCGAATGGATGGACTTGACCATCGCCGTCGAGTTGGCGCCGAGGAATGCGGCCAGATCGTCGCCAGGTGGCGTCACCCAGTATGTGCTGCCGGATTTTGCGTTGAGGCCCGGCGGCGAGCGATAGAAGAGGAAATAGAGATCCTTTGCGACGGTGCGGAAACACGGTGACAGCCAGCGGTACTCGAGCGCGTAGTCTTCCGCCGGCGAAACCAGCGATGCGCCGTCCGTCTTGGCCCTTCGGTCCCAATGGCGGTAACTGTCGATGACGGCATCCTCGCTATCGGGATGGACCGACGCCAGCGAGCCGACGATCTCCTGCCATGTTCGAGCAGGGTCGATGGCCTCGGCCATCTGTTCGAGTTCCGTTTCGAGCGTGTCGAAGGCTTGCTCGGCACGTGCGACGGCCTCGCTTGGCGTGAGGTCGAGACCGTGCACGGTTGCCATCACATCGGCCAGATAGGCTTCACCGCAGGCCGGATCCTTGTCGTCAAGCCCGGCAAGCCCTGTTGCGAAGAGTTCGAAGGCGGCAGCAGCCTGTTCGGCCGGCATGACCCAGCTGTCCGAAAATTCTTCGTGAAGCCGAAGATCGCCGCGCAGAAAACGTGAGACGGCATGCGCCTCGCGAACCGCGCGCGCCACCCAGCTTTTGGGAGCCGGTTTGCCGGCAAGATACCGGAGGCCATCGTCCAGAAAGGTGCCGATGGCGGTCATGCGGTCGGTAAGCGCCAGTTGGCGGACAGGCGCGGACTGCGGCAACAGCAATGCGATAATGCTGAATGCTGCCTCACCGGTGAACCAGGCAGGGTTGTCGAACCGCGGACGCAGACGTGCCGCCGTGTCCTGGATCTGCAGTTCGCTCAGCATCAACCGGCGGTCGAGCCGGTGGCCGAGGTCGTCAGGCACCTCGGTTGCTTCGAGCTGTCTGCGCAGCTCGGTGATGGCCGCACGTTCAGCGTCTAGCACACCGGCCGCTGCCGGCGGCAGCCGCGCATCGTTGTCGAGGTTGCCCATGAAGGTCGCGTCGACCGGATGATAGGTCCAGTAATGCGCAAGAAAGCGATCCACCAGCGCCGGGTCATAGGCAGTCTTCATCGTCAGCGTCCCGCCACATCCACCCAGCGGCGCTCGAAATGCGCCGTAACGATCGCATCGACGATCTCCTGGCTCTTGGCGCCGTCGAAGAAGGTACATTCCTGCGGCCGATCTTCGAGGATTTCATCGACGAAGAAGCGGACGAGATTGCGATAATAGAGTTCCGGCCACGGCGTGCCGAGCGTGGTTCCCGGCGGCAGAACTTTTTCGGTGATCGGCACATCCTTGAACTCGACCGAGTCGGCGGTCGCGAATTTCAGCGTCTCCGCAGTGCCGAACTCGGATATCAGCCGGGCAACAGCCGCCCCCTTGGACCCGTAGACCCGCAGTTCGACGCCCGGATAATTGCCGACGGCAATATAGCTCGTCTGCAACAGGCCCTGGGTGCCATTGGCATATTCGACCAGAGCGACCGTGCCGTCCTCGACCGGAATGTTCTGCAGGCCCTCTTCACCGCGGACGACGCGCGCGGGAACAAAATTCTTCATTGTCGAGGTGACGGAGCCGAATTCACCACCGAGCCAGCGCATCAGATCGATCAGATGCGATCCATAGCCGACGATGGATGATGGGATCAGCTTGTCGCGCGGCATGCCCGGCGCGATCTGGCGGAGCGGCACCTGTGGGTCGAGCCACTGCGAATTCTGCTCGAAACCGTGGATATGGTAGATCTCGCCGAGTGTTCCGTCGTCTATCCAGGCCTTGATCTGCCGAATGGCCGGAGAATAGCGGAAAGTGAAGCCAAGCTTGGTGCGGACACCCCTCGCATCCGCCCTGGCGGCGGCATCGAACGCCGGTCCGGAAAGCGTATGCAGCGGCTTTTCGGAAAGCACATGCCGGCCGGCCTCGATTGCCGCGAGGCTGAGCGGCAGATGCGTGTGGGTTGGCGTGCACACATCGACCATCTCGACTTCGGCATCCGCCATCATCTTGTCCGGATCGGTGTAGATCCGGCGCGCACCGAATTTCTCGGCCATCGCCCTGGCGCGGCTCTCGTCGATATCGCAGATGGCCACGAGATCGACCTGATCATGGGCAGCATAACCCGGAAGATGCGCCTTCTCGGCCCAGGTGTGTGCGCCAATCAGGCCGACGCCCAGTCTCTTCTCGCTCATGGAAGTGCCTTCCCGATGTCGTTGATGTAGGTTTCCAGCTCATCGAAATTGTGAAAACCGAGCTGCCGCTTGCCCTCCTCGATCTCGTAGATCATCGAGCAAAGCCTGTCGTTGAGCCGCGTATCGGCACCGACCTTCGCGCCATAGGCGATCAGCTTGCCGTTCGAGGAACGCACTTCCGAGGGACGGTTGCGGTAGACGATGTCCCACCAGATACCCGAACCCTTCTTCTTGAAATCATGTGCCTTGCCGGTCTGGTCCTTTTTCAGAAGCCAGATTGCATGGTTGATGTTGTCGAGCAGCTTTCGCGTGTCGGCAGGTGTCTGCGGTTTGTAGTTTGCCGGATCGAAGAAATCGAAGGCTTCGACCGTGATCCCGTTCGCCTCGGCAATCTCCAGCGCCTCGCGCACGACCGCGCCGGAAATGCGGGCATAGCGTTCGACACCCAGCGTTTCATGGATACGGGCGTCGGCCAATGCAGAAAACACGACCTGGGCGGAATAGACTTCCTTGGCCCAGATCTGACCCCAGATATTGCTGCTGACCTGGACATTGGTGAGCGCCGAAAGGGCCTCGGCCAGGTCGTTGACGCGCTTGCTGATCGACCCGTCCATCTCGCCAAGCTGGATCGGGCCCTCATGGACGAACTCGATATAACCAGGGTCGACCAGCGCCCCGCCGTAATTCGGGATCGACCCCATGATGATCTTTTCGCCCGGCAGTCCGGCGTCGTCTAGGACCTTGACGAGGTCGGGCTCGTTGAAGCCGTTCTGATAGGAAACGACCAGACTTTCGGGCGTCAGCAGCGGAATGATCTGCCGCACGGCATCGACGGCGTGCTGGGATTTGGTGGCGACGAGAACAACGCCGAGATCGCCGGTCAACTGATCCGGTGTTGCCGCCTTGACCCGGACGTTCATCTCGCCACGAACGCCGTCGATCGTGAGACCCTTGCTGTTCAGCGCGTCGACATGCTCTTTCCAGCGATCGACGAGCAGGACGTCATGTCCGGCCTTGGTCATGTAGGCGCCTGCCAAGCCGCCGATCGCACCGGCGCCGATAATCGTGATCTTCATGCAGCTCGGTCCTTACTCTGCGACAACAGGGAACATCTCGAGGCTCGCCGGGCTGTTGGCGCGACCGAGGAGGGTCGTGAGGAAGCTCGGCCATTGCTCGGGCGTGACGCGCTCGCGCACCCGCCGCACGCTTTCATTGCCGGCCCAATAGGACGAGATGAAAGGACCGCGGAAAGGATGCGCCGCCATCCGCAGCCGTCCCTGCACCCAGGCCTCCTGTCCCATCGCCGTTTCTCGCAGATAGTT
This sequence comes from Hyphomicrobiales bacterium, assembly GCA_900469345.1. GTDB lineage: Bacteria > Pseudomonadota > Alphaproteobacteria > Rhizobiales > Rhizobiaceae > Neorhizobium. Next base: position 62,495 of record UBWZ01000005.1, on the reverse strand, counting down.
AGCGACCTCGGAGGCATGCACGCCCTCGACCATCAGCATCCAGGCGGCGCTCGTCTGGGCGGCGCTGCGCACGCGGCGTAGTTCCAGATGGATCTGGTCATCGTCGTCTTCGATGAAATCGATGAGATGGGCGCCCTGATCGCCGATGCCTTCCTGCACGCAGCCGGTGATCGCATCCGTGGTGATGAGGAGAGCGTCTGCCGGTGCGTTGCCGGCCTCGACTTCCGCCTTGGTGTAGAGCAGTTGCGTCGAATGGCCGGGATAGACCTCGTGGCAGACCAGATGTTTCAGCGCTGCGCGCGTGAAACTCAGGTCGAAATTGAGATCCATCTTGCCTTCGTTGAAGCTGCAGCGGGCCGTGTACATCATGCCGCGAACGGGATTGAGCACCATATCGTAGTCGCCGGTATCGAAGATCATCCGGTCCGTGCGTGCCTTGGCGTCCGCCATCAGTTCGCGAAAGATAGTCTCGACCTTGTCCGATGGTATCGACCGCGCCTTCTCCCAGGCGTCCACGCGCTGGCCAAGCGAGCCGGTGGTGAAACCGGCCCTGACCAGCAGCGCATCGACCTTTGCGCGGGCATCTTCGATCAGCGCCGGATCCTCACGGCCGGTCGGCGCGCCGACAAGATCCGCCACCTTCTCCTCGAAAGAGGGGCTGGCGCCCGAAAGCATCCGGACGGCGACGCGGACAGATTTCAGCATGCCTTGAAGAAAGACCTTGCGCGGCCCCGCGCCAAGGGCTGCGACGGCATCGTCGAGCTTGGCGAGATCGTCGCGGATTGCCTCGCGGTTTTCATAGTGGCGGGCCGGAACGATCTCGTTGCCAAGATAGATTGGCACCAGCCCGTCGCCGCCGAGAAGGCTGCCTTCAGCCGGCTGGCGGCGCTCGAAATGATCGATTCCCATGGTAACGGCTGTGAGTTCGCGGCCGATTTCAAAAGAGTTCATGGACAATCCCGGAGTTTTTCTGTGCGGGTGGACACATCCGATCAGTGATCGAACAAGCCGTCTGGGTTCTTGAAGGACTTGAATTCGAGGGCGTTGCCGGCCGGATCCTTGAGAAAGAACGTGCCCTGCTCGCCGGGTTCGCCGGCAAAGCGCAGTTTAGGTTCAAGGATGAACGGCCATTCCGCCGCGCGCAGGCGGGCAATCAGATCGTTCCAGGTTTCCCAGGGCAGGACGGCGCCGAAATGATGCAGCGGCACAAGATCGCTGCCGACTTTCGAGGTCGCCGAGGATTTCGCGTCGTTATTGAGATGCGCCGAGATCTGGTGGCCGAAGAAGTCGAAGTCGATCCAGTTTTCGGCCTCGCGGCCAATCTTGCAGCCGATCACCGTACCGTAGAAATGCCGGGCCGCTTCCTTGTCATCGATCGCGAAGGCCATGTGAAAGGGGATCATGCTCTGGTTCCGGATGTGGAATGGTTTGAAAAGCTTTGGATGGGTGTCAGACTATCGGCTTGGCAAAAGCTCTCAAGGTGCATAAAAATCTGCGAATGATGATCCTAGGGAATGCAAACCGATGCGAAGCCGCCTGTTGCCTTCCCTCAATGCACTGCGAACATTCGAGGCCGTTGCCCGTCACAACAGTTTCACCAGGGCGGCCGAAGAGCTGAATGTGACGCAGAGCGCGGCCAGCCGGCTCGTGCGCAGCCTTGAGGACTATCTCCAGATACCGCTTTTCACACGCCAGAGCCGCCGCATCGAGCTGACGGATGAGGGCCGCTTCTACAGTCGGCTGGTGCATGAAGCGCTCGACCTCGTCGAAGCGGGCACGGTCGAACTGATCTCGTCGAGCCAGGGGAAGGGCACCTTGTCGATCGGGATGTTGCCGACCTTTGGCACGCGCTGGCTCCTGCCGCGGCTTCCCTCCTTTCAGGAGCAGCACCCCGAGATCGCCCTGAACATTATATCCAGCGATGGCGAGCTGGATTTTACCAAGGAGCGCATCGACGTTGCCATCCGCTTCGGCCACGGAAACTGGCCAGGTGCGATCATCGACCCGCTGATGTCGGAAGAGATCATCGTCGTCTGCAGTCCGAAGGCCATGCAGGGTCCAAACCCGCTGACGACCTATGAAACGCTTCGGCACCATCCGCTGATCAGGCATTCGACCCGACCCCACAGCTGGGAGCACTGGTTCCGATCGGTCGGAGCAAGGCAGGATAATATGCGCTGGGGACCGAGCCTCGAACATTTCTTCATGATCATTCAGGCGGTCATCGCAAATCTCGGCGTCGCGCTGCTGCCGAGCTTTCTGGTCGAGGATGAGATCAGGAGCGGCGCTTTGATTGCACCCTTCCCTGCCCGCATCGCAGGCCCCGGCGGCTACTACCTCGTGACCTCGGTTGCGAAGTCCGAATTGACCCGCGTCAAGCTTTTCAGGAATTGGATACTTGCGCAAATGGCGTAAAAGGACCGTTGCTGAGGTCGGAGGGAGCGCAGCAACGGCGCCTGATTTCAGCGCTTGGAAGGCGGATCGGCTCTGCCGGCCCGCCTGTTGTTGATGCCTTCAGCGCGCCGGCGGGAATTCCAGCTTGCGCACGTCATAACCGAGTTCGCTCGCCTTTTTGACCATGCGCTGGAGCTTTGCCTTGGAAGGGACGGTTCGCGAGTAGATCCACAGGTCGGTCATCGATGGGTTGGCACTGATGAACCAAGACTTGTCCGGGGCTTTGTAGAGAACCCAGTAATTGAAGGTGATCAGCAGCGGATAGCGAACGCGCATTTTTGCATTCGTGGATCCGAAGTCCTGGATCTTGCCCGTGCCGTTGATCGTTTTCAGGCGGCCTTTGGGCGTATCGACGCGACAACCATCTTCGACGAGTACGTCGCTCGGGGTCTTGCCTTTGCGGTATGTCGAGTAGCCTGCGACGCAGCCGTCGGTCAGGAACATCGGCGTTCGGCCGATTTCCAGCCACGTGCCGGTATAATGGTCCGGCCCGACTTTGACGACGTTTGGCTCGGCAGATGCGGTCACCGCCCCGCCAAGCAGAAGTCCGACGAGGAGCATGCCCCTGCGTACCATGGTGTGAAACGTTTTCATTATCTCCTCCTATTGGTCACTGGTCATCGGGATCGCTGCCCATCCCCGCAGAACGCAGCGCTATGAAGGCCATCAGGCTTGCGACAGCAAAAGCATTCAGATTGAGAAGGACGGCCAGGTCGGGTTCCGTCCACGTGTGGAGTGGGGAACCCACAAAATTGCGAGAAACGACGAAAGTTGCAAAGACCACAACCGCCAGGCCTCGCTGCAACCATTTCTCGTTTGGGCGAAAACAAAGCGCGACAAGCATCATACAGGCGGCGAAAAACAGCTCCGTGCCTGAGGCCTGGCCGAAAAGCTTGGTTTCCAGGAGCGTATCGACGGTGCCGATAAGCGGTAGCGCGATCCGCGCGCCGAGTGGAAATCGGGTGGCAAGCACCGGTATGGCCAGAAAGAACGGCGTCGAGGCCAGCGTCAGAAGGGACGCCGTGACGCCGTTTCCAACGAGATACCAGACGTAGATCGGGTAAAACGGCTTGTTCAGGACGATGACCCAGGCAACCGTCACGGTCTTCCGGGTCCGGGCATCCAGCGGTGGGCGCGGTGTGGCCGTCACGACGTATGAACCAGCGCAGGCCGGCGACAGGCGATCCGGTTGCTGACAGCCGCCATGCGTATCGAGGCCGGCAAGCCTACCAAGCCATTGCCTTTTACGATGCCCAGAAAGGTCAATTCCATCAGGTCTCTCGTCCAGCGTCATGAAGCAGTTACGGTTCGAGCCCGCATTCGGTTTCGTGAAGAATGAAAATCTTATGGGAAGTCGTCGTCCTCGGCTCTGCCTTGGAAGCTGTTCAGACACGCCGTGTGGCTGGATGTCGAAACCCCGCGAACGCCTGAAGTTGGACATATGCAACTCTACCAACTGGTCGGGCGACCTAGAGGTCCAACAAGCCGCAAAGTCAGCGCTTGACTGTCTGCCTACTAGAAGGTAGGCTTCTGACATGAGCAAGCTTTCCAACACTTCTGACGAAATCCTGACCTCTGCCCGCAACCTCCTCATCAGCGGCGGTTACAATGGCTTCAGCTATGCTGATATTTCGGACGTCGTCGGTATACGCAAGGCCAGCATCCACCACCATTTCCCCAGCAAGGTCGACCTGGTGCGCGTGCTCGTCCAGCAATACCGTGAAGCCGGCATCGCAGGCGTGGCGGCGCTGGAGCGGAATGTTTCCAACCCGCTGGATATCCTTAAAGCCTATGCCGGTCATTGGTCCCAGTGCATAGAGGATGCGAGCAAGCCCTTTTGCGTCTGCGCCCTGCTCGCCGGCGAGCTGCCGTCGCTGCCGCCAGAGGTCGCGACCGAGGTCACGGCATTCTTCCGCTTCATCTCGTCGTGGCTGACCTCGGTCATGGAGCGCGGCGCCATGGAAAAGACAATCACCCTTTCCAGTGCCCCGGACATCGAGGCCGACGCTTTTCTGGCGACTGTCTACGGGGCAATGCTTTCCGCACGCGCCTATGGCAACCCAACTCTGTTCTCGACCATTGTGGCTCCGACGCTGAGCCGGTTGTCGCCCATCGTCGCTCACTAATCCTGCTCGCGACCGCGATCGCGTCAGGTATTACGTCGTCAGCTTAACTACCAACTAGTAGGACGAATGAAATGATGAAACACCTTATTCCAGCTATGGCTCTTGGACTGTCCGGTCTCGTTTCCGGTGCAACCCTCGCGACACCCGCCCACGCCGAAGACAACAAGGCCGCCCAGATCCATGTGCGCGGCAGCATCGTCAACTTCGCCGGATCCACCCTGAAGGTAAAGACGCGGGAGGGAGAGACCGTCGACGTCGCCCTTGCCGACGGCTGGAAAGTTGCAAGTGTCGCAAACGCCAGCGTCACCGACATCAAGCCAGGCGACTTCGTCGGCATCGCATCTCTGCCGAAGCAGGGTGGCGGCGACGGCGCACTGGAGGTTCTCATCTTCCCGCCGGCCATGAAAGGCACCGGCGAGGGCAGCTACGGCTGGGATCTCAAGCCCGATAGCAGCATGACCAACGCAACCGTGGCAGATGCGGTCAAGGGCGTCGATGGCCGCACGGTCACCGTGTCCTACCATGGCAAGGAAAAGAAGATCGCCATTCCGGACGGGACGCCGGTCGTCACCATCGCTCCGGCGACAAAGGATGACCTGGTTGCCGGCGCCGTTGTGTTTATCTCGGCCGAGAAGGCCGCAACCGGTACGATCGCCCATCAGGTGGTCGTCGGAAAGAATGGCGTCGTTCCCCCGATGTAAGGCCCGGCCGTCGCTGGTCGGTCACCAAGCCGACCGGCCAGCGACATCAGACTGAGGTTATTGGGAAGATCGTGGTTACGACTGCGGCGCCGGGATCTGAGGCGAACCCAGTCGGACGGCGGCACGACCAGAACAGGAAACCAATGGAGCAGGTGCGATGAGCAGACGAAAGATTGGCAAGGTGGAGCCCATCTCGGCGACATCTCCATCGGCCCCGGTCGATGTCGGCCAAACAAATTCGATCTTCACGGATCCCGAGGGCCGATGGGTCGCGAAAAGGCAGTCCGAGATCAATGCCGGCCTGGAAGAGCAGTTCACACGCTCGCTCCTGTCTGGAGGCGCCGACGCAGGTGAGCAGGAGGAGGCTCCGCAGACATCTCCCGGAAAACTGTCGGGCGAAAGCGATCGGATAGGGCACGGCAACGACGAGGACGAGCCACCCGATGGCGAGCACGTCGCCTACGTGTGATCGACGCCGATCCTCGAAACGGTTGAACGACGAAGCCAAACGAATGGGGACCCATGATGACAAACGTCGAGACGCACATTGCCGGCGACGGCGGGGCTGACTGGCTCAAGCACTACTATTTTTCCCGCGCGGTATTTTCGATCCTCTGGGTCGTCGTAGCTTTGACGGCCGGCCGCCAGTCGTTTCCCGTCGCGGCTGCTTTGCTGGTGGTCTACCCCGCCTGGGATGCGGCGGCCAACTACGTCGATGCCATAAGAAACGGCGGCCTGGCCCAAAACCGCAGTCAGGCAATCAACATTGGCATCAGTTCCGTGATGACCGTGGTCGTCGTCATAGCGCTCACGATCGGCATGAACTGGGTGCTTGGCGCCTTTGGGCTGTGGGCAATCTTTTCCGGCCTCTCGCAGCTTGGCACGGCAGTTCGGCGCTGGACGACAAGGGGCGGGCAATGGGCCATGGTCCTGAGTGGCGGCCAGTCGGCCCTTGCCGGCGCATTTTTCACCGCACAAGCGCTGAAGCCGGTTGAGCCGTCCATTGCCAACGTGGCCGGCTATGCTGGTTTCGGCGCCTTCTATTTTCTCGTCTCGGCAATCTGGTTGACGGTCGGCCGGATGCGGCAGAAGGCGGCTTGACGACGAGCGTATGTGTCAGCCGCAAGCGCTTGCGGATCCGGGTCAAACTCCGGGACGCCTCCTACGGGTGTCTGCTCGCTCGAACGGGTTAGATTTGCCTGCTCCCCTCCACCCTTCGGCTGATATCAATTCGGGCGCATGATTTCATGCTCATGCGGATGTACCGTTCGGTGAGCTGGAGGTACACCATGAGCTACTCTCAATCGCCTGATCATCCTTTCGGGTATCAAGTGCCGTCCGGCGCTCTGCCCGATCACTCCTCCGACGAATGCGGACGGCCGGATCCGCGCGTACCGGTTACCACGAGCGTGATGACCTCGTCTGAGCTCGCCGTCACCATCTCGGCGGGCGCGGACGCCTACGGCCAGGATACCTTTGCTTCGGTCGCCGCCAACGTCCACATCTTCGACCGGGGACTTGCCTCCTTCGTGTCCGGAAGCGTGACCGCGGTCGCAAGCGCAGTCGGCGGCCTTGGCTATGCGGACGCCTATGCGCAGGTTGGTCTGGCCGGGGCAGACGTCGCCGTCGCGGCACAGCAGGAAGCGGCGTCGCCGGATGGATCCTATCACGCCGTCACGACCGATTTTGCGGGCATCGATCTCAAGTTCGATTGGAAGGCGATGTGCAGTGATAGCTTCGTCTCCTCGTCTTCGACCCTGACGACCGACAACCATAGCTCGATCAGCGGCAATGTCGCGAGCTTCCAGGTGGATCTTCTGGCGGCAGGGCCCAACAGCTATGTCGACGTGGCTGCCGATGCCCTGACCGTGGAGAATACACTGTCGTCCACGACCGTCTCCGCCACCGCCGCGATCGACAGCACGATCAGCTATTCCGTCACCTGTGGCAGCTCGAAGGCCGACCATCTTGCCGGCACTGCTGGCATGGATCTGATCTCGGCCGGAAGCGGCAATGACGACGTCTGCGGCCGCGAGGGCAATGACTGGATTTTTGGCAATAGCGGCCATGACAGTCTGGACGGCGGCCTCGGCGACGACACGCTGCTGGGCGGCAACGGCCGGGACGTGTTGCATGGCGGCGATGGCGACGACTGGCTGTTCGGGGGCTCGGATTCCGATGACCTCGACGGCGGAGAGGGCAGGGACCTGCTCTACGGAGGCCGTGGCTGCGACATCTTGCACGGGGGCGCCGGCGAGGATCTGCTTGCGGGCGGCGTCGGCTCGGACCGCCTCTTCGGCGATGCTGGATGCGATGTCTTCCGCCTCGGGGCGCAGGGCTGCGGCGACGGTGGCGACGACACCTATGTCGGCGGAACCGGAGCGGACACCTATCTCGTCACCGGCAGGTTCGACAAGGATACGGTGCTGGATTTCTCCGTCAAGGATGGCGATCGCATCGCCCTCGACGGCGATGCCAGCCGATGGTGCATCTCGATGCGGGTCGCCTCGTGCGATGCGGACGACCTGGAAATCCGCTTCTCCAGTGCCGGCGAAAAGGGATCGACCCTGGTTCTCGATGAGTTTTTTCGCGCCAATACCGGGCTCATATCTCCCGGAAGTCATGCGCTCACCCTGGCGCAGACGGACCTCATCATGCACGCCCTGATCTCCGATGGTGTCAGCAGCGATGCTGCCGACCCGCAACTCTTCCTTTTCGGCGACATGATCTCCATGATCGGCTGAAATCAGGTGTTCTCCGCGGCAGATGCTGCCGGGGGAGCCTCTGTTCATGGACAGGAGCCGGGTGGCCGTGTTCATCGGGAGTATCGCTCTTTTTGCGCCTGCCTGCGCAGCCCGAAGGCTTATGATTGTGCCAGTCCTGAACAGACGACACGGAGGCCGAGATGCCAGTTCAATACAGCTCATCCATAGGGTCCGCTCTCGCCATAACGTCCGGTAGCGCGGACGGCCATACCCCTGTCGACAGCGTTGTCCAGACGTATGACGTCCAGTCTGCCATGGGAGAGATTGCCGGCGCGGGGACGGGTACGGCCGCCTCGGGCGTGCTTGATGCGACGGCCTTTGGCGAGAACACGCTCGCCACCGCTTCGGGATCGCTTTCGGTCGTCGATCATGGGGGAGCGGTCGTCACCAATGTCGATTTCGAGGCCTATGCTGCCGCGACATCGGACGACGGATCAGCGCTCGCATCGACCTATCTGGGTTTCAGCTACACAGGCGGCGGATCCTACCTCTCCGTGGCGACGAACGCGACACATTCCAGCACCGGCATCGATGGGTCTGCCAGCGAGTCGTCGAGCTCCCTGTCTGCCGTCGTCATCGATCTCGAAGCGACAGGATTTGAGATGGGAGGCTCAGTCCTCCCGTCTGTAACCTTGGATCCAACGCAACAGGATGTCGCCACGGATGCCGGCTGCGGATGTCCGGCGGCTGGGGGAGGCGATACGGCGCCGAATATCGACGGCAATGTAGCCATGTTCGATGTCGCGGTATTTGCGGCCGGAAACGACACCTACGCCAACCTCACCGTCGATGCTTTCGCCCTGGAGGATCAGATGTCCTCCGTTACCGTTCTAATAGACGCGATGATCGGATGATGTGCAAAATAGGTATAGAGCCAGCCTGTAAGCATATCGGACTATCTGCTCCGAATTGTCGCCAGTGTTCACATAAGCAGAAATATTTGCCGAACGGATTATACAACCGATAGACATTTGAGATCGCAACTCAGGGCCGTTAACTTCTTGTTGTCAGCGCGGCTGATCTTGGCAAACAACAGAGGAGAGTGTCATGACTTACTATTGCGACCCGGGCGACGTCAATCTCGATTCGAGCTACGACTTTGATTCGAACATCGACATCGACTTCGACCTGGATTCCAACGTCGACATCGATCTGGATGTCGACACGAACATCTGCGTGGACGTCGACATCGACGGCAACGAAGCGTCCTTCGCCATCGACCTGCAGGCCTATGGCCACGACACGTCTGTCGACCTGAACCTGGTGGTCGCCACCTCGGAAGGTGAATGGTCGAGCCTGACGGCAACCGGCTACTCCGCTGCGGGCTGATCTCCGCAGCGCCATCGATGATGAGATGTCTAGGGTCCCGGGTCATGCCGGGACCCTTTTCGCGTCAATCGCCGGGCACATCGACGGAGCTCCGTACTCCTAAAGTGGCAGGCACCGATGCGTAGTGGGACCACCCGGGGGATCCGCGTAATTTGGAAAAACCAACAGGAAACGGGGGGGAAGGGCCATGGCCTCGAAGACAGTCAAGACGTCGTTCAGCACATCGACAACAGTCAGCCATTCGGCGCCGGCCGTGGCCGCGGCAACTGTTCTGCCGAACGTTGCCGATCCTGCCCTCAGCCGGGTAAGCGCATTCTCCGCGCAGGCTTTGGCGCTTGCAGTACCCGCCTACACCACCGTTTCGCTGACCAGCGCGAACAACAGTTTCACGGAGACTGCCGACGGTCGGTATCGCATCGAGGGGCTGGGCGGCAACGACACGATCACCGTCTCGGCCAATACGGCAGGCGATGACTACCTGGACGGCGGCGCGGGAAACGATACGCTCAATGCGGCCGGCACCAGCGATTTTCTCGACGGGGGCGACGGCACCGATACATTGAACGGCAATGGCGGCAACGACATTCTGCGGGGTGGAGCGGGCGCCGACATCCTCAACGGAGGGGCTGGTATCGATGCGGCTGACTATCGCAATTCGGATGCCGCGGTCACCATCTCCCTGCCTTCGGATGCTTCGCGGACCTCGCGCGGTACCGGCGGGCACGCCACGGGCGATACGCTCAGCGGTATCGAAAACGTCTTCGGGTCGGCGTTTGACGATCGCCTCACGGGAAATCTTCTGGCCAATCTTCTGACCGGCGGCGCGGGCGCAGATATTCTCCGGGGAATGGATGGCGACGACATCCTGATCGGCGACGATTTTCTGGACGCGGACATCAACGGCAGTCCGGATGACGAGGACGGCGACGGAATCCCCGATGGCGTCAACGAGGCAACGACCGGTGGCAACGACCTCCTCGATGGCGGCTTTGGCAACGACCGGTTGTTCGGCGGCGCCGGCAGCGATACGCTGAATGGCGGCTTCGGCAACGATACCCTCTATGGCGGCACGGGCGACGACCTGCTGAGCGGCGGCGACGGCAATGATGTCCTTGATGGGGGCGAAGGCGACGACACGCTGATCGCCAGCCTTGGCAATGATCTGGTACAAGGCGGTGGCGGCAACGACTTTATCGACTCTTCGCTTGGAGACGACGAAGTTCACGGCGGCGCCGGCGCAGACGAGATCCACGCCGGCGACGGCAACGATGTCGTGACCGGCGATGCCGGCGACGACCGCATCTTTGCCAGCGCCGGCAATGATACGGTCGACGGTGGCGATGGCAATGACGAGCTGGAAGGCGCCGATGGCGACGATACGCTGCTGGGCGGCCTCGGCGACGATATTCTGCGGCCGGGCATCGGCACGAACACGGTCGATGGCGGCGACGGATCCGACACGCTCGATTTCTCGACCGGCGGTGCCGTCGGCATCGATCTCGGCAGCCACGCCGTCAGCGGGGCGGCTGCCGGCACCACGTTCTCCAGCATCGAGAATGTCACCGGTTCGGCCAATGCCGACATCATCGTTGGCGATTCCGGCAACAACGTCCTCTCTGGCGGGGCCGGCGCCGATCAGCTCATCGGTCAGGGCGGATTTGACACCTCCGATTATTCCAAGTCCGCGGCGGCAGTAACGGTCACATTGGCCTCGACCTCGGCGGATCCGGCGGCTGTCGGCACCGGCACCGGAGGCGACGCGGAAGGCGACACGCTGATCCTTATCGAACGGCTCATCGGATCGGCTTTCGCCGACACCCTCACGGGTGGTGGCCTCAACGATACCTTCATGGGCGGTAGCGGTGCAGACATCATATCGGGCGGCGGCGGGACCGACACGGCGGAATACTCGTCGTCAACGGCCGGCGTGACTATTGCCCTCAACGACATCGGCGGGGCGACGGCCTCCGGTGGCGATGCCGAAGGCGACCAGCTGGGATCGATCGAAAACCTGATCGGCTCGGCCTTCGCTGACATCCTCCAGGGCAATGCCCAGGTCAACCGGCTGGAGGGCGGCGCAGGAGACGACACCTTCCGCACCGGTGCCGGCGGCTCGGCCGCAGGAGCCGTCTATGAGTTCGTGATCGGTGGCGACGGCGTCGATACGGTGGACTATTCGGCCTCGGCCTCGGCCGTCGGCGCCGTGGTCTTCAACGGGACCGCGGGCAGCCTGCCCGTGAGCCAGGGTGGCGAGGCGGACGGCGATATCCTGCTGCTGGTCGAAAACATCATCGGCAGCGGCTTCAACGATCAGCTGCGCGGCAGCGAGATTGCCAATACGCTGGACGGATCCGGCGGCAACGACCTTCTCCAGGGTTTTGGCGGCGCCGATACCCTGATCGGCGGAGCGGGCACGGACACCGCCACCTATGCCGGCTCCCTCTCGGCCGTGTCGGTCTCTCTTGCCGACGCCGGTTTCGGCACCGGCACGGGTGGCGATGCCGAGGGCGATCTCCTGAGCACGATCGAGAACATGATCGGCTCCGCCTTCGACGACCTGCTGATTGGCAACTCCGCAGTCAATCGCCTGGAAGGTGGCGGGGGCAACGACACGTTCAGAACCGGGCTCGGCGGCTCGGCTGCCGGCTCGGTGACGGAAATCGTCATTGGTGGCGACGGCGTCGACACGATCGATTACTCGGCTTCCAATTCGGCCGTGTTTGCCCGCCTGTTCAGCGGCACGTCGGGCCTTAGCCTGAGCCAGGGCGGGCACGCCGATGGCGATGTCCTGGCGCAGATGGAAAACGCCATAGGCTCCAACTTCAACGATCGCCTTGAAGGCACGGAGCTTGCCAATGTGCTGAATGGCGGCTCCGGCGACGACCTGCTGGTCGGTTCTGCCGGCGCAGACACGCTGATCGGTGGCAGCGGCATCGATACGGTGGACTACTCGGCCTCGACGTCAGCCGTCGGCGTACAGCTGTCCGCGACCGCGACGACGGTCGGGTCCGGCGGACACGCCGAAGGCGATCAGCTGAGCGGGATCGAAAGCGTCACCGGTTCTGCATTCAACGATCTGCTGTTCGGCAGCACCGGCGCCAATAAGCTCATCAGCGGCGCCGGCAACGATACGCTGCGCGGCGGCAGCGGCAACGACATCATTTCCGCGACGGGAACAGGGGCGGCATCGGGCCAACACCAGCTTTATGGCGATGGCATAACCGACGGCGGCAGTGCCGGTGTCGATCAGTTCCGGATCCTCGGCGGCACGAATTTCATCCGCGATTACCAGACCGGCGAGGACCTCGTGCTCAACAGCCTGACAGGCAATGCAAGCCTGGTTGGCGTCAGCATCAGCAGCGTCACCTACTATGCGGGCCTTTTCACAGGGTCGACCCACCAGACCTACGTCATCTTCGGGGCAACGTCGGCCATCACCTCCGCCCAGGCGCTGGCGGGCCTCAATACGCTGGTGGCCAACGATCTGTTCCTTGATCCCAACCTGATCGCTTGATCGCAGCAAGAGCAAGAGGAATAGATCATGTCACCTGCTGCAAGAAGCCAGCGCCGCGCGTCGAATACGGAGCTGCATCAGGCGGTGCGCCAGATCAAGTCGGTCCTCCTCGTGACCGGCCTGTTCAGTTTGGCAATCAATGTGATGATGCTTGCATCACCGATCTACATGCTTCAGGTCTACGACCGCGTCCTGACCACCGGAAAGATCGAGACCCTCATCCTCCTGTCGGTCCTGATGGCGGCGGCCCTCGGCGTGTTCGGCCTGCTGGATGCGTTACGGGGCGTGGTCGGGTCGCGAATGGCGATCTGGCTGACCGCCAGGCTTTCTCCCGTTCTCTTGCTGGGCGGGGTGAGAGCTCGCCTCCTCGGCGATTCAGCCGGCACCCAACCGCTTCGCGATCTTGCCCAGTGCCAGTCCTTCCTGTCGTCGCAGGTGTTCGTGGCCCTTTTCGACGCGCCGCTTGCCATCGCGTTCCTCGTGTTGATCTGGCTCCTGCACCCGGCATTGGGAATGTTTGCCACCGGCTCGGCGCTCTTCCTCGTGATAGTGGGAACGGTCAACGAGCTGGTGACCCGCAGCGGCACGCGAATTGCCAACAACGCGCAGATCGCCGCCCTCCAGAATGCGGACATGATGTTTCGCAATGCCGAGGTGGTGCGCGCCATGGGCATGATGAACGATCTGGCAAGACGCTGGAGCCAGATCAATGACAGCTACCTGCGCAACAGCATGACGGTCGGCGAGCGGACGGCAGCACTTCTCGGGTTTGCGAAGTTTGCCCGTTACCTTGTCCAGTCGGGAACGTTGGGGCTGGGCGCCTATCTCGTGGTGACGGGAAAGACGACCGGAGGATCGATGATTGCATCCTCGATCCTGCTGGGTCGGATGCTCGGCCCGGTCGAGCACATTCTTGGCGGCTGGCGCACCATCAGCGCGACCCGCATCGCCTATGGCCGCCTCAAGGCACGCCTTCAGGACATTCCGCCGGAAATGCAGCGGACGCGTTTGCCGCGGCCCTACGGGCATCTGACTGTCGAGAAGGTCAGCTACATCCAGCCGGGAGGCAAGGATCCGGTGCTGACCAATGTCAGCTTCAGGATGACGCCGGGCGAGGCGCTGGCTGTGATCGGGCCCTCGGCCAGCGGCAAGAGTACATTGTGCAGGCTGCTGAGCGGCGTGCTGGTTCCGGCCGACGGCGTCGTGCGCCTGGACGGCACGGATCTGCAGCACTGGCGCAACGACCAGCTCGGCTCGGTCATCGGCTATCTTCCGCAGGATGTAGAGCTGTTCTCGGGCTCGATCCGCGACAACATTGCCCGCATGAAGGAAGTCGATGATGCCGACGTCGTGCAGGCGGCGATGATGGCGCATGCGCATGAACTGATCCAGCGATTGCCACAGGGCTACGAGACCCTGATCGGCGAACTCGGTACCAGGCTTTCCGGCGGCCAGCGACAGCGCATTGGCCTCGCCCGGGCCGTGTTCGGCAACCCTAAGCTCGTCATTCTCGACGAACCCAATGCCAATCTCGACCAGGCGGGGGAGAACGCGCTCGCAGCGACCCTCCGCGATCTCAAGCTGGCCGGCGCCGCCATTCTCATTGTCGGACACCGGCCGTCTACGCTCGCCCAGGCGGACAAGCTTCTCCTTCTCAAGGACGGCAAGGTGGAACTCTACGGTTCGCGCGAGGAGGTTCTGGGACGTCTGCGGATCGCTGCGCCCGATGGCCAGCGTGTCCTCCCGGTCAAAGCGGAGGGTGACGCCTCGCCGGAAGATCCCCAGGACGTCCTGGACGCTTCGGAGGCGAGTTGACGCCAGCGACCACATGACGCGATCGTGCAACACGCTGGAGAACAGCCATGAAGACGAACCGATTGATGCTTTTGACCGATTTCCAGAACGGTCCCGACCAGCAGTCCACGCCGTCGCTGGCGGGCTTCGTTCGTCGCCCGGCTGCTGCCGGCGTGATGGTCGTGATGGTGTTTGTCGCGGGCTCTATCGGCTGGGCGACCTTCGCGCCGATCGCGGCCGGCGCGGTGGCGCAAGGGGTGATCAGCCCCGACGGGAGCCGGCGAACGGTCCAGCATCTGGAGGGCGGGATCATCCGCCGGATCCTCGCGCGGGACGGCGACGACGTGGTTGCCGGGCAGACGCTTGTCGAATTGCAGACGACCCAGGCCGCGGCAACCTACGACATGCTGACCGAGCAGGCGCAGACCTTCGCAGCCACGCGCGCGCGCCTGATGGCCGAACAGGCGGGGTCGCCGGAAATCGAGTTCCCCGCGGTCCTGCTTCGCAACGCCACCAGCGATATCCACGCCATCCTCAATGGCCAGCGTGCACTGTTTCAGCAACGTCGCCGGTCCTACCTGACGCAGGTCGAAATCATCGAGACCCGCGTGCGTCAGTATGGCGAGCAGATCAGCGCCTTCGATGCCCAGGTGAAAAGCGCTGCCAAGCAGATCGACCTCATCGACGAGGAACTGGTCGGCAAGAACGCGATGTTCAAGCAGGGCCTCACCACCAAGTCGGAAGTGCTGCGGCTGGAGCGGGCGAAGGCGTCTCTGCTGGGAGATCACGGCCGCGCCGTCGGCTCCATTCTCGAGGTGCAGCAAAAGATCGACGAGCTGGCGGCGCAGAAGCTGTCGCTCGAGGCGGATCGCTCGACCGACATCGGCACGGACCTCGAAAAGGTGCGGTCGCAATACGCCGAAGTTGCCGAGAAACTCAACGCCAGCCGCGACGTGCTCGAGCGGACGCGGATCGTCGCGCCGGTCGCAGGCAAGATCGTCAACTCACGCTTCAAGACCGACTCCGGCGTCATCAAGCCGGGTGATCCTATTCTGGACATTGTGCCGAGCGGCGAGCAGCTGCTGATCGATGTCCAGATTTCGCCCGTCGACATCGACGTGGTCCGGCCGGATCTGCTGGCAATCGTCCATCTTTCTGCCTATTCGAGCCGCGGCCTGCCGCGCATCAACGGCATGGTCAAAAGTGTTTCTGCGGACCGCATCGTCGATCAGGCGACGGGCAGCTCCTACTTTCTGGCACGCGTCGAGGTCTCCAAGGCCGATCTGGCGCAGCTCGATCAGAGCATTGTTCTGATGCCCGGCATGCCGGCGGAGGTTACTGTCGTGACGGAAGAGCGCACCGTCCTTGCCTATCTTCTCGAGCCCTTCTGGGCAGCCTTCCGCCGCGGTATGCGGGAAGTATGAGGAGACGGACCGGCTTCGCTTTCAGCGCGCCGGCACGGCCTGCGCCCATTCCATCGTCTCGCAAGTGACACCCTGTCCGCCGGCTGCCTCAGGCGTCCGGCGGCTGCAGCGCCGAAGCCGGGAAAAATTCGCCGCCCGACATCACAAACGTCAGCGCCCTTAAGGCAAGTGGCGAGGAAAGCAGGGTGGGAAGGTAGCCCCGTGCGCCGAGCTGCAGCGCGGCCGCTATTTCGGCCGGGTGCTCCACGTCGGAAATGATCACCGTCGGCGATGAGCGGTAGCGCCCATCGTCGGTCTCGCCGCGAAGCTGCAGTTCGGTCACCGACCGACTGCCAACGCAGATCACCACAAGCGCCAGGTCCTCTCCGCCGAGCGGATCGGAAGACAGATCCTGCGTCCGGATCGTCAGCTTGTGTTCGACGGCCCAGGGTGTCAGCAGGCTGAGATACGCTTCCCGCCGCAGGGGTTGCTCATCGATGAGCAATATGGCTCGGCTCAACGGACCCATGGCGCAATCCGCGATCTCTCCCGCATCGGGGGGCTGAGAAAAGTCCTGTTTCCCGTCATGGCTGGGGTCCTGGTTAACTGCGCTTCGCATCGCTGCAGCACTGGCCAGCATAGCAATATGCCATCCGATGGTAAGGTCCCAAGAGGGCGGTAAGTCTCGTTGAGATGATGCCTCTTCAATAGTGTGCGGGAGAGAGTCATACGTCGAAAGGGGTAGTCTTTCTTTCAGGTATGTTCACAAATCTGATTACACCTCAAGTATCGCTAGACCAAAGTCTGTCGTCGACGTACTCTCCAATTGAATATCGTCAAAGGGGGGCGGGTTCGGCGATGGAAGAGGTATTGCACAGATTGGCTGGGCACCGGGACGTATTCGCTCTTCCGGACGATCGGTATGTTGTCGTCGGCCTCGCAGTGCTTGCCCTAATCCTATCGGTCGTCAGTCGAGAATGGCTGACCATATCACGTACGACCATCCTGGTACTTTTTAGCACTTTAGCAGTAGCGCATGAGAACCTCCAACTCGCCCTGGCAACCGTTGTCTTCGCCGTATTCTACGCGACGGGAGCGGTTGGGCGCCGGTCGTCGCGGGAGCGGCTGGAGAGGATAGACGTCGGGCTGCGCACTTTGGGCACGAGGATCGAGACATTCATGGATGCGCTCGAGCGTCGCTCTCAGCAAAACGACGTACGGCAACGAGAAAGCTGACATCTCTGTAAGTTAGGGCGTCAAGATCGTAATGATTGAGAGCATTCCAGTCGTGTGACAGCATATCAGAGTTAGTGACGCCAGAGGAAAACACTAAAAGACGATAACCTCGCCTAGGAGTAGAAAGTCTGAGGGAAGCCGGACGCAAACGGACCGGTGATGTTCAGGCATTGACGCTCAAACCCGACGTGCATCTGTGCGAGGTTTCGATCTACTCTTTGAAACATTTGGCGGAAATGGCCAAAAAGCGGGAGGACCGACTATGGACACGAAGCAGAATAAGAAATTCGGGTTGATCGTGCTGATCGACGAACTTGCTATGCGACGAGCATGTCTCTTTTCGGCGCTTGAGCTCTGGGCGACATCACTGGAAATGAAGCTTTTATGCTTTGCTCCGAAGGAGATGCCGGATGTGGCTCAACAGGACGTGCGCCTTGTTCTGATCAACACCGGAGGGGCAGCGCTATCGGAGCCCGAGCAGCATGAGCTGCTGCTGACGGCCAAGTCTTCTTCCCGCGCACCCTGTGCGGTCATCTCCGACCGGCACGATCCCGATGACGCCGTGATGGCCGCAGGGCTGGGGTTCCAGGCGTTTCTGCCGGCGGCCCTGCCGTTGGACATCGTCAAGCAGGCGCTCAGTTTTATCATGAACGGCGGGACCTATTTTCCGCGTGAGGCCCTCTTGATGAGCCTTTCGGCTCACGGTCATGGAACCGCGCGGTACAGGGGTGCAGACGATTCCGCGCCGCTGACGCAAAGACAGACCGAAGTTCTGGAACGCCTCCGGTTCGGAAGGTCGAACAAGCACATAGCGCGGGAGCTCAACATGCAGGAGGCGACCGTCAAGGTGCATGTCAGGCAGATAATGCGCAAATTAGGCGCAGCCAACCGCACCCAGGCTGCTCTCCTGGCGCAGATTCAGAAGTCGGCGCCGCACGACCCGGATGACGCCACGCCTGAAATTCCCCACCTGAAGCCCCTCCACAGCGTCCACGGTCTTTCCACCTCCGGCTTTGGCCTTCGACCTTAGCTTTTTTCCGGCTTATAAATCATGCGATCCTGCTCCCTGCGGCTTGCCGGGTGAAAGATCTCGACGTGGAGATCGGAAACCTCGGCACAGCTTCTGTCGGGGGCTCAAGTGATATGGGCGTGCGCATGTCGCGTGGGAGCGCAAGGCTAGGCCGCCGACCTTGGAACAGATGGTAGGCGGCAAGCGGGCTTGCCGTAACCGGACGGGTCAGGCAAGCGCCTTTGCGTAGTCGAACGTGATAAAGACCGCTTGGGACGAAGCATCGATCATGCTGGTCAGCACCACACCCTGCGCCTGCAGTTCTTGCATGCGGGCCAGGATCTCGGGTGATTTCAATTGCTTGCCGGCCAGCTGAATATTGCCCTCGAACTTGATGTCGAGCATTTCGCCAACCGAATGAGCTGCACCGGCGCCGCCGCTTCTCAGCAGTTCGATACCGTGCTTGTCGACCTTGATCGATCCGATACAGACCTCGCCAAGCTTGGCATGTCGGCCGATGACGACGTTCAGACTATCGTCGCTCAGCAGCCGAAGCAGCGCTCTTTTTGCCTTACGCTCCAGTTCCTGCCGCTCCCGGTTGGCCCGGTCTGCCGCCTTCTGGACTTCGCTATCCCGTTCGGCCCGCGCGGTCTGCACCGTAAGCGATATCCGCTGTTTCAGGCTCTGCGATGACGCATCGCCCTGGCGCCGTCTTGCGCTGTCCTCACCGGTCGACTGACCATCGGTGATGTTGACGACTTGACCATCAATAAGCGGATTCATGGGTGATGCTCCTGCGACCTAAGATTTCCCGGCCGGAAAGGGAAGTTTTTCCTGCGCAACCGCCTTCTTGGGCTTAGCAGCGTCAGCCGATGGATTGGCTTCCTCGGAATTTGCCGCGGCAGCCACTGCGGGCTTTGTCGCTGCTGCGGGCTTTGCGGCCGCGGCCTTTGGTTCTTCGGCGATGGGCTTTGCGGGTTCAAATCTGATCATCTAACGGTCCTGCTTGTTGGCGGATGCAGCCTTGATCGGCAGCTTCAGCGGAGGTCGTCTGCGGTGAGGGTGTAGCTCGATCGGCGGTTCCGCTCGTAGACCTTGACGGCCGCCTTCTGGATGACGGAGCGCTGGGAGTCGAACGCATTCAGATAGTCGGGTTCAACCGCTGACCGGTCTGCCGTCCGGATCAGCGCGTCGGCCTCGACGAGAAACCGGATTTCGAACATGCCGTCATAGCCTTGGAAGCGAACGGTTTTCCTCTGCTCGTCAAAGCTGCGGCTTGCGTTGGGGAACTGCAGGGCCATGGGACACCGGTGTGCTGGAGGGCTGGGAGACAGATCTTGGCCATCTGCCAGCACCCGCACTCATCAGATGGGTATCTATTTGCAGGAAGTAAGGGGCGACCAAGAATTTGGCTGCAATCTACGTGAGAAATGATCGTTGGGACACTCCCCAAGCGCGATTGCGTACAACGCCCTGTCGGCCGGGCCGTTTGCGATGGCGGCAGATCGAGCTGCGGGCCGGTAATCTCCAACCCACGCTGACGGAGCATGATCGGTTCAGCCAGCACCAGAGGCAACTGGTCGGCGTCTAATTTCGGGAACGAGTCCTGATCCTGGCGATCGCCAGCGGTTTCAGAAGTTCTGCAGCGGTCAGGTAGAGGACGACCAGGCATCCGGTGCTGGCGACGACGATGGCCGGGGGCGCGACGAAGCCGAACCATGTGCCGAGCGGCGTGAAAGGCACGATCATGGCGGCCAGCAGCGCCGCCAGAGACGATCCGACGAGCGCCGGTCGGGGCAGGTCGCTCCAGGGCCGGCCATTGGTCCGGATGATGAAGATGACGAGGATCTGCGTCGCCATGGATTCCAGAAACCAGATCGTCCGAAACTCGTCGGGCGTTGCGCTGAACACCAGCGTAAGCAGGCCGAATGTCAGGAAATCAAATAGCGATGACAGGGGCCCCATCACGGCGGCAAACCGCAGCAGGCCGGCCATGTCCCAGATCTGCGGCCGGGCGGTCGCATCCGCCCGCACGCCGTCGAACGGAATGCCGATCTCGGAGAGATCGTAGAGCAGATTGTTGAGCAGGATCTGCGTCGGAAGCATCGGCAGGAAGGGCAGCACCAGCGATGCGACCGCCATCGAAAGCATGTTGCCGAAGTTCGAGCTCGCTCCCATGCGCACATATTTCAGGATGTTCGCAAAGGTCCGGCGTCCTTCCTCGACGCCATCGGCGACCACTTCCAGATCGGAAGACAGGAGGATCATGTCGGCCGCCGCCTGCGCGACGCCGGTGGCGCCATCGACGGAAAGCCCGATATCGGCGGCCTTCAGCCCCGGAGCGTCGTTGATGCCATCGCCGAGGAAGCCGACAACGCTGCCCTTGGCTTGCAGCGCCCGGACGATCTGCGACTTCTGATCGGGCGCCAGCCGTCCGAAAGCGTCGACGGACTGAACCTGGACGATGAGCGCATCATCGCTCATGGTGGCGATCTCGGCGCCGGACAGCACCGTGTCCGCGTTGAGGCCCACCAGTCCCGCCAGCCGCCTGACGACGACGGGATCGTCGCCGGACAGGATTTTCAGCCGGATGCCGGCGGCCGCCAGACGGGCGATCGCTGCGGCGGCCGTCGGCTTGGGCGGGTCGGCAAAGGCACAGAACCCTTCCAGGATGAGGCCGCTCTCGTCTGCGGCTCCGATGCCGCGTACCTCCTCCTGCCACGGCCTGGAGGCGATGGCGATGGCGCGTAGGCCGTCCCGCGCCAGCGCGCCGACCCGATCGAGAGCTGCCGCCCGGACGCTATCGCCCATATCCTCGGTCGAGGCGCCGATCCGCTGCGCACTGCAGAGCGCCAGCACCGCCTCGGGAGCGCCCTTGACGATCAGCAGCGGCGCTTCCGGGCCGGTCACGAGCACGGAGCCGAGCCGCCGCGTAAAGTCGAAGGCGTGCCGTCCGGACAGCACCCACCCGTTGGCGGCCTCCGGGGCCGCCTGCGTCAGCGCGGCGTCCAGTGCGCCGCGGTCGCCGCCGAGCGCGGCTGCGATTGCGCCGAGCTGGGCCGGGCGCATGTCCTGTCTGCCTGCGGGATCAAGGCTCTCGGAAAGCGTGATGTCGGCAGAGGTGAGGGTGCCGGTCTTGTCCGTGCACAGGACCGACATGGCGCCGAGGTCATGGATGGAGGCGAGGCGTTTGACGATCACCCGTCGCTTGGCCATGCGAAGCGCTCCGCGCGACAGTGTCACGGTGGTGATCATCGGCAGCAGCTCGGGTGTGAGCCCGACCGCCAGCGCCACGGAAAACAAAAGCGAATCGAGAAGCGGCTGGCCCAGCAGGACCCGGAAGGCAAGCACGATGACCACAAGTCCAAGCGTCAGCCGGGCAACGACCAGTCCGTACTGCCGCAGGTCCCGCTGAAACGGGGATGGCGTCTGGTCTTGCGCCAGCGCCGCGGCCGCGGCCCCGAAGACGGTCCTCTTTCCCGTCCCCACCACGAGCGCGATGGCCTCGCCTGTCTGCGCCACCGATCCACGAAAGAGCGCGTTGGACGCCTGGCCGGCGGTCGTCGCGGCGACGGTTCCCTGTCGTTTCTCCACCGGAAAGGGTTCGCCCGTCAGAGCCGCTTCGGTGGCGGTGAAGGCGGTGCTCTCGAGAAGCAGGCAGTCGGCCGCGATGATGTCGCCCGCCCGCACCCGGATGACGTCACCGGGCACGACGGTGCCGACATCGACGGCAACGAACCCGCCATCCCGTTTGACCTCTGCCTTGAGCGCGACGGAGCGTCGAAGAACCTCGGCCGCCTTGACGGCGTGCCCCTCCTGAAGCGTGTCCAGCCCGATCGACAGCATCAGGATGGCAACAATGATGATGCCGCCCGCCAGATCGCCGGTAGCTAGAGACACGATGCCGGCGACAAGCAGGATCAGGGAAAGCGGCTCGAGCAGGCGGCGCAGGATTGCGCCTGCCATGCCGTCGCTCTTTGCTTCGGCATCGCTGTTTGCGCCATAGGCCGCGAGACGCCGGCTGGCCTCCCCGCTCGTCAGCCCATCCGTCCCGCAGCCGAGCGCGGCGCACAGGGCTTCGACGCTCCACGTCCAGAACGCTGCAGGCGGCGTTGCGTGGGTCTCGGCGGTATCGGCTGTCATGAACATCATCCTTGCCTGGCGTCTGCCAAGAAGTCCCTGCATCCCGGGTCAGTGGTACCAGCAACCGACCTCGATTACATCGATGCGGCCGGCTCCGGCATGCGACATATTATCAGATTTCGTGCTGCGACCGTGCCATCTCTGGCGCATAGTGCGGCTTGGCCCGGGTAGCGAGGCGAGGGAGCATGATGAAACCGTTCAACCCTGGTGATTATGTCCGCCGGCACCAGTCCACCATCCTGATTGCCTTTGCTGCAAGCGGCATCGTGGCCGGTGGCCTGCTGAGTGCATGGGGCCTGGCCGCCGAGGCGCGCTGGGCTTGGTCGATGGCGACGCTTCCTGTCCTCCTCGGCCTCCTTGTCGAAATTGCCGTTTTGCTGCGCCGGGGCGATGTCGGCCTCGACATCGTGGCGGCCCTGTCGATGTCTGCGGCACTCGCCTTCGGCGAGCCTCTGGCGGCCAACGTGGTGGCTATGATGTACGCAGGTGGCCAGGTCCTCGAGGATTTTGCACAGGGACGGGCAAAGCGGGAGATGACGGCGCTGATGGGCCGCGTTGCCCAGACCGCGATGCGCTATGCGGGCGACGTCCTGCAGGAGGTTGCGATCGCCGAGATCAGGCCAGGAGACCGGCTGTTGATCCGCAGCGGTGACGTGCTGCCTGTCGACGGTCGGGTCGCCAGCGACGTCGCCGTTCTCGATCTCTCGGCGCTGACGGGTGAGTCCCTTCCCCAGAAGATCCTGAAGGGCAGGGAGGCTCTGAGCGGGTCCGCCTCCGCCGGCGTCGCATTCGAGCTGATTGCCAGCCGCCCCGCATCCGAAAGCACCTATGCCGGCATCGTGCGCCTTGTCGCGGCCGCCCAGTCAAGCAAGGCACCTATGGTGCGCATGGCCGATCGCTACGCGATCGGCTTTCTGGTCCTGACCTTGATCATGGCGGGTGGCACCTGGTGGATGACGCAGGATGCGATCCGCGTGCTCTCCGTACTGGTTGTCGCAACGCCGTGCCCGCTCATTCTCGCGGTTCCGGTGGCCTTGATTGCTGGCATGTCGCGAACCGCACGCATGGGCGTTCTGGTCAAAGGAGGCGGCGTTCTCGAAGCGCTGTCGCGGGTGCGCACCGTCGTCATGGACAAGACCGGGACTGTCACACGGGGCGAAGCGGCGATCGCCGAAATCAGGACGACAGCCGGTTTCGCGGAATCGCAGGTTCTGGCGGCTGCGGCAAGCCTCGATCAGGCCTCGGGTCATGTTGTCGCGACGGCGCTGATCAGGGCTGCCCAGGCAAAGGGATTGGATCTCTCCGCTCCCGTGGCGGTCGCGGAAACCCCGGGTACCGGAATAAAGGGCATGGTCAGTGGAAAGGACATCGTTGTCGGAGGCAATGCCTTCGTCGGCAGGGCGTGCGCGGTGGATGATGCAGCCGACCTGCTGCAAGGCATCGATCCCTCTGCCATGAGCGTCAGCGTGGGCATCGACAACAGGCTTGCCGGCATTATCCTGCTTCAGGACCAGATCCGCCCCGATGCGCGGCGGATGCTGACGGATCTGCGGGGGGCAGGGGTCAAGCGCCTGGTGCTCGCCTCCGGTGACCGCCCCGATATTGCCGCGAAGGTCGGGAAGCAACTGGGGTTCGACCTCGTCCTCGCGGACCTTTCTCCGGATGCCAAGGTCGCTGCAGTGCATTCGGAGCGGGCGAACGGCCCGGTGATGATGGTCGGAGACGGTGTCAACGATGCCCCGGCGCTGGCGGCCGCCGACGTCGGCGTCGCCATGGGTGCGCATGGAACGGCGTCGTCGTCGGAAGCAGCCGGCGTAGTTCTGCTTGTGGATGAGCTGGCGCCGCTGGTGAAGGCGATGGCCGTAGCGCGCCGCAGCCGCGCCATTGCCGTCCAAAGCGTCGTGGCCGGGCTCGGACTGTCGTTCGGCGCTATGGTGGTTGCAAGTTTTGGCTATCTGCCGCCCGTTCAGGGCGCTCTCCTGCAGGAGATCATCGACGTCGCGGTCATCCTCAACGCGCTGCGGGCGCTACGCTAGCCTCACTCGGGTGGCGGGAGATCAGAGCCGCGGCGGCAAGGCGAAGGGGACGGAAAAAATGCGGTCTGGCGAGGGGGATGTTGCCCGTCTGACCTGTCATCGTCGAATGCGGCTTCGGTTCTTACGAAATCCGGTCGACCGGCTGTGTGGCGGGGAGGAGATGCGTCAGGATGTCGGACACCTTGATCTCCTTCAGGGCGACGCTCTTGTCGTCTTTGATGACGACGGAGGCCAGCGTCAGGATCCTGCCGTTGCGGACATGATCGGCAACGATATCGCGAACGGCGACCACGACATCTGCAGCGGCGTCGTCCAGCGTCTCATAGTCTGCAGCCTGGACGTCACTGAGCGAGGGGTCCAGGTCTTCGAATTCGAGAAGGAAATTCACCATTATGCCATGTGCCATCTACCGTTGGGACAAGTCGGCCCCGATGAATCGGGCATCCCAACCATACAGGCGCGGTCTCCCAGCCGCCATGCTAAATGTAAGGATTCACATTACTTTTAGTTAAGGAATTGCGAGAGGGTCGCGGTACTTACCCCTATACCGCAACCGCGGTCGCGGCAGGCGTCGGCTGACGTGCGCAACGGTTTGGTGCGACAAGCGAAACGATCCCGCAGCAGGCTGCGGGATCGTTCGGGATTACCAGAGGCGGCGCGGGACGTCAGGCCAGGGGATGGTCCTGCACGACGAAATCGAGATAATCCATATGCAGGCTTTTTGTCAGCGTCGCAAACAG
The DNA here is from genome assembly GCA_900469345.1 of Hyphomicrobiales bacterium. GTDB lineage: Bacteria > Pseudomonadota > Alphaproteobacteria > Rhizobiales > Rhizobiaceae > Neorhizobium. The sequence continues at coordinate 37,245 of UBWZ01000005.1, read as the reverse complement.
CACCGCTGCTTCTCCGCCGGCGCCATCCGCGTCATACAGCAGCTGCCCGGCAGAGCTGTTGTAGATGATGTGGTCGTTCGCATCGAGCGCCACGGTCCCCTTGACGAAGCTCGATTGGTCCAGCTGACCGGCTGCAAGCCCGGTAAAGATGGCGCGGTCGAGCACGATCGTGTCGTCCACGACCTTGAAGTCCTTGATTTGGTCGACGTTGCTGGCGCCAAGGGTCGTTGTGAAGAAGAAGCTGTCGCGTCCGGTACCGCCCGTCAGCACGTCCTTGCCCAGGCCGCCATCGAGGTTGTCGGCACCGTCACCGCCCGACAGCTTGTTGGCGGCGCCATTGCCGATCAGCGTGTTCGCAAACGCGTTGCCGGTCAGGCTGACCGCCGACGTGCCCGTGGCCCGCAGGAGTTCCACCTCCACGCCGCTTGCAAGGGTAAAGGACGACGTCGTCAGGACCCGGTCGTAGCCGCCGCCGACCGCTTCGAAAACCTTGTCGCTCGAGCTGTCCGCATAATAGGTGTCGTTGCCGGCATAACCGTACATGCGGTCGCCACCCTTGCCGCCGTCGATGACGTCATCGCCCGCCGAACCGTAAAGCGTGTTGGCGCTGTTGTTTCCGGTCACGGTGAGGCCGGCTGGTGGGACGACCGAGATGGTGAAGGTCTGGTCGGCGCTTTGTGCGCCGGTGGAATCCACCGCGTGATACTGGAACGCAACGTTTCCGCTTGTGCCGGTCGCCGGCATATAGGTGAAGGTACCGTCGGACTGCAGCGTCAGACCGGTCAGGCTGCCGGTCAGCGCATAGGTCAGGGCGTCGCCATCGACATCCGATCCGGTCGGGAGGTGCCCGGTAATGACGGTGTCGGCATTGCCGCTGACGGAATTGCCGGTCGCCGAAGCGGTTGGCGCATCGTTGACGGCCGCAAGGTCGATCGTGAATGTCTGGGTAGCGCTCTGGCCGCCGAAATTGTCTGCCACGGCATACTGAAAGCTGAACGTCCCATTCGCGTTCGCCGATGGAGCGAACTGGAAACTGCCGTCGTTATTGAGGGTCAGTCCGGCCAGTGTGCCCACCTGGACGTAGTGCAGCACATCGTTGTCGACATCCGATCCTGCCGGAACCTGGCCGGAAACCAGAATGTCTTCGGTGCCGGACGCCTGGTTCCCCGTTGTCGCGGCCACCGGTGCGTCGTTGCCCGGCGCGACGGTGATCTCGAACGTCTTCGTGGTGCTGGTGGCGCCCGACGGATCGCTGACCTGATACTGGAAGCTGAACGTGCCATTGGCGTTGGCGGGCGGCGTGAACTGAAAGCTGCCGTCGTCGTTGAGGCTCAGGCCGGCGAGCGATCCCACCTGGGTGTAGTGCAGCGCATCGTTGTCGCTGTCCGATGCGAGAGGGATCTGGCCGGAGATCACGCTGTCTTCGTTGCCTGTTGCCTGGTTCCCCGTCGCGGCGGCCACGGGTGCGTCATTGACCGGTGAGACAGTGATCTGGAAAGTTTGCGGATCACTGGTGGCGCCCGATGGATCGCTGACGATGTATTGAAAGCCAACCTGCCCGTTGAAGTTCGCCGACGGTGTGAAGGTGAAGCTTCCATTCGCATTGAGGCTGAGCCCGGAAACGGGAGACACCAGGGAGTAGGATACGGCATCGCCATCCGCATCGGTGCCGACCGGCAGGACGCCGGAGATGACCGTATCTTCCGTGCCGCTTGCCGTGTTTCCGCTGGTCGCTGCAACGGGCGCCGAGTTGGTCGCCGGCAGGTGATCGAAGGTGTAGTCGCTGGCATCGAATGCCGCGGCACCGACCGGTGTCTTGATCCGGAAGGTTTCCACATAGCCGCCGTCCTGCACCTGCCACGTATCGGTGCCGATCTGGACGAGCACGGCATTGGCGCTGAAACCGTTGAATTCGATTCGGTCGCCCAGCGCCGTGCCGTTGCCGGTGAAGTCTTCGATCACGTCGCCGCCAAATTCACCCTTGCGCAGCACGAAGATGTCGTTGCCGGCATCGCCATAGAGCTGATCGGCGCCCAGCCCGCCCTCGATCCTGTCGTCGCCCGCCATGCCGTGCAGCTTGTTATTGCCGTCATTGCCGACGATCGTGTTGTTGAGTTCGTTGCCGTTGCCGTCCCTTTGCGCCGTACCCGTCAGCACGAGCTTCTCGACATTGCTGCCGAGCGTGTAGGTGAGCGAGCTGCGCACCGTATCAAAGCCCTTGCCGGCCGCCTCGATGACCACGTCGCCGCTGTGGTCCACCACATAGGTGTCGTTGCCGGCGCCGCCCCGCATGGTATCGGCGCCCGCCAGCCCGTCTAGCACGTTGTCGCCGTCATTGCCGGTCATGTCGTTGGCAAGGCTGTTGCCCGTTCCGTTGAGATTGCCCGTGCCCTGGAGCACCAGCTTTTCCACCTCGACCGACAGCGTGTAGTTCACGGTGCTGAACACGGTGTCTATGCCGCCGAGACCTCCGTGATCCTTCTCGATGACGACGTCGAGAACGTCGTCGACGTAATAGGTGTCGTTGCCGTCGCCGCCCTGCATCGTGTCGGCGCCACCGCGACCGTCGAGAAGGTCGTTGCCGCCGAGGCCCTCGAGCTCGTTGTGGCCGGAGGTGCCGATGATGATGTTGTCGAGATCGTTGCCCGTGCCGCGGACGGCGGTTCCGTCGAGCTGCAGGTTCTCCACATTGGCTGTCAGCGTGTAGTTCAGCTTTGCGATGACCGTATCGGTGCCTGCATTGACCTGCTCGGTGACGGTATCGCTGGTATGGTTGACCACATAGGTGTCATTGCCGCCGAGCCCGGCGAAATTGTCACCGCTGGTCGTCCCGTAGAAATAGTCGTTGCCTTCCGTTGCCCCATAGGGCGGCACATACACGTCGCCCGAAACCGAGCCGGTCACGGTGTTGTCGTGCACCACGGTGCCGGAAGGATTGTCGGCGGTGGAGTTGGTCAGCTCCTCGCGGATGCCGTAGCGGCTCGTCCCGTCGGAATGGATGTCGTTGTCGTAGACCTGGGTGTTTTCCGAATAGTAGGTGCGCGGCGGTGTCACCACGTCGTCGAGGCGCAGGCGGATGTTGACTTCGTCGTAAGATCCGAACTTTTCCTGCGAATTGTTGGAGATCTCGCTGTCGTGGATGCTGGTATTCGTGGCGCCCTCGACCTTGATGCCTTCGCGCATGTTGTCATGGACATTGGCGCCGCTGACCTCGACATCGTCGGACAGCTTGATCAGGATCCCCTCCCGGCTGTTGCCGTAGTATTCGCCGCCGATGATCTGGATGTTGGTGACCCATGGAATGGTGTCGGCGCCGTCCGGAAAGATGTCGCTGCGCTGGATGGTAATGCCGGCGCCGCCGGTCGCGCCAAGGCCGTTGTCATAGGCCGTGTTGTTTTCGAGAACGATATCGCTGCTGCTGTTCTGGACGTTGAACCCGTGGCGATCGTTGTCGTAGGCGATGTTGTTCCGGTAGACCGCGCCCACCACGTAGTCGGCGACGAAACCGTCGGTGCCGTTGCCGTGCGACACGCAGTTTTCGATCGTCAGGTCGTAGGTCACCTCGTGCGGGTTGACGCCATAGGCCGTGCAGTTTTTCACTTCCACGCCGCTGATGGTGATGTCCTGATGCACGAGCCCTTCGGGGTTGGTCTTGACGCCCGTGATGATACCCGCCTGATGGCCGGTGTTGTTGGCCCGGTTGCCGTCGATGGTCAGGTTGGAAATGGTCACATGGGACGCGCTCTCGTCGACCGGCGTCCGGATCATGCCGTTGATGCGCTCATTGTAGTTGTCGGCGAGCTTCAGGATGGTGTTGCCGGCGCCGTCGCCGGTAAGCGTGCAATTGGTGCGTACTTCGACGCAGCCCTGGGACGGGTTCGATGCGTTGCCGCTGATGATGAATGTACCGGTCGGAATGTAGATCGTGCCGCCCCCGGCCGCAAACGCCGCATCGATAGCGGCCTGGATCGCGGCGCTGTCGTCGGTCAGGTCGTCTGCGGTGGCGCCGAAGTCCAGTACATTAAAGATCGCCATGGTTGCCTCGGTTGCCTGTCGCTAAGTTTGATTTGGCACCGATACTAGTGGCTGCGCTGAAGGCAGGAAATAAACCTGCATTAACCTCGCTTCTTTATTGCAACACGACTTCGTTGACTGATTGTGACTATGACTCAGAATTCGGACCCGGCACCCGGCGAAAGGCGGTCCTGCAGCAGGCGGCGGGCCTTGAGAAGATTGTCGCGGCCGGGCTTGTCCTGGCGCACGCCGGTGCGGCGCTCGAAGGCGACGTCGCTGCGTATCCCGTTCCGCACCAGGTCTCCGAGCCTTAAGAGAGCTTCGGAACACCGGCCGGGTTCGCTCGGGCCGAGGAGCCGGTCGAGCGATCCGAGTGCGACATAGGCGTAAAGGTGATAGTCGAAGGCCTTGGCGGCGCGGTCGACCTCGAGCGGCAGGAAGCCGCTTCCGTCGATCTGGCAAAGTCCGGTCTCGAGGCTGCTCCGGGCCCAGTCGATCATGCGATGATCCTTGAGCAGCACTCCGGTCTGACCGACGGACAGGCCCGCCCAGTAGCGATGGTTGTTGCGCCGGGAGATCGGTCCGGCCTCGATATCGTAGAACCGCATGGTCTGCATGGAGATCGCCGCAAGCCAGCGCCGGACGTCGTCATGCCGTGAAAGGCTGTCGCCCTTCGGGTCTAGATCGGCAATCAGCGCGGTGATCGACACCATGAACCGGTCGCGGCTGAGATTGGCGTCTTCGCTTCTCATCTGCGTCAGGGATCCTTCCCTGGCCCAGATGTCGAGCGTCTGGAAGACGCAGGCAGCCGCCGTCGGCGAGGCTTGGCCGGGACCGAACCTGCCTGTCGCTTCCAGACGCCGGATGGCATCCGTCACGGGCGACATGGCTTTGCTGCGCACCTGCGCCGACACAGGGTCGGCGATCGACTTGGAGCCGATGGCCTGATTGTATTTCGATGGCGTGTCGAGCGATGACGGAGGTGGCGCGACGATCTCGCAGGTCTCGGTAGCGTCGACGCCGGGACCGGTCAGGGTGGAGCCGCCGACACCCAAAGTCGTGTTCGACGCGGCCGCGCCGGCTGGGTTGCCGGCAAGCGCCGCCACGGGCAGCGCCATGCCGGTGGCGATCAGGATCAGGGCGGGAAGGACAAACCGGACCAATGCGAACCTCGTGGCGAGTTTCGCATCAGGCTAAGCCAACAGTTCTAAGGTCTGGTTTACGGCGGTCGCGAGGCGGCGTGCGACGCCGCCCCGCGACGCAGTGTTACTGGATGCTGGCCTTGACGATCTGGCGCGCCTGCTGAAGTGGAACGCTTCCCAGTTGCGCGACCGCTATGCCGGCCAACCGGTTGCCTCCCTTGGCGGCCAGAACGAGGTAGGCCTTGGCGAGCGCGCGCTTGTCCTGGTCCTCGACACTGGTCAGGATCAGCATCGCCAGGCGGTACTGCGCCTCGGGGTTGCCTTCGCGGGCAGCCTGCTGGAGATAGTCCACCCCCTTCTTTCGCAGATCCTGCTCCTCGCCCGACTGGAACACGTAATAATGGGCCAGGATCACCTGCGCCGGCGCAATGCCGCCGCGCGCCTTCTGCTCGAGCAGCGAGAGAACGGGCGCCGCAGCCTCCTTCGGTCCCGATGTCAGAAGCGTTCCGAGCGCCTGATAGGCACCGTCCACGCCCTGCTCGGCCGCCAGCAGGTAGAGCCGCACGGCTTCGGTCTGGTCCTCCGGCTTGCCGCTGTCCATCATGGCCGACGCCAGCATCATCGCGGCAGCGCCATTGCCCTTGGCGGCGAGCGGCGCCAGCCAGACACGCATTTCCTCGGCAGAGCCGGGCTCGATCTCCTCGATCCGCGCGCCGATCCGCGCCGCATCGTCGGGGCTGCCGGCGCGCAATGCAACGGCCCTCTGCAGCCACATCAGCGCTGCTTCCGGTTCCTCATGCCCCGGCCGCAGCAGCGCCTTGCTGATCTGCAGCATCTTGCGGGCGCGCTGGTCCACCGGCACGGCGGCGAGCAGCGTCTGCGCCTTGCGGACATCCCGCCGCACGCCCCAGCCAAGCGCATAGGCAAAGGCCCCGCTTTTCGATGCCGATATGTTACCGTCCGAGGCGCCTCGCGAATACCATTGCGGGGCCTCGGCGGGATTGGCAGGTCCGCCGATCCCGTGTTGCAGCATCATCCCATAGGCGTTCGCGGCGGCACTCGACCCGCGCATCGCTTCGTTGCGCAGGAGCGGACGCATCTGGTCCGCGCCCTTGAACTCGCGTGGTCCGAGCTTGACGATCGCCTTGGCGGCATCGCGGACCGCTTCGCGGTCACCCTGGAGCGCCGAGGGAGCGACCTTGCGGAGCGTGGTCGATGACGTATCGCCCTCGGCGGCCTTGGCATGGGGGACGGCTGTCGCGGTCCAGGTCATGAGCGCCAGGGCCAGCGCAGTGAAGCCCAGCGGCATGCGAAACGACTGCACAGCGACACAGGCAGACGATGAAGGTTTATCGGAGGAAGCCATTTTCTTTTGCCTTTTCCTGCCAGGACTGAGCTTGATTGCGATCGATGGTCACGCCGAATCCGAGATCGAGCGCGATCGCATACTGGAACATTGCTTCTGGATCGCCTTTTTCGGCGGCCTGCCGGGTCCACCGCGTGCTTTCCTCGGCCGACACCGTGCCATTGAGGCCGGCGGCATAGAGACGCGCCAGCGTCTTCATTGCCTGAACGTCACCCTTGCCGGCGGCCTTTTCCAGGAACGTCATGCCTTCCGCATATCGCTCCGGGCCAAGCGTCGCGAGCACCGAGCCATAGGCCTGCATCGCCGCTGCGTCGTCATTCTCCGCGACCCGCTGCAGGGCGGCGAGAGCCTTGTCGGCGATCTCCTGCCGTGCCGGCTGGGACGCATACTTGACGAGCTCGCGAACCCCTGACGCTTCGCCGCCGATCGCCGCCTTGGAGTACCAGTCGATGGCGTCGGGGTCGTGCGGGCCAAGTGCGCCGCCGGCATAGAGGTCGGCGAGCGCCAGCGCGGATTTGACATAGCCGACCGAAGCCGACCGCTCGAACAGCACAGCGGCCTTTGCGGGGTCGGACGGCACGCCCGCGGTCTTGGGCACCAGCACCTGCGCCAGCAGATAGAGGTCGCGAGGGCGCCCGTCCGCAAGGCGTTCGGCACGGTCGAATTCGGCATTGGCTGCTTCCATCGGCCCACGCAGCCGGTGCAGGCGCGCCGCGCCGACCAGCGACGGCACGTCGCACAGCAGGCGATCCTTCAGGGAGGCCAGCACCCGATCCGCGACAGCAGGGTCGTCGCTCGGCAGTTCGGCCAGAGCATCGGAGTTGCCCATGGCCGCCGCACGGATCAGCCAGTCGCGCGCCGAACTGCCCTGCGGCAACGCCGCAGCCGACAGCCGTGACAGAAGGTACATGGCATCCGTATCGCCGGAATCCGCGGCCTTGGTCAGCCGCTCGACCCAGGCGGCGCCGTCGTTTGGCGTTACGGCCATGTTGCGCCGGGCCGCTTCGACCTCGACATCGGCACGGCCGCTATTGGCAAGGCTCGCCATCAGGCGGTCGCCTTCGCCTGTCGCATCCGGCAGCTTGCCGGTGCGGTAGGCGACGGAAAGGGCAAGCCGTCCGTCGATCATCCCATCCCCCGGCGCTGCCGCCCGCTTGATGAGATCGGTCGGGTTGACTGCCGGCATGGCCGCCCCTGCGGAGGCCGCACTGGCGAGATCTACCATGGCGAGCCGGTCGCCGAGTGCGACGCCGCCCCACCAATAGGTGGTTGCGGCCGCCTTGTCGCCGCGATCCATCGCCATGCGCGCAAGTCGCCGCAAGGCGGGCGTGCTGCCGTCACGGGCGGCCTGCTGCAGCAGCGGTTCCGCATTGTCGGCCATGCAGTAGGCGGTTTGTGCCAACTGGAACTGCGCCATCTGCGAGCCTTTGCGGGCGGCATTGTGCAGGTGCTCGATGCCGGCGCTGAGGCCCAGGCCGTTGTTGATGAGGTACCGCCCGAACAGACCTTCGCCGTCCGGATCGTCTCGCGTCAGGAGGCTCTGGTAAAGCGCGTCGGCGCGCTCCTTGTCCACCGCCACGCCCTGACCGGTCATGTAGGCATTGGCCAGCATCTCGATGCTGACGACGGAGGCGTCCGGCTGCCGCACGGCCGCTTCCAGCACGGACAGCATGGCGGCAAAATCGGATTTGCCGGTGTAGTCGCCACGGAAATGCCGGGCCGCCAAAAGAAACGCGTCAGCCTCTCCATTCGCCATGGCGCCGTTAAGCAGGGTGACGGCCGCAGCAGTGTCGCCTCCCGCGGTCAGGCGCAGCCGGGCGGCCTGGGTCATGGCGCGGGCGGACCCTGCCGCCGCAGCCTGGTCCCACAGGGCGCCGGCCTTGGCGAGATCGCGGTCCTTGCCTTCCCCGGTTTCGTAGGCCCGGGCAAGGCGGGTCATTGCCCGCACATCGCCGGCCATCACGCCGAGTTCGTACCAGCGGACCGAAAGCGCAGGTCCCTGTTGAGGATCCATTTCGCTGAGATAGTCACCGACATCGGCGGCGATGGCGCAATTTCCGGAGGCAAGCGCCGTCTGGACACCGATGGCCGCAAGCGTGGCGAAATGCGAGGCGGCGTCCGGAAAGGGCTGCGCCGCGCCCGGTTTGCCGTAAAGCGCGGCCAATTGAAGCGCCGCCACGGGATCGCCGAGGCCGGCGGCGATGCTGAGATAGCGGCTTCCATCCGAAAGCGCCATGCCGGGCAGCTTGCCTTCACGGATCAGCTTGCCCATGGACAGGGCGGCGCCGGTCCGCTGGGCAGCGGTCGCCTCGACGAGAAGCCGCGAGGCCTGCTCGGGATTGGTCGGTCCCGATCTTGGGTCGAGCATCAGCAGTGCAAGCCGCGCCTTTGCGTCGGGGGCCGACGTGCTGGTGCTGGAAGCGATCGTCTCCAGCATTTTGCGCGCGAGAACCCGGTCGCGATGCACCTCGGTGTCGCCGTCGGTCAACCGGGCCGCGTCCGCCAGCATGCGATCGGCCCCGACACCGTTCTCTTCGCCGTTCCATTTGCTCCAGTCAGCCGCCAGCGGCTGCAGCGCCGTCGGCGGGCTGCAGGTCTTCTGGTAGTTGAGCTTCGGCGGCTCGCGTAGAGGCGCCGGGTGGGGAGCGGTCGACTGCGCCAGGCATGTGCTCGCGTATAGCAGTGCTGCGGTGCCGATGCCGATCGCGGCAGTCAGCCTTGGGATGCGCTTCAGTGATGTTTGTTCGGGCATGACGACCTCCAGTGGCGGTGGCTTCAATCGTGAGTGCGGCATCAGGCGGCGGCCCGTGCCGCAATCCTATTCGGGCGATCCATCGGATGCTTCGGGCGCCTGCGGGTCCGCCTGCTCCCTGCGAAGCGCATCCAGCGTGCGGGCTGCAAGCAGGTTCCCGGAATCTCCGGCCCGCTTGAACCATTTGGCGGCTTCCTCTGGATTGGCTTCCACCCAGTCGCCCTTCTGGTAGGCGAGGCCGAGCTGATAGCTTGCATTCGGATGGTTGCGTTCGGCGGCCCGCTTCAGCCAGTAGATGGTCTGGCGCCCGCCGACATCGTCCTCCGGCGCAAGCGCGTAGATGCGCGACAGTTCGTACATGGCGGAGGAATCACCGGCCTGGGCCGCTCTAGACAGCCAGCGCAGGCCGGCTTCGCGGGATTGGCTCACGCCGTAGCCGTTCAAAAGCAGGTGGCCGAGCGACGCCATGGCTTCCTTGTCGCCGGCATTGGCAGACTTGTACAAGCGGCTGGCGGCGAGGTCAGGCTCGAGTGTCGGTCCAAAGCCGCTGAGATAGGCATCCCCGACGGCCCGTTCCGCCGCAATCGATCCGCGCGCTGCCTGCGTCTTCAGGAGGGCGACAGCCGCCGCCGGATCGCGCTCGCTTGCCGAAAAGGCGAGCCAGTCGGCGGCCAGCATGGTCGCCTTGGCGTTCTTGAACTCACCTTCAGCCCGGATGCCGTCGATCAGCAGCGATGCCTTCCGGGCGTCTCGCTTGATTCCGAGGCCCATCAGATAGGCCTTGGACATAAGCAGGCGGGCATTCGGATCGCGCGGATTGTCGGCCAGGACTTCGTCGAGGAGGCGAACCGCCTGGGCCTGCCGGTCCTTGTAGCTCACGGACGAAAGGTAGGTTGATGCCAGTGCGATCTTGACGCCCGGATCGCCCTTTTCCACCGCCTTCTCCAGCAGGCTCAGACCGCGGGCGGTGTCCTCGGATGAGGCCGCAATCGAGATCAGCAGATCGCCATAGGCGACGAGAGCATCGGCGGGCAGTTCCTCGGCCCGCAGCGTTGCGAGCAGATGCTCGCCTGCATCGATGTTTTCCTGCACGCCGCTGGAAACCAGCGCCGCTGCCAGGTCGACCACGTCGCGCGGCTCCGTCGCGGCGCGTTTCGCCTCGGCGAGGAAGATCGGGTCGAGCGGCCCGGACTGGATACGGTGCTGCACCAGGATCAGGGCCGCACGCGCGTCTCCATCGTTGAGCCTGCCGAGGTAGAAGGCTTCGGCGACGGCGCGTTCGGCCGGGTCTTCGTCGGCCAGCTGCAGCGCCGCCAGATCCCAGGCGGCGCGTTCGACTGCCTGGCCCTTTGCGGCGATCAGCCAGCGCTTTGCAAAGGCCTTGTTGCGGGCAAGTGCGTCGCCCTGGGCATAGAGTTCGCCGAGCCGCAGCATAGCCTGCCCCACCTTGGCATCGGCCGCGTCCATCAGAAGCTCAAGTGCTGCGCCCTTGCTCAAGACTTTTTCCGGTATGCGACCGTTGAGGGCAAGATTGGCGATCGTGAAATCCGAGAAGGCGGCGCTTCCGAGCGGTTGCTTCTTCAACCCGTCGACCAGCGCCTGGGCGACGGCCTCCGGCAGAGCCTCGCCATTGGCCTGCAGCCAGGCATTGTAGGCAAGGCCTGCGGTCGGGCTGCCTTCCAGGGCCCTGTCCTTGAGGAGCGGCAGCAGAACCGGCGCGACCAGCTTGGAATTGGCCGTCCGCCACTGGCGCTGTGCAAGGCTCGCCAGGGCATCCGGATCCTGGGCGATCGGGGCAAGCGCCGCCTCGATCAGCTGCGCCAGGTGAACGGGGTCCGCGTTTGAGGCAAGCGCGGCCGAAAGATCGAGGGAGGCAATTTCGGCTGCTGCACCCCTGACGCCGACCGCCGCTGCCCGCTGCAGCCAGATCCTGGCTTCCTCCTGTGGAATGTCGAGGTTCGGGCCGGCCGGGGTGTGGCGACCGAGAACGGCTGCCGCGCCGCCGCTGCCGGCTTCCGCTGCCGCCCTGTAGAGCGTCGCTGCCCGGACCGGATCAGCCGCGATATCGACGCCGTGCAGCAGGTGGTCGCCAAGCCGTTCGAGCGCCGGCACGTAGTTCTGCGCAACCGCCGCGTCGAGCCATTTCATCGAAAGCTCCGGCGCGCGGTCGGTCAGCCTGCCGTCCCGGTAGATTTCGTAGAGTGCGAAGGCCGCGGGAGCCCATCCCGTTTGGGCGCGGCGCTGCAGCGCCTGGAGCGATGCCTGCTTGACCGTTGCCCCCATGACGGCGCCGCTGTCGGCGATGTCTCGGACGGCAGCCACGCTGCCCATGACGGCGGCCGCCGCAAGCTTCGGCGCCAGTTGTTCGGGCGCAAGCTTCTCGTTCTGGGCGCCATCCAGCGCAAGCACGTAGGCTGCGTCGCCATTGCCCTGCAAGACGAAATTGCGCAGTTGCGGTCGAAGCGCGCTGAAGCCCGCAGCATCATCCTGCCGCAGCAGCAGGCGCGCCAGCGCGACCGTTGTCCCGGCGGAGCGGTCGCCCAGCGCGATTGCGCGCCGGTACGCCACGATTGCCGCGTCGCGGTCGGCTTTGCGCAAGGGATTGTCCGGCGCGACCATCACCCCTTCGGTCAAAAGCTCGGCAAGCCGGCGCTGGTCCTGGAAGGCCTGGCTCTGAGACAGGTTGGCGATCAGCGCCTGCTCTTGCGTGTAGCGGCTCTGGTAGCTGTCGGTCTGCGCCATCGCGGGGGACAGCACACCGAGCGCTGCGGAGATGACGATGCAGGCGAGGCCGCGGCGGAAAAGGATCATGGTTGCCCCCAGAAACAGGTTGCATTGCCGCCCGCGAACTCATCGATGAGCGGGCGTTGTTCGACGATGTCGCGGCGGAACAGTCCGGCCAGGCGCTGGTAGGCGAGGCCCTTGCCACCATTGGCAACCACCGCTTCGGTCCAGGCCATGTAGTGCCGGCCGTGCCCGCGGGTGGTCAGAAATCCGAGGTCCGGATTGAGGAAATTCTTTTCCGGTCCCGGGATGTGGTTCTCAGAGGAGTAGACGAACACCACGGCCGGTGCCGTCAGTCCGTTCATCAGCGCGCCGATCAGCGTCGCAAGGCTCCGTCCCTCGGAACTGGTCCGGCCATAAAGGTCGATCCCGGCGCCGCGCGCTGTTTCCGCAAGAATTGTCAGGCTGGAGAGCGTCTGCCTCTGGTACCACAGCGCCCGCGCGCCACGCCTGGCTTCAAGCGCAAGCGTGCCGTCCGGCCGCGTTTCGGAAAGCACCGTGTCGTAGCGGCTGAGCCCCTTCTGCAGCAGCGCATCGTCCGCGATCACGGATCCCCAGACGGCGAGAACGCTGTCGGCGAGCACCCGGTGATTGTTGTGGTCGACGTCGCCATCGAAGATCTTGTCGATGCGCCGCACCAGCGGATCGATCCAGTTGCGCAGCTTGTCGCTGTCGGCTGGGGACAGCGAGGGCTGCACGATGCTGTAGGCGATCGTCAGGGGCAGCAATTGGCGCTTCAGGGCATAATAGGCGTCGTTGACCTCCTCCGTCTGGGAAAAGGCGTTCGCTTCGGCCCAACGAAGCATGAGATCGCTCAGCGCAGACCGCGCGGTCCTGTCACCACCGACGGCGCGGCCGGACAGGACCATCACGGCCCAGGAAAAATCTTCAGCCTGGTTGTCCGAGCCGTAGCCTTCGGTCGCCTGCAGGCCCGCAATCGGCTTCAGCCTCTTCCATTTCTTGTCGGTCGCGATCTTCAGGCATGCGTCCCGCAGGGGCGCATAGGCCGGCGTCTCCAGAAGCTTCATGCGCTCGGCGACGTTGAAGGCGCCGGGCCAGGTCCGGTCCTGGGCGGTCACCGGCAAAGCCAGGACCAGCCCGAGGGTGAGTGCAAGCGGTGCGAGCTTAACCATTGCTGCCTGCCTCGGGAGCGAATCCGGATTGCTGCGGTTGCGTCATGCCGGTGCAGAGCGATGTCGGAGCTGGGGTCGCGCGGGCTCCGTTGAAGCCGCAGGAGTCCATCTTCGGTTTCGGCTCGCAGGCGAGCCCGACGAGCATGGCCGACGTCTCGCCAAGCTGCAGCAGGTAAGGCGACAGGCTGCGCAGATCGCCGCCATAGACGTTGCTCCGCTGGTCCCGGAACCGGTTCCTGTCGAGGATCGTCTGCGAAGCGCCATCCACGTTGATTGCAAAGCCGTTCGCCTCGAACGAGTTTCCGCTGATGACGGTCGTCGTCAGGGGCTGGTAGGGATCGAGCTCGAAATTCCGGCTGCGTCCTTCGGGAGAGGCCCGCAGGTCGCTGACATAGATATCGGCGCCGCTGGCGCGGTTGCCGTCCATGCGGTTGTTGTACATCCCCACATCGGTGCTGTTGCGCACCTTGATGCCGGCGCGGTAGTTGCGGCTGAAATCGTTGGCAGCCGCGATATTGCAACCGCTTTCGTAGAAGGTCAGCCCGTCGCCGTGGTTGGAGAATGCCGTGTTGGCATAGACGACATTGCGGGTGCTGGTGCGGTCCAGCATGAAGCCGGAGCCCTTGTTCCAGAGCGAAACATTGCCGACGATGAAGCTGTCGTCCACTTCGCGCGAGACGATGATCCCATGCTTCTTGCCGGATCCCGAGACGGTGTTGAGAGCGATCACCATCTGGCGCGAGCGGTCGTGCGGATCGATGCCGTAGACGACGTTGTCGCGGTACTCGTTGCCGATCAGCTGGACCCCCTTGGCCTCGTAGCTGTAGTAGCCGTAGCGCAGGTTTTCGAAGCTGTTCTCGACGATCCGACCGGTCGGGCGGTTCTCGTCCAGGGCGTAGAGGGACTGGACGGCGGCGCCGCTCGACTGGGTCAGGCCGAACGCCTTGCTGGAATCGTATCCGAGCATCGCGAACCGGCTGCCGGAAATCTGCAGATTGCTGCCGCCCCATCCGGTGATGAACGGCCGGAACATCGACTTGTTGGTTTCATCGGCCGCAGCTGCGGCTTCGAGCTCCTCGTCATAGCCGATGACGTCGGCATCCTGAACCACCAGCTTTCCGGCAACCGCGATGAACGCGCCGGACTGGGAGCCGAGCTGGTACTGGGTGAACTCGCTGCCCGACATCAGCAGGGTGGCGCCCGGCAGGACGATGATCGGCACGCGGACCAGCAGCACGTCGCCCTTCGGCACCAGCAGCCGATATCTCAATGCCTCCGGCAGATCGCGCAGCAGCGAGCCGAGGGTCACGACGCCCTTCTGGACGGCGATGTAGCGCGGCCACGTCAGCTGCTGGGAAACCTGGACCTGGTGGATGGCGGCCGTGCCGCCGCTTGTCAGCTTGAAGGCCTCGAGGCTGAAGGGGCTGAAGCCGAGAATGGCGAGATGCGCCACGCCGTCGGCCGGTGCCGGCACCTGAGCGCGCATGGCGGCAGCGTTGAGGCTAAAGATGTCCGGCATCGAGATGCCGTCGAGCGTCTGCCCGCCGGGCGCGGGTGCTTGGACCACGTGCTGGCCCACCATGAAATTCGCCTTTTCAGGCTTTGCCGGCTCTGCGGCGGACAGCAGCGGGTCGGTCTTGGGGTTTTCGAACCAGTTGTTGCTGTCGAGCGTCCGGGCACGGTGCTCGCTTGCGCCGCGCAGTGTTGCGACCCGGATCGGGAAGGGCAGGTCGTGGACCGCCCGGACGAGATTTTCCACGTCTCCGTCTGCACGAAATTCGGCAGCCGCGAGTTCGGCGAGCAGGTTGGCCTGCGCATGCACTGAGAGCCGCGGAAGCCTCGCTCTTGCCGCATCGAGCGAACCCGTTTCGACAAGCCGGCCGGCGACCATCGCCTCGGCCTCGTCGCGCTGGGCGAAATCGTTGATGCCGGCCAGCGCGGTGTCGGCGGATTTGACCGCGCCCAGGCCGGCATAGCCGACAGCGATGGCGGCAAGACCGCTGCCGTCGACGGTCGTGCCGGACGGATCGGAAAGACCGAGCGCCTGATCGAGAGCGAGACCCGCGGCGCCGGGATCGAGCCCGCGAAGCGCCCCCGCCAGCATGGCGAGGCTGCGTTGATGCGCGGGAACCGTGGTCATCTCGCCGGCGATCGAGCGCAACTCGTCGATGCCGCCGTCGGCGTGGCGTTTCGCCAGTTCTTCGAGCACCCGGTCTCGGTCGGCGCCATCGGGCAGGTCCTTGAGGATGGATTTGGCTTCGTCCAGCCGGTCGTCCTTGACCAGTGCGCGGGCAAGCCCCGACCGCGCATAGGCAAGGTCGTCCGCCTCCGTGACCTGGCCTAGGAAGCGACGGGCGTCGTCGATCCGCTGGTCGTCAGCCAAGCGCTTCGAAAGCCTGGAGAAGGCAAACGAACGGCGCGGCGCATCGGTGATCTGGTCGGCGATCGCCTGCGCCTGGTCGAAGGCGGAGATGCTGGCAAGCGCGGCGACTAGATCGGCGGCCGCGTCCGGATCGTCCTGCGGCGAGATCTTCAATGCCGCCAGAGTGTCGAGTGCGGCCTGCTGGTAACCCTGCTGCTCGAAGGTCTTGGCGATCGCGATCTCGGCCTCGACGCGGGCGCCCGGCGTCAGCATCAGCGCGATCAGCTCCTTCGCGCGGATCGGCTTGCCGCGGGTCAGGCGAAGATCGACCAGAGCTTTCAGCGCCTTGTCCTGATCGCGATCCTTCGCCATCGACTTCAGCACCTGCAAACCGAGGCCCTCGTCTCCGGCAGCGACGGCGGCCTTGAACATCTGGTCGAGCAAGGGTGCCCGCCGGTCGTCGTCCCGCTCGAGAGCGCGGGTGCTGGTCAGCGCATCGCCGTAGGCTTTCTTCGCAAAGAACTCCTTGGCCGAAGCGGCAAGCGCATCCGCTGTTCGTTTCGTCTCGTCACCGATCTTTGCAATCGCTTCCATCCGGTAGATCTCCGAACGTGCGCTCGCGGTACTCATCGCATTGCTGGCGATCTCGATGATTTCGTCATGCGCTCCATCGAAAGGAAACACCAGCACGGCTGCCCGAAGCGCACCGTTGCGGGTCTGCTTTCGGTCGATCCCCTTGGCGTCTTCGACCGCACGCAAAGCCAGTCGCTCGGCTTCTGCCGGCTCGCCGACCCGCATATGGGCGCGGGCCAGATGCGACCATGCAGCCGACCGGTAGGCCGGATCCGTGATGTTTTCGAGGATGCCTTTGGTCTCGAGGTCGCGCCGCAGCCCCGGTTCGCCGGCAACGATGCCGGCACTCAGGGCGTCGACAAGGCTGAGGCGAAGCATGTCGGGCGTCACGGCCTGCTGGGCGAGGTTGTCCAGCGCGGCCTTCGCGGTTTCGCCCTGCACGCCGGGCTCGGCCAGCTTTTGCAGGACATCCATCGCTTCGACGGCATCCTTGAGAACCGTCGCCCGACGATCAGGTGTCGGTAGGCTGTCGACCTGGATCAGCGCTTTCTGGATCACATCGGCGGCGAGATTGGCCTCGTCGTCCATGGAAGCCGCGGCATGAAGGGCGGACGCCACCAGGATCGATCCGGCCAGCAGTGCAATTCGACGAAACCGGAGGGAATGGACTGCGGGCATGTCAGCTGACCTTTCTTTCGCTGTCTGCGTCTTCGGCGGCATCCGCGGAAACCACCGTGGTCAGCATCAGCTCGACCGTCTCGGTTCCCGGGTTCACGAAGGTGAGGATACCGCGATTGCTGACCACCTGCGTCTGGCCTGCCAGGATGCGAACCAAGGCGCCACCATCGCCGTACGATGCCTCCCCCCGGAGCATCGTGATGCTGGCGGTCGAGGCGTCTCCACCGTCGACCAGCTGCAGTTCTCGTCCCGGCAGGATGCAGACATGCTCGACGCGGTAGTGTGCGTCGTGTTCGACCAGGCGGACGTGACCACCGGTCTGCTGCTGCACCACGTGCTGGTCCGCGGCCTTGTGGCCCGCTCTCGCAAGATGCTGGGCGATGTACTTGACGTCCTGCGACTGCGCCCGGGAGGCGACCAGGAGAGCATCGTCGGTATCGACGACGACGATATTGGAAAGCCCGACGATCGACACCAGCCGGCGGCCGGCGCGGACATAGCTGCGGCGCACGTCCCTGAGGAGAGCGTCGCCGAAGACGACGTTTTCCTCCGCGTTGCGGTCACCGACTTCCCACAGCGCCTCGAAGGAACCGACGTCGTTCCATTCCGGCGACACCGGTACCACGCCAAGCCGTTGCGAATGTTCCATCACCGCATGGTCGATGGAGATTTCCGGCGCCTGCGCATAATCGGAGGACAGAAAGATGGTCTGGCCATCCGTCTTCGCATCGCGCACCGATGCCTCGACCGCTTCGAGGACCGCGGGAGCGTGGCGCGCCAGTTCCTCGAGGATCGTGGCGGCCTTGAACATGAAGATGCCGCTGTTCCAGGTGTAGCGGGGATCCGTCAGCATCTGGATGGCCCGTTCGACCGGCGGCTTTTCCACAAAGGCTTCCACCCGGGTTACGCCGCTTTCGGTAACGTCCGAAGCGCAGATATAGCCGAACCCGGTCTCGGGCGCGGTCGGCCGGATCCCGAAAAGCGCGATACCGCCGTCCTCGACGAAGGCGAGCGCCGAAAGCTGAGCCTCGAGAAGCCGGTCCGGACGCCCGATCCGGTGGTCGCTTGGCACCACCAGCAGGATTGCATCGGGATCGTCGGCGGCGATCACTGCCGCCGCGGCGGCGATCGCCGGGGCGGTGGAGCGCATCGCCGGCTCGGCGACGATCCGCGCCGTACCGTTTTCAGGCGCCGCCTGGGACAGTTCAAGCCTGACCCTGGGCTCCTGGGAGGCGTTGACGAGAACCGTGCACCGCTTGAATTCGGCACCGGAAAACCGCAGCAGGGTGTCCTGGAAGAGCGAGTTGCCGCCCACCAGCTTCTGGAACTGCTTCGGCTCGAGCCTGCGGGACAGCGGCCAAAGCCTCGTCCCGGAACCGCCGCACATGATCACCGGATGAATGGCTGTCATGACTGGCCACCCTGTACAACCTTCGGCTTCAGCAGCGAGGATACGCTGTTCGAGACGGCAGAAAAGGCGCGCCCCATCATGCTGTCGCTGAACAGGTCGAAGGTCACCTCGACCGGCTGGCCGATCATGTCCGTCGACAGCTTCTTTTCCGGGTCGACGACCACCGTCAGCGGTTCGCGCGGCAGGTCGACCTGGTTTTCGCCCTTGCCGGGAAGCCACAGGATCTTGGCATCGTTGACCCGCGTGCCGTCGGCATACACCAAGGTCGCGGTCCGTGCGCCGTAGAGGCTCATCAGCTTGTCGCTGGGGACCGCGGCCGACACCACCACGGGCGCGTCGGTGCGCATCAGCCGGATGATCGGCTCGCCGACCTTGACGAAGTCGCCGTTTGCAAAGCGCTGTTCCACCTGGACGCAATCGCAGGGGGACTGCACGGTGATCGGATTGCCGACCGCCGGATTGAGGGTCATCAGCGGTTCGCCGAGCGTGACTTCCCGCTTCTGGTTGAGGAAGCCGAGCCGGCCGACGGCGGGCGATGCCACGTTGACCGTTTTCGCCGCAACGCTGCCGCTTTGGCTGCGCACGACGTAGAGCTCGTCGTAGACATTGGCCGAAAGGAAGGCGACCAGGGCAGCGCCGATGGCAAGCACCCCGGCGGACGCCGCAAGCCTGCGTCCGATGAAGGCAAGCCGCGCACCGGTGTTCATCTTCGGGGGGGCCGGGATCTGCTTGACGCGGCCGGCGTCTGACCGGCGCGCCACGTCCAGGATGTCTCCTGCCCGGACCACTTCGCCCGAAAGAACGGCGTCGGTGATGTACTGCAGAAGCCCCGCCTGGCCATCTTCCAGGTCGAGGAAGACCAGGCTGGTCCGCTTCATCGGCGTCGAGGAATAGAGCACCTCTGAAGGTATGGTCACGGCGAACTCGTAGCCGTCGAACGGAATGGTAAGGGAAGCCATGAAGTTCTTACCCACGGTAAACCCGCCGGTTTCGATGGCAAATCCGTTCATCGACCAGTCATGCACCTGGTAGGTCGTGCCCTCGATGGTAGCGCGCATCGGCAGACGGTATCTGGGATGTTGGCGCTGCAGCTCGGCTTCGTATGACATTGATCCCATGGGTTCACACTCCGGTCTTTGCGAAAGGTGGTTTAAAATCCGACGGCGTGCGTGACGCCGATCATCCAGGAGCAGAGCGTGATCAGGGCGAGCACGCTGACTGCTTGATAGAATTTCGATTCGATGTGCTTGAACGTGCTGGCTGACAGACGGTCCTTGCGTGCCAGCGTCGTCTTCTGGCGGGTCCATTTCTGACGGTCCATGTGGAAGAACACGAACACCTTCATCAACGAGCCGTAGATCTGGTTGAAGTAGAGCAGCAGCGGCGTGATCGCCGAGACCCTTTTGCGTGCCGAAAACAGGGACAGCGTCAGCGCATATCGGGACGCCAGGATCCACACGGCGTAGACGAGGATCGTAAACGGCGAGACGAACAGGGTGGCGAGCAGCGCGCTGGTCAGGCCGACCAGGCAGGTCCACATGGACACGCGCTGATCGAAGATCGCCCACCAGACGAAGAAGCCGACATGGCGCGGGCCGAGCGCCAGGGCGCGGCGGTTGGTGCGCAGCATGTTGCCGTACCAGCGGACCATCAGCATGGCGGCCGATCCGAAGAAGCTGTTGCTCGGTGGATCCTCGATCGTGGCAACCGTCACGTCGGGCAGGTAGAGCATGTTGTAGCCGTTCTTCAGGAGCCAGAACCAGCTGGACTTGTCGTCGCCGGTCAAGAACTTGAAGCGGCCGAGCCTTGGATGGTCGATATAGTCGAGCTCGACCTGCGCCACGAAGCTCGGGTCGCAGATGATCGAGGCACGGAACATCGACATGCGGCCCGTCAGCGTCAGCACGCGCCTCGATAGGCCCATCGATGACATGAGAATGTGCCGCTGCGCGAACCGCAGTGCATACCATTGGACGAACAGCCAGTTGCCATGAACCTCGGCCACCTCGTCCGTCGTCAGCGCGCCCACCTTCGGATCGTGGAAATAGGGTGCGCATTTCTCCACCAGGTCCGGCGGTACCATGCTGTCGCCGTCGATCACCGCAACCATGGCATCCGGCGCCGGCATCAGCCGGGCGATGGCGCGAAAGCCGCTGGCGAGCGCATCGCGCTTGCCGGTGCCTTCGATCCGCAGGATGACGAGATCCACGGCGTCGTCGTCACCGACCATCGAGCTGAACAGCTTCTTGATGATCCTCTGGTCGGAGAGATCGACGATCGAAGCGATCACGGTCGCGGGGCCGGGGGCATCCAGCGCCGCCCGGAAGGCGGCACGGTAGACGGCGATCGTCGTTTCCGTCGGGATGCGGAAGCTGGTGATCAGGAAATAGGAGGCGAAGCCGGTGCGCGACTTCGCCATCGCCTCTCGGCGCAGGCGAGGGAAGACCCACGCCCGGTAGATGATGCTGCGCAAGAAATGCAGCATTCCCCAGCCATAGCGCCAGGCGCCGATCATGCCGATCGCGAGCCCCGTCTTGCTGTCGATGATGGCGTAGGCCTGGCTTGGCAACGAGGTTGCCAAGGTAGCGATCGCCAGCACCATCAGGACGTGCGCAGCAGGGCTCTGCGAGAAATCACCAGCAGATGCCATGATAGTTTCCTTCGCTGCGGAGGGACTTGTCGACGCGCACCAGGTCGATGATGCAGGTGTCCGGCTTGACGTTCTGCAGCGAACCGTTCATCTCGGCCCGGTTGCCAACGACCAGGATGTCGGACTCCTCGATGACGGTGTTGATGTCCTCGTTGAGCAGGTCGGCGAGATGCGGCAGCCGGGACTTGACGAAGCTCGCATTGGCGCCGGTCAGGCGGGCAAGCCGGATGTTCGGGTCGAAGATCTTCAGCTGGAAGCCGCGGCCGTAGAGACGTTCCGCGAGCTCCACCAGCGGACTTTCGCGCAGGTCGTCGGTGTCCGGCTTGAAGCTCAGGCCGACGAAGCCGACCTTGCGGCTTCCGTGCTCGGCGACCATCGAATAGGCCCGGTTGATCTGCACTTCGTTGGCAGACAGGGTCGCTTCGAGGAGGGGCGCCGGCGTGCCTTGCCGACGCGACATCGAGATGAGGGCGCGAAGGTCCTTGGGCAGGCACGAGCCGCCGAAGGCAAAGCCGGGCGTCAGGTAGGCCTTCGAGATGTTCAGCCGATCGTCGCCGCAGAGGATTTCAAGCGCCACGTGGCTGTCGATGCCGGCCTTGCTCAGGATGTTGCCGATCTCGTTGGAGAAGCTGATCTTCAGCGCGTGCCAGGCATTGTTGGTGTACTTGATGCCTTCGGCCGTCTTGATGTCGACGACGTATTTCGGGCGCTGGAGCTTCTCGTGGATCTCCTGCAGGCGATCGAGCGTCAGCTTGTCCTGGGTTCCGAAGACGATCACGCCGGGATCGTAGTAATCCTTGATGGCGGTGCTTTCGCGCAGGAATTCGGGAAGATAGGCGATCCCGAAGTCCTCGCCGGCGACCATGCCCGATGCCTGTTCCAGGGCCGGCACGACGACGGTCTCGGTGGTGCCCGGAAGGCAGGTGGAGCGCACCACGACGGAGTGGTAGCTGTCCTTGGTCTTCAGCACCGCGCCGATGTCTTCCGCGACCCGCTTCAGATACTCGGTGTTCAGGCTTCCGTCATGGCGGGACGGGGTGCCAACGCAGATCAGCGAGAGATCGGAGTTGAGGATGGCGCTGCGGGCGTCGGATGTTGCCGTCAGGCGGCCCGAGGAGACCCCATCCTTGATGAAGTCTTCAAGTCCGGGCTCGATGATCGGCGATTTGCCGGCGAGCAGCGGTTCGATTTTGTTGGGATCCGGATCAACGGCGATTACCGTATGACCCTCCTTGGCAAGGCATGCAGCGGATACTGCACCGACATAGCCGGCACCGAAAATACTGATCTTCATGGTCAGGTCCTCATTGGATTGAGGTCAATAAAGCACCTGTAACCATGCTTGACGTTAACTCAAATTAACATAAACGAAAAAAAATCGAAGTAATTATACAGTAGAAGCACAATAGGTGGAAAAATCTGCGGTTGAAGAACCGCAGGCAGAAATCAGGCGGCTTCCATCATTTCTTCAGCAATGCTGAATAATCTTGGGAGATCCTTGATCTGTATCCCGCCTCTGCCGGTATCGACTACACCACGACGTGCAAACTCGCTGACGACGCGATTGAAGTGGATATGCGTCACGCCGATCGCATCGGCGAGCAGGGATTGGGTAATCGGCACCAGTATCGGGCCGGGGCTACCCGTCGGCACCAGGCGCCGGGCGAGCTCCGTCAGGAGCATGGCAACGCGCAGGCGTGTGTCGCCGCGCCCCAGGCTGGTGATGTGGTTGCGCATGATCGCGTTCTGCTCTTCCGCCAGCGTCCAGAGCGCCTGGTTGAGGCCGATGATCGTCATGCTGAGGTCGATGAGGCTTTCGCAATCGAAGCGATCCACCCGCACCGGCGTCACGGCGGCGATGCTGTGATCCATCATGGTCGGATAGATATGCGGGCTGCACAGGTCGCCCGGCATCAGGAACATGATCACCTGGCGGCTCCCGTCCGGAAGGATGCGGTAGCGCATGGCGATGCCCTGCCCGACCGTCACGATCTGACGGCCGGTCGGTCCTGCCCCGAGGATTTCGCCGCCCTTGTCGATGCAGGCGCTCTTGAACGCAGTACTCTGAAGCGCAGGATTGATAAGTCCTGGTGACGGAAGCAGATCCGCCAATCGTCGAATGAAGGGTGAAGAATAGGTCATACGGAAGCTAAACCCCAACAGTAACCAGTGTCACGTCCACCGGCGCGAAACTGGAATAGATTAGGCAGCAAAGTAATTGATGCGGGTCCGGAAGCTTTACCCGCCGGCATGTAGGCTTAAAAGGAGGTCCCCTGTCGTCAGTTATTCTATGCTTCGACCAGCGTAGTTGATCGGAGCTTCCTGGCGCCCTCTATTAGACATAAGATACTAAATCATAACGATAAGCAAGTCGGCCTTAACAAAAAATTAGCTGTTTTAATTGCTGTTCTCGCCGTTTTGGTTAACCTAAAGCAACGACGGCCTTAAAGCGCTGGCATATCTTCAGGTTACCTTCATCACAACTGTGAGGTAACGCAGTGTATATCGCTCACGTGACAGTAGGCAATTTGGGAGGTCGCGATGACTCCGGAATTGCTTTGGAGTGGCACTCGAGCCGTTTCCTCCGTCTCCTGTTCGAAGACGTTTTCCCACTGTGGTCGACCCTTGGCATGGACCGGGAACGGGGTGGTTTTCACGAATGTCTGGCGGTCGATGGCCTGATACCGCCGGTCGCCCGGCGCGTCCGGGTTTCGGCGCGGCAGGTCTATGTTTTCGCCGAGGCGGCAAGACTTGGTCTCAATCCGACTGTCGCTTCCGCCTGCATTCGGCACGGTCAGCGCTTCCTGCAAAGCCACAGCGATGCGGACGGACTGATCGCCCACAGCCTGTCGCCGGAGGGCGCCGTCGTTGACGAAGGCAAGGACCTCTATGACCAGGCCTTCCTGCTGCTGGCATGGGCCAGCGCATTCGGGCACCTGGGGGATCCGGCCTACCGGCGGATGGGACTTGAGCTCCTCGCGTCGCTGAAAGCACGTTTCGCCTATGAGGGCGGCGGCTTTGTCGACCGCACGGACCGGCCTTTCCCGCTCCGCGCCAATCCGCACATGCATCTCCTGGAGGCGGCGCTGGCATGGATGGCCGTCGATGACGATCCGGCTTGGCAGAACCTTGCCGACGAAATCGTCGATCTCTTCCAGCGCCACTTCTTCGATCGCGTTCGCGGCGTCGTCCGCGAGTTCTTTGGGCCGGATTGGTCCGTGCTGGAAGAAAACGGACGCTGCCGGGTGGAGCCTGGCCACAATTACGAATGGGCCTGGCTGCTGCTGCGCTGGCAGTCGCTGACCGGCGGCGAGGCGGGCAACCACCCGCAGCGGATGATCAGCTTTGCCGAGACCTACGGCTTCGATGCGATTCGGGAGGTGGCCATCAATGAATGCTGGAGCGACGGCTTCGTGCACGACAAGACGGCGCGCCTGTGGCCGCAGACGGAGAGGCTGAAGGCATGGCTTGCCGTCGCCGGCTCGCAGCAGGGGGCGCTGAGGGAGCAGGCCGAGCGCAACGCGGCTTCGGCCGCCCGCGGTCTCTATGCCTACCTCAATCATGATGCGCGCGGCCTGTGGCACGACGTGATGCTGGAAGACGGAAGCTTTGGCTCCGGACCTTCGCCGGCGAGTTCTTTCTACCATATCGTCTGTGCCCTCAGCGAACTGTCGCGATATGCGCAGCAGCAGCCGGTGGCCGCCGACGAGCTCGCCCTGCCCGGGGCGGGCGTCGCGGCGAAGGCATCCTCGCCGGAGCTCGCGCTATGATCGATGTGCTGGTCGCAAGCCCGAACCCGTCGGTCCCGCCTCTCTTCGCGACGGGCGGTAGCCTGAAGTTTGGAACCAGCGGCCTGCGGGGGCTTGTGACCGATCTCGTCGGTCTTCCGAGCCGAGCCTATGCTACGGCGTTCGTCCAGCATATGGCCGCTTCGGGTTGCCTCGCCGGACAGGGCGAAGTCCTGATCGGCCGGGACCTGCGGTCGAGCAGCCCGCAGATCGGCCGGGATTGTGCCTTTGCCGTGACCCAGTCCGGATGGCGGTCTGTGGATTGCGGCGAACTTCCCACCCCGGCGCTGGCGCTGGAGGCAAGACGTCGGGGCTGTCCGGCAATCATGGTCACCGGAAGCCACATTCCCGATGACCGCAATGGGCTCAAATTCTATCGTCCGGATGGCGAGATCACCAAAGAGGACGAGATCGCCATCTCGGCGCGCTACAAGACGATCGACGAGGCAACGCTTGCCGCGCTCTCTGCTGGGGATCCCGGCCTTGGTCATCCGGGCCTGCGCGGGGTTGGTCGCGAGGCTCTGGCGGGCTATGTGGATCGCTATCTCCGGTTTTTCGGGGCGGGTGCGCTCCAGGGGCTGCGCATCGGCGTCTACCAGCACAGTTCTGTCGCCCGCGACTGCCTGGTCGAGGTTCTGACGCGGCTTGGCGCCGAGACGGTGGCGTTCGGCCTGGCGGACAGTTTCGTGGCGGTCGATACCGAGGCCTATGACCCGCAGCAGGCGGAGCTCATCCGGCAGACGGCGCAGACCGGCGGGCTCGCGGCCATCGTCTCGACGGATGGAGACGCCGACCGTCCGATGGTCGCCGACGAAAATGGCCGGATCCTGCGCGGCGACGTGCTTGGCCTCGTCACCGCAGCCTTTCTCGGCAGCGCCACCATCGTCACGCCCGTGACATCGGGTGCGGTGATCGACAGGTCGGGGATCGCGTCCCGCGTTGTGCGGACGCGCGTCGGATCGCCCTTTGTCATCGAAGCCATGGACGATGCCGCAAGCAATGGCGGCACGGTTATCGGCTTCGAGGCCAATGGCGGCGTGCTACTGGGCACCGATATGGCAAGGAACGGCCGGACACTGGCCGCCCTGCCCACCCGCGACGCCTTCCTGCCGATCCTTGCCATTTTGTCGATGGCGAAAGAGCGGCAGCTTTCGCTGTCGCGACTGGTCGACGACCTCGATATCGGGTTCGCGCTCGCGGATCGGCTCCAGCACGTTCCGGGGGAAGCCTCGCGGCAGTTCCTGTCGCGGCTTGCGCTCGATCGTGACTATGCCGCCGCCTTCTTTGCGCCGGTCGGGATGGTGAAGGCGGTCGATGACCTGGACGGTCTGCGGTTCCAGTTCGTCGACGGGTCGATCCTGCACTTCCGCGCCTCGGGAAATGCGCCGGAACTGAGGTGTTATGTCGAAGCGCAGGATAGGGGAGGGGCGGAGGCGCTGCTGGCGTGGGGGCTACGAGCTGCCAGCAGTGCCTTGTCGCTCGGTTCACAGCAAAAACCAGGTTCAATGGTTTGAGAGGCGGCAGCAATGTCGACGTGGGGATGCAGGAAGAAAACTATGGCGATCTCGGGAACACCGGGCAGGATGGATCGGCACCGGCGGCCGGCCCGAGCAGCGACGCTGCGATGGAGCTCACGGTAAGCCTGGTCACGGCCTATGTGGCAAATCATACCGTGCCGGCGGCCCAGCTTGGCATGCTGCTCGAGCAGACGCATCGAACTGTTCTCGGGCTGGCGGCCTTCCGGGCCGACCCGGTCGAGGCGGTCGCGATCGAAACCTCCGTGCACAATGACTGCATCGTGTGCCTGGAGGACGGCAAGATGTTTCGCTCGCTGAAGCGCCATCTGGCGGTCAGTCACGGCATGACGCCGGCCCAGTACAGGACCCGCTGGAACCTGCCCGCCGAGTATCCGATGGTCGCGCCCGACTATGCGGCCAACCGCTCGAAGCTCGCGATTTCCATGGGTCTGGGCGGCAAGGCTCACCGCAAGGGCAAGCGCCGCACCTCAACGTCCTCTGTGGAGTAGGACCTAGAATGGCGCCCGCATTTTCGTTCTCCCGGCCGACGGAGCTCCAGGAGGGGCTGCGGCAATGCCGCGCGGCCATCGTCAGCGTCGCTATCATCAGTGCCATCGTCAACTGCCTGTTCCTGAGCGGGCCGCTCTTCATGCTCGAGGTCTATGACCGGGTCCTGCCAAGCCACAGCATACCGACCCTCATGGCCCTGCTCTCGATCGTCGGTGTACTTTATCTCTGCCAGAGCCTGCTTGACATGCTGCGAAGCCGGATCCTCGCCCGGGCCGGCGCCGTCGTCAGCAGCTATGCGGCGCGTTCGACCTTCCGGTCGATCGTCACGGAGGCTTCGCAGGGGCGCCGCAGCGCGCAGAGCCTCGAGCCGATGCGCGATCTCGATCAGATCCGCGCATTCCTCGGCGGACCGTGTCCCGGCGTGCTCTTCGACCTGCCGTGGATCCCGTTCTATCTCCTCATCTGCTTCCTTTTTCATCCCTGGATCGGGGTCGCCGCGCTCGGCGGCGCTGCCGTCCTGCTCCTGCTGACGCTGGCGACCGATCTCGCCTCGCGAAAGCCTGTCGCGCAGTCGGCGCACCAGGTGTCGGCGCGAGCAACGCTTTGCGAGGATTCGAGCCGAAATGCCGAGGCCGTCCAGGCCATGGGAATGTCCGGCAGGCTTTCGGAGCAGTGGAGCGAGCTCAACGCCGTCTTCATCGGGCAGCAGATGCGGCTGAGCGATATCGCCAGCGCCTTCGGTGCGCTCTCCAAGGCCTTCCGCATGTTCCTGCAATCGGGCGTGCTCGGTCTCGGCGCCTATCTGGTGATCGAAGGAGAGGTGACGAGCGGGACGATCGTGGCGAGCGGCATTCTGGTGTCGCGCGCGCTTGCACCGGTCGAGCTCTCCATCGCCAACTGGCGGCATTTCGTCGGCGCGCGCCAGAGCCTCAAGCGCCTGACCGTCGCCCTTCGCGACAACCGTCGACCCGCGCCGCTGGCGCTGCCGCGGCCGACGCAGCGTCTCACCGTCGAAAACCTTTTGGTGACGGCGCCGGCGGGCGACCGGATCATCGTCCGCGATGCAGATTTCAGCCTCGAGGCCGGAACGATCACCGCCATTATCGGCCCGAGCGGCTCGGGAAAATCCTCGCTTGCCCGCGCGATGGTGGGCTTGTGGCAGCCTGCCCGTGGTTCCATCCGGCTCGACGGCGCCTCGCTGCGCGATTGGAGCCCGGACGCGCTCGGCTGTCATATCGGCTACCTTCCGCAGGACGTCGAGCTTTTCACGGGAAGCGTTGCCGAAAACATCTGCCGCTTCGATCCCGATGCGCGCAGCACCGATATCATCGCAGCCGCGGTCGCCGCCAATGTCCACGAGCTGATCCTCACCCTGCCGGGCGGCTACAACGCCCAGATCGGTCAGGGCGGCTGCGCCCTTTCCATGGGCCAGCGTCAGCGGGTAGCGCTCGCCCGGGCGCTTTTCGGCGATCCCTTTTTCGTGGTTCTGGATGAGCCCAACTCCAATCTCGACGCAGAAGGCGAAGCGGCCCTCAGCCGCGCCATGCAGAGCGTCCGCGCCCGCAACGGCATCGTGGTGGTGATCGCCCATCGCGCCAATGCCCTGGCGGCCTGCGACATGGTCATGATGGTGGCCGACGGTACGGCGCGGCTGTTGGGGCGCCGCGACGAGGTCATGCAGAAGATCAAGGTGCATCCGGCCCATTCGGATCTTGCCGCACTTCGACCGTCGCCAGCAACCGATCCGCAGGATCATGCGACGGCTGCAAGATCCGAGGTGGTGCGATGACGAACCCGATTGCTCCCTTCCGGGCGTCGCTGTGGCGCAATATGGGCAGTGCCCTGGCACTCGTCGGCGTCCTCGTTGCCGCAGCCGTCTGGGCGTCCACGGTGGAGATCTCGGGCGCCGTGGTGGCGAGCGGCAGGATTGCCGTCAGCTCCGAGGTCAAGAAGGTTCAGCATTCCACCGGCGGCGTCGTCGGCGAAATCCTCGTGACGAACGGCCAGACGGTTTCCGCGGGTGATGTCGTCGCGCGCCTCGATGCCACGATCACGCGTGCCAATCTGGCGATCGTCACCAAGTCCCTCGACGACATGCTGGCAAAGCGGGCGCGCCTTGTGGCCGAGCGCAACGGCAGCGAGGAGATCGACTTCACGGATGAACTTCTGTCGCGCCGGTCCGAGACGGACGTCGCCCGTCTGATGACCTCCGAGCGAACCGTGTTTCTCCTGCGCCGCAAGGCGCTGGAAGGCCAGAAGGCACAGCTGCGCGAACGGATCTCCCAGCTCGAGGAGCAGGTCGAGGGCTTTGTTACCCAGTCCGGCGCGACCAATGACGAGCTGGTTCTGGTCACGACCGATCTCGCTGGCGTGCGCAAGCTGTGGGACCAGAAGCTCGTCCAATATAGCCGGCTAAATGGTCTGCAGCGAGAGGCCGCCAAGCTCAGGGGCGAGGTCGGATCTCTGACCGCGACGATTGCCCAGACGAAGGCCAAGGTCACCGAGACCGAACTGCAGATCCTGCAGGTCGATCAGGATTTCCGCAGCGAAGTCGCCAAGGACATGAGCGATGTCGATGCCTCGATCGCCGAACTGGCCGAGCGCAAGGTCGCGGCCCAGGATCAGCTCAACCGGATCGACATCCGCGCCCCCCAGAACGGGGTCGTCCACCAGCTCGCCATCCATACGGTGGGCGGCGTGGTCGGCGCGCAGGAGACCCTGATGCTGATTGTCCCGCAGACCGATCCGCTGGTCGTCGACGCGCGGATACCGCCAAGCGATATCGACCAGGTCTTTACGGGCCAGGGCGTGTTTTTGAAGTTCCAGGCGTTCAACCAGAAGACCACCCCCGAGGCGGGCGGGATCGTCGACAGGGTATCGCCGGACCTGATTGCCGACCCGAAGACGGGCGTCCAGTATTACGAGGCGCGGATCCGTCTGGCACGCCAGGATGAAGGTCTGCGGCTGGTGCCAGGGATGCCGGTCGAGGTCATGCTGCAAACCGGCAACCGCAGCATCTTATCATACCTGATCAAGCCAGGTTCCGATTTCCTGACCCAGGCCTTCAGGGCAAGCTGAGGCGGAGAATGCTAAGTGGATGATTTGAGATCGCACCAACAGGTCCTAACCCAGAAGCTCCAGACACGTCGGTGACACAGAGGAAGATCATGCTCGGGAAGATCATGCTCGAAGGTCCGAGGATCAGCCGGTCAAGCCGCAAGACTGGTGCGCTCGCTTGCACACTAAAGCAGACGCTTAAGCGTCGATCTCTTCCTCGAGACGGGCATATTCCTGCCGGTCGACCAGGATCTTCGTGGCGCCGGCCGGCGTATCGACCTGGAGACCGAACTTCGAATAGAAGTCGCGTCGCTCCTTGCCCACCATGCCCAGCAGCTTCTTCTCGCTGAAGAAGATCCAGTAGCCGGGAAGCACCAGTGGGCTCACTTCAAATTCTGCACCGTTCAGTTTCATCGCCGCCATCCGTTGTGGAGTGTCCAAGCATCGCCTCTAAATTGGCGATCAGTAGACATGATGAGCGTTAACGTCCCCTTTCACCTGGAGGACCACAACGGGTTTATGATGTCCTTGTTCCGACTGTAAGTCTTTTTTGACCTCTACCTGCCGCGATCCACGGCGAAAGGCGCGGTGAATCCGCGCAGCCAACCTTCTCGACAGTGCTCTGTTGAACGACCGTGTCGCGCGCCGTCAGGCCGGAACGGGATTGGCGCGGAGGAAGGCTGGCGCGGCAAGCCCTTCGCCTGTATCCGCCGAGTAGAGATGGATCGCTTCGGGATCGATCGCGATGCCGATCCTGTCGCCGGGCTTCAGGCGCACATTGCCGGTGAGGGCGACCGCAAACGGCATCCCGTCGAAATCCGCATGGACGACACGGCTGGCCCCCAGCTCCTCGATGAAGTCGGCGGTCGCTTGAAGCGCGCCGGGTGTCTCCGGGGCGACCAGCCGGGCGGCTTCGGCCCGTACGCCGAGCACGATCAGCTGTCCGGCAAAGCTGCGGCCGCTTTCGGGAGGGAGGGCGATGGTGCGGCCCTGGTCGTAGACAAAGGCGCCGTCCTCGCTGACGCGTCCTTCCAGAAGGTTCATCGCCGGCGATCCGACGAAACCGGCGACGAAGCGGGAGCGGGGATAGTGATAGACCTCTTCCGGCGTGCCGACCTGCTCGACCTTTCCGGCATTCATCACGATGATCCGGTCGGCAAGCGTCATCGCCTCGTTCTGGTCGTGGGTCACGAAGATGGAGGTCGCACCCAGCCGGCGGTGCAGACGGCGGATTTCCGCACGCATGGCAATGCGCAGCTTGGCGTCGAGGTTGGACAGCGGCTCGTCGAACAGGAAGACCTTGGGCTCGCGGATCATCGCGCGGCCCATCGCGACCCGTTGGCGCTGGCCGCCCGAAAGCGCCATCGGGCGGCGATCGAGATAGGGTTCGAGGCTGAGCGCCTTGGCGACGCTTTCCACCCGCTGCCGCCGCTCGGCCTTGGCAACGCCGCTCACCTTCAGCGCGTAGCCGATGTTTTCGGCGACCGTCATATGCGGGTAGAGCGCATAGTTCTGGAACACCATGGCGCAGCCGCGCTGGCGCGGTTCGAGCTGGTTGACGACGATCCCGTCGATGGCGATCTCGCCGCCGCTGATTTCCTCCAGGCCGGCGACCATGCGCAGCAGCGTGGATTTTCCACAGCCGGAAGGGCCGAGAATGACGATGAACTCGCCGGACTGGATTTCCAGATCGACGCCATGGACGACCGGGGTCTTGCCATAGCTCTTTTTCACATTGCGGATGGAGATCGGTGCCATGGCAATGATCCTTTCACTTCTCGGTGGAGATAAGACCGCGCACGAACCAGCGCTGCATCAGGATGACGAGGATGAGGGGCGGCGACATGATGAGCAGCGTGCCGGCCATGGCGACGTTCCAGTCGGGCAGGCCGAATTCCGAAGGAATGAGCGTCTTCAGTTCGGTGACGGCAATGCCGAACTTGGGGTCGGTCGTGATCAGCAGCGGCCAGAGATACTGGTTCCAGGCCCACACGAACATGATGGTGAAGAGGGCGATCATGTTGGCCCGCGACAGCGGAAGCAGGATGTCCCAGAAGAACCGCAGCGGTCCCGATCCGTCCATCTTGGCGGCTTCCGCAAGTTCGTCCGGAACGGTCAGGTAGAATTGCCGGTAGAGGAAGGTGCCGGTGGCGGTCGCGACGAGCGGCAGAACCAGCCCGGGATAGGAGTTGAGCAGCCCCCATTCGAGCTTCACCTGGATCCCGAAGACACAGGCGATCAGCGAGGTGAGGCCGGTCACGTCGAGGATCGCCTGGAACGGCTGCAGGGCATTGGCGGCAATCGAATAGGTCGGCACGATCCGCACTTCGAGCGGCAGCATCAGGGTGATGAAGATCAGCCAGAAGATCAGATAGCGGCCCGGAAAGCGGAAGTAGACGATGGTGAAGGCGGCCATGGAGGACAGGATCACCTTTCCGGCCGCCACCGAGACGGCAAAGACGATGCTGTGCAGCAGCTTGTTGCCGAGATCAGCGCGCACCCAGGCCGTGTGCAGGTTTTCCCAGAAATGAACGCTCGGAATGAGCGGCATCGGAACGGTGTTGACCGCATGCAGATCGAGCGTCGCCGCGATTGTCACGATCACGAAGGGCAAAAGCGCGATCAGCAGGCCGAGCGCCAGGATCGTGTAGCAGACGAAGTTGAATATCGGCGTGCGTTCGATCATCGAGGAGCCCTTCACTTGTAATGCACGCGCCGCTCGATGAAGCGGAACTGGAAGATGGTGAGCAGGATGACCAGCAGCATCAGGATGATCGACTGTGCCGCGGCGCCGGAGTAATCCAGGCCCTTGAAGCCGTCGAAATAGATTTTGTAGACCATCAGCTCGGTCGCCCGGGCGGGGCCGCCCTGGGTCATCACGTCGACGATGCCGAAGGAATCCTGGAAGCTTTCCGTAAGGTTGATCACCAACAGGAAGAACAGCGTCGGGGTCAGCAGCGGCAGCTGGATATCGAAGATGCGGCGCAGCGGACCCGAGCCGTCCATCGCGGCGGCTTCCGTCAGCGAGCGCGGAATGCCCTGCAGCGCGGACAGGAAGAAAATGAAGTTGTAGCCGATGTATTTCCAGGAAAACGCGACGATCACGGCGATCATCGCGTCCTTGCCGTCCAGCGCCGGGTTCCACAGCCCGGGCGAGACCTGGTTGATGATCGACAGCAGGCCGGCTTCCGGCGCCAGGATGAAGCGGAAGGCAAGGCCAAGCGCCGGAGCAGCGATGGCGTAGGGCCAGATGAAGACGGAGCGATAGATCTTGTGGCCGCGCATTTCCCGGTCGGTCAGCAGCGCGAGGATCAGCGCCATACCCATGGCGATCGCCGTCGAGGACAGGGCGAAGACGAGGCTGCGGCTGATCGCGCCCCAATAGACCGGGTCGCTCAGCAGTTGCCGGAAATTGTCGAAGCCGACCCATGCATTGCCGCCGCCCCAGGGCTGTTCCAGGGTGAAGGCCCAGTAGAGAGCCTGAGCGCTGGGCCAGTAGAAAAAGACGAAGATCAGCAGCAGCATCGGCATGACGAACAGAAGGCCGATGGTCGTGGACGAGAAGGTGACGCGCTTTTCCATAGGCTCCGTCCGGTTCTGATGGGCGATGATCCGCAACGCCAGGCGCTGCGGACCTTCGATGCGTGGCTGTCGCCTGCCGACAATTATACCGGCAGGCGAGGACGCGGGGATCAGGGGAGCTGAACGTTCTTGTAGGTCTGCTGGAAGCGGCGCAGGATCTGATTGCCGCGTTCGGCGGCGGAATCCAGCGAAGCCTGGACATCTGCATTGTTGATGAAGATGGCCTGCAGGCCGTTTGCCACTTCCGTGCGGATCTGCAGGAGGCCGCCGAGACGCACGCCCTTCGGGCCCGGGTCGGTCATCGGGGTAACGGTCAGGCTCTGAATGGCAAGCTCACGGCCGGCATAGGGTGCCTTGTCGTAGAAATTCTGCTTCTTCAGATACTCGAAGCCCGAATTGCGGACCGGGATATAGCCGGTAACCGTCGACCAGGTCAGCGCTTCTTCCGGCTTTGCGATGAAGTTGAAGAAGGCGGCAGCGGCCTTGTACTCGGTGTCCGAGTGACCCTTCAGGACCCAGAGCGATGCACCGCCCACGAAGGACGAATGACGCTTTGCGTCGCCATAGGTCGGCAGCATGGAGACGCCCCAGTTCAGGCCTTCCTTGGCGGTGCGGCCGATATTGCCGTGGTCGCCGACCGAAGTCAGGATGACCTGGCAGTCGCCGGCGGCAAAGGCCTCGATGAAGGTCTGGCCGACGGCCTTGTTCTTGATGACCGCAAGCTTGCTGTCGTACCAGGACTTGAGGTCCTTGACGAAGCTGACCAGCAGCGGGTTCTTGTTGTAGGTGAGCTCGGCGTCGAGGCCTTCGAACCCGTTCTTCTTGGTGGCGATCGCTTCGCCGTTCACCGCCTCGAACTGCTCGATGTACTGCCAGACTTCGTTGTTGGAAATGTCGAAGGCGAGCGGGCAGGCGTAGCCGGCGTCCTTGAGCTTCTTGAAGTCTTCGGCGGCTTCCTGCCAGGTGGCGGGAGCATGGTCCTTGCCGATCTTGGCAAAGGAGTCCTTGTTCCAGTACATCAGCGCCGTCGAGGAGTTGAAGGGGAACGAGTACATCTCGCCCTTCGACGTCGCGTAATAGCCGGAGATGCCGGAGAAATAGTCGTTCCAGTCAACCGTGTAGCCCATGTCCTTCATGAGCTTGTTGGCCGGGTAGAAGGCGCCGGAGAGCATGATGTCGAGCGTGCCGGCGTCGGAGACCTGCGCAATGGTCGGCTGCTTGCCGGCGCGGAAGGCGGCGATCGTGTTCTGGAGCGAGGCGTCGTAGCTGCCCTGGCTGGTGCACACGACTTCGTAGTCGTTCTGGGACTGGTTGAAGCGGTCGCACTGTTCCTGGACACGCTTGGCGATGTCACCGGAATTGCCGAACCAGAAGTCGATCTTGGTCTTGTCGGCTGCGGCAGCAGGACCAGCAAGGAAGGCTGTCGCGAGAAGGGCGCCGACGGCGCCGAGAAGCTTGGCTTGCATGGATAACCCCTCGAAGAATGGAGAACGCAGATCGTCTGCGCACGCCCTATTATCGAGCCCCCTCAGCCGTGGCCAATGAAGTTTCTATGACAGGATTGCTGTCTTTTTGGGCTGTCACATAAGCTTTGCAAAGATGACATACTGTTGTCTGATCACCTCTCGCCCGGATCTCAAGTGTCGCAATCGGCTTATATTTCCGACTGCGCAAATTCGACTTGTCTCATGCGAGGCTGTTCTTGCGGCGTCCCTCCAGGAGGTCGAGAATGGAGTTGGCGGCGTCGAGAACATTTGTGCCGGGGCCGAACACCGCGGCAACGCCGTGCTGCAGCAGATAGTCGTAATCCTGCCGCGGAATGACGCCACCCACCACCACGACGACGTTGGACGCGCCTTTGGCCCTGAGGGCATCGACCAGCTGCGGCGCGAGCGTCCGGTGGCCGGCGGCCAGCGAAGACATGCCCACGATCTGGACTTTTTCGGCTATGGCAAGATCGGCCGCCTCCTCCGGCGTCTGGAACAGAGGCCCGGCGACGACGTCGAAGCCGATGTCGCCGAACGCCGAGGCGATCACCTTGGCGCCCCGGTCGTGCCCGTCCTGGCCGAGCTTTGCCACCAGAAGGCGTGGCGTTCCGGACCGCTGGCCGTAGTCCGATAGCCGGCTTACGAGTGTCGTGTATTCCGGGTCGCTGTCATAGGCCGGGCCGTAGACGTCGCTCACCACCTCCGGAACGGCGCTGTGGCCGCCAAATGCCTGGCGCAGGGCGTCCGAGATTTCACCGACCGTCGCCCGTGCGCGGGCGGCCTCGACGGCGACCTCGAGAAGGTTGCCCTCGCCTGTCTCGGCGGCCTCCTCCAGCACCGAGAGGGCGGCGGCAACCCGCTTCGGATCGCGCTGCCGGCGTACCTCTTCGAGACGCCTGATCTGCGCCTTGCGCACCGCGGTGTTGTCGATGGCGAGGATGTCGATCTCCTCCTCGCTTTCCAGGCGGTACTTGTTGACCCCGACAACGACGTCATCGCCGCGGTCGACCCGCGCCTGGCGCAGCGTCGCCGCTTCCTCGATGCGGCGCTTCGGCAGCCCGTCGGCGACGGCCTTGGTCATGCCGCCCATTGCCTCCACCTCCTCGATCAGCGCCCAGGCCTTGTCCGCCAGTTCCTTGGTCAGGCTTTCGACGTAGTAGGAGCCGGCCAGCGGATCGACCACCCTGGTAATGCCCGTCTCCTCGGCGAGAATGAGCTGCGTGTTGCGCGCGATCCTTGCGGAGAAATCGGTCGGCAGCGCCATCGCCTCGTCGAGCGCGTTGGTGTGCAGCGACTGGGTGCCGCCGAGCACCGCCGACAGCGCCTCATAGGCCGTGCGGATGACATTGTTGTAGGGATCCTGTTCGGCAAGCGAGACACCGGACGTCTGGCAGTGGGTGCGCAGCATCAGCGAACCCGGCTTTTGCGGCTTGAACTCCTCCATGATCCGCGCCCAGAGCAGCCGTGCGGCCCTAAGCTTTGCCGCTTCCATGAAGAAGTTCATGCCGATCGCGAAGAAGAACGAGAGGCGCCCGGCAAACTCGTCGACGCTCAGGCCCTTGGCAAGTGCGGCGCGCACGTATTCGCGGCCGTCCGCCAGCGTGAAAGCGAGTTCCTGCACCAGCGTCGCGCCGGCCTCCTGCATGTGATAGCCGGAAATGGAGATCGAGTTGAACCGCGGCATTTCCTTCGCGGTATAGGCGATGATGTCGGCAACGATCCGCATCGAAGGCTCGGGCGGATAGATATAGGTGTTGCGAACCATGAACTCCTTGAGGATGTCGTTCTGGATCGTGCCCGACAGGTCTGCGCGCGAACATCCCTGTTCCTCGCCGGCGACGATGAAGCAGGCAAGGATCGGGATGACGGCGCCGTTCATGGTCATCGACACGGACATGTCCTTGAGCGGAATGCCGTCGAACAGCATCTTCATGTCCTCGACGCTGTCGATGGCGACGCCCGCCTTGCCCACGTCGCCCTCGACGCGCGGATGGTCGCTGTCATAGCCGCGGTGGGTTGCGAGATCGAAGGCGACCGAAAGGCCCTTCTGGCCGGCAGCGAGGTTGCGGCGGTAGAAGGCATTCGATTCCTGCGCGGTGGAAAAGCCCGCATACTGCCGGATCGTCCACGGCCGCCCGGCATACATGGTGGCGCGCGGGCCGCGCACGAAGGGTGCAAAGCCGGGCAGGCTGTCGAGGTGTGTCACGCCCTCGAGATCGGCCGCGGTGTAGAGCGGCTTGACGTCGATGCCCTCGACCGTGTGCCAGGTCAGCGTCTCGGGCGAGGCCTTGAGTTCCTTTTCGGCCAGCGCTTCCCAATCCTTGACGGTCTTCTCGGGCATCGGCTTTTCCTCGACATGCGACTTCATCCGCTGCCATCAGGTACAGCGGTTGACGGTCGGGTCAAGCCCGACAAAGGTTTCGGACGGGGCGCTGAAAG
>UBWZ01000012.1 GCA_900469345.1 Hyphomicrobiales bacterium | reverse complement strand
CTTTCAGCGCCCCGTCCGAACCTGCCTGCCCCCGGGCCGGCTTCACTAAAAAACCCCGATCGCCAAGGGAGTATCATGTCCGGTCCCCAGCCACCCAGAATCGACAGCACGCTTGCCGCCCGCGTCGCCGAGCATTTCGGCCTTCCCGCCTGGCTCTGCCGGCGCCGGCAATGCCGCCGCAAGGGCCGCTGCGGCTGGATCTTTCCCTCGACCGGCGAGCCCTGCTGCCTGCGCAACCTCGTGCCCGAGCAGCGCCGGATGTTCGACCAGCTCTACACGGCGACCCGCGCGGCCCGCTCGCACCTCGGTCATGTGGGGCTGATGTACGCCTCCCGCAGCGCCGCCTGGCGCGATCTCGAGGATGCCGCGGTGGCGCTGGCGCAGCCGCTGGTGCCGCGCGCCGACCGGCGCCGCTGGAACGATGCCCGGCGCTTGCGCGACACCCTGCCGCCGCCGGATCGCTGACAGAGCGGGAACAACGCCCGTTCCCGCCGGTTCCCTCCCTGACGACAACGAGGAGTGCCTGCCATGACCGAGATCACCCAAAGCTTCATCGACGCCCTCGGGCGCCTGGAAACCGGCCGCGACGTCGATGCGATCGCCAACCTGTTTGCCGCCGGCGCGGAGATCGCCAATCCGCTCGTGCAATACGAGGACGGCGGAGCCGAGGCGGCCCGGACCTTCTGGAGCCAGTATCGCGACGCCTTCGACGAGATCCGCTCGGAATTCCGCACCGTCTCTGACCAGGACGGCGTCTCCTTCCTCGAATGGACGAGCAGCGGCTCGGTCGACGGCAAGGCGTTTGCCTACGAGGGCGTCAGCATTCTCGAGACCGAGGGCGACAAGATCCGCTCGTTCCGCACCTATTTCGACACCCGCCACATTCCGACGGCCCGCAAGGGCGGCGGCGAAGGCTCCGGCCGGGTGCAGCTGTCCGGTGCGAACGGCGGCCAGGAGAAAGCCAGCAAGCAAAATGATGGCCGGGAAATCGGCGGCAAGCAAGGCGGATCAGACGGGGCAGACGCCATGGTCGAGGCGCAGCGCGATGCCGCCGATCAGCGTGCCGGCGGCGGCTACAGCTGAGCGGCCGGAGGACCGCGGACCGGCGGGCGCTAACGGTCCGTCAACCGGTTCATGGCATATCTCGTTCGACCTCAATATCGGACACGAGATCGGCAGGAGACGGGACTAAATGGCATTGGTCGGCTTCAAGAACACGACGAACCAGCTCGTCTACATCAACCCTGCCCAGGTGCTCTACGTCACGACCTTTGAGGCGGACGTCTCGATCGTCACCTTCGCCGTCGCCGGACAGGGCGGCGGACCGGTGCATCTCTATGTGCGCGGCAGCGTCGACCTGGTGCAGTCGAAGCTTTCCGCCACGATGAGCGCCGCCCGCAGCTAGTAGCAGGCAGCCGTCCCTCCGAAGCAGTGAAGCTCAGGGGTGGGCGAGATCCGGGTCGCCGTCGACCTGCCGCTCGATGGCCTTGGCGGCCTGCCACAACTCTTCCATGCGCTCCAGCGTCGCCGCCTGCAGCGTCTCGCCCTGGCGTTCAAGTTCCGTCTCGATGTGGTTGAAACGACGGCGGAATTTCGTATTCGTGCCACGCAACGCCTGCTCCGGGTCGGCCTTGACGTGGCGGCCGATATTGACGACGGCGAACAGCAGATCGCCGAGCTCGTCAGCCACCTTTTCCGGATGCCCGGCGGCCAGCGCCTCACGCAGTTCGCGCACCTCCTCCTCGATCTTGTCGAGGATCGGTTCCGGCTCCGACCAGTCGAACCCCACCTTGGCGGCCTGGCCCTGCAGCTTCACCGCCTCCATCAGGGCCGGCTGGGCGCGGTGCACGGCACCGAGGAAGCCGGCCTTGAAATCCTCGGTGACGCCCTGGCGGGCGCGGCGCTCGGCCCGTTCGCGCTTTTCCTCAGCCTTGATCTCGTCCCACTGGGCCTTCACCAGCCCAGGCGTATCGGCGCCGGAGGTGGCAAACACGTGCGGATGGCGGCGGATCATCTTGGCGGTGATCGCCTCGACCACGTCGCCGAAGGCGAACGCGCCGGCCTCTTGCGCCATGCGGGCGTGGAACACCACCTGCAGAAGCAGGTCGCCCAGTTCGTCGCAGAGGTCGCCCATGTCGCGCCGCTCGATCGCGTCGGCAACCTCGTAGGCCTCCTCGATCGTATAGGGCTTGATCGTCTCGAAGTCCTGCTCAAGATCCCAGGGGCAGCCGGTGACGGGGGTTCGCAGGGCCGCCATGATCTCGATCAGGGCAGAAATATCTGTCGACGCTTGCATGGATCCGTCCCCGTTCCTCAATTCAGCGGTATGCTGTTGGTGTCCTTGCCGGACTGGTAACTGTCCGACAGCTGCTTGTATGTCGCCTTGATGCGCGCCGTTTGCGTCCTGAGGTTTTCGCGCAGCGGGTCTTTCTCGGTCTCCACCAGCTCGGAGACGAAATAGGAGGTCCAGAAGGCGTTGCTGCGCCTGTAGCCGCCCGGCTGCAGCGCGAACACTTCCTGGAGGATCTTCAGGTCGTGCGGAATGGCAAACGCGTCGCGCGAATCCTCGTGGCTGAAGAAGGAATAGAAATTGTCGAAACCGGCCCAGGTGATGGCCGACATGCACATTGTACAGGGTTCGTGAGTCGAAAGGAAAATCAGATCCTTGGTGGAAAGTCCTGATGTATTTTCGTAGAATCGCTTGAGGGCGTGGACCTCGCCGTGCCAGAGCGGGTTTTCGAGCTCGTTGTTGGTTTCCGCAACGACCAGCGAAAGATCCGATTTCCTGAGGATCGCCGCCCCGAACACCTTGTTGCCGGCGGCGACGCCCGTCTTCGTCAGCGGCAGGATATCGTGCTCGATCACGTCGAGAAGGCGGGCGGCGATGGTCATCATGGGTCTTCCGGTCAGGGGCATGGGCAAGTCTAGAAGGTCGGCCGGGGCGCTCCAAGGGAAAACCAGCAAGGCGCGGGAAAAGCTGGGGAAAGCCGTGAAAAGCTGGGAGAAAGCTCGGTTGCGGTGGGTTTTGCTCCGCACGCGAAGCGATCGGGAACAGAAATACCGCGCTGCGGCCGGATTAGGATATCCATTTCTTCACCGGACTGCCATAATCGATCATCTTGCGACCAATGATGCCCGGTACTTCGATGTCGAGTGAAACAGAACGCCTGTCGGTCTTCCCGGCCTTTTTCCGTGTGCGTGGAAAGAGGGTGCTGATCATCGGCAATGGCGACGAGGCCTATGCGAAAGCGCGACTGCTGCGCAACACCGACGCCTGCATCGTCGCCTGCACGCAGCAGCCAGAGCCCGATTACGCGGCCTTTCTCGCCAGTCAGCCGATCGAGATCGTCCGCGAAGACTTCCACGCCGCGATGCTCGAAAACGCGGTAATGGTGTTTGCTGCAACGGGTGAGGCCGCGCAGGACCAGGCGATCGTTGCTGCCGCACGGGCGGCCAGGATCCCCGCCAATGCGGTCGACCAGCCGGAGTTTTGCGATTTCCTGACGCCGGCGCTCGTCAACCGCGCACCGGTGGCGGTCGCCATCGGTACGGAAGGTGCGGGCCCGGTGCTTGGCCAGATGATCCGCGCCCGCATCGACATGATGCTGTCGCCGTCGATCGGCCCGCTGGCACGGTTGGCCACCCAGTATCGCCAGGCCGCCGACGTGCTTGTGCCGCGCGGCGCATCCCGACGCCTGTTCTGGCGCCGATTCTTTACGGGCGCCGTCGCCGACCGGGTGGAGGCCAACGACATGCCGGCCGCCCGCCGTGCGGCCGACGACCTTCTGGCCGTCACCGGCGAGGCCGAGGGCAAGGTCTGGCTGGTCGGCGCCGGACCGGGCGCCGTCGACCTTTTGACGCTCCGCGCCCAGCGCGTGCTGATGGAAGCCGATGCGATCGTCTACGATGCGCTCGTGCCCCAGGAGATCGTCGACATGGGCCGCCGCGATGCGGAGCGGCTGTCGGTCGG
Source organism: Hyphomicrobiales bacterium (assembly GCA_900469345.1). Taxonomy (GTDB): domain Bacteria; phylum Pseudomonadota; class Alphaproteobacteria; order Rhizobiales; family Rhizobiaceae; genus Neorhizobium. The sequence goes on along the minus strand of UBWZ01000012.1, from coordinate 244,446 downwards.
CAAACGCAAGAACTGCCATTCCAAGAGCCAGGACGAAATCAATCGCCTGCTCGTGGATCTCGGCCGGCAGGGCAAGCGCGTGGCGCGGCTGAAGTCCGGCGATCCGCTGGTCTATGGCCGGGCGGGCGAGGAAATGGCGGCGCTGCGGGGTGCCGGCATTCCCTATGAGATCGTGCCGGGCATCACGTCCGCCTTCGCCGCGGCTGCCGATTTCGACCTGCCGCTGACCCTGCGCGGGGTGGCTTCGTCGCTGGTGTTCACCACCGGCCATGACCTAACGGGCGACGTGCTGCCGGACTGGGCCAGCCTTGCCGTCTCCGGCGCAACGATCGCGGTCTACATGGGCCGCACGGTCGCGGCATCGGTTGCCGGTCGGCTGATGGATGCCGGGCTGGCGCGCGAAACCACGGTGGCCGTGGTTGAAAATGCCAGCCGCGCCGACCGTCGGCTGTTCCATGGCGTGCTGCGCGAATTGCCGGCGCTCGAGACCCGCGACGACCTGGCGGGCCCTGTCATGGTGATCATCGGCGAGGCCGTCGCCGGTGCGAATTTCGATAAGTCCGAACCGCTTTCGGCCCGTCGCGTCGCGACACCGGGCGCCGTGCGGAAACACATGGAGACGGAGCTATGACCGACAAGGTTCTGACCGCCAACCGCCTGATCGACGGCGTTGCCGTCTGGCTCGATGCCAGCGGCCAGTGGATCGAAGACCTGCAGGAAGCGCTGGTGGCCCGCCACGCGGAGGCCGTCGCGTCGCTCGAGGCGATCGGCAAGCGCGATTTCGCCGAAAACCGCGTTGTTGACGTCGCCGTCATCGACGTGCAGGAGCAGGATGGCAAGCTCTGGCCCGTTCGCCTTCGCGAACGCATTCGTGCCCAGGGCCCGACCATGGAGTATGCTTCGGGTTACCGTCCCGCGGACCCAAAGTTCATCGCAGTCTGAGGAAGTCATGTATCGTTACGACGAATTCGACCACGCATTCGTGGCAAGCCGTGTGGAGCAGTTCCGCGATCAGGTCGGCCGACGCCTTTCGGGCGAGCTGGCAGAAGATGCCTTCAAGCCGCTGCGGCTGATGAACGGTCTCTATCTCCAGCTGCATGCCTACATGCTGCGGGTCGCCATTCCCTATGGCACGCTGAGCGGACGGCAGATGCGCATGCTGGCGCACATCGCCCGCAAGTACGACCGCGGCTACGGGCATTTCACGACGCGCCAGAACATCCAGTTCAACTGGCCGAAGCTTGCCGACGTGCCGGATATCCTGGCGGAGCTGGCAAGCGTCGAAATGCACGCGCTGCAGACGTCGGGCAACTGCATCCGCAATGTCACCGCCGATCATTTTGCCGGTGCGGCAGCGGACGAGGTGGCCGATCCCCGCCCCTATGCGGAGATCCTGAGGCAGTGGTCGTCGGTCCACCCCGAGTTTTCCTATCTTCCCCGCAAGTTCAAGATTGCCGTCACCGGCGCCGAGCGCGACCGGGCGGCGATCCAGGTGCACGACATCGGTCTGCACGTGAAGAAGAACGACAGCGGCGCGCTGGGCTTTGCCGTCTATGTCGGCGGCGGACAGGGGCGTACCCCGCTGATCGCCAAGAAGATCCGCGACTTCCTGCCGGAAGAAGATCTTCTGTCCTACACGACCGCGATCATGCGCGTTTACAACCTGCATGGCCGCCGCGACAACAAGTACAAGGCGCGCATCAAGATCCTCGTCCACGAGACCGGCATCGAGGAACTGACGCGCCAGGTGGAAGAGGAATTCGCGCACCTGAAGGGCGGCGAGTTGAACCTGCCGGATGCCGACATCCAGGCTATCGGCGCCTATTTCGCGCCGCCTGCCCTGCCCGACCGGCCGGAAGGCTGGGGCCAGCTGGCGAGCTGGAAGAAGCAGGACGAGGGCTTTTCGCGCTGGGTGAGCCAGAACGTCCAGCCGCACAAGCACCCCGACTACGGCATGGTCACGGTTTCCCTGAAGCCGATCGGCGGTATTCCGGGCGATGCGAGCCACGAACAGATGGACCTGATTGCCGAGCTTGCCGAGGAATATGCCCAGGACGAGATCCGCATCAGCCACGAGCAGAACGTCATCCTGCCGCACGTCGCGCTGGCCGATCTGGAGCCGCTCTACCGTGCCCTCGATGCCCACAACCTTGGCACCGCCAATGCCGGGCTGATCACCGATATCATCGCCTGTCCGGGGCTCGACTATTGCGCGCTCGCCAATGCGCGCGCCATTCCGGTCGCGCAGGAGATTTCGACCCGCTTCGGCTCCTACGAGCGGCAGGCGGAAATCGGCGAGCTGAAGATCAAGATCTCCGGCTGCATCAATGCCTGCGGTCACCACCATGTCGGTCATATCGGCTTGCTGGGCGTGGAGAAGAAGGGCACCGAGCTCTATCAGATCACGCTCGGCGGCTCGGGCGACGAGAACACCTCGATCGGCGAGATCATCGGGCGCGGTTTCGAGCCGAACAAGGTGACGGACGCGATCGAGACGATCGTCAATACCTATCTCGGGCTGCGCCTGTCTCCCGAGGAAACCTTCCTGCAGGCCTATCGGCGTGCCGGACCGCAGCCCTTCAAGGATGCGCTCTACGGCGATGCCAAGGCGGAAGCAGCGTGACAGAAGCGAGCATGGCGATGAACGAAACGGCCCGGATCTGGCGGGAAACCGGCTTCGTGGACAACGATCCCTGGATCGTCGAAACGGACGAGCTCAAGGCGAACGAGACACAGAAGGCACTTCTGCCTCTCGACGCGCTGATCGAGCGGGCGGAAAGCAGCAACGACGTCGGGCTCGGCGTGCTGATCCGCCCGGCGGACGACGTGCGCAGGCTCGGGCCCTATCTCTACCGTCTCGAAATCGTGGCGGTGGAGTTCCCCGGCTTTGCCGACGGGCGCGCCTTTTCGCATGCGACGCTGCTGCGCGAACGGCTCGCCTATAAAAACGAGCTGCGGGCGGTGGGCGACGTGCTGATCGACCAGATCCCGCTGATGCTGCGCTGTGGTGTCGACAGTTTCGCCGTCCGCAACGCGACGGCGCTGAAGCGACTTGCCGAAAACCGTCTGCCGGGCATCGACGTTCATTATCAGCCGACCGCACGGCCGGCCGAGAAATCGGGCGGCTATAGCTGGCGGCGCGTGTCCTAGACGCGCTGCCGTTACCCTGTCGCCTGCTCCGCCTTTTCGGCCATGAACCGCGCAACCGCATAGGTGTCGAGGAACTGCAGATATTCGACGATCTTGCCATCCCGGAAGGTCAGCTTGTCGATGAATTCCGTGTTGAGTGCCGATCCGTCCGGAGTGTAGACGACATTGCCGCGGCGATGCACATAGACGGTATCGCCGCTTTCGTGGACGTCGACATTCTCGACCTGGCTCATATCCCAGTCACGGAGCAACTCGCCAGCAACCGGGCGAACCACATCGGCGCCTTCCAGTCTCTGCGTCAGGGGCGAGAGCTGTTGCGACCCGACGATATGAAAGACCCCGTCCGGGTGGAGGAAGCCCATCATTCGCTCGAGATCAGAATTGGATCGCGCGTCGTACAATTCCTGAATGATATCCTGATAGGCCATCGTCCTCCTCCCCGTGGTTTTGAGCTATAGTGTTCCGATTGACTTACCATGGCAATGGGTGGTGTTTCTTCCGGTTGCAAATCGAGCGACGCGCGCAATCGGGACCGTGGCGGGCATCTTCGGGAGCGCCGTTCCAGGGTGACTTGTGACAAGTGGAGCGTCAGGCACATATTTTCTTCCACGCCCCTCCATTGCGGCACTGCAGTGCCTTCAAATGCAGGAGGAATTGGTATATTTCGCCCCTGCACGAGCAGTTGACGAGAAGACGGATTGATTTGATGGACGCCCCAGCAAGGACCGACGACGTGGTAGCAGCGAAGATCCCGGACGGCGTCTATGCCGAGACGGTGTTGAGCGTCGAGCACTATACGGATCGACTGTTCCGGTTCCGGATGACCCGGCCCTCCGGCTTCCGCTTCCGCTCGGGCGAATTCGCGATGATCGGCCTGATGGTCGGCGACAAGCCGGTCTACCGCGCCTACTCGATCGCCAGCCCGTCCTGGGACGAGGAACTGGAGTTCTTTTCGATCAAGGTGCCGGACGGCCCACTGACGTCGCACCTGCAGGCGATCAAACCCGGCGACACGGTGCTGATGCGCAAGAAGCCGACGGGCACGCTGGTGCTGGACGCACTGACGCCGGGCAAGCGGCTCTATATGTTCTCGACCGGCACGGGCATTGCGCCGTTCGCAAGCTTGATCCGCGATCCCGACACCTACGACATGTTCGAGGAAGTCATCCTTACCCATACCTGCCGCGAGGTGGCCGAGCTGAAATACGGCTTCGACCTGATGGAGGAAATCCGCAATCACGAATTCCTCGGCGAGATCGTCGGCACCAAGCTGAAGCACTATCCGACCGTGACGCGCGAGGACTACCCCTACCAGGGCCGGATCACCGATCTGATGGAAAGCGGCAAGCTCTACACAGACCTCGGCGTTCCGCCGCTCGAACCGGCGATCGACCGCGGCATGATCTGCGGGTCGGCTGCGATGCTCAAGGACACCAAGGTGCTTCTGGAAAAGGCGGGCCTTAACGAAGGCGCCAACAACAAGCCGGCCGAGTTCGTCATCGAACGCGCTTTCGTGGGCTGATACCAGACGATCGCCCGACAGACACAGCGGGCCGCTCCGTTCGGAACGGCCCGCTATATTCATACTTTAGGATTTTCTTTTAAATATCTGACTTCATTTATGTTTCGTGCTGCGGCGCTGGGGATTTTCCCTCGCCGGGCGCGAGCTCCTTGCGGAAGGCGAAGAAGACCGCAAAGGCAATGACCGCAACGCCGGCAGCCACCAGGTGCGACAGCGGATAGCCGCCGACCGAGACCAGCCATCCGGCGACCACGTTGCTCAGCGAGGCGCCGATGCCCTGCACGGTCATTACCGCTGCAAAGCCGACGTTGAAGCGGCCTGTCCCTTTCAGCATCCGCTCGACGGCCACAGGGGTGACGATGCCAAGCAGGCCGGCACCGACGCCGTCGAGCACCTGCGTCGGATAGACGATCCAGAAGCCGTCGAAGCTTGCCGCCAAAAGTCCGCGGATCGGCAGGGCAGCGAGGCCGATAGCAAGCGTTGCCGCAAGACCGAAACGGCGGATCAGGAGCGGCGCCGCGAGAGCCACGCCGACCATGGCGAGCTGCGAGACGCCGGTGATGATGGCGGTGGTGCGGAACGGGCTGTCGAGCTCGATGGCGAACTGCTGCGCAATCAGCCGGCTCATCGGCGCATTGCCGAAATGAAAGATGAGCAGGATCACGGCGAGGAGAATAAGACCTCGGTTCGTGAGCAGGACCTTGAGGCCGGAGGGGCCGGGCTCGCCCTCGTCTTCGCCCAGACCGCGGGCGACCTTGTGGTCGATCTCCTTCGGGTCGACGGCGGCGATCGCGGCGAGCGCCCCGAAGGCCGTCACGACCATCAGCCAGACCATGCCGTTCTGGCCGATCATAGAGACCACGAAGAACACCGCCATCAGCGAAACAAGGTTGCCGCCGTGGTTCCACACCTCATTGCGGGCGATCTGCCGGGAGAACAGCCGCTCGCCGACCAGACCGAGCGTCAGGCCGGCAAGAGCGGGACCGATCACGGCGCCGACCACGGCGGTGCCGATCTGGCCGATCCAGACGATCGCGACGGTCGGATCGAGTAGCGTGACCAGGGCTGCCGCCGTGACCAGGATGACGGGTCCGGCAATCAGCGCCCGCTTCCAGCGCGTCGCATCGACCAGAGCACCGCAGAGCGGCGTGGCGAGCAGGCCGATCAGGCCGCCGACCGTCGCAATCAGCCCGAGGCTGACCGACGACCAGCCGCGGGTGGCGAGGAAGGCGTCGAGAAACGGGCCCAGTCCGTCACGCGCATCGGCAAGGAAGAAGTTGAGGACTGCCAGCGCCATGAGCGATCGGTTCGAAAGCGCGCGGTGCGGGGTGTGGCCCGGCGACATGCCGGCGGAGGAGACATCGATGGAGGAGGCCATGAAGCGGGAGCACCTGTTGACTGCGGCTCCAATGCACAAAAAGGCATTTGGTTGCGGCCGGAAAAATCAGGATTTCCGCTGGCCGCAACCCTGGCGACAGACGCCCTTAGCGCTCCCAATCTTCCCGCGCAGGCTTCGGACCATTGCCCAGCTTCCGTTCGAGCTCGTCGGCCTGCGAGGCCGACAGACGCAGGTCGAGCGTCACCGAACCGTCCTCGTTGTCTTCACGGTGATCGATCTGGGCGTTTTCGTAGACCCAGGAGACCAGCGCCAGCGTTTCGGCCGGAATGGTGATGGTCGCCTCGGTCTGGACGCCGGACAGGCGTCCGCCGATCTCGGCGATCAACCGGTCGACACCCTCGCCGGTGACGGCCGAGAGCGCCATGATGTCCTCGCGGCCCTGCGCACGCTCGGCGATCGCCTCATGCGCTTCGGGACCGAGCAGATCGATCTTGTTCCAGACCTCGATCAGCCGCTCGGACCGTTCCTTTTCGCCGATGCCGAGATCATCCAGAATGCGGATGACATCGCCCGACTGGGCGGCATTGTCGGGATCGGACATATCGCGGACGTGGAGGATCAGGTCTGCCTCGAGAACTTCTTCCAGCGTCGCCCGGAAGGCTGCGACCAGGTGGGTCGGCAGATCCGAGATGAAGCCGACGGTATCGGACAGGATGACGGTGCGGCCATGCGGCAGCTTCATGCGGCGCAGCGTCGGATCGAGCGTCGCAAACAGCATGTCTTCGGCCAGCACGCCGGCGCCGGTGATGCGGTTGAACAGGGTCGATTTGCCGGCATTGGTATAGCCGACCAGGGCCACGATCGGATGCGGCACCTTGCGGCGCTTGGCGCGATGCAGCTGGCGCGTCCGCACCACCTGCTCGAGCTCCTTCTCGAGCTTGATGATACGGTCCTGCAATTGCCGGCGGTCGGCCTCGATCTGGGTTTCACCGGGACCGCCCATGAATCCCGCGCCACCGCGCTGCCGTTCAAGGTGGGTCCAGCTGCGAACCAGGCGGCCCTTCTGATAGTTGAGATGCGCGAGATCGACCTGCAGCGTCCCTTCCTTGGTGGAGGCGCGGCGGCCGAAGATCTCGAGAATGAGACCCGTCCGGTCGATGACCTTGGCGCCCCATTCCTTTTCGAGATTGCGCTGCTGGACCGGCGTCAAGGGATGATCGACGATCACCAGACCGGCGTCGTTCTCGTCGAGAAGCGCCTTGATCTCCTCGATCTTGCCCGACCCGATCAGGGTAGACGGTTTCGGCTGGTTGACGGGCACGATCAGCCCGGAGACGATCTCCAGATCGATCGCCCTGGCCAGTCCGATGGCTTCTTCCAGACGGGCTTCGTTGGAGCGCTGCGGGCCTGGGCTCGCCGCCGCTTCCGCCTGGGCGCCACGCGCCCGCACCTGCTTGAGAACAGGAACAATGACGGCTGCGCGCATGTCATCCCGTTGCTTTTCAGCTTCCGGGATGAGCGATTCATTCGACGTATCGCGATTGGTAATTTTTATTGTCCTGATTAGGCTGCCGTTTCCTCGGTCTCGAACATCTGCAGCGGCTGACCGGGCATGATCGTCGAGATCGCGTGCTTATACACCAGCTGAGAGTGTCCGTCACGCCGCAGCAGTACGCAGAAGTTATCGAAAGACGTCACCACGCCCGTCAGCTTGACCCCGTTGATGAGGAATATGGTCAAGGAAATCTTCTGTTTGCGAACTGTGTTGAGAAACAAATCCTGAAGGTTCTGAGAACGTTCCGCCATAGCGCCGCTTCTTTCTTTTGCCGGCCAGAGCCGGGATCATGAGCAAATTGTTATAAAGAGACGGCCGGGATACGCCCCCGTGCATCCCTTCCCCCGACAGTCTGGTTACCAAATCGGCGTCTTTTCCGCAACGTCCAAAAAGGCGTCGCGGATCGCGGCAGAGGCGCTGCCAGGGTGGCCGTTGGCGATGGTTTTGCCGTCCACCTCGACGATCGGGACGCAACTACCGGTGGCCGAGGTAAAGAAGACTTCCCGCGCCGACAGGAGATCGTCCATGGTGAACTCGCGCTCGGCGACAGACAGTCGCAGCCGCGCGACGACATCCAAGAGCGTGGTGCGCGTCACACCGCGCAGAATGCCGTGCTCGGCCGGCCGGGTGAGGAGCGTGCCGTCGGCGGCGACGATCCAGACATTCGACGATGCACCTTCCATGACGATGCCGTTGCGGTCGATGTAGATGGCGTCCTGCGCCCCGGCCTCCCTCGCCTGCTGCTTGGCGAGGACGTTGGGCAAAAGGCCGACCGTCTTGATGTCGACGCGGTCCCACCGGTTTTCAGGCACGGTGATCACCTTGATCCCGCTCGCATATTTCCGGGCCATGGCCGCAGGATCGGTATTCTTCGCGGTTACCACAAGGGTCGGGGTCGTGCCGGCGGCCGGGAAAAAGTGGTCGCGGCGCGCCGTGCCACGGGTCACCTGCAGGTAGAAGATACCGTTGCGAACACGGTTGCGGCGCAGCACCTCGCGGATCACCAGCGTCAGGGATGTGCGCGCCATCGGCGCCGTCATACGCAGTTCGCGAAGCGAACGGTCGAGGCGGTCCATGTGTCGCGTGAGGTCGATGATCAGCCCCTGTCGGACTTCGCACACCTCATAGACGCCGTCCGCAAACTGGAACCCGCGGTCTTCGACATGGACAGCCGCGTCAGCATGGGCGACGTAGCGGCCGTTTACGTAGGCAATTCTGGACATGGTGACTTCCGGTTGAGGCCGATCGGGACAGCATAAACATGTGGAAAACCTGCTGCGCCGCGCGCCCGGCGCGAATCGCAGAGATGGGGCGACGGCGTCCTGCCGTCAGACCCCCAGCGACTTCAACTTCCGGTGCAGCGCGGAACGTTCCATGCCGACAAATTCGGCCGTGCGCGAGATGTTTCCGCCGAAGCGGTTGATCTGCGCCACCAGGTAATCGCGTTCGAACATCTCGCGGGCTTCACGCAGCGGCAGCGTCATGATGTGGACATCGCCCTTGGACGAAACCTTCGGCAGCATGTCGCCGAGGTCGGTCGGCAGCATGTCGGCCGAGATCGCCGTGTCCGGTCCGTCGGTGCGGGCAAGAATCATCAGTCGCTCGATATTGTTGCGCAGCTGGCGGATGTTGCCCGGCCAGTCATTGGCCTGCAGCACGGCCATGGCATCGTCGCCGATCTTGCGGGGGCGGATGCCGGCCTGTTCGGAGACCTGGCGCATGAACATGTCGACCAGAAACGGGATGTCCTCGCGGCGCTCGGCAAGCGCCGGGACCTTGACGGGAACGACGGCCAGCCGGTGGTAGAGATCTTCGCGGAACGAGCCGTCGGCGATCAGGCTTTCGAGATTGTAGGCGGTCGACGAGATGATGCGAACATCGACCTTCACTCGCTTGGAGCCACCGACCCGCTCGAACTGCTGGTCGACCAGGACGCGCAGGATCTTGTTCTGGGTCTCGCGCGGCATTTCGCCGATCTCGTCGAGATAGAGGATGCCGCGATGGGCCTCTTCGAGCGCACCGATCTTGCGGGCCTGGCCGGGCGTGCCTTCGGTGCCGAACAGGGCGACCTCCATGCGGTCAGGCGTGATCGTCGCTGCGTTCAGCGCCACAAACGGTCCACCGGCGCGGCTCGACTTGCGGTGGATCATGCGGGCCACGAGTTCCTTGCCCGAGCCGGATGGTCCAAGGATCATGATGCGGCTGTTGGTCGGCGAGACCTTTTCGATGGTCTGGCGCAGTTGCGAGACGGCAACGGAGGTTCCGACCAGTTCGACAGGGTCGCCGGCGCGCTTCTTCAGCTCCGTGACTTCCCGCTTCAGCTTCGAGTTTTCGAGCGCCCGCTCGGCGATCAGGATCAGGCGGTCGGCCTTGAACGGCTTCTCGATGAAATCGAAGGCGCCGCGCTTGATGGCGGAGACGGCCGTCTCGACGTTGCCGTGGCCGGAAATCATCACCACCGGGAGCTCCGGGTGGCGGCTCTTGATCTCGTCCAGCAGCGCCAGACCGTCGAGGCGCGAGCCCTGCATCCAGATATCGAGAAACACCAGCCGCGGCACGCGGTCCGAAATGGCCGCCAGCGCGCTATCGCTGTCATGGGCGGTGCGGGTCTCGTGCCCTTCATCCGACAGAATGCCCGAAACGATGTCGCGAATATCCGCCTCGTCATCCACGACCAAAATATCAGACGCCATAGGCCACTTCCTTGTCATTTCCCATTTGCGACGCTGCACCGCGCTCGATATGCGGCAGCAGCACCCGGATCATGGCGCCGTTGCCATGGTCGAAGTCCGGAGGTGCATCATGCAGTTCGAGCTGCCCCCCGTGTTCCTCGATAATCTTCTTGACGATCGCGAGACCGAGACCGGTGCCCTTGTCGCGCATCGTCATGTAGGGCTCCAGGATCCGATGCCGGTTCTCCTGTGGCAGGCCACTGCCATTGTCGATGATGTCGACCACGAAGAGATCCCGCGCACGGTCGAAATCGGAGCGGACCCAAACCTTGCGGCCGTCGCGCTGCTGATCGCCCGGCACCGCCTCGATCGCCTCGACGGCGTTCTTGATGAGGTTGCCGAACGCTTGTCCGAGCATGCGTGCGTCGAACATTCCGGTCAGTGGCTCGTCGCCGAGCTCCCGGATGAAGTCCACATGGGTGGTTCCCATCTCGCGCAGGAACATCGCGTCGCGCAGGATGCCGCGCAGGTCGGTTGGCTCCTTCGACGGTTTGGGCATGCGCGCGAACGACGAGAACTCGTCGACCATCCGGCCGATATCGCCGACCTGCCGGACGATGGTATCGGTGCACTGGTCAAAGACAGCACGGTCGCTCTCGTCGATCTGCTTGCCGTAGCGGCGCTTCAGCCGCTCGGCCGAAAGCTGGATCGGCGTCAGCGGGTTCTTGATCTCGTGGGCGATGCGGCGAGCGACGTCGGCCCAGGCCGTCGAACGCTGGGCGATCACGAGGTCGGTGATGTCGTCGAGCGTGATGACGTAGGAATCCTTGGCGGAGCGCTGCTCCTCGCGCGTCACCTGGACAGACAGCGTGCGTTCCTTGCCGCCGCGCATCAGGTTGACCTGCTTGCGGAAATCGTTGCGGGACCGGGACGTCGCCTCGGTCAGCACGTGGTCAATTTCCGGCACCACATCGAGGAGCGTCTGCCCCAGCAGCTCTTCTGCCGAAATGCCGAGAAAAGCCTCGGCGGAGGGGTTGGCGATGGTGATCCGGCGGTCGGCATCGACGCCGATGACGGCAGCCGTGACGCCCGACAAAACCGCCTCGATGAAGCGACGGCGATCGTCCACCTCGTCCTTGGCCTCCAAGATCTCGTCCCGCTGGCTGCGGATCTCGGAGATCATCTTGTTGAAGGTGCGCGACAGGCTGCCGACGTCACCGTCGGCGGTGCGCACCGGCACGACGACGGCAAGATTGCCGGTCGCCACGCTGTCGGCGGCGCTGATCAGCAGGCGGATCGGCCGCACGATGCGGTCTGCCACCGCGATTGCCGCCCAGATGGCCGCCAGGAGGACGATCAGGGCAAAGCCGAGATAAAGGACAGCGAAGGCGAACTGCAGCGACATGCGCCCCGCCTCCATCGACTTGTATTCCGCCGTGTTCTCTTCCATCAGGCGCATGGCGTTCATCACCTTCGGGTCAACGGCCCGGATGGTGTAGAGAAACGTGCCCGGGATGGTATCGATCTTGATGACGGCGCCGACGAGATTGGTCACGCCGGGCGGGATCAGCGTCGGCTGACCGCCGGCGGCACTTTTCAGCGCGTCCTGGGGGATCGCAGGCAGGGGCTTTTCGGTCTTGATGTCGGCCTGCGCTATGGCGTCGCCATCCTCCTGGACGAGAAAGGCGCCGAGCATGCCGCGGCCCCTCGCCTGGCGGGTCATCAGTTCGACGAAGCCGGTGCGGTCCAGGTAGAACATGGCGCGGTTGCGCTCGAGGTCGTTCGACATCGAAACGGTCTGGCCCTGGAGATAGCTGGCATTCTCCATCATGTAGGCGCGCGCCACATCCTGCGACGACTGGACGATCGACTGCGTGCGCAGCGAGAACCAGCGGTCGAGGCCGACATTGAGCGTGAGGCTCGCAAAGATCGCGACCAGGACAGCCGGCGTGATCGCGACGATCGAAAACAGGACGACGATGCGGACATGCAGCCGTGCCGCGGCGCGCCCCCTGTTGCGCGCCCTGACAAGACGCGCGACTTCGCGGCCGATCAGGTACATCAGCCCGAGGATATAGAGCGAGTTGATGACCGCCGAGGCAATGACGACATTGGTGGTCGGGGCAACGGGCGTCAGCCCCAGCAGGACGAACAGCGTCAACGTCGCACAGACCAGCGCGCCGCAGGCCAACAGCAGTCCCGGCAGCGCAAAGGACGCGCGCCGATCCTGAACCGGCACTGCCGCTTCGTTCGCCATGGGCATGGCCACGTCGTGCGCCATCGATTTGCTCCGGTCCCCGAACCCTCACGCGCCCCCGGCCCGGTCGATACCGGGACAGCAGGAAAGCAGTCCGTCTTGATTGCATCGTCTCGGCTGCGCCCGCGACCGTCACCGCGCGTCAGCACCAAAACCCTGCGTGACTTCTAAGCAACGCATTGTGGCGAAAATGCAACGGAGGAAGGCGGGTGTCAAGCGAAGCGAAGCGCCTCAGACGCCGCGGGAGCTGCGATAGACGGAAACGCCGAGTTCGCGGATCTTCTTGCGCAGCGTATTGCGGTTGAGACCGAGGAGATCCGCCGCCTTGATCTGGTTGCCGCGCGTGGCCGTCAGCGCCGCCAGGATCAGGGGATATTCCATTTCGGTCAGCACCCGATCGTAAAGGCCGGGCGGCGGCAGATTGTCGCCGAAGCCTGCAAAATAGGTCCGCATGTTTTCTTCCACGGCCTGCGAAATGGTCAGCGCGCCGGAGCGGGCGCCCATCTTGTCGATGGGGCTGTCGGGGACATCCGACCGGAGTTCCGATTCGATGATCTCGCGGGTGATGACGTCCTGCGGGTAGAGCGCCATGAGGCGGCGGACCAGGTTTTCCAGTTCGCGGACATTGCCCGGCCAGGCATAGGATTTCATGCCGTCCAGCGCTTCGCTGTCGAAACGCTTGGCGTCGAGACCTTCCTTTTCGGCCATCTGCATGAAGTGGCGGACGAGATCCGGGATGTCCTCGGCACGGTCGCGGAGCGGCGGCAGCCGCAGCGGCACGACATTCAGGCGATAGTAAAGGTCTTCGCGGAAAAGACCCTGGTTGATCAGCTGCTTGAGGTCCTTGTTCGTGGCCGCGACGATGCGCACGTCGGTGCGGATCGGTGTGCGGCCGCCCACCGTCGTGTACTCGCCCTGCTGCAGAACGCGCAAAAGCCGGGTCTGGGCGTCCATCGGCATGTCACCGATCTCGTCGAGGAACAGCGTGCCGCCTTCGGCCTGCTCGAAGCGCCCGGTGGAGCGGCTCTGGGCGCCGGTAAAGGCGCCCTTCTCGTGGCCGAACAGTTCCGATTCGATCAGGTCCCGCGGTATCGCGGCCATGTTGATGGCGACGAAGGGGCCGTTGCGGCGCTTGCCGTAGTCATGCAGCGCCTTGGCCACAAGCTCCTTGCCGGTGCCCGATTCGCCCGTGATCATCAGCGTCAGGTCGGTCTGCATCAGGCGGGCGAGAACCCGGTAGATTTCCTGCATCGCCGCCGAGCGACCCACAAGCGGCATGCCGTCCTGCATGTCGTCGTCCAGCCGGGCCGGCTTTCGCTTCGGCTCGGCGAGCGCCCGGCCGATGATGGCGATCAGCTCGGTCAGGTCGAAGGGCTTGGGGAGGTAGTCGTAGGCGCCTTTTTCCGACGCCTTGATCGCGGTCATGAAGGTGTTCTGGGCGCTCATCACCAGCACCGGCAGATCGGGGCGCGCCTTTTTTATGCGCGGCAGGAGATCGAAGGCGTTCTCGTCCGGCATGATGACGTCGGTGACGACGAGATCGCCCTCGCCTGCGGAGATCCAGCGCCAGAGCGTGGCCGCATTGGAGGTGATGCGCACATCGTAGCCGGCTCTCGTCAGGGCTTGGTTCAGGACGGTGCGGATGGCCGCGTCATCGTCGGCGACAAGGATCGTGGCAGTCATTTAAGGCTTCCTGTGAAGTGGTCGGCACGGCCGTCGCCGGGCTCTCCCTTGTGCATGGGCATGAGAACCCGGAACGTGGTGCGGCGCGTCTGGCTGTCGCATTCGACGATGCCGCCATGGCCGCCGATGATCTTGGCGACGAGCGCCAGACCGAGGCCGGACCCGTTGGTCTTGGTGGTGATGAAGGGATCAAACAGGTGCGGCAGGAGATCGAGCGGAACCCCCGGCCCGTTATCGATGACGCAGAACTCCAGCGGCAGCGAGATCTTTTCGCGCGTCCCGGCGACCGACAGGCGGATGCCGGGCCGGTAGGCGGTGGTCAGCATGATCTCGGCGTCGGCCTGGTCCGACACCGCCTCGGCGGCATTCTTGACGAGATTGAGGAAGACCTGCACCAGCTGGTCGCGGTTGGCATAGACCGGCGGCAGCGAGGGGTCGTACATTTCCGAGATCTTGATGTGGCGGGCAAAGCCTGCCTTGGCGATCGCCTTGACGTGATCGAGGACGGAATGGATGTTGAGCGGCGAGCGGTCCACCGGGCGCTCGTCCGAAAACACCTCCATGCGGTCGACCAGCGAGACGATCCGGTCGGTCTCGTCGCAGATCAGCCGGGTCAAGGCCCGGTCGTCATCCGGCACCGAGGTCTCGAGCAGCTGGGCTGCGCCGCGAATGCCCGACAGCGGGTTCTTGATCTCGTGGGCCAGCATGGAGGCGAGGCCCGTCACCGAGCGCGCAGCGGCCCGGTGGGTGAGCTGGCGGTCGATCTTGTCGGCCATCGAGCGTTCCTGGAAGACTACCACCACGGAGCCCGGTTCGCTGACCACCGGGGCGACGTAAAGGTCGACGAGCTTTTCCTGGCCGAGCCTCGGCGACGACAGGTCGACGCGGTACTCGTTGACCGGCGCCTTGCGCTCGCGCACCTGGTCGATCAGCGCCAGGAGCGGGCTTCCGAACGGGATGAAGGTCGAGATCGTGTTCTTGGCGAGATGGGCGGCGCTCGAGCCGAAGAAGGCTTCCGCCTCCCAGTTGGCAAACGCCACCAATCCCGACGCATCCACGAGGATGACGGGATTCTGGACCGAATTGAGGACCGCCATGGCAAGCGCCTGGGCCTGCGGCACGTCCGGGATGGGTGTCTTGGTCATGCCGCCTCCTTGCGCATGTCGCGACCGGGGCCGGCGACAAGGGCCTCCGCCATCAGCGCCAGAACCTCCCTGGGCTCCCTGCATGTCATGATTGTCGCCTTCCGGTCGCCCGGCAGATCCGGCGCAAAGCGTTCCAGATACCAGCCGAGATGCTTGCGCGCATGCCGCAGGCCCGATTCCACGCCGTAAAGTTCCAGCATGGCCTCGTAGTGTTCGGCGACGAGACCGGCGATCTCGGCATCGTGCGGCGCCGCATGGCCGGCCAGCCAGCCGACGTGCCACGGCCGCCCTTGCGCACCGCGGCCGACCATGACCGCATCGGCGCCGGATCGCCGCATGATTTCAGCGGCATCCTGCGGCGAACGGACATCGCCATTGGCAACCAGCGGGATGGAGATTGCGTCGCGCACGCCGCGGATGGCGTCCCAGTCGGCCTTCCCTTCATAGAACTGCATCCGGGTGCGGCCATGGATCGTCACCAGCGCGATGCCGGCCTCCTCGGCACGCCTGGCAATCTGCGGCGCATTGATCGACTGGTCGTCCCAGCCAAGCCGCATCTTCAGCGTCACCGGTACCTTGACGGCCTTGACCGTCGCCTCGATCAGCGACAGCGCGTGATCGGGGTCGCGCATCAAGGCGGAGCCGGAATAGCCGCCGATCACTTTCTTGGCGGGGCAGCCCATGTTGATGTCGACGATGTCGGCACCGTTGTCGGCGGCGATCCGGGCGGCCTCGGCCATCCAGTGCGCCTCCCGGCCGGCCAGCTGCACCACATGCGGATCGATGCCGGTGCTTTTCAGCCGGGCCCAGGACTCGCCCCGGTTCATCACGAGTTCGCGGCTCGCCACCATCTCGGTCACCACCAGTCCGGCACCAAACCGCCAGGCGAGCGACCGGAAGGGAAGATCCGTCACGCCGGACATCGGCGCAAGCAGGACTCTGTTGCGCACGGTGACAGACCCGATCTTAAACGGAGTGGCGAGATCTTTTGGAAGCAAATGATGATCTTTCGGGCATGCGGGCTTGTTGCACTATTTTTATTCAGGCCGGACGCGTTTGCCAAGCTCTATTCCGCCTTGCGATATTTTTAAGCGCACTGCTGGAAAAGCGGCGTTTCATTCTATAGTCCTGCGGCTGTCAACCCTTTCAATGACGGACAGGTAAAGGCCATGGGCGACAGAGCCATGACAGGTCGCGCCCTGACGAACGGTGCGATGACGATCGGTATCGTGATCGTCGCTGCTGGTCGAGGCGAACGGGCGGGGGCGCCGGGCGACGGGCCGAAGCAATACCGTCTGATCGGCGGCAAGCCGGTGATCCGTCACACGCTGGAGACGTTCCTGCGCTGGCCCAAGCGGGGTCCCGTGGTGGTCGTCATCCATCCGCAGGACGAGGCGCTGTATGCGAGCGCCGTGCGGGACATGGACGGCGCATCCGACGTGATCACCACGTTCGGTGGCGAAACCCGGCAGAAATCGGTGCATCAGGGGCTGGCGGCGATGGCCTCGACCGAGGCGACGCACGTGATGATCCACGACGCGGCGCGTCCCTTTGCGGATCACGCGCTCCTCGACCGCATCGTCTTGGGGTTCGATCAGGGACATGACGGACTGCTGCCCGCCATGCCGGTGACCGACACCCTCAAACGCGGCGGCTCGGACGGGTTCGTGCACGAGACCGTGCCGCGCGCCGGGCTGTTTGCCGCGCAGACGCCGCAGAGCTTTCTGCTGTCTGCCATTCGCCTCGCGCACGACAAGGCCGCGGCCCTTCGGCGCGAGGACTTTACCGACGACGCCTCGATTGCGGAATGGGCCGGCATTCAGGTGCATCTTGTCGAAGGCTCCGTCGACAACATCAAACTGACCGTCCAACGGGACATCGCCATGGCCGACGAAAAGCTCTCCAGATCTGCCGACCCCCTGCTGCCGGACGTGCGTACCGGCAACGGCTACGACGTCCACCAGCTGGTGGACGGAGACGGCGTGACGCTCTGTGGCGTCTTCATTCCCCACGACCAGAAGCTCAGCGGCCATTCCGATGCGGACGTCGCTCTGCATGCGTTGACGGATGCCCTGCTCGCCACCTGCGGCGCCGGCGATATCGGCGACCATTTTCCGCCGTCCGACATGCAGTGGCGCGGTGCGCCGTCCAGGATCTTCCTGGCACATGCGGCAGAAATCGTCCGCGAAAAGGGCGGAACGATCATGAACGCCGACATTTCGCTGATCGCCGAGGCGCCGAAGATCTCGCCGCACCGGGAGACGATGCGGGCAACGCTTGCGGACATCCTGGGCATTTCGCTCGATCGCTGCTCGGTCAAGGCGACCACCAACGAGACGATCGGCTTCGTCGGCCGACGCGAGGGCATCGCGGCCATCGCCACGGCCACGGTCGTCTATCGCGGAGAGACCAGGTGACTTTGTTTCCGGACGACATCGAGGCGCAGGCCCGCCACATTATCGCGCGCTTTGCGCCCCGGGGCTGGACTGTGTCCACAGCGGAATCGTGCACCGGAGGGCTGATCGCCGGGGCGCTGACCGAAGTCGCCGGATCATCTGCGGTCGTCGACCGGGGCTTCGTGACCTACTCGAACCAGGCGAAGATGGACATGCTGGGCGTGACCGATGGAACCCTCGCCAGCTTCGGGGCAGTGTCCAGGGAGACGGCGCTGGAGATGGTGGACGGTGCACTCCTGCGTTCGCAGGCGGTCTGTTCGGTGGCGGTAACTGGCGTCGCCGGCCCGGGCGGCGGTTCTGCCGAAAAGCCGGTGGGGCTGGTGCATCTGGCCGCGCGCCGGCGCGGCGGACCTGTGCTGCACCGGGAGATGCGCTACGGCGACATCGGCCGCAGCGAGGTGCGGCTCGCGACCATCAGGACAGCGCTCGCCATGCTGGACGAGGTTGCCGGCGCTTAAGGTCTAGGCGTTTGCGTAGATCTTGTCCGCCCTCGCCTCGAATGCCTCGGCAAACATGCGGAAAGCACGGTCGAACATCGAGCCCATCAGGGCACCGAGGATCATGCTCTTGAATTCATAGTCGATGCGGAAGTGGACGATGCAGCCTGTCGCCGTCGGCTCGAACCGCCAGGTGTTGTCGAGATATTTGAACGGACCCTCGACGTACTTCACATCGATCGCCTGTTCGGACGGATTGAGCAGCACCTGGGTGGTGAAGGTTTCCCGTATGGCCTTGTAACCGACACTCATGTCGGCGATCAGCAGTTCCTTGCCATCGCGCTCCTTGCGCGACCGTATGGCGAGCGCATCGCAGAGCGGCAGGAACTGCGGATAGGATTCGATATCGGCAACCAGCGCGTACATATGGTCTGCGCTGTGCTTGACGGGGCGGTGGTTCTCGAACTTAGGCATGATCCGGCACTTAAGGGTCCTCGGCGACAAGATCAAGAGAGTGCGACAGCGCAGCGTCCAAAGTCGCTGCCTCGGCCGTTTCAAGACGCGGCCTGACGCATTACGGCACGGGCAGATTAACAAGATTTAATGCTTGGGTAGCAGAGTTATCATGGCGGCTGGCGAAGATCAGGCATATGATGCACCGCAACATTGCGAAGCATAACCTGGACGCGCCTGCCATGGACGACTTTTCTCAGATGATAAAGCTGCTGGAATCTGCGCGGCAGCTCGCCGATATGAACCAGCTTCCCGTGCTCGTCTACCTCGTCGAGATGGCGAAGGCCGAGACCCGCGGCCACCGCTTCGTCCTGCGTGAACGGCGTCACGGCCAGGAAAAGACGCCCAAGCTGCAGGCCGCCGAATAACCCCCGACCACCTGTGCGCTATTCGGCTGCGACAAGATACTTGCGTTCCCGCGCCGCGCGCAGCCGGGCGAAATCGTCACCCGCATGGTGCGACGAACGGGTCAGCGGGCTCGACGAGACCATCAGGAAACCCTTCGTATAGGCAACGGTCTCGTAGGACTTGAACTCCTCGGGGGTGACGAAGCTCTCTACCTTGTGGTGCTTCTTGGTCGGCTGAAGATACTGGCCGATGGTCAGGAAATCGACATCGGCGGTCCGCAGATCGTCCATCAATTGCAGGACCTCGTTCCGCTCCTCGCCAAGGCCAACCATGATGCCGGACTTGGTGAACATGGTCGGATCCAGTTCCTTGACCCGCTGCAGAAGCCGGATCGAGTGGAAGTAACGGGCACCCGGGCGCACCGTCAGGTAATTGCCGGGGACGGTTTCCATGTTGTGGTTGAAGACGTCGGGCTTTGCCGCAACGACGCGCTCGAGCGCGCCGGGCTTCTTCAGGAAGTCGGGCGTCAGGATCTCGATCGTGGTGTTGGGCGACGCGGCACGGATGGCCCAGATGACCTTCTCGAAATGCTCGGCACCGCCATCGTCGAGGTCGTCGCGGTCGACCGAGGTGATCACCACGTGCTCGAGGCCCATCTGCTTTACGGCCTTGGCGACGTTTTCCGGTTCCAGCGCGTCGAGAGCGTTCGGCTTGCCGGTCGCCACGTTGCAGAAGGCGCAGGCGCGGGTGCAGATCTCACCCATGATCATGAAGGTCGCGTGCTTCTTGTCCCAGCACTCGCCGATATTGGGGCAGCCCGCTTCCTCGCAGACCGTTACCAGATTGTGCTCCTTCACGATGGAGCGGGTTTCCATGTAGCCCTTGGAAACGGGGGCGCGAACGCGGATCCATTCGGGTTTGCGCACGACCTCCTGGTCCGGGCGATGTGCCTTTTCCGGGTGCCTAACACGCTTCTCTTCGGGGAGTGTCGTCCTGTCGAGGATGGTGACCATGAAAAACCTGCTTTCCAGCGCGGAAGTCCGCCGCCCGCCGTCAACGCCTTACGAGTTTGGCGATGAATAGCAAAATACACGAGCCGATGAAACCGGCCACAAGGTAACCCAGCCACCCGCTGGCGACATAGATGCCGGCGCGGGCGAAGATGGCATTGGCAAGGACGGCACCGACGATGCCGATCACGATGTTCATGAAGACGCCGAAGCGCAGATCCATAAGGATGCCGGCGAGCCAACCCGCCAGACCGCCTATGATGATCGCTCCTAACCAGCCCACGCCCATGACATCCCCCGTTCTCGTCTCGACCTTCTAAAGATATGGGCGGTCGCCCGCCAATACGCAATATTGCAAGCCCTGTCCGCTTAGGCGTTCAGTACGCGACCATAGGCATCGAGCACGCTTTCCTTCATCGTTTCCGAAATGGTCGGATGCGGGAAGATGGTGTGCATCAGGTCTTCCTCGGTCGTCTCCAGGTTCATGGCGACAACAAAGCCCTGGATCAGCTCGGTAACTTCCGCGCCGACCATATGGGCGCCGATCAGTTCGCCGGTCTTCTTGTCGAAGATGGTCTTGACCATGCCCTGGTCTTCGCCGAGCGCCACGGCCTTGCCGTTGGCGGCAAACGAGAAGCGGCCGACGCGGATATCGCGGCCCTCGGCCTTCGCCTTTGCTTCCGTCATGCCGACCGAGGCCACCTGCGGGTTGCAGTAGGTGCAGCCGGGGATTTTCGCCTTGTCCATCGGGTGGACGTTCGGCAGGCCGGCAATCTTCTCGACGCAGATAACGCCCTCATGCTCGGCCTTGTGGGCAAGCAAGGGCGGTCCGGCCACGTCGCCGATCGCATAGACGCCAGCCACATTGGTCTTGCCGTAGCCATCGGTGACGATGAAACCGCGATCCGTCTTGACGCCGATCGCTTCGAGACCGATGCCTTCGAGGTTGGCGACGACGCCCACCGCCGAGATCATCCGGTCGGCGGTGATCTGCTCGGTCGTGCCATCCTTCTTCTCGATGGTGGCGGTCACGGAACTGGAACCCTTCTCGACCTTGGTGACCTTGGTCTCGAGATGGATCTTAATGCCCTGCTTGTCGAACTGCTTCTTGGCGAAGGCCGAAATCTCGGTATCTTCGACCGGCATGACCTGGCTCATGATCTCGACGACCGTGACGTCGACGCCCATGGTCCGATAGAAGCTGGCGAACTCGATGCCGATCGCGCCTGATCCCATGACAAGCAGCGACTTCGGCATTTCCTCGGGCTTCATGGCTTCGAAATAGGTCCAGATCAGCTTGCCATCCGGCTCAATACCCGGAAGCGCGCGAGGACGTGCACCGGTCGCGACAATGATGTGCTTGGCCGTATAGGTGCCCTCGCCCAGCGTGTTCTTGGGAACCGGTCCCTGCGGCTGGACGATTTCCTTGGTGATCTTGCCAACGACGATCTCGCCCGGCTTGGTGATCTTGGCTTCACCCCAGATGATATCGACCTTGTTCTTCTTGAACAGGAAGCCGACACCGCTGTTCATGCGATTGGCAATGCCGCGCGAGCGGGCAACGATCGCCTTGACGTCCGGCTTGATCGTCCCTTCCAAGGTCAGGCCGTAATCCTTCGCATGGCTCGCGGTGTGCATCACGTCGGCGGTGCGCAGCAGCGCCTTGGTCGGGATGCAGCCCCAGTTGGAGCAGATACCCGCAAGATGCTCCCGTTCGACGCAGGCGACCTTCAGGCCGAGCTGCGCTGCGCGAATAGCGGCAACATAGCCGCCCGGTCCCGAACCGATGATGATGACGTCGTAAGCATTGGCCATGGGCGCTTCACTCCTTGTTCCGTTGGCGACCCAAAGGCCTGCCTTTTCTGCGGGAGCGAAGCGGCGGTCCGGTCAGCCGATCGTATCGGCCAGCGGCTCCGCCCGCGTCAGCATCCCAAATATCTCGTCCTTCAGGACCATCCGCCGCTTGCGAAGCGCGACCATGTTCTGGTCGTCGCAGGGCTCGATGTCCACTTCTGCCTTGTGAACCTGATGGTTCACATCTTCATACTCGCCACAGATCCGATGGAAGTGGCCGTCCTTTTCGCGCAGCCTGCGCATCTGGGCGGCATATTCCGGAAACTCCTCGGCGAGGTGGTGCGGGGTGCTCGACATGTCCTGTCCTCCATTGGTGGAGGGACGATGCTAGCCTGCCCTGTTCAGTCCTCCTTGATCCCGGTCAACAACGGCCGCCCGTCACAGGCCGAGCATCACACGGACGATCGGCTCCAGGCCGCGGCCGACAGCGCGGGTGCTTTCGGCCGTCAGATGCACACCGTCGATGGCGGTGGTTTCGGCAACGGACCCTGCGTCGAAAAAGCCGCAGCCCAGATCGTCGGCCAGGTCCCGGTAGAGAGACGCCAGCATGCGCGACTCTTCGATGCCGCCCCTAAACATGGCGGAGAACACCGGGTCGGCCGTCTGGCTGAGCGGCGGCGGAGAGACGATCAGCACATCCGGCGCGTCGTAGTCGAACGAATATTCATGGTGGCGAATCAGGCCGATCAAACGCTGCATGCCGGACCGGGCCGCGTGGGCCGTTCCCGCGATCATCGGCTTCATGTCGTTGGTGCCGAGCATCAGCACCACGAGATCGATCGGCATATGGGTGTGCAGAACCGTCGGCAGGTTTTTCACGCCGTTGCGGTCGCAATCGGCAAGATGATCGTCAAAGCCGGTCGTGCGGCCGTTCAGTCCTTCGGCGATCACCTGGACCTGCGGGCCAAGCGATGCCTCGAGCACGCTCGGCCAGCGATCCTCGTAGGCGTGCCGGCCGGGACCATCGGCGTCATACCCCCAGGTGAGGCTGTCGCCGAAGCAGAGGACGGTTTTCATGTTGCCCATCGGCTAAGTCATTCCCTGCCATTACGCACGCAGCAATGCCGACGTGCCGTTCCTATTTGGCCCTGGTCAGCGCCTCGACCTTGCGCTCCAGCTCGAAGATCCGCTCCTCGAAATCGCCGGTGACGAACTTCGACATCATGGTATCCGCTGTCAGGGCCTGGCGAATGGTCTTCTGACCACTTTCGAGTTTATCCAGCTGCTGCTTCACACCCTGGATATCGCCGCGCATCTCTCGCATTTCGCCGCGCAATTCGCGCAGCATGGGCATGATCATGTCACTGGTTTCATCTGCCACCTGGCATCTCCTTCAAGAGCGTGACTGCCTCGCCCCAATATGGTGAGGCTGGCGCAGAAAGTCACTATCCGGAGAGTGGCAAGAGCAGAGGGTTTCGCTCCCCTTGCCGGGGAGCGAAGGATGCTAGACCAGCATGGCCATCGGGTTCTCGATGTAGCGCTTGAAGGCGGACGCAAGTTCCGCACCGAGCGCA
Source organism: Hyphomicrobiales bacterium (assembly GCA_900469345.1). GTDB lineage: Bacteria > Pseudomonadota > Alphaproteobacteria > Rhizobiales > Rhizobiaceae > Neorhizobium. The sequence goes on along the minus strand of UBWZ01000012.1, from coordinate 220,991 downwards.
CCGTCGATGACGCGATGGTCGAAGGCGAAGGTCGCGGTCAAGACCGTGCCCACTTCGATCTTGCCGGCCCGGACGACCGGCTTTTCGACGCCTGCGCCGATCGAGACGATCGAGGCCTGCGGCAGGTTGACGATCGAGGTGAAGTTGGAGACGCCGAACATGCCGAGGTTCGACACGGAGGTCGTGCCGCCCTGGTATTCTTCCGGCTTCAGCTTCTTGTCGCGGGCGCGCTTGGCGAGATCCTTGACCTCGTTGGAGATGGCCGACAGCGTCTTGGTCTCGGCTTTGCGGATGATCGGCGTGATCAGCCCGTCGGGGATCGAGACCGCAACGCCGACATCGGCATTCTTGTGCAGCACGCGGGCCGTCGAGGTCCAGGACGCGTTCGCCATCGGCACATCGCGCAGAGCCAGCGCCATCGCCTTGATGATGAAGTCGTTGACCGACAGCTTGAAGGCCGGAACCTCGCCCTTCTCGGTCTTCTTCACCGGAGCCGAGGCATTGATCTCGCCGCGCAGTTTCAGAAGTGCGTCGATCTCGCAGTCCATCGTCACGAAGTAGGACGGGACAGTCTGGCTCGACTCGGTCAGGCGCGAGGCAATCGTCTTGCGCATGCCGTCGTGTGGCAGGAGTTCGTAGGAGCCTTCGGCAAACAGCTTGAGGACGCTGTCGTCGGAAGCTCCCTTGGCTGCCGCTGGAGTGGCCGACGGGGCAGCCTGCGGAGCCGCGGCAGGCTGTGCCTTGCCGGTTCCGGATGCGACGGCCTTTTCGACATCGGCCTTGACGACGCGGCCATGCGGGCCCGAGCCGGACACGGCGGACAGGTCAAGACCGGCTTCCTTTGCCAGCCGGCGGGCGAGCGGCGACGAGAAGACGCGCTTGCCATCGGCAACCGGTGCGGGCGTCGACGCCGCCGGCGGCTTGTCGGCGATCGGTACTTCAACCTTCGGAGCCGGAGCCTCAGCCTTCGGCGCTTCGGCAGCCTGTGCCGGCGGAGCGGTTTCAGCCTTTGCCTCGGCCTTGGGCGCCGGCGTGCCGCCGGCAGCGGCGGCTGCGACATCTTCGCCGTCGGCGGCGAGGATGGCGATCAGGGCATTGACCTTGACCGCTTCCGTGCCGGCCGGAACGACGAGCTTGGCGACAACGCCCTCATCGACGGCTTCCACTTCCATGGTCGCCTTGTCGGTCTCGATCTCGGCGATCACGTCGCCGGACTTGACCGTATCGCCTTCCTTGACCAGCCACTTCGAGAGGTTGCCCTCTTCCATGGTCGGCGACAGGGCAGGCATGGTGATGTTGATAGGCATCGGAGCACCCTCCCCTTACTTGTAGCAGACGGTCTTCACCGCCTGGACGACTTCACCGACATTCGGCAGCGCCAGCTTTTCAAGGTTGGCCGCGTAAGGCATGGGCACGTCCTTGCCAGCGATCGTCAGCACCGGCGCGTCCAGATAGTCGAAGGCCTGCTGCATGACGCGGGTGGCGATTTCGGTGCCGACCGAGTTCTGCGGATAGCCTTCTTCCACGGTGACGAGGCGACCGGTCTTCTTGACCGATTCGATGACCGTCGGAAGGTCCATCGGGCGGATGGTCCGAAGATCGATAAGCTCGACGTCGATGCCTTCCTTTTCGAGCTCGGCGACGGCCTTGACCGCATAGGTCATGCCGATGCCGAAGGAGACGATGGTGGCGTCCTTGCCGGTCTTGTGGATGCGCGCCTTGCCGATCGGCAGGACGAAATCATCCAGCTTCGGAACTTCGAAGGACTGGCCGTAGAGGATCTCGTTTTCCAGGAAGACGACCGGGTTCGGATCGCGGATCGCGGCCTTGAGCAGGCCCTTGGCGTCGGCTGCCGTGTAGGGCATGACGACCTTGAGGCCAGGGATCTGGCTGTACCAGGCGGAAAAGTCCTGGCTGTGCTGGGCACCGACGCGGGCTGCTGCGCCGTTCGGTCCACGGAACACGATCGGAGCGCCCATCTGGCCGCCGGACATGTAGAGCGTCTTGGCGGCCGAGTTGATGATCTGGTCGATCGCCTGCATGGCGAAGTTGAAGGTCATGAACTCGACGATCGGGCGAAGGCCGGCCATCGCTGCACCGACGCCGACGCCGGCAAAGCCGTGTTCGGTGATCGGCGTATCGACGACGCGACGATCGCCGAACTCCTGCAGGAGCCCCTGGGTGATCTTGTAGGCACCCTGGTATTCGGCCACTTCCTCGCCCATGACGAAAACGTTTTCGTCGCGGCGCATTTCTTCGGCCATGGCGTCGCGCAACGCTTCGCGCACGGTGGTCATCACCATCTCGGTGCCAGCCGGAATGTCCGGATCGGCAAGAGCCTCCACCTTCGGCTGGGCCGGGACCTTGCTGTCGGCCTGGGCGGTCGGCTCGCTGGACGATTCGCGGGCCTTGCCGCCGGCGTCGTTGCTGGCTGCTGCCGGCGTATCGGCATCGGCCTTCGGCGCGGCCGGTGTCTCGGCCGGAGCGTCCGCGGAAATCGAGTCGGCGCTTTCGCCATCGGCGAGAAGCACGGCGATCTTGGTGTTGACCTTGACGTTTTCGGTTCCGGCCGCAACCAGCAGCTTGCCGATTACGCCTTCGTCCACGGCTTCCACTTCCATGGTCGCCTTGTCGGTTTCAATCTCTGCGATCACGTCGCCGGAGGAGACCTTGTCCCCTTCCTGCTTGAGCCATTTGGAAAGCGTGCCTTCCTCCATGGTCGGAGAAAGCGCCGGCATCAGGATATCGATTGGCATTTCTGTTTCCTCCCCGCGATCAGAGCAGGATGTCGGTGTAGAGCTCGGATGCATCCGGCTCCGGATCGGCCTGGGCGAAGTCGGCGCTGTCCGAGACGATGTCGCGGATGTCCTTGTCGATCCCCTTCAGCTCGTCCTCGTTGGACCAGCCCTTGTCGAGCAGGCGCTTGCGCACCTGTTCGATCGGATCGTGCTCGGAACGCATCTTCTGCACTTCGTCCTTGGACCGGTACTTGGCCGGGTCGGACATGGAGTGGCCGCGGTAGCGGTAGGTCAGCATTTCGAGGATGATCGGGCCGTTGCCGCTGCGGCAGTGTTCCATGGCCTCGTCGCCGGCAGCCTTGACGGCGCGCACGTCCATGCCATCCACCTGGATGCCGGGAATACCGAAGCCGGAGCCGCGCAGCGAGTAGTTGGACTGGGCCGTGGCGCGCGACGTCGACGTGCCCATGGCGTAGCGGTTGTTCTCGACGATGTAGACGATCGGGAGCTTCCAGAGAGCAGCCATGTTGAAGCTCTCGTAGACCTGACCCTGGTTGGCAGCGCCGTCGCCGAAATAGGCGACCGAAACGCTGTCATTGCCGCGGTAGCGGTTGGCAAAGGCCAGACCGGTTCCGAGCGACACCTGGGCACCAACGATGCCGTGGCCGCCGTAGAAATGCTTTTCCTTGGAGAACATGTGCATGGAGCCGCCCTTCCCCTTGGAATAGCCGCCCCGGCGTCCTGTCAGTTCCGCCATGACGCCACGCGCGCTCATGCCGGTTGCCAGCATGTGCCCGTGGTCGCGGTAGGCGGTGATGACCTGATCGCCGTCCTTCTGCGCCATCTGCATGCCGACAACGACCGCTTCCTGGCCGATGTAGAGGTGACAGAAGCCGCCAATGAAGCCCATGCCGTAAAGCTGGCCGGCCTTTTCCTCGAAGCGACGGATCAGCAGCATCTCGCGATAGGCATGCAGATCTTCGTCCTTGCTGAAGTCCAGCGAGTTGCGGCCGGTGAACTCTCCACCGGACTTGAAAGATGTCTTGTTAGCAGACTTTGCCGCGGTCTTGCGGCCGGATGCAGACGCGAGATTTGGTAGCGCCATTGATCCCTCCCTATGTGCTGCACGTTTAGAGCGGTGTTGTGCCAGACCGATACGTCGACAGAACCCACTCCGGTTTCGCCGCGTACCATAGGGAAGAACAGCGGCCCCAGCAATGCCATATTTGCATGGCTCACATGTTAGTCAACCTACTGAAAAGGTTGATCAAATGTGAAATTAACCGGTTTCTGGTTAATTTAGAAGTAGTTGTTAAAGATGACGATTTCGTCGGGGCGCGAGACGTTCAGCTGGTAGCGCGCGATCTCGTCGAGCATGTCTTTTTCAAGCGTGCCGTCGCTCATCAGGCTGACCTGCCGTTCCAGCTGCTGGCGCCTCTCGGTCAGCTTCGCCAGGTCCTTTTCGCGATCGGCGCGCTGCTGCTCGAATTTCTCCGTGGCGATCAGCCCGAGATCGCCGTGGATGCAATGGTAACCGAAATAGGAAACGAAGGCGACCGTGATGGCGGGCAGAACCAGACGACCGAATCTTCTCTTCTTATGATGCTTGGTCCACATGCCTTCGACGCCTGCCACGCTTTACGGGATCGAGATCGATCCGAACTGGCAGGCAGAATCGCAGAACTTGCTTAAGAGATGGTTGAGGCCGGACGGCGATCGTCCCAGCCTCGCGATGATGTCTCCGCGCCTACCGCGCCAGCTTGGCGAGGCCCTTGGCGAGGATGGGGCCGGTCGGCCGTCCTGTCGGAGAGCCCCCCGCCTGTTCGAGCGTGATCTCGTAGAGCTGACCGCTGCGCGGCGCCGGCAAAGCCGGGCCTGCAAGCTGCGCCGACCGGATCCCGTTGATCAGACCCAGCGAAACCGGCCCCGTTTCCCGCGACGGAAGCGTCCAGACCTGGATCGTCTTTTCCTGCGGCACCTCGAAATCCGCAAGCATCCGGATGACGGCCTGTTCGCTGCCAAAATCCTCGACGACCGCCTGAACATCGCCGGCCTCGTTTACCAGCACCGCCACGACGACGGGCTCCACTGTCCGCAACAGGCTAAAGGCGAGCCCGACGCCGAGCACCACCGTCGCCGCCATTGCAGAGATCGCCGCAATCCGCCAGCCGCCGCGATTGTCGTTGGCAGGCCGGCTCGGGGTTTCGTGCCCTGGCCTCGTCTGCTCCGGAAGCGCCGTTTCGATCCGGGTCCAGAGGTTATCGCTGACGGCTGCGGGTCTGATGCCGGTATCGAGAGGAAGGAAGCGCTCACGGCTTGCGGCCACGGCCGACCTCAATTCGGCGTCCACCTCCATGTCGTCTTCGAGCCGTTCTGCATCCTGCGGCTCCAGGAGGCCCAGCACGTACTCGTCGGCGATCGCCGGAATGTCCTTGCGATCGTAGGTCATGCCATACACTCCCGAAGCGATGCGAGCCCTCGCCTGATCCAGGACTTGGCCGTTCCCAGCGGAATGCAAAGACGCCCGGCGATCTCGCCATGGGAATAGCCGCCGACGTAGGCCATGAGGATGCCGTGCCGTTTCGTCCCGTCAAGCGCGTGAAGGCATTCATGCAGCCGCGAAGTCCTGTCGAGATTATGCCAGGCCGCCATGACCTCGTCTGCGGCATCCTTGTCCATCAAGGCCTCGACCTCCTCGACCGTGTGTTCGCGGCGCCCGTCGCGCAGCAGGTTGATGGCCCGATTCCGGACAATGGCGTAGATCCACCCCCGCGCAGAACCGCGATCGGGGCGATACTGGTGCGCATGCGTCCAGATGCGAAGGAAGGCCTCCTGCACGACTTCTTCCGCAAGGTCCCGCCGCCGAACGATTCGCTCGGCCACGGCAACGAGCCGTCCCGCCTCGCGCTCGAAAATGCCGCGCAGTGCCTGCCGATCACCGCCGGCACAGGCCACAAGCGCCGCGTCGAGATTGTCATGCTCAGAAATCGTCACGTCCGAAAGCCTTTCCGCCATGCCGCCGCGGCGCGCCCGCTTTTTTAGCTATACCTATCAGAGCCGCTTCTGGATGCAGGTGAAAATATTTTTTGGACTGCTGCATCCAACGACGGGTTCCCGCGTGTCGTCAGTGCAGGAAGTATCGATGGCCGTTGGCCGGATGGCTTCCAGATGGATCAACACGGGAGAAAGACATGAAGACCCTTCGTTTCACTCTGATCGCCTCCGCGGCCTTCTGCGCTATGGTTTCCGGCGCATCGGCCGCTCCGGTGCTCGGCCTGACGGGCGACAAGACCCTCGTCATGTTCGACACGGAGAAACCCGCCGTCACCAAGACCATGGATGTTTCCGGCGTCGACAAGCTGGTCGGCATCGATTTCCGCCCCGGCACGAAGACGGTGGTCGGTGTGACGCCGGACCACCGCATCGTCACCATCAACCTCGATACGGGCACGGCCACCGAGGTAGCAAAGATGGACAAGACCCTTACCGTGTCGGAAGCCCCGCTTGTGGTGGACTTTAACCCGATGGCGGACCGCCTGCGGTTCATGTCGGGAACCACCAACCACCGTGTCCATCCGGACACCGGCGCGGTGACCGTCGACGGCTCGCTCGCCTTCGAGGATGGCGACATGCACAAGGGCGAGACCCCGAACATCGTCGCGGCGGCCTATACGAACTCCGTCGGCAAGCCTGAAAAGACGGCGATGTACAACATTGATGCCACGATCGGCGCGCTCATCCAGCAGACCAAGCCGAACGACGGGACGCTGAAGGCGATCGGCAAGCTCGGCCTCAAGGACAAGGCATCTTCCTACGCCTTCGACATCCAGGGCATGGAGGGCGGCAAGAACATGGCCTACCTCGCCGCCAACAAGATGCTCTACACGGTAAACCTCGAGACCGGGGCCGCGACGGAGATCGGTGCCATCACCGGCGTGGAAACCGAGGTGCGCGACATCGCCATCCTGCCCGCCATGTGACGCCTCTGCTGGGGGCCGGCAATCACCCGGCCTCCAGCATTCCATGGACCCGGTCCGCGACGGATCAATGGGCTTCCTGGCTGCGCGCCGTCTTCATGGCATCCAACCCCTGGGCCAACGCCTGCATCAGGTCGGCCGATTCGTACGGCTTGCGCACGACGGGCGCGGTCCGCAGCGTTTCCGGGATGACGACAGAATCACTGTAGCCGGTTGCGAAGATGAACGGCAGGGCGCGGCGCCTGAGCTCTTCGGCGACCGGCATCGAGTTGCTGTCGCCAAGGTTGACGTCGAGGATGGATATGTCCGGGCTGATCTTGCTCAGTATCCCCATCGCTTCGCGGACCGAGGTGGCCGTGCTGATATTCCTGAAGCCTTCCTTCTGGAGCATCTGCTCGACATCCATGGCGATCAGCATCTGATCTTCGAGAAGCAGGACATGCGCCTCGCGGTCGAGACCGGCACCGGCATTCAGGTGTTCAGCCGTGGCGACCGCAAGTCCGGGTGCAGACAGGATGGCCGTCACGTGCCGTGCCGGCACTGTGAAGCGGGCAGCGAACCCCGCTTCGTCAAATCTCACCTCGCTTTCTCCGCCGAGGTCATAAGGAATGCTTCGCCGCAACAAGACGCTTCCAAATCCTGCCCCTACCGGTGCAACGACCGGAGGGCCGCCGCTCTCGCGCCAGTCAAGCCGGAGATCACCGTTGTCGCCGGCGTACCAGACGATCTCGAGAGTGCCGCCCTGGGCCGACAGCGCGCCATACTTAGCGGCGTTGGTCGCCATTTCATGCAGCACGAGCGCCAGCACGGAAAACGCCCTGGAATCCAGGGCGACCGCGGGGCCGCGCATCACGACAGTCGACATATCGGAGCGGTAAGCCGACACTTCCGCCTCCAGAAGCGCCTCCAGCATGCCGCCGCCATCTCCCCGGACAACCTGGTCATGCGCTCTCGCCAACGCCTGAACCCGGCCCTGGAAGCTGGCAAGGAAATCCTTGATCTCCGTTCCATTGGGTACGGGTTGCCCGGCCAGCGATTTTACGATGGCCAGGATGTTCTTGACCCGGTGATTGAGTTCCTCGTTCAGCATGCGCTGGCGCACATCGCTGCTCTTCCGTTCCTCGGCCAGAAGCTCGCTGTAACGGAGGAAGATTTCGACGAGGATGGCACGCGCCGATTCGGCGATATCAAGCTCTGTCTCGGTCCAGGCCAAGCACTGCCCCGTGACCGACTGCTGCCAGATGGCAAAACTGGTTCGGGGCGTCAGCCGGTCGCCGTTCGGACCGGTGCTGCGGGCCTTGCCGGGCTCGCCTGCCCAGTTGACCGTCCGCACCAGCTCCTTCCTGAAGAAGACCAGATAGTCATGCGGCAGCTGCGAAAGCGGGATGGCCAGAAGCCCGGCCGTATCGGTGGCATCGTCAAGCGTTCCGGGCAAGTCAGCCTCGAAATGATCCGTCGCCCAGACCCCGTTCGGTTGGCGCTTCTTCAGGACGAGAGAAAGATTGGCAAGCTCGCCGGCGGCCGGTGTCTCGCCACGCACGATCCACTCCCCTCCGAAACAAAGGCCAAGACCATCGCACGGGATCAAGGTCCCAATCTGGGCAAGGTTCTGCACCAGCACGTTCTTGATGTCATGCGCATCCGTTTTTACCAGCATCCCATCAAGACAGTTGCGGGCGTGGGTTACCGCATTCAGCTTCTTCTGCTGGCGCAAAAAGCTGACCTGAAGCGACAGGACGTCTCCCAGCATTTCCGCGGCCAGCCGGAGTGGCATGTCGAGGGTTCTCGGCGCGTAGTGATGGCACGCCACCAGCCCCCAAAGTTCCCCGTCGACGATGACGGAGATCGACATCGACGCCACGACCCCCATGTTTTGCAGGTATTCGCAATGGATCGGCGAGACGCTGCGCAAATGGGCGTGGGACAGGTCCACCGGCTGGCCCGACGCGTCCAAGTCCGGCACGATGGGCACCCGCTCGAAGCTGGCATCCGAAATGACACGAATCGGGTTCAGCAGGTAAAGCGCACGCGCCTGCCGCGGAATGTCGGTCGCGGGGAAGTAAAGGCCAAGGAAGCCTTCCAGATCGGACCGCTTTGCCTCACCGACGACCCTGCCGGCGCCGTCCGGCTGGAACTGGTAGATCATCACCCGGTCATAGCCGAGCACAGCCCGGAGGTGGCGGGGCAGCCTGGAGAGCAGATGCTCGAGATCCTGCGTTCGCGCCACCCTTCTCACGAGGTCGGCGACCAGGGGCAGCGACCGGCTGTCGCTTTCGTTGACGACCGGCTCACATTCCACGATCGTCCGGGAGCCGCTTTTGTGGACAGCGATATCGAGCCTGACGCCCGAAGCGAACTGACGGTCGAGAAGCGAGACGGGCCGCGGACTGTTTTCGGCCAGAGCATTGCGGAGGTCATGGACAAGCTTGTCGCCGAAAACGCCCGCGGACGGCGAACCGTTGAGGTCATGGCCGCAGCCGAGCATGTCGGGTGCGTTGGCCGAATGCCGCTCGACGAATGACAGCGACGCGTCCAGCACGACCAGGCATCCATGGGGCTGGATGCTGCCGGGAATGTGGATCGGTTCGACGTCGCAAGTCGTCAGATCGACGTGCGAAGGGCCTGGATCAGGGTTTGCAGGCATATCCATCGCTCTTTTCAGGTCGGTGCCAGTATACGCCACAGGAGAAGACCAAGCCTCTGACAGGCATCCGCACATTTTGCATACCTAGAGCACAATATGCAGATGCAATCCATGAAAAATCTTGGACTCCATCCGCCGCGTATCTGGATGCGGCAGGCAAGCAAAGCGTCGTCTGCGGTAATTACCTGGCGTCACGGGCGGCACGTCCTTGAGTGCTTTGATGCACTGGCAAACCGTCGTGCCGCCGACGGCGCGCCCTCTGTCGCCTACCGCCTCAAGCGGTCAGGCGAGGACGGGAAGCGTGACGCCAATCGCGGCGCCCATTTCGAATAATTCCAGGCGGCAATGGACAGATCTCCACGAGCGCGCATAGAGCGCAGGCCGGCACCGATGCAGTATCGCCAGCAACGTAAAGCCCGCGTCACCTGGCGGCGACGCGGGCTTCAATTGCCGCTTGCGATGCTGGCAAGGCTTGCCGGAGGACCCAGCAATCGATCCACCGGATCGATTGCTCCGCAAAGCCGACCGGGTCTCACCCCTTCAAAATGGAGCGGCCGGCATAGGCTGCCTGCGGGCCGAGCATTTCTTCGATGCGGATCAGCTGGTTATACTTGGCAAGCCGGTCCGAGCGCGACAGCGAGCCGGTCTTGATCTGGCCGCAGTTGGTGGCGACCGCGAGATCGGCAATCGTCGAATCTTCGGTTTCGCCCGAGCGGTGCGACATGACGGCGGTGTAACCGGCCTTGTGCGCGGTCTCGACGGCGTCCAGCGTTTCGGTCAGCGAACCGATCTGGTTGACCTTGACGAGGATGGAATTGGCAACGCCCTGGCGGATACCGTCGCGCAGACGGACCGAATTGGTGACGAAGAGGTCGTCGCCGACCAGCTGGCACTTGGTGCCGACCTTGTCGGTCAGGGCCTTCCAGCCAGACCAGTCGTCTTCGGCCATGCCGTCTTCAACGGAGATGATCGGGTAGCGGCCGACGAGTTCGGCGAGGTAGTCGGCCATGGCTTCCGGCTCAAGCGTGCGGCCCTCGCCTTCCATGACGTACTTGCCGTCCTTGAAGAACTCCGTCGAGGCGCAGTCGAGGCCGAGGCAGACATCGTCGCCCGGCTTGTAGCCTGCCTTCTCGATCGACTTCATGATGAAGTCGAGGGCTTCCGGGGCGCTCTTCAGGCCCGGTGCGAAGCCACCTTCGTCGCCGACATTGGTGTTGTGACCCTGGGCTGCCAGTTCCTTCTTCAGGACATGGAAGATTTCCGAGCCGATCCGCACAGCGTCGCGCAGCGTGTCGGCGCCAACCGGCAGGATCATGAATTCCTGGAAATCGATCGGGTTGTCGGCATGGGCGCCGCCGTTGATGATGTTCATCATCGGAACCGGGAGCAGGTGCGCGCCGGCGCCGCCGATATAGCGGTAGAGCGGCAGGCCGGATGATTCGGCAGCGGCCTTGGCGACGGCCAGCGAGACGCCGAGAATGGCATTGGCGCCGAGGCGCGACTTGTTCGGCGTGCCGTCCAACTCGATCATGGTGCGGTCGACGTGGATCTGGCTTTCGGCATCGAAGCCGCCAATGGCGTCGAAGATTTCCGTGTTGACCGCCTCGACCGCCTTTTCGACACCCTTGCCGTGGTAGCGCGAACCGCCATCGCGAAGCTCGACGGCTTCGTGCGCGCCGGTGGAGGCGCCCGACGGAACCGCAGCGCGGCCCATGGAGCCGTCTTCCAGGTAGACATCGACTTCCACCGTGGGGTTTCCGCGGCTGTCGAGGATTTCGCGGGCAATGATGTCGGTAATGGCGGTCATGATTTCATCCTGATGGCTTGGGGTGACGAAAGACGGCTCTCTCTTACTGCAAGAGACGGAAATTACAATGACAGGCCGACATGGGCCAGCCCTCCCATCCGCGCGTCAACCCGCGCGAAGGACTCATTTCGACGAAAAGTTGAACAGCATCCTTTACGCGAGTGTTCCCGTAACAACACAATCGAATACTTCGGTAATACTTTCATAACGTACTCGATTTAGCATTGAGACAAATCTATCCCGACGCCCGCGACCATCTCAACTTGACAAAACACAGGTGCGTCCCAGCCTTGAAAGAGGAGTGCCTCAGCATGAGAATGAACATTGCCCGCAGCCTCGTCGTGTTCGGCGTGCTTGCCGGGAGCGCTTTGTGTGGCTCCATCTGGATCCAGATGTCTGCCTTCAACCATCTGCGCGTCAATGGACCCGCCTATCACGAGATCATCAACGGCAAGGATCTGGTGGCCGACATCCTGCCGCCGCCGCTCTACGTCGTCGAATCCTACATGCTGGCGCTGGAAGCGTCCGTCCACCCGGAGCGCAGCGATCGCTCGATACAGCGCATCACTGGGGCCCTGCAGTCGGAATATGCGACGCGCGGCGCCTACTGGCAGGCGTCCGACCTGCAGGCGGATCTCAAGACAAAACTGCTGAAAGACGTGGTGGTCAAGGGCGACGCCTACTGGCAGATCATGCAGACCAAAGTCATTCCGGCGCTCAAAGCGGGTGACGAGGCTGCAAAGGTCGCGGCCCTCGATGCCCTCTCGGCCGCGTTCCACACGCACGAGGATTCCGTCCTGCAGCTTGTGACCGCGGCCACAGCATTCCAGGCCGACCGGGAAAAGGACGCAGCCGAGATGACGCGGTCCGAGACGCGGCTCGCCTATGGCGCAGCGGCGCTTGCCGTGTTCATTCTGCTTGGCGGACTGTTTGAACTGCGGCGCCGCGCGATTGTGCCGCTCGCGGGGATGCGCGACTACATGAGCGTGCTTGCCGGCGGCGATTACAGCAAGCCTGTTCCGTTCGATGCGCGAACCGACGAGATCGGCGAAATGGCAAAGGCGGTTACGACCTTCCGCGAGGCCGCCCTGGAGCGGATCGCCGCACGCAGGATTCAGGAAAGCGAACGGGAGCAGAAGATCGAAGGCGAACGCCAGCAGATGGCAGAACGCAGCCGCGCCGACCGCGAGCGCGCCGAGGTGATCGAGATCCTGAGCGTGGCGCTGCAGCGGCTTTCGGAGGGGGATCTGACCTGCACGATCGACCGCGTGTTTGCCCGGGAATACGAAACACTGCGCGATGCCTTCAACAGCAGCATCGACGTGCTGGCAGGAACGCTTGGCGAGATCTCGTCGACAACGACAACCGTCCGTTCAAGCTCGCAGACGATCGCCGGCGCTGCGGACGATCTCGCACGGCGCACAGAAACGCAGGCGAGCGCACTCGAACAGGCGGCGGCAGCGCTGGACGAGATCACTACCACGGTGCGCGCGACGACGGACCAGGCGCGGGAAGCCCGGACCATGGGCGAAGGCGCCAAGCAAAGTTCGGAGCACTCGTCTTCCGTGATGATGGAAGCGGTTGCCGCCATGAGCCGCATCGAGGGGTCGTCCTCGCAGATCAGCCAGATCATCAACGTCATCGACGAAATCGCCTTCCAGACCAACCTTCTGGCGCTTAATGCCGGCGTCGAGGCGGCAAGAGCGGGCGAAGCGGGCAAGGGCTTTGCCGTCGTCGCCCAGGAAGTGCGCGACCTCGCCGGGCGCTCTGCAAAGGCCGCCAAGGAGATCAAGGCCCTGATCCAGACCTCGTCGGCGCAGGTCGCCAGCGGCGTCGCCCTGGTCCAGAAGACAGGCGGTTCACTTGCGGAAATCGACCAGAGGGTCGTGAAGGTCAACGCCCTGATCGAAACCATCGTCAAGGCCGCGTCCGAGCAGGCGACCGCGCTCAGCGAGGTGAACGAGGCCGTCAACCGGATGGACCAGGTGACGCAGAAAAATGCCTCCATGGTCGAGGAGACCAACCAGTCCTGCGGCGACCTCAGCGACCAGGCGACCCATCTGAATGCCCTGATCGAACGGTTCCGGATTGCCGGGGGATATTCCGCCGACCAGGCCTCGTCGACATCGCGCGGGCGGAATTCACGCGCGGCCTGAGGCCAGACAGGGCCGGCGCTGGCCGGCCCGTTTGAGGGTCAGGCCTTGGCGACCGCGTCGAATGCCAGAAGCTTTTCGAGCAGGCGCGGCATGTCCTTCAGGTGCACCATGTTGGGGCCGTCCGAGGGGGCGTTGTCGGGATCCTCATGGGTCTCGATGAACACGCCCGCAACGCCGACCGCCACCGCGGCGCGCGCCAGCGTCTCGACGAATTGCCGATCTCCACCGGTGGAGCCGCCCTGCCCGCCGGGCTGCTGGACGGAATGGGTGGCGTCGAAGATGACCGGCGAGCCCAGCGACGCCATGATCGGCAGCGAGCGCATGTCGGAGACCAGCGTGTTGTAGCCGAACGAGGCGCCGCGTTCGCACAGAAGCACGTTGGGATTGCCGCTCTGGGTGAACTTGGCCAGCACGTTCTTCATGTCCCAAGGGGCAAGGAACTGGCCTTTCTTGACGTTGATCGTGCGGCCGGTCTTGGCCGCAGCGACCAGGAGATCCGTCTGGCGGGACAGGAAGGCCGGGATCTGCAGGATATCCACCACCGGCGCCACCTCGGCGCACTGGTCTTCCGTGTGGATGTCGGTCAACACCGGAAAGCCGAATTCCGCCTTCAGATCGGCAAAGATCTGCATGGCGGATTCGAGACCGATCCCGCGCTTGCCCGAGATCGAGGTGCGGTTCGCCTTGTCGAAGGACGACTTGTAGACGAGACCCAGGCCGAGCTTTTCGCAAAGCTCCGCGAGCACGCCGGCGATCATGAAGGCGTGGTCACGGCTTTCCATCTGGCACGGCCCGGCGATCAGCGAAAACCGCTTCGTGTTGGAGAACACGACCTGGCTTTTTCCCTCGCCGACCACGACTTCCGAATTGGGGGCTACGTCCATTGTCTATTCCTCGAAACCGAATAACACGCCTTGTCCGGGAGCTGGCGCCACGAGAACGCGGCCCTCCCTGCGGATGAAGGACACGTCGTTACCAGCAAGCGTGATCTCTGTCACGGCCAGATCCGCCGACTTGAAGATCACCGCCCGGGCATTGAGGCCCGTCGCCCGCAGATCCGGCGCGAGCCCAAACTCGGTTTTAAGATGCTCCTGCGAGACGACGCGGATGCCGGCGTTCCCGGTCGCGACGCGGACAGCTACATCGTCGCTCTCGGCGGTCGTCTGAAACACGGCTTCCAGCAGGGGGACGGCGATCCCGGGATCGGGAGCGGCAAGGATCACTTCGCTGAGGCCGGTCACCGCGTTCATGTGCATTTCCAGCTCGCCGCGGTTGGACGGCAACGGGTTGATCCGCTCGCAACAGAAGAGGAACAGGTCGGCGGCTGACGGATCGGCCGCGAAGGCGAGCCGGAAGCTTGCCACCGCCTCCTCTCCGCCGGAGGCGACGAAGGCCCGCGAGAAATCCAGCATCGAGCCTGCCGACAGGCCGGCTTCGCGAAACCGGGTGTGATCGGCCGCGGCGTCCTGCGTGCCCGCAACGATGGCGGACAACCCCTCGCGGTTGCGCGCCTTGCGGAAGGCAAGGTCGCGCTCGGTGAAGACGTTTCCGCGTTTCGCCGTCGCATTGGCGGTACGGCGATTGGCGACAGCGAGCGGCTCGAGATAGGTTCCGTCCGCCAGGAAGACGCAGGCGTTTGCCGTGCCGAAGGGATGCTGGCCAACGGCTGCAACCGTGAAGCCGAGCGCGGACAGGCGCAGGCGGGCCCTATTCAGCTCCGTTACCGGCAGAACAAGATGATCGATCGGTCTTATACTCAAGCGCACCCCCAGACTTCCAGCTCCGCAAGTACATTGGTCATAGAGGCGTATCGCGCAAGTGCCGATTGCGACGAAGGCGCAGGCTGGCAAATGAAATTCTCCGAGCCTTCACGAGATTTTAGGGACTTGCGGAACACATGTGGAACATATAGTGTCTGTTCTGGATTTGTTTCCCGACTCTCGAAGGATGCCACGGCCATGCTCACCCGCAAACAGCAGGAATTGCTTCTGTTCATTCATGAACGCATGAAGGAATCCGGGGTACCGCCATCCTTCGACGAAATGAAGGATGCCCTGGATCTGGCATCCAAGTCTGGCATCCACCGGCTGATCACGGCGCTCGAGGAACGCGGGTTCATCCGCAGGCTGCCCAACAGGGCGCGTGCGCTCGAGGTGATCAAGCTTCCGGAAGCCTATGCGGCGAGCCTTCAGCCGCGCCGTGGCTTTTCCCCGAGCGTCATCGAGGGCAGCCTCGGAAAGACGCCGCCTGCACCGGCACCGAGCAAGCCCGCGGCCAATGACGATGCGCCGCATTCCGCGAGTGTTCCGGTCATGGGCCGGATTGCCGCCGGCGTGCCGATTTCGGCGATCCAGAACAACACCCACGACATTTCCGTGCCGATCGAGATGCTGGGTTCCGGTGAGCACTACGCTCTGGAGGTCAAGGGTGATTCCATGATCGAGGCCGGCATCCTCGACGGCGACACCGTCATAATCCGCAACGGCAATACGGCCAATCCCGGCGACATCGTCGTGGCGCTGGTGGATGACGAGGAAGCGACCCTGAAGCGCTTCCGCCGTCGCGGTGCGTCGATCGCACTGGAAGCCGCCAATCCCGCCTATGAAACGCGGATCTTTCCGCCGGACCGGGTCAAGGTCCAGGGGAAGCTGGTGGGACTGATCCGCCGCTACCATTGATCAGGACCGACAAGGGTTCCGGCAGGGTCCTGTCGAAACTGCGGCTGCGCCAGTCATACAGGCGGTGTTGCGTCCAGGGGCGATCTCGTCCCGCCATGGCGGCACGGACAGTCCAGCCGGCGGTTCGACTGGAACCGGCAAACATGAATTCGAGTGCACCTGTCTTGCGCAAGCTGTCGCCGGTCAACAGAAGCGCTCCGGACCGGCACTCGTCGAAGCTCGCTTTTGCTGCGATAACGATGGTGGCAACATCGCAGGCAACACCGGCATAGCGGCTGTCCTCGACCACGACGACGAGCGGCCCTGCCCTCGCCTTTGCCGCACACCAGCTTGCCCCGTTGCACAGGAAACGATCGACCGGCGCGCCGGCGATTGCCTTGCGGGCCGCGAGGCGTTCGTCCCGCGGCAGATTTACGGGTGACGTATCCTTGCCGTGGCTTCGAGCCGAAGCTGGCGGATCGGTGCCCGATGCCCCGGTTGGTCCGGACCTGCCGTCTCCCTGAGGGCTGCCTGGCCGTTCGTTCTCTTCGTCCAAATCATCCGCGAGCAGAAGCGACGTCTTGCCCTTCATTGCCGGGTCACGCTTCGGCTGGCCAGCGGTCGGTCTGGCGCTTCCGGCCACAGTCACGAGCGGCGGTTCGGGGTCCGGCAGGGTCAGGGCCCGGCGCCACTGGTCGTAGACGAAGTCCGGGAGACGGGCGCGATTGGTGGAAATGCCATGGTCGGCGGTGAGGGCGACGATGGTGCCGTCCTCCGACACCAGCAGATCCGGTCGAGGCTGCAGCGTCTGCTGCCATGACAGGCTGAGGGCGGCCAGCAGGAACGGCAGGCCAAGGAGGCGCAGTCTGGTGCGCAGCAGCACGAGAAGCACGAAGCCGATCGTCGCGACGGCCAGGAAGGCCGCATGCTGTCGGCCGATGCCGACGTCGCCGCCCCAGGCCGCCACATACCGAGCAATGGCGATGACGCCTTCGAGCCCCAGTCCCATCACCTTCAAGAAAGGGGCGTCCAGCCCGAACGGCATGAGCAGCATGGCGATCAGGCCGGCCGGCATGACGACGAAGGAAATCAGGGGCATGGCCGCGAGATTGGCGGCAAGCCCGTAGGTGGCGATGCGGTGGAAATGCTCGACCGAAAACATCGTGGTCGAGACGCTGCCGATCAACGAGGTCATGACGATGCCGGCAAGGAAATGGCTGCCGCCCGCAATCGACGTCACCAGCCGGTGACGTCGATTGCGTGACACGGCTCGATCGGACACGAGGCGCCGGCGCTGCCAAGCTTCGTAGCCGGCGATCAGCGCCGCGGTGGCAGCAAACGACATCTGGAAACTCGGACCCAGGATCTCCGAGGGCGAGACGGCAATGATGATCAGCGCCGAAAGGGCGACGTTGCGCAGGCTGAGGGACTGGCGGTCGAACAGCACCGCCACCAAAATCACCGCCATCATGATATAGGCACGCTCCGCCGAGACACCGAAGCCGGAGATGAGATAGTAGGCGGTGACCATGACCAGAGCACCGAAGGCGGCGATCTTCTTGATCGGATAGGACTGTGTGAAGGCCGGCGCAAGAGACAGGACGGTCCTGACGCCGACGAAGAAAATACCGGCTGCCAGCGCCATGTTGAGGCCCGAGATGGCGACAATATGCGCAAGTCCCGCAAGCCGGAGCGCCTCGGTCGTGTCTTGCGAAATCGCCCGCCGTTCATCGGTGACAATCGCCGCGGCAAAGGCGCCCGGGTCCCCGGGAACGGTGGCGCGGATCCGCGCGCCGATCTGACTGCGCAGATCGAAGAGCCAGGCCGAAATGCCGCCGGCACCCTCCTTCGGAACCGCGGCGGCTGCGGTCAACCGCGGCGCCCCGTAAAAGAAGCCGACCGCGCCGACGCCGTCGAAATAGGAAGAGAAAGCGAAGTCGTTCAGTCCTGGGAGCGCCGGTCCGGAAGGCGGCGACAGGCGGGCTCTGCCGCCGATGGCGTCGCCGATCATTGCGGGCTCACCCCGGCTCCGGGAGAGCAGCGACACCAGTTCAGGCGGCCGGCGCAGTTGCGGGCGGGCCGTCTCCTGCAGGCGAACGATGTAGCGCCAGCGGCCCCTACCGTCGGCTTCGCGGCGCTCGACAATGCCCGTCACGTCGGTGGTCACGGGCGTGTCGAGAATGGTCGTGTGCAGCCGCCGCGTTTCGAGATCCGCCAGCAGCATTCCGCCGAGGAAAAGGGCAAGACCGCAGGCAACAAGACGGAAAGGACCGGTGCCGTGGCGCGTGCGCAGGGCGGCGAGCGCAAAGACGACGAAGGCGACCAAAAGGGGTCCGGCGGCATAGTCCTGGCGCGCTGCAAACCACGCGACCGCCCCTGCCCCGGTTGCAACAGGGACAAACAGGAAGGCATGTCCATAGGCGGCTTCCTCGGCCAGCATGACCGGCAGGCTTCGGCGTAGTCCTGCGATCCGGCGGTCCATCGCGTGGCGGACGCCGGGCCATCCGGAGGGAGCAGTGGGCCGCCGCTCCGGCACGTCAATGACAGCACCGCTCTGCGCAAAGGGCAGCGACCCGGGCGCGGCACGGCCCGGCCAATGCCCCGACTGGCGGGGTTCTGGCATGCCCATATCATGCGTCTTGGAAAGCCCAGTCTCTTCCCGCATGCAAAGCCCAGCCGCCCGTCCGTCCATGTGCGGATGCAACCTGCGCGCTTCTCTTTGGGGCGTCAACGGGCGACGACCGGAGGGGACCGGGATACCTTCTTGATCTTGCGCAAGACGCGGTTACGAAGTGCAACCGGAGCCTTTGCCCATTATGTTTCCGCGGTGCACAAATCGGCGTCAGGAGCGCTTGGCAGCGGCGGACGGATCATATAGCTAAACGTTGGACGCTTAAACCCTATGGCGCGTTTAGGCGCCATGCCGCCAATAGGTTGGAGGATCAGCATGACGGACAAAAGCGGAAATCTCGTACTCGGTGACAAGAAGGTCGACCTGCCTGTTAAGTCGGGCTCGATCGGGCCGGACGTGATCGATATCGGCAATCTCTACAAGCAGACCGGGGCCTTCACCTACGACCCGGGCTTTACCTCAACCGCATCGTGCGAATCCAAGATCACCTACATCGATGGCGATGCCGGCGTCCTTCTGCATCGCGGATACCCGATCGAGCAACTGGCGGAACAGGGAGACTTCCTGGAAACCTGCTACCTGCTGCTGTACGGCGAATTGCCGACAGCCGGTCAGAAGAAGGATTTCGACCATCGTGTCACCATGCATACCATGGTTCACGAGCAGATGAGCCGCTTCTTCACCGGCTTCCGCCGTGACGCCCATCCGATGGCGGTGATGGTCGGCACGGTTGGTGCGCTGTCGGCGTTCTATCACGACTCCACCGACATCACCGACCCGCACCAGCGCATGGTCGCGTCGCTGCGGATGATCGCCAAGATGCCGACGATCGCCGCCATGGCCTACAAGTACCATATCGGCCAGCCCTTCGTTTACCCGCAGAACGATCTCGACTATGCGTCCAACTTCCTGCGGATGTGCTTTGCCGTACCGTGCGAAGAATACAAGGTGAACCCGGTTCTGGCGCGTGCCATGGACCGCATCTTCATCCTGCATGCGGACCACGAGCAGAACGCATCGACCTCGACCGTCCGGCTTGCCGGTTCGTCCGGCGCCAACCCGTTTGCCTGTATCGCGGCCGGTATCGCCTGCCTGTGGGGCCCTGCCCATGGCGGCGCCAACGAGGCAGCGCTGAACATGCTGCAGGAAATCGGAACGGTCGACAAGATCCCGGAATACATCGCCCGCGCCAAGGACAAGAACGATCCCTTCCGCCTGATGGGCTTCGGCCACCGCGTCTACAAGAACTACGATCCGCGCGCGAAGATCATGCAGAAGACGACGCATGAAGTTCTCGGCGAACTCGGCCACAAGGACGACCCGCTCCTGCAGGTGGCCATGGAACTCGAGAAGATCGCGCTGACGGACGAGTACTTCATCGAAAAGAAGCTCTATCCGAACATCGACTTCTATTCGGGCATCACCCTGAAGGCGATGGGCTTCCCGACGACCATGTTCACCGTGCTGTTCGCTCTTGCCCGCACCGTCGGCTGGATCGCCCAGTGGGCCGAAATGATCGAAGATCCGCAGCAGCGCATCGGCCGCCCGCGCCAGCTGTACACGGGCGAACCGCAGCGCGACTACGTGCCGCTGTCGAAGCGCTGATCAGATCGCAGACCTGCAAAACCCGGCTGGAAACAGCCGGGTTTTTTGATGTCTTTACGTCACTATAAAGGACTATGGAGCGGCGTTCCGCCCAGGCGTCCGTCAGCGACGGATCGGCACTTTCTTGCGCATGGTGTCGAACACCGCCACCGCTGCCGCTTCGCCGGAGGGTACCGGCACCTGCAGGCGCTGCCAGACCAGATCAAAACCTTCCAGCATCGCCTGACGCTGCAGCGTATCGGCCGACAGGCGCTCGAGTGTGCGGCAGAGACTGGCCGGCCGCACCACTTCGTTGACGTATTCGGCAACGACCGGATAATCTGCAATGAGATTGGGAAGCGCGCCCGTCCACGTCTTGATGCGCGATGCGAGCAGCTTGATGAGCCAGTCGGTCTTGTAGGCGGAGACCACAGGCACGGTTGCGAGCGCCAGTTCCAGGATGACCGTCCCGGACGCGGCCATCGCCGCGTCGGCATCGATGAAGGCCTGTTGCTTGCCCTGCGCGTCCGCAGTGATCTCAACGGGAATCGGAAGCCGGGCCGCAAGCTCGCGCACCAGCGCCTCACGTCGCGGCACGGTCGGCAAGACGAAGCGGGTATCTCCGTTGCGACTGACGAAATCCCGCGCGGCATCGCCGAAAACAGGCAGCAGCGCCTTGATCTCGGCCGATCGCGAACCGGGGAGCAGCATAATCGTCCTCGGCTCGCCCGCCTGGCGCTTCGGCCGCTCATGTCTTGCCGCGCGGATGTGCAGGATTCCCGGATCGTGCGTCAGGCGGTGGCCGACAAAGGTCGTTTCCGGTCCGCCCAGCCGCCGCATCACCTCGGGCTCGAAGGGCAGCACGGCGAGCACGCGGTCCACATAAGGCAGCATGGCGGTTGCCCGGTATTCCTTCCAGGCCCAGACGCTCGGACAGACATAGTTGACGATAGGCAGGTTTGGGAGCGCGGCGCGCACGCGCTTTGCGACCCGATGGGTGAAATCGGGGCTGTCGACAATGACGAGCACATCGGGACGTGCGGCAATCAGCGCGTCAGCCGTCTGCCGGATCCGCCGGACCAGCTTTGGCAGGCGGGCAAGCACCTGCGTCAGCCCCATGATCGAAAGCTCGGAGAAATCGAAAAGCGATTGAAGGCCCTGCGCTGCCAGCCCGTCGCCGCCCACTCCGACAAGCCGGATCGGACCCGGGTTCGACCGCCGCATCGCCGTAATGAGATCGGCTGCGAGCATATCGCCGGAGACCTCGCCGGCGACGATCCCTACGGTCAGGCCGCCAGTTAGTGCAGTTGGTGCATCCTCGTTCAAGCGCCTCTCCCGTCCAGCTCCAGGTCGATGCCGACCACGAACAGGCCGGCTGCGTCGGCCGCCGCAACCAGAGCCGCCTCGTCCAGCACCAGTGCGCGGCCGGCTTCGACGGCGATGCCGGCAAGGCCTGCCGCCTTCGCGTTTTCGAGCGTCGACAGCCCGATCGTCGGCAGATCCGCTCGCATATCCTGCTGCGGCTTGCTGAGCTTGACCAGCACGCCGCGACGCCGGGCGGAGATCCGGCCGGCCTTGCGCAGCTCGGCAACCCGCAGGAGCATCTGATCGGTCCCCTCGACACCCTCGAGTGCGACCACGCGCCCCCCGACGCTGACGGCACCCTGGCCGATGTCGAGCCGGCCAAGAAGCTGGGCTGCCTCGACCGCCTTCTCGATGTCGCGCCGATCGTCGTCGCCCGGCCTCGTCCGGCCGAGCGGCCCTGTTCGTGCCAGCAGCCCGGGTGCGATTTGATGGGCGCCGATAACTCGGCATCCCATGGCTTCGATCAGCTTGATGACCATCTGCAGCACCGTGTCGTCGCCGCCGGACATCAGCGTGCGGACGACCGACGGCACCTTGATGAGGGTCTTGAAGGTCGGCTTGATGTCGCGCAGATCCGGCCGGCGCGCGACCCCACCCGACATCACGACGCGGGCAATTCCGCCATCGCGCAGCCGCGTCTGGATCTGGGCTAGATCGCCCACGCCGACATGAATGGTTTCAAAGCCGTCGAAGCGCCCATCCGCCTCATTCGCCAAGGCAAGGATCAAGGGATCCTCGCCTGCATCGCGCGCCGCCTCAGCAAGGTAAACCGGCAACTGCCCTCGCCCGGCAATGATGGCCAACCGGCCCTCATGCGCCTGGCTTGGTGCGCCGGTCGGCTCCATCACGCTTTTCTGCGGAACGGTGACGAGATGGCGCGGTCGCTTTCCGCCGTGATGAAATCGATGATCTCGAGCGCTTCGGCGCAGTCGGCATAGGTATCGCGAACCTCCGCCGCACGGGCGCGGACGTTTCCTTCCGCCTCGAAGATATCCTTGTAGGCACGCCGGACAACGTGGATCGTGGCGCGCTCGACGCCGGCCCGGGTCATGCCGACGACGTTCAGGCCGCCGAGGACGCCGGGATTGCCGTTCAGCATCCCGTACGGAATGACGTCATAGTTGACCGCCGACAGGCCGCCGATAAAGGCCTGGCGGCCGATCCTCGTAAACTGGTGGACGGCGCAACCGCCGCCAAGAATGGCGCGGTCGCCGACATGCACGTGGCCGGCCAGCATGACATTGTTGGACATGATGATATGGCTGCCAAGCTGGCAGTCGTGGGCGACGTGGCAATTGGCCAGGAAAAGCCCGTTGCTGCCGACGACCGTCTTGCCGCCGCCACCGACCGTGCCGGTGTTCATCGTGACGCCTTCGCGCATGGTGCAGTTGTCGCCGACCGACAGGCTGGAGCCCTCGCCCGCTTCGTGCAGGCTCTGCGACACGCCGCCGATCACCGCCATGGGGAAGATGCGGCAACCACGACCGATGTCCGTGCGTCCCGTCACCACGGCGTGAGAGACAAGCTCGACATCGTCGCCGAGCACGACCCGACCGCCAACCTGACAGAAGGGGCCGATCTTGACGTTTTCGCCGATGACTGCGCCATCCTCGACGACAGAGGTCGGATGAATGCGCGCACTGGCGGCTACACTGCTCATTCGCTTCCCTTACGCATCATGGCGCCGATATCGGCTTCCGCCACCAGCACGCCATCCACCAATGCATCGCAATGGAACTTCCAGATGCTGCCGCGCTGCTTCTGCTTGACCACATGATACTCCACCCGGTCGCCCGGGACGACGGGCTTGCGGAAGCGGGCATTGTCGATGGTCATGAAGTAGACGAGATTGCCCGCCTCGCCCTGCTTGCGGGCGCAGATGGCGCCGGCCGTCTGGGCCATGCCTTCGACAAGAAGGACACCCGGCATGATCGGCTTTTCCGGGAAGTGACCGGTGAAATGCGGCTCGTTGGCCGTCACGTTCTTGATGCCGATGGCGGAATTGTCGCCGTCGATCTCGATGATGCGGTCAACCAGCAAGAACGGGTAACGATGAGGCAAAAGCGTCATGATTTCCTGAATGTCGGCCGCGCCGAGCTCCGGCTTGGTCTCATCAGTCATTGTTGTCTCCTCTGCGTTTTGCCCGTTCGTCGGTCCGGGACATGATCACTGCCAGGTCCCGCAAAAAGTCCTTCATCGGCCTGGCCGGAACGCCGCCATAGCGCGCCCCCGCCGGCACATCGCCGACCACGCCGCTCATGGCCGCGATCTGCACGCCATTGCCGATCTTGATGTGTCCATTAATACCGGAGGCGCCGCCGATCAACACGCCATCGCCGATCTGTGTCGATCCGGCAATGCCGACGCCCGCCGCAATGCCGCAATGGCGGCCGATGCGGACGTTGTGGGCGACCTGCACGAGATTGTCGATCTTGGTGCCCTCGCCGATGACGGTGTCGTCCATGGCGCCACGGTCAACCGTCGTGTTGGCGCCGATCTCGACATTGTCCTGGATGATGACCCGCCCGATCTGGGCAATCTTGAGCATGCCGCGCGGGCCGGGAGCAAAGCCGAATCCATCCTGGCCGATGCGCGCACCGTTGTGAATGATCACGCCATTACCGATCAGCGCGGCGACGATGCTGGCGCCGGAGGCAATGGTGCAGCCCCGGCCGATCTTTACATGGGCCCCGATGACGGCGCCGGCGGCAATCCTGCTGCCAGCACCAATCTCGACACCGGCACCGATCACCGCCATGGGCTCGACTTCCACGTCGGGCTCAAGCCTTGCAGTCGGATCGACGAAGGCCATCGGCGAGATGGCGGACGGCAGGGAGGTTACCAGCGATGGCCGCATCGCTTCCGGATGTAGCATCTCGCCGGCCATGGCGAAGGCAGCGTGCGGCGCCTTGGTCAGGACAATGGCGATGTGCTCTGGAACGACGGAGGCAAGACCCGGATCGCACAGGATCGCCGAGGCTTCGCAGGTAGCGAGCTCCTCACGGTTCTTGCGCGACAGGATGTAGCAAATTTGCCCGGGCTTTGCCCTTGCGACCGGCGCCACGGAGCGGATGACCCGCTCGGCAGTGCCCTGATCGCGCAGTTCGGCCCCAAGACGGTCCGCCAGCTCGCGCAGGCTTATCCCGTCATGGGACGGATAAAATTCGTTTTGGTCCATAAAGCCAGAGCTCCAGAACAGATTTCCGGTCGCCAACGCGACCGGAGATTATCAGAACTGGTTCGACATGCTGAACCGGAACTGCTGTACCTTGTCGAAGTCTTCCTTCACGACAGGCTCTGCGTAGTCGAAGCGGATGTTGCCGAAGGGCGATGCCCACATGACGCCCGCACCGACCGAGACGCGCCAGGACATGCCCGTGCCCTCGAACGCATCGCCGCGGGTGTTGACATCATTGCCATAGAGCGTGCCGGCATCGGTGAAGACAGCGGCACGAACGCCCATGTCTTCCGGCAGGCCCGGCATCGGCATCGACAGTTCGGCAGAAGCCGTGAAGTAGGTCGTACCGCCCAGCGAGTCGTCGCCGTGCTCAACCGAACGCGGACCAATGCCGTCGTTCTCGAAGCCGCGGATCTGCCTGCCACCGATCGTGAACTGGTCGAAGACGTTGAGGTCGTCGCCCGTCTTGAAGACGTGGCCGGCACCGACGGCCAGCGAGCCGATAAGGTCGGCTTCGGTGGACAGCAGGTGGAAGTAACGGGCCCGACCGGAGATCTTGTAGTAGTCGGAGTCGCCGCCCAGGCCTGCATATTCCTGCGTGCCGGTGATGTAGAAGCCTTCACGCGGCAGCGTCTGGCTGTCGAGCGTGTTGTAGGTCAGCGTCTGCGAGATCGAGGACTGCGTGAAGTCCTGCTTGTCGATCAGGTAGGCATAGGGTGCCGAGACGTTGTCGTCAGCCGTGAACGGGATACCGTCATTGCCGAAGCCGCCGTCGTTCTCGTACTTGATCTGCTTGTAGGTGTAGCGGAACGTCGTCGCCAGATCGTCGGTGATCGGCGCGGTGACGCGCAGCGTGATGCCCTGTTCGTCGTACTTGTAGTAGTCGTTCGACGAGGTCTGGCTCTTGAAGAGGTCGAAGCCGGCAGCCAGGCGGTAGCCCAGGAAGTAAGGCTCCGTGAAGGACAGCGTGTAGGTGCGGGCGTCATCGAAGCCACCACCTGCGGCAACGCGGATGTACTGGCCGCGGCCGAGGAAGTTCTTTTCTTCGATCGAGGCTTCGAGCAGGAAGCCGTCGCCGCCAGCGGCGTAACCGGCGCCGACACCGAACGAACCGGTCGACTGATCTTCGACGTCGACGATCACCACGACGCGGTCCGAGGCACTGCCCTGAGCGGTCGAGATGTTGACCGAGGTGAAGTAGCCGAGAGCCTCGAGGCGACGCTTGGCACGCGAGATCATGTTCTGGTTGAAGGCGTCGCCTTCGCTGAAGTCGAATTCGCGGCGGATGACGTAGTCGCGCGTGCGGGTGTTGCCGCGGATCTCGATCCGCTCGACATAGGCGCGGTCGCCCTGGTCGACCATGTAGGAAACGCCGACCGTGTGGTTTTCGAAATTACGATCGCCACGCGGGGTGACACGAGCGAAAGGATAGCCGGCCGCGGCCACACGCTTCGAGATCGAGTCGATCGTCTTCTGGATTTCGCGGGAGTCGTAGACGTCGCCGGTGCGGGTCTCGACCAGACCCTTGAGGTCTTCGCTGCTGATGCCGGCAACGGTCGATTCGACATTGATGTCGCCGAACTTGTAGTACTCGCCCTCTTCGACCGTGAAGTTGATGTTGTACTTGTTGGTCGATTCGTCGAGTACGGCCTGCGAGGAGATGACGCGGAAGTCCGGATAGCCGTGGCTGTAATAGAACTGACGCAGCGATTCCTCGTCAGCCTTGAGCTTGTCTTCGGCGTAGACGTCCTTGCGGGTCAGGAAGGAAAGCGGGCCCGATTCCTTGGTGGCGATGACTGCCTTGAGGCGGCCGTCGCTATAGGCCTGGTTGCCGTTGAAGCTGATGTCGGCGATCTTGGTGCGCTCGCCCTCGTTGATCACGAAAGCCAGGTTGACGCGACCCTGGCCGACGGCTGCGGTCTGCGTGGTCACCTCGATGTCGCTGCGGCCGATTGCGGCATAGGCTTCCTTGATCCGCTGGATGTCAGCGTTGACCATGGACTGATTGTAGGGGCCGAGCGGCTGGGTTTGGACGACGCCCTGCAGCTTGTCGTCCTTGATCTTGCGGTTGCCGTTGAACACGACCTGGTTGACCAGCTGGTTCTCGCTGACCGTCACCACCAGGGTGCTACCGGAAACGCTCATGCGGACATCGGAGAAATAGCCCGTCGAATAGAGCTTCTTTACCGACTCGTCGATGTCGCTGTTGGAAAAGGTAACGCCCGGCCGAATGGTCAGATTGGAACGAACCGCCTCTTCACCCGCACGCTGTGCGCCACGCACCTGAACGGTGCGGATCACGGCTGCTTCGGCAGCAAGAGGGGAAGCAAGCACCAGAACACCTGCGCCCGACGCGACAACACCAGTAGACAGCGCAAACGCCGACACTGCGTTCAAAAACCTTGAACCAGCCTTCATTTCAATTCTTACCTTTTCCCGTTGTCCCTCGGCGGGTGGAGCCCGACTCCGGCCACGTGTGTCGTTTTACCTGCTTTTACCCTACAAGCAAGGTATCGCGTTAATTTCTGTTTACTTCCTTTTGAGGCGTGGCTGAACGGCCACGAAACCTTGAAATTATGGTGAATAAACAGTTTATTCCGGCATGCAGACAGTTCAACCGATGAGGTTACTGATATCGTTGAAAGTTGCAAAAACCATCAGGCTCAGCACCATCGCCAGACCGATCCGGAACGCAATTTCCTGGGCTCCGGCGGCAAGCGGTTTTCCACGGATCCCCTCGATCGCGTAGAATACGAGATGGCCCCCGTCAAGCACCGGCACAGGCATCAGATTGAGAAGTCCAATGGAGACTGACAGGACGGCTGCAAGCTGCACGACGGCAGCGACGCCGAGGCTCGCCATTTGTCCGGAGGCCTGGGCGACACGCACCGGGCCGCCAAGCTGGTCCGCCTTCATGCGGCCGGTGACGAGATTGCCGATATAGCGGAAGGTGCCGGTGACGATATTGCCGGTCTCCACCACACCCTCCTTCACGGCCTGTAGCGGCGTGAAGGTCTCGACACGGAAGTTTCCGCGCTCCTCGTTGGTGACGATGCCGATCAGGCCAAGCTCGATCTTGTTGCCGAACTGGTCGGTCATTTCGGTGCGCTTCGGCACCATGGGAAGCTGGAGCTCCTGGCCATCGCGCAGAACCGTGACGGTGATCGGCGTCTCGGGCCGTATGCTGACATAGCGGCGGACGTCGTCGAAGGTCTTGATGCGGCTGCCATCCATCGCGACCAGCTTGTCGCCGGGAAGAACGCCGGCGGCCTGGGCCGCGCTGTCAGCCTTGACTTCGGCGACCACAGGGTCGGCAACGACCTTGCCGTAGACACTGAATAGGACGGCGAAGATGGCGATCGCGAGGATGAAGTTGGCGATCGGGCCTGCAGCAACGGTCACCGCCCGCTTCCACAGCCTGGCGCCCGCAAGCGTCTTTGCGCGTTCCGACTCGCTCATATGGGCGACGGTTGAGGCATCCGGCATGCTTGCGGCATCGTCATCGCCATAGAACTTGACGTAGCCGCCAAGCGGGATGGCCGACAGCTTCCAGCGGGTCCCGTGGCCATCCGTGAAGCCGGCCAGTTCCGGACCGAAGCCGAGCGAGAACGCGGTGACCCGGATGCCGCACCAGCGACCGATCAGGTAGTGGCCCATCTCGTGCACAAAGACCAGAATCGACAGCACAATGATGAATGGGACGATGTAGCCGGTCAAAAAGCCAATGATGGCCATCAATGTTTCCGCTTCAAGGTTGCTGGGCCGGAACGCAATCTACAGGCCAAAGAGAAAGGCTGCCACAGTCTCATCTACATGGCCCGTCATGGCCGCATACACAAGGGTGAGAAGAAACGCCGCGAAACAGGCAAAAACGAGGCCATCGACGCGGTCCATGACGCCGCCATGGCCGGGAATGAGGCGACTGGAATCCTTGACGCCGAAGCGGCGCTTGATGAAGGATTCGAACAGGTCGCCGATCTGGCTCGCCACCGAAAGAACGAGCGCGATGACGGCCGTCCAGAGTGTAAACCGCGAAAACACGATGGCTGTCAGGCCGCTGGACACGACCACGCCGGCAATCGTCCCGCCGATTGCTCCCGACCACGTCTTGCCGGGCGAGATCCGCGGCGCAAGCTTCGGGCCGCCAATCGCGCGACCGACGAAGTAGGCCAGGATATCCGTGCTCCAGACGACCGCAAACAGGAAGAGCATGGCCACCAGGCCGACCTGGTTGTCGCCGCGGATGGCCGCCAGCGCGATACCGCTCAGTCCCGCGTAAACGATGCCACCGGGAAGCCACCAGGTGCCGCTGCGGCGCAGCAGGGTCAGAAGCACGGCCGTCACCACGCCGCCGCCCAGAAGCGGAACCGACATGCTGTCATCGCCGAACAGGATGTTGCCCGCCACGAGGCCGATGATGAGCCAGGCGAAGGAATGGGCGGTGAAATCGCGCTCTCCCAGGCGGGCGATCGTCGACCACTCGTAGTAGACCAGGATTGCGATGATGGCGGCCACGATCCGGAACGGAAAGCCGCCGGCCCACGTGGCGTAGAGGACGATGGCTGCCAGCACCAGGGCAGACAGGATGCGCTGCTTGAGTTCGCTTGTCATCAGCCGCCCGCCGCAGCCGTTTTCGCGGAAAGGCCGCCAAAGCGCCGGTCGCGCGAGGCAAAGACCTTGAGCGCATCGAAAAACCGGTTGCGGTCGAAATCCGGCCAGTAGTCAGGCACAAAGAGCAGCTCGGAATAGGCGGCCTGCCAGAGCAAGAAGTTCGACAGGCGCTCTTCGCCGCTGGTGCGGATGATGAGATCGGGGTCTGGAATATCGGCCGTATCGAGCTGTTCGCCGATCAGCTGCGCCGTGATCCCGTCGGCCGAAAGCTTGCCCGCCTCGACTTCGCGCGCAAGCTTCGTCACGGCCCGGACGATTTCGTCACGCGAGCCGTAGTTGAAGGCGATCACGAGCGTCAGCGACGTGTTGTGGCGGGTGGTCTCTTCCGCTTCCAGCAGCAGCGGCAGGATATCGCCACGCAGCTTCTCGCGCTCGCCGATGACGCGAATGCGGACGTTTTCACGATGCAGTTCCGCAAGGTCACGACGGATGAATTTGCGCAACAGGCCAAGCAAATCGTTGACCTCCGTTTCCGGCCGCGACCAGTTCTCGGAAGAAAAGGCAAAGAGCGTCAGGTATTCCACGCCGGCGTCGGCAGCAGCCTTCACCGTCTCGCGGACCGCTTCGACACCCTTGCTATGACCAATCGTCCGGGGCAGCCCGCGCTTGTTGGCCCAGCGTCCGTTGCCATCCATGATGATCGCAACGTGACGGGGAATAATAGCAAGTTCGGGGCTGACCATGTCCGACGTCGTTCCTTTCGTAGCCGAGCTCAAATGCAGCGGTCGGGCGTCGATTACACCTGCATGATTTCCTTTTCTTTCTCAGCAAGCAAGCGCTCGACGTCTGAAATCGTATCATCCGTCATCTTCTGCACCTTGTCCGACTGGGCACGGCTCTCGTCCTGCCCCAGAACGCCATCCTTCTCGGCCTTCTTCAGGCCTTCCATGCCGTCACGGCGCACGTGGCGAATCGCCACCTTGGCCTTTTCTGAATAGTCGTGCGCCACCTTGACCAGCGACTTGCGGCGCTCCTCGTTGAGTTCCGGCAGCGGGATGCGCAGGTTCTGACCATCGACGATCGGATTGAGGCTGAGATGCGATTCCCGGATCGCCCGTTCGACGGCGCCGACCATGGATTTGTCCCAAATCGATACGCCGAGCATGCGCGGCTCGGGAACGGTGATGTTGGCCACCTGGTTCAGCGG
This sequence comes from Hyphomicrobiales bacterium, assembly GCA_900469345.1. Taxonomy (GTDB): domain Bacteria; phylum Pseudomonadota; class Alphaproteobacteria; order Rhizobiales; family Rhizobiaceae; genus Neorhizobium. Next base: position 190,435 of record UBWZ01000012.1, on the reverse strand, counting down.
CACGCGCGATCCATAGGCTTCGACCGTGATCGGGTCGAGAATGTTGGCGGATGCACGTCCGGTGCGCAGCGATGCGATATCGCTCTTGAAGGCGGTGACGGCGCCATCCATGCGGCGCCTGATGTCATTGAGATCAACTGATCCGCTCATGCAAGTCTACTCCCGTATTGTTCTTCGGCGGCATGGCCGCCTCTCGGCTCAATTATCAGATACGATCGTCTTTCGACCGCCACCGGTCAAGATTTGGGCGAAGCCACCCTTTTCGTGAATGGAGAACACGATGATCGGGATGGCGTTCTCCCTGGCCAGCGCCACCGCAGCGATATCCATCACGGCGAGCCCCTTGTCCAGAACCTCGCCATGGGTCAGCGTCTCGAAGCGGGTCGCGTCCGGGTTCTTCTTGGGGTCGGCGGAGTAGATCCCGTCCACCTGGGTGCCCTTGAAGATCGCCTCGGCGCCGATTTCGGCGGCGCGCAGTGCGGCTGCCGAGTCCGTCGTGAAGAAGGGGTTGCCGGTGCCGCCGGCGAAGATCACCACCCTGCCCTGCGACATGTGGTGCAGCGCCTGCCGCTGCGAGAAGCTCTCGCAGATTTCCGGCATCGAGATCGCCGACAGGACGACGGTGTCGATCGACAGCTTGCGCAGCGAGGTGGCGAGAGCGAGCGCGTTGATGACGGTGCCGAGCATGCCCATGTGGTCGCCCGTGACGCGGTCGCCGCCCTTGGAGGCGACGGCGACGCCGCGGAAGATGTTGCCGCCGCCGACGACGACGCCCACTTCCACGCCCATGCCGCGCGCTTCGGCGATATCGGAGGCGATCCGGTCTGCAACGGTGACGTCGATACCAAAGCCCTGGCTGCCCATGAGAGCTTCCCCGGATGCCTTGAGCAGAACACGCTTATAGATGGGCGTAACGGACATGCAGGCTCCTTGAAACGTGGACGGTCTATGGGAGAAGTTCAAAACGGGTTGCGGATACACGAAGGGCACCGGCTTGTCACCCGGTGCCCTCCTGTTTTACCCGCTTTCCGGATAAGGATCGCTCAGCCCTTGGCGGCAGCAGCCACTTCGGCAGCGAAGTCCGTTTCTTCCTTTTCAACGCCTTCGCCGAGCAGGAGGCGAGCCATGCCGGTGACCTCGATGGGGGCACCGACTTCCGCTTCGGCGGCCTTCACGGCGGCACCGACGGTCAGGTCGGGGTTGATGACGAAGGCCTGCGACAGCAGCGCGACTTCCTCGAAGAACTTGCGCATGCGGCCTTCGACCATCTTTTCGATGATGGCTTCCGGCTTGCCGGATTCGCGCGCCTGTTCCATGAACACGTTGCGCTCGCGTTCGGCAACGGCAGCATCGACTTCCTCGGCACGAACGGCCAGCGGATTGGTCGCGGCAATGTGCATGGCGACCTGGCGGCCGATGGCGTTGAGGGCTTCCTTGTTGCCGGTCGACTTGAGGGCGACCAGAACGCCGAGCTTGCCGACGCGGTCGGCAGCAGCATTGTGGATGTAGGTCGCGACAACACCGTCTTCGACTTCGAGCGCAACCGAGCGACGCAGGTTCATGTTCTCGCCGATGGTGGCGATGGCATCCTTGATCGTCTCGGTGACCGACTTGCCGGTGGCCGGATAGGTGGCTGCGCCAACGGCGTCGATGCTGCCATCGGTTCCAAGCGCAACGTCAGCAATGCCGCGTGCCATGGACTGGAACGCGTCGTTGCGGGCAACGAAGTCGGTTTCGGAGTTCAGCTCGATGACGACGGCCTTGGTGCCGGCAGCGGCAACGCCGATCAGGCCTTCGGCAGCGGTGCGGCCGGACTTCTTGTCGGCCTTGGCAATGCCCTTGGCGCGCAGCCAGTCGATCGCTGCTTCGATATCGCCGTCGTTCTCGTTCAGCGCCTTCTTGCAGTCCATCATGCCTGCGCCAGACTTTTCGCGCAGTTCCTTAACCAGTGCAGCGGTGATTTCAGCCATTTTCGTGCCTCTTGTCGGTTCAAGTTGCGGATCGCCGGAAAGCTCGGCGACGTCAATATTTTGGGGACGAATGTACCCGGGATTGTGACAACGTGATGAAGCATCACGAAGGATGAGCCTCGACGCACGGCAGGCGGTCGGTGCCTGTGGCCGGCGGAGGCCGTCGGTATAAACGGCGAAGGCCAGGGATTATGGTATCTCTGGCCTTCGTGACGTGACTGGTCGGAGCGGCCAGGGCCGCTCCGGAGAGCGTCAGGCGCCCGCTTCTTCTTCGAGAGCCGGCTCCATCAGAGCTTCAGCGGAAGCACCGAGGTCGCGGCCCGAAGCGCCCTGCTGGCGCGCGATGCCATCGATGGCGGCGCGGGCAATCAGGTCGCAGTAGAGAGCAACGGCGCGCGATGCGTCGTCATTGCCGGGGATCGGGAAGTCGATCAGGTCCGGATCGCAGTTGGAGTCGATGATAGCCACGACCGGGATGCCCAGGCGCTTGGCTTCGTCGATGGCGATCTTTTCCTTGTTCGTGTCGATGATGAACATCAGGTCCGGCGTGCCGCCCATGTCGCGGATACCGCCGAGGGCCTTTTCAAGCTTCTCGCGTTCGCGCTCGAGGTTGAGGCGTTCCTTCTTCGTGAAGCCGGAAGCGTCCGAACCGAGGATCTCGTCGAGCTTGCGCAGACGCTGGATCGAGTTCGAGATCGTCTTCCAGTTCGTCATCATGCCGCCGAGCCAACGCGAGTTGACATAGTACTGGGCGGAGCGCTTTGCCGAATCGGCGATCAGCTCGGAAGCCTGGCGCTTGGTGCCGACGAACAGAACGCGGCCGCCACGGGCAACCGTGTCAGACACGACCTGCAGGGCGCGCGACAGCATGGGAACCGTCTGAGCCAGGTCGATGATGTGGATGTTGTTACGATCGCCGAAGATGTACGGCTTCATCTTCGGGTTCCAGCGATGGGTCTGGTGGCCGAAGTGAACACCAGCTTCCAGAAGCTGGCGCATGCTGAAATCGGGCAATGCCATGCCTTTTTCTCCTTTTCCGGTTGAACCTCCGCAAGGCGAACAGCATCCGTTTAAGAATGCCACCGGTCGGAACGATCCGGATTTCTCCCGGACAGTCCCACGCCTTACGTGTGGAATGCGGCTGGCCATACAGGTGATCGGCCGCAAAAGCAAGCATCGATCCCGCAAAAGTTGGTGTGGCTCAGTCCTTGTTGGCGCAGGGCCACGACTGGGGAACGGTCAGCCCTTGGGGCAGCTTTGTCTTGCCGTCGCCGCAGGCCATGTCCACCTGGTGCTGCTCGATGCCGATCGACGACGAGAGGTCGACGCCCTCGATCCGGGTCAGGGACAGGAAGGCGTTGCTGAAATCCAGCGCGCCCTCGAAGACAGCGTTGCTGAGGTCGGCCCGCGCCAGATTGGCGGATCCGAAACTGGTTCCCGTCAGGATAGCCTTGTCGAACACCACTCGGCTGAGTTCGGCCTTTTCGAAGCTGACCCCGGTGAGGTCGGCGCCTTCGAAATTGGCGCGCTGAAGTTCGGCGCCCGCAAACGACGCACCTTTGGCCGATATCTTCTGGAAGCCGGTGCGATAGCCCTCGATCTTTTCGAAATTCGCCTTTTCCGCGTGTGCCCCACCCAGCCAGGCGCGCGACACCTTGGCCTTGGACAGATTGGCACCGGTGAAGTCGGAATCGCGCAGATCGGTGGCGCTCAAATCCGCCTCGGCGAGATTGCCGTGCGAAAAATCGCTTCCGGACAGCATCAGGTTCTTCTTGGCACAGCCGGTCCAGTCAATGCCCGATGCAGGAGTGTTGCGGCAGTTCCCGGCTTCAGCGGTGCTGTTGCCCAGAAACAGCGAAGCCGCACCCATGGTCAGGCAAGCCACCCAAACACCGACGCCTGAAAATCCTCTCGCCACGGACACATCTCCCCTGCGGCACGTCAACTTTGCCGCTCATGCACTCTATATGGGACAGGCCGCCGGGAATTCATCCCGCAGCCTGCCTTGCAGCTTTCCTCACTTGCAGTCCTGCTTGTCGAGCAGCTCGAGCTTGCTGAGGCTGCCCGACAGAACGAAATCGCCGTAATCCATGGTGAGGTCACGGGTGATGCCGTTCTCGTAGAGCTTGAACGACATGTTGTAGACAGGCGTCGGATCGCCCGCCGCGCTGTCGTTGAAATAGGCGATGGTGACAGGCCAGTAGGACGTCTTGGCGAACTCGCCGGCCTGGTCCGCATCCGCATCGTCCTTGGCCGGCTGCTGCTGCTTGCCGATGACGGTGGTCGTCAGCAGCGACTGATCGCCGTTTTCTGACCCGTCGAAGACGCGCGCCTCGAAGAAGTTCTTGCCGTCCTTGGCATTGCGGATGACCTCCAGCATGTGGTCAGTCGGAAAATCACTGGACGGAAGATCCAGTTCGCGTCCGCTCGGCTCCTTGATGGCGACCTTGACGCCCTTGTCGGCCCGGCTTGCATCGCCGATCAGCTGCTTGTCCAGTTGTTCGTCGGTGAAGGATTTGGTCTCGAAATGAAACTGCCGCGCCGAAAGATCCTCGAAGGTCTTGGTCTGCTGGTCGCTGACGCGCGTCGCGTCACCCGTCTCGATCTTCGTCACCAGCCGGAAATTGGTCGTGAAGCCGGTACAGGCCGACCCCTTGAATTCGTAGACCATGCGCCCGAACATGCCTTCGATGCCCGAGCGATCGGACGCATCTTTCAGTTTCAGGTCATAGACGGCGCGATGCGGCACGAGGAGACGGGCGGCATTATCGGCGTTGATCGGCGCCGCCTGGGCGCTTCCGGCGCCGGCGGCAAGCAACAGCACGAGGCTCATGCGCAGCATTCATTATCTCCTGTTGGTCCCAATCGACGCCGTTGCACGAACGCCATCGACCGAGGGTAAAGCGTTTCAAGGTCAAAGGGAATCACCCCATCAGCGCAATCCCGCACGGAAACAGCCGCACGGACGACATCCCTGCTCACGGCCACCACCAGAGCCGAAGATGATGGCGGAAACCAGCCGGCCTGGCGGTGCGCGTCTTGGCCGCGACCGCCGGGTGTGAACAGAACCGTTCCCTTTGACCTTGAAACGCTCTAAGGCCTTGATGCAGTATTTTTGCAAGATTGACAACAAAACGGAGGATACCATGGCGAACGCAATCGACAGCCGTCTTGAAGAAATGGGCATCGCCCTTCCGCAGGCGGCGGCCCCGGCCGCTAACTATCTGCCCTTCGTCATCACCGGCAACCTCCTCTTTATCTCCGGCCAGCTGCCCAACGAAAACGGCAAGGTCGCGGTGACCGGACTGGTCGGCTCGGACGTCGACGTGGCAGCCGCACAGCGCGCCGCAGAGCTGTGCGCCATCAACATCCTGGCGCAGGCAAAGTCGGCCCTTGGCGGCGATCTCACCCGCATCAAGCGGGTCGTGAAGCTGACCAGCTTCGTTGCCTCGGCTCCCGGTTTCGTGGAGCAGCACGTGGTGACCAACGGCGCTTCCAACCTGATGGCGAACGTGCTCGGCGAAGCCGGCAAGCATGCGCGCGCCGCCGTCGGCATGGCGGCCCTGCCCTTCAACGCCTCCGTCGAAGTCGAAGCGATCATCGAGATCGCCGCATGACGTCTGCAGACTGGCTCAAGGATGTCCCGGTGGCCCATCGCGGCAACCACGACCTGAACAACCAGGTCTGGGAGAATACGCTCTCGGCCTTCACCCGCGCCTGCGATGCGGGGTTTGCGATCGAATGCGACGTGCAGCTGGCGAGCGACAGCGTGCCGGTCGTCTTCCACGACAACGACCTGCAGCGGCTGTGCGGCATCCGAGGCGACCTGCGCGAGCGGACATCGGCGGAACTTGCAATGCTCGCCGTTGGCGGGACGAAGGACCGCATCCCGACGCTGAAGCAGATGCTGAAGCTGGTCGCCGGCCGCGTGCCGCTGGTGATCGAGATCAAGGGGCGCAGCAGCGACGAGGACGACGGTTTCGCGGACGCGGTGCTGGAGACCCTCGAGGGCTACGAGGGCAAGGTCGCGCTGATGAGCTTCGATCATCACATCCTGCGTGACCTGAAGGCCAGCGGCTCCCCCTACCCGGTGGGGCTGACCGCCGAAGGCAACAAGCCGGAAGAATTCTTCGCCCATGACGAGGCCATGCAGCTCGGGCTCGATTTCATCTCCTATTACTGGGGCCATCTGCCGAACAGCTTCATCAGCGCGCAGAGGACAGCAGGCATTCCGGTGATTACCTGGACGGTCAGGGATGAAAATGCGCGCGCGGCGACCTATACTCATGCGGACCAAATGACATTCGAGGGTTTTGATCCAAGAACACCCTCGCCTACGTAATCCCGAGCATGGCAGCCAACCTCACCATCCGCATCGAACAGTCCTTCAGCAAGATCAGCGAGGAAAGCTGGTCCAGGCTTTCGGGTGCCTCGAAGGCGGATGGAGAGGTTGCCTACAATCCCTTCCTTTCGCATGCCTTCCTGTCGTCGCTCGAAGAGTCGCGGTCGGCGACGGCCAAGACGGGATGGCTCGGCCACCATCTCCTGCTGGAAGATCCCGACGGAGCGCTCATCGGCGCCGTTCCGGGCTATCTCAAGAACCACAGCCAGGGCGAATACGTGTTCGACCATGGCTGGGCGGATGCCTTTGAGCGGGCCGGTGGCCGCTATTATCCCAAGCTTCAGTGCTCCGTCCCGTTCACGCCCGCGACCGGACCGCGGCTTCTGGTGGCGCCGGGCCAGAACACTGCCGCCGTCGAACTGACGCTGGCGGCAGGTCTCCAGGAGGTGACACGGCAGCTCGGCGTGTCATCGGCGCATGTAACCTTCATCGCAGAGGCACAACTGCCGGCCTTCGAGGACAGCGACTACCTGCATCGCACCGACAAGCAGTTCCACTTCATCAATGACGGCTATGCCAACCATGATGCGTTTCTGGAAACGCTCGCATCGCGCAAGCGCAAGGCGCTGAAGAAGGAACGACGGACCGCGCTCGAGAACGGCATCAGCATCGAATGGCTGACCGGCCGCGATCTCACCGAGGAGATCTGGGACCAGTTCTACGCCTTCTACATGGACACCGGCGGACGCAAGTGGGGCAGGCCTTACCTCACCCGCAGCTTCTACTCGCTGATCGGCGAACGGATGGCTGACGACATCCTGCTGGTCATGGCCAAGCGCGAGGGCCGCTACATCGCCGGAGCGATCAACTTCATCGGCGGCGATGCTCTGTACGGCCGCCACTGGGGCTGCATCGAGGATCATCCCTATCTGCATTTCGAGGTCTGCTACCACCAGGCGATCGACTTCGCGCTCGCCAAGGGCCTCAAGCGGGTCGAGGCCGGCGCCCAGGGCGAGCACAAGCTGGCGCGCGGGTATCTGCCCGTGACCACCCATTCGATGCACTATATCGTCCACCCGGGCCTGCGGAACGCGATTGCCGACTATTTGGAACGGGAGCGGCAGGACGTGGACGCGATGAACGAATACCTCTCCGAGCACAGCCCCTTCCGCAAGGGCGAGCGGCAACAGGAGCAGGACTGACCGGAACGCAAGGAGAGCAACGCCATGGACGGCAGCGCAAGCTACGACAGCAACAACATATTCGGCAAGATCCTGCGAGGCGAGATCCCCTGCCACCGCGTCTATGAGGACGACGAGACGCTCGCCTTCATGGATGTGATGCCGCAGGCGGCCGGCCACGTTCTGGTGATCCCCAAGACCCCGTCGCGCAACCTGCTCGATGCCGACCCGTCAGTCCTTGCACGGTTGATGCCGGTGGTACAGAAGATCGCCCGGGCTGCCAAGGACGCCTTCGAAGCGGACGGGATCACGGTCATCCAGTTCAACGAACCCGCCGCCGGCCAGACCGTCTTCCACCTCCATTTCCACATCATCCCGCGCCACGAGGGCCAGGCGCTGCGCCCGCATTCGGGCCAGATGGAGGACGGCGATGTTCTTGCCGCCAACGCCGAGAAGATCATCGGCGAGCTTGGCAGCTAGCGTCCCAGCCACCACAGCCCGGCCACCAGCAGCACGATCGGCACGGCGACGCCGACCACCACCCGGCGCCCGGCGCACAGGAAGACGGCAAAGCCGATGCCGGCTGCGCCCAGTCTCAGCCACAGGGGCGAATCGGCGAGGGTGCCGGTCGGGAAAACGATCAGCTTGGCCGTGACCGCCATGACGAGCGCGGTCGCGACCGCCCTCACCCAGTACAGAGCCTCGGAATCGTCGTCGAGCCGATTTCCGGCAAGGACGCCCAGCCAGCGCCAGATGTCGGTGGCCAGAAATCCAGCCACGACGATAGCGATGTAGGTCCACCAGCCATCGACCATCACGCTTCGGCCCCCGCCCGGACTTTCAGCCTTCGGCGACGGTAGCGGTCGATCAGATAGGCGACGGTGCCGCCACCCAGCCCCGCGTAGAGGACGTCGAAATCCGGCGCCCAAAGCGCCAGCAGCGGGCCGAGTACGATGCCGAGAGCAAAGGCGATCTTGACCACCGGCTGCGTGGCGCTCGCCCAGATGGACGCGACGAAATAGACGGGCGTCATCATGAACAGCGCGCCGGCAATGACGGGCGGGAAGGACGATACCACCCCGTAGCTGACCCCGACGATCGCGGCGTTCGTCAGTGTCAGGGTAATGCCGAAGCCCGCAAAGTAGGCAACGCGGTTTTCGCGCGGGACGCCTTCCAGCCGCTGAGTCGCAAAGACCCAGGAGGTGATCGCCAGGAAATGCGACAGGAACAGGAGAATGGCGACCGGCGTCCGTTCGCCGCGCATTTGCGGCATGATCGATGCCACCATCGGCATCATCCGGATCGACGAGAGGGTCACCGCGGCAAACGAGGCCGCCAGCGGCGCGCCGCCAACCATGGTGCCGATCAGAATCATCTGCGCCGGGAGCGCCCAGATCGACAAGGTCATGAAGACGGCCTCGCCCCTCGTCAGGCCCGATTGCAGCGCAAAGGCGCTGAAGCCGACATAGGACGCCATCAGGATCAGCGCCGGCAGGGACGTGATGCCGCGCATGCCGCGCAGAAACCAGACAAGCTGATGGCGCTGAATTTCGCTGTCGCCTGTCATTGATTATCCGGGTCCGATTGCAGTCTTTGCCCGGACCTACAGAAACAAAGACGCCGGGACAAGCCCGGCGTCTTTCCAACTTACCTACAGGTGCTGCGACCTGAGCCGCAGTTCCGGCGACCTACTTGGCCTTCGGAACCCGCGGCACGGTGCCGCCCTTGCGGGGCCTTGCGCCTTCGGCCGGAGCGTCATCCGCGGCGATAACGTCGACGTCACTCAAGGCTGCGATAGGGCCGCCGTCCTTGCCCTTGGCCGGCTTCTTCACCGTCTTCGGCTTGGTTACCTTGGCCTGCGCTTCCTCTGCCTCTTCGACTTCCGCTTCCGGCTTCGGCTTCACGGGTGCCGTTTCCGGAATGGAATCGAGCACGAGCTTGTCCTTGCCGTCCTCGCCCTTGCCGACCGTCACCCGGACGACGCCACCCTTGCGCAGCTTGCCAAACAGGATCTCGTTGGCGAGCGGCTTCTTGATGTATTCCTGGATAACGCGAGACAGCGGGCGGGCGCCCATCTTCTCGTCGTAACCCTTATCCGCCAGCCAGGCGATCGCGTCCTCCTGCAGATCAAACGTGATGTTGCGTTCGGACAGCTGGGTTTCCAGCTGCATGACGAACTTCTGCACGACCTGGTGGATGACGCCCGTCGGCAGCGGCGCGAACGGAATGATCGCATCAAGACGGTTGCGGAATTCCGGCGTAAACAGGCGGTTGATCGCCTCCTCATCCTCGCCGGTGCGCTTCGACGATCCAAACCCGATGGCGGACTTGGCCATTTCGGACGCACCCGCATTGGTCGTCATGATCAGGATGACGTTGCGGAAGTCGATCTTCTTGCCGTTGTGGTCGGTCAGCGAGCCATGATCCATGACCTGCAACAGGATGTTGTAGATATCCGGATGCGCCTTCTCGATTTCGTCGAGCAGGACCACGCTGTGCGGGTGCTGGTCGACGCCGTCGGTCAGCAGGCCGCCCTGGTCGAAGCCGACATAGCCGGGAGGTGCGCCGAGCAACCGCGAGACGGTGTGCCGTTCCATGTATTCCGACATGTCGAAGCGCAGCATCTCGACGCCGAGCGAGGCGGCAAGCTGCTTGGCAACTTCCGTCTTGCCCACCCCAGTCGGGCCGGAAAAGACGTAGGAGCCGATCGGCTTGTTGGGTTCGCGCAGCCCGGCACGGGCCAGCTTGATCGCCGTCGAGAGCGCCTCGATGGCGACATCCTGTCCATAGACGACCGAGCGCAATTCCTTCTCCAAGTTGGCGAGAACCATCTCGTCATCCTTGGAAACGGTTTTGGCCGGAATCCGCGCCATGGTGGCAATCGTCGCTTCGATCTCCTTTTCGGTGATCAGCTTGCGGCGCTTGGACGCCGGCAACAGCATCTGCGCTGCACCGGTCTCGTCGATCACGTCGATCGCCTTGTCCGGAAGCTTGCGGTCAGAAATGTAGCGGGCCGACAGTTCCACCGCCGACTTGATGGCGTCGTTGGTGTAGCGCAGCTTGTGATATTCCTCGAAGTAAGGCTTCAGGCCCTTCATGATCTCGATCGCATCCTCGATCGACGGCTCGTTGACGTCGATCTTCTGGAAGCGGCGAACCAGGGCGCGGTCCTTTTCGAAGAACTGGCGATATTCCTTATAGGTGGTCGACCCGATGCAGCGGATCGCGCCCGAAGACAGAGCCGGCTTCAACAGGTTGGACGCGTCCATGGCGCCGCCCGAGGTCGCACCGGCGCCGATCACCGTATGGATCTCGTCGATGAACAGCACGGCGCCGGGGTATTCCTCGAGCTCCTTGACGACCTGCTTCAGACGCTCTTCGAAATCACCGCGGTAACGGGTGCCGGCCAACAGCGTGCCCATGTCGAGCGAGAAGATCGTCGCATCGGCCAGAGCTTCCGGAACCTTGCCTTCGATGATCCGCTTGGCGAGGCCTTCGGCGATCGCCGTCTTGCCGACGCCGGGGTCGCCGACGTAAAGCGGGTTGTTCTTGGAGCGGCGGCAGAGCACCTGGATGGTCCGGTTGACCTCCGAATGGCGACCGATCAGGGGATCGATACGCCCGTCGCGGGCCTTGTCGTTGAGGTTGACGCAATAGGCCTTCAGGGCATCGGGCTGCTTCTTGGACGAGCCGTCATCCTGATCGCCACGCGACGGCTTGGCGTCGTGATCCGGCTCGTCGGCGCCACGCGGCGTGCGGGTCTGGGAGGCGCCCGGACGCTTGCCGATACCATGCGAGATGTAATTGACGGCGTCGTAGCGGGTCATCTCCTGCTCCTGCAGGAAGAAGGCCGCATGGCTTTCGCGTTCGGCGAAGATGGCGACGAGCACGTTGGCTCCCGTCACTTCTTCCCGGCCGGAAGACTGGACATGGATGACGGCTCGCTGAATGACCCGCTGGAAGCCCGAGGTGGGCTTGGAATCTTCGTCGTAGCCAGTCACGAGGTTGGAAAGCTCGTGATCGACATAGTCGATGACGGTCTTGCGCAGGGTTTCAAGGTTGACGTTACAAGCGCCCATGACCGCCGCTGCATCTGCGTCGTCGATCAACGCCAGAAGCAGGTGTTCGAGCGTGGCATATTCGTGATGCCGCTCGTTAGCGAAGGTCAGTGCCTGGTGCAGCGCCTTTTCGAGACTAGGCGAAAATGTTGGCACGTCGGGTTCCTCACTTCTTTTCCATAACACATTGCAGCGGATGCTGGTGTTGCCGGGCGAAGTCCATAACCTGGGACACTTTGGTTTCCGCTACTTCGTATGTGAATATTCCGCATTCACCCACGCCGTGATTGTGGACGTGGAGCATGATACGCGTCGCAGCCTCCCGATCCTTCTGGAAGAAACGCTCCAGGATGTGGATGACGAATTCCATCGGCGTATAGTCGTCATTCAACAGGAGGACACGATAGAGATTAGGCTTCTTGGTTTTCGGTTTGGTACGCGTGATGACAGAGGTGCCGCGATTGGTGTTGTCTCCGTCGCCGCCTTTTTCGTTTTGCATCGAGATCGGCCGTGCGATCATTTGTGTTCATTCCCCAGTCGTCCGGCGGCGGCTCCTGTGGGGCGCTCACGACCGAACTTCAGTCTATTAACTTAGTTCATCGGAAGGCGATTTTAAGCCCCCTCCGTACTCGCGCAATCACTATTACGCTTCAGACGCCCGCAACGATGACAAATCGGGACCTAGCTGGCAATCGCGGTGTCGCTTCGGTGCCAGGCTTAGCAAATCTCAAGGCATACTGCGCGCCCAGGCTGGCGCCGATCTTGCGCCGTCACGGCCGTTGCGGGATTGCCAACGGACGTGTCGCTATGGTCCCTCCTCGACCAGAGCCACGCCCGATACGGTCGGCCTCCATTCGAGGAGGCTCATAGAAAGGTATCCGGAGCGCGGTTTTCAAGATTGGCGACGAAACGGCCCATGCTGCCGGCGAAGATGCTGCCGGCGCGGCCGCCTCCCCGACAAACAGAAAAAGCGGGCCGTAGCCCGCTTTTTCATATTGCCGACAATGCAGCAGATCAGAGATCGACGTCGAGAATTGCCATCGAGAAATTGTAGGACCGCTCGCCGTCCTCGTCGTCGACATAGACGACACCCAGGAATTCATCACCAAGATAGACCTCGGCCGAATCATCCTTGCGAGGACGAGCCTTGACGATGATCTGCGGGTTGAGGAGGCGCTTGAAGTAAGCGTCGATCTTCTTGATTTCGTCGGGTTTCACACATTCTCTCCGTGAGCGGTTCGCGTTGCGGCGCTTTTGCCATGGGACAAAGGCGAAAGTAAAGCCGCGATGCCAGAAGCATCGGCGCTGCGGACGGGCGCTACTCCTCGGCGCCTAGAAGCTGGTCCATGAGCCTTGCCGGCTCGGAGCAGCCGGCCGTCCCCACCACCTTTGCCGGCACCCCCGCGACGGTCGATTTCGGCGGAACAGGTTTCAGGACGACGGAGCCGGCAGCCACCCGCGAGCAGGCGCCGATCTCGATATTGCCGAGGATCTTTGCCCCGGCCCCGATCAGCACGCCATTGCCGATCTTCGGGTGGCGGTCCGCCCCCTCCTTGCCGGTGCCACCGAGCGTGACGCCGTGCAGGATCGAGACGTTGTCGCCGATCACGGCAGTCTGGCCGACGACGAGGCCGGTAGCATGGTCGAGAAAGATCCCCTTGCCGATCCGCGCCGCCGGATTGATGTCGGTCTGGAAAACGCTCGACGCGCGGCTCTGGAGATACAGGGCAAAGTCGCAACGGTCTCGGTTCCAGAGCCAGTGCGCCAGCCTGTGGGTCTGGATGGCGTGGAAGCCCTTGAAATAGAGAACCGGCTCCAGGAAGCGGAGGCATGCAGGGTCGCGATCGTAGAAGGCCTGGATGTCTACCCTGAGGATCGAGCCCCATTCCGGCCGATCGGCCAGCATTTCCGCAAAGGTCTGGCGCAGCAGGACGGCCTGCAGGTCGGGATGATCGAGCCGCTCGCAGATGCGGTGAACGACGGAATCCTCCAGCGACCGGTGATTGAGCACGGTCGAGTAAAGGAAGGCGGCCAGCACCGGGTCCTGAAGAGCTGCCGCTTCCGCCTCGTGGCGCAGCGTGTCCCAGATCGGGTCCACAGTGGTGACCAGCTCCTGCTGGCGGATATCGGTCCGTGCGGCCATCGCCGTCTCCTTGCCTGCGATCAGCAGTGTCTTTAAGGCATCATATATAGAATAGGATTACGACAAAACCAACGGCGCTGAAATCGCATTCCGTTGATCGCAAGGATCAGAAAACGTCGGCGTTGCCGCTACAGCCCGGCGTAGAAATCCAGCACGGCCTTCTTGAACACGCGGTCGCCGACGGCGAGCATGTGGTCGCGGCCCGGAATGTCGAGCGCCTGGGCATGCGGCATGAGATCGGCAAGCTCCTGCGCCGAGCCGGCGATATCGTCCCTGGTGCCGACGCCGATCAGGGTCGGCGCCTCGATGCGCGTCATGTCGCTCCTCGCAACAAGATCGCGCGAACCGCGGATACAGGCCGCAAGTGCCGCCCTGTCGCTCTTCGTCTGATCGGCAAAGGCGCGGAACATGCGACCGCGATCGTGGCTGACGTCGTCCAGCGACGGCGCAAGCAGCGCGTCCGCAATCGGATCCCAGTCGCCGACGCCATCCGTCATGCCGATGCCGAGCCCGCCGAGCACCAGGGAGCGGATCCGATCCGGATGCGCGAGCGCCGCAAACACCGAGATGCGGGCGCCCATGGAATAGCCGAAGAGATGCGCCTGCGTGATGCGCAGGTGATCGAGGAGCGCGATGGAGTCCTCAGCCATCACCCAGGGCCGGTAGGCTTCGGATTGACCCGGCTTGTCGCTTGCGCCGTGGCCCCGGTTGTCCATCGCAATCACCCGGTAGCCGGCGTCGCCGAGCGTCTTCAGCCAACCCGGATGGACCCAGTTGACGGCGGCGCTCGACGCGAAGCCGTGAATGAGGAGAACCGGCGCGCCGGACGGATCTCCCTCGTCGAAATAGGCGAGGTTCAGGCCGTCATGGGTGAAGGAGGAGAAGGTCGGGACGTTGAGGTTCATGATTGCATCCTGTTTTTGCCCGAACATACGCCATCCCCTGCCCCAGTTGAACCCTGCCGACGGGGGTGATCCGACGACGGCGGGGAAAACCGGGCCGCGACGCTTTGGTACTACACAATTCCTGCGCAGGGCGATAATGTCCGCCGCAAATCAGACTATTGGAGACCATCATGGCCGGGCACAGCATCCCCCACTTCCAGAACGACGGCGGCTATCCGACGATCCAGATCGGCGTGAAGGAGTTCATGTGCACCGGTGCTTCGGTGCCGTTCGACCATCCCCATATCTTCATCGACATGGGCGACGAGATCGAGAAGGTCTGCTCCTACTGTTCGACGCTCTACCGGTATAATCCGGCGCTCGCCTCCGACCAGACCGACCCGCCCGGCTGCACCTACCACGTCAAGGCGGCCTGACCGTCACGCCCATGCCGATCGAAAAAGTCGCGATCGTGGGGGCCGGTATCGCCGGTCTCGCCGCGGCGCTTGCCTTCGCACGCCACGGCATCGCGTCCGACCTGTTCGAGCAGGCGCCTCATCTCGTCGAGGTGGGCGCCGGGCTGCAGGTCTCGCCGAACGCCTCGCGCCTTCTGGGCGAGCTTGGTCTGCTGTCGCAGCTGGAAGCGGTCTGGACCGAGCCGGCGCAGATCTCCCTGGTCTCAGGCACCTCCCTGCGCGCTCTCGCCCATGTTCCGGCCGGAGACTACGCGCGAAATCGCTGGGGAGCGCCCTATGGCGTGCTGCACCGGGCAACGCTGCAGCGCGTGCTCATGCATGCCGTCGAAGCAAACCCTCTCTGCACGCTCCATCTGGACACCGCTGTCCGAGACGCGCCGCATGCGACGCTCGCACGGCTGACGGGGGTCGCCTACCCGCTCGTGATCGGCGCGGATGGCGTCTGGTCGAACGTTCGCACCGCGATCCAAGGCAGTCCGCAACCGAGCTTCTCCGGCCATGTCTGCTGGCGCTTCACCTTTCCAGACAGGCTGGTGCCCTCGTGGCTGAAGACGAACCAGGTCACCGCATTCCTTGGCCCGTCCACGCATCTCGTTGCCTATCCGCTGCGGGAGATCGGCGGCTTCAACATGGTCGCCATCGCCTCCGGCGCCAGCCCGGGCCGGACCTGGGACGCGCAAGCCAACGATAGCCAGAAGCGCAGTCTCTACGGCGAATTCCGCCGCTGGGATTCGCGCATCGTGCATCTGCTGCGCCAGACGGAGCAGCCGACCTTCTGGCCGCTGTTCGAGGTCGGCACGGGGCGCTGGCACAATGGTCGCGATACGGTGCTGGTGGGCGACGCTGCCCATGCGGTCACGCCGTTTGCAGCACAGGGCGCCTCCATGGCGATCGAGGATGGGTTCACGCTCGCCCGCTGCCTCGCCGAAAGCCGCGACGTGCCGCAGGCGCTGGCAGCCTACGAGAGCGCCCGCCAGCCGCGTGTCGCCAAGGTGCGCAGTCGCGGGACGTTCAACCGCTTCGCCTACCATGCCCGCGGACCGATCCGGCTCGGCCGCGACATGGTTTTGTCGCTGCGACCGCCGGAGGCGCTCGCAGCCGATCTCGACTGGCTGTACGGCTTCAGAGCGGGCTGATCAGGCGGCTGCGGCGGCCGCGAAACCGGCTTCCAGATCCTTCTTCAGATCCGCGACGTCCTCGAGCCCGATCTGCAGCCGAATCAAAACGCCATCGTCCGGCCCCTTGCGGATCGTCCGGTCCGAGAGGTTGACGGCGACAGCCAGGCTTTCGAAGCCGCCCCAGGAATAGCCGAGCCCGAAATAGGTCAGCGCATCGAGGAAGGCATGCGTTCGTGCCCGCGCATTGGCAGAATCGGTCTTCAGGACCATCGAGAAGACACCGCTCGATCCCTTGAAGTCGCGCTTCCAGATCTCGTGGCCGGGAAAGCTCGGCAGCGCCGGATGAAGCACCCGCGCGACGCCATCATGGCCCTCGAGCCACTGCGCGATCTCGAGCGCGCTCCTCTGGTGATGCTCCAGCCGGATGCCCATGGTCCGCAGCCCACGCAGGATCTGGTAGGAATCGTCCGGTGCGCCGCAGATGCCCATGGCGATGCGGGTTTCCTCCAGCTTCGGCCAGTGTTTTGCGTTGGCGGATACCGAGCCCATGACAATATCGGAGTGCCCGGAGGGGTATTTCGTGGTGGCGTGGATGGAGACATCGACGCCGAAATCGAGCGGGCGGAAATAAAGCGGCGTCGCCCATGTGTTGTCCATGGTGACGACGCAGCCGTGCCGATGCGCAACCTCGCTGATGGCGCGGATGTCCTGCATCTCGAACGTGTTGGAGCCGGGCGCCTCGGTGTGGACCAGCCTCGTGTTCGGCTTGATCAGGGCCTCGATGCCGGCGCCGATCTCGGGATCGTAATAATCCACAGCGACGCCGAGCCGCCTCAGCATGGTGTTGCAGAAATTCCGGCAGGGCGTGTAGACGGAATCGACGATGAGCGCATGATCGCCGGCCGACAGATAGGCCAGAAACGGGATGGAGATGGCCGCAAGTCCCGACGGAACGAGGACGGTGCCCGCCGACCCTTCGAGTTCATCGAAAGCCCTGCACAGCGCATCCGTCGTCGGCGTCGCGCGTGTCCCGTAGGTGTATTTCTGGCTGCGCGCTTCCATCGTGGCGGTATCAGGGAACAGAACGGTCGAGCCGTGCACCACGGGGGGATTGACGAAGCCATGAAAATCGCGCGGATCGTGACCGATATGGGCCAGGCGCGTGTTGACGCCGGCGCCACCGCCTGAAGAATGATTGTCGCTCATGTCTGGGGGTTCGCTTCTCACTGCAGATACTTATCAAGTTCTGGCCTTAGAGCAGAACAGCGTCAACCCCCGTCGGGCGTCGCTGCAACCCTCCATACGGTTGCAGACGGCGACCGAGAAATAAGCATAAACAGCACAAATATTGCGCAATTGCCCGGCTCATGGGCAAGATCATTCAATTAACCTCATTTTGACCGCAATTCGGGCGAGCGAGACTTGACCCTGTGCGTATTTGTGAATGACATAACGGCACCCGCACCGGGAGGCCAGCGGGTGGCCGGCCGTGTTCAGAGGAAACAGGGCAATGACCCGCGTCATCGGATCAAAGATAAACATAGAAAAAGGTTGGGAAAAATGAAAACGACGCTTCTGTCCGCCGCGATTGGCGCTGCGGTTCTGGGTTTGGCTTCCGCTGCATCTGCAGCCACGCTCGATGACGTAAAGTCCAAGGGTTTTGTCACCTGCGGCGTGAGCGCCGGCATCCCCGGTTTCTCCAACCCCGACGACAAGGGCGAGTGGACAGGCATCGACGTCGATTACTGCCGCGGCATCGCAGCCGCCGTGTTCGGCGATGCCAAGAAGGCCAAGTTCGTCCCGCTTTCGAGCAAGGACCGCTTCCCTGCCCTGCAGTCCGGCGAAGTCGACGTGCTGACGCGCAACACCACGTGGACGATCAGCCGCGACACGTCGCTCGGCTTCAACTTCCGCACCGTCAACTACTATGACGGCCAGGGCTTCATCGTGAAGAAGAGCCTCAACGTGAAGTCGGCCATGGAACTGTCCGGTGCCGCCGTCTGCGTCCAGACCGGCACGACGACCGAGCTCAACCTCGCCGACTACTTCAAGTCCAACAACCTGCAGTACAACCCGGTCGTCTTCGAAAAGGAAGCAGATGCGACGACGGCCTATGACTCGGGCCGCTGCGACGTCTACACCACCGACCAGTCCGGCCTCTACGCCATCCGCCTGAAGATGAAGAACCCGGACGAGAACATGGTTCTTCCGGAAGTCATCTCCAAGGAGCCGCTTGGACCGGCCGTTCGCCAGGGCGACGACAAGTGGTTCGATATCGTCAGCTGGGTTCACTACGCGATGGTGAACGCCGAGGAATTCGACATCAACTCGAAGAACATCGACGAGAAGAAGGCCAGCGGCGGCCCTGACATCAAGCGCATGCTCGGCGCAGAAGACGGCGGCAAGATCGGTACCGATCTCGGCCTGACCAACGAATGGGCCTACAACATCGTCAAGATGGTCGGCAACTACGGCGAAGTGTTCGACCGCAATGTCGGCCCGAGCTCGCCGCTCAAGATCGAGCGCGGCCTCAACGCCCTGTGGAACAAGGGCGGCCTGCAGTACGCTCCGCCGATCCGCTAAACCGACCCTGATGTCGGCAGCCGGAGGCGGTGCAAAACCGCCTCCGGATTAAAAAAATCCCGAATGGGACGATGTCCATCACGGACATATAAGGGGAAAGTGCTTATGGCCGGCATGGCGCTCAATTCAGATACGCCAAACACCAAGAAAGCCTCGTCGCTCATCTACGACCCGAAGGCGCGCGGGATATTTTATCAGGTCCTGACAGTGGCGCTGCTCGTTCTGTTCGTCTGGACGATCGCGCAGAACACGATACACAACCTGCAGCGGGCAAACATCGCGTCCGGCTTCGGATTCCTGAACGGTCGCGCCGGCTTCGACATCGGCCAGTCGCTGATCGCCTACAGCAGCGATTCCACCTATGGCCGCGCGCTTGTCGTCGGCATCCTGAACACGCTGCAGGTCGCCATCATCGGCATCATCACGGCCTCGATCATCGGCTTCATCGTCGGCATCGCGCGACTGTCCAACAACTGGCTGATCGCCAAGCTGGCGCAGGTCTATGTGGAAGTGTTCCGCAACATCCCGCCGCTGCTGGTGATCTTCTTCTGGTACAAGGGCGTCCTCACGATCCTGCCGCAGGCCCGCGACAGCCTGAACCTGCCGCTCGGCAGCTATCTCAACAATCGCGGCCTGTTCGTGCCGAAACCCATCTGGGGCGACGGCACCTGGATGATGCTTGTCGCCATCCTGATCGCCGTCATCGCGACGATCGTCATCGCACGCTGGGCCAAGCAGCGGCAGATGCGCACCGGCCAGCCGTTCCACACGGTGTGGACTGGCATTGCGCTGATCGTCGGCCTGCCGCTCGTGACTTTCGTCGCCCTCGGCTCTCCGGTTACCTTCGACTTCCCGATCGCCGGCAAGTTCAACCTGACCGGCGGGTCGGTGCTCGGGCCGGAATTCATGTCGCTCTATCTCGCCCTGTCGTTCTATACCGCAGCCTTCATCGCCGAAATCGTCCGGGCCGGCATCCGCTCGGTCCCGAAGGGACAGACCGAGGCCGCCAATGCGCTCGGCCTGCGCTCGGCAGCCGTCACGCGTCTGATCGTTCTGCCGCAGGCGCTTCGCATCATCATTCCGCCGCTGACAAGCCAGTATCTGAACCTCACCAAGAACTCGTCCCTCGCCGTCGCGGTGGGCTTTGCCGACGTCGTGGCGATCGGCGGCACGATGCTTAACCAGACCGGCCAGGCGGTCGAGATCGTCGCCCTGTGGCTGGTGATCTACCTGTCGATTTCCGTCAGCACGGCGATCTTCATGAACTGGTTCAATGCCAAGATGGCACTGGTGGAGAGATGACCATGGCGAACGCAAATCCTGCTTTCGTGCGTCGTGACATGGTCGCGGCGCAACCGGCACCGCCCGGAGCAACGGGGGTCAGCCACTGGCTGCGCACCAAGCTGTTCGCCACGCCCAAGGACATCGTGCTGACGCTGCTGGCGATCGCGCTGATCGTCTATATCGTCCCGGGCATGATCGACTGGCTGTTCATACATGCCAGCTGGACGGGCGAAAACCGTGCCGCCTGTGCCACCATCCAGCAGGGCGGCGTGCTTCCCAACGGGCAATCGGGAGCCTGCTGGGCCTTTGTCGGCGCGAAGTTCCAGCAGTTCATCTTCGGCCGGTACCCGTTCGACGAACGGTGGCGGCCGATGCTGGTCATGGTGATGTTCGTGATCCTGCTGATCCCGATGCTGATCCCGAAGGCACCGTTCAAGGGATGGAATGCGCTGGCGCTGTTCATCATCCTGCCGATCATCGCCTTCTTCCTGCTGATCGGCGGCCCTTTCGGCCTGCCTTACGTGGAAACCCCGCTCTGGGGCGGCCTCATGGTGACCCTGATCCTGTCGTTCTTCGGGATTACCGTGTCGCTTCCCTTCGGCATCATCCTGGCGCTCGGCCGTCGGTCCGAACTGCCGGTGATCAAGATGCTCTGCGTGATGTTCATCGAGGTGATCCGCGGCATTCCGCTGATCACCGTGCTGTTCATGGCGAGCGTCATGCTGCCGCTGTTCCTGCCGGACGGTTGGACCTTCGACAAATTGCTGCGGGCGCTGATCGGCGTTTCGATCTTCTCCTCTGCCTATATGGCAGAAGTCATCCGCGGCGGCCTCCAGGTCATTCCCAAGGGGCAGTTCGAGGGCGCCGATTCGCTCGGCCTCAGCTACTGGCAGAAAATGCGGCTGATCATCCTGCCGCAGGCCATCAAGCTGGTCATTCCCGGCATCGTCAACACATTCATCGGCCTGTTCAAGGACACGTCGCTGGTTTCCATCATCGGCATGTTCGACCTGCTCGGCATCGTGACCCTCAACCAGTCCGACGCCAACTGGTCGACACCCGTGACACCGGTGACCGGCTATGTCTTCGCAGGCTTCATCTTTTGGCTGTTCTGCTTCGGCATGTCGCGCTATTCCGCCTTCATGGAGCGCCATCTCGACACCGCCCACAAGCGCTAACGGCACAAGAACGATAACAAAGGGGACCTTTATGGCTGACGCCCAACCCAAGAAAGTCACTGTCTCGGCCACCGACGTTGCCGTGGAAATCATCGGCATGAACAAGTGGTACGGCGACTTCCACGTCCTGCGTGACATCAACCTCAAGGTGATGCGCGGCGAACGGATCGTCATTGCCGGACCTTCGGGATCCGGCAAGTCGACAATGATCCGCTGCATCAACCGGCTGGAAGAACACCAGTCGGGATCGATCGTGGTGGACAATATCGAGCTGACCAACGACCTCAAGAAGATCGACGAGGTGCGGCGCGAAGTCGGCATGGTGTTCCAGCACTTCAACCTCTTCCCGCATCTGACGATCCTCGAGAACTGCACGCTGGCGCCGATCTGGGTTCGCAAGATGCCCAAGAAGGAAGCCGAAGAGGTGGCGATGCACTATCTGGCGCGCGTCAAGATCCCGGAACAGGCTCACAAGTATCCTGGCCAGCTGTCCGGCGGCCAGCAGCAGCGCGTCGCCATCGCCCGCTCGCTTTGCATGAAGCCGAAGATCATGCTGTTCGACGAACCGACCTCGGCTCTCGATCCGGAAATGGTCAAGGAAGTGCTCGACACCATGGTCAGCCTTGCCGAGGAAGGCATGACCATGCTCTGCGTGACGCATGAAATGGGCTTTGCGCGTCAGGTGGCGCACCGGGTCATCTTCATGGACCAAGGACAGATCGTCGAGCAGAATTCGCCGGCGGAATTCTTCGACAACCCGCAGCACGAGCGCACCAGGCTCTTCCTCAGCCAGATCCTGCATTAGCCGGACATCGGGCCGGGGGCCGGGCGACAACCGCAGTCACAAAGGGGATGCTTCGGCATCCCCTTTTTCGTCTACCAGGTAAAACGGTAGCTCGCGTTGATGCTTGCGGCGGCCGAATCGGTGTCGGAGCTGCGGTCGAGGCCACCGGTTACTGTCATGTGGGGGCCGAAACTCTGTTCAAGCCCGATCCCGCCGGCGGTTGTCCGGAAGCTGTCGGAAGCCGACGCGCGGACCACGAAGGTCGTACCGGTCGTCGTCTCGGCAATGCGCAGCGACTGGCTGACATCGACACCCGACCAGTGCTGGCCCGCCGCATCGTAACGGACGGCGAGCGTTCCTTCCCGTTCCACATCGATCTTCGGCGTCGCGATGTGCTTTTCGTAGGCGTTGAGGGTTATCGCCGCGGTGCGGGCATTGCCGTCCAGCTGGAGCCCCACATCGCGCTTCAGCTCATAGGCGGGGCGCTGGATCTCCTGCGCCTTGAAATTCGACCAGAAACGGACCGGCGTTCCGACCGGGGCGCCGCTCTTCGACGTATTGAGCCCGAGGTCGAAGCCGGCTTCGGGCTCGAGCTGCATGGGCAGCCTCAGACCGAGCTTCACGGAATAGCTGGTGTCGGA
Source organism: Hyphomicrobiales bacterium (assembly GCA_900469345.1). Taxonomy (GTDB): domain Bacteria; phylum Pseudomonadota; class Alphaproteobacteria; order Rhizobiales; family Rhizobiaceae; genus Neorhizobium. The sequence continues at coordinate 167,793 of UBWZ01000012.1, read as the reverse complement.
CACCTTTGCGGGCTCCCAGATCAGCGGCTTGTCCGCGGCGGCCCCCGGGCCGGCGACGAGCAGCGATACCGGCAAGACAAACCGTACGACTGCGCACGGGCTGTTTTTCATGGGATCCCCCTTTCGCTCGACGTGACCGCGCGGCGGCGTCTTCGACCTTACGCTTCAACCGGAATTGTGCATGGGCCCCGTCCCTGGCGCCCTGCGACACCGGTGGCCGCGCTGCGGTGACGGTATGTCCTCCAATTCCGTCTTTTCGGAATCGATTTCATGGCGAGAATGCGGTTGTTGCCGGGCCGCGCTCACGGCCTCTACCCGATTGCGTGATCGGCGTGCGAGGCCCGGCTGGAACATAGAGGGTGCGCTGTCGTTTTCCCGGCGATCAAGTCGATCTCCACCCATCCCTGAAGGAGCATCCCCATGAACAAGAACATGGCGCTTGCCATCGGCCTTAGCCTGGCATGCATCTCGGCCGCCGAATCCCCCTCGAATTTCCGCACCTATGGTGGATATCCCGTCGAGCGCGACCCCATCCTGCTGTCGGCCTACGACAACGCGCTGTCGCGGTGCGTGCCGGAGGCAATGACCCCGCCGCGCGGAACGTCCGACACCGGCAGCCTTCACTACAACGCGGCCCTTCGCTCTTGCCTCTATCGTCAGGGCTATGTGGACCAGGGCGCCTGGGCCTATCCTGCGACGCTCGTCTTCGACCACTTCCTCGATCGCTGATCGAACCGGACTATTGACGCTCCAGTGGGAACCGCACGACCTTGCCGCGGTTAGGCGGATCCCAAACTGGAGGGCATCATGGCCGAACACACAGCACGAGAGATCTTCATTACCGGACTGAAAAACGCGCATGCGATGGAGAACCAGGCGCTCTCTATCATGAAGCCGCAGCTCGCACGGGTCGAACACTATCCGGAGATTGCGGACCGCCTGGAGGCGCATATTCGCGAAACGAACGGCCAGATCAAGCGCCTCGACGAGATTTTGGTCAGCCTGTCGGAGAGCAGCTCTTCCTTGAAGGACATGGCTCTTTCGATGACCGGCAAGATGGCGGCGCTCGGCCATACGGTTGCGGGCGACGAGATCCTTAAAAACACGATGGCCAACTTTGCCTTCGAACACTTCGAAATCGCCGCCTACCGCTCGCTGATCGCGATCGCCGAATATGCAGACTTACCGGCGCTTGCCGTGCCGCTCAGGGCCAGCCTGGAAGAGGAATGGGCGATGGCCAAATGGCTGGACGATAACATCGTCAGCGTCACGACCAAGTTCCTGGCGCTCTCGGAGGCCGGCGCTTCCGCCAAGGTCTAGCCCGGCCATAGCGGCGCCAGAGGTTTCACCCGACATCGACACGCATAGACGTCGTCTGGCGAATGCGAGGCGGCGCCTCGACATGCGATTGGGCAGCTCGACACGTTGGACGTCCAGATCAGGGACTGCCGGCTGCCGGGAAAGAAAGTGAGGATTTCGAATTGAATGTTGTCCGATGGCGACCCCTGCAGGAATCGAACCTGCGACAACCTGCTTAGAAGGCAGGTGCTCTATCCAGCTGAGCTAAGGGGCCGTGATCGGCGTAACCGCGCGAGCCCGGACTAGTGGGTCCAGGGCTGCAGCCGGTTGAAACGGAAATTGTCCGTGTAGGAAACGACCTGGCGGGCTGCTTCTTTCGGGAGGACGACCCGGTACTCGATGCCTTCGCGCTTGGCATAGGCTTCCGCCTGTTCCTGCGTCTCGAAGTTCAGGCGCACCTGCTGCTTCATATCGGCAGAAGAGGTGTAACCGAGGATGGGATCGATCCGGCGCGGCTGCTCCTGGTCGAATTCCAGCACCCACAAATGCGTCTTGGCTTTACCGGATTGCATGGCAGATTTTGCCGGACGGTAGATTTTTGCGACCATGGCCTCAACGCACCTCATCAACCTTGAAAAATGAGCCGCCGCAGGAGCGTTGGTCGGAGTGGAGAGATTCGAACTCCCGACCCTCTGGTCCCAAACCAGATGCGCTACCAGGCTGCGCTACACTCCGTTCCTACGTGGACTGCCAGATACACGGTTCACTGCTCACCCGCAACAGCAAAACCAAATAGTTCATCGACAAATCACGACAAACCGCAAGGGCTCAGCCGGCATTGCCGATCTGCTTGCTGAGGACCTTGTCGCCGGCTTTGATTCCGAGCGCCGCTGCCCGGCCGGCATTGAGCTCGAGCACGAAGCTGACCGGCGCGCCGCTGTCGATGATCGCCTGCGAATAGGGCACGGCATTGGCATGCACGGACGAAACGGTCCCGTCCCTGGTGATGAAGACCATGTCGAGCGGCAGGATAGTGTTTTCCATCCACATCTGGACCCGTCGCGATTCGCCGAAATCGAACAGCATTCCCGCGTCCGGCGCCATCTGCTTGCGGAACATCAGGCCCTGCATGCGCTGGTCGTCGCTGAGTGCCAGTTCGACGGTGAACTTGTGGGTCTTTTCACCGGACCTGATCGTCAGGTCCTCATGGGTGAAGGTGGCGTTCTGCGCAAGCGCGGCACCGGCTACAAAGAGAAAAAGCGCCGCTAAGGCGCCTTTGCTCAAAAGGGAGAAAAACCCGCGCATCAGTGCGACCGATTGGCTGGGTTGGGATTGTCGGGATGGATCTCGGCGGCCATCAGGCCCTTGTCGCCCGGTCCGAAACGAACAAGGACCACCTGGCCCGGACGCAGTTCCGTCAGGCCGAAACGGCGCAGGGTTTCCATATGCACGAAAATATCCTCGGTGCCTTCGCCGCGCGTCAGAAAGCCGAAGCCCTTGGTCCGGTTGAACCACTTCACCAGCGCCCGTTCCAGGCCGCTGGTCGGCGTCACCTGCACGTGGGTGCGGACCGGCGGCATCTGCGAGGGGTGAACTGCTGTCGACTGATCCATCGAGAGGATGCGGAAGGCCTGATAGCCTCGGTCCCGCTTCTGGATCATCGCGACGATGCGCGTTCCCTCGAGGATCGTCTGGTAGCCGTCGCGGCGCAGACACGTCACATGCAGGAGAACGTCCTGCATGCCGTTGTCGGGGATGATGAAGCCGAAACCCTTCGCCACATCGAACCATTTCACCACACCGGTGATCTCGATCAGCTCGACCGGCTCTCCCGGGAGCTCCTCGAAGCTGGCAATGCCCTTCGATGACATCCTATCTGCCATATCCTATCGGCCCCTCGATCTACGCGTTACGACATGACGGTTAACTGATTCTTAGAGGATAGATTAACATTGCGGTAACCGTCCAGCGCAAGTCCTCGTCCCGCCTAATAACGGTCTTTCTATCCGGGGTGGCTTGCTCCAGGCTGGCGAGCGCTCCATATCGGTCACGCCTTGCGGCCCACCTCAGTGCGGCTCGCCACCACATTCACGGAGCACATCACATGCGCTATCTCCACACCATGGTCCGGGTCAAAGACCTCGATGCCTCCCTTCATTTCTACACAACGGTCCTCGGCCTGAAAGAGATCCGTCGATTCGAAAACGAGCAGGGGCGATACACGCTGGTGTTCCTGGCCGCCGGCGACGACCTTGGCCATGCAAGCGAGCACATGGCTCCCTGCGTCGAGCTTACCTACAACTGGGACACCGAGGACTACACCGGCGGACGCAACTTCGGCCACCTGGCCTACGAGGTCGACAATATCTACGACACCTGCAAGCAGCTGCAGGAGAACGGCATCACCATCAACCGTCCGCCTCGCGAAGGCCGCATGGCGTTCGTGCGTTCGCCCGACGGCATTTCGATCGAGCTGCTCCAGAAGGGCGAGAACCTCCCGGTCTCCGAGCCCTGGTCGTCCATGCCCAACACCGGCAAGTGGTAAAAGCCTTGGAGCGGTGGGCCTGCCTGCCGCTCCGCCCTTGCCGTCCGTCTGCATCCGCGAGATGCTGGGCGCATCGATTCGCGGGCTTTCCGCGCTGACGCCCAAGGGACATGACGTGCCTTACCGAGACTTCCCTATCTCATTGCGACGTTTCCGGCCGGTCGTCTTCGGCCTGATCGCCCTGTCGCTCTGCGGATGCATGGCGGCCAAGAAAACCGCAGACATCGACGACGCTGCCGCCCCGGACACGCAGGCCGATGCCGCACCGCCGCTACAGGCGAAGGGCGGCACGCCGGCTTCGGCCAAATACGTCGACCCGCTGGTCGCCACGTCCGCGCATCAGTCGCCACACAGTTCCGCACCGGGTGCACCTGCCGCGCAGGCGGCGATGCCACCGACCGGCGCCTACCCGCCCGCCCCCGCACAGGCCTCCGGATCGATCGCCGGGCTCAGCACGCAGCCGACCGGTGTGCGGGCCGGCAGTTCGAGCATCTTCTCCGTCGCGCCCTCGCCCGCCATGGGCGGTTCGCAGGGCCAGGGACCGGCTCCGTCCGGCACCGGGATCAGCGCCACAACGGGCAGCATGTTTACGCCGCGGCAGCCGCTTCCCCAGAGCGCCTGCCCGACGGATGCCGCCGGCGTCCCATTAAACTGCTGATTTTGCCCGGCTTTCCACCTTGCGGCAAAGGCTGGGGCGGCTGTCATTTTTTTGACAGAAAAGATCGTTTTCCCGCTTGCGGGATCGAAAACAGCTCTCTATAAGGGCGCCACCACGAAGCGCACGCGCCCTTCGTCTATCGGTTAGGACACCAGATTTTCATTCTGGGAAGAGGGGTTCGACTCCCCTAGGGCGTGCCACTTCTCTCTCCCCCAACATGTTGTTTTCATTCGATCGCTGCGCGCCATCGCAGTGATTTGCGTCGTTTGAAATTTTTCCTTTTCCGCCTGTCGAAAACGCATTTTTGCGCTTGCGAGATAGGATCGGCGCCCATATAAGGGCGCCACGGAGCGCACGCGCCCTTCGTCTATCGGTTAGGACACCAGATTTTCATTCTGGGAAGAGGGGTTCGACTCCCCTAGGGCGTGCCACTCCTCCTCTCCCCTTTGATTGCTGCATCTGATGCCTCAGGGCGCACGCACCGCGTCGAGAAGTCGAAGCTGGATGCGCCTGTTGCCCTGCCACTGATCGGCGCTCAGGCAGCCCGCCGCGTGGATCTGCAGGCCGCGCGAGTTGAGCAGGAAGTTGCCGAGCGGCGTATCGATGGCCCGGAAGGCGATCCCGTCGAGACGGGTGCCGTCCAAGGATTCCAGCGTGATCTTGACATGTGCGGTGCCCACCTGGCGGGCATCCTTCAGGCGGTGGGAGGGAATCGCAAAGACCGGCTGCGCGTGGCCGGAGCCATAGGGCCCCGCCTGCTCCAGCTGGTCGAACAGCTCGGTCGTCGCGCCCGATGCCGAGACGGCGCCGTCGATCTTCAACACATGGCTGGCGACCAGGCCCGGCACGTTGCGGCCAGCTTCTTCCTCGAAGAAGGCGCGGAGCCTGCCGAGATTGGCCTTCTCCACGGTCAGACCCGCCGCCATGGCGTGGCCGCCACCCTTGACGAGGAGGCCGGCATCGACCGCGGCGCGCACCATCCGGCCCATATCGAACCCGTTGATGGAGCGCCCCGAGCCGGCGCCCTTGCCGGACGGATCAAAAGCGATGGCGAAGGCCGGCCGCTTGAACTTTTCCTTCAGACGCGCCGCGATGAGCCCGACAATGCCGGGATGCCAGTTGTCGCGGGCGGTCAACAGCACGGAGGCGCCCTCGCCGTTCCCGTACTCCGCCAGAACCTCGGCCTCGGCCTCGGCCAGCATGGCAGCCTCCATGGCCTGACGTTCGCGGTTCAACTCGTCCAGCCGCTCGGCAATCTTTTCCGCCTCGATCGAGTCGTCGAGGGTGAGAAGACGGCTTCCGAGCGCCGCGTCGCCGATACGGCCGCCGGCATTGATTCGCGGCCCGATCAGAAAGCCGAAATGATAAGGCGCCACCGGACCGCCAAGCCCGGCCTTGCGGAACAGAGCGGCAAGGCCGGCATTGCCCATGTGCCGGGCCGCCAGCAGTCCCTTGACCACAAAGGCGCGGTTGAGGCCCTTCAGCGGCACCACGTCGCAAACGGTCGCCAGCGCCACGATGTCGAGCCAGGCAAGCAGATCGAGCGACCGCGCTCTCGCGTCGCCGCGCTCGCGCATCAGGCGCGCCGCGGCGACCAGCACCATGAAGACAACGCCGGCGGCGCAGAGGTGCCCCTGCCCCGACAGATCATCCTCCCGGTTCGGATTGACGAGCGCCAGGCATGGCGGGAGTTCGTGACCGAGCTGGTGATGGTCGAGCACCACCACATCCACACTTTCGTCCGCGGCAGCCGCCAAGGCTTCGTGGCTGGTTGAGCCGCAATCGACGGTGACAATCAGCCGTGCGCCGCGGGTGATCAGCTGCCTGATCGCGGCCGGATTGGGGCCGTAGCCCTCAAAAATCCGGTCCGGTATGTAGATTTCCGCCTCGACGCCGAAGTGGCGCAAGAACCGGTAGAGGAGCGCCGATGACGACGCCCCGTCGACATCGTAATCACCGAAGATCGCGACGCGTTCACCCCGTTCGATGGCGAGCGCCAGCCGGTGCACGGCTTTTTCGCAGTCGGTGAGCGTGTAGGGCTCCGGCATCAGCGCACGAATGGTGGGATCGAGAAAGGCCGGCGCGTCATCAAGGGTAACGCCGCGGCCGGCAAGCACCCGGGCCACGAGTTCGGGAATGCCATGGATCTGGGTGATCGCGAGAGCGCGGTTCTGGGCGGCCTGGTCGAGGCGCGAGATCCAGCGTTGGCCGCTGACCGACTGTTCGACGTTCAGGAAGGCGCGCGGCACCGGATCGACCGGCGTGGTCGACAACGGGCCAACGGGAGTTTCTCTTGGGTTCATACCCTGCTTCTAGAGCGTTTCCGGGCGAAATGGAAACGGTCTGGCACGACGATCCCCGCCGGGATTGCAGATCCCCGTTACGGATCCAAAATGGCGCTCGTCGCCTCTCCGTCAGAGCATGGCCAGCAAAAGCACAAGTGCGACGGCGACCCCGGCAATAGCGGCCGGGATGAGGCTCGGCCTCCAATCGGCGGTCTCATCAACCTTGACCGGGGCCGGCTCCCAATCACGGGAATAGACCAGCCGGAGATGGCCGGTTTTCCCGTATCTCCGACCTGTCACTGTTCCGGGGTGGCTGGCCTTTCGGGCATCCTCAGACAGCATCACACAAGCGCCTCCTCGCGACTGGTGACAATATCTTTTCAGGATACAGCTAAGCCCTGGCCCGGGCCAGCCGAAAGCGCATCATGCCCAAGAAATCCGCGGCGGGTGGGACGGCCGCAGAGCCCCGGTCGTTCCCGGACCGCCGGCGCGGCAGTCCGGCAGCAGGCTCAAAAAGCCTTGGGCCGCTCGATGCGGATGACCTGCGGCTCGCCTACCAGGTAGCTTTCGGCCTTGATGGCGTCGACCGCCTTGCGCACCGACTGCTCCATCGTTGCATGGGTGACGAGGATGATGGTCTTAGCGCTGTCGGAATTTTCCGGCTTGGCGCGCTGCACGATCGATTCCAGCGAGATGTTGTTGGCGGCCATGGAGGCGGCAATGCTCGCAAACACGCCCGTGCGGTCCGCCACCGTCAGGCGGATGAAGTAGCCGCCCTCGTGGCTTTGCATCTGGGCGCGCTTGTAGGGCGCCAGCGAATCTGCCGGCGTGCCGAGAACCGGGACGCGCTGTGCACCGGGACTGCTCTTGGCAATGTCGGCAATGTCGCCGAGCACGGCAGAGGCCGTCGCGTCGCCGCCGGCGCCCGGACCGACCATCAGCAGTTCGCCGAGGATGTCGGATTCGACCGCAACGGCATTCGTCACGCCGTCAACCTGAGCGATCACGGAATCGCGCGGCACCATGGTCGGATGGACGCGCTGCTCGATGCCCGTATCGGTGCGCTGGGCGACGCCCAGCAGCTTGATCCGGTAGCCGAGGTCGGCGGCTGCGTGGATGTCCTCGATGGTGATGTTGCTGATGCCCTCGAGATAGATCTCGTCGGGAGCAATCTTGGTTCCGAAGGCGAGCGTCGTCAGAATGGCAAGCTTGTGCGCCGTGTCGTTGCCCTCGATGTCGAAGGTGGGATCGGCCTCCGCGTAACCGAGCCGCTGGGCCTCCGCGAGGCAATCGGCAAAGGACAGGCCCTCCTTCTCCATCCGGGTCAGGATGTAGTTGCAGGTGCCGTTCATGATGCCGTAGACGCGCGACACGGTGTTGCCGGTCAGCGATTCACGCAGCGCCTTGATGACCGGAATGCCGCCTGCCACCGCCGCCTCGAAATTGAGAAGGACGCTCTTTTCCTCGGCGATGCGCGCCAGCTCGACGCCGGACGCCGCCAACAACGCCTTGTTGGCGGTCACCACATGCAGGCCACGCCGCAGGGCCGCTTCCACGGAGGTGGCCGCGGCCCCCTCCGCGCCACCCATCAGTTCCACGAACACGTCGATATCGGCTTCGGCGGCCAGCGCATCCGCGGTCTCGAACCAGGTGGCGCCGGACAGGTCTATGCCGCGGTCGCGGTTGCGGTCGCGGGCCGTAACGGCGGTGATCTCGATCGGCCGTCCGCACGTGGTGGCGAGTTCGCCGGCGCGATGATGGATGATCCGGACAAGTGAGGCACCCACAGTGCCAAGACCCGCAATACCGACTTTGAGGGCGTCTGCCATGCTTTTCTTCCTGGAATTCGAAGGCGGCGGCCCGGGCAGACCACCGCGAGTGGTTTTGATCAGCGGCGGGTGTTGAGCGAGATCACGTTGTGCATCGTGTCGTCTGCCGTCGACAGGAACCGCTTGATGTTGCGGGCGGCCTGGCGAATGCGGTGCTCGTTCTCGACGAGGGCCAGGCGGACGTAATCGTCGCCGTTCTCACCAAAGCCGATGCCGGGGGCCACAGCCACATCGGCCTTCTCGACAAGAAGCTTGGAGAACTCCAGGCTGCCGAGATGACGGAATTTTTCCGGGATCTTTGCCCAGGCAAACATGGTGGCGGGCGGCGGCGGCACATCGAAGCCGGCCTTGCCGAAGCTTTCGACCATCACGTCGCGGCGGCGGCGGTAAACGTTGCGGACCTCGGCGATGTCCGAGCCGTCGCCGTTCAACGCATGGGTGGCCGCAACCTGGATCGGCGTGAAGGCGCCGTAATCGAGGTAGGACTTGACCCGCGTGAGCGCGGAGATCAGCCGTTCGTTGCCGACGGCGAAGCCCATTCGCCAGCCCGGCATGGAGAAGGTTTTCGACATGGAGGTGAACTCGACCGCGACGTCGACGGCGCCGGGCACCTGGAGGACGGACGGCGGCGGCGCATCGGCGTCGAAATAGATCTCGGAATAGGCAAGGTCGGACAGGACGATCAAGTCATGCTTCTTGGCGAAGGCCACCACATCCCGGTAGAAATCGAGGCTGGCAACATGCGCCGTCGGGTTGGACGGGTAGTTTACGATCAGCGCCAGCGGCTTCGGGATGGAATGCTTCACCGCGCGCTCGAGCGGCGCAAAGAAGCTGTCATCCGGCTCGACCGACATGGAGCGGATCACGCCGCCGGCCATCAGGAAGCCGAAGGCATGGATCGGATAGGTCGGGTTGGGGCAGAGGATGACGTCGCCGGGCGCGGTGATCGCCTGCGCCATGTTGGCAAAGCCTTCCTTCGACCCGAGCGTCGCGACGACCTGAGTATCGGGATTGAGCTTCACGCCGAACCGGCGGGCATAGTAGGCAGCCTGCGCGCGGCGCAGTCCGGGAATGCCCTTGGACGAGGAATAGCGGTGGGTGCGCGGATCCTGGACCACTTCGCACAGCTTGTCGACGATGCCCTGTGGCGTCGGCAGATCAGGGTTGCCCATGCCGAGATCGATAATGTCCGCACCACCCGCTCGCGCGCTGGCCTTCAAACGGTTGACCTGTTCGAAGACGTAAGGCGGCAGACGGCGGACTTTATGAAACTCTTCCATGGCTTTTTCCCGAAAAAACGGAGCAGGCACCGATGTCCTGCTTCGCACAATAGCTTAAGCGATTTGCGGCTTGTGGCCAAATCTTTCGAAAGGCAAGGCCTACTTGGCGGCTTCCGCCGCGATATCGGACTGGGCGTCCTGTCCGTGTTCGGCGGCAAGCTTGCGATATTGCGCAACGCGGCGCTTATACTCGGCCTCTGAAATCTCTCCGGACTTGCGGGCACGACCAAGCGCTGCCATGCGCGGCTCGCTCTTCTGGTAGTCCGCGTCCTCGATCTGCTCGTTGGCAGCCGTCAGCGTCGTGCTGAGGGTGGGATAGGTACCGGTATCGCGGCGCGTCACGGGTCCCGGCGCGGGGGCCGTCTTCGACTGGACGATCACCGCAGGCGGCGGGGTGTTGGGAATGCCGTCATCGAGCGCGAAGCTCTTGCTGTTGCAGCCGGCCAAGCCCGGCAGCGCTGCCACAGATGCGAGAACTGCAAGGCGACCCAGCCATTGCCTCAGTTTTTCCATGTCCCTAACCCAATCTCCCGTCGTCCCCGGACGTATACCGGCCTTGCCGGTGGCTGGCACTTGTATTCGCTTTCCGGGACAATGTACAAACGAAAACAAACGGCAACCAGTGGAGAGACCGCACGTGGCGGAGAAGACCGAGGATCGTGGGGCGCCCGGGGCGGAATTCCCGGGTTTTGACCCCAAATCGGTCGAGGCCTACCTGGTCAAGGACCCGCAGGCGCTCGCCGTGAACCTCGCCCGGGCGCTCGAAAATCTCGGACAGGCTGCATCGGCCTGGCTTGGCCCGCGCGAAAAAGGCGAGACCAGCGATTCCGTCGTCGATCCCATGGTGGATGCGGTCAAGACCCTGTCGCAGGTCGCCGAATACTGGATCTCCGAGCCGCAGCGCAGCTTCGAGGCGCAGACGCTGTTGCTGTCGTCCTACATGGAGATCTGGACCCGGTCACTGAACCAGCTGGCCGGCAAGCCGGTGGAGCCGGAACCCGAGCCGCCGCGCAAGGACCGGCGCTTTACCGACGACGACTGGACCAAGAACCCTTTCTTCGCACTGCTGCGCCAGACCTATCTCGTCACCTGCGCCTGGGCGGAAAAGCTGGTGACCGAGGCAAGGGGGCTGGATGACGAGACGCGCATCAAGGCCAGCTTCTATCTAAAGCAGATCAACGCCGCGCTTTCACCCTCCAACTTCGCCTTCACCAACCCAGAGGTCTACCGCCAGACGGTGGCGACCAGCGGCGCCAATCTGGTTGCCGGGATGAAGATGCTTGCGGAAGACATCCTGGCCGGGGGCGGTCACCTGCGGGTGAGGCACACGGACGCGTCGCGATTCGCGATCGGCGACAACATGGCGCTGACGCCCGGCAAGGTGATCGCGCGCAACGAGCTGTGCGAAATCCTGCAGTACGATCCGACCACTGAAACCGTGTTCAAGCGCCCGCTGCTGATCGTGCCGCCGTGGATCAACAAATACTACATTCTCGACCTGACGCCGGAGAAGAGCTTCATCAAGTGGTGCGTCGACCAGGGCCACACGGTGTTCGTCATCTCCTGGGTCAACCCGGACAGCCGGCATGCCGCCAAGGACTGGGAAGCCTATATGCGTGAAGGCATCGACTTTGCGCTCGAAACGATCGAGACGGCGACCAGCGAGCGAGAAGTCAACGCGATCGGCTACTGTGTCGGCGGCACCCTGCTTGCGGCCACCCTCGCCTATCACGCTCAAACCGGAAACAGCCGGGTGGCTTCTGCGACGTTCCTGACGACCCAGGTCGACTTCACCCACGCCGGCGACCTGAAGATCTTCGTCGACGAGGAGCAGATCGCGGCGCTCGAGAAGCACATGGAGGCGACCGGCTACCTGGCAGGCGCCAAGATGGTCACCGTCTTCAACATGCTGCGCGCATCCGAGCTGATCTGGCCCTATGTGGTCAACAACTATCTCAAGGGCCGGGAGCCGCCACCCTTCGACCTCCTCTACTGGAACGCCGACGCGACCCGGCTGGCCGCCGCGAACCACGCCTACTACCTGCGCAACTGCTACCTGGACAATCGGCTGAGCCGGGGCGAGATGACGCTCGCAGGCAGGCTGATCTCCCTCAAGGACATCACGCTGCCGGTCTACAACCTTGCCACCCGCGAAGACCATATCGCTCCGGCGAATTCCGTCTTCCTGGGCTCGTCGCTGTTCGGCGGACTCGTCGACTTCGTGCTGTCTGCGTCCGGTCACATCGCCGGAGTGATCAACCCGCCGACGCGAGCAAAATACCGGTTCTGGACGGGTGCAGGGCCAGAAGGCTCGTTTGAGGACTGGGTCGCCGCCGCCGAAGAGACAAAGGGCTCGTGGTGGCCTCACTGGCAGTCCTGGATCGAGGCGAAGTCGAGCGAACGCGTTCCTGCCCGCGCTCCGGGCGGAACCGCCCTTGGCGCGCTCGGCGAGGCGCCCGGCACCTACGTTCTCGTGCGCGCCTGAGACGGCCGTCATGATCTTCGATCCGCCGCTCGTTCCGGCGCGCCTTTTGCAGCGCTACAAGCGCTTCCTGTTCGACGCGGTTCTCGACGACGGAACGCCGTTTACCGGATCCTGCCCGAACACCGGATCGATGCGAGGGCTGACCACGCCGGGCTCGCGGATCTGGGTATCGCTGCATGACAGTCCGACGCGCAAGTACCGGCACATGTTCGAGATGGTGGAGGTCCATGGCGAAACCATCGGGATCAATACCGGCCTGCCCAACCGGCTGGCGGAGGAGGCGATCCGGTCGGGTGTTGTTCCGGCGCTTGGCGGGTACGGGACGGTGCTGCGCGAACAGCGCTACGGGCGCAACTCCCGGATCGACCTGCTTTTGAAGCAGAGCGGTCTTGCGGATGCCTATGTGGAGGTCAAGAACGTCCACTTCAGCCGCAGCCCCGGTCTGGCGGAATTTCCCGATACGGTGACGAAGCGCGGCGCAAAGCATCTCGACGAACTGGGCGATATGGCGGACGAGGGTCACCGGGCGGTGATGCTCTACCTGATCCAACGCCAGGATTGCTCCCGATTCCGGATCTGCGGCGACCTCGATCCCGCCTATGCCGCAGCCTTCAGCCGCGCCCGGCGGCGCGGCGTCGAGGCCTATGCGGTGCGCTGCCGCGTCAGCCCGCAGGAAATCGCCCCTTGCGGGCTTGTAGAGATAGACGAACCCGTCCCTGCTGCTTTATGAACGGGAGAGTTGCGAGAGAATGGACATGGTCAATTACATCGAGGCGGTTTCCGCCCCCCTGAAGAACACGGGTGCGATCCGGCTCTACGACACGGCCGACGATTTCGCGGGCATGCGCAAAGCCTGTCTTCTGACAGCACGCTGCCTCGACGAACTGACCTCGATCGTCAAGCCGGGCATCACCACCAGCGCCATCGACCGGTTCGTCTTCGAGTTCGGCATGGATCACGGTGCCCTGCCCGCAACGCTGCATTACCGCGGCTACAAATATTCCGTCTGCACCTCGATCAACCACGTGGTCTGCCACGGCATGCCGGACGACAAGCCGCTGCGCGACGGCGACGTCGTCAATATCGACGTCACCTACATCCTCGACGGCTGGCACGGTGATTCAAGCCGGATGTATCCGGTCGGCCAGATCAAGCGGGCGGCCGAACGGCTGCTCGAGGTCACCTATGAATGCCTGCTGCGCGGTATTGCGGCGGTGCGGCCCGGCGTGCGCACCGGTGCGATCGGCGAGGCCATCCAGACCTATGCCGAAGCCGAGCGGTGCTCGGTGGTGCGCGATTTCTGCGGCCACGGCGTCGGCCGTCTGTTCCACGATTCGCCGAACATTCTGCATTACGGCCGTGCCGACGAAGGGCCGGAAATCCGGGAAGGCATGATCTTCACGATCGAGCCGATGATCAACCTCGGCAAGCCGCATGTAAAGGTGCTGGCGGACGGCTGGACCGCCGTTACCCGCGACCGTTCGCTGTCGGCGCAGTACGAGCACGCGGTCGGCGTCACGGCGACCGGCTGCGAGATCTTCACGCTGTCTCCGGCAGGGCTGGACCGTCCCGGCCTGCCGCCGCTGCCGAGGTAAAATGACCAAACGTCCTGCCCCGCCGCCGGACGACCAGACCTCCCTCCTGGAGGACGAGCGCGGTTTTTTCGCCGAGCAGCTCGCAAAGCCCAAACAGGCAAGGAAAACGGCACGCCCCCTCGGCGAAGCCGCAACCGAACATTTTCACGGACACCGCGAACGGCTGCGGGAAAAATACCGCGACCATGGCGATACTTCGCTGGCGGACTACGAGATCCTCGAGCTCCTGCTGTTCCGCTCCATTCCCCGCCGGGATACCAAGCCGCTCGCCAAGGCGCTGATCGGGCGGTTCGGATCGCTCGCCGGCGTGCTCGGCGCGCCGCTTGGACTGCTCCGGGAAATCAAGGGCGTCGGCGAGACCGTCGCGCTCGACCTGAAGCTGGTGGCAACCGTCGGCCAGCGCATGCTCAGAAGCGAATTGCGGGAAAAGCAGGTGCTCTCGTCCTGGTCGTCGGTGATCGATTATTGCCACGCCGCCATGGCCTACGAATCGCGCGAGCAGTTCCGCATCCTGTTCCTCGACAAGCGCAACGTGCTGATCGCCGACGAAGTGCAGGGCCAAGGGACGGTCGATCACACGCCGGTCTATCCGCGCGAAGTGGTGCGGCGGGCACTGGAGCTGTCGGCGACGGCGATCATCCTCGTCCACAACCATCCGAGCGGCGACCCGACGCCGTCGCGTGCCGATATCGACATGACGAAGACCATCGTCGACACGGCAAAGCCGCTTGGCATCACCGTCCACGACCATATCATCATCGGCAAGGACGGCCATGTCAGCCTTAAGGGGTTAAGGCTGATCTAGGCCCTACCCTTGCCGGGGTGCGCCCGCGGGCGCCGACCCCTCACCCCAGTTGCACCAGGTGTCCGGCCGAGACCTCGCGGTATTCCCGCTTCGGCGGCAGGTAGTCCATGCCGCGCACCGGGCTCTTCAGCTCGTCGTTGGAGATCCCCCGGCGAATGCCGCGGCGGGCCGGATCCGGCACCGGCACCGCCGCCATCAGCTTTCTCGTGTAGGAATGCTGCGGGTTGTCGAAGACGGCGGCGCGCGGCCCGATCTCGACGATTTCGCCCAGGTACATGACCGCCACCCGGTGGCTGACGCGCTCCACCACGGCCATGTCGTGGGAAATGAACAGGAAGGCCAGGTTGAGGCTCTGCTGCAGGTCGAGCAGCAGGTTGCAGACCTGCGCCTTGATCGACACGTCAAGCGCCGAGACGCTTTCGTCGGCGACGATCAGCTTGGGGTCGAGCGAGAGCGCCCGGGCAATCGCGACGCGCTGGCGCTGGCCGCCGGAGAATTCGTGCGGGTAGCGCTTGGCCATGTCCGCCGACAGGCCGACCTTTTCGAGAAGATCGGCGGTCTTTTCCTTGGCTTGCCTGGTCGTTCCGAGCTTGTGCTTGACGAAGGGCTCGGCGATCGCGGCACCGACCGTCATGCGCGGGTTGAGCGAGGAGAACGGATCCTGGAAGATCATCTGGACCGATTTGCGCATGGCCCGAAGGCCGACCTGATCGAGGCGCAGGACGTTATAGCCGTCGAGCTCGATCTGGCCAGCCGCCGGCTCCACCAGCCGCATGATGGAGCGCCCGGTCGTGGACTTGCCGCAGCCGGATTCACCGACCAGCGCCAGGGTCTCACCCTGATGGAGATCGAAGGAAACGTTTTCGACCGCATGCACTGCACCGGTCTGGCGCGACAGCAGGCCGGACCGCACCGGGAAGCGGGTCACCAGGTTCCGGACAACAAGCAGAGGCGTTCTTCCGTGCGCCACGGTTCCGGCAACCTCGACCGGCTCGGCGGCAAGCCCCGTCTTCATATCGACGACCGGAAACCGGGTCGGCCAAGGGCGGTTTTCCATCGAGCCGAGTTTCGGCACGGCAGACAGAAGTGCGCGCGTATAGGGGTGCTGGCCGCGGTGGAAGATCTCTTCGGTCGCGCCGGTTTCGACCTGCTCGCCGCGGTACATGACGATGGTGCGGTCGGCGATCTCGGCCACCACGCCCATGTCATGGGTGATGAAGAGCACGGACATGCCCTCCTCTTCCTGCAGGACCTTGATGAGATCGAGGATCTGTCCCTGGATGGTGACATCGAGCGCCGTCGTCGGCTCGTCGGCAATCAGCAGCTTTGGCCGGGAGGCAAGCGCCATGGCGATCATGACGCGCTGGCGCATGCCGCCGGAGAACTGATGCGGGTAGTCGTCGAAGCGGGAGGACGCATTGGGGATGCGCACCTTTTCCAGAAGCCGCACCGTTTCTGCGCGCGCTTCCTGGGCCGACAGGCCCTTGTGGCGGGTCAGGACCTCCGAGATTTGCCGGCCGATCGTGAAGATCGGGTTGAGCGACGTCATAGGCTCCTGGAAGATCATCGAGACCTCGTTGCCGCGCACCGCGCGCATCTCCTTTTCGGAGAGCGACAGCAGGTCCCGGCCCGACAGCATGACCTCGCCCTCGATGCGGCTTGAGGCCGGATCGAGGAGGCGCATGATCGACAGCGAGGTGACGCTCTTGCCGGAGCCGCTCTCGCCGACGATCGCGACCGTCTCACCGGCACCGACATCGAACGACGCCTTGCGCACGACGCTCTTCCATTCGCCGTCGACGCGGAAGGAGGTGGTCAGGTCCCGGACGGAGAGGATGGGGGCGCCCGCCATGATCAGCGTCCCACCGCATAGGCCTGCATCAGCCGCGGCGTCGCCGCTGCCCGGAGCAGACCATCGGCATCACGGCGTGCCGCCGTCAGGCGCCCGACCGTCCATTCATCCGCGACCGTCACCTTGTGGCCGCGACGGCGCAGTTCATCCAGCGTCTGCGCACCGATATTGGCTTCCACCATGATCTCGCCCGGCGAGCTGGTGCGCGGGTAGAACGAACCGGGAAAATGCGAGGTGTGGAACAGCGGCATGTCGATCGACGCCTGCAGGTTCTTGCCGTGGTGCACGTAGCGCAGGAAGAACGGCAGCTGCCACTGGTCCTGCTGGTCGCCGCCGGGCGTGCCGAAAACCATGCTCGGCCGCCCCTGATGAAGCGCCAGCGACGGGGTCAGCGTGGTGCGGGGACGCTTGCCGGGTGCGAGCGACGTCGGCAGGCCATCCTTCAGCCAGAACATCTGGGCGCGGGAGTTCAGCGCAAAGCCCAGCCCCGGTACGATCGGCGACGACTGCAGCCAGCCGCCTGACGGCGTGGTCGAGACCATGTTGCCCCAGCGGTCGATGACGTCGATATGCACCGTGTCGCCGCGCTTTTCGGTCAGATGCGACATGGTCGGCTCGTAGACCGTGCCGGTGCCGCTCATCTCGGCGAGCATCGCCATGGTCGCGTCCAGCTGGCGCTCGTAACCGGGCACGCTGCCGGGCCGGAGCTCGAGTGAGGCCTGCGCACCGATCAGCTTGCGGCGGTCGTCGTTGTAGCCGTCCGAGAGCAAATACTCGGTCGGGATCTGGCCAAATTCGGGGTCGCCGTAATAGACTTCGCGGTCGGCGAAGGCGAGCTTCATCGCCTCGACGACGGTGTGCACGAAATCCGGACCGGCCGGATCCATGGCGGCCAGATCAAAGCCCTTCAGCAGCGCGAGCGACTGCAGCAGAACCGGCCCCTGCCCCCAGGCAGGCGTCTTGGCGACCGTCCAGTCGTGATAGTCGAACGTCTGCGGCGCCTCGATCGTGGCGCTCCAGCCGGCCATGTCCTGTGCCGTCAGCACGCCCTTGTGCCGGATGCCGCTCGCATCCATGACCTCTGTCGTCTTCAGGTAGGTGTCGATCGCCTCGGCGACGAAGCCGCGGTAAAAGGCGTCGCGGGCCGCCTCGATCTGGTTTTCACGCCCGGTCCTCGCTTCCGATTCGGACACGATGCGCTTCCAGGTCTCGGCCAGCACCGGGTTCTTGAACGAAGAATGCGGCTCGGGTGCCGAACCGCCCGGCAGCCAGGTCTCGTGGGAGGTCGGCCACTCCTTTTCGAAGAAGTCAGCCAGGCCCTTGATGGTCGCCGAAACCCGCGGCAGCGTCGGATGCCCCTGCTCGGCGTAGTAGATAGCCGGCTCCAGGACCTCGCGCACGCTCATCGTGCCATAGTCGCGCAGCATCAGCATCCAGCCGTCGAAGGCGCCCGGAATGACCGTCGCCAGCAGGCCGTCGCCCGGAATCAGCTTCAGGCCTTCGGAGGTGTAGTGCTCGATGGTGGCGCCGGCGGGTGCAGGTCCCTGAGCGCAGATGACCTCGACCTTGTCGGTCTTCTTCGAATAGAAGACGGCCGGCATGTCGCCGCCCGGGCCGCACAGGTGCGGTTCGACGATCTGCAGCACGAAGCCGGAGGCGACCGCGGCGTCGAAGGCATTGCCGCCCTTTTCCAGGATCGCCATGCCGACCGCCGAGGCGATCCAGTGGGTCGAGGTCACGACGCCGAACGTGCCGAGAATTTCCGGCCGTGTGGTGAAATCAGTCATTTTCGAAATTCCTTTTGACAGTCAGGCTTCGGCCGGCCGCTCAGGCCTCGCGGGGGTCGAGCGCATCGCGCAGCCCGTCGCCGAGAAGGTTGAAACCGATGACGACCAGAAAGATCGCCGCTCCCGGCCACATCGCCATCCACGGCGCCTGGCTGAGGAAATTCTTCGCGACGTTCAGCATCGACCCCCAGGAGGGCGACGGCGGTTGCTGGCCGAGGCCGAGGAAGGAAAGGCTTGCCTCGGCAATGATGGCGGTGGCGATCGTCAGGGTCGCCTGGACGATGATCGGGGCGACGATGTTGGGAAGAATGTAGCGGGTCATGATCTCGACGTGATTGAGACCGACGGCGCGCGCACCTTCCACGTAGTCTTCCGTCTTGACTGCCAGGACCTGGCCGCGCGACAGGCGGATGAACAGCGGCGTTGCCGAAACGCCGATGGCGATCATCGCATTGGTCAGGCTCGGGCCGAGAAAGGCTGCGAGCGCAATCGCCATGATCAGGAAGGGCATGGCGAGCAGGGCTTCCGTGACACGCGAGATCACCATGTCCACCCAGCCGCCGAAATAGCCGGCAACGAGGCCGAAGGGAACGCCGATGCAGACGGCGATCGCCACCGAGAACACGCCGGCCATCAGCGAGGCGCGCGCGCCCCAGATCATCCGGGCGAGAATGTCGCGCCCGAGATCGTCGGTGCCGAGCCAGTGTGCCGCCGAGGGCGCCTTGCGGATCGCCGACCAGCTCGTGGCGACCGGATCGGGGATGGGCAGAAGCGGCGCGGCCAGCGCAAGCAGGGCAAAGAAGGCAACGATGCACAGCCCGAACAGGGCGCTGCGGTTGCGCTTCATCTTGCGCCAGGCGCGGCTCTGTTCGCGCTTCACCGGGACTGGAAGGCTCTGGTCGACGGCCGTCATAGGGTGGCCCTCAGGCGTGGGTTGAGAAGGACGTAGGCGACATCGGCAAGCAGGTTCATGAGGATGAAGCCGACCGCCGTGCATAGAACGATGCCCTGCACCACGGCGTAATCGCGGTTGAAGACGGCATCGACGGTCATCTTGCCGAAGCCGGGAATGGTGAAGATCTGCTCGGTCAGGACGGCGCCGGCCAGAAGCTCGCCAAACAGGAGGGCAAGCAGGGTCACCACCGGCAGCAACGCGTTGCGAAAACTGTGGGAGAGGATGATCTCGCGTGGCGACAGGCCTTTCGCCCGCGCGGTGCGGATGTAGTCGGCGCTCATCACGCCCACCATCGCCGAACGGGTGTGACGCATCAGCGTCGCAGCCAGCGCATTGCCGAGCACGAAGGCCGGCATGACCATGGTCTGCAACGAGCGCACGGGATCAACGAAGATCGATTCGTATCCGGAGGCGGGCAGCCATCCAAGCTTCACCGAGACCAGCAGGATGAGCATGATGCCGAGCCAGAAGTTCGGGATCGACAGGCCGGTCAGCGCGACGATGTTGGCGACATAGTCGATCCAGGTGTTCTTCTTGACCGCCGCCAGGATGCCGATCGGGATGCCGATCACCATGGCGAAGAACATCGCCATGACCGCAAGCTGGATCGTCACCGGCAGCTTCTGGCCGATCAGTTCGAGCACTGGCTGGTTGGTGCGCAGCGATATTCCGAAATCCCCGACCAGAATGCCGCCCAGCCAGGCGAAGTACTGGAGGATGATCGGATCGTTGAGATGATATTTGGCGCGCAGGAATTCGAGGGTGGCGGGGTCGCGCTCCTCGCCGGCCATGGCAAGGATCGGATCGCCCGGCAGGAGTTTCTGCAGCGAGAACACGAAGATCGAGATGATCAGCAGGGTCGGGATTGCGACCAGCAGCCGCTTGCCGATGTAGACAGGCATGACATCGCCTTTATCTGGTTGCGGGCTTGCCCGGGCCGCGCGGTGTGTCCGCACGGCCCGGCGCACAGCGCAAGGCTTACTTCTTGGCGACGCCCAGCAGACGGATCATGCCATCCGGCGACGGCGCAAAGCCGGACACCTTCTTGGAGATGGCGTAGGCATAGGGCTGGTGGCCGAGATAGATGATCGGCATGTCGTCGTTGAGGATGGCGGCGGCGGCATCGTAATTGTGCTTGCGAACCGCCTCGTCCGTGGAGGTGCGGGCTTCATTGAGAAGCTTGTCGACTTCCGGATTGCAGTATTTCACGTCGTTGATGCCACCCTTGCAGGTGATGAACTGGTGAATGTTGCCATCCGGATCGATGCGGCCGGACCAATCGGAGCGGCTGATCTGATAGTTGCCGCGCGTCTGTTCATCGAGCAGCGTGGCAAACTCGGTCGCCTTCAGCGTCACGTTGAAGCCGGCCTCCGCTACCATGGACTGGATGACCTGCATCATCTGCGTCTGGGTGGTGTTGTTGGCATGCTGGAGCTCGATGTCGAGCGTCTCGTGGCCCGCCTCCTTCATCAGCTGCTTGGCCTTTTCGATGTCCCGTGCCGGAACGGGAATGTCCTTGTCGAACCACGGGCTCGACGGCGGGAACGGCTGGTTTCCGGCCATGGCCGTCCCCTCAAAGACGATCTGGCTGATTGCCTCGCGGTCGATGGCGAGCGAGAAGGCCTGACGCAGGCGCTTGTCCTTGCCGAGCGGATTGTCGGCACGGGCGCCGTTGGCGATGTTGACGTACATGGCCATGTAGCCGGGACCGATAACGTCGGCATAGGTAAGAGCCGGGTCGTTCTTTACGGATTCGGCGTCGGAGGGCGAAATGCGCTCGGCAATGTCGAGATCGCCGGAGCGCAGATTTGCGAGCTTTACCGTGGTGTCGGGAATGGGCAGGTAGGTGACCTTGTCGACGAGCACCTTGTCCTTGTCCCAATAGTCGGCGAACTTTTCGAGCACGATGCGGTCCTGCTGGATCCGCTCGACGAACTTGAACGGGCCGGCGCAAACCGGATGGCTGCCGAAGTTGGCGCCGAGCTCCTTGGCGGCCTTGGGCGAGACGATCGCGCCGGCGCGATCCGAAAGCTGGGCCAGCAGCGTCACGTCGGGCGACTTGAGCGTGAACTTGACCTCGTACTCGCCGCTCGCCTCGACCTTTTCGACCGACGACAGCTCGCTCTTGCGGCGCGATTCCGGCAGCGTCATGTTGCGCTGGATGGTGTAGACGACGGCCTCGGCGTTGAAGGGCGTCTCGTCATGGAACTTGACGCCCTGGCGCAGCTTCATGGTCAGCACCTTGCCGCCCTCGGACCAGGCCCATTCGGTGGCGAGCTGCGGGACGATCTTCATGTCTTGCGAAATGTCGACCAGCTTGTCGCACATCGCCGTGTAGACGATACGGCCGACGAACGTGCGGGACTGGGCGGGGTCGAGCACGTCGGCGTCGTCGTTGAGGCCGATCCGCAGTTCGCTCGAGAGCGCCGGGAAAGCAAGCAGCACGCCGGCCAGCAGCGTGGAAGTCAGTCTGGTCATCCGTTTCATTGTCTGTCCTCTGGTCTGATTTCTCGGTTGTCTTGTTGTTATTGGCCGGATCACCGGCAAACTGGTATTTTCAAGAGGCCTCGCTCAAGGCGTCCCCCTGGCCTGCCTCAAGCGACGTGGCGCGGATCAGCCGTTCCTGAAGCATCAGGAGATGCTGACGCATTGCTTCCCCTGCCCTGGCCGGATCGCGCGCCTCGATGGCATCGATGATCCCCATGTGCTGCGCGAGCGAGACGCTGACGGTGTTTGCGGAGATACGGGCGCGCTCGCGGATCGCCTGCCAGGCTTCATCCTGCCGCACGCGGTTGACGACATCGAAGATGGAAAGGAACAGCCGGTTGCCGGCGCTCTGGGCGATCTGGCGATGCAGTGCGCCGTCCCACAATTCCCGGGCGTCGGCGTCCTCGCTGTCGAGGATCTTGGCGGCAAGGTCGCGCATGCGGGCGATGTCGGCAGGCTTGGCGCGCATGGCCGCAAGCTGCGCCAGCTGCGGCTCGATGCGCAGTCGGACTTCCATGATCTCCATGAAATCCGTTCCCGCGACGAGATCGTCCAGCTGGTCGTGCCAGCGGTCTGGTCGTTCGCCGACAAAGGTGCCGGACCCCTGTCGACGCCAGACCAGCCCCTCGGCCTCCAGCACCTCCAGCGCTCGGCGGACGGCCCGCCGACCGACGTTCAGCATCTCGGCCAGCGCGCGTTCCGTCGGCAGGCGTCCGTCGGCGCCGAGTTCTCCGGCACGCAGAAGCTCCCGCAGACGACCCAGCGCGTAGTTCGAATTGTCAGATGAAACGCTTGCCAGATGCTGTACCATTGCCGCACCAATTCCCAATTGGTGCAGTGGAAGGCATTTCCAAACGAGCGTCAAGATGTTTTTTGAGCACTTTGAGCATCTGCCTACGAGGTAGGCAAATAGCTCAAATCTTGGTCTGGCCACCTGCAATCAAACATTTAGACAAACGTGCTACAAAGGGGAAAATCAGCCCTTGGGCGCACGAGTTGAAGCGGAGCATCCTCATGAACGAATACGACCTCATCGTCGTCGGCAGCGGGCCGGCCGGGCGCCGTGCGGCCATCCAGGCCGCCAAGCTTGGCAAGAAGGTCGTGGTGATCGAGCAGGGCCGACGGGTCGGCGGCGTTTCCGTGCATACGGGGACGATCCCGTCGAAGACGATGCGCGAGACGGCGCTCAACCTTTCCGGCTGGCGTGAGCGCGGCTTCTACGGGAAGGCGTACCGCGTCAAGGCAGAGATCAGCGCCGAGGACCTGCGCCGCCGCCTGCTGATCACGCTCGACCACGAGGTCGAGGTGCTCGAGCACCAGTTCTCCCGCAATCGCGTGCAGCATCTGCGCGGCAAGGCGAGCTTCGTCACGCCGGACACGATGCAGATTCTCAAGGATGACGGCGAAACCATTCATGTTGCAGGGAAAAGCATCCTGCTTGCGGTCGGCACCCGGCCCTTCCGTCCCGACTATATCCCGTTCGACGGCAGGACCGTCATCGACAGCGACGAACTTTTGGAGATCCAGGATCTGCCGCGCTCCATGGTGGTCATCGGCGCCGGCGTCATCGGCATCGAATACGCCACCATCTTCAGCGCGCTTGATACGGCCGTCACCGTCATCGACCCGAAGCCCAACATGCTGGAGTTCATCGACAAGGAGATCGTCGAGGACTTCACCTATCAGCTGCGTGACCGCAACATGAAGCTGCTGCTTGGCCAGAAGGCTGAAAAAGTCGAACGGATGCCGGATGGCAAGGTCTCCGTGCAGGTCGACAGCGGCCGACGGATCATCACCGACATGGTTCTGTTCGCCGCCGGTCGGATCGGCGCCACCGACTCCCTGAATCTTGCCGCGGCGGGCCTCGACGCGGACAGCCGCGGACGCCTGAAGGTCAATCCGGAAACGTTCCAGACAAGCGTGCCGCACATCTTCGCCGCCGGCGACGTGGTCGGCTTCCCGAGCCTTGCCTCGACCTCGATGGAACAGGGCCGGATCGCGGCGCGTGTCGCCGTCGGCGCGATCGGCATGGAACCGCAGAAATACTTCCCCTACGGCATCTATGCGGTGCCGGAAATCTCCACCTGCGGCCTGACCGAGGAAGAGATGAAGGAACGCGGCATTCCCTATGAATGCGGTATCGCCCGCTTCCGGGAAACCTCGCGCGGACACATCATGGGACTGGAAAGCGGCCTGCTGAAGCTGATATTCTCGCTGAAGACCCGCCGGCTGCTGGGCGTCCATATCGTCGGCGAAGGCGCCACCGAACTGGTTCATATCGGCCAGGCGGTGCTCAACCTGAAGGGTACGGTCGAATACTTCGTCGAAAATACCTTCAACTATCCGACGCTCGCCGAAGCCTACAAGATCGCCGGCCTCGACGCCTGGAACCGGATGGGCGAAATCACCAAGGCCAACCCCGCTCCGGCGACGCAGCCGCAGGATCCCCTGGTCGCAGAGGCCGCAGCGCAAGCAGCGCCGAAGAAGGCCGCCGGCCAGTGATGATCGCCCGTGCACCTGCGGCATTCGCCGCAGGTGTCGTTGAGCCTTGTCCAGCCCAAAGACCGGCCCTGCAGACCGACCAATAAAAAAAGCCGCGGCGAACCGCGGCTTTTTCGATCGTAACGGAGCGCCCCGAAGGGCACGCCATTAACGCGAGTAGAATTCGACGACCAGCTGCGGTTCCATGATGACGGCGTAAGGCACGTCGGACAGGGTGGGCACGCGGGCGAAGGTCGCAACCATCTTGTTGTGATCGACTTCGATGTAGTCCGGAACGTCGCGTTCGGCGAGCGAAACGGCTTCGAGAACCGTCGTCAACTGCTTCGACTTCTGGCGCACTTCGATCACATCGCCGGCCTTGCAACGGTAGGAACCGATGTTGACCTTGACGCCGTTGACCGTGACGTGGCCGTGGTTGACGAACTGACGGGCAGCAAACACGGTCGGAACGAACTTGGCGCGATAGACGATCGCGTCGAGACGCGATTCCAGCAGGCCGATCAGGTTCTCCGAGGTGTCACCCTTGCGACGGTTGGCTTCGTCGTAGGTTGCGCGGAACTGCTTTTCGCGCAGGTCGCCGTAGTAGCCCTTCAGCTTCTGCTTGGCGCGCAGCTGCACGCCGAAGTCGGAAAGCTTGCCCTTGCGGCGCTGACCATGCTGGCCAGGACCGTATTCGCGGCGGTTAACCGGCGACTTCGGGCGGCCCCAGATGTTCTCGCCCATACGGCGATCGATTTTGTACTTGGATGATGCGCGCTTGCTCATCGTGATTCCCTTCAAACAGTTAGACCAGTCCGTTGCCAGACTGGTTTAAGGAAACACGCCCTCCTCTGAGTTCCGATTTAGGACCTCTGACAGGCTTCTCACGAAAGCGATCGGAGAAAACCACGGGACATGTCAAATGAAACACCGGGCGTTGCCACCCGGTGTTGTTGGCGTCTTTAGGGGCAAGCAGCGGCAAAGTCAACAGGATGCGCTGCTTGAGCCGTCACTTCATGGCTGCTTTCTGTGCCTTGAGGCTCAGGGCGTCGCTGATCGTATAGAACAGATCCGTCTGGTCCGTCAGGCCGGTGACATTGGCGCCACGCGGGCCGTAGGCTGCAATGCGCAGCTGGCTGCCGGTGTGGCCCTGGTCGTCGGCATTGTCGGAATTGCCGTAGCTGACGGCCATGATGGCGCCGTCCTTGGTCATCAGCGCTTCGGTCAGGCCGGGAGCCTTTTCTTCCGCATCGATGATCTGGCTGGCATGGGCATGGTCGGCGGTGACGATGACAAGCGTATGGCCGTCGGCCTTGGCGAACTTCAGTGCTTCCTGGACGGCTTCGTCGAGGTCGACCGTTTCGCCGATCTGGCCGCAGGGGTTGGCTGCATGATCCTGCTTGTCGATCGAGGCACCTTCCACCTGCAGGAAGAAGCCCTTGTCATTGCCCTTGAGCAGATCGATCGCCTTGACGGTCATCTGCGACAGCGTCGGTACGCTTGCCGTGCGCTTTTCGTTCGGCTTGCAGGTGACCGGTTCCTTTTCGATGTTGCCGTAATGGCTGGCCCTGGGGCCTTCCCAGCGAACCGGCATGTTGCCCTCGGCGAAGAGGCCGAGCAGCGGCTGGCTGTCATTAGCCTTGGTGACGGCCTGCATGTCGTCGAGGTTGGTGACGATCTTGAAGCCGCGGGCCTCCGCCTGGTCCTTCAGGGTCTTGTCCTTCCAATCACCGGCGCGAGCGGTTTCGGAAAAGCTCTTGGCGCCGCCGCCGAGGGTGACGTCGGCGCGGGCGTTGATGAGCTGTTCGGTGATCGAGCCCAGGCCGCCATTTTCGAGCGCGTTGGTCGGGCACTTTTCGGCGGTCGAGGACGGTGCGTAGCACTTGCGCTGCGTCACGTGGGCGATCTGCACGGCCGGCGTCGCGTCCTGCAGCTCGGCCGTCGAGACGTTGCCGGTCGCAAGGCCTGCAGCCTTTGCCATTTCGAGCAGCGTCTGGTGCGGCTGCTCGCGAATGTCGACACCGATCGCGCCGTTATAGCTCTTCACGCCGGTCGCCCAGGCAGTGCCGGAGGCTGCCGAGTCGGTCACGTAGGTCGGCTTGCCGGTCTTCTTGTCGAGCGAGTAATGGGTGTACTGGCCGGTGATCGGCAGCGCATCGATGCCGGCAAAGAACTGGCCGGCGCCGACGGCGTAGTTGCGGGCAACGGTGATTTCCGAATCGCCCATGCCGTCGCCGATCAGCAGGATGACATTCTTCGGCTTGCCATCGATGATCGAGGCCCGGAAGGCTTCCGTGATGTCGCCCGTCAGGCGGCGCGCGCCGCCCGGCTGGCTGATTTCGCCCTTGGCCGCGCGCTGCATCAACTGGTCGGCGCTTTCCTGCGCGTAGACCGGCAGGGCGGCGGACGACACCAGAACGGTGGCGGTCAAGAAGGCGGAAATGGAGCGGCGAAGAGCGGTACCCATGGTGGTGTCCCCTATCAATTGAACGAAACGCCCCGCTCTACGCCTCCCGCGTGTAGTCTATATGACAGAGTTTCGGATGTTACTCGGCGGCCAGCCGCGTCTCCCCCGTATCCGGGGCATCGGCATTGCCTGGAGCCGTCTCAGCCTGCAGATCCGGGAATGCGACGATCCGCCTGCCCGAGAAATCGGAGTGCACGACGATCAGGCCCTGCTCCTCGAAGTAGCCGAGCAGCCTGCGCGCCCGGCGCGCGGAATGGGTTCCGTAGGCGCGGGCAATGCGCGCATCGGGCGGGCATGGCTCTTCGGCCAGCGCCGCCTTCGCCATCATCAGGAACACGCCCTGGAGATCTTCCGATACGCGCGCCGACAGCGACAGAACCATCGACCAGGCGTCGGAGGCCGCCATGTCGGGATCGACACCCGAGCGGGCGACCGCGGCGCGACGGCGGAACTCCGACAGAGACAGCGGCTGACCGGACAGCCGCCGCATGCGCGAGCGGACCAGGAAGTCCTGATAGAGGACCGCATCGGTCCGGTAGCCGGACTGGGGATCGTCAAGAATCTCCGACAGCACGCCTGCCAGGCGCTCCTCGCGCTCCTCCGCCGAAAGTTCGGGCTGCGACGGTCTCGCCTCCTGAGGCGGGGCTGCCGCGGCCGGCGTCGAGCGCGACAGTTCGGCCAGGATGTCGGTGGTGGGTCGCGGCGCCGGGGTCGCGCGGCGGGCGACCAGCGGGCGAGTGAACTCTTCCGGATCAGGCGTGAAGATCAGGTCCTCGACGTCCTGCGGGGCATCGGGAAGCGGCATCAGCTTCGGGCTCGACGACCGGGCGGAAGTTTCCACCGTACCGATCACGATCGGCAGCGGACGGCGCGACAGGGCCGGGCCGAGGGCCACGAAATTGCCGCGCTTGAGGTCACGGAACATTTCCGCCTGGCGGCGGTCCATGCCGAGCAGATCAGCGGCACGGGCCATGTCGATATCGAGAAAGGTGCGGCCCATCAGGAAGTTGGAGGCTTCCGCAGCGACGTTCTTGGCAAGCTTCGCCAGGCGCTGCGTGGCGATGACGCCGGCCAGGCCGCGCTTTCGGCCGCGGCACATGAGGTTGGTCATGGCGCCAAGCGAGGACTTGCGGGCGTCTTCGGAGACGTCGCCGGCAACGGAGGGCGCAAACATTTGCGCCTCGTCCACCACCACCAGGACCGGATACCAGAACTCGCGGTCGGCATCGAACAGGCCGTTCAGGAATGCGCTGGCGGCCCGCATCTGGTCTTCGAGATCGAGCCCCTCGAGCGTCAGCACGCAGGAGACACGGTTCTTGCGAATGCGGTTGGCGATGCCGGCCAGCTCGGCCTCGGTGCGCTCACCGTCCACGACCACGTGGCCGAAACGCTCGGACAGGGTGACAAAATCGCCTTCGGGATCGATGACCACCTGTTGCACCCAGGGTGCCGACTGCTCCAGCAGCCGCCGCAGAAGGTGGGATTTGCCGGAACCGGAATTGCCCTGGACCAGCAGGCGCGTCGCCAGAAGCTCCTCGATATCGAGCGAAGCCGGCGCACCGCCCGCCACCGTTCCCATATCGATTCCAACCTGCACTGCCATGACCTCGTATGCCGTCTGTTCCTGGTGCCCCGCACCCCAACTTCAGACCTCTAGCAGAGATCAGGATTCGTTTCGCGGGGCAACGGCTTTAATGCACAGGCTTTGCGACAGGTCACCCCGGGTCGACCAGCCGGCCTGCGTTTGCATCCTGCCTAGGGGCAGACCACCCCTCCCGCCGGACCGGCGGAAGGGGTGGATCGGCATCGGCCTTCAGCCGACCCGCCCCAATCCTGGGGGGCCGCGGGTCAACGGCGCGACCTCCGCCAGACGGCGGTT
This sequence comes from Hyphomicrobiales bacterium, assembly GCA_900469345.1. GTDB lineage: Bacteria > Pseudomonadota > Alphaproteobacteria > Rhizobiales > Rhizobiaceae > Neorhizobium. The sequence continues at coordinate 139,104 of UBWZ01000012.1, read as the reverse complement.
AACGGATCGACGTTCAGTCGATCTTCCCGGACGAGCGTATTCGGCTCAAGGCCGATGTCGCGCAGCATCTGGTCACTGAGGTGCGCCACGCCATTGACGCGATGGCGGGCGGCAACAGCCGAGACGACGAGTGCACGCACAACTCGCCAGAAGCCGTATTCCCGACGCAGATCGCCAACAACGCTGTCGACAACCATAAGAGGTATTTTGGACATGGGTCTTCATCCCGCGGCATCGCAGCGGCGGGTCCTTTGCAGGTTAGGAAAACGCACGGAGCGCCAAGCACAGGTCCAGGCGGACAAGCGCAATGCGGCCTTGCGTCAACTAGGTTGGGTAAATCGCCAAAAGGCTAGGAAATCAGGCGCAATACGCCCGCACTCGTCGAACAACGACCGTGCCGGAAAGCACAAGGATTCGTGTCGCCGAATGTCCGCCATGGGGGCGTGGCTGTGAAATAAAGTCAGTCATGAACGCCCCCTTTCTGTCAAGATTTGCGGACATGGCGAGGTTTGCACAGCTCGGCGCCTGCGACAAGTCTGCAATCTGCGTTTGCAGAAGATCCCTGCAGGGTGTTGCGGATCGGCTACAGTGCAGAAGGTCCTAGCGAATGTCGAGGCCAAAGCCCTGCATGAGGCGAGTGGTGGCGAAGTCCGGCGTGCCTGAGGTAAAGACGGCGAAGTCGTAGTCTTCTGGGTGGGCCGCGCCGTCGATGAGCGGCACCTTGCGCCGTGCCTGGCGTGCAATCGCTTCGGCGGGATCCAGCCAATCGACCGGCCAGGGAGCCAGGCGGCGAAAGAGATTGGCCATGAAGGGATAATGGGTGCAGGCGAGCACGACGATATCGGTCTGCCTGTCGTCCTTCCGGACAAAGCACGGGGCGATTTCTGCCAGCACCGCCTCGTCGGACACAGGCTCGCCGCGGATATAGGCTTCCGCCATGCGGGCGAGGTTTTCAGATCCGACCAGCCGGACATGGCACTGGCTGGCGAAGGACTGGATGAGATCGCGCGTATAGGCCCGCTTCACCGTGCCGGGCGTCGCCAGAACCGAAACAAGGCCCGACCGGGTGCGCTCGGCCGCCGGCTTGATGGCAGGCACGGTGCCGACGAACGTCATCTCCGGAAACCGCTCGCGCAGCGCCGCTCCCGCCAGGGTGAAGGCGGTGTTGCAGGCGATGACGCAAATTTCCGGGCGATGCTCGGCGATGAGATCTTCGAACAGCGAGAGAATGCGGGCCGTCAGTGCCTCCCCTTCCCAGTTGCCGTAGGGAAAGGCCGCATCATCGGCGACATAGATGAAGCCGCGTTCGGGCATGAGGACACGCGCCTCGCGCAGGACGGTCAGTCCGCCGATGCCCGAATCGAACATCAGGACCGGTTTCGAGTCACTCGTCGCTGTCACTCGCCTGCGCCTCCGTATTCGCCCCTTCCGCCTGCTGGCGGTTGGTTGCCGGCAGCGGACGCTGGCGCGCAAACCGGTCGAGCGAGCGGATCACACCGCGAAAGACGTTGATCTCCTGCTCGGTGAAGCTGCGCCGCGAGAGGACCGCCCTCAGATTGTCGACCATCTTGGGCTTTTTTTCGGGCGGGTGGAAATAGCCGCGCGCATCCAGCGCTTCCTCTATGTGCTCGAAAAGTCCGAAGACCTGCTCCTTGGTCGACGGCCGCTGATCGAGCGACTGGAACGGCGTCCGGCCAAGATCCTCCATGCCGGATTTCATCCACTCGTAGGACATCAGCAGCACCGCCTGGGCGATGTTGAGCGAGGCGAACGCGGGGTTGACCGGGAAGGTGACGATCTCGTCGGCCAGCGCCACTTCCTCGTTGGTGAGGCCCCAGCGCTCCCGTCCGAACATGATGCCGGTCTTCTGGCCGCTGGCGAACCGCTCGCGCAGGGTCGTGGCGGCGGTCACCGGCGAACGTACCGGCTTGAAGCCGTAGCGTTCCCGCGCCGTCGTGGCATAGACGAAGGTCAGGTCGCGTAGCGCGTCTTCAAGCGTATCGAAGACCTTCGCGCCATCGATCACGTGGTCGGCCTTGGAGGCGGCGGATCTGGCCTTTTCGCTCGGCCAGCCATCACGCGGGCTGACAAGCCGAAGTTCCGCGAGACCGAAATTGGCCATGGCGCGCGCGACCATGCCGATGTTTTCACCGAGCTGCGGCTCCACCAGAATGATGGCCGGGCCTTCCGCAATCAGTTCTTTTTCGCTGTTGGTGCCAGACATTTCCGTTTCCGATGATGTTTTTCCGGCAATAACGGTCCGTCGCCGCCGCCGCAAGCGCGTTATCGACCGGGGCTGAGCCGATCGAGCAGATTGCCGATCATCGCGACGCCAAGGCGGGAGCCATCCTTCGTGACGGGAAGGTAGCGGCCACCGGGCCGGCGGGCATCCATGCCGCGGATGAACGAGACCGAGCCTTGCGCAGCCGCAGCATCGAGGGCGCGCCGCGTCTCGGCAATCGCGTCGGCAATCCTGCCATCGGCCGCGGCGGATGTGGCATTGCTGGCGAAGATCCTTGCCCAGTAAGTTGCGGCAAGAAAGACCGCAAGCGTCTGGCGGATCTGGCCCGGACGCGTCACCACCGACCAGGCGGCACCGAGCGGTTTTGCTGCAAGCGTCAGGTCCCTGTAGGCAGCATCGAGCCGCTGCGACAGCTCGATCAGAGCCAGGCGCCCCTGCCCCTGATCCGCCGCATCGAGAAGTTGCCGCAACACCCCGTACCAGCGCGCAAGCGACTGATCGAGCACGTCGCGCGTCGATGCCGGGAGGACCACGAAGGCGGCGAAGGTTCCGGCCAGGGCGCCGATCAGCGTTTCCTCCAGCCGCAAGGTGAGAAGATCGACCGTCAGCTGGCCGATCAGGCCGTAGACGAGACACAGCGTGATGGTGACGAAGAAACTCATCACCGCATAGGATACCTGCAGGTAATAGAAGGCCAGGAAGACGGTCAGCGAGGCGAGCACCACAGTGCCGACCACATGACTGACCAGGAGCGTCGCCACAGCCAGACCGATGACGACGCCCAGCAGCGTGCCGGCCGAACGCTGGATGGCCCGGATCGCCGTATCGCCCCGGGATTTGGTATTGGTGAACACGAGGAAAGCCGTCAGCACCGACCAGAACCACCGCTCCCGCGACAGGAGGAGGCCGAAGATCATGGCGATGGCCGAGGCGATGGTGATCTGCAGCGCCGCCCTTACGGCGGGATTCTTCAGCGACAGATCCAGCTTGCCGCGCGATCCCGCCGGCGAGGCATTCTCCGAAACGTCGATCTCATTGCGACGCAGTTGCCGGATATCGGCGTTCAGGGCCTGGCGCGCCTCATGAAGCCACATCATGGCCCGTCCGCTTTCGGCGGCCGGCCCGTCTTCGATGATGGCTCCATCGGCACCGGCGCCGGCAAAGTGCCGAACGCGATCGCCATCGCCGTTGAGGACGGCCTCGATCATGCCGGCCGGCGGAAGGCTTTCCAGCGACAGCACGACCGCGCTTTCCGCAGCCAGGTGCAGATCGTAGAGATGCATGGCGATGGTGCGAGGCGTGCGGTCCAGTTCGCGCGGGCCTGCGCCCTCCTCCGCCGACAGCGGCAGGAAGCTTTCCGCCATCAGCACCACATCCTTCAGCCGCTCCTCGCGTCGCTGCAGGGCGGTCCGGTCGGCGTCCGTCCAGCGTCCGGCCACCGCGATGAGTTCAAGCCGCCCGAGCATCTCGTTGACACGTCCCTGCACGGCGGCCAGCGCCTGCAAGGCGTCGCGGCGACGATCGTCGAAAAAGATGCCGGTGCGAACCCCATGGCCGACCAGCACGGCGACCACGGGCCCGAGCGCCGCCAGCGGCAGTTGCTCCAGCGGCGGGTGAAGGTAGGCACCGATGAAATAGGAGGTGAAGGCGAACATGCCGACGGCAAAACCGCGCGGCCCGAATATTCGCGCCAGGCTTGCGCAGAAGATCACCAGCAGGAAGACGAGATCGGAGACCAGCCGATGGTCTTCCAGCAATGCGGCCGCGGCGACGCAAACGAGGCTTGCCAGGCATCCAAGCAGCCGCGTCTTGGTTTGCTCGCGCGGCGTGCTGTCACGAACCGCAACTCCGCCTTCGATGGACAGGATGATCGCCAGGCCGTAGGCGATGGGCGGCAGCGGCGTCACCACGAGATGAAAGCCGATCAGAATGCCGACAGACAGGAGAATGGTCAGCGTGACGCGGCCACCCATGCGCAGCCTGGACAGGGCGGGGTCATGGGCCAGCAGCCAGTCGAACACGGCCAAGCGTCGGGTCATCGGCATTCCTTCGACATGCCGAGAGCCTCCCGGCACGTCCCGAGGTCGCTGGCGGCGCGCTTGTCCAACGCCTGCCTATTCGCCCTTGGCGATCGACTGCATTTCCTCGACCAGCGAATCACGCTCGCCATCGGCAATGCGATGGATGTCGTCGATCAGCGGCTTGCCGTTTTCCTCGACCACATCGAAATGGACTTCCGTGACGCTGTTCTTGACCTCGGCGTCGTCGACGCAGGTCCACTGCTTGAAGCTCACCGTCACGTCGGTCACGCCGTTTGCCGGCGGCGCGGCCTTGAAGTTGACGTCCTGAAGCGGGCAGCCGTCCTGCGAACTGGTGATCACGTCATAGCCAAAGGGGTCGCCCGGCTGGTTGTTTTCGGTCTCGTAGGCGGGGTGCTTGGCGGCCTCCGCATAGGCGGCCTGGAACTTCTTGCTGTAGAGGCGCCCCAGTGGTTCGGGATCGAAAAGGTACTTTCCTTCGCTGTCGACGTTGGCCCAATTCTCCTGCGTCACCTTCATGACGTCCTTGACCGGATCAAGCGGATCTGCGGCACTTGCAGCACCGGCCAGCAGCAGGAAAGAGAGAGCAAAAAACGTGGTCCGCATGGCTGTCACCCAGACGTTTGAGGGAATTTGGCGGGACATTACGCCCCGTTTGTGGTTTGGCAAGGGCATTCGGGAACGGCGTGGAAAGGCCCTAGCACAACATGCCAAAAACGGCATGAAGCCGGCCCGAATGGCTTTGCGTTCCGGTTCTGCGATGCTATAGCGCAGCCACTGGTACACAACCCGTCAAGGGGCCACGGGCCCAGCCACGCCAAGAGGAATTCCATGCAAAAGATCAAGGTAGCAAATCCGGTCGTCGATCTCGACGGCGATGAAATGACCCGCATCATCTGGCAGTTCATCAAGGAAAAGCTGATCCTGCCCTACCTTGATCTCGATATCGAATACTACGACCTTTCGGTAGAAAACCGCGACGCCACCAACGACCAGGTGACGGTCGATGCGGCCCACGCCATCAAGAAGCACGGCGTCGGCATCAAGTGCGCGACGATCACGCCCGACGAACAGCGCGTCGAAGAATTCAAGCTGAAGCAGATGTGGAAGAGCCCGAACGGCACGATCCGCAACATCCTCGGCGGCGTCATCTTCCGCGAGCCGATCATCTGCAAGAACGTGCCGCGTCTCGTCCCCGGCTGGACCAAGCCGATCGTTGTCGGCCGCCATGCGTTCGGCGACCAGTACAAGGCAACCGACTTCAAGTTCCCCGGCAAGGGCAAGCTGACGATCAAGTTCGTCGGCGAAGACGGCCAGGTCATCGAGAAGGACGTGTTCGATGCGCCCGGCGCCGGCGTTGCCATGGCGATGTACAACCTCGACGAATCGATCCGGGAATTTGCCCGCGCCTCGATGATGTACGGCCTGATGCGCAAGTGGCCGGTCTACCTGTCGACCAAGAACACCATCCTGAAGGCCTATGACGGCCGCTTCAAGGACATCTTCGAGGAAGTCTACCAGGCAGAATTCAAGGCGAAGTTCGACGAGATCGGCATCGTCTACGAACACCGCCTGATCGACGACATGGTCGCCTCGGCCCTGAAGTGGTCCGGCGGCTACGTCTGGGCCTGCAAGAACTACGACGGCGACGTTCAGTCGGACACGGTCGCGCAGGGTTTCGGCTCGCTCGGCCTGATGACCTCCGTCCTCCTGTCACCGGATGGCCGCACTGTCGAAGCGGAAGCCGCCCACGGCACGGTGACGCGTCACTACCGCCAGCACCAGAAGGGCCAGGAGACCTCGACGAACTCGATCGCATCGATCTTTGCCTGGACGCGTGGCCTTGCTCACCGTGCCAAGCTCGACGACAACGCGGCGCTTTCAAACTTCGCCTCGACGCTCGAAAAGGTCTGCATCGACACCGTAGAGTCCGGCTTCATGACCAAGGATCTGGCGCTCCTGATCGGCCCCGATCAGCCGTGGCTGTCGACCACCGCCTTCCTCGACAAGGTGGACTCCAACCTGCGCATCGCGATGGCTGCCTGAGCTTTCAAAAATCGGCTAGATTGGAACGGCGGGGAGCAATCTCCGCCGTTTTTTCTTGGAAGGGATTTGACCTTGCCGATTACCGTGCGCCCGCTTGAACCGATCGACCGTCCTGCCTGGACACCGCTCTGGGAAGCCTATCTTCGCTTCTACGACACCGTGCTGCCGGCGGAGGTCTACGACCTGACCTGGAGTCGCCTGCTCGATGATGCCGAGCCGATGTACGCCCTTGGTGCCTTCGACGAGACGGACAGGCTGGTCGGTATCGTCCACGCCATATTCCACCGCTCCTGCTGGCTTCCAGACTGGACCTGCTACCTGCAGGATCTCTACGTGGACGGCAACCAGCGCGGCAAGGGCACCGGCGAAGCGCTGATCGAGGCGGTGGCCAGTCTCGCACGCGAGAAGAATGCGAGCCGCCTCTACTGGCTGACCCATGAAAGCAATTCGGCTGCCAGACGGCTCTACGACCGCGTCGCGTTGAACGCCGGTTTCATCCAGTACCGCAAGCCGCTGTAGCGTCTCGAGACGGCCTTGATCTCACGCGGGAAGCCGAATAGAACATAAAGAGAACGCGACGGAGGCGACAGCATGACCGATGATCTAATGCTCTACACGAACCCGATGTCACGAGGGCGGATCGCCCGGTGGATGCTCGAAGAAGTGGGCGTCCCCTACAGGACGGAGGTCCTGCAGTTCGCCACGAGCATGAAGGATGAAAGGTATCTTGCCATCAACCCGATGGGCAAGGTCCCGTGCCTCGTCCATGGGCGGTCGGTGATCACCGAGTGTGCAGCCATCTGCGCTTATCTGGCCGATGCCTTCCCGTCTGCGGGCCTTGCGCCGGCGCCGGACGCGCGGGCAAGCTATTATCGCTGGATGTTCTTCTGCGCCGGCCCGATGGAAGCCGCCGTGACCAATCGGTCGCTCGGCGTCGATGTCCCGCCGGAGAAGGAGCGCATGGTCGGCTATGGCCACTTTCAGGACGTGATGAACACGCTGGAACTCGCGCTACGCAGCAATTCCTACATCGCCGGGGACGACTTTACCGCAGCCGACGTCTATGTCGGCTCGCAGATCGGCTGGGGCCTGCGGTTTGGAAGCATCGAGAAGCGTCCTGCATTCGAACAGTATTTCGGCAGGCTGGCGCTGCGCCCCGCCTATCAGAGCGCCAACGCCAAGGACGATGCGGCCGCGAGCCAAGGCTGATGACCGGGACCGGCCATGCAGGTCGGCAATCGCCGACTTTGCAAAGCACAACGCACCCCAATTTACCATTACCCACCGGATCTGTTGCAGATCTATACTGGCGTGCTATGTCGTTTTTCGTGAATCATGGGGTGAAGGTCAATATTCGTGAAAAAGCTAATCTATGCCGCTGCTGCCGGGCTCGCAGCAATTTTGACGTCGGCGACTGTATCGCAGGCGGAAGATCTCGTCTTTACGCTGACCAACAAGACGACCGGCACGCTGGAGCGCTTCTATAGTTCTCCGGTCGGGGTCGACGAGTGGGAAGAAGATGTATTCGGCAAGGATACACTCGGACCCGGCGAAAGCATGAAGATCACCATCGCCGACGGTCGTGACGTCTGCAAATACGACATGCGTTTCGAATTTACGGACGATTCGGGTTTCGAAAACATGGAAGACACGCAGGACCTCTGCGCCATGGGTTCCTACACCATCCACCAGTAATACCGGCCTCCAAGCCAGAGACGGAGCCCTGCCCCGTGCAGGGCTTTTTCGTTTGCGATGCCGCAGGCGGTTGCGAGACCCCGCAGCCGTTCAAGATCCGTTAAGCACGACGGTGCCATGGTGCAGTCAGACATCTGATTCCCGCCCCAACGGGCGCATCATCGGGACGCAACCATGAAGAAGACCGCGTTTTCCACCCTCGCGCTTGCCGCCGCCCTCAGCACCGCGCTTTTGCCGGCCAGCAATGCCTTCGCGCAATATTACGACGGCCCGCCGCGCTGGGACCATCGCCGCCCGCCACCGCCGCCACCGCGCTGGGAGCACCGCCGCCACGACAACACCGGCCGAGTGATTGCCGGGGGCCTTGCGGCCGGCGTCATCGGCGGCCTGATCGGCGGCGCCATCGTCAACAACAGCGGACCCCGCTACGTGGAGCCGCCACCACCGCCGCCGCCGCGCTGCTGGCTCGAAGACCGCCAGGTGCCGAATGCCTACGACGGCGGCTGGCACATCGAGACGATCCGCGCCTGCAACTGAACGACGCTCATTCCTGCCAAAAAGCCGGCCCCGGGGCCGGCTTTTTTCGTATCATTCGCCTCAACATCCAGCGCCGAGTTCCTCAGAGGGGTTCGGCTCAACCTGATTACTCACCCAGGCACTAGCCGGGGAGGCTCGTCGCAGCAGCGACCGCGTCACTGCCAAGCAGCTCCGCCATGCCAGGGGCGCCGAGCGGCGACCCGTCGTAGTCGGCAAGGATCGCGGCGACATCGTCATAGATCTCGAGAGCGCCGGCGTCGCGCAGGTCCTCGTCAGCGAAGCCGCCGGAGCGGACGGCGACCGTTGCGATACCGCATTTGCTGGCGGCCTGGATGTCGTAGGGGGTATCGCCGACCACCAGCACTTCCCCCGGCTGGAGACCCGGCAGCTTGGCGAGCGCGGTTGCGAAAATATCGGGGGCGGGCTTCGTCTTCTCGACGTCTTCACTGGTCGTGGTGGCAGTGACCAGGTCATGCGCATCGAGAAGTCCGAGATAGTGCTCGAGCTGGTCGGAGGAGGACGAGGTGGCCAGCACCACCGTCTGGCCGTTCGCATGGACATGCGCCAGCAGCTCGCGCGCCTGCGCAAACGGCTTGACCTCGGCCAGGTATCTGCTTTTGAACACCTCGCCCTGCTGATCCGCCAACGCCTCCTGCTCCGCTTCACCCAGACCGGGAAGCAGCGACGGGATCAGCATGTCGGCACCCTTGCCGATCTGGCCACGTATATCGGAGCGGTCGACGGCGTGCCCGCCATCCGCGAATGCCGCCTCCCAGGCAAGGATATGCATGTCGTTGCTGTCGACCAGCGTACCGTCGATGTCGAAGAGGATTGCCTTGATTTTCATGGGGACTCCGCGGCCCATGCCGCGGGATGCGCCGATGGGTCTGACCGCCGCCCAACTCGCCTTGGATCGGGAAGTTCCCCGCACGCGCATGATCGCCGCGTGCGGGTGGTCCAGGTCAGGCCTGGAGGCCCGGCGCTTCGTAGCCGGTGCGCGACACATATTCCACGTAGCCGCCGTCGTAACGCTGGATGCCGTCCGGCGTCAGTTCGAGCACACGATTGGACAGCTCAGAGAGGAAATGGCGGTCGTGGCTGACGAAGAGCATCGTGCCTTCGTATTCCGCCAGCGCCTTGATCAGCATTTCCTTGGTATCGAGATCGAGGTGGTTGGTCGGCTCGTCGAGCACGAGGAAGTTGGGCGGATCAAACAGCATGGCCGCCATGACGAGGCGCGCCTTCTCGCCACCGGACAGGACACGGCACCGCTTCTCGACGTCGTCGCCGGAGAAACCGAAGCAGCCGGCCAGGCTGCGCAGCGCCCCCTGCCCGGCGCGGGGAAATTCCGACTCGAGCCATTCGAACACGGTCATCTCGCCATCCAGAACATCCATGGCATGCTGGGCGAAATAGCCCATCTTGACGCTAGCGCCGACGGCGACGCTGCCCTGGTCCGGTTCGGCGGAGCCGGCAATGAGCTTCAGAAGCGTCGACTTGCCGGCGCCGTTGACGCCCATGATGCACCAACGCTCCTTGCGGCGGATCATGAAATCCAGCCCATCATAGATGGTACGGCTGCCATAGGTCTTGTGGACGCCCTTGAGGTTGACGACGTCTTCGCCCGACCGCGGTGGCGACTGGAATTCGAAGGCGACCTGCTGGCGGCGACGCGGTGGTTCGATCCGGTCGATCTTGTCGAGCTTCTTTACCCGGCTCTGGACCTGCGCCGCATGGCTGGCGCGTGCCTTGAACCGCTCGATGAACTTGATCTCCTTGGCAAGCATGGCCTGCTGGCGTTCGAACTGCGCCTGCTGCTGCTTTTCGTTCTGAGCCCGCTGCTGCTCGTAAAATCCGTAGTCGCCGGCATAGGTGGTGAGACTGCCACCATCGATTTCGATGATCTTGTTGACGATCCGGTTCATGAACTCGCGATCGTGGGAGGTCATCAGCAGCGCTCCGTCATAGCCCTTCAGGAACTGCTCGAGCCAGATCAGGCTTTCGAGATCGAGGTGGTTGGAGGGTTCGTCGAGCAACATGACGTCGGGCCGCATCAGCAGGATGCGGCCAAGCGCGACACGCATCTTCCAGCCCCCCGACAACCTGCCGACGTCGCCATCCATCATTTCCTGGCTGAAGCTCAGACCCGCCAGCACTTCGCGGGCGCGTGCCTCCAGCCCGTATCCATCGAGCTCCTCGTAGCGGGCCTGAACCTCGCCATAGCGCTCGATGATCTCATCCATCTCGTCGAGGCGATCGGGGTCGACCATGGCCGCCTCGAGCTCGCGCAGTTCGGCCGCGATGACGCTGACCGGCCCTGCGCCATCCATCACCTCTGTGACGGCACTCCGGCCGGCCATTTCGCCGACATCCTGGTTGAAGTAGCCGATCGAAACGTTCTTCTCGACCGCGACCTGCCCCTCGTCGGGGAGCTCGCGGCCGGTGATCATGCGAAACAGCGTCGTCTTTCCGGCGCCGTTCGGGCCGACAAGGCCGATTTTCTCGCCACGGTTCAGCGCCGCCGAGGCCTCGATGTAGAGGATGCGGTGGCTGTTCGACTTGCTGATGTTTTCGATGCGGATCATGGTCACGACTTCAGGGGGTTGATCTAACAAAAAAGCCGGATCGTGGACGGATCCGGCTTTTGCACATTCAAAGAGACAGGGCCTACTCGGCGCTGTCCTCGGCAGCCTTCTTCTTCGGCGCAGCCTTCTTCTTCGGAGCGGCAGCTTCGCCGCCCTCGGAGCCTTCGGCCGTGTCGGCGTCAGCCTTGGCAGCCTTCTTCTTGGAAGACGCCTTCTTGGCCGGCTTTTCAGCGCCGTTGTCTTCTGCGTCTTCAGCCATCAGCTCTTCCTTCGTCACGGTCTTGTCCGTCACGTTGATCTCGGAGAGCAGCTTGTCGATGACCTTTTCTTCAAAGATCGGGGCCCGCAGCGATGCGGATGCGCCCGGCGTATTGCGGAAGAAATCGAGGATTTCCTTCTGCTGGCCCGGGAACTGCTGCAGCTGGGCGTAGAGAGCACGCTGCATTTCTTCCTCGGTCACGTCGACGCCGGCCTTTTCGCCGATTTCGGACAGAACGAGGCCAAGACGGACGCGACGTTCGGCCAGCTTGCGGTATTCCGCACGCGCTTCTTCTTCCGTCGTCTCTTCGTCTTCGAAGGTCTTGCCGGACTGCTGCAGGTCGGTGTTGATCTGGCGCCAGATGTTTTCGAACTCGGCATCAACCAGCGACGCCGGCGTCTCGAACTTGTAGATCTCGTCGAGCTGGTCGAGGATCTGACGCTTGACCTTCTGGCGCGTCACGTTGCCGTACTGGCTTTCGATCTGACCACGAACGATTTCCTTCAGACGGTCGACCGATTCGATGCCAAGCTTGGATGCCAGCTCGTCGTTGATCTCGGTTGCCGCAGCGGCTGCCACTTCCTTGACGGTGATGTCGAAGGTCGCTTCCTTGCCAGCAAGGTTGGCTGCCGGATAGTCACCCGGGAAGTTTACGGTGATCTGCTTTTCCTCGCCGGCCTTGACGCCGACCAGCTGGTCTTCAAAGCCGGGGATGAAGCGGCCCGAACCGATGACCAGTTCGGCGTCTTCCGCAGCGCCGCCATCAAAGGCTTCGCCATCGACCTTGCCGAGGTAGTTCATGGTGACGCGATCGCCATCGGCGGCAGCGCCGTCCTTGGCTTCGTAGGTGCGGGCGCTTTCGGCGATCTTGAGGATCTGCTCGTTGACCTCGTCCTCGGAGACCTCGACGACTTCGCGCGTCACAGTCAGGCTGTCGGTCGGCTTCAGCTCGATCGGCGGGATGACTTCGTAGGACAGGGTGAATTCGAAGTCAGCCTCGGCGTTGAGGATCTTGTCTGCTTCGGCTTCATCTTCGGTCATCACGACAGACGGCTGGGTCGCCGACTTTTCGCCGCGCTCCGACAGGATCTGGCCCGGACGGTCACGCACGATCTCGTTGACGAGTTCGGCCATGATGGACTTGCCGTACATCTTCTTCAGATGCCCAACCGGCACCTTGCCGGGGCGGAAGCCGTTGATGCGGACCTTGTCCTTGGCATCGGCGAGACGCACGTTGAGCTGCGCCGCCATATCCTGCTTCGGGATGACAACCTTGATTTCGCGCTTCAGCCCTTCAGCGAGCGTTTCGGTAACCTGCATTTTTATACCTTCTTATCGTGGCGGCGGTGCCCAGACAGCCGTTTGTTTCAATGAGCACTCCACCGGAACTTCAAAGTGACCAACCGCGGCTTTGGAGCGCTTCAGCCCGCCAGGTCTCCCATGCGGAAAGCACGCCAGACGTTTCTGGTGCGGGTAGAGAGACTTGAACTCCCACGCCTTGCGGCACCAGAACCTAAATCTGGCGTGTCTACCAATTTCACCATACCCGCGCTCAAGCCGCGTCGAAAACCCTCGCGCTGAGGCCTTCCGGAGCGCGCGTCTCTATATCACCCGTTTCGGCGGGCGCAAAGGAAAAATGACAGCCGTTCGGACGACGGGTTTGCCGCCGTTTGCAGGCCTTTCGGGGCATGGCGGCGATCAGCCTTGGACAAGGTCGTTAACGTTTTATTCAATTCTAATGTTTATGCTGAAGGCATTGTAAAAGGGTCATGCGCGAGATGCATGGCACTCATTCTGCTATCGCACTGCACAATCGATGCGAATGCTTCTATCTGGTTGAGACACCGACGCGACGGCGCGACCCCAGACTTTAGGGATGCTGCCGGCTCCGTGCCCGGTAAAGATGCATAACGAATTCGAGCTGCGCACTCCTCCCAGTGCTGTCTCGATGAGACTGGCGACAATCCTCCTCCCGATTGCCAGTCGTTACAACGACGCCCACCGGATCCTCCTCCCCCGGTGGGCGTTGTTATTTGGGCTTTTGCGGTCAAGAACGCCCAAAAATCCGGCAACCTGCCTCGCCTATCTGCACAGTTAATCGGTTTGAAATGCAGCTGGTGCATAGGTGGCATACGCAATGGGCGCTGTTCATTTTCGCGGCGCAGCATATATTCGGATGCATCAGATCAAGCCGGACACAAGAGCCGGCCAGGCACCGAAAAAGGACACGATCATGAACATTGCAAAGAAGCTCACCAGCTGGCGCAAGTACCGCGAAACCGTAACTGAACTCGGCCGCATGACCGACCGCGAACTTTCGGATCTCGGCATCGGCCGCGCTGACATCCGTCGCGTTGCACGGACTGCAGTCGGCTTCTAAGCCGCATTTCCAGCACCTAAACCTTTAAAGACGCCTCCTTCGGGAGGCGTTTTTCGTTTGTGCCCAGTCGCTCCTGAACAGCCATCCTCAAACTTTCCCGCCTGCCGAAACGAGATGCTTTATTTTCAGCCTTCGGCGAAAAAAGCGTCAACGCATTGCACAAATGCATGGCAGTCGCATATTTTTTGCACTGCACATTATTGTTGTGCGGATGTATAAGAACGCCATCGCCGGGGACAAACAGATCACCGGGACAAGCTTCTTGAGGAAACCACCATGAACCCGATCCGCATCGCAAAGAACTGGATCAGCTACCGCCGTACCATGAATGAACTGGGCAACCTGTCGAACCAGGCTCTCAGCGATATCGGCCTGACCCGTTACGACATCCGCCACATCGCTTCCCGTTCCTTCCGTTAATCGGACCGCAAGGCGGCCGCGCAGCAGATGCAGCAGCGGCCGAGGCAAAATACGGCGATCGTGAATGACGAAAGGCACCTTTACGGGTGCCTTTTTGATTCCGGTCTCGCGGTCGTCGTGATAACACCCGGCCATGAGCAACAGTCCCTTTTCCCCTATCCACGTCATCGGCGGCGGCCTTGCCGGTTCCGAGGCCGCCTGGCAGATTGCCGAGACCGGCGTACCCGTCATCCTGCACGAAATGCGCGGCGTGCGCGGCACGGACGCCCACAAGACGGACAGTCTTGCCGAGCTTGTGTGTTCCAACTCTTTCCGGTCGGACGATGCGACAGCCAATGCCGTCGGCGTCATTCATGCGGAAATGCGTCTCGCCAACTCCCTGATCATGGCCTGTGCCGACCGCAACCAGGTTCCGGCCGGCGGTGCCCTGGCCGTCGACCGCGATGGGTTTGCCGAGGCTGTGACCGCCGCGATCGATGCCCATGACCTGATCACCGTCGTCCGCGAAGAGGTCACCGCGCTGCCGCCGGCCGAGTGGGACCTCGCCATCGTCGCGACCGGGCCGCTCACCTCGCCGGCTCTCGCCGCTGCCATCCAGGCGCAGACCGGTGAAGACCACCTCGCCTTCTTCGATGCCATCGCACCGATCGTCCACCGTGATTCGATCGACATGAATATTTGCTGGCACCAGTCGCGCTACGACAAGGTGGGTCCGGGCGGCAACGGCAAGGACTATATCAACTGCCCGATGGACCAGAAGCAGTACAATGCCTTTATCGACGCCCTCATCGGCGGCGACACGGTCGGCTTCAAGGAGTGGGAGGGAACGCCCTATTTCGACGGATGTCTGCCGATCGAGGTGATGGCCGAGCGCGGGCGCGAAACGCTGCGCCACGGCCCGATGAAGCCGATGGGGCTGACCAACGCCCACAATCCGACCGTCAAGCCGTATGCCGTGGTGCAGTTGCGGCAGGACAATGCACTCGGCACCCTGTTCAACATGGTCGGCTTTCAGACCAAGCTCAAATACGGCGCGCAGGCAGACATATTCCGGATGATTCCCGGGCTCGAAAACGCCGAGTTCGCACGTCTCGGCGGGCTGCATCGCAACACCTACATCCAATCGCCGCTGCTGCTCGACCGGTCGCTGACGCTCAAGAGCCGCCCCGGCTTGCGGTTCGCCGGCCAGATCACCGGTTGCGAAGGCTATGTGGAGAGTGCGGCCATCGGTCTACTGGCCGGGCGGTTTGCCGCGGCCGAGCGCAAAGGTCTCGACCCCGTGGCGCCACCCGCGACCACCGCCTTTGGCGCGCTGCTGAGCCACATCACCGGTGGTCATCTCGTTTCGGAAGACGAGCCTGGCAAGCGATCGTTCCAGCCGATGAACGTCAATTTCGGGCTTTTCCCGGATCTGGCACCGGGCTCGATCGTCAAGCCGGAGGGAGTCAAGCGCTTCCGCGGCAAGGACAAGACGATCATGAAGCGGCAGCTGATGGCAAGCCGGGCGCTTAGCGAGTGTTCTCGGTGGCTGGGTCTCGCCTAGTCGCCTCCGCCTGGCGATCGGCGACGCTGACATAGTTGTCGAGCAGCCACAGCGACACTTCGGCAGCTTCCTCTTCGCTGGCGAACTGGAAGCTGCCGTTCTGGCTGGGCTGGTCGAGAAATTCGGCTGTAAAACCCTTGGCATCGGACAGTGGCAGGATGCGCACGCGGCCGGGCTTGATCACCGAGCAGGCGTAATGGGCGCGGTGGTTGCGCATGAAGCCGGCCTTGCCGTCGTGCAGCCGGACAAAAATCGCGCCGCCGTCGGAGGTTGCATGCAAGGACCTTACGGCTTCGTGGGGGAAGGCGCGCCCGAATTCCAGGAGAGCAAGGCCGGTGTCCTGACGGCTGTCGGCTTCCTCGCTCTTGGCGATGCGCGTCACATAGTAGGCCAGCGAAATCAACGCTGCCACAAGACAGAACCAGACAATGATGGACGTCACCCGCGTGTTCCTCTGATGTAGGGCCGCCGCGGTGGTAGCACCCGAGCCTTGCGCGAGTGTGGCGCCAACCTGCCCTCAGAAGCGCTTTCGAAAGGCTGCCTGCATCATCCGCAACTGGCGGCGCCACTGCGCCGGCTGCAGGCCGCCGTCCAGGGCCCCCGCTCCCAGGCGGGACGCGCGGTCGAGGATGGAGCCCGTCGAGGCAAGCGGCAGATAGGCTGCAAAGACGTCGGCGTGAACCGGCCCAGCCTTGCGCGCTTTGGCCAGATGCTCCATGCCGAGGCCCGCAAAGGCCTCGATGGCGGCGGCGACACGCGGCCTGTCCGTGCCGGTGAGGAAGGTGTTGCGGTCGAGCCCGGTGGCGGACAGAATGTCGAGAGGCAGATAGAGCTGCCCGCGGCTGCGGTGGATGGGCAGGAGAAGCAGTGCACCGGCTACCGCCTGGGCAACCCCTGCGTGACCTGCCGCATCGGCTCCGCCGGCCGCATGGTCGGGAGACAGGATCAGGCTTGCAAGCTGGATCAGCGCGGACGCGGTCTCGCCGGCATAGCCTTCGAACGTGTTCCGGTCGGCGATCGGATCGTCATAGAGATCGAAGATGCGGGCATCGACCATGTCGACCAGCGGTTGGCGCGGGAGATTGTGGCGGTCAATCGCGGCCATGAGGGCTGCAGCCACCGGATTGCCGCCGCTGTCGCCTCGTTCCTGCCCTTCGAGAAGATCCCGCCACCATTGCAGGCGGATCTCGCCCGGCAGGGGCTCGCGGATGACGTCGCGGACACGGGCAATCTCGGCGTTGAAGGCATAGAGGGCCGCCAGCGAGCCGCGTTTGTCTTGCGGCGACAGGAGGCAGGCGAGATAGCGATCCCGGTCCGCCTCGCGCAGCATGGCGAGGCACATATCCTCGTTCGACTGTCCCGCGTTGTCCACGCTACACCGCGATGAGGGCAGCGGCGACCGGGCGCTGCTCCGCCAGCATGATATTGTAGGTCCGCACGGCAGCGCCGGTGCTCATCGGGTCGGACGCGATACCGCGCGCCCTGAGCGCCGCCTTTACATCGGCCGGGACAGGTCGCAGTTTCAGGCCAGTTCCCAGCAGGACGAATTCGATGCCGGATGCTTCGTCCAGCAGCGCCGACAGAGACGCTACGGTCAAAGGCTCGCCTTCCGCGAGATCCCAGCCGTGAACGCCGGACGGGAGGCAGAGCAGCGAGCCGCGATGGGACATGTCGGCGAACCGAAAGCCGCCATTGCCGTACGCATCGATCGGGGCGCGTCCCGGAAAGTGCGCCTCGCGAATTTCAATGCCTTTGGCCATGGTGAGATCTTTCCTTGCGCGGCTGAGACGGTCGCCTCGACCGCGCCCTGTTCAGACGGGTCGGGATGCCCTTCAGGACTTGACGACCGTGTCGGTCTTGACCGGCTCGCCCTTGACGCGCACTTCGGCGATGTAGGAACGGATGGCGCGGACCTTAATGCCGTCGGCGATTTCGACTTCAACTTCGTTGTCGTCGATCACCTTGACGACCTTGCCAACAAGACCGCCGCCGAGCACGACCTGGTCACCACGGCGGATGCTGGTGAGCGTCTCCTGACGCTTCTTGGCCTGGGCGCGCTGCGGGCGGATCAGAAAGAAATACCAGACTACCATCAGCGGGGCGAAAAGAAGCACCATCTGCATGATGGAATCCGTCCCGGACGCAGCAGGAGTGGTGGCGGCCTGGGCGAATGCTTCGGTGATGAACATCAAAAACTCCTACAATGATCGGAGCCGTCGGCCCCCGCTAAGCCGCCGGAATATAGTTGCGATAGGCGCGAATGCAACAAAAAGCGGCTTGATCGCGTACCAAATCCACTGCCGAGAGCCTTTTGACGCAGACACTTGCGTGTTACCGCGTCGTCAGACTGCCGAAGGGGCGAGATGATCCAGATGAACGAAGAACTGACCGTCAAGATACTGCAGGAAGTCCGTCGACTCGCCGATGCTCTGGAACGCCTTGCCGGTCCCGGGCCTGCCGTCAACGACTGGACCGCGGCCGACTGTTTCGTCTGGGTTCCGCAGAACCAGAAGCTGCAGCCGGTGCAGCGCCCGAACCGGGTGGCGCTGTCGCTGATCCGTGGCGTGGACCACGTGCGTGACATCCTGCACGAGAATACGTTGCGCTTCGCGGAGGGCTTTCCCGCCAACAACGTGCTTCTCTGGGGTGCGCGGGGCATGGGCAAGTCGTCGCTGGTCAAGGCCGTGCACGAGGATGTGCGGCGGGCCACCGGCAATCCCCTCAAGCTCGTGGAAGTGCACCGCGAGGATATCGCGACGCTCCCCAACCTCCTCGAGATCCTCAAGGCATCCGACCAGAGGGTGATCCTGTTTTGCGACGACCTGTCGTTCGACCACGACGATACCGCCTACAAATCATTGAAGGCGGCGCTCGACGGCGGGATCGAGGGTCGCCCCGAAAACGTGCTTTTCTATGCGACGTCCAACCGGCGCCATCTGCTGCCGCGCACCATGATGGAAAACGAGCAGTCCACGGCGATCAATCCCTCGGAGGCCGTCGAGGAAAAAGTCTCGCTGTCGGACCGGTTCGGCCTCTGGCTTGGCTTCCACAAATGCAGCCAGGACGACTTCCTTGCGATGATCGACGGTTATGCCGACCACTTCGATCTCGGGCTCGACCGCGACAGCCTGCATCACGAGGCGCTGCAATGGGCGACCACCCGCGGCGGCCGGTCCGGACGCGTCGCCTGGCAGTATATCCAGGATCTGGCCGGCCGTATGCGCAAGCCGATCTCGAGCAACTGAACCTCAGCAGACTGAACGCAAAAAGGCCCGGCAGATGCCGGGCCTTTTCGCTGTCCCCTTGAAACGCACTACTTTATTCAAGGAAAGTGATGGGGTTGACCGGGGTCGCGTCCTTGCGGACTTCGAAGTGAACCTGCGGACGCTTGGCGTCGCCGCTCATGCCCGAAGAAGCAACCGTCTGGCCACGGGTGACCTTCTGGCCGCGGGTAACCGTGATCGAGCCGGCATGGCCATAGACGGTAACCTTGCCGTCGTCATGGCGCACTAGAACCGTGTTGCCGAGTTGCTTCAGTCCGTTACCGGCATAGATGACCACGCCGTTTTCGGCGGCCTTGATCGGCGTGCCTTCGGGTACGGAGATATCGATGCCGTCATTGCGGTTGCCGTCGACATTGGAGCCGTAGCCGGCGATCACTGCACCGTTGACCGGCCAGCGGTATTTCTCGATGCCCGTCGACTGGGGTGCAGCCGCACCGCTGTCGGACTTCTTCTCGACGTCGGTCAGGGACGCAGTTTCAGCGGCTGGCTTGGCGGGAGCGGCCGCGGCAGCAGGCGCCGCCGGCGCAGAGACGGCGATCGGCTTTGCGGCAGCAGCAGGCTTTTCGGGGATGGATGCCGTCTTGACCGGATCTTCCGCGGCAATGCTGTTGACGACCTTGAGGCTCTGACCGACGCGAACGCCCTGCGTCAGGCCGTTGGCGGCCTTGAGCTGATCGATCGGCGTATCGGTCGCCTTGGCGATCTTGGCAACCGTGTCGCCGGGCTTGACCACATAGGTGCCGCCGAGCGGCTTGCCACCCGGAGGGGTGATCTTGGCGGGCTCTGCCATGGCCTTGTCGCGGGCAGGCTGCGGCAGGACGGCGACCTTCTGTTCCGGCTCACGAGACGGCGTCGGCATCTTGTTCTGCAGGTCGATGTCGCCCGCGGCGGTCTTGGCGGAGGCACGTGCCGGGCCAAAGGTCGGAATGATGACCGACTGACCGGGGGCAAACATGCCGCCGTTCGCCTTGACGATTTCCTTTTCCGGGACGCCGTAGCGACGGGCAAGCGTCGCCGACGTTTCGCCGGGCTTCAGGGTGACCCTCGGCGCATTAACGGTCGACCAGCCGGACATCGGCGTGGTGCCGGTCACGACATTGTCTTCCCGTGCGCCACGCGGTGCCGTCGCCCCCAACATCTGGGGTGCCTGGCCACGGCCCGGCAGAGGCTGATTCATCGCTTCGCGCCTCATCCCCGCGTCGCGGCTGGCGATGGGTGACGGCCGCGACATGCTCGGCGCGGAAGGCGCCTGCGGTGCCGAAAGCTCCGCCCTCTGGACCGAGACCGGAGCGGCCGCGGAACGTGCCGGCGACTGATAGCTGCCGGGATTGCCTGGATAGGGCTGGTTCATGGCTGCGGAACGCGAGCCGTAATCGTTCTGCTGGACCGGCGGCAAAGCCTGGCCGGATCCCATGTCGCCCTCAGGCGTCGGCGCCTGCCCGTAGGCGCCACCGGCTTGCCGCTGCGGGATCGAAGCGGTGGTAAAATTATCCTTGGAGAACAGGCCAGAGAAGCGGGTGGCATCTGAACTGCAACCCGTCGCCGCACTGGCCAGCAAGGCGGCAACCGCAAACTTGGCGACTGTCGTTCCAATTTTCGGAGAACTCTTCTGACCCATGACTCGACCTACAAATGACGCAACCATCGTGGGAGTCATTAAAGCCGGTTAGTCTTACCGCGCGGTTAAGGCGACGGGACAAGCGCAACATTTTTTGCGAATTGCTAACCATGTCGGAGGCGGCGGCCAGCCGGCCGACGCTCGCCTAGAGAGCGGAAGCAATCATCGGCACGACAGGAAGAAAAGGCACCTCGAAGAGGTCCTCGCGCTCGAAACGGCTGCCCGTCTTGGTCAGCCGGGTCATGATGCAGCTCTCGCCATCGAGCATGAGCGGCGCGACCATCGACCCGCCATGGGTCAACTGCTCGGCATAGAACCTGGGCAGGCTGGTGAAGGCGGCCGTGACAAGGATCCTGTCGAACGTGCCCTCGCCCGGCATGCCGTTGCTGCCGTCTGCCTGCCGGACGATGACATTGCGCAGGCCCATGGAATCGAGGCGGGCCTGGGCTGCGACCACGAGCGTCTTGTAGCGCTCGACGCTCAGGACACGTTCGGCGATGCGCCCGATCACCGCTGCCATGAAGCCGCTGCCGGTTCCGATTTCCAGTACGCGGTGGCCGGGCTTTACCTGCAGGCGATGAAGCAGTCGCACCGCAAGGTCCGCGCCTTCCATGAAGGAGCCGCATTCGATCGGGATCGTGCGGCTCGAATAGGCGTCGTCCGCGAAAGCGGGCGGCACGAACTGCGATCGCGGCGTCTGCTCGACGGCCGTCAGGAGGTCGAGGTCGGAGATACCCTCCGAGCGGAGGCGCAGAACGAGTGCTGCAAAACCTTCCTTCTCGACCATCCCGGATCTCATGACGGCGCTCCCAGGCCCAAAGCCGCAGCAATCCGATCCTGGACGGAGTAGTCGGTGAGATCAAGCTTCAGCGGCGTGACGGAAATCCTGTTGGCGCTGACCGCATGGACGTCGGTGCCTTCGCGGAAAAGGCTCTTGCGGTCCGCGAACCGCAGCCAGTAATAGGGGCGGCCACGGCCGTCCTCGCGCGCGTCGATCTCGAGGCCGAAGTCGAGCTTGCCCTGCCCCGTCACCTCGACGCCCTCAACTTCATCGGGCTCGCAATTGGGAAAATTGAGGTTGAGGAACGTGCCATCCGGCAGGTCGAGATTTCCAAGCTTCCGGATGAGATCGGGTGCCAGCGTCTCGGCCACGTGCCAAGGGGCGAAACGGCCGTTGTCCCGGCGTACTGCCTGGCTCAGCGCAAAGGAGCGCACGCCCTGCAGCGTGCCCTCGATGGCGCCGGCGACCGTGCCGGAATAGGTGACGTCGTCGGCCATGTTTGCGCCGTCGTTGACACCGGAGAGCACGAGATCAGGCTTGCCGCGCATGATTTCGCTGATCGCCATGATGACGCAATCGGTCGGCGTGCCGCGCAGCGCATAGCGCTTTTCGCCCAACTGACGCAGGCGCAGGGGTTCCGAGAGGGTCAGGGAATGCGCGAGACCGCTCTGGTCGGTTTCGGGCGCCACGACCCAGACGTCATCCGAAAGGCTGCGGGCGATCCGCTCGAGGACCGCGAGGCCCTCGGCATGGATACCATCGTCATTGGTCAGCAAGATCCGCATCAGCCAGCCCGCTCGATCCTCGTCATTCCACCCATATAGGGCACGAGCGCATCGGGGATCGTCACCGACCCGTCCTCGTTCAGGTAGTTTTCCAGCACGGCGATCAGGCAGCGGCCAACCGCCACGCCCGAGCCGTTCAGCGTGTGAACGAACTTCAGCGCCTTGTCGTCCTTGCCGCGGTAGCGGGCATTCATCCGCCGACCCTGGAAGTCGCCGCAGACGGAGCAGGACGAAATCTCGCGGTAGGCGTCCTGCCCCGGCAGCCAGACCTCGATGTCATAGGTTTTGCGGGCGCCGAAGCCCATGTCGCCGGTGCACAGCGTCATGGTGCGGAAATGGAGGCCAAGCCGCTTCAGGACATTTTCGGCACATTCGGTCATCCGCTCGTGTTCGGCAACCGCGCTTTCCGCATCAGTGATCGAGACGAGTTCGCACTTCCAGAACTGATGCTGCCTCAGCATGCCGCGCGTATCGCGCCCGGCCGAGCCGGCTTCCGAGCGGAAGGACGGGGTGAGCGCCGTGAAGCGCAGCGGCAGCTTTTCCTGCTCGAGTGTTTCAGCCGAAACGAGATTGGTAAGCGTGACCTCGGCGGTCGGGATCAGCCACCGGCCGTCCGTGGTCCTGAACAGCTCCTCGGCAAATTTCGGCAGCTGGCCGGTGCCGTACATGGCTTCGTCGCGCACCATGAGTGGCGAAGAGACTTCGGTGTAGCCGTGCTCCAACGTGTGCATGTCGAGCATGAACTGGCCAAGCGCCCGCTCGAGCCGCGCCAGCGGACCGGTCAGCACCGTGAAGCGCGCGCCTGAAAGCTTGGCCGCGCGCTCGAAATCCATGTAGCCGAGCGCTTCGCCGATCTCGAAATGCTCCTTGGCGGGATGATTCCAGCCCGGCTTCTGGCCGACGACATGCTTCACGACGTTGTCGTGCTCGTCCTTGCCGACCGGGACATCCTCGAAGGGAATGTTGGGCAGGCGCGACAGGGCATCGTCCAGAGCGGCAATCGCGCTCCGCTCCTCCTGCTCAACCGACGGCATCGTGTCCTTGAGCTGCGTCATCTCCGCCTTGAGGCGGTCGGCAAGCTCGATGTTCTTCTGCGCCATGGCCGCACCGATCTCCTTGGAGGCGGCGTTGCGGCGCGACTGCATGTCCTGAAGCTTTTGGATGACGGCGCGGCGGCTGTCGTCCAGGGCCAGAAGGGTAGACGACATGGGTTCCGCGCTACGCTTTTTCAGCGCCTCGTCAAGAACGTCGGGGTTGTCGCGGATCCATTTGATATCGAGCATCGGTGCCTGGCCTTTGAAGCGGAAGCCGCATGACGACCGCAAGCGAAAGGCTCAAGGGCCTTCCGTCGTGGTGACGCTCGACGAAGGCTCCTCGGACTGAGTTTCCTTGCGTTTGCGCTCGACGAGTCGCGCGGCATAGATGGAAATCTCGTAGAGAAGGATGGTGGGCAGTGCAAGACCGATCTGGGACATGGGATCGGGCGGCGTCAGCACGGCTGCGACGATGAACGCCATGACGATTGCAAACTTGCGCTTCTGCCGCAGCCAGTCGCTGGTCAGCAGCCCTACCCGCGCCAGAAGCGTGGTGATGACCGGCAGCTGGAAGACCAGGCCGAAGGACAGGACCAAGGTCATGATGAGGCTCAGATACTCCGACACGCGCGGCAGCAGCGAGATCGCCACCTCACCCTCGGCGGGCGCCTGCTGCATGGCGAGGAAGAACCACATGACCATGGGCGTGAAGAAGAAGTAGACGAGCGCCGCCCCCATCAGGAAGAGTACCGGCGACGCGATCAGGAACGGCAGAAAGGCTGCCCGTTCGTTCTTGTAGAGGCCGGGCGCCACGAACTTGTAGAGCTGCGAGGCAATGACCGGAAAGGCGATCACCAGGCCGCCGAACATGGCCACCTTCACCTGGGTAAAGAAGAATTCCTGCGGTGCGGTGTAGATGAGCTCGGATTTCGAAATATCGAGATGGGCCCAGATGACCGCCCACTTGTAAGGAACGACCAGCAGGTTGAAGAGCTGCTTGGCAAAGAAGAAGCAGACCACGAAGGCCAGAAAGAAGGCGCCGATCGACCAGATCAGGCGCGTTCGAAGTTCCATCAGATGCTCGATGAGCGGCTGCGGCTTGTCGTTGTAATCGCCGCTCATGCGTCATCCTTCGGGGTATCGGTCTTGCGGGCCACGCGACGGCGCGGCTTGGTGGCAGCCACGGCGGCGGCCTCCGTGTCAATCGGGGATGCCGCAATCTTTGCAGGGGTCCGGACGCGCTTTGGCCGGGCTGCAGTTTCCATGGCCACCGGTTCTGGCGACGGCTGTCCACCAGCGGGTGCCTTACGCACGCGTTTCGGCTTCTGCACGGCCACCGATGCGGGTTCGGACTGCGCGGGAGCAGAAGGCTGCGGCCCGGCGACAGGCTCAAGGGGAGCCGCCGATACCGGGGTGACCGGCGCCGATGACGCCGTTGCAGCGGGAACCTCCGGCAGCAGCGCGTCCGCCGAGGCGCCCTCGACCGCCTGCTGGGCGTCGATGTCGGTCTTGCTCTTGTCGGCAGCGGACGGCACCTGCGTTGCCTTCTGCAGATCGCTGCGGATGTCCTGCCCCATCTGACGCAACGGGTTGATAGCCTCGCGCAGCGCATTGGTGGGGTTCAGGCGCTGGGCATCGCCAATCGTGCGCCGCACGTCGTCCAAATCTGACTCGCGCAGAGCCTCATCAAACTGGGTGCGGAAATCGCCTGCCATCTTGCGCAAGTTTGCGGTCATCTTGCCAAAGGCCCGCAGCATCGGCGGCAGGTCTTTAGGACCCACCACGACGATCAGGACGATGGCGATGACAAGCAGTTCGGTCCAACCGATATCGAACATTCAATGAGGCTCCTGAAACCGGCAGCCGGCGCTTAGAACCGGCTCGGTTCCTTGATCTCGTCGGGCTTGTGATCGACGGTCTTCGACGTGTTCGGCGTGGTCGTCGTACCCGGCGAGTCCGGCGTGTCGTCCTCGTCGGTCATGCCCTTCTTGAAGCTCTTGATGCCCTTGGCGACGTCGCCCATCAATTCGGGAATCTTGCCGCGTCCAAAGAGAACGAGCACGATGACCAGAACGATCAGCCAATGCCACACACTAAAAGAACCCATAGTCGAACTCCATCATAACCTGTCACTCGATGTAAGCTCATTGTCGTGCTTTTTCAAACCCCAAATCTCCGAGCCAACAGGCAGAATGCCGCGCCCGCTGCTGGTTTTGCGACGATGATGTGCTGAGCCCAGGCGGAGCCGCGCGCACGTTATACTCGCGTGAACAGTGTCAGGGGAACGGAAGCAGGCCGGCCTTACTGGTCGTCGCCGCCGCTTGGCGCCAGCAGACCCAGTTCTTCCAGGTCCATCTGGGTGATCGGATCTTCGTCGTCCGACAGTTCATCCTCCGAGCCGGGCAGAGGAATACTGAAGCTCGGCGGGATGCGGCCGGACAGCAGTCCCGCTCCCTTCAATTCTTCGAGACCAGGCAGATCGCGCAGTTCCTCAAGGCCGAAATGGTCGAGGAAATCGACCGTGGTGCCGAGCGTGACAGGCCGTCCGGGCGACCGGCGGCGGCCGCGAAAGCGCACCCATCCGGCCTCCATGAGAACATCCAGCGTACCCCTCGATGTCTGCACGCCTCTGATATCCTCGATTTCGGCCCGGGTCACCGGCTGGTGATAGGCAATGATTGCCAGCACCTCCAGAGCGGCGCGCGACAGCTTCCTGACCTCGTTGTCATCCTTGCGGATGACGAAGGCGAGATCGGCCGCCGTGCGGAAGGCCCATCGATCGGTAATCCGGATCAGGTTGACGCCGCGGGGCGCATAAAGATCCACGAGGCTCGCCATGACGGCAGCGACATTCGTTCCCCGCGGCAGGCGGTCGGCAAGGAAGGATTCGGGAACAGGCTCTGCCGAAGCAAACACCAGTGCCTCGGCAATCCGCATGATCTCGACCATGCTCATCGGCACGGCATCGACCGGCAGGTCGGCCGCCTCGATCAGGTCATCGTCGTCCTCGGCGATCATGCGTCGCCTCCCGCAGGCGGATTGCGGCCCGACCCCTTGCGCAGGTAGATCGGCTGGAAGGCGCCATCCTGCCGGATTTCCAGCGATCCTTCGCGCACCAGTTCCAGGGAGGCAGCAAAGGCGCTGGCGGTTGCCGTCACACGGTCCTGAGGCGGCAGATAGGGGAGAATATACTGCTGGAGTGCCGTCCAGTCGGCGATTTCGCCCAGCATGCGGGTCAGGAGGTCGCGTGCCTCGACAAGCGACCAGACCTTGCGCCGCTCGATCGTGACCTGTGTGATCGCCGTCCGCTGCCGCAGATTGGCGTAGGCCGAAAGCAGGTCGTAGAGCGTCGCGTCATACTCGGACTGCACCCGATGCGGGATGTGTTCCGGCGCACCCCGGGCCATGATGTCGCGACCCAACCGGTTGCGATTGACTAGGCTCGTCGCCGCGTCGCGCATGGCTTCGAGCCGCTTCAGGCGAAAGGCGAGCGTTGCCGCCATCTCCTCGCCGCTTGGCCCGTCATCGCCCTTTATCGGCTGGGGGATGAGGAGCTTCGATTTGAGGAAGGCAAGCCATGCGGCCATGACCAGATAGTCGGCCGCAAGCTCTATGCGAACCTTACGCGCACTCTCGATGAAGGTTAGATACTGTTCGGCCAGAGCCAGGACCGAGATCCGGGAGAGGTCCAGCTTCTGGCTGCGGGCGAGATGAAGAAGCAGGTCGAGGGGGCCCTCGAAGCCAGCCACGTCGATCATCAGCGCGGGATCGTCGGCGGCGCGCTCTTCCGCGTTCTGCCAGAGCTTGTCCATCGGAATGGCATCCTGCGACGATGTTGCGGCCAAGCCGACGTTCTCCCCTCACCGCCATCAGGACACGGCGGTCAATCCATGGAATTCCTGCCGCAACGCCTGTTCGTCGGCGCCGTCGGCCGGTGTAAAGCCTGCCTCGACCGCAGACGTCCGTCGCAGGGCCTCACCCGAAAGCGGGATCGCTGCCTCAACGACGGCTTTCATTTCCTCCATTACGCCGTTGCAATGCAACACAATATCGCAACCGCCCGCCATGATTCTCGCCGCCCGCTCGCCAATCGTGCCCTTCAGCGCATTCATCGACGTATCGTCGGAGACGAGCAGCCCGTCGAAGCCGATATGGCCACGGATGATCTCCTCTATGACCCTGGACGAGATCGTGGCCGGCTCCTCTGCGTCGATGGCCGTGAAGACAATGTGCGCGCTCATTGCCATCAGCTCGTCCTTCATGGCCACGAAGGGCAGAAAGTCATGGGCTTCGAGTTCGGCGCGGGATGCGGTTACGACCGGCAGTTCGTGGTGAGAGTCGGCCATGCCTCGCCCGTGGCCGGGCATGTGCTTCATGATCGGCAGCATGCCTCCGGACTTGAGGCCCTCGGCAGCGGCCTTACCCATTTCCGCGACCGCATGGGGGTCGAAGCCGTAGGCGCGGTCCCCGATGACATTGCTGGCACCCTCGACCGGGACATCCAGAACCGGAAGGCAGTCGACATTGACGCCGAGCCGCGTGAGGTCGAAGGCATGCAGTCTCGACATCAGCCACGCGGCCCGCAGACCCAGTTCGCGATCGCGGCGATAAATCTCGCCCAATGCCGCACCGGACGGATAGCGTTCGATCATCGGCGGCCGGATGCGCTGGACGCGCCCGCCTTCCTGGTCGATCAAAACCGGCGCATCGGGCCTGCCGATCGCATCGCGCATCGAAGCCACGAGATCTGCGATCTGCGGCAGTTCCAGGCAGTTGCGTGCAAACAGGATGAAGCCCCAGGGTCGCTCGTCGCGATAGAGGGAGATTTCGTCCGGGGTGAGTTGGGCGCCGCTGCAGCCCAGGATCATCGCTTTTGATTCGGTCATAACCCTACCCTAGACCATCATCGCGCCACGAAAAACGGGGCGCCCAGCGCCCCGTTCGTCAAACTCGAATGTGTCGTGGTTATTTTGCCACGAGGCAGGTGCCGCCGGCAGACCGGTAGCGCTCGCAGAGAGATACAGCTTCCGCCTTGCTGCCGGCCGGAATGCGGACACGATAGAAGGTGCCCTTCCCTGCAATTTCAGCAGCCTTGATATCGACGCCGCGGCCACCGATGACGGTACCGAACTTCGAAGACAGGTTCTGATAGGACTTCTGCGCATCCGCCTGGCTTGGAAGCGACGCGATCTGGATGACGTAACCACCATCACCGAGAGACGCGACCTGCGTGCCGGCAGACGGAGCGGCTGCGGGGGCCTGAGCCGGGCGTACGTTGCCCTGATCCGTCACGGCGGCGACCACGTTGACCGGCTGCTGTGCCGGGCGCATGGCCGGAACCGGCGCGCGGGTCGCCGGTGCTGCCGGTGCGACCGTCGGCTCGACGGCAACAGGTGCGGCGTTGATCGGCGCCGAGACGGGCACGATGCCGGCAGGCTTGGGCTGAGCCAGAGCGGGGGCCACCGGAGCCGGCTGCTCCGCAAGCGCGGCGACGTCAACGGACTTGGCCGGCGCTGCAGGCATCTTTTCGCTTTGTGCGACCAGAGCCGGTACAGGCGATGTGACTTCCTGCTCGACAAGCTTGCCGTCAGGACGAACGATCATGGTCTTGACCTTGCGCGGCGCAACCGTGACCGGATCCTGTTGCGAACCGGCAGAAGCCTGCTGCTCCTGCTGTGGCAAAAGCCGCGGATCCTGGGTCAGTCCAACGTCCGTCGGCTCGACGTCGTCCTCGCCATCCATCGGCAGGTTGTCCGGCATCAGGGTCTTCTGGACCACGTCTACCGGTTCTTCGTTGCTGGAAATCAGCGTCTGCTGCTTTGGCGTCTCCGGCGGAGCACCGGCAACGCGGTCGTAAACGGCCTTGTCCTGGTTGGGAACAGTCTTGCCACCCGGGTTTTCCGGAGCAACCTTGATCGGCTCCTTGTCAGCGGCGATGACGACCGGCTCGCCGGACCCCATGCCCGATACACCATTGCCGAGCCAGGCATAGGCGCCGCCGCCGGCAAGCGCCAGGACGCCGACGATGGCGAGCGGCACGACCCAGTTGCGGGACGCCGGACGCAGCTGCGACTGGGCCGCGTTGTCGCTGTACCGGCTGAGGTCCTCATAGGTCTCGGCGGGAAGCGGCGTTGCAAGGCTGCGGCGGAAGTCCTCTTCCAGCGCACGCTCGAATTCGTCAAGATCGGCATAAACGGGACGGGCATCCGGCTTCTTGCCGTCGGCCGCAGCCGCCGCGACTGGGCGGACTGGTTCGGCAGTTGCCGCGGCAGCCGGCGTTGCCGCAACGAGCAGCGTTGCAAGCTCCGCGTCGATGTCGATATCGTAGTCGGGCCGGTAGGCAGGTTCCTGTTCCGGCTCTTCCGCCGGCAATGCCGGGACGTCGAGGTCCGCGATCGCTTCGGGACGCTCTTCCGATTCGGAAATCAGCGACGGATCGAAGGGGAGATCGGATTCGGGCTCGCCTGCATCATAGGCTTCCTCGAACACCGGCTCTGCGACAACAGGCGCCACCGGCATGACCGGAGCCGCCCGGACCGGGACGCTCTGGGCACGCATGGCTTCCGGTGCGGCAGACGGCTGAGCCGCCATGGCAACCGGGGCAATAACGGGCTCCGCCGCAGACCGGCTGTTTTCGGCGACTACGACATCGGCCAGATCGAGCTCGAGGTCATCCAGCGCCAGTTCGAATTCGTCATCCGCGAAGGGGTCGAAGAACGCCTCGTCCGCGACAGCCGGTGCCGGATCAGCCACCACCGTCGGGACAACAGGGGTGTCCTGCATCCGCGGCGTCACAACAGAAGGGGCAGCAGCAACGGCGGGCACAGCAACCGCCGGCGCAACGACGGCCGCAACGTCAGGTCGCGACGGCTCCTGCGGCAGCTGCCGATCCTTGGGTTCCGCCGGCTGTTCGGCCGGAAAGCGGGCGACGTCATAGATCAGGTCGTCAAGCGGCGAAAACTTTGCCTGCCGGTCAGTCGCCGGGGCCACCACTTCGGGGGCTACAGCGACTGCGGGACCCTTGGGCCCGGATTGCCCGGTGAACCACGTCTCGCTTGCGCCCGTCGGCGCCGGCGGGACGAAATCCCAGCGCGGAAGCTCGGCGGCAGTTTCAGCAACTGCCTGCGGCGCCGGCTGTGGAGCGCGCTGCTCCACCTCAGGCGCGGGCGGCGCCTGCCTCGACGCAGCGTTGAAGTTGGCGATCGGCATCCGAAAGCCGGGAACGTAGCCGACCTTCTTCGGCGGAGCGACCGGGGCAATCGACGATTCCAGTTCGTCAGCAAGATCGAAGCCGGAGGTCTCAGCCGATACCGGGACGTCCTGAAGCGCGATTGCTTCGACCGGAGCCGATTCGGCCTGCGACCAGGATTCGCCGTCGCCGTCCGCGGGAGTGGAGGCAACCGCGTCCTGCCCGGTGAAAGACGGGGCCTCAGTGGGCTCCTGCTCGAATACCGGCTCGTGCCTCTGATCGGAGACAGCCGAGATTGCCGGAGCAAAGACAGCCTGGTCGTCAAAACCGACGGGGTCGCGCACTTCATCGTCCACCCAGCTTTCGCTGTGGGGCACGACGACATCCTCCACGACGGGGGCGGCAAGCTGTTCGCTCGTATCCGCGACGCCCGCAGCATCGAAATAGGGCTCGCTGAGCTGCGGCTCCACATCATGCTGCGGCTCTGCGGGACGAACGGCCTGCAGGTCGTTGGCGGGATCGAGGCTGGGCGAGTCGTAGCGCTCGAACTCGCGCAGCAGCTCGTCTTCAAGATTGAAAGCAGGCTCTCGACGAGGCGCGGACAAGCCGGCTGGAACCGGCGCCTGCGGCGTCGGCACGAGCCTCTCATCATACCCTACAATGCGGGCGAGTTCAGCCAGCGGGTCGTCAGCGGCAAAGACATCCGGGATATCATTCCGGCTACGCGCAAGGTTGTTATCAGCCATTACCTCGTCCACTCACCTACAATTACAACGCGTATGCCAGTGTAATGTGGGGAAATGGTGGCGTTTCTACCGCATTTCTTCCGGTGCGGCCGTGCCCGTGATTGAGAGTCCAGACTTCAACACAGAGGCAACAGCATGCACCAGCCCAAGTCTGGCAATGCTCAATTCTCGGTTTTTATCGTTAACAAAGCGTAATTCAGGTTGTTCTTTACCTTTATTCCAGTGCGCATGGAAGGAGCTTGCGAGGTCGTAGAGGAAGAAAGCGAGCCGGTGAGGCTCCTGTGCCAAGGCTGCCGCCTCGACCACGCGCGGATATTCCGCAAGCTTTGCCACGAGCTGTAACTCATTGGGATCGCTAATCAAGTTCGTCACGGCAGCCATGTCGACGGCCGACGGATCGAGGTCGGCAAAGGCCTCCTTGGCCTGCCGCAGGACAGACATGCAGCGGGCATGCGCGTACTGGACATAAAAAACCGGATTATCCTTCGACTGCTCTGTGACTTTGGCGAAATCGAAGTCGAGCGGCTCGGAACTCTTGCGATAGAGCATCATGAAGCGCACCGAATCGCGACCCACCTCGTCCACCACCTCGCGCAGGGTGACGAAGTCGCCGGAGCGTTTCGACATCTTGACGGGCTCGCCGTTGCGGTAAAGCTTGACCAGCTGGCACAGCAGAACCGTCAACTTTGCCTTGCCCTCGGAGACGGCGCGCGCGACGGCTTCGAGACGCTTTACATAACCGCCATGGTCGGCGCCCAGAACGTAGATCATCTCGTCGTAGCCGCGATCGAACTTGTCCTTGAAGTAGGCCACGTCGGCGGCAAAATAAGTGTAGCTGCCATCAGACTTGATGAGCGGACGATCGATGTCGTCTCCCACCTCCGTGGACCTGAACAGCGTCTGTTCGCGATCTTCCCAGTCCTCCGGAAGCTGGCCCTTCGGCGGCGGGAGCGTGCCGCGATAGACGTGGCCCTTGAAGGTGAGATCGTTGATGGCCTGACGGATCCGCTGCGCCCCGTTGGCATGCAGCGTCCGCTCGGAATAAAAGACGTCGTGATGGACGTTCAGCGCATCGAGGTCGGAGCGGATCATCGCCATCATGGCGTCGATCGCCTTGTCCTTGACCAGCGGCATCCACTCGTCTTCCGGCATGGTATGCAGGCGTGTGCCGTATTCGGCGGCAAGCTCCTGGCCGACCGGGACGAGGTAATCGCCCGGGTAAAGACCTTCGGGGATCGCGCCGATCGTTTCGCCCAGCGCCTCGCGGTAGCGCAGGAAGACGGAGCGGGCGAGCACGTCGATCTGGCCGCCGGCATCGTTGATGTAGTATTCCTTGGTGACTTCGTAGCCGGCAAACTGCATGAGATTGGCCAGCGCATCGCCGACGACCGCGCCGCGGCAATGGCCGACATGCATCGGGCCGGTCGGGTTGGCCGAGACGTATTCGACGTTCGCCTTGTGGCCGGCGCCCATCTGCGACCGACCGTAGTTCGTTCCAAGCTCGATCATCGCCGCAAGCAGCCGCTGCCAGTATCCGGTCGACAGGCGGATATTGATGAAGCCCGGACCAGCGACGCTGACCTCGCTGATATCGGCGTCGCCCTTCAGCGCTTCGGCGATGATCGCCGCCAGCTCGCGCGGATTGGTGCCCAGCGGCTTCGACAGGACCATGGCGGCGTTGGTCGCGACATCTCCGTGGCTCGGGTCGCGCGGCGGCTCGACAGTGACGCGCGAAAGATCGACCTCGCCGTGCTTTTCCTTCACGAGGTCAAGCGTTTCCAGCGTGTTCTTTATTCTGCCTTCGAAGTCGCTAAAGATGTTCATGTCGCTCACTTACGCGCTTGGTACCGGGAGACCCCCGGAATGCCGTCGTTGTGGGCGGGTGCCTAGCGCAATTCAGGTGTATGGTCAAACAACTCGCCATGCGCGCGGATGGCATAGGTATCCGTCATACCGGCCAGGTAATCGGCGACGTGGCGGGCCCGTGCACCCTCATCCAGCCCGGCCATGTGGTTGACCCAGTAGTGGCTGCGCATCAGCGACGGGTCGTTCATGTAAACCTTGAACAGATCGGACAGAATCTGGGCGGCACCGGCGCGGATCCGCATGATATCCGGGTGCCGGTAGATGCGGGAAAACAACAGCTTCTTGATCTGCCGGTCCGTCTCGGCCATGTCGGCCGAAAAGGTCGCGATCACATGATCGGCGGCACGGATGTCGGCGGCGCTCTGCGGCGCCAGTTTCTGCACATTGTGCTGGGCGATCCCGATCACGTCCTCGACCATTCGGGTGATCTGCCTGCGCATGATCTCATGGGCAAAGCGGCTCTCCTCCAGATGCGGATAGCGGTCGCGTACCTCGGCCATCAATCCGGCGAGGAAAGGCACGTCCTCCAGCATCTCGAAGGTCAACAGGCCGGAGCGCAGGCCATCGTCGATATCATGGGTGTTGTAGGCGATATCGTCCGAGATGGCCGCCAGCTGGGCTTCCAGGCTGGCATAGCTTGCCAATTCGAGATCATGCAGTTCGCAGTAGTCGCGGATCGGCTTCGGGACGGGGCCGCGGCTTCCCTCGCCCGTTTTCGTCAGGAGCGGGCCGTTGTGCTTGACGAGGCCCTCGAGGCTTTCCCAGGTGAGGTTCAGCCCGTCGAACTCCGCGTAGCGTCGCTCGAGCTTGGTGACGATCCGCAGCGACTGCGCGTTGTGATCGAACCCGCCATAGGGCTGCAGCATCTCGTCCAGCGCATCCTCGCCGGTATGGCCAAACGGCGTATGTCCGAAATCATGCACCAGGGCGACGCCCTCGGCCAGATCCTCGTCGACCTTCAAAGCCCGCGCCAGCGAGCGGGCAATCTGGGCAACCTCGATCGTGTGGGTCAGGCGGGTGCGGTAATGATCGCCGTCCGGACTGATGAAGACCTGCGTCTTGTGCTTCAGCCGGCGAAATGCGGTGGTGTGGACGATACGATCACGGTCCCGCTGGAATTCCGATCGCGTCAGGCTGTTGGCCTCGGGAAACAGCCGTCCGCGGGACGTCCAGGGGTTGGTCGCATAGGGCGCGCGCTCTGCGCCGCCGAAGCCGAGCGCCTCGCTATCGATGGTCATGCACTCACCCGCGTGTTCATTTTCCCGCATTCGTCCGCAAGAGCTCCCCCGGGCATTGACGCGCCCTTTTGGTCTTCATACCTATAGACGAGCCCTGCGCAAAGCGGGTGACATGAAATCTCTCCGGGCCTTGACCCCGGCTGGAGGCACAATGCAAACGAATGTAACTCTGTCGGACGCCGCCGCGAAGAGGATCGCGCAGATCGTCGGCGCCGAAGCCGGCAAGCAGGCCCTGCGGGTATCGGTCGAGGGCGGCGGCTGCTCGGGCTTTTCCTACAAGTTCGACCTCGCCGAGGCAGCACAGGACGACGACGTCGTGGTTGCCAACGGCGATGCCAAGGTGCTGATCGACAGCCTCTCGCTCGTCTACATGGCCGGGTCTGAGATCGACTTCGTCGACAATCTTTTGGGCCAGTCGTTCCAGATCAAGAATCCGAATGCGGTCGCGAGCTGCGGCTGCGGCACGAGTTTCTCGATCTGATCCGCGGCCGCGGGCTTTCCAACGGCCGGACTTTCGCTAAAAGGACTGCGGACAGCGCGAGGGAAGACGGCATGAAGATCGCCACCTGGAACATCAATGGCGTCAAGGCCCGGCTGGACAACCTGCGCCAGTGGCTGGGCGAATCGTCGCCGGACATTGCCTGCCTGCAGGAGATCAAGTCCATCAACGAGACGTTTCCCCGTCTCGAGATCGAGGCGCTGGGATACCACGTCGAGACGCACGGCCAGAAGGGCTTCAACGGGGTTGCGCTGCTTTCCAAGACGCGGCCGGACGAAGTGATGCGCGGCCTGCCGGGCGGCGATGGGCCGGACGGCACGGTGGACGAACAGTCACGCTACATCGAAGGCGTGTTTTCGGTGCCGGGCGGCGCGATCCGCGTCGCCTCGATCTACCTGCCCAATGGCAACCCTGCCGACGACCCGGTCAAATATCCCTACAAGCTGGCCTGGATGGAGCGGCTGCGCCAACACGCCGCGGCTTGCCTGTTGCTCGAGGAACCGCTGATCCTTGCCGGCGACTACAATGTCATCCCGGAACCGCACGACTGCGTCGATCCCGCCGTGTGGGCCACCGACGCACTGTACCTGCCGCGCACGCGCGCGGCCTTCCGCAGGCTGGAGCATCTGGGGCTGGTGGACGCGGTGCGCGCCTGCACGGATGCATCGAAGCTCTATTCGTTCTGGGATTACCAGGCAGGCGCCTGGCAG
The DNA here is from genome assembly GCA_900469345.1 of Hyphomicrobiales bacterium. GTDB lineage: Bacteria > Pseudomonadota > Alphaproteobacteria > Rhizobiales > Rhizobiaceae > Neorhizobium. The sequence continues at coordinate 103,608 of UBWZ01000012.1, read as the reverse complement.
AAGAACAACGGCATCCGCATCGATCACCTGATGCTGTCGCCGGAGGCCTGCGACAGGCTGACATCCGTGAGCATCGAGAAACACGTGCGTGGTTGGGAAAAGCCGTCCGACCACGTGCCCGTGGTCGGCGAGTTCGACTTCAGCTAGAACCGAAGCGGGGCGGTCAGTCGCCGCCCCTGGCAAATTCCCGTGACAGGGCGATCGCGCCGCGGCGGTCTTCCTCGCCGGCCACGGAAAATGCCTGTTCCTGGAGCTGCTCCATCCAGATGCAATCGCGCGCCGCGCACTTGTCGAGCGCCGCCGTCAGGAATGCGAGACCCCGTACGGTCTGGCCCTCCTCGAACAGAACATTGCCGAACACGGCCATGGCCCCGGGGTGACCGCTCTTGCGGGCTTGATTGAGCCACTTCTTCGCCTGCTGCATATTGGCCGAGCCGCCCTCACCCGCCATGATCATCTTGGCGAGCTGGAACTGCGCCTCGGCGACGCCGAAGGTTGACGCGACCTGGAAATAGAGCTGACGCGCCTGCGCGAGATCGGGCTTGATCGGGGTGTCGGGAATGCCGCGGCGATAATAGGTCGCCAGCGAAAGCAAGGCATTGACGAAGAAGCCCGTATCTTCCGAACCAGGCTCGACGCCCTGCGACGCGATCTCGTTGTAGATCTTAAAGGCTTCGAAGTCGTTTTTGGCGACGCCATCGCCATCGGCATACATGTTGGCGAGCGCCCAGCGCGAACCGGTATGGCCCTTTTCGGCGGCGTAGCGGTAGGCCTCGACCGCATCTTCCTTCTGGCCGTTCTTGTAGGCCTTGAAGCCGAACTTGAAGAGATCGAAGGGTCCGGATTCCTTCGTCACACCGGACTTGATGTCGAAAGCACAGGCATGCCCAGCCACAAAGGAAGTCAACGACAGCCCAAGAAGCAGTACCCGCATGGAGACTATGTCAAACTTCGACATGGCTCAGTTTCTTCCGATCGACGACGGGTACCTGCGCTTATTCGCAGTCCGCGCCCAGCGAGCGGAGGCAACGCCCCGACCAAAGTCGAGATCGCGAAGATCATCCGCCCTAATTATGCAGTTGTAGATCAGATTTCCGGCAACACTAGGACTAGTCGTCAACACGTTTGACGAGCACGCCGCGGGTCCCCGAACCCGTCCGCCAGCGGGCCCAAAGCCCCGCAATTCCTTGAATAACCCGCCCATGGTACTCCAATTTACGCGCCCCGCCCCCGCAGTCCGCGTCTGTTCATGACCCTATCGCTGCTCCCCGTTTGTGGCGGGAAATGGACAGAATTGGCCGCGACAGCGACCGGCAGCAAGGTGCCGGGCGAGTGTTGCGATTCCAACACAAAATTCCCGAAGGCTTTAGGAACCGTTAAGCATAGATGTGAAAAAGCCCGGACGCAGCCGGGCTTTTTCTTGGAAATACGGCCGAATCTTCAGAATTTGATCTTCAGCGACGCATTGACAGCCGTGACCAGGTCGTTGCCGTAATCGAAGGTGGCCTCGTCGCCGATCGGAACGCCGTCGACGGTCATCGAGCTCGAGTTGCCGCTCGTCAGGATGCCGATCACGCCGGCAAGCCGGATCTCCACATTCTTGTTCGGCGCATAGGCGACGCCGGTTGTCAGCGCCCAGGTGTCCGACTGAGCGCCGTAGTCCTGCGACGTGCCGCGGTCCCAGGTGACGCTCATCGCGCCACTCCACTGCTCGTTGAACTTGTGGCCGATCCCGGCCGTCACGGTCCAGCCGTCGCGGTAGCCCAGATCGAGCGAGGTGATTTCACCGAATGTCGAGTTGTAGAACGGAATGCGCTGAAGCTGACTCCAGTCCGTCCACTTAGCAGAACCGAAGGCGAGCCAATCGGGCGCGATGCCGGACTGCAGCTTGAGCTCGAGGGCGTCCGGCATGGCGGTCGAACCGGTCACCGGCAGAACCTGCCCGCCCAGCGGGCTGACGGCGGTCGGAACCTGCGAGAGGTCCACCGTGCCGGTGATGTTGTCGAGCTTGACCTGGCTGTAATAGACGAGGCTGGCGCGCATGGCGTATTCGGGGATCTCGTAGGCCATGCCGGCCCTCCATCCCCAGCCATCGCCCGACAGTCCGAGCCTTCCCGTGCCATCGAGCCCGCTCGCCGCGATCAGCTCGGGCGCGACCACCAGCCGCTCCTTGAAACCGTCCATCTGCAGATAGCTTGCGCCGCCGATGACGCGGAACTGCCCCGGCCCCATGTCGAACTTGTAGGAACAGGTCAGCGCGTAGTTGTCGCTGTCGATCTTGGTCTCGATGTTCTGGTAGGCACCGGCCCAGCGGGCGCCCGGCTCGCTGTGTGCGCCGTATGGCTGCGAGTAGTCAGCAAGGCAGTCGAAACCCTGATAGCCCAGCTTCGCGCCGATGCGTGGCGACCAGTAGTTCTCGCTGTCGTCCGCGGACGTCGAGTAGCCCAGTGCATTGAGGTTGAAGGGGCCGCCGGTCCCGCTGGTATCCTGGACGTTCTTCAACCGGCGCTGCGGCATCACGAAGGTCGCGCTCGATTCCACGGCAGCCGGCGACGGATCAAACAGCAGATCGATATTGTATCCGCCGCGCTCGATACCCCCCGCCAAAGCCGGCGCCTGCAGGGATAGTCCTGCGGCAACAGCCAATACGCCCGTCGCAATAAGCTTGCTTGTCATTGTGTCTCCCACTCCCGGTATTCGCGGGAATCACTCTAGATGGTCTCGACCAAATGACAACTTTGAGCTGATGCCGGCCTTGCGCTGCAAAAACGCCTATAAATTTACGTAATTTTTCCTTAGTTGGGGTTGCGTCTATCAGTTGATAGTAAAATATGCTGCAAATCCGATCCGACAGGGATCTTCGCAGGACATTATGCTCGACGTCACGAATAATGTGCCCGAAGCGCCACACTGCGAGTTTCTCCCGCTTTTCGCGCCCGCACACGGGATCAAAGTCAATCAGCGCTCGACAAACCGCGTGACACGGGGCCGCGCCGAACATGCAAAAGCCGCGGACAGGCCGCGGCTTTGTATTTCGATTCGTTGACTGATTGACCTCAGCCGGCTTCCGACACGCGCAGCAACGCCGTCTTGAGGCTCGCCTGCTGGACCTCCAGCTCGGCGAAACGCTCGCGATCGGCAGCGACCACTTCAGGGTCGGCATTGGCCACGAACTTCTCGTTCGATAGCTTCTTGCCGAGCCGGTCCTTTTCCTGCTCCGTCTTGGCGATCGCCTTTTCCAGCCGGGCCTGTTCGGCGCCGAGGTCGATCAGATTGCCGAGCGGCAGGCAGGCGGTCGCTTCGCCGACGACAATCTGCGCCGATCCGCGGGGCGCGGTGTCGGCGGGCTCGATGCTTTCGACGCGCGCCAGTCGACGGATGGCCGCCTCATGGCGGCGCATGCGCAGGCTCGTCACCTCATTGGCTCCGACCACCACGAGCGGTGCTACCGCCGAGGGCGGAACGTTCATTTCCGAACGCGCGGAACGAAGGCCCGACACGAGATCGACGAGCCAGTTGATCTCGTCGGCTGCGTCCTGGTCGACGAAGTCGTGGGTCGGCCAGTCCGCATGGCACAGGAGCTGGCTGCGGGTCGCCGTGTGGGCCCACAGTTCCTCTGTCATGAACGGCATGAAGGGGTGGAGCAGCTTGTAGGTCTGCTCCAGAACATAGGCCATACAGGCCTGCGCTTCCGCCTTTGCCTGCTCGTCCTCACCCATGAAGATCGGCTTCAGCAGTTCGAGATACCAGTCGCAAACCTGATTCCAGATAAAGCGATAGAGCGATGCGGTCGCTTCGTTGAAGCGCTGCGTCTCGATCGCCGCGGTCACTTCGCGAATGGTCGACGACAGTTCGGTCAGGATCCAGCGGTTGACGGTGAGCTTCGCGTCGGCCGGCACAAACCCTGGATCCAGCTTGACGCCGTTCATTTCCGCAAACCGGGTGGCGTTCCAAAGCTTGGTGCCAAAATTACGGTAGCCGGCGATGCGCGCCGGGTCGAGCTTCACGTCCCTGCCCTGCGCCGCCATGATCGCCAGCGTAAATCGCAGTGCGTCTGCACCGTATTCGTCGATCAGGTCGAGCGGATCGATGACGTTGCCCTTGGACTTCGACATCTTCTGCCCGTTCTTGTCGCGCACCAGGGCATGGACATAAACGGTATGGAAGGGCTCGACCCCATTGCCGCTGCTATCCTTCATGAAGTGGTCGCCCATCATCATCATCCGGGCGACCCAGAAGAAGATGATGTCGAAGCCGGTGACCAGCACGCTGGTCGGGTAGTAGCGGGCAAGTTCAGGGGTCTGGTCCGGCCAGCCGAGCGTTGAAAAAGGCCACAGTGCCGACGAGAACCAGGTATCGAGCACATCCTCGTCGCGGGTCAGGATGGCGCCCGGCTCGAAATTCTCGAGCTTCTCCTGGACCCAGGCCTTCCACGGGCCTTCATGGGCGAGATAGTGTTGGATCGCCGCCTCGAGCGCCTCTTCCTCGGACTTCTCGACAAAGACCTGGCCGTCCGGCCCGTACCATGCGGGGATCTGGTGACCCCACCACAGCTGCCGGGAAATGCACCAAGGCTGGATGTTTTCCATCCACTCGAAATACGTCTTCTCCCAGTTCTTAGGGACGAAGTTCGTGCGACCCTCGCGGACGGAGGCGATCGCCGGCTGTGCCAGCGTATGTGCCTCGACGAACCACTGATCGGTCAGCATCGGTTCGATGACGACGTTCGACCGGTCACCGAAGGGCTGCATGATCTTCTTGTTCTCGACGTAAGGAACGTCGTTGCCTTCCGCATCCTTGACGGTGACGGCCAGTCCCTCGGCATTGATCGCCTCGACGATCACCTTGCGCGCCGCCATGCGGTCGAGACCACGATATTCGTCCGGCACGAGGTTGATGTCGTCGGTCTCCGCTTCGGAGGGAAGTTCGCCGCCTTTTGCGATCGCAAGCGCCTGGGCCGCATAGACCGCATAGGGTTCGCCATCGTCACGCAGGCGCGCCCTGCCGTCCATCAGGCGGTAGAGCGGAATGTCGTTGCGCTTGGCGACCTGGTAGTCGTTGAAGTCGTGGGCGCCGGTGATCTTGACCGCGCCGGAGCCGAAGGTTGCGTCCGGATACTCGTCGGTGATGATCGGGATCAGACGGCGATACTGCTTGGGGCCCACCGGAATTTCGCAGAGCTTGCCGACGATTGCCGCGTAGCGTTCATCGTCCGGATGGACGGCGACCGCACCGTCTCCGAGCATCGTTTCCGGCCGGGTGGTGGCGATCGAGATATAGTCGCGCTCTTCCTGGAAGGTGACGTTGCCGTCCGCATCCTTCTCGACATAGGTGTAGGTCTCGCCGCCGGCGAGCGGATACTTGAAGTGCCACATGTGGCCGTCGACTTCGCGGTTTTCGACCTCGATGTCGGAAATGGCGGTCTCGAACAGCGGGTCCCAGTTGACCAGCCGCTTGCCGCGATAGATCAGCCCCTCGTTGTAGAGCGAGACGAATACTTCGAGCACGGCCTTCGACAGCCCCTCGTCCATGGTGAAGCGCTCACGCGACCAGTCGCAGGATGCGCCAAGACGCTTCAGCTGGTTGAAGATCAGGCCGCCCGATTCTTCCTTCCACTCCCAGACCTTTTCGATGAAGGCGTCGCGGCCCATCTCGCGGCGCCCCGGAAGCTGGCGCTCGGCCAGTTGCCGTTCGACGACCATCTGCGTTGCGATGCCCGCATGGTCCATGCCCGGCTGCCACAGCACGTCCTTGCCGCGCATGCGTTCGAAGCGAACCATGATGTCCTGCAGCGTATTGTTGAGCGCATGGCCCATGTGCAGCGAGCCGGTGACGTTCGGCGGCGGGATCACGATGGTGAAACTGTCGGCTCCCGGCCGGGCGTTGGCACCGGCGCGGAAGGCATCCGCCTCGTCCCAGGCCTTTGCGACTTTTGGTTCTACAGCGGCGGAATCGTAGGTCTTTTCGAGCATTTGCGGACCCGGCTTTTGTCTTGAGGATATGGGCGCTGTAAATAGGATGGGGTCTCTTTAGTCAACAAAAAAGCCGCCCTGTCACCAGAGCGGCCCGTAAGGTCGAGATGCCGTTCGATCAGCGGCGCGGACCGCGCGCGACCCGTTCGATCTCCTCGCGGACCATGCGTTCCACCAGGGTCGGAAGGTTGTCGTCCAGCCATTCCTGGAGCATGGGCCGCAGCATGTCCTGCGCCATCTCCTCGACCGAGCGATGTTCGAGACCGTTGAAGACGGCCGCAAGCTCGTTGAAGGACTGGGCGACCTGCGCACCGGCTTCCGCCGACAGCAGGCTTGCGGTTTCCTCGATCCTGGCCGGCAGGCTGCGCGTGTCTTCGGACACAGTCGTCGGCATCGCCTGTTCGACGGGTCGCTCGTCGGCCGGCGCCTGCGGCATCATCGCGGTAAAGCGCGGCTCGGCGCGCGGCGGCTCGGGCTGGGACATGGGTTCGATCGAGGGCCGCAGCATGGCGGACGAGGACAAAGCTTCTACCTTTTCCATCACCGGCTCCTGGCGATTCGGTGCCAGCTCCGGCTGAGCTGCGGCAGGCATGGCGCTCATCGGAGGGGTAGCGACAGGCCGCAGCGGACCGGCATCCTGCTGGCGGACAGACGCGGCGCGCACCCTTGCCGCCACGTCTGCCAGCGACAAAGCCCGTTCGCCCTGCAGCGGCGAGACGGAGGGCAGATCACGAGCTGCCTCGAAGGCGCGGGGCATGTCCAGCGGCCGGCCACGGTCATTGGCGGCGAGCTCAGGCGCGAAGCTCACCTCCTCCGGATCTTCGATGTCTTCTTCGATGTATCCACCGTCCAGCGAACTGGACATTGCGTTATCGGCTGCCGGCTCGTTGCTCTCGATGATCCGTCGGATCGAGGCGAGAATTTCTTCCATTGAGGGTTCACGCGCTACATTTGGCTGAGCCATTTCCATCCCCGATTGTGCCGGCACATCTGCCCCAACCGGGGCCCGAATCACCTTTCAGTTTAGGTGTCTGCCGGGCAGAAACAATCGGCAGGCGCTCGTCAACCGGTTCGGTACACAGCTTTGTTGAGCAGTGAATCTCGGATGCCACACATGCCACAAATTAAAAAAGGAGGCCGCCAGGACCTCCTTTTGCATGTTGCTCCGAAACGTCTTCGCGCGTGCTGCCTAGAAAACGAATTCCTTGGCACGGCGGAAGCCGGGGAGCGGCTTGACGGAAGCGTTAAAGTGGGAGCTTGCCGAAACCTGGCCCTGGTCGCGGACCATCATTGTTGCCTGCGCCGCGTTGCCGTAACCGATGACGGCGATCAGGCGCCCGCCTTCGACCATCTGGTCGATCAGGGTCGGCGGGACCTCTTCCACCGAACCGTTGAAAAGAATGAGATCGAAGGGCGCACCGTCCCGGCTGCCGGCTTCGAGTTCACCGGTGACGACCTTTACGTTGCCGTATCCCAAAGCGGCCAGCTTTTCGCCTGCCTCAGCGGCCAGGGCCTGGTCGGACTCGATCGAGACAACCGAGCCAGCGAGGTTGGCGAGAAGTGCCGCCGCATATCCGTTGCCGGCGCCGATTTCGAGAACCCTGTCCGTCTTGGAGATCGCGCTGAGCTGCAGAAGCTTGGCAAGCGTCGACGCATCCATCAAATAGCGGCCGGGCGCGATCTGGATGTCGCCATCCACGTAGGCAATCGTCTTCGACTTTTCGGACAGGAAATTTTCGCGCGGTACGGTCAGGAACGCCTGCAGCACGGAATGCGCCGTCACGTCCCGCGTACGGATCTGGTTTTCTACCATCTTCCTACGCGCTGCTTCGAAATCCATCATCTCACGCCTCAAATCGCTGGCTATCGTGCCGGTCCGTTGAAGTCGTGTTACTGCGCTCGACGCGCGCTTTCAAGACGTGCCCGCCAGCGCGAGGAAAGAAACCTCGCTGAATGCCCAACTTCAGCCGAAGCTCGGGGCGTGCTGCTCGGCATTGCGGGCAAGCACGTGGTCGCGACCGTAGGACGTACGCAGGCTGTACTGGCGGTCGAATTCCCGCTGTTCGGACAGTGTCAGCGCAAAGGCGCCATCCGCAAATGTTCCGGTGCCTTCGAGGTCTACAGACACGGGCCGGGATGCGGTGAAAAATTTGTTGATCATGGTTCGTCCTCCGTCTGGTCCGATAATCGGCTGAGCCAAGCTTTGGTTCCGCATCATGACCCCGCGAAGGTTAAAAAATTAACCATGAGGACGGCTCGCCGGCGATGCTGCCGGCCCGCCTTCGGAGATGGTCGGGGAAAAAAACGAGAATAGCGGCGGTAGCCGCTTGCACCCATGATAGATTCGTTCTAATGCGCTGCCACCACTCGCTTATACAGCACGGACGGCCTCGTGGCGGAGTGGTTACGCAGAGGACTGCAAATCCTTGCACCCCGGTTCGATTCCGGGCGAGGCCTCCACACTTTCTTTCAATCACTTAACGTGACTTCTTCTTCCAGCCGTAGCTTGCACGTTCTGGCCCTGGGGATTCGCTGGTGACTCTTTTGAGGAACTGTCTACCGGGTTTGTCCATACGTTAAATTAATCTGCCGATCGGTTTATAGTTGTGGTCTGGCGGGTCACACACTTGCCTGGGATGATTACCTCTGGCAGCTTCTACTGGCGGTGCTCAGCCGCAGGGGGCGCGGCCGATCTTGGCAAAACCGAAACTCAACATACCTGAACTTGGCAGCTTCCAGACGATCAAGCTTGGCCGAGGCGTGCTTGGCAAAACTGCGCCCTTAATGGGCGGACTGATTGTGCTAGCGATTGCCTCTATCGCAGCTCTACGTAATGCTGATCCTTGGTTTATTGTCGCAATTTTCACGGCAACTTTGCTCGCCTTCATAGGTTTCACAGTATTTTGCTTTTGGTATGGTCAAGCGCATCCGGCTGTTGCTCTCCTGGAAGGAAGCGAGCTTCTTCGATACCGCGAGATGGATCTCGCAGTTAATGACTCGCGTGTGATCGATTTAACGCCTGAAGGCGCTAAAAATGTACCACCGCCGAGCCCTCTTCGAGCCGGAGCACCCGAATGAAGATTTACATGGTGACCCTGCGGTGGATACAAACGCCGATCAATCCTGAAATGATTGACTCGATCCTGGCGCTACGAGGGGACTGGCTACGATGGAACGGCTGGACCTGGTTACTGGCAACCGAACGGACGCCAACCGAAATTCGGATGGCACTGATGGAACGGCTCGTAGGGAATGACTGCCTGATCATTGCTGAACTTTCACCGTTCGGGCTCGAGGGATGGGCACCACAGTGGGTGTGGGATTGGATCCGGCAACGTGCCGATCCGAACTATCGGACTCCAGCTGCAATTCCTCCTGCTCCGCCACCACCACCCCCGAACCCTTTCCTCAATGCTCTCAAATAACGGCTTTCGCGTGTAGCATGGCAAAGTTGATTGCAAGAACAGTCGTGAACAATACGCTTGTCGGCGTAGCGATCGCTGCTGCGACCTACTTCTTCTTCACGTCAAAGCCTGACAATCCAGCAGACGGCGTTTATATAAGCTACCGTGAGCAAAGGGTACCGGCTGCTTTTCTGGGAAGCTTTGCGAAGAACATCAGTCTTCCCGCTGGCAACGACCTCGACGCCTATGAAAGGCGCCTCAAGGAGTATTTTGGCTATTACGACTCCGTCTTAATCGGTAGCTATCGGATTGAAAACCAGTCCGGCCGAATAGTGGATGATCTCTCGGTAACTCTTACGCCCCCTCTAAGTACTTATATCAAAGACGACAGCAGCGGCCGGTCCATAGAAGGCGGATCACTTACGACCACCAGCTTAAAAATCCTTCCTGGAAATACAGCAAGCCTCAGCTTATTGCTAAAGGATCTCCGTTTTGAACCCGATGAAAAATTCACTATAAACGGCCGATTGCTACCTATCTTTGTTGTTGAACCGCGTTTCCGGGACCCATTCTCTGAGTTTCTGTCTCATCATCCAATCCTTTCGTTCGTACTGTACGGTGTCGGATCCTTCACTCTGCTGTTTGGCGGAGCTGCACTGATTTTGAACTATTTTGTAAAGAGCGAGCCGGATGATATTGCCCGTGCCGCAGACAACAATAAGCTAGCAGAGCAAATAGCGATCTTGAACTACATCGGTATCGATAACCCTCGTCGGTACACTATGATCGTGAGCCGTGCTCAAGCAAAATATCAGAAGATGTTCGGTTCTAAAGCGAGCCTCGCGACCACAGAGCATGTGGAGGATTAAAAGTCGATGCCGCTCGCCTAAACAGCTCATCGAACATCCGCGCCATCAGCGGCCGGAGCTGGTTAACGTCGGCCGTCTTCCGCCGCGCCTTCCAACTGTTTTTCTTGCAGGCGTTGGAGCAAAACATCGCGGTCGAGATCTTAGCGGTGAAGCTGACACCACAACAATCGCATGTTTTATCGATCCGCGCGGCCGCGAAACGATGTTCCGCTGCGCATTTCGGAGAGCAGTGCATGCGCGCCATCTTCTCCGGTCGGAAGCTGCATCCGCAGTGGACGCAGTCACGGTCCGGTATCGTCCTCATGGATGCATCGCGGCACCGGGTTGAGCAAACCTTCTGATCTGAACCCTCGCGAATGGCATGGTAGGTGACGCCGCACTGCTGGCATGACCTTGGCTTTGTCTTTGCTTGCTGGAGTATTCGATACGCCTGCCGACCCATTGCATCGGCATTGGCATGGGTCAGGTAGTCACGACGGCTGAAGGCTGCCTGAGCGCAGACCGTGCTGCAGAAGCGCTCAGATCTAGCTATCTGGAGCTCGTCCAGCGGCTGACTGCACCAGTTGCATTGATCAGAGGGAGCAACACAATGCGGCTGTCCTTCTAGCCACGTCGGACGATCAGGTACTCGAAGCTCATCAAAGGCGGCGGCGACCAAGCCTGCGGCCTCAGTATCCGCAGCGCTCCAGCTATGGCCAGCCACACAGAAGGAAGATCTCAGACCGGCGCGGACTGGTCCCTCATGTTGCCAAGGCGACGATCGATAGTCATCGAGGCGATCCATCACGGCTTGGATGAGATGCCGTCGGCGGTCCTCGCTGCGGATTATCGAACCGGTCGTCAAGGGCTGTGCGCGACGAACGAGATAATTGTCCAAGTAGGCCATGGCGTCACCCGAAAAATGCGTCGAATGCAACTGCGGTAATGTCCGACGGCTTGCGGCTGCCTCCACCATCGGCGCTACCGCGCGAGGCGTAAGCGAAGTCGAGGTACACCGCATCCATCGCCCGCAAAATTGCGATGTGGTGCGGCTGGGCAGGGATGCGGTAGAGGGCAAGGTATGCGGCGATCTCGGTAAAGGTGATCGGGTTCGGGCCGTTCATGCCGAACGATCGCGCGGCGTGGAGGTCTGAAAACCAAGTCCATAAGAGATCGCCGCCGGCCGGAAGCGCTGGACGCTTGCCCGTTTGCAGCGATTCTCTCAATGCCCGGCAGAGCGGCTTAGCGCGACGATCTATCATGTCGGGTTTACCCGCTTGCGCGGGTTTCGGTTGATGGCCTGGATACGACCAGGAAGGTGAGCGTCGTAATGCCGGACGCGCTTCTCAGCCGCTGTCGCTGAGGTCCGCTCGACATAGGCGTGGAATTTGCCGTCTTCTTCGAAGCGGACCGAGACTTCACTGGTCACATGAACGGCTGAAGCGCCGCCGGCCGCTGCCGGTGCCGAGCGGGTCCGCTGCTTCGTGTGATCGATGACGCTTTCGTTCGGGTGCAGGATCGCTGGGAACCCGCCCTTGCCGTCGACGCCACCGCTCCGAGATCCGGAGCCGGTGAAACCGCCGCCGTCGAAGCTGAAGATCTTGCTCAGAAGGCTGCCGATCCCTCCGAACAGGCCGCCGCCGCCCGTGCCTCCTGCACCGGCGCCCTTGACCTGGAATAGCGCGTCCATCACTTCGTTGAGCAAGGTGTCGGCAATCCGTCCGAGTGCATTGCGCAGCGCGTCGGCTGCGCTGGCGCCGTGCATGAGATCCGAGACGAAACCTTTGACTGTGCTTTTCGCGGTATCATTCCAGCGAGAAGCTGCTTCCTGTGCCGCCTCCTGGCTTTGCGTAAGGCGTTGCGTCTGCGCCTCGGCCGATGCCATCTGTGCCGCCAGTTCCTTCAGCGAGCTGACCTGTGCTGGTGTCAAATTGAGGCCGGCTTCACGGGCACGGTCGAGGAGCTCCTGCTGGTATCGAAGGCGGTTGGCAGCCTCTTCTGTCATGCCGAGAGCCTGAGACTCCAAGTCTTGCTGAGCGACAAAATCTCGACCGTGTCCGACGACGTCATCGTAAGCTTGGCCTTGCGCTTCGAGTGCCTTCGTCCGCTCCTGGATAGCACCGGCCCGGGCGTCGGAGTCTTCGATGTGCCAGTTTTCGTTGCCGAGCGGAAACGATAGACCAAAGCGGCTCGCGTTGTCGTGCGCCCACTGCCGGGCGGCATCATTGGCGTAACCCAAATCCGCCGCGTTGCCACGGTTGTGCTGGGAATTTCCGGGCGGTGCGACCCACTTCCGCGCCTCGGCAACGCTCCCATATTTTTCGAGCGCTTGCTGCCACAGCTGCGCCTGCCGCTCATTGCTACGGAACCCGGAATTGATAGAGATCGCGTTGGCCATCTCTTTCGGCAAGGCCGCTAGCATCGCAGCGAGCTTGGTTTCGAACGAGCTCGACATGCCGCTGATATGGCTGGCATCCTTTCCCGCGGCCAAATAGCGGGTCAAGTCAGCCTTGCCGCTGCCCGAGCTCGTGCTCGTGCTGGAGAAGCCACCGGGCGGTGGTGTCGGCGGAACAAATGCCGGTTTCGAAGAGGCGGGATACGTCCGGTCACTCAATATGCCGATGATCCGGTCTTCTTCGGCGTTGAGATCGTCCAGATGCTTTTTCAGATCCGCGATCGTCTGTCGGAGCATTCCAGCGGATCCGCTGTTTCCGAGCGCGTCGATTTCGCTTTGAGTGTCGTTGATCTGTTTAACCGTCTCCTGCTTTTCGGCCATGAGATTTGTCTGGCGGTTCTGCAGAGTCGTGCTCTGCTGCCGCTCGAATTCCCGGAAGCTGTCCAGGAACTCAAACCAAGCCGATACCGCGTCGACTATCGCGCTTTTGACGTGGGTGCCGATGGTCGTGGTGATGAGGTTAAATTTCTGGTTCACCTCCTCCGCCTTCTTCACCATGCTCTCGTCCATGATGTTGCCGAGATCCTGGGCAGCCGTGATCTGGTCGCGAAGGCCTTGCTCGCCTCGGTCGATTAGCTGAACGAACTTTTCACCACCCGAGCCGCCGAACACCTCGTCTGAGATTCTGATTTGCGCAGCCCGATCCAGGCTCTTCAGGCGCCCGATGATCTCCAGGAAAAGCTGGTCTGGCTCCTTCAACTTCTTTGCCAGATCCTCCGCGCTATAACCGAGCCGCTGGAACGACTCCGCTGCCGATCCGCCGCCTGTCTGGATGAACTCGTCCGCACGCAGGCTGAGCTCCTTCAGACCGTCGGTCAAAGCATCGATCGGCACTCGGTTCTGCTCGGCAACGAACTTGAGCCCTTGGAAAGCCTTGAATGAAACGCCGGCCATTTTGGCCTGGTCTGACATCTCCAGGATCGACTTCGTGCTCTCGACTGCCGCTTCCCGGATCCCCTCGAGCGCGCCAACGGCGACACCGACGGCTAGCCCGCCGGCGAAGGCCTTGCCGAAGGCGCCGATCCGCGTCGCCGTGGTGGCCAGCGACTGGTTGATCCGTTGCGTGCTGCGAGCCATGTCGCTCTCCATGGCCTGCGTTGCGCCACGGGAGCCTTGCCGGAGGCGGTTATATGAATTGGTGCCGGTCCGCTCGGCTTTTTGCATGTTGCGCTCGAAATCGCGGATACGAGCTTCGAGGCTGACGACAAGGCGTTCTTCGTCAGTGCTAGGCATATGAGCCTCCTTCAGGCATAGGCGAACTCCTCGAGATCACCGGTGAAAACGTCATAGGAAGAGCGGCCGCTGTCGCCGGCTGCGCAGCGCGCTACGGCCATTGCGGCGGCTACGGCGCCGTCGATGCGGTCGCGGCTCCGGCCTTTGTGGAACATGGGCATGTCGACCTTGCTCGAGTCGACGGCGATGTTTTCGAAGTTCCAGCGCAGCACCGGGTGCCCGCCGTGTCGGAAGTTGCGGCCAACAATCGCGCGCTCAAGTTCTTTGATGGCCGGGCCCATGCTGAACCAACCTTGGCGGAATTCGGTGACAGGCAGGCCGTCGGCCATGAGGTTGTTCATGATCTGCCGGCCGAGATGGGGATCGAAGCTGATTTCCCTGACGTTGAAACGGGCAGCCAATTCGCGGACCTGGTCTTCCACTCGATCGAAATCGACGACGTTGCCGGAAGTCGGCTCAATGAAACCGTCCTTCGACCATTCCGGATAGTTGACGTGGTCGCGGTCCGCGCGGCGCTGAAGATTGTCGCCCGGACAGAAATACCAGGGCCAGACGACAAACTCGTCGCCGACTTTCCAGCACGCTACGATGACGGTTAGATCGGTCGTGCTCGACAGGTCGACGGCAAGCCAGCATGGGTGCTGTTCGGCTTCCATTTCGTCCAGGTCGACCGGACCTTTGCCCTCGTCATAGACCAACATGTCGACGAACGGCGCCAAGCTATTGTCCTGCCGGATGCCAAGGAAGAACTGCTCAAACGCTGCTCGATCCGCCGGCCGTTCCTTCGCCTCGATGGCCAGCTGCCGGAGGGACGGCAGATCCGGGTAGCCATAGGCAAGGCCAGGCAGCACGCTCGCCCATGTGGCCTCGTCATCCCACGGCGTATCACGGTCAGCTTCGAAAATGATCGGCAAGAAGGTCGGATCGATGACTTCCCCGCGCTGGACCTTCTTGGCGTATTCGTAGACCGCGAAGTCGGGCGACTCGTTTCCGCGGCCGGCAGTTGTTGCGACGATCACCAGAGATCCCGCTACCTTGGAAGCACCAAGGCGCATCGCTTGCCAAAGGTCAATCTTCTTGTGAGCCCAGAGCTCGTCGACCAGGACGAACATCGGCGTTCGCGCATGGGCGCGTGAGCCGTCGGAAGCCATGGCTTCGAAGAATGAGCCGCTCTTCGGATGCGTCAGGCGGTTCTTGCTGTCCACAGGGCGGGAGGCGCCGGCGAGCTGCGGGATCTCGTCCACGATTGACATGGCTTCTTCGAATGCGACGCGAGCCTGGGCCTTGTCCGCTGCAACGCAGAAATTTTGCCCGCGCGGGACACGTTCGGGACCAAAGGCATGCAACAGCGCAAGCGCTGCGCTGAGCGATGTCTTACGGCTGCCCTTGCCAACCTGGAGAAAGACCGTGCGGACGAGACGCGCGCCATGTGCATTCGTCGGGCCATAGATCGCTCTGACGATCCTCTCGAACGGCGGGTCGAGCTGGAACGCTTTGCCCGGTAGGCGTGACTTCGGGTGCTTCAGCATGCGGAGGAATTTCACCGCGCGTTCGCCGTATCCGAATGGATCGGCGATTGGGGAGTCGTCAAAGATCCAAGTCAGACCATCCATCGTTGCCACCTCCTTCCTTCGGCTTGAACGTAGACTTGGACCGGGCGGCGGGGGTGATACCAAGCTCGGCAGCGAGGCGGGCCGTTGCCTCCAGAGCTTTGCTCAACAGACCGGACGCGGGGTTCGGCTTTTTCATTGCGTGAGCGGTGCTGACGAGAAGGCCATGTTCCTGTATAGCTGCTTGGCATTGCCTCACGGTCCATCGAGCAATGAGATAGCTCTCAAGCAGCCCCAAGGCCGGGGTCGTTAAGATCTGACGCTCGACCATATCAATGCAGACGGCATCCCATTCGCCGGCGAATTCCACCGGCACCGTTGCGGGACACTTCGGAACACCTGCGAGCCCTCCAGAAACAGCTTTCAATTCCGCCTTGCGGCCACGTGTAGTCATTCGGACGCCTCGCAGCGCAGCTCGAGTCCGTGGCGCCGGCCAATTTCTTTGATCTCGATCAGGTTAAAGGACCGGCCCTCGTGGCCGACGCGGTCTGCTGTTGTGAGCCCGGGGATGTAGCGGATGCGGAAGATAATAGCTGTCTCGGCTGTTGCGCCCTGTCCGCTGAGAAATTCCTCGGTGGAAGACTGAACAACCTGTGCCCGGACTGTCGCAATAGGAGCATACGTCGGCTCCGGGGTGCCGTAGGCGTTGACCGCGCCCGCGTCAAAGCGGCTGACGATGATCGTTCTGTCCAATTTGCCGGCGCGCATTACACCTCCTCGACAATTGCTTCGATCGTCATCACGCCATGGCTTGTTTGGCCGTCGGGATCACGAAGGAACCGAGTGCTGGCGATGCGCCAATCCACAATGCGGAAACCGACAAGGGCGTATGAATTGCGGTCGCGGAGTGCGACACGGATGGCGCCGGAAATGACCTTCACGCCTTCTAGCGACGCTTCCCTCTTCCAAACGTGAAGGTCGGCGAACACAGTGACGCGGGATCGCGCAATGGTATCGCCTTCATCGCGCGCCATCGCTTCGCCTAGGACGATGGAGGGGGATGGCGCCGGGCGCTCGTTCCGATCGAGGATTGAGGCTGCCGGCACCAGCGAGATGACGGCCGGTGCGGAAATGAGACGAGCCCGAACGGCTGTCTGGAGTGCGGATTCCGGGCTCATCGTTTTGTCCCTCGGACTGCTTTACCAATGGCCCTTTTGATCCGATTGCTGGCACGCTTACGGCCGAGCCGAAAACCGGGCCAGAAGAACGGCTGGGCAGTGGCGGCGGTCGTGCCGTATTCCACCAGGTGCGGATACCGGACGGCGTGATCGCCGACGGTTACGATCGCCTCAAGCTCGCCAGCGACCCGGCTGCCGCCCGGTTGCGAATATTCAGGAGTGGCTGTCCCTGGAGCAGTCACCGCGATGCTGTCGCGGAGGTCACCCTGGTCGACCGGTGCAAGCTGCCGCTGGAGCGCTGCAATCTCGTTAGCACCTTGGATCACGGCCGGCTTTACAGCCTCGCGGACGTCCTGCGGGATGGCCCGCATACGCCTCTGGAACCGGGATAGCCCGCCGTCGTCAGCCAAATGACCACTCCCGGTAGTTCGCGACGATGTCAGAAACACCGAAGGGAAGCTCCGCACCCGTCACGCCGACAAGAACCGCCTCGCGGTTTTCATAAAAATGCGCGGCGGTTTGAAGGACTGCCTCGACCAGCGCCGGTGGGATCTCTTCTTGGCCTGCGTTGCCGTAGACCACCTCGATTTTATAGCCAAGAAGACGCTGGAGATGATCTTGCGCGGCCGCCAGCTTCCGGCCGAGGAGAGCGTCATCAGAATTGCCCAAATCGGGTGTCAGATTGAGCTGCTCCTTGAGCATTTCGACTGTTGCGATCACGTCGGGTCACCTCAATACAGGGCTTAAAAAACTAGAGCGATTTCG
Organism: Hyphomicrobiales bacterium; assembly: GCA_900469345.1. GTDB lineage: Bacteria > Pseudomonadota > Alphaproteobacteria > Rhizobiales > Rhizobiaceae > Neorhizobium. The sequence goes on along the minus strand of UBWZ01000012.1, from coordinate 86,203 downwards.
GCGGAGTCCTGCGTGCGGCTTCCCGCACCGGTCCCTTGTAGGGGGCAGATGTTTGGACCCACCCCCGGACCTGATCAGGTCGCCGATGCCGCGACCTTGACGATGTTGCTGTTGACGCCGAGCGTTGCGGTCAGGTTGACGACACTGTTCGCGCCTTCGTAGGCTTCGACAATCGACATGACCTTCGCGATGAAATAGCGGATCGAGTTTTTCGGCGATGCACCGGCGGCCGGCTTGTCTGCCAGTTCCAGCTTGAATGCGAATGCGGATGACTGCTTCTCCGCTGCGATCAGAGCCAGCTGGCCCGCATCGGCGTAGTCGAGTGCCGCAACGATTTCCATGGTGGAGGCGGTGCGGGCACCCTTGAGCGTCTTCACGCGGCTCTCGCCAATAATCGCCTGGTTGATCGCTTCCGACGTGTCACCCAGGCTGCCAAGGGTTTCGAGGTTCTTGATCTCGACCCAGGTCTGGCTTGTGAAGTCAGCAGCAACGAAGTCGATGTTCTTCTCATCGATGGCAGCGCCGATACTCAACTTGCTGCCGGCGGTGGAGAAAATGGGCATTGGTCAGGTTCCTTTCTGATTGCGCCGCTCTTGCGATTGCTTGGCGCCGGAATGACAAGGGACGCACAGGGGCTGCCAGTTCGCTCTGTTCCAGAACAAGGACTGGTCACCGCGGTGCGGTTCGATATGGTCGACCAGCGTGGCCGGCTGGCCGCAGCGGCGGCATGAGGAGTAGACGGCCAAGTAGGCTTTGCTCTCCCGCTGCCAGCGTGCGTCGTACCCACGCTGCCTCGCCGTCGGTCGCTTCTGGTCGTGCCGTGCCTTGCGGTGCCGATCCGCCTGCAACGCGCGTTCGCACTTCATCCCTGCCGTGTGAGCCTGGTTGCAGTACGAGCAGATCGAGGGCGCGCGGCTCGGCATCAGGCGACAAGACCTCCGTAGCAAAGGTAGAACTCAGGGCCGATCGCGGTGGTGCCGAAAACGCACCACTGTCCCTCGGACTTGCGGACGGCCCCCTGACTGTTGAGGGTGACGCCCGTGGCCGGCTGCAGGGTTACCTGACCGGTGCCGCCTTGGACGAAGCCGCAACCGAAGCCTTCGGGTAGACCGGTCGGGATGGTGACCACGCAGGCGCTGGTAAAGACAAGGGTCAAACCCTGGTGTTTCGCAGTGAGAGTGAGTGCCGCATCCGGCACCCATTCAACGAGCTCGCGGGCAACCTTCGCCACGTCCTCAAGACGAGCAAGCCCGTCAGACTCGTAGCGGGTGCCGACGCCGCGGCGAACCTTGACGAGGTCCACCATGGTCAGGCCACCGGCCGTTGGCTGGCGTTCCCCTTGATCACCATGGCGGAGATCGGAGTGCCGGTGCCGTGGGTTCCGCTGAAGTCGGCGAGCAGCTTCAGATATCGGCGGCCGCCCTTATAGCCGACCCTGAAGATCGAAGGAGCGGCCTGCAGCGTCTTGAGCGCCAAGATGATGCCGGAGGTGATGCCGGTGACTCCCTGGAGATCGGCATCGGTGACGGGCACATAAGTCGTGTCATCATCCGAGTGCGTCAAAAGGAACTCGATCTTGTTCGTCGCGGTGAACGTTATGCCGCCGGCGCCAAGATTGATGGCGATCAACGCGGAGTCGAAGCCCAGCAAATCGATGGCTACGGGCACGTTGTCGGCAGCCAAGACGGCAGGCGTGATAGCCGAAACAAGGCCAAGATTATGAACGAGGTCTCTCATGGATGTTCTCCTTAAGACGCCGAGATGCGCAGCTTGCGCAGTGCTTCGGTTAGGACCGGGGCGCCACCGACGCGGCGGCGGGCGTAGAAGCGGACAAGGCCCTTCTGCGCTTGGGTGAAGGGGTCACGCAAAATGCTCATCCCGATTCTGTCGTAGACCCTGTAAGCCTTTGAAAAGTCGCCATAGACGATCGGGAATGCGCCAGCTGCAACATCGGGCATCGTAACGTCTTCGATCACGGGGCGACCCAATAAAGTGGATGGTTGGTTAGCCTGAAGGCCCGGTTGCCAAAGATACGATCCGTTGACGTCCTTCATGGTGCGGACAAGCGCAAGCGTGGTCGTGTTCATCAGCCAGCTGCCAGCGTTCCGGTAAATCGCCGGGAGCGCGTACATCAGCTTTACCAGAGCGTCGGGCTGAAGGATGGTCGCATGGCCGTTAGCCACTTCCGGGATGCCGGGAGCCGCCATGAGGCCCAGCGGCTTCTTGACGCCGTTGCCATTGGAAAAAGCTGCGCTTTCCTTGCCGGCGAATTCCTGCGCAAGCTCGGTGGAGATTTCCGATTCCACGTTGATCGCGGCGTCCTCGAGCAGGCGTTGGCTGACATCGATGAAGCAGCCCAGCTCATGAACAGGGATTTCGATCTGGCCGAACGTCATGTCCGTCTGTGGGCGTTCTTCTTCTTCGCCAACCCAAGAGGCGGTAGGGCGGCCAGTGAGGCGAGGAAGGATCACGGAGCCGGCGCTAGTCGATCCGACGCGCACGGCCTGACGGATCGGGCTGTACTCCACAATTCCTCTGAGAACTTCCGTTTGAAATTCTGCCGGCGCCAAATATCCGCCTTTGACGTCGTCTCCAACGATCAGCGCCCGGACTTCCTCAGCGTCCATCACCTCGCGCCCATGGCGCAAAAAGCTCGTGAAAGCGCGGCGCTCGAGCGATACCTCGCCGGTGCTGTTGCCGCCACCGTTGCCCGGGCGATTCATGCGGGTTTCGAGATCCGCAAGCTGCGTCCGTAGCTCCGCCAGTCCGGCAAGCTGTTGTTCCGTTCCGGTGCGGAACTCCGTGAAGCCGGTGCGCAGCTCGTTGACGGCTTCCGTGGCAGCTGCCAGGGGATCGTCCTCCGGCTCTGCTCGCGTTTCGAGGGTGAAGTGCTTCATTATGCTTTCCCTTTTGTGACGAGAGCGCATTTTGCCTTCCGGCATGCTTCGATGAAGGCCGCTGCGCTCCCGGTGGAGCGGCCGTAGCTGCGAACTGAGGTGATGCGGGCACTGCCAGCGGAAGGCATACCAACGAGAGAGATTTCGCGGACGTCGATGCCGGTCAGGATGCGGACGCCTGCCTGCCGAGCTTCGCCACCCTTGAGCACGCGGAAGCCGATCGACAGGCCATTCAAGGCGCCGGCCTTCAGGAGATCATGAGCCTCCCGGCCGCGCGTCGTGGTGGTGACAAGCTGGCCGCGAACGAACAAGCCGCGCTCATCCTCGCGAACTTCGGTCCAGACCCCGATGATGTCAGTTGGATCATGGGACCAAAGCATCACGGGCCGCGTGCCGGCCGCCCGGTGTTGGTCAAGAGAAGCCTGGAAGGCACCCCGCTTGACGATTTCGTTGTGGCCGTTGCGTTCGCCCCAAACCACGGCATAGCCAGAGAACTCGCCTGCATCGGTAGGAGCTTCAAAACGAAGGGAGATGTCCAGGTGATCCATCAGCGGTCTCCACGGCCGATATCGAAGCCGCCGAAAACAGCGATGAGCAAGAGCACGCCAACGACTGCGACGAGAAGGATTGCTCGATCGTCAGACATTGGCGGCTCCTGGTTTGAAGTTGGCGCGGTCGCCGGCAAACGCGTCGACCGATGCCTCCAGCCAGGCTGCGGAGCGAAGGACGCGCAGGACGTTGGCGTGACTGAAAGACAGGTCCGTGCCCTCGTGCTGCACTTCCCAGCGCAGGACAACTTTCGCGAGGCAGTTGAGACGAGCGGCCTCCCGCTGCTCGGCAGAGATCGTGCCGTCCAGGTTGGCGCGCTCGGCAAGTTCGTCGCTCATCTCAATTCTGGCACGGCGCTGCGTCATCGAGTCAGGTCCGGCAATCCAGAGCGTTATGCCAGTCGGACGGCCCTCGAATGGATCGGAAATCTCAAGCTTGCGGCCGCGATCTTGATCGACCACGTTGGCTTGGATGTCATCAAGTGTCATTGCCGGGCTCTCCATCCGTCGGCGTCTTGTCAGCCTCTGCCACCGCTGGAGCTCCAGATTGGCTGGAGCCGGTATGTGGATTCATGTACTCGTCGCCGCCGTTGTAGGGCGCGAGATCTAGCCAGGAGCGCGCTTCATTCGGGTTGAGAACCTTGGCGCTGATCAGGCTGGAAATCGCGGTGGCGCGGGCGGTTAAATCGGCGCGGGTCAGGTCGTCGCGATCGAGCAGGATCCGGAAGCGCTGACGTTCTTCGCGGGTGAGAAGCGCGCGGGCGAGAGAGTTCTCTAAGACACGTAGCCAGGGCTCCAGGCAATAAACCAAAAATTCCCTGCCGAGAGTTTCCGCGTTCCCAAATGTAGCCCGGTCCATGTCGAAGACGAGCGTCGGAGGCACTCTGAAGGCCCTACAGACTTCGAGGATCTGGAACTTGCGGAGCTCAAGAAACTGGGAATCGACGCTATTGAGCATCATCGGCGCAAACGTCGCACCATCCCAAAGGATCGCGGTTTTTCCCGTCTTCTCGGCGCCGTCGTGGGCAAGGCGCCACGCTTTGATCATGGCCTTGACGCCGGCATCCCCTAGGGCTTTGGGTGACTGGATCACACCACCAGGACGCGCACCGTTCTTGAAGAGGTTCGAGGCATGGCTTTCCATTACGCGGGCGGCGCCGATGGCTTCAGCTGCCAGTGTCAAAGGTGATCGGTCGAATGGGCCGCGAACATGCAAGATCTCGCTGGAGCGGCGCGACATGCCTTCGATGCGGTACCGCGGCTCGCCTGTCTTGGAGTCGTAGTCGACCGAAATCATGCTCGGCTGGTAGCGAACGATTTCTCGGACTTCGCTGCCGATCCTGTTGACAAAGGCGAGGCCGCCCCAGTCCTTGGTCAAAGCATCAGCGGTCATATCGCGGACGAGGTCAAAGCCGCTGGTCCAGCCATTGACGTCACCGCGGAGCATGACGCCGATCGGGTGATCGAGATCTTCGGCCTCGGTGCCATCGCCGCGGCGTTCCATGATGCGGATCGGCAGGCTCGCTGCAGCTTCGGAGATAACGCGGACACAAGAGGCAACGGCGGGGACGCGGAGAGCAGCAGCACCGGAGATGGCGACAGAGCCGGAAGCCATGCCAGACCACAAAGCGCTGAGGACGCCATCCTCGTCGGCGACGTTGGCGTCGCGTCTCTCTGTCTGGGGTGCTTGGCGACCGAAAAATCTCATGACAGGATTCTGGCCGATCAGCTCCGGAAAGCGTATCGGCCAGAATAAGTTGCGACGGGTTTGTTAACGTTTGTTTTGAAAGAATTCGAGCAAAGCGCCTTCTTCACAGCACCAGCGACCGCCGATTTTGAGGATTGGACTGCCCGGTGATTCGGCGAGCGGACCGCGTACGAAATCGGTTGAGCATCCAAGGCGGCGGGCGATTGCTTCGGCGGTCCACAGAATCCGAGCTGGGGGAGTGGTGGCGTCAAGAATGCGGTCCGCACGCTGCGTGGTCAGTGGCGCGCGTCTCATGTATCGTCCCTTTCGCGGAGATGGCGCGGTTTCTCAATCGCTCCCGCTGTGTAGACTGAAACAGGAACTCCCGCCGCTTCGAACAGGGATTCGATAGCCCTCAGGTCCGTCGCGTTCAGAAGAGGTTGCGCGTCGACGACGTTGCCGTTCCGATAGACGCGAGCCCACCATGTCGGCCCCGAGCCTCGCCAGTGCTCGAGCTGGAATTCAAGTTTCACCGCGGATTGGTTAAAAACGTTCATGCTGCTTCTCCCGAGGTTGGGGTTGAATTGTCCAGGGAAGCTCAGGTTTCGGGCTGCCTTCACCGGGAGGTGATGCAGCGGGTTGGGGGATGATGGAAGTTGACGCGCTCTCCCCAAAGTTGGGGGCAGCTCCGGGGATAGGCGACGCAAGCGTGCGCAGGTCCAAATTCAAACGGAGTTCGTTTTTGCCGCTGTGGTTCTTGGCGATCTCCAGCTTCGAACCTTGATGCGCGTCTGCGACGCCGGTGGTTTCTACCGTGGTGCGCTCCTGACCTTTTTCTTTTTCAGGAAAGAAAGGAAAACGCCGCGGTTCCTGCCGCGACGGAAGGGCAGTCGAGGATCGCCCTTTCGCGAGACGAGATGCGAAGCGGCGCAAGCCAGCGCCCGACTTCCGGACTGTGTCACGCGCACAGAGTCTTCTTTCTATTGTGACCGTGACAGACCGTCTGCGGCGCTGACGTTCCCGGGCCAGCCGGCGCTGGCGATCGTCGGCAGATTCATCCCACGCATCGATGCGGAGAAGGCGGCAGTCGTCGCGCTCCACGGTCGTGACCTGAAGCAAGGCGCCGGCATGCGCAGCCTTCATCAGTTCCGTGCCGGCGTTGTGGCAAGCGGCAGCAGAGATATCCTCGTCGAGCTGAGGCAGCTGAAGACGACGGCAGAGCGCTGCGATCGCGGTGACGTCAGATGCCTGGCCCAGGCAGACTGCCAGGTTTGCAAGCACGAGGGCCCAGGCGACGGGCGGACCAAGATCGAGGCCGTTCTCCAGGCGGTAGAGCGCCAGCCGGGCGAGCTCATTGCAACGCTGCCGGGCGACGACGTAGCGCCACGAGCTGCGGTCCATCGATGACCGGTCGGATTTCAGGTAGCCGAAGGTCGCACCGCCGACCATTACCTTCCGCGCAGTGGCCGGCACAACTCGAGCTGCCGAGTAAGCGCGTGGATCACTTTCATCGAAGACCGCTGCGGGTCGCGCATTTTCCTTGAAAGAAAAGCCCTTCGAAGATATTCTCTGCTTATCAGACTTGCTTGAAATACCGGTCGGAGCGGCGCGCCAACGCCCTCCGACTTTCTCGTTTGAGAGGGTCATTTGTCCCCTCCCCGTGGCGCGGTTGGAATGACCCGGCAGCCTTGCAAGTAGACCTGCAAATCCGCGCGCGAATACAAGACTCTGCGGCCTATTTTGTGATACGCCGGTCCCCGGCCTCGGGTTCGCCAAACAGTCAGCGTTTCTTTTTTCTGACCTAAAGCTGCGGCTGCCTCGTCCTCATCGACCATGTCGTCGAGCATTTTCGTCTGTCCTTTCTTGATCGTTTCCGATGCAAGGGACAATCGCCGAAACCGGCGGGAGCCGTCGCCACCATTAATGTCGGTTTTTTGCCTAAGCCGAAAATTCTTCGCGGTACCGCCTAAGGATGCGTGACCAGGCCTTCTCCTTGGTACCAGGCCATGCATGAGCGCCAAGTCCGCAATGTCGATAGACCATTAACGCGTCTCTAAGGAACGCTGGCAGCGTCGCTGTAGCGTCAAAGCCCTTCTTTGGCTCGCGACCTGGACCACGCGGCCGCTGTTCACTGAGAACCGCCCAGAGCTCGAGGAGATGGATGCATGCCTCATCGGTCCATTCGTTGGTCGGTCGGCCAGCGGAGGACAAGCTCTTTGCTTTCTCTAGGATCTTTTGCTCGAGTGCCCAACTGGGATTTTCGCAATTATCTGGGCCAATTGCCAAAGCAGCAAGATGAGACGTGCACGAGGCTTGCTCCCATGCGTCCAGCTGCTCTACCGCCTGTCGACGAATACTGCGGACATGTTCGGTGCCCTCCGCGGCCGCTTTCAGGTAGGCCCACCTATCTGCCCTAGCGATAGCGTCTATCTGACGTTGAAAGAGCGTGGCGGGGCTGCGGCGGTCAAAGGAGACGTCGCGGACGGAGTTGCCAGAGGATTTGCGCAAGGTCGTGGACTGAAGCTGATAGCATGCGTGGCGGACGTCATAGTCGCAGGCCGATACAAGGTCGATCGCTAGCCGGCGTTGTGGCAAATGCTTTTCCACCACGGCAAGCAGCTCAGTGCTGCATGGCGCAGGGAAGCCGTGCGATCTCTCCGCGACCTCATCCATTTTTTCGCCGCTTCAATGGCGTGGCGCCTGCACTCTTCGCCGCACCCGCCATAGCGGCCGCCATTCGATCACCCACGTCCTGAGAAGCTTTGGAAGCTGGATCGTCCACCAAGTGGACATACCGCTGCGTGGTGGCTGGGACGGTATGACCAAGGAGAGTCCCGATCATCGGCAAGTTGTGGCCGGCCATAGCTGCTTCAGAGGCAAATGTGTGCCGCGCATCGTAGAGCCGCACGTCGGGCAAACCAGCAAGCTTGCGCACCACCAGCCATCCATTCGCTATCCGCGCATAGGCGGTGTTTTTCTCCGAACCTGCAAAGACAAACTTTCCGAAACGCGGCACGCTTGTTAAGACGGTCCAGGCGGCAGCATTGGTGTAAATGATGCGTTGTCTGTTCGCTTTCGAATCCTCGAGCACAACCCTCTGCCGGTCGTGATCCAGATGACGCCACTCGATGGCTTTGATCTCAGCGGGCCGCGCACCCGTCAGCAACGCAAACCGGAGTGCTCCGCATGCCCAAACCGAAAGCTTCTTCTCAGCTTCTGCGGTTTGGATAGCTGCGAATGCTGCCTCCAGTTCCTTTGCGGTCATGATCCGCTCGCGCTTACCTTCACGGTACCGCTTCACTTTGGTCGCCACGGGTGGGTGATCGTTGAAGGAGCAGATCGCGTTCAGGACGGCCAAGTAGTAATTTGCCCGACGTGGTGTCTTGCTCATCGAGGCGTGAAGAGACCGAGCATCATCTTTCGTGATGGTGGATAGCGGACGGCCTTCGAAGCGCGCCTTGAGGTCTGTGCTGATCTTTTCGTAATCTCGGACGGTAAGCGGCTTCAGCTTCACCCGGACATGGTTCTGAAGCCAATTGTCTACAGCCTCCGAGAACAACATCGGCGCCAGCGCGTCGCTTGGCACCTCCACTTTTGTTTTTCTTGGATCCTCACCTGTGGCCATGCTGGAAAGAAGGGTCCTCGCCTCCTCTCGTGCTTTGAGAACGGACGTCTCTGGAAACTTGCCGATTGAAAGCCTTAGCGACTTCCCGCCGACCCGGCGCTGGGCAATGAATATCTTCGTCCCGGTTGCTGTGACACGGACGCCAAATCCTTTGACCAAATCGTCGAAGACAATGCGATCCCGGCCATCTGCCGGAAGGCCCTTCACGATCTCTGCGGTCAGCCTTAATTGAGTCCCCATACTTTGCATCCCTACACGAGTCCCAGGCACGCGTTTTTGCATACATTTTCGTAAAGGTGCAAGGACCATTGGTCAAGGAAAAGCCTGTTCGTTCAAGCGATAGATGTAGTCCTAAAGAGAGGTACGGTTGTACTGGGCAGCCTGCAAATCCTTGCACCCCGGTTCGATTCCGGGCGAGGCCTCCACCTTTTTCCTTCGATATCTCTAGTGATTCTGGCAAGGCACGCCGCGGTTGCGTGGCCTGGCGCGCTGACGCTCCTTTCGAAGCGTCAGCCAGTCTTGTCTTTCAGCATGGACGCGTCTGTCCCTGCCCTACTGGAAGAGCGTCAGGAGACCGTCTGACGAGGCATTGGCAATCGACAGCGAACGGACGGCAAGCTGCTGCTGTGTCTGCAGTGCCGCCAGCCTGGACGACGCCTCCTCCATGTCCGTATCGACCAGGCGGCTCACGCCCTCGTCAATGCTGTCCATGAGTTTCCCGGCGTAGTCCATCTGAAACTCGATGCGCGTGCTCAGCGCACCGAGGACGGCGGCACCGTTGATGACCTCGGCCTGCCGCTCGTCGATGTAGCTTATAAAGGAATCGATCATCTCCGGATTTGAGGCGATGTCGATATCGAGAAAATTCATGTCCGAGATCGGCTCGATGCTGACGGCGATGTCGGTGAAGCCGATGGATGTTTTGAAGCCCTGCGACCGATCCGGATTGACGTTGGACGACACCGCGATGCCGCCGCTTCCGTTGTTGGCGATCGTTACATCCGGCCAGTCACTGGCCAGCAGCGATTGCAGCACCGTGACCATCTCGTCCGCAGTCTCGATCTTGCCGGTGTCCCGACCCAGCAGGTCGTTCACATAGGTTCGGTCGAACGAGTAATGCTTTGCACTCTGGCGGTTGACGCCGAAGTTAAAGTCGACCGTGACGCCATTCGGGTCGTCGCCGTCCTTGAACACTTCAAACGGCGAGAACGCCAGGACCATCTGCTGACTGCGATCCCCGTAATCAGCAAAATTGCCGAGACCACCGGACCCGACATTGGAGGTAAAGCCGGTGATGCCGACATAGGAGCCGTCCAGTCCGGAGCTCTCGTTTGTGGCGATTTCGATGGCATTCTCGATATATTCGGGTTGTTGCGTCGCGCCGTTGTATCGGTAGATCCGGTTGGCCGAGGCATCCGAACCCTGCTGCTGGAATGCGTAATTCAATACGTCGACATACTGCTTGTAGGTGGTGATCCGGCCGTTCAGGTTGTCGCCGCTATAGGCCGCGTCATAGGCGTCAAGCGTAGAGCGGGTAATGGAAATGCTCGTCGTCTTGCCGGCCTCGTACGGCCCCGGCAAGACGCTCTGGTCGTCGGCATCGACGGTGATATCGAAGGCGATCTGATCTGCAGGATCGTCGAAGACCAGAGGGCCGCTGAACGTGACGGTGAAGCTTCCGCCCGTGCCACTCCGAATGTTGCTGGGATAAAGGTAAGTGGATCCGTCGGACGCGCGAGTGGGCTCTCCGAGGCGTATGCCGCCCAGCGTCCTCATGTTGCGCGTATCGGATTGGAGGAGCCCGCCGCCGGTGCTGTTGAACAGCGACACCTCGGCGAGATGGGTTCTGGCCGTATTGACGGACACGGTGGCGTCGGGGTTGCGGGTAAAGGACGAGACGACCGTTGCGACATCCTGATCGCTGTCGTTGATATCCTCGACATCCGTGCTCAGCCAATTTTCGCCGCTGAAGCTTGCCCCCTGTGCGATGCTGAGGACCTGCTTCTTCAATTGCTCCAGCTCGTTTTGAACCTGAACTTTGTCGATGCTGGGTTCCTTGGCTGCCACAAGCTTTGCCTTGAACTCGGACAACACGTCACTGACGGCATCCATTCCCTCATAGGCGGTATCGACCTTCGCCGCCCCGAGACTGAGTGCATCGCCTGCGGCGGAAATCGCTTTGCCGTCGGACCGCATGGTGGTCGCGATGGACCAGTAGGCGACATTGTCCGCCGCAATCTGCACACGCAGGCCAGAACCGACCTGATCCTGCGTCTTTTGAAGGCTGGAATTGACCGAGCGGAGCGTTTGAAGAGCGGCCATGGAGGAAATATTGGTGAGAACACTGGTCACGCGAGAAGCCCTGGGCGCAGAGAAACAATGCCTGGGGCCGGCGGCCCCGAGCAGGAAAGGAAGCGAAACGTGGCTGGATTGCGCAGCGAAAATTGAGTTCGCCGTCATGGCGGAGGGCTGCAGCCTGGAATTGCAATGTGGAATATGCGTAGTAAACACGGCGTTAAAAAATCACGCTCAAAATAACAAATCCAAACAACCCCCAAATATTACTGGGTATGCTTTCTTGGGGTTACAGAGCTCTCGAGATCTTCGCGGTTGCGCCCGGTTGCTCGCGCAGCGTCGCCCGGGCCAGGTCTGCTTGATTTGGGGCATCTCACGGTGGTGTGGCGAGACGTGTGGCATCAGCCAAAGCGGCCGCTGCACCGCAATGTGCCAGCACAGATGCCCAACCCTCAGCGACTGGGCCTGGGCGACTGGACCTGGGCGACTGGCACAACTGCAACGGAATATTAAGGAAGCTCTTCAGCGGTTTGGTAATTTTTTACCTCTAGAACTGTGAACAGCGGCGATGTTGCCGCTTCGTTCCTATCAGAGGATCGCCATGACGGCGATAAGAAGCATGAAGCTCACTGTTTCCGACGCCGTACTGGCGTTCGCGACGGCCGCGTCGCTTATCAGCATATTCTATGTGGGGCACCTGTTCATGGCCCTGTTCTGAACGCCGACGCCTGGTCGAGAGGCGGCCAGTAACAGTCGGACCGGAAATCGGGCGGAATCCGCTCGAGGGCAGCGATCGCCTGAGCCGCAAACCTCACCTGCATGGCCAGATATCTCACTTCGCGCGGGATGGGCATGCCGGCAACGGCCTCCCGGCGTTTCCACATCTGGTAGTTGATCGCCATCAGCCTTCGTGTCGCCTCGCGTTCGACATCGCTGCGGCTGGGTCTGGCATCGATCGCGGCGGCCGACTGGTCCCGGACCGCCCCCCCCTTCTATCACCGTGAAAACCATCAGACCCTCGTCTTCAATCCCCGATGGTATCTTAGTGATTCGCGAGATAAGCGCCAGCGGATGGCCATGACGCGTGCAAATGCCGGCGGCGCGTGATATATTCGCATCGTTGTGCGGCGTGGGAGCGCCGGACACGTCCCCATGCGGTAGAGGAGTGCCAGCATGACCATTCTATCCCTGATCAGCACGATGGACACGATCGTGCTCGCCGGACTTGCAGTCGTTCTCGCCTGCGGTGCCTATGACCACTGGTTGCAGGCGAAGTAGACAGGACGCTTACGAGGGCTTATCCGCCTGCCCCGGGGCTTCCCTGCCCCCTTCGCGTTCCTGCGTCCGCCATCTGCCGGCAGCGCTCGCCTGACGGCGCAGGTTGCTTTAGCTCGCGGTTTCAGCGGGCACGCTTGCGCCGTGCCCACCAGACGGACAGGCGCCGCCTCCAGCGGCGAACGACCGCCAGATCGTTGGAAAGAACCAGCAAGCCGAGCGGCACCATCCAGAAACCCAGGATGGGTAGGAAGCCGAGGATGCCGCCCGCGATGAGGCCGGAGCCTATGCCGATGCGGCCAACGCGCGAGCGAGGCAACGGAAGCTGTCGCCCGGCAATGAGAAGCCTTCCGGTCCTCGGATCAAGTCCAAACCTACGTGTCTTTCCTGCTTCGGCCACGCCGCTGATCTCCTTTGACCTCGCGGAACCCGGGGTAGATCCAAACGGGATATCCTTGCGCGGTGTTTGCAGGCGAGATGGGAGCCCACGGTGGATAAAGCAAGGAAGTTCGATTTTTTTCGAAAAAGCGCTTGGCAAAACGGAAAAGCATTTGTATTACCCGCCGCACACACCGCGGCCGCCGCGGTTGTTCCCTGGTAGCTCAGCGGTAGAGCATTCGACTGTTAATCGACAGGTCGCCGGTTCGAATCCGGCCCGGGGAGCCATTTCTTCCAATCCATAATAGTGACAAACGTACGGCCTCGCTAAGACGGGTCGTCGATGGCGTTTCGGTCATCGAGCGTACACTTGCCGCTCACTCTGAAATCTCAGTGGTGTGATACCGCCGTCAGATCGCATTGGGCTGCGGCGACGTTCCCTGCACGCAAAACGCCCGCCGAGGCGGGCTCGACGGGCGCCGTTCGTGTCTTGAAGGGCTTTGGTTCAGAAGACCAGCTGGCCAACAACCGTGAAAATGCCCGACAGCAATGCGATGGTGACGAATAGACGTGCGAGCATGACCCTCTCCTGTGTTTCCCGATGATTCAATATACCGAGCCGACCATGAATTGGGCGTGAGGGTCCCGTTCACCCGCCAGTCATGTCGAGGAACCGCATCGCCGATCGGACGTTGATAGGTGCAACGCAGCATCCAATTTGCTCCCAACAGGAGGACCCTCCATGGCTCGCGATATCCTTTCCGATCTCGACCGTCTCGCCGACCAGCTTTCCGAAATGCGCCACGTGCTGGTCAAGCAGGCAAGCTCGGCCGCGACCGACGTCACCACCACGCTTCGCCCGCATGCCCGCCACCTTGCACGCCAGTTCCGCAGCGAAGGCTATGACCTGTCCAACGCCATGCGGCGCAACCCGACTGCGGCAACCGGTGCCGTGGTTGGTGCTCTGGCGCTTGGTGCGGTGCTGACGCTTCTGCTGTCCGGCAGCCGCAGCGAACGCGACTGATCAGCTAGCTTGCGTCCAGGCAGCTGCGTGCCACCACGCACCTGCCTGGCGTTTGGTTCTATCCAGCTGGAGCAGAATGACGATGAAAGCCCTTTTGACTATTGCCGCCCTTGCAGCATTTCTTGATGCCGGCGGCGCCATGGCCCAGTCGGTGATCGACATGCCGCCGCACCGCCCCTCACCGCGCGATGCGGCCGGCGACATGCCGGACGGCAGACCCGACCGTCGCGGGCGCGAGCCGAAGCAGGAATGGCGGATGGAGCATCAGACCGATGCCGAGGGGGGTGGTGCCCGCTTCCACATCGACGACGGACAGACCAAGATCGATCTGAGCTGCCCGGCCGGTGAACCGGTACGGGAATGTGCCGATGTTCTGCTTCTCGTGATCGACCGGATGCAGGCGAAATCAGTGCCCTCGGAGCGGGATGGTGGCGACGCCGACAGGTACCGCCAACGGACTGAATAGACAGAGGTAAGCGACGAGGAACCAAATGCCAGCATGCCCGTTGTGTCGCCACCTCAACCAAGGAAACGGGCCATGAAAAAGTTTCTCCTTATCTCCAGTGCTGTCGCGTTGATCGCCGGCAGTGCCGCTGCCCAGCAGAGCACGGTCAATGGTGCCGTCGGCGGTGCCGTAACCGGCGCGATCGTCGGCGGCCCGATCGGTGCGGCTGTCGGCGGCATCGTCGGCGCTGCCGCCGGCACTGCGATCGATCCGCCGCCGGAGCGCGTCGTGACCTACGTCCGCCAGCAGCCGGTGCAGCAGTCCGTGGTGGTCCAGGAACGGGTCGTGGTCGGTGAGCCGATCCCGCAGCAGGTCGTGCTGTCGCCCGTGCCGGAAGCGCCGGGCTACGGCTATGCCGTCGTCAACCAGCAGCGCGTTATCGTCGATCCGCGCACGCACACCGTCGTGCAGATCGTCGAGTAAGCTTTCCGCCTAAGAGACAAGAAGCCGCCGAATCCCGGCGGCTTCTTTGCGTTTGGGACCTTGCGGCTCTTGTCTTTTCGCGCGGACCGGAGGAACTTCTGGTGCCGGCCCTCGTTTGTCCGGGTTGGTATTTCAGGGAGGAAGACAGAAATGCCCCAGCCACACTGGCAGACCCCGGTACGCGTCGCCTTCGGCCCCCTTGGTACAGAGGTGATCAATAGCCCATTCGAAGCGCTGATCGTGCTGACGGACCGGTGGCCCGACATGCGCGGGCCACACTTCGTCAAGGCCAGAAGTGCATGCCGGGCGGCTCTCGATGGCAGGCGGACTCCGGAGGAAGCCCGTCAGCAGTTCGAACAGGCCGTCAGCGAAGCACAGCTGCACATGAACTGACATCTCCAAGGGGAGCCCGTGCGGCTCCCCTGTCCAGCCATGCCTGCCTGAGAGCCGGCCGCAAAGCTGCCGGGCCGTGGGGCGTCCCGGCCGATCGGTGAAATACCGCGGCGTCGAATGGCGACGACAACTCCCAAGCGGGCTCTGCCCTTCCCCAAGCTCCGACCGCTCGCGCATCCACTTCCGAAAGGTGGATTTTGCGTCGCGAGTGCCTGTTCCGAAACAGATTTTCTTGGCATATGCGCCTTGTCCGCCCAGAACACGCCGACTACATGTTCGAAGAACAAGAAGGCTCCCCCATGACTTCCCAATCGGTGATCGACCTGATCGGCAACACGCCCCTCATCCGGCTGAAGGGCGCTTCAGAGGCGACGGGGTGCGACATCCTCGGCAAGGCCGAATTTCTCAATCCCGGACAGTCCGTGAAGGATCGCGCCGGTCTCTTCATCATCCGTGATGCCGAAAAGCGCGGCCTGTTGCGCAAAGGCGGGGTGATCGTCGAAGGGACGGCCGGCAATACCGGTATCGGGCTGACACTCGTCGCGAAGGCGCTCGGTTATCGGACGGTCATCGTCATTCCCGAGACACAGAGCCAGGAAAAGAAAGACGCGCTACGGTTGCTCGGCGCCGAGCTGGTCGAGGTTCCTGCCGTTCCCTACAAGAGCCCGAACAATTATGTGAAGGTTTCGGGGCGTCTCGCCGAAGAGCTTGCCAAGACCGAGCCTGCTGGCGCCATCTGGGCCAACCAGTTCGACAACGTCGCCAATCGCGAGGCGCATGTGCAGACGACCGCGCCGGAGATCTGGGCGCAGACGGATGGCAAGGTGGATGGCTTTATCTGCGCGGTCGGTTCGGGCGGTACGCTGGCCGGCGTCGCGGCCGGTCTGCGCGCCGAAAACCCCGACATCAAGATCGGCCTTGCCGATCCCGAGGGTGCAGCGCTTTACGAATATTATGCTCATGGGGAGTTCAAGTCCGAGGGCAATTCGATCACCGAGGGCATTGGCCAGGGTCGGATCACGGCCAATCTCGAAGGCTTCACCCCCGACTTTGCCTACCGCATCCCGGATTCTGAAGCCCTGCCCTATGTCTTCGACCTTGTCGAGCATGAGGGTCTCTGCCTCGGCGGCTCGTCGGGCATCAATATTGCCGGCGCCATCCGCATGGCCAGGGATCTCGGCCCCGGGCACACCATCGTCACCATTCTGTGCGACTATGGCAACCGGTACCAGTCGAAGCTCTTCAACCCGGAATTCCTGACGTCGAAGGGCCTGCCGCTGCCCGGCTGGCTCACCCACCGGCGCCAGATCGCCGTTCCCTTCCAGACCGCGTAAGCGAGAACTCCCAGCAGAGCACCCCATGGCCGTTGAAGCCCTGTACCGCGATGACTTCTATCTCTCGACAGCCGAAGCGGTGGTGACGGCCATTCACGACGATGGCGGAATTGAGCTCGATCGGACGTGCTTTTACGCCACGTCAGGCGGGCAGCCGGGCGATACCGGCTTCCTCGAGAAAGCGGACGGCACCAGGATCGCGCTCGGGCAGACGAAGCATGGCGCCACCAAGGATGTCATCGTCCATGTACCGCTCGACGGCCAGGCACAGCCCAACCTCGGCGAGACGCTGACGCTGCATGTGGACTGGGCCCGTCGCTACAAGCTGATGCGGATGCATACCGCCTGCCACCTGTTGTCGGTGGTCTGCCAGTATCCGATCACCGGCGCGGCAGTCGGAGAGGACGAATCGCGGGTCGATTTCGACATGAGCGAGACGATCGACAAGGACGATGTCACCGCGAAGCTGATGGATCTCGTCTCGCAAAACCATCCCGTCTATGTTCAGTGGATCACCGACGCGGAGCTCGCTGCCAATCCCGGTATCGTCAAGTCGAAGAACGTCCGCCCGCCCGTTGGTCTTGGGCGCGTCAGCCTGGTCTGCATCGGCGAAAACTCCAGCGTTGACAGCCAGCCCTGCGGCGGCACACATGTTTCCGAAACCCAGGAGGTTGGCGCGATTCACATCGCCAAGATCGAGAAAAAGGGCAAGGAAAACCGCCGCTTCCGGATACGGTTCGGCGAGCCCGCCGCAGAAGCCTGACGCGCAGGGCTGAAGGAGAATATCATGAGTGAGACAAGCCGTTTCGTCGTGTCGTCCGAATGGCTTCACAAGGAGCTGGGCAGCAGCGATCTGAAGATCGTCGACGCCTCCTTCTACCTGCCGGCCCAGGGACGCAATGCGGATTCCGAATATGAGGCCGGCCATATTCCCGGCGCTGTCCGCTTCGATCACGACAAGATCGCCAACCACGAGACCGGCCTGCCGCACATGGTTCCCTCTCCCGCCGTGTTTGCGGATGCCGTGGGCAGAATGGGCATATCGGAGACCGACCGGATCGTGGTCTATGATGGCCCCGGCATATTTTCGGCGCCGCGCGGCTGGTGGCTGTTCCGGATCATGGGCGCCCGGCAGGTGTTCGTGCTCGATGGCGGCCTGGACGGCTGGAAGGCCGAGGGGCGCCCGCTGGAAGCCGGCCCGGTCTCACCGTCGCCCTGCTCTTTCAACGCGGATCTTCAGCTGGAGAAGGTAATCGACTTCCAGTCGATGCTGTCGATCGTCAGCGAAGGTACGAGCCAGATCGCCGACGCGCGCAGTGCCGGTCGCTTCATGGGTACGGAGCCCGAGCCGCGCGCGGGCATGCGTTCCGGCCACATGCCAGGCGCCCGCAGCCTGCCGTCGGGGACCTTCTCGGTCAACGGCCGGCTGCGCCCGCTTGATGAACTGCGTGCCGCGATCGAGGACGCGGGCATAGATTTCGGACAGCCTGTCGTGACCAGCTGTGGCTCGGGGATCACGGCGGCGATCATCACGCTGGCGCTGGAATCGCTCGGGCATGAAAACAACGCGCTCTACGACGGCTCGTGGACGGAATGGGGCAGCCGGACCGACACGCCGGTCGTGACCGGCCCCGCCACCAGCAGCGCTGCCTGAACCATGGCCAAGAAACCCGCAACGATCGAGACGCGCGTCACCCGGCTGGAGATGACCGCGCCCCCGAAGACAAGTCTTGCCGTGCCGGTCAATTTGCAGACCGCAATCATCCGGGCGCCCGGCATTCCGCTCCACTACTACCGCTATCTCTACCGCCAGGTGGGCAAGCGCTGGAGCTGGTATGAGCGCCTGCGCCTCAGCGACGACGAACTTGCCGCCATCATCCACGGTCCGAAGGTTTCGGTAACGGTGCTCTACGTCAACGGCGCGCCGGCAGGCTTCTTCGAACTTTCGAAAGCAGACGACGAGATCGTGGAGCTTTCCTATTTCGGGCTTTTCGAACACGCGCTCGGGCTTGGCATCGGCAAGTGGTTTCTGCTTCAGGCGCTCTATGCAGCCTGGCAGGAAACGACCCGCAAGGTGACTGTCACGACCAATACGCTCGATCATCCCCGGGCGCTGCAGCTCTACCAGATGATGGGCTTTTCGCCGGTTTCGACCAGCGAGGCGGTGGTCGAAACCATGACGGATGCCGAACTTCTGAAATCGCTCGACCGATAGGCTGGCAGGCGGCGTTTCGTGCCAGATGGTCGCCGCCGGCAGGAAACGGGTGGTTTGCGCTGCCCGGGCGGCGCAGAACGGTCTCTCGACACAGAGGGAGTTCTTCCATGTCTGCCATCCGCTTCAGCGCCATGCCCACCGACCACGCCGCCCATCTCTGGAATGGCGGCAATGACGCCTATGACCTCCATCCCGAGACGATGATCTCGACCGGCGACGGATATCCGTGCCGGCATTGCCTGCGCAACATCGACGCCGGGGAGCCGCTGCTGGTGCTCGCCTACCGGCCTTTTCCCGGGCTGCAGCCCTATGCGGAAACCGGACCGGTGTTTCTCCATAAACAGCCGTGCGAGCGTTACGAGGCGGTCGAGGTCGTACCACCGATCCTGTCCAGCCCCGACTATATCGTCCGCGGCTACGGACCGGACAACCGGATCGTTTATGGGACGGGCGCGGTGACCTCAAGCGACCGAATTCCAGCCCGGGCGGAAGCTCTGCTTGCCGAAGAGCGGATCGCCTACGTGCATATCCGCTCGGCGCGCAACAACTGCTACCAGTGCCGGATCGACAGGGCCGACGCAGCAAGCAGCACTGCCGAGCATTTGTCCGTCTGAATGACCGAGGCACGCCGCCGCAGCGTCGCGCCTCGGCATCATCTTTGCTGGTCGGACTCAGTCTTCGACGGTACCGCCATCCCGGCCATGATCGCGCTCCAGGCTCTCGGCAAAATCGAGCAGCTGCCGGACCAATTCGCCCGCCCGCTTCTCGTCCTGCTCGAGGGTCCGTGCAACGACCTCCCGCAAGTTCAGCATGGCGGCATCGATGCTGCGCGGAAGGCCGGGACCATGGTCGCCGCCGCGGTGCTTCTGCTGCTTGTCTCGGATCCGTTCTGCGACGTGGGACAGCCGTTCGAGGATCGTCGTCGCAAAACTGCGGTTCTCATCCAGATGGGCCTTGCCTTCCGGCGTGATGGCGTAGCGCTTCTTGTTGCCATCCGGTTCGGACGACACGTACCCTGCTTCTTCCAGGAAGGTCAGGGTCGGGTAGATGACGCCCGGGCTTGGCGCGTAGAAACCATACGTCATATCTTCGATATGCTTGATGATCTCGTAGCCATGCCGCGGCTCCTTTTCGATCAGCGCCAGGACGACGAGGCGGAGGTCGCCCTGCATGAGGAAGCGGCCGATCCGGCCGTCGCCATCGTCGCCGAAGCCGCGGCCGCCCGGTCCACCAGGGCCTCCGGGACCGCCAGGCCCGCCAGGTCCGCCGCGACCGCCAAAGCCGCGACCAAAGGCCCGCGCCGCGAAGATTTCCTCAAAGCGCCGGCCACCGCGTTCACCGCAGCCATGCTGCCCGTCAGATCTGTGTTTGAACATCGAATTTTCTCCTTTAGACTGTCTTCGATATATCTAAATGTAGGAGACTCTGAGTTCCGGGTCAAGGGCTTCGATATATCTAAATCATATCTTGCACTCCAGAACGCAAAAAGCGCCGGACCCTGCGGCCCGGCGCTTTTTCCCGTCATACCGACATGAGACTTGTCATGCGACGTTCAGCAGGCCCTCCGGCGCAACAGCTTCGTAGCCAAGAGCCTCGGCGACCGGCTTGCTGGTCACCCTGCCCTTGTGAATGTTGAGACCGTTGCGGAGATGCTTGTCTTCCGCGATGGCGCGCAGGCCGCGATCCGCAAGGGCCAGACCATGCTGGAGCGTCGCGTTGTTGAGCGCGTGGGCCGAGGTGACGGGAACTGCACCCGGCATGTTGGCGACGCAGTAATGGACGATGCCGTCCACCTCGTAGGTCGGATCCGAATGGGTTGTCGCGTGCGACGTCTCGAAGCAGCCTCCCTGGTCGATCGCGACATCGACCATGACGGCACCCTTTTTCATGCCGGACAGCATTTCACGGCTGACGAGCTTCGGCGCAGCGGCGCCAGGGATCAGCACCGCACCAATCACCAGGTCGGCGGCAAACACTTCTTCCTCGAGCGCATCGATCGTCGAGTAGCGGGTGTGGACGCGGCCGGCGAAGAGATCATCGAGCTGGCGCAGGCGCGGCAGCGAACGGTCGAGGATGCAGACATCGGCGCCCAGCCCGGCGGCCATGCGTGCGGCGTGCAGGCCGACGACGCCGCCGCCGATCACCGCCACCCGGGCGGGCAGGACACCCGGCACCCCGCCCAGCAGGATGCCGCGGCCACCATTGGCCTTTTGCAGCGCCGTTGCGCCGGCCTGGATGGCCAGGCGTCCGGCCACTTCGGACATCGGCGCAAGCAGCGGCAGGCCACCGCGCTCGTCGGTGACCGTTTCATAGGCGACGGCCGTGACACCGGAGGCGAGCAGGCCCTTGGTCTGTTCCGGATCCGGCGCCAGGTGGAGGTAGGTGTAGAGGATCTGGCCGTCGCGCAACTGCGCCCATTCGCCGGGCTGCGGCTCCTTGACCTTGACGACCATGTCGGACTGCTCGAACACTTCCCTGGCGCTGCCGACGATCCTTGCCCCCGCCGCGGCATAGGCTCCATCGTCGGCGCCGATCCCGGCACCTGCCTTGGTCTCGATCAGCACTTCGTGGCCGTGCGCCACGTATTCGCGCACCGCTCCCGGCGTCAGTCCGACGCGATATTCGTGGTTCTTGATTTCCTTCGGACATCCGACGCGCATGCAGCGCTCCTCTTCTTTCGGCTCGAAGCCGATGTTGCTCCCTTGGCAAGCAAAACAGAAAACGGCTTGCATGTCCTTGCGAAGAATAATTGCCAAAGGCGCGAAATTCGCAGAAAATTGCGTCTGTCGCGAATTTTTGGGAGGATCCACCAATGAGCAGCTTGGATGCCATCGATCTTGCTATCATGCGAACGTTGCAGGAGAAGGGACGGATCTCCAACGCAGAACTGGCTGAGCGCGTCGGCCTGTCGCCCTCCGCCTGTTCGCGGCGTCTCGACATCCTGGAGAAGAACGGCACGATCAGCGGCTACCACGCCCGCCTTTCCAACAAGGCGCTGGAGTACAAGATGATGGCGATCGTCCACATCTCGCTGTCCGGGCAGTTTGCAAAAACGCTGGCGGAATTCGAATCGGCAGTAAAGCTCTGCCCCAACGTGCTGGTCTGCTATCTGATGTCCGGCGAATACGATTACATCCTGCGGGTCGCCGCGAAAGACCTCGAGGATTACGAGCGGATCCACCGGGACTGGCTGTCGGCATTGCCGCATGTGGTCAAGATCAATTCGAGCTTTGCGCTGCGCGAAATCATCGACAAACCGAATGTCGGGCTGTGAGACGCATTGGCGGCCTTTTAAGGAATTTTCTAAATTAGTTTCAACGGCATGCTGCTAGTTCTTGCTGAGGACAGTGAGGAAGCCCATGCTCAGCAAGACGATCGGCATGAAGACCCGCAGCGCGGCTCGCAAGAGGACCCGCATTTTCGGGACAGTCCACTACTACAACCAGGCCGCCAAGGGCCGCGTCGTAAACCTCTCGGCAACCGGGATGGCGCTCGATCTGACCGGCCCTTTCCATGCCGCCTCAGGTAGTGCCGTGCGGGTCGAAAGCGAAGAACTGGGCATCCTCGAAGGCATCATCAAGTGGGCCCATGGCGGCCGGCTTGGCATCGAGTTCAAGCCCAACTCCAATGCAGCGGCGCAGGTGTCATCCTACTTCCGCTTCTTCCATCGCGAGGTCGAGCCGGTCCTCAGGCGCTGACCGCAGGGCCGTCATTCTCCGTCAAGTCCCCTGTCATTAGGTGGTGCAAGCGTCCGGATTTGCTTCTAGACTTGCCGGGCCAGTGACATCCAGGGAGACATCCATGTCCTTCTCGACCACCCCGCACGCGATCAGCCGCCGTTCCCTCCTTGGCGGCATCGCCGCTTCCTCCGCAATCGTGATGCTGCATCCGTTCGCCGCCCGCGCGGCTACGAACCAGGCGCATCTGCGCATCATGGAAACGACGGACATCCACGTTCACGTTTTCCCTTACGACTACTACGCCGACAAGCCGAACGACACGCTGGGGCTTGCCCGCACCGCCTCGATCATCGACCAGATCCGCGCCGAGGCGGGTAATTCGATGCTGATCGACAATGGTGATTTTCTGCAGGGCAACCCGCTCGGCGACTATATCGCCTATGAGCGCGGCATGAAGGAGGGCGACAGGCACCCCGTCATCCAGGCGATGAACGTACTCGGCTATGACGTCGGGACGCTGGGGAACCATGAGTTCAACTACGGCCTGGACTTCATGATGAAGGTGCTCGCAGGCTCCAACTTCCCGCACGTTTGCGGGAATCTTACCAAGGGCATGCTGGCAACTGATCCCAAAGCGGATGAGCTGTTCTTCAAGCCCTACGTCATCCTGGACAAGCAAGTTCGTGACGGCTCCGGTGCGACCAGCACGGTCAAGGTCGGCTTTATCGGCTTCGTCCCGCCGCAGATCATGACGTGGGATTCAAAGAACCTCGAGGGAAAGGCCCAAACGCGCGATATCGTCGATGCCGCAAAGGCCTGGGTTCCGGCGATGAAGGAGGAAGGCGCGGATATCGTGATCGCGCTGTCGCATTCCGGGATCGATGGCAGCGGACTGAGCGACCGCATGGAAAACGCGTCGCTCTACCTTGCCGCCGTCGACGGCATCGATGCGATCTTCACCGGTCACCAGCATCTGGTCTTCCCAGGCCCGAAGGATTTCGACGGCATTGCCGGGGCCGACGCCAAGACAGGTAGGCTGATGGGCAAGCCCGCGGTGATGGCCGGGTTCTGGGGCTCGCACATGGGGCTGATCGACCTGCTGCTGGAGAAAGACGGCACGGGCTGGAAGATCGTCGATTCCACCTCGGAGGCGCGGCCGATCTATCACCGCGACGACAACAAGAAGGTGGTCGCCGACGTCAAGGACAAGCCGGAGGTAATTGCCGCGGTCAAGGCCGAGCACGAGGCGACGCTCGCCTATGTCCGCCGGCCGGTCGGAAAGACCGCGGCGCCGCTCTATTCCTATTTTGCGCTGGTGGCGGACGATCCGTCGGTGCAGATCGTGTCCAATGCGCAGACCTGGTACATCAAGCAGATGCTGAAGGACGGGTCGTACGAAAACTATCCCGTGCTTTCGGCGGCGGCCCCCTTCAAGGCCGGCGGGCGCGGCGGCGCGGACTATTTTACCGATGTTCCGGTGGGCGATATCGCCATCAAGAATGTTGCCGACCTATATCTCTATCCCAACACGGTGCAGGCGGTGCTGATCACTGCCGAGCAGGTGAAAAACTGGCTGGAAATGTCGGCCGGCATGTTCAACCAGATCGCGCCGGGCGCCAAGGATGCACCGCTCCTCAATGCGGGCTTCCCGTCCTATAATTACGACGTCATCGACGGCGTAACCTACCAGATCGACCTGTCGCAACCGGTACGATTCGACAAGGACGGCAAGCTGCTCAACGCCGACGCGCACCGGATCGTCGACCTGCAGTTCGACGGCAAGCCGATCGATCCTGCCCAGAAGTTCGTGGTGGTGACCAACAACTACCGGGCCGGCGGCGGCGGCAAGTTTCCGGAGATCGCCGCCGACAAAGTTATTTTCGTGGCACCGGACACCAACCGCGACGTGGTCGTGCGCTACATCATGGCACAAGGCACCATAAACCCGTCCGCCGACGGCAACTGGTCGTTCAAGCCCCTGCCCGGCACCACCGCAGTGTTCGAATCCGGGCCAAAGGCGCGCCATTATGCGGGCGACGTCAAGGGTGCGAAAATTGAAGACGCCGGAGATGGCGAGAACGGCTTTGCCAAGTTCCGGCTGGTGCTCTAGGGCCGCCGGATAAGCGAGAGATGGCTCCGAACCCGGCCCCAAGCGGCCGGGCCGTCGACCTTCAATTTTGGTGGGAAGCCGCCCTCTGTCAGACGCCTTGGCTGCAGCCGTCGGGACTGTCGGCAACAGCATCGATTCCGAGACCGTCCAATAGCGACCGGTAAAACCAGGAGCAGTGACCCTCCTTAAAAAACACACGAGCGGCGATCTCGTGCACAATTCTCGCGTCCCGCTCACAACATGCAATCACAGCACGGTTTAAGCGCCGTTTTGCTGTGGATATTGCTTTCGCCCAATCTTCCAGTCTCATACAGGCGCCTGTCGACTCAGTATAAGGAATTGAAGCTCCACTTCTTTCCGATCTCTCCGAAATACAAGCGCAACGGGCGACCCATGAGTCTCAGCCGAAATCTTGCTGTCATCACCGCTCTTCTGGTGGGATCCGTCCTCGTGCTTTGTGGATGGCTGGTGCTGTCGGACGAGCAGCGCCTGCTGGAGGAAGCCAAGCTTCGCGAAATCGGCAAAACCGGGGTCGTTCTGTCGTCTGCCTTGCAGCAGGCGGCGACATTCTCGGCAAGCCATGCGGAGGCGATCGCGGCCGACGGCAAGGTCAGGACCCTGATGAAGGTGGGCGATCGCGCGGCGTTGCAGGCCTATATGAAGCCGGTGTTCGACCGCCTGGCAGCGACTGGCGACGTGGACGTGCTGCACTTCCACGATGTGGCGATGAAATCCTTCCTGCGGGTCTGGGAGCCGGAGAATTTTGGCCAGGACCTCTCGACCTTCCGCCCCATGGTCGTTGCGGCCAACCACGACCGGCGGCTTCAGAAAGGCCTCGAGCTCGGCATACGGGGGCTGAGCCTGCGGGCCGTGGCGCCCATTCTCGATGGCGACGTTCTGGTGGGCACGGTGGAGGTCGGCGTCAGCATCAAGTCACTCACCGAACTCTCGAAGTCGCTCAGCGGCGCCGACTTCGCCCTGTTTCTGGATCCGGCAGTCAGCAAGGCGAATGCGCCCGCTTCCCGCCCGAGTGCCCTGGCAATCGATGCTACGACCGACAACGGTCTCTTTACGGCGCTCGACGCGACGGGCCTGATCCACCTCACCCGCGCCGCCTACACGGACACGGCCGAAATCAACGGGCGTGCGCTCGGCACGCTGACGAGCCCGCTCATCGACTACAGCGGCAACGTCATCGGGGTTACCGTGGTGATGTCCGACATGACGCCGCTCGAGCGTCACCTCAACCAGAGCATCGTTACTGTCGGCGCGATCTCGCTGGGCGGACTGCTGATCGTGCTCGCATTCGTGGTGGTCTCGGTGCGGGCCGCTGTCGTGCGACCGCTTCTGGCGCTTGCCGAAGCGATACGGACCGGCGATGCGTCGGACGTGCCGACCGGCGGAATTGCAGAATATCGCGTCGTCCGGGAGGCGCTCGCCGACTGGCTGCGCCGCAAGGCGGCGGCCGCAAGATTGGAGAAGCGGCCATGAGGCACGCTCGGACCGCAAGGCTGCTGGCGTTGCTGATCGGGCTGGGTTTTGCGTTCGCCGCTCCCGCTCGCGCCGAGAAAGCGTCTCACGCCCTGCCTGAAGAGATCAGCCGGCCGCTGCGGGCGCATGTCTCGTTCCGGCTGCTCGACGTGACCAAGATCCAGGAGACGAGCGGGGAAGTCTCGGCGATCATCGAGATCCGGCAGGCATGGCAGGACCCGACCCTCCGTTTCGATGCGGTCAAGGCCGGCCGTCAGCGGCTGGATTATGCGGGCGAGGATGCCAAGGCGAGGATCGGTGAGATCTGGACGCCAGCCTTGATCACTGAAGGCCAGATCGGTGAAGCGCGCTCATCGGCATCCAGCATCTCGATCTATTCGGACGGGCGGGTTCAGCTGATCGAGCAGATTGCCGGCGACTTCCGCTTCAGGACGGACCTTTCGGCCTTTCCGTTCGACACCCAGCGGGTCTCGTTCTCCTTCGTGTCGCAATACCATCCGTCGGACGACCTGGTGTTCGTCGTCAACGACAGCGACCGGGCCGTCTCGAGCTATGCGGACCGCCTGACCATCTCCGACTGGACGGCGCAGTCGCTGACCTTTCGCAACGAGAGCTTTTACGGCTGGAACGCACGGCCGTTCTCCCGACTGAGCGTCGAGATCGACATGTCGCGCAACTGGCCCCGCTATGTGTTGCGCATTTTCGTGCCGTTCGTGGCGGTGCTGTCCGTCTCGCTCTTCATCCTGTGGGGTGCCGTCAGCGACAGGCCCAGCATAACCTACTCGGCGCTTCTGGCGCTCGCCGCACTCGGCTTTACGTTCGAGTCGAGCTTTCCGGGCAGCATGTCGGTCAACTCGCCGATCGCGCTGATGATCTCGATCGGCTATTTCTACCTGATCATCACGCTGCTGACCGACCTTTTCATGGAAAGCAGCCGCTTTCCGCTGCAGGGCCGCTTTCCGCACCTGCCGGAGGAGACGCGACAGGTGATGCGGCATCTGCTGCCGGGACTGTTCGTGATCATCTGCGGGTGCGTGATCCTGCGATCGCTGGCGTGACGGATCGGTCAATGGCCTACTCCGCCGCCTGTCCGACAGGCTCGGCGCCCAGTTTCAACTTGTTCAGCATCTGGCCGGGCCCCGGACAGTTGGAGAGCTGCTCGCGGAAGGCGTCCACCAGCCAGGTGCCGGCTGGCCCCAGGGCGTTCGACGCCCGTCGCATCGCGTAGAGCGGGTACTCGCCCTGCTCGTAGGCGTCGAGCTTCAGCACCTTCAATGCGCCGGAGCGTATATCGTCCGCGACCATGGAGGCTGGAAGTCCGCCCCAGCCGAGGCCGCCCCGGATCAGCTGATGTTTCGTCGGAATGTCGCTGACCCGCCAGATCCGATAGGACAGGACGTTGAAATCCCGCCCGTTGGTCAGGCCCGAGGCATCGGTCACCACCAGCTGGATCTCCTCGCGGACATCGGCAAGCGTCAGGGGCCGTCCGGCCTGGGCCAGCGGATGATCGGGGGCGGCAACCGGCACCATGAAGGAATGGCCGATCTTCTCTGCCGTCAGCGTGTCTTCCTGGCGCACCATGGCGCCGCCGATGCCGATGTCGGCCTTGCCTGACATCACCATGTCCATGACCATGCCTAGTTCGCCGACATTGAGGTTCAGCGACACGCTCGGAAAGGCCACACGAAACTTCTTCAGCTCCGGGATCACCGCTTCGGCGGGAACCATGACGCTGATCGCCAGCGAGACTTCCGCTTCCAGCCCCTGCCGCATGCTTTTTGCCCGCGACCGCATGACCTGGAGATCCGAAACAATTCGCCTGGCATCCGGCAACATGGCCCTGCCCGCGTCCGTCAGTTTTGGCTGGCGGGAGCCGCTGCGCTCGAACAGGACCACTTCAAGCTGGGCCTCGAGATTGGAGATCGTGTAGCTCACAACCGACTGAGCGCGGTTGAGAAGGCGGGCTGCTGCCGAAAAACTGCCGCTGTCGGCAACGGCCAGAAAGACCTGCAGCTGGTCGAGCGTCGGATTGGCGTCCATGGTCTATCCATTTCGTCGATGGAATTCTTCGATATTATCACAGTTTTTTCGATGGGCGTCGACGTCTAAATCATCGCCCAAGGGCATGCGGTGCACGCGGCCCGTCGAAATCTGCGAAGGAACAAGATCATGTCGTCCATTCTTCTCGTCACCTCGAGCCCGCGCGGCGGCGAATCGCTGTCCAGCAAGATCGCCACGGAATTCGTCGACAAGCTGGTCGCGCAGCATCCGGGCAGCGATGTCGTCCACCGGGATCTGGGCCTGGAGCCGATCCCGCATCTGGACACCGTTTCCACTTCGGCGATCCGTAAGCCCGCCGAGGCGCGCTCGGCCGAGGAGGCTGTCGCCGCCGCCTACTCCGACAAGCTGGTGGCAGAACTGATGGCCGCAGACACGGTGGTCATCGCGACCGGCCTCATCAACTTCAACATCTACTCGACGCTGAAGTCGTGGATCGACAACGTCGCTCGGGCCGGGATGACCTTCCGGTACACGGCGGAAGGCCCGCAGGGACTTGCCACCGGCAAGAAGGTCTATGTAGTGCTCGCCGCCGCCGGCATCTATTCGGAAGGCCCCGCCGCCGCGATGAACCATGCCGTTCCCTACCTGAAGACAGTGCTCGCCTTCCTCGGCATGACGGATGTCGAGGTCGTCTATGTCGAAGGCACCGCGTTCGGCCCTGAAGCTGCCGACAAGGCGATTGCCGCGGCGCGCGAACGCACCGCGCAGTTGGCCCTGGCAGCCTGATTACCCAGTCCGACAAGTTAGACGGCCGCGGCTAGTGCTGCGGCCGTTCCTCGTCATGGCCGTCCACCGGCAGGGACAGGCCGGCGTCGATGACCTCGTCGCGCGCATCCGGTCGGCGGCGGGGTACGGCACGCAGGCTGGCGGCAATCCGCGCATCGATGCTGCGGACCAGCCGGTCGAGCGGTTGTGGCCGTCCGAGAAGGTACCCCTGCAGCTCGTCGCAGCCGGCTTGCGCCAGGAACAGTGCTTCCTCCAGGCGTTCGATCCCTTCGGCGACGATCTTCATGCCGAGCCCCGCGCCGAGCTGGACGATCGAGCGAATGATGACCTGCGCGTTGCGCATGCGGCCTATGTCACTGACGAAGCTGCGGTCGATCTTGATGGTGTCGAAAGGATAGCGGCTGAGATAGCTCAGCGACGAGTATCCCGTGCCGAAGTCGTCCAATGCGATATGGACGCCGAGCGCTTTTAGCGCGGTCAGGATCTCGAACGCCCGCTGGTGATCGTCAATCAAGACGCTTTCGGTTATTTCCAGCTCCAGGCGGCGGGGATCGGCGCCCGTCCGGCGCATCAGGTCGGCGAGATCGGCAACGAAATCCGACTGTCGGAACTGCGTCGGGCTGACGTTGACGCTGATCTGGCCGTCGACGAGCTGCAGCAGGCGGCAGGCCTCTTCCAAAACCCATGCACCGAGCTTGACGATCTTGCCGGACGCTTCGGCGACCGGGATGAAATCAAGCGGGCTGATCATGCCTCGGCTGGGGTGATGCCAGCGCAAAAGGCCCTCGTAGCCGTTGATCTGGCCCGTCTCCACCCGGATTCGCGGCTGAAG
This sequence comes from Hyphomicrobiales bacterium, assembly GCA_900469345.1. Lineage (GTDB taxonomy): Bacteria > Pseudomonadota > Alphaproteobacteria > Rhizobiales > Rhizobiaceae > Neorhizobium. Next base: position 56,704 of record UBWZ01000012.1, on the reverse strand, counting down.
ATAGAGCTCGAACTCGCGCTGCTCGAGCGCCGTGTCGAGGTCCGCCTCCAGTGTCCGGCGCTTGTCGATCAGATCGGTCATGCCGGGTTGAAACATGCGGAAGGAGTTCCGCCCTTTGTTCTTGGCGTGGTAAAGCGCGATGTCGGCACAGGCGACCAATGCATCCGGGTCATGCGCATGATCGGGAGAGACGGCGCCACCGATGCTGGCGCTGACGCCGACGCTGTTGCCAAACCCGATATCGACGGGGACGGCGATCGCCTCCAGAATGCTGCGGGCAAGCTTTTCCAGCTCTGCCGCGCCGGTGGATTCGACCAGGACCGCGAACGCGTCTCCACCCAGTCGTCCCAGCCAGCCCGGCATAGCCACGAACAGCGCCAGCCGCCTGGCCGCCTCGCGAATAACCGCATCACCCGCCTGGTGGCCGTGGACCCCGTTGATGTGCTTGATGCGGTCCAGGTCGACCGTCAGGATGGCGCAGCCTCGCCGACCCTTCGGGCCGGACATGAACGCCTGCAGTGTTTCGGAAAAAAGCGCGCGGTTGGGCAATCCGGTCAGACCGTCGTGCTGGGCGAGATAGCGGATATGATCCTCCGCCTGCTTGCGCTCACGCAGATCGACGAGACAGCCCACCCGCGCCCGCTTTCCACCGTAGACGATATCGCGCCCCCTGCCCTGAACCGGGATCGTTTCACCATCCGGACGACGCACGAAAATCTCGTAGGCCTGCCCGTCGTTGAGCACCATCATGTCGACTATGCGGATATCCCGACCGTCTTCCAGGAAATCGTGGATCGAGCGTCCGATGAGCTCTGCTCGGGGAATGCCGACCAGATCAATGAGCTGCTCGTTCGCGTCGATCACCCGACCGTCGCGATGCATCACGATGGCCTCGAACGTCGCGCTCGCCAGGGCGGTCACGCGTTCCGCCGCCTCCCGGTCGCGGTGGAAGTCGCCAAGCTCGCTGGCGCCGCGGCGCTCCTGCTCGACCTCTTCCACCAGTCTCGTGAGAAGGTAGGTGAGCCGTGCCGTGGCATCATCCATCCGTCTCGCATGCGCAGCGCCTGTCGCGCTGGTCTGCAGGTCTTGTCCGCTGCCGTACGACGGCGTCCGGTCCGGATGTTCGCGGACGGCGTCTTCGCCCTGCGCCCTGCCACGACGAACCGTAAGCCAGTTGAGAAGCGAAAAGAGGAGGTAGCCGCATCCAAACGACCAATAGAAATTGACGCCCACGCCGACGGCCTGGATGTAAATCTGCATCAGGCGGTTCCCGGCAGGCAGCAATTCGACCGGCACGAGCAGTGGAAGGCAAAGCGTACCCGCAACGCCCGCACCGGCATGGATCCCGACGGCTCCGACCGCATCGTCGATCTTCAGCCTTCTTTCGACGACAGCGTTTGCCAGACATGCGACGGCACCGCCAACCGCACCGATCATCAGGGCACCGTCAAAATCGAGCGCATTTCCACCGGCGGTGGCGGCGACCATGCCTCCCAGCACGCCGGTCAGGCTCTGGCGCAACATCTCTCTTCGGTCGATGAAAAAGGCGATCGCCCAGCCGAGGCAGGCACCCGTGCCACCCGCCATGACAGCCTTCAGGATCATCGGCACGACGACACCGGATGCGTGAAGGCCGGCTCCGCTGCCAAAGCCCGTCCAGCCGATGAAAAGCAGGAGGCTGCCTGTGACGAAGAGCGCCGGGCTCCGGCCACCGATCCCGATTGCCGGTCCGGCGACCTTGGCACTCTGAATGCGCCGGGCGATCACCAGGCTGGCGGCCAGGGCGATCCATCCGCCCGTCGCGTGAATAACGGTTGCGCCGCCGAAATCCAGAAACCCGATGCGCTCGAGGAAAGCCAGCGACCCTGGAAACAACGGCGTCGCCCAGGCCCAATGGGCAAAGGCCGGAGAGATCAGGCCAGCCACGGCAAGGGAGCCGATCACAAAGACCGACAGCCTCATCCGGTCGGCAACCGCCGCCGCCACGATCGTTGTTGCCGTGGCGCAGTACATTGCCTGGAAGACGATGGCGGCCAGCGGCCAGGTCCCCCTGCGATCGAGCAGAAAGGTATCTGCCGGCCAGCCATGGAAAGCGGTGCCGAACCGAGCAAGTGAGACCACCAGGCCCAGGGCTGCAAGGGGAAGCACGCCGAGACCCAAGCCGAAAAGGCTCTTCTTTACCGAAAAGACAGGGTTTGCAGAGGGAGTGAGGCCAGTTTCCCGCAGCAGGAACCCGAGCTGGATCAGAAGGGTGAAGCCGGCCGCGGCGACAAGCCAGGTTTCGTCCAGCCGGGACGACGGAACTTCTACGCCCTGCGCCGCCGCCACGCGCGGCCACAGGATGGTCGACAGCACGACGAAGGCCTGAAACGAAAGGTAAAGATGGCGAGCACGTATCAATCAGACCACCGAAAGCCTTACAGAGCGGCTTTCACCTAGGGTCTAATCACTTAATTTTGAGTGATGACACACTATCAGTTTTGTGGTGGGCGCTTCAGGCCGTGCGGGTCTTCTCGCCGTCGGCAAACAGGCTCGTGCCGTTCTGGTCGATGATCTGCTGCGCCTTGCGCACCGCGTATTCCGCCGCATCGTCATGGCTGGTGAACATGTCGGCGCGCACGAAGGTGCGGGTGAGAACCTCACCATTGACGTCTTTTTCGATGCGCCCAGCGAGCCGGAACTGGTTTCCCTCGCGCATCGGTTCGGGATAGATCCGGCAGTCGCCATAGGGGCGCGGCTCGACCTTGGCGGCCGGTGCAGCGGTCTTGTCGCCGCCGGAGAACATGGAGAAAAGATTCGACAGAAAGGAAGCCATGCGCGTTGCCTAGCATATCTTCCCCCGCGCCGGAAGCAGCGAGCGCGATGTGAAACGGCTCGCATCCCTAAATGATGAGGTTGGCGAGGATCTCGTTTTCGGTGATGTCCTGGTAGCCCAGTCCGGCGGCATCGAAACGCTGCAGCAGTTCGGCGAAGTTTTCCGGGCTGGCCGTCTCGATGCCGATCAGGATCGAACCGAAATTGCGGGCCGACTTCTTCAGATATTCGAACCTCGCAATATCATCATTGGGGCCGAGCAGATTGAGGAAGTCCCGCAAAGCGCCGGGCCGCTGCGCCAGGCGCAGAATGAAGTACTTCTTCTGGCCGGAATAGCGCATGGCGCGCTCCTTGACGTCGGGCAGGCGCTCGAAGTCGAAATTGCCGCCGGAGACGACACAGACCACGGTCTTTCCCTGCAACCGTTCCGGCTCGATCATGTCCAGCACCGTGATCGACAGTGCCCCTGCAGGCTCCAGCACAACGCCTTCGAGGTTGAGCATCTCACCGATCGTGACGCAGATCGCGTTTTCCGGAACCAGTTGCACCTGCTCCGGAGAGAATTTGCGCAGCGCCTCGAAGTTGAGCTCGCCAATACGGGCAACAGCCGCGCCATCGACGAAGTTATCGACCTTCGACAGGGTCACCGCTTCTCCCTTTTCGAGGCTGAGGCGGAGGCTGGGCGCTCCGACGGGCTCGGCAAAGATGAAGGAGGAAGGGGCGACGGTGTCTTTCAGATAGCCCGTCATGCCCGAAGCGAGGCCGCCGCCGCCGACCGGCAGGATCAGGAGATCCGGTATCGTGCCTTCCGGCAGTTGCTCGACCATTTCGGCTGCGACGGTCGCCTGGCCCTCGATGATGTCGAGGTGGTCGAAGGGCGGCACCAGGAGGCCGTCGATCTCGTCCACATAGGTCCGGGCCGCGGCGTAGCACTGGTCAAAGATGTCGCCGACGAGACGAATGGTGATGAACGGACCGCCGAACATGCGGGTCTTGTCGATCTTCTGCTGCGGCGTCGTCACCGGCATGAAGACGACGCCCTGCACCTCGAAGTGCCGGCACACGAAAGCAAAGCCCTGGGCGTGGTTGCCGGCCGATGCGCAGACGAACGTCTTGTCCGTCCTTCCGGCCGCGACCTCCTTGCGGAAGAAGTTGAAGGCACCGCGGATCTTGTAGGAGCGCACCGGCGACAGGTCCTCGCGCTTCAGCCAGATCTGCGCGCCATAGCGTCGGCTCAGATGCTCGTTCAGCTGCAACGGCGTTTCGGGAAATATTTCCCGCATCGCCTGCTTGGCCTGGTTCACGGCGTCGGTTGTCACATTCGTCTTCCATTGAAACTTTAAGGCATCGTGGCTGCCGTGATGACGTGGTGCGGACGACGGGGATCGAACCCGTATGACCGAAGTCGAGGGATTTTAAGTCGTTTCAGGTTACTTAAAACCGCTTCCGTCGCCCGCATTTGCTAGGGCTTGGAGCCCTACAGGCAATCGGTTCGTGACGCAAGTCACGCGCTCGGTCACGGCCTCGGTCACAACTTTGGTTGACCGTGGCGGGGCGATCTGGCAAAGCCTTTGCCGGCGCGGACGTGGCGAAATTGGTATACGCAGCAGACTTAAAATTTGCCGCCCTCGGGCTTACGGGTTCAAGTCCCGTCGTCCGCACCAACTGGAGGGAGCGTGACGTTCTATAGCTACGGCAACAGGTGGCAATGTCCTTATTGCCAGACACATACGGTCTTGAGTTCGGACAACATCAATTCGAGCACGGTAGCGCTGAATCCGAAGTCCGTACGCACAAACGTTGCGCTTCGAATTCAGTCGATAGCTTGCTCTAATGAGGATTGTGGCGAGCTGACTGTGGATTACCATTTCGGACCTTTTTCTAGCGCCGGCGGCCGATCGACACTTCGCTCCGAGCACGTAGAACTGGAGGGGCAGATCCTTCCGCTCGCTAAGACAATGGCTCTGCCTAGTTATATACCTGAGGAGATCGCGATCACCTACCGCGAGGCTGTCCTCATTTCTGACTTGAGCGGTCGTGCGTCTGCGGCAATGGCAAGAAGATGCCTGCAAGGCATCGTTCGAGATTACTTCGACATTCCGTCCAATAAGCGTGGCAACCTTGGGGCAGAACTTTCATTCGTGCGGGATAAGATCGACGTCGATCTTTGGGATGCGATACAGGCCGTACGAGGCGTCGGAGACATCGGTGCTCACATGGACAACAACGTCTCTGAGATAATCGAAATCACCCCAAAGGAGGCAAAACTACTCCTCGCACTGATTGAGACGCTGTTCAAGGAATGGTACATCGCGCGCGCCAAAAAGACAGAGACCACTAGTGCCTTGATCGCTCTCCTGGGCGACAAGCGAGAGGTTCAGCGAAACGCCAAACGCTCTTCCAAACTCGACGCCGATGGCGGCGCTCCGCCTGCTGAGGTCGAAGAATAATCCCAGTCAGATGATCGCGAGCTTCTTCACGGGGAGGTCCGGCTCTAGGGCATCCCTCGCCTCGTCCAGATCGGACACAGAAAGCTTCATATAGCGCTGCGTCACGATAAGCGACGAATGGTCCATCCACTCCATGATGCGCTTCGCGTTAATGCCCTTTACGGCGAGACGGCTCGCACACGAATGGCGGTAAATATGGAACGGCTGAGTGATCTTCGAATACTCGCCGCCGAGATGATCGTAGACGCCGCGCAGGACGTGCCGAGCGCCGTCATAATTGATGTCCGTGAACGGACCATCGCCGTTCGTCCATTGCCGCCGACGTTCCAGCGCAGCGATTGCGCGCTTCGTCAGGGGCACCGACCCGAACTGGCCGTTCTTCCGGTTCTCGAAGGTGACTGAGTTCGACCTGATCGTCTTCCACTCGACCGTCAGCGCCTCGGTGATGCGGCAGCCGGTGTCGATCAGGAAACAAATGAGGTCATAGTGAGCGTCCTGCCCCAGGTGCTGAAGCCGTGCGAGGATCGGGGTCTCTTCCCCGAAGTTCAACCAGTTCAGAGAACCCTTGTTCTCACTGAAGCGCTTGGCGTCGGGCAGCACCGTAAGGAGCTTGTAGCGCTTGGCCTTCTTGAGCAACTGGCGAAGGGCCGAGACCTTGCGGTTCACGGTAGCCCCGGAGTTGCCGATCTCGGTCCTGAGGTGAACAATGTAAAGGTCGATCGCCTCCTCGGTCACTTCCGAAGGGTGACGGTTTCCGCCGAACCAGTCGAGGAAGAACTCGACGTTCCGTTTCAGCTTCTCAGACGAGGAGCAGCCTTCGGTCTCCCAATCCATCACGACAGAGGGAAGCAACTGAGCCAGGGTCTCGATCCGACCACCGCCACGCACAATGTTTGTGTCCGTGGGGGGCAACGGGCGGCCCATCTTTACGGCGTGTCGAGCATCCTGCTCCCACGCATCGGCTTGCTCTTTGCTGTCGAAGAACGGGCGCAGCCTACCGTGGCCCTGGAGAGTGACGTCAACTTGCCACCCCTTCCCTCTTTGGCGAACTGCCATTGTCAGCTTCCTTTCAAGATGCGGTCAAACTCGCGGAATACGATCTCGCCGCGCTTGGTCAGCTTCGCGCGCTTCACGCGAGTGTCGATCGGGTCGTTGTAGGTCTCGACTAAGCCGAGGCCTTCGGTGCGCTCTTTGTTCGGCTTGATGTAGCCCTCAACGCTGAGGTTCTGGACGTTGCGGACAACTGCCGATGCGGTCATTCCGAGGGCCGCCTCCATGTCCTTAAGGGCAATCCCAGGCGTCTTCTTCGTCAGGATCAGAATGGCGAGCATGTAAACCGGCATGTCTGCCTTTTCTTTCCGCACGAACTCAATCGCGGAGAGGTACCGCATCGCTCGCCGTTGCTCTTCTGACATTAACTCGGTGACCGTCATGGTGCCTCCTAGACGTTACGGGACTGCTTCGCGAGCGAATTAATCCCGCAAGCGCAACGGATTTGCAATGCCTTGACAGTGCAAATCTCCGATTTAGTACAAACGCTCCCGGATAAGGCTCCGAGGGTATGCTTTGCTGATGGCGACACCGTGCCCCTTCAGGAAGCCACAAGCTTCCACCTGAGCGACCGGAAGGTTCCGCGCCTGTGCCGTCTTCTCAATCCAGGCCTCGTCCTTGGCCCATGCTGTACGACCGTCCGCAATCTCAAAGATATCGGGGTTTACCTCGTGCATATACCCAAGCACAGTCTGGTACCCTTCCGGAACATCGGGGGAGGAATAGGGATCGGTAGCTTCCACGAACTTTCCGCTGAGTTCCGGGGGATCAAGCAGAACGCTCAAAGCTGCGGCCTCACGGCTAATGACCCACAGGGCCTTTCGGGTATCCGCTTCGGCCGACTTTGCGATGATGGCGAATAGTGCTGAGCTAACCGCCGAGGCCACCCTTTCCAATTGCAGGATGACCTCTCCGTTGTTTAATTCCTTCATTCCCAATTCCCTTTCGATAGGCCCTACAGCTAACGTTTGTTCCCTACCCGTTCTCGGGTAGTTACACAGCTACCATTAACGATTGAGCGCATCAACTAGGAAATAGCTCCTATCCACTACTCGTTCGCTCTCACAATTATTCCTATTATAGGATTATCATCCTAACTATTGGAACATAGCGCTCCCCCTTTCGCGCCACCCGCGTGTCAAGATAGGAATATACTCATATGTCGATTAGTGGCCGCTGCGTGTTTGACGCGCCGGCTCGTTTCTGGTTGTATTTCAGGAATTGTTCAAGAAGATTTGTGCCCATTTTGAGCGCATCTCAACCCATACGAGAGAAGATGGTCTCGATCTCTCGATACAGCGTTGAAAGAGCGGGATTATTTTTCTGAGCTTTTATCGCTCGGACCCAACGTGTTTTTCGCTCAAGTTGTACGAACCCCGCCTCCTCAAGTGTCCTTAGGTGGCGGGAAACTGTCTGCCTAGGGAGCCCGGTAATGCCGGCTAGGCCCGAAATGTCCATGAGCTTGTTCGTGTACGACCCGAAGGCAACCGCCAGGGCCGTCACTGTCAGCGACACGCTGTCATCATAACGAAGCAACGCTCGGTGGATGTCTAGCACGGCCTGAGCGAGACGAGCGCGGCGGCTCTTCTCCTCAGGTGTCATCTCTTCAACTGGCGGCACTTTCTCCTCCGTGCAAAGCAAAAGCCCCGGAGGTTGGTCCAGGGCCTAGGTTCGTTCGTCGTTGGGTGGCAGTCGGGAAGCAGACCTTACGTCTGCTCTGGAGGAGCCGTGATTAGGCCGCTTTGATCTCCAGGTGGTAGCGAGCGTATCGCTGGCCGGTCGTGTCGTTCTTCAGTTCGGTGATGATCTTCCAGCCGAGGTCCTTCAGTTCCGAGATGCGCTTTGGCAGCGCTCGGCACCGCAAGACGCCTTGGGCCTCGATCGAGGTCAGCGATCCCTTGACCTTGAGGAGGTCCAGGACGGCTTTCGTCATGGGCTTGGCGGGTTCCTGGGGGGCGGCCGGGGCGGCTTCCACGAGGGTGCAACCACTCTCCTCGACGCTCTCGTGTAGGTGCCAGCGCCCTCGCCCGGAGAGGATCAGGTACACGCCGGCATCGTCTTTGACGTCCTCCACCATGTACGGCCCAAGCGGCTTCGAGGTGCGCCAGTGGGTACCGATCATCACCTTGTCGCCAATCCGGGGGCGGTCAGTAGAAGAGAACCGCTTCGGTGCGGCATTGGTCGTGTTCATTTTCGATCGCCCTCCTTAGGCGAAGCGGTGGCCGCACACTTCCCACCCCTGGAAGTCCCGCGCTCGGCGGAGGCTCAGAGTGGTCCCGTGGACGGACTGTTTGAATTTCTTGAGGGTGTCGCGGAGGAACTGAAGCGCCTCCTTGCGGGTGAAGAACTCTTCGGAGATTTGGACCATCACGGCTTGATCTCCTCCAAGGTCCAGACCGTCTTGAGAGTGAGCCCGTCCTCCTCGACCTCCTTAGGCCAATCGGACTTGAACTTCAGCCACTCGTCCCAGGTCATGAGGCGCATCGGGCGGCCATCGCGGTCGAACATCATGGATGCACGTTTGCGACGATAGGCTTTGGTCGGGTAGACGCGGCCGGTGAATGCGTTGGTGGTCGCGAGGAACTGCGTCTTCGCGAGGTCGTATCCCTTGTTCATCAGGGGTGATCCTTGGAGGTCTTTAAGCGGCGGCTATCGAGAGGAGCGACAGGGCCGCAATAAAGGTGGCGATCGCGGCAAAGCCGGCGACGTCTTGGAGGAGGTCACGCATGGCCGCCCCCTTATGGATGGAAGACGGCGATCCCCGAGGGGACGCGGAAGGTGGTCATCTCAAGGCTGCGGTCGTGAGCGAAAGCCTCGTAGTCGAAGTAGTTATGGATGCTCTCGGAGACTTTATAGGCCTCCAGTATCTCGTCTGCGGCCTCGTCCGTGTAGTCGCGGAGGGTGTCGAAGATGCCCACGAAGTTGTCCCGCAACTCAGTGGCCGCGTAATCGATCGTGCCGAAGTTGGAGACGATCGCCGCGAGGTCGTCAGCGTCTATGCTGTCGTGTTCCTCGACCAGTTCCACCCATTCAGCAATCTTCGCCAGCCCTGGATATTCACCGAAGCTAGACGGAAAGCCCTCGTAATCGTGGACGGCCCATTCCTCAGCGCTCGGCACCCGCTCGCCGGTTTCAGGGTGAGAGACCACGACGTTCGGGAAGCGGCTGGCACGAAGTATCGTGTTGATTGCTTCCTGCATTTCGTCGGTGTCAGTGCTGGCATCGATCCAGGCACCGTGAAGGACACCGTTGTTATAGCTGGCGAGACACGCGGCGTAGAAACGCATGGGAAACCTCATGAGGCTGGTTGTTCTGGAAATGGCTTTCCCATGCCCCCTCAGGCGGTCCCGAGGAGGTCAAGGAAGGTCATTCGCGGGGGTGGTAGGGCGACCTTGGGAGATCAGTTCGCTTGCGAAGCGATCAGATCAACGGAAGAACTGAGCGCGGCGCTCTACCTTCTCCCAAACGTGTCTCTTGGCGGCTTCGCGGTCTGCGGCTCGGCAGGTGCCGGACAGGTCGGGATCATTCACAGCTTCAAACCTGTAGAGCGGCCGCCCGTGGCCCCAATAGGTGCCGCTGCGATCATAGCCGCCCGAGTTCAAGCGGATGCGTTGCAAGGTAAAATACATCACTCGCACCTCTCAAAAGACCAGTTCCAGCCGTTGATCCGGATCATCTCGCAGTTGTCGGCGTCGTAGGCCTTGAAGCTGTCGTCCAGGTCCGTGTCCGGCTGGACCAGAATGTGGACCGAGTGGTGGAGGCTCTCAGCAATGAAGCCCTTCGTGTAACCCGCCATCCGGGCTCCGTTCTCAGTGGTGATTGCGGTGGTCATCGCGTGGCCTCTTGAGGTGGAATGAGGGTTAAGCTAGACTGCTGGAACTCCCGAGGCGTAAGCCCCGAGAGCCCCTTGCTAGAGGGTGAAGATCAGGGTCACGGTTAGCAGCACCGTGGCCCCTTTCTTTTTCCAGCGAAGGGTGACCGTCCATGTCACCATGGCTCAATCTCCCAACAGTCTGAGAAGCTGTCTCGTCGCCCCTTCCGGGTCCGGGCGGTGGTTTGTCAGGCCGTGAGGCCGTTCGGTCGTTCAGCACGACCAGCAAGCGGACCACTCAAGGCGCCATGTAGTGCCCTCAGTGGTCAGCTTAAGGCGGTCCGATCGTTGCACTAGCGAAGCGATAAGGACGCGCCTATAGCGTCACATGCACCCGTTGTTTGTTGTCGCAGGATACCTGCTAGGGACACGGTTTGCTTGTCCCTCCCAACCTAGCCACCGTCGCGGTGGAAGCTACTTAAGCAACACCTTGTGGTCTTGCTCTCTAGGTCGGTCCATATTCGATTGTCAAAGAACCCGAGGTGGCTAGGCTGTCGCCCTTTCGTCTCGTCTCGATCCGTTGAAGCCCTCAGGCCGTGTCCGTTTCGATGATTGGAAGGTAACCAAATCAATTCGCTAGTGCAATGGTTATTTTCAAAAAAGATCGATAATTCTCTTAATCAATTGATTCTAAAGGGATATTTCTTCAGCCTAGGCTCTCGACAGCCGCTTATGTGTCGATCTAGCGGCCCAATAGGCCAGCCCGACCGACACCACGAGGGCCACCACCTGATAACCTGTTGAGGCGTAGAACTGCCCACGAGGGTCACCTAGGCGGATCACCGCCAGCATGAGCCCGAAGCGAACCACGACGGCCACCACGAGGAAGACGAGAAGGGACACGAGAAGGCGCATTGAGGTGACCTGAGGTTGATCTCGGCCGGTAATGGCACGTGCGCGAGGGACCGGCAAGCATCACACCGATATGCAAGCACACGTCCCAACATTTCGACAGATGACCACCGAGAGCCGCCATCGTGCCCCCTAGCCGCCCCCCTATGTCACCTTGGCAGACCTTAAATCTCCCCTGTCATGTTGATTTCTCTAAGCAATCCGCAATCTCGTGACGCAAAGCGTGACCGACTGGACCTTTCACGGCCACCGCAGGGCGATCGAGAGGGGGCACGGGGGGCTTGCGCAGTTCCGTTTATCAGATTGGGGTCTCACATTTTTCTACCAAACATTCCGGCCCTCCCCTACATCCCACTCATGGATCGCCATGAAACCGTTAAGGCCGCCATCATGGACCTTCTGAGGGACCTGAAGGTGACGCCAGAGAAGCCGCTGAGCCTGTACGATGTAGGCGTCCCGCTTGTACCCAGGGGTTACACCCAGGATGAGCTTGTGGATGCACTGTTCGGGCTGAAGAGCCAGGGTTTGATTGACCTGATAAGTGGTAATAGGCTGGCATTAAAGCAGCCACTTGATCGAGCCGAAGATGGGTAACATCAAGTCAATCATGTAACCGTAGAAGTGCTTAGTACCGGAGGCCGAAGTGGACGTTAGCGCCTTTGACGCGTCTTGGTGGTTATCCATAGCCGTACCATTAGCGATCTCTTTGTTCCTATTCGGCACCTCGAAATTATATTGGAGCGTAGTCCGGGCAACTAGCATCAGCTACCATGTAAAGGAGGAACGCCTTCCACACGTGTCCGCGCTTGTGAGGTCCGTGGTGACCGTGTGGAACGATGGAACCTCGGTACTCGACAACTCTTCCTTTGCGTCGCTTGACCCACTGCGTGTTGAGGCTAGGAGCGCCGTAAATCTGATCTCTACGAAGATCACACACGTGTCTCACCCGGTCAGCAACGTCAAGTTGGGCGAGCGCACAGGCGCTATGCAGATCATCGAGTTCGAGTTTCTGAACCCGGGTGAAGGCTTCAGGTGGGAGGGCCTCCATGACGGCGGCAGCGATTGCTTCGAACTTAAGGGAGTGCTTAAGGGCGGAGACAAGCACTTGCACCGTCGTACTGTGCGGATCAACCCAATGTTCAAGATCGGAGGCCTGTTCCTCTGCATCGGCGGCCTGATCGACACATATTCGACGCTGATCAACGTCGCCATTCACAAGGGTTTCCAGTCTTGGTGGTTCTGGTCGTTTCTACCGGGACCTTTGCTGATGACTACGGCTGCAGCATTTTTCGTTTCGGGGTTCTTGGCAGTCAACCGCGACCGGGGCGAGCGGCTGATAGACAAGTGGGATAAGCAAGAGAACGACGGAACCGCATTGGGCTCGTTGCACGACGCCTGAGGAAGGGGATGGACTGATGTCCTATTCCCCTTTGCCCCTCAGTCACCCCTAGGAGAACGGTAGGGTGACCGAGGAGGGAACCTTAAGGTACTTTCAGTTTCCTCTCAGGTGGACCTTAAGGTGTAACTTAAGGGATAACCTAGGGGGACCTTCCTAGTGGGGTGGGTAATTCCCTTAGGGTCAGAACCACCGAGGGGATACCGAGTAGGTAGACCCGAGGGCGTTCTCCATGAACCGGACAAGCTCCATGTCGAGGAGGTCTTGCTTCCGCTCAGTGTCGGCCTTGTCGGCATTACGAGCCATGAACTCGATCCAGTAGGACACAGCACCGGCAACAGCGTCGAGACGGTCATCATGCGCGAGAGCGCCCCTAGCCCGAGTGATGCGGGTCATCTGATGGAACAGGCGCATGTTGCGCTGGTCCTCAGGGGTGTAGCTCGCGGTGCTGTCGTAGTCCTTCTGGACAACCGACTGGCAGACGACAAGGCGGTGCTGGTTCATGATTGGCTCAAGCGTGTCGATGATCCGAGCCTCCTTTTGGCTCTTCGACCACCTCGCGTCCTCGATCGTCACAGGGTACTTCACCTGACACCGAGCCCGGAGGAGCTGAGCGAACATACCGTCACCGAAGTTGGGCTCCACAAGGATCAAGCTGACGCCCTGAGCTTTGGCCGTGACGAGTATCTGATCTAGCACCTCCTGCTCATACCCCTTCCCCCTCGAAGCCCCTACATGGGCCAGATAGAGGGTGCCGTGGAGCATCTTAACGACAGCCCATGCAGTCTCGTCCTTGCCGCGTCCTGAGGGGTCCACGAACATGATCGAGCCTTCGTAAGGGAGGAAGTCCTTATCGAAGAATATCGGGCGGTGGTAACGGTCACCCGGAAGGCCCACTGCGGGTAGCCCTTCAATGATCGCATCGGGGCCCGAACCCCACACCACCTTGCTCGGAGCCATGGCCCCATCCAGCCCCATGACGATCAGGTCGGAGAGCTTCAGGGGGTACTTGTCGCCATCCGAGAGGCTGGTATCGAGCATGAACTGAAGGGCGAAACCGGACCGGCCATAGGATAGCTCGCGCTCGTCCAGGTCCTCGTCCGAGAAGCGCTCAGGGTCGGTCGAAAGTGCAGTGATGTCCCTGCCCCGTTCGGCCGCCTCGTCCATCTCCTTGCCGATTAACGGGGCGAGCTTGGAGCCGTACTTGGCTCGGCGCTCGGCGTCCGGATAGCGCGCCGGCCAGATGCGGACGACATAGCCACGCTCGGGCAAGAGATTGTAGATCGACTGCTCGCTCTGCGGAGTGCCAAGGTAGATGATCCGACCACCTGGTTTCAGAACGGCATCGAACTCCTTGATCCGCTCGGATAGCTGGTCGCGCTTCAACTGAGTGTCGGAGTTGTTCAAGACCTCAACGTCGTCCGCGATCAGGACGTCAGCACGGGAGCCGGCAATCTGCGAAGTGATGCCTAGGGACTTCACCGAGGGCGCGTGAGAGGCACGGGCGGGCGCGACGTCGAAAGATACCTTCGACATGCGCTGGTCGCCTGTCGGCCTCAGATGAGCCAACAATTCCATCTCGAAGATCAACCGCATGGTAAAGGTCGAGAAGTCGTCGGACCGCTGCTTTGACGCTGAGATGACGAGGATGTTTAGCTGAGGGTCACAGTAGAGGAGCCAGCACACGAAGGCCGAGGTGACCCATGATTTCCCGACGCCACGGAAGGCTTCGATGACCATTCGCTTCGGGCCGTGCTGGAGGAACCCGGCAAGGTCATATTGAACTTTGGTGGGCTGAGCGTTTGGAAGAACGTGCTGCCAGACGAGGAACAGGAAGTTCCGGAAGTCGGCGCGGATAGGGTCGAGGGGCGTAGACAGCGTGGTCCCGCCCCTGAGGTTCTGCTTCGTCATTTACTCCGGGTGAGCCGTCAGTTGACGGAATGGTCTGCGTAGTCTTCTTGCTCGCCCGAGAAGGGCAGCTTTGCGGCGAGGTCGTTGGTGGCCTTATGGGTTCCGGGAGCGACGTTTGTGTTCGTGTCCTTGAGGAACTGACGGACGACATTAAGGGTCGCAGCGTCGGGGGTGACGCGGACAAGCTCTCCAGTGTCCTTATCGACCACGGCCTTGCCGTTATCGAGAGTGTCGTTCAGGACCTCTGCGAACTTGTCGAAGAGACCCTGAAGCGCCTTACTGTCGGTCTTCATTGGGGCTGTTCCATTTCCGATAAATGTCCACGCACTTAGCGACGATCTGCACGGTGAGCCAGAGGGCACCCAGGATGGGCGCTACGGTGCCGGCAATTTCAGACGCGGTGTTGAGAGCGGGCAGCCAAAACGGGGTCGTTACGGCACCAAAGGCGGTGACGTTTGTGGTATTTTCCACGGAGGTTCCTTGCGAATTAAAGGCCTGAGGCCCAGGTCCAGAGAGTGTCGAGTTGATCGTCAGGGAGACCCACGAGAGCCATGACGTCAGCCACTGAGGGGTTTGTTCGGTCGAATGTGCTCGCTTCGGTGATCTCAGCGATGAGAACTTTTCGATCCAAAGTGTCGGCCATTCCGGCTTCCACGGTCGAGACGATATCGGCCTTACTGAGGTTGATCGAAGCTGCTCCCATCCAGAACTGACGCGAGGTCAAAGACGGCATGAGCGCCCGTCTTTCCTCATCTGTCAGGACAGGTTCGGAGTAAGGGGCAACGCCGCCCATATCACGAGCCAAGGCGTAGAGTTCTCCACCTAACGGCTCGATATCGGCGGGGTTTGCAGTGAAGGGTATCCACCCGTAGAGTGGATGCTCGTAGTCGAGATCGATCGAACCGAGCCGATTATACCGGGCGTTCTTAATGTTGTAGGTCATCAGCTAATCCGCCTCCAGATGGTCACTCCAGAGCCGCCGCTCCCTGCCCCGATGGCACGGCCAAGGCAGCGCCATGTCCCGTTAGGGCTGACCGCTTGGCTGCTGCCGTCAGCGTTGCAATACACGAGTTGGCTGCCGAGCGAGGTCTCAGCTTGACCAATGGTCGGGGACGTCGTGCGGCGGAGCATTGCGATGCAGCCAACCTCATCCACACCGAAGGCAGCGTTCTTCGCAGAGAAGTTGTCGTTTCTGACGAGATCGCCAGCATGGTAGCCATCGACGGTATCAGCGTTTCCCGCGCCGTTGGCGTAGTTGACCGAAAAGTTCGACGGGTTCCAAACGTAGTAGTTACTCCCATCGTTGCTGCCCCAAAGCCAGCTAGGTTGCCCACCCTGACCACTCCAATTGAAGTTGATTGCGCGGCCATCCGAGCCACGTGGGTACGCACGGCCATCAGCCGTGATCTTTCCGGCTAGGATGTTGCTGAGCCAATCCCCGGCCCACGCCATCCATAGGTTACCGTCTCCCCCGATGTGAAGCTTGTCGGCTCCGCCAAAACGGAACGTCGCAGTGTAGCCTTCAACCGTGCCTGAATTGAAGTACGTGCGCCCACCGTTGACGAAGTGGAAGCGCTCTTGCCCCTCGCTGGAGTACTTCCACGCACTGACGGCATTGTCCCAAATGTTGGCTGAGGCGCGTCCACCAAGCTGGTTGGCGTTCGCTGCCGTACCATTGATGTTGATGTTCCAGGTGCCGGTATTGCGGACGACCGCGACGCCATTTTGTGTGAAATTGGCAGCCCCAACGTCGAACGTGTCGCTGGCCTTGGTATAAGACCAAACGGCCTTGTTCGCCGCAGCATACCAGTAGCCGACGCCGCCAGAAGTGCCGTAGCCGTAAATACCGGCATCACCCCAATGAAGTTGTCGCTCAGCACCCCCCGCAAAGGTCAGATTGCCGGTAATCGTACCGCCGTTGGAATAGAGGGCTTCGACGCCGTTCTTGAAGAAGCCGCCCTTGGTGTCCCACTTCCCCGCACGGAAGTCGTAGTAGCCTTTGATCGCACCGTCATAGCTAGCAAGGCCGAGCCCGAACCACCCTTGCAGGAGCATGTTGTAGATCGCGTAGGAGGCACCATCGCCGGTACCAGCCTTGAGGACGTTGGTCCCGGGGGCCCCGTCAACGACAAATTGCGGGGCCTTGACCGCACCAGTGAACGTATCGCCCGCGAGGTTGGCGGGGTTGAAGCCTAGAGCCTTCTGATAGATACCGTCGAAGTAGCTCTTCAGGGTCGCCTTGAGGGTCGCCCAAGTCCATTTACGGCCCGAGCCAAAGACTACCGTGGCATCAACAGGATCGGCCATAGTGAGGGCGTCTAACGCCCCTAGAACCTTCTCCAGGTCCGTCTTGTCGGCCCCTGGTTCAATTCCATCCAGTTTAGAAAAATGCTCCAGATGGGTATGGTCTTTTGAGGCGAACGCTTCATCAAGAGCGTCTTCCCCTAGGTAGCCCGGGAGCGAGAAGCGTTTCTCATCTTGCGGAGTGCGCTGCTCATTCCCGGGTTCAAATCCGATCATTTACCTCTCTGTTATGTAACGCGTTGAATTAGGCAGTAGGTTCGGTAGATGATATTCCCGTCTTTATCCGCTCCCACGCTATTCGTCCAAGAAGCGCCTCTAACGGCCCACGGGTCCGGGACGCCGGATACCTCCCTACCGACGCTTGCCCATATCTTATAACTTCCCAGGGCGCTCTCGACCGTGGATACCGTACCAGCCGGACCCTGAGGACCCTGAGGCCCGACAGGTCCCGTAGGGCCAGATGGTCCCTGGGGCCCCTGCGCACCTTGGGGCCCCTGGGGCCCCTGAGGGCCGGTCGCCCCCTGAGGACCAGTGGGGCCAGTCGGACCGCCAGGACCTTGTGGACCAGCGTCCCCCTTAGCGGCTACCTTGGACCAGTAAGAAGTGTTGGTTGGGGCGGTGTTGATCGTCTCCCCGGTGCCCACGCGAATGTAGCACTCACCGAGGTAGTAAACGACGTCCTTAGGAGCATAGTTGGTGGTCCCGACGTAGAGGCCGCGCCATATCATACCAGGGCTTCCGGCAGGGCCAGTAGAGCCTTGCGGACCTGTCGGACCAACGACGCCTTGCGGACCCCGAATACCTTCCGGCCCAACCGGACCTGTAGGACCAATGGGACCTACTGGACCAACCTCACCTTGCGGACCCTGGACACCCTGAGGGCCGGTCGGACCCAAAGGACCGCGCTCTCCCGCGATGCCTTGAGGACCTTGAGGACCTTGAAGCCCTTGAGCCCCCTGCCCGAATGCCGCACCCGCCGACCACACGCCCGGGGTAGCGGACATGCGGAAGTAAATCTTGCCCACTTCCATATCGAGGAAAGCGAACCCTACCGGCTGGCTATCGTACTGGCTACGAGAGGACGAGTTTCCGAAGGCGTCCGGAACGAAAGATGGTCCAACGTCCCCGCGCTCACCCTGGGGACCATGAGGGCCAGCTATACCCTGAGGCCCCTGAGGACCTTCCGGCCCCCGAATGCCCTGCTCACCCTGAGGACCCCGGATGCCGATCGGACCCTGAGGACCCTCCACACCACGCGGGCCCTGTTCACCGACAGGACCTTCCGGGCCCTGGATACCCACCGGACCCTGATCGCCCTGGGGCCCCTTGTCGCCCGTAGGACCCTTGGGGCCGGACGGCATGTTGTACTCGGTGTAGATCATAAAGGCCCCGTTCTCATCGAAGCCCATGATCTTGTTACGGCGCTCTTCGATTGACGGGAGGATCAGGCTCGTTCGGCCGGCATCGCTCGCGGGTGCGATAATAGTTGAAGAGGCAATCCAGGTCGCCGTATCGGCCGCCTCCTGGGAGACGTATATCGCCTGAAGGGCCTGACGGTTTAGGTCGTCTGCCCGGAGGCTCGAGCCGTCCGCAATGACCGCCAGCGGGTTAGCAGCGGGGGTCTCTCGCTTGATCTGAACCTTGCCCCCCTTCGCTGCTGGCGAGTTGAACCGAAGGCTGTAGGAGCCCATCCAACTGAAGTCGCCGTAGGGTTTGCCGGCGATGTAGACTTTGACATGATCACGATCGAGATAGGGGAAATCGAAGGTGTAGTCGGTCGTTGCTCCGTCGCCATCGTAGTAGACGAAGGAGATGATATTGGTGGTCACTTTGCTCCTGAAATAGAAAAAGAGGCCCGAAGGCCCCTTAGTTTTGTTTCCTCGGGGCGTATGCCGGGAGGTCGTGAATTAGCCCATTAAAGAGCGTTGTTGCGGGGATCGTGTTGGACAGCGGAAGGAGGCTGAACAGGCTTCGCGCTTCTTGCTGGCTGATGGAGCGCCCATCTTTGACAGATGAGACAGCGCCGCCGAGGCCCTGAGAGGCCGTGTCCAGCAAGTCAGCCGAGGGGTTGCCAAACAGGAGGCTCGAAGTCTGCCCGCTCGTTCTCGTAGCGCTGAACAGCGGGTCCATTCCGATGAACGGCGCGGCGGTGTCAGCGAGCATCGGGAGGATTGAGGACTCCCCGATACGGGCGAAGGAGGCCGCTCCAATGTTCTTCATCGAAAGCATCCGCTCCTCGTACTCATCCCGATCGCCTCTGGTCAGCGCCTTAAGCTTGGTCTGGATCACGTAGGAGAGCCCCGATAGGGCAGCGCCAAGGAACACTGAAGCGGTCGCCGGGGTGTCCCGGAAATGCGCGAGCTTCAAGGTGCCCTTCACCCAAGAGCCCATCATGAACGTGCGGAACTGCATGATGGTCTTAGCCATGGTGCTGCTCATGATGCGGTGGAGGTTGCCGATGTCGTTCGCCTGGATGATGTATCGAGCCTGACGATAAGCGGCCGAGATGAACGCCTCACGGGCCTCCAGGTCGTCCCATTTGTCGAAGTTAGCCCGAAGGACCTTCTTCTTCGTCAGGGCACCCTTAGCGTACTCGAAGTTCCCCTCCTTGGTGAACTGGCTCTTGATCCGTTCGACCATCTCCGGGGCGAGACCGAGGTCAGCGAGACGCTTCCCTGAAAGGCCCTTGCCTGTATGCGCGAAGTTGGCCCACTTCTGGATCAGCGCTGAGGCAGTCCAGGTTTGCAGGACAGTGTTCGCCGCGTTCATACCTGAGATATCCGAGGTGAAGTGGCTCACGTCATCCAGGTTCTTCTCCAGGCGATCCCTGAAGCGGCCCCGATCGAGCGACGTCGGAGAACCCGAGAGGTCATCCGTGCGGTAGGCATGGGTGGCTCTGAAGCGTTCGGTACCGTACATAAGGACGTTCTCGACATCCTGAGCTAGGCCGGACCTGCGGATGCTCTCCCCGCTTTCGTTCAGGACGCGCCGCAGGGCCGGTGTCTGAGAGAATGCAGCCTTGACCCCCAGGTGGGCGATCATACGGCCGAACTCCGGTATCTGAGCGAAACCTACCTGACCCATAAGCCGCGTGTAGTTGAACTTGCGAGCCAGTCGGAGGAAGTCCTCCCAATTCTCGCTAAGCTGCCCCACGGGCCGACCACGAACGTAATCGTAGGCGAACTGGAGGTTCTTGAGGTCCGTGTCGAGGGCCTTTTGCGAAGCCATCTTGCCTTCCTTGACGTCCTCGGCAGCCCGCTTCTTCACGAGGTCGAGGACCTTATCGAAGTCGCTGTCTTTGGTGATCCCGTCGATGATCAAGGCGTCCGAGTTCGGGTCCTTGATCTGGAACCGTCCAAGGGCAGCAAGGCCCGACGTTTGACGGGCGTAGCGGTGGAAGAGGTAGGAAGCATCGTTGACGATCAGGTCTTCAATGCCGAGGCCGTTCTCGTCCATGACGCCGTGCTTCGGATTGAAAATCTGAGGGAGCCTGAACTTCTCATCCAGGAGAACACGATGCTTGCCGCGAGGTGACGCGCCCGCATCTGAAGCTCTCTCCATTTTCGAGCGCATGAATCCCAACACGTCGTCAATGTCCGCGTCGGAAACGTCGGTGCTTTGGCGGAGGAACTGCTCCATAGCCTCCAGATTGTCGCCGCCCATCACCCTCAGGGCCATATCGTCCACCCCGTGAGCGCGGTTGATGATGGACTTAGAGAACCCCTTAGCGATACGGGCGATCAGCTTCTCGTCCATGTCGGGGTTCGCACTGCGGATCGCTCCTCGAAGGAGTTCATCGATCCCCTCCTTGCCATAGGTGGTGAAGGCGTCCGAGACCTTGGCGTGGTCCCACACGCGCATGAGGTAGTGCGGGTTGCTCTCCAGCGTCTCGAAGCCGGCAACTGACCTAGCGTCGAGCCCTTCTCGCATCTTCGGGTTATTGAGAAGCTTCCGTATGTCGTCCTGGAGGGCGCTGATCTTCCGGCCCATCTTGACCACCTCAGGGTGATACCGAGAGGCGACGTCAACGCCACGATCGCGGATCATCTTGGCAACCTGTTCATTGAACTCCGTCTCAGCCGCAGCGCGGCCCCGGAAGCCCACGCCGTTGTCCTTGAAGTAGGCAGCAAGTGCCGGCTTGTAGGTCTTGGCGTAAGAGGTCGTGTAGCCCTCGAAGAAGCGGGACATATCCTCGGTCACCGCAATCGGGTTGATCGCGTGTCCGACCTTGCCCACGCCGTCCTGGACGATGCCAGAGAACAGGCGGGTGATTGGGTTCGGTGAGGTCCCAAGCTGGCCCCCGAGATCGGCCTTACGGGCAATCCCGCCGAACGCCTTAGCGACGTCAGCGTCTTCGATAAGCTCGGCCGCTTCGTCGTTAAAGAAGGAGTAGTCCGGTCGAACCCGAGCGGCACCCACGGAGCCAGTAGTGGCAACTCCAGGGTCAACGGGGGTCGGGTTCTGACTGGAAGCCCACTGCTTCGCCGTTCGCTGTAGGTGGAAGGCTTCTGCCTCGGTGTGAGGGTTCTTCATGAGAGAGCCCACTAGGCCGCCCAACACGAGACCCCCAACAGTCGAGTAAAGGACGTCGGTGTTGTCCTTGTGCGGGTTCACCTTCGTGGCGAGGTATTCGTTACCGCCGCCCACTGCCGCTGCGGTGAGCCCCGTATAGAGGGCCCGTCCGACACGGCCAAGCCTGTTGCCGAGGACCATGTACGGTGCCACGGTGCCAAGGGCGAGATCGGCCGGAAGGTCTTCTGCGATTTCAGTCACTACGGACAGAGCCGTGCCAGTGAGGCCAGCTTGAGCTAAACGCCCTTGCCGCTCCTTCGAGGCTTCAGCCTGTGCAAGAAGGGTCTGATAGCGCTCTTCGGAGAAGGCTGTATCAAACAGCTTGTCATAGCTTGCCCCGTCCAATCCCCTCGCCTTCAGGTCTTCCGTCAGGCGCTCGGGGGTCAACGTGAAGCTTGGATCAGGGGTACCTTCGGGGCCCGTCAGGCCGTTCTTGCGGAGCCACCAAGCGGTGTCACTCTCTTCAATCGTGTCCTGTACTGTCTGCCAGAAGCCCGGACTGTTGTCCTCGATCCCGACCTTTGGGGCGGGGCTACCAGACGTCTCGTAGGAGTTGAAGTCGGCCTGTCCTGGGGCTGAGGCCGAGACCGTGATAGGTTTGTAGGTGCCGCCGAGAAGGGCCGCAGCGTTTCGGCGATGGCCGTCCATCTGCTGAGTAACCTTGTCGTAGACGGTCCCTGGAGCGCCGCCGTTGTTCTCGTCCGAGGCATTAACCGCCTTGGAGTTACCGCCATTGATCGCAGCGTAGATCGGGAGGATGCCGTCACCGGACTTAACGCCACGGTCTACAAGGTACCGACCCACGGCCTCAACCTGATCGGCAACAGGCATCCCTTCATAGATGCCATACTGCTTGCGTTGCGGCTCGCCCCACTGGATCAATCCCCGGTGTTCGCCCCACTGCGTTGTTGGCCCCTTCTTCCAGGGATCGAACGTACCGCCTGTCTCGTAGGAGATGACGGTAGCGATATCCTGGGGGTCCCAACTATGTTCACCCGCAACCTTGACGATCGCGTTCTTCATTTCTTCGTTCATGGTGCCTCAAGGGGAAGCCCCCGGGGTCACCGAGGGGTTGTTACTGATCCGACCAGTTGAACCGGATGCCCGGGGAGGTCGTCGGGCGCTTCAGGAGGAAGCTGCCTTCAGGGGTGGTGATGATCCCGCGCCGGTAACGCTTCCCGGTCTTCTTCCAGGTGGGCGCTGAGGCGTCGTCGGGATAATCCAATTCAAGGATTTCTCGCGTCTTCGGGTCGATCCAGTTCTCAGAGCCATCGGTATCGACGGCCCGGACGTAACCCTTCGCAGCCGCGTTGGCTTTGAAGACGCTCTCACGATGATCGACCTTCTGTTTCTCAGCAGCGGTCTTGACGTCCCAATCGCGCAGGTCCCGCATATTGAACCGATACATCCGACCCTTATCGTCCGTGACGGGCTGGAGGTCGTCCTTGTCCACGAGAACAAAGCGACCATCGTCTCCCATTTGGATCAACGAAATGTCGTCCTTGGATAGGTTCTTGACCTTGGACAGTTTCAGGAAGTTATCAACCTGAGCGTCTACCGCGCCTTGGAAGTTGTCAGGCACGGAGGCCCGGGCGGATGAGGTACCTACGTCAACGATGACCCCGTTGTAGAGGAGCGAGCTTTCCTGGAAGACCTTCTTTGCGAGGGTGATGGCCTTCTCGCTGTCCACGCCTGTCGAGACGTAGCGAGTAGCCAAATCAGTGATCCGGCTGCGCGCCATTTCAGAGTTGACCGGGCTGCTGTCGTAGATGTAGCCGGTGTCGAGCTTGACGGCGCTGTCGATCCTATCTCGCTCTCGGGCCACCCTCGCCTTCGCTCCGTCGTCCAGGTTAGCGGACTTGTAGGCGAACGTAAGGGCCTCGTCCGGCGACATCCCGAGATAGCGTTGGCCCTGGTAATAGGCCTCGGCGTAGTCGGCATCTTCCTTCTTGACGTAGCTCAGGAGCGTGTTCTTGTTCTCAGCCTTCAGGTTCTTGTAAAGCTCAAGGCGTCCAACCTGGTCTTTCTTGGCGTCCTCATTGGACAGCAAGTCTGGAGCCCCACGGTTCGCCATGCCGGCCAGCTTGGCTTCCACTAGAGGGTGCTGAAGGTTCGATCGGCGGAGTGTCTGGACCTGACGCATGGTGGTGTCCAGGCCGCCCGTCTCGCCGTTCTCCTTGGCCCTTGCTTCATCGTGAGCGAGGTAGCTTCGAACAGCGTCATCCTCTCGGGACTTCTTCGTCAGCGCCTTATCGGTGCCCTCAGCACTCGTGTAGTTGAGGTCAACGACGTCATCAAAGCCGATCCCCTTGGCAACCCGCTGTTCGTCCTCCGCAGCCACGCCGTCGAGGAACTTCTTCTCCCCGATCTTGGCCTTAGCCTTGTTAGCATTGGCGATAATCTGCGTTGCCCGGTCCATGTATTCGGGATTGGAGGCCAGCGCCGGGACATCCTTCCGGGGGTGGGTGAGCAACGCGATAGATACGTCAGGATCACTCGAAGCAAGCCTGTTGGCCTCGTTGACCACCAACTTGTCCAGGTCCTTGTAGTCGAGCCCCAGGGAGCCCTTCGTGCCCATGTCTTTGTAGGCCCCGTGGATTAGTCCAGGGATTTCCTCGGGGGTTCTCCCATCCTTGATCATCTGGCCCACGCTGTCGTGGATGTACGTGGCCGCTGCGTTGGAGGCGTCTTCGTTCGACTGGTTTACCCGGTAGGTGTACTGCTGTTCCCGAATGCGGTTCTTGTAGGTGTCCCACGCACCGGAGGCCGCCGCGATGAAGTTCGGGTCCCGGTTCTGGTTCTTCTCCATGGCGCTGGAGAAGTATTGCGCGAGATAGGCCTCAGGGTCGCCGCCTTCCCAATCGAAGTTGGTCCGGAGCATTTCATCGACCTCAGAGCCAAGGCTCTCCGCGTACTTGCCCCCGGCGATCTTTTGGACAGCCGCGTTGCGGTACTTGTCCTCGAATACCGGGATGTTGCCTTTGTCGATGTCTTGACGGGTCTGCTCAAGGGTCTGCGATCCGATACGCTGCTGATACATTGCGAGCGCCCGTTCATCGGCATCCGATTGAGCCTTCTTATCGGTGGCCCCGAGGACCGGCACAAGGTTGCCGATCGAGTTGGAGAAATGGCTCAGGGCCTCCGCCAAGCGGGCGGTGTTGTCGTCCTGAGGGATAGCAGCCGGTCGAGCGTAGGTGTCGGACTGAATGGCTGCCGGACGAAGAGTGTTGTCGCGACGAAGGTCACCGACTTGAACGCGGCCTTGGGCCATCTATCACCTCGTAGTTATTCTGGTTGCTCTTTGGTAGCCGCTGTAGGCGTCAACCGCGCCGCCAAGGATGCGGATTGCAGCGCCGGCAAAGCTTGGCTTCTGGCCCTGATCAACGGAGTCGATCCGGCCCTGAGTTTGATGCTTGGTCGCCGTCATCTCACCCGTGAGATAGTCGGCTTGCATCTGCGTGTTGTTCGCGAGGGTTCGCTCATAGCGGCCCTGCTGTCCGTAGTAGTCAGCCACCAGAGCATCCACCGAAAGCCCCGTCACGCCAGCCTCACCGGCCGCCACTTCGGCAGTCGATCGGGCCTTCATAGCGTCGATCTCTGTTGACTGAAGCTCCTGCGATGCTGCCTTCTGGTCCTGAAGCATCCGGTTCTGCGTTGAGGCGTAGTTGTCAGCAGCGGCCCGGTTCGCCTCGATCCGGTTGTTCTTATACATCTGCTGTTGGCGCTCGTACTCCGCCTGTTCCGATTGGTAGCCCATGACTGAGCCGACTGCGGAAAGAGCGAACTGAGCGATAGCCGCCGCTATGGCGCACATGGTTCTGCCCTCAGTTTTGCGAACTCAATGAAGGGTCGGCGCTCCACCCCGTAGTCCGGGACCTCCCGGAGGAGCGAGAAGCCAGCCCTTCTGAGCCACGCGATATGTTTGTCATTGCGCGCATCCACGTGGTTACCCAATAGGGGGAACCGATCATGGAGCATGTTGAGAACCCCAGGGGTCAGCCTAAGGAGGTCCCTGCGGTGTTTGAAGATGACATCGGTCGTGACCATCCAGACCAGCCCGAAGTAAGCATGTCTGGCGACAGGGGAGACGCCAAGCAGCGCTTCCACCTTACCGTCCACCTCCATCGCCCAAGCATCACCTGAGGCGATACCTAGGGGGAGAGCGACCTCAGGCGTGTAGCCCAAGGCCGCAATGAACTCTTGTCGATCGGATTCACGCAACCTCGGAGAAACCGCGATGGCGTCGGCCACCGTGGCCTCTCTCATGGTGATCATCAAATCCTCTTGGACTTCTGGACGTAATTCCCCACCCACTCGGCCGCGAGGACGGAGCAAGGGAGATAGCTGTCGCTAACAAGCTCGATCTGTGCGCGGTCGTTCTTGGACAGGATCGGAACGGGGAATGTCCCGTCGCCAAGTTGAACAGCGCCCACGATGTTCTTCGGGTCCCCCATAAGTCGCCCGTTGGTGACATATGAGCGAGTCCCTTGAGCGAAGGGGGTGACCTCAACCCGAAGGTAGGCCGTCTTGGAATACTGGAAGAGCATCTGAAGAAGCTGAAGGCGTCCTTCAGTGATCGTCGCTACGCCTCCGCCGCTACGCTCCTGACGGATATAAATGGTGGAAAGGCGGTACCTCATCTCGTAGAGGAGGCCGAACACAAGGGGCACCTGACGAACGTCTCCCCTCACCTTCACGTAGCTCGCCGTGATCTCCTCCATCTGCATCAGCAGTCCGGCCTTCAAAGGCGAGGTCAAGGCCCCCCCGGTCACGCAAATGAATGGCATGGACAGGACGTTGTAGGTGGTGGGCACCGTCGTGAGGTTGGTGAAGGCGTCGTAGGTCCGGGCGGCGAAGTTCTCCTGACGGAAGCGATGATCTAGGTTGATCACGAAATCCATGTCAGGGTCGGCGCCTCCGGGCTGCACCTCCATCGTCTCGATAAACACCTCCTGCCCGCGCTGAGCGAGCATGATGAGTGTCGAGTTGATAAAACCGAAGTCTAGGATGCGCGACACCCCAGGGAACTTCCAGGTTGACCAGGAGGACTGAAGCTTCTGGTTATTCGCCCAATAATATTTGTAGACGTAGAGGACCGACTCATCCCCCTCGGCTTTCAGGATGAGGATGTCCTCGTGGGTCGAAGCGGCCATCTTCAGGGTCGCCCCCTTGATGTACTGAGGGATGTGGCCCGTGACGTCTTCGGCTGTCGCCTGTCCGGTGTCGCTGTCGAAGCGGTACTCACGGATCATCGAGAACTGCCCGCGATCTACGGGGAAGAACAGGATGTCACCGTTGGAGACAGGACGTGCTTTCTGTGATGCCGCATAGGCAGTGGCGGGGCGGATCGAGGCTGTCTTCGGGGTGAGCAGTTCGTTGCCCATGAGGGACATTTGAACCTGATCAGCGAATAGGAGCAGTCGGTCGGAGAAGGCTACCGCGTGGCGAAGCACAGAGACGTTCGTCTCAGCGCTCGCGACTTCGATCGGGTCATCATCTAGCAGCGAAGTAGCCGTGGCTCTCCAGAAGTCGAAATAGGAACCGGCGCGGGACAGCATGACGCTTTCCCCCGACAGGAACCCGAGGCGGTTCTTGAAGAACGTTACCTCATTGATCGGCTTCCCCACGAACCCCGGAGCGGGGCACGTGTTATCGTCGCCGGCCTTCCTCTTGTCCCATTCAGCGGGCTTGAAGGTGAACGATCCATCAGCCTCCCGCACCAAAACGTGGGGCATGGAAGAAGCCATGAACTCAGTCTCGATACCGGGCTTGGAAATTTCCCTCCAAACACCCGGAGTGGCTGCATCGTCGTCCGGCGAATGCTTTCCGAAGCGCACGTAGTAGTCGTCAAAGGAAGTCGAGACGCTGCCAGTGATTTTGATCGCCATGCCCTCTTGGGTGAACGGCGGAAGATCAGCAAAGTCCTGTGTCTCCTTCTGGATGGCCTTCATGGCATGGCCGTTGTAGCCATCCTCGACGCCGATAGAGAACGGCGTACCGTCACTCTTCTTCAGGTAGATCGTGCCCTTGAAGACCTTGATAGTGAAGCCGGTGAGCTTTGCCTTAAGGTTCTTGTCGGTGGTCTTGTAGGTCCACGCAGTGTCGCCATTCACGGTCTTGCCGAGGTCCTTGGTCTCGCCGGTCGCCAAGCGCCGAGCGATGTAGGACGTGTCAACGCCCGGTGACTGAGCGCCCGAGGTGCCGTCAGGGGTCGAGTACCGGGCGACCTCCACGCCATCCACGGTGATCGTGTAGTCCTTGCCGTAATTACCAGCGACAACGTTGATAGCCGCCTCCGAGGGAGACGCCTTCTCCACAATACCGCTATCCATTTGGACGGTTCGGGTGGTGTTGACGACGAAAGTGTAGTCCCCGATCGTGGCGGCCTTGTAGGGCGGCGGCACGGTGTCGGAATTCGGATAGGACAGATAGTCCCAACCGCTAGTGGATCGGACGGTCTTCTCGTATCCCTGAAGGTCGAACACGCGGACGCCCTGAGCCGACATGATGACGACGTAGCGTTCGGCCGTGTCTCGGTTGATCCAGTGGGTGAAGACGTTCCCTGCAACGCTGGAGCCAAGGGTGGCAACGCGGCTTGTCGGAGGGCGCTTCTTTAGGCCGTCAATGATGGTGGAATAGGCGTTGACCTGGACGTCGCCTTGCGTGGTAAGACGCAGGGCTACCGCTTGCTGGCTGACCCCGTTTGCAAAGTTCGGGATCGAGCCACTGATCTTGCCCATTAAGACCGGGTAGTGAGCTTCTGCATGAACTGGCTGTCCTTCAGCATGTTCGCGCCGAGGGTATCGATCTCGGTCTCCATCAAGGTCGCGAGGGCCTGAGCCTCGTCATGCGCGGTGTAGCTGTGAGCGGAGTCGTCCCCGAAGTAGCGATCCTGGTATTTCCGGGCGGCGCGGATCGTGGCGTAGAGCCGTGCGATCGAGGGGAGTTCTCCGTAGCTCAGACCGTAGGTGATGTTTACCGTTACGGGAGCATCGAACTTGTAAGTCTTGTCTGTCCGGTTGTAGAGCCGGGTCCCGCGCTGGACGCAATCGGTTGCCGCTGAGGCACCTGCTGAGTCCACCTTGAGGGTATTGCGGGGGAGAATGATTTCGCCGTTCTGATCCGGGGCGAGGTCCAAACCTTCGTCGGTATTGAAGCTCCAGCCTCGGGTCTGAATTTCGACCAGAGTGGCGCGTAGCGTGTTCCGAGCGAGGGACGCATCAATCACCTGATTGTCGTCCAGCGTCGAGATCGGGCTATCGGCACCTACAGCGAGGATTTCGTTGATGGCTTCAAGCTCCGTCAACGGGGGCAGTCCACTTGCCACTAAGGCCTCCTTAAAACGAAAAAAGCCGAGGCCCCCGAAGGAGCCCCGGCGTGGGGATTGTAGAGCCGGCGATTAAGCCAGCTTGAGTTCTAGAGCGGACTCCGGACGGAGACCACCGTGGCCGACTGCGTACTTAGCGACGATGAGCGTACCCTGACGCGAGGTCATGTATTCGCTCTCAATCGCGAGATCGAGGAGCTTAACGGTGCCGATCGCGGACTTGTGCATGATCAGCGCTGCGGTCTTGGTGAAGTCGCCCTGATACT
Organism: Hyphomicrobiales bacterium; assembly: GCA_900469345.1. Taxonomy (GTDB): domain Bacteria; phylum Pseudomonadota; class Alphaproteobacteria; order Rhizobiales; family Rhizobiaceae; genus Neorhizobium. Next base: position 27,891 of record UBWZ01000012.1, on the reverse strand, counting down.
TGGTCGGACCATCGGTGATGTTCTTGCCGTTCGGCAGGTTAGCCGTCTTGACCAGCGGGATATCCGCGATCTTGATGACCTTGCCGTCCGAGTAGGAACCCTTGCCGTCCCAATCCTTGTTGATCACCTTCGTGTTCTGAGCCAGCATGTAATACTGGACCGGCTTGACGAAGGAGAAGCGTTCCGAGGCCGGGATGTTCTTATCATCCAGGACAGCGGCAGCGTCGAAGTGAGCGGCGGCCAGGACATCGCTATCCGTGAGGAAAGCCGCGTTGGTCAGCGAACCGCCACCCGGGAGGCCATCGACTACGGCACCGCCACGGGCAGTAAGCACGGCCACCTGAGCGCAGTTGCGGTCGTAGGCCTGAGCGAGTTCTTCGCCCATCTGCTTAGTCATCTCCGAACGGGTGTCGAAGTGGTTCATCGCCTCGTCAATGTTGGCGGTGAAGTAGTCGGTCAGGAGCAGGTCATCGATCGTGATGACGCGCTCGTTGAACTTGGCGACCGTGCCGAGGACTTCCGTGCCCGGAACGTGGTAGCGAGCGCCGTTCGTGCGGCCGGTAACGGGGAACGAAGCGGACTTGCCTTCGGAGATATTGCGAACAAGCTGCTTGTCGGTGAACTCGGCGGTACGTGCAAAGGCCGTGAGAATTTCGCCCGTGGCGACCTTAACGAAGTTTGCCTTGACGTCACCGGCACCGTTGGCCTGACCAAGACGAGAAACAATAGCATCAGCCATTGAGATATTCCTATGTTGTTCTGAGGTTTGCGCGGACCTCGGAGCAGCACTGGAAGAGCATGTTGGGATTGTCCGGCTTCCGGGCCCTCAGGCGCGGTTGGCGGGTCTCCAAGTGGTCTTCTGGTGAGACTTCCTTGGTTCCTGGAGATCGCCCTCTAAGGAGAGGCGGGATCAGTCAGAACGACGGATAGGACGTTTTATTATTTGCTCGATATGAAGCAAATTCTGCAACTTCCGCTCTTGGTAAGGTGCGGCAATTCGGCTATTGCAACTTCCGTGACAGCCTGAATATCTTGGACGAAGATGAAGCTTGATGAAGAGTTTGGCCCATGTGCGCCAGCGGGTCGTAAAATCGGCCACCAGGAACGAAATTACAAACCGCAAAGTCTGGAACGATTAGATGTTCAGTCTGCCGCAAGGCTCAAGGCATACTTTGATAGCGCGACGGCAGGTTTGGCGCTTCCAAGAATAATACACAGAACAAACAACATTCTGTGGCTTGTAGACCGAGCAGGCGATATTTGGTTTGCCGTAGAAGAAGTTGTACATCGAGACACCGGGGCGCTCCTATACTCTTTGCCGCGAACTCGTGAGTTGAGCAAACGCAGGCACCACGTTAAGCTAGGGCACCCTTCTCTTTTGGCAGCAGCGGACAAACATGCTCGTATAGGCGGCGAAATACTGTGGTCTCCGCGCTACAACGAGTGGATCATCAGCAACCAGTCTGGGAGGTACGGTACCCGACCGTGGCAAACTGAAAAGCACCTCAAGGCTGTTGCCAAACGGTTCTCGCAACACAACATTAAGCTGCGAGTCGTATTTTGGGATGTATGAAAGAGAGAAACTATGATTCTTTTCGAAGAGTTCATGCCCGAGGACTTCGAACGGCTCAAATCCGAATTGCAAAATCCGGAGATTGGCCGCCAACTTATAGCGTCTGTCCGAGAGTTTCTTCAGGCTCTTCAGCCTGATGAAGGAGCTGATGCGGACCTAATTTACCTTATCGGGAAGCGGTTTTCTAGATACGAACTATGGGACAGTTTGCCGGCGGCTGATCTGGCTGCTGCCCTAATGCCCGTCGTACCCGTTAGCAACATCCAAATTATGCTTGAAGAAGCTCCAGTTGACTTCAAAGAGCAGGTACTGAACCCTCCTCGTCCGAAGAAGACACGCAGGCAGAAATCGAAAAATTGGGGACGAGTTCTTGATAGAAAACTAGCCCACACCGCCACGCGCATTTTAAAATCTGGTGTGGCCGTAGTTGAAAGCGCGGCCATCGAGAACGTGTCGTTGAATTTAGCAGCTTACACTGCGTTCCACACCAGTACGAAGCCTTCAAACATCCAGAAGGTTGGCAACAAACGCGACCGGCGCGGGTCACAGTTTTCCGCCCCGCAAGTGAAGGAGGCGTTTCCTACTGTGCTAGACCCTACAGAGAACCTTACTCAGACGTTAGCAGCGATAGCGTCTTGGCGGACTCAAGAAACCCGCTGATTGTCTCACGTCCGCAGAGCTTGATAGAACGCTATTAGGCGTTTGCCGCATTCCGTCTTTGTTGCCTCGGAAGTTTTGAGCGCTGCGATCAGCGAGAGGACCTGTTTCTTCGAGAGCGGTCCAGCCTTAGGGGCCGGAACCGTCTGATCGAAACAGAGGCGCAAATCCACAGGTAGCTCAGGGTAAACAGGAGCGACCGACCTACTTCCAAAGGTCGCGCAGCCGGTCAACGTCAGGGCCAGAAAGGCACTGAGCGTTAGCGTCTTCAAGGCCATCGGCGTATTCCTGTAGGTTGGCGACTTGAGTGTTGAGGGCGGTGAGCCGTTCGGCAGCCTGTCGGGCCTTCAGGGCATCATCCGCTCGGGCGGTTTGCTCGCGGTCGTAATCAAGACGAAGCTCGACATAATCGTCTCGCCACTTCTTCACCTCACCCGCGTGATCCGCATCTAAGCGGCCCTTCGCGTACAGCCCACCGAGAACTAGTAGGACGAACACGAGGGCCGCGAGGTATCCGTAAATCTTCGGGATCATAAGCCCTCCAGGCAGAGCTTCCGCTCTTCTTGGCGTCTCTTTGTCAGACCCGGGAGGGCACGACCCTTGAACTTGTCCCACATGAGGATCGCGTTACAGGCACCCCGAAGGTCCCCGGAGTTGATCTTGCGGGCGACCGTCGAGCTTTTGAAGGCACTCGGGCCGATGTTGTAGGAGAGACTGAGGAACGCGACGTAGGGTTTATCCGGGATACTATCCGGAGCCCTGAGGGCGGCGCGCATGTCGGTTTCGTATTTGATCAGGTCATCACCCAACATGGCCTTGCATTGAGCAAGGGTGTAGGTGTCGCCCATCTTCACGCCTCGGGTGTGCCCGAAGCATACTGTCGGCACGTCGCCTTTAACCGGGACGTAGGCCTTCAATGAGACCCCCTCGAAGCCGCTCACGACTGAGACAGCAAGGGTCCCGGCCACGGTCAAACCGACCGTAGCCTTTTTCAAACGGCTCATCTGCTTCCTTCAACGGGGCGAGGACCGAGCCAACTTCTGTTCGACCTTCTTTCGATAAGCCGGGTCCTTGGCGTACTCCGGAGCTTCCATCGCTCGGGAGACCTCAGCCCAACTCGTGTAGACGTCGGTGGAACCGTTGTCCGGTTTGCCCGAGATGTTCTTCGAGGCGTCACGGCCATAGACTGCTTCGTAGTCGGCCTTGAGTTTCCCCATGGCGATGACAGCAGCGGCCACGTCGCCGCCCTCGAAAGACTTGTTGTATTCTGCGACCTGTTCGACCGTCAGCGCGGTGGAGGCCCAAGCGAACATGCGATCCATGTTCTCTTTGCCACCGGCCGCTTCTGTGATCTGACGAGTTGCCGCATCAGCGAGCGCCTGTTGACCGGCAACATAGGCGTCAACGGTGGCACGGTCGAAACCAGCAGCTTCCGCCATCGCATAATCAGCGTCACCGAACTCGCCCTTCTCGGCGTAGGTCTTCGTGAGGCTGGCGACAACTTCGGCAGGTTTTGAAGGTGTCTCGGCGTCAGGCTTCTTCTCGCCCTCCTCCTCTTCCTTCGGCTGCTCCTCAGCGGCACCTTCATTTTCCATAGCCGGTGCTGGGCGGTTCTTCTCCAACTCCGAATAGGACTTGAGAATCGCTGCGGTGTCTACTTCGCCTTTCTCGGCGTTCCAGAACTTCTCCGGAACATCAGCGGGACGTTCAGCTACCTTTGGAGTCGCCTCACCCTTCGCCGCCGCGAGGGCTTCTTCGGTGGTCGTCGGGGCTACTGCCGCAGCCGCCGCAAGCTCTTCACTTACGACTTCAAGTGTCGGAGCTTCCTGACGAACGATCGAAGTCTCAATCTGCATTAATGGTTATCCCGATAGACGTTGCCCGAGGGAAACTTGATTTCCACGGCAGCCGCAGTCTTGGCGTCCTTCGCGGTCTTGGTCTTCGGTTCTGCCTTTGCGGGTGTTTCATCAGCCATTCTGTTCTCCTTGGCTTTGATCTGCTTGGGCGTCGTTCGCCATCTGTTGTTTTGCCATTCCGCCCATCTGGGCGATCGCCTGTGGGCCGAGATGCTGAGCCATCGCCATCATCTGAGCTTGCTGATCAGCCTGAGCGAGTTCTTCATCGGTGCGGATCAGACCGCCCATGTCGATGCCGAGAGCGGCACCACGACGCTTGAAGTATTCGCCAGGGTTGAGGTAGCGAGCGACGGCTTCCGGGCCGACAACCTGACCAGCGCCGGACACGAGAGCGTCCAGGTTTGCAAGGTCGTTGCCGCGTCCTAGGGCGTCCAAGCCGGTGACGATCGACATGCTCGTGATCGACTTCGGGAGCGGAGGAACCTTGCGGGTTGTCTCCATCCGGATTTCGTAGAGCTTGGCGACCTTCATCTGAAACTCTTCAGCCTGAAGCGAGTAGACCCCGCCGAGGCCCTGATCGAGTTCGCCGGCCATATACCGGATTTCCTCAGCCGTCACCCGCTCACCGTTGCGCTGGATGGCGCTGTTGAGGAGGAAGGCGTAGGAGAGCCGTTCAGTCAACTGAGCGATGAACCTCTCGGCAACCGCGAAGTCGGCCTGTTTGTCGAGCCTGAGGGGGACTACTGAGTCCGGGTCGCCCTGCACGAAATCGCCGTTCTCAGCCTTAGACAGGCGGGCGACACTGACGGTCGCTGCGGGCTTCACCATCCAGAGGACCTTAGCGCCCTGAATGGTCCCGTCGCGGAGTGCTGCGGTCAGTGCTTCGAGGGACGCAAGGTCGCCAATGTACTCATCAACGAAGCCGCGCCCGTAGTTCTCACCTTCGAGGTAGGAAAAGCGGAGCGGAACCCACGGTAGAGCGTCCACCGGATATTCACCGGAATACTCACCGTCTAGTTCTACGTCATCGATCTCTTGGGTGACGATGTAGCGGTCATTCGTCTCGTTGAGTGTGATCTTCGTGAAGACGTCGATCGTCTCGTCACGGGGCTTTTCAGCGGATGACTTAGCGGCGCTGATCTTGGCGAGGATGTCGAGGGGGAGCGCCGTGCGGGCAATCTTCTCCAGGATCACAATGTCCAGGATGTTGCCGGAAGCATCGCGACGAACCACGTAGGACGACAAGCGATGTCCCCGGGGTTTGCCCTTCTTGGGAATGTGGATCAGGTAGTTGCCGGCGATCAGCATTTGGCGGCAAGCTTCGAACCCAATGGGTCGGAACATGGAGCCGTTCATCTCAGCCATGACGGCACGTTCACGTGCGTTCAAGGCCTTCTCGACTTCGCCCCGCATGTTGTCCGCTTGGGTCAACTCCTGAAGCGCGAGGTCGTCTACACTGTACCGGAAGAACGGCGCGTTGACGGGGAACAAGGCAAGCTGAAGCTTAGAAGCCAGATGCCGAACGCCCCGAGCGCCGAGACTTTGCGAAGGCTCATCAAACGTGGTGGACGCGCTCGTGCCTTCCTTGGGGAAGAGGAACGGTACCGTCAACTCGGCAGCCCGACGCGCTCTCGTGAGATACGGGGAACGGTCGGAGGAGAGTTGTTCGTAGAGAGCCTTGGCTGTGACCTGTTCGGTTTCAGCCATTAGTACGGAATGTTAATCCCGGAGTTGCCCGGGGATGTGAGGGGGATTGTGAGGGCCGACCGGCCGCGCCGCATGATGGAGTTACCAGCGTTCGCGTTGTCGTTCAGGCGGGTGGCTTCACTGAAGATCGGAGCCGTGGGTGCTGTCGCGACTGGCGCGGGGGCCTGGACGGGATCAGCCTTCTCAATCTTGGGGGTCTTAGGTTTGCACAAGGACTGTCTCTTCTTGCTCCTTGAGACGTCCTCTTAAGTGCGCAATCAAACGCTGCTCACCGAAGAGAGCGCCCAAAGCTCGATCTGAAATTTCTAGCGTGTCCGGCAGCCTGTTTGGGAAGACCTTCTCAAGGTATTCGACAAGCGCTCGTGTGATGGGAGGAGCCGCGTCGGGCACCTCCTCGTTTTGCTTCTCGAAGATCAAAATGACCTCGTAGTGCTAGTGGGGTGGGTATTAGGCAGTGGGATAGAGGAGCGCGTCTATGCGCCCCCGGAGCGTCCCAATGCCCTCATCGTTGAGGAGTTCGTGGGTAACCAGCTCAAGTGAAACGCCGGCTTCGCTCGTGTGCGTTGAGGTGTTCCGCCGCTGGACCTTTGGGACCAACTTCACCACCGCGCCGCCTATCCCATAGATGGCCTCGGCTTCGTTGTCGAAGCGGCAGTCGTCGGTGACCACAACGCCGTCTTCCTTCTCGACGCGCTTGGTCCAGGCGTTGATCCAGAAGTCGGAACCCATGCAGACGCGGCCCCATTCGGTTCCGAGAGACTGCATCGCCCACCGAGGGGTCTTGCCGTTCAGGAGCGGGTCCGGGACTTCCTTCAGGTCGCCCTCAATCCGCCTATCGATTTCGCAGGGCTCTAGCCCGCATTCCCGATAGAACCCCTTCAGCATCGCCTTCAGGGGGCCCGCGAACTTCACCGGAGTGAACCGATGGCCGTTGACTAGGTACGTAGCTACCTCGGACTTGCCGGAACCAGCGGGTCCCGTAAGGCCGATCACTCGGGTTGCCAGAGCTTCACCTCTTTCTTTGCAAAGTCGTAGTCGGTCCAGCGCAAGATGCGCGCTAGGCGAGCCTGAAGGAGAGCGTCTTCAGCGCTCAGTCCGGCTTTCTCGTAGGCGGCAACAACCTTCTCCCAAAAGGAACGGCCGTTCTTCTCGGTGAGGATTTTGTTGGCCTTCACAGGGCCGATCGCAGGGCAGCCAGGGTAACCATCGGTGACATCGCCGGTGAGCGTCTGCATCATCCAATGGAAGTCTGCTTGCTCCTCGCAAACCTCGATCAATTCCCCGCCCCGATAAACGGTGCCAGGGATCGTCAGGAGGTCCTTATCTGCGGACACGATGATCTTCTCGCCCTTGATCAGGCGCGGGTGTGTCGCGAGGATGCCGAGGGTGTCATCCGCTTCGATTCCCGGCTTCAGCTTCGCGCCATTCTCTTCGATGAGCCAGCGCTTCACCTCTCCAGTTCCAATGGGCTTCCTTGCACGGCCACCCTTATAGGTCGGGTAGATTTCGTGCCGGAAGGTTGTCCCCATGGAAAGGCACAGGACCGCATCGTCCGCGTCCAGGTCTTTCTTCAGGTTCTCGATCGCGTCGAGGATGGTGGCCTTCACGGATTTGATGTCTGACGTGAGGGTCCACTGATCGTCGCCCCAATCGGTTTCGACTTCAGCAGCGGCGCAGGTCCGGATGACCAGGATATCTGCGTCGATGAGGAGTGTTCTCACTCAGGCTTTACCGTGGTGTAGATCGTTCGCTGGACAACCTTAGGCCAGACCTGTCTAACCTCGACATTCTCAGCACCCTCGTCCTGATACTCGGTGGCGCCACGAGACCACGAGATTTCCCAAAAGGTCCCATCGCGGGTATCCTTCCAGACCTGTTCGTAGAACTTCGACCACCGGCTATCGCCCGTGATCTCAGCGCTGGTGATCTCCTCGTAGAACTCCTGATCGTCGGCGTCCTCGCCGAGTACCAGAAATGCCTTTTCAGCGTTCATGTAATCTCCTTGATAACGAGCCCCTTCAGGAACTCGGTCGCGTCGTCAGGGTGAAGGTCGAACCATTCCGTGCCGGGGATGCGAAAGCCGCCCACGAGGGCGTGGAGCGTGGCCTCGGCCAGCTTCCGGTCTGCAAACTCACGGGTGGAATGGAACTGATACGCCCGCTCGGGGTCGTTCGTGTTCATCTGCCTGAGACGGTTCTTCAGGTTCTTGGCGAAGCCGATCTTGCACCGCCCAGGCCACGTCGGATTGATCGCGACGTAGACATATCCCGGGCCATGCAAGGGGGCCTTAGTGTGTCTCGTTCCAGTTGCTGCCGACATCGAAGTTGCCCGCGAGTTGGCACCGGAAGGAGTAGTATTCGCCGGCCTGTCGGATCGCATTGGCTGCGGTTCGACCGACCAGTTCGGCTTTGTCTTCATCGACCTCGATTTGCCATTCGTCGTGAATGTTTCCGACGAACTCGTAGTTCACCCCCGGGACCAGCCCGAGGTGTTGGAGGGCGTTATCGAGGATGACCAGAGCCCGTTTCATCTGGATTGCCCCTGCGGATTGCAGGAGGGTGTTGAGGGCTGCGTGTTCGGAGCGGATGGACAGCAAGCGCCCGTCCAGCCCCTTGAGCCATCCTTGCTTCTTGGCCTTGGCCTTGACGGCTTCGACCAGCTTCTTCAGCGCGGGGAGCGCAGCGAGGAACTTCTTGCGAGACTGAGAGCCCGCTTGAGTTACCGCCTGTTTCGAACCCTTAGCGCCGAGGATGGAACCGAGCTTGAAGTCCCCTGCCCCGTAGATGAAGGCGTAGAACCAGACCTTCGCCGTGTCGCGATCACAGCCCAACGCTTTCGCATTGAGCGTGTGCATGTCGGTTCCGTCTTCCTTCTTTCCTTCAAGGACCGTCCGGATGTACGCGCCACCGTCGTAGGCGGCCATGTACCCGGCGAGGTCTCGAAGCTCCAAAGCGTCAGCGTCGCAGCCGACAAGCTTCTTCCCCTTGGTCGCGATGAAGAGTGCTCGGCACTCGTGCCCATACGGCGCACGTCCGGAAGGCACCTGAGCCATGTTCGGCTTTGAGTGCGTCATGCGGCCGGTGACCGCTCCGTTCGTGTTGACCGACCCGTGGAGGCGTCCGTCCCTGACGTTCTTGAGCCAGGCCTCCTTCCCCTCTGCCAACTGGCCGATCCGCTTTTGGATCATAAGGTATTCGGTGAGGACCTTGGCGGGCGGGTACGGGAGCCCGAGGAGGATTTCTTCATCCACCTTCGGGTGGCCGTCAGACGTGAACTCCTTCGGCTTCCACTTGAACAGCTTGATCAGGCGGTCCGCGATGTCCTGCCGAGAGCCGGCATTGAACGTCACGCGCTCGATCTTCGTGTACGGGCACCCCTCGGTGAACGTCTCCAGGGGCGGCCCGACGTAAGGCTTCAGTTCCTTGCCGGTCTTCTCCGAGAACTTCCGAACTGTGATGTTCGGGAACTCAGGCCGTTTCACCCTACGGGTTTGCGGAGGGGTCACCTTGCCGCGAGATTTGTACCAGGGCGGGAAGACCCGCTGGAGTTCGATCTCTAGCTCAGCTTTCTTTTGACTGAGGGTGCCGTAGAGTTCGACCGCCGCTTTCTCGTCAAAGGCGAACCCGTAGGCTTCCTGACGGGCAACGATGCGCCGGACGCAGTGTTCAAGCTGGATGCTCTCTTCGGAGAAGCCCTTGCCGATTAGCTTCAGCCAAAGCTTCTCGGTGACCTCCACGTCCTGGACGCAGTAGTCTTGCATCTCTTGGGACCAAGTGCCCCACACGAAGGCCGTGAGGTCCTTGCCCTTGAGCCCGAGAGCTTTGCCTTGGGCCTCCTTCTCCTTGCCGTAGTCGCCTTTCCAGAGGCCGAGGCGCTGGCCCCAACTCTCCAGGCTATGACGGCCGTAGAGCTTCTGCTCGATCCACTTCGCGCCCTTCTTCGAGAGCTTGTCGAACTGCCGGAAGTCGGAGTCCCGCATGTCCGGGTACATCAGGCGGGACATGATAATGGTGTCCCCAACCTTGTTCGCCGGCTTGAACCAGGGGTGGAGCTTCTGGATCGCGGGGATGTCGAAGTCTTGGATGTTGTGGCCGGCGATCGTGTCGGCGGTCATCAGCAGCCAGAGGCCCTTGAGGATCGTGAGGTACCCCTCTGGATCGTCCGGGCGGTGGTCGGTGCAGTTCCATATTTCCCCGGTTTCGGGGTCTTTGATGACCAGCGAGTGGATCGTGGTCAGTTCGGGAATGAGCCCGTCAGTCTCGATATCGAAAACGAGAGTGCCGGGGCGACGGGGCGGGATTGACTGCCCATCGATCTTCCATTCCCAAAGGGTCCCATCAGGTAACCTGTGGGTTTCCCTCATCAGCCGAGGTGTGGAGCCTCAGGCACAACAAGGGTCCAGCCCTTAAACTTCTCCTGGAAGCGCTCCCAACGGCGGAGCGAGCGGTCAAGCTGATGCTGATCGAACGGCTCCCGCACGTAGGTGAACCTCTTCTCCACGAAGTCCTTGTCGAAGGCCGGCGTGGTCAGAAGCCCTCCGCCGTCTAGCGCTATCTGGCAAATGCCGAAGTCACAGCGTTCCGCCACGTACTGCTTCGTGATGCTGTCCGCGCTAAGGGTCACGAAGTTCACGTCGAAGCCGAGGGTGGTTTCCAGCGCGATCGACAAGAGAACATCAGGATAGTTCCCGTAGTCTCCGATTTGCTGAACCCTCTTGCGGGTCGCGTACTCGTCAGCAAACCTGCCCATGGCTCCAGCGTTCGCCGTAGTGCAATCAACGGCTATGTCGATGTCCTTGATAGGCCCGACGTGACACATGATGTCCCTCAGGCACCCACCGTAGATGATGCCCTTGCCTCCACACGCCTCAAAGGCGCGCAGGATTTCCAGATACTTTTCCATTCATCACTTCCTCAATCGCACCCACGATGTCCCTCCACCTGTCTGCGAACAGGACGACGGTTGCGGTTCTTGTTTGGATGATCAGTTGATGTCCCCGCCGAGTGACCTTGAGGTCAGACGGCAGGTTCTCGTTTGTGTGGTCGTTAAAAATCGGAGGAGCTTTCGTCGGAGAAGCCGTGGTCCGCGCCGCTCCGCTCCTTGTCCTTGAAGGGGTCATCCTTGCGCGGATAGAGCCGCCCCGTGTCCCGATCGAACCCGAGAAGGATGGTCGTTCCCGTGGCCTTGCCGGTGTAGCGATCTTTGAGGACGCGGAAGATTGTGGTCGTCCGAATGTCCTCGTCCTCCGACTGCTGTTCACGCTCCAGGCCGAACATGAAGTAGGACCAGAAGCCGATAGCGCGGGAGCCCTTGAAGTGCTTGATCATCACCCGGCCGCCTTCCTCGTGGGGCTTCCCATCCGGAGTGCTGAGGTGGCTCACGAAGGTTATGATGATGTCCAATTCCTTAGCGAGACCGGCCATCTCCTTCATGATTTGCTCAAGTGATCCCTTTTCATCGCCCGTGTCGGCCATGGCAGTGAGGTGATCCACGTAGAAGACGCGGATACCAAGAGATACCGCCATGTAGCGAATGTGTCCCTTCACGACGTCCCATTCGGTTTGCCCGAAGTTGTCGTAGAAGAAGAGCTTTCCATCCAGTTCGGAGGCTGCCCGCTTCAGTTCATCAACCGTCCAGTCCCCGTCAGGGATATGGAACATTTTGCCGGCGATCTTGCCGGACACACGCTGAGCCGTCTCCCGGGGCTGTTGCTCCAGGAAGATTGCGCCGACATTGATGTTCAGTTCGGTGATGTCATAGGCGATCTGCTGCATGAGGAAGTCGGTCTTCCCCACGCCGGTACCCGCGCCCACCGCGTAGATTTCGCCATAGCGGCGGCCGTAGGTGATATTGGTCAGTTCCTCGACCCACCACGCAAGGCCCCGCTGAACAGGCTTCACGATCTCGTCCATGATGTCGGAGACCGAGAGGATGCCGTCAGGCCGGTAGGTCTTGGCTCCCCAAATGGCGTCGATCGTTTCCTTGATCCGACCCGCCATGAGCATTTCGTTGGCGTCCTTCAGGGGGATGGAGGCCGATTTCAGTTTGCCTGGGGTGAACGGAATTTCCTGACAAGCGGCTACTGCCTCCTGCCCCGGCTCGTCCATGTCGAAAAGGAGTACGATCTCTTCGAACTGCTCCAGCCAATCGATGTTGTTGGAGAGCGCCTTCTTAGCGCCCTGAGAGCCAGTCGGGACAGACACAACGGGCCACTTGTGCCCTTGCATCTGGCTCAGTGACATGGCGTCGATTTCGCCCTCGACTACGACAACGCGCTTTCCGCCGTCGCGCCAGAGGTGCATCCCGAAGAGGCCGGCTTCTTTGGCCTCGCCTAGAAAGCGGAAGTCCTTTTGCTTGAACCTGACCTTCTGAGCGATGATCTGGTTCGTAGCGTTTCGGTAGTTGAAGAGACGGACTGGCTCGCCGTTCATGGTCGAACGGGTGAAGCCCCACTTCTCGGCTGTTTCGAGGGTGATGCCACGGCTAGACCATTCGCTGATCTCACCGGGTTCTAATAGGTCCTTGCTGCGGCTCTTGGTCAGAGCCTCAGTGGATGTCACTCGAATGATATCTCCGTGTTCGTAATAGCCACAGCCGAAGCAATGGGCGTGGCCGTCGGTGTAACGGCCGAGGTTGTTCCGCGAGCCGCACTTCGGGCACGGCTCGTGGTGAAGGAAGTCGCTTTCGATTTGCAAACGTGTGTTGTGTCAGCCTGATCTTGAAAGTTGCATACTCATCTGGCACAGCTGTTAAACTGAGTAGGCTTCGGAGAATGGCAAAATCCTGATGGAGCAAATTAGCAAGTTCGCGGAGTTTCTGGTCGCTAATGACCTACTTCTCTACATATCCCTACTAGCCTTCATCGTACCATTGGGCGAACTGGTTAGCCGTTATTTCAAGTATTACCTTATTACACGTAAGGTCGAAGGTCTCCGTGAGGAAATCGCGGCTATGCGGGCGGCCGATCAAACCGCATCCATGGAAGATCGCATCAATAGCCTGAAGATCGGAGTCACCAAGTACGGCAAGTTCCTCGAAGTCATTGGGAAAGATTACGAGGAACTAAAGCAGCACCTTGCGCGCGCCAATCAGTCGCATGAGGAGCTTAAGAAGTACTATGAAAGTAACTCAGCTGTTTCCCCTGAACCGGCGCTGAAGGCACTTCAGGACGAAAGACAGGTTTTGATCAACCGGCTGGAGTTGGCCGAGAAGGCATACCATGCTTTAGCTGACGAGGTGATTGAGGAAGCCGGCTCTGACAAGGGAGCCAGCCATGGCGCCTAAGCTCAAGAGTGATCGCGAGTCGCCACAGAATGCCTCGAACGGCAATAACCTTGCCGCTGGAGGTGGGGCGGGAGGCCTGCTGGTTTACTTGATCAACACTTTCATAGCTGATGCGAGTATTCGAGACATCTTAATGTACCTTGTCCCCTCGGCGTCAATCGTCATCGCTTGGTGTTATAGCTTCCTAGCGTCCACTGTCGGAGGATGGATTTCCTACCGGTTGGCGGCAAGCGCCCTGCGAAAGACGAAAAACCATCTTACGCTTATCGAAGGTGACCCGAACGCGACTCAGCAGCACAAGAAAGAGGCTCGGGAGAGGGTCGAAGAAGCGGAGCGCGCGCTCATGGTCTTGGGACTACGCGATGTCCGCCGATAACGTTAGGTGACGACCAGGATCGCGATGAAGAGAACGGCAAGGGCGGCGACAACATGCTCAAACCCAATCTTCATGCGTAGAGTAGCGCTTCCAGGTTGGAGGCGACCCGTTGAGCGCGTTCACGGCGGGTCGAAGCATCGCGGCGAGCAATCGCGAGCATATCTATCTCCTCATTGATGTCTTCAATGTCATTGCTTTCCTGTTCGATTACCGCAGTGAGTTCGGCCCGAGCTTTCGAAAAAATTGCGAGAGCATGATCTGTGGAGGGCTTGCGGCGGATGGGTGAGAGGCGGAGTAACAGGTTCTTCATTGAGAGACTTTCGCGTTCTTTGGTGAGTGGATGAGTTGGGAAAGAGCTTCCATGCGGGCAGCAGTAGGCGCTTCATCGAGCCATTCCTTGGGTATGATCTTGTCCGCGTAAAGGAAGCCATGGGTCTCGCACCACATGGCGTAGGTGGTCCAAGACTGCTTGGAAATGCGGGTCCGGCTGTTCGAAAAGACGAACCGGATGTCTAGGTCGGGGTGCTGCTTCTTGATCAGAAGATGCTTCTGGCGGTCGTCTGTCACGAAGCGGCCTTTCGTCTCCACGATGATCCCGTTATGCAGCAGCGGGAAATCCGGAGTGTACTTCGAGGGACGTGCGGGGCGCACATAGGCGACCTTGTACTCCTCGTATGCGACTGCGTAGCCGAGAGCCTGAAGCTCCGCTGCTACTCTGTCCTCCAGACCCGAGCGGAAGCCGTTCTCGGCTCCCACTTGGGCGGAGGTCTTCGGCTTACGCGCCAAGCTTAGAAGTCTTCTTCACCCGTGGTCGTGCTGGACGTGCTGTCGTCGCTGGAGGTATCGCCGTCGTCGCTGGTATCGCGATCCTGGACGTCCTCCTCCGAGGTTTCGTAGCCGTCCTCTTCCTCGAAGCCGTAGCTGGAGGCCGAGCGGGAGCCGTTCGACACCAGTTCGATCACCTGGACGCCGGCCAGCTTCAGGCTGAGACCAGCGGCGGCCGTGCCGGGGATGAAGTACGGAGACAGCAGGGCCGAAACCTTGCCCTGAGAACCGCCCCAAATGTTCACGCCAGCCGGGATCGGCTTCATGCGAGCGTCGAAGAGGTCCGGCTTGCGGGTCCACTTCTTGCCGGCGCGGGGGCCTTTCTTGGTTTCACCCGAGGCGGTCATCTTGAACTTGAACTCGATCTCGCCTGTCGGCTCTTCGGTCTCCTGATCGTAAAGCGTGGTGTAGAGTTCGTTCGGCTTAACCTCACCGAGCTTCTTGCGGGTCTCCACCTTGAGTTTCTTGAACTCGGCTTCGGCCTCGGCAATGGCGGCGTCGTAGTGCGGCTGGAGCTTTTTGATGAAAGCTTCGGTTGCCGGATCGTCCACCTTCAGGCGGAGCTTGACGGAATACTCACCGTCCGGCTTGGGGTATTCCTTGGTGCCGTAGTCCGGCTCGCTGAGCTTCGGAAAGACGAACACGCCGCGAGGGGACGTGACAGAGACGGGCTTCGGCTTGGTATCTTTTGCCATGTAGGCTGTATGCTCCTGGGATTATTGATTATGAACGGTATTGAGCTTCGAGACGCGCTACGTCGTAGCCGAGGTCTGCGAGCTTGAACCAAAGGTCGGTGCTGATCGGGCGGTCCTGCCGCCAAATCCACTTTGCGCGGCTGAGGTGGGTCATGCTGCGTCCTTGAGGACCAGCGTCAGGGCACCTTCGAACGCGCTCTTGACTTCGGAGACTTCGGCGTCGATCCCGATCTCGTCCTTCACGTACTTCGTGAGGATCGCCAGGACGTCGCCTTCGTTGATGGTGACGGCGAGAACCGGCTGCGGCTTTTGAAGGTCTGTAGCCTTCGCCTTCCGAAGCTGCGAGGGGTACATCGGATGCTTCAGGTCCAGCGCCGGAAAGTAGACCCAAGGCATGTCAGGGTCTCCGTCCTGGACGACACCGTACATGCCCTGGCGGACGCCAATTTCGCTGTCCGAGCTATCCGGTACGATGCCCTTTACGATCACGCCTTCGCCGGCTTTAGGGATGTACTTCATGCCAATTCTCCTTCGAGATACGCCACGATCGCTTGGAACTCGGAGCGCTTTCCGTTGTCGTCGTTGATGAGGTTGGTGGTCGCGGAGAAGGCTTCCTGAGCAGGAATACCGAGATGGTCCGCGAGGGAGAGAAAGACTGCCGCAGCGCCGAGGATTTGGATTTCCGGGCGGAAGTCCTGGAGGGCGTTGAGGGTGGTCATTGAGGCCCGGGCGACTTCGCCAAGACCGGCCATGTTCATGACGTCTCGATTGATCCGCTTACGCATAGAGGTCAGGGCCTCCGTTGCTTGCGACGAGAAGGATGGCCGTGAGGCACAAGAGGGTCACTGCAAGCTCAACCATTGGTGGCCTCGCGGTGAGCGCGGTAGTTGGCTCGACGCTGCTCCTTGCGGCCGAAGTAGCCGTCCTGCTTCAGGCCTTCGATGAGGCCGCGACGGGCTTCGTAGCGCTGCGTCTTCGAGGCGACGGAGAGGTCAACCGTGACGGAGCCTACAGACACGCTGTTGTGAGCCGCGCCGAACCGGATGGTGATGCCTTTGGTAGTCATGGGTATTCCTTGGAAAAACTTCGATTGGGCTAGTGGGGTGGGTATTCCATTGCACTAGCGAATTGATCTAGGCGAAGAAAAAGTCTGCCTCTCGGATAGACCAGAGGTTCAGCGTTCCTTTCTTGGGTAGCGGTTGAATGGTCAGCGCGAGTTCCGGCCCCACCAGCGCAGCGATTTCGTCTCTGAAATGCTCCAGGGGCTCGGCCTCGTACATTCGAATGAACTCCTCCCGCAGCACGGCGGCGAGGAGAGAAGCGTCGGCCGCGTGGGTGCCGTAGCTGTCGTGGATCATGGCGAAGAAGCGGACCCCCTCACTCGCCAAGCGATCGACCGTCAGGACCATCGCAGAGGCATCCATGGAGTGGACGAAGTTCGGGCTGACCGACGTCGCCTGTTTCGCGGGATTGATCTCCTTCGTCTCCGCATAGTGGCGGGGCTTCGTGATCTTGCCGCCGATCTTGGTCTCGATCCGGGCGACCTTCATCTTCCAACATGCTTGATGCGCAACGAACCCCGAGGGAGTCGTCCAGGTCAGCGGTTGGTTCAGCTTGGATGGGACCCGCGAGGCCTTCTGGAGCCATTCCATGGCATCCTTTGCGGCAATCACGACGTCACCGATACTCTGCCAGACGATCCCCGAAAGCCATGCGATGGCCTTTCCGAGTTCGTCCCCGAAGTTGTGCCCGTTGGCGACCTTCGCTTGGATCGCCTCGTCCACGTACTTCAGGCAGGACCGAGGGGTACCCCCGTAAGGGAGGACCATCACGGGCCGTTTCGTCACCTTGCGGTCAATCCCTAGGTGCAAGAACTCGTGAGCCCACCGGGCATGTTCAGGAACCGTTGCACTAGCGAATGGATGCTGACGCAGAAGCTCCATCACGCGGTTTGCCACCGTCTGATAGATATCCCGAGGCTCGTCACACTTCATGAGGTTGACCGCAGCGCCGCCCACCTCATCCCTCAGCATTGCCGAGAAGTGTTGGAGGCCGTTGCACGAGCCGTCCAGCGCTACCGGGATATGCGAGACGAACCCTTCCTCTTCCCTTGCGGCCCATTCGAAGCAGAACGCCAGGAAACACCACGGGCTGTCGGCTTCGGTCCACCATTGATAGGTGAAGGGGTCGTCGGCGCACGACAGGATGAAGTGGTTGTGTTCCCTGACCCAGGCAATGCGCTTCTCGAAGGAGACCTTATCGACGCCGTAGCAGTTGGCCCCGTGGATCGCGAGCCAGCGTTCTCCGTCGTCACCGAAAGGTTTCCCCTCAGCGAAGTGGAGAAGAGCCTTGACCTGATCGCTGCCCTGAGGGTGCAAGGTCTGGGGCACCGGATAGACGCGCCCTCGGAAGTCGAGATTGTGCGGGAAGTAGATGGTCGGTTCTTCCCGGAACTTGGCGGCTATGTCTAGCAACTGCTGTTGGGTTGCCCTCTCCTGTCGGAGCTTCAGGTTGGCAACGTGGACGTCCCGCGCTGCCCACTTCCACTTCTTCAGGGTTTCAGGGTTGGTGTCGATGTCGGGAGGACGGTCCGGAGGATCGAGGTCCTTACTCGACACGAGACCGGCGATCTCCGAAGGAAGCCTCGCAAGCTCTTCCATCACCGCCAGGACCCTTCGGTTCACCCTCCAGGCGGTTTCCTGGATGGCGTTCAGGGCTCCGTAGACGGTCCCGAGATGGGCTGTCTCAAGAGCCCTTCGTTGCCCGGGGTGCATCCCTCGGACCAACTGAAGGGGCCTGACGGCATTCGTGTGGTAGCCGCCTCCCGTCAGACTGGTCCAGCGCTTCGGCGGGATCAGCGTCGGGAGATGGTACGGGTGAAGCTCTTCGCCGTTCAGGAGGTCATCGGTGATGAACCCTGCGGCGGCCTCGGTGAACTGTACTATGTACTGATCCCGAGGAGCGTCCCGGTCAGCGCTTTCATGGCCCTGAACGAGCTCTACCCATGGGGTGCTTTCCGCCATCAACTCGACCATCCGCATTCCTAGCTGGAGTGCGTCCGTCTTGGCCCATCGGTCCCACGGGATGTCGAACTTCCCCATGGCGTAAGTCAGGACCAGCTTGCGGTGATGCTCGCTGGAGCCGTCCTTCGTCAGGTTTCGATCAATCGTCGCGTAGAGCCCGGGGGCTGCGTTGGCGAATTGCGAGAAGCGAGCCTCGTTCTCGATCGCAGTGGCAACCACCTTGGCGAGAGCCATCAAGGTTGCTTGCTTCCGGTACATGAGGCGGCTGATCACGGCCCTCGTGGTGAGGTAGGAGATGACGTCGGGGTCCATCTCTTTGATCAGCTTGGCAGCCACCGCACGGCGTCCGGGTTTGCCACTGTAGGCGTCCGTTACGTAGGTCTCGATGGCGGCCGATAGAGGGATGAGGCAGTTCTGCGAAAGGGTCTTGCCAGTCTTCGTAGAAGCCCCGCGTTCCCCTTCAATGTCCTTGGCTACCTTCGATCGGAACCGAGCGCGGCCAAGGCCGGACATTTCGATTTCAAGCTCGACCTGACGCATGTACGCCGGGTCGGTCTGGTTAGTCATCCATTCTCCAATAGAGGAACAAAACGTGTCTCCTGAAGGCACCCCGACACCGCGCCGACACGGTGCCGGTCACGTAATCCCCAAGGGGTTCCGAGGGGTCAGAAGCGACCACCTCTGCGAGCCTTATTCATCAAGGCATATCAATTCGCTAACGGATACTTGCACTAGCGAATTGAATATTCGGTAGATTTTAAGTCCCTTGCGTCTACCAGTTTCGCCACGTCCGCGTCGGGCGTCCTGTTTGTTGAAGTTCGCGACCTTCGTCAAGCGCTCAAATTGGCCTTGCCCGCCTGCCCTTGCCGCATATGTCCGCGCTCGGCATTCACGATCCGTTCAAGATGTCGTCAGTAAAACTGTGGCATTGCTGGTATTCAGACACGAAACCTGCACCAGATAAACAGGACAACCGGGAGGATTACTGCAATGGAACTTAAACGGACAAGACTGGCTTCTGGAAAATGGCTGACCGGCATCCTGCTGGCCATGGGCTGCGTTACTCTCGCCGGCTGCGTCAGCGATGACGGATATTACGGCGAGACGGTCACCTACCAGAGCCCGGGCTATTACCGCCCCGGTGGCTACTACGCCCCGCGCTATGACGGCCCGCGCTATTACAGACCGGAATACCGGCCACGGTACGACAGGCCGCGCTATGACGGTCCGCGGTACGATCGCTCGCGTTTCGACCGCAACGACAACGACCGGCGGCCGTCGTCCAACCGCTATGATCGGCCCGGCGACAGCGTTCGCGCCCGCGGCGACAACCGCGACACCGCGCATGACCAGCGCCGCTTCCGCCGCTACTGGATGCAAAAGGACGATTGACCGTCCGCACTTGCCGGAACGCTGCATGAAAAGGGGCGCGGTGCCCTGGCACCGCGCCCCTTTTTCTATTGCTGCAACTCAGGCCGAGATCTTGGCGGCAATCTGCGCCACATGGGCGCCCTGGAAGCGTGCGGCGTCCAGTTCGACCTGCGAAGGCTGACGGGAGCCGTCGCCGCCGGTGATCGTGCTTGCACCGTAAGGCGAGCCGCCCTTGATTTCCTCAAGACCCATCTGGCCCTGGAACGCGTAGGGCAGACCGACGACGACCATGCCGTGATGCAGCATCGTCGGCACGAAGCCGAGAATGGTCGACTCCTGACCGCCATGCTGGGTCGCGGACGCGGTGAAGGCCGAGCCGACCTTGCCGACCAGCTTGCCCTGCGCCCACAGGCCGCCGGTCTGATCGATGAAGTTGCGCATCTGCGATGCCATGGTGCCGAAACGGGTCCCGCAGCCGAAGATGATCGCGTCGTAGTCTGCCAGTTCGTCCGGCTTGGCGACCGGCGCTGCCTGATCCATCTTGAAGTGGGATGACCTTGCGACGTCTTCCGGAACGAGTTCGGGAACGCGCTTGACGGTCACGTCAGCACCGGCGGATTTTGCGCCTTCAGCCACGGCATTCGCCATGGTTTCGATATGTCCGTAGGCCGAATAGTAAAGAACCAGAACCTTCGCCATGATCTTCTCCTGTTGCTGTTTCGTCGGATTGGCCTTTCGGCCTTGAACCGTGGACGGTTGTATAGACTTAAACGAGTTTTGGAACCTCTCCCCGGGGCAAACGCAGTGTTCAACGTTCCGATCCGCTTTTGGCTCGCTGCGGCATGATCCGGGCTGTGCAAGCGGCCATAGAGACTGCAGAATCCGCTTTTTTCCGCCTGCCTTTGGGCATAGGAATGGTCCGTCTCAGGAGAACGATATGTCTGACATTGCCTCATCACCCACCCTTGTCACAGCGGCCATTCTTGCGATCGGCGACGAACTCCTGTCGGGGCGGACGAAGGACAAGAATATCGGCCATCTGGCGGAACTGCTGACGCTGTCGGCGATCGACCTCAAGGAGGTCCGCATTGTCGCCGACGACGAGGAGGCGATCGTCGACGCGCTCAATGCGCTGCGTTCGCGCTATGACTATGTGTTCACGTCCGGCGGCATCGGCCCGACGCATGACGACATCACCGCCGACGCGGTCGCCAAGGCTTTCGGCGTGCCGTGCATCTTCGATCCCGAAGCAATGCAGCTGCTGGCCGAGATGTACAAGCGGCGCGAGATGGAATTTACCGAAGCGCGGCAGCGGATGGCGCGCATGCCGCAGGGCTCCCGCCACATCGCCAATCCGGTGTCGACGGCGCCCGGCTTCATCATCGGCAACGTCTACGTGATGGCGGGCGTACCGCAGGTCTTTCAGGCGATGGTCGACAATGTGTTGCCGACGCTGCGCTCCGGCGCAAAAATGCTGTCGCGCGCCGTCCCCTGCCCGTTTGGCGAAGGCGATATCGGCACCCTGCTCGGCGCAGTGCAGAAGGCGCATCCACAGACCAGTATCGGTTCCTATCCCAAATACGACGGGCAGCGCTTCTCGACGGAAATCGTGGTGCGGGCACGCGACGAGCATGCCCTCAATGCCGCGGCCGGCGCCGTCATCGAGATGATCGCCGGTCTCGACCGTGCGCGGATACCGACCAATCCCACAGCGGACGCCTGAAGCAACCGACCGGACGGCGCTTGACGCGGATCAAGCGAGACACAGCTAAGATCGAGTACGCGCTTACTCAAACGCATCATCCAAGGGGGACATTTCCATGGCCTACAAAACGATCCTCGCCGTTCTCGACACTGCCTCAAACGCCCGCCAGATCAGCGGTTTCGGCCTTTCGCTCGCAACGCAGTTCTCCGCACATCTGATTGGATGCCATGCCGAGACGCTGGATGCCGTGCCGCTGATCGCGCCGATGGAGATCCCCGATCCTGCCGCGATCCAGGTCCTGCAGGAAGTCGCCCAGAAGGAAACGGCCGACGTCCACCAGGCTTTCCAGCGCCATATGGAGGGCAAGGGCGTGTCGACCGAATGGAGGAGCTTCGTCTCCGCTGCCGGTTACAGCTCGAACCCATTCATGGAATCGGCGCGCGCCGCAGACCTCATCATCGCCAGCCAAAGCGACCCCTCGCATGCGGACCACCGGGCGGACCTCGAGACTTTCCTGTTCGAGAGCGGACGGCCGCTGCTCCTCGTTCCCCGCACCATGACCGAGCCGCGGACGGTGCGTCGCGTGCTGATTGCCTGGAACGGCTCGCGGGAAGCGGCGCGCGCCACGTTCGACGCGTTGCCGTTCCTGCAGGCGGCCGAGAGCGTCGACGTGCTGGTGGTCGACCCGCCGGAGCGGCTGAGCCACCCGGACATGCTGCCCGGGAGCAATATTGCCGCAACGCTCCAGCGCCACGGGGTCAATGCGACCGTCATCAACCAGGAAAGTGCGGGCGGATCGGCGGCGACGACCATCGAAGGGCGGCTGTCAGGCACCGGGATCGACCTGCTGGTGATGGGCGGCTACGGGCATTCACGCTGGTGGGAAATGATTTTTGGCGGCGTGACGCGCAACATCCTCGATTCGATGACGGCGCTGACGCTGCTGTCCCGCTAGGTTAGACTACATCTGGCCTATTTGGCAGGAAGGGTCGGCAGGACCGACGCCCGGCCGGGGACGTTACAGCCGCAAAGCCCTCGGGGATTGCGGCTGCCGGCGGCTTGCCATGCGGCCGGACTTGCCGCTATTAGCGAGAGCCAATGGATCTCTCTAGTCATACGGCGCACCATGTCCCTTCCTGAAAAAGCCTTTCCCGTCTCCTGGGACCAGTTTCACCGCGACGCCCGGGCGCTTGCCTGGCGGCTTGCCGGCCTGAACCAGCAGTTTCACGCGATCGTCTGCATCACCCGCGGCGGCCTTGTCCCGGCAGCGATCATTTCGCGCGAGCTCAACATCCGGTTGATCGAGACGGTGTGCATCGCCTCCTACCACGACTACGTCAACCAGGGGGAGATGAACCTCCTGAAGCCGATCTCCCCCGAACTCACGAAAAACGAGGGACAGGGCGTGCTGGTGATCGACGATCTGACCGACACCGGCAAGACGGCGGCGGAAGTGCGCGCCATGCTGCCGAAGGCGCATTTCGGCTGCGTCTATGCCAAGCCCTCGGGCGTGCCGATGATCGATACTTTCGTCACCGAAGTGAGCCAGGACACCTGGATCTATTTTCCGTGGGATATGGGCTTTACCTACCAGGAACCGATCGCCAAGGGCGCCAAGGGCTGACTACGCCGGTCCCCGCCCGGCGGGGACCGTTGCAACTGCGTCACAATGGGGCGGGGAATTGTCGCAAACCTGTCGTCTCCCCTGCCCGTATGACGTCCTTATCTGCCGTCGGGGCCGCCAAAGGCCCTGTTGACACCGGCACCGCAATTGCAAGGTCCTGAGATTCCTTGCGAATTTTCGTCCCCGTTATCCACAGCCAAAAACTACAATATCTTGTGGTTACGAATCCGTTGCATTCTATGCCTTGACGAATCTTGCCTGCCGGACGACATTGGCCTTCATGTTGCGGCGGCGACTGGACCGGGAGTAACGAGGCCGGTTCTTTTTTCGAGTTTCAGCGAACCACCTGTAGGTCGAACGGTCTTTGGAGGACTGTCCGGCAGCAGGATCCTTGTGCCCTGAGCGGCCTGCCCAAACCGTGATTTGGCATGGCAGAAAGAAACTGTTAATACTATATTTAGTGTTTGCAGCCAGGCTCAATCACAAGATACAGATAGACATCCAAGATGATTCCCTGGATGGCCAGATTGAACCCGGCTGCTCATGACCCCGAGCTCCCGGCGCGGACAAGTGCGCCCAAAGCGGCGCCAACTGACGAGGAAAAGGCAATGCGCATCGAACGTCGTTTCACCAAGCCCGCGACAGGCGCCTACGGGGAGATCGAATTCCGCAAGGCGGTCAGCGAGATCCGCAACCCTGACGGATCGATCGTGTTCCGTCTCGCCGACATCGACGTGCCGGCACAGTTCAGCCAGGTCGCGACGGACGTGCTGGCCCAGAAGTATTTCCGCAAGGCCGGCGTCCCGAAAGCGCTCCGTAAAGTCGAGGAGAACGATGTTCCCTCCTTCCTGTGGCGTTCGGTGGCCGATGAGCGGGTGCTGAAGGATCTGCCGAAGGAAGAGCAGTACGGTTCCGAGACCGATGCGCGCCAGGTGTTTTCGCGTCTGGCCGGCACCTGGACCTACTGGGGCTGGAAGGGTGGCTATTTCACGTCCGAGGAAGATGCCGCCGCATTCATGGACGAGCTTGCCTACATGCTCGCCACGCAGCGCGTCGCCCCGAACAGCCCGCAATGGTTCAACACCGGCCTGCACTGGGCCTACGGCATCGACGGCCCGGGCCAGGGCCACTTCTACGTGGACCCCTTCACCGGCAAGATCACCAAGTCGAAGTCGTCCTACGAACATCCGCAGCCGCATGCCTGCTTCATCCAGTCGGTCGAGGACGATCTCGTCAACGAAGGCGGCATCATGGATCTGTGGGTGCGTGAAGCGCGCCTGTTCAAATACGGCTCCGGGACCGGCTCGAACTTCAGCCACCTGCGCGGCGAAGGCGAAAAGCTGTCGGGCGGCGGCCGCTCGTCGGGCCTGATGAGCTTCCTGAAGATCGGCGACCGGGCTGCCGGCGCCATCAAGTCCGGCGGCACGACCCGCCGTGCGGCCAAGATGGTCGTGGTCGACATCGACCATCCGGATATCGAGGAATACATCAACTGGAAGGTCAAGGAGGAGCAGAAGGTCGCGGCTCTGGTGACCGGTTCCAAGATCGTCGCCAAGCACCTGAAGGCGATCATGAAGGCATGCGTCAATTGCGAAGGCGAAGGTGACGACTGCTTCGACCCGAACAAGAACCCTGCCCTGAAGCGCGAGATCCGTGCTGCCAAGAAGGACAGTGTTCCGGAAAACTATGTGGGCCGCGTCATCCAGTTCGCACGCCAGGGCTACAAGGACCTCGAGTTCAAGACCTATGACACCGACTGGGATTCGGAAGCCTACCTGACGGTGTCGGGCCAGAACTCCAACAATTCCGTTTCGCTGAAGGACGACTTCCTGAAGTCGGTCGAGAACGACGGCGACTGGAACCTGACCGCCCGCAAGGACGGCAAGGTGATGAAGACGCTGAAGGCGCGCGACCTCTGGGAAAAGATCTCCTACGCGGCCTGGGCCTCTGCCGATCCGGGCATCCACTTCAACACGACGATGAACGACTGGCACACCTCGCCGGCCGGCGGCCCGATCCGCGGCTCGAACCCGTGCTCGGAATACATGTTCCTCGACGACACGGCCTGCAACCTTGCCTCGCTCAACCTGCTGCAGTTCAAGGACGCGTCGACGAAGCGCATCAACATCGCCGATTACGAGCATGCGGTTCGCCTGTGGACCGTCGTTCTCGAAGTCTCCGTGATGATGGCGCAGTTCCCGTCCAAGCGGATCGCCGAACTCTCCTATGAATACCGCACGCTCGGCCTCGGCTATGCCAATATCGGCGGCCTGCTGATGTCGACCGGCATTCCCTACGATTCGGCCGAAGGGCGCGCCATTGCCGGTTCGCTCAGCGCCATCATGACCGGCGTCTCCTATGCGACCTCCGCGGAGATGGCGTCCGAGCTCGGCCCCTTCCCGAGCTTTGCGCCGAACCGCGAAAGCATGCTGCGGGTCATCCGCAACCATCGCCGCGCCGCCTATGGCGAAACCAGCGGCTACGAGCAGCTTGCCGTCAACCCGGTGCCGCTCAACCATGCGGAAAACCCGGACCAGGATCTCGCCGCTCACGCCATCGCCGCCTGGGACAAGGCGCTGGCGCTTGGCGAGCAGCATGGCTTCCGCAATGCGCAGGTCTCCGTCATCGCGCCGACCGGCACGATCGGCCTCGTGATGGATTGCGACACGACCGGCATCGAACCCGACTTCGCGCTGGTGAAGTTCAAGAAGCTCGCCGGTGGCGGCTACTTCAAGATCATCAACGGCGCCGTGCCGGAAGCGCTGCGGACGCTCGGCTACACGGAAAGCCAGATTGCCGAGATCGAGGCCTATGCGCTCGGCCACGGCAACATCAACCAGGCGCCGGGCGTCAACCCCGGCTCGCTGAAGGCCAAGGGCTTCACCGACGAGAAGATCGAGGCGATCAACGGCGCCACCAAGGCCGCGTTCGACATCAAGTTCGTGTTCAACCAGTGGACGCTCGGCGTCGACTTCCTGAAAGAGACGCTCAAGGTCACCGACGAGCAGCTGTCGGACATGAGCTTCAACCTGCTCGAGCATATCGGCTTCTCGAAGAAGGACATCGAGGCTGCCAATATCCACGTCTGCGGCGCGATGACGCTGGAAGGCGCGCCCTTCCTGAAGAACGAGCACCTGCCGGTGTTCGACTGCGCCAACCCGTGCGGCAAGATCGGCAAGCGCTACCTGTCGGTCGAAAGCCACATCCGCATGATGGCGGCTGCCCAGCCGTTCATCTCGGGCGCAATCTCCAAGACGATCAACATGCCGAACGACGCCACGGTCGAAGACTGCGGTTCCGCCTACATGCTGTCCTGGAAGCTTGGCCTGAAGGCCAACGCGCTCTACCGCGACGGCTCAAAGCTGTCCCAGCCACTCAACGCCTCGCTGATCGAGGACGAGGACGACGAGGATGCGCTGGAAGACCTGATCCAGCAGCCGCAGGCCGCCCAGGCCGTAACGATCACCGAAAAGATCATCGAGCGTGTCGTCGAGCGGGTTACCCGCGAGCGTGAAAAGCTGCCGAACCGCCGCCAGGGTTATACCCAGAAGGCCAATGTCGGCGGCCACAAGGTCTACCTGCGCACCGGCGAATTCGGCGACGGGCGGATTGGCGAGATTTTCATCGACATGCACAAGGAAGGCGCCGCCTTCCGCGCGATGATGAACAACTTCGCCATCGCCATCTCGCTGGGTCTCCAGTACGGCGTGCCGCTCGAGGAATATGTGGAGGCCTTCACCTTCACGAAGTTCGAACCGGCCGGCGTGGTCGTCGGCAATGATGCGATCAAGAACGCCACGTCGATCCTCGACTACGTGTTCCGGGAACTCGCCGTCTCCTATCTCGGCCGCCACGACCTGGCGCATGTGGATACGTCGGACTTCTCGCAGACGGCCTTGGGCAAGGGCATCTCTGAAGGCAAGACCAACCTCGTCTCCACCGGCTGGACCCGCGGCTACAAGCCGACCCTGATCCAGGGCGGCCAGACGGACCGCTCGGCCGCCGAGCCGAAGGGATCGGCCACCGCTGCCCCTGCCCGCGCGTCGGCGACCGTCACCGCCTTTGCCGGCTCGGCTGCCCGCAAGCTGGAGCAGGCAGTGTCGATCTCCACCTCGGAAGTCGTGTCCTTCAAGCGCGACTACGAGGAGCGCGCCAAGGAGATGGCCGAGGAGATTGCCGAGGACGTGGCAGTTGACGAGACCTACCAGGCCGCAACGGCGCTGTTCTCCGACAAGGCAGAGGCCGACGCTGCCGCCGCCAAGACGGAAGCCAAGAAGAAGGAGGCCGAACGCCGCCTGCGCTCAATCGCCCAGGGCTATACCGGCAACATGTGCGGCGAGTGCCAGAACTTCACGATGGTCCGCAACGGCACCTGCGAAAAGTGCGACACCTGCGGCGCGACCAGCGGCTGCAGCTGATCGGACCTTCACCAATGCAAATCTGCGTCCATTGAAACAATCTCCCGGAGGCGTTTGGATGGGTTCTTCCACCTAAATCGCCTGCAAGACTGAGACAAAAGCATCTTTCAGGCGGAACAGTCCGCCTGAATAAAATTATCAAAGAGCTCGGGCGTTCTTTCGCCCGAGCTCTTTGATTCGCGCCGTGACGAGCGCGTGTATTGCGTAGAAACGCAAACTGATGGCGATCCTTGGGTTTAATGTTCAGAAGGGAGAGTCGCACTTCTGCCTGCTGGACGGCACCAGGACGGATCCACGGTACCTCATGCATGGTCGTCATCGGTTCGATGGTCGATCAGCCGAGGCCAGAGATGGCAAATTTCTTCAAACAGACGTTCAACGCACTGATCGAAGCGCAACTACCGCTAGGCCTCGCATACCGTTTGTCGATGACAGCAAAAAAACCGATCAAATCGCGTATTTGACCTTCCCTTTCGGGATTCGGTCCTTGTCGCCTACGAGCGAGGGTTGGCAATTGCACAGTCGACCACTCACACCTTCACCAAGAAGGCCCTGGCGCATTCGGATGACAAGTTTACGGCTTGAAGGGGCGATCGGCAGTAGTCTGCAGATCGGCTCGACCCCAAACACACCACGGTGTTCTTAAATAAAAGAAATCATCGCTTGAAGGGGCGGTCGAGCCTCCTCTTACCCGGTAGGAGAATGCTCGCATTCACCGTTAGGGCCATGGCGATATAGGCCCAAGCTTTGCGCAGAATCGTAACCGGTGTTGTGCCC
>UBWZ01000019.1 GCA_900469345.1 Hyphomicrobiales bacterium | reverse complement strand
GCCAGCGCAACAGCGCTTACGCAGAATCTCGTTGGCCTGACGAAGATCGCGTTTCTCCTGCTCAAGAGCCTTCATCTTCTCAGCGAGATCGCTCGGTAGGCCTGCTCGTTTACCACTATCGATCTCGGTCTTCTTGACCCATCCGTGCAGGTGACTGGCGAGCAGCCTATCTTGCCAGCGATAGATGAAACGGCGGTCCAGCGTGATGGATGCTCGGCCTCGTGGTCCAGCACCATACGTATGGCACGGCTACAGACTTCAGGTGATCCGCAGGACCGCGAAGCGAAAACTTGTTCGTTGTTTTGCCTATGATGGTTCCACTTTCTCAGAAGTTGGAGCCTCCAGCAATGCTAACGCTGGAGCCTTCAGGCGACGTATCCGCGGCAGCCCCCACGCCGTGGCTCCAACCTATCTTGGTCCGGTCTGGAAGTAATCTAGCCTGTCGCAGGTCCGCTCGATCGTTCGCAGCAGGGAGGCCGTCCTTGCTTCGTCGGCGGAAAACCGATCGGCAAGGTATACGTGCCCGTCCCGCAGGGCTGGATCGGGATGCAGTTTCTGCAAGGTGGGTTGAACCGGAAAAGCCTGAATGACCTTGGTGGGGAAAATCCCAACGCCAACTCCGGCGGCAACTAACTGTAGTGCTGCATTGAGGCTAGAGCAGACGCAGACCTGCTGCGGCGTCACTTTGTCCTCTGCGAACCATGCAAAAGTGGCCCGGTACATCGCCGTCTGCGGCGGCGTTGTCACGACCGTGAGGTTGGCAAGGGTTCTAGGAGTGGCGTTAATGTGCCCCATCGCCGCGGGAGCAGCCCAGCCGTTCGCTTGAGGACCAAGCGCAGAAAGGCGGACGCCTTTCAGGCTCAGCGGGTCTACCAGGATAGCAAGGTCGAGACTCCCTTCCGCTAGAGACTGCTCCAGACCTGCGCTCGTTGCCACCACCCATTCTGGGCGCAGGAGCGGAAAATCGGCACGCAGATCGTGAACAAGGGCTGCCATGCAGGCGACGGCGAATCCTTCAGCCACACCTATCCTCATAGATCCTCCGATGTCCGGAACTTCCGAGCGGGCAACGAGGGCGTTGTAGGCGTCCAGAACGATCTTTACGCGGACCAGATAAGCCTGGCCATGTCGCGTCACCCGGAGTCCACGGCCGTGCCTTTCAAGGAGCGGCGACCGGGCGCTTTCCTCGAGCTGCTTCAACCGCAGTGACAGAGTCGGTTGTGTCACGTTCAGAATTTCAGCGGCCCGTTGGACGCTTCCAAGTTCCGCGGTCCAAAAGAACGCCTCCAGCTGCGGCACCGACGGACGACTCATTGGAAATTCCTATTCCAGCGGGAGATCTAAACTCATTGGACGGGTAGGCCCTATAAGTCGAATATGCGCGCCGGTTCACGGTTTCAAGGGAGGAGCTCGGATGAACAGACGCATATGGATCGCACTGCTGATCTTCACGGCAGTTGTCATCAACTACGTCGACCGCGTCGCCCTCTCTATCGCGTCCAAACCTATCGCTGCCGAGTTCGGCTTTACGCCGGTGGAGATGGGGTACCTGTTCTCCGGCTTCCTGTGGACTTATGTGATCTGCCTCATCCCCCTCGGCTTCGTGGTCGAACGGGTCGGCCCCAAGCGGATGGTCGGGGGCGGCATCGCCATCTGGTCGGCCGCAACCGCACTCACCGCGGCCACCGGCGGCTTTGCATCGATCTTCTTCGCTCGCCTCGTCATGGGCGCCAGCGAGGCGTCGACCTTCCCCGCCTGCGGGCGGATCATCCGCGAATGGTTTCCGGAGAAGGAGCGCGGCCTGGTGACGACGCTGTTTAACGGCGGTTCTTCCGCCGGTCCGGCGATCGGCGCCATCGCTACTGCCGCCCTCGTGGAACAGGCGGGATGGCGCACCGCCTTCGTCATCCTCGGCGTCGCTGGCTACCTTTGGCTTGCTGCGTGGCTTTTCTGGTTCGCGCCTCCTGAGCAGGCGACGTGGCTGTCGGAAGAGGAGCGGCAGAAGATCGTCCGTGAGCGCAACGGCGACGGAAGATCGTCGCTCCCCATTGCCTCCGCC
The DNA here is from genome assembly GCA_900469345.1 of Hyphomicrobiales bacterium. Lineage (GTDB taxonomy): Bacteria > Pseudomonadota > Alphaproteobacteria > Rhizobiales > Rhizobiaceae > Neorhizobium. Next base: position 78,581 of record UBWZ01000019.1, on the reverse strand, counting down.
CCAGCTTCGAGCCTGCGCTACCTCCTGTCGCAGAGTAGCATCTGGGGCCTCGTCGTCACCCAGGCCTGCCTCGTCTACACGGCCTATCTCTTCCTGACCTGGCTACCAAGTTTCCTGCAGTCGACGCGGGAGCTGTCGACGATGAACACCGGCTACCTGACGGCGGTCCCGTATCTGGTCACGGTCGTTTCCGGGGTAACGATCGCTTGGGCGAGCGACCGGCTGCTTTCTTCTGAGGGAGTTCGGGCAGGCCGCCGCCGCAACTTCATAGCGGCCATGGCAATCCTCTCGCTGCTGATCCTGCTCGCTCCCGTCGTCGACGAACTCTGGGAACTGCTTCTGGTCCTGACCCTGGTCCTGACAGGATCGACCACGGGCGCCGGGCTCAACTTCACCCTTGCGAGCGATCTTCTTCGCAATCCGGCCGACGTTTCGCGTGTCATCGCCATTACCGCGCTCGGCGGCAACCTCTTCGGTCTGATTGCACCGATCATCACCGGCTATGTCGTGTCCGCCACCGGCGGCTACGACTGGGCGTTCGGCATCGCCGCCGCGCTGCTGGTTGTCGGAGCGATCGCCACCCTCACCCTGACCCGCAAGCCGATCGAACCGGAGTTCGGATCGACCACGGACAAACCATCCCTTGGCAAGGACTTTGCACGAGCATGAACTACCACTACGCGACCTTGAGGCGGCCGGTCACCCAAGACACCAGGCTCTGGGTGACCGACGACTTTCCAGAGATCTCGTCCATTCGGGATGAGGACCTGCGAGAAAGGGTCGTCGAGGCCTGGAGCTACGCGCTCTGCTGCTCTGACTTCGCACGCATTACGGATATGCCGCCGGACGGCAATCCCGGCTCCCCGGTGCTTAAAGTGGGAACACAGGCGGACCATCTGCGCGGTGTATTCCGCTATGCCCGGCTCATCGCACAGGACTTTCAGGAGAACTATCCGCAGGTGAGGATCGACTGGGACATCCTCATGGCAGGAGCGGCCTGTCATGATGTCGGCAAGCCATACGAGTTCGACGAAAGCAACCGCAGGCGCTGGGCCGCCGCCCCTGCCCAGGCGGGCGCTCCAACCTTCCGTCATTCCGTGTTCGGAATGCACGTTTGCCTCGTCGTCGGTCTGCCGGAGGAGGTGGCACACATCGCCGTCGGGCACTCTTTCGAGGGGAACCACATGGGCGTCAGCACTGAATGCATGATCGTGCGCCAGGCCGATCACGGCTGGTGGCATGTTGCGGCCGCGCTCAGCCTCGTTCGGGCCGAGACAATGGGCGGTCTCGCCAGCAATCTCAGGAGCCGCTGACAAGATGGAAAACGAAACAGGAAGGACGTCGATGAACGAGAGAGGCGACATTATCCATAAGGCCGCCAGACGCATCCTGCCGATCCTGATGCTATGCTACCTGGCGGCATTCCTCGACCGGGTGAACATCGGGTTCGCCGCGCTGACGATGAACGCCGACCTGGGCTTCACGGCTTCTCAATTCGGTTTTGGCGCAGGCATCTTCTTCCTTGGATACGTGCTTTGCGAGCTTCCCAGCAATCTCATGCTGGCGAGGGTCGGAGCTCGGTTGTGGATTGCGCGCATCCTGATCACCTGGGGATTCCTCTCCGCGTTGACTGCCTTCGTATGGAGCCCGTCGAGCTTCTACGTCGTCCGCATCCTGCTCGGCGCCGCCGAAGCTGGCTTCTTTCCCGGCATGATCTTCTACATGACCCTGTGGTTCCCCAAAGAGTATCGTGGCTCGATGTTCTCGACCTTCAACGTCGCCGTCCCTCTGGCTTCGGTCGTCGGCGCGCCGGTGTCCGGCCTGATCCTGCAGAGCTTCGAAGGCGTCCTTGGTCTACATGGCTGGCAGTGGATGTTCATGATCGAAGGTGTCCCCGCGATCATCATGGGGCTGGTTGTCTTCTTCTACCTGCACGACAAGCCGGCCTCCGCCTCCTTCCTGGATGATTCCGAGCGGCGATGGCTGTCAGACCGGTTGGAAGCCGAGCGTTCCGAGCGTGAAAAGGTCGAACACTTCTCGGTTGGTCGCGCTCTTGTGGATCCCCGTGTACTGCTGATGTGCCTGATCGCCGTCGGCCTGGTCATCGGAACGACCGGCATCGCCATCTGGATGCCGCAGTTCATCAAGCAGTTCGGCCTCTCGACGATGCAGACGAGCCTCGTCGCCGCCATTCCCTTCGCCTTCATGGCGGTTGCGATGATCATGGTCGGCCGGCATTCAGATAAGACGGGCGAGCGGGTCTGGCACACAGCCGGCCCGTTCCTGATCAGCGCCTGTGGTTTCCTCGTCGCCGCCTTTTCCAGCAGCCCGTTCCTCGGTGTCGTCGGTCTTACCATAGGAGCCGCGGGCATTGGCGGCGCATCGCCGACCATCTGGATCTTCCCTTCCACGCTGCTGACTGGGACCGCCGCAGCGGCGGGAATAGCGCTGATCAACTCCGTCGGCAGCACCGGCGGCTTCTTCGGCCCGACCATTATTGGATGGGTGCGCGATGCCACGGGAGGATTCCAGGGGGCCCTCCTCTTCCTCGCAGCGGCCATGGCGGTTACCGCCGTCGCCATCTTCATTCTCGGTCACAGCATGCGGGACTTGATCCGTCCGAACGTGCTGGCACGAGCGCCGAGCGAGCGTTGACATGATGAAGATCTCCGAAATCCGCTTGTATCTCCTTTCGGCTCCGCTACAGGAGCCCATCGGCAACGCGCTCGTGTTCTTCTCCAGTCGCCAGACACTACTGGTAGAAATTGTAGCGAATGGCCTGTCCGGGTGGGGCGAGGCATGGGTAGGACCGGCGATTGCCGCAGCGGCGATCGAACACCAGCTAGCCCGCCACCTCGTTGGCAAGGACCCGACGTCGATCGGAAGCCTGTGGCAGGTCATGCGTGAGGCAAACGAAGGCGACGCGGTCATGCCGGCGATCGCGGCCGTGGACATGGCCTTGCATGATCTGACTGCACGCGCCTGGGACCTGCCACTGTGGCAGCTTCTTGGCGGCGCCCGCCGCGACAGGGTGCGGGCATATGCAAGCGGCCCGTTTTTCAAGCCTGGCGGTCATCCCTACCGTAATTTCCATCGCGACATTGACAGCTATCTTGCCCAAGGGTTCCGGGCCGTGAAGCTGAGGAGCGGTTATAATCCAAAGGACGACGTCGAGGCTGTCCTTAAGGCCCGACGCCAGATCGGCAGCGACGCCGACCTGATGATCGACTTCAACCAGTCCTGCACGGCGCGACGCTCCATCTCGACCGTTGCCCAGATGGAGGAGGCGCGGCTTCTATGGGTGGAGGAGCCCGTCAAGCCTACCGACCTTCCCGGCTACCGCCTTGCCTCCGCTCATATCGCGACAGCCATTGCTGGCGGCGAAGCAATCTTCAACCCCGCAGGGTTCCTGCCCTTCTTCGCCGACGGGAGCATGGACATCCTGCAGCCCGACATCGCCATCTGCGGCGGCCTCATAGGCGTGTCTCAAGTTGCTGCGCTGGCAGCGATGTACAACCGGCCTGTCATCCCGCATGTTTGGGGCAGCACCGTCAATTTCCATGCAGCCCTGCATCTTGTGGCGACGCTTCCGTCGCATCGTGCCGGGGGCGCCGAGCCCTATCCATACATCGAGTTCGACGTCGGCCCGCATCCGCTGCTCGACCTCGTCCGCCCCGAGCTTGACGAGAACGGCTGCGTACCAGTTCCTGCCGGGCCAGGTCTGGGCATAGATCTAAAGGCGGAAGTACTGGAACCCTATGTGGTGGATCGGAAGGTAATCGCTGCCTAGCAGTCAGCACCAGAACGGAGGCTCGGTCGAACTGACGCTCCCTGGTTCGGGAGCTGGACGATACAAGAGGAAGGGCGGGAGGCCCTTGCCGTAGGAGGAGAGAATGGAAGCACTTGTAAGACTCCGCAAAGCAGTCGCGGCATTCGGCGTATCTATGGCCGTGGCCGGACTACCATGGCACGCGGTTGCAGCAGAGGCATTCACCGCATCGACGGACGAGACGGTCGTCGAGACGAACAAGGGCAGCCTGATCGGCGCCCAGGAGGACGGAGTCTACAGCTATCTCGGCGTGCCTTATGCACACGCGGCACGCTTCATGCCCGCTGAAGAAGTCCAACCGTGGAACGGCGTCCGGCCGGCCGTGACCTATGGCGAGAACTGCTTCATTCCGCAGATGACGGCAGTAGCGGGAGACGAACTGTTCAACCCGCATCGCTACATGCCGATGAGTGAGAACTGCCAGTTCCTGAACGTCTGGACGCCGGGCATCAAGGACAGGAAGAAACGCCCTGTGATGGTCTGGCTGCATGGGGGCGGTTTCACCAACGGCTCCGGCATCGAGCTGACTTCCTACGACGGTCATAACCTCAGCAAGGAAGGCGACGTCGTGGTCGTGACGCTGAACCACAGACTTAACGTCCTCGGTTTCCTCGACCTATCGGCCTACGGAGACAAGTACAAGAACTCCGGCAACGCCAGCGTGAGCGACCTCGTCGCTGCGCTGAAGTGGGTGAACCAGAACATCGAGGCATTCGGAGGCGATCCCGGCAATGTGACGATCTTCGGCCAGTCAGGCGGCGGCTACAAGGTTCGCGCCCTGATGGGAACGCCGGCTGCCAAGGGATTGTTCGAGAAGGCGATCGTGCAGAGCGGTTCCCGTGTGAACTCGGTGACCGACCAAGCCTCGTCCCGGAAGGTGGCGGAGTTGACGTTGGCAAACCTCGGACTGAAGCCCGAGGAGGTCGGAAAGCTCGACCAGATAGACTACTACAAGCTGCTCGCGGCTTCCGACAAAGCCTTGAAGGACGCAGCCGCACAAGGCGCCAAGGATGCGCGCTATGCACCGGTGCAGGACGGGACCTACATTCCGGAAAATCCGGTCGGGGACCGTTGGGTCGATCAGGCGAAGGACATCCCGCTGATGGTCGGCAACACGCTCAACGAGTTCGAGACCGTGATCCGCAACAAGATGGGCGACCTGCTTGCCGACAACAAGAACACTTGGGACCAGGGAAAGGCTGAAGCGAAGCTCAAGCAGCGCTTCGGCGACAAGGCGGATGCGGTGGGCAAGGCATTTCTCGCCGCCTATCCCGAGAAGAAGCTGGCGGACGCATACTTCGTCGATCTCTACTTCCGGCCGGGCGCTATCCGCGATCTCGATCTGAAGGCGAAGCAGGGCGGCGCTCCCGTCTACTCCTACATGTTCGCATACGAGTCGCCGGTTCTCGACGGGATCGCCATGTCCTGGCATTGCTCGGAGCTTCCTTACGTGTTCGCGAATGCGGGCCTCGTGAAGACCTCGACCGGCGGCGGGGAGCAGGCACTCGCTCTTTCGAAGAAGATGAGTCAGGCCTGGGTCAACTTCGCCCGTAACGGCAAGCCCAGTGCCGAAGGCCTGCCCGAATGGCCGGCCTATACCAGCGACCGCCCGGCCACCATGGTGTTCGACGCCGTGCCGCGGGTCGCTGTCGATCTCGACCGCAAGGTGCTTCAGGCCGCAGGGGCGCTCTGAGGCGCTGCCGCCGGAGGTCGCTCTGACGTCCGCCGGGATCATTCACAACATCTAAGGAGGTTAAGATGGGATCATTCAAACGCGGCTGGAGGAGTGTTGCAGGTGCTTTGCCATTGGCAATCGGGCTCAGCGCGGCCGTTACAGCTTCGGCGCAGTCAGTGACGGCGCCTGTGGGCCAGATCGTCGGGTCAAAGGACGGAGAACTGACGCTCTATCAGGGCATCCCCTATGCTAAGCCGCCTCTCGGTAATCTCCGCTGGGCCGCACCCGAACCCGTGAACGCTTTCGAGCAGCCTTTTCAGGGGAACGGGGCGGGCAACGAATGCGTGCAGAAAGCGATCTACTGGAGGCCCGACAAGCCCGCGAGCTGGACCGAGGATTGCCTCACGCTCAATGTCTACGCCCCCGCCTCTGGAGGCTCCGACCTTCCGGTCTTCGTCGGTTTCCACGGAGGCGGATCCGTGAACGGCGCTAAGACGGATTGGGATCCACGTGAGCTGGCTGCCGCCGGAAATGTCGTAGTGACAATCAACTACAGGCTCGGCGCCCTCGGCTTCCTGGCGCTTCCTGAACTCAACAAGGAATCGGGGGACGGTCAGAGCAGCGGCAACTACGGAGATCTCGACAAGCTCGAAGCGCTTCGTTGGGTCAAGAAGAACATCGCCTCTTTCGGCGGCAATCCTGAACGTGTGACGATCGCTGGCCAGTCCGCCGGGGCCCGCGGCGTCTGCTACGCGGTGGCCTCTCCGGAGGGGAAAGGGCTGTTCCAGGCCGCCGTCATCGAGAGCGGTCGTGACTGCCCGAGCATCTCCAACGAGGAAGCCTTGAAGTCTGGCGAGAAGTTCGTTGAAGCGATCGGCTGCAAGGACGAGGCGGACAGGCTCGCCTGCCTGCGATCGAAGACGCCGGCAGAGATTCTCGACGCTCAGACAAAGTCGAAGATGACCATTGCTACTGTCTATGGCGGATCGGCGCAACCCAAGCCTGCTATGGAAGCGTTCAGGACTGGGGACTTCAACCGGGTACCGCTCATCGTCGGCAACACCCGCGACGAGACCCGCGTGTTCATCTACGAGGCGAACGATCTGCTCGACCAACCCGTCGATCAGGCGCAGTGGGAAGGCGAAGTGAAGACGAGAATGGGCGCAAAGGCCGATAAGACCCTGGCGATCTATGGCGAGGATGCAAAGAAGGCGCCGGGTCTGGCGCTCGGCAACCTGGATGCCGAGCAGAAGTACATTTGCCCGACCAGCCTCGCGATCGAGACGCTGTCGAGGTGGACGCAGGTTCATGCCTACGAGTTCGCGGACGTCACGGCCCCGGTTCGAGCCTATGCGAGCGTCCCCTCCTCCTTTGATCTTGGCGTCCCGCATAGCGCTGAGCTGCCATACATCTGGGGCGAGGACACGGTTCCGCGCGGCCTGACGGCAGATCAGAAGAAGCTCGCTCAGACGATGCGGGCCTTCTGGGTCAGCCTCTCATCTCCCGAAGGGCTAAAGGGCCCGGTGGAGTGGCCCGCCTATTCGGCAGACGCTCCAAAGCGGATTGTCTTCCACGAGGGCGGCAGGACGGACATCATCTCCGATATCGACTATCGGAAGAGGCGTCACTGCGACCTCTTCGGCTCGCCTGCCAGGTAAAATCTACATCTGCCCGATACACCGGCGGCAGGAGCCGATGGTGCTGACAATCAACACGTGGAGGATTAGATGAGTAGAAAGATAGACAGGTTGAAAGCCACAGGCATCGTCATGTTGACGCTCGCCGCCTCACTGCAGGCCACTCACGGTCTTACCGCTGAGTCCTCCGTCGGCGTAGTGCCAACCGAGGGCGGCAAGGTGAGCGGCGTCGAAACCGACGTCGCAGGCGTGGAGGTGTTCAAAGGGATTCCGTTTGCAGCATCGACCGATGGAGCAAACCGCTTCAGGCCTCCCCAGCCTGTCGTAAAGTGGGAGGGCGTGAGAACGGCCGACACATGGGGCGACATAGCCCTCCAGGACCCCAACACAAATCCGACCGGGCAGTTCTGGGGCGACGAGTTCTACTACGATCCTGCCTTCCTGCCGAAGGCTAGCGAGAATGGGCTGAACTTGAACGTCTGGACACCCGCCAAAAAGGCAGGCGACAAGCTGCCCGTCTATGTCTGGATCCATGGCGGCGGCAATCATCACGGCTACGCTTCGGAGATGGAGTTCTACGCTTCCAAGCTGGCGGCCAAAGGTATCGTAGTTGTCTCGATTCAGTATCGCGTCGGCGCGCTCGGCTTCCTCACGCTGCCCGAACTAGACGCGGAAAGCCCCGAAAAGGTATCGGGCAACTATGCCATCCTCGACCAGATCAAGGCACTGCAGTGGGTTCGGGACAACATTGCCGGGTTCGGCGGAGACCCGAAGAACGTCACCATTGGCGGCCAGTCGGCAGGTGCACGCAATTCGACCATGCTATTGCGGTCCCCACTGGCGAAGGGCCTCTTCCATCGCGCCGTGATCGAAAGCGGGTTCACAGGGCTCCTGCCTTCTCCCATGAAACCTCTAAAGGACAGCGAGGAAGCCAACGTCAAGGCAATCGAACAGGTGTTCGGAAAGCCGATGAGCCTTGCTGATCTGCGCGCCATTCCCTCCGAGGACTTCATCGGGAAGAAGGCCGCAGATGGCAAGACGCAGCTCTACGAAGCGCTCCACAAGGCGACTAATATTCCCGCGCAGCATACGGTCGACGGCTACGTGTTCACGAAGGACTCGATCGACTTGCTCAGGCCGCACGCGCTTGATGGCATCGACATCATGATTGGCGGCGCATCCGACGAATACACGTCTTTGACCGGGGGGCCGGACAAGTCCCTTAGCGACACGGACTTCGCTGCTGCCATGAAGACGCTAGGGTACGACGAGGCCTCGAAGGCGGTTTACCGTCCTTCCGATCCGACCGAGGCTTATCGGATGAGCCTGCGGGCAAAATCAGACTACAATCTGCAGGGTTACTTGCTATCCGCGGAAATCGCGAAGAAGCGTAACATGGACTTCAACATCTACGCCTTCTACTTCAATCATGCTCTTCCTGGCCGCAACTCCGAGTTCTATGGATCCTTCCATTCTTCGGACCTCTGGTACTTCTTCGACTCGCTCCGCAACAAGGAAGGACAACGATTCTGGACGAGTGCCGACTTTCGCATGGCTGACACGATGTCCTCCTACCTCGCGAACTTCGTGAAGACCGGCAACCCCAACGGCAAGGGTCTGACTGAGTGGCCCCAGGCATCCAAGGGCGACTTCATCCGCTTCCACGATGGCTATGCCGCTGTTGTACAGAAGACGCCCTACCCGGAGCGCGACAAGCTGAACCGTGACACCGTCGTGCGAGTCAACAAACTAGACGATCCCGCAAATTGACTCTTTATGCGAGCATTGACCTTTACCCCATGAGGAGAGGGTTGGATAACCGAAAGGTGGTCGGGGGGGTGGCGTCTGAGCCAGCCCCCAGCGGACTGCAAGTCTGCACCCCAGCAGCTACTGCTCGCGGTCTGAACAAACGATGCTATCGACGTCCGACGGAGCGTGAGAAAAATCCCCTTGGCCAGCCTTCTTGTACGTTATTCATAGGCAAGGCATCGCTTTCAGTGAGAGGTCTGAGGATCGGCCCCGAACAGGGAACGCGTGCCCCTCGCTTTGAGGCGCTAGTCCTTCCGATCAGATCTTAACAATCGGAAACGTCGCGAAATCGAAGGCTCACCTTCAAGGACTCCAGAAGCTGGTCGTCTGCCGCATAGAGTAGGCGCAGGCGGAGTGAGCGTTTGCGCCGGCTACCGCGGAGAGCTCACCAGAGCGGCTGCGGCTTCGTTGGCTCTGGCCAATGCACGACCCATCGCCTCGCCCTTCAGGAGTTCCGCAGCGAGTACGCCGATGAATTCGTCGCCCGCTCCATGGGTGCTGACAAGCTTGACCTTGATCGCGGGCAGGACGCCCTCGCTTCCAATTTTTTGAGCGTAGGCGACGCCAGCTCCGCCAGCCGTGACAACCGCTGAGGGGAACTGGCTGGAAAGGATTCGTGCGGCTACAAGCGCCTGATCGAGCGTCTCGATCTCCGAACCACCTGCGAGCGCCTCAGCCTCGACGGCATTCACGACAAGGACGTCGACAAGCGCGGCAAGATCAGAGGACAGTTCCCTCACCGGTGCAGCATTCAGGATCACGTTTCCCCCTGCCCGTTTCATGGCGGCGGCAGCGAAAACATTGGCTTGATCGGGCACCTCATTCTGCAGGACAAGGACGTTGCCTCCGCAAAACAAAGATGCTGCGGCTTCGACGTCCTGAGTTCCCAGGCGCAGATTGCTTCCCGACACGATGACGGCGCCGTAGTCGCCTTCGGAGTCAAAGATCGCTACGCTCATGCCAGAACCCTCGCCATCGATGACGCGAACATGATCCCGCTCGACCTTGTAATGGTCGAGGTTCGCCAGCATGGCCCGACCGAAATTGTCATCACCAACCGCACCGATCATTACTGCTCGTGCTCCATGCTTTGCGGCGGATACGGCCTGATTCCCGCCCTTCCCGCCGCAAGCCGGATTCCAGGCAGATCCCGTGACGGTCTCACCCTTGCGCGGGCGCGCCGGCCCCTTGACGATGATGTCGTAGTGCAAGCTGCCGAAGACAACGACGGCGGGACTGGTGGAATTCATACGAACTTGTCTTTCCGTTTCGAGGCGACGGCGGCCATGGTCTTTTCGAGGTTCTTCTCCGCCGCGCCGTAGTTGCGCTGGGCGACGGCGACAAACAGGGCGTCGAGGATGTTGAGCTGTGCGATGCGAGCGGCGGCGTTTTCACCCATGAGAGGCGAGCCTTGTGCAGTGGAACACAGGACGACGTCCGCCTGCTGCGCGAGCGGGGACTGATTGTAGTTTGTGATCGCCAATGTCCGTGCACCGTTGCGGCGAGCAAGCTGAAGAGCTTCGATCACGGCAACGGTGTTTCCCGAATGGGAGAAGCCGACCGCGACGTCCCCGTCACCAAGAAGCGCAGCCGACATCAGCATCATGTGACTGTCGTCATAGACGGTCGTCCTGACCCCTACCCTCAGAAACTTGTGGGAGACGTCGCGCGCGATCTGCGCGGAGCCACCGACGCCGTAGAAGTCCCGCTGCCGGGCGCCGTGAATGAGGTCGGCCGCGCGATCGAAAGCCTCGACATCCATGATGGCGAGCGTTTCTTCAAGCGCCTGGATCGACGTCCGGAACACCTTCTGGATGATCTCCTGGGAGGTATCCTCTACGGAAAGCTCCTGGTGCATTTCAGCCGTTGGAAGCTGATTGTACTGGGCAAGCGCCGCGCGGAACTCGCGATAGCCCCCAAAACCCAGTTTCTTGGTAATCTTGACGACCATGGCCTCGGAGACGCCGGACTCTGTTGCGATTTCCTTCAGGGAGGTTTCGTCGTTGAAGCTGCGCAGGGCGAAGATGGTCTCGACGACCCGAGCCTCCAGCGGCGTCAACAGCGGCATCCGCATCCGGATCCGAGGCCCCACCGCTTTAAGATCCGAGAGTTCCTTGTTCATCCCCGTCCTCTTGTCAAACGATCGATCATCATCGCGACAAGGATTATAAGGCCGGTTGCAAGCAGTTGATAGAAAGCCTGGACGTTCATCAACGTCAAACCGTTGCGCATGGAGCCGAGAATGATCGCTCCGAGGATCGTCCCGACGACGGAACCCTTGCCCCCCATCAGCGATGCTCCGCCAATCGCGGCCGCGGCGATCGCATCGAGTTCCCAAAGATTGCCGAGGATCGGCTCCGCCGCGCCAAGCCGGCCGATCAGGATAAAGGAGGCAAGTGCTGCAAGAACGCCAGAAATGACGTAGGCGGTGATCTTGGTCAGCGCGATCGGAACGCCTGCGACGTAAGCCGCCTCTTCATTGCCGCCGACGGCCAGCAGGTATTCGCCAATTGGAGTTTTCTTGAGCAGGACCCAGGCGGCGAGCGCTACGAGTGCAACGATGATGACCGAGTTAGGAATGCCCGCGATGTTGCCGTTGAAGATGGAGCGGAAGCTTGCCGGGATCCCGAGGACGGGGTTGCCGCCCGTATAGATCAGCGCGATCGCACGATAGGTGCTGAGCGTCCCCAGCGTTACAATGAACGGCTGCAGGCCCGCATAGGCCACAAGCGCGCCGTTCACCATGCCGCAGACCATGCCAATGCCAAGACCGGCCATGAGCGCGACAGGAACGGGGTAGCCAGCGACCAGCAGCGCGGCTGTGAGAACGGCCGAGATCGCCGCGGTAGGGCCGACGGAGAGGTCGATCCCGCCCGAGATGATCACGAGCGTCATGCCGAGCGCGATGCAGGCGTTGATGCTCGACTGCTGGAGAATGTTGACCAGGTTGCGTTCCGACAGGAAGCCGGGAACCAGCGCTGCGAAGACGGCAAGGATCAACACGAGGCCGATCAGCGTGCCGGCGTCGCGCACAGAGAATGACCGGAAGAGTTTTGACTGGCGCGCAGGGACGGTCGCGGAAAGATCAGACATTGCTATGCTCCTGCTTGGAAGAATGAACGGTCGTCCCAGCGTCACCGACGGCATGCATGACGAGCGCCTGCTCTGAAAGTTCGTGACGCTCCAGCGTCGCGGCGATGCGGCCGTTTCTGATCACGAGGACGCGGTCGGACAAACGGATGACTTCGGGAAGTTCGGACGACACGACGATGATGGACCTTCCCTCCGAGGCAAGCTGCTCGATCAGGTGGTAGATCTCCGATTTTGCACCGACGTCGATCCCGCGTGTGGGCTCGTCGAAGAGGAGGATGTCGGATCCGGCCGCAAGCCATCTGGCGATGATGGCCTTCTGCTGGTTGCCGCCGGAAAAGAGCTTGATCGGCCTGTCGATCTGGAAGGGACGCAGGTTGACGCGCTTGAGGAGGTCTTCCGCGGTGCGGCGGACAGCCGTGTGTCTCACAAGGCCGGTCCTTGCGAACTTCTTCAGAGACGGCAGGGCCATGTTCATCGAGACCGGACGCAGCGGAATGATGCCCTCGCGCTTTCGCTCTTCAGGCAGAAGTCCGATACCGGCAGCGATGGCAGATCTGGGGCCAGCAAGGTTCAGCGGCCTATCGTCGACGCGGATCGTTCCAGCGGCCGCCGGATCGACGCCCGCCAGGAGCCGCAGGAGCTCGGTCCGACCGGCGCCGACAAGGCCAGCTATTCCAAGTACTTCGCCCTTGTGGAGTTGAAAGGAGACGTCGCGTACAGCGCTTACCTTGGAGGACAGGTTTTCCACCTGCAGCTTCACGGCTCTTGTCGCGTAGGAGCGATGCTCCTCCTGCATGAGTTCGCGGCCGACCATCATCGCGATCACGTCCGCCTGAGCGACCTCGCGCAGATTAACCGTGCCGACGACTTTGCCGTCGCGCATAACCGTCCCACGCTGGCAGATGCGGAAGACTTCGTCCATCTTGTGGGACACGTAGATGACGGTAACGCCCGAGGCTGTCAGCTTTTTAATGATCGCTGCCAGGCTCTCGAACTCGGAGGGCGTGAGACTGGAGGTCGGCTCGTCCATTGCGACGATCTTCGCCTTCTCCAGGAGCGCACGGGCGATCTCCACGACCTGCCGCTGCGCAACCTTCAGCTCCTTGATCGGCGTCGCCGGGTCGATCGATGGGTCGATCAAGGCCAGGGCCTCGGCTGCGCGGCGTTCCTGTTCCCGCCGGTCGACCAGCATGCCACCAAGGCGCCTCAGCGAATGCCCGAGGAACATGTTCTGCGCCACCGTGAGGTTTGGAACCTGCTGCAGTTCCTGATGGATCATGGCGATGCCTGCCTTGCGGGCGCTGTCCGGATCGCGGAAGCTGGCGATCTCGCCATCCACATGGAAGTCGCCGCTCGTTTGCCGGGCGACGCCGGACATGATCCTGAGCAGGGTCGACTTTCCTGCACCGTTTTCGCCCAGCAAAGCATGAACCTCGCCCGGCGCTATCTCGAAACTGACGTCCGTCAGTGCTTTCACGCCCGGAAAGGTCTTCGTTATGCCGTCGAATTTCAGTCTCGCTGTGGATGCCATCTCAGTACACTCGATGAGAGCGAGCCGGGCGGCCTTGCCCGGCTCGTGTTTCGGTTTACTGCGCGCTTGCAGCGTCCTTCAGGAGGACTTCGCGGACCTTGGCTTCATCACCCTGATAGTTGGCGTAATTGTCCTTGGTGATCAGCGCTTGCGGGGTCGCGACAACCCGCGGCAGCTTCTGGCCTGCAACCAGACGAAGCGCAGTTTCCATGGCAACCTCTCCGGTTAGTACCGGGAAGCTGTCGACGGTGCCGGTCAGTTCACCGGCCTTGATGGACGTGTAGGCATCGGAGATGCCGTCGGTACCGAATACCGCGACCTTGCCGAGCAGGTTGGCGGATTTCACCGCCTCGATGACGCCCAGGGCCATTCCGTCATTGTTGCAGTAGAAGCCGACAAGGTCCGGATGCTGCTGAAGGATGTTGGTCGCGGCGTCGTAGGACTGCTGGCGGTCCCAGTTGCCCGGGACGCTGGCGACAACCTTGAACTTGCCGTTCTCCCCGATGGTCGACTTGAAGCCGTCGGTGCGCTGAACGGCCGCGTAGACGCCGGCCTGACCTTCGATGATGGCTACCTTGCCACCCTGGGGACGGTTCTGGATGAACCACTTGGCGACGCGCACGCCGTTGTCGCGCTGGACGTTTCCGACATAGTGCTCGGCTTGCGGGATGACGGCGTCGTTGACGTTGACCACCGGGATCTTGGCTTCCTTGGCCTGCTCCATCATCGGCTGCAGGTTGGCGTCCGTCTGCGGCGAGACGAGGATGACGTTGAAGCCGGTGGTGACCATGCCCTCGGCAATGGTCAATTGGCCAAGCTGGTCGCCTTCGCTCTGCGCTGCCTGATAGGCCACGGAAACGCCAGCCTTCTTCCCGAACTTCTGATAGCCTTCTCCCAGCGACCGCCAGTATTCATTGGTCAGCGTCTTGGAGACACCGCCCGCCCGAACCCCGTCGGCGATCTTCGGCATCGGGCCGAGTTTTGCCTCTAGCTGTGACCAGTCCATCCTGTCCTTCTCCGTGTCGGAATTCAACGGAGCGAGTTCCTGCGCGAAGCTAGCGCCTGCAAGAAGCGTCATCGCCATTCCAGCGAATGCAGATTTTAGTCTGTAGTTCATGTTATCCTCCCAAGGTTAAAGCGTAATTGGTGTGAAATTTTCTGCGGTGCGGGTCAGGCGACCTCGCCCAGCATCGCCTCCTGCAGAATGGCCTGAGCCGATACGGCGTCCTGGCGATCAATCGCGCCCGTCAGACGATTATCGGCGTCCAGACGGTCGACGACCTTGAGCATGCGCCTGACGGTCTTGATGTTGACCTCGCATTCGTGGACCGGATCGAGCCCGGTCATATCCGGGAAGGTGTCGAAGTAGATCGCACCGTCATACCCGTCACGCCGGATCTGACGCAGCAGCTCGATCGTCTGAACGGAATGCACCGCACCCACCATGAGTCCATCATCGCGCTTGGCGTATCCGTCGTTCAGATGAACGCCGAGCAGCTGGCTGTGCCTTGCGATCATAGCAGCGGCGAACGCCGGCTGCTCATCGGCATAAAGGACATGGGCGAAATCGAGCGTGACACCGAGATTGCTGCAGCCAGCCTCCCTGATCGCCAGCAGTGTGGTCGCGCAGTCCGGCATAAGGCTGTAGGAGCGTGGCTCGTTCGGCTTGTATTCGATGGAGATCAAGCAATCCGGATCATGTTCGCATACTTCACGAATTCCATCTATCTCGTGTTGCCACATACGGTCGTAGTCTGCCTGGAAAGCGTAGTCGAAGCCGTCCTGGCCAAGCCAGATAGTCATCAGGTTGGTGCCGGCTTCACGGGCCGCATCGATGCCGGCCTTGGTGAGATCGATGGCTTCACGGCGGACACTTTCGTCCGGGTGGGTGAAGGCGCCCAGCTTGAAAGCCGGGTTCGTGTAGTAGCGCATGGCGAAGCCGTTGATCGCCAGACCCATATCGCCCAGCTTTGTCATAAGCTCAGAAGGCTTTTCAGCAACATGGTCCGGGTAGTTAAGGTCCAGGTCGGTGAGGCCATCCACCTTCGCTGCACGAGCAGCCATCTGCAGCACGCTCGGCTTACCCTTCAGATCCGGCCACTCTCCCGCAGGATTCGAGGCGAAGGAATTGAGGCGTGTGGCGAAGCGGAGATTGGACAATGTCGTCAGCCCTGTCATTGATGTTCTGCATGCGCAACTTCACAAACTTATCTTTATTTGTAAAGCAAAATAGTTTTTGCAGTGCGAAAGCTGGCTTCCTTTAAGGCGTCGGGCTACAGGGCGACGCTCACCAGATTGACATCGAAAACCAGTTGATCGGACTGCCGGAGGGACAGGCAAAGAGGGATTTAAACCTTTGAAACCACTGGCGCTTAAAGACGAACCCACGCCTTTCTCCCGGAAACCGGGCCGCGAACCAGCCTGTCGTTGATACGATAAAGTTGATCGCGAACGCGAAGAACGCGACGGCTGCGCAGATCGCGATCGGATGGCTTCTGGCGCGCAAGCCCTGGATCGTTCCGATTCCCGGAACGACGAAGCTGCACAGGTTTGAGGAGAACATCGGCGCGGCTTCCGTCGACTTCAGCGAGGAAGATCTGGCACGCATCGACGACGTGTTCGCGAGCATCACCATCAACGGCGATCTCTACTCTAGAGCGGCAGCTTCCAGGGTCGCCAGATGACGGCCGGAAGCTCGAGCCGGCGGTTGCCAAAAGTAGGTTACACCATCTGAGGTCGCGCAGATCGCCCGCCGGCGGCCGCTACTGCCAGACGTCCGCTGGACGGTTTGGGAGCAAGTCTCGACATCTGAGCAGTCCCTCGGCAAAATGCGCATGATTTTGTGAGGCTTCTGGAACGTTCACGACATCTGTAGCGAACCCACGACAATGCAAAATGGCCCACGACATCGTGGGCCATTTTTTTTTGCAGCTATAGCAATTCCAGACAGCTGTCATACGACCTCCGGTATCCACCGCCGGGGTGCTGTTCCGGAGAACCACGTCGGTGAAACTGCTGCGGTCGCCGTTCAGTCGTCCTTGGGAGACGGGGATTTCGCCACCGGCCTGCGGGGAAGCAGGTCCGGACGGTTGTTCGGCGGTGCATCCGCCGGACTGTAGACGCAGTGCCCCCTTGCCAGCGACGCGAGCCACTGCCTGATCAGCTCGAAGACACCTGTCTTCATTTCATTCCCCCTCCCCTGATGACCTTGCCCGGCTCAGACGTCGCCCGGGCAGCCGATAAGACGTGACCTGTTGTCGATCGTCGCCTCCCAGCGATAGATCTGCACATCTCCGTAGACACCGTTCCTGACGAACGGATCGCCGGCGCTGAAGCGCTGCATCTCCTCCAGATGATCGACTTCCGCCAGGATCAGGGCACCGACCGCCAAGCCCTTCTCATCAAGGACGGGCCCGGAGAACACTATTCTGAGCGCGGCCGATCGCAGATAGGCCTTGTGCGCCTCCAGAAATGCGGCGCGGGCATCGCCTCTGGACAGATCCGATCTTGCTATGCGAACCGCGAACATGGGTCTCTCCCTGGCTTTAGCCCCTGATGACAAGCACGGCACCGCAGAGCACCAGCGCGACCCCGCCGAGGCGCAGCAGCGAAACGGGGTGGACGGCAATTCCCATGGTGCCGAAATGATCGAGAACGACAGATGCCAGCAGCTGCCCGAGAATGAACAGGACGATGACCGACGCACTGCCAAGCGTCGGCACGGCGAACAGCACCGCCATCAGGATGACCGATCCGCAGAGGCCGCCGACGAAAAGGGGATAGGGCGCCGATGCCTTGAGCAGGCCAAGGCCCGGAAACGGTACCTGGCGGACAAGCATGACGCAGGCAAGGATCACCGCCGCGACGATCATCGAGACGAGCGCTGCCGGAAGCGTTCCGCCGATCGCCTTTGCGACGGCATTGTTGTAGACCGCCTGCGTCGCCTGCGCCATGCCGGCCAGAACCGCGGCGGCCGCCGCCGCGGCGATGACACCCTGCCCCCAGCTATCCATGTCAGCCGCCGTCCAGGGGCCGCTCGCCCCTTGCCGCACGGCTCAGCAGTTGCTCCAGTGACGGGCGCTCCAGCGGACGCGGGTTCCAGTAGGCGTTCGCCATCGCCTCCTCGACGGCGTCCGACACGCCGTCTGCGGGCATGCCGAGCGCAACGAGGGACATTTCCGCGCCAAGGCCGTGCGCGAGATCGAACAGGCCCGTTGAGGCATTGTCGACGCCCAGCGCCTTCGCCACCCGCGCCATCGCGTCCGGAGCGGAGGACTGGTTGTACGCAACCGCGTGGGGAAGCACGGCGGTGTGCATGGGCGCGTGCGGCAGGTTGAACATGCCGCCCAGCGTGTGGCAGAGCTTGTGGTGCAGCGCCATGCCGACGGATCCGAGACAGACGCCGCAAAGCCACGCACCGTAGAGTGCATCGGCGCGAGCAGCCCTGTCCTTCGCATCGGTCTTGATCTGCGGCAGGGCACGCGCCAGCGCCGTGATGCCGGCCTCCGCCATCATCGAGACGATCGGGTTTGCCTGACGCGCATAGAGCGCCTCGACCGCATGGGCGATGGCATTGATGCCGCTGGTCACCGACATTGCGACGGGCAGAGAGAGCGTCAGATCGACATCGTAGACGATCACTTCCGGCAGGATGCGCGGATCGGACTTGGTGACCTTACGACCGTTTTCGGTCTCGCCGAGGATCGGCGTCGCCTCCGACCCCGCATAGGTGGTGGGCACCACGATCTGCGGCAGGTCGGTGCGAAAGGCGATGGCCTTGCCGAGCCCGGTCGTAGAGCCGCCGCCGACGGACAGGACGGCATCGGCACGCAGTTTTTCGACATCTCGCATGGCTTCGGTCGTCACTTCGACCGGCGTATGCATGGTCGCGCCGGCATAGAGCCCGGCGATCCGATCGCCCAGGTGCCGGGCGATCTCTTCAGCCTGATCGGCCTGTTCCGGAGTGGAGAGAACCAGGACGCGCTTCACGGCCAGCCGCTCGGCTTCGTCGGCGAGCTGCGAGATCGTGCCGCTGCCGAAGATCACGCGCCCCGGATTTCCGTTATAGGTGAAATCTTCCAAAACCGGGCTCCTATCTTGTCTCGTCGGGCCGGGCGAGCACGAAGTCGAAGTCGGATCGCCACATCGTCTCGCCGCCGTCGTCGACCCGCGCGAAGGGCGCGACCAGCGTCCGCTTCACCCCGAACACGGCATCCGACACCAGGTACGGATCGCCCTCGACGAAGGTGTGGGTGACGAGCTTCTGGAAGCCCTCGGCGCGGATCATGTAATGCATGTGCGCCGGGCGATAGGGATGCCGCCCGAGATGCGCCAGCATGTCTCCCACAGGCCCGTCATCGGGGATCGGATAGGAGACCGGCTTGATGCCGACGAAACTGTAGTGCCCGTCGGCACCGGTGATGAAGACGCCACGGTTGTTCCATTTGGGCTGGATGTCGGGCTGCTGGACGTCGTAATAGCCGTCCGCGTTGTCCGACCAGACATCGATGCGGGCGCCTTCGACCGGCCGCCCTTTTAGATCCGTCACCCGGCCACCGAAAAGGCAGCTCTCGCCCTTGCCGTCGAACGAGATGGCATCTCCCATGGCGCGCACCGGCGCGCCCTCCACGTGGAAGGGCCCGAAGACGGTATTTTCCGTCGCGCCCTTCGGCCTCCGGTTGTTGATCGCATCGACCAGCATCGACAATCCGAGCGTATCCGACAGGAGGATGAACTCCTGCCGTTCCTGCGTACAGATCTGCCCGGTGCGGGTCAGAAAGCCGACCGCATACTCCCACTCGTCCTGGGTCAGTTCGGCCTCCCGCGCAAAGGCGTGCAGGTGCTTGACGAGGCACGCCATGACCTTGCCGAGACGCGGATCGACCGATGGGCCCATGCGCGCGTTGACGGTCTCCACCGAATTGTCCTCGGTGAAGTAACCGATCTCTGCCACTGTCCTGGCGACGTCCTCGTTCATGCGGGCCTCCTTGGCGTCAGGGGATGATGCGGTCGGCGCGCAGCCGGTCGAAAGCATCCGTGAAGGACTGGGTGGTATCCTGATAGTCCAGGAAACCAAGCCTGCGGCTACGCCCCATGTCGTTAAAGGTCTCGACCTGGCGGCCGAGATCGGCATCGGAATGCCAGAACGAGGCGACGCGGCTGAGCGGGTTCTGCGCCAGACCTTCGCGGCGAACGATCGTATCCCAGATCGGCGCCGCATCGGCCATCGACACTTCCAGCGGCTGCGGGTGACCCGGATAGGCTTCCGCCTCGATGCCGAAATAGGCGGCAATCCGTGGCCACAGCCACTTCCAGCGGAAGACCTCGCCGTTGACGATGTTGAAGGCGTGGTTGGACGCCTGCGGGGTCGTCGAGGCCCAGGTCAGGTGGCGTGCCAGCAGGCGTGCGTCGGTCACGTCGGTTGCGGCCTGCCACTGTTCGGGCGAACCCGGGAAGACGAACGGACGGCCGGTCTCCTTGCAAATCGAGGCGTAGATGGCGAGCGTCGCCGCCATGTTCATGGCATTGCCAACAGCGTAGCCGATCAGCGTATGCGGCCGATGCACGGACCAGGTAAAGCCTTCCCGATCGGCAGCGGAGAACACCTCGTCCTCCTGCACATAGTAGAAGTTCTCGTAGGACAGACGCTCCTGCTCCTCGCGGAAGGGGGTCTCCGGAGACGCCTTGGCATAGGCTTCGAAGGGTCCGAGATAGTGCTTGGTGCCGGTGACGAGAGCGACATGCTGGATGCCCTTGCCCGCCGTCGCATCCAGAACGTTGCGCACCATGCCGCCGTTGACGCGGATGTTTTCGGCCTCGGTCTCCTGGCGCGCCCAGGCGGTGATGAAGATGTGGCTCGGGCTTGTGGTGGCGAGCGCCTGGCTGACCGACGCCGCATCAGTGAGATCGCACTGCAGCGTGCGGACCCCCGACAGGGGGCTCACCGACCGCGACAGACCGGAGACCTCCCAGTCCTGTCCCAGCGAGAGAAGGTGTTCGGCAAGATTGCTACCGCTGATGCCGGTCGCTCCGACGATCAATGCGTGCTTTGTCATAAGGTCATCCATTCAAAAGGGTTATCTTGATGCTCTTGGTCGGATCCTGCCCGAAGGCGAAGGCATCGACGGCGTCCGTCAGGGCGAAATCATGGGTCTGGATCGGTGAAAGGTCGAGCCCCGTCCGCTCCAGGAAGCGGATCGCGGACGGCCAGACGCCCGGCGAACCGATGCATCCTCTTACGGTCAGGTTCTTCATCTGGATCTGGCCGAGCACCACCGGTACCTTGCGGCCGATATTGATACCGACCATGGAAACGCGCCCCTCTTCGCGGGCGTAATCGAAGGTTGCCGCCAGCGAAGCATCGTGGCCGGACGCTTCGATCACCAGGTCGGCGCCCTCGCCGCGGGTCAGTTCGCGGATCTTGTCGGCTGCCCCGCCGTCGGTCGGATCGATGGCGACGTCGGCACCGAGACGCAGCGCGACGTCGCGGCGCGCCTGCAGCGGATCGACCACGACCACGCGGGCGCCCATGCCGATCGCAGCCGCTGCCGAGACAAGACCGATCGTGCCGCCGCCGGAGACGACGACGGTTTCGCTGGCATTCGTGCCGCCGGACCGCAGCACGGCGTAATAGCCGCAGGTGAAGGGCTCGATCAGGGCTGCCTTCTTGTCGTCGACGGCGTCCGGCAGCTTGTGCAGCCAGGCCGGATTGACGGCGAAGAATTCGCGGTCGGCACCGCTCAGCGAAAAGCCGAAGTGATGCAGGCGCTCGGGCGTCCTCACCACGCATTCGCCGACAACGCGATCGCCCTTGTGGAAGGCCTTGACGTTGCGCCCGACCTCGACGATCTCGCCGCTCCATTCGTGGCCCGGCGTGACCGGGTAGGAGATCGGGATGATGTACCGTCCGGCCAGAAGTTCGTAGTCGGAATGGCAGATGCCGACCGCCCGCGTGCGCACCAGCACTTCGTCGGGCGAGATCTCGGGCATCGCCGCATCGACGATGACCGGCTTTTCGGGTGCCTCAAAAACCAAAGCCTTCATGACGTCTCCTCCTCAAAGCGTTTCCAGGGTGCCGGTTTTCGCAGAGCGAACAATGGCTTCCAGCAGGGCGATGTTGTTGATCATGTCTTCGCCGGTGATCGGATAGGGCTCGGCGCCCCTAACGGCGCGGGCAAAGGCACGCAGGTTGTCGCGTACCGGTTCGGCCGGCGGCACTTCCCGGACGGTGATCGGCTTACCCTTCCAGCCTTCCGTCACGACCCAACCGTCGGGCGATTCCACATGCGCCCTGTCGCGTACCTCGATCCATCCGAGCGTGCCGAAGACGGCAAAGCGGGAGATGAAAGGGGTGGCGAGCGTTGCCGAGACATAGGCCGTGCCGCCCCGCTCGAAGCGGATATGGGCGCTCATCGTGTCGCCGGCCGGAATTTCCGAGGCGAGGTTTTCGCAGGACACGCGTACGTCCCTTGCCGGCCCCATCAGCTTCACCGCAAGATCGGTCAGGTGAATGCCCGTGGCGGTCATCCCGCCCGCCGGCGCCTGGTCGGCCTTCAGCCGCCAGTTTGTCGGGTCAAGGCTGAGGAACTTGTCGTGGCTGAAATTGGCCTCGATCTGCAGCAGGCGTCCGAGCCTGCCGTCCTCCGCCGCCCGCAGGATCTCGGCAATCGGCGGTTCAAAGCGCCGCTCGTGGCCCATGCCGAGAACGACACCGGCACGCCGGCACAGCTCCACCGAGGCCTCGGCACCGGCACGCGTCAGGTCGAGCGGCTTTTCGCAGAACACGTGCTTGCCGGCTGCGACCGCCTGAGCGATCTGCTGCTGATGGAGCGCATGCGGGGTCGCCAGCACGACGGCTTCGATATTCGGATCCGACAGCGCGTCCTCGATGCGGGTGGAAAACTGCAACCCAGCCTGGTCGGCGAAACTTTCCGCCGCCGCATCAGGGTCGATGCCGCGCACGAAGTGCATCTCGGCACCACCGCCATTGACGAGGGTCGCCATCTTCTTGCCCCACCAGCCGAGGCCGACAAGCGCCGCGATGACCGGCTTTTCCTCGATCGTGCTCATCTGTTGTCCACCCGCTTGTTGAAGGGATGGATATTGACCGTCTTCCAGACGCCGGCCTTGGTGAAGGGATCGGCCTTGTTGAAGGCGATCACGTCATCCTTGCTGTCGGCCTCCAGCAGAAAGCAGGAGCCGATCATCGTCTCGTTGTCGTCCGCGGTGAGCGGGCCGGAGATCACGGTCTTCATGCCGGCGCTCGCAAGGTAGGCCTTGTGCGCCTCGTAGTGTGCAAGCCGCTTCTCGACGGCGCCGTCATGATCCAGGCAGTGAACGATGTAGTGCATATTGTCTTCCTTTCAGGAGTTCAGGCTATCGAGTAGCCGCCGTCGACCATCAGCAGATGGCCGGTTACGCCGCTCGCTGCGTCGGACAGCAGGAAGGCCACCGCCGCGGCGATCTCTTCCGGCTTGACCAGACGGCCGACCGGCGTGTCATCCATCCATTGCTTCATGACGGCCGGCTGGGTGCGGCCGACCTCCGCCAGCATGGCGGTATCGGTGTAGCCCGGGCCGACCGCGTTGACGCGAACGCCGGACCGCGCCCATTCCGCCGCCAGCACCCGGCACATGTGGGCGACCCCGGCCTTGGAGACGTCGTAGCCGACATGCAGTTCCGGCCGCACCGCCTTCACCCCGGCAATCGAGGCGGTCATGACGATGGCGCCCTTGCCGGCCTCCACCATCGATCTGGCGAAGGACTGTACGGTCCAGAACACGCCGTCAAGGTTGACGGACATGACCCGCCGCCAATCCGCCTCGTCGTGATCGAGGGCCGCCCGCTCGTAGGACATGCCTGCATTGGCGAAGATCCCATGCAGTGGGCCATGGTGCCTCGCGAGCTGGGCGGCGGCAGCGTCGACGGAGGCCTTTTCGGCCACGTCGAAGACAAGGCTTTCAGCCTGCCCACCGGCCGCCCTCACCTCGTCCCTAGTGGCATCGACGGCGCCGTCGCGGTCAGCCGCGACAACCAGGGCGCCAAGGCCAGCCAGATAGAGGCATGTCGCGCGTCCGATGCCGCCGGCAGCGCCCGTGACCAGAATGGTCCGGCCCGTCAGATCAAGCGGATTGTCCATGCTCAGGCCTTCATGTTGACGAGGATCTTCATGTGCGACGCCTTGGGATCGATCAGCGCTTCAAACCCCTTGTCGACGACGTCCTCGGGAGAGATCTGGGCGGTGACGATCTTTTCGACCGGAAAGATGCCCGAACCAATCATCGCGGCGATCCGCGGCCAGATCTGCACCGGATAGCACCAGGTGGCTTCGACGGTGATGTCCTTCAGCGCCCACAGCATCGCGTCGATGGCGGCAGGCTTCACATGCAGGCCTACCTGGACCACCGTGCCCTGGCGGCGGACTGCCTTGGCGCAGAGGTTGAGTGAGGCTTCGGCACCGACACATTCGAGAGCGACGTCGACGCCGACGCCCTCCTCCGTGTGTTCGCGGAACAGCGCGTCCGTATCGGTCTCGCGCGGGTCGAAGACGATCGCTTCCGGCACCAGCTCTTTTGCGAGCGCGCGGCGGTTGGCGTTGAGTTCGGAGACGAAGATGGTGGCGGCGCCGGCCGCCTTGGTTGCCAGAAGCACGAGTGCTCCGATCGGGCCGACGCCCGAGACGAGGACGGTGCTGCCGGAGGTCACGCCGCCGCGATCGACGCCGTAGAGTGCGACGGCTGCCGGTTCGATCATCGCCGCCTGGACATCCGAGACCGTGTCCGGGACCGGAAAGACGTTGTAGCCGTTGACCACGGCCCGTTCGCCCATGCCGCCCCATTCCCAGGAAAGGCCGACGCAGGCCATCTTTTCGCTGAGGTGGTAGAGCCCGCGGCGTCCGTAGTAATCGTCCCGCGGCGAGATCAGCGGCTGGATCGAGACCCGCGAGCCGGGCTGGACGTGAGTGACGTTGCGACCGACCTCGAGCACGCGCGCCGAAAACTCGTGCCCAAGGATCTGCGGCAGCACGGCGTTGGAATAGACGTGCGGGGTGGAGGGCGTGACGATCGGGCCGGCAATGTACTCATGGATGTCGGTGCCGCAGATGCCGCAGACGAGCGGCTCGATCAGAACCATGTCGTCGCCGAGCGGACCGGAGGGTGCCGGCACGTCTTCGACCCGAATATCTTTCTTGGTGTAGTAGCGTACTGCTTTCATGACACTTGCCTTTAAAGGATTACTGGGCGGTGTAGCCGCCGTCACAGACCAGGCTGCTGCCGGTCACGAAGCGGGCTTCATCGGAGGCCAGGAAGAGGACGCAGTTGGCGACGTCGACCGGTTCGCCGAGCGTCAGTGGGTGCTTGGACTTCATCATCTCGAGGTAATGATCAAGACCACCGGGATAGGTCTCACCGGCTTTCATGAACAGCGGTGTCTTGGTCGAGCCGGGGTGGACGGCGTTGACCCGGATACCGTGCGGCGCGTAGCAGACGGCGTCGGTCTTGGTCATCGAAAGCACCGCGCCCTTGGTTGCGTGGTAGGGCGGCAGGTCGTCATTGCCGATCAGACCGTAGATCGACGAGAAATTGACGATGGACCCCGCTTTTTGCCGCATCATCGGCACGACCGCATGCTTGGTGCACAGGAAGACGCCGCGCACGTTGATCGCGAAGATGCGGTCCCAGTCCTCGACATCCACTTCATGGGCGAGCTTGTTGACGCCGGTGACAGCCGCATTGTTGACGAGGACGTCGATCGCGCCGAAGCTCTTTGCCACCTCCGCCATGGCCGGGGCGACATCGGCCTCGCTGGAAACGTCGACACGGTGAAACACGGCTTGGCCGCCCTTGGCCTTGATCGCCTCCGACACCCGCGCACCCTGGTCGGCGTTCACGTCGAAGATCACGACCTTTGCGCCCTCCTCGGCAAAACGGTAGCAGGTCGCCTCGCCAATGCCGGTACTCCCGCCGGTGACGATCGCCACTTTGTTGCTCAGACGTGCCATATCTTCCTCCCGTTTTTCCTGGCTCAGATCAGAACCATGCCGCCATCAATCATGACGGTTTGCCCGGTGATGTAATCGGAGGCATCCGACGCCAGGAACGTCGTGACCCCGGTGATGTCCTTCGGCACGGAAACCCGCCCGAGAAGGATGGACTGCGAGAACTCGTTGATCGCCTGGTCCGGCCGTTCGGTCAGGCCATGCTCGATGAATTCCCGATCGAGCTGCTGCCAGAGTTCGGTCGCAACGACCCCCGGCCCGAAGCAATTGACGGTGATCTTGTGTTCGGCGAGCGCGCGTGCCGCGGCCTGGGTGATGGCGACCACCGCAAACTTCGACGCGCAGTAATGCGCAAACAGCGGGTAGCCCTGCTTTCCGGCAATCGACGCGGTGTTGACGATCTTGCCGCCGCCGCCCTGGGCGATCATCTGGCGGGCCGCCTCCTGGGTGCCGATCAGCACGCCGAGGCCGTTGATCTTCATGATCCGGTCGAAATCCTCTTCAGTGACGTCGAGGAAGGGGCATGTCTGGCTGATGCCGGCATTGTTGAACATGACGTCCAGCCGACCGTAATGCGCGACGGACTGTTCGATCAGGCTTTTGGTGCTGACTCGGCTCGATACGTCGACGGCAAGCGCAAGCACGTCTCCACCATCCGCCGCAATCCTTGCTGCCGTCTGCTGCGCTGCTTCGGCATTAAGGTCTGCCAGCACGACGCGGGCGCCCTTCGAAGCGAGATCCGATGCGATTGCCGCGCCGATTCCGCGGGCCGCTCCCGTCACGATGGCGACCTTGCCCTCGACTGTTCCGCTCATGGTATTCTCCTCCCAGTGTTTTTCTAACGCGCCGTGCGGACGTAGAGGCTGGCAGCTACGATGATCACCACGCCCTTGACGATGATCTGCAGCTGCACGGGCATGCCGATCATCACCACAGCATTCGACAGCACGACAAGAATGGCAGCGCCGGCGAGTGCCCCGGGGATTGTCCCGCGTCCGCCGGACAGGGCGACGCCGCCCATCACCGCCGCGACGATCGAGTCGAGTTCAAAACCGCGACCGACGAAATTGTCGACGACACCGACGAAGCCGGACAGCAACAGGCCTGCCAGGGCGGCGAGACCGCCGCAGATCATGTAGCAGGCGATGATCACCCGATCGGCGGAGATGCCGACCAGCCGCGCGGTCACCGGATTGCCGCCGGTGATGAAAACCCGGCGTCCGAAGGCGGCCTTGTGCAGCAACACGGCGAAGATGGCGGCCATCACCAGCATCACCATCAGGTTATAGGGGACGCCGTAGAATTTGCCCGAACCGAGCAGCCGGAAGATCGGCGGCACGTTGCCTGACGGTGCGCCCTGGGTGGCGGCGAAGCGAAACCCCTGCAACACGATCATCGTGGCGAGCGTTGCCAGAAAGGGCGAGACGTTTCGCTTGGTGACGAGCAGCCCGTTGGCAAGACCGGTCGCGGCGCCCATGGCGATACTGGCAAACAGCACCGTCAAGGCTGCCCCGTCCTGGCCGCTGAAGCTCGTGGCGATGACGGCGGCCGTCGCCATGACGGACGCCACGGAGAGATCGAGGCCGCGGACCAGGATGACGAAGGTCTGGCCGATCACCACAACCGCGAGCGGCGCAAGCTGCATCAGCATGTTGGTGATGTTGGAGCCACTCACAAAGGCCGGGCTGATCGCCGTCGTCACCAGGATGGCAAGGACGAGAAAAAGGTAGATCCCATATCGCTTGACGATCTCGCCCATGCCAAAGCTTTTGCGGGCTGCTGAGCGGTTGAGGCCGTCTTCGGCTTTTGCAACAGCCATCAGGCAATCCTCCTTTTTTCGACGTAGACGGATACGGCGGCAATGATGACGAGACCCTGCGCGACCAGTTGCAGGTGCGTCGACACGCCGAGGAAGTTGAGGAGATTGTTGAGAAGCGAGACCAGGTAGACGCCGAGAAGGGTGCCAATCACACCGCCGCGTCCGCCGGCCAGCATGGTCCCGCCGACGACCACGGGGGTGATGGAGGCCAGCGTGTAGTTTGCCCCGGTGTAAGGCTGGCCGACGCCGAAGCGGCTGACCAGATAGACGCCGGTCAGGGCCGAGCAGAACCCTGTCAGCATGTAGACTAGCATGATGATGCGCGTCGTCGGCAGCCCCATCAGGGTCGCGGCATGCGGATCGTCGCCGGTGGCATAGATGTAGCGGCCTGCCTTGGTGCGGGCGAGCAGAAAAGCGGACAGCAGGAAGAGCAGCATCGTGAACGTGGCGCCGAACGAGATCCCGCCCGGAAGCCGCCCATAGGCAAAGTAATCGAACCCCTTGGGTACCTTGCCGATCGGCCCTAGGCCGTAGAGCAGAGCGATGCCCTGGATGATCGCGCCCGTGCCTAGCGTCACGATCAGCGGATGGACGCCCATCACGATGATCACGCCGCCATTGATGGCGCCGATCGCCAGCCCGAGCGCCAGCACGCCGATGACAACCGGGATCACCATCGACTGGTCGCCGCTGATCAGGCCGGAGGTCAGCATGGACACCAGGCTGATCACGGAACCAACAGACAGGTCGATGCCGCCGGTCAGAACCGCTAGGGTCTGGCCCAGGCTGACAAGGGCAAGCCCGGTCGACTGCTCGTAGATGTTGAGGAGATTGCGGCTGGTACCGAACCGATCGGACACGGCAATGCCGATGATGAACAGGATGGCCAGCAGCGCCACGACGACGATGATGCCGGCCCGCGAGCGGTTGATGCCAAAACCCAGCTTGGAATGCGTCAAGTTCATAGCCCGCCTCACGCTGCCAGTTGATGGGTTGCAAGGGCGATGACCGCCTGCTCGTTGATCTCGTCCGTCTCCAGCGCACCGACGATCTCGCCTTCGCGCATGACGTAGACGCGGTCCGACAGACCCACGATTTCCGGCAGTTCGGAAGAGATCATCAGCACCGCGATGCCGCTGTCGGCGAGCTCGTGAATGATGCGATAGATCTCGGTTTTGGCGCCCACATCGACGCCGCGGGTCGGCTCGTCGAGGATCAGCACCCGGCTGCTGGTTCGTGCCCAGCGCGCAAGAATGACCTTTTGCTGGTTGCCGCCGGACATCTGCAGCACGCCCGTCGATGGTCCCCGGCATGCGACCCGGTAATTGGCGATCTCTGCTTCGGCGATGCTGTTTTCCTGGTTCCGGTCGATGAGGCCGTAGCGGGTCACGGTCGGCAGGGTGGAGGCTGTGATGTTGGCGGCAATATCGAGCAGCATGGCAAGGCCCTGGCCCTTGCGGTCTTCCGTAACCAGGCCGATGCCCGCGGCGATCGCCTCTGCCGGTGTCGTCTTCGAGATATCCTTGCCATCGAGAAAGACGGATCCGCCCGACTTCTTAAGGGCACCAAAGATTGCAAAGGCAAGTTCGGAGCGGCCGGCGCCGACCATGCCGGCAAGCCCGGTGATCTCGCCCGCACGCAGCACCATCGAGGCGTTGCGGACGCGGCCGGGAACCGACAAATCGCTGACCTCGAGCACGGTTGGCCGGTCCGCGGCGAGCGTGCGGCGCGGCGGAAACAGCTCGACCAGCGAGCGCCCCACCATCATCGAGATGAGTTCGTTGCGGTCGACCTCGGCGACCGGACGCGTGCCGATATAGCGGCCGTCCTTCAGCACGCTCACCCGATCGCACAGCGCGAAGATCTCCTCCAGCCGATGGGAAATGTAGATGATCGCCACGCCGGCATCTCGCAGCGCGCGGAGGCGCTTGAACAAGACGTCGACTTCGGGACCGGAGATCACGGCCGTAGGCTCATCCAGGATCAGCAGCTTCACGTCGTGAACCAGCGCCTTGGCGATCTCCACCATCTGCTGGTCGGCGACCGACAGATCGCTGACCATGGCCTTGGGATCGAGGTCTAGGCCGAACCGTGCCAGAAGCTCGCGCGCATCGGCGGCGGCCTTTTTGTGGTCGATGAGGCCGAACCGGGTTTTGCGCTCGTGGCCGATATAGATGTTCTCGGCGACGCTCAGATGCGGAAAAAGCACGAATTCCTGGTAGATGACATGGATGCCCGCTTTCTTGGCATCGCCGGGGCTTGTCCAGCGGATATCCCGACCGTCGAACCTGATCGTCCCTTCATCCGGCTGGTGGACGCCGGCGATCGTGCGGGTCAGGGTCGATTTGCCCGCACCGTTTTCGCCGACCAGCGCATGGATTTCTCCGCTGCGCACATCCAGCGACACTTCCGACAGGGCGCGAACACCCGGAAAAGACTTTGAGATTCCGCTCAACGACAACATGACGTGATCCTCGCAATGATAAAGTCGGCGGGGCGACGAGCGCCCCGCCTCGTCCGGGAGGACTTATTGCGGGTAGTCGACCTTATAGGTGGACGGATTGTAGTCGGCGCCCATGCCGCCGGTGACCAGCATGTCAGCGGGCGCGTTCGGCATGACCATGTCCTTGATATGGACGTCGGGTCGGATGGAGGGCGTCTCATCGCCATCGGTGGTGGCGATCTGGGCGTTGATCTCGTAGGTGCAGGGCACCTTGGCGCCAGCCAGAACCTTGAGCGCGACCTCGATCGACGTCCCGCCCATGGCCGGCGGGTAGCCGACTTCCAGCATCGGCACCTTGTATTTCAGGGCCATCTGCAGCGGGCCATTGACGTCGGAGGTGGTATGCGGCGGGATCTGGCCTTCCTTGAAGCCGGCTTCGACGAATGCCTCGATCGAGCCCGGCGTCTGGAGGCCGTGGGTGGACAGCACGGCATTGATGTCCTTGCCGTATTTCGAGATCACCGCCTGCATGACCTGCTTGCCCTTGACAGGGCTCCAGTCGGAATAGACCGTGTCGAGGATCTTGATGTCGGGATACTGGTCGAGCACCTGCTTGGCAGCCGTGACGCGCAGCTCGTTGGGGCTGGAACCGGCCTGCCCGCCGAGGATGACGATGTTACCCTTTCCGTGCAGCTTCTCGACGATCCACTGCGCAAACAGGCGGCCCATCATGGCGTCCGAGGCGGTGACGAAGGTCACGAAATTGTCGGAGGCGACTCGACGATCAACCATGACGACCGGGATGCCCTGCTCCATGGCGCGCGACACCGCGGGATCGACCGCCTGCTCCGTGTTGGCGCTGACGATCAGCAGATCGACGCCCTGGGAGATCAGGTCCTGGATGTCCGACACCTGCTTGGCATCGTCGTGGCCGGCATCGGTGATCAGCAGATGCTTGATCTTGTCCTTGTGCTCGGCAGCGGCCTTTTCCATCGAGTGCAGCATGACGACACGCCAGCTGTCACCAAGGCCGGCATTGGAGAAACCGATCGTGTAAGGACCGTCCTTCTTGAACTCCGCCGTATCCTTGAAGCAGACGTTCAGCGACGGATTGAACAGGAATGTGCGCGGCACGCCGGCATAGGGGTCCGCAAGTGACATACTGGCACTGCCAAGCAATGCAATCGATATTACGGCACCCAAAAGCTTCTTAGTCATAATTGTCCTCCTCCTAGAGACCAAGTAATCGCGGCGCAGCAAAGTACTGTTCGCCGAAACAGGTGTCGCGGCGGCTCCCATAACTTCACTGACGGCTTTTATTCCTCCCACAGGAACGCCGTACGATCCGGATATGGAGGCTAAGGGATGATACTGTCCTTCGACAAACCTTTAATTATCCGTTTTGGATATTTTCATAGCAGTCGGCTGCTTGTCGGAGGCGCTAGTATGGCAGCGGGAGGATGATGTGCCTGAAGTGCCTATTTGGCCGGTATCGCGGCGCATTTTTCCGTGAGGTTGTCGAAAAGCGCTTGCTGGTCTGACACGGCAGGGAAGGAAGGTATTTCATGAGTAAAGCATTGAAAATCGGCTGGGCAGGCATCGGGAAGATGGGCACACCGATGAGCCGGCGCGTTCTGGAAAACGGCTTTGGCCTTTCGGTCTACGAACCGCTTCCGGAAAACCGGGCTTCGGTGGTGGCGCTGGGAGCGAATGTCTCCCACTCGCTTGAGGACCTGGTCGCAGCATCGGATGTAATCATGCTCACCATTCCGAACGACACGGTTCTGCGCGACCTGACGCTTGCAGCCGGTGGCCTTGCCGGACTGATGAAGCCGGGACAGATCCTGGTCGAGATGAGCACGGTGTCGCCTGAGATTTCTGCCGAGGTGAGCACGGCGCTCGACGCCCGCGGCGTCGCCTATCTGCGGGCGCCGGTCTCCGGCAGTACCGCGACAGCAGCGTCCGGCACGCTCTCCGTCATGGTATCGGGCCCCGAGGAGGCCTACCGCCAGATCGAGACTATCCTTGAATCCTTTTCGTCGCGGCGCTTTTACCTCGGCACCGGCGAGGAGGCGCGCTATCTCAAGCTGGTGCTGAACGCCTTGGTCGGCGCGACCGCAGCCCTGCTGGGCGAGGCCCTGACGCTTGGGCTGAAAGGCAATCTTTCGGTCGAGACCATGCTGAACGTGATCTGCGAGAGTGCCGTTGCGTCGCCGCTGATCGCCTACAAGCGAGAGCTCCTGGTGCAACGGAACTTCGACCCCGCATTCTCGGTGTCGCAGATGATGAAGGACTTCGACCTCATTCTCGGTGCGGCCAAGGCCGACCATGTGCCGATGTATCTCGCCTCGATGATTCGACAGCAATACGAGGCGGCGTTCGCCGAAGGGCTGGCCGAGAAGGACTTCTTCGTCCTGTTCGAGCAGTCGGAACGGCTCGCGGGCCTTGGCCCCAAGGACGACGTCCGTCCGAAGCGGGATCTCAAAGCCGTCTAGGCAGCGCTGGCGAAGTTTCGTTCCACCCACTAGACTGGCGATGCAATGACGCGACGGTGGGGAGGCCGACGTGAACGAATACGAAATGCTGCGGGTCATCGACTTCGTGGAGAAAACCCGCCAGCCCTTCCGGGATATGGTGACGCCATCCGACGATGACTCGATCTGGCGGGTGGTGACCTACCTGATCAGATCGCATATCCTCAGCCAGAACGTATCGATTTCCGTGCTCGGGCAAGAATCCGGCCTGCCCTATGCGACGTCGATGCGCCTGATCAACCGCATGATCGACAGCGGCCACATCGAGCGGGTGGCGAAGGCCGGCACCGGCAAGAGCTTCTATCTACAGCCCAGCAGGCAGTTGCTTCTGTCGTTCGAGACCTATGCCCGCCAGACCAAATCGCTGCTCGCCCAAACGCTTGGCCTCAGGGCCGGCGAGGAAGAGGACGAGTATTACTTCGGCGGCACGCCGATCGGCTCGCAGATCATTCCCCCCATGCGGCTGGTGCAGAAGCGCGCCGAGTCTCAGATCGAGCTCCGCTTTCTTCTCAACGACGACAACTACTTCTCGGCGATGCGCAACATGTGGGCGGACTTCCGCAACAATCTCGCGTCGCGCAAGAATTTCGACCTGCTGCCCCTGCCGGAGCTCTACAGGCGGGTGCGCGAAAACGGTGGCGAAGCCACGTCGCACTATGATGTCGTCGCCATCAACATGCCCTGGCTCGGCGAATTTGCCGAAAGCGGCACCATCCGGCCAATCGACAGCTATATCCAGAAGACCGGCATCAATCCGCTCGATTTCCATCCCACCATCTGGTCGACCGCGACCTGGGAAGGCAGCGACTACGGAGTGCCCGGCTACTGCACAGTGGAGTTTCTCGGCGCCCGCAAGGACCTGTTCGCCGACGCCGGCCTCCATTTCCCCAAGACCTTCGACGAGGTGATCTCCTCGGGCCGTCGGTTTCATTCGCCGGCAGACGGCGTTTACGGCGCGGTCTGGGACGGAGCGCGCGGCATGCCGATCGCGTCCAGCTTCCTCTTCTTTCTCGGCGCCTGCGGGCAGCCGCCGATTTCCATGCGCAAGACCCGGACAGGCTTTACGCTTGACGGCACCAATCTCGAACAGCTGAGCTGCACGATCCTGTCGGACGCCGGCCTTGCGACCCTCGACTACATGCGTCGGCTGCTGGAGATCTCGCCACCCAACATTCTCGACATGGCCTGGGACCGCACGCTGGAAATTTTTCTGAAAGGAAAGGCCAGCCTCGGCTATTTCTGGACGATGCGGGCCGCCCGCTTCGAATACGACGTGCAGTCGGTGGTCAAGCGCCGGGTCGAATACCTGCCACAACCCTCCGGCCCGGGCGGCACGCGCGTCTCCCCGATCGGCGGCTTCCTCTTTTGCATCCCGAGCAACCTGCCGGAAGAGCGTGTCGAGCTTGCCGCCGACGCGATTGCCTGGATGACCTCTCGCGAAGCGATGAAAGCGCATGTCAAGAACGGCTTTCCGGTTGCGCCGCGGTTCTCCGTCAGCGCGGACCCCGAGGCTGCCGCCAGTTCTCCGATCGTGCGGTTCGTGGACCAGCTGGCGAAGAAAAACCTTCTGCATACCTGGCAGCGGCCGAACATACCGCAGTATTCGGCGATCGAAACCATCCTCGGTTCAGAGGTCCACGACGCCGTGTCAGGCCTCAAACCACCGCGGGAGGCGCTCGAGAGCATCGTTCGAACGGTCGAACGCCTGCTGAAATCGACCACCTCGAAGGAGATGGCCCAGCAGGCCTGATCAAACGGCGATCCGGGGTTTCCGCGCTCGAGCCGGGGCCTCGGCCCCCTCACAAATGCGTGTGTGGTCCACTGCGGGGCCCGCCATCAACCTCCCGTTAGCATTTCATTGACCATAATTCGCTCAGGTTCGCGGGAGCCGGGCAAGTGCGTCCGGCCCCACCCCATGGTATCCAGTCGAGCGGGTTCGTCGTGTCTCAGTCGCTTTCACCCTCCTGCCTGCCGGCCTGCGCAGGCTCCGGTGTCGAACTCCTTGCCGCTTTTGCCGGCACCTGCGGCCGGGCTTCCCGCGCCCTCGCGCTGATGTTTGCGGCGCTGGTCGGATCGGCAGCGGCTGCCGAGGCGGAAGACCGAACGCTGAAATTGTTCTTTACCCATACGGGCGAGCGGGCGGAGATCACCTACAAGCGCGACGGCCGCCTCGACCAGCGGGGCCTCATCCAGCTCAACCGCTTTCTGCGCGACTGGCGCAAGAACGAGACGACTCGGATGGATCCGCGGCTCTTCGACCTCCTCTGGGAGATCTACGACCGCAGCGGCGCCCAGGGACCGATCCACATCGTGTCCGGCTACCGGTCGCCCTCCACCAACAGCATGCTGCGCGGTCGCTCGCGTGCTTCGGGCGTTGCGACGAAGAGCCAGCACATGCTGGGCCGTGCAATCGATTTCTACATTCCGGGCGTCAAGCTTTCGACACTGCGGAGGCATGCGCTACAGCTGCAGGCCGGCGGCGTCGGCTATTATCCGACGTTCGTGCATGTGGATGTCGGCAATGTCCGAGCCTGGCCGCGCGTTTCGCGGCAGGAGTTGGCGCGGCTGTTTCCCGACGGTCGGACCGTGCATATGCCGGCCGACGGACGACCGCTTGCGGGCTATTCCCAGGCGATCGCGCAATTGAAGCGGCGTGGCGCCCCGGCACGGTCGATCGAGATCGCCGCATCGACGACGGATGACGAAGACGAAATTCCCGTCCCTTCACGCCGCAGCATCACCACTGCCATGCTGCCTACGCCCCGCAGCCGCGCCGAGGAAGCGCTTGCGCTGCAGGTGGTGCAGAAGGCCGCACCGTCGCCAACGAGAGCACCCGAATTTGCGGATCTGGCCTCGCTGGCAATCCCGGCACCGGCTTCGAGACCCGGCGCCATCGAAGCGCCGGCCGCGCTTCTGACCGCCTCGCTGCAACCACGCCCGGACGCCGCTCTTCAGTCTTCCGCGCGCGCCTTCGCGCCCGTGGCCGGTTCCGCGCCACACTCGTTTGGACTACTGAAACAACCCGCGACCTCGATCGCGTCGCTACCGCTGTCGGCACCGGAAATGGAGCCGGAAGACGACTTCGACGGTCAGGAAGCGCTCGTCGCCTGGGCCGTATCGCCGCCTGGCAGCCGCACGGGTCTGACCGCGCCTGTGCTCGTGGATCGCGTGCTTGCAGATCACTCGACGCCGCTTGCGCCACCGCAGGACGCTCTGCCGTCCGCAATCTCCGACGGCTTCGATGGCGGCCGCTTCTGGTCCGACGGCTAGTGTTCCCGGATCATCGCCCATATTGCCGCCGCGGCCCCGACGGGGCGGGCGTCGGTTCTGTCCGTTCGATCCGATCCGATGCGGCGCCCGCACACACGCCACGCCGCATCGACCCAGACCGTGCTGCGAATTCATTTTTGTCTTACCTCTTGCTGCCAGAATCCGTTAGGCTTCAAAAGCCCTCGTATTATGCCCGAAGAAGTTGATTCTACTGAAGAACTCGCAGTGTTAGGTTGCATATAATGACGGATGGCCATCCTCTCCTCGACGAGCAGACACGGTCCGACGGGCCGACGCTGGAAGAGCGGTATCGCTGGCTTGAAGCGATGATCAACCACGTACCCGATTTCATCTATGCCAAGGATCTCGAGGGGCGCTTCCTGTTCGCAAACCAGGTCGTCCTGCAGAACAATGGCATGACCCGGCTTGAAGAGATCATTGGGGTTACCGACGCGGAACTTCACGGCGCTGCCGCTGCCGCGGCCATCGACGAGACCGAGCGGCGCGTGATGCAGACTGGAGAGGCGGATCTCGGGCTTGAAGAACGCGCCATGAAGGCGGGATGGGACCGATGGCTGATGATGTCGCGCGTTCCGCTTCGGGACGCCAACGGCACGATCATCGGCGTGGTCGGCGCATCGCGGGATATCACGGCTCGCAAGGAGTCCGAGCGGCTGATGGCTGCCCAGGCGGAGTTGCTGCGGCTGATCGTCGATTCCGCGCCGCTTCCGGATTTCGTTGAAAAGTTTGTGCATCTGGTCGAGGGCGTCGCCACCGGCCTCCGGATAGCGGTGTTCCTCGCAAAGGGCCAACACGAACTGATCCTTGCCTCCAACTGTCCGCCACAGACAAGCAGCGACAAGATCATCATCGGCGACCTCTCGTCCACATCGAGGGAGTTCGAGGCGATCGCGCGCAACACCCTTGGTCCGACCGACAGTCTTCGCTGCTTCGACATCCGCTCGTCCGACGGCGAATTGCACGGGTTGCTGGCGGCCTCCATTCCGCCGGCGGCGGCCAGTCCAACGATCGAAGACTTCCTGAGCGGGGCCGCACAAATGGCCGGGATTGCGATCGACCGCATCCGTTCGGAAAGCCGCATCCGGTTTCTCGCGGAACACGACGCCCTGACGGCCCTGCCGTCGCGCGTAAGGCTGGATCGCGAGCTCAAGGAAACGCTTCGGGACGCGGCGGAGATCGGCGGCCGGGTTGCGGTGGCCTTCGTCGACATCGACAATTTCAAACTGGTCAACGACAGCCTCGGGCATGAGGCGGGCGACGATCTGCTGAAGCAGGTTGCCTTGAGCCTTTCCACCCATGTGGGCCATCTCGGCCTGGTGGCCCGGATCGGCGGCGACGAGTTTATCGTGATCCTTCGGGAAGAGAGCCGCGACACGCTGGCCGATCATCTCGAAACGCTGCGAAAGAATATCCGCCGGTTCTACAGCATCAACGGCGTCGAGATCCAGGTGACGTCAAGCATGGGGATCGCCATTTTCCCCGACCACGGCACCAGTACGTCCGAACTGCTGGCGCATGCGGATCTCGCCATGTACCGGGCAAAGCTCAACGGTCGCGACGGGATGTGCACCTTTTCCAGGGAGCTGGCCGAGGCATCGTCCCAAAAGCTCATTCGGATCGAGGAATTGAGGCGGGCCCTCCAGCAGGACGAGATCATTCTGCATTACCAGCCCCAGACCAACCTCAACACCGGGGTTCTGACCGGTGTCGAGGCGTTGGTGCGCTGGCAACATCCGCGCGAAGGCCTTGTCGCCCCGATGCAGTTCGTGCCGCTGGCGGAGGAAACGGGCCTCATTCTCGACCTTGGGCTGATGGTGCTCATCAAGGCCTGCCAGCAGGCAAAGGCGTGGCAGCAGGCTGGCTACGCACCGATCAAGATGAGCGTCAACATGTCGGCGCGGCAGTTCCAGGAACCCGGCCTTCCGGCTCTGGTCGCTGCAGTTCTTGCGGAGACCGGACTGGATCCCCGCTGGCTCGAAATCGAGATCACCGAAAGCCTGATCATGAAAGACGTCGAAGCCGCCGTCGTCAGAATGCGCGAGCTGACCCAGCTGGGACTGAGCCTGTCGCTCGACGACTTTGGAACCGGCTATTCGAGCCTCAGCATGCTGAAGCGCTTCCCGCTTACGCGGTTGAAGATCGACCGGTCGTTCATCTCCGAAATTCCGTCCGATGCCGGGAGCATGGCGATCGTTTCGACTGTCGTGTCGCTCGGGCAGCGGCTCGGCCTCACCGTGATTGCCGAGGGTGTCGAAACGCAGGACCAGGCCGATTACCTGCGCGAAGCCGGCTGCGAGGAAATGCAGGGCTACCTTCTGGGCCGACCGATGCCAGCGGAAGATCTGGTGGGCCGCCTGTCCGCCATGGCTGTTACGATCGCCTGACCTGTCCTGCCGGCCTGAACAGGGGCGCTAGGCAGCTGCCTCGTCCCGCCCTTGCGAGACGACCGTTCTTGCGGTGTCGCGGCCTGCAGACTTGGCAGCGTAGAGGCCTGAATCCGCTGCGGCAACCAGGTCGTCCTTGCGGCGCAGCCCGCCCAGCGACTTCAGCGATGCCGCCCCGGCGCTGGCCGTGACCACGCCCTTCTCGCTTGCCGAATGGGCGATACCGAGGTTGCGGACGGCGGCGCACAGGAGGCGTGCGACCGAGGCCGTCTCCTCGATCGATGCCAGCGGGAGAATGGACGCGATCTCCTCGCCGCCGTAACGCGCTGCCAGGCTTCCGCCGAACGGTTCCAGGGTCTCGGCGATGGCGGCTGCCACCCTGCGGAGGCAGTCGTCGCCGGCCAGGTGCCCGTAGGTATCGTTGAAGGCCTTGAAGTGGTCGATGTCGACCAGGATCAAGCCGAGATCGGTGTTGGCGGCATGCGCATTCGTCATGGCCGTTTCCAGCGCCAGATCAAAACCCCTGCGATTGAAAAGGCTGGTCAGCCGATCCGTGTTGGCGAGGTCGGCCAGCTGCCGGTTGAGCCGCTGCAGCTTTGCTTCCTGTTGCTTGCGGTCGCTGACGTCCGAAAAGACGATCATGACGCCGTCTTCCCCGGCGTCGCGGGTGCGCGCTTCTATCCAGCACTCTCCCGGCAGGCTGAGATCATGATTGCCCGGGGTCAGCAGGTCCGCCGCCCGGGTTTTTATCTGCAGGTCGACGTCTTCACCGACCTCCGCGGCCTCATCGCCGTGCAGAGACATGCGGACGATGTGGGTGATGCAGGTCTCCGTGTTAACACTGCCTGGCGCCGGTGGAAACATGCGGACGAAACGCTCGTTGCGAAACACCAGCAGGCCCTGCCGATCGAAAAGGGCCAGACCGTCGGCCATGCTTTCGACCGCGCCGGACAGACGACGCTGGACCAACCCCAGCTCTTCCTCCAGCCGCTTTTGCTCCGTGACGTCGCGGTTATGGGTGACGATCCCCAGCATCTGGCCGTTCATCGTGAAGGGCGCCTTGAGGGAGGCGTGCCAAGCTGTATGGCCAT
Organism: Hyphomicrobiales bacterium; assembly: GCA_900469345.1. Lineage (GTDB taxonomy): Bacteria > Pseudomonadota > Alphaproteobacteria > Rhizobiales > Rhizobiaceae > Neorhizobium. Next base: position 39,447 of record UBWZ01000019.1, on the reverse strand, counting down.
CCTTGCGCGCGAATTTCTGCTCGATGATGAGAGGCGCCCTCGTTCGCATCACGTCGAGTTCGGGAACACGAAAGGCCCCGGCCGTTGCTTCGTCGAAGAAGTCGGCATCGGTCCTGCCGATCAGATCTGCCGGATCGTCGGCGCCAAGGGCGCGCGCTGTCGCGGGATTTGCGGTCAGGAAGCGGCCGTCGATGTCTTTGGCGTTCAGGCAATCGGGCAGAGCATCGATGACCGCGCGGTAGATCAGGTTTTCGCTGGTGACGGCCTGGCGCTTGAGTTCCTCGACCATGGCAATCGACGCAAGCCAGGTCGAGGCAAACAGGATCAGGGCGAAAGGCAGAGTGATGGTGCCGGTGAGGTGCCACCACCGCTCGATCGGCAGAACCACATAAAAGCCAAGAGTGCCGGCAACCGCGACGCTGCAGCTCAGCAGCACCAGGAGCCGGATGCGCGGTACGGCGGACCGGTTCAGACGGTAGCCGATCAGCCCAACGAGGCTTGCAGCGACAATATTGGGGATCGCGACGGAGACACCGACACCGCCGATCCAGACCCGCAACACGATAGCCGTGAGAAGGGGCGGAAGGGCTGCGACCGGCCCGCCGAAGAAGGCGCTGACAGCGAGGAAGGTATATCGGGCATCAAGCTTGACGCCGGGGATGAACTGAAACGGCATGTGCATGACGGCAAACGTGCCGACAGCCATGCTGACGCCGAAGATCAGATTCTGGAGGTTGCCGCTGAGGCCGATCAGACGCCTGTGCGTGAAGGTCCACGCCGATATGGCAATGGCCACAATTGCGAGGTTGGATAACAGGTCGTTCAGCGGGTTCATCTGGCGCTCTAGTAACGGCGGTCGCTCACCTTTGTATAACTTCAAGTGCTAAAGATTTGCCGAATGCAGTGCGGAAAACGCGCCGCATTTGTGCGATCACCCGAGCCATTCGAGCGCCCGTTTTGCTGGACGTGTTCCAGCGTGGCACTAGATAGCAGCCGAGGATTACCAACCGTCAGGATAAACCGCATGCGCATCTTTATTACCGGCTCTGCCGACGGCCTCGGGCTTGCTGCAGCGCGCCGCCTCCTCGACGAAGGTCACACTGTCGTTCTGCATGCCCGATCCAAGGAGCGGTCCGCCGCGATAGGCGATCTCGGGGGCAAGGCGCATTCCGTGGTGATCGGCGATCTGAGCAGCCGCGATTCGCTGCGCTCGCTTGCCGATCAGGTCAATGCGATCGGTCCGATGGATACCATCATCCACAATGCCGGTATCTATCTGGAGCCACAGCGGGGGGAGACGCCGGAAGGTCATGCGAAGACGCTCGCGGTCAACACGCTGGCGCCCTATCTGCTGACGGGCTGGATCACCCGGCCGAAGCGTCTCGTCTATCTCACCAGCGGTCTCCACCGGAGCGGCAGCCCGTCGCTCGACGATATCGACTGGCGGACGCGACAGTGGAGCGCCGGACAGGCCTATGCCGAGAGCAAGCTGCATGTCGCGACGCTTGCCGCAGCGGTTGCCCGCCACTGGCCGGATGTGATCAGCAATGCCGTCGACCCCGGCTGGGTGCCGACGAAGATGGGTGGCCCGGGCGCCACCGACAATCTCGAGATGGGACACCTGACGCAGTGCTGGCTGGCCGCAAGCGCCGACCCAGCCGCTCAGACTTCCGGGGGCTACTGGTATCACCGCGAGCGGCAGAAAGCGGCCGGGGCCGTCACCGACCACGCCTTCCAGGACCGGCTGGTCGACACGCTGGCGGATCTCACCGGCGTGCCGCTGTTCTGAGCTGACGACACTGCCTAAAGGCGACGACCGGCAACCTGCCCCGCGACCATACAGAGCAACTCGAACAGCATGGTGGCGCCCGCAAGCGCGGTGACATTGCCGACGTCGAAGGGAGGCGCCACCTCCACCACATCGGCACCGACAATGGCGATGTCGCCGAGCAGCCGCACCATCTGCTGCGCTTCGCGCGTCGTGAACCCGCCAATTTCCGGAGTTCCCGTGCCGGGCGCCATGGATGGATCGATGCTGTCAATGTCGAAGGTGACGTAGGTCGGTCCGCCGCCGACGATCTGGCGCGCCTCCTCAATCACCGCCTCGGCACCGCGCTGCACGAATTCCTCCATGTAGATGATCCGCACACCCTGGGCTCTCGCCCAGTCATGCTCGCCTGTCTCGTAGATCGAGCCGCGAATACCGATCTGGACGATCCTCGACGGGTCGAGCAGGCCTTCCTCGATGGCGCGGCGAAACGGCGTCCCGTGGGTATAGAGGTTGTCACCAAAGTAGCGGTCGTTGGTATCGGAGTGCGCATCGAAGTGGATGAGGCCGAGCTTGCGGCCGCGGAAGACCGCCCTCAGGATCGGCAGCGTGATCAGGTGGTCGCCACCGACCGAAAGCGGGATCGCCCCCTCGTCGACGATTGCGCGGATGCCGGCCTCGATGGACGCCAATGACGCCTGGAGATCGATCGGATTGACGGCAAGGTCGCCGACGTCTGCAACATTGGCGACGCTGAAGGGCTGGATACCGGTAACATGGTGGGCGCGCCTCATCAGGCTCGACTGATTGCGCACCTCGCGCGGACCATGGCGCGCACCAGCCCGGTTCGTCGTTCCGCCATCCCACGGAATGCCGACAAGGGCGATGTCGAGATCCTTTGCGTTTTCGACAACCGGTAGCCGCATGAAGCTCGAATGGCCGGCAAATCGGGGAACCTTGGCGGCATCGACAGGCTGGTGAAATTCCCTGGTCATGGCTTCCTCTATCAGCTGGTTCTACATCACGCCGACAGCCAGGCCGGCAGCCGGCTGTCGAAAACTCCCGTCACGGCGGCGGTGGCGCACTCGGGCAAACTGCCGAACCGCATGCTGCGGCCGGACAGGCCGGCGCCGTAATGGGCGTATTTGCCGGAATTCGTGAGGATGATGGAGACGTCGGGCGCGATGATCGGTTCGCCGATCATGCACCAGCAGGTATCAACGACGAAGGCCACGCCGAATGCCTCGAGCCTCGCCACCAGGCCTGCGGCTGCGGCGCGACCGTGGACATGCCGTCCGCAGGTGATGATGACCTGCGTCTCCGGGGCCCGCTGCCGGCCCTGGCACAACGCGGCGAAGGCTGCAATTTCCTCCAGCGAGAAATGCGGGTTGCCGAGCGCGACCAGACCTATCTTCGACACGTTCGCCGTGCCGTTCAACTCTTCCCAGCTCTGTGCAAGATCAGCGCTTTCGACGGTCACGGACGCGAGCGCCGCCGAAACGGACTGCTCAGATGACCGCCATTCGGGTGTCACGCCCGCAATGTGGAACATGGGTGCGGCCGATGTCGTCGCAAAGGCTGCGCCGAACGCCTTCAGGTCGTCGCGGCCCGGCCCGGCGTTTTCCAGCCCGACGACAAGCGGTATTCGGGATCCGACCAGTTTGCCGACATGGTAGCCGACCAGCGGAAAGAAGGAATCGTCGCCGACACCGACCTGCGACAGGTCCACCACAAGCTCCGGCCGGCGCTCCGGCGTCAGATGGCACCCGGCCCGAGGGGCACGGCCGGTCAGCGCAACACAGATATCGAGATAATCGGGATACTTCATGGTGCGGGCGCCGAGCACGCTATTGGCGTAGACCACCGCGTTGGACTCCGCCCAGACGATCTGCTCGCCCTCTGTCGGTACATCGTCGAGCAGATAGGGCGCACAGGTAAAGGTCGGTTCCGCTCCCATCGCCACATAGGCGTCGGCAAGGCGGCTGGCAGGCTCGCCCAGCGCGGGTTCGACGCCCTGCCCGCGCCAGTTTCGGTAGTCGACCGAAATGGCGTTGAGCGTCGTTGGCACTTTGACGCGGCCGCCCCATTCGCGCAGCTGTTCGGCAAAGCGAAGACCTGCCTCGCCGGTATAGATGCAGCCGTCGATATGGGCGCGGCCGACATCCTGCAGCGCGCCGGCACCGTAGATCGCAGCCGCATCGACGACGATTTCCATCGCGGCCTGAGCGGCGCGGCCATCGCGACCGGCCAGTATCTCCCTGTCCTCAGGGGTCAACGCGAGCGAAACTGCGGGCACGGGCGGCACCGGCGCAACAAAGTCTGCTTCCGGCTGCTGCAGAGCGATCATGCCGTCGCGGATCCAAACCGTGTCGCACTCCGCGAGCCGATCATGATCATCAGCCGCAATCCGGACGATCGGGATCGTCAATCCGAAGATCCGCGAGGCGACGATGACGCCGATGGTGAGGATCTCCTCGTCCTGGGAAAAGACCAGTGCTGCCGGCGCATGGCCACCCAGCATCAGTTCCAGAAGAACTCCGCTCCCGGAGCACGATCCCCGGCCGCTCGGGATAACGAGCACGCTGTCCTTGATGCAGGCGCCATGCAGAGGATGGTGCGTATCGACCACCGTGCCGGTGCGGGGATCGACACCGCCCCAGAACGACAAGCCGACCGAGGAAGCCAGCACGCGGCCGGTCGCGAGGCCTGTTATCACCGCCCTGCCCTCGACCAGGCCGTTGCCGATGTCACTCAACACTTTGATCTGCACCTCACCATCCGCGGGATGCGGAACGGATGCGCAGTTGACCGGATAAAGATTGGTAAATCAAGCCATTGCAGACAGATCTTGAGGCCGCTGGCCGGGCAGCCACCCGACACACGCACTGGGTCGCCGGACCTGCAGCAGCGCTTGCCTTCAGGAACCCGAGGGCTCGCCTTCGCCTTGAGCCTCTCCGCGAGCGCGCTCGCGGATCTTGGCGGCGCGACGAGCCTCGCGCAATTCATCGAGTGTCGGCCGCCACCAGCTGCGGCCGGGCGCCGGGACGTCAGTCGCCTCCTGTGCCGGCCAGGTGTGGATCAATTCTTCAAGGGTCGGAAGACGCCAGCTGCACCAGACGTAGTCTCCTTCCGCAACAACACCCAGCGCGGCGACATCCTCCGGCTCCACAAGTTCACCACCGCTTTCCGTGACGACGACCAGGCCCTGGGCTGCCGTCGCGACAGGGCGATGCAACGGCGGAAAGTCTTCGACCGGGACCGCTAGCCGCCGCTTCCGTCTTTCGGCCGCGCGGCGCCTAGCCCTCGCCTCCTCCTCGCTACCCTTGCGAGCCTCGGCACGCTTTCGCTTCTCGGCAGGCTCGGCGCGCTGTGCCGCCTCCTCGATCGCCTGCCAGCGCTGCTGCAGCTCGTCGTATGAGGCAAACGGAACCTCCCACAGACGCGAGGCGCCGTTCCATCGAGCAAGCGGGATCTGCCGCAGCTCGTCCACCACTGTGCGGGAATAGGGTGTGCGGATACAAAAACCCCAATCGCTGACCTCGAGATAGGCGCTCAGGATCGGCTCCCATTCGAAGGCATCGCGGCCCTTTTCCGTGGCAAAGAGGTCTTCCCGCGCCGCTTCCTTGGCGAGCCAGCGGTCGATGCGGCGGCGCGCCGTGTTGCCGGGAACGATCCAGGCGGAGAGCCTGTCGTTCCAGCGCGCCCGCGGAAAAGCCTCGCGGAAGCGCTGCACCGCCATCCGGTCGAAAGGGAAGGTAACGGTTTCGGCTGCTTCCGAGGGGTCGTCGCCCGGCCCGTCTGTCGTTGCGCCGCCAAGCGTCTCATTGCTTTCAGGAACGCGGCCTTGGTATCTGGCGAAAAAGCTTGGTGATGACACCATGATCTCGATCCATCGACTTTAAATTGGGCGCTGTGCCGGCCTCTTCCGCTGGACAGGCTATCAGCCTAGCGATCGTTGCAGGAATTGCAGCGCCTTTTCCGCTCCGCCAGGAGATACGGTATGGCCGACCCCCGGCAACAGGTCGATCTCGACCTTGAACCCCGCCTGCCTGAGCTGACCGGCTGCGATGGTCGACGCCATCGGCGGGATGGTCCGGTCATCCTCGCCGTGGACGAGGAGGACGGGTGTGCGGCTGCCTTTTGGCGACACCGCGGTCGGGGGAAGAAGGCCGGCAAAGGAGACCAGCGCGCCGATCTGCCAGCGGCCGGACGCTATGGCGTCGAGTGCAACGATGGCCCCTTGCGACACTCCGACAAAAGCGACGCGATCAAGCGACGCCTCAAATCCCTCGCGCTCGATGAGCGCGCTGACGGTGTCATCAAACGCGTCGCGCACCGTCTGGATGCGGTCCGGCCGCAGCTGGCTGCCGTCAACGGCAAACCACTGATGCCCGCGGGGATGATGGAAAGGCGCGTCCGGCGCCACGAACCTGGTGTCGGGCAGCGACGACCGCCAGGACGAAGCGAGAGGCATGAGTTGGGCGCCGGACGCCCCGATGCCATGCAGGAAGACGACGAGATGGCGGTTGCTGTCCATGAACGCTCGCAATGGATTAAATCAAGGGTGGGCGCTCGACACCGGGACAAGGGAGCCTCCCCGGCTTCCCGGACGACCGTAAACGCAAGACGGTCAAGCATCGCTGCAGGCGGTCATCAGGGACGGATATGCGCAGTAGATGGTGGGGCATGCTTGAAATTCAAGCCGTATTAGAAATGCCGCGGATTAGGCGGGCGGCGCCCCCCGGCTCACAGATCCTTGCCCGCTTATCCCCCGCAGCCGGAGACAACCTTCATATAACTATGGTGTTTGCGGGCTAGGCACTGAGACTGTGTTCGTGAAACCGATGCCGGTAGATTCGAAATGGATACCAGCCAGCCCGCCGTGACCCTCTCAACCGGCGCCGCCAATCCGCCGTCGCTCCGTGCGCGATCGGCCGTCGCCGCCGTCCTCATCATTACCGCATGGCGGATCCTGATGCTCGGCTTCAACCGCACGGACCTGTTCGTGGACGAGGCACAATACTGGCTGTGGAGCCAGAACCTCGATTTCGGCTATTATTCCAAGCCGCCGATGATCGGCTGGGTGATCCGGCTTTTCATCACGCTCGGGCAGTCCGATGCGAGCTTCTGGGTGCGTCTCGACGCGCCGCTCTTCCATATGGCGACCGCGCTTCTGCTGATGCCGATCGCCTCGCAAACGACAGGGCAGGACACGGCCCCCTGGGCGGCGATCACCTTTGTGACGCTGCCGGCGGTGTCTCTTTCCAGCGCGCTGATGTCGACGGACACGATCCAGTTGACGTTCATCGCTGCAGCGGTCCTGTTTTTCCTGCGCCTCACGGAACGCTCCTCGATCGGCGCAGCAGCTGGGCTAGGCCTCTGTCTCGGCCTCGCCTTCCTCACGAAGTACTCCGTGCTGTTTCTTCTGCCGGGCGTCGGGGTCGCGATGCTGCTCATGCCGAGGGCCCGCATCGCCTGGCGCGATGCCCTGCTTGCCGGCGGCATAGGCGCCGTGGTGGTCGCCCCCAATCTGTGGTGGAATGTCCTGCACAAGGGGATCACCATCCAGCATACGGAGAGCATCGCCAACTGGGACAGCAGCAGCGGCAAGGGCGGCCTCGACCTGATGTCCGGCATCGGCTTCCTTGGCGCGCAGTTCGGCGTGGTCGGACCGATCGTGTTTGCCGCCATGCTCTGGGCGCTGCGACGCATGGCTACCGGAGCACATCGTCGCCCGGCCGAAACATCGCTTGCCTGGCTCTCCCTGCCCTGCGTCGCCCTGCTGACGGCCCAGGCCGTATTCGGCGGCGCCAATGCCAACTGGGCGGTTCCCGCCTATGTAGCCGGGACCGTGCTTGCCACCGGCGTCATGATGGCGTGGCCCTGGCCGGTCATGCGCACCTCGCTCGTCATCAATGCCATTCCCGTCGTGCTCATTCCGGTGGTGAGTGTCTTCCCGATGGCGTTCAAGCTTCCGAACGGGGATCTGGTCCTGAAACGGTTCGTCGGACGCAGCGTCATCAGCGACTTCGCCGGAAAGGTTGGCGAGCAGGAACACGTTCGGGTGATCGTTGCGGACAACCGCCCGATCCTGGGCGACCTCTTCTACACGCTGCGCGACCGCGGTTTCTCCCTCCACGCACGGCCGATCTCCGGCTTCCCGCGCAATTACTACGAACAGGTGTTTCCGCTGACGGCAGCGGCGCCAAGCCCGGTCCTCTATATCTCGGAAGCAAGGCTGCTGTGCCAGGGGGAACCGGCCGAGGTCGTCGCGCGCTTCGCAGTGCCCTTCGGCTACCGTGCCGGCCACATCGTCAACGCCTACAAGGTCAGCCCGGACTGTCTCCTTGCGCCGAGCGCCGCGCTCGCCCAGAACTGAGCGACGAGTGGTCGCAGGCCGTCTTCGCTGCAGAGCTTCGACCGGGCCCGCCGACATGCCATAAGCAGGTAAGCCGCGACTCCATCTGTCGCACGATCTCGACAAGGATGCCGACATGAACCGTCTCACCCTTTCCGCCGCCGTTCTCTGCCTTGGTGCACAAGCCGCCTTCGCCCACGGCAAACTCAACTCGTCGACGCCAGCGGACAGGTCCTCCGTCGCAGCGCCCAGCGAGATCGACCTTTCGTTTTCCGAAGCTCTTGTCCTCAAGTTCAGCGCCGCAGAGGTGACCGGTCCGGACAAGGCGCCCATTGCGACAAGTGCGCCGCGCCTCAAGGATGGCGACAAGACGCTGGTCGTGCCGTTGACCGTGCCTGCGGCCCCGGGCGCCTACCGCGTCGAGTGGCATGTCCTGTCGACCGACGGTCACAAGACAAAGGGCACATTCTCGTTTACCGTCGCGCCGTGAACGAGCCCGAGGCGGCACTGGTCGCAATCCGTTTTGCAGGCAATCTTGCTGCGCTACTACTGTGGGGCGCCTCGTGCTTTGTCAGCCTGCTGGTCCCGGCGCCGCTGCGCGATCGCGTCTGGGAAGAGATCCGCATCTGGCGCTTCGGCTCGCTGCTGACCATCGCCGCGGCCGCACTGCTTGCACTGCCGGTCAGCGCCGCCATCGTAGGGGGGCGCTGGCTGGACGCAGCGGATCCCTCCGTACTGGCGGCGGTCGCGCTCGAGACATCCGCCGGCACCGCGTGGCTCTGGCAGGCTGCAAGCGCGTTCTTTCTTCTCGTCGCCAGCCTGGTGCTGCCTGCAAAGCTTCGGCTGCCGCTGACGGCGCTGTTTTCCGCCGGCCTTCTCCTGTCGCTGACGTTGACCGGACACGCCGTAATGAAGGCGGGCGCAGCGTTAGTGCTGCATCAGGCGAACGACCTTCTGCATGTGCTGGCGGGTGGGTTCTGGATCGGCGCGCTTGTGCCCGTCCTGGCGCTCCTGCGGCATCTTGCGACGCCTGAAACCCATGACGGCGCGCGGGTCGCCCTTAGCCGGTTCTCGCTCGTCGGCCACGGCGCCGTCGCCCTGGTGCTGGCCTCCGGCCTCGTCAATACGGTGCTGATCCTTGGCGGGCTGCCGACGGACTGGAGCATCCCCTATCAGCGGCTGCTTTCGGCCAAGATTGTCGTCGTCGTGATGATGATCGCGGCCGCTCTCTTCAACCGGTACTATCTCGTGCCGCGGCTCGGACGTTCCGGTTCGGCCGCCAGAGCGCTGACGGCCGGCACGATCTTCGAGCTCGTCGGAGCGACGGTGGTGGTCGGCCTCGTTGCCTGGTTCGGAACCCTCGATCCGCTGCCATGATGGGCGGGTAGATGCGCGGGCCGCTCGCTCCTGACTACGCGACCAGGACAGGACGCGCCGCGTCCTCGGTTTCCAGGGACCGGACGTAGCGCCGCAGTTCGCAATCTTCGCGCGGTACGCGTTTGATGCTGAAAATGCTGGCAAGGGTAGACACGTTGTGGTGCGGCGAACGCAGCGTGCGGGGGATCTTGACGGACACCAGACTGCCGACACCTTCACGGATCCTGTCGACGACGCCGATATCCATCTTCAGCAGCGTGCAGTAGTCGCAGACAGTGATCGGCAGCGCCGCATCGATGCCGTTCATCGTCGAGAACGCGGCAACCGTCGGCGGGATCATTTCCTCGGTCACGAAGCCGCAAGAGGCCATCGGGAAATGCGACGTGTAGATCTTGTAGACCTGGTCGAAGATCTCACGATTGAAGAACTGCCCTTCCGCCTGACCGCCGAAAAAGATCGGCAGGCCAAGCTGGTCCAGCATTCCCCTGACGCGGACGTCGTCCAGCATTTCCGCTCGGAACAAATGCCAGTCCACCGAGCGGTCGAAAACTTCTGTCTGCGCACCCAGCCGGAAACGGGAGACATGCTCTGCCAGACCCTTGCGGATCAGCATTTCGTTAGACGAGATGAGCATGACCTTGTCGAAAGCCTCACCCTGCCAGGCCATGTGCTCGAAATTGCTGATATGAGTATGCAGGATGCCCTTGCCGGCGGTTGTCTCATATCGCCGTGGATTGATGAAGACGCCTGGCAGATCGCAGTGGCGCTTGTACTCATCCACGGATTCGGCCGCCGACGCGGACACGTGAACGCAGACCAATGAACCGGGAGTGAAGTACAGAAGGTTCTCGATCTGATCGCGGACAATATCCGGACGCTCGTGAACTGGCAGCGAAAACAATATCTTGTCCATGTAAATTTATCCCCTCAACCTAGCGCCAGGGCAAACGGCCAGGTCGAACCCGACGCCAGAGCCTTCTCCATGAACTGCATGTCCATCGGTACTTCGAGCAGCTTGCCTGAGGCTGGCTGGCCGGGAGACGGCCGATCCGTGTTTCAGCAGCGCGCGGCTTTTCCAATGGCACGCGCTCGCGAACCGGGCTTCCTGTCGGGCACGGGCCGATCTACGATCAGGACTCCTGGCACGCCGGCGCAAAAACAAGGATTATCGTTGCCGCGACGAACCTGCCCATGAAAATGCCGCGAAACCCTGACGACCTGCAGTGCCTATGCCAGTTCAAGCTCTCTGACCAGGCGCTACGGTCCACGATGAGGAACCTATGACGTCCAAGCCATTTCTGCTCTTCGCATTTTTCCTCCTTACCGCGGCTACGGCAAGCGGGCAGGATGCGGGTCCGGCCGTCGAGGTTTTCCGGACCCGCTGTCTGGCGGAGGGACCGCGTTTCGACAAGACGGTGGCGCTTGCCAAACATGAGGAGTGGCCGGAGCTTGCGGCCGACATGGCGATGGCCTTCACGCCCGTCGGAGAACCTTCCGCCATAGAAGGCTGGATCGCCAGCAAGGGCGAAGCGGACGCATTCCAGGCCCTGGTGGTCTACAAGGCCGAGATTGCCGGCAAGCCGGTCGAGGGCTGTACGGTCGCCCTGTCGGGCACGGATGCCGCAGCCTTCGAAAGGGCGCTGCTGGCGGTGGTGCAGGCGAAGTCCATGGGAGAGGAAACCGGCGAGGATACGATCTACAAGCGCTATTCCGCGCAGGTCGCCGGTCGCGAAGGTGCCATCACCGTGGCCCTGCCACGCTATCCCAAGGGCACCGACCAGGTCATCGCAAGCGTCGTGGCGCAGCAGGTGATCGACAACTGAGGGGCAACCGGAGCTGCGAATACGACAACGCCGCGTGCCTGGAGGACACGCGACGCTGCCGCGAACGCTTTGGAACCTGAACTCCGACTGACAGTCTAGAACTTGTAGTCGATGCCGGCTGTGATCGAATGATCGTGGACGTCACGCTTGCTCTCGACGCCGCCGGTGTAGCTGCGGACATTGCTGGTCATGACGTAATCGTATTCGACGCGGGCCGAAATGTTGCCGGTCAGCTTCTGTTCGATGCCGGCGCCAAGCAGAAGGCCGGGCTTCCAGCCATCCGGACCGGAGGTTGCGCCATTGTCACGGAAGTTGGTCATTGCGAGACCGCCCGTGCCGTAGATGAGCGTCTGGCCGAGCGGAACGCCAGCCTTGGCCTTGGCAGCAAGGCGATGGCGCTCGTTGAGCTTGCCATTCCTGACGTTCACATCGGCATCGCCGAGATAGGAATAGTCGAGCTCGCCGCCGACCACCGCACCGCCGACGTCGGCGTTATAGCCGCCGTGAACGCCGAGGTTCATGCCCTTGCCGCCGTCGAACGGATTGATCTTGGGCGAGGTTACGCCGCCATGGACACCGGCATAGGCGCCGGTCCAGTCGGTCGAGGCCGAGGACGGTTCGCTGTAGGCGGGTGGTTCCTGGTAGGAGGTGGTGAGATCTGCAGCCCAGAGAGGCGCAGCCAGGGTGGTGCCGAGGGACAGAGCTGCCGTTGCAGCAAGAGCGCGAGATTTGAAGGTCATTGTCATACTCCATACAAAGCCTGCTAGACGGCGGATGCGCAGGCGATACATCCGGCTTCACCCGCGAGACGGTCGCGCGGTCCACCCAGACCCCTCGAACGCATCCCATCTCGCACCGGTCTCTATTCATTTTCATGAATTTATAAAGAGATCCTTAACTGCGTCGATGGGCTGGAGCCGATCGCCTTTTCAGACGCTCACGCTTGCGTGAGCGCCCTGCGGACGCGCCGGTTTGCGGCATGCACGAATTCGTGAATCCCCCCACTTGTGACATTGCGGTCGCAATCATGGTTTAGGCGTTAGGAGCATTCAGGAGGACCCGAATGATGGACGACCTTACCTTGGCAGAAGCAATCAACGATCCGCTGATCCAGTTGATGCTGGATGCGGACGGCATCGACCGCTCAGCCTTTGCCGACAGCCTCGAAAACGCAAAGCGACGGTATGTCGAACTCGGTATCGAGCGACTGCGTCAGGAGCGTGCGGAGCAGTTCTATCGGCGCATGGACGACCTGCTGCAATAGGCGGGACGTTTTCCACCTCCCTTTTCCGTGCGCCAGCTGGCGCTCGGCAGGCCACACGCGGCCATCCGCCCGCAATCTTCGATATGCACGTCCAAGGCCATCTTCCCACGGCATAAAATCATACTTTTTGGCTTGCGGTGCTTCCCTCGGCGCATCCGGCCCGTTAGAACTCGCGGCGTCAGATCACCATATCCATGGCTTATGCCATGATCGAAAGGGACATCTCATGACCATTAGCGGCAGCCTCCTGATCGGAGGCAAGGAGACGCGCGGATCGAACGGAGAGTTCTCCGCCATTGAGGCCTCGACGGGAAAGCCCCTCGAAGGATCGTTCGGCGGCGCGACGAAAGCCGATGTCGAAGCGGCGACCAAGCTCGCCTGGGAGGCCTTCGACGTCTACCGCGAAACGTCGCTGGAGGCTCGTGCCGCGTTTCTCGAAGCGATCGCTGCAGAAATCGAAGCGATCGGCGACGATCTCGTCGTGCGCGCCATGGCGGAAACCGGCCTGCCGCGCGGTCGCCTCGAAGGCGAACGTGGACGCACGGCCGGCCAGCTTCGGCTGTTCGCCAAGGAGGTCCGCGAGGGCGGTTTCCAGGAACTGCGCTTCGACCCGGCCAATCCCGAGCGCAAGCCGGCACCCAAGCCTGACCTGAGACTGCGCAATGTCGCCGTCGGTCCGGTCGCGGTGTTCGGCGCATCGAACTTTCCGCTCGCCTTCTCCGTTGCCGGTGGCGATACGGCTTCGGCCCTGGCGGCCGGCTGCCCCGTCGTGGTCAAGGCGCATTCGGCGCATCCGGGCACGTCCGAACTGGTCGGCAAGGCTGTACAGCGCGCTGTCGAGAAAAGCGGCCTCCCGGCCGGCGTTTTCGCCATGCTGTTCGACACCGGCTTCGAAGTTGGCCAGACCCTGGTTGCGGACCCGCGCATTCGCGCCGTCGGCTTTACGGGATCGCGCCGCGGCGGAACCGCGCTGATGAAGATCGCCTCCGAACGCAAGCAGCCGATCCCGGTCTATGCCGAGATGAGCAGCATCAACCCGGTCATCCTGTTTCCAGGTGCGCTTAAGAGCCGCGCAGAACAGATTGCGACCGGCTTCGTCAACTCGCTGGTGCTTGGCGCCGGCCAGTTCTGCACCAATCCGGGCCTGCTGATCGCCTTGGACGGCGAGGACCTGAAGACCTTCGTCGCCAAGGCAGGCCAGATGCTTCCCGAGATGCCGGCACAGACCATGCTGACGGGATCCATCGGCAAGGCATACAGCGAGGGCGTCGCAAAGCTCGAACAGCATCCGGAAGTGGAACTTGTCGCCAAGGGCAAGACCGGCGGCGACTATGACGGCGTCGCCTCCCTGTTCCAGACAACAGCTGCGGCTTTCCAGGCCCATCACGAACTGCAGGACGAAGTGTTCGGCGCCGCCGGCCTCGTGGTAAAGTGCCGCGACATGGCAGAGCTCGAAGCCATTCTCGACGGGCTCGAAGGCCAGCTGACGATCGCCCTGCACGTCGACGACAGCGATCTTGATGCAGCCGCAGAGCTTCGTCTGAAGCTGGAGATGCTGGCAGGCCGCCTGCTCGTCAACGGTTTCGGCACCGGCGTGGAAGTATCACCGGCAATGGTGCATGGCGGCCCCTACCCGGCGACCTCGGACGGCAGAACGACCTCAGTGGGCACGCTTGCGATCTACCGCTTCCTGCGCCCCGTGTCCTATCAGGACTTCCCTGCAGCGCTGCTGCCGGAGGCTCTGCGCTAGACTTTCAAACCTTGCAGGATTTCGCGAAGGGCCGCCTCGAGCGGCCCTTCGTCGTTTTGTGACATCGTCACACAAATAAATGCCGCATCACGGGAACATTCTGGCGGCCTGAAGATTGTAAAAGATTCGTACACCACACAGAGAGGAGCACCGCGTCCATGCCCATGTCCGCCGCACGTCTTTCCGTACCTTCGCCGAAGGAGCATATCCTGACGGTCAAGGAGGCTCTGGAGCCTATCTTTCTCGCACTTGAAGAAGAGGCCGAGGTGAAAATGATTGCTGCGGCCGTCAAGGCCGGCTGGTCCATGGAAGAAGCGGTCTCTGCCGTGGACGAACTGCGTCGGACAGAACTTTTGCCGGTCGCCAGACAGCACTGACAAAGTTAATCGACCCGAAACGTCTGTTCTCCCCGCACGCGGCCGAACCCGCTGAGGCGGAGACATTTGTTACCTACCACTCAAGCTTCACATACTGATTCAAGTCGATCGTCAATTGAATCCGGAAACGGATACAAAGCGTTGAAATTATAGAACTTCTGCGTCTGCGACGTCCAGATAGGGTACAAAGAAAACCCCGCTGCGGGGTGACAGCGGGGTTTGAGGTGTTGGAGGTCAATTGTTATTGTGCGGCGATGGCAGGGGACGAACACCGCCAGATTTTCGTTCGGCCATTCAAGAGATGCTCTTGCTGGCCTTCATATATGTAACCCCTAAAACACCCATTCGGTTCCACCAATCTTTAACTGGGCGCTGCTAGGGTTGCCTTCATCCAACGGCTGGCAGCTAAGAGGGGACAATGGCCGGGCCAAACTTTCGCTTCACGCACTATGATCTGAAGGCACAACGCGCGGGTGCGACATTCGAGGTGACATTGAGTGCGGTCAACAATGTCCGCCTGATGACGGCTGCCAATTTCCAGCGTTTCACCGAGCTTCTGGACTTCAAATATGTGGGCGGCGTGGCCCGCAAATCGCCCATCCGGCTGGTGGTTCCGGAACCGGGACACTGGCACCTGATTGTCGACATGGAGGGCCATCACGGCCTCGCCGACTCGTCGGTCAAGCTCGTATCAGCACCGACGGCGCGGGCGCAAACTCAGGCGTCCTGACGCCGTCAGTCCTCGTTGCGTTCCTTGCGCAGCCGCGCCCACCATTCCAGCCTTTTCTTGATCTCCCTCTCAAAACCCCTCTCCGGCGGGTCGTAAAAGACCTGACGGCCGAGCTTTTCCGGGAAATAATCCTGCCCTGAAAAGGCGTCCGGCTCGTCGTGGTCGTAACGGTAGCCGTCACCATAGCCTTCCGTCTTCATCAGCTTGGTCGGGGCATTGAGGATGTGCTTGGGCGGCAGAAGCGAACCATGCTCCTTGGCAGTTCGCACGGCGGCCTTGTAGGCAGTATAAACGGCGTTCGATTTCGGCGCGGTGGCCAGATAGACACAGGCTTGAGCAAGCGCGAGCTCCCCCTCCGGCGAGCCCAGATAGTCATAGGCGTCCTTGGCCGCGTTGCAGACCACCAGCGCCTGCGGATCCGCCAGCCCGATATCCTCGACCGCCATACGCACAAGCCGACGGCCCAGATAAAGCGGGTCCTCGCCGGCGTCCAGCATGCGAGCGAGATAGTAGAGCGCAGCATCGGGATCGGACCCCCGCACCGACTTGTGGAGGGCCGAGATCAGGTTGTAGTGGCCCTCCTGCGCCTTGTCGTAGACCGGCGCCCTGCGCTGCACGATCTCGGTCAGGCTGCCGGTGTCGAAGACCTCGCCCGGCCTTGCGGCACGCCAGACCTCCTCCGCCAGCGTCAGCACCGCGCGCCCGTCGCCGTCGGCCATGCGAAGCAGACTGGCGCGGGCATCCTCGTCCAGTGGCAGGGGCTTGTCTTCCACCGCTTCGGCGCGCGCTAGCAATTCGGCAAGGCTTTCCTCGTCATGGGCCCGGAAGGTCAGCACGCGGGCTCGCGACAGAAGAGCGGCATTGAGCTCGAAACTCGGATTTTCGGTGGTCGCGCCCACCAGGATAACGGTCCCGTCTTCCATAACCGGCAGAAAACTATCCTGCTGGGCCCGGTTGAACCGATGAATCTCATCGACGAAGAGAAGCGTCTGGCGCCCGTCCATGCGCCGGAGCCTTGCTGTCTCGAACACCTTCTTCAGATCCGCAACGCCGGAGAAGATCGCCGAGATCTGCTCGAAGGCCAGTCCCGCCTCGCCCGAAAGAAGCCGCGCCACCGTCGTCTTGCCGGTTCCAGGAGGCCCCCAAAAGATCATCGAACCCAGTGATCCGGAGCCGATCATCCGGCGCAGCACGCCGTCCGTGCCGGTCAAATGAGGCTGCCCCGTCACCTCGGAGAGCGCCTTCGGGCGCAGCCGGTCGGCAAGCGGCCGCCGGTTGGCGACCTCGTCCGGGACCTTCGGCGCGAACAGATCGCCGCTCATCGGAAGAATTGCCGGATGCGCTGGCCATTGCGCTCGATCTCGACCCGCCAGAAACCCGGATCGTCGCTGAGCATCTTCTCCATCGCCTTGGTGGAGTTCACCGCGTCGCCATTCAGCGAGACCAGTATGTCCTTTGGCTCGAAGCCGAGACGTGCGGCCGGCGAACCCTTGGAGACATCCGTCACGACGACTCCGAGCTTGTCGGTCGGCATTTGCAGTTCGGTTGCGAGCTTCGGCGACAGGTTGGCGATGCGCAGCCCGGCAAACGGGTTGCGGCCCTCGAGGAGACGCTCGTCGCGTGGCGTGCTTTCCGGGGCCGCGTTCAGTCGCAGCGTGACCTCCCGCTGGCCGTCCGTCGTCTGCACGGTCATCCTGGCCTGATTGCCAAGGCCGGCGGTCGTCAGCCGGTAGCCGAGCGCGTCCGGATGTTCGACCGAAATGCCGTCGACGGCCGTGACCACCTCGCCCGGCTTTAGTCCCGCCTTGTCGGCCGGTCCGCCTTCGACGACGCGCGTCACCAGGGCGCCGCGAGCGGCCTTCAGCCCGATCGCCTCGGCGACATCGGAAGTGACCGCATCGAACGTGGCGCCGACATAGGGCCGCTCGAAACTCTTCTTGCCGTCTGCCGCTGCTGCCAGGAACACCTTGACGAGGTTGCCCGGGATGGCAAAGCCGATGCCGTTGGAGCCACCACCGCGGGAGAAGATGGCAGTATTGATGCCGATCAGTTCACCGTTCATGTTCATCAGCGCGCCGCCCGAATTACCGGGATTGATGGACGCGTCTGTCTGGATGAAGAAACCGAAATCGCCCGAGGTGATCTGGTTGCGGGCAAGCGCGGAGACGATACCGCTTGTCACCGTCTGGCCGACGCCGAAGGGATTGCCGATCGCCAGAACGAGGTCGCCCACCTCCACGGCATCGGAATTGGCGACCGATAGCACCGGGAAATGTTCCTTGGCCTTGATGCGCAGCACAGCCAGATCGACGCTTTCATCCTTCAGGACGAGATCGCAGGGGAATTCGCGGCCGTCTGCCAACGCGATCTTGATATCGTCCGCACCCTCGATGACATGGTTGTTGGTTACCACGAGGCCGTCATCCGACAGAATGACGCCGGACCCGAGCGAGGACTGCTTCTCGGACCTGTTCGGCATGCGCTGGCCGAAGAACTGGTCGAGGAAAGGATCGCCGGTCTGGAGGCCCGGGCGCTGGATCATCCGTTCGGCGTAGACATTGACGACGGCGCCGGCAGTGCGCTTGACGAGCGGCGAAAAGGAAAGCTGCATCTCCTGACGGGACTGCGGCAGAGTCTTCTGCTCTTGCGCGCTGGCAACCACGGGACACGCTGCCGCAAGAAGAAAAACGGCGAGCGACATACGCTTGAACAGGATGGACATTTGATTCCTCGTTTTCGGTGTTCCGTTGCAGTCTTAGCGCCGCACGCTGGAAAAGAAAGGTGGCCGAAACGGGACCGAAACAGCCCGGTTGGTGCCAAGACGCAAGAAGGACGGATTTCGATGCTGGAGAAGCTCAAGAGTTGGGCGCGTGCACTGAAGCGGGACGTGATCGCGCTCTGGATCGCGGCCCGGGATCCGGAGGTACCGCTGACGGCAAAGCTCGTTGCGGGCGCTGTCGCAGCCTATGCCCTGTCGCCGATCGATCTCATCCCGGACTTCATCCCCATCCTCGGCTATCTGGACGATCTGCTGATCGTGCCGCTCGGGATCATGCTTGCCATCCGCCTCGTGCCGCCGCAGCGAATGGCGCTGGCGCGCGCGCAAGCAAGCGAAGCCGAGACGCGGCCGAGAAGTCGCGCCGGACTTGCCTTTGTTCTTGCCATCTGGCTCGCCTGCATCATCTTCTTCGGCTGGACGCTCAGGGAGATGCTTTGAGCCGGCCGATCACTGAGCATCAGGAGCACAGAATGAGACAGACCTACCTAGCGACGGGGTTCGCTGCCCTAGTTTTCGGCGTCACGATGGGTGCCGGGGCCCATCCGGCGGCGGCGGCGAGCTTCGATTGCGAGCGCCAAGAGCTTGCTGCCGACGAGAAGGTGATCTGCGATACCCGCTCCCTCAACGACGCCGACGTGAAGATGGTCACGACATTCGACATCCTCACAAGCCTTCTGCCGATGGGCAACAGGGGCACGCTGCAGGAAGAGCAGCTGGCGTGGCTCAAGAAGCGCCAGGACTGTAATGCCGATGCCAAGTGCATCGCCGGTGCCTATAGCGAGCGCATGAAGCAACTGGAAGAAGCGTATAAGGGGCTGAACCGGCCGCTCTGAGGCGGCCGGCCCGGAGTCAATCCTATTCCGGCAGGATCCGGACGGCGCCCTTGTCCGCCGAGGATGCAAAGGCGGCGTAGGCTTTGAGGGCCGTCGTGACGTTGCGCTTGCGGGGTGCTGCGGGCTTCCAGCCAAGTGCATCCTGCTCGTGGCGACGGGCCGAGAGTTCCGCATCCGAAACGGCCAGATGGATGGTCCGGTTGGGGATGTCGATCTCGATCATGTCACCCTGGCGCACAAGACCGATCGCGCCTCCTTGGGCCGCTTCGGGAGATGCGTGGCCGATCGACAGGCCGGATGTGCCGCCCGAGAAGCGCCCGTCGGTGACCAGCGCGCAAGCCTTGCCGAGGCCCTTCGATTTCAGATAGCTGGTCGGGTAAAGCATTTCCTGCATGCCCGGGCCGCCCTTCGGGCCTTCGTAACGGATGACGACGACGTCGCCGGCCTTGACCTCGTTGCTGAGGATCGCCTTGACGGAGGCATCCTGGCTTTCGAAGACGACAGCCGGACCGCTGAACTTGAGGATCGATTCGTCGACGCCTGCGGTCTTCACGATGCAGCCGTCCGCCGCGATGTTTCCGTAGAGCACTGCCAGGCCGCCATCCTTCGAGAAGGGCTTTTCGACCGAACGGATAATGCCGGTTTCGCTGTTGGTATCGAGTTCGTCCCAACGGGACGACTGGCTGAAGGCCACCTGGGTCGGAACGCCACCGGGTGCCGCCTTGAAGAATTCGCGCACGCTTTCGGAATTGGTGCGGGTGATGTCCCACCGGTCGATCGCGTCGCCGAGGGTCGCCTCGTGAACCGTGTAGCACTCCCGGTTGATCAGTCCGCCGCGCTCCAGTTCGCCGAGAATACGCATGATACCGCCTGCGCGGTGAACGTCTTCCATGTGAACGTCGCTCTTGGCGGGCGCGACCTTGGACAGGCACGGCACCTTGCGCGACAGCTTGTCGATATCCTCCATGCCGAAATCGACGCCGCCCTCATAGGCAGCCGCAAGGATATGGAGGACCGTGTTGGTCGAGCCACCCATGGCGATGTCGAGCGACATGGCATTTTCGAAGGCCTGCTTGGTTGCGATATTGCGCGGCAGGACCCGTTCGTCGTCCTGCTCGTAGTAGCGGCGCGCGATATCGACGATCAGGTGGCCGGCCTCGACGAACAGCCGGCGGCGATCGGAATGGGTGGCGAGCGTCGAGCCGTTGCCGGGCAGCGACAGGCCGAGTGCTTCGGTCAGGCAGTTCATCGAATTGGCGGTGAACATGCCGGAGCACGAGCCGCAGGTCGGACAGGCAGCCTTTTCGATAGCAGAGACTTCTTCGTCGGACACCTTGTCGTCGGCCGCCGCAACCATGGCATCGACCAGGTCGAGCGCGACGGTCTTGCCATGCAGCACGACTTTGCCGGCTTCCATCGGACCACCGGACACAAACACTGCCGGGATGTTGAGGCGCATGGCGGCGTTCAGCATGCCGGGGGTGATCTTGTCGCAGTTGGAGATGCAGACCATCGCATCGGCGCAATGGGCATTGACCATGTACTCGACCGAGTCGGCAATGACTTCGCGCGAGGGCAGCGAGTAGAGCATGCCGTCGTGGCCCATGGCGATGCCGTCGTCGACCGCGATGGTGTTGAATTCCTTGGCGACGCCGCCGGCCGCCTCGATTTCACGCGCGACAAGCTGGCCGAGATCCTTGAGGTGCACGTGGCCGGGCACGAACTGCGTGAATGAGTTGACCACGGCGATGATCGGCTTGCCAAAATCGCCATCCTTCATGCCGGTGGCGCGCCAGAGGCCGCGCGCGCCTGCCATGTTGCGGCCGTGGGTGGTGGTTCTCGAACGATAAACAGGCATGGCGTTTCCTCAGTCTTAGGGCGGCGCAGCCCCCGTGCGGAGACCGTGCCAAAGCCTTCTTTTCAGCTTTTCCTACTCCAACGGCTGCAAGGTGTCACTACCACCGGGGCCGGAAACGGTACTGTGCGGTACGGTTGCCCGCCTCGCCGCTAGCGCCGATGCAGGTCTTCGGCCGCGATCCCGAAATGGTCGAGAACGATACCGAGATTGCGGCGGTTGGACTTGAAGAAGACGTCGAACAGATCGCCGGCAAGCGGTACGGCGCCGAGAACCGAGTCTGCAGCCAGGTTTCCCATCATCTGCATCAGCTTGTGCGAAGGCACGCCCAGACGCCGGGCCTCATTGATCATGTAAAGCCCCACCAGCGCGCCGCCGGCATCGCCGATCACCGGCACGAGACCCATGACCGAATCCGCGCCAAACCGGATGCCGGTGCCGGGAATGCGGATGGCCGTGTCCATCATTCGCGCGATGGTCGACAGCCGGCGAAGCCGCCGAAGCCTGTCAAGCTGCCCAGCATCCGACGCGAAATTCGCGCCGTCCGTATCAGTCCAAGTTCTCGTCGCCATGGGCAGCCTCCTGAGGACCCGTTGTGTACTCCTCAAGTGGTGCGATACACTTGCGAATTCAACTGGCCATCACGCGTGACAAAGAACAGTTTTTCACGCAAACGTGGCTTTCCCTCCCGGTGGCGGCGCTGTGAAACCGAACCGATCGGCGCTACGTATAAGAGACTATACGGCATTGTTGCCAAGAGGAGAGCTCGTGATGGCCGCTTATCGTCCGCCCCATATCCCAGCATCTGAGATCACGCCGCGGAGCGTGTACCTGTCGCGGCGTGGCTTCATGGGCGTCGGCGCCGCTGCAGCGGGCCTTGCGCTGTCCGGAGCAGACAACGCCTTTGGCGCGCCTCTGATGGCAAAAGCCAGCGACTACAAGGTCAATGACAAGCTGACCCCGAAGGAAGCAGTCACCACCTACAACAATTTCTACGAGTTCGGTGTGAACAAGGAAGACCCCTCGCAGAATGCGGGTTCGTTCAAGCCGACACCCTGGACGGTCAAGGTGGATGGCCTCGTCGGCAAGCCGAAGGAGTTTGGCCTGGACGAACTGATGAAGATGCCGCTTGAGGACCGCACCTACCGGATGCGCTGCGTCGAGGGCTGGTCGATGGTCATCCCGTGGGTCGGGTTTCCGCTGGCATCCATCCTCGACCAGGTGGAACCGCAGGGCAGCGCCAAGTACGTGGCGTTCGAGACCGTCGTCAGGCCCTCGGAAATGCCGGGCCAGAGCGGCCTGTTCCAGCCGCTTTCATGGCCGTACATCGAAGGTCTCCGCCTCGACGAGGCTCGCCATCCGCTCGCCCTTCTAGCCGTCGGCCTTTACGGCGAAACCCTGCCGAACCAGAACGGCGCACCAATCCGGCTGGTGGTGCCATGGAAGTACGGCTTCAAGAGCATCAAGTCGATCGTCAGGATTTCGCTGGTCGAGAAACAGCCGCAGACCACGTGGAAAAACTCCAACGCCCGCGAATACGGGTTCTATTCCAACGTCAATCCGGCGGTCGATCATCCGCGCTGGAGCCAGGCGACCGAACAGCGGATCGGTGAAGGCGGCTTCTTCGGCGGCAACCGCAAGCCGACCCTCCCCTTCAACGGCTATGGCGAGCAGGTGGCGAGCCTCTATGCCGGGATGGACTTGAAGGCGAACTATTGACCATGATCGCGATCCCGGCCCTTCCCCGCCGCTACCACGCCGCCAGCATCTGGGCGCTCTACGTGATCGGCCTGTGTCCCGCCGCCTGGTATTTCTACCAGGCCGCGACCGGCGGCCTCGGCTTCAACCCGGTCAAGACGTTCGAACACGTGATCGGCATATGGGCCCTGCGCTTTATCATCGCGACACTGGCGATCACACCCTTGCGGGATCTGGCGGGGATCAACTGGGTCCGCTACCGGCGGGCGCTCGGGCTTATCGCCTTCTACTACGTGGTCATCCATTTTGCCGTCTACCTGCTGCTCGACCTGCAACTGAACTTCGCCGCAGTGGGTGGCGACATCGTCAAGCGTCCCTACATCACAATCGGCTTTGCCTGCCTGCTGATGCTGATCCCGCTCGCCGTCACGTCGAACAACTGGTCGATCCGGCGGTTCGGCCAGGGCTGGATCAAGCTGCACAGGCTCATCTACCTGATTGCCGCCGGCGGTGCCCTGCACTATGTGCTGGCCGTCAAATCGGTAACACTCGTGCCGTTCATTCATGTGGCGCTGATTGCGCTGCTGCTGGCCTACCGCGCGGTGCGCAAGCCGCTGATGGACCGAAAGAGAGCCCGACGCAATCTTTCAGCTCCCGCCCGGGCCCGTTAGGCCAAACGATCGGCGCCTCGCTTGCCGGGCGCCGATCTTTTGATGCTCGTCTGGTGCGAAAGCGTCTCGCGACCTTTCAGATTCGCTCTGCACGCTCTTGTCGCAAACTCGCTGCACGCTTTTGCGCGACGTCCTCTAGAACTGTTTGCGGACCAGCAGCCTGTCGAGCGACAGGTATCCGCCCCCGAAAGCGGCGAAGAGAAATGCCCCGCCGGTCCAGAAAAGCGAGTTCTGTTCGGCCTTCTCTTGCACCTGATGCAGGAACTTCGTGCCGCCATCGGCAAGCCGGAGAACGCCATTCGGCGTGAAGAGGTCGCTGCCGGCCTTCAGTGCGTCGATGCCCGCTTGCGTCAGGACCGCGTCCCAGTAAGGGTGGGCGACGTGAAACGCCAGGGTAATTGCAAGCATCACCGCGTTCGCCAGGGCAGCCGGTCGGGTGAACAGCCCAAGCGCGATCAGGGCACCCCCAAAAACCTGCATGATCGCCAAGAGCGGCGACCAGACCCAACCCGGGTAGAAGCCGAGGTTTTCGACAAAACCGACCTGCGCGAAGGGTGCCATGATCTTGGGCCATCCCTCGACAACCAGCATGCCGCCAACGGCCAGCCGGAACAGGCTCCAGGCCATGGGTTGCGCCACCCTCTCGTAGAAGGGCGCCAGCGCCGGGATGATCAGGTCGCTCTTTTCATGTTCGAATGCGATAGGAAATGTCATGGCCCAGCCTCTCGACTTTAGTTGTCTGAGAGGACTTTGGACCCCGCGCGGGTGGCCAACATTGACTATCGTCAACCCGGCATGCCCAAACGACGAAAACAAAAAAGCCGGGCGTCTCCACCCGGCTTTTTTAATAGTGTTAAGGCGCGCAAAAGTTATGCGGCTTCGGCAGCTTCCGCTTCAGCAGCAACGCGGGCCTTGTCGGCTGCGCCCTTGGCATTGACGTCGCGCTCAACGAATTCGATGACGGCCATCGGGGCATTGTCGCCCTGGCGGAAGCCGGCCTTCATGATCCGCAGGTAGCCGCCGTTGCGGGTCGCGTAACGCGAAGCAATGGCGTCGAACAGCTTGCGGACGGCGTCCTGGTCCTGGATCTGCGAGATGGCCTGACGACGGGCGTGCAGGTCGCCGCGCTTGCCGAGCGTGACAAGCTTTTCGACGATCGGGCGGATTTCCTTGGCCTTGGGCAGAGTCGTGACGATCTGCTCGTGGGTGATGAGCGAAGCCGCCATGTTGGCGAACATCGCCTTGCGGTGGCTGGCAGTACGGTTGAGCTTGCGGCCGGCTACTCCGTGGCGCATGGCTATTCTCCTTTAATGCAGGTTCCCATTCTTGTTCGGGCCTGCCGTTTCCTGGCACATACGGGCACTTTCACCTATCGGAAAGGCCCGCTGTTTGACGGGGAAAGGCAGCAAAACCTGCCTTTGCTGTTCTCAGTACTGGTCTTCGTAACGCTTGGCGAGATCTTCGATGTTTTCCGGCGGCCATGCGGGGACTTCCATGCCGAGATGGAGGCCCATGGATGCCAGAACTTCCTTGATCTCGTTCAGCGACTTGCGACCGAAATTCGGAGTGCGAAGCATTTCAGCTTCGGTCTTCTGGATGAGGTCGCCAATGTAAACGATGTTGTCGTTCTTCAGGCAGTTGGCAGAACGAACCGAAAGCTCGAGTTCGTCGACCTTCTTGAGCAGCGCCGGGTTGAAGGCGAGCTCGGTGACGGCCTCTTCCTCGACGTCCTTCTGCGGTTCGTCGAAGTTGACGAAAACGCCCAGCTGGTCCTGCAGGATGCGGGCCGCGAAAGCGACTGCATCTTCGCCGGAGATCGAACCGTCGGTCTCGATCGACATCAGCAGCTTGTCGTAGTCGAGGACCTGGCCTTCACGGGTGTTTTCAACCTTGTACGAGACCTTCTTGACGGGCGAGTACAGGCTGTCGACGGGGATCAGGCCGATCGGCGCATCTTCCGCACGGTTACGATCGGCGGGAACGTAGCCCTTGCCGTTGTTGACCGTGAATTCCATGCGGATCTCGGCACCTTCGTCCAGCGTGCAGATCACGTGGTCGGGGTTGAGGATCTCGATGTCGCCAACGGTCTGGATGTCACCGGCAGTGACCGAACCCGGACCCTGCTTGCGAACGACCATGCGCTTGGCATCGTCGCCGTCCATCTTGATGGCGATTTCCTTGATGTTCAGAACGATGTCGGTCACGTCTTCGCGGACGCCCGGAATCGAGGAGAACTCATGCAGTACGCCGTCGATCTGGACAGCCGTCACCGCGGCACCCCGGAGAGACGACAGAAGCACGCGACGCAGCGCATTGCCGAGCGTCAGGCCGAAGCCGCGCTCCAGAGGTTCGGCAACCAGCGTTGCCTTGGTACGACCGGACGAGGTGAACTCCACCTTGTTCGGCTTGATCAGTTCCTGCCAGTTCTTCTGGATCATCACTTAAACCTTCCGTTCGTTGCCACCATCCAATCGTGGCAACCGAGCCTGAGGAACACCGAAGTTTGGCTTCGGCGATACGGTGAAAGCCGCTTAACCTGCGAGGAGGTGAAGCGGCTATTCCCGAGTTCAACAAAGGGTCGCCAAAGGGGCGACCCTAAAGCGGACCATCAGACGCGGCGCTTCTTGCGCGGGCGGCAGCCGTTATGCGGGATCGGCGTCACGTCGCGGATGGACGTGATCATGAAGCCGGCAGCCTGCAGAGCGCGCAGAGCCGATTCGCGACCGGAACCCGGGCCGCAGACTTCGACTTCCAGCGACTTCATGCCGTGCTCCTGAGCCTTCTTGGCGCAGTCTTCGGCAGCAATCTGAGCGGCAAACGGGGTCGACTTACGCGAACCCTTGAAACCCTTGGCACCAGCGGAAGACCAGGCAATCGCATTGCCCTGGGCATCGGTGATGGTGATCATCGTGTTGTTGAAGGTCGAATTGACGTGGGCAACGCCCGACGTGATATTCTTGCGTTCGCGGCGACGAACGCGTGTGGCTTCCTTGGCCATATTATCCCTTTCGTTGATCTCTGCACCGCCGTAGTTCCAGCGGCTCCACCTTGGTCAGGCAATCGCAATCAGCGGCGAACGAGGTCTCCCCGGTCCGCCGCGCGACACCTGGCCAAAAATTACTTCTTCTTACCGGCGATCGCCTTGGCCGGACCCTTGCGGGTGCGGGCATTGGTGTGCGTGCGCTGGCCGCGGACCGGAAGGCCACGACGATGACGCAGACCGCGATAGCAGCCGAGATCCATCAGACGCTTGATGTTCATCGACGTGTCGCGACGAAGGTCGCCTTCGACCTGGTAGTCGCGGTCGATGGTTTCGCGGATCTGAAGAACTTCAGAATCCGTCAGCTGATGGACGCGCTTGTCGGCGGGAAGGCCGACTTTTTCCATGATTTCCTGCGCAAATTTCGGGCCGATCCCGTGAATGTAGGTCAGCGCAATAACAACGCGCTTCGCAGTCGGGATGTTGACGCCAGCGATACGTGCCACGTCTATTCTCCTTCGTTCCAGTTGCCGTCCGGCAAGTGGTACTTCTTCGATGAGAGCGGCCTTGTCAGGCCACCAGTTCAAACGTCATACGGGACAATTACAAACGATCGGCCCCGGATGTCCTTTCTCGGACATCCGCGCCGATCGCTCAAAATTGTCGCGAGTTGGCGCGGTGTTTAGCGGAATCACTGCCTGAATGCAACTGTTCCGCCCAAGATTCTTTGGTACAAGGCCCGGCGCTACAGCCCGGCCAGGATTGCCTCGATGTCGGCGGTGACCTTGTCCATCTCGGCCATGCCATCAACGACCTGTAGCCGCCCCTTGGCGTAGTAGTATCCGATCAGCGGAGAGGTCTCCTTGTAGTAGACCTCCAGACGCTTGGTCATGGTCTCGGCATTGTCATCCGGCCGCCGCTTGAAATGGGTCGAACCGCATTTGTCGCAGACCCCCTCCTGGGAGGGCTTCTTGTCCGTGTCGTGATACACGCTGCCGCACTGGGCGCAGGAGTAGCGACCCGAGACACGGCGTACCAGTTCCTTGTCATCGACCCTGAGCTCGATGACAACAGACAGATCCATGTCCTTCGACTTCAACATGACTTCCGTCGCATCGGCCTGCACGAGTGTGCGCGGGAAGCCGTCGAGGATGAAACCGTTGGCGCAATCGGGCTGGTCGATTCGCTCGGAGACAATCGCGTTGACGATATCGTCAGACACGAGATTACCCGCATCCATGACCGCCTTCGCCTGCTTACCGACTTCCGTCTCGGCAGCCACCGCTGCCCGCAGCATGTCGCCCGTGGAAAGCTGCGGAATGCCATGCTTTTCCACGATCCGCTGGGCTTGGGTCCCCTTACCCGCGCCCGGCGGCCCCAAAAGTATCAATCTCATCGTCCCCTCTTTCCTCCACGCAGTTTCGACTTTCTGATCAGGCCCTCATACTGTTGAGCGATGAGGTGACCCTGAATCTGCGCCACGGTGTCAAGCGTAACACTGACCACGATCAAGAGCGAAGTACCACCAAGGGCTAATGGCACCCCGGTGCGCGCCACGAGGAATTCCGGAAGAATGCAGACCACGACGAGGTAGATCGCGCCGATCACCGTGATGCGCGTCAGCACGTAATCGATGTATTCCGCGGTGCGCTCGCCCGGACGAATGCCCGGGATAAAGCCGCCATGCTTTTTGAGATTGTCGGCAGTGTCCTTCGGGTTGAACACGATCGCGGTGTAGAAGAATGCGAAGAAGGCGATCAGCAGCGCGTAGAACAGCATGAACAACGGCTGGCCGTGACCGAGCGACGCGATGATGGCCGTCGCCCAGCTCGGGAGCTGCGTCGAGCCTGCAAAGCCTGCTGCCGTCGCCGGCAGGAGGAGAAGCGAGGACGCAAAGATAGCCGGGATGACGCCTGCGGTATTGAGCTTCAGCGGCAGGTGCGACGTGTCGCCCTGGAACATGCGATTGCCGACCTGGCGCTTCGGATACTGGATCAGCAACCGGCGCTGGGCGCGCTCGACGAAGACGATCAGAGCGATGACGGCGATGGCGACGACCAGCACGACGAGAATGAGGCCGGTCGGAAGGGCGCCGGTGCGGCCGAGTTCGAGCGTGTTGGCCAACGCGGTCGGGAGACCTGCGGCGATGCCGGAAAAGATGATCAGCGAAATGCCGTTGCCGATGCCGCGCGCGGTGATCTGCTCACCGAGCCACATCAGGAACATGGTGCCGCCGAGAAGCGTGACGACCGTCGACAGCTTGAACAGCACGCCCGGGTCCGCAACGATCCCCTGCCCGCTCTCAAGACCGGCAGCAATGCCATAGGCCTGCAGAGCGCCGAGAATCACGGTGCCGTAGCGCGTGTACTGGTTGATGATCTTGCGGCCCGCCTCGCCCTCTTTCTTGAGGTTCTCGAGCGACGGGACGACGGAGGTCATCAGCTGCACGATGATGGAGGCCGAGATATACGGCATGATGCCGAGCGCGAAGATCGCCATCCGCTCGACGGCGCCGCCCGAAAACATGTTGAACAGCCCGAGGATGCCGCCGGACTGGCCGCGGAAGGCCTGGGCGTAGGCGTCGGGGTTCAGTCCCGGAAGCGGGATGTGGGTACCGAGACGGTAGACAAGCAAGGCGGCGAGCGTAAACCATAGCCGCTTCTTGAGATCCTCCGCCTTGGCGAAGGTGGAAAAGTTCAAATTGGAGGCAAGTTGTTCTGCTGCAGAAGCCAATGCAATTCTCCGCCCGACCCAGATCCGGGGGCTCGAACGCGCGCTCCGGACGTAAACTCAATTCTGATAGGAAAGGCGGGCACGGGAGGACTGCAGTCGCAATCGGATGCCTCACCCTTCTTTCCGTGTGATCCGAGGGGCAAAGCCCACCTCAAGATCGTGAGGCTCACATATGGAGGTAAAATGGCCCGGTGTGAAGCTCACACCGGGCGATTTTCAAACGATTTACTCAGCAGCAGGTTCAGCCGCAGCAAGCAGCTTCACAGAACCGCCGGCCTTCTCGATCTTCTCGACGGCGGCCTTGGAGGCGCCGGCAACTTCGATCGTCAGCTTGCCGGTGAGTTCACCACCGGACAGGACGCGAACGCCGTCCTTGAGGCGACGAATCACGCCGGCAGCCTTGAGAGCAGCCGCATCGACGGTTGCAGAGGCGTCGAGCTTTCCAGCATCGATCGCGGTCTGGATACGGCCGAGCGAAACGGTGACGTATTCAGATGCGAAGATGTTGTTGAAGCCGCGCTTCGGCAGGCGACGATAGATCGGCATCTGGCCGCCTTCGAAGCCCTTGATCGACACGCCGGAACGGGCCTTCTGGCCCTTGACGCCGCGACCACCGGTCTTGCCCTTGCCCGAACCGATACCGCGTCCGACGCGGATCCGGTCCTTCGAAGAGCCTTCGTTGTCCTTGATCTCATTCAGTTTCATGATCTATTCCTCCGTCTCACTTCTCGTCGACGACGCGAACGAGATGCTGGACTGCCCGGATCATGCCACGAACGGAAGGCGTATCTTCCAGGGTGCGGGTCCGGTGCATCTTGTTGAGGCCGAGACCGATGAGCGTCTTGCGCTGCGAGTCCGGGCGGCGGATAGGCGAGCCGATCTGTTCGATCGTGACCGTCTTTGCTTCAGTCTTTGTCGTAGCCTTGGCCATGTTCAGACTTCCTTACTCTTCCGCGGTTACGCCGGAAGACGCACGGCGAGCCTGAAGCGTAGCATACTTGATGCCGCGCTGTGCTGCCACGTCCTTCGGGTGAACCTGGTGCTTGAGAGCGTCGAACGTCGCACGAACCATGTTGTAGGGGTTCGACGAACCGGTCGACTTGGCGACGACGTCGTGCATGCCGAGCGTCTCGAAAACGGCGCGCATCGGGCCGCCGGCGATGATGCCGGTACCAGCCTTGGCGGAGCGCAGCAGAACCTTGCCGGCGCCGTGGCGGCCGTTGACGTCGTGATGCAGCGTGCGACCATCGCGCAGCGGTACGAAGATCAGATCGCGCTTGGCAGCTTCAGTTGCCTTGCGGATTGCTTCCGGCACTTCGCGTGCCTTGCCGTGACCGAAACCGACGCGACCCTTCTGGTCGCCGACGACGACGAGAGCGGCGAAGCCGAAGCGACGGCCACCCTTGACGACCTTGGCGACGCGGTTGATCGCAACCAGCTTGTCAACGAATTCGCTGTCGCGTTCTTCGCGGTTCGAGCGATCGTTGCCCGAACCTCTTCTTTCTTGTGCCATTGTCCTTTTCCTTTTTATTTTCCGGGTGCAACGGGCGATTTATGGGAGCCAACCACCCTCCCCTTTTAGAAAGAAAGGTGTGGAACGACTGATGATGGCGGTAAACCGCCTTTCGCCCGGCCTCCCCTCAACAGGCAGGCCGGGCGAAAATTCTTAGAAGCTCAGACCGCCTTCGCGGGCGGCTTCAGCGAGCGCCTTGATGCGGCCGTGGTAGATAAAGGCGCCGCGATCGAACACGACTTCCTTTACACCAGCCTGGGAGGCCCGCTCGGCAACCAGCTTGCCGACTGCGGCTGCGGCCGCAACGTCAGCACCGGTCTTCAGAGAGCCACGCAGGCCGCCATCGAGGGTCGAGGCGGCTGCGAGCGTGCGGCCGGCCACGTCATCGATGACCTGGGCGTAGATGTTCTTCGACGAGCGATGAACCGACAGGCGGGGACGGCCGTTGGCAACCGCCTTGAGCTGGCGGCGCACGCGGCTCGCGCGCTTTGCAAGTGCTTGTTTCCTGCTAGCCATATCGCGTGATCCTTACTTCTTCTTGCCTTCCTTGCGGACGATCCGTTCTCCAGCGTACTTGACGCCTTTGCCCTTGTAGGGTTCCGGACCGCGGTATTCGCGGATTTCCGCTGCAACCTGACCGACCTGCTGCTTGTTGATGCCGGTCACGACGATTTCCGTCGGCTTCGGAACGGCAATGGTGATGCCCTGCGGCGGCTCATAAACCACGTCGTGGGAGAAGCCGAGCTGCAGCTGCAGGTTCTTGCCCTGCAAGGCCGCGCGGTAACCCACGCCGTTGATCTCGAGCTTGCGCTCGTAGCCTTCCTTCACACCCTTGAAGATGTTTTCGATCATCGTGCGGGACATGCCCCACTTCGACCGAGCATCCTTGCTGTCGTTGACGGGCGTCACCGACACGGCGTTGTCTTTCAATTCAAGCTTGATTTCGTCGTTTGCAACGAAGAAAAGCTCGCCCTTCGGGCCCTTTGCAGACACTTTCTGGCCATCAACCGAGGCCGTGATCCCTGCAGGAACCTGAACGGGCTTTTTACCGATACGAGACATGTTTCAATCCTGTCTGTCCGCTATGGAAGACCCCTGCCCGGTTAGAATACCGAGCAGAGAACCTCGCCGCCTACGTTCTGTTCGCGAGCCTGGTGATCGGCCATCACACCCTTCGGAGTCGAAAGGATGGTGATGCCGAGGCCGTTCGCGACCTGCGGAATGGACTTTACCGAGACATAAACTCGGCGGCCCGGCTTGGAAACGCGGCCGATCTCACGGATCACGGACGCGCCTTCGTAGTACTTCAGTTCGATTTCCAGCTCGGCCTTGCCGTTGCCGTAGTCGATTTCGGAGTAGCCGCGGATGTAGCCTTCAGCCTGCAGGACGTCGAGAACGCGTGCGCGCAGCTTGGAAGCTGGCGTGGACACGGACGACTTGCGGCGGGCTGCGCCGTTGCGGATACGGGTGAGCATATCGCCCAGGGGATCAGTCATGGTCATCTAACGATCTCCTTACCAGCTCGACTTGACGATGCCCGGCACCTTGCCGGAGTTACCGAGTTCGCGAAGCGCAATACGCGACATCCCGAGCTTGCGGTAAAATGCGCGCGGACGACCCGTGACTTCGCAACGGTTGCGAACGCGGGTCTTGGAGCCGTCGCGCGGCAGCGATGCGAGCTTCAGTGTGGCCTTGAACCGTTCCTCGATGGACAGTTCCTGGTTCATGATGGTTGCCTTCAGGGTCGCACGCTTTGCGGCCTGGGTGGCGACGGTCTTGCGGCGGCGCTTGTTCTTTTCAACTGCGCTGGTCTTCGCCATATCGGAGTTCCTTCTTAACGCTCGTCGTTACGGTTACTGACGGAACGGGAAGTTGAACTCTGTCAGAAGAGCCCGTGCTTCGTCGTCGTTGTTGGCCGTCGTGCAAACGATGATGTCCATGCCCCACATCTGATCAACCTTGTCGTAGTTGATTTCCGGGAACACAATATGTTCCTTGATGCCCATGGCGAAGTTGCCACGGCCGTCAAAGCTCTTCGGGTTCAAGCCGCGGAAGTCTCGAACGCGCGGGAGCGCGATGTTGACCAGACGGTCGAGGAATTCATACATGCGGGCGCCGCGAAGGGTGACCTTGGCACCGATCGGCATGAACTCGCGAACCTTGAAGCCAGCAATCGAATTGCGGGCCTTGGTGATGACCGGCTTCTGACCGGCGATCGCTGCGAGGTCGGCGGCAGCAACGGAGGGCTTCTTGGAGTCGGCAGTTGCCTCGCCCACGCCCATGTTGATGACGATCTTGTCCAGCTTCGGGATCATCATCTCGTTGCTGTAAGCGAACTTCTCGCTCATCACGCCGCGGATGCGGGAAACGTATTCCTGCTTGAGCCGCGGCTCATACTTTGCCTCAGCCATCGATGACATCTCCCGTACGCTTGGCGACACGCACCTTCTTGCCGTCGACGACCTGGATGCCGACGCGGGTCGGCTTACCGTCCTTGGCGACAACGGCAATGTTCGACAGGTGAATGGATGCTTCCTTGTTGATGATACCAGCTTCCTGCGTCTGCGACTGACGCTGGTGGCGCTTCACCATGTTGATGCCGCGAACGACCGCACGGTCTTCCTTCGGCATTACCTGCAGGACTTCGCCGGAGCGACCCTTGTCCTTGCCGGCCAGTACGACGACGTTGTCGCCCTTCTTGATCTTTTGCATCTGTCCCGCTCCTCTTACAGTACTTCGGGAGCCAGCGAGATGATCTTCATGTGGTTCTTGGCGCGAAGTTCGCGCGGAACCGGTCCGAAGATACGGGTGCCGATCGGCTCTTTTTTGTTGTCGATAAGGACCGCTGCGTTGTTATCGAAGCGGATGACGCTGCCGTCCGGACGACGGATGTCCTTGGCGGTACGCACAACCACCGCCTTCATCACATCACCCTTCTTGACGCGGCCGCGCGGGATGGCTTCCTTGATCGAAACGACGATGACGTCGCCGATCGAAGCGTACTTGCGCTTGGAGCCGCCCAGCACCTTGATGCACATGACACGACGTGCGCCGGAATTGTCCGCCACATCGAGGTTTGTTTGCATCTGAATCATGTCAGGTCGCCTTTTTCTAATGACCGGCGCGCCCGCGCGAAAAATCGCACGGTGCCGGCAATGAACAGAATATCGTTGTGCGCGGGACGGATCTTGCCAAGGTGGTTTCCCCAGATGGGACCTTCCCTGCGCTCAAAGCAAAAGAACGCTCGTTACCGAGCGTCCTACGCCAGTGGCGTGCTTCTTACAGGATTCTGTGCAGGACGCAAGACCCAGGCACAGAATCCGAAGCATTTTAGGCCTGGGCGGAGATAACCGTCCAGGTCTTGTCCTTGGAGATAGGAGCACATTCCTGAATGGAAACGACGTCGCCAACCTTGATCTGGTTGGTCTCGTCATGTGCCTTGTACTTCTTGGAACGGCGGACCGTCTTCTGAAGCAATGGGTGAGCGAAGCGGCGCTCGACGCGGACAACAACGGTCTTCTCGTTCTTGTCGGAAACGACTACGCCCTGCAGAATGCGTTTCGGCATATTGTTTTGGTCCTTAGGCCTTGGCTTCTGCCGCCTTCTGGCGGGCAATGGTTTTCACGCGGGCGATATCCTTGCGGACTTCGTCGATGCGCGAGGACTTCTCGAGCTGGCCGGTTGCCTTCTGAAAGCGCAGGTTGAACTGCTCCTTCTTAAGATCCGCAAGCTTGTCCTTGAGCTGGTCGGCCGTGAGGCCGCGTACGTCTTCGGCTTTCATGGTGCCTTCTCCTTACTCTGCGATGCGCTGTACGAAGCGCGTCTTCACCGAGAGCTTGGCTGCACCGAGACGAAGCGCCTCACGGGCGAGCTCCTCGGAAACACCGTCGATCTCGAACATGATACGGCCGGGCTTGACCTTGCAGGCCCAGTATTCGACGCCGCCCTTACCCTTACCCATACGAACTTCGGTGGGCTTGGCAGTGACCGGTACGTCTGGGAACACGCGGATCCAGACGCGGCCGGCGCGCTTCATGTGACGGGTGATCGCGCGGCGGGCCGCTTCGATCTCGCGAGCGTTTACGCGGTTCGGTTCCTGCGACTTGAGGCCGAATTCGCCGAAGGCCAGGTCGAAGCCGCCCTTGGCAACGCCCTTGATGCGGCCCTTGAACTGCTTGCGGTACTTGGTACGCTTTGGCTGCAACATTTTATTACTTCTCCGAGCTTATCTTTCGCCAGCGTTGATCAAGCGTTTTCGCGTTCGCGGCGACGGTCGCCACGATCGTTGCGTTCACGGCTTGCCGGGCCCTGTGCGTCGCCTTCCAGCGCGCGGCGTTCGGAAGCCATCGGATCGTGCTCAAGGATTTCGCCCTTGAAGATCCAAACCTTGATGCCGCAGATGCCGAATGCGGTTTCGGCTTCAGCCGTTCCGTAGTCGATGTCTGCACGCAGCGTGTGAAGCGGCACGCGGCCTTCGCGGTACCATTCGGTACGAGCGATTTCCGCGCCACCGAGGCGGCCGGCGCAGGTGATCTTGATGCCTTCGGCGCCAAGACGCATGGCCGACTGAACAGCGCGCTTCATGGCGCGGCGGAAAGCCACGCGACGTTCGAGCTGCTGGGCGATCGACTGGGCCACCAGCGTCGCGTCGACTTCCGGCTTGCGCACTTCAACGATGTTGAGGTGCGTTTCCGAATTGGTCATCGTCGAGAGCGCCTTGCGGAGCTTCTCGATGTCAGCGCCCTTCTTGCCGATGATCAGGCCCGGACGCGCCGAGTGGATCGTGACGCGGCACTTCTTGTGCGGACGCTCGATGACCACCTTGGCGATGCCGGCCTGCTTCAGCTCGGACATCAGGTAGGCGCGGATCTTCAGGTCCTCATGGAGGAGCTGGCCGTATTCGGCGTTGTCCGCAAACCAGCGGCTGTCCCAGGTCCGGTTGATGCCCAGACGGAAGCCGATCGGATTGATTTTCTGGCCCATTATGCAGCCTCCCCTTTTTCCTCGACTTCGCGGACAACGATCGTCAGGTGCGAGAACGGCTTTTCAATGCGCGATGCGCGGCCACGGCCACGAGCGTGGAAACGCTTCATCACGATCGACTTGCCGACATACGCTTCTGATACGATCAGGCTGTCTACGTCGAGGTCATGGTTGTTTTCAGCATTGGCGATTGCAGACTCGAGAGTCTTCTTCACCGTGCCTGCGATGCGCTTGCGCGAGAATTCGAGCTCTGCAAGTGCGCGCTCGACCTTCTTGCCGCGGATCATGGCGGCAACCAGGTTCAGCTTCTGCGGGCTGACGCGGAGAGTGCGGGCTACAGCCTGCGCCTCATTGTCCTTCAGCCGGCGTTCGGTCTTTGCCTTCGCCATGATTACTTCCTCTTCGCCTTCTTGTCCGCGCCGTGACCGTAATAGGTCCGGGTGGGAGCGAATTCACCAAACTTGTGGCCGACCATGTCTTCGTTGACGCTGACCGGAATGTGCTTGTTGCCGTTGTAGACGCCGAACGTCAGACCAACGAACTGGGGCAAGATGGTGGAGCGACGGCTCCACATCTTGATAACTTCACTGCGTCCGCCTTCGCGTACCTTCTCAGCCTTCTTGAGAAGATAGCCGTCAACAAACGGACCTTTCCATACTGAACGAGCCATTGAACGACTTCCCTTCCCTTACTTCTTCACGTGGCGCGAGCGCATGATGAACTTGTCCGTGGACTTGTTCGAACGCGTGCGCTTGCCCTTGGTGGGCTTGCCCCACGGGGTCACCGGATGGCGACCACCCGAGGTGCGGCCTTCACCACCGCCGTGCGGGTGGTCGACCGGGTTCATGACGACGCCGCGGTTATGCGGACGCTTGCCACGCCATACGGTACGACCAGCCTTGCCGTCGTTGATGTTGCCGTGGTCCGGGTTGGAGACGGCGCCGATGCTTGCAAGGCAGGAGCCGTGCACGAGGCGCTGCTCGCCAGAGGTCAGGCGCAGGATCGCCATGCCCTGGTCACGACCGACCAGCTGCACGTAGGTGCCTGCGGAACGGGCGATCTGGCCGCCCTTGCCCGGCTTCATTTCGACATTGTGGACAATCGAACCGACCGGGATGTACTGCAGCGGCATGGTGTTGCCGGGCTTTACGTCGACGGCCTTGTCGGAAGCGATGACCTTGTCGCCGGCAGTCAGACGCTGCGGAGCGATGATATAGGCCTGCTCGCCATCGGCATAGGTGATCAGCGCGATGAACGAGGTGCGGTTGGGGTCGTATTCCAGACGCTCGACCGTGCCCTCGACGTCGAACTTGCGACGCTTGAAGTCGACCAGACGGTAGGTACGCTTGTGACCGCCACCGATGAAGCGGGCGGTGATGCGACCGTTGTTGTTACGGCCGCCGCTCTTGGAGAGACCCTCGGTGAGCGCCTTGACAGGCTTGCCCTTCCAGAGGCCCGAACGATCGACGATGACCAGCTGGCGCTGGCTCGGGGTCGTGGGGTTGTAGCTTTTCAGTGCCATTTTTCTTTACCTCAAAGACCGGTGGAGACGTCGATCGTCTGACCTTCGGCCAGGGTGACGACAGCCTTCTTGACGTCTTTCTGCTTGCCAATGAAGCCGCGGAACCGCTTGGTCTTACCCAGGCGGACGAGCGTGTTGACAGCCTTGACCTTGACGCCGAACAGAGCCTCTACCGCAGCCTTGATTTCCGGCTTCGAGGCAGTCTTGGCGACGTTGAAGACGACCTGGTTCTGCTCGGAGAGCAGGGTCGACTTTTCGGTGATCGACGGAGAGATGATCACATCATAGTGGCGAATGTCGGTCACTTGAAACGCTCCTCTAGAGCTTCCACCGCAGCCTTGGAAAGCACGAGCTTGCCGCGACGCAGGATATCGTAAACGTTGATGCCCTGAACCGGCAGAACATCGACGTTGGGGATGTTCTGGGCTGCGAGCTTGAAGTTGCTGTCGAGTTCGGCGCCGCCGATCACGAGGGCATTGGTGAGGCCAAGCGAAGCAAGCGTCCCGACGAGTGCCTTGGTCTTTGCTTCAGCGGCAACCAGATCGTCGATGATGATCAGGTCTTCGGCCTTGAACTTGGCGGACAGGGCGTGACGCAGGGCAAGCGCGCGAACCTTCTTGGGAAGGTCATGCTCGTGGCTGCGGACGACCGGGCCGTGTGCCTTACCACCGCCGCGGAACTGCGGAGCGCGAGCCGAATGGTGACGAGCGCGGCCCGTACCCTTCTGCTTGTACATCTTGGCGCCGGTGCGCGCGATCTCAGCGCGGCCCTTGGTCTTGTGGGTACCCTGCTGCTTCTTGGCAAGCTGCCAGCGTACCATGCGGGCGAGGATGTCCTCGCGGGGATCGAGGCCGAAAATCTCGTCCGACAGGGCTACCGTGCCGGCGTCTTTTCCCTCGAGGGTCTTGACGTTGAATTCCATGTGCTTGGCTCCCTTACTTCGCGGCCGACTTGACGGCATCGCGAACGACGATCCAGGCGCCCTTGGAACCGGGGACGGCTCCCTTGACGAGAATCAGGCCGCGGTTTTCGTCGGTGGAGACGACTTCCAGGTTCTGGGTCGTGATGCGGGTCTGGCCCATGTGGCCAGCCATGCGCTTGCCCTTCCAGACCTTGCCCGGATCCTGGTTGTTACCAGTCGAACCATGCGAACGATGCGATACGGACACGCCGTGCGTGGCGCGAAGACCGCCGAAGTTATGGCGCTTCATGGCACCGGCAAAACCCTTACCGATCGAAGTACCCGTGACGTCGACCAGCTGGCCGGCTTCGAAGTGACCGGCCTTCAGCTCGGTCCCAACGTCGATCAGGTTGTCTTCCGAGACGCGGAACTCGACGAGCTTCGCCTTCGGTTCAACGTTGGCGATGGCGAAGTTGCCGCGCATGGCCTTCGACGTATTCTTGACCTTGGCCGCGCCAGCGCCGAGCTGAACAGCCGTGTAGCCATTCTTGTCAACGGTGCGGTGAGCCACGACCTGGCAGTTTTCCAGTCTCAAAACTGTAACGGGAACATGCTCGCCAGCGTCATTATAGACGCGGGTCATTCCCACTTTCTGTGCAATTACACCCGAACGCATCGGTTCAATCCTTCCCAGAGTTGCCTGTCGGAGCGGGTAGCTCCTGCATGCCTCTTGTTTCACTCAGCTCGAAACCGAAGTTTCAGAGCTTGATCTCAACATCAACACCGGCGGCGAGATCGAGCTTCATCAGCGCGTCTACCGTCTGCGGGGTTGGGTCAACGATGTCGAGAAGGCGCTTATGGGTGCGCATCTCGAACTGCTCGCGGCTCTTTTTGTCGATGTGGGGGGACCGGTTAACCGTAAACTTCTCGATGCGGGTCGGAAGCGGAACGGGGCCCCGGACGCTTGCGCCGGTGCGCTTCGCCGTCGACACGATCTCGCGCGTAGAAGCATCGAGAATCCGGTGATCGAACGCCTTCAGGCGAATGCGGATATTTTGGCCGTTCATTCGACATTATCCTTGTTGTCTGTTTTCCGCGTGCCGCCGAAAACAGGCACGGGTTTGACTTTTCCTAAAGGTGGACCACCGGTTTCAAAGATCGAAGAGGACGCCGATCGTCGGCATCCCATTCCAGCCTTCGGGCCCAAGGCCCACCTTCTTGTTCTTGGCAATCGCCTGCCTCCACAATACGAAGCAGGCGCAAATCGCGCTCGCGCGCCATTTGCTACATTTTTTTGTCATAAGCAAGCCACCCAGGGCGGCTTGCTTAAAAGATTCTCGAGGCGGCGGCTTCCGCAGAAGCCGCCCTGCCCGCGTCGATTACTCGATGATCGAGGCGACGATGCCGGCGCCGACGGTACGGCCGCCTTCGCGGATCGCGAAGCGCAGCTTTTCTTCCATCGCGATCGGCACGATCAGTTCGACTTCAACGGTGACGTTGTCGCCAGGCATGACCATTTCCGTGCCTTCCGG
>UBWZ01000009.1 GCA_900469345.1 Hyphomicrobiales bacterium | reverse complement strand
CGATGCGGGACGGGGTCATTATGAGCATGGGGCGAAAGGGCGGGCACGAAGGCGGACGAGATAAGCGATAAGCGATTGAAGAGGTTGAGGCGCGGGGAGGGAAATGTGCCCGCCCCGTGGGAGGCTGTTGGAGCAGGCTGCCGGGGGTAACTCACCTGGGCGAAAACCCTATCCTCTGCATCATCCCGGCCTTGAGCCGGCGTCCGGCCACGCCGCGTCGGCGCGGCGAAGAGACCCTATAGAGGTCGTGCCGGGGCGATGCGCTAGTGTCCGCCGAGCAGCTCGCGCAGGCCCCAGGCATTCTCGCCCTTGCGGTTTTCGATGTCGTCGACCGTCCAGCCGCCCTTTTCGCGCACAAGCGTGTAGTGCAGCACCACCGGCTCGAAATTGGTAAAGAACACGTCGAGCTCGGCGCGCTCGCCCTTCGTCGTGACCGGACCCAGCCGCAGCTTCGTCGCCTTGCCGTCCTGGCCGGAAATCACCGGGTCGAAGTCGATGGCACCGACCTCGTCGTCCGGCGTGCGGGCGCGGTCCGCCACGAACAGCTTGGACAGCCCCCGCGAAAAGAACGGCTGGTAGGGCGAGGGCGCATCGTTCGGCGTCTTGTCGAGATCATAGGCGTAAAGCGCCTTGATCAGCGCTTCGGGGGTTTTGTAGCTCTCGGCGGCGAAGGAAGGGAAGGCGGAGAGGACGAGGAGGGCGAGGGCGATGAGGATGCGCATGGGCGAGGTCCGGTGGTGCTGGTGGGGGTGGGGTGGGATATCAGAGACTATGGAGCTATCGAACAAAGAGAAGTCAACAGGAATACGCCTCATCGAAAGTATGCTTGAAAACTACACGCTTGACTTGTGATGGCTATGAATTCATCTTTACTGGAACGTTGATCCTTAGGAAAACATGGCTGACCCCTGGCATGTAAAATGGCTAAGTGAAGGTGTTCGTCGCTGGAATACGCGCCGCAGAAAAGTAGATTTCACGCCAGATTTGGCTGGGATAAAATTCTTTGGGCTTTTGCCACCAGACTTTCGCGACGCCCCCAAAACATCTCGTTACTTCGAGCGTATAAACCTGTCTCGAGCAAATTTGGCAGGCGCGGACCTTTCAGGACTTAATTTTCGCGGTGCCAAGTTCGATGCCGCCGACTTGACAAACTCCGACATGTCAATGTCGAATTTTGACGAGGCCAAATTCTTGGGCGCTGATCTGAGTGGGGCAACACTCTATCGGTCGTTCTTTAGCGGCGCGGTGTTTGATCGCACCCGCCTGGTGGGTACCTCTTTCGAGGATGTGAATCTCGTTGGTGCTACCTTTGTAAGCCTTGATCTCGATAAAAGTCAGCGGGCGGCAGCAGATGTACAGGCTGCTCGAATCATCCCAGACGCAATATCTCACCGACCACAGATTTCTGCAGGGAATATGTCTGCAAGTGGCGTCGTCCTACCTCCTCTCCATGCAGATGCAAATCGAGAAGCTCGTAAGCCAAAGAACAAATATGACGTGTATTTCGCTACTAATAGAGCGGCTGTTATTCAACGAGGGGAATTGGTTGGCTTCGATGGGAACAGTTGTACCGACGTGAGCTACGGGGTTTGCGAGGTAATTGTCCCAGAAGGCCGGAGGCTGGGGTCATTAGGGTCACGAATTTGGAAGAGACTGTGGAGCAGGATCGATGATCGTCTAAGGCTTGACACGATGATTGGTCTGAATGAGGAACTGTTTTGGTGTCTCCTAAGAG
Source organism: Hyphomicrobiales bacterium (assembly GCA_900469345.1). Taxonomy (GTDB): domain Bacteria; phylum Pseudomonadota; class Alphaproteobacteria; order Rhizobiales; family Rhizobiaceae; genus Neorhizobium. The sequence goes on along the minus strand of UBWZ01000009.1, from coordinate 89,471 downwards.
AGACATCCTCCAAAATGAAGGTTAAAGCGCGGCCCACCATCTTCGTGCATGGTTTCAATAATACGTTTGAACAAGCGGTACTTCGCGCTGCGCAGATCGGTTACGATCTCGGGCTTGGCCAAGGGATAGGCCTTTTCAGTTGGCCCTCAAAAGGCGGCTTAGGAACTTATAGCGCTGACGAGGCTTCATCCGAAGCTAGCAAGTACGCTCTTGCAGATTTTATCGAAAGCTTCATTGATCAGTCACCCCAGAAAAGTGCAAATATCATTGCTCATAGTATGGGATGTCGGTCTGTAATCGGGGCAATTGAGGTTCTTTCTAGCAAGAGAACTCGTGTAATAAAGTGTCTCAATCAGGTGATACTGGCTGCAGCCGATGTTGATACTGCAATTATGCCTAACATTGGAAAGCATGTTGTAAAGCATTCAGCGCGCACCACGTCATATGTCTCTGATAGAGATACGGCGCTTAAGATTTCCGGTTGGCTCCACAGCTTCCCGCGTGTGGGAATTACTCCGCCCACCTTCGTCCTTGAGGGAATGGACACTATTCTGGTCAACAGAACGGATTTGGGCGACTTCGGGCATAGCTATGTCGGAAGTAGCCGCTCCGTCCTCGCCGACATATTCGCACTTTTGAAGACGAACTCCCCACCAGAAGAACGACATGCGATTGAACGGGCTTTCGCTGCAGGATCTGCCTATTGGCGAATAAGAGATTAGCTAAGTTTCGAGGTATCTCATCGTCGGATTTTGTCGTCTTGCTGATGTGGCAACACTAATGTTGTCGCCGTGCACTTACGATGGGGCGACTCCTTACGCCGTAGCGGCACTACCACTAGGTCTTCCCGGTTTATCCTCGATCCTCACGGCGCGCAGACCCGCGCCGGCTGGATCCTCGGGTCAAACCCGAGGATGACGGCGGTGGGGGCTGAGGATGACGGCTGAGAAGTTTGAGATGGCCGGAGAGAGCGTGTCCGCAGCTGATGGCAGTGAGACCGTTCCCTACAATACGGTTCGCGGCTCCCCCGCCAACTCTCCACCTGCCTATCCCTCACCAAGTTCGTCGGACCGCTCGGCAGATCCTCGCGGTGCTAACTATCCTCTCCCTCAAGGGGAGAGGTGGCGTCAAGACTGCCGCGGTCTTCGGGCCCAGGCGGGACAAAAGGGGCCCTTGCCCCTACCGCCCCGGTCTGCCCGTCTTGCCCTTGGTGCGCCGCTTCTGCTGCTTCTGCGCACCCGCGTCTTCGTAGGACCCGGCACCGATCTTGCCGCGCACCAGCGGGCGCGGGTCGTCCTTGCCGTCGCCCCGTTCCGGCTGGCCTTCGAGCAGCGGCGAGTGGCGGCGCTTGGTGCTGATGGTTTCCGGCGGTCGGGCGGGCAGGGCGCCGGGGGCGGGCTTTTCCGTGCGGCCGACGGTCATCTCGTCCAGCGTGTTGCGGCGGAAGAGAGGAGTCGCGGTGTCGGTGCCCGGCCCCATGTCGTCGAGCGAGGGTTTGGCGAAGAGGGAGGTCGAGGGTGGGGCCTCTGTCGCGCCGGACTGCCGGGGTTGAGCCACGGGTCTCAACCCGACCTCCGGACCCGCCTCAAGGGGGGAGATCGAATCGCGGCGGCCCTTGCCACCCTTGCCGCCGAGAGAGGCGCGGGTGGCTTCGGCGCTGCGGCGCACGCCCTCCTGCGCCTTCGATTCCTCGCGGGCGATCGGGTCGTCCATGGTGGCGAGTTCCGAGGCCTTGAGGCGCTTGATCTCGTCGCGCAGGCGGGCGGCCTTTTCGAAATCGAGGTCGGCGGCCGCGTCGCGCATCGATTTTTCGAGCGCGTTGAGGTGGCTCTGCAGATTGTTGCCGACCAGGTGGCCGCCATCCGCAAAGCCCTTGCCCGAGACGCCGGAAATATCAGCCCGCACGTGGTCGCGCTCGTAGACCGAATCGAGGATGTCGGAAATGCGCGCCTTGACCGATTCCGGCGTGATGCCGTGCTCGGTATTGTAGGCGACCTGTTTTTCGCGGCGGCGCGCGGTTTCCTCCATCGCCCGCTTCATCGAGCCGGTAACGGTATCGGCATAGAGGATGACCTTGCCGTCGACGTTACGGGCGGCGCGGCCGATCGTCTGGATCAGCGAGGTCTCCGAGCGCAAGAAACCTTCCTTGTCGGCATCGAGAATGGCGACGAAGCCGCATTCGGGAATGTCGAGGCCCTCGCGCAACAGGTTGATGCCGACCAGAACGTCGAAGGCGCCGAGCCGCAGGTCGCGGATGATCTCGATGCGCTCCAGCGTGTCGATGTCCGAGTGCATGTAGCGGACGCGCACGCCCTGCTCGTGCAGGTATTCGGTGAGGTCTTCGGCCATCCGCTTGGTGAGCACGGTGCAGAGCGTGCGATAGCCCTTGGCGGCCGTCTCGCGGATCTCGCCGAGCACGTCGTCCACCTGGGATCGCGCCGAGCGCACCTCGACCGGCGGGTCGATCAGCCCGGTCGGGCGGATCACCTGTTCGGCGAACACGCCGCCGGACTGTTCCATCTCCCAGTTGCCGGGGGTGGCCGACACGGCGACGGTGAGCGGCCGCATCGCGTCCCACTCCTCGAAGCGCAAGGGCCGGTTGTCCATGCACGAAGGCAGCCGAAAGCCGTATTCGGCAAGCGTCGCCTTGCGCCGGAAGTCGCCCCGGTACATGCCGCCGATCTGGCTGACGGAGACGTGGCTCTCGTCGATGAACAGCAGCGCATTGTCGGGAATGTATTCGAACAGCGTCGGTGGCGGCTCGCCGGGGTTGCGGCCGGTGAGGTAGCGCGAATAGTTCTCGATGCCGGCGCAGGAGCCGGTCGCCTCGAGCATCTCGATGTCGTAGCGGGTGCGCTGCTCCAGCCGCTGCGCTTCGAGCAGTCGGCCACCTTTTTCGAGCTCGGCGAGGCGAACGCGCAGCTCCTCCTTGATCGACTTGATGGCGCCGTTGAGCGTCGGCCGCGGCGTCACGTAGTGGGAGTTGGCGTAGATCTTGACGCTTTTCAGGTCGCCGGTCTTGTGGCCGGTCAACGGGTCGAATTCGGTGATCGCGTCGATCTCGTCGCCGAACATGGAGATCCGCCAGGCGGCATCCTCCAGGTGGGCCGGAAAGATCTCGATCGTGTCGCCGCGCACCCGGAACGAGCCGCGCACGAAATTGATGTCCTGGCGCTTGTACTGCTGGGCGACCAGGTCGGCGAGCAGCTGGCGCTGGTCGAGCCGGTCGCCGACCGCCATCTGGAAGGTCATCGCCGTATAGGTCTCGACCGAGCCGATACCGTAGATGCACGACACCGAGGCGACGATGATGCAGTCGTCGCGCTCGAGCAGCGAACGGGTGGCGGAGTGGCGCATCCGGTCGATCTGCTCGTTGATCGAGCTTTCCTTCTCGATGAAGGTGTCGGAGCGCGGCACATAGGCTTCCGGCTGGTAGTAGTCGTAATAGGAGACGAAATACTCGACCGCGTTGTCGGGGAAGAAGTTCTTGAATTCCGAATAGAGCTGCGCCGCCAGCGTCTTGTTGGGCGCCAGGATGACCGCCGGGCGCTGCGTCGCCTCGATCACCTTGGCCATCGTGAAGGTCTTGCCCGAGCCGGTGACGCCGAGCAGCACCTGGCTGCGCTCGCCGCTGTCGATGCCGGCCACCAGGTCCTTGATGGCGGTCGGCTGGTCGCCGGCCGGCTGGTAGTCGGACGCCATGCGGATCGACACGCCGCCCTCGGATTTTTCCGGGCGGTGCGGCCGGTGCGGCGTCCACATCTTGCCGTCCTTGAACAGCGGATTGCCGCTCTCGATCAGCGCCGACAGGGCCTCGACCGTCGCGGTGACCGCGCCGGGGGCAAGGTTCGCGGCTTCCTCGAGGCTGACATCCATGCCGGCGACCGGGTTGAGGCCGGCGGCGGCGCGCGTCTTCGGGTCGGACGAGCCGCCCATCGACGTGCCGCGGGCCGATTTCGACGCGGTCGTATGCTTGGCATTGGCCGTCTTGCCCGCCTTGGCGGCAGGCTTGCCACTGTCCCGGGCGGCGGCCTTGATCGCCTCCTCGCGGGCGGCGATCTCGATCTTCTTGCGGTGCTTGCCGGCCTTCGAGGCGATCTCGCGCTGCGTCTCGATGCCGGAGGCTTCCGCCTCGGCCTCCAGCTGCCGCACCCAGTCGGACACCGAGCCGGCCAGGGGAGCACCCTCGAACGACGATTGCGGAGCCTCCTCGAAACCGTCTTGCGAGGGCTTCGGGGCGGGGGATTTTTTCGGGGATCTGGCCATGCGCGGAATATGGAGCCGGTCCGGCGGAATGTGAAGAGGGGCGACGCAAAAACCGGTACAAAAGGGAAACGCAGGGCGTGGAGAATCTTCGGATGAAAAGGCGAGCTAGTGCGAGCTAGTGCTTGAAGATATGGTCGCGGTGCCAGGCGAGGTAATGGGGGTGAGGACGCAGGTGTGCCGCTGGCGGCACTCTCGCCATCATGTCCGACACCAGAAGATGCGATACGTCGGCGTTCAGCTGGCGCGAGCAGAGGATCCGGTAATCGTCTCCGACCGACAGCAGGCCGCGGTCGAACATCCAGTGGACGGTGCCGGACAGCGCGATGCCATTCTGGACGGAATCATTTCCGCCCATTTCGACCGGAATGATATGCGCAGCCTCGACCTCCGGCCGTCCGCCGCCGTTGATCAACTGAAGGCCGGTAAATGCACAGCGCCGATCGTAGATCTTGCGGATATGCTGCCGGAATTTCGCATCGCGGAAGGGACGGTTGATCGTCTGCGTCAGGATCGGCCTTGGTTCGGTTCCGGCGACATAGTCCGCTTGAGACATCTCACCCAGCTCCAGCGCAACCGACGGCGCTTCGACATGCTCATCTCGGCGATCCGGCCATTCGTCGGCAACCGATAGGCCGGCATTGACGATGGCGGCGAATTCGAGCCTATCGATGATGCGCACGGCCTGGACGCTCCGCCCGCCGTTGATGGAGCCGTCATCTCGGACGAGTTTCCTTTCGAATCCGCCCGCTTCAACATAGTCGACCGGCCGGTCGAAATCGAGGTAATCGACGAGATGGGCATAGTGGTGATCGGCAAGATCGGGATCTGGCTCAATGCTCCGAACCCGCGCCACGCCTGAGTAATAGCGGCTGCGGTAACCGGCGAGAGGGCCGTAGTAGACGATCTCATCGCCCACAGTCTGCAGCACCCGAGACAGGTAGGTTTGCGGAAAGTGATAGAGCAAGCCTCTGACATCTTTATAGATGCTGTCGTCCTTGTGGTAGAAGACGGCTTTCGCCATGTGGAGCATCCTCAATTCGCGGCTGAACTCTCTGCAAACCGAGGGTAGGCGCCGCGCGATCGGATCGCAACCGGCCGATCCTTCTGCGACTCTTGCAGGCTTAGGCCGCAGGCCGCAGTCTGCCGCAGCCCCGAGAGCCATGCTGCAACTGCGCCTGTTTGAGTGTTTAGCGATCCGGCATTCCACCTGATGGACCGGCGAGGTTGAACAACATAAACCGCCCGTCCTCCGCGGCGGCGCGGATATCCTGTGGGTTGCTGCATTACAATTTGGACATGTCCCGAAATCGCCCTAGTTCCATACGGTTTCCGACGTATTGCTTCCGGATGCTGAAACCCGAAGAACCCGGATGCTGAAGCCCGAAGAACAAGGAGTGGTCGCATGGCCCTTGCGAACGAGACCCTTGCGGCGATCCGCTATGGCTACGGCCTGACGCCGGGCGGCACCATGCCCGGCACCGCCGAAGGCCTTTTGGCACAGGTCGACGAGGGCCGCACCAAGAAGCCGCGTTTTCCCCGCGAGGGCATTGCCGGCCGCCGCGAGACGGCGACCCGCATCATCTCCCTGCGCACCGCCGAGGCCAAGGCCGCCAAGGAGGGCAAGCCCAACGAAGAGATCCGCAAGCAGACCCAGCGGGAAGCGCAGCGCATCTACCGGCAGGACGCCATGGCGCGGCTTGCCCAGGCGGTGCATTCGCCGCTCGGCTTTTATGAACGGCTTGCGACCTTCTGGACCGACCATTTCTCCACCAGCGCGCTCAAATCCCTGCCGATGCGCATGGTCGTGCCGCTCTACGAGGCCGAGGCGATCCGCCCGAATCTCGGCGGCAGCTTTTCGCAGCTGCTGACCGCCTCCATCCTGCACCCCGCGATGCTGATCTATCTCGACCAGGACCAGAGCGTCGGGCCCGATTCGGCCGCGGCGCAGAAGACCGGTCGCGGCCTCAACGAAAACCTCGGCCGCGAGCTTCTCGAACTGCATACGCTCGGTGCCGGCAGCGGCTATACCCAGGCGGACGTGCGCTCGGCCGCCCTCATCCTCACCGGCCTGTCGGTCGACAACCGGGCGCTGCAGGTCGTCTACCGGCCGCGCTTCGCCGAGGGTGGATCCATCGCCCTGCTCGGGCGCGACTATGACGGCGACGAGGGCGAGGGGCAGGATCACGTCCTGATGCTGGAAGATCTTGCCGCCAACCCGAAGACGGCGGAACACATCTGCCGCAAGCTGGTGACCCACTTCATCGCCGATCAGCCGCCGGAACAGGTGGTCGCCGCCATGGTGTCGGCCTGGGCCGCCAGCGACGGCAATCTGAAGGACGTCTACCGCGCCATGCTCGAGCATCCGCGCGCCTGGGAAGAGCCCGGCCAGAAGATCAAGCAGCCTTTCGACTTCGTCGCCTCGGGCCTGCGGGCGCTCGGCCTCCCGGAAAGCAACTTCGCGACCCTGCTGCGGGACCTCGACAACCGCGACGACGATGACGGCCCGGTCGACAAGGCGATGAAGATGGCGAGCGACATGGCCGGCCAGGTCACCGGGCAGGGTGGTGCCGATCTGCCCAACGCGGCCGCCGCCGACGACGCCAAACGCCGGGCCGGGCGTGCCAATGCCCTGACGCTCGGCGCCCTGCAGCGCATGGGCCAGCCGATCTGGCAGCCGCCGAGCCCGGCCGGCTTTGCCGACCAGGCAAGCGTCTGGCTGTCGCCCAGCCAGCTCACCGAACGGATCACCTGGTCGCGCACCGTCGCCAAGACCTTCGGCCAGAAGATGGAGCCGTCGCCGTTTCTCGAGGCGGCGCTCGCCGATGCCGCCAGCCCCGAAACGCGCCAGATCATCGCCCAGGCACCCAACAAGATCCATGGCATCACGATGGTTCTCGCGTCGCCCGAATTCAACAGGAGGTAGTCATGACCGCATCGGAACGCATTCTGCTGTCAAGGCGCGGCTTTCTGGCCGGCGCCTGCTGTGCGGCGGCCGCCCCGGTGATGACGCCGATCTCGTTTGCCGCCATGCCCGGCGACAACCGCTTCGTGACGATCATCCTGCGCGGCGCCATGGACGGCATGGACCTGGTCCAGCCCTATGGCGATCCGGCCTTTGCGGCGCTGCGGCCGAAGCTCGGCCTGACGCCCGATGCCGGCCTGCTGGATCTCGACGGCTTTTTCGGCCTCAACCCGGCGGCAGCACCGCTGATGCCGCTCTGGCAGGCGCGTGAACTGTCCTTCGTGCACGCCGTCTCGACACCCTATCGCAACCAGCGGAGCCATTTCGACGGCCAGGACATTCTCGAAACGGGCGGCAGCGACAAGAGCCAGAAGACCGGCTGGCTGAACCGCACGCTGGCGGCCATCCCGCAGTCCGGCGCCCGCATGGCGATCGACATCAACACCTCCATGGACCTGATCCTGACCGGCCCGAACAAGGTGGCGTCGTGGTCGAGCCAGAGCAATTTCGCGCTCGCCGAGGACGAGATCGCCTTCCTGGAGCGGCTCTACGCGCATGATCCCGCATTTGCCCAGGCGCTCGACGAGGCAAGGTCGACCGACAGTTCCGCCGAATCCCTCTACAGCGACGGCAAGCGCGGCGGCGGCATCGCCGATATCGCCCGGCTGGCCGGCGGCATGCTCGGCAAGGACTACCGGATCGCCAGCTTCTCGATCAACGGCTGGGACACGCATGTGGGTCAGCAGGCGCAGTTCAGAAAGGCGGCCGGCGACCTGACGACCGCCATCGTCACCCTGAAGGAGACGCTGGGCGCGGATGCGTGGAGCAAGACCGTCGTGCTTGCGATGACGGAGTTTGGGCGCACGGCGCGCGAGAACGGCACCAATGGCACCGATCACGGCACGGGCGGCCTGGCTCTCCTCGCCGGCGGTGCCGTCGATGGCGGCAAGGTGCTCGGGCAGTGGCCCGGGCTGGGCGCTGACAAGCTGCTCGACGAGCGCGACCTGATGCCGACCGGTGATGTGCGGGAAGTGGCGGCCGCCATGCTCTACCGGCAGTTCGGCATCAGCCCCGAGGGCCTGACCACCAAGGTCTTCCCGGGCCTCAGCTTCGACAAGAATTCCGTCTATCTTCGCGCGTAGCGTTAAAAAGAGGAAGCAAGTCTCGGATCTGGATAACGAAAAACCAGATCGCCATGCTCGTGGCCTTTTGCCTCCGGGTCATGTCTGGCTCCCAGCCGTTCGGCCAGTTTCCGGGATCTGAGATTGTCGGGACGGATATAGCTGACCAGCACGCCCGGCCGGTCGGCGGCAAATGCCCAGTCACGCATCTCGGACGCGGCCTCGAAAGCGTAGCCTTTGCCCTCGGCCTGCGCATAGAGAAACCAGCCCAGCTCACGTTCAGGGAACAATGGGCCGGCATTGACGCCGACCTGGCCGACGCAGACGCCGGTCCGGCGTTCTTCGATCATCAGACAACCGTGCCCGAACAGGCTCCACTGCGCCACATCGTTGCAGAACGTGCCCCACGCGGTGCCTAGCGTATGCGGCCCGCCCATATGGACCGCACGCTGCGACGTCATCAGCCCGGCATAGTCGGGCCAATCGTGGACCGTCGCTGGACGCAGCCGCAGGCGTTCGGTCTGCAGGGTCGGGATCATCGGTTGGTTTACTCCGCCGGCACGGGGCTGGGCTTGCCGTCCTCGTCCAGCGCCACCATGATGAAGGTGCCGGCGGTCACCTTTTCCAGCGTCCGATGGCGCGCCCGGTGCGCCCAGGCTTCCACCTGCAGGGTGATCGAGGTGCGGCCGACGCGGGTGATTTCCGTGTAGACGTTCAGCGTATCGCCGATCTTGACCGGCAGCTGGAAGGCCATTTCCTTGACGGCTGCCGTCACCACCCGCCCGTGCGCGCGTTCGCCGGCCCGGATGCCGCTCGCCAGATCCATCTGCGACATGACCCAGCCGCCGAAAATGTCGCCCGCCGGATTGGCGTCGGTCGGCATGGCAAGGGTGCGAAGGGTAAGTTCTCCGGTAGGCTTGGCGGCATCGTTCATCGGTCGTTTTGCTCCTGGCTGGGTCTCCCGCCGGAAGCCTAGTCCGTGCGCCCGCAAAATCCCACGCCTTTTTTGAAGTCCCGCACACGCCGCTTGGCTGACGCCGGAGAGCCGTTGCAGGCACCGCGGACTGCCGGGCGGCGCGCCGGTCTCGGCTTCACTCCCTGGTAACCATCCTATTTTAGAATTTAAGTCGGCACGAACGGAGGGGGAAATCCATGCCACGTCTGACAATTTCAATCCGGCTCTACGGCCTCGTCCTGCTCGCTCTGGTCGTGCTTGGAGCGGCCATGACCTTCAGCCTGTTCCAGAGCTACGCCTCGTCGGCTCAGGAGCGCAAGGCGGGGTTGGCGCAGATGAACGACGCCGCCATCGCGCTCTTGAAGAAATACCAGGCATTGGAGACGTCCGGGGCGATGTCGCGCGAGCAGGCGCAGACCGAGGCCAAGGCGGCCATCGGCGCCATGCGCTATGCCGGCGGATCCGGTTATCTCTGGATCAACGACATGCAGCCGCGCATGGTCATGCACCCGATCAAGCCGGAATTGAACGGCACGGATCTCAGCCAGAACAAGGACCCGAACGGCAAGTTCCTGTTCGTGGAATTCGTCAACGTGGTGAAGGCCAGCGGCCAGGGCTTTGTCGACTACTACTGGCCGAAACCCGGCGCCGACCAGCCGGTGGAAAAATATTCGCACGTGATCGGTTTTGCGCCCTGGGGCTGGGTGGTCGGCACCGGCGTCTACGCCGACGACCTGCATGCCATGTTCCGCCGCGACGCGCTGCGCTTTGCCGGCATGTTCGGCATCGGTGCGCTGCTGTTGATCGGCGGCGCCTGGATTACCGTGAAAAGCGTCACCCGTCCGATCTTCAAGGTCAAGCAGGTGCTGCAGGAGATCGCCGACGGGCGGACCGGCATGGACGTGCCCTGCATCCAGCAGAGAAGCGAGATCGGCGACATGGCGCGGGCCGTCCTCGTGCTGCGCGATTCGGTTGCCGAACGCTTCACGCTGCAGGCGCGCGAAGCCGAGCAGCAGCGGGCGATCGCCGAGGAGCGGCTGCGCAACGAGCAGACGCTGAGCGGTGCGGCGGCACGGCAGTCTGCCGCCATGGCCGAACTGGGGCAGGCGCTGGAGCGGCTGGCCGGCGGCGATCTCGATATCTCGGTCGGCGATCTCGGCAGCGAATACGCCAAGCTGCGGAGCGACTTCAACGCCGCGGTCGGCGCCCTGAGGGCGGCCATCCAGGCGATTTCGGAAACCGGCCTCGTGGTGCGCGACAGTGCCTCGGACATTTCGGGCGCAACCGGAAACCTGTCCCGGCGCACCGAGCAGCAAGCCGCGGCACTCGAGGAAACGGCCGCCGCGCTCGGCGAGATCACCGCCTCGGTGCGCACCGCATCCGAACGCGCCCGCGAGGCCCGCAGCATGGTTGAGGAGACCAAGGACAGCGCCGGCCGCTCCGGTGCGATCGTGCGCGATGCGATCGACGCCATGGGCCGGATCGAGGATGCCTCCAGCCGCATCAACCAGATCATTTCCGTCATCGACGAGATCGCCTTCCAGACCAACCTTCTGGCGCTGAACGCCGGTGTCGAGGCTGCCCGTGCCGGCGAAGCGGGCAGGGGCTTTGCGGTGGTCGCCCAGGAGGTCCGCGAGCTTGCCCAGCGCTCCGCCAACGCCGCCAAGGAGATCAAGACGTTGATCGGCAATTCTGCCCGCGAGGTGGAGGGCGGCGTTTCGCTGGTGCGCTCCACCGGCGATGCGCTGGTCGAGATCGCGGCCTTCGTGGAGCGTCTCAACGCGCATGTGGACACGATCGCCGCCACGGCGCAGGAGCAGTCCGCGGGCCTGCAGGAGATCAATACCTCCGTCGGTCACATGGACCAGATGACGCAGCAGAATGCCGCCATGGTGGAGGAAACGACGGCCGCCAGCCAGACGCTGGCCGAACAGAGCCTGCACCTGCAAAGGCTGCTGTCTGCCTTCCGGCTGGGTGCGCCGGAAAACGCTGGACGCTCCCGCGCCGCCTGAGCCGGGGCAGTCCCCGGTCAGGGACGGTGATCAGGACCCGCCGCCATCGTGTCGGCGGGTCATTGCATTCCGCAGGCACGGTCGCCTGTCGAAGCCACGCACTTTCCGCGCGAAATGACCATGAAACGGCCTTTTTCGCGCAAGGCTTCGTTTACCAGATTTGGCTAAAACAGATGCTTGTGTCCTTTTGGCACCAGAAGAATGGCAACTGGTATGGCGTATGCTCTCTCTTCTCGGCGGGTCGTGGCTCTGCTGATGATCTCGACAATGCTGGCGGCCTGTTCTTCCGCCGACATGGTGCCGCCGGCCGCGATCGACAGCGGCACCCGCGTGAGCGCGATCCGGCCGAGCCGTTCCCTGCCGTCCGAGGGCGTTTACCCGCAAAGCGAGTCGCCGACGCAGCAGGCCAGCGCTGCCGGCTACGGCTATCCGCAACCCGGCCCCGGCGAGAGCGATCCCTATGCCGGCCTTGCCGGCAGAGGCGAACCCGAGCACTATCTGCGCGCACCCGACCAGGACGTGCCGCCGGCTGTCGTCGCGCCCCAGGCACAGGCTCCGCAGCGCACCGCGCTGAGGCAGCCCGCGGGCCGCCTGCCGATGATCGACAGCGACGAGGCCCTCAGCCAGTCGGCGGCGCGTCCCGTATCCGCTGCCGGCCCCGGCCGTCTGACCCGCGTCCCGGAAAAGGGCGTCAACATGGACGAGCAGTTCGGCTTTGCGCCGGATGAAAGCGACGTGACCGGTCTTGCGGAAGAGGAGGCGGGCGATATCGCCGAGGGCGTCGGCAGCCAGCCGGTGGTCGACGGCATCGGCACCGACAGTCCGCGGGCCCTGAACGGCCGCCGCCAGCCGGTTTCCGACGACCGTATCATCGTGCCCCCGAAGCGGCAGTCTTCCAGTCTGCGGGGCGACATCTCGAACGGCAGCACGGTCTGGAACAATGCCGGACCGGCAGGACCGGGCGCCCGTCCGCCGGCGGCCGGCATGCGCCAGGTGGCGATGCTGCGGCCCGACAACCCGATGGACGACGCTGGTCCCTCGATCGACGACGGCCCGATGACGTCGCCCAACCAGTCCTTCATCCCGACTGTCATGCCGCAGTCGGAGGCGAGCTGCCGTGCCGAGCTGCGCCGCATGGGCGTCGAGTTCGAGGATCGTCCGCGCATTTCGAGCGGCCCGAGCTGCGGCATCGACTATCCGGTCAAGCTGTCCGGCCTGTCCGGCAATATCGACGTGCGGCCGGCGGTGACGCTGAACTGCCAGACGACGCTTGCTTTTGCCAAATGGGTCAAGGGCGAGCTGGCGCCGTCTGCCCGCTACCGCTATCTGACCGGCGTCAAGACGATCGTGCCGATGGGCGGCTATTCCTGCCGCCGGATGAACAACAGCCGGCAGCGCTACAACCCGATGTCCGAACACGCCCGCGGCAACGCCATCGACGTCGGTGCCGTCGTCCTCAAGAACGGCCACGAGATCGACGTGCGCAAGAAGGGCCTGTTCTCGTTCCGCGAGGGCGGGCTGCTGAAGGCGGTGCGCAGCGACAGCTGCAAGTACTTCTCAACGGTGCTCGGACCCGGCAGCAATGCGGAGCACTGGAACCACTTCCACTTCGACCTGCGCTCGCGAAAGGGCAGCCGTCGCTATTGCGACTGACGCCGCCGCGGGGACCCCGCGATCATCCGAACAGATGAAAAAATGCCCGAGAGAGGCCGGCCCATTGGGGATAAAAAAATGCCGGCCAGAGGCCGGCATGGTGGACCGGATCGTTTCCGAGCCCGTCCTAAATGTCTAGCATCGCCGCAGCGATCAAAATATCTTCCGGCAAACCCAATAAATCGAAAACCAAACCGACGATCCCGGTCCCGGGGAAGGTGAGCGGCGCGAGGCGGAACCGGTGCTTGCCGACCCGTCTTATGGCGGATGAACGTCACGGAAACATGACAGCCGCCGGCGGCCGATCGTCGGACCGGATTGGTTCGGAAATCCGAACGCAATATTCTTCTCTCAGGGGATGCCTGTGATGGGCCGCTATCCTATATCTGGCGCGGCTGGCGCAAATCGGTCCCTCTCCTACAGAAGATTTTCATGGCACCCATCGTTTCGGTTGAAAAACTCACCAAGACCTACGGCAACGGCTTTCAGGCGCTGAAAGGCGTCGACCTGCAGATCGAGGAAGGCGAGATCCTCGCGCTTCTCGGTCCCAACGGCGCCGGCAAGACGACGCTGATCTCGATCATCTGCGGCATCGTCAACCCGAGCTCCGGCCGGGTGATGGTCAACGGCCACGACGTGGTCAGGGATTTCCGCAAGACCCGCTCCCTGATCGGCCTGGTGCCGCAGGAACTGACCACCGACCAGTTCGAGACGGTCTGGAACACGGTCAGCTTCTCGCGCGGCGTCTACGGCTGCAAGGCGAACCCGGCGCTGATCGAAAAGGTCCTCAAGGACCTGTCGCTGTGGAGCAAGAAGGACAACATGATCCGCGAGCTTTCGGGCGGCATGAAGCGGCGGGTGCTGATCGCAAAGGCATTGTCGCACGAGCCGAAGGTGCTGTTCCTCGACGAGCCGACCGCCGGCGTCGACGTCAACCTGCGCCGCGAGATGTGGCAGGTCGTCGAAAAGCTGCGCGAAAACGGCGTCACCATCATCCTGACGACCCACTACATCGAGGAGGCCGAGGAGATCGCCGATCGCGTCGGCGTCATCAACGGCGGCGAGCTGTTGCTCCTCGAAGACAAGAAGACGCTCATGAAGAAGCTCGGCCGCAAGCAGCTGCGCCTCGAGCTGTCGGCGCCGCTGGCCGCTCTGCCGCCAGGTCTTGCCGGCTTCAACCTCGTGCTGTCGGACGACGGCACCGCACTGATGCACGAATATCATGGCGACGAGGCGCAGGGCAGCGTTCCCTCGCTGCTCAACGCGCTGACGCTCGAAAACATCCACTTCAAGGACCTGTCGACGCGGCAGAGCTCGCTGGAGGATATCTTCGTGGCGCTGGTGGGAGAAAAAGCATGAACGTCGAAGCGGTCAAATCCATCTACACTTTCGAGATGGCGCGCATGCGCCGCACCATCCTCCAGAGTGTCATTTCGCCGGTGATCACCACATCGCTGTATTTCATCGTCTTCGGCACGGCGATCGGCTCGCGCATCCAGACCGTCGAGGGAGTCTCCTACGGCGCCTTCATCACCCCCGGCCTGATCATGCTGACGCTGCTGACCCAGTGCATCGGCAACGGCTCGATCGGCATCTACTTCCCGAAATTCACCGGCACGATCTACGAGATCCTGTCGGCGCCGATCGCCATGACCGAGATCCTGCTCGGCTATGTCGGAGCAGCGGCCAGCAAGGGTCTGATCATCGGGCTGATCATCCTCGCCACCGCGTCCTTCTTCGTCGAGATCAGGATCGCGCACCCGTTCATGATGGTCGTCTTCCTGGTCCTGACCGCGGTGACCTTCAGCCTGTTCGGCTTCATCATCGGCATCTGGGCCCGAAATTTCGAACAGCTGAACATCGTCCCGATGCTGGTCGTGCCGCCGCTGACCTTTCTCGGCGGCAGCTTCTATTCGATCAACATGCTGCCGCCCTTCTGGCAGGCGGTCAGCCACGTCAACCCGGTCCTCTACCTCGTCAGCGGTTTCCGCTGGAGCTTCTACGAGATCGCCGACGTCAACCCGGTGATCAGCCTGGCGATGATCAGCTTCTTCCTGCTGCTCTGCCTGTCGGTGATCGGCTGGATGTTCAAGACCGGCTACCGGCTGCGCAGCTAGGCGGCAGCCGGTAGAGGCGGAGCGGTCAGCCTTCGCTGAGCGCCATCTGGCGGCCGCCGCGCGCCACCATCACCGAGGCGCCGAGCGCCGCTGCCACGGCGACGAAGGACACCACGCCGAGCGGTCCCTGCAGGTCGATCAGCACGCCGCCGAGAACGGCGCCGCTGGAGATCGCGATCTGGAATGTCGTCAGCAGCATGGCGCCGGCGCTTTCCGCTTCGTCCGGGGCAGCGCGGGTGATGTAGCTCTGGATGCTGACCGGGAAGGCGCCGAAGGCAAAGCCCCACAGCGTCACCGCCGTCGCCGATGCGACCCAGGATGTCCCGAGCAGGGCCAGGATGACGGCCGATGCCGCGATCCCGCCGGCGGCAAATACGGTGCCGAGCGTTGCGCTGCGGCTGGTGATGACGCCGCCGGCGATATTGCCGAAGAAGCCGCCGAGGCCGTAGGCAAGCAGGACCAGCGAGATCATCTCCACGTCGAGATGCGGGATGCCTTCCAGATACGGCCGGATATAGGTGAAGCCGGCAAAGTGGCCGGCGACCACCAGAAGCGTCGCGAACAGGCCGATGCGGATCTTCGGTCGGCGCAGCACGGCGAGCATGGTGCCGAGGCCCGCATGGCCGGCCGGCGGAAGCGACGGCACGGTCAGGGCTTGCGCCAGGAGCGCGACGACACCGACGATACCCGACAGGACGAAGGCGGCGCGCCAGCCGAAGGTGGCGCCGATATAGGCCCCGAGCGGTGCGGCGGTGACGGTCGCCACCGAAACGCCGGTGAAGATCATCGCCATGGCGCGCGGTAGCTGTGCCATCGGCACCAGCCGCATGGCAAGCGCACCGGCCATTGCCCAGAAGCCGCCAAGCCCGATGCCGAGCAGTACGCGCGACAGAAGCAGCAGGGTGAGGTTGTTTGCGAGCGCCGCCAGGGCGCTGGCGACGATCAGAAGCGCCGTCAGGCCGTAGAGCGTCCAGCGCCGGTTGAGGCTGCGGGTGCCGATGACGATGGCGGGGCCGGCAATGGCGGCCACCACCGCCGTAACGGTGACGGTCTGGCCGGCCGTTCCCGAGCTGATGCCGAGATCGGCCGAAATGGGGGTGAGCAGGCTCGCCGGCAGGAACTCCGCCGTCACCAGCCCGAACACGCCGAGCGTGAGGGAAACGACCGCCGGCCAGCGGGCGGTTTCAGGGGAGGCCGGCACTGTCGCAGCCTCGCCGGGCTCCGCCTCGTCGTAAGCGTTGTCGATCATGATTATATCCTGTCTTGGGAGAGGAAGGAGCGTCCGTCTCTGGACGTTGGCATGATGTTTAGAGATGACGTCGCCTCGTTTCCATGCTAGGAAATCCGATATGCTTGACCATTCGTCCAAAATTTCCGCTGCTAGCCAGGGTGACCCGCTGACCGAAATGCTCCGGGGCCTGCGTCTCGACGGGGTCGATTACGGCCGCTGCCGGCTCGCCGAGCCTTGGGGAACGCTGTTTCCGGCCCAGGAGGCGGCACGGTTCCACTTCATCTCCTGCGGCTCCGCCTGGCTGAAGTCGCCCTCGGGCGAATGGCTGGAGCTCAAGGCCGGCGACGCCGCCCTTCTGCCGCGCGGCGATGCGCATGTGATCGCCAGCACGCCGGAGGCGGATGCCATTCCCTTCGACCGCTATGGCCGCAAGGAAGTCTGCGAAGGCGTCTTCGATGTCCAATGCGCCAAGGTCCGCGGCGGCACGCTCGCCTTTACCGCCTCGATGCGCTTCAACATTGACAATCTGCATCCGCTGCTGCAGCTGATGCCCGACATCATGCTGACCAGCGACCTGGCCCGCAACGAGCTGGCCATTCCGCATCTGCTGGAAGCCATGGCGCGCGAGGTGGACATGGACCGCGTCGGCGCCGGTGGTATCCTGGCGCGGCTGGCCGATGTGCTGATGGCGACGATGATCCGCGCCTGGGTCGAACATGGCTGCGGCGAGACTTCCGGATGGATCGCCGCGGTGCGCAGCCCGGACGTCGGCCGCGTGCTCGCCGCCATCCACCTCGAGCCGGATCGCGACTGGACCGTCGCCGAGCTCGCACGGCTGATGGGCGCGTCGCGGTCGGGATTTGCGGAGCGGTTTGCCCGCGTGGTCGGCGAAACTCCGGCGCGCTATGTCGCCAAGGTGCGCATGCACCAGGCAAGGCTGTGGCTGAAGGACGGCATGCGAGTCGCCGCCGCGGCCGAGCGCCTGGGCTATGATGCCGAAGCCTCGTTCAGCCGTGCCTTCAAGCGCATCATCGGCGAGCCGCCGAGCCGGTTCAGGTCCGGCCCGCAGAAAAGCCGGGATGTCGGCGCCGCGATCCTCGATGCCGCGGAGTAATGCTCCGATCCCGCAGCGTTGAGGCCGCGGAACATAAAGACCACGTACCATAAAGACCGAAGCTGCAAGCCCTGCGAACAAGCCCCGCTCTCAAGGACGGGAGCAAGGCTAAGGACGAACTCGACGATCGAGGCTTGCCGCTTCGACAGGCAGAAGCGGCAATGCCGCCTTTGATCTCGTGACGAATGGTTTCGTGACGAACGTCAGTCCCGCAACCTGAGCTCGTCGGTGCGCATCTGCAGATAGTCGAGCGTCGACAGGAAAGTCATGCCGAGCAGGCTTTCGTCGAGCTTTCCCCGTTCGGCGACCATGGCGCGCACGTCGCGCCTCACGATCGGCCCGATCGCCATCTCGGAGAGGCGGACGGGTGCAGCCATCGCAGCGCCGTTGGCGGTCATGACGCTGACCGTGTAGCTCAGCGACGTGGGGTCGAGGCCGATGGCCCGCGCGTCTTCATAGGACAGCACGACGCTGCTCGCACCCGTATCGACCAGCATCGGCAGCACTTTTCCTTCCACCGAGACATTGGTCTGGAAGTGGCCGCTGCGGGTCTTGTGGATGATCACCTCGTTGGAGCCATCGCTGGTGGTGACCACCACGGCGGTGCCGGGCAACAGCCCGGCCGTCATGCGCGCCCCGAAGCTGCGGGCATCGTCGCGGTAGAGATAGGCGGCGACCAGTCCGAGAATGATGATCAGCCAGATCGCGAACTGCCGCACGACCTGTCCGATCGGTCCGCGCCGTCCCTGCAGGATGCCGGCCGAGAGGAGGGCGGCGATCGGGATGAGGTAGACCAGCCGGCCGAAATCCTCGTTTGCCATGCCGAAGGTGCGACCGCTGCTGTCGTTGAAGATCAGAAGCGCTAGCCCGATGCCGAGGCAGACCAGGATGATGGTGAGGAGCTTCATGCGCTCTTGCCGGCCAGCTGGCGGCGGCGGGTGATCCGCCGCGGCTTGCGCTCCACGGTGTCGAGCCGGGCGGGCAGGGCGTCCATCACCACCTGCCGTTCCCCGTCCGTATAATCCATCCAGCCGGCGATCTCGTCGCGGGTGCGGCCGCAGCCGAAGCAATAGCCGGTTGTCATGTCGATGGAGCAGACGAGGGTGCAGGGCGAGATCATCGGATCAATATCGGTGCCTCAGAGCACCAGCGCAAGAGCCGTCAGCAGGGCGATTTCGCTGAGTTGCTGCGTGGCGCCGATCGTATCGCCGGTATGGCCGCCGAGCTTCCGGTCCACAAAGCGGGTGAAGCCGAAAGCGACGAGGCCGGCAAAGGTGAGCGCCAAGAGGCTGCGCGGCAGCCCCGCAAGGGGCACAAGCAGAAGCAGCCCGGCACCGATGCCGATGAAGAGCGCCCGCCTTTCGGCGCCCTGCTCCGGCTGGCCCGCGGCGGCGGCAACCCCGGCCTCGCGCACGGAGGCAAGGGCCCGCCAGTGCGCCACCAGGAAGGCGCGGCTGACCGCTGCGGCCGCCATGAGGGCAAGGGCCGCAAGGACAGGCGAAAACACCGACAGGGCAGACAGCGCCGTCGCCCGCAACCCGAACGAGAGCACCAGCGCAATGACCCCGTAGGAGCCGATCCGGCTGTCCTTCATGATGACAAGCGCGTGGTCGCGGTCGCGACCGCCGCCCAGCCCGTCGGCAGCGTCCGCCAGGCCGTCCTCGTGCAGCGCGCCGGTCAGCAGGCTTTGCAGCAGAAGGGCGAGAAACGCCGGCAGCAGCGGATCCCGCGACCAGGACAGCAGCAACAGCAGGAGCGCCGGCCCGAGCGCGATCACCAGACCGGCCACGGGAAATGCCTGGACGGCGCGCGAGACGCTGCCGTCATAGCCACGGAAAAATCGGTCGGGCACGGGCAGCCGGCTGAGGAAGCCGACCGACCGGGCGAGGTCGGCGATGAATTGCGTCGCGTTTGGCAGTTGTCCCTCCGGTCGTCCCCGACTATGAGATGGCGCAGACAAGCGCGATTTGCCGGGAAACACAAGCGCCGGCGCAAAGATCGAGAGAAACTGCATGAGCGTGAGCGGCCTGCCCTTTGACGATTTCCGTAGCCTGCTGCAGAACCTGCCGGGCCCCGATGCGCATGCGCTGGTGGCGGCGCGCGACCGCGACGCGCAACTGACCAAGCCGCCGGGCGCACTCGGTCGCCTGGAAGAGATCGCCTTCTGGCTGGCGGCCTGGAGCGGTCGCGCCCCGGCCGTGACACGGCCGCTGGTGGCCATCTTCGCCGGCAACCACGGCGTCACCCGCCATGGCATCACGCCGTTTCCCTCCTCGGTCACCCAGCAGATGGTGGAGAATTTCGCAGCCGGCGGGGCGGCGATCAACCAGATCTGCGTCACCCACGATCTCGGCCTGAAGATCTTCGACCTGGCGCTGGATTACCCGACCGGCGATATCGCCACGGAAGCGGCGCTCTCGGAGCGTGATTGCGCCGCGACGATGGCCTTCGGCATGGAGGCGATCGCCGGCGGCACCGATCTCCTGTGCATCGGCGAGATGGGCATCGGCAACACCACGATTGCCGCTGCCATCAACCTCGCGCTCTATGGCGGCGAGGCGGAAGACTGGGTCGGCCCCGGCACCGGCTCGCATGGCGACCTGCTGGCGCGCAAGGTCGCCGTCGTCAAGCAGGCGGTCGAGTTCCACCGCAACCATCTGCACGATCCGCTGGAAATCCTGCGTCGCCTTGGTGGCCGCGAGATCGCTGCCATCTGTGGCGCGATCCTTGCCGCGCGCATGGAAAAGATCCCGGTCCTGCTCGATGGCTATGTGGTGACGGCCGCTGCCGCCATCCTCAAGGCCGCCAATCCGACGGCGCTCGACCACTGCCTGATCGGCCATGTCTCGGGCGAGCCGGGTCACATGAAGGCGATCGACATGCTCGGCAAGACGCCGCTTCTGGCGCTTGGCATGCGTCTCGGCGAAGGCACCGGCGCGGCACTGGCCGCCGGCATCGTCAAGTCGGCCGCCGCCTGCCATTCCGGCATGGCGACCTTCGAGCAGGCCGGCGTCAGCAACAAGAGCCACTGAGCCATGCAGGACACCCCGCCCGTCGATGCGCCGAACAAGGCGAGCGGCATTCGCCGGATCTTGGCCGCGACGCGCTATTCGGGGCAGGGGCTGATGCGCCTGTGGCACGAGGAAGCCTTCCGCCACGAGGTGATTGCCTTTGCCGCCGGGCTGGTCCTGTTTGCCCTGGTCGGCGCCGGCATCGGCGACTACCTCGTCTTCCTCGTCCTGATGCTGGTTCTGTTTGCCGTCGAGGCCTTGAACACCGCGATCGAGGAACTGGTCGACCGCATCTCGCCGGAAATTTCCCGTGTCGGCCGCCACGCCAAGGATCTCGGCTCGTTCGCGGTCTTCTGCCTGCTCGGCGCCAACGCGGTGTTCGCAGCCTATGTGGTGGTGACGGCGCTGTGGGGGTGATTCGACGCGTCCAAGGTCACTGGTAGACCTCGCTTTAATCCGCGCCCATGAAGCTCAGAAGAATGCCGGCGACCTCGTCCTGCATTTCGGCGGGCAGGTCCTTGGCGGCCTCGATGGCAATGTCCAGGAGTTTGGTCTTGGGGCGATCATGCGCCCGAAGACGCGGCGCGAGAGGGCCTTGCCTCACGCAAAGCTGCGGCGGCGGCGGTCGATGGCGGTTGCCTCGGCGACGGCCGGCACGCTCTGCAGCACGCGGGTGGCGGGCAGGATGGCGATCGCCTCCGTGCCTTCCCGAAGCTTCGAGCGCAGGATGAACTGGCCATCGTGCTTGGCAAGGATGGCCTGCACGATCGGAAGACCGAGCCCGGTGCCCTGCTCGGCGCTCTTGATGGCGATCGAGCCCTGGCCGAAGGCGGACAGCACCACCGGGATCTCGTCCTCGGGAATGCCCGGTCCGTTGTCCTTGATGGCGAGATATTGCCCGCCGCCGGCCGTCCAGCCGACCTTGACGGTGATCTCGCCGCCCTGGGGCGTGAATTTGACGGCATTCGACAACAGGTTCAGCATCACCTGCCGGATCGACTTTTCGTCGGCCCAGACCGGCGGCAGCTGCGGTTCGAACTGCGACTGGATGGTGATCTTCTTTGCCCGGGCGCGAAGCTGCACCATGCCGATGCAGTCCTCGGCGACCTCTAGCAGCGACAGCGATTCTTCCGCGAGATCGTAGCGCCCGGCCTCGATCCGCGACAGGTCAAGGATCTCGTTGATGAGGTTGAGCAGATGCTGTCCCGACCGGTGGATGTCGCCGGAATATTCCCGGTAGGTCGGGTTGGCGAGGGGGCCGAGCACTTCCGAGCTCATCACCTCCGAAAAGCCGAGGATCGCATTGAGCGGCGTGCGCAGCTCGTGCGACATCGAGGCGAGGAACCGCGATTTCGCGAGGTTCGCCTCTTCCGCCCGCCGGCGCGCCTCGTCCGACATCGAATTGGCCACCTCGAGCTCGGCGATCAGATCGTCCTTTTCGGACTGGTACGACATCAGGGTGAGGTTGGAGCGGTACAGCCGGTCGGCGATGTAGTGGAAGAACACGAGCGCCGTTGCCGCCATGGCAGTCAGGCCGATATCGAGCACGTGCCGCGACAGCACGGCGGTCATCAGCAGCGCCCCGACCGTCGGCAGGAAGCCGAACAAAAGGCCCTGCCGCAGCATGAAGCTGCCCATGGCGGTAACCGAGACGCCGAACAGCAGCACCGCGCCCTTGTAGAAATAGAAGCCGTCGCCGGTGCAGGTCGGGCAGCTCTGCAACGCAAACAGCGCCCAGCCGAAGCCGATCAACACCTGAGCGCCGAGGAACCGGTAGCGCCATTTGGCCGTATCCGCCGCGCTGATATCGCGGCGCGACGCCCGCCGGGCGAGCGTGACGTTGACCCCGTGCAGGCACAGCATCACCAGCGCCCAGCCGAACACATGCGCATCGGGATTGACGTAGATGCCGATCAGGGTGACGAGCGCAACCACCAGCGGCATGATCGCCGCGCCCTGCAGGGTGGTGTTGATATGCATGCCCAGCATGTCGCGGTCGAAGACGTGACTGCCGTTGGCGCTGGATTGCAGGCGCTCACGCGTGGCGCGGACCGCCTTCGACACAGCCTTGTTGCGATGGCTGCGCGATCGATCAACGATGTTCTTGTCGGTCGAGGTACTGACGCCGCTACTCATGGCTTGCTTACTATGATCCGTGAGCTTGTGAGACTAGTTTCCAAATCTTAAGAAGATGCTGCCGAGAAAGGATTTGTTTTCCATTTCCGTGAAGGCTCCGTTGTCCAGTGGGGCGAGATTGTGACCAGACACCTGTTGACCCTGCGCGATGCCGCGCTGGCCGCGGCGCTGCTCGGCCTGCTGTTGCTGGTCGCGTTGCGTCTCGATGGCGATGAAGATGAAAAGGAGGCGGTGTCGGGACCCTTTCAGGTGATCGATGGCGACACGCTGTCTGCGGGCGGCGACAGGTTGCGCCTGGCGGGCATCGACGCGCCGGAGCTCGCCCAGACCTGCACGACCGCCGAAGGTGGCGCCTGGGACTGCGGGACGGCGGCCCGCGCGGCGCTGGCGGCACGTGTCGGCGGCATGGACGTCACCTGCAGCGGCCGGGCCCGCGACCGCTATCACCGCCTCCTGGTCGATTGTCTCGGCAAGCAAGGCAGCATCAACCGGCAGCTCGTGGCCGATGGGTTCGCGGTCGCGTTCGGCGACTATGCGCGCGACGAGGCGAAGGCCCGCCAGGCGCGTCGCGGCATCTGGGCAGGCGCGTTCGACAGGCCGCGCGACTGGCGCAGCGTGCACGGCGCAAGGGCGCAGAACAGTCCCCTCGACGAAGCCTGGAACTGGCTCGCAAGCCGTTTCGGTGGGGTCGGACCGTGACGGCGGACGACGCGCCCGATCTGGACGCCTTGCGGGCTGCGATCGCCACCTGCCGCGTCTGCCGCGATGGACCGTACGCGGCGGCCCTCGGTCCGCTTCCTCACGAGCCGCGGCCGGTCGCCGTCCTGTCGTCGAGGGCACGCGTCCTGATTGCCGGGCAGGCGCCGGGGCTGCGGGTCCATGCCAGCGGCTTGCCCTTCGACGACACATCCGGCAACCGGCTGCGTGAGTGGCTGGGCGTCAGTCGTGAGACGTTCTACGACCGGGATTGCTTCGCCATCGTGCCCATGGGTTTCTGCTTTCCGGGCTACGACGCCAAAGGCAGCGATCTGCCGCCGCGACCGGAATGCGCGCCGCTCTGGCGCAGACGGGCAATGGCCAGCATGCCGCAGGTCGAGCTCGTGCTGGCGATCGGGCAATACGCCCAACGCTGGCACCTAGGGCCGCGCCGCAAAGCGTCGATGACGGAAACCGTGGCGCACTGGAGGGACTATTATTTCGCCAATCAGGGGCCGCGAATCCTGCCCTTGCCGCATCCCAGCTGGCGCAACAGCGGCTGGCTCAAGAAGAATCCGTGGTTTACGCAAGAACTGCTGCCGACGCTTCGACAGGATGTGGATAGTCGCATTCTCTGAAACGAAATTCGGTTTAAGCCGGCCAAATCAGTGTATAACGAAAAATGATTTCGAAAGGGCTTATAATGGACCGGCTTGACCGCAAAATTCTGCGCATTCTGCAAGAGGATTCAACTCTCGCCGTTGCCGATCTCGCCAAGAAGGTCGGGCTTTCGACCACACCCTGCTGGCGGCGCATCCAGAAGATGGAGGAAGACGGCGTTATTCGCCGGCGCGTCGCACTTCTCGACCCGGTCAAGGTCAACACCAAGGTGACCGTGTTCGTTTCGATTCGCACCGCCACGCACTCGATCGAGTGGCTGAAGCGATTCTCCGAAGTGGTGGTGGAATTTCCCGAAGTCGTGGAATTCTACCGCATGAGCGGCGACGTGGATTACCTGCTGCGCGTCGTGGTGCCCGACATCGGCGCCTATGACGCCTTCTACAAGCGGCTGATCGCGAAGATCGAGATCCGCGACGTGTCTTCGGTCTTCGCCATGGAGCAGATCAAGTACACGACCCAGCTGCCGCTCGACTACATGATGATCGACAACCAGAAGTCCGGCGAGGACTGAGCCGCCCGGCGACAGCGCCGCGCGGCTGCAGCCTAAGTCACGGCTTCTTCTTGTCGAGCCGTGCCAGCAATGAGGACGTGTCCCAGCGATTGCCGCCCATCTGCTGGACGTCGCCGTAGAACTGGTCGACCAGCGACGTCACGGGAAGCCGTGCGCCGTTGCGGCGGGCCTCGGTCAGAACGATACCGAGGTCCTTGCGCATCCAGTCGACGGCAAAACCGAAATCGTACTTGCCGGCATTCATCGTCTTGTAGCGGTTTTCCATCTGCCACGAGCCGGCGGCGCCCTTGGAGATCACCTCGATCACCTTCTCGATGTCGAGGCCTGCCTGCTTGCCGAAGTGAACGGCCTCGGCGAGACCCTGGACCACGCCGGCGATGCAGATCTGGTTCATCATCTTGGTAAGCTGGCCCGAGCCCGCCGGACCCATCAGGCCGACCATGCGCGCATAGGCATCGATCACGGGGCGGGCCTTGTCGTAGGTGGCCTCGTCGCCGCCGCACATGACGGTGAGGACGCCGTTTTCTGCGCCCGCCTGTCCGCCGGACACGGGTGCGTCGATGAAGCCGATGCCCTTTTCTTTCGCCGCTGCCTCGAGCTCGCGGGCAACCTCGGCGCTCGCCGTCGTATTGTCGATCAGGACGGCACCGCCCCTCATGCCGGCAAACACGCCGGTTTCTCCGAGCGTCACCGAACGCAGATCGTCGTCATTGCCGACGCAGGTAAACACGAAATCGGCGTCGCGGGCGGCTTCGGCCGGGCTGTCGGCCTTCCGGCCACCGAACTTCGCCACCCATTCGTCGGCCTTTGCGGCGGTGCGATTGTAGACGGTGACATCGTGGCCACCCTTCTGCTTGAGATGCCCTGCCATCGGGAACCCCATTACACCCAGACCGATGAATGCCACCTTCGCCATGCCGACCTCCAGAATTTGCAATGCCTCAGAACTAGAACAAAGCAGGGTCAACGGGAAGCGCCGCAGGCGCAAAAATTTTATCCTTCGAACCGGGGTATTTCGTCTGCCAGGAGGTTTTCATTCCCAGATCGGCTTTTGGAGGAAATCCCATCTCATTTTGTCGCAGAACTTTGGAACAATCGAATGTCGACCGTTTCGCTAGACTATGGAAGCATTGGCCCTATCGAACGCAGCGGCGCTGAAACACAGGGCCGGCAAACAAGGAGGGTGCTTCCATGGCGACACGCAGACAAGCATTGGGACTGATCGGAGCTGTTGCGGCCGCGGCTGTTCTGCCGGGCACGCGAAGGGCGCGGGCCGCCGCCACCGAATTGCGGATCGGCTGGCAAAAGAACGGCGTTCTGGCGCTTGCCAAGAGCCAGGGCGCGCTCGAAAAGCGCTTCGCCGACCGGGGAATCAAGATCAGCTGGTCCGAATTCACCTCTGGTCCGCCGCTTCTGGAAGCACTCGGCGCCGGCGCGCTCGACTTCGGTCCGACCGGCGACGTTCCGCCGCTGTTCGCGCAGGCCGCCCGCGGCAACCTTCTTTACGTCGGCACCTATCGCGGCAGCTCCGAGGGCTCGGCCATTCTGGTGCACAAGGATTCGCCGATCAGGGAGATCGCCGACCTCAAGGGCAAGAAGCTGGCCTTCAAGCGCGGCTCGAGCGCGCACAACGTCGCGGTCAAGATTTTGCGAAAGGGCGGCCTGAAGCCGGACGATGTCACCCAGGTGGACCTTGCGCCGCCGGATGCCGCTGCAGCCTTCAAGAACGGCTCGATCGATGCGTGGTCGATCTGGGATCCTTACACCGCCATCGCCGAAAACGATCCGCAGACGCGGGTGCTCGTCACCGCCGACGGCATCGTGCCGGCCTGGAGCTACTTCCTCGCCAATGGCGACTTCACCGGCGCCAATAGCGACCTGATCGTCGAGATCATCGACGAGCTGAAGACCGTCGGCACCGCCGCCCAGGCCGATCTCGAGCAGACGACAAAGGATATCGCCTCGATCACCGGCGTGCCGCTGGAGATTACACGCAAGGTGCTGGCCCGCAACAAGGCCGATCTCGGCGCCGTCTCGACGCTCCCCGATGAGGCAGTCGCCTACCAGCAGGCGCTCGCGGACGAGTTCTACGACCTGAAGATCATTCCGCGAAAGCTTGCCATCGCCGACATCGTCTGGCGTCCCAAGCAGAGCTGACCGCTGTATCGCCATTTCAAGGAAAGGTTTTGACCATGACCAAGACATCCGATCCGATCGACTTCCTGTGGTTCATACCGACCGCCGGCGACGGCAGCTATCTCGGCGGGGCCGAGCTCAACCGTGCGCCCGACCACCGCTATCTGCGCGAGATCGCCCAGGCCGTCGACCGGCTGGGCTATTCCGGCGTGCTGCTGCCGACCGGCGTTTCCTGCGAGGAATCCTTCGTCACGGCCGCAGCGCTCGCACCCTTTACCGAGAGGCTGAAATTCCTCGTCGCGATCCGCCCCGGCACCGCGTCGCCCGCCTATTACGCGCGGCTTGCCGCCGCTCTCGACCGGGTGTCGGAGGGCCGGCTTCTTCTCAACATCGTCGTTGGCGGCAATCCCAAGGAACTGGCCGGCGACGGCATTTTTCTGGAGCATGACGAACGCTACGACCATGCGGACGAATTCTTCAAGGTCTGGGAAGATCTCGTCACCACCGGGCATGCCGATCTCGACGGCAAGCACATCAAGGCAAAGGACGCCCGCCTCGGCTTTCCCACCATCCAGCAGCCGCGCCCGCCGCTCTATTTCGGCGGTTCCTCGGACGCCGGCATCGATTTCTTCGCTGGCCGGGCCGACAAGTATCTGACCTGGGGCGAGCCGCCCGAACAGGTGGAGCAGAAGATCAAGGCGGTTCGCGCCGCCGCCGACGCCAGGGGCAGGGAGGTGAGCTTCGGCATCCGCCTGCATTTCATCGTGCGCGAGACGGACGAGGAAGCCTGGGAGGCCGCCGACCGGCTGATCTCCAAGCTGGACGACGAGACAATCGCCAAGGCGCAGGCGAACTTCGCCCAAAATTCCGATTCCGTCGGGCAGAGGCGGATGGCAGCCCTGCACGGTGGGCGTCGCGACCGGCTGGAAGTCTCGCCGAACCTGTGGGCCGGCATCGGTCTTGTCCGCTCCGGTGCGGGAACGGCGCTGGTCGGGTCTCCGAAGACGGTTGCCGCGAGGCTTCGGGAGTACCAGGCGCTCGGGATCGAAACGGTGATCGGCTCGGGCTATCCGCACCTGGAAGAGGCCTACCGGGTCGCCGAGCTGCTCTTCCCGCACCTCGGAATCAGCCGGCCGGAACAGCGCGTCAGCTTCGGCAGCGAGTTCGGCGGTCCGACCGTCTTTGCCGGCGGAGGGCATGAGACGGTGAGGGCGGTCGCGGCCTCCTGAGCCGACCGGGCCCGCGCCATCGGGGGCGGGCCGTCCTGGAACGCCTCCATTCAAGCAACGCCTCCATTCAATCAAGGAGCTGCACATGACGTTGGTCGAAACTTTGACGCACGCCCGCAAGGCTACCCCGCAGCGGCAACCCCTGCGCCTGCCGTTCCTGTCGCGGGAGGTGCTGTTGCCCTATCTGCTGCCGGCGCTTCTCCTTCTGGTCTGGCAGATCGGCTCCGTCTCGGGCTGGATCTCGGACCGGATCATGCCGTCTCCTGGAGCGGTCCTCCTCGCGTTATGGGAGACGGCGTCCTCGGGCGCTCTTGCCAACGACATCGCCGTCAGCGGCGCCCGGGCCATCGCGGGCCTTCTGGTCGGCGGCTCGATCGGATTTCTGCTGGGGCTCGCCAATGGCGTCTCGCGCCTGTCGGAGCAACTGACGGACACGACGCTGCAGATGCTGCGCACCGTGCCGCATCTCGCGCTGATCCCGCTCGTCATCCTCTGGTTCGGCATCGGCGAGGAGGCGAAGCTCTTCCTGACCTCGCTCGGCGTTCTCTTCCCCATCTACCTCAACACCTATCACGGCGTGCGCAACGTCGACCGCGACCTGCTGGAGATGGGCCGCATCTACGGCATGAGCGGCTGGACCCTGTTCCGCAAAATCATCTTTCCGGGCGCGCTGCCATCGATCTTCGTGGGTCTCCGGTACGGCCTCGGCATCATGTGGCTGACGCTGATCGTCTCTGAATCGATCGCTGCCTCGTCCGGCATCGGCCACATGGCCAACAACGCCCGCGAGTTCATGATGACCGATGTCGTCGTGCTCGCTTTGCTCATCTATGCGGCCCTCGGCAAACTCGCCGACGTGCTCGCCCGCGCGCTGGAACGGCACGCCCTTGCCTGGAACCCCGTCTATCAGCGCTGAGAGGATAATGACGATGGTCGCTGCTCCCTACCAGCATCCGCTCGCCTTCGTCGCGGCGCCCGAAAGCCACCGCGACGCTGCGGGCCGCAACCTCGAAACGCCGCCCGGGGCGGTTGCGCTGAGGCTCCGCAAGGTGGACAAACGCTTTGGCGACAACCGTGTGCTGCGCGGCATCGACCTCGATCTCGAGGCCGGACAATTCCTCGCCATCGTCGGCAAGAGCGGCTGCGGCAAAAGCACGCTGCTGCGGCTTTTGACCGGGCTCGACCAGCCGACGGAAGGACGGGTTGAGTTCCTCGATGCGCAGGGACGGCCGGCCGCCGGCAACGCCCGTATCGTCTTCCAGGAGCCCCGGCTGCTTCCCTGGTTCGACGTCGCCGACAATGTCGCGGTCGGGCTGGGGCCGGGCACGCTCAAGGCCGAAGCGCGCAGCCGCGCGCAGGAGGCCCTTGCCGACGTTCAGCTGGCGGAAAAGGCCCGCGAATGGCCGTCGCGGCTGTCGGGCGGGCAAAGGCAGCGCGTGGCGCTCGCCCGTGCGCTGGTCAGCCGTCCCGGCCTGCTTGCGCTCGATGAACCGCTCGGAGCGCTCGACGCGCTGACCCGCATCACCATGCAGACGCTGCTCGGCCGCGTGCGGCGCGAACTGGGCGCGACGGCGGTGCTCGTCACCCATGACGTGGCGGAGGCCGTGCATCTCGCCGACCGGGTGATCGTGCTCGAGGACGGGCGCATCAAGCTCGATCTGGCGGTTCCACAGACGCATCCGCGGCGCCACGGCGATCCGGACCTCGCCCGGATCGAGGGCAGCATCCTGGCATCGATCCTCGGCGGCGACTGATAGGCGCCGTTTGGCGTCAATTAGCCTCTCCAATCCCTCGACAGGCGCTTGGTCCCGAATGACGTAAAGACCGGCGCCGAACTGGAGCGGGCGTCTTGACCCCGTATGCTGGAGTGCCCATATTGGGCGACATCCATCATATATGTCAGGTTTCGGCCGTTCTAGAAGGGAATGCGGATGCCGCACGATACGCCGTTGATCTCAACCATCGTAGGCGGCCTCGTGCTGGCGTTCATCTTCGGGGCCATCGCGCATCGGTTCAAGATGCCGCCGCTGGTGGGCTACCTGTTTGCCGGCATTCTCGTCGGTCCCCATACGCCGGGCTTCGTGGCGGACCAGAACCTCGCCCCGGAGCTTGCCGAGATCGGCGTCATCCTGCTGATGTTCGGGGTCGGCCTGCATTTCTCGCTGAAGGATCTGTTGTCCGTGCGCGGCGTCGCCGTGCCGGGCGCGATCGTCCAGATCGGCTTTGCGACGCTGCTCGGCTGGGGCTTGTCCTGGCTGATGGGATGGTCGCTCGGCGGCGGCATGGTGTTCGGCCTCGCCCTCTCGGTCGCCTCCACCGTGGTGCTTCTCAAGGCGCTGCAGGAGCGGCGGCTGGTCGAGACGGTGCGCGGCAAGATCGCCGTCGGCTGGCTGATCGTCGAGGACCTCGCCATGGTCCTGGCGCTGGTGCTGATCCCGGCGCTGGCCAGCATGGGCGGCGAGGCGTCCCACCCCGATCCGCTGGCCGTCGCGGTCGCCCAGCTTTTGAACATCGAGCTCGGCATTGTCGGCATCATTGCCATTACCCTCCTGAAGGTCGCGGCCTTTCTCGGCCTGATGCTCGTCGTCGGGCGTCGCGTCATTCCCTGGATCCTGCACCGCATCGCCCATAGCGGCTCGCGCGAACTGTTCCGGCTCGGCGTCCTGGCGATCGCGCTCGGCGTCGCTTTCGGCGCCGCCAAGCTGTTCGGCGTGTCGCTGGCGCTGGGTGCCTTCTTCGCCGGCATGATCCTTTCGGAAAGCGAACTGTCGCACCGCGCCGCCCAGGAAAGCCTGCCGCTGCGCGATGCATTTGCGGTGCTGTTCTTCGTCTCGGTCGGCATGCTCTTCGATCCGAACATCATCCTGTCCAATCCGCTGCCGCTTTTCGCCACCGTCTTCATCATCGTGATCGGAAAGTCTTTCGCCGCCTTCGTGATCGTGCTGCTATTCCGCATGACGATCCCGACCGCCCTGACGATTTCCGCCAGCCTGGCGCAGATCGGCGAATTTTCGTTCATCCTGGCGGAGCTCGGGGTGGGGCTAAAGCTGCTCCCAGAGGAGGGGCGCGACCTGATCCTCGCCGGTGCGATCATCTCGATCATGCTCAACCCGATCATGTTCTACCTCACCGACAAGCTCGCGCCGCGCCTGGAGGCCCGGCTGATCCGGGCGCCGGCCGGCGGTGGCGAGGCGGAGATCGCCCATGTCGCCGGCGCCCACGCCGACGAGGCGGTGCACGGACAGGAAACCGCGACGCCGAAGAACTCCGAGCCGGTGCTGACCACGGCGGGTGCCGAGGGCGAACTTGCGACCAGCCACCTGACCGACCATGCGGTCGTGGCCGGCTATGGCCGCGTCGGCAGCATCGTCGTTGCCAATCTGAAATCCTCCGGCATTCCCTTCCTCGTCATCGAGGATTCGGAAAAGCGCGTCGAGGAACTCATGAAGCAGGGCATCGAGGTGATCGTCGGCAATGCGGCCTCGCCGCGCGTCCTGCAACTGGCCAACCTTGGCAAGGCGAAGAGCCTGGTGGTCGCGATCCCGAATGCCTTCGAGGCCGGCAACGTCGTGGTGCAGGCCCACCAGGTCAACCCGGCGTTGCTGGTGCTGTGCCGCGCCAATACGGATGCCGAGATCGAACATCTCGACAAGCTCGGGGCCGACCGGACCATCATGGGCGAGCGCGAGATCGCCTACGGCATGCTGCAGAGCCTCGACCAGGTGCATTACCGGGTGGAGCGCAGCGACGAGGCCGAGGAGCTGGAGACGCTGGAAGACGAAGGCGAGGTGGAGCCTTTATCACCGGCCGAGGCCATGCGTCTGGGAGCGGACACACCCAGGGACGAACCGTCGGCACCCTCCGATGTGGAGCCGCCGACGGAGGCCCCCGAGCGTTGAGGGCAGGGGCCGCACCGCCGTGCGGCCGTCATGTCCGCTCAGAAGGGTTTGATTTCGGCCAGACAGACGATCACCACGGTGGACATCAGGATGATCGGGATGCCGGCGCGCACGAAGGCGGAGGGGTCGAGCCTCGGGTTGGCCTCCATCCGCCGCATCGATGCCTGCTGCATGCCGTAGAGCGCCGACAGCAGCAGCACGAACACCAGCTTGGCATGCAGCCAGCCCTGCGAAAATCCGACAAACCCGATGGCGAGCCAGAGCCCGAAGATCCAGGCGCCGGCGAGAGCTGCCGTGGTAACGGTGCGGTCGTACCGGCGCAGCGCGGTGATCACCCCGACGCGGATCGTCGGCGGCACCATGCCGATGACGAAGGCGTTGATCAGCATGCCACCGATCAGCAGGAAGTCGGACAGGACGTGCAGGGCCTTGATGACGAAATAAAGCATGGAAGGGTCAACTCCAGATCAGGGATTCGGAAAAGCCGAGCTCGGCGAAATCCTGGGCTCGAAGAGCCTGTTCGGCGGGATCGGCGGCAAAGAATTCGTCGAGCTGCGGCGGCTTGGCAAAGGTGCCGGACAGCATGGCATGCACCTGGCCGCGGTGATGGATCTGGTGCTGGAAGAGATGCAGCAGCACCCGGTCGGCGCTCTCCACCTGCACATGCGTCGCCCGCGGTATCCGCACCTCACCGGCAAGCGTCTCGACGGTGAGGCTGCGACAGTGGTCGATCAGGCGGCGGTCGACTGCCTTCTGTTCGCGCACGAGGTCCGGCAGCGATGGAAAGGGAATTTCGGGTTGGAACGCGGCCTTGCCGATGCAGTCCCCTTCCAGCGCGCTGACATAAAGCCAGTCGACGGTCAGGATATGGTTGAGCGTGTGGATGATGGAGGGAAAGAAGCTGGTGCGCGGTGCGGACAGGTCCGCATCTGTCAGTTCGCCACAGGCCTTCAGCAGCCGGTGGTTGGCCCAGGCATTGTTATAGGCCTGAGCCACGAAGTATCGCTGCGCCGTCATCCGATTCCTCCCGGATGCGCAACCTAGCCCTTGCGGCGCGCGATGACCAGATGGCCGGGGCTCGGCTGGCCGTCCTGCATGCGGACATTGATCTCGCTGATCTCGACCACCTCGAAGCCCGTATCCGCAAGCCGCTGGCGCACATAGCTTTCCGAATGAAGGAAGCGCTGGTGCGGGCCGACCGTATAGGGCCGCTCGTCGCCGGGGGGCACCGCTTCCGAGGAGAACACGAAGATGCCGCCCTCGGCGAGGTTCTCGGCCGCCCCGAAGAAGATCGGCTCGAGTGCGCCGAGATAGGGCAGCACGTCGGTGGCGGTGATCAGGTCGAACATCTCGTCTTCATTGTCGTCGAGGAAATCCTCGATCTCGGCCACGTAGATGGTCTCGTAGAGGTCCTTCTCGTGGGCGATCTCGATCATGTTCTCCGAAAGGTCGATGCCGGTAAGGTCGTCCACCATGTCGCGGAGCGCGCCGCCGGTCAGCCCGGTGCCGCAGCCGAGGTCGAGCATGCGCTTGAACGGGCCGAGTTCGAGTGCCTGGAGGCGCTGCCGCACGAGCACCGGAACCGCATAGCCGAGCTGCTCGACGAGGATCTCCTCAAAGCTTTCCGCATGCTGGTCGAACAGGGTTTCGACATAGGCGTCCGGCGCCCTGGGCGGCGCTTCGCCGCGACCCATCGAGGCGATCCGGACGGCCGCGCCGCCGTGATCCTCGGGATCGATGGCGAGCACATCCTCATAGGCCTTCACGGCCGCATCATAGTCGCCGGCCTTTTCCAACGCCAGTGCGCGATTGTAGGCTTCCGCCAGGGCTTCCTCGTCGATCTTCTTCATGGCCGGGTCCTCGTTTTACCGGGGCTTTAAGCGCATCCACGCGGTTTGTCCATGCGCAGAAACGGCAGTAAAGCGCGCCGGTTTCGGACGCGGCCGGCCACGCTGCTTTAGTGGACGATGATCTCGCCCCTGACCGAGCGCCATTCGTTGGCGGCGATCAGCTTGCGGTGGACGTAGCGGACGGAGTGCAGCGGGCCGTCCAGCTTCTCCTGCCAGAACTTCAGGAAGCCCTTCATCTCCGGGAAATCCGGGGCGAGGTCGTAGTTCTGCCAGACGTAGCTCTGGATCAGGGCAGGGTGGTCGGGCAGTCGGTAAAAGATCTGCGCGGTGGTGAGGCCGTAGCCTCTCAGCATCAGTTCCATCTCAGACATCAGCAGTTCCCGTTTTCTTGGACCGGCGCTTTTTGCGCTCTCCCAGATGGGACCATGTCACGCTTAACGCGCGATTAACAAATGCCGATTAGAAGCCAATCATGCAAAGTTATCAAAGGGTTAGCAGCATTCGGCAGCGAGTGCTGCTAGCGCTTCAGATGCCGCGTCAGGCGCTTTTCGAGGACCGCCCAGATCTGCCGCAATCCCTCGACCATCAGCAGGTAGAAGACGGCCGCCCAGAGGTAGGTCTGGTAGTCGAACGTGCGCGAGAACGCGTAGCGGGTTTCGCCCATCAGGTCGTAGACGGTCACGATGGCGACGACGGCCGAGCCCTTCATCATCAGCACGAGTTCGTTGCCGTAGGGGCGCAGCGCAACGATGAGGGCCTGCGGCAGGATGATCTTGCGGAAGGCGACACGCGCCGACAGCCCGAGGGCCGCGGCGCCCTCGTGCTGGCCTCGGGGAACGCTCTGGATCGCCCCGCGCAGGATTTCCGCCTGATAGGCAGCCGTGTTAAGGACGAAGGAAAACAGGCCGCAATACCAGGCTTCGCGGAAGAACCACCAGAGACCGACGGATTCGAGCTGCGGCTTGAAGCTGCCGAGCCCGTAATAGATCAGAAACAGCTGGGCGAGCAGCGGCGTGCTGCGGAACACGTAGACATAGCCATAGGCAAGCCCGTTGAGCAGCCGGTTCTGCGACATGCGCGCAAAGGCGATCGGCAGCGAGAGGAGCGCCCCGAGCACGACGGAGAGACCGACGAGCGATATGGTGACCCACAGCCCGTGCAGGTAGCGCGGGCCGTAGCGCAGGAATTTCTCCTGGTTCCAGCCGTTGATCACGGTCATCACCAGGCCGAGGGCGAGCAGCGCCCAGAGGATCAGGACGACGATGCCGGCAATCCGGGCTGCCGTGATGCGCAGCCGCGGCGCGGGAGGCGCCGGCCGCGGCGCAATGAGTTCGCTGATGACGCTCACCGGCTGACCCCCGATCGCTTCGCCCAGCGTTCCACGAAGCCGAGGCCAAAGGACGAGATCATCGCAAGCACGAGATACAGCATGCAGGCGATGAAATAGAAGAAGAAGGCTTCCTTGCTCACCCGGGCGGCAATCCCCGTCTGGCGCACGATGTCGGCAAGTCCGACCACCGACACGTAGGACGTGTCCTTGAGCAGGATGAGCCACAGGTTGGTCAGGCCGGGCAGGGCGATGCGGATGAGCTGCGGCAGCACGATCAGCCGCATCGTGCGGTGGCGTCGAAGGCCGAGCGCATCGCCGGCCTCGTACTGGCCGCGCGGGATTGCCCTGAAAGCCGACAGCAGCACTTCGGAGGAATAGGACGAAAACACCACGGCAAGCGCCACCATGCCGGCGAAGAAGGCGTTGATCTCGACGCGTTCCTCGACGCCGAACGACGACAGGACCGACTGCAGCAGAATCTGCGCGCCGTAATAGACGATGAAGAGGGTCAGAAGTTCGGGCAGGCCGCGGAAGATAGTGGTGTAGATCCCGGCGGCAAGCCGCAGCAGGCGATCCTCCGACTGGGCTGCAAGGGCGATCAGGAAACCGAGCGCCAGCCCGACGGGCACGGTTGCCAGCGCCAGCGAAATCGTCACCTTGACGCCGAAGGCGATCTCGTCGCCCCAGCCGGCGTCGCCGCAGGCCATCAGGGAATTCGGACCAAAAAGCCGGAAGAGGCCCAGCGGACCGCACAGCGGATCGAGGCCGTCCAGAAGTGCGGAAAGGGATCCGCCCATATGATTGTATTCCCCTGCAGCTTCAAAGGCGCCGCTTCTGCCTTGCGATCTTTGCAGCCATTAAAAAGAAATTCGGCGGAAGGGCAAGCCTCCCGCCGAACGGCATGCGTCAGAAGTTGTTACTTGTCGCCGTAGACGTCGAAGTCGAAGTATTTGTCCTGGATTTTCTTGTAGGTACCGTCCGCACGGATGGCGGCAATGGCGGCGGTGAACTTGTCGGCAAGTGCCGTCTCGTTCTTGCGCACCGCGATGCCGGCGCCTTCGCCGTTGATGACCGGATCGATCGGCAGCGCGCTCAGGATCTTGCAGCACTTGCCGGCATCGGACTTGACCCACTGGGACAGCACGACGATGTCGTCGACGACGCCGTCGATACGGCCGTTGGACACGTCAAGCTTGTATTCGTCGGCGGTCGGGTAAAGCTTTACCTCGGAATCGGGCATGTGCTTTTCGACGTAGTTCGAATGCGTCGTCGAGCCCTGCGCGCCGAGCGTCTTGCCCTTCAGCGATTCCGGGCTGGCATCCTTGATCGTCGAATCCTTCGGCACGGCGATCGCCGGGGGAGTGTTGTAGTACTTCTTGGAGAAGGCGACCTGCTCCTTGCGTTCCGGTGTGATCGACATCGACGCGATGATGGCGTCGAACTTCTTGGCCTGCAGGGCCGGAATGATGCCGTCCCAGTCATTGGTGACGAAGGTGCAGGTCACCTTCATCTGGGTGCACAGAGCCTTGGCGATATCGATGTCGAAGCCGGTCAGGTCGCCGTTGGCTTCAAGACTGTTGAAGGGCGGATAGGCACCCTCGGTGCCGATAACCAGCTTTTCCTGCGCCAGGGCGGAGCCGGCAAACAGCGAAAGCGCCGCAACGGAGGCCGCGGCAAAGAAACGGGTGGAGATGTTCATGATGATCCTCTCTGTTGGCCGACCCTGCGCCGTCTTGTTGTCTCTTGACGCAAGGGTGCAAGGGCATCCGCATGCGCGGACCACTCCCTGGCGTGATCTTTATAAATACCGCTCCGGCCAAAATGCAACCGGCTTTGCGTGGCGACCCGCCGGCTCGGCTTGGAGGGGCGGTATTCATGCTCGGTTCAGCCGCGCGGACTAGCTTCGGGTGGAACCAAAATCACTGGAGAGCATTCCAGTGCCGCGCAAGTCCGGCTCAAAAGGCCCAACGAAGGGACGCGCGTCTAGGGACGGTACCCGAGAAAAGGAATCTATCGATGTCCATCAAATCAAGACTGTTCGCCAGCGTGGCGGCGCCGTTGGTTTCGCTGCCGCTGCTGATGCAGCCGGCCGCCGCCATGCCGGCTGCCACCCCCCATTACTCGAGCAGTGACGTAGCCGCCACGCAGGGTGCCCGGCCGGTCATCCTGGCCCAGGCAGCTCCCGATGACGGCCAGGGCGAGGAGCCGCCGCTGAAGCCGAAGCGCCAGAAGGGCCAGGACCAGGGTCAGGAAAAGCCGCAGGGCCAGCCGCCGACGGCGTCCGACCAGCGTGACCGCCCGGCGCGTCCGCCGAAGGCCGACAAGGGTGCCGATGCGCCCGACCAGAAGCCGCAGCGTCCGCGTGCCGGAGATGCCGAAACGCAGCCCGCAACGCCGCGCCGCGCACAGCCGGCCGATCAGCAGCCGGAAGCCCCGGCCGCCCGCCCGCAGCAGAACAACAGTGACCGCGAGCCCTTGCCGCGTGACCGCAAGCCGAAGCCGGCCCCGGATGCGCAGGAGCCTGCGGCCCGCGAGCCGCGTCCCGCGGACAATGGCAAGCAGCCGCCCCGCAATGCAGCAACCCCGGATCAGGCAACGCCTGGCGAAAAGCCACAGCCGCCGAAGCCCGGCAAGGATCGCCCGGCCGCCCCGGATGCGACGCCCGAGCGTCCGGCCCGCGCTGCGACGCCCGGCACACCCGCACCGGCAGACAATGCCGCCCCCGACGCCGCCCGTCCGGCAGCTCCCGACGCCACGCGTCAGCCAGCTCCCGACGCCACGCGCCCCGTTGCTCCCGACGGTCAGGCTCGTCCGCCCCGTCCGGCCCGCGACCCGAACGCTCAGCAGCCCGGCGACGTACGTCCCGGCGACAACAGAACCGAGCAGGGCCAGCCCCAGGGCGAGCGTCCCCGCCGCCTCGGTGCGGACGGCCAGCCGCTCCCCGATGGTCAGCCGCCGCTCGACGGCCGCCCGCCGCGCGACCAGGCAGGCCAGCCGCGACCGGCTCCTGATCAGCAGCCCGGTCAGCCGGCCGTCGCGACCACCCCGCAGCAGGTGGATCGTGCCCGTGAGCTCGCCCGCGACCCGAATTCGGCGCGCCGCGGCGAACAGCAGACCCTGCCGGTTGAAAACGGTGCCGCCGTATTCGACAGCGACAAGCAGCCCGGCGACAGCGATCGCCCGCGCCGTCCGCGGCCCCAGCAGCAGGCCGACGACCGTCCCCTCGGACCGCCGCCGCGCACCGACGCCGACGCCCAGCAGAGCACCCGCATGTCGCGCGAGCAGCGTGCCCAGTTCCGCGAGCTGAACGAAGCGCGTGGCGAACGCCTGGATCGCCGTCCGGACTTCGAACGTCCCCAGGGTTGGGAATTCGACGGACCGGCCCGGCGTCCCGGTGGGCGTGATGACGGTCGCGTCATCATCTCGATCGACAACCAGCCGGTCGTCCG
The DNA here is from genome assembly GCA_900469345.1 of Hyphomicrobiales bacterium. Classification (GTDB taxonomy): domain Bacteria; phylum Pseudomonadota; class Alphaproteobacteria; order Rhizobiales; family Rhizobiaceae; genus Neorhizobium. The sequence continues at coordinate 51,112 of UBWZ01000009.1, read as the reverse complement.
CCACGACGACAGCCGCCGCTTCTACGACCGCGACGGCCGCCAGCCGGAATATGACCGCCTCAGCGACGATCGCTACCGTGAAGTCATCGTCCGCGATGACGGTACCCGGGTGGTGACCATCCGCAACCGCTACGGCGAAATCGTGCAGCGGACCCGCGTGGTACGTGGCGGTCAGGAATACGTGCTCTATGAAGCGCCGGAACTGATGGACAACGGCCGTCGCGGCGAAAACTACGTCTGGCGCGACCCGGGTGAAGACCTGCCGCCCATGCGTTTGAACGTGCCGCTCGACCGCTACATCATCGACACGACGAGCGAACCCGACCGCGACTACTACGAGTTCCTCGAACAGCCGCCGGTCGAACCGGTCGAACGGGTCTACTCGGTCGACGAGGTGCGGTATTCGGCCCGTATCCGCGACAAGGTTCCGCGTATCGACCTCGATACCGTTACCTTCGCCACCGGCAGCGCTGAAATTCCGATGAACCAGGCCAGCTCGCTGCGCAAGGTCGCGGACGCGATCAACAAGGTCCTGCAGAAGGATCCGTCGGAAACCTTCCTCATCGAAGGTCACACGGATGCCGTCGGCTCCGACCAGGACAACCTCGTCCTGTCCGACCAGCGGGCGGAATCGGTGGCACGTGTGCTGACCGACGCCTTCAACATCCCGCCGGAAAACCTGACGACCCAGGGCTATGGCGAGCAGTATCTGAAGGTGCGGGTCGACGGCCCGAACCAGGAGAACCGCCGCGTCACCATCCGCCGCATCACGGCGCTGGTGAAGCCGGTCGCTTCGAACCAGTAAGCGGCCAGAACGTCCAAGGGAGGCCGCCGGAGCAATCCGGCGGTCTTTTTACGTCCGGGTCAGCCCGAGCAACCCGGTTATGAAGTCGGCGATCGCCACGGTGTCGTCGAGATCGAACACCGGCCGTTCCGCGTCGGTCACCGGGTGATCGGCGGCGATGGCCGCCACATGCGGATCGTCCGGCCACAGCGGCGCCCGATCCCGTGCCTGCAGCCGCCGCGCTTCGATCTTCGGCACGGCCTCACGCTTGTAGCCCTCGATGAGCACGAGATCGGCCGGCTCGAGCCGCGCCAGAATGTCGTCGAGCGTCGGCTCCGGATCGCCGCGCAACTCGTGCATCACCGCAAACCGCGTGCCGGAGACGATCGCCACCTCGTGCGCGCCGGCTTCCCGATGCCGAAAGGAATCGGCGCCGGGCTTGTCGATGTCGAAGGCATGGTGGGCATGCTTGATGGTCGAGACCCGCAGACCCCTTCGGGTGAACTCCTCCGTCAGGCGCACGGTCAGCCCGGTCTTGCCGGAATTCTTCCAGCCGACGATGCCGAACACTGGTTGCGGGGTCATGCCAGCAGCTCCGAGAAATGATGCGCCTGTGCCAGATCGTCCGGCGTGTTGAGGTTCATAAACGGATCGAGCGGACCGGCGGCCGTCTTCACCAGCGGAAAATCCACCGACACCACAGTGTGGCGCTTGAGAAACGCGTTGATGCGCCGGTTGTCCGGATCGGCCAGCCAGCCCTTGAGGTCGTCGGCGATGGCGGTCGGCCACAGCGCAAACACCGGGTGGCTGCGGCCGGCCGATTCCGCCACCACGATCGCGTCGCCCTCGCACGCGGCTGTCAGGCGTTCTGCCAGATCAGGCGGCAGGAAGGGGCTGTCGCAGGGCGCGGTGAGGACAGAGCGGTAGCCTTTTGGCGCCAGGGTCTGCAGCCCGGCGAGCACGCCGGCAAGCGGCCCGGCCTGTCCCGCGATCGTATCGGGGATCAGCGGCAGGCTGGACGGATCGGCAAATCCGGGTGCGGCATTGAGGAACAGGGCCTCCACCTGCGGCGCCAGGCGGCGCACCACGTGGCCGAGGATCGTGTCGCCGCGAAGCGGCAGATGTGCCTTGTCGCTGCCCATCCGGGTCGAGCGACCACCGGCGAGGATCAGCCCCGGGATCGGCGCTACCGCGATCGTCATCGGCCGTTCTCGCGCCGCGCGCTTTCGGCGGCCAGCACCATGCCGGCCGTTTCGGCCAGCTGGCGACGCCGCTTGTTTTCGCGCACGAAGGTATAGAGGCCGGACACGATGATGACGGCGGCACCGGTCAGCATGGTCGGCGTCAGATGCTCGCCGAACACGAAGACGCCGATCAGCAGCGCCCAGATCAGGCTCGTATAGCGGAACGGTGCAACGAACGAGATCTCGCCGCTGCGCATCGACATGATCACCGTCTGGTAGCCGGCGAACACGGCGACGGCTGTGAAGGCGAGCCGTCCGAAGGTCGGAAGGCTGACCGGCTCCCAGCCGCCCATCGGCACGATCAGCAGGGCGCCGAGGATCGCATTGGCGGCCGCCGTGTAGAGCGTGATCGTCAGCGACGGAATGCGCGCGCTGACCCGCCGGGTGGTAAGGTCGCGGCTGGCGGTGAAAAACACCGCGGCGACGGCGAACAATGCTGCCGGTGCAAATCCTTCCGGCCCGGGCCGGATCACCAGGAGCACGCCGAGGAAGCCGACGACGATCGCCGACCAGCGACGCCAGCCCACCGGCTCCCTGAAGAACAGCGCGGCTCCGAGTGTCACGGCGAGCGGCAGCGACTGCATGATCGAGGACGTGGTCGCAAACTCGATCCGCGACAAAGCGGAGAAGAAGGTCAGCGTCGCGCCGAGTTCAAAAAGGATGCGCAGCAGCACGTGCCGGTTCTTCAGCGTCTGCCAGGACAGGTCGGCGCCCATGCGCCGGGCGACGATATAGACGAGACACGTCGTCATGGTGCCGCGGACGGCCATGATCTGGGCAATCGTCAGTTCCGAGGTGATGGATTTGACCATGGCGTCGTTGAGGGAAAAGGAGGCCATGGCGAGTGACATCAGCAGCGCGCCGCGAGAATTGTCCGACAGGGCCATGCGATTCCTCCGTTGCCGCGTCTATTAGAGCACGCTGGCACTGCAGACCAGTGCATTTGCGCCTCGGGAAGGAGCGCCAAACGGGCGGATCGCTTTTTTTCGCGCGCAATCAGAAATGCAACCTGTCGCAGTCGGTCCTTAACGCTTGTTCAACTGAAATTTCTGACTTTAGACGGAATCACTTCCGCATGATGCAGGAAGCCCAGCCAATCGTTGCGTGAATGCCGCTGCGCGACGAAGGCACAGGATCTGCATTGGGAAATCCATGTCTTTCATCGACCGTCTGCTTCAAGGCCGCAAGATCGTCACCAAGGTTCTGCTGTTTGTCGTGCCTTTGGTGTTCCTGATCGCCGGTATCGGTCTTGCCGGCTATTTCACGGCCAACACGCTCAACGGCCACATGACGGTGACGCGGGCGACGATCGAGAACATCGGCGACTTCGAAAACCTGCAGGCCGCCCTGCAGTCCTTCACCGAAAAACCGGACGATGCGAGCCTCGCAACGCTGCGCCAGAGCATCGATGCGCAGGAGAAGGGCGTCGGACGTCTGGAGGCGCTGCTGGTGACGGACGGCGACCGCGAGCGTGTGGCGGTCGTGGCGGGCCTTGCCGACAGGCTGACCGCCGGCACCGACGGGTTGTGGGCGATCGATCAGAAGCACCGGGAAAATACCGCGCAGATCGCCAAGGTCCTGAACGGCGTTCGCGACGCTTCCGCAAGCGTCGACAAGCAGGTCACGGTCATCCAGCGTCAGTTCGACACCAAGGAACGCTTCGCCAAAAAGCTGCTGTTCGAAGCCTTTGCCTACAAGTCGATCGCCAAGCGCCTGGAAAACCTGCGCAATGCCATTCGTGGCGCCGAGAACGATGACGCCGTCGTCAAGGCAGCGACGCTTTACGGAGAGCCGCTGAGAAGCGAATTCGAAAAGATCGACAGCATGCTCTCGTCGGAAGGCCACAAGGTCATGCAGCCGCTGATGCAGGCCACCGACGCGTTCCTCGCCTCCGCCAAGGGCGATGCGGCACTCGCCGACAAGGCGCAGGCACTGCGCGTCGCTGCCAGCACCTTCATGAAACCGCAGGGCGATCTGACCGCCGACGTGGCGAAGAAGTCCAGCGACGCCGCCGAGCGCTTCGTGCAGATGGAAGGCGATGTCGGCAGCCTGCGTGACCTCCTGTCGCAGATCGAGATGTCGCTTCAGGTGGCCAACACGCTGCAGCTCGACGTCGAGCGCTTCCTCGGCAATCCCTCGGCCGATACCCGGTCGGTGGTCATGAACGACATCAACAGCCTGCGCGCCGCCAGCAACAAGGTGTCGCTGCTCAACACCACCAATGCCACGACCCGCGACTTCGGCCCGCTGCTCGGCAAGCTCCTCGACGAGCTCGTGGACCGCACGACGAAGACGCTCGCGATCGGCAGCGAATGGAGCGCCGCCCGCGCGTCCGCCACCGAGACGCTGACGGCCGGCATGACGGGCCTCAAGAATTTCGTGGCACAGGCCCAGGAAATCGGCAAGCACGACAGCGAGCGCTCGGCCAATGTCTCGGTCATCGCCATGGTCGTGGGAACGCTTCTGGCGATCGCCGGCGGCCTGATGCTGGTCGAAACCCTGCGCGGACCGCTGCGCCGCGTCACCGAGGTGATGAGACGGCTCGCCGACGGCGAACTCGACGTCAGCATCGAGGGTCGCGAACGGGCCGACGAGATCGGCGACATGGTGCGCTCGGTCACCGTGTTCCGCGACGCGGCTCTCGAAAATGTCCGGCTCGAACAGGAAGCGAGCTCGGCGCGCGAAACCTCCGCCGCCGAGGCCGACCGTCGCGCCGCCGAGCGTGCCCGCGTCGCCGCCGAACAGCGCCAGGCGCTGACGGCGCTCAACGAGGTTCTGGCCCGGCTCGCGGAAGGCGATCTCGAGCGCCGGATGGACGAGGACCTGCCGGCCGATTTCGTCGAGATGGCGCATACCTACAACCAGGCGATCGAAACGCTGCGCCTGACGCTCGCCGACGTCCGCTCGGCTGCATCCGACATCGACGGCGGCACCGGCAACCTGGCCTCCTCGGCCGACGATCTGGCGCGCCGCACGGAGCAGCAGGCGGCGGCTCTCGAGCAGAGCTCGCGCGCCCTGCGGCATCTGAGCGAAATCGTCCGTACAACCGCCGACAGCGCCCGGCAGACCTCGATCTCGGTCAACGAGACGGAGGAGTTCGCGGTGCGCTCCGGTGACGTTGTCGCCCGCGCCGTCGGCGCCATGGCCGAGATCAGCCGCTCGTCGGAAAAGATCGCCACGATCATCAGCGTCATCGACGAGATTGCCTTCCAGACCAACCTTCTGGCGCTCAATGCGGGCGTCGAGGCTGCAAGGGCCGGCGAGGCGGGCCGCGGCTTTGCCGTGGTGGCTCAGGAGGTTCGCGAACTCGCTCAGCGCTGCGCTGCTGCCGCACGCGAGATCAAGGGGTTGATCTCCGCAAGCTCGGGCCAGGTCAGCAACGGCGTCCACCTGGTCGAAGAGACCGGTCAGGCGCTCAGCCAGATCATCGCGCATGTCTCCGACGTTCGCAAACTGGTGTCCGACATCTCGGCGGCAACCGGCGAGCAGTCCACCGGCATCAACGAGGTCACGAAAGCGGTGAGCGAGGTGGAGCTGATCACCCAGCGAAATGCCGCCATGGTCGAGGAAAACAACGCCGAAATCCACGGCCTGCGCCGCCGCGTCGAGATGCTCTCGGAAAAAATCGAGCGCTTCAGGACCGGGCAGGGCGTGCCGGCCGGGCACGGCGCATCGCGGACTCCCGTCCGCTACGGCCGCAGCAACGCGGCCTGACGGGGACCAGAGCCCCGAACAAAACAAAAAAGCCGCGGTTCTGCCGCGGCTTTTTTTTGGTGGTCGTCAGCAGTCAGGTCACCCGCCGGTGACGCTCATGTGGCGCGCCACCGCCGGCTTGTTGTGCTGGCGATCGATGATGAAATCGTGCCCCTTCGGCTTGCGGCCGATCGCCTCGTCAATGGCGGCCGACAGGTAGTCGTTGCTGTCGGAGGCGCGAAGCGCAGTGCGCAGATCCGCGGCGTCGTTTTGGCCAAGGCACATGTAGAGCGTTCCAGTGCAGGTCAGACGAACGCGGTTGCAGCTCTCGCAGAAGTTATGGGTCATGGGCGTGATGAACCCCATGCGTCCGCCGGTTTCCTTGACCTCGACATAGCGGGCCGGGCCGCCGGTCTTGTAGGGAATGTCGTTCAGCGTGAACTGCTTTTCGAGATCGGCGCGCACCTGTGACAGCGGCAGATACTGGTCGGTCCGGTCCTCGTCGATTTCGCCCATCGGCATGGTCTCGATGACAGTCAGGTCCATGTCGCGGCCATGCGCGAACCGCATCATCCCGGCAATCTCGAGGTCGTTGAACCCCTTTAGAGCGACGGCATTGAGCTTGATCTTCAGCCCCGCCTTCTGCGCCGCGTCGATCCCTTCCATCACCTTGCCGAAATCGCCCCAGCGGGTGATCTCCTTGAACTTCTGCGGATCGAGCGTGTCGAGCGAAACGTTGATGCGCCGCACCCCGGCCGCGAACAGCTCGTCCGCATAGCGCGTCAGCTGCGAACCGTTGGTCGTCAGCGTCAGCTCGTCGAGCAGGCCCGCCTTGACCTTGGCGCCGAGCGCCGAAATCAGATGCATGATGTTCTTGCGCACCAGCGGCTCGCCGCCGGTCAGTCGGATCTTGCGAACACCCTTGTCGATGAAGGTGGAACAGAGCCGCTCGAGCTCTTCCAGCGTCAGAAGATCCTTCTTCGGCAGGAAGGTCATGTTTTCGGCCATGCAATAGGTGCAGCGGAAATCGCAGCGATCCGTCACCGAGACGCGCAGATAGGTCACGGCGCGGCCGAACGGATCGATCATCGGGCCGTTGTCCGAGATCAGCGGCATTGCTCCGCCGACCTGTCCTGCAAAACTGTTCACTTGCGTCTCCCTTTGACCTTAAAAATGGGTCCTGGGGCGCTGCCCGTCAAGGGGAGGGCGGGCCCGCAAAAAGCAACCCCGCGTGATCGGCGCCCGCGATGGCGATATCCGACAAAAGGCTTGCCCGCCCCCGCGCCAGATCCTAATCCTGCGAGGCATGACGAGCGCACGGGAGATCTGGCGATGAGCGACCTCTGGCCGACGGAATTGCGGGTGTCCAAGGACCGCCGCAGCCTGACGATCACATTCAACGACGGGGTAGGCTTTGCTATTCCGGCGGAGACGATGCGCGTCCTGTCGCCGTCGGCCGAGGTCCAGGGCCATGGGCCCGGGCAGAAGGTGACGGTGCCGGGCAAGCGCCTGGTGGGCATCGCCAGCGCCACGCCCACTGGGAACTACGCCGTGAGGATAGGCTTCGACGACGGCCACGACACCGGCATCTTCACCTGGGCCTACCTGCGCGAACTGGGCGAACAGGGACAGGAGCTGTTTGCCGGCTATGAGCGCGAACTGGCGGAAAAGGGCCTTACCCGGGATCCGCCAGGCGTGCGGCGCTGATGGCTTTGCGCGGTCTGGCAACGACTGTCACACCACTGTCGCATCCGCGCGCTAGGCGCGCCGCAGATTGGGGGACATGGACATGAGCATCATTACGACGGTTGAACAGCTTCGGGAGATCTACGACGGGGTGTCCGAGGCATCCGTTGCCAAGGTGACGGTCGCCATGACGCCGCAGTATCGCAGCATGATCGAGATGGCGCCTTTCGTCGCGCTGGCGACCGTCGGTCCCGAGGGTCTCGATTGCTCGCCGCGCGGCGATCTGGGCGGCGTCGTGCGGGTCGAGAACGACCACACGCTGCTCCTGCCCGACTGGCGCGGCAACAACCGGGTCGATTCGCTGATCAACATCGTGCGGGATCCGCGCGTCGCCCTGATGTTTCTCATTCCGGGCTCGAACACGGCCATCCGGGTCAACGGAAAGGCGGTTGTCTCGGTTGATCCGACATTGCTGGAGAGCTTCGAGATGGATGGCCGTCATCCGCGCAGCGTGACGGTGGTGACGACCGAGGAAGTGTATTTCCAGTGCGCCCGCGCGCTGATGCGGTCGGATCTGTGGAACCCGGACCGGTTTGTCGATCCGAAGCGCATGCCGACCGCCGGCGCCTTGCTGAAATCGGCCAAGTCTGATTTCGACAGCGAGACCTACGACCGCGAATGGCCGCAGCGCGCCGCCAAGACCATGTGGTAGCGGACGGCGCTACTTCTTGTAGATCAGCCAGCTCTTGCTGGCGTAATCTTTCCTCATGCTCTCCTCGAAGCAGACGGTCCGGTTACGACCGCCGTGCTTGGCATGGTAGAGGGCACTGTCGGACTTGGCGTAGAGCTCGCCCGGGTCGGCGGCAGTGCAGGCCATCGCGTAGCCGAGAGAGATGGTGACCGGGCCGTAATTGATCCCGGAGCGCGAGTTCCGGAAGATCCGCGTTTCCAGCGCCCTGCGCACCCGCTCGCAGATGACCATCACCTCCTCGACCGTATTGCCCTGCACGACGATCGCGAACTCCTCGCCGCCGGTCCGGGCGACGAAGATCTCCTTGCGCACATTCGAGCGGATTACCGAGGCGACGGTCGCAAGGATCTTGTCGCCGACCGGATGTCCAAAGCTGTCGTTGATCTTCTTGAAGTTGTCGATGTCGGCAAGCACCAGCGCCGTGACCGGAAGCGCGGCAGGATCGTCGAAAATGGCGGCCAGCCGTTCGTCGAAGGCGCGCCGGTTGGCGAGCCGCGTCAGCGAGTCGGTATTGGCGATGCGCTTGTATTCGTCGAGCTCCTTACGCACCTGGTCCATCTCGTGGGACCGCTCCGCCACGCCGCCGACTGTCTTTTCGCCATGCGCCATCGTGTCGCCGGTCGCTTCCGTCAGAAGCGCGATGGCGTTGCGGATCAGCTCCGACGAGAAATTGGTCTTCGAATTGATGCGCATCGCCGTCTCGCCGAGCAGACGGTTGTAGCTCTCGAGCGAGGCCTGTTCCTGGCGCAGCAGCTTCAGCAGCGAGTCGAGCTCGACCAGCAGCCGGTCATGGGCTTTCTCGATCACCGCTCCGTGGCCGTTGCCCAGATAGCGGCCGGCGATCTCGTCCAGTTCCTCCTGGGTGGTGCGGCTGCCGAGCGACGCGAGATCGCGCGTCAGTTCGGCATTCGAGCCGATATAGGCCTCGTAGAAAAGCTGGTAGTTGCGCGGAATAGGCGCGAGGCCCATCGAGCGGACAGCGTAGATGATCTGTCCCACGATATCGCCAGATTGCGCCTTCTGCGCCATCGCCGTCGTCATCGACAACTCCCCACCAAGCCCAGCCAGAGTTTACTTAAAATGCAGCAGTATATGAAAAATATTGGGAAATAATTAAGGAGTGCAACGCAGATGGTAAGTCTAGGCAGGCCTGCCTGCCAAGGTTGAGTTGCGGATTTATGCGTAAGAAGAATTACTTAGCTTGGCAATGTGGCATCTTGTCCGCCCAAGGCGCCGCCGCGGTTGTGCCATTTTCGTAAAATTTGTGGTATGATAGTGCGCTGTGAAAGGAAGGTCCAGCAGATCTTGGACCTTCCTGTGTTTGCCAGCCGGCCGAGTTTACTTCGGTCCGATCATGTTCTCCGGACGGACATACTGGTCGAACTCTTCATTGGTGAGATAGCCGCCGCCGACCGCTTCCTCGCGCAGTGTCGTGCCGTTCTTGTGGGCCGTCTTGGCGATCTTGGCGCAGATGTCGTAGCCGAGCTTGCCATTCAGCGCCGTCACCAGCATCAGCGAGTTTTCCACGCCCCGCCGGATATTGTCCTCGCGCGCCTCGATGCCGACGACGCAGTTGTCGGTGAACGACACGGCGGCGTCGCCGAGAAGCTGCACGGACTGCAGGAAGTTGTAGGCCATCATCGGATTGTAGACGTTGAGCTCGAAATGACCCTGGCTGCCGGCGAAGGTGAGGGCGGCGTGGTTTCCGAAGATATGGGCGCAGACCTGGGTGAGGGCTTCCGACTGGGTCGGGTTGACCTTGCCCGGCATGATCGACGAGCCCGGCTCGTTCTCCGGCAGCGACAGCTCGCCGAGACCGGCGCGGGGGCCGGAGCCGAGGAAGCGGATGTCGTTGGCGATCTTGAACAGGGCCGCCGCCGCCGCGTTGATGGCGCCGTGCGCAAACACCATCGAATCATGCGAGGCGAGCGCCTCGAACTTGTTCGGCGCCGTGACGAAGGGCAGGCCGGTGATCGTTGAGATCTCTTCGGCGACCTTTTCCGCAAAGCCGATCGGCGCGTTGAGACCCGTACCTACGGCCGTGCCGCCCTGGGCGAGTTTGGAGAGGGCCGGCAGCGTCAGCTCGATATTGGCGATCGCCGAGGCGACCTGCGCCGCATAGCCGGAAAATTCCTGGCCGAGCGTCAGCGGGGTCGCGTCCTGGGTATGGGTGCGTCCGATCTTGATGATATGGGCAAACGCCTTCACCTTGGCGTCGAGCGCCGCGTGCAGGTGCTTCAGCGCGGGGATCAGGTGCCGTACGATGGTCTCGACGCAGGCAATGTGCATGGCTGTCGGATACGTGTCGTTGGACGACTGGCTCATGTTGACGTGGTCGTTCGGATGCACCGGCTTCTTCGAGCCCATCACGCCGCCGAGCATTTCGATCGCCCGGTTGGAGATCACCTCGTTGGCGTTCATGTTCGACTGCGTGCCGGAGCCCGTCTGCCAGACGACCAGCGGAAAATGATCGTCGAGCTTGCCGTCGATCACCTCCTGGGCCGCATCGATGATCGCCTTGCCGACCGAAGCATCAAGCCCGGCCAGCTGCATGTTGGCGCGCGCCGCCGCCTGCTTGACGATGCCGAGTGCCCGCACGACGGCGAGCGGCTGCTTTTCCCAGCCGATCTTGAAGTTGCCGAGCGAGCGTTGCGCCTGCGCGCCCCAGTAGCGGTCGCTCGCCACCTCGATCGGGCCAAACGTATCGGATTCGGTGCGGGTGGTTGCCATGGTCGCTGCCTCTGTTCGCGTCTCATTCGAGCCGGAGCGGCAGATCAACAAGGCGTGACCGCCTGCATGGCCGGCGGCGGCATTACTATACGATTGCGATCCGTCCGCAAGCCCGCAGGCGCGGCGTTTCAAGGCCGGCGCTGCGTGCTTTTTGAGACACGAGGGGGAGAATTGTGCAGCGGTCGCAGGCGAGGAATGTGTTAACCATCGTTGCCTGTCAGTAAAAATTTAACCAATAGTTTCTTAACCTTCCGGCTGCTTCGAAGCATCGGCCGGTGAGCGTTCGCGCTTTTCGACCCATCGGCGCTTCTTTGCATCGCGCATGTCATCGACTAGATGGCGTGGTAAGTGTTGGCCGCAAATCAGTGCGGATACAGGTGACGGGGACGACATTGCACCACAGACCCAGAAACAAGGCCTCCATTGCGCTGGCCCTCTTGTCCGGAATTTCGATTGTAGCGGGTGCCGCCGCCCCGGCGCAGGCGATGACCCTGATGGATTTCATCCGCGGCGGACCCGGCCAGGGCCGTGGCCGCGCCGAGTCGGCGCTTCCGGGCGTCGACGTCGGCCGCATGCCGACCGAGCGGGCGCTTGCCGATCCGGAGCCGCTGCCGAAGGTCGCCGGTCCCCAGTATTATACCTACAAGGCTGCCGCGGGACGCGCGGTCAGGACCACCGGATTTGCCTCCGCTTCGGCCACCGACGCCGCACGTTTCATCGCACAGGCGCGGGTTGTCGCTACACCCGACATCGCCTCGGCCCTCGAAGCATTCTACGCCACCAATACGACGCCTCTCTGGGTCGCGGCCGGTGACGTCAACGACAAGGCGCGCGGCGTTCTCGAGCTGTTGAAGCATGCCGATCAGTTCGGCCTCGAGCCGTCCGATTACGTGCTGGAGGCTCCGGCGCTGACTACCGCCAGCGTGACCGCGCCGGTTCAGGCGCCGACCGAGGTCGCATCGGCATCGCAGGTTGGTGACGACGCTCCCGCACTACCTGCCACGGACGCGCCGGCCACGGATACGCCGGCCGTCACGGCGTCGCCGGGCGATGGTCACGACCGCGCGCTGATGCAGTTCGAACTGGCGATGTCGGCAAAGGTTCTCGCCTTCGCCCAGGACATGGTACGCGGCCGGCTCGATCCGAACGGCATCTCGGGCTACCACGATTTCAAGCGCAAGGACGTCGATCTTGCCGCGATTCTCCCGGCCGCCCAGGGCCAGGATCCGGTCGCCTACCTGCAGGGGCTGGTTCCCCAGGGCAAGGAGTTCCAGGCGCTCAAGACCGAACTCGACCGCCTGCTCGCCGAGGCGGGCAGCGAAACGGCGCGCGTCGCCCTGCCGGAAAAACTGTTGTTGAAGCCGGGCGCCTCGAGCCCCGACATGCCCGGCGTCATGGCCGCGATCCAGCATTCCGGATCCGAGGCGCTGAAGACCAAGCATGCAGCCACCTTTGCCGCCTACACCCAGACACAGGATTACACGCCCGAGCTCGTCGAGGTCGTCAAGACCTTCCAGAGCGAGGTCGGCCTGAAGCCTGACGGCGTCATCGGTTCGGCGACGGTGCGCAAGATGGTCGGCGACAGGGCCGAGGACAAGGTCGGCAAGCTGGTTGTCGCGATGGAACAGGCCCGCTGGCTGCCGAACGATCTCGGCCAGCGCTATGTCTTCATCAACCAGCCGGCCTTTACCGCCGCCTACCACGACCACGGCGCCGAGCAGTTCTCGATGCGCGTCGTCGTCGGCGCCAAGGCTCACCAGACCTTCTTCTTCCAGGACGAGATCGAGACGGTCGAGTTCAACCCCTACTGGGGTGTGCCGCAGTCGATCATCGTCAACGAGATGCTGCCGCATCTGCGCCAGGATCCGAGCTATCTCGATCGCATGGGGTACGAGGTCGCGGTCAACGGCAAGGCCGTGCCGTCCAGCAGCGTCAACTGGTATGGCTCGACCCAGAACATTTCGGTCCGCCAGCCGCCGTCGGGCGACAATGCGCTGGGCGACCTGAAGATCCTGTTCCCGAATGCGCACGCCATCTACATGCACGATACGCCGTCCAAGAGCTTCTTCCAGCGTGATATGCGGGCGCTCAGCCACGGCTGCGTCCGCCTCGCGGAGCCGCGCAAGATGGCGGCGGCGGTTCTCGGCACCACCCAGCAGGACGTCGATGCACGCATCGCCGCCGGCCAGAATGCCGCGGTCAAGGTGCCGGCCAAGATCCCCGTCTACGTGGCCTATTTCACCGCGTGGCCGAACAAGGACGGACGCGTCGAGTACTTCGACGATGTCTATGGCCGCGACGCCGCGACGATGAAGGCATTCGAGGCCACCACCAAGGCGCGCGCCAGCCGCATCTGATAGGGTTGCACGATCACGACACGAAAAAAGGCGGTCAACGGGGCCGCCTTTTTTCATTGAAGGTAAGGGGTGGCGCTAGGCCGCGTCCGGCCGGCGCGCCAGCAGTCGCTCGACGAGCTCGGCCGTCAGTTCCTCGTAACCGGCGATCACATGGTCCGGCTCGAGCTGTTCGACCGGCACGTCGGAATAGCCAAAGGAGACGGCGATCGAGGCGATGCCGGCGTTCTTGGCGGCAAGAATGTCGTTGACGCTGTCGCCGACCATCAGGCTCCGGCTTGGCTCGGCATTCGCCATCCCGATCGTGCCGAGGATATGGCCCGCATCCGGCTTGCGCATGGCGAAAGTATCGCCCCCGGTAATGGCCGCAAAACGGTCGGACAGACCGAGCTTACCCATCAGCAGCAAAGCGAGGTCATGCGGCTTGTTGGTGCAGACGGCAAGCGTCATCCCCGCCGCTGAGAGGCGGTCGAGACACTCGAGCACGCCCGGATAGATCTGGCTGCGGCCTGGCATCTGGCCCGCGTAATGGACCATGAAGCGGTCGATCAGGGTTTCGAACAACGCGTCGTCAAGCCGCGCTTGGCGCAACTCGAAGGCCCGCCGGATCATCACCCGCACGCCCTGGCCGACAAGGTAGGTGACATCGTCGAAGGAGACAGGTTCGAGGCCGACGGCGGTAATCGTGTGGTTGAGGCTGTCGATGAGGTCCGGCGCCGTGTCGACGAGCGTGCCGTCGAGGTCGAAGAGAACGATGGGGGTGCTCAAGAATGCCTCGCGTGATCGGTCGGGATGTGCCCGCAATAGTCAAATCCCCGCGCAATTGCAAATGCGGAAGGCCGGCGGGGCTTGCGCCTCAAAACCGGGGCGGGGGGACTTTCACTTGCGAAAACCAGCGTGTAAACAGCACTCGACGAAACAGCGGGGAGCGACTGGCGGATGGACGCCCGGGAAATGAAGGTCAAGGCGGCCGAGGCAGCCCTGGCGCATGTCGAGGATGGCATGCGGCTCGGCATCGGCACCGGTTCGACCGCCGAGGAATTCGTGCGCCTGCTGGCCGAAAAGGTGCATGGCGGGCTGCGGATCCAGGGCGTGCCGACATCCGAGCGCACGGCACGGCTGTGCGTCGAGCTTGGCGTGCCGTTGAAGTCGCTGGACGAGATGCCCGAGCTGGACCTCACCGTTGACGGCGCCGACGAACTCGACGCCAATCTGACCCTGATCAAGGGTGGCGGCGGCGCGCTGTTGCGCGAGAAGATCGTTGCCTCGACCTCCGCCCGGGTGCTGGTGATCGCCGATGAAAGCAAGCTGGTCACGACGCTCGGAGCCTTTCCGCTGCCCATCGAAGTCAATCCCTTCGGTCACAAGGCCACCTGCATCGCGATCGAGAAGGCGGCCTCGCGGCTTGGCCTCAGCGGTGCGCTGACCTTGCGGCAAAGCGGCGAAGACGTGTTCATGACGGATGGCGGCCACTACATCTTCGACGCATCTTTTGGCCGTATTCCTGATGCAGAGGCTCTCTCTGGCGAACTGAATTCCATCCCCGGTGTGGTGGAACACGGGCTTTTCATTCACATGGCGTCCTTAGCGATCATCGCCGGCGAGGCGGGTGCGCGGACGCTGAGGCGAAATAACTAGGAGCAGACAACCCATGATCAATCACGCGGTATTCGGCCGTGCCGCCGCTCTCGCTGTCCTTCTGACCGGCGCCATGACCTTCTCGGCGCAGGCCCAGGAAGTCTCCGACGCCCAGCTTGCCGCTGCCCGGGACGCGATCACGGCGCTGAAGGCGACGGACGTCTACGACAATATTCTCCCGGCCGTGGCCGAACGCCTCAAGGGCCAGTTCATCCAGGCGTCGCCAAACTTCCAGACCCAGATCTCGTCCGTCGTCGACCAGCAGGCGCTGGCACTTGCGTCGCGCCGCGCCGACCTCGAAAAAGAAGCCGCCACCATCTATGCCAAGAGCTTCACGGCCGAGGAACTGAAGTCGATCTCGACGTTCTTCAACACCGAGACCGGCAAGAAGCTTCTGACCAACCAGCCGCTCGTTTCGCGCGAGCTCGGCAAGGCCGCACAGATCTGGGCGAACGGCATTTCCCGCGACCTGACCAACCAGAGCACGGCGAAGCTCAAGGGCGTCATCGATTCCACGCCCGTCCAGGCTCCCGCGGTCGATCCCGCACCTGCCGATGCGGCCGCAACGCCCGCCAAGCCGGCAGCCAAGCCTGCCGCTGCCGCCAAGCCGAGCGCGCCCCTGAAGCTGACCGTGCCGCCGGCACCCAAGCCCTGATCCTGTCGCGGTTTATGCAGAGTTAGACAGAGCCCGGAGCGATCCGGGCTTTTGCTTGTCGGCGCCAGGCCCTATATCAGGCGCGACCCGCCGCCTGCCCAAAGGAGAATGCCATGGCTGCCTATGATTATGACCTGTTTGTCATCGGTGGCGGCTCGGGCGGGGTAAGGGCCGCGCGCGTCGCCGCGTCGCTCGGCAAGCGCGTCGGCATTGCCGAGGAATACCGCTTCGGCGGCACCTGCGTCATCCGCGGCTGCGTGCCGAAGAAGCTTCTCGTCTACGCGTCGCAATATGCGGAGCATTTCGAGGATGCGGCCGGCTACGGCTGGGAGGTCGGCGAAAGCAGCTTCGACTGGAAGAAGCTGATCGCCGCCAAGGACCGCGAGATCACCCGCCTCGAGGGCCTCTATCGTCGCGGGCTGGAAAACAACGGCGCCGAAATCATCGCCAGCCGCGCCGAACTCGTCGATCCCCACAGCATCCGGCTGGTCACGTCCGGCAAGACGGTGACGGCTGACAAGATCGTCATCGCGACCGGCGGCACTCCGAATCCGCACGCCTCGCTGCCTGGCTACGAGCTGTGCATCTCCTCTAACGAGGCCTTTGACCTCGAAGAACTGCCGCGCTCCATTCTGATTGCCGGCGGCGGCTACATCGCCGTGGAATTCGCCAATATCTTCCACGGGCTCGGCGTCGACACGACGCTCATCTATCGCGGCCAGGAAATCCTCTCCCGCTTCGACCAGGACATGCGCCAGGGCCTGCACAAGGCGATGGTGGAGAAGGGCATCCGCATCATCCTCACCGATGTCCTCAACGAGGTGACCGAGACACCGGCCGGCGGCTTTATCGCCAAGACCAAATGCGGCGAGACGATCGCCGTCGACAAGGTCATGCTGGCGCTCGGACGCGACCCGAACACCGATGGGCTGGGGCTGGATGCCGCAGGTGTCGAGCTCGACGAGCGTGGCGCCGTCGTGGTCGACGACTATTCCCGCACCAATGTCGAGAACATCTATGCACTGGGCGACGTCACCAACCGGGTCCAGCTGACGCCGGTCGCGATCCACGAAGCCATGTGCTTTATCGAGACCGTCTACAAGAACAACCCGACCTCGCCGGACTACGACCTCATTCCGACCGCCGTCTTCTCGCAGCCGGAAATCGGCACCGTCGGCCTGTCGGAAGAGGAGGCAGCGTCCCGCTATCCGGAGCTCGACATCTACCGCGCCGAGTTCCGGCCGATGAAGGCGACGCTGACCGGACGCTCCGAAAAGACGATCATGAAGCTGGTCGTCGATGCGGCCAGCCGCAAGGTGGTCGGCGCCCATATCCTCGGCCACGATGCCGGCGAGATGGCGCAGCTCCTGGGCGTGACTTTGAAGGCCGGCGCCACCAAGGATGATTTCGACCGCACCATGGCCGTCCATCCGACCGCCGCCGAAGAGCTGGTGACCATGTACACGCCGAGCTACCGGGTCAGGGACGGCGAGCGGGTCTGACCCCGTCGGGATCGGTCGGCGACCCCGCTAGCTGGTGATGCGGGGCGTGCTGACGATCCTGTGGAACAGCGCGTTCATGGCGTCGGAAATGCCCTGGGTCGGGGTCACCTCGAAGTAGTAGCCGGTGCTGGCGCAGGCCTTCATCTTGTTGGGGATCTCCGTCTGGAAGGGAGCGATCCAGCTCTTGTAGAAGCTGTTTTCGGGCAGCGGCAGATAGGTCGTGTAGAGCACCGCGACCTTGATCCCGCGTGCTTTCAGCGTGTCGCAATACTGGGAGTCGAGAGGCTCCATGCAGCGCGGCCCGCTGGCCAGCTTCTTCGTGCAGTTGGATCGGGCCGCATCGCCGACGCCGTCGGCAACCAGGAAGACGATCGCCTGACGGTCGGCGCTGCTGGTGCCGCCGCCGGTCGACTTGATCTTGTCACCGATGCCGCTCAGCGCCGCGTTGTAGTCGGTCTGGTTGTTCGGGTAGCTGTGGCTCGGAATGCTCATCAGTTCGATCTTGGAGGTCGCCTTGCTGACGCTATCGAAATCGGTGGTGGGCGTGGCGACCGTATAGAGACCGGCGTCGAGCGCGGTCTTGCCGAAAGTATAGGCCGACATCCGGAACTGGCCGGTGACCGTCTGCGTCACCTTGGCGGTGCTCATCAGCGCCGCGACTGCGTCGGCGACCACGTCGATGCGGATCGTCGCGCCGATCGACTTGGCGAGGTAGTAATAGCTGCCGGTATCCTCGACGCCGCTCTCGGACACAATATGGCAGGCGAAGGCGCAGTCCTTGTCCGCGCCGCCGCGACCGTTGGCCGTGGCGGCCCGCAACTTGGCGACGTCGGCCGGCGTGGCGCCCACGCCCATCGATGGCGTGTTGTCGAGCAGCATGTAGAAGTCAAGGAAGGACGGGGTCTGGTACTGCGCCGTGACCGTGTCCGACACGTTGACTTCGTTGCGCCCGAGCACCCGCATGATGGTGGTCGGCATGGCCGCCTTGTAGGCCACGCGCGACGTGATCACCCCGTTGGTCTTGGTGAGCACGATGTCCACGTCGACCGGGACATCGGAAAGGTCGGGCGGGATCTGGCCGAAGAACAGGGCACGGGCTTCCGACTTGTCGAGCGTGACGCTGCCGTCACCCTGGATCGCGAGCGCCTGTGCGACGGCCTTGGATTTTTCGGCGATGGCGCCGACCGCCGCCGCATCGGCGGCAGCGGCGAGCTCGGATTTGACCGAAAGCGCGCGACCGAAATCCACGGCAAGCCCGGCGGCGCCACAAAGCGGCACCAGCAGCAACGCCGTCATCACGCCGAAATTTCCTCTGCGATCGTTCCAGAACCGGCGCATGCGGTGTCCCACTCCTAACGGTGTCATGGCAGGAGGATCGCTCAAAGACGTGAAATGCCGCTTAATCGCCGTCGTAAAGGCAAAGTAAATATAAGCGATCGCACCAGCCGGCCGGCAAGCTCGCAGCCGTTCGGTCTGCTCCGACGAAGCGTCTATGCAAGGCTTTCGTTAAGGTTTATAAGCCCGGCTCAAATCCGAGAGACGGTGCCCCGGCAAATCCGCCGCGGGTGTATAGGTGAGTGAGATGGCACAGAATTGGACCCCGAACAGTTGGCGGCACAAACCGATCCAGCAGGTTCCGGATTTTCCGGACAAGGCTGCTTTGGCAGCGACGGAAGCCCAGCTCTCGACCTTTCCGCCGCTGGTGTTTGCCGGTGAGGCGCGTCGCCTGAAGAAGCAGCTCGCCAGCGTGGCGGAAGGCAATGCCTTCCTGCTGCAGGGCGGCGACTGTGCCGAAAGCTTCGCCGAGCATGGTGCCGACAACATCCGCGACTTCTTCCGCGCCTTCCTGCAGATGGCCGTGGTGCTGACCTTCGGCGCCCAGTTGCCGGTCGTCAAGGTTGGCCGTATCGCCGGCCAGTTCGCCAAGCCGCGCTCGTCGAATTTCGAAAAGCAGGGCGAGATCGAGCTGCCGAGCTATCGCGGCGACATCGTCAACGGCATCGATTTCACCGAAGCGGCGCGCATCCCCAGCCCGGAACGGCAGCTGGACGCCTACCGCCAGTCGGCAGCGACGCTTAACCTGCTGCGCGCTTTCGCGATGGGCGGCTATGCCAACCTCGAAAACGTCCACAAGTGGATGCTGGGCTTCGTCAAGGACAGCCCGCAGGGCGAGCGCTACCGCAAGCTGGCCGATCGCATCAGCGAAACAATGGACTTCATGCAGGCGATCGGCATCTCCGCCGACAACAATCCGAGCCTGCGCGAAACCGATTTCTTCACCAGCCACGAGGCGCTGCTTCTGGGCTATGAGGAAGCGCTGACCCGCGTCGATTCGACCACGGGCGACTGGTATGCCACCTCCGGCCACATGATCTGGATCGGCGACCGCACCCGCCAGCTCGATCATGCGCATGTGGAATACTTCCGCGGCATCAAGAACCCGGTCGGCCTGAAGTGTGGTCCGTCGCTGCAGCCGGACGACCTGATCAGGCTGATCGACGCGCTCAACCCGGCCGACGAAGCCGGACGGCTGACGCTTATCTGCCGCTTCGGCTACGACAAGGTCGCCGACCACCTGCCCAAGCTGATCCGCGCCGTCGAGCGCGAAGGCCGCAAGGTCGTGTGGTCGTGCGATCCCATGCATGGCAACACGATCACGCTCAACAACTACAAGACCCGTCCGTTTGACCGGATCCTGTCGGAAGTGGAGAGCTTCTTCCAGATCCACCGGGCCGAGGGGTCGCATCCGGGCGGCATCCATATTGAGATGACCGGCAAGGACGTGACGGAGTGCACGGGCGGCGCCCGCGCCGTCACCGCCGGTGACCTGCAGGACCGCTACCACACCCACTGCGATCCGCGCCTCAATGCCGACCAGGCCCTGGAACTCGCCTTCCTGCTGGCAGAGCGGATGAAGACCGGCCGCGACGAAAAGAGGATGGTCGTCAACGGCTGAACCGCCGCGCGATCGTGACAGACGACAAAAAAGGCCGGCTTCATCGCCGGCCTTTTTTGTTTCGCACGCCTGCCGCAGCGGGTCATCGAACCATACGTTCAGGCGAATCGATTTGACGTCGCGCCCACCACCGCCGACACTGGATGCGTCAACTGGGGAACGTCCATTGCAAGAGATCCATACCGGGCACTGCCTGTGCGGCGCAGTCAGCTTCCAAACAGAGGGACCGCTGCGGCCGGTCACCGCCTGCCACTGCTCCCAATGCCGGCGGCAGACCGGCCTCTACTATGCCGCGACCAGCACTTCGGTCGATCGTCTGACGATAGAGGGGCAAGAGACGCTGAGCTGGTACCGGGCGAGCGACAGTGCGAGCCGCGGCTTCTGCTCCACCTGCGGCTCTGCGCTGTTCTGGCGGGCCGACGGCGCCGACGGCATCTCCATTCTCGCCGGAGCCTTCGACCAGCCGCTCGGCGTCGCCACGGCCGTGCATATCTACTGTGCGGACAAGGGCGATTTCTACGAGCTTCCCGATGACGGCGCGAGGCGCTACCCGGGCGACGACGGCTGACCTCGCTCCCCAGGCTTTTCTGCGCTGCCGCGTTGTTGCGGAACCGTTCGGGCGCTAAACCTGTGTCATGACAAAGACTATGGGACAGACTTTCAGGATAGCCGTCGCGCAGCTCAATCCGACGGTCGGAGACGTTGCGGGCAATCTGGCGCTTGCCCGGGAAGCGCGGCGCGAAGCGGCCTGGCAGGATGCGGATCTTGTCCTGTTCTCGGAACTTTTCCTCTCCGGCTATCCGCCGGAAGATCTGGTGCTGAAGCCGGCGTTCCTGAAAACCTGCCGGCAGGCACTGGACGATCTGGCGGCCGATACCGCCGATGGCGGGCCGGGCGTCGTGATCGGCTTTCCGCGACAGGGCGAGGCGGGGCGGCACAACTCGGTGGCGGTTCTGGACGATGGCAAGGTCATCGCCGTGCGCGACAAGGTCGACCTCCCGAACCACGGCGAATTCGACGAGAAGCGCATCTTTGTCGCAGGTCCCATGCCCGGTCCCGTCAGCTACCGCGGCGTCCGGATCGGCCTGCCGATCTGCGAGGATATCTGGGGCGACCTCGGAGTTTGCGAAACGCTGGCGGAAAGCGGTGCCGAACTGCTGTTGTCGCCCAACGGCTCGCCCTATTATCGCGGCAAGGTCGACATCCGCCATCAGGTCGTGCTGCGGCAGGTCATCGAAACGGGGTTGCCGCTCGTCTATGCCCATCAGGTTGGCGGACAGGACGAACTCGTTTTCGACGGCGCAAGCTTTGCCTTCAACGCGGACAGGTCGCTCGCCTTCCAGGCCAGCCAGTTCGAGCCGGCCCTGACGGTCCTGGCATGGGAGCGGCGCGGCGACGGTTGGCATTGCAGCGAGGGACCGGTGGCGCGCATTCCGGAAAACGAGGAGGCCGATTACCGGGCCTGCCTGCTGGGTCTGCGCGACTATGTCAACAAGAACGGTTTCCGGTCCGTCGTGCTCGGCCTGTCCGGCGGCATCGACTCGGCGCTCTGTGCCGCGCTTGCGGTCGACGCGCTCGGCAAGGACCGGGTTCGCACCGTCATGATGCCTTGCCGTTATACCTCCGATCAGTCGCTGCAGGATGCGGCCGAGTGTGCCCGGCTGCTCGACTGCCGGCATGACAGCGTCGCCATCGGCGAGCCGGTGGACGGCTTTGCTCGATCGCTTGCCCATCTTTTCGCAGGCACCCCTCCCGGGGTCACGGAAGAGAACCTGCAAAGCCGCGCCCGCGGCGCGATCCTCATGGCGATCTCCAACCGGTTCGGATCGATGGTGGTGACGACCGGCAACAAATCGGAAATCTCCGTCGGCTATGCGACCCTCTACGGCGATATGAATGGCGGCTTCAATCCGATCAAGGATCTCTACAAGATGCAGGTCTATGCCCTGGCGGCCTGGCGCAACAGTCATCGCCCGCCCACAGCGCTCGGGCCGGCGGGCGAGGTGATGCCCGCCAGCATCTTCACCAAACCTCCGTCAGCCGAGCTGCGGCCGCACCAGACGGACCAGGATACGCTGCCGCCCTATGCGGCGCTCGACGACATTCTCGAATGTCTGATCGAAAAGGAAATGGCGACCGGCGAGATCGTCGCGCGGGGTCATGACGGGGAGACCGTGCACCGCGTCGAAAACCTCGTCTATGCCGCCGAGTACAAGCGGCGGCAGGCGGCCCCCGGTGTGAAGATCACCGCCAAGAGCTTCGGGCGCGACCGTCGTTACCCGATCACCAACGGTTTTCGCGAGGGATCCTGACCATGGCATTGCGAAGCTCCGTCGAAATCTTCAACATCCGCACCGGCAACGCCCGGATCCTGTGGCAGACGGACCGGCTGTTTGAGGCGCCGAACTGGTCGCCGGACGGCGGCCATCTGATGCTCAACAGCGAAGGGCGCATGTACCGGCTGTCGCTCAATGGTGACAAGGATCCAGTCGTCGTCGATACCGGCTTTGCGACGCTCTGCAACAACGACCACGGCATTGCGCCGGACGGGTCGCTGATCGCCGTTTCCGACAAGGTGGAATTCGGCAAGTCTGCTATCTACGTCCTCGACGCGGAAGGCGGAGCGCCGCGGCTTGTCACGAACAACCTGCCGTCCTACTGGCACGGCTGGTCCCCCGACGGGACGCGCTTCGCCTATTGCGGCATCCGCGACGACCTGTTCGACATCTACACGATCGGCGTCGAGGGCGGCGAGGAAACGCGGCTGACGTTTGGCGAGGGTCGCAATGACGGCCCGGATTATTCCGCCGACGGGCGGTGGATCTACTTCAACTCCAGCCGCAGCGGCCGCATGCAGATCTGGCGCGTTCCCGTCGATGGCGGCGTGGCGGAGCGGATCACCGACAGTCCCTACGGCGACTGGTTCCCGCACCCGTCACCGGCAGGCGACACGATCGTCTTCCTCTCCTATGACGGCGACGTCTTCGACCATCCGCGCGATCTGCATGTGCGGGTGAGGATGGCCGAACCGGACGGTCGCAACGCCGAGACGCTGTTCGAGCTTTTTGGCGGGCAGGGAACGATGAACTCGCCCTGCTGGGCGCCGGGTGGCGACGAATTTGCCTATGTCCGCTACTTTCCGGTCGCCTGACCGGTTGCGGATGGGGCGTGTGCCGGGCCATAGATAGGCGGTCAGGTGCCCGCTTTCGCGCGGGAGAATCGGGAACCCGGGGAAGAACCGGGACGTGCCCAACGCTGTGAGGCCGACGCCGCTGCATTTGCCACTGGGAAACCGGGAAGGCGCAGCCGGCGGATGACGCCAAGTCAGAAGACCGGCCTGGCATCATAGGCCACCCCGCGCGGACGGCGGGCAGGGTTCTCATGCTCCGGCCGCCTGTGCGGCGGGGCTCAAGCATTGTCGGGGATCAACGATGCGACCTGAAACAGTTCCGCCGGCGCTTCGATCCGCCATACCCTTCAGCCAGTCCGAACGCGAGGCGGTCTACAAGGCGATCGCGACGCGTCGCGACGTGCGCGACCAGTTCCTGCCCGAACCCCTGCCGGACGATCTCGTCATGCGGCTGCTGCGGGCTGCCCATGCCGCGCCCTCGGTCGGCTTCATGCAGCCCTGGAATTTTATCCTGGTGCGAGATCCGGCGCTCCGGCAGCGGGCGTGGGAGGCGTTTGGCAAGGCCAACGAAGAGGCGGTGGCGCTGTTCCCGCAAGAGCGGCGCGACCTTTACCGCAGCCTCAAGCTCGAAGGCATCCGCAAGGCGCCGCTGTCGATCTGTGTCACCTGCGATCCGGACCGTGCCGGCCCCGTCGTGCTCGGCCGCACCCACAATCCGCGCATGGATGTCTATTCCACGGTCTGCGCCGTGCAGAACCTGTGGCTGGCGGCCAGGGCCGAAGGGGTCGGCCTCGGCTGGGTCAGCATCTTCCGCGATGCCGACGTGCGCGCCATCCTCGGCATTCCGGAGCGCATCGAGATCGTCGCCTGGCTTTGCCTCGGCTTCGTCGATCAGCTTTACGCAGAGCCGGAACTGGCGGCCAAAGGCTGGCGGCAACGTCTAGAGCTTGAGGATCTGATCTTCGAGGACGGCTGGCCGCAGCCCGGCTGATCACTGCTGCGGCTGGCTGCCCGGCGTCTTGGGGTGGGCGAGGTCTATGCTTTGCTCCGGAAAGAAGACGGGGCCAACCGTGCGCACCTGCTGGGCCGGATCATAGGGACGGTCCGGCACCGGCGGCGGCCCGTCGGCGACCGCCGTCTGCGAATTGGGCGAGGGCCGGCCCCGCAGGTCGGTGATGCCGGAATAGGGCTGCTCGTCCTTCGGCAGTTGCAGACCCGGGACCTTCAGCCTTTCCTCCTGCTCGAGCTTGTTCTGCTGCTCCAGGTCGGAGGGGATGCAGCTGTTCTCGCGGATGGCGGCGAGCACCGGCGCCCGTTCGCTTTGCGAGCGCACCAGCCCGAGAGTGTCGCGGCGCTCCACCACCAGCGCCTCGCGCTCGGCCTCAAGAGCTTCGAGATCGCGGCGCATCTCTTCGCAGCTGTCGTCGGGCGCCGACCCCAGCTGGACGATGCTGCCGCCGCCGCAGCCATTGCGGCGCATGTCGGTTCGCAGCGCCCGGATGTCGGTGTTCTTGCGACCGAGTTCCTGGGCGTAGCGCCGCATTTCCCGGGTGTTGCCGATGATCTCCGGTGAGTCGTGCAGCTGGCGGTAGAGATCCGCACAGACGGCCGTGTCGCGCGCGGACGCAGCCCCGGGCAGCAGGAGCACTGCAGCTATCATCACCCGGCGAAGATCCAAGGCCCAACTCCCGCTTAAAGACACCGGCGGGAGCCTACGCCGTGGAGGTTAAAAACCCATAAGGTCGCATGGCAGCCGGCATCATCCGGCCAGCGTGCCCTGCGATGCCTCCACGACGGCAAGCGCCGCCAGGTTGACGATGCCGCGCGACGTGACGGACGGCGACAGGATGTGGGCGGGCAGGGCGGCGCCGAGCAGGATCGGCCCCACATGCAGGGCATCCATCATCGTCCGCGCGATGCCGAGCGAGATGTTGGCGGCGTCGAGGTTCGGGAACACCAGCAGATTGGCCTCTCCCGTCAGCCCGCTATTGGGCATGGCCCGCTTGCGCAGCGTTTCCGAAAGTGCCGAGCCCGCCTGCATTTCGCCGTCGACCTCGAGATCCGGGGCCCGCTCGCGAACCAGGTTCAGCGCCTGGCGCATCTTCGTCGCGCTTTCCGAATTGCGAGAGCCGAAATTGGAGTGGCAGATCAGCGCGGCCTTCGGTTCGATGCCGAAGCGGCGAACCTCCTCGGCGGCGAGGATGGTGATCTCGGCGATCTCCTGTGCCGTCGGGTTGTAGTTCACGAAGGTATCGGTGAAGAAGATCGCGCCGCGCTGGGAGATGATCAGGCTGAGGCCGGAGAGCGCGCAGACGCCCGGGCGCTTGCCGATGATCTGGTTGATGTCGCGCAGATGGCGGTCGTAGCGGCCTTCGGCGCCGCAGATCAGCGCATCCGCTTCGCCGCGCTTGACGGACAGCGCGCCGATCACGGTGTTGCTGGTACGCACGATCGTGCGGGCAGCTTCGGGGTTGATCCCCTGGCGACCGACGAGCGCGAAATAATCCTCGACATACTGCCGGTAGCGCGGATCGTCTTCCGGATTGACCACCTGGAAGTCGACATTCGGCCGGATACGGATGCCGAAGCGGGTCAGGCGGGCCTCGATGACCGAGGGGCGGCCGATCAGGATCGGCACGGCGGTCTTTTCCTCGAGCAGCACCTGGGCGGCGCGCAGGACGCGCTCGTCTTCGCCTTCGGCAAAGATGACGCGCTTCCTGTCGGCATCCTTGGCGGCGGCGAAGATCGGCTTCATCACGAAGCCGGAGCGCCAGACAAAGCGGTTCAACTGGTCGAGATAGGCTTCGAAATCCTGGATCGGACGCGAGGCGACGCCGCTTTCGGCGGCAGCCCGGGCGACGGCCGGCGCGATCCTCAGGATCAGCCGCGGGTCGAATGGCGAGGGGATCAGATAGTCCGGGCCGAAGATCGGCGTTTCGCCGGAATAGGCCCTGGCAGCGACGTCGGAGACTTCCTCGCGGGCGAGCGCCGCGATTGCCTTGACGGCCGCCATCTTCATGTCTTCGTTGATCGTCCGGGCGCCGCAGTCGAGTGCACCCCTGAAAATATAGGGGAAACAAAGAACGTTGTTGACCTGGTTGGGGAAGTCCGAGCGGCCGGTGCAGATCATTGCGTCCGGACGGGCGGCGCGTGCCAGCTCCGGCATGATCTCCGGCTTGGGATTGGCGAGCGCCATGATCAGCGGCTTCGGCGCCATCTGCACGAGCAGTTCCGGTTTCAGCACGCCGGCGGCCGACAGGCCGAGGAAGACGTCGGCGCCGCCGATGCTGTCAGCCAGCACACGGTTGTCGCTCTTCTGGGCGTAGAGCGATTTCCACTCGTCCATCAGCTCGACGCGGCCTTCATAGACCAGGCCCTCGATGTCGTGGACCCAGATGTTCTCCTTCCGGGCGCCGAGCGAGACCAGCAGATGCAGGCAGGCAAGTGCTGCCGCACCGGCGCCGGAGGTGACGATCTTGACGTCCTCGATCTTCTTGCCGGCAAGTTCCAGCCCGTTGACGATGGCCGCCGCGACAATGATGGCGGTGCCGTGCTGGTCGTCGTGGAAGACGGGAATGTTCATCTTGTCGCGCAGGCGCCGCTCGACCTCGAAACATTCCGGCGCCTTGATGTCTTCCAGGTTGATGCCGCCGAAGGTCGGCTCCAGTGCCGCGACCGTCGACACCATGGCCTCGATGCCGGGCGCGTCGATCTCGATGTCGAACACGTCGATACCGGCGAATTTCTTGAACAGGACGGCCTTGCCTTCCATCACCGGCTTGGAGGCCAGCGGGCCGATATTCCCGAGACCGAGCACGGCCGAGCCGTTGGAGATCACCGCCACCAGATTGGCGCGCGCGGTGTATTCCGCCGCCATTTCGGGATTGTCGCGGATCGCAAGGCACGGGGCCGCGACGCCGGGCGAATAGGCGAGCGCCAGGTCGCGCTGGTTGCCGAGCGGCTTGGTCGCCTGGATCTCCAGCTTGCCGGGGCGCGGATAGCGGTGGAAGAACAGCGCCTGTTCGTCGAGATCGCCAGAGACTTGGGTGCTGGACGGGGGTTGCGACGGATTGGATGTCATCTCAAGCTCGGTCTTTGTTCCGGGAGGTCCCTCAATACAACAAATGCGCCGGGGGTCCACCCTCAACTTTGCACGGGCGGGCAGGCTGGTTTCGCTCGCCGCGGACCGCCTTCGCCGGCGACCGGCCCGGCCTTTGCGGCGCACTATGTCATCTTCCTGAAACACGAGTCTGATTTCTGAAACCACATCACGCGGCGACGAAAGGAAGACTTCCGTGACCGATACTGTCCAGTCGAAGCATTTCAGGACACTGTTTATCTCGGACGTCCATCTGGGCTCCAAGGCGGCGCGAACGGACTTCCTGCTGGATTTCCTGCGCTACCATGACGCAGACACCATCTTCCTTGTCGGCGACATCATCGACGGCTGGCGCCTGAAACGCAGCTGGTACTGGCCGCAGGGCTGCAACGACGTGGTCCAGAAACTTCTGCGCAAGGCCCGCAAGGGAACCCGCATCGTCTACATTCCCGGCAACCACGACGAATTTCTCCGCTCCTTTCCGGGCACGCATTTCGGCGGCATCGAGGTGGCGGACCGGGTCATCCACGAAATGGCCGACGGCAAGAAATACCTCGTCCTGCACGGCGATCAGTTCGACGTCGTGGTGCGCAATGCGCGGCTGCTCGCTTATCTCGGCGACTGGGCCTATGACGCGGCGATCGCCATCAACGTCGTCCTGGCAGCCGTCCGCCGGCGCCTCGGCATGCCCTACTGGTCGTTCTCCGCCTGGGCGAAGCTGCAGGTCAAGCACGCGGTCAACTTCATCGGCGAGTTCCAGCGCATCGTCGCCGAGGAGGCGCGCCGCAACCACGTCGAGGGCGTCATCTGCGGCCATATCCATCACGCCGTGATGGAGGACATCGAAGGCATCCACTACGTCAACACCGGCGACTGGGTCGAAAGCTGCACGGCCATCGTTGAACATCACGACGGCAGGCTGGAGCTCATCACCTGGGGTCAGATTGCGGCAACCGCCGAAATCACCATGCTGCCCGGACCGGCTGCCGCCAAGAACATGCAGGCGGCCTGAGCGACGGCGACGGGCCGGTCAGGGCAAGGCAGGGCAAGGCAAGTTCTTGCCATAGGAATCACCTGACGATCCGTGCTAGCAGCGCGAAGGCTTTCCAATCCCCGTGCTGCCTTGACCCATGAAAACCAGGCGCTAGTGCCGCCTCAGCTCTTTGCCCTGCGCTGCGCGCTCGCCTATGCCGCGACGGTCGCGGTCAACGGTGTCATTCTTCCCTATTTCCCCGTCTGGCTTCAGTCGCTGTCCTTCAGTTCCGACGAGATCGGCATCGTGCTGGCGGCGCAGATGGTCCTGCGGGTCGCCGCGGCACCCTTCGCCGGCATGATCGCCGACCGTCTGCCCGAACGCAGCAGCATGCTCGCTTGGTCCGCCACACTGTCGCTGGCGACCGCCTTTGCCCTGTTCGCCACCCACACCTTCTGGCCGGTGCTGATCGTGTTCGGCCTGCAGGCGGCCGTCTTCGCACCCTATCCGCCGATCGTCGAATCGATCACCGTCACCGGCGTGCGCCGCTGGGGCTTCCAGTACGGTCGCATGCGTGTGTGGGGATCGATCGGCTTCGTCGCCGCAACGCTTGCCGTCGGAGCGCTGATCGGCATCTGGGGAGCGGGGCTCGTGCCGACCGCGCTCGCCGCCGCCTTCCTGCTGACGCTCGCCGTCGCCTTTGCCGCGCCGCGGCTGGGCGCGCCGCGGGGACTGCCACCCGATGCTTCGTCGGCCGCCGCCTGGCAGCGGGCGCCGGTGCACCTGCATGTGCTGATGGCTGGCGCCGCGCTCATCCAGGCAAGCCACGGCATGTACTACGCCTTCAGCACGCTCTACTGGCGGCAGGCCGGCTTTTCCAGCGGCATGGTCGGCGTGTTGTGGAGCACCGGCGTGCTTGCCGAAATCTTGGTGTTCCTGTTCTCCGGCTGGATCGCGAGGCGTGTCGCGCCGGGCACGCTGATGCGCTGGGGATGTGCCGCCGCGGTTCTCCGCTGGGCGCTCTTTCCGCTGCCGCTGGGGCTGTGGGGCACGCTCTGCCTGCAGCTCATGCATGCTCTGACGTTCGCCCTGGTCCATCTCGGCCTGCAGCACCGGCTGGTCGAATCGGTCCGCGAGGACCAGGAGGCCTCCGTCCAGGGCGCCTACGTCTTCTATGGCGGCGCCTTTCTGGGATTATCGACGCTTGCCTCCGGGTGGCTGTATCGCCAGTTCGGGGGACTGGGTTTTCTCGGTATGTCGCTAGTCGGCCTTGCGGGCCTCGCGACCGTCGTGCTCGCCTTGCGGCTTCAGCCCCAGAGAGCCGCGTCCGGCGGGTAGACCAGCGATCCCTCGTAGCGCAGGCCCTGCGGCCGGTCGTGGGCCAGAAGCAGCGGCCCGTCGAGATCGGCAAAGTCGGCATCCTGGGCAAGCAGCACCGCCGGCGCCATGGCAAGCGAGGTGCCGACCATGCAGCCGACCATGACCGCAAACCCCAGCCGTTGCGCCTCCGCCTTCATCGCCAGCGCTTCGGTCAGCCCGCCGGTCTTGTCGAGCTTGATGTTGACCGCGTCGTAGCGGTCGCGAAGCCCTTCAAGGTCGGCCGTCGCATGCACGCTCTCATCGGCGCAGACGGGAACCGCGCGGCGGATCTGGGCAAGCGCCGCATCCTGTCCGGCGGGCAGCGGCTGCTCGATCAGCGCCACGCCGAGCTCGGCCGCCAGCGCCATGTGGCGCTCGAGGTTGTCCTCGGTCCAGCCTTCATTGGCATCGAGGATGATTCGCGAATCGGGAGCTACCTCCCGCACGGCCTTGAGCCGCGGCCCGTCGTCTTCCGTTCCGAGCTTGATCTTCAGCAACGGCCGGGTGGCATTCCGGCGTGCCTGCGCGGCCATCGATTCGGGTTCTCCAAGCGACAGGGTAAAGGCCGTCACCAGAGAGCCGTCGGTGCTGGCCTTGATCATCGCCGCAACCCGTTGACCGCTCCTTTTGGCCTCGAGGTCCCACAGGGCGCAGTCGATGGCGTTGCGGGCGGCGCCCGGCTTCATGCGCTGCTGCAGCCCCGCCCGCGACAGTCCGCCACGCACCGCATCGGCGGCCGCCTCGATTTCGGCAAGCACGCCGTCAAGGCTCTCGCCGTAGCGCCGATAGGGAACGCATTCGCCGCGTCCCGTCATCCCGTCCTCGGTGATGACGCAACAGATCACGTCCGCCTGCGTCTTCGATCCGCGGGAGATCGTAAACACGCCGGCGATCGGAAAACTTTCGATTGTTGCTTGAAGGTGACGGCTCATAGGTTTTCCGCTGGCTATCGTGGTAAATCTGATCGAGGTGGCTATATTGCGGTTCTTCGATCTGCGATCAACCTGGTCGCAATCCCCCTTTGACAGCAAGCGAATAGAAACAGTGGCGACCAAGTCAGCCGAGATCACAGCCGAGAACGCGCCTGATGGCGCCGAACGATACGTTCTGACGGGGGAATGGCGCAATCATTCGATTGGCGGCACGCTGAAGGAATTCGAGCGGCTGGAACAGGCCCAAGGGCAGGGCCGGCTTGAAATCGACCTCTCCGGGCTGGAAGAGATCGACACCGCCGGCGCCTGGCTGATCCGCCGCATGATGACCGCGAAGATGCACCAGGGTCGTGACCCGGTGCTGACGGGCGTGCACGGCCCGATCAAGGAACTGATCGCCGTGCTTCCCGAGGAGGCACCGGCCCCGCCGCGATCCGACGCTGATCGCCGGCCGTTGTTCGAAAGGGCGTTTACGCCGCTCGGCCGCATGATGGTCGATCTCGGCGGTGATTTTTATGCCGCCATGCATATTCTCGGCTCTGCGGTGCGCGGTGCTCAGCTGAAGTTCGGCCGCGGTTCCGGCGTGTCGCCGGCCTCCGTCGTGACCCATATCGACCGCATGGGCGTCCGGGCGGTGCCGATCATCGTTCTCATGTCCTTCCTGATCGGGGCGATCATCGCCCAGCAGGGCGCCTTCCAGCTGCGCTATTTCGGCGCCGAGATCTTCGTGGTCGATCTGGTCGGCATCCTGCAGCTGCGCGAAATCGGCGTTCTCCTGACGTCGATCATGATCGCAGGCCGTTCGGGAAGCGCCATTACCGCCGAGATCGGCTCCATGAAGATGCGCGAGGAGATCGACGCCCTGACCGTCATCGGCCTCAACCCCATCGGCGTCCTGATCTTTCCGCGGCTCGTGGCCCTGACCGTCGCGCTGCCGCTGCTGACGATCATCGCCAATTTCTCCGCACTCTACGGCGCCGCGGTCGTGGCCTATACCTACTCCGGCATCACCTTCGACACCTATCTCTCACGCCTGCACGAGGCGGTCGACCATACCTCGATTGCCGCAGGCATGATCAAGGCGCCGTTCATGGCGCTGGTCATCGGCATCGTCGCGGCCGTCGAGGGCATGAAGGTCGGCGGCAGCGCGGAATCCCTCGGCTCGCACGTGACCGCCTCCGTGGTGAAGTCGATTTTCGCGGTGATCGCGCTCGACGCCTTCTTCGCCGTCTTCTACTCGGCGATCGATTTCTGATGGAGGCGGACGTGAACGAACTCCAAAGCCCAGACGCGACGGCTCCGGCGCAGTCGCAAGACGAACGCAAGGTCGTGCTGTCCGTGCGCGACCTCACCGTCGGCTTCGGCAACAACCTCGTGCTCGACAAGCTCAACCTCGATATCTACCGGGGCGAGATCCTCGGCTTCGTCGGCGCTTCGGGCACGGGTAAGTCGGTGCTGATGCGCACCGTCCTGCGGCTTCTGCCGCAGCGGTCCGGAACGATCGAAATCCTCGGCGTCGATTACGCCAAGGCCGACGACGACCAGCGCATGGCGCTCGACACGCGGCTCGGCGTACTCTTCCAGCACGGCGCGCTGTTCTCGGCGCTGACCGTCAAGGAAAACATCCAGCTGCCGATGCGCGAATATCTGGATCTGCCGCAGTCGCTGATGGACGAACTCGCCTATCTGAAGCTCGAAATGGTCGGCCTGCCGCCGGACGCGGCGGACAAATATCCTTCAGAGCTGTCCGGCGGCATGATCAAGCGCGCGGCGCTGGCACGAGCGCTGGCGCTCGATCCGGACCTCGTCTTCCTCGACGAGCCGACGTCCGGCCTCGATCCGATCGGCGCTGCCGATTTCGACGCCCTGATCGCACGTCTGCGCGACACGCTGGGGCTCACCGTCTACATGGTCACACACGACCTCGACAGCCTGTTTTCCGTATGTGACCGTATTGCCGTTCTCGGTCAGAAGCGGGTATTGGTTGAAGGTACGCTACAAGATATGTTCGAATTCGACGATCCGTGGGTGCAATCCTATTTCCGCGGCAAGCGTGCGCGTTCTGTCGTGACCGATGAACAGCCTACAACCCGGCAAGCAGAGAAGTAGCCTAACTGATGGAAACCAAAGCCAATTACGCCCTTGTCGGTTTCTTCACGCTGCTGGTGATCGCGGCCGCTTTCGGGTTCGTCTACTGGATGGCACAGTCCGGCCGTGGCGGGCCGACGGCCGAGCTGGCGATTCGCATTCCGGGCTCGGCCAACGGCCTGTCCGTCGGCTCGCCGGTGCGCTTCAACGGCATTCCCGTGGGATCGGTTCGTAGCCTCAGCATCGATCCGGACGATCCGAAATACTCGATCGCCTTTACCGAGGTGCGCGCCGATGCGCCGGTCTACCAGTCCACCAAGGCGGTCCTGGAAGTGCAGGGCCTGACGGGCGCTGCCTATATCGAACTGTCCGGCGGCGCCAAGGGCGAGGAAAACATTCTCCAGAAGGCGATCGACGCCGGCCGACCTGCCGTGCTGATCGCCGACCAGTCGAGCGTCACCAACCTTCTCGCCACCGCCGACAAGATCATGGACCGGGCCAACCAGGCGATCGGCGATATCCAGGGCTTCGTCGGCGACGCCCGTGGACCGCTGACGCAGACGATTCGCAATGTCGAGGTGTTTACCGCGTCGCTCAGCGCCAATTCCGGCAATATCGACAAGTTCCTGAACAGCCTTGCGACGCTGTCGTCGGCCGTCGACCGGGTATCGACCACCCTCAATTCGACCCTTGCCGCCGCCGAGCAGCTGGTCCGCGCCGTCGATGCGGAAAAGGTCAACGCCGTCGTCTCCAATGCCGAGCGCCTGACCCGCAATGCCGCCAATGCGTCGGATAGTTTCGAGGACGTCGTGGCCAATGTCCGCGGCGCGGCTGCGAGCTTCGCGCAATCGGGGACGGCAGCCCAGAGCGTCCTGACACGGGCGGACGGCCTGCTCGCTGCGGCAAACCCGGATCAGATCCGCATGGCTCTGCGCAACATCGCGTCTGCCTCCGAGGACGTCCGCCAGACGATGAGCTCGGCACGCACCGTCGTGGACGACGTGGCCCACCGCCGCGACGACATCAACGGCGCGATCAGCGATTTCCGCGACCTCGCCAGCAAGCTGAACACCGCGTCGAGCCGCGTCGATACCATCCTCGCCAAGGTCGACGGCCTCGTCTCCAGCGACGATTCGCAAGGGCTGTTCGCCCAGGCGCGCGAGACGCTGCAGTCGTTCAAGACCGTGGCCGACAATATCAATTCAAGGGTTGGCCCGATCGCCGACAACCTGCAGCGCTTCTCCGCAGGTGGCCTGAGGGACATCCAGACGCTGGTGACCGACACGCGCCAGACGGTGCAGTCGCTGAACAACGCAATCGACAATTTCGACCAGAACCCGCAGCGGCTGATCTTCGGCGGCGAAACGGTCAAGGAATACAATGGCAGAGCACGGCGCTAGTGCGGGGGTAAACAGTTTAATGGGTTCTGTGGCAGGGCGCATGATGCGCAAAAACTGGATGGTGGCATTGCCGCTGGTCGCGGCGCTTCTGAGCGGCTGCGGCAGCAAGGCCAACAATGATACGTTCGATCTCTCGCTGACATCGTCCGGCTCCGGCCCGTCGGCGCGCAACCGGCAGATCCTCGTGCCTGAACCGACGGCCGTGAAAATGCTCGACAGCGACCAGGTCGTGGTGCGCGTCTCCCCCTCGGAGGTGCAGTATCTCGCCAACTCGCGCTGGAGCGATCGCCTGCCGCGCCTCGTGCAGTCGAAGCTGGTCGAAGCCTTCGAGAATTCCAAGCGTCTGGGCGGCGTCGGCAAGCCCGGTCAGGGCCTTGCGATCGATTACCAGATCGTCACGGACATTCGCAGCTTCGAAGTCACGACGGACGGCGCACGCGTCGCAACCGTCGAGATTTCGGCAAAGCTGCTGAACGACCGCAACGGCACCGTCAAGGCGCAGACCGTGTTCAAGGCGGTGGTACCGGTCACCGGCACCGAAAACCGCATCTTCATCGAGGCGCTCGACAAGGCCTTTGCGAGGGTCGGCGCCGAGATCGTCGACTGGTCGTTGAAATCCATGTAACCGGCGACGGTCGCGGCCAACCCTGCCGCGGCCAGTAGACTTGCCCGGCCTATCCCGGACGCGATCAGCAGAGGTCGTCCGGCCTAACGGCATTGCTGTCGGGTGCAAGGGGGTCTCTTTCCTCCACGCGGCAGCGGTCGTTACGCTGATGCCATCCCGCGCCTGAAAGCCGTTGCCCTTCCTCCGGGCCAGACCCGCGCCTTGGGCAAACACCGTCCATACGTCTTGGTCTGGTTGTCGGGATCCGGCGGAGTCCCGGTCCAAAGCTTATCGACAACTTCCCCATAGATCGCCCTGTCGCGCCAGATGGCGGCCGGGCAGACGCCCTGACCAATGTCGAGAGCGGGCGATGCGCCAGTCCGGACGTGTCCGCCCTTAGGCAATCATCGACGGATGGGATGTTTTCCGCCACGCGGCATGTAAAATGGCACCCGTCTGCGACCAGGGAGGGAACGCCGGTGCCCCGATTTCTTGCCGTCTACACCATGAAGCCTGAAGCCCTGACGTCCTTTCGGAGCCTGCCGAAAGCCGAGCAGGATGCCATCGACAACAGGGGTGTCCCACTCTGGGCGGCGTGGGAGGAACGGAATGCCGCCGTCATTCTTGATCGCGGTGGCATGGTGGGAAAGACAATGCGGGCGACGAGGGAGGGCGTGGCTGCAGCCGTCAACTCTGTCTGCGGCTATGTCGTGGTCGAGGCGGATAACGCCGAAGCCGCCGCAACGCTGTTCCTCGACCATCCGCATCTCACCGTGTTTCCGGGCGACGGCGTCGACATCATGCCTTTCGTGACCTGAACCGGCCCTTGGGGCACGATCCCCGCCCGACTGTCGGTGAGCCGGACACCTGCCGGGATCCAATGCAACGGTCGCTCGACCACTGAAACGAAAAAGGCTCCGGTGTCACCGGAGCCTTTTTCGTTGGTCGAGTCTGGACCCGCAGCCGATCAGCCGAACCGGCCGGCGGCATGGGCGAGCATGGTGTAGACCTTGCCCGTGTCCGAGGTGAGGTAGCTCTGCGTCACCGACTTGTCGCGGTCGGTGCGGGCGACGTCGGCCAGGAGCTTCTCGAAATCGGCTATGTAGCGGTCGACGGCGGTGCGGAACTCCGGCTCGCGATCATACTTGCGTTTGATCTCGTCGAAGGTCTGCTGGCCCTTGAGCGTGTAGAGACGGCGGGTGAACACGTCGCGTTCGCCGCGCTGGTAGCGCCGCCACAGGTCCACGGATGCGTCGTGATCGATGGCGCGGGCAATGTCCACGGACAGCGAGTTGAGCGATTCGACCATGTGACGCGGGTTGCGGTTGTCCGTGGACGGGCGCTGCACTGGAGCCGGCGCTGGTTCAGCCGGACGGGCGGCCTGCTGGCGGATCGGTGCGGTCTCCGTGGGCTCGTCGCGCGATGCGCCGCGCAGCAGATCGCTGATCCAGCCGCCATCGCCGTTTCCGTTGCGGGGTGCAGGCTCCGGAACCCGGGCCGGCGCTGCGGGCCGGTCGAGCGGGATCGTGCCGCGCAGCGAAGCGGCTGCATAGGGATCCGGCCGTGTCGGCGTCGGTGCCTGGGCGCGCTCGGTTGCGACCGGAGCAGGCTGCGTGAAGCTTGGCGGCGCGACCGGGCGGGGCGCTGCCGGCTGCGGGGCCTGGGCAAGCGGCTGGGGCGCCGGTGCGGCGGGCTGGGCGATCGGAGCGGCCGGCCGCGGAGCCTGGGCGACGGGTGCCGGCGCGGGGGCTGCACGGGACGGTGCGGGCTCCGAGACTTCGAGCTGCTGCACGGAGCGTCCGACCAGCTGCGAGATATCCTGCAGCGCCTTGATCTGCTCCGACACGGCGCGGCGCATGGCCGACGCGCTTTCCTTGGCTTCCTCCGGAAGGTCGAAGGCGCCGCGCTTCAGCTCCGTGCGGGTGGCGTCGAGTTCCTGGCGGATTTCGTGGGCCGAGCGGCGGATCTCGTCGGTCGCTCCGGTGAAGCGGCCGATCGCCTCCTCAACCGAATCGCGCAGCGTATCGCGCAACTGCTGGGCAGCCGTGCCGGACCGGCTGGCGGCGTCGCCGAACAGCTTTTCCACGTCGCCGAGCGAGGTCGACAAGCTGTCGCGCATCCGCTCCGAAAGATCGCGGGCGCGGGTTTCCGCATCCGTGAGAGTCGCTTCGATATTGCGGGTCGTTTCGTCACCGGCGCCACGCAGCGCTTCGCGCATGGCCTCCGCGGTCAGTTCCGCACGCTGCTGGGTTTCGCCGAGACGGCGGCCGATATCGGCAAACGAGGCATGCAGGCTTTCCCGAAGCGTCGAGCCGACCTGCGAGGACCGTTCTTCGGCGCGCTGGAAGGCGCCGTCCACCAGTGCCGTGAGGTTGACGAAGGTCTCGCCGATTTCGTCCGACCGCTTGACGAGCCCGGCCGAAAGCGTCCGCAGGGCGTTCTGGCGTTCTTCCAGCGTGCTGGCGAGGTTGGACTGGGCAGCGCCGAGAAGCTCGGACGCCTGGGCCAAAACCTTCGAGTGCTCGTCGAAGCGCCCGACGATGCCGCCGACCTGGCTGAGCGTCTGGCCGGAAACATTGACCAGGCGTTCGATGTTGTTTTCGATCAGGCGGCTGGAACCGGACACCAGGTCTGCCGCCGAGCTTGCCGACTGCGCAAAGCGCGTCGCCGTCGCCTCGAGCCGCTTGTCGACCTCGGTGATCTGGTGAGTGGCTTCGTCCGCCACATGGCCGATTTCCTGCGCTGCCCGCTGCACCAGCAGGGCAATGCCGGAATTGCTCTGTTCCAGACGGTCGATCAGGCTGCTGACATTGGCCGAGAGGCCCTGTTCCACGGCGCGCATCGTGCCTGCGGCGGTTTCCGTGCGCTGGCTGATGGCGGCTAGCGTCTCGTTCGTGCGGGCCGAAATGGCGTCGATGAGGGCCGCGTTCTCGTTGCGGATCCGGGCGCTTGTGTCCTGGGCTGCGGCCGAAAGGCGGTCCGCCCCTTCCTGCGCCGCTGCACCGATGGTCGCAGCCGCGGAGCGGCCGGTCTCGGCATATTGTTCGACCATCGGCATGGCCTTCTCGTCCAGCAGGCGCGAGAGCTCTGCCGAGCGGCTCGCCAGCATGGAATTGAGGTCGCGCGACCGGGTGTCGAGCGCGGCGCGGATGGCATCGCCCCGGGCGGCGAGCGCCTGGTCGACGGCCTCGAGCGCCACGTTCAGGCCGCCGGCCGTTTCGGCAAGGTTTTCACGCAGCGAGGTGCCGCGGGCGTCGAGCGCCCGTTCGGCCTCGTCCAGCGCCTGATTGATCGCCGACACCTGCTTCTTCACCAGGCTGTCGGCTTCGGCCACCTTGTGGATGATCGAGTTGCCGGCCTCCGAGAAGGCCTGCGCCACCGTCGCGGCCTGACCGGCGAGGCGGCCTTGCGTCTCGGAAATCCGCCCGACGATGTCGTTGGAGCGTTCCTCGATCTCGCGGGTGAACTCGCTGTTGCGCGAGCTCAGCTCCTGGGTGAACTCGGCACCGGCGCGGGCGAGAGCCTCGGCAGAACGCGCTGCTTCGGTGTCCATCCCCTGCGCCGCAGCGTTGACCGCCTCACGCAGTGTCGACGCAAGCCCGACAGCCTTGCCCTCGATGGTCTTGGTGACGTTGTCGAGGCCGATCGTCAGCGCCCGGTCCATGGTGCCGAGGCGCTCTTCGATCCGCTGGGTGCGGCTGTCGAGCGTCTCTGCGATCCGGTCCGAGGCTTCGAGGCTGAGACGCTCCAGTTCGGCCGCACGGTTCGACAGGGTCTGGTCGATCCGGCTCGCCGCATCGCCGGACATCCGCTCGAGATCCGCGGCGCGGTTCGAAAGGGTTTCCTCCAGACGCTGTGCGGCATCGCCGGATGCGCGTTCCAGGTCGGCGGTGCGCGCCGAGATCACGCTCGAGGCGCGCTCGGTCACGTCGTTGGTGATCCGTTCGAGATCGGCGGTCCGCGCACCGAGCGCGCTTGCAAGGGTGTCGCCGGCCGTGTCGACCAGCTGGGTGACGTTGCCTACTTCGCCGCGGATGCGTTCTTCGAGGCCGCCAAACGTGGTCTCGATCCGGTTGCCGGCGCTGTCGAGCGCCGTCGACACGCCGCCGACCGTCTGCTCGATGCGGCTCGAGAACAGGTCTGCGGACTGGGTGATATCGCGGGCTGCATCGCCGAGCTGACCGGCAATCGCACCGACATTGTCGCGCAGCCGGGCTTCGAGCGATTCCCCGGCGCTGTCGATGGTCGCGCGCAGCGAATCCTGCTGGTTCTCGAGCGACATTTCGAGCATGCCGGCGCTGGCCGCAAAGGTCGTGCCGATCGCGGTTGCCTGGTCCATCAGGAGGTTGCCGAGGTTGTCCTGGGCTTCGGAAAGGGTGGTCGAGATGGCGTTGGAGCGATTGTCGAGCGTGGCGCGCAGGCGCTCGTAGCCGGAACCGAGGGTTTCGGAGATATCGCGGGTCGCGGACTGCAGCGTGTCGCCGATCTGCAGGTGCGCCGAGCCGACATTGCTGGCGATCTCCTGGCTGGCCGCGCTGACGGTCGCAGAGATGTCCTGGGTTGCCGAGCCGAGGGTTTCAGCGATCTCCTGCTTGGCGCCGCCAAGCGTTGCCGCCATCTCCTGGTTGGCGCCGGCGAGGGTAGAGTTGAATTCCTGGCTGGCATTGCCGAGCGTCGCGGCAATCTCCTGGCTGGCGGAGCCGAGCGTGTCGGCCAGCTGCTGGTGGCCAAGTCCAAGCGTCGCAGCAATGCGGTCCTGGTTCGTTCCGAGCGTCTCCTGGACGCGCTGCAGGCCCTCGGAAAGGCTGGTCTCGAAGCGCGAGGAGCCGTCCGAGAGGCTCGACTCGAGACGCGTAGATCCATCGGTCAGAGCCGTCTCGATCCGTCCCGCCGCACCGCCGACGGTTTCCTCGAGGCGCGCTCCACCGTGCTCGAGCAGACGCGCAAGCTCTGCCGTGCGGGTCTCGAGCGAAATGTCGAGATTGAGCTGGTTGTCCGAATAGGCGTTGTGGATCGCTTCGGCGCGCTGCGCGAAGGACTCGTCGATCCGCCGGTCGGCGTCGGCAACGGCGGTCAGCAGCGAATTCGTCTTCTCGTCGAGCGCGCTGGCCAGCCGGTCCTCGTGGAGCGCCAGGGAGGTGGCGAGCTCCATCGACTTGTCGTCGAGGATTTCGCTCATCTGGGCCTGGTTGGCGAGAAGCGCTGCTTCCATCTGCGCGGCACGGCGCTGCAGTTCGCCACCCAGGCGATCCTCGCCCTGCGACAGGGTCTGGGCGAGAGTTTCGGTCTTTTCGTCGAACAGGCCGGCAAGACGATCCGGCGTTCCGGACATCAGCTGGCCGATCGAGGCGGTGCGTTCGTCAAGCAGCTCCGCCAGGCGGTCGTGGCTGCCGGTAACGGCATCGATGATCGAGCCGGTGCGCGTCGCGATCGTGTCTTCGAAGCGGCCCTGCGTGTCGGTGAGCGCGGTGGCGATGGCGCCGCCATGCTGCGCCATGACCGCGTCCATTCTTTCGTGCGCGTTGCCGATGCTGACCTGGATCTCGCTGGCACGTGCGGCGAGTGCGTCGGAAAACTCGCGCGAGCGGCTTTCCAGCATGGAGTCAATGACTTCTTGGCCAGTCCCGAGCGTCGTCGCGAGCGCGAGTTGCTGGTCGGTCAGCGCGTTGCCGATCCGCTCGACACTGGTGCTGAGCAGGCCTTCCATGGCGTCGGCACCGCCGGCAACCGTCTCGTTGATGCGCGCAAGGCTGTCCATGAGCTTGCTGTCGAGCGTTCCGGCGCGCTGGTCGAAGGCTGTCGTGAACTGCGACAGGCCCTGGTCGAACGTGGTGCTGAGCTGCCCAACGGTCGCGTGCAGCTGCTCTTCGAACAGTCCCGAGCGCAGGTCGAGATCCATGACCGCGTCGTCGGCGGCCGATTGCAGGGTCTGGCGGAAGGCCGCGCCCTTGTCGGTGAGCGAGCGGTTGAGCGTCGCGAGCGCCGTATCGAGCGAGCCCATCAGCGTGCGTTCGCTGCCGTTCAGGCCCTCGGTGATTTCGCGGGTGCGGGCGAGCAGCGTTTCGTTGAGCTGGCGGGTGCGGTCGGCAAGCGCGGCGTTGAGCTTTTCGGTGTTGGCGTCGAGCGTCGAGGCGCGCGTCGCGAATTCGCCGAGCAGCGCCTGGCCACGCTCCGTCATCGTCGTCGAAATGCTGTCGAGCCGGTCGTCGAACTCGTTGGCGAGCGCGATACCGGAGGAGTTCAGCGTCTGGACGAGCGTGTCGGTCTTGGCCGACAGCAGCGTGCTGAGGGCCTCGCCGGCAGCATCGGTCTTCTCCATCAGGATCGCGGCGCGGGTATCGATCAGCGAAGCAAGCGCCTGGCCGGTGGTCGCAAGGCGGACGGAGATCTCCTCGGTTGCAAGCGAGAGATCTTCCTTGAGCTGGTCGTGGGCGCCGACGATCGACGAGCGGATGCGCTCCGCGTGGTTGACGATCGCGTCCCGCTCGGCGCTGAGTTCGTGCACCAGGCCGCGGACGCGCAATTCGTTGTCGCTGTAGCTGCGTTCCAGCGCATTGACCTCGGAATGAACGAGCGTCTCCAGCTCGCTGGCGCGGGCGATGGTGCGCTCGATTCCTTCGTTCATGGCCGAGACTTCGCGGCGAACCGCCTGGCCGACGCTCATGATCCGTTCCGAAGCGATGGTTTCCGGCTCCGACAGGCGCAGCGCCACCTCTGCCATGGAACGGGCGGCATTCTTCAGGTCGTGGGCGCGGGCCATCATCATCGCAAAGGCGAAGAACAGCAGGATCGGCACGATGATGCCGACGGCAAGCGCGACGATCCCCGGTGCGGCGAGCACGCCGGCAACCGAGGTCGTCTGCCAGAGCGCGCTGCCATAGATCAGCTGCCCAAGGCCAAGGCCGGCCAGCACCCATAGAACGGAGATGAAGGCGGCATTGCGCAGCGCCGAGCGCATCGAGCCGCCCTCGAGCGACCGCAGGATGCTGGCGGGATTGCGGCGGCCGCTGTCGTTGGCGGGTTCGAACGCAGGAGCGCGGGCGGTGGGCTCGCTTGGCTGACGCTGCGGCTCTGGCTGTGTCTCGCGACGGGGAGGGGCGGAGCGATGCTTGTTCTGGTCGGCGGCTGCGGCCTGCGCCGCGCGTGCGGCTGGCTTGGCGCGTGGCTCTTCATCATCGTTGAAGTCGATCTTCAACGCTTCTTCCAGGGCCTGGAACGCCGTTTCGTCGATCGATTCGGTGCTCGTGTTCTTCGCCATGCGGTTACGCCTCGTTACATACGCCGGACCTGCCAGCTCTGCCACTGCCGCGTGGCGTGAGCCGTGCCCGCCGGGAAACCCGAACCTCCCGTCATGGGGGCGGTATCTCCAGTTCATTTCCAGGTCGAACGGCCGTTCTTTCAAACGGATGATAAGGAAAGCTTACCGCGCTTCCGTCCAGCGCCACCGGGTGATGGGACCAGTCGCTCTAAAACGTATTGTAGTGGCACATTCGCGCCAACCGCACAATTAGAAGCCCGTTGTGCACAAACTGGCCTTGCTTATTGTTAACAGGATTTAAACCACGTTTGAGACAGAAAGCGTTTAATTGCCGA
This sequence comes from Hyphomicrobiales bacterium, assembly GCA_900469345.1. Lineage (GTDB taxonomy): Bacteria > Pseudomonadota > Alphaproteobacteria > Rhizobiales > Rhizobiaceae > Neorhizobium. The sequence goes on along the minus strand of UBWZ01000009.1, from coordinate 8,941 downwards.
CAGGTTAGCGGAAATTAACCATGCCTCTAGAAATCGGCCGCGATTGTGCCGGAATTTAACGGGATAGACGCCCCGCTGCCCCACAATTCGGGACAGCGATCAACAATCAAGGAAATGCTGTATGGCAGCCGCCAATATCGCCCCGGATCTTCACCCAATTCGCGCTGCCTGTCCATCCCAGGAGAGGCCGGTCGATCTGGTGCATCTGGCCAACCAGACCATGGGTGACAAGGACCTTGAAAACGAGGTCCTGCAGATGTTTGCGCGCCAGGCGAGAAAGACTCTGCAGGAAATTGCCGGAGCCGATGCCCCGGCCGTCATTGCCGCCGCCCATCGTCTCAAGGGTGCTGCGGCGGCCGTCGGCGCCTTTAAGGTCTCGAAGGCGGCACAGCGGCTTGAAGCGGATGCGGGCGATGCCGCACTTCAGGCGGCCGTCGGAGCCGCAGTGGTCGAAGCCGAAAACTTTATTCTCAAACTCTGCCGCTGAGCGGGACGCCCGCAGGCAAGCGCGCGTCGTCTGCCCGTGTTGACTGCCCGGGTGTTTTATCGGAAGACACCGCCTATGCGCGGCATGTCGCTCGGGCGCGGGTCGCTTCCGAGCGTACGGCATGCAGCACGTCACCGGAGGTCATGGCGGCGACCGCATAGGTCGCCCCATGCCTGAGCGCCACCACTTCAACCGGAATTCCCGATCATGACGAAATTGACCATCGTTGCCTTCGACGGCACACGCTTCGAACTGGATGTCGCTCCGGGCTCGACCGTTATGGAGAATGCTGTCCGCAATTCCGTTCCCGGCATCGAGGCGGAATGCGGCGGCGCCTGCGCCTGCGCAACCTGTCATGTCTATGTCGACGACGCCTGGACGGAAAAGGTCGGGCCGCCGGCGCCGATGGAAGAAGACATGCTCGATTTCGCCGTCGATGTGCGGCCGACGTCCAGACTGTCCTGCCAGATCAAGGTCAAGCCGGAACTCGACGGGCTTGTGGTCACCGTTCCGGAACGCCAGGCCTGAGGCAAAAAAAGCCTCGCTGCGCGATTTCGTGCAGCGAGGCGAGGCGGGCGCATCACCAGCATGGGGAGGGAGGATCCGCATGAGGCTTCAGGACGCGCCAGGAGAACAGACATAAACAACGACAACTGCGATGGCCTCGACAACCGAGGACGTCGGGCGCTGCACCGGAGCGCCCGGAACTCAGGCTTGGGAAGAAGCGGTTCGCCTCTCCGTAAGCGCTGACCGAAGTTATATCCGAGTCATGTGTATTAGACTATATCGATAAATAACCCGTGATTGACGAGGGAGAACGCCAGCCTGGCACAAGCCTCGGCTGCGAAGTCACCGCGTTTTCTGCTGCAGGCGGTACTGCAGCAGCCGCATCATGCGGGCATCGAAATTGGTGGCTTCCACCTGGTCGAACCGGGCCTGTTCGAGATCGTGCTTTTCCAAAAGGGTTTTCGTCGTCTCCGCCACGCGGGCTTCGAGAAGGCTGCAGGTCGCCTCCGGTCTCAGCGCCAGAAGCGTGCGCTCCAGCAACCTTGCCTGCATGCGGGCAATCTCCGCATGGCGCTCCTCATGGCGCTTGATATCCATCGACAGCGTGTCCCAGATGAAGCCGAGATCGCTGGCGGCGCGACCGCGATTGCTCCAGCGTGGCAGGATCATGTGGGTGCGCAGCGTCACACGGGTTCCGCCGACAAGACAGCGACCGCCTTTTTCCAGATAGGTGACGTCGCCGCCGAACTTGATTTCCGTCGCTCCCGGATGGCGATGCCCGGTGGTGTGCGTCATCGGACCGCGCCGGTCCAGTTCCCGGTCGAGATCGTCGGCGGTGCGCCCGCCGATGCGGAAGTAGGAATAGGTCTTGGTGATGACGGGCTCGGCTGACGCCGTGGCCGGGATCACGCAGAGGAGGAAAACAGCACCGATGATCCGGTGGACCCTGCGCATCAAAAACATTCTGTGGCCTGCGACGTTGAACTTGACGGAAGCTTGGGGCATAGCCAGCCGAAGCGCAACCTGGAGACTTCCACATTTGCGTTATCACTTGAAAGATGGTGGGCCGGTGATATCGCAGCGCAACAGGACCTGGATGGTCGCTCGAGGAAGAACGCTCGAACTGGGGGCAACGGGCCACCTGATGGCGATCATCAACGTGACGCCGGATTCGTTTTCCGATGGCGGTCGCTATTCCGGGTTGGACGCGGTTGTCGCCCAGGCGCTCGCCTGTGCGCGCGACGGCGCAGCGATTCTCGACATCGGTGGCGAATCGACCAGGCCGGGTGCCGCGGAAATCTCGGCGACCGAAGAGCAGGACCGTGTCCTGCCGGTCATCGAGCGCCTCGCGAAAGAGACAGACGCGCTGATCTCAATCGACACCTACAGGGCACGGACGGCAAGCCTGGCGCTGGCAGCGGGCGCCCATATCGTCAACGACGTCCACGGATTGCAGCGCGATCCGGACATGGCATCCGTCGTTGCCGGGACAGCGGCCGGCGTCTGCATCATGCATACCGGACGGGGGCGCGAGGATCGAAAGCCCGATCTGGTGGACGATCAGTTCCATTTCCTCGGCAGGTCGCTCGACATTGCCAGGGAGGCCGGTATAGCGCAGGAGAGCATCATGCTCGATCCCGGTTTCGGCTTTGCCAAGGACCGCAACGACGATCTCGAACTGATCGCGCGCTTCGGCGAGCTTCACGGGCTCGGCTTTCCGCTTTTGGCCGGCACCTCGCGCAAGCGGTTCATCGGCGCCGTCACCGGCCGTGAAAAGCCGGCGGAGCGGGATGTCGGAACGGCCGCGACGACGGTCATGCTGAGGCTTGCCGGTGCGGCGATATTCCGTGTCCATGACGTAGCGACCAACCGCGATGCGCTGGCCATGGCCGATGCCGTCATCGCGGCGGTCCCGAACGACGAGGCGAGGGCAGGCTGATGGCCATCTACACGATCACGCTCAAGAACTGCGCTTTCTACGCCCGTCACGGTGCCTTCGAGGAGGAGGCGAAGCTCGGCCAGCGCTTTTTCGTCGATATCGTGCTCGACGTGGAGGCGGACGCCGCGCTGGAAACCGATGACGTCGCAAAGACGGTCCATTACGGCGAGGTGTATGAGATCGTCGCCGGCATGGTGACCGGAAACCGGCGCAACCTGATCGAGGCGCTTGCCAACGATATCGCCGGGGCTCTGTGTGCCTGGTCGCCGCTGATAAGGCGCGCCGAGATCACCGTGCGCAAGCCGAGCGTGCCGATCCCCGGCATCCTCGATTATGCCGAGGTGCGGGTCGAGCATGTCGCCTGATAACCGAAATGTAGCTTCGCTCGGCCTGGGTGGAAATCTCGGCGACCCGCGCGCCGCCATGGCCGAGGCGCTGCAGGCGATCGACCGGCACGAGGACTGCCGGATTGTTGCCGTCTCCCGGCTTTACGTCACGCCGCCCTGGGGCAAGACCGATCAGGCGGACTTCTTCAACTGCTGCGCGCTGGTCGAGACGATGCTGGAGCCGCAGGCACTGCTTGACCTTTGCCTGTCGATCGAGCGGCAGATGAAGCGGGTGAGGATGGAGCGCTGGGGACCTAGGACGATCGATATCGACGTCCTGACCTATGGTGACCGCGTCAGCAAGACTGAGACGCTGGCTCTGCCCCATCCGCGCATGACGGAAAGGGGTTTTGTGATCATGCCGCTCGCAGATATCGCGCCGGACCTGATGGTCGACGGCGCGTCGGTGCGCGAATGGCTGGAAAAGGCCGATATTGCCGGCATCACGGTTGCCGATGACGACCGCAGCTGGTGGCGCCGGAGCTGACGACCGGCGCGTTGTGACTTACCGGATCGATCCGACGGCGATCGAATCCATGTCGCGATCGAGCGACAGGCCGATGACGGGTATCATCTGGTCCTCGACCTTGACGGAGATCGTGATGTTCATCTTGTTGTCGCCGCGCAGGCTCGCAACCATGGCGCCGTTGAGCTGTGCCCGGTTGATCCCCATCACCACCTTGTCGCCGTTGACGGAGCCGGAGATGATGTCGAGGCCCTTGCCCTGCGCGCCGTCGAGGAACTTGCCGCTGTAGCCGCCGCCGTTCTGGCTGATGACGGCCGACATCGGCTGCTGGAACACGCCGACCCGGCAGGTGCCGTCGAGCTTCATGCCGACATCGCCGCCCGGAGCCGGCGACCCTGTCAGGTTGCAGCTAAACTTGGTGCCCTTGTATTTGCCGGCGACGATTTCGCCCGGGCCTTTCCAGACGCCCGATACGGACTGGAAGAACGCCTTGTCGCGCGGTGCGGCTTCGGCATTGGGGGCCATGATCGCAATCGCCCCGACTGTAAGAACGGCGAAACCGCCGATGAGCGATGCAAAGCGCGAAAGCATGAAATTACCCCTGCAAGCAGAACCTGAACGTGTGCTCGAATTTAGCCGCGAATGGTTAACGACTGGTATCGAAGCTGTGCCGTAACCGTCAAGCCCGGCCGCTCAGTCCCGTTCTTTTTCGCCGCCTGCGGGCGTGATGTCGCTCATGAAATCGCCAATCCCGGGTCGCTTCAGGGCGCGGAACGGCATTGGCCGGCACAGATCCATCGCTGCGATTCCGATCCTTGCCGTCAGCAGGCCGTTGATCACCCCTTCGCCCAGCCGGCTCGAAAGGCGCGAGGCAATTCCGTGGCCGAGCGCCTGCTGCACGAGGCCGTCGCCGACGGCAATCGAGCCGGTGACCGCCAGATGGGCGATGACGTCCCGCATCAGCCGCAAGAGCCCCAGCGTCCCCGGGCGACCGCCGTAGAGATCGGCCATCGCACGAATGAGGCGGGTCACCTCCAGGAGCACGAAGGCAAGATCGACGATCGCCCGCGGGCTGACGGCGGTGACGACGGAAACCCGCTTGGACGAGCCGAGGATCAGGGCCCGTGCGCGGCGGTCGAGCGGTGCCAGGAGTTCGCGCTCGGCGAGTTCGATGTATTGCGGGCCGTCGATGATATCGTCCTTGGTGGCCTCCAGCGCCGCCCGGCCCCTGGCTGTCTCCGGGCGGTGACCGATGAGCTTGACGAGGGCTGCGACCGCCGTGCGGGCGGCTTGCGGGCGGGCTGCACGCTCCGCTTCCTCGAAGCTCGCTTTCAGCGTCTGGACCGCGGCAAGGCGCATCATCCCGAAGATCTCGCGACCGACCACCACCAGCACGGCCAGCACCCCGATCGCAAGGGCCGTCAGCGCCGCGTAGCCGAGCCAGTCGGAGCGGGCAAACAGGTCGCGCACGACGCTGTCCGCCCAGAGCCCGAAGGCCAGTGACAGAAATGTCCCGAAGGCGCCCGCGGCAAGGTTGAGGAAGGAAAACCTCCGCCGGGGCTGCGGCACCGCCACTGCGGCGGCATCGGCATCCGCCGACAGGAAGGGGTCCTCGGCATCCGGCGTAACGAGCACGCCGTCATCGAAGCTCCGCGGGCGGCGGGCAACGGTGACCGGCTTGGCCGGTGGCGCATGGTCACTCAGCGAAAACGAGGCGGGTCGTCTGCCTTTGCGGATGTCGTCTGGGTCGGTCATGCGAGCCGGTCTCCGAACAGGAACTGCATGGCGCGGTCAAGCCGGATATGCGGCACCGAGAGCTTCAGCCCGCCGGACGATTCGTCGAGTGCCGGTGGCCTGAAGCGCACGACGTTGACATCCGGCAGGTTCGCTTCGGCCGCATCGAGCTGCCGGAACAGGATCTCCGGGTTTTCCGGAAGTTCGCCCGGAAAGATGGCGGTCGACCTGACACCGTCGAACCGCTCGCCATTGATCGTCTCGCCGGCGATCGGGGTGCCGACGATGACGGGGATGGCCTCGCCACCTTCCTGCACGGTTGCCTCGCGGGTTGCCCGGACGGAGGCGATCGCCATCACGTCGATGCCGGCACCCGCCATGCCGATCCGCTGGATGGCCCTGTCGACGAGGCGGCCGGTCAGCCGCTCGAGCCGGTCGTGGCTCTCATGGTGGAGATGGTCAGCCTTGGTGGCCGCGACCAGTACCCTGTCGATCCGCTTGCCCAGCAGCGAGGACAGGATGCTGTTGTGGCCTGGGTTGAAGCAGGCCAGCACGTCGGTGAGCGCCCTCTCCAGGTCCTGCACCGCTTCCGGCCCGCGTGTAATCGCCTGCAGCGCGTCGACAAGCACGATCTGCCGGTCGAGCCGAGCGAAATGCTCGCGGAAGAACGGCTTGACGACGATCGACTTGTAGGCGTCGTAGCGCCGTTCCATCATCGCGCGCAGCGACCCCCGCGGTGCCTTGGTGTCGGGCATATCAGGCAGTGGCGCAAACGTCAGTGCCGGCGAACCCTCGAGGTCGCCGGGAAGCAGGAAACGGCCGGGGGGCAGGGTGGACAGCGAGCGTTCGTCGGATTTGCAGGCCCGCAGATAACCGGCAAATGCCTCCGCCAGGCGCCGTGCCGTCATTTCGTCGGCCGGCGCATCGCAGTCGATCCCGGCCGACAGGGCCAGCCATTCCGCTGCCAGTTCCTGCCGGACGCCCGTGCGCGCCAGCGACACCGTCTCGTCGCTGAACGTGCGAAAATCCTTGGCGAGCAGCGGCAGGTCGAGCAGCCATTCCCCGGGATAGTCGACGATGTCGATCGACAGCCGACCGCGCGAAAACATGCGTCCCCAGCCGCTGGCACTCTGATACTCCAGCGTGACGCGCAGCTCGGATATGGCACGGGTCGAATCCGGCCAGATCCGGTCGCGCACCAGCGCCTGGATGTGATCCTCGTACTGGAACCGGGGAATGGCATCGTCGGGCTGCGGCTCGAGCCGGATGGAAGACACCCGGCCGGACCGCTGCGCTTCAAACAGCGGCAGCCGGCCATTGTTGAGAAGGTTGTGGACCAGGGACGAGATGAACACCGTCTTGCCGGCCCTCGACAGGCCGGTGACGCCGAGCCTGATGGTCGGGTTGATCAGGCCGGACGCGCGGTCTGCGAGATTGTCGAGCGCGATGCGTGCATCGTCGGAAAAACTGGTAAGCGAGGGCGGCAAGGCGACATTCCTGGATCCGTCAGATGTCGCCTATATAGGCCGATGAAAGACCAGCGCAACGCGCCGGCATCACGGCGTCAGAAAGTCTGATAGCGTCCAGCCCGCATCGCCGGCTTTGTGGTCGAGGACCGCAAGGCCCGCCGTCGGATATCCCGAGGGGATGGCCAGGGAAAGGGCGGCGCCGCCGACCAGCACCGCGAGGGTCTGTTCGATCACCGGGTTGTGTCCGATCAGCATGACTGACCGGCTGTCGCGCTGGGCCGACAGGATGTCCAGGTAAATCTCGGTCGAGCCGTTGTAGAGATCGTCCACGAACACCGGTTCCAGCGTTTCGCTGACCGCGCGGCGCACCGCATCGGCCGTCTGGCGGCACCGCACGGCCGTGGAACTGATCACGGTATCGGGACGGTAGCCGCGGTCGGATGCCCGTCCGGCGACCAGCTCCGCTTCCGCATAGCCGTGTGGATCGAGGGCGCGGTCGAAGTCGTGCTGGCCGGGGTCGCCGCGAACCGCCTTGGCGTGCCGCAGCAGGTAGATCCGAAAGGGGGGAGGATCGATTGAGGCCATGGTGCGCTCCGCAAGCTCCGTTCGGCTCATGGGTAGCGGTTCCCCGGCATTGCCGTCAACTGGCTTGGCGCCCGTTGCGACCTTGACCCGACCTCAGTCGAGCAGGTCCGCGGTGCGATCGGAAAGAATTCACTAGGCCGATGAAAATATGATCATTTAGCCTTTTTTCGTGACAGTTTTAAAAATGCTCGCGAGATGGGCAGAAGGCTTGAATCCGCAGGGCTGTATGGGATATAGAGCGCCCACGAGATGTTCTTCAGGAGAATCGCGTGAGTGAGAAGATCGATCTTAGTAATTATGTCCTCTCGGAAACCGATGAGTTCATGAATGCCAGTCAGAAGGCGTATTTCCGAGCAAAGCTCGTCGCCTGGAGGAATGACATCTTGAGGGAAGCGCGCGAGACCCTTGGTCATTTGGCCGAGGAAAGCGCCAATCATCCCGATCTGGCCGACCGAGCGTCGTCCGAAACCGACAGGGCCATCGAGCTTCGCGCTCGCGACCGTCAGCGCAAGCTGATCTCCAAGATCGACGCTGCCATCCAGCGCATCGAGGAAGGCACCTACGGCTACTGCGAAGAGACCGGTGAGCCGATCGGCCTCAAGCGGCTGGATGCCCGTCCGATCGCCACCCTGTCGATCGAAGCCCAGGAGCGGCACGAGCGGCGCGAAAAAGTCTATCGCGACGAATAGCGACTTCTGTCCTCGGTAATTTTTAAAGGCACGTCGCGCGCGGGACGTGCCTTTTTTCTGGTCGCCTATTTGTTGTCTCGGGTGACGGACAGCTCGCCGAAGATGCGGGCGACCTCGTCCTGGAGCGAAGGCTCGGCAGTTGCCCCGGTGATCGGTGGGCGGACGTCACGCTGCTGCGCCTGCGGCGCCGCCGGAATGACGACGGCGTCCCGGTCGGCCAGATTGTTGGCCATCTCTTCCTCGAGAATCTGGTCGAACTCGCTTCCGAGTGTCTTGGGCCTGTCCGCATTGGGTTGGACGGCAGGATTGAGTTGGACGGCAGGCGCAGCACTGGCGGCAACGCTGATCGGCATGATCTTCGGCGGCTCGGGCCGTTCCTGCAGGACGCGGTTGCGGGCGGCATCAAGAGCGGTCGCAGCCTCGTCGACGCCGGGCCCCGTGTCTTCCGGCGGTCTGGTCGGCACGACGGGAGCAGGCTCCGGCCGTGACGGGACGGAAACCGTCTGGGCGACCGGTGGCGGCGACAGGGTCGCGGATACCCGCGGCGGCTCGAAGCGCGCCTCGCCGCCTGTTGCGATCGGGGCGGGCGCCGGCGCCATCCGTGCAGGGGCGGGGCGGGCAACGGGTTCAGGCGGCGCCTGATCGCGCAGCGGCATGCGCGGTTCGGAAACGGGAGACG
>UBWZ01000010.1 GCA_900469345.1 Hyphomicrobiales bacterium | reverse complement strand
CAAACTTGCTCTTTGCCATTGAATGCTTCCTGTGAACATAAGAGGTGAACCCGGGGCGCGGGTTTGGTGTCGCCGTTTAAGGGTTTCCACCACGATGCGCAAGACATAATTACGCCCAGCCCCGGCGCAAGGGCAGAGCCTACGAATTGCCGGAAATCCGGCCTGGCAAGGCATTGTTCGATGTCACGGCAAGCGGCCGTCGGGCTGCCGCCGTGGGCGCGCAAACGGCGCCAAAATCGCGAGCCGCCCGTCTTCAAGCGGCTTCGCTTTTCCCGCGTGTCGCCTACTTGATCGCCTTCAGCGACCCGATCAGGGCCATGAGTTCCTTGGCATGCTTTTCCTGCTCGCCCTTGGTGCCCCAATAGGTGATGACCAGCAGCTTGTCCGGACGCGGCTGGACGAAGGAGATGCCGATGCTGACCGGGCCATCCTTGTCTTTTCCGTCCCAGTCGAGATTGCTCATCTTCATGCCGTTGACGGTATCGTCGGACTCCTTCTGGGTCTTCTCGTCCACGACAACGCCATTCTGCTGCAGAAAGTCGATGGCGTCGCTGACGACCTTGTCGGACGTCTTGGCGTCGGCGATGTCGATCGACAGATAGATGGCCGAGTCATCGGAGGTCGCCTGGATCCCGGTTTCCGTTTCTTCCGGACCCCAAGAGTTGGGAATGCTGATCTGTGCGATAGGCGCTTCGCTCGGAAACTTCAAAGTTTCCGCAAACGACATGGTCGGCGCAAGCATGGTGGCAAGCGCGGCAGCTGCAATGATTTTCTTCATCAGGGGGTTCCGGTCAGGATGGAAAGCCCGGCTTAACTTGCCGGCAGGACCGATATACAGGAACACAAATCAAGAGTCGCAGTAAAAACGCGGCCTGAATGAGAATATGGGAACAAGGTGAACATGGAGCGGGTAGCGGGAATCGAACCCGCGTATTCAGCTTGGAAGGCTGCTGCTCTACCATTGAGCTATACCCGCGGGATTGGTCCGATCAGAGGACGAATGGTGGAGAGAGTTGGATTTGAACCAACGTAGGCTGAGCCAACGGATTTACAGTCCGTCCCCTTTAACCACTCGGGCATCTCTCCAGTTCGTCCGGATCGTTAGACCAAGTTCTTCAGACCATTGGGTTGTTGCCAGCCCGTGATCTGCGCCGGGTATATGACGGGACGAACTTCGTCTGTCAACACGATCGGGACGCAAAAAATGAGGAAAATGAATTGAGGATGTGTGCATCCCCTGCATGGCGGGCTTTGCCGCGGGGATCTGTGCGGCTATAAGGCCTGATGACCAAGGACGACAAACCAGACAGATCGAATCGCGACACGCATTATGCGACGTTGCGGCGTGCCGTGCGCGATACCAAGCGCGAACGGGGGGAAATTCCCACACCGCCGCAGTGGCGGCAAAAGAGCAACAAGGACTGGAAGCCGCCCCAGCTGCAGTCGGAACAGGTCTTCCTGTACGGCCTGCATACGGTCCGCGCGGCGCTCGCCAATCCGGATCGCAAGCTGATCAAGCTCTCCGTCACCCAGAATGCCTTTGCCCGGCTCGAAATCGGCGATCCCGAGGCCGCCCCCTGCCCCGTCGAGTTCGTCTCGCCGCAGGATATCGACAAGGTTCTCGGGCCCGAAGCCATTCACCAGGGGGTGATGCTGGAAACCCGCGCGCTGCCGGTCCGGCGACTGGAGGCGCTGAAGGAAAGCCCGCTGCTTCTCGTTCTCGACCAGGTGACGGACCCGCACAATGTCGGCGCGATCCTGCGTTCGGCGGTCGCCTTCGGTGCCGGCGGGCTTGTCACCACCCAGAGACACAGCCCGACCGAGTCCGGCGTTCTTGCCAAATCGGCGTCCGGGGCGCTGGAACTCATTCCCTACATCCAGATCACCAACCTCGCGGATGCGCTCGGCGATCTCCACCGGCTCGGGTTCCAGACCATTGGTCTTGATTCGGAAGGGCCGGCAGAACTCGAGGGCAGCTTTGCAAGCGACCGGATCGCGCTCGTGCTCGGGTCGGAGGGCAAGGGACTGCGGCAGAAGACCCGCGACACGGTGACGTCGCTGGCGCGTCTCGACATGCCGGGCGAAATCAAGTCACTAAACGTGTCGAATGCCGCCGCCGTCGCCCTCTACGCTGCGCGGCAGCATCTGGCGAAGAAAGGCTGAGGCCTGACGATGAACGCTATGCTTGGCGCCTTCGAGGTTGCCGCGCTTGCGGCTGGCAAGGCGATCCTTGCGGTGCGGGCTGCCGGCGCGCACATCTCGTACAAGGCCGACTGTTCGCCCGTGACGGAAGCGGACGCGCAGGCCGAGGCGATCATCCTCGGCGCCCTTTCCCGTCTCTACCCGGACATTCCCGTCGTGGCGGAAGAAGCGGTGGCCGCGGGCTCGATGCCCGAGACCGGCGAGCGAGCCTTCTTCCTGGTCGATCCGCTCGACGGCACCAAGGAGTTTATCGCCGGGCACGACGATTTCACCGTCAACATCGCCTTGATCGAAGCGGGTGTTCCCACTGCAGGCTTCATCTATGCGCCGGCACTGGGTGTCGCCTATGGCGGCGCGGAGGGGCAAGCCTACAAACTCGTCGTCGCTGACGATTTCACCGTTAAGGAGCGGTCCTCGATCAAGGCCGGCCCGCAACGGAACCCGCCCGTTGCCCTCGCAAGCCGGTCGCATCGCACACCCGAGACCGACGCCTTTCTGTCGCAGACCGGCCCCTGCGACGTTCAAAGCATCGGATCGTCGCTGAAATTCTGCCTGCTGGCCGAAGGCAAGGCCGACATCTATCCGCGGTTTGGTCGCACAATGCAGTGGGACACGGCCGCGGGCGACGCCATTCTGCGCGCAGCCGGCGGCCTGACGACCGATATCGATGGCCTGCCGCTCCGATACGGGACAACGACAAGCACCGGCGACGACGTGTTCGCCAATCCGGATTTCATCGCCGTCGGCGCAACGCCCAAGGTTCTTTAGAGAAGCGTCTCAATGCATTCGCGCGGACAGGACGAAATTTTCCAGCTTGCCGAGGGTCTGCTGACCTAGTTCGACCGCACCAAAACCTTTCGCGGTCTGGTACTCGGCCGCGGTGGCGAAAACCATGCCGAGGGTTACCTTGGTGTCGCCATCCCGATCCTCGAACGAGGCCCAGGCATCCGCGTGCTTGGGTCCGTTCTCGCCCCAGAGAAGCTCGTAACCGATCTGCTCGCCGGTCCGGACCTCCCGGTAACGGTGATGGTTGGGGAATACCGTGCCGTCGGGCCCGATCATGTCGAAGACCCATTCGCCACCGGTGCGCAGGTCGATCCGCGTGGTCCGGCACGAAAACCCGTCCGGCCCCCACCATTGCGGCAGGGTCTCGGGGTTCATCCAGGCGCCCCATACAAGCGCCCTCGGTGCCTTGATCACGCGCTCGATCAGCATGGTCCGCTCGGCCACGGAAGCCAGATTGCCCAGAGCCGCGTCAAATCCCTGCCGATATCCCAACCTCATATCCATCGACAGCGAGGAAAGCTGCACCGTCACGACCAACCGGCTCTGCTCGTCCGCGCCCGAGATGTCCGCGGTCACCAGGGCTACGGATTGGGTCACCCCCTCTGACGAAACGACCTCGTAGTTGACGCTGCGCCGCGCAGGCTGGAGTTCCAGCCAGCCGACCTCGCAGCGGATATCCGGCTGTCCGGCTCTCTGGCAAAGCGAGATCTCGCGTCCCCCTACCCGGCTATCGGCTTCCAGGAATTGGACGGTGACCGACGGATCGGGTGCGGACCAGTTCATCCGGGCCGCCGGGGCCGTCCAGACCTGCCACAATACGGATGGCGGCACCGCATAGTCGCGCTCGAAGGTCAGCGTCGCAAACCGCTCCGCGGCGGCATCCGGTTGCGGGGTTTGCATGCTGCTCGAGACCGGGTCCTGCTTCATGGCTCTTGCTCCTTCATCGCCTTCATCACGATCGCATCCAGCCGATCAAGCCGGGCTTCCCAGACGGCCTTCTGTTCATCCAGCCAAGAGCGCACCGGCTCCAAAGCCTCCGGCACGATCGCGCATGTCCTGATCCTGCCATCCTTGGAGGTCGAGATCAGAGCCGCCTCCTCCAGCACCGACAGATGCCGCATGACTGTGGGCAGCCGCAGCCCGGTCGGCCCGGCGAGATCCGTCACCCGGGCAGGCTGTTTTCCGAGATGGCTCAGGATCGACCGGCGGGTCGGATCGGCCAAAGCATGGAAGAGAAGTGAGAGATCCGGATCATGCTTAGTCATGTGGCTAACTATTTCTGATTCCGCGTGCGGTGCAAGCATAAAGTTTGCCAACTCGCTAAGTATCGGCGTGAACACCTCTGTCCCCTGGCGGTCGACAGAGCCAGAGAGCGACCCTGTAAGGGCAATGAGGAGCAGACGGGCTTGTGTGGACCGGATTGGACGGGGTCAGCCGTGACATGCATTCACGCGAGGACCGTCAGCGCCGTACGGATCTTTGCGACCGACCAAGAGTGGCCGGCCCGTTCAAGCCGGGTGGCGAAAACGACCTCTGATGTGCTCCATGAAATAGTTGCCGGCCGACCGGGCACCGACCAGCTGCTCGAACACGCTGCGCGGCACATCGGCGTAATCACGCATCTGTCCATTGGTGAGATAGACACGCATCACGCACTCAGCCTCCTCGTAGGAGGCCGCTTCAATCAGCTTCGACTTCAACTCGACGCGCACGCCCATATCCGAGCCTCTCTCAGCTTTGGACAGGATATTGTGCAGCGCAAAATTTGCAAGGGGCAGGAACCGCTGATCGCGGAAGTTCAACCCTATGCCTCAGGGCAGAGCGATATCGGCCTTGGCAAGCGCAGCCCGGCGCTCCGGCGACATGCCGGTGGCCGCGTCTTTGAACATTGCGGCGATAAAGGGCGGCGCGTCGGCGAACATCGCCTTGACCGCCTGCGGAGGAGCGTAGAGAAGCGTGACGTTGAGATCGGAGCGCAGGGCGTCGCGGGCAAGGTCGATAACCGCCGGCGTAACGCGCTTCCACTGGACGATGCGCACCTGCACCACCTCGAGTTCCCGCGGCGCATAAGCCTGGGACGTTGTGAGAAGTTGCGCCTGTTCATGAGCGGTGCCACCCAGGAACCAGCGCACGACGGCCAGTCGTTCCCACAGCATGCCATCGGTCGGGACGCAGGCCAGTCCCTGCTCGAGGCGCGGCTGCAGAGCACGAAGCGCCTGGATCCACGCGACCTGGTCGCCAATTGTGCGCATCTGGTCGACGTCACGCATGGAAACGGCGATGGCCGCATTCAACAGATCCGACCGGCAGGTCGCCGGCAGCCTGTCAGCCTTGGCGGCATAGGCAGTAACGGCCGCCGGGGAAACCGCCTCGCCCTTCTCGATCATTGTCGCCAGCGTCGAATAGACGCCGTAGCGTGCGGTCAGGACGAACTCCCAAGCCACCAGCAGCCCCGCGCCGATACAGGCCAGGACAGCAACCGGATAGACGAGTTCCCGCCAGACGCTATGCCGCATTGTCATGGTAGTAGGACGTATACCGGGACGCATAGTAATCAGACGACCCGTATTCGCGGTACAGTTTCATCTTGTCCGTATCGACCTTGTTGAGAACGACGCCAAGGCAGCGTGCGATGATCTGCGGCTCCGAGGCAAGCGTGTCCCGCACGACCTTGCGCGACGTCTCGCCCCATTCGACCACCATGACGAAGCCATCAATGCGAGAGGCGATCGCCCTTGCGTCCACGACCGGGCCGAGCGGCGGGAGATCGAGGACGATATAATCGAACTCGCTCGATGCCTGGGCCAAAAGTCGCGTCATCGCCTGCGACGCCAGCAACTCGGAAGAATGCGGGATGCGGCGCTTGACCACCGCCGGCAGGAATTTCAGTCCGGAGTCCGGATCGGTCAAAACCACCGACGAGGGAGGCAGATTGTCGAGCAGAACCTCCAGCAGTCCCTCGTCGGCATGCTGAGCGAGCGCCCGCGTGGCGCCCGGATTTCTGAGGTCGGCATCGATCAGCAGTGTCTTTGCGCTCTTGGCGAGCACCTGCGCGAGATTGACGGCGACCGTCGACTTGCCCTCGCCAGGCAGAGCGGAAACGACGCCGATGATCCTGTGCGGCTTGTTGACCTGAAGGTCCGCCGCGATCCGGGCGCTTCGCAGCGTTTCGGCAAACGACGAGAGCGGATGCTCGATGGCGAAGTTCGAGACCTGGTTGCGCTTGAAGACCAGCCCCTTGACCGGTTCGCTGTCGAGCGGCTTTGCCTTCGACCCATCGACCAGGGGAACAGCACCGAGATATTCCAGACCAAGCACCTCGCGCACCTGATCGCCGGTGCGGAAAAAGCGGTCGCGGAATTCGCGGAAGCCGGCAACGCTGCCGCCGAGCATGAAGCCGAGCACCAGGCTGGCGCCCAGCACGACGCCGGCCCGCGGTTCACTCGCCTCCTGGGGTGGCACCGCGTGGCTGATGACGCGCGCCTCGGTGACCGGGAAGGACTGCTGCTGGACGGCTTCCTGATAGCGCTGCAGGAAGGTCTGATAGAGGTTCTTGTAGGTTTCGGCGCCCCGCTCCAGCTCACGCAGCTGAACCTGCGTTTCACTTGCAGTCACACTGACGTCGGTGGCCCTGCCGAGCCCCTCGGAAATCTGCCGCTCCCGCGATAGCGCCACCTGCAGCTCGCTCTCATAGCTTTCGGCGATGCGGCGAAGCTCGTCGAACATCTGGCGGGTATATTCGGCCATTTCCTGGCGCAGGCGGATCGCCTGGACGTGCCCCTCGCCCAGCCGCTTGCTGATTTCGGATTCACGCTTGGACGAGTCCAGGTACTTCTCCCGAAGGGTATTGATCACGGAGCTGTCGAGCGCGTCGGTGACGATCG
This sequence comes from Hyphomicrobiales bacterium, assembly GCA_900469345.1. Taxonomy (GTDB): domain Bacteria; phylum Pseudomonadota; class Alphaproteobacteria; order Rhizobiales; family Rhizobiaceae; genus Neorhizobium. Next base: position 223,921 of record UBWZ01000010.1, on the reverse strand, counting down.
CATCGGTCTGGCCCGCGCTGAGGATCGATCGAATGCGATCGAGCTTCGCCTGCGCCCGGGCGGTATCGGCGCGCGCCACCAGAAGGGCGCTGTTGAGCTCGGTCAATTGCTGGTCGGAGACAAGTTTGTCGTTGGCAACCAGAAGGCCATTGGCCGCGCGGAACTTCTGGACAGCCAGATCCGATTCAAGGGACTTCCGGCGAAGCTCCTCGATGCGTTCCTGCAGCCAGGTTCCGGCGCGCCGGGTCGCCTCGTACTTTGCGTCGAGCTTGTCATCGAGATAGGAATCGGCGATGCCGGCGGCGATCGAGGCGGCCAGTTGCGGCGACGTGGTGGTGATGCCGATGTCCAGCACGTAGGAGCGGCCGACGCGCGACACATCCATGGCGTTGCGGACCCGCCTCAGTGCATCGCGCCGCCGGCTTTCGGTCGCATCGAGAAGCTCGACGTCGTCGCCCTTAAACCAGTTCTTCGGGTTTATGATGGTGCGAAGCGGGCCCATCGCCGCCGCGAGCAGATTGCCGCCGCTGCCCATGAATTCGGAGTTGTCCGAAAGCTTCAGCTTGTCGACAACGGCCAGGCCGATGGTTTCAGACCGCAGCAGTTCGACCTGGCTGAGGACCGAGCCCTCATCGTCAGGTACGCCGCCAATCGTGGACAGCTGTTCGACCACCTGACCGTTGTTGCGGTCGATAAGGACGCTCGTCTTGGCGGTATATCTGGGCACCGCCGTCAGGATATAGCAGACGCCGACAACCAGGCAGAGCGCGACGCAGGCAGCGACGACGTGCCACTGACGACGCGCTACCGCGATGATGATGTCGACATCAAATTTCGGACCCTGGGGGTCCGAAATCTGTTCGTCGTTGCGCGTATGAAAGATAGGTCTCTGGTTCATTGGAATGCCCGAGATTTGAAACGGCCAGAGCTATCGGATCTGCGCATGCGGTCAGCCGCGCGTTACGGGGCTGGTGTCGACGGTGCCGCCGCTGTTGCCATCGCTGTTCCCGTTGCTGCTCGAAGAGCCGCCGCCGGTGGCGCCGCCGAACGTGCCATTGCCGCTCGATACGCCAGAGTTCGAGTTGCTGGCCGTCGTGGCCGAACCGGAACTGGAACCACCCGAGCTACCCGAGCCGCCTGCGCCCGTCCCACCGATTGCATTGCCGCCGGTGCCAACCGGCCCTACACCGGCCGTCTGCGGCGTCACTTCCGACGTCGCGACCTGCTGCTGCTGCTGCTGGCTCTGGGCTACCGCAGCAACCATCTGCGGGCTTGCCGCGACAGCCAGCTGGATCTGTGCCTGCGCCTGGGGGTTGCCGACAGCCGCCAAGGAGGCCGCAGCCGCGTTGGCACCAGCCGTCATGGCAGCGATCTGAGCCGCGCCGACGCCGGCCGAGGCGGCAGCCGTTTGGATGGCGGTCAGAACGCTCGCGAGCTGGCCATTGGCCGCTGCCGCTTCCAGGATCTGCTTGATCCGCGCCTGCAGGGCAGGACCGCCCTGCGGGTACTGGACGAGAAGTGCATTCGGGTTCTGGACGAAGGCCTCAATGTCGGCGACCGTCACCTGGGTCGCCGGGCCGGGTGTCGTCGTCGGCGTTCCGGCCGAACCGGCGTCCTGGGCAAAAGCCATGCCGGCAGTCGCCAAGAACACACCAGCGGCAACGGTCTGCAAAAGTGTCGAACGGAAATTCATAACAGCGCTCCCAAACTTTGATCAACTTTACTTTCAATTATGCTTTTATAAGAAACCTACACTTGGCTTACCGATCATTGTTCGGCGACAGACGCGGGCTCCCAGGTCTTTCAGGGGCGGCCTCACGACCGCCCTCGTCATCAGTCGCGAAGGCGATCGCGTGTATCGACGATATCGCGTGTCGACGACGTCACAGAGTTCACGATCGTCAGGAACTTCGCGAGTTCAACCGCATCCGACGTCGAGACGTAGATGATGTCCTTGTTCTGCATCGGGAACTTCTGGACCGCGAAGAAGGAGGACGGATCACGCAGATTGGCGCGGAAAATCACAGGGATCTGATCCCCTGAGAAATGGCTCGTGTCGACGCTGAGGCTGCGCAGGAAGTCGCGATCCACGACGCGATAGAGGAGAACCGCCTGCGGCTCAGCCTTGTCGTCCAGCAGCCCGCCGGCCTTGGCCAGCGCCTCACCCAACGACAGGTTGCTGTCGTCGAAGTCGTAGCGGCCGCTCTGGCCCGTCACGCCGAAGGCCAGAAATGTGCGCCGGTCCCGGTTGACGAAGATCGTGTCGCCCGGCTGCACGAAGATGTTTTCGCGCGGCGTGTCGCTCAGCTTGTTGTAGGCGACCGTCACGCTTCGCGCGCCACGCTGCATGGTAACGGAGGTTTCGTCGCCCGGAGCACTGAGGCCGCCGGCCTCCGAGATGACGTCGATGACGCGCTCGCCTGCCGGGCTCAATTCCACCTTCTTCGGCGATTTCACGTCACCCAGCACCGAGGCTTCCATCGACCGGTTGGTGATGGTCGAGATCACCACCTGAGGCTCGATCGCCCTGTTGGCCAGGCGTTGCGCGATATCAAGCTGAACCGCATCGACCGGCCGGCCCGCAGCCGTGATCTTGCCGGCGTAAGGAACGCTCAACGTACCGTCGCGACCGATGGTCTGGTTCGGGAGCGTAATGTAGTTGCCCGGCCTCGCGCCGGCGTCCGCCGGGATGAAAAGGCCACCCGACTGCGCCTCGAAAACGGAAACCTGCACAACGTCACCGGCGCCAAGCACGATGTTCGGCGGGCCACCGCGCCCACCACCAAAGCCGCCACTCAGCGTCGGCGTGGTGGTTTCCTTGGCATGCGCCAGGACCGCCTTGTTGATGTCGACGAGTGCGTAATCGATACCGATTTTCTTATCCGCTGAGGCGACCTTCACGGTCGCCTGAGACTCCACGAGTCTGGGATCCGGACCGGACCTCGGGAGGCCGGTGCAACCAGAAAGCATTGAAATTATAGCAACCGAAAAAAGTGCTTTGGACGAATTCACAACAAGCCCCGCCATTAATACCCCACAGCGATCATATAGATTCAATTTTTTGTTTCATCTAGTGTTTTTCTTTTACTAAGTTAATTTGCATCGATGTTTATTCGGCAATGTCGCATAGGCACAACACACATCGGCTTTTTACATCATGTTAGCCGATTGTTCGTGGATATTGTCGAAGAAGCAGCAATCAGAAAAGCTAGTTGCATACTAAATCCGGGTATTTGCAGAGAGAAATCAGTAAATGAGTGTATCGTTGCGATAACGAGGGCAGCGATGCCGCCCCATATCAGGGGCTTCTTTCGCCTTCGCCGCCTCAGGCCGGTCAACAAGACCATGATGATCACGCCGTAGGCGAAGACGAAGGCAAACAGCGCCGCGATGCTGCCGAGAGCAAGAATCGTCTCTACGTAGAAATTGTGAGCCCGGTACCAGGTGCCCTGAAGCCCGCACTCTGCGCTGCGGTAGGCCGGAAAATAGTATCGAAACGAAGACGGGCCGGTGCCGGCACCCCAGTTGTCCGCGATGGCGGGCAATACGCTGCGCGCCACGCAGAGACGGGTGTCATCCAAGCCCTGGCGCTCCGTGCGGATCGCCGCGCGTCCGAACAGAAAACTGCCAGCCACGACAACCAGTGCGCCCGCGGCAACGATCAGCAGAACCGCCCGCCAGCGGGTGAGATCCCGCCCGTATCGGTGCCGGCGGGCGCGGCCCCAGGCCTGAACGACGAGGACGACGGCCAGCACGCCGCATCCGGCAGTCGCGGCGAGAGCACCGCCGCGCGACTGGGTCAACGCCAAGGCGATGGCGACGATAAGCGCCATCGAGGCGAATACCCATTTGGCCGGCAGACCCAACCAGATCTGAACTTGCGACGCGGGACCGTTTCGGGCCGCAGCCATGGCATAGCTGACAATCAGCGAAGCGAGCATCAGGCCATAAAACGTTGCCGCGGTGTTACGGTTGACGAAGGGCGCCGTAAGGCTTCCGAAGTAGGATTGCTTGGCGCCAAACATCAACGCGGTCGGGAAGAAGATCGCCTGCAGAATGGCGAACATAGCGAATGCTGCGCCGCATGTGCCCCAGATCTGCAGCGCCCTCTGCACCTGCTGGTCGGTACGAAACAGGAGAAGCGAGGCAAGGAAGGTCATGAAGGACAGATTGATCGGAAGGATCGCGAAGACGGCGTCACCGGGAACGACGGCAATGCTGGGCGAGACGGAAATGCCGGCCTCCCTGACGACCGCCCATGCTGGGTTGCCGAGACCGTCAGCGGGCAAAGGCATGGCCTGGATCACAATCCAGCCCGTGAGGGCAAACCACAAGAACAGCGCCGCGACGAAGAGACCCGTGGTGCCCGGATGCAGACCGCCACGAAAACCTGCGCAGACGACCGATACTGCCATAAGCAAAACCGCGAGCGAGAGAGAAAGCGGATAGACACCGCCGTCGCTGAAAAGCACCAATGCAAACGACAGAATGAAACAGCAAACGGCGGTAAACTTCAATTTCACGCTATATCCTTAGCTCACACCAGCAATTGTCTCATCACCTTTCCTACAGATTGCCGTTTCAGTCCACATCCATAGTGAATATCACAAATACACTCTATAGTTTTTCACCGTTAAATGTCTTTGATCAATAATGTATTGCACCCAAGCTACCGACGTGCCGGGATTTATGGAAAAAACTCACGTTCGTTAAAATTGAAGGTTTCGACGTAAGCGAATGCAATGGATCGTCGCGTAGAACGATGTGCAGAGGCCGGAACAACGGCTCAAGCACAACGAACAAGGCGCATGTCGATGATCAAGAAATCCGTCTTTGCCATACTTGCCGCAGCCTCCGTCTGCCTTGCAGCAACCGGCGCCAACGCTGTCGGCCCGACGGGTCTGGCCGGCCCAACGCATCTGCGGCCCGAGAGCATCGTTGTTCAGAAACCGACCCTGGCGCCTTTCGCTTTCGTGAAATTCTGCGTCGCGAATGCCGCCGATTGCGCCGATGCCCATGGCGATCCGAGCGTCAGCCTGACCGGCGACCTGATGCGGCAGCTGCGGCAGGTCAACGCGCAGGTCAACCGGTCGATCGAGCCGCGCTATGACAATGACGGCGACGACGAATGGCAGGCCGACGTTGCCGCGGGAGACTGCGAGGATTTCGCCCTGACGAAGCGCCGCCGGCTGATTGAACTCGGCTGGTCGCCGAACGCCCTGCGCATGGCCGTCACCTACACGCCGAACAACAATGGCCACGCAGTCCTGGTGATCAGCACGAGCAAGGGCGATCTTGTTCTCGACAACAGGACCAATGCGATCCGCAACTGGCGCGATACGGATCTTCGCTGGGTCATGATCCAGTCGACCGTAAATCCCCTGTACTGGAACCAGATCTGACTGCCTGCTTGCTGCAGGTTCAAGATCGGAGAGGCCGCGAGCCTGCTCTGAGGTCGCTTTCTTCAACGGGAAGGCTTCGTCGAGCGTCCCAGGCACGCGCTTAAGGGGCAGCTCGCAATCGACGCTGTCCCGCCATGGCGGGCAACGCTGCATTCGTCCCGGTCGTGTCGAGACAGGGCCGCTAGGGACTTCCCTGAAGATCGGGGGACAATCGCCGGCAAGGCGTTTGATTTCCCTTTTCGCACAGGGCATTACCCTTGCAGCTTCACGCTTGGCACGAGGCTTAGAACCAGGTGTTGGCGTCCGTATCCACCGCGCCGACGCCATCGTGGAACGATTAGCCCTGATTCGACTTGCAGGGGATGCGGCGTCGTCGCAAGACAGATGTCGTCAGGGCTGCCGCATTGGAACGATGGCCCTGATTCGGCCGGGCATTCCATGCCGGCATCAAGGCTTTTATTTTAACAGTGTGTTAACGCCGACTTTCCATGGTCAGCTCGTTAATCTGGCGTAAGCGGCGGCATGATGCGTAAATTGATCACCTGGCTCTCCCGACCCCGTCCGGCACCGGCCCAACCGTCGTTGCGCCGCCGGATCGACCTTGGCGACAATCTGCCGGGCTACCCGATCTACGCGATCGGCGACGTCCATGGCTGCATGGACCAGCTGAAGCGCGCCGAAGAGAAGATCGTGACGGACATCGAGGTCAGCGGCCAACCGGGCCCGGTCGTTCTGCTCGGCGATTACATCGATCGCGGCGCGGCCTCGTCGCAGGTGATCGAGCATCTCTCGAAGCCGAGCGAACTCGGTCTGAAGCGGGTGGCGCTTTGCGGCAATCACGACGAGCTGTTCAGCAAGTTCATTGCACAACCGGACGGCCACCTGGAGTGGCTGGCGCTCGGTGGCGAGCAGACGCTGATGTCGTACGGGATCGATATCCACCATGTCGGCCTGCGCCAGCGCGGGCGTAACACAAAGCTGCGAGACATTCTCGTCGAGGCCATTCCCGCGAGCCACAGGCTGTTCCTCGATAATCTGCCGATCAGCCTGAAGATCGGACAGTACCTGTTCGTCCACGCCGGCATTCGCCCAGGCATCGCTCTGGAGCGGCAGACAGAAGAAGACATGATGTGGATCCGGGAACCGTTTCTGGCGGAAGGACCAAAACTGCCGCTGATGGTCATCCACGGGCACTCGCCGAAGCCTGCCCCCGATCTTGGACCCGGTCGGATCGGGATCGACACGGGCGCCTTCTATACCGGAAAACTCACCGTGCTGAAGATTGACGGCGGCCAGACCCGCTTCCTTTAGCCAAGCCGTCAGCGCGCCGGCGTCCGCGCAGACCACCAGAACAATACGGGCTTGATGAGCGGACCGAACCAGCCAAGCGCCGTCAGCGAAAACCCGAAATAGGTCTTCGCCCGGCGGCGCTCGATTGCCCTGACAATTTTTGCCGCCACCGCGTCAGCCCGCCAGGCGGGTGCTGCGCCCATCAGGCGGCGGGCCTGCGGCGACCGCTTCGGAAGCTCCTGCTCGAACTGCGGCGTCAGGGTGTCGGGCGGAAAGCAGAGTGAGATGCCGACCCCCACCGGCATGGCCTCCATGCGAAGCGCCTCGGCAAAGCCGATCAAAGCCGACTTGGAAGCGCAATAGGCGCTGTAGCCGTGAATGCCGATCAGTGCTGCCCCGGACGAAATGATCATGACCGTGCCGGAGCGGCGCTCCTTCATGCCACTATAGACCGCGCGGACGCTGTTTATCGTGCCGAAGAGGTTGGTCTCGATCTGGGCGGCGAACATGGCGGCGTCCTGCCCGTCGAACGGGGCAGGCTCGACCACGCCGGCAGAGGCGACGAGGATATCGCAGGCGCCGAATTCGGATTCGCGAACAGCAATCGCGGCGCTGATGTCGTGTTCGACCCCGACGTCCGCCGTTGCACTGCCGACGCGTCCGGCTGCGCCCGCAGCGCTTGCCTCAAGATCGCGGCATGCGGCCAGCAGTCGTCGTTCGTCGCGAGCGATGATGGACACGGAGGCACCGTTGCGCACGTAAAGCCTCGCCACCTCCAGACCGATGCCGCTCGACCCTCCCGTGACGATGACGTGCAAGCGCCCAGCTCCCGTGTTCAGGTCTTTTCGCCTGCCTGCAGCAGGGGCGAAATCTGGACCATCTGCTCGAGGCTGAGCGACCCAAGGCCGAACTTGCGCTCCTCAAGGGCCCGCAGGCGCCGCGCCGTTACGTCGACCGCATGGCGGATCTGTTCCTCGGTGTGATCGCAGGTGATGAAGAAGCGCAGCCGCGCCATGCCTTCCGGCACCGCAGGGTGGATGATCGGAAGAGCGTTGACGCCCTCTTCGAGAAGTTCATTGGACAGTTGTACCGCCCTCAGCGAGTCGCCAACGAGAACGGGAACGACGGAAAATCCGAGGCTCAGACCCGTGTCCAATTTCTCCTGCTTGGCGCATTCGAGAAACAGCGAACCGTTGCGGTGAAGCCGCTCGGTCCGTTCCGGTTGCTCGCGCAGGATCTCGAGGCCGGCGGTGGCCGCTGCCGCCAGAACGGGCGCGAGGCCAACGCTGTAGACGAAGCCGCCGGCGTCGGCCTTCAGGATGTCGGCAAGCGCCTGGCTGCCCGCGACATAGCCGCCGCAGCTCGACGTGGTTTTCGACAGCGTGCCCATCCAGATGTCGATCTCGCGGGGGTCGATGCCGAAATGCTCAAAACTGCCCCGGCCGGTCGCGCCCAGCACGCCGAGCGCGTGTGCCTCGTCCACCATAAGCCAGAATCCGTGGCGTTCCCGCAGATCGAGAAGAGCCGGCAGGTCGGCGATATCGCCGTCCATGGAGTAGACGCCTTCGACGATCACCAGCACGCGCCGGAAGTTGCCCTCGAGCGTCCTCAGAACGGCGTCGAGATTTTCCACGTCGTTGTGACGGAAAAAGCGGCGTGTCGCTCCCGACTGCTTGATGCCGGCGAGCGCACTGTTGTGGATGAATTCATCGTGGACGACGAGATCCTGAGGGCCGACCAGGCAACTGATCGCGGCGACGTTTGTCAGGTAGCCGCTGACGAAGCAGACCGCAGCGTCGACGCCGTAGACATCGGCCAGAGCCCCTTCGAGCGCGCTATGCACCGGGCGCTCGCCCGCGACGAGACGGCTTGCCGACGCCGAAATTCCGAACTGGTCGATGGCAGCCTTGGCCCGGTCGAGAACTTTCGGGTCGGTGTTGGTGCCCAGATAGTCATAGGAGGCGAAATTCGCGAAGGTCTTGCCGCCCATGACGGTGGTCGCGCCGGCGGCCTCGTCGTGCGACCGGTAGAAGGGATTGTCGACTCCGATCACTGCGCCGATCTTCCGCTGCGCTTCCACCCGCTGGTACTCGGGAAGCGCGTCGAAGCGCAACGGCTGACGTGCAGCCGGCTGCGGCTGGCGCTCCAGCCGGGCCGTCCTGTTGCGGCCGGCATTTTCCTTTGCCTGCCGCATCTGATCAAGAAAGCCATCTCGCCCTTCCAAGGCCGGCTTGGAAGAGTTGGTGCCTTGCGGATCGTGCTTGTTCACTGTGCGGCTGCTTTCTGCTGCGGCGTCGAGTGGCTCTTCACCAGCCGGTCGATGACTTCGTCCTGCGCGACGGACTGTTCGCCATCGTTCCGCTTGGTGACGCGCTCGCGCAACCGGGTTACGACATCGCTCACGGTAGTATCTTCCCCTACCCCACTTAGCGGAATATCGAAACCTGTTTTCTGCTGGAAGCTCATCCCCAGCTCCATGGCCATCAGGCTGTCGAGGCCGATGTCCTTGAGAACCTTTTCCGGGGTGATGCTGTCCTCGGTGACCCTCAGGATGGTGGCGATCTCCGCCGCCACGACGGCATGCAGCAGGCTCTGCGCATCATCGGCCGACTTGCCCATGATCATCTCTTCCAGATCGACCCGGTTGCCTTCCGCCTGCGATTGCTGGCTGCCGGCAGAGCGGATCACCGTTTCGAAGATGGACGCCTGCGAGATCGGCAGCATCTTGACGGCCGCCCAATCGACTTCGGCGATCATTACCGCGGCAGCGTCGACGGAGCCGTCGTCGGCGACCATGTAGCGCTCCACCTGTTCGAGCGCGGTTCTCGCCTTCATCGCAGTCTTGCCGATACGCTTGGCGAGCAGTTCGTTGACTTCCGTGTTGCGGGCAAGGAAACCGGTATCGGCGATCGCGCCGAAACCGACCGCGAGGCCCGCCTTGCCGGCCGCGCGCCGGGCGCGGGCAAGGCCCTCGAGATAGCCGTTCGCAATGACGTAGTTGGCCTGGCCCGGATTGCCGAGCATGGTCGTCGCTGACGAGAAGAGCAGGAAGACGTCGAGTTTGTCTTCTGCCGTCAGGCGATCAAGAAGCTCTGCACCGCGGACCTTGACCTCGACCACGGGGCGATTGCGCTCCGGCGTCAGGTTGGACAGCAGCGCATCGTCAAGCACCATGGCGGCATGAATGACGCCCTTGAGAGGCGCCACAGCCCGCAGTTCGCCCAGCAGCGCCGAAACCTCGGTTTCATCGGTGATGTCGCAAGCCCGCACGAGGACGGTCACGCCTTGCGCGTTCCATTTTGCAATTGCCGCCAACGTTTCGGCATCGGCAACACCCCGCCTCGAGCAAAGCGCGATATGGCGTGCGCCCTTGGCGACCAGCCAGTCAGCGGCAACGAGACCGAAGCCGCCAATACCGCCCGCCACCAGGAACATGCCGTCGCCGTCGAGATGCATGGGCGCAGGCGATGCCACCGTCACCTTGTCACGACCCGCGACCGGCGGCTGGATGACGATCTTGCCGATGTGACCTGCGTTCTGCATGAGCCGGAAGGCGCTGCTGATCTCGTCGTAGCCGAAGGCACGGTAAGGCAGGGGTTGCAGATCGCCGGCGTCGAAGAGCCGACCGATCTCGGTAAAGATCTTCTTGGTGATGGACGGCAGGTTGACGAGAAGCTGGTCCGCGTCGATGCCGAAGTAGCTGATGTTGCGACGGAAGGGCCGCAAGCCGATCTTGCGGTCGGAGTAGTAGTCGCGCTTTCCGAGCTCGAGGAAGCGGCCGAACGGCTTCACCAGCTCGAGGCTGCGCTCCATGGCTTCCGAGAAGAGCGAGTTAAGAACGAGGTCGACCCCTTCCCCACCGGTGACGCCCCGGACCCGGGTGACGAAATCGAGAGACCGAGAATCGAACACGTGGTCGGCGCCCATGGCTTCGAGAAAGCGGCGCTTCTCGACCGTGCCGGCGGTCGCAATGACAACGGCACCCTTGAGCTTGGCAATCTGCAGCGCGGCAAGACCGACGCCGCCGGCGGCACCGTGAATGAGAATCGTTTCCCCAGGCTCGACATGGCCTAAATGGACCATGGCGTAATAGGCGGTAAGGAACGCGACCGGAACGGTCGAAGCCCCGGCAAAGTCGAGCGATTCGGGGAATTTCGTTACACCGTCACGGCGAACCCGGACGTGGGTCGAGAAGGCGGCCGGCCCAATACCCATGACCCGATCACCCGGCGCCAGATCGGTGACGCCCGCTCCCACCTGCACCACGGTGCCGGCGAGTTCCATGCCGATCGTGGCGCCCGCAAAACCGTCTTCCAGCGCCTCTTCCGGCAGCAGGCCCATCGCCCACATGACGTCGCGGAAGTTCAGGCCGGCTGCCTCGACCGCAATGACAACCTCGCCGTCCAGAGCAACGGGACGGTCGCAGCGTTGCCAGATGATGCTGTCGACACGCCCCGTCGCCAGCTGGCGGATGGTGGCGGCGTCGTAGGTCTCGGTTTCCGTTGCCCGGGACGAGAACGGACCGGAGGCCGCGCGAAGCTCGCACAACGCGCCGTCGCGCATCAGCCATTCGCGGTTGGCATCCTGGTTGTCGAGGATAGCCTCAGCCAGACCACGGATGCCGTCCGTTGTCGGTTCGGCATCGAGCAGGTGGATGTCGATGCTGTCGTATTCGTTCTGCAAGACACGGGTGAAGGTCCAGAGACCCGCATTGGCCGGGTCGGCCGCCTCACCGCAAAGCGGCGAACCGCCCGGAGCAATGATCAGGATCCGGGAGCGGCCGCGATCGGCCAAAGCCGGCCGCCGCGACAGCGTTTCCGCCAGGAGTTTAAAGCGCTGAAGCCGCAGTTGCGACAGCTCGGACGAGTCTCGCTGGCCGATCCGTTCCGCCACGTAGAGGATCCTTGCCGGACCATCCGCAAGGCCTGCGATGGCCGCCGAAATTTCCTCGTCACCGCTTTCGAGCGGCAGTGCCACAACGTCGTCGCCTGCTGGGACGGAGACTGGCTGCTCAGCCAGAACCAGGAGATTGCGTGATGGCGTTGCCGACGCTTCCAGCGGTTGCGCCTCAGCCCGCGCCGCTGCAACAACCAGACGGCCTTCCGCGAAATCCTTTTCCTCGACACGGGGATCGGCAAAGCCGAGGTCGCGCAACAGGTCTGCCACCTGCTGCGGCGTGCCGAGCTGGCCGACCGGGAATTCTGCTGACTGGCTTGCTGCAAACCATTCCTCGGAGAGACCGAAGACAAAATCGCTGAAGGCGGACGGCGCACGGTCGGCAAACACCAGCGACGTACCCGCCCTTGCGAAAGCGCGCATGGCGGAGCGGAACTGCTCGCCGGATGTCAGCAGCTGCTGGCTTGCAAGGCCTGCCATCACCACCAGGTCAACCGAGGACAGCGAACTCAGCTTGGCCGGCTCGATGACGGTGACATGGGTATGCTGCTCGAATGCCAGTTCGAGCGTGCGGCGCAGATTCTCGCGCGGCTCGACGATTACCAGCATGGCACGCTGATCAGCAGCGAGCGAGGCAAGACGGTTGCTGACCGAGACGGAGGTCGCCCCGGCTTCCAGGATCAGTCGCACGCGAGCCGGGTTGGCAGCGCAGATCTCGGCGACCGCATCATGAACGAAGACAGCCTTTCGTTGTGCGAGCGGTGCATGGGTGAGGACGTGGTCGATGGTCGCTTCGCTGCTGTTGCGGATCGCTTCGACCTGGGCGTCGGGATGAAGCGAGACCCGGGAGAGCTGCTCCAGCGCATCGCGGTGGGCATTGTTGACCAGCACGGCTTCGGCAACGCGGCCGGAATCCTCCTTGTAGATTTCGGCTACCAGCTGGGCCACCGGCGGGAAGCTGAATTCGAGCGGCAGGCGCCACCCGTCGTTGTCAGGCATGGCAATGCCAGCATCCTCGAGGATGAACAGGCAGCTCGCGAGGAAGGAACGGAAACCCTTGTCTCCAACGAAACTCTGCGGCGTCACCTGGCCGTCCTGATTGGCCAGCGCCAGACCAATTTCATGAGCGGCGCGGTAGACGGCCGCATCGATCATCAGCGAGGCGGTGTCCGAACCCGTTTCGCGGTCACTCGCCGCCAGAATGCCGGTGTCGATCGCGACTGGCCGGCGTCCGGCGTGCTGCAGGAAGGCAGGAACGGTATCAAAGTGGAATGCAAGAGCGTCGAGGCCGTGGTGACGGCGCAGCGATGTGCGGCGGAAACGACAATCGTTAAAGCTCGCAACCTGGTGGCCATCCGCATCAAACATGCGGAAGTTGACCTTGATCGAAAAGCCGCTGAAGCGCTCGATCTCGATCACGGCCTTGGAAATCGCAGCACCGCGGCCCGACACGCGGACGGAGCCGAAACGGACCGGAATGTAGGGTGATCCGGCCTCGTTGCCGGACAGCTTGTCGAACAGCGCGACAAGACCGTGGAAGACGGCGTCGACCGAGAACGGGTTGAAGTTGAACCGGACATAGGGGTGGACCGGTGCCTGGGCGGGTTTCAGCTCGACCTGGACGGCATTGTGACCGAATGACACGGCCTTGGTCAGAAGCCTGAAGCGAGGGCCGTATTGCAGGCCGAAGCGCTCGGCTGTCTCGTATACCTGGGCGGCATCCATGGTTTCGCCGCCGCCTTCTGCGGCACGCCAGACCTGCCGGGAACCGTCCTCGTCGATCGACTTGCGACAACGGGCAATCGCGTGCACCGTCCAGTCGTCATTGCTGAGGCGCTCTCGCGACCGGATCTCGATATCGCCGGTCTCTGCCGACAACACGGTGGAAAGTTCCAGCATACGGTCTTCGCGCAGCTCGAGCGGGCGGACGATCTCCATGTTGGAGAGTTCGACTTCGTCGGTCTCCAGATGCGCCTGGGCAGCCGTCAGGGCGATTTCGACGAAGCCGCTGCCAGGCAGGATCGCCCGGCCGTCGACTACGTGTTCCGCGAGATCGGGGAAAAGCATGGCGTCGACGTGGTTCTTCCAGTGCGTCGCCTTGGGGTCGCTGCGCCAGCCGAGAAGCGTATACGGGTTCTTGCGGTCGCGGCCGAAAATGTCGACCTCGTCCGACGTGCCCGGCATCTTCAGGCTGACCGGCTCGAGCGGAAGGGCTGGAAGCTGGATCGCCGCATTGCGCCGTACGCTCTGGCGGGCGGAGGCTGGGGCGGCACCGGAGGCGACGGCGCGCGCGAAGGATCGCGCGACAGGGTCATAGCTGCCACCGACGGCTTCCCGCTGCAGCGTGCCGATGACGACAGCCGGCTGGGACATGCTCTTGGCGACTTCCGTGACGTAGTTCGACAAAATCGGACGCGGCGAAATCTCGATGAAGAGATTGCAGCCGAGCTCGACCGCTTTGGCAGCCGCGGACTTGAACAGGACCGGGTCGCGGACATTGCGCCACCAATAGTCGGAATCCAAACCCTGGCCGTCATAGACGTCGCCGGTGACGGTGGACACGAACGTGCAGGCGCCACTCTTCGGCTCGATCGTCGGCAGGTCGCTCAGGAAGGAATCGCGCGCGCTGTCGATGATCGGGTGATGGAAGGGATAGTTGATGTCGAGGATATGGGCGACGATCTGCGACTTGCGGGCCGCATCCTTGAACGCCTGGATCTGCTCGACGGGTCCCGAAATGGTGACCGAGCTTGGGGCATTGATCGCCGCAACGCCGATTTCGTCCAGGCCATGCGCCTTTGCGAACGCCATGGCCGCATCTTCGCTAAGCACGACCGCGGCCATCTTTCCCTTGCCTGCGATCAGGTCCTGGGATTTCGAGCGCTTGGCAACGATGGCGACCGCTTCTGCGGCCGTCAGGGTCTTTGCCGCATAAGCGGCGGCGAGTTCGCCGACGGAGTGTCCGAAGACGACGTCAGGGCGGATGCCGCGGGCAGACAGGCAATCCGACAGCGCCGCCTGGATGGCGAACAGCAGCGGCTGGGCGATCTTGGTATCGGCAAGCCGCAGCGACAGGTCGGTGGCCGTCAGGAGATCGGTCAGCTTTTCCCCGAGGTGGTATTCGAAGAGCGCGCTGAACGACTGGAAACACTGGCGGAAATGACGGCTTTCGCGATAGGCGTCGACAGCCATGCCGGCCCATTGCGCGCCGTTGCCCGAAAACACGAAGGCGATCTTACCCGCCTGCGAGGGCGCCTCGCCCGCTTCCCCTTGCGAGGAGCCGGCGGACAGATAGGCGTCGACAGCGGTCAGAACGGACTGCGGATCCTTGGCATCGACCGCAAAGCGATAGCGCATCGGATCCCGGTTGCTTGTCGTGGCGGCGATCAACTGACGGGCCTTGTCGGCCTCGGTCCGCTCGAGCAGGCTCTTGTATTCGACGAGCAGGCTGCGCAGCGCGGTCGCCGTATGGGCGCTGGCCAGGAACAGACCGCCCTCGCCCTTTGCCAGAGCTTCCGTCTGCACGGCCGGCTCCGGATCGCCGATGACGACGTGGGCGTTGGTGCCGCCGAAGCCGAACGAGTTGACGCCGGCCAGGCGCGGCTCCTTGCCCGGCAAGAGCTTGATGGCGGCCGTGTTGACGCGGACGTTGAGGCCGGTGAAATCGATGTCTTCGTTGGTCTTTTCGATATGGAGCGTCGGCGGCAGGTAGTTCTCTTCCAGAGCGATCATCGCCTTCAAAAGGCCGAACAGACCAGAGACCGGCTCCGTGTGGCCGATATTCGACTTGATCGAGCCGATCGGCAGGGGCGCACGGCGGTTGCGGCCGATGATGCTGCCGATCGCCCAGACTTCGGCGGGGTCGCCGACACGGGTACCGGTGCCATGCCCTTCGATGAAGGCGACGCGATTGACGTCGATCGAATTGCCCAGATAGATCGAGCGCAGAAGTTCGGCCTGCGCCTCGCGTGACGGCAGGCTGATGCCGTTGGTCCGGCCGGACGAGTTGACGCCCGTCGCGTGGATGCGTGCGTAGCTGCGGTCGCCTTCCTGGCGGGCGCGGTCGCTGCGGCGCAGAATGATGGCGGCCCCACCTTCGGCGCGGACATAGCCGTGGCCGTTGGTGTCGTAGGCGCGGCAAAGACCTTCCGGCGACAGCATGCGCGCCTGGGCAAAGCCCACGAAGGACAGGGGATGCACGAGGAGGTTCACCCCGCCTACGATCGCGGTATCGATGTCGCCGCGCTCCAGCCCCCTCACCGCCTGATCGAGAGCCACCAGCGACGACGAACAGGCCGTGTCGATGGTCATGCTCGGGCCGTTGAGACCGAAGACGTGCGAAATACGGTTCGACACGATCGACAGCGTGTTGCCGGTCATGAAGTAAGGGCTTCCGGAGGCGGGATCCTCGACAGAGAGGTTACCGCTGTCCAGGCTCGACGCGCCGACGTAGACGCCGACCTTTTCCTTGGCGAGCGAACTTACCGGCAGGCCCGCATCCTCGAGAGCGCGCCAGACAAGCGTCAACAGCAGGCGCTGCTGCGGATCCATCTGCATCGCCTCGCGCTGCGACAGCCCGAAAGCAGCAGGGTCGAAGTCGTAGATCGAATCGACAATGCCGGCTGCGAACGAGTAGGTTTTGCCAGGCGTTCCAGGCACGGGGTGCCAGAATCGTGCGGGGTCCCACCGCTCATGCGGGACCTGCGTCACGGTGCACTGCCCCTTGCTCAGAACCGTTTGCAGTTCCTCGATAGAATTCGCGCCTGGCGCAACGCAGGCTCTGCCGATTATCTCGATCGTCATGGTCTCTCAGTATTTGCCCTGGAACCCGTGGTGAACACACCACCCATCGCCAGCAACCTTAGCAGCACAGCTTTCACGGGTTATCATGATACGCAGTCCCGGATCAACAGCGCTATCAGTTGCCCACAAGCGCCAAGCGGTGGCGTGTGGACGCCACCGGACCGCTATCCCTAGTGGGGACCGACGACGGGCAGTGTTTTACAAATGCTTCAGACGCTTGAAGGTTTCGCGCGATATGATATGCCGGAACCCCTAATTGCCAAGGCATTCCTTTCAAAAATGGATGAAACACGGCCAGCAGACGACGCCGGGGCAGCGACGCCAGCCGACCGCAGACGTGTGCGCAGAAAAAATCTGCTGGTATTCAGCCTTTTCTTACTCGTTGTATTGTCGGCGCTTCTGTCCACTGTTCTTTTTGTCAACAACGGCCGCAACTACAAGCGGCTGGTGCGACAGTACGGCCTGGAACATTACCTTCTGCCACCGCCCGAAACACCGAAGCTTCGCATCGACCGGCTGAAACGCCTGTCGCCGAGCGGCCGTTACCCGGTGCGGCTGCTTCTGCCGGGCGTGCAGCCCGTGGGTCGTTTCGAGGCAGCTCCGACCGCCGATGCGGAGGAGCGCTGCGAGGCGCTTCGGACGCCGGCCACCACGGAACTCACCTACACGCCGAACGGCCGCGACTGGGAGTGTCTGGCGTTCGAGGAGTTCGGCACCGGTTCCGACCGCGCCTCCCTGTTCCTCCAGTCGAAGGGGAGCGAAGCCGACACCATTCGAACGTTCCGGCTAAAGCTCAGCTTCACGGACGCCAGCCAGTCCACGGCGGTGATCGAGGCAGCCATGGCGTCGATCGACCATTTCGACCTCTCCCTGACACCCCAGAGCCGCGCCTACATCGCCGAAAAGCTCGGGACGCAGGAAAAGTTCTCGTCGCTGCTTGAGAACTACAAGGCAAGCCTCACCCGCGAGTACCTGGACGGGCGGCGCTTCAACCTGCTGCTCCTGCCCCGCACGCAGTCGGTCAGCTGCGAAACGACGCTTCCTCCCGCAAAAGCGAGGGCGATTACCTATGCGCTGACCATAGCCTGCCTCGACGTCCGGTCGCGGATCCGAACCGAAGCCAGCGTTACGCCCGATCCAACACTACCAGGTCCAGATCATCCCCCAGTTCCGTCTTTGCGGCCTGAACCAGACTCATCTGGTGGGTAAAGAGGATCGTCTGGAACTTGGTGCCGGCATCGGCGAGAACCCGGATGCCGGCAGCCGTGCGTTCGTCGTCGAAGGTCTGGAAGATGTCGTCGAGGACCAACGGCGCCGGTTCGTTACGGCTGCAGTAGTCCTCAAGGAATGCAAGCCGCAGCGCCAGATAGAGCTGGTCGCCCGTGCCTTCGCTCAGCCCCGCCAGGGCGACCTGCTCGCCGCTTTTCCGTTCCACCGCAAGCCTTAGCTCATCCTTCTCGTCATAAACCTGCATCAGCCGGGAAAACCGGCCGCCGGTCAGGTCGGCGAAGATCCGCCCTGCACGCTGCATGACTGGGTCGGCCTGGCGTTCGCGATAGGCTTCCATGGACGTATTCAGAAGCGCGCCGGCAAGCTTCAAGACCACCCACCGACGGGCCAGTTGCCTGGCGTCTTCTTCCGCGGCCAGCCGCTGATAGACGGCGCGCTCGGCGCCGATGCCGGCCTCGAGCTCCCGCCGGCGCCGGTCATTGTCGGCCTGGGCGATGCCGATCGCCTTCAGGCGCTCGACCTGACGGTGATCTTCGCCGTCCAGCCTTTCCAGCTCGAGCTCGGCCTCCACGGCATCGAACCCGGACAAGAGCTGGCGTGCGTCGTCCTCGCTGCGCCCCTGTGCCTGCTCGTCGAACCGGCTGCGGCATTTTGCGAGGCCGGCTTCCAGACGGGAGCGTTCCCGCAGGTCCGCAAGCAGGGTTTCTACGTTCTCCGCCGGACGGCCGGCGCGCTGCGCCAGTGCCAGAAGCTCGCGGGTGTAGCCTTCCTCTTCCTGCATATGCCGCTGCAAAGCGAGACGTAGGCGCTCCTGCGCCGTGGTCAGCGTTGCTCTCTGGTTGAATGCGGTTCTTGCCTCGGATGCTCGTGTGTGGAGCATATCGGCCGCCACATCGACAGGGAGACCAGCAAGGTCCAACGCGACCGCGCTGCAGAGCTCGCGGATCTCCTGTTCGAAATCCCCCATGTCGCGCACCATGCCGCGGACTCTTCGATGGCGATTTTCACGCTCGGCGAACAGGTCGGGTACGGTGCGCCAGACATCCAGTGCAGCGACAGCCATGGCGATGCTCGCGTCGTCGCCGAGGCCAAGCGGGGCGACCGCGCCGGCGAACGCCGTCCGCCAGGCATCCGCTCGGCGGGCAAGCTCAGCCTCCTGCGCCTCGAGACGTTCCAGCGCATCCTGAGCGGCCTGCCGCTTGCCTTCCAGAGATCGCGTCTGGCTCCACTGATCCGCCAGTTCGTCGATCCGGCGCTCAACACCTCGCGCAAGGGCCGGCACGGGAAGCCCGCCCGCCGGGAAACCGATCGCATCGGCGAGCTGCTGCAAGGCCGGCATCAGGGCTTGTTCCTTCAGCCTCAGGACTGAGAGCTCGTCGGTTGCGACATGCATGAGCTGGGACAACCGCGAGACTTCGTCGACGGCACGGCGCCACTCGATCATCCGCTCGGGACCGGACGCCACCACCGGCGCCGCGTGAAAGAGATCCTCGAACTCCGTGACGGCATCGGACGCGGCGATGGCGCTTTCCCGCTCGGTCGTCTCCGCGTCTCCAATGTTTTCCTGCAGGTCACGCCGGCGAAGCCCGAGCTGCGCATGCCGGCTAACTCGTTCGGCATCCGCCAGCGCCGCGTCAGCCAAATCATCTGCCTCGACCACGGCGACCTTCAGTTCTGCGACAAGATCCGGGCCCGGACGATCGGCAAAGCCGTCGAGCAGCGTGTCGCGGCGCGCGCGCGCCGCCGCGATCTCATCGGACGACGCGATCCGCCCCTGCCTTTCAAGGGCCGCAAGCTCGGCGTCGACCGCTCGCGTTTCTGCGACAAGCGCCTTGAGGGCCTGCGCGGCTTCGGCATGCCTGGCTTTCGCGGCCTCGATGCTGCGCCGATGCAGCGTCAGCGTCGTTACGTCCGGAAGAGGCGCCGCCAGAAGCCGCTCCAGATCGGTGACCGGCGGATCGAGCCGCCTGGCCGCCGCCTGCAGGTCGCTCTCGGCCCTAGCGACGCGCACCTCCAGGGCTTCGGCCTTTGCCATTTCCGCCAGATCGGGCCGCAGGGCGGCGAGATGTTCGGTCCAGGGGCGAGGGTCCACCAGCCGGGTCGACGGCCCCTCCCCGGACAAGCGCTGCAGCACGCTGCGCGCCTCATCGATCTGCTGGCGCAGTTTTGCGAGATCCTGGTCGATGGCGCTGCCGTCATCCACCAGCATGCGCAACCGGACGAGGTCGCTGTCGGCGGGCTGCCCGCGCTCCAGATCTTGGGGGGAGCCCATTCCCAGTCGCTTGGCGGCCTGCGTGAGCTTCAGATCAAACCCATCGACTTCCTGGCGGACGCGCGAGAGGTCTTCCTTGGCGCGCAGATAGGCGCCCTTCTGGGCATAGGCTGCAAGCGCCCGCGGTGCGATCGCCAGAAGCGGTTCGTTGACCTCGACGGCCGCGATCTCGTCGGCGATATGGGCCGCCTCGGTCTCGCTCGCTTCGCGGGCCTGGCGGCTGCGACGCTGCGCCTCGATGACCTCGCCGAGCTGCACCTCGAAGGCGGCCGGCAGATCGGCCAGCTCTTCGAAACGCTGGAGCTGCTGTCGTTCGCGGTCGATCTCGCGCAGTACCGGCTCGATACGGCTCAGCTGGCGCAGATGGTCGAGCCGGTGCTTGGTTTCCTGGCGGGCCGCATGGACGCTCGCAAGGTCGCGCTCGATCTCGGCCTGTCCGGAAATCAGCTTCTTCCAGTCGCCCGCCTTGAGTTCGTTGTCACGCTCGGCCCGGCGGGCTTCGTCATGGGCGTCGAGCACCTGGTAGAAGGACCTGTCCTTTGATCGCCGCTGCGCAAAGATGCCGTCGGCCTCGGCGTCGATCCCCTTTCGGAGATCACTAAGCCCTGTCAGTCCTGACGCCGCCGAAAACAGGAGGCTACCGATCTCGCCGCCGCTTCTGAGCATGGCGTCACCGCCTGCCCGAAGTGACACCGAATCAAGACCGAAGGCGCGCTCGAAGACGTCGCGGCTGAGGGTGCCGAGAAAAGGTACCAGAGCATCCTCGGGCAGCGCCGTCTCACTCTCTTCGGCCGACAGCAGCGTGCTCTTGCGTCCGCGCCGCCTGCGAAAAGCGAGCGTCTTGCCGACACGGTCGCGAAGTACCGCGCCGACGCGCAGCGTCGCCGGGTCGTGGAGGAAGCTGTAGGAGGCACGGTCGGGGAAACCGAACAGCAGGTCGGAAATCGCCGACAGAGCCGACGACTTGCCGGCTTCGTTCGGTCCGTAGACGACGTGCAGCCTGGCGTCCCGGCGGAAGGTCAGGTGCCGGTCCGTCAGTGCGCCGTAGCGCAGGATATCCAGGCGGTCGAAGCGCATCAGGTCCGCACCGCTCTTGCCAGAAGAAGATCGCGAGCTTCGGAAAGCAGACCCCGCGCATCCGCGCCAAGGGCAAGCTCGCCAGCCCCCAGTCCGCCTGGCAACCGGGCACTGATTTCTGCAAGCCTCGCCTCCGCTTCCGCCAGCAGTTCCTCTGGAAATTCCGACGCCGACAGCAGGCCTTCCAGCGCCAGTCCCGGCTCAGAACTCTCCGGCGCCAAGGGCGGCTCCAGCCGCAGATCCAGCTTTTCAAGCCAGATGTCCTGGTGGCACCGGTGGCAGGCCGCCTGCACCTCGTCGCGCAGATCCTGGACACGCGACAGGAGTTCGCCGCGCAGGGCCGTGCGTCCCGTCAGCCGGACGCGCAGTGCCAGGGGCCGGCCCTCCATCCGTTCGGCGACTTCGTCCAGCGAAGCCTCCAGGCGGCGCAGCAGGCCGGGCAGGTTCTCCTCAGGCTCGACCGCCAGCGCATACTCCGCAAACCGCGCACCGTCGACGATGATGCGTTCATGCGACGCGCGTCCGTCTTCGACGGTGATGAGAACGGCACCCTTGGCGCCCTGTTCACGGATGCTGCGCCCCTGCAGGTTGCCGGGAAACACGATCAGCGGATCCTGTGCGACGATTTCGAAATCATGCACATGGCCGAGCGCCCAATAGTCATAGCCGCGCGATCGGAGGTCCTCCACGGAACAGGGCGCATAGGAGGCATGCGGCTCCCGACCGGTGAGCGAGGTGTGAAGGACGCCGATGTTGAACCATCCCGGCTCCGGCTGCGGATAGGACAGCGCCAGGTTATCGGTAGCGGACCGCTCGGCAAATCCCTGTCCGTGCAGCGCGACCTTCAAGTGCGGGATCTTGAATGTGCCAGGCTTCGCCACCGGGAAATCGCTGACGTTGGCGGGAAGCGTGATGGTGCGGGTGATGACGCTTTCAGCGTCATGATTGCCCTTCAGCAGGAAGACCGGGATGCCCCCGCGCTCCAGCCGCGCCACTTCCCGGTTGAAGAACAGCCCGATCTTGTTGTCCTTCCAGTCGCCGTCATAGACGTCGCCGGCGACGATGAAGAAGTCGACCTTGCGCTCCAGCGCCTGATCCACGAGAGCAGCAAAGGCCTTGCGGCTTGCCTCGATGAACATCTCGGCAACGCCCGCGTCCTTCAGGGCCAGGCCCTGGAAAGGGCTGCCCAGATGAAGATCGGCCGCATGGATGAAACTGAATGAAGTCATCGACTCGTCTAACGCGAACACATAGGGAACGCCAGACTTAAGTCACGTAATGCGGCAAGAAAAGGCCGGGGCATGCAGCACCCGGCCTTTTCCTGTTGATGGCGTTATGGTTGCGCCCGCCACCTATTTCTTCTGGCTGTAACTGCGGATCGCCTCAGCCACTTCACCCTCGGCCTTGGCGGCCGCATCGAAGCCGTTCACTTCCACCACCTTGCGCTTGGCGGGAAGCTGTTTGTAGACCTGGAAAAACGCCTGCAAGCGCTGCTGCTCGATCTGCGGCAGATCCGAGACTTCCTTGATCGTGTCGTAGCTCGGATCGATATCGGTGGTCGGAACCGCAACCACCTTGTTGTCGGATTCGCCGCCATCAATCATTTTCAGCACGCCGATCGGGCGCACCTTGATGATGGCGCCGGGCACGATGGGCTCGCGCGAATAGACGAGCGCATCGAGAGGGTCGCCATCGCCACCGAGCGAGCTTGTGATCGAGCCGTAATTGGCGGGATAGACCACCGGCATGGACTGGTAGCGGTCGACGACGATGTGGCCCGTCTTGGCGTCGATCTCGTATTTCGTGAAGCTGCCCTGGGGAATTTCGATGGCGACGTAAAATTCCTTGCCGTCATTGTCTGGCTGGGGAAAGTCCAGGTAGGAGACGTATTCGGCGCTGGCCACGGCGGCGGAGGCACACAGCATGGCTGCTGCAACGATCATCGATTTCACGTAAATTCCCTTCTGCTTTTAAAGCCATCGAACTGCCCGTTTAGGCAGGGCGGATGACAGTGCCGTGACAGGTCGGCCACAAGCTTTCGTGAACGGGTTTGTCGGGACGGCTGCGCGCCCGGTCACGAAACGAAAAAAGCCCGGCTTGCGCCGGGCTTCGACAGCGCGCCGAAGCGCGACTGCGGATCAGGTCAGGATTAGCTGTTTACAGCTTCCTTGAGGCCCTTGCCGGCCGAGAACTTCGGCACGTTGCGTGCCGGAATGTCGACTTCAGCGCCGGTGGACGGATTGCGTCCCTTGGAAGCTTCACGACGGGAAACGGAGAAGCTGCCGAAGCCGGCGAGACGGATATCGCCACCATTCTTCAGTTCAGCCTGCACAGTCTCGAAAACGGCATCCACTGCGGATGTGGCATCGGCCTTGGAGAGACCAGCCTTCTCGGCTACTGCGGATACCAATTCGGTCTTGTTCATGTTTCCACCCCTTTCAACGGTTTTGGGAACGATTCGTTATCGGCGCCGACAATAGTTAGCGATCGGCACTTGGCAACCCAAAAGCCCCTCTGCGGCCTGAAAAACAAGGGGTCTCAGGGATTTTTCACAAAAAAAGCCGGCTTAAAACCGGCTTTTTTCACAGTTCATATCAATCGTGGCGAGATGGTGGGCCCGCTCAGTGCGCCAGTATGGTGCCGGTGTCGTCGACGCCATCGACGGTCGCGATGACAGGCGTTTCCACGGTACCATCCCATTCGATCGGCTCGGGCCTGCGGACAAGCGCGTGCTTGATCACCTCGCCCATACGGGACACAGGGATGATCTCCATGTTGTTCTTCACGTTATCCGGAATTTCTGCCAGATCCTTGGCATTCTCTTCCGGGATCAGAACCACCTTGATGTTGCCGCGCAACGCCGCCAGGAGCTTCTCCTTGAGGCCGCCGATGGGCAGCACACGACCACGCAGGGTGATCTCGCCGGTCATGGCCACGTCCTTACGGACAGGAATGCCGGTCATGATCGAGACGATCGCCGTCGCCATGCCGACGCCGGCAGACGGGCCGTCCTTCGGCGTTGCACCTTCCGGCACATGGACGTGGATGTCCGACTTGTCGAAGCGCGGCGGCTCGATGCCGAAATCGACGGCGCGCGAACGGACATAGGATGCCGCGGCGGAAATCGATTCCTTCATCACCTCCTTGAGGTTGCCGGTCACCGTCATGCGGCCCTTGCCGGGCATCATCACGCCTTCGATCGTCAGCAGTTCGCCACCGACCTCGGTCCAGGCGAGACCGGTGACCACACCGACCTGATCTTCGCGTTCGGCTTCGCCATGGCGGAAGCGCGGAACGCCCAGATAGTCGTCGATGTTGGCAGCGGTCACCGCGACCGACTTCGACTTGCCCTTGATGATCTCGGTCACGGCCTTGCGGGCGAGCTTCATCAGTTCCCGTTCAAAGTTACGGACGCCGGCCTCACGGGTGTACTGCTGGCTGATCGCCATCAGGGCGTCGTCGCTGACCGAAAACTCATGCGGCTGCAGGGCATGTTCCTTGATCGCCTTGGGCAGAAGGTGACGCTTTGCGATCTCGCGCTTTTCGTCTTCCGTGTAGCCAGCGATGCGGATCACTTCCATGCGGTCCATCAGCGGCGCCGGGATATTTAGCGTGTTTGCCGTGGTGATGAACATCACGTCCGAAAGGTCGTATTCGACTTCCAGATAATGGTCCATGAACGTCGAGTTCTGGGCCGGATCGAGCACTTCGAGCAGGGCCGAAGACGGGTCGCCGCGGAAGTCTTGGCCCATCTTGTCGATCTCGTCGAGCAGGAAGAGCGGGTTGGACTTCTTCGCCTTCTTCATCGACTGGATGACCTTGCCGGGCATCGAACCGATGTAGGTGCGGCGGTGGCCACGGATTTCGGCTTCGTCACGAACGCCGCCAAGTGCCATGCGCACGTATTCGCGGCCTGTCGCCTTGGCAATCGACTGGGCGAGCGACGTCTTGCCGACGCCGGGAGGGCCGACGAGGCACAGGATCGGGCCCTTGAGCTTGGTGGCGCGGGCCTGCACGGCGAGATATTCGACGATGCGTTCCTTGACCTTCTCGAGGCCGAAGTGATCCAGCTCGAGAACTTGCTCGGCGCTGTTGAGGTCGGTCTTGATCTTCGACTTCTTGTTCCACGGAATACCGAGCAGCCAGTCGAGGTAGTTGCGGACCACCGTCGCTTCGGCCGACATCGGGCTCATCTGACGCAGCTTCTTCAGTTCGGCATCCGCCTTCTCGCGGGCTTCCTTGGAGAGCTTCGTCTTGGAGATGCGCTCTTCCAGTTCGGCCATCTCGTCGCGGCCTTCCTCGCCGTCGCCGAGTTCCTTCTGGATCGCCTTCATCTGTTCGTTGAGGTAATATTCGCGCTGGGTCTTTTCCATCTGGCGCTTGACGCGCGAACGGATGCGCTTCTCAACCTGAAGAACAGAAATCTCGCCTTCCATGAAGCCGAGCGCCTTTTCGAGCCGCAGCTTGATGCTGACGGTTTCGAGCATTTCCTGCTTCTCGGTGATCTTGATCGACAGATGCGAGGCAACGGTATCGGCCAGCTTCGAGTAGTCCTCGATCTGGCTTGCGGCGCCAACGACTTCCGGAGAAATCTTCTTGTTCAGCTTGACGTAGTTCTCGAACTCGGAAACGACCGAGCGAGACAGAGCCTCGACCTCGACCGCATCTTCTTCCGGCTCTTCGAGCGTATTGGCAGTTGCTTCATAGAAGTCCTCACGATCGGTGTACTGATCGATCTTGGCGCGCGCACGGCCTTCCACCAGCACCTTGACGGTACCGTCAGGAAGTTTCAGCAGCTGCAGGACATTGGCAACGGTGCCGACCTTGTAGATCGCCGAGGGTTCCGGGTCGTCGTCGCTGGCATTGATCTGGGTGACGAGCATGATCTGCTTGTCGGAACCCATCACCTCTTCAAGCGCACGGATCGACTTCTCCCGTCCGACGAACAGGGGCACGATCATGTGCGGGAAGACCACAATGTCGCGCAGGGGCAGGACGGGATAGGTTTCGCCGCCAGGTGCCGCAGACGTTGAATTCGTCATGATATTTCCTTTCCATCGTCCCGTTTCCGGGATGTACCTGGGAATTCACCCAGGCATTTCACTCCCGCTCAAAGTGGAGTTTCCGAATTTTGATTTCAAGCCTTGCAGCACCGCCACCGGCCCTATTGTGACGGAGGCATTACAAGACGCTCACACAAACGCTACGCCGCACATGGCAGAGAACAGGAGCATCGATCCGCGCGGTTCAGAGAGACCAGACTCTCTAGCGAAGCAGCCTGAACGACCATGATCTTCCCGCCGTCATTGCATTGCAAGAGGAATATGGTGCTATTCCTTGCGATGCAGAAATGATGCCCGGCGTTCTTTCCGCTCGCCTCAACGTAAAAGAGGCCCCGACGGGGCCTCTTCACGATGACGCAGGATCGGCAAAGCCTCACGCGGAAGCATTGGCCTTTTCTTCCTGGCGATCGGCGTAGATGTAAAGCGGGCGGGCCGAGCCACGAACCACCTCTTCCGAGATGACCACTTCGCGGACACCTTCCAGCGCCGGAAGTTCGAACATCGTGTCGAGCAGGATCTTTTCCATGATCGAACGAAGGCCGCGGGCGCCGGTCTTGCGCACGATCGCCTTCTTGGCGATCTCGCGCAAAGCGTCCTCGTGGAAGGTCAGTTCGACATCTTCCATCTCGAACAGGCGCTGGTACTGCTTGATCAGCGCGTTCTTCGGCTCGGACAGGATCTGGATCAGGGCATCCTCGTCCAGGTCTTCCAGCGTCGCCAGGACCGGCAGACGGCCGATGAATTCCGGAATCAGGCCGAACTTCACCAGATCTTCCGGTTCGAGTTCGCGCAGCACCTCACCGACGCGACGATCATCGGCAGACTTGACGGACGCGCCAAAGCCGATCGACGTCTTTTCACCGCGTGCCGAGATGATCTTGTCGAGACCTGCAAAGGCGCCGCCGCAGATGAACAGGATGTTGGTCGTGTCCACCTGCAGGAATTCCTGCTGTGGATGCTTGCGGCCGCCCTGCGGAGGAACGGAGGCAACCGTGCCTTCCATGATTTTCAGCAGTGCCTGCTGCACGCCTTCGCCGGAAACGTCGCGCGTGATCGACGGATTGTCGGACTTGCGCGAAATCTTGTCGACTTCGTCGATGTAGACGATGCCGCGCTGGGCGCGCTCGACATTGTAGTCGGCGGCCTGAAGCAGCTTCAGGATGATGTTTTCGACGTCCTCGCCGACGTAGCCGGCTTCGGTCAGGGTCGTTGCATCAGCCATGGTGAAGGGAACGTCGATGATTCGCGCCAGCGTCTGGGCAAGATAGGTCTTGCCGCAGCCCGTCGGTCCGACCAACATGATGTTCGACTTCGCAAGCTCGACGTCGCCGCCCTTGGAGGCGTGCGCGAGGCGCTTGTAATGATTGTGGACGGCCACCGACAGGATACGCTTTGCCTGCTTCTGGCCGATGACGTACTCGTCGAGAACCTTGATGATGTCCTGCGGCGTCGGAACCCCGTCGCGCGACTTCACCATCGAGCTCTTGTTCTCTTCGCGGATGATGTCCATGCACAATTCGACGCATTCATCGCAAATGAAGACGGTCGGCCCGGCGATCAGTTTCCGGACTTCGTGCTGACTCTTCCCGCAGAACGAGCAGTACAATGTGTTCTTGGAGTCGCCGCCGTTGCCGCTGCTGACCTTGCTCATATCACTTTCCTTCCAGCACTCCGCTGTCCGTCCGGGACGGCGCGGTCCACTTTACCGCTGTCGGCCGGCCCGGGTCATCCCGCGCCAACCTCTGCCTTGGGGTACTCTACCGGTGGAGGCCCTACTCCTGACCGGCGGCAACGAAACCCCTGAAGCACATGCCATGTCATAATACCTCAACACAGCTTTCATATGTACTAATAGCGCGTTCCGTAAGACTTGAAACCCCTCAATTTGTCGAGATCAAACCGAGTGGTTGCGGAGCCTTGCTCATCGTCAATCCGCTGAGCCGCCTTCCATTTCCAGACGCGAGGTCAGGATTTTGTCGACAACACCCCAGTTCATGGCCTCGTCCGAATCCATGAAATGGTCACGGTCGAGCGTCTTTTCAACTTCTTCATAGGTCCGGCCGGTGTGCTTGACGTACACCTCGTTCAGACGACGCTTCATCTTGATGATGTCGCGCGCATGCCGTTCGATGTCACTCGCCTGGCCCTGGTAGCCGCCTGAGGGCTGGTGAACCATGATCCGCGAATTGGGCGTGGTGAAGCGCATGCCCTTCTCGCCGGCGGCCAGCAGCAGCGAGCCCATCGATGCCGCCTGCCCGACGCAGAGCGTCGACACGGCGGGCTTGATGAACTGCATGGTGTCGTAGATCGCCATGCCGGCCGTGACCACGCCGCCCGGCGAGTTGATGTAGAGCGCGATTTCCTTCTTCGGATTTTCCGCTTCCAGGAAAAGCAGCTGCGCGCATACCAGGGACGCCATCTGATCTTCCACCGGACCGGTCAGAAAAATGATGCGTTCCTTGAGCAGGCGCGAGAAAATGTCGTAGGAGCGCTCACCGCGGTTGGTCTGCTCTACGACCATCGGCACGAGGGCCATTGCGGTATCAACTGGATTTCTCATGTCCGTCCTTTGTCAAATGCCTTGCCGAAGGCAGCGGTGCGCTCCGGAATCATTGGAATTGGTCATCCCCTACATAGAGTGTCATCGCCCGGTACTTCAAGACGGAGAGGCCGATATCCTTAACCGCCGTTGGATGCGCCGTCGTGAGGGGTAATCCAGAGCATCTGGCAGCGCAGCCCTGTTGAGCGACGATCCGGAGATCGTACACAGACTTTGCTGCTCAGGGTAAAGGTCGAGTGAATGGCAATCCGCATGCGCCGTGCCGCAAATCCTATCAAGGCGCAGCCGGCGACAGCAATTTATTGCGAAACGTCATCTTAAAGTGTTCGCCCTAGAATGCGCGCGCGTTCGAGCCGCGGAGAGCACTTTGGATATCCTGACTGCGCTGATGATATGGACAGTAGAGGTGACGACGCTCGCCGCTCTCCTGATTTCCCGCTGGTGCTACGATCGAGAAAACTTCTACCTGACGTGGGGAACCGGCTTGCTCCTGCACGGCCTCGGTTCGTTTCTGGTCCTGGCTCGCGGCACCATTCCGGACTTTCTGTCGATCGAGATTGCCAATACAATGGTGCTGACCGGAATGGGGCTTCTGGCCGGCGGGATGATGCAGTTCGACCGCAGGCGGATCGAGCCTTACATCCTCATCCCGGCACTGATGTGGATCGCAGGGATGTTTCTCACCCCGGTTCGCGAAACCCTCGCCAACCGCATCGTTCTCCACAACCTCGCCAACATGATGGCTCTCGCCATGATGATCCATCTGCTCGTAAAGCCCAAGAGCGTCCTGATTTCGACGCGCCACGTGCTGGCCGCACTGTTCGCACTGCCCTTCATCTTCAATGCCGTGGTCGCAGCCGTATGCCTGCGCTATGAACCGTTTTCGCTGCCCATGCAGATGACGGCGTCCTGGCTGTTCGTCCCGGCAAGCGTCACCTTCATCGGCTGCATCGTGATGGGTGCGAAGATGCTGACCGACAGAACCGCCGACAAGCTGAAGCAGTTGGCGGTCACGGATCCCCTCACCGGCGCACTCAACCGGCGTGGGCTGATCGATGAATTCAGCGCCCTGCGGATCGTCGACAATGGTGAGAAGCCATTGATCGCGCTCCTGCATTTCGACCTCGACAGCTTCAAGGAGATCAACGACCGCTGCGGCCACCAAGCCGGGGACGCCGTGCTTGTCGGGTTTGCCGAGATCGGCATGGTCGCGCTGCGCGACCGCGGCATGTTCGGACGGATCGGCGGCGAGGAGTTTGCCTCGATCCTGCGTGTCTCGGATATGATCGAGGCCGCCATCATTGCCGAGGCCATCCGCACCACGCTGAAGCGCCGGACAATCAGCATCGGAGAGCATCAGGTGTCGGTGACGGTCAGCACCGGCATCTCGCTTGCGCCGGCGTATTCCGCCGATCTCGACATGCTGCTCAACTCTGCCGACAAGGCGCTCTATTTTGCCAAGGAAAATGGCCGCGACCGCACCGCGATCAGCGGCGAGGAGATTCTGATCGTGCCGGCCATCGACCATCTGCAGGAGGAGGAACTGCGGCTCGACCTGCGCGGCAACCGGCACATGGCCGCCCTGACCCGGCTGGTGGCGACCATTCCGCGCTAGCCTCCCGACACGCTTGCCTTCTTAGACGAAACCCCTCACCTTCGCTGCTTCGGATCCATGCAACGGAGTAGACGCTATGCCGACGATGTCCGTACCGGTGACGCCTGCCGAAACGGGAGCAACCGGAGCAGCGCCCGGGTGGCTTCTCGCCGGTCTCGCTTCCCTGACGCTGTGGAGCCCTGCGGCCCTCGCCCAGCAGGCGTCCGACCAGGTCGCGCCGGAAGCCAAGACCGCAATCGCCTCCGCCCGGCGTGTCGAGGCGAAGCGCTTCATGGTCGCTGCGGCCAATCCGCTGGCCGCGGAAGCCGGCCGCGATATCCTCGCCAAGGGCGGCAGCGCCATCGATGCGCTGATCGCCGTGCAGACCGTGCTCGGGCTCGTCGAACCGCAAAGCTCGGGCCTCGGCGGCGGTTCGTTCCTGGTCTACTACGACGCCGCGGCCAATCGCCTGACGACCTTTGACGGCCGGGAGACGGCGCCGATCGAGGCAAGCCCGACCCTGTTCCTCGACGCGCAGGGGCAGCCGCTGAAGTTCATGGCCGCCGTGGTCGGCGGTCGCTCTGTCGGTACGCCCGGCACGGTGCGACTGCTGGAAGACGTCCACAAGCGTTTCGGCAAGCAGGAATGGGCGGGACTTTTCCAGAAGGCGGAACAGCTTGCCAGCGACGGCTTCCCGGTCTCGCCGCGGCTGGCCTCGCTGGTGGCAGCCGAAGGCGACAAGCTGAAGACCTATGAGACGACGCGCACCTATTTCTTCGACGGCAGCGGAGCGCCGCTCAAGCCCGGAAGCATCCTCAGGAACCCTGCCTATGCGGAAACGCTGAAGACGATCGCCGCGGGCGGTGCCGACGCCTTCTACCACGGCGCCATGGCCGAGGCGATCGTGCGGACCGTACGGGACGCGAGCGGCAATCCGGGAGTGCTGTCGCTTCAGGATCTTGCCAACTACCGCATCAAGGAGCGCGCTCCGGTGTGCGCTCGCTACCGGGCCCTCGACATCTGCGGCATGGGACCGCCGTCATCCGGCGCGGTCGCCATCGGCCAGATGCTCGGCACGATCGAGAACTTCGACCTGCGCGGCTTCGGGCCCTCCAGCCCGCAAAGCTGGCGGCTGATCGGTGACGCCCAGCGGCTCGCCTTTGCCGACCGGGAGAAATACCTCGGCGACACCGACTTCACGCCCGCCCCGATCAAGGGGCTGCTCGCGAAAGACTATCTCGGCAAGCGGGCCGCACTGCTCGACGGCGACAGGGCGCTTGCGGCCGACCAGGTCAAGGCCGGCGAGCCGGAATGGGACCATGCCATGCTGCTTGGCAAGGATGAGGCGATCGAGCTGCCGTCCACCAGCCATATCGTCATCGTCGACGACCAGGGCAATGTCGCCAGCATGACCACGACGATCGAGAACGGGTTCGGATCTCGGCTGATGGTGAACGGCTTCCTTCTCAACAACGAACTCACCGACTTCTCCTTCAAGAGCCATGACGGGAGCCTGCCGGTCGCCAACCGCGTCGAACCGGGCAAGCGCCCGCGCTCCTCCATGTCGCCGACGATCGTGTTGAAGGACGGC
This sequence comes from Hyphomicrobiales bacterium, assembly GCA_900469345.1. Lineage (GTDB taxonomy): Bacteria > Pseudomonadota > Alphaproteobacteria > Rhizobiales > Rhizobiaceae > Neorhizobium. Next base: position 192,143 of record UBWZ01000010.1, on the reverse strand, counting down.
AAGCCGCTGCTCGCCATCGGTTCGCCGGGTGGCAGCCAGATCATCGGCTATGTCGCCCAGGCGCTCATCGCCTACATCGACTGGGGAATGCCGGTCGAACAGATCGTCGCGCAGCCGCATCTGATCAACCGCTTCGGCAAATACGACGTCGAGGCAGGCACATCGGCGGAAGCATTCACCGAGCCGTTGAAATCACTTGGCTACGAAGTGAACGTGACGGACATGAATTCAGGTCTTCAGGCCATCGAAATCATGCCCGGGCGGCTGGTCGGCAGCGCGGATCCGCGTCGCGAAGGGGTGGCGCTCGGCGAATAGCGCCCGCTCTTTCGCACAGGTCCGGATTGCGGTAGGCATCGGTCATGGCCGAACCGCTTTCCTTCCTGCATGTGGATGCCGAGCACCGGCGCGTCTCTCTCGACGCGCGCGATCCCGCCTTCTACCGCAATCCCAATGCCGTCTACGCGGCGCTGCACGCCCGCTGCCCGACCTTCTTCTGGGAGGAGCAGAGGCAGTGGTTCTTTACCGGCTATGACCTTGTCAACGGACTTTTGCGCGACCGGCGGTTCGGGCGGCAGATCCTCCATATCGCCAGTGCCGAGGACCTCGGCCTGCCCGAGCCGCAGGCGCACCTGCAGAACTTCGACCTCGCCGAGCGATTTTCGCTGTTGGAGCTCGAACCGCCGGAGCACACGCGCCTGCGTACCCTCGTCAACCGGGCCTTCGTGTCGCGCCACATCGAGCGGCTGCGGCCGGAGATCGCCGCGCTGGCGGACCGGCTGATCGACGGCTTCGAGAAAGACGGCCAAACGGAGCTTCTGTCGTCCTTCGCGGACATCATTCCGGTGACGATGATCGCCCGGATGATCGGCATTCCCGAGGAGATGGGACCGCAGTTGCTCGCCTGGAGCCACGACTACGTCGGCATGTACATGTTCAAGCGCACCCGTGCGGACGAGCTGGCTGCCGATCGCGCCACCCGCGAGTTCGCCGACTATGTGAAGGGCCTGATCGCAGAGCGCCGTCGCGCGCCGCAGGACGATCTGCTCAGCCAGATGATCCACACGGAGCACAAAGGCCAGTTCCTGACCGAGGAAGAGCTCGTCTCGACCACCATCGTACTCCTCAACGCCGGTCATGAAGCAACGGTGCACCAGATCGGCAATTCGGTGCGGGTCATCCTCGACAGCGGGCTCGATCCCGCCGCCTTGTTTCGCGACGAAACCGCAACCGAAACGACCGTCGAGGAGACACTGCGCATCTGCGCTCCGGTACACATCTTCCAGCGCTGGGCGCTCGAGGATGTGGAGGTCGACGGCGTCAGGCTGAAGCGGGGCGACAAGATCAACCTGATGCTTGCCGCCGCCAATCTCGATCCCGCAAGGTTTCCCGATCCCCTGGCGTTCAAGCCGGAACGGCGGGACGGCGCCAACCTGTCGTTCGGGGCGGGCATCCATTTCTGCATCGGCGCACCGCTTGCCCGCCTGGAACTCAACACGGTGCTTCCTTTGCTTTTCCGTCGGCTGCCGGGCATGCGCGTTGCCGCGCCGCCAAGGGTCAAAGACGTCTACCAGTTCCATGGGCTGGAAAGGCTCGATCTCGCCTGGTGATTGCAATGCGCGGACCAAAGCCACTGCAAAATGGCATTGCTCTCCTGCGCCGATTTCAATGGTTTAGAGACAAGAGTACTTTACAGTACGGAGCTGGGAGGATCGCTTAACAGGACGATCCATGACCAGACGCAAGACGTCCATCCTGATCCATCGCGCTTTGCACAAGAGCCGCCTGCTGCAGGTGGGGTTGATCATATCCTTCTGGCTCGTCGGCGAAGCGCTGTCGCGGGGCTTTCACCTGCCGGTGCCCGGAAGCGTCATCGGCCTGATCGGTCTTCTTGCGCTGCTGGCGAGCGGCGCGATCCGCCTTTCGAGCATGAAGCGCGGCGCGGCCTGGCTGCTGGCCGACATGCTGCTTTTCTTCGTTCCGGCCGTTCTCGCCGTGCTCGATCACGGCGAGTTCCTTGGTCTGGTCGGGCTGAAAATCCTGGTGGTGATCCTGGTCGGCACCGTGACCGTGATGAGCATAACGGCGCTCGCCGTCGATCTCGGCTACCGCATCATGCTCAACCTGGAGCAAAAGCGTGCTCTCCACTGAGGCGGTGCTGACGACCGCTTTCTGGTCTGCCGCAACCATCGCCATCTACTTCCTGAGCAAGAGACTTTACGCCCGCTGGCCGCGCGCCTGGCTGTCGCCGCTCGTGGCGACGCCCGTCGCGCTGGTCGCGGCGGCTCTCATCCTTCACACGAGTTACCGGGAATATATCGGCGCGACCCATTGGCTGGTCGTCGTGCTCGGCCCGGTGACGGTTGCGTTCGCGATCCCGATCTACGAGCAGCGGGCCATGATCCTGCGCTTCTGGCCGGTTCTCGTGTTCGGTATCGCGGTCGGCAGTTCCACCGCCATGCTGACCGCCTGGGCGCTGGCAAGCCTTCTCAGCCTCGACGGACTATTGCGCCTGAGCCTCCTGCCCCGCTCGATCAGCACGCCATTTGCCATGGCAATCTCGCAGAATATCGGTGGCGTGCCGGATCTGACAGCGCTCTTCGTGGTCATCACCGGCGTGATGGGCGCAGCGCTCGGCGAAAACCTGCTTGCGATCCTGCCGCTCAAGTCGTCGCTCGCCCGTGGTGCCCTGTTCGGCATGGGCGCGCATGGCGCCGGCGTTGCCAGGGCAAACCAGATCGGCGCGGAGGAAGGCTCCGTCGCCGGCCTGGTGATGGTGCTGGTCGGTCTCGTCAACGTGCTGGCAGCGCCGCTTCTGGCACTGCTGCTGAAGTAGTTTCAGCCATTGTAGCGCGGCGCCGGCGTCTTCAGCGACAGATGGGGCGCCAGGGCCGCCCGTGCCTCTTCGAAGGACCTGTAGAGACCGCCATCGGCGAGCGACGGAATGGTGATCAATTCGCCCTGGTCGAAACCGGCCAGTGCCGCATCCACCATGTCGCCGACATCCATGACCCGTTCCGGGTCGAGGCCTTCCATGGAACCGCCTGCGCGGTCGAAGATCTCGGTGCGGGTAAGACCCGGCAGAACCGCCTGGATGCGAACGCCCTTGTTCTTCAGTTCGTTCGCAAGCGCCTCGGTCAGCGCCAAAACAAAGGCCTTGGAGGCGACATAGGTGCCGCTGAAGAAATGCGGCGCCAGGGCCACCACAGACGCTGTGTTGATGATCGCACCGCTTCCCCTTGCCGCAAAGACTTGGGCTGCGGCCACCGCCAGCCGGTTGGCGGCGAACACGTTGAGATCCACCATCCGGTCAAGGTAATCGAGGTCTCCGGTCAGGAGCGGTCCCTGCGGGCCGATGCCGGCATTGTTGACGAGAAGCGTCACGGCGGCATCGTCGCGCAGGCGCTGTTCGACGAGGTGGATATCCTCGCGTTGCGTCAGGTCGGCGCGCAAGGTCTCGGCGCCGACGCCGTATCGCGCAGAAAGGGTTGCCGCGAGCTCGTCGAGCCGCGACTGGTCGCGCGCGACGAGGAGGAGGTCGAAGCCCCGCTTCGCTAGGCGTTCCGCATAGGTGGCACCAATGCCGGACGACGCGCCGGTCACGAGGGCTGTTCCGATGGATGAGGTCACGATGCATCTCCTTGATTTGAATTTAGTGGCATATACCACTATATATGTTTGGAGACAGCCGGTGCCGCAAGAGCGCCCGGGACAATATTTATCGGGGGTGGAAGACCGGACGGTTAGCGTGCATGGTCCCCCGCCACTGCAGCGAGACGGGACCATGGCGAACGATCAACACGGACAGGACGATGGCGTCTGGCTCTATTGCAGCAACAGCGCCATACGACGCGCCGCGCGGCGGCTGGGGCAGCTCTACGACGGTGCGATGGAAAGCACGGGGCTCAAAGGTACGCAGTTTTCGCTGATGACACAGATCCGGCGCGCCGCAGAGCCGACCTTGAAGGAGCTTGCCGAGGCGATGGTGATGGATCTCTCGGCGCTCGGGCACACGCTGAAGCCGCTGATCCGCGACGGGCTGGTCGAGCTTTTTCCCGATCCGCGCGATCGGCGCGCCAAGCGCGTCAGGCTGACGCCGGAGGGGCTGGCCCGCCAGCAGGAGATGCTCGGCCTCTGGCAGCAGGCGCAGGAACGGTTCGACGCCGCCCTCGGCACGAAGCAATCGCAGGAACTGCGTCGCACGCTTGCCTTCATCTCCTCGCAGGAGTTTGCGGAAAGCTTCCGGCATCTGGAGGCACGTGACACCTAGAGACGGATGACGTAGTCCTTGCGAGTCGTTTCAACGACTTGCCAGCTTCCCTTGAAGCCTGGCCTGAGGATCATGCTGTCGCCGGCGCGCAGATGCACGGGTTCGCCACCGTCTTCGGTGACGATCGAGTAGCCCGAGATGATCCGGAAATACTCCCATTCATCGTAGCTGATCATCCAGGCGCCAAGTGTTGCCTCCCAGATCCCGGCATAGAGGCCGCCGGCCGCCTCTTCGAGGTTCCACGTCTTGAACGTCGGATTGCCGGAGATGATCCGTTCCGGCACCGGTGCGCCCTCTTCAGGCTGGATGCCCGTCGTATCGAAGCTGATCCAGTTGCTCATCAGCGCTGCCTCTCCATGTTGGCGCGGGCAAACATCTCCCGCAGTCCGTTTTGACAGGCCTAGCGGCCGGCAAGCGGAGGCGCAACCGGCTTAGGGCATGAACTGCGAAATGAAGGCGGCACCGGCTGCGACCGCTCCCAGCACGACACTCGAGGCAAGCACCAGCGCGGCGATGGCGGCTACGACGCCGAGAATGATGAAGACGCCGTCCGCTGCCAGAAGCCCGAGCGCCATCAGGCAGAGGGACGCCGCAGGCGGCATATTGCCGAGCGGAATGGGCAACACGAGCACGAAGGACAGGATGAGCCAGAGGATGCCGAGCAGCCGCTCCGCAAGCCAGCTGGTCAGCACGGTCAGGCGTGGCTTCAGGAGGCGCTCGGCGCGGGCCAGCCACGGCTCCGCCTTGTCCAGCAGCGCCGAGTAATCACTCCTTCGCATCGATCTGCGGGTAATGAAGGCCGGCAGCCAGACAGGCCAGCCGGCCGCCAGCTGAGCGCACAGGAACAGCAGCGGAATGCCAAGCACGGTCGAGGTTCCCGGCGGGGTCGGCAGGGCATTCGGGAGCGCAAAGATGAGGATGAGGGCCGCGGCGGCACGGTCCTCCATGCCGTGCAGAAGGTCGCCGATCGTGATGCGCTCCGCCTCCGAGGCATGCTCGACGGAACGGAAGAGCTCGATCACCGAGGGGGGCCGCTGATGGCGTGCCTTGCCGCCGGCATCTCCCTGATCGTCGGCTTGGTGGGAAATCCCGGGCTCGGCCTGCACTGTCTGCTCCTTCGTCGGCTGCTGATGACGGTGCCGGGACAAGGGCCCGACAAAAGCAAGCCGGCGGCACGGTCCGGGCCACGGCGCCAACTCACCGCGTGGCGGGTGAACGGCTGCGTCCCCGTCTCGTTCCGCGATTGCGAAAGGAGACGGGGCCTTAAAGCATGTCACTGCGACGGAGCAATGACGCGGTCAAACCTTCGACAGCGCCTGTTCGAGATCGGCGATGATGTCGGACGCGTCTTCGATGCCGACCGACAGGCGCACTACATCGGGGCCGGCGCCGGCGGCAACCTGCTGGTCTTCCGTCAGCTGCCGGTGGGTGGTGGAAGCGGGGTGGATGACCAGAGAGCGCGTATCGCCGATATTGGCGAGATGCGAGAAAAGCTGCAGGCTCTCCACCAACGTCTTGCCCGCCTCATAGCCACCCTTCAGGCCAAAGGTGAAGACCGCGCCGGCGCCCTTGGGCGAGTAGCGCTGCTGCAGGGCATAGTTGTCATTGTCCGTGAGGCCGGCATAGCCGACCCATCCGACTTTGGGATGGTCCTTGAGCCAGGTCGCCACGGCAAGAGCGTTTTCGCAATGCCTCTGCATCCTCAGAGGCAGCGTTTCGATCCCGGTCAGGATCATGAAGGCATTGAAAGGCGATATGGCAGGCCCGAGATCGCGCAGGCCCAGCACGCGCGCCGCGATCGCGAAGGCGATATTGCCGAAAGTCTGGTGAAGCACCATGCCGGCATATTCGGGACGCGGCTCCGACAGCATCGGATAGTTGCCCGAGGCCGACCAATCGAAGGTGCCACCGTCGACGAGGATTCCGCCCATGGAATTGCCGTGGCCGCCGAGAAACTTCGTCAGGGAATGTACGACGATGTCGGCGCCGTGCTCGAGCGGGCGGACGAGATAGGGGCTCGCCATGGTGTTGTCGACGATCAACGGCAGGCCGTGACGATGGGCGACCTCGGCAATCGCCGCGATATCCACAAAGGTGCCGCCGGGATTGGCCAGGCTCTCGATGAAGATCGCGCGGGTGCGGGCGTCGATCTCCGCCTCGAAGCTCTTGGCGTCCGCCGGATCGGCCCAGCGCACCTGCCAGTCGAAATTCTTGAACGCGTGGCCGAACTGGTTGATCGAGCCGCCATAGAGCTTGCGGGCCGCCACGAAGTTGTCGCCCGGCTGCATGATCGCATGGAAGGCAAGCAGCTGGGCGGCGTGGCCGGAGGCAACCGCGAGCGCCGCCGCGCCGCCTTCCAGCGCCGCCACACGCTCCTCGAGCACCGCCTGGGTGGGGTTCATGATGCGGGTGTAGATATTGCCGAACTGTTGCAGGCCAAACAGCGCGGCCGCGTGATCAGCGCTTTCGAACACGAAGGAAGTCGTCTGGTAGATCGGCGTCGCACGCGCGCCGGTGGTCGGATCTGGGGCGGCGCCTGCGTGCACTGCCAGCGTCGAGAAACCCGGATTGTTGTTCGGCATGGTGTCCTCCCTGTCGTTGTTATGCGGTGTCTTGAAGAAACAGCGACGGTTGATCGCGATCAAGGAATATCGTTCCACCCGGACGATGCTGGATGAAATATCGCCGGGAGATCGCCATGGACGAGCGTCGAAATTTCATCGAATCTGTTGTCGCACGCATCCGGGAATGGTGCGAGGCAACCGGCAACGCGTTTGCCGCGGCCGGCTATCCCGGCGGCCCTGAAGAGCAGGCGCTCGGCGAGATCGCCAGAGATTGCGGCCTATCCGAACAGGATCTCGTCACGATGATCGCGGCGGGCGAGCACAGCGCCGACGAGATGCTCCTGCTGATGCGCGAACTCGGTCTCGATCCGGCAAAGGTCGCAGCGACGGATCACGCCGAATTCCGGCAGATGCAGCTTACCTGCACGCGCTGCGCCGACAAGACACGCTGTCGCCAGGTGCTTCTCGGCGACCATCCATTCGACGCGGTCGCAGGATTCTGCGGCAATGCTCCCGATCTGCAGGATCTCCTAGACCGACCGGGTGCCCGGACGGTGGGCAGGTCCGTCAGGCCATGAGCCGCGGGATCTCGATCGCGGGGCAGCGGTCCATGACCATTTTGACGCCGGCCGCCTCGGCCTTGGCTGCCGCCCGATCGTCGCGCACGCTGAGTTGTCCCCAGATCACCTTCGGCGGCGTTTCGAGCGCCAGCGCCTCGTCGACCACGCCGTCCAGAAACTCTGCGGCGCGAAAGACGTCGACCATATCGACCGGCTGCGGGACATCGGCCAGTTGCGCATAGACCGTCTGGCCGAGGATCTGCTTGCCCGCCTGCCCCGGATTGACCGGAAAGACCTGGTAGCCGCGCGCCAGGAGGAAACCCATGACCCGATTGCTGGGGCGATCCGGATTGGGAGAAGCACCGAGCAGCGCGATCGTCTTCGTGGTCTTCAGGATATCGGCGATATCATCGCCGTCATAGCTGTCGTGGTTCATTGTGATCTCCTCGGCTGTCGTCTTACACAGACGTAGGGTCGGCCCGCCCTCACCACCATGTTCGGTCTCGATTTTCCCGGATTGGACAGTCATTTTCGCGCGCCATGACCAGAACGGCCGCCGATTTTTTGTGGTACTATAAAACCACATTGCTAAGTCAATGTTTTTGCTTGTTTCTTTTTGCGAGCCCGCAAGACCGCTCGATTGACGCGCCCGACGACGCTTTGTATAAGCCGCAACAGATCGCGGACCTCCCAAGGCCCGCTTTCTTTTTGTCGGCCGCGCCGGCAAACCAAGCAACAAGAAACGCCCTTGCAGCCCCGTTTGGCTGCCTTGGGTCCAAGCGAAAGAGAAAACAATGTCAACCTTCGTTCAGAAGCCTGCAGAGGTGGAGAAGAAGTGGATCATCATCGACGCCGAAGGCCTCGTCGTTGGTCGCCTCGCCACCATCGTTGCTAACCGCCTTCGCGGCAAGCACAAGGCCACCTTCACCCCGCACGTCGACGACGGCGACAATGTCATCGTCATCAACGCTGAAAAGGTCGCTCTGACCGGCAAGAAGTACTCCGACAAGAAGTACTACTGGCACACCGGTTACCCGGGCGGCATCAAGGAGCGCACTGCGCGCCAGATCATCGAAGGCCGCTTTCCGGAGCGCGTCGTCGAGAAGGCTGTCGAGCGCATGGTTCCCCGCGGCCCGCTCGGCCGTCGCCAGATGAAGAACCTGCGTGTCTACGCCGGCTCCAACCATCCCCACGAAGCACAGCAGCCGGTCGCTCTCGACGTGGCATCGCTGAACAAGAAGAACGTAAGGAGCGCCTGATCATGGCCGATCTTTCCTCTCTGAAGGACCTCGCGCCGGCGGCTGAAAGCCAGGCTCCGGTTCACGTCCGCAAGGTCGATGCACAGGGCCGCTCCTATGCAACCGGCAAGCGCAAGAACGCCGTTGCCCGCGTCTGGGTCAAGGCCGGCTCCGGCAAGGTCATCGTCAACGGCAAGGACTTCACCGCCTATTTCGCGCGTCCGGTCCTGCAGATGATCCTGCAGCAGCCGCTGATCGCTGCCAACCGTGGCGGCCAGTTCGACATCGTCGCAACCGTTGCCGGTGGTGGTCTTTCGGGCCAGGCCGGCGCCGTGCGCCACGGCGTCTCCAAGGCACTCACCTACTTCGAGCCGGGCCTGCGCGGCGTGCTCAAGAAGGGTGGCTTCCTGACCCGCGACAGCCGCGTCGTCGAGCGTAAGAAGTACGGTAAGGCCAAGGCCCGCCGGTCCTTCCAGTTCTCCAAGCGTTAATCGCTTCGGATCAACCGGATTTCGAAAGGCGGGGCTTCGGCTCCGCCTTTTTTGTTTGTCGTCGCCTGTCGCTGGTGCCATCTCTGCTCGTGGACACAAGGGAGAACTCATGCCGTCGAAGACCATCGATCACGCCTTTACCGCCACGAGCCTGACATCGGCGGCGACCGACCCGACCTTTGCAGGCGCGCTGTCGTTCATGCGCCGGCGTTTTACCAAGGACCTGGCCGGCGTTGATGCCGTGGTCTGGGGCATTCCCTTCGATGCGGCCACCTCGAACCGCCCCGGCGCCCGTTTCGGGCCGCAGGCGATCCGCCGCGCCTCGGCCATCTTCGACAACGACCCTCAGTATCCTTTCGACCGCGACCTGTTTGCCGACCTCGCTGTGGTCGACTACGGCGACTGCCTGCTCGACTACGGCAACCATCAGGACACGCCGGAAGCGATCGAGGGCCAGGCGAAGGCCATCCTCGATGCCGGCGCCTTCCTCCTGACGCTCGGCGGCGATCATTTCGTCACCTGGCCACTTCTGAAAGCCCATGCGGCGCTGCATGGGCCGATGGCGCTGGTGCAGTTCGACGCGCATCAGGATACGTGGTTCGACGACAACCGGCGGATCGACCACGGATCCTTCGTGGCGCGGGCTGTGCGCGACGGCATCATCGATCCCGCGCATTCCGTGCAGATCGGCATCCGCACCCATGCGCCGGAGGATTTCGGCATTCGCCTCGTGCATGGCCATGCGCTCGAGGAGATGACGGCAACGGAGGTCTCGCGGCTCATCCTCGATCATGTCGGTGGCCGGCCGGCCTACCTCACTTTCGACATCGACTGCCTGGATCCGGCGTTTGCACCGGGCACCGGCACGCCCGTGGCCGGCGGTCCTTCGAGCGCGAAGATCCTTTCGGTCATGCAGCGGCTGGGTGACCTCGACATCCGCGGCGCGGACGTGGTCGAGGTGGCGCCTGCCTACGACCATGCGGATGTGACCGCCATTGCCGCTGCGACGGTGGCAATGTATATGCTGGGTCTGCGCGCGGGCCGCAAAGGCGCCCGTTAACATTCTGAATCAATAGACTGCCATAGTGAATCCGGCTTCCACTGCAAGCCGCTGTTTTTTCAAGGATTAGAGCAATGACGGCAAAGATCTTCATCGACGGCGAACACGGCACGACGGGGCTGCAGATCCGCACCCGCATGGCCGGCCGCCGCGACGTCGAGCTTCTGTCGATTCCCGAGGCCGAGCGCCGCAATGCCGCGATCCGGGAGGACCTGCTCAACAGTGCAGACATTGCCATTCTCTGCCTGCCGGACGACGCTTCGCGCGACGCCGTCGGCATGCTAGCCGGCAACAACAAGGTCCGCGTCATCGACACCTCGACCGCCTACCGGGTCGATCCTTCGTGGGCCTATGGCTTTGCGGAACTGGACAAGGCGCAGGCGGACAAGATTCGCTCGGCGCGGCACGTCGCCAATCCGGGCTGCTACCCGACAGGTGCGATAGGCCTCATCCGGCCATTGCGGGTCGCCGGTATCCTGCCTGACGGATATCCGGTCACGGTCAATGCGGTCTCCGGCTATACGGGCGGCGGCAAGCAGATGATCGCCCAGATGGAAGATGGCTCGCGGGAGGACGCGATCAGCGCCAACAACTTCCTCTACGGCCTGCCGCTCAAGCACAAGCATGTGCCGGAAATGAAGATCCACGGCCTGCTCGACCGCGCGCCGCTGTTTTCGCCTTCCGTCGGGCGGTTCGCACAAGGCATGATCGTCCAGGTTCCGCTGTTCCTCGACGACCTGAAGGACGGCACATCGCTCGAGGCAGTCCACGCGGCGCTGACAGCGCATTACGCCGGGCAGGATATTGTCACGGTCGTGCCGCTTGCTGACAGTGCTGCCCTCGCCCGGGTGGATGCCGAAGAGCTGGTCGATACGGACCGCATGAAGCTCTTCGTGTTCGGGACGCCGGGCGGTGCGCATGTCAATCTCGTCGCGCTTCTCGACAATCTTGGCAAGGGCGCATCCGGGGCGGCCGTCCAGAACATGGATCTGATGCTGTCGGCCTGATGGAAGACGGCATCCCGGCTTTTCCGCGGGATCTGGCGGACCGCTGGGCGGTCGGCCAGACGGAGCGGCTTGCCGATACGCATACGAGTTTCGTCTACAGGGTCCGCCGCCTCGACGGATCGCTGGCGATCGCCAAGCTTCTGAAGCCGGAAGGCCTGCACGAAGTCAGAGGATTCGAATTTCTCCGGTGGCGGGGCGGATGCGGTGCCGTGCGCCTGCTCGACGCCGAAGGGTCTGCCTGCCTTCTGGAGGACGCCGGACGTTCGACGCTGCGGTCCTGGCGCGAAGAGCATGGCGACGATGCCGCAAGCGCCGTGATCGCTTCCCTCGTGCGGCAGTTGCATGCCGGGACATCGTCTCCCGACCCCGCCGGCCTGATGCCATTGCAGCAGCATTTCAGGCCATTGTTCGCACAGGCCGAAGCATCGCAGCCGCCGGCCCTGAGGGGTCCGCTGCGCCACTGCGCCGCGATCGCCGCCGAGCTTCTGGACCAGCCGTCGGACAGTCGTCCCCTGCACGGCGACCTCCACCACGACAACATCATCTCGGGCGGTGGTCGCGGCTGGCTGGCAATCGATCCGCAGGGCCTGATGGGAGATGCGGCCTATGAGGTCGCCAATGTCTTCGGCAATCCGGCTGGCGCGTTTCCGGGCATCGTCGCGCCTTCCCGCATCCTGTCGCTCTGCCGGACCTTTGCACCGCTGATCGGGTGCGGCGAAGCGACAATCATCCGCTACGCCATCGCCCATGCGGGCCTTTCGGTCAGTTGGTCGCTAGAGGACGACAGGCCGACCTCCGAGGGAAGCGATGCGTTCGAGCGCCTGGCATTTATCGAGGTGGCAAGCCGCCTTCTCGCAAGCGGCGCCTTCAGCTTCTGACTTCGACCTGGGTCTGTTGCGGGTACTCGCCAAAGAATGCCCGCCAATGGGCGACGGCAAAGCCCAGCACAACAAGCGCCATGGCCTGATGGGTCAGCGCGAGGTGAAGCGGGACCTGCATCACCAGCGTCGAGATGCCGATCACCGCCTGCATCGAAACCAGCAGGAACATGACGACGGCACGCCTTGCATGGGTGGATGCCGGTGCAAGCCGCAGCGAGACGACCATGTGGGCAAGCGTGACGGCCCAGAGAAGATAGGCGCCGCAGCGGTGAACGAACTGTACCGTCTTGGGGTTTTCGAAGAGATTGATCCACCAGGGCTGCTGCACGAACAGGTCGGCCGGCACCAGGCTTCCGTCCATCAGCGGCCAGGTGTTGTAGGAAAGGCCTGCATCGAGGCCGGCGACCAGCGCACCGAGATAGATCTGAAACAAAGCGAGGACGGCGATGGCGCCGGCGGCCCAATAGGATTTTTGCGTCGGCGGCGCGTCGGCCGTGTGGGGTGACAGGCCGCGCATGATCCACAGGCAGGCGGAAAATATCAGGCAGGCCATGACCAGATGGGTTGCGAGACGGTATTGCGAGACGCTCGTCAGCTTGGTCAGGCCGGACGAGACCATCCACCAGCCGATGAACCCCTGCAGGCCGCCGAGCGCCAGGACGCCGACCAGCGGCCAGCGCAGGCGCCTCTCGATGCGGCCGGTCAGCCAGAAGACGGCGAGCGGAACCGCAAATACAACGCCGATCGAGCGGGCGAGGAAGCGGTGCGCCCATTCCCACCAGAAGATCGACTTGAAGTCGTCGACCGTCATGCCGCTGTTCAGCTCCTGGTATTGCGGAATGCGCTTATAGAGTTCGAACTCCTCCTGCCACTCGGCGGCGCTGAGCGGCGGAACGACGCCGTGGATCGGTTTCCATTCGGTTATGGAGAGGCCCGAATCGGTCAGGCGCGTGGCGCCGCCGACCAGAACCAGACAGAACAGCGTGAAGACCACGACGCCAAGCCAGATCCGGACCGCCTTGCGATCCCGCTCTCCCCGCCTGGTCTGCTTGTAGACGTCGATGATGACAGCATCACTCGCCGACATGGTCACTCCTGTCGCTTCCGCCGGGCCCATGAAGGATAACGCACAGGCTGTTGGCTACCGGTCGTTGATTTGCCCCATCAACCCATGCAAAACAAGTCCTTCGGGTTTGCGGCATGCCGTCGCGGTGGGAGGAGACAATCTTGGTTCCGGGCGTCAAAAGCTTCATCGGCACGATCCTCATCATCATTCTCGTCATTACCTACGCGCTTTTGGCGACCACCTTCGCGTCGCTGCTTCTCGGCTCCTCGCCGTGGTGGGTGCATCTGCTTTATTTCTTCCTGACCGGCCTGTTGTGGATCCTGCCCGCCATGCTGATCATCAAGTGGATGGCGGGCTCCCGCCCCCGTCCCTGATTTACCGGCAGTTAACCAGGCTGCCGTGTTTACCGCGGCAAAAGGCGCGCCTTAAACCGAATGTTTCCGCTCCCTTCCTAGCCTCACGCGGGAAACGGTGAGACCCTTCCATGCAAGACCGGACCAACCGACCTGCGCAGCCGACCCTTTCAGGGGTGGATCAGCGACGGCCAATTCGGCACACGGGTTTTTCAGGCCTCGATATCCGGCTGACCACCAACCCCGCGACGCTTGAGGCTGAGTGGCGCCGGCTGAGCTGCGGCCCGCATGTCTCGCTGCATCAGGGCTATGATTGGTGTCGTGCGTGGTGCGAGAGCCAGGGCACCCAGCTTCTTGCGATCACGGGCACGGTCGACGGCCGGACGCTGATGCTGCTGCCTCTCGAGATCGTCAGCGAAGCCGGATTGCAGGTCGCGAGGTTTCCCGGGGGCCGCTTCAACAATATCAATACCGGGCTGTTCGATCCTGCGCTTGCGCGCCCAGACGCCGAAGAGCTGCAGAATTTCGAGGTCTCGCTGCGGATGTTGCTCGGCGGGCGCGCCGATCTCTTGGTGTTCGATAATGTGCCGCTTTCCTGGCGAGGCGGGCGTCACCCGCTTGCCGGTCTTGCCAGCATCGAGAACCAGAACCACTCCTTCCAGTTGCCCCTGCGCGAAAGCTTCGAGGCAACGCTTGCTCAGCTGAACGCCAAGAGCCGGCGCAAGAAGTTTCGCTCGCAGAACCGCAAGATGGAGGCGATCGGCGGCTACGAGCATGTGATCGCGACGGGACAGGCGCAGCACGAGCTGCTGGATCTGTTCTTCCGGCAGAAGGGTGAAAGGCTGGTGCTGCTCGGATTGCCCGACGTGTTCCAGCCTCCCCGCGTCCAAGATTTCTTTCATCGCCTTCTCGACGTGCCCATCGCCCATGCGGACGTGCCGCTCTCGCTCCATGCCATACGGCTGAAGGGCCGGCATGCGGGTCATGTTGCCGCCATCGCCGGACTTGCGCGAAAGGGCGACCACGTCATCTGCCTGTTCAGCTCGATCGACGAAAGCATCGCGGCGGAGGCTAGCCCCGGTGAAATGCTATTCTGGCTGATGATCGAAAGCTGTTGCCGCAGCGATGTCGCGGTGTTCGACTTCGGCATCGGCGACCAGCCCTACAAGCGCAGCTGGTGCAGCCAGGAGACGATCCAGCACGACCTGCTCATTCCCGTCAGCTGGAAGGGTGTGCTGGCGCGCCCTGCCCTGATCGCGGCAACCAGGGCCAAGGCCGCGATCAAGCGTAGCCCTGCGCTCTATTCCGCCGTACAGCGGTGGCGGACCGGTGCTCACAGTCCGCCGGAGAGCTGATCTCAGGCTGCCCGGCGACCAGCCCGGGAACCAAGCGACGGCTCGGTCATGACCAGGATGTTGCTGTAGCCGGCGGCCTCGTATTCGAGGACGAGCGCGGCCAGATCCTCTTCGGCAATGTCGGGAACGGACAGGACGATCTCGGCGTCCTCGTTGCGCGTCAGGCGCGAGAGGCTTGCCGTCTCGGCCGGGCCACATTCGATGATCACCACGTCATAGGCATCCACGAGCGCATCAATGATCATCGCAAGACGGTCGGCGCCGCGCATCGCCTGAGCGGCATCGGCCGCGCCGCGCGGGACGATATGCGCCTGCGAGAGACGGTCCCGGTGGATCGCTTCGCCGAATGCCGCTTCTCCGCACAGGAGATCAGTGATCCCCGGAAGGTTTTCTTCCTGGGCCATCAGCCGCGTCGGGCAGGCCGACCCGGTCATGTCGACGAGAACCACCGTATGGCCCTGCTCGGCAACCGCCCGGACCAGCATGACGGTCATGGTGGAGCCCTCGTCACCTGCCGGTGACACGGTGATGGCAACGGGGACCGCGCGCCGGTGCAGGTAATGCGCCACCGACGCGATGCTGAAGGCCTGGTCCTCATCGTCGGCAAGCTGTACGGCATCCTCGATCCGGTCAGCGACCGGCGGAGTACCAGCGACGACATCCTCCGGCTCGGGACGGCTGAAGCGGACGGCGTCTGCCTGCATCTTGTGGACCGGCAGCGCCTCTGCGACCACTGGATCGGCAGCAGCCACGGGGATTACTGGGACGACTTCGAGGACGGGATCGCTCTCGTCTTCCGGCAGGCGCGTCGGCCGCAGCGCACGGCCGCTGAACAGCTCGCCGACGATCACCACCAGGCAACCGGCGATAAGCGTGGCGAGCGTGACCACGATGACGATCGGAATGACCTTCGGGAAGAAGGGCTCGGACGGCTCCACCGCACTGGAGACGATGCGGGCGTCGGCGGGGCTCGAATTGCCTTCGAGACGCGACGTCGCTTCCCGGTAGCGGGCAAGATAGGTTTCCAGAAGCTGCCGCTGCGCCACCGCTTCGCGCTCGAGCGCCCGCAGGCCCACCTCTTCCTGGCCGGCACGGGAGGAATCCGCCTTGAGGCCATTGAGCTGCGCCATCAGCTGGCGCTCGCGGATCCGCGAAACCTCTGCTTCGTTATCGAGGCTCGAGAGAATCTTCTGGGTTTCGATACCGATCTGCAGCTTGATACCGGCGAGCTGCGCGCGCAGCCCCTTCAAGCGCGGATGGCCGTCCATCAAAGCCGTCGCCTGGTCGTTGATCTGGGCCTGCAGGTTGGCCTGAGCCTCCTTCAGCCGCTGGATGACCTGCGAACCGACCACGTCGGCCAGCGTATCGGAATCACGCCCGGCCTTCAGGGAGGCCCGCACGTTTTCGGCCCGCGCCTCGGCATTGGCCCGCTCGCCGCGGACGCGTGCAAGTTCGGTCGAGATGTCGTTGAGCTGCTGGGTGGAGAAGCTGTTGGTATCGGTGGTCTGGAAAAGTCCGTTCGAAGTGCGGTAGTCCGCCACCTTCTTTTCGGCCTCCTGGACCTTCTGGGTCAGGCTGGCGATCTCGGGCTCCAGCCATTTGGCCGTGTCCGAATGGGTGTCGAGCTTGGCGCCGCTCTGGGTTTCCAGATAGATGTCGGCCATCCTGTTGGGAATGTCTGCTGCCAGCTTCGGGTCGTGGGAGGAAAACTCGATCGCGATGACGCGCGAATTTTCGACTGCGTAGACCTGCAGCTTGTCGCGGAACTCCTGGATCACCCGGTCTTCCGGATCGAGCTTCATCGGATCCTGCTTGAGGCCGATCATGACGAGCGGATCGGGGATCAGCGACTGCGAAGCCGGATCGAACTCTTTAAGCTGCGCCAGCTTCAGGTCGCGCGCCACGCGCTTGATGAGGTCGGTGGACTGGAGAAGCTGCGCCTGGCTGGTGATGTTGAGGCTGTCCAGCACCGGATCGTTGCCGCCTGCGGCAGCGCCGCCCAGATTGGGTGTGCGCGATTCGATCAGCAGGCGCGCTTCGCCCTTGTAGCTCGGCTTGATCAGGCTGGCGGCGGCAAAGGACAGGACCGCGGCGGCAACCCCTGCCAGAAGGATGCGCGCGCGACGTCGCCAGACGGCAGAGGCAACCTGCCTTAGGTCAATATCCACATCCTGATGGCCGCCATTGACGCTCGACATCACACGCTCCCTCTATTCTTGGCGGAATAGTAAAGGCTTATGGTAACCTGAGGGTTAATGCCGCCGCGCCCACGGTCGACCGCCTTTTTCGGCCGGCCTTTACCGGGCATTAACCATAACGCCCCGATAACGGCTTCAGAAATTCAAGCCGGAGCTCCGAAGCGAAATGGCCTTCGTCCGATCCAAACACCTGTTGGCACTCGCGTTGGCAACTGCGTCCATAGCGCTTGGCGGATGCACCTCCTACGCACCCGCGCCGAAGAGCTTCGAGGCCGCCGCCGTGCAGCCCTATCGGCTCGACAGCGGCGACCGGCTGCGCATCAGCGTGTTCGAGCAGGCGGGCCTAACCAACAGCTATACGGTCGATCAGGCGGGCTACATCGCCTTTCCGCTGATCGGTCAGGTCGCCGCCCGCGGCCAGACCCTGCCGGCGCTCGAAGGCGCCATCGCCTCGCGCCTCAAGCAGGGTTACCTGCGTGACCCGGACGTGACCATCGAGGTCGACCGCTACCGGCCGGTGTTCGTCATGGGCGAGGTCGGGAGACCGGGTCAGTATTCCTACGTGCCCGGAATGACCGCCCAGAACGCGGTTGCGATCGCCGGCGGCTTCACGTCCCGCGCCAACCAGAAAGACCTCGATGTCACCCGCAAGATCAACGGCCAGGTGATCACCGGCCGGAGCATCATTGCAACGCCGGTGATGGCGGGCGACACGATCTATGTGCGCGAGCGGCTGTTCTGACGCGAGATGCCGGCATCCCCTCCCCTTCGCATTCTCCATTGTTTCCGCTCGCCCGTGGGCGGCATATTCCGGCATGTCCGGGATCTGGTGGAAGAGCATCGGGCGGCGGGTCACGAGGTCGGCATCCTTTGCGACAGCTCGACCGGCGGCGAGCATGAAGAGCGCCTGTTCGACCAGATACGACCCCAGCTTTCGCTGGGACTAACACGACTACCGATGCGTCGCTCCATCAGTCCCGAAGACCTGACGGCGCTCTACAGAAGCTACAAACATATAAGGAGCTTGCGGCCGGATGTATTGCATGGGCATGGCGCCAAAGGTGGCGCCGTCGCCCGTCTCATCGGCTCAGTCCTGCGGGTAAACAGGTATCGCGTAGCCCGCTTCTATTCCCCGCATGGCGGGACCCTGCACTTCAACCGCAACAGCCTTGCCGGACAGGGCGTATTGCGACTGGAGCGCATGCAGGAGTATTTCGCGGACGCCATCGTCTTCGTCTGCGACTACGAGCGCCGCACCTATGTGGAAAAGGTCGGCGCGCCGCGCACCGTTTCGCGGGTCATCTACAACGGCATCAAGGACGCCGAATTCCAACCCGTACCCGCCGCGTCCGATGCCGCCGATTTCCTCTATATCGGCATGCTGCGTGACCTCAAGGGACCCGATGTGTTCATCGACGCCTTCGCGCGCACCGAGCGGGCGGTCGGCCGCCCGCTGTCAGCCGTGATGGTGGGCGACGGCCCCGATCGCGACCGCTATGCGCAGATGATGGCCGAGCGGGGACTGGGGCGCCGGATCCGGATGATGCCGGCAATGCCGGCCCGCAGCGGTTTTGCACTGGCCGATACGGTCGTCGTGCCGTCGCGGGCGGAAGCCATGCCCTATATCGTGCTCGAGGCGCTTGCCGCCGGCAAGCCCGTCATCGCGTCGCGCGTGGGCGGCATTCCCGAGGTTCTGGGCACAGACAGCGCCGCCCTCGCCAGACCCGGAGACGCTGGCGATCTTTCACGGATCATGGTGGACGCGCTGACGATCGAAGGCTGGCACGACATCAACATGCCGAAGCCCGATGCTTTCCGGTCTGTGTTCTCCGCTTCCGTCATGGCCCGCTCGATGCTCGATCTGTATCAGAACATACTTGCGGAAACGCAAGTCAGGCCTTCCCGCTAAAGGCTTCTTTAGCATATTTTTGCTATTCCAAAGCCTAGCCTTCCCTCCCCATGGGGGGCCGGAAGTCGAAGGGCCATGGCATGAACCAATTCCGGAAGCCAGATGAGTTCGACGTGGAAGACCTTCGCCGCAAGGTCTCCGAACTCCGCGAGCGCGAGCAGCAGGTGGAAGCGCCGAGCGAGCTCAACCCTTTCGCACGCCAGATCGCCGAGCAATTCCGCGCTATAAGCCATTCACCGGCCATGCTGATTGGCCAGTTCCGACTGTTCGAATGCGGCTGCCTGCTGGCAATCGGGCTTCTCATGGATGCCATGCTTTCAAGCGAGGCGTCCGGCATCTACCTGGTCCGGCTGGGCATTATCGCGATCGGCGCGGGGCTGACCGTGCTCATGCTGCAGCTTGTCGATACCTACCAGATTCCGTCGCTGAGGGCCGCGCGGCGTACGGCTAAACGCGTCGCCACCGCCTGGTGCATCGGTTTCCTGATGACCGTCGCAGGGCTCTTCGTCTTTGCATCGACGCACTATTCGCTGCTGGGACTGGGCAGCTGGTTTCTGGTCGGCGCCGGTTTTCTCCTCGGCGAGCGACAGCTCACCGCGCTTGCCATCCGTCACTGGGCCCGCAACGGCGTGATGGAACGGCGCGCCGTCATCGTCGGCGGTGGCGAACCGGCCAAGTATCTGGTGCGGCAGCTGGAGCAACAGCCCGACAACGACATCCGCATCTGCGGCATCTTCGACGATCGCGGAACAGACCGTTCGCCGACAGTGGTGGCCGGCTATCCCAAGCTCGGGACGTTTGCGGAACTGGTCGAATTTTCGCGCCTGGCGCGGATCGACATGCTGATCATCGCGCTTCCCGCCACGGCCGAACAGCGCATCCTGCAGCTGCTGCGCAAGCTCTGGGTCCTGCCGGTCGATATTCGCCTTGCGGCCCATGCCAACCGTCTGCGCTTTCGTCCCCGCTCCTATTCGCATGTCGGCGAAGTGCCGATGTTCGACATCTTCGACAAGCCGATCCGCGACTGGGACTCGGTGGCCAAACGGGTGTTCGACGTCACCTTCACGCTGATAGCGCTCACCCTTTTGTGGCCGCTGATGCTGGCTGCGGCTATCGCCGTCAAATCCACGTCCCAGGGTCCGATCCTGTTTCGCCAGAAGCGCCACGGCTTCAACAACGAAGTCATCGAGGTTCTGAAGTTCCGATCGATGTACACGAACATGAGCGACCAAACCGCCGTAAAGGCCGTCACCAAGGGCGATCCGCGGGTGACCCGGGTCGGTCGCTTCCTGCGCAAGTCCTCGATCGACGAACTGCCGCAGCTGTTCAACGTGCTGCGCGGCCAGTTGTCCCTGGTCGGACCCCGTCCGCATGCCATCAGCGCCCAGACGGGCACCCGCAAATACGTCGACGTGGTCGAAGGCTATTTCGCCCGCCACCGGGTCAAGCCCGGTGTCACCGGCTGGGCGCAGATCAACGGGCTGCGAGGCGAGCTCGACTCGGACGAGAAGATCCGCGCCCGCACGGCCTACGACCTCGACTACATCGAAAACTGGTCGCTGCTGTTCGATCTGAAGATCCTGTTCCTGACGCCGATCCGGCTTCTCAATACGGACAATGCCTATTGAGCCTCGTTCTCGACCACAACAGCCGGCCCTTTGATCCGGGCCAGGCGGGGCTTCGGCTTTTCGGCAGCGCGATGATCGGCCTCGGCGTCGTGATGTCCGGTTTCGTGATGTCGGAACCGGCTCCGTACGAGCTGATCATGGCCGCCCAGATCGGCCTCTGGTTCCTGCTCGGTCTGAAGATCTCGCGCACGGTGGCGCCGCTTCTGGTGATGCTCGTCACCTTCAACGTCAGCGGCCTGTTCTCGATGTTCGTGATGAAGGACGTCAGCGATGCGCCGATGTACTTCGCCGTGTCGACTTTCCTGGCGCTTAGCGCCGTTTTCTACGCGGCGGTCGTGGAGGCGGACCATCGCCGCCTGAAACTCATCTTCCATGCCTGGGTGTTTGCCGCGATCATCACGTCGCTGCTCGGCATCCTCGGCTATTTCAATGCCTTCCCCGGCGCGCACATCTTCACCCGCTACAACCGCGCCATGGGCGCCTTCCAGGATCCGAATGTGTTCGGACCCTATCTGGTCGCGCCGCTGCTCTACCTGCTCTACCGGATGCTGACCGGCCCGCAGCTGAAGACGCCGCTGCTCATTCTGGGTATTCTCGTGCTCGCGCTCGGCATCTTCCTGTCGTTTTCGCGCGCTGCGTGGGGACTGCTCATCTTCGGTGGCGTGGCGCTGGTCGTCGTCATGCTTCTGAAGGAAAGGACGACGGCCTTCCGGTTCAAGATCCTTGCCATATCGGTCGGGGCCGCCCTGTTCCTCGCCCTGGTGCTGGCAATCGCACTGCAGTTCCCGCAGGTCTCCGACCTCTTCTCCAATCGCGCCAAGCTCGTGCAGGACTATGACGGCGCGCGCCTTGGCCGCTTCGAACGGCACAAGATCGGTTTCCAGATGGCGATGGAGCGGCCGCTGGGGCTCGGGCCGATGGCCTTCGGCAAGATCTTCGGAGAGGACGAGCACAATATCTGGCTGAAGACCCTGACGACCTATGGCTGGCTCGGAGCGATCGCCTACCAGATCATGCTCTGGTCATCGCTGATCTTCGGTTTCCGCTACATGCTTCGAGAGCGTCCGTGGCAGCCCTACCTGATGATCGCCTGGGTCCTGATCCTCGGCCACGCGATGATCGGCAACGTCATCGACACCGACCACTGGCGCCATTTCTACATGCTGCTCGGCATGCTGTGGGGCTGTATCGCGCTCGAGCATCGCCACCAGCGCGGTCTCAAGACGGCAACCAACCGCCCGAGCACCGCGACTGCTTGACTTTGCAGGATCTCGCTCCAGATCACGTTTCATGCTGACTGCACCTCAACTCCGGGCCGCGCGCGCCCTCCTCGGCCTCACCATCGACGAGGCATCCGATCTGTCCGGGCTTGCCCCCGATGCCATCCGCAAGGCTGAAGCATCCGAGCACCATGGACTGCCCGAGGTCAGCGAGCGACTGAGAGCCATTCTAGAATCTCGCGGCGTCGTCTTTCTCAGCGAGGGCGAAGGCAGCGGTGGCATAGGCGTCAGGTTGCGCCAGACTGCGCACGACGAGGGCATCCGGCCGCAAAACCTCAATTCCGCCAACGACGGATAATATTTCCCGCGGTCTGGAACCCTCTGGCAAGCCTTGCGTTTTTACGCCGGAATTTCGCGAGCAAAGGGGAAACGCGTGGCACGATCCAACAATCTCTATTTCATCATCGGTGCGCTGTTCGTGGTCGTTATCGGCCTCGGCTTCTACGTCTACCACGAAGAAACCAAGCCGAAGGGCGTTGATATCAGCATCGGTCAGAACGGCGTCAAGGTTCAGGAGAACTGAGCCCGTTGCGAGAGGCGCGGTTCCGCGCCTCTTTTTTTGCGCGCAGCCGGGCAGCCGGCGGCTTGGATCCAAGGCCTAGCGACGGGGGATACGGGATGACCTCACATGCAGCACTCACCGACCTTGCCGGCAACGGCATCAAGAAGCTCTGGAGCGTCAGCGACTTCGCCAAGCGATACCGCCTTGACGGCGAAGAGGAAGCGCGCCTCGTTTCCTTGCTCGGTCGATTTGCGACGGAACAGGATCTCTTGATCAATGCCAGCCGCGCACCGCGGTATCGCCAGACCTGATAGGCCGACGATCCAGCAAGACTTAAGTCTGTCGGCGACAATACTTGCCCCCACTTCTTCAAACCGAAGGAACCTTCTGCAATCACTCAGAGTTGCAGCGAGGTGACTTGCAAATTAACCCGACGGATTACCATCGGTGTACAGGAGAACAACATGTCCAACATCATCAAAGCCGCAATGGTTTCCGCCCTGCTGGCAGCAACGCTCGGCGCGTCGGTAGTCCCGGCAGCAGCCCAGGGCGTCGAGCTTCGGGTCGGCCCCGACGGAGTCCGCCCGGTCATCCGCGACCGCGACATGGACCGCATGGATCGCGGTCGCCGCGGTTGCAGCCCGGAAGAGGCTCGCATGGCCGCTCGCGACGAAGGTCTTCGTCGCACGCAGGTGGTTCGCGTGACCGAACGCAGCATCACGGTCGAAGGCTTCAGCCGCCGTGGTCCCGACCGTATTACCTTTGCAAACCGTCGCGGCTGCCCGATCATGTAAAGCCAGGCTTTCGAACAAAGGCCCCGTTCTTCCAGAGCGGGGCCTTTTGCATTTCAGTTACCTGCAAATGCTTCTATCGGGCCGCCTTGCCGCAACGGCGGCAGATATGCAAGATCGTCGGACGACCGGGTCAAACATATGACGTCAGAACCAGACATTGCGATCATCGGCGCCGGCGCGGCAGGAATAGGCGCTGCGCGACACCTTGCGGACTCAGGACTTTCCGTCGTCCTTCTCGAAGCACTGGACCGTGCCGGCGGCCGCGCTTTCACACACATCACGCAGGCCGGACCTCTCGATCTCGGTTGCGGGTGGCTGCATACCGCTGAGCGCAACCCTTGGGTCGGCATCGCCGAGCAGACCGGCATGCCGGTCGACCGACGGCCCTCCGCCTGGGGTATGCAATACAAGGATCTCGGCTTCTCCCCGGCAGAGCGGCAGGCAGCCGGCGAAGAATACGAGCGCTGGACAGACCGGCTTGCGAACGCACCGCCTGCCAATGACCGGGCCTCCGACGCGCTCGATCCCACCGGCCGCTGGACCGGCTATATCCAGGCGCTCAGCGGCTTCATCAACGGGGTCGAGACAGAACAACTCTCGGCGCGGGACTTCTCCGCCTATGACGAGGCATCGAGCGACAACAACTGGCGGCTGCCGCGCGGATACGGAACGCTGATCACCGCGAGCCTGCCCGGTCAGGCGCCCTTCCATTCGAACACGCCGGTGACGGCGGTCGATATGTCCGGCCCGCGGGTCCGGCTCGACACCCCGTCCGGGTCGATCGACGCCCGTGCCGTGATTGTCACCCTTTCCACCAACGTGCTGGCCGGCGGTGCCGTGTCCTGGCCCTCTGCGCTCGATCCCTGGCGCGACGCCGCGAACCGGTTGCCGCTTGGCCACAACGAAAAGCTGTTCCTGGAGATTTCCGGGCCCAATCCGTTCGAGCCGGAAACCCATGTGATCGGCAATCCGCGCGATCCGCGCACCGGGAGCTATTACATCCGGCCGTTCGGATACGCGGTGGTCGAGTGCTATCTGGGCGGCGCCGGTGCGCGGGCGGCCGCGACGGACGGCACGCCGGCCGCCTTCGATCATGCGATAGGCGAGCTTGCGGCGCTGTTCGGCAATTCGGTCCGATCCTGCCTGCGGCCGCTGATCGCCTCCGACTGGGCGCACGCGGCAACCATCGGCGGCGCCTACAGCCACGCCCTGCCCGGTGAAGCCGGCGCACGGTCCGTGCTGGCACGCCCGTTCGAAAATCGGCTGTTCTTTGCGGGAGAAGCGACGGAGCACGGCTTCTTCTCAACGGCCCACGGCGCCTATCTGAGCGGTGTCAGGGCAGCGCGCGAAGCCCTGGACGCGCTCGGAGCCGGCTCGCCCTCAGCCTAGAGGGATTGCCTTGACGTCTGTCAGGGGCATGCTGAATGTAAAGCACGTTTCCTGATCACTGGAACGCACCTCGATCCTGCCGCCATGGGCCTGAGCAATCTGCGAGGCGATGTACAGTCCAAGGCCGAGACCCTGGGACCCGGACCTGCCCTCGCCCCGCTTGAACGGAAGGAACAGCTTGTCAACCAGTTCGCACGGAATGGGCGTGCCGCCATTGGTGACGCAGATGTTCAGTCCGTCCACGTCTGATCGCGCGGTAATGTAGATCGGGATCTCGGCGGAGCCATGGGTAATGGCATTCGACAGCAGGTTGGACGCCATCTGCGCCAGGCGGAGATGATCGACCTCGACCGTCGACGGCAGATCGAAAACCGCCACGATCTCGCGATCCGGGTGAGCAATCTGCATTTCGCCGACGACATGCTGAAGCGTCGCGGCAAGATCCTGGTCTGCCCGTGAGAGCGAGATCCCTCCGCCCATCCGTGCCCTTGCCAGATCCATGACGTTTTCGACAAGGCCGGTCATGCGCACAATGCTTGCCTTCATCAGCTTCAGCACCAGCGGGCTGCGCTCCGTCCAGCCTTCCCGGAGCAACCGTGTCGCTCCCGCATCGATGGCCGTAATCGGGTTACGCAGGTCATGGCCGAGCACGGCGATGAACTGCTCGCGCAGTTCGGCCAGCTCCCGCTCCCGATCCAGCAGGGCGTTGGCGGAAACCAGCCGCGCTTCCGCGTCGAGATGATGGGCAATGAGTTCGGCAAACAGTTTGAATGCGCCGAGCACTTCGGGATTTTTAACTTTGGCCGGATTTGGGTCGATCGCACACAGCGTTCCCCAGAATTCACCGCCCGCCAGAATGATCGGCTCGGAAATGTAGCTCCTGAGACCATAGAGGCGCGGCGTGTGGTGACTGCGGTATGCCGGATCCTCAAGGGCGTCGTCAAAGACGATGGTCTGACCGTGGCCCCTGATCTCGTTGCACAAGGTGCTCTCGATCGGCAGTTCGCTGCCCGGCCTCAGGCCGAAGCCGCCCGGGTCGAGGACCTGGCAGGCCACCCAGTTGGTTTCGGTGACGCGGGCAACGGCTGCAAAGCCCATGCCGGTCATGCGCAGTACGACGTCCAGGATCGTCGGAACGGCGGCAATGCCGGCGATCTTGCTCACGTCGGCGGCAAGGTTATCCGGCATAGTGGCTGTCGCCTCCTCGGTCCGTGTCAGCCCCGCCTTCATGGCGGCAACCACCTGGTCATTCTCGAACGCCGTCGCTGCCGCTTCCGCCAGTGCATCCAGGGTTTCAACCTCCCATGGGGCTGGCGTATAGGGCTGTGACCAATAGGCAGCGAGTGCGGCGACCGGCTCGTCGACCCTGACCGGGGCTACGGCGACTGCCCGAACGAAGGTGTTGCTGTAGAATTCCTGCGGGATCCGATGATCCTTGCGCACGTCGGGAATGACTGCGGTCTCACGATTGATCATCGACCAGCCGCTGATACAGGCCGACATCGGAAATCTCTGGCCGACCCAGAGCGGCCCAATGGCGTCTTCGGCCACATAGTGGCAGAAATCACCTTCTCTCAGAACGACAGAAATGCCTTCGCAGCCGATCAGGGACCGGGCGCTGGATCGTACGGTCTCGACCACTTCGTCGCTGCTGCGCGCCCGGGATATCTTGACGAGCGCCTTGGTCAGGGAGGCGAGCGGCGTTGAGGCTCCAGTACGCTGATGCATGGACCATCGTCCTTTCCGGCAGACGCCTTTCCAACTTGGCTTTACCCTTGCATGAAAAGACTCTCAAGGAAAGGAACAATCCGTGAATATGGCCGTGGCAATGCGCAAAAGGTTCCCGCCAAGATGAAATGATGATGGTGTATCAAGAGGGATTACCGCCTATGCGGGAGGCCGGCGGCGGGCGCCCGATGGGGTTGATCCAACGCCCGCCACAAGCCCCGCCTCACCTGGTTGCCAAGACGGCAATCACGCGAGCAGCAAGCAGGACTGCAAACAGCACCGCGCCGACGGCGAGGCTTGCCGCATAGGGACGGATATCGGCTGTCTCCCATGTCTTGCGGCGCGGATGAACCATGTCGCGAACCTGTTCGATGACGGACTGGCGGGCCTCTGTGGCAGGCGCGCGACGCCTGCCGGCGTGCGCACCGCGGGAGTTGTGTCGCGTGATCATCAGCCACCTGCCATGGCGGACACGAGCCCAGCCGCCCCGGCCACGAGCGCAAGCACAAGGGCAAGCCGCCCGAAGATCGCAAGGTCCGTGCGAGGGCGCGTCCGCGACATCCGGTGCCTGCGCGCTTCCGCTTCGACAAGATGGAGGTACCAGAGACTTCCCAGACGACCGAACATCTCAATTGCTCCTTGCAACGGCAGCGGCGGACGGAGGGTGCGGCAGAAGGACGACCGCCTGGTCGCACCGCCCTCCGCTTTCCTCGAAGGCGTAATGACGCGCCGCCGCCTCGCTGACGAAGATGCCACCCACGAGGTCGAGCCTATCCTCGACAATCCAGCCACCGCCCGGTGCGCATCGGATGACGAAGCGCGGGGGTGTCGCGCTTGGAGTTGCCGGTCGACCGAGAGGAATGACGTTTTTGCTCTGTAACATATCCAAGTCCTTTTCCGCTGCCGGCGCTCGGCAGCAGGTTGAAGATGGACAGGAGCGCATGTGGTTTTCCATCGGGCCGACGAGACGAAGAAATAGGAGCGCCATAGGCACCGCGCCGCACCGGCTAGCTCCGCTGCCGGGATGCCGACAAGGCAGCGACAACAGCCGCAAGGCTTGCGCCGTCGCACGGCACCAGCGGCAGCCTCACTTCGTGCGGGCCGCCGTACAGGGCAGACGCCACCGCCTTCAACGCGGCGACGTCCTGCCCCAGCCTCGACGCCGCCAGTGCAAACCCGGCGGACGGCAGTCGGATCTCAGCGGAGCCCTTGGGAATGATCGCCCGCAAGTCTGCTGGCAGGAGATTGCCTGACGACGACAGCACGCCCTTCCCGCCCAGTTGCAGGAACGGATGGACCGTCGCCTCATCTCTGGAAAAATGAATGTAGCGCTGCCTGAGATGCGCGCTCAAGAGTGCGAAATGCTGCAGCCTCCCAGCCCCGTGGCAGATGCCGCAGATGGCGTCGACCCCTGCCAGCGCCTCCAGCAGCGGAACGCCATAGTCCACTGCGGTGCGCCCCGGATCGTCGTCGACGATCACCGGCAGCCCGGTTGCAGCACCGATCTGCCGGAAGTGGTCAACGACGCCCTTGAGGCCGGGCTTGGAATAATAGGGGACGGTCACCAGCAGGACATCCGCGCCGAGCGCCTCTGCGCGCAGGCATCGCTCCACCGTCGTTTTCGTGCTGTTGGTGCCTGTCGCGGCAATGACGGCGAACCGCCGCCGTGCCTGCGCGACACAGGCCGACAGAACCGCCTCGCGCTCCTCGGCGGACAGCGCATAGTCCTCGCTCAGCACATCGCCGATCACCACTCCATCAATTCCGGCGACGATCTGTCTTTCGAGCGCTGCTGCGAGAGCGTGAAAAGCAACGTTCCCTGCTGAGAAAGGGGTGAGCATCGCGGTGCAGGCCCGAAGACCCGAAATCCTGGCTGTCGTCATGATATGTCCGTTCCTATCGAGCAAAGGAGAAACCTGCCCGAAATGCCGGCGCAGCAGTGCACGGAGGCTCATAGCCAATCGAGGGGGTGCGGAGGGGAAAGATATAGGAAAGCCGGACATGCGCTAGACAACCCGTCGCGCCGGTGCCCGCGCTGTCTCGAACGTGAAAAGCCCGCTTCGATTCCTGCGGGATCCATGCGAAACATTAGAGCGGCGAGACCGGGATTGTGCTTCACCGGACGGCCATCCCCTCAACACAGCGGACTGGACACGATGCGGATGTTTTTCGGACACTGGTGGTTCTGGGCCCTCCTCTCGGCAGCCTTCGCCGCCCTGACCGCAATCTTCGCCAAGGTGGGCGTCGAGAACGTCAATTCCGATTACGCCACCTTCATCCGTACCTGCGTGATCCTTCTGGCCGCCGGGGCGATGTTGTATCTCACCGGCAGCTGGCAGCCGCCGGCGTCGCTTTCCGCACGAACCTGGATCTTCCTGGTCCTGTCGGGTCTTGCCACCGGAGCATCCTGGCTTTGCTATTTCAGGGCCCTGAAGCTCGGCGATGCATCGCGCGTGGCGCCTGTCGACAAGCTCAGCGTGGTGTTCGTTGCGGTGTTCGCCGTCCTGTTTCTCGGCGAGCGCCTGTCGCTGCCGAACTGGCTCGGCGTGGTTATGATCACGCTCGGGGTCGTTCTGGTGGCCTACAGGGGATGAGGCGGGCCAAGCCTCACGAGCGGACCCGCAAATTCTGAACCGACATGGCTCCTGGGTCGTTGAGGCATTAAGCGAGCAACTGCCATCCGGGACGATAATGCCGAAAACTGAAGACGATATGCCCGCGGATCTTATTGAAGCCTGGACCCTGTCGGCCGCTGCCACGCTCGGTTCTGCGGTGCGCGCCCGAGGCATTCTCCTCGAACTGCGGGCCCGTCTTCCGGCAGCAGTTCGCAAATCCCTCGATATCAACGGACAAGTTCTCACGCTTGCCATGCCCGCAGGCTCCAGGGCCGAATTCAGCGCCGCGTCAGCTGTCATTGGCTCGTCGCTCAAGGAGATCGAAAGCCTTCCGGTCATCCCGCGCGAGATCGAGGACATCCTCACCATCACGACCACGGAGCGTCATCGCTGGCGGGGCGACGGCCGGCTGCCAAGTGCAGGAACGCGCACCGTTAAACTGGCGGGCCGGGCAAAGAGCATAACCTTTCATGTCTTTGATCCGCGGCTGGTCGAGGACATTCTCGACCGCGGCGTGATCGAGGAATGGCGTGAAGAGGATGCCGCGGCCGCACTGGAGAACCGGCAACGGGCAGCGTTCAAGGCAAAACTGACGCGTTCCCTGAAGAAGGCGAAAAAAGCTTCGCCAGCGTCCAAAGACACGACCGACGATGCGGCGTCCAAACTGCGCGACTGGGATGCATTCAAGCGTGATGGACTGCTTCGATAGAAGTCGAACATGGGCCGGAAGCGATAAATCAGGAATTTCAGTCGATTGCGGGTCAGGTGCAGGGGCATCCCGTGCGGGACTTCGTGTCCCTCCCGTTCTCTTCTAGGTCCTTTGGACCCTTGGGGGAGAGAACGAGAACAACCTGATCTCTCAGGATTTTATTGGTCGGGGCGGCCGGATTTGAACCGACGACCCCTTGACCCCCAGTCAAGTGCGCTACCGGGCTGCGCTACGCCCCGACCAGCTTCAAAGGAAGCACGCTTTCCATAATGACATGGCAGAGGCGGCGCAAGGGAAAAATCCCTGTCTGCGCCGCCTCCTTCATCTTTCCGCTGGACCCCTGCCCGGCTCAACACCGGCAGATGGCCCTCAGACTACAATCATGTTGCTAGTTGCACTGACGGCGCGGACCATAGTTCGGCTGATAGGTGTTGTCCGAAGCACGGTAGGAGCGGTAGCGGGCGTAGCAGGACTCGATATGGGAATTGCTGCCGGCATAGCGCGGGGGCGAAGCGTAACGCGGCTGAGCGAGCGCGCCACCAATGATTGCGCCGGCCGCCAGACCGCCGATAATCGCCCCGGCATTGGAGCCGTGGTGGCGGTAATAGCGGCCGCGGTAGTAGCGGTCACCGCGATAGTGGTGACGGTCGCGGTCCCAACCGCCGCGGTGGCCGCCCCAACGACGATCGCCGTGGCGCCAGTACTGAACCTGCTGGACTTCGGGGGACTGCTGTGCCGCTTCAATTTTCGGGGCAGATGTCACCGGGAATGCCTGAGCCGGTAACACGCCGGTGAACGCTGTCATGACGGTGACAGCAAGGATGGCCAGTTTCTTCATTGTCTTCTCCTTGAAAGTTTCCTGACAAGGAAACGATTTCAGGAGCTTCCGGACGCATCGGCGTCGGTCACATTACAGTGAGCACGGTTTTCCGGCTATCGAACCTGGTCGAGCAGCCGTTTGCATTCGAGAAGATCGAACAGGGCTTCCTGCAGAAGCGCCCGATCCTCCTTGCCGACGCTCGACTTGCCGATCGAAACGTCCGGCATTTCATCGTCGCCGACGGAGCCGAAGCCGAAAAAGCGTCCGCTCGCCTTGACCCGCGGGCGACCGACGATCTGGTCATCCTCGGCCGTGGCGATCTTGGGCTCGGCCTGCCGTTCGCTGTTGGCGGCCATGATGGCCTCCATGGTGGCGACATCGCCGGAGGCAATAGCCGACACAAACTTGTTGCCGTTCGTCTTCAGGAGCTTCTGGACGCCCTTGATCGTGTAGCCGTGGTCATAGAGAAGATGGCGGATGCCCTTCAGCAGATCCACGTCTTCCGGGCGATAGTAGCGACGTCCCCCGCCCCGCTTCATCGGACGGATCTGCTGGAAGCGCGTTTCCCAGAAACGCAACACGTGCTGGGGCAGGTCGAGATCGTCGGCGACCTCGCTGATCGTACGGAAAGCGTCCGGGCTCTTGTCCAAGTGTGTCTCTCCAAGCAGCGACCGTCCGCCAGGCTGGCCCAGGAAACGGCGCCTGCGGAATCGGTTGCTAGTATGCTACGAATCGCACGCATCTCAACGGTTTGCACCGCGAGTTTCAAGCATGTTCACAGGATTGGTCTGCGATCGACCGCAGATCAGCTGACGGGGCTGACCGGCTTCAACTTGGCCTTGCGCAATGTGTGCGCCTTGAGAATACGCTGCTTGAGCACATTCGAGGCCTTGAAGGTCATGACGCGCCGCGGAGAAATCGGCACTTCCTCGCCGGTCTTCGGATTACGGCCGATCCGCTCGTTCTTGGCACGGACCTGGAAGGTGGCAAACGACGAAAGCTTGACCACCTCGCCCCGCACGATCGCATTGCAAATCTCGTCGATGACCGTCTCGACGAGTTCGGCCGACTCGGTCCGGGAGAGCCCGACCTTGCGAAATACTGATTCCGCCAGATCCGCGCGCGTCACTGTCTTTCCGGTCATGATCCCCGCCCGATTTTAAATTGATCTGATCAAAGCGGCCAGAGAGTATTTTGGTTAAGGGCAAGGGTCAAGCGTCTGTCCCCAGTCGCTTATTTGCCTTTTCCCCGGTTACCAGCGGACCAGCAGCGCACCCCAGGTGAAGCCGCCGCCCATGGCCTCCAGCATCACCAGGTCGCCCTTCTTGATGCGGCCGTCGTCGCAGGCGACGGACAGAGCAAGCGGAATGGAGGCGGCCGAGGTATTGCCGTGCATATCGACGGTGACGACGACCTTTTCGATCGGAATGCCGAGCTTCTTGGCGGAACCATCGATGATGCGGCGATTGGCCTGATGCGGCACCAGCCAGTCGAGATCATCGGCGGTGGTGCCGGTTGCCGTGAAGACGCCCTCGATCACATCGGTGATCATCCCGACGGCATGCTTGAAGACCTCGCGGCCCTCCATCCGCAGATGCCCGACCGTGCCCGTCGTCGACGGGCCGCCATCGACATAGAGTTTTTCGCGATGGGATCCGTCGGAGCGCAGCTGGGCGGCGAGGATGCCCCGGTCGGCGACCGTCCCCTCTTCTTCGCGCGCCTCGAGAACGAGGGCGCCCGCCCCGTCACCGAACAGCACGCAGGTCGTACGATCCTGCCAGTCGAGGATACGGGAAAAGGTTTCGGCGCCGATCACCAGCGCGCGCTTGGCCATGCCGCCACGCAGATGCAGATCTGCGGTCGCCATGGCGTAGACGAAGCCGGTACAGACGGCCTGCATGTCGAAGGCGTAGCCATGCTTCATGCCCAGCCGGTTCTGGATCTCGACGGCCGTTGCGGGAAACGTGTTGTTCGGCGTCGATGTCGCCAGCACGATGAGATCGATGTCGTCCGGCGTCAGTCCGGCATTGGCGAGAGCCGCACGGGCCGCCTGCTCGCCCAGCGATGCCGTCGTCTCGTCGTCGTCTGCAATGTAGCGCTGACGAATACCCGTGCGTTGCACGATCCATTCATCGGAGGTCTCGACGATGTCTTCCAACTCGCGATTGGAAAGCACGCGCTTTGGCAGCGCGGCACCATAGCCGCAAACAACTGACCGGATCATACTAGCTCACATCCTGTGGTCACGCAGCTTCAGGGCCGGCGGGCGGCTGGCGCTTGGCGTGATAGAGTTTCAAATCGTGGGAGATCTTGGCGTTGAGATCGTTGCGGGCCATGTCGTAGCCCACGTCGATCGCCGCGGCAAAACCGTCCGCATTGGTGCCGCCATGGCTCTTGATGACGATGCCGTTCAGGCCGAGAAAGACGCCGCCATTGACCTTGTTCGGGTCCATCTTTTCCCGCAACCGGTCGAAGGCCGGCTTGGCAAGCAGGTAACCTATGCGCGCCAGCAGCGTCCGAGACATGGATTCGCGCAGCAGGGTTGCGATCTGGCGGGCCGTCCCCTCGGCAGTCTTCAGTGCGATATTGCCGGTAAAGCCTTCCGTGACGACCACATCGACCGTACCCTTGCCGATATCGTCGCCCTCGACGAAGCCGTGGTAGGCGATGGTCGGCAGGTTCGCCTCGCGGATCAGGCGACCGGCCTCGCGGACTTCCTCCTGGCCCTTGACCTCCTCGACGCCGACATTCAGCAAACCGACCGTCGGCCGCTCGACCTCGAACAGCGCCCGCGCCATGGCGCCGCCCATCAGCGAAAAGTCGAGAAGCTGCTGCGCGTCTGCGCCGATCGTCGCACCGATGTCGAGAACGATGCTTTCACCCTTCAGCGTCGGCCAGATGCCGGCAATCGCCGGCCGTTCGATATTGGCGAGGGTGCGCAGACAGAATTTGGCCATGGCCATCAGCGCGCCGGTATTGCCGGCGGACACCGCAACGTCGGCTTCGCCCAGTTTGACGGCCTCAATCGACCGCCACATGGTGGAAACGTAGCGACCGCGCCGCAGCGCCGCGCTCGGCTTTTCCTCCATGCTGACTGCCAGCTCGCACTCGTGGAACACCGAGCGGGCATTCAGCTTGGGGTACTTCGCCAGCAGCGTCTCGCACTGGCCCTTCAAGCCAAAGATGAGGAAGCTAACATCCGGATGACGCTCCAGCGCCTTGGCCGCGCCGGGAATGACGACCTCGGGACCGAAATCGCCGCCCATGGCATCAAGAGAAATTCTGATCACGCGTCCCTGATCCTTATGTTCGCCGTGAGCACGGGCCTTGGCACCCATGCCGCAGCTCTTGCACCCCGTGGCCAATGCTCATGATGGGCCCGGCCGGCGAAATCGTGGCCAAAATATAGTTTTTGTTCTCCCTAGCAACAGGGCTCAGTCCTTTTTCCAATCTTTGAGGACCGCAAAGGGGTTTGGACGCTCGTTCGTGCCCGTCCCGTCGCCTTCGATATGATCGGCAAACTCGACGCCCTTCTTGCGCGGATAGGGATCGATGGCGAGCGCTGCGAACTCGGCCACCGCATCGCCGACATCAATCGCGTCGCCCTCGAAGGTCTCGGGAAGATCCGGGCCGTCGGGATCGACGACCATTTCGGCCGCCTCGCCGGTCACGACCCGCGCAAGCTTGGAGCCCTCCGGCACGAAGATCTGCTCGAAGTGCTCGTTGATGACCGAATCGACCGGATCGAGCGTCACGACGCAGGCCTGGGTGATCTCGGCGCGCACGTCGCCCTTGATGCGCACACCGTCCTTTTTCCAGCGATTGACCTGCAGTTCGGCCTTCAGCGACCTGATGGCCTCTACCTGCCAGAGTTTCGCAAGGCCCTCGAGCTCCCGCTCGCTGGCTTCCAGCTTTACCGTCACGGCGTTGCCGGAAATATGCCCCACCTTGACGGGGTAGGAAAACGGCGGCGTCGCGCCGCGGATCGTCTTGGTCTTCATGTTCGCCTCATTGGCCCGGATCAGGCAGGAACGCCTGCCCGCGAGCGATATCGTCTTCCGGCAGGCTCGAAAGCTGCTGCTCGGCCCGAAGCATCCAGTGCGCCAGTGCCAGCATGTCCGGCGCGCTATCCTTCTGGGGATGGATGTTGCGGCGGAGCGCTTCGGCAAGACCGTCCGCATCGCCGGCGTCGATTGATGCCGAATACGCCTCCAGCCGGCCGTAGAACATGCTCGCCAGTTTCTTCATGCGCTTCGGCACGCCCTGGTCGCCAATGCCGAGCTCGCGGATCGAGTGATCGATGTCCTGGAAAAACGCATCAATGATCTCCTGGGCGAGCCCCCGGCTGCTGCCGTCGGATCGTCCGGTACGCCTGAAGAACAAAATCATCACCACGGACAGCATTTCGAAACGGCCCATGACCGTGTCGGGCACGCCCATATCGCTGTAGAAGAAAGGAACGCGGGCCGACGATGTCAAGGCGGCGTACTGCCGATCGACGATCGTCTGGTTTTGGTTCTTCTTCCGGAACAGGCTGAAGATCATCAAAAAAGTCCTGTCTTGCCTTCAGGATCGGGAAATGTCGGCGCCGCGCCATGTTGCATGCAGGCGAAAGCTGGTTTACCGAAGCAGGCACGAATTGCAATGCCGTTCCGCCGGGGTGCGAGAGGGCTGGTCAGCAGCCGCCTTCAGGTTTCCGCCGGGCCGCCCTAGGCTTCCCCGGAATAGCCACAATGGTATGAGCAGCAGAGTGTCCGGCGCAAACCGGGCGTGTCGAGATGTGGGGGATGCCGTTGAACAGGCGGATTTTCGGGTTCGAGATGAGAGCAGTGAACAAGACAGCGATGGCTTTGCTCATCGCATCGGCGGCCCTGACCGGCTGCACCTCCATGCAGATCGGCGATACGATCTACAACGGCTACGTGATGGACGAAGAGTCGCTGAAGCTCATTCCGGAAGGATCGAGCCGTGAACAGGTGCTGCTCACCATGGGCACGCCCTCAACGACCGCGACCTTCGACACCGAGGTGTTCTACTACATCTCCCAGAAGCGCCAGCGGGCTGCAGCCTTCATGAAGCCGCATGTGGTGGATCAGACCGTCCTTGCGATTTATTTCAACAAGGACGGGGTGGTGGCGCGCCGCGCCAACTACACCATGAAGGACGGCAAGGTCTTCGATACGATCAGCCGCACGACGCCGACAGGCGGCCGCGACCTGACTTTCCTGCAGCAGCTGCTGGCAGGCGGAACAGGCGCAGCGAGCAGCGGCGCCAATGCCGTCAAGAGCATGTTCCAGAGCATGGGCGCCAATTAGGCGCCCTGACAGTCTATCAAAAAAGGCCCGCGGACTGCTCCGCGGGCCTTTTGCATGAGTGCGACATTGTCGCCGGCGCTCAGCCTGCCAGCACGGCCAGCAGGAGCAGCGCGACGATGTTGGTGATCTTGATCGCCGGGTTGACCGCCGGGCCCGCCGTATCCTTGTAGGGGTCACCCACGGTATCGCCGGTCACCGACGCCTTGTGGGCGTCCGAACCCTTGACGTGGCGGACCCCATCCTTGTCCAGGAAGCCATCCTCGAAGCTCTTCTTGGCATTGTCCCAGGCCCCGCCCCCCGACGTCATGGAGATGGCGACGAACAGGCCGTTGACGATCACGCCCAAGAGCGAAGCACCGAGTGCTGCGAAGGCCGAGGCCTTGTCTCCGCCGGAGACGAGAAGCACACCGAAATAGACGATGATCGGCGCCAGCACCGGAAGCAGAGACGGTATGATCATTTCGCGGATGGCGGCCTTGGTAAGGATATCCACCGCGCGCCCGTAATCGGGACGTTCTGTGCCCTGCATGATGCCCGGCTTTTCGCGAAACTGCCGGCGAACCTCCTCGACGATCGAGCCTGCGGCACGACCGACGGCTGTCATGGCGATGCCGCCGAACAGGTAGGGAATGAGTCCGCCGAAGATCAGGCCGGCGACGACATAGGGATTGGACAAGCTGAACGAGATCGTCCCGACGCCGGCAAAATAGGAATACTGGTCCGGGTGGGATGCGAAATACTGCAGGTCGTTCGAATAGGCTGCAAACAGGACCAGCGCGCCGAGACCGGCGGAGCCGATGGCATAGCCCTTGGTGACGGCCTTGGTGGTATTGCCGACGGCGTCGAGTGCATCGGTCGACTTGCGTACTTCCGGCGACAGATGCGCCATTTCGGCGATGCCGCCGGCATTGTCGGTGACGGGACCAAAGGCATCCAGCGCGATGATCATGCCGGCTAGGCCAAGCATGGCCGTGACGGCGATGCCGGTGCCGAAAAGACCGGCGAACTGGTAGGTGGAGATGATGCCGCCGACGATCACCAATGCCGGCAAGGCAGTTGATTCCAGCGACACGGCAAGGCCCTGGATGACATTGGTGCCGTGACCGGTGACGGACGCCTGGGCGATCGAATTGACCGGGCGCTTGTTGGTGCCGGTGTAGTATTCGGTGATGACGACGATAAGCGCCGTCACCACGAGGCCGAGAAGTCCGCAGATGAAGAGGCTGGTACCGGTGATATCCTTGCCGGCCACGGTTCCGATCGAGCCCCAGCCCACGGTGGCGGACGTCGCCAGCGCCAGGCCGACGATCGACAGCGCCCCGGTGGCGATCAGGCCCTTGTAGAGTGCGCCCATGATCGAACCGTTGGCGCCGAGCTTGACGAAGAAGGTGCCGATGATCGAGGTGACGATGCAGACCCCGCAGATCGCCAGCGGATAGAGCATGGCGTTTTCGAGGACCGGCATGCCGGCAAAGAAGATGGCCGCCAGCACCATGGTGGCGACGACGGAGACGGCATAGGTCTCGAACAGGTCGGCCGCCATGCCGGCGCAGTCACCGACATTGTCGCCCACGTTGTCGGCAATCGTTGCCGGGTTGCGTGGATCGTCCTCCGGAATCCCGGCCTCGACCTTGCCGACGAGATCGCCGCCGACGTCGGCGCCCTTGGTGAAGATGCCGCCGCCAAGGCGCGCGAAGATGGAGATCAGCGAGGCGCCGAAGCCCAGCGAAACGAGGGCATCGATGACTTCGCGGGAGCCGACGCCGAAGCCGAAGCCGGCCGTCAGGACCCAGTAGTAGATGGTGACGCCGAGTAGCGCGAGGCCGGCCACAAGAAGGCCGGTGATGGCGCCCGACTTGAAGGCGATGCCGAGACCGGCGGCGAGGCTATGGGATGCGGCCTGCGCGGTGCGCACATTGGCCCTGACGGAAACATGCATGCCGATAAAGCCGGCGAGCCCGGACAGAACGGCACCGATCACGAAGCCGAGGGCCGCCGTGCCCGAGAGAAGGATCCAGGCCAAAACGGCCACAACGACACCGACAACCGCAATAGTCATATATTGGCGCGCCAGATAGGCTTGCGCGCCTTCACGAATATATCCGGCGATTTCCTGCATGCGCTCATTGCCCTGATCGGCAGCAAGCACCGAACGCGTCGCCCACGCGGCATAAATGATCGACAGCAAACCGCAGACGACCACACCCAATAGAACCGTCATGCCCTTTTCCTCTCCCTGATTGCCGGCAGCGGACGCCACCGGCCTGCAATCTGCGGCGGCGAGTCCCCTCCCAGGAGCCCGGCGCCATGCGCGGCGAGATTGCGGTGGAGAACAACAGCCGTCAAGCCCTGCCAGGCTTGAACATCAGGGGGATGGAGCGCGTTTTCGCGAGAAGATCAGGGTCAGGACGATAGCAAGGCACACGATGGCCACTGGCCAGATTACCAGGTTGATAAAGGACCAGCCCCAGGCGACGAAAATCTTGCCAGAGGAGAAGGACGACAGGGCCACCGTGCTGAACAGGACGATGTCGTGGAAGCCCTGGACCTTGTCGGCCTCGTGCGGCCGGTAGCTCGAGGCAACGATCGAGGTCGAGCCGATGAAGCCGAAGTTCCAGCCTACCCCGAGGAGCACGAGGGCGCCCCAGAAGTTCCACAGGGCAACGCCCATATGCGCCACGACGGCGCATCCCATCAGTGTCAGGAGGCCGGCGGCGACCACCTTTTCGGCGCCGAAGCGGGAGATCAGCATGCCGGTGAAAAAGCTTGGGCCGAACATGGCAAGCACGTGCCACTGGATGCCGAGCGCCGCCATCTCGGTCGGGAAGCCGCAGCCGATCACCATCGCCAGCGGCGCGCCGGTCATCACGAAGGTCATCAGCGCATAGGTGCCGATGCCGCAGACCATGCCGCTCATGAAGCGCTGGGTGAGGACGATTTCGCGCAGCGGCCGGGATGGCAGGTTCGCCTGCGTCACCGCACCGGCGGTCGGCAACCGGAGAAACGCGAGAATGCCGACGGCAAGCAGCCCGAGCGGGATCAGTGCCATAAACGTGCCACCGAAGGTGACGGGCGCCAGCCAGTCCTTGGCCCAGATCGCCAGCTGCGGACCGACCACGGCCGAGACGATGCCGGCTCCGAGGATCCAGGAGATCGCCTTGGGCTTGTAGGAGGCGGGAGAGGCGTCGGCTGCGGCAAAGCGGATCTTCTGGGTGAAGCCGGCGCAGATGCCGATCATCATCAGGGCCAGCGCGAAAAGCCAGAAACTGCTGCGGATCAGCGCAATGGTGGCAAGTGCTCCACCCGCGACACCGATCAGCGCACCGGTCATGAAGGCCGCTTTGCGGCCGACGATGCGGGCTGCAAGAGCGATGAGGACAGCTCCGAGCGCGGTGCCCACGTTGAAGCCGGTGACGGGCGCGGTGGCGAGCGACTTGTCATCGGCCAGGAGTTGGTACCCGGCCAGCGACCCAACGGAAATGGCGAGAGGCGCTGCCGCACCGAGCACGGCCTGCACGGCGGCCAGGAGATAGACGCGGCGGCGCACGACGCCCATATCGCCGTGAGCGCCCTGTGCCGAAACGTCCATTCTGCCCCCCGGCGCTACTTCTTGGTGTCTGGTCGTACCTGCTTGGCAAGGCGGTCGAGAACTGCATTGACGATGCGCGGCTCTTCGTCGCTGAAGAAGGCGCGTGCAATCTCTACATACTCCGTCACGATGACCGCGATCGGAACGTCCTTGCGCTCCAGGATCTCAAACGTGCCGGCGCGCAGGATGGCGCGCAGCGTCGAATCCAGACGCGACAGCGGCCAGTCCTCCTGCAAGGCGGAGCGCACCAGCGGATCGATCTTCGTCTGGTCGCGTACGACACCGGAAACGATCGAGCGGAACCAGGAGGGGTCGGCCTTGAGATAGGTGTCGCCGTCAAGTTCCTGGCCCAGCCGATGCGTCTCGTATTCGGCGACGACCTCCAGCACGCCGGTGCCCCCGATATCCATCTGATAGAGCGCCTGGACCGCTGCCAGCCGGGCAGCGCCCCGCTGGTTGGCAGGCTTGACGGGATGTTCGCCTTCCTTCGTCATCCGCTCAACCACCGTTCAACCTTTCGCGCAGCTTGATCATGGTCAGCGCCGCACGGGCGGCAAAACCGCCCTTGTCCTTGTCCGTACGGCGCACGCGCGCCCATGCCTGGTCTTCGTTTTCGACCGTCATGATGCCGTTGCCGATGGCCAGCGATTCCGAGACGGCGAGATCCATCAGGGCCCGGGAGGATTCGTTGGCGACGATGTCGAAATGATAGGTCTCGCCGCGAATGACCATGCCGAGCGCGACAAACCCGTGATATTCGGTGCCGCCCTCCTCCGCCGCATCGAGCGCCATGGCGATCGCCGCGGGAATCTCCAGCGCACCCGGAACGGTCACGACGTCGAATGTGGCACCCGCTTCCTGCAGCGCAGAGGTCGCGCCTTCCAGGAGAGCGTCCGCCATATCATCGTAGAAGCGGGCTTCGACGATCAGGAGATGAGGTGCGGGTTCGCGCGACATGATCTTACCTTTGTTTGTAGTGGACGGCCCCGTAGACAGGCCGCCCGCGAGCAGGTGCGGGTCAAAACACGCCCGCAGCAGAATGGCAAGCAAATTTGCAGAGGCCTGCCTTGCAGCAGGCGTATGACTTCATTGTAGAGGCGCTGGCCAGACGGGTCGTCAGTCCTTGCCGAACTCGGCAAGACGGGCAGCGTAGCGCGCCATGGTATCGACTTCCAGATTGACGAAATCGCCCGCCTGCCGGTCGCCCCAGGTGGTGACGCCGAGCGTATGGCGGATCAAGAGAACGTCAAAGTCCGTGCCCTGCACCGCATTGACCGTCAGGGACGTGCCGTCCAGCGCGACCGACCCTTTGGGAGCGATGAACCGGGCAAGATGATCGGGAGCGCGGATACGGATGCGCACCGCCTCGCCTTCCGTGTCCACGCTCAGGATTTCCGCCTTGCCGTCGACATGCCCTGAGACAATATGGCCGCCCAGTTCGTCGCCGATCTTCAGCGCCCGTTCCAGGTTGACCGGCGTGCCTTCATTCCAGGAGGCGATGGTGGTGAGGCGCAGAGCCTCTTCCCATGCCTCGACCTCGAACCAGCGCTCGTTGCTGCCTTCGCCGGGCAGATTGGTCACCGTCAGGCAGACGCCGCCATGCGCAATTGATGCTCCCATGGCGATTGTCCTGGGGTCGTAGCTGGTCGCGATGCGAAGGCGCACGCCTTCGTCCATCGGCGTCTTTGCGGCGACCTTGCCCACGTCTGTGACAATGCCCGTAAACATCAGATCGACCTTTCATATTCATAACACAGATCGGGGCCGTAGCGTTCGGCGCGGATCAATGCAAAGTCCGCCGGCATATTGGAGGGCGTGAGAGGCGATTCAAGTCCACCCTCGCCGATTTCGACCGGTCCCTGCGACAGGATGATCCGGTCTGCGAGACCGTCTGCGAAAAAGGCCGCGGCAACGGTCGCGCCACCCTCGACAAAGAGCGAGGAAATTTCCCGGTCCGCCAATACATGCAGGAGCTCGGTCAGACTTTCCTTTTCGAGCACTTCGACGCCGGAGTTTGCCAGGGCATCGCGTCGCAACTGCCGCTCCGGCTGCGCTTCGGCTGCGGTATCTCCCACAGACGCCACGATAACGGGCACCTGGCGGGCGCTGCGCACCAGGTTGGAGGTGATCGGCAGTTCGAGCCGCCGATCGAGAACGATCCGGATCGGCGAACGCCCGCCCATTCCGGGCAGCCGAACGGTCAGTTCCGGATCATCTGCCAGGGCGGTGCCGATGCCGACCAGGATGGCATCGCTCTCGGCGCGCAGCACATGCACCTGCGCCCTCGCCAGCGGTCCGGTGATCATCACTTCCTCGCCGCGCCGGCCCAGCATACCGTCGGCCGAAATCGCGAGCTTCAGGGTGACTTGGGGGCGCCTGCTCGTCCTGCGCGTGAGGTAGGCTCCAAGGGCGCGCCGGGCTTCGTCCTGCATCAGCCCGACGTCCACCTGAATGCCCGCGTTACGCAGAATGGCAACGCCGCGACCCGAGACGCGCGGGTCCGGGTCGGGAAGGCAGGCAACCACACGCGCCACGCCGGCAGCGACCAGCGCGTTGGCGCAAGGTGGCGTATGACCGAAATGGGAACAGGGTTCGAGCGTGACGTAGGCCGTGGCACCGCGGGCAGCTTCACCCGCAACGTCCAGAGCCTGGGTTTCGGCATGGGGCCGTCCGCCGAGCGCCGTGACCGCTGCGCCGAGGATGACACCGTCCTTGACGATCACGCAACCGACGGACGGATTGTCTTTCGTCATGCCGAGATGCCAGCCGGACAGGCGCAGGGCCGCGCCCATGAAACGCCGGTCTTCGGCAACAGACACGTTCAGTTCTCCACGCCCGGATCGCGGGCGATCTTGGCGTTGATCTCCTGGATCACCTTCTCGAAATCTTCCGCATGGGAGAAATCGCGGTAGACGGACGCGTAGCGAACGAAGGCGACGTCATCGAGGCTCTTCAGCGCCTCGAGCACCTGC
Organism: Hyphomicrobiales bacterium; assembly: GCA_900469345.1. Classification (GTDB taxonomy): domain Bacteria; phylum Pseudomonadota; class Alphaproteobacteria; order Rhizobiales; family Rhizobiaceae; genus Neorhizobium. Next base: position 149,853 of record UBWZ01000010.1, on the reverse strand, counting down.
AGGCCGATCTGCTCCGAGCTGATCTCGCTTTCACCGGAGCTTTCCAGCCGCCGGACGATGCCCGAAACCGCCCTCTCGATGCGGTCGCCGTCGATCGGCCGCTTGCGCAGAGCGATCTGGAACGACCTTACCAGCTTGTTGCGGTCGAACGGCACCTTGCGGCCGGTCTTCTTGGTGACCATCAGCTCGCGCAGCTGTACCCGTTCGAAGGTCGTGAAACGACCGCCGCAATCGGGGCAGATCCGCCGACGGCGGATGGAGGTGTAATCCTCCGCCGGGCGGGAATCCTTGACCTGCGTATCTTCCGAGCCGCAATAGGGACAGCGCATTCCTTCGCCTTACATGTAGGGGTACATGGGGAAGCGGTCCGTCAAGGCCACGACCCGGTTGCGGACATCGGCTTCCACGCCGGCATTTCCCTCATCCGAATTGGCGACCTTGAGGCCGTCGAGGACTTCGACGATCAGGTTTCCGATTTCGGCGAATTCAGCTTCCTTGAAGCCGCGGGTGGTGCCAGCCGGCGTGCCGAGGCGGATACCCGAGGTAACGAAGGGCTTTTCCGGATCGAAGGGGATGCCGTTCTTGTTGCAGGTGATGAAGGCACGACCAAGCGCCGCCTCTGCCCGCTTGCCGGTGGCGTTCTTTTTGCGAAGGTCGACCAGCATCAGGTGGTTGTCGGTGCCGCCGGACACGATGTCGAGGTTATGGCGGGTCAGCGTATCGGCAAGCGTCTTGGCGTTCTTGACGATCTGAGCCGCATAATCCTTGAACTCGGGCTTCAGCGCCTCGCCGAAGGCGACTGCCTTGGCGGCGATCACGTGCATCAGCGGGCCGCCCTGGAGGCCCGGGAAGACTGCCGAGTTGAATTTCTTGGCCAGATCCTCGTCATTGGTGAGGATCATGCCGCCGCGCGGTCCGCGCAGCGACTTGTGGGTGGTCGTGGTCGCGACATGGCAATGCGGAAACGGCGACGGATGCTGGCCGCCGGCGACGAGGCCGGCGATATGGGCCATGTCGACCATCAGATAGGCACCGACTTCGTCGGCGATTTCGCGGAAACGCTTCCAGTCCCAGATGCGGGAATAGGCGGTGCCGCCGGCAATGATCAGCTTCGGCTTATTGGCACGGGCCTTCTCGGCCACGTCGTCCATGTCGAGCTGATGGTCTTCTTCGCGAACGCCGTAGGACACGACGTTGAACCACTTGCCGGACATGTTGACCGGCGACCCATGCGTCAGATGGCCACCGGAATTCAGGTCGAGGCCCATGAAGGTATCACCCGGCTGCAGCAGCGCCAGAAACACGGCCTGGTTCATCTGCGAGCCGGAGTTGGGCTGGACGTTCGCAAAGCCGACGCCGAAGAGCTTCTTGGCGCGCTCGATCGCCAGTTCCTCGGCGATATCGACGAATTGGCAGCCGCCGTAATAGCGCTTGCCCGGATAGCCTTCCGCGTACTTGTTGGTCATGATCGAGCCCTGCGCTTCGAGCACGGCGCGCGAGACGATGTTTTCGGAGGCGATCAGCTCGATCTCGTGGCGCTGGCGGCCCAGCTCCTTCTCGATCGCGCCAAAGATTTCCGGATCGGAATCTGCAAGCGGGCGGGAGAAGAAGGCGTCGTTGTTCGACATGGAGAGCTCCTCAAGCAAGGGAAGGCGATGTGAGGGGTCATATCTCCCCCTCGGAGGCAGGGCAATACGGACAGCGACATTTGCAGGCTGAACTCGGACGGAGCCCCCCGAAAACGCATATGGCAGCCCGTTTTCGGTGCGGCCTCAGGCCGTCAGGTGCTGGGCAGCCATCAAGGCCAAACGTATGGACGCGGTCGGTGCTGTTCGAAGGGTTGGAAAAATCAAACCCGCCCCCAGACATGCGAATGGCCACTGTTCAGTGGCCATTCCTCACCAATCATCATGCACGAAAGCCTACTGCGGAAGCACGGCGTCCTGGTCGATCGAACCCGGCGACTTTTCCATGCCGGCGGTCGTCTGCAGCGCAAGCTCCTGGTCGCCGTCCATCTGGTAGATGTCGTCGCGGAACTGTACCACGCCATCCTTGGCGGACCAGGCGCTGATATAGGAGAAGTAGACCGGCACTTCCTGCGACAGCTTGATCGGCGTGTTGACGCGGCTGGCGATCACGCTCTCGATGCGCTGGCGTGGCCAGTCGGGATTTTCGCCCAGCAGCCAGACCGCAAGATCGCGGACGTTCTGCACACGCACGCAGCCAGAGCTATCGAAGCGCATCAGCTTGTTGAACAGGCCCTGTTCGGGCGTGTCGTGCATGTATTCGTTGTTCGGGTTGTGGAAGTTGATCTTGGTGGATGCCATGGCGTTGTTCTTGCCCGGATCCTGACGGAACATCAGGTTCGGAGCCTTCTCGGCGTTCCAGTCAACCGTCTCGGGCGCCACTTCCTCACCCTTGCCGTCGAGCAGGCGGATGTTGTTGCGGGCGAGATAGGTCGGATCCTTGCGCATCAGGGGCACGATATCCTTCTGGATGATCGAGCGCGGCGCGGTCCAGTAAGGGTTGAGGATCACCTCGTAGATCTTTGAATTGATGATGTGAGTCGGGCGGCTCAGCCGGCCTACGATGGCGCTGTGGCGAAGCACCACCTGCCCGTCCTGAACGGCTTCGATATAGGTCGCCGGGATGTTGACCATGACGTGCCGACGGCCGAGATCACCCGGGAAGGTCTGCAGGCGGATGAGGTTGGTGTTGAGCTGCTGCAGGCGCACGTCCGCGGGCACGTTGAGCGCCTTGATGGTGTATTCGCCCAGCACGCCGTCGGCCGGGAGGCCGTGACGGGCCTGGAAGCGCTTGACCGCACCATCGACATAGCTGTCGAAGGAGCTGGAAATGCCCGCCTCGCGCGGCATGTCGCCGACGATCATCAGCCGCTGCCGAAGCGCCTGCACCGAGGGGTCGACGACGCCGAGACGGAGGCGTCCCGGCTGCGCGTTGACCTGCGGCCAGCCGCCCGAAGACACGATCTGCTGGTACTGGGAAATGGCCTGCTGAATGTTGGAAACCGACTGCGGGCTCAGAATAGGTGTGTTGGAGACCGTGCCGCCGGCCGTGCGCGACACCTGCGCGTCGAACTGATCGTCCCAGGTGCCACGGCCGCGCGCATTGATCAAATCGTTCATCGTGTCTTGCGCCAGCACCGGCGCCGCAATGGCGGCCGCGCCGGCCGATAAGGCGGAACGCAGGAGCGTCCGGCGGGAAACAAGTTCAGATCCGATCTTCTTCGACATCATTCTATCCATCTGATCCCAGGGCAAAGGCAACAGCTACGGGCATATGGTTAAATAAAGCGCAAAAGGCGCCGACTTCGGACAAGTTGCCCCGTCTGTCGACGCCAACGCGAGATTATCCGCCTGCTACATCATCTGGCGGTCACATAGCAATATGGCCAATTCGTGTCTGGTACGGCACGCGTCACGAAGGCGTGTTGAAGCGTCATCGATCGCACCGAAAAACCCATGTGACGCGCGAAAACCGGAGGCGCAGGGAGCGCTCCGGTTCCGATCGCTTGGAGGTCTGGTCGTGCCTGGGGCAGGCCCGGTGGATCAGGCCGGCCACGTCGGCATTACAGGCGATACATGATCTGGTCGTTCCAGAAGCGGTCGAGGCGCTGCAGCAGCTTGTTCATCTGCGAGAACTCGGTTTCGCCGATGCCGCCAACCTTTTCAATCGATCCGATGTGGCGCTCGTAGAGCTTTCCGACGGTTTCGGCGATCGACTGGCCTTCCGGGGTCAGGCTGATGCGGACCGAGCGACGGTCGATGCGCGAACGCTGGTGATTGATGAGCCCGAGGTCGACCAACTTCTTGACGTTGTAGGAAACGTTGGAGCCGAGATAGTAGCCGCGGGAGCGAAGCTCACCGGCGGTCAGTTCGGAATTCCCGATGTTGAACAGCAGCAGGGCCTGGACGGCGTTGACGTCGTCGCGACCCTGGCGGTCGAACTCGTCCTTGATGACGTCGAGAAGGCGGCGGTGAAGGCGCTCCACCAGATGCAGCGATTGCATGTAAAGCGAGCGGATGGTGTGCTCATGCGTATCTGCAACGGCCGCAGCCTGCGGCTTGACTTTGGTGTTCAACATGACTGCCTCACTGTTTTGTTTGGCGGTGTGTTTTTGATAATCCCGCCTTGAGGTAGACACTACGGCAGGCCGATAAAATTCGACTTAAAACGTTGGGTTAACAGGTGGTTATCGCAATTTTTCGGCGGCGACGGATGCCGCGAGCAGAGCTGCCACCCTGGAGGCAGGCCAAGCAATATCAATGACTTGACGCTGAAAAACAGCTCGAATCCGGCGTTCAAAGCTTTAATTACAAGGTTAATCGGTTCTTACCCTCTCCGCCTTGCGGCGTTCTTCGAGCCATAAAGACAGCCGAAAAATCAGGTAGAGGGCCGCAACCAGGCTGTGCAACAGGGGCACGAGCGTGTTGTGGCCAAAGGTCTGCGGCCAGACCGTATACATGAGCACCTGCGTCGCCGCGGCAATCGTCCACAGAACGGCGCCCCAGGACACCGCCAGCCAGAGCCCGAGCGAAGCGACCGGGAAAAGGACGGCAAGCGCCGAGGCGGCGACCTTCCAGGGCAGGTTGAGCAAATCGAAGCGAGCCATGCCCCGCAGCGAATAGCCCACCAGCATCCCCCAGTACTGCAGGCCGAACCACAGGCATGCGATCGCAATCATCCGCAGGAAGATCACGAAGAGGATTTCTGTCAGCGTCCGGCGCGGCACATGGGGTGAATCAGGGTTCATACGCCGCACACTAGCGACGCGTCGGCCCTGCCGCCAGTGCCGCCTCCGGCCGGCGAGCAGCAATGCACAAATGTTCAAGACGGAGTGGCCGCATCCTTGCTAGCGACGCTCAAGCAACACAGGAGCAGGCATGACCATTGCAGACCGTCGCCACGCAGCCATCAATTTCGCCGACAAGCTGAAACTGATCCCCGACCTCTGGCAGCCCCGTGTGGTTGCCGAACTCAACGACAACCAGTTCAAGCTGGTGCGCATCCAGGGCGACTTCCTGTGGCACGACCATCCGGAGACTGACGAAGCCTTCATCGTGATCGACGGCCTGTTGCGGATCGACTTCACCGATGGCTTCGTGGAGATCGGGCCTGGCGAAATGTTCGTCGTGCCGAAGGGCGTGCGCCACAAGCCGTTTGCGGCGGACGAGGTGCGGATGATGCTGATCGAGCCGCGAGGGACGATCAATACCGGTGCGGAAGGCGGCGAGCGAACAGCGCAGAACGATCTCTGGATCTAGTCATTAATGGTCGGCACGGCTTGCGGCGAAGGCGCGCATTCGCAAGCCGGTCCGCACGTGATAAAGGCTGCCCAAAGCAAGGATATCAAAAGAGGCAGCTTCATGGACAAGACGCATCTGGTCGACGAGATCACCGGACACCGGCGGATGAGACGCAACCGCAAGGCGGACTGGACGCGTCGCATGGTGCAGGAAAACCGGCTGACGGTTGACGACCTGATCTGGCCGATCTTCATCGTGCCGGGCACCGGTATCGTCGATCCGATCCGGTCGATGCCTGGGGTCAACCGGATGAGCGTGGACAAAGCCGTCGAGGCGATCCGCGAGGCGGCGGATCTCGGAATTCCGGCGATCGCCCCCTTCCCCGACGTCGAGATGAGCAAGCGCGACATTTCCGGCTCCGAGATCCTTGAAGCCGACAATCTGATCCACCAGTTCACACACGCCGTCAAACAGGCGGTGCCGAACATCGGCCTGATCACCGACGTCGCTCTCGATCCGTTCACCAGCCACGGCCACGACGGCATCCTGCGCGACGGCAGGATCGTCAACGACGAGACAGTCGACCAGGTGGTGCGGGCCGCGGTGATGCAGGCAGATGCCGGCGCCGACATCATCGCTCCGTCGGAGATGATGGACGGCCGCATCGGCGCGATCCGCCGCGGGCTCGACGCCGCCGGCCACCAGGAGGTCGGGATCATGTCCTATGCGACGAAGTTCTCCTCCGGCTTCTACGGGCCCTATCGCGACGCGATCAATACCGGTGGCCTGCTGAAGGGCGACAAGAACAGCTATTACATCTCGCCGGCCAATGCGACGGAAGCGATGCGCGATGCGGCGCTCGACGTGGAGGAAGGCGCCGACATGCTGATGGTTAAGCCCGGCATCGCCTATCTCGACATCTGTTGGCGGATCAAGGATGCGTTCGGCCTTCCCACCTACGCCTACCAGGTCTCCGGCGAGTATACGCAGATCAAGGCCGCCGCGATGAACGGCTGGATCGACGGCGAGCGGATCATGATGGAGACGCTGCTGTGCTTCAAGCGGGCGGGTTGCGACGGCATCCTCACCTATTTCGCCATGGACGTGGCCAAGAGGCTTTCCACAGGCGCCTGAAGATGTAGCCGGTCGATGCTCAAGAATCTTGTTGCGCGCAGCGCGCGTCCCCATATCCTGTGGGAACAGGAGACACCCGCGCCATGAGCATCGACCCCAACCCTACCCTTGCCGCCCCCGAAGACTGGCGCGCCTATAGCGGCGTCCTGTCGCGACGCGTCATGGCGTTCGTGATCGACTACCTGATCGTGCTCCTCCTGTGCATCCCGGCGGCCGTGGTCGTCTTCTTTCTGGGGATCATCACGCTGGGTCTCGGTTTTATGCTCTACCCGGCCCTGTTCGTGATCGTGGCGCTGCTGTACTTCGGCTTTACGCTCGGCGGCCCGAGCCAGGCGACCCCCGGCATGCGTGCGATGGGGATCGCCCTTGCGCGCGTCGATGGCCGACGGATGGATTTCCTGACGGCGATGGTGCACACGGTGCTGTTCTGGCTGATCAACTCGGTGGTGACGCCGCTGATCCTGCTGGCCGGTCTGTTCACCGAACGCTCGCGTCTGGTGCACGACATGCTGCTTGGAACGGTGATGGTAAGAACTTCCTGATCCGCTCTCCCTGAGCAAGCAAACCCTGGCTGCCGCGCAGTAACAAACATCATAGTGTTGACGTTTTACGTTTATGCGCCATGCTACTCAGCCTAACATCTGGACGACGGGACCGGTCGCGGCACCATGAATACGCAGGCATCGCCTTCACCGCAGTTCTACCTGACGGCTCCGGCTGCTTGCCCCTACCTTGCGGGGGAACTGGAACGCAAGGTGTTCACCCATCTGGTCGGCCCGCGCGCCGCGGAGATGAACGACCTGCTTACCCAAGGCGGGTTCCGGCGGTCGCAGAACATCGCCTACCGGCCAGCCTGCGAAGCCTGCCGCGCCTGCGTGTCGGTGCGCATCCTCGCCCATGACTTCGCCCCTGCCCGATCGATGAAGCGGGTGCTCGCCGCCAATGCCGATGTCGTCTCGACGATCGGCCCGGCGCAGCCCTCGACCGAACAGTTTTCGCTGTTCCGCCGCTATCTCGACCATCGCCACCAGCGCGGCGGGATGTCCGACATGTCGGCGCTCGACTACGCCATCATGGTCGAGGACACGCATGTCAACACGCGGCTGATCGAATACCGGCGCCGCCTGCCGGGCGCCGGCATCGGCGAGGCTCCGAAGGGCGAACTGATGGGCGTCGCGCTTACCGACCAGATGAGCGACGGGCTGTCGATGGTGTACTCCTTCTTCGACCCGCAACTCGAGAAACAGTCGCTCGGGACCTACATGATCCTCGACCACATCAACCGCACCCGCTCGCTCGGCCTGCCGCATGTCTATCTCGGCTACTGGGTGAAAGGCTCGTCGAAGATGGGCTACAAGACGCGCTTCCAGCCTCAGGAGCACCTGACCGCGCGCGGCTGGGAACTCTACGACACGCCCGAAGAGGCCTAGGCATTTCCCGCTGATGAACACGCACGCCAAGGGCTTTCTGCTCACCACGACCGGCGGCCTGGCGCTGTCCTTCGACGTGCCGCTCGTGCGGCTCGGCCACGGCGAGATGTGGTCGACCATCGCGCTTCGCAGCATGACGACGTTTGCTGTCGGCCTCTGCCTGTGGGCTGTCCTGCGGATGCTTGGCCGCGGACCGGCCGCGCTCATTCCGGGAAAGGCCGGGCTGCTTGCCGGGCTTTGCTACGGGCTGTCGACCGTCACCTTCCTCGCCGCCATCTTCCACACGGCGACCGCCAACGTGGTGTTCATCGTCGCCTTCACGCCGATGTTTGCAGCCCTTCTGGGCTGGGCGTTCCTGCGCGAACGGCCTACGCCCGCAACGCTCGTCACCATGCTGGTGATGGTGGCGGGCGTCGCGCTGATCGTCTCTGACGGGCTTTCGAGCGGTCATCTGGACGGGGATCTGCTGGCGGTGGCGACGGCCCTGGCGCTCGCCGGCGCAATCACCGTCGGGCACGCAACCCGGATCGAGATGGGCCTCGTGCCACTCGTCGCGACCATCCTTCCCGCGGCGCTGTCGCTCGCCATCCTGGGCTCCGGAGGCCTGCAGGTCGAGACGCCGGGCTGGATCATCTTCGACGGCGCGGTGATGATCCCGCTCGCCTTCTGGTGCCTGGCGACAGGCCCGAAATATCTAAGCGGGCCGGAAGTCGGGATGTTCTACCTGCTTGAAACCGTCCTCGCTCCGGTCTGGATCTGGGCGATCTTCCAGGAAGCGCCGACTATCCAGACGCTGGCCGGCGGCGCCGTGCTGGTTCTGGCACTGATCGGCTACTCGGTATTCCAGATGCGGCGAGCAGCGCGGGCGCAGAGGGCGTAACGGCTGCCTGCCAACCGCTACGCCATCGCTGATTATCCGGCGAACTTGCCGCTTCTCGGAAAGCCCTTCGGCACGGCGCGGCCGGCAGTTGCGCGGTCGCCGGTCCATTCCAGGAGTTCGTCCTTGCTGCGGGTAAAGGAGCGCCCGGCGGTGTCCTCCCAGGACAGCCCTGTCCCGATCGCGAAGCACTTGATGTCGGAAATGCCGCCATCCTTGTAGCGCTGGAGGCGCACGCCCTTGCCGCGGCTCATCTCCGGCAGCTGCGACAGCGGGAAGACCAGCATCTTGCGATTTTCGCCTACCACCGCGACGTGGTCGCCGGAGACCGGCACGACCAGTTTCGTCTCGTCCGGCATGGAGACATTCATGATCTGCTTGCCCTTGCGGGTATTGGCGACCATTTCTGTCTCCGCGACGACGAAACCATAGCCGGCCGTCGATGCGACGACCAGCTTGCGCTGCGCGTCATGCACGAAGGCGGTGAGGATGTCCTGGTCGTTTTCCATGTCGACCATGATGCGGATCGGTTCGCCATGGCCGCGGCCGCCCGGCAGTTTGTCGGCACCGAGGGTGAAGACCTTGCCGCCGGTGGTCACCAGCAGCAGCTTGTCCGTCGTCTGCGCCGGGAAGGCCAGCCGCAGCGCGTCGCCTTCCTTGAAGGTGAGCGTGGTCGTGTCCGCCATGTGGCCCTTGAGAGCCCGGATCCATCCCTTCTGCGAGATGACGATGGTCACCGGTTCCTTCTCGATCATCGCCTGCTGGATCGCCTCGACATCCGCATCCGGGGCGTCGGCGAAAGTCGTCAGGCGCGCATAGGGCTTGCCGCGGCCCTTGGCGAACGTCTTGCGGACCTCCTGGATCTGGTGCTCGATGACCTTCCACTGCTTCGGGTCGGAGGCGAGCAGCGCCTCGATGTCGGCCTTTTCGCTGCTGAGCGCGTCGAACTCCTTGCGGATCTCGAATTCCTCCAGCTTGCGCAGATTGCGCAGCCGCATGTTGAGGATTGCTTCGGCCTGGGTGTCGGTCAGATCCCAGCGGGCGATCATGACCGGCTTGGGCTCGTCCTCCTCGCGGATGATGCGGATCACCTCGTCGAGATTGAGATAGGCAATCAGCAGGCCACCGAGGATATCGAGCCTGCGGTCGATCGCCGCGAGGCGGAATTTCGAGCGGCGGATCAGCACGTCCTTGCGGTGACCGAGCCATTCCAGCAGCACTTCGTTGATCGCCATGACCTTGGGGACGCGGCCCATGGACAGGACGTTGAGGTTGAGCGGAAAGCGGTTCTCGAGCTCGGTCAGCCTGAACAGCGATTCCATCAGCAGCGTCGCATCGACCGTGCGGCTTTTGGGCACAATCACGACGCGCACGTCTTCGGCCGATTCGTCGCGCACGTCTTCGAGCAGCGGCAGCCTGCGGGCGAGAAGAAGTTCTGCGATCTTTTCGATCAGCCGCGACTTCTGAACCTGAAAGGGGATCTCGGTGATGATGATCTGATAGCCGCCACGACCGAGATCCTCAATCTGCCAGCGGGCACGCACGCGAAAGCCGCCGCGGCCGGTCTTGTAGGCCTCGACCATCGAGGCACGGCTGTCGATGACGATGCCGCCGGTCGGGAAGTCCGGCCCCTCGATGCCGCCCTTTGCCGGATCGGCCGGGTCCGCCATCAGGTCTTCGATCGTCGCATCAGGGTGGCGGATGAGGTGCAGCGCCGCGTCGCAGAGCTCGTGGACATTGTGGGGCGGAATGGACGTCGCCATGCCGACAGCGATCCCGGAGGTGCCGTTCGCGAGCAGGTTCGGGAAGCTTCCCGGCAGCACCACCGGCTCGCTGTCTTCTTCGTTGTAGGTGGCGCGGAAGTCGACCGCGTCCTGGTCGATGCCCTCCAGCAGAAGCGCCGCCACCTCGGTCATGCGGGCCTCGGTGTACCGGTACGCGGCCGCGCCGTCGCCGTCGATATTGCCGAAATTGCCCTGGCCATCGACGACCGGGTAGCGCTGCGAGAAGTCCTGCGCGAGACGCACCAGCGCATCGTAGACCGACTGGTCGCCATGCGGGTGGAACTTACCGATGACGTCGCCGACGATACGGGCGCATTTCTTGAACGCCGAATTGGGACGGATGCCCATCTCGCTCATGGCGTGGATGATACGCCGATGCACCGGCTTCAACCCGTCGCGGACGTCCGGCAGCGCACGGTGCATGATGGTCGACAGCGCATAGGCGAGATAGCGCTCTTCAAGCGCCGCCTTGAGGTCAACCGGGATGATATTGTCGCCGCCGTCACCGTCGGAGGGAGGTGTCAGATTTTTGCCCATGGCGCTTGACTATCGGAAAGCCTGATTCTCGGCAAGAAACGCAGCGTATCCCCCTGTGGATGACGCCTGCAGCGGCCATGTTTTCACCGGCTTCCACAGCGAAATTGCGCGGATATCGATGACGCGGAAGTTTGTCACAAGACGATGGACCTTTGCGCATCGCCGTCTATAAGTTTGGCGGAAGACGAAACCGCGGGCCAGGCACGCCCGCCAGGAGGACTACTATGCATTTCGCCCTCAAGGCGCGCCCGCTTCTCGCCGGCGTCGCGCTCTCGATCCTGGCCAGCCCGGCCTTCGCGCTGGACGGTAACGATCTTCTGGCCAAGATCAACAAGGCGCTGGCAATCCAGGGCGGCAAGCTGGACGCACAATCGGTGACCGTCAACGGCGGCGACGTGAAGCTCGAGGGCACGACCTTCAGCCCCAGCGGCACCGTAAAGGGCCTTGAAATCGGCACCGTGACCCTGCAGGGCGTCGCAGAAACCGCCGGCGCCTATTCGATCGACAAGGTCGTGTTTCCGAATGTCAGCATGACAAAGGAAGGCAGCACGCTGTCTGCCTCGGACATCACCATGAGCGGCGTGTCGGTACCGGCAGACGCCTCGACCGGCGGCTTCGACTCGCTGCTTCTCTACGATGAAGCGCATGCCGGGCCGATGTCCGTCGTGGTCGACGGCAAGACCATCTTTGCGGTCGGCGAAACCAACGTCACCACGGCGCTTTCCGAAGACAGCTCCGGCATCGACTTCGATCTCAACATGAAGGGCCTGAAGGCCGACCTCAGCGTCGTCGAGGATCCGCAGAGCCGCGAAGCGATCACCGATCTCGGGCTCACCTCGCTCAACGGCATGGTGACCGTGTCGGGCAGCTGGACGCAAAATGACGGGACGATGGACATCAAGGAATATGCGCTGGATTTCGACAAGGTCGGGCGCCTGAATCTTGCCGTCAGCTTCTCTGGCTACACGCTTGATTTCATTCGTTCCGCCCAGGAAACTGCGAAGGCGATGGAATCCAATCCCGACAAAGAGGAGGCACAGCAGGCAGCCAATCTCGCCATGCTCGGCCTGTTGCAGAGACTGACGTTCAACAGCGCCCAGATCCGTTTCGAGGACGACGGCGTCACCAAGCGCGCCCTCGACTATGCCGGCAAGAAGCAGGGCGCTTCCGGCGAGCAGATGGCCCAGATGGTCAAGGCAATGACGCCGCTGATGCTGTCGCAATACAATATTCCGGAGCTGCAGAACATGCTGAGCAGCGCCGTCAACACCTTCCTGGACAAGCCGGGCAGCCTGACCTTCGACGCAGTGCCGGCCAACCCGGTTCCCTTCCCGATGATCATGGGCGCCGCCATGGGCGCTCCGAACACGCTGCCCAAGGTGCTGGGCGTCAAGGTCTCGGCAAACGACTGAGACCTTTCGCCGGAGACAACAAAGCCCCGGACCAGACATCCGGGGCTTTTTTTGTTCGGGCTTTTCAGTGGGCCGCCGCGCTGAAGGTCGCATGCTCCTTGTTGTGCAGGGCATAGCGGTCGATCATGCTGGCGCTTGCCTGGTTGGCACCGTCAACCGTCACATCGACACCCTGCTGGCGGAACTTCAGGACGATCCGGTCGAGCGCGCCGATCGCCGAGATATCCCAGAGATGGGCATCACCGACATGGATGACGACGTGCGGCACCGCTTCGGTAAAGTCGAATGCGTCGACCAGGCTGTCGGCCGAGGCAAAGAAGATCTGCCCCGTGACGTCATAGGAGCGGGTCTGTCCGTCCGGCGACAGCCGCGACGAGACACTGAACATCCTTGCCACCTTGCCGGCAAAGAAGACGCCTGACAGCAGCACGCCGACAAGCACCCCCTTGGACAGATCCTGGGTGGCGAGCACGGTCGCAACCGTCGCCAGCATGACGATGGAAGACGTGCCGGGATTGTGCCGCAGCTCGCCCAGCGACTTCCAGGAAAAGGTGTTGATCGAGACCATAATCATGATGGCGACAAGGGCGGCGACCGGTACGACCCGCAGCAGGTCGTCGAGCACGAGCAGCAGGACCAGCAGGAAGGCGCCGGCAACGAAGGTCGACAGACGGCCGCGACCACCCGACGAGACATTGATCACCGACTGCCCGATCATCGCGCAGCCGCCCATGCCGCCGAACAGGCCGGCGACAATGTTGCCCGTCCCCTGCCCGACGCATTCCTGGCTCTTGTTGCTGGTGGTGTCCGTCATCTCGTCGACGATCTTGGCCGTCAGCAGCGATTCGAGAAGCCCAACCGCTGCGAGCGCGAGCGAATAGGGAAAGATGATGCGCAGCGTTTCGAAGGTCAGCGGCACCGACGGCAGCGAGAGGAGCGGCAGCGCTGTCGGCATCTCGCCAAGATCGGCGACGGTGCTTACGCCGATGCCGAAGGTGAAGGTCAGTCCGGTCAGGACGACGATTGCCACCAGCGGCGACGGAACCGCCTTGGTGAGGCGCGGGAAGAGATACATCACCGCAAGTCCGAGCCCGATAAGCCAATAGGTCGCCACGGGGACATTGATAAGCTGCGGGATCTGCGCCACAAAGATCAGGATCGCCAGGGCATTGACGAAACCGGTCATCACCGAGCGCGAGACGAAACGCATGACGCGTCCGAGCTTGAAAACGCCGGCAAGGATCTGCAGCAGCCCCATCAGGATGGTGGCGGCGAAGAGATACTGGATGCCATGATCGCGCACCAGGGGCGCCATCAGGACGGCCGTGGCGGCCGTCGCGGCGGAGATCATTGCTGGGCGACCGCCGGTGATGGCGGTGACGCAGGCGATCGCCACCGATGCAAACAGGCCGACCTTGGGGTCGACCCCGGCGATGATGGAGAAGCCGACGGCTTCGGGGATCAGGGCAAGGCTGACGACGATGCCCGAGAGGATGTCGGCACGCGGGTTTGAGAACCACTCGCGGCGGTACTGGGATAGGTTGAACATGTTGATTTTTCGCACAAAGGAATGCACCGCCGGGAAGGTTCCAGCTTGGGAATGGCGGATGCTTTGTGTTGTCCGGCGGATCGGCGGCCGGAAGAGCCACCCGGGAGTTACACCCGAGTCCTTGCGATAGGCTGCTCATACCCGCAGGAGCGGGTTGCGGCAAGTGCGCAAATGCAAAAGCCCCGCTCGGGCGAGCGGGGCTTTCGTTCAGACATCGATCGACTTGAACTTAGTCGAGAACCTGCACGACCGCGCGGGTCTGCGGATCGATGATGACGCGACGCTTGTTGACAACCGTGTAGGCGTAGTCGTTGTAGCCTTCGACGGTGTGGACTTCGACCGTATCGGGAAGCGTCGAACCGACCACCACGTCGCCTTCATAGGCGACCGATGGAACCTGCTGTTCCATCACGTAGGTGCGAACCGCGCCTGGCATGACGACGGTGCGCTGAGTGACGACAGGCGCCGGTGCGGGCTCCTGGACGATGACGGTGCTCTGCGCCATGGCGGCGCCGGTGAAGGCAAGAAACGCCACCGAAGCGGCTGTTACGATCCTGCGCATATTGCTCTCCTTGTGCATTGGTGCCGTGACAACACCTGCACGCGGATTAGGTTCCGCCGCTGCCTGCGATGCGATGGAGCGGGAACGGCTCCATGGCCGGCGGCCACTCTCCACATAGGCGTGCTGGGACGGCCGAATGCGCTCGGGCGCCGATCGGATTATCATTCATCTCGAGGACACACGTCCCGCGCTAACGCGCATTCGCCGTGACAGTAACTCAGACGCCGTCCGGCAGCGAAATCGCCGCCGTGGCAGCAAGTGACGTCACTACCCAATACACAACCATCCAAACTGCCTTGTTAGGCGCCATTTCCCAAGACCTGGGATCAAACAGGCGAGTTCTGCGAGCGAATACGAAAATCGCGATCGCAGACGCAGCAGCACAAATGACCAGTCTGACAGACAGAGGGTCCATATCGTTGCGCAAAGCACTCACTGGCGTTTGGCCGATAACATGGAAGACGGTCGTCGTTGAAAGAGCGTAGATGAGAATTGTGAGAAGAAACAAGAAATACAGCAAAGCAATCAGCTTCGCTGCGTCCTCCTTCAAATTGGCGCCGGGGCTGGCTATGACAGTAATTACTCCAACCACCCCCATGATGATGTAGCAACTGGCAGTCGCAATCAGATTTGCACTGATTTCCAATGGTCCTGAGGCGACCGACCAGCGGCCAATTGTTATCACCAAGCTGCCGATCGTTAAAATTGTGAACGCGTTGACGAGATTATCGAAAGCCTTTGCCCTCATCAATTGATGTGGAACGTGGAGGTCGTTTACCAAATTGCCAAATCTATTGATCAAGTCAGACCATAGAAGCTTGAGAGATTTATCTGAGGATTGAGGCATCTCAGTTGTAGTCTGCTTCAGCGTCAGATTGCTTCCAGCGAATTGTCCATTCGTTGTGCCTAGCAGCCGGCCGGTTTTCTGGATCCACCATCTGGTCGACGTAGTCAAAATCCACCGCGGTAACACGCGTTTGCTCAGCATTGTTGTCAAGGGAGAATGTGAAGCAGATGACGGACCCGCTGTTGGCCGCAATCTTGCTATAATATTTCAGCTTGGCTCTGAGCGAGAGAGTGCCCTCATCACTACGGAGTCCGCCGATCGCACTTGCGCCGAAAATATACGACAACAGCGACTTTGGCCTATCAACGGTTTTAAGCTGCTCAAACAAAAAAGCGTCTCGACGTGGCAGATCAAAAGTGTCGCGATTAGCCCCGTTGGCGTAGGCGTACTCGCCGTGAAATCTACGCAAAGCTCGATTGATGTCGCGGTTTGGATTCATGTGGATATCCTGGTAGACTTCCGCATCGACCACTTCTCTTGCTGCCTTAATTAAGTGCCTCTGTCCCCTGCGATCGTAGCGCTCCGTAATGTTGCGGGTGAGTTGCACCTGATGATCCTGCCAGTTCGCGTTCGACCTGGAATCAGTAATTTTAAACAGCGTCATGCCGCTGTTGCTCCTGCCATCGGCAATACCGTAAGCGAGCAGGACATCATTCACTGGCATTTTAACAGGCCCAAGATTTCGGACGAGCTTCCATCCCCGTGGCGCAGTGGAATCGTAAAAGTAAAGCGCATTGTCGCGGACACGATCCGGGGGCGGCACATTACAATCAATTGCCCCCGCCGCCAACGCTGGCGCGCACTGCAACATCGCAAGAGTGAACAATAAGTTCCGCATATCAGCCCCCTATGACGCAACCATTTGGAGAATCTATGATCAACTCAACCGTTAGTCAACCAACTGTAATCAATTTTTGGTTGCAATTACTGCGATGAGCAGTCGTCGGCTTACACGCTTGCGCAACACATAAAAAAGCCCGGCAGAACCGGGCTTTTCGTGTGTGAGGGATGGAGCGACCGTCAGTCCTTCTTCTGCTGCGGCATGACGCGCAGCGACAGTTCCATCAGCTGCTTCGGGCTTGCTGGCGACGGCGCGTTCATCAGCAGATCCTGGGCCTGCTGGTTCATCGGGAACAGCGTGATTTCGCGCAGGTTCCTGGCGCCGAGCAGCAGCATGACGACGCGGTCGATGCCGAAGGCGCAGCCGCCATGCGGAGGCGCACCGTATTGGAAGGCGCGGTACATGCCGCCGAAGCGCTCCTCGACGTCCGTCTGGCTCAAGCCCACCAGTTCGAAAGCCTTGACCATGGCTTCCGGCGACTGGTTCCGGATCGAGCCCGAGGCAATCTCGAAGCCGTTGCAGACGGCGTCGTACTGATAGGCCTTGAGCGACAGCGGATCCTGGGTCTTCAACGCCTCGAGGCCACCCTGCGGCATCGAGAAGGGGTTGTGGGCGAAGTCGACCTTCTTGTCCTCGTCGCTCCATTCGTAGAACGGGAAGTCAATGATCCAGCACAGTTCGAACCGGTCACGATCGACAAGGTCGAGGTCCTCACCGGCCTTGGTGCGGGCTTCGCCTGCAAACTTATAGAACTTTGCCGGTTCGCCGGCGACGAAGAAGCTCGCGTCGCCCGCTTCCAGGCCGAGCTGGACGCGCAGCGCTTCGGTGCGCTCTTCGCCGATGTTCTTGGCGAGCGGGCCCGAGCCGACGACCTTGCCGTCTTCTTCCTTCCAGAAGATGTAGCCGAGGCCCGGCTGGCCGAGACCTTGCGCCCAGGCGTTCATGCGGTCGCAGAAGGCGCGCGAACCGCCGGTCTTGGCGGGGATCGCCCAGACCTCGACCTTCGGGTTCGAGGCGATCATGCCGGCGAACACTTTAAAGCCGGAGCCGGCAAAGTGCTCGGTGACGGCCTGCATCTCGATCGGGTTGCGCAGGTCCGGCTTGTCGGAACCATACTTGCGGATCGCCTCGTCATAGGGGATGCGCGGCCAGTCCTTGGTGACCGGCTTGCCTTCGGCGAAGGTTTCGAAAACGGACGTCATGATCGGGGCCATCGTGTCCCAGACGTCTTCCTGCGTGACGAAGCTCATTTCCAGGTCGAGCTGGTAGAATTCGCCCGGCAGGCGATCGGCGCGCGGGTCTTCGTCGCGGAAGCACGGCGCGATCTGGAAGTAGCGGTCGAAGCCGGCGACCATCAGCAGCTGCTTGTACTGCTGCGGCGCCTGCGGCAGCGCGAAGAAGGTGCCGGGATGGATGCGCGACGGCACCAGGAAGTCGCGTGCGCCTTCGGGCGACGAGGCGGTCAGGATCGGCGTCGTGTATTCGCCGAAGCCCGCCTGTGTCATCCGGTTGCGGATATCGGAAATGATCTGGCTGCGCTTGACGATGTTCTTGTGCAGCGTGTCGCGGCGCAGGTCGAGAAAGCGGTACTTGAGCCGGATGTCTTCCGGATAGTCGGGCTCGCCGAACACCGGCAGCGGCAGTTCCCTGGCTTCCGACAGGATCTCGATTTCCTGGGCGTAGAGCTCGATTTCGCCGGTCGCCATGGTCTTGTTGACGGTCTCTTCCGAGCGGGCCTTGACGGTGCCGTCGATGCGGATGACCCACTCGCCGCGCACGGCTTCGGCCAGCTTGAAGGCCGGGCTGTCCGGATCGGCGACGACCTGGGTCATGCCGTAATGGTCGCGCAGGTCGATGAAGAGGACGCCGCCATGATCGCGGACACGGTGAACCCAGCCGGAGATGCGGACTTGGGAGCCGACATCCGACTTGCGGAGAGCGGCACAGGTGTGGCTGCGGTAACGATGCATTTCTTTATCCTGGACTGATGCGCATGACCGCTTTCGGCGCGCGAAACGCTGCCTTCCGGTCGCATGGAAAATCGGCGCGACAAGCGCATGACGAACCCGATTTGTCAAGGCGAGTGTGCATCCGGCGCTGCGCCCCGCTTTCCGGGACGGGTGATCAAAGACGCTCAGTCGGGCAGGAGGATGGCAGCAAGATCGAGCCCCGGGCTCGACACCAGCACCGGCGGCAGGCCGGCCGGCGCATCGATCAGCGGCAGCTTGTGGTCAATGGCAAGGTGCGCATGGCCATGGATCTGCGACCAGACCAGCTGTTCGACGGAGGCGCGCCCCTCTTCCGTATCGAGGCCAAGCCTGATGGCGACCGGCCAGCAGATTTCGCGCAGCACGGCAAGCCCGAGGCTCCCTGCCTCTTCGAGTGCCGGATCGGACCAATCCAGCAGATTGGCGTTGAACATCAGCCGGAACAGATGCGGGTGCCCGGTCGCGAAGGCGAGATACCCCTTGGACGCGGCGCGCATCTGCGGCGCGGCGGCAGGCTCCGCATGCGCCATCTCGGCGCGCATCGTTGCTGCAAAGAGGCCGAACCCTTCGCAGGCCATGGCGTTCAGCAAATGCTTCAGCGTCGGGAAATGATGTTCGGGTGCGGCATGCGACACTCCGACCCGCGCGGCGATCTTGCGCAGCGACATTGCCTCGAGGCCGACCTCCTCCAGCATCGCCAAGCCCGCCTGCAGAAGAGCCTGTCTCAGGTCGCCGTGATGATAGGTTTTCTGCCGGGCCATATCCTCCCTTAGCGCGAGCCATGGCTCGCTGTCAAAATCCAATCTTGACAGCGACAACTTGATTGCCGATTGTAATCTTGACACTGCCAACTTGGAGCGGTCATGACTTTTGCCAACCTGTTTTCGCTTGCCAACACCGCTGCCCTCGGCGGCTGGCTGCTCCTGGTTTTCTTGCCGCGCTGGCGCAGGCTGATCGGCGTCCTGCGCTTCGGGCTGATCTTCGGGCTGGCCCTGACCTATACCGTGCTGATCTTCGTCTACTTCTTTCGCATCGAAGGCGCCGGCTTCGGGTCGATCGCGCAGGTGCGGGCGATCTTCATGAGCGATGCGGGGCTGGTCGCCGGATGGATCCACTATCTTGCCTTCGATCTCTTCGTCGGCATCTGGATCGCCGTCGAAGCCGACAAGCGGGGCTATCACCGCCTGCTGCAGGCCCCGATCCTTGCCGCCACCTTCCTGTTCGGGCCTTTCGGCCTTCTCCTCTTCTACCTCACCCGCGCCACCGAGATGGCGCTGTCCGCCAGAAAGGCCTGAGCCATGAATGTGCTGTTTGATGGATCGACGACCCTCATGCGCGGCCAAGGCGTCACCGGTTCCGCAGGCCTTTCGAGTGCCGGGCGCCTGCTGATCGTGGCGATCGGCCTGCAGGTGGCACTGGCCTTGCCGAGCCTCGTTGCACTGATGTTCGACGACCGGCTGCTCAACGGCATCACCGTCTGGAGCAAGCCGCTGAAGTTCCAGACGTCCCTGACGGTGATGCTGGGCACGGTTCTCTTGCTGCTGCCGCTGATCGAAACCACCGTGCGCGAGGGATGGGGCGTCTGGCTTGCCTGCCTCGTCGGCTGCGTCACCGCCAGCGGCGAAGTTCTCTACATCACGCTGCAGGCGGCCCGCGGACGCGCCTCGCACTTCAACGGCGAGACACCGATCGAGGCGCTTGCCTACGGCTTGATGGGCATCGCCGCGGTGTTTCTGGTCCTGTCGGTCCTTGCCATCGGACTCTTCCTTCTCTTCCGGCCGGCACCCGATGCGCCGACCGGACTGCGACTTGGCGGCGCCTTTGGCCTTATCCTCGGGAGCCTGTTAACACTCGTCACGGCGCTTGCGCTGGGAAGCGGCCGGATTGCCGGGCCCGGCCACTGGGTCGGCGGCATCCCGACCGATGCCAGCGGGCTTTTCCTGCTCGGCTGGTCGCGCAGTGGCGGGGATCTCAGGGTGCCGCATTTCTTCGCGACGCACATCATGCAGACCCTGCCGATTGCCGGACTTGTCCTCGACCTGCTGGCACCGCGGCTTGTGGCGGCCGGACTGGTCGCCGCCGGCACCTTGAGCGTAGCGGTGGTTGCGGCGACGTTTGCGCAGGCCGTGGCAGGACGGCCGTTCTTCTAGAGACCGGGCCGACCGTATCCGGGCGACATTTCGTTCGCGCCAGCGTGTATTGCAGCGAGACAAGCCGCCGTGAATCTGTCTTTGTGGACAAACGCCTTCCGGCCCGGCAATCCCCGCGCAAAGCATGTCATGTCCGCCATCCGTCCCCTTATCCCCCTCCTCGTCACCGCCGGCATCCTGATCGGTGGCAACGGCCTTCAGGGCACCTATATCGCTCTGCGCGGTTCGGCCGAGGGCTTCTCGCCATCGGTCATCGGCATGATCGGCGCCGGCTACAGCATCGGTTTTGCCATCGGCTGCATCTACGTAACGCGGCTGCTGCGGCGGATCGGCCACATCAGGACGTTTTCGGCGATGGCAGCGGTCAGCGCGTCGGCCTCGATCGGCCTGTCGATGATCGTCGAGCCGACCTTCTGGTTCGTCATGCGCTTCGTGATCGGCATCGCCGTCGCGAGCCTGTTTGCCACGGTCGAGAGCTGGATCAACGCCAAGGTCACCAACGCCAACCGCGCCCGCACGCTCTCCATCTACCGCTTCGTCGATCTCGGCTCGGTCACGATCGCCCAGTACATCATCCCGACGGTCGGGATCGAAGGGCCGATCGCCTTCAACATCATCGCCATCGCTCTGACGCTGTCTCTGGTGCCGATCTCGGTCGCCGACAAGTCGAGCCCGAAGCCGCCGGAGTCGATCGCCTTCGACCTCAAGGCCGTGTGGCGCATCTCGCCGCTGTCGGTCGTCGGCGTCGTTGCCGTCGGCCTCAGCATGGCGGCGTTCCGCAATATCGGTCCGATCTACGCCAAGGAACTTGGCATGAGCATCACCTCGATCGCGACCTTCATGAGCGCCGGCATCATCGGCGGGGTGGTGCTGCAATATCCGCTCGGCATGTATTCCGACAGGCTCGACCGGCGCCGTGTCATCCTCTGGGCAACCGCGGGTTCGATCGTAACCGGCGCTTATCTGTCCTTCGGAGCCGGCAGCAGTGAGCTCGCCAATATCGTCAGCGTCTTCCTGTTCGGCGCGTTCTCGATGCCGCTCTACTCGCTCTGCTCGGCGCATGCCAACGACTTCGCCAAGGAGGGAGAGCATGCGCTGGTTTCGGCCGGCCTCTTGTTCTTCTGGTCGGTCGGCGCCACGATCGGGCCGCTGCTCGCCTCGGTGCTGCTGCAATATTTCGGGCCGCGGGCGTTCTTCCTCTACACCTCGTTCATCTTCGCCGGCTTCATGATCTTCACGCTGCGGCGCATGCAGGCACGGGCGCCCGTACCGCTGTCGCAGCGCCGCTGGCGCTTTCGTTCGCTGCTGCGCACATCCGCCTATTTCAACCGGTTGGCCGATCCGAGCGGGAAAGATGAGCAGGTTTAAGGCTTTCACCCCCTGCTCGGCTTGACATCTGTGGCCGGACGGGAAAGGAAGGCTGAAGACCTTCACGCGAATGAAACGATGATCGAAACGAACGCCGCACTTGAGGAGGCCTGCGCCAAGCTGGCTCAATCGGACTTCATTACCATCGACACGGAGTTTCTCCGGGAAACGACATTCTGGCCGCAGCTCTGCCTGATCCAGATGGCGAGCCCGACGGTCGAAGTTCTGGTGGACCCGCTGGCCAAGGGGCTCGACCTCAAGCCCTTCTTCGATCTGATGGCGAATACCGCCGTGACCAAGGTGTTCCACGCAGCGCGCCAGGACATCGAAATCATCCACCACCTCGGCGGGCTCATCCCGCATCCGATCTTCGACACGCAGGTCGCGGCGATGGTCTGCGGGTTCGGCGATTCCGTTTCCTACGACCAGCTCGTGAGCCGCATCAAGAACGTCCCGCTGGACAAATCCTCGCGCTTTACGGACTGGAGCCGCCGGCCGCTCTCGGACAAGCAGCTCGAATACGCGCTGGCCGATGTCACCCACCTGCGCGACGTCTATCTGTTTCTCAAGGAACAGCTGGAGCGCGAAGGCCGGGCGCTGTGGCTGACCGAGGAAATGGCGGTGCTGGAATCGCCGCAGACCTACGACCTGCATCCGGACGACGCTTGGCTGCGGCTGAAGTCGCGCCTGCGCAAGCCGCAGGAACTGGCTGTGCTGAAGACGATCGCCGCCTGGCGGGAACGCGAGGCGCGCAGCCGCAACGTGCCGCGCTCGCGGGTCCTGAAGGACGACGCCATCTATGAGATTGCCCAGCAGCAGCCCAAGGATACAGAAGCCCTGTCGCGCTTGAGAACCGTTCCCAAAGGCTGGGAGCGTTCCTCCTCCGGTGCGGCGATCGTCGAGGCCGTCAACGCGGCGGTGTCGCTGCCGAAGAGCGAAATGCCCCAACCGCCAAAGCATGTGCACGTGCCGGAAGGCACCGCTGCCGCCGTCGAACTGCTCAAGGTGCTGCTGAAGCTGATTTCCGACAAGGAAGGCGTCGCCGCCAAGGTGATTGCCAATACCGACGATCTCGAAAGGATCGCGGCTGAAGGACACAAGGCCACGGTCGGCGCGCTGTCCGGCTGGCGCCGCGACCTCTTCGGCGATACGGCCCTCAAGCTGATCGAGGGCGGCGTGGCGCTGCGCTTCGTCAACAAGAAGGTGGAAGCGGTCGAGCTGACCGACACTGCCGCCGCTGCATCCACGGCTTGACGACCGGCACGCCGGCCGCTTCGGACGGGCCGGTGTTCCGGGTGCGGACAGTCGTGCCGTAAAGTTGCGGGATGGCGGAATCCCTACGGCTGCCGGTGACCAGCACTTTTTTCGATATTGCAGAGATGACGTTCGTATCAAGGGCGGTTATGTCTCGTCGTCGGTCCAGGCCGGCGTCTGGTCACGAGAACAATCGATTTCCGAAAGCTCGGGATATTTCTCTCCCAGCCGGCGCAAGGCAGCGCCGCCCCCAGATCTGACGTGTCATACGACGCAACGGAAGCTTAGTTCAACTAGCTTCAAGCGCGTCCTGCAAGATGCGGTCCGCCTCGGTCTCGGCGCTCGCGCCGCGCGCGTCTGCCAGGGCATCCAGCGCCGGGCCGGCTTCATCGGACGGGGTTCTCAATGGGATGGCATTCATCATCGCAGCTCCGATCTGATAGTCTCGCACAGATGAGACGTTCGCCCCCGGTTCAATACAACGCGAGTTCCCATGACCCCTGCCCTGACAGCCGAGACCGCCCAGCGCTTCGCCATCATCGCACTCGGGCATGTCAGACGGGAATACCCCTACAAACCGGGCATCGTGCTTTCGGGGCCGGACGGTGTGAAGGCGCCAAGCGCACTCCACCCGATCTTCCATGGCAGCTTCGACTGGCACTCCTGCGTGCACGGTTACTGGATGCTCGCCCGGCTGCTGCGGCGTTTTCCGGAGATGGAGGCCGCCGCGGACATCCGCAGCCTGCTCGACACGATGCTGGTGCCGGACAAAGTGGCCGGAGAATGTGCAACGCTCGCCGACCCGCTGGAACAGGGGTTTGAGCGGCCCTATGGCTGGGGTTGGCTGCTGAAGCTCGCCTGCGAGCTTCAGGGTCTCGAAGGTGGTTCGTGGGCGGATCGCCTGCGGCCGCTGACGCAGGTGTTTGTCCAGCGGTTCCAAGACTTCCTGCCGATCGCCACCTATCCGGTGCGGGTCGGCACACACTACAACACCGCCTTTGCCCTGCGGCTCGCAGCCGATTACGCGGAAGCGACCGGCGACCATGGCCTGCTGGGCCTGCTGCGGCAAACGGCAATGCTCTGGTATGGAGCCGATGCCGACTGCCCCGCCTGGGGCGAACCCTCCGGGGACGATTTCCTCTCATCCGCGCTGATCGAGGCGGAGTGCATGCGCCGCCTGATGCCTGCCGGCGATTTCCTGCCGTGGTTCGACCGCTTCCTGCCGCAGATTGCCGAGAGCCAGCCGTCGACGCTGTTCAGGACCGCCTCGGTCTCAGACCGGACGGACGGCAAGATTGCCCATCTGGATGGGCTCAACCTGTCGCGCGCCTGGTGCTGGCGGTCGCTCGCCGGGGCGCTGCCGGAGGCCGATGCGCGCCGGCCGATTCTCCTGTCGGCGGCCGCCGCCCATCTCGACACCGCACTGCCGCATGTGGCGGGCGACTACATGGGCGAGCACTGGCTGGCGAGCTTTGCCGTGCTGGCGCTGGAAGCCTGAAGCGCGAAAGGCTGCGGCCAGATCAGGGATGCATCCTGGCGCCCTTGGTGATCTTGTCGACGATCTTCTTGTCGGTGCGCAGCGCGAGGCCAACCAGTTTGGCGTCCTCGGGCGCAAACTTTGCAAAAACCTCGCGATTGGCGGCGTCATGGCCGGTTGCGAACATCTCCTCGACATAGGCCGAGCAGATCACCTGCCGCTCCAGCGCGCGCCTGTGGATGGTTCTCAGCAGATCCTGATCGGCCGAGAGGATCACCATCGGCTGGATGGTCAGCGGATTGTAGACATTGCCGGCGGCATCCCGGTATGCTTGCCCGATGATCTCCGGCGCCTGGGCGACGATGCCGCTCGTCAGGAATGCGGTCACGTTCAGGGCCTGCCAGGGGGCAAGGTCATCGCGAAGGACGAAAGCGATCTTGGTATCGAACATGCGGGACAACTCCATTGCAAGGTCTGCGAAGCCACCGGACCTAGCCGATGCGGCACCGGTCGGTCTTGAACGTCCGTGCGCGGGGGTGGTCACGGCAGACGGCATCCTGCAGGCGACGCCCGCCGGCAATATCGAGCGCATCGAGGCGCGTTTCCGCGGACAGGGGTTCGAGCCGCATCGGCACGACACCTATGCCATCGGGGTGACACTTTCGGGCGTCCAGACGTTCCGCTACCGGGGTGCCGAGCGCGCCAGCCTGCCGGGCAATGTCATCGTGCTGCATCCGGACGAGGTTCATGACGGGGCCGCCGGCACCGAGGACGGGCTGACCTACCGCATGCTCTACATGCCGCCGGAGCGGCTGGCGGAAGCGAACGGAAGCCGAGGGGGGCTGCCCTTCGTGCCCGACCCCGTGGTTGCCGACCCCATGCTGCGTCTCTGCCTCGCCGAAGCGCTGGACGATCTCGACCGGCAGCCGGAAGCGCTGATGCTCGACGAGCTCGTGCTGCGGGTGGCGTCCGGACTGCGACGACATTCCGACAGCGCAGGCGGCCCGGCACCATCCGGCCCGGTTGACCATGCGGCGATGCTACGCTGCCGCGACCATTTGCGCGAGCACTGCCATCAACCGGTCACGTCGCAGGCGCTCGAAGCGGTGAGCGGCCTTGATCGTTACCAGACGGCGCGGCAGTTCCGCCGGCTGTTCGGCACCAGTCCGCATCGCTATCACGTGATGCGCCGGCTCGACCGCGCCAAGGCCGCGCTGGCGGGCGGCGTCAGTCTGGCCGAAGCCGCGTTCGATGCCGGGTTTGCCGACCAGGCCCATTTCACCCGGCATTTCAAGCAGACCTTCGGCATGACGCCCGGACGCTGGCTGAGGCTGATGCGCAGCGGCCGGGACGCCGCCCGGGCGACCAACTCCTTCATTAGCTTGTAAAAATCCGGTCAAGAAAGGTTCACGGAAGCTTCAAGCACCCATCACGTCGCCGTCATGCGGGCCGCCTATCGGGTTGGCGTCTCCAGACACGCAAACAATGGGTGGCCCATGACCAGACTTTTCGCTTCCGTCGCGCTTGCCGCGCTTTTCGCAGCGCCGGCCTTCGCCGACGACCAGGTATTTCCCGCCAAGCTCGCCGGACAGGCCATCCTGCCTGCCAACACCATCGTCGCCGCACCGGCCGACGCGCCGGATCATCTGAAGACATCCGGCAAGTTCACCACGCCGGACCGCAAGCGGACCGACGCGCTCGGCACCGTCGACGGCAAGGACGGCACCCGCGTCACCGATATCAAGTTGCCATTCGCCGGCCAGCCGATCCAGGGTTTTTCGGGCATCAAGACGATGTCGGACGGCACGTTCTGGACGCTTTCCGACAACGGCTTCGGCTCCAAGGCCAATTCCAACGACGCGATGCTCTTCCTGCATCAGCTGAAGTTCGACTGGGCCGCCAACAAGGTCGAGGTGGTCAACAACCTCTTTCTCTCCGACCCCAACAAGATCGCACCCTTCCCGATCGTCATGGAAGGCAGCGCCACGCGCTATCTGACCGGTTCGGATTTCGACATCGAATCCATCCAGCCGGTCGCCGACGGCTTCTGGATCGGCGAGGAGTTCGGCCCCTACCTGATCAAGGTGAACGCAAAGGGACAGCTCACCGACGTGTTTTCAACGACTGTCGATGGCAAGCCTGTCGTGTCTCCCGACAATCCGCTGATCCAGCTGCCGGGCAACCCGACCGCCAAGAACCCGGTGTTCAACCTCAAGCGATCGGGCGGCTTTGAAGGGCTTGCCATGTCGAAGGACGGCAGCAAGCTCTATGCGCTTCTCGAAGGCCCGCTCTACAAGGAAGACGGCCAGGTGGAGACCGTCGACGGCCATACCGCAATCCGCATCGTCGAATTCGATGTCGCCGGCAAGACGTGGACCGGCCGCACCTGGCTCTATCCGTTCGCCGACAAGGGCGCCTCGATCGGCGACTTCAACATGCTGGACGGCACCACGGCCCTGGTCATCGAGCGCGACAACGGTGCCGGCACCAAGGACAAGGCATGCGCCGATGCCAAGCAGCCGAAGCCGGATTGCTTCGAGGCCCCGGCCGAACTGAAGCGCGTCTACAAGATCGAGTTCAAAGACGCCAATGCCGGCAAGTCGGTGCGCAAGATCGGTTACATCGACCTTCTGAACATCCAGGACCCGGACAAAAAGAAGAAGGCCGGCTCCAAGGACGGCGTCTACGACATGCCGTTCGTGACGATCGAGAACGTCGACCGGGTGGACGACACGCATCTGGTGATCGGCAACGACAACAACCTGCCGTTCTCGGCCGGCCGCGCCGTCGACAAGGCCGACAACAACGAGTTCAGCCTGATCGAAGCCGGCGAGTTCCTCAACGCCAAGTGAGCGATCGCATCGCTTGACGCCTGCAAAGAAAAAGCCCCGGTGCGAGTGAACCGACCCATAGGTTGGACGGTTCACGAGCCGGGGCTTTTTTATGGACTTGCGGTCGCCGTTACCGGTCGCCGGGGACCTGGACGATGTGGCGATCGACCAGCTTCAGGCTGCGGTCCGGCTGGATCAGGTAGGTCTCGCGGTAGTCATAGCCACCATTATAGAACTGGTGCTGGACCTGGCTGCCCACCGGCGCCTTCTGCAGGCGGGTATGCGGCTGGCCGCCATAGGTGATGCTGCCGGGGATCGGTTCGATCGCGAATGCGGCGGGTGCGCCGGCAAGCGCCGCCAGGAGGGCGGCTGCGATTACCTTCTTCATGATGTCATTCCTTTGGAAATTACGCAGGCCGGGCTTTGTCGTCCGGCGTATCCTCAAGATGGGAATCCGGGAGCGCCCGTGCAATCGGCTGATCCTGACCGCAGCGTTTCGGATTGGTAAACAAAGCGCGAGCGACACCGGGCGCCTTATTCACCGTCCCATCTTGCTCCCGCCAGCGTCGTGGCTTGCGTTCACCACTTCAGGATGTTGTTGAGCGTGGGAGACGCCTTGAAGCTCTTGTTGAAGTTGGTCGAGGGCTCGTTGAGCTGCTTGACGATATCGCTCTTCTGCTGCGACGGCAGCGCCACGCCGGACTGCCGCAGGATGAGGATCTGGTTGTTTGCGGTGCTTTCGTCGGTGGCGTCCCTGGCGGCATCGATGCTCGGCTGGACGGCGCGCGGATCCTGCAGACGGTAGAGGAAATCCGCGGCCTGGTAGCGGATGGTCTTGTCCGGGTCGGATGCGGCCTGAACGAGGATCGGGAAATCTTCCGCAGTGAGCTTTGCCGACAGGCCCGGCGCCCGCTTCGGGTCGGACCGGATCATCTCGGCAAGCGCATAGATCACGCCCAACCGGATGCGATAGTCGTCCGGCGAAGCGCGCAAAGTGGACATCATCATGGGTACGGCGTCCTCTCCGGCGGAGACCAGGAGATCGCGGGCGTTGCGCCGCTCGAAGGTATCGTCGACCCGCAGGCTTGCAAGCGCCGCCTGGATGCGCTCGGGCGATACGGGGACAGGTGCGTCCTGCGCGTAGGCTGCCTGGTCCCACCAGGCGCCGCGCGCCCTGCCGTCGATGCCTGCACCCGGCGACAGCATGTCCTGCTCGGCCATCAGAACGACAGAACCGTTCTTGACCTGCCGCGCCTTGTAGTCAAACCGCCACTGCACCGGTTTGCCGTCGTCGAAAGCCGCACGGATTACCTTGGTGTCTCCGATCAGCTCGAAGTATTCCTTGCCCTCTTCCTTCTCGGTCGTATCGACCTGCATGCGCATCTGCTGGCTCTTCAGCGACTTGCCGAGGCCGAGGAACTTGATGCGCCGCACATAGGCATCGCGATAGATGTAGAGAGGTTCCTCGTCGATGATGCGGATGTCGGCGACATGCGAAAAGTCACCGCTGATCTCGCCCTTCATCACCGCGGGCTCCTCATTGGGCGTGTATTGCTGCAGAACGAGAAACAAGAGCACGGCCATCGCGCCGGCGCCGGTCACCGACCATCCGGCCCAGGTGCCGGCAATCTTGGCGCCGAACGCGGCAAGCACGAGGCCGAAGCCGACGCAGATGGTCAGCGACGAGGCAACCTGGCTCTTTCCCAAGAGCAGGATCGCGGTGCCCAGCAATACGAGAAACAGGCCGACGGCAACGCCGGCATAAAAATACTTCTCGGGAAAGTTGTTTTCCGGCGGTGGTCCGCCACCTGCCTTGCCGCCCTGTTTCAGCGGACCGTCATCACCTGCCACTGCCATGTTCGAGCCCCCTCGAAGCCAACACCAACAACCGGCATACGTAACGGCATGAGGATGAGCCCGATCCGGGCTCTTGGCAACCTCTCATTCGAGATGAGCATTGCGGGGGCAGCGAGCGGCCGGGCGTCTGCCCCCGGCTGCTATTCGAACACGAAGGCCAGCTTGCGGCCGGTCAGCTTGGCCAGCTGCTGCAGGCGGCCTTCCAGTCGCTCGCCGGCGAAATCGGCGCAAGCATGCGGCACGACGAATTCCAGGTCGAGATCGGGTCGCGAGGAGGCGCGGAAGGTCAGCGTGTTGACGATGCCGGGCATCGAGGCCGAGAACAGATAGACGACCCGCAGAAGACCACCGAGCAGCTTTGCGAGCTCGAGCAGGCGCTGGGTAGCGATGCCGGCAAGCGGACCCGTGGCGCCGTCGTCGTTCAGACCCTCGAAGCGATAGTAATTGGCCAGTGCAAGGTAGGCGCGCCCCGGATGGGTGATGCCGACGAAGGAGGAATGGGCGATGACGTTGAGCGCCTGGGCCCCGCGATAATCGGGGTGGGCGCGCCAGCTGATATCGGCGAGAAGGCAGGCGGCCTCGCGGTAGCGGCTTTCCTCTTCGGTTTCCTCGATGCCGAAAAAGGGCACCATGCGACCGGTCCACTCGGCCAGTTCCCGCGCATGCTCGGGCGACCGGGCGCGCAGGATGGCAAGCTGGTCGGCAGCAACGACGAGCGGATCGCTGTCCTGCTCGTCCTGCGGCAGAAGGGAATAGAGATAGCCTTCACGCACGCCCTGCGCCGAAAACACGACCTTGGCCGGCTGCATGACGCTGAGCACTTCCTGCATGGCAACGGCACCGAAGGGAAGCAGCGCACGACGGCTCTTCGAGACCGCCTGCCAGGCCGGATCCTTGCTGTCCTTGGCGGCGATCACCTCTTCGAGGAACCGCTGCATGTCGTTGGTGGGAAGCTCGTAGCCCTGCATCATATGCAGGGGATATTTGGTAATTTCCATGTGCAGCTTGGCAATATTGCGCCACGTGCCGCCGACCGCATAGAAGGTTCGTCCCTCGCCCTTCTTCAGGAAGCGTGCGGTATTGACCTGCTTGCGGGCGAAGCTGCTCGCCTTGGCGAGCGAATTGCCCGAGGATTCCGACAGGCGCAGCCCGCCGAGCGGCAGGGTGATGCCGCGGCCGAAGTCCTTGCCGTTAATGTCGATGAGTTCCAGCGAGCCGCCGCCGAGATCGCCGGCAATGCCGTCGACGTCGTGGAAGCCACTGATGACGCCGAGCGCCGAATAGCGCGCCTCGTCCTCGCCCGACAGAACCTGGATCGGCTGGCCGAGAATTTCCTCCGCCTGACGCACAAATTCCGGTCCGTTAGAGGCTTCGCGGGCGGCGGCAGTCGCCAGGACGTAGACCTTATCGGCGCGAGCCTGCGTGGAGAGCGCGCGGAACCGTTTCAGCGCCGCCAGCGCGCGCTGGACCGCCTCTTCGTCCATGCGGCCGCTCGAGCCAAGGCCCTTGCCGAGGCCGCACAGCACCTTCTCGTTGAAAAGGATGGTCGGGGCACGCGACATGCCTTCGTAGATGACGACGCGGACGGAGTTCGAACCGATGTCGATGACGGAGACAGGGGATACTCCTGGAAGTCGCCCCCGGGCTTCAGATCGTACCATGCTTGTTCTATTTCTTGCGTCCGGACATGACACCGGCGATCAGTTTCGGGGCGCTGGACTTCAGGGCTTCGCCTCGCCCCGAAAGGCTTGGATTGGTCATGAAGTAATGCTGCGCGTTGAACGGTTCTTCGCCCTTGCGCACCTCCATGCGCCTTGACGTGCCGTCGGCCAATATCTCGTAGCTCTGCTGGTTGTCAATCAAGTTGCCCAGCATGATTTGCGACAGAACCTGTTCGTGCACCGTCGGGTTGAGCAGTGGCACCAATGTTTCGACCCTTCGGTCGAGGTTGCGCGGCATCATGTCGGCCGAGCCGATATAGAGCAACGCCTTGTCGGACGGCAGGCCGTAGCCATTGCCGAAGCAGAAGATCCGGCTGTGTTCCAGGAAGCGGCCGACGATCGATTTCACCCTGATGTTGCCCGACAGTCCCGGGACCTGGGGTCGCAGGCAGCAGATGCCGCGCACGACCAGATCGATATCCACGCCGGCGCGGCTGGCACGGTAGAGCGCATCGATGATCTCCGGATCGACGAGCGAGTTCATCTTCATCCAGATCGCCGCCGGCTTGCCGTTCTGCGCGTGACAGATCTCTTCCTCGATGTGCCGCAGGATGCGCGGCCGTAGCGTGAAAGGCGATACCGCCAGCTTCATGCTTTCCGTCGGCTCGCCATAGCCGGTGATGAAATTGAAGATGTTCGCCATGTCGTGGGCGATCTTCGGATTGCAGGTGAAGAAGGACAGGTCGGTGTAGATCTTGGCGGTGATCGGATGGTAGTTGCCGGTGCCCAGATGGCAGTAGGTCCTGAGCTTGCCCTCCTCGCGGCGCACCACCATCGACATCTTGGCGTGCGTCTTCAGCTCGATGAAGCCGAACACGACCTGGACGCCGGCGCGCTCGAGGTCGCGCGCCCAGCGGATGTTGGCTTCCTCGTCGAAACGCGCCTTGAGCTCGACGAGCGCGGTGACCGACTTGCCCATGTCGGCAGCGTCGATCAGGGCTCGGACGATGGGGCTGTCGTTGGAGGTTCTATAGAGCGTCTGCTTGATGGCGATGACGTCCGGGTCGCGCGCCGCCTGAAGCAGGAACTGCACCACCACGTCGAAGCTCTCGTACGGATGGTGGACCACCATGTCCTTTTCGCGGATGGCGGCGAGGCAGTCGCCGGCATGTTCCCGGACCCGTTCGGGAAATCGGGCATTGTAGCTCTCGAAGCGCAGGTCGTTGCGCGGCGCCTTGGCGATCTCCGACATCGTGTTGAGCGCCAAAAGACCCGGCAGAACCGCCACGCGGTTGTCCGGCACGCCAAGCTCCTGAACCACGAACTTGCGCAGCGACGCAGGCATTTCCGAATCGGTCTCGATGCGGATCACCTTGCCCCGGCGGCGGCGCTTCAGCGCCGTCTCGAAGAAGCGCACCAGGTCTTCGGCCTCTTCCTCGACCTCGATATCGCTGTCGCGGATGATGCGGAAGGTGCCGCCGCCCTTGACCTCGTAGCCGGGAAAGAGGCGGTCGGTGAACATGCCGACGACATCCTCCAGGGTGATGTAGCGGATGGTCGTCCCCTCGTCCGGCAGGCGGACGAACCGGTCGAGCGTCGTCGGCAGACGCAGCAGGCCGGTCATCGGCTCCTTGCCGTGCTTGCTGTGAAGCTGCAGCCCCATGGAGAAGCCGAGGTTCGGGATGAACGGGAACGGATGGGCCGGATCGATGGCAAGCGGCGTCAGGACGGGGAACAGTTCATCCTCGAAGGCGCCGGCCAGCCAGTTGCGGTCCTCGGCGGACAGGGCAGCCGGGCGGACAATCAGAATGTCCTCCTGGGCGAGGTACTGCTGGAGCACGGCGAGCGAGGCCTGCTGCTCCATCTGAAGATTGTCGATCTCCTGCAGGATGAAGTCCAGCTGCTCGGCCGGCGTCTTGCCGTCGGGGCTGCGGATGACGATGCCCTGCCGGACCTGCCCTTCCAGCCCGGCGACGCGGACCATGAAGAATTCGTCCAGATTGGTAGCGGAAATCGACAGGAAGCGGACCCGCTCCAAGAGCGGATGGGCCGTGTTCAACGTCTCTTCCAGGACGCGACGATTGAACTGCAGCCAGGAGAACTCCCGGTTGATGAAACGGTCCGGGCTCGTCAGCAGATCTTCGGCGCCCGCGGCAACCACCGGGTCCGGCTGCTGCCCTTCCGTCGTCATCGTATCCATGTCGTCCACCTCTGCTTATGCGGCATCGAGCGCAAGCCGTTGGCGCCAAACCGCGAGTTTGGCGAGGAAACTGTCTTAGTCAATCGCCGGTTCCGGCATTTCCGACGTCACTCAGGACCTCGGCTGCCAAACTCCGGGTGATGCGCGTGCCGCGGGCAAGCGCCAGCCTGTCGAGACGCTCGACGATCGCCTGCGCGGTGCCGAGCGAGCGCTCCATGCGATTGACGATGTAGAGCACAAGTTTGTCGTCAATATAAAGCTGCCTGTCGGAAAACAGCTTGACGATCACCTGCGCCAGCAGATCGTCGTCGGGCTCGCCGATCTCGACCACGGTCGCCGCCTTCAGGCGGGACCTGAGATCGGGGAGCGCGACCTGCCAGGATACGGGCCAAAGACGCGACGTCATCAGCAGTGTGTGGCCATTCTCGCGAACGCTGTTGATGACGTGGAACAGCTCGGTCTCGTCGAAGCCGCGGCGTTCCGCATCCTCGAACAGGACCGGCCCGGAGGCGGCCGCCACCGATGCGTCGGACCCCGACATCGGATGGATTTCCGTGGCGCCTGCCCGCTCGCGCCAGATATGCGCCAGATGCGACTTTCCCGATCCAACCGGCCCGGCCAGAATCATCACCGGCGAAGGCCATGACGGCCAGTCGTCGACCACGGCAACGGCCGCCGCCAGCCGCTCGGACACCAGGAGGTCGTCTCGGCTCTTGGCGGGATCATGGGAAAACTGCAGCGGCAGCTGCTCGGTCCTGTGCCGCTCGCGCTCATTCATCAGGTTCATTTGTCCTTCTGCGGCGCAAGCTGCGTGGCGGTACCGTGCTCGAGAACGGGAGCTTCGGTTTCCTCCCAGGGCAGATCCACCGAACGCCCGTAATAGATGTCGCTGTCAAGATACCGCGACAGCGCGTAGCGGACAAGCACGCCGACGACGGCAGCCGCCGGTACGGCGATCAGCAATCCGACGAAGCCGAACATGGCGCCGAAGGCAAACAGCGCGAACATCAGCCAGACGGGATGCAGCCCGACGCTCTGGCCGACCAGCTTCGGCTGCAGGATGTTTCCCTCGATGAATTGTCCGGAGGCAAAGATGCAGCCGACGGCGATGATCCAGCCATAGTCGGGCCAGAACTGCACGAAGGCGATGCCGACCGAGAGGATCAGGCCGAAGGTGGAGCCGATATAGGGGATGAAGCTGATCATGCCGCTGACGAAGCCGATCAGCAGGCCGAAATTGAGCCCGACCAGCGACAGGCCGACAGCATAATAGACGCCGAGGATAAGGCAGAGCGAGCCCTGGCCGCGGATAAAGCCGGCCACCGACTGGTCCATGGCATGCGCCAGTTCCCGGACCATGGTCACCTGGTCGCGCGGGATCCAGCTGTCGACCTTGGCGACCATGCGGTCCCAGTCGAGAAGCAGGTAAAATGCGACCACCGGTGTGACGATCAGCAGCGAGACGACGTCGACGATCGCCTTGCCCGAGTTCCATATCTGGGCAAACAGGGTGCCGATGAAGCCCGCGCCCTGACCGAGAACTTCGGTGAAGTTCTGCTTGATGGTTTCGATCTGCGAGGTGATCCAGCTCGGGAGGAATGAGGTCTCCGGGCTGGAGATGATCCGCTGCAATTCCGAGATATAACCGGGAAGTGCGGCTGCAAACTGCGTGAACTGGTTGATGATGATCGGGATCACCAGCATCAGCGACAGGGCGAAGATCAGCACGAAGCAGACCAGGATGACGACCGTCGCCATGATGCGGCTCAGCCCGCGTCGTTCCAACCAGTCGGCGATGGGATCGAGGAAATAGGCCAGCGCCATGCCCGCCACGAAGGGAAGCAGGATGGTGCGGAAGAACCAAAGGAACAGGACGCAGACGAGCAGCACGCCCGCCCAGAAGAGAATGTGTCGCTTCAAGCTGGCGCCGCTGACGTGATAGGGCATGGTCGATCCTCTGGGTTTTTCCGGCAGTCAGGCATATGAGCGGCGGCGACGACGAGGTCAAGCAGGCACCCTGCCGGAAGCAACAGAGTTGTGAAAAGCCTTCAAAAGCCGCCGCGGCGCTTGCATAAGCCAACAGGCCGTGCAATTGCGGCAGCTTATTGTTTCCCTTGGATCCCACTGGAGGTGGAGGATGAGCGAGCCGGGCAAGAACGGTCTCACCTATAGCGATGCTGGCGTCGATATCGACGCGGGCAACCTCATGGTGGAGAAGATCAAGCCGGCGGTCCGCTCCACCCGCCGTCCGGGAGCCGATGGCGAGATCGGCGGCTTTGGCGGTCTGTTCGACCTGAGAGCAGCCGGCTTTACCGATCCGATCCTGGTGGCCGCCAATGACGGCGTCGGCACCAAGCTGAAGATTGCCATCGATGCGGGTCACCACGATACGGTCGGGATCGACCTCGTCGCCATGTGCGTCAACGACCTGGTCGTCCAGGGCGCAGAGCCGCTTCTCTTCCTCGACTATTTCGCCACCGGCAAGCTCGACCCGGACCAGGGCGCCGCCATCGTGCAGGGAATCGCTGCCGGCTGCCGTGACGCGGGCTGCGCACTGATCGGCGGCGAGACCGCCGAAATGCCGGGCATGTATTCCGACGGCGACTACGATCTTGCCGGTTTTGCGGTCGGCGCCGCCGAGCGCGGCCAGTTGCTGCCCTCCGGCGATATCGCCAGCGGTGACGTCATTCTCGGCCTGACTTCCTCAGGCGTGCATTCCAACGGTTTCTCGCTGGTGCGCAAGATCGTCGGCCTGTCCGGCCTCGGCTGGGACGAGCCCGCCCCCTTCCTCGACGGCAAGACGCTCGGCGAAGCTTTGCTGACCCCAACGCGGATCTACGTGAAGCCGCTTCTGAAGGCGATCCGCACCACAGGCGCGTTGAAAGCGCTCGCCCACATCACCGGCGGCGGCTTCCCCGAAAACATCCCGCGCGTGCTGCCGAAGACCCTGGCAGCAGAGATCGATCTCGACTCGATCCCCGTGCGGCCCGTATTCTCCTGGCTTGCCAAGACCGGCGGCGTCGAGGCGAAGGAAATGCTGCGCACTTTCAACTGCGGCATCGGCATGATCCTGGTGGTGTCGCCCGAAAACGTCCAGTCCGTCGCCGACATCCTGACTGGCGAAGGCGAGACCGTCGTGCCGCTCGGCCGCATGATCGAGCGGGCAGACGGCGCCCCCGGCGTCGCCTACAAGGGCACGCTCAGCCTATGACGGCGGCAGCCGGCCCGGTCCGCAAGCGCGTCGCCGTGTTCATCTCCGGCGGCGGCTCCAATATGATTTCGCTGGCGGACGCCTGTGCCGCCCAGGATTTTCCGGCGGAAATCGTCGCGGTGATCTCCGACAAGGCTTCGGCCGGCGGCATCGCCAAGGCGCAGGCACGCGGCATCCCCGTATTCGCCTTCGAACGGAAAGACTTTGCGTCCAAAGCGGAGCACGAAGCCGCCATTCTCGCCGCGCTCGACGAGATCCGCCCCGACATCATCTGCCTTGCGGGCTACATGCGGCTCATTTCAGGCGACTTCATCAGCCGCCATGAAGGCCGGATCCTCAACATCCACCCGTCCCTGCTGCCGCTGTTTCCCGGTCTGCATACCCACCAGCGCGCGCTGGACGCCGGCATGACGATTGCCGGATGCACAGTGCATTTCGTGACCGAGGGCATGGACGAAGGCCCGATCGTCGCGCAGGGCGCCGTGCCGGTGCTGGCCGACGACACGCCGGAGACGCTTGCCGCGCGGGTGCTGACGGTCGAACACCGGCTCTATCCGCAGGCGCTCAGGCTGCTGGCCGAAGGTCTGGTGCGGATGGAGAACGGCCGGGCCGTCCGGCATCCGGCATCCTCGCATTGCGAACCGGACATCCTGATCTCCACCTGACGTCAAGATTGACGATCCCCGCGCCGACCGCCATCATGGTTGAAGTTCCAGGGAGCACGGCCATGACCATCACGGTTGATATCGGCGACGCAGACCTTTCCGAATTGCTGGCCCAGGTCGAGGCCGGCCAGGAGATCATCCTGATGCGCAACGGCGTTTCGGTCGCCAAGCTGGCTGCCGTGGCGCAGCCGGATAGCGAGCGCCGGCAGGTGATGGAAGACATTCTCGCGTTGCGAAAGACGATGCCAAATGTGACGCAGGAAGAGATCGCCGAATGGAAAGCTTTTGGCAGGCGATGAGCGGCGTCTTTGTCGTTGACGCTTCTGTCGTCTGCAGCTGGGTTCTACCTGACGAAGATTCTACGATAGCTTCTATCTCATTTGAACGTCTGGACCGACATGAAGCGATGTCTCCTGACATTCTTTGGCACGAAGTCCGCAATGTGCTGATGATGGCCCGCCGACGCAAGCGCATCGCTTTCGAAACCGTCCTCGAGGGCATGGCGGTCCTGCGCCGCCTCCGCATCAACATCACGGTGCCTGCAGATGACGGCCTCATCCTCAGTCTTGCCGAGCGGCACAATTTGACAGCATACGACGCGGCCTACTTGGCACTCGCGATCGAGAGACAGGTATCACTGGCGACCTTGGACAAGCGACTCATGGCAGCCGCAAAGGCCGAAGGCGTCGTTGTCATCGCCTGATCAACTGGCCTGATCTCAAGCAGCCGCCTGCAGCGCGTGCAACGTGCCGTCGCTGTAGACGAACTGGCCGCCGCGGAAGGTGGCGCGGATGCGGTGTACATCGCCCTTCTCCACGACCACCATATCGGCACGCTGGCCGATGGCGATTTCTCCTCGATCGTCGAGCCCGGCAGCGCGAGCGGCGTTCGACGTCGCCATGGCGACAGCCGCCGGAAGACCGCCCTCGACCACTTCGGCAAGCTTGAAGACGCCGGGTACGAAGGCCGCCGGATGGTAATCTGCCGCGATAACGCTCAGGAGCCCGGCGCGCGCCGCGTCGAGGGCGCTGAGATTGCCGGACATGGACTGGCCGCGTAGCGCATTCGGGGCGCCCATCAAAGTCCACAACCCACGGCAACGCGCTTCCTCGGCAGCCGGGGCCGTCACCGGGAATTCGCTGATGGTGACGCCGAGGTCGAACATCTCGGCGACCTTTTCGGCGCTGTCGTCATCGTGGGAGGCCAGCGACAGACCGTGCTTGCGCGTCAGGGCGACGATCTCCTTCAATGTGGCATCGATCTGCGGGTTGTCGCGCATGGCGATGCGCTTCTGGACGATCTCGGCCGCCATGTCCTCGGAGATGGCGCGGCGCTCGGAGATGCTGGCGATGTAGGCGGCAATATTGTTGTACTGGCCCTGCCCCGGCGTGTGGTCGGTCAACGACACCATGTCGATCTCGCCGGCCTCCAGAAGTCGTGCCAGGGTCGGTGCAGCGCCAATATTGGTGATCTCGTAGCGCGCATGCACGCGGTGATCGACCAGCAGGCTGTCACGCAGCCGGTTGATGCCCTCGATCACAGCCGAGGTGGTTTCCAGCGACCGGACATGGCCGTAGACGCTCTCGGTCGCAAACGACACCGCCGCATAGGCTGTCGTTACGCCGGCTGCCGCCAGCTTCTTGTCGAGTTCGTGAATGCCGAAATCGATCGGCATCTGCGCGTTGGGGCGCGGCGCGATCTCCCGCTCGATCATGTCGCCGTGCAGGTCGACAAAGCCCGGCATCAAAAGCCGGCCGTCGCCATCGAGCGCCGCATTGGCGACTGGCTCTGCGCGAATGTCGGAAATCAGGCCGTCTTCGATGCGGACGGAACCGCCCGTCACCACCTCGTTGGGCAAGACGAGGGTGAAATTGCTAAGCCACATCGGCTTGTCTCCTGACCGCATGCATTGATTGACAAGGGGCAGCGCATAGCCCTGCTTCGTGACAACCATGTGAACTCGGCGGAGCAAAACATCAAGTCGCCCGGGCACCAATTACCACCCGGGCGACCTTCGTGTTCGAGAGAACTCAGGATCTGAGGAAGGCCATCAGGTCCTGCGTCAGCCGCTCCTTGTGGGATGCGAACAAGCCGTGCGGGCCGCCATCGTATTCGATCAGCTGGGCGCCGCGAATACCGGCTGCCGCGGCGCGGCCGGCCGTGTCGATCGGCACCGTCTCGTCGCTCGTGCCGTGGATGACCAGGGTGGGCACGTTGAAGCTGGTGAGGTCCGGCCGGAAGTCCGTGGTCGCAAATGCCTTGGCGCAGGCAAGCGTTGGCTTGAGGCCCGCCATCATGGTCTGCTGGAAGGACCAGTCGAGCACCTCATCGCTGACCGAACCGGTAAACATTCCAACGCCATAGAAGGTTTTGAAGAAGCCCTTGAAGAAGTGCGCGCGGTCTTCGATCATGCCCTTGGTCATTTCGTCGAAGGTCGACTGCGGCACGCCCTTCGGATTGTCGGCCGTCTGCAGCATGTAGGGAACGACAGAGGCGACCAGTGCCGCCTTTTTCACACCCTTGCCGCCATGGCGCGACATGTAGCGGGCGACTTCGCCGCCGCCCATGGAAAAGCCCATGAGGGTGATGTTTTCGGCGCCGGTCGCCTCGATGACATCCGCGAGGTCATCGGCGAGCGTGTCGTAGTCATATCCCTGCCAGGGCTGGTCGGAGCGACCGAAGCCGCGGCGGTCGTAGGAGATGGCGCGGTATCCCGCATCGGCGGCGACCATGGCGAAATCGTCCCAGGTGTCGGCGGTCAGCGGCCAGCCGTGCATCATGATGACCGTGCCGGCGCCTTGACCGCCTGTGGGGGCCCAATCCTTGACATAGAGTTGGGTACCGTCGCGGGTGGTGATCGTGGGCATGGGGAGTGTTCCTATGTTGTTGAGGAACTTTCCAACGGCCTTGCGTGCGATCTTGTTCCGGACTGCGTCAGCCAATCGCGGACGTGAGCGAGGCTCGGTTCAGCGCGGCCCACTGGAGCAGCATGATGGTCTTCGCATCGACGATTTCGCCGTTGCCGATCATCGCCAGCGCATCATCTAGAGGGATCTCGATGACCTCGATATCCTCGTGTTCCTCCGCAAGGCCACCGCCCTCTTCGAGCCGGTCGCTGGCGTCGACCCCCGCATAGAAAAAATGGATGACCTCGGTGACCGAGCCGGGCGACATCAGGGCCTTGAACAGGAAACGTACGTCGCGGGGGCGGTAGCCCGTCTCTTCCATCGCCTCGCGGCGGATCGCCTCTTCCGGTTGATCGTCGTCCAGCACGCCGGCCGGCACCTCCACCACCCAGCCCGGATTGCCGCTCAGATGGGCCGGAAGACGAAACTGCCTGACCAGTACCACGGTGCCGCGCGCGGCGTCGTAGAGGAGGATCGCTGCCGCCTCGCCGCGATGGTAGATCTCGCGGTGGATGCGGTGGGAGCCTCCATGCCGGTCGGTATAGTCCAGCTCGTAGTTCGAGAGCTTCGTCCAGCCTTCGGCAAGGACGTCCTCCTTGACGATCCTCATCCGGTGGCGCCGATCCGTCATGCCATGTCCTTGCGCAGCCAGACCTTGTTGTCGTGGAAGGCGGCCCCGCCATAGGGCGCGACCGCGTCGGCGCCGGTCAGGACGTTGATACCCTCGCCATCCAGGTGCTTGCTGTTGGGCCAGAGCCCCTCGGCAATCAGCACGCCGGGGCGCGCACCCGCCGTCAGTTTCGCATGCAGGCGGATCTCGCCTCGTGCGTTGCCAAGTCGGACGATGTCGCCGTCAAGGATGCCGAGCCGGGCAGCATCGGATGGTTCGATCATCACTTCAGGGCGCCCCTCGCGCTGGACGGATCCCTTGGTCTCGGTGAAGGAGGAATTGAGGAAGCTGCGGGCGGGCGAGGTTGCCAGCCGGAAGGGATGTGCCTCATCGGCCAGTTCGATGACATCGACCTGGTCCGGGAAGGCCGGGAGCTGGGCGTAGGGACCCTGCGGACCGACGTTCTTCGGCGGCTTGTCCGGCGACGGGCCGTTTACCCAATCCGGGCTGAAGCGGAAACGGCCATCCGGATAGCCAAAACCGTTGAGATAGTGCGCGGTCTCGAAATCCGGCTGGGCGTCGATCCAGCGGTTTTCCTTCAAGCTCTCGTAGGAGCCCCAGCCGCTCGCCTGCAGGATCGTGTCGATGTGCTGGCGCTCATCCAGCCCGAAGCCTGCGAAATGATCGACGCCAAGCCGCCTGGCCAGTTCCTCGATGACGAAGAGATTGGTGCGCACCGTGGAGGGCGGTTCGACCAGCTTCGGCCCCAGCAGGATGTGCTGGTGGCCGCCGCCGCGGTAGAGGTCGTCATGCTCGAGGAACATGGTCGCCGGCAGCACGATATCGGCGACCTGCGCCGTATCCGTCATGAATTGCTCGTGGACGGCGACGAACAGATCGTCGCGCAGGAAGCCCTCCCGAACGAGGCGCTGTTCCGGCGCCACGTTCATCGGGTTGGTGTTCTGGATCAGGAGCGCCGTGACGGGACCACCGTGGCGCAGCGCCTCGGCATCGCCGGTCAGCACCCGGCCGATCTGCGACTGGTCGAGCTGCCGAATGTCCGGATCCGCATACGCAGTCCCCATCAGTTCCGACTTGTCGAGCCGATAGATACCGCCATTGTTGTGGAAGGCGCCGCCGCCCTCGTATTGCCAGGAGCCGAGCACGGTCGAGACCGACAATGCCGCATGCATGGCGACCGTGCCGTTGCGCTGGCGGGCAAAGCCGTAGCCCAACCGGAAGAAGGTCTTCTTCGTCGTCCCGACGAGTTTTGCGAATTCCTCGATTTCCGAGACGGCAAGCCCGGTGATGCCGGAAGCCCATTCAGGCGTCCTTGTCTTCAGATGTGCCTCGAGCCCGGCCGGATCATCGGCAAATTTTTCCATGTAGGCGCGGTCGGCATAGCCGTCGCGGAAGGCGACATGCATGACCGCGCAGGCAAGGGCCGCATCCGTGCCGGGCTTCAGCACGAGCGCCATATCCGCCTGCTTCATGGTCGGATTGTCGTAGATGTCGATGACGACGATCTTGGCGCCGCGCTCCTTGCGGGCCTTGATCGCGTGGGTCATCACGTTGACCTGGGTCGATACCGCATTGGTGCCCCAGATCACCACGCAGTCCGACTTCGCCATTTCGCGCGGGTCGGGCCCCCGCAGCGCGCCGGTGCCCAGCACGTAGCCGGTCCAGGCCATGTTGGTGCAGATGGTGCCGAAGAAGCCGGAGTATTTCTTGGCGTGCCGCAAGCGCTCGATCGAGTCGCGCTGCACCTGCCCCATGGTGCCCGCATAGAAATAGGGCCAGACGGCCTCCGAGCCGTGCTGCGCTTCCGCTTTTACAAAGGCGTTGGCGATTTCGTCGAGCGCCGCCTCCCAGGAAACCTCCTGCCAGCCACCGTCGCCCTTTGCGCCAACCCGGCGCCTGGGGGTCATCAGTCGGTCGGGATGGTAGATGCGCTCACTGTAGC
The DNA here is from genome assembly GCA_900469345.1 of Hyphomicrobiales bacterium. Classification (GTDB taxonomy): domain Bacteria; phylum Pseudomonadota; class Alphaproteobacteria; order Rhizobiales; family Rhizobiaceae; genus Neorhizobium. The sequence goes on along the minus strand of UBWZ01000010.1, from coordinate 107,472 downwards.
GCGCCACCTTGGCGCAGATGACGCCCGCCGTGTACGTGTTGTCCGCCGAGCCGCGCACGCGGCCGATGCGGCCGTCGGCGTTGAGGTCCACATCCAGCGCGCAAGCCGAGGGACAGTCGTGGGGACAGACCGTATGGCCGACGGAATTGTGCCCGATCGCGGACGGGGCGGTGATTTTGGTCGCAACGTTCATGGCTTTTCTATAGGACAAGCAGGCTCACGCCAAAAGCGGCATTTGCAGCGCATCAATTTTATTCATCCGGGCCATGGGCGCACATGAACTATCGCCACATCTACCATGCCGGCAATTTTGCCGACGTCCTGAAACACGCCGTCCTGGCGCGGCTGATCCGCTATGCGCAGAACAAGGACAAGGCCTTCCGGGTGCTCGACACCCATGCGGGGATCGGGCTCTACGATCTGACCTCCGAGGAAGCGCAGAAGACCGGCGAGTGGCGAGACGGTATCGGCCGGCTGATCGAGGCGGATCTGCCGGGGCCGGTGGCCGAACTGCTGGCGCCCTACCTCGATGCCGTGCGCGAACTGAACCCCAAGGGCGGCATCAAGCTCTACCCCGGTTCGCCGAAGCTCGCCCGCATGCTGTTTCGCCCGCAGGACCGGCTGTCTGCCATGGAACTGCACCCGGACGACTATAACCGGCTCCACCGGCTGTTCGAGGGCGATTTTCAGGTGCGCGCCACGGAGCTCGACGGCTGGCTGGCGCTCGGCGCGCATCTGCCGCCGAAAGAAAAGCGCGGAATCGTGCTGGTCGATCCGCCTTTCGAGGCCGAGGGGGAATATTCGCGTCTGGTCGCAGGGCTCGCTACCGCCTATCGCCGGTTTCCCGGCGGCACCTACTGCCTCTGGTATCCGATCAAGAAGGGCGCGCCGCCCAAGTCCTTCCACGAGGAACTGCAGGCGCTGCAGATCCCCAAAATGCTGTGCGCCGAGCTGACGGTCAAAAGCGACCGCGAGGAAACCGGGCTGTCCGGCTCCGGACTGATCATCGTCAATCCGCCCTTTACCCTCAAGGCCGAGTTGCACACGCTGCTGCCGGTGCTCAAGGGCATCATGACACAGGATCGTTTCGCTTCGCACCGGGCGTTCTGGCTGACGGGCGAAAGCATCGCGGACGAGGACGCCTAGGCCATTGGCGGTGCCATCTTGACCGGCTCCGCCTTCCCGACCATGGTGCAGGCGCATCGGAGGGACAGTGCGATGAGACGGGTTCTGGCAGCATTGATCATGGCATGTCTCGCGACAGCGGCAGCGGCTCAGGAGCGCCGCCAGGACCAGCCAGGCAAGTTCGACTTCTACGTCCTGGCGCTGTCCTGGTCGCCGAGCTTTTGTGCCGGCCAGCATGACGGCAAGAACAGCCAGCAATGCGGCACCGACGAGGATTTCGGCTTCATCGTGCACGGCCTCTGGCCACAGAACGAAAAGGGCTATCCGGATTTCTGTCCGAGCAGCGAACCGAAGCGGGTCCCGACCGAACTGGGGCGGCCGATGTTCGACATCATGCCGTCCATGGGGCTGATCGGCAACGAGTGGCGCAAGCACGGCACCTGCAGCGGCCTTGGGCAGAAAGATTACTTCGCGCTGGTCCGCAAGGCATACCAGACGATCGCCATCCCGGACTCGCTGACAAAGACCAAAGGGCCGATGACGCTGTCTCCGGACGCGATCGAGGACACGTTCATCGCCGCCAATGCCGGACTCACCCGCGCCGGGATGTCGACGAGCTGCAAGGGCCGCCAGTTCGCCGAAGTGCGGATCTGCCTGACCAAAGACCTGCACTTCCGCGAGTGCGCCGAGGTCGACAAGGATAGCTGTTCAGCCGGTCAGGTAACCCTGCCGCCGGTTCGCTGAGATTCTGCATGAGGAAGACATAATGAAACTGCTTTATTCACCCGCCTCCCCCTACTCTGCAAAGGTGCGGATGGCGGCCCGCCACCTGGGTATCGAGGTGACCGACGTGAAGACCGATTCCAGTGCCGGTTCGCCGGAGCTTCTGGACAGCAACCCGCTCGGCAAGATCCCCGTTCTGATCCGCAAAGACGAACCCTCCATCTACGACAGCGTCGCGATCATGCACTATCTGGACCGGGTCTCGGGCGGCAAGCTCTACCCCAAGAAGCCCGTCAAGCGGACGGAGGCGGAGGTGCTTGAGGCGCTGTGCGACGGCATTACAGACTGCCTGCTCGTGATCGTCTACGAACGGCGCATGCGGCCGGAGGACAAGATCCACCAGCCGTGGATCGACAGGCAGTGGGACAAGGTTGTGCGCGGTCTCGACTATCTGGAGACGCATCTGCCGAAGACCGGCAAGAAGCTGCATGGCGGGCATTTCGCGCTCGCCGCCCTGATCGGCTACCTCGATCTGCGCTTTAACGGACAATGGGCCGAGGGACGCCCGGAGCTCGCCTCGTGGCCAGACATCTTCAGCAAGCGTTTCAGCGACTACGCAGCCATGAAATCGGCGGCCTGACCTCAGCTTTCGCCAACAAAAAAAGCCCGGACCAAGATCCGGGCTTCTTCTTCTAGCTTGTTAAGGCTTAGAACTTTACGCCGATACCAACCTTCACGCTGTGATCGTCAAAGCCCTTCGAAACCGAACCGGAGTCGAGGCTGTAACGGTCCGTGCCGAAATCGGTGTAGCGATATTCGACGCGCGCCGTGACGTTGCTGGTGACGAAGGCTTCTGCACCGACGCCGACCGTGTAGCCCACGGCGGTCTTGCTGTCGGACGAGGTCGCGTCGGACAGCTTGTTGTCCTGAAGGGCGAGACCTGCCGTGCCGTAGATCAGGAAGGGGTTCATGTCGTAGCCGACGCGGCCGCGAACGGAGCCGTTCCACTTGGCCTTGGCATCGTAGCCTTCGATCGTGTCGTTGCTGGTGCCGTTATAGCCGACGTCAGCTTCAATACCGTAAACGATCTGGCCGGACTGCCAGTTGTAGCCGGTGAAGGCACCGCCACCGAGCTTGCCATCACGGTCGCCGTAGCCACCGAAACGACCCCAGTCGTAGTCGCCGTAGCCACCGAGGTAGAAGCCCTGCCAGGTCGGGGCAGTTGCCACTTCTTCGACGGCAGCCGGAGCTTCCGGAATCTGGCTGACGGCATCAGCGGCGTTGGCCGCGGAAAACGCGATGAGGCTGGTAGCCGAGGCCATCAGAGTTGCGACGAGGATACGCATACAATTTTCTCCTTTTACTGCTGTGCCGGGTTAGTTGCCGTGACAATCGCTTGCCGGCCGCTTTGTTCCCTGCTCGCTGAGGATGAAAATGGATGCCAAATGAGGAATTGGAAGAGCCGAATTGTGAATTGATTGTGGCACACAGACGGCTAAAATTCGATGTTGCTCTAACGCCACATGTATATCATTAACCCTAACAGACCTTGAACGAATGTATAAGGGTGTTCATCTTCCTTGCCACCGTCTTAATATCTAAGCACAGACTCGTCAATACGACTTTTCCGCCTCCCGATCGTCGCGAAACCTATTGCAACAACACTTTGAACTGAAGAAGTGTTCGGCAACGGCAGCGCCGGGCGAGAGCATAACGTTAGTAAAACGTCATAAAGTAGCGGCAGTCTCTCATATGGGGTTCCAGTTGGGTTCAAATTTTCGTCAAATTTGAACCGTTGAGCTTGGCCGCGCGCCTCGGTCGGCGATCGCCCTCCGCCGGCAAAGGCTCGCCGACAGCGCTGCGGCGCTTTCAAACCGCCGCCTGAATCATTATCTCTGGCGCTAGGCGATCGCGCAGATTCGCAAAAAATAATGTGCCCGTCGGGCAGAAAACTACGAATGATTGCCGCAAACGGAGCCTGACGACGTCTCGGGCGGCCTTTTGCAGCGGAGACGATGGAATGAATGCAGCGAAGCTGCCGGATGGCGGCGTTCTTTACGACGAGATGGACGAGGATGAAGACGATGCCGTCGTGGTCGTCGAACCGGTCGAGGGACCGGCTACGTCCATCGAGTGGAACGAAGCGCTCAAGAACGAGAGTGGCCTCAAGGGTGCCGACCTGATCGCCGAATTCGTCAAGCACCTGCCCAACGCGCCGGGCGTCTACCGCATGTTCAACGACGCGGGCGACGTCATGTATGTGGGCAAGGCGAAGAGCCTGAAGAAGCGCGTCAGCAATTATGCCCAGGGTCGCCTCCATTCCAACCGGCTCGCCAAGATGGTGCGCGAGACCACCCACATGGAATTCGTCACGACGCGGACGGAGACCGAGGCGCTGCTGCTCGAGGCAAACCTCATCAAGCGGCTGCGCCCACGCTTCAACGTGTTGCTGCGTGACGACAAGTCGTTTCCCTATATCATGATCACCGGCGACCACCGGGCGCCGGCGATCTTCAAGCATCGCGGTGCGCGGGCCCGCAAGGGCGCCTATTTCGGACCCTTCGCCTCGGCGAGCGCCGTCGGCCGCACCATCAACTCGCTGCAGCGGGCCTTCCTGCTGCGGACCTGCACCGACAGCGTGTTCGAAAGCCGCACCCGTCCCTGCCTGCTCTACCAGATCAAGCGCTGTTCGGGTCCCTGCACTCACGAGATCAGTGACGAGGGCTATGCCGAGCTCGTGCAGGAGGCGCAGGACTTCCTGTCCGGCAAGAGCCAGAACGTCAAATCCGCGATCGCCGTGCAGATGGCGGCGGCATCGGAAGACCTCGATTTCGAGCGCGCCGCGATCTATCGCGACCGGTTGTCGGCGCTGTCGCACGTGCAGAGCCACCAGGGCATCAATCCGGCGGGCGTCGAAGAGGCGGATGTCTTTGCCATCCAGCACGAAGGCGGCCTGTCCTGCATCCAGGTGTTCTTCTTCCGCACCGGGCAGAACTGGGGCAACCGTGCCTATTTCCCGAAAGCCGATCCGCAGCTAACGGGCGCCGAGGTTCTCAACGCCTTCCTGGCGCAGTTTTACGACGACAAGCCGGTGCCGAAGCAGATCCTTCTGTCGCAGACGGTCGAAGAGCAGGACCTGCTCGCAATGGCGTTCTGCGAGAAGGCCGGCCACAAGGTGACGATCAGCGTACCGCAGCGGGGCGAGAAAAAGGATCTGGTCGATCACGTGCTCGCCAATGCCCGCGAGGCACATGGCCGCAAACTCGCCGAGACCGCCTCCCAGGGGCGGCTTCTGCACGGCATGGCGCAGACCTTCTCGCTGCCCTACATGCCGCGCCGCATCGAGATCTACGACAACTCCCACATCATGGGCACCAATGCCGTCGGCGGCATGGTCGTGGCGGGGCCGGAAGGCTTCGTCAAAAACCAGTACCGCAAGTTCAACATCAAATCGACCGACATCACCCCCGGCGACGACTTCGGCATGATGCGCGAAGTGATGACGCGCCGGTTTTCGCGTCTGATCAAGGAGGAAGGGTTGCCCGACCGCTCCGCGGCCGCCACCGTGTCGGCCGAGGATGCATCCGACGCGCCTTTTCCGGTCTGGCCCGACGTGATCCTCATCGATGGTGGCCAGGGCCAGATGACGGCGGTGCGCGGAATCCTGGAGGAACTCGGGATCAGCGGCCTCGTGACAGCCATCGGCGTCGCCAAGGGCGCCGACCGTGAGGCGGGACGAGAGCGCTTCTTCGTCCAAGGACAAAACGACTTCTCGCTGCCACCGCGCGACCCGGTGCTCTATTTCATCCAGCGGATGCGCGACGAGGCCCACCGTTTCGCGATCGGCTCGCACCGGGCACGGCGCAAGAAGGAAATGATCAAGAACCCGCTCGACGAGATTTCCGGAATCGGCCCGGGCCGCAAGCGCAAGCTGCTGCAGCATTTCGGCACCGCCAAGGCGGTGTCGCGCGCGGGCCTTACCGACCTCATGGCGGTCGAGGGAATTTCCGAGGCGGTTGCCAAGCAGATCTACAATCACTTCCACGAAAACAGGGCCGGCTGAGCCGGCTCCCGCCGCCCACGACAAAAAAGGCCAGCCTCTCTGTTGACGCACGGGCCTCGAGGGCTCAACTAGGGACAAACGCAAGTACAGGTCCGCTATGGCTTCCCGCGCACTGAATATTCCCAATCTTCTGACCTATGCGCGCATCCTGGCCGTGCCGCTGATCGTCGGCTGCTTCTTTATCGAAGGCCGTCTGGAAAGCTCGGATTTCGCCCGCTGGACTGCTTTCTGGATCTTCGCCGTGGCGTCGATCACCGACTATCTGGACGGCTATCTCGCCCGCATCTGGAACCAGACCTCCAATATCGGTCGCATGCTCGACCCGATCGCCGACAAGCTGCTGGTCGCGGCCGTGCTGCTGCTTCTGGCTGCCGACCAGACGATCGCCGACTGGTCGGTCTGGGCCGGCATCACCATCCTGTGCCGCGAGATCCTCGTATCGGGCCTGCGCGAATACCTGGCGGCGCTCAAGGTGTCCGTTCCGGTAACGCGGATCGCCAAATGGAAGACGACGATCCAGATGGTCGCGATCGCCTTCCTGCTGGCCGGCCCGGCCGGCGACAAGGTGCTGCCGCACACCACTGATATCGGCATCGCGCTCCTTTGGATTGCTGCCATCCTGACCTTCTACACGGGCTACGACTATTTCCGCGCTGGCCTCAAGCATCTGGTGGATGACGAGTGATGGCGAAGCTCGTCTATTTCGCCTGGGTGCGCGAGCGGATCGGCAAGTCCGAGGAGGAGCTAGACCTTCCGGCGCAGGTGACAACGGTGCGCGACCTGCTCGACCACCTGAAGACGCTTGGCGAGGAATACGAGCACGCGCTGCAATATCCCGAGGTGATCCGCGTCGCGATCAACCAGGAGCATGTGGAGCATTCCGAGACGATTGCCGGCGCCCGCGAGATCGGCCTGTTTCCGCCGATGACAGGCGGCTGAGACGCCCGGAGTATATGGAGACATCGATCCGGCGTATCGATTTCGGGAAAGAACGTCCTAAGCCAGTCCTAAGCTAGAGCGACGGGCCGGCATCGACACGGCGCTTGCTGCACACCGAGAGGCTATAATGTCCGCTCCCACCCCCACCATCCGGGTCCAGGCCGAAGACTTCGATCTTCCGTCGGAACTCTTAGCGCTGACCAAGGGACGCCACGACATCGGCGCGGTGGTGACGTTTTCCGGCCTCTGCCGCGACGAACAGGGTGCGTTGTCGGCGCTGGAGCTGGAGCATTATCCCGGAATGGCGGAAGCCGAGATGACCCGCATCGCATCGCTTGCGCTGGAGCGCTTCTCGCTTCTCGGCCTCACCGCCGTGCATCGCTACGGCAAGATCATGCCGGGCGAAAACATCGTGCTGGTGATCGCCGCTGCCCCCCACCGGCAGGCTGCCTTCGACGGCGCCAATTTCGTGATGGACTTTTTGAAGACGTCCGCGCCGTTCTGGAAGAAGGAGCATGCGGTCGACGGGTCGGCACGCGACTGGGTCTCGGCCAAGGACGCCGACGACCAGGCGCAGGAAAAGTGGCGGTAGCCGAAAGGGGATTGGCTTGTCACCAGAGACGGGTGACGCCGGCGATCGTATCGAAAGCCACATCTGCGGAGATGATCGGGATCCCTTGATCTTGCGCGGTCGCTGCAAGCAAGCGGTCGAATGGATCCCGATGGCTCCATTCCATGGTCGCGGCCCGCAAACAGATTTCCGGGGACAGGGCTGCTACCAACCCACCCTGACGCTGAAGCAAGGATGGGAGATCGTTCACATAGGGCTGCATCTGCGGCCACTTGCCGAGACGAACCTTCTGGCCGATCTCGAAGAAGCTGATGGGGCTGACGTAGACGCTTTCTGCGTTCAGCATGGCGTTCACCGCAGGCTCTGACAATCGAGTTTCGCCTGTCAGCGACCATGCCCACACATGGGTATCGAGAAGAATGGCGCTCAAGCCTCGCCTTCCCACAGCCGGATCTCAGACACGTCCAAAGGCTCGAAGAAATCCGGCCCCTTGCCGCCGAGCTCGTTCTTCAGCAGGCCAATCACAAAGGCTTTAGACTGAAGAGGTACGAGCCGGGCGACCGGCTTGGTGCCCTCGGCGATCACCACGTCCTCTCCCGCCTGGGCACGCTCTATCAGGTCCGCGAGGTTGGTTTCAGCCGTCTGGATCGTTACCTGCATCGTCGTTCTCTTGGATGTGCTCTGGCGCAGGCCGAAAGAGTAGCGGTTCGCCGATCGTCCGTCCACAGCACTTGCCCCTTGGACGTCAGGGCACCGCCCTCTCCCGGCGGCTGAGGACCAGCACCAGCACGAGCACGGAAACGGTCACCAGATCGCGCCAGAGGATCGGGCCGTAGCCGCTCCACAAGGTCTCGCCGAGCGCAAAGAGCGCCGCACCGGCGGCGGAGCGCAGCGGATGCGACTGTCCGCCGGCAGCCGCGATCAGCACCACCTTCAACCCGAAGAGGAGACCGGCGCCGAAATCCATCGTGCCGTAATAAGCGGTGGCAAGCACGCCCGCCATCGCGGCATAGAAGGCGGCAGCTCCATAGGCGATGACGAAAACCAGCGCCGAATCCGTGCCGGACAGTTCGGCCGCGAGCGGATCGTCGGATACGGCCCGCCAGACGCGGCCCCAACGGGTTTTTGCGAGCACCAGCTGACCGCTGCCGATCGCGGCGCCGATGGTCGCGGTGTTCAGCAACTGGATGAGCGTCAGCGTGACCGGGAAGCCGCCATCCGGCCAGAGCACAAACGGCTGGTTGAGAAAAGGTGGCAGCCAGAGTTCGCGCGTCTGCGCCGCCAGCCTTGCGCCCTCCATCAGCACCATCAGCACACCCAGCGAAGCGACGATCAGCGCATTGGGCGAAACCCGTGAGAGCGGCAGCATCACCGTTCGGCCGACCACCAGCCCCGTTCCGACCCCGCCGGCGAGGCCCGCCGTCGCGCCGAGACCGAGCGCCGCCGACAGCACGAGCCACAGCCTGTCCCAGCCGACATGGGCCAACAGCAGAAACAGGTGGCCGGAAAAGGCGAAGATCGCGCCATAGGCGATGTCGGCCCGCTTCGTCACGGAAAAGGCGATTGCGTAGCCGAAGGCCAGCACGGCGTAGAGCGCCGCCAGCGGAACCGCATTTGCCAGTTGCTGCAGAAGATACGCCATGCCTCTCTCCTTACAGCATTTATAACTGGCGAAACGGCATTTACCAGTTATAATTCCTGCCATGACGTTCAGCTGGACCGCCCATCGCTTTGCCGGAGGAGCCCTGGCGCTCGATGTCGCAAACAGCGTCATCCTGCGGGCGGATCCGGCGCGCCGCACGGACCGGTTCGCGGTGTCCCGGCAGCTCGACGAGTTTCCAGAGGCTGCCCGCCAGTTCTGTGCCGAGCGGGCACTGTTTGGCGACGTCGCCCCGCCGGAACCCGAGGACCGCGCCGGCTTTCTCCAGCTGCGCGAGGCGATCGACCGGTATTTTCGCTGGAAAGCCGGCGGGAGCGAGCCCCCGGGGAGCCTGTTGGCCGACCTGCTGGAGGCTATCGCGTCAGCGCTGAGGCGCGCACCGGAAGGATCGCTGGAAGCCGCCGCGGCGCAGTCGGCCCTGCGGCTGCTTACCGAAGCGGAAAGCGCTCGCCTGAAGATCTGCGGCCATTGCGGCTGGCTGTTCCTCGACCGCAGCCGCAATCGCAGCCGCGCCTGGTGCGACATGGCGGTGTGCGGAAACCGCAACAAGGCGAGCCGCCACTACCGCCGCAAAAAGGAGAGCCTCTGATGCGCCGGTTTCTCGTCGCCTTCGTGATGCTGCTGTTTGTCTCGGGATGCCAGCGCGAAACCGAAAAACTGGTGGAGGTCAGCGGCCACCTCTTCGTGTTCAACTATCGCGTCGCCAGCGCCACCTATCTGGTGACGCTGCAAAAGACCGGAGCGATCCCCGATGGCGCCACGGCAATCGCCGAATTTCAGGACCCGGCGGGCGGCGCGCCGATCGTGATCCGCGAAAAGATCTTTCCTGCATGGGACAAGATCGTGCTGCAGAGCCCCAACATCCGCTGCGTGCGGGAGGGGCGGCCCTATTCCGTCACCGTCCGGATCGTCGGGGCCGACGGCGCGCCCCTGCAGGAGCTATCCACGCAACTGGTCTCCGACGTCGATCAATCCGTCCTGCCGGAGAAGCCGCTGGTGGTCGGTCCCGGCTACGACCACAACCCGGAGGTCTTCAAACCCGACGGCAGTATCGACTACGGGACCCCGGCGTCCTGCCCGGAATGAAAAAAGCCGGAGCAGAGCCCCGGCTTTCAAAAAGGTTTGTTGGCAGATAAAATCAGCCGACGATTTCGGTTTCGGCGAACCAGTAGGCGATTTCCTGGGCAGCGGTTTCCGGAGCATCCGAACCGTGCACCGAATTTTCGCCGATCGACAGCGCGAACTGCTTGCGGATCGTGCCTTCATCGGCATTGGCCGGGTTGGTGGCGCCCATGATTTCGCGGTTCTTGAGGATGGCGTTGTCGCCTTCCAGGACCTGCACGATGGTCGGGCCGGAGGTCATGCCCTCGACCAGTTCGCCGAAGAAGGGGCGTTCCTTGTGAACGGCGTAGAAGCCTTCGGCTTCGCGCTTGCTCATCCAAACGCGCTTGGAAGCGATGACGCGCAGGCCATTGTCTTCAAACACCTTGGTGATGGCGCCGGTGAGGTTACGCTTGGTTGCATCCGGCTTGATCATCGAAAACGTGCGTTCAGTCGCCATGTCTCTTGTCCTTTGTTTCCAGGGGAAAGTGGGCGGTGTTTACCTGCCCCTTTCGCCCGAAACAAGAGGGTTTGGCCAATTTCACGCAGCCGTCACATGCCGCCCCACGCCGCCATGCAGATCGAGGCAACGCTCGAACCAGAGGCCGACCGGGTCGTCCTTGGCGAACACCTCGGTGCCCGCGGTGATGCGCATCCACTGCAGCGCGCCGAACAGGATGTAGTCGGCAAACAGCGGCCCGTCGCCGCCCAGGAAGGTCTGGTATTTCAGCGTCTGACGCACCGGCTCCAGCTTTGCGGCAAAGCCTGCCACGACCGCATCGCGCTGCGCCTTCACCTCTTCCAGGCGGCGGCCGAGAAACGCCTCCGCGTGGTGCGGAAGTAGATCTGGTCGGTGTCGCCCAGCATGTCATGAATGTCGGCCACGGCGATCTCGGTGATCATCGGGTGGACGATGGTCTGGGAGAAACGCTCGACGAAGCGCGACAGCGCCTTGCCGCCCTCTCCCCCAAACAGGCTCGGACGGTCGGGATAGCGATCCTCCAGATAAAGCGCGATCTCGAAACTGTCGCGCACCAGTTCATTGCCGTCGCGCAGGATTGGCACAGTCTTCGAGAAGCCGTCCTCGAGATCAGGAATGCGGGTGAAGGGCGTCGGCTTTTCGACGAAGTCGAGGCCCTTGTGGTGCAGCGCCTGGACAACCTTCCAGCAATGCGGAGAAAAAGGGCGGCTCTCATCGGCGCCGCAGAGCGAATAAAGGATACGGGTCACGTCACGGCTCCACATAATCTTGATCTTGCCTGGTTGCCCGATGATGGGCAGGTTCGTCGCGGCCGTCCAATCAGAAAGTTTCATCCATCCCATGAAACGGGGCGATCGGCGGTTCCGCGCCATACCCTCTTGCCGACGGGTGGGCCGCGGCGGTCAACCGCCTTTTAACCCTGACTGCGGGCAGTTGCCCCCGCCACCCGTCGCCCGGGCCGGGCTTCAGCGGATCTTAACGGCTGATGCGGATCACTGGTCGCCAAGGTCGCGCTCCGGCGCCAGAAACGGGAACAGGATATGTCGATGCAAACGCGCAAGGCCGTGCCGGACAGGACTCTGCAGGCTGTCGCCCAGCATATGACGCGGCTCGACGTGAGCGGATTGCCGCGCAATTACGAGCTTTTCTACGAGGCCCATGCCGGGGTCGACCCGGGATTGCGCCGCGAGGTTCTCGCACTTGGCGTCTCGCCGGCGCAGACGACTATCGACGACATCGGCATCCGCTACCAACTGCCCAGCTTCGTGGCCTGCGCGATGCCGACCTCGCGCGACGGCGACATCCGGCTGCTGTCGGGCCTGCGCGACCAGATGACCAGCGGCGTCGAACAGAAGAAGGGCTTTACCCGGGTGCTCGAATCCGTCGCCCGCAGCCTGCGCGAAGACCACAATGCCGGTCCGGGCGACATTCTGGCCGAGATCGAATTCCTGAGTGTCTCGCTGTCAGATGCGGTGGTGGCCGAGACCGAACTCGAAGCGCTGCTGCGCGCCGGCGCCAACCAGCTGGCGAAGGCGGAAAAGGATGCCGCAAGCGCCCGCGCCGTGATGCTGCGCGACCGACTGACGGGGCTTCCCAACCACGCCGCCTTCGTGGCGCGGCTGGAGGCGCTGTTTACGCCCGGCGCCGAAAACCGCGAGACGGCCCTGTTTCTCGTCGCGATCGCCGATATCGGCGCGCTTGCCGATACCTATGGCGAGGCGACCGCCAACCGCATCCTGAAGAAGACCGCCTCGATCTTCCGCCGCACGATCAAAAAGAACGACTTCGTCGCGCGCATCGGTAAGGGCGAGTTCGCCTTCCTGTTCCGCGACGTGAACCGGGACAGCCTGAGGCCGATCGCCGACCGCCTGACGGCGGCCATCGCCGACAACCTCGTGTTTGCGACTTCCGACGGATCGAGCGGCGTCGAGCTTCTGGTCGGCGCGGCGCTCAGCGCCGACGCCATCTCGCCGCAGCAGTTGCGCCAGCTTGCCGTCAATGCCGCCGAGACATCCGTGCGCGGCGGCGTGCGCACCAGCCTTGCCGGCACCCGGTAGGACCGCCTGAAGGGGAAAGGCGAGACGCTTTTGTGCCCTGCAGCAAGCACGGCTTGCCTTGCAGGCCAGTTTCAGCCAAAACCGCGGCCATGATTACAATCACCGATCTTTCCGCCCGTATTGCCGGGCGCCTGCTCCTCGACCATGCCAGCGTCACGCTGCCGGCCGGCACCAAGGCCGGGCTGGTTGGCCGCAACGGCGCCGGCAAATCGACGCTGTTCAAGCTGATCACCGGGGAGATGGGCTCGGAGACCGGTTCCGTCACCTATCCAAAGAGCGCCAAGCTCGGTCAGGTCGCGCAGGAAGCGCCCGGCACCGAGGATTCGCTGCTGGAAATCGTGCTGGCCGCCGACAAGGAACGCGCCGCGCTGATGGCGGAATCCGACACGGCGACCGATCCGCACCGGATCGCAGAAATCCAGATGCGGCTCGTCGACATCGATGCTCATTCGGCAGAGGCGCGCGCCGCCAGCATTCTTGCCGGTCTCGGATTTTCGCAGGAGGCCCAGCTGCGGCCTGCCTCCTCGTTTTCGGGTGGCTGGCGGATGCGCGTGGCGCTTGCTTCGGTTCTGTTTGCCGAACCCGACCTGCTTCTGCTCGACGAGCCGACCAACTATCTCGACCTGGAAGGCACGCTGTGGCTGGAAGACTACGTGCGGCGTTACCCGCACACGGTGATCGTCATCAGCCATGACCGCGACATGCTCAACAACGCCGTCACCTCGATCGTGCACCTCGACCAGAAGAAGCTGACCTTCTACCGCGGCGGCTATGACCAGTTCGAACGCCAGAAGGCCGAAAACGACGAACTGCAGATGAAGGCGAAGGCGAAGAACGACGCGGCCCGCAAGCACCTGCAGACTTTCATCGACCGCTTCAAGGCAAAAGCTTCCAAGGCAAAGCAGGCGCAGAGCCGCGTCAAGGCGCTGGAGCGGATGGGGACGGTTGCCTCGGTGATCGAGGATCACGTGCAGCCGATCACCTTCCCGGAACCCGAGAAGCAGCCCGCCTCGCCGATCATCTCGGTGCAGAACGGCGCCGTCGGCTACGAGCCGGGCAAGCCGATCCTGAAGAATATCACGCTGCGGATCGACAATGACGACCGCATCGCGCTGCTCGGCTCGAACGGCAACGGCAAGTCCACCTTTGCCAAGTTCATCGCCGGCCGGCTTGCCGCCGCAAGCGGTGAACTGCGTACCGCCCCAAGCCTCAAGATCGGCTTTTTCGCCCAGCACCAGCTGGACGATCTGGTGCCCGGCGACTCGCCCGTCGAACACGTGCGGCGCCTGATGCCCGCGGCACCGGAGGCCAAGGTGCGTGCCCGCGTCGCGCAGATGGGGCTTGCGACCGAGAAGATGGCGACCGCGGCGAAGGATCTTTCCGGCGGAGAGAAGGCTCGCCTGCTGATGGGGCTTGCGTCCTTCCATGCGCCCAACCTTCTCATCCTCGACGAGCCGACAAACCACCTGGACATCGACAGCCGCCGGGCGCTGATCGAGGCGCTCAACGACTACGAGGGCGCCGTCATCCTGATCTCCCACGACCGCCATCTGATAGAGGCGACCGTGGATCGTCTCTGGCTCGTCAACAACGGCACGGTGCAGACCTTCGAGGGCGACCTCGAAGAGTATCGCGACCTGATCGTCAGCTCCGGTAAAAAAAAAGAAGAAAAGCCGCAGCTGATTGACGACAGCGCTTCCAAGGGGGACCTGCGCAAGGCCAACGCGGAACGGCGCGCGCTGCTCGCGCCGCTGAAGAAAAAGATCAACGAAATCGAATCGTTGACGGCAAAGCTTGAAAAGCTGATTCAAGGCCTTGATAAAGAGCTTGCAGACCCTGCCCTTTACGAAAAGGCGCCGGCCAAGGCCGCACAGAAGGCCAAGGAGCGTGGCGAGGCCGCCGCCAAGCTGTCGGCGGCCGAAGAACAATGGCTGATGCTGTCGTCCGAATACGAAGAGGGCATGGCCGGCTGAGCTTGTTCCGCTGGTGAATATACCCTAGCTTTAGGGGCATATATTTTGGGAGAGCAGTCATGCCCCTCACCATCCGTGACGAGCGCGTCAACCAGCTTGCCGAGCAGGCCCGCCAGATCCTCAACGCCCCGACCAAGGCCGACGCTATCCGCCAGGCGCTTGAGAAGGTGGTCGAGACTGCACCTCCCTCGCAACAGAAGGAGACCCGCCCGCTCGCCGAACGGCTTGAGAAGATCCGGGACAAATATAACATGCCGGCCTATGACACCCTCGAACCCTTCGACGACAAGGCGTTTCTCGACGAGATGTGGGACGATCTCGATGTTCATCGATAGCTCGGCGCTGGTGGAAATCCTCATCGATGCACCCGGGCGTCAGGATCTTCTGGATCGCATGGCCACCTCTCAAACCCCCTTTTCGACGTCGGCAACCGTTCTCTACGAAACCACCGTGGTGATCACCTCAAGAACGGGCAAAACCGTCGCGGAGGCCTCTGATTTCGTCTCGGAGTTTCTCATCGAACTGAACGCCGAAATTCTGCCGGCTACCCGCGAAACGGGGCTTGCCGCCATCGATGCCTTTGCCCGCTTCGGGAAAGGGCGCCATCCGGCAAAGCTCAATTTCGGCGATTGCTTTGCCTATGCCGGCGCCCGGTCGGCGGGCATGCCGCTCCTCTATGTGGGCAACGACTTTGCCCAGACCGATCTCGCCTGACGTGTTTTCTGCACGCACGGCCCCTCCCCACCTCCTGACTGCAAGGACGGACACCATGGACCTTTTCCTGGAAACCGACGACGACCCGAACACGCTCGCTTTCGTTAAAGGGCTGAACGAGATCTCCGACGACCGGCTGAAGACACCGGACTTCGAGGCGGACCGCGACATCGTCAAGGCGATGATGGAGCGCGAGGACCGGTTGATCGTTCCTGCCCGCCGCAACGGCTGGCTGTTCGACTACCACCGCACCAAGGACAATCCGCTCGGCCTCTGGCGTCGGCTTGCCGCCGATCAGGCGCCGCTTCCCGATGCTGCCTGGGAAACCGTGCTGGATCTCGATGCGTTCTGCGAAAGCGAAGGCAAGCGGTGGATCTATTCCGGCGCGATCACCTGCCCTTTCGAGCCGACGCTCGTGCTGCTGGTGCTGTCCGACGGCGGGTCGGATCTGCTGCGGCTGCTGGAATTCGACACGCAGGCAAAGAGCTTCGTCGAGGGCGGATTCGATACGCCGGCAGCGCGTGCCCATGCGAGCTGGCTCAGCCGCGACGAGATTGCCTATTTCGGCTCCGTCGACGAGCAATCCGCCACGCGGTCCGGCTGGCCGCGCGTCGGACGCCGGCTGCGGCGCGGCCAGAGGCCGCAGGATGCGCCGGTCTATTTCGAGGCGGGCAAGGATGACGTCTACGGTGCCTCCGCAGCGATCGACCCGCTGTTTTGGGGCGGCAGAGCGGGCGAGCGACCGATCGAGACCTTTTCTGTCGGCCACGAAATCGGCAAGGCCAGCGTCTTCGTGAAGGATGCGGACGGTGAGATCCGCCGCCTCGACCTTCCCACGGAGATCGACATCCGCCTCAACCACAGCCACATCCTGTGGCGGGCAAAGACCGACGAACGCTACCCGACCGGCAGCCTGATCCTGCAGGACTTCACGCCCTTTGCACCAGACCAGCTCGGCGCCGCACGGGTGCTGTTTGCGCCGAGCGACGGCCAGTCGGTGTCGCAGTTCACCCTCCTGAAGAGCTGGGCGATCTTCGTCGTCAGCGACCGCATGGTGCCGCAGCTCTTCCTTCTCGACCTTGGTCGTCCGGGGGCGTCACCGCAGCCGGTCCCGCTTCCGGCGGAGTTGCAGACCGTATCCTTCGGCCTGCTGGACGCCGACCTGACGCTTGGCGAGGAAGTGCTGACCGTCCTCGGCCAGGGGTTCCTGCAGCCCTACAGCACCTACCGGCTCGATCTGCGGCAGCACGGCACTCCGCCGGTGCTGGTTCCGACCGGCACCTCGCCGAGCCTGTTCGACGCGGACGGGATGCGGACGGAGCTGCTGGAGGCAACATCCGCGGATGGCACGAAGGTGCCCTACCACATCGTCTTTCCCAAGACCTGGACCGAAGGCGAGCTGCCGGTGCTGATGTACGGCTATGGTGGCTTTGCCTCGCCGCTGTCGCCCTATTACTCCGGCACAAACGGCCTCTGGCTGCAACACGGGGGCGCCTATGTTCAGGCCTATATCCGCGGCGGCGGCGAACTCGGGCCCGACTGGCACCGGGTCGCCAAGGGCGCCGGCCGCCACAAGGCGTTCGAGGATTTCGTGGCCGTGGCGCGGGACCTGGTGGCGCGGGGCTTTACCAGGCCATCGCGGATCGCCTGCACGGGCGGCAGCAATGGCGGCCTGCTGACAGCGGTGATGCTGACCCGATACCCGCAGGATTTCGGCGCGGTGTGGACCCGCGTGCCAGTGATCGACATGTCGCGCTTCCATGTCTTCCCCGCCGGTCGCGCCTGGATGGACGAGTACGGCAATCCGGATGTGCCGGAGGACCTCGACTACATGCTCACCTATTCGCCGCTGCATCAGGTGAAGCCCGAAACCGAAGTCGCCTATCCGCCGGTCTATATCGAAAGTTCGAGCAATGACGACCGCGTACATCCCTCGCACGCAAGGCGCTTCGCCAAGCGGCTGATCGACACTGGCCATACCCCGCTTTTCCACGAATTCGGTTCGGGCGGCCATGGCGGTGCGGGCGATTCCGGCGAACAGGCAGCGCGCCTCGCCATGGGCTACAGCTTCCTGCGCCAGACGGTGCTGAAAGACTAGCGGTCGGCGCCCGGGCTGGGCTCAACCTTCGGGCCGCGGGCGTCCCCCCCGATGCGTGCAACGGGCGGACCTTCGGCAGGACTACCAGTGCCGTTCTAACCGGTCGTTAACCATAATCGGAGAGTGTGTCGGGAAATCGTCTCTCCCGCCCCATCACATCCGAGTCGCATCCCATGTCCGTTCGCGTCCTGTGCGTCGCCGCAGCCTTCGCCTGCCTTCTTTCCGCTTGCGCCAATCGCAGCCAGACCGAAAGCGGCTCCCTCGTCACCTCGTTTGCGCCCGCCAAGGCCCTGTCGTCGCCGAAGAAGGCGGATGCGGACGATCCGGTGGCCCTGACGCCGACTGCCTGGGGGCGTTTCGGCAATCCCAGGGGACTGGCCGGACGGACGATCGAAGTCTCCTCGCTGTCCGACATCAAGCTGCGCGACAAGGAAGTGGTGCTCACCTTCGACGACGGGCCGATGCCCAAGAAGACCGAAAGGATCCTTGCCACGCTCGACGAATACGGCGTGAAGGCAACCTTCCTGATGGTCGGGGAAATGGCCAAGGCGCATCCGGACGTGGCGCGCGAAGTGGCCGAAGCGGGCCATACGATCGGCAGCCATACCTACCGCCATGCGGATCTCGCGCATCTTTCCTTCGATGCCGCCGTTGCCGAAATCGAGAAGGGTCGCAGCGCGGTGGCGAGCGCCACGCATGAAGATGCGGAGTTCTTCCGCTTCCCGTATCTTGCCGACAGCCGTAAGCTTCGCCAGTGGGTCGGCGCCCACGGCATGGTGGTGATGGACGTGCAGGTCGATTCCAAGGATTATTTCGGAGTCTCGCCTGCAGCTGTCGCCACCCGGACGATGAACGTGCTGCGGGCCGAGCACAAAGGCGTCATCCTGCTGCACGACATCCACACCCGCACGGCCGCCATGCTGCCGGCGCTGCTCACGCAGCTAAAAGCCGAAAACTACAAGGTGGTGCAGCTGCGCTTCGGCGGCCATGCCCCGATGCTGACGGCCAGCCTCGACCGGTCCTCGCACGGCTAGTACCGAGCCCCGTGGCGTCAGCCTTTCTTGACCCAGCGGCCATCCTGCGACTGCTGCCAGTAGGTCAAGGCGTGGCCCTCGCCCTTCAGCGTTTTCCACTGGCTGCGGGCGTGGTCAAGCTGCACCGTATCGTAGCCGTCGAACATGAAGACGACGCGAGCGTAGCCGCCAAGCGGCGGCGGCTCGGCACCATCGACCACGAAGCGGACAGTCGCGGCATTGGGGTTGTCGGCCGTCGCGGTGAGCAGCACCGGCTGACGCTCCGCCGCCGGCATTTCATCGGTCCCGTGGGGCAGAAAGCTGTCGTCGCGGAAGGTCCACAGATGCGCATCGAGAAAATCCCGGCGCGCCTCCGCGACGGTCTGCACGACGACCGCCCAGCCCCGCTCGACGCTCTTTTCCAGGAGCGCCGGCAGAGCGTCCTCCAGCTTCGATTCGGTCAGGTGATAGAAGAGAACCTCGGTCATCAGCCTTCGTAATAGCTGCGGACCAGTTCGTCGAGCAGGCGAACGCCGTAGCCTGATCCCCAGGACTGGTTGATCTCGCTGGACGGCGAGTTGAGCGCAGTTCCGGCAATGTCGAGATGTGCCCAGGCCGTATCGCCGACGAAGCGCTTCAGGAACTGCGCGGCCGTGATCGAGCCGCCGAGGCGCCCTCCGGTGTTCTTCATGTCGGCGAACTTGGAATCGATCATCTTGTCGTATTCCTTGCCGAGCGGCATGCGCCACAGCTTCTCGCCGGTGGTTTCGCCGGACGCGGCCAGATGCGCGGCAAGCGCGTCGTCATTGCTGAACAGCCCGGCATGGACATTGCCGAGCGCGACCGTGATGGCGCCGGTCAGGGTCGCAAGGTTGACCATGAAGCGCGGCTTGAAACGGTCGTTGCAGTACCAGAGGGCGTCGGCCAGGACGAGGCGACCCTCCGCATCGGTGTTGATGATCTCGATGGTCTGGCCGGACATCGAGGTGACGATGTCGCCCGGGCGCTGCGCATTGCCATCCGGCATGTTCTCGACCAGGCCGAGAATGCCGACGACGTTGACCTTGGCCTTGCGGGCCGCCAGCACGTGCATCAGACCGATCACGGCCGCGGCGCCGCCCATGTCACCCTTCATGTCTTCCATGCCGGCACCGGGCTTGATCGAGATGCCGCCCGAATCGAACACGACACCCTTGCCGACGAAGGCGATCGGCGCTTCCTTGCCCTTGCCGCCCTTCCATTGAAGGACCGCAAGCCGCGGCGGCCGCACGGATCCCTGGGCGACGCCCAGCAGCGCGCCCATGCCGAGCTTCTTCATGTCCTTCTCGGTCAGGATCTCGACCTCAACGCCGAGCTCGTGAAGCTCCTTCGCCTTGTCGGCGAATTCCACGGGGCCCAGCACATTGGGCGGCAGGTTGATCATGTCGCGGGCGAGCACAACCCCGCCGGCGACGGCTTCGGAATCGCCGAATGCCTTGCGCGCCGCGTCCGGATCCGCCGTGACGATCGTGACGTCCACCTGCTTGGCGGCATCCTCGTCATCGCCCTTCTTCGTCTTGTAGGTGTCGAAGCTGTAGCCCCGCAGCAGCATACCGAGCGCAAACCCGGCCGCTTCCGAGGCACCGACGGACACGCCGGGCGCGTCGAGAAAGACGGTGACCTTGCTCATGCCCTTGACGGCCGCTGCCGCAGCGCCGCCCGCCCGCAGCCAGTCATAGGCCTGCAGCGCATCGGGCTTGCCGAGGCCGATCACCACCAGCCGGTCGGCCGGCGATCCCTGCGGCGCGATGATGTCGAGGGTCTTCATCGCCTTGCCCGTGAACCTCGCGATCGAGGCGGCCCGCGTCGCTACGTCCTGCGGATCGGCAACCGAGGCGCCGGCAGCGGCGACCGCACCGGAGGACTTCAGCACGACGGCAAGCCCGCCGGAAATGGCGGCAGAGTTGGCAAACGCGATGTGGAATTTTACGGACATCTGAGCTCCAGGCAATTTCTGCATATCATGATGTTTCGATCTTCACTCTTTCCGGCCCGAACGCAAGGGTAGAGGACGGGCGCACGGGCTGCGTGCAGCCTTTCAGGGCAGGACAATCGCGCCGCGACATAGCCGCAATTTGTGCGAATGCCACAGACGAAAAGAAAAGGAACACGACGAACATTTTTGTGACATAAGCCCTGTCGCAATGGTCGCTTCAATCGCTTAGATAGGCGCGACCGCCATTCGCGAGATGGCAGCACGGGAAAGATATCGGGCGGGAATGAAGCTTCTCGAAACCTACATACTGCGCCGGATCTTTCAGATGTTCCTGGTAACGCTCCTTCCGGTGCTGACCATCATCTGGACGATTCAGGTGCTCGGGCGCATCAACCTGGTCACGGATACGGGCCAGTCGATGGGCTCGTTCATGCTGCTCGCAAGCTACATTCTGCCGACCATCATCCCCGTCGTCCTGCCGTTCGCGCTCGTCATCGGCATTACCCAGACGCTGACGGCGATGAACAACGATTCGGAACTGCCGGTCATCGACGCGGCCGGCTCGGGCCGCAGCATCATCTATCGCCCGGTCATGCTGCTCGCGCTCGGGCTGAGCCTCGTCTCGTTCGCGATCACCAATTTCGTCGAGCCCGAATCACGGCTCGGTGCGCGGCAGATGGTGGCGGCCGCCTATGCCGACCTGCTGTCGTCGGTGATCGAGGAAAAGACGTTCCGCAGCATCGAGGACGGCCTTTACGTGCAGATCTCTGAGCGGCATTCGGGGCGAATCCTCAAGGGCCTGTTCGTTGTCGATTACCGCGACCCCAGCTTCGACCTGATCTACTATGCCCGCGAAGGCTCGGTCGATCCGGGCGGCACCTCGCTCACCATGCGTGACGGCGAAGTCCACCGGAAGGCAGCAGACGGGCGGATCTCGATCGTCAAGTTCGCCTCCTATGCGTTCGACCTCTCGGCGATGACCAAGTCCGAAGGCGGCCTGCCGATGTACTCCGCCGACCGGACGCTGGGCTTCCTGCTCAATCCGGATCCGACCGACCCGGTCTATGCGAAATCACCCGGCGCGTTCCGCAACGAGCTGCATCGCCGCCTGTCCGACTGGCTTTTCCCGCTCGCCTTCTCGCTGATCTCGCTGCTGGTCGCCGGCAATACGCGCTCCCACCGCCAGGCGCGGCTGCACCCGATGGTCTACGCGCTGATGATCGCCTTTGCGCTGCGCTGGCTCGGCTTCTCGGTGACCAACCTGACCGAACGCAATGCAGCTTACGTGCCGCTCGTCTACGCGGTACCGCTCATCACGTCGGGGATCGCCATCTTCATGCTGGCCACCAACCGGCAGCTCGCGGCGCCGCGCTTCATCGGCCGCGGCCTGTCGGCCGTGTCGTCGGCCATACGCCGCCGCATCTTCCCCGCTCCGCGCCCCGGAGGCACGGCATGATCTTTTCGACGCTCGGACGCTATTTCTTCCGCCGCTACATCGTCACCGCCATGTGGTTTTTCCTCGGCGTCAGCGCGATCATCTTCCTCGCCGACTTCAGCGAGACGACCCGGCGGCTGTCCGGCTTTGCGGGCTATTCGGTCGCCGGCGCGCTCGCCATGACCGCCATGCGCGTGCCGCTGATCCTGCAGCAGACCATCCCGACGCTCAGCCTGTTCATCGGCATGACGGTATTGATCGCGCTCAACCGCCGCTACGAGCTGGTGGTCACCCGCGCCGCCGGCATCTCCGTCTGGCAGTTCGTGGCGCCCTTCGTGCTTGGCGCCTTCCTGATCGGGCTGGTGACGCTGCTCGTCATCAATCCGCTGGCAGCCTGGGGACAGCGCGAATCGGTGTCTCTGGAAAGCACCTGGAAGCAGGCAAGCAACCGCTCCAAACGGTCGAACTTCGTCCCCTGGATCCGTCAGAGAAGCGGTGACGAGGACACGATCATCGGCGCCAAGAGCTTCCGGGAACAGGGCACCGAGCTGATCGACGTGGTGGTTTTCCACTTCGACAAGAACAGCGTCATCACCATGCGGCAGGACGCCAAGACCGCTAAATTGGAAGATGGTTACTGGCAGCTTAACGAGGTTCTCGAGAATCGACCGGGCGAAATCCCGGTTCGGCGCGAGTCGGCCCAGGTGCGTACCAATCTGAAGCAGGAGTATATCCAGGAAAGCCTGTCGCAGCCGGAAAGCGTTGGCTTCTTTGATCTTTCCCGCAAGATCCGGATCGGCAAGTCGTTCGGCATTTCCACAAAGCCCCTGGAAACGCAGTTCCACTCCATGCTTTCGCTGCCGATCCTGCTAGTCGCGATGACTCTCATTGCTGCAACAGTCTCGTTAAAATTCAGCCGGTTCGCCCAGTCTCGCTCCATGATTCTGGGTGGAATAGTTTCCGGCTTCGTGCTTTATGTCGTAACCGTGCTTGTGAAAGCATTCGGGAGCAGCGGGGCGATTCCTCCTTTCGTGGCGGTCTGGATTCCAGTCATCGTCGCGACAGCGCTGGGCGCTACAATTCTGCTTCACCAGGAGGATGGCTAGTGGCGGCAACCAACCGCAATAAAATGAGACGGCTTGCCGCCGCCCTGATGACCGGTGTGTCGATTTGCGTACTGGGCGTGGCAGCGGCCTCGCCTTCGCATGCCCAGAATCTGCTTCAGCCCGCCGCCGACAGCGACGCGAAAATGCTGCTGCGGGCAAACGAGCTCGTCTACAATCAGGACACCAAGCGGGTGACCGCGAACGGTGCCGTACAGATCTATTACAACCGCTACCGCATGGTTGCGCAGCGGGTGGAGTACGACCAGAACACCGGACGCGTGATGGCGACGGGCAACATCGAGTTCATCGAGCCGGGTGGCAACCGTGTCTACGCCGACCAGCTCGACGTGACGGACGACTTCGCCCAGGGCTTCGTCAACTCGCTGCGGGTCGAGACCACCGACAACACACGGCTGGCCGCCGAAAGCGCCGAGCAGCAGAGCAAGGACGTGATGGTGTTGAACAACACCATCTATACCGCCTGCCTGCCCTGCACACAGACACCAGGTAAGGCACCGATCTGGCAGGTCAAGGCTCAGCGGGTCATCCGCAACGGCCAGGCCCATACGATTACGCTCCAGAACGCCCAGTTCGAGCTGTTCGGCCAGTCGCTCGGCACCCTGCCCTTCCCCGTGACGGTGCCGGACGAAACCGTCGAACGCAAATCGGGCCTGCTGTTCCCGCGGTTCAGCGCCAGCGACAATCTGGGCTTCGGCGTCGCGGTTCCCTACTATCACGTGTTCTCGCCGAGCATGGACGCGACGATCACGCCAACCTTCTACAGCAGCCAGGGGCTTCTGGTCGAAGGCGAGGTGCGCAACCGATTCGAGACCGGCGAGCACACCCTGCGCTTCGCGGCGATCAACCAGCGCCAGCCCGACACGTTCGATCCGCATACCAGCGACAGCGAGGCCGATACGCGCCTGATGGTCGCCTCGAAGGCCGATTTCGACATCAACACGCGCTGGCGCTTCGGCTGGAACGTGATGGCCGAGACCGACAACAATTTCGGCCGCACCTATGGTCTGACGGGCGTCGACGAAGACGTTTTCAACAACGACATCTACCTGACGGGCCTCGGCAAGCGGAACTATTTCGACCTGCACGCCTACTACTTCAACGTCCAGGACGATGCGACGCTGCAGACGCTCGAACAAAAGCAGGCGATCGTCTATCCGTCGCTCGACTATACCTACTACGCGCCGGAACCGGTGGCCGGCGGCGAGCTTTCGATCACCACCAATTTCACCAACCTGACGCGGCGTGAAGAAGACGCCTACTTCGAGGGCACCACCAACCGGTTCCCGGGCCTCGAGGGAGACTACGCCCGCTTTACCGCCGAGGCGGAGTGGAAGCGGACCTTCACCACGCCGGGCGGACTTCTGCTGACGCCGCTCCTGGCGCTGCGCGGCGACGGTCTCTCGCATTCGATGTCGGCCCTGCCGGCTGCCTATGGCGGCGATCTCGAGCCGGACGGCACCGACGGACGCTACATGGCGACCGCGGGCCTCGAGGCGCGCTACCCGATCCTGATCAGCGGCGCGGGCGGCAGCCACATCATCGAACCGATCGCCCAGGTCTACCTGCGCCCGGACGAACAGATGGCAGGCGGTCTTCCCAACGAGGACGCGCAGAGCTTCGTGTTCGACGCGACAAGCCTGTTCGAACGTGACAAGTTCTCCGGCTTCGACCGTGTCGAAGGCGGCAGCCGCGCCAATGTCGGGGTTCGCTACACGGGCTCGCTCGACAACGGCATCGGCCTGCGCGGCATCTTCGGCCAGTCCTACCAGTTGGGCGGGCAGAATTCCTTCGCGACGGACGACCTCGTCTATGCGGGCGCCAATTCCGGCCTCGAAACGAGACGCTCCGACTATGTCGGCATGGCGGCGATCGACCTGCCGCAGGGCTTCAACTTCGGCCTAAGTGCGCGGTTCGACGAGAAGAACTTCGACCTTCGCCGGACCGACGCATCGTTCGGCTACACGACACCGCGGATCAGCGGCAAGCTGGTCTACACGCAGGTGGATTCGCAGCCTGAATACGGCAATGACGAGCCGACCGAAGTGCTGAAGAACACTGCCAGCCTGCGGCTCAACGAAAACTGGGCGGTGACCGGCTCCGCAAGCTGGGATTTCACCGACAGCTCGATCATTCGTCGCGGCGTCGGCATCAGCTACGCGGACGAGTGCACGGTCTTCACGCTCGCCTACACGGACAAGCCGTCCGATTCCGATGCCAACGACTGGACGGTCAGCGCAAGGCTGAGCTTCCGGACCCTGGGCGACATCAATATCGGATCGACCAAGGATTACGACCAGACCTTCCGGCAGTAGTCGCGGGGCTTGCGGCAAGGTCATGCTTTTGCCGCAAGAATTGTGCAAGGGGCGTGGGATGGGCTAATATTCCGGCTGGATGGACGATCCCCCGGAACCAGAGGGAAGAGACTTCGATGTTTGCAGTGACTGCAGCACGCCGGATGGCGGTGGCACTCGCAGCCTTGGCTGCTTCGGCTTTGATCGTAGCGCCGATGGCTCCGGCCTTTGCGGCCGGATCCGGAACCGCGGTAGCCGCGGTGGTAAACCGGCAGCCGATCACCAGTTCCGACGTGGCCCACCGCGTCGCGTTCATGAAGCTGCAGCACCAGAAGGCCGATACGAAGACGGCGCGCGAGCAGCTGGTCGACGAGTCGCTGAAGCGCCAGGAGATCGCCCGCGTCAAGATGTCGGTCAGCACCGACGACGTCGACAAGGCTTTTCAGCGCTTTGCGGTCGGCAACAAGCTGACGCCTGAACAGCTGACCCAGATCCTCGACAAGGCCGGCGTCGGTGCCGAGCACTTCAAGGCCTACATCGCCGTGCAGATGAGCTGGCCGCGGCTGGTCGCCGCCCGCTACGCCGGCGGCGGGCGCGGCAAGATGTCGAGCCAGGAGCTTGTGACCCGGATGATGGAGAACAAGCAGAAGCCCGTCACCACCGAATATTTTCTGAAGCAGGTAATCTTCGTCGTGCCGGCCTCCAAGCGCAATGCGATCCTCAACAAGCGCAAGGCCGAGGCCGATTCGGCACGCACGAAGTTCCCGGGCTGCGACCAGGCGAAGGAATTTGCCGCCGGAATGCTCGACGTCTCGGTGCGCGACCTCGGCCGCGTGCTGGCGCCTGAAATGCCCGAAGACTGGAAGCCGCTGGTCGAAAAGGCATCCGGCGGCACGACCGGCACCCGCGTCACCGACAAGGGCGTCGAGTTCCTGGCGATCTGCAACCAGCGCCAGGTCTCCGACGACGTCGCCGCGGAAGCCGTGTTCCGGGCCGAAGACCTGGGCAAGGAAAAGAAGACGGGCGAGGATCCGAACCAGAAGAAATTCCTAGACGAACTGCGCGCCAAGGCCCAGATCGACTACCTCTGATCCCGCCGCGGAGCTCCCATGCCAATTGATCGTCCTCTCGCACTGACCCAGGGCGACCCTGCCGGCATCGGACCGGATATCACGCTTGCGGCCTGGGCCGCACGGCAGACGCTCGACCTAGCCCCCTTCCTGTTCGTCGGCGACCCGGCCGTGCTGCGCTCCCGCGCGGCGCTGCTGGGGCTCGACATCCCGGTGCGCGAGGCAAGTCCCGAGACGGCCCTTTCCGTCTTCCGCGACGCCCTGCCGGTGCTGCCGATCGCGAGCGGCGGCGAAGTCTCGCCCGGCGTGCCGCACGTGGCCACCGCCAAGGGTACGATCGCCGCGATCGAAACCGCCGTACGCCTCTGCTTCGAGGGCAAGGCTGCTGGCGTCGTCACCAACCCGATCGCCAAGTCGATCCTCTACCAGGCCGGCTTCGGCTTCCCGGGCCACACGGAATTTCTGGCCGACCTCGCCGAGCGGGCGGCAGGGCAGCGCATCAAGCCGGTGATGATGCTGGCCGGACCAAAGCTGCGCGCCATTCCGGTAACCATCCACATTCCGGTCGCGAAAGTCGCCGAAACGCTGACCTCGGCGCTGATCGTGGAGACCTGCCGCATCGCCCACCACGATCTGCGGACCCGGTTCGGGCTTGCGCATCCGCGGCTCGCCGTCGCCGGCCTCAACCCGCATGCGGGCGAGGATGGCACGATCGGGCGGGAAGACATCGAGATCATCCATCCGGCGCTAACGACGCTGCGGGCCGAGGGCATCAACGCGTTCGGACCGTTGCCGGCCGACACGATGTTTCATGACGAGGCGCGGTCGCGCTACGACGTGGCGATCTGCATGTACCACGACCAGGCGCTGATCCCGGTCAAGGCGCTCGGCTTCGACACGTCCGTCAACGTCACGCTCGGCCTGCCTTTCATCCGCACGTCGCCCGACCACGGCACCGCCTTCGGCATTGCCGGACAGGGCGTGGCGCGCGAGACGAGCCTCGTGGAGGCAATTCGCCTCGCCGGCCGGCTGGCCGAGAAAGCTTCCGCCTGATGGCAACCCTGGACGGCCTGCCGCCCTTGCGCGACGTGATCCAGCGCCACGGGCTGGATGCACGCAAGGCGCTCGGACAGAATTTCCTGCTCGACCTCAACCTCACCCAGAAGATCGCCCGCAGCGCGGGCTCGCTCGAGGGCGTGACGGTATTCGAGGTCGGCCCCGGCCCCGGAGGCCTGACGCGCGCCATCCTGTCGCTCGGTGCCGAGAAGCTGGTGGCGATCGAGCGCGACAGCCGTTGCCTGCCGGCACTTGCCGAGATTGCCGATCACTATCCGGGCCGGCTCGACGTCATCGAGGGCGATGCCCTGAAGATCGATTTCGCGGCGCTGGCCCGGGAGAAGGCGGAAGGTCGGCCGGTAAAGATCATTGCCAACCTGCCCTACAATGTCGGCACGCAGTTGCTGCTCAACTGGCTGCTGCCGCAGGACGGCGCATGGCCGCCTTTCTGGGACAGCCTGACGCTGATGTTCCAGCGGGAGGTCGGCCTGCGCATCGTCGCCGACGAGGAGGACGATCACTACGGACGGCTCGGGGTGCTCGCCGGCTGGCGGACAAACGCCCATATGGTGTTCGACGTGCCGCCGCAGGCCTTCACGCCACCGCCGAAGGTGACGTCGACCGTGGTGCACCTGACACCCCAGGCCAACCCCCTGCCCTGCGACGTGGCAAAGCTGGAACGGGTCACCCGTGCCGCTTTCGGCCAGCGCCGCAAGATGCTGCGGCAGAGCCTGAAGCCGCTCGGTGGGGAAACGCTGCTTGCCAAGGTCGGCATCGATGCGCAGCGCCGAGCCGAAACCCTGTCCGTTGCGGAATTTGCGGCAATCGCCAACGCACTCTGAAGGCTTCGGCCGCCGTTTCCGCGGCGACCATGGCAGATGGCTTCAGTTCGGGATCAGCCGCGAAGGCTCAAAGCCTCGCAACCTGCGTGGCAGCACCGGTATCGTCATCCATGTCCTGCAGATACTGCCGGGCGATCGCCTGGATCTGCTCCATCAACTGATCCAGCGCGCTCGAGGTCGAAGCATCGTCCGCCTGGGCGGCTTCCGGCCCCTGCTGCATGGCCTGCAGTTCCGTCTCGTCGACCGCACCGTTGCCGTCGCTGTCGAGCTTTGCGAAGAGCTCGGCGGACATCTCGTCCGTGACGTCGTCGGGCTTGGCGGCGGCAAATTCCGTGGCGCTGACCTTGCCGTCCCCATCGGTGTCGAGGTCGGATACGGAGAGCTGCTGCGGCGCGCTGTCGCCGGATCCGGGTTCTCCGCTCGAGGTGTCATCGGAGCCGTCGCTGCTACTGCCCATCTGCAGAAGCATGGCCATGATGATGGACGACAGCTTGGCAAGCAGATCGGCGCTGGAGCCGCCGTCGCCGCTGTCCGACGCGGTCGAGGATGATTTCGAAGACGACCCCGAGGTTTTGGATGCCGCCAGCTCATCGGCCGAGACGGTGCCGTCACCATTGGTATCGAGGCTCAGTCGGTAGGTCGTCTGGGTGGTTGTCGATAAGGACGAAATGCTGGTCAATGTTGCCTCCTGGGACCTCGTGTCGAGGGAGAGTGCTGACCGCCGGGCGCAATGCGTCATCGCCCACGCCGCGCTTTGACGCGGCGATGCCTCATGCAAGAGACGGGAAGAAACTGCGTACGCATCGACCGCCGAGGCATTGAGCCTGCAGCGGACGCGCCTTTGACACGCGGGCGACATCGGAATCACTATCGCAATTTGCCCGCCGCGGCAAAGCGATCCGTGAGGAGGAAGAAGTGAGGGTTGACGCCCGTCGAATCAACGACGTGTTAACCATTGCGCAAGCCCGGCGTTAAAATCGCGCGGCGATGCTCAATTCAAGGCTGCAGCAGCAGTCCGCGCGGGGCGGCGATCAGAGCGCCGGCTCTTCGGTCAGCAGGTGGTTGACGAAGTCGAACAGGCCGTGGCGGCGGTCGCGGCGGATACGTTCGGCGCCGACGATATTGCCGACCGAGTGGAAGGCGTTGTCGAGGTCGTCGTTGACGATGACATAGTCGTATTCCCGCCAGTGCTCTATCTCGGCACGCGAATTGAGCAGGCGCGTACGGATCACTTCCTCGGAATCCTCGGCGCGGCGGTGCAGGCGCGACTGTAGCTCGGTCATGCTGGGCGGCAGCACGAAGATGGAGACGACATCGGCCTTCATCTTTTCCTGCAGCTGCCGGGCGCCCTGCCAGTCGATGTCGAACAGCATGTCGCGGCCGTCGGCCATGGCGGCCTCGACCGGCTCGCGCGGGGTCCCGTAGAAATTGCCGTGCACTTCTGCCCATTCCAGCAGGGCATCGGAATCCCGCAACCGCTCGAACTCCCGCGGGCTGATGAAGTGGTAGTGCTTGCCGGCAATCTCGCTTGGACGCCGCTGGCGGGTCGTGACGCTGACCGAGATCTCCAGGCTGTGGTCGTTTTCGAGCAGGTTGCGCGCGATCGTCGACTTGCCGGCACCGGACGGCGATGAGAGAACCAGCATCAATCCGCGCCGGGCAATCTTCACAGGCGTGGATGTGGGGGCCGGGCTCATTGGCTACTCCAGATTCTGGACCTGTTCGCGGAACTGGTCGATGACCACTTTCAATTCTATTCCTGCAGCGGTTACCGCAGCGGAATTCGATTTGGAACAGACCGTATTCGATTCCCGGTTAAATTCCTGTGCAAGGAAATCCAGACGGCGGCCGACCGGGCCACCTTTGTCGAGAAGCTCGCGGGCGGCAGCCACATGGGCCTTCAGCCGGTCGATCTCTTCGCACAGGTCGCTGCGGGTGGCGAGCAGCGCCGCCTCGGCGTAGAGACGGTCGCGATCGAGCGTGGCCCCGTCCTGCAGCAGCGCCGCAAGCTGGGCCATCAGACGCCGGCCAATTTCCTCGGGGCTGCGGGACGGATCGTTTTCCACCACCGCCGTCAGCTCGGCAATCCGGGCGATCTGGCCAAGCAGGACCGTCTTCAGCGCGTCGCCTTCGCTGCGGCGCATGTCTTCCAGATGCGACAGGGCCTGGCCGAGGCTCTCCAGGATGGCCGCGTCACGCGCGGCAACCGCATCCTCGTCTTCAGCGGCTTCGCGGATATCGACCAGCCCGCGAATACCGAGCAGCGTGTCGAGTTTGAGAGGACCGCGATCGACCAGATCGCCCAGTTCTTCGCGCAAGGCGAGAACGGCCGAGAGCGCGTCGCGGTTGAGCACCGCCTCGATCGCCGCTTCCGTTACCGCGACGCTGAGGCCGACCTGCAGATTGCCGCGCGAGAGACGTTCGCCGACCCTCTGGCGCACGTCCTGCTCCAGTCGCTCCATGCCGGCGGGCAGCCTCAGACGCACGTCGAGACCCTTACCGTTGACCGATCGCAGTTCCCAGACAAAGCGAGTGCGCCCGCTCGATCCCTCAGCCCGGGCAAAACCCGTCATGGACTGCAATCTCATCGGCCTCTCCAGAAGGTTTCAGGAGCGGCGGGCCCGGTCTCCCGGACCTGCCCCCCGCACTGCTGCATTTGCCCAGGTCACATGTCATGCCCGCGCCGAAGGACCGGTTCAGTTGCCCTTGGGCGGCTTTTCGGCCTCTTCGCCATCCGGCTGGCCGTCGACCACCTCGTTGGCGCCGGCCGCCCGCTCGCCCTCGACCTTGCGCCACCGGCGCACATTGGCGTTGTGCTCGTCCAGCGAGGAGGCAAACACGTGCCCGCCGGTGCCGTCCGCCACGAAGTAGAGATCGCTGGTGCGCCACGGATTGGCAACCGCTTCCAGCGCCGCACGGCCCGGATTGGCGATCGGCGTGGGCGGCAGCCCCTTGATCAGGTAGGTATTGTAGGGCGTCTGCTTGGTGAGATCCGACCTGTAGATCGGCCGGTCGGAGGGTTTGCCCTCACCGCCGAACAGGCCGTAGACAATCGTCGGGTCGGACTGCAGGCGCATGCCCTTCTGCATCCGGTTGAGGAAGACCGACGCCACATGCGCGCGCTCGTCCTCCTTGCCGGTTTCCTTCTCGACGATGGACGCCAGCACGACGAACTCTTCCTTGGATTTGATCGGCAGGTCGGGATCCCGCTTTTCCCAGATCTGATCGACCAGCTTCTGCTGGGCCGCGCGCATCTGCGAGAGGATCTCGGCGCGCTTGGTGCCGCGCGAATATTTATACGTATCGGGCCGCAGGCTGCCTTCGATGGGGACCTCCGCCGGCAGATCGCCTTCCAAAACCGGATCCTCGGCCAGCCGCAGCATCATCTGGCGGACCGTCAGGCCTTCGGGCAGGACCACGGAATAGAGGATCGACTTGCCCGATTCCAGCGTCTCCATGACGTCCTTCATCGAGGCGCGCGCCTTGATGTCGTATTCGCCCGCCTTCAGCGTCTCGCCCTTGCGCATGTAGGTCGCGGTCACATAGCGGAACACGCGGGCGTCGGAGATGATATTGTTGCGCTCGAGATTGGCAGCGATTTCGGTCAGCCCGTTGCCGGGCCGGACGACGAAATGGGTGTTGGTTTCCAGTGGTCCGTCCGCCTGGAAGTTGCGGATCAGGTAGTACGCGCCGGCGACCACGACCACGCAGATCACGACGATCATCGTCATCACGAAATTGAGGAAGATGACCAGCTGGCTGCGCGCCTTGCGGGACCGACGCGGCGGCTCCGGCACGCGTTCCGGCTTGAGCGCTTCATTGGGCGACTTCGGAATGATCGGGCCACGCTCCCTGCCGGGAGGAAGATCGCCTATGTTACTGGTATTGCTCAAGGCTCTCCCCCATTTTACTCAACCGTCGTCTGCTGTTTGACCAAGCAATGCGGCAAAAAACAGGTCCGACAAGCGAAGAGCCGGCCCCCGGGCAGCTCGGCCGGCTTTCACCGGCCGCGGTAGTTTACGCCTCGTAGCGCCGGAGGACCAGCGACGCATTGGTGCCGCCAAACCCGAAGGAGTTGGACAGCGCCACGTTGATCTCGCGCTTGCGGGCCGTGTGCGGCACCAGGTCGATGGCCGTCTCGACGTCCGGATTGTCGAGGTTGAGGGTCGGCGGAGCGATGTTGTCGCGGATGGCAAGCGCCGAAAAGATCGCCTCGACGGCACCGGCCGCACCGAGCAGATGGCCGATTGCGGACTTGGTCGAGGACATCGAAATGCGCGATGCCGACTCGCCGACCAGGCGCTCGACTGCGCCGAGCTCGATCGTGTCGGCCATGGTCGATGTACCATGCGCATTGATGTAGTCGATGTCGGATGCGGCAAGCCCTGCGCGCTTCAGCGCCGAGGTCATGCAGCGGAACGCGCCGTCGCCGTCCTCGGATGGTGCGGTGATGTGGAACGCGTCGCCGGACAGACCGTAGCCCACCACTTCCGCATAGATCTTGGCGCCGCGCGCCTTGGCGTGCTCCAGTTCTTCGAGGACGACGATGCCGGCACCCTCGCCCATGACGAAGCCGTCACGGTCGCGGTCGTAAGGACGCGATGCCTTCAACGGCTCGTCGTTATGCTGGGTCGACAGCGCCTTGCATGCGGCAAAGCCGGCAAGCGAGATCCGGCAGATCGGCGATTCCGCACCGCCGGCCACCATGACGTCCGCGTCGCCGAGCATGATCAGGCGCGCAGCGTCGCCGATCGCATGGGCGCCGGTGGAACAGGCGGTGACGACGGAATGGTTGGGACCGCGCAGCTTGTGGCGGATCGAAACCTGGCCGGAGACAAGATTGATCAGGCGACCGGGAATGAAGAAAGGCGAAATGCGGCGCGGGCCCTTGTCGCGCAGCGTGTAGCCGGCCTCGACAATGCCGTCCAGGCCGCCGATGCCGGAGCCGATCAGAACGCCGGTGGCGATCTGATCCTCGTCGGTCTTCGGATGCCAGCCGGCATCCTCCAGCGCCATTTCGGCTGCCGCGACACCATAGATGATGAAGGGGTCGACCTTGCGCTGTTCCTTCGGCTCCATCCACTGATCGACATTGAACGTGCCGTCGGTGCCGTCGCCGACCGGAATGCGGCAGGCGATCTTGGCGGGAAGGTCCTCGACTTCGAATTCCGTGACGAGGCGGGCGGAATTTTGCCCGGCCAGAAGACGGGTCCAACTGATCTCAGTTCCGCACCCCAGAGGAGATACCATGCCGGTACCGGTGATAACGACACGCCTCATCGCCAGCGTCCACCCCGAATTATCTGTTCTAATTGCTGAAACGGCCCGAACGAGCGGGCCGTGACTGGAAACTGGGTCCGAAACCGGACCGCTTTCCGACTATGGTATCGATCAGGCCTGAGCCTTCTCGATGAACTTGACCGCGTCGCCGACGGTCAGGATGGAATCGGCAGCGTCGTCCGGGATTTCAACACCGAATTCTTCTTCGAAGGCCATTACCAGTTCGACGGTATCAAGCGAGTCCGCGCCGAGATCGTCGATGAAGCTTGCGCCTTCGACAACCTTGTCGGCATCGACGCCGAGATGGTCAACAACAATTTTCTTCACGCGTTCTGCGATATCGCTCATGTCGGTTTCCTCGACCTTTTCTCTCCGGATGCTCCTAGCATCCGACCCTGTTACAACCCGCAATTACCGCTTCGAGAGCGGCGATGCAGGCAAACCCGTTCGCCCTCGTCAGGTTCCAGAGATAACGCTTTCACACATTATAACGGCCTGCATCTAGGGGTGACCATTGATAGTCATGGCCCGCTTAACACGCTTTGACGGTTGAGCAAAGCCAGAATCTGTTCCGCTGCGCCCGGACCAACAGGCATTTGCAGCAGAGTTTCCAACAGGCTTGCCGCGGCTCAGATCATCGCCATGCCGCCGTTGACGTGGACGGTCTGTCCCGTAACGTAGCCGGCTTCGTTGGAGGCGAGATAAAGGACCGCAGCGGCGATGTCGGCACCGACGCCCATGCGCTTCATGGGGATGGCGCCGAGGATGGCATCCTTCTGCTTGTCGTTCAGCTTGCCGGTCATGGCGGATTCGATAAAGCCGGGCGCGACGCAGTTGACGGTCACGTTGCGGGTGGCAATTTCCTGCGCCAGCGATTTCGAAAAGCCGATCATGCCGGCCTTCGAGGCGCAGTAATTGGCCTGGCCGGGATTGCCGGTGACGGCGACGACCGAGGTGATGTTGATGATGCGGCCGTGGCGGCGACGCATCATCGGATGGGTCAGTTCGCGCGTCAGGCGGAAGGCGGCGGTCAGGTTGACCTCCAGGACATTATCCCAGTCCTCGTCCGTCATGCGGACGAACAGGCCGTCCTTGGTGATGCCGGCATTGTTGACCAGGATGTCGACGCCGCCGAGATCGGCTTCCGCCTTTTCGCCGAGCGCCTTGACGTCGGCGCGGTCGGACAGATTGGCGGCAAAGACATGGACGCGGTCGCCGAGTTCGGTCGCCAGCGCTTCCAGTTTTTCGACGCGGGTGCCGTGCAGGCCAACGATCGCACCCTGGCGGTGCAGCGTCCGTGCGATTTCTTCTCCGAGGCCGCCGGTCGCGCCGGTCACCAGGGCCTTGCGGCCCGTCAAGTCAAACATGATCCTGTTCCTTCCTGCGCATGGGGCGCAAACGCCGCGGCGACCGCGCGGATCGCCGCGTGGTCGCTGAGACGCTGATAAATCAGCCGAGCAGCGCGGCGAGCGCCGCGTCGATGTCGGCCGGCGAATTCACGGCGATGCCGGCAATGTTCTTGTCGATGCGACGGGCGAGCCCCGTGAGGACCTTGCCCGACCCGAGTTCGTAGAGCGTGCCGACACCGTTTGCGCCGAACCATTCCACCGTTTCGCGCCAGCGCACCTGGCCGGTCACCTGGCTGACCAGCAGCTTGGCGATCTCGTCGGCATCATAGACCGGCACCGCCCTGACATTGGCGATCACGGGCACGACGGGGTTGCTCTTCTCGACCTTATCCAGCGCATGGCGCATGGCGTCCGCGGCCGGCGCCATCAGGTCGCTATGGAAAGGCGCAGAAACCGGCAACATGATGGCGCGCTTGGCACCCTTGTCCGTGGCGAGCGCCGCAGCCTTCTCGACCGCTGCCTTCGAGCCGGAGATGACCAGCTGGCCGCCGCCGTTGTCGTTGGCGATCTGACAGATGCCATCGGCGCGCGCCGCGGCGCAGGCCGCCTCGACATCGGCATACTCAAGCCCGATGATCGCCGCCATGGCGCCCTGCCCCACCGGCACGGCGGTCTGCATGGCGTCGCCGCGGATGCGCAGAAGGCGCGCGGTGTCTGCGAGCGAGAACGTCCCGGCCGCGCAGAGGGCGGAATATTCGCCGAGCGAATGTCCGGCGACGAAGGCGACCTTGTCGGCGAGCTTGACGCCGCGCGCCTCAAGGACGCGGACGACCGACATGGAAACGGCCATCAGCGCCGGCTGCGCATTGGCGGTCAGCGTCAGCGTCTCTTCCGGGCCATTCCACATGACGTCGGAGAGCTTCTGGCCCAGCGCCTCGTCCACTTCGTCGAAAACGGCGCGCGCCTCGGGAAAGGCCTCGGCAAGGTCCTTGCCCATGCCGACCGACTGGCTGCCCTGCCCCGGAAACGTGAATGCGATGCTCATGGGATGGTTTCCTTCCCTTATGTTTTGCCTTTCCATTCACATTCCCGCTCCGGGTGTCAAGCGCTGCCGGGCTTGAGCCGCGCGTCGGACAGGGCTTTTTGCCCCTTGCGCTGCAGCAATTCGCCCGTAAAGTCCGCCGCAATTTTCCTGCAGGGATGCTTTGCCATGAAATACCGCAAACTTGGACGCACCGAACTCTCGGTGTCGGAGATCTGCCTCGGCACGATGACATGGGGCTCGCAAAACAGCGAGGCACAGGCTCACGAGCAAATGGACTGGGCGGTCGACCACGGCGTCAACTTCTTCGACACGGCCGAGCTCTACCCGACGACGCCCGTCAGCGCCGAGACCTATGGTCGAACCGAGGCGTTCATCGGCAGCTGGCTGAAGAAGAGCGGCAAGCGCGGCGAGATCGTGCTCGCCTCCAAGATCGCCGGCAGCGGCAGGCCGCATATCCGGGACGGCCAGGACATCACGCCCGAAACCATGCGGCAGGCGGTCGACGCCAGCCTTCGCCGCCTGCAGACCGACCATATCGACCTCTACCAGATCCACTGGCCGAGCCGCGGCCACTACCATTTCCGCGGTGTCTGGAGCTTCGACGCGAGCACCCAGGATCGGGCCGCGGCAACGGCGGCCATCCTGCAGATCCTCGAGACTGCCAGCGATCTCGTCAGGCAGGGCAAGATCGGCGCGATCGGGCTTTCCAACGAGACGGCCTGGGGTACCCAGAAATATGTGCAGACCGCCGAGGCCAAGGGCCTGCCGCGCGTCGTCTCGATCCAGAACGAATACAATCTGCTCTACCGGGCGTTCGACCTCGACATGGCCGAGGTCTCGCATCACGAGGATGTCGGCCTGCTGGCCTATTCGCCGCTGGCGGCCGGGCTGCTCACCGGCAAGTACCTCGACGGGGCCAAGCCGGTAGGGTCGCGTGGCAGCATCAACACGGATCTCGGTGGCCGCCTGCAGCCGCTGCAGGAGCCGGCCGTCGCCGCCTATCGCCAGCTCGCGGAAGCGCACGGGCTCGATCTTGCGCAGATGGCGCTCGCCTTCTGCCTCAGCCGTCCGTTCATGGCGTCCGTCATCATCGGCGCGACGACCATGGAACAGCTGAAGACGGATGTCGGCGCAGCCGACCTTGTCTTGTCTAAAGAGGTTCTGGCCGGCATTGCAAAGATCCATCGCCAGTTTCCAATGCCGATCTGATCGCAGGACGGCCCGCCTCTTGCGTGGCGGGCGTTTCTCTCGCGTCCGGCCGAAGCGCCGTGACCGGCGGCGGGACGCCTCGCAGCAGGGCGCGGCCCGTCTTTCAGGCGCGGTCCTTGCCCCCCGACCGGCGGCAAATACCCCGCGACAGTCTGACACACGGGTCCGTTGAACTTCGTGCGGCCGATCGGATTTCCTTCAGCTGCCTGTCAGACTGCACCTTTATCCAACGCTCCGAGCATAACCCTCGGAGGATCCGGAATGCGATATATCATCACCACTCTTGCCCTGTGCGCATCGGTTGCACTGGCCAGCCCGACCTTTGCGGCGGCAGCCACCACGATCCATGTGACGGAAGGCGGAGAAGGCGGTCAGCCCATGACCCTGACGCTCGACCAGTCGACCGTCAAGGCCGGCGATACGGTGTTTGCAGTCCACAACGACGCCATGACCGAGGCGCACGAGATGGTCCTGGTGAAGCTGAAGACCGCGAACGACGCAGTTCCGCTGATCCAGAGCAAGCATCGCGTCGACGAGAAGAAGCTGAAGAGCATGGGCGAAGTCGCCGACCTGAAGCCGGGCGCCGACGGCCAGCTGCACGTCAAGCTCGAGCCGGGCAACTATCTCCTGTTGTGCAACATCAAGGGCCATTACGAAGCGGGCATGCACGCCCAGCTGACGGTAACGAAGTAACCACGCGTTCCGGTCCCGCTGCCTTCGCAGAGGCGGCGGGATCCCCCTCACCGGCGCCTGCCCCGGCCGCCGGTGAGGCACTTTTGCGCCCTCGGCCGGCCGGCTCCGGCATGAGACGTGACTAGCCCGGCTGAAGCACGGTCGCCAGCGCCCTCAGGACCGCGTCTTTCTACGCTCTCTCAAATTTCGATCAGTCCCTTTTCGACAAAGGCGTGCAGCGTGTCGATCTTCGGCCGCTTCGGTCCCTTGCGGACGATGTTGGGCCTGATGTGGATGAGTGCCGCATCGTCGATCTCCTCGCTCCAGCTCGACATGGCCCAACGGTCGCCGCCCGGAAGGATGCCTTCCCTGAAGCCGCTGTGGCGGGCCAGCTGATGCATGACGCCCTCGTCCTCCAGCCGGCCATTTGAATATTTCTGCAGATCGACGAGCGGCAGCTTGGCGCGGAAACGCTGGCGATGGCTGCGGTCGAGCTTCCACAGGGAGCCGTTCCAGTAGGGATAGCGCCAGTGGACGAGGCCCTTCATCTTGCGGATCGACGCCCATTTCAGCCGCCGCTGGAAGGCGCCGGAGACGCCGATCCCCGGTTGCGCGAAGAGGTCCTCGGTCAGGCCCTTGCGGCTGAACATGTCGGTGTCCATCATCACCACGACATCGTAATCGTCGAAGCGGGGGTCGAGCATGACGAGCTTTTGCATCGGCGCAGACAGCGCGTCGGAAAAGACGTTGCCCTCGAGAAACTGATAGTCGGCGCCGCTGTTTGCGGCAAACCTGCGGATATTCTCGACAGAGAGCTGCTCCAGCGCGCCAAGCTCGCCCGTATAGTGTTGAAGGATCAGGCGCTTCATGTTCGGCTCCGGCGGCTCACGCGTGTCGCGGCGCCGATAGTCAGCAAACAAGGCAAGTTTAAGTCTGGCCGCCGCCAGCCGACGGACGACGCATCGCGTTTTCGAAATCCACCCAGCTATCTTCCATGGCGTAGGCATAGAGGAACGGCAGGCCGATATGACCGTAGAGCGGCGACAGCTGCCAGGCGGCGGAGCCGTCCGCCACCCCGGCAACCTCGTGCAGATAGAGAAGCGAGGCAAGCCCGCTGCGGTCCGAGCCGCCCTGGCAATGCACCAGCACCGGTGCCTTCGCATCGCGCATCAGCGCGACCAGCCGCAGGCTTTCGTCGAGCGTCAGCCGTCGCCCGGCCGACATGTGGAAATCGAGATGGTCGGCGCCATGATCGCGGGTGGCGGCGATTTCGCCGTCATACCAGGCGCGTCCGGGTGCCGCACCGCGCAGGTTGATCACCGTCTTGATGCTGTAGCGGTCGATATAGCGGGACAGGGCATCGGGAGACAGCTGCCCCGAACGGTAGAACCGGCCAGGCAGGACCTCGTGGAAATTGCCTGTCATGTGCAACGCCCCGAGGTAGCTGCCGACAAGACAGCCACTGAGCAGCACGATACCCGCGAACAGATTGATTGCCCTGCGCATCCGAAGCCCCCCTCGTCCGCGCCGTTTGTAGACGATTCAGGTGACGCCGAAATGACGAAGGCGACCCCGGGCGAGCGGCCCGAAAGGCCGGAACTTCACCAGCCGTCGCTTGTTACGGGGTGGTCACAAGGGGCAATCATGCTGTCATTCATCATCTGCCTGACGATCGTCGAAGTGGCGATCGGGCTCGGCATTCTTTGGCTGGCGCTGAGGCGCTGAGGGGCGCACGCGGGACAAACCGGGCCTGCGCCGCCTGCTCGCCCCTTGCCTTCTGTCGAAAAATGCGTATAAGCGCGCTGTTCGAAACACCCGGTCTTCTGGCTGGTGGCTGAACGGAGGGCTGGTTCCGGGAACGGAACCGCATGGACAACCAAGGTTGCCCGGCCTCCCGTGTCTCCGCTCTCGACCGTCTCGTTACAACACTTTTCTTGCCTGGGTTCGCCCGTTCAGGAGCAGTCGTTGAGGCTTAGCCGCCGAGGTCCGGGTTTATGAAACCGCAAGAAAAGGCAAAGCTTACATGGCTCTTTATGAACACGTATTCCTTGCCCGGCAGGATATGTCCGCTCAGCAGGTTGATGCCCTCGTAGAACAGTACAAGGGTGTCATCGAAGCTAACGGCGGCAAGGTCGGGCGCATCGAAAACTGGGGCCTCAAGTCCCTCACCTACCGCATCAAGAAGAACCGCAAGGCTCACTACGCCCTGATGGACATCGACGCGCCGGCTCCTGCCGTGCACGAGATGGAACGCCAGATGCGCATCAACGAAGACGTCCTGCGCTACATGACGATCGCCGTAGAGAAGCATGAAGAAGGCGCTTCCGCTATGATGCAGAAGCGTGACCGTGACGACCGTCCGCGCCGCGATGGCGACGACCGTCCGCCGCGTCGCGAATTCGGCGATCGTCCGCCGCGCCGCGACGGCGACTTCCAGCGGGCTCCGCGCCCGTTCACGCCCCGCGAAGCTTGATCGGCATAAGGAGAAAAGACAATGGCTGACGCATCCTCATCACCGGCTCGCCGCCCCTTCCATCGCCGCCGCAAGACCTGCCCCTTCTCGGGCGCCAATGCACCGCGGATCGACTACAAGGACGTTCGTCTTCTGCAGCGCTACATTTCCGAGCGCGGCAAGATCGTTCCTTCGCGCATCACGGCCGTATCCCAGAAGAAGCAGCGCGAACTCGCCCAGGCGATCAAGCGCGCCCGCTTCCTCGGCCTGCTGCCTTACGTTCTGACCTAATCGACTAACGGGGACCCTCGCCGCGGCGAGGGTCCCCGCCTCCCTTCCGCGTTGGGCGCGGATCGGAACAAGACCTGCAGACGCCCACCGGATAGCCCGGCGGCGGATGCATAAAAACCCCATGTTGGGGACGCAGGGCCCGATGCAGATCGACAGCCCCGTCCTCTAACTGCTTGACCAAGCAGGACAGCGAGACCAGTGACCCAGAAGACCCAAACCGTGCTGCCGACCGGCATCCTTGCCGGCATTATCGCCACCCTGCTCGTGCTGGGTGCGAATGCGCAGCTGTCTTTTGCGTCCGTACTCTACGCGGCGTCGGCCCTGCCGATCCTGGTTGCCGGCCTTGGCTGGGGCAACCGCGCGGCGATTGCCGGCGTCCTGACCGCGACGCTCCTGTGCGCCATTCTGGTTTCCCCCTATTTCGCGGTCGTCACGGTCGTCATCACCTTCATTCCGGCCGGCTGGCTGTCGCACCTTGCCAATCTGGCGCGCCCGGCCTCGGAAATCGGCGGCCCGTCGGACCTGATGGCCTGGTATCCGATCTCGGACATCCTGCTGCATCTGTGCGGCCTGGTAACTCTGGCGGTCATCGCGCTCGGCGTGGTGATCGGCTACGGCCCTGCCCTCACCGACCAGATGGTCGATGCTATGAACGGCGCCATGCAGCTGCAGGAGCCGTCGCTTGCCCCCAATCCCGACAGCCTGGCGCAGACCAAGAGCCTGATCGTGCTGATGCTGCCGATGATCCAGGGCGGCATCTGGGTGATGTTCCTGTTTGCAGCCTTCTACTTCGCGGTCCGAATCGTATCGCGCAGCGGCCGGGCGCTGCGGCCGCGCGAGGACATGCCGTCGGCGCTGCGGATGAACCGCCATGCGATCTTCATCTTCCTGGCGGGAATCGTCCTGACCTTCCTGGGCGGCGTTCCGGCCATGATCGGCGCCACGATGTGCGGAGCCTTCGGCGCGGGGTTCCTGATGTCGGGCTTTGCGACGCTGCATTTCCGCAGCCAGGGCAAGGACTGGCGCGTGCCGGCCCTGATCCTCTCATACCTCTCCTGCATGCTCATCCTGCCGGTTTTCGTCGTTCTCGTGCTCGGTGTCATCGACACCCGCCGCACGATCGCGCTGACGCCGACCAGGGGCGAAACAAAACCAACCAAAACAGACACCTGAAAGGAACATTCGATGCAAGTTATCCTGCTTGAACGCGTGGCCAAGCTTGGCCAGATGGGCGAAACCGTCAAGGTTCGCGACGGCTTTGCCCGTAACTTCCTGCTGCCGCAGGGCAAGGCGCTGCGCGCCAACGAAGCCAACAAGAAGCGCTTCGAAGCCGAGCGCTCGACGCTCGAAGCCCGCAACCTGGAACGCAAGGGCGAAGCCCAGAAGGTTGCCGAAGCTCTCGAAGGCAAGTCCTTCAACGTCGTTCGCTCCGCCGGCGAAACCGGCCAGCTGTACGGTTCGGTCGCTGCCCGCGACATCGTCGACGTGCTGTCGGCCGAAGGCTTCAGCGTCGGCCGCAACCAGGTCGACCTGAACACCCCGATCAAGGAAATCGGCCTGCACAAGGTCGTGCTGCACCTGCATTCGGAAGTCGAAGTCACGATCGAACTCAACGTTGCCCGTTCGGCCGAAGAAGCCGAGCGCCAGGCCAAGGGCGAAAGCCTCACCTCCGCCGACGCCATCTACGGCGTCGACGAAGATGCGCTGCGTCCGGAAGACTTTTTCGATCCGGATGCCGACGGCAACGAAGACGACGAATAATCGTCCTCCAGATTTGCGCTTTCACGCCCGGGCTTCGTCCCGGGCGTTTTTTTGTGCCGATGGCGATACAATGGCAAGATCCGCGCGTGAGTCGGTGCCGTCGCGTCAACCGGATTTGTCGATCCATTCGGTTTTTTGTTGTGTCGCGGTGACAGGCGCTGTGAATAGCTGTGGGAATCATTTTTCACGCGGGCCAGCGGTTCCAAGCAAGGGTGCGAGAGACTAGAACCGAGCGCTTGAACGACAGGACGGGCAGAAGACCATGAACGATGCAGTGCGCAAACTCCCGAACATCCAGCCGGCCGAGCCGCACTATCGCGAAGCGCCCAACAATATCGAGGCGGAACAGGCACTTCTGGGTGCCATCCTGGTCAACAACGATGCCTATTACCGCGTCTCGGACTTCCTGAAGCCGGTCCACCTGTTCGAGCCCCTGCACCGGAAGATCTTCGAGGTCGCGGCCGACATCATCCGCATGGGCAAGACCGCCAACCCGGTAACGATCAAGACCTTCCTGCCGGCCGACGACAAGGTGGGCGACCTGACGGTCGCGCAGTATCTGGCGCGGCTGGCGGCCGAAGCCGTGTCGATCATCAATGCCGAGGACTACGGCCGCGCGATCTACGATCTGGCGCTGCGCCGGGCGCTGATCACCATCGGCGAAGACATGGTCAACATCGCCTTCGATGCGCCGCTCGACATGCCGCCGCAGGCGCAGATCGAGGATACCGAACGCCGCCTGTTCGAACTGGCCGAAAACGGCCGCTACGACGGCGGCTTCCAGTCGTTCAACGATGCGGTGGCGCTCGCCATCGACATGGCCGGCCAGGCATTCGAGCGCGACGGGCACCTGTCCGGGATCTCGACCGGCATCATGTCGCTGGACGGCAAGATGGGCGGTCTGCAGCGGTCCGACTTGATCGTGCTGGCCGGACGCCCGGGCATGGGCAAGACGTCGCTTGCCACCAATATCGCCTATAACATTGCCGCATCCTACGAGCCGGAGGTGCAGCCGGACGGATCCTTCAAGGCCAAGAACGGCGGCGTCGTCGGCTTTTACTCGCTCGAAATGTCGGCCGAACAGCTCGCCACCCGTATCATCTCCGAGCAGACGGAAGTGTCGTCGTCGAAGATCCGCCGCGGCGACATCACCGAATCCGACTTCGAAAAGCTCGTCGCCTGCTCCCAGATGATGCAGAAGGTGCCGCTGTTCATCGACCAGACCGGTGGTATCTCGATTGCCCAGCTGTCAGCCCGAGCCCGCCGCCTGAAGCGCCAGCGCGGCCTCGACTGCCTGGTGGTCGACTATATCCAGCTGATGACCGGGTCGGGCAAATCGGGCGAGAACCGCGTCCAGGAAATCACCCAGATCACCACCGGCCTGAAGGCGCTCGGCAAGGAGCTGAACGTGCCGATCATCGCGCTGTCGCAGCTGTCACGCCAGGTGGAAAGCCGCGAAGACAAGCGCCCGCAGCTCTCCGACCTTCGCGAATCGGGTTCGATCGAGCAGGACGCCGACGTGGTGCTGTTCGTGTTCCGCGAGGAATACTATGTGAAGAACATGGAGCCGCGCGACATTTCCGATCCGAAATACCCGGAATGGGAAGTGCTGATGGACAAGGTCAAGGGAACGGCCGA
Source organism: Hyphomicrobiales bacterium (assembly GCA_900469345.1). Lineage (GTDB taxonomy): Bacteria > Pseudomonadota > Alphaproteobacteria > Rhizobiales > Rhizobiaceae > Neorhizobium. Next base: position 63,461 of record UBWZ01000010.1, on the reverse strand, counting down.
CGTGATCATCGCCAAGCAGCGACATGGACCGACGGGGACCGTTAAGCTCGCCTTCCAGTCGGAGTTCACGCGCTTTGCGGATCTCGCAGAGCCGAGCTTCACCCAGTACGAAGAGCATTGAGGCCAGGCGGCCGGGACTTCGCGCCGCGAGCCCGCGTCTCCTCGAACAGAATGTCGAAAGGCCGCCGGATCGCTCCGGCGGCCTTTCTCGTCGTTGTCTTGAAACGTCGTCTTGCGATCAGAATTCTTCCCATTCGTTGCGGGCTGCCACTGTGGCCGACGTGGTCGAGAACGCACCGGCAATCCGGCGGCCGAGCGTATGGACGGCCGGGCGGACCGGCTGATCACCCGGACGTGCGAAGCGTACGGAAACCGGCTCGTCGGTCAGGCCGAGATTGAACTGCGACAGCATCTGATTGAGCGAGGCGACCTCGCGGGCAAGGCTGTGGCTGGCGGCCGTCGATTCCTCGACCATGGCCGCGTTCTTCTGGGTGTCCTGGTCCATCTGGTTCACGGCGGTATTGATCTGCTGCAGGCCGGATGACTGCTCCTGCGCCGAGTCGACGATCGCCCTGACGTGACGGTTGATCTCCTGGACCTCCGCGACGATGACCTCCAGGGCGCTGCCGGTTTCGCCGACAAGCTGGACGCCTTCCTGAACCTGCTGGTTGGATGTGTTGATCAGCGACTTGATCTCCTTGGCCGCCTTGGCGGACCGCTGGGCAAGCTCGCGCACTTCCTGGGCAACCACTGCAAAACCCTTGCCGGCTTCGCCTGCTCGTGCCGCCTCGACGCCGGCGTTGAGCGCCAGGAGATTGGTCTGGAAGGCGATCTCGTCGATGACGCCGATGATCGAGCCGATCTCGCTCGACGACTTCTCGATCTTCTCCATCGACGAGACCGCACGACGGACGACCTCGCCGGAGCGCTCGGCAGCCTGGCGCGTGCGACCGACCAGATCGCCGGCTTCCTGCGCACGGCGGGTGCTGTCCTTCACCGTCGTGGTGATCTGCTCGAGAGCGGCTGCGGTCTCTTCAACCGCGGCGGCCTGCTGTTCGGTGCGCTTTGCCAGATCGTCGGCCGCCGACTTGATCTCGTTCGAGCCGGCATCGATGCCACGGGCATTCTGCGCCACACGCTGGAGAGCCATCTGCAGCTTCTCGGCTGATCCGTTGAAGTCGCGGCGCACAGCGTCGAGGGCTTCGACGAAAGGTTCGGAAATGCGGTGCGACACATCGCCGTCCGACAGCCGTGCAAGGCCGGCTGCAAGACTGTCGACGGCAAACTTGACGTCGGCCGCTTCCCTGGCCCGGGCGCGTTCGCGGTCCAGGCGCTCCTGTTCGGAGAGGCTGCGGGTGGCATCGGCTTCGGCTTCCAGACGGGTGCGCTCCAGCGCATTGTCGCGGAATACGGCAACGGCCTTGACCATCTCGCCGACCTCGTCCCTGCGGTCGAGACCCGGCAGCTCCTGCTGCGTATCACCCTGGGCAAGCGACAGCATGCGCTGGCGCAGGCGATCGATCGGCTGCGAGATGCCGCGCGACGCCACCAGCAGCGACATGCCGATGCCGGCCGCAAACAGAAGGCCAAGGGTCAGCAGCGAGTAGAAGATCGTGTTGTCGGTCTGTCCGGACAGGGCGTCGGAGCCGGCGTTTACCTCGTCCAGGCTTTTCTGGTTCCAGTTGCGGATATCGACGCGCAACTGGGCGATCTGTGGTGCGACCTGCATCATCACGCGACGCGCTTCCAGCATGTTCGACTGGCCGCTCAGGGTAACGACCTGCTCGCCTTGCGCGGCAACCGCCGCGACACGCGCCGCAAAGGCGTCGATCTCGGGCGCCTTTTGCGGGGAAAGCTTTTTGGACAGCGCAAACTTGTCGGAAATCGTCGTCAGATCGGAGCGGTAACCCTGGATCAGGGCCGACGTGTCGATCTTCTGTTCGGCCTGGAGAATCGTCTGGCTGAGGTCTGCCGAGATGGCGACCAGCGCGATGTTGGCGCGTGCCATTTCGACGGCGACAACGGCATCATGGGCGATGAAGTCCGAATAGGCCGTATCGGCCGCCTTGTAGTTGTAGGCGACAGCGCCGACGCCGCCGATGCCGAGCAGTGAAAGGGGGACGATCAGCGACAGGATCTTGGTGCGGATCGTCGCGTTGGTGAGAAAGGACATGGATTCTCCGATGGGTTGGCCGACTGACTGACCTGCCTCATCTCGTCATGAGAATCGCAGCAACTTCTCATTCCGGCCGATCATCACCGGGTCTTCTGGCCGCCCGCGCCGCAGACCGGCGCACGCGTCCCCGCGTTCACGTCGTTGGAGATCCAGAGATTTGGGAAACAGAAAGCGGCCATGCCGGAGCACCGCGCGGAGCACAACCCCGTCCAGGATGCCTCCGCTTGATCAGCCTTCTACGCACTACAAATCAGCCTGATACTCTCAAACCGAACAGGGCATCCATGCCTGGCGACATGGCGATTTTCCCCACTCCGGGCGAAAAAATGCACGCCGCTTGAAAAAGTTCCGCGAAATTTGAGGAAGCGCAAAATTTTTTGGTGTTCGGCAATTGCAAAGGGCTGGCCGAGGTCCGGCGCGGTGGTCCGGCGTCCTGGAATGGACCTGCAACATCGCTTCCGACGGCTCTGAACGAACGACATCACGGCTTTGCCTGGAACAAGTCACTTGGCCTGCTGACTGTCGGCGCTCCAAAAGATTGTGCAGTGCACAGGAGTTTTTGTCCTCGCCATCTTTTTCCCGCCTTCGAAAAAGGTAAGGATCGCGGCACCTGACCCCAGACTGCGAGCCTCCATGACGGACCTGCAAGACGCCTTCTCCTTTCCCGACGAATTCGACATCGCCCCGGTGCGGCTGACCGTCGATCTCGGCGCACTCGTCGACAACTGGCAGGAGATGGCGCGCCGGTCGGCCCCGGCCCGGGCCGCGGCGGTCGTCAAGGCGGATGCCTACGGCCTCGGCATCGAGGATTGCGGCACGGCGCTCTATGAGGCCGGCGCCCGGGACTTCTTCGTGGCGGTGATGCAGGAGGGCATGACCCTGCGGTCGTTCGCGCCGGATGCCCGCATCTATGTCCTGTCCGGCATCTGGCCGGGCCAGGAAGCAAACTTCTACGATCACGGGCTGGTGCCGGTGCTCGCCTCCGAGGAACAGCTCGCCTTCTGGCTGTCGGTCACCGCCGAGCATGGTGACCACCCTTGCGCGCTGCAGGTGGATACCGGGTTCAACCGGCTCGGCCTGCCGCTCGAGGATGCGATCGCCCTTGCCGACGACGTGTCGCGGCCGGCAAGCTTTTCGCCGGTGCTGGTGCTGTCGCATCTGTTCAGCGGCGACGCGCCCTCCTCTGCCTCCAACCGCGCGCAACTCGATGCCTTCCTCAGGCTGGCGCAAGCGTTCGACGGGATCGAGCTCAGCCTCGCCGCGTCCGCCGGCATCTTTCTGGGATCGGAATTCCACTTCGACCTCACCCGCCCGGGCATTGCCGTCTATGGCGGCCGGGCGGTCAACGACGGGGAGAACCCGATGCAGCCCGTTGCCAGGGCGGAGGCCCGCATCCTGCAGATCCGCGAGGCAAAACAGGGCGAGACCGTCAGCTATGGCGGCACCACAACGCTTGCCCGCGACAGCCAGCTGGCGATCGTCGCGGCCGGCTATGCGGACGGCTATCTGCGCTCGCTGTCGGGGAGCGGCGTGCCGCTGCGGGCGGCCGTCGAGGGCGGGGCGTACGGCTTTGTGGCCGGACGGCGGGTGCCGGTTGTCGGCCGGGTGACGATGGACCTCACCATCTTCGACGTCACCGACATTCCCTCCTCCGAAATCCGCACCGGCGATTACGTGGAGCTGTTCGGCGTCAACATCCCGCTCGACGAAGCGGCGTCCTGCGGTGGCACGATCGGCTACGAACTGCTGACCAGCCTCGGCCTGCGCTACGAGCGGCGCTATCTCTATCCCGAGGCGTGATCGCGGGTGCCCCCTTGGAAGACGCCAGCCTTCATGCTAAAAGAGAACAAAAGGAGATCGAAATGACCGAGATCCATCTCAGCGAAGAGCACGAGGCGTTTGTCACAGAATTGGTGAAGGCTGGCCATTACAGAGATGTCGCCTCCGCCGTGGCGGGCGGATTGCGCTTGCTGCAGCAGAAAAACGAGCAGTTCTTCACACTGCAGAAGCTGATCCAGGAAGGGCTCGACGATGTCGAGGCCGGGCGGGTTTACCGTTATGAGTCGGCCGAGGACATGCTGAAAGACATCCAACAGATGTCGTCGGAGAAGAAAACGGGGACAGGCTATTAGAAGCCGGGAGCCCGTCTGGACGCCGCAAGCGAGAGCTGACCTCTTTGAGGATCACAGCTATATTGCCCGTGAAAACCCACCGGCGGCGGATCGCTTCCTTCTTGATACGTACCGAAAAGTCGAGGCCTTTGCGCGTGCAGGACTGGAAGGGACTGCCCGTGCGGAATTCGGCAAAAGCGTCCGAAGCTTTGTCTATCGGGAACGTATCGTATTCTTCGAACTATCCGACACCGAACTAACTGTTTTACGCGTCCTGCATGGCCGCCAAAACATTTTCCCCAGAGATTTCCAAGACAGCGAAGCCTAACCCTCCCCATGGCAAAACCCAAAACCCAATTCGTGTGCCAGAACTGTGGCACCGTCCATAACCGCTGGGCCGGCAAATGCGACGGCTGCGGCGAATGGAACACGATCGTCGAAGAAGACCCGATGGGCGGCATCGGAAGCGGACCCGGCAAGGTGCCGAAGAAGGGCCGCGCCGTTGCGCTCACCACGCTATCGGGCGAAACGGAGCATGCGCCGCGTGTCCATACGGGCATTTCGGAGCTCGACCGCGCTACCGGCGGCGGCTTCGTGCGCGGATCTGCCGTGTTGATCGGCGGCGATCCGGGCATCGGCAAGTCGACCCTTCTGATGCAGGCGGCAGCCGCGCTGGCGCGGCAGGGCCACCGGATCATCTACGTCTCGGGCGAAGAGGCGGTGGCCCAGGTTCGGCTGCGAGCGCAGCGGCTGGGTGCTGCCGATACGGACGTGCTGCTGGCGGCGGAAACCAATGTCGAAGACATTCTCGCCACCATCGCCGACGGCAAGCGCCCGGACCTCGTCATCATCGATTCGATCCAGACGCTGTGGAGCGATACCGCCGATGCCGCTCCCGGCACGGTCACCCAGGTGCGCACCGGCGTGCAGGCGATGATCCGCTTCGCCAAGCAGACGGGTGCGGCCATGGTGCTGGTCGGGCACGTCACCAAGGAAGGCCAGATCGCAGGTCCCCGCGTCGTGGAGCACATGGTCGACGCGGTGCTCTACTTCGAGGGAGACCGCGGCCACCACTACCGCATCCTGCGGACGGTGAAGAACCGTTTCGGGCCGACCGACGAGATCGGCGTGTTCGAAATGTCGGACAAGGGCCTGCGGGAAGTCACCAATCCGTCCGAATTGTTTCTCGGCGAGCGCAATTCCAAGTCGCCGGGTGCCGCCGTCTTTGCCGGCATGGAAGGCACGCGGCCGGTTCTGGTCGAAGTGCAGGCGCTGGTCGCACCGACCTCGCTCGGCACGCCGCGCCGGGCCGTCGTCGGCTGGGATTCGTCGCGGCTGTCGATGATCCTCGCGGTGCTTGAAGCCCATTGCGGGGTCAGGCTTGGCCAGCACGACGTCTATCTGAACGTCGCCGGCGGCTACAGGATCTCCGAGCCGGCAGCCGACCTTGCGGTCGCCTCGGCGCTGGTTTCGTCGCTGGCGGGCGTGGCGCTGCCGGCCGACTATGTCTATTTCGGCGAGATCAGCCTGTCGGGTGCCGTGCGCCCCGTCTCGCAGACGGCCCAGCGGCTGAAGGAGGCGGAAAAACTCGGCTTTGCCGGGGCGATGCTGCCCGCCACCTCGGCGGAGCTGCCTAAGGGCGGAAATGCCCGCTGGACGAAGATCGAGGACCTTCCCGACCTCGTCTCGCGGATCGCCGGATCGGTAAAGAAACTGGGGAAAGGGTCTGACGACGATTGATCTTCCGTTCATCCGTCCGCTGATGTAAAGACACAGCGCCCAATGCTACAGTGCCGGGCGAAAGTGCCGGCATGGAACGGCAGGTCTTGGAGTAGAGTTTACATGCCCATTACGATCTTCGACGGTATTGTCCTCGGCGTCACGCTGTTTTCCGCCGTGCTTGCCATGGTGCGCGGCTTTTCGCGCGAAGTCCTGTCGATCGCTAGCTGGGCCGGCTCCATCGCGGCCGCCTACTACCTCTACCCGGTGGTGCTTCCCTATGTGAAGAACTACACGGCGGACGACCGCATCGCGCTTGCGGCATCGGCCGGCATCATCTTCCTGATCGCGCTGATCATCATCTCCTTCATCACCACGCGGATCGCGGACTTCATCATCGACAGCCGCATCGGCGCGCTCGACCGGACGCTCGGCTTCCTGTTCGGAGCTGCCCGCGGCATCCTGCTGCTGGTGGTGGCCGTTGCCTTCTTCAACTGGCTGGTGGCGCCGGACCGGCAGCCGGTCTGGGTGACCCAGGCGAAATCCAAGCCCTTCCTCGATACGCTGGTCGGCCGCCTCGAAGCCATGCTGCCCGACGACATCGAGCCGCAGATCCGCGCCCGAATTCTCGGCCACGAAACGGCGCCGGCCGAGGGCACGCCCGGCCAGGACCAGGCGCCGGCCGAAGACGCACCTGTTACGAATAATTGACACTGTGTTGCGCTTGATGCAGCGCACAGGCCCACCATCTGTGCTATAGGTCGCGCAGACGTGACATCAGGTGAAGAAGCAGGTCCGGCCCGAGACACAATCCCGGCCGGCCCTTCCGTTTTTCCGGAAGACGAGGTCGAAATGAATCAGCCGCTTTCGCAAGAGATTTCCCCGCGTGGATTTGATGATCTGGATGGTGACACGCTGCACGAAGAATGCGGCGTATTCGGCATTCTCGGCCATCCGGACGCAGCGACGCTGACGGCGCTCGGCCTGCATGCGCTGCAGCATCGCGGCCAGGAAGCAGCCGGCATCGTCTCGTTCGACGGGCTGCGCTTTCATTCCGAGCGCCGCATGGGCCTGGTCGGCGACCACTACACCGACCCCGCCACGCTTGCCCGCCTTCCCGGCAACATCTCGATCGGCCACAATCGCTATTCGACGACCGGCGAAGTGGCGTTGCGCAACGTCCAGCCGCTGTTTGCCGAACTGGAAGTCGGCGGCATCGCAATTGCCCATAACGGCAATTTCACCAACGGCCTGACGCTGCGCCGACAGCTGATCGCCGGCGGCGCCATTTGCCAGTCGACCTCCGACACCGAAGTCGTGCTGCACCTCATCGCCCGCTCCCGCTATTCGTCCACGGCCGACCGCTTCATCGATGCGATCCGGCAGATGGAAGGCGGCTATTCGATGCTTGCGATTACCCGCACAAAGCTGATCGCGGCGCGCGATCCCACCGGCATCAGGCCGCTGGTCATGGGTGAACTCGACGGCAAGCCGATCTTTGCGTCTGAAACCTGCGCGCTCGACATCATCGGCGCCAAGTTCGTCCGCGACGTGGAAAACGGCGAAGTCATCATCTGCGAGATCCAGGCGGACGGCTCGATCTCGATCGATGCCCGCAAGGCCGGCAACGGCCAGCCGGAGCGCCTCTGCCTGTTCGAATACGTCTATTTCGCCCGGCCGGACTCGATCGTCGGCGGCCGAAGCGTCTATGTCGCCCGCAAGAACATGGGCATCAACCTTGCCCAGGAAGCTCCGGTCGAGGCCGACGTCGTCGTGCCGGTTCCGGACGGCGGCACGCCTGCCGCACTCGGCTATGCGCAGGAAAGCGGCATCCCGTTCGAATACGGCATCATCCGCAACCATTATGTCGGCCGTACCTTCATCGAGCCGACCCAGCAGATCCGTGCCTTCGGCGTCAAGCTCAAGCATTCTGCCAACCGGGCGATGATCGAGGGCAAGCGCGTCGTGCTGATCGACGATTCGGTGGTGCGCGGCACGACTTCGGTCAAGATCGTCCAGATGATGCGCGAAGCGGGTGCCAAGGAAGTGCACTTGCGGGTCGCGAGCCCGATGATCCACTATCCCGATTTCTACGGCATCGACACGCCGGACCGGGACAAGCTCTTGGCCAACCAGTACGACAGCCTCGACGCGATGGCGAAGTTCATCGGTGTCGACTCGCTGCAGTTCCTGTCGATCAACGGGCTCTATCGCGCCGTCGGCGGCGAGGACCGCAACGACGCGCGTCCGCAGTTCACCGACCACTATTTCACCGGCGACTACCCCACCCGCCTGCTAGACAAGGACGGCGAGACCATGGGCCGCAAGGTTTCGCTGCTGGCCAGCAACGGCTAGGGCAGACAGCGGATCAATCACAGCCGATGGCAAGAAAGCACAGAGAAGAGGTCGCCTCGTGGTACGAGGAGCCCGAGCCGGAAATCTGCCCGCTGTGTAGCCGGCCCATACCCGAGGATCAGCGGGACGAGCACCACCTCGTCCCGAAATGCCGGGGCGGGCGCAAGACGCAGACCCTGCACCGCATCTGCCACCGGCAGATCCACGCCCTGTTCAGCGAGTCGGAGCTGGAAAAGCGCTATTTTACCGTCGATGCCCTTCTGGAGCACGACGAGATCCGCAAGTTCGTCGCCTGGGTGGCGCGCAAGCCGGCCGGTTTCTACGACGACACCAAGCAGAGCAACCGGCGCCGCTGACGCCGGTCGTTGCAGCGGCAGCAACCGACGCCGCACCTGCCGTCATCGGCCGAAGGCTTGCACCCGCCCCATGCCTGTGACAATTCTCCGTCGACATGAGGATGACGATCGCGACGCCGCCAGGGCGGCGCGCGCAATGGGATGAGAGCATGACGATCGACTTGAAGGGCAGGATCGCGCTGGTGACCGGCGCATCGCGGGGCATCGGCTATTTCACGGCGCTGGAGCTTGCCAAGGCCGGCGCGCATGTGATCGCCACCGCCCGCACGGTCGGCGGCCTGGAAGAGCTCGACGATGCGATCAAGGCCGGCGGCGGCACGGCGACGCTGGTACCCTTCGACATCACCGACATGGAGGCGATCGACCGGCTCGGCGCCTCGATCTTCGAGCGCTGGGGCAAGCTCGATATCCTGGTCGCCAATGCCGGCATTCTCGGCGTCATCTCGCCGCTTGCGCACATGGAGGCGAAGGTGTTCGACAAGGTGATGCTGACCAACGTCACCGCGACGTGGCGGCTGATCCGCTCCGTCGAACCGCTTCTGACCTGTTCGGATGCGGGTCGGGCTCTTATCCTCTCGTCTGGCGTTGCCAGCAATCCGCGCGCCTTCTGGGGCGCCTATGCGATGTCGAAGGCAGCCGTCGAGACAATGGGCCGGATCTGGGCGCAGGAGACCGAGCACACGCCGCTCAAGGTCAATCTCGTCAATCCCGGTGCGACACGCACCGCGATGCGGGCGCAGGCCGTGCCCGGCGAAGATCCTGATACGCTGCCGCATCCGGCCGAGATCGCCGCAAAGATGCTGTTCCTCGCCTCGCCCGAGCTGAAGGACAGCGGACGGTTGTTCGTGGCGCGCGACAACCGGTTCGTGGATTTCCAGCTTCCGGCCTGAGACGGCCTTGCCGGTGCTATCTTGTTGAAAACCGGCGGCGCTCTAGCTTCAAAATGTCCTCGCTCGCCGATTGCTCCGTCAAAGGTCACAATTCTTGTCGCTGGAAACATTGATTTCCCAGTATGGCCCGCTGGCGGTGTTTCTCGGCGCCGGCTTCGAGGGCGAGACGGCGGTGTTCCTCGGCGGGGTGTTTGCGCATCGCCAGTTGTTTCCCTTCTGGCAGGCGGCACTGGCCGCCGTGCTCGGCTCGTTCCTGGTGGATCAGGCGTGGTTCTTTGCCGCCCGATACGCGCATGACTTCGCGCCGGTGCAGCGGCTGATGAAGACCCAGGCGGCCGCCAAGGTCCACCAACTTCTGGAAGGGCACCCGACCGGCTTTATCCTGTCCTTCCGGTTCATCTACGGCATGCGGACGGTGAGCCCGATCGCGATCGGCCTCACCTCGGTTCCGGCGCTCCGCTTCATGATGCTCAATTTCATCGCCGCCGTGGTCTGGGGCATTGCGATCACCGCGATCGGCTACCTGTTCGGCAATGCCGTCGAATCGATCTTCGGGCGGCTGCGGCTGCATAGCCATCTGATGATCGCGCTCGGCTTCGCGATTGTCGTGCTGGTGCTTGCGGCTTTTCTGCTGCGCAAATATTGGCTTCGAACCGGTGCGGGAAAAGCCTGACGTCGCGCTCTTGCCGGCGCCGCGCTCTTGACCAAATCGGCGGCCCGCGCCATAAGCTTGGGCATGAAAACGGCGATTTCCATCTGTGGGATCATTATTCGCTAGCGCAAGCGCTGGCCCGGCCGTTCTCGTCTCTCGACACTCTTGAAGACAAACGATCCGGTCCGGCGCCGGCGTATTTCGTTGCCGTACCTGTCTTGTCTTGCCTTGGGAGTTTTCGATGAGCGGCCCGCTCAAGCTTTACAACACGTTGACCCGCGAGAAGGTGGAGTTCGCGCCGATCGATCCTAAGAACGTGCGCATGTATGTCTGCGGCCCGACCGTCTACGACTACGCCCATATCGGCAATGCGCGGCCTGCGATCGTCTTCGACGTGCTTTTCCGGCTGCTGCGGCATGTCTATGGCGCCGATCACGTCACCTATGCGCGCAACATCACCGATGTGGACGACAAGATCAACGCGCGGGCGCTGCGCGACTATCCGGGCATGCCGCTCAACGAGGCGATCCGGCTGGTGACGGAAAAGACCGAGACGCAGTACCACACGGATATCGCCCTCCTCGGCTGCCTCGAGCCGACCGTCGAGCCCCGCGCCACCGACAATATCGACGGCATGGTCGCCATCATCGAAAAGCTGATCGCCCAGGGCCATGCCTATGTGGCTGAAGGCGAAGTGCTGTTCAACACCAAGTCGATGCCGGATTACGGCCAGCTGTCGAAGCGGCCGCTCGACGAGCAGCAGGCGGGTGCCCGCATCGCGGTCGACCCACACAAGAAGAACCCGGGCGATTTCGTGCTGTGGAAGCTCTCCTCCCACAACGAGCCCGGCTGGGACAGCCCCTGGGGTCGCGGTCGCCCCGGCTGGCACATCGAGTGCTCGGCGATGAGCGAGCGCTATCTCGGCGAGGTCTTCGACATCCACGGCGGCGGGCTGGACCTGATCTTCCCGCACCACGAAAACGAGATCGCCCAATCGCGCTGCGCGCACGGCACGCGGACGATGGCCAATGTCTGGATGCATAACGGCTTCGTGCAGGTCGAAGGCCGCAAGATGTCGAAGTCGGACGGCAATTTCATCACCATCCACGAGCTGCTGCACACCGAAACTTTTGGCGGCCGCAAATGGCCGGGCGTCGTGCTGCGGCTTGCCATGCTGATGACCCACTACCGCGAGCCGATCGATTTTTCGGTGAAGCGGTTGGAAGAGGCGGAACGGCTGATCGCGAAATGGCCGACCGTCGAGGAGATGGACGGCGCGCCCTGCGATACCGTGCTCGACGCGCTCGGCGACGATCTCAACACGGTTGCGGCCGTGCAGGCGCTGCATGCTCTGGCCCACGAGGCGAGTGCGGACCCGGCGCTGCGGTCGCTTTTCGCGGCGAGCGCTGCCCTGCTCGGCGTCATGCCGGAGAAGACGGAGGTCGACGAGGCGCTTGCCGCCGCGGTCGATGCGCTGGTCGCCATGCGGCTGGAAATGCTGAAGGCGAAGAATTTTCCCGAGGCGGACCGGATCCGCGCCGAGCTTGCCGACAAGGGCATCCAGCTCAAGGACGGCAAGGATGCCAGCGGCGAACGGGTGACGACGTGGGAGGTCAAGCGGTAGGCTTGCTGTGTGGCGATCGTACGCATAGCCTGCCAATCTGGCGAAGGAGAAAGACATGGGTTCAGAACATCATGTGAAGTTTTTCCGCCGTGGCGGCGAGCAGGTTGTGGTCATCCCGGCTGAGTTCGAGATGCCGAGTGACGAGGCCATTATGCGCAAGGAGGGCGAGCGACTTGTGATCGAGCCTGCCAGGACCGAGAGCGACAATCTGATTGCATGGCTTCAGGCGCAGCCACCGCTTGATGACTCGGATCTTGATTTCGACTTCGACGAAAAGGGTCCGCTGCCGAGGGATGTAGACTTGTGACGGATCCAACATTCATGTTGGACACCAACATCCTCTCTGAGGCGTTGCGTAACCCATTTGGTCGTCTCTCCGCCCAGATCGAAAAATTCCGTTCCGGGCTTGTTTGCACGAGCGCGATCGTTGCGTCCGAGATGCGGTATGGCGCAGCAAAGAAAGGTTCGCCTGCTCTGGTCGAGCGGGTGAATGCAACTCTCCAACAGATCAGCGTGTTGCCTTACGACAAGGCCGCGGCTGTCCACTACGCTCTGATCCGCGCCGATCTTGAACGGAGGGGAGAAATCATTGGCTGGGGAGACTTGTTCATCGCCGCGCATGCGCGCTCGCTGGGGCTCACCCTGGTGACTGCGAATGTGCGAGAGTTTACGCGCGTACCAGATCTCAAGGTTGAAAACTGGCTGGAGGCGGCCCCATGATCGCTACTCACTCCGGCGGCTGCCAGTGCGGCGGTGTCCGCTTCCGGCTCGAGGGCCAGCCGCTCGACTGCGCCATCTGCCATTGCCGCATGTGCCAGAAGGCGTTCGGCGCCTATTATGCGCCGCTGGTGGCGATCGGCGAGGCAAAACTCGTCTGGACCCGCGGCGCGCCGAAATACTTCCATTCCTCCAATCATGTCCGCCGCGGCTTCTGCGCAGACTGCGGCACGCCTCTAAGCTACGAGGCGGATGACGGCGTGGCGGTCTCCGCCGGAAGCTTCGATGACCCGAGCTGGCTGCCGCCGGTGGTGCAGTTCGGCATCGAGGGCAAGCTGCCCTTCGTCGACGGCCTGCATGCCCTGCCCGGCCGGCACACGATGGAAGACATCGGCTCGGCGCCGTTTCTCGACGACATCGTCTCTAACCAGCATCCCGACCACGACACGACAGACTGGCCGCAGCGGCCAGGCGATCCGGAGGACAGACAATGACCGAAGACACCAGAACCGGCGGCTGCCAGTGCGGCGCCGTTCGCTTTCGCATCCGGGGCAAGCTCGGCCGCGCCTCGATCTGCCATTGCCGCATGTGCCAGAAGGCGTTCGGCGGGTTCTTCGGGCCGCTGGTCAGCACGCCGCAGGATGGCGTGACCTGGACCCGCGGGGAGCCAAAATACTTCCAGTCCTCGGTCAACATCGACCGCGGCTTCTGCGGCGAATGCGGCACGCCGCTTACCTACCGCTATCCGGGCGGGCTGGAGCTTTCGATCGGCGCCTTCGACAACCGCGACGATCTCGCCCCGCAGATCCAGGTCAATTTCGACAGCCACATTCCCTGGGTCACGACGATCTTCGATCAGCCCAAGCGCGACGCGACCGCGGATGCCGCCAGTCAGGAAATGATCATTTCCTTCCAGCATCCGGACCACGACACCGAACACTGGCCTGAAAAGGGACTGCACCTGTGACCGAGATCCTGCGCACACTCTACCCGCCGATCGAACCTTACGAGAGCGGCCACCTCGATGTCGGCGACGGCCACCTGATCTACTGGGAGCGGGTCGGCACCAAGGGCGCCAAGCCGGCGGTCATCCTGCATGGCGGTCCGGGCGGCGGCTGCACGCCGGTCCAGCGGCGGATGTATGATCCCGCACTCTATGACGTGCTTCTGTTCGACCAGCGCGGCTGCGGCCGCTCGACGCCGCATGCGTCGCTCGAGGCAAACACGACCTGGCACCTGGTCGCCGACATCGAGCGGCTGCGCGAGATGATCGGCGTCGATAAGTGGCAGGTGTTCGGCGGTTCATGGGGATCGACGCTGGCGCTCGCCTATGCGCAAACGCATCCTGGGCGGGTGACCGAGCTCCTGGTGCGCGGCATCTACACGCTGACCAAGCCCGAGCTCGACTGGTACTACCAGTTCGGCGTCTCGGAAATGTTTCCGGACAAGTGGGAGGCTTTTGTCGCGCCCATTCCGGACGACGAGCGTCACGAGATGATGGCCGCCTACCACCGCCGCCTGACCGGCCCGGACGTTGCCGAACAGGTCCGCTGCGCCAAGGCCTGGAGCGTGTGGGAAGGCTCGACCATCACCCTCCTGCCCGATCCGCAGCTCACATCCAGCCATGACGACGACCATTTTGCGCTCGCGTTTTCGCGCATCGAGAACCATTATTTCATGAATGCGGGCTGGCTCGAGGACGGCCAGCTGCTGCGCGACGCGGTGAAGCTGAAGGGCATTCCGGGCGTCATCGTGCACGGTCGCTACGACATGCCCTGCCCGCTGAAATATGCCTTCCAGCTGTCCAAGGTGTGGACGGACGCGGACTTCCACATCATCGAGGGTGCCGGGCATGCTATGACCGAGCCTGGCATCACCGACCAGCTGATCCGTGCCACGGACCGGTTTGCGGGGAAGAGCTGAGCCCAGCATTCCGTCATCCTCGGGCTTGACCCGAGGATCCACTTTGTCATTCAGCGCCCGCCGTCATTATCCTTGCAAGCCTGGCCTGGATCCTCGGGTCAAGCCCGAGGATGACGGCGGAGGAAACTGAAGACCGCTCTGGGAGGGCACGATAACCATGACACGCGAACGCATCTTTCTCTTCGACACGACGCTGCGCGACGGGCAGCAGACGCCGGGCATCGACTTTTCCGTCGAGGACAAGATCGCCATCTCGCAGATGCTGGACGAGTTCGGTTTCGACTACGTGGAGGGCGGCTATCCCGGCGCCAACCCGACCGACACCGCCTTCTTCTCCGAAAAGCGCACGCAGAAAGCCCGGTTCGTCGCCTTCGGGATGACCAAGCGGGCAGGCATGTCGGCCTCCAACGACCCGGGGCTCGCCGTGCTGCTGCAGGCAAAGAGCGACGCGACCTGCTTCGTCGCGAAAAGCTGGGACTACCATGTGCGCGTCGCGCTCGGCTGCTCCAACGAGGAAAACCTCGAATCCATCCGCGTCAGCGTCGAGGCGGCGCGGGCGGCGGGCAAGGAAGCGCTGGTCGATTGCGAACACTTCTTCGACGGCTACAAGGCCAATCCGACCTACGCGCTCGCCTGCGCGAAAACGGCGCATCAGGCCGGCGCGCGCTGGATCGTGCTGTGCGACACCAATGGCGGTACGCAGCCCGCTGAAGTGGCCGAGATCGTCGCGGCCGTCATCGCATCCGGCATTCCCGGCAGCTCGCTCGGTATCCATGCGCATGACGATACCGGCCAGGCGGTCGCCAATTCGCTGGCCGCCATTGATGCCGGCTGTCGCCAGGTGCAGGGCACGCTCAACGGCATCGGCGAGCGCTGCGGCAATGCCAATCTGGTGACGCTGATCGCCACGCTCTGTCTGAAAGAGGTCTATTCGAACCGCTTCGAAACCGGCATCGATGCGGAGCGGCTGGCGGGACTCACCCGCCTTTCCCATGCCTTCGACGAACTGCTCAACCGCTCGCCCAATCATCAGAGCCCTTATGTCGGCGCCTCGGCCTTTGCCACCAAGGCCGGCATCCATGCCTCGGCGCTGCTGAAGGACCCCCGCACCTACGAGCACGTCCCGCCGGAGAGCGTCGGCAACTTCCGCAAGGTCATGGTCTCAGACCAGGGCGGCAAGGCGAATTTCATCAACGCGCTGAAGCGACGCGGCATCGAGGTCGGCAAGGACGATCCTCGCCTCGACCAGCTGATCTCGATCGTCAAGGAGCGGGAAGCGACAGGCTACGCCTACGAGGGGGCGGACGCGAGCTTCGAACTCCTGGCGCGGCGGACGCTCGGCACGATCCCGGACTTCTTCTCGGTCGACGGTTTCCGGGTGATGGTGGAGCGCCGCTTCGACAGCTTCGGGCGGGTCAAGATCGTGTCGGAAGCGGTCGTCAAGCTGACCATCGACGGGGCGCCGCACATGTCGGTGGCGGAAGGCGACGGCCCGGTCAACGCGCTCGACCTGGCGCTGCGCAAGGATTTCGGCCGCTACCAGCATGAGATCGACGACCTGTCGCTTGCCGACTTCAAAGTGCGCATTCTGAACGGCGGGACCGAGGCCATTACCCGCGTGCTGATCGAATCCACCGATGGCACCGGCGTGCGCTGGTGGACGGTCGGCGTGTCGGAGAACATCATCGACGCCTCCTTCCAGGCGCTGATGGATTCGGTCATCTACAAGCTGATGAAGAACCGCGAACTGGCGGGGAAAATCGCCGCCGAATAGCGCTTTGCAAAGGCCTCATAATTCGCCTCGCAAGATTCCGACAGCCGTGGAACCTAAACGTTTGACAACCGTTTGTTCATCGGGTGTTCATATAGGAGTCGAGACATGTTCCTCACCACTTTGCAGCCGTCCATGAGCAATTTCGATTTTACCTGCACGCACGGGATCACCTGCGAGAAGACCGCGGTTGAGACTGAACTCGGCTATCTGCCGGGCTTTGACGGTCGCGACGTGATGATCGACATGGTCGGCCACTACCTGGTTCTGGAAGGTACGGTTTCGTCGCCATCGGACGCCGAGCGTGCGCTGAAGGTTGCCCGTGATATCGTCGGCGCTGACCGGGTGATGTCGCGCCTGGTTGTCGTTCACTCGGCACCGCGGCCGTTTCTGACCGCCTGATCACGCCGGTAATTTTTCAGCCAGTCGTCCTCGCGCGCCCTGTCATGGGTGCGCAGAGCAACTAGTCTGCTTTGGCCATATCAATGCGTGTCTCGTGGTGCCCGAGGCGCTGAGCAAGAGTTGCTTTGCCTGGCACATGCCGCAATCAGATGGACGCTTCACGGAAATGAATTGGTGAAGCGCGTAGCCTTGATCTAGATCTGCCTGAAAAACAGAATGATCGAGGAAACATCATGGCCACGGAAAGCGCAACGCCCGGCGCATCATCCGGCATTACCACCCCCGTCCCGCAAGCTCCGCATGCCAAGACCGGCGACACACCGCGCGGGTTCGCCTTTGCGCTTTCGGCGTATCTGTTGTGGGGCTTCCTCCCCTTTTACATGAAGGCAGTCGGGCACATCCCGGCCTTCGAGGTGCTTGCCCACCGGGTCGTCTGGTCGCTGCCGGTGGCGGGCCTGGTGCTCTTGGCGGTCGGCCGGATCGCCGACATCAAGGCGGCACTGCGGTCGCCTCGCATCCTCGGCATGGCCGCCGTCACCGCCGTCTTCATCACTATCAACTGGACCACCTATATCTGGGCGATCAGCGTCGGGCGGACGCTCGATACCGCGCTTGGCTATTTCATCAATCCGCTGTTCAGCATTTTTCTCGCCGCCGTGCTTTTGAAGGAAAAACTGTCGCGGCAGCAGCTTGCGGCGATCGGCCTTGTGGTGATCGCCGGCGCGATCATCACCATCGACGCGGGCGGGCTGCCCTGGGTCTCGCTGGTCTTGACGGTCAGCTGGGGCTTTTACGCGTTTTTCCGCAAAACCCTGCCAGTCGGCCCCAACCAGGGCTTTTTTCTCGAAGTGCTGATGCTGGCGCCGTTCTGCCTCGCCTATGTCATCTATCTGGAGACCAGCGGCCAGGGACATCTCACCCAGACCGGGCTTTCCGACACGCTGCTTCTGATGGCCAGCGGGGTGGTGACGGCCGTGCCGCTGATCCTCTACGCCAACGGCGCAAAGCTGTTGCGGCTTTCGACGATCGGGCTGATGCAGTATATCGCGCCGACGATGATCTTCCTGATCGCCATCTTCGTCTTCCACGAGCCGCTCAACACCGTGCGGCTGATGGCATTCGGGCTGATCTGGGTGGCGCTCGTCGTCTATTCCTGGCCGATGATCCGCCAGGCCCTCAACCGCTAGCGTCGGACCATCTCATGCAGATCAGCGATATTCCCTTCGGAACGACGGACTGGGCGGACGTACCGAAGACGCAGCACTCCGGCGAGACCGGCTCGGCCACCTGGCAGACCCGCCAGTTCGGGGCGATCCGGGTGCGCATCGTCGATTATACGCCCGGCTATCTGGCCGACCACTGGTGCGTCAAAGGCCATATCCTGATGTGCCTGGAAGGAGAGCTTGAGACCGAGCTCGCCGACGGGCGCCGGTTCGTGCTCAAGCCGGGCATGAGCTACCAGGTGGCAGACAATGCCGAACCGCACCGGTCTTCAACGGCCCAAGGCGCACGGCTGTTCATCGTGGATTGAGGAGAGCCCGTCCCTCAAGCCATCTGAATTGCCCAAAGCACTGGCAAAAAGGGGCGTAGCGCGGCTAGATCCCGGATCCGTCCAGCTCCTCGTCGCTGCGGCCCGTCCAGGCAGTCGGCATGGCCAACCGGCCTTCCTCGGCCGCGGGAACGGGCATCCAGCACTTCAGTTCCGGTTCCGCATACTCGATGATCACCCCCGGTGCGGAGTCGGAGGCGCGCCACCCGTCTGCGCCGAAGCGATCACCGTTCGACCAGTAGACGAGATCGACGGCTCCAGGCCCCTGCTCCGACGGACGGATGGTGACAAGGATACGGCGACCGTCCCTCGGCGCGGTTCGCATGGGTTGCCAGCGGCCTGCCTGTTCCATTGTCGGCTCCTTTTCCGTTCGATGTCGGAGTGTCGCCGCGCAGGCCTGCGCGGTCAACTGGAGTGGTATACCGGGTCACATCGCCACGAGCCTTTAGCTGGACGACACGCGCGATCCAGCAATCAAAGCTTGGCGATGACCGCATCCTCACCGTTGGACAAGGGCCCCTCCTCCCCGCGTTCGAGGATGGCGGGGACGATCTGCTCGACATCGGCGATCACCATCGGCCGGACCAGATGGGCGCGGTGGATGAAGCCCTCGTCGCGCATATGGTCGACCAGGCTCAGCATCGGATCCCAGAAGCCGCCGATATTGGCAAACACCATCGGTTTCTGATGCCGGCCGAGCTGGCCCCAGGTCATGATCTCGACGATCTCCTCGAGCGTGCCGATGCCGCCCGGAAGGGTAACGAAGGCGTCGGATCGATCGAACATCTTGTGCTTGCGCTCGTGCATGTCCTCGGTCACAATCAGTTCGTCGAGCTGGCCGAGCGAATGCCGTGTCGCCTCCATGTCCACCAGGAATTCCGGGATGATGCCCGTGACCTGGCCGCCGGACGACAAAACTCCGGCCGCGACAGCGCCCATGATCCCCTTGGTGCCGCCGCCATAGACCAGCCGCAGACCATGTGCGGCGATGGATTTTCCGAGCGCGCGGCCAGCCGCCATGTAGGCGGGATCGCGTCCCGGCTGGGAGCCGCAGTAAACGCAGATGGATCGAATCGGCACAGTTTTCTCCTGAAGGCAATTCCAATGCGAGGCGTATCGCGCCTCTCTTCGTGAAACTGGAGGGAAACGACGCCAAGAGCAAGGCTTGCGAGCGCGAAAAGCTTGTGAATGCAAGAGGAAACGGCTAATTCGGAAGAAGGCGGCAGGCTCCGCCGTGAAAGGCTTGATGATGAAAAACCGCGCCGGCTTGCTTGCTCTGATCGTCCTCGCCATTGCGTCACTGCTGATGGTTTTCTTCGTGCTGCCGAGGATCAACCAGGGATCGAAGCCCTTGGGTGACGCGATCAATGCTGCAGGCAATGCCGTGCAGGATGCGGTGAAGGACGGGCAGCCGTCCGGCAAGCCCGCCGATCCCGCCAAGCCGACCGATCCGGCCAAGCCGACCGACCAGGCCAAGACCAATCCGCCGGCGACGCCCCCGGCAGGCGCGCAATCGCCATCCGCCGCATCGCCGTCGGCCACCGGACAGGCTGCCACCACCAGCGCCGCCAAGGGCAACCGTCCCGTCGACGCTGCCAGGCCGACTCCGTCCTTCGACGTGCTGCGGGTCGAACCGGATGGCTCGACGGTGATTGCCGGCCGCGCCGAACCTCATGCAACACTTGAAGTGACGGACGGATCCTCCGTGGTCGCCAAGGTGAATGTCGGCCCGAGCGGCGACTTCGCGGCGGTTCTCGATACGCCCTTGCCGCCGGGCGACCACCAGCTGGTCCTGAAGGCCACCGGCAAGGACGGCAAGAGCGTAATGTCCGAGGAGACCGCGACCGTCTCGGTGCCGACCGACAAGAACAGCGGCAAGCTGCTCGCCATGGTGACGACGCCCGGCAAGGCCAGCCGCCTGATCGCGACGCCCGGCGCACCCGGTGCACCCGCTGCCCCGGGTGCCGTCGCACCGACACCGGCGCCACAGGGACAGGGCGAAGCGCAGGTTGCCGCCACGGCGCCGCAATCCCCCGCGGCCTCACCGGCCAGCCCCTCTGCCGGCGCAGCATCGCAAGCCGCTCAACCGCCCGCGGCGCTGCCGGAAACATCGCTGCCTGCACTGCCCGAGGCCTCCGGCACGCTCGCCTCCAATCCGCCGCCGGCCGTCACCCCTGGCGCATCCGCGCCTGCGACACCGGCTGAAGCAGCCGCGCCTAACACGGCGGCCGAGCTGCAGATCACCGCCGTCGAACTCGAAGGCAACAAGATCTTCATCGCCGGCGTGGCAAAGGCCGGCTCCACCGTTCGCGGCCTCGCCGACGGCAAGGCGATCGGCCAGGCGCAGCCCGGCAGCGACCGCCACTTCGTGATCGAAGGCACCGCGGATCTCTCCGTCGGCGACCATACGATCAGCGTCGAATCGTTGAACGGCGCCGGCCAGGCTCTGGTGCGCGTCGAGGTTCCGTTCAACCGTCCGGCCGGCGAACAGGTGGCCGCGGTCGCGGCCCCGGCGACGACCAGCCCGATGACCCCGGTCGACGGCGGCGCCTTCGACAAGCTGCGCAGCGACACGGTGCGCGCCTTTAACCTGCTGAAGAACCTCTATGCGGGCGGCAAGCTGCCGAGCATGGAGCAGATGACGGCGGCGCGGTCCGGCACGAGCATTGCGCTGAAGACGCTTTCCGAATACCGCCTGCCCGCAGGGGCCGCGGCCTCGGCCCGGATGCTTGCCGAAACCACGACCAAGGATGCCTCGACGGCGGCCATGACACTGGACAAGCTGCCCGCCGATGTGGCGGCTGTCGGTGCGGCGCTCAACGATCTAGGCGCGCTCGTGGCAAAGGCCGTCGGTCCGGTCATGGCGCAGCAGATCGAGGGTCCCGACATGGCCGACGCCGCGCCGCAGCAGCCCGCGAGCAGCCAGGACGGTCCGCGCACCATCCAGCAGGCACCGCTGACGCAGAGCCAGCGCGCCTCGGTGATCATCCGCCGCGGCGACACGCTGTGGCAGATCTCGCGGCGCGTCTACGGCCAGGGCGTGCGGTATACGACGATCTACCTTGCCAACGAGGACCAGATCAACAATCCCGACATCATCCAGCCCGGCCAGATTTTCGGCGTCCCGGACGAGTTCCGCCCGGATGCGGAAGAACTGCACCGTCAGCGGATGTTGCACCGGAAGAGCTGACGTCCCGGCCCGCGCGTCCGGCGGGCGGGCGGGGACGATTTCGCCGGCCTTGAACTTTTTCCGTCTTCGGGCGCAAAGGGTTGGCGTTAGCGCTATGGCACGATTGTCCTCACGGCGCGCAGATCGCCGACAATCGGGCTGTCATCGGATGGGAACCGGGTTCGCGAGCCGGCCTCCTCCACGGTCTCACTGACACGGATCCGGTGATGGTTGCCATAAGCGTTCGGGAGGGCTCGGAAATCCTCCACCGATCGCCGAAAGACAGCCGGGGCAGGCGAAATCCTTAAATTTAACTTCACACACCCGCCTGCCCCGTTCCCAACCGGATCGGCTCACTGCTAAACCGCCTCACCGCGCCGGATATTTCCGGGGCGGCCGCAGGGCGTAGGCGTGTCGTCTCTGCCGGTATCGCTCAGCCGAGCCGATGTGTCTCAGCCAAGCTTGTCGACGGCTGCCTGATTGAGCAGCGTCGTGACCGCGAGGATGAGCTGGGCCTGGACGAACGGCTTCTGGATGAGAATGCTGTTGGGGACGCCTTGTGAGGCCCATGCCTTGGCGCTGTCGGCCGTCATGTAGACTACCGGCATGGTCAACACCAGTTCGCGGGCCCTATGGCCGATGTCCCAGCCTGTCGGTCCGTCGCCGAGCCTGATGTCGCTGACCACGGCATCGAAGCGGCCGGCATCCTTGTCGAGCTCGGCGAGCGCCTGGGTCCCGTTGCCGATCGCCACAACCGCGAAACCTTCGGCGACGAGTGCTTCTTCCGCATCGAGCATGAGCAGCTGGTCGTCCTCCACCAGGAGGATCGTTCGTATCATCGTCGCGCTTGCAGTCATGGGATGCTACTTCAATCAATGAATGTGAGTAACTTGCGCCGCATAGATTAGGCCGGGATTAACGGCGGCACGGGAACGGCCCAGACCGCCACAAGTTCCACAGGCTGAGGGGAATGGTCCACGCCCCGAAGTTTCACGCTCCCGTCATTGCAACACGTGGCCCCGAGGCTTATGTGGCGGAAGCGCGACGCGCCCCGCCCGGAGACTGTAATGACCGCAAGCAAGAAGACGATCTCGGCCGATGCGAGCAACCCGCTCGGCACGCTGGTGAACCTCTGGCCATATATGTGGCCGCAGGGGCGGCCCGACCTCAAGGCACGGGTGGTGTGGGCGACCTTCTACCTGATCCTCGCCAAGCTGGTGCTGATCGCGGTCCCCTACTTCTTCAAATGGGCGACCGACGCTCTCAACGGCAAGCTGGACATGGCCGGCGTCTTGCCGGCCCTGTTGCTCGGCGCCGTCATCCTGGTGATCTTCTACAATCTCACACGCGTGCTGCAGGTCGGCCTCAACCAGCTGCGCGATGCGTTGTTTGCCTCGGTCGGCCAGCATGCGGTGCGCCAGCTCGCCTACAAGACCTTCGTCCACATGCACGAGCTGTCGCTGCGTTTCCACCTGGAACGCAAGACCGGCGGCCTGTCGCGCATCATCGAGCGCGGCACCAAGGGCATCGAGACGATCGTCCGGTTCACCATTCTCAACACGCTGCCGACCCTCTTCGAGTTCGTGCTGACGGCGATCATCTTCTGGGTCAGCTACGGTTTCTGGTACGTGCTGGTGACGGCGGCGACCGTTGCGCTCTACATCTGGTTCACGATCAAGGCGAGCGACTGGCGCATCTCCATCCGCCGGTCGATGAACGACAGCGACACGGACGCCAACACCAAGGCGATCGACAGCCTCTTGAACTTCGAGACGGTCAAGTATTTCGGCAACGAGCAGATGGAAGCGCGCCGGTTCGACGCCTCCATGGCGCGCTACGAAAAGGCCGCGACCCAGGTGTGGACCTCGCTCGGCTGGCTCAACTTCGGCCAGGGCGTGATCTTCGGCCTCGGCCAGACGGTGATGATGGTGATGTCGGCGATGGCCGTGCAGCGCGGCGACCAGACGATCGGCGATTTCGTGTTCGTCAACGCGCTGTTGATGCAGCTCTCCGTACCGCTCAACTTCATCGGCTTCGTCTACCGCGAAATCCGCCAGGGGCTGACCGATATCGAGCAGATGTTCGACCTTCTGGAGGTGGCACCGGAAGTGGTCGATCGGCCTCAGGCGGCGGACCTGCAGATCGGCCAGGGCGCCATCGCCTTCAAGGACGTGCACTTTGCCTACGACCCGGAGCGGGCGATCCTCAAGGGGGTCTCCTTCGAGGTGCCAGCCGGCAAGACCGTTGCGATCGTCGGGCCGTCGGGCGCCGGCAAGTCGACCATTTCGCGCCTGCTCTACCGCTTCTATGACATCCAGGACGGCGCCATCACCATCGACGGCCAGGACGTGCGCGACGTCACCCAGGCGTCGCTGCGCAAGGCGATCGGCATGGTGCCGCAGGATACGGTGCTGTTCAACGACACGGTCGCCTACAACATCCGCTACGGCCGCACCTCGGCCAATGACGAGGAGGTGCTGGCCGCCGCCGAGATCGCCCAGATCGGCTCCTTCATCCAGACCCTGCCGGACGGTTTCGAGACCAAGGTCGGCGAGCGCGGGCTGAAGCTGTCGGGCGGCGAAAAGCAGCGCGTGGCGATTGCCCGCACGGTTCTCAAGGCGCCACCGATCCTCATTCTCGACGAGGCCACCTCGGCGCTCGACACCACCACCGAACACGAGATCCAGGCGGCGCTCGACGTGGTGTCGAGGAACCGCACGACGCTGGTGATCGCCCACCGGCTGTCGACCGTCATCAACGCCGACGAAATCATCGTGCTGCGCGACGGGCAGATCGCCGAACGGGGCACGCATGCGGGCCTTCTGGACCAGGACGGCCTCTATGCGTCGATGTGGAACCGGCAGCGCGAGGCGACACAGGCCGAGGAACAGCTGCGCAAGGTGCGCGAGGAAGACGACCTCGGCGTGGTGCTGCGCGGCAAGCCGGCAGCGGAATAGGAGGCGAACCCATGAGCTTTTCCCCGGTCCGGGTGATGATCGCGGCGGTGCTGGTCGGCGCCTACCTGTTCTACTGGGCAAACTACGGTTCGCCGCTGATGGCGTTCAGCACCTGGATGGGCTGGATCGACCCGCAAGCCACCCGCTGAGGACGCAGTGTTCACAAGGCGGCCCCTGTGAACCGCGCCTGCGCCATGCCATTTGGGATGCAACGACAACATTGACCGGCAGAGCGTCAGGCTGGCGAGAGCCTCTGACGAAGCAAACATGCCGTCCCCCATCGGGATGACATGGCCTGGATCCCGGCACGGCTGCCGGGTGTCCGGACAGCCCCGCGGTCAACACGATTGGAAGAGTGCATATCATGAAGAAAATCGGCTTTCTCTCCTTCGGCCACTGGAACCCCTCGCCGCAATCGGCAACGCGATCGGCATCCGACGTTTTGCTGCAATCGATCGATCTGGCCGTGGCGGCCGAGGAGCTCGGGGCTGACGGCGCCTATTTCCGCGTCCACCACTTCGCCCGCCAGCTCGCCTCGCCCTTCCCGCTGCTTTCCGCCGTCGGCGCAAAGACGAAACACATCGAGATCGGTACCGGCGTCATCGACATGCGCTACGAGAACCCGTTCTACATGGCGGAAGATGCGGGTGCTGCCGACATCATTTCGGGAGGCCGCCTGCAGCTCGGCATCAGCCGCGGCTCCCCCGAACAGGTGATCGACGGTTTCAGGCATTTCGGCTATCAGCCGGCCGAGGGCGAGAGCGCGGCCGAGATGGGCCGCCGGCACGCTGAAGTGTTCTTCGACCTGCTGCGCGGCGAAGGTTTTGCCCGACCCAACCCTCGACCGATGTTCCCCAACCCGCCCGGCCTGCTGCGTCTCGAGCCCTTTGCGGACGGCCTGCGCGACCGGATTTGGTGGGGGTCAGGCTCCAACAGCACCGCCGTCTGGGCCGCCAAGCTCGGCATGAACCTGCAGAGCTCGACGCTGAAGGACAACGAGACCGGCGAGCCCTTCCATGTGCAGCAGGCCAAGCAGATCCGCATCTTCCGCGAGGCGTGGAAGGAGGCCGGCCACACCCGCACGCCCAGGGTTTCCGTCAGCCGCAGCATCTTTGCGCTGATGAACGACACCGACCGTGCCTATTTCGCCGGCAGCGGCGAGAGCGAGGATGCGATCGGCTTTATCGATGCGCAGACGCAGGCGATCTTCGGACGCTCCTATGCCGCCGAACCGGGAAAGCTGATCGAACAGCTGAAGGCCGACGAGGGCATTGCCGAGGCCGATACGCTGCTGCTCACCGTGCCGAACCAGCTCGGCGTCGATTACAACGCGCATGTGATCGAGAGCATTTTAAAGCACGTGGCGCCGGCGATGGGCTGGCGGTAGGCGGCTACAACCGCGCTTCCGCGAAAACCTGGACCAGCCAGTTGAGGAAGACGCGCAGGCGCGGCGAGAGCTGGCGGTTCTGGGGATAGAGCACCGAGAGCGGCGTCGGCGTCGGTGGAAACGATTTCAGGATTTCCACCAGCCGGCCGCTTTCCAGATCCGCCTTTAGCCGGTAGCGCGGCGCCTGGATCAGGCCGAGGCCGAGCCTTGCCATGTCGTGGGTCGTATCGGAATGATTGGCGGTCACGCGGCTCGGCAAAACGATCTCGCGCACGTCGCCCTCGACCACGAATTCCAGCGGCAGCACAGTGCCGGTGCGCGAGGAGACGAAGCCGACCATCTGGTGGCCGGCCAAGGCATCGGGTGTCTCCGGCGTACCGTGGCTGGCAAGATAGGCGGGGCTGGCGCATGTGATCTCCTCGATGACCGCCAGGCGCCGCACGATCATGCCGCTATCGACGAGGTTTCCCGCCCGGATGGCGCAGTCCACCCCTTCCCGCACCAGGTCTACCAGCCGGTCGCCCTGCCCGAACTGAATATCCACATCCGGGTAGCGCGCCAGGAAATCCGGCAGGCGCGGAAGGAGGACGGTGCGCGTCAGCCGCACGTTGGCGTCGATGCGCAGCAGTCCGCGCGGCCTCGGATCGCGGAACACGGTCTGCGCGTCGTCCACGTCGGCCAGGATTGCCACGCAGCGCTCGTAAAAGGCCTGCCCGTCCAGGCTCGGGCGCACGTGGCGCGTCGTCCGCTCGAGCAGGCGCGCGCCGAGATCCGCCTCCAACTGCTTGATCGCCTCGGTCACGGTGGAGCGGGCAAGCCCGAGATCGGCGGCCGCGGCCGTGAAGCTGCTGCGTTCCACAACCCTGACAAAAAGCTGCATGCGATCCAGTCTATCCATCAAAACTGTTCATCACAGGCGAACAGTTATGTCAAATTTTCCCTGATTGTTTCGGCGCAGCGATGCAATATCTTCCCGTGCAGATCAACAAGGAGTGCAGAACATGGACAGTCAGAAACGGGTCGCGATCGTTACCGGCGCCTCTAAGGGCATCGGCGCGGCGATCGCCATGCGGCTCGCCCAAGACGGCATCGCCGTCGTCGTCAACTATGCGCGCGGGCGTGCGGCAGCTGACGCGGTGGTTGCTTCGATCACGGCTGCGGGCGGCAGCGCGGTCGCGGCCGGCGCCGACATCGGTTCCGCCGAGGGCATCGGCCTTTTGTTCGACGTGGCCGAAAAGACGTTCGGCAGTGTCGACATTCTCGTCAACAATGCCGGGGTGATGGCGCTTTCGCCGCTCGCTGAGGCAACCGACGTGCAGTTCGAGACGATGATGGCGGTCAATCTCGGTGGCGTGTTCCGGGGCCTTCGGGAAGGCGGCCGGCGGATTGCCAAGGGCGGGCGGATCATCAGCTTTTCGTCGAGCGTGGTCGGCAGCTACCCTGCGACCTACGGCCTCTATGCGGCCACGAAGGCGGCCGTCGAGGCGATGACGCATGTGATGGCCAAGGAAATGGGACCCCGCGGCATCACCGTCAACGTGGTTGCGCCAGGCCCGGTGGAAACCGAGCTTTTCCTGACCGGCAAGAGCGAGGCGCAGGTCAAGGGTATGATGGCGGCCAACCCGTTCGGCCGGCTCGGCCAGCCGGACGACATTGCCGGCGTCGTGTCGTTCCTGGCCGGCCCCGACAGCGGCTGGGTCAGCGGCCAGGTGATCCGCGCCAACGGCGCGATGATCTGAACGTCCCGATCCCGACCTCCCGACAATCATCCCTCACAGACGGAGACGAAAAATGCCATTCGCCAATTTCAAGCTGCCGGAAGGCGCCCTGTCGACGGCGCAGAAGGAAGAGCTCGTGCACAGGACGACGCAGATGCTGGTGGACTACCTGAGCGAGGCGGCGCGGCCGCACACGATGGTGCTGATCGAAACGGTGCCGGATGGCGGCTACGGACGCGCTGACGAGGTGTTCGTCATCCCTGCCGCTTACCGCGCCACGGATCCGGCTTGAACCGAACCGCCCTTTGATAAGCAAAGCCGCCGCCCCAGCTTTATCCAGGGCGGCGGCATTCTGTTGCTTGGTCTGTCGTCCGCCTTAATAGCTGCGGTAGTAGCCGTAGCCGGGTGGCGGACGGTGGCTGTGGCGCGGTCCGTCCCACCGGTGTGGCGGACGATGCCAACGCGGCGGCGGGCGATGCCAGCGCGGCGGCGCACGGTAGGCGCGGGCGTAGGGCACGCAGGCGCCGCGGCGGTTCAAATGCCAGCCGCGGCCGCAGGGGTAGTCCACCTTGACGATGGCGTCCGGCGCCGTGATGCTGGTCACCGGCATGGCCGCCTGGGCCGTGCCGCCGACCAATCCGCTCGCTGCCAGAGCAATTGCGACGATCAGGTTTCTCATATTTTGTCCTCCTTAAAGGCAATTGGAAGCTAGGCCTTTGACGATGAACAAAAACTGAATTCCAGTGTCAGCTAAAATTCATTTTCCGGCAACGCATTGAAGCCCCGACGGGAGACTGCCCCCGCGCCGCTGCGTCTTCAGAGGGCGGCCTTGGCCGCGTTTTTGAATGGCGGGGCCGGCCGCGCGTTCCTGCCCGCCCGCGGCACGGATGTTCAGGGATGCTTGCGGCCGGAGCCTGCCGGCTGCGGATGGAACCGCATTGCCGCAACGGCGGTTTCCTTGTAGTCAGTCGACGCTGACCTTCAGGAGAAAACGGTTGATCAATCTTCTCGACACCATCCGCAACACGCTCGTTCCGATCCACAAGGAGGGCTATGTCTTCGTTGCGGCCTTTTTCGTGGCTTCGCTGATCCTTGGCTACTTCGCCGAGCCGCTGTTCTGGATCGGCCTGGTGCTGACGCTCTGGTGCGCCTATTTCTTCCGCGACCCCGAACGCGTCGTACCCCAGGACGACGACCTGATCCTCAGCCCGGCCGATGGCCGCATCAGCCATGTCGCGGTCGTCGTGCCGCCGCCGGAACTGCTGCTCGGCTCGGCGCCGATGCTGCGCATTTCGGTGTTCATGAACGTCTTCGACTGCCACATCAACCGCTCGCCGGTGCGCGGCCAGGTGACACGCATCGAGTACCGCGCCGGGCAGTTCATCAATGCCGAACTCGACAAGGCAAGCTCCGACAACGAGCGGAACGGCCTGGTGATCGACACGATCCACGGCCAGGTGGGCGTGGTGCAGATCGCCGGCCTCGTGGCACGGCGCATCCTATGCTTTGCAAAGCCCACCGAACCCTTGAATGCCGGCGAGCGTTTCGGCCTGATCCGCTTCGGGTCGCGTCTCGACGTGTTCGTGCCGGCCGGCGGCCAGCCGCGCGTCTCCGTCGGCCAGCGCGCCGTCGGCGGCGAGACCGTGCTGGCGGAATTCGCCTCGGCCAAGGGCCCCATCATCAGCCGCCGCAGCTAAGGGACAGCGCCATGGAGACGCCGAACACGCCCGTCGACCCAGACCATCCCAAGAACGATGCTATCGTCCGGGACGACGCGATCGTCCGGGACGATGCACGGCCGCGCGATGAGGCCCGCGGGCCAAGGCTGCGCGAGATCCCGTTGCGGCTGATGGTGCCGAACCTGATCACGGTTCTCGCCATCTGCGCCGGCCTGACGGGCATTCGGCTGGCCTTCGAGGGACGCTACGAGCTGGCGGTCGCCATGGTGCTCGTGGCCGCCTTCCTCGACGGCATCGACGGGCGGGTTGCGCGGCTGCTCAAGGCCACCTCGAAATTCGGCGTACAGATGGATTCGCTTGCCGACATCATCAATTTCGGCGTCGCGCCGGCGCTCGTCTCCTATGCCTTCCTGCTGCACAATGCCCGCTCGATCGGCTGGATCGCAGCCCTCCTCTACGCGATCGCCGCCGGGCTGCGGCTCGCCCGCTTCAACGTGATGGCGGAGCAGGAGGTCAAGGCTCCCTGGCAGTCGGAGTTCTTCGTCGGTGTTCCGGCGCCGATGGGTGCCATGCTGATGCTGCTGCCGGTCTATCTCGGCTTCATCGGCGTCGAGCGGTCGCCGCTGTTCGTCTATGCGAGCGTCGCCTACACGGTGGTGATCGGCTACCTGCTGGCGTCACGCCTGCCGGTGTGGTCGGGCAAGTCGAGCCGCATCCGGCGCGACCTGATGTTTCCGATCCTGCTCGGCGGCGTCGTCTATGTCGCGCTGCTGATGAGCTACACCTGGGAAGTGCTGTCCCTGACGGTCGTCGGATATCTCTTCGTGCTGCCGTTCAGCGCCCGCGCCTGGCATCGCCGCTACGGCACGATTACAATCGAGGATGATAGTACCCACGTGTAAAGGCCGCTTCTGCGGGTAAAGTGCAACTTGCGCGCAACAGTTTCCCGCAAGTTGGGCATCCTAAGCTCAAGCCTCAGTCGCACCGGCTTGCCCAGCCACGATTCTGCCGGCTTTGATGACGACAGCGCGATGGCAAGACCGCAGCGAATCGCGTTTGAGAGGAGAGCACCCATGAGCGCCAACACGTCGACGAAGACGACCGAAGCCAAGACCGAGCCCACCACCCCCTACCGTCCGCTCGGACTGAAGGCTGTCGCCGCCGCCGCATTGATGCTGCAGCGCAAGCCGAAGCTGAACCCGGCAGGCTGATCCCGCCGTTCAGCCGGCACGCAGGAAGCTCACGACAAGCCCGAGCGCCAGCATGCTCATGACACATCCGATCAGGACGTCGAGGACCCGCCAGGCGGCGGGTCTGGCGAAGACGGGCGCCAGCAACCGCGCCCCGTAGCCAAGGCCGAAAAACCAGGCAAACGACGCCAGCGCGGCGCCGGCGCCATAGGCCACCCGGTCTGCGCCGTCGTAGGCGGCAGACAAGCTCCCCAAAAGCACCACCGTATCGAGATAGACGTGCGGATTGAGAAAGGTGAAGGCGAGGCAGGCAAGCACGGCCGGCTTCAGCGCCATGCCTTGCGGAGCGCCCGCCACCAGCATGCCCGGCCTTGCGGCGCGGCGAAAGGCCATGACGGCATAGGTGCCGAGGAACAGCGCGCCGCCCAGGGTGACGGCCGAAATCAGGATGGGCGAGCGCGAGACGAGCGCGCCGAGCCCACCGACGCCGGCGGCGATCAGCAGCGCATCGGAGAGCGCGCAGATCAGACACAGGACGAAGACGTGGCTGCGGATCAGGCCCTGGCGCAGGATGAAGGCGTTTTGGGCGCCGATCGCGACGATGAGCGATCCGCCGAGCGCAAAGCCGGCCAGGCCGGCGGAGACGTGGTTCATGAAAATTCCCAAGCCGTGATTAAAAGAGCGACATCTGGCGATCCGGACCGGGCTTCGGTGGCTTTTCCTCGGGCGGCGCAACCGGAACCGGCTTTTGCAGGTCGGGACCCATGTTGGAGACCTTGTTGACCAGGTCCGAGACCGGGACGGCCTCGAAGAACTCCTCCGGCGCGGCCGTCATCAGGTCCAGCACATCGCGCGGCTCCTGCGTCTTGCAGTCGAGCCAGCGCTCGAAATTCTCCGGCTCGACGACCACCGGCATGCGCTCATGGATGGGGCGAAAGGCGGCATTGGCGGCGCCGGTGAGGATGGCTGCCGTATCCAACTCGGATCCGTCGGCCGAGGCGAAGGTTTCCATCAATCCGGCAAAGGCGATCAGGCCGCCGCGCCGGGGACGCACCCAGTAAGCCTGCGGCTTCACGTCGCTTTCCGTGGGCGGGCGGCGCCATTCGTAAAAGCCCGAGGCCGGTATCAGGACGCGGCGGTGACGCATAGCCGCCCTGAACGAGGCCTTGCCGGCAGCGGTTTCGGCCCGGGCGTTGAGGAGCAGAGGAAACTCGCTCGGATCCTTGACCCAGCCGGGGATGAAGCCCCAGCGCGCCAGAAGCGCACGACGCGGCGGCAGGTTGCTGCCCGGCTCGCGCTGTTCCGACGCCGTCACCACAAGGATGGGCTGGGTCGGCGCGATGTTGAACCGGGCCGGGAAATCGTGCTCGAAATCGATGACGCTGACGAAGCGAAGGACCTCGTCGCGCGTTCCTGTCAGGGCATAGCGTCCGCACATGCCATCGTCATCGCACCCGATCCGCGGACCGTCAAGCGCCGCCGGCGGCCGTCTAGCCGGTGCGCGGACCAAACAGAATGATCGCCCCGCCGACAAGGCAGACAGCGGTGCCGATCAGGTCGAAGCGGTCGGGCATGCGCGATTCGACGGCCCACAGCCACAGGATGGACGCAAGGATGTAGATGGCGCCATAGGCCGCATAGGTCCGGCCCGCCGCCTCCCCCGGCACGAGCGCCAGCAGCGACGCGAACAGGACCAGCGAGCCGAGACCCGGGAGTAGCCACCAGACCGGTCTGTCGAGCCGCCACCAGGCCCAGAAGGCATAGCAGCCGGCGATCTCGGCAAGGGCTGCCAGCGTGTAGAGGAGATAGGTTTTCAAGGACGGCTCATTGCAATGTTGTAGCTCGAAAGCTACAGTTCCACATGATCGGAGTTCTGGAAACCGATATCTTTTCCAGTTGGTTTTCCGGCTTGCGGGACGAGCGGGCCAAGGCGCGGATCAATGCCGGATATACCGCCTCTCGTTCGGAAATCCGGGTGATGTCAGACCTGTCGGTTTGGGCATCAGCGAGATGCGTATCGACCAAGGGCCTGGCTACCGTGTCTATTTCGTGCGCCGTGGAGAGACAATCGTCATTCCGCTGTGCGGCGACACGTCCAGGCAGGCGAGCGACATTGCGGCAGCCAAAGCGCTGGCAAAGCGCATGGAGAACTGACAATGACGGTCAAGACCCGGACGCGGGACATTGCGGATCATCTCGGCAGCGACGAGCAGGTGGCGCTGTTTCTCGAAGCTGTCTTCGAGGACGGCGATCCGGCGGTGATCGCCGCAGCCATCGGCGACGTAGCGCGGGCGCGCGGCATGAGCCAGGTCGCCAAGGATGCAGGACTGTCACGCGAAAACCTCTACCGCGCACTTGGCGAGGGCGGCAATCCGGAGTTCGGCACGATCCTCAAGGTGATCCGGGCAATGGGCTATGATCTGACGGTCGTGCCGCATGGCGTGAGCGCCCGCTGAAGCATTAATTTCTCCACCGGATTGTCCGGCCTTGCCAGAATCATGGTCAGATATGACCCTGAGAACAACGTCCTCATTCCAAGCGAAATTCCATGCCCGCATCGCCCCAGGCCGCCTCTTCCGCCATCCTCGAACGCGACGGGCGGTTTTTGCTGATCCGGCGGGTCAATCCGCCCTCGGCCGATCTGTTCGCGTTTCCGGGAGGGCGTGCGGAACCGGGCGAGACGCCGGCAGAGACGGCTTTGCGGGAATTTGCGGAGGAGACGGGCATCACGGTGCGCAATCCCCTCCTGTTTGCCACCTACGATCTTTCCGGCGACAGCGATGACGACCGGCACTTCTTCCTGTCCGTGTTTACCGTCGAGGCGGATCCCGAACCGCAGGCAATCGCCGCCGACGATGCGGCCGAGGCAGGCTGGTACACGGTCGACGAGATCCGCGCGCTTCCCGTTCCGCCCAGCGTCCTGCATTGCGCGGAAAGACTGGCAGCGATTCGCAATGGCGGTTAAGAGAAGGTCCCACCGCTTCGAGACGCACCGCATGATCCCGCTCCGCCTGCCCGTCTTCCTGCTTGCTGCGCTCCTCTCGGCCCATCTTGTGCCGGCGGAGGCTTTCGCGCAGTCGAGGAAGCAGCAGCCGGCACCGGCACCACCGCCAGCAGCGGCCCCGCCTGCCGAAGACAAGCCGGCCCCCTACGACCAGCAGCTCAACCGGCTGGCCGAGGTGCTGGGCTCGATCACCTATCTTCGCGCCCTGTGCGGCGCAAAGGGCGAGGACTGGCGCGAGACGATGCAGCAACTGCTTGAGGCCGATACCGCCAACGAACCGGGACGGCGCGAAAAACTGACGGCCGCCTACAACCGCGGCTACCGCTCGTTTGCGGCGATCCACACGGCCTGCACCCCCGCTGCGCAGACCGCGGCGGAGCGATACCGTAACGAAGGTGCAACACTCGCGACAGAAATTACCAGCCGCTTCGGAAATTAGGGAATTATTTACCTGTTTTGGCGGGAGGCCGTGTCGTTTTGATAAAAGGCTGATAGTGTTCTTAACGGCTCAGTAATGAAACCGGCAGGGAATGAAACATGCAGACTAGCCTCAACGACATCGACGACATGATCGTACATGAGAAGATGCAGGCTGCATTGGAATATCAGACCGAAGCTTGGGCCGACGGGCGCGCCGACGGGATCGAGCCTGAAATCATCGCCGATGCCGCCATCGCCTTTGCCATGCGCGAAACCATCCGAGTCCGTGGCGAATCGGGTGCCGAGGCCTTGCTCGAATCGCTTCGCGAACGCATGCTTGCTGGTGAGTTCTCTCCCGAACGCAAGATTCAATAGCCGCGGAGGCATTCCGATGCGACAGGCTGCCCAAACCGCAGCAGGCTTTTCGGCGCCTGTGCGGTCGATCCTTCTTGCCACCACACTCGTCCTTTCCGGATGGCCCGCCGGCGCCGCGCAAAGGCCGGCTTCGTCCGGCACCGTGACGGCGGAAACGTCGCAGCCACGCACGCCGGCGGGTAGCGACCTGCCGATGCTGCAGGCGCAGGACACGACGCTGCCGCAGCCGGCCCCGGCGATCGACCGGCCGCCGGCAGCAGACAGCCCTGCGGCTCCCGCAACGCCTAGTGACAGCAACATTCCCGACGGGCCGAGCGAGGTCATCCGCGACATGTCGGCGCTGCCGGCTCCCGTCAAGAAGATGCGCGACGACCTGATCGCCGCCGCCTCCTCCGGCGACGTCGAGCGGCTGCGGTCGCTGCTCGGCCAAGGCGCCAACCAGACCCTCATCATGACGCCCGAGGGCGAAGACGCCATCGATACGCTGAAGAGCTTTTCCGGCGATCCGGACGGCCAGGAAATCCTCGCCATCATGATCGACATCCTGTCGACCGGGGCCGCCCGTTTCGACGCGGGCAAGCCCGACGAAGTGTATGTCTGGCCCTATTTCGTGGCCAAGAACGTCGAGAGCCTGACGCCGCCCGAACGGGTCGACCTGCTGCGCATCGTCACGGCCGGCGACCTCATCGGCATGCAGGAAAACGGCAACTACAATTTCTACCGGGTCGGCATCACGCCGGACGGCCAGTGGAAATTCCTGACCGGCGGCGACTGATCCCTGCCGATCGCGGCCCGTCGATGACGGGCCGTTTACGGATGACGCCTTGTTCCGCATCGCGCCAGGGCATAGATATCGGCGTGATATCGATCAACCGGACGCAGCCATGCCCACCGCCATCCTTCGGTCCCGCAGCCTGATCCGCATTTCCGGAGCAGATGCGCAGGACTTCCTGCAGAACCTGATCACCACCGACGTCGACGCGCTGCCCGAGCGGGAGGCGCGCCCCGGCGCGCTGCTGACGCCGCAGGGCAAGATCCTGTTCGACTTCCTGATCTGGCGGGACGGGTCCGACTTCCTGATGGAGACAGATCTCGACCAGCGCGAGCCGCTGATCCGACGGCTGACCATGTACAAGCTGCGGGCCGCCGTCGATCTTTCGCCGGCCGAAGAGGGCATTACCGTCGCCTGGGGCGACGACAGCGGAAAGGGTCTCGTCGTCGACGGCGCGTTCGCCGTGGCGGGCATTCCCCTTCGCCGCAGCCCCGGACACCTGGCCGGCACGGCAGAGACGGATGACACAGCGGAAGCGGCGTACGACGCCCTGCGGATCGCGGCCGGGCTGCCGCTTTCCGGCCGCGACTTCGCGCTGCAGGATGCCTTTCCGCACGATCTCCTGTTCGACAAGAGCGGGGGCCTGTCGTTCCGCAAGGGATGCTATGTGGGCCAGGAAGTGGTGTCGCGCATGCAGCATCGCGGCACGGCACGGCGACGCGTCGTGCTGGTCTCTGCCGCCGCGGCATTGCCCGCCTCCGGCACCGAGATCACCGCCGGCGACAAGCCGGTCGGCACGCTCGGCTCGGTCAATGGCGAGCGCGCGCTTGCGATCGTGCGGACCGACCGCGTCGGCGATGCACTGGCCCGCAACCTGCCCCTGCTTGCTTCCGGCGTGCCGGTGACGCTTGCCCTGCCCCTCTGGACCGGCCTTGCCTTCCCGGCGGAGCAACAAGAGGCGGAGCCGTGAGCGCACCGGCGACCGGCGCTGCGCGCGCCTGGCAGCGGATGCTGTCCGGCCGCCGGCTTGACCTGCTCGATCCCTCGCCGCTCGACGTCGAGATCTCCGACATTGCCCACGGGCTGGCCCGCGTTGCCCGGTGGAACGGACAGACCCGGGGCAGCCATGCCTTTTCCGTCGCCCAGCACTGTCTCGTGGTGGAAGAGATTTTCCGCCGCATGGAAGACGACGCGCCCGAGGCACGGCAGATGGCGCTGCTCCACGATGCACCGGAATATGTGATCGGCGACATGATCTCGCCTTTCAAATCCGTCGTCGGCGGCGGCTACAAGGCCGTCGAACTGCGCCTGGAAGCGGCCATCCACCTGCGCTTTGGGTTACCGGCGCATCCCGCCCGGGCGCTGAAGGCGCAGATCAAGAAGGCCGACACGATCGCCGCCTATTTCGAGGCGACGGAGCTTGCCGGCTTTTCGGTGGCGGAGGCGCGCAAATTCTTCGGCCAGCCGCGCGGCATCACCGCCGAGATGCTGCCGATCGAACCGATGCCGGTGCTGGCCGCACAGCAGGGATTTCTCGACCGCTTCCACCAGCTCGAGGCCGAGCGCGCCGGCGGGAGGCGCGCATGAGCACGATCATCGTCTGCCCTCTGGGCAGCATCGCCGAACTGTCGGTGCGCCACGGCGCGCGCGAGATGGTGAGCCTGATCGCCGAAAAGCAGGATTTCCACCGGCCGGGCGTGATCGCCGCCGACCGGCACCTGAAGCTTGCCATGAACGACATCGGCTTTGGCGGCGGCAACGGCCTGGTGGCGCCGAGCGAGGCGCATGTGGAGCAGCTGATCGCCTTCCTGCGCGACTGGGACCAGACCGCCCCGCTCGTCATCCACTGCTGGATGGGCGTGTCGCGCTCGCCGGCTGCGGCCGTGATCGCCGCCCTGTCGCTCTATCCCGACCAGGACGAGGCAGCGCTTGCAGCGCGGCTGCGCAAGGTGGCACCGCATGCGACACCCAACACCCGGCTGATCGAGATCGGTGACCGGGTTCTCGGGCGCCAGGGGCGGCTGGTCGCTGCCGTCAAGGCGATCGGCCGTGGCGCCGACGCGGACGGACGAGCGTCCTTCGCCCTGCCGGTGCGCGACACCGCGTGAGACCCGCGGCCGCACCAGCGACCCTCCCCGGACGGTCGAACGCAAGCCGCTTTTTGCCTTGACCTCGGTTGCTGCCGCTCCAATTACCGCCGCACCCCCATGAAGGACGCAGCATGGAACAAGCATCCAATATCGTCGTGGCGACGCGGGCCGCCCTTGCGCAGCTTACCGCCCTTGCCATCCAGTATTCTTTCTCCGTGGTCGGCGCCATTGCGCTTCTGATCTTCGGCTGGCTGGCCGCCGGCTTTCTCAGTCGATGGGCGCATAGGGGCCTGTCGCGGGTGCACGGCATCGACGCGACGCTCGCGCAGTTCTTCGCCAATGTCATCCGCTACGCGATGCTGGTGCTGGTCATCATCATGGTGCTCGGCCAGTTCGGGGTGCAGACCGCCTCCGTGCTCGCCGCGCTCGGCGCTGCGGGCCTCGCCATCGGCCTGGCGCTGCAGGGCACGCTGCAAAACATCGCGGCCGGCATCATGCTGCTGGTGCTGCGGCCGTTTCGCGTCGGGGAAAGTATCGAGACCGGCAATATCAGCGGCACGATCGTCGATGTCGGCCTGTTTGCCACGGAGTTGCGCACGGCGGAGGGCGTCTATCGCCTGGCGCCGAACTCAACGCTCTGGAACGTCCCGATCACCAATTACAGCCGCCTGCGGACCCGCCGCAACGAGATCACGGTGACGATCGGCGGCGACGACGACATCGACGAGGCGCAGGCACGGCTCCTGAAGCTGGCCAAGGCCGAGCCGCGCGTGGTCAAGGATCCGGCCCCGATGACCTACGTGTCGGATTTCGACGCCGGCAGCACCAAGGTCGCGGTCCGCTACTGGGCCAACAGCAGCGACTGGTGGGGGACGCACAAGGCTCTGACCAAGGCGGCAAAGCTTGCTTTCCACAAGACGCCGGAGCCATCACCATCCTCAGGTGAAGCGGGATAGACGCGATCCGGCGGACCAGCTGCCTTGCCGCAGCGATGGATCGCACAGCGCCCCATACCTGACGGGCCGAAGGCGGCGGGTTCGGTTTACGAGGAACCGGATCCGCCGTTGTCGTCCGGCGAGACCGCCTTCAGCCGCGCACCAGATCCTCTTCGGGAATACGGATGCGGCAGCGGACACCCTGCGGGTGGTAATCGATCTCGGCGCCACCGTTCTGCGAATATTGCAGGCTGCGGGTGATCACCGTCTGGCCGAAGCCGCGCCTGGTCGGCTGGCTGACGGTCGGACCGCCACTCTCCACCCAGTCGACGGTGAGGAAGGCATCTTCGGGCTTCCTGCCGACGACGACTTCGACATGGCCGGTGTCGCGGGACAGAGCCCCGTATTTCACCGCATTGGTGGCGAGTTCATGGATGACCAACCCGAGTGCTATCGCTGCCCGCGGCATGATCTGCACGTCGAGGCCATCGACCGTCAGCCGCGACAGCGCGCGGGTGACGAACGGGTCGAGCTCGGCATTGACCACTTCGGCAATCGAGATCGAGGCCCAGCTGCGGTCGGCCAAAAGATTGTGGGTGGCGGCAAGCGCCTGGATGCGGCCCGAAAACGCGGTCTGGAAGCCCTGGACGGTATCTTCCGTCGAGGAGGTGCGCTTGCTGATCGACAGGACCAGCGCCAGCGTGTTCTTGACGCGGTGGTCGAGCTCGCCCATCAGCAGCAGCTGCTGCTTTTCGGCGGCCTTTCGCTGCGACAGGTCGACCATGGTGATGACGCAACCGATGACCTTGTCGCTGCCGACACGCAGAGGGGCCGCGCTCAGCAGCAGATCGCGCACCCGCGGCGCCTCGGGCGCCAGCGCCTCGATGCCCTGCACCGAGGTCCCGGCAACGGCCAGCGCGATGATGTCGCGGGCCTGCAGGAGGCCGGTCGTCTCCGGCAATGTCAGGGGAATGACATCCGCGAATGCCCGGCCGATCGGATTTTCGGCGCAGATGGCGGAGACCGCGGCATTGGCATGGGTGATGACGCCGTCCGCGTCGCAGACGACCACCGCCTCGTTGGCCGATGCGATGATCGAATGTGCCGCACGCTCCGAGGCCTCGGCGGCGGCGGCCCGCACCTTGGCGGTGATATCGGTAAAGGTGACGGCCAGTCCCTTGACAGCACCGACATGCAGGGGTGCTGCCGTGACGAGCAGATAGAGTTCCTCCCCGCCGGCGGAAACCTGGATCTCGGTGTTCTGCTTGGCGATGCGGGCGTCGCGCATCAGGGTCGATACGCGAAGACGCGCTTCCTCGTCGAGCGCGTTGCTCAGATGCGAGGCGTCGACCTCGTCGTCCGGAAGACGCAGCAGTTCGCGCAGCGCCTTGTTGGCGTAAAGCAGCCGGTTGGCTTCGTCAAAGGCGGCAGCGCCAAGATCCATGGCTTCCATGAAGGCGTAATAAGAAGCATCGCCTTCGAGTGTGAAGACCTCGTCTCCGCTGCGCGGATTGCGAACGATCAGGGCATCCACCTCGCCCTCGCGGATCGCCCGCAGTGTCTCCTCAGCCTCCTCCAGCCGACGTCGCAGCTCCTCGGCGCCCAGTTCGCTATAGTCAGAGAGCTCCGTCGCCATCGCTACTCACCGACCTTCAGGTGCACCAGCACCTTCTCGATATCGGACAGATCGCCGATGATCTTGCGGATCGGGGTCGGCAGCTGGCGGACCAGCGTCGGGATGGCCACGATATTGTGCTCACGGGCGAGCTGCGGCGTCTTTTTCAGGTCGACAACCTCGACGATGTACTTGCCCGGCATCTTTTCCGAGCAAATGCGCTCGAGGTTGTTGATCGCGGCCACAGATTTGGGCGTCTGGCCTGCGACATAGAGGACGAGCTTCAGGGGTTCTGATGGCTCGGTGACGTTGGTCTGATCCTGCATCGTCATTCCCCTGATCGAGCCCGTCGGCTTTTTTCCATTGCGGCGAGGTCGTTCTCGACCTGCGCCTGAAAGTTTTCCTCGTCGGCAAGCATGCGCGACAATTCCATTTCGTCGGCCTCGAGCTCCACCTGAAGCGCGGCGATCTCGGCCTTGGCCTTTTCCCGACGCTTTTCGATGATGCTTGTCTGCCGCTGCAGCTGATGCTCGCGCTGGGCGCGATCACGGCGGTCCCGCGCTTCCTGTGCCCGCCGCGCCGAGCCTGTCAATGCGCGTCCTTCGCCTAAATAGGGAGGAATGAGGCGGATACCATTGTCGCTCATGACGAATTCGCGCACCTGGTTGGAATGCGACGTGCCGCGGGCCTTGAGGAGGTAAAGCTCGCGATTGTATTCGCCATTGGTTTCGCGATTGAGCAGCAGGATCCAGGCGTCCATTAGCGACGACAGCCCGACATCGGTCTCGCTGGCGCCGTCCTGCGAATGCATGAGATGGGTGAAGACGGCCGAGATGCCGCGAGCCTTCAGGAAGTCGACCATGCGCAGCAGCATGGCCTGCACTTCCAACTGGTCGGCATTGCCGAGAAACGCGGAAATGGGATCGAGCACCACCAGCGTCGGGCCGAACCGCACCACTTCGCGCAGCATCACCGCAAGATGCATTTCGAGGCTGTAGAAGGTCGGGCGCGCCGCGATATGACGCAGCGTCCCGGCGTCGAGATAACGCTGCAGGTCGACGCCGATGGAGCGCATGTTGCGCACTGTCTGGGCAGCCGATTCCTCGAACGAGAAGTAGAGCGCCCTGCCACCGGCCGCACAGGCGGCCTCCGCAAAGCAGGCGGACAGCGAGCTCTTGCCCGAGCCGGCGACGCCGCTGATCAGCACGCTGCTGCCGCGATGAAAGCCGCCGCCCGTCAGCATCGCATCGAGATCGGCCACGCCGCTCGAGATGCGTTCGTCGAAAACCTGGTGGTTGAGGCCGAGCGTGCTGACCGGCAGGACGCTGAAGCCTTCCTCGTCGATCAGGAACGGATATTCGTTGGTGCCATGGGCGGTGCCGCGATACTTGACGATCCGCAGGCGGCGCGTCGAGACTTGGTTGTGGACGCGGTGATCGAGCAGCAGGACGCAGTCCGACACGTATTCTTCCAGGCCCTGGCGGGTCAGCGATCCGTCGCCGCGCTCGGCGGTGATGACGGTGGTCATGCCGCGGTCCTTCAGCCAGTCGAACAGGCGACGGATTTCGGCGCGCAGGATGGCCGGATTGGTGAAGGCGGAGAACAGGCTTTCGATGGTATCAAGCACGATGCGCTTGGCGCCGATCTGGTCGATGGCGAGCTCGAGGCGAAGGAACAGGCCTTCCAGGTCGTAATCGCCGATCTCTTCCAGCTCGGACGGATCAACAGCGATGTGCTCGATCAGGATTTTACCTTTGTCGACCAGCTGGTCCATGTCGAAGCCGAGCGAGGCGACGTTGCTGACGATATCGACGGGACGTTCCTCGAAGGTCACGAAGACGCCGGGCTCATCGAAATCCCGGGCCCCGTTCAGCAGGAAGGTTGCCGCAAACAGCGTTTTGCCGCAGCCGGCCGAGCCGCAGACAAGCGCCGGTCGCCCGGTCGGCAGGCCGCCCAGCGTCAGCTCATCGAAGCCCTCTATACCCGTGGGTGATTTGCTGATCCCCTTGGCGTTGCCCATTCCGTCATCCTGTTCTGGAAAGTCCATTCGGAATAGCGCGTGCGCGAAACTCCAGCTACCGGATGAAATAGCGAAAACAGCGAAAATGACAATGGCTTGGGACCCTTTGGGGGCCGAAGTCCGTGGTCAGAACTAAGCTTTCCTTTCACTGTCGAGGAAAGCTATAAGTCGCTTCGGATCCTGACCCTGAAAGCGTGACGATGATCGAACTCCTGCTTTTGCTGCTTGTCGCGCTGATGATCGGCCTCAACCGCAAGACGGCGACGCGTCTGGCGCTCTTGGAGCAGGAGGTCGAGGCGATGAAGACGCGGCTGGCGCTGCCGCCGGCGGCGCTGCCTGCGCCCTCCACCGACACGGTGCTCGCGGCAGAGACCACGCCCGAGGCGCCGCGGGCGGTGGAAGCGGCGGCCCGCGAGGCCGTCGACGTGCAGCCTGCCGAGGAGACCTTGGCCGCCCCACCCGAAGACATCGGAACCGGCGCGGAAACCACGGTCCCCGCGGCGCCCGCCCGCGCCGCCCCTGCGTTCCGTCGCGAAAACCTTGAAAGCTATCTCGGCGCCCGCTGGCCGGTCTGGGTCGGCGGCGTGGCGCTGGCGCTGGGCGGCCTCTTCCTGGTTCGCTATTCGATCGAGGCCGGCCTGCTTGGCCCCGGCGCACGGCTTTTGCTCGCAACGCTGTTCGGCCTGGTGCTGATGGGTGCCGGCGAGTTCGTCCGGCGGCGCGGCATGCCCGCCATCGCCGAGCGCCACAGCCACGCCATGGTGCCCGGGGTGCTGACGGCAGCCGGCGCGGTGACGCTGCTGGGCGCCGTCTATGCGGCCCACGACGTGTACGGCTTCATCGGCCCGGGCACAGCCTTCGCGCTTCTTGCGCTGGTCTCGTTCGGGACGATCGGCCTGTCGCTGCTGCACGGCCAGGCGCTGGCGGGCTTCGGCCTTGTCGCCTCGCTGCTGACGCCGGCGCTTGTCTCGACCGACAATCCGAACGCCACATCGCTGTTCGCCTTCCTGTCGCTCACCTGGCTTGCCACCAGCGCCGCCGCGCGGATCCGCCGCTGGACGATCGTTCCGGCGCTGGCCAATGTCGGCATCGGTTTCTGGGCGCTGATCTACCTTGTTTCAGAGGAGATGGCCGATCTTTTGCCGCCCGCCGTGGCGCTGATCGTGATGGTGGCCGGCACCGCCACCCTTTGGCCGGGGGCCGCCTATTCTTCCGACCGAGCGGTTCCAGCCGGCTGGCCCGGACTGCTTCGCCGCCGGCCGCTGTCGATCATGCTGACGGCTTCTGTCATGGCGCTCCTGCCGGCGCTTGCGATGGTGGCCATCGGCTCGCCGGGCGGTGTTTCCCCCTTCTTTGCGGGCGCCGCGATCATCGCGGTGGTTGCAGCACTCGGCGCCGCTCGCCCCTACGGCGTCTGGCCGGCGCTGTTGTCGGCCGCGGCGGCTGCCCTCAGCGTGCTGCTGGTCGCCCTGACCTGGCTCGATTTCGTACCGCCGACGCCGATTGCGGGACAGCTCGCGCCGATCAAAAGCTTCGCGGTCGAGATCGGCATCAGCCTTGGGCTCGGGGCGGTGTTCACGCTGCTGGGCGCTGCCTTCCTGCGCCGCTTCCGCCGCAGCGAGCCGGAATTCTCGATGGTCTGGAGCGTGCTGATGTCGGCGGTGCCGGTGACCACGGCGACGATCAGCTTCCTCAACTTCGGACGGCTTTCGGCCGACTGGACGCATGGGCTGTACGGCCTGGCGCTCGGCGCCGTGCTGCTGGTCCTTGCGGACTGGCTGTTCAAGCCCGCGCCGCTGCCGACCGGCAATACGGGCGAGGACATGCCCCGTCTGAACTGGCCGGCCAACCTTCTGGTGGCGGGTTCGTTCGCGGGCTTCACGCTCGCCCTGCACGCGCTGACCAATGGCATGCTGACGACGATTCTCGTGGCCGTGCTCGGCTTTGCCTTCCTCTTGGCGCAGAGGTTGCGCCCATGGGCAGCGCTGCCCTGGATGATGGCTGCGGCGATGCTGGTGGTGTTTTCACGCATCGCCTGGCAACCGACGATGGTCGGCGCCGACAGCCTTTCGACGACGCCGTTCTTCAATGCCCTGCTGCCCGGCTACGGCATCCCGGCGGCACTTGCCATCGCGTCGGCCTACCTGATGCGGCATTCCGACGATTTCCGCGTCCGCAACATCCTGCAGGCGCTTGCCTCGCTATCGGCGCTGCTGACCGTCGCCGTGCTGGTGCGGCATGCCATGAACCACGGCGTGCTCGACGGCCGGGTGCCGACGCTCGGCGAGCAGTCGATCTACACGCTGCTGACGGTCGGCTTCTCGGGTATTTTGATGACGCTCGACCTCAAGACGCCGAGCCCGGTGTTCCGCTGGGGATCGATGCTCGCCGGCGTGATCGCCACGATCAACGTGTTGTCTCTGCACGTCTTCAGGCTCAACCCGTTCCTCACCGGCGAGAACACCGGCCCGTGGCCGTTCGTCAACCTGCTGCTGCTCGGCTATCTGCTGCCGGCGCTCGCCTATGGGATCGTCGCCTTCTACGCCCGCGGGCGGCGGCCGGCGGCCTATGTGGCGATGCTCGCGGTGGCCGGCGCCGTGCTCGGCTTCCTGTGGGCGACGCTTTCGGTGCGCCGCTTCTTCCAAGGCGAAAACATCGCCCAGTGGAAGGGCTTCCTGTCGGCCGAGACCTAC
This sequence comes from Hyphomicrobiales bacterium, assembly GCA_900469345.1. Taxonomy (GTDB): domain Bacteria; phylum Pseudomonadota; class Alphaproteobacteria; order Rhizobiales; family Rhizobiaceae; genus Neorhizobium. The sequence continues at coordinate 19,192 of UBWZ01000010.1, read as the reverse complement.
AGCTATTCGGTGGTCTGGCTGCTGATCGGGGTCGGGCTGCTGGCACTCGGCTCACGGCTGCAGGCGCGCAGCCTGCGGCTTGCCTCCGGAGCGCTGATCCTCGCCTCGGTCGTCAAGGTGTTCCTGATCGACATGTCGAACCTCGAAGGCATCCTGCGGGCGCTATCGTTCATCGGGCTCGGCGCGGTGCTGATCGGCATCGGCTTGTTCTACCAGCGCATCCTTGCCAAAACACCTGAGGAGAGGGCCGAACCGCCGGCCGCGCCGCCCTCCTCCGGAGACGCGGCATCATGACGGCCGCCGCGTCCGGCCCGACGCTCGCCACTGCGTTTGCGCCCTTCGAGGCGCTGGCAGAGACGTTGATCCCGCATGCGACCGAGGGTGACGACGGCTCGCACGACATTGCCCATATCCTGCGGGTGTTCCGCAACGCGATGCGCATCCAGGCGCTGGAAGGCGGCAATGCCAGGGTGCTTGCCGCCGCCGTTCTGCTGCACGACTGCGTCGCCGTGGAAAAGAACTCGCCGTTGCGCGCACAAGCCTCGCGTCTGGCGGCAGACAAGGCATCGGGCGTGCTCTCGGACCTCGGATGGAGCGCCGACGACCGGGCGGCGGTGGCGCATGCCGTGACGGCGCACAGCTTTTCCGCCAATGTGACGCCGGAAACGCTGGAAGCGAAGATGCTGCAGGATGCGGACCGGCTGGATGCGATCGGCATGATGGGGGCGGCGCGCTGCTTTTACATCGCCGGCCGCATGGGTTCAGGCCTCTATGATCCCGTCGATCCTCTTGCCACGAATCGCCGTCTGGACGACAAGTCCTTTGCAATCGATCACTTTGAGACCAAGCTGTTCAAGCTCGCCGACGGTTTCCAGACCTCTGCCGGCCGCGCGCTGGCGCAGGAACGGCATGCGCGCCTCAAGACGGTGCTCGATCTGTTTTTGGAGGAAATCTGAGGGCTTTCCATGCGGGTCAGCGAGATCAATGTTTTTCCCTTGAAGAGCGGGCGCGGCATTGCGCTGACGCAGTCCGACGTGGCGGCAGAGGGACTTCCCGGCGACCGGCGCATGATGCTGGCCGACCCCCAGGGGCATTTCGTCAACCAGCGGGAGCTGCAGGAACTGGCACAGCTCGAGGTCACACCGGACGCCGACGGCTTCCGCTTTGCCATGCAGGGCAAGGGCGAGATGCGGGTGACGCCGCCGCCGAGCTACCGGCGGATCGACGTCGTGGTCTGGCGATCGATCGTCAGCGCCGCGCTTGCGGACCGGGCGATCAATGTCCGCCTCTCCGAATGGCTGAAGCGGGAGGTGCAGCTGGTCTTCTTCGACGACAAGGCCAAACGCTCCGCCAACAGCGAATGGGCGGGACCGGACACGCCGCTGACCTTTGCCGACGGTTATCAGGTTCTGGTCACCACCACCGGTTCGCTTGCCGCGATCAATGCGGACATGGCCGAACATGGCGAAGGCGCGGTCGGCATGGACCGCTTTCGCGCCAATATCGTCGTCGAGCATGACGAAGCCTTTGCCGAGGACGGCTGGGAGGCGATCGAGATCGGCGGCCTGCGGCTCGACCTCGCAAAACCCTGCCCGCGCTGCATCATGATCACCCAGGACCAGGCGACAGGCTCGCGCGAGGGCGCCAATCCGATGATGGCACTGGGACGGATCCGGATGTCGGCCGACCGCCGCGTGCCCGGACCGCTGTTCGGCTGGAACGTCGTGCCGCGCGGCACCGGCCGCATCAGGCTGGGCGACGAGGTCAAGGTGTCAAGCACTCGCAGCGCCTGGGCGATCCGGCAACGGTCCTGACGGATTGCCAGAATAAAGCGAAAATACAGGGTGCATGCGTTGCGCCATGCTGACCCGCGGTGCATACCGGAACCCTCCATCCGATGCAGCAGACCCTCGCGGTCCCACCGAAGACAGCTTTGCGCATGACACCACGGTCGACCGGCCTCCTTTTCGCCCTGACGGCCGTGGGCATTTTCGCCATCCAGGACGGGATCTCCAAGCACCTCGGCACCGCTTACCCGCCGATCTTCATCACCATGATCCGCTACTGGGCCTTTGCCGGCTTCGTGGTGGCGGTGGCAAGCCGTTCCGCCGGCGGGCTGAAGTCCGCGGCGACCCCCAACCGGCCCTGGCTGCAGGTGGCCCGCGGCGTGCTGCTGGTGGCGCAGATCGTCGTGTCGATCTTCTCCTTTTCGCGCGTCGGGCTGGCCGCCACGCATACGATCTTTGCGGCAACGCCGCTGATCGTCGCCTGCCTGTCCGTGCCGCTGCTCGGCGAGAAGGTCGGATGGCGGCGCTGGGCGGCGATCGGCGTCGGCTTCGTCGGCATCCTGATGATCGTCAACCCGCTGCAGGCACGCTTCGATTCGCGCATCGTCATCCCGATCATCGGCACCGCCATGTTCGCGCTCTACTCCGTGCTGACGCGGCTGGCGAGCCGCACCGACCGCGCCGAGACCGCGTTTTTCTATACCGGCTTTGCGGGCGCCGTGGCGATCAGCTTCATCGGCCCCTTCTACTGGAGCCATATCACGCCAGTCGACTGGATCTGGATGCTGGTTCTGTGCATCACCGGCATGAGCGGGCACTACCTGCTGATCCGCGCCTATTCGCTGCTCGACGCGGTGGCCGTGCAGCCGATGTTCTACGTCCAGACCGTGCTGGTCTGCATCATCGGCGTTTTGCTGTTCGACGAGGTGATGACGGCCAACATGGTGGTCGGCTGCGCCATCGTGATCGGCGCCGGCATCTTCACCATCTGGCGCGAAGCGCGCGCCGGGCGCACACAGCCCCGCCCGCCGATCGAGCCGCCCGGGGCGCTCTGAGCACAGTTGCAGATCCCTGGGCCCGAGCCTGCCGCCTTCGGCTCAGCCTGCCTCGCGCTGCGGGTCCGCCTCGCCGAGCGCCTTGAGGGCCGCTTGGACGAAACCCTCGCGCGCCGCGCCCTCGGTCAGGCCACGTGGTTCATAGACATGCCGGTGAAGGAAGAAGCCGGTAAGGCGGAAGGCTTCCGCCATGGTTCGGCGGTCGGCCGCAAGCGCGCTGTGCTCCCGCAGGAACGGCGGCAGCGCCAGCATGCGGTCCGCATAAGGCTCGCCGGCGATCCGGCTGACGGCGCGACCGCTCTTTGGCGAAACATAGACGAGGTCGTCGCGTACGCCGGTCGCGGCACATTCCGCCAGATCCAGCCCGAAGCCCAGATCGTTGAGGACGGCAAGCTCGAAGCGGACGAAGAGCTCGCCGGCTTCCGAAGGATCGTCAAGGCTGTCGAGAATGATGTCGAGCGCCTCGAATAGGTGCGGATGGGGATCGCGCTCGGGCAGCAGCCGCAGCAACGCGCCCATGGCCTGGACGCCGTAGACGGCGGTCGCCGTTTCCATCAGCCGGGCGGCGCGCAGCCGCACCGGTTCCATCTTGAACTCGCCCAGATGCTCGTCGAGGCGCGCCCGCCAGACCACTTCCACCCGGTTGCCCGGCTGGAGCACCGGCTGCATCGAGCGCGAACGCCCCGAGCGCACGATGCCGAGATGTCGACCGCGCTGGCGCGTCATCAACTCGGCGATGACGCTTGTCTCGCCATGCCGTTTGACGCCGATAATGACCGCTTCGTCCTGCCACTGCATCTGTTGGATGAGGTTCCTTCCGGGCTGATTCAACCCTATCCGATAAGCGCTTCAAACTGAATCGGTTTTTGCCTTCGCGCTAATCTGCAACAAAAGACGAGTATCTGTCGGCACGGCTGGAACAAATTGTGCCTCATTGCAATTCACCCCGCGAAATCACGCCGTTGGGGAAGTTCCATGAAACACGCATTTATCGCCGCCGCCCTCCTGGCCGCCACGCCGGGCGCCCTTTTCGCCGCAACGCCGGCCGCTGCGCAATCGCCGCAGCTGGAACAGGCTTGCATCAATGTCGCCAAGAATTTCTTGCTGATGCCGACCATCAAGACCGGCGTCGTGCAGTCCTTCCCGGAGCTTGACCCGCCCGGCGCCCGCCTCACCTATTCGACCCGCGAGGATGCCAAGCCGACGGACTTCAACAGCGAGATCTCCTGCGAATTCGACAAGGGGACGACACCGCTCGCGCTGCGTCGCTTCTGCATCTCCGACACCTGCTATGGCCCTGGCGAACAGGACGAGGTGAACCGTCGCCGTTACCAGGAAATCAAGGCGCTGATGGATCGCCAGAAGTAAGGCCGCAGATGCGGCCGGCCTTCGGGCCTATGCTTGCACGCCGAGCACATTGAGAGCAGACGAGAGATACCGCGCCGCCAGAGATTGGCGGCGTTTCGTTGCGAGCCCCAGGGCCGCGCGACAGTGGACCTCAAGCGGGTCCTCGGCCGTCGCGCCCACCTCCCCCGTCATGATCGTCGCGGTGCCCGTGTAGATCGACGGCGTGCCGTGGCTGTCGCGCAGGCAGCAGCCATTGGCAGAAATCCGCAGCACCCGCCCGTTCGCATGTCTGATCGTGTATTGCGCCTCGTAGCGCTCACCGGTGACGATCGCCGTGTGGATGGCCTTTGCGACCCGACGGCGGTCGGCCTCGTCGACCCGTCCGATCAGGGTCTCGATCGGCTCACCGGCCGCCAGGGCAGCCGGTGTCGTGTCGAAGATGTAGGCGATGACATCGTCGCCGTGCGCCCGGTTCTCGGGAACGTTCCAGCTGTAAAACCCGATCGTGCCTGCGGGGTAGGACCCATAGTCAAGTTCCCCAGCATCCGTTCCGGCCATAAATCGCTCCCTAGGTCGCAACGCGACTCAACGTTTTGAACGTAACGACTAAGACGCGAAGAACAAGGAAGTTCCATTACGACGAAAGTCCGGTATGCCGGTTGTGCCGGCACGCCCTTCCAGGTCATGGAATGTGACGAGGCGATAGAATATGAAAAGGCGCTGGCTCAGCCTTTGGGAAACTCGAGGCCCATTTCGCGGAAGCGCTCGGGATCATCGCCCCAGTTCTCGCGGACCTTGACGAACAGGAAGAGGTGGACCTGCTGTTCGAGGATCTCCGACAATTCCTTGCGGGACGCGGTGGAGATCGCCTTGATGGCTTCGCCGTTCTTGCCGAGCGTGATCTTCTTCTGGCTGTCGCGTTCGACATAGATGACCTGCTCGATGCGCACCGAGCCGTCCTTGCGCTCTTCCCATTTTTCGGTCTCCACGTGGGAAGCGTAGGGAAGCTCCTGATGAAGCCGCAGGAAGAGCTTTTCGCGGGTGATCTCGGCCGCCAGCTGGCGCATCGGAAGATCGGAGATCTGATCCTCGGGATAATACCAGGGACCTTCGGGTAGCCGTGTGGCGAAATAATCCATCAGGTCGTCGCAGCCGGAGCCGGTGGTGGCCGAAATCATGAAGGTGCGTTCGAACTCGACCTTCTCATTAGCCGATGCCGACAGCGCCAGAAGGTCCTCGCGCTTTACCTGGTCGATCTTGTTGAGAAGCAGGATCTTCGGCTGGTAGACCTCCTTCAGGCCCTCCAGGATCGCGTCCGCGTCGCCGCGGATGCCGCGTTCGCTGTCGATCAGCAGCGCGATCAGGTCCGCGTCCTTGGCGCCGCCCCAGGCAGTCGTGACCATGGCGCGATCAAGCCGGCGGCGCGGCTTGAAGATGCCGGGCGTATCCATGAAGACGATCTGGGCCCGGTCGTGGATGGCGATGCCGCGGACTATGGCGCGGGTCGTCTGGACCTTGTGGCTGACGATCGAGACCTTGGCGCCGACGAGGCGGTTGACCAGTGTGGACTTGCCGGCATTGGTGGCGCCGATCAGGGCGACGAAGCCCGAATGGGTCGGCCCCTGCTGCTGCTCGGCCTGCCCTTCCTCGATCATGTTTTCGTCGTTCTCGGTCATAGGTCCCATCAATCCGCTTGCGGGCCGCCGTCCCGCGTGGGACCGCCAGCCTCGGTGTTGCTCCGGACCATAGCACGTCCGGCGAAATTTTCTCAGTTTTCGGCTTCGGGCTTCGGCCAGATGCCTTCGCGCTCCAGCATCTTGCTGGCGGCCACCTGCTCGGCGGCGCGCTTGGAGCGGTCAACGCCCGTTTCCGGCCGGACACCGGGCACTTCCACGGTGACGGTGAAGCGCGGATCATGATCCGGTCCGTCGCGGTCGTCGACCCGATAGGCCGGCGTCGCGCCGAACCTGGCATGGGCCCATTCCTGCAGCTCGGTCTTGGCGTCGCGCCGCGCCGCATCGGCACGGGCGGCCCGAGGTTCCCAATAGCGCAGGATAAAGCCGCGGGCCGCTTCCAGCCCGCCGTCGAGATAGATTGCCGCAATCAGGCTCTCGACCACGTCGGCACGGACATTCATCATCCGCTTGCCGGTCAGCTTCTTGACGTCGGCACCGGTGCGGATGAAGCGGTGCAGCGTCATCTCGTCGGCGATCTCGGCGCAGCTTTCGGCGCTGACCAGCTGGTTCAGCCGGACCGACAGTTCGCCTTCCGGCGCCGAACGGAAGGTCTTGAACAGGAGTTCGGCCACGCACAGGCCCAGCACGCGGTCTCCCAGAAATTCCAGACGCTCGTAGTTCGCACCCTTGGCAAGGCCGGTGCTCGCATGGGTCAGCGCCCGGTCGAGCCACTGCTTGTCAGAGAAGGCGTGGCCGAGCACTTGTTCGAGCTCGCCCTTCTCCTCCTCCGAAAGCGGTCGCGCCCTGTTCATTGAACGCCCTTGAACAGGCGGTCCCAGCGCATGTTGGCGGGCCATTTCCAGAACTCGCGGAACGAGGTGTCGTTGCCGAGCGAGAAAAAGATGACGCTGGCGCGGCCGACGAGGTTCTCGGCCGGTACGAAGCCGACGTCGAAGCGGCTGTCGAGCGAGTTGTCGCGGTTGTCGCCCATAAAGAAATAATGGCCGGGCGGCACCAGGAATTCGACCGTGTTGTCGCCGCGCGAGACGGGCGACTGGTCGAGCGTGTCATAGGTGACGCCGTTGTCGAGCGTTTCGCGGAAGACCGGAACGTTGGCGCCGGGATCCAGGCGGTAATCGGAGGTGAAGGCGCCGTCGGCCTGCTTGGGCACCGGCTGGCCGTTGACGAGCAGAATGCCGTTCGTCACCTGGACGCGGTCACCCGGAAGGCCGATCAGACGCTTGATGTAATCGATCTCGGGCTGCTGCGGCAGGCGGAAGACAATAACGTCGCCGCGCTTCGGTTCGTTGAACTCGAGGATGCGGCCGGAAAACAGGTTTGGCGAAAACGGCAGCGAGTACTTCGAGTAGCCGTAGGCGAACTTGTTGACGAAGATATAGTCACCCACCAGAAGTGTCGGCATCATCGAGCCGGACGGGATGGTAAAGGGCTGGAACAGGACCGTTCGGATGACCATCGCAAGCAGCAGTGCCTGAATGATGACCTTGATGTTTTCCCAAAGGGCGTTCTGCTGCTTCGTCTCGGCTTTTTCGGACACGATGGACGTCTTTCTGTTTTCCGGCGGAATGCGGTTTCTCTAAACCCTTCGCAATGCCGCGGCAATGGCTGTTCGGGACCCGATTCTTCACGTCTCTGCGGGCGTCGCCTCGATAATGACGAAGGCCTGCGCATAGGGGTATTCATCGGTGATGGTGACATGGATGACGGGCACGTGGCCCGGCGGGATCAGTTCGGCCAGACGCTCGGCGGCGCCGCCGGTCAAGACCATGGTAGGCTTGCCGCCCGGCTGGTTGACGACGCCCATGTCCTTCCAGAACACGCCGTTGGCGAGGCCCGTGCCGAGCGCCTTGGAGCAGGCCTCCTTGGCGGCAAACCGCTTGGCGTAGGATTCGGCGCGGTTTTTGCGGCGCTCAGACTTGGCGCGCTCGATTTCAGTAAAGCAGCGGTGCGTGAAGCGCTCGCCGAACCGTTCGATCGATTTTTCGACACGCCGTATGTCGATGAGATCGCTGCCCATTCCGATGATCATAGGGTCTTCCTAAGCACGAACGCCGTTGGCCGTGTCCTTGGGCGACACGGCACGCGCCGTCAAGCGGTGAAGGCGTCGATTGCGGAAGCTGCGGATGCCGAAATAGGTGACGGCGTAGATGACGACGCCGCAGGCGACACCCGGCGGCAGCGAGCCGATCAGCATGGGCTCGAGAACCGGGCGCCAGAGCTGCGAGACGTCGAGATGGGCAAACAGCGCCCCGAGATCGAGATGATCGTGGCCGGCGGCGGACTGGCCCATCATTACCTCACCGATCTTCCAGGTGAGCGGCCAGATGATCGGACAGGTGATGGGATTGGCAAATGTGGTGCCGAGCGCTGCGGCGACCATGCTGCCGCCGAGAAGATAGGCGAGCGGAATGGCGAAGGCGATGTGGAGGCCGAGAAAGGGTGTCCAGGCGCTGACGACGCCAATGGCGAGACCGGCAGCGACCGCATGGGGCGAACCGCCGATGCGCATGACGCGCAGGCGGAAATAATCCAGCCTGCGGCGGATTCCCTTCGGAGGGATGAGCGCGTGGCGCAGCTTCTGGACGAAGCGCATCGGAGTACGGCGGCGAAACGGCATATGGCTTGACTTTTTCCCGCCTCGGCCCCGACCATTTGCCCGGCAGGGCAGCGGCGCGGAAGCAGCGGCAATTTCTTTCTTCGGCTTTTAGCGAAAGCCTAAGATGATGGCAAATCTAGGCCAAGCCGGGGCCCATCACCATATCATGCCTGAGCGGAAACATCATGCCTTAGCGAAGACATCATGCCTGAGCGAAGACATCATGCCTGGCCGACAACGCGCGGGCGCTGCCAGGGCACGGCGGCGGGCTCGCACGCGGCGAGCCCTGCCGAAAGATCAGAGGCCGGACTTGCGGAACATGCCGCGGTCTACCTGGCGCATGCGGTATTCGAGATCGATGCGGTCGTTGGCTTCGCTGAGATAGGCCATTTCGCGATCCTGAAGGGTCGGGACGCGGAAGGCGCGGGCAAGCTTGCGGACTGAGGTCAACATGATTTTGTCTTTCGTTCGTTATTGCACTGCAACAATATACGTTCGAAGACTTGCCTTTACCAACGCCACAACTGCTGGCCAGCCCTGCGCCAAGCGCATGGCGCGTTAACGCAGCGCTGCACAAATAGGCATCACGCTAATCATACAGGCGCTTGACGGTGGACACGCAGTCCAGATCCTTCAACTGCGACAGCAGCTGGTTGAGCTGCCGTAGGTCCCAGACCTCCACCTCCATGTGCAGATCGGAGAAATCCGCCGTCCGGTTGCCGCCCATGGTGAGGGTACGGATGTTGATCTCGAGGCGGGCGATGGTCTGCGCGACGGTCGCCAGCGTTCCGGGCTCGTTGATGGTGTTGAGCTCGATGGTTGCCGGGAAGCGCGACTTGTTGGCCTCGTCCAGATCCCAGCGCACGTCGATCCAGCGTCCGGGCTGATCGTCGAAGCGCTGCAGGGCCGAGGCCTGGATCGGGTAGATGGTGATCTTGTTGTCGTTCTCGACGATGCCGACGATCCGGTCGCCGGGGACCGCGCCGCTCGGGGCGAGATCCACCTCGGTGGTGGCCGACAGACCGCGGATAGGAAGATATTCCGGTTCCTCGCCATTGGCCGCCACGGCATCCAGCTCGGCCTTGGATCGCTCCGGGAGCTTGAACATCATGCCGTTGGCGCTGCGCATGTTGAACCAGCCGTCGTCCGCGGCCGGCTTCACGGTGATGCGCTCGTCCTTGTAGTCGGGATAAACCGCACGCAGGACGTCGAGCGAGGACATCTCGCCCCGCCCGACCGCGGCGATGGCATCCTCCACGTCCTTGTGGGCAAGCCGATGCAGCGCGGGCTTCAGCGCGTCCTTGGAAAAGGCCTTGCCGGCACGCTCGAAGGTGCGCTCGAGAATCCGGTGACCGAGGCCGGAATACTGCTTGCGGATGGCCATGCGGGTGGCGCGGCGGATGGCCGAGCGCGCCTTGCCGGTGACGACGATCTCTTCCCAGGCCGCCGGCGGAACCTGCACGCCGGAGCGGATGATCTCCACCTCGTCGCCGTTGTTGAGGCGCGTCACCAGCGGCATGATGCGGCCGTTGATCTTGGCGCCGACGGTCGTGTCGCCGATGTTGGTGTGGACCGCATAGGCGAAGTCGATCGGGGTCGCGCCGCGCGGCAGCGCGATCAGCTTGCCCTTGGGGGTGAAGCAGAAGACCTGGTCCTGGAACAGTTCGAGCTTGGTATGCTCCAGAAATTCTTCGGGATTGTCGCCCTCCGCCAGCGATTCGATGGTGTGGCGCAACCAGGAATAGGCGTTCGATTCCTTGGGCAGCAGTTCGCCGCCTTTGACGGCGCCGCGTCCGTCCTTGTAGAGGGCGTGCGCAGCAATCCCGTATTCGGCAATCTCCTGCATCAGCTGGGTGCGGATCTGCAGCTCGATACGCTGCCGCGACGGCCCCACGATAGTGGTGTGGATGGAGCGGTAGTCGTTCTGCTTGGGGTTGGAGATATAGTCCTTGAACCGGCCCGGCACGACCCGCCAGCGCGTGTGGACGATGCCGAGCGCCCTGTAGCAGGAGGGAACGTCCCCGATGATCAGGCGGAAGCCGTAGAGGTCGGAGAGCTGCTCGAAGGAGAGCGACTTCGACTGCATCTTGCGGAAGATCGAATAGGGCTTCTTCTGGCGCCCCTTTACGTCGGCATCCGCCAGGCCGTTGGCGACCAGCAGTTCGCGCAACTCGTCCTCGATCTTCTTGATCAGGCCCTCGTTGCGGGCAGACAGGTCGGCGAGCCGCTGGGTGATGGTCTCGTAGGCTTCCGGGTTCATGTAGCGGAAGGACAGGTCCTCCAGCTCGTCGCGCATGTCCTGCATGCCCATGCGGCCGGCGAGCGGCGCATAGATCTCCATGGTTTCTTCGGAAATGCGCGCCTTCTGCTCGGCCTTCATGTGCTCGAGCGTGCGCATGTTGTGGAGCCGGTCGGCCAGCTTGACCAGGAGCACCCGCACGTCGTCGGAGATGGCAAGCAGCAGCTTGCGCAGGTTTTCCGCCTGCTTGGCCTTCTTGGAAACGAGATCGAGCCGCTTCAGCTTGGTAAGGCCCTCGACCAGACGGCCGATGTCCTCGCCGAACAGTTCGTCGATCTCGGCCCGGGTCGCGGTGGTGTCCTCGATCGTGTCATGCAGGAGGGCGACGGCGATCGTCGACTCGTCGAGATGCATGTCCGTGAGAATGGCGGCGACTTCCAGCGGATGGGAAATGTAGGGGTCGCCGCTGGCGCGCTTCTGCTGGCCATGCTTCTGCATGGCGTAGACATAGGCCTTGTTGAGAAGAGCTTCGTTGGCGTCGGGCTTATATTTCTGGACCCGTTCAACGAGCTCGTACTGCCTCATCATCCTTCAAAATGCCTTCGATACGACTGCTTGAAATAAAAAATGGCGCGCCGGCACGGGGTCGACGCAGCCATCATAGTGCAGAGTTTCGGAATAAGGCGAGACAATGAAGGATATATTGCCGCAGCAATGGCCTTCTTAGTAGTCGTCGCTCTTTTCCGGGGGAACCAGGCCTTCGATACCGGCCAGCAATTCCTCTTCCGACATCTGGTCGAAGGTGACCGTTTCCGGTGCATCCTCTTCCTCGTCGCGATCGGACGCCGTGGCGACGCCGCCGGCTGCGATCAGCGATGCGGGATCGGGCTCCGGCTCGTCGACTTCCACATGCTTCTGCAGCGAGTGGATGAGGTCTTCCTTGAGGTCGTCGGGCGACAGCGTCTCGTCGGCAATTTCGCGCAAAGCCACAACCGGGTTCTTGTCGTTGTCGCGGTCGATGGTGATGCCGGCACCCTGCGAAATCTGGCGTGCGCGGTGGCTGGCGAGCAGGACGAGCTCAAAACGATTATCGACTTTGTCGATGCAATCTTCTACTGTGACACGGGCCATTGCCTGTCCTTTTCGGTCGTTATTTCTGGATTGCTACGCCCGATACAGCCATCCCGTGGGAAATTCAAGTTTTTCCTGCCGATGATGGCCACAGGCTCGGTGGAATTCACCCTGGGAGGCGGTGGATTTCAACGTGAAGTTGCTTGGATAATTTCCGATCCTGCCATAAATGACAAATATATGAATAGTTCGTAATTTAAGAATTATTCTATTGCCTGCAACTCAGGTTTTGCTAGCCAGGCAGGTTTAAAAGGGATGGAGAAAGTATGTTTGACCCGAGAGAGAAAATTGCTCTCTTTATCGATGGTGCAAATCTTTACGCAGCGTCGAAAAGCCTTGGCTTTGATATCGATTACAGAAAGCTTCTCAAGGCTTTCCAGAAACGCGGCTATCTTCTCAGGGCCTATTACTACACGGCTCTGATCGAGGATCAGGAATATTCGTCGATCCGACCCTTGATCGACTGGCTCGATTACAACGGCTACAAGGTTGTGACGAAACCCGCCAAGGAATTTACCGATTCTCTTGGACGCCGCAAAATCAAGGGCAACATGGACATCGAGCTGGCCATCGATGCAATGGAGCAATCCGAGACCGCGGACCATCTGGTGATCTTCTCCGGCGACGGCGACTTCACCACGCTGGTGGAGGCCCTGCAGCGCAAGGGTCGCAAGGTGTCGGTCGTTTCGACCATGGCGACCCAGCCGCCGATGATCGCCGACGACCTGCGTCGCCAGGCCGATCACTTCATCGATCTCGTCTCGCTGAAGGCGGAAGTCGGCCGCGACCCGTCCGAGCGCCCGGTGCGTCCGACGGAACCGGTGGAATCCGCCGAGGCCTGACATTTTTGCGCTGAGCCCGGCAGCGGCCGGTCGTGCGCCAATGGCGGCTGCCCGGATTTGCGTTCTTCTTCCGCCAATCAGGCGGAAGCAGTGCGCGACATCTCCGAATGGTCGCCTGCCGCCCTCCTGGCCTTTCGCGCCCGGAAGATCGCTTCGACGACCAGCGACAGCGGCAGGCCGATGAAGAACGGAATGAAGAAGTAGATCACCCGGAAGGCGACCAGCGAGCCGATCGAGGCCTGGTCGCCCATGACATGGCGAACCGTCGCCTCGAGGACGCCGAGGCCGCCGGGGGCATGGGTAATCAGAATGGCGAGGTTGGCGAGCACGAAGGCTGTTGCCGCCTTCAGGTAGCTGACATCGGCGCTGGCGACCATGACCTCGCGCAGGCAGGCCGCGACCAGTGCGAAATTGATCGTGCCGATGATGACCTGCGCCAGCGCGATCTTCAGGCTCGGCATCTGGAAGGTCCATTTGCGGATCTTCAGCGGCGTGCGCACGAAGGCAGCCAGCACCAGATAGGCCGCGGTGATCAGGAAGCAGGCGATCCCGATCGCCATGATGGCGCCCTCCCCCAAATGCAGCACGGATGCGGCATCCTTCGGGTTGAGGACAAGGACGATGCCGCACAGCATGGCCATGCCGATGCCGACGGTGACGCCGGAGAGCAGCACGATCTTGGCGACGTCCTCGGTGCTCATGCCCCAATGCGCATAGTAGCGATAGCGGAGCGCGCCGCTGCTCAGACCCGACATGCCGACGCTCTGGCCGATCGACAGGGCGATGAAGGACGCAAGTGCTATCTTGGGGTAGGCAAGGTCGCTCTTGACGTAGCGGACGCCAGCCCAGTCGAAGCCCGTCAGGCAGAGATAGGAGCCGAGCGCGTAGGCGAGCGCCGCCAGCAGATGGATGGTCGGGATGGAGCGCACCGACTCGACGATCTCGGACAGGGAATGTTCGCGGAACGTCAGGTAGAGGAGGTATCCAGCCACCCCGAAGCCGATCACCACCATGCCGTAGGTCAGAATCTTCTTACGCGTCATCGTCCACCTGCCCTTGCGAGATCGCCTCCAACGGATGGCACCTGCTTTGGTTCCTCCGGCAGGTCGCAGCCTGCCGGCTCAGAGCCGGGCAAGGATGCGCGAAAAGGCAGGGTCTCGGGCGTTGTAGCCCGGGGCCGGCGAATGGAAACGCTTGTCGGTGACGGTCAGGGCTTCGATGTCGGCGAGACGGAACAGGCGCCAGCCCTCTCCCGTGCCTGAAACCTGCCAGGCGCTCAGCGCCAGGTCGCCCTTGCCGACATGCCCGAGGATATGCGGACGGACGAGGCGCAGGGTATCGTGATAGCGCAGCGAGAGAAGTCTGTTGTCGCCGATGGCGTCGGCGATGATCCGCCGCTCTGTGGTTGCCGTGCGCCTGTTCATTGCGGCTGAACGCGCTCGGGTGGCGGAAGTTCAGCGACGGAGGTCAGACCGGCTCGAAGGCGATCGGCTGGGCGCCCTGCCACAGGATCATCCTGCCCATGGCCTCGAGCTGGTCCTGACCTTCGACCAGGGTGAGGAAATGGTTGCCGGCGAGCGCGCCCATCTTGCTGGCGAATGACGAGCTGCCATAGGCGAACAGCAGTTCGGTCTCGCTGTGGCCACCCGGATAGAGCAGGATATCGCCGCGTGACGGATGGCAGGTGTGGTTTTCAAACCCGACGCCGAACTGGAAGTCGCCGAGCGGCACCCAGACCGCCTCGCCGCTCCAGCGCGAATGGATCGCCTGGTTGCGGAAGGGCAGCAGCGCCTCGAATGCCTCGCAGGTCAGCGGCGCCTTGTCCCGTTCGAGCCGGGCAACGAAGGAAAACGGGCCGACGGTGATGCGCAGGTGGGACATCGTCTCAGTTGGCCTTCATCAGACGGGACTTCTGCCGGTTCCAGTCGCGTTCCTTTTCGGTCTCGCGCTTGTCGTGCAGCTTCTTGCCCTTGGCGAGCGCCAGTTCGAGCTTGGCCCTGCCCTTTTCGTTGAAATAGATCTTCAGCGGCACCAGCGTCATGCCTTCGCGGTTGATGCCGGCGCGCAGCCGGTTGATCTCGCGCTTCGACAGGAGAAGCTTGCGGCGGCGCCGTGGCTCGTGGTTGAAGCGGTTGGCCTGCAGATATTCCGGCAGATGGGAGTTGATCAGCCAGATCTCGTTGCCTTCGTCCGAGGCATAGGATTCGGCGATCGTGGCCTTGCCCTCGCGCAGGGACTTGACCTCCGTGCCGGTCAGAACAATACCGGCCTCGTAGGTGTCCATGATCTCATAGTTGAAGCGGGCCTTGCGGTTCTCCGCGACAATCTTGTTGACCGTACGCTGGCTGCCTTTGGGTGCCATGGTATCTTTCGCCTGCCTCTGTCTCGATCACATCGTCCCGCCCGGCCGTCAGACCGTTCGAGGGAGTGTCTATGTAATGCGGCGGAGGACTAAAGGGAAGCACAGGCGTCCGAACCGATCCGGCGGCGCCTGCGCTCATGCTGCAAGAGGGTTTTCAGTTCAGCAGGCCGGCATGACGCAGCGCGGCGTCGATCGCCGCCTCGGTTGCCGGCTCGAGGCTGGAAATCAGCGGCGAGCGGACCGTACGGTTCATGCCGCGCAGACGGCTGAGGCCGTATTTCGCGCCGCAGAGGCCGGGCTCCATGAAGATCGCCTTGTGCAGCGGCATCAGGCGGTCCTGATATTCGAGCGCTGCCTTGAAATCGCCGGCGAGCATGGCCGCCTGGAACTGCGCACAGAGCCGCGGCGCCACGTTGGCGGTCACCGAGATGCAGCCGACGCCGCCATGGGCGTTGAAGCCGAGCGCGGTTGCGTCTTCGCCGGACAGCTGCACGAAATCGGGTCCGCAGGTGATGCGCTGCTCGGAGACGCGCTCCAGCTTGCCCGTCGCATCCTTGACGCCGACGATATTGCTATGCGCCTTGGCGAGCGCACCCATGGTTTCCGGCGACATGTCGATGACCGAGCGCGGCGGGATGTTGTAGATGATGATCGGCAGGCTGACGGCTTGCGCAATCGCCGAGAAGTGGGCGATCAGGCCCTTCTGGGTCGGCTTGTTGTAATAGGGCGTCACCACCAGAACCGCATCAGCCCCCGCCTTTTCGGCGTGTTCGGCCAGTTCCACCGCCTCGCGGGTGTTGTTCGACCCGGCTCCGGCAATGACCGGGACGCGCTTGGCCGCCACTTCGACGCACAGCTCCACCACCCGCTTGTGCTCGTCATGCGACAGGGTGGGCGATTCGCCCGTGGTGCCAACCGGCACCAGTCCGCTGCTGCCTTCAGCTATCTGCCATTCCACATGCGCGGCGAAAGCATTTTCGTCCACCGCGCCCTCCGTCGTGAAAGGGGTAACGAGGGCGGGGATCGATCCCTTGAACATCAACAACTCCCATCGGCCGCACTCCATCGTTCGGCCGCAATCCACACCTACAGCATATCGCCCGTGCGTGCGCAGCGGTTTGCGCCCGGGGACATGCGGCGAAACGAACACTCGAAGCGCGCTTGGCTAGACCGAAAGATCGGCGCACTTCAAGAGGTTGGGCACCATAAAGCGGCGACAGAGCGGCGACAAGCGCAAGCAGGCAGGATTTCTCCGGCTCTCCCAGATAGAAATCGCGCACGGGCGGTATTATGGTAAGCTTTCGTTAATGCAGTCGGCAGCTAATTAGGGGGTCATCATCTTTGTCGCGAGTTGCCGGATGAACAGGCCTGTTCTCATCCTCGCTGCCCTCAGCCTCTGCGCCACCGGCCTGCCCAGCCTCGCTGCGCCGCCGGCCGACACCCTGGTGCCTTTGCCCTTCGTGCGGCCCGATGCGCCAGCCGCAATTCCGTCGCCGATGACCGCGGCGATGCCGGTGCCTGATGTGACCGGCGCCATCCCGCGTCCCAACAACATGGTGCAGCCCTCGCCGCTCAAGGTGGGGCTCGACGCGCTGACCGCCAACGATGCCGCCGCGGCGCTCGCTCAGCGAAACAGCCTGCCGAAGGACTCGCTCGACGAACATATCCTCACCTGGGCGATCGCGACCTCCGGCCTTTCGGGCGTCCCGTCCGGCGAGATAGCTCTGGCGCAAACACGACTCAAGGGCTGGCCCGGGCTCAGCAGTTTCCGCGCGCTGTCGGAGCGCGCCATGTACCGCGAAAACCCGGCCCCCGCCGACGTGCTGGCGGCCTTCGGCGCGACGCAGCCGCAGACTACCGAGGGCGCCATCATTCTCGCGCGCGCGCTGGTGGCGAGCGGCCGCGCCTCCGAAGCGGCACGGATCCTGCGCACGCTGTGGGCTTCGGATCCGCTCGACAAGGGCATCGAGGACCGCATCCTCAAGGAGTTCGGCAGCCTGTTTTCGCCGGCCGACCACAAGGCGCGCATGGACTGCCTGATGTATCGCGGTCGTCTGGCACAGGCCAAGCGCTTCGCCGACATGGGCAATGCCGGGTCGCTCTACCGGGCCTGGAGCGGTGTCGTCGGCAGCGCCAAGAACGCCGATGCGCTGCTTTCGGCGGTCGAGCGCCCGCTGGCCAGCGATCCGTCCTATCTGTTTGCGCGGGTCGAGTTGCTGCGTCGGCAGGACAAGTATCAGGAAGCAGCCGATCTTCTCAAGACGGTGCCGCGCGATCCCGCCCGGCTGGTGAATGTCGGCGAATGGTGGAACGAGCAACGCATCGTCGCCCGCGGCCTGGCCGATGGCGGGGACTTCGCCAGAGCCTATGCGACGGTGGCGGGTGCCGTGGCCACTGCGGCGCGGGACCGGGCCGACGCCGATTTCCACGCCGGCTGGTACGCATTGCGGGCCCTCAACAACCCGGCCCTGGCCGAAACCCATTTCCGCAGGATCCTCGAGGCATCGACCCGTCCGCTGTCGGCATCACGGGCCTGGTACTGGCTGGGGCGTGCCGCCGAGGCCGGCGGCCCCGGGAGCGCCAGAGACTTCTATACCAAGGCGGCCCGGTACTCCGGAACCTTCTACGGCCAGCTGGCCGGCGCCAAGCTGAAGGTCCGTCTTCTCGACGTCAGCTATCCGTCCGCCAGCACGGTGGACCGGGAACGCTTCGTCAATCGCGAAGCGGTGCAGGCGATCGCAAGGCTCGACGCGGCCGGGCACGACCGGCGTGCGGCATCGCTCTACCGGGCGCTTGCCGAAGAACTCGACAGTCCCGGCGAACTGGCGCTGCTCGCCGCGCGCGCCGAGGCACAGGGCGACCATGCCCTGTCGCTGCAGATCGGCAAGAGCGCCTTCGGGCGCGGCGTGGACGTGGCCGCACTTGCCTTTCCGATGGGCGTCATTCCCGCCGGCGCCGACATCGGCGGATCGGGAAAAGCGCTCGCCTATGCCATCGCGCGGCAGGAAAGCGCCTTCAACCCCGCCGCCGTCTCGCCTGCCAATGCACGCGGACTGCTGCAGATCCTGCCCGGCACCGCGCAGGGCGTGGCCAAGCGGCACGGCATCAGCTTCAAGGCCGACCGGCTGACCTCCGATGCCGGCTACAACGCGACGCTCGGCGCCCATTACCTCGGCGAGCAGATCGACACCTTCAGTGGCTCGTATATCCTCACCTTCATCGCCTATAATGCAGGGCCGAAGCGGGTAAACGAGTGGATCGCCCGCTACGGAGACCCGCGCGGCAAGCCGATCGACGAGGTGGTCGACTGGATCGAGCGCATCCCCTTCCCCGAGACGCGCAACTATGTGCAGCGGGTGATGGAAAACTATCAGGTCTACAAGACCAGGCTCGGTGAAAAGGCAGACATCGAATCGGACCTGCGCTACGGCCGGCTGTGACCGGACAGCCGCCGGGCGGTAAACTGCTGCTCACAGCGAGTTTACCTCGGATCGTTTCGCAGCTCAGAACAAGCAGCTCGAGGCTCTGATAGCCGATATTCCTCAATATCTTAGCGAACCTTCGCGGCAGACCGGTGCTCGCCCGTACTGCCGACGACGACCGGCAAGGCTGTGAATAATCCCGGAACATCTGCGACACCTGCCGAGTTCAGACACCGTGACCACGATGGAAATGAACTCCTGGAGGATACCAAATGAACAAGATCATCACGGCAGCAGCCTTTTCGCTCGCACTCGCCTCTTCCGCTTTAGCACAGACCTCGACCGGCCAGATGGGCACGACCGACGGCACTGCAAAGCCGATGGAACAGGGAACGATGAATTCGGGCTCGATGGGCACCGATTCGACCACCACGCAGAGCACGACGCCGTCAAATGACGGCACGTCCGGCAGCTCGGCAGCTGGAACCTCGGCCGATTGCCCGGCCGGCACGCCCGGTGCAGGCACCGCGGGCAAGACCCCGGAAGCGGCCACCAAGATCAATCCGAAGTGCCCGTAATCATCGGGAGGCCGGGCGACAGCCCGGCTGGCTCGACCAAAACCGTCGTTGCGAGCGATCGCAACGGCGGTTTTTTTTTGCGCGCGCGTCAGCCGCGACAGGCCCAACGAAATTCGCGGATCCCAGAACGAGAAAA
>UBWZ01000013.1 GCA_900469345.1 Hyphomicrobiales bacterium | reverse complement strand
CGAAATCCATGTCACACTCCGTTTTCGCAGCCCCGCTTGACCCCTGGCCGCGATGATTTGCAAATACGCCGGCACCGGCACGTCGTGCCGACCGGCCTGCACCGGCCGCCGGGACCGGCGACATGACGGCTTGCGACTCACACGACGGGCTCAGGCTAACACCGGCGCCGATTCGCGACATTGCGTTTGATCAAGGGGCCTATTGACGCCGACCCGTGAAAACATAGCCGACGCCGCGGACCGACTGGATCAGCAGCGGCTCCTTGGGCTCCTGCTCGATCTTCCGTCGCAACCGAACGATCTGCGCGTCGATCGCCCGGTCGAAGACGTCGAGGTCGCGATTGCGTGTCAGGTTCATCAACGTCTCGCGCGACATGACGCGACCGGGATTGCTGACGAAGACGAGCAGCATGTCGAACTCGCCGCTGGTCAGCGTGACATCCTTGCCATCCGGGGCAGTCAGCCGCCGGCGCGATACATCGAGATGCCAGCCGTCGAACTGAAGAACCTCGGGGTGCGTGTTTGGCGTCGCCGCAACCTGCTGCGTTACCGCGCGCCGGCGCAGCACGGTCCTCAGCCGTGCCAGCAGTTCGCGCAGATGAAAGGGCTTGGCGATGTAGTCGTCGGCGCCGATTTCGAGGCCCACGACCTTGTCGGTGATGTCGTCCTGGCCGGTCAGCATCAGGATCGGCATGTCCGACGTGGCACGCAATTCCTTCAAGAGCTCGAGCCCATTTTCGCCGTTTGGCAGAACCAGATCGAGGAAAAGAGCAGCATAGGTGGTTTTGGCAAGCTCGGCGCGCATCGCAGCGCCATTGCCGACGGCATGCACCTTGAAGCCGTTGTCCTCAAAATATCGGATCAGCATCTGCCGGATCCGCGCATCGTCGTCCACCACCAGAATGCGGTCTGGTTCCATCGTATCACACTCTTGCCCCTGCACCGTTGCAAGAGGGTTACCAAAGGAACGGACCGCAGGCTACAGTGCTGATCGTCGCGCTATTGCTCCGCACAGCGCTCATGCGCTCCGTCGCCGGCGAGATCTTCGCGGTCAAGGCTTCGGCGGATCGATGTCGTCGTCCGAGAGGACGCGCCAGGCTGCCCCCTGCAGGTCGTCATATTGGCCGCTCCTGAGCGACCAGAGGAACGCCATCAGCCCCATCGCGCCCATGAAGAGGGCAATCGGGATGAGATAGATCAGCATGTTCATGCGGTTTGCACCCCGAAATTTGCTGGCGCCGTCGCGGCGGACGGCCGGGCCACCGGCCTGTTACCCCGCGCAAGCCGCAGAGCATTGGCAACCACGATCAGTGACGAGGTGGACATCGCAATCGAGGCAATCAGCGGCGTAGCGAGACCGGCCATCGCAATCGGCACGGCGAGGACATTGTAGCCGATCGCCAGTGCAAAATTCTGGCGAATCAGCCGGGCCGACCGCCGGGCAATCATGACCGCCTGCGGCACGACATCCAGCCGGTCGTTGAAGAAGACGAAGTCCGCCGCCTGGCGCCCCACGTCGGAGGCGGTAGACGGGGCGATGGACACATGCGCCGCGGCCAGCGCCGGCGCATCGTTGATGCCGTCGCCGACCATCAGGACACGGTGGCCGGCGGCGCTAAGGCGGGCTATTTCCTCGACCTTCTGCTTCGGCGTAAGAGCGCCGAGGGCCTGGGGAAGCCCCAGCGCTCGCGCCGTATCATCCACCACGCATTGCTGGTCGCCCGACACCATGACGGTGTGAAAGCCAGACGACTGCAGTGATTTGACGGCGTCCTCAGCCCCGGGTCGGAGCGTGTCGTCGAAGAGGAAGCGGGCAACCCCTCTCCCGTTCTTCGACAACATGACTTCGGTTAGCGCGTTATCCCCGCCGGGCACGGCGATCGCCTGCCCGCAGGCGAACCTGGCGCTGCCGAGCTTGTAGAGATCGGCGCCGATCGCCCCTTGCAGGCCGCCCCCGGCGGTCTCGCTCACGCGATCGAAGAGCAAAGCTGCCGGGTTGTGCGCGCCGGCAAGCGCGCGGGACAGCGGATGTCGCGAATGCACAGCCAGAGCCCTGGCAATCGCCAGGCTGGGCTCGACATCGGTTTCGGCGCGAACCAACCTCGGACTGCCGAGCGTCAGCGTTCCGGTCTTGTCGAAAGCGACGCAGTCGATCTCGGCAAGCCGCTCCAGAGCCGAACCATCCTTGACCATGACACCTCTGCGAAACAGCTCGCCGGCGGCGACCACCTGCACCACCGGAACAGCGAGACCGAGCGCACAGGGGCAGGTGATGATGAGAACGGCGACGGCAACCAGCAGGGCCTGCTTCCAGTCTCCGCCGAAGATACCCCAGGCAAGAAAGGTGGCCAACGCCAGGCTGTGAACCGCCGGGGAGTAGAGCGACGCAGCGCGATCGGCGATGCGCCGGTAGCGGGCGCGACCGCCCTCGGCCGCCTCCATCAGCGCGATGATCTCGGCCAGCAACGAATTCCTGGCGAGCCGGGTTGCGCGGATCACCAGCGCGCCGGTCAAGTTCATGGCTCCGGAACTCGCCTCCGTTCCGGCGAAAACGGAAACGGGCCTGCTTTCGCCGGTCACGATCGACGTGTCCAGATCGCTCTCGCCGGCAACGACAATGCCATCGATCGGTATGCGCTCGCCGGCGGCAACCGCAATCACGTCGCCGACCCTTAACTCGTCGACCGCCACGTAGCGGCGTGATCCGTCCGGCGCGACCAGTAGCGCGCCACGCGGCGCCAGCCGCGCCAGCCCGTTGATGGCCGACCTCGCCTTTTCGCGCATGATGTGATCGAGCGTGCGCCCGATCAGCAGGAAAAACAGAAGCGACACTGTCGCATCGAACCAGGCATGTTCGCCGTGATGCGCGGTCTCCCACAAGGAGACGCCATAGGACAGGGACACGGCAAGCGAGATCGGCACATCCATGTTGGTGCGGCCCCGCTTGAGGGCGCTCCAGGCCGAGCGGAAGAAGAAGCGACCCGCATAGACCAGTGCCGGCGCGGCGATCAGAGCGGATATCCAGTGAAACATGTCGCGCGTCGCAGCATCCGCCCCCGACCAGACCGAGACGGACAGGAGCATGATATTGGCGGCAGCAAATCCGGACACGCCGACCGCCAGCAACAGCTGGTTCTTTGTCTTTTCGCTCTGCGTGTCCGCCTGCGCCAGCAGATTGGCGCGATAGCCGACCGCCTGGATCGCCTCGATGATCCCGCTCGGGTCGGTCGCGCCGCTCGACGTCTCCTCCCGATAGACGCAGGAGACGCGCCGCGAGGTCAGGTTCACCCTTGCCGTCTGCACAAAGGGAAGTGCCACCAAAGCTTTTTCGATGGTCATGATGCAGTCGCCGCAATGGACATCCGGGACGCTGAGGTCCAGCTGCCGCAGCCCCTCGCCCAGCGAATGGCTGGCGAGCAAAATTTCCTCGGCGCTGACCCGGCCCGCTTCCAGCGCCAGAACGTCGTCCGCATTGACGCCGCAGCAGCTCATCGGTCGATCTCCGCGGTGTCGATGCGGGCCGCCTCGTGCATGACCAGCGTTCCATCCTTGCGCGACAGGACCTCGACGATCCAGTCGCCGGGCGCCAACGGATGGGACGCCTCGAAACGACCCGTCGAAAGCTGGTGGAACGTCACCTGGAAATCCTCGTGGTCGCCGACCGGACGCTTGAAGTTGGCGGTGACCGTGTCGACATCGGCCGGAGACCCGTCGCGGTTGCGGATGTCATAATGGATCCCATTGTCTTTCAGCGACAGGCTGCCGACGATACCGGAGGCGGCCATCGCCTTCATGGCCGCCGCCTTGCCATTGAACTCCTGGCTGGCGACATAGGTGTTCTCGACCACCAGGCCGCTCCAGCTCGATACAGCGAGATAGGCCATCGTGACGTTGACGCTGATGACCACGCCGAAGAAGGCAACCGTGGTGAGCAGCATGTGGCGGCCGGTAAAGGCTTGGGTGCGCGCGGTCATAGGGCATCTCCTGGTGCATTGAACGCGGCCCGATAGGTCGCTCTGTCGGAATGGTCGTCCGCCTCGATCACGAACAGGAAGCCGTCTGCCTTTACCGCCTTCGGATCGAGCGTCACAAAAACCTTGAGGCTGGTGGCCGCGTCGGGCGCGGCATCAAGCGTGAAGCTACGGCCATCCTTGTTGCCCAGTTCGGCAATCCGCATCGTCGCGCCATCCAGGCCTGAGAGACTGAGCACGACCTTCCTCGGCGCGGGAACCATGTTGAGCATCCGAAGCGTGTAGCCGTTGCGGATCGAGCCATCGCTCTCCAGCACGTATTGCGGGTTGCGATCATGGACCACGTTGAGCTCGAGCCGCTCCCGCATGCCGAGATGCACCAGCATGGCGATGCCGACCGAAATCCACAGCACGGCGTAGAAGAGCACACGCGGGCGGAAGATGATGCGCCAGTTGAAGTGCCGCACGGTGCCGACAAAGCCGCCATCCTCGGTGCGAATCCGGTTCGGCTGCACGGGGCCGTGGCCGTTGTCGGTCGCCAGGTTCATGTTGCCGGCATATTCGTCGAGCGTGGCATAGGCGATGAGGCCGCGCGGCTTGCCGATCTTATTCATGACGCTGTCGCAGGCATCGATGCAAAGCGCGCAGGTGATGCATTCCAGCTGCTGGCCGTCACGGATGTCGATGCCCATGGGACAGACGGCAACGCAGGCATTGCAATCGACGCAGTCGCCGGTCGCCTGACCTTGCGCTTGGACTTTCCTGGCGTGGCGGGCGCGGGGTTCACCCCGCCAGTCATTGTAGGTGACAACGAGCGAGTTCTCATCGAGCATGGCGCCCTGGATGCGCGGCCAGGGGCACATGTAGGTACAGACCTGCTCGCGCATCAGGCCGCCGAACACGTATGTCGTGGCCGTCAGGACGGCGACGGTGGTGTAGGCGATCGCCGCCGCCTGTCCGGTGAACAGCGACACTGCGAGGGTCGGGGCATCGGCGAAGTAGAAGATCCAGGCGCCGCCGGTGGCGGCCCCGATCACCAGCCATATCGCGTGCTTTGCCAGGCGCTTGCGGATCTTGTCGAGGGTCCAGGGACCGGCGTCGAGCTTCATGCGGGCGTTGCGATCGCCCTCAATGAAGCGCTCAACGACCAGGAACAGGTCGACCCACACGGTCTGCGGGCAGGCGTAGCCGCACCAGGCCCGACCGACCGCCGAGGTAACGAGAAACAGGCCGAAACCCGCCATCACCAAAAGGCCCGCCACGTAGTAGAATTCCTGCGGCCAGATCTCGACGAAAAAGAAGAAAAAGCGACGCGAGGCCATGTCGATCAGGATGGCCTGATCAGGCGCATAGGGGCCGCGGTCCCAGCGGATCCATGGCGAGAGATAGTAGATGCAAAGCGTCACCAGCATCACGATCCACTTGAAGCGCCGAAAGCGGCCCTCTGCCCTTTTCGGGAAGACTTTCTTGCGCGCGGCATAAAGCGGCTGCCGGTTCCGGCGCGCATTGACGGGCTCCGCGTTGATGCGATCCACGTCTGTCGGGTCTTGAGCAGTAAAGAGGTTCATGAGGCCGTCCCATATTCGGTATTCCTCGTCCCATTCCGCCCGCTGGTCGTCATTGATCGAAGTCAAGACAGACCCGCGCGCAAGCCACGCAACCGGAACCGGTTGCGTGGCTTGCTGGACGCCTGAAGGTCAGGGCTTCGGGCGTCGGCTCCTGGGGGCAGCTGTCGCGGCCCGCATCCGTGTCTGCAGGCGCAAATGACAACCGCCTGCGCCTGTCCCTAGTGACGCGTTATTTGCCGCCGCCCAGCGAGTGCACGAAGACCGTCAGTTCCTTGACGGCGGTCTCCCCGAGGCGGCCCTGCCAGGCGGGCATGACGCCGTGCTTGGGGGCCATGACCTGCCGCGCAACGGCATCCTCTCCCCGGCCCTTCAGCCAGATGGCATCGGCGAGGTTGGGAGCCCCCATGTCGACCTTGCCCTTTGCATCGTCACCGTGACAGGCGGCACAATTGTCCATGAAGACCTGCTTGCCGGCCACGGCCAGCGCCGGATCCGATGGCGTGCCGGTCAGGCTCCAGACATAGGCCGCAACCTGCCGTGTCTGGTTGAGATCGAGGATCTCCCCGAAGGCCGGCATCTCGGACACGTGCGTGTCGGGATCGGTTTCGTAGCGAACGCCGTGCGCAATGGTGGTCTGGATCGCGGCGAGATCGCCGCCCCACAGCCAGTCGTCGTCGTTGAGGTTCGGGAACCCCGGCCCGCCTGTCGCACCCGAACCATGGCATGGCGCGCAGTTGACCTTGAAGGCTGAGGCGCCGCCGGACACCGCGAATTCGCGAAGGGTCGGGTCGGCGTCGATGTCCTCAACGCTCTTGGCGGTGATCATCTCGTGCAACTGCGCCTGTCCCAGCTTGGCATGGTCCAGATCCTGCTGCAGCTCCGCCCGGCTGGAGAAGCCGAGATAGCCTTTGGTCGCCGAGCTGATCATCGGGATGGCCGGATAGGCAAAGGCATAGGCGATCGCCCAGACGATGGTCGCGTAGAAGGTCCAGACCCACCAGCGGGGCATGGGGTTGTTGAGCTCGCGGATACCGTCCCATTCGTGACCGGTTGTTTCGACGCCGCTGAGTTCGTCAATGTGCTTGTCCGACATCTCAGTCATCCTTCAGAGGGATATCAGCAGCCTCATTGGCCGCCTGTTTGCCGCCGGGCCGCAAGGTGAAGAGAACCGCGCCCACGAAGAAGGCGGACATGGCCAAAAGCCCCCAACTGTCGGCGAAGTGCCGCATTGCCGTATAGATTTCCATGGTTGACCTCATCGATAGCCGGTGGCGTCGTCATAGGTGGAGAAGTCGACCAGCGTGCCGAGCATCTGCAGATAGGCGACGAGCGCGTCCATCTCCGTCAGCTTGGTCGGATCGCCGTCGAAATCGCCCACCTTTGCCTTCGGATAGCGCGCCAAAAGCGCGGTGGTGTCGGCGTTGGGATCGGCTTGCGCCTTCATGTCGGCCTCGGCGGCGGCGATCATCTCCGGCGAATAGGGAACGCCGACGTCCTCGTTGGCCTTGAGGTCCATGCCAACGTCCTTGACGGTCAGGTCCGCACCGGACAGGAAGGCGTAGCGCGGCATGACGGATTCCGGCACGACGGCGCGCGGATCCGACAAATGCTGCACGTGCCATTCGTTGGAATAGCGGCCGCCGACCCGGGCGAGATCCGGCCCGGTACGCTTGGAGCCCCACTGGAAGGGGTGGTCATACATGGATTCGGCTGCCAGCGAGTAATGACCGTAGCGTTCCACTTCGTCGCGGAAGGGCCGGATCATCTGGCTGTGGCAGACGTAGCAACCCTCGCGGACGTAGATGTTGCGCCCCGCCAGTTCGAGCGGCGTGTAGGGCCGCATGCCCTCGACCTTCTCGATCGTATTCTGCAGGTAGAACAGCGGTGCGATTTCGACGATGCCGCCGATGCTGACCACCAGGAGCGAGCCGACCAGAAGCAGCGTGGCGTTCTTTTCGATGATTTTATGTTTGTCTAGGATCGATGCCATGTCTTCACCTCACTCGGCAGCCTGTGCCTGGGGAACATAGGTGGTCGGAAGGGCCGCTTCGTCTCGCTGGTGGCCGAGGATGGTCATGAACACGTTCCAGGCCATCACCAGTCCGCCGGCGAGGTAAAGCCCTCCGCCGAGAGTGCGCAGCACGTAATAGGGGAACATCGCCGCGACGGTTTCCGCGAAGGAGTAGACGAGGAAGCCCTGTGAATTGTACTCGCGCCACATCAGGCCCTGCTGGATGCCGGCAACCCACAAGACGGCCGCGTAGACGACGATGCCAAGCGTGGCGAGCCAGAAGTGCCAGTTGATCATTCGCATGCTGTACATCCGCTCGCGGCCCCACAGCTTTGGTGTCAGATAGTAGATGGCGCCGAAGGTGATCATCCCGACCCAGCCGAGCGCGCCGGAGTGGACGTGACCGATCGTCCATTCGGTATAGTGGCTGAGCGAGTTCACCGTCTTGATCGACATCATCGGGCCCTCGAAAGTCGACATGCCGTAGAAGGCGATGGCGATCACCATCATGCGGATGATCGGGTCGGTGCGGATCTTGTCCCAGGCGCCCGAGAGCGTCATCAGGCCGTTGATCATGCCGCCCCAGGAAGGCATCCAGAGCATCACCGAGAACACCATGCCGAGCGTCTGCGCCCAGTCCGGCAGCGCCGTATAGTGGAGGTGGTGGGGACCCGCCCAGATGTACATGAAGATCAGAGCCCAGAAGTGGATGATCGACAGACGGTAGGAATAGATCGGACGGTTGGCCTGCTTGGGGACGAAATAATACATCATGCCCAGGAAGCCGGCGGTCAGGAAGAAGCCCACGGCGTTATGGCCGTACCACCACTGGGTCAGCGCATCCTGGACGCCGGAAAACACCGAGTAGCTCTTGGAACCCAGGAACGACACCGGCACGGCCAGATTGTTGACCACGTGAAGCATGGCGATGGTGACGATGAAGGCAAGGTAGAACCAGTTTGCCACATAGATATGTGGCTCCTTGCGCCTCAGGACCGTGCCGAGAAACACCGCCAGATAGGCGAGCCAGACGATGGTCAGCCAAAGGTCGACATACCATTCCGGCTCGGCATATTCGCGACCCTGGGAGATTCCTAGCACGTAGCCGGTGGCCGCCATGACGATGAAGAGCTGGTAGCCCCAGAAGACGAACCAGGCGAGATTGCCGCCGAACAGGCGGGCCCGACAGGTGCGCTGCACGACATAGAAGGAGGTCATGATCAGCGCGTTGCCACCGAAGGCGAAGATCACCGCCGAGGTATGGACCGGGCGCAGCCGACCGAAGTTCAGGTACGGTGCAAAGTTGAGGTCGGGGAAGGCCAGCTGCGCGGCGACGATCACGCCGACCAGAAAGCCGACAACGCCCCAGAAGACGGTGGCGATCAACCCGTAGCGCACCACCTCGTCGAAATAGCCTGACGGGTCGATCCTCGCTGGCGCGCCAGCAGTCGAAACGTCTATCCGCCGCATCAGCAGCACCGTGCCGGCCAGAAGGCAGAAACACAGTATGCCCATGTGGACTGCAAACAGGTGGTCGTGCGCAAACGCCGCTCCCAGCAAAGCCAGAAAAGCGGCGACCGCGACCACCACGGTTTCCGTAGTGTAAGTCATGATGTCGTCCCCAGTGCGCGGCCGACCGCGTTGCGACCTGCCTCTCCGTACCTCTGGAGGACTCTCATGGAGCCCGCACGGCCTCCTTGATTTACGTCAACGGGGGACCGCGCGGATGACGTCTGCCGGGGCTCGTTACAGAGTGTTACGCAGTCGCACGGACTGATACGTGCGGCTCATCCTTGTGTGACGCGGTACGCCTAGTCTCGACGTTCTCGATGAAGGGGACATGGAACATGCTGATGCTCGGAAAAAATGCCTTCGCAGTCGCCGGCCTTGCCGTCGAAGCGGCTCCTCCGCGCAGGCTTTGCCTGTCGTCGCTGTTCGGCACGGCGCTGCCTGAAACCATTCCGGCGGGAAAGGCGATCTGCTGGGAGGGCGACCCCGCCGGCTGTGTCTTTCAGGTGGCAGAGGGGGTAGTTCGTCTGCAGCGCATCATCGGTGAAGGGCGACGGGTCATCACCGCTTTCCAGTACGCTGGCGACATCTTCGGGGCGTTTCCGCAGCGGAACTATCTGTTCACCGCGGAGGCCGTGAGCGACTGCCGGATCCGCCGCATCGGTCGCAATCTCTTCCTCGGCGAGATTGCCGGGTCCGATGCCTTGCGGCCAGCCTATATGGGACTCCTGTGCAAAGAGACGGAAGCGGCACACGAGCAGATGGTCCTCCTGTCCAAGAAGAATGCGCAGGAGAGGCTCTGCAGCTTTCTGATCGAGCTTGCTCCCCGCACCGAAATGTCCGGCAATCCCGGACTGCTGCAGATCCCCATGAACCGCCAGGATATCGCCGACTATCTGGGCATGACGATAGAGACTGTCTCGCGCACCATCAGCAAGCTTGCGGCCATCCAGGTGGTCGTGCCGGAGGGCCGCCACAACCTTCGGATCGTCTGCCGCCAGCGGCTCAAGGAGCTCTGCGGCAATGCAGATGCTTTCAACCTGGAAAACTGCCATAGACTAGTCCGCCACGGATCAACCGCAGACCTATGTTAGCCATGCCACACCGCCTCGTTTCCCCAAGAACCGCTTCGCCCCAGGAACTGGATGCCCTGGTGCATGTTCTGGATGGCGCCGACATCATGGTCTTAAAATTCGAGGGCACGATCACCCACTGGTCGATCGGCTGCGAGAACATGTATGGCTGGAGCTACCAGGAAGCCGTTGGTCGGAACGTCTCGGACCTTCTGGCGACCCGACCGCTGCAACAGCAGGATCTCATTGGCGACCAAATCAGGTCGCAGGGCTTCTGGCAGGGCGAAGTCGTCCATCGCCACAAGAACGGGCACGACATCCACGTTGCCGCACGGTGCGTTCTCGTCAACCTGACGGACGGTGAACACTCGATCATCCAGACCAGCAGCGACATCAGCAAGCTGCGCCGGGCGGAAGCGGCGCTCCGATCCCGCGAGGCACATCTGAGCTCGATCCTGGAAACGGTCCCCGACGCAATGATCGTCATCGACCACAGGGGCACGGTGCAATCGTTCAGCAAGGCGGCCGAGAAACTGTTCGGCCGGACGTCGGACGAGGTCTGCGGCCGCAATGTCAACGCGCTGATGCCAAACCCTGACAGGCAGGCGCACGATCACTATATCGACCACTACCTCGAAACCGGCGAAAAGCGCATCATCGGCTACGGTCGGGTGGTCACCGGAATGCGCGCAGACGGCACCCAATTTCCGATGGAACTTCACGTCGGCGAAACGACGGTCAACGGCGAGCGGTTCTTCACCGGGTTCGTGCGCGATCTGACCAGCCGCTACAAGATCGAGGAAGATCTACGCCAGGCGCAGAAGATGGAGGCCGTGGGCCAGCTGACCGGCGGCATTGCCCACGATTTCAACAACCTCCTGACGGTGATCAGCGGCAATATCGAGATGGTGGAAGACAAACTGCCGCCCGGCCCGTTGCGCGACATCCTGAAGGAGGCGCAGGATGCCGCATCCGACGGCGCCAAGCTCACTGGCCAGCTGCTGGCCTTCGGGCGGCGCCAGCCGCTCAATCCGCAGAGTGCGGATCTCGGCCAGCTGATGAGCGGTTTCTCCAACCTGCTGCGGCGCACGCTTGGCGAAGACATCAAGCTATCGACCATTCTGTCCGGCTCCAATTTCGACGTGCTCGTCGACAGCTCGCAGCTGCAGAACGCGATCCTCAACATTGCCATCAATGCCCGGGATGCGATGCCCAAGGGTGGCAAGCTCACCATGGAGCTTTCCCGCGTCGAGCTCGATTCGGACTATGCCAAGATGTATCCGGATGTGCGGAGCGGCAATTTCATCCTCATTGCGATCACCGACACGGGCATCGGGATGAGCGAAGAGGTTCGCAAGCACGCGATCGAACCATTTTTCACCACCAAGGATACGGGCTCGGGAACAGGCCTCGGCCTCAGCATGGTGTATGGCTTCGTGAAGCAGTCCGGCGGGCATTTGCAGATCTACAGCGAGATCGGCCGCGGCACGACGATCCGCATCTATCTTCCGGCTCGCAGCGAACGCAATCTGCAGCAGCCGGACGATGCGGCCAGCCACACTGTTCCGCCGCTGCCGACAGGCAACGAGACCATCCTTGTGGTGGAAGACGACCGTCGCGTGCGCCGCGTCGCCGTCGCCCGCCTCTCGGGCATGGGCTATTCTGTGCTTGAAGCCGAGAATGGCCGCAACGCGCTGGACAGCCTCAGGAGCAATGCAGACATTGCACTGCTTTTCACCGACATCGTCATGCCCGGCGGCATGACGGGAGATGAACTCGCGCGCGAGGCACGGCAAATTCGCCCAGATCTCGCCGTGTTGTTCACCTCCGGCTATTCCGAGCCGGCTCTGGCGGCCAAGAACATCATTCCCGGTGCGCAGTGGCTGCGCAAGCCCTACACGGCCCGCGAACTTGCCGTGACCGTCCGCGAACTGCTGAACGCATAAGCCGAGCGAGCCGACCGGCGACGACAATCGAGCGAGGTTGACGCGCGTCAAACGACAAGGGCAGCGGAGACCCTAGAAGTCCTGGCAGGCCATCGAGGCCCAATAGGAGACATCGAGAATGCGTTTCACACTTGGCCCGATCGCGGCCATCGCAATCCTGGTCGCATCGGCAGCGCCGCTGCTGGCGGCCGACCATCAGGTTCAGTTGCTTAACAAGGGCCCGGACGGCCCGATGACGTTCGAGCCGGGCTTCATCCACGTTGCACCCGGCGACACCGTGACCTTTGTGCCCACCGACAAGGGACACAACGTGGAAACAGTGGCCGGCCTCATCCCGGCGGGCGCAGCCGAGTTCAAGTCGAAGCCCAATGAACAGTTCCAGGCCACATTCGACGCCCAGGGCGCCTATGTCGTGAAGTGCGCGCCGCATGTGGGCATGGGCATGATCGCGCTGATCGTCGTCGGCGACAATCCCGCCAATCTCGACGCCATCAAGACAGGCAAGCTGCCGCCTTTGGCGCGCAAGCGCCTGGATGCCGATCTCGCCAAGGTCGGGCAGTAAGGTCTCTGAAGGGCCGTGCCGTGCGTTCGACGCGGCCCTTTCTGCGTTTCACGCAGCCTTGCTGTGCGTCCGCCCGAAGGCGCCGAGATAGGCGTCGAAGGCGGCGGCCACCGCACGGATCATGAACCTGGCATCTTGCGAGACGACGATACGATCGCCGTCGAGGCTGACCACGCCGTCATCGATCAGTTCCGCCAGCGCCGCATTCCCGTCCAGGAGCTGGACGCTTTCGAACCCTGCCTCTCGACAGAGTGCTCCGAGGTCGACTTCGAAGTCGCACATCAGGCGCTCGATGATCCTCGCCCGCAGGGTGTCTTCGCCCGTGAACCGATACCCTTTTGCGGTCGCGAGATTGCCTGACAAGAGCTGATCGGCGTAGCGTCCAAGGGCAACCTCGTTCTGGACGTAACCCGATGGCAGCCGCCCGATCGCCGATGCGCCAAGCCCGATCAGGGTTTCGCATGGATCCTCGGTGTAGCCCTGGAAATTGCGCCGCAGCCCTCCCGTCCGCGCGGCAATGGCAAGCTGGTCCGTCGGCAATGCGAAGTGATCGAGGCCGATCGCAACATAGCCGGCGGCCAGCAGAGCCTCCGCGATCGCTAGCGCCTGGTCGTTGCGGTGCGCGGCATCCGGAAGAGCAGCCTCCTCGATCAGCCGCTGATGCTTCTTGAACGACGGCACATGCGCATAGCCGAACACCGAGAAACGGTCCGGCCGCATCTCGACGGAGGCCTCTACCGTCTGGATGCAGGACTGCACCGTCTGGTGCGGCAGGCCGTAGATCAGGTCGAAATTGATGCTGCCGACGCCGGTCGCCCGCAAGCCGCTGACGGCCGACCCGGTCTGCTCGATCGACTGGACGCGATTGATAGCCCGCTGCACGGTGATATCGAAGCTCTGGACACCGAGGCTGGCACGATTGACGCCGTTTTCGCCAAGTGCCGCGATCATCTCTTGCGTCAATGTCCGCGGATCGATTTCGACGGCTATGGTCGCCTGTGCCTCAACGGCGAACGACTGCCTGAGCTTTGCCATCAGCGCGGCAAAGTCCACCGGACTGATGATCGTCGGGGTGCCGCCTCCGAAGTGGATGTTGCTGACCGGCAGGGCGCCGCCTGCGGCCTCCGAAACGCGCTCGATCTCGCGCCCGAGCAGGTTCAAGTAGTCCCTGACCGGGCCTTCCTTCCGGGTAATGCTGGTGTGACAGCCGCAATACCAGCACATCGCCTCGCAGAACGGGATGTGGACATAGAGCGAAACGGGATCCGCTAAGGAAAGCGCCGCCAGATCCTCGGCATAATCGCGAGGTCGGATCTTGGCCGAAAACGACGGGGCGGTGGGGTAGCTCGTATAGCGCGGAAGGCGGGCTTCGCCGTATTTGGCGATCAGGGCATGAGGCATGATGGCGTTCCTGGCAGTGGTCATCCTTGCCTTATGAAGCCGGCTTTCGCGATCTGCCTTGCCCTAGGTCAATGCCGAAAGGAGCGCCCCCGACCATACGCCTTTGCAAAGGAGCCGAAGAAATTTTCGGCAGCCGGGAATAGGATCCTCGATCCTGCGTATATAGCGGTATGGATCAGGAGAAACGCCCCTTCGACGTGATTGCCCAACTGACGGCTCTTCGCCGTTATGCGCGTTCGCTCGTGCGCAACTCTTCGGATGCGGAAGACCTCGTGCATGACGCACTCGTCAAGGCTTACGAGCGCCGCACGACCTTTCGTAGCGGCGCCAACCTTCGCGCCTGGCTATTCGCCATTCTCCACAACACCCATATCGACCAGCATCGCCATCGCGCGAGCCGCCCGCAGCAGGACGAGGGGAGCGTGGAAGACGCAGCACTTTCCTATCCGGCCGGGCAGGAACAGGCGGTGCGGCTGCGGCAGGTGCGCGAAGCCTTCATGACGCTCCCGCAGGATCAGCGCGAGGCGCTGCATCTCGTTGCGGTGGAAGACATGTCCTACCAGGAGGCGGCGCAGGCGCTGAACATTCCGATCGGGACGCTGATGTCGCGCATTGCCCGTGCCCGCGCCCGCCTTCGGTCGCTGGAAGACGATCCCAGACAGCCGAACCATCTCAGACTGATAGGAGGCGGCCATGACTGACGCCGAGACCATGAACCGAGCCGACCTCGACGCCTATGTGGACAACCAACTGGATGCCGCAGCCCGGCTGCGGGTCGAGACATTTTTGGCACGCAACCCCGACGAAGCGGCGCGCGTCATGGCGGATCTTGGCCTGCGCACCACGCTGAAGCTGGCGCTGCAGCAAGACCATGCCCCGGGCGCCCCGGCAACCCGCGAAGCGGCACGCCGGCTGACGGCCAGTCTCGAGGGGCGGCGCATGTGGACCTCGCTGCAGCGCGTGGCAGCGATCGCAGTGCTGGTCTCCGTCGGCTGGTTCGCCAACTCCTCCATCGGGCCTTTTGGTCCGCGCGAGGTCAATGCATCGACCCAGCCTCCGGCCTTCGTGGAGCAGGCTTTGAGGGCGCACCAGACCTCGCTCGTCCGCGAGGGCATGCCGTCACAGCCGGTGGTCAAGACCTACGACCGCGAGGAAATCCGCGCGGCCACCGCGATCCTGATGCCGGAACTGCCCAAGGAATGGCAGGTGCAGGATGTCCAGATCTTTCCGTCCGATTTCGGCCCGAGCGTGGAAGCGACGATCGAGAAGGACGGCCAGCGGATCTCCTTGTTTGCGGTTCGTCCCGGCCAGTTTGGCGTCGAGCCGGTGAAGGAGCTCACGATGGCAGATGCCGAGGCGGCCTGGTGGCAGATCGGAGAGATCGCCTACGCGCTCGTTTCCAGCGACCGCGAAGCCGGCCTCTCGGACGAGGCCGATCTCCTGCGCAACACACTCCACTAACGTTCAGAAAAGGAGCTTTCATGTATCCGAACCAAAACCGCTTCGGCGACCTCTCTCAAGCCTCGGCCAGCCTCGACGAGGGCCTGCGCAAGCATATGCTGCGCGTCTACAACTACATGGGTCTCGGCCTCGTCGTGACGGGTCTCGTCGCGCTGCTGGTCGGCACGACACCGGCGCTCTACGTTCCGATCTTCTCCTCGCCGCTCAAGTGGGTGGTGATGCTGGCGCCGCTCGCCTTCGTCTTCTTCTTTTCGTTTCGCATGCAGACCATGTCCGGTCCCGCAGCGCAGATGACGTTCTTCGCCTTCGCGGCGGTGATGGGCCTTTCGCTCGCATCGGTCTTCCTCGTGTTTACCGGCGCCAGCATCGCGCGCACTTTCTTCATCGCCGCGACCATGTTCGGTGCCACCAGCCTTTACGGCTACACGACGAAGCGCGACCTCGCGAAGTTCGGCTCGTTCATGATCATGGGCCTGATCGGCGTGATGATCGCCTCGATCGTCAACATCTTCCTGGGCTCCAGCGCCCTGCAGTTTGCCGTGTCGGTCATCGGCATTCTCGTCTTCGTCGGTCTGACCGCCTGGGACACGCAGAACATCAAGGAACAGTATGCAGAAAACTACGATCAGGAATCGCAGCAGAAGCTCGCGGTCTTCGGGGCGCTGTCGCTCTACCTGAACTTCGTCAACATCTTCCAGTTGCTGCTCAACTTCACGGGCGAGCGGGAGAGCTAAGTCAAAGAGAAAACGCAGGCGGGCCCCGGTTCGCCTGCGTTTGCCCTATCTGGTCCAGGAACTACCTTGTTCTCAGGGATCAAAAGTGAGCGGCTTGTGTTTACCGGATTGCATTGAATGTTTCATAGTGTGACCGCGGCCTGCATGGCCATGGCATTTGCAAGACCGGAGACAACATGACTTCGTCGACCACCGACGCGACCGGGCCTACCTCGGAGCCCCGCAAGTTCCTGTTGCTTGTTCTCGGTTCCGTCGGGGTCGTCTACGGCGACATCGGCACCAGTCCCCTCTATGCATTCCGCGAGGCGCTTCGTCCCTTTGCTTCCGATGGCTTCCATGAGTTTGAGGTAATCGGGCTGATTTCGCTCATGGTCTGGACACTGACCGTGATCGTGACGCTGAAATACGTGCTCTTTCTGCTTCGTGCCGACAATGACGGCGAAGGCGGCACTTTGTCCCTCCTCGCGCTGCTGATGAAAAAGACCGGCAGCTACATGCCAGTCCTGTTCTTTGCCGGCCTGATCGGCGCGGCGCTGTTTATCGGCGACGCGATGATCACCCCTGCCCTTTCCGTCATGTCCGCGCTGGAAGGCCTGAAGCTCGTCACACCGGCGTTTTCCGGCTACGTCCTGCCGCTGTCGGTCGTCATCATGGTGGTCCTGTTCCTCGTCCAGTCGAAGGGCACGGCCGCGATGTCGAAGTTCTTCGGGCCGATCACGGTTCTCTGGTTTTTGGTGATGGCCTGGGGTGGCATCATTCACATCGGCGACGACTGGACCATTCTCGAAGCGCTCAATCCCGTCTACGCGCTCTGGTTCATCACCCATGCCGGCACGGTCGGTTTCATCGTTCTCGGAGCAGTGTTCCTGACGGTCACCGGCGCCGAGGCTCTCTACGCCGATCTGGGCCATTTCGGCCGCAAGCCCATCCAGACTGCCTGGTTCATCCTCGTCTTTCCGGCGCTGATGCTGAACTACCTTGGCCAGGGAGCGCTGGTCCTCTCCAACCCGGCTGCCGCGGAAAATCCGTTCTACCTGATGTACCCCGAATGGGCATTGCTGCCGATCGTGATCCTTGCGACCCTGGCGACGATCATCGCCAGCCAGGCCGTCATCACGGGCGCTTTTTCGCTTGCGCGCCAGGCCGTGCACCTCGGCTTCCTGCCCCGCCTGATGATCAAGTTTACGTCCGAGACCAATACCGGGCAGATCTATGTACCGGCGGTCAACGCCCTTCTCTTCATCGGCGTGATCCTGCTCATTCTTTCCTTCCGGGACTCCGAATCGCTGGCGACGGCCTATGGCATCTCGGTCACCGGCGCGATGGTGGTGACGACGCTGATGGCCTTCCAGTTCCTGCGCTCCATCTGGGGCTACGGGGTGCTGGTGTCCGGCGCGATCCTTTTGCCGCTGTTCCTCATCGAATCCGTCTTCCTCGCTGCCAACCTCCTGAAAATCCACGACGGCGGCTGGGTGCCCGTCGCCCTTGCCATCGGCATCATGCTCCTGATGTGGACCTGGACGAAGGGCTCGCGCTACATCAAGGACAAGACGGCCAAGAACGACATCCCGCTCGAGACCTTCATCCCGATGGTCGAGAAGGAATCGGCCCATGCTCCGGTGACGGTCCCCGGGACGGCCGTATTCCTGACCAGCGTCCCGGATCGCACGCCGGCGGTTCTGCTGCACAACATCAAGCACAACCATGTCCTGCACGAACAGAACGTCATCCTGACCATCTGGACGCAGGACAAGCCCTACGTACCCCAGAGCGAGCGGGTCAAGATGACGCGGCTTTCGCCCCGGTTCATGCGGCTCGACATCACATTCGGCTTCATGGAAGAGCCGAATGTGACGAAGGCGCTCAGCCTGTGCCGCAAGAAGGGCTTCAAGTTCGAGATCATGCACACCTCGTTCTATCTCGGCCGGCGAAATCTGATCAGCACGCCGAACACGGGGCTGCCACGGTGGCAGGAAACCCTCTACATGGCGCTCGCCGATTTCGCGATCGATCCATCCGCCTATTTCAAGCTTCCACCCAACCGCGTGGTGGAAATCGGAGAACAGGTGGCCATCTGACAAAGGGGCGGCCCAGGCGAGCCGACCCTTCCAAGGGCGCGTTGGCCTACGGAGCTACTCGTAGCGGACCATCACGTGCCGGACCGCCGTATAGTCTTCCAGTGCATAGACGGACATGTCCTTGCCGTAGCCGGACTGCTTCAGGCCGCCATGCGGCATCTCGTTGACCAGCATGAAGTGCGTGTTGATCCAGGTGCAGCCGTACTGGAGACGGGACGCAGTCTTCATGCCGCGGCTGATATCTTTCGTCCAGACCGACGACGCCAAGCCGTAGTCGCTGTCATTGGCCCAGCGGATCGCGTCGTCGGCCTCGCTGAAGCGTGTGACCGAGACGACCGGACCGAAGACTTCGCGGCGTACGATCTCGTCGTCCTGCGTGGCGCCGGCGATCACGGTCGGCGTGAAGAAGAAGCCGCCATCACCGGAAGTCTTGCCGCCCGTGGTGATTTCCATATGCTTGTGCTCGGCTGCACGTGCGACGAAGCTTTCCACCCGGTCGCGCTGGCGCCTGGAGATCAGGGGCCCGATCTCGTTTTCCGTATCGTCCGCTTGATTGAACTTGATGGAAGACACGGCGGAAGTGAGGTCCGCGACGAAATTGTCGTAGACCCGTGCATCGGCATAGATGCGGCAGGCCGCCGTGCAGTCCTGGCCGGCATTGTAGTAGCCAAAGGTACGGATCCCGGCGACGACCGCGTCGATATCCGCGTCGTCGAAGACGATCACCGGTGCCTTGCCGCCGAGTTCGAGATGCGTTCGCTTGACGGTCTTGGCCGCTGCCGCCAAAACCTTCTTGCCGGTGGCGACATCACCGGTGATCGATACCATGTTGATCTTCGGATGGTTGATCAGCGTGTTGCCGACGCTTTCGCCGCGTCCGAGAATAACGTTGACGACGCCTTCCGGGAGAATCTCCGACAGCAGCTTCGCCATCTTCAGGGCGGTCAGCGGGGTCTGCTCCGAGGGCTTGAAGACCACCGTGTTGCCGCCGGCGATAGCGGGTGCAAGCTTCCAGGCCATCATCATCAGCGGATAGTTCCACGGCGCGATGGAGCCGATGATGCCGACCGGGTCGCGGCGGATCATCGAGGTATGGCCCGGCATGTATTCGCCGGCGACCGGGCCGTGCAGATTGCGCACGGCACCGGCAAAGAAACGGTAGCAGTCGACGATGGCCGGGATCTCGTCGTTGAGAACCGCATTGATCGGCTTGCCGCAGTTGAGGGCTTCGAGCGTGGCGAACCCTTCCGCGTCCCGTTCGATTGCATCGGCGATCTTCAGCAGGTAGCCGGCGCGCTCCGAAGGCGTCGTCCTCGACCATCCGTCGAAGGCCTTCTCGGCGGCATCGACGGCCTGATCGATCTGTGCCGCGGACGCCTCCGGCAGGTCGAGCACCTTCTGACCGGTCTTCGGGTTGAGAATGGCCTCCTCGGTTTCCGTACCCGCCTCGAAACGGGACCCAATCAGCATCGCGGTATCCATGACATGTCTCCTTATTTGCCGGAGCCGGCGATCTGGTCGCCGTCGCGGGTGAGGTAATAGGCTGCCAGGATCGGCAGGAATGTAACGAGCACCACGACCATGGCCACCACGTTGGTGACCGGCCGCTGGCGGGGACGGATAAGTTCTTCGAGCATCCAGATCGGCAGGGTCGCCTGCTGCCCGCCGGTAAAGGTGGTGACGATGACCTCGTCGAACGACAGCGCGAAAGCGAGCATGCCGCCGGCCAGCAGCGCCGTTCCGATATTCGGCAGGATGACGTGTCGGAACGTCTGGAAGCCGTCTGCGCCAAGGTCCATCGACGCCTCGATCAGCGAGCCCGAGGTGCGGCGGAAGCGGGCGACGGCATTGTTGTAGACCACGACGACGCAGAAGGTGGCGTGACCGAGCACGATGGTCCAGACGGAAAAGGGGATGTCGAACAGGCTGAAGGCGGAGCGCAGCGCAATCCCTGTTATGATCCCCGGCAGCGCGATCGGGAGAATGACGAGGAGTGAAATCACCTCGCGCCCGAAGAATTTCGTCTGGCTGACGGCCGCTGCGCAGAGCGTGCCGAGCACCAGCGCGATCGCCGTCGCGATGCAGGCGACCTGCACCGAGAGCGCCATTGCCGACCACACGTCCGGCCGGTTCCAGGCGACCGCGAACCACCGCGTCGTCAGCCCCGGCGGCGGCCACTGAAAACTCTTTTCCTCCGTCGTGAAGGCGTAGACGAAGATCAGCAGGATCGGCAGGTGCAGGAAGAGAAGCCCGCCGGCCGCAAACAGCTTGAGGAGGATGGGAGATCGCTGTCCGCGGTCAGAGCGCATCGAACGCCCCCAGTCTTTTCGCGGCCGTCAGATAGAGGCCCATGATGACGATCGGCACCACCGAAAAGGCGGCAGCCAGCGGTACGTTGCCGGCCGTCCCCTGCTGGGCATAGACCGCCTGGCCGATGAAAAGCCGCGAGGAGCCGATGATCTGCGGGATGATGTAGTCACCGAGCGTCAGCGAAAAGGTGAAGATTGAACCGGCGACGATGCCCGGCAGCGCAAGCGGCAAAAGCATGGTGCGAAACGTCTGGGCCGGCGTGGCGCCGAGATCGGCGGAGGCTTCGATCAGGTTGCCGGGCACGCGTTCGAGCGCCGCCTGGGTCGGCAGGATCATGTAGGGCAGCCAGATATAAACGAAGACGAGAAAGGTGCCGAGATAGCTGACGGACAGAGAATTGCCGCCGATCACCGGCAGGGAGAGTATGGCGTCGAGCACAAAGGTGAGGTTAAGCTTGGCAAACAGCCAGGTGACGATACCCTCCTTGGCGAGGATGAGCTTCCAGGCATAGACCTTGACGAGGTAGCTCGACCACAGTGGCAGCATCACGCCGAGGTAGAAGAAGGCCTTCCACCGTCCCTTCGCATAGCGCGCCGCATAGTAGGCGATAGGAAATGCAAGCAGAGCCGAAGCAATGGTCACAAGAGCGGCCATCAGGACGGTACGAAGGATGATGTCGAGGTTGGCGCCGTTCAACAGCTGCGCATAGGTGGCGAGCGTCGGCTCATAGCTGATGACGCCGGAAAAGTCGTCGATTGCAAAGAAGCTCTGCATCAGAAGCGCAATCAGCGACCCGACATAGATGATGCCGAGCCACAGCAGCGGCGGCGTGAGCATCAGGAGCAGCAGAAGCTTCGGATGGCGCCAGAAGCTATCCGACAGGGCGCCGGCAAAGCCGTTGCGCCGCGACAGGATCGAGGCTCCGGAATGGCTGGCCGACAGCGCCGTCATGCAGCGTCGTCCATGTAATGGATATCCTGTCTGTTCCAGGCGAGCCGGACCCGCGTGCCGACCCCGGGCACGTCTGCGCCGGCCGGCAGCATCACGTGCAGCTTTGTGCCGTGCATCTCCACGGCGAGACGCGTTGCTGCCCCCAGAAAGCTGACATTCTCCACGGTGGCTTCAGTGCCGTCTCCCGCCAGCCTGACCGCCTCCGGGCGCAGGCTCGCCCAGCGCCGGTCGCCCCCGAGCAATGCCATCAGATCCGGTGACAGCAGGTTGGAGGAGCCGACGAAGTCCGCGACGAAGGCCGTCTTCGGCAGACGGTAGATCTCCTGCGGCGTGCCCTGCTGGACGATACCGCCATTGTTGAAGACCGCGACCCGATCCGCCATCGAGAGGGCTTCGCCTTGGTCGTGGGTCACGAAAACGAAGGTGATGCCGAGCGCGCGCTGCAGGCTTTTCAGCTCTTCCTGCATCTGTTCGCGCAGTTTGAGGTCGAGTGCGCCGAGCGGTTCATCGAGCAACAGGACCTTCGGCTTGTTCACGAGCGCCCGGGCGAGCGCCACCCGCTGACGCTGTCCGCCTGACAGCTGAGCCGGCTTGCGCGTGCCGTATCCCGGAAGCTTGACCAGCTCGAGCGCCCTGTCGGCTTCCCTGTGCCGCTC
Organism: Hyphomicrobiales bacterium; assembly: GCA_900469345.1. Classification (GTDB taxonomy): domain Bacteria; phylum Pseudomonadota; class Alphaproteobacteria; order Rhizobiales; family Rhizobiaceae; genus Neorhizobium. The sequence goes on along the minus strand of UBWZ01000013.1, from coordinate 208,789 downwards.
CGCCGTGCCGACACCCTTGACCATCAACCCATAGGCGACGTTGTCGAGAATGTTGAGATGCGGGAAGAGCGCGTAATCCTGAAAGACCGTGTTGACGTTGCGACGGTAGGGCGGCACGCCGTCCGCCCGTTCCCCGAAGATCTCGATTGCGCCCGCGGTCGGTTGCTCGAAACCGGCAATCAGCCGCAGGCAGGTGGTCTTGCCGGAACCCGAAGGGCCGAGCATGGCAAAGAATTCGCCGCTTGCGACATCCAGGTCGACGCCATCCACGGCCCGGACAGAACCGAAATGGCGCGACACTTTCTGAAAGCGAACTGCTGAGGTCATGAGAGGCTCCGGGAATGCGCTTGGTTCATACCCTTCCCTTGACGGGAAGGTCCGGACCGAAAGTCAGCTGTGGGGGAGAAGCCGCACGGTCCGAGTGTGATCCACTCGCCCGCGGCCTGCGCGGCCTCCCTCCATCAAGGGCCGGGTAAATCAACGTCCGCCGATCACACCGATGTAATCGGACACCCAACGGTGGTAGGGCACGCATTCGCTCTGGGACGCGCATTTGGCGACGGGGGTCTTCCAGAACTTGATCCGGTCGAAATGCTCGAAGCCGTTGGTCTTGCAGCCTTCGTCGGTCAGCAATTCGTTGCCCTTGCAGGCGGCGGGGACAGAGGGCACGGCCCCGAACCACGCGGCGGCATCGCCCTGGACCTTGGGCTTCAGCGAGTGTTCCATCCACATGTAGGCGCAGTTGGGATGTTCGCTGTCGGCGTGCAGCATGGTGGTGTCGGCCCAGCCGGTCACGCCTTCCTCCGGAAAGGTGGAGGCGATCTTCTGCTTGTCGGCCTGCATGAGGTTGACCTGGAAAGGCCACGAGCCGGAGGCAACAACGCCTTCGTTCTTGAAGTCGTCGACCTGGATCATCGCGTCGTGCCAGTAGCGCGAGACAAGCTGGCGCTGGCCGCGCAGCAGATCAAGCGCCGCCTTGTACTGGTCCTCGTTCAGCTCGTAGGGGTCCTTGATGCCGAGGTCCGGCTTGTGCGCCATCAGATACATCGCGGCATCGGCAATGTAGATAGGCCCGTCATAGGCCTGGACGCGGCCTTTGTTCGACTTGCCGTCCGGAAGCGTCTGCTCCTCGAAGACAACATTCCAGCTCTTCGGCGCCTCGCCCTTGAAGGCGTCGGTGTTATACATCATCACGTTCGGCCCCCAGAGATAGGGAATGCCATAATGGACGCCCTTGACGGTGTGCCAAGGCGCGCTCTGCAGCCGCTCGTCGAGTGTCTTGAAGCTGGGGATGAGGTCGGTGTTGATCGGCTGGACACGCTTGCCGGCAACCAGCCGAAGCGACGCGTCTCCGGATGCGGTCACGAGGTCGAAGCCACCCTCGTTCATTAGTGCCACCATCTCGTCGGAAGTCGCCGCCGTCTTCACCGAGACCTTGCAGCCGCTCTCCTTTTCGAAGTCGGAAACCCAGTCATAGGCCTTGTCCGTCTCGCCGCGTTCGATGTAGCCCGCCCAGGCGACGATGCTGACCGCACCCTCGCCCTTCCCAAGCGCCTTGAGCGGCTCCGCTGCGGCGACCTGTGTCACCAAGCTCACGCTGGCAAGCGCAACGGTGCACGACTTCAGAAGATTCTTCATCGTCTGTCTCCCGGTTCTGGATGCCGCTTTTGCGGCGTTTGTTCCCGGATGAAAAACTGCGACCAAATTCGCGCTTTCGCAAATTCATTTATCAGAAAGGCGGTATCGGAAATTCCGATACTAAAAACGAATTCGGCTCGACCGCAGACTTTCGGCAACGCCGATGAAATCCCGCGCCGCCTGGGAAAGACTCGAGCCCTTGCGCCAGACGATGCCGACCTGAACGACCGGCAGCGATCCCGAGACGTCGCGGCTTTCGATCCGGTCGCCTTCCAGCGACCAGGGGCGGTAGACGAGTTCGGGTAACAAGGAAACGCCCGCACCGGTTGCCACCAGACTGCGGACGGCTTCGACGGAACGGGTGCGGAAAGCAACGTGCGGGCGGGCTCCAAGCGCCGACAAGAGCTTGCCGGTATTCTCCTCGATCTCGTCGACCGTCAGCATGATCAGCGGTTCGCGGGCGATATCGGCGACCGAGATGATGTCGGCCGAGACGAGCGGGTGGCCCATTGGAAGCCACAGGCGGTAGGGCGAGGTTTCGAGGATTTCCGCCTGCAAGGCCATGCGGTCCCGCAGGTTCGAGATTACCATCACGGCCACATCCAGTTCACCGCCGACCAGCAGGTGTTCGAGGTAGCTGCCATTGTCCTCGATGGCACTCACCTCCACCCGCGGGCAGGCCCGGCGGTAGCGGGCAAGAAGATCGGAGAGCACGTAGCCTGCAACGAGCGAGGTCACGCCGATGTTGAGGGTCCCCGAAGCCTCCGTTTCCCCGGAGGCAAAACTGTGCCGCGCATCGGAAACCGCCGCCAGCACCTTGGTGGCGTGGCGCAGGAACTGGTGGCCGTTATGGGTGATCGTCAATCCGCGCGGATGCCGCTCGAACAGGGAGACGCCGAGGTCGTTCTCCAGCTCCCGCACCGACTCCGTGATCGAGGACTGCGAGATGGAGAGGTTTTGGGCCGCGCGCGTAATCGAACCCTGCTCGGCAACGGCGACGAAATACTGAAGCTGGCGGAGGGTGAAGGCCATGACGGATGGGACGGGCTCGTATGCGCAGGACCAGACCTGAGGGTCAACAATGGCATCCTAAGCCGCAGGCCGGCAGACGCAATGACGAACGGCAGAAAAAAGAAAAGCCCGCCGTGAAGGCGGGCTTTTCGGTCAGTGATTCGCGACTTGTGTTATTCCGCCGGGCGCAGGACTGGGTCGGCGGCCGGGGTTACCGTGTGCCCGGACAGGACACGCGCGAGCTGCGCCTCGTCTAGCTCGTTTTCCCAGCGGGCAACGACGATCGTGGCAACCGCGTTGCCGACGAAGTTCGTCAATGCGCGGCATTCCGACATGAATCGGTCGATCCCGAGGATCAGCGCCATCCCGGCAACCGGTACGGACGGCACCACCGAAAGCGTCGCCGCGAGCGTGATAAAGCCGGCGCCGGTGATGCCGGCCGCACCCTTTGAGCTCAGCATCGCCACCAGAAGCAGCAGGATCTGTTCGCCGAAAGACAGATGGATGTCTGTCGCCTGGGCGATGAACAGGGCGGCCAGCGTCATATAGATATTGGTGCCGTCGAGGTTGAACGAGTAGCCGGTCGGGATCACCAGACCGACGACGGAGCGCTTGCAGCCGGCGTGTTCCATCTTCTGCATCAGGCCGGGCAGAGCCGCTTCCGAGGAAGACGTTCCGAGAACCAGCAGCAGTTCTTCCTTGATGTAGCGGATCAGGGCGAAGATCGAGAAGCCGTTGTATTTCGCGACGGCGCCGAGCACGACCACCACGAACAGGATCGAGGTGATGTAGAAGGTGGCGATCAGGAAGGCGAGGTTGGCGATCGAGCCGATCCCGTACTTGCCGATGGTAAAGGCCATGGCGCCAAAGGCACCGATCGGCGCGGCCTTCATGAGAATGCCGACCAGGCGGAAGATCGGTGCAGTGAGCGCCTGCAGGAAATCCGTTACCGGCTTGCCGCGTTCGCCGACGAGACCGAGCGCGATGCCGAACAGCACCGAGAAGAACAGCACCTGCAGGATATCGCCCTGCGCAAAGGCTCCGACGATCGTGTCGGGAATGATGTTCATCAGGAAGCCGGTGATCGTCGTCTCATGCGCCTTGGTGGCGTAGCTCGTCACCGTCGTGGCATCCAGCGTCGCCGGATCGATGTGCATCCCGGCACCCGGCTGCACGACGTTGGCGATCAGCATCCCGATCGCCAGCGCGAGCGTCGAGAAGAACAGGAAGTAGATCATCGCCTTGCCGGCGACGCGACCGACCTTGGCGAGATCGGACATGCCGGCAATGCCGGTCGCAACGGTCAGGAAGATCACCGGAGCGATGATCATCTTGACGAGCTTGATGAAGGCATCGCCGAGCGGCTTCAGCGCCGTGCCGAGACCCGGATAGAAATGGCCGATCAGCATGCCGGCAATAATGGCAACGATCACCTGTAGATAGAGGTGACGGTAGAATGGCAGAGGGCGACGAGGGGTGTCGCCGGATGTAACGATCATGATGTCCTCCATCAGCCTCAACCAGCGAACTGGCTCTTCCCGAGGCAAATTGCAGCTATGTGCAGGCTTTGCAAAACCCGTGCCAGCCGCCAATGATCCCGTAACCTCCCAGGAACCCCGCTTTTCTTCAAGAAATAGCCTATCGCATCGCCAATCTGTGCGGAAGTTCGCACTTAGCCGTTGAAGGATGTGCGGGATCATGCTCAGATCTAAGCATGCAAGTGACATCCGGGATGACCATCGAGAAAACGTTGCACGCCCGCGCGCGCCGCAGCTGGTTGCTGTTTGCTCTCGTCATGGTCGCCGTTTCTGCGATCACGCTCTTTGCGGTGACGCGCTATGGCGGTCGCTCGGCCTTGCAGTCGCTCGAGGCCGAGGGGCGTACCGCGGCCAGCCTCAAGGTCGCGCTGCTGCGCGCCGTTCTCGAGCGCCCGCGAGCTCTGCCGTTCGTGCTGTCGGAAGATCGCGACGTGCTGGAGGCTCTGCAGGCGACCGCGCAGACCGTTCCTGAGACGCTCGATGCCAAGCTGGAGCGTATCATCGCCGGCACGAATGCCTCTGTGCTCTATGTTGTTGCCAGCAACGGCATCACCATCGCATCCAGCAACTGGCGGGAACCGACGAGCTTCGTCGGCAACGACTATGCCTTTCGAAAGTATTTCTCCGGAGCCATGGCGCGTGGAACCGCTGAGGACTTTGCGATGGGAACGGTCAGCAAACGCCCCGGTCTCTACATTTCCCACCGTGTCGGACCGGCCGATGCGCCGCTTGGCGTCGTTGTCGCGAAGATGGAGTTCGACCAGTTGGAAGAGGACTGGCGCGAGTCCGCCCGCCCTTCCTTCATCGTCGATGAGAACAATGTTGTTCTGATCTCCACCATACCGTCGTGGCGGTTCATGACGACGAAGCCGCTGAAGCCGGCAAGCATCCTGGCTATCCGCAACAGCCTGCAGTTCGGCGACGCCCCGCTGTTGCCACTGCCCTTCCGGTCGGCGGAAACGCTCGATTCCGATGCGGAGATCATCCGGGCGGTCGTGCCGGGTGCCGGCGAGGCAAGCTATCTCAGGATCCGGTTGCCTGTCGCTCCGACGAAATGGACGTTCGAATATCTCCAGCCGATCGAAGCGCCGGTTGCGGCGGCTCGGCGGGAGGCGCAGATGGCTGCCCTTCTGTTTCTCGCCGCAATCGCGGTCCTGTCCGCCGTCTGGCTGTGGCGCCGTCAGGCCGCGATGATGACGATCGCCGCGACACAGCGCGCCCGCGACGACCTCGAACGGCGGGTGATGGAGCGGACCCAGGACCTCAGCGCCGCACGCGACAGACTACAGGCCGAGATCGCCGATCACCACACCACGGAAACCAGGCTGCAGGGCGTGCAGCAAGATCTCGTGCAGGCCAACCGCCTTGCCATTCTGGGCCAGGTGGCAGCGGGCGTCGCCCATGAAATCAACCAGCCCGTCGCCACCATCCGCGCCTATGCAGACAACTCCCGGACCTTTCTCGAGCGGCAGCAGCCGCAGCAGGCGATCGGCAACCTCATCCTGATTGCAGGGCTGACGGAGCGGATCGGCGCGATCACGGACGATCTCAAGGCGCTCGCGCGTCGCGGCCGTTCCGGAGAAGAACCCGTAGAGATCGGCGAAGCGCTGGACGGTGCAATCATGCTGCTGCGCAGCCGCTTCACGGGCAGCCTCGACGGCCTTCTCATAGAACCTGTCCCCGCAGAAGCGATTGTCACGGCCAACCGGCTGCGACTGGAGCAGGTCTTCATCAACCTCATCCAGAACGCCTTTGAAGCGGTCGAGGATGATCCCGCCGGGCAGGTGCGGGTCGTGGTAACGCCCGTGGATGGCGAGGTGTTGATTACCGTTTCGGACAATGGGCCAGGCATCCCGCCGGAGATCCTGAAATCGATGTTCTCGCCGTTCAATTCGTCCAAGGAAAAGGGCCTTGGCCTTGGCCTCGTCATCTCCAAGGACATCGTCACCGATTACGGCGGGCGGATAGAAGTCCAGACCGGCGCCTCGGGAACCTGCTTCACGATCCACCTCAAGAAGACGAGCGCACGCGCATGAACATCAAAGGCTCGATCCTGCTGATCGACGACGATGCGGATCTCTTGCATGCTACGGCGCAGACACTGGAACTTGCGGGCTTCGATGTGGCGGTCGCCATCTCCGCCGAAGCGGCACTGCCGCAGCTTGGCGAAGCGTTCGCCGGGGTCGTGGTGTCCGATATCCGGATGCCGGGGATCGATGGCCTGGAACTGTTTCGCCGGGTCAGACAGCTCGATCCGGAACTCCCCGTCATCCTGATGACCGGCCACGGCGATATTCCGATGGCGGTGAGAGCCATCCAGGACGGCGCTTATGACTTTCTCGCCAAGCCCTTCGCTAGCGAAAAGCTCGTGCGCTGCGTCGAGCGCGCGGCGGAAAAGCGCGCGCTCGTTCTCGAAAACCGGAGATTGCGGGCAGCGGCGGTGCAGGCACAGGACGGTTTGCCACTGATCGGCCAGACGCCGGTGATGCAGCGGTTGCGCGAAACACTCCGCCAGATCGCAGACACTGATGTCGACGTCCTCGTGACCGGGGAGACGGGAACCGGCAAGGAGGTCGTTGCAAGCCTCCTGCATCGCTGGAGCCGCCGCTCCTCTGGCAATTTCGTCGCGCTCAATTGTGGCGCGCTTCCCGAACAGGTGATCGAGAGCGAACTCTTCGGCCACGAGCCCGGCGCCTTCACCGGGGCGCAGAAGAAACGCATCGGGCGCATCGAGCATGCGAGCGGCGGGACGCTGTTCCTCGACGAGATCGAAAGCATGCCGCTGTCCAGCCAGATCCAGATGCTGCGCGTGCTGGAAATGCGTGAGGTCACTCCGCTCGGAACCAACGAGGTCCGGCCGATCGACCTGCGGGTGGTTGCCGCTTCCAAGATCGATCTGAGTGATGCGACCCAGCGGCAGGGCTTTCGCGACGACCTATACTACAGACTGAATGTGGTCACCCTGTCGATCCCGCCGCTGCGCGAGCGGCGCGACGACGTGCCCCTGCTGTTCAACTATTTCGTCGCCCGCGCGGCACAACGCTTCGGTCGGGAGGCCCCGGCGCTGACGCCTGCGACCATCAGCCATCTGCGCGGCCACGGCTGGCCGGGAAACGTGCGGGAATTGTCGCATGTGGCCGAGCGCTTCGTGCTTGGCGTCTGGCAGGTCGATCATCCGGCTGAGCAATTCAGAGATGACAGCGCAGCCGAATTGCCGCTGCCCGACCGCCTGGACCGACTGGAGGCCGAGATCATCCGGGATACGTTAAAGGCCTGCCGGGGCAATGTGCAGCAGACGATCGCGACGCTCGGGATCCCACGCAAGACTTTCTACGACAAGCTTCAGCGGCATGGCATCGTGCGCAGCGAATACGCCGCCGCGCAGTGAACACTCGCCTGTCACCCGGCTCGGGTTCGCCTGACGAAATAGAGGCCGCCGAGCGACATCACGGCAAGCGCAAACCACGTCACCGCGTAGACCAGGTGGCTGTTGCGGAAGGTGACCACGGTCAGGCCGCCGACCGGAAATCCGCCCGGGTTGGCCGTCCCATCTGCATCGATGAAGAAAGGCGCCACGTTTTCGAGACCTTTTGCCGAAGCAATGGCTTTCACGTCGCGCGAATACCATCGCCCGTTGGCGGCGTCGTTGGCGCGCAGGAAGCCTCCCCCCGGCTCGCTGATCCGCAGCAGGCCGGTCACCGTCGCGGGGCCGGCCCTTTTACCTTCGGCGCGGGATGCCGGGTCGCGCCGCTCGGGTGGCACGAAGCCACGATTGACCAAGATGGTGGTACCGTCGGCAAGACGCAGCGGCGTCATCACCCAGAAACCGGGCCCGCGCTCCGTAACGGCCTGAACCAGCGTTTCGTGCTCGGGCTCGAACAGACCCGTGGCGGTCACGTGCCGATATTCGTAGGCATCGGCGCTCAATGCCGGCCATTCGCGGGCCGCTGGCGGCGCGATCGGAGGAGCTGTCACCCTCGCTTCGACCCGCGCAATGAGATCCAGCTTCCAGAATAGACGCTCGACCTGCCAGATCCCGAGGCCGGCAAAGGCCAGTGCCGCGAAAGCGAGAAAGGCGGTCAGGAGAAATTTCGCCCTGCGTGAAGACGAAGAGGGCGCAGCCTGCGCCGCGCCCTCCCCATCCTTGCGTTCGATCACCGGCTGCATCAAGCCCTCACGGCATGTTCTTCATCATGTCGGGGGACATCGGCATCATGTTGGCGTTGAGGTGATGCATGACCCAGAGCGATCCGGAAAGCGCGATGAAGACGATCACCAGCGTGAAGATGAGCGCCATGATGGTCCACCCTCCCTCGCTTCGCGTGTTCATGTGCAGGAAATATATCATGTGGACGACGATCTGGACCGCGCCGAGAACCATGATCAGAGAAACGGTCACGACCTTGCTGTCGAAGACCTCGCCCATGACCAGCCAGAAGGGAATGGCCGTCAGGATGATCGACAGCACGAAGCCGGTCAAATAGCTCTTCAGGCTGCCGTGCCCGGCCTCATGGCCGTTGCTGTGGCCGTGATGGGCCTGATGCGCATCTTCGTGTACGGGGGCTTGGACGGTCATCCGACGACTCCGATCAGGTAGACAAAGGAAAAGACGCCGATCCACACCACGTCCAGGAAGTGCCAGAACATTGACAGGCACATCAACCGGCGGCGGTTGGCCTCGACGAGACCGTGCATCGACACCTGGACCATCAGCGTGATCAGCCAGATGATGCCGAACGTCACGTGCAGTCCGTGCGTGCCAACCAGCGTGAAGAAGGCGGAGAGAAACGCGCTGCGGGTCGGCCCCGCGCCCTCGTGGATCAGGTTGATGAACTCGTAAAGCTCGAGCCCGATGAAGATCGCGCCGAATACGCCGGTAATGCCCAGCCAGAAGAGCGTTTCGGCCTTTGCATTGCGCTCCATCTGCAGCATGGCAAAGCCATAGGTGATGGAGGACAAAAGCAGCATCGCCGTGTTGACCGCCACCAGCGGCAACTCGAACAGGTCAGCCGGGGACGGACCGGCCGCATAGTTGCGGCCGACAACGGCATAGGTCGCAAACAGCACCGCAAAAATCAGGCAGTCGCTCATCAGGTAGAGCCAAAAGCCGAGATTGGTGCTGCTTTCGACGTGATGGTCTTCCTCGAGGAAGAACTGCGGCTGTTCCGAAGTATCGAATGTGGTCTGGCTCATGGATTACACCTGCCTAGCGAGCAGTTCCGTGCGACGCCCTTCCTCGGCCGAAACATCGGCGGCCGGGATATAGAAATCGCGCTTGTAGTTGAACGTATGACCGATGCCGACCACCAGGATGGCGAGGAAGGACAACGCTGCCAGCCACCAGATGTACCAGATCAGAGCAAAGGCAAGGCCCACGCTGAAGAGGGACAGGATGGCGCCGGTACCGGTATTCTTCGGCATATGGATCGGCTTGAAACCTTCCAGCGGACGGGAATAGCCGCGGTTCTTCATGTCGTACCAGCTGTCATGGTCATGAACCACCGGCGTGAAGGCAAAGTTGTAGTCCGGCGGCGGAGACGAGGTCGACCACTCCAGCGTGCGGCCGTTCCACGGATCCCCCGTCGCGTCCCGCAGCTCCTCGCGCTTGATGACGCTGACGATCAGCTGGATGATGAAGCATGCGATGCCGGCCGCGATCAATGCGGCTCCGACTGCGGCGGTGACGAACCAGACCTGCAAGGACGGATCCTCGAAGTGCGACAGGCGACGCGTCACGCCCATCAGGCCGAGCACGTAGAGCGGCATGAAGGCGACGTAGAAGCCGACCAGCCAGAACCAGAAGGACAGCTTGCCCCAGAACGGATCCAGCTTGAAGCCGAAGGCCTTCGGGAACCAGTAATTGACGCCCGCCAGCAGTCCGAACAGCACGCCGCCGATGATGACGTTATGGAAATGCGCGATCAGGAACAGCGAGTTGTGGAGCACGAAGTCGGCCGGCGGAACGGCCAGCATCACGCCCGTCATGCCGCCGATCACGAAGGTGACCATGAAGCCGACCGTCCACAGCATCGGCACCTCGTAGCGAATGCGCCCGCGATACATGGTGAAGAGCCAATTGAAGATCTTCGCGCCCGTCGGGATCGAGATGATCATCGTGGTGATGCCGAAGAAGGCGTTGACCGATGCACCCGACCCCATGGTGAAGAAGTGGTGCAGCCAGACCAGATAGGACAGGATCATGATCACGCAGGTGGCGTAGACCATCGAGGCATAGCCGAACAGGCGCTTGCCGGAGAAGGTTGCGACCACTTCGGAGAAGATGCCGAAGGCGGGCAGAACCAGGATGTACACTTCCGGGTGGCCCCAGATCCAGATGAGGTTGACGTACATCATCGGGTTGCCGCCGAGGTCGTTCGTGAAGAAGTTGGTACCCACGTAACGGTCGAGCGACAGCAGTGCCAGGGTTGCGGTCAGGATCGGGAAGGTGGCGACGATCAGCACGTTGGTGCAGAGCGACGTCCAGGTGAAGATCGGCATCTTCATAAAGGTCATGCCCGGCGCGCGCATCTTGACGATGGTCGCGATCAGGTTGATGCCCGACAGCGTCGTGCCGACGCCCGCGACCTGCAGACCCCAGAGATAATAGTCGACACCGACACCCGGGCTATAGGCGGCACCCGACAGCGGCGGATAGGCAAGCCAGCCGGTCTGCGCGAATTCGCCGATGAAGAGCGACAGCATGATGATGATCGCACCGGCCGTCGTCATCCAGAAGGAGAAGTTGTTGAGGAACGGGAAGGACACGTCGCGGGCGCCGATCTGCAGCGGCACGACGAAGTTCATGAACCCGGTCACGAAGGGCATGGCCACGAAGAAGATCATGATCACGCCATGCGCGGTAAAGATCTGGTCGTAGTGATGCGGCGGCAGGAAGCCCTCATTGTCGCCGAACGAGATCGCCTGCTGCGTCCGCATCAGCAGCGCATCGGAGAAACCGCGCAGCAGCATGATGATGGCGAGAATGATGTACATGATGCCGATCTTCTTGTGATCGACACTGGTGATCCAGTCGTGCCAGAGCGGCCCCCAGAACTTGAAGTACGTGATTGCGCCAAGGACGGCGAGCCCGCCAATCGCCACACCGATGAACGTCACGATAAGGATCGGCTCGTGGTAGGGAATGGACTCTAAGGTCAACCGGCCGAAGATGAACTTCAGAAGGTCAGGATTGGAAAACATGGAATAACCCGATCATCAAAGTTACCGAGACGCTGAGCGTCGAGTTCAGTTATTGTTGTTCAGTTGTGTCGGCGCAGGATTGGTACCGCCGTCCGGAGCCGGCTGCGCGCCATGATCCATTCCCGGCATGTTGTTCATGTCGTGCGGCGCAGGTGCCGTACCGTTGTCGTTCACGGTCTTCGTCGGCTCTACTCCACGCGACGATTCGCCCGTAGCAGGATTGGTCGGGGCATTGGTCATCTCGCCCTTTTCCACCCGGCGGTTGTCGTATTCGAGCTTCTCGCGGTTTTCCGCACTTTCCTTGCCAGCGCCGCCCATGCTGTCGATATGCATCATGTCCTCGACGCACATCTTGCCGGGTTCCGCACAAAGATTGAGGATCGCCCTGTAGAGATCCTTGTCTGCGTTGGCGTAATAGCGAACCGGTTCCTTCTCGCTCGGCTTTTCAAGCTTCAGGTAGGCGTCGCGGTTGAGTGCCGTCCCTTGCGTCTTGACGCGGGCGATCCAGTCGTCGAAGCCCTGCTGGGTCAGACCGTGAAACTTGAAGGTCATGTGCGAGAAGCCTTCGCCGCTGTAATTGGCAGAAAAGCCCTTGTATTCGCCCTCATGGTTGATCACGGCGTGCAGCTTGGTCTCCATGCCGGGCATGGCGTAGACCTGACCCGCCAACGCCGGGATGTAGAAGGAGTTCATCACCGAGGTGGACGTGATCTTGAAGTTGATCGGCACGTCGACCGGGGCGGCCAGCTCGTTGACGGTGGCGATGCCGAGCTCCGGGTAGAAGAACAGCCATTTCCAGTCGAGCGCCACGACCTCGACCGTCAGCGGCTTCGCATCGGCCGGCATCGGACGATTGGCGTCGAGACGGTCCAGCGGCCTGTAGGGATCGAGCTTGTGGGTGCTGATCCAGGTTACGGCGCCAAGCGCAATGATGATCGCCAGCGGCGCGGACCAGATCACCACTTCAAGGCGGGTCGAGTGATGCCATTCGGGATCGTAGGTCGCTTCGGTGTTGGAGCGGCGGTAGTGCCAGGCAAAGTACAGGGTCAGGAAAAGCACCGGCACGATGATCAGCAGCATCAGCACGGTCGAGACCAGGATGAGGTCCCGCTGCTGCGCGGCAATATCGCCCGATGGGGACATGACAACCATATCGCAACCCGCAAGGAGCGGCAGCGATAGGGCCACGATAGATTGGATAAAGCGCTTCAACATGAGTGACATCAATTTTGGACCTGCGATTTGTAAGACCCGCCTAAAGGAGCGGCGCCCCATTCTCCATGAGGTGTTTCGTCGCACTGCAGCATCCGCTACCGCGTTGCAGCGCGCTCGTCCAGCCGCATAGCGGCGGAATGCGCATAGGTCCATAATCTAGAGAGGTATGGCCTCTAAGGACAGAGGGCCGGCGCCGAAAGAATTGCGGCATTACAGCCCTATTATTTTTCGGAATGAAATTCTTGATTGACAGCGGCACCGGCCGACATTCTCATGATAACTCAGAAATGCAGGAGGAAGTCGGCCATGGTTGAAGCATCAGGGTCCTGGCAGCAGGGAAATCCATCGTCGGCATCGATGGAACGGGATGCGCGGCAGATCCACGACGACAAGCCTGTTTCGGCGGGTAACATCGCGATCGGCGTGGTCATCGGCCGTATGGGCGAGTTCTTCGACTTCTTCGTTTACGGTCTTGCCTCGGTACTCGTTTTCCCGCGCCTGGTGTTTTCCTTTGTACCCGATCCGGTCACGGCGACGCTCTATTCCTTCGCGGTGTTTTCGCTCGCCTTTATTGCGCGCCCGGTCGGATCGCTGGTGTTCATGTGGATCGACCGCAATTACGGCCGCGGCACCAAACTGACGATCGCCCTCTTTCTCCTGGGCGGCTCGACCGCGTCGATCGCCTTCCTTCCGGGCTATGACACGATCGGCATGTGGTCTCCCGCGCTTCTCGCACTATTCCGTCTGGGACAGGGCTTTGCGCTCGGCGGCGCCTGGGACGGTCTGGCCTCGCTGCTCGCGCTCAATGCACCGCAGAACCGCCGTGGCTTTTACGCGATGATCCCGCAGCTCGGAGCTCCTTTCGGCTTTGCACTCGCAAGCATCCTGTTCGGCTATTTCGCGGTCAATCTGACCGATGCCGACTTCCTCAGCTGGGGCTGGCGCTACCCCTTCTTTGTCGCCTTTGCGATCAACGTCGTCGCCCTGTTTGCGCGCCTGCGCATCGTCGCGTCGCGCGAGTTTGGCGAAGCCTTGGAAAATCATGAACTCGAGGCAAGACCCGTTCTTGAAATGCTGCGCGTCCATGGCGTCGACGTGGTGCTCGGCGCCTTTGCCCCGCTCGCCAGCTTCGCGATGTTTCACTTGGTCACCATCTTCCCGTTGAGCTGGGTCACCCTCTACGGCGGCCAGACGGCCAGCAGCTTCCTGTTCGTGCAGGTCATCGGTGCGTTTGTCGGCCTGGTGACGGTCGTGCTGTCCGGACTGATCGCCGACCGTATCGGCCGCCGCCGGCAGTTGCTGATCGGCGCCGTCATCATCGCCATCTTCAGCTTCTCGGCACCGTTCCTTCTCGATGCCGGCCGCCTTGGTCAGGATGCCTTCATCATCATCGGATTTGCCATTCTGGGTCTTTCCTTCGGGCAGGCGTCGGGCTCCGTGTCGTCACGTTTCGGCCAGACCTACCGCTATACGGGTTCGGCTCTCACCTCCGACCTGTCCTGGCTGCTCGGCGCCGGCTTTGCGCCGCTGGTGGCGCTCGGCCTTGCCAGCCAGCTTGGTATCATCTTCATCGGTGGCTATCTGATCTCTGGTGCGATCTGCACGATCCTTGCGCTGATGCTGACCCGCGTCATCGACAGCAATACGGAACCGCAGGGCCGCAACTGAGCCGATGTCTCTGATTAGGTCGGGTGCTCAGGCGCCCGCCTAAGTCAGGAACGGCTATGCGCTCAAGCGCAGAATTGACCTGAAGACCGGGCGCTCAGGCTCCGAACTGACCTGGAAACAACCGGGCGCTCAGGCGCCCGGCATGTCCGTTGGTGCGTCCTGGCTCCCGGCGATGATGGACCGCTTGCCCACATGGTTGGCGGGCCCGACCAGGCCTTCCTTTTCCATGCGTTCGACCAGCGAGGCTGCCCTGTTATATCCGACCGACAGACGGCGCTGGATATAGGACGTGGAGCATTTCTTGTCGCGCAGTACGACCTTGACTGCACGGTCGTACAGATCGTCGCCATCTTCCTCGCCCATCGACGACTTGTCGAATACGGCCTGGTCCTCTTCCTCGGCTTCCGGTTCGTCGGCATCCTCGGTAACCGTGCCGAGATACTGCGGACGGCCCTGCGTCTTCAGATGGGCGACAATCGATTCGACCTCGTGGTCCGCGACGTAAGGACCGTGGACGCGGGCGATCCTGCCGCCGCCGATCATGTGCAGCATGTCGCCCTGTCCGAGAAGGTGTTCGGCACCCTGCTCTCCAAGGATGGTGCGGCTGTCGATCTTCGACGTGACCTGGAACGAGATGCGGGTCGGGAAATTGGCCTTGATCGTGCCGGTGATGACGTCCACGGACGGCCGCTGGGTCGCCATGATCAGGTGGATGCCGGCCGCCCGCGCCATCTGCGCAAGACGCTGGATGGCACCTTCGATATCCTTGCCGGCGACCATCATCAGGTCTGCCATTTCGTCGACGATGACGACGATATAGGGCAGCGGTGCGAGATCCATTTCCTGGTCTTCGTTGAGCGGCTCGCCCGTCGAACGGTCGAAGCCGACCTGAACGCTGATCATGATCGTCTCGCCGCTGCGGCGCGCGGCCGCAACGCGGGTGTTGTAGCCATCGATATTGCGCACGCCGAGGCGCGACATCTTGCGATAGCGGTCCTCCATTTCCCGGACAGCCCATTTCAGTGCCAGAACCGCCTTCTTGGGATCGGTGACGACCGGGGTCAGCAGATGCGGAATGCCGTCATAGATAGACAGTTCGAGCATCTTGGGATCGACCATGATCAGCCGGCATTCGTCCGGCCGCAGCCGGTAGAGAAGCGACAGGATCATCGTGTTGACCGAAACCGACTTGCCCGATCCGGTGGTGCCGGCCACCAGCAGGTGCGGCATCTTGGCAAGGTCGGCAATCACCGGCTCGCCGCCGATCGTCTTGCCGAGGCACAGGGGCAGGCTGAAGCCCGTGCGCTTGTAGCTGTCGCTTTCGATGAGCTCGCGGAAGTAGACGGTTTCGCGCTCCGGATTGGGAAGCTCGATGCCGATCACATTGCGGCCGGGAACGACGGCGACGCGCGCCGAAAGAGCAGACATCGACCGTGCGATGTCGTCCGAAAGGCCGATCACGCGAGAAGATTTGACACCGGGCGCCGGTTCGAATTCGTAGAGGGTCACGACGGGGCCGGGCCGGACATCGACGATCTCGCCCTTGATCCCGAAATCTTCCAGCACGCTTTCGAGAAG
Organism: Hyphomicrobiales bacterium; assembly: GCA_900469345.1. GTDB lineage: Bacteria > Pseudomonadota > Alphaproteobacteria > Rhizobiales > Rhizobiaceae > Neorhizobium. Next base: position 192,941 of record UBWZ01000013.1, on the reverse strand, counting down.
ACCAGCGCTCTGTTCCAGCGCTTCCTGGCTCATCGCCGCGGTTTCCCGCAGCATCGGCTCCTGCAGCAGGTCGGCGGACGGAAATTCGAAGTCGTCCTCCGCCGAAACGGCGGCGTTTTGCGGCAGGCCTGGAAGACGACGTGCGGCCAGAGCAGCAGCCAGTCCTGGACGTGAGGGCTTTGCCGGCACCGGAGCAACGGGAGCAGCCGGAATGTTCAGATCCGTTGCGGCGACCTCGACCGTCTGCTCGGTCACGGTGACCAGGGTGGAAGCGGCGCTGCGCAGTGTGATTGCACGGTAGCGCAGAACCGGCGAGTCGCGGTCCACGTCGAGGTCGCTGGAGGCGGCCTGCGGTGGCGGCACCACAGGTTCGGCACGGCGCGACATGTCGGGAGCTGCCTGCCTGCCTGCAGCCGCGCGGACCGGTTGCGGCAAACCTGCCTGAGGTGCCACCACGGGCGCCTCGGCATCGTGGCTTGCGGCATAATCGACCGCTTCCCAGAACAGGTGATCGGGCAGGTGCGGCAGGAACGCGGACAAGGGATTGGCAGATGCGGACGGGCGCTGCGCGGCCGCGGAGCCGCGCGAGGCGCTGACGACTTGCGTCTGCAATACGGGCGGCTTGATGTGGCCAGGGCTTTGGTTCGCTCTGACGGCCTGGGCTGTCGGACCCGGGGTCGGTTGCGCAGACTGCTTTCGCGTCGCGACGAATTCGCGTCGAAGCTCGTCCACCAGTGCACGGGCACCCGGAGCCGCGTCGGTCGGAAGCCCGCGCGTCACCAGGCCACGCTGCGCTGCGCGCTCCGCAAAGGACGAACGGGCAGCGGCAGCCCTGCCCTGCACGATGTCGGCCGCGCTTGCAGGCTGGACGGTCGCCGCCGGAACCGGCTGCGCGATTGGCCGCTGCGCTTGCGCCGGAGCAACCGCTGGTTCGACCGGCGCCTGCTCCGCCGCGTTGCGCTTCGGGATCGCCTTTTCAGGCGTCCGGGTGAAGCGGACATTCGGCGCCAACGAAAATGCGCTCTGCCAGACCGGCATCTGTTCAGGAGGAAGACTGGTCTCGACCCGCGGGGCCAGGGCCGGCACCTGCGGCTCGGCCATGGGATCTGCCAGCGGCTCCGTCATGTGGTGATGCGGGGTCTGCGGTGTGGTGTCAGCCCCTTCCTCTTGTGCTCCGGGTTGGCCTGGAAAGTTGGTACGGAAAAGACGCATGTAATCATTACACCGATGGACGAGAGGACGACCGATACGAAGCTTCTGCAATAGAAAATAAACGTTAATTGTCCCTTTCCACGGCGGAGGAATCGGTCCCTCCCGGACGCGGAAACGCCCCCGGATCGGCTTGATCCGGGGGCGTTTCGCGGTTTGAAATTTCTTTTCAAAGAGCAAGCACCAGACTGCCCTTTTTTGGGATCAGGCCGCCATCACGTGGGCGTCGCGGGGGATCTCGACGTCGATTTCGAGAATCGATACGTGCTCGTCGCGATCCACCTTGACCTGGACCTTGTCGGGATCGACCTGCACATGCCGGGCGATCACCGCCAGGATCTCTTCCCGCAGCAGCGTGACGAGATCGTTGCCCACGGAGGACCGCTCATGCGACAGCAGAACCTGAAGCCGCTCGCGCGCCATGGGCGCTGACCGCGGTCGTGCGAAGAGACGGAATATGCTCATGCCGCCTTCCTTCCGAAAATCTTGCCGAAGATGCCTCGCTTCTCGCCAGGGATGGTTATCGGCAGGTCCTCGCCGGCGAGCCGGCGGGCCGCGTCGAAATACGCCATTGCAGGCGCGCTCTTGGCATCGGCCAGCGTCACCGGCGCACCGATATTGGACGCGCGCAGCACGTCGCTGCTTTCCGGAATGATCCCGATCAGCGGGATCGACAGGATCTCGAGCACGTCCTCGACCTTCAGCATGTCGCCGCGTTCCGCACGGTTGACGTCGTAACGGGTCAACAAAAGGTGCTTCTCGATGCGCTCGCCGCGTTCAGCCTTCATCGTCTTGGCATCCAGGAGACCGATAATGCGGTCGGAATCGCGCACCGACGAAACTTCGGGATTGGTCACGACCACGGCCATGTCCGCGTGCCGCATGGCAAGCGTTGCGCCGCGCTCGATGCCGGCCGGGCTGTCGCAGATCACCCAGTCGAAATACCGCTTGAGGTCGGCCATCACCCGCTCGACACCTTCGGGCGTCAGGGCGTCCTTGTCGCGGGTCTGCGACGCCGGGAGAAGAAAGAGGTTGTCGAGACGCTTGTCGCGAATCAGTGCCTGCGGAAGCTTCGCATCGCCCTGGATGACGTTGACGATGTCATAAACCACCCGGCGCTCGGCACCCATGACGAGGTCGAGGTTGCGCAGCCCCACATCGAAATCGACTACCACGACCTTTTCGTTGCGCTGCGCGAGCGCTGCGCCAAGTGCGGCGGTCGACGTGGTCTTGCCGACGCCGCCCTTGCCTGACGTCACTACGACGACTTTCCCCATCTTGATCTCCCTGTGCTCAGCCCGAGGGCCTCAAAAAAGTGTTTCCGCCATGATCACATCGCCTTCCAGCCAAAGCTGGACCGCTTTGCCGAGCAGGTTCGGATCCATGTCCTCGGCCATCTTGTAGACGCCGTCGATTGCGATCAGCTCCGCTTCGAGCTTGCGGCAAAAGATGCGCGCCGAAGCATTACCCACCGACCCCGCCATCACCCGGCCGCGCAGCGCACCGTAGATGTGGACCGAGCCGCCCGCGATGACCTCGGAGCCTGAGGCGACCGAACCCACGATGGTCACATCCCCTTCCGGGAAGATGACCGACTGGCCGGATCGAATCGGCTCGCCGATGACGATCGACTGAGTGACCTGCCGTTGTTCTGGCACGGCCGGCTTGTCCGGAGCTGAGTTGCGCAGGTCCGAGGCCGGCTCGGGGTCCTTTTCCTCGACTTCGAAATCAGCCGCCGGTCGTCCACCCTTCATGGCTGGCGGCATGCCTGCCTCCAGCATCGACGGGCGTGCGCCTTCGATGCCCATGACGCGGACGTTCCTTTTGGCGAGATCTTCGATCAGCGCCTTGAGCTGTCCCCGGTCGATGGCGAGGTCCGAAACATCGAGCACGACCGGCCTTCCGAGGAAGAAACCCGCGGAACGTGCTGCCAGATCGTCAAGCTGAATCAACCACTCGTCGAGCGGTAAATCGGGGGATAGAACGACCGCCAGGAACGAACGTCCCTTGATACGGATCGAGCGGGAATCTGTTAGCACTTTGGTCATCTACGTAAACAAATCGTTGACGATGTTCTATCCGTGGCGTGGTTAACAAATGGTTAACGCGCCCACCCAAAGGTAAACGCCGCAGGCTTGCGCGAGGATGGACGCGCCACAATTTTGGGGTTGTTTTTTTGCGCTCACGCACGCTCGCGAACCCCGGAATTCCGGGCAGCACGGGGCAAGGATCGACAAAAGCCGTAATCGCTAGGAACCCCGCGCGGGGTCACAGCGCGCAAACCGGAAAGACATTGCCGACGGCCGATGAGAGGTCCGGCCGCCAGCATGGTCGTCAGGCGCGCAGCTGTGCCGCAGCTCTCACCTTTTCCCGCGTCAAGGGCAGATCGTAGATCCGCCGACCGATCGCGTTGGTGATCGCGTTGGCGACCGCAGCGCCACCTGGGCCCTGCCCGCATTCGCCCGCGCCAAGAAACGGCGTGCCCGGCCGCGGAATAATGTCGACGTCGACCGCCTGCGGCAGCGCGTCGAAGCGCATGATCGGATAGGTGGACCAGTCGACGCTGGTGATCCGCGTCCGGTCGAAGGTCGCGGCCTCGTACAGCGTCCAGCTGGCGGCCTGGATGATCCCGCCCTGAACCTGGTTGGCAACCCCATCCGGGTTGACGACTTCTCCCGCATCGACAGCCGAGGTGGCGCGAATGAGGCGTACGCGCCCCGTCTCCTTTTCCACCTTTACCTCCATGGCAACGGCGCAGTAGGCAGCAAGGTTCTTGTAGCGCGCGAACGCAAATCCGAACCCGTGGTCCTCCGGTGCTTTCTGTCCCGCTTTCCAGCCGAAATTTCGGGCTGCCCGTTCAACCACATCCCGGGCACGCTGGTCGTCCAAATGCCGCAACCGATATTCGACGGGATCGGCCCCAGCCTTTGAGGCGAGATCATCCATGAAGTTCTCGATCGAGAAGACGTTCATATAGGCGCCAAGGCCCCTCAGCGCCGAAACCCTGATTGGCGCATCGGCGAGGAAATGCCAGACGACATGTCGGCTCGGGAAGGCATAGAGCGGGTTCGAATTGCGGTCGCCGTTGCCTTCCGGAGTGATCTGCAGCTTCTGTGCGTCCAGCGGGAAGGCTTTGGCAATATGCTGGGCGCCGAGAAGTGCGCCCGCTGTGCCCGGACGCGAATTGTGGCCGTTGCTCCAGAGTTCGTAATTCCAGTCGACGACATTGCCCTTGTCGTCGAGACCTGCTCGCACCTTGGTCACCATGCCCGGCGAAAACGGTTCCCAGGCGTGTTCCTGTTCGCGCATCCACTGCACCCGCACCGGCCGGCCAGGAACGACCTGCGCCAGAAGGGCAGCGTCCGCTCCCGCGTCATCGGCGCCATTGTGGCCGTAGCAGCCCGAGCCTTCCACATGGATGCATCGAACCTTTTCGATCGGGACACCGAGCATCTGGGCGATGGCTTTTTGGTCCGGGTAGACGCCCTGCGTGTGGGTCCAGACGGTGGTCAGGCCATCCACCAGCTGAGCGAGGCCACATGACGGACCGATCGAGCCATGGATCTGGTAGGGCCGGGTGAAGGTGGCTTCCTCGCTTCGCGCCGCGCTGACGGGCCCGCGCTTGTCCGCGACGATCCCGTCGTCTGCGGGCATCGCCATCAGCACCGCCGGCAGGTCAGCCATGTCGGGAAGTGTCGCCGTTTCCTGCCACTGAGCCGCCGCGGAGAGGGCACGCATCGCCTTGATCGCCTGCCACTCCTTGTCCGCGATCACGGCCAGAAAATTGCCGTCACGGATTACCTTGACGACACCCGGCATTGTCTCTGCCTGCGACAGGTCCACCGCCTGCAGGCGGGCCCCGGGGCTCGGCGGACGCACGATCCTGCCATGCAGCATGCCATCCGGCCGCATATCCTGGATATAGGCTGCCCCGCCGGTAACCTTGGCCGGAATGTCGATCCGCCGGCGCGGCTTGCCCATTTCCACAAACTGGTCGGGCGCCGTGAGCTTCGACGTCGGTTGGGCCCGGCCTTCGATCAGGTGGTCCGAAACCAGCTCGCCGTAGCCAAGTTTCTCGCCACCCGGTCCGGTGATTGCGCCGTCAGCCGCCCGTAACTGCTCGACCGGCACGGATAACCGCCTGCCCGCCTCGGCAAGCAGGATTTCCCGCGCCTGGGCCGCCGCGTGACGGATCGCCGTGCCGCTGTCCTGGATGGAGTGGCTGCCGGCCGTGTAACCCTCATTCGGCGAAAGCACCGTGTCGGGGCCGACCAGCGACAGCCTCTCGAAGGGTATCTTCAACTCTTCGGCTGCGATCTGCAGCAAGGCCGTCTTGATCCCCTGGCCGAGCTCTGCCTTGCCCGTGAAAATGGTCGCCTTGCCGGACGCTTCGACACGGAGCCAGGATTCGAGGTTGGGATTGGTCTTCAGGCTGCCCGGCAGCTCTGGAGCCGGCTGTGCCACCGCCTGGAAATTCTGGGTCTCGTCCCCAGGACTCTTGGTCTGGGCCAGCGCAGGCTTGAGTGTGAAGGCCAGGACCAATGCGCCGGTTCCAAAAAGAACCGATCGTCTGTTGAGGTCGGCGAGGGTCACGCGTTCCATCAGCCGGTCCTCCCCGTTGATGCGGCCGAGGCCGTCTGCATCAGCTTCCCGGCGCGCTTGATGGCAGCCATGATCCGCATATGGGTACCGCACCGGCACAGATTGGGCTCCATATGAGCTTTGATCTCCTCGTCCGTGGCCGCAGCATTGCGCTGAAGAAGCGCCTGCGCTCGCATCATCATTCCTGCGATGCAATAGCCGCACTGCGCTGCCTGTTCCTCGATGAAGGCCTGCTGGAGAGGGCCGGGCGCCTCAAGGGTTCCCAGTCCCTCGACGGTCGTCACCTTTCGGCCTTCGAGAACGAGGACCGGCGTGACGCAGGAGAAGACCGGCTCACCGTCCACCAGAACCGTGCAGGCTCCGCATTGTCCCAGGCCGCAACCATACTTCGCCGCGTTCAACTCGAGCTCGCCACGCAGGACGTAGAGAAGCGGCGTATCGGGATCGACGTCGACCTGGTGGGTCTTTCCGTTGACGGTGAGGGCTACCATGAGGTCTCTCGCTTCGTTGGATTGGCGGGCGCGTTGCCATCGCTGCCGAGGGAGTGCAATTCCGTGTCCTTGGCGCCGGCGCGGATGTCGGCGACAAGAGGCTCGATGTCCTTCCACGCCGGCTGGTCGCTGAAGGTCTTGCGCATGTAGGCGAGAAGGTCCGCGACCTGTCGATCGGTCAGCGTTCCGGCAAAGCCGGGCATGATCGGGCCGCGCTCGCCTTCCGGCGCCGGCAGGCCATAGAGGATGACGTTGATCGGGTTCATCGGCGTCGGGCCATGGGTGGCCGAACTCAGCCTGAGCGGCAGGCCACCGTAAGGCACCGGCCGACCGGCGTCGTGGCAGCTGGAACAGGCGGCCGCATAGATCGCAGCACCCGGGTCCTTCGGGTCAACGGTGACCGGCAGACTTTGGGATCCCGCCGCCTGAACCAATACGCCCGGGCTTTGCGCCGCCGGCGACTTAGACACGCCCTCGCCACGCGCCTTTCGCTCGACCGACGGTTCGCCCATGACCGACGCAATGTAGGTCGCGATCGCTTTTGCATCGCCGGGGGCAGCGGAGCCCATATTGGCCGTTACCGGTGCCATGGGCCCGCGGGCGACGCCGTGCTGCTCCTCATAGCCGTTCGACAGGTAGCGGGTGAGGCTATCGACAGTCCAAGGCACAGGTGCCGGCGACGCCGCGTTCAGCGCATAGGCATTCCAGCCCTCCGCCTCGCCGCCTGCATAAAGCTGATCCGTCTTTTCGGCGCCCATGAGATTGCGCGGCGTATGGCAGGCGCCGCAATGGCCGAGACCTTCGGCCAGATAAGCACCACGATTCCATTCTGCCGATTTCGTGCTGTCGGGCTGGTAGACGCCCGGCTTGAAGAACAGCAGCTTCCAGCCGGCAAGCACCATGCGCACGTTGATCGGGAACGGCAGTTCATTCGGCGGCGTCTCCGAACGGACCGGCTTGCGGGTCATCATGTAGGCGTAGAGAGCACGGTTGTCCTCGTCGGTCACCTTCGTGAAGTGATCGTAAGGGAAGGCCGGATAGAGATGGCGACCTTCACGGTCGACGCCCTCGCGCATGGCGCGAGCAAACGCCTGCTCGGACCAGCGCCCGATGCCAGTCTCCGGATCGGGCGTGATATTGGTCGCGTAGATTGTTCCGAACGGGGTGGGGAGCGCCAGGCCGCCGGCAAATACCTCACCGCCTGCCTTCGTGTGGCAGACACTGCAATTGCCGACCGCGGCAAGCGACGCGCCACGCGCTATCGTCGCCGCGTCGAAGGAGGAGGCAGGAGGCACATCGACGGGAGAAATCTGAGAGCGCCACGCATAGGCAATGCCGGCAAGCATCACAATCATGACGACGCCGACGGCACTCGCCAGGTATCGCACCATCCGCATTCAAAACCCTCCCATTGCCTACGGCAGAACCGACGCAGGCTCTGCAAGTTCCAGCTGATGGAAAGTTTTTTAAACGCGCCGCGGTGCGGTACCGCCCAGCAGAATCAATGCTTTCGCGGGGTGCCGCTCATCATGGCAAGCTCGGAGAGCGCCTTGTGCTTGTGAACCGCCGAGCGGAGCTGGGGCACCGTGTCGTTGCCCTCGCGGAAGATGTTGATCATCACGGCTGCTGCCAGACCGAGGTCCGGGCTGTCCTTGGCAATATCGTTCTCCCTCTGCCACTCGTCCAATACCGTTTCGATGATTTCCAGTTCGACAGGCCCAAATGTCGTTTCAAGGAAGTGACGCATACTTGTTAAGGCTCCTCATGCAACGCGGGTCATTTGGGGGACGACCTTGCGCTTTCAAGTCCCTCCTCAGATTTCGTGAAGCGACGTCAACGGGACCATCTGAAAGAAGCATCGCCGTCACGATGCAACCTGGCCCTGCCGGCCGATCATGTGCAGAACCTCCTGGTCGACCCGCGAAAACGCCAGCAACAGATGGCCCTCGAAAACCAATGCCGCCTCGTCCGCCACAACGGTCAGCGCGGGCATGCCGCTCAGCCGCACACCCAGCGTTTTGGCCAGTCCGTCCTCAAGCCCGTCCTGGAGAAGGTCGTAAAACCGCGTCCCCGGGCCGGTGATGAAAACCGGCATGGCACCGTAGAGGCTGAGGAGCCGGGACAGCCCGTTGCCCAGAGCAATCCCAGCCTGCCGGAACGCAAGCCGCGACGAGCGGTGGCCCTGGCGGGCTCGCGTCGCAATCTTTTCGATCTCGCTCAGCGGCACGAACTTGGCGGGGATGCGATCTGCCGGCGCCTCGAATGCGGATCTCAGGATCGCGTAAAAGCCCGCATAGGCCTCGATGCATCCGCTCGTTCCGCAACGGCAAAGAGCACCGTTCGACACGTGCAGCATGTGACCGAAATTCGGGGCAATGATCTCCGGGCTTCCCGAGCCGAGCCGCCGCGCCACGCCGAGACCGATGCTATGCCCGAGCGACAGGGCCGCGAGGTCGGTCTCCGTTACTCGCCCCGGACTATCCTGCTGGCGAGACAGTGCGGTTGCGACCAGCAAGGTCTCGTTGTTCAGGACCAGCGAAGCTTCCCAGCCCGACCCGAGGAGGTTCGAAAAGTCCACGGACTTTGCCCCGAAGACCGGCGACCAGACGAGGGTTGGGAGGCTTGGATGGACCAGGCCCTTGCTGCTGATGGACACGATCAGCACCTTGTGCCTGGCGATCCGCGAGCGTGACAGCACCCGCTCGAGGGCTGACTGCATGGCCGCCAGGAACTGCTCCGGTCCCTGCTCCGGGCGCGGCTCCGAAAACCGGTCGAGCAGGGTTCCGGCATAATCGACCAATGAGTACTGGATGACATCGGACGAGATCGTGATGATGATCACGTAGCCGCAGTCGCGGCGCTGCCCGAACTGGACGCGCGGGCGGCCGCGGGCCGAGATCGCCTGCTGCTCGATCCGCTCGATGATGCCGGCACGTTCCAGATCCGCGGTGATCGCGGACACGGTCGCCGAGGATAGCCGCGTGACCTCGCACATTTGCGTATGCGCGAGGCGCCCATGACGACGCAACGCCGACAGCACCAGGGCGCTGTTCTGCTGCCGGACCAGTTCCGAACTCGATTTAGCAAGCATGCCTCTGCACGCCCTCCACGCCATGGCGATAGCCTATTTGCATAAGCGTTTCGACTGCCGATTGACAGTATCCCGGTTCTCTGACATCTAATTTCTCGACTGTCGAGAAAAAGCGGGAGGCGCTTTGGCTGGCAGGTTTTTTGGCGGAAGGGGGAGCAGAGGCTTTTGGCCCGTTCGCCGTCAACCGGGAGGACAAAATGAAATCGATCGTAAGGCTGATGGCCGGCGCGGCTATCCTTGTTTCCATGCAGACCGCATCGATGGCGGCAAATCTCGTCGTGGGCGTTTCCTGGTCCAACTTCCAGGAAGAGCGCTGGAAGACCGACGAAGCAGCCATCAAGAAGGCGCTTGAAGCGGCCGGTGCAAAGTACATTTCCGCCGACGCCCAGTCGTCCGCCGGAAAGCAGCTCACCGACGTCGAATCCCTGATCTCTCAGGGCGCCAACGCACTCATCGTGCTTGCCCAGGACAGCGACGCGATCGGCCCTGCGATCGAGAAGGCAACTGCCGAAGGCATTCCGGTCGTCGGCTATGACCGACTGATCGAAAATCCGGACGCTTTCTACATCACCTTCGACAACAAGGAAGTCGGCCGCCTTCAGGCTCAGGGCGTCTTCAAGGTCAAGCCGGAAGGCAATTACGTGTTCATCAAGGGGTCTTCGTCCGACCCGAATGCGGACTTCCTGTTTGCCGGCCAGATGGAGGTGCTGAAGGCTGCCGTTTCCGCCGGCAAGATCAAGAATGTCGGCGAGGCCTATACGGACGGCTGGAAGCCGGAGAACGCTCAGAAGAACATGGAGCAGTTCCTCACCAAGAACAACAACAAGGTCGACGCCGTGGTTGCATCCAACGACGGCACGGCCGGCGGTGCGATCGCAGCCCTCGACGCCCAGGGTCTTGCAGGCTCCGTGCCGGTTTCCGGCCAGGATGCCGACAAGGCGGCTCTCAACCGCGTCGCACTCGGCACCCAGACCGTATCCGTCTGGAAAGACAGCCGCGAACTCGGCAAGAATGCCGCCGAAATCGCGCTGGCTCTCGCCGGTGGCAAGAAGATGACCGAAATCAAGGGCGTCCAGGTCTTCGAAGGCGGCCCCAAGAAGCGGAAGATGCAGTCCGTATTCCTGAAGCCGCAGGCGATCACCAAGGATAACCTGAACCTGGTCATCGACGCCGGCTGGATCGGCAAGGCCGAAGCCTGCCAGGGCGTCAAGGCCGGCAGCGTTGCTGCCTGCAAGTAAGCGATAAAGTCTCAAACGTGCATGCGGCGCCGTAGCGATCACGCGGCGCCGTCCTTCTGCAGGAAAGGCCTCGGCTCGCCCTGAGCCAGGCCGCGGAAAGCGCGGGCGGCTGCATGCTGCCGCGCTCTTTCGCTTAAACAGGTAGGGAACGGCGCAAAATGGCCGAAACGGCGCATACAACGACAACCGGCGGGGCTGGCCAGACGGGCAACATCGTCTCGCGTTTCTTCCGGGCCACCGAAATAGACACCCGTATGCTGGGCATGGTCGGTGCGCTTCTGATTATCTGGGTTGGCTTTCACATCCTGACCGGCGGCCTTTTCCTGACACCGCGCAACCTCTGGAACCTCTCCGTTCAGACGGCGTCGGTCGCGGTCATGGCAACAGGCATGGTCCTCGTCATTGTCACCCGCAACATCGACCTGTCGGTCGGCTCGATCCTCGGCTTCACCGGCATGGTGATGGGCGTGCTCCAGGCGCGCATGCTGCCTGAACTGCTTGGCTTCGACCATCCCGCGATCTGGATCATCGCACTTGCCTGCGGACTGCTAATCGGCGGACTGATCGGCACGCTGCACGGCCTGATCATCGCCTTTCTCGGCGTCCCGTCCTTCATCGTCACCCTGGGTGGCCTGCTCATCTGGCGCGGCGCCACCTGGTTTGTGACTAGCGGCCAGACGGTCGCGCCGATGGATGTCAACTTCCGGCTGATGGGTGGTGGGACCGAAGGGTCCATCGGCGCGACCTGGAGCTGGGTCGTGGGCATCATTGCCTGCCTTGCCATTGCCGTAGCGATCGTCAATGCCCGCCACCAGCGCAAGCGCTTCCATTTTCCGCGACGGCCGATCTGGGCGGAGTACGTGCTGGTCGGGCTGGGATGCGTCGTCGTGCTCGGCGCGGTGATGATCGCCAACAACTATTTCTGGCCGGTCAACATCGCGCGCCGCTATGCCGAAGCGAACAATATCGCCTGGCCGGAAGGCGGGCTGCTCATCTCCCAGGGCATTGCCGTGCCCGTGCTGATGGCGATCGCCGCCGGTATCGTGATGACCTTCATCGCCACCCGGCTGCGCTTCGGCCGCTACGTCTTTGCGATCGGCGGCAACCCGGAGGCGGCCGAACTCGCCGGCATCAAGACCCGCTGGGTCACCGTCAAGATCTTTGCGCTGATGGGCGTGCTCTGCGCCATCGCCGCCGCCATTTCCACCGCCCGCCTCAACGCGGCGACCAATGCGCAGGGCGAACTCGATGAACTCTATACCATCGCAGCAGCCGTGATCGGCGGCACCTCGCTTGCGGGCGGCATCGGTTCGATCGCCGGCGCCATGCTTGGCGCACTCGTCATGCAGTCGCTGCAGTCCGGCATGGTGCTCTTGGGCATCGATACACCATTCCAGCGCATCGTGGTTGGGGCTGTGCTCGTTGTGGCCGTCTGGCTCGACACCGTCTACCGCGCCCGCTCGAAATAACAGGAGTTCCCATCGTGACGGACCAAACCAATCCGCTCGTGGAAATGAAGAATATTTCCATCTCCTTCGGCGGGATCCACGCGGTAGAAAATGCTTCAGTCGACCTCTATCCCGGCGAAGTCGTCGCACTGCTCGGTCATAACGGCGCCGGCAAGTCGACGCTGATCAAGGTCCTTTCAGGCGCCTACCGGCGCGATGAAGGCGACATCCTGATCAACGGCGAGACGGCCGACATCCGCACACCGCGCGACGCCAAAAAGTACGGCATCGAGACCATCTACCAGACGCTTGCCGTCGCCGACAATGTCGACGCCGCCGCCAACCTCTACCTCGGCCGCGAGTTGCAGACGAAATGGGGCACGCTCGATGACGTCGCCATGGAAGCCAACACCCGCAAGGTGATGGGGCGCCTCAACCCCAACTTCAAGCGGTTCAAGGAACCAGTGAAGGCGCTTTCGGGCGGCCAGCGACAGTCGGTCGCGATCGCGCGCGCCATCCTCTTCGATGCGCGTATCCTGATCATGGACGAACCGACCGCAGCGCTCGGACCGCAGGAGACGGCGCAGGTCGGCGACCTGATCAAGCAGTTGAAGCAGGACGGCATCGGCATCTTCCTGATCAGCCACGATATCCATGACGTCTTCGATCTCGCAGACCGGGTTTTCGTGATGAAGAACGGCAAGGTCGTGGGCCATGCGCGAACAGAGGATGTGACCAAGGATGAAGTCTTGGGCATGATCATTCTCGGAAAAGTACCGCCTGGCGCCACGCCGGGACCGGGCGCCATGCGGATCAGCTAGTTCGGGGCTCGCGACCGGCGGCCGGCCATAGGTCTGAGGCTTGATAATTCCCTCGGCGATCGTGGAACTGAAGGCAGTTGATGCGGCTTTGGTGCATTATGAAAAACATGATCCTGCTTGCCGCTTCCGCTACCCTCGTCTTGTCCAGTTCCGCATTTGCGCAGGCCCCGACCCAGGGGCCTACAGCCGACGCGATCAATGCCGCAACGGTCGCCTCAGTTCCCACGGACCGGCCCGCGGAGGCCGGCGAAACATCAGACCCGGCCATCGTCCATCTGCAGGTCCTGCTTGACCGCGCGGGGGCCTCGCCAGGGGTCATCGACGGCTTCTATGGCGAGAATGTCACCAAGGCGATTGCCGGGTTCGAGGCCATGCAGCATCTCCCGGTCGATGGGAAACCCGACCCGGACGTGCTTGCGCGCCTTCAGTCCGACCTGCCTGTGATGAAGCCCTATGTGATCTCAGAGAAGGATGCCGAAGACCTCGTCGAAAGCATACCGCAGGACTATGCAAAGCAGGCCAAGATGAAGCATCTAGGCTTTACCAGCATGGTGGAAAAGCTTGGCGAGCGCTTCCACATGGACATGGACCTCCTCAAGGCTGTCAACCCGGGGGCCGGCTTCAAGCCCGGCGAAACGATCCAGGTCACCGATCCCGGCCCGGCAAAGGATGGCCGCGTCAAGAAGATCGAAGCCCGCAAGAAGACCGGACAAGTGTTCGCCTTTGCCGAGGACGGCACGATCCTTGCGGTCTATCCGGCAACGATCGGGAGCGAGGAGATGCCGTCTCCTTCGGGCACCCATAAGGTCAATGGCGTCGCGCGCATGCCGGTCTATGAATACAATCCGAAGATCAATTTCCAGCAGGGCAAGAACAAAGGAAAGCTGACGCTGCCGAGTGGCCCGAACAATCCGGTCGGAACCGTCTGGATCGACCTGTCGGAACCGACCTATGGGATCCACGGAACGCCGGAACCTTCCTTGATCGACAAGTCCGGGTCGCATGGCTGCGTGCGGCTGACCAACTGGGACGTGGAGGAACTGGGGCGGATGGTGAAGCCGGGCGTGATGGTCGACTTCGTCGACTGATCTTGCCATCGGCCTCTTTTGTGCCATGAAAACGTGGGTCTTTCACGACGCACTGCCCTTTCCTGTCATCAAAGGAACTCCTGATGGATGCCCGCACCGGTGGGTCGTCGGCCTACCCCCTGACCAATCACTCGACCGCCAGAGCCTTGGTGACGATGATCGACAACCCCTTGGACGCCCTGCCCCCGGCGGTCTTCAAGGAGCCTGTCGTGTTCACCCGGCAGATGGGAAACCTGAAAGTCTATCTCAGCGACCCGACCCTGATCCACGAAACGCTCGTCAAGAACGCCGACAAGCTGACCAAGGGCGATCAGGTGAGGCGGATGCTCGGCCCGGCGCTTGGCGAAGGGCTGCTGACGGCGGATGGTCAGCATTGGAAATGGCAGCGACAGTCCGTCGCTTCGGCATTCAGGCACGACAAGCTCCTGGACCTCCTACCCGCGATGATTACGGCTGCGGAAGAGACGAAAGACCGCTGGCTGCGGCAGGCCGGGACGCCGCTTGATATCGGCCATGAGATGATGCGCACGACCTTCGACATCATCGTCCAGACGATGCTGTCCGGAGGTCACGGCATCGACGTCGCCAGGGTGGAAAAGAGCATTTCCGATTATCTCGATCCAAGCGGCTGGACCTTTGCGCTGAGCACGATCGGCGCACCCGACTGGGTCCCCTTTCCCGGACGTTCAAAAGCCCGCGCTGCCGTCACCTTCCTCCGTTCAAGCCTTGCGGCGGTCATTGCCGCGCGCCGGCGCTCGGGAGAGGAAAACCACGATCTCGTCTCCATGCTGCTGAGCGCATCCGATCCGGAAACCGGCCGGACCATGACTGACGACGAGATCGTCGACAATCTGATGACGTTCATCACCGCCGGCCACGAGACAACCGCACTCGGCCTCGCCTGGACGTTTCATCTTCTCGCACTTCATCCTGCCGAGGAGGAGAAGGTGATGGAAGAGATCGGGCGCGTCACCGGCGGCGAGCCGGTCAGACCCGACCACGTTGCAAAGCTCACCTATCTGAAGCAGGTGTTTTCGGAGGCGATGCGGCTCTTTCCCCCGGCGCCGATCATCACGCGGACAGCAACGAACGCTTTCACCTTGGATCGTTACCTGATCCCGGCCGGGACGGTGTTCTTCATTCCGATCTACGCCGTGCACCACCGCGCCGAACTCTGGCCCGAGCCGGAGCGGTTCGATCCGACGCGCTTTGATCCGGAGCCGGCGCGCGCCCGCCACCGCTATGCCTACATGCCCTTCGGTGCGGGGCCGCGCGTCTGTATCGGCAATGCCTTCGCCCTGATGGAGGCTGTCGCGGTTCTGGCGGTGCTGCTCCAGACGTATCGACTGACCGATCGCGGCACCGCACCGCCCAAGCCGGTCATGAAGGTGACACTGCGACCGCGCCCGCCGCTCATCATGCGCTTAGACCGGCGAGCGGCGCAAGGCTGAGCCGAAGCACCAGCTCTGCAATGAAGCCTCGCAAAGGCTTGGCCGTTGCCTTAAGCCAGCTGATGTTTGCGCAGGATTGCCCGGATCTCTTCGTCCTGCTGATCATTCGGCAGCAGAGCCGGCTGGCGGCTGGCGCCAACCGAGGCATCCTGAAGATAGAGCGCGCGCTTGACCATGGCAGGCGCGAAACCCAGCGCGTAAAGGTCGACGCGAAATGCGGTAAAGCGTTCCTGCTGCCGTTCGGCCTCCGCAATGTCGCCTGCGTTGAACGCTTTGATCAGGCCTGCAAGCACGTCCGGCATGGCGTTGCCAAGACCGGAGATGCAGCCGGCAGCGCCGTTCTGCAGCGCCCAGAGGACCAGATGGTCCGGCCCGGAATAGACCTCGAAGCCGGGATTTTCCTTCGAGACCTGAAGATAGGCTTCCAGTGTCGACTGTGCGCCGCCGGAATCCTTGATGCCGGCGATGTTGCCATGCTTGGCAAGCCGTGCCGCGGTCTCCGGTTCGATGTGGTTCTGGGTGCGTGCGGGAATGTCGTAAAGATAGACCGGCGTCTTAACCGCATCGGCCACTGCCGAGAAATGGCGGACCAGTCCGTCCTGAGTGCAGGCGATGAAGAAAGGCGTGATGACCGCGATCCCGTCCACCCCGATGCGGTCGAATTCGCGGGCAAGCTTGATGGTCTCGAAGGTGGCGGGCATGCCGGCGTTCACGATGACTTTCGCCTTGCCGCCCACCTCGTCGACCACTTCTTCGGTTAGCCGGATCTTCTCATCATAGGTAAGCGCGGTGAAATCGCCGTTGGTTCCCGCGCACATGATGTTGTTGCCGGCGGCAACCTGACGGCGGACCTGGGCGCGCGTCGCCTCGAAGTTGATCGTCTCGTCCTCGTTGAAGCAGGTAACGAGGGCGACGAAGGCGGACTTGGTCATGGCAGGTACTCCGATTGAATTTGGGGCGGCTCAGGAAGCGCGTTCCAGGCGAGCGGCGCGGTGCGCGGCCTGGACGTCCGGATCCGGGTCGAGGCTGGCTGCAAAGAGGGCGCGGGTATAGGCCTCGCGCGGCGTATCGAAGACCTGGGTTACCGTCCCCATCTCGACCACTTCGCCCTTGCGCATCACCATCACGTAGTCGGCGAAATCACGCACCACCGGCAGGTCGTGGGCAATGAAGATGAAGGAAATGCCCATGTCGCGCCGCAGCTGGTCAAGAAGCCGGATCACCTGGGCCTGAACGGAAACATCGAGAGCCGATACTGCCTCGTCGCAGACGATCAGCCGCGGCTCGAGCGCGAGCGCTCGAGCGATAGCGATGCGCTGCCGCTGGCCGCCGGAAAACTGGTGCGGATAACGGCCCATCAAGTCCGCGGAAAGACCGACCTGAACGAGAAGTTCGGCCACGCGTTCGCGCCACTTCGCCTTGGGCAGAATGTCCGGGTGGATGGCCCAGGCTTCGGAGATCAGCTGATAGACGGTCATCCGCGGGTTAAGCGACTGCGTCGGATCCTGGAAGACCATTTGCAGCTCCCGGCGCAGCTTGTAGAGTTCGGCCGGCGACAGCTTGAAAAGGTCCCTCCCCTTCCAGTGCGCGGTGCCGGCATCCGGTTCGTCGAGCCTCAGCAGCATGCGCGCCAGCGTCGATTTTCCGGACCCGCTTTCGCCGACGATTGCCAGCGTCTCGCCCGCAGCCAGATCGAAGGACACGCCCTTCAGCGCCTCGAAGGCGCCGAAACGCTTGCGCACGTCACGCACAACGAGAAGCGGTTCCGCCTTTTCCACCGGGCGATGCATGTCACCCTTGCCGGGTGCGGCAGCGATCAGCTTCCTGGTATAGGGATGGGTCGGGTTCTTGTAGACGTCGCGAACGCTGCCGGATTCGACCAAAACGCCCTTTTCCATCACCACGACCCGGTCGGCGATCTCCGCGACCACGCCGAGGTCATGGGTGATGATCAACACGCCCATGCCGGTCTCGCGCTGAAGTTCCTTCAAGAGGCCGAGAACTTCCGCCTGAACCGTCACGTCGAGTGCAGTTGTCGGTTCGTCGGCGATCAACAGGTCGGGCCGCAGCGCAAGCGCCATGGCAATCATCACGCGCTGCCGCTGTCCGCCCGAAAATTCATGCGGATATTTGCCCATCGCGTTTTCGGGCTCCGGCAGTCCGACGCGCCCGAGCAGGCGCAGCGCTTCCGCCTCGGCTTGCGCCTGCGCCATGCCATGCGTCGTCATCGCCTCGCGGATCTGCCATCCGACAGTATAGACCGGATTGAGGTGGCTGAGCGGATCCTGGAAGATCATGGCGATCCGCCGACCATTGACCTCGCGCCGCTCGTCGGCGGCCATGGTCAGCAAGTCCCGGCCTTCGAGCAGGATTTCTCCGGAGCTGATGCGGCCGGGCGGCATGTCGATCAGGTTCATGATCGCCGCGGAGGACACGGATTTCCCCGAGCCGCTCTCGCCCAGGATCGCCAGCGTCTCACCGCGATCGAGATGGTAGGAAATTCCACGCACTGCATTGACGACGCCTGCGGCGGTGAAGAAGTCCACCGACAGATTGCGAACTTCGAGTAAATGATCAGCCATTCTTGCGGCCCTTCATTTCCAGCCGCCAGCGCTGCACCGGATCGAGCGCGATGCGCATCCAGTTGGACAGGAGGTTGAGCGACAAAGTGGTAAGGATGATGGCAAGGCCAGGCCAGAAGGACAGCCACCAGGCATTGGTGAGATATTGGCGCCCCTGGGAAATCATCAGGCCCCAGGTGATCTCCGGCGGCTGGATGCCGATGCCAAGAAACGACAAGGCGCTTTCGGCCAGCATGACATAGGCGAAATCGAGCGTTGCGAGCGTTGTCAGCGTCGGCAGAACGACGGGCAGAATGTGCCGGAAGAGAATGCGTCGGCCCGACGCACCCATCACCCGCGCCGCCTGAACGAACATGCGCTCGCGGATTTCCAGCACCTCCGCCCGCGTCGTGCGCAGGTAGACCGGAATGCGGGTGATCGCGAGCACGGCGACCAGGTTGAGGATCGACGAGCCGAGAAGATAGAGCACGATCACGGCGATCAGCAGCGACGGAAACGACATGATCACGTCTGCAAGCCGCATGATCACCTGGCTCACGCGCGGCCCCGAAAAGCCGGCGATCAGGCCAAGAAACGTGCCGACGACCGCGGACAGGGCGACGGCACCGGCGGCAACCATCAACGTATTCTGGGACGCAACGATGATGCGGGCGAGCAGCGGACGGCCAAGCGCATCTGCGCCCAGCCAGTAGACCCACTCACGGGTCCAGTCGAAGGGCGGGAGATTGCGGCCGCGAAGGTTCTGCTTGCCGGCAAGGTCTGCGAGCCAGTGCGGGCCGATCAGCGCGAGCACGATGACGACGAGAAGGAAGACGGCTGCGACAAAGGCAAACTTGTCAGCCCAGAGCATGCTGAATGCCCGTCTTGCAAAGGATCGCTCGGGGACGAGCGCCGGATCGGTGCTGGAAAGGCTCAATGGTCTCTCCCTAGTGTCTGATGCGTGGATCGAGCAGGGCGTAAGCCAGGTCGATCAGCACGTTCATGAGAAAAATGGCGATTGCGGTCACAAGGATTGCCGCCAGAACCACGTTGAAGTCACGCTGCAAGATCGAATCGATCATCAGCTTGCCGACGCCGGGAAAGCCGAAGATCGTCTCGACGATGACGGCGCCGTTGAGGAGGCTCGCGGCCTGGTCGCCAAGCACGGTGACGACCGGAAGCATGGCATTGCGCAGCGCATGGACGAAGATGATCGGGCCAGCCTTGACGCCCTTGGCACGCGCCGTCTTTACGTAGGCCGAAGACAGTGCTCCGATCATCGAGCCACGGACCACCTGTACGATGATCCCGAACGGGCGCACGAACAGCACGCCGATCGGCAGGATCCAGTGAAGGACGGAGCCGGTGCCCGAGGTCGGCAGCCAGGCGAGCTGGATGGAGAAGACGACGATCGCAACGATCGCCAGCCAGAAATCCGGAACAGAGGCGCCGATCAGCGAGATCATCGACGAGAACCGATCGAAGAAACCGCCGGACCGGAACGCGGCGAGCGAACCGACCACGATGGCACAGACCGTCACCAGAGACATGGTGATAGCCGCGAGCCACAGGGTCCAGGTAAAGGCCTCCAGCACGACGCCGAGCGCCGGCCGCGCCTTGCGCAACGACTCGCCCAGATCGCCGGTTACCACATTGCCCACGTAGCGGCCGAACTGGACGAGTAGCGGGTCGTTGAGGCCGTGGAGCTCCCGGAACTGCTGCTTCATTTCGGCAGAGGCTTCGACCGGCAGAAACAGGGCTGCCGGATCGCCGGTCAGTCTGGACAGGAAGAAGACCAGAACGACCAGTCCGATCAGCGAGATGAGACTCGAGAGCGAGCGCTTTCGAATGAAACTGAGCATGTCATCCTCACGTCGATAGGGCGGCGGGTCATCCGCCGCCCGGGACCGCAGCGTCAGCGATCGTTACTTTATGCCGATCTCTGAGAGCTGCAGCATCGAGTTGGTTGCGATGGTCGGCTTGAAGTCCAGGCGTTCGGATACCCGTGAGAAGCCGACCATGTGGAAGAGCAGCACATCGGCGACCACATCGTCGTGGAGATAGGCGATCAGCTGCGACCAGAGCTTGGCGCGTTCGTCACCGACGGCAGCGGTTGCGCGCTGGATCAGATCATCCACCTTGGGATCCGAGAAGCCGGACTGGGTGCCCTTCGAGTCGTACTTGAAGAACATGGTGAAGGACGGATCGCCCTTGGAGTTGTCGTGCGAGGCGGCAACCAGGATCGGTCCTCGGCCTTCCTTGAACGGCTTGGAATAGTAGCCTTCGTGCTCCGCCACCTCGACGAACTTCAGGTCAACCTTGAAGCCGACGTCCTGGAGCTGGGCCTGGATGGCTTCCATGATCTCGGTGACATTGGGGAAGTTCGCGGTGCGGGCGATGATGGTGATCGGGGTTTCGACCGGAACGCCGTCTGCCTTGGCCTGCTCCAGGAGCTTCTTGGCGCCGTCGGGATCGAACGGGAACACCTTGACGTCGGGGTTCCAACCCAGCGTTGTCGGCGGAACGAGCGCCGTCGCAAGCACGGCGCCATCCGGCACCAGCGAGCCGACAAACGCCTGACGGTCGATGGCAAGGTTCAGGGCCTTGCGAACACGGACGTCGTTGAGAGGCGCAATGTTGTGGTCGATCCGGAGATAGACGGTTTCGCTGTCGAGATAAGAGAAATCGGTCTTCGTATTGGTCGCATCGAGCTGCGAGATCGAAGGCGAGAGATCCGCCTCGCCGGTCTGCACCATGGCGGCCCGAACGGCGGGGTCGGCGCGGAACAGATAGGTTGCCTTGGTAACCTGAGGCTTTTCTCCCCAATAGTCGCTGCGGGCATCAAGCACGATCTGCTGTCCCGGCGTCCAGTTGGTGAGCTTGAAGGGGCCGGTGCCAACCGGCTCGCGAATGAATTCCATCGGCGTTTCTTCGGGCACGATGGTCACCAGCGACATCAGCAGCGGCAGGATCGGCTGGGCCGGATCCACCTTGAAATCGATCGTGTTGTCGTCGACCACCTTGGTGTCGATCTTCATGCCGCCGAAATAGCGGCGCGATTCACAGATGTTCTTGTCGCTGAAAATGCGCTCGAAACTGTGCTTGACGTCCTTGGCATCGAAGGTCGTGCCGTTGGAGAACTTGACGCCCTGGCGCAGGTGGAAGCGCCAGCTGCCGTCGGCCGTCTGCTCCCACTTCTCAGCCAGCCGAGGCATGACGCCCTTCTTGCCGCGCACGTCCAGTTCCGTCAGCGTCTCGCTGACGTTCTCCATGATGATGCGGCCGATGTTCGAGCGGGTCGCCATGCAAGGCTCGAGAAGATCGGCCTCCTCCGCAAGCACGATCTTGACCGGGCCCGAGCCCGCCATTGCCGGCGACATCCCGGCGGCCAGAGAAGCCGCCATCATGGCGCCGATGAGCATTGTCTTCTTCATATCGTCCTCCTCCCAGTGAAACGAATTCTGCCGCGGACACGCAGGCTGGGATGCCAGCGATCGCTGCCCAGCCAAGATCCACAAGCAAATACCACGGCTCCCGGCGCTCCTCGGCCCCCGGCCAGCCCTTGTTAAGCTGGTCCAGACCATCGGACTTTCCACCCAGTTTGTCAAATTAATTTCCGTTAAGCGCTATATCGAAAAATGTGAGTTTCTTATTACCCATGATTATCAGATATTTAGATAACATTCTGCGACGTAACTGCGCTTATCTTCCAATCGAGAAACTTGACAACTTGCTCATTATGTCGATCCTGACGCGAAAGAGGAGACAGGTATGACACCAGAGGAGATTGCCCGCGCCATGACGGGCGCCGTGCGGTCCACCAGCGATGGACGGAGCGAGGCCCTGCTGCATTCCCCGATGATACAGAACCACGCGAGCTTCCTTCACCGCCTGGAGGACGGCACGCTTATCTGCGCCTGGTTCGGAGGAACGCTGGAGGGAAAGTCGGATATCTCTATTTTCGCTTCCGTTCTCACACCCGGATCGAGCCAGTGGGGTCCGGCTCAGCGGTTGAGCGACGATCCCGCGCATTCCGAGCAGAACCCCGTGCTGTTCGCGGCGCCGGATGGCCGGCTTTGGCTGTTCCATACGTCCCAACCATCCGGCAACCAGGACGAATGCCGTATCCGCATGGCGCAGGTGATCCGCGACGTGCAGGACCCCACCGCTTTGTCATCTCTAGAGGGCCGCTATCTCGATCTGCCTCGCGGCTGCTTCGTGCGCGCGCCGCTGACCGTTCGCGACGACGGCGCCTGGTTGCTGCCGATCTTTCGCTGTCTGCAACGACCCGGCCAGAAATGGAACGGCAGCCACGACTATGCAGCTCTCGGCATCTCGGAGGATGCCGGCGAGACCTGGCGACTGGAGGAACTCGACAGTTCGACGGGCTGCGTCCACATGAGCCCCGTCAGCCTCGGGGGCCAGCAAACTGCAGCTTTCTTCCGTCGTCGGCAGGCCGATCAGGTCTACAGGACGGAAAGCCAGGACGGAGGGCGCAGCTGGAGCACGCCGGAGGCGACCGGTCTTCCGAACAACAACTCCTCGATCGCCGCCATCCGCCTTGCGGATGGGCGCGTCGCC
Source organism: Hyphomicrobiales bacterium (assembly GCA_900469345.1). Taxonomy (GTDB): domain Bacteria; phylum Pseudomonadota; class Alphaproteobacteria; order Rhizobiales; family Rhizobiaceae; genus Neorhizobium. Next base: position 170,360 of record UBWZ01000013.1, on the reverse strand, counting down.
ATCATTTGCAACCCCGTCAACGCCGCGCAGTCGAGCGACCGGCGCGCCTCGCTCTACGACGAACTCGGTGAAGAGGACGCGCGCCCGGATGCCGATCCTTCCGGCGGCTGCGTGCCGGTCTGGGGCGTGCCGCGCGCACCCGTCGCTGTCTGCCTGTCGGCGGATGGGGGGCGGACGTTTCCCGAACGGGTTGTCGTCGAGGACGGCCCTGGCACCTGCCTGTCGAACGATTCCACCGACGGCCGGAACCTGGAAATGTCTTATCCCTGGCTTCTGGAGGACCCGGACGGCCGGCTTCACATCGCCTATACCTATCATCGGCGAGCGATCAAATACGTATGCCTTGCGCCCGGCTGGGCGGCCCCGGCAGAGAGGACTGAGCAATGAGCACGACCATCGGCATTACCATGGGCGATCCCTGCGGCGTCGGCCCCGAGATCACCGTCCGGGCGCTGGCAGAAATGAACGAGCAGGACCGAAGCGCCACGCGGATCTACGGCAATCTAGCAACGCTTGAGGCGGCGCGGACCGCGCTCGGCCTAGATCTCGATCTTCGTCCCTATGTCGTCGACCTGCCGATCGAAGGTGCGCCGCTGGCCTGGGGTCAGCTGTCGGCGGTGGCCGGCGATGCAGCTTTCCGCTTCATCGAAAAGGCGGTGAGGGATTCCGAGTCCGGAACGATCGGCTGCATCGTCACAGCCCCAATCAACAAAGAAGCGCTGAACATGGCCGGCCATCACTATGACGGCCACACGGGCATGCTGCGCAGCCTTACCGGCTCCACCGCCGCCTACATGCTGCTGGCTTCGGAGAGACTGAAGGTGATCCACGTCTCGACGCACGTGTCGCTGCAGGAAGCGATCCGGCGAGCCACCACCGAACGTGTGCTGGCCACGATCCGGGCGGGCGACGCCCATTTGAAGCGGGTCGGCTATGCGCGGCCACGCATCGCAGTTGCCGGCATCAATCCCCATTGCGGCGAAAACGGCCTGTTCGGAACGGAAGACGACGACCAGATTGCGCCAGCCGTTGCGGCCGCCCGCGCCGAAGGCATCGACGTCCAGGGGCCGATCTCCGCCGATACGGTGTTCCACAGGGCCTATACGGGCGCCTTCGATCTGGTCGTCGCCCAGTATCACGACCAGGGACACATTCCGATCAAGCTTGTGGCCTTCGACACCGCCGTCAATGTCTCCGTCGACCTGCCGATCGACCGCACTTCCGTCGACCACGGCACCGCCTTCGATATTGCGGGCAAGGGCATCGCCAACCACGGCAACATGAATTCCGCCATCGCCTACGCGCGCAAGCTCGTGGCCGGCGGCAAGAAGGGATGACCACCATGGCTGCTGCACCCATCACCATCCATCAGCCGCGCCGCCTGGCAGTCGGCGCCGGAATGATCAGAGAAGTCGGCGCCTGGGCCGGGGAAACCACGTCGGTACTGGTCATCGCGACGCCGATTACGGCAGGCTTTGTCGAGCGCCTGACATTGTCCGGGCGCGTGTCGGTCTTCGACGCCATTCCCGGTGAACCGGATATCGGTACGCTGGACGCCGCGCTTGCGGCAGCGCACCAGGCCAAACCGGATCTGATCGTCGGGCTCGGTGGCGGATCGGTGATGGACGTCGCCAAACTGGTCGCGGCCCTGTGGGATGGCGAGCAGACGCTGTCGGATGCCGCCGGACCGAACCGCGTCAACGGCCGCAACACGCGGCTCGTGCAGGTGGCGACAACCGCCGGAACCGGCTCGGAAGCGGGCATCCGCTCGCTGATCACCGATCCGGTCAAGGGCGCCAAGATCGCTGTCGAGAGCCCGCACCTGATTGCCGATCTTGCGGTTCTCGATCCCGAGCTCACCTATTCGGTGCCGCCGGCCGTGACCGCGGCGACCGGCATCGACGCCATGGCGCATTGCGTCGAGGCTTTCACCAACCGGCGCGCCCACCCGATGATCGACGATTTTGCCCGCATGGGTTTTCGCCTCGTCGGCAAATATCTGGCGCGAGCGGTCAACGACGGCGCTGATACCGAAGCGCGCGAAGGCCTGATGCTGGCGTCGTACTATGGCGGGATCTGCCTCGGCCCGGTCAACACGGCTGCCGGGCATGCCATCGCCTATCCGCTTGGCACCCTGCTGCACCTGCCGCACGGGCTGGCGAACGCGATCATTTTTCCCCATGTGCTCGCCTTCAACCAGCCGGCGGCTGCGGACAAGACCGCGGAAGTCGCGCGCGCGCTCGGCGCAAGCCGTGTCTCATCACCAGGTGATGTCGGCGAGGTGGCAAAGGCGTTCTGTCTCGACCTTGGCGTCGAAATGGCGCTCGCAGCCCATGGGGCCAAGGAAGAGGATCTCTCCCGCTATGCGACCGACGCCCATGCCATCCGCCGACTGATGGACAACAACCCGGTGGACATGAGCGTCGAAGACGTTCTCGGTATCTACCGCGCCGCCTACTAGCAGGCAGCGGCAATCTTTTTGGACCGGCGCCTGGCCCTGGCGCCGGTCAGTCCCGTTGCGAGGTCTGGAATAGCCGTTCGCGGGAGCCCTCCAGATGCGCCTGCATTAGCTGACGGGCGAACGGCCCGTCACCGGCTGCTATCGCGCCGGCGATTGCCTCATGCTCGCCGAAAACGCGCGACAGGCCGGAGGCCTCGCGTTTGACGGATATGCCGTGAAACTTCATGCCGGCGGAAATATGGTCCTTCAGAGCTTCCATGGCAGTTGAGAAATAGCTGTTGTTGGCCGCCCGCGCGATGGCGAGATGGAACTGGTAGTCGGCATCCTCGCGGTGCGACTGCCTGTTGGTGGCATCGCGCAGGAGCTCAAGCGCCTGGCGGATGGCTGCCAGAGTAGCGTCGGTGTGGCGGGAGGCGGCGGCCGCCGCAGCGGCCGGCTCCAGCGTCAGCCGAAACTCGTAGCAGCTGAGGAGGTCCGCGACGTTTTCCAGCTGGCCGAAGCCGAGCGGTTCGCGAAGACCGAGCGCGCGCACAAAGCTTCCGGCGCCGCGCCGCGAGTAGATCAGCCCCTGTTCGCGCAGGCGCCTCAGCGCCTCCCGGATCACCGGGCGAGACACCTCGAATTCGGCGGCAAGCTCATGCTCGGTCGGCAGACGCTCGTCCGGCTTGTAGGCGCCGGACTTGATCGCCCGATGCATTCGTTCGAAGACGATGTCAGGCAGCGCCTTGCGTGCCGTTCCGGTGACCAGTCCCATCTCAGCCCGCCCCCATCATCCCTGCTGCAATCTCCCGCAGCGTCTCGGGCTGCCCGAAGCCGCCCGACTTGGCGATAATACAATGACCCGCCGCTTCGGCTACACCCAAACCCGGCATGCATTCGCCTTTCAGCGTGAGCTCGCCGATGCCCGCCTTGGACAAGACCGCATCCGCCGTTGCGCCGCCCGACAGCAGCCAGATGCGGGCAGCATTCGTCAGCAGCGGGACAACTCCGTCCGCCAGCCGATGCGCAACCGCGTGCGGCGAGCTCTCGCCCTGCCCGGGCAGCGCCTGTACAAGCGTTATGCGTCCATTGCCCGGCGGTTCCGCGTCCACCTTCCCGTCCGGCGCCCCCTTGTAATCGATCCCCGCTGCCTGCCGCAAACCCTGAACCTGCGCAAGCGTGATGGGATCTCTCGACCCTATGACGAACAGCGCCTTGCCCTCGGGTATCGGTGCCGGGCGGGCTTCGGCAATGCCGGTCATCGACCGTGCCAGTGCTTCGGCAAGACCCCGCGCGCCCACCAGCAGGTCGACACCGTCCGCCTGTGCCTTCTCGAGCGCCTGCTGCATGTCTTCATCACTCAGCGTGTCGGGTACCAAATACCGATCTTCGGCATCGTCGAGTGCGTGCATGACCGAGATTGGCCTGTCGACCCCGAACCCCTCCACGTTCCCTGCCCTGACCACCCTGCCAAACGCCGGAATGGCAGGCGCCACCAGCGCCCTGCGAAAAGGAATGGCCTTGAGTTCTGCGGCGATATTTCCCTTCAGCCGGGAATCGACCTTCTTGAAGAGGGTGGCGCCGGCGGGAAGAAGGGACATCGCCCGCTCCATGACCTGCCGCGCATCGGCAGCCGAGATCTCGCGGCAATGGAGATTGATCGAAAGAACCTCCAACGGCTCACTCAGGGCATGCCGGATCGCATCGGGATTGAGCGCCACGCGGGTAACAAGGCCACGACCTGCAAAAGGCGCCGCCGCATCCAGTGCGCCTGTCACATCGTCAGCAAGGATGACCAGCATACGAAAACACCTGTTGTAATCTTCCCCAATAGAAATAAACGATATTCCTCAATGGAATGAAATTCAACAAGAACAAATATTCGGATGTGGAAGGCCGGCCGGTTGAGGGAGGAATTGATGACCAGTCGCTGCACGCCGGTCCGCTGCGGCGGGCCCCATGATTGCAACCGACGGCCGGGATGGACCGGCGCCGACGCACGCTAGTCCATCAAAGCCGCCCCGTGGGCGAATCTGCCAGGTGAAAACAGCGCGGCGACCATTCGGCTCGGCCACGCGGCAACAGACGTAGCAAAAGTCGAAGCTAGAGCGCCATGCCGCTTTCGCGGTCGAACACATGGACCTGATCGGCCGGAATATTGGCCTCGAAGCGGGCTCCGTAGCGGGCCGGATATTCGCCGTCGACGATTGCGGTGACCGGCTGCCCGGCAAGATCGAACACCACATGGGTCTGCGCCCCAGTCGGCTCCACCAAAAGCGTCTGACCTGCCAGAGTGGTGCCGCCCTGACCAGGGCTGAGATGCTCGGGGCGAAGCCCGATCTTGATGGCTTGGCCGCGCGTCACCTTGCGGTCCGCCGCAATCCGGATGGCGGTTCCGTCACCCAGACGGGCGGCCGCCTCGCCGCCTTCGCCATCGACCGTGCCGTCGAGGATGTTCATAGCGGGCGAGCCGATAAAGGCTGCGACGAAGAGGTTGGCCGGCTTGCGGTAGAGTTCCATCGGCGTGCCTTCCTGCTCCACCCGGCCCTGGTTCAGAACCACGATCCGATCTGCCAAGGTCATCGCCTCGATCTGGTCGTGCGTCACGTAGATCGATGTGGTGGCCACCTTCTGATGCAGCGTCTTGATCTCGGAACGCATCTGCACCCGCAGCTTCGCATCCAGGTTGGACAGAGGCTCGTCGAACAGGAATACGGCCGGGTCGCGCACGATGGCGCGGCCCATCGCCACGCGCTGCCGCTGCCCACCCGACAGTTGCGCGGGCTTCCGGTCCATCAAGGGCACCAGGTCGAGCATGCGCGCCGCTTCGTTGACGCGTTCCGCAATCACCGGTTTCGCCAGACCCGCAAGCCGAAGATTGAAGCCCATGTTTTCGGCAACCGTCATATGTGGGTAAAGCGCGTAGGACTGGAAGACCATGGCGATGTTGCGCTCGCGCGGCGTCAGGTCGTTGACCACGGCATTGTCGATGACGATGTCGCCGCCGCTGATGTCCTCGAGGCCGGCGATCATGCGCAGCAATGTCGACTTGCCACAGCCGGACGGCCCGACGAGAGCGATGAACTGCCCGTCCTCGATCTTCAGCGAGACGCCGTGAATGACTTCGAGGGCGCCGTAGGCCTTGCGGACCTGTCTCAGTTCGACGGATGCCATGCAATTACTCCGGATCTGGGCTCAGGACTTCACCGCGCCAGCCGTCAGGCCCGCGATGATGTGCTTCTGTGCCAGGAAAAAGGCGATGATGGTGGGCAGGATGGTCAGCGTGATGAAGGCCAGCACCAGCTGCCATTCGGTGCTGAACTCACCCCGGTAGATCATGATGCCGAGCGGCCAGGGATACCGGCTTTCCGAATTGAGCATGATCAGCGGCACGATGTAGTTGTTCCAGCTGCTGACAAAGGAGATGATACCGACCGTCGCGATGATCGGACGCGAAAGCGGCAGCGTGATATGCCAGAAGAACCGCATGTAGCCGCAGCCATCGACGAAGGCAGCGTCGAACAACTCCTGAGGCAGGTTCCTGAAGTAGTTACGGAACAGCATGATGCTCATGCCCATGCCGAACGCGACCTGCGGCAGGACGACGCCCCAATAGGTATCGATGAGCCCAAGGTCGCGGATGCGGATGTAGAGCGGCAGGATTGCGGTCGCCGCCGGAAACATCAGCCCGATCAGGAAGTAGTTGAGCAGGTAGCTCGACCCGAAGAAGCGGATATGCGCAAAGCAGAATGCCGCCATGGCCCCGAACGCGAGCGTCAGGAACACCGTCAGCATCGCGATGATCAGCGAATTGCTCATCTGCAGCCAGTATCGCTTGCTGAGGATGATATCCGTGTAGTTCGACCATTGCCAATCGCTGGGAAGGCCGAACGGATTGCCCCGCAGTTCGCCGAGCGTCTTGAAGCCCCCGAGCGCTGTACTGAGCAGCGGCACGATCACGATCCCGGCCACCAGGATCAGGGAGACGTAGATGTAGATCTGCGTGCCGGTGCGCAGTCGCTGACCGGACGTCGGTGCGCTGGCGGCATCGATGGGAGCAGAGGTTGCAATATCAGTCATGACGCATGAACACCCGCTTGTAGCTGAAGGCAAGCGTCACGCAGAACACGAAGAGCACGACGCCGACAGCGCTGCCAAATCCGATCTGCATGCGGGTCACCCCGAAGTTGTAGAGGAAGGTCACCATGGTCTGGGTAGAGTTGGACGGTCCACCGCCGGTGAGCGGCATGATCATATCGAAGAGCTGAAGCGAACCGACCACGCCGAAGAACACCGACAGGCGAACGGTCGAGCCCAGCAGCGGCAACGTCACCAGCCGGAATTTCTGAAAGCCCGTCGCGCCGTCGATGTCCGCTGCCTCGAGCACGCTCTTGTCGATCGCCTGAAGGCCGGCAATGAACAGCATCATGTGGAAGCCAAAATACTTCCAGACCACAACGCCGAGGATGGCGTACATGGCGACATCACGGTCGGCCAGCCAGAATGGCGGATCCGCCCCAAAGAAATGGGCGATGCCGCCGACCAGGCCGAAATCGCCGTCATAGACGAACCGCCAGATCATGCCCGCGGCCACATCCGCGAGCACGTAGGGAAGGAAGAAAATCAGCCGGAAGAAAAGCGCGCCCTTGATCCGGCTCGCCACCATGCTGGCGAGCCACAGCGCCAGCGGGATCTGCACCAGAACCGAGACGAGAACGATCAGGCCGTTGTTGATCAGCGCCTGGGTAAAGGCACCGTTGCGGAAGATCAGCTGGTAGTTCTTCAGCCCGATCCACTGGGTGGGGGTGCCGTAGCCATTCCAGTTGTAGAAGGAATACCAGCCGGCCTCGCCCATCGGCAGGATGACGAGCACGGTAAACAGCAGCAGAGCCGGCGGCAGAAACAGGATGAGGACCGGCCATTTGCTGTGGGACAGCGAACGCTTTCGGCGCCGTGGCAGCGCCTGCGCGCCACCGGACGCCGCGCCGTTGACGGACATCAGCATGTTGCTCAATTCCTTTCGAGCCTTTCAAGGTCACCCTGAATGCAGGTGACCGGAACAGGGAAACCGGCGCTCCCGGGGCCCTGGCCCTCTGGAGCGGAGCGCCGGCAAGGCGCCTACTTGCGCTCGAGAGAATAGGCATCCTCGATCTGCTGCGCGGCGTCGGCAGGATTGACGCCGCCCGAGACGATCTCGGTGCTGACGTCGTTGACGACCGCCCCGACATTCGGGCCGAGATCCTGGTCAAGAAAGTTCTGATGCCACGTTTCCTTGGACAGCGAGGTCGCGACCTCCTTCAGCAGAGGGCGAGACACCGCCTCGCTTGCACCTTTGACCACCGGCATGATCTGGGTATCCTTGGCGAGCTGCTTCTGGATGTCGAGGCTTGCCAGGTAACGGAGGAATTCTTCCGTTTCCGGAGGTGCGTTCTTGGTGACCGCCCATCCGTTCAGACCGCCGAGATTGTCGGTGGCCACGCCGGCTCCGCCCTGCACGACCGGGAAGGGGAAGCGGCCTATCGTCTCGTCCGGCAGCCCCTTGCGGCTGGTGGAATTGGTCGCCTGCGTCGCCGGGGTGTTTTCGAAGCTGAGGATCATCGCCGCGCGGCCGTCGCCGAAGGCGGCCAAGGCGTCATTCCAGGTGGCGCCGAGATAGCCGTTCTGGAAGGGCTCGAGCTTGCCGAGCGCAGTCAGGTCTTCACCGGCCTTGATGAAGGGCTTGGCGTTGAAGCCGTCATTTTCCCCGGCTTTGGCATCCTCAAAGCCCTTCTGCCCTGCTTCGCGCATGGCCAGGTAGCTCCAGTAGAAATGCAACGGCCACTTGTCGCGACCGCCGCCGGCGATCGGCGTGATGCCGGCCTGCTTCAAGGTCTTCACGGCGCCCAGCAGATCGTCCCAGGTGGCGATTTTCGAGGCGTCGACGCCGGCCTTCTTGAACAGGTCCTTGTTGTAATAGAAGTCGACGACGCCGGTTCTGAACGGCGCGGCCCAGACCTTGCCGTCGAAGGAGAGCCCTTCGACCGCGGACGGATTGAGCGACTTGCGCCATTCCCCGCCGTTGCTGTCGAGAGCCGGATCGATCGACCGCAAAGCTCCGGTCACCGATTGCGCCTGCAGAACGCCACCGCCCCAGGTGTAGAACATGGCGGGCGCGTCGTTCGATTGAAGGAGCGTGGGCATCTTCGCCTTGAACGCCTGGTTTTCGAGGAATTGAAGCTCGATCTTGACGCCCGGATGCTTGCTCTCGAAATCCTTGGCGATCTGCGTCCAAAGCGCTATCGTCGTCGGCACCTGCTCCACATGCATCCAGCGTATGACGCTGTCTGCAGCGGCTGTGCCTGCCGACAGAAAGCCGCCGATCAGGGCAAGAGCTGCCACCGAGGCGGAAAATGACTTGGAAATTCTGATGGACATCGACGCTCCTCCCAAAGCTTTAATTTCCTATCCGTATTAAATAATCGACAGGCTTAGGCGTTCTGTCAATAGCGGAGCCTCAGATAGCACCGAGACAGCGCGTTTTCGTAGTCGTTTCAAATTTTCCTTGCGCCTTCATGAAAAATCGACCTAGAACTTCGCCATCATTATTTTGCATCGCGAATTAATTCGATGCTGCACCGAGACGTGGACGCGCAGACACATGAAGACCGCCGATCCAGAACTCATGCGCGCCATGAACCGCCTCAGCGTTCTCGATACGATACGGCGATACGGTCCGATCTCGCGGGTACAGATTTCCGAAAAGACCGAACTGTCGCCGACCACGGTGTCGGCGATCACCGGCTCGCTTCTCGACGACGGGCTGATCCTGACGCGCCACGAGGGCGACATCCGCAGCGAAACCGTGCGGGGCCGGCCGCGCGTCATGCTCGAACTCAATCCGGCCGCGGCGCGGGTCGTGGGCGCCAAGATCGCGGCGAACCGCATTGTCTTCGTGGTCACCGATTTTTGTGGCGACGTGCTCGCCACCCTCGCCCTGCCGATCCGCATCGACCGCCAGCCGATCAGCGTGATTGCCGACATCGTCGAGGATGGGGTGCGCCGCTGCGTGCTCGATGCGGGACTTTCGCTCACGGAGGTTCACAGCGTTTGCCTCGGCCTGCCGGGCGTCATCGAACACCGCAGCGGCCATATTCGCTCCAGCCCGATCCTGCGCGACAGCAATGTGGACTTTGCAGCCGAGATGTCTGCGCGGCTTGACACGCGAACGATCATCGAAAGCGATGCGACGGCCATCACGCTTGGCCATCACTGGTTCGGCCGCGCCCGCGATCTCGAGGACATGGTGCTCGTGTCGCTGGAGCAGACGCTCGGGCTCGGCGTATTGCACAGCAACCGGCTGTTTCGCGGCGCCGGAGGGCTCAGCCACAATCTCGGCGACCTGGTTCTCGGCATGAACAAGGAGGGTGTCGTGCGGCTCGCCAGTCAGGCCGGGGAAGCCGCCATCCTCGGCGTTCAGCAGGCTGATGGGCGGCTTGCCGAAGCCGTCAGGCTCGGCCGCGGCATGGTCCACGCCCAGGCTTTGATCGCGGCCGACGACAGCCGACTGATCCGCGCGGCCAGCCGGGCCGGGGAAACGATCGGATTTACGATTGCCAATATCGTCACGCTGTTTGCGCCGCCGCGGGTGATCCTCGTGGGGTCGACCCTGGCGCTCGGCGAGCCTTTTCTCAACAGCCTGCAGCAGGCCTATGCGCGGGCCATTCCGCCTTCTCTTCAGGGCGTGAGCGAGCTCGTCTTCGACGATTCCAACGACGACTTCTGGGCAAGAGGTGCCGCAGCGGTCGCGCTCTACGAACTGTACGAATCCCCCTGGAGCACCACGGGCCCGGCAGTCTGAGTACAAAGCAAGCAATACCATCGGGAGGAAATGATGGAAAAAGTCGGTATCGGCATCATCGGATGCGGCAATATTTCTGGCGCCTATCTCAAGGCAATGGCGTCCGATTTTCCCATTCTGGATATTCGCGGGCTGGCAGACCTGAACAGCGAGCTCGCAGCGGCGAGAGCCTCCGAATTCGGCCTGACGGCTCGGCCGATCGACGCCCTGCTAGCGGACCCCGACATCCAGATCATCCTCAACCTCACCATCCCCAAGGCCCATGTGGCTGTCGCCCTGCAGGCGCTCGAGGCGGGAAAACACACCTATTCCGAAAAGCCGCTCGGCATCAATTTCGCCGAAGGCAAGATGCTGGCCGAGGCCGCGGGGGCGAAAAACCTGCGGATCGGCGCGGCCCCGGACACATTTTTCGGGGGCGGGCACCAGACGGCACGCGGGCTGGTCGACCAGGGCGTGATCGGACAGCCGGTCGGCGGTACGGCAACCTTCATGTGCCCCGGCCATGAGCGCTGGCACCCGAATCCGGATTTCTACTACGAAGTCGGCGGCGGTCCGATGCTGGACATGGGACCCTACTACATCACCGATCTCGTCAACCTGCTTGGGCCGGTCGCAAAGGTCGCCGGCTTCACCGTCACGCCCCGCAGCGAACGCCTCATCACCAGCGAGCCGCGCAACGGCGCCCGCATCCCCGTGTATGTGCCGACCCATGTCGCCGGGGTCATGGCCTTCGCCAACGGTGCCGTGGTGCAGATCGGCATGAGCTTCGACGTCGCCGGGCACAAACACGTGCCTCTGGAGGTCTACGGCACGGAAGGCACGCTGATCGTGCCAGACCCGAACCGCTTCGGTGGCCCGGTCGAGTTTTTGAAGAAGGGCGGCCAGTTCGAGGAAAAGCCGCTGACGTCGCCCTATTCGGAGGGAAACTTCCGATCGATCGGCGTGGCCGACATGGCTTACGCCATCCGCTCCGGCCGCCCCCATCGCGCCAATGGCGACCTTGCTTTGCATGTGCTGGAGGTGATGGAAGCCTTCGAGACGGCCTCCAGGGAGGAGCGCACCATCGCCATCACCACGACCACGGAACGGCCGGCTCCGCTGTCCGATTCACTTATCGACGGCCGGCTGGCCAAATAGCTTGAGGAGAAATCAAATGCGGGAAGCCCTGATCGTCTGGGGTGGCTGGAGTGGCCACGAACCCCAGGAATGCGCCGAGATCATCAAGGCAATGCTTGAGGAGGATGGGTTCAAGGTCTATCTGGAACACTCCACGGAAGCCTTTGCCGACCCTTCCATCCACGACCTCAGCCTGATCGTTCCGATCGTCACCATGTCGAAGATCGAAAAGGAAGAGGTGAAGAACCTTGCGGCGGCCGTCGAGAGCGGCGTCGGCATTGCCGGATATCACGGCGGCGCGGGCGATGCCTTCCGCGAGTCCGTCGACTACCAGTTCATCATCGGCGGCCAGTGGGTGGCTCATCCCGGCAACATCATCGACTACACGGTAAACGTGACACGGCCGGACGATCCGCTGATGGAGGGGATCACCGATTTTCCCTACACGTCGGAACAGTACTACATGCATGTCGACCCCTCGAACGAGGTCCTCGCCACGACCACCTTTACCGGTGATCACGCGTACTGGATCGACGGCGTCGTGATGCCGGTGGTCTGGAAGCGTAAATATGGCAAGGGGCGCGTCTTCTATTCGTCGCTCGGCCATGTGGCCAAGGAATTCGAGGTGCCGCAGATGAACACCATCTTCCGGCGCGGCGCCAACTGGGCGGCACGATAAAGCTCCCTCACGAAAACACTGCCGATGCGGATCCGGAACGTCCGGGTCCGCCATCTGAGATCAGAGGGCGGCGCGCCTGTCGTGCAGGCCGAGCCGCTGCAGCAGGTAATCCACCTCCGCGCGGGCAACCTGTGAAAGCGCCTGGCTTGGCTTTCGCTGCGCATCGCAGGCGATCACGCCGCGCCGCTTCAGCACATGCTTGCGCACGGCAAGCCCTACTCCGAGTTGCTGCTCGTAACGGATCAGCGGCAGGTGCGCGTCGAAGAGGTCATGCGCCTCGTCACGCCTGCCGGCAGCGGCCAGCGCCATCAGCTCGGTCAGCATGTCCGGGAACCCGTATCCCGTCATTGCCCCGTCGGCACCGCGCTCGGGTTCGAAATCCAGGAACATCCCGCCATTGCCGCACAGGATGGAGACGTCACGCAGTTCGCCGGACGCCTGCATGGCCCTTAGCCGCGAGATTTTTTCCAACCCCGGCCAGTCCTCGTGCTTCAGCATCAGGCAGGACGGATGACTGGTGATGACCTTGGCGATGACACCCGCCGACATCACCACATTGAGCGTCAGTGGATAATCCTGCAGCACCCAGGGCACGTCATCGCCGACCGCTTCGACAGCGCCGGCAAAATAGCCGACGATCTGGTCGTCGGTGCGCAGCGTCGGTGTCGGCGCGATCATCACGCCGGCCGCGCCAGTGTCCATGGCGCTGCGAGCGAGAGAGCGCATGGCGGCGAAGCCGGGTGACGAAACGCCGACGATAACCGGCACCTTGGCCCGCCCGACAACCCGCTTGATGATGTCCCGGCTTTCCTCCGGCTCCAGCTTCGGCGCCTCACCCATGATGCCGAGAATGGTGATGCCGCTGCAGCCGCTGTCTTGGTAGAAGTCGGTGAGGCGGTCGACCGAGTGGAAATCGATCGACCCGTCTTCCAGAAACGGCGTCGTCGCAATGGCATAGACGCCTCTGGATTTCGTGCTGAATGTCATGGCTTACCCTGCGGCAGGCTGAGATTTTCTGTGAGGAAACAGGTTTCCACCGTCGATGCTAAATCCCGGACGGACCTGCGGCAATGGGGTCGCCCCCCGCCTTGCCCTCAGCCAAGGCTTTTTCCGTAGCGTTCGAAGCTTGCGGCGAGCGGCGTCGTGCTGGCACCCGGCTGCTGCGGGCGCAGGAAGATGCCGTCGCGCACATGGGCGGGTTCCTCGAAATGATCCTTGATCCAGGGAATGTATTCAAGGATCGTCGATGCCGGATGCCAATAGCTCATGTGAACGTGCACCTGGCTCATTTCCCCCGCATGCGGTACGACCGGCAGCCGGTGGGCAAGCGCCAGATCGGCGACCTGGATGTATTCGGTGATCCCGCCCAGGCGCGTCACGTCCGGCTGCACATAGGCGATTGCCCGGGCATCGACGAAAGCGCGGAAGGCATCGACCGTGTAGAGCTGCTCGCCAAGCGCGATCGGGATGGAGGTGCTGCGGGCGAGCACCGCATGGCTGCCGACGTCGTCGTACCAGAGCGGTTCTTCGAACCAGTAGAGGTCGAGGTCTCGGGCGCGCTCGCAGAAACGCTGGCAGGTGGGCAGGTCCCATTTGCCGTTGCCATCGATGGCGATCCGGACGTCGGGACCGACGCGCTCCCGCACAGCTGCGAGCCGCCGGATATCGGCATTCGGGTCTTCATGCCCGACCTTCAGCTTGATCCGGGTAAAGCCCTCCTCCTCGACCGCACGCGCAGCGCCGGCCAGAAGCTCGTCGGCGGAGAAAGAAAGCCAGCCGATATCCGTGTTGTAGGCCTCCAGCCGGTCGGTGCGCGCGCCGCCGAGATAGCTCCAGAGGGGCACGCCAGCCTTTTTGCTCTTGAGGTCCCAGAGCGCGACGTCGACGGCCGCCAATGCGAGCTGGGTTATGCCCGCACGGCCGACCCATTGCAGGGAGGGATGGCGCGCGAGCTTCACCCAGAGGCGCGAAATGTCCGAGGCATCCTCGCCGATCAGGAGGGGTGCGTAGCAGTCGCGGATGCAGGCGGTGATCAGCCGGTCGGATGCGAGATGCGCATGCGTGCCGGTAAACCCGTATCCCGTCAGGCCGTCGTCGGTGGAAATGGCGGCGCCGACAACACCCCAGTGGGTGATGCTGTGGGTGGAATCGGAGATCGACTCCGAGGTTAGCGGAAGATGCAGGATGAACGGTTCTATCGTCTTGATTTTCACAGGTGGGCTCCTCCCCTCATGCGTTCTACGGTCGAGATTTCGGCGCTGACAGGCGCTCGAGATAGGCAAGGTCGCGTGGCGAGATGGTTTGTGCCACCGCGTGGATGCGCAGCATGGCGCGCTCGCGAGAAATCTGGAGATGGCGCACAAGCGCCTCACGGGCTTCGTTGATGTGACCGGCAGAGAGGCGCTCGATCACCGCCATATGCTCCGGCAGGAACGGTTCGGTGTCGAACAGATGGGCCGCCGCGTGATAGAGGAAGTGATGCGCCACCAAGAGGGCCTGTGGCAGGCTGATGGCCTGCATCAACGCCTCATTGCCGCAGTACCGCAGCAGCTCCACATGCAGCTCCTGCTCCAGCGCATCCAACACCTGAGAATCGACATCGATGACAGCGGTGTTGGCGGCGTCCACATTGGCGCGCAGCCGCGGCAGCAGATCGGCGGGAAGGTTGGGATATGCCTTTTCGAGAGCCAGCGGTTCCAGGACCCAGCGAAGCTCGTAAAGCTCGTCGATGTGTCGTTCGGTAAGCCCCGGCGCATACCAGCGGCCGCTATCGTCTTTGCGCACGATGCCTCTTTGCTGGAGCCTCGCCATGACGTCGCGCGCAACCGTGCGGCTGACACCGTAGGACTTCGCCAGCGCCGCTTCGTTGATCCGCCAGCTGGCCAGGGAGGTGCGCGAGACGATTTCCATCTCGACTTCCCGGTAGATCAACTCCCAGCTGGGCAAAAAATGGATCTTCTGCCGGGCGGGCCACGCCCTGGCTTGCGCAGGCGCACCAGCCTGCCGCAGCCGAACCTCCTGCCCTGCTGCCGTGCCTGCCACCTCATAGCCGCGCGCACCAACCCTTGCGATCAGGCCGGACCTCTCCAGCTCACCGAGCGCCTGTCGCGCCGGCGCCCTGCTGATGCCGAACCTCGCGGCCACGCCGGTTTCGGTCAGTCGCTCCGCGGGCGCAAGCTCGCCGGCTATGATCTCATCGCCGAGGATCTCGAAGGCGCGCTGGTACAGCTTTCGCGCAAGACTCGCCACCGAATTTCCGCCCCATTTCGCCGTTGTCGGGTTCAGTGATTGCACCCAACGCCAAAAATGTCTAGTGTGTACAGAAAGCATTGTAACGAGGAGCCGCCAGTGCACGCGACTGCCGTCGACAAGAAATATCCGCTGAATGCCCTCGAGCAATTCTGCCACCGGGTGCTCGCGGCCTGCGGCGCTGACGAGCCAACCGCGTCCGCAGCCTCCCGCGCCATGATGCATGGCACGCGGTTTGGGGTCGACAGCCACGGCATTCGTCTGCTGGGCCACTACGTGGAGGCCCTGGTCGGGGGTCGCATCAACCGGACACCCCAGCTCAAGACTGTCGCCGGGTTCGGAGCAGCCGAAACGATCGATGCCGATCACGCCCATGGAGCGCTGGCGACCTACGCGGCAATGGATCGGGCGGTTGCCATCGCGCGGCAGCTCGGCGTCGCGGCCGTTGCCATCCGCAACAGTTCGCATTTCGGCCCGGCCGGCGCCTATGCACTGGAAGCGGCCCGCCAAGGACTGATCGGCTTTGCCTTTTGCAATTCCGACAGCTTCGTGCGCCTGCATGGCGGCGCATCCCGTTTCCACGGCACCAACCCGATCGCCGTGGCTGTCCCGGTCGCCGGACAGGACCCCTGGCTGCTCGACATGGCGACGAGCGCCATCCCCTTCAACCGGGTCATGCTGTACCGGAGCCTTGGCGTACCCCTCCCCGAGGCAACGGCCTCCGACGCTCAGGGACTGGACACCACCAACCCGCAGCAGGCGGAGATGCTCGCTCCACTCGGCGCCGACTTCGGTTTCAAGGGCGCCGGCCTTGCGGGATTGGTCGAAATTCTCAGCGCCGTCGTGACCGGGATGCGGCTGAGCTTCGACCTCGCTCCGATGATGGGGCCAGACTTCACCCAGCCAAGACAACTCGGCGCCTTCGTGCTCGCCCTGCTGCCGGAGGCGTTCGGTGACCGCGCCACCTTCAATGACGGCATGCATCGCTATCTGTCCGAACTGCGGAACTCGCCGGTCCGCGACGGCAGCGCCGTCATGGCGCCGGGCGACCGGGAGTGGCGGACCGCGTCAGAGCGCGAGACGCTGGGCGTGACGCTTGACCCGGCGACGCTCCAGTCCTTCGAAATCCTTGCCGAACGATACCACGTGCCTTTGCCGGGCACCGGCTCAGACATTTAGGCCGAACCGCAGATTGAGTCGAAAAGCAGACTAACGCTCTTGACGGATGATAATTGGTAAGACAACCTGACAAGACACGCCGAGGGGAGTTGGCGTTGGGAGGACACCATGTTTATGGCCCTGGAGCCGCGCCGCCTCTACAGGCAGGTCGCGGAACAGATCCGCGCGCTTATCGATTGCGGTGAGCTTCCGGCAGGAGAACGCCTGCCAGCCGAGCGCGAGCTTGCGGAACGTTTTGGCGTCTCGCGGCCAACGGTGCGGGAGGCGCTGATCGTGCTTGAGGTCGAGGGCCGCGTGCAGATCCGCATGGGCTCGGGCGTCTACATCAGCGGCAATACCCATCCAGCGATCCCCGTCCTGCCGGACGACGACAGCGAGGGACCGTTCGAAATCCTGCAGGCGCGGTGCATCGTCGAAGGCGCGATCGCCGAAGAAGCCGCACGCTGCGCCACGCCCGAGGGAATAGCAAAGCTGGACGCGATGCTGCGCCAGATGGAAGAGGGGCTGGACGTTCCGGCACGGGCGCTGGCATCCGACCGCGGCTTTCACACAGCCATCACCGACATTATCGGCAACGGCGCGCTCAACAGGTTTACCGGCTTCATCTACGACAGCCGCATGTCGCCCTACTTCGAAAAGCTGGCCAGCCATTTCGAGAGCGTCGGCAGTTGGGGACACGCACTCGCCGAACACCGGGCAATCCGCGACGCGATCGCAGCGAAGGATCCGGCCGCCGCGCGCGAAGCCATGCGGCGGCACCTGACGCTGTCGCAAAAGAGATTCTCTGAAAGCTTCGGGGAGGAGCCGGCGAGAGAAGACTGACCGCCCGTCAGAGGGATGCGCGGTTCTTGAACAACCTGACACGGTCTTGGGAGGACTACATGACATTCAAACTGAAAATGCTTTTGGGCGCTGCGGCAGTGACGCTCGCGTCTGCGCTCAGTGCTCACGCCGAGACGACCCTTAAATGGGCCCACGTCTATGAAACATCGGAGCCGTTCCACACGGAATCCGTCTGGGCGGCGCAGGAAATCGCCAAGCGTACCGAGGGCCGCTACAAGATCGACGTCTATCCGGCGTCCCAGCTCGGCAAGGAAGCGGATATCAACCAGGGCCTCAAGCTCGGCACGGTCGACATCATCATCTCCGGCTCAAGCTTTGCTGCCCGCGACTACAAGCCGATCGGCGTCACCTATTTCCCCTACATCTTCCGCAATCCGGAGCACCTGATCGCCTACACCAAGACCGACGTGTTCAAGCGGCTGGCCAAGGGCTACGAGGACAAGACCGGCAATATCATCACCGCCGTCAGCTACTACGGGACACGCCAGACCACGTCGAACAAGCCGATCACCAAGTGCGCGGACATGGCGGGCCTGAAGATGCGCGTGCCGGACGTGCCCGCCTACCTCGCCATGCCCCGCGCATGCGGCGCCAACACGACGCCGATCGCCTTTGCCGAAGTCTATCTCGCCCTGCAGAACGGCACGGTCGATGCGCAGGAGAACCCGCTGACCACGATCGAGGCCAAGAAGTTCTACGAGGTCCAGAAGAACATCGTTCTGACCGGCCACATCGTCGATCATCTCAACACGATCATTTCCAAGAGCCGCTGGGCGAGCCTTTCGGAAGCGGACCGCAAGATCTTCACGGAAGTCATGCAGGAAGCCGCCGCACGCACCACGAAAATCATCGAAGAGCGTGAAAAGGCACTGGTCGAGGATTTCAAGAAGCGCGGCATCAACGTCGTGGACGTCGACAAGGCCGATTTTGAAAAGACCGTTCTGGACAAGGTCGCCTTCGAGGACTTCGGCTACAACAAGGCCGACTGGGAAGCCATTCGCGCGATCAAGTGAAACGCCGCCGGCGCGGCTTCGATGCCGCGCCGCCCTTCACTCCAGTTGGAAACGCTCATGTCTCATACGCAGGAAATTCATACGCCGGTGACACCGGAAGAACTGGCTCATACGTTCGAGGAAGCACCGGCCGACGTCGACCTGACGGCCTATGCCGTCGAGGACTGGATCACCCTCGCGCTGTTCTGGGTTATGACGGGCTGCGTCTTCCTGCAGTTCTTCACCCGTTACGTCCTCAACGACAGCTATGCCTGGACCGAGGAAATTGCCGTCAACTGCCTGATCGGGGTCGTCTTCCTCGGCGCCGTCATGTGCGTTCGCACGTCCCGCCATATCCAGGTCGACGTGCTCTATCACTACCTGCCGGCCCGCGTGACGCGCATCATGGCGACGATCGTGGACCTCGTGCGGATCGCCTTCTTCGCCTACGGCTCCTGGCTGATGTGGCGCTACATGGAAATCGTTTCCGACGAGCAGATGGTGACCGTCGACCTGCCGCGCAACATCGTCTTCTATTCGGTGCTTGCAGCCTTCGTCCTCATGTTGCTGCGTTCCATCCAGGTCTTCGTCGCCAACCTGCGCCGCGGCTACTCGGTCCTGGAACGCCCCGAAGAATTCCAGACGGCGGAGGACTGAACCATGCTGCTTCTGATCGGCTCCTTTCTCGCCCTGATGATCATCGGGCTGCCCGTTGCCATCTCCATGGCCGTCTCCTCCGTCCTCTACATCGTCTTCTATGACGTCGCGCCGGACATCATCGTCGCCCAGCGGATGATTGCCGGTGTCGAGAGCTTCCCGCTGCTCGCCGTGCCGTTCTTCATTCTGGCCGGCAATCTCATGAACATCGCTGGCGTCACCGGACGCATCTATTCCTTCGCGGTCGCGCTTGTCGGGTGGATGAAGGGCGGCCTTGCGCAGGTCAACATCATCGGATCGGTCGTTTTTTCGGGCATGTCCGGCACGGCTCTCGCCGATGCGGCCGGCATCGGCACCATCGAGATCAAGGCGATGAAGGACCATGGCTACCCGGTCGAGGCCGCGGTCGGCGTCACCGCCGCCTCCGCGACGCTTGGTCCCATCTTTCCGCCATCGTTGCCCTTCGTCATCTACGGCATGATGGCAAACGTCTCGATCGGCGCGCTGTTCATGGCCGGCATCCTGCCCGGCGTGGTGATGACGCTGCTAATGATGATCACTGTCGCCGTGTTCGCCTGGGTCAAAAAGTGGGGTTCGGACACGCCGTTCAGCCTCAAGATGATCCTTGGTGCATCGCTTGAGGTCATCGTCGTGATGATGGTGCCGCTCGGGGTCTATCTGCTGACCCTGTTTGGACTGTCGCTCAACGTTGCGTTGATGATCGCGCTGGCGGTGCTGCTCGTCTGCGACTGGTACTTCAACTTCTCGGCCGTCATGGCCCTGATGACCCCGGTCATCCTGATCGGCGGCATGACGATGGGGTGGTTCACGCCAACCGAAGCGGCCGTCGCCGCCGTCCTCTGGTCCCTCTTCCTCGGCCTCGTGCGCTACCGGACGATGACGATGAAGACGCTCGCCAAGGCGACCTTCGACACGATCGAGACCACCGCCTCGGTCCTGTTCATCGTCTCGGCTGCCTCCGTGTTTGCATGGCTGCTGACGGTCAGCCAGACCGCGCAGCTGCTGTCGGGAGCGATCCTGTCGATCACCGACAGCAAATGGGTGTTCCTGATCCTGGTGAACATACTGATGCTGTTCGTCGGCTGCTTCCTCGATACGATTGCCGCGATTACCATCCTCGTGCCGATCCTTTTGCCGCTTGCACTCCAGTTCCATGTCGACCCGGTGCATTTCGGCCTGATCATGACCCTGAACCTGATGATCGGACTGCTGCATCCGCCGCTCGGCATGGTCCTGTTCGTGCTGTCGCGCGTCGCCAAGCTATCGGTGGAGCGAACCACGATCGCCATCTTGCCCTGGCTCGTGCCACTCTTTATCGCGCTGATCCTGATCACCTTCGTGCCGGCCATCACCCTGTGGCTGCCGACCGAGATGGGCCTGATCCGCTGACACCATCGGCCCGCGCCGACACGGCGCGGGCTCCCTTGAGCCATCCGAGACACAAGCATGAAGACAAGGATCGTCCGCCTGCACGGTCAGCAGGACATCAGGATCGAAACCGGCGAGGCTGCGGTGCCCGGCCACGGGGAAGTCGCCCTGCGCATGGCGGTTGGCGGCATCTGCGGCTCCGACCTGCACTACTATCAGGATGGCGGGTTTGGGCCCGTGCGGGTCCGTGAACCCATCATCTGCGGCCATGAGGCCTCGGGCTTTGTCGCGGCGCATGGCGAAGGTGTGAGCTTTCCGCCGCTCGGCGCGCTTGTCGCTGTCAACCCGTCGCAGCCTTGCGGCACCTGCGCGCAATGCGCCAAGGGGCAGCCGATCCATTGCCTCGACATGCGCTTCATGGGCAGCGCCATGCGGCTTCCCCATGAACAGGGCATGTTCCGCAACCTGCTCGTCGTGCCGGCCAAGCAATGCTTCGCCGTTTCGGAGGGCATATCGGCGGCGGAAGCTGCCTGTGCCGAACCGCTTGCGGTCTGCCTGCATGCGGTGGCGCAGGCCGGGCCGTTGTCCGGCGCCAAGGTTCTTGTCACCGGTGCCGGTCCGATCGGGCTGCTTGTCATGGCGGCGACACGGGCGGCAGGTGCGACAGAGATCGTTGCCACCGATCTTGCCGACGCGGCGCTCGAGCGCGCGCCGGCAATGGGTGCCACATCGGTGATCAACGTGGCGCAGGACGCTCAGGCCCTTGCACGATATGAAGCGAACAAGGGCTACTTCGACATTGCGTTCGATTGCTCTGCAGCCGCCCCTGCCCTCCGATCGGCCTTTGCGACCGTCAAGCCGCGCGGCACGATTGTCCAGGTCGGCGTGACGGGCGACGTCACCATCCCGCTCAACTCGCTGGTCGGCAAGGAGATCACCTGGCGCGGATCACAGCGTTTCGACCGGGAATTCGGCCAGGCCGTGGATCTGATCTCCAGCCGCACCATCGATGTCCGTCCGATCATCTCGCATACGTTTCCCTTGGAACAGGCCGTGCAGTCCTTCGAGCAGGCAGGCGATCGCACCCAGGCCTGCAAGGTGCAGATCGATCTCGGCACCGAAGCATCCCCATTTGGAGTAGTCGCATGAAACATACGTGGCGGTGGTTTGGGCCACTCGACAAGGTCACGGTCCGCGATGCGGCCCAGGCCGGAGCGGAAGGGATCGTCAGTGCCCTCCACCATATTCCGACCGGCCTCGTCTGGCCGATCGAGGAAATCCAGCGGCGGCACGCGGAGATCCAGGCCGGTGGCCTTGTCTGGGACGTGGTGGAAAGCGTGCCTGTCTCCGAGGATATCAAGACGCAGACGGGAGACTGGCGCGCCCATGTCAGCGCCTGGCAGGAAACGCTGCGCAGGCTGTCGCAAACAGGCATCCGCACCGTCTGCTACAATTTCATGCCGATCCTCGACTGGACCCGGACCGATCTGCGCTGGGAAACAAGGCATGGCGCCCGTGCCATGCGGTTCGACCTGACCGATTTCGTCGCCTTCGACATCCACATTCTCAAGAGGCCGGGCGCCTCGGCCGATTACCCCGAACAGATGGTGCAAGCAGCACGGCGCGCTTTCTCCGACATGGCGGACACGAAGATCGCATCGCTCGGACGCAATATCGGGGCTGGCCTACCCGGCTCTGCAGACGGGTATTCGTTGGATCAGCTGCTCGAAAAGCTGCGCACCTACCGCGGCATCGATGCCAGCAGGCTGCAAGCCAACCTGGTGGACTTCCTGTCGCAGGTCGTCCCCGTGGCGGATGAGGTCGGCATCAACATCTGCGCTCACCCGGACGACCCGCCATGGCCGCTGCTCGGCCTGCCGCGCATCCTCTCCACAGCGGACGACTACGCGCACATGCTCGAAGCGGTGGATAGCCGGAACAACGGCGTCACGCTCTGCACCGGCTCGCTCGGCGCCCGGGGCGACAACGACCTGCCCGCTATCGCCGAACGCTTTGCCTCCCGCATCCATTTCGTCCACCTGCGCAATGTGACCCGCGATACGGACAGCCTGCCCTGCTCCTTCTTCGAGGACGAGCACCTGGAAGGAGGCACGGACATGGTGGCTGTGATCGCGGCCTTGCTCAAGGAAGAGCAGCGGCGCAAGAAGGCTGGACGCAGCGATTATCGCATTCCCATGCGTCCGGACCACGGGCAGGAAATCCTCGACGACCTCGCACGCGGTGCCCAGCCCGGCTATCCTGCCATCGGCCGGCTGAAAGGCCTGGCCGAACTGAGGGGCATCGAACGTGCCCTGAGCCATCCAAACTTTGGATTGAACTGATGACCTTGCCCCGACTTTCGAACGCTGTTGCGCTGCCCGCCTCCGTGCGGGCGCCCGGCTATGACCGCGCCGACCTCTCCCCCGGTATCGTCCACATGGGTCTCGGCGCCTTCCACCGCGCCCACCAGGCCGTCTACACCCAGCGCGCGTTGCAGGCGCAGTTCGGCCCTTGGGGCATCATTGCCGTCAACCTGCGCTCGCCCGAACCGGTTCAGGCGCTCGCCGAGCAGGACGGACTGTATTCGGTGCTCGTCGGCGAGCCGGACGGAGACCGCGCGGAAGTGATCGGCGCGACGATAGACTGGATCTGCGCGGCCGAGCAACGCGACCAGGTTCTGGCGTACCTTGCCGATCCGCAGATCCGGATCGTCACCCTCACCGTGTCCGAGAAAGCCTACGGGCTGCATCCGGTCAGCGGCGGACTTGACCCCGCGCATCCGGCCGTCGCCAACGATCTTCAAAACCCGCATGCGCCGGTCGGGGCCGTCGGATTTCTGGTCGAGGGGCTGGCGCTTCGGCGCGCCCGCGACGTGCCGCCCTTCACCGTTCTTTGCTGCGACAACCTGCCGTCCAATGGTCGCGTGGTGCGCAAGCTGGTGCTGGAAATGGCCGAGCACCGCGACCCGGATCTTGCCCGATGGATCGCCGAGCTTGGAGAGTTTCCCTGCAGCATGGTCGACCGGATCGTGCCTGCCGCAACCGACGAGACAAGGGCACGGGCAGCAGCGCTTCTCGGCGCCGAGGACCGGCTGGCGATCGAGACCGAACCCTTCATCCAGTGGATTATCGAGGATCGTTTCGTGACAGGACGTCCGGCCTGGGAAGCGGGCGGCGCGCTGCTCGTAGAGAATGTCGAGCCCTACGAGAAGATGAAGCTGCGGCTCCTGAACGGCGCCCATACGTTGGTCGCCCATCTGGGGCTGCTGCACGGTCTGGAATACGTGCGCGACGTGATGGCTGTCCCGGCGCTCGCCGCGCAGGCTAAGCAGCACATGCAGGCGGCAGTGACGACGCTCGATCCGGTTCCAGGAATCGACCTCGACGCCTATATCCGGCAATTGCTGGAGCGGTTCGCCAATCCGCGCATCGCCCACCGCACGGTTCAGATCGCCATGGATACGAGCCAGAAACTGCCGCAGCGCATTCTCAGCCCGACGGTCGATGCGCTTGCGGCAGGCAGCGACGGCGCGGTCTTCGCCAAGGCGGTCGGCGTCTGGCTCGCCTCGCTGCGGCGCCGGATGGACTGCAACAATCCGCGGCGGGAGGAGCTTGTCGCGGCAGCGGGCGAACGCGATATCGACGAACCGTCTGCACCCTTCTTCAAGATCGAGGGCCTGTTTCCCCGCGAGCTGATGGAGGCCCGCGCCTGGCGTGACCGCGTCAACGCCGAGATGAAGAGCTGGGAAACGGCTTAGGCCTTATCCCTCTCAAGACGGCGAGACGACGATCGAATCCAGCATGGTCGTCCTTGCCGTCTCCAGGTGGAGCCGGCAGGCACCTAGCGCTGCAGCCGGATCGCCGCTTTGCAATCCGGCGATATAGGCGAGGTGCTCCTTGACGGCGATCTCGTTGCGCAACCGCTCGTCCTTCTTGTTCCACTGGTAGTGGTAGTGGAAGATCAGCGACATGACGCCCTGGATATTGCCGAAGAACCGGTTGGGCGCGACGCTGCCGATCAGCCGGTGGAAACGGTGGTCGAGGTCGGAAAACTCGCGGTATCGCCGTTCAAGATCGAAAAGAAGCGCCTCGTGCTCGTCGCTGAGCAGCGCCAGCTCCTGCCAGGCGGGATGATCGGCCGGCAAGGCGACGAAACGCTCCACCGCGCGGAATTCCATGACCTCGCGCATGTCGAACAGCTCGGCCACGAAATCCACTGTCAGGCCGCGTGCACGCCAGCGGCCATTGCTCTGCTTTTCGAGCAGGCCGAACAGGCTGAACCGATTAAGGCAATCGCGCACCGAGGAGGTCGAGACGCCGAACTGCCGCGCCAGATCCAGCCCGTTCACCACGTGGCCTGGGCTGCAGTCGGGCCCCACCATCCACGCCATGAACTGCCGCTCCACGCGATCCGTGAGCGGCTCCAGATCGCCCCCCGCCAGATAGTCGCTGCGACGCGGTCCCCGCGCGAGAAGCTTGCTGCGGCCTTCGATCACCACCATCCCGCGGCGCAGGAGCTCTGCCATCACGGCGCGCACGGTCGTCCGGCTGACGCCCAGTTTCACCGCCATCACCGGTTCGGAAGCAAGCACCTGCCCCGGCTTCATCTGCCCGAGCAGGTCAAGACTCTGGTTGTAGGTCCGCTTGTAAACCGTCTTTGTCTTCACGCTGAGCGCCTTCGAAACTGTGGGCAGCCGAACTTTCGGCACCTGTTTTTTACACCTGCTCTTTATCATTAAAAAACAGTTTGCCAGCCTAGCCAATGTCTTTTATCCAAAAAGAACAAGGGCAAGAGGAGGACAGGATGAAGGCGCTACTTTGCAACAAACCGGGCAGGCTTTCGGTGGTCGACCGGCCGGTGCCGGTGCGGGCCGAGGGCGAGGTCCTGGTGCGCATCCGCCATGTCGGGATCTGCGGAACGGACTTCCACATCTTCGGCGGCAAGCACCCCTTCCTCGAATACCCGCGCGTGATGGGACACGAACTGTCCGGCACGGTGGCGGAAACCGGCGCCGGAAGCACCTTCAAGCAGGGAGATCCCGTCTACATCGTTCCCTATCTCTCCTGCGGCACCTGCCAGGCCTGTCGCAAGGGCCTGACCAATGCCTGCCGCAATATTCGCGTGCTGGGCGTCCACTGCGATGGCGGCATGGCGGATTACGTGTCCGTCCCGGAGCAGAATGTTGTGGCGACGGGTAGCATCCCGCTTGAGGATGCCGCCATGATCGAGTTCCTCGCGATCGGCGCGCATGGCGTCAAGCGCGGCAATCTTACCGCCGCCGACCGCGTGCTGGTGACCGGATCGGGTCCGATCGGCATGTCGGCAATCATCTTTGCCAAGGCTCGCGGCGCCCATGTGACGGTAATGGACACGCGCGCTGACAGGCTTGCATTTGCCGTCGAGCGGCTCGGCGCCGACGCGACGATCATGGCCGATACAGACGCCGAGGCCGAAGCTGAGCGCCAGACGGGCGGCGAATGGTATGACGTGGTGATCGACGCGACCGGCAATGCGACGCCGATCGAGCGCGGCTTCAATTTTCTCGCGCATGGTGCCCGCTACGTGCTGCTGTCGGTGGTGCGTCAGGACATTACCTTTGCGGACCCGGAGTTCCACAAGCGCGAGGCGACCCTGATCGCCAGCCGCAACGCCCAGCCGGACGATTTTGCCGAAGTGGTTCGCCAGATCGAGGCAGGCCGGGTGCCGACCCGCGCGCTCAACACCCATCGCGGCCGCCTGGAAGATGCGGTGACGCTGTTCACCGACTGGCTGAAGCCCGAGGCCGGCGTCATCAAGGCTATCCTGGAGGTTTGATCATGTTTGCAAAGAAGACCCTGCGCCTCAACCCGCTGGACAATGTCGTGGTGGCAATTGCCGACCTCCCGGCTGGCTCGCCGGTTGAGAACGAGATCGTCGCGGCATCCCGCATCCCGCGCGGCCACAAGGCTGCCAGCCGACCCATTCCGCGCGGCGAGCCGATCCGCAAGTTCGGCCAGGTGATCGGCTTTGCCTCGGTCGACATCCAGCCGGGCGAATGGGTCCACGAAAAGAACGTCACCATGGGTGAGGACTTTACCCGAGACTATGCCTTTGCGGCGGAAGCGGCGCCTTTTGAAGGCCTGCGGCAGGGCGAAATACCGGCCTTCTTCGAAGGCTTCCGCCGGGCCGATGGACGCGCCGGCACTCGCAACTACATCGGCATCCTGTCGTCGGTGAACTGTTCCGCCACGGTCGTCGACTACGTCGCGGACGAGATCAA
Organism: Hyphomicrobiales bacterium; assembly: GCA_900469345.1. Lineage (GTDB taxonomy): Bacteria > Pseudomonadota > Alphaproteobacteria > Rhizobiales > Rhizobiaceae > Neorhizobium. The sequence continues at coordinate 143,720 of UBWZ01000013.1, read as the reverse complement.
CCGCTCGGGAATTCTCGACGATTATCCGAACATCGACGGCGTCGTGCCGCTACCGCACGGCCAGGGCTGCGGCATGGCGGGCAAGGGCGAGGCCTTCGACGTGCTGTCGCGCACCCAGTGGGGCTATGCCAGCCATCCCAACTTTGCGGCGACGCTCTTGGTCGGCCTGGGATGCGAGGTGTTCCAGATTCCCCGGATGAAGGACACCTACAAGATCGCCGAGGGCGACCACTTCCAGTCGCTGACCATCCAGGAGATCGGCGGTACCCGCAAGGCTGTGGAAGCAGGCGTTGCCCGTATCAAGGAAATGCTGCCCTTCGTGGCGCGTTCGATCCGCGAGCCGCTGCCCGCCTCCGAATTGACGCTGGCGCTGCAGTGCGGCGGCTCGGACGGCTATTCAGGCATGACGGCCAATCCGGCGCTTGGCGTTGCCGCCGATATGCTGGTGCGCCAGGGCGGCACCGCGATTCTGTCCGAAACCCCGGAGATCTACGGTGCGGAGCATCTTCTGACCCGCCGTGCAGAGAGCGTCGAAATCGGCCAGAAGATCGTCGATCTCATCCACTGGTGGGAGGAATACTGCCAGCGCAATGGCGGGGAGATGAACAACAACCCATCCCCGGGGAACAAGGCGGGCGGGCTCACCACCATTCTCGAAAAGTCGCTGGGTGCGGTGGCCAAGGGCGGCAACTCCACCCTGCGAGGCGTCTACCGCTATGCAGAGCGGATCGACCGCAAGGGGTTCGTCTACATGGACACGCCCGGTTACGATCCGGTCGCTGCGACCGGCCAGGTCGCTGGCGGCGCCAATGTGCTGTGCTTTACCACCGGTCGCGGCTCGGCCTATGGCTGCAAGCCGGTGCCCTCGATCAAGCTTGCCACCAACAGCGAACTCTATGCCCGCATGCCCGACGACATGGACATCAACTGCGGCGACATCATCGACGGCGTTTCGCTGGAGGACAAGGGACGGGAAATCTTCGAGACCGTTATGGCCGTTGCCTCCGGCCAGCCCTCGAAATCCGAAGCGCTCGGCTACGGCCGCAACGAATTCGTGCCCTGGCAGATCGGTGCGGTGATGTAAGGACGATCGAAGGGCGCGGCGTTCGCGCCCTTTCTCTTGATCGCCCGGTCAGGCTGCCTTTTGCTGCCCGTGGGTATAGGCCGCAATCGACTGCGGCTTCATCTCGATGGAAAAGCCCGGGCGGGACGGCGGCATGTAGGCGGCGTCCTTGATAATGCAGGGATCGAGGAAGTGCTCGTGCAGGTGGTCGACAAACTCGATCACGCGGCCCTCCTTGGTGCCCGACACAGCGATGTAATCGATCATCGACAGGTGCTGCACGTATTCGCAAAGGCCGACGCCGCCCGCATGCGGCCAAACGGGCTTGCCGTATTTCGCCGCTATCAGCAGGACTGCGAGCACTTCGTTGAGGCCTCCCATGCGGCAGCTATCGATCTGCACGATATCGATCGCCCCCTCGGCGATGAACTGCTTGAACATGATGCGGTTCTGGCACATCTCGCCGGTCGCGACCTTGACCGGAGCAATGGCGTCGCGAATCTTGCGGTGACCGGCCACGTCGTCCGGGCTTGTCGGCTCCTCGATGAAGAAAGGCTTGGCGAAGGCCAGTTGCTTGACCCAGTCGATCGCCTGACCGACCTCCCAGACCTGGTTGGCGTCGATCATCAGGTAGCGGTCCGGGCCGATCACCTCGCGGGCGATCGTCAACCGCCGGATGTCGTCCTCCAGGTCGCGACCGACCTTCATCTTGATGTGGTTGAAGCCGGCATCGATCGCCTCCTGGGCGAGACGTCGCAGCTTCTCGTCGCCATAGCCCAGCCACCCGGCCGAGGTCGTGTAGCAGGCATAGCCCTCGCGCTCGAGGATCTCCATGCGCTCGGCCTTGCCGGCCTCCGCCTTTTTCAGGATCTCGATCGCCTCGTCCCGGGTCAGGGCATCGGTCAGATAGCGGTAGTCGACGATGTCCGCGATCTCCTCAGGCGTCATGGTGGACACGAGCTTCCAGACCGGCATGCCGGCCTCCTTTGCCATGGCATCCCAGAGCGCATTGACCACTGCACCCGTCGCCAGATGCATGGCGCCCTTGTCGGGTCCGATCCAGCGGAGCTGGCTGTCGCCGGTCAGGTGCCGCCAGAAGCGTCCCGGCGCTGCACGAACCTCGTCGAGGTCTGCGCCGACGACGAGATGCCGCATGGCTTCGATCGCCATGCAGCAGATATCGTTGCCCCGCCCGATCGTGAAGGTCAGGCCGTGTCCGGCGATCCCTTCGCGATCGGTATCGAGGATCACATAGGCCGCCGAATAATCCGGATCCGGGTTCATCGCGTCCGAACCGTCCAGGCTGGCCGAGGTCGGGAAGCGCAGGTCGAAGACGCGCAGATCAGTGATACGGGTCATGGACGGCCTTTCGTGATTGCAGTTTGCGCCGGATTAGACGTCGGCGACGAAGGTCTGGGTCTGGCTGCCGAGGCCCTCGATTCCGAGTTCCACGACGTCGCCAGCCTTGAGGAAGCGCTGCGGCTTCATGCCGAGGCCGACGCCGGGGGGCGTACCGGTCGAGATAACGTCGCCCGGATGCAGCGACATGAACTGCGACAGGTAGGAGACCAGGAAGGCGACGCCGTAGACCATGGTCTTCGAGGAGCCGTTCTGCATGCTTTCGCCGTTGACCTTCAGCCACATGGAAAGGTTCTGCGGATCGGCAACCTCGTCCTTGGTGACCAGCCACGGGCCGATCGGACCGAACGTGTCGCAGGACTTGCCCTTGGTCCATTGGCCGGACCGTTCGCTCTGGAAGGCGCGCTCGGACACGTCATGCGAAACGCAGTAGCCGGCCACGTAATCCATGGCGTCTGCTTCCGAGACGTACTTTGCAGTCTTGCCGATCACCACGCCCAGTTCGACTTCCCAGTCCGTCTTCTGCGAGCCACGCGGAATGACGACGTTGTCGTTGGGGCCGACGATGGCCGATGTCGCCTTCATGAAGATCACCGGCTCCGGCGGCACGGTGGCGCCGGTCTCGGCGGCATGGTCGGAATAGTTGAGGCCGATGCAGATGAACTTGCCCGTGCCGGCGACGCAGGCGCCGATCCGCGGCGAACCTTCGACGAGCGGGAGCGTCGTTGGATCGACGCTTGCAAGCTTTGCCAGCGCTGTCGGGTCAAGCGACGCGCCGGAGAGGTCGCCAAGGTGGCCGGAGAGATCCCGGATCTTGCCGTCGGCATCGAGAACGCCGGGCTTTTCGCTTCCAATGGGTCCGTAACGCAGGAATTTCATGCTGTTGTCCTTTCAATAAAATCAGGGGTCAGATCGACCAGCCGCCATCAATGCCGTAGGCCTGCCCCGTCGTATAGGTGGCGCCGGCGAGATAAACGGCGAGGTCTGCAATCTCTTCGGGCGTGCCGAGACGGCCCATCGGCTGTCGCGCGATGAAGGCGGCGCGGGCCTCGTCGTAATTGCCCTGGGCGCGCATCCGCTCTTGCAGCGACGGGCTTTCGACCGTGCCGGGGCAGATCGCATTGCAGCGGATGCCTTTGGTCACATAGTCAGCCGCGACGGATTTCGTGAGCCCGATGACCGCAGCCTTGCTGACGCCATAGGCGCAGCGGTTTGGCACGCCCTTGGCGCTTGAGGCGATAGACGCCATGTTGACGATCGAGCCATCGCCACGCTCCAGCATGCCCGGCAACACTGCACGAATGGTTCGGATCATGGCGCGCACGTTGAGATTGAGGGCAAAATCGAGATCGGCATCGGCCATCTCCATAACGGTTCCGCCATGCACGACGCCTGCGCAGTTGAATAGGACGTCAACCGGGCCGAGCTTTTCGAAGAAGGCCGATACGGCGGCGGCGTCCAGCACATCCAGCCGCTTGGTCTGAATATTTGCCTCGCCCGCGAAGGTCTCCAGTGCGCCTTCGTTGACGTCGGTGGCCCAGACCTTGGCGCCTGCGGCCGCGAACGCTAGAGCGCTCGCTCGTCCGATCCCCTGTCCGGCTGCCGTTATCACGGCCACTTTGCCTTGCAAGTACGTGGTCATCGTCAGTCCTTCTCAATCCGGTCGAAACGTGCATCCGACCCACCGATTAGCATTTGCCCCGATCTACAGGGAATAGAAGCGGCGGGCATTGCCGCCGAATACGGCTTCATGGTCAGCTGCCGGCACGAGGTTTTGGCATTGCCGCAACCAGTCGCCGTAGCGGCCGGCCAGGTCGAGCACCGGCCAGTCGCTGCCCCAGATGGTGCGGTCGGCGCCGAACAGCTCAAGCACGGTTTCCGCGTAGGGCCGCACCGCCTCGGGCTTCTGATCGCCAGCCTCTGTCAGCATTCCCGACAGCTTGCACCACACATTGGGGAGCGCTGCCAGCCGCTGCATGGGCGCGCGCCAATCCGTATAGCGCCCTTCGGCGATCAGCGGCTTGGCCGCATGGTCGATGACGATGGGCAGATCCTCGTGGCGGCGCGCAAAGGCCAGGAGCGCCGCCAGATGGCGCGGCAGCACCAGCGCGTCGAAGACCAAACCATGCGCCTGCATCGCCTCGATGGCAGGATCCAATGTCGCATCGTCGATCCAGTCGTCCTGCGGCAGGTCCTGCAGCATCGGGCGCAGACCCTTCAGCTTCGGCGCGCTCGAGAGCTCCGCAATCACCACCGGCGCATCGGGTGCCTTGAGGTCGACCCAGCCGACTAAGCCGAAGATGAAATCCGTCCGCCCTGCAAGATCCAGAAGAAATCGCGTATCCTCTACGCTCGGCAGCGACTGGACGAGAACCGTTCCCTCGACCCCCGCCTCCCGCAGATGCGGCACAAGATCCGGCGGCAGGAAGTCGCGATGAATGGCTCCCAGTTCCGGCGGCGGCCAACCGCCGTGCCGATCCTTGAGCAGCCAGAAATGCTGGTGGGCATCGATCAGCATCGGCTCAGGCGTCTCCCACCGGCGCGTCGGCCGATATCACACCCTTATCCTTCAGCCGCATCCAGAATGAAGAGGGGATGTCCTGCTCGAACCAGGCGACATTGGCCTTCATCTGCTCGGCATTGCGGGCGCCCGAAACCACCGTGACGACGGCCGGATGCAGAAGCGAAAACACAAGCGCCGCGGCCTGCATGGTCACCCCCTCCGCCTCGCAGGCGGCTTCGATCTCGTTTACCCGCGCCATGATGTCGGCGGGGGCATCGGCATAATTGAACTTGCGGTTGCCGGCGAGGATGCCCGAATTGAAGGCCCCCGCGACGACGATGCCGACGCCCTCCCTCTGGCAGCGATCGAGCAGCGAAAGGCTGTCCTGCTCCAACAGCGTGTAGCGCCCGGCCAGCATGGTAACGTCGATGTCGAATTCGTCCATCGCTTCGCCGACCGCCTGCCACTCGTTGACGCCGAGCCCGACCGCCTTCACGAGGCCGGCCGAGCGCAGTTCGCTCAGCGCCTTGAAGCCGCCGCCCTTGGTCAACTGATCCCAGTAGTGCTGATGCCGGTCGCCATGGGTCATGCGGCCGATGTCATGAACGTAGAGCACATCGGGAGAGAATACGCCGAGCCGCTGGCGGCTCGCCTCGAACGACTGCATGATGGCGTCGTAGCTATAGTCGTAGGTTGGGCGGAAAGGCAGCGGCGCCACATAGGCATCTTCTTCCGGCCCGACTGTCTCGTCCGGGACCATGATGCGGCCGACCTTGGTTGAGAGCACATAGTCGCTGCGCGCCCTGTCGGTCACCATCGTGCCGAGACGACGCTCCGAGCGCGTGTAGCCGTAGAAGGGCGCCGTGTCGAAATAGCGGATGCCGGCATCCCAAGCGGCCTCAAAGGCGCCGAGCGATTCCGCGTAGCTGGTAAGCCGATAGAGATTGCCCATCTGGGCGCACCCGAGGCCCATCACGGTGAAGGACAGGTCGCGGTTGCGTAGCCTGCGCTGGTCGGTCACTTGCATGATTCAGTCCCGGTGTCTGGAGGAGCCGCGCGCGCGTTCTGCCCGCGCGCGGCCTTTCATCAGTAGAGAACGTTCTTGGCTTCCGGCTTGTCGATGTTGTCCTTGGTGACAACGACGACCCCGGTATCGATGGTCTTCTCGACCTTCTCCTTGCCGAGGATCTTGAGGAGCGTCTGAATGCCCTTTTCGCCCATCTGGTAGGATCCCTGGACGACGGTCGCGTTGAGCGTGCCGTCCTTGACGAACTCCTGCAGGTCCTGGTTGCCGTCGAACCCGATTGCGGCGATCTTGCCGGCCTTGCCGGCCTGCTTGATGGCGCGGCCCATGCCGATCGCGGTCGGTTCATTGGCGCCAAAAATACCGACGAGATCGCTGTTGGCGGCCAGCACATCGGTGGTCTGGTTCAAAGCCGTCGCCATCTGCGACTGCGAGTAGAAGGGGCCGACGATCTGAAGCTTGGAGTTCTTCTTGATGTAGTCGGTGAAACCGCCCACGCGGCCGATCTCCGACCCGGCGCCGGCAACGTAGGACATGACCGCGATCTTGCCGGTGGTGCCGGCCTTTTCGATCAGCGCCTTGGCGGCAAGTTCGCCGGCCTTGCGGTTATCCGTCGCCAGGAAAGCCTGGTAGTACTTGTCGGAGCCTTCGGCGAGCATCGAGTCGATGATCACGACCGGGATGCGCGCCTCCCATGCCTTCTTGACCGCCGGCACAAGCGCATCGGGATCCGACGGCGCGAGCAAGATGCCGGCGACTTTCCGGTTCACGGCGTTTTCGACCATGTTGACTTCGTCGGCAATGGCGGACTCCGCAGCCGGCCCCTGGAAGGTCATGGTGTTGCCGCCCTTGTCGGCAGCGATGGCGGCATCGGCGCCCTTCTGCACGTTCTGCCAAAATGTCGAGTTGACCGTCTTTACGATGACGGCGATTTCGGCCGCCGAGGCGCCGGCTGCTCCTGAAAGGGCGAGTGCCGACGTCATCAATGCCAATACGAGCTTACGCATGTCTTCCTCCTGCTATCCCGAACCCTGCCGGGGTCCCCTCGGGGGAAGGCTCCTCCCCTTCCCGTGTTCTTTCAAAGGCTCGGCCGAAGCCTCGCCCGTCGTTCGTCAGCGGCGGTTGCGCAACTGGTCGATCCAGACGGTGACCAGAATGACAAGGCCGATGATGATCTGTTGCGTGAAGGCGGAAACGCCGTTCATGTTGAGGCCGTTTCGAAGGATGCCGATCACGAAGGCGCCGATGACCGTGCCGGAAATCGTGCCGACGCCGCCGATCAGCGAGGTGCCGCCGATCACCGCGCTGGCGATCGCATCGAGTTCGTAGGCGACACCCTCGTTCGGCTGCGCCGTCACCAGGCGCGACATCAGCACGCAGCCGGTCAGGCCTGCCAGCGTTCCCGAGACGATGTAGGTGAAGGCGGTAACGCGGGCCACATTGACACCCGAGAGACGCGCGGCATCGGCATTGGAGCCGATCGCATAGATGTAGCGTCCGAGCACGCTGCGGTTCAGCATCAGACCGGCGGCGATGGCGATGACGATCATCAGCACCACCGGATAGGGTATACCCGGGAAGCTGACGACGGGGAAACCCTGGTCGTCGAGGGATTCAAAGCGCAGGAGCGAGCCGTTGCCCAATTCGCCGAAGGCTTCGCCGAGACCGGATACGGCGCGCGCGCCGGTAATCTGCAAGGCAACGCCGCGGGCAATCAGCATCATGCCGAGCGTGGCGATGAAGGGTGGCAGTCGCAAACGCGTCACGACGAAACCGTTGATGACGCCGCAGGCGGTTCCGGTGAGTATCCCGAGCAGCATGCCAATCCAGATCGGCAGTCCGAGCTCCTTGACCGCCAGCGCTGCCACCACGCCGGCGAGCGCCAGGACCGAGCCCACGGACAGATCGATGCCGCCGGTGATGATGACATAGGTGGCGCCGATACCGAGAAGCGCGATCGACGTGACCTGCAGCGCGATGGTCATGCCGTTGTTGACGGTCAGGAAGGCGCTGCTCGTCACCGAGAAGACGGCGGCAAGCACCACCAGGCTGCCGAGCGCCGCAAATTTCTGGATGATGTCCTTCTGACGGTCGCTGAGGCGGTTGACCTGCACGACTTCGGGCGGCTTCTCGTTGGTGATCTCGGCCATGATGATGTCCTTTATTCCCCGGCCCGGCTGCGGCCGGAGGCATAGAGCATGATGTCTTCCTGCGAACTCGTGCGGGCATCGACCGTTGCGGTGATACGCCCCTCGTGGAACACCGCGATCCGGTCCGAGAGGCCGAGAACTTCCGGAAGCTCGGAACTGATCAGCACGATGCCGATGCCGCGGGCGGCCAGTTCGTCCATGATCTGATAGATGGCAAACTTCGCACCGACATCGATGCCGCGGGTGGGCTCGTCGAAAAACATGATGCGCGGCTCGCGAAACAGCCACTTGCCGATGATGATCTTCTGCTGGTTGCCGCCGGACAGGAGGCGAACCGGCTGGTTGAGGCTGGGGGTCCGGATGTTGAGGAGGTCCACATAGCGCTGCCCCGCCGCCCGGTGCCGCTGCCTGTCGATGATGCCGGCGCTGCTGACGGCACCCATGTTGGCCATGACGAGGTTGACATCGACCGGCATCTTCACCGCCAGGCCCTGCGCCTTGCGGTCTTCGGACAGGTAGGCGATGCCCGCCTCGATGGCACTCCGCGGGTCGGTGATCGTGAGTTCGTTGCCGTTGAGCACGATGCTGCCGGAGTCGAACCGATCGGCGCCGAAGATCGCGCGCGCCACCTCGGTTCGGCTAGCGCCCATCAGGCCTGCAAACCCCAAGATCTCACCGCGTCGAATATCGAAGGAGATATTCGAAAAGACGCCGGTGCGGGTCAGATCCCTGACGGAGAAGATGACTTCATCGGTCGGAATGCGGGTCGGCTCGGGAAATTTTTCCTCCAGCGAACGGCCGACCATGCGCGAAACGATGTCGTCGATGGTGATGTCGCTGAACCTGTCGGTCGAGATGTAGCGGCCGTCGCGCAGGATGGTGACGCGGTCGACGATTGCCGCCATCTCGTCGAGCCGGTGGGAAATGTAGACGATGCCGGTACCAGCCGCCTTCAGGTCGCGGATCACGCGGAACAGCAGTTGCGCCTCCTGCTCCGTCAGGGACGAGGTCGGCTCGTCCATGATCAGCACGGTGGCGTCGAGCGACAAGGCCTTGGCGATCTCGACCATCTGGCACTGGGCGACGGAGAGCGTGCGAACCTGCCGGGTCGGGTCGATATCGATCCCGAGCCGATCGAGACAGCGCTGGGCATCGGCCAGCAGCTTCCGGCGGTCGACGAGAAAACCGCGTCTCGGCTCGCGGGCCAGATAGATGTTTTCCGCGACCGAAAGGTGCGGAACGAGGTTCAATTCCTGGTGAATGATCGCGATGCCGGCGGCTTCCGACTGGAGCGTCGAAGTGAAGCGAACCGGCTCGCCCTTGTAGAGGATCGTGCCGCCATCCGGCTGGTATACGCCGCTGACGATTTTCATCAGGGTCGACTTGCCCGCGCCGTTCTCGCCGCAGACCGCATGCACCTCGCCGGCGCGCAGATCGAAATGAACGTCCGACAGCGCCTTGACGCCTGGAAACTCTTTCGACACGCCGTCGAGCTTTAGCAGCACGGGTGCAGCATTCGCCATTTCGGCTTGCGCCACGACTCCCCCCATCGCGATCTCCTCTTCGCGCGAAAGCCCTCCGGCTTCCTGGGGGCAGTGGTAAAACCACGTTCAAGACTGGTCAAGCCAATTTTGACATAAGCATTTGAATGATGCATTGATCTTGACGGATTTGACGCTCTCGCCCGTGCGATGAGGAGATTGGCCTGACCACGATGCATGACACCCGCCGCCTTTATCAACAGATCGCAGATCGGGTGCGGATTCTGATCCACGACGGGCGCTATGCCCCGGGATCACGGCTCCCGGCGGAGCGCGAACTGGCGCAACAGCTCGGCGTCTCGCGACCATCTTTGCGAGAAGCGTTGATCGCGCTCGAAATCGAAGGCGCGATCGAGATCCGGATGGGTTCCGGTATCTATGTGCTGTCGATCAGCAAATCAGCTTCGATCGCCTCTCCGCTCGGCGAAAGCCCGATGGAGTTGATGGAAGCGCGTGCCGCAATCGAGAGCACCGTCATCGTGCAGGCAGCCGGGGTCATCACCGACGAAACACTGGTGTTGCTCAGAGAGATCCTCAACTCGATGCGGAGCGAGATCGAGGAGGGTCGCAAGCCGATCGAACAGGACCGGCAGTTTCACCTGACGATCGCCGAACTTCCGGGCAATGCCATTCTTGCGCGGATCGTTGCCAACTTGTTCGACGAACGCCACAGCCCCATGTCGGATAGGATTCGCGGACGGTTCGAGACGCGCCAGACATGGTCGATCGCGCTGGCGGAGCACGAGATCATTCTCGCCGCGTTGGAGGCCCGAAACCCGCTTGCCGCGCAGGCCGCCATGTTCTCCCATCTGTCAGCTTCGGGCCGGCGATGGCTGGAAAACTGAGACGCAACCCCAGGTAACCTTAACGTCGATTTCCGCCCGCCGTTCAGTTGCAGCAAACACTTGTTAATCGGATACTGCTTCTATGGCATCGCGGCAAACTTCCGGGGAGATGGCGCTCGGCACGGGCTGCAGCAGCGGGGGCTGACAATGCGTTTGGCGATAGACATGCATGATCCGGCGGGCACGCCGGATGGGCAACTGCCGACAGCCGAGATGCGGACTGCAGCCATCCCCTTTTCACACTGCGGCACCATAGCGCTCTACCAGCCGGCCGATGCCCTGATCCGCCCGACGAATACCGCCGTCCTGCTTTTGAGCCCCTGGGGCTTTGAGGAAATCTGCACGCGCAAATTCTGGCGTGTCCTGGCGGAAGAATTTTCTGCGCGCGGCATGCCGTGCCTCCGCTTCGACTACCCCGGCACCGGCGACTCTCTCGATATCGACGGCGATGCATGGCAGCCGGACAGCTGGCGCGCGAGCGTCATCGAGTTTGCCGGTCTGCTGCGCAAGATCTCCGGCTGCGACCGCATCCTTCTGGTCGGCCAGGGGCTTGGCGCGACACTTGCCTACGAGGCGTCAGCGGATGTCCCCGGGCTCGCAGGCCTGGCGCTTCTTGCCCCCGTTCTCGATGGACGCTCCTATCTGCGGGAACTGTCCGTCTGGTCACGCATGAATGAGCCGATGACGGCATCGCGTGCGCCGGATCATCTCGTGCTGGGTGGCGAGGTGATTTCGCAGCAGGCCGCGAAGGATGTTCGCGGGCTCAAGATGAAGGCGCGGCTCCTCGACGTGCCCGTCTTCCTTGCACCGCGGGAAGGACAAACGGCCGCCACTGATCTCGCGACGCAATTGCGGGCGCAGGGGACGGCGGTGGATACGCTCGTCTACGATGAATATCCGGCTCTCATATCCAATCTCACCCTGCAGACGCTGCCGACAAAACTGCTCCGGACGATAACCGCGTGGGCCGAGCAGATCGCTCAGGGGTCGCATCCCACCCGGGCAGCAGAACTTTCGCAGGATGCCGAGGCCTGCCTTTCGGCGCCCGATTTTGTCGAGACCCATGTGCGCTTCGACCAAGGCCGGCTGCACGGGGTGATCTGCGAACCCGTTCGCTCGCCCGCCAGCGGCGCACGCGTCATCCTGCTCAACCCTTCCTACGAGAAGGCGGCCGGCTGGGGCAGAGCCGTCTCGTCGCTTGCGCGGGACCTTGCCCGGGAGGGCATTTGGTCGCTGCGCTTCGACATGGCGAATGTCGGCGACAGCGTGCCCCGCGAGGGTGCTCCCGAGCAGGTGCTCTATACCGACAGCCAGCTCGCCGATGTCGAGGCGGCAATCAACCTCACAATGACCCGCAGCCCCGGCCCGATCGTGGTGGCCGGCCGCTGCAGCGGAGCCTATCTCGGCTTTCGTGCACTCCTGACCAATCACCGCATCGCGGGCGCCGTGATCGGCAATACCTACACGCTCGAATGGGATCCGAACCAGAGCCTTGATGGTCTGCTGCGCTTCGTGCCGCAACGCCTGAGCAGCTATACGTCAAAGATCCTGACGCTTGAGAGCTGGCGCAAGATCCTCGGCGGGCAGGTCAGCCTGCGGCACGGGATCACCAATATCTCCCGGCAGGCGTTTCACAAGGCTGCGGCGCGTCTCAAACCTCTGCTGGCGCGGGCGCGGCTGACATCCCAGGCGCACGGAACGGTGCAGCAGGCGGTTGGCTCCATCGCCAAGCGCGGCGCCGCCCTCACCTTCGTCTACACGGAAGGCGACATCGGGCTCGACTATTTCCGACGTCATTTCGACATTGGTGGCGAGCGGCTGGCGGACTTTCCGGAGGTCGGCTTCCGCCTGGTCCAGGATGCAGAGCACAACATGCTGACGCCAGAGGCGCGCAACGCGCTGACGGATGAAATCGTGCGCATGGCCAAGGCCTTCGGTCCGGGGCACGGCATGCCGACCCCTTCGGCCAAGGGTGCCGACGCGTTGGCGGCGGAAGGGGAGCGACCTTGAGACTGCCACCCTTGCTGCACGCTGCCGACAACATGCTCCTGCGCCGGGTCTTCAGCCCCCGGATAGAGGTCCGCCCTCGGCGCAGCATCGTCAGTTTTACGTTCGACGATATCCCGGCCTCGGCCGCTTCGCTTGGCGCGCGGATCCTCGAGGACCGCGGCGCAAGGGGCACGTTCTATATCGCCGGCGGACTGATATCCCGGGCCGACAGCGGTTTTGCCAATGTTCCCGATCTGCGCCGCTTGTCCGAAAGCGGTCACGAGCTCGGGTGCCACACGTTTTGCCACCGGGGCCTGCGGACGATGAGCGCTTCGGATGCGGCGGCCGATCTGGAGGCAAACGCGCGGTTCTTCAACGACGCGCTCGGCCTGGAGCGACCGTCCAATTTCGCCTATCCCTTCAACAAGGGCACGCTATCGGGGCTTGGCTCTCTTCGGTCGCGCTATCGTTCTGCCCGCGGCGGACGCTGCGGGATCAATCGCGGCGCAACGCCTGCCTATCAGCTGAGCGCCGTGGAGATCGCACAACCCGAGGCCAATCAGCTTGACGACTGGCTAGACGACGCGGTCGAAAATCCCGGCTGGCTCATCTACTTCACGCACGACGTGTCGGAGAACCCCGGGCCGTACGGATCCCGACCGGAAACGCTCGACCGCCTGGTCGCCGGGGCCTTGGAGCGCGGGCACGAGGTGCTGACCGTCGACGCCGCGCTCGACCGGCTCGGCGTCGGTTCCTGAGAAGCCGAGCCCGGGCCTAGTAGAGACCCGGGATGAGCAGGGTCAGTGCAAGACCGTTGTGGCGCAGATAGGAATTGACCAGAGTTCGGTAGAATGCCTTCGGCATGAAGCTGCGGACGGCCTGACGCGCGACAATCCGCCAGGGCACACCGGCCAGGGTCAGGCCGATGAAGAGGTCACGCAGCACGGTGAAGGGCTGGCGATGTGCCAGATAGTTGGCAAGGACCGTCACCCGGTAGCCGCGTTCGATCCGCTTCGGAAGTTTGCCGCGCATCTTCTTCAACCAGACCATGGGTGATTCCGACGACGGCTCCTGCGACAGGCGGGCATGGCCGCTGACATCGCTCCACAGGGTCAGCGGCTTGTCGATCATCCTGAATCTGAGGCCTGCACGATAGAGGCGATAGCAGAAATCCGGATCCTCGACATGCCGAAGCTCGGTGTCGAACTTGACGTCCCTCGCCATGTCCCGCGGCACGACCAGCGTCGATGTCGGAATGAACTGATTGTGGATGAACAGGTAATCACCCATGTCCTCGTCAGCGCCGATCGCACGGTCCGGCCGGACCCAGTATTTTCCGACACCGCGATCGACATAAGCGAGCGTGTAGACACCGACATCCGGCGCGTCGCGCAGGACCTTTTCCGTTTCCTCCAGCTTGCCCGGAAGGAAGAGGTCGTCCGAATCCAGATAAACGACGTAGCGGCCGGCGGCCAGCATGGCTCCGGTGTTGCGGGCCGAGCTGGCGCCGCCATTGTCCTGACGGTAATACTTGAAGCGAGGATCATCCAGACCCTCGATCAGCTTGGCAAGCTCCGCCGAATCCTTCGATCCGTCGTCGATCACCAGGCATTCGAAATCCCGGAAATTCTGCGCCATCACGGACTGAAGTGTCCGGCCGATGATCCTTGCCCGATTATAAGCCGGGATGACGACTGAAAAATAAGGCGTATGCTCCGGACGGCCGGCGTTTTCCAACATCATCGCGAGTCTCTCAACATCCAGAAGGTGGCAACAGGGTTCGTCGACAGATAGCGCCACAGTAGCTTGTTCGGCTTGGTGATCAAACGGTGGAACCACTCGAAGCCGGAGCGCTGCATCCATTCGGGTGCGCGGCGATAATGCCCGACGGCAAAGTTGAAGCAGCCGCCGCAGGTGATGATCCAGCTGCAGGACAGCCGTTCGCGGGCGCGGACGCCGAAGATCTGCTCCAGCGGCTTGCCGAGACCGACCCAGACGATGTCCGCACCGCTGCTCTCGATCTCCTGCAGAACCGCAGGTTCTTCAGCCGGCGAGAAAAATCCGTGATGGCGGCCAGCGATCCTCAGGTTGGGGAACATCTCGACGAGCCGTCGCGCGCATTCCGCGTTGGTCGCCTCGTCGCCGCCGAGAAGGAAGAAGGAGACCTGCTCTCGTGCCGCACGCGCCGCATAGTCCATCAGCATGTCTGTGGTCGCGGTCCGTTCGCGTATCGGCGTGGCGCATAGGATCCGCGAAGCGAACACGACCGACTGCCCGTCCGCATGGACGAGGTCGGCCGCCTCCAGCGCATCACGATACCGCCCATCCGAGCGGTAGAGGCTGATCGCGTGTCCGTTGATGTCGTAGAGGAGCTTCGGTCGCGCATGCTCACCACGGCGACGCACGCCATCGAAGACGAAATCCTCGAGATCGCCTCTTCCCATGGTTGTGGTTGTTATTCCCGCTACAATCGCTTCCGTCATCACTCGTGCTCTGCTGTTTGCGAGACGCTTGGTCAGGAAAGTGTCCTAACACCAATCAAAAGAGCACGCGCCGATGAAAGCTTATTAATCCTAATACATTGGATTTTATGCATTAACTACTCTGATACGTTCCACATGCAATACTGTACGCGCGGTGACTATATGGGCGTCTCCAGCATGAGGCTTCGAGTTCTGTGAGCAATATTCGAGACGATTATGCGCATTCGCACGTGGCGGACCGGCGGGCTGACGACCCCGATGCGGGGCTCCTCGACATGCGCCAGATTTTCGGTACGCTGCGATCCGGCTACCGCGCCATCGGCATCAGTCTCGCGGTCGCGCTATTGTGTGGCTTGGCCTATCTTTTCGTCACGCCCAAGAGCTACCAGGCGGAAACGGTCCTGCTGATCGACCCCAAGGTTCCCAACATCGCACCATCCGCAGCGGTGACAGACGGTGTCGGCCAGGATGCCGCCATGCTGGAAAGCCAGGTCGAGATCATCGAATCCCGCCAGCTCCTGCTGCCGCTCTTCCGGGAGATGAAGCTCATCGAGGACAGCGAATTTTCCGGTGGCGGCCTCCTGTCGCATGTGCTCGGCTCCAGCCGCACCGGCGCGCAGGCGGAGCAGGATGCATTCGACAAGTTTACCGACGCCCTGAAGGTCGAGCGTCGTGGCCTCACCTATATTTTGACCATCTCGTTCAAATCCAAGGACGCCGAAAAAGCTGCACGCCTCGCCAATGCCGTTGCGGCCCGCTACGTGTCCGAGCAGATCGCCAAGAAGAGCGGCACCACCCGCGACGCGACGTCGATGCTCGAGGGACGTCTTGTGGAACTGCGGGCCGGTGTTGACCAGGCCGAACGGGCGGTCGAGGACTTCAAGGCCTCCGAAGGCTTTGATGGCTTCAGCCAGGGACCGGCGCTGTTTGAATCAGAATTGATGCAAGCAAGCCAGCAACTTTCCACCGCAGCCGCGACCCAGAGCGCCGCTGCCGCCCGCTACAAGCAGTTGGTATCGGCCGCCAAGGGCGGGCCTCAGGCTTTCGGTGCCATCGATTCCGTCACTGCCGCCCAGCTGCGCTCGCAGTACAATGCCCGGGAAGCGGAGCTGCGGCGGCTGACCAATACGCTCGGAGCCCGCCATCCGAATATCCAGAGCCAGAAGCTGGAACTGGACGAACTGCAGCAGCAGATGCAGCGCGAAGCCGATCGCGTGGTCGACGGCGCCAAGCTCGACCTCGACGTCGCCAACAGCAATCTCTCCACCACCAAGGCAAAGGTCGATTCTCTGGTCCAGACGATCCGCGGCATGCGGCAGTCGGAGGTGCAACTGCGTGCGCTTGAACGGGAATCGGACGCCCGTCGGAAAGTGCTCGAGGAATTCCTGCAGCGCTCGCGCGAAACGGGCGAACAGGCCGGCATGGCCCGGCCCGACGCCGAAATCATTACAGCCGCCGTTCCGCCGTCCAAGGCCGCCTGGCCGAAGGGCACGATCGTGCTCGGTCTTGCCGGCTTCGTCGGCCTTGCGGTGGGCGTTATCGTCGCCTTCCTCCGCGCCGGCGCGCTTCCCACCATCATCCGCTCCACCAGACCCGAAAGCCCGCAGCCGCGCTCCGTTCGCGCACCGGCGCCGAGCCTGCTCAGCCAGATACCGGACGAAGACCCTGCTCCCTCACGGACCAGCGCCTATCCCCGGCGGTATGGCGCAGGGGCCGGCCCTCGCTAAACAACCCCGCCTGGACATGAGGTCCGGGACGACGAAAGCCTCGCCATGACCCCTATGACGCTATCGAGGAGGACCGTGCTCGGCGCGCTGGCTGCCGGCGCGTTTGCGGGCGTCGCGCATGCGGCCCCGCAGCCCGGCGTCGCGGCCAGGCGGCTTTCAAGGGCACGGCACGGCTTCAACCTGCCCGGCATCGGCGACACGCCACTCGCCGACATGAGACGGATCGAACCGCAAGCCTTGAAGGCACTCCGCTCTTTGGGGTTCGACAGCATCCGCCTGCCGATCGAGCCCGCGCTCTTGACGCAGGAGAGAGACCAGGCCTCCGTTTTCCTGACCGCTTTGTCACTGTCCGTCGAGCAATTCCTGGATGTCGGTTTCACCGTCACGCTCGACATGCACCCGGGCCCCAAATCGGCCGACCTTTTGCGCGACCGTCCCGACCAGGGCGGTGCGATGATCACCGAGGCGTGGCGCCAGCTTCTTCCGCTGTGCCAGGATCTGCCTGAAGAGAGCGTCATGCTGGAGCTTCTCAACGAGCCGGCCCTGCCTGCCGCCCTGTGGCCGGACCTGCGCCAACGGCTCGCCGACCTCGTTCGGCAAGAGACCTCCGCCCATACCCTGATCTGGGGTGCCGCTAACTACCAGACGATCGAGGAGACGCTTTCCGACCAGGGCCCCAAGGACGCCAATGCCATTGTTGCCGTTCACTACTATTACCCGATGATCTTTACCCATCAGGACCAGGATTGGGCCGACGGCCCGCTGAAGGTCATCAAGGGCTTTCCGTTTCCGGCCCGATCGGGCTCCGATGCCGTGCGGAGCCTGCGAAACCGGATGGAGCGACAGGGCCAAGGCGACGCCGTCGAGATGATCGACAAGGAGACGAAGACGGACTGGACGCCGGAACGGATCCGGACGGACATGGCGCGCCTCAAGGCATGGGCCACATCGACCGGCTGGCCGGTCATCGTCAACGAATTCGGTGTCTATCGCAGCGGTGCTCGGCCGGAAGACCGGGCGCTGTGGCTGAAGACCTTACGTGTCGCGGCGGAGGCCGGCGGTTTCGGCTGGGCGCACTGGGAAATCGACGAGGGCTTCGGGTTCATGCAGGACAGGAACAGGCCGCAAACGATCGACCCCCTGATGATCAACGCGCTTCTGGGAAGGCCGTCGTGAAAAAGCTTTCGGTCACGGCCCTCGTCGCGCGCATCCGAAGCCAGCAATGGCTGATCGGCGTCATGGAACAGGCAATCGTTGCGGCGACCAGTCTTGCCTCGCTCGCGCTGATGTCGCGTCAGATCGGCCTCGAACAGGTCGGCATCGTCGCCTCCGCCCTTGTGCTCTGGATGCTGGTGGAGGCCTTGCAGCGCGCCATCGTCGTGCTGCCGCTGACGGCCACCTGCCCGCGGCCGGAAACCGACCTGGAGGTGTTCGGCAGCTTCATCGGCCTCAACCTGATCGTCACGGGCATCTGTGCGATCCTGCTGTTTGCTGCCGGGCTGCTGCTTCGGCCCTATGATCCCGCCATGGGTCTCGCCACCATGCTGGCAGCGCCGGTCAGCTTCTGCGGTTCGCTGTTCCTGTTTCTGCGGCAGGCTTTCTACCTGCTCGGGCGCCCGGTGCTTGCGCTCGCCAACGCCGTCCTGATCGCGATCGTCACACTCGGCGGCCTGCTTCTGATGCGCCTGACGCCGCATGCGGATGCCGTGACCGGCGCGACCATCATCAGCCTCGGATACGGCGTGTCTTCGGCGGCATTCACCCTCTGGGTAGGTTCAAAGGCACGCTATTCGCGTCGCGCTTTCAGGCAGTTACTGGAGTTGCGCAAGACGATGATGGAATTCGCGACCGCGAGCGTTGCCCTGCATATCGCAACCAACGGCGCGCAGGTTCTGCTGGGGGTCGTCTCCGGTCCCGCAGCCGTTGCCGTCTTCTCCTTTGCCCGGACGCTGATCCGGCCGCTGACGCTCGTCCAGCATGCGGTGGTCGATACCGAGCGCTCGCGCATGGCCCGCCTGATTGCAGAACAGGGAGAACAGGCGATCGGCCAGCGCGTCCGCGTCATGCACGGAACGTTGCTGCTGACCTGCACGCTGCCTCTCATCGTTATCCTGCTGACCACCGAGCCGCTGCTCTGGCTGCTCTACGGCGATAACGGGATGGCCGCCTCCACCACCGCCCGGCTCTGGGCGCTAGCCCTGGTGCCCGTCATCTTCTCGGCGCCGTTCGAGGCGGCGCTGACCGTGATGCGGCAGAGCCGCGCGGTCGCCCATGCCAATGCGGTCTCGATGGCGGTGATGGCCGTGGTCGTTCTCGCCGCCCTTGCCATCGGGCGCTTCGATGCCAATGCAGCCGTGGTTTCCGTCGGCATCGCCTATGTGGCTGGCCTCGTCAGCATGTACCGGAGCTACAAGGGCGCCGCCCCCTCCTTTCGACTGAAGGGGGCCGCATCGTGAGTGGCGCGACCACTGCCGGCTATGGTTCGCCGCCCCGCCCGGATCTTGCGCTAGGGACGCTGCGTGTTCTCGGAGACTTTTTCGGCAGTGCCGCCATCATCCTGAGCGGCGTCTTGCTCATGCCGCAGAACATGATCACGGCCTTCCTGCTGTCCATGACCTCGACGATCGTGGTCGCGTGGCTGGCAGGACGAATGCTGCCGGCACTGATCCTGTTCTCGCTGCTGTTCCAGAATGCCTTTATCGCCTTCATGACCGGCTTCGTCGAAGACACGTCGACCTTCGACACCATGCGCGCGCTCAACTTCATCATCCTGATGACGGCGTTCGGCTGCTCTGCGCTGTCGACCATGCTGCAGCCGCATCTCTACTCGCGGGAGGTCCACCGGTATCTGCGGCTCCTCTGGCTGACGCTCGCTGTGATCGGGCTCTACCTCGCTTTCGGCCTCGCGGTCGGCAACGGGCGCGACGCGATCATCTATTTCCGCAACCTGTGCACGCCCGTTGCCTGCTTTTACGTCGCGCTTGTCTGCGGCTACAGGTTCCGACTGAACCTCCTGCCCACCGTCGTCGTCTTCATGCTGGCGATCGTCCTCTACGGCTACTGCGAACTGTTCTTCAAAACGTCCTTCCTGTCACTCTTCAACGGCGACCGGTATATCTACCTGCGCATGTATGACGAGCTTCTCTCGGGGGCATTCCAGAAACAGATGAAGGAAACCGGCTTCGTGCTGCGCGGCATCGAGGACTACATGACGGTCCCGCTGTTCAACATTACAGGCGCCGGCAATGACGTAATCCGCATCTTTCGCTTGAGCGGGCCCAATTTCCATCCGATCAGCTACGGCTACGCCCTTTCCATTCTCGGCATCTGGTGCATGGCCCAGGGAGTCGTCTGGCTGCCGCTGATCGCGCTGCCCGTCATGCTCTTCGTCGGCGCCAAGGGCGCGCTGGTGCTCTTCTTCATGTTCACGCTGATGCAAATCGGCACCCGCATCATCCGGCCGCAGCAACTGTTGCTGCCTTTCGTCGGCCTTTTGGTGCTCTACATCGTCGCGACGACCATCCTCGGCATCAAGTCGCAGGATTATCATGTCCTCGGCCTGATGAGCGGGCTGCGGGAATTCGTCTTCAATCCCGCAGGTCACGGTCTCGGCAGCGGGGGCGTCGTTTCCGCGCAGGGACAGACGGTGGACTGGCAGGCGGCGCAGGCAAGCGGTGCGACCACGGTGCCGGTCGAAAGCACGGTTGGCGTGTTGCTCTACCAGATGGGTATCGCGGCGTTTGCCGTTTTCGGCGCGGTCCTTGCGCTCGGACGCCGGTGCTGGTCGACCTTCCTGCGGCTCCGGTCGAGCCTGTTCCTGTTCTCATTCGTCTCGACATCCGTGATCACGGCCAACGCTTTCTTTCAGGAAGAGGCCTACTTCGCGCCCCTTTCACTCGGACTATGCCTGCTGTTGGTCGGCGCCGTGATCGGCGGCCAGCTGAGGCGACAGGACGCCGTCCCCGTCCGAGCTTAAGCGCCCGACCAAAGCCCGAAGCACTGAAATCCGAGCACCCTTCAGGAACAATCGACGAAAGCCCCGGTTCGATTCAGGATCGCTGCCCTCACGGCAGTGTGATTGTCCTCACAACCGGGAGAGTTCCATGTCGGATAGAGAGTCAGGCCAGGGCGGCGGGGGAGCGACATCCTCGAGCTACGCCTCCTTTAAAAACCAGACAGCAGCGTTCGGAAACGCCCAGCCGGCCACGCAAGACGCCGCGCCTTCGAAGCCTACCACCGCCGCGGACATCAAGGACAAGGTTACCGACGACCTCCGCTCGGTGCAGCAGAAGGCGCAGGATGGCCTGGCGGACGTGTCCGACAAGGCGAAGGACGCCGCGTCTGAGCAGAAGAACATGGTCGCCGACAAGGTGAGTGGTATCGCTGCAGCCATGGAAAAGGTCGGCCACGAGCTTGAGCAGGGCGACCAAGCCGATATCGGCCGCATGACCCGAAACCTCAGCACCACCCTTCGCACGTTTTCCGAGGATATCAAGGACCGGGATCTCGGCCAGATCGCCGGCATGGCGGAGGATTTCGGCCGCAGGCAGCCGCTCGCCTTTCTCGGCGCCGCAGCCGTTGCCGGCCTTGCAGCCAGCCGCTTCCTATCCGCATCGGCAGCGCGGCACGGAAGTGCCAAGTCTCCGTCGGCATCACGCCCGCAAGAAAACAGCACTGCCGCAAAACCCTTTTCGACCTATGCGCCGGCAGGTTCCGTAAAGACGGAGGACAAGATCAATGGCTGACAACACCGAAAATCAATCGCTCTCCTCGTTGGTCGCCGAACTGGTTTCCGACATCTCGGGACTTTTCCGCAAGGAGATCAATCTCGCCAAGACCGAGGCGTCTGAAAAGATGTCGCAGGCGCTTGTCGGGATCGAAGCCTTTGCCGCCGGCGTCATTCTCGCCATCGCCGCGGTCGGCGTCCTCCTCGCGGCTCTGGTCAGCGGCCTGACCGCCTTCCTCGTGGCTCGCGGCATGACCCCGCCCAGCGCCAACGCCCTCTCGTCGGTTGTCGTCGGCGTCGTCGTTGCTATCATCGCCTGGATCATGATCTCGCGTGGCCTCGCCGCCCTGCGTGGCCAGAACCTTTCGCTCGACCGGACATCCGCTTCGCTTCGTCGCGACGCACAGATCATCAAGGAGAGAACGTGATGGCCTACATTTCCGAAAACGACAGCTCGGCGAAGATCGAACGCGAGATTGAGGAAGATCGCCGCCGCATCGAAAAGCGGATCGACGCAATCCAGCAGCGCATGTCGCCCGGCCAGATGGTGGACGAGGTGATGAGCTACGCCAAGTCGAGCGGTGGCGGTGAATACGTCGCCAATCTCAGCAGCGCGCTAAAGAACAACCCTATTCCGATGGCGCTGATGGGCGTCAGCCTCGCATGGCTGATGATCGGCCCGAAGACCGGCAGCAGCTCTTATGTGCAGCCCGCTCGCAACGACGGCTCGGATCACCCGCTTGCTACCGTGCAGGGGCCGATCCGTCGAACAGGTCCGGTGCAGACGGATGGAAGCGGTCGCTACAGCCACTTTGCCGATACGGCAGGGCAGAAGTTCAAGGCCTTGACCGATGAGACCGGTCGTCGCGCCGGTCACTTCATGGACGAGAGCGGTCGCAGCTTTCGCGGCTTTGCCGACGCTTCGGGTCAGCAGATCCACGATGTTCGCGACGAAGCCGGAAAGCTGTTCGACGACGCGTCCGGCTGGATGTCGAAAACCTGGGACCAAGTCACGCAGCAGGTTTCCGGATCGGCAGGCTGGGTGCGCGACAAGGCGTCGAGTGCCGGCCAGGGATCGCTCGACCTCGGATCCCAGCTCAATGAGACCATCCTCAAGCACTTCAAGGACCAGCCGCTGATCGGCGGAGCACTGGCTTTTGCGGTTGGCGCTGCGATCGGCGCCGCTCTGCCGCATACCGATCAGGAAGACGAGACGCTGGGCGCGGCTGCGGACGATGTGAAGAAGAAGCTTTCCAGCGAAGCATCGAAGACCATCGACAAGGCCGAAACGCTGGCGACGGACGTCTATGACAAGGCGGTGGGCGTCGTCTCCGACGTGCACGACGTCGCCCGCGACCGGATCGCACAAGAGGCAGGCAGCCTTCAGCGACCGGCCGAAGGTTCGGCGCCGACCGGCGGCTATGGCGCAGGCACGCCGTCCGGCGGCCAACGGACGAGCTGACAGGCCCAAAGAAAAACGCCCGCGCGTCCGGCGCGGGCATTTTTGCGTCAGGATATTCGGTTCGGAGCCTTCAGAGCGTCTGCGCGGCGTTGATGGAGGAGATGAACTGTTTGGTGCGCGGGTGCTGCGGCGCTCCGAAAATGCGCGATGCCACGCCCGCCTCGACGATTTCGCCGGCTTCGAGAAAAACGAGGTTGCCGGCGATGCGCGACGCAAGCCGCAGGTCGTGGGTCGCCATCACCATGGTCGTTCCCTCTGCCGCAAGCCTGCCGAGCACATCCACCACCTCTCCCGACAGTTCCGGGTCGAGCGCCGAGGTCGGCTCGTCGCAGAGAAGCACCCGCGGCGATGGCGCCAGCGCACGGGCGATCGCGATGCGCTGCTGCTGGCCGCCGGAAAGTGTGGCGGGCCAAGCGTCTGCCTTGTGGGCCATGCCAACTTTGTTCAAAAGCTCCATGGCACGCTCGCGGGCCTTTGCCTTCGGCCAACGCAGCACCGTGGTCAGGCCTTCCATAACGTTCTCGATTGCGGTCCGGTGGGGAAACAGCTGGAAATTCTGGAACACCATGCCCGTCTGGCGGCGGATGCTCTGGATCGCCGGCCAGCCGGTCTTGCGGCCCGGCGCAAACTCGAGTCTCGCGTCGCCGATCTGCAGCGTGCCCGCCGTCGGGATTTCCAAAAGGTTGATGCAGCGCAGAAGCGTACTCTTGCCGCCGCCGGAAGGGCCGATCAGCGCCGTGACACTGCCTTCGGGAATGTCGAGGCTGATGTCCCTGAGGATCACCGCATCCCCGAAGCGCTTTTCGATGTGGGAAAGCTTGATCATCGATTGGTCTCCATCATGCCGCCATAGCGGGCGAAGCGCCGTTCGAGCCTCACCTGCAGCGTCGAGAGGACCGAGCTCAGCACCAGATAGATCAAGGCTGCCTCGATATAGAGGATCAATGGCTCGTAGGTGGTCGCGACGACGCGCTGCGCCGCCTGGAAAAGTTCCGGTACGGTGATGGCGGCCGCCAGCGAAGTGTCCTTGACCAGCGATATGAACGTGTTCGAGAGGGGCGGCACCGCCACGCGGGATGCTTGCGGCAGGATCGTGCGCACCATGGCCTGGCGCCAGCTCATGCCGATCGAATAGGCCGCTTCCCACTGGCCCTTCGGCACCGAGGAAATTACGGCGCGGATGATCTCAGAGGTATAGGCGCCGACATTGAGCGTGAAGCCGATCAGCGCGGCCGGGAAGGCGTCGAGCAGGATGCCGATGCTCGGAAGCCCGTAGAAAATCACGAACAGCTGCACGAGCAGCGGCGTGCCGCGGATGACCCAGACATAGAACCGGGCAATCATCACCAAGGGAGAGGGGCCGAACAGGCGCGTGACCGCCGTCAGCAGGCCCAGCGACAGTCCCAGCGCGAAGGACAGCAGCGTGAGCGGGATGGTGAACTTGATGCCGCCCCACAGCAATGTAGGCAGCGAATCCAGCATCAATTGAAGCCAATGCGGCACGACGGACCTCTATAAAAACATCGTCCGGCGCGGGCGCCGGACGATCTGCAATGATGATGCCCGGACGAAGTCCCGGCTGGGAAGAAGTTTAGGGCCGAAACCGATTTACTTCGAGACGTCCTGGCCAAAATACTTGGCGGAAATCTTCTGATAGGTGCCGTCGGCCTTGATGTCGGCCAGCGCCTTGTTGATCGCCTCAAGCAGTTCCGGCTCGCCCTTGCGGATGATGATGCCGGAATATTCGGCGTTGTCCTTCTGCGCGGCGATCTTCAGCGGCGCATCCGGCTTCTGCTTCTTGAAGTCGAGGAAGGACAGGCTGTCGTTGATGGTCGCGTCAGCCCGGCGCGTCAGCACCAGCTGGACCGACTGGTCGAAGCCGTCGGTGCCCACCAGTTCGGCGCCCGACTGCTCGGCGAGCTTGCCATAATTGCTGGTCAGCGATTGGGCCGCCTTCTTGCCCTTCAGACCATCAAAACCCTTTATCTCGCTGTTGTCTTCACGAACGATCAGTACAGCCTTCGAGGCGATGTAAGGCTCGGAGAAATCGTATTTCTGCTTGCGGGCCTCGGTAATGCCGACCTGGTTGATGACCGCGTCGTAGCGCTTTGCGTCGATGCCGGCGATCAGGCCGTCCCACTTGCCCTCGATGAACTGTGCCTTGACGCCGAGCTTGCTCGCAACGGCTTCGCCGATCTCGACGTCGAAGCCGACCAGCTTGCCGCTCTGGTCGTGGAAGGTGAAGGGCGAGTAGGTCCCCTCGGTGCCAACCTTGAACACACCGGCCTTCTTGATCGCTGCCAGATCTTCGCCCGCCATGGACGGCGCGGCGACCACGACCTGAAGCAGTGTTGCTACTGCCACGCTTTTCAACCAGTTCATTTCGTAGATCCTTTCAAGGCATGTCTGTTGCCCTTTGCAATGCCAGAAATTAGGGCGGCATGAGTGAAAGGAAAATGCGAAATTATTGTGCAAATGCGAATAACTTACCCTTGCCGCGGTAAATCGCATCGTGCACCGCGAAGTCGCCCGAAGGCGCTACGAAAAATGGGCGAACAGGGATATCTCGCTCCCTGTCCGCCCGTGGTTTCCTTCGGGATTAAACTGACTTTTACTGCCCGGACTTGATATTGCCGACCTCGTCGGTGCTCATCTCGCCGACCGTCGTCACCTTGCCGCCGGTGATCTTCCACAGCCGGAACGGTCCGGTGATGTCGCCATACTGGTCGAAGCTGACCGGGCCGATGACGCCCTCGTACTTGATCGGCTTGCCGTCCTTGATCAGCTGCAGGGCCTTGGCAAACTCTTCCTTGCCGGCATGGACCGGGGTTCCGCCCTCTGCCACGACCTGCGGCATGGCGGCCTTGATCGCAGCGGCGTCGGACTTGCCCGCCTTGGCGATCGCCAGCGCGACGATGGCGCCGGCATCATAGGAACGGTCGGCAGCCGGCGCCGTGGGCGAAATGCCGCCCGAGAAGGCTTCGTAATTGCTGTTGAAGTATTCCGTCGAGGCGGTCGGGGTGGTGCCCGAGGAAGTGCCGTAGGCATTTTCCAGATACTGGGCGCCGACGCTTTCGATGAAGTCGTTGGAATTCATGCCGTCGTTGAGAAGAAAGGACTGCTTGCCGCCGCCCGATACCCAGGCACGGGCGATCGTCGCGCCATCCACGGGCGTGCTGATCAGGTACAGCGCATCCGGGTCGCCATCCATGGCGGCGCTGGCTTCAGACGCGTAGCTGGACTGCTTCTCGTTATAGGGCACGGTCGCCGTGATCGTGCCGCCGAGCTTCTTGTAGGCGGCGGTGAATTCGCGCACGAGATTGACGCCGAAGTCGTTGTTGACGTGGATGACGGCGATCTTCTTCAGGCCCTGGTCCAGCGCATATTTGGCGGCCGCCGTTCCCTGCAGGGCGTCGGAGGTGATGGTGCGGAAGAACACGCCTTTGGTCTTGCCGTCACGGCCGAGCTGCGTCAGCGTCGGCGACGAGGAAGCGGGCGAGACCTGCACGACGCCGGCGGGTGCTGTGACCGAGGTCAGGATCGGGATCGAGACCGACGAGATGATGCCGCCGATGATGACCGGCACCTTCTTGATGTTGACCAGCTGGGTTGCCTGGTCGACCGCCACGTTGCCCTGGCTCTGGCTGTCGCGCGTGTCGGCAACGACCTTGCAGCCGCCGACGCCACCGGCATCGTTGAAATCGCGGAAAGCCATCTGAACCGATTTGGCGCCCGCCTGCCCATATTCGCCGGCCGGACCGGTCAGCTCCATGACGAGGCCGACGGTAATGTCGCAATCGGCAGCAGGGCTCGGTGCCGTCGAGGCGGCAAGGCCTGCGATCAGGCCCGACAGCAGAAGTCCTGTTTTCATCTTTGTTCCCCTTTTCATTATCATTCCCCTTTGTTGAGATTGTATTTCATGATGCTGCCGTGGCGGCCCTCCCGGTCCCGCTCCAGCGTATAGACATCCCCTTCGAGCGGTCGTGCCTGCGACAGGATAGCGTGGAGCTCGGTGCGGTCGGTGTCGCTGAAGGCAAGATCGGCGATGGCCAGATTGGCGGCAAGGTGTTTTCGGTTGCGAGCGCCGACGATCACCGCCGCAACGCCGGGACGTTCCAGCATCGCCGCGCTGGCGACCGTGGCGATGTCGACGCCGTGGCGATCGGCAATTGTTCGCAACGTCGACAACAGAGCCTGGAAATAGTCCCAGCCGCCGATGTCGTCGATAATCAGCTTGTACTTGGTCAGCGACCGGTTCTCGAGCGGATGCTGCGGCTCGGGCTGGCCGAGCCAGCGGTCGCCGAGGAAGCCGCCCGCCACGGTGCCGTAGCAGAACAGCGCGAAATCCTTGTCGGCTGCCAACTGCACCATGCGCTTTTCCGGGCGGGTATCCAGCAGCGAGTACTGCAGCTGCAGCGAGGTGAAGGGCACGCCAGCGTCGACAATCGCCTGGATATGGTCCGTATCGAAATTGGTGCCGCTGATCTTGCCGATCTTGCCTTCGTCGTGGAGCTCTTTCAGCCAGCCGGCGGTCTCCAGCCAGCCGGGAACGTCATAGGCCCACCAGTGGAATTGAACGAGATCGAGGCATTCCAGGTTGAGGCGCTGGCGGGACGTGTCGATGACCCTTTCCACATAGGCCTTGCTGATGGTGGGTAGGACCGCAAGATCGGGCACGAACTTGGTATGCACCCGGATCCGCGACAGTGCCTCCTCGCCGCGCAAGTCGCGGTAGCGCAGCCGGAAGCGGCCGATCAGCTCCTCGACGCCCGTATAGATGTCGGCGCAGTCGAAGGTGGTGATCCCGGCATCGGCGAAGGCCACCATGTCGTCGACGGCGCGGTCGGCATCGATGTCCCCGTGCCCGCCGGCAAGCTGCCAGCCACCGCGGATGACGCGGGAGATTTCATAACCGGGGGCGATGGTGATGCGTTGCATGGGTAGGCCTATTCGTCTTTCAAAGGAACCGCCGTGGTGGCGGCATGGCTGAACCGGCGAAGACCCGTGCGGGTGATCCGCAGCCGGGTCGAGCAGTTCGGATCGGGGCAGGCAATGTCGGCGTCGGTCGTCATCCAGTCGTTCGGATGCGTCGGGCGCTGCTTGGCGGCGAGCAGCGGCAGGACCGAGGCGAGCGAGTAGATGGAAATCCCCTGCCCTGCCGGAAGATGCAGCATTTCCCCGCGCAGCTCGAAATGGTCACCGGGCTTGGCCCCGCAGTAGACCTTGCCACCATCGGGGATGATCACATCCACGCGCAGATCGAAGAGATCGAAACCGTCGTCCCGGTCAGGCATCTGCGCCTCCTTCCGCAGTCTGGTCTTCGTCATCGAAGCGACCGCGGATCAGGTCGAAGGATCGGCCGATGTCATTGGCGAGAGACTGCAGGGCAGCATCGAGATCGCGCCGCTCGAGCGCGTCGATCAGGGCCCAGTGATGATCGGTCGCCGCCAGTCCGCCATGCGCATCGTGGATGAGAGCCGCACGCCGGATGATCGCGCCCGACTGAAGCCACAGGCTTTCGACGATCGGAATGAGGACGGCCGAACCGGCGGCCCGGTAGATATGAAAGTGGAAACGCTGGTTGAGCTCGGAGGTGACCTGGCCGATATCCTTGCCATGCCGCTCGAAGGCGTCGTCGCAGTCGACGTTGATCTGCTTGAGGATCACAAAATCCTCGTCGGTGAGATGCGGCAACGCTAGGGCGACCATCTGTCCTTCGATCAGCACCCGGGCGCGGGCGAGATCGTCCAGCCGGGCGCGGGTGATCAGCGGCACCCGCACCGAGCGGTTGGGCAGCGCCTCCAGCGCCTGTTCCGAGACCAGCCGCCCCAAGGCTTCGCGCACCGGCATGGTGCTGGTCTGCAGCCGATCCGCCAGGTCGACGATCCGCAGCACGTCGCCCGCATCGAACATGCCGGTAATCAGCGAACGGCGCAGCTGCATGTAGACGCGTTCGTGCAGCGTTTCGCGACCGACGGGCGTCAAAGCCTCGCCGTCGTGGAGCTGGCCGCTCGCCTCCCGCTTGCGCTGCGCATGGATCACCATTCCGCCTCCCTCCGCATCCGGCGTTTTTCCGGTTGCTTTTCCTCAGGCAGTAAAGTTTGATCAAACATCAATCCGCAAATCAAGACCTTCTTCTGCAATGTCTGACCATGACCCATATCCCGCTTCAGCGCACCCCACCGACGCCGTCATTGACGCGCGCGATCTGGTGAAGCAGTTCCAGGGCGTGAGCGCGGTTGCCGGCATGTCGTTGCGCTTGGGCACTGGCGAAATGATTGGCCTGATCGGGCCGAACGGGGCGGGAAAGACGACGCTCTTCAACCTCATTGCCGGCAGCCTGAAGCCCACCTCCGGCGAAATCTGGATCGGCGGCCGCGAGGTTTCACAGGAAAGTCCGGAGCGGCGCATTGGCCGCGGCGTCGGGCGCACCTTCCAGATCCCGCGGCCGTTTCCCGAAATGACGGTGCTGGAAAACGTACTGACCGGCGCGCAGGGTCAGCACGGCGAAGGCCTGCTCGCAAATTTCCTCCGCCCCGGACGGGTGCGCGCCGAGCAGAAACTGGCGATCGACAAGGCGCGGGCGCTCCTTGACTTCGTGACGCTGTCGCCGCTCGAGCATCAGCCGGCCCGCATCCTTTCGGGCGGCCAGCGCAAGCTGCTGGAACTTGCCCGCATCCTGATGGCCGATCCGCGCGCCATCCTGCTCGACGAACCGGCGGCGGGGGTCAATCCCGCTTTGCTGGAGACGATCATGGAACGGGTCGTCGAGCTAAACCGCGAAGGCCGGGCGATCCTGCTGATCGAGCACAACATGGATATGGTCTCCCGTCTCTGCACCCGCGTGGTGGCAATGGCGCTGGGCCAGCCGCTGGCCGAAGGAACGCCGGCGCAGGTGGCTTCCAATCCGGCCGTCATCGAAGCCTATCTCGGAGGAGCCGCATGAACGGAGCCTCACACATAGCCACGGCCGGTGCGCCGGCACTTGAAACCCGGGGGCTTGTCGCCGGCTACGAGCCCGACCTGTCGATCGTGCGGGGTGTGGATCTCTCTGTGGCTTCAGGCGAGCTTCTGGTTCTGCTGGGGCCGAACGGCGCCGGCAAGTCGACGCTAGTGAAAGCGATTGCGGGCGTCGTTCCGATCCATGCGGGCACCGTCTCGATCGGCGGCCGCGAGATCACGGCGCTGCCGGCCCATCGCAAGATCGGCGAAGGTCTGGCCTTCGTGCCACAGACGGAAAACATCTTTGCGACCCTGTCGATCCAAGAGAACCTGCAGATCGCGGCGGCTATCCTGCCGAAGACCCGACGTGCCGAGCGGATCGCGGCCATGTACGCCCAGTTTCCCGATCTTGCCGTGAAACCGGCGCGCCTGGCGGGGAGCCTTTCGGGCGGGCAGCGGCAGATGCTGGCCATCGCCCGCGCGCTGATGGTCGATCCGCCGGTGCTGATCCTCGACGAGCCGTCGGCCGGCCTGTCGCCGAAGATCGTGGCGGACGTGTTTGCCATGCTGACCGACATCAACCGCACCGGCGTCACCGTGGTGCTGGTGGAGCAGAATGTGAAGGCGGCGCTTGCCATCGCCAGCCGCGCCATCATTCTTGTCGAGGGCCGGATCGGCCACGAAGGCGCGGCACAGGACCTGCTCGACGATCCCATTCTTGCAAGGCTCTATCTCGGCACTGGACAGGCGATGGAGGCGAAGCGTCCATGAACCCGCAATTCATCATGGATGGGCTGGTGGCAGGCGCGATGATCGGCCTCGGCGCGATCGGGGTTACCCTCACCTATTCGATCCTGCGATTTGCAAACTTCGCGCATGGGGAATTCCTCTCCTGGGGTGCCTATCTGGCACTCACCGTGAGTGGCGGCCTCGGCTTCCTGGCGACCGGCCTCACCCGGCCGATCGCGCCGTTTTCCTTCGGCTGGTCGCTGCCGTTTGCTCTCGTCATCGCCATCTTCCTCACCGGCCTGCTGGCGCTGGCGCTCGATGCGGTCCTGTTTGCCCGCTTGAGGTCGCGCGGCAGCGCCGTCATCATCCTCGTCATGGCAAGCTTCGGCGCGTCGCTTGCGCTGCGCAGCCTGCTCGAATTCCTGTTCACCTCGAAACCCGCCTATTACACGAAGGCGCTGCAGATTGCCGTGCGGCTGGGCGGCGGCGTGCGCGCTACGCCCGACCAGCTCCTGTCGCTCGGGGTAACGGTTGTCGTGGTCGTCGTTATCCACCTGCTGCTGACCCGCACCGAGATCGGTCGCTCCATGCGCGCCGTCAGCGAGAACCCGGCGCTCGCCGGCATTGCCGGCATCGACGTGCGCCGCGTCATCCGTTTCGTGTGGTTTATCGGTGCGGGACTTGCCTGCATTGCCGGCACCATGACCGGGCTGCTTGTGCAGATCCGCCCCTATCTCGGCCACGACCTGCTGCTTCCGCTGTTTTCCGCCGCCATCCTTGGTGGTATCGGCAGCGTTCCGGGCGCCATGATCGCCGGGCTGATCGTCGGCCTGTCGGAAGCCGGAGCCGTGCAGCTGGTGGGGGCCGAATGGCGGTCTGCCGTGTCCTTCGTCATCCTGGTGCTGGTATTGTTGTTGCGGCCGCGCGGCCTGTTCGGGAGGGCGGCATGAGCCTCGACCTGATCTCCTACGCCGCCTTCTTTCTCACCATGGCGCTGACCTACGCGGTGATGTGCCTCGGCCTCAACATCCAGTGGGGCCAGACCGGCCTCTTCAACGTCGGCATTGCCGCCTTTGTCGCGATCGGCGCCTATGCCTCGGCCATTCTTACCACACCTGACGCACCGGACCGGCTGGGCGGCTTCGACCTGCCGATCGCCGTCGGCTGGCTCGGCGGCGCGCTTGCCGCCGGACTGGCCGCCTGGTTCGTGGGGGCGCTGACCATCCGGTTGCGGGCCGATTATCTCGCCATCGCCACCTTCGGCGTCGCGGTTTCGGTGCAGCTGTGCGTCCTCAACATCCAGCCACTGACCGGCGGCGCCTTCGGGATCGGCTTCATCCCCCGGCCGTTCAACAGCCTTGCCGGGGATCCGCTGGCCTTCGGGCTCGCCAACCTGGCGCTGATGGCGGGGCTGGTGCTGGTTCTCTATCTGGCGCTCCAGCACCTCGCAAAAAGCCCGTGGGGGCGCGTGCTGCGGGCGATCCGCGAAGACGAGGTCGCGGCGCAGGCGCTGGGCAAGCGGCCGGTCCGCTTCCGCCTGCAGGCCTTCACCATCGGCGGCGCCATCATGGGGCTTGCGGGCGCTGCCCAGGGCCATTTCATCGGCTTCATCGCGCCGGACAACTATCTGCCAATCCTGACCTTCCAGGTCTGGGCCATGCTGATCGTCGGCGGCTCCGGCAACAATCGCGGCGCCATCATCGGCGCCATTCTCGTCTGGGGCATATGGGCTCTCTCGGCTGCCGCCGTCTCCGCCTTCGTACCCCCGGAACAGCAGGCGCGGGCCGCGGCGCTGCAGATCGTCATGATCGGCGTCGGCCTTTGCCTGATTCTTCTGCTTCGTCCGCGCGGCCTGATCGGCGAGAGCCGGTCGCTGCTGTCCACACGCAAAAGCCGCAAGCCTTGAGATTTCACAGGACATCAAGACCATGACCCAGCATCCAGAGCGTATCGCGCTGACACCGGAGCTCTCGATTAGCCGTATCGTCTGCGGCCTGTGGCAGGTGGCAGACATGGAAAAGGACGGCTCGACAATCGACCCGGACAAGGGGGCCGACGCGCTGCAGGCCTATGCCCGCCAAGGCTTCGATACCTTCGACATGGCGGATCACTACGGGTCTGCCGAAATCATC
Organism: Hyphomicrobiales bacterium; assembly: GCA_900469345.1. Classification (GTDB taxonomy): domain Bacteria; phylum Pseudomonadota; class Alphaproteobacteria; order Rhizobiales; family Rhizobiaceae; genus Neorhizobium. The sequence goes on along the minus strand of UBWZ01000013.1, from coordinate 111,045 downwards.
ACCGGGCGCCTCCTGTCGCGCTACCCTGCCGGATCGCGGCCCGTCGCCTTTACCAAATGGTGCCCTGAACCCGGGCCGATGACCCGCGACGTGGTGCGCCGAGGCGTCGAGGAGCGGCTGCAGCGGCTGGGCGTCGACAAAGTCGACCTCCTGCAGTTCCACTGGTGGAGCTTCGAACATCCGGCCTGGCTGGACGCGCTGCATGAAATGCAGGCGCTGGCCGACGAGGGCCTGATCGGCGCGTTGGGCCTCACCAATTTCGACGCCGGGCACCTTGCCCTGGCGCTGGCCGACGGCATCCGGATCGCCACCAACCAGGTGTCCTTTTCGCTGGTCGACCGACGCGCCGCCGGCGCGCTCTCCGACCTCTGCCGCAAGAGCGACGTGAAGCTGCTTGCCTATGGAACGCTATCGGGCGGCTTCCTGTCGGAGAAATGGCTGGGCCGCCCCGAGCCGACCGAGATTACCGACTGGAGCCGGTCCAAGTACAAGCGCTTCATCGACACGGCTGGCGGTTGGGATGCCTTCCAGGCCATCCTGTCGGCCGCACAGCAGATTGCCGTGAAGCACGGGGTGTCGATCTCCAACGTCGCGAGCCGCTGGGTGCTCGGCCACGAATCCGTGGCCGCCACCATCGTCGGCGCGCGGCTCGGCGAAAGCGAACACCGGGACGACAATCTCAACGTGTTCTCCTTCGCGCTCGACGCCGAGGACCATGGTTTGCTCAATGCGGCCTTCGCCGCGACGACGGCGATCCCCGGCGATTGCGGCGACGAATACCGCAAGCCGCCGTTCCTCACCGCTTCTGGCGACCTCAGCCATCATCTCGACAGCATCCCGTCGATCTATACGCCGGAACCCGTGCCGGGCCGTCCGGGCCGGATGCGGGTGTCCTCGGGCTCGATCTGGGAGCCGATCGCCGGCTACAGTCGCGCCGTCCGCGTCGGCGACCGCATCCTCGTGTCCGGGACCACCGCCACCCACGGGAGCGACCGCACGGTTGCGCCCGGCAACCCCGGTGCGCAGGCGACATACATCCTCGACAAGATCGCCGCATCGATTTCCGCACTCGGCGGCAGCATGGCGGATGTGGTGCGCACCCGTATCTACCTGAAGGATGCCGACCAGTGGGAGCCGGTGTCGCGTGCCCATGGGCGGGCTTTCGCCGACGTTTTGCCGGCCAATACGCTGATCGAGGCTGGTCGACTGATCGGCGATTACGAGGTCGAGATCGAAGCGGAAGCGATCTGCGACTGAACGGACGGGTCGAACGTCTTTAATCCTCTCCCAGCCGGGTCAGCTCTGGAACAGGTCCTTGTAACGGCTTGGCTGGCAGCGCAGGTATTGCGGCGCCGCCTTGACCTGCGCGCCGAGCTCGGCTGCCGCATGCCACGGCCAACGCGGATCATAAAGGACGGTGCGGGCGAGCGCGATCAGGTCGGCATCGCCTGTCGCAACGATGGCCTCCGCCTGCACCGGGTCGGTGATAAGCCCGACGGCCACGACCGGCATCTTGACCGCCGCCTTGACGGCACGGGCAAGCGGCACCTGATAGCTCGGGCTCAACGGGATCTTCTGGTCGATGTGAAGGCCGCCGCTCGAGACATGGATCGCGTCGCAGCCGCGCTCTTCGAGCATCTGAGCAAAGGCCACCGTCTCCTCGATATCGAGGCCGCCCTTCACCCAGTCCGTCGCCGAGACGCGCACGGTGACCGCCCGGTCTGAAGGAAACGCCTGCCGGACGGCGTCGAACACCTCCAGCGGAAAACGGGCGCGGTTTTCAAGCGAGCCGCCATAGGAATCGGTGCGCTGATTGGCGAGCGGCGACAGGAACTGGTGGAGAAGATATCCGTGCGCCGCATGGATCTGCACGGCGTCTATGCCCAGCCGCCCGGCGCGCACGGCCGAGGCCGCGAACGCATCGCGGATGCGCTTGAGGCCCTGATCGTCGAGCGCCGTCGGCGCTACGTATTCGGGATTGAAGGCGACGGCCGAGGGAGCGACGGTCTGCCAGCCATTTTCCGCATCGGGCGCGATCTGCTTTCCGCCATTCCAGGGCCGGTCCGTCGACGCCTTGCGGCCTGCATGGGCGAGCTGGATGGCGATCGGCATATCCGACCAGCGCCTGATCCCGTCCAGGGTCCGTGCCATCGCCTGTTCGGTGGCATCGTCGTAGAGACCGACATCCGCATAGGTGATGCGCCCGTCTGGCGTCACGGCACTGGCTTCGATGGTGAGCAGCGCCGCGCCCGACAACGCCAGCTGGCCGAGATGGATGAGATGCCAATCGGTCATGCAGCCGTCCTGCGCCGAATACTGGCACATCGGGGCGATGACGATCCGGTTGCTGAGATCGAGGTTGCGGATACGCAAGGGGGTGAAAAGATGGGGGTTGGCCATGGAAGCTCCTGTGGCTGATCGCAGCGACTGCAATTGACGCTGCCGACCGCATGGATGCGGATTAGACCGGCCTCTTGTCGCAAATTGCGCCCATGGCATCAACCGTGCATGCCCGGCTGCGTTCAACTTGCTGCCAGCAGTGCCACGTAGGCGAACACGGTGAAGACGAGGCCGCGGAACGCATAGGATACGAACTTGTATTTTTGGCGCGCGATCAGCGACAGGACGTCCGCGTTTTCCAGATACTCGCGAAACAGGTAGCCCACATCGCTGCGCTGCGCTGCCTGTTCGAACACATCGCGGTGCTGCGGCCAGGTGCCCCAAAACAGCGAGGTCGATTTGTTCACCCGGCGCGGCAGGACAACCAGGATGGCTGCGAGGATCGACAGGATCGAGACAACCGCCAGGATGGCGGAGATGGCGACAGGAAGCCAGGGTCCCTGCGTGTAACGCGTCCAGTTGAATACGCCTCTTCCCTCGCTCGACGAGATCAGAAAAGCCAACATGAATGTAAAGATATAGGCCGCCTTCTGATCGGAGATCTTGATCTGATCGTAAAACACGTCGTTGATCTTCCGGAGATGATTGAAATACTCTTCCGTGATCTCTCCGCTTGCCATTGTCATCTCGAGCATTTCCGTCGGCGCGCTATCGAAATCGCTCATCTGCCTTTACTCCTGATGTCTGACTGTCACTGTGTCGCTGCACTTCGTCAATAAAGCAACGGCCGGCACGCGCACAACTTGACACTTTATATGTTTTTGAACAGTTGTGACGTCATGGTGGGGATACTCGGATATCGTCGTAACGCGGCACTTGCGTTGCCTATTCTTGCTGTGTGCCTGAGCGCACCGGCAAAAAGCGAGCCCGTGCCCCGCGGCCAGCCGGCTGCCGGTGCGGTCATCGCTCGCAAAAGCGGCGAAGAAGTTCATTTCATCGATGTCTCAGACTGGCGTTTCGTCGATGTGAAGCAGGACCTGATCGCCGGCGACATTCTGCGCACCAACGAGACCGGCCAGTTGGCCATCCTGTTTTCAGACCGCACGCAAGTCCGGCTCGGCCGCAATTCCACTCTGGTGGTCAAGCAGCTGACGGCGGGCACCAGCGCCGATACGGTTCTGCAGCTCCAGACCGGGGCGATCTGGGCGCGTGCCGAACGCGGGGGATCCGGCGTCAAGGTCGAGACGGCTGCCGCCACCGCCGCGATCCGTGGCACGGACTGGACGATGACCGTCAACGGCAGCAGGACATTTCTCAATGTCCTGGACGGACTGGTCGAACTCACCAATCCGCAGGGAAGCGTCGCGGTGGCCAAGGGAGAAGGCGCGGTCGCCTCCATCGGCCAGGCGCCGCGCAAGATCGTCGTCGTCGATTCCGACGATCGTGAGCAGATGCTGTTCTTTCTGCCGCCACGCGAAGCCTTCGAGCGCATGCCGCCGTCTGCCCAGCCGATCGCGGCGTTGCGAAAAAGCGCCGACCGCATCATGGCGACGGCACCCGAACGCCGGACGACCGAGGACTGGGTGGCGCTTGCCGAAGCGCAGCTTTCGCTCGAGGGTCGGCAGGCGGCAGTGCAGACGCTCGAAAAGCTGCGCAAGCTCCGCCTTTCAGCCGCGCAGCAGGCACGGGTGACACTGATCGATGCGATCCTTGCGGCGAGCGATGGACGCTACGCGGAGGCGGCTTCACTGTTTGCGAGAGCGCAGAAGGGCCTGACCGGCGACCGGCAGGGGATCGCGATCTATGGCGGCTATTACGCGCGGGGCCTTGCCGACCCGAACCGGACAGAAGCGCTACCGCCACAGGCCGGCGGCCCCGACGCGGCGTTTCTGCGCGCCTATGCGATCGGCTTTCTGAAAGACCTCAAGGCCGCGATCACCGAACTGCAGTCCGCCGAGCAGCGCTACCCCAAGGACCCGACGCTTCCCGCCTATCGCGGCTGGCTCGCGCTGCTTCTCAACGACCGGCAGCAGGCAGAAGCTGCGATCAACCGATCGCTCGCGCTCGATCCGGCGGAGCCTACGGCTCTTGAGGCACGCTCCCACTTCCGCGCCGGTTTCCTTGGCGACAACAAGCGGGCTCTGGATGACCTCAATGCGGTTCTCGCCGTCACCCCTGGCAGCAGCAGCACCTGGAACGCCATCGGCAGCCTGCAGTCCGAGCGCGACGCGAACCGCGAGGCGGAAGCAGCCTTCAGGAGGGCGATCGAACTCGACCCCAAAAGCCCCGTGGCACACGCCAACTTGGCGATCTTCTACCTCGATACAGGGCAGATCGACGCCGCGAAACAGGAGATCGACGCCACCTTTGCGGTCGACCCGTCTTTCGATTTCGGCCTGATCGCCCGCGGCCGCTACTATCTGCAAACGGGAGAAACCGACAAGGCGATCGACGACCTGCTCGCCGGATCAGTCGCAAATCCCGCCATATCTGCGGGGCAGTTGATGCTGGCTGTCGGCCTTTCCGAGAAAGGCGACCGGATCGCCGCCGAACAGGCTATGGACAATGCCGACAGGCTCGACGACAACGACCCGGTCATCGCCGCATTGCGCACGGCCATCGATATCGACCAGTACGATTCCGAAGGCGCCATCCGCAACGCGCAGGAATATCTGCGCAGATCGAAAGCCCGCGGCGGCGACTTTACTTCCATCGGCGCGAACCACGAAGCGGGCTCCACGCTCAACGACGCCTTCCGTCTGCAAGGCCTCGATGCCTGGGGCGAATACTACGGCGATGCGGCTTTCGCGCCCTTTTCCGGCACCGCCTATATCGACCAAAGCATCCGGGGCAGCGCCGATCTCTTTGCCAACAGCTATCTATACGGCGACGACGTCATCACGAACGGCGCCAATGGAAAGGCTTTCTCCTCGCTGCTGCAGGGCCTGCTTCTGGAGCCGCACGTCATATCCAGTCGGTGGCGGTCCGCAAACATCGTGCGCCGACCGTTTCTGGAGGGATCGCTCGGCGGCGGCATGACGACGGCCGGCGGCGAGATTGGCTATATCTCGACCGGTGAACTTCAGGGCTACGTCAACCAGCCTTTTCCGATCAGCTTCTATACCAACCTCGAATGGCAGACGGTGCCGGACAGCCGCGACATCGACGCCCTGAGCGACCTCGACACGCAAAACAGGATTTTGGGCGGCAACGGCTATCTCACCATGAGCCCGACACCCAATGACCGCTTCGTCCTCTACTTCAGCCACGCGGCCAATGACTTCGATTCGAGCTACACCACCCTTCAGGACCCGACCGGCCCGCTTGGCAGTCCTGTGCCCCTACCCTTTGTCCCTTACAATTCCGAGCGGAACATTTCATCAACTGGGACCAGTGCGGGTCTCGGCTGGAGCCATACGATCGGCTACCAGAACGTCGTCAACGCCGCCCTCCTCTATAGCGGCATCCGCAGCGAGAGTTCGTTTTACGGCGAATTCGACGACGGCATCACAACCGTTCCCATCGGGCGAACCGACGAGGTGTTCGATCAGAAATCCTACATCGCAGCTGTCAATCACATGGTCGGCGTGGGAGCATTCACTTTCCGCTACGGCATCGAAGCCGGCCGGATCGACGATGCTCAGTCGCAGGCCTACACCAACCTCGTACCGCCGCCGTTCATCGGCACGCCGTCAATCTCGGCGTCCCAGTCCGACCGCAGCACGGTCGGCCGTATCTATGTCGATGTCTTGCAGGATATCCGCGACGACCTGAAGGCGGAATATGCAGTCTTCGGGACAGTCCTCGATGGCGACAGTTCCCAATCGACGCGGCTTGAACCCCGGGTCGGTCTTGCCTGGGAGCCTATCGACGGGCATTGGCTGCGGGCCGGCTTCATGCGCAGCAGCATCGACCTGTCGACGCCGACACTCTCGCCGATCGGCATCGTCGGGTTGCAGCCGAACGAAGTCTCGGTCGATACGCAAGGCTATGTCGATACCTATGCGGCGCGCTGGGATGCAGAATGGTCGGCTGACTTCTTCACGGCGCTCGAATACCAGCATCAGGATCTCGAAGATCCGCGCATCTCGGTGCCTCTGGTGTCCACGCCCTTCTCGACGTCGGAAGGCAGCATCGACCGCGCCAGCCTGACCGCGAACGCGGTGCTCGGCCATGGGTTCGGTCTTTCTTCGACGCTAGTCTACACCCGGTCGCGCGATGGCGACCCCGCCTCTGCGACGTTCGATGGTCCCCTGCCCTTCATCCCGCGCTGGGGCGGACAGGTCGCCCTGACATGGGTGAGCGAAGAACGGGTCAAGGCCAGCGTCGCCGCCAACTTCATCGGCGAACGGGTGAGCGAAACGGGCGCGAGCCTCGACGACTACTGGACACTCGACAGCCACCTGACCTGGGAGCCGCTGGACAAGCGTATCGAGTTCGATCTCGCGGCCTTCAATCTGCTCGACGAAGACATCGAACTGAACAGTGGAGTTCCGGGGTGGGGGCGGTCCTTCAAGGCAACGCTCAAAGTCCGCTTCTGATGAAACCTGTCCCGCACACAACACGCCCCGCGATTTTGCCGAAGGGCAGAACGGCCCAGGTCACAGCGCTAGCGGCCTGCGTGTTCCTCGTCGTCGCACTGATCTCCCGCACACCGTCCTGGTCGCTCCTCGACTACCGCGCCTTCGATTACCTGTCGACCATCGACCGGGCGAAGCCCGGAAACGACGCTCCGATCATCGTTGCGATCGACGAGCCCTCGCTGGCGGACGTCAACCTCCAATGGCCCTGGCCGCGCAGCCTGCATGCCAGACTGATCTCCCAGCTGAGAGCCGCCGGCGCAAGGGCGATCGGCCTCGACATCATCTTCTCGGAGCCTTCATCGGCGCCGGAGGATGCCGCCCTGGCCGCGGCTCTCGGCCCCGATATCGTTCTTGCGGCCGACGAAACGCTCGTCACGTCAAACCAGGCGGATCAACTCTTGCGCGTCATGCCGCTTCCCGCCTTCCTCAAAACCGGCGCTGCGGCCGGCATCGCGGCGGTCAGCCTCCACCGCGACGGCGTGCTACGCAGGGTCCCGGACACAGCCGACCGTTTTGCAGCGACACTTGCTTCCGTCGCAGGCCAGGCTCCCGCGCTACCGGAGGAAGCAAGCCTTATCCAGGTTGCCGGCGGCCCGCGACGCTATCCGACCGTCTCTTATTACCAGGCCCTGGATCCGGAGCATTTCCTGCCGCCCGGCATCTTCAAGGACAGGATCGTCATCGTCGGCCTCAGCCTGCAGAACGCGCCCACCGTCGACCATGGCGGCGCCGACGCGTTCCCGACCTCCTTCACCGTCCGCAACGGCCGGCTGGTCGCCGGAGCCGAGGTCCAGGCGACGATCCTCGACAATCTGAGACAGCAGAGTTTCGTGCGTGACGCCGGCTGGGCCCAAAGACTTGCCGTCGTTTTGCTCGCCGTTCTGCTTGCCGCCGTTCTCGTTTGGAAGAATACGGGCTGGAAGACCCTTGGCGCGGTCGCCGCCGCGTTGATCCTTCTCGCACTCGGCAGCTATCTTTGCCTCAGCCTGGCTCGTCTGTTCCTGTCACCGCTTGCGGGCTCGCTCGCCCTGGCCGGCGTCGCGACAGGACAGGCGACAGTCGATTACGCCCAGGAGAGAAGAAGCCGACGACAGATCACGCGGGCGTTCTCCCAGTACCTTGCTCCCGCCCTGGTGGAACAGTTGGCGCGCGACCCGGAAAAACTGAGGCTCGGCGGCGAAAAGCGGGTGCTCACGATCCTGTTCTGCGACGTCAGGGGTTTCACCACCATTTCCGAACAGCTGAAGGACGATCCCGAGCATTTGACGGCGCTGATTAACCGGCTGCTGACGCCGCTGTCGGACATCGTACTGCTGCATCGCGGCACCATCGATAAATACATCGGCGATTGCCTCATGGCCTTCTGGAACGCACCGTTGGACGATCCTGACCATGCCGTTCACGCCGTGTCTGCCGCCCTCGACATGCTGAAGACGATGGACGGCCTAAACGAAGATCTGAGGGCAGAAGCGGCAGCTGCCGATCGCCGGTATTTTCCGCTGCGTATCGGCATCGGCATCAACACCGGAGATTGCGTCGTCGGCAATATGGGCTCGACGAGCCGGTTCGACTACTCAGCTCTCGGCGATGCGGTCAATCTCGCCGCCCGGCTCGAGGGGGCTTCAAAGATCTACGGCGTGTCGCTGCTTCTCGGAGAAGAGACTGCCCGCGCCGTTTCCGATCGCCATGCGGTCCTCGAGCTCGACCGCATCACCGTCAAGGGGAGAGCGGCTGTGTCTCCCGTGTTCACGACGGTCGGCAGACGTAGTTCTGGCGTCCTCGAACGGCATGCGGTTTTTCTCGATGCCAGGTACTCTGGCGACGTTCTCACGCAGCAAGCCTTGTTCGAGGAACTTTGCCGCGACCTGCCGGAACTTGAAGAGTACTACAGCCAGACGTCGATCGGTAAAACGCCCTGAGCAGGCAGGGGACATCCCAGGTCAGCGTGGGCGCTCCGCTGACCCGTTCGCGACCCTCGCTCGCTACTTCATGCAGCCGCCGGTCGCCATGTTCTGGTTAGTCGGGTTGCCGGCCTGGCCTGCCTTGGCAGGATCGCAATTGTTCGACGGTGCGCTGGTGCCCTGGTCGGTACTGCCTGTCGCATTCGGATCCGTCGGTCCGCCCGTGCCGCCGGTCGCGCCCGATGCATCGTTGACGCTGCCGGGTCCGCTGGTGGCACCGGTCGCCCCGCCTACCGCGCCTGCTCCTCCGTCACCTGTAGTCCCGCTTTGCTGGGCGACCGCCACGCCGGCGATAAGCATTGCCGAGGCGATCGTAGCCGTGAAGATAGTCGCTTTCATGGGGATCTCCCTTGGCGGCCGATGAGGCCGCGTTAGGCCGGCGCACGCCGCCGGCGGTCTGCCGGAAGTCAAGCACCGGCTCTCTCCTACCAACCCGCGGCAGCCGCCAAGGTTGCCTTCCATGTCCGAGAGAAACGCCCGTGGTCGTAAATCGCCAGCTTCCGCCGGGATGTCGGCGCCAGCTGGAACTTAGCATCCCGGCGGCGGTTACCCCTCCATCACCACCGAGATGCGACCGCCAGAGGCAAGCCAACATGTCGAAAAACGGTATCATTGCCATCCTGGTCCTGGCCATCATCGTGCTTGTCGCTGGGTTCCTGATGCGCGGCCCAAGCCAGCCTGCAGGCACCGCGTCGACGGTGTCGTCGCCACCAGCCAGCTCTCCCCCTGCCGTGACCGGACCACCACCGCCCGCCGCTGCTCCCAGAAAGTGACACAAGGTGCCGATGCCGCCCAAACAACCTTCCCAGATTGAAGAGACATTATGCCGCCGTCCAGATCCACGTCCACCGACCGAGCCTTTGATCGACTGGCCGAAGGCCTCGGAGTTCCGGCAAATTATCAGGACATGAATGGCGAGACCCGCGAGGTTTCCGCCAATACCCGTCAGGCGATCGTCAAGGCATTGGAGGGAACCGGCACGACGCCGGACAAAGCTTTGAACCTGTCGCCGCCACGGCTGAGCGTTCCTGCTGGCGCCAGTTGCTATATTCCGCACTTCCTCGACGACACCCCGGTTTGGGGCATTGCCGCCCAGGTCTATGAACTGAACTCGTCCCGAAACTGGGGTATCGGCGATCTCGCTGACGTCCGCTCCCTGTGCAGCATCGCCGCGGCTGCCGGCGCCGATTTCGTCGGCCTCAGTCCCTTGCATGCGCTGTTCCCTGCTGAGCCTGAACGCTGCAGCCCGTACTCGCCGTCCAACAGGTCCTTCCTGAACCCGATCTTTCTGGCCCTCGACGATATTCCGGGCTTCGATGACGACCTCTGCAATGCGGAGCAACTCGGCGATCTGCGCGAACGGTCCTTCGTCGATTATACCGCAGTGACGGAGGTGAAGATGGCGGCTCTGCGCGTGCTCTGGCAGCGTTTCAGCGAAAGCGACGACCAGCCGGCCCGCTACAGAAAGGATGCGTTCGACGCCTTTCGCAACGAGGGCGGAGATCCACTCTTCGGCCACTGCCTTTTCGAGGCGCTGTCGTTCGAGATGGTCGCAAACGGCCACGGAAGCGGCTGGCATAGCTGGCCGGAAGCCTATCGACAGCGCCAGGGAGCGGCCGTCGAGGCCTTCCGCCAGAGCCACGCTAATGAGATCGATTTCCTGGTCTGGCTGCAGTGGCTCATGAATGTGCAGCTCGGGGACGTCCGCGACCACGCGAAGCAGGTTGGCCTGCGGCTTGGCCTCTATTTCGATTTCGCGGTTGGCGAAGTGCCGGACGGCTCTTCCACCTGGGCAACACCCGATCTGGTGCTCGCGGATCTGCGGGTTGGCGCTCCGGCAGACATCTTCAGCGATACCGGCCAGGACTGGGGCCTTGTGCCGCTTTCGCCGGAAGCGCTTCGAACCCAGAAGATGAAGCCCTACCGCGACCTTCTCGAGCGCACCATGCGTTACGCCGGTGCGTTGCGCCTCGATCACGCCATGGGTATATGGCAACTGTTCGTGATGCCTGCAGGGGTCCCGGCGACAGAGGGCGGCTATCTGCGCTACCGGTTCGAAGACATGGTGCAGGTCGTCGCGGATCTTTCCCGCGAAACGCAGACGGTGATGATCGGCGAGGATCTCGGCAATGTTCCGGATGGCTTTCGCCCGGCCATGGATCAGGCAGACATCCTCGGATACCGGGTCCTTTACTTCGAAGCGGAACCGGAGGGTTTCGACCCGGCAGCGCTGACGGCAAAGGCGCTGGCCTGCCTCTCGACCCACGATCTTCCGCCGCTGCGCGGCTGGTGGGCCAACAGCGATATCGCTTTCGGGGAAGCGCAAGGGCTTTATGATGCCGATAAGGCGGACCTGCTTCGCGACGATCGCGTCAAGCGCAAGCACAGCCTGCTGAAGGCCGCCGGGAAGCCCGCATCGGACGCAGATCCGGCAGACGAGGCAATCTCGGAAACGCTCATTGTCGAGCTTCACCGGTTGCTCGCCCGATCCGCCAGCATGCTGGCCGCCGTCCGTCTCGCGGATCTCAGCGGCGAGGAAAGATCCTCCAATATCCCGGGGACTTCCACCGAATATCCCAACTGGCGGTCAAAGCTTCAGCTGCCGCTGGAGACGCTTGCCGAATTTCCGCTGATGAACAAGATCGTATCGGTGATGCAGGCTGAGCGACCCAGGGACTAGACCAGCCGAGCATCCGAACTGAGCGCCACCTGCAGCCAGGCTAATTCCGGAATACGGTACAGGCGGCGCCCGTCGCCTGGATCTGGCGGCACAGGCTCGCTGCTTCCGCGCGGGTGGCGCGGCCGATCCGGGCAGCATAACGCGGCCTGTAACCGAAATTGCCGCCCTTTTGTCGCACCAGGATGGCACGCTCATCGCTGAGCGGCGACGGCAAGCGACTGACCACCGACAGGAACAGGCGACTTGCAACCGTCGGCCTCCGGTGCGCGGCAAGCTGCACGCCCCAGGGCGCCCAGTCCGCAGTCCCGATCAGCACCGGCTCGTCCAGCCGGCGTGTCATCGCCAGCTCGACACAGCCATCGCTGAACGGTTTGCCGGCTTCCAGTGGCGGTGCGGCCGTTTCCGGCGGCTTGGTTTTCCAGGTCTCGACCGGTTGACCGGTGATCGCAAAGACATAATCCCGTGTTTCCAGCGGCAGGCCACCGCCTGCCAGGTATCCCGCCAGCCCTCCTTCGCCTGCGTTATAGGCTGCGGCCGCCAGCCCCCAGTTGCCGAAGCGGTCACGAAGCTCCTTCAGATAGCGGGAGGAAGCAAACAGCGCCGCTACCGCGTCGAAGCTGTTGGCGAGCCCACGCTGCCTTGCGGTTCCCGGCATGAACTGCGCGATGCCCTCTGCGCCCTTGGGGCTGACGGCACTCGGCCGGAAAAGGCTTTCGCGCCAGATGAGCCGGGCGAAGAAATCGGGCGGGACGTCGCCCGCGGTCGCCGCCTGCTCCATGACCTGGCAGAGATCCCGGTGAAACGTCTTCTCCCGGATGCAGATCGGCGGTCGGCCGTCCTCCGCCGCGGCCTGGAAAAGGCATTCGCCATCGGACTTAGGCTCCTCCGCCGCGACCGCGACCGGCGCGGTGACGGGTAGACCACCGATGGCGATCAGAACGGCGCAAAGGACGCTGAGCAGGCAAGGGCGGTTGAGAGGATTTCGGCTGCGTGTCATGGGTCCTGAAGTGCTGCTCCCTTTGCCGATCGGCGCTGCTGCAATGCCCGCAGCGCCAACCGGTTCCAACCGGGGAGAAAAGAGAACCTCGCGGCCTTCAGCGTGCGTGCCGGGCTTCCGTATTAAGCTTCTCAAGATGCAGAAGCAAAGCGCTGTGGTCCTGTCCGCCGCCGCCCTCTGCGACAAAGCTGTCGAACGCCTCGCGCACCATTTCCGTCAACGGCAGTCGCAGCGACAGCGCGTCGGCAAGAGCCGCAACGGCGTTCAGATCTTTGAGCTGGTTGCTGGACGCACCACCCGGTTCGAAGTCGCGCCGGATCATGCGCCCGCCGTGCAGTTCGAGGATGCGGCTTTCAGCGAACCCTCCCCGGATCGCAGTTCGGAAGGCTTCGCGGGAAGCGCCGCCTTTTTCCACCAGCACCATGGCTTCGGCGATCGCACCGATGGTGATGGCAACGATCTGCTGGTTGGCAAGCTTGCACACCTGGCCCGCGCCGCTGGGCCCCACATGGGTGACGCGACCGAGCGCCGCGAATACATCCGCAAGGTCTTTCACCAAAGCCCCGTCGCCGCCCGCCATGATGGCGAGTGTGCCGGCCTCTGCCCCGACCACCCCGCCCGAAACGGGTGCGTCGAGAGAACGGATCCCGTATTTGATCAGGCGAGCGGAATGCTGCTTGGCGATATCGGGAGAAATGGAACTCGTGTCGACCACGATGGCGTTCGGCTTCAGGCGATCCGCACAGCCGCTGTCGAACAGGACATGGCCGACCGCTTCGCCGTTTGTCAGCATGGTGAAAACGACGTCCGCTTCGCTGACTGCCTCCATCGGGTCGGCGGCGACCGCGGCGCCATCGGGCCTCAACGCCTCTGCCTTCTTTTTATCGCGGTTCCAGACGGTCACCCGAAAGCCCGCCTGAAGCAGCCGTCGCGCCATCGGCGCACCCATCAGCCCTGTGCCGAGCCAGGCAATCCGACGATCCATCACAGCTTGCCTCCCAGCTCGTCCTCGATATGCACGCGGATGATCTCGTCGAAATTCTTTTCTGCCGTGAAGCCGAGGCCCGTGGCACGCGTTGCCTCGAAGCCCGGCGCCCAACCGGCCACCATGTTCATGATCATCTCGTTCGGCTCGCGGCGGATGAGCCGGACCGCCTTGTCGCCGGCCACGCGACGGAGCGCCTCGATCTGCTCTCCCACTGTTGCACTGACGCCCGGCATCGACAAGGCACGTCGGGCACCGACCTTTTCGAGATCGAGCGTAGCCCCATGAACGAGAAACCCGACCGCCGAGCGCGGCGAGGCATGCCAGTGACGCACGTCCTCCGGAACCGGAAGCACGGCCTCCTCGCCGATCAGCGGCTCGCGCAGGATGTTGGAGAAGAAACCGGACGCCGCCTTGTTAGGCTTGCCCGGGCGGATGCACACGGTCGGAAGCCGTATGGCGATGCCGTCGAGAAAACCGCGCCGACTGTAGTCGGAAAGCAGCAGCTCGCAGATCGCCTTCTGGGTGCCGTAGCTGGTCAACGGCGTCAGGTGGAAATCGTCCGGGATCGGATAGGGCAGCGGTGCGCCGACGACGGCGATCGACGACGTGAAAACCACGCGCGGCTTGTAGCCGTCCTGTCCGTGCGCGATCCGGATCGCATCGAACAGATGGCGTGTCCCGTCCAGATTGATGCGGTAACCCTTGTCGAAGTCGAGCTCGGCCTCGCCGGAGACGATTGCGGCCAGATGGAAGATGACGTCGGGTCGGGTGGCGATCAGTTTTTCCGCCTCACCCGGGCTCGAGACGTCGACGTCGGACGTCACCACCTTGCCCCCAAACCCGGCTGGATGCTCCGGCTTGACCACATCGACCAGCGTCATCGTGTCGACCGGCCTCTCTCCAAGGCCCCCGTCTGCGACCAGCCTTGCCGTCAGCTTGCGACCGACCATGCCTGCCGCGCCGATAATCAGAACATGCATTTGTTTTCCTCCCATGCCGGGGCTGCCGGCCGTATCGGCCATTTTTCGCCTTGTAGGGTTGTCTGATAACCTTATATGAATGCGTTGAAAACAAGGAATTTGTCGGCAGCAGACTGTGCCCGAAAGGGCCAGCAGATCGAACGACAGTTGCCGCACTGGGGAAAATCCATGACAGACAGTTTCAGCGCCACGGCCGAGATCCGTCTTGCCCTGCAAAACGGGCTCGGTGCGGACATGGTTTTGACCGACAGTGCCGACATGCTCACCTATTGCCGGGACTGGCATGGAGATGTCACCAGTGGCGCCCTGGCAGTGCTTCGGCCGCGTTCGACGGAGGACGTTGCTGCCGCCATCCGGTTGTGCCGGACCCTCGGCGTTCAGCTCGTCCCACAAGGCGGCAACACCGGACTTGTTCTCGGCGGGCTTCCTGACCACCCAGAGCGACAGGTGATCATCAGCCTCGAGAGGATGAACAAGATCCGCCGCATCGATCCGGACGACTTTTCCGCCGTAGCCGAAGCGGGCTGCATCCTGTCCGACCTCAAGGATGCGATTGCGGATCGCGGCATGTTCTTTCCGCTGGCGCTCGGCGCGCAGGGAAGCTGCCGGATCGGCGGCAATGTCTCCACGAATGCCGGCGGCATCAACGTGCTGCGCTACGGCATGACGCGTGAACTGGTCCTCGGTCTCGAAGTCGTCCTGCCCGACGGCACGATCTTCGAGGGACTGTCGACCTTGCGCAAGGACAATCGCGGCATCGACCTGAAGCAACTCTTCATCGGTGCCGAAGGCACGCTCGGCATCGTCACCGCCGTTTCGCTGAAGCTCGCCCCCTATCCCGAGAACGTCGCCACCGCCCTTTTGGGGCTTGCGTCGCTCGAAGATGCCATCACGCTTTTCCGGCGAGCACGGCGAGACTGCTGCGACCTGATGTCGGCCTTCGAGTTCATCCCGCCGCTGGCCTTTACCCTGGCGCGTGAGGCGATGCCCGACCTGCCCATCCCCATTGCGGGGGACTACCCCGCTTATGTGCTGATGGAAATTTCCGGCAGCGGCCTGGTCGACATCGACGATCTCATGCAGCGGTTTCTCGAGGCCGCGATGACCGACGGGCTTGTCCTCGACGGCACGATTGCTGCCTCGCAGGCGCAGGCACGCAATCTGTGGCTGATCCGCGAGGGCATGAACGAGGGGCAGGCGAAACGCGGCTCGCACATGCGCTCCGACGTGTCGGTTCCGCTCTCCGGTCTCGCGGCCTTCGTGGCGGAGGCGGAGGCGGCTCTTGCCGCGGCCCTGCCTGACTGCATCAGCATCTCCTATGGCCACGTCGGGGATGGCAATGTGCATTTGAACGTGCTGCCGCCCAGCCATATGCAGGGAGATGCGCGCCTCGAAGCGATCTATGCCGCAAAGACGGTGCTGAACGAGGTGGTTGACCGGTTCGACGGTAGCATCAGCGCAGAACATGGCATCGGGCGCCTGAAGCGCCCGGACTTCGAGAGCCGGCTCCCTGAAACGCACCGCCATCTGCTTGTCGCTATCAAGCGCGCCGTCGATCCGGAATTGCTGTTGAACCCGGGATGCCAGTTGAGTTTTTCCACAATCTCGTAGAAGAGCTATGACCAATCCTGGGCATGCGAACAAGGCGAACGTGACCGTGGCGGATTTCATTCAGATCAGGCGAGGCGAGCATCTGCCAGCGCGTATCGCGGGGCAGATCGGCAAGGAGATCAGCGAGGGCCGCATCGCTCCGGGCGAAAAACTGCCGACCGAGCACTTGCTGTCGAAAACCTTCGGCGTCAGCCGGTCCGTCGTTCGCGAAGCCATCGCGCAGTTGCGAAACGAGGGGCTGGTGGAAACCCGGCAGGGGGTCGGGGCGTTTGCGACCGACGTCGAGCGGCGCCATTCCATTCGCATCGAGCAGGATAATCTAACCGACCGGGCCAGTTTCCGTAGCCTGTTCCAGCTGCGATTGCCGCTCGAAATCGAGGCGGCAGGGCTGGCCGCGCTGCATCATACGGTCGAGGACCTGACGAAGCTTGACGAAACGCTCGGCCGGATGTCCGGCGCGGACAAGTGGACGGATCAGGGCATCGTTGCCGACCTTGCCTTCCACCGTCAGGTGGCTGCAGCGACGCAGAACGAATACTACCTGATGTTTCTTGGCTTCGTTGCCGAGCGCATCCATCTCGCCATCCATGCGGCCCGCGAGACCGCCGTACTGGAGCAGATCGTCGAGATTACCATCGCCGAGCATGTCGCCATTCGCGACGCCATCGCCTCCGGAGACCCGGTCAAGGCGCGCAACGCGATGCGCAGCCATCTGATCGGCGCAGCGCAGCGCATCGATCTCGAACTCGAGATTTTCTAGCTTCCAGACGTCAATTCCGGATAGCGTCTGGATCGATCCAGAGTTTGTCCCACAGGCCCGCGGCCGCCGCTGGACAGAACAGAAAACTCTCTCTACAAGAAAAATCGGGAGTGGTTGTCAGACATCCTGACATCTGAAATACGGGGCCTCGGCTCCGCACGAGGGAGGAGCGCGCGGTGGCTGCCGAGCATGCACTGACACCTGAATTGATTCTGCCTGCGGACATGGCGGATGCGCTGCTGGTCGGGCGCGTCTGGTCCAACACCGCCGACGGTCCCTGCCCTGTTCTGGTGGACCCGGTCGCCAAAACGCTTCTGGATCTTTCCACGCTGGCACCGACCCTGTCGGAGCTTCTCGAGCTTGACGGCCTGTCAGCCTCGCTCAAAGACCGCTCGGGCTTTGCGTCGCTGGGCGCGCTGCAATCCTTCCTGGATGGAAGTGCCGGCGAACTTCTGGCACCCGCAGACCTGCAGGCGATCAAGGCAGCAGGTGTGACCTTTGCCGACAGCATGCTGGAACGCGTGATCGAAGAACAGGCGAAGGGCGACCCACTGCGCGCGCAGGACATCCGCGCAAAGCTTGCGCCGGTCCTCGGCGACAGCCTGCGCGGTCTCGTCGCCGGTTCGGACAAGGCAGCCGAGGTAAAATCCCTGCTCCAGGACATGGGCCTCTGGTCGCAGTATCTGGAAGTCGGCATCGGCCCCGATGCGGAAATCTTCACCAAGGCGCAGCCCATGTCGGCGGTCGGCTGCGGTGCAAAGGTCGGCATCCATCCGAAGTCGCAGTGGAACAATCCGGAGCCCGAAGTCGTGCTCGCCGTGACGTCCAGGGGCCAGATCGTCGGCGCCACGCTCGGCAACGACGTCAACCTGCGCGATTTCGAAGGCCGCTCCGCACTGCTGCTGAGCAAAGCGAAGGACAACAATGCCTCCTGCGCGATCGGCCCCTTCATTCGCCTCTTCGACGGCAAGTTCGGCCTCGACGACGTGAAGTCCTGCGAAATCTCGCTGTCGGTCAAGGGTGGCGAAGGTTTCGAAATGACGGGCGTCAGCCCGATGAAGGCCATCAGCCGGACGCCAGAGGACCTGGTCAGCCAACTCCTCAACGACAACCATCAATATCCGGACGGAGCCGTTCTCTTTCTCGGAACGATGTTCGCGCCAACCAAGGACCGGCGCGGCGCAGGTCTCGGGTTCACGCACGAGATCGGAGATGTGGTCGAGATTTCCAGCCCCAGACTTGGCCGCCTGATCAACCGCGTGGATCACAGCGGCAACTGCCCTGCCTGGAGCTTTGGCCTGGGGGCCTTGATGAAGAATCTCGCCCGGCGCGGGCATCTGTAAAGAGATTTGGGAGGGGGAGCATGCAAAAAACAATCGATGTCTTTTTCAAAATCCTGGAATGGCTGCTGATCTTCATGCTGTCGGTGATGGCGATCATGGTCTTTACCAATGTCGTGATGCGCTACGCCTTCAATTCGGGCCTCAGCGTGTCTGAGGAATTATCCCGCTACTTCTTCGTCTGGCTGTCGTTCATCGGCGCGGTCGTCGCCTTTCGAGAGCATGGCCATCTGGGCGTCGAGAGTGTCGTGGCACTGTTCGGCCGCACGGGTCGTCTCGTGTGCATGATCCTGTCGAACATTGTCATCCTGGCCTGCTCGATGATCTTCTTCTGGGGCACGTGGCAGCAGTACGACGTCAATGCCAGCATGACGGCGCCGGTCACCGGCATCTCGATGATCTGGGTCTACGGCATCGGCCTGTTCAGTGGCGCCGGGCTGTCGCTGATTGCGCTGGAGCGCCTGTTCCGGCTGCTGACCGGCCGCGTCACTGAAGAGGAAATCCAGATCTTCGCCGGTGAAAACATGACGGTCGAGCAGCTGGCGGAGCGCACCTGATGACACTGATCGTCTTTATCGTTTCGCTTCTCGGTGCCATGGCGATCGGTGTCCCGGTCGCATTCTCGCTGATGTTCTGCGGCGTCGTGCTCATGTGGTACATGGACATGTTCAACACCCAGATCATCGCCCAGAACATGATCGCGGGCGTCGACACCTTTACGCTGCTTGCCATTCCCTTCTTCATCCTTGCCGGCGAGCTGATGAACTCCGGCGGCCTGTCGCGCCGGATCATCGATTTTGCGATCGCCTGCGTCGGCCACATCCGCGGCGGGCTTGGCATCGTTGCAATCATGGCCGCCGTCATCATGGCCAGCATCTCCGGCTCGGCCGCCGCCGATACGGCAGCGCTTGCCGCCATCCTCATCCCGATGATGGCGAAGGCCGGCTACAACGTGCCCCGGTCGGGCGGCCTGATCGCCGCGGGCGGCATCATCGCCCCGATCATTCCGCCTTCGATGGCCTTCATCGTCTTCGGCGTTGCAGCCAATGTGTCGATCACCAAGCTGTTCCTGGCCGGCATCTTTCCGGGCATCCTGATGGGCGTGTCGCTCATCATCGCCTGGCTGATCACAGTGCGACGCGACAAGGTGCAGCCGCTGCCCAAGGCGCCGATGAGCGAGCGTCTGCACGTGACCGGACGCGCCGCCTGGGCACTCGGCATGCCGGTGATCATCCTTGGCGGCATCAAGGCCGGCATCATGACGCCGACGGAGGCTGCCGTCGTTGCCGCCGCCTATGCCCTGTTCGTCGGCATGGTGATCTACCGGGAACTGAAGCCGAGCGAACTGCCGCAGGTCATTCTGCGAGCCGCAAAGACCACATCGGTCATCATGTTCCTGGTTGCCGCAGCGCTCGTGTCCTCGTGGCTCATCACGGCCGCGAACATCCCGGCCGAAATCGTCGGCTACATCGAGCCGCTGATCGACCGGCCGATGCTGTTGATGTTCGCGATCATGATCCTCGTGCTGATCGTCGGCACGGCGCTCGACCTGACGCCGACCATCCTGATCCTGACGCCGGTCCTGATGCCGATCATCAAGCAGGCGGGCATCGATCCGGTCTATTTCGGCGTGCTTTTCATCATGAACAACTCGATCGGCCTGATCACCCCGCCGGTCGGCGTGGTGCTCAACGTGGTCAGCGGCGTGGCACGCATCCCGCTCGGAAAGGTGACGGCCGGGGTGTGGCCGTTCCTGATCGCCGAGACGCTCGTGCTGTTCCTGCTCGTCCTGTTTCCGGACCTCGTGCTCGTACCGGCACGCTGGCTCCAATAACCTGTCTCAAGCTCATCCATGGGAGGATAATATGAGAAAACTGCTTCTGACCACCACTGCCCTTGCCTTCGCATGCTCGGCGGCCGCACCGGCCTTCGCAGACTTCAAGTCGCGCAACATCCGCGTCTCCAACGGCATCAATGCGGACCATCCGGTCGGCAACGGCATCAAGGCGATGCAGGCTTGCCTCGATGAAAAGACCGGCGGCAAGATGAAGCTGACCGCCTTCTGGGGCGGCGCGCTCGGCGGCGATCTCCAGGCAACCCAGGCCCTGCGCTCGGGCGTGCAGGAAGCCGTCGTCACGTCGTCCTCGCCGCTGGTCGGCATTGTGCCGGCGCTCGGCGTGTTCGACCTGCCCTTCCTGTTCGCCGACGCGCAGGAAGCCTACAAGGTGCTGGACGGCAAGTTCGGCGACATGATGAACCAGAAGCTCGACGCCGCTGGCCTCATCAATCTGGCCTACTGGGAGAACGGCTTCCGCAACCTGTCGAACTCGGTTCGCCCGGTCACCAAGTGGGAAGACTTCTCGGGGATGAAGGTTCGCGTCATGCAGAACAACATCTTCCTCGACACCTTCCAGAACCTTGGCGCCAACGCGACGCCGATGGCCTTTGGCGAAGTCTTCTCGGCACTCGAAACCAAGGCGATCGACGCCCAGGAAAATCCTTACGTCACGATCGACACCTCGAAGTTCTTCGAAGTGCAGAAATACGTGACCGAGACCAACCACGCCTACACACCGTTCCTCTTCCTGTTCTCCAAGGCGATCTTCAACACCTACGCGCCGGAAGAACAGGCGGCACTTCGCGACTGCGCGGTTATCGGCCGCGATGTCGAGCGCCAGGTCATCGGCGACCTCAACAAGAAGTCGCTCGAAAAGATCAAGGAAGCCGGATTGAAGGTGAACACGCTTGCGCCCGAAGAACAGCAGCGCATCCGCGAAAAGTCGATAGTCGTCTATGAAAAGCACAAGGCCGAGATCGGCCCGGACGTAGTCGACGGCATCCTGACGGAACTGAAGACGATCCGCGCCAAGTAATCATTCCGCCTGCAAGACATGAAAGAGCCCGCGGCCTAAGCCGCGGGCTCTTTTTTTATTCAGGGACGGCCGGCAGCACGCGATCGCGCTTCTTCAGCGTCTGCTCCCGGATAAAGATGAACAGGCCCGACGCAACGATCAGTCCGGCTCCCACCATCATGGTCAGCCGCGGCACGTCCCCGAAGAAGAGCCAGCCAAACACCACCGCCCAGAGGAGAAGCGTGTATTGCAGCGGCGCCACGGTCGCCGCGTCGGAGACTTTCAAAGCCCGGTTGACCAGCATGTGCGCTGCCATCGCCACAATGCCGAGGAGCCCGAGCAAAAGCAGATCGGCGCTGGAGGCGATCGGCGCCCAGTCGGTCGGGGCAAAGGCCAGACCGGCGATCGCGGCACCGCCCACCTGGAAGAACACGAGGGTGCTGTCCGGCGTGCCGCGCAGGAAGCGGCCGGAGGTGAGCATGAAGGCAAAGGCAGCACTCCCGACGATGGAGATGATCGCCGGCATGGTGAACATGGCGCTTGAAGGCTCGAGCGTGATGATGACACCCACGAACCCGACCGCGATCGCGGTCCAGCGCCGCCAACCGACCTTTTCGCCAAGCAGGAACGGCGATGACGCGGCAACATAGATCGGTGCCGCCAGCCAGTAGGTCATGACGTCGGCGAGCGGCAGATAGGCGACGGCGTAGTAGAAGCAGAACACCTCGGCGGTCGAGAAGACGACCCGGGCGAGCTGCATCCACGGTCGCTCGACCGTCCTCAGGTTCTGCAGTCCCGAATGCCAGACCATCGGCACGAGGATGACCAGCGCCGCGAGGCTTCGCAGAAGCACGACCTGGCCGAGGCCATAGCTCGACACCAGCCATTTGCCCATGGCGTCGTTAAGCGCGAACATCACCATGCCCAGCAGCATCAGCAGCGGCCCGGCCGTCATGAGGCTCCGCCGGGAGGTGTCG
The DNA here is from genome assembly GCA_900469345.1 of Hyphomicrobiales bacterium. GTDB lineage: Bacteria > Pseudomonadota > Alphaproteobacteria > Rhizobiales > Rhizobiaceae > Neorhizobium. Next base: position 88,976 of record UBWZ01000013.1, on the reverse strand, counting down.
GAAATCGAAACGGACATGGCAATTGTCTCAGAGGCTGGAGGCGTCGGAGACGCTGCGGCTGACAGTAAAGGCCCGGTCGAGCTCGGGATTGAGCTCCATCCCGAGGCCTGGACCTGGGGGAACGGTGATCATGCCGTTCTTCACGTCCGGAAGCGCCGTCACCAGGTCGCGGTACCAGGTGTTGTAGAACGCCCGAACGCTTTCCTGAACGAGCGCATTCGGCGCATTGAGCGACAGGTGGGTCGAGGCGCAGAGCACGACAGGCCCGGTGCAGTCGTGAGGCGCAACCGGCAGGTGCCAGGCCTCCGCCATGGACGCGATCTTGCGCGCCTCAGAGAGCCCGCCGCACCACGAGATGTCAAGCATGACGACGCCCGCCACGCCGGTTTCCAGGTAGTCGCGGAAGCCCCAGCGACTGGCCAGCGTCTCGGACGCGGAAATCGGCGCCGGCGATACCTCGGCGTAGCGCTTCAGGCTCGACAGGCTATCCATCTTGATCGGGTCTTCGTGCCAGAATGTCTGGTAGGGCGTCAGCGCCTTGGCGATCTGCATGGCCGGCAGCAACTGCCACATCGAGTGGAACTCGACCATGATGTCCATCTTGTCGCCCACCGCATGGCGGATCTTCTCGAATGGCTCGAGGGCAGACTTGAGATCGGGCATCGAGATGTACTGGCCGCGCGTCTTTTCCGCCGCCGCGTCGAAGGGCCAGATCTTCATGGCGGTGATGCCGTCTTCCAGCAGCGACTGGGCAAGTTCGTCGGCCCGGTGCAGGAACCCGTTAAGGTCGTCATAGGCTTTGCCGCCGGAAAGGCCGTAGTTGACCGTCGACTGGCCCGTCGCTTTCTTGATGTATTCGGTGCCGGCGCACGTATTGTAGGTGCGGATTTCGCGACGGCTGAAGCCGCCCAGCAGCTGCGCGATCGGTTGGCCAGTGGCCTTGCCGAAAATGTCCCAGAGCGCAATGTCGAAGGCGGAATTACCGCGGACTTCCGCACCGGACGAGCGAAAGCCGACATAGCCGACCAGATCCTGGGCGAGAAGATCGATCTCCAGGGGATCGCGGCCGATCACCCGGGGCGCGACATATTCATGCAGATAGCTTTCGACCGTCCTCGCCCCGAAAAAGGTTTCGCCAAGCCCGGTCAGACCCTCGTCGGTATGCACCAGCACCCAAAGCAGATTGGGTCGCTCGTCGATCCGCACGGTTTCGATCGCCGTAATTTTCATGTCGTCTCCTCCCGATTCACCTAAAGGTTTTATCAGGTCGCAGACGCATGTGCTGCCGATCAAGGATCGTTTGCGTCAATTTTGTCGGCTTTTTCAAACGAAATGACGATGGCCGTCGGCGTACCTTTCGCCGACGGCCGATCAACTAGCTAGGAGCGCTTCTTCATCACGCCGTAGACGATGTTGCGGTTCTTGCCGAAGAAGACCTTGGACTCGTATTCGCCGGCTGGATCGCAGGCATGCACGATCTTCCACATGTCGGCCTCGGACCGCAGCAGCAGCTGCCAGTTCATGAAGGTCTCGATATAGCCGTCCACCAGGATCGGATAGGAATAGTTGGCGAACAGGAAGGTGCCGTTCGGCTTCAACATGTCCAGGCAGCGCTGGGTCAGCTTGATGGCCACCTTGTCGATGAGGTAGTCGTAGAGACCGGAGGCATAGACGAGGTCGAACTGGCCGGGATGCTGGCGTCCAGTCAGGATCGCCCGGACGGAGCCGTCGATCGCTTCGACAGCGGTGCCCTGGTAATCCCGGGTGATCGTGCCGATGCTGACCGGATCCTGGTCGAGCGCGACCCACCGCTTCAGCTGCTTCTCCTGGTAGGCCTTGGAATATTCGGCCTCGCGCAGATGGCCTGCGGCAACGCTCAGCACTTCGGTGCCCGGACCGGTGGCCGCAGCCACTTCGTCGACCTGGGCTGCCAGGATGTCGCGTCGATCCCAGTTGGCCAGCGAGGACGGTGCGGTGCTTGTGTATTCGAACAGGGCCCGGCCAAGTTCGGTAGCACGGGCGACATCCTCGGCCACGCTCTCGTGACGATAGATGAAGTCCAGAAGGCGCGCATCGCCCGAATAGCCGCGAGGCTTGTCCCAGGACCAGCGGGTCAGCGGGTCTTGGAGAAAGTATTCTGCGACGGCGTGGTTTTGAACGAAGGGCACCAGTTCCTGCCAGACCCGGGCCGGCATCCGGCCGCGCATGTCGTGAAGGGTACGGGTAACATAATCGATCGTCCTGGTCGGATCGTCGCCTCTCTGGAACTGCTGGCGGGCAAGCTCCAGCAAGAGCGAAAGCTCGCCGCGCCCGACGGCGAGATGCTCTTCGAACCGTTCGCCACGATGGGCTTCCAGTTCTCCTGCTATTGCGGCCGGCGTGATCAGACTATGGCCGTCCAACTCTATCTTCATTTGGCTCATATGAATTTCCCCGTCATATGATGAAACAATCACGGGGACGCAGCGTCTTGGGTTACCGCTATTCCCGCTTCATTGATCATAGACATTAACGCTTGTTTAACCATCACATTCCATTGCGCGGCCCGGCTTTCGAAAATCTTGGTAAATTTAACCAGATTTAATGGCGCCCCCTATATTTAGGTGGTGATGGCGCGTGGCTCGTCCTTCTGAAGGAACAAAGCCGCCGCCAGTTCGCTTCCAAGGGCTGGCGGAAGACTCCAGCCCCAGAACCATGAGTCGATAGGACAGTGCATGAGGCACACGTTTGCCGAGACGGTTGAGACCGATCTGCAGGAAAAGCTGCAGAGGCCGTCGGCACATCAGCTTCGTCGCCTCTACGAGGTGAACGACGAGGCAGGACGAAAGCGGGCGACACGGCAGGGGCTGTGGATCGCAGTGATCGTCTATATCCTGTTTTCCACCAACGACCTCCTCCTCATTCCGGATGTCGCCGGCTCGGCCATCGCCGCCCGCGTCATGCTCGGCACGCTCGCCCTCATCGTGCTCGAGACCCAGATCTATATGAACGTCGGCATCAAATGGCTGGATGCGACGAGCGCTGCCGCGCTTGTACTCGGCTTTGCCGTCTGGCTCATTCCGGCCGTTCACACCTCCCACGCCCAGAGCCTTTCCTATTTCATGGTCTTCGGCACCATCTTCATGATGGGCGCCAACCTGTTCTTCAGCTTCCGCTTCCGCCTGTCGGTGATGGCATCAAGTGCCGTCCTCATGACCTTCCTCCTGTCGCTGACCGCGTTCTGGCCGGGAGACATGTATGTGCTGGCCTTCGGGACCTTCTACATCTCCTGCTTCGTGTTCACGAGCTACGTGAACTGGAAGCTCAATCGCGAACGCTTCAACGTCTTCCTCAACGCGCAAGAAGCCCGGACCCAGCAAAAGGAAGCGACCCTGCGCGGCGAAGCGCTGCTGCGCATGTCCAGTACGGACTATCTGACCGGGCTCGAGAACCGTCGCGCCGTCGATGAACGGCTAAAGAACTACTGGAACGGCTGGAGGAACGACGGCACGGGTTTTGCCGCGATTCTGGCAGATGTCGATTTCTTCAAGAAATACAATGACGCATATGGCCATCAGGAGGGAGACCGCTGTCTCACCGAAGTGGCTTCGGCTATCCGGGACGCAATCGAGCCGTTCCAGGGATCGATCGGCCGCTACGGCGGCGAGGAATTCATCATCCTGTCGCCTGTTAGCGATCGCCAAGGCGTCATCGCGCTCGCCGAAACCATCCGGCAGACGGTCGAAAAGCTCGGCATCCTGCATGAGGAGCGTCGCGACGGGACGGCCATCGTCACTGTCAGCGTCGGTGGCGCTTTCACCCGCGAGCACATCGGCGCCAAGCTCGAAAAGATCATCCACGAGGCCGACCGCGCCCTTTACAGCGCCAAGGCGATCGGCCGGAACTGCGTGCGGGTCTTCGATCCGGCCGACCCCGAAAGCAGCGACGAGAGCGAGAATATCGCCGCGCTATTGAAGATCGCCATCAAGCAGGATCTGGTGTCGCTGGTCTACCAGCCCATCCTCGATCTGACGCCCAGCCGCCAGATTGCCTCGGTCGAGGCCCTGATGCGTCTGACCACGCTTGACGATATCGCCATTCCGCCAAGCCTCTTCATCCCGATCGCCGAACGGACCGGCACGATCCTGGACCTCGGACGCTGGGCGTTGCGGACGGTGTGCACCGATCTGCTGGTCGACAATCACGTGGAGTGCGCCAGCGTTAACGTTTCGCCGATCCAGCTCAAGACACCCGGCTTTGCCGCGAGCGTTGCGGCTGTCCTCTATGAGACCGGCATATCCGGAAACCGGCTCGCCTTCGAGATCACCGAAGGCCTCGAGATGGAAATGCACTCGGACGTTCTGCGCTGCATCAGCGATCTGAAGACGCTGGGCATCCGGATCTGGCTCGACGACTTCGGAACGGGCTTCGCAGGCCTGTCCTGGCTGCGGCTGATCGAGTTCGACACGGTCAAGATCGACCGGTCGTTCCTGCACGACAGCAACACGCTGCGCGGCCGGACGATGCTGAAGGACATTATCAGCCTCATTCGCCACCGGGGTCCAAAAATCCTCGTCGAGGGTGTCGAGACCGAGGACCAGTTGCAGTTGCTGCGCGACCTGAAGATCGACGCCGTCCAGGGCTATCACGTCGGCCGTCCGGTCCCGCGCGAGAGCTTTCAGAGCAAGACCATCGCGGCAGGTGTAACTGCAGGTCCCCAGCTCGCGCGACGCACCCCGGGCTTCCGGGCCTGACGGTCACCAGCGCCAGGAGCTGACCCTTCCGCATCTGCGCTTTGTCAAGAACAGGTCATTGACACCTCGGCCAAAACCCATTTAGATCGATCCAAGTATCTGGCCGGGGAGGAGACCGCGGCCAGGCGCCTGGGGAGGATCCCGCTTGTACACGTTCAATTTCGCCCCCGTCCTGGCGGGCATGGACCAGCTTTTGCTGGGGGCTTGGCTGACAATCCAGCTGTCGGTTGCCGCCATGGTTGTCGGCCTGATCGTTTCGGTCGCCTGTGCCGCCGCCAAGACATCAGGCATCGCGCCGCTCCGCTGGACGGTCGACGTCTATGTCGAGGTCATCCGCAACACGCCCTTCCTGGTGCAGATCTTCTTCATCTTCTTCGGACTTCCGTCGCTCGGTCTCCGGCTGACGCCCAACGGCGCGGCACTTGTCGCGCTCGTTGTCAATTTCGGCGCCTATGGCACGGAAATCATCCGCGCCGGTATCGAGTCCATCCAGCGGGGCCAGATGGAGGCAGGAACCGCGCTCGGCCTCTCCAGGCTGCAGATATTCCGCTACATCGTCATGAAACCGGCTTTGCGCACCGTCTATCCGGCGCTGACCAGTCAGTTCATCTATCTGATGCTGACGTCGAGCGTCGTATCTGCCATCTCGGCCGACGACCTTGCAGCGGCAGGCAACAACCTCCAGTCGCAGACTTTCGCCAGTTTCGAAGTCTATATCGTCATCACCCTGATGTACTTCGCCATGTCTATCGGCTTTTCCGCCATCTTCGCGGTGATCGAAAAGGCTGCGTTCCAATACCCGCTCAGCCGATAGGAGACGGATCGTGCCGCTTATTCGCCCTTTCGGACTACCCGAGTTCTGGATCATCCTGATGGCTGCCAAGTGGACGATCGCGCTGTCGGCGATCGCCTTTGCCGGCGGCGGGCTCGGCGGCCTGATCGTGGCACTCGCGCGCATTTCCGACAACCGCTGGCTGCGCGGCATCGCGACGGCATTCATCCGCCTGTTCCAGGGGACGCCACTGTTGATGCAGCTCTTCCTGGTATTCTTCGGAATGAACATTCTCGGTCTTGCAATCAATCCGTGGATTGCCGCCGCCGCCGCGCTGACGCTGCATGCAAGCGCCTTCCTCGGCGAAATCTGGCGCGGCTGCATCGAGGCTGTGCCGTCCGGCCAGCGCGAGGCGGCAACGGCGCTCGGCCTGCGCTATGTCAACCGGATGCGCTACGTCGTGCTGCCGCAGGCATTGCGGATCGCGGTCGCCCCGACGGTCGGCTTTCTCGTGCAGTTGATCAAGGGCACATCGCTTGCGGCCATCATCGGCTTTACCGAACTCACCCGTCAGGGGCAGATCATCAACAATGCGACCTTCAGCCCGTTCATGGTGTTCGGCACGGTGGCGGTCATCTACTTCATTCTCTGCTGGCCGCTTTCGGTGTTGGCCCGGCGCATGGAATTTCGTTTTTCCCGGTCAACCGCACGGTGACGGGCACTCCACTGCCGGACGGAGGATTCCGGCAAACAGCAAAGGGTAGGACCATGACAATTCGCTCCCAGATTTCCCGACGCGTGCTGCTTGCAGCGGTCGGCGCAGGCCTGATGATCGGCGCAACCGCCTCGATCGCAGCGGCGCAGACGGTCGAAAGCATCAAGTCGGCCGGCACGGTCAAGGTCGGCATGCTCGTCGACTTCCCGCCGTTCGGGATCATGAACACTTCCAACGAACCGGACGGCTACGATGCAGACGTAGCAAAGCTGCTCGGCAAGGAATGGGGCGTCAAGGTCCAGATCGTGCCGGTCACGGGCCCGAACCGCATCCCCTACCTCCAGAGCAATCAGGTCGATCTTCTGGTGGCGTCGCTCGGCATCACCGAGGAACGCGCCAAGAGCGTCGATTTCTCGCAGCCCTACGCCGGCATTTCCATTGGCGTGTTCGGCGCCACCGGCACGAAGGTGGCCAAGCCCGAGGATCTCGCGGGTAAGACCGTCGGCGTCGCCCGCGCCTCGACCCAGGATACGGCCGTCACCAAGGTCGCGCCCAAGGATGCCAAGATCCAGCGCTTCGATGATGACGCAAGCGCCGTCCAGGCACTGCTTTCGGGCCAGGTCGAGCTGATTGGCGTGTCGAACGTCGTTGCTGCCCAGATTGAGAAGGCGGCACCCGGCCGCTTCGACCAGAAGCTGCAGCTTAGCCAGCAGGTTCAGGGCATCGTGGTCCGCAAGGGTTCGACCGAGCTACTGACGGCCGTCAACGCCTTCATCGACAAGGTCAAGGCAGACGGCGAGCTTAACAAGATACACGAGAAATGGCTGGGAACGCCCCTGCCCGCCTTCGTCGCCGACGGCAAGAAGTAATCGCAAAGGAGAGCGCGGATGACTGAAACAACGGCGGGCACCGCAGCAGACATGCGCGCATCCCCTGATCTCGCGGTCAGGATGGAGGGCGTCAACAAGTGGTATGGCGCTTTCCAGGCCCTCAAGAATATCGAGCTGTCCGTTCGCCGCGGCGAGCGGATCGTGATTTGCGGACCATCCGGCTCCGGCAAGTCGACGCTGATCCGCTGCATCAACCAGCTCGAGACCATCCGTGACGGGAGGATCGTGGTCGATGGCCACGATCTGACCGCAAACAAGAAGAATGTCGATCTGGTCCGGCAGGAAACCGGCATGGTCTTCCAGCAGTTTAATCTCTTCCCGCATATGACCGTGCTGGAGAACTGCACGCTGGCTCCCACGAAAGTCCGCGGCATTTCGCAGGCCGAGGCGGAGAAGACGGCCCGTAAGTATCTGGAGCGGGTGCGCATTCCGGAGCAGGCGGACAAATACCCGGCTCAGCTATCCGGTGGACAGCAGCAGCGCGTGGCGATTGCCCGGGCGCTCTGCATGAACCCGAAGATCATGCTGTTCGACGAGCCGACGTCCGCGCTTGACCCGGAGATGGTCAAGGAAGTCCTCGACACGATGATCGATCTTGCCTCCGAAGGCATGACCATGCTCTGCGTCACCCACGAGATGGGATTTGCGCGGCAGGTTGCCGACCGCGTCATCTTCATGGACCGCGGCGAGATCCTCGAAATGGGCACACCGGGCGAATTCTTCGGCAACCCGCAGAATGAGCGCCTGAAAACCTTCCTCGGCCAGATTTCCTGATCGGCCCTTTTACGATGGAATTTTGAAGATGAAGCCAGAGATCCTGCTGATCGAACCGATCATGAAGCCCTTCGACGAGAGGCTGGAGGCCGACTACACGGTCCACCGACTGTATGAACCCTCCGAGGCTGCGGCGATCGAGGCAGCGTTGCCGAACATCCGCGGAGTCGTCACCGGCGGCGGTACGGGCATCGCCAACGAATGGATCGACAAGCTGCCGAACCTCGGCGTCGTTTCTGTCAACGGCGTCGGTACCGACCGGATCGACCTTGCCCATGCCCGCAGCCGCAATGTCGACGTCGCGATCACCGCCGGCGTGCTGACGGACGATGTCGCCGATCTCGGCATCAGCCTGATGTTGTCGGTGCTGCGCCACATCGCCAAGGGCGATGCCTATGTGCGCGACGGCCTTTGGGGCAATAAGCCGTTTCCGCTCGGCACCAGTCCCAAGGGCAAGAAGCTCGGCATTCTCGGTCTCGGCCAGATCGGCAAGGCCTTTGGCCGGCGTGCCGAGGCGTTCGGCATGTCCGTGCGCTATTGGAACCGCTCAGCTGTCAAGGACACGAACTGGATCTCCTGCCCCACGCCGGTGGCTCTCGCGGAAGACAGCGACGTTCTCTGCGTCATCGTCGCGGCAAACGCGCAGACGAAGAACATCGTTGATGCCGATATCCTGAAGGCGCTTGGCCCAAAAGGCATCCTCATCAACATCGCCCGGGGAACCGTGGTCGACGAGGATGCACTGCTCGCAGCGCTCAACGACGGCACGATCGGTGGCGCCGGCCTCGATGTCTTCGTCGGCGAGCCGAATATCCGTCAGGAGTTCTTTAATGCGCCCAACACGGTGCTGATGCCGCACCAGGGCAGCGCGACGCTCGAAACGCGCATGGCCATGGGCGAGCTGGTGCTCTCCAACCTGGCAGCCCACTTCGCCGGCAAGAAGCCGCCGACCACCGTCAACTGAAGCGAGGCCCTGCATGATCATCCGACAGGCCTTCTTCGAGGGCAGCATCCACGCGGGCAAGGAAGAGGCCTTCCGGGCGTATGTGGCCGAAACCCTGATGCCGATGTGGCTTGCCTTTCCCGGCATTCGCGAGGTGCGGGTGCTCTACAATCTCGAGCGGGACGAGGGTGCACCGTCCTACCCAATGGCACTCTCGACCATGTACGACAGCCGCGAAGCGCTGGCAGAGGCACTCGATTCGCCGATCCGCTACGAAAGCCGGGAAGCGACGAAAGAGCTGCTGGCGATGTTCGACGGCCACATCCACCATCACGTCTTCGATCTGGCCGAAGGATAGGTCTCGACCTGACGGCCTGGCAAGGTGCGCTCCAAGGTCTCGCCGGCACTTGCAGCCGCCTGCCGGCGGGCCAGCGCGCCGATGGCAAGGAAGGCGCAGCAGCCGAGCGCGCCCAGCGCAACCACCAGGGAGAGCGAGGCGGTGATGCCGATGCGTTGCATCGCCAGCGCCAGTACGAAAGGTGCGACCGCTGCCAGGACGAGACGCGCCGACATCAGCTTTCCCTGCCGGCTGCCATAGCCTTCGCTGCCGAAAAGGGTGAGCGGCAGCGTTCCGGCAACGATACTGAACAGGCCATTGCCCATGCCGAAGATGACGGCAAAGCCCATGGCCCCAAGCGTCGAGGGCGCCGTCGCCACCAGAACGGCCACGCCGGCCGGAATAAGAACCGCCGACAGGACGGCGAGACGGATCGGTGACAGACCGCGCCCGAACAGCATGTTGACGAGACGGCTCATCACCTGGGAGGGACCGAACAGCGTGCCGACCAGGGCAGCACTTGCGCCGAGCCCCAGCCCGGACAAGAGCGGCACCATGTGCACCAGCACGGCGGCGCTGATCAGCGACTGCAGGCAGAAACCGGCGAGCATCAGGACGAAGGCGAGCGGGCGCAAATCCGGAGGAAGCTGCCCAGGAAGCGGAGGCGGCGCGGGAGCATCTGCCCGCCGGCCGGGACGCGTGCTGAAGGCGAGCCAACCGTGCAAGGGCAGGCAGACGAGAAGGTTCAGCAGCGCGAAGACGATATAGACCTGCTGCCAGGAGAGCTGCGCGGCGAGGAAGCTGGTGACCGGCCAGAAGATCGTCGAGGCGAAGCCGGCGATCAGGGTCAGGTAGGTGATGCTGCGCTGGGCGACCTGCGGCCGGATCTGCACCAGCAGAGCAAAGGCTGCCCCGTATTGCACGAAGTTAGCCGCAACCTCGGTGACAACGAGGGCGACCACGAAGGCTGGCCGACCGGGTGCCATGGCGCAGGCAAGCAGCGCCAGTGCCGCAAGGGCGGATCCAAGGACCATTACCCGAGCTGCGCCGATGCGGTCGATCAACCGTCCGAGCCATGGCGCCGTCAGCCCGCCCACCAACAGCGCCACCGAGAATGCGGCGAACACCCACTCCATCGGCCAGGCCAGAGACGCCGCCATTCCGGGTGCAAGGATACTAAAGCTGTAATAGAGCGTGCCGTAGCCGAGGATCTGGGTCAGCCCAAGAACGAGGATGACTGTAGCCGGCACGCGTTCTCGGCTGCCAGCCGCCAGCGAGGACGGCAGCTCAGACAACCAGTTTTCCCTCGGCGTCGAGCACCTGCTCTCCGTCCTCCTTGGCGAAGGCGCCGCGGTGCGTTTCCGGCAGGATATCCAGCACAAGCTCCGACGGGCGCGCCAGACGCGTGCCCATGGGTGTCACGACGAAGGGGCGGTTGATCAGGATCGGATCCTTCAGCATCGCGTCGAGCAACTGGTCATCGCTTAGATCGGGATTGTCGAGGCCGAGTTCGGCGAAGGGCGTACCCTTCTCGCGGATCGCCTGGCGGACGGTCAGGCCCGCGTCGGCGATCAGCTTGACCAGTTCCGCGCGGCTCGGAGGGGTCTTGAGATATTCGATGACGACAGGCTCGATGCCGGCGTTGCGGATGATTTCCAGGGCATTGCGGGAGGTGCCGCAGGCGGGATTGTGGTAGATGGTCACGTCCATATTCAGGCCCTGTTGATGGTGGCGGAGCTGGACTGCACGGCGGCGCCGCGCTCGTACCAGCCCTTGCTGCGGTTAACGATCCAGACCACGGACAGCATCACCGGCACCTCGATAAGGACGCCGACGACGGTGGCGAGTGCTGCCCCGGAATGGAAGCCGAACAGGCTGATGGCGGCGGCCACCGCCAGTTCGAAGAAGTTGGAGGCGCCGATCAGCGCGGAAGGACCGGCAACACAATGCTCCTCACCGGTCGCCCGGTTGAGCAGATAGGCAAGCCCTGAGTTGAAGTAGACCTGGATCAGGATCGGCACAGCCAGAAGCGCAATGACCATGGGCTGGGCAATGATCTGCTCGCCCTGGAAGCCGAACAGCAGCACCAGGGTCGCCAGCAGCGCCACCAGCGAGACGGGCTGCAACCGGGCACCGAGGCGCTCGACGTCCACGAGGCGGCGCAGGATCTGCGCCACAACGACCGGCAGGACGATATAAAGCACCACCGACAGCACGAGGGTCGCCCAGGGCACGGTGATGGCCGACAATCCAAGCAGCAGGCCGACGATGGGTGCGAAGGCGACCACCATGATCGTGTCGTTCAGCGCGACCTGGGAGAGCGTGAAATGTGGCTCACCCTTGGTCAGGTTCGACCAGACGAAGACCATGGCGGTGCAGGGTGCTGCGGCGAGGATGATCAGGCCGGCGATGTAGCTGTCGATCTGGTCGGCCGGGAGCCAGGACCGGAACAGGTAGCCCACGAACAGCCAGCCGAGGAGCGCCATGGAAAAGGGCTTGACCGCCCAGTTGATGAAGAGCGTGACGCCGATGCCGCGCCAATGCCGCCCCACATGGCGCAGTGACGAGAGATCCACCTTGAGCAGCATGGGGATGATCATCAACCAGATCAGCACTGCGACCGGCAGGTTGACCTTGGCCACTTCGGCCGAGCCGATCGCCTGGAAGACGCCGGGCGTGACATGCCCGAGCGCCACGCCGACAACGATGCAAAGAAAGACCCAGACCGTCAGGTAGCGTTCAAAGGTGGACATGTGTTCCGCCTGTTGTGGACCTTGCGAGCAGTGCCGCCGAAGCCGGGCACAGGCTGGCGGCCTGGCGGGTGTTGAGGATCGCAACCGGCGCCGTGGCGCGGTCGACCTTGGCAAAGCCGAGGTGCTCGAAGAAGGAGGTGGCGGACTCGGTGAGCAGATAGACGGTGCGGGCGCCGTCCCTGGCCGCCTGATCGAGCAGGCGCTGCGTGATCGCCTCGCCATAGCCCTTCCCACGCTGCGCAGGCTGGACCACGACCGAGCGCAGCAAGGCGTGGTCACCATAGGGTTCCAGTCCGCCGTAGCCGACCGTCTCACCCTCATGGGTAAACCGGAAGAAGCTTCGGCCATCTTCATCAAGATCATCGGCCGGCAGGTTCGCCTGCTGCAGCGCCGCGCGCAGGCCAGCATCGGCGCTGTCCAACGGTTGCTGCTGCAGGCTCCCATGTGCATCGACGCGCAGGGTCATTGAATGCACTCCTTCGAGGTGGGAGCGCAGCAGGCAGCGACCTCGGCAGCCGGCGCGCAGATCTCTGGATGGCCGGCGCAACAGTCCTCCATCAGGAAACGCACCAGCTCGCCGAGCGCCTCGTAGCTGGCGGTGTAGATGATGGAGCGGGATTCGCGTTGCTGGCTGATCAGCCCGGCCCGTTCCAGCTCCTTGAGGTGGAACGACACATTCGAGGGGGAGACTTCGGCCCTGTCCGCGATCGCGCCGGCTGCCAGGCCGCCGGGGCCCGCGACCACGAGCATGCGCACGATGTGCAGACGCGTCGGCTGCGACAGCGCGGCAAATGACGACAATGCCTGGCGTTCATCCATGTTTTGATGATCCTTGAAATATTGAAGGATCATTAGCGCAGGTACGGACGATCTGCAAGCCGTTCGAGAAAGGGCCCGGCTGCGCGGCGGCCGGGCCCTTAAATTCAGCCGATCGCCATCAGGCTGGCGTTGCCGCCTGCCGCCGCCGTGTTGATCGAGGTGGACACTTCCTCCAGCAACCAGGCCAGGCAGTAGGCATCCGGATTGTCGCGTAGCGCCTGGCTCGACGCCGCCTGAGTGAGCACGAGCGGCCCCGGCAGGTCGGCGATCCGCTTCAGGAGCGGAGGCAGGGCCTCGCCCTCTCCTTCCAGCAACGCGCCGGCGTAGGGTGCTTCGTCCGCCCAGTCCTCGTTCCAGTTTAGGCGCGCAGCGACACTCGCCGGCAGGCTTGCGAAGACGCCACGCAGTTCAGGTGCAGCCCCGACGACGGCCGAGTTGCCGGTGGCAAGCACTGCTCCGAGTTGGGCAATGAGGCCTTCTTCAGTCTGGGGCACGACCAGGATCCGCCCGCGCGGATGCAGCGCGTAGAGGTTCCTTTCGCCGACCGGTCCCTGCAGCTCGAGATGCAGACCGAGCGCGGAATTGCTGCCGGCTTCGCGCACGCGCTCGGCAGCCCCGGCCTTGCCCTGATCGCGCAGCCAGGTGGAGAAATCGACGGCAGCCGGATCGAGATGGACGGAACTGTGCTGCGGCGGCACCGGCGGCACCTGGACAAGACGGCCGATATAAAGCGGCCCGCCCGCCTTCGGGCCCGTGCCCGAAAGCCCGCGGCCGCCGAAGGGCTGTACGCCGACCACGGCACCGATGATGTTGCGGTTGACGTAGATATTGCCAGCCTTTACCCGGTCCGTCACCCGCGCCACGGTCTCATCGAGCCGGGTGTGCAGGCCGAAAGTGAGGCCATAGCCAGTCGCGTTGATGTCGTCGATCAGCCGGTCCAGATCCTCGCGCTTGTAGCGAATGACATGCAGCACCGGGCCAAAGACTTCCCGCTCCAAGTCCTTCAGCGATGACAGCTCGATGATGGTCGGGGCAACGAACGTGCCCCTCGCGGCATCGGCAGGAAGCACGCCCTGTTCGACCTTCCGGCCGCGTGCGCGCATCTTTTCGATATGGCTGTTGATATTGCCTTGCGCTTCGGCGGTGATGACGGGACCCGTGTCGACCGAGAGCTCGTCGGTGCGGCCGATCCGCAGTTCGGCCAGCGCGCCCTTCAGCATCGCAAGCGTGCGGTCGGCAACCTCGTCCTGCAGGCAGAGTACACGCAGCGCCGAGCAGCGCTGGCCGGCACTGTCGAAGGCGGAGGCGATGACGTCGCCCACCACCTGCTCGGCAAGCGCCGAGGAATCGACGATCATGGCGTTCTGGCCGCCGGTTTCGGCAATCAGCGGGATCGGCCGGCCCGAGGTGGAGAGACGCTTAGACAGTTGCTTCTGGATCAGCCGCGCGACGTCCGTCGAGCCGGTGAACATCACGCCCGCTGTTTCCGGAGCCGCCACCAGGGCAGCGCCAACCCGACCGTCACCGGGCACGAACTGCAGCGCTCCCGAAGGCACGCCGGCCTCGTGCAGCATGGCGACAGCCTGTGCCGCGATCAGAGGGGTTTCCTCGGCGGGTTTTGCCAGTACCGGGTTTCCGGCCACAAGTGCTGCCGCCACCTGTCCGGTGAAAATCGCCAGCGGGAAGTTCCACGGGCTGATGCAGACGATCGGGCCGAGCGGCTTATGCGCCGTCCCAAGCGTGCGGCGCGCCTGTTCAGCATAGTAGCGCAGAAAATCCACGGCCTCGCGTACTTCGGCGATCGCATTGGGAAGAGACTTGCCGGCTTCGCGCATGGCAAGCCCGAGCAGCATCGACATGCGCTCTTCCATCAGGTCGGCGGTACGTTCCAGGCAGGCCGCACGTTCCGTCGAAGGCATGGCTGCCCAGTCGTCCTGCCCGGCAAGGGCAAGCTTGGCCGCCTTCGCGACGTCTTCCGAAGACGTCTCGGTCACCTCGCCCACGGTGTCGCCGTGGTCGGCCGGGTTCAGCACCGGCCGTGTTTCGCCGTGACCCGCACCATCGGCCAGCAGCGGCCGTGCGATGCGCGGCATACCCGCTTCCACCCGCAGCGCCTGCGAAATCTCGGCCAGCACGCTTTCGTCCGAGAGATCGAGGCCCAGCGAATTGCGGCGCCCCTTGCCGTAGAGGTCCGCCGGAAGAGCGATCTGCTCGTGGCCGGCGCCCGGCACCGCCATGGATTTCACGACCGTGACGGGATCGGCGATCAACTCGTCGACCGACACATTCGGATCGGCGATGCGGTGGACGAAGGAGGAATTGGCGCCGTTTTCCAGCAGTCGTCGCACCAGATAGGCGAGCAGCGTCTCGTGCGTGCCGACCGGCGCATAGATGCGGCAGGGGCGGTCCAGCTTGCCGCGGCCGACGACCTCATCATAGAGCGGTTCTCCCATGCCGTGCAGGCACTGGAACTCGTAGTTTCCGACCTTAAAATCCGGGCCGGCCAGATGGTAGATCGCGGCCAGCGTCTGGGCATTGTGGGTGGCAAACTGCGGGAAGACGACATCTGTCGCGCCGAGCAGCTTGCGGGCGCAGGCGATATAGGAGACGTCCGTGTGCACCTTGCGGGTGAAGACCGGGAAACCCGTCTGACCGTCCAGCTGGGCGCGCTTGATCTCGGCGTCCCAATAGGCGCCCTTGACGAGACGCACCATGATCCGGCGGTTCGAGCGGCGGGCGAGATCGATGATGAAATCGAGCACGAAGGGGCAGCGCTTGCCATAGGCCTGCACCACGAAGCCGATGCCGTCCCAGCCCGACAGATCCGAATCGAGGCACAGATCTTCGAGCAGATCGAGCGAAAGCTCCAGCCGGTCGGCTTCTTCCGCGTCGATGTTGAGACCGATATTGTAGGACCGCGCAATGACCGCCAGCGCCTTGACGCGCGGCAGGAGTTCGGCCATCACGCGCTCCGCCTGCGAGCGGCTATAGCGCGGATGCAGCGCCGACAGCTTGATGGAGATGCCCGGCCCTTCATAGATGCCGCGCCCGGCCGATGCCTTGCCGATCGCATGGATAGCGTTCTCGTAGTCGCAGAAATAGCGGGTCGCATCGGCGGCCGTGGTCGCAGCCTCTCCCAGCATGTCGTAGGAATAGCGGAAGCCGCGTGCCTCCATCTCGCGCGAACGGCGCAACGCCTCCTCGATGGTCTCGCCGGTGACGAACTGCTCGCCCATCATCCGCATCGCCATGTCGACGCCGCGGCGGATCACCGGTTCGCCGCAGCGGGCGATGAGGCGGGTGAGCGCTGCCGAAAGGCTGCGGTCGTTGACCGTGGAGGTGAGCTTGCCGGTGACCACCAGGCCCCAGGTGGCGGCGTTGACGAACAGCGACCGGCCCTCCCCGATGTGCGATTTCCAGTTGCCGTCGGCGATCTTGTCGCGGATCAGCGCGTCTCGGGTCGCGGTATCGGGAATGCGCAACAGCGCCTCGGCAAGACACATCAGCGCCACGCCTTCCTGGCTCGACAGCGAATACTCCTGCACCAGGCCCTCGACGCCCGAGCCCTTATGCTTGCCGCGCAGAGCCAAGATGAGCTTGCGCGCGGTCTCGCGTGCGGCGGCCGCAAGATCGTCCGGCAGCGTTGCAGCGCCGAGAAGGGGCGCCAGGCATTCCGGCTCGGCGCGGCGATAGGCGGCGGTGATCGCCCGGCGCAAGGGCGACGGCTCGCGGATCGGCGGTGCGAAGGCTGCAAAGACGGACGAAGGGCCGGGCTTGGAAAGAGTGTCCATGGGATCCACCGAAAGCATCAGATCACCTATAATACGCTTGCGTCCCTAGCCGTTCTCGCTAAAAACTAGAAGGGATCCAGATATTTCCCTAATTTTAGAGGGGCAGGCCAGACATATGGCAGATTCTTTTCCGGACAATGGCGAAATCGACCATATCGATCGCAAGATCCTCGATCTGCTGGTCGAAAACGCCCGCATCTCGGTGACCGAGATTTCGGCCAGGGTCGGTCTTTCCAAGACACCCTGCGCGCTTCGTCTGCAGCGGCTGATCAGCGACGGCTATATCGAGGGCTTCACCGCCATCCTCAGCACCAAGAAGCTCGGGCTCGACCATGTCGCGTTTGCCGAAGTGAAGCTGTCCGACACCAAGGAAAAGGCGCTGACGGCCTTCAACACGGCAGTCCGCAAGATCAAGGAGGTCGAGGAGTGCCACATGATTGCGGGCCGCTTCGACTATCTCATCAAGATCCGCACCTCCGACATCCGAAAATACCGGGAAGTGCTCGGCGAAAAGATCTCGGCCCTGCCCAATGTCGCCAGCACCTCGACCTCGGTCGCCATGGAGGCGGTCAAGGAAAGCGGCCACTGACACGGCTGCCCGTCCCTGCTTTCCGGTTACCGCTCAAAGGCATCCAGTGCGCGGTACCAGCCGATGGCCGCCGCGATACCAACCCGTCGAAACCGGTGCAGCGGAATCGGCGAGACGGGCGTGACCGGCAAAGGAAGCGCCTCGCGGTCTCCGCTGGCCAGATAATCGGCGAACCGGCGCCCCATGGCGATCATCAGCGCGACACCGCGCCCCTGGCAGCCGACCAGCGTCAGCAGGCCGGGCTCCGGCTCGTGGATATGCGGCAGGTGATCCGCCGTCATAGCGACGCGACCGAACCAGCGCCTGTCGATCGCGATGCCGGCGAGCTGCGGATAGAGCCGCAGCAGCGCCCGTTCGAGATGCCGCCAGTCTGACGAATCCTGCGGCACCGCCATCCGGCCGCGCCCACCGAGAACCAGCCGGCCGTCCGCGGTCTTCCGATAGTAGACCAGGATGCGGCGCGAATCCGACACCGCCTGCCCCTCGGGCAGGATCGTCGCATCGATCTCTGGCGGCAGTGGTGCGGTTGCGATCTGGAAAGAATGCAGCGGCACCAGTGTCTGCGCCAGACCGGGCATCAGCCCGTCCGTGTAGGCATTGGTGGCGATCAGGACATGCCGCGCCTCTATGGTCGCGCCCGTATCCGTTTCCGCCGACCAAAGCGTGCCGTTTCGGCGGAGCGACACGATACGGACCCCTTCGCCGATCTGGACGCCTTGCGCCTGCCCGACGCGCGCCAGCTCCGTGACAAGGCTCAAAGGGTCGACCACGCCGGCCCGGCGATCCATCCAGCCGCCGAGATAGCCACGAGCTCCGGTCAGCCGGGCGACCTCGTTAGCCGAAAGGATCGCGACATCGGCGCCAAAGCTTTTCCAGGCACGGTGACGCTTTCCGATGGCTGCCAAGGAAGCATTTGTATGCGCCGCCTGGATCCAGCCCGAGCGGAGATGCGGCACATCCAGACGTTCCGAGGCGATCAGATCAAAGACCGCATCCGCCGTCGTTGCGCCGAACGCCGCCATCGCATTCCCACGCGCATCGCCGAACAATTCCACAAGCCGGTCAGGATCGTATTTGAAGCCTGGAATGACCTGTCCGCCATTCAACCCGGAAGCGCCCTCGCCGATCGATCCGGCCTCCGCGACAGCAACCGAAAGGCCCTGCCGGGCCGCGTGAAGGGCAGTCGAAAGCCCGAGGAAGCCACCGCCGATCACCAGCAGATCCAGCGCAGCCCGCACTCGAAGAGGTCCGGCGGCGCCCGCCCAGCGCTCGCTCCTCCGCCAGATAGGCTCCCGGAAGGTGGGTTTCGGCATCTATTCGCTCCGGGGTTCGACCTAGCTTCCGCGATGGTCCTGCGCCGCGCCCAGCCGGATATGGCCGACGCCATGTTCGTCGGCAGCCTCGATCGCCTCGTCGTAACCGGCGTCGGCATAGCGGATGATGCCGAGCGAGGTATCGTTGGTGATCGCGTGTGCAATGCGCTCCGCAGCCATCTCTGTCCCGTCAGCCACCACGGTCACGCCGGCGCTGGTCATGTAGCCCGCATATCCGCCGCCGCCCGAATGGATGACGACGAGGTCGGCCATTGAGGCGCACATGGTCATCGCGTTAATCAGCGGCCAGTCTGCGATCGCGTCGGACCCGTCCTTCATGTTTTCGGTCATGATGTTGGGATGCGCCATGGCGCCGGCATCGAGATGGTCGCGCGAAAACGCGATCGGCCCGGCAAGCTCGCCCTTTGCCACCAGCGCGTTGACTGCGAGCGCCAGCCTGGTTCGCTCGCCGTGCCCAAGCCAGGCGATCCGCGCCGGTAGGCCTTCGAAGGGTACGTTTTCGCGCGCCAGCCGGATCCAGTTGGTGACGATAAAATTGTCCGGGAAGAGCTCGAGCACGAGATCGTCGATGCGGGCGATATCGCTCTCCTCTCCCGACAGCGCCATCCAACGGAACGGACCGATGGCGCGGGCAAACAGCGGCCGCAGATAGGCTTCGGTGAAGATCGGAATGTCGAACGCGTTCTGGACGCCGCCCTCTCGCGCCTGGGTGCGGATGAGGTTGCCGTTGTCGAACACTTCCGCGCCCTTTTCCTGAAGCGTCAGCATGGCGCGAACATGATCGGCGATCGAGGCGCGGCTCGCCGCCATCAGCTGGCCCTGGCCTTCGATGCGCAGCCGCCTCACCTGCTCAAGGCTCATCCCCTTCGGCACATAGCCATAGACGAGGTCATGCGCGGATGTCTGGTCGGAGACGATATCGGGCACGATGCCGCGCTTGACGATGTCAGGGTAGATGTCGGCGGCATTGCCAACGAGACCGATCGAGACGGCGCGCTTGTCCTTGACTGCCGCATTTATCATCGCGAGCGCCGTATCCAGATCCGGCGCGACCTCGTCGAGGAAACCGATCGCCTTGCGCTTGGCGACCCGCTCCGGATCGATATCGACGACAAAGATCGCCGCACCCGCCATGCGACCGGCGAGCGGCTGCGCCCCGCCCATGCCGCCAAGCCCGGCGGTGAGGATAAAGCGGCCGGCGAGCGATCCGCCGAACCGCTTTTCTGCGATCCGCATGAAGATCTCGTAGGTGCCCTGGATGACGCCCTGGCTGCCGATATACTGCCAGGCACCGGCGGTCAGCCCGCCCCAGCAGATCAGGCCCTTGTCCTGCAGTGCGTAGAAATACTCGGCCTTGGCCCATTGCCCGACGATGTTGCAATTGGCCATGATCACCAGCGGCGCGCGATCATGGGTCTTGAGCAACCCCACCGGCTTGCCGGACTGGATCACCAGCGTCTGATCCTCGTCCATGCTTTTCAAGGTGCGCACGATCGCCTCATGCGCCGCCCAGTTGCGGGCCGCCTTGCCGAGCGCGGCATAGACGATCAGATTATCAGGATCCTCGCCGACCGAAAGCACGTTTTCGAGAAGTCGCAGCAGAGCCTCCTGCCGCCAGCCTTTGGCGCGCAGCTCGGGCCCGCCAGGGATCGGGAAGTTTGGATGGCGCGGATTGGGTTTCGGCATCGTGGTCTCCTGTCTCGTGAGGATTGCCTCACCCGATGTGGTGTCGAGGTTAGAAGGGGGCCCTCTTATTTGAGCATCGTCGATCTCCCTCTCAAGCGGGAGATCGACATGCCGCAACCTCACTCACCCCAGCGCATAGTCTGCAATGCTGATCCCCAGAGCCTTCTCGCAGATCGGATAGACCGATGGGTCCTTGACGCTGGACGACAGCGGGATGAGCGTCTTTGGAACATGCAGCACGAACACCCGCATGCCGACCTCGAGCTGGCCGACACTCATCGGCTCGCCGTCCGGCGACAACGTCGAGATGATATCCGGGAAGGTGGCGAGGCGGTTGCCGCCGGCGTCATCCACCGCCATGTACTCGTTCATCACATGCAGGGTGATCGCGCTATCGCCAGTTCCCAGCGTGATGGTACCCACGTCGAAGGCTTCCCTGGTATAGACCACCGATTTGTCCGTGACCTCCGCCTCGCCAATGATCGCACCGCCGGTGGTCCTGACGATCGCATCGATCACCGCGTGACCGCCACGCGCACTGGCTTGGATGATCGCCTCGCCCAGCTTGAGCGCAAGGCTGATACCGCCCAGCGCCGCATTGTCGCGGACATACGACGCGCGCAGAGGATTGCGGCAGGAGGCGATGAAACCGCCGGACATGTCCGACGCCGTGCGGAGGATCGGCGAGATCTTGGCGGTAGCGCCGCGCACGACGAGTTCGATGTAGCGGTTTTCGGCGCGATTGCCGCCGACCGCGGTCTGGATCATTTGCTGCGGCGAATTGGCCATGCCGATCGAGCCCATGTCGCCGGTCGGGTGGGCACGCACGTCGCCGACGGCATCCAGCACCTTGGTGCCGAGGATGGCGGACGGCAGCCAGCCGTTCAGCGTCGACGATTTGCCGTTCTGGCCGATCATCAGGGCAGACAGCTGTTCGCCGAGGGTATCCTCGAGAAGCTGCACCGCCTTGACGTAATCGACGCCCTGCATTTCCCACGCGGTCGTCGAGGCCGGGGCGCCGATGGCGGCGGCCGTCGCCACCCAGTCGTCATCGTCCAGTTCATCGATGGTGATCAGTTCAGGCCGGCCGATGCTGACGGCAGCATGTCCCAGCATCCGGCCGTGATCCGACCAGCCGCCGCCGCCCGCCGCATAGACCGAGCCGCCGCGCACCGCCGGCTCGACATCCTTCTCCGTCAGAATGCGCCCCATGTGTTTGGCCCCTATTGCTTGTCGACTTGCAGCACCGTCTCGTAGAGAACGGCAGCGCCGAGCGCGATATCGTCGTTTTCCGACCATTCCTCCGCCGTATGGCTGCGGCCATCCTTGCTGGCGATGAAGATCATCGCGGCCGGCGCGACCTTGGCGAGGAAAGCCGCATCATGGCCGGCGCCCGAGACCATCGGCCGGCTGGTGGCGCCGATCCGGGCCGCGCTCTCGGTCAGGAGGCCGGTCACCATCTGCGACATCGGCGTCGGCGCCGCGTGCGATACCCGCCGTGGGTCGGTAATCGTCACGCCGCGCTCGCTAGCGGTCTGTTCGCAAAGCGCGGTGATCGAGGCGACGAATTCGTCCATCACGGCATCATCGACGGCGCGGGCATCAATCAGCATGCGCACATGCGAGGGGATGACGTTGGCGGCGTTCGGCTCCATCGAGAACTCCCCGACCGTGCCGGCGAAATAGCTCTTGCCCGACGCAAGCTCCCGGGCGATCCGCTCGATGCCGAGCACGAGAAGAGATGCCGCCCCCAGCGCATCGTAGCGCGCATTCATCGGCGTTGTACCCGCGTGGTCGGCTCTGCCCTCGACGAGAATTTCGAAACGGGAAATGCCGGTGATGGCGCCAACCACGCCGATATCGATGTTGTCCCGCTCCAGCACCGTGCCCTGCTCGATATGGAGTTCGAGGAAAGCCTTGATATCGGTGCGCTTGAAAACGGTGTCCGGATCGCCGCCGACCTGACGGATGCCATCCGCCAGCGTCCCGCCGTCCGTGCTGCGTTCCAGCCATTCCGGCGGGCGAACGCCGGTCATGCCGCGGCTGCCGATGCAGGAGACACCGAAGATCGACACTTCCTCGGCGAGGAAATCGACGATCTCCAGGTCGTGCTCCAGTAACACACCCGCATCGTGCAGCGCGCGGGCGACTTCCAGCGCCGCGATGACGCCGGCGATGCCGTCGAAGCGGCCGCCGTTCGGCACCGTATCCGTGTGCGAGCCGAGCATGATCGTGCCCTTGCCCTCCACCGTTCCCCTGCGGCGCCCGCTCATGTTGCCAGCGGCATCGATCTCGGTTTCGAGCCCGGCCTCGCGGAAGATCTTTTCGACATAGGCGCGGCCCTTCAAAAACATCGGCGTGAAGGCGCGGCGCGTCCAGGGACGTTCGGGCTCGGTGATGGCGGCAAGTGCATCGATATCAGCGGCGATCCGGTCTGCCCGAACGAGAAGATTACGGGTCATGCCAATGCTCCATGCAACGGCAGCGCTGCGAAGGGGAGACTGGCGGGAGGGCGCACGAAACGTCCCGTGCCCGGCTCCGCCAGAACGGTGTTGCCATCGTAGGCAAGAGTGCCGCGTAGATAGGTAGCGGCGACCTTGTAAGGCAGCGTCATGCCGTCATAGGGGGACCAGCCGACCACATTGTTGCCGGTCTTCGACGCGTCGAAGACATGATCTTCCGGCGTCAGGACCGCGATATCGGCATGCTTGCCCACTTCAAGCGCACCCTTCAGATGGTCGATGCGGAAATGCCTTGCCGGGTTGAGCGCCATCAGCCTTGCGCCCCAGCTGAGCGGCACACCGCGCTCCAGCGCACCCTTGACGAAGAGCGGCAGGATCGCTTCCAGACCCGGCAGGCCGGAGGCGTTGGCGAGCATGTCCGGATTGGTCTTGCGATCGAGCGACCAGCTGACATGGTCGGTCGACAGAAGCGTCACATTGCCTGCGGCCAGATGCCGCCAGAGCTTCTCCACCTCGTCACGCGACCGGATCGGCGGGTTGCATTTGGAGCGGCCGCCCAGCCGCTTGGCATCCGTCTCGCTGTCGAGCGTCAGGTAGTGGATCAGGCATTCGACGGTCGCGCGATGCCCTTGTGCCCGGTAACCGGCAGCGATTTCATAACCGCGACCGAGCGAGCAGTGCACCACATGCGCCGGGCAACCGGTGGCCGCTCCGATTTCGTAGATCTCGGTCATTGCCAGCAGTTCCGTCAGCGGCGGCCTGGACAGTTCGTGCGCGCGATAGTCGGTAACGCCGGAGGCCTGGACCGCCGCCATGGCGGCGCGGACATATTCGTCGTTTTCGTTATGGACGCCGGCGGCCAGTCCTGTCGGAGCGATCGCGGAAAAGCATTCCGCCATTAGCGGCGCGGTGATGCGTGGGAAGCGTTTCGGGTCGGTCCCGAAGGTGGAAAACTTGAACGCGGCAACGCCGGCCTCGACCTGCTCGCCAATGCGTGTTGCGCCCTCCTGCGGATCGATCGTGCCATAGAGCGCGAAGTCGACGCGCGCCTGGGTCTCGCCGTGCCTTGCCTTGCCGCGCACGGCGTCGGCGGAGCAGACCAGGTTTCCCTCGTCATAGGGCATGTCGACGATCGTGGTAACGCCGCCGGCAGCAGCCGTCCGGGTCGACCAGATAAAATCCTCCTGACTTTTCTGCGACAGCGAGTGCACCTGCGCATCGATGACGCCCGGGAAAACCAATGCGTCACCGAGCTCATGGCGCTCCCTGGCCTCCGGCATCTGGCCTTGACCAAGCGCGGCCACCAGGCCGTCGCGCACGGCGACAAAACCCTGCGGCACAAGACGATCGGGGAGCACCAAAGTGCCCTTGAGTACAAGATCGAAATCCGACACGCCTGTTCCCTCTTCTTTTGTGGCTGCTTGCGGGTCAGGGCCACGATAGGCCGGTTTGCGAAGAGCTGGGATATCTCATATCATGAACGAACTATCCCGCCGGTCGGAACGCCTGATCCGGCGACAAGGTACCGTCTTCATGAACCTCGCCAGCCTGGTGATTGCCCATCATGCCCTGTCCATTGGAAGCATACGCGAGACGGCGCGGCGGCTGGACCGCCCGGTTGCCAGCGTCTCGACGGCATTGGCAAAGCTGCAGGCACATCTTGCCACGCCGCTCGTGACGACCACCGGGAACCGTCTGCTTCCGACGCTTGAAGGGCGGCGGATCGGGCGGGAGCTGGGACGGTTGTCCGATCTCGTCCTCGATCTCGCCGGACTGCGGCAACCGGGAGGATTGCCCCCGGCCGGCGAGCGCGAGGCGGCACGGCTGTCGGTCTCGCTTCTGGCTCTGTCGCGGTTCATCGTCGTTGCCCGAACCGGCAGCATCCGCAGCGCGGCGCTGGAAATCGGCATGGGGCAGCCGCAGCTGACGCGCCAGCTGAAGACCCTGGAAGCCGATATGGGAACGGCGCTCTTGCAGCGGATGGCGGCCGGCGCCGTCCCGACCGAAAGCGGCGAGGCATTCCTCAAAACCGGCCAGGAGATCGAGAAGCTCTGGCTTCGCATGTCAGAGCCTGCCGACGAACGTTTTCGCCGCTCCGCCAAGCGCACCAATCTCGGCTCCGTCGCGCCGCTTGGGCGGGAAAGCCTGGTCGCACGCATGCTGGCACAGCTCGCGGCGGAATGGCCGAAGCTTCAGCCGCACAGCCCTCTCTACATTTCCAGCAGCAATGCCGAGGAGCTGCTCTCCGGACTGAGCAGCAGGCTCTACGATATCGTGCTCCTCGATACCCTGGACCTGCCCGCTGATACGGAACACCGGGTCCTGTCCCGGTCCGGCCTGTGTCTGGTCGGCGCGCGCGACCTGGTCGCCGGATCGCAGGCGCGCTTACCGGAAAGCCTGCTCGGGGCACCGATCGCGCTGCCGAGCCTCAAGAGCGGCCTGCGCCAGAAGTTTTCGCTGTTCATCGAGGATGTGCTCACCGCAGACGAGCGGGCGCAACTCGCTTTCGTCGAGATCGACTCGATACCGGTCATCGCCAATCTCGTCCTCGAGCATGGCCACCTCGCCGTCCTGCCGGAATGGGCGACGGCCGGACTGGAGCCCTCTCTCGGCGCCTCCCTGCTGCCGCGAGCCTACGACATGCAGCTCTCGCTTGCCTGGCGCAAATCCGGCAATTCCGCGGCAACGGCAAGCCTGGTGCATTCCATCTTGTCGGCAGCCGGCCTGGTGGAAGCGGGGCCAGGCGATGTGAGGCGGCCGTCCCGCAGCCGGCGCTTGGGCGGGCTTCAGGCAACGGAAACGCAGGACTGACGGATATGCAGATGCGTCTCCGTCACCATGCGCCGCGCAGGGCCCGCAGGTTCGGCCAACCGATCGAGAAGCAGACGCGCGGAATTTTCCCCGATCGTCACCGGCGCGGTCGCCACAGAGCTCAGACGCGGCCGCATGGTTTCCGCATCCGTGACGTCGTCGAAACCGACGAGGGAAAAGTCTTCCCCGATCCTCAGTCCCATATCGTGCAAGCCGGCGGAAAGGCCAAGCGCAACCACATCGTTGAAGCAGATGACAGCGGTCGGCCGAGGCCCCGCGTCAAAGAGCAGCGGAGCTGCCGACGGAATGGACGCGGTCGCGTCGGGGACGCGGACGATTATCCCGGGATCGAGTTGCCGCTCTTGCATGGCGGCTCGAAAACCGTCCGTCCGTTCGCGATAGGCCGAGTGGACCGGACCGTGCACGGCAAAGGCGATGCGACGGTGGCCGAGCAAGGCCAGATAGTCCACCGCCTGCTGCATCCCGCCTGCGTAATCGGCACCGGCATAGTCGATTTCGGCGGAGATATGCCGCAGCACCTGGACTACAGGAAGCTGCCAGTCGAGGGCGCGCTCCAGCAGTTCGGGTTTCGTGTCGGCGGCCGGGCAGAGGATGACGCCATCCACCCCATGCTCGCGCATCCGCCGCATCAGCATATCCTGGCGCTCGGGATGATCGCCGCTGTTGGCGAGCAGCACCACCATGCCGGCCGCATCGACGACCGCCTCTATGCCGGACAGTAGCTCTGCGAAGAAGGGGTTGGTGAGGTTGGGAACGATAACGCCTACCGTATGGCTGCGTTCAGCCCGTAGCCGCGCCGCGCCCATGTTGTAGACATAGCCGAGCTCGCGCATGGCCTCTTCGACCCGCAAGCGGGTGTCGGCGCCGACCAGTGGGCTCTTGCGGATGACCAGCGACGCCGTAGCCCGGGAGACGCCGGCGCGGCGCGCGACATCGAGGAGCGTGACGCGGCTTTTCTTTCTGTCTTCAGGCGGCATGGATTTCACTTGGAGAGATGTTCGGCAGCGTCGCAACGCCGCTATACATCCCCTGTCCCGGAGCCGGGGTCAATGCAGGAAAGCCTGTGTCTGACGCCATGCCTAGCGCTGCAGGGCAACGGTCTTGACGATCGCAAAGACCGGCAAGGACAGCTTCAGATCCAGCCTTTCCACGGAGAGCGCGGTGATGCGGGCAAGAATGCAGTCCGCGCCGCAGAGGATGCGGATGCGCACCATTCCCTCGCCATCGGGTTCTATTCCCGCAACGCTGCCTTCCAGGATATTGAGTGCGCTGAGGCCTTCGGGACGACGCGTGGCGACCAGCACGTCCCGCTCCGGCAGATGCAGCCGGACTTTCCGGCCGGGCTCGACATCCGCATTGGGCACAAGGATTTTGCCGCCGGAAAGGCCCACGGTGACAAGCCGGTGAGCGGGGTCGACCGCGATCACTTCTCCGCTCAGTACCGCGCCGGCATCACGACGATCGAGGGCGCGGGAAAAGACGTCGGCCGGCGTGCCGATCGCCTCGATGCGGCCATTGTCCAGCATCACCACGCGGTCCGCCAGACGCGCGACTTCCGCAACGGCGTGGCTGACATAGATCACGGGAATGGCGCTCTCGTCGCGCAGGCGCTCCAGATAGGGAAGGATTTCCGCCTTGCGTTCGTCGTCCAGTGCCGCCAGCGGCTCGTCCATCAAAAGCAGCCGTGGCGACGAAAGAAGGGCCCGGCCAATTGCCACCCTCTGCTTTTCCCCACCCGAGAGCTTGTCCGGCCGCCGCTCCAGCAGCTGGCCGATCCCCAGCATGTCCACCACCCGATCGAATTCGCCCTCCTTGGACCGACTGCCTGCAAACCATCGCCCATAGCCGAGATTTTGCCGCACCGAGAGATGCGGAAACAGCCGGGCGTCCTGGAAAACGTAGCCGAACCGGCGCCGGTGGCTCGGCACGAAGATCCCGCGCGCCGTGTCGAGAAGAACGTCGTCTCCGATCGAGATATGACTGTGCTGTGGACGCGACAGGCCGGCAATGGCGCGGATCAGCGACGTCTTTCCGGATCCCGAGCGCCCGAAAAGTGCAGTGACGCCGCCCTCCGCCTGAAACTCGGCGACCAGCGAAAAGCTGCCAAGCGTCTGCCGCACCTTAACGATCAGCCTGCCTTGCGTCATTGAACGTGGACCCGCCTGCCGACCAGTTGCGCGAGGCATTCCGAGGCAAGCAGCGCCCCGAACGATATGGCGATAGCCACGAGGGTGAGCCGCATGGCACCCGCATCGCCGCCAGGAACCTGCGTAAAGGTGTAGATGGCCGCCGACAGCGTCTGGGTCTCGCCCGGGATGTTGGAAACGAAGGTGATCGTCGCGCCGAATTCACCCATGGCTTTGGCGAAGGACAGGATCATGCCTGCAATGACACCCGGAAGAATGAGCGGCAGCGTCACTGTCGCAAACACCCAGGCCGGACTTGCCCCAAGCGTGCCCGCCGCCTCCTCGAGCTTTCGATCGACATTCTCGATGGAAAGGCGGATCGACCGCACCATCAGCGGAAATCCCATGACGGCGCAGGCAAGCGCGGCTCCCGTCCATCGGAACGAGAAGACGATGCCGAGATACTGGTCCAGAAACGACCCCACCGCCCCGCGGCGGCCGAACACCAGCAGCAGCAGGAAACCGGTGACCACCGGCGGCAGGATCAAGGGCAAATGTACGAGCCCGTTGAGCAGGGATTTGCCCCAGAAGTTTCCACGCGCCAGAACGTATGCGGTGAGCACGCCGAGCGGCAGGCTGGCCAGCATCGCGATGCTCGACACCCAGAGGCTGAGCCGGATCGCCGTCCATTCCTCGTCGCTCAGGGAAAGCCATTCCAAACGCGGATCTCCAGGCCAGCGGCTCCTCACACAGCGGGAGCCTCACGCACTGGCTTACTTCAGAACCGTAAAGCCTTCCTTCTCGAAGAAGGGAGCAGCCTTCGCGGATCTCAGATAGTCGAGATAGGCCAAAGCATCCGGAGATTTGCTTTCGCTCAGGATGGCGACTGGATAGATGATCGGCGGATGGCTGTCATCCGGAAACGTGCCGACCACGGAGACGCCGGGATCGGCCGCTGCATCGGTCTGGTAGACGATCCCGTAAGGCGCTTCACCACGTGAGACCAATGCAAGCGCTGCGCGAACACTTTCCGCACTCGCCACATCCTTCTCCACCGACGACCAGACGCCGAGCTTTTCGAGCGCTGCCTTGCCATACTTGCCTGCAGGCACTGACTTGGGCTCACCCATAGCGAGCTTGCCCCCCTTGAGAAGTCCGGCCAGATCGAAGCCGGGCTTGATTTCCACCGGCTTCACGGCATCCTTCTGCGCCACCAGGACGATCCGGTTTCCCAGCCAATCGCTCCGGGTATCGTCCTTTACCAGTTTCTTGTCAGAGAGATACTTCATCCAGTCGAGGTCTGCCGAAATGAACACATCGGCAGGCGCGCCGCCCTCGATCTGCTTGGCGAGCGCTGAGCTCGCCGCGTAGGACACGGTCACCTCATGGCCCCAGGCCTTGTTGGCATTATCGAGCGCGTTCTTCATGCTGGCTGCGGCGAACACCGTCACCTTCTCCTGCGCGAAGGCGGGAAGAGCGGAACCGGCGATCAGGATCGCTAAGGCGGCAATGGCGTGGCGAAAGACGTGCGCAGGACGAAACAGCATGGAAAACCCTCGACGGTGGCGTGATATACGTATGAATATATCGGTCACCGCGAGTTTTTCTAGCGTTATGTTCACGAAAATATCACGCCGGAAATTGATGGTCAGGCCTCAGGATCGAGTGTCGCCAGCGCGGCCGGTTCAGCGGGCGGGAACGCGGCGGATCCGGGCGCCGATCGCATTCAGCCGCTCGTCGATGCGCTCGTAACCGCGTTCGATCTGCTGGGCGTTGTTGATGGTCGAGGTCCCCTCGGCGCCCATCGCGGCGATCAGCATCGCCATGCCGGCGCGGATGTCGGGACTTTCCAGCCGCGCTGCCTTCAGTTTCGACGGACCGGAGATCACCGCCCGGTGCGGGTCGCAGAGAACGATCCGCGCGCCCATCGCGATCAGCTTGTCGACGAAGAACATCCGCGATTCGAACATTTTTTCGAACATCAGAACCATGCCGTCGCACTGGGTGGCGGTCACGATGGCGATCGACATGGCGTCGGCCGGAAAGGCGGGCCAGGGCTGGTCCTCTATCTTCGGCACGTGGCCACCGAAGTCCGGTTCGACACGCTTGGCCTGGTCGGGCGGAACGAGGAGATCATTGCCGTCGATCTCGCAATGAACGCCCAACCGCTCGAACGCCATCAGCGTCGAGCGCAGATGCTGGACGCCCGCATCGACGATCCTGAGGTCGGAGTCGGTGACGGCTGCCAGTCCGATCAGCGAGGCGACCTCGATATGGTCCGGCCCGATCCGATGGCTGGTGCCATGCAGCGGGCGACCGCCGTGGACGGTCAGGCAGTTGGTGCCGATGCCTTCGATGCTGGCGCCCATGCCGACCAGGAAATGCGCGAGATCCTGGACGTGGGGCTCCGAAGCGGCATTGCTGAGGATGGTGGTGCCTTCGGCGGCGACCGCGGCGCAAAGGGCGTTTTCGGTCGCCGTGACGGAGGGCTCGTCGAGGAACACGTCCGCGCCCTTCAGCTTTTGCGCCTTGAACACATAGGACCCGTTCATCGAAATTTCGGCGCCGAGCTGGCGAAGCGCCAGGAAGTGGCTGTCGAGGCGCCGGCGCCCGATCACGTCGCCGCCCGGCGGAGGCAGGACGACCTCGCCGCAGCGGGCGAGAACAGGCCCTGCCAGCAGGATGGAGGCGCGGATGCGCGAGCAGAGATCGGGATCGAGCGACGCGGGGCGAATGTCGCGGGCGTGGATGCGCAGCGTGTTCTGGCCGGTCCAGTCGGCTTCGGCACCAAGCGATACCAGCAGTTGCACCAGCGCCTCGACGTCGCGGATCCGCGGCACGTTGGTGAGCTCCACCGGCTCGTCCGTCAGAAGCGCCGCGGCGATGATCGGAAGCGCCGCGTTCTTGTTTCCGGAAGGGGTGATGGAGCCGGCGAGCTTGTGGCCGCCCTCGACGATGTATTCGATCCGCTCGGCGGGCAGTGGTATGGCCATGTGGTTGCTTCGTCCCGTTTCGGTCGCCCGTGGTTAGACCATGGGTCCCGTCGGGGTCAACGGCGCTCTCGCCGCCGGAGGGGATCAGGCGGAAGTGCTCCACGGATCGAGACAACGGACGCCGAAGGGTTTGAAGTCGGCGACATTGCGGGTCACCATCGTCAGGCCGTGATGCAAAGCCGTGGCCGCGATCATCGCATCGGCCGTCGGTCCCTTGTTCGGCGTCGGCAGGCTGCCGGTGCGAAGCGCGATCGGGGTATCGAACGAGAGGATGCGGCCAGCATAGTTGACGAGGACAACTCCGGTTATCCAGGTCTCCAGTTCAATCGCGAATGCCGCATCCCGGCCCCGCTGCAACTGGGCACCAAAGCTCAGCTCCATGATTGTGACGGCGGAAAGAAAGCTGTCCTGGCTCGCAATCCGATCCATATTCATCCGGAAGGACATATCCTGCTTGTCGGCCCGCCGCGATGCCGAAACCACATTGGTGTCGAAGAGGAACACCGTCAGAACTCGATCTTTCGGCCCTCGAAACTCAACCTTGGAGGATCGAAATCCTTGTCAATCGTAGCATTGGGATCATAGAGCGCTTCAAGCGCAGTCTTCGGCTTCTTCCAGTTCGCCTCGAACTCGGCGTAGCTCACCAGGACATGGGTAGGCTTGCCGTGATCGGTGATCACCAGGGGACTATCCTTGGCGGCCTGCTTGGCCTTGCTGGGATTCTGGTTGAAGGAGGCGCTGCTCATGTAGGACAGGGACATCGATCTCTCCTAGTATCTTTCTGCAAAAATATACTAGATGCATCACGTGTTCAAGCTAGTGAAGCCCGCCGACGCCAAGCAAGCGGTCGATCGCTGAATGATCTGCCTTCAACGCTTCCGGGTTGCCCTGCCAGGCGATCCGCCCACGCTCGAGGATCACGACAGAATCCGCGAAGTCGAGCGCGGCCTGAATGCGCTGCTCGACGAGCAGAATGGTCATCTCGCCGCTCTTCGCCAGCGTGGAAAACACCGCCATCAGCTCTTCGCAGATGACCGGGGCCAGACCTTCAAGCGGCTCGTCGAGCAGAAGCACACTCGGCTGACCCAGGATCGTGCGGGCGGTCGACAACATCTGCTGCTCGCCGCCCGACAACTGGCCGCCCAGGTTGCGACGCCGCTCCTTGAGGCGCGGGAACATCGAATAGGCCTCGTCGATGGCCGTCTTCGGACGGCGCTTCAGGCCGACGAAAAGGTTTTCTTCGACGCTCAGCGTCGGGAAGATGTCGCGCGTCTGCGGCACGTAGCCCAGACCGGCGAGCGCCCGTGCGGCGCTCGGATCCCTGGAGATGTCGCGTTCGCCCAGTCGGATCTCGCCGCTGAAACGCCGCGTCTGTCCGGCAAGCGTGGCAAAAAGGCTGGTCTTGCCCATCCCGTTGCGCCCGAGCACGGCAAGGCGATGGCCGGCCGCAACCGAAAAAGACATGTCCTCGATCACCCGCGTCGGGCCATATCCCGCCGAAAGGTTGCGGATCTCAAGCGGCGCTGCCGGCATCGGCGTAACTCCCCAGATAGGCTTCCCGCACGCGGGCATTCTGCGTCACGTCTTTCGGCAGACCATCGAAGATCACGGTGCCCGCCGCCAGCACCACGACCCTCTTGGCGAAGCGGAAAACCAGATCCATGTCGTGGTCGATCATCAGGATGGCTAGGTCGGCCGGCAGGCTGGCGAGCGCCGCCTCGATCCGCGCCGTCTCCGACTGCGGCACGCCGGCGGCCGGCTCGTCGAGCAAGAGGACTCTCGGCTTCAACGCCATGGCCATGGCGATTTCCAGAAGGCGTTGCTGCCCGTAGGCGATCTCCCGAACCTTGAGATGGCGCAGATCAAACAGGCCGAGCCGATCAAGAATGGCACTGACCTCGTCCATCACCTCGGCGCGGCCGGAATAGTGGCCGAACATGCGGCCCGAGTGGCCCTCGCGCTGCAGAACGGCAAGCGCGACATGTTCCTCGGGGGTCATGTCCTGAAACAGGCGCGTCACCTGGAAGGACCGCACTAGCCCGCGATGCACCCGGGAAGCCGGCCCCAGACGCGTGACGTTTTCGCCGCCAAGCGTCACGTCCCCTGAATCCGGCTGCAGGTTGCCGGTGACAAGGTTGATAAAGGTGGTCTTGCCCGCACCATTGGGACCGATCAGCGCCAGCCGGTCGCCAGGCGCCATCGAGATCGACACGTCGTTGGTGACGACGAGGCCGCCGAACTTCTTGTTGAGATTGCGGACCTCGAACAAAGACTTCATGCGGGCCTCCTGCGCACACGGCCTGCAAACGCAGCGGCGCTGCCGTAGAGCCCCTTTGGCGCAAACAGTACGACGGCGATCAGCAGCGCACCGACGATCGTCAGCCAGTGAAAAGGATTGGCGGCCGATAGCGTGTCTTCGAACAGCATGAAGACGACCGTGCCGATCATCGCGCCGTAGAGGGACCCTGTGCCGCCGAGCACGAGCATGACAAGAGCTTCGGCCGAGAGCGTGAAGGACAGGCTGTCCAGGCCGACGACCTGGGTGGAGATGGCCGAAAGCGCGCCGCCGACACCGGCCACGGCGCCCGAGATCACATACATGCGCAACAGAACGGAATGCGACGACGCCCCCATGGCGGCGATGCGGATCTGGTCCTGCCGGACGCCACGGGCCAGCATGCCGAAGGGCGAGCGCACCAGGATCTGCAGAGCCAGGAAGACGACGGCAAGCAGGATGACGCCGTAGGCGTAGGCAGTGACGCCCCAGAGATCGAACTCGAAGGCGCCGAAGAAGGCGTCGGGAGTGATGGCCGACAGCCCGTCGCTGCCGCCGGTCCAGCCGGAGGCCTTGTTGGCCGCCTCATGAAAAAGGTGGATCACGGCGATCGACAGCACGAGTTGGGCAAGGCCATGGGCCCGCAGGATGACGAACCCCGACACCAACCCGGCAGCGGCGCCGGCCAGCAGGCCGACCGCCGTCATGGCGACCGGATCGGTAATGCCAAAATGCACCGCGGCGATCCCCGCACCATAGGCGCCAGCGCCGAACAGCGCCGCATGGCCAAGCGTCGCCACGCCGCAATAGCCGGTCACAAGATCGATCGACAGAACCAGCATCGCTACCGCAATCATCTGGGTCAGCAGCGCAAGGTTGTTGGGCATCAGAAGATAGCCGGCGAGGCCTGCGACCAGGATGGCGAGCACGCCGATCACGCCGCGATCGGCCATACGCCTTGTGAAGGACGGCGTCGCAATCGTTCGATCCAAGGAAGCCACCATTATTTCATTCGCCCTGCAAGGCCGCGCGGAAACAGCGTCACGATCAGGATGACAGCCAGGTAAAAGAAGAACTCGCCGTATTCCGGCGCAAGGTAGCGGCCGGTCGTGTCGATCGTCCCGAGCAGAAGGCAGGCAATCAGCGCGCCCGGAATGGAACCGGCGCCCCCGACCGAGACGACGACCAGGAAGGTCACCATGTAGCGCAGGGCATAATAGGGCTCCAGCGGCAGAAGCTCGGCGCCGATCACACCGCCAAACGCCGCCAGCGCAATCGCCACGGCAAAGCTGACGGCGTAAACGACTTCGGTGCGCACGCCGAGCGCAGCCGTCATCGCGGCATTATCGACGGTCGCCCTCACCTTGACGCCGAAATTTGTTCGCTCAACCAGAAACCATAGGCCCGCTGCGACGGTAAAACCGCAGATGATGACGAAAATCCGGTGGGCGGCGATGGACCGGAAGCCGAGATCGACGGAACCCTGCAGCAGCGGCGGCAGCGGCACGGTCTTCAGCGTCGGACCGAAGGCGAAATTGGTGATGCCGATGACGCAGAAGGTGATGCCGATCGTCATCAGCACCTGCGTCAGTTGCGGCGCGCCGTAGATGCGGCGATACAGCAAGCGTTCGATCGGAATGGCAATGACCACGGTGCCGACGACGGCGACGAGGATGCCGGCGGCATAGCCGAGCCCGAGATCCCGGACCGCATAGGAAGCGAAATAGCCGCCGATCATGGCAAACGCGCCGTGCGCGAGATTGACGACCCGCATCAGCCCCATGGTAACGGAGAGACCGATCGAAATCACGAACAGCGCCATCCCGTAAGCCAGGGCGTCGACACCGATGCTGAGCACGGTCTGCATGCGGAAGTGCTGCCTTTCACGTTTCGCTAAAATTAGTGGACGACCTCGACCGGCCAGTGCGGCCGCCCCCCAAACCTGGGCAAAGCGGGAGGCCTGCGCCTCCCGCCGCCGCTCATTTCTTGACGAAGGCAAGGCCCGGGTCGCCCTGCTTTTCGAAGGTCCGGACTTCCTTGTTGTAATATTTGCCGCTGGCATCCTTGGCCACTTCGCGGAGATAGATATTTTCCGTGATATGCCGGCTGTCCGGATCGATGCTCACAGGGCCGCGCGGGCTCGTCCAGGACAAGCCCTTGACGGCATCCACAGCCTTCTTGGCGTCCTGCTTGCCGCCCGTCGCCTCGATCATCTTGCAGATGACATACATTCCGTCAAACGCGCTGACGGAGGGGAATGAGAGTTCCGCCGGATTGCCGATCGCCTTTTCCGCTGCCGCGACAAATGTCTTGTTCTCGGGAGAATCGTGCGACACGGCATAGTGGTAGGTCGTCTGCAGACCAAGCGCCGCCTCGCCAAGCGCCGGCAGGTCCGATTCCTGGGTGAGGTCACCGGTGCCGTAGAACTTGATGCCGCCTGCCTTCAGGCCGTTGTCGTTATAGGCCTTCACGAAGGCGAGGGTCGGCGGACCGGACGGCAGGAAGGTGAAGAGGCCCTGCGCACCGGAATCCTTGACGCGCTGCATCAGCGGCGCGAAATCATTGGTCGACAGCGGCATGCGGATGGTTTCGACAACCTTGCCGCCTTCCTTTTCGAACGCCGTCTTGAAGGCATTTTCCGCGTCGATGCCGGGTCCATAATCGCTGACCAGCGTGATCGCCTTCGTCACGCCCTGCTCCTTGGCGACGGTAGCGATCGGCGTCGTCGTCTGCCAGGTGGTAAACGAGGTCCGCACCACCAGCGGGCTCGAGGCGACGATCGCGGACGTCGCCGCGTTCATCACCACCATTGGAACGTTTGCCTGCTGCAGCAGCGCGGTGGCGGCCATGGCGTCGGGCGTGAAGTAGAAGCCGGCGAGGTATTGCACGCCCTCGCGCACGACAAGTTCCTGGGCAAGGGCCTTGGAGCGCGCCGGATCCGCCTGCGGCACGTCGCGGTAGACGATCTGGATTTCGTCACTGCCGACCTTGTTGCCGTTCAGCGCCAGCCAGGCATCGATGCCCGCCTTGAAATTCTTGCCCTGAAGGGCGAATGGCCCGGAAAAGGGTCCGATCACGCCGACCTTGATGGTGTCGGCATAGGCCGCACCAGACAACGCCGCGAAGGCAATTGCGGCCGCAAGCAGCTTCTTCATGAAATCCTCCCAACTGAACCCAATCGCCCTGTCGGGCGCTCCATCATTCTACTTTCTCTACACGCGCTGCAGTAATGTAAAATGAATTTTCCGGCGGCAAGGATTTCCTCCCGGTTATGGATTGGCCGCATCGGCTGCACCGGCGTCAGCATCCCTCCCAAGCGAAATGACATTGGCCGCAAGCTCGCCCGCGAGCCGGAGCGCCGCCCCTGTCGCCTGAACCATCGATGGCAGGATCATCCATTCGAGCGTCCAGGCGGCTCCGGAGCGCTCCTGCTCGTGCACCAGGGCGTGCTGCATGCCAGACGCCTGGATGGCATTGTAGCGGGCGAGCGAGACGAGCACCTCCGCCGAAACCGGGTTCTGCTTATGCGCCATGGCCGAAGAGCCGCCGCCGCCAGCAAGCCTGATCTCACCGCCAAGCTCGGCCAGCAGCGCCACGTCCTGACCGAACTTGCCCAGCCCGCCGGTCAGAAGGGCGAGAAGTCCGGAAAATTGAGCAAGCCGGTCTCTCTGGCTTTGCCATTGCGGCACGTCTTGCAGTCCGAGCGCGTCAGCCAGATGAGCCCGGACTTGCGGCCCCTTGTCTCCCAGCTTGTCGAGGGTTCCCGCTGCACCACCGAACTGGAGGCAAAAGCCGTCTCGCTGGAAGGCCTCGAGCCGCAGCCGCGACCGCGCCAAAGGCTCCAGCCATGCGCGGATGCGGTCAGAGGCGGTGATCGCGATTGCGGCCTGCATGCGGGTATGACCCATGAGGTAGCGCGCGCCGAACGCCCGATCAAGCTCTGCGAGCCGGTGTTCCAGCCGGACCAACCGGTCCACAAACAGGACCGTTACGGTTTTCAGGCGCAGCATGAGGGCGGTGTCGATCACGTCCTGGCTGGTTGCTCCGAGATGCAGATGGGCGGCGGCCTCACCACCGATCGCCCGCCGCAACTGGCTGACCAGGTCTGCCGCCACCACGCCGTCGCGGCCCGTCCCCTCGCGCAACGCCGCCAAATCCGGCTGAAAAGCCGAGCAGACGTCGCCGATCCGCTCGGCCGACTGCGCCGGGATGATCCCTTCGCTCGCCTCGGCTTGGGCCAGCGCCGCCTCGAAGCCCAGCATGGCCTTGATCTCGGCTCGCGGCGACATCAGCGCGGCCACGTCATCGTCGCCCAGAAGGCCTGACAGGAAGGGATGTTCGAAGGCCGAAACTGTCATGCAGTATCTCTCGTCGTCAGACGTCGAAGAAGACGGTTTCTTTCTCGCCCTGAAGATGGATGTTGAAGGTCACCGTATCACCCTCCCGCTGGCCGATCAGCGTCGGAACGCGCACGCGGTGCTCGATCCGCGACAATATCGGGTCCTCGGCATTGGCCGCCTCCTCGTCGGAGAAATACATGCGCGTGTTAAGCCCGATATTGATGCCGCGGGCGACCACCCAGAAACTGATGTGCGGCGCCATCAGGCGACCATCCCGGAACGGAACCCTTCCCGGCTTGATCGTCTCGAAGACGAACTCCCCGGTCGCCATGTCACCAGGACACCGCCCCCAGCCGAAGAAGTTCGGGTCGGCCGAGCCGCGCGTCTCGGAGGGGCTGTTGTAGAGCCCGTCGGCATCCGCCTGCCAGATTTCCACCAGCGCGTCCTTGAGCGGCATGCCGGCGCCATCGTGGACGAAGCCGCGGATGGTGATGCGCTCGCCGCGCGTCTTGTCGCTCGCCATCGGGCCGGATCCGAGGTCGTGATCGTAGACGCCATGGATGCCCGCGAAATTGGGCGTGCAGCCGATATGCACATAGGGACCGGCAGTCTGGGAAGGTGATTCCTTCAGGTAGTTGAGCGGCTGTGCCATGATCAATTCCCTTCCGGACGGTTTTCGAACAGGGTCGAGCGGCGGCCGCGCAGCACGATGTCGAACTTGTAGGCCCGCAGGTCATGCGGGATCGTTGCATTCATGTCGAGAGCAGCGATCAGGCTACGGATCGCCTGCTCGTCCGGGATCGTCTTGACGATCGGGCAGATCCAGATCATCGGATCTCCCTCGAAATACATCTGGGTGATCAGGCGCTGCGAAAATCCGTGCCCGAAGACGGAAAAATGGATGTGCGCCGGACGCCAGTCGTTGACACCGTTCGGCCATGGATAGGGACCGGGCTTGACCGTGCGGAAGGCATAGTTGCCCTCTTCGTCGGTAATGGTTCGTCCGAATCCGCCGAAATTCGGGTCGAGCGGAGCAAGATAGGTTTCCTTCTTGTGGCGGTAGCGTCCGCCGGCATTGGCCTGCCAGAATTCCACCAGCGCGCCCGGTACGCCCCGTCCGCGCTCGTCGAGGACCCGGCCATAGACCATGATGCGCTCGCCAATCGCAGACTCGCCCGGCTGCGCATAGTTGACGATCAGGTCGTTATCGAATTCCCCCAGCGTATTGTGGCCGAAGACCGGGCCGGTGATCTCGCTCCTGGTGCCTTCCAGCGAAATCAGCGCCCGCTGCGGTGAGCGGAGGATCTACGTCTTGTAGCCGGGAGTGAAGGCTGGCGGGTGCCAGGCGCGGTCCCGGGCAAAGAATGGCGTCGTTTCAGGCAGGGTGTTCTTCATTGTCCTCTCCCGCAGTGTTGGCCGCATCCATCTCCGCATAGGTTGCCTTGGCGATCTTGAACGCGTGGTTGGCCGCCGGGACCCCGGCATAGATCGCCACATGCATGAGCGCCTCCCTGATATCCTCCCGGGTGGCGCCGGTATTGGCCGTGGCGCGGATGTGCATCGCGACCTCGTCGTCATGGCCAAGCGCGGCCAGAAGCGCGATCGTGACCATGGATCTCTCGCGCTTGCTCCATTCCTGCCCGGACCATACCGTTCCCCAGGCGCTCTCGGTGATCAGCCGCTGAAACGGCTCGTCGAAGGCGGTCTGGTTCGCCTGGGCGCGGTCCACATGCGCATCTCCCAGGACGGCGCGGCGGGTTTCCAGGCCATTGGCATAGCGTCCTGACGCCGTCGACGTGTCAGCCATATCCTACTCCTCGTCAAACTGTTCCACGAAGCCGCGGATCAGCGCGGCATGAACGGCTGGCGCCTCGACGCAGGGAATATGCGCCACATCCTCGATCACTTCGTAGCGCGCGCCGGCAATCAGGTCGGCCGTGGATTTCACCAGATCCGGCGGCGTGGAGCCATCCCTGGCGCCGGCAATGCACAGCACGGGCACAGCGATCCTGCCGGCCAGTTGCGTGAAATCCGCATCGCGAATGGCCGCGCAGGTGCCGATATAGCCCAAGGCCGGCTGGCGCTGCAGCATGTTGCAATAGCCCTGGTAGGCGACGTTCTCCGGAGCGCGGTAGGCCGGCGTGAACCACCGTTCCATGACAGGCTCCAGGATGCTCTCGATGCCGCCAGCTTCCACCGCTGACATACGTGCCTGCCAGGATTCGCCGGTGCCGATCTTGTGGCCCGTATTGGAGAGCACCATGCCCTTTACGAGTTCCGGGCGCTGCGCATAGAGCGCCTGGGCGATCAGCCCGCCGACGGAAAGCCCGACCAGCACCACCTCGGTCAACTCCAGGTGGTCGATCAGGGCGGAAAGATCGCTTGCAAGAAGGTCGATGGAATAAGGCGGCTCACCGAGATCTGACAGACCGTGGCCACGCTTGTCATAGGTCACGAGCGTAAAATCGTTCGAAAGCTTGGGAAGGACATGGTCCCAGATGCGTTTGTCGGTGCCGAGCGAGTTGATGAACACGATGGCCGGCCCGGCGGCATCGACTGCATGCGCGACATCATAATGCATGACGGCATCGTTGATGTGTACAAACTGCATCCTCGCCTCCTCCTGGCTCATAGATGCCACTGGTTTCCGGTTTGGTAAATTGATATTTTGTACCGAACACCTAACTCGCAGGTTATAGATTTTGATCGACTCCCGCGTCAAGTTTCGCCATCTGCATACATTCGTGGAGGTGGCCCGGCAGAAGAGCATCGGACGCGCGGCGGACGCCTTGCGGATCTCCCAGCCGGCGGTCACCAAGACCATCCGCGAACTGGAAGAGGCGCTGGGCGTCTCGGTGTTCGAGCGGGATGGACGCGGCATCCGCATCACCCGCTACGGCGAAGTCTTTCTGCGGCATGCCGGGGCATCGCTAACGGCACTGCGGCAAGGTCTCGATTCCGTATCGCAGGAGATCCTCGACGCCGGACCACCGCTGCGCGTCGGCGCCCTTCCGACCGTGTCAACACGGATCATGCCGACGGCAATGACGGCCTTTCTGAAGGCCGGCACGGGCAGCCGGGTCAAGATCGTCACCGG
The DNA here is from genome assembly GCA_900469345.1 of Hyphomicrobiales bacterium. Classification (GTDB taxonomy): domain Bacteria; phylum Pseudomonadota; class Alphaproteobacteria; order Rhizobiales; family Rhizobiaceae; genus Neorhizobium. The sequence goes on along the minus strand of UBWZ01000013.1, from coordinate 48,715 downwards.
CGAAAACGCGGTGCTGATGGAGCAGTTGCGGCTCGGGGAACTGGATCTGGTGGTCGGCCGCCTCGCCGCGCCCGAAAAGATGACCGGGCTTTCCTTCGAACATCTCTATTCCGAGCAGGTCGTGTTCGTGGTTCGCACCGGCCACCCGCTGCTGGCGCCCCGTCACGCTCTGTTCGACAGTTTCGGCGATTATCCGGTGCTGATGCCCTCGCGCGGATCGATCATCCGGCCAATCGTCGAGCAGTTCCTGATCGCCCACGGTATTGCCAAGCTCCCCACCCAGATCGAAACCGTTTCGGATGCCTTTGGCCGCGCCTTCGTGCGCAGCAGCGATGCGATCTGGATCATCTCGGCCGGTGTGGTCGCCGCCGATATCGAAGATGGCCTGCTGCAGGCGCTGCCGGTCGACACCAGCGAAACGCGCGGACCCGTCGGGCTCACCATCCGTGCCGACACCGTCTCCTCGACGCCGCTGTCGATCCTGATGCAGACCGTTCGCGAGGCGGCATCGAGCCTGTCGCCGCGGTGATGCCGGAACGACTTCGCCTCAGGCGATCCGCTGCTCGTCCGTGCCGAACAGGTGCAGATACTGCGCCGGGAAGCGGACACCGATTTCCTTGCCGGAGTTGAGCGCCTCGCGGTCCAGGGTGAAGATCTTGAACGGCAGTCCGTGCAGCGAAAGGTGAAGGATAATGCCGAAACCGGTTGGCTCGACCAGTTCCACCGCCGCCCGCATGCCGCTGCCGTCATTGGCGATGACCACATGTTCCGGGCGAATGCCGAGCGTAACGCTTTCCCCATCGGCGAGGGCCGGCACCGTCTCCAGCGCGACCAGCGTTCCATCCGCCAGCCGCACAGACCCGCCGGCATAGGTCGCCGCGAGGAAATTCATGCCGGGCGAGCCGATGAAACCCGCGACGAACAGATTGGCGGGGCGGTCATACAGTTCGAGAGGCGACCCGATCTGCTGCACCACCCCGCCATGCATGGCAACGATCCGGTCCGCCAGGGTCATCGCCTCGATCTGGTCGTGAGTCACGTAGATCGAGGTAGCCTTGAGGTCACCATGCATTTTCTTGATCTCGGCGCGCATCTGTTCGCGCAGGCGGGCGTCGAGGTTGGAGAGCGGCTCGTCGAACAGGAAGGCTTTGGGCTGGCGCACGATAGCCCGCCCCATCGCCACGCGCTGCCGCTGGCCGCCGGACAGTGCCTTCGGTCGCCGTTCGAGCAGCGGGTCGAGACCGAGCTTGGAGGCAGCAGCGGCCACGGCCGAGCCGATCGTGTCCTTGGCAATATTGCGCAGTCGAAGGCTGTAGCTCATGTTCTGCGCCACCGTCATATGCGGGTAGAGCGCGTAGGACTGGAACACCATCGCGATGTCGCGGTCCTTCGGATGCAGGTCGTTGACCCGGTTTCCCGCGATGCGGATCTCGCCGCTGCTGACATCCTCAAGGCCGGCAATCATGCGCAACAGGGTCGACTTGCCGCAGCCCGACGGCCCGACCAGCACGATAAATTCCCCATCGGCGATGTCGAGATCGACGCCATGCAGAACGGACACGTGGCCATAGGACTTTTCGAGTTTTTCGATCTGTATCGAGGCCATGTGACTATCCTTTGACCGCACCGGCCGTCAGGCCCTGGACGAGATAACGCTGGATGAGAAGGAAGAAGAGCGCCGCCGGAATGAGCGCCATGACGCCGGCCGCCATCATCTGCCCGAAGTCGACGGAGAATTTTGACACGAAGGTGAGCAACCCGACGGGGAAAGTGGCGGCACTGTTGCCATTGATCAGCATCAGGGCAAACAGCAGTTCGCTCCAGGCGGCCGTGAACACGAAGCCGAGCGTCGCGGCGATACCCGGCAGTGTCAGCGGCAGGATGATCTGCCGGAAGGCGATGAACTTCGTCGCCCCATCGATCATCGCTGCCTCCTCCAGATCCTTGGGGATGCCGTCGAAGAAAGACTGCATGAGGAAGGTGGCGAAGGGTACGTTGAACGCCGTGTAGACGATCACAAGTCCGGTCAGGCTGTTGGTCAGCCCGAGCGGCGACAGGATCTTGAAGATCGGCGCGACCAGCATCACCAGGGGGAACATCTGGGTCAGCAGCATCAGAGCGACGATCAGGTATTTTGCCCGAAAGCTGAAGCGCGACAAGGCGTAGCCCGACAGCGAGGCACAGATGGTGACGACCACGGCGGTGGAGGCCGCGACGATGACGCTGTTCTTGAAGAAGGTCGGAAAGGCGCTGTGCTGCAGAACGAAGGCATAATGGTCCCAGGTGGTGCGGGAAGGCCAGAGCCGGACGCCCTCCGAATAGAGCAGATCGTTGGGAGTGACCGAGACCTTGAGAAGCCAGAACAGCGGAAAAAGCGCAAAGGCGATGTAGCAGAGGATCGCCAGGCGATGGGCAATGGTGGGGAGGACGGATCTCTTCATGGCCTCAATCCTTGTTCAGCAGGGTCTGCCGCAGCAGGATGATGAGCATCGAATAGACGAGCAGCAGAACAAGGAGAACCAGCGCGATCGCCGAGGCATACCCGAAATCGAGCCGCTTGAAGGCCTGGGTGAAGATGTAGCTCGCCACGATCTGTGTCCGGTCTGCCGGCCCGCCTCCGGTCATCACCACGATCAGATCGGCAAAATTGGAGATCCAGACGGTGCGCAAAAGAACGGTGATGGCGATGGTCGGCGCGAGGAAGGGCAGCGTGATGGATCGGAACCGCTGGAACCAGTTGGCCCCGTCGATCGACGCCGCCTCATAGAGATCACGCGGGATCGCCTGCAGCGCCGCCAGCAGGGTGATGGCGAAGAAGGGGATGCCCCACCAGACATTGGCGACGATCGGCCCCCACATGGCATGCCGGGGATCGGAAAGAATGTTGCCCGGCTGGTCCATCAGACCGAGAGCAAACAGCCAATGCGGAATAGGCCCGATCACCGGATTGAACAGCCATGCCCAGTTGAGGCCGGCGAGGAAGGACGGCACCGCCCAGGGGAGAAACACCAGCGCCTGGACGAGCCCCCTGCCCCAGAACGGCTTGTCGAGCAGAAGCGCCAGAAACAGCCCGAAGAAGAACTGCAGGATCACCGAGGCGCCCGTCCACCACAGGGTGTTTTTGAGCGCCGTGTAGAAGGCGGCGTCCTTTGCCAGATCGCGGAAATGCTCGATCCCGATAAAGCCGCCCGAGAAGGGATTGAGCAGCTGGATATCCCGGAAGGCGTAGGAGATCCCGACCACCAGCGGCACCAGCATGACCGCAATGATCAGGATCAGCGACGGCGCGCTGTAGAGCCAGGGCTCCGAGGCATGCGCCAGGCGCTTCAGCCATGGCTTGCGCATCTGATGGCCCCTCATGGTGCCGGCAGCAGTTGTCATCGAAGGAAATTCCCCAATTGTCGCGGCTTTACGCCGTCTTTGTCCGTCGAAGCGGCAGGGCGGAAACCCCGCCGCTTCGGGCGTTACTACTTCTTCAGGTGCTTCTGCTGCGCCTTTGTCAGGTAGTCGGCCCACTGATCGGCCAGGTCCTTGGCGGAAATGTCGCCCAGCAGCGCCTGCTGCGACGTCTTGATGGCGAGCGAATCCTTGAAGAAGGCGAATTCCTCAAGATAGGTCGGCATCACTGTCGGCACGGTGTTCGGGTCCGCCAGTTCCTCGAACCAGCCCTTGAACTGGTCGCCTGCGTAGAAGGGATCCTTTTCCGCCGAGGTATAGGCCGGCAGGGCGCCGATCTTCTTGTTCCACTCGAGGTTGCCGTCCTTGCCTTCGAGCGTCGCGATCAGCTTCCAGGACAGGTCCTTGCTCTTGCTCGTCGCAAACATCGACCAGCCGGCATAGCCGATCGTCGGGAAGGACTTGCCATCCGGACCCTTGGGCAGCGGGATGACCCCGAAGTCTTCCTTCTTCATGCGCTCGGCAATCGCGATCAGCGCATCCGGGTCCTGGTCGAGGAAGGCGCAGGTGCCGGAATAGAAGCCGGCGACCACCTCGTTGAAGCCCCAGTTGACGCTGTCCTTCGGTGCGTAGCCCTTCTTGTAGAGATCGACCATCCACTCGATGCCCTTCGCCCAGCCGGCGCTGTTCATGGTCGAAGTGCCGTCGTCTGCGAAGTACTTGTTGCTGCCGGCCATGGAGGCCGCAAAGATCATCCAGCCGTTAAGGCCGCCCGGTCCGCCGCGCATGCAGTAGCCGTATTTGCCCGGCAGCTTGGAAATCGCCGCGGAAGCCTTGGTGAAGTCGTCCATGGTCTTCGGCGGGGTCGAGACGCCGGCGTCGGCCAGCAGTTTCTTGTTGTAGAACATCGCCCTCAGGTAGAAGCCGTAGGGCAGCATGTAGGCCGTCTTCTTGACGTCGCGTCCGAGTTCCAGGGCGCGGGGCGTGAGTTCCTTGGTCTGGTCCCACTTGGCGAGATAAGGCTCCAGGCTCTCGAGCATGTTGTTGTTGGCGTAAAGCGAAAGCCAGGTATCGGGCATTTCCATCACGTCCGGCGTGTCGCCGGCCGAAACCATGGTCGCGAACTTCTGGAACGCCTCGTTCCAGGGTAGCGAGATGATCTCCACCTTGGTGCCCGGATTGGCGGTCTCGAACTTGCCGACGATCGACTTCAGTGTTTCCGTCCGTTCGGGACTGGTAATGACCTCGACGAGTTTTAGCGTGGTGTCGGCCAGCGCGCTGCCGGCCATCAGCGCCGTGAACACGGCGGATGCTATTATTGTTTTCATGCCCTCTGTCTCCCAGTTGTTATCGGTTGCCGGCTAGGTGGCGACGGCCATCGCCTCCTGAAGATCGCTCCACAGGGCCTCTGTTCCCTCAAGGCCGACATGGAGACGTACTGACCGCGCATGGATGCCGAAGGTATGCGCGGAATTGGGTTGCGCCTTCTGCTGCAGGACCACCTCGCCCGGGACGATCAGGCTTTCGTGGCCGCCCCAGCTGACGCCGAGCTTGAAAAACTTGAGGTGGTCGGCAAAGGCGCGGATATCGACGCCCTCGCGGAAAATGAAGGAGAACAGGCCCGACGTGCCGGTGAGGCCCGGAGGAAGCTGGTTGGCAAGGCCCGGATGGCAGACCTGTTCGACGATGTCGAGCGCCTGCAGGCGCCGGGCGATGGTCAGTGCCGCGGCCTCATGCGCCTTCATGCGCAGCGGCAGCGTCCGGAGGCCGCGGATCAGCAGCCAGGCGTCGAACGGCGAAAGCTTGCCGCCGAGATAGGGATAGGCCTCCGCCTTTACCCGGGCGATCATCTCCCGGGAGCCGGCGACAATACCTGCGACGACGTCGCTGTGGCCGCCCAGATATTTCGAGGCCGAATGGATCACGAGATCGACACCCAGCGTCAGGGGGCGCTGGAAATACGGGCTCGCCCAGCTGTTGTCGATCATCGAGACGACGCCGTGCTTGCGGGCAAGCGCTGCGAGCGCCCCCACGTCGTGGGCTTCCATCACCCAGCTGGTCGGGCTTTCCATGTAAAACAGCTTGGCGCCGGGCAGCGCCTTGGCAACAGCCTCCTCGTCGCGGCCGTCGACATAGGTCACTTCGACCTTCATGCGCTTGAGGATGGTGCCAAACAGCCGGAACGCATCCGGATAGACGTGTTTGACGGCAACGATGCGGTCGCCCGGCTCGACGAAGCTCAGCACGGAAGACGAGATGGCCGCCATGCCGCTTGCAAAGCCAAGCGCATCTTCCGCACCTTCGAGCTTGGCCAGCATTTCCTCGAAATGCCGCACGGTCGGGTTGAGACCGCGTGTGTAGATCGGCCGGACCTTTTCGCCGCGATAGGACGCGATCATGTCGTCGTAATTGGAGAAGGTGAAAAGCGAAGTCTGGAAGATCGGAGGCACGACCGCCTCGGCAAAATTCCCGTCATCATGGGCAACGATCAGCGAAGCGAGATCGAACGGTTCGGCACCGTCAGTCATTGGGACATTTCCTTGATATCTTCCTCAACGATGGCGAGGATTTTCAGCGTTTCGAGGCGGGCGGCCTCCGAATCCCCGGCCGCAATGGCGTTGAACAGGGTTCGATGGAAGGGAAAGGAGCGTCGCGCAAAATCGAAGCGTTCGAACGGATGGCTCCAGAAGCGCTCGAAGCTTTCCCGCATTTGCTCCAGGAGCTGCCGGAACAGCGGGTTATGGGTCGCGTCGTAAACCGCCAGGTGAAAGGCGAGATCTTCCGGCCCGGAGGCACCCTTGGCGATGTGCACGCGTTCCATTTCCTCCAGCCGCATCTCGATGATGCCGAGATCCTCGGCGGTGCGCATCTGCGCCGCCACCATGCCGGCCTCGCATTCCAGACCGCGCCGGACCTGAAGCGTAAGCAGCAGGGCGTCGCGTAGGTTGGCGGTTTCTAGCGACAGCGGCATGTGCAGCGTGCGCTTGGAGATCGGCTTCAACAGATAGGTGCCGCTGCCCTTGCGCGTCTCGATCACGCCGAGCGCCTGGAAATGACGGATGGCCTCGCGAATGGTCGAGCGCCCGACGCCAAGCGCCGTCGTCAGCTCGCGCTCGGTGGGAAGCTGGTCGCCCGCCTGCAGGCCGGCCGCCTCCACGTAGTCCGCCATTGCATCGGTGACCTGGCGCGCCCGGTTCTGGGGCGGCAGGGGCAGGATGGCTGCGGTTGCCAAGGAGGATAATTGGTCTGACATCTGAGCAATAAAGAACCGAATCGGTTCCGTGTCAATTGCCGCTGGCCGCGATCGCCGGTTCGAATATTGAGATGTCGCGACCGCCACCGGTCCTTTATGCGGGAAAGAACTGATTTTCAGGCCTTGGCAGGCCGAGATGCTCCCTTAGCGTCGAGCCTTCGTACTCGCGGCGGAAAAGCCCGCGGCGCTGCAGCACGGGAACGAGATCGCGCGTGATATCGTCGAGCCCCTGCGGCAGATAGGGAAATACGACGGTGAAGCCGTCCGCCCCGCCCTGCGAAACCCAGGCCTCCATCTCGTCGGCGACGCTATCCGGTGTGCCGACAAACGCCAGACCGGAATAACCGCCATAGCGCTGGGCGAGCTGGCGCACCGTCAGGCCTTCTTCCTCCGCCAGCCTCAGCACCTGGGCGCGGCCGGTCTTGCTGGCGTTGGTTTCCGGGATGGGCGGCAGCGGGCCGTCCGGATCGAAGCCTGAAGCGTCATGGCCGAGCGCGATGGAGAGGGACGCAATGCCGCTGTCATAGTGCACGAGGCTATCGAGGGTCGCGCGCTTTGCCCGGGCGTCCTCGACCGTATCGCCGAGAACGATAAAGGCGGCCGGGAGGATTTTGAGATGATCCCTTTGGCGGTTGAAGGCGGACATACGCCCCTTGATATCGGCATAAAGGGTCTTCGCGGCAGCCAGGTCGCGCGGCGAACAGAACACCAGTTCCGCCGTTTCCGCCGCCAGCTGCCGACCCGGCTCGGACTGCCCGGCCTGGACGATGACGGGCCATCCTTGGACGGGACGGGCGATATTAAGCGGCCCGCGCACGCTCAGTTCGTCTCCCTTGTGATCCAGCACATGCATCCGGCCAGGATCGAAGAAGATGCCGGCTTGCTGGTCGCGGATGAAGGCGTCGTCGGCGAAACTGTCCCAGAGACCGGTGACCACATCGAAAAACTCCCGCGCCCTCTTGTAGCGCTCGCCGTGTTCGACATGCTCATCGAGGCCGAAATTGCGTGCGGTATCCGGATTGGACGTGGTGACGATGTTCCAGGCGGCCCGCCCGTTGCTGATATGGTCCAGCGAGGCAAACCGCCGCGCCACGTGATAGGGCTCCTCGAATGTCGTCGATGCCGTTGCCGCAAGACCGATCCGCTCGGTCACGGCTGCCAGTGCGGAGAGAAGCGTAAAGGGCTCGAAGGACGTGACCGTATGGCTGCGCTTCAGCGCCTCCACCGGCATGTTAAGGACAGCGAGATGATCGGCCATGAAGAAGGCGTCGAATTTCGCAGCCTCGAGCTTCTGGATGAACGACTTGAGATGGCCAAAGTTGAAGTTTGCATCGGCAAAGGCGCCCGGATAGCGCCATGCTCCGGTATGCAGACTGACCGGACGCATGAAGGCGGTGAGGTGCATGGGTTTGGGCATCGAAATTCCAATCTGCCTGAAAGAGCCGGAAACAGGCTAGGCAAGGATGGCCTTAAGGAAAAGGGACAGTTTGGCGCGATCGTCCCAAGCGAAAGAAAACTGGTTCCGAGCCGAATGGCACCGACACGCAGCAAACTCGATTGACGAGGACCCGCCGCGTCACACCTTGCGGGCGAAGCGCTCCGGCCGGAAGTCTGCAAGCATCGGGTGCCGCTCGCCGGTAACGATCTCGTGGGCCAGAAGCTCGCCGGCGATCAGCCCGAGCGTCGCGCCGGAATGGCTGAAGGCAACGAAATAGCCGGAGATCGCCTGCAGCTCGCCGAACACCGGATCGCCATCGCCGGGAATGGGCTTTTTGCCCACGCCGTAGCTTGCGCATTCGAGCGTCGGATTGCCGGCAAGCACCTTCGACGCCTCGTCGAGGAGTCCATCCACCGTCTGCTGCCGCACGCCGAAGCTGCCGTCGGGATGCCTCTCCACCTCCTCTTCCGACCAGCCCGCATCGAGCGCAAACGCGCCACCCGGCGTGGGTCGGATAGCGACGCGTGGCGTGTTGAGAACCGCTTTCAGCGGATGTGCAATCGGCTTAGTGGTCACCAGCAGGGAGACGGGGGTGTCGTCGTCGATCTGCTGGCCGGCCTCGGCCACCATTGCCGGAACGGAAGGCCCGGTCGCGAGAAGGACCGCATCGGCGGAAAACATTGTGCCGCTGGCGGTCGCCGCGCCGACCGCACGTCCGTTCTCGACCACCACTCGCGCAGCGCCGGCATCCGTGACGACGACACCGCCGCGCCCGGTGAACTCGTCGAGCAGAACCTTGATCAGCGAGGGAAGATCGACCCACCCCTCGCCCGGGTTGAAGATGGCGCCTTGCTGCGTCACCATGCGCGCGTCGACGCCCGCAACCCTGCCCTCGACGGCACCGGCCGACAGGTGCTCAGCGTCATAGGCGAGCGAAATCTCGTGGCGATAGGCCGCGTCGATCTCGTTTGCGGCGTCGTCCGCATCCCAGGTGAGCCCGCCTTCGAAGGATAGCCATTCGACTGGGCCGAGGCGTGCGGCAAGCGTCCGGTAGCGATCGATCCCGGCCATCCGCAGCCGGTGATAGGCGTCCGAACGCATGCGGGATGAATTGAGCCAGGAGAGCGACCGGCCCGACGCGCCATTGGCCACCGGTCCATCATTGAGCAGCGTCACGCTGACACCCCTGCGGACCAGCTGAACCGCTGAGGACACGCCGAAAATGCCGGCGCCGATGATGACGACGGAGGTGATGCTCGTTTCTCTCATGTCGGTTCTTTCACGCTAGGGCTGGCTCTGACGGAGGCTGCGCCGCCGAAGCGGCAGTGGCTAGCCTCGACAGTCTTAAGGCCCTGAGCTGCCAAGACAAGGGAAAGCAGCGACGGGTTGCAGGGCAGACGTCCCTATCAGCGCGGCACCACGAGCGGCCTGCCCGTCACCGGGTCCGGCACCACCAGCGCGTCTAGACCGAAGGCCTGGCGCAGCCGGTCTTCCGTCACCACCTCGTCCGGAGCGCCGCTGGCGACAAGGCCGTCGGCGCCAAGCAGGATCAGATGGTCGGAAAACCGAGCGGCGAGATTGAGGTCGTGAAGGACGGCGACCACCGTCGTGCCATGGTCCCGATTGCACTGTCGCAGCAGCGATAGCACCTCGAGCTGATGGGCAAGGTCGAGCCATGTGGTCGGCTCGTCCAGCAGCAGGTAGCGGGTGTCCTGCGCCAACACGAGTGCGATCCAGGCACGCTGGCGCTGCCCGCCCGAAAGCTCGTCGATCGGGCGATCGACCATTTCCTGCAGCCCCACCTGTTCGAGCGCCTGCGCGCAGATGCGTCCGTCATCCTCGCTCCATGGGGCCAGAAAGCCGCGCCAGGGTGTTCGCCCGCGCCTGACCAGGTCGGCAACGGTGATGCCGTCCGGTGCCCGCGGCGATTGCGGCAGGATCGCCAGCTGCCGGGCGAGCGCACGGGTGTCGATGGCGCCCAGCGTCTTTCCCGACAGCTTTACCTCGCCGCCGGTCGGCACGATCAGCCGGGCCAGCGCCTTCAACAGCGTCGACTTGCCGCAGCCATTAGGGCCGAGAATGGAGGTGACGCGGCGCTCGGGCACCTGCAGCGTCAGATCACGGATGACGATCCGATCGCCATAGGCCAGCGACAGCCTGTCTGTTGCCAATCCGGTATGGGTCAAAGCTCGCCCGCCTCCGCTTCCTTCGACAGTAACCACAGAAGATAAGGTGCCCCCATGATCCCAGTCATCACGCCGACCGGCAGCTGGACGCCCGGGACGATCGACCGCGCCACGACATCGGCGAGGATGGTGACCACGGCACCCGTCATCGCGGCGGCGCAGAGCCGTGCTCCGGGCGCCGTCACCTTGGCGATCCGCATGCCGAGAGGCCCGGCCATCATGGCGACGAACGGAACGGGACCGGCCACCGCGACACCTGCGGCTGCCAAGAGCACACCGGTTCCGATGAGACCGTTGCGCGCGCGGCCGGGGCGCAAGCCGAGGCCCGCCGCCAGTTCGTCGCCAAGCTCCAGCACTTTCAGGGCCCGTACCTGCAGCGCCAGGACCAGCAGAAGCAGGGCGCCTAGGCCGCAGACCTGTGCCGCATGCTGCCAGGACCGGGCCGCCAGCGAACCGACCAGCCATCGCTGCGCATCGGCCGCTTCCTGCGGCGGCATGCGGGTGATCAGGAAACTGCTCGCAGCGGAGGCAAGAAAGCTGACGCCGATACCGACCAAAATCAGCGTCAGCGAGGACTGCATGACAGCGCCGCGGCGAACCGAAAGCAGCGCAACGGCCACTGCTGCCGTCAGACCGCCCGCCGCGCTCAGCAGCGGCAAAGGCAGCGATATGCCGAATGCGACGCCGGCCACGACGGCGAGGCCGGCACCCGACATGAAGCCCATCACGTCCGGCGCCGCGAGCGGATTGCGCAGGAGGATCTGGAAGATGGTGCCCGCGGCGCCAAGAACGGCCCCGGCGCCAGCGGCGGTAAACGTCGCCGGTCCGCGCAGCACGCGCAGCGTCAGCGCGCCGGGACCCGTGCCCGACCAAAGACCTGTCCACAGCTGCAGCGGTGAGAGGACCACCTGCCCTATCATCAGCGACAGAAGCACGGCGCCGAGCAGCAAGACCGGCAGGACAAGGATTGAGCTTTTCATGCGAACGCACCGGGCTTCAGGCGCCGCACCATAAGGATAAAGGCCGGCGCGCCGATCAGCGCAGTCATGATCCCCACCCGAATCTCGCCCGGCGGCATGGTCAGCCGACCGGCCGTATCGGCGAGAAGCAGGATTGCGGCGCCGAGCATGGCGGAAACCAGGAGTTCCCTGCGCAGCACGTGTCCGGCCAGGCGCCGGGACAGCGGCGGAACGATCAGGCCGAGAAAGGCGACCGGTCCGGCCACGGCAACGGCCGAGCCGGTCATCAGCGTTATGGCGGCAAGCGCGGTCATCTGCACCCTGCCTGGCCGCGACCCCAGCCCGCGGGCGAGCGCCGAACCGAGCGCCAGCGCCTCCAGGCGCGGCGCGGCCAGGAAGGCAATTCCGCCGCCGAGAACCAGCGAGACCGACATCAGCCCGAGCGGCCGGGCGTTCGCCTGTGACAGCGACCCCGTCGCCCAGAAGCGGAACGCATCGAGGACATCGCTGCGGGTGAGGATGATCGCCGAAATCAGCGACAGGAGGAGCGCGTTGAGGGCGACACCGGCCAGAGTGAGGCGCACGGGGCCAGCTGTGCCATGCCTTGCGCCGCCAAGCAGGAACACCGCGATCGCCGCCATCGCTGCCCCTGGAAAAGTCAAGACCGCAATCATGCCGCCGTCGGAATAGCCGGTGACGAGCGCCCCGACAACCACCGCGAAGGCGGCCCCGGCATTGACGCCGAGGAGCCCCGGATCGGCAAGCGGATTGCGCGTCACCGCCTGCATCACGGTTCCGGCCATGCCGAGCCCTGCCCCGGCGATCAGGCCGGCGACCAGCCGCGGTAGGCGCACGGAGCGGATCACGACCTGGGCCGGATCCGCAGCATCAAAGGCGAGAAGAGCGTTCGAAACATCCGCCAGACCCGCCGCGCGTACGCCGACAAACACGGTCAACGCGGCGGCGACGGCCAGCACCATCAGAAGGCCGAGATGGAGCTTCAAGGCGCAAGCCCCGCGCTGACGCTCGAGGGGACCGGGGTCGCCGGATCCCCATCCAGGGCGGCGACCATATCCTGTTCGAGACCTGCAAGCGCAAACGGCAGCGACAGCACGCTGCCGAAGGTCAGCGCCCCGGTCATCAGCTCTCCCGCCAGGATCTCGCGGCCCTCTCGGTGGGCCTCCAGTGTTTTGCGCAGCGGCAGTGCGACGACGTCCGAGGCCGTATCCGTGGCGGATAGCCAGATCAGCATATCCGCGTCGAGCGGCGTCAGGTCCTCCGGGGACAGCCGTGCGTAAAAGCCCTGCGTTGCGGCGAGCGCCTGCACGCCAGAGGTTGGTTGAAATCCGAGCTCTGCCAGGAAGGTCGCGCGGGTGTCCGTGCCGATATAGGCTCCCGTCTCGCCGCCGAAGTGATAGGCGCAGATGGCGGTGCGGCCGACCCAGTCCGGATGACGGCGGCGCGCAGCCTCGAAAATCGCCTCGACCGCTGCGACCTTCTCTCCGGCCAGTTCCTCCTGGCCGACGGCGCGGCCGATCCACCGGGTCATGGCGTCCCAGCGCATCCCGAAGCTCGTTTCGCCCGGCGGCTGCATCAGTACCGGCGCAATCTGCGAGAGGACGTCATATTCGTCGCGGGAAATACCCGAGCCGATCCCGACGATGAGGTCGGGCTGCAGGCTCGCCACGATTTCCATCGACACCTCGCCGGAGATGAGCTTCGGTTGCGCATCACCGAGCAGCGGCTGAGCCCAGGGCCAGACCCCAAAAGAATAGTTGCCGAACCACTGGCGGATCGCCACCGGCGCGATGCCGAGCGCCAGCAGCGCGTCCTGCGTCGTATAGCCGAGCGAGACGACACGACGAGCCGGACCGGGAAGCACCGTCTCACCAAAGACGTGCTCAAACCGCAGGGCTCCATCTGACGCCCGCACGGCGGATGGAGAAAGCACGCCCGCACCGAGCGCGCCGGGCACCAGACAGCCGGCGACAAGACCGGCCATCATCTGGCGACGGTCGATGCCCGGCCGGCCGGTGGTCCGGGTCGCTGTTTCATACGTCATGCACGTTCATTCCTTTTGCATTCGGCCTTTTACGGACCGGCGGGGAGCCGGCATTGCCCGCTCCGGCACCCCTTTCCCAGGCAGCACTCACCAGTTGTACTTTAGCGTCGCCCTCACCGTCCGGCGGTCGCCGTAATAGGCAGTGTTGCTGAACGTATCTACGTCGCTCACATACTTCCGGTCGAAGACGTTGGTGGCATTGACGGCAAGCGTCACAGCCTCGCTGACCTTGTATTTGAGCGCCGCATCGAACACGGTCCGCGAGCCGAGTTCGGTCGTATTGGCGTTGTCGGCAAAGGTCTTGCCGACAAACCGGGCCCCCATCCCGACGGTAACGTCGCCGCGGATGCCATTGCCGGGGATGGTATAGTCTGCCCACAGCGAGGCCATATGGGTCGGCACGAGTTCCGGCCGGTCTCCGATCAGTGCCGTACTGACATCGTCAGCGATCTCAGCATCCCAGTAGGAATAGGCGGCGGTCAGGTTCAGTCCCTCGGCCAGCGCGACCTTGGCCTCCAGTTCGATCCCGCGCACATTGACTTCGCCGATCTGGTACTGGGCCGTGTAGGTCTCGTTCCATTGCGAGATGTTGGTTTGCGTCAAGTCGAACGCGCTTGCGGTGAACAGCGCATCCGTGCCTTCGGGCTGGTACTTCACGCCGATCTCGTATTGCGTTCCCTCCTGCGGCTTGGCGCTGCCGACAAGGAAGGTGCGGTTGGCATCCAATGGCAGGAACGATTCGGAGTAATTCGCAAACAGCGAGATCTCCTCCGTCGCCTTGAACGTCAGACCGGCACGGGAGGTGAAGGACTCGTCCACCGCATAGATGTTCGAGGACCCGCTTTTGCTGACCGTGTCCACGTAGTCGTAGCGACCGCCGAGTGTCAGGATCCAGCGGTCATCCAGTTTCAGTTCTTCCTGGAGATAGGCGCTTTTCACGCTCTGGGCGCTGTTGGTGACCACATCCGAATAGAAGCTGATGCTCCGCACCCCAGTGAAGACAGGATCTTCCGGGTCGATGCCGGGAAGCGTGCCGTCCATGCGGCGCTCGCGGATCTTGTCGTGCTCGTAGCTGATGCCGAACAGCGTGCGGCTGTCGAAGCGTCCAAAGCTCGCCTCGTATTGCAGCTGGTTGTCGATGTCGAAACGCCGCGAGTGGCCATAGACGCCGAGCGCCGAGCGGCCGGCTTCCACCCCGCCCGATCCCGCATAGACACCTTCATAGGTGACGTCGAGATCCGTATAGCGAGCGTTCTGGCGGAACGTCAGCCCGTTGCCGAAATCATGGCGGAACTCGTAGCCGATGTTCCGCTCGGTCGTGTCCATGCTGTCGAAGTCGGGCTCGCCCAGATAGGTATTGGGGTCTATTCCGGACAGATAGGGGATGCCGTGCGAGGTGCTGCCGTTACGCTTGTTGTAGCTCGTAAGAAGCGTGAATTCGGTATCTGCGGTGGGCGTAAAGGTCAGCGCCGGGGCGATGTAGACCCGGTCGTCCTGGCTGTAGCCGATGCCCTGATCGGCGTTCTGCCACTTGCCCGTCAGCCGGTAGCTCCAGATGCCGTCGGCATCGAGCGGCCCGCCGAAATCGGTGCCGGTTTCCACGTGGCTATCGCCCAGCGTCGTGTAGACTTCGCCGAATGCGACGTCCTGCGGACGCTTGCTGACGGCGTTGACCAGGCCGCCCGGCTGGGACAGCCCGAACAGCGATGAATTGGCGCCCTTCAGCACCTCGATGCGCTGCATCCCGTAGGGCTCCATCCGGCTACCCGTGAAATTCGAGACGCGCAGCGGCAGGCCGTCGCGGTAGGTGCTCTGCCCGGTCGAATAGAAGCCGCGGATCAGGTAGTGGTCGTAGCGATTGTCGGACCCATAGACATCGGTCGAAATGCCGGGCGTGTAGGAAAGCGCTTCATCAAGCGTTTTGACGCCACGCTCTTCCAGTTCCTTCTGGGTCACGACCGATATCGAGGCCGGGGCGTCGAGGATAGGGGTGTCGGTCTTGGTGCCGGCTCGCGAACTTCTTGCCACAATGGTCTTGTCGGGACCACCGGCCGAATCATCGCCGCTGATCACGATCGGGGTGAGCGTAGTGTCTTGACCCTGCTGCCCTGACGCTTCGACCGCTTGCGAGCGCGCCGTCGCCGGAAGTACAAGCAGCACGCCGCACAACAGGCCTGCCCAGTGGTGGCGCAGCAGACGACCGCTCAGGTGAGATCGAACATCGAAAAAATCGCTTTCTGGCCTAGACATAAAGTACTCCGCACTGCCGCTGAAAAAACTCGAGTCGACGCGGTCCCCCGACCAGACTCAAAGATGACTAATACAATCAGGAATTATCTGGCGGCCCGCGGCGAGTCAATCAGGGTCGGGCGACGGAATCGCAGGCTGACGCGAGAGTGCCGGTGCGGTATGTCGAACACGTCGTGAAGAAGAGGAACTTGAAATGTCTGATCCGGACCAGAACCAAGTGGGCGAGCGCAAGCGCGGCTCCGGCGTCAAAATGGTCTACGATCTTCTGCGTGACGAGATTCTCGACCTGAAGCTTCCACCCGGAAGCGCTGTCGATGAAGTTCAGCTGGCGAGCCGGTTCGGCATGTCGCGCACGCCGATCCGCGAGGCGCTCGTGCGCTTGTCGAGCGAGGGCCTGATCGAGACACTTCCCAACCGCTCGACCATGGTCGCCAACATCGATTTCCTGAACATGCCGTCCTACTTCGACGCCCTGGTGCTGATGTACCGGGTCACAACCCGGCTTGCGGCACAGCATCGAAGAGCGGAAGATCTTGCCCTCATCCGGGCGCGCCAGGTTGAATTTTCCGCAGCGGTGGGAGCGCAGGATGCGCTTGCCATGATTGCCACCAATGCCGCCTTCCACAGTCAGATCGCGGCGGCGGGCCGAAACTCCTACTATGCAGGCTTCTTCGGACGGCTGCTCAATGACGGTCGCCGGATGCTCCGGCTCTACTACCAGTCCTATGAGGACCGTCTGCCGTCCCGGTTCGTGGAGGAACACGAGGAGATCATCGCGGCAATCGAGAGGAAGGACGTAGGGGCTGCGGACCATCTTGGAAGGGTCCACGGCGAGCAGATCGTTGAGCAGATCGGGCGCCTGCTGACGCGCCACGAAGCTGCCGAAATCGATCTTTCCTAATCTTGTATTTTTTTTGTCGACAAGAATTCATGTTGCTGTATTCTCTCGCTTCAGAAGACGGGATGCCGGATTGCGGCACTGCCGGCAAAGGAGCGATGAGATGAAGGCGAAGATCTTTTCCGGCGTGGTTCCGGCCCTGATGACCCCCTGCACGGCCGACAGGCAGCCAGATTTCGATGGTCTGGTGCGCAAGGGCGAGGAGCTTATCGCGGCCGGCATGTCTGCCGTCGTCTATTGCGGCTCGATGGGCGACTGGCCGCTGCTGACGGATGCACAGCGCATGGAAGGCGTGGAGCGGCTGGTGAAGGCCGGCATCCCGGTCATCGTCGGCACGGGCGCCATCAACACCGCATCTGCCGTCGCCATTGCCACCCACGCCCAGTCGGTCGGTGCGCAAGGGCTGATGGTCATCCCGCGCGTTTTATCCCGCGGCTCGGTCATTGCCGCCCAGAAGGCGCACTTCAAGGCTATTCTGTCGGCCGCACCGGATCTGCCGGCGGTGATCTACAACAGCCCCTATTACGGATTTGCGACCCGCGCCGACCTCTTCTTCGCTCTCCGCGCGGAACATTCGAACCTAGTCGGATTCAAGGAATTCGGTGGCCCGGACGACCTGCGCTATGCGGCGGAAAACATCACCAGCCGTGACGACGACGTGACGCTGATGATCGGCGTCGATACCGCCGTCACCCACGGCTATGTCAATTGCGGCGCGACCGGCGCCATCACCGGCATCGGTAACGTTCTTCCGAAGGAAGTGCTGCACCTTTGCAATCTCGCACAGGCGGCGGCCACCGGCGACGCCGATGCCCGGGTTCGTGCCAGGGAACTGGAAGAGGCGCTCGGGGTGCTCTCCTCCTTTGACGAAGGGCCGGACCTGGTCCTCTACTTCAAGCACATGATGGTGCTGAAGGGCGATGCGGAATACACGCTGCACTTCAACGAAACCGACGTCCTGTCCGACAGCCAGCGCGGCTATGTGGAAGCACAGTTCAAGCTGTTCAACAGCTGGTACGCGCAGTGGAGCAAGCTGCCCGGCGCCGTGCAAACCTGCAAGGCCTGATACCTTAGATCGGGCAGGCCGCCGACGTGAGGCCTGCCACTCCATTGATCTGCAGGTTGGGGAGCAGATAAGATGAGCCGTCCGGATGTGATCGTGGTGGGCGCGGGCGTGATCGGCCTCTCTGCGGCAATCGCTGCGCAGAGCCGCGGGCTCAGCGTCACGGTCCTTGACCGCGAGGGGCCGGCGGCCGGTGCCTCCGCCGGCAATGCGGGCGCCTTTGCCTTTACGGACATCCTGCCGCTCGCTTCACCGGGGCTTTTGAAAAAAGCACCGAAATGGCTGCTCGATCCGCTCGGGCCGCTGTCGATCCCGCCGCGCTATGCGCTGCAGATCGCACCGTGGATGTTCCGGTTCTGGCGCGCCTGCGCACCCGCCCGCGTCGATGGCGCTATCGCCGCCCAGACGGCGCTGATGGATCTGTCCCGGCAGGCACTGGAACCGTTCCTGTCCGAAACCGGCACGCTTTCCATGCTGCGCAAGGACGGCAGCCTTGAGGTCTACGAAAGCGAGGCGGAGTTCACGGCGTCGCTGCCCGGCTGGCATGCACGGGAACGACACGGCATCACCTTCCGCCACATGCATGCCGCCGAAATGGCCGAGATCCAGCCCGGACTGTCGCCACGCTTCATCCGCGGCACCTTCATGCCGGGCTGGCTCTCGATTGCCGACCCCAAGCTCTACGTGCTTGCGCTAGCCGATCGTTTCACGGCGGAAGGTGGAAGGATCGAAGTGGCTGAGGTCAGGACCCTGAAGCCGGCCGCCGATGGCGTCGACCTCACGCTGGCCGGTGGCCATAACCGACATGTCGGCCAGGTAGTGCTCGCCGCCGGGGCCTTCTCCCACCGGATCGCCCGCAGCCTCGGTGAGATCATTCCGCTGGAAACCGAGCGCGGCTACAACACGACCCTGCCGGGCGATGCCTTCGACCTTCGCACCGCCGTGGTCTTCGGCGGCCATGGATTTGTTGTCACGCCCCTCTCCACCGGCGTTCGCGTGGGCGGAGCGGTCGAACTCGGCGGTCTCGACCTGCCGCCGAACTTTGCGCGTTCCGAGGCCATGCTGCGCAAGGCCAAGACCTTTCTGCCGAGCCTCAAGGCAGAGGGCGGGCGCCAGTGGATGGGGTTCCGGCCGTCGCTGCCGGACAGCCTGCCGGCCATCGGCCGGGCGCGTTCGACAGACCGAGTGATCTACGCGTTCGGGCACGGGCATGTCGGGCTGACGCAGTCGGCCGGCACGGCACAGATCGTCGCGGATCTTCTGTGCAAAGCCCGCCCGGCCATCGACATCGCGCCATTTTCGCCGCAGAGATTCCGATAACGCTCTCTGCGCCTACCGGCCGACCGGTTCCGTCGGGCTCTTTGCCGGCTCGGTAAACCACTTCGGGCCCGTGTCGGTCATGTATATGTGGTCTTCCAGGCGGATGCCGAACCGGCCCGGGAAGACGATCATCGGCTCGTTGGAAAAGCACATTCCGGGTTCGAGCCGCGTAGCATTGCCCCGAACGATATAGGGTGCCTCATGGATCTCGAGGCCAAGACCATGGCCGGCCCGGTGAGGCAGACCGGGCAGCCGGTAATCGGGGCCGAGCGCGTGCCTGACCACCACGTTTCGTGCCGCATCGTCGAGGCTTCCGCAGGTGGCACCGAGTGCTGCCGCCTCGAATACGGCCTGCTGGGTCTCGCGCTCGATGGCCCAAGCCTTGGCAAACTCCCGGTCCGGTTCCTCCAGGACATAGGTCCGGGTCAGGTCCGAATGGTAGCCGTCGAGCCGGCAGCCGGTATCCACCAGAACGACGTCACCGGCCTTGTATGTCTGGTCGCCATCGGCACCATGCGGCAGCGCCGTCGCCGTGGCGAAGGAAACGATGCAGAAGCTCGATCCCTCCGGGGCGCCAAGCGCGCGATGCTGCTCGTCGATAAACCGCACCACGTCGGAAGACCGCACGCCAGGCTCGATGATCCCGTGAGCGCGACGCTGCACCTCGAGCGTGAGATGCATCGCACGCTCGATCAGCGCGATTTCCGCAGCCGACTTGCACAGCCGAAGATCGCGGATCATCCGGCCACCATCCACCAGACGGTCGCGGCCCATTTGCTGGGCGAGCTCGTGATAGACAAACAGCGGCAGCGCATCGTCGAGGGCGAGCGTGGCTCCGGGACCGAGGAGAGATGCGACCAGCGCCGCACTTGCCTCGTCCTCCTGCCACACGACGACCTCGCCGGGCAGATGCGGCAGGCTTTCGATCCGGCTTTCCTCGAAACCGGGCGCGATATAGACGACTCTCGTCGGCGTGACGAGCGCACCCACCAGCCGCTCGCTCTGGTGCCAGACGAGGCCGGTGAAATAGCGCAGGCTTTCGGTCGATCCAAGCAGCAGCCCGCCAAGCCCGTTCTCATCGAGCTTGGCCTGCAGGCGCTCAAGACGCCCGCGGCGTTCCTGATCGGTGATCTTCGGGACGGGGTGAGACCATGGCATCTGCGGCTCCAATCAATGTATTTGCCCGGCCAACGCTTTAGGAAATTTGTTTCCCCGAGGAAAGGGTGCGCGTCGGCAGCATCGCATCAGCCCGGCAGTTCGACCCTTGCCTCGAACCCGTCGCTGCGCCCGGCGGCGGGAGACAGGAGCACCAGCCGGCCGTTCATCTGCCCCATCAGCCTGTCGACGATGGAGAGCCCAAGGCCGGACCCGCTTGCAGCCGTCGGGCCGCGACTGAACCGCTTGCGGATCGACGCCAGTTCATCGGAAGTCATCGCGGGCGCCGCATTGACCACCCGCACCACTCCGCCGTCTTCAAGCAAGATTTCGACCGGCTCGTCGGGAAGCCCGTGCGTGAGCGCATTTTCGATGAGATTGCGCATGACGATGGCAAACGCATCCTCGCTGAGAGGGCGAATGAGCTCGGCGCCCGCCGCCCGGCGGGTTACCAACCGTTCAGGCTCCGCCATGCTCCGCCGGAAGTCCGTGACAACCATTTCGAGGACCCGGCCCAGATCGCAGGTCTTCTCGACATAGCCGATACCGGCTTCCGCACGCGACAACTGCAGGAGCTTCTCCGACAGGTGGCTGAGGCGAACCAGCGACGCCTCGATCTGCGCGGCGCGATGGCGCTCGGACTTGCCCTTCAGCTCGGCGATCAGCATCTGCGTCTGCGCCAGCGCTCCGGCAATCGGCGTGCGCAGTTCATGGGCGCTGTTGGAGGTGAATTCCCGTTCGGCCTCCAGCGCCGTTCGCAGTCGCATCATCAACCGGTTGACGGAAAAGGCGATCGGCTGGAGCTCCCGCGGCAGGGTATCGATGGCGATCGCCTCCATATTGCCGCCGTCCTTCGTCTCGATCTCACTGCGCAGCTGGTCGACCGGCCGCACGGCACGGCGGACGGCCAGCCAGATCGCCGCGCCGCTGACCGGAACAAGCAGGATGAGCGGCACCAAAAGCGCCAGCGCACCATCGTGCAACGCCTCCTGCCGGTTTGCGAACGCGTCCGCCACCTGCACGAAGATCCGGCGGTCATCGCTGTCGGCAGTATAGAACTGGTAGGTGTCGTTTCTCCAGAAACCGCCTTTCAGAGGCGCATCGAAGGCCTGCTCCGGCGCGTCATGAGAGCGGATCAGGACACGGCCGGTCTGGTCGCGCACCTGGTAGATCAGATATTCCGGATCGCCGCTGGAGCTCCCGGTCTGCAGCTGCTGCGGTGAAGCGCCCGGCAGGTCACGGTGCTGGAGATCGTCCACCACCAGCGGAACCAGCCGCTCTGCCGTGTCCTGCAGCGTGCCATCGAAGATTTCGGCAAATTCCTCCTCCATCACCACCACGCCGAGCCCGACGGCAAGTAGCCAGAAGACGGTCATCACGAGGGTAAGGGACAGGATCAGCCGGCGGGTCATCGACGGGCCCGTCTTCGGGCCGGCCATGATCACGCCTCGCCGCCAAGGCGGTAGCCGACGCCGCGCAGGGTCGCGATCCGGTCACGGCCGAGCTTCTTGCGCAGCCGGCTCACATAGACCTCGACCGTGTTGCTTTCGATTTCGGAGCCGAAGGAATAGAGCGCTTCCTCGATCTGCGCCTTGGAAACGACAGCGCCCGGGCGACCGGCCAGCACATCGAGCACCGCCCATTCGCGACCGGACAGCGAAACGGCTTCCCCGTCGGCGACAACCCGGCGCTCGGCCGCATTGACCTCCAGTCCGTCAAGGCGCAGGACCGACACGGGACGTCCGCTGTAGCGCCGGGTGACCGCGAGGATGCGGGCCGTCAGCTCGCCGAGATTGAAGGGTTTGACGAGGTAGTCGTCAGCACCGGAATTCAACCCCTCGATCCGGTCGGATATCTGGTCGTGAGCGGTGAGGATGATAACCGGGCTGGTGATGCCCCTTGCCCGCAGATCCTTCAGCAACCCGATGCCACTGCCATCGGGCAGGCGCAGGTCGAGCAGGATCAGGCCATAGGCTATGGTGTCGAGTGCGCTGCGGGCGCTGTCGATCGTCTTCATCCAGTCAACGGCATGGTCGCCGCCGGCGACGTGATCGCGGACTGCTTCCCCGAGTGTCACATCGTCCTCGACCAGAAGAACCCTCAAGCCGCCTTCTCCCTGCCAGCCCCTGCTCACCTTGTAACTCCCGCCGGGGCGAACGCTCCGGCCGGATGTGCTTTCGTTGCACAGGTGCGAGTTGGCCGCAAGCGGCGTCATGGCTATCCCCAGAGCAAGGGGAAGAGGACGAAGAGAGCGTACAAGGCATTCGCCGCCAGCATGCACATCACGGCAAAGGATCCGAGATCCTTGGCATGCCGGCCGGTCTGCGACCATTCGGGCGAGACGCGATCGACGATTTCCTCGATCGCCGTGTTGATTGCCTCGAAGGCAAAGAGCGCCAGCATCAGTACGCCGAGCACCAGGAAGTCCGAGAGGCTTGCACCCGCATAGGCGAATGCTGCGATCAGCCCGATCGCCATCAGGAGTTCGTGCCGGAAGGCCGTCTCACCCAGCAGCCGCCGGCCGCCGGCCAGCGAATAGCCGAAGGCTGCAAACACATGCAGCACACCTGAGACTTTGGCCGGAGACGGCTCTGTCGCAGAGGGCTCGGTCGCGGATGTCGGCGCCGGGATGGGCGAGCTCTGCGTCTCCTGCCGGATAGGCACGATATGCGGCGCGCTCACGAGCTGGCTCCCTTGCGGCAGGCTGCAAGCACGTCGAGCTTCGGCTCATAGACCGACGTCTTTACCGACATCATGCCAAGCGCGATGTGGAAGAGGTTGTCGTGCGAGGCTTCCTCGGCTGCACGCGAGGTCAGGCATGCGCCGTCCGTCTCCGCCTTCATCTCGGAACCCTGCCAGATCAGGAAGGGCACATGCGTCTGCTGCGAGGGCGCAACGATGTAGGGGGCGCCATGCAGATAGAGCCCGTGTTCGCCAAGCGATTCGCCGTGATCCGACATGTAGACCATTGCCGGTGCAAGACGGTCCTGGTGGGCCTTCAGGATATTGATGACCGACGCGACGATATGGTCGGTGTAGAGGATGGTGTTGTCGTAGGTGTTGACGATCGCCTCGCGGCTGCAGGAGCCGAGTTCGCTGGTGGCGCATTCGGGGGTAAAGCGCGTGAATTCAGGCGTATGGCGCTGGTAGTAGGCAGGACCGTGGCTGCCCAGCTGGTGCACGACGAGCACCGTATCCTGCTTGATATTGGCAAGCCAGGATTCGAGCTGGTCGACCATCACGGCATCCAGGCATTCATTCTGCTTGCAGTAGCGCGGATCGTTCTCGTCGGAGAAGGACCGGTAGACAGTCCGCTCGGCGACACCCTTGCTGCCGGTGTTGTTGTCCCACCATTCCGTCTTGATGCCCGCATGGCCAAGCACGTCGAGCAGGTTTTCGTTCGCCAGCCCGGCGCGGTGGGAGTAACCGCTGCGCGTGAGATTGGAGAACATGCAGGGAATGGAGACCGCCGTCGCCGTTCCGCAGCTGGAGGTCTGCGGGAAATAGGTGATGTCGAGCTTCGACAGCTCGGGATTGGTCTGGCGACCATAGCCTCCGAGCGAGAAGTTTTCGGCACGCGCCGTCTCGCCCGCGACAATGACCAGCACGCGCGGCTTGCCCGACCGGCTTGGCGCCGACACCCGGGCGTCCGTTCCGAGCGGCTGGATGACGATGTTCTTGTCAGCCTCGCTGGCAAACGCAAACATCGCGGCGCTGCCGACGGGCAGGAGAGGGTTGAGCGTCAGGATCAGATCCTTGTGCATGCGGGTGACCGAGGCGATGCTGCGTCCGGCGCTGATTGCGCTCGCAAGCGCGATCAAGACCAGAAGCACGATCGTCAGCATGTTCCACCGCAGCTTTGCCCAGAAGGGGCGATGCTCGATCTTTACCCAGCAGACCAGAAGCGAGGGAATAAGCCCGAAGATCGCCAAGTGAAGGAGGAAGGACGGCGTCACCAAATGGCCAGCTTCAGAGGTCGTCGTCTGCGCCGCGTTGCGGATCATGTCGACATCGAGGATGGTTCCGAAGCCGTCCATGAACCAGGACGCACCGGCTGCACTGAAGAACAGGAAGATCAGCAGCGGCTTGAGCACGTATTTCACTGACAACGCGACAAGCAGGGCGCAGAACAGGCAGGCAAGCCCCAGTCCGAACGCCGCAAGCGCCAGGTGACTATCGAAATAGGCGTAGGCACGGCTCCAGAACGTATGGTTGGTGAAGGCCATCAGAAAGAGAGCGCTGAGATTGGCGAGGGTGACGCTGCCGATACGCGGCCTGTAAAATTGCCGGACCGGCTGGCGAATGCTTTCGATGGACAAGAAGGGACTCCAGGCATTTTTCGTTAGCCGGGGAATTGCACTAGATGCTGACAATGACCTGAATGAGGCTGATCTAGGCTCGATCCAAGGCGTCCTCTTCGTCTTCAGCTGGACGTCAGCTTGCGGCGGCACCCTCTCAGAATCGATAGTGCGGCAGTGCAGATGATGAAATTGAAAACGCCTCCCGGAATGCTCTATATCGCCATCCTTGTGGTGGTCGTATGCTTGATCCCCCTGCTCCACGAGGCAAAACGGGCACGCAGTCTGCCGTCCTTGTCTTCCGACCAGCATGCGCGAAGCGTAGCGGGCTGACCGCACTCGGGGCCCGAGGTCGAGGCGACCGTGGCGGCCCAAGCTTGTGGCCATGTTTGCCCCCCGCGCGCCGGGCGCGAAGGACTTAAGTCGGAACACTTTGGGTGCTGCGCCATTGTGCGATGCTGGCCGATCCGTCCGGCTTCCGCCCGTCAGGACCCCATTCATGAAGCATCCCGTACTGCCCGCCGAACGGATGAAATATCTGATCGCCGATCGCAATCGCAAGATGGCCGCCTCAGCACATGCCTATGTTCGCGGCAGCACCTCCCGCTTCTACCAGTGGCTGGAGACCTCGGAGCGGATGATCCTTCCGGAGGGACCCGAACTCTGGATCTGCGGCGACTGCCACGTGGGCAATCTTGGTCCCGTGGCCAGCCGGACCGGCGCACTGGCGGTGCAGATCCGCGACCTTGACCAGACGGTGATCGGCAATCCGGCGCACGATCTTGTGCGGCTGGCCCTGTCGCTCGCGACCGCGGCCCGCAGCTCCGATCTGCCGGGGGTCACCACCGCGCTGATGCTGGAGCGGATGATGGACGGCTATGGCGCCGCGTTCACGCCTGATGCGGAACACGAGGTTGCCGAGGAGGCGATATCCGTCCCGAGGACGGTCAAGCTGGTGATGCGCCAAGCCTCCCGCAGGTCCTGGAAGCATCTGGCCGACGAACGGATCGAAGGCATCCGGCCGACCATCCCGCTGGGGTCGCGGTTCTGGCCGCTGACGGAGGCAGAACGCGAAGCGGTCAATGCCCTGTTCGAGACTGACAGCCTTCGCGCCCTGGTCACCATCCTGCGCAATCCGGGCGACGACGATCACGTCACGGTGGTCGACGCGGCCTACTGGCGCAAGGGCTGCAGTTCGCTCGGCCGGCTGCGCATGGCAGTGCTTGTCCGGGTAGGTCGCGGCAGGTCGGCGCGACATTGCCTGATGGACGTCAAGGAGGCCGTTGAAGCGTCGGCTCCACATGCCCCGGAAGTCCACATGCCGGCCGACCAGGGCCAGCGTGTCGTGACCGGCGCGCGCCACCTTTCGCCCTTCCTCGGCACCCGCATGGTCAACGCGCTGCTTCTCGGCAAATCGGTCTTCGTGCGCGAACTGCTGCCGCAGGATCTCAAGCTCGAGATCGAAACCCTGACCCGGGACGAAGCTTTGAACGTTGCAGAATTCCTGGCGCATGTGGTCGGCATTGCGCACGCAAGACAGCTGAGCCCTTCTGACCGTGAGAACTGGCTGAAGGAGCTGCAAAAAAACCGTTCTCGCGCGCTCGATGCTCCCTCGTGGCTGTGGAACAGCACGGTGGAACTGGTGGCGTTGCACGAGGCTGCCTACCTGCAGCACTGCCGCCGCTACGCCTTCGAGGAAAACGCCGCCTGACGCATGGCTGACCGGTATTACCGAGCCAAGGAGTTAGCGAACCAGGCCGATCGAGGATCCTCACATCCAACTATCCACAGGCTGGACGAATGCCCGAAAGTTGTATTTTAAAGGGAGCCCCCTGCCCGTCCCGCCGGATCGGCGCCGCTTTGGCCCACTGTCGTCCGGTCTCAGAAAAGATGTTTCTGGCCGAAGCCGGTCACGCGACTTTCTACATGTTACGTAAGGTGCCAGAGCCACGACCGAACCTTTCGCCTTGAGCTCTCGGCTTTATCGCGAAAGCCTATGGCGGATACGGCAGCGCACAACCATAGCGATTTAGCCACGTCCCCGGCACGCCCGTTGCAACGGCATGCTTTCGCCGTAACCCTTGCATTTGCTGGCTTTCTGGCATTCACTCGCCAGCTTGATCGGAATACAACCGGGAGATAGATCAAAATGTCACCTCGCCTCATCAGCCTTCGCAGCGCACTTCTGCTCAGCGCAGTCCTTCTTGGAAGCGCCCCTGCCTTCGCCGAAAACGTCCTTCATCGCGGCAATTCGGGAGAGCCCCAGACGCTCGACCAGGCCCACACCTCGATCAACATCGAGGCGTTCATCCTGAAGGACCTGTATGAAGGCCTGACCATTTACGATGCGGATGGCAAGATCGTCCCCGGTGCGGCCGAATCCTGGACGATGTCCGACGACGCATCGAAATACACGTTTAAGCTGCGCGCCAATGCCAAGTGGTCCGACGGCACGCCGGTCACGGCGGGCGATTTCGTATTTTCGCTGGCGCGCGTCGAGGACCCCAAGACGGCGGCGGGCTATGCCAACATTCTCTACCCGATCAAGAACGCCGAAAAGGTCAACAAGGGCGAGCTGCCCCTGACCGATCTCGGCATCAAGGCGATCGACGACAAGACGCTCGAAATCACCCTTGAGCGCCCGACGCCCTTCTTCCTCGAACTGCTCGCCCACCAGACTGCGCTGCCCGTTTCCAAGGCAAGCTTCGACAAGAACGGCGCCGACTTCGTCAAGCCCGGCGTCATGGTCTCCAACGGCGCCTTCAAGCTGACGAGCCACGTACCGAACGACCAGCTGGTCGTCGAGAAGAACGCAAACTATTGGGATGCGTCCAACGTCAAGCTCGACAAGGTCATCTTCTACCCGATCGACGATCAGGCCGCTTCGGTCCGTCGTTTCGAGGCAAAGGAAATGGACCTCGCCTACAACTTCTCCGCCGACCAGATCGATCGCCTGCGCGCAAGCTACAAGGAGCAGGTGCACGTCTCGCCGACGCTTGCCACATACTATTATGCCTTCGACACGCGCCAGGAGCCCTATAGCGACGTGCGCGTCCGCCGCGCCCTGTCCATGGCCGTCGACCGCGACTTCCTCGCCAAGGAAATTTACCGCGGTTCGCAGATCCCTGCCTACTCCATGGTGCCGCCCGGCATGGCAAGCTATGGCGAACCCGCCAAGGCCGATTTCGCCGGCCTCTCCCAGCTGGACCGGGAAGACAAGGCGATCGAGCTGATGAAGGAAGCGGGCTATGGCGAAGGCGGCAAGCCGCTCAACATCGAGATCCGCTACAACACCAATCCCAACCACGAGCGCGTTGCAACGGCCGTTGCCGACATGTGGAAGAACACCTTCGGCGCCAAGGTGTCGCTGGTGAACCTCGACGTGTCCTCGCACTATGCCTACCTGCAGGAAGGCGGCAAGTTCAACGTCGCGCGCGCCGGCTGGGTCGCCGACTACGCCGATGCCGAGAACTTCCTCGCCCTCAACCTCAGCACCAACAAGACCTTCAACTACGGTCACTATGAGAACCCGAAGTTTGACGCGCTGATGCAGCAGTCCTATGCCGAGACCAACCCCGAGGCGCGCTCCAAGCTTCTGCACGACGCCGAGGCGATGATGATGAACGACCAGCCGGTCGCCCCGTTCCTCACCCAGGCCGACCTCTGGCTGGTATCGAACCGGGTCAAGGGCTGGAAGGACAACGCCGCCAACGAGCATCTCAGCCGTTTCCTGAGCGTTTCTGAGTAACTTCAAAACGGGGGCGGCGTGGTTTTTCCCGCGCCGCCATCCAGGAGAACAGGCATGATCGCCTTCGTTTTGCGCCGCCTTGCGAGCGCGGTCCCGACGCTCTTCATCGTCGTGACCATTTCCTTCTTCCTGATGCGCTTTGCCCCGGGTGGTCCATTCAATCTCGAGCGGCCCCTGCCGCCCGCGACGATGGAAAACCTGATGCGCACGTATCAGCTCGACCAGCCGCTCTGGCGGCAGTACGTCACCTATCTGTCCAATGCGGTCACGGGCGATTTTGGCCCGAGCTACATCTACAAGGACAACAGCGTGGCGGAGCTGATCGGCAAGGGCCTGCCCTATTCCATTGAGCTTGGCTTCTACGCGCTGCTGTTTGCGCTGGTCGGCGGCGTCGTCATGGGCACGATCGCCGCGTTACGGCAAAACAGCGTGCTCGATTTCACCATCATGTCGCTCGCGACTGTCGGCACGACCATCCCGAACTTCGTGGTCGGGCCGGTGCTGACGCTGGTGTTTGCCATCACGCTGTCCCTGCTTCCGGCCGGCGGCTGGGGGGATGGCTCGCTCTCCTTCCTGATCCTGCCGATCATCGCGCTGGCCCTTCCGCAGCTGGCGGTGTTTGCGCGCCTGACGCGCGGATCGATGATCGAGGCGCTCCATGCAGACCATATCCGCACCGCCCGTGCCTATGGCCTGCCACCGCGCGTGGTGGTAGTAACGCACGCGATGCGCGGCGCCATGCTGCCGGTTGTCTCCTATCTGGCACCCTGCGCTGCCGCGCTGATGACCGGTTCGGCCGTGGTCGAGACCATCTTCACTATTCCGGGCGTTGGCCGCTATTTCGTGCTCGGCGCGCTCAACCGCGACTACACGCTGGTGATGGGCACGGTCG
The DNA here is from genome assembly GCA_900469345.1 of Hyphomicrobiales bacterium. Taxonomy (GTDB): domain Bacteria; phylum Pseudomonadota; class Alphaproteobacteria; order Rhizobiales; family Rhizobiaceae; genus Neorhizobium. Next base: position 19,797 of record UBWZ01000013.1, on the reverse strand, counting down.
TGCTGATCGCCATCTTCGTGATCGTCTTCAACCTTGTGGTCGATCTTCTTTACGGCCTTCTCGATCCGCGGGTCCGCCATGACTGATCTTTCCTCAACCTCCCTCCCCGGCTCCGACCTGACGACGGGCCGCAGCCTGTTCCAGCTCGCGCTGATCCGCTTTCGCCGCAACAAGGCCGCGATGGCTGGCTGCGTGATGATGCTGCTGATCGCGCTGTTCTCGTTTGTCGGTCCATTGTTTTCGCCGCATGCCTACGACCAGGTGTTCTCGTCCTATGTGAGCGTGCCGCCGAGCCTCGAGCCGCGGCCCGACGAATCCGCGTTGCGAGGCGCGATCGAGGGCGTCGCCGCCCGTGCCCGCGTCAGACTCGACAGTTTCGACGTCGAAGGCCAGGCCTTCACCGCCACGATCAGCTCCGACAGCCCGATCGACGCGCGCGCGACGCGCTACTTCGACCGCGCCAACGAGTTCAAGGAAACCAAGGTCACGAGTACCGAGAATGATGGTCGCGTGCTCAAGGTATCGGGCCAGTTGAACCGGGAATACTTCCCCTTCGGCACCGATCCCAACGGCCGAGACCTCCTGGCGCGCGTCATGCTCGGCGGGCAGATCTCGATTGCGGTCGGGGTGCTGGCCAGCCTGGTTTCGCTCGGCATCGGCGTCGTCTACGGCGCCACCTCCGGCTATCTCGGCGGTCGCGTCGACAACGTCATGATGCGCCTGGTCGAGATCCTCTACTCGCTGCCCTTCGTCTTCCTGGTCGTGGTTCTGGTGGTCTTCTTCGGGCGAAGCTTCATCCTGATCTTCCTGGTGATCGGCGCGGTGGAATGGCTGGACATGGCTCGCATCGTGCGTGGCCAGACGCTCGCCCTGAAACGCCGTGAGTTCGTCGGCGCCGCGCAATCGCTCGGCCTCAGCGACTGGCAGATCATCCGCCGGCACATCATCCCCAATACGATCGGGCCCGTCATCGTCTTCGTGACGGTCGTGGTACCGAAAGTCATCCTGCTGGAAAGTTTCCTGTCCTTCCTCGGACTTGGAGTTCAGGCACCGCTGACCAGCTGGGGCGCGCTGATTTCCGAAGGCGCGAACAATATCCAGTCGGCTCCGTGGCTGCTGATATTCCCGGCCATCTTCTTCGTCGCAACCCTGTTTTCGCTGAACTTCATCGGCGACGGTTTGCGGGACGCTCTCGACCCGAGGGATCGATAGGCATGACAGACACCAAACAGACCATTCTCTCCGTCCGGGACCTCAAGGTGGATTTCACCACGCCGGACGGAACGGTGAATGCCGTCAAGGGCATCGATCTCGATATCAAGGCGGGCGAGACGCTTGCCGTGGTCGGCGAGTCGGGATCCGGCAAAAGCCAGACCATGATGGCGATCATGGGGCTCCTCGCCCAGAACGGGATCGTTCGCGGTTCCGCCAGCTATCGCGGCCAGGAGCTGATCGGCCTGCCGACAGGCGACTTGAACAAGGTGCGCGGCGCCAAGGTCACGATGATCTTCCAGGAGCCGATGACCTCGCTCGATCCGCTCTACAGGATCGGCCGGCAGATCGCCGAGCCCATCCTCTATCACCGCGGCGGCTCCAAGGCGGAAGCGCGAGCGCGCGTGCTCGAACTGCTGGAGCTGGTCGGGATCCCCGAACCGGAGCGGCGCATCGACAGCTATCCGCACGAGCTGTCCGGCGGGCAGCGCCAGCGCGTGATGATCGCCATGGCGCTCGCCAACGAACCGGACATCCTGATCGCGGATGAGCCAACCACGGCGCTCGACGTCACCATCCAGGCGCAGATCTTGGCGCTGCTACGCTCGCTGCAGCAACGCTTTGGCATGGCGATCGCGCTGATCACCCACGATCTCGGCATTGTTCGCCACTTCGCCGAACGGGTCGTGGTGATGCGACGTGGCGAGGTCGTCGAGCAGGGCACGACGGACGACATCTTCGAGCGCCCGACATCCGACTATACCAAGATGCTGCTGGCGGCCGAGCCGCACGGTCGCAAGGCAGCGCCTCCGGAGACGGCACCAGTCATCCTGGAAGGGCGCAACGTCACGGTCGATTTCGAGATCGGCGGCGGTTTTCTTTCGGGCGGCAAGCGCCTTTTCCGCGGCGTCGATGGCGTCAGCGTGAGGCTGCGCGAGGGCCAGACGATCGGCGTCGTCGGGGAGTCGGGCTCCGGCAAATCGACCCTCGGGCGGGCACTGCTGCGCCTGATCGACAGCGAAGGCGTCTACCGCTTCGGGGCAACCGACATTTCCCGCTTCGATCGCAAGCAGATGCGGCCGTTGCGCAAGGAAATGCAGCTCGTCTTCCAGGATCCCTACGGCTCGCTTTCGCCGCGCCAGACGGTCGGCGAAGTCATCACCGAAGGACTTCTGGTGCATGAGCCGGACCTCAGCCGCGCAGACCGGGACCGGCGTGCCATGGCCGCGCTCGAGGAGGTGGGCCTCGATCCGGCGGCGCGCAACCGCTATCCGCATGAGTTCTCCGGCGGCCAGCGCCAGCGCATCGCCATTGCCCGTGCCATCATCCTCAAACCGCGGGTGGTTATTCTCGACGAACCGACCTCGGCGCTCGACCGGTCGGTCCAGGGTCAGGTCATCGACCTCCTGCGCGACCTGCAGCAGAGCCACAAGCTCTCCTACATCTTCATCAGTCACGATCTGGCGGTCGTGCGGGCGATGGCGGACTATGTGCTGGTGATGAAGAACGGCAAGATCGTCGAACAGGGCAACACCGAAGCCATCTTCGAAGACCCCCGCGACCCCTACACCAAGGCCCTGATCGGCGCAGCGTTCAGCATCTGATTAAAACTCGCCGCGATGAGGCTCTCATCGCGGCGACGGCGGGTCCTCCTTGGCGATCAGACTGCGCAGCACATCCATGTCGGCGTGAAGCGGGCGGTCGTCGTCATACCGGTCGACCCGAGCCCGGACGATATCGCGGATTGCCCGGTTACCGGCAGCCAGATCGGCGACAGGGTGGAATTCCTGCGCCTGAACCGCCGCCATGAGCTCGATCGCCAGGATGTATTCCGCGTTGTCGAGGATGCCGAGCAGCTTGGTGGCGGCGGCCGTCGGATGGCTGAGGAAATCCTCCTGCAGCCCGGATGTAATGCCGCCGTCTGTTGCTGCCGGCGCGGCAAGCCGGCGATTGTCGTTGACGAGCGCCGCCGCGGTATACTGGGCGATCATGAAACCGGAATGGCTGCCTGCATCGGTGGCGAGAAAAGCCGGAAGACCGCTCACCAGTGGATTGACCAGCCGGTCGAGGCGACGCTCGCTGATCGCCGCCAGTTGGGCGATCGCCACACCGAGACTGTCGGCCGCCTGCCCGAGCGCCGGCGCCACAGCATGCGCTTCCGACCAGACGAGCGGGTCAGCCGGTGTGCCCGCCACCGCCGGGTTGTCGGTCACGGACGCCAGTTCCTGGTCCACGATGCGCCCGGTCTGGACAAGTACGTCCCAGGCAGCGCCATGGGCATGCGGTACGGACCGCAGGCTGAGCGCGTCCTGCGTCCGCCGACCGACCGCCGCCGCGATGATGCCACTACCGGCCATGCGCTGACGTAGCCGTTCGCCGACCTTGGCAATGCCGGCCGAAGGGCGAAGGGCGAGAACTTCGGCCGCAAACGCCGAGATCTGGCAGCCGGCCGCCTCGAGCGTCACGGCGGCGATGGCATCGGCCCAATCCAGCAGGCGCTCGGCGCGGGCAAGCGCCACGCAGGAAAGCCCCGTGGCGCAGGCCGTACCATTGACGAGGCTCAGCCCCTCCTTCGCCGCCAGCACCAGCGGCTCGAGACCGATCGCAGCCAGCGCGTCGCGACCGCGCATGCGCACACCCTTGACGCGGGCGCTCCCCTCCCCGATCAGCACCAGCGCGGTATGGGCATTGTGGGTCAGATAGCCGGCGGAGCCCCGCGACGGCACATCGGGAATGCAGTCCGCCTCCAGAAACCGGATCAGGCACCGGATGATCTGCGGACGCACGCCGGAATGCCCGTGGGCGAAGTTGGCGATCTGGGCTGCGATCACCGCCCTCACCTCCCGCGCCTCGAGCAGAGGGCCAACTCCGCAGGCATGGCTGAGAACGATGTTGCGCGATAGCCGGCTCTGTGCGCTACGGTCCACCACCGTATCGGACAGCGCCCCGACACCGGTGGTGATGCCATAGGCGCGGGTACCGTTTTCGACCAGCGCCTCGACGATCTCACGCGCCTGTTCGACGCGCGCCCATGCGGTTGCTGAAAGATCGAGATCCTCGCCTTCGGCGACACGGGCGATCTCGCGCCACTGCACGACGTCTTCGATGATAATTGTCACTGAGGATTTCCGAAGTGGCCGATAAACTGGCGGAAGGCGGGAGAAGCACCGGCACCGAACATGTCCTCCGGCGCGCCGCTGCTGTCGATGATGCCGTCGCGCATGAAGACGACGCGGTTCGAGACGTTGCGGGCAAAGCTCATCTCATGGGTTACGACCAGCATGGTCATGCCCTCTTCGGCGAGCGCCCGCATGACCCGCAGCACCTCGCCGACCAGTTCCGGGTCGAGTGCCGACGTCGGCTCGTCGAACAGCATGACCTTCGGCTTCATCGCCAGAGACCGGGCGATCGCCGCCCTCTGTTGCTGGCCGCCTGAAAGATGCGCCGGATAGGCGTGCCGCTTGTCGGCGATCCCGACCTTGGCCAGCAGCTCCTCAGCCTCGGCGATGCATTCCGCCTTCGGGCGCTTCAGCACATGCACCGGCCCCTCGATGACATTCTGCAGGATTGTCATGTGGGACCAGAGGTTGAAGCCCTGGAAGACCATGCCGAGCTCGGAGCGGATATGATCGACCTGCGCGCGACTTGCCGGCCGGCTGCCGCTGCGCCCGTGGAGCATGCGGATCTGCTCGCCATCGACCCAGACTTCCCCGCCGCTTGGCGTTTCCAAAAGATTGATGCAGCGCAGGAAGGTGGACTTTCCCGACCCGGATGCCCCGAGCACGGAAATGACGTCGCCGTCCTGCGCATCCATCGATATGCCCTTCAGCACCTCGTGGGTACCAAAGCTCTTGCGCAGGTTTCGGACGGAAAGGCGGGTTTCGCCTGGCATGATCGAGGCTCCTGTCAGGCGCGCAGGCCCGGCGCGAACGGGCGCCGGTGGCGGGAAAGGGAATATTCGAGCAGGTTCATCGCCTGCAGGATGAGGAAGTTCAGGACCAGGTAGATGAGAGCTGCGCAAAGAAAAACTTCCATCGTCCGGTAGGTCTGCGAGATCAGCCGCTGGGCAACGCCGGTGACTTCCCAGACGGTGACCAGGCTGGCGAGCGCCGTGGATTTCATCATCAGCACGATCTCGGTGGAATAGGCCGGCAGCGCATGGCGAAAGGCGATCGGCGCGATGATCCGGCGCACCAGCAGGAAGCCGGACATGCCCACTGATCGGGCCGCCTCGATCTCCTTGGCCGGCACGGCGCGAATGCCGCCCCGGAAGATTTCCGCCGTATAGCCCGCCGTGCAGAGCGCCAGCGAGAGAACGGCGCAGACCATGGGTTCGCGCAGAAACGGCCAGAGGAAGGAGTATCGGATCACCCCGAACTGGCCGAGCCCATAGAAGACAAGGAACATCTGGATCAGCAGCGGCGAGCCGCGGAAGACGAAGATATAGGCCCTGGCGAAACCCGAAAGCAGTCTGATGCCACTGACGCGCATGGCGGTAATCAGCAGCGCCAGCATGCCGCCGAACAGGATCGACAGCGAAAACAGGACCAACGTCGTGGGCAGGGCCCGGATCAGCGTCACCATCGTGGAGGAGAGGAAGGCGAAATCCATATCGATCCTCACGCCCCGCCGATGGTGGAGGCGGACATGCTGCGGTTCGCCCGCCTCTCCGCCGTGTTGAAGACCCGGTCCGACAGGCTGGTGAGGATCAGGTACAGCGCGCCGCCGACGATGTAGAAGAGGAAGTACTGGCGGGTCGATCCGGAGGCGATCTGGCTTGCCCGCATCAGTTCCACGAGACCGGTGACCGAGACCAGCGCGGAATCCTTGAGGCTGAGCTGCCAGACATTGCCGAGCCCAGGAATGGCAAAGCGCAGCACCTGCGGCACGATGATCCGGCGGAACCGCAACCGACGTGGCATGCCGATCGCCATCGCCGCTTCCAGCTCCCCGCGCGGAATGGCATGGAAGGCGCCCCGGAACACTTCCGCCTGGTAGGCGCCGGAGATGATGCCGACGGCCAGGGCTCCGGCGGCGAACGACGGCAAACCAAGAAAGCCGTCATAGCCGAGCCAGCGACCAACCGCGGTCAGCCCGGAAGAACCGCCGAAGTAGATCAAATAGATGATCAGCAGCTCGGGCACGCCGCGGAACACGGTCGTATAGACATGGCCAATCAGACGCAGAGGAACGCTTCCCGAAAGCTTCGCAGCCGCGATCGCGGCACCGGCAACGGCACCGATGGCCAGCGCCGTCGCCGTGACGGCAAGGGTGGTTGCTGTCGCCAGGAGCAGAAATGCTCCCCAGCCCTTTCCGCCCAACCCCAACAGTTCAAATAGCGTCATGCCAGCCGTTCCCCTGCCCGCAACCGATGGCGCTCGCGCCGATCAGACGCCCCTCTCCGGGGCGCCCGGATCGTAGCCCCCATCCGGATGCCCAGCTTACTTCGGACTGACGTCGACCTTGAACCACTTCATGGAGAGATCCTTGACGGTACCATCGGCAAGGGCGGACTTGATCGCAACATTGAGCTTGTCGCGCAGGTCGGTATCGGCCTTGCGGATGCCCAACCCCTCGCCTTCGCCCCAGATCGACCCGACAATCTCCGGCCCGGTAAAGACGATTGCCCCGCCGGCCGCTTCAAAAGCGTTGTTGAAGTAGACGGCATCGTCGAAGCCGAGGTCGATACGACCGTTCTGCAGGTCGAGGTCGCGGTCGGCGCCGGTCTTGTATTCGCGGATCTCGGCAATGCTGCCGAAGTTGTCGTACACGAACTTGGCGTAGACGGTGGCGGCCTGGATGCCGATCGTCTTGCCCTTGAAGACTGCCTTCAGTGCGTCGATCTCCGTCACGCCGGTCTGGCCCGAGGTCATGGTGATCGTCGAACCGGTTCCGGCTGCCTTGGCAAGCGGGCTGTCCTTGGCGGTCGCAAAGGCGGCCGGCGTCGCCGCATAGGGGACGGTGAAATCGATCACCTGCTTGCGTTCGTCGGTGATCGACAGCGCATCCATGATGACGTCGAACTTGCCGGCATTCAGCGCCGGGATCATGCCATCCCAGTCGGAGGCGACCAGCTTGCAATCGATCTTGGCACGTTCGCAGAGCACCTTGGCAAGCTCCGGCTCGAAACCGCCGAGCGAACCATCTGCATTGGTCATGTTCCAGGGTGCGTAGGCGCCCTCGAGCGTGATGGTAGCGCTTTTCCAATCCTTGGCGAGAGTGGGCGTTGCGGCCGTGACCGCAAGCAGGCCTGAAAATGCAAACCTTCTGAAATTCATGTTCCGAAATCCCTCTGAACGGTCTGGTTGGGTGGTGCCGATCTGCGCCGGCTTCGTGGCTCGCCGCTGTCTCACGCGGAAAAGGCCAAAGGCAGGATAGAGCCGATTATCGGACATGCAAGCAGCCGATGTCACTTTTGAAGGCGCCTTGTTCTGGCGCAAAAAGAATAGGCAGGCGGATGCCGACAGATTAGCGAAGCTGCGGGTATGCAAGGCTTTCAGCCTCGGCCTCCAATGCGAGAAGCGCATCGTAATCGGCATCTGCAAGAACGGAAAACCCCATCAGCGCAAGTACGCCGAGGGCGTCCGCAAGATCCGGCTCAGACATAGCGGCAGCCAGAGCGTCGCGCAGCACTTCGACATCCTGGTCGGACGCCGACCCGTGCGTGATAAAAGGCAGCCCGGGGCCGCTGGGGGTCCGCGCAACGACAATGATATTGGCGAGGCGGTCCGGCGCAAGACGCTGGAGATGACCGTAGGTGACGCAGTCGATAGCGGCGCAATCGGCACGCCCCTCGCCAACGGCGGCGATGCTTGCAGCATGGCCGCCTGTCTCGATCACCCAGTCGAAAAAGGAGCGGCCATCGGCGATCGGGGCAATGGCGGCCCGAAACAGGTTCATGCCGGAATTGCTATCCTGGCTGTTGATGGCGGCCCGCTTGCCGCGCAGATCCTCCAACGAGGAAATGTCCTCGTCCCTGCGGGCGATGACGAAGCTGCACATCCGCGGCCCGTCGCAACCCGGAAGATCGTAACAGGGTGTCGCCACCAGCCGCACCCTGCCTCGCAGGGTCTTGGCGAAGGGAAAACCGCAAGTCTGCGCGAGGAGAAGTTCCGGTTGCAACCAGGCAGCGCTATAGAGGGTCTGCCGGTCGAGCGTATCCGGTACCTGCTCCACGCCCTTTGAGCGCAGCACATCGCGGAGGAAACCCCACAACGCTTCTGTCGCCTGCGCAACCGGTTCTGGTGCCACGTACATGGACAGGCTAGCGATGCGCACGCGTTGATCTTTCTTGCTTCTCCCTCCTGCTTAACCTTTCTGCGGCAATGCGCAACCGCCGCATCAGATCTAGCGGCCGTATCTGCGCGCGCCGACGACGCACAGGATTACCGCCACCGTCACCGCCAGCATGGCCGGCGTCACCGGCTCGTGCAGCAGGGTGGCGGCCAGGGCCAGCCCAAAAAAGGGCTGCAGCAGTTGCAACTGCCCGACGGTTGCTATGCCGCCCAGCGCCAGGCCACGATACCAGAAAATGAAGCCGATCAGCATGCTGAAGACGGAAACGTAGCCGAGCCCGAGCCAGGCCTTTGCGCCGATGCCGGTGAATGTCGCGGGCATCACGACCAAGGCGGCCGTCAGCGTGGCTGGCAGGGCCAGCACCAGCGCCCAGGATATGACCTGCCAGCCGCCCAGCCGGCGCGACAGACGGGCCCCTTCCGCATAACCAAGGCCGCAGACGACGATGGCGGCGAGCATCAGGATATCTCCCATCGGCGCAGCGCGGCTGTCCCGCACCAGCGCGAAACCGGTGACCATCAAGCTGCCCAGCACCGAAAACAGCCAGAAGGCCGGCTTCGGCCTCTCGCCGCCGCGCAGTACGCCAAAGATTGCGGTGGACAGCGGCAAAAGCCCGATAAAGACGACGGAGTGCGCCGAACTCACCTGCCGGAGCGCCAGCGCCGTCAAAAGCGGGAAGCCGATGACGACGCCCAGGGAGACCACCGCAAGCGACAGCAGATCCTGCCGGGCGGGCCGCCTTTCGCTGGACAGTAGCAAAAGGCATAGGGCCAGAACCCCGGCGATCGCTGCGCGCGCCACGGTCAGGAAGACCGGATCGAACTGCAATACGGCCAACCGGGTTGCCGGCAGGGAGCCGCTGAAGATCAGCACTCCCGCAAAACCGCTGATCCAACCTGCCGACTTGCCCATGCTGAAGCTCCCTGATGCCATCACCCCTTATCGGCATGGGGCGATGACAAGGCCAGCCACACTCTGCTACAGTTTGGCGAAACTGTTATGGGTAAGGTCTCAATACAGATGGATCAGGACATCGGCGCCAAACTCTCGCGCGTTGCCATGGTGATGGCAACGATCCGACAGCGGATCGCTGCGCGCAACCTGACGCCGGGCGCGAAGCTGCCGTCGGTGCGGGCGCTTGCGGCGTCTGTCGGGGTCTCGACCTCAACGGTGGTCGAAGCCTATCAAAGGCTGGTCGCGGAAGGTGCCATCGGCGCTCGCGCGGGATCCGGCTTCTACGTCGCGAACCAGGCCGCACCCTTTACCCTTGCTGACGTCGGTCCGCGTCTTGATCGCGCCGTCGATCCCTTCTGGATCTCCCGCCAATCGCTGGAAGCAGACGACGAAGGGCTGAAGCCCGGCTGCGGGTGGTTGCCGCCGTCCTGGCTTCCGGAGCAAAGCGTGCGGCGTGCCATGCGGGCGCTGTCGCGGGCCGACGGCGCGGTGCTGTCAAACTACGGGTCGCCGCTCGGGCTCCCGGCGTTGCGGCAGCTGATCGCGCGGCGCATGGGAGATCACGGCATTGACGCTTCGCCCAGCCAGATCATGCTGACCGAGTCCGGCATCCAGGCGATCGATCTCATTTGCCGCTTTCTGCTCGAACCGGGCGATACCGTTCTGGTCGACGACCCCTGCTACTTTAATTTCCATGCCCTGCTGAAGGCGCATCGCGCCAAGGTCATCGGCGTGCCTTATACGCCCTCTGGCCCGGACATGACCGCTTTCGCGCAGCTGCTCTCCGAGCATCGCCCCCGGCTTTACGTCACCAATTCCGGCATCCACAATCCGACCGGCGCCGTCCTGTCGCCTGTCAACGCGCACAAGATTTTGAAGCTTGCCGAGGCGCATGATCTCACCATCGTCGAGGACGATATTTTTGCGGATTTCGAGCATGTGCCGGCACCACGGCTTGCCGCCTTCGACGGGCTGCAGCGGGTCATCCACATCGGCAGTTTTTCAAAGACGCTGTCCGCTTCGGCGCGCTGCGGCTTCATCGCCACGCGGCCCGAATGGATTGGTGGGCTGACCGACCTGAAGATCGCCACCAGCTTCGGCGGCGGACGCCTCGCAGCTCAGCTCGTCTTCAACGTGCTGAGCGAGGGCAGCTACCGCAAATATCTGGAAACCCTGCGCACGCGCCTGGCGCGCAGCATGGCCGAGGTTTCGACCCGGCTTGAGCATTGCGGCTTTACGCCATGGCTTCGGCCGCAGGCGGGAATGTTTCTCTGGTGCCGCGTGCCCGAGGGGCTGGATGCCGCCGACATCGCCCGCTTCGCTCTTGAGCGCGACATCGTGCTTGCGCCCGGCAACGCGTTCAGCCTGTCGCAGACGGCCGCCGGCTTCATGCGCTTCAACGTATCGCAAACGAGTGCACCGGCGATTTTCGACGTTCTGGATGCGGCCGTGCGGCATGGGCGCGCAGGCTGACCTGTTGAACTCAGGCCGCAGACTTCTGCGCTTTCGCCAATCTCTTGATTGCCTGTTCGAGCGGCCTTTGTCCGTCACCGTAATCCTGCCATGCCGAGCTCGTCTTCAGCAGGCCGGGCACGGTGCGGATTGTGAACCGCTTGGGATCGAGACCGGTTTTGACCTGCGTCCAGTTGAGCGGCATGGAGACCGTCGCGCCAGCCCGGGCCCGCGGCGAGAGCGGCGCGACGGCGGTCGCCATCCGGTCGTTGCGCAGATAGTCGAGGAAGATCCGGCCCTCTCGCTGGTTCTTTGCCATCTTGATCAGGTACAGATCGGGATTGTCGGCCGCCATGGCCTGGCAGAGGTCGTGGGCAAAACCCTTTGCATCGTCCCAGCTGAGCGCCTTCCCTTTCGACGGCGAAAGCGGTGTCACGACATGCAGGCCCTTGCCACCCGTCGTCTTGCAAAAGCCGACGAGCCCAAGATCCTCCAGGCGATCGCGGATTTCGCGAGCGGCTTCGACAACGGTTGCAAAGTCCACGTCGGGACCGGGGTCGAGGTCGAAGACTAGGCGTCCCGGCACGTCCGGCTGGTTGGGTTCGCAGTTCGACGGATGCAGCTCGACACCGCCGATCTGGGCAATCGCGGCAAGCCCCTCGACACGGTCGATCTGCAGATAGGGCTTTCTGTCGCCGGCGACGGTGACGAGCTCCAGCAGGTTAGAGGTCCCCGGCATGGCATGCCGCTGAAAGAACTGTTCGCCGCCAATGCCGTCCGGCGTGCGGATGATCGAGCAGGGTCGGCCCTTTATGTGGTCGATCAGCCATGGCCCGACTGCCTCGTAATATCGGGCAAGATCGACCTTGGTCACCGCCTCGCCGTCGCCGGCATCCGGCCACAGGGCCTTGTCGGGACTGGAGATCATGACCCCCATGACCTCCACCTTGCCCCCCTTGCGGCCGCGCTTTGGCGCCGGCTTTGCCGTTTCCGGATCCGGCACGTGGGCTTTATCGGGATCGGCCGGTATTTCGGCCTCCACTTCCTCGGCCGGCTTGTCTTCCCTCAAGCCCTTGAATGCGGCCTGACGGACCTGGCCATCGGCGGTCCAGCCGGCAAATTCGATCTCGGCGACCAGTTCGGGCTTCAGCCAGGTGATGTCGGGCGACTTCTTCGGCGCCCCGATGCCTGAGAATGGCGACTTCGACGCTTCCAGCGCCTTGAGTTTCGGCAGCAGCCGATCCACCACCTTGGCGCCGTAGCCCGTGCCGACCCGACCGACATAGACGAAGTGGTCACCACGATTGACGCCTACCAGAAGCGACCGGAACTTGCCTCCCGTCTTGGCGTAGGCGCCGATCACCACTTCATGACCGGCGCGGCACTTGGACTTCGCCCATGTCTCCGTCCGGCCCGATTGATAGGGCGCTTTCGACTGTTTCGAAACGATGCCTTCGAGCGAAAGTCGGCAGGCGGACCGCAGCACCGCGTCCCCGCCTGTCTCGAAATGCTCGACGAAGCGCAGGCGCGAGTCATCGGCATCCGAAAGCAGCGCGGCCAGCTTTTCCTTGCGTCGGGTGAGCGGCAGCTCACGCAGATCTTCCTCCCCGAGGACGAGCAGATCGAAGGCGAAATAGACAAGGTCATCCGTCTTGCCTTCGGAAAGCGAGGCCTGCAGGGCGGCGAAATCAGGAGCGCCGTTCTCGTCCAGAGCGCAGATCTCGCCGTCGATGATCGCGTTGGGCAGAGACGAAGCGGAGCCTGCGATGGCCGGCCACTTTGCAGTCCAGTCCAAGCCCTTGCGGGTCTTGAGGGTGACGTCGCCATCATCCACTCGCATCTGGATCCGATAGCCGTCGAACTTGATTTCATGGATCCAGCCGTCTCCCGACGGCGGCCGTGCCAGCGTCTGGCAAAGCTGCGGCGCGAGGAAGTCAGGCATTGCGGATTTGCTGCGCTTGTGCGCCGCTGGCCCCTTAGCCGTCTTCTTCTTTTCAGCGCTTGCCGTTGCAGGATTTGCCGCAGCCTCTCGCTCGTCGCCGGCAAGGCCCTGGCTGCTGTCCCAGACGGCGTCGGCACCGACTGCGCCGCCCTCGACCATAAACGGCTTCGGCTTCCTGCCCTTTCCAGCGGCAATCGCGTCCATCGTCCGACCTGACGCGACCGAAGTTTGGTTGTCGTCAAGAACGGCCTCACCATTCTCCTCGACCGAGACGTCGTCCGCATGCTTGATGAGGAGCCAGTTGGTTCGCTTTCCGCCGTCGCGATCGTGACGCATGCGGACCAGCACGAAGCTCCCGTGCAGTCGCTCGCCTTCCAGCGTAAACTTGAAATCTCCTTTGGCCATCGCCTCTTCCGGCGTCCTGTCGCCGACCGGCTCCCAATATCCCCTGTCCCACAGCATGACGGTGCCACCGCCATATTCGCCCTTTGGAATCGTGCCTTCGAAATCGCCATAGTCGAGCGGATGGTCTTCCACTTCCACCGCCAGACGCTTGTCGTGCGGATCGAGCGACGGCCCCTTGGTCACCGCCCAGGACTTAAAGACGCCGTCGAGCTCGAGCCGCAGGTCATAATGCAGCCGTGTCGCGTCGTGCTTCTGGATCACGAAGCGGCGACGGTTGGAGGCCTTGACCTTTGCCTCGCCGCTCGGTTCGGCGGTCTTTTTGAAATCGCGCTTGGCACGGTATTTGGAAAGCGTATCGGCCATGGCCCGCGGGTCCTTATCTATAACGACGGGCGCCGGCCAGGGCCGGCTGCCACTCTCTCAGCGTCCGGTGACACGGATCGCCCCGGCCTCGCCGAGGCTGCGCTGGACGACCGCAATCTGGCTTTGCGCGATGTCGGCCGACACCTCGATCTCGCCTCCGAGAGCCGCGTCATCCCGGACGCCTCCCTCGTGAGAGGCATCGCCGCCCGATGGCCTGGAGCCGGCGGTGTTGTCATCCGTGGCCGACTGGACGAAGATGTCGGGTCTTGAGATCCCGTGCTGCTGGACCAGATGCTCGATCGCAAGTTCTGCCGCTGCGCGTGTCGCAAAGGTGGCCCGGATGGTGGTTGTGCTGTCGTCTGCCATGAAACCGTCTCCTGTCATGATCCCTATCCAGTGACGCAAACGCCCCGCGCGCCCGGTAGTTTCGAGGCGACCGGCGGAAGAGGCCACAAACCTTGGATATTCGACGCAAAGCTGCTATGTTCATCTTTTGTTTCCGCCGAGATGCCATCGAAGTGCAGCCATGACCGTCACGATCCAGCCTCCGGTCCGCAAGATCATCCATGTCGACATGGACGCCTTCTACGCCTCGGTCGAGCAGCGCGACAACCCGGACCTGCGCGGCAAGCCGCTTGCCGTCGGCGGTTCGGCTGCGCGCGGCGTGGTGGCGGCAGCAAGTTACGAGGCCCGTGTTTTTGGCGTGCACTCGGCCATGCCATCCGTCACGGCCAAGCGCCGCTGCCCGGACCTGATCTTCGTGCCACCGCGCTTTGAGGTCTACAAGGCTGTCTCGCAGCAGATCCGGGAGATCTTTGCCGAGTATACGGCGCTGATCGAGCCCCTGTCGCTCGATGAGGCCTATCTCGACGTCACGGAAAACCTGAAGAAAATGATGGTTGCCACCGAGATAGCGATGGAGATCCGCGCCAGGATCAAGCAGACAACCGGCCTCAATGCCTCCGCCGGCATCTCCTACAATAAATTCCTGGCCAAAATGGCAAGCGACCTCAACAAGCCCAATGGCCAGGCCGTCATCACCCCGAAGAACGGCCCCGGTTTTGTCGAAGCCCTTCCTGTGAAGAAATTTCACGGCGTCGGTCCGGCGACTGCAGAGCGGATGAAGATGCACGGCATCGAAACGGGCGCCGACCTGAAATCGAAGTCGCTGCAGTACCTGACGGAGCATTTCGGCAAATCCGGCCCCTATTTCTACGATATTGCCCGCGGCATCGACGAGCGCCAGGTCAGGCCGGACCGGATCCGCAAATCCGTCGGCGCCGAGGACACATTTGCGCAAGACATCGACGATCTCGAACTCGCAAGGGCCGAACTCAGGCCGCTCGCCGAAAAAGTCTGGCGCCACTGCGACACCAACCGCATCGCCGGAAAGACGGTGACCGTGAAGATCAAGTATTCCGATTTTTCCCAGGCGACCCGCAGTCGGACCGGCACGCTCCCCGTCTCTGGCGTGACGGACCTCTTCCAGGCCGCCAGCGAGCTTCTCGCAACCGTTTATCCCTTCAGACGCCCGGTCCGGCTGCTCGGCGTGACCCTGTCTTCGCTCACCAACGACCCGGACGGCGATGGCCGACCACAACTCGATCTCGATCTGTGATCGACACCAAGACTTCAGAAAGGCAGGTCCGCATTCCCGATATGTCCAGTTCCCGCGTTCGCGTCATCGACCTTGAAACCGGCGGCAATGGCCCAAGCGACGTCTGTGAAATCGGATGGCAGGACGTGATCCTCGGTGCCGATGGCATCTGGCAGGTGACCGACGAACGGGGTGCGCTCTTCGTCAATCCTGGCCGGCCGATCTCACCCGATACGATGGCCATCCATCATATTCTCGACGCCCAGGTGGCAAACGCACCGTTCTGGAAAGAGCTCGCGTCTGCCGTATTGCGACCGCCGGGCCGGATCGATGCGCTGGCGGCCCACCGGGCGGCCTTCGAACAACGCTACTGCACGCCGCGCCATACGGGCGGAACGCCCTGGATCTGCACATGGAAATGCGCGCTGCGCGCATGGCCGGAGCTGCCGCGATTTTCCAACCAGATGCTTCGCTACCAGCGCATGCCGGAGGGGTTGGTGCACGAGATCGGCCTGCCCGCCCACCGTGCCATGCCCGACGCCTATGTGACGGCTCACCATCTGCGCGATCTCCTGAACGAGACGTCGCTCGACCAACTGCTGGAATGGAGCAGCGAACCGGGCCTCCTTCCCCGCGTGCCCTCCGGTGCCGATCGCGGCAAGAGCTGGGATCGTTTGAGCGACGAGGCCCTGGCGGAGTTTTTAAAAGACCGGGACGTCGATGTCCGCTTCAGCGCCGAGACAGAGCGGCAACGACGCGGACAAGCCACCGGTCCAGGCGGCGACGAGCCCGCGCAGCGCACCCTGTTGTGAAGCCGCCCCGGCCTCCGTCGCGGCTCCGGGGGTCCTGCCTGCCTCGGCAGATCTGGTGGTCCTGACCGATGACGTCACCCAGCACGCGGTTTGACAATTCTATAGATGGGATCTAGCCTTCGCATCGGATAAGGAGGATCCCATGCTTGCCAAGGGCCTGATTGCCACCACCGTGCAGATGATGGGCCGTTCTATCGTGAGCGGCGAATGGGCGCCCGGCGCGGTTCTGCCAACAGAAGACGAACTTGCAATCCGCTACGGGGTCGGGCGAAATGCCCTGCGGGAAGCCGTCAAGGTACTGGCCGGCAAGGGTCTGGTGCGCACGGCGCGCCGCTACGGCTCGCGCGTCGCCGACCGAGCGCTGTGGAACCATCTCGATACCGACGTCATCCGCTGGCGCCTGCACGACAGGTCATCCCACGCCCAGTTCCGAAGGGAAGTGGCGCAATTGCGGGAGTTGGTCGAGCCCGGCGCCGCCGCCATGGCAGCGGCGAATGCAACCTCCAGGGAGAAGCAAGATATCCTCGACATCGCCCGGGCGATGCACGACGTGCCGTCGCCGGAAGCGATCGAACTTGATATCAGCTTTCACCTGGCGATCGTCGACGCCACACACAACAGCCTGCTGCAGGCCCTGCGCAACCCGCTGGAAGTGATGCTGCGCACGCTGTTCAACGCCGATCTGCAGTTGCAGGAAAGCGGGCTGTCCTACGACCCCAATCCCGTCATCCACCTGGCGCTCGCCAACGCCATCGTCGGCGGACGGCCGCAGGAAGCGCGCCATATCGCCACCGCCATCGTCATCCGCGGAGCCGAAGGCGCCGACCAGCTGGAACGGTCCTCTCAAGCAGACGAAGGATAACCATGAAAATCGACAGAATTGAATGCTTCACGCCGCGCGTGGGGCATCGGAACCAGCTTCTTGTCAAAGTCACGGTTCTAGATGGGATCTACGGATGGGGCGAATCGGGATTGACAGGTCGCGAACACGCCGTGATCGGTGCCGTCAGGCATTTCGAGCCCTTTCTGATCGGCCAGGATGTTCGCCAGGCCGGGGCCCTGTGGCAGGAAATGTATCGCAGCCAGTATTTCGAGGGCGGCCGCGTCCTGACCGCAGCGATCGGCGCCCTGGATATCGCCTTCCACGACATCCGCGCCAAGGCCATGGGCGTGCCCGTCTACGAACTTCTGGGCGGCAAACACCGCGACCGGGTTCCGGCCTTTGCGACGGCACCCGCCAATCCGGGTCCCGAGATGATCGAACAGGCCCGGACACTGTTCGATGCGGGATGGTCTTGCATCCGGTTCGTGCCCTGGGGCCAGCATTCTACGGATATCTTCGAGCCACGCGAATCCATCGCCAGGACCGCGCCGTGGATGATCAAGGCCCGAGAGGAGCTTGGCGGCGAAGCCGTTCTCGGGATCGACTACCATCATCGGCTGAGCGTCGCCGAGGCCGCGTCGTTCTGCCAGAAGATGCCATCCGGCACGCTCGATTTTCTCGAAGAGCCGATTCGCGACGAGACCCCGGAAGCCTATGAAGCACTGCGTCGGCTGACCGATGTGCCCTTCGCGATCGGCGAAGAGTTTTCCTCGAAATGGCAGTTCCTGCCGTACATCGAGCGCGATATCCACCAGTTCAACCGTCTGGACCTTTGCAATGTCGGCGGCTTCACCGAGGCCATGAAGGTCGCTGGCTGGAGCGAGGCCCACTACGTCGATCTCATGCCACACAATCCATTGGGCCCGATCTGCACGACAGCCACCGTTCACCTTGCCGCCGCCGTTCCGAATTTCTCCTGGCTCGAGTGCCGCGCCTCACCGGTCGAGCAACTCGGCTTCGATTCACGGGAGCTGTTTCCGCAGCAGGCAGCGCTGGTCGGCAGCCATTACCAGGTTCCGGACGGACCGGGCCTCGGTGTCGAGGTCAATGAAGACGCCCTGACCAAACACGAATTCCAGTTCTTCGAGCCGCCCCATCTGCGCCGACGGGATGGAAGCTTGACGAACTGGTGACACCCGCAATCTTTGGAGGAGGATTACAATGGCATTGTCCGCATCGCTCGCCACGCCGAGCCGGACCCGCTACATCATCACGGCACTGCTTTTCATAACGGGCGTGATCAATTACCTCGACAGGACGAACCTGTCGATCACGGCGCCCTCGCTGTCGGGCGAGCTCCGGATCGACCCCGTCACCATGGGCTGGCTGTTTTCCGCCTTCGGCTGGACCTATACCGCGATGCAGATCCCCGGGGGGTGGCTGGCCGACCGCGTCCATCCGAGGGTCATCTACCCGCTGACCATCCTGGTATGGTCCTTTGCAACCTTGAGCCTCGGCTTCGTCGCCGGCATTGTTAGCCTGTTCGTGCTGCGGCTGGCGGTCGGCGTGTTCGAAGCGCCCAGCTACATCGTCAACAACCGGATCGTTACGACATGGTTTCCGGAACGGGAAAGGGCGACGACCATCGGGATCTACATTTCTGCGCAGTATGTCGGGCTTGGCTTCCTGACGCCGGTGCTGATCTGGATCGAGGGACTGTATGGCTGGCGCTCCGTCTTCATCCTGACAGGCGTTCTGGGAATCATCGCCGCCATCCTGTGGGCCGTCGTCTATCGTGATCCGCGCAAGTTCAGGGGCACGAACGAAGCGGAGTTGAAGCTGATCGAAGACGGTGGCGGAGTTCCCGAGCTGAGCTCGAGGCTGGTCGAAGAACAATCAGGCCGAAAATCCTTCTCCTGGTCGGATCTTGGCGTGGTGCTGAGCAAGAAGAAGCTTTGGGGTCTCTATCTCGGCCAGTTCAGCTACCTGGCATCCGCCAATTTCTTCCTGACCTGGTTTCCCACCTACCTCGTTCAGTACCGGCACCTGGACTTCATCAAGGCCGGGTTCTACGCTTCGGTACCGTTCCTAGCCGGATTTGCCGGCGTGCTGGTATCCGGGTTCCTGTCGGACGCACTGCTACGGAGGGGCCTCAGCCTCAGCGCGTCGCGCAAGATCCCGGTGCTTACCGGCATTGCGCTTTCCATTTTGATTGTCGGGGCGCAGTTCGTCGACAGCCCACCGCTCATCATCATGTTCCTCGCCATCGCCTTCTTCGGCACAGGCATGGCATCGATCACCTGGTCCTTCGTCTCGGCTATTGCGCCGGAACGGCTGATCGGGTTGACCGGCGGCGTGTTCAATCTCTTCGGGGGCCTGTCGAGCATCGTCATTCCGATCGCCATCGGCTATCTGGTGAGCGGCGGAAGCTTTGCCCCGGCGCTTGCGCTCTGCTCGGGCCTCGCGGTGATTGCGGCCTGCTGCTACATCTTCCTCGTCGGCAAAATGGAACGGGTTCAGGAGTGAACCCCATCACGGGAGTGCCCGAGGGAATGGGCGCTCCCGTGTGAAGACCCTGAGGGCAATCGTCCATTAGCTGTATTCGTGGCGCGGCAATGCCTTACCGATAGGAGTTCGAAGCGACAGGCGGCCGGCATCACGGCCGCCTGTTCTGCTGTTCGCTCGCACTCGCCTCTTCCGCTTTCGCTCTGACCTCGGCCGATTGCCCGGCCGGCACGCCCGGTGCAGGCACCGCGGGCAAGACCCCGGAAGCGGCCACCAAGATCAATCCGAAGTGCCCGTAATCATCGAGAGGCCGGGCGAAAGCCCGGCTGGCTCGACCAAAACCGCCGTTGCGAGTGATCGCAACGGCGTTTTTTTTGTGCACAGACGTGAGGCGCGACAGGCCTGACGAAAATCTCCGGATCCCAGAACGAGAAAA
>UBWZ01000006.1 GCA_900469345.1 Hyphomicrobiales bacterium | reverse complement strand
ACCGAACAGCAGGCGGCTTCGCTCGAGGAAACCGCAGCAGCGCTCGACGAGATCACCGCCAACGTCACCAACTCCTCCAAGCGTGCCGACGAGGCGCGGGCGGTGGCGATCCAGGCCAATGACAGTGCCCGCCAGTCCGGCACGGTGGTCGCCAGCGCCGTCAACGCGATGGGCAAGATCGAGCAGTCGTCCAACCAGATCTCGTCGATCATCGGCGTCATCGACGACATCGCCTTCCAGACCAACCTGCTGGCGCTCAACGCCGGCGTCGAGGCCGCGCGTGCCGGTGAAGCCGGCAAGGGCTTTGCTGTGGTTGCC
Source organism: Hyphomicrobiales bacterium (assembly GCA_900469345.1). Taxonomy (GTDB): domain Bacteria; phylum Pseudomonadota; class Alphaproteobacteria; order Rhizobiales; family Rhizobiaceae; genus Neorhizobium. Next base: position 119,825 of record UBWZ01000006.1, on the reverse strand, counting down.
CAGGAAGTCCGCGAGCTTGCCCAGCGCTCGGCCAAGGCCGCCAAGGAAATCAAGGAGCTGATCCGCAATTCCTCGGTCGAGGTCGGCAGCGGCGTCAAGCTGGTGAGCGAGACCGGCGAGGCCCTAAAGACGATCGAAAGCTACATCGTCACGATCAACCAGCACATGGACGCGATCGCCACCTCGGCGCGCGAACAGTCGGTCGGCCTGTCGGAAGTCAACACCGCCGTCAACCAGATGGACCAGGTGACGCAGCAGAACGCCGCCATGGTCGAAGAGGCCAATGCCGCGGGTGCGACGCTTGCCCATGAGGCGGCACGCTTGCGCAGCCTGATCTCCGGCTTCCAGCTGGGGGCAGGGGGCCAGGTGGCAGCATCCGTCGGCAGCGGCTCGACCTCCGGCGGTTTCGCGTCGAGCCCGGCATCGAAATCGGTTGTCCGGTCCGTCTTCGGCCCCAAGGCTGCGGCAAGCCATGCGGCGCCCGTGCTGTCACCGGCGCGCAGCATGGTCGGCAAGATCGCCCAAGCCTTTACCGGCCGGCCGAGCGCCGCGGCGCCTTCCAACGATGCCTGGGAAGAATTCTGAGCCTCCAAGCCAGATTGCACGAAGACAAGGCGGGGCCAAAAGCTCCGCCTTGTCTTTTGGCCCGGCGCGACCAGAAAGGCGGCAAAGTTCCCTCGGCGGACCTGCTCTTCTGCATTAGCGATCGATTAACCATACCATCTAAAACTTTAGTTAATACCCAGTTTTCGTTGGCTTTTTTGTCCCGATAATAGCAAAACTGCACCACCAATGTATCGAAGCGAAACGCGGTGCTTCGAACCGAGACGGACATGAGTGCGCGGGATGTTTGTCTCGCGCGAACTCATCTAGATGCGGCATAGGACATAATGACTTTGACTCTCAATCGTGGTTCGCTTGCGCTTGGCGCGAAGCTTCTCGGTCTTTCGATTGTCTGCCTGTCGATGGCATCCTGCGCGACGACCCAGACCCAGACGACAAGTCCGGCAAAGAAGACACGCAGCAAGGAATATTTTTCCGAAAAGGAATACGGGGTCAAGGCAAGCCCGCGGGTGGTGGCCGACGGCCAGCCCGTTCCAAAGGGCGGCGGACGCTTCATGGTGGGCAATCCCTATGAGGTCCGGGGCAAGACCTACGTGCCCAAGGAAGATCCGAACTACAACAAGAGCGGGCTTGCATCCTGGTACGGCTCTGCCTTCCACGGTCGCTACACCGCCAATGGCGAAATCTACGACAGCGCGGCGCTGACGGCGGCCCACCCGACTTTTCCGCTGCCCAGCTATGCCCGCGTCACCAACACGGAAAACGGCTCCTCGGTGATCGTTCGCGTCAATGACCGCGGTCCCTATCACGAAGGCCGAATTCTCGACGTCTCGGCCAAGACTGCGGAGCTTCTCGACATCAAGCGGACCGGCACGGCGAAGGTCAATGTCCAGTATGTCGGGCGTGCCCGCATGGATGGTCAGGACATGCCGTTCCTGATGGCTTCCTATGTGCGCAAGGGCGACCGTCTGCCGAGCTTCAACCCGGGCGGCCAGATCGCAAGCGGGGTGATGGTGGCATCCAACCAGTCGTTCGGCGACCAGCTGCAGAGCTACGGCTCGGCCTTGCCGGAGCCGGTATCCCAGCAGAGCCGCACGCCGTCGAAGCCTCGCCCGGCCGCAGCGGCAATCCAGCCCGCGAGGGCCTTGGAGCGGGTCGCCGCCGTGCCGGTCGTCGCACCTCAGGTCACGCAGCGGACGGCTCCCGTACGGGAGCCAGCACCGATGCGGGTCGCCATGGCAAGCCCGAGCGCCTCGCTTGCGCCCCAGGCAAAGCCCGTGCAGGCTGCCTCGGCAACGGTCAAGCCCGTCGGCCAGATCGCCCAGGTCGTCCAGCGGCGCGACGTCCAGCCGGTCCGCCAGCCTGCTGCCCGTGCACCTGTCGAAACGAGCGCCACCGCCTATGTGGCCCCGCCGAAGGGCAAGGGTCCGCAGGTCATGTTCGGCGGCGTTCTGCTGCAGGACTGATACATTCCTCCTGCAGCCAAGCGCCTGGTGTGCGCCGCAGCGATTGCGGCGCAGCTGCGGCTTTGCTAGGCATGGTCCCTCCGCTTCACCAGGTCAGACGATGCCACGTTTCCTCCTTACGCTGTCTGTGTGTCTCGTCGCGGTCCTGGGTGCCGGCTCCGGCGTGCGAGCTGCCGAAGAGGCAGCACCTGCCTTTGCGACCAAGGCAAAACAGATCTATCTGGTCGAGGCAAAGACCGGCACCGTGCTGCTTGCAGCCAACGAGAACCAGTCATTTCCGCCCGCCTCGCTTGCCAAGCTGATGACCATGGAGCTGGTGTTCAGCGCCATTAAAAGCGGCGAGATCACCCCCGACACGAGCTTTCCAGTGAGCGAGTTCGCCTGGCGGAGCGGGGGCGCGCCTTCCGGGACCACGACCATGTTTGCGGCTCTGCGGTCGCAAATCCGGGTCGAGGACCTGATCAAGGGCGTCGTCGTGCAGAACGGCAACGACGCCTGCATCGTGCTCGCGGAAGGCATTTCCCACACGGAGGCGGAGTTTGCAGCGCGCATGAGTGCGCGCGCACGCGACCTTGGCCTGACCCGGTCGGCGTTCGGCAACGCCACCGGTCTGCCGACGGCCGAGAGCCGCACCACGGTCCGCGACATGGTGGAACTCGCCCGGCACATCTACCGGACATACCCGCAATTCTATCCGCTCTACGCCCAGCCCGATTTTCTGTGGAACAAGATTTCCCAGCGCAACAAGAACCCGCTGCTGAACCTCGGGATCGGCGTCGACGGACTGGGCGCGGGATTTGCCGAAGGGTCGGGCTTCGCGGTCGTCGCCTCGGTGGAGCGCAGCAATACGCGTTTGTTTCTCGCCATGGGCGGCCTTGCCAGCGACAAGGAAAGGCTGGAGGAAGCCCGCCGCGTGCTGGAATGGGGTCTCGGCGCCTTCCAGACAAAGGTGCTGTTCAAGCAGGGCGAAACGATCGGCGAGGCTGCAGTCTACGGCGGAGCGGCGCATCACGTAAACGTCGTTGCCAAAGAAGTAGTCGACATCTACGTGCCGACCAGCAATCCCGACCGGCTTTCGGGAAAGATCGTCTATCGCTGGCCGCTGCGCGCGCCGGTCTTGGAAGGGCAGGATGTGGGCGTGCTTCGCATTTCCGCCGGAGACCGGGTTGTGCGGGAGGTGCCGCTGGTCGCGGCCGCATCCGTCGAGCAGGGGAGCCTTGCCAGCCGGGCGGGCGACGCGCTGATGGAACTGGCGTTCTTCTGGCTTTAATCCGATGTTTCGCCGCGCGGGCGGATCGGCTATAAGCGCCTCAAAAGCTAGGTACGGAAGAACAAGTGGCAGAACATTCCGGTTTGTTCGTGACGTTTGAAGGCGGGGAAGGGGCCGGCAAATCGACGCAGATCCGCAGTCTCGCGGATCTCCTGCGACGGCGCGGCTATGACGTCCTGGTCACGCGGGAGCCGGGCGGTTCGCCGGGCGCCGAGGCCGTGCGTCATGTGCTGCTGTCCGGAGCGGCCGAATCTTACGGGGTGCGGATGGAAGCGATCCTGTTTGCCGCAGCGCGCAACGACCACGTCGAAGAGGTCATCCGGCCTGCGCTCGCCAGCGGCGCGATCGTGCTTTGCGACCGCTTCATCGATTCCTCGCGCGTCTACCAGGGCGCCACCGGCAACCTCGAACCCGACCTGATCGAGGCCTTGCAACGCGTCGCCATCGACGGCGTCGTGCCGGACTGCACGATTATCCTCGACCTGCCGGCCGATATCGGTTTGAAGCGCGCCCGCGGCCGGGATGCAGGTGCTGCACCCGATCGCTTCGAGCGGGAGGAGATCGAGACCCACGAAAAGCGGCGGGAGGCCTATCTCGAGATCGCCGCCGCCGATCCGGCGCGCTGCCACGTCGTGGACGCAAGGGGTTCCGAGGCGGAGATTGCCGCGGCGATCGCCTCGATCGTCGAGCCGCGCGCCAAACAACTGGCTGCCGGTCAGCCGGGCGCGACGGAAACGGTCGGATGAGCGATCAAAGCCCGCACGTTTTGGACGGGGCGGTACCGCCCGCCAGAAACCCGAACCTGTTCGGGCATGCGGCGGCCGAGGATTTTCTGGCGCGCAGCTACCGGTCCGGCAAGATCCATCATGCGCTTCTGCTCGAGGGGCCGGAAGGGATCGGGAAGGCAACGCTCGCGTTCCGTTTTGCCGCGCATGTGCTGTCGCATCCGGAGCCTTCCGAGGCACCGGAGCACATTGCCGCGCCGGACCCGGCCTCGCCGGTCAGCCGCCAGATCGCCTCCGGGGCCTCCCATAACCTGCTTCATCTGACCCGTCCGGTCGACGAAAAGACGGGCCGGGCCAAGACGGCGATCACCGTCGACGAGGTGCGGCGGGCAGGGCACTTCTTCTCCCAGACGTCCGGAACCGGCAACTGGCGGATCGTCATCATCGATCCGGCCGACGATCTCAACCGCAATGCCGCCAATGCGATCCTCAAGCTGCTCGAGGAACCGCCCAAGCGCGCGCTGTTCCTGGTGCTATCGCATGCGCCGGGCAAGCTTTTGCCGACCATCCGATCGCGCTGCCAGACGCTGCGACTGTCACCGCTCGGTGACGACGACCTGGGCCAGGCGCTGTCGGCGCTCGGCCTGCCGCTGGATGGCGGCAAGACGCAGAAGATTGTGCTCGGCCAGTCTAAGGGAAGCGTATCGCAGGCGCTGAAGCTGCTCAACTATGGCGGCACGGAGATCACCACGGCCTTCGATGAGATCATGGCCGCAGAGGGCCCAAGTGCCCGCAAGGCGATGCACCGGCTCGCCGACGTTTTGTCCGGTAAGGACAGCGACGTGATCTTCGGGTTTTTCCTGCAGCATCTCAGCGACCACCTGATCGATCGCGCCCGGCAATCGGCTCTCGCCGGCGATCTCGACGGCGCCGACAGGCAGGCCAAACTGGTCAGCGATATCGCCGAACAGGTGACGACGGCGCAGGCCTACAATCTCGACCGCAAGCAGACCATCCTGTCGATCCTCGAGGCAGCGCGCTGACAAAGACGACGGTCCGGCCCGCGCGGCCACCGGGGGCGGAAGTTTGGGTTTCGCATCTGCGAAACATAGGCTAAGAGCGGCAGGTCAAACCTCCATGCCCGGTGCTTTCATGTCCGACAAGACGCCCTTCTACATCACGACCGCGATCTCCTACCCGAACGGCAAGCCGCATATCGGCCATGCCTACGAGCTTATCGCCACGGATGCGATGGCGCGGTTCCAGCGCCTCGACGGGCGGGACGTGCTGTTCCTGACCGGAACCGACGAGCACGGCCAGAAGATGCAGCAGACGGCGCGTGCCGAAGGCATTTCTCCGGAGGCGCTGGCCGAGCGCAATTCGGGCGAGTTTCGCGCCATGGGCGCTCTTCTCAACGCCTCCAACGACGATTTCATCCGCACCACCGAGCCGCGCCATCACCTGACGGTGCAGGAGGTCTGGCGCCGCATGGAAAAGAACGGCGACATCTACAAGGGTGGCTACGCCGGCTGGTACTCGGTGCGCGACGAGGCCTATTACCAGGAAGAGGAAACGGAGCTGCGCGCCGACGGCGTGCGCTACGGTCCGCAGGGCACGCCGGTCGAATGGGTGGAGGAGGAGAGCTACTTCTTCAAGCTGTCAGCCTATGAGGACAGACTTCTCAAGCTCTACGAGGACCAGCCCGACTTCATCGGTCCGAACGAACGGCGCAACGAGGTGATCTCCTTCGTCAAGTCGGGCCTGAAGGATCTGTCGATCTCGCGCACCACCTTCGACTGGGGCATCAAGGTTCCGGGCGACGACAAGCACGTGATGTATGTCTGGGTCGACGCTCTCACCAACTACATCACCGCCACCGGCTATGTCGAAGACGAAAACGGCCCGCGTGCGAAGTACTGGCCAGCCGATCTGCACATCATCGGCAAGGACATCATCCGCTTCCACGCGGTCTACTGGCCGGCCTTCCTGATTTCGGCCCATCTGCCTCTGCCCAAGCGCGTCTACGCGCATGGCTTCCTGCTCAACAAGGGCGAGAAGATGTCGAAGTCGGTCGGCAACGTGGTCGATCCGGTCAATCTGGTGAACCATTTCGGGCTCGACCAGGTGCGTTATTTCTTCCTGCGCGAAGTCTCGTTCGGACAGGACGGCAGCTACAGCGAAGAGGCGATCGGCACCCGCATCAATTCCGACCTCGCCAACGGTATCGGCAACCTGGCCAGCCGCTCGCTGTCGATGATTGTCAAGAACTGCGACGGGAAGATCCCCGAGCCGGGCGAATTCTCCGAGGCCGACCGGCAGATGCTGGGGCTGGCGGACGGTCTGCTGGCCACCTGCCGCGACGAGATGGGCAAACAGCTGATCCACAAGGCGCTTGCCGCGATCATTGCCGTGGTGTCCGAGACCGACCGCTATTTCGCCGGCCAGGAGCCGTGGGCGCTGAAGAAGACGGATCCGGTGCGGATGGGCACTGTCCTCTACGTCACTGCCGAAGTGGTTCGCCAGATTGCCATCCTGCTGCAGCCGTTCATGCCCGCGTCTTGCGGCAAGCTTCTCGATCTCGTCGCGGTTCCGGCCGATGCCCGGGATTTCGCGGCTCTGGGTGAGGCGGGCCGCCTGAAGCCGGGCACCGCGCTCGAGGCGCCGAAGCCCGTCTTTCCGCGCTATGTCGCGCCCGAAACCGAAGCCTGAAGCACGCCATGCTGATCGATACCCATTGCCATCTGGATTTCGCCGATTTCGACGAAGAACGCGACGCGCTGATCGAGCGCGCCCACCAGTCGGGTGTGGCGCAGATGGTGACCATCTCGACGCGGGTCCGCAAGCTAGACCGATTGCTCGCGATCACCGAGACGTATCCGACAGTGTTCTGTTCCGTCGGCACGCATCCCAACAATGCCGGCGAGGAGCTGGACATCCGGGCCGAAGACCTGATCCGGCTGGCCAACCAGCATGACAAGGTGGTGGCGATCGGCGAGGCGGGGCTCGACTACTTCTACGACACGCAGACGCCGGCCGATCAGAAGACGGGGCTGACACGCCACATCGCAGCGGCCCGCGAAACGGGGCTGCCGCTGATCATCCACAGCCGCAGCGCCGACGACGACATGATCGAGATCCTGACCTCGGAAAGCGGGAAGGGGGCGTTTCCCTTTATTCTCCACTGCTTCTCCTCGGGACCGGATCTTGCCCGCGTCGGCGTCGAGCTTGGCGGCTATATATCGTTTTCGGGCATCCTGACCTTTCCGAAATCGGAAGAGCTGCGGGCGATCGCCAGAACTGTGCCGATGGACCGGCTGCTGGTCGAGACCGATGCGCCTTATCTTGCGCCAAAACGGTGGCGCGGCAAGCGCAACGAGCCTTCCTACGTGGTCAACACGGCCGAAGTGCTCGCCCAATGCAAAGGCGTCAGCATGGCGGAGATTTCGCAGGCGACGACGGACAATGCGTTCCGGATCTTCTCCAAGATGCCGAGGCTCTGACGGTGACAGGATACCGGCGCCGCTTCACCATTCTCGGCTGCTCGTCTTCGCCAGGCGTTCCCCGACTGAACGGCGACTGGGGCGATTGTGATCCGACAAATCCGAAGAACCGCCGGCTGCGGGCGTCGTTTCTGATCGAGCAGATCGCGCCGGATGGCGGCCGTACCGTGGTGGTGATCGACACGGGTCCCGATTTTCGCGAGCAGATGATCGCGGCCGGCGTCCAGCATGTGGATGCGGTGCTTTATACCCATGCCCACGCGGATCATCTTCACGGCATCGACGATCTGCGCGGCTACTTCATCATGCAGCACAAGCGTATTCCGATCCATGCGGATGCTTTCACCATGGCGCGGATCCGCCAGGGCTTCGGCTACTGCCTCGAGACGCCGGCGGGTGGAAATTACCCGCCGATCGTCCTGCCGCGGCTGATCGAAAGCCTGGACGAGCCGATCCTGATCGGTGGCGCCGGCGGCGATATTGCCGTGATGCCGCACCGGCAGATCCATGGCGACATCGATAGCCTCGGCTTTCGCTTCGGCAACGTGGCGTACTGCAGCGATGTCAGCGATTTTCCAGCCGAATCCGTTGCAAAGCTGCGCAATCTCGACGTGCTGATCATCGACACGCTGCAGTACAGGTACCATCCGAGCCATCTGTCGCTGGAGCAGTCGCTCTCGTGGATCGAGAGCCTTGCGCCCCGGCGGGCCATCCTGACGCACATGCATACTCCGCTCGACTATGCAAAGGTGATGGCGCAGACGCCGGACCATGTCGAGCCGGCCTTTGACGGAATGGCGTTCGAGGTCGATGTCACGGAGGCAGACGCCGCGACTTTGTCGAGTCCAACCGCTTAGTCTGTGAGACAAGGTGTGTGATCGATCGGGCATTTCCGTCTGGCCGGACGCGGCGGCTGCGTGAAGACGGTTCTACAAGGCATTATGTATCTTTGGAATATCGTTTAGTTCCATAATCCATCTTATCTGATTTATGCTTGTAGCCGTGCGGAGCCGGCAAGGCTGCATGGACGACCTCACTCTCCAAAGATCATCGGCTGATCTAAATCGCCTATCCGTGCGTTCTACCGGCATCCCGCTGTTGATTGCGCCCCAGGAGCCCGATGCCGACCGTCCCTCGCCACCCAGTCCAAGCCCAGCGCTTCGTCCTGCTCGACGGTCTGCGCGGCGTCGCGGCGCTGTTCATCATCCAGCGACATGCCACGGATCTCCTCGGCGACGACCTGCCATCGAGCTATCTGGGCGTCGATCTCTTCTTCGGCCTCAGCGGCTTCGTCCTGGCGCATGCCTATGGCGCAGCGCTTGCGGATGGCAGGATGTCGGCGCTTGCGTTCATGAAGGCTCGGCTGTTACGCCTGTACCCGCTCTATGGTCTCGCGCTGTTCCTGATGGCCTCCTATTTCCTGGTCTTATGGGCGGCCGGGCTTCCGACACCGCTTGACGACCTGCACCGTCCGATCGATCCGACCGAGCTTTCGATCGCGGTCCTTACCGGCCTGCTGTTCGTCCCGGCGCCCTTCAGCCTTACGCTCAACGGTGCGCTGTTTCTCGTGCATCCGGCCTGGTCGCTGTTCAATGAACTGCTCGCCAATCTCGTCTACGGCGTCTGGGGCGTCCGATGGAGCCCGAAGCGCACGCTCGTGGTGATCGGTGTTGCCGCCGTGGTGCTGGTCATTTCGGCCGCTGAATTCGGGCGCCTGCATGCCGGCTTCCGCTGGAGCGAGATGCATGCCGGCATGGCGCGGGTCTTCTTCTCGTTCTTCGTCGGCGTGCTGATCTATCGGTTTCGGGAGCGGATCCCAGCCATCCCGCCGCTGGCGGCCTTCGGCTGCCTTCTGTTCGTGATTGTGGTTCTTGCGTTCCCCACGCCGAAATCTCTGCGCGCCTATTTCGACCTGGCGGTCGTTTTCTGCGGCTGGCCCGTCCTCTTGTCGCTCGCCAGCAGTTGTACTCCGGATCGGGTCACCGGGCGGCTCTGCGCCTTCCTTGGCACGGCGTCCTACGCGGTCTATGTGCTGCACGTGCCGATGCTCGCCTGGACTGAATTGCTGCTGCCGCAGATCAAGGATGACCGCTTCATGCCCTATGCCGGTCTCTTGTTTGTCGCGGCTCTGACGGTGGCCTGCTGGGGCCTCACGGTATCACTCGACCAACCGCTGCAGCGCTTCATCAAGCGCCGAGGGCGTCGATTGGCACCCGCCGCCGCGGAGTGACACTGACATCGCAGTCCGCAAAGTTCGTCGGCTGATCAGTTTTCAGCGGCAAACGCTTCAAGGCGGTCGCCGGAAAGACGGTAGCGGATCCATTCGGACTGCGGCTCGGCGCCGATTGCGTCGTAGACGCGAATGGCAGGCGTGTTCCAGTCCAGCACGCTCCACTCGAAACGACCGCAGCCGGTTTCGACGGCGATCTGCGCCAGGCGCTTCAGCAGTGCCTTGCCGGCGCCCAGACCCCGCGCCTTCGGCGTCACGTAGAGGTCCTCCAGATAGAGGCCGTTTCTTGCCTGCCAGGTAGAGTAGCTGGAGAACCAGATCGCCATGCCGATCGGCTCGCCGTCCAGTTCGCAGACGAGCGCCCGGGTCACCGAGCCATTGCCGAATATGCTTTCTTCTATGGTCTCTACCGTCGCGGCGACTTCATGTTCGGCGCGCTCGTAGATGGCGAGTTCGCGGATGAAGCGGAGAAGCGTCGGGGCATCCTGGCGGCAGGCCTCGCGGATGAGAAGCGGCATGGGCAAGCTTTCCGTGCGTTGTCGGGAGTGCTGTGGCGGACGGCCAGGATGGGCGGGCGCCCTACTCCGCCGCGTCCTTGACCTCGATCGCCTCCACCTCATAGGCATATCCGTCAAGCATGCCATAGGCCTGCTCGATTGTGCCGATATCCGTTTCGGCCCGGCTGATGGCATCCGAAATCGTCTGGCAACGGGCGCGAAGCATGCGCCCGAGCACGTCGGCTCCGGGCTTGCGCGCCATGCGGTCGAGATGGTTGCGGATCCGTGCGCGGTGGCGCTCCATCTCCAGGATATGGAACCGGGCGCTGACGACCTTGTCGGTCAGCTTGCGGCGCATGGCAGCGACGGGATCGAAGGATCCCGGTTCGCGCTCGTCCAGAATCATCTCGTTGACCAGTGTCTCGAGGATGACCAGGCCCTGCAGGTCCTTCGTGTCGGCGAGTTCGGGGTCGTAGCCCGTCTCGTCGAAGACCTTGCGACGGATCGGATCGACCAGCAGTTCGTAGGACATGGTCAGACGGCTGAACAGATCCACGTCCCCGCCGGTGTCCGGATGGGCGTTTTTGGCGCGCTTACGATAGGCGGACTTGATGGCAGCGCCATCCGCTTCGCGTGAAACACCAAGTACTTCATAGGGATCGATCACAGCGTCACCTGTTTTCGGCAAGTCGGTTTCATTCTGGTACCGGCTTCGGCCCGCACGCTCAACCCATTATCCAGCCATATGGCCAATTAGCGGCAGGACGCATCCCTGCCCTTTTTTCCCACAGCAAGAAATGGCAGGTGGACGACACGCCCGTCGGCCACCGGGGCCATGAGGAAACTCAGAAATACGCACGGCAGGAGGACCAGAAAGGTCACGATCAGGCTGACATGCTCGGCAATAAAGCCGAGGAGCGGCGGAACGCCGATGGTTGAGAGCATCAGGGTCAGCGCCAGCGCTGCCAGATTGTCGGAAGGCCGCCCTTTGCCGAGTGAAATGGCGGTGGAGACGGCAAGCGGGAAGGCCAGCGCCACGCCGCATCCGACCAGAAACAGGGCAAGCCCGGCACCGAAGAGCCCTCCCCAGGCGAAGCCGGGTGTGACGACCAGCAGCAGGATGCCGACGGCGACCATCGCGGCGGAGGCCCGGACCAGCAGTACGGACCCGGCAACGTCGCGCAGCTTGTCTCCGGCCAGCCGCATCACGCCCATGCCGACGGTAAAGGCCGCGTAGAGCATGCCGGCTTCTGCCGGATCCGCTCCAAGCTGTTCCCGGAGAAAGAAGATACCCCAGTCATAGACCGCGCCTTCGACAATGCAGAGGCCGAAGACCATGATGCAGATCATCAGGATCGTCCGATCCGGCAGGACATAGGCGGAACGCCTTTCGCCGGCCGGTGCGCGAGCGCGACCGCCCGCCGGCGTGACGAAGAAGACGCAGACACAGGCTGCGACGACCAGTCCGGCGGCAATCGATTGCTGTTCGAAGGGGCCGACAGCCCTTTCCGCCAGAAAGCCGGAGCAGAGCGAACCGACCAGCAGGCCGATCGACCAGAAACCGTGACTTCGCGCCAGGACCTTGGTTCCAGTCTTTTGCTCGATGCCGGCCGAGATCATGTTGGCGGCAACGTCGAAAATCGTCCGGAAAAACCCGAACAGGAAGAAGCAGAAGGCAAAGCCGGCCAGCGGTAGTATCGTCAGAAGCGGGCTAATTAGCGCGCACGCCGCAAGCATCAGGACCGCCGTCAGCCGTGGTGTCAGCCGATCGGTGATGCGACCGGCCACCGGAAGCGCCAGAAAGGTGCCGACGGGAGCGCTGAGCAAGGCAAGACCAAGTACCGCCTTGTCGACGCCCAGTGACATCTGGATCGCCGGCAGCCGTGTGAAGAGCGACACGAAGAGGATTGCATTGCTGAAATATAGCAATGCCGGAGGCAAAAGGATCGTCATGAAAAGGATCGTCCGCGAATCAAGGCTGATGCGGCATTGGTGACAGCGGCGTATGTCGGGGGCAAGTCGGCTTTGGCCCTGGGTGGTAGCAGTTGCATCGATCAGGAAAATATTTGCACACCTCTCCTTTCCAGCGTCAGGAAAAGCGCTAGCCTTTGCAGATCTGTCACCCGGAGAACGTCAATGCTGGCCCGATTTCTTGCGCTTTTCCTGTGCCTGCTGTCGCTCATGCCCGCCGCCGCTGTGGCGCAGGAACCGGTCGTCGCGGCGCAGGCGGTAATCGCAAGCCAGATCAAGGCGCTGATCGAGGGCGATGCCGATGCGGCCTATGCCCTCGCCTCGCCCGCCATCCAGAGCCTCTACCCGGACAAGGGCCGTTTCCTGACGATGGTTCAGAAGGAGTACGAGCCGGTCTACCATGCGGGCACCTACGCCTTCGGCCGATCCAAGCAGATCGGCGCCGGCGAAGTGGTGCTTCAGGAAGTGCTGATCAACTCCAAGCAGGGTGCCGACTGGACGGCCATCTACGAGATGCGGCTGATGGAAGACGGAAGCTACAAGGTCAACGGCGTGCGCATGGTGCGCAACACCGCAAGCCAGGGGATCTGACCGCCCGGCCCCCAAGGTAACCGGTCCTCGTCACACCCGCTCGATATCGCCCTTTGCCCAGGCTTCCTGCGTCTGCGCATAGAACTCCGGGAAGCGTCCGGCCGCAATCGCCTCACGAATTCCCTTCATCAGGTCCTGATAGTAGGAAAGGTTGTTCCACGACAACAGCATCCCGGCCAAAGCCTCATCGGCGCGGACGAGGTGGTGGAGGTAGGCGCGCGAATAGTCGCGTGTCGCGGGGCAGCTTGATTGCTCGTCCAGCGGGCGAAGATCCTCGGCGTGCCGGGCATTGCGGATGTTGACCTTGCCGCGGCGGGTGAAGGCCAGGCCATGGCGCCCGGCGCGGGTCGGCATGACGCAGTCGAACATGTCGATGCCGCGGGCCACGGATTTCAGGATGTCGTCCGGGGTTCCGACACCCATCAGATAGCGGGGCTTTTCAGTCGGCAGCACGGGAAGCGTTTCTTCCAGCATCTTCAGCATCACATCCTGCGGTTCGCCGACCGCGAGGCCGCCGACAGCGTAGCCCTTGAGATCGAGGTCCCGCAGGCCCTCTGCCGAGCGGATGCGCAGGTCCGGCTGGTCGCCTCCCTGGACGATGCCGAACATCGCCTTGCCCGGCTGATCCCCAAAGGCGACGCGGCAGCGTTCGGCCCAGCGGAGCGACAGTTCCATCGCACGCTCGATTTCCTTCGGCTCCGCCGGCAGAGCGATGCACTCGTCCAGCTGCATCTGGATGTCGGAGCCGAGCAGGCCCTGGATCTCGATCGACCGCTCGGGCGACATGTGATGCAGACTGCCATCCACATGGCTCTTGAAGGTCACGCCCTGCTCGTCGAGCTTGCGCAGGCCGGAAAGCGACATGACCTGGAAGCCACCGCTGTCGGTCAGGATCGGGTGCGGCCAGCGGATCAGGTTGTGCAGCCCGCCAAGCCGTGCGACACGCTCGGCACCCGGGCGCAGCATCAGGTGGTAGGTGTTGCCGAGGATGATATCGGCACCCGTCTCGCGGACCTGGTCGAGATACATGGCCTTGACGGTGCCTACGGTGCCGACCGGCATGAAGGCCGGCGTGCGGATCGTGCCGCGCGGCATGGAGACTTCGCCGAGGCGGGCGGCGCCATCGGTTGCCTTGAGGGTGAACTGAAAGGTGTCCGTCATCGGTCTTTCCGAAACAGCAGGCTGGAATCGCCATAGGAATAGAAGCGATATCCCGTGGAAATCGCGTGTGAATAGGCTGCGCGCATGGTCTCCATGCCGCTGAAGGCGGAAACCAGCATGAACAGCGTCGACTTGGGCAGATGGAAGTTCGTCATCAGCACGTCTACCGCCTTGAAACGGTAGCCCGGCGTGATGAAGATACCGGTGGGACCGCTCCAGGCATCAATCGACCCGTCCTCGGCGGCAGCGCTCTCGAGCAGACGGAGCGACGTGGTGCCGACGGAGACAATGCGCCCGCCCCTCGCCCGCACCGCATTCAGGCGCTGTGCGGTGGCGGCGCTCACGTGACCGATCTCCTGATGCATCTTGTGGTCGGCCGTATCGTCGGCCTTGACCGGAAGGAAGGTGCCGGCGCCCACATGCAGCGTCACGAAATGCCGCTCGATCCCCGCAGCGTCGAGCGCCGCGAACAGATCGGGGGTAAAATGCAGCCCCGCGGTCGGCGCCGCCACGGCCCCCTCCTCGCGGGCATAGATGGTTTGGTAGTCCTGCCGGTCCTTGTCGTCTTCCGGGCGCTTGGCAGCGATATAGGGCGGCAGCGGAATATGCCCGACCGCCATGATCGCCTCGTCCAGCGCCGGTCCGGAGAGATCGAAGCGAAGCGTGACCTCGCCGCCCTCGGCCTTCTCCTCGACAGTCGCCGCCAGCGAACCGGAGAGGCAAGCATTGCCTTCGTGCCCGAACTCGATCCGGTCGCCGGGCTTGATGCGCTTGCCGGGCTTGGCAAAGGCCTTCCAGACGTCCGGCGCCATGCGCATGTGCAGCGTCGCCGAGACCGGCTGGACACCCGCCCCTTCCCGCCGCCGCAGGCCTTCAAGCTGTGCCGGAATGACTTTCGTATCGTTGAAGACCAGGGCGTCGCCCGCCCGCAGGAAGGACGGCAGATCGGAGACGCGACGGTCTTCCAGCAATGCCTCGCCATCGGGATCGACCACGAGCAGGCGCGCGCTGTCGCGCGGATCGGCTGGCCGCAACGCGATGTTTTCCTCGGGCAGATCGAAATCGAACAGGTCTACGCGCATGGTCTTCCTGAGAATGCAAAAACCCGCCCCGACGTCACGACGGAGCGGGCTATCGGGTTTAGTCCAGATCAGACGTCTGCTGCAACGCGAACCGAGAGGATCGAGTCGGGATCCTGAACGGGCTCGCCCTTCTTGATCTGGTCGATCGTTTCCATGCCTTCAACGACCTGGCCCCAGACCGTGTACTGCTTGTTGAGCCAGGGAGAATCCGTGAAGCAGATGAAGAACTGCGAATTTGCAGAGTTCGGGCTCTGCGAACGGGCCATGGAGCAGGTGCCGCGAACGTGCGGGACCGCCGAAAATTCGGCCTTGAGATCCGGCTTGTCGGAACCGCCCATGCCTGCACGACCGGGGTCGAAGCTTGCGCCGCCCTTCTTGCCGAACTTTACGTCGCCCGTCTGGGCCATGAAGTCGGGAATGACGCGATGGAAGACGACGCCGTCATAGGCATTCTCGCGTGCGAGTTCCTTGATGCGTGCCACGTGGCCCGGTGCCAGATCAGGCATCAGCGAGATCACGACCTTGCCCTTGGTGGTTTCCATGATGAGGGTGTTTTCCGGATCCTTGATCTCGGCCATCTGTCTTCTCCTTGTTGTTTCCTGTCTGGCGTCCGCCCGACTGCTGGTTATTTCTTGCCGACGGTGACCTTGATCATCTTGTCGGGATTGGTCACTTCGCCATTGCCGCCTTCGCCGCGCTTGATCTTGTCCACAAGATCCATGCCGGAGACGACCTTGCCGATCACCGTGTACTGGCCGTTGAGGAAGGATCCCTCGCCGAACATGATGAAGAACTGCGAGTTGGCGGAGTTCGGGCTCTGCGAGCGGGCCATGCCGACCGTGCCGCGTTCGAACGGCGTCTTTGAAAATTCGGCGGGCAGATTGGGGAGATCCGAGCCACCCGTGCCGGCGCGCGCGGCGCTGAAGCTGGGGCTGCCCTGCTTGCCGTACTGCACGTCGCCGGTCTGGGCCATGAAGCCGCTGATCACCCGGTGGAAGACGACGTTGTCGTAGGCGCCCTTGGCTGCAAGCGCCTTGACCTGCGCCACGTGCTTGGGTGCGATGTCCGGCATCAGCTGGATGACGACGGGCCCGTCCTTGAGCTGGATGGTCAGAAAGTCGTCAGTGGCTGCGGCGGCCGGCATGGCAAGGGCCGCAAGTGCGATCATGCCTGCAAAGGCTAGACGAAACAGTCTCATTCAAGTCTCCCGTTTTGGCAAATATGTTCAGCGTTTCAACTTGGCGGCCAGCGCGTGCAAAACCGCCGTCGGTACGAAGGCGCTGACATCGCCTCCCATGGCGGCGATTTGCCGGACCAATGTGGCTGTAATGGGCCGTGAGGCCGTGCCTGCCGGCAGAAACACCGTCTGGATATCCGGCGCCATCTGCCTGTTCATGCCCGCCATCTGCATCTCGTAGTCGAGATCGGTACCATCCCTGAGGCCGCGGATGAGCAGTGCGGCGCCGTTGGCGCGTGCAGCGTCGACGACGAGCCTGTCGAACGAGACCACGGAAATCGCGGATGCCTTTTCCGGCAATATTTCCGACAGCGAGGCGCGGATCATCTCCGCGCGCTCCCCAAAGCTGAACATCGGCGTCTTGCCCGGATGAACGCCGATCCCGACAATCACGGTCGAGGCGACGGTCAGCGCCTGGACGAGGACGTCCAGATGACCGCGGGTCATGGGATCGAAGGAGCCGGGATAGAAAGCTGTCGTCATGCCGTGGCCAGATTGGATCGGTTCTGCGCCTTTTGTCATGGTCCGGCCCTGCCCGCAAGCCGTCGCAGGGTGTGAACCGAGGATGAATGCCCCGTTCAAGGGAGTTTCAGTCGGCCCATGCTTTACTGATGATCGAAACGGAAGCAACGGGCTTCCGGCTTAAGTGGAGGATGGAAATGCTGGTTCTCTTGATCGTAGGCGCTGTGTTTGGCGCTCTTCTGATCGACGCCATCATTTTTGTCTTCGGTCCGGTCGACGAAGAAGTTACCGGAATCTGAACGCCAGATGAACGCGTCATTCAAGGACGCTTCAGAGCCGTTCAGCTAAGTTCTGCTCAAAATGCGGTGGAACCTGTGCGCCGTATGAGCGTTCAGGCAAACAGAAGGATAAACGGAGATGATCGCGAGAAGGAAAACGGTCCGCCCAGACAAGATCACGATGATCAACTTGGTGTGGACGGCAATGATCGCTGTAATGCTGACGGCAACAGTGACCCTTTATCAAGGCAAATCCGACTTCAATAATATGAAGTACCCTCAGGTCACCGGTCGATACAGCGACCTTTCCTACTATTGAGGCGTACCATGGGCTAGAAAGGATGACCATGTTCGTGACGTTGACTGTACTTGCAGGACTTATCAGCACCATGTTCGTGGCATCCGTGGCCTCCACAATCTCCGAGCTTCGGCGTGAACGCGCCGACATGGAAGATTTCGCGCGTCGCCACAGTGCCTTCTAACCAATTTCAGTCAGTCGACCGTCCGCAGATGGTCATTAACGCAAAAGGCCGGAGAACATGTTCTCCGGCCTTTTGCTTCTGTCTTTCAATGAATGACGCGGCTCAGTCAGCCGCATCATCTCCCGGGGCCTCTTCAGCCGGCGGCGTCTCACCATCAGCCGGAGCCGCGCCGAGATCCGCCGATGTGCCGCCGATCTCCTCTGGCAAGGCTTCGGCGCCCTCTTCGTCTTCAGGCTCGCTGAGGCGTTCTACTGATACCACCTTTTCGTCCTTCGCGGTCGAGAAGATCGTGACACCCTTGGTGGCACGGCTGGCAAAGCGAATGCCGTTGACCGGTACGCGGATGAGCTGACCGCCGTCCGACACCAGCATGATCTGGTCGCGCTCGTCGACTGGGAAGGCTGCGACCAGTTCACCGATTTCTGCGGTCTTCGACGTGTCGGTGGCGCGGATGCCCTTGCCACCTCGGCCGGAGATACGGAAGTCGTAGGAGGAAGAGCGCTTGCCGAAGCCTTTTTCGGACACTGTCAGGACGAACTGCTCGCGCGCCTTCAGCTCTTCGTAGCGCTCGTCGCTGAGCTGTCCTTCTTCGACAACCTCTTCGCCGACCAGGACCACTTCTTCAGCCTCGCCGGTGGCCAGGCGCCGGTCGTTGGCAGCGCGCTTCAGGTAGGCAGCGCGTTCCCACGGCTCGGCGTCGACATGGTTGACAATCGTCATCGAGATGATTCGGTCGCCGTCGGCCATGGTGATGCCGCGCACGCCGATCGAGTTGCGGCCAGCAAACACGCGGACGTCGTCGATCGGGAAGCGGATCGCCTGGCCCAGCGCCGTCGTCAGCAGGACGTCGTCGCCCTGCATGCCAAGATCGGCATTCGGCGGCTGGCAGGTCTCGACCGAGAGGATTTCGTCGCCCTCTTCCTCGAGCTTCATGGCGATCTTGCCGTTGCGGTTGACCTGGACGAAGTCCGACAGCTTGTTGCGGCGAACCGTGCCGCGCGTGGTCGAGAACATCACGTCGAGGTTTTCCCAGCTCGTCTCGTCCTCGGGCAGCGGCATGATCGTGGTGATACGTTCGCCCTTTTCGAGCGGCAGCATGTTGATCAGAGCCTTGCCGCGCGATTGCGGCGTGCCGATCGGCAGGCGCCAGACCTTCTCCTTGTAGACAATGCCACGCGAGGAGAAGAACAGAACCGGCGTGTGGGTGTTGGCGACGAACAGACGGTTGACGAAGTCCTCGTCGCGCGTAGCCATGCCGGAGCGGCCCTTGCCACCGCGACGCTGGGCGCGATAGGTGGTCAGCGGCACGCGCTTGATATAGCCGAGATGCGATACGGTCACGACCATGTCTTCGCGGGCGATGAGATCCTCATCGTCCATCTCGAGGCCGCCTTCGAGGATTTCCGTCCGGCGGGGTGTTCCGAATTCGTCGCGCACGCTCGCCAGTTCGTCTTTGACGATCTGCTGGATGCGCACGCGCGACGAAAGGATATCGAGATAGTCGCTGATCTCGGCGCCGATTTTGTTCAGCTCGTCGGCGATTTCGTCGCGGCCGAGAGCGGTCAGACGGGCAAGGCGCAATTCGAGGATCGCGCGGGCCTGTTCCTCGGACAGGTTATAGGTGCCGTCTTCGTTGATCCTGTGGCGGGGATCGTCAATCAGACGGATCAGCGGCTCGACGTCATGGGCCGGCCAGCGGCGCGTCATCAACTGCTCGCGGGCCGTGGCCGGATCCGGCGCGCGGCGGATCAGAGCGATGATCTCATCGATGTTGGCAACGGCAATCGCGAGACCGACCAAAACGTGAGCGCGCTCGCGGGCCTTGCGCAGCAGGTATTTGGTGCGGCGGCTGACGACCTCCTCGCGGAAGGCGACAAAGGCGCGCAGCATATCGAGCAGCGTCAGCTGTTCCGGCTTGCCGCCGTTCAGCGCCACCATGTTGCAGCCGAAGGAGGTCTGCAGCGGCGTGTAACGATAGAGCTGGTTGAGGATGACCTCGGCATTGGCGTCGCGCTTCAGCTCGACCACAACGCGGTACCCCTGACGGTCGGACTCGTCGCGGAGATCGGAAATGCCTTCGATGCGCTTTTCGCGCACCAGTTCGCCGATCTTCTCGACCATCGCCGCCTTGTTCACCTGGTAGGGAACTTCGGTGATGATGATCTGCTCGCGGTCGCCGCGCATCGGTTCGATAACAGCGCGGCCGCGCATCAGCACCGAGCCGCGCCCGGTTTCGTAGGCAGAGCGGATACCTGAACGACCGAGGATCAATGCGCCGGTCGGGAAATCGGGACCAGGAATGATCTCCATCAGCGCGCCGAGCTCGATCTCCGGATTTTCAAGGAGAGCGATGCAGCCGTTGATGACTTCGACGAGATTGTGCGGCGGAATGTTGGTGGCCATGCCGACGGCGATGCCGCCCGCGCCGTTGACCAGCAGGTTCGGAAATTTGGCCGGCAGCACGACCGGTTCCGAGAGAGTGCCGTCGTAGTTGTCGCGAAAGTCGACGGTTTCCTTATCGAGGTCGTCGAGCAGCGAATGAGCAGCCTTCTCGAGACGGCACTCGGTATACCGTTCGGCAGCCGGCGGATCGCCATCGATCGAGCCGAAATTGCCCTGGCCGTCGATCAGCGGCAGCCGCAGCGACCAGTCCTGAGCCATACGCGCCAGTGCGTCGTAGATCGCGGAGTTGCCGTGCGGATGGTATTTACCCATCACGTCACCGGTCACGCGGGCGCATTTGACGTATTTCTTGTTCCAGTCGATGCCGAGCTCGGACATGCCGAACAGGATGCGGCGGTGAACCGGCTTCAAGCCGTCGCGGACATCCGGAAGAGCGCGGCTGACGATAACGCTCATGGCGTAATCGAGGTAGGACCGCTGCATCTCTTCCATGATGGAAATGGGTTCGATGCCAGGAGGCAGCTTTCCGCCGCCGGGTGTGCTTTGCTCAGTCAAATCGGATCACGATCTTTGTTCGGAATCAGTCGGATTTTTATAGCGGAAACTCATCGGAGGTGCCAATTTCCGCGGGGGTTTTGAACAGCTTTTGCCGCTCTTGCAAAGGCTGCACGGCGGCAGCCCGGTGCAGAAGCCCGACAGGGTGCTTTTCTTCGTCCGCCGCCTGTCCTAACAATCCCCGCCAGCAACCGCAAGCGCTGCGAGCCGACAGGAGACGATATGGCAACACCCGATATGTTGGTCAACGCTTTGACCACGCTGCTGGTCACTCTCGATCCACCGGGACTGGCACCGGTGTTTCTCGGACTGACCGTCGGAATGACGGCCGTGCAGCGTCGCGAAGTGGCGGCCCGTGGATCGATGATCGCGTTCGGCATCCTTGCGACTTTTGCCCTGTTCGGCTCCGGGGTTCTCGGGTTGCTCGGCATCTCGATCGGCGCGTTCCGGATTGCCGGCGGCATGCTCCTCTTCTGGATCTCGTTCGAGATGGTCTTCGAGAAGCGTCAGGAGCGCAAGGAACGGACGTCCCAAATGGCAATCACCATCGACCACATCCGCAATATCGCCGTGTTCCCGCTCGCTCTGCCGCTGATCGCCGGGCCCGGCGCGATCTCCGCCACCATGCTTCTCGCCGGCACGTTCACCAGCGCGGCCGATCGCGCCCTGCTGATTGCCGTGATCGGGCTGATCATGCTCGGCCTCTACGTCACGCTGCTGATCGCAGAACGCCTCGACCGCTTTCTCGGCATGACGGGCCGGGCGATCCTGACGCGCCTGCTCGGCGTCATCCTCGCCGCATTGTCGGTGCAGTTCGTCGTCGACGGCATCCGCTCCGCCTTCAATTTCTAGGCGGAGGCTGGCGTGGGTTAGCCAGCACGAAAGTGTCAAACAGGGATCAGGGCTTCATGACCTTGTAGCGCAGGTGAACCGCACCGTGGTCGAGAGGCTCGCAGGCGATCAGGGATAGCTCCACCCTGCCCGCCAGTCCCTCCTCGCCGAATTCGACGACCCGGTCGCTGTTCTTTCGTGCCTCGAGCGCCGGTGCGATGACTAAGCTCAGCTCGTCGACCAGCCCTGCTGCGAGAAGCGATCCGTTTACCCCTGCCCCGCCTTCGAGCAGGATCTGCTTGATGCCCAGTTCCGCGTTGAGGATCTCGAGCATCGCGCCGATGTCCATCTCGTCGGTCTCCGAGACGATGTAGGAGACGCCGTCACCCGCAAGCTCCGCGAGGTGCTGGTCGGGCACGTCTCGGCCCAAAAGGACGACGACGTGATCGCCATAGAGTTCGCCACTGTTAAAATGCAGCCTGCCGGAGCGATCGAGCGCAATGGCAAAGCTTTTTGCCTGCCGATTGGCGAAATGGGTAGAGCGCGAGACCTTGCCGGGTTCAGCCGGCGGATGCGCCTGCGCCTTCGAGATCTCGGCCATCGTCACCCGGCCGACCATCCAACCATCACCGCCATGGGTGGCGTGCACTTTCTCGTAGAGCGCCGACCAATCGGCGCGGCTTCCGTCCGGGCTTTTCGTCCAGCGGCTGGGATGCAGGCTGCCGTCGGGCGAGGTGATCATCAGGCAGATGATGGTGGGCTTCATGAACTCGTCTTTCGTTGATGCGTCGGCAGACATCTAGAGCGACGTCCCTGCATCTCAAGAGAACGAAAAAGGGCCGGCATACAGTGTATGCCGGCCCTTGTTTCCTATGCGGGATTACGGCCCGAAAGGCCGCAACCGAAAATCAGGCGACGTCCGGCAGACCGCCTATCAGCTTGTCGAGCGTCACCGGGTAATGACGCACGCGAATGCCGGTGGCGTTGAAGATCGCGTTGGCGATCGCCGCGGACACGCCGCACAGGCCGAGCTCGCCGACGCCCTTTGCCTTCATCGGCGAGGACATCGGGTCGGTCTCGTCCATGAAGATCACCTCCTGGTGGGGAATATCGGCGTGGACCGGGACCTCGTAGCCGGCAAGATCATGGTTGACGAAGAAGCCGCGACGGGTGTCGACGGCAAGTTCTTCCGACAGGGCACCGCCCGCCCCCATGGTCATGGCGCCGATCACCTGGCTGCGCGCCGTGATCGGGTTGAGGATGCGGCCGGCGGCACAGACCGCCAGCATGCGGCGAATGCGGCTCTCGCCGGTCGCGACATCGACACCGACTTCGACAAAATGGGCGCCGAACGTCGACTGCTGGTGGGTCTTGTCGAGATCGCCCCATTCCATCGTGTCTTCGCCGACCAAGCCCTCCGGGCCGGCCGCTTCCGCCAATGGAACCGAGCGGTTTCCGGAGCGCACCTTGCCGTCCTCGAAGACCACGTCCTGCGAATTGAAGCCGAGCTTCTGGGCAACCGCCTCGCGCAGCTTGACGCAAGCGGCATAGACGCCGGAAGTCGAGGAGTTGGCACCGAACTGGCCGCCCGACCCGGCCGAGACCGGAAAGCGCGAATCGCCCAGAAGCACGGCAACCTTGTCGACGCCGAGCCCCATCATCTCGGCTGCCGTCTGCGCGATGATCGTGTAGCTGCCGGTGCCGATGTCGGTCATGTCGGTCTCGACCGTCACGACCCCGTCGCTGCCGAGCCGCACGCGGGCGCCCGAAGGCAGGACCATGTTGTTGCGGAAGGCCGCCGCGACGCCCATGCCAATCAGCCAGTTGCCGTCGCGACGCGCGCCCGGACGGCCACGGCCGCTCCAGCCGAAACGATCGGCTCCCGTCTTCAGGCACCCCATCAGGTCGCGGTGGGAGTACGGACGCTCGGGCTTTTCCGGGTCCACCTGCGTATCGTTGACGATCCGGAACTGAACAGGGTCCATGCCGAGCTTTTCGGCCATCTCGTCGATGGCGATTTCCAGCGCCATCAGACCGGGTGCCTCGCCCGGCGCACGCATGGCGTTGCCTTCCGGCAGGTTCAGAGTGGCAAGCCGCATGGCCGTCATCCGGTTCGCACCGGCATAGAGCAGCCTGGTCTGGTTGACGGCTGTCTCCAGCTGTCCACCCGGCTGATCCCCCGACCAGCTTTCATGGCCGATCGCGGTGATCTTGCCGTCCCGATCCGCACCGATGCGGATGCGCTGGATGGTGGCTGGACGATGGGTGGTATTGTTCATGATGAACGGGCGCGGCAGCGCCACCTTGACCGGACGCTTGGTCTCCCTGGCGGCGAATGCGGCAAGAACCGCATCGGCGCGCAGGAACAGCTTGCCGCCGAAGCCGCCGCCGATGAATGGCGACATCAGGTGGATCTTTTCCTTGTCGACGCCGAGAGTCGTCGCGAGGTCAGAGCGCCACCAGTCGATCATCTGGCTCGACGACCAGACGGTCAGCTCGTCGCCGTTCCAGGCGGCGATCGAGGCATGCGGCTCCATCATCGCATGGCTCTGGTCCGGCGTCGTGTAGGTCTCGTCGATGGATACGGACGCAGCGGCGAACGCACCGTCGAAATTACCGAGGCCGGAATCCGGCTCCTGCTTTTCGTCCGGCTTGACGGCCGACTTCATCGCTTCCTTGAGATCGTAGACGCCCTTTTCCTCAGCGTAATCGACCTTGACGAGATCTGCTGCCGCACGGGCCTGTTCGAAGGTCTCGGCCACCACGACGGCAATCGCCTGGTGGTAGTGCTGCACTTCGTCACCGCCGAACAGCTTTGCCGTGTTGAACTTGCCCTTCTCGCGCTGTCCGACGTCGAGCGTCGTGACGACGGCAAGCACGCCGGGCGCCTTCTTTGCGGCGGAGACGTCCATTGACCGGATGCGGCCCTTGGCGATCGCGGCGCCAACCGGATAGCCATAGGCGTAGGCCTGCTTCGCATCGTTCCACTCGTAAGCATACATGGCGCGGCCCGTCGTCTTCAGCTCGCCGTCGATCCGATGGATGGGCTGGCCCACCACCTTCATCTGGTCGATCGGGTTGGTGGTCGCTGGCTTATCGAACTTCATCGCTCAACCCCTTGCTTCGGTGATCACGGCGCCAATCGTGCGCTCGACGAGATCCACCTTGTATCGGTTCTGCTCGGTCGGACGGGCATCCGCCAGGAGGGCGGCAGCCGTCGCACGAGCGCCTTTCGGCAGGAGCGCCTCTGCGGCTTCGACCCGCCAGGGCCTTGGCGCAATGCCACCGACCGCCACACGTCCGGTGCCGTCCGGCTGGATCACGGCGCCGACAGAGACCAGGGCAAACGCATAGGATGCGCGGTCCCTCACCTTGCGGTAGATGTGCTTGCCGCCGATCGGTGCCGGCAGGACGACGGAGGTGATGAACTCTCCGCGTTCCAGGACCGTGTCGAACTGCGGCTCGTCGCCCGGCAGGCGATGGAAGTTTGCGATCGGGATGGCGTTCCTGCTGCCGTCGGGCTTGACGGTCTCGACCACGGCGTCCAGTGCCCGCATGGCAATGGCCATGTCACCCGGATGGGTGGCAATACAGGCATCGCTTGCCCCGACCACCGCAAGCTGGCGGCTGATGCCGCCGATCGCCGAGCAGCCGCTGCCGGGCTGGCGTTTGTTGCAGGGCTGGTTGGTGTCGTAGAAATAAGGACAGCGCGTCCGCTGCAGGAGGTTGCCGGCCGTCGTTGCCTTGTTGCGAAGCTGGCCGGATGCGCCGGCGAGCAGCGCGCGCGCAAGCAGGCCGTAATCGCGGCGCACCACCTGATTGGCGGCAAGGTCCGTATTGCGCACCAGTGCACCGATGCGCAGGCCGCCTTCCGGTGTCGACTGGATCTCGTCCAGACCAAGGCCGTTCACATCGACCAGATGGGTCGGCGTTTCGACCTGCAGCTTCATGAGGTCGAGAAGGTTCGTGCCGCCGGCGATGAATTTGGCTTCAGTGTTGGAGGCAACGGCCTTGGCCGCAGCTTCGACCGAGGCCGCGCGTTCGTAGGTAAAGGCTCTCATGCTTTGATCCCCGCAACTTCCGAAATGGCGTCGACAATGTTGGAGTAGGCACCGCAGCGACAGATATTTCCGCTCATGCGCTCGCGGATTTCCGTCTGCGTCAGCTGTGCCTGGGCATTGAGATCGCCGGTGACGTGGCTGGGAATATTCGCCTTGATCTCCTCCAGCACCGCCAAGGAGGAACAGATCTGGCCGGGCGTGCAGTAGCCGCACTGGAAGCCGTCGTGCTTGACGAAGGCGGCCTGCATAGGATGCAGGTTGCCGGGTTGGCCGATGCCTTCGATGGTGGTGATCTCGTCGCCCTCGTGCATGACGGCGAGCGACAGGCAGGAATTGATGCGACGGCCATCCACCACGACAGTACAGGCACCGCACTGGCCGTGGTCGCAGCCCTTCTTGGTGCCGGTGAGATGAAGATGTTCCCTCAGGGCGTCGAGCAGGCTTGTGCGATTGTCGACGTCGAGATCGCGTTTCTCGCCGTTGACGGTGAAGGATAGCTTGGTCGTCAAATTCATGGCTTTTCCTGCGGGCTGTGCCGCCGCTTGCCCGGCGACTCCTGTCACCGCGACGGTCGCGGCTGACGAGACAAGTAGGTCTCGGCGCGAGATTTCAAGTTGGGTCAGGCTCTGCATTTTAGGATCAACCTCATCATTGCTGCTGTCTTCGGCAGAAATTGCTGGCGCTGAACGCCGCATGAGACCGAGATAGAGCGCAGGAGCCGGATGATCAGTAGTTCACGAGAATTTGCTGTTTTTGGCATCGCTCATAAACGGGCCCGGCGCGCATAGATGTGCCGCAGACGGCGCCAATCCCCCGTTCCGCGCAGGGGCCTTTCTAGCACGTCGTCCGAGGCCTCAAGATTTCAAGACCGCGAAAGACGCAAAAAAGCCGCGGACCGGCATGACCGTTCCGCGGCTAGCAGATGCGTTAAGCGTCGATCTACGGATCAGAAGGGAATGTCGTCGTCGAGATCGCGCGAGAAATTCCCGCCGGATTGGCCGCCCGACGCAGCCCCGGACTGACCACCGCGGCTGGAACCGCTGGACGGCCGGCGTTCGTAGTCGCCACCACCGCCGAAATCGTCACCGCCGCCGCCGAATTCGCTGCTGCCGCCACGGCCGCCGCCGAAGCTGCCGCGGTCACCGCCGCCTTCGCCGCGCCCGTCAAGCATGGTCAGCGTCGAATTGAAACCCTGCAGCACGATTTCCGTCGAATAACGGTCGTTGCCGCTCTGGTCCTGCCACTTGCGGGTCTGCAGCGCGCCTTCGATATAGAGCTTGGCGCCCTTTTTGATATACTGTTCGACGACCTTGCAGAGGCCCTCGTTGAAGACGACGACCGTGTGCCATTCCGTCTTTTCGCGACGTTCACCGGAATTCTTGTCGCGCCAGTTCTCAGAAGTCGCGATCCGCAGATTGGCGATCGGCCGGCCGTCCTGCGTCCGGCGGATTTCCGGATCGGCGCCGACATTGCCCACCAGGATTACCTTGTTTACGCTTCCAGCCATCAGTCTCACCTTTGCTTGCCGCGTCCCGCGGCCCTTCACCATCAAACCATCCTAGCCCATCGCGCACGGGAATGGTCACAAGCTGGTCTTCAATCCACAAGCAATTTGTTCTTTATTTGTTCTAGCTCGATCCTATACTCGAGTCAACCGAATCAGGCCCGCCGACGCTTCCGGTCTGTTTCGGCTCGACAGGCGCCGATCAATCCCTACATAAGGGCTTTCGATCCTCCCAAAGAGCATGAAGATGAGCGAACTGAAAACCATATCGATCCGTGGTGCGCGCGAGCATAACTTGAAGGGCATCGACCTCGACCTGCCGCGCAACTCGCTGATCGTGATGACCGGCCTGTCGGGCTCGGGAAAGTCGTCGCTCGCCTTCGACACCATTTATGCGGAAGGCCAGCGGCGCTACGTCGAAAGCCTGTCGGCCTATGCGCGGCAGTTCCTCGAGATGATGCAGAAGCCCGATGTGGACCAGATCGATGGTCTTTCGCCGGCAATCTCGATCGAGCAGAAGACGACCTCCCGCAATCCGCGGTCGACGGTCGGCACGGTCACCGAGATCTACGACTACATGCGCCTTTTGTTTGCGCGTGTCGGCGTGCCCTATTCGCCCGCCACCGGGCTGCCGATCGAGAGCCAGACGGTCAGCCAGATGGTCGACCGTGTGCTCGCACTGGAGGAAGGCACGCGCCTCTATATCCTGGCGCCGATGATCCGCGGCCGGAAGGGCGAGTACAAAAAGGAGCTCGCCGAGCTGATGAAGAAGGGCTTCCAGCGCGTCAAGGTGGATGGCCAGTTCTACGAAATCGCCGACGTTCCGGCGCTCGACAAGAAGTACAAGCACGACATCGACGTCGTCATCGACCGTCTGGTGGTGCGCGCCGACATCGCCGCGCGACTGGCGGACAGCCTTGAGACGTCGCTGAAGCTGGCAGACGGACTGGCGGTTGCCGAATTTGCGGACAAGCCGCTGCCGGCCAACGAAACCTCTGCCGGTGGATCCGCCAACAAATCGCTCAACGAGACCCATGAGCGGGTCCTGTTTTCCGAAAAATTCGCCTGCCCGGTGTCGGGCTTCACGATTCCGGAAATCGAGCCCCGGCTCTTCTCGTTCAACAATCCCTTCGGCGCCTGCCCGACCTGCGACGGCCTCGGCTCGCAGCAGAAAGTGGACGTCAACCTGATCGTTCCGGAGCCCGCCCGCACGCTGCGCGACGGTGCGATCGCGCCATGGGCCAAGTCGAGCTCGCCGTACTACAACCAGACCCTGGAGGGTCTCGGCAAGGTGTTCGGCTTCAAGCTTTCGAGCCGGTGGAACGAGCTTTCGGCCGAGGCGCAGAAGGCCATCCTGCAGGGTACCGACGACAAGGTCGAGTTCAACTACGCGGACGGCGCCCGCTCCTACAAGACGGTCAAGAACTTCGAAGGCATCGTGCCCAACCTCGAGCGTCGCTGGAAGGAGACCGATTCTGCCTGGGCGCGCGAGGAGATCGAGCGCTACATGTCGGCGGCACCCTGCCCCGCCTGCAATGGCTTTCGCCTGAAGCCGGAAGCGCTTGCGGTGAAGATCAATACGCTGCAGATCGGCGAGGTCACGCAGATGTCGATCCGGGTCGCGCGCGACTGGTTCGAGGTGCTGCCGCAGCATCTGAACGCCAAGCAGAACGAGATCGCCGTGCGCATCTTGAAAGAGATCCGCGAGCGGCTGCAGTTTCTCAACGACGTCGGCCTCGATTATCTCAGCCTGTCGCGCAATTCGGGGACGCTCTCGGGTGGCGAGAGCCAGCGCATCCGGCTCGCCTCGCAGATCGGCTCCGGCCTTACGGGCGTGCTCTATGTGCTCGACGAGCCGTCGATCGGCCTGCACCAGCGCGACAATGCCCGCCTTCTGGACACGCTGAAGCACCTGCGCGACATCGGCAACACGGTGATCGTCGTCGAGCACGACGAGGACGCGATCCTGACGGCCGACTACGTGGTCGATATCGGCCCGGCGGCCGGCATTCACGGCGGCACGGTCGTCGCCGAGGGCACGCCGGCGCAGATCATGGCCAATCCGCAGTCGTTGACCGGCAAGTACCTGTCGGGTGAACTCGGCGTGGCCGTTCCGCACGAACGGCGCAAGCCGAAGAAGGGCAAGGAAATCAAGGTTGTCGGTGCGCGCGGCAACAATCTGAAAAACGTTACGGCATCGGTACCGCTCGGGGTCTTCACCGCTGTCACCGGCGTTTCAGGCGGTGGCAAGTCCACCTTCCTGATCGAGACGCTGTACAAGGCGGCGGCTCGCCGGGTCATGGGGGCGCGCGAGATCCCCGCCGAGCACGACCGCATCGATGGCTTCGAGCACATCGACAAGGTCATCGACATCGACCAGTCGCCGATCGGACGCACGCCTCGTTCCAACCCGGCCACCTATACCGGTGCCTTCACCCCTATCCGCGACTGGTTCGCAGGCCTGCCGGAGGCCAAGGCGCGCGGCTACCAGCCCGGACGGTTCTCGTTCAACGTCAAGGGCGGGCGCTGCGAAGCCTGCCAGGGCGACGGCGTCATCAAGATCGAGATGCACTTCCTCCCCGACGTCTACGTCACCTGCGACGTCTGCCACGGCAAGCGCTACAATCGCGAAACGCTGGACGTGACCTTCAAGACGAAGTCGATCGCCGATGTCCTCGACATGACCGTCGAGGAAGGCGTCGAGTTCTTCCAGGCTGTCCCTGCCGTGCGCGACAAGCTGCAGGGGCTGTTCGACGTGGGGCTCGGCTACATCAAGGTCGGGCAGCAGGCCAACACCCTGTCCGGGGGCGAAGCGCAGCGCGTCAAGCTTGCCAAGGAATTGTCCAAGCGGTCGACCGGGCGGACCCTCTACATCCTCGACGAGCCGACCACCGGCCTGCATTTCCATGACGTGGCGAAGCTGCTGGAAATGCTGCACGAGCTGGTCAACCAGGGAAATTCTGTGGTGGTCATCGAGCACAATCTGGAAGTCATCAAGACGGCAGACTGGATCATCGACGTGGGTCCTGAAGGCGGCACAGGCGGTGGCGAAGTGGTTGCCGTCGGTTCGCCGGAGCAGATCGTCAAGGAGAAGCGGTCCTATACGGGCCAGTTCCTCAAGGAACTGCTGCAGCGGCGGCCGGTCAAGAAGGCGGAAGCCGCAGAATAGGCGGTTCGGACAGGGGGGTATCGATGACAGGCAAGGGCAGGATCCGCACAGGCATTGGCGGCTGGACGTTCGAGCCGTGGGAAGGCTCGTTCTATCCGGATAAGCTGACCAAGAAGAAGCAGCTGGAATACGCCGCGAGCAAGCTCGACGTCATCGAGGTGAACGGCACCTATTACAGCTCCCAGAAGCCGGAGACTTTCGCCAAATGGGCGTCCGAGGTTCCCGATGGCTTCGTGTTTTCGCTGAAGGCAAGCAGATACTCCACCAACCGCAAGGTTCTTGCGGAGGCAGGGGAATCGATCGAGCGGTTTCTCGGCCAGGGGATCGTCGAGCTTGGAGACCATCTGGGCCCGATCCTCTGGCAATTCGCACCGACCAAGAAATTCGAGCCGGAAGATTTCGAAGCCTTCCTGAGTCTGCTGCCTTCGCAGCAGGACGGATTGCCGTTGCGCCACGTGGTGGAAGTGCGGCACGACAGTTTCAAGGTGCCTGAGTTCGTGCAGCTGATCGCGAAATACGGTGTGGCGCCTGTCTGCGCGGATCATCACGACTATCCGATGATCGCCGATGTCACTGCCGATTTCGTCTATGCCCGCCTGCAGAAAGGCTCGGATGACATTCCCACATGCTATCCAGAAGACGACATGAAGGCCTGGGCGGGGCGGCTGGAGCAGTGGTCGGAGGGTGGCGTGACGGAGGACCTGCCGCTGGTCGACCCAAAACACAAGCCGATGTCGAAGGCACGCGACGTGTTTGCCTTCTTCATCCACGAGGGCAAGGTCAATGCGCCGCAGGGCGCCATGGCCATGCACGACCTTCTCCAGAGCCGCCGGTAGGAGCCGAGCACGCTAAGCCGTCAGCACGATGCCGGCGTGAGCGGCCAGATCCTCCGCCGTCATCCCCTCGCCCGCTGCCCTTGCCGCCTCGCCATGCAGATAGACACCGGCGGCCGCTGCCTCGAAGGCCGGCATGCCCTGCGCCAGCAATGCGCCGATCATTCCGGCCAGAACGTCGCCAGAGCCGGCAGTCGCAAGCCAGGGCGGCGCGTTGGTATTGACCGCGGCGCGGCCATCCGGGGCAGCGATGACCGTATCGGCGCCCTTGTAGACGATCGCCGCATGCGCCCGTTCGGCCGCGGCGACTGCCTTGTCCACCTTGCTCAGGCTTTCGGCGGCGCTGATATCCGGAAATAGGCGCGCGAACTCGCCTTCGTGAGGCGTGAGAACGAGATGGGGTTCGCCTGCGCCGAAGGCGTCGAAAAGCTCCTGCGGACCCGCCTTGAACGAGGTGATCCCGTCGGCATCCAGCACCAGCGGCCGATCGCTCAAGGCAAGCGCGAAGTCGCGTGCCCGGTGACCGATCCCGAAACCGGGCCCGAGCACGAAGGCGGCGAGCTTTGCGCTTGCCAGCCAGGCCTCCAGTTCCGCGTCTGTATTGATCTCATGCAACATGATCGCCGTCACGGCTCCGGCATTCACGGCCATCGCATCGCTCGGCGAGGCGATCGTCACCAGTCCTGCACCACGCTTCAGCCCGGCCATCGCAGCGAGGCGCGCCGCCCCGGTTTTTCCCGCCGGGCCGGAGAAGACAGCGAGATGGCCGCGCCGATACTTGTGGGTTGCCGCATCCGCCCTCGGAAAGCTGTCCCGCCAGAGGGCTGGTGCGTTTTCCGACAGCTTTCCGGCGCTGGTCGCGATGATCCGCCATGGAATGCCGATATCGAAGACTTCGACGTCACCACAGAGTGACCGCCCCGGCAGAAGCAGATGGCCCGGCTTGCGGGCCATGAAGGTGACCGTTCGCGCCGCCTGGAAGGCGGCTCCGAGCGCGACGCCGCGGCGCCCGCACAGGCCGGACGGAAGGTCGACGGCAAGCACGGGTAGGTGTGCTTCAGTAACGGCGTGGATGACCTGCGCAACTGCATCGGGGACCGGGCGCGTCAGCCCCGCGCCGAAGATCGCGTCCACCACCAAGTCACCGGCTTGCGGCTGGTATAGCTCCAGCGGCGACACAGGCAGGTTGAGCCGTCTTGCGGCCTCGGCAGCGTCTCCCCTGAGCGGCACGCCGTCCAGCCTGAAAACGGCAACCGGGGCGCCGGCCTTGTCGAGCGCCTCGGCCGCGACATAGCCATCGCCGCCATTGTTGCCCGGGCCGCAGAGCACCACCAACCGGAGAGCGGAGGGGAACGCCCGCAAGGCGCTTGCAGCCACCGCCAAGCCGGCTCGCGACATGAGATCGAAGGAGGGTATGCCCGAGGCTGCCGATGCGGCATCCGCAGTGGCCATTTCGTCGGGAGTCAGAAGCAGTCTGTCGGCCTTGAACGTCATGACGCGATTGAACGCAAAAGCCACAGCCGTGGCAAGCAGTTTGCGCCCAACCACCAAAGATCAATCGTTGGGCAAATGCCGTTTATTTTGTCATGTCATTTTGGCCGGGCGGCCTTCACGTCATCGATCGACTGAAATTTATGCCGATTTGCAAGCATGCGCACAAAATTTGTGAGCCTTCGCGTCTCGATTTCCTGTACGATTTCCACGACATTCGGCGCCCGCCCGCATTATCCTTTTGAAACTGGTGCGGGGATTTGGCACGATAACTGCATCGACACGACCGGGTGGGCGCATGCCTGCATCTGGGGAGAAGCGGAGAGTTGGTTTTCTCATGAAAAAGATCGAAGCGATCATCAAGCCTTTCAAACTCGACGAGGTGAAGGAGGCCCTACAGGAGGTCGGCCTGCAGGGTATCACCGTGACCGAGGCCAAGGGGTTTGGCCGGCAGAAGGGTCATACGGAGCTCTACAGGGGCGCCGAATATGTGGTCGACTTTTTGCCGAAGGTGAAAGTCGAAGTCGTACTGGCCGACGAAAACGCGGAGGCGGTCATCGAAGCGATCCGCAACGCCGCCCAGACTGGACGGATTGGGGACGGCAAGATATTCGTGTCGAATGTGGAGGAGGTCATCCGCATCCGTACGGGAGAAACGGGTATCGACGCGATCTGATCGCCCTACCCCGCGCAGCAGCGCGGGTTCATCGTCATCTTACATTCGAGGAAAGGTCAATATGACGAGCGCCAGCGAAATCATGAAACAAATCAAGGAAAACGACGTCAAGTTCGTGGACCTTCGCTTTACCGACCCGCGGGGCAAGCTGCAGCATGTCACGATGGACATCGCCGCCGTGGACGAAGACATGTTCGCCGACGGCGTGATGTTCGACGGCTCCTCCATCGGCGGCTGGAAGGCGATCAACGAATCCGACATGGTGCTGATGCCCGATGTGGCGACGGTCCATATGGATCCCTTCTTCGCACAGTCGACCATGGTGATCGTCTGCGACATTCTCGATCCGATCTCCGGCGAGGCCTATAACCGTGACCCGCGCGGCACGGCCAAGAAGGCGGAAGCCTATCTCAAGGCATCCGGCATCGGCGATACCGTGTTCGTCGGACCGGAACCGGAATTCTTCGTGTTCGACGACGTCAAGTACAAGGCCGATCCCTACAATACCGGCTTCAAGCTCGACTCGTCCGAGCTTCCCTCGAATGACGACACCGACTACGAGACGGGCAATCTCGGCCACCGTCCGCGCGTCAAGGGCGGCTATTTCCCGGTTCCGCCGGTCGACAGCCTGCAGGACATGCGCTCGGAAATGCTGACGGTCCTTTCCGAAATGGGCGTCGTGGTGGAAAAGCACCATCACGAAGTGGCCTCGGCACAGCACGAGCTCGGCGTGAAGTTCGACACCCTGGTTCGCAACGCCGACAAGATGCAGATCTACAAGTACGTCGTGCATCAGGTCGCCAATGCCTACGGCAAGACGGCCACCTTCATGCCGAAGCCGGTGTTCGGCGACAACGGTTCGGGCATGCACGTGCACCAGTCGATCTGGAAGGATGGCAAGCCGACCTTTGCCGGCGACGAATATGCCGGCCTGTCGGAAAGCTGCCTCTACTACATCGGCGGCATCATCAAGCATGCGAAGGCGATCAACGCTTTCACCAACCCGACGACCAACTCGTACAAGCGCCTGGTTCCGGGCTACGAGGCACCGGTCCTGCTCGCCTACTCGGCCCGCAACCGGTCCGCTTCCTGCCGTATTCCGTTCGGCTCCAATCCGAAGGCCAAGCGCGTCGAAGTTCGGTTCCCGGATCCGGCGCAAAACCCCTATCTCGGTTTTGCTGCCATGCTGATGGCCGGCCTGGACGGCATCAAGAACAAGATCCATCCCGGCAAGGCGATGGACAAGGACCTCTACGACCTGCCGCCGAAGGAGTTGAAGAAGATCCCGACAGTGTGCGGTTCGCTGCGTGAAGCACTCGATTGCCTCGACAAGGATCGCAAGTTCCTGACCGCCGGCGGCGTGTTCGACGACGATCAGATCGATGCGTACATCGAACTGAAGATGGCCGAAGTGATGCGTTTCGAAATGACGCCGCACCCGGTCGAATTCGACATGTACTACTCCGCCTGAGGCAACGACATGAGACGCGGCGGGCTTCGCGCCCGCCCCGTCCCGACACGGGCTACGGAATGACCTCGTCTCTCCCTTGCCCCGGATCCAGTGGGTCCCAAAGCACGATATGGAACGATGTCAGGGTCTTCGCATTAGTCTCTTGATGATGGAGAATTTTATTCCCACATTGGGAACGAAAGGACATCGCACCATGAAACAGCGGAACGCCAAATTCACAATCGGAGAAGTGGTCCGCCACAAGGTATTTCCCTTCCGTGGCGTCGTCTTCGATGTCGATCCAGAGTTTTCGAACACGGAGGAGTGGTGGAATGCTATTCCTCCGGAGATCCGTCCGAGCAAGGATCAGCCCTTCTATCATCTGCTTGCGGAGAACGACGACAGCGAATATGTCGCTTACGTTTCCGAGCAGAACCTCGAACATGACGAGAGCGAGCAGCCGCTCCGCAATCCTCAGGTCTATCAGATCTTCGACCAGGCGCCGAGCGGCGTCCTGAAGCCGAAGGTCATCCTGGCGCACTGATATCCGATACCCGTCCAAACAAAAACGCCGGCCTTCGAGGCCGGCGTTTTCTGTTTGGTCCGAACGGACGAGCAATGCCCGTCCTTAAAGATTACTGGCCCTGCTTGGCAGCAGACTGGGCGTCTTCAAGCTTCTTGCGCGCTTCTTCGGCCTTCTTCTGCATGCCTTCCTGGAGGCTGCGCTGGCTTTCGGCAAGCTGCGACTGGGTGATCGCCGGACCGTCGAACGCGCCGGTGAATCCACCGAGCGAGACCTTGATCGGGTTCGGTGCACGACGGAAGTTGATCGACGTAAACACGACGTCCGTGCCCTTCTTCAGGCTGGCGATCATCGGATCCGTCAGCGGCACTTCGGCCGTGCACTTGTCAGGCAGGCAGACGGTGTAATCGAGCTTCTGGCCCTTGCCGCCGTCGATCTGCATCATCACGCCCGGCTGGACGAGACGCGCGGTCGGGACCGAGACCTGGAGGATCTTGCGGTTGACCTTGCCTTCGACCGTGATCAGGCCAACGGCGGTGATCAGCTGGCCGTTCTGGGCGAGAATGACGTTCTGAACGACGCAGAGGTCGCTGTCGTCCTGCTTGGTGCAAGTCTTGAACCAGCCGAGCGGCGGAGCGCCGGGAGCACCCTGCGCCGGGGCGGCATCTTGTGCGAAGGCTGCAACCGGCAGCGCGCCTGCGCCGAGCGAAAGAGCCAGGGCGGACATGGTCGTCCGCATCATTTTGGTTGCCTTGAGCTTCATCACGAAATCCGTCTCCTGAAATCCGTTGGGCGGGGCAGATGCCCTCCGTCCCTGCGGTCGTCCTACTGCCTGTCACCTGTCGTTCAAATGAGGCAATTGAATGACCCGTGTCACGCCCCTCTGTTACATCGACGCCAACACCATATCCAGCCTTTGTTTCGCATTTTTCGCCTCCCGGGGCCCGTGTCTCGATTTCCGAAGAGTTTCTTTGGCTCGGTCCCGCCCATAGGCTATTTTCCGCGCGAATCGGTGGCAGTTGATTACAGGGAACGATCTCATGCGGCGCATTCTCTTTGTCATGACGGCTCTGCTTCCCGTGTGGTTCGCCGCCGCGCCGGTCGCGGCGGAACCCGTGCATGCGATCGCCATGCATGGTGCCCCGGACCTGCCGGCGGACTACCGCAACTTCCCTTACGTCAATCCGGAGGTGAAGAAGGGTGGCGCCATTCGCTACGGCGTGGTCGGCACCTTCGACAGCCTCAACCCGTTCAATCTCAAGAGCATCAGAACCACCGCACGCGGCATCTGGGATCCGGCCTTCGGCAACCTTATCTACGAGACGCTGATGGTACGGTCCGCCAACGAGCCTTTCACGCTGTACGGCCTGCTCGCCGAAAGCGTCGAATGGGACGATGATCGCAGCTACATCCAGTTCAACCTCAATCCGAAGGCGCGCTGGTCGGACGGCGAGCCTGTGACGCCGGACGACGTGATCTTTTCGTTCGAGATCCTGCGCGACAAGGGCCGCACGCCGTTTTCGAAGCGCCTCGACGCGGTAAAGACGATGGAGAAGATCGGCGATCACAGCGTCCGCTTTACCTTCAACGAGAAGGCGGATCGCGAGTATCCGCTGATCATCGCCTCTTCGACGCCGATCCTGCCCAAGCATGCCATCGATGCCGCGACCTTCGACCAGTCGACGCTGAAGACGCCGATCGGGTCCGGCCCCTACCGGATCGTGACGGTCGCGCCCGGAGAGCGGATCGTCTACCAACGCAACCCGGACTACTGGGGACGGGATATTCCTTCCAAGGTCGGGATCGACAATTACGACCGCATCTCGGTCGAGTATTTTTTGCAGGAGAACACGCTGTTCGAAGCCTTCAAGAAAGGCGTCGTCGACGTCTACGTGGAGGGCAGCCCGACGCACTGGGCTCGCGGCTACGATTTCCCTGCGGTACGCAGCAAGGCCGTCAGCAAGGAGACCTTCCGGCCACAGCTGCCAAGCGGCATGCTCGGCTTCGTGTTTAACACGCGTCGAGCCATCTTCTCCGATGCCAATGTCCGCGCCGGCCTTTCACTTGCCTTCGACTTCGAATGGGCGAACCGCAACCTCTTCGAGAACGCCTATACGCGAACGCAGAGCTACTGGCAGAATTCACCGCTGAGCGCGCTTGCCGGTCCGGCCGACGAACGCGAGCTCAAACTGCTCGGCGACCTCAAGGCCCGGATCGAGCACGATCTTCTCGACGGCACCTACCACCTGCCGCAGACCGACGGATCGGGCGCGGACCGCAAGGTCCTGCGCCAGGCGGTCGAGCTCCTCAGGAAGGCGGGTTATGCGATCCGCAACGGCAGGATGTCCGACGCCCAGGGCCGCCCGCTGACGTTCGAGGTGATGAGCCAGACGCCCGACCAGGAAAAGCTGGCGATGACCTATCAGCGTACGCTGAGGATGATCGGCGTCGAGATGTCGATCCGTACCGTCGACGATGCGCAGTACCAGGCGCGGTCGAGCAATTACGATTATGACATGATCATCAAATCCTACCCCTCTTCCCTTTCGCCGGGCATCGAGCAGGTTGGACGCTGGGGTTCCGCATCGCGCAATCCGCCGGGCAGCTTCAACTTCGCGGGGACTGCCGACCCGGCGATCGACCGTATGATCACCACGATGCTGTCGGCGCGCGGTGAAGAGGATTTCCAGGCCAGCGTCCGGGCCTATGACCGGCTGCTCCTGTCCGGCCACTATATGGTGCCCCTCTATCATATTCCCGACCAGTGGGTGGCGCACTGGGCCTATATCGATTATCCGCAGACACTGCCTCTCTACGGGTATCAGCTCAACACCTGGTGGGACAAACGGGCGCAATAGCCCCGGCACCGCCAAAGCAGGAAAGGACGCAGCCATGGAGCGCGTGACAATCGATATCGTTTCCGACGTGGTGTGCCCCTGGTGCTATCTGGGCAAGGCGCGGCTCGAACTGGCGGTGGCCGAAGTGCAGGATGAAGTCGGTGTCGACGTTAACTGGCGACCCTATCGCCTCAATCCCGATCATCCCGCCGAGGGTGTCGACCACCATGCGCATCTGGCGCAAAAGCTGGGCGGTACGGATGCCGTCGAGCGGGCGCATCAGAACCTGAAATCGCTCGGCGCCGAGGTCGGCATCGCCTTCGACTTTGCGGCAATCAAGATCGGTCCCAACACGCTCGATGCCCACCGGCTCCTGCACTGGGCGCTGATTGAGGGCCGTGAGATCCAGGACAAGGTTGCCACCGCGTTGTTCAAGGCCAATTTCGAGGAGGGCCGCAATGTCGGCGACCACGGCGTTCTTCTCGACATCGCAGCGCGGTGCGGGCTTGACCGCAAGGTCATCGAGAGCCTGCTGAAAAGCGACGCGGACAAGGATACCGTCGTCTCGGAAATCGATGCCGCGCAGCAGATGGGCGTCAACGGCGTGCCCTTCTTCATTCTCGACGGACAGTATGCCATCAGCGGCGCTCAGCCGGTCGAGGTCCTCGTCAGCGCCCTACGCGACATCGCGGCGGCCAAGGCCGAGGCCCGCCAGGGCATGAATTGAGAGCATGTCCATGCCGCGTGACCACAGCCTCAGGGGCGTCATACTCGCCTTTGCAGCATTCGCCGCCTATTCCTGGAGCGACGCCAGCGTCAAGCTGATCGACGGGGCGCTCAGCCCCTATCAATCGGCGTTTCTCGGCGCTCTGTTCGGACTGGCCGGGTTCCCGTTCCTGATGAAACCCGGGGACCGGTGGCTGGACGCGGTCCGCACATCCAACCGACCACTCTGGCTGCTGCGCTTCTTTGCGGCGAGCATGGGCAGCATCGGCGCGGTCACCGCCTTCACCCACCTGTCGATGGCCGAAGCCTTCGTGCTGATCTTCCTCCTGCCCTGCTTCGTCACGATCATGTCCGTCCTGTTTCTCAAGGAACAGGTGGGCGTGCGGCGATGGGGAGCCGTTGCACTCGGCTTCGTCGGCACTTTGATCGTGCTGCGGCCCGGCTTCCGCGAACTCTCGATCGGGCATCTTGGGGCCGTGTTCGGCGGCCTGAGCGGAGCGATCTCGATCATCTGCTACCGCGCGGTCGGGCCGACGGAGAAAAACATCTCGATGTACAGCGCCGGCGTCATCGGCGTTCTCGTCGTCTGCGGACTGCTGATGATCCCCGACTTCCGGGCTCCAACGCTGGAGCAGTGGGCCTATCTGGCAGGCTACGGCCTGCTTGCCGCGGTGGCAGCCATCCTGCTCATGTATGCCGCCAGCGATGCGCCGGCCGCGATGATCGGGCCGACCCAGTACAGCCAGATGATCTGGGCGGTGCTGTTCGGCTATGTGCTGTTCGGCGACACGGTGGACATGCCGATGGTGGCGGGCATCGTCCTGATTTGCGGCTCGGGGCTGTTGACGCTGGTGCGGGAAAGGGTGCGAAACGTCCCTCTCCCGCCGGCCCTGCCCGATGCGCAAGGCGCAGCCCTGGTCACCCCGGACGAACGCAGCCGGAGCGCGTCCGTCCCGCATTGATCCTGTCCGTCAACCGGTCGCCTTGGCGATCTCGGCAAACTGCTTCATGATCTGGGCCGCCGCCGTCAGCCGCTTTTCGGGGCTCGGAAGATCCCGGGTGAGGAAGACGCTGTGGTCCGGGCGGATCTTTGCCAACGTGCCCTGCCTCGCGATGTAGCCGACGAGCCCCGCCGGGTTGGGGAACTGGCGGTCGCGGAAGGTCATGACGACGCCCTTCGGACCTGCGTCCAGCTTTTCGACATTGGCAGTGCGGCACAGCGACTTGATGTAGACCACCTTGAGCAGGTTCTGCACCTCGACCGGCATCGGGCCGAACCGGTCCATCATCTCCGCACCGAATCCGTCGATTTCCGCAAGTTCCTGCACCTCGCCGAGACGGCGATACAGGCCCATGCGCAGGTGCAAGTCGGGCACATAGGTTTCCGGGATCATCACCGTGATGCCCACAGAAATCTGTGGCGACCAGCCGCTGTCGCTGACCGTGTCGTCGCCCTTCACTTCGGCGACCGCCTCTTCCAGCATCTGCTGGTAGAGCTCGAAGCCGACTTCCTTGATGTGGCCGGACTGTTCCTCGCCTAGAAGATTGCCCGCACCACGGATATCGAGGTCGTGGCTGGCGAGCTGGAAGCCGGCACCGAGGGTGTCGAGCGACTGCAGCACCTTGAGCCGCCGCTCAGCCATCTGCGTCAACTGCTTGTTGACCGGCAGGGTAAACAGGGCGAAGGCGCGCACCTTCGAGCGCCCGACGCGGCCCCGCAGCTGGTAGAGCTGGGCAAGCCCGAACATATCGGCGCGATGGACGATCAGCGTGTTGGCGGTCGGCACGTCGAGACCGGATTCGACGATGGTGGTCGACAGAAGCACGTCGTACTTGCCGTCATAGAAGGCATTCATGATGTCTTCCAGCTCGCCCGCCGCCATCTGCCCGTGGGCAACGGCGACCTTCAGCTCCGGGACATCCGACTGCAGGAAGGCCTGGATTTCCGGCAGGTCGGCCAGGCGCGGGCAGACGTAGAAGCTCTGCCCGCCGCGATAATGCTCGCGCATCAGCGTCTCGCGGATGACCAGCGCATCGAAGGGCGAAATGAAGGTGCGCACCGCCATGCGGTCGACCGGCGGCGTGGTGATCAGCGACAATTCGCGAACGCCGGTCATCGCCAGCTGCAGCGTGCGCGGGATAGGCGTCGCCGACAGGGTCAGCACATGGACGTCCGACTTCAGCTCCTTCAGGCGCTCCTTGTGCTTGACGCCAAAATGCTGCTCTTCATCGATGATCAGCAGGCTGAGGTTGGCGAACTGGATACCGGTGCCCAGCAGCGCATGGGTGCCAACGACGATATCGACCTTGCCGTCGGCGATACCCTTCTTGGTTTCGGCAAGCTCCTTGGCCGTCACCAGGCGCGACGCCTGCGCAACGGTGATCGGCAGGCCTCGGAAGCGCTCCCGGAAGGTCTTGAAGTGCTGGCGGGCGAGCAGCGTGGTCGGGACCACGACGGCCACCTGCGCGCCATTCATGGCCGCAAAGAAGGCGGCGCGCAGAGCGACCTCGGTCTTGCCGAAGCCGACGTCGCCGCAGACCAGCCGATCCATCGGCCGGCCGGCCGAGAGATCTTCGCGAACCGCCTCGATGGCATTCCCCTGGTCTTCCGTCTCGTCATAGGGGAAGCGCGCAGCGAACTCGTCGTAGAGGCCTTCCGGCGTCGACAGCACCGGGGCGCGCCGCACCATGCGGGTGGCGGCGATCTTGATCAGGTTGCCGGCCATGTCGAGCAGGCGCTTCTTGAGCTTGGCCTTGCGCATTTGCCAGGCGCCGCCGCCCAGCTTGTCAAGTTGCGCCTCTGCCGCTTC
Organism: Hyphomicrobiales bacterium; assembly: GCA_900469345.1. GTDB lineage: Bacteria > Pseudomonadota > Alphaproteobacteria > Rhizobiales > Rhizobiaceae > Neorhizobium. The sequence continues at coordinate 78,440 of UBWZ01000006.1, read as the reverse complement.
GGACCCGTAGCGCGACAGGAGATCGATGTTTTCGACGGGCAGGAAGAGCTTCGCCTGGTCGGCGTAGTGGAGCTCCAGGCAGGCGCGCGGTGCACCCGCCGCCTCGATCGTCACCAGACCGGAGAAGCGGCCGATGCCGTGTTCTGCATGCACGACCAGCGAGCCCTCGTCGAGCCCCGCCACCTCCGTCAGGAAGTCGGCGCCGCGCTTGCGGCGCTTGCCGCGCCGGACCATCCGGTCGCCAAGGATATCCTGCTCGCCGATGACGGCGATCTTGTCCGTCTCGAAGCCCGCCTCGAGGCTGAGGACGGCTGCCGCCGCCTCCCCCTTGTCCAGCCGATCGAGATCGGAAAACTTTTCGATCGTCTTGATGCGCTTCAGACCATGCTCGTCCAGAACCTGGAGGAGACGGTCAAGCGAGCCGGCAGACCAACCGGTCACCAGAACCTTGATACCCTCGGCACGCTTGTCGGCGATGTGCTTGACGACGAGGTCGAAGACGTTGGAGCGCTCGCTGCGATCCTTTTCGGCCTCGGCTTGCGCCTGCGCACGGGCCCAGCGCGGACCCGGACGCGCATCGACCGGAACTACCCGGCGGCTGTCGCCGTCCGGCTCGTTGAAAGGCGTTAGACGAAGGGCATGGCTTGCATCGAGCGCTGCTGAAAAGCCGGCGCTGTCGAGATAGAGTTGGCCAGGCGGAACCGGCTTGTAGGGGGTAGACTGGGCAGACACGCCCTTGCCCTGGGTACCGCTGTCGCGCCGTGCCTCATAGTAATCCTGCACCAGCTTGGAGCGTTCGGTCGCCGCCTCGCGGACCGTGTGGTCGGTGACGATGCGGAAGCCTTTCAGGTAGTCGAAGGCTGTCTCGAGTTCCTCGTAGAACAGCGGCAACCAGTGTTCCATGCCGGCATAACGGCGGCCTTCCGATACTGCCTGATAAAGCGAATCGTCGCGGTTGGCGGCGCCGAACATAGCGAGGTAGTTCTTGCGGAACCGGCTGATCGTGTCGGGCGTCAGGGTTACTTCGCTCATCGGGTTGAGGTCGAGCGAACGGGCCTGGCCGGTGGTGCGCTGGCTTGCCGGATCGAAGGAGCGTATCGTCTCCAGCGTATCGCCGAAGAAATCTAGCCGGACCGGCTCTTCCGTGCCGGGGACGAAAACGTCCAGGATGCCACCGCGGACGGCGAACTCCCCGACTTCGCGAACTGTCGAGACGCGGTCGAAACCGTTGCGCTCCAGCCGGGCGGCGATATCGTCCATGCGGACCTGGTTGCCGGGCCGGGCCGAGAAAGCAAGGCTTTCGATGACTTCGCGGGGGGCGATGCGCTGCAGCATGGCGTTGACCGTAACGAGCACGATCGCCGCATGCGGCTTCTTGGCGTAGGCAATCAGGCCTGACAGCGCCGTAAGTCTGCGGGCGGAGACATCGGCGCTTGGCGAGACGCGGTCATAGGGAAGGCAGTCCCAGGCCGGCAGCGACAGGACCGGGATTTCCGGAGCGAGGAAGGACAGCATCTGCTCCAGGTCGGCCATGCGCTGACCATCCGACAAGACGTAGGCAACCGGCTGCCCGGTCCGTGCCAGTTCGGCGATGATCAGTGGCTCCATACCCGGCGGCACATTGCCGAGGGACAGCGGCGCTGCCGACGCTGCGATCTTCTTGACGTCAATTCCGGGGATCATCAGATGTTTCCGTGCCTCGCGTCGAGGGAGGCTTTCGTCACCGGATCAAAGTCCGGCACATAGGCTGCGATACGGGCGAACAGCGGTGTGGCCATTTCCTGCGGCAGGGCTTGTGCACCGGTGATCCAGGCATGCAAGTCGTGATCGTCGGAGGCCATGATCGTTTCGAACTCATCAAGCTCTTCCGCGCTCAGACCGGCAATCTCCGTTTCGGCGAAAGTGCCGAAGACAAGATCCATTTCGCGGATCCCGCGATGCCAGCAGCGGTAGAGGATACGTCTGCGTCGCGGGTCGAGATCCGCGCTGGTGCGCGCCAGTCCAGTCATGAGCGTCTTCCTGTTTGCGGTTCATATAGGACGGAAAAGCCCCTTCGTCACCTTGCCAAGCGGCCAAATTCCAGCGCATTTTCGGCCCATGCGTCCTGCCCTGCTCGATCCCCTGTTTTCACCCGTCTCATCCCTGCCCGGTGTCGGACCTAAACTTGCCGACCTGATCGCCCGCGTGACGGGTCGCGAGTACAGCGAGGATTGCCGTGTCATCGACCTTCTCTTCCATGTGCCCGTATCGCTCATCGACCGCCGCAACCGGCCAGGCATCGCGATGGCCGCACCAGGGGCGGTCGTCACGATCGAGGGGCGGGTCGACCGGCACCAGCCGCCGCCGCCCGGCCGCAGTAACCAGCCCTACCGCGTTTTCCTGCACGACGAGACCGGTGAACTGGCGCTGACCTTTTTCAGGGCCAAGGGAAGCTGGCTGGAAAAGCTGCTGCCTGTCGACGAAATGATGCTGGTCAGCGGCAAGGTGGATTGGTTCAACGGCCGTGCCTCGATGGTGCATCCGGATTTCGTCGTCAAAGCCTCGGAGGCGGATGCGCTGCCGCTTGTGGAGCCAGTCTATCCGCTGACGGCCGGGCTGACGCCGAAGATGCTGCGCAAGGCGGTGGAAGCCGCCGTTCTGCGTTTGCCAACCATGCCGGAGTGGATCGATGCGGCGCTTGCCGAGCGGCAGAGCTTTCCCGACGCGGACGAAGCCTTCCGACTGCTGCACGACCCGCGTGACGAAACGGACATGGATCCGCAGTCTGCAGCACGCCGCCGGCTCGCCTATGATGAGTTCCTGGCCGGCCAGGTGTCGCTGGCCCTGGTGCGCCAGAGGGTGCGCAAGGTGCCGGGGCAGCCGATCCGCGTACAGGGCGAGCTCGCGGCGAGGATCCTCGCCGCCCTGCCCTTTTCACCTACCGGCAGCCAGACAACCGCGGTCGCCGAGATCCTCAGGGACATGGCGGGCGAGGACCGGATGCTTCGCCTCCTGCAGGGCGATGTGGGAGCCGGCAAGACGCTCGTCGCGCTGCTCGCGATGGCGACCGCAGTCGAAGCCGGCGGCCAAGCGGTGCTGATGGCGCCGACGGAAATCCTCGCACGGCAGCATCATGCGACGATCACGCGCATGGCCGCTGCCGCGGGCATAACTGTCGAGGTGCTGACGGGGCGCGTCAAGGGCCGCGAACGGGAGACGGTGACGGAGCGGATCGCCAGCGGCGAAGCGCAGATCATCATCGGCACCCATGCGCTGTTCCAGGACGCCGTGAACTACAAGAACCTGTTGCTGGCCGTGGTGGACGAGCAGCACCGCTTCGGCGTCCACCAGCGCCTGCGCCTGACGGCCAAGGGCATCTCGCCGCATATGCTGGTGATGACCGCGACGCCCATTCCGCGCACCCTGGTGCTCGCGGCTTTCGGCGACATGGACGTGTCGAAGCTCACCGAAAAGCCGGCCGGACGAAAGCCGATCCAGACCGTCACGATCCCGCTTGAGCGGATCGGCGATATCGTCGAGCGACTGCGGTCTGCGATTGCGGACGGCAAGAAGGCCTACTGGATCTGCCCGCTGGTCGAGGAATCCGACCAGTCGGAACTGATGTCGGTCGAGGAACGACACGCCGTGCTTGCCCGCGAGCTGGGCGAAACAAACGTCGGCCTCGTGCATGGACGAATGACGGGGCCCGAAAAGGATGCCGTCATGGCCGCGTTCAAGAGCGGCGAGGTCCGCCTGCTGGTCGCGACGACGGTCGTCGAAGTCGGCGTCGACGTTCCGGATGCGACCATCATGGTGATCGAACATGCGGAGAATTTCGGACTCGCGCAGTTGCACCAGCTTCGAGGACGCGTCGGTCGCGGCGCCGAGGCCTCAACCTGCATCCTGCTCTACAAGGGACCGCTCAGCGAAACCGGCCGGGCGCGCCTGTCCATCCTGCGTGACAGCGAAGACGGGTTCCTGATTGCCGAAGAGGATCTGAAGCTGCGCGGCGAAGGCGAGTTGCTCGGGACGCGCCAGTCCGGCACGCCGGGCTTCCGAATCGCCAGCCTCGAGGCGCATGCGGATCTGCTGGAGATCGCCCGCAAGGACGCGGCCTACCTGCTGGAGCGCGATCCGGAGCTTGTGAGCGACCGCGGACAGGCACTGCGGGTCCTGCTCTATCTGCACCGACGCGACGAGGCGATCCGCTTCCTGCGGGCCGGCTGACCGGCGGACACTGCGCCCGCCGGTCGTTGTCGTCATGTTACTTGGAAAGACCGGTCAGGGTGACGCGGAAGACCTGGAACATGGTGTCCACGTCCGCGCCGTCAGCAGCCTTGTAGGCGGCTGCGACCTGGAAGCCGTCCTGGGTCAGGAAGTCGTTGTCGTTGGCCACGAACAGGAAGACGTCGTCCGGCGCCGCCGGGTCGAGCACCGGGGCAATCGACATCGCTTCCCACTTTTCCGAAAGGTTATTCTTGTCGTTCGGCGCACCGTTATGGAGCCCGAAGCGGCCAAGTTCCGCGCTGTCGTTGAGGTCGATGACCGGCGTCAGCGTCGCAGCCTTGACCGTCTCGTCAAGCTTGCCCTTCGGCGCAACCGGCTTGTCGGCATCAAAGGCGGAGCCAGAGATGTCGGTGGCGGCCGAAAGGTCGACAAGGCTGATCTTGCGATAGACCGAGGTGTCGCCCTTGAGGCCCTGGCCGTTGTTGCTGTCGCGCGCCAAAACCAAAAAAGCCTTGTCGGACACGGCAAGGATTTCGCTCTGCGCGGCAACCGCCGTCTTGCCTTTGTTGTCGAAGGTCGGCAGCGTCACGACATATTCGTGCACCAGTTTGAGGTTGTCGATGTCGGCCGCATCATAGACCAGAGCGCGTGTATTCATGCGCGTCGAGCCGGAATCGCCGCCATCCTGGCGCGGCGCCGACTGAAGCAGTGCGATGACGAACTTGCCATCCGGCGTCATCGACATGCCTTCGAGGCCCTGGTTGTTCTGGCGGCCTGTTTCGGGATCCTTGGGATCCGGCGTCTTGCCGCCGACGCCCGGGTTATTGGAGGCGAAATTGATCTCGCCCTTGCGCATCGGCAGCAGTGCCTTTGGCGGCTGGGTGGCGGAGACCAGCTTTCCGTCCTTGTCGAAGTGATAGATGTAGGGGCCATATTCGTCGCTGATCAGCAGCGAGCCATCGGCGAGACGGATTACGGCTTCCGGGTCGAGCGAAATCTTGCCGGTGGAGGAGAGCGGCATGACGGGAAGCTTGCCGGCGGCCGGGCGGACCGCGTCCGGATCGAGGCCCGTCATGTTCTTGCCGGCTTCGTCGGTCAGGTACATCGTGTCGGCGAGCTTTGCCTGGAGGCCCGTCTGCTGCGTGTCGGTGGACAGCGTCGAGCCGGCGGCCGCCGGCGTCAGCGTCAGGTCGATGCGGTTGATGCGGGCGTTGTAGTCGGTCGTTCCCTCGACATTGTAGCCGCGGTCGGGAAGCAGCCACAGCGAGCCGGAATAGGCGTCGCCGTCCTTCTTCCAGCTGGTCGGGTCGAACGCCATGCCCGAGCCGGAGCCGAACGTTTCCCCGAATTTGTCGCGCTGGCTGGCCGGTATGTGGCCGACGGCGACGAGGCCCTTGTTGACGACGGTGATGCCGGCGGCCGTCGCACTTGTGTCCGCGGCCGAGGCCGGAGCAGACGCGAAGGCGACGCCGAAGACAGTTGGGGCCAGCAGTGCAGCCCGTAAAGCGTTGTTCATGATGTGAGCCCTTGTTGATCCCGAGGGTCCGCGCGGTCGCAATGCAACCCCTGCGCGGCCTTTCCCTCGGCTTCCATACGCAGCCGAGATGACAGTGCAGTGACAGTTGAGGCTGCGGCCGTCAGGCCGACGGAAGAGCGGCAATCGGCGCTACCGGCGCGTATTCCGGCGCAATCAGGCCGCCCGAAATCAGCAGCTTGGCGCCCTCTTCCGGCGTCATCTCCAGCATGATGATCTTGCTGCGCGGAACGAACATCAGGAAGCCGGCCGTCGGCACCGGTGTCGGCGGCATGAACACCGCGACCATCTCCTCGCCATCGCTGTTCAACTTGGCGGCGACCTCTCCCTGGGCGTCGCCTGAGATGAACACCAGCGCCCACATTCCAGGGCTCGGAAATTCGATCAGGCCGCATTTCTTGAACGACGTCGACTGCTCCTTCAGCACCGTCTCCAGGATCTGCTTGACGCTCCGGTAGATGGTGCGGATCAGCGGCATGCGATGCAGGATCGATTCCCCGAACGAGACGATCGAGCGGCCGATCAGGTTCTTGCCGAGAAAACCGATGATGGTGATGCACACCAGCGCGACCAGCAGGCCGGTGCCGGGAATGGTGATGTTGAAGTAATATTGCGGGTCGTAGCGCTGGGGAATGTATGGCGTTACCCAGCTATCGGCCCAATCGATAAAGGTGAAGGTTAGCCAGATGGTGATGGCGAGCGGTGCGCAGATAATAAGCCCGGTGAGGAAGTTATTCCGAAGACGGCCGGCCAGCGATATTCTCTCCGGGGTATCGACCATCTACATTCCTCAAGCTTGCATCGCATGCGCCCTTCGGCCGCTCCGACAATGCCGGATGCCATGCTGCGATGCAAGGAAAAGGGGGGCCATCACTCGACAGTGACAGACTTGGCAAGATTGCGCGGCTGGTCCACGTCGGTGCCCATGAAAACCGCCGTGTGGTAGGCAAGCAACTGGATCGGCAGCGAAAAGATCATCGGCGAGATAATCTCGTCGACATTCGGCAGCACGATGGTCGCCATGGTGGGCAGCCTGGACGCGGCCGCACCCTTCTCGTCGGTGATAAAGATGATCCTGCCGCCGCGGGCCGCCACTTCCTGCATGTTGGAGACGGTCTTTTCGAAGAACCGGTCATGCGGGGCGATGACGATCACCGGCATGTTCTCGTCGATCAGCGCGATTGGCCCGTGCTTCAACTCACCTGCGGCATACCCTTCGGCATGGATATACGAGATCTCCTTGAGCTTCAGCGCGCCTTCGAGCGCCAGCGGATAGCTTGTCCCGCGGCCGAGATAGAGCACGTCCTTGAAGCGCGACAGATCTCGCGACAGCGCCTCGATCTGCGGCTGGATGTCGTTCAGCACCCGGCTCATGATGCGCGGCATCTCGACCAGATGCTTGACCATGGCGCGCTCGTCGCCTGCCGTCAGCGTACCGCGGGCACGGCCGGCCCCGATCGACAGGGCGGCCAGCACGGCGAGCTGGCAGGTAAAGGCCTTGGTGGAGGCGACGCCGATCTCGGGGCCAGCCAGGATCGGGAAGACGGCATCGGCCTCGCGCGCGATGGTCGATTCCTGGACATTCACCACGGCGCCGATCCTGAGGCCGTTGTCCTTGCAATAGCGTAGCGAAGCGAGCGTGTCGGCGGTCTCGCCCGACTGGGAAATGAACAGCGCCGCCTGGCTTGGCGACAGCGGCAGCTCGCGGTAGCGAAATTCCGAGGCGACATCGATCTCCACAGGCAGGCGGGCATAGCGCTCGAACCAGTACTTGCCGACCAGACCGGAGAGATAGGCCGTGCCGCAGGCCGAAATGGCGAGACCCGAGACCGAGGAAAAGTCGATCGCCGTTTCGTTGGCCTTGATCGTGTGGGCCGCGAAATCGACGTAGTGGCTGAGCGCATGGGAGATGATCTCCGGCTGCTCGTAGATCTCCTTTTCCATGAAGTGGCGGTGGTTGCCCTTGTCGACCATGAACGCCGCCGCCTGCGAGATCTGGCTCCGGCGCAGCACCGGCCGGCCTTCGAAATCCGTGATCTCCGCCGTGTCCGCCGTCAGGACCGCGCAGTCACCATCGACGAGATAGGTGATCTCGTTGGTGAACGGCGACAGCGCGATGGCGTCCGAGCCGAGGAACATTTCGCCGCGCCCGTGGCCGATCGCAAGCGGGGGGCCGGATCGCGCCGCGAGAATGGTGTCGGCAGCATCCTTGAACATCACCACGAGAGCGTAGGCGCCCGAGACCCGGTTCAGCATGGCCAGCATGGCGGCGCGTGGATCGAGCCCCTGGCGACGATACTTGGCGAGGAGATGTGCGACCACCTCCGTATCCGTCTGGCTTTCGAAAACGGCGCCTTCCGCCAGAAGCTCGTCCTTCAGCTCCGAAAAGTTCTCGATGATGCCGTTGTGGACGACGGCGACGCCATCGACGAAATGGGGGTGAGCATTGGTCTCGTTGGGGACGCCATGGGTCGCCCAGCGGGTATGGGCGATGCCGATGTCACCGGCGAGCGGCTCGGCATCGAGCCTCTTTTCGAGATTGAAGAGCTTACCTTCGGCACGCCGACGCTCCATGACGCCGTCATGCAGCGTTGCGACGCCTGCGGAATCATAACCGCGATATTCAAGCCGCCGCAGGGCATCCACAAGACGCGACGCCACCGGCTGCCTGCCCACAATCCCGACGATGCCGCACATGAAAACCCCTCTGATTGCTCGGACCGGCCGCTTTCCTAGCGGATTGCGATCAATCCGCAATCGGCCGTCCAGTCACTTTCAATATCGCAACGTTACGCTGAAAGCGTTAAACCGCGTGCTTCGAAGCCTTCCTCGACGCTTTCAGCGCAAGCGCCCGTTCGCGGATCAGCCGCGCCCGCTCCGGCTTGTTCTCCTGCCGCGCGCGACCGAAGGCCAAAGCCTCTGCCGGTACATCGTCGGTGATGACGCTGCCGGAGGCGACATAGGCGTCGCTGCCGATGGAGACCGGCGCCACCAGCGAGGTGTTGGAGCCGATGAAGGCATCCTCGCCGATGCGCGTCTCGTGCTTGTTGACGCCGTCGTAATTGCAGGTGATCGTGCCGGCGCCGATATTGGTGCGCGCGCCGATCGTCGCGTCGCCGATATAGGTCAGGTGATTGACCTTGGCGCCTTCGCCGATGCGGCCGTTCTTGACCTCGCAGAAATTGCCGACCTTGGAGCCGGCACCGAGATCGGCCCCCGGCCGCAGCCGGGCAAACGGACCGACCGTCGCGCCCGTGCTGACCCGGGCACCCTCGATATGGGAAAAGGCGTGGATGATCGCACCCGCCTCGATCGTCACGCCCGGCCCGAAGACCACGTTCGGTTCGATCAGCACGTCCTGGCCGATCTGCGTGTCGTGGGCCAGGAAGACGGTTTCCGGCGCGATCATGCTAACGCCTGAAATCATCAGCTCGTGGCGCCGGCGCTCCTGCCACGACCTTTCGAGCGCGGCGAGCTCTGCCCGGTTGTTGCAGCCGGCGACCTCGCGCTCGGGTGCGGCAACCATGACGACCCTGCCGCCCTCGGCGCGGGCAATTTCGACGATGTCGGTTAGATAGTACTCGCCCTTCAGATTTCGGTTGCCGATCTTCTGGAGGAGCGAAAGCGCCTTCGCCCCGTCGATCGCCATCAGGCCGCTATTGCACCACTCGACCTTGCGCTCTTCGTCCGTCGCATCCTTTTCCTCGCGGATGGCGACAAGTTCGCCGCCGTCGACCAGAAGCCGGCCGTAGCCGGTCGGGGTCGGCGTGTGAAAGCCGATTACGACGATATCGGCGCCGTCGGCCAGACCGCCGCGTGCGGCTGCCAAGGTTTCGGGCGAGATCAGCGGCACGTCGCCGTAGCCGACCAGAACGTCGTCATACCCCCGGGCGATCGCCTCGCCGGCCGCAAGCACGGCGTGGCCTGTGCCCAGCCGCTCGGTCTGCAGGAATGTCTCGATCGCAAGGCCGCCGACCGCGCCCGCCTTTGCGACAGCATCCGCATCGCGGCCGACCACCAGCGCCGCCGAGCCTACGCCTGCCCGGGACACGGCGTCCATGACATGCGCGATCATCGGGCGGCCGGCGATCGGATGCAGGACCTTGGACATGGACGACTTCATCCGCGTGCTGTCGCCGGCGGCGAGAATGACGGCGAGGCAGGATCGGGTCATGGAGAATCTCCTTCGAAAAACCTGGCGGGTTCATACCAGCAACTCATCGCCGGCGCGACAAACGGCTTGTGTGCGGAAGAAACAAAAGGGGGCGCCCGAAGACGCCCCCTGATTTTCCGGCCACGACGCAGCGATCCAGGCTTACTTCGGAAGCTTGTCGTCAACGCCTTCGACGTAGAAGTTCATGCCGAGCAAGGTGGCATCGTCAGCCTTTTCACCGGCCTTCAGCCAGGGCGTGCCGTCCTGCTTGTTGATCGGGCCGGTGAAGGGATGCAGTTCGCCGGACTTGATCTTGGCTTCGGTCTCTTCCGCCATCTTCTTCACGTCGTCAGGCATGTTGGTGTAGGCAGCCATGGTCAGCACGCCTTCCTTCAGGCCGTCCCAGGTCTGCTCGGCCTTCCAGGTGCCGTCCAGCAGCGCCTTGACGCGCTTCGAATAGTAGTTGCCCCAGGTGTCGACGATCGCCGTCAGCTGTGCATGCGGGCCGGCGGCGATCATGTCAGACGCCTGGCCGAACGCGTGAATGCCGCGCGCCTCGGCAACCTGCATTGGAGCCGTCGTGTCGGTGTGCTGGGTGATCACGTCGACGCCCTGGTCGACCATGGCCTTGGCGGCGTCGGCTTCCTTGCCGGGGTCGAACCAGGTGTTAACCCAGATGACCTTGAGCTTGAAGCTCGGATCGATCGAGCGGGCGCCCTGCTCGAACGAGTTGATGCCCATCACCACTTCCGGGATCGGGAACGAGGCGATGTAGGCAGCGCCATGGTTCTTGGAGGTCTTGGCCGCAATCTGGCCGAGGATGTAGCGGCCTTCGTAGAAGCGCGAATTATAGGTGCCGAGGTTCGGACCCGTCTTGTAGCCCGTCCCGTGCTCGAACTTCACCTTCGGGAACTTGGCGGCGACCTTGACCGTCGCGTCCATGAAACCGAACGAGGTGGAGAAGATCAGCGAGCAGCCGGAACGCGCCAGGCGCTCGATTGCACGTTCGGCATCCGGGCCTTCCGGCACGTTTTCCAAGTAGGAGGTCTCGACCTTGTCGGCGAATTCCTTCTGGACCTGCTGGCGTCCGAGGTCGTGGGCCTGCGAGTAGCCGCCGTCGGTGTGCGAACCGACGTAGACGTAGCAGACCTTGGTCTTGTCGGCGGCTGCCGCGGCGGAGGAAAAGCCGATCACGGCGGCGGCCGAGGCGGCAAGGGCAAATGCGAACTTCTTCATGGGGACCCCTGTTGGTTTGATTGTATTGTGAAAAGCCACGGATTTCAGCGCTCCGGTACGAAGGCCTTTCCAAGTGATGCCGGCGTGTTGATCATCGTCGTGCGCCGATTATGAGAAATGATGATGAGAACGACAATAGTGGCTGCATAGGGCAACATGGACAGGTACTGCGACGGAATGCCGAGACCCAGCGCCTGGGCATGCAGCTGCAAAATAGTGACGGCTCCGAAAAGGTAGCCGCCGGCAAAGACCCGCCACGGCCGCCAGGATGCAAAGACCACCAGGGCAAGCGTGATCCAGCCGCGCCCGGCCGACATGTTCTCCACCCATTGCGGCGTGTAGACCAGCGACAATTGCGCACCTGCCAGTCCGGCGCAAGCGCCCCCGAACATGACGGCGAGATAACGGGTGCGGATGACATGAATGCCAAGCGCATGCGCGGAGGTGTGGCTGTCGCCGATCGCGCGAAGCTTGAGGCCGGCACGGCTGCGGAACAGGAACCAGTTGACGCCAAGCAGGAGCACGATCGACAGGTAGAAGATCAGGTCTTGCCGGAAAAGCACGGCACCGATGACGGGAACGTCCGAGAGCACAGGAATGGCGATCTCGGGCAGCCGGACGCCGGGGACGCTCACATATCCCTCGCCGATCATGCCGGACACACCGAGCCCCAGTAGCGTCAGCGCCAGCCCGGTCGCCACCTGGTTCGCCACCAGCGTCAGGGTCAGGAAGGCGAACAGCTGCGAGGAGACCGCGCCTCCGGCGATGCCGCAGAGGATACCGACATAAGGCGAGCCGGACAGCTGCGCACCGACAAAGGCTGCCACGGCACCGATGATCATCATGCCCTCGACGCCCAGGTTCAAAACCCCGGAGCGCTCGGTCACCAGTTCGCCGAGCGCCGCGATGACGAGCGGCGTCGATGCGGTGATGACGGTCAGAAGGATGGCTTCCCAGATGTTCATGCAGCGCCCCCGCGCAGACGCGCCCAGGTCACGCGGACCTTGTAGTAGATCAGCGTGTCGCAGGAGAGGACGAAGAAGAGCAGCAGTCCCTGGAAGACGCGGGTGACCTTGTCGGAGACGCCGATCGACAGCTGCGCCGCCTCGCCGCCGAGATAGGTCAACCCGAGGACGAGGCCTGAGGCGACGATGCCGAGGGGATTGAGCCGGCCGAGAAAGGCGACGATGATCGCGGTAAATCCGTAGCCGGGCGAAATCGCCGGCTGCAGATGGTTGATGGAGCCGGAAACCTCGCAAATGCCGGCGAGACCGGCGAGCGCGCCCGAGAACAGGAAGCCGAACCAGACCATCCGCTTGGAGGAGAAGCCTGCAAACCGCCCTGCCCGTTCGGACTGGCCGAGCACGGTGATCTCAAAACCCTTCAGCGTGTAGCGCATCATGAACCAGCACAGCACGGCGGCAATCAGGGCAAACACGAAGGCCCAGTGGGCGCGACCGGACTCCTCCCAGATAGCTGGCAGGATGGCCTCCGGCGCGAAGTCGCGCGAGACCGGGAAGTTGAAGCCCTTCGGGTCACGCCAGGCGCCGCGGATCAGCCAATCCAGGAAGAGCTGGGCGATGTAGACCAGCATCAGCGAGGTCAGGATCTCGTTGGTGTTGAAATGCGCCTTCAGCAGCGCCGGGATGGCGCCGAACAGCGCCCCGCCGAGCGCGCCCATGACGAGCATCAGTGGCAGAACCAGGGGCGAATGCCAGTCGTAGAAGACGATCGGGGTATAGGAGCCCGTGATGGCGCCGATCGTGAACTGCCCCTCGGCGCCGATATTCCAGTTGTTGGAGCGGTAACAGACGGCGAGCCCCACGCCCATCAGGATGAGGGGGGCTGCCTTGATTGCAAGCTCGTGCAGCGACCAGGTTTCCAGCAGCGGCTCGATGAAGAAGGCATGCATGGCCGCCACCGGATCCTTGCCCAGCAAGGCAAACATGATGGCGCCGAAGATGAGCGTCAGGGCAAGCGCCAGAAGCGGCGACAGCATGGAGAACAGCGGCGATACGGCCGGGCGTTTTTGCAGCTCAATGCGCATGGGCTGCCTCTCCGCCGGAATGGGTCTCGTGGATGCCGCCCATCAGCAGACCGATCCGCTCCAGCGTCAGCGTGCCGGCGGGATAGGGTTCGGAAAGCCGGCCTTCCGAAATGACGGCGATATTGGTGGCGATCTCGAAGATCTCATCGAGATCCTGGCTGATCACCACCACGGCCGATCCCGCCTTGGCAAGATCGATCAGCGCCTGGCGGATGCGGCTTGCCGCCCCGGCGTCGACGCCCCAGGTGGGCTGGTTGACGATGAGCAAAGCCGGCTGCCGGTCGAGCTCGCGTCCGACGATGAATTTCTGCAGGTTGCCGCCCGACAGAGCGCCGGCAGACGGATCCTCGCCGCTCTTGCGGACATCCATTTCGGCGCAGACGCGCTGCGTGGCGGAGCGGATCGAGGCATGCCGGATGACGGAAAATATGCCGCCGCCCAGGAAGGATTTGCGATCCGACTGGCTGCGGGCAAGCAGCAGGTTGTCGGAAAGCGGCATGCCGGTGACGGCGCCGTGGCCGTGGCGCTCCTCCGGCACGAAGCTTGCGCCCAGCAGCCTGCGGCCGTTGATGCCAAGATCACCGACGTCGCGCCCGCGTATCCGGATGGCCTTGGCGTCGGAAACCGTGACCTCGCCGGAGAGCACGTCGAAGAGTTCGCCCTGGCCGTTGCCCGCGACGCCGGCGATGGCCAGCACCTCGCCTGCCCGCACCGAAAGCGAGACGTCCTTGAGCGAGACACCGAAGGGCGTGCGGGCCGGCACCGACAGGCGCGACACGTCGAGCCGCACTTCGCCCGGGGCCAGAACCTCCCGGTGGACTTCGGCAATCTCCGAGCCGACCATCATACGCGCCAGCGACGCGGGCGTTTCCTGGCGCGGATCACAGGCGCCCGTCACCCTGCCATGCCGCAGGACCGTCGCGCGGTCGCAGATGCGTCGCACTTCCTCGAGCCTGTGGCTGATGTAGAGCACGGAACGGCCCTCGCCCCTCAGCTTGAACAACGTCTCGAACAGGCGGTCCGCTTCCTGGGGCGTCAGCACCGAGGTAGGCTCGTCGAGGATGATGAGCCTGGGGTTTTGAAGGAGGGCGCGGACGATCTCGATCCGCTGGCGCTCGCCGACGGACAGGTCGGCGACATGCGCCTTGGGGTCGAGCGGCAGGCCGTAAGCCTTCGACAGCGATGCGGCCTCATCGGAAATCTGGGCGAGCGAGATCTTCGGATCGAGCGACAGGGCGATGTTTTCGCCGACGGTCAGTGCCTCGAACAGCGAAAAATGCTGAAACACCATGCCGATGCCGAGCTTGCGTGCCTCGGCGGGCGAGCCGATGGATACGGCCTGACCCTGCCAGGTGATCTGGCCGGCACTGGGCTGCAGGACGCCGAACAACATCTTGACCAGCGTCGACTTGCCGGCGCCGTTCTCGCCCAGCAGAGCGTGGATTTCACCCCCGGCGATATCGAGATCGATCTCGTTGCAGGCGGCAAAGCTGCCGAATAACTTGGTCAGTCCACGGACCGACAAAAGCGGTACGGCTGACGCGTCCGACACTGTCACAGAGCCCCCTCTGAATTGCGGACCGACCTTCTGACGAGGTCTTCGGGTACCGCAACCGCTGCTTTACATACATCCAGTCCCATCGGGACAACGACCGATATTGATACCGCTTTTGCTGCCGTGCACAATACTAAACAGCGCCGGCGCAACAGGAATTTGCTATTTTCCAATCCGCGGAAACAGCTGCAGTACGCCGCCGATGCAGTAAAGATAGATGCCGCTCAGGACGACGCCCATGACGACCCAGTCCGGGGTGTCAAAATGGAGGAGCAGCGAATAGCCGCCCAGCACGCACCAGATCAGTCCGACCGCCAGGTTGAGGGGGCGCAGACGCTTGACCCGCACGGGATGGAGGAAATTGATGGGGAGGAAGGTGAGGACGACGGAGATAAGCACCACCGCGAGGGCGACGTTGGCGCTCGCATCGATGACGAAGAGGGTGAAGATCACCATGTTCCAGACGACCGGGAAGCCCGAGAAGAAATACTCCTCCGTCTTCATGCCCATGTCGGCATAGTAGATGGCGCTGGACACGACGATCGCGCCGGCCGCCACGAATGACCAGGGCTCGCCTATCATGCCGCTCTGGTAGAGGGCAAAGGCGGGCAGCAGCACATAGGTGACGTAATCGATGATGTTGTCGAGCGTGTCGCCCGACCAGTTCGGCAGAACTTCCTTGACCTTGACCTTACGGGCGATCGGGCCGTCTATGCCGTCGACCAGAAGTGCCAGTCCAAGCCACCAGAACATATCCACGAAGCGGTGCTCGGCTGCGGCAACGACCCCCAGGAAGGCCAGAAACGAACCGGAAGCGGTAAGGAGATGGACCGAAAAAGCGCGTATTTCAGCGTAGGGAACTTTCCTGTAGTTGAAGATACGCCTGATCACCCGTCCGTCCGCCTTTCCCTCAAGTCTGGGAGGTATGAGACCAATCGGCGCGCTTTGCAACTACGCTGCGTCAAGCTGGAGCATTTAGCACGGGAAAAGGCAGCGTCGCCAGTGACGGAACGTCCCATGGATTACCGCGGAAGAAGGCTCTACATAGAGCCGAAACACATCCTGCGGGAGTAGATCATGCAGCATTTCGAAGTGGCGGTGGTGGGCGGCGGACTGACCGGATCAGTGGCGGCGCTCGCGCTCGCGCGGGCTGGGCGCAAGGTGGTGCTGGTCGCACCAGCCGCGGAAGTGTCTGACCAGCGAACGACGGCGCTGATGGACCAGTCGATCCGGCTTCTGGAGCGGCTCGGCGTTTGGGACGAGATCGCGCCGCATGCGGCGGCCCTTTCGGTCATGCAGATCATCGACGGGACGAAGCGCCTGCTGCGTGCGCCGACGACGCAGTTCAGGGCGATGGATGTGGGCTTGAGCGCCTTCGGCTACAACATGCCCAATCAGGCCCTGCACGCGACGCTGAACGCCGCCGTCACGGCCGAAGCCAATGTCACTCGCATCGATGACCGGGTCGGGCTCTACGACTTCGGTGAGGAGCGCGTGGCGCTGACGCTCGCCGGCGGACAGGGTCTGACCACCGATTTCGTCATCGCCGCCGATGGCAAGAATTCGGCGGCCCGCGAGGCGGCCGGCATCGGCGTCCGCCGCTGGTCCTACTCGCAGACCGCCATCGTCCTCAACTTTTCCCACAGCGTGCCACACGGCAACATCTCCACCGAGTTCCACACCGAGACCGGCCCGTTCACCCAGGTCCCCCTGCCCGGCTCGCGGTCCAGTCTCGTCTGGGTCGTTACGCCGGACCAGGCACGCGAGCTTGCCGGCCTGCCGGCCTCCGATCTCGCCACACGGATCGAAGCCCGCATGCAGTCCATGCTCGGCAAGGTGACGGTCGACAGCACGCCGCAGACATGGCCGCTGTCGAGCCTGATGGCCGAACGCTTCGGAAAGGGGCGGCTCGCCCTGGTCGGGGAAGCGGCACATGCCTTTCCGCCAATCGGCGCGCAGGGCCTCAACCTGTCGCTGCGCGACATCATCGAGCTTTCCGAACTGCTTACCTCAGACCCCGAGCGACCGGTGCCCGCCGACGCCGGGGACCGCTTCAACCGCCGTCGCCGGCCCGACATCATGACGCGCACCTTTGGCGTGGACGTGCTCAATCGTTCGCTGCTGTCGGATCTTTTGCCGGTGCAGATGGCGCGGGCAGCCGGGCTGCATCTCCTGGCCAGCGCACCGCCTCTTCGCAATCTCGTCATGCAGGAAGGGATCGAACCGGGACGCGGGCTGCGTTCGCTCGTCGAGGCGCTAAGGAAGGAGGTCCGGCGGTAACAGGCCGGACTGGATGACGAAGAGCACGAGAGGCAAGGTGAAGACCGAGGCGATCGTGATGATCAGGATGCTGGCCGACGCCCTCTCCTGCCAGACGCCGTATTGCTGGCTGATGACGAAGACGTTGGTCGCCGTCGGAAGGGCCGACAGCAGCACGGAGGAATAGATCCAGACCGGCTCGAAGCTGCCGACCAGCGACAGCACGAGGTAGGTGGTGAGCGGCAGCAGGATGAGCTTGAAGACCGTGATGTAGCCGACTTCGGCGGGGATACGCCGGACGGGACGCAGCGCAAGCGTCACGCCCATGGCAAACAGTGCACAGGGTGCTGCCGCCTGGGACAGGTAATCGAGCAGCCGCGAGATGGAACCGGGCGGCTGCAGCTTGAGCGCCGCGACGGCAAAGCCGAGCGCAGTCGACAGGATGAAGGGGTGCATAACTACCTTCTCGGCGATATCCCGCACGACCTGCCCCGTCGGTCTGCGGTCGCCGCCGGCAATCGCCATCATGGCGGGCGCGACAACGAAATGGGTGGCGTTTTCGAAGCAGACGATCAGCGCCACCGGCACCGCCGCCGCCTCCCCGAAGGCAAGCAGGGCGAGGCCCGGGCCCATGTAGCCGATATTGCCGTAGGCTCCGGCAAACGCCTGGATGGTCGAATCGGCAGACGAACTGCGGCGCCCGAGATAGCCGATCAGGAAAACGATCGTGAACACCAGGTAGGTGGCGGCGATCTCGCCGAGGATGAAGTCCACCCGCGTCAGCTGTTCGATCGGGGTGCGCGAGACGAGCTTGAAGAAAAGGGCCGGCAGCGCCGCATAGATGATGAAGGTGTTCATCCAGCCGAGCGCTTCGGCCGGCTGACGTGTCACTCTCGCCGCGACATAGCCGATCAGGATCAGCCCGAAGAACGGCAGTAGCAATGCGATGATGTCGGCCACTTTGTCTCCGGCGCTCGCGGATCAGGATCGGGAGACCCGTTAGCCGATTTGGGTCAGGATTGGAAAGGTCTGCTGGAACCAGATTGCGGCCGAACTGACGAAACCGAAGATGAAGGCGAGACCGGTCAGCACCAGAAGGACGCCCATCAGCTTTTCCACAAGGCCGAGGTGACGGCGAAAGCGGGAGAGGAAGCCCATGAAGGCGCTGGAGAACCCCGCCGCAATCCAGAAAGGCACGGCGAGGCCCAACGAATAGACGGCCAGCAGGCCCGCCCCCTCGGCCACCGTGTCGCGGGATGCGGCGACACCGAGGATCGCGCCGAGGATCGGCCCGATGCACGGGGTCCATCCGAAGGCGAAGGCAAGCCCCATGACATAGGCGCCCGGCAGCGAGGCCGGCTTGCCGCCACCCTGGAAGCGCGCCTCGCGCGACAGCAGGCCGATGCGGAAGACACCGAGGAAATTCAGCCCCATGATGATGATGACGAGACCGCCGATCTTCGACAGAAGGTCGAGATGCTGACGCAGCAGCAGGCCGATCGAGGACGCCCCTGCCCCAAGCGCGACGAAGACGGTCGCGAATCCGAAAGTGAAGAACAGCGCGGACAGAAGCACCGCCCGGCGTCCGGACCGACGCTGATGGTGTTCGGCTGCGCCATCGCGGCGGAATTCCTCGACCGAAATGCCCGCCATATAGCAGAGATAGGGCGGCACCAGCGGCAGGACGCAAGGCGACAGGAAGGACAGCGCACCGGCCAGCAACGCGCTCAGGATGGAAATCTCGGCTATGGACACGCAGGCTCCGAAGGAAACGGTTGGATTGCGACATCTTCCCGTAGTTTGGTACAGGCACGATTGCCAATCACCTTTTCGTCGCAGCAGCCATGACGGGAAAAGCATCAAAAGGCCATGATTTTGGTGAAATTGCGGGTTGACCCGCGCGGGGTGCCTGCCTATGTTCCGCGCACTTTCAGGCGGCCTTCGCGCGCCTTGGGAGAGCGTAGCTCAGCCGGTAGAGCAACTGACTTTTAATCAGTAGGTCTCGGGTTCGAACCCCGACGCTCTCACCACAGTCTCCCGGACCTTTACACCTGCGTTGTGTCGCTGACCTTGGTTGTCGCTCGCTTGCCACGCGCGGGTTCTGGGGCAGCGCAGTGAGATGCGAGTGCCATCACGGCAGAAGTCCGACATTTTTCGCTTAAGGACGGGTGGTCGTCTCTGACCTGAACATAGTCGCGCAAGGTTGATGGTTGAGGGTTGCTCCACTCGGAATCGATCAGTGGAGATCTTGTTTGAACGCGATCATCATCCCCGTGCACCCACCGAAGATAATCTGGGTGATATCGCTGCTCAACAGCCTTCGTCTTTCGCCTCATAAGGTCGAGAGTCGCATCGTTCTTGCCTGCTCCAATCATGCGGATGTCGGCTTCTTTGCCCGCACCCTGAGCTCTCTCAAACTCGATGGGCTCGTCGCGTTGATCAACGTCGAGCACCAGGCCCGATACTGCTTCGGTCACCAAGAGGTGGACAAGACGCTCGAGAACGCCGGCGCAGCGATCATCAATCGGAAGAAATTTCTCGCTCTCCACTGGGCGCTTCAGCAAGGGTTCCAGTATTCCATCGTGGTGGATTCGGACATCCTCTTCCTCCCCGAGGTGAACCTAGACCTGCTCGTGGACAAGGTCGCGGCAAACTACGATCGCAATGTCCAATGGGGATCCACCCTGGTTGCCGAGCTCGACAGTCTCGCATACCCGGAGATCAACGAGCGTTCGCTTCAGCTGTTCTCGGCGGAGGATCAATCGACGGCTCGTGCGGCCGGTTTGAACCGGATCTACACCTGGTTTCTTGAGCCGCCGTGCTACAGGCTGGACGACCTGCAGCGATTTTTCCAGTACATGGCCGAGGTGCATGGAAGCGATCGCGGATTCTTCGACGCTCTGAGCTGGCATTCCTTCGATGGCGTCGTGTTCACCTATTTTCGCGCCCTCCACTGCAACACACAGATCCTCAGCTATGCAAAGGCCGGAATTGCCCACATCCCGGAGTGGTTGAGCGTAGAGCAGCTTTCCGTGCTCCGGCATTCCATCGGCTTCGAACCGGTCTGGGCAACACTGGTATCCTCGCTCAACAGCCCGACGTCACTCCAGGCCTACTTTCCTCAGTGCGGCATCCTCTACCACTGTGACCGGATGAACGGCCTCGAGGTCGGAGCCGCCCCAGCATAGAGGTCGGGCGGGTGAGGTTCGCTTTGCAACCACGGTTGCGAGGAGAATCCAGCGCCCGTCTCGCCTGTCTTTGGGTCTCGGCATCGCATCGCGCCGGACCGCGACCGCCTTAAAAGCCCGAAAGCGGGCCGGTCGCAACGACCGGTCCGGTTGGCGCGCCGGTCGGCGAGCCGCCGGCCGGTTCGAGGCTGACCGATAGCGAGCCGCCCAAGTCCATGCGGGCCTGAAGATCAGAAGGAAGGTCGATTTCGCCGTTGCTATCGCGCCCGAAAAGGCCCAGCGACTGCTGCCGCCCGTCGGCTCCCACCAGCCAAAGCTGGAACGCCTTGTCCTGCGGGACGCCCGAGGCGACCGGTGCCAGCCGAAGCTTGCCGAGCGCGCTTTCGTAGGAGGCGACGAGGCTGATCGGCCCCTCCGGCGCGGCAAGCTCCGCCAGCCGTTGATAGGGTGTTGCCGGTGCCCGTTCCGGAGCCGGTGCAAGATCGGGGAGAAGCGCCGCCAAGGCGATCGCGGAGGCACCGAGCGCCAGATACCGCCAGAAGGGGGCGGAGTTCCACACCCCGGCGATCGGGGGGGACGACGGCCGCCTGGTGGTGATCCGCTCGCGCCGGCGCAGCATGACCTGGGTCGGAAGGCCATCGAGATCGTCGATCTTCAAGGCCCCGATCTCCGTCTGCCATCGCTTGACGATCCGGGCGAAGGTCCGGTCCGTCACGATCCGCTGTTCCACCTTGCGGCGCGCCTCGAGCGGTAGCACCCCCAGCACATATTCGCCGGCAAGAATCTCATCCTGTGCGCGCCCGCCCTGGTTCTGCTCGCTCGACGTCATCCGCTTTCCTGAACCCCACAGCCTTGCCCCAGGCCACCCCAGCCGGCCGGCAAATCACCTGTCACCACTATAACCCAGTGCGACAGCATAATCACCTCGAACCAAAGTGTGAGACATGTGTTCCTCCGGCTTTTGCTCTCCTCGTCTTGCCGGCCATCGATGGTCGCAGGTCACCTCGATCAGCGAGGGACGACCATGAACCGGCGGGCAATCATCGTTGCGAGGCCGGCGGCCAGCGCCGAGAGCG
Source organism: Hyphomicrobiales bacterium (assembly GCA_900469345.1). Taxonomy (GTDB): domain Bacteria; phylum Pseudomonadota; class Alphaproteobacteria; order Rhizobiales; family Rhizobiaceae; genus Neorhizobium. Next base: position 57,186 of record UBWZ01000006.1, on the reverse strand, counting down.
CGGTTCCCCAGACGAGATCCGGCAGGGTCAGGGCCGCCGACCAGTTTTTCAGGGTTGCGTGATTGGTCAGGTCATAGGTGGCGTAAGCGGCAAAGCCGAGCACGGCGCCTTGGCTGACGGAGGTGCGCACCGAGCCGTTCAGCAAACCGGGGCGGACGGCAAGATAAGCCAGGGCCCCTGCATAGACGAGATAGAAGATGACGGCCGGCAGCATGCGCGGCGAGGCCGCCAACATGTCGCCGAGAATCGGGCGGTAGAGAATGTCCGCCATCGTGCTCAGCCAGACAAAATCGATGGCGGTGAACACGATCAAGGTCGCGAGGTAGGCAATCGCCTGGACGCGGGCTGACAAATGGAGGGGCTGGACCTGGGTCATGAGCCGATCCTTGACCACTCGACACCCTTGCAGAGCAGTCCGGCCACGATGCATCCCTTCGTCGTCATGCTGTCACCCTTGACGCTGACGCTGATATTGTAGGTCATGTTGCGCTGCGGATCGAAGGCGCTGCCCGAATACTGGCCTTCGGACGAAGGCTTGATGGTCATCACCAGGCGGTCGCCGGTCTTTTCCTTAGGCGTGCCGGGCTTGATCCAGGTGTTGATCGCACAGATGTTGTCGCCGCAGGGCTCGATCTTGACGCGGGCCTTGCCGTCGCCTCGAGCCCACTCGCCGCCGAGATCGGCCGCCTGCACGGATGCGGCGCCAAGGATGCACAATGCTGCCGTGACCAGAACTTTCTTCATGACTTTTCCTCCTTCACCTGCCCATCGGGCGCATGTTCGATGGTGTAGAAACCCACATTGATGCGGCCTTCCTCGAAGCCGGCCTCGCAGTAGGCAAGATAGTAGTTCCACAAGCGGTGGAACCGTGCGTTGAAGCCGAGGCCTTCCAGCCTGTCCCAGTTGGCATTGAAGCGCAGCCGCCATTCCGCAAGCGTGCGTGCATAGGACCGGCCGAAATGCTCGACTTCGACCAGTCGGAGCCCCGATTGCTCGACCTGTGCCTTCAGCGCAATGTCGGATGGCAGAAAGCCACCCGGAAAGATGTACTTCTGGATGAAATCCGCCTTGCGCCGGTAGCGATCGAAACGCTGCTCATCGATGGAGATGATCTGCAGGACCGCGCGCCCGTCCTCGGTCATGCTGCGCTTCAAGGCCGCGAAGTAATCCGGCCAGTAGCGTTCGCCGACCGCTTCGAACATTTCGATCGAGACGATCCGGTCGAAGCGCCGGTCGAGATCGCGGTAATCGCGCAGCTCGAACGTCACCTCCCCGGCGAGGTCGCGGGCGGTGGCAAGGTCGCTCGACCAGGCAAGCTGCGACGGAGACAACGTTATGCCAGTCACGCGCGCGTTCGCCCGTTCGGCAAGATCGACGGCAAGGGCTCCCCAGCCGCTGCCGATCTCCAGCACGGTGGCGCCGGGCCGAAGATCCAGCTTTTCGCGAATCCGGTCGAGCTTCTTGCGCTGTGCCGCTTCCAGAGTGGGCGTCGAGTGGTCGTAGATCGCCGAGGAATAGAGCATGGTCGGGTCGAGCCATGCCTTGTAGAACTCGTTGCCGAGATCGTAATGGGCCTCGATGTTTCGGCGGCTGCCGCGCCGGGTGTTGGCTTTCAGCACGTGCCGCACGCGGTTCATCAGGCGGATCGCCGCGCTGCCACGGGCGGGTCCGGTCAGCGCTTCGACGTTGGCTGCGGCGAACCTGAGCAAGGCCGCCAGATCCGGGGTCGTCCAGTCGCCTTCGAGATAGCCTTCCGCAAAGCCGATATCGCCGGAGCCAAGCAGGCGCCGCAGAAGCCGCCAGCGCCTGACGACGATGGTTGCTTCCGGACCTGGGCGGGCGCCGGACTGCTCGATCTGCTCGCCGGACGGAAGGACGACCCTGACATGACCGAACCGGATGCCGCTTAGCCACTTCTGAAACATGCGCGCCGTCCAACCGGGACGCCTGACGGCTGCCGGTGCATGGATGCCGATGTCGGAAATTTCGTCAGACTGGCTCATGCGCCTCGATCTCCTTGGTAGATGCTATTGGCGAGACGATCGAGATCGGCTCGCGCGGTGGCGACGGGCGCTTGCGCAGACGCACGCCCTTCGACCAGATTTTCAGCGCCTCCCAGTGAATTCCCCCGATGACGCGCAGCGTCAGAAGGGGGATCGTAAAGAAGGCCTTGAGGAGTGCTGCGTCCGTCAGATCCTGCCGGCGGGCAAGATGGCGCGCCGTCAGCACCAGTCCGTCGTTGTCATGGGTGTCGATGCGGATTGCCAGCCGGTCACCGGGCGGCGACACTTCGAAACGGTAGCGGAGATCGAGGTCCATGAACGGCGAGACGTAGAAGCACTTGTCGCACTGCTGCCGGATGACCGGCGCGGAAGCTGCTTCCATCACCGGGATCATGTAGGCATGGCGCTCGCCGAAGGTGTTGTCGACCTCCCAGTGGATCGCGCGCAAGGCACCATCGCGGCCGTAGCAGAAGAAAACGCTCAGCGGGTTGAACGACCAGCCGAGAAGCCGCGGCATGGTCAGAAGTCGGATCCTGCCGCCATCCGGCTCCACGCCCGCCTTTCTCATGGCGCGCTCGATCTGGCCCTTCAGGTCGATCCCCGAGCGGTCGCCCCGGTCGCTGGCGCGGAAGGAAAACAGGTTGAAGCGGTCGACGGAAAATAGCCGGAGCCGGCGATGCAGATCCGGGAGTTCGTCGAGGTCGAGCAGAAGCGAATAGATCCGGTAGGCCAGCTTGTGGACCTTCGGCTTCAAGCGCGCATGGGTGACATGCCCGAAGAACAGGGCCGAGGTTAGCGATGCGCTCATGCGACCTCCACCAGGGCGGCAGGACGCACGGTCTTGCCCCTCACGATGCGGCCGCTTTCGGCCTCGACGGACCAGGGACGCCGCAGCCCGCCGAGATCCTCGGCGACGGCGAGACCGGCCTGCAGACCATCCTCGTGGAAGCCGGAGCCGAAATGGGCACCGCAAAACCAGGTGCCGCGCTCTCCCTGAAGCGACCAGATCTCCTTCTGGGCGATGTCGGTCTGCGCGTCGAAGACCGGATGCTCGTAGTTCTCCCGGCGGATGACCGTGTTGGGCCTGGGTTCCTGTTGCGGGTTAAGCGTCACGAAGACCGGCGGCGCCTCACCGAGCGGCTGAAGCTTGTTCATCCAATAGGTAACGGATGGACGGCCCGGCCCCTGCCCCGTCCTGCCGACATAGTTCCAGCTGGACCAGGCCGCCTTGCGCTTCGGCATCAGGCTGGCATCCGTATGCAGCACCGCTTCGTTGCGCGCGTAGCGGAAGGCGCCGAGGATGCGGCGTTCCGCGTCGCTGGCATCCGCCAGCATGCGCAGCGCCTGGTCGGCATGGGTCGCGACGACCACGTCGTCAAACCGATGGCGCGTACCATGGGCATCCATCACCTCTACACCATCTGCGCCGCGCAGCACGGATGTCACCGGGCAAGAAAGGTGAATGCGGTCGGCAAGACCGGCCGTCAGCCGCCGTACATATTCCCGGCTGCCGCCGGAGACGGTGCGCCACTGGGGCCGGTCGCGCAACTTCAGGAGGCCGTGGTTCATACAGAAGCGGACGAAGCTCGCGGCGGGATAGTCACCCACCTCCATGGCGGGCGTCGACCAGATCGCCGCCGCCATCGGATAAAGGTGATCATGGCAGAAGGCCGATCCGTAGTTCCTGCTGGCGAGATACTCACCCAGCGACATCGAACCCATCGCGTCGAGATCGGCGGGTGCCGTGCGATAGAAGCGCAGCAGATCGCGCATCATCGACCAGAAGCGCGGGCTGACAATGTTGGCCTTGCGGGCGAACAGACCAAGACGGCTGCCGCCGCCTGCATATTCGAAACCGCCATCGTCGAGGGAAACGGCAAACGACATGTCGGAGGCGACGGTCGGAACCTGCAGATGCGCGAACAGGGCGGTGAGGTTCGGGTAGGTTACCTCGTTGTAGACGATAAAGCCGGTATCGACGGCGAAGGTGGCATCGCCGGCCTCTACGCTGACCGTGTTGCTGTGCCCGCCGATGCGGCCGGCGGCTTCGAACACCGTCACGTCATGGCGCTTGGACAGCAACCAGGCCGCGGAAAGACCGGATATACCACTTCCGACGACCGCGATCCTGCGGGGCGGTCCCTCCGGATTGTGTTCGCGATACTCCATGCCTTCCTCACCTGTCACGAAACGGCGCGATGCCGTCATCAGAGTAAGTTACGAGCGATTGCGGGAAATAGTTTTCCAATCCTAATGTTTTCATCGCTTTTTTTATCGGAGGCGAAAACCATTTGCGGCCGCAAGGCGTACACCCTGCCAAAGCAGACACATTGCTGTGCGGGTAAATGATGGATCATTTTCTTCTTCTTTGGCTGGCGATCGGGCTGTCTGCGACGATGGCGGCGGCCTGGGCGGTACAGCGATCGACGGGATCGAGCGGCTGGATCGATACCATCTGGTCGCTGGCTGTCGGCGCCTTCGGGGTTGTCGCCGCTCTTTTCGGCGACGGGTCGCAATCCCGGAAGATCGCGGTTCTGGTGGTGATCGCGCTCTGGGCGATCCGGCTCGGGACCCATATAGGCTGGCGGACGCGGGCCGGCGGCGAAGACCCGCGCTATGCAAAACTGGTCGAGGAGTGGGGGGCGTCTGCCTCCTCGCGCCTCTTCTGGTTCCTGCAGGTCCAGGCGCTCGCAGCCTTCGTGCTCGTGCTTGCGGTCTATCTCGCGGCGTCCAGCACCGCACAGTTTCCCCGGGTGATCGATGTCCTTGCGCTGGTGGTCGCCGTCATCGCGCTTTTCGGCGAAGCCGTTTCCGACCATCAGCTGGCCCGCTTCCGGCGCACACCACAGGCCAAGACCGAGGTCTGCGAGGCCGGGCTGTGGGCCTATTCCCGCCATCCGAACTATTTCTTCGAATGGCTGGGTTGGTGCGCCTTTCCGCTGCTCGCGGTTTCTGCCAGCCCGTGGAGCTGGCTGTCGCTGCTCGCCCCTGCCCTGATGTACTGGCTGCTCGTCCACGTCTCGGGCATCCCCCCGCTCGAGGCGCACATGATGCGTTCGCGCGGCGAAAAATTCCGGTCGCTGCAGGAGCGCGTCAATGCCTTCTTCCCCGGTCCCAGAAAGCAAGGAAAGACCTCATGAACATGCTGGCCATGGCGATCAATGCCGTCGAACGGGCACCGCTCAGCGACAAGCTCACCCTGGCGGGCATAGACCTGCTCTGCGGCAGAACAAAGCGCCGCCTTCAGACGATCCCCGCAGATGCGGAACGCTCATTTGTGTCCGGCATGGCGGATTATCCGATCGCCGTGCATGCCGACAAGGCCAACGAACAGCACTACGAGCTGCCTGCGGAGTTCTTCGCCATCGCGCTCGGTCCGCAGCGCAAGTATTCCAGCTGTCTCTACCCGAATGCGAGCACGACGCTGGCGGAGGCCGAAACCCATGCGCTGACGGAGACGGTCCGGCATGCGCAGATCGAGGATGGAATGGACATCCTCGAGCTCGGCTGCGGGTGGGGCTCGCTGTCACTGCATCTCGCGCGGACATTTCCCGCCGCCCGGATCACATCGGTCTCCAATTCCGCGTCGCAGCGGGAATATATCCTGGCCCAGGCGAAAGCCGGCGGACTAGACAATCTCAACGTCATCACCGCCGACATGAACGAGTTCCAATCCTCCGCGCTGCACGACCGCATCGTCTCGGTCGAGATGTTCGAGCATATGTCGAACTGGCGTGACCTGCTGTCGCGCGCGAAGGGCTGGCTGAAGCCGGACGGCAAGCTTTTCCTGCACGTCTTCACCCATCGCGACCGCTCCTACCGTTTCGACCATGCCAATCCCGCCGACTGGATCGCCCAGTACTTCTTCACCGGTGGCCTGATGCCGGCCTTCGACCTGCCCGGCCGGTTCGAAGACATATTCGAGGTAGAGCAGAGCTGGCGCTGGTCCGGACTGCATTACCAGCGAACGGCCATGGATTGGCTCGCCAATTACGATGCCCGGATCGACGAGATCCGGGCAATCCTGCAACGGGTGTACGGCCAGGACGCGCGGCTGTGGGAACGGCGGTGGCGGCTGTTCTTCCTCGCCACTGCAGGCCTGTTTGGCCACGACAGCGGCGAAGTCTGGGGCGTCGGCCATTATCTCATGGCCCCTTCCCGATAATCCTGGCCGACTGGCCGGCTAGTTGAAGTCGCCGACCAGGCCGCGCCGGAAGATGATGACCGGCTCCCCCATTTCGCCGATCGCCGCCATGACATCGCGACGCCAGGCGACGGCGCCCGCATGGCTGCCCGCGAGTTCTTCCGCCGACTCTATGGCGTCTGCCTCGCTTTCCGCCTGCTGCGATTGCGAGACGGGCACGGCGTCGCCGCGTTCATTCCTGTCGAAGCCGAGAAACATGAAAATGGTATTGGTGCCGGGCATGCGCATTCCTAAGGTTTGGTATGATCAATAGTGAACCCGTGAGAAATGCGCGGGATGCACAAGAGTTCGCTCGGTGAAGGCCTTTCATGCCTTGCCCGCAAGTTATCGAAAAGGTCGCCGACCTGACATCACGCGGCTGTGATGGCCGGCGATCTGATGCACGAAGTACACAGCAACTATCTATTCTCCGAAAGGCATGCAGCGGCACGGAGTGTCAGGGAACTGCACTCGCCCAGCGTCGTTGTGTTGGCCGAAGGAGATTACTGATGCGTATTATTTTTGTTGTTCTGGTCGGCTCGGTGCTCAGCATCGCCGCCTTCAAGTATTTTGACAAAGGCCTCAACGGCGACCAGATTCTTGCCTCGCCGACGGAACTTTCCGCCCAGAACTGACCGTGCGGCGGGATCTGTTCCCCGTCTAAAAAGTGTTAGTCTCGTGAGGTCAGAGACTATGTTTTGCGAGTATAGGCTGGGCGCGGAACGTTTTCTTCTTGGACAAGTTAAGCGTCTGTAGAAGGAGACCTTGCCATGGTTGCCAGAAATGTTCTGCTCGCGGTGATGTCGGCCATTATGGGTGGCCTCGTCACCCTCTATGTCCTCCAGCCATCCAGCACCAGCAATATCGCCTCAAAGTCCGATCGCCTCGATGGCGCGTCGACCGAAACGGCATTTCTACCCGAACGCTTTGGCGTCCCGGGTTCCACCCACTAGGTAAAACGAAAACATTAGGACAAATGAAATGGGCGCCCTTGAGGCGCCCATTTGGTATCAGTGAACGGGCTTGCCGCTTTCTTCTTCCTCGAAGGTGATCGCGACATCGCTGTTGGCCGAAAGCCGGACGCGCTCGCCTTCGACTTCCGCGACCAGTTCCAGCGAAATGTAGTGGTGGTGGCCTTCGTGCTGGCCGCCGCCGCTGTCCTTCTTGGTCAGCTTGATCCGGTCGCCTTCCACGTGGTCCACGGTTCCGACGTGAACGCCATCCGCGCCGATGACTTCGGCATGTTCCTTGATTGTCGATACATCGATCATGGGAAACTCCTGTTGTTTTGCGCGGGGGTAACGCGCGACGCCTGATATCGATGCAGCGTCCGGACGGATTATCCGGTAGGGCGGCATGCAGCGCGTCGCCAGCACCTTACAGACAATTAAGTTTGTGCGCAGGAGGTTTCGTGGCATGGGATCTGCGAACGGCAAAGCCATGCTTGCGGCCCCATCCCGCCGCCACCATCTTTGTAAAAACCGTACCTCCCCGATGCCGAGTAGACCCCGAGGCCCTGACTTGAACGTTCAGACCCAGACCGATCCCGCAACCAAGGCGAATGCTCCCGACCTCGCTGCGGTCCTCGCCCAGTCAGGCAAGCGGCGCAAGGGTCGCCGGTTCCTGTGGCCGCTCGTTATCGTCGTGCTGCTGGCGGCAGCCGCGGGTGCGTACAGCTACCTCAATCGCGCCGCGCCGCAATTCACCTACACGACGGTCGCCGCCAAGCGCGGTGATCTTTCGGTCGTCGTCACGGCGACGGGCTCCGTCCAGCCGACCGACCAGGTGGACATATCGAGCGAGCTCTCCGGGACCGTGCGCAAGGTGAACGTCACCTACAACAGTCCCGTCAAGAAGGGCGATATCCTTGCCGAACTCGACACCAACAAGCAGGAAGCCGACGTCCAGAGCGCGCGTGCAGAGCTGGCTTCGGCCAAGGCGAATGTCCTGAAGGCGGAGGCCGAGGCCCAGTCCGCAAAAATCTCTCTCGACCGGCTGACCGGCCTCGTCAGCAACAAGATCTCAAGCCAGAAGGAACTTGATGCGGCGCAGTATACGTACGAGTCGGCGCTGGCGACAAAGGACGTCAACGCGGCTGCCGTCCTGTCGGCCGAGGCGAGCCTGCGGCTGGCCGAAGTGAACCTCTCCAAGCTGACCATCGTCTCGCCGATCGACGGCGTCGTGCTGACCCGCGCGGTGGATCCGGGCGCGACGGTGGCCTCTTCCCTCAATGCGCCGGTGCTGTTCACCATCGCCGGCGACCTACGGCGGATGGAACTGCAGGTCTCGGTCGACGAGGCGGACGTCGGACAGGTCCGCGAGAGCCAGCCGGCACGCTTTTCGGTCGACGCCTATCCCGACCGCAACTTTCCGGCCGCCATCCAGGCGGTAAGGTTCGCCTCCGAAACCGTCTCCAACGTCGTTACCTACAAGGCGATCCTGACGGTCGACAACGAGGATCTGCTGCTGCGACCGGGGATGACCGCCACGGCCGACATCACCGTCGAGGCGGTGCGTGACGCCGTTCTCATTCCCAACGCAGCATTGCGCTATTCGCCGCCGGTGGCCGCACGGGCACGCCGCGGCAGCTTGCTCAACCGGATGTTTGCTCCGCCACGGCCGCGCACCAACGGGACGCCGCAGGAAGAAAAAGGCAGTTCTGGTCAGCGCGCCGTCTGGGTACTGCGCAACGGCACGCCGGAACGCGTTCCCGTCGAGACGGGGCCGACGGACGGCCAGTTCACCGTTTTGAAAGGCGGCGGAATCGGCGACGGCGACGCTCTGGTGACCGATGCCGTCGCCCGCAACCAGTAGGACCGACGCCGTGGTACCGCTCATCGCGTTCGACAAGGTCTCAAAGTTTTACGGTCGCGGCGAAGCCACGATCCGCGCGCTGGACCAGATCGATTTCTCCATCTCCGGCGGCGAGTTCCTGGCGATCATGGGGCCGTCCGGCTCGGGCAAGTCGACCGCCATGAACATCATCGGCGGCCTCGACCGCCCGACATCCGGCGAATACCGGTTCCAGGGCGTTCCGACGAGCGGCTTCGACCGGGCGCAGCTGACGCTGATGCGCCGGCACATGCTCGGTTTCGTCTTCCAGGGGTTCAACCTCCTGGCCCGTACCTCGGCGGTGGAGAACGTCGAGCTGCCGCTCGTCTACCGCGGCATGGAACACCGCGAGCGACGCCGGCGCGCCTTGCTGGCACTCGACCAGGTCGGGCTCAGCGGCCGAGCGGACCATACGACGCAGGAACTGTCGGGCGGCCAGCAGCAGCGCGTCGCCATCGCAAGGGCAATCGTCACCGATCCGGCCGTGCTTCTCGCCGACGAGCCGACCGGTAATCTCGATACGAAAACCAGCGTCGAGATCATGCATCTCATCACGCGGCTGAACAGGGAGAACGGCATCACCGTCATCATGGTCACCCACGAGGAAGACATCGCCGCCTACGGACGGCGTCTGCTGCGCTTCGTCGATGGTCACCTGGTGTCCGACGAGCAGCGAACGGCCGAGGTGCAGCATGCTGTTTGAGGGTACCAAACTTGCCTGGCGCGCGATCAGCCGCAACATGCTGCGCTCGTTCCTGACCGTGCTCGGCGTCGTCATCGGGGTCGCCGCGGTGATCGCCATGGTCACGATCGGCAACGGTACAACGGCGCAAGTCAAGAACGAGCTTTCGCGCCTCGGCACCAACACGCTGTTCGTGCGTCCGGGCCAATGGGGACCCGGCCGCGCCAGCACCGAGGCAAAACGGTTTACCGACAAGGACGTGCAGGCGATGCAGGAGCAGGTGAGCGGTCTGCGGGCCGTCGCACCGATCAACCGCGGTACCGCGACCATCATTGCCGGCGGTGCCAACCATTCGAGCAGCGTGATCGGCACCACCAATGACTACCTGATTGCCCAGGACTGGGACGTGGCCCTCGGCCGGACCTTCCTGCCCAACGAGGACCGCGGCAGCCGGGCGGCCTGCATCATCGGCGAGACCGTACGTAAGGAATTGTTCGGGGCAGCCGATCCGGTCGGACAGAACATCCGCGTCAGCAATGTCGCCTGCCCGGTGGTGGGCGTTCTCGCCGTCAAGGGCCAGTCAGGCATGGGCGACGACCAGGACGACACGGTGATCATGCCGCTCAAGCTGCACCAGCGGCGCATCGGCGGCACCTCGACGATCAGCAGCATCGTCTTGTCGGCGCAGGACGGCGTTTCCACCGCCAAGGTGCAGTCAGACGTCGAAGGGCTGATGCGCGAGCGGCGCAAGATCGGGCTTGGTCGGGAGGACGATTTTTCCGTCAACGACATGTCGCAGATCGCCGCGGCGATGACCGGCACGACAGTTCTCCTGACCGGGCTGCTTGGCGCGGTCGCGGCCGTCAGCCTGCTCGTCGGCGGCATCGGCATTATGAACATCATGCTGGTGTCGGTGACCGAGCGGACACGCGAGATCGGCATCCGGCTTGCCATTGGCGCGCTCGAAAACCAGGTGCTTACCCAGTTCCTGGTGGAAGCCGTGATGCTGTCGATCTTCGGCGGCGTGACCGGCATCCTGGCCGGGCTGGCGCTTGCCTACGGCGTGGTGTCGCTGCTCGGCGTTCCCTTCGTGGCAAGCCCGACGGTCATTCTCGTCGCCTTCGCCTTCTCGGCCGCGATCGGCATGGTGTTCGGCTATTTCCCGGCGCGTCGCGCCGCCCGCCTTAACCCGATCGAGGCGCTTCGCCACGAATAAAAAAAGGGGCCTCAAGGCCCCCTTTCGAATATTCTGCAACCGGCCGATCAGACGCGGGCTTCCGTTTCCCGCTGCCGAGCGAGCGCTGCCAGATCGGCAGGCTTCAGTTCGACCGATTCTCCACAGCCGCAAGCCGAGGTCTGGTTCGGGTTGACGAAGATGAAGCCGGAGCGCAGCTGCGTCGTCTCAAAGTCCATCTGGGTACCGAGAAGGTAGAGGACAGCCGAGGGCTCGATCCAGACGCTCGCGCCGTCGAGCTCGACAAGATCGTCCTTGGGATTGGGCTCAGTCACCAGGGCGACCGTATATTCCATCCCAGCACAACCGCCCTTCTTGATGCCGACGCGAATGCCCTTCGCGTCCGGTCCGGAATTGCCGACGATCTGCCGCACCCTGTCGGCCGCACCTTCGGTCATCGTCATGACTGCAAAGCCCATGGGCTCATTCTCCTTCCGCAACCGGGTTCAAGGCCCGGCGCTTCACGATTCCAATGTAAGACCGGCGAGTAAACGGATCAATACCAGCCAACCGCGACCTGAGCCTCCTCCGACATGCGCTCGGGCGTCCATGGCGGATCGAAGGTCATCTCGACCTCGACGCCGGAGACGCCTTCGACGGAACTGACCGCATTGTCGACCCAGCCCGGCATCTCGCCGGCCACAGGGCAGCCTGGCGCCGTCAGGGTCATCATGATCTTGACCATCCGGTCGTCCTCGATATCGATCTTGTAGATAAGACCAAGTTCGAAGATGTCGGCAGGAATTTCGGGGTCGTAGACCGTTTTCAGCGCAGCGACGATGTCATCGCTCAGGCGCGCGAGTTCATCAGCCGGGATCGCGGACTGGATGATCCCTTCCCGCGCGTCCCACTTCGGTATCGATTCGTCGATGGCCATGGTGAAATCCCCGGTCATGAATTGGTTAGGCGAAAAAGTTGCGTGCGTAGTCGAGTGCATCGGCCAGCGCGTCGACTTCGGCACGGGTATTGTACATCCCGAAGGATGCCCGGCATGTGGAGGTCACGCCGAAGCGTTTCAAGAGCGGCATGGCGCAATGCGTTCCTGCCCGCACCGCGACACCCTTGCGGTCGATCACCATCGACACGTCGTGGGCGTGGATGCCGGCAAGCTCGAAGGAGAAGATCGCTCCCTTGCCCGGCGCATTGCCGATGATGCGCAGAGAATTGATGGCTTGCAGACGCTCCGTCGCGTAGGCGGCCAGATCCGCCTCGTGGCGGGCAATCGCCTCGCGGCCAATCTTCTCCATGTAGTCGAGCGCGTAACCGAGGCCGATGGCCTGCACGATCGGCGGCGTGCCCGCTTCAAAGCGATGCGGCGGGTCATTATAGGTGACGATGTCCTCGCCAACCTCGATGATCATCTCGCCGCCGCCCTGGAAGGGCCGCATCTGCTTCAGCCGGTCGGCCTTGCCGTAGAGAACGCCGATGCCCGACGGACCGTAAAGCTTGTGCCCGGTCATGACATACCAGTCGCAGTCGATGTCGCGGACGTCGACCGGCATGTGCACCGCGCCCTGGCTGCCATCGACCAGCACCGGAATCCCGCGCTCATGGGCGATGCGGCAGACTTCCTTGACCGGGACCACCGTTCCGAGCGCGTTCGACATGTGGGTGATCGCGACCAGCTTGGTCTTCTCCGTCAGCGACTTTTCGAAGTCTTCCAGGTGGAAGGCTCCCTCGTCGTCGACCGGCACCCAGACCAACTTGGCGCCCTGTCGTTCGCGGATAAAGTGCCATGGCACGATGTTGGAGTGGTGCTCCATGATCGTCAGGACGATTTCGTCGCCCTCGCCGATATTCGGCATGCCAAAGCCATAGGCGACCGTGTTGATCGCCTCCGTCGAATTCTTGGTGAAGACGATCTCGTCGACCGAACCGGCATTGAGGAAGCGGCGCACCTTTTCGCGAGACGCTTCATAGGCTTCGGTGGCGGTGTTCGACAGATAGTGCAGTCCACGATGGACGTTGGCGTATTCGTGGCTGTAGGCGTGGCTGATCGCGTCGATTACCGCCTGCGGCTTTTGCGCGGAGGCGCCGTTGTCGAGATAAACCAGGGGTTTGCCGTTGACGATCGTCGACAGGATCGGAAAATCCCGTCTGATCGTCTCGACGTCATAGGGTGTCACGGGGGACATCTGGTCCATCTCAAACTCCTTTGCCCCGAACCGGTCGGGCGGCCTGCCGGGCCCTCAAGCCCGGCGATTGCGCGACGCCTTGCGCTCAGGCGTGCCGTTCCAGCCAGGTCGAAACGATCTCTTCGAGCGCCTCGACCAGCTTCTCTTCCTCGAGCTCCTCGACGATCTCGGCGACGAAGGCATTGACGAGCATGGCGCGCGCCTTGTTCTCCGGAACGCCTCTCGCCATCAGGTAGAAGAGATGGGTCCGGCTGATGTCCGTGACGGTGGCGCCATGGCCGCAGATCACGTCGTCGGCAAAGATCTCGAGCTCGGGCTTGGCGGCGAAATCCGCCTCGTCGGAGAGAAGAAGGGTGTTGCACGCCATCTTCGCATCGGTCTTCTGCGCGTCCGGGGCAACCCGGATCATGCCCTGGAAAACACCGCTCGCACGGTCGAGCACCACGTTGCGGAAAGTCTCGGTCGACTGGGTGTGCGCGACATTGTGGCCGAGCACCAGCGTCACGTCGGTGTGGCTTTCGCCGCCGAGAAGATTGACGCCGCGCAGGGTCAGGTCGGCACCCTCGCCGTCCACCTCGATGCGCAGTTCCTGGCGGACGAGCTTGCCGCCGGCGTTGATGACGAACAGCCGCAGCTTCGAGCGCTGCCCGAGCTTGACGCGGATCTGGCCAAGATGGGTGTCGGTGACGCCCTGCTGCTGCAGGATGATCCAGGTGATCTCGGCCCCGTCTTCGAGGGCGATGTCACTGACCGTCGACACCAGCGCCGCATCTTCTGTCACCGCCTGGTGACGCTCCACCACGGTCGCCTTGGAGCCGGCGCCAAACGAGGCTTCAAAGCGGGTGTGGATCTGGCCACCGGCATGGCGGGCCTGCAGTTCGACCGGGGCGGAGATCTCCGTCTCGGCCGGAACGGTCAGGACATAGCCGTCGCGCACGAAGCTGCCGTTGATACGGCCGATCGCATCGTCCTTGTCGAGCGCGGTCAAACCGGCCGCAGCCGAACCGTCGGTCAGCCGTTCGCGCAGCGTCGCCAGACCGATGCCGTCGATGCCGGCGCGGTCATTTGCGACACCTTGCAGCACGGGAAGCACGAAAGCGCCCTCGACGAGCGGCGACGCAGCTTCTGCCGCCGCCGTCGCGTGGCCGTCTGGGATGGTGCGCAGCAGGTTCTTGAGGTCGGTATAATGCCAGGCTTCGACCCTGCGGGTCGGCAGGCCTGTCTTTTTAAGCTCGTCCAGAAGCCGGTCGCGGGTGCCGATCACGGCGCCGTTGCCCGGCAGCTCGCCGATCTGCGCGCTGAAGGCGTCGACAAGGGCTGTCTCGGCGGCGGTCAGCCGGATGGCGGGTTGGATTGTCGTCTGCATGGTCGTCAAGCCTTTCTCGCCTCAGGCGGCCTGGCCGATGATATCGGCATAGCCGTTGGCCTCGAGCTCGTGGGCCAAAGCCTTGTCGCCGCTGCGGATGATCTGGCCCTTGTAGAGGACGTGGACCGTGTCCGGGATGATGTAGTCGAGGAGCCGCTGATAATGGGTGATGACGATTGTGGCGCGGTCGGGGGACTTCAACGCATTGACGCCATCGGCCACGATCTTCAGTGCGTCGATATCGAGACCGGAGTCGGTTTCGTCGAGAACGCAGAGGCTCGGCTCGAGCAACGCCATCTGGAGGATCTCGGCGCGCTTCTTCTCGCCGCCGGAAAACCCGACATTGAGCGGACGCCGCAGCATGGCCTGGTCGATCTGCAGCTTTGCGGCCGCATCCTTGACGCGTCGGATGAAGTCCGGGGTCGTCAGCTCTTCCTCGCCGCGCGCTTTGCGCTGCTCGTTCATGGCCACCTTCAGGAACTGCATGGTGGCTACACCCGGGATCTCCACGGGGTACTGGAAGGCGAGGAAGACGCCCTTGGATGCGCGCTCTGCAGGGTCGAGCTCGAGAATGCTTTCCCCGTTGAGGAGAATCTCGCCTTCAGTGACCTCGTAATCTTCGCGGCCCGACAGGATGTAGGACAGGGTCGACTTGCCGGAACCGTTCGGGCCCATGATGGCGGCGACTTCGCCGGCCCGGACCGTCAGGTTCAGGCCACGGATGATTTCAGTGCCATCTTCGGCGATGCGGGCGTGCAGGTTGCGGATCTCGAGCATGATGTCCTCTTTTGTCTGTCGTCAGCGGCCGAAGCTCACTGGGCGGCGGCACCGGCGACGGCAAGCAGGCCGGCCATGATGCCAAGGTTCTTGGTGAATAACTGAAACTGGATCGACCAGGCCTCGCCGGTCAGCATCCAGAACGGATGGAGATAATAACTGATGACGGCGACGTAGAGCACCAGCCCCAGCGCCGCCGGTCGGGTGAACCGGTCGATGATCACTGCCGTGCCAAGCACCAGCTGGGCCATGGCGGCGACGACATAAAGCGGCAGCGGATTTACAAACCCCGCATCCCGCATCATCTGCATCTCCGTCGTCGCGGCAAAATACTTCAACACCGCCGAGCCGGCAAAGAACACGCCGAACGCGATCCGGGCAACGCTTTGCATCGCCCGTCCGCCACGATCCCGTCTCTGCTCAGCAATCGCCGTCATGAGTGTCCTGCAACTTTAGGCAGGCGCCATCGGCATCAGCCGACGGAGCCCTCGAGCGAAATGCCGATCAGCTTCTGTGCCTCGACGGCAAACTCCATCGGCAGCTCCTGGATGACATCCTTGACGAAGCCGTTGACGATCAGCGCGATCGCCTCCTCTTCCGGAATGCCGCGCTGCATGGCGTAGAACTTCTGGTCGTCGGAGATCTTCGAGGTGGTAGCCTCGTGCTCGATCTGGGCCGACGCGTTTTTCACGTCGATGTAGGGCACGGTGTGGGCGCCGCACTTGTCGCCGATCAGCAGCGAATCGCAGTTGGTGAAGTTGCGCGCGTTTTCGGCGCGCCGGTTGATCGAGACCTGGCCACGATAGGTGTTGTTCGACCGGCCGGCCGAAATGCCTTTGGAGATGATGCGGCTCGACGTGTTCTTGCCGATATGGATCATCTTGGTGCCCGAATCGATCTGCTGGTGTCCGTTGGACACCGCAATCGAATAGAACTCGCCACGGCTGTCGTCGCCGCGCAGGATGCAGCTCGGATACTTCCAGGTGATCGCCGAGCCGGTCTCGACCTGCGTCCAGGAAATCTTCGAGCGGTGTCCGCGGCAATCACCACGCTTGGTGACGAAGTTGTAGATGCCGCCCTTGCCCTGGGCGTCGCCGGGATACCAGTTCTGGACCGTCGAATACTTGATTTCGGCGTCGTCGAGCGCAACGAGCTCGACGACCGCGGCGTGCAGCTGGTTCTCGTCGCGCTGGGGCGCCGTGCAACCTTCGAGGTAGGAAACGTAGGCCCCTTCCTCGGCGATGATCAGCGTCCGCTCGAACTGGCCGGTGTTCTTTTCGTTGATGCGGAAATAGGTGGACAGCTCCATCGGGCACCGCACGCCCTTCGGCACGAACACGAAGGACCCATCGGTGAATACGGCGGCATTCAATGTCGCGTAGTAATTGTCC
Source organism: Hyphomicrobiales bacterium (assembly GCA_900469345.1). Lineage (GTDB taxonomy): Bacteria > Pseudomonadota > Alphaproteobacteria > Rhizobiales > Rhizobiaceae > Neorhizobium. Next base: position 40,583 of record UBWZ01000006.1, on the reverse strand, counting down.
GTCGCGGATACGACCGAGCCGAGATACTGCTTGATCAGCTCCGGATGCTCGCGGATCGCCTCCGAGATCGACATGAAGATGACGCCGGCCTTCTGGAGTTCCTTCTTGAAGGTGGTGACGACCGACACGGAATCGAACACCGCGTCGACGGCTACACGGGAGGTCTTCACGCCGGCGAGGATCTCCTGCTCGCGCAGCGGAATGCCGAGCTTTTCATAGACGCGCAGAAGCTCCGGGTCGACGTCCTCGATCGAGGTCGGACCGGACGTGCCCTTCGGCGCCGCGTAGTAGTAGAGATCGTCGAAGTCGATCTTCGGGTATTCGACGCGCGCCCAGGTCGGCTCTTCCATGGTCAGCCAGCGCTGGTAGGCCTCAAGACGCCATTCCAGCATCCATTCCGGCTCCTGCTTCTTGGCCGAGATGAAGCGAATGATCTCTTCCGACAGACCCTTGGGCGCCTTGTCCACTTCGATGACGGTTTCGAAGCCGTATTTGTACTGGTCGATATCGATCCGCCGGACCTGATCGACTGTTTCCTGGACAGCAGGCATGTTCATACTCCAATTCTTGCCGGGTCAAATTCCGGCAATTCTTGTCATCGATGCGGGAGACACTGTCTTCCCTATGTAGGCGCCAGAAGGCGGTTTTCCCACCTCTTGGCAAGCGGAAATTTGCCTTTCCGCAGATATCATGGCGTCACGCCGCCTGCCCCGCCGGCCTGCGCCGCGACGCGATTTTCGCAAACGCGGCAACAGCCTGGTCGACGTCGTCCGCCGTCGTTTCAGGTCCAAGCGAGATGCGCAAGGCACCCAGCGCCGGATCCTTGCCCATTGCGGTCAGCACGTAGCTTTCTCCAACCTTTCCGGAGGAGCAGGCCGAGCCGGCCGAGAGCGCGATGCCCTCGAGGTCGAAGGCGATCTGCCCTGTCTCGGCCTTGAGGCCGGGCAACGTGAAGAAGGTCGTGTTGGGGACGCGGGCGGCGTCTTCGCCATGGATCATGACGTCCGGCGCCGCCTTTTTCATGCCGCTCTCGAGCCGCTCCCGCAGGGCTCCGATGGCTGCGTTGCGTGACGAGAGATCCGTCGCCATGGTCTCGGCGGCTGCGCCGAAACCGACGACCGCGTGGACATTCTCCGTCCCGGAGCGATGCCCTTTTTCCTGTCCGCCACCGGTCATCAGCGGCTTCGGCATCAAAACCTCGCCTTTTGCCACGAGAGCGCCTGCGCCCTTCGGCCCGCCGATCTTGTGGGCGGAGAGGATCATGAAATCCGCATCGAGAGCGACGATATCGACCGGGACGCGCCCAACCGCCTGCACGGCATCGACGACGATCATCCCGCCATGAGCATGGGCAAGCGCTGCCGCCTGTGCGACCGGCTGGATGATTCCGGTCTCGTTGTTGACGAGCATCACGGCGACCAGAGGCATGCCGGCATCGCGGTCGTGTGCCGCCAGAAGGGCGGCCAGGGCATCGAGATCGACTGTCCCCTCGGCGGTCACCGGCACTTCGGTGATCCGGCTGCGGTCGAACCGGCCGCCTTCGCGACACGCCGGGTGTTCGATCGCCGAAACATAAAGACCGCCAAGCGATAGCTCGGCGCGGCCCATGCGAAACTCGGGGGTCAGGACATGGTTGGCGGCTTCTGTTGCGCCGCTCGTGAAGGTGACATGGGCGGCGTCGGCTCCGACCAGAGCTGCAACCTGCCGGCGTGCCTTTTCCACCGCCGCGCGGGCCGCCCGCCCCTCGGCGTGCACTGCGGACGCATTGCTCGGCAGCTGCAGACTTTCCATCATGGCATCGCGCGCCGGCGCACAAAGAGGCGCGGTCGCATTCCAGTCCAGATATCTGCGCGTGGTCGCCATAACCGGCTCGGCTTCCGTTTCTCGGTCAGTCAAACTGCGCCTCGCAGGCACCGGCCGCATTTTCCTTGAAAATTCAGCCACGCTTGCCGTATGAGACATCGTATCGGGCGCCATGCGTGCGCCCCAATTTCGAATGGTTCTAAACTGTTGTAGAAAAGCTGAGCGGCTTCGTCAAGTCAAAGCACGGCACGACGCGTTTGGAACCGGACCAATTTGACCGGAGTACCGATGCCCGAAGTCATTTTCAACGGCCCTGCAGGCCGCCTGGAAGGACGCTACCAGCCGTCCAAGGAAAAAAGCGCGCCGATCGCCATCATCCTGCATCCGCATCCGCAGTTCGGCGGCACGATGAACAACCAGATCGTCTACCAGCTGTTCTACATGTTTCAGAAGCGCGGCTTTACGACCCTGCGGTTCAACTTCCGAAGCATCGGCCGCAGCCAGGGCGAATTCGACCACGGCGCCGGCGAGCTTTCGGATGCCGCCTCGGCGCTCGACTGGGTGCAGAGCCTGCACCCCGATTCGAAGAGCTGCTGGGTGGCTGGCTATTCGTTCGGTGCATGGATCGGCATGCAGCTGCTGATGCGCCGGCCGGAGATCGAAGGCTTCATGTCGATTGCGCCGCAGCCCAACATCTACGACTTCTCGTTCCTTGCCCCCTGTCCGTCGTCGGGCCTGATCATCAACGGCGATGCCGACAAGGTGGCACCGGAGAAGGACGTCAACAATCTCGTCGAGAAGCTGAAGACGCAGAAGGGCATTCTCATCACCCACCAGCTGGTCGAAGGCGCCAACCACTTCTTCAACGGCAAGGTCGACGAGCTGATGGGCGAATGCGAGGATTATCTCGACCGACGCCTGAACGGCGAACTGGTTCCCGAACCGGCCGCCAAACGCATCCGATAAGGGCTTCGGCCGAGACCGACGATACTAAAATGGCCGCGCATGCGGCCATTTTCATGTTCGCGGTGCCGGATGATGCATCGCTATCGCCCTGCCCGTTCGGGCGCATGACCGCTCGCGCGCAGGTCGAGTTCAGTTTTGAAGTGATTATGCGGCGGAACAGTGCTAGAGGCGCGCTGAATTTGCCAGTCCTTTTCCCAGAGATCGATCATGCCCAGGTTCAAGTCCGATTTTCTCCATACGCTCGACGAGCGTGGCTTCATCCATCAGGTTTCCGACGAAGGCGGCCTCGACGCGCTCTTCTCCAAGGAGATCGTGACGGCCTATATCGGCTTCGACCCAACCGCACCCAGCCTGCATGCCGGAAGCCTGATCCAGATCATGATGCTGCACTGGATGCAGCAGACCGGCCATCGGCCGATTTCGCTGATGGGCGGCGGCACCGGCATGGTGGGCGACCCCTCGTTCAAGGAAGAGGCGCGCCAGCTGATGACGCTCGACACGATCGAGAGCAACATCGCCTCGATCAAGCGCGTTTTCTCCAATTACCTCGCTTACGGCGAAGGCGAGCGGGACGCGCTGATGATCAACAACGGCGACTGGCTGCGCAGCCTCAACTACCTGGAATTCCTGCGTGATGTCGGGCGCCACTTCTCGGTCAACCGGATGCTGTCGTTCGACAGCGTCAAGACCAGGCTCGACCGCGAGCAATCGCTCTCCTTCCTCGAATTCAACTACATGATCCTTCAGGCCTACGATTTCGTGGCGCTGTCGAAGCACTATGACTGCCGGCTGCAGATGGGCGGCTCGGACCAGTGGGGCAACATCATCAACGGCATCGACCTCGGTCACCGCATGGGGACGCCGCAACTCTATGCGCTGACCTCGCCGCTGCTGACGACATCGTCGGGGGCCAAGATGGGCAAGTCCGCCAACGGCGCCGTCTGGCTCAACCCGGACATGCTGTCGGCCTACGATTTCTGGCAGTACTGGCGCAACACGGAAGATGCCGATGTCGGTCGCTTCCTGAAGCTCTACACGACCCTGCCGATGACCGAGATCGCCCGCCTTTCGGCGCTCGGTGGTGCCGAGATCAACGAGGTCAAGAAGATCCTGGCGACCGAAGTCACCGCGTTCCTGCATGGTCGCGCCGCGGCCGAGGAAGCGGCAGAAACCGCGCGAAAGACTTTCGAGGAAGGGGCGCTTGCCGACAATCTGCCTTCGGTCGAGATCCCGACGGCAGAGCTCGAGACGGGTCTCGGTCTGCTGACGCTGATCGTCCGTGCCGGTCTTGCCGCCTCCAATGGCGAGGCCCGCCGGCATGTCCAGGGTGGCGCGGTGCGCATCAACGACGAAGCGGTCAGCGACGAGCGTCGGACGATCGGCAGCGGCGAGATCACCGCGGACGGCGTCATCAAGCTTTCGCTCGGCAAGAAGAAGCACATCCTCATCCGCCCGGCCTAAGCGGCCGCGGCACACGAGACGAGAGAAAGGCCTCGCCAGACGCGGCTTTTTTTTATTGAAACTCGAAGATCTGGCGGAAGACGCCGGGGGCGATCAGCGACAGCGGGTTGATCGAAAGCTTGGGCTTTTCGAACGGGCCTTGCAGCTTGAAGGTAATGCCAAGCAGGCCACGGTCGTTGCCGTTGCCGAGGATGGCGCCGATCAGCGGCAATTCCCCGAACAGGCGGTTCAGACCATAGGCCGGCATGAACGTGCCGGTCATTTCCATATTGCCCGACGAGTCGCGCACGAGTCCCTGGAAGGTGGCGCCGATCTGCTCACCGCGCACGACGCCGTTTTCGATCGACAGCGCCTCATCCCGATAGGTCAGGGATGCAAACGCGCGCTGGAACTTGGCCGCGCTCACGTCGATGTTCTTCTTCACCGCCGCATTGAGGCTTTCACCATCGCGGCCGACCGGCGTCGAAACAAGCGATTGCAGCCGCTGTTCGTTGACGAGCGAGAAGCTGCGGACATCCACCGAGCCGAGCCAGGTGGAGCCCTGCGCCTTCAGTCGCAGGTTGAGCAGCCCGCCACGGAGATTGGAATAAAGGTTGAGGAAGCGAACCACTGCGCCCGCGTCGCCGCTGGTCACCGAAATCGTGTCGCCGCGCACCATCTCGCTGACCAGTGCCTGACCACTGCCGGTGATCGCCGACAGGTCAGCCGTCGAGACCTTTCCGTCACGCACCGAAAACAGCATGGACAGGTTGGACAGCGATTCATCGTTGAAGCCGACGGCCCGTTCGAGCTTGGCGTGCAGCGTCGCGCCACCCTTGTCCTTGCTGGCGCCCCCTGCTCCGCCACCGCCGGCCTCGGTGCTGGCGCGCAGCTTGGTAACGATGGGTCGCAGGTCGGCAGAGGCACCGCCGATACTGATATCGAAGATCCCCTTCGAGCGCTTCAGCGACAGGCTGAAATTGTCGGCCGGCGACAGCTGCACACTCGAGAAATCCGCCGAACTCAGGCTGCCATTGGCGAGCGACAGGCTGCCGCGCACGCCGAAACCGTCGCCGTCGAGCACGAGGTTCTTGATATCGCTCGGCTGGTCGCCGTCGCCCGACACCTCGAACTGTGCCTTGGCGCGGATGCCGCTGCCCTTCGTCCAACCCATCCACGGCACCGAAAGGGCCGCCTTGGTCAGGTCGAGCGTCACACCCTGGCGGTTCTCGTCCAGCCTTGAAAGCTCGACACCGATGGTGCCGTCGACGATGTCCGACAATCCCGGAACGAGCTTGTCGCGCTGGTCATTGCTGAGGCTCGCCTTCACCGTCCGCTCGCGCTTGACCGGCGATGCCTCGTCCAGTGGCTCGACGAGCGTCACTTCGGCCGGCACCGCATCGATCGTCGCCTTGCCGTTGAGGCGAGCCGCCTGGGGGTCGACATCGAGCGTGCCTGTCAAGGCCGCGAGTTTGCGGCCGGCGATCGGCGGCACGAGCGAAACATCCGCAAGATCGATATGGGCCTTCCAGACCGGCTTGGGCGGCTTCTGGTCGGAGATCAGGCCCATGTGGGCGCTGACCTGCGCCCGCGCCGTTCCGCGGAAGTCGTCAGGCTTGTAGCCCGTGCTTTTCAGCGCATTGACCGGGCGGAAATTGGCGAGCTCGGTGACCGCATCGGCCGCCCCCGAGATCTGCAGCGCCATGTCGGCCATCAACGGCTTGGTATAAGTGTTCGGAAGCGCGAAACGGCTGTTTTCGACGATCACGGACCGGCCCGAGGGCAGGAAGGACGTAGCCTTGGCGATATCGACCTGCAGGACCTCGCCCTTGAGGTCCAGATGGGCGGTGATATCGCGCAGCGGCGGCACGTCACCCGGCATGTTGAGGCGCGAATCGGCAAGATCGAAGCCGATCTGCAGCTCGTTGCCGTTGAGCTCCATCGGCACACCCGGCCCCTTCATCCGCCCCTGGGGGATAAAGACGCTGATCGAGCCGTTGGTCAGCGTGCCGCTGAACAGATTGGCCATTACCCAGTCGCGCGGCTTGCGCGCCATCCAGAAAGGCCAGAGCTGCTTGACGGTCGTGACGTCCATCTTCGGCAACTGCGCCCCGAAGCTGATTTCCGGTGACTTGTCCCCAAACCGGACGCGCAGTGCTCCGGCCATCCCGCCTGTCGGGCTGGACACGCCCATCTGATCAAACTGCAGTTCGCGGTCGGCGGACAGGTAGCGCCCCACGGCTTTCAGGTCGAAATGGGCGGGCTCTTCCCCATCGGTCGCTCCGACGGCGGTGCCGCCACTGATCAAGAGGTCGAGCCCGAAGCCGATCCGCTTGTCGTTGGGGTCGAGGCGATTGAGATCGATCACGGCGCCCGTCAACGGCAGGATGGTCGGGCCAAAACTTGCCTGCGACTGGCGGATCTCGATCGAGTCCTTGTCGAAATCATAGGCGACGTTGATCTCGGCGCCGCTAAACACCTGGGGGATGCCGTCGAAATAGAAATGCCCCGGCGACTGGTGCAAGGTTGCCGTCATCGCCGGCGGTGTCGCTTCCCGCGCCCGGGTGGCGGACAGATCGAGGTCGAGCGCGCCCTCTATGCCTTCGCGCGGCGTCCCGTCTTCGGCGCGCTGGAGGAGGAAGGGGGTGACTTCCAACCCGGTCAGCTTGGCCGACAGCGCAGCGGTGACGCCCTCGACGGTCTTTGACGAGGCGAGCAGCGTCGCCCTGCGGCCGTTGAGGCTGACGTCGCCGCGGATCTCGACGTCACCGTCCGGCCGAAGCGCAAGATCGAGCGCCTCGACCTCGAGCGTCATCGGCTCCTGGCCGGGTGCCGTGGGCAGGACGATCTGGATGCCGGCAATGCGCACGGACGCGGTGCCGCTGCGCTGGATCAGCCCGCGCGCCTCGTCCAGCCGCTGGAAAGCCTGCTCGAGAAGCTGCGGTGTCGCGTCGACACGCACCTTCGACAGCGGCATGGCCTCACCCTGCGGCAGTTGCGCCGTTTCGAGGCGGATATCCTGGGCTTCCATATGCTTGATCGAAATGCGGCCACCCAGGAGGGCCAGCGGGTCGATCGCCAGGCGCAGGGCGCCGGCGCGACTCAAATGCTCGCCGCTCGCCTGCTCCACCACATCGACGTCGCGTGCCTCGATGGCAAGCCGGAAGTGATCGTCGAAGCGAATGACCGTCGAGCCGACGGACGCCACATAGCGGGGACCGATCGCGTCGTTCAGTGCCGTCTGGGCGCGCGACGAAAGAGCACCGTCGACGATGCCGCCCTCGATGGCGAAGACGGCGCTGAAGATCGCCAGGAGAAACAGAAAGCCGAACAACATCGCCGCGCGGCCGACATGACGCACGCGCGAGCGCCGCGGCGGGCAATGCACGATAATCGGGTCTTCGGCCTGCGCGGACGGAAGTTCATGCAGCGGGACGATTTCTTTCCTGCTGAAGTTGATCCTTTCGCCGCGAATTTCCGCCATATGGTTGAGAACTCATCTTTCTGCATGCGCAAGGACCGGACGTGACTGATCTGGACGCCGTCCGGCCAAGTATATAGCGATTGCGGCGACTATCACTCAAGATACCGGCAAAAGAAAGGAATTCCATGTCTGATTTGGCTGTTGGAGACCTCGCACCCGACTTCGACCTGCCGCGCGACGGCGGCGGACGCCTTGCCCTGAAGTCCTTGTCCGGCAAGCCGGTCGTGGTCTATTTCTACCCGAAGGACGACACCACCGGCTGCACCAAGGAGGCGATCTCCTTTACGAGCCTCATTGATGAGTTCGAGAAGGCAGGCGCAAGCGTCATCGGCATTTCGCCCGATACGGCCGCCAAGCATGACAAATTCATAAAGAAGCACGCTCTGTCGGTCATCCTCGCGGCAGACGAGGACACTCAGGTCGCCAACAGCTACGGCGTCTGGAAGGAAAAGAGCATGTACGGGAAGACCTACATGGGCATAGAGCGCAGCACCTTCCTGATCGGTCCGGACGGACGCATCGCCAGAATCTGGCCGAAGGTGAAGGTCGACGGGCATGCCGAGGATGTGCTTGAAAGCGTTCGCACACTCTGACGCTGGAGGCCATTGATGTCGGATAGCTGGCAGATCACATCACTGCGTGGCGGCGCCACTGCCGCCATCGCCTCGCCCGACCTCGACCGGAAGACTGGCCTGGCGCAGGAGACTGCGACCCGATGGTTCGAACGGCGCCTGTCGCTGCGTTCACCGCTCGATCCGCCGCTCGCGGATCGGCCGGGGCGCCCGGCAAAGCCCGAACTGGTACCACCGAAGGCTGTCACCAAGCGCTCGCTGCATACCGCGCAGGGACGCATCGCGCTGCTGCACTCGATCGCCCATATCGAGCTCAACGCCGTGGACCTGGCGCTGGATATCGTCGCCCGATTCGCCACCGAACCGGTGCCCCTTTCCTTTTTCGACGGCTGGATGACGGTCGCCTTTGAAGAGGCCAAGCATTTCCGCATGATCAGGGCACGCCTGAGAGAGATGGGCGCCGATTACGGCGACATGCCCGCCCATGACGGCCTGTGGCAGGCCGCGCATTCGACCCGAAACGACCTGACGGCGCGGCTGGCCGTCGTTCCGCTCATTCTCGAGGCGCGTGGCCTCGACGTCACCCCGTCGCTGCAGGCCAAGATGCGCGAGACAGGCGACCTGGAGACCGCCGCGATCCTCGACGTGATCTACAACGACGAAAAGGGACACGTGGCGGTCGGCGCAAAATGGTTCCGCTTCCTGTGCGCCCGCGAACGGAAGGATCCGGCCGCGACCTTCCAGCAGCTGGTACGGGCAAACTTTCGAGGCGCCCTGAAGGCACCGTTCAACGACATCGCACGCGCCGAAGCCGGACTGACACCCTCCTTCTATCGCTCGCTGACTTCGACCAGCAGCGCCTGAGTGCAGGCGCCACCCTCAAGCCTTTGTTAACCATAACCATGTGTACTGCCGGAAGCGGACTCAGCTGACGAGCCGCATCTGCGGGAGACACAGGTGGTAAACGGGACGGACAGCCGGGTTTTCGGAAAGCGCAGGCAGAGCCACGTTCTGATTCTGGCGAGCGGCGACACCATCCGGCACATGAATATTCGTCCCTGGATGGCCGGCCTGGCAGCCTGCGTGACCGGCCTGGTGGTGATCGGCTACCTCGCCGCTACATCCTATCTCGTCATCCGCGACGACCTTGTCGGCGCCACGATGGCGCGCCAGGCGCGCATGCAGCATGACTACGAGGACCGGATCGCGGCGCTTCGCGCCCAGCTCGACCGGATCACGTCGCGTCAGCTGCTCGACCAGCAGGTCGTCGAGCAAAAGGTCGACAAGCTGATGGAGCAGCAGAACGCCCTCTTTTCGCGGCATGGCAAGCTGGGATCCCTGCTCGATCGCGCCGAGGAATCGGGCCTGACGCCGGCGCCCTCCCCGTCGACATCGCCGTCCACGGGCGGCCGCCAGGCATCGCTAGGTACCGGCATCGAGGCAATCGGCAGCCTGCTCGGAAAGGCCCAGTCCGCTGCCTCAGGCACCGCGCCGGTGCTCGCCTCCGTGCCGTTGCGCGAAAATCTCGCCGACCGGGCCGACCGCATCTTTTCCAAGGTGACGCTCTCCCTGAAAGACATCGAGAAGCAGCAGCTGGCAAAGATTGCCCACCTTACCGACGGCGCCTCGCAGACCGCAGACGCGATCACCGACATCCTGCGCGACACCGGGGTTGCGGTCGCTTCCGCTGACGGAAACGACGGTGGCGGCATCGGCGGCCCGTTCGTCGAACCGGAAACGACGACGTCCGGTTTCGACGCCTCGCTCGACGGACTGGATGCCGCCCTCAGCCGGCTCGAGACCGTTCGGGAAACGGCGCGCAACCTGCCGTTCGCCAATCCGGCGCCGGGGCACTATGTCACCAGCCGGTTCGGCAACCGCATCGACCCGTTCCTCGGGCGCCTTGCCCTGCATGCGGGGATCGACTTCCAGGCCGATACGGGAGACGGCGTGAAGGCGACCGGTGCCGGCAAGGTGATCGCTGCCGGCCCCGCCGCCGGCTACGGCAATATGGTGGAGATCGACCACGGCCACGGCATCACCACCCGCTACGGTCACATGTCACGGATCCTGGTCGAGACCGGCGAAACGATCAAAGCCGGCGACACGATCGGACTTGCCGGTGCGACCGGCCGTGCGACCGGCCCGCACGTTCATTACGAGGTCAGGCGGGACGGCAATGCGATCGATCCGATCCACTTCTTGAATGCCGGCATGAAGCTTACTACTTATCTGCGGTAAGCGAACACCGGTTCGACCCAGAGTAATCGCAAGTGCAGCAGATGAAGCCGACCGCTCAAAGCGGTGGATTGATTCACCACATCCCGCCTGCCTTGCCTGTATTCCTTGACTTTCCGGTGTTTTGGCCTTAAGTCGCGGCCAATTGTCGGCATATTCACTGTCGACTCACGCGTTTCTCCTGGAACCGTAACGGAAACAGAATTTCCTTTGACCACTTTTGCTGACCTTGGACTGAGCGAAAAAGTCCTCTCTGCCGTCACCGACGCAGGCTACACCATTCCGACCCCAATCCAGGCGGGAGCCATCCCGCCCGCGCTGCAGCGGCGCGACATTTGCGGCATCGCTCAGACGGGGACCGGCAAGACCGCGTCTTTCGTCTTGCCGATGCTGACGCTTCTGGAAAACGGACGGGCCCGAGCGCGGATGCCGCGCACGCTGATCCTCGAGCCGACCCGCGAGTTGGCGGCGCAGGTTGCCGAAAACTTCGAAAAGTACGGCAAGAACCACAAACTCAACGTCGCGCTGCTGATCGGCGGCGTCTCGTTCGAAGACCAGAACCGCAAGCTCGAGCGGGGCGCCGACGTGCTGATCTGCACGCCCGGCCGGTTGCTCGACCACTGCGAACGCGGCAAGCTGCTGATGACCGGCGTCGAGATCCTGGTGATCGACGAAGCCGACCGCATGCTCGACATGGGCTTTATCCCCGATATCGAACGGATCGCCAAGATGATCCCGTTTACCCGCCAGACGCTGTTCTTCTCTGCAACCATGCCGCCGGAGATCCAGAAGCTGGCCGACCGCTTCCTGCAGAACCCGGAACGGATCGAGGTTGCCAAGCCCTCGTCGACCGCAACCACGGTCACGCAGCGTCTGGTCGCCGCCCACAACAAGGATTACGAGAAGCGTGCCGTCCTGCGCGATCTCATCAAGGTCCAGGACGACCTGAAGAACGCGATCATCTTTTGCAATCGCAAGAAGGATGTCGCGGATCTTTTCCGCTCGCTCGAGCGTCACGGCTTTTCGGTCGGCGCGCTGCATGGCGACATGGACCAGCGCTCGCGCACCAACATGCTGGCAGGCTTCAAGGACAATCAGATCACGCTGCTCGTCGCCTCTGACGTCGCGGCCCGTGGCCTGGACATTCCCGACGTCAGCCACGTCTTCAATTTCGACGTACCGATCCATGCCGAGGATTATGTCCACCGCATCGGGCGCACAGGTCGTGCAGGACGCTTCGGCCGGGCGTTCACGCTCGTTACCAAGTCTGATGCCAAGTATCTGGACGCGATCGAGAAGCTGATCGGCAACAAGATCGAATGGCTGAACGGCGACATCTCTGCCCTGCCCGCTCCGATGGAGAGCAAGGAAAGCGACCGCGGCGCCCGCAAGGGTCGTGATCGTGATCGTGGCAGGGACCGCGGCGATCGGTCGGAGCGTGCAGAACGTCCGGAGCGCGCAGAGCGCAGCGAACGTAATTCCGTAAAGGCCGAAACGCCGAGCCCCAAGGCCGACGTAAAGAGCCAGAGCAACAGGGTCGAAACCGAAGGTATGGTTGGGGAAGCTGACGTGGCGAATGCAAGACCTGAGCGCAAGGCAGAGCGCAAGCAGCCGTCCAACAACGGCAACCGCAACGCACGGCCGAACCCGGCCAACGACGATAGCCGCGAACGCCGCCGCTATCAGCGCGATCACGACGACGGCCCGACGCCGCTCGGCTTTGGCGACGACGTGCCCGCCTTCATGCTGATCGGTTCCAATCTCGCCAAGGCCTGATCGGTCGATGTCGAAGCCCGGCGTCGATTTTCCCGGCGTCGGAGCCGGCCTGGTCATCCAGCGTCAAGACGGCAAGGTTCTGCTTTGCCGCCGGCTGAAGGCACCCGAGGCAGGCTCCTGGAATATTGTCGGCGGCAAGGTCGACCACATGGAAGCTTCCGACGACGCGGCCCGCCGCGAGGCGGAAGAGGAAACGGGGCTGACGATCGGCCCTGTCCAGTTCCTCTGCGTGGCCGAGGAACGTATTTTGGCCGACAACCAGCACTGGATCTCGGTGATCTACGTGACCCGGGAATTCAGCGGCGAACCGCAGCTGACGGAGCCGGATAAGCTTGCGGAGATCGGCTGGTTCGATCCGGCAAACCCTCCCTCGCCACTTTCAGTGTTCTCGGCCAAGGCTTTCACTTACCTGAAATTCTAGGCCAGCCGTCCCGACCCGGTTCTACCCACCCTTGCCGCCGGTTCGCAATGCCGCCTCGTAAGCGAGCCGCGCCCACCTTGCCATGATCTCCGGATCGTCCAAAGCCTCATCCGGGATCGTCCAGTAGGGCATCAGCACAGGTTTTCCGTTCTTTCCCTCGTAGGACCATTGTCGCGCGCCTGCCGCCGCAAAGTCGGGTCCGCTGACGGCATCGGCCTTCAGCATCATCTCGTCATGCAGGTACACCGCCATGATCAGCCCGCGGTGGTAGATTCCCTTGCCACCGAACATGCGGCGGATGGCAACCGGCCCGAGCCCCTCGAACATTTCCTCGATCGCCGCGTCGTCCATGATCAGCTCCTCAGAACTCCGCCGGCCGCCGTGACCGCGTCTGCCGTGTCGACGTCCAGATGCGCGGCCGGTCCGATATCGACATCCACCACCGGAAGACCCGAGCCCTCGATGATCGCCCGGGCGCCGACGTCACCCTCAAGACGAAGGATGGCGGGATAGGCAGCCCTCGGGATGATGATCGGATTGCCGCGCTTGCCCTCCGATACGGAGCGGACGACAACGCCGCCGCCGGCCTCGTGGAAGGCCGACACCAGCCGGTCGATATGGGCAGCCGTTACCGCCGGCATATCCGCCAGCATGACGAGGATGCCGTCGAGCTTTGACAGCTCCGGAAGCGAAAAACCGGTCACGAGCGATGACGCCATGCCCGAGGCAAAGTCCGGATTGAACGCAGACGCGACGTCGAGCCCGGCCAGCGCCGCTTCGATGTCACCGCGCCGGTGACCCGTCACGGCCACGACCGGATGCGCCCGCGAGGCCAGCAGGGTTTCCGCCGTCCGGCGCACCAGCGGGACGCCTTCGAACTCGGCGAGCAGCTTGTGAGGCCCGTCTTTGCCCATGCGGCGGGCCTGGCCTGCCGCCAGCATCAGCGCCCCGACCGCCAGCGCCGGCTGATCCGACGTCTTTGTCTCGCGGGGACGCGGCCGCGTGTGGATCTCCATCAGCAGTCCTCCCACACCCATTCCCATAATGTCGAACCGGGTCGGCTGCTCGCCCACCATGATGCGGCTCATGACCCAGTCGAAGCCGTTTTCCTTGGGCGACCGCGCGCAGCCCGGTGCGCCCAGAACCGGCACGTCGCCGATCCGTCCGAGGACGAGCAGGTTACCGGGATCGACCGGCATGCCGACCTGCTCCACTTCGCCGCCGGCGGCCCGGATCGCGGCTGGAATCACGTCGTCCACATCCGCCACCGCCGAGGCGCCAAACACGATTACCATAGCCGGCTCACGACTCTTGTCGAGGCTAAGATGTTGAAGCGCTTCGGTCAGCGCATCGGTTTCGTGCGAAATTCGGATCTCGTTTATGAGCCGGCTACCGGATGCCGCCAGCCGGTGTTCCAGCAGCCTCGCCGTCCGGTCCATGACGGAGGTTTTCAGCGACGGCAGTTGCGTGGCGATAAGTGTGACCTGTCTCGGTCTATAGGGCTTGACCTCAAACGGGACGGCATAAGCCACGAGCTCCGCGGCCTCGACGACCCTTGCACCCGGCACCGCCAACGGGATGATCTTGACCGTGGCCACCATGTCGCCGGCCCGTACCGGCACGTGGTCCGCTAAACAGGCCAGGGTGATGGCAGGGTCGATGCGGTTCAGCCGATCGACACTGTCGCGGCTTGCAACGAAGACACCGTCGGTCGTGGCGTAGATATTCACCCGTCCGGTCGCAGGGTCGGACATACGCAGGTTGCCGAGTGGAATCGCCGAGGCTATGGCCTGCGCTGCCTGGTCTTCCTGCATATCGCCGTCATCCAGCCGGACGGCCGTCACCGAGGACACGCCGGCATCGGCGAGATGCGCAAGATCGTCCTTGGTCAGGCGATGTCCCTTGGAGAGGCGCCCATCCGGCAGGCGCTCGGAATGGGCCAGCACCAGGCCCTCCGCTTCCGAAAGCTGGAATTTTCCGTATTTCACAGCGTCACCTCCCGGTGACCAGGTCGCGGCACCGAAAGGCCTGGACGATCTGGGCAAGTGTCGCGAGCGCGATTTCGGCCGGCGTCGCTGCGCCGATGTCGAGGCCGATCGGTGCGGCGATGCGGGCAATTTCTTCTGCCGTGTTCCCCATGTCCGTCAGCCGCTCGACGCGCTTTGCGTGGGTCTTGCGGCTGCCAAGAGCGCCCACATAGAAGCAGCCGGCCGACAGCGCGGCCGACAGCGGGAAATCGTCGATCTTCGGGTCATGGGTGACGGCGGCGAGCGCCGTATAGCTGTCGAGCGGCGTCTCTTTCAGCACGTCTTCCGGCCAGTCCGCGACCAGTGTCACGCCCTCGAACCGCTCATCGGTCGCAAAGGCCGTGCGCGGATCGATGATGGTCAGGTCGTAGCCCGCCACCGGTGCCAGACGCGCCAGCGCCTGGCTGATATGCACGGCGCCGATCACGACGATCCGCGGCGGCGGCAGATAGACGTTGATGAACAGCGACTGCCCTTCGATTTCGACGTGTGCGGCTTTGCCGGTTCGCAGCGCCTGGGCGATCGCTTCGCCGCGCGGCCCCTCGACGGCGTCGCCCTCCAGCACCAGCGACATCTGCGCGCTGGCAAGGTCGGTCAGCACCACCGCTGCCCGGCGTTCGGCACGCGCCCGGTTGAGCCTCGTCAGATCCTCCAGACGCATCAGCCGAGCCTTTCCACGAACACCTTGATTCGCCCGCCGCAGGACAGCCCGACCCGCCAGGCGGTCTCGTCTGCCACGCCGAATTCGAGCATTTTCGCCTTGCCCGACGCGATGACGTCCATGGCTTCCGTAATCACCGCGCCCTCGACGCAGCCGCCGGAAACGGAGCCTTCGAAATTGCCGTCGCCATCGATGACGAGGTGGCTCCCCGCCTGGCGCGGCGCCGATCCCCAGGTTTCGACGACGGTTGCCAAAGCAACTTCGCGGCCGGCGTTTTTCCAGGCCTCCGCTGTCGTCAGCGGATCGAGACGTTCGGGAGCATTCATGACACCCTCCTTGGTGTGAGACTGCCTGGTCTTTGCGCTGCAACCGGGGCTTCGCCCGACAGTGCCAGCGCAAGATCGGCGATGGATTTCAAATTATGGACGGGACGGAAATCGTCCACATACGGCAGCATGGCGCGGACGCCTCGGGCCCTGGCCTCGAAACCGTCGAAACGCAGGAGCGGGTTCAGCCAGATCAGCCGCCGGCAGGAGCGGTGCAGCCTGTCCATCTGCTTCTCCAGGTCTTCGACGCCCTCGCGCTCCAGACCGTCGGTGATCAGCACCACGATCGCGCCTTGGCCGAGCACGCGGCGGGACCAGAGCTGGTTAAATTCACCAAGCGTGGCACCGATGCGCGTGCCTCCGGACCAGTCGCGAACGGCCTGCGTACAGGCATCGAGCGCCTCATCCGGATCACGCCTGCGCATCTGCCGAGTCACATTGGTCAGCCGCGTGCCGAACAGGAAGGTGTGGACGCGGGTCCGCTTCTCGGTCAGCGCATGAAGGAACTGCAGAAAGATGCGGGTATACTGGCTCATGGAGCCGGATATGTCCGCCAGCACCACAAGCGGCGGCGGTGACTTCCGTCGCTCGCGGAAACGAGGCAGGATCAGTTCGCCCCCTGTCCGCACCGCCTGACGCATGGTCGCCCGCGGGTCGATCCGTTCCCGCCGGCCGGCCGGCCGGAACCGGCGCGTGACGACGCGATCGAGCGGCATCGCAAGCCGCGCCAGTTCGCGGCGCGCCAGAGCAACTTCGGCAGCCGACATCTGGGCAAAGTCGCGGCGCTTCAACACCTCGCTTGCCGATGTGGTGAAGCGCGAATCGATCTCCAGTTCCGGGCTCGATGTCGACTTCGGTGGCTCCTGCCGGTCCGGCGCCAGCGCGTCGCCGACGCGGCTCGCGCCCGGCTTCGGCTTTTCGGGGTCCCGCCGGTCGGCCGCCCGGGGCGACATCATGGCGATCATCTTGCCGACCACGTCACGCGGGCGAAAGAAGAGGTCGAAGGCCTCGTCGAAGACGGGCTGGTCCTCGTGGCGCTTGACGAAGACGGCCGACAACGCCGCGTGACACTCCTCGCGCGAGCCGATGCCGATCGTCTCAATGGCGGTCACCGCATCCACGGCGGCACCCGGACCCGTCTTCAGGCCGGCGCGGCGCAACACACGGGAGAAATGGACGATGTTATCGGGGAGACGCCCGTCCTCTCCCGACAGGGTGCCTGCACCCTGATCCAGCTTTCCGACGCTGCCCATTGCCCCGGTCACGGCGTCACCCCGCGGCCTGGAGGTCGGCCTCGACCTCTGCCAGGACGTGGCGTCCCTCGGCGTTGGCGATGCGGGCGATGTCGTCCTGGTATTTCAGCAGTGTCCCCAGCGTGTCGGCAACGGTTTCGGGATCAAGGGCCGCCCGATCAAGCTCGGTCAGGGCGGTGGCCCAGTCGATTGTCTCGGCGACACCCGGGCTCTTGAACAGATCGAGCTTGCGCAGCTTTTGCACATAGGCAACCACCTGGCGCGAGAGCCTTTCGCCCGCCTGCGGAACTTTGCGCCGAATGATCTCGAGCTCCCGTGCCGCATCCGGGTAATCGACCCAGTGGTAGAGACAGCGGCGCTTCAGCGCATCGTGGATCTCGCGCGTGCGGTTGGTGGTGATGATCACGATTGGCGGCTCGGCGGCCTTGATGGTTCCAAGTTCCGGGATCGTCACCTGGAAGTCGGACAGCACTTCGAGGAGGAAGGCTTCAAAGGCCTCGTCGGTGCGGTCGAGCTCGTCGATCAGAAACACCGGCGCCTGTCCGTGCGTCTGGCTCAGCGCCTGCAGAACCGGCCGCCTGATCAGATGACGCTCGGAAAACAGGTCGGCCTCGATGCGGCCGCGGTCCTTGACGCCGGAAGCCTCCGACAGCCGGATCTCCAGCATCTGCGCGGGATAGTTCCATTCATAGACGGCCGACGAGATATCAAGGCCTTCGTAGCATTGCAGCCGAATGAGCTGGCGGCCGAGCGCCCTTGCGAGCGTCTTGGCGATCTCCGTCTTGCCCACCCCTGCCTCGCCCTCGAGAAACAGCGGCCGCTTCATCTTCAGCGCCAGGTAGATGACGGTCGCCAGGGACCGGCCGGCCAGGTAGTCCGCCCCGGCCAGAAGGGCCACGGTCTCGTCGATCGAGGCAGGCAGGCTCCGTTGTGTGTCGTCGGTCATGCTGGATCTCCCCCTAGACTGTCCGGAAGCCGCGGTCGCGATAGATGAGCGACGGTGCATCCGGTCCGACATGTACGGCCCGGACGCGTCCGAACAGGATGAAATGCGTCGACATCTGCTTGACCTCGACCAGTTCGCAATCAAAGCTTACGACCGCATCATCCAGCACGGGCGCACCGGTGACAAGCGTCCGCCAGCGGCCAAGCGCGAACCGATCGGCCGCCGCAAGGCCATCGAAGCCCGCAAAGGCGGCGGCGAGCGGCTGGTGCCGGTCGCCGAGCGCATTCAGCGCGAAGACGCGAGCCTCCTCGAAGATCGCGTTGTTGGGATTGCCGTTGTTGAGGCAGACAAGCAGGGTGGGCGGCGCGTCCGACACCGAGCACGCAGCCGTCACCGTGACGCCGCGCATGACGCCGCCGAACGTCGTCGTGACCACCTGGACATGGCCGGCATAGCGGGCCATGCCGTCGCGATAGAGGGCCGGGTCAAGGAATGGCTGGTCCGTCACATGCATCTCCGGGGAGAAATCCCCTCGTCGCTTCAATATGGTGAGCTCGCCGGCCCGCGTCCACGAAAGCCCGGGCGTTTTTCGATGCGGCGGCGATTCTCTTTGACGAGAGCGTCCGGAAAGCTAAATGTGCGGCCACAGCGACACATTCAGGGACCGCATGACTATACGCTATCTCCTTCGGGCCAGTCTTCTGGCCGGTCTTCTGGCCTCGAGCGCCGGATCGGCATCGGCAGCCGTGCTCGGCGTCGTCGCACCGCGGTCGGGCCCCTATGCGGCGCTCGGCCTGCAGATCCTGCAGGGCGCCCGGGCGGCAGCCGAGGCCGGTGGCGACACGCTGGTCGAGATCGACGAGAGCTGCGAGGAAAGCGGCGGTGCTGCGGTTGCAAAGGCCTTGGTGGACGCCAAGGCCGGCGTCGCGATCGGCTTCCTGTGCGTCGAGACCCTGACCACCGCCCTGCCGCAACTGAAGGCGGCGCAGATACCGGCGATCACGGTGTCGGTGCGCTCGAAGATCCTGATGGAGGATGCTGAGCGCAACGGCTGGCCGTTCTTCCGGATGGCGCCTGTCGAAGGTGCCGAAGCAGACAAGGCGGCATCCATCCTTCTCGATATCTGGAAGGCCGAGCCGATCGGGCTGATCGACGACGGAACGATCTACGGCCGCGAACTCACGGCCGCCGTGCGCCAGAAGATCGAGGCCGGTGGCATCACGCCGGTGTTTACCGATACCTTCCGTCCCGGGCAGGAGCAGCAGGTCGCGCTGGTGCGCAGGCTCGCCAAGGCCGGTGCGACGCACGTCTTCATCGGCGGAGACCGGACCGACGTGGCGATCATTGCGCGAGACGCGGCCAGCGAGAACCTGCCGCTGATGATGATGGGCGGCGACACGATGCGCGCCGCCAATCGCCCCGTGCCGCTGCGCGACGGCGTTCTGGCGGTCACGATGCCGGACTATGCCGGACGCCCGGAGGCGGCAGCGGCCGCCGGCGCACTGCGCGCCCAATCCATCGAGCCCGAGGGCTACGTGCTGCCCGCTTATGCCGCAGCCCAGGTGGCCCATCAGGCACTTGCAAAGACCGGAGACAACAAGGCCGCCCTGCCCGCGTCACTGACCGGCGACATCTTCACGACAGTGGTCGGTCCGGTCGATTTCGACGCAAGTCACGAGCTCGCCCATAATCCCCTGACCCTTCTCGATTGGCGGGGAACCGACTTCGTGCCGCCCCGCCCGGCCACCGACTGACGGATTGTTCCGCGCCGGCTGCAATGTTAGAGGGAGCCGCAAACCGGAGAACCTGCCATGACCCTGCCGATCCGCATCGCCCCGTCCATCCTTGCTTCGGACTTTTCAAGGCTTGGCCAGGAAGTCGGCGACGTGGCGCAGGCCGGGGCAGACTGGATCCACCTGGACGTAATGGACGGCCACTTCGTCTCCAACATCTCCTTCGGTCCCGACGTCATCAAGTCGCTGCGCCCCTATACGGACGCCTTCTTCGATTGCCATCTGATGATCGCACCAGCCGACCCCTATCTGGAGGCCTTCGCCAAGGCAGGCTGCGACGGCATCACCGTGCATGTCGAGGCCGGCGTTCACCTGCACCGTTCGCTGCAGACGATCCGCTCGCTCGGCAAAAAGGTCGGCGTGACGCTCAACCCGGCCACGCCGCTGTCGACGATCGAAAACGTGCTGGACGACATCGATCTGATCCTGGTGATGAGCGTCAACCCCGGCTTCGGCGGCCAGAAGTTCATTCCAGCCATGGCAGACAAGATCCGCGCGGCCAAGGCGCTGATCGGCAACCGCCCGATCGAGCTTGAAGTCGACGGCGGCATCACGGCCGAAACCATCGGCGCTGCGGCCACCGCCGGAGCGAACGTGTTCGTCGCCGGTTCCGCGATCTTCAAGGGCGACAGCGTGGACACCTACCGCCAGAATATCTCCGCTCTTCGCAGCGCTGCCCAGCGCTAGCATAAGCAATTGAGCTTGCCGCCGCTTCTTGCTACAGCGGCGCCGACAGTTTTTGAGGACAGACCTGCATGATCCCTCGTTATTCCCGCCCCGACATGGTCGCCATCTGGTCGCCCGAGACGCGCTTCCGCATCTGGTTCGAAATCGAGGCGCACGCCTGCGACGCGCTGGCCGCCATCGGTGTCATTCCGAAATCGGCGGCCGAGACGATCTGGGAAAAGGGTGGCAATGCCGTCTTCGACGTGGCGCGCATCGATGAGATCGAGGCCGTCACCAAGCATGACGTGATCGCCTTCCTGACGCATCTTGCGGAGTTCGTCGGGCCTGACAGCCGTTTCATCCATCAGGGGATGACGTCGTCGGATGTCCTCGACACGACGCTCAGCGTCCAGCTGGTGCGGGCAACCGACATCCTGATCTCCGACATCGACCGCGTATTGGCGGCGCTGAAGAGCCGGGCTTTCGAGCACAAGGATACTGTCCGCATCGGCCGCAGCCACGGCATCCATGCCGAGCCCACCACGATGGGGCTGACCTTTGCCCGCTTCTATGCGGAAATGGATCGCAACAAGACGCGCCTTCTCACGGCACGGGATGAAATTGCCACGTGCGCGATTTCCGGGGCGGTCGGTACTTTTGCCAATATCGACCCGCGCGTCGAGGAACACGTGGCGGCGGCCCTTGGGCTGAAGGCCGAGCCGGTCTCGACACAGGTAATCCCCCGCGACCGTCATGCGATGTATTTCGCCACCCTCGGCGTCATTGCCTCGTCGATCGAAAATGTCGCGATCGAGATCCGCCACATGCAGCGCACGGAAGTTCTGGAAGCGGAAGAATTCTTCTCGCCCGGCCAGAAGGGATCGTCCGCCATGCCGCACAAGCGCAATCCGGTGCTGACCGAAAACCTGACTGGTCTTTCACGCCTCGTGCGCATGTCCGTCGTGCCTGCCATGGAGAATGTCGCCCTCTGGCACGAGCGGGACATCAGCCATTCCAGCGTCGAGCGGGCGATCGGTCCGGACACGACCATCACCCTCGATTTTGCACTGAACCGGCTTGCGGGGGTTATCGAGAAGCTGGTGATCTACCCCGAAAACATGCTCAAGAACATGAACAAGTTCAAGGGCCTGGTAATGAGCCAGCGGGTCCTGCTGGCGCTGACGCAGGCCGGCGTGTCACGCGAGGACGCCTATCGCCTGGTACAGCGCAATGCGATGAAGGTCTGGGAGGAAGGCAAGGATTTCCTGGAGGAACTGCTCGCCGATCCGGAAGTTCGCGCTGCGCTTCCCGAAGAGGAGATCCGCGAAAAGTTCGACCTCGGCTACCACACCAAGCACGTCGACACAATTTTCACGCGCGTCTTCGGCGAAGCTTGATCTCGACAGGCAGAGAACCCAGATAGCCGGCATGAAAGCATCAGACGCCGATATTCTCATCGTTCCAGGCTACACCAATTCGGGGCCCGAACACTGGCAGACCCGCTGGGAGCAGAAGCTGACGACTGCCCGGCGTGTCGAGCAGGCCGAATGGTCGAAGCCCGTCCGGGACGAATGGGTGGCCCGCCTTGCGCACGAGGTCAACACAGCGAGCCGTCCGGTCGTGCTGGTTGCCCATTCGCTCGGCGTGCCGACGGTCATCCACGCGATCCCGCTGTTCAAAAACAAGATAGCGGGCGCTTTCTTCGTGGCGCCTCCGGACGTGCAGAATGCGGAGATCCGGCCCAAGCACCTGATGACGTTCGGCCCCTACCCGCGCGATCCGCTGCCGTTTCCGTCGATGACCATCGCCAGCCGAAACGACCCGTTCGGAACCTATGAGCACGCCGACGATATTGCCGCCGCCTGGGGCTCGCTGCTCGTCGACGCCGGCGAATCGGGCCACATCAATACGGAGTCGGGGCATGGCCCCTGGCCGGAAGGCACGATGGTCTTTGCCCAGTTCCTGAGCCGCCTCAAGCCCTGAGCGCCACGCCCAGGGCCGAAGCGTCGTTCGCCGCCTGCATCTGTCTAAAATCAGGACGGCTTTTCGATCTGCGCGACGGCTTCCGCGAGAAGATCCACCATTTTCGTGCGGATATCATGGTCGGCGACTGTCACGCCGGCGGCGTCGAAGTCGGTGCGCAGTTTGCGGAACACATCCTCGTCGCCGGCCTCCTCGAAATCGGCAACCACGACTTCCGTCGCGTAGGCGTCCTTGTCCTTGCCCAGCAGGCCAGCGGCCCAGTGCCCGAGCAGCTTGTTGCGGCGCGCCATGGACTTGAACTTGAGCTCCTGGTCGTGCGCGAACTTGTTTTCCAGCGCTTTTTCGCGGTCGTTGATCCCAGCCATAGTCTGCCTCCCGAGTTGACTTCTGGTGTGGTCATTAAGCAAGAACTGGCCCGATGCGCAATCATCCGTCCGTATTAGCAGGGCGTCTTCACGCGGAATTGCCAGGCCCGTGTCCAGCTTCAGGCGGTCACGTCGCGTTGGGCCTGGGCAAGAAGATCGTGCATTCGGTGCAGGAGCTCCACCTCGGCGATCGTCTGTCCGGCTGCGTCGAAATCATGACGCAATCGTGCGGCTAAATCGACCTGCGAGGCGCCGGCGAGCGCCATGGCGACGATGTCGCTGACATAGGCGGCGTGATCGGCGTTGGCGAGCAGAGGCGCTGCCCATTCGCCGAGCAGGCGCGCCTGCCGCGCCGCGGTCTGGAAAATGCGGGTCTGCTCGTAGGCATGCGACTGCTCGAGGGCCAGGCCCCGGTCACGAAGGGCATAGATCATGGTTCCCACCTTCTCTTGTTTGAGACTATTCCTTTCCTGCAAAAGCGATACATGGAATAACCGGGAAGCTTCAAGAAACGATGTAGTCTTAAGCTGAATCGTTCCTCATTGCGCTTCGTCAAGGCTGCCGCGATGTCGCCGTGTTGGAGCCCCGCATTGTGAAAGCGGATGTTTTCCGATATGGGACCGCTCGACCATCATCCATTGCGCCCGCCTTGGGCGCCAACAACGAGACAAGACACCATGAACCGTCGCCGCCGTATTTACGAGGGCAAGGCCAAGATCCTTTACGAAGGTCCAGAGCCGGGCACGTTGATCCAGTTCTTCAAGGACGACGCAACCGCGTTCAACAAAAAGAAGCACGACGTCATCGACGGCAAGGGCGTTCTCAACAACCGCATCTCCGAATACGTCTTTACGCATCTGAACAAGATCGGCATTCCGACGCACTTCATCCGCCGGCTCAACATGCGCGAGCAGCTGATCAAGGAAGTGGAGATGATCCCGCTCGAGATCGTCGTCCGCAACGTGGCCGCAGGCTCGCTGTCCGCCCGCCTCGGAATCGAGGAAGGCACCGTGCTGCCGCGCTCGATCATCGAATTCTACTACAAGTCCGACGCGCTCGCCGATCCGATGGTCTCCGAAGAGCACATCACCGCCTTCGGCTGGGCCAACCCGGCCGAACTCGACGACATCATGGCGCTTGCCATCCGCGTCAACGACTTCCTGTCGGGGCTTTTCCTCGGCGTCGGGATCCAACTCGTCGATTTCAAGATCGAATGCGGCCGGCTCTTCGAAGGCGACATGATGCGCATCATCCTTGCCGACGAGATCTCTCCCGACAGCTGCCGGCTTTGGGATATCGAGACCAAGGAGAAGATGGACAAGGACCGTTTCCGTCGGGACCTGGGTGGGCTCGTCGAAGCCTATTCCGAGGTGGCGCGCCGGCTCGGCATCATCAACGAAAACGAACCGATCCGCGGCACGGGTCCGGTGCTGGTCAAGTAGTCTGGGGGTTAGGATAGTGGTGATCAAGGCACGCGTGACCGTCACGCTCAAGAACGGCGTTCTCGACCCGCAGGGCAAGGCCATCGAAGGTGCGCTTGGAAGCCTCGGCTTCGAGGGCGTCCACCAGGTCCGCCAGGGCAAGGTGTTCGACCTCGACGTGGACGGTACCGACCGTACCAAGGCCGAAGCGGAGCTCAAGGCCATGTGCGAGAAGCTTCTGGCAAACACGGTGATCGAGAACTATACTATCGCAATCGACTGACGCTTGCGAAGCATCTGATGGCTGAAGTCGCCAGTGAGCTCATGTTTGAATTGATGAAACGCATCCAAGCAGACATTGCTGACATGAAGCTCGGCCAACGGGAACTGAAGTCAGAAACGAATGCCATGCGTGGTGCGATGATATCGCTTCATCAAGATATGCTGGATATTCACACGACTATGACGCGCCATGACGTGCGTCTCGACCGAATTGAAAATCGCCTCGAGCTGCGAGAGCTGTCAGAGGCCCAGGCAAGGTTTGAACCACATCCATGAAGTCTGCCGTTGTTCAACTCCCCGGCCTCAATCGCGACCGCGACATGATCGCCGCCCTCACCTTGATCTCCGGCGAGGCGCCGATCACCATCTGGCAAACCGAGACCTCCATTCCGGATGATGTCGACCTGATCGTCATTCCCGGTGGCTTCTCCTACGGCGACTATCTGCGCTGTGGTGCGATTGCGGCGCGCATGCCGGTCATGCAGGCGATCAAGGACAAGGCCGACAAGGGCGTCAAGGTTCTCGGCGTCTGCAACGGCTTCCAGATCCTCGTCGAAGCCGGAATGCTGCCCGGTGCGCTCATGCGCAACACGACGCTGCGCTTCGTGTGCAAGGAAGTGAAGCTGGAAGTGGTCAACGCCGACACGCACTTCACGCGGGCCTACGACAAGGGTCAGATCATCCGCTGCCCGGTCGCCCATCACGACGGCAACTACTTCGTGGACGACGCCACGCTTGCCGGCATGGAAGACCGTGGCGAGATCGTATTCCGCTATGCGGAGGGCACCAATCCAAACGGATCGCTCGGTGATATCGCGGGCGTCATCAACAGCCAGGGCAATGTGCTCGGCATGATGCCGCACCCGGAAAATCTCATCGAAGCCGCCCATGGCGGCAAGGATGGACGCGGCATCTTCGCTTCCGCGCTCGACGTCATCGCCGCCTGACCACGGCGGCCTTCCTCCATCCGATCATGCTTATCCGGGGCCTTGCCATGCCGACCCTTCGCCGACTTTCGCCGCTCATCTGCCTCGCCGTGATGAGCCTCGCGCTGTGGTCCTGCCAGTCCAAACCCGTCGCCAGGCCCGGCGCGGCCTCCGCTTCGGCGCTGGACGTGATGGAGAAGGTTGCCGTGTCGGCCAATCGCTGCTGGTTCAAGTCGGGCGACCCCGCCTTCAAGTCCTACGCTTTTGCGCCGGAGCTTACCTCCTTCTCCGACCGTCCGCGGATCCTTTTGACCCGCAAGGGCTCGGCCGATATCCGGCCGCTGCTGGTCGTCCAGGCGGAAGGCCGCCCTGCCCGCCTTAGCGCCTTCGGACCGATGATGAACGATCCGATCGGTGGCCGCGTCAGCAAGGACGTGCAGCGCTGGTCAGTTGGCCAGACCGACTGTTGAACCTTGCGCCAGGCTTGCCGGTCGTTGCAGCCCTGCATCACGGTTTGCGCAATATCCGTCTCCAGGTGATGGCGAAGGCGCGTCTACGCTGACGCTTATGGACCCGATGCCGGCCCGGGAGTAGCTTTTGTACTCCTAGAGATTCGCCGACTGCACGCGCAGTCGGCGAATCTATCTGCGAGATAGGCAAGCAATGGGCAGGCACTTTTCCCTCATTCCGGCAATACTGATGGCAATCGCGGTAGCCATTCTTCCGTCCTCCGCCCTTTCCGAAGACTCAAAACCTTTCGACGAACTGCGGTTCGGCGTTTCGGCCTCTATCCAGTCGGGTGGCACGCATGAAGACGGGCTGTTCACGACGGCGACCGTCTTCTTCGATCCGCTCGGCGCCGCCCAGGCAAGCACGCTCAAGGACCGTGTCCTGCATCCGCGGCTGCACGCGGGTGCGATCGTTTCCACGTCCGGCGAAACCGACCAGGTGTTTGCCGGCCTGACCTGGACGATCGACGTCACGGACCGGTTGTTCATCGATTTCGGCTTCGGCGGGGCGCTCAACAACGGGACCCTGCATGATTCTCACGACGGACCGAGCGTCGGCTGCCATGCGCTGTTCCACGAGTCGCTGGCTGCCGGCTTCAAGCTCGACCCGAACTGGCGCCTGATGGCGACGATCGATCATTCGTCGAACGCGAACCTGTGCCATGACAACGACGGACTGAGCTATGCGGGCCTGTCGATCGGCCGCAAATTCTGAAGTCGTCGATCACGACCGTGGACACCGGCGCGCGCGATTCGGAGGGTCAGCGAGGACAGCCGCCATCTCCTTCGCGGCGGCGCATTTTCTAGTCGCACCCCTTGCAGACATAGGTTAAAGAGCGCCATCCAGGCTCCGCAACACAGAGACGCTCATGACCATCCCGAACAGCATTGCGATCACGCCCGAACTCGTCGCCTCGCATGGCCTGAAGCCCGACGAATACCAGCGTATCCTTGACCTGATCGGACGCGAACCGAGCTTTACGGAGCTCGGGATCTTTTCCTCGATGTGGAACGAGCACTGCTCCTACAAGTCCTCCAAGAAGTGGCTGCGCACGCTGCCCACCAAGGGACCCCGGGTCATCCAGGGTCCGGGCGAGAACGCCGGCGTCGTCGACATCGACGATGGCGACTGCGTCGTGTTCAAGATGGAGAGCCACAACCACCCGTCTTATATCGAGCCCTACCAGGGTGCCGCGACCGGCGTCGGCGGCATTCTGCGCGACGTGTTCACGATGGGTGCACGGCCGATCGCGGCCATGAACGCTTTGCGCTTCGGATCTCCCGACCACCCCAAGACCCGCCACCTCGTCTCCGGCGTGGTTGCCGGCGTCGGCGGCTACGGCAACTCCTTCGGCGTGCCGACGGTCGGCGGCGAAGTGGAATTCGACGAGCGCTATAACGGCAATATCCTGGTCAACGCATTTGCTGCGGGGCTTGCCAAGTCCGATGCGATCTTCCTGTCGGAGGCCAAGGGCGTCGGCCTTCCGGTCGTCTATCTGGGTGCAAAGACCGGTCGCGACGGCGTCGGCGGCGCCACCATGGCGTCGGCCGAGTTCGACGAATCCATCGAGGAGAAGCGCCCGACCGTGCAGGTCGGCGATCCCTTCACCGAAAAATGCCTGCTGGAAGCGTGCCTCGAGCTGATGCAGACCGGTGCGGTCATCGCCATCCAGGACATGGGCGCTGCCGGCCTGACCTGCTCGGCGGTGGAAATGGGCGCCAAGGGCGACCTCGGCATCGAGCTCAATCTCGACCGGGTTCCGGTTCGCGAAGAGCGGATGACGGCCTACGAGATGATGCTGTCGGAAAGCCAGGAGCGCATGCTCATGGTGCTCCAGCCTGAAAAGGAAGAGGAAGCCAAGGCGATCTTCGTCAAGTGGGGGCTCGATTTCGCAATCGTTGGCAAGACCACCGACGACCTGCGTTTCCGCGTCCTGCACAAGGGCGAGGAAGTCGCAAACCTGCCGATCAAGGACCTGGGCGACCAGGCCCCGGAATACGACCGCCCCTGGACGGAAGCCAAGGGCCGCGCACCGATGCCGGCCTCTGAGGTCGCCGAACCCGCCAACTACAACGACGCATTGTTGAAGCTTGTCGGTTCGCCCAACCAGTCGAGCCGCCGCTGGGTCTGGGAACAGTACGACACACTGATCCAGGGCAACTCGCTGCAGCGCCCGGGCGGCGATGCCGGCGTTGTGCGCGTCGAGGGCCACGCCAGCAAGGCGCTGGCCTTCTCCTCCGATGTCACGCCGCGCTACGTCGAAGCCGATCCCTTCGAAGGCGGCAAGCAGGCCGTGGCCGAATGCTGGCGCAATCTCGTCGCGACCGGTGCCGAGCCGCTCGCCGCAACCGACAACCTCAATTTCGGCAATCCCGAAAAGCCGGATATCATGGGCCAGCTGGTCGGCGCCATCAAGGGCATCGGCGAAGCCTGCCGCGCGCTCGACTTCCCGATCGTGTCCGGCAATGTGTCGCTCTACAACGAGACCAATGGCGTCGCCATTCTTCCCACGCCCACCATTGCCGGTGTCGGCCTGCTGCCCGACTGGCAGAAGATGGCGAAGATCGGATCGGCAGCCGAAGGCGATTGCCTGATCCTGATCGGTGGCGATGGCAGCCATCTCGGCTCCTCCGTTTACCTGCGCGACATCCTGTCGATCACCGACGGCCCCGCCCCCGTGGTCGACCTGGCGGCGGAGCGCCGCAATGGTGACTTCGTCCGCTCGATCATCCGCAGCGGCCAGGTTACCGCCTGCCACGACATCTCGTCGGGCGGCCTCGCCATCGCGCTGGCCGAAATGGTCATGGCCTCCCGCAAGGGTGCGAAGATCAGCCTGAAGGAACAGCGCGGCCCGGCCCATGCGCTGCTCTTCGGGGAAGACCAGGCCCGCTATGTCATCGCCGTTTCGTCCGACCTCGCCAACTTCGTGCAGGCGGGTGCCGAAAGCGCCGGCGTTCCCTTCCGCCGCCTCGGAACCGTCGAAGGTGACCGGCTGGTGATGGACGATCTCATCGATCTCGACGTGATCGCTCTCGACGATGCCTATGAAAGCTGGTTCCCCGGCTTCATGGCATGAGACCGCCGCCAAGCGATCGGCCGCAGCTGTGCGTAACGCTGCGGCCCTGCCATTCCGGTCTTTGACCACAGCGCGGCTTTGAGGCAGTGTTGGCCAAAAGACAGCGCCGCGTTTCCGCTGAGTCCGCGGCAGAAGGAAGGACACCGACCATGCCTATGAAACCCGGCGACATCGAAGACATGATCAAGGCAGGCATTCCGGGCGCACAGGTGACGATCCGGGATCTCGCCGGCGATGGCGACCATTATGCCGCCGAGGTCGTCGCCGACGCATTCCGTGGCAAGACCCGCGTCCAGCAGCACCAGATGGTCTACGATGCGCTGAAGGGCAATATGGGCGGCGTGCTGCACGCGCTGGCGCTGCAGACCTCGGCTCCGAAGGACTGACACGCGCAACTGAGAACCGGATGCGGCAGCTCGCCCGGTTTTCAGAGAGGTTTCGTGGCGCATTGCGCTGGATTTCCGGCCGTGACCTCGCTATTTAACCAGGAACGCAGCGCAGCGGTCCTTGAAACCGCATGTGAAAGGATAAGCCAGATGAGCGGCATTCACGATTTTATCAGCAACGAAGTCAAGACGAACGACGTCGTCCTTTTCATGAAGGGCACGCCGCAGTTTCCGCAGTGCGGTTTCTCGGGCCAGGTCGTTCAGATCCTCGACTATCTGGGCGTCGACTACAAAGGCGTCAACGTCCTCGCCGATGCGGAAATCCGCCAGGGCATCAAGGATTTCTCCAACTGGCCGACGATTCCGCAGCTCTACGTGAAGGGTGAATTTGTCGGCGGCTGCGATATCATCCGCGAAATGTTCCAGTCCGGCGAACTGCTGACCCACTTCCAGGACCAGGGTGTCAGCGTCCGCGGCGCGGCCTGATCAGAAGTTTCGGCGTATAGATCCGCCTGACACAAAAGGCGCCGCTCCCCACGGCGCCTTTTCCCATTGTTTAGGATATTGATTTGACCCATTCCTCTCCGATCATGCCGGCCCGTCTGCAAGGCGTGGGCAAGGTAGAATTCATTGCCATGATGGCGTCGCTGATGGCGCTGAACGCACTCGCGATCGACATCATGCTGCCGGGCCTGCAGCAGATCGGCGAGTCGCTCGGCGTCGAGAACCCCAATCATCGCCAGTATGTGGTGTCGGCCTATCTCTACGGTTTCGGCATCGCGCAGCTGTTCTACGGGCCGATCTCCGACCGGTTCGGCCGCCGCAAGCCGCTGCTGCTCGGCTTGGCGATCTACATCGTGTCGGCCATCGCCGTGGTCTTCGTGCCATCCTTCGCGGGCCTCCTGCTTTTGCGCTTTGCCCAGGGCGTCGGCTCCGCGGCCACCCGCGTCATCTCGGTCTCGATCGTTCGTGACGTCTTCGGCGGTCGTGCCATGGCGGAAGTCATGTCGCTGATCATGATGGTGTTCATGGTCGTGCCGGTGGTGGCGCCCGGTACCGGACAGATCATCCTGTTCTTCGGCAACTGGCACCTGATCTTTGCGGTGATCGCCGTTGCCGCGCTGATCGTCGCCCTCTGGGTTATCCGCAGGCTTCCGGAGACGCTCGACCCCGCCGACATGCGCCCGTTCACCGCGACGTCCGTCATCAACGGCTTCATGATCGTGATGACCAACCGGATGGCGCTCTGCTACACGATCGCCAGCACCTTCATCTTCGGCGCTCTGTTCGGCTTCATCAATTCCGCTCAGCAGGTCTATGTCGGCATCTACGAGCTCGGCGCGTGGTTCCCCCTCGCCTTCGCCACGGTCGCCGTGTTCATGTCGATCTCGGCCTTCCTCAACTCCCGCTGGGTCGGACGGCTCGGCATGCGCCGGCTGTCGCATGTCGCGCTACTCGGCTTCGTCACGGTGACGGCGCTGTGGCTGCTGGTCCAGCTCCTGTCGCCGACGCCAATGCCGTTCCTGCTGTTTCTCGGCTTCTTCGCGTTGGCGATGTTCCAGTTCGGGCTGATCGCGTCGAACTTCAACTCGCTGGCCATGGAACCGCTCGGGCATGTGGCGGGCACGGCCTCGTCGGTGCTCGGCTTCATGGGCACTGTCGGCGGCGCAACGCTGGGTGCCTTGATCGGCCAGGCCTTCAACGGTACGGCCACGCCGATGGTGGCGGGCTTCTTCGCCGTATCGTTGATCGGCCTGTTCTTCGTGCTGCTGGCCGAAAAGGGCAAGCTGTTCCGGTCGCAGAACCCGGCAGTCTGAGCGATACGCCAACGATCGGGTACAAAAAAGGCCGGATATCCGGCCTTTTTTTTCGTCTTCATGGTTGTTGGCCCGAGGTCAGACGCCGACGATCTCGCTGCGCAGCATATGCCAGCTGTCCACATCGGTCGCGACCAGAAGCCCGCCGTCGACATGGCTCGGCAGGTAGCGGGAACCGTCGAAGCGTGCGACGTGGCCACCGGCTTCGACGGCGATCAGGGTGCCGGCCAGATGATCCCAGGGCATCAATTTGTTATAGAGAACGAACTGCACATGGCCGCCCGCAAAGGTGCGGTATTCGTGCGCCGAGCAGCGGTAGTTGGCAAAGAACCGCACCTTGGCGAGGTTGCCCAGAATGCGCTCCCGATCCTCGCCGAAGAAATAGCCCGGCGATGCCATGCCGACCATTTCACCGATCGGGCGGGGCGTTGCCACCGACAGGGCGACGGTCTCGCCGTCGGGCCGGCGCAGGAAGGCACCCGCCCCCTTTTCGGCCATGACCCAGTCGTCGCCCATCGGGTCGTAGATGAGGCCGGCGACCGTTTCGCCCTTCCAGACCACCGACGCCATGACGCCGAAGGCCGGAATACCGGACGCGAAGTTGAAGGTGCCGTCGACCGGATCGACGACGACGGCGAAATCTGCGTGGGCCAGCTTGCCCAGAAGATCCGGATCGGCTGCGACTGATTCCTCGCCGATGAACAGTGCGTCGGGCGCGATCTCCTGCAACTCCGCCCGGATCATGCGCTCCGCCGCTTCGTCGGCTTCCGTCACCAGGTCGGTCGGCTCGCTCTTAGAGCGGATGTCGCCGCCTGCGAGCCGGCGGAAACGCGGCAGGATCTCGGCCTTGGCGGCCCGGCGCAGCAAATCGGCCAGTCGTTCAACATCAAGCGGCATGGTCATCAATGAGGTCTCTTGGTGAGGTCAGTCGCCCGCGGCTGTCTGCAGTCCGGAGAAGTCGAACAGCTTCGGGTCAAGAAGGTGGGAGGGATTGACGTGCGACAGGGCGCGCAACATGGCGTCCTTGCGGCCGGGCATGCGGGTCTCGATATCCGCCAGCATCGCCTTCATGGCGTTGCGCTGCAGGCCGTCCTGGGAGCCGCACAGGTCGCAAGGGATGATCGGAAACTCCATGGCTGCCGAAAACCTTGCGAGATCGTCCTCGGCGCAATAGGCGAGCGGGCGCAGCAGCATGACGTCGCCTTCGTCGTTCAAGAGCTTCGCCGGCATGGCCGCCAGGCGGCCGCCATGGAAGAAGTTCATGAAGAAGGTTTCGAGGATGTCTTCGCGGTGGTGCCCGAGTACGAGCGCATCGCAGCCTTCCTCGCGGGCAATCCGGTAGAGGTTGCCGCGCCGCAGGCGCGAACAGAGCGAACAATAGGTGCCACCGGCCGGCACCTTCTCCTTCACGATGGAATAGGTATCACGGTACTCTATGCGGTGCCTGACGCCGATCGAGGCAAGATAGTCGGGCAGGACATGTTTCGGAAAATTGGGCTGCCCCTGATCGAGATTGCAGGCAATCAGTTCGACCGGCAGAAGGCCGCGCCACTGCAGGTCGAGCAGGACCGCCAGCAGCGAATAGCTGTCCTTGCCACCCGACAGACCGACCAGCCAGCGCTTCTGGTCTTTCAGCATGCCGAAATCTTCGAACGCCTGCCGCACCTGCCGAAGAAGGCGCTTGCGCAGCTTGTTGAAGGAGACCGAGCTCGGCGCGTCGCGGAACAGTGCCGGCGCGAGACCGGTTGCGGCCTCCTCCAGCTCATCTCCCAAATCCACATTGACGCCCATGGCTATTTCCTTCCACGCCCTGCCGTTCAGCCGGCGAGCGCTGCTGCCACCGCTTCGAGGGCGTCGTTTGCCTTGGAACCGTCAGGGCCGCCGGCCTGGGCCATATCGGGCCTGCCGCCACCGCCCTTGCCGCCGAGCGCCGCCGATGCGATGCGCACCAGGTCGACCGCGCTGAAGCGGTCGGTCAGATCCGCGGTCACGGCCACCACCGCGCTGGCCTTGCCGTCTTCCGAGACGCCGACCAGGGTGACGACGCCCGAACCCAGGCTGGTCTTGCCCTCATCCGCCAGACCCTTGAGGTCCTTGGCGTCGATGCCGGCGAGCGCCTTGCCGAGGTACTTGATGCCGGCAATCTCGCGGACATCGCCGGCCGAGCCGCCCTCACCGCCGCCCATGGCGAGACGACGCTTGGCGTCGGCCAGTTCCTTTTCCAGCCTGCGGCGTTCCTCGAACAGGCTTTCCACCCGGGACACCACTTCCGACGGCTGCACCTTCAGGGCGCCGGCCAGCGCCTTGATGCGGTCGTCCTGCTCGACGAGGTAGGCGCGGGCCGCCTGCCCGGTGACCGCCTCGACGCGGCGCACGCCGGCGCCGACGGCGCTTTCACCGAGCACGCGAACCAGGCCGATATCGCCGGTCGACCGCGCATGAGTGCCGCCGCAAAGTTCGATCGAATAGGGTTTACCGGCCTTGGGGCCGTCGATGGCCGTGCCCATGGAGACGACGCGCACTTCGTCGCCGTATTTTTCGCCGAACAGCGCCATGGCTCCCTCGGCAATCGCGTCATCGACGCTCATCAGACGGGTGGTGACGGGCGCGTTCTGCAAAATGATGGCATTGGCCATGTCCTCGACCGTCTGCAGTTCCTCCGCCGACATCGGCTTGGGATGCGAGACGTCGAAACGCAGCCGCTCCGGCGCGACGAGCGAGCCCTTCTGCGCCACGTGGGTGCCGAGGACCTCGCGCAGCGCCTCATGCAGGAGATGGGTAGCGGAGTGGTTGGACCGCAGGCGGGTGCGCCGCTCGTGATCGACGACCAGCAGGACGCTGTCGCCGACCTTCAGCGTGCCTTCTGCAACGGTTGCGATGTGCACGAAGACGCCCTCGCCCTTCTTCTGGGTGTCGGTGACGGTCAGGCGGGCGTGATCGGTGGTGATGACCCCGGTGTCGCCCATCTGGCCGCCGGATTCACCGTAGAACGGCGTCTGGTTGACGACGATCTGCACCTGCTGCCCGGCCGTCGCGCTGTCGATCCCCCTGCCGCCGTCGACGATCGCCTGGATCACGCCTTCTGCGCTTTCCGTGTCGTAGCCGAGGAACTCGGTCGCACCGAATTTCTCCTTCAGCTCGAACCAGATCGTTTCTGTCGCCTTGTCGCCGGATCCCGCCCAATGGGAGCGGGCTTCCGCTTTCTGGCGCTGCATGGCATCCGTAAAGCCGGCGATATCGACGCCGATCTCGCGGGCGCGCAACGCATCCTGCGTCAGATCAAGCGGGAAACCGTAGGTGTCGTAGAGCTTGAAGGCCGTTTCGCCATCCAGCATGTCGCCCTTGTCGAGCGTGTTGGTAGCGTCGGACAGCAGCGAGAGGCCGCGCTCAAGCGTCTTGCGGAACCGGGTTTCCTCAAGCTTCAGCGTTTCGGAAATCAGCGATTCGGCCCGCACCAGCTCTGGGTAGGCGCGGCCCATCTCCTGCACCAGGGTCGGCAGCAGCTTGTAGATCAACGGCTCCTTCGCCCCCAGCAGCTGCGCATGGCGCATGGCGCGCCGCATGATGCGGCGCAGCACGTAACCGCGGCCTTCGTTGGACGGCAGCACGCCGTCGGCGATCAGGAAGGCGGACGAGCGCAGATGGTCGGCGATGACGCGGTGGCTGGCGCTGCCCTTGCCGGACACGCCCATCACGTCCTCGATGGTGCCGATCAGGGTGCGGAACAGATCCGTATCGAAGACGCTCTGGACGCCCTGCAGGATGCAGGCCATGCGCTCGAGGCCCATGCCGGTATCGATCGACGGGCGGGGCAGCGGCGTGCGCTCACCGGGCGCCAGCTGGTCGAACTGCATGAAGACGAGGTTCCAAAACTCCAGGAAGCGGTCGCCGTCCTCTTCCGCAGAACCGGGAGGGCCGCCCCAGACGTTTTCTCCCTGGTCGATGAAGATTTCCGAGCAGGGACCGCAGGGGCCCGTGTCGCCCATCTGCCAGAAATTGTCGGAGGTCGGGATGCGGATGATCCTGTCGTCGGAAAAACCGGCGATCTTCTTCCACAGCATCGCTGCTTCTTCATCCTCCGAATAGACGGTCACCAGAAGGCGATGCTTCGGCAGGTCGAAGCCTTCGGTCACCAGCTTCCAGGCAAGCTCGATCGCGTGCTCCTTGAAGTAGTCTCCGAACGAGAAGTTGCCGAGCATTTCGAAGAAGGTCAGATGGCGGGCGGTGTAGCCGACATTGTCCAGGTCGTTGTGCTTGCCGCCGGCGCGCACGCTTTTCTGTGCGGTCGTCGCCCTCGTATAGGGTCGCTTCTCCAGGCCGGTGAAGACGTTCTTGAACTGCACCATGCCGGCATTGGTGAACATCAGCGTCGGGTCGTTGCGCGGCACCAGCGGACTGGAGGCGACTACCTCGTGGCCGTTCTTCTGGAAATAGTCGAGAAAGGTCGACCGGATCTCATTTACGCCGCTCATGCCAAGCCCTTTTCACCGCTCCTCGGCGGTCAGAAATACGAAAACAATGGCTTGTATCGCCCGCACCCGCGACTGTCCAGCCGCAGGCGCCCGCCGCGACGGCTAGATTTCAGCTGTACGACGATCGGCGCCATGCGCCATCCGACGCCACGGCACCAACCGTCTCCGGCGCGAAGCCGCAGCCCTTGACAGAGCTCAAAACGGAACCGGCCGCTCATCTTTCGATGGCGGCCGGTGTGACGCAGGCGGTCAGGGCGAACCCCGCAGGCGGCGGAACCGTCTGCGCTCCGTTATGCCGTGCTAAAGCTCTGCTGCGGCATCGCCATCGTCGGCGTCCGGGCCGCCATTCTGCAGGCGGTCGGCAATCAGGCCGGCATTCTGGCGCAGCGACGTTTCGATCTCCCGCGCCAATTCCGGATTGTCGCGCAGGAAGGTCTTGGCATTCTCGCGGCCCTGGCCGAGGCGCTGGCTGTTGTAGGAGAACCAGGCGCCCGACTTCTCGACGATCCCGGCCTTGACCCCCAGATCGACCAGTTCGCCGGTCTTCGAGACGCCTTCGCCGTACATGATGTCGAATTCTACCTGCTTGAAGGGAGGCGCCATCTTATTCTTGACGACCTTGACGCGGGTCTGGTTGCCGATCACCTCTTCCCGCTCCTTGACCTGGCCGATACGACGGATGTCGAGACGGACGGACGCGTAGAACTTCAGGGCGTTGCCGCCGGTGGTGGTTTCGGGCGAACCGAACATCACGCCGATCTTCATACGGATCTGGTTGATGAAGATCACCATCGTATTCGACTTGGAGATCGACGCGGTGAGCTTGCGCAGCGCCTGGCTCATCAGACGGGCCTGGAGGCCGGGAAGGCTGTCGCCCATCTCGCCTTCGATTTCCGCGCGCGGCGTCAAGGCAGCGACCGAGTCAACCACCAGGACGTCGACAGCTCCAGAGCGTACCAGCGTGTCGGTGATTTCCAGAGCCTGCTCGCCGGTGTCGGGCTGCGAGATCAAAAGGTTCTGGAGATCGACGCCGAGCTTGCGGGCATAGACCGGATCGAGCGCATGTTCGGCGTCGACAAAGGCGCAGATACCGCCCTTCTTCTGGGCTTCGGCAATCGTCTGCAGCGCCAGTGTCGTCTTGCCCGAGCTTTCCGGACCATAAATCTCAACGATTCGGCCCTTTGGCAGGCCGCCAATGCCGAGGGCAATATCGAGGCTCAGCGAGCCGGTGGAAACAGTCTCGATCTCGACGATATTCTCGTTCGAGCCAAGCTTCATGATCGAACCCTTCCCGAAGGACCGTTCGATCTGCGACAATGCCGCTTCAAGCGCCTTGCTCTTGTCCACGCCTTTTTCCTCTACGAGCCGCAAACTATTTTGTGCCATCTGGTCCCACCTTTAGGTTATTGCCGGCCGGCACGCAACGAAGCAGCCGATGAAGTTGTTGTACATGTTTTGTTCTGGTTTGGCAACAACCCGTCAAACGCCGGAAATAAAATAATATTCCAGAGTTCGTTCGTTATGTGTTCTCTGTGTGTTCAGCGTCGCGGTGCGTGGTCCGCACCGGTGGCACCGGAGGCGATGCCCCCGCGAATCGCGGAGGTCTTTCTAGATCGCCCATAACCTCGGCGCTACTGTCCGTCGAGCATCTCGCGCACGGCCACGGCGAGCTGCTTCAGCGAGAAGGGCTTGGGGAGGAAGCCGAATTTCGCGTCGGCCGGCAGGTTGCGGGCAAAGGCATCCTCGGCATAGCCGGACACGAAGATGAACTTCATGTCGGGATAGGTCTTGCGCAGCTCGCGCAGCAGCGTCGGGCCGTCCATTTCGGGCATGACCACGTCCGATACGACGATGTCCACCTGACCCTCCAGCTCCTCCATGATCTCCAGCGCTTCCGTGCCGGATCCCGCCTCGTGGACTGTGTATCCGCGCGTCTCCAGCATGCGCTTGCCGCCGCGACGGACGGCCTCCTCGTCCTCGACGAGCAGCACGACCGCGGACTTGCCGGTCAGGTCGAGATCTTCCGAAGGCGGTGCCGAGACCACCGGTGCGGGCGGAGCCTGCGCTGCAAGCGAACCCGGTTCGGCACCGGGCAGGACAGCGACCGGTTCGGGAATGTGGCGCGGCAGGAAGATGCGGAAACTGGTGCCGTGGCCGAGTTCCGATTCGGGATAGATGTAGCCGCCGGACTGCTTGACGATGCCGTAGACCATGGAAAGGCCAAGCCCGGTGCCCTTGCCCACTTCCTTGGTGGTGAAGAAGGGTTCGAAGATCTTGTCCATGATCTGCGGCGCGATGCCCGTCCCCGTGTCGGCAACCTCGACCATGACGAGGTCCTCGCGCGGCAGGTCGGCCTGGTGGAAGGTCACCGCCTCGTCGGCCGTCACGTTGCGCGTCTTGATCAGGATGGTTCCGCCCTGCGGCATGGCATCGCGCGCATTGACGCACAGGTTGATGAGCACCTGCTCGAACTGCGAAAGATCGGTGCGCACGGGCCACAGGTCGCGGCCGTAATCCACTTCGAGCTTCACATTGGTGCCGGAGATCAGCCGGTCGACCAGCATGCGCAGATCGCCGACCACGTCGGTGAGGTTGAGCACGGCCGGCCGCATCGTCTGCTTGCGGGAAAAGGCGAGCAGCTGGCGCACGAGGACGGCGGCGCGGTTGGCGTTGCGCTTGATCTCCATCAGATCGGCAAAGCTTGCATCCGACGGACGCGCCTGCAGCAAGAGATGGTCGGAGGAGAGCAGGATCGCCGTCAGTACGTTGTTGAAATCGTGGGCAATGCCGCCGGCCAGCGTCCCAACGGCGTTGAGCTTCTGCGTCTGCGCCATCTGGGTCTCGAGCGCCTTCTGCTCGGTGGTTTCGACCGCATAGATGATGGCGGCCTCTTCCGGCGCCTCGTCGCTCTCGTCGATGACCGCGTTGACGTAGAAGCGGACATAGCGCGTCTCGTCACCCGGGTGGCGTGATTCGATCGGCGCGATGTCGCCCTGGCCGTCCTTGGCCGCCGCCAGCGCCTGCATTAGCTGCGGGCGAATGCTTTCGTGGACGATGCGCTCGAGACCGGCGCCCTCCTCCACGTCATCGCGCGACACGACGCCGGCGAACAGGCGCAGGAAAGGCGCGTTGATGCGCAGGATCCGGCCGTCGCCGTTGACGGATGCGATGGCCATCGGCGTGTTGTTGAAGAAGCGCGTGAAGCGCATGGCGGAGGCGGACTGATCACCCTCGCCGCCGCGCGGCCGCACCAGGACGACGCTTCGGCTTTCACCCGGCGCGCCGTCTCGCATCGAGCTGACGCTGTGGATCAGCCGTACGGGCAGGCTCTGGCCGCTGGTGCGGCGCAGGTCGAGGTCCAGCGTCTCGGTGCGCTTGAGGCCCGGGGCGGGATGGACGGACTGGATCAGCGCCATGCCCTCGCCCGCGACGATATCGGCAATCGACAGCGACCGCGGCACGAACTTGGTGAGATCCAGGCCGAGCCACTCGGCGAGCGTCGCATTGAGATAGAAGAGTTCGCCGTTCTTGCCGGCCGAAAAGAAGCCGACCGGCGCGTGATCGAGATAATCGATGGCGTTCTGCAATTCCCGGAAGAAGCGCTCCTGGTCCTCGCGCTCGGCGGTGATCTCGCTGATCTGCCAGATGTCGAGCTGCTTGCGGCTGCCGCCTTCCGCGGGGGCAAGCAGGCTTGCCTTCAGCCGGTACCAGAATGCGGAGGTGCCATTGCCGGTGTCGCGGCCAAGCGGCTGCAGCAGGCGGAACTCCTCATGGCCCTCACGCCCCTCGCGCAGCGCCGTCGTCAGCCGGTACAGCGCCTCAGTCGATTCCCGCGTCTTCGACAGAAGGGTTTCGATGGACTGAACGCTGCTCGACTTGGTCGCCCCGGTCATGCGGCCGTAAGCGGCATTGGCGTAGACGATGCGCCCCTTGGTATCGGTGATGAGGATGCCGTCCGGATGATTGGCGAGGAAGGACCGCGCCAGCTCGTCGGATCGCGACTGCGGCATGACCTCGACGAGCCCGATCAGCGACGAGACGATGAAGAATATCCCGACCATGGCCAGGATTCCGAGCACGCCGAGCACGACCTGATTGTCGAGCGCCTGCTGAAAGACGACGAAGGCTATCGCGACGGCGATCAGGATCAGGGCGAGGAGCACGATCTTCAACACGGTCCCGCCCCGTGTACCGCGATCCACCAGAGGCGTCTCGTAGTTGCCGCCGGGCTGCAGCTTCGTCATTAAACCCTCACATTTCGCCAGGACCACCAGATGGGCACCATGGACCGTTGCGGGAATGGCCCGCGATTCCCGTCTTAGCAATTTGCGCACCAAGCAAAAAGCTCCATGGCCCCACAAAACCCGGGACAGACGACAGATCTGACCTATCTATTTCCACGGCAGCCATTCACCGCTGGACAAAAGCATCGGTGGCTTGCCTCAGGCTTAAAAAAATCGTCTCTGCAGAATGTTCGAACCAGGAGTGCCGAAAAATGATCGATGAACTGATGGGCGCCTATGGCGGCCGGCTCATGATTGCGGTGCTTGGCGTTGCCATAGGCCTTGTCTGCCTGATCGGTATCCTCTGGCTGATGCGCGGTCGCGGCGGACCGTCTCCCTTCGTGCGGGGCGGACGCAACCGCAACCCGCGCCTCCAGGTTCTCGATGCCGCCGCCGTCGACACTCGTCGTCGCCTGGTGCTGGTCCGGCGCGATGACGTGGAACACCTTATCATGATCGGCGGACCGACGGATATCGTGATCGAGAGCGGCATCCGCCCCGGGTCAGCGGTCCGCAGCGCGGCCGAGGCGCCGGCCTTGCCGAACGCCGCCGCAGCCCCCGCTCCCGAAATATCCCGCCAGCCCCAGGCGCGCCTGGCGTCTCCCGTTTCCGAACCGCGCATGCCGCTGCGCGATCAGGCGCCGCCTGAACCCGTTGCCCGCCCCGCCCCTGCACGGATGGCGCCGGCGC
>UBWZ01000008.1 GCA_900469345.1 Hyphomicrobiales bacterium | reverse complement strand
TTCCTCGAAGCGCTTTTTCAGGCGAGTTCGGGTCGTCCGGCCTGCCGCTGGGTGAGCGCGACCAAGGCGCTCGGGCGGTAGGCGGAGCCTACCAGGATTTCCAGCCGATGAGCAGCGCGTGGCCCGTCTCAACGGCCTGTTCGCAGGCGGCCTCCACCTCCGAGACCGGCGCCCGGCGCGGCAGGTTGGCAGCAACGAGCCCGGCATCGACGAGACAGACGCCGGTGGCGCGAAACAGCACGGTCAGGAGCAGCGGTCCCGTGGACCACCAGGCGGGTGCGCCAGGCAGCACCTTCATCACCTCCGGCATGACGTCCAGCAGCCGCGCAAAGACGGGATGGGCCGGCGGCGCCGCCAGGAAGGAATTGGCGAACAGCAGCGAACCGCGTCCCGTTTCGCGGGGGATATCCTCGGCGAGCGCCGCAAGGCCGAGCAGCGGCAGCAGGTCGGCAAAGCCGACGTCGTCGCGGGTCGGGTACCAGTCGCAGTCGATATAGATGCCACCCAGACGATGCAGCACGGCATAGCGGGCGACGTCGACGGCGCCGGGATAATCGCCCTCCTCGAGCATCGCGCGGTAGGAAGCGTGGTCCATGACGCCGAGCGCTTCCAGATCCGCCTCGCGCCAGAGACGGTAGTCGAAACCGGTCTTGCGGGCGTGCTCGGCCCAGCGCGCCGTCGAGGGCGGCAGGTCGAGACTGCCGAGCCAGATCTGGTGGATGACGCGCGGCACCGGCGCCCGGCCAAGGTCGGTCATGTGACGCGTCTCGGCGAGGTCGAACCGGCCGAACGGCTCGATGAGGTCGGGATCGGGCACGAGGCCGTGCTGCAGGCCGATGCGGGCGACGGGATCATCCTCGGCCTTGGCGAGCTTCAGATAGGCCGACTGGAGGCGGCGCGGAATGCCGAGCACGGTGTGCTGGCCGAGCATCTCGCCGGCCATCAGGCGGTCGTCGGCCGCCAGGACATCGAGTGCCGCGCGGGCCTCGTCCAGCCGCCCGTCTGCGATCATGGCCCGTGCGGCGGCAAGGCTTTCGCGATAGGCCGACCTGCTCTTGTCGTTCAACTCAAACCTCTATGACTTCCACAACCTGAGCGGTGCGGCTGGCGTATAGAAAGGTTTTAGACGGGAATGTCATCCCCCTGCAATGAAGACGGAGATAGATCGCTCGAAACACGGACACGTTGTGACCATCGTTCGGCGTGGACAGGTGCTAAGGGGTGGGCTACGGTATGGATCTATCGCGCTTTCCCCCTATTTCTTCCCCACCGAAGAGCTGGAATGACTGTGTATGAATGAGAGTCCAGAACTGCTGCGCGTCGAAGGGCTGAACGTGTCCTTCCCGGTGTGGGGCAGCTCCATCCATGCGGTCCGGGATTTCAGCATGCGGATCAGGCCCGGCAAGGTGACGGCGCTGGTTGGCGAGTCCGGATCGGGCAAATCGGCGCTCGGCCGGGCGGTGATGGGCATCGAGACCAAGATCGCGCGGATCCGCGGCAGCGCCATCTTCCACGATCCGGCCACCGGTGAAAGCGTCGACCTGATTGCCCTGCCCCGCGACGGCCGCAAGGTGCGCTCCATTCGCGGCGGCCGGATCGGCATGATCTTCCAGGAGCCGATGACCTCGTTCTCGCCACTGCATACAGTGGGCAACCAGATCGAGGAGACGCTGCGGATCCACACTGCCCTGTCGACGTCGGAACGGCGGGAACGCAGCGAGGAAATGCTGCAGCTGGTCGGCTTCGAAAATCCGCACAAAGTGTTCGACATGTATCCGTTCGAGCTGTCGGGCGGCATGCGGCAGCGGGCGATGATCGCCATGGCGCTGATCTGCCGGCCGGCGCTTCTGATCGCCGACGAACCGACGACCGCACTCGACGTCACCATCCAGGCGCAGATCCTCAAGCTCCTGAAGGAGCTCCAGTCGCAGATCGGCATGGCGATGCTGCTGATCACCCATGATCTCGGCGTGGTGGCAAGCATGGCCGACGAGGTGGTCGTGATGTATCGCGGCGAGGTGATGGAGGCCGGCACGGCCTCGGACATCTTCCGCAACGCGCAGCATCCCTATACGCAGGGGCTGATGGCCGCCGTGCCGGATTTCGACCGGCCGCGCAGCGAACGGCTGAAGCCGCTGCGGGAGATCCAGGTGGATACCCGCGGGCTGATGGACAGGCGCAAGTCGCAGGAGGTGCTGCCGGACGTTCTCCTGTCGGTGCGCAATGTCAGCAAGTCCTTCGCCTCGAAGCGCTCGACGGGCTTCGGCCTGCGGGCGGCAACCCGCACGATCGCCGTCAACGATGTCAGCTTCGACATCCGGCGCGGCGAGACGCTCGGCCTGGTGGGCGAAAGCGGCTGCGGCAAGACGACGCTCAGCAAGATCCTGATGCGCGGCCTGAAGGCGGATGCGGGCGAGATTACCTATTTTGGCGAAACCGGCGCGATCGACGTGCTGGATGCCCGGGGCGCCGCGCTGCAGGAGCTGCGCACCCGCATCCAGATGGTCTTCCAGGATCCGGTGTCGTCGCTTTCACCGCGCATGACGGTGCGCGGCATCGTGCGAGAACCGCTCGACATCCACGGCCGCGGCGACCGCGCCAAGCGCAATGCCGCCATCCGCAAGCTCGTCCATGCAGTGGGCCTGCCCGACAATACGCTGATGCGCTACCCGCACAGCTTTTCCGGCGGCCAGCGCCAGCGGATCGGCATCGCCCGGGCGCTGGCTCTCGGCCCCGACATGCTGATCCTCGACGAGCCGGTGTCA
The DNA here is from genome assembly GCA_900469345.1 of Hyphomicrobiales bacterium. Lineage (GTDB taxonomy): Bacteria > Pseudomonadota > Alphaproteobacteria > Rhizobiales > Rhizobiaceae > Neorhizobium. Next base: position 440,027 of record UBWZ01000008.1, on the reverse strand, counting down.
GCGCTCGACGTCTCGATCCAGGCGCAGATCCTCAACCTGATGAAGGACCTGAAGGCCGAGCTCGGCCTTACCTACCTGTTCATCTCGCACAATCTGGCCGTGGTGAACTACATGGCGGACCGGGTGGCGGTGATGTATGCCGGCCGGATCGTCGAAATGGGACCCTGCGAGACGATCATGCGGCAACCGGTTCACCCGTACACGAAGAAGCTCCTGGCGGCGGTGCCGGTGCCGAGCCTCGATCACAAGATCGACTTCGACACCGCCGGCATCTCCAGCGTGTCGGCACGCAAGATCTGGGGCAAGCAGTTCCTGGACGACAGCGCCGCCGGCGACCTGACCCATGTCGACCTCGGCGACGGCCACATCGTTCTGGCCCGCAGCAATGTCGACGTACGGGAGCTCACGCCATGATCTCGCGGCGGCATCTGCTTGCGCTGATGGCGGGCACCCTGGCGGCGCGACCCTCGTTTGCGGCCTATAGCCAGTCCGACTTCATCGACACCATTTCGCCGGCGACGCCGCTGCCGCCCGTCGACGCACGACTGCCCAAGGTGCCCCGGGTGCTGAAGCTTTCCGAACAGGGTCTGCAGCCGGGCCGGCACGGCGGCACGCTGCGCATGCTGATCGGCGGGCAGCGCGACATCCGCTACATGCCGATCTTCTCCTACAGCCGGCTGGTGGGGTATAACCGTCACCTGACGATCGAGCCGGACATCCTGGAAGCCTACGAGGTGGACGACGAGCGGGTCTTCACCTTCCACCTGCGCGAGGGACATCGCTGGTCGGACGGCAGCCCGTTCACGTCGGAAGATTTTCGCTATGTCTGGGAGGACGTTTTCCACGTCAAGGACCTTGCCCGTGGCGGGCCGCCGGCAACGCTTCTGATCAACGGCAAGCCACCGCGGTTCGAGGTGATCGACGCGCTGACGGTTCGCTACAGCTGGGACGAGCCCAATCCCGACTTCCTGGCCGACCAGGCCTCGCCCTCCCCCACCCGGCTGATGTTTCCATCGGCCTACCTCAAGCAGTTCCATGCCAAGTACCAGACCAAGGAGCTGCTGGACCAGTACATCGCCAAATACCGGGTCCAGGATTGGGCGGCGCTGCACCAGACCCTGTCGCGGACGGTGCGCCCGGAAAACCCCGAGCTGCCGACGATGGATGCCTGGCGCAACCGGACGCAGCCGCCGGCCGAACAGTTCATCTTCGAGCGCAATCCCTACTACCACCGGGTCGACGAACAGGGCCGGCAACTGCCCTATATCGACAGGATCGTGCTCGGCGTCAGCTCCGCGGAACTGATCTCCGCCAAGACCGGCACCGGCGAGAGCGACCTGCAGATGACCAATCTGGATTTCGCCGACTACACCTATCTCAAGAATGCCGAGCAGCGTTACCCGATCACCGTCAACCTGTGGAAGCGCACGCAGGGGTCGCGGATGGCGCTGATGCCCAACCTCAACTGCAAGGACGAGGTGTGGCGCAAGCTGTTCCAGGACGTGCGCGTGCGCCGGGCGCTGTCGCTTGCCGTCAACCGCATGGAGATCAACAAGGCGGTGTTCTACGGGCTGGCCAAGGAAAGCGCCAATGCGGTGCTGCCCGAAAGCCCGCTGTTCAAGCCGGAATACCGCGACGCCTGGGCGGGCTTCGATCCGGCCCGCGCCAACGCGCTGCTCGACGAGGTAGGTCTGCCGATGGACGAGGCGACCGGGCTGCGGCGGCTGCCGGACGGACGATCGGCGACGATCATCGTCGAGATCACCGGCGAATACGCCTTCGAGACCGATGTGCTGGAACTGCTCGGCGACCATTGGAGCCAGGTCGGCATCAAGATCTTCGTGCATGTGGCGCAGCGCGAGCTGCTGCGCCGGCGCGTGAAGAGCGGCGATGCGCTGATGTCGGTTGCCCAGGGGCTCGACAACGGCGTGCCGACGGCGGACATGTCGCCCAAGGAGCTGGCCCCGACCAGCGACGACCAGATGCAGTGGCCGCTGTGGGGGCTCCATGCGCTGTCGGTCGGGCGCGACGGGCGGCCGCCGGATCTCGCCGAGGCGCAACAGCTTCTCGCCATGATGAACGACTGGCGCAACACGATGGACACGCCGGAACGGGCCGAGATCTGGCACCGGATGCTGTCGCTCTATACCGACCAGGTGTTTACGATCGGCATCGTCAACTCGACCGTGCAGCCCGTGGTGCGGGCGCGCCGCCTGCGCAACATGCCCGAAGAGGCGCTTTACGGGTTCGAGCCGACCTCCTATCTCGGCGTCTACCTGCCCGATACGTTCTGGTACGAGGGGGCCGCCTGATATGATCCGCTACATCCTCTGGCGCATCATGGTGATGATCCCGACACTCGTGCTGATCTCGATGCTGATCTTCACGATCATCGAGCTTCCGCCCGGCGACTATTTCGAAAGCTATGTGGAGCAGCTGAAAGCGATCGGCGAAAAGGCCGACCTGCAGGAGATCGAGGAACTGCGCGCCCGCTACGGCTTCGACCAGCCGGAGCCGATCCGCTACCTGAACTGGATCGGCGGCATGCTGCATGGCGACTTCGGCTATTCCTTCGAGTATCGCATGCCGGTCACCGACGTGGTCGGCGACCGCGTCTGGCTGACGATCCTGGTGTCGACCGTCACGATCATCGTGACCTGGCTGCTCGCCTTTCCGATCGGCGTCTATTCGGCAACCCACCAGTACAGCTGGGGCGATTACGGGCTGACGCTGCTCGGCCTTATCGGTCTGGCGGTGCCGAACTTCATCTTCGCGCTGATCCTGATGTATTTCGCCAATATCTGGTTCGGCACCTCGATCGGCCACCTGATGGACCAGCAGTACCTGTCCGAGCCGATGAGCCATGCCAAGTTCCTGTCGATCCTCGAGCACATCTGGATCCCGGTGCTGATCATCGGCACGGCAGGGACGGCCGGCATGGTGCGGCGGCTGCGCGCCAACCTGCTCGACGAGCTGAACAAGCAGTATGTGATGACGGCGCGCGCCAAGGGGCTGCATCCCTTCCGCGTGCTGGTCAAATATCCGCTGCGCATGGCGCTCAACTTCTTCATCTCGGATATCGGCTCGATCCTGCCGGCGGTCATTTCCGGGGCGGAGATCACCGCCGTCGTGCTGTCGCTCGAAACCACCGGGCCGATGCTGATCCGCGCGCTGCAGAGCCAGGACATGTACCTGGCCGGCTCCTTCCTGATGTTCCTCAGCTTCCTGACGGTGATCGGCGTGCTGATTTCTGATATCGCGCTTGCCCTGTTCGATCCCCGGATCCGGCTGCGCGGCGGGAGGACACGGTGATAGTCACACCGCAGACATCGGCGGATCTTCCGCATTTCGTCCACCAGGGCGAGTTCGATGCCTATGCGCTCGAAAAGGCGACCGAGGGTACATCGACGATCAACGAAGCCTCGCAGCTGCGCATGGTCTGGCTGCGGTTCAGCAAGCACCGCCTGGCGCTGATCTCGGGCATCCTCCTGGCTATCGCCTATCTGATGATCATCGTCGTCGAGGTGCTGGCGCCCTACAAGGTGCACAGCCGCAACGTCGACTTCATCTACGCACCACCCCAGTCCGTGCATTATTTCCACGAGGGCGCGTTCGTCGGGCCGTATGTCTACGGCCGCAAGATGTCGATCGACATGGTCAACCTGCGGCGCGTCTATACCGACGACACGTCGGACGTCCAGAAGCTGCGCTTCTTCTGCCAGGGCGAGCCCTACAAGTTCTGGGGAATGGTCGAGAGCCGCTTCCACGTGGTCTGCCCGGCTGAAAACGGCCAGTTGTTTCTGCTTGGAACCGACCGCCTCGGCCGCGACGTGCTGTCGCGCATCCTCTACGGCGCCCGCATCTCGCTCACCATCGGCCTTCTCGGGGTCGCCACCAGCTTCATCCTCGGCATCGTCATCGGCGGCATTGCCGGCTACTGGGGCGGCTGGTTCGATCTCGTCGTGCAGCGGGTGATCGAGGTGCTGCAATCGATACCGAGCATCCCCTTGTGGCTGGCGCTGGCGGCGATCATGCCGGCGGACTGGAGCCCGCTGCTGATCTATCTCGGCATCACCTTCATTCTCGGCCTTCTCGACTGGACGGGCCTGGCGCGCGCGGTGCGATCAAAGCTGTTGTCGCTGCGCGAGGAAGACTATGTGCTTGCCGCCCAGCTGATGGGGGCCGGCAGCGCGCGCATCATCGGACGGCACCTGGTGCCGGGCTTCATGTCGCACCTGATCGCCAGCGCAACGCTCACCATTCCCGGCATGATCCTCGGCGAAACGACGCTCAGCTTCCTCGGACTCGGCCTGCGGCCGCCCATCACCAGCTGGGGCGTGCTGCTGACCGAAGCCCGCAGCGTGAGCATTCTGGCCCTCTATCCCTGGCTCCTTTTGCCGGTCGTGCCAGTTATTTTCGTCATTCTCGCTTTCAATTTCCTTGGCGATGGTCTTAGAGATGCTGCAGACCCGTACAAATAGGACCGGGTCACGCGGGCAAGGCTGTCCGGCGTTTCGACTTGGCAGGAGACAGTAGGACATGTCGAGACATCTCGGGAACGCTCGCATCCTGATGTACAGCCACGACACATTCGGGCTTGGCCATCTCCGCCGCTGTCGCACCATCGCCCACTCGCTTGTCGAGAACTACCGCGGCGTCAACGTGCTGATCATCTCCGGCGCGACGATCGCCGGCGCCTTCGATTACCGGACGCGCGTCGATTTCGTGAAGATCCCCAGCGTGATCAAGCTGCGCAACGGCGAATACACGTCGATGGACCAGCACATGGATCTGCACGAGACGATGAAGATGCGCCAGTCGATCATTCGCCACACGGCGGAGAGTTTCGAGCCGGACATCTTCATCATCGACAAGGAGCCGCTGGGGCTGCGCGGCGAGGTGGAAGACACGCTGGCTTATCTCAAGACCCGCGGCACGACCTGCGTGCTGGGTCTGCGCGACGTGATGGATGCACCGCATCTCCTCGAAGCGGAGTGGCTGCGCAACGACGTGCTGCGCAAGATCGGCCAGCTCTACGACGACATCTGGGTCTACGGCCCGCCGGATTTCTACGATCCCTTGAGCGAAATGGAGGTGCCGGCGGCGGTGCGCTCCAAGATGAAGTTCGTGGGCTTCCTGCAGCGCAAGGCGTCGCTCGAGGCGCAGGCGGACCATCCGGAAGAAGAAGACTATATCCTGGTAACGACCGGTGGCGGCGGCGACGGGGCCGATCTGGTGCGCGACGTGATCGCCGCCTACAACGCCGATCCGGACCTCACCCACAAGGCGGTCATCGTGCTTGGCCCCTATATGCCGGCCGAGCAGCGGGCGGCCTTTACCGAGGCCTGCCGGGGGCATGCGCATCTGGAGGTCATCGAATTCGACAACCGGATGGAAGACCGCATCGCCGGCGCCAAGGCCGTGATCGCGATGGGCGGCTACAACACCTATTGCGAGATCCTCTCCTTCGACAAGCCGGCTCTGATCGTGCCGCGCACGCAGCCGCGGGAAGAGCAGCTGATCCGCGCGACCCGCGCCGAGGAGCTCGGCCTCGTCAGCATGCTGGCCGCCGAGGACAGTTGCGACAGCGCCAAGTTCAGCGGCGCGATCAAGGCGCTGCTGAAGCGCGATCCGCCTTCGGTGAGCGCCCCCGGCATGCACCTCGAAGGCCTCGTCAACATTGCCGAGATCGTCGAAGACTGGCTGAAGCACAAGGGCGTGCATCTGTCGCTGGCGCAGGGATAACCTGATCGATGACGATGAAGACGATGGTCGTGCTTCTGAAGGGCTATCCGCGCCTGTCGGAAACCTTCATCGCCCAGGAATTGCTCGGTCTGGAACGGGCCGGGTTCGAGCTGGTGCTGGTGGCGATGCGCCGCCCGACCGACAAGAAGCGGCATCCGGTGCACGACGAGATCAAGGCGCCGGTGCACTACCTGCCCGAATACCTGCACCAGGAGCCGATGCGCGTGCTTCGAGGTCTTGCGACCGCGCTCACCAAGCCTGGCTTCTGGCGCGCGGCGACGACCTTTTTCAGCGACCTGCCCAGGGACTTCAGCCGCAACCGCTTCCGTCGGTTCGGACAGGCCGCGGTTCTGGTGGCGGAGTGGCCGAAGGCGGCTTCCTGGCTGCACGTGCACTTCATCCATACCCCGGCCTCGGTCGCCCGCTATGCCAGCCTCATCAGCGGCGTGCCATGGACGGTTTCGGCGCATGCCAAAGATATCTGGACGTCGCAGCCCTGGGACCTCTCCGACAAGCTGGCCGAGGCGCGATGGGCCGTCACCTGCACGCAGGCGGGCTACGAAAAGCTCCAGTCGCTGACGGACCGGCCGAACGTGCATCTGAGCTATCACGGTCTCGATCTCGACCGCTTCCCGCACTTTTCCCAGCCGCGCCCGCTTCGGGACGGCAGCGCCCCGGCCGACCCGGTCGCCCTTCTGAGCGTCGGCAGGGCGGTGGAGAAGAAGGGTTATGACGTTCTCCTGCAGGCGATGGCGCGCCTGCCGCGCGACCTCTCCTGGCGCTTCACGCATGTGGGCGGCGGCGACGAGCTGCCACGCCTGAAAGCCCTTGCGGTGGAGCTTGGCATCGACGGCCGGATCATCTGGAAGGGCGCGCTCGACCAGCGCGACATCCTGCAGCATTACCGGGACAGCGACCTGTTCGCACTCGCCTGCCGGATCACCGCCGACGGCGACCGCGACGGGCTGCCGAACGTCTTGGTCGAAGCCTCGAGCCAGGCGCTGCCGATCGTCTCGACCGATATCTCCGGGATCGGAGAGCTGTTCACCACCGACGAAAACGGGCTGCTGGTGGCGCCCGACGATGCCGAGGCGCTGGCGCTCGCGCTCGAACGGGCGATCCGCGATCCGGGCCTTCGCCACAGGCTGGGGTCTGCGGCCGAGGACCGGGTACGCCGGGATTTCGATCATCACACCAGCATCCGCGATCTCGACCGGCTGTTTTCCGCCAGTTTTCGGGAGCAGGACGCAGCCGCCGAGGGAGCCACGCGATGACGAGCCGCCGCGTGTTCTTCTACGTCCAGCATCTTCTCGGGATCGGCCATCTGGTGCGAGCGAGCCGCATTGCCCAGGCGCTGCAGGCAGCCGGTTTCGACGTCACTCTGGTGACCGGCGGCAGCGCCGTGCAGGGATTTCCACCGGCCGGGATCCGGCAGGTGCAACTGCCCGTGGTGCTCGCGTCCAATAGCGGCTTTTCGGCGCTGGCCGATGCCGAGGGCCAGCCGGTCGACGCCGCGTTCGAGGCGAACCGTAGAGACATGCTGCTCGAGGCCTTCCGGCAGACGGCGCCGGATGTGGTGATCATCGAGGCGTTTCCGTTCGGTCGCCGTCAGATGCGCTTCGAACTGATGCCGCTGCTGGAGGCGGTGCGGCAGGCGGAACGCAAGCCGCTGCTGTTGTCTTCCGTGCGCGACATCCTGCAGGAGAACCGCAAGGCCGGCCGCGACGAGGAAACGATCGCGCTCGTCAACGGCCCGTTCGACGGGCTTCTGGTGCATGGCGATGCGCGTTTCGTGCGGCTGGAAGAGACGTTTCCGCGGGCGACGGAATTTTCCGCGAAGATCCATTATACCGGGCTGGTGGCCCCGGATGAACCGACGCCTGCGACAGACCGGTTCGACGTGGTCGTCTCGGCCGGCGGCGGTGCGGTCGGGGCCGGGCTGATCGCGGCCGCGCTCGAGGCACAGGCGATGCTTGCCGACGGTCGGAGCTGGTGCGTCATCACCGGGCCCAATCTTCCCGCGCCGGAATTCGAGCGGCTGAGCGCGCTCGCGCCGGAGGCGGTCACCCTGGTGCGCTTCCGGCCCGACCTGCCGTCGCTTCTGGCCGGTGCCCAGCTGTCGATCTCACAGGCCGGCTACAACACCGTCTGCGACCTGTTGCGCGCCCGCTGCCGGCCGGTGCTGGTGCCGTTTGCGGCGGGCGGCGAAACCGAACAGACGGTGCGGGCGGAGAAGCTTGCGGCACTCGGTCTTGCCGAGGTGGTAGCGGAGACTGATGTTTCGGGCGCGACCATCGCGGCGGCCGCTCGACGCGCGCTGGATCGGGCACCGGCAGACATGCCGGACTTTTCGCTCGATGGCGCCGCCGGCACCGCCCGCGTCATCGAAAGCCTGCTGGCACAGGCTCGGGTCTAGGCCCGGCGGAGCGGACAAGCTCGCCGGGCGATCGCTGGCTGCGCTACTTCTTGCCGCCGGTGTTGCGCTTGGGGGCGCCGCGGTTTGCGCCGGACGTCGTCTTGGCGTCGTAGCCCTGACCATGGTTGGTGCCACCGAGATGACCGCCGCCGCTGGTGTTGGCAAGCTGGCGTTCGGCACGCTTCAAAAGCTGCTGTGCATCGGTCTTTTTCATCAGAATATCTTTCAAGTAACAGGAAAATAAAAAAGGCCGGGTAAAACCCGACCTCCTGAAAACATCGCATCGGCATCGGCGCCGGTACATCCGTGGACAAAAGTCTAATACGACTAGCGCTGCCTGATCGCCAAACTTGTTGTCATCCCGGCAGCCGCTTCAAACAAGCGTGCGCCGCTATTGTGTTCTAAACAAGTTTTTCGCGCGGACTATCTTTGATCAACTGTCAGCTGGCGATCCGAAATCGCGCCGCTTCCGACCCTCCGCCGATCATCGTTCCAAGCGTCTCGATCATCTTCTTCACATCGTAAGGCTTGGCGAAGAAAAGGCTTTTGCCGGGAAGTTCGGCTTTTCCGAGCGACTGGCCGCCGGATGCAATGATGACGGGGATGGTGCGGGATTTGCTGCCGATCATGCGAACCAGATCGAGACCGCTCAGTCCGCCGGGCATGTCGATGTCCGTGATCAGGGCGTCGATGTTCGACCGACTGATGACCCCGACTGCTTCAAGGACGCTTCCGGCTTCCAAAACACGGTAGCCCGCGTCTTCCAGCGCGTCTGCCAGCATCATTCGGATCAGAGGCTCGTCTTCCACGACAAGCACGGTACGCGAATACAAATCCATGGCCGCCTCCATTCTGGTTACATGTTCAACTCATCCGCCCAGACTTTGATCGCCCCTGTTTATGAGTATTTGTGAACATGTTTAATTAAATGCGAATATTCCCGATCCATCCGCAACCGAAGGTCCGGGACCGCTTGAAGGGGGCGCCCGATTTCGGAGGGCTGCCGTCTTGAAGGCCGCCGCCCGCCTCCCCACGTGTGAGCCGACCCGTGGTCCGGGCCCCTCTGGCGAAACCTTCGGCGCTTCGCGATGTCGGACCTTATCCGACACCCGTGCCGACCGTGCTGGAGCACACTCATGATTTCCGAAATTGTTGCCTGGCTGTTTGCCGTCTTCGTCGTTGACCCGCTGCACGCGGAAATCCGGCAGCGCGCGGAGCAGATGAACCTGCCTGCCCGAAGCCTCCAGCAGGCGCAGCAATGCGTCACCACGCAGGGGCCGAAACTGCTCGAGCGTGCCGGCGCCGATCCCGTCTGGGCGGTCACCACCGCGGTCGGCATGACCATCGGCTGGACGTCTCCCGTACAGCTTATCGACACGCGCGACCCGAACTGCGCCGTGCTGGCCGGCCTGCTGCAGAACCGCGACAGCGCTGAGATGGAGAAGGCCGAGGGCTGATTTTCGCTCAAGGACTAGGTCTTTGCCGATGAGGAGGATGGCCCGAACCACGGCAAAACGACGCGATGCTTGCGAAAGTCTGCATTCTGGTGCTTGCCGGACGGCTGCCCGATATCCATGTTCAGCAGCCATCTTCAGGGGACGCCGCACACCTGGCCGTCCTTGCTCCCAGCCGGAAAAGCAAAGCCTCGATGTTCCATCTGTTTCCCGTCATTCCCTGGCTCGTCGTCGTGCTGCGGTTCCTGGTTCCCCTTCCCTGGGTTCTGCCGGTCAAGGTGATCGTTGCCGGCGTGCTTCTGGTCGCGTCGCAGCAGTTGCTGATCAACCGCGTTTCGTCGGGCTCCGTGTTTGCGCCGGAATATCCGCGCCCGGTAATCCTCATTCTCAACGTGCTGTTCGGCACGATGACGCTGCTCGCGCTGTTCCAGCTGGCGCTCGACGCTGTCTCGCTGACGGCTGCTCTCTTCTATGGCAGGTTTCCTGATATTCCGGTCGGATTTCGCTATGGCATGGGCGCCGTCGCCATCGTCCTTGGCGCCTGGGGCGTCAGCCAGGCGGCACGGGTGCCGCCGCTCAAAAACGTCGAGGTGGCGATTGCCGGCCTACCGGCCGCCTTCGAGGGATACCGGCTGCTGCAGCTGACCGATCTCCACATCAGCCGGTTCTTCCCGCGGGCCTGGGCGCAGGCGGTGGTCGACAGAGCGAACGCGCTCGACGTCGATCTGATTGCCATCACCGGCGACTTTATCGACGGCAGCGTCGAAAGCCGAAGCGACGACGTGGCGCCGCTGGCGCAGCTCAAGGCGCGCGACGGGGTGTTTGCGGTGCCTGGAAATCACGAATATTTCTTCAGTTACGACGACTGGATGGCCCATGATGCGGGTCTCGGCATCGAGATGCTGACCAACCGCCACGCGGTGATCAGCCGCGGAAGCGAGCAGCTGGTGCTTGCCGGCGTGACGGATCTGGCTGCCGTCGGCAGTCGGTATCCCGCACCGGATCTTGGCGCGGCGCTCAGCGGCGCACCTGCAGGCGCGCCCGTCATCCTGCTGGACCACCAGCCACGCATGGCAAGGCGGGCGGCGCAGGCCGGCGTCGCGTTGCAGCTTTCCGGGCATACGCATGGCGGGATGGTGATCGGCCTCGACCGGCTCGTGGCGCGCGGCAATGCCGGCTTCGTGTCCGGCCGCTACGACGTGGCCGGCATGCTGCTCTACGTCAACAACGGCACAGGGCTGTGGCCGGGCTTTGCGACGCGGCTCGGAAGGCCCTCCGAACTGACGGTCTTCACGCTTCGACGCAAGCCGTAAGACCACCGGCTTCCGGAACTTACGGACCGCCCGGAGAATTTTCCTTTCGTGGCCAGAGGAGGCGCGACCGCCGTGCAAGACGGGATGCAGAACGAGAAACGGGCGTGGTTCGGAAAGCTGGCCGCGGTCCAGCCGGCGGAGATGATCGGTCTCTGGCGCGGCGTGGGGATCGCATCCGGGCATCCGTTCGACGGCGTACTCGAGAACCTGCAATGGTTCGGAAAGCGGTTCCATCCGGATCTTCGTGCCGATGCGCTGCTGTTCCAATGGCAGACCGGGCGGCTGGTGCCGATCGATCCCGGCTTCATCCCGCTCAGGCTTTCGCTGCGTCTCGGGGCATTCGGCCGGACCGGCATGGCGCGCAACTGGTTTTCACATCTGCAGCGGTCGTTTCGCGCCAAGGGCACCACAGCCTCGCTCGAATCGCGGAGCCTCGACGGCGTGCTCTCCGCGGCGATGGTCTATGACCGGCAGCCGATCGTTGACCATTTCCGGCGGATCGACGCGTCCTCCGTGGCCGGAATGATGATCGTCGAAGGCGATGCGCGGCACTACTTCTTCCGCCTCGAGCAGGTCGTCGCTGCGGAGGACAGCCACTGACCGCCGCGCTCCAGACCCCGGACGGCCGCTATATCGTCGTGCGCGGCAGGCTCTGGCGCCGGTCCAACCCGCATCTGCCGGCCGCCGAACGGGAGCGACTGGTTGTCGAGCTGATGGCGGCACGCCGGGCGGTCAAGGCGGCGGCCGGCGACGCCGAACAGCTCGCGACCGCGCGGCAGGCGGTGGATGCCGCCAAGGTGGCGCTCGGAGAGCGCGGGGCGGTGTGGTGGACGGACGGTTCTCCCGACCTCAACCGCCACCTCGCCAAGAACACTGTCTATGCAAACTGGTACGCGGAGGCGAATGCCGGCGGCGATCAGTACCCGGTCATCTCGAGATAGCCGACACCGGTGGTGCTTCCGGAAAACGAGATCGGCCCTTCCCAATAGGGCGTCGAGACCGCCATCCACGACTGGTCGTTGAGCGGCTGCGTGGTGATGTCGAGCCCCTTGCCGGGGATGCGCACGTGCCAGGCGACCGGCATCTGGCGCCCGGCGACGGTCGCGGTGCGGACGGGTTCGAACAGGACCTCTCCCGACGTCAGGGGCTGCGGCGTTCCATCGGCGGCAATCCAGTTTGCCGAAGTGAAGCCCGCTCCCCCGTCTCGCAGGCGGAAGGCCATGACCTTTTCGCCCGATGCCAGGTGCAGCGAGAACCAGTCCCATCCGGTCTGATCGGCCGCAAGTGGCTGCGACGACCATTCGCGGTCGAGCCAGGCCTGACCGGTGACCGCGACCGGCACGCCATCGACGACCACCTCGCCCCGGACGCCGTAGAAGGGCTGGGAATAATAGTTGCTCGCCTGCCCGGCCGCCGATTTCACGGAATAGCCCGCCTCCCCCTGAAGGACGAGGGGACCCTGCGCGTCGAGGGTCAGTCGATAGGCGAAATCCTTGCCGGTCGCGACAAGGCTCACATGCGCCAGAAGGTCGCCGGCGGCCTCGGTACCCTGCATGCGCCAGTCGTCGATCCAGGCGGCAAACGGGGACATATCGATCCCCGCCTGCCCGACGCCGCCGCGGGCGAGACGCTCGGCCACGTAGTGACGCTGTGCCGTCGTCAATGCCGCATGGCCGATCCAGATCTGCGGATCCGACCAGGCTGCGGCGTCGCCCGGCCGCAAGGCGGAGCGGAACAGCGTCCACTGGACGCCGAAGCGGCGGCCATCGGCGGCGGTGAGGTTGGCGGTGACATACCACCACTCGATCCGGTAGTCGGAATGCGGCCCGTGATCCTGCGGGAAGGCAAGCGGCTTTCCCCTTTCGGGGACGGCGAACCCTTGCGCATCGGTTCCGAGGCCGGCAAACCCCTGGCTCCAGCCGAGGCCGGGCAGGAGCAGCGAGGCCAGAACGGCGAGGATGGCGGCGAGACGGAGCCTAGCGTTCATTGGCAAAGATCCTCAAAAGGCCTGCGGGACTAACCGTCGCCAGCCGCCGCACCGGCAGGAACACCGAGATGAGCGCGGCGACGAGCGCAACGCCGCCGAGGCGCAGCCAGTCCAGCGGAAAGAAGGCAATCGGAAGCTTCCACCCGAAGGCTTCGACATTGACTACCGACAGCAGCACCCAGGCGAGCGCCAGCCCGACCGGCACGGCGGCAACGAAGGTGGCGAGCCAGAGCGCTACCGTGCGGGCGACCTCGAGCAAGGCGAGGTCGCGGCGGCGCACCCCCATGGCCCAGACTGGCGCAAGCTGCGGCAGACGGATCCCCGACAGGGTGAGCAGGCTCGAAAACATGGCAAAGCCGGCGACGGCGAGCGTCAGGATGTTGAGCGCGCCGGTCACCGAGAAGGTCTGCTCGAAAACCGCCCGCGACTGGGTCTTGAGGGCGGCCTGGTCGATGATGTTGGCGTTGGGCAGCTGGAATTCCTGCACCAGCCGGCGCCTGAAATCGGCCACTCTTTCGGGCGCGATGCGCAGCCCGTAGCGCAGCCGGGTGACATCCGGATAGTGCCGTGTCAGCGCATCGAGGCCGATCATGACCTGGCCGCGCGGATTGCCGTAATCGGAGTAGACACCGGCGACCACCACGTCCCATCCTCCCGGCATGCGGATGGTCTGCCCGGGCTGCAGATGTCGGCTGCGCCACATCTGCTCGTTGATCAGAGCGCCCTGCCCGCTCGCCAGCCGGTCCCAGACGTCCGCGGTGCCCTCCAGCAGCGGCCAGTGGTCGCGGTAGGTCGGGTCGTCGGCAACCCCGAAGATCTGGATCTGCTGGCCCAGCACCTCGCGCTCGACATTCCAGATCGGCAGCACGGCATCGACCCGGCCGGCCAGCCATTCGCGCAGCCGCGCCGCCTCCGCCTCGTCGCGCGCGGTAACGTAGAGCTCGGCCGCCAGGCGCTGATCGAGCCAGCCGACAAAGGTCTGGCGGAAGCTCGAAACCATTGTGCCGACGCCGATATTGGCGGACAGCGCGAGCAGTAGCGCCATCAGTGCCAGCGACAGCCCGGGAAGCTGCAGCCGCGTATCGGCCCAAAACCACTGGGTGAGCGCGCCGCGTGACAGCCGCTCGGCGCCCCACAGGGCGCCCGAGAGGACGATCGGCAACAGCAGGGCGGCCCCCAGAAGCAGGCCGCCGAGCACCGCAAAGCCGGCCGCCAGGCCGTGACCCAAAAGAGCGACGCCCAGCGCGCCGGCCAAGAGCACCAGCCCCGCCGCTGCCTGCAACCGCAGGGCTTTCGCCGAGGCCCGAGCCCAGGCGCGCGATTGGCCGGCCGAGAGGAGCGGCATGGTCCAGACCCGCCACAGGCTCTGGGAGGAAGAGACGGCCGTCCCGAGGACGGCGATGGCGATGCCCGCCGCCCACCATTGCGGCCGCAGCGATAGCGCTCCGGGGACGCTTGCGCCGTAAAGCCCCTTCAGCGTCGCCGCGACGCCCGGAAGCAGCGCCGAAGCGATGAAATAACCAAGCACGACACCGATGACGCCGGCGACAAGCGCGATCAGCATCAGTTCCGCCACCAGCATGACGGTCAGCGACCGGAGCGGGACGCCGAGCGCCCGCAGCGTCCGGAAAGTCGCGCGGCGCTGCTCGAAAGACAGGCCGGTGGCCGAATAGACGATAAACAGGCCGACCACGAAGGCGAGGAACCCGAACGCCGTGAGATTGAGGTGGAAACTGTCGGTGAGGCGCGTCACGTCCGGCGTTTCGCCGGCCGGCTGCAGCGCCAGGCCGGGCGCGATCTGCGCGATCGGCGGCAGGCCCTGGCGCTGATCGGGCCCGACGACGAGCCGCGTCAGCGCCCCGCCGGCGCCGAGCAGCCGGTCGGCAAGCCCGATATCGACAAAGGCAGCATCGTCGGGAAGATCGGCCGAGACATTGACCTTGAGCCCTTCGGGCCTGCCCAGCCGTTCCGCGGTGCGCGGCGAAACCACCAGCACAGTGCCGCCGGCAAAGCCCGCAAGGTCGGAAGCGCCCGAGATCGGAAAGGCGCGTGCCTGGGCCGGCATGGAGAGCGGGTCGATGCCGATCAGCCTGATCCGCACCGAACCGAACCGGTGGTCGCCCTCGATCACCGGCGAGACGTTCCATCCCGCCCGTCGCAGCGCCGCATAGGTATCGATGGCGATGCCCTTGCCGTCGCGCGACAGAAGCTGGTCGAACCGGTTCTGTTCGAGCACCGAAGCGGCGCGGTCATAGCTCGCGCGGGCCTCGGAATTGATCGCCTGGACGCCCGACCACAGCGCCGTCGCCAGCGCGACGCCGACCAGCAGCGTCGCCAGTTGCAGCGGCCGGTAGCGCCAATGGGATAGAAGCGCCGTGAACGCGGTCCAGATCATGCGGCGATCATCCCGCCGCGCAGCAGCACCTTGCGGTCGAGCTTGTCGGCCAGGCGGGCCGAATGGGTGACCAGCAGCAGCGCCGAGCCGGCGGTCTTGCTCAGCGACAGCATGAGGTCGAGCACCGCATCGCCGGTTGCCTCGTCGAGATTTCCAGTCGGTTCGTCGGCCAGCACCAACGGCGGTCGCGCGGCCAGCGTGCGACCGATGGCGACGCGCTGCTGCTGGCCGCCCGAAAGCTGTTCCGGATAGCGGGCAAGAAGCTGCGAAAGCCCGAGCCGCTCCGTCAGTTCGCGCTCCCAGGCGGCATCGAACCGGCCGGCGAGCCTGGCGTGAAATGAGATGTTGGCGGCGACGCTCAACGACGGAATGAGATTGAACTGCTGGAAGACGAGGCCGACGTCGCTGCGCCTGTAGGCGGCCCTCCCCCGGTCGTCGAGCTTGCCGATATCGCGCCCGCTGACGATCACCTCGCCAGCATCGGGCCGGTCGAGACCGGCGGCCAGGTGAAGGAGCGTACTCTTGCCGCTGCCGGATTCGCCCGTCAACGCCACCGTCTCGCCCGCATCGAGATCGAGATCGATGCCCTTGAGGATCGGCAGCAACCCTTCGGCGGTCGGGTAGGACTTGGTGATGTTTCGGGCGGACAGGATCATGAAGGTCTCACGTGGCGGCGTGGGATCATGTAGGGCATCCGCCGCCGTTTACATCGGACATTCTGTCCCAGGCCCGGGCTGTCCCCCGGCATGTCGCTGGTGACGCGTCCGCCGCAATCCGATAGAAAAGCCGCGCAGCGGAGACAAGCGATGACGAGCCCAGATACATCGATCAAACAAGCGGCCCATCTGCCGCAGATTTTCCTGGTGCGGCACGGCCAGACCGAATGGTCCCTGTCCGGCCGCCACACGGGGCGCTCCGACATCGACCTGACGGATGCGGGGGAGGCAGCCGCCCGGGCGCTGCGGCCACGGCTTGCGGGCGAGGAGTTTTCGGAGGTCTGGTCTAGCCCTTCGCTGCGGGCCCGCAGAACCTGCGAGCTTGCCGGCTATTTCGAGGCTGCGGTGCTGAAGCCCGACCTGCATGAATGGGACTACGGCGACTATGAAGGGATCACCACGAAGGAGATCCTTGCCGGCCGGCCCGGCTGGCAGCTGTTTCGCGACGGCGCACCGGGGGGCGAGAGCGCCGCAGAGGTCAAAGCGCGGGCGGACCGGATCATCGCGGAGCTGCGTGATCGCGATGCGCCGGTGCTGATCTTTTCGAGCTCTCATTTTCTGCGCGTGCTTGGTGCACGATGGCTCGGACTGGAGCCCGAACGGGGCTCGGCCTTCGTGCTCGACACGACCAGCATCAGCATTCTCGGTTACGAGCACGACCGTGACGAGCCCGTGATCCGCCGCTGGAACGAAACGGCCTGAGCCGCGTGGTGCGATTGACGAAAAGTCTTTTACGCGCGCGTGCGCCTTAAAAACCCGACTTGCAATCCGAATGGCCCGACTTTTGATTGTTTTATGACGCAGGGAACAACCTTCAGTGGGCATTGTTCGACGGGGAGAGCTTCCAATGAAAGGTACTCTCCATGTTTATGCGCATCGATCAATTGCAGGCCGAGCTGCCTGCGCCGAAGGCCGCCGATCCGAATGCCGCCGCAGCCCTGCAGGAGCTGCTCGGAGGCAAGTACGGCGAAATGTCCACGCTCGGCAACTACATGTTCCAGAGCTTCAATTTTCGCTCCAAGTCGAAGCTTCGTCCCTTCTACAGCCTGGTTGCCAGCATCACGGCCGAGGAGCTCGGCCATGTCGAGCTGGTGAGCAACGGCGTCGCTATGCTCAACAACGGTCCGGACATTCCCGACGGCGATACGGGCGACGGCGGCGACATTTCGGGCGCCCCCTTCGAAGATATGGCGGATATCCGGCTGGCTGCCAGCTTCCTGTCGGCCGGCGGCGGCGCCATGCCCGTCAACAGCAACGGCCAGTCCTGGAACAACGATTTCATCACCACCACCGGCAATGTGGTGTTCGACCTGCTGCACAACTTCCATCTGGAATGCGGCGCCCGGCTTCACAAGCTGCGCGTCTATGAAACGGTGACCGATCCGACGGGTCGCGAGGTCTGCGGCTACCTTCTGGTTCGCGGTTCGGTGCACGCCCACGCCTATGCGCTGGCGCTCGAAAAGATCACCGGCGTCGACGTCAAGAAGTTCCTGCCGACGCCGAACATTCCGCTCGGCAATATTCCGGAGTGCCAGAAGTATCTCGACGAAGGCTCGCATCGCCGGCTCTACACATGGAGCCCGAAGGACTACAAGGAAATCGCCTCGATCTGGAGCAACGACCAGGTTGCGCTTCCGACAGACCCGCCGGGCGAACTCGAAGTCGTCGACGGCATGCCCGATGGCGGCAAGATCCAGCAGCTGGTCGGCGTACCGTCCGCCTTCACACCGGACTACGCGCCTGAGGAAATGTTCGAGATCGCGGCCAAGATGTACAGGAAGGGCCGCTAGCCCTTTCTCGGCGGCACCGTGTCCATGGCTCGATCTGGCCGACGCCTCGGTGACGTCAACGACGGATACACGATACCGGAGAACCCCGCCTGTGCGGGGTTTTTCCTAATCTAAAGAGGCATCAACCGGCCTAGAGGCCGATTGTTTCGACTGTGGTTATGGCGGCAAAATCTTGATATAGCTCAAAGAAGGCGGTCGCTGACCGCTTGGTCAAGCCTGTGTCGAGAGGCGTCATGAACGAGTTCTGGATTGCCGCGGCCATTTTCGCGCTCCTTTCGCTTGCCTCGCTCGGTGCCATGTATGTGTCGCCAAGAATGCCCGCTCGCCACCGTGACGACGACACCAACAGTATCGTCCGGCTCGTTGCCAACATCTTCGTGGTGATGTCCTCCCTGGTCTTCGGCCTGATGATCAATTCGGCGAAGACCACGTTCGAGAGCATCGACGCCGGCGTGCACGCCTATGCCACCAACATCATTCTCATCGACCGGTCGTTGCGGAGCTACGGCCTGGCGGCCAAGGACGCCCGCGACAAGCTCAAGGTCTATCTCGAACACGCCGTCGCCAACCCGGCCCGGGCCGATACGACCAAGCCGGACGAGGCCGGGCAGGCACTCGACGCGCTTGGCGACGCATTGCTGCTGATCCAGCCTTCCGGCGGCTTCCACCAGGACCTGCTGACCGACATACAGCAGCAGTATCACCGGCTGGTCGAGCAGCGCTGGGGCATCGTGGGAAGCGCGGAAGGATCGATCCCGATGCCGATCGTCGCCATTCTTGCCGCCTGGCTGACGCTGATCTTTGCCAGCTTCGGATACCGGGCGCCCCAGAACGCGGTCGTGACGGTCTCGTTCCTGATCGCCGCCGGGCTGATCTCGACGGCGTTCTACCTGGTGCTCGACATGGATCTTCCCTTTCACGGACCGATCCAGATTTCCGATGCGCCGCTTCGGCGCGCACTGATGGAACTGGGATCCTGAACGGACGGCGCGGATGCGCACTCGGACGACGGCCGCAAGGATGCGGAAGACGAAAAGGTCCGCTGAGATGGCTTTTGGCGGGCGAAATCGGCTCGGGAGGCAACCCCTACAGGCCTTTCTGCTGCTTCGGGCAGCAGGCATCCGGGCCAGGCAGATGTTCCTGACGACATCTCCGCGCGGTTAGAATGATCGCCTCAATAGCCCGCATCTCGAAGAACGAAAATGCGCCGCGGGCATGTTTGTCGAACCTCTATCCCTATCGATTTAGTCGATTATCTCTACGCTGAAGGCAGTTACCTCTCCGCTGCAGTCCTCTGGGTCTGCAGATTCAGAATGGAGCCTGTCCTTGTATCGTAGAAGATTTCTGCAAGCGTCCGCGTCCTTCGTCATCGCCGGTTTGTCCTTGTTCCCGTCCTTCGCGAGCGCTGCTGATCCGGCAACCAAACTGATCGTCGCGGATCAGGCCGAATTCGTGCGCAACCTGCTGGATGCCAGCGGAGAGCGAAAGACCCTGGCATTCGACATCGAGTTTCCGAACTTTGCCGGCGGCCCCGCCATCCTCGAGGCCATCCGGGCAGGCGCGCTTGACATCGCCTATGTCGGCGACACGCCGCCGATCCAGGCGCGCGCCTCCGGCACCTTGCTGCCAATCGTCGCCACGTTTACACGCGAGATCGCCCAGTATCGGCTGACCAGTCGTCCCGGCCTCAAGATCAACGCGTTGTCCGAGCTGAAGGGCAAAAAGCTGAGCTATGTCGAGGGCTCCGGCCGCCAGGTGTTCCTCATCGAGGCTCTGAACCGGGCCGGGCTGACGCTGAAGGATGTCACGCTCGTTAATCTTCGTGTCGCGGACTTGCCGGATGCCCTGCGGTCCGGCGCCGTCGATGTCGCGGTCCTCCAGGAGCCGTTCGTCACACGGCTGACCAATCAGGCCGGCGCGAGCCCGGTGCTTGATCCGGAGGAGCGCAAGCTGCTGCCAAGCACATCCTATTTCTATGCACGCCCCGAGGTGCTTGCGGATCCGAAGAAAACGGAATCGATCAAGCAGTTCCTGGCTGCTTTCGTCAAAGCCGGCAACTGGAGCAACGCGCACCCGCAAGAATGGGCGAAGTTCTACTATACCGCCTTCCAGCGCGTGTCTCCGGAAGACAGCGCCGCCATCCTTGCAGGACAGTCGCCCCTCGTCTTCCAGACCTCGGTCGAGGCGATCCCGCATCACCAGAAGCTGATCGACATCCTGTACCAGGCAGGCTCCATCAAGGAGCGTCTGGATGCCAAGGGATCGTTCGTCGACACGTTCGACAAGGTCGTAGAGCAATCTCGCTGATTGGAGGTCGCATGACGGACATATCTTCAGGCAGAATGGTCAGAACGCGCGCGGATCGGATCCCAGGTCGTGCGCTCGACCGCAGGCCGACACGCCTGACGCCCGCAAAGCTTCCACCCGGCGTGAGGCTTCTCGGTCCCGCCATCATACTGATCGTCTGGGAGACGTCGTCTCGGCTCGGCATCCTCTCGCCCAGCACGCTCGCCGCCCCATCCACGGCGGTGAAGACAGGCTATGAGATGGTCGTCGACGGCAGCCTTCTGCCTCACCTTGCGGCCTCTGCAGCACGCGCCTATTCCGGGCTCATGCTCGGCGTCGTGGTCGGTGTCGTCCTCGCTCTCCTGTCGGGGCTGACGCGAACCGGCGAAGCCCTGATCGACGGTCTCGTGCAGATCAAGCGTGCGATACCGACGCTTGCGCTCATCCCGCTGGTGATCATCTGGCTCGGGATCGGCGAGGCCATGAAGGTCTTCCTGATCTTCACGGCTGTCCTCATCCCGGTCTACATCAACACCCACGCCGCGTTGCGCGGTATCGACATCGGACATGTGGAGCTTGCCCGCACGCTCGGCCTGACCCGTGCCGAGTTCATCCGTCATGTCGCACTGCCCGGGGCGCTACCGGGGTTCTTCGTGTCGCTGCGGCTGGCGGTTGCCCTCTGCTGGACGGCACTCGTCGTGCTGGAACTCGTCAATACGCAAACAGGCATCGGCTATCTGATGAACCGGGCGCGCGACTGGGGCCAGACCGACATCATCGTCGTCGGCATCATGATCTACGCGCTGCTCGGACTGCTTTCCGACGCCCTCGTCAGATTGATCGAGGCCCGCGCGCTCTCCTATCGACGGGCTCTGGGCTCATGAACGCGCATGTGAAGAATGCCGTGGTCCTGCGCGACCTTTCCCGCAGCTTCAAGGGCAAGACCGTTCTCGACCGCATCTCGCTCGATATTCCGGCAGGGCAGTTCGTGGCTCTTCTTGGCGAGTCCGGTTCCGGCAAGACGACCCTGCTGCGGGCGCTTGCCGGGCTCGACGACGACGCGGAAACCAAGGGACACTACAGTACGCCGGAAAGCGTCTCCGTGCTTTTCCAGGACTCACGGCTTCTGCCTTGGAAGACGGTGATCGGCAACGTCACGCTCGGGCTGCGCCGCGCCGATGGTGTGGCCGCCGCGCATGACATGCTCAAGGATGTCGGGATCGGCGACAAGACGGATGTCTGGCCGTCGACGCTCTCCGGAGGACAAAAGCAGAGGGCTTCCCTGGCGCGTTCCCTGCTGCGCGAGCCAGACCTCCTGCTGGCGGACGAACCGTTCGGCGCGCTCGACGCGCTGACGCGGATGAAGATGCAGGCGCTGCTGATGCGCCTTGTCGAACGTCAGCGACCGACCATCATCCTGGTCACCCACGACGTCGACGAGGCCCTGCTTTTGTCCGACCGCGTCCTTGTCCTCAAGGACGGCAGCATCATCGAAGATCACTCGGTCTCGCTTCCCCACCCGCGCCACGAGCACCACGCCGAACTATTTTCGCTTCGGTCAAAACTGCTGAAGAGCCTCGGCGTCGAAGCCCACACTATTTGAAAGGCACCCCATGTCGCGCCAGCTGCATCTCAATCTCTTCCTCATGTCCCGCGGCCATCATGAAGGGGCGTGGCGACATCCGCATGCCAACCACAAGGCCCTGACCGACCTTGAACTCTACGTCGAAGCCGCCGCGATCGCGGAGAGCGCAAAGTTCGATGCCGTCTTCCTTGCCGATACCCTGGCTGCCGGCAATAGCAGCGGCTTGGCATCGTCGGGGTCGCTGGAGCCGATCGTGCTGCTGTCGTTGCTCGCGGCCCATACAAAGAAGATCGGTCTGATTGGAACGGCCTCGACCACCTACAGCCTGCCCTACACTTTGGCCCGCCAGTTCGCCACGCTCGACCATCTTTCCAATGGACGCGCCGGATGGAATATCGTCACCTCCTGGGCACCGGAGGCAGGTGCGAACTATGGCTTGCAGCAGAATCTCGACCACGCGGATCGCTACAAGCTGGCGGAAGAATTTGTCGAAGCCGTCGATGCGTTGTGGAAGAGCTTTCCGGCGGATGCCGTTCTCGATGACGGCGCAGGGGGACGGTATCTCGACATCGATCGGATCAAGCCGGTCAACTATGCAGGCGAACACTACCGCACCAAGGGTCCCCTCAACGTTCCGGAAAGCCCGCAGTCCCGTCCGGTCTATATCCAGGCGGGCCAATCCGATGCGGGACGGGGATTTGCGGCGCGATGGGCGGAAGCGATCTTTACCGCCCACATGACGAAGGAATCGGCCAAGGCCTTCTATACGGACGTGAAGAACCGCGCCGTGGGCTATGGACGCAGCCCGGAGGATATCGTCATTCTGCCTGGCATCAGTGCCGCGATCGGCTCGACGACAAAGGAAGCGGAACAGGTCTGGGAGGAGCTCGACGCGCTGACCAGCACGGATGTCGGACTGACGCGCCTGGCCGCGCGGTTTGGCGGTCATGATTTCAGCGCCGTGCCGCTCGACCGCCCTTTGACCAAAAGCGACTTTCCAGATCCTAACTCCGTCGAAGCTTCGAAGAGCCGTGTCATCGGCTATATCGACATGACCTTGAAGGAGAACCTGACGCTCAGGCAGTTGCTGCGAAAGCTTGCCGGCGCGCGCGGACATTTCGTCGCGACCGGCACGCCCGAAAAGGTCGCCGACATTATCGAAGACTGGTTCCGCACCGGCGCCGCCGACGGCTTCAACGTGATGCCACCGATCATCAACAGCCAGCTTTCGCTGTTTGCGGAGGAAGTCGTTCCCATCCTGCAGAAGCGGGGGCTGTTCCGGAAAGAGTACGAGGGCAGCACGCTACGCTCGCATTTCGGATTGCAGCCGGTCGGAAGTTCCGAGGAGCTCGCGCGCTCTGCTTGATGACGACCGTGATTTCACAAGCGTAACTCGGAAGAACCGGTTGATGGACGAACCGTTCGGAGCAGATCCGAGTTAGCGGTGCCTTGGTCTGCTGCGGAACTGACAACGGTCAGGGACGGATGGTTTCACGGGCCCCCGCCGACGCGCAGGCAATTATTCCGACGCCTCCACAATACGCGCCAATCTGCTCTCATTTCGGCGGTCAGAATAGAAGCGCGTCACATTGATGGATACGAGCCTGCTGCGTAGGCTTGCCCTCGATGATGTTTGCCGACGCGAACGGCATACCGGCCGAGTTCCGGAAGCGGCGCTCGGATGACTAATTCTCTCTCATGCAACGGATGTATTTCGATGGCAGCAGCTTACCTTTCGACCGTCTCCGCCAGGTTCAGGCGTTACAGACTAGGCGTGGCTGCCGTTGGAATCCTCGCGGCGCTTTCAGCTGGCCCGGCCGCTGCCGAGGGCAAGATCCGGATCGCACAGCAATTCGGCATCTCCTATCTGATCCTCGACGTGGTCAAGGACCGGAAGCTCATCGAGAAGCACGCAAAGGCAGCAGGCTTCGACGTCGATGTCGAATGGGCGAGCATTTCCGGTGCGACGGCGATGAACGAAGCACTGCTTGCCAACAATCTCGACATCGTCTCGGCGGGCGTGCCTCCGGCGCTGACCCTGTGGGACCGGACCCGGGACCGCCAGGATGTCAAGCTGGTGGCAGCGCTGGGATCGCTGCCGAACTACTTGCTGACGACCAACCCGAATGTCCATCAGCTCAAGGATTTCGGTCCGAAAGACCGGATCGCCGTTCCGGCTGCGGGTGTCGGCTTTCAGTCGCGTACCCTGCAGATCGAAGCAGCCAAGATCTTCGGTGCGGCGGACTTCAAGAAGTTCGACGATATTTCCGTCAGCCTGCCGCATCCGGACGCGACAGCGGCGCTGATCGCCGGCGGAACGGAAATCAACTCGCACTTCTCGTCGGCGCCTTTCTACTATCAGGCGCTTCAGGGCAATCCCGCCGTGCACAAGGTCATCAGCTCGTACGATATCCTCGGCGGATCTGCGACGTTCAACGTGCTCTACACAACGGCCGCCTATCACGACCAGAATCCGAAGACCTATGCCGCATTCTACGCAGCCTTGCGGGAAGCGGCCGAGTGGATCGGCGCGAACAAAGCGGAGGCCGCCGAGGCGTTTATCAGGCAGCAGGGCTCGAAGCTGCCGTCAAAACTCATCCTCGATATCATCAACGATCCCGAGAACGACTTCACGATCACGCCGCAGAACACCTTCGTCTACGCGTCGCAGCTCCAAAAACTCGGTGTCCTGAAGACCGAGGCCAAGTCCTGGAAGGATTACTTCTTTCCCGAGGCCTATGGCGAAAACGGCAGCTGATCCGGTCGTCACACCCAGACCCTCGTGAAGATGACGGATCGGAAACGGTCCGCCATTTTTGCTGACAGACAAGTGGAATAGAATTTGGACGGCCTATCTGCCTTTGCACCGCAAGCCGGCGCGGATGAAAAAAACGAGACGGTGGGTGGCGCCGCGCTTTCCGCACCGCTTCTTTCTGTCGAGAACGTCACCCTGGAATATCGCGCGCCGGGGCGCGTCGTGCGCGCGACGCAGAATGTCAGCTTCGACGTCTGGGAAGCCGACCGCTTCGTTCTTCTGGGCGCTTCGGGTTGCGGCAAGTCCACGCTTTTGAAAGCCGTCGGCGGCTTTATTGCGCCGCGCGAAGGTCAGATCCTGCTCGACGGACATCCGGTGCACGGCCCGGGACCTGACCGCGTCGTCGTCTTCCAGGAATTCGACCAGCTGCCGCCCTGGAAGACCGTTCGGGAGAATGTCGCATTTCCTGTCCGGGTATCCGGTCGGATGAGCCGGAAGCAAGCGGCCGAGCGGGCGGACTATTATCTCGAGAAGGTCGGGCTGAGCCGGTTCGCCGACGCCTATCCGAACACGCTGTCTGGCGGCATGAAACAGCGCGTGGCAATCGCGCGGGCGCTCGCCATGGAGCCCCGGGTGCTGCTGATGGACGAACCGTTTGCGGCCCTTGACGCCCTTACGCGGCGCAAGATGCAGGAGGAATTGCTGCACCTGTGGGAAGAGGTGCGGTTCACTCTCCTCTTCGTGACGCATTCCATCGAAGAAGCGCTGGTCGTCGGAAACCGGATTGCGCTCCTGTCCCCGCATCCCGGCCGGATGCGGGCTGAAATCAACAGCCACGAATGGGATCTGAACAGTGGCGGAAGCCCCGAATTCCAGGCCGCCACGAACCGCATCCACGGACTGCTGTTCGAACAGCCGGAGACCGCCGGGGACATCCGCGCATGACCGATCTCTCAAGCGTCCAAGTGGCACCGGCAGCTCGCCCCTCGCCTCCCGTGCGACCCGAATATGAACGACCGCTCGAGCCGCTTGCCGCGGACAGCGTCGACACCGTGCTCTCCCTCCACCAGAGGCTCTGGCAGCGTGCCTGGCTGCGCAAATCGGTCATTCTGGTCGCCCTGGCGCTGCTCTGGCAGGTTGTCGCGACGGTCCAGGGGAATGACCTGCTGTTGCCGTCGTTTACCCAGACGATCCGGGCCTTCGTCGAAGATATCGCTAGCGGCGTTCTTCCCGTTCGGGCGATGTATTCGCTCGACGTCCTGTTCAAGGGCTACGTCACCGGCGTGGTGCTGGCATTCCTTCTGACCACGCTTGCGGTCTCGACCCAGATCGGACGCGACTTCCTCTCGACACTGACGTCGATGCTGAACCCTTTGCCGCCGATAGCGCTTCTCCCCCTGGCGCTGCTGTGGTTTGGCCTGGGTCAGGGAAGCCTTGTGTTCGTGCTGATCCATTCGGTGCTCTGGCCGCTCTCCCTCAACATGTACACCGGGTTTACGAGCGTGCCGGAGACCCTGCGCATGACGGGTCGCAATTACGGCCTTCGCGGCCTCAGATACGTGTTCCTGATCCTCGTTCCGGCCGCCCTGCCCTCAATCATCGCCGGCCTCAAGATCGGCTGGGCCTTCGCCTGGCGGACGCTGATTGCCGCCGAGCTGGTGTTTGGCGCCTCGTCCGGCCGAGGCGGTCTCGGCTGGTACATTTTCCAGAACCGCAACGAGCTCTACACCGATCGCGTCTTCGCGGGTTTGATCACGGTCATCCTGTTCGGCCTTCTGGTCGAGAACGTCGTGTTCCGCCAGCTGGAACGACGCACCGTCGCGAAATGGGGAATGACGCGCTGAGCCGCGAGGTAGACCGAATATGACGACGAGACGAACCTTCGTGGTGGGAATTACCGACCACATGATCGGCCAGCCCGACCTCGAGGCGGAGGTTCTCGGCAATGACGTCGAGATAGAGTTTTTCGGCAGCACGGACGAAGCGTCGTTTGCACCGGATCGGCTGGCAAGGCTCGATGCGCTGATGGTGTGGGGCGCCCGTCTCGGGGCGGCAAGCATCACGCATCTCACCCGCTGCAAGGGCGTGGTGCGTTACGGCGTCGGCTACGAGAAGATCGATCTCGCAGCCCTCGAGCAGGCCGGCATCCCGTTTGCCAACAATCCCGATTACGGCACCGAGGAGGTCGCCGATCATGCGCTTGCCATGATCCTGTCGCTGCATCGGCGGCTGTTCGAGCATGACGCCCGTGCTCGCGGCTATACGTCCGGATGGCAGGTTCACAGCCTCAAACCGCTTTCGCGCTCCAACAAAGCGACGGTGGGTGTCGTCGGCGTCGGCCGCATCGGCACGGCGGTCGTCAATCGGCTAAAGCCGTTCGGCTTCCACATTCTCGGCTATGATCCGGGCCAGCCGCCCGGGCATGAGAAGGCCGTGGGCTATGAGCGCACCGATCGCCTGGAAGAGCTTTTTGCGCGTTCCGACGTCGTGACCCTTCATTGCCCGGCCAATGGCGAGACGCGCGGGCTTTTGGGCGCCGAGGGCCTGGCGCGGCTGAAACCTGGCGCGATCGTCGTCAACACGGCACGCGGCGAGCTGATCGACGATCTCGATGCGCTGGAGGGGGCGTTGAGGAGCGGACATCTGGCAGCCGCCGCGATCGATACGCTGGTGACCGAGCCGCCGCGAGACCACAGCCTGCTGAGCGCCTGGCGCAACCGGGAAGACTGGCTCAACGGCCGTCTGGTCATCACGCCGCACAATGCCTTTTATTCCGACCATGCGGCGGTCGAGATGCGCACGAATGCGGCGCGAACCGTCAGAATACTGCTCGACGAGGGCAGACTTCGAAATCAGATCACGGATAGACAATGACACACCCTTCCGACTTCCTCTGGTACATCCCAAACGACGTGAAAGCCGGCCATCGCGGCGACGAGGCCGTTCCGGATCACAACAGTCTGGATACCCTGACGGCGCAGGCGAAAGCGATGGAAGAGCATGGCTGGAAGGGCGCGCTGATCGGCACGGGCTGGGGCCGGCCCGATACGTTCACGGTCGCAACAGCGCTGGTTGCCCGAACCGAAACCTTCGAGCCGCTGATCGCGGTCCGGCCCGGCTATTGGAAGCCGGCGAACTTTGCGTCCTCCTGCGCGACGCTCGACCAGATGAGTGGCGGCCGCGTGCGCGTCAACGTCGTGTCCGGACCGGATGCGCTTGCAGCCTACGGCGACAGCGAAGGCGACCAGGCGCAGCGCTATGCGCGGACGAAGGAATTCATGCGGCTTGTCCGCCGGCTCTGGACAGAGGAGGACGTGACGTTCTCCGGGGATTATTTCGAGGTGGCCGGTTCAACCGTTGCGCCACGGCTCGACGTCCGCGGTGAGCGGCGTCACCCCAAGCTCTATTTCGGCGGCGCATCGGAAGCGGCCGAAAAAGTCGCCGCGACAGAAGCAGACGTGCAGCTTTTCTGGGGTGAACCGCTGGACGGAGTGCGGCAGCGGATCGACCGGCTAAAGACGCTCAGCAGAACGCTCGACCGCGATCTGCCGCCGCTCGAATTCGGCCTGAGGATCACCACGCTCGTTCGCGATACGACGGAACAGGCCTGGGCGGATGCGGAAGCGAAGGTTGCTAAGATGGCGCAGGGTGCGGCGGGGAGCTGGCAGGACCATCGCCACGGCGTGGCCGTCGGCCAGCAACGCCTTCTGGATCTCGCACGGCAGGGCGATGTGCTTGACGACAACCTCTACACGGCGCCGGCGAAGTTTGGCGGCGGTGGAGCAGCGACGACCTGGCTGGTGGGTTCGGCAGAAGACGTGGCGCGGTCCCTGCGCAAGTATGAAGCCCTGGGGGTCAGCTATTTCGTGCTGTCCGACACCCCCTACATGACGGAACTAAAGCGGCAGGGCAGCCAGTTGCTGCCGCTGCTAGCGTGACAGACGACGCCGAGGCACCCCACCGGTAGTGCAAAATGCATTTTACTCCCGTCACGCGTTTGACTGGAATAATCTGCCGAAGCCCGGCCGTCTTTAGCAGCTTTGTCCCTTATGTCGGGCGTCGCGCTGTGGCCCAATGACGTCTTTGGGAGGTGATGCTGTGAGCAGGGTTATCCATTTGACGAGCAGGATCAGGCCGGTCGCCGCCTATCTGGCAACGGAAGACGAGGCGATCGACGCCGCGAAACGCCTAGCAGCGCTGTTTGCAGACGGTGCCAGCCTGCGCGACCGGGAGCGCGTGCTGCCCCACCACGAGATGGAACAGGTGGCGCAGTCGGGTCTGCTGGGCATCACCGTTCCGTCGGAATACGGCGGCACCGACATTTCCAATCCGTTTCTGGCCGAGGTCGTCGCACTTCTATCGGAGGCCGACAGCTCGATCGGGCAGATCCCGCAAAACCATTTCTACATCCTGGAAGTCCTGCGGCTGGCCGGCACGGAAGAGCAGAAGCGCTACTTCTTTGCCCGCGCTCTTGCCGGCGAACATTTCGCCAATGCGCTTGCCGAGCCCGGCCCTCAGCAAGCGGGACAGATCACGACACGGATGGTGGCGGACGGTGTCGGTTTTCGCATCACCGGACGGAAGTACTACACAACCGGCGCCCTGTTCTGCGACTGGATCGCCATCTTCGCACGCGACGCCGAAGACCGGACGGTCATGGCGATCGTGCCGAGAGACGCGGATGGCGTGACTGTCGTCGACGACTGGGCGGGGTTCGGGCAGCGCACGACGGCGAGCGGTACGGTGGTGATCGACAATATCTATGTCCCGGCCGACGCGGTCGTGCGCCATGACCAGCTGTTCGAACAACCCGCCACGCTCGGGTCGCTCGGGCAGCTGCTGCACGCCGCCGTGGACCTCGGCATTGCACGCGCGGCGTTCACGGACATGATCCAGTTCGTCCGCACGCGCGCGCGCGGACACCTGCAGCTGGGGATAGACAAGGCGAGCGACGACCCGCTGACGATCGCGCGTGCCGGCACCGTTGCCGTCAAGATCGAGGCGGCCGCTGCCATGCTGGAACGGGCCGGACGCAAGGTCGATATTGCGCAGGTCAGTCCTTCGCAGCAGGTGGCGAGGGAAGCCTCGCTGGCCGTCGCGGCTGCCAAGGTGTTGACGACGGAAGCAGCGATCGACGCATCGAACGCGCTGTTCGAACTCGCAGGCACATCATCGACCGACGAGAAACTCAACCTCGACCGCCACTGGCGCAACGCCAGAACGCATACGGTGCATGATCCGGTGCGATGGAAATATCATGCGATCGGCGATTTCCACCTCAACGACAGCATGCCGGCGCCGAGCGGCATCTTTTGACAGAGGCTGGCGGCTATTCCCGGCCATCGGCGGTCCGAGCGCTTTGCGGTCCACGACGCGCAACCATGTCCTCGAGCGTCATCTTATCGAGAACGTCCGAGATGGCGTCGCGAACCTCGGTCATGGAATGACGGATCTGACAGTCCTCGGGGAAATCGCAATCGTCGCAAGCCTCGAACGCGGTCTTGCTGGCGCAGCGGATCGGAGCAAGCGGACCGTCAAGAATGCGCACGGCATGGCCGATGTAGATCTCCGATGCAGGCTTGGATAGCGCATAGCCACCGCCCGGTCCCTTTTTCGAACGCAGGATACCGCCCTTGCGCAGCTCCAGCAGGATGGCGTCCAGGAATTTCTTGGAAATGTTGTTCTTCAGGGCGATTTCGCTGACGAAGGCGGTCTTCCCGGGTTCGAGCTGCGCCAGATGCACCAGCGCCTTCAGCCCGTACTTCCCCTTCTTTGTCAGCATCGAAAAATCCAACAGTGGCAGGCAGGCAAACCATCTCGCCTCAACAGGCTTGAGCGATACAGGAGCAAAGCCCAGGCTTCAACCAAAGTCGTTTCGGCGTGATGAATATCTAGTGATCCGCAGCTTCGGGAGGACGGGAAATCCCTGCCGGTGGACGCGGGCTGCGAGCGTATGCCGCCCTGGACGGGGGCGGGCGTGACGTGGCGTTTTCTACCATCTTTGCGAAGAACCGATATCCTTCCGGCCACCGCCCGAAGCCGCTCGCAATGTTGATGTGTCCGGCGAACCCGATCGTCGTCAGCTCGCTTCCCCAGCGCGCGACATGCCGCTCCAATTGCTCGACGCTCATATAGGGGTCGTCCAGGCTTCCGATCACGAGGGTCGGAAACGGCAGTCGGTCCAGCGGCTCCTCACCGAACCGAACCGTGCAGGGATGGAGGCGCTGGACCGCCGCCAGCGAACACGGCGCCACCAGCAATGCACCCTTGATGCGCTCGGCCTGGCGGCGGCGGGCATAACTTGCAACCAACAGGCAACCGAGGCTGTGTGCAACCAGAAAGGCGCCGTCGGTGTTCGACAGCGCCTCATCGAGCCTTTCCTGCCAATCGCCAAGAACCGGACATGCCCAGTCCTCCTGTTCGACCACCAGAGTCTGCGGTTTGTTGCGTTCCCAGTGCCTTTGCCAATGATCCGCTGCCGAACCGTTCAACCCGGGGATGAGAAGCGTCGTGACCATCGAAGACCTCTTGGCGAGCTTTCCGTCGTCTTGAATCTAGGCAATCCACAGCGCTCCGTCGGAGACGACACATCTAAAATCTATAATAAAGATAGATTTCTTTGCCTCGTTTCAGGACCTGGACGTCGCTAGAGTGAGGGCAGTTACAGACAAGGGATACGGCGATGACATTCTTCAACCAACCCGTGGCAAAGCCTGTCCAGGCAGGCGGACCGACAGCCGTAACCGAGCTCCATTGTTGTCTCAGCGTCGCATCGAAACTGCGCACCGGCTCCATGCCAGGTGCACACCATTTGAGACGATCACGAGGTTGGAGCGACAATCATGCAGAAGCAAGTCATTGAATTCGGTGGGCTGCCGGTGGGAATCGCCGTTCCCGATCAGGGCGAACTGCGCTTCATCGCAGTCAAATTCCACGTCATAGGGCTGGATGAGCGACGTTTCCCCAGCATCAGCGAACTGAAGCGCGCGATCCGCGATCACCTTCGGTCGGGCCAGGCCGTTGCGGCTTAGGGAAAGAATGATGAAGTTTTCCTTCTGCCCGATTGCCGGCTCGGGCCTTGGCCTTCTCGCTTTAGGCCTCGTGTCCTGCAGCACGAACACCGCAGTCCCCGATTGGCTGGACGCTGCAAGCCTTGCCTGCGGCACGGTGTGCCTCGTGTTCGTCATGGGACGAAACGCACAGTAAGGTTCGCCGGCGTCTCAGCCAGGCGGCCTCCTCCACGGGTGACGAAGACCGCCTGGCTGGCGGTCCTCAGGCATTCCGGGTACGCTCGCAGGCCCGTCAGGAGCCAGACGCGACTTTCACATTGCCACCGTGACCGCCGCCGCCGAAGACCTGGCGCTTGCCGAACGACGCGCGGATCTGATTGCGGGGCCCGGCCAGCCCAAGTTCCGGGAACAGCAGTTCCGAGACGCGGTAGGCTTCCTCAAGGTGCGGATAGCCCGACGCGATCACGGTATCGATCCCGAGCGCCTGATATTCCCGCAGCCGGGCAGCAACAGTCTTCGGCGATCCGACAAGGGCCGTTCCGGCACCGG
This sequence comes from Hyphomicrobiales bacterium, assembly GCA_900469345.1. Lineage (GTDB taxonomy): Bacteria > Pseudomonadota > Alphaproteobacteria > Rhizobiales > Rhizobiaceae > Neorhizobium. The sequence goes on along the minus strand of UBWZ01000008.1, from coordinate 408,026 downwards.
AGCGCACCAAGCCGACGCCGGCCCACAGGTTTGGCGAGACTTCGAGCTTGTCGCGGCGACCGTTGTGGAGCGCCACCATCCGGGCCTGCCCCACAGAGTCGGAGTTCTTGGCGAAAACCTCCTGGGCGGCGGCAATGGTCTCGTCAGACAGCTTGGAGATCAGGCGTTCGGCATCTTCCCATGCCTCCTCATCCGTCTCGCGGACGATAAAGTGCAGCCGGATCCCGAAGGTGACTTCACGGCCCTCTGCGGAGGCCGCCTTGCGAACCTTTTCGATCTTCTCGGCAACCTGTGCCGGAGGCTCGCCCCAGGTCAGGTACTTGTCGACGATGCCGACCGAAAAATCGATTGCGGCATCCGAGGAGCCGCCGAAGTAGATCGGCGGTCGCGGGTCCTGCACAGGCGGCAGACCAAGCTCCGCATGATGGGCCTGGATGTATTTCCCGTCGAGATGGGCGCTGCCGGTCTCGATGAGTTTGTTGAACACTTCGAAGAACTCGCCCGCATGCAGGTATCGCTCGTCATGCGGAAGGAAGATGCCGTCGCCCGCCAATTCCTGAGCACTGCCGCCCACCACGATATTGAGAAGCAGGCGCCCGTTGGTGACACGATCGAGTGTCGAGGTCAGTCGCGCGTAATAGGCCGGAGACGCGACACCCGGCCGGATCGCCACCAGGAACTTGAGATTTTCCGTTCGCGCTGCAAGGTCAGCGGCGAGAATGAAGGACTCCTCGCAGGCCGCCCCGGTCGGGATCAGCACGCCCGAATAGCCAAGGCGATCCACAGCCTGCGCGATCTCCCGAAAATAACCCGGGTCGGATGGCCGGTTGAGATCGTCCGAGCCGAGATAGGCGCCGTCTCCGGAGGAAGGGATGAACCAGAGAAAATCGAGTGCCTGGTCGCCAGTGGCCATGCAATATTCCTTTATGATGCGTCCCGCCGCGGTCCCGCAGCCGAGTGAGAACATGCTAACGCCGCGCCTGTGCAGCGCACAGGCCTACAGGTCTAAGGCTCTGCAAACCTTGAGGATATCCTACCAATTTGACTGGGCGCGGAAAAACGCCATTTCAATAAATGGGATACGGCAGCCAGTAGAAGCTCTCCTCGTACGGTTGGTCCCGAACCGCATCGACTTCGCGTCTTGCGCCGTCGCGGCCCTCCTCCTTCCCGTCTTCCCCAACCAGGGCTGCCTGATCGGCATCATTTCTGACCTGTCCTAACGCCGGCATCATGCCGAAGAGATCAAATCCGAAAAGAGACATGCTGCTGATAATCATGAGTGTGTCCTCCGATGGATGATTGCGCCTAGACCAGCATCAGGTCCGTTCCGTCGGCATAGGCCAGCGAACGGTGTAGGGCAGTCCGGATCCTCTTCTTGAAAGGATCGAGATCCGCTTCCAGCTCGTTGCGCGGAAGCGGCAGGTCGATGGTTATTTCTTCCAGCATCGTTCCCGGCGACGGTCGCATCACCACGACCCGATGGGCGAGCGCGGCAGCTTCCTCGATGTCATGGGTGACGATCACGATCGTGGCGGCCGTCTCGCGCCAAATGTGCAGAAGATGCCGCTGCAGGCTGCCTCGGGTCATGGCGTCGAGGGCCGAGAAGGGCTCGTCCAGCAACAGCACCTCGGGCTGGGTCACGAGCGCGCGGGCAATCGCAACCCTTTGCGCCTGTCCGCCCGAAAGCTCCTTGGGCAGCCGCGTCTCATAACCCTGGAGCTGGACCTGCTGCAGGACCCCGCGAACACGCCTCCCCTGCTCCCTAGCGTCGAGATGGCGGATGCCGAAGGAGATGTTCTGTTCGACGGTCAGCCATGGGAGGAGCCGCGGCTCCTGAAAGATGAGGTTGATCAGCGGATGCGGCGCCGTCACCTCTTCGCCATGGATCCGCACCTGGCCGAGCGTCGCCGGCTCAAGCCCACTGATCACCCGCAGCAATGTGCTCTTGCCGCAGCCCGAACCGCCGATGACAGCGACGATTTCGCCGGGTCGGATTTCGAGGTCGAAGTTGCTCAGAGCCTCTACGCCGCTGGGATAGGTTTTGGAGAGCGACAGCAGTGACAGCATTACTTTCGCTCCTTCTGGTAATTGTCCTGCCAGGCCGTCAGTGGCGCGGTGAGAAGAACAAGAAGGCCGTCCGACAGCTTGCCGAGAATGGCAAAGACGAGGATCGCGGCGACGATCTGGTCTGGCTTGCCAAGCTGCTGGCCATCGACAAGCAGGTAGCCGAGGCCTTCGGATGCGCCCATGAATTCGGCCGCGACCACAAACATCCAGCCAAGACCGAGGCCTGTCCGCAGGGACACCACCAGGGCCGGTAGAATGGCGGGAAACAGGATCCGTCGAACCATTTCGAAGCCCGACAGGCGAAAGATCCGCCCTACTTCGACGATCTTGCGATCGACCGAGACAAGGCTCGCAGAGACGCCAAGATAAACCGGGAAGAACACACCGACAGCGATCAGCGTGACCTTGGACGTCTCGAAGATGCCGAACCAGAGAATGAACAAAGGTACCCAGGCGATCGACGGGATGGCACGCAGCGCCTGCAGCGTCGGGTCGAGAAGACGGCGTGCCGGCCGGAAATAACCGGTCACGCCGCCGAGAATGATGCCCGCAACCGCGCCGGCTGCAAAACCGGACAGGACGCGAAGGCAGGTCGCTACCAGATGATGAGAAAGCTCACCCGTCTGTTGCAACTGCCACAGCGCTGACAGAATGCGCGATGGCGGCGGCACGAGCCGGCCTGAGGCAAAGCCCGAAGAGACCAAGAGCTGCCAGACGGCAAAACCCGACACCGGAAGCACGAGGGCGATCAGCAGACCGCTGAACGCCGACCACCGCAGACGGTAGCCGGATTTTCCGCCGCTCAGGCGCTGTTTTTCGGAGGACAGGTCGGCAGCGGTCATCCTACAGCTCCTACTGGACGAGCGCGTCGCTGAAGCTCGGATCAATCAGGGCATCGGTGACCTTCGCCACATCGGCATCCGCCGGAAGGACACCCGCCTGCTGCAGGGCAAGCCCCGCCTTCAGGATCGTATCGCGCTGGGCATCTCCGATTCGCGATGCGCTGAGATCCGTGCGCTCCAGCTGTTTGGTAATGACCGCGTCAGGCAGTTTGGTGACCTCGATCAGGGTTGCCTTGAGCAGCTGCGGATCAGCGATCGCCTGTTTGCGTGCGGCCTCATAGACCGACAGGACGCGCCGGACGAGATCCGGATGCTCCTTGGCGAAGGTTTCGGTGGTGTTGAGAACGCCCCAGCTATTGTTTTCCGGCTTGCGATAGAAGAGCTTCGCACCGTCGTCCACTTCCGCTGCCGCCATGATCGGATCAAGGCCTGCCCAGGCATCGACGTCACCGCGGGTCAGGGCCGTGCGACCGTCCGCATGCTGCAACAGCACGAACTTCACATCGCCTTCCTTCAAGCCCGCATCGGCCAGCGCGCGAACCAGAAAGACATGCGGGTCCGTGCCCCGCGTGACCGCAACCGATTTGCCCTTCAGGTCTGAAACGGAGGTAATCTTGGAGTCCTTGCCCGTCACCAGAGCCGTCCATTCCGGACGCGAATAGACATAGATGGATTTGATCGGGTTGCCGTTGACCTTGGCGATCAGTGCGGCCGCTCCCGCGGTGGAGCCGAAGTCGATCGAGCCGGCGTTGAGAAACTCGAGCGCCTTGTTGGACCCGGCCGACTGGACCCAGCGGACGGAGATGCCGTCCTTGGCAAATTCCTTCTCCAGCAGCCCTTCTTTCTTGAGGACCAGGCTGACCGGATTATAGGTTGCCCAGTCTATGCGGATTTCGGAGACTTCTGCCGCCATGGCCTGGCCGGCAAAAACACCCATCAACATTGTCACGGCAGCCAGCTTTGCAATGAGCGCCTTCATGTCCATCTCCGTTCGTTGTCGTTGTGGCGAGATTAGGGAGCGGACTGACCGGTCGTAAGGAAAGGCGTTTTATTCTCTTGTGCTGCGATAGAATTTCTATCTTTGCCTCAAAGGCATCTATTCGGCAGTTTCCCCAATGCGAAGAAGGACATGACCTGTGGCCGACATGAACACTGCCGCTCGAAGCGATCACCAGACCCGGTTCACGGTCGCCATCATCGGCGGCGGTTTCACAGGCGCGGCCGTTGCTTATCATCTGGCGCAGTGCCCAGCGGTGGATCAAGCAGCCATCCTCGTCTTCGAACCCCGCGACGCCCTGGGCAAAGGTCTCGCGTATGACACCGGCGATCCGGCCCACCGCATCAATGTGCCCTCCGCGCGCATGAGCCTTCTTCCCGATGACCCCGAGCATTTTGGCCGATGGCTCGCCGGGACCGGTGTCCTTGCCGGAGACCCACGAGCCCACCAGGCGGATGGGAACAGCTTCCCCAGGCGCAGCGTCTTCGGCGACTATGTCTCTTCCCAGGTCGAACCGCTTGTCGACGATGGACGGATCCGGCATGTCCGGGCGCGTGTTGCCCACGTCTCCAAAACGGGAACGGGCTGGCAGCTGCAAGACGATGCGGGCAACCGCTTCTCGTCCGATTTGCTGGTGATCGCGACGACCCATCCTGCGCCTCGGGCACCCGCCCGCCTTGCGGAGGCGTTCGTTGGGCACCCGCGCTACATCGCCGATGCGACCAAGCCCGACGCGCTGGAACCGATCCGTCCACAGGACCGCGTGCTGATCGTTGGCAACGGACTGACGGCCGCCGATGTCATTGCGTCCCTGCGCGAACGCGGACACGTTGGCCGCATCCTATCGATCTCCCGGCGCGGCCTTCGCTCGCGCGGACATGCGGCTGTTCCCCAGGAACCCTACGGTAATTTCGTTTCGCCGCCGCCGCAAAGCACGCGTGAGCTGCTGAAGCGGACACGTTTGGCCCTGCGCGCCGCAACGGCTGACGGGCTTTCCTGGCACGCGGTGCTCGACCAGCTGCGGGCGCAGGCACGTCCGATCTGGCAAGGCCTGACGGTCGTGGAAAGGCGGCGGTTGGTACGACATCTGCGGGTGTTCTGGGACGTCCATCGCTTCCGCATCGCGCCACAGGTCGAGCAGGCGCTGGATCACGCCATAACAGAAGGCCGCCTGGAGATTGCGGCGGGCTCGATCCTGTCCGCACGGCGTCACGGTGACGGCATGCAGGTTCTCATCCGCCGCCGCGGTGGCGCGCCGGAAACACTCGATTTCGACGCCGTCGTCATCACTACCGGCCCCGCCCATGGCGGCATTCTCTCCAGCCAGTCCTGGTTCTCGGAGTTGGCAGAGACCGGCCGTCTGACGATGGACCCGACCGGGCTCGGACTGGCCTGCAATGAAATGGGCGAGGCGCTGGACGTGAACGGCGATCCGCAGCTGGATCTGCTGATCGCCGGTCCGCTGGCGCGCGGCGTTTTCGGTGAACTGATGGGCCTGCCACAGGTCAGCGAGTATGCGGCCGCGATCGCCGGGCAGATCATCGGGAGCATCGCACACACTTACAAGCCGATCGCTTGAAATCGGGTGTTCCACCGTCTCGACTTGCGGGAAGGAAACTTCCCGGCGAGGCAGAAAATTAGAATACTAAATCCATAGAATACCAATAGAAGGCGCTACGGTAGCGGTCACCGATCAATCGCGAGACCCGACCATGCTGCGCTTTCCCAAACTCTTCACCCTCAGCCTCGGGCTGCTCGCATCAGCCACCTTTGCCACTGCGAGCCTTGCCGCAGATACGCCCGTGAAAGGCGGCAAGTTCACCTACCTGGAACAACAGGCCCATACCAATCTCTATCCGCCCGCCGGTGGCTTTTATCCCAACGGCGGCATCCTGAACCAGATCACCGACAAGCTGACCTACCAGAACCCGAAGACGCTGGAGATCGAACCCTGGCTCGCCCTGTCCTGGCAGGTGAACGACAACGCGACGGAATACACCTTCAAGCTGCGCCCCGGCGTCACCTTTTCTGATGGCACGCCGCTGGATGCGGCCGCCGTGGCCAAGAATTTCGACACCTTCGGCCTCGGCAACAAGGCACTGAAACTGCCCGTGTCCGAGGTCGTCAACAACTACGATCGCAGCGAAGTCGTCGACCCGCTGACCGTCAAGTTCTACTTCAAGAAGCCGTCTCCAGGCTTCCTGCAAGGCACCTCGGTGATCGGCTCCGGCATCGTGTCCCTCTCGACGCTCGCGCTTCCGTTCGAGCAACTCGGGGACGCGACCAAGATCATCGGTTCGGGCCCCTTCGTGGTGAAGGCGGAAACGATCGGCAAATCGCTCAGCCTCCAGGCGCGCAGCGACTACAACTGGGGTCCGGCCAAGCTCGATCACCAGGGCCGCGCCTATCTCGACGAGATCAGCTACATCATCACCTCGGAAGACAGCGTCCGCATCGGCGCGCTGCTGGCAGGCCAAGCGGATTTTATCCGCCAGATCCAGGCCTATGACGAAGCGCAGGTGGAAGCCCAGGGCTTCACCATCTTTGCACCGAGCACGCGCGGCGTGAACAATTCGATCGTCTTCCGCCCGGACAACCCGCTGGTGTCGGACCTCAAGGTTCGCAAGGCGCTCTCGCTGGCCGTCAACCGCGACGAGATCATATCCACCCTCTTCTCCAAGAACTACCCCAAGGCGACATCGGTCATCGCGTCGACGGCGATCGGCTATGTGCCGCTGGTCGACAAGCTGCAATATGATCCGGAAAAGGCAGAGGCCCTGCTCGATGAAGCCGGGTTCAAGCCCGGTGCCGACGGCATTCGCGAAAAGGACGGCCAGAAGCTCGTCCTGACGTCCTACGAATCCCTGCCGCAACCCCAGAGTCGCGCCGTACTGCAGCTGATTGGCCAGCAATGGGCAAAGCTGGGCGTGAAGCTGAACGTGCTGGCGGGCGATGCCGGCAGCAAGGTCGTCGACGAACTCGACCCGCTCAAGACACCGGTCGCCGTAGCCATGGTCGGCCGTGCCGATCCGGATGTCGTCAAGAGCCAGTTCTACCCGACCAACCGCAACGCGCTCGTCCAGAAGGGCGGCGTTAGCGACAAGGTCAAGACCTTCGCCGACGACAAGCTGAATTCCATCCTCGAAGAGATCGCCTCGCAGCCTGATCGGGAAAAGCGCCTGAAAGCTGTGGCCGACGCTCAGACCTATCTCCTCGACCAGGCCTACTCGGTGCCGATCTTCGAAGAGCCGCAGGCCTTCGCAGGAGCGCCCTACGTGAAGGGCGTCGCCTTCGAATCCGTCGGCCGCCCCTCCTTCTACAGCGTCTGGCTGGACAAGTGACAGGCCTCCCAAGCCGAAGGGACGGTGGTCCAAGGGCTACCGTCCACCCTTTTTTCGGAGAGTTGCGATGACGCTCTATGTGTTCGGACGGATCGGCCAGGCGCTTCTCGTCCTCTGGGCCGCCTTCACCCTGTCCTTTGTTCTGCTGCAGGCGCTGCCGGGCGACGCGGTGCTGATCAAGTTCCTCAGCCCCGATTTCGGGTTGAGTGCCGACCAGATCAACGAGATCCGCGCTGCCTATGCGGTCGATTCCAACATCTTCGTCCAGTACGGACGCACGCTCTTCAATTTCCTGAAAGGCGATTTCGGCTACTCGCTGCAGGCCGGCGTGCCCGTCTCGGCGCAGCTTGCAACAAACATGCCGCCGACGCTGAGGCTTGCGGGTCTGGGCTTTGCCGTGGCGGTGCTGCTGGCGGTGTCGATCGCCTTCCTGTCGTCCATGGCTCCCTTCGCCTGGCTGCGGAACCTCCTCCAATCGCTGCCGTCGCTGCTCATCTCCGTTCCCGTGTTCTGGCTCGCGATCATGCTGATCCAGATCTTCTCCTTCCGCCTTCGCCTCGTCTCGGTGATCAATCCCGGTCCCTGGGAAAGCCTTGTGCTGCCGGTCGCGACGCTGGCTGTTCCGATCTCCGCACCCTTGGCGCAGATCCTCATCCGCAACATCGACGAGATCCGCACGCGTCCCTTCATCGCGGTCGCACGCGCCAAGGGCGCCAGCGAGGCTCGGCTTCTGTGGAAGCACGTGGCCCGCAACGCGATCCTGCCGGCGCTCACCATCGCAGGGGTCCTGTTCGGCGAACTGGTCGCCGGCGCCGTCGTGACCGAGACCGTGTTCGGGCTGAACGGCATCGGCGGACTGACGGAAAAGGCCGTCGGCAATCAGGATCTGTCTGTCCTGCAGGCAATCGTCGTCATTTCGGCTGCCGCCTTTGTGGCCATCAACCTGGCGGTCGATCTGGCCTATCCGATCCTCGACCCCCGCCTCAGAAATCGAGCTGGTGTAGAACGATGACCACCACAGACAGCTTTCTCCACGTCACCGACACCACTAAACAGGGCGAAACGGCCGGCTGGCTTCGTGTCCTTGCAGCCCTGCGAAAGCTGCCGCTGGGTCTCGTCCTTGCCTGGCTGGTGCTTACGACCGTGGTCCTTTGGGCCGCGATGCCGTGGCTTTTCACCGCCTATGATCCTTTGCAGGGGACGCCGGGCGGTCAGCTCAAGGCGCCCTCGGCGGCACATCTCCTCGGAACCGACTCGCTCGGTCGCGATCTCTTCGCGCGGCTCGTCTACGGCGCCGTTCATTCGTTGTCCGGCGCGATTGCCGCCGTGGGTGTCGGCCTCATCGTCGGCAGCGCGCTCGGCCTGGTCGCGGGCTCCGCGCGGGGTCGCGTGGACACCGTGCTGATGCGGCTTGTCGACGTTCTCCTCGCCATCCCGACCTTGCTTCTCTCCCTCAGCATCATCATCCTGCTCGGCTTCGGCACGCTCCATGCCGCGATCGCGGTCGGTGCCACGGCCATTGCCGGCTTCGCACGCCTGATGCGCTCCGAAGTGGTCCGCGTCCGCAACGCAGAATTCGTGGAAGCCGCCTTCGGCAGCGGCGGAACGTTCGCACGCGTTCTCTGGCGGCATATCCTTCCCAATTCCCTGACCTCGGTCATCGCCTACACCGCCGTGCAGTTCGGCTGGGCCATCCTGCAGATCTCGACGCTCGGCTTTCTCGGCTACGGAGCACCGCCGCCGACGCCGGAATGGGGCCTGCTGATTGCCGAGGGCCGCAACTACCTCGCAACGGCCTGGTGGTTGACGACCGTGCCAGGGCTCGTCGTCGTCACCGTCGTGCTTGCGGCCAACCGCATCAGCAGATCAATCGGAAGGAGCTCCCCATGAGCCCTGTTCAAGCTCCCGTCCTCGACGTCCGCGATCTCGTACTCTCCTATCGCCAGGGGGATGAGCGTGCAGCCGTGGTGCACGGCGTCTCGTTCACGGTCGAGCCCGGCGAAGTCGTGGCCCTGGTCGGCGAAAGCGGTTCGGGCAAGACCTCGACGGCGCAGGCCGTCATCGGGCTTCTCGCCGAAAACGGCCGGATCGATTCCGGCACGATCCACCTCAACGGTGAGGATATCAGCCGCTGGAGCTCGCGGCGCCTTCGCAACATCCGCGGCGCGGTCGTGAGCCTCGTGCCGCAAGATCCGGGAAATTCGCTCGACCCGGTCATGACCATCGGGGCGCAGGTGCGGGAGACCCTCGAGATCCATGGGCGGCTCGACCGTCGCGAGGCCGATCGCCAGGTCATCGAACTGCTCACCAGTGTCGGCCTGTCAGAGCCGGCTCTGCGGATACGCCAATATCCGCACGAACTGTCGGGCGGCATGAAGCAGCGCGTTCTGATCGCCATCGCGATCGCCTTGCGTCCCGCACTGATCATTGCCGACGAGCCGACCTCTGCACTCGATGTGACGGTACAGCGGCGCATCCTCGACCTGATCAACGATCTGCGCCGCGAATATGGCACGTCGGTCTTGCTGGTCACGCACGATCTTGCCGTCGCAGCCGACCGCTCCGACCGGATCATCGTGCTGCAGGGTGGCCGCATTCAGGAGCAGGGCCGGACTGAGGATGTGCTGGCCGCACCGCAAAACGCCTATACCCGCAAGCTGCTGTCCGATGCGCCATCGCTTGCGACGGCCCGGCCAAGGCCACCGATCGAGCCCGGCCGTCCGATCGCCGTGACAGTTCGCAACCTGGTGCAGGATTTCCCGCTGCAATCGGGCAAGACCTTTCGCGCGGTCGACGATGTCTCCTTCACCGTGGCGCGCGGCACGACCCATGCCGTGGTCGGCGAATCCGGATCGGGCAAGACCACGACCATCCGGGCGATCGCCGGTTTCCAGAAGCCGACCGGCGGTGAAATCCGTGTCGGAGATCTGGATGTGCGCAGCCTCCGTTCCGAAGAGCTGCGGCAGTTTCGACGCAAGGTGCAACTGGTCTACCAAAACCCGTGGGGGTCACTCGATCCGCGACAAACCGTTCAGGCGATCGTGGAAGAACCGCTTCTCAACTTCGACCCTCTTCCGCGCGATCAGCGTCAGGCGCGGGTGCGTGCCATGATCGATCGCGTCGGTCTGCCCGCGGCGCTCCTCTCCCGATCGCCGCATGCTCTGTCGGGGGGCCAGCGCCAGCGTGTCGCCATTGCCCGCGCACTTGTGCTGGAGCCTGACGTCGTCGTGCTCGACGAAGCCGTATCGGCCCTCGACGTCACGGTCCAGGCCCAGATCCTGACGCTTCTGGCCGAACTGCAGCGCGATCTCGGCCTCACTTATGTGTTTGTCTCGCACGACCTCGCCATCGTCCGCCAGATCGCCGACACCGTGTCGGTTCTCCACAATGGACGGCAGGTCGATTACGGCACGGTCGACGAGATCTTTTCCCCGGCAGCGACCGCCTACACCCGCGAACTCATTCAGGCCATCCCGGGGCGGAAGTTTCCCCGCGCCGCGTTCGATCGGCCGCCACTAGCAGCAGCAGGACCCTTGTCATGACCGCCAGCATCCCTCCAAAACGCCTCGGATTCTTCACCCGGCTTCTCGACGACGTCTCTCCCGGAGAACGCTACCGGCTGGCCGCCGAACAGATCATTCATGCCGAGGACAATGGCTTCGACAGCGCCTGGATTGCCCAGCACCACTTTCATGCGGAGGAAGGCGGGCTTCCCTCCCCGACCGTGTTCCTGGCGCATGTGGCCGCCCGGACATCGAAGATCCGTCTCGGCACCGGCGTCATCACGCTTCCGATGGAAAATCCTTTGCGCGTCGCGGAAGACACGGCCGTGCTCGACCTTCTGTCCGGTGGCCGGCTGGACGTCGGTTTCGGCACCGGCGGCACCCAGGAATCCTTCGAGGCCTTCGGCATCGATGCCAACAGCCGCGGTGAAATCTATGCCCGCAACTTGGGCCTCGTTCGCGATGCCTGGGCCGGACATGCCCTGCCCGGCGGCAACCGTCTCTATCCCAATGCGCCGCATTTGCTCGACATGATCTGGCTTGCGACGTTCTCGGTCGGTGGCGCTCGGCTTGCAGGTCTCAGCGGTGACGGCCTGATGTTGTCGCGAACCCAGCCACGCCCGGCCGAAAGCCCGGATGCAACGCTCGACGATCTGCAGAACCCGATCATCGACGCCTATCTCTCGGGTCTGCCGGAAGGAAGGCAACCGCGCATCCTCGGTTCGCGGAGCCTGTTCGTCGCGGACGACCGCGCCCGGGCGCTTGCGCTGGCCGAAACCGGTCTTCGCCGCGTGGCCGACCGCTTCGCAGCCGCCGGACATCGCATCCAGGGCAACCGCCTCGAAGATCTCATCAAGGCGCTGGACAGCCATGTCGGAACGCCGGACGACGTCATCGCCTCGCTCAAAAGGGACAGCGCTCTGGCTCGGGTCACCGACATAACGTTCCAGGTCCATTCAATCGATCCGCCGCATGCGGATATCCTTCGGTCGATCGAGCTGATTGCCGCCGAAGTCGCCCCGGCCCTTGGCTGGAACCGCGCGTCCCAGCCTCGCCTCGTTGCCGCCCAATAGTGATTGCTTAGCGAAAGACACACCCATGCCTGACACCAAAGACGTTATCGACCATCTTCTGGGCACCGTACCGGGCTCGACCGCCGATGGCCTTCGATCAAGACGGCCCGTGACCAGGGAAAATGCGCAGAAAAGCTGGGACGCGCTGTTTGCACCCGGCGACACCAGCCAAGTCACTCTTGCCGAACGGTTTGCCGTGGCGGCCTTTGTCGCGGCAGTTCACGATGACCAGACTATTGCCGGTTTCTATGCGGATAAGTTGGATGGGGTGGAAAACGGTTCGGCGCTTCGATCGACGGTCGAGGCGCTTGGAGAGCTTGCCGCTACGAAAGGCCCCTACGGCCAATATCCGGACGGTCCGCTGACCCTGGAAAACCAAGAGGGACCGACCCTTGTCATCCCGGAGGCGGACCGGGCCGTGCTGGGCGACCGGCTTTCGGCAGCACTCCGTCACGCGCATCTTCTGGTCTTCCATCCAAGGGACGCCAACCCCGCCGCGCTGCAGCAGCTCCTGTCGTCGGGCTGGAGCACCACCGGCGTCGTGACCCTGTCGCAACTCGTTTCCTTCCTTGCCTTCCAGATCCGCGTCGTTGCCGGCCTCAAGGTTCTGGCTGCAGCTTAAACAGGACATCCGACATGACCGATACAATCATCGAGACCGCGGTCACCAATCCGCCGGTTGCATTCACGCAGGAGAAGATCGGCTGGACGGCCTGGCTGAAGCCCTTGTCCGAAGCCGAGTTCACCGAACGGCATTACGAGGCTCTGGTCGACAAGGCTCGCGCCCAATCGTCCTACTTTGCACTGCTTGTCCGCGACCCCGACATTCTCGAAGCCCGCACCAAGACCGACAATGACATCTTCTACAACACCAAGGATGGCCTGCCGCGCGCCGAACGGGAACTGGCCGCCACGGCCGCTTCGCGGCTCAACGGCTGCATCCTGTGTGCCTCGGTCCATTCGCGCTTTGCCTCGCAGTATTCCAAGCGCGAGGACGACGTCCAGAAGCTGCTGGATGAAGGCGTTTCCGCGGATCTGGGCGAACGCTGGAACGCCATCGTCGCCGCCTCGGTTGCCCTCAGCGCCACGCCACCGGCGTTCGGACCCGACCATGTCAAGGCGCTGCGCAATGCCGGCCTTTCGGACGAGGAGATTTCCGACGTCATCCATGGCGCGGCGTTCTTCAACTGGGCAAACCGGCTGATGCTTTCGATCGGCGAACCGACTCCGGCTCCTTGATGACCAGGACCGTACCCACGACTCATCCGGTGCTCGGCATAGACCACACTTACCTGCTGGTTCGCGATCTGGAGGCCAGCGCAGCGCTTTACCGGCGGCTTGGGTTTACTCTGTCTCCGCGCGGGCTGCACAGCCCGCGGAAAGGCACGGCGAACCACACCATCATCTTCAAGGATGATTATCTCGAACTTCTCGGTGTCGTTAGCGATACAGACCTTAACGCGCAGCAGCGCCGCACGCTGGCAACGGTCGGCGAGGGCCTGCAGGCGATCGCCAACAGAACGCGGGACGCAAGTGCCGCAAAGGAAGCTCTGAGCGAGCTTCAGATCAGGACGGGCGACGTCAGTGCCTTTTCCCGGCCCCTCCCCTTGCCCGGCGGCGCCGCGGGGATCGCCAGCTTCCGCACACTGAGGTTCGAGGAAAGCGAGGTCCCCTTCGGTCATTTCTTTCTTTGCCAGCACGAGACGCCGGACATGGTCTGGAGACCGGAGCTGCAGTCGCATGCCAACGGCTCGATCGGTCTGGGCGGCATCATCGGCATCAGCGATGATCCGCTTGCCAAGGCGAAAACCTACGCGCGTTTCTATGCGGACGGCGCGGTCAGTCAGGCGGACGGCGGCTTTCGCGTCGAGACCGGGACCAATTCGGCGCCCCTCTTTGTCTACGATCCCGGCTCCATTCCAGACATATATCCAGGCCTCGATGTCCGGACGGCCCCGGCGAACGGCTTTTTCGCACTTCAGGTCAGGGTCACGGATCTCGAGACCACCCGCCGCGTCCTTTCGGAGAACGGCGTTTCTCCCGTCGCGACACCGCGCGGTGGCATTGCCGTCGGCCGAGAGGATGCCAGCGGCGTCGTGGTCGAATTTCTGGAAGGCTGAGCCTGCGACCGCGGGCTCCGCCTTCTGGTTGGCCGCCTTTGAGAATGATCTCGTCATATCACCCAGGGTGCGAAAATCGAACACGTCTGCACTGCGTAGATTGAAGGCCAAGGTATCTAAATAGTGCAATGCTACTTCGCAGATAGACTGGGCGTCGCGCGCGAAGCGCCGATGCCTGGGCGCTATTGGGTTTGAATCGGATTGGCAAGAGCCATATCGATCATTCGTCTGGCACAACCGCCTCGATGCCGGCCGTGCCCACCTCTGAGCAGCAAGGCAAAGCTGGCCGGTTCTTCAGCTCTTACCTTTCCAGGGCACGAGCACCGCTTCCAGGAACCTCACTGAGGCGCCGAAAGCGAAGGCACAGGCGGCAATGATGCCGATGCCCACGAACACCACATCGGTGGCCAGAAACTGCGAAGCCGACATGATGCCTCAGAGAAATTTCCAACAACACGGCCTTTGCCGGTATGCTTTTTTCCAAAACCCCGTACCGGCAGACGGGTATGGTCTTTAAAATCTATAGTATAGATAGAATTATGACCCCCGTCACAATAAGGGGATTCCTCCAATGCCAAAGACCGCCTCCAACGCAATCGAACTGGGCACGCAGGCTGCCGATTTTGCTCTTCCCGATTCTGAGGGTGTGTCCCGCAAGCTTTCCGATTTCAAGGGAGCGCCGGCACTGCTGGTGGCATTCCTTTCCAACCGCTGTCCCTTTGTCATCCTGATCCGCGAGCAGTTCGCTGCTCTGGCCCGGGAATATGAAGCTCGTGGCTTGCAGGTCGTTGCCATCAACAGCAATGATTCCGAAGCGCATCCGGAAGAAAGCCTCGCTGCGATCGGTCGGGAAGTTGAGGCCGTTGGCTACCCCTTCCCCTACCTGAAGGATGAAACGCAGGCAGTCGCCAAAGCCTATGGCGCGGCATGCACACCGGATCTGTTCCTCTTCGATGGCGCCGGAAGGCTGGCCTATCACGGACAGTTCGACGATGCGCGTCCCGGAAACGGCAAGCCGGTCACCGGCAAGGATCTGCGCACGGCGGTCGATGCCGTCCTGGCGGGCGCCGCGCCGTCGGCCGAGCAGACGCCATCGATCGGCTGCAATATCAAGTGGACGACGGGCAACGAGCCCTCGTGGTTCTCGAACGCCGCATGATGTTTCAGGCGGCAGGCGACAGGCTGCGTCCTTCCTTCCGAGACCGAGAGAATTTCCGATGGGGCTGAACCGTAAAGAACTGGCGGACAAGAGTTCGTTGCATCTGCAGACAGACGTGCTCGTCATCGGGGGCGGGCCGGCCGGTGCCTGGGCAGCTCTGTCGGCCGCGCAGAATGGCGCTCGCGTCATCCTGGCCGACAAGGGCTACCTTGGCACCAGCGGCGCCACCGCGCCCTCAAACACCGGCACCTGGCTGGTTCCGCCGGGCGACAATCGCACCAATATCGTCGAGCGCCGCTGGCAGCGCACCGGCAATCTTGCCGACCAGCGCTGGATGCTGCGGACCGTCGACCAGGCCTATGAGAACCTTTTGAAGCTTGCGGAATGGGGCTACCCCTTCCCCGACGACGAAGACGGCCGGCTTTACATCGCCAATCTCAGGGGCCCCGACTACATGGCCTTCATGCGCCGGCGGGTGCTGAAGGCCGGCGTTACCGTGCTTGATCATCACCCTGCCGTCGAATTCTACTTCGATGGCGAGGCCGTCACCGGGGCTGCCGGCGTTGATCGTCAGCGCGACCGCGACTGGCGGGTCGATGCCGGCGCCGTGGTGCTGGCGACAGGCGGCTGCGCCTTCCACGAACGCATCCTGGGGGCTGCCGCCCTGACCGGCGACGGCCATCTGATGGCCGCCGAAGCGGGCGCCAGCCTCTCCGGCATGGAATTCACCGGGAAATACACGCTTGCACCTTACGGCTCCTCGCTCAACAAGGGTCTCCCCTTCCGGTGGGCCTCATTCTACCGGGAAGACGGTACGCCCATTCTCGAC
Source organism: Hyphomicrobiales bacterium (assembly GCA_900469345.1). Classification (GTDB taxonomy): domain Bacteria; phylum Pseudomonadota; class Alphaproteobacteria; order Rhizobiales; family Rhizobiaceae; genus Neorhizobium. The sequence goes on along the minus strand of UBWZ01000008.1, from coordinate 392,095 downwards.
GCCGACGGCAGGCCTCTGCAGAACGGCATCGGCGAACGGGAGAAGGACATCGCCAGGGCAATGATCGAGGCGCCCGTCTACGCGGTGCTCGATCAGGCCGAACCGGCCCTTCAGGATTGGCTTCGCCGCGGCCAGCCGAACTGTTTCGTGCCGTATGATCGCGCGCCGGTCGATCCCTTTGCAGAGATGTTTCGCGTCACCTTCCGGGCGGAGGGCACGGTGCGCGGCACCGGCGGCATCCGCATCGCCACATCCGATTGCGGCACCGATGTGCCGGCCCTTTATGTCGCCGGAGACGCTTCGAGCCGCGAACCGCTGGTAGGTGGCACATCCGGTGGCGGAGGGCCCAATTCCTCATGGGCAATCGCCAGCGGCTGGTGGTCCGGCCAGGGTGCCGCCGCCTATGCCAGGCGCCGCGGCGACACGGCCTTCTGCACAAGTTCCCGCCCGCTCGGCCAGGCGGGTCTGCGCCCCGCAGCTTTGGCGAAGGGCGCGCTGACGCCCCGGGATGTGATCGACAGCGTGCGCGCCGAAGTCATCCCTCTTGAAAAGAATTACTTTCGCGAGGGCGGCCGCCTCCAGGCAAGCTTCGACAAGATCGACAGCCTCTGGGCCGACGTCAAAAACCATCTGTCCGGCGAGGGCACCGCCCTTACCAGGCTGAAAGCGCGAGAAGCAGCGGCGATCGCCGCGTCAGGTCGCTGGTCGATTGTCGCTGCCCTTGCCCGTACGGAAAGCCGCGGCATGCATCGCCGCAGCGATTTCAAAACGAGCGATCCGGCTCTTGCGCATTCCATCACGCTGCGCGGCGTCGATGACATTGTGGCCTCCTCGGCAGAGCAAGGCCAGCGGGAGGTCGCATCGTGATAGAGGTCGTCTCCGAAAGCCGCTGCGTGGAGTGCAATATCTGCGTGAAGGTGTGCCCGGCCAATGTCTTCGATGCGACCGGTGGCGTTCCCGTCATCGCTCGACAGGACGACTGCCAGACCTGTTTTCTGTGTGAAATCTACTGCCCGACCGACGCGCTTTATGTTGCCGAGCGTGCAGACGGACCGCTTGCCATCACCGAAAGCGACGTGGAAGAGCGCGGTCTTTTTGGCAGCTATTCGCGCGCGCTCGGGTGGAAACGCGGCAAGCCCGGCGGCTCCGAACTCGACCCCACCCACCGCATCCGCGTCGCTCAAGTTTGAGATTGGAGCATTCCATGGATCGCATCACCGTCACCGATGTCCAGAAAACCTTCCAGTTGAAGCCCGGCCAGTCCGTACTGATCGACGGCCGCCCCTCCGATAGGGTCACCGTCCTCAACGGCGTCGATCTTGCCATCCGCAAAGGTGAGTTCATCACGCTGGTCGGGCCGAGCGGCAGCGGCAAGTCCGTCCTGCTGGACATCATCGGCGGCCTTGTCGAGGCTTCTGGTGGATCCATCAGCATAGACGGCAAACGCATCGTCAGGCCGGATGCCAAGACCGGTTACGTCTTCCAGCAGTATGCGCTGTTCCCGTGGCGCACCGCACTCGCCAATGTCGAATATGCACTGGAGGTGCGCGGCGTCGGCAGTGCCGAACGTCGCGAGAAGGCGCGCTATTTCCTGTCCCTGTTCGGCCTTTCGGGCTTCGAGGACCGGTTTCCCAACCAGCTCTCGGGCGGCATGCAGCAGCGCGTTGCAATTGCCAGGGCGCTGGCGACGGACCCCGAGGTCCTGTTGATGGACGAGCCCTTCGCAGCCCTTGACGCGCAAACGCGCGAAATCCTGCAGGCCGAACTCCTGCGCATCTGGGAGAAGATCAAAACGACCGTCGTCTTCGTCACCCACTCGATCGACGAGGCGATCTACCTCGCAGACCGCATTGTGGTGATGACCGCGCGGCCGGGGACGGTCAAGGAAATCCTCGACATCGACCTGCCGCGCCCGCGCGACGGCGATATCCGCGCCAGCACCGAATTCAACGCCCATCGCGGCCGGGTATGGGAGGCGCTGCGCGACGAAGTGAACAAGGCACAGAAGGACTGGGCGCTTGCGCCGGCCTACAGCCACTGAAATCGGAGAACCGCCATGGCCTATGCCACCGACAAAACCATTCTCGGCGCGGAGCTTTCTCCCTACCGGCAGAAACAAACGGCAAAGCCTGCACGCAGGCGGCGCCTCGAATTCGGGGCCTTGACCGCGGGCCTGCCGCTACTCGTCGTGTTCTTTGGCCTCTGGGAGATCGCACCGCGGCTCGGCTGGCTGAACCGCATCTTCTTCCCGCCGCTCAGCGAAGTCTGCGTTGCCTGGTTCGCCATGCTTCTCGACGGAACGCTCTCGGCCAATATCGGCATCAGTCTTCAACGAGCAGCGATCGGCTTTCTTCTGGCTGTGGTCGTCGCCGTGCCGCTCGGCTTCCTGATGGGTCGCTATTCCGCTTTTGAGAAGGTTTCGGACTTGCTGGTCCAGACCCTGCGCAACACCTCGCAATTCGCGCTGCTGCCGGTCTTCGTCCTGCTGCTTGGCATCGGCGAGGCATCCAAGGTTGCCATCTGCTTCTATTCGTCGATCTTCTTCCTGCTGATCAACACCATATCGGGCGTCAAATCCGTCGATCCGCTGCTTCTCAAGGCCGCCCGTTCGATGGGCACGTCCGACCTCGACATGTTCCGCAAGGTCATCCTTCCGGCCAGCATCCCATTCATCGTTTCGGGCATGCGGCTTGCCGTCAAGTCCTCGATCTTTGCGGTCATTGGCGCCGAAATGCTCGCCGCCAAATCCGGCCTCGGCTTTCTCATACAGCAGTCGCAACTGATGATGGAAACAGCGGATATGTATGCCGGCATCATCACCATGACCGCGATCGGCCTGCTCGTGAACTATCTGCTCGTCTGGTTCGAGCGCTGGGCCACCGCCTGGAAGGGCAATTCCGAGATCTCCCACAGTTAATACCAACGTCGTCTCAAGGAGACATGACATGACCCAGTCCTACCCGACCATCCTGCGCCGAACGCTTTTGAGTGCTTTCGCCGCCCTTGCACTCGGCGGGGCAGCCGTCGCGCCTGCGTTGGCTGCCGACAAGCCGGACATCATCCGCATCGGCAGCACGGCACCCGGCCACCTCAAGTTCATCCTTCAGCGTCATAGCGGTTCGCTTGCCAAGGAATTCGAAAAAGACGGCATCAAGGTCGAATTCATCGCCTTCACCAATGGCGGCTCGGAAGCGACAACCGCCCTGGCAACGGGCGCAGTCGAATTCATCTACACCGGTAACAACCCGGCTCTGCGCGTGGCCGCAGCCGGCGCGGACGTCAAGGCGATCGGTCTCTCAAGCTACGTGAAGGAAAACGGCTCCGCCATCATCGTCAAGACCGACTCCCCGATCAAGTCGATCGACGATCTCAAGGGCAAGAAGGTCGCCTATCTGACTGGCACCGTTCGTCACTCGACCTTCGCCAAGGCGCTGAAATCCGTCGGACTGATGCTTGCCGACGTTGAATCCCTCAACCTTGCCTTCGACGCCTCGGGGCCGGCCCTGGTGCGCGGTGACGTCGATGCTGTCGTCGAAAGCGGCGATGTCGCTGCCAAGCTGGTCGAAACAGGCCAGGCGCGGGTCATCCTCGATGCCTCCTCCCACCCGGAATGGTCGGCTCCGTTTCTCGTCTCGGCAAACGGCGAGTTCGTCCGGAAATATCCCGACCTCGTCAGGCGCCTGCTGAAGGTCGACATCGAGACCGCCCGCTGGGCGGACGCCCATCCGGACGAGACGATCAAGATCTTCGTTGACGAAACCAAGTCCTCCGAAAAGTCGGTTCGCAAGACCTATCGTGATAACGTCTTCTACCAGGATCCGAAGGTCACCCCGGAAGCGCTTGCTTCGCTGAAAAGCGAGGAGCAGTTCATGGCCGATGCCAAACTGCTTAAGGGCTCTGTCGATTACGACAAATGGATCGACAGCAGCTACCTGGACGCAGCCTACAAGGAAGTCGACGCAAAGCAGTCCAACTAGGGTCGGGCCAGGCCGGGGTCCACGCACTTGCGACCCCGGCACTGCCGGTATCCGGCGGACACCTATTTGCGTTTCTGCGCGTAGTGTGAGGTCCGTCAGAGAGAGGGCGGCGTTCGCGTCGAGACGGGCAGCAACTCGGCGCCTCATTCTTCATCGGGAGAAACGAAAAACCCCGCCGAAGCGGGGTTTCAAACTGGTCGGAGTGGAGTGATTCGAACACTCGACCCCCACGTCCCGAACGTGGTGCGCTACCAGACTGCGCTACACTCCGTGACCAGTGGCGCCTCTATAGAACAGGCTTTTGCGTTCCACAAGCGGCCTAATGAAAAATTTGCGACGCCGAAAGCGGGCGGGCGCGCGGCTCACCCGCGGGCGGCGGCAAGCGTGGCAAAAAAGCGGCTCCAGCCAAAATTCGGCCGCCGGAGCCGGTGGCGTCTCGCGAAAGACTTGCGAAATCTGGTAATCGGGGGCCATCACCTTCTCCTCCCCCAAGCGTCCCTTGCGACGCACCCGTGACACAAGGATCCGTCAAGACAATGAAGCGCCGCGTCATCGCAACGACTGCCATTCTCGCCATCGCCCTTTCGGCCTGCACCACGGTCACTGTCTCGCAGAGCCCGATTTCCCAGCGCTGGGTCGGCCGTTCGGCCGGCGAATTCTTCGCGAAATACAGCCCGCCGCTCAGCGATGCACAGGACGGCTCCAGCACGATCTACAACTGGCGCGGCGGTTACACCCGCGTGAAGCTTGGCAACGGCAAGACGGCCAGCGTCAGCTGCTCGGCCAAGATCACGGTCAACGAGGACTACGTGATCCGCGACATCACCATCACTGCCGACCGCCCCGGCGCCAACGGCCCGAGCTACTGCGAGGAACTGCTGACCGCAGCGGCCAAGTAAGCCGCTGCCGGATCGCGGCTCACTGCCGCGGCAGCACCGAACGGACGGGCGGCGACGCAATCGGCGCCCGTCACGCAGCAAGGCCCGGCACAGGGCAAGTCCGGCCGGCACGAGCCGGCAGGCGGGCAGGAAGCCATGAACGAAGACATCGACTTCGATCTCGAATTTGTGGCCGCGCATGGCATTCCCGTCCCGGTCGCGACCGGTGTGCAGCGGCTGACGGTCAACAACCCCTCGCCGTTTACCTTCCACGGCACCAACAGTTATATCGTCGGCGCCGGGCCGAGCGTTGCGGTGATCGATCCGGGCCCGGACGATGCGGCGCATTTCGAGGCGCTGATGGCCGCGCTTGGCGGCCGGCAGGTCAGCCATATCCTCGTCAGCCATACGCACCGCGATCATTCGCCGCTTGCCCGGCGGCTCAAAGCCGAGACCGGCGCACTGACGGTCGGGCAAGGCCCGCATCGTGCCTCACGACCGCTTCATGAGGGCGAGATCAACCCGTTCGCGGAAAGCGCCGATACGGAATTCGTGCCCGACATCGCGATCGCCGACGGCGCTGCCATCGCGGGCGACGGCTGGCGAATTTCGGCCATCCATACGCCGGGGCACACGGCAAACCACGTCGCCTTCGCGCTCGATGAGACCGGGATCGTGTTTTCCGCCGATCATGTGATGGCCTGGGCAACGACGATCGTCGCGCCGCCGGACGGCTCCATGGCCGATTTCATGGGATCGATCGAAAAGCTTCTCGCCCGCGAGGACCGGATCTTCTTTCCCGGCCATGGCGGACCGGTGCGCGAGCCGGCCGCCTTCCTGCGCGGACTTCGTGCGCACCGACGGATGCGCGAGCGGGCGGTGCTGGAGCGGATCCGGTCCGGCGACCGGCTGATCCCCGACATGGTGCGGGCGATCTACGCCAGGACCGATGTTCGCCTGCACGGGGCAGCGGCGCTGTCCGTGCTCGCGCATCTGGAGGATCTGGTCGAAAAGGGGCACGTCACGACCGAAGGGCCGCCGTCGCTTCTCGGCGAATACCGCCCGGCCTAAGTGGTTCCGCCCCCAAGGCGTCGCGACGGGCGGCTAGCCGCCGGCCAGCCCCAGCAACTCAGCATCAAGCCGCGCCAGGAAATCCTGCGCGATCGCCGCGCCGACACCCAGATCGTGCGGCCCGTACCGGGACTGGACGCGCAGGTCGACGGAAGTCGTCTCGGCATCCTCGCGCAGCCGGATGACCAGATCGAAATCGAGGCCGAGGATCAGCGTGCGGGTTTCGCCCTGCAGCAGCACGTCGCCCGGCGTCCCGTAGGAGGGCGCCAGGGACGGTTCCGGCCGCGGCAGCGGAATGGGCGCCACATCGGGCACCGGCGCCTGGTCGTCGCGCGGCGTCGTCCTGGCGGAGAGGTCGGGCGCCACCAGTTCCATGCCCTCCTTGCGGGTAATGGTGATGCGTGCGCCGGCCACCGCCTTCTGGACGCCCAGGTAGACGCGGTCGAGGGCGCCTTCGTAGCGCCTCCCGGTCAGCGCCGGATAGGCGGCAAGCTGGGTGCGCCGTTCCACCGAGGTTACACCGTCCGGGCGCGGCATCCATTCCTGGTTGGCACGCGCCTGCGCCAGGAAAACGGGCGGATCGGCGGTATCGGTCGACACGTCGTAGAGGCGCGGCAAAGTCAGATAGGCGAACACGCCGTAGCCGACGATGCCCAGCGGCACGGCGGCATAGAGAATGCCCTTGGCCGCCGCCAGGCCGCCCTTCGCCCCCACCTGCCACAGCCGCAACAGACCCGCCGCCGACAGCGGCAGCGACACCGCGGCAATGGCTGCGGCGAGGAACAGGAGGGCTAGGAAGTCCGGCTCGGTCAGCGGTCCGAAGCGATGCGCGAGCGCCGCGATCACGGCCAGCAGAAGCCCCGAAAAGGCCAGCCGGCGGCCGGCATAAGCCGAGTGGGAAACGGGCCGAACGAAACGGACTGTCATCAGGTCGAACTGGCTCCAGGGGGAAGGTGTGCTTCTTCTTAAAGCAGCTTCTACAGGAAGGAAATGCTCGGCAGCGCCGATCGGAAAAACCGAAGCGGCAAGACACTGCGAACCCGGAGACTGCCCGAGGTCACAGCGCCGGCCGCAATGCCGGAACCAATGGGGCTTTGCAGGGTTACGGAGCATCGCCCTCAAGGATATCGCCATGGCCGATTTTTCCCCACGTTCCACCGCACGTATCGCCAAGCATCCCATTCATCCCATGCTGGTGCCGTTTCCCATCGCCTGCTTCGTCGGGGCGCTTCTGACCGACATCGCATACTGGCGGTCAGCCGAGATGATGTGGTCGAATTTCTCGTCCTGGCTGGTCAGCGCCGGGGTCGTGCTCGGCATCATCGCCGCCATCGCCGGCCTTGTCGATTTCATCGGCGACCGGAACATCCGGAAGCAGGCGCCCGCCTGGCCGCATGTGATCGGCAATCTGATTGTCCTGATCGTCGCCACCATCAACATGTTCGTCCACACCCACGATGCCTGGACTTCGGTCGTTCCCTGGGGCCTGACGCTGTCGGCCGTGACCGTGGTGCTGCTGCTGTTCACCGGCTGGATGGGCTGGGCCATGGTTTACCGTCACCGGGTAGGAGTTGCAGAATGACACGCGCATATTTTCGCACAGGACTGACAGGGCTGGCGGGCCTGCTTCTCGCCTCCGCCTGCGCACTGCCGGCCGCAAGCGCCGATGATTTCGACCCGATGAGCCAGGTCGGGCCGAACCCCGTGCTGCCCGAGCCGCAGCAGTATCTCTTCCCGCCGATGAACATCGCCAAGGCGGTGGGCTGGAAGGAAGGCGAAAAGCCGACCGTCGCGCCCGGCCTCAAGATCGAGGCGCTGGCGACCGGGCTCGAGCACCCGCGGTTCCTCTATGTGCTGCCGAACGGCGACGTGCTCGTCGTCGAATCGCAGGGGCCAGGTGTCGAGCCGGTCAAGCGGCCGAAGGACCTCGTGATGGGGCTCGTCATGTCGATTGCGACCGGCAGCGGCGGAAAGGGCGGCGAAAGCAACCGCGTCACCCTGCTGCGCGATGCAGACGGAGACGGCAAGCCGGAGACCCGCAGCGTCTTCCTCGAACATCTGAGCTCGCCGTTCGGCGTGGCTCTGGTCGGCAGCGACCTCTACGTCGCCAACACGGATTCGCTGATGCACTATCCCTACAAGGAAGGGGACACGAAGATCACCGACCCGGGCAAGCCATTGACCGAGCTCCCGGGAGGCCCGATCGACCATCACTGGACGAAGAGCCTTGTCGCCAGCCCCGATGGGTCGCTGCTCTATGTCGGCGTCGGCTCCAACAGCAACATCACCGAAAACGGCATGCAGGCGGAAAAGAACCGCGCCGCGATCTGGGAGGTGGACCGGGCAACCGGCCGCTGGCGGATCTTCGCCGATGGCCTGCGCAACCCGAACGGCCTCACCTTCGAGCCGACGACAGGTGCGCTCTGGGCGGTCATCAACGAACGCGACGAACTGGGCCCGGATCTCGTGCCGGACTACATGACGTCGGTCAAGGATGGCGGGTTCTACGGCTGGCCCTACAGCTATTACGGCCAGCACATCGATCCGCGCGTGCAGCCGCAACGTCCAGACCTGGTCGCCAAGGCAATCATGCCGGATTACGCGCTGAGCTCGCACGTGGCCCCGCTCGGCATGGCGTTCAACACCGCCGACAGCCTGCCTGCGAAGTACAAGGGCGGCGCATTCGTCGGTGAACACGGCAGCTGGGACCGCGACAAGTTCAACGGCTACAAGGTCGTGTTCGTGCCGTTCAAGGACGGCAAACCGGAAGGCAAGGCAGAGGATGTCGTGACCGGCTTCCTCGACCAGAACCTTGCCGCGCGCGGCCGACCGGTGGGCGTGGCGATCGACAAGAGCGGTGCTCTTCTGATCGCCGACGACGTCGGCAACACCGTCTGGCGGGTAACGCCGGCGCAGCAGACCGCGGCGGTGAAGTAGAGAGCGTTCCAGCCCTGGGCGTCTAGAAGTTTCTCATGTTGACGTGAGGGATGCCGACGTCCAGGTACTCTGTGCCGTAAGGCTGAAAGCCGAAGCGGGCGTAGAGCGCGACCTTGTCGCTCTGGGCCGACAGGTGGAAGCGGCCTTCGCGCCTTTGGTGATGGGCCTGCATAACGTGGTGCATCATGGCGCTTGCGACGCCCTTTCCCCTCCAAGGCATGCCGGTGACGACGCGCCCGATCTTCAGATAGTCCGCCGCTTCGATGACCCGCAGCGTGCCGCAGACGTCGCCGTCGATGATCGCCACCGCATGGAACGCGGTCAGATCGTCGGCATCGAACTCTTCCTCCGGCGGGACCTTCTGTTCGATGATGAAGACCTCGCGGCGCAGGCGAAAGCCTTCGTTGCAGAGCGTGCTGAAGACGGGAACGTCCAGGACAGTGATGCCGGTCATGATTTTTTCCGTTCGATGGCAGCCTGGGCGGCGGCAAGGCGGGCGATCGGCACGCGGAAGGGCGAACAGGAGACGTAATCCAGGCCGATCTGCTCGCAGAAGCGGATCGAGGCGGGATCGCCGCCATGCTCGCCGCAAATGCCGAGCTTCAGATCGGGACGGGCGCGGCGTCCCCGCTCGGCGGCGATCTGGATGAGCTCGCCCACGCCGTCGAAATCGAGCGAGATAAAGGGGTCATGCTCGATGATGCCCTTCCTCTGGTAGGTCGGGATGAAGCCCGCCGCATCGTCGCGCGAAATGCCGAAGGTCGTCTGCGTCAGGTCGTTGGTGCCGAAGGAGAAGAATTCCGCGGTCTCGGCGATCACATGGGCGCGCAAGGCTGCGCGGGGCAGTTCGATCATGGTGCCGGCAAGGTAGGCGATCGGAGTGCCGCTTTCGGTCCCGACCTCGGCCGCGACCCGGTCGATCACGCCCTTGACGTAATCGAGCTCGGCCCGAAGGCTGACGAGCGGCACGAGAATTTCCAGCTCGACCGGCTCGCCGGTCGTGCGGGCGGCTGCCACCGCCGCCTCGAAGATGGCGCGCGCCTGCATCTCGGCGATCTCGGGATAGGAAATGGCCAGCCGGCAGCCGCGCAGGCCAAGCATCGGGTTGAACTCGTGCAGCGCATCGATGCGGCGGGCGAGAAAGGCCGGCGGCATGTTCATGGCACGTGCCACGTCGTCGATCTCGGCCTCGGTCTTCGGCAGGAATTCGTGCAGCGGCGGATCAAGCAGGCGGATGGTCACCGGCAGGCCGTGCATGATCGAGAACAGCTCGGTAAAATCGGACCGCTGATAGGGCAAGAGCTTGGCGAGCGCGGTGCGCCTGCCGGTCTCGTCTTCGGCAAGGATCATCTCGCGCATCGCATGGATGCGCTCGCCCTCGAAGAACATGTGTTCGGTGCGGCAAAGGCCAATGCCTTCCGCACCGAAGGCACGGGCAGCCTTGGCGTCCTGGGGCGTGTCGGCATTGGTTCGCACGGCCATGCGCCGGGTCTCGTCGGCCCAGGCCATCAGCTTGGCGAAATCGCCCGACAGGGCCGGCTGGATCATCGGCACCATGCCGCGCAGGACATGCCCGGTCGAGCCATCAATGGTGACGATGTCGCCGCGGCGCAGGACGACGCCACCCGCAGCCGCGAGGGTTTCGTTGCGCAGATCGACACGCATCGAGCCAGCGCCGACGACGCAGGGAATGCCCATGCCGCGGGCGACAACGGCGGCGTGGCTGGTCATGCCGCCGCGGGTGGTCAACACGGCTTCGGCGGCATGCATGCCGTGAATATCCTCGGGACTGGTCTCGATGCGCACCAGGATCACCTTGCGGCCCTCCTCGCTCGCCTGCACAGCCTCTTCGGCGGTGAAAACGATGGCGCCGGTTGCCGCACCCGGAGAGGCCGGCAGGCCGGAGCCGAGCACATGCCGCTCGACCCTCGGGTCGATGGTGGGGTGAAGCAGCTGGTCGAGCGAGGGCGGCTCGATCCGGCAGATCGCCTCCTGCCGGGTGATCAGCCCCTCCTCCACCATGTCGACGGCGATCTTCATGCCGGCCCGCGTCGTGCGCTTGCCCGAGCGGGTCTGCAGCATCCAGAGCTTGCCCTGCTCGATGGTGAACTCGACATCCTGCATGTCGCGGTAGTGGGCCTCCAGCCGGGTGCAGATCGCGCGGAAGTCCTTGAAGACCTGCGGCATCAGCTTTTCCATGGACGGCTTTTCGGAGCCGGAGGCGAGCCTTGCTTCTTCGGTGATCGACTGCGGCGTGCGGATACCCGCCACCACATCCTCCCCTTGAGCATTGACGAGAAACTCTCCGTAGAGCGCATTCTCGCCGGTCGACGGATTGCGGGTGAAGGCAACGCCGGTGGCCGAGGACGATCCGAGATTGCCGAACACCATGGCCTGGACGTTGACGGCCGTGCCCCAGGCCTCCGGAATCCGGTGAAGCATGCGGAAGGTGGCAGCGCGCGGGTTCATCCAGCTGGCAAACACTGCCCCGATCGCCCTCCAGAGCTGGAGGTGAGGATCCTGCGGAAAGCTTTCGCCCAGTTCCTCCTCGATGACGTGCTTGTAGAGCTGGACCACCTCCTGCCACTCGGCGGCGGAGAGCTCGGTGTCGTATTCGTGGCCGGCCCTGGCCTTCTCGTCCTCGAGGATCTCCTCGAACACCTCGTGATCGAGACCCATGACGACGCAGCCATACATCTGGATAAAACGGCGGTAGCTGTCCCAGGCAAAGCGCGGATCCCCGGCGTCCTGCGCAAGCGCCTGGACCGTCTCGTCGTTGAGGCCGAGATTGAGGACCGTATCCATCATGCCCGGCATCGATGCCCGGGCGCCGGAGCGGACGGACAGGAGAAGCGGTCGGCTGCTCGCGCCAAAGACGCGACCGGTCAAAATCTCCATCGCCGAGACGCCGTCCAGCACCTCCTGCTTGAGGCCCTCCGGCAAGCTCCGGCCATTGCTGAAATAATGCGTGCAGGCGTCGCAGACGATGGTCAGCCCCGGCGGCACCGGCAGGCCGAGGCTCGCCATTTCCGCAAGATGGGCTCCCTTTCCGCCCAGGCGCTCGACATCTCCTGCCCCGCCTTCCGCCTTGCCACCGCCGAAACGGTAGACCCATTCCCCCATGCCTGCTCTCCACCCAATGCAGCCAGTATCAGCGGTAAACGCCTCAGGAGCAATGTGAAAACATATCAGGGCAGGATTATGTTGCAGTGCAGCAAAATGAGGAAGTGGGAGTAAACAAAGCTTTGCGGGGCCGGATCACGAGCGGCCCCGCAAAGCTTTCCGCACAGGACAGGAAACCTGTGCGGGGGGTCCCAAAACGGTTTCAACAACCGGAAGCGTCTACGGCACCTCAGCACCACACTTCATTGACCCCATACTGCAATATTATCAAGCATCTGAACAGCCCTCTGCCGAGGCTTTGTGCCGTTTTGCGTCGTTTGACGTAATTGTCATGAAACAATCGTGCGCGATCAGCTCGCTTCGCGCAGCAGTTCTGCAGCCTGCAGATCGACCGAGACGAGCTGGGACACACCCTGCTCGGCCATCGTCACCCCGAACAGGCGGTTCATGCGCGCCATGGTGATCGGGTTGTGGGTGATGATGACGAAGCGGGTTTCCGTCGAGGCGGCCATCTCGTCCATCAGGTTGCAGTAGCGCTCGACATTGTGGTCGTCGAGCGGCGCATCGACCTCGTCGAGCACGCAGATCGGTGCAGGATTGGTAAGAAAGACGGCGAAGATCAGGGCCATGGCGGTCAGCGCCTGTTCGCCGCCGGACAGGAGCGTCATCGTCTGCGGCTTTTTGCCCGGCGGACGGGCGAGAATTTCCAGGCCCGCCTCAAGCGGGTCGTCGGACTCGATCAGCTGCAGCTCGGCCGTACCGCCGCCGAACAGATGGGTGAAGAGCCGGCGGAACTGGGCGTTGACCACGTCGAAGGCGGCCAGCAGCCGCTCCCGGCCCTCGCGGTTGAGACCCTGGATCGCGCCGCGCAGCTTGCGGATGGCATCGATCACGTCGTCGCGCTCGCGCGTCAGGGCCGCAAGCTTGTCGGACAGCTCCTTCTGCTCCTCCTCGGCGCGAAGATTGACGGCGCCCAGCCGCTCGCGCTCCATCTTCAGCCGGTCGACCTCGCGCTCGATCTCCCGCATGTCCGGCATTGCAGCGCCCGGCACGAGGCCGGCGATGCGCGCCACCTCGTGCGGGGCAATGTGCAGCGCCTCGCGAATGCGAAGTTCGCTTTCATGTCTCTTTTCGGCGGCCGAAACCAGACGCTCCTCGGCCCGTCCGCGCTTCTCGCGGACATCGGCCAGTTCGGCCAGTGCCGTGGTGGCGATCCGGTCGGCCTCTCGCTGCCGCGTTTCCGCCTCCGCCAGACGGTCGCCCGCCGCGCGGCGTGCCAGCTCGGCCTTCTGCAGCGCATCGATCAGGCCGCGGCGCCGGTCGTCGAACTCGTCCGGGGCAATTTCCAGATCGGCGATCTCGTCACGCGCTTCTTCCTCGCGCTCGCGCAGGCTGGCAATCTGGTCGGCAGCGCTCCTGGCGCGGGCATTCCAGGCGGACCGCTCCTGGGCGATCGCCGACAGTCGACGCTTGCGGATGTCCGCCTCGCGGCTCAGACCCTCATAGCCGGCGCGCGCTTCGGCCAGCAGACCGCGATCCGTCGCGACCAGCGCCTGCTGCTCGCGAAGACGATTGTCGATATCGGAGAGATCGGGGGCGTCCTCCAGCTCGGCGCGGGCATTTTCCTCCTGCAGGCCGAGATCCTCGATCTGCCCCTGCAGCTGGCTCACCGCCTCCGCCAGCACGTCGCGGCGGCGCATCAGGTCGCCGGCCGCCCGTTCGGCCGCGGCAAGCGCATCGCGCGCCTCGGTCAGCTGCCGCGAGGCGAAGCGGTTGCGTTCGCGCGCCTCGACCAGGCGGCGATCGAGATCCGCCACCTGCCCCTGGGCTTTTCCGAGCGTCGCCTCCGCCTCCGACACGGCGATGCGGCCGTCGTCGATCTCGCCTTCCAGCTCCGACAGGCGGTTCTTCTGGGAAAGCCGCAGGGCGGCTGCGCCGGGCGCCTCGGAGCCGGTGAGCAGACCATCCCAGCGGTAGACGGCACCTTCACGGGTCACCAGCCGCTGGCCGGGCGCAAGCTTCGGCATAAGAGCCTGCGCCTCGGCCGCCTCCACCACGCCGATCTGCGCCAGCCGGCGGCGAAGCTCGGGCGGCGCAGTGACGCGGGCGGCGAGCGGCTCGACACCCGCCGGCAGGTCCGGATCGCCCGTCCCGTCTCCGTTGAGCGACCAGTGAGCCGCGGCTGCCGGGTCGACCGGCGCCTCCAAATCGTCGCCAAGGGCCGCGCCAAGGGCTGCTTCATAGCCGCGATCGACGCGGATCATGTCGGCCACCGGCGGGAAGGATCCGGATGCCGCACCGGCGGACAGCATCCGCGCAATGGTGCGCGCTTCGGTCTCAAGCGCGTTCAGCGTCGAGCGTGCCTCCTCGACCGGCCCGCGGGCCGCAAGCTCGCTCTGGCGAGCCGCGGCCAGTGTTTCTTCGAGTTCCTCGGCAGCGATCGCTGCGTCCTCGACGACAATCTCGGCCGCGTCCACGGCTTCCCGTTTTTCGGCCGGATCATCCATCCGCCCGAGACGCTCGTCGATCGAGCCAAGCTCGGCAGCCGCGTCCGACAGCTGGCGGTCGAGCCGCTGGCGGCGCTCGCCCAGATCGCGGATCAGCCGATCCAGCTGGGTGCGGCCGGCAGCGGCCTCGGCGCGTTCGGCGGTCACGGCCGCGAAGCGTTTTTCGGTTTCGGCGAGAGCGGCGGCAGCGGCCTCGAAGGCCTGCCGCATCTCTTCGGCCTCGACGCCCGCATCGGCGAGCATGTCGTCGAGCTCGGCCTCCTCCTGCGCCAAGCGGTCGAGAAACGTCGTATTGTCCGCCGCCAGCTGCTCCTCGCGGCGGATGTCCTCGCCCAGCTGCGCCAGCCGGCGGGTCAGTTCGTCACGCCGCTTGAGAAGGCGACCCATCTCGTCTTCCAGCTGGCCACGGGCGATCTGCAGGCGCTGCAGGGCTGCCCCCTCCTTCGCCTCGTCTTCGCGCAGTTCGGGGATCTTCAGGCTGGCAATGGCCTGATCCTCGGCCGCCTGCATCTGGGCCTGCGCCTTTTCCGCAACCACCATCGTCGCCTGGTTGAGCGCCGTGGTCGCCTCGTCTTCGGCATCCCGCGCCTGGACCCAGCGGATATGGAGAAGCGTCGCCTCGCGGGCACGGATGTCAGCCGACAGAATCTTGAAGCGGTTGGCCTGGCGGGCCTGACGCTTCAGGCTCTCGATCTGGCTTTCGAGCTGCGCCACCACGTCCTCGAGCCGCTCGAGATTGGTCTCGGCGGCACGCAGGCGAAGTTCGGCCTCGTGGCGGCGGGAATGCAGTCCGGAAATGCCGGCCGCCTCTTCCAGCAACTGGCGGCGCGCCTGGGGCTTGGCATTGATCAGCTCGCCGATGCGGCCCTGCCCGACCATGGAGGGCGACCGCGCGCCGGTGGAGGCGTCGGCAAACAGGAGCTGGACATCCTTGGCGCGGGCTTCCTTGCCATTGATGCGGTAGACGGAGCCGTTCTCGCGCTCGATGCGGCGCGAAACCTGGATCTCGTCGGCATCGTTGAAGGCGGCAGGCGCGGTGCGGTCGGAATTGTCGAGGTAGAGGCCGACTTCGGCGGTGTTGCGCGCCGGCCGGTTGCCGGAACCGGAAAAGATCACGTCGTCCATGCCGGAGGCGCGCATGTTCTTGTAGGAATTTTCGCCCATCACCCAGCGGAGGGCTTCGACAAGGTTCGACTTGCCGCAGCCGTTCGGGCCGACCACGCCGGTCAGCCCGCGCTCGATGATGAATTCCGTCGGCTCGACGAAAGACTTGAAGCCAACAAGACGCAGCTTGTTGAACTTCATGCCGCCCTCTCCTTGCGGGAGGGGTGGCGAAGCTTAGAGCAGTCCGTCGATAAGCTTCGACATGGCGTCAACAGACATGTCCCCGGAGTATTTCTTGCCGTTAATCAAGAAGGTTGGCGTGGAATTGACACCGAAATCACTCGTTGCCCGCTTTACCACGGCATTCACTTCATCGAGAAGCTTCTGGTTCGTCAAGCAGGCTTCGAAACTCTCCTGTGAGTAACCGGCCAGTTTGACCGTCTGGAGCAGTGCGCCGCGCACATTTCCGTCCTGCGGCGAGGCCCAGGAGCGCTGCTGCTTGAACAGCATCGACACCATCGCGAAATACTGCGCGGGCGTTGCCATCGTCTTGGGGTCCTGCGGGCTGCAGCGTGCGAGCATGAAGGCGGCGGTCGCGACCGGATCGAAGGGGAATTCGCGCAGGATGAAGCGCACCTTGCCGGTGTCGACATACTTGGTCTTGATGGTATCGAAGGTGGTGGTGTGGAAGTGGGCGCAGTGCGGGCAGGTCATCGACATGTATTCGATGATGGTCACCGGCGCCTTCTCTTCACCCAGTGCCATTTCCGGCAGGGGGCCGGGCTTCAGCGCCTCGGCCATGTCGACGTCACCCTGGGATTCCGGCGGCTTTTCCTGCGCCATCGCATCGGTGATGCCGAGCGGCACGGCCAGGCAGAGCGCCGTCACGGCAACGCCGCCCAAAAGTACGCGCCTGGTCATCGTCATATCGTTCTGCTGCATGAAACACCCGTGTGCGAGAGATCGGTCAAAGTTATTCATTTCCGTATCGCGGCGTACCGTGCCGGACAAGCCGCGCTCGGTACAAAGTCTTCAAAGAATTGTGACAAATCCAAGGGCACCGGCGCCACGGCGGTTGTCTGAGCGGCGCTTCAGCCCCGCTTCTTCTGGAGAACGGCAGTGCCGAGCCTCGCCACAGCCTTCTTGAGCGCTTCGCTTTCGATACCATCCATCATCGTCTCCAGACGCTTCGCCGCCTCGCCCTTCAGGGGCGACGGCTTGCGCGGATGCCGCACCGAGACCGACACCGGTTTCTGGACGATGCGGATCTGCCGCACGGCGGGGAAGCCAAAGAAACCGTTGATGCGGGCAATCAGTTCGCCCTGCGCATGGGTGAGGAACAGCGCCCGGGCGCCCTCGCAGGCAATGGTGAGCACGCCCGGCTGATGGCCGCCATCGCCATAGGGGTCGTTGCGCGGCCAGGAGATCTTTTCCGGACGGGTGCAGTCGGCGAAATCCGCACCGGCGATCTCGTCCCAGGAGCCGAGCAGAGCCGTCGATATGCCGGCGCGTCGGGCGAGAACCGGATCGATGATGCCGTTCGCCAGTTCCGCGATCTGACGCGCGCCTTTTCTCGGATAAGCCATTTCGCCTGCCATGCCTGAGCCTGCCGTGCTTGAACCCGGCGCATTGTTCGTCCAGATATAGGCGATCTCGGTCCCAAACGGAAATCATGCTGCAGACGCCGTCCCCATCGCTTCCCCGCAGCCAGGCGGAGACCCTGCTTGCCTGGTATGACCGCCACCACCGCGAGCTGCCCTGGCGTATCAGCCCGGCGGCTGCAAAGGCCGGGGCTAGGCCCGATCCCTATCACATCTGGCTGTCTGAAGTGATGCTGCAGCAGACCACCGTGCAGGCGGTCAAACCCTATTTCGCGAAATTCCTGGCGCTCTGGCCGAAGGTCACCGACCTTGCCGCCGCTCCCGTCGAGGATGTCATGGCCGCCTGGGCCGGGCTCGGCTACTATGCGCGGGCCCGCAACCTGAAAAAATGCGCTGAGGCGGTCACGACACTGCATGGCGGTACGTTTCCCGGTACCGAGGACGGTCTTCGCGCGCTTCCCGGGATCGGCGACTATACGGCGGCGGCCGTGGCGGCGATCGCCTTCAACCGGCAAGCCGCCGTGATGGACGGCAATGTCGAGCGGGTGATCTCCCGGCTCAACGCCATCGATGCGCCGCTGCCCGGTTCCAAGACGCTGATGAAGTCGCGGGTCGTCCTGATGACGCCGGCCGCGCGTCCCGGCGATTTCGCGCAGGCGATGATGGATCTGGGCGCGACCATCTGCACTCCGAAGCGGCCGGCCTGCGCGCTCTGTCCGCTGCGCGACAACTGCGTCGCCTTTGCCAAGCACGATCCCGAGCGCTTTCCGGTCAAAGCCGCCAAGAAGGACAAACCGGTGCGGCTGGGGGCTGCCTTCGTCGCCGTCACGCCCGAGGGCGAGGTGCTGCTGCGCCGCCGCGTCGAGACCGGCCTGCTCGGCGGCATGACCGAGGTGCCGACCACCGCCTGGACCGCGCGCATCGACGGCGGCGACACGAAGGACCACGCGCCCTTCGAGGCCGGCTGGGAAGCCTGCGGCACGATCGTCCACGTGTTTACCCATTTCGAGCTTCGGCTGTCGGTGTTCCGGGCCCAGACTGAGAAGAGAGACGCGAGCGGATGGTGGGAACCGGTCGACAATCTGGAGGCCCAGGCCTTGCCGACGGTGATGAAAAAGGTCATCACCCAGGCGCTCCCGCTTGCCTTCGCCAAGCATCCGCACTGACACCGACCACCGCGCTTTCAGGGGAACTGCATGACTGGCCAGATCGACCATATCGTCTTCGACATCGGAAAAGTGCTGATCCACTACGATCCGCAGCTGCCCTTCAGCCGGATCATTCCGGACGAAGCCGAACGCCAATGGTTCTTCGAGAACGTCTGCACCCACGAATGGAACCTCGAGCAGGACCGCGGTCGCGCATGGCCCGAGGCCGAGGCGCTGCTGATCGCGCAGCATCCCGACCGGGAGGAGCAGATCCGCGCCTTCCGCAAGCACTGGCACGAGATGGTGCCGCACGCCTACGAGGACAGCGTCGCTATCCTGGAGGGGCTGATCGACCAGGGCCGCGACGTGACCATGCTCACCAATTTCGCCGCCGACACCTTCGTCGAAGCCCGCAAGCGGTTCCCCTTCCTCGACGCATCGCGCGGCGTTACCGTGTCGGGCGAGATCAGCCTGATCAAGCCGGATGTGGCGATCTACGAGAAGCACGCCCGCGACTTCGGCCTGCGCCCCGCCGCGACGATCTTCATCGACGACAGTGCCGACAACGTGAAAGGCGCCAGGGCCGCCGGCTGGCATGCCGTGCAGTTTATCGACGCTGCGACGCTGCGCCGGGACCTTGCGGGTTTCGGCATCGAGGTCTGAGCCGAGAGGTCAGACGCTTTTGCTGTGCGAGCGCAGCCGGCCGATCAGATCGAGGCCGGCGACGTCCGGCTTCGTCAGCCTGAGCGGCGGGTGCAGCTTACTGTCTGCGCAGAGCAGTTCGATCTCGCCCCTGGCGAGCCGCCGGACACGCCGGACGATGGCGCCGGCGCCCGTATCGAGGACGTAAAGGCAGCCATCGGTCAGCAGCCTGTCGCTGACATCGACGAGCAGAAGAGCCCCCTCCTCGATCTCCGGCACCATTCCGTCATCCCTGACGACCATGGCCAGAAGGCTGCGGGGGTCAGCCTGCAGCCGTCCGAGGTAGTCGCGCGGCACCGTCAGATGCTGCACGTCGTCGCCTTCGGCCATGCCTCCCGGTTGCATGAGATGATCCTGACCGGGATTATAGGCAAGCGGAGGCACGTCGTAACGCGGCTCTGCGCCCGGCCGGCCCGTCTGCCACGGATCGAGAATGGCCTTGTCCTGCGCATCGCGAAACACCAGTTCGCCATCGTCCACGCTCCAGCGGAAATACAGGGCGGCCTGCGGCAGGCCCGCCCCTTCCGTCAGTTCCTTCAGGGCGGCGTGGCTGACATCGCCTGTGCCCTTGCGGTGGTTGTCGATGGTGTTGTCGGAGACGTCGAGGACGGCCGCTGCCTTTCCGCGCCCTCCGACAAGCTCCACCAGGATGACGATCTTGGTGCAGTCCTGCCGCCGCGCCTCGTCGAGCGCCTGCCAGCGCGGCTCGAACTTGCGCAGCCGAGCGGGGATGATCTGGGCTAGCCGGGCGTCGAGCTTCATCGCCGCTCACAACCTGAGCGAGGAATGCAATTTACAAGTGAAAATTTTTGGACTACCATTCAACCTCGACGTCAAAGGAAGTTCATCCTCAGCCTGCGGCCTGTCTTGCCCGCCTCGCCGCGGATCCAGATCCCCACAACCTGCAATTTCAACGCAGGTGCCCCGGCCTGTCAAACGGATTCGCCAATCGCCGCGATCGAGGACAGGCTGCGCCCGCCCCTTTCATGACATGTCCGAAATCGTAATCGAGGCTCCATGCAAGACATAGAGACTGCGGATGCGCAATTCAGCCGAAGCTTTTCCTTCGCGATCGATGGCGGACTGACCAAGACCGTCACGGTGCAACGCGCCGGGCGACGCTTCCGCATCCACAGCCTGTTCAGCGACGGGGAAAGTATCGACGAGACGGAAGACAGTTTCGAGGCGGACGGCACCGTGACGTTCAGCCTGACCGATGCCGGGCTCTACATTACCTCCGGCCGCTCCCTGCTGCTCGACCGTATCCGGCTCAAGCGGACGCGATTCTTCTGAAACGAATGACGCCCGGAGTTCAGCTCTCCGGGCGTCGATTATCCTCATCCGGGACTAGAGGTACAAAAACCGGACAGGGAATGCTGTATCTGACGGGGCCGGTGGATCAGCCGATATGTGCCAGACCGGAGCGGATGATGGCGCGGAGGTCATCGATCGGGCGCAGGACATCGCCCTCCTGATAATGCCAGAACGTCCAGCCGTTGCAGGCATCAAGGCCCTGGACCTTGGCACCCAGGCGATGGATGGACCCCGCATCGCCATTCGCCGCAAGCGTGCCGTCGGCGCGGATGATGGCGCTGTGGCGGCGCTTCGCGTCGCTGAGCACCTGGCCGGGCTTTACCAGGCCAGCCTCGATCAGCGAGTTGAAGGCGACCCGCGGCTCGGCCTTCTTGCCGGTCATGACCGTCAGTTCCGCCTTGCCGAGCGGCTCGACCGCTTCGATGCGAGCGGAAGCCGCGTCGATATAGTCCTGTTCGCGCTCGATGCCGACGAAGTTGCGGCCGAGACGCTTGGCCACGGCGCCGGTGGTGCCGGAGCCGAAGAACGGGTCGAGGACGACGTCACCGGGCTTCGTGGACGCCATGATGACGCGGGCCAGAAGCGCTTCCGGCTTCTGGGTGGGATGGACCTTCTTGCCGTCGTCGCCCTTCAGGCGTTCGCTGCCCGAGCAGATCGGAAACAGCCAGTCGGAGCGCATCTGCACGTCGTCGTTGGAGGCCTTCAGCGCATCGTAGTTGAAGGTATAGCCCTTGCCCTTGGCGTCGCGGCTAGCCCATATCATCGTCTCGTGAGCGTTCTGGAAACGGCGCCCCTTGAAGTTGGGCATCGGGTTGGTCTTGCGCCAGACGATGTCGTTGAGGAGCCAAAAATTCAGGTCCTGCATGATCGCGCCGACGCGGAAAATGTTGTGGTAGGAGCCGATGACCCAGATCGTGCCGGTCGGCTTCAGGACGCGGCGGCAGGCCAGCAGCCATGCGCGGGTGAAGATGTCGTAGGTCTCGAAGGAGGCGAACTGGTCCCAGTCATCGTCGACCGCGTCGACCAGCGATTGATCGGGCCGGTGAAGGGCGCCGCCGAGCTGCAGGTTGTAGGGTGGATCGGCGAAGATCGCATCAACGGAATGATCTGGAAGGGCCTCAAGGGCCGCCACACAATCGCCTTTGATTATGCTGTTGATCCAGGTGCCCGGCTGGACCTGACGCTTCAGGTCGGCCAGCGGAAGAACTGCTGCCATCTGTCACTCGCTACGCTGTACTAAAACGAATTTACTGACTGTTATGGTTACTCATTCTGGTTACCAAACCCTGAAGGCCGACGACAATTTCCGGCACGATGTCGGTCTGCCGCGGCCGGCATTTTTTCCGAAAGGTCATGCCGAGCTGGTAGAAGGGCCTGCACAGCGCCGATTCGGGGTTTTGGCGCAGGCAGCCTTCGGCGTGCCGGAGACCCCTAAAAAATCGATGAGGTTGGGATGGAAAGTGTCGGCATAGCCCTGATCCTGCTGGTGGCGGTCGTCCTCAGCGGCACGCTCTCGCGGCTTTCGCCCGTCGCCATTCCGCTGCCGCTCATCCAGATCGCGCTCGGCGCGCTGATCGCCAAAGTGTTCGGATACGGCGTCGAACTGCAGCCGGAGGTCTTCTTCCTGCTGTTCCTGCCGCCGCTGCTGTTTCTCGACGGCTGGCGCATTCCCAAGGAGGGCCTGCTGCGCGACAGGGCGGTGATCCTGGAGCTTGCGCTGGGGCTGGTGGTGCTGACGGTGCTCGGCGTCGGCGTGCTGATCAAATGGATGATCCCCAGCATGCCCTTGCCGGTGGCGTTTGCGCTGGCGGCGATCGTTTCGCCCACCGATCCGATCGCGGTGTCGGCGATTGCCGCCCGGGTGCCGATCCCCAAGCGGCTGATGCACATCCTCGAAGGCGAATCGCTGCTCAACGACGCCTCCGGCCTCGTATGCATGCAGCTTGCGGTGGCGGCTGCCCTGACCGGCGCATTTTCGCTGACCTCGGCGTTCGGCACCTTCCTGTGGCTTGCCATCGGCGGGATCGCAATCGGCGCGGGCGTGACGCTGGTGGTGACCAGGATCAAGGACTTCATCTCGCACCGGCTCGGCGAAGAGCCGGGTTCGCAGATCCTGATCAGCCTGCTCATCCCGTTCGGCGCCTATCTCCTGGCGGAACACGTGCATTGCTCGGGGATCCTTGCAGCCGTCGCGGCCGGGATCGCGATGAGCTACGCGGAACAGACCGGCCAGGCGCTCGCCGTCACGCGGGTGCGGCGCGGTGCCGTCTGGGACACGATGCAGTTTGCCCTCAACGGCATCATCTTCGTGCTGTTCGGCGAACAGCTTCCGAACATCATCTCCGGCGCCGCGCAGGTGGTGACGGAGACCGGCCATCTCCACCCGATCTGGCTGCTGTTCTACGTGCTGGCGATCAACATCGCGCTGCTGGTTCTGCGCTTTGCCTGGGTCTGGGTGTCGCTGCGCTTCACCCTGTTCCGGGCTGCCCGCCAGGGCCGCACGATGTACAAGCCGCACTGGCGGCTGCTGGCCGCGACCTCGCTTGCGGGCGTGCGCGGCGCCATCACGCTCGCCGGCATCCTGACCCTGCCGCTCGCCATGAACGACGGCAGCGCCTTTCCCACGCGCGACCTTGCCATCTTCCTCGCCGCAGGCGTGATCGTCTTCTCGCTGGTCGCCGCCAGCATCGGCCTGCCCTTCCTGCTCAAGGACCTCGAACTGCCGCCGGAACCCAGCGCGCAGCAGGAGGAAGACCTCGCACGCGTCGCGGCCGCCGAGGCGGCCATCCGGGCGATCGAGAAGCAGCAGCACGCGCTCGGCGAAGGGCGAACCGACGCGGATATCTACTCCGATGTGGGCGCCCGGCTGATGGAGCTCTACCGGCGACGGATCGAGGGCTCGCAATCGGGCGACGGCGCCGAGATGGCGCGCCTGATGGCGGACGTCGACCGGCGCCTGCGGCTCGCCGCGCTGCGGGCCGAGCGGGACGAGTTCTTCAGGCTCGGCCGCACGCGGCTCGTTTCGGACGAGATCGTCCGCCGGCTGGTGCGCGAGATCGACCTTGCGGAAGCCCGCTACAACATGGCGGGCTAAGGCACCCTGCCTCCGCCGTTCACGCCTGCGCCATTCAAGCCTGCGCCTCGCGGCTATCGAGCGGCGCTTCGGCGCGCTCGAACATGCCGTAGTCGCGCAGCACATGGCCGATCCGCAGGCGGTAATCGGCAAAGATGCCGTTACGGCCGGCATGCTGGGCGGCGCGGTGGGCCTCGAGGTTGCGCCACTGGCGCACCGCCTCCTCGTCGCGCCAGAAGGACAGCGAGAGAAGCTTGCCGCGCAGAGTGAGGCTTTCAAAACGCTCGATGGAGATGAAGCCGTCGATCTTGTCCAGTTCGCTGCGAAGGTCGCCGGCGAGATCGAGATAGCGGTGGCGCTCGCCCATAAAGGGCACGACCTCGAAGATGACGGCGATCATGGCGTCACCAGCCCGGTGTGCGGCAGCGACATGTTCTTGAGGAAGATCCGGTCCTCCTTCAGGATGAAGCGTTCGCGCGCCGCCATCGCGTAGTATTCGCGGCCGAGCGGATCAACGGCAAGCCGGGCGCGATAGGCCTCGTAGGCGGCGAGGCTTTCCACCGAATAGACGCCGTAGGCGGTGGTCGCGGAGCCTTCATGCGGGCCGAAATAGCCGACGAGGTCGGCGCCGCAGCGCGGGATCGCCTGGCCCCAGTTACGGGCGTAGGTGGCGAACTGCTCCTTCTTGAACGGATCGATCTGATAGCGGATGAAACATGTGATCATGGTCGTCTCCTTGGCTGGCCGACCGTTTGTCGCATGTTGCGCGACCATGATGCTTCGGTTAGGATCGAAGTATGAAGGAAGGCCCAGACATAGCCCGGATCGGCATGCTGATCGGCGATCCGGCCCGCGCCAACATGCTGTCCGCGCTGATGGGCGGCCAGGCGCTGACCGCGACGGAGCTTGCCCAGGCCGCCGGGGTGACCGTGCAGACGGCGAGCTCGCATCTGTCCAAGCTCGAAGCCGGCGGGCTGATCGGCCAGCGCAAGCAAGGGCGGCACCGCTATTTCGCGCTCGCCGATGCAGCTGCGGCCGCCTTGCTCGAGAGCCTGATGGGTTTTGCGGCGAGCCGTGGCCATCTGCGCCACCAGCCGGGCCCCAAGGATCCGGCCTTGCGCAAGGCGCGCATCTGCTACGACCATCTGGCCGGCGATTACGGGGTTCGCATGCTCGACAGTTTCGTCGCCCGCGAGGTGATCGCCTGCGATGGCGACGCGCTGAGCCTGACGGACCAGGGAAGATCGGAGCTCGAAAGCCTGGGGCTCGATCTGGCGCCGCTTGTGGGCGGACGCCGGCCTTTGTGCAAATCCTGCCTCGACTGGAGCGAGCGGCGCTCGCATCTTGCCGGCACGCTCGGCAAGGCGCTGCTGCAGCATTTCACCGCCAAGGGATGGGCGCGGCGGCATGGCGACAGCCGGGTGGTGGTGTTTTCGCCCGAAGGCGAACGGCAGTTCCTGGCGCTCTTCCCCGTCTGACACGTCCAAGTCGGCCGGCGAGCGCGGGCCGCCTCCGACGGCTTTTGCAGATCCTCCTGTCTCTCCCTCGGTTGAGCTTTGGCCGGCTCTGGTATAGAAGGCCGCGCACTCTCCCCAACAAGGCAGTTTCTCATGAGCGGTTTCGACCTCATCATCTTCGATTGCGACGGCGTGCTCGTCGATTCCGAAATCATCGCCGCCAAGGTCGAGTCCAAGCTGCTCACCGAATCCGGTTACCCGATCAGCGTCGAGGAAATGGGCGAACGGTTTTCCGGCATGACCTGGAAGAACATTTTGCTGCAGGTGGAAAAGGAAGCGGACATTCCGCTGTCGGCCGCTCTGCTCGACAAGTCCGAACAGCTGCTCGACGCGCGCCTGGCACGGGAGGTGAAGATCATCGAAGGCGTGACGTTCGCGCTGTCGCGCATCACAACGCCGCACTGCATCTGCTCCAATTCCAGCAGCGCGCGGCTCGACATGATGCTCGACAAGGTCGGCCTGAAGCCGTATTTCGCGCCGCACATCTTCTCGGCCAAGGATCTGGGCCCGGACCGGGTCAAGCCGAAGCCGGATATCTTCCTGCACGGGGCCGAGCAGTTCAAGGTTTCGCCGTCGAAGACGCTGGTAATCGAGGATTCGGTGCACGGCATCCATGGCGCAAGGGCGGCCGGCATGCGGGTGGTCGGCTTTACCGGCGCCTCGCACACCTATCCGAGCCATGCCGACAGGCTGACCGATGCGGGCGCGGAAACCGTGATCTCGCGCATGGCCGACCTGCCGGCGGTGATCGCGGCGCTCAGCGACTGGGGTGGCGCCGTCTAAAGACAGGCTCAGGCGGGGCTAATCAGCCCCGCTTTGCCGGCTTCTTTGCCGGACCCGTGTCGAAGCCGATACGGACGCGGGTAAAGCGGGACGCGCCGGCCTGGCCGTTCGGGATCTGCACGTCCGCCTTGTTGAAGAGGAACTGAGTGCCGCCGCTCGGAATATCGACCGGGTAGGCAACCTTCTGGGAATAGATCGCCTTGTCGCCGTCCAGCACCTCGACGATGATCGGCAGGACCGTCTTGCCGGGGGAGCCTGCCGGACCTTCGACGATGCGACCCTGGGCGACCACATTAATGGTCAGGGTCGTCTCATTGGCGGTGCACTGGCGTGTCGCATCGGCAAGCGAGGCCTGGAAGAGGAGCTTGTCGGGGCTGTTCTGGCCACCCTTGGCGTAGGCGCTGTAGATGGCATCCTGATCGCGCATCACCACCTGCGGGCAATAGGCCTGGACGACCGGCGTCGCATTCGGATCAGGCGCCTGTTGCGGCAACCGCATGTCGATGGGACCAGAGCCGTGGGAACGTCCATAGGGATTGGGAGCGTCCCCGCTCGAGCTGCATGCGCTCAAGAGAGCGACCAGCGATACCGTCAGAAAACCGCGCAAAACCTTGTCAGACACGATACTCAACCCTTTGCAGTCCCGTTTCACATGCGATCACCGAGCGTCGTTTTCCGCTCTTTCACCGCAGGTTTTCCTGGTCTATATCAGCGGCGCGAACAAAAATCGATTGGGGATTGAGGCTCGTGGACTACATTTCTACCCGAGGCGAGGCACCTGCTCTGGGCTTCCGCGACGCTTTGCTCGCCGGGCTTGCCCGTGACGGGGGGCTCTACGTGCCGCGCGAATGGCCGGCGCTGAGCAAAAGGGAAATCCGTGCGCTGCGCGGCAAGTCCTATCCCGCCATCGCATTCGAGATCATCAAGCGCTTCGTCGCCGGGGAAATCGCCGACGACAAGCTGCAGGCGATGATCGATGAAGCCTATGCCACGTTCCGGCATCCCGCGGTCGTGCCGCTGGTGCAGACGGGCCCCAACGACTTCATCCTCGAACTCTTCCACGGCACGACGCTCGCCTTCAAGGACGTGGCGATGCAGTTGCTTGCACGGCTGATGGATCACGTGCTTGCCGAGCGCGGCGAGCGGGCGACGATCGTCGGCGCCACTTCGGGCGACACGGGCGGGGCCGCCGTCGACGCGTTTGCCGGCCGCGACCGGACCGACATCTTCATCTTCTTCCCGCATGGCAAGGTTTCACCCGTTCAGCAGCGGCAGATGACCACGTCGCGCGAAAGCAACGTCCATGCGATCGCCGTCGAGGGCAATTTCGACGACTGCCAGAACCTGGTGAAGGAGATGTTCAACGACGTCGCCTTCCGCGAGAAGGTGAAGCTGTCGGGCGTCAACTCCATCAACTGGGCGCGCATCATGGCCCAGGTCGTCTATTACTTCACCTCGGCGCTTGCGCTGGGCAGCCCGGACCGGAAGATCTCCTTTACCGTGCCGACCGGCAATTTCGGCGACATCTTTGCCGGCTACGTGGCCAAGAAGATGGGCCTGCCGATCGGCCGGCTGGTGATTGCCACCAACGACAACGACATCCTGGCGCGGACGCTGAAGACCGGCCGCTACGAGATGCGATCGGTGATGGCGACCAGTTCGCCGTCGATGGACATCCAGATCTCCTCGAACTTCGAGCGCCTGCTGTTCGAAGCGCTCGGGCGCGATGCGACGGGCGTGCGCAATGCCATGGCCGGCCTCAAGCAGTCCGGCAGCTTCG
Source organism: Hyphomicrobiales bacterium (assembly GCA_900469345.1). Lineage (GTDB taxonomy): Bacteria > Pseudomonadota > Alphaproteobacteria > Rhizobiales > Rhizobiaceae > Neorhizobium. The sequence goes on along the minus strand of UBWZ01000008.1, from coordinate 364,580 downwards.
AAATCGCTCCGGAGGCCCTGAAGGCCATCCGCCGCGAATTCCGGGCCGGACGGGCGACCGAAAAGCAGGCGGCGGCAACCATTCGCGAGACGCTGGCCGATACCGGCTACCTCCTCGATCCGCATACCGCGACGGCGGTCTTCGTGGCGAAGAAGAACGGCAAGGCCCCGACGCCGATGGTGACGCTTGCCACCGCGCACCCGGCCAAATTCCCGGCCGCCGTAAAATCCGCTTGCGGAATTGATCCTGCCCTTCCATCATGGCTAGCTGATCTTATGCAAAGGGAGGAGCGCTTCGACACTTTGCAGCCGGACCTTAAAGCCGTCGAAACCTTTATCGGCGAGCGTGCCCGGGCTTGAGTGACGGCAGCGCCGGAAAGACTGAGTATGAATGTTGAAATCACCCGGCTCTCTTCCGGGCTGACAATCGTGACCGAAACCATGCCACACCTGGAGAGCGTCGCTCTCGGAGTCTGGATCAAATCGGGATCGCGCAATGAATCCGCAGAGGAGCACGGCATTGCCCATCTCCTCGAGCACATGGCCTTCAAGGGCACCAAGCGACGCAGCGCCCGCGACATCGCCGAAGAGATCGAGAATGTCGGCGGCGAACTGAATGCCGCCACCTCCACCGAAACGACCTCCTATTATGCGCGCGTCCTCAAGGACCATGTGCCGCTCGCCGTCGACATCCTTGCCGACATCCTGACGGAATCGGAATTCGACGAGGAAGAGCTGCGGCGCGAAAAACACGTGATCCTGCAGGAAATCGGCGCCGCCAACGACACGCCGGACGATGTCGTTTTCGACCGTTTCTCGGAAGTGGCCTATCGCGGCCAGACCATCGGCCGGCCGATCCTCGGCACGCCGGACACCGTCAACAGCTTTACTCCGAACCAGATCCGCGGCTACCTGTCGCGCAACTATACCACCGACCGGATGTTCATCGTCGCCGCCGGCGCCGTCGACCACGCGTCGTTCTGCCGCCAGGTGGAAGAGCGCTTCGCCGGCCTGCCGACGACGCCCAGCAGCCCGGTGATGATGGAACCGGCCCGCTATGTCGGCGGCGACGTGCGCGAAGCCCGCGACCTGATGGACGCGCAATTGCTGCTCGGCTTCGAGGGCAAGGCCTACCATATGCGCGACTTCTACTGTTCGCAGATCCTGGCCAACATCCTCGGCGGCGGCATGTCGTCAAGACTGTTCCAGGAAGTGCGCGAACGGCGGGGCCTCTGCTATTCGGTCTATGCCTTCCACTGGGGCTTTTCCGACACCGGCATCTTCGGCGTCCATGCGGCCACCAACGGCAACGAACTGCCCAACCTCGTTCCCGTGGTGATCGAGGAACTGCGCAAGTCGGCGGAGATGATCGATCAGCAGGAAATCGACCGCGCCCGCGCGCAGATCCGTGCGCAGCTGCTGATGGGCCAGGAAAGCCCGGCCGCGCGCGCCGGACAGATCGCCCGGCAGATGATGCTTTATGGCCGCTCCATTCCGAACGAGGAGATGATGGAGAGGCTGGAAGGCATTACCACCGATCGCCTGACAGACCTTGCCGGCCGCCTGTTCTTCGATACCGTCCCGACCATGTCGGCCGTCGGCCCGATCGAACAGCTCGCCCCGATCACCGATATTTCCGCGGCGCTTTCCTCGCCGGCGGTCAACACCCAAAAGGCTGCTGGTTAGGTGCACCCCTAATCCGGCAGCCCTGCCCGGAGCAGCAGAAGAATGGCCAAGTCGGTGTTTCGGTTTCTGTCTCGACAGCCGGATACGCCTGAACTCTATGGCGCGGAGCACATGCTGCGGCTGCCGCGCAATTCCGATTACGACCAGTGGTACCGGCTGCGCTCCGCAAGCCGCGCCTTCCTGCAGCCCTGGGAGCCGACCTGGCGCGGCGACGAGCTGACCGAATCCTCTTTCCGCGCACGGGTGATGCGCGGCAGCCAGGAATTCAATTCGGGGCTTGCCGTGCCGCTGCTGCTTTTCCACAGGAAGGACGACACGCTGCTGGGGGGCCTCACCATCGGCTATATCCGCCGCGGCGCCGCGCAAAGCTGCATGATCGGCTATTGGATGGGCGAGCGGCATGCCGGCCAGGGCCATATGTTGGCCGCATTGAAAGTGGCTATCCCCTACATCTACGGCGGACTTCAGTTGCACCGGATCGAGGCAGCCTGTATTCCGGACAATTGGAAAAGCATGCGGCTTTTGGAAAAAGCCGGCTTCGAGCGGGAAGGTCTTTTGCGCAAATACCTTAAAATCAACGGCGAATGGCACGACCACGTGATGTTCTCCCGCTTGCCGGACGACGGCGAGTTCGGGAAGCTTTTGAGATCATGACCGCGCTCGCCTCCCTGCGCCAGCATTGCCTCATGCGTCGCATCGTTTCCCTGCTCGCATTGCTCTTCTGCCTGGGTTCGGCCTACGGGGCACTGGCAGCCGAGCCCGTGAAGATTTCACGCGACGATACGGCGCTTGACCTGACGCGCACCACGGACATCTACACGAACCAGGGCGAGGCCTTCCAGGTTTCCACGGCGGCCGGCGCCGACGGCATTCGCCGGCGCATCGAGGTGCGCGCCAGTTCGCCGACGCACCAGGGCGACTGGGCGGTGTTTGCGCTCTCCAACGTCTCGGAAGAGCAGCTGGAGCGGGTGATCGTCGCGCCGCACTTCCGGCTGGTCAATTCGAAGATGTTCTGGCCGGATCTTGGCTCGCAGCGCATCATCTCGATCACGCCGTCGGAAGGTTTCGCGCTCGACAGGATCGCCAGCCCCGATGCGGACGTGTTCCGGATCACCCTCAATCCGGGTTCCACCATCACCTTCGTCGCCGAGCTCGCGACCCCGTCCCTGCCCCAGATCTATCTCTGGCAGCCGGACGCCTACAAGGACACGGTCAACTCGTTCACGCTCTACCGCGGGATCGTGCTCGGCATTGCCGGCCTGCTGGCGGTGTTTCTCACCATCCTGTTCGTGGTCAAGGGCACGTCGATGCTGCCGGCGGCGGCGGCGCTTGCCTGGGCCGTGCTTGCCTATATCTGCGTGGACTTCGGCTTTCTCGACAAGCTGATCACCATCACGTCCAGCGACCAGCGAATATGGCGCGCGGCGGCGGAAGTGGCGCTCGCCTCGTCGCTGGTCATCTTCCTGTTCACCTATCTCAACCTCAATCGCTGGCACGTGCACCTCGGCTACGCGACGCTCGCCTGGATCGTCGGTCTGGTGCTGCTTGGCGGCGTCGCGATCTACGATCCTTCGGTCGCGGCCGGCATCGCGCGTTTGTCTCTGGCGCTGACCGCAAGCGTCGGAATTCTCCTGATCATCTATCTCGGCTTCAACCGCTACGACCGTGCCATTCTGCTGGTGCCAACCTGGGTGCTGATCCTGGTCTGGCTGTTCGGCGGATGGCTGACCGTGACCGGACGGCTCGACAACGACATCATCCAGCCGGCGCTCGGCGGCGGGCTGGTGCTGATCGTGCTGCTGATCGGCTTTACCGTCATGCAGCACGCCTTTGCGGGCGGCGCCTACCAGCAGGGGCTGTTTTCAGATCTCGAACGCCAGTCGCTGGCGCTGACGGGCAGCGGCGATACCGTGTGGGACTGGGATGTTTCGCGCGATCGCGTGGTGACGACGCCCGATATTTCGACACGCCTCGGGCTCGACGCCGGTACCATGCACGGGCCGGTCCGCAACTGGCTTCCAAGACTGCATCCCGACGACCGCGACCGGTTCCGCGCGACGCTCGACGTGCTGCTGGAACACCGCCGCGGCCGCCTCAACCACGAGTTCCGGATCCGCGCCGAGGACGGTCACTTTCACTGGCTGCAGATCCGCGCGCGGCCGGTGCTCGGCTCCGACGGCGAGATCATCCGCTGCGTGGGCACGATCGTCGACGTCACCGAGCAGAAGAATTCGGTGGAACGGCTGCTGCAGGATGCGCTGCACGACAACCTGACCGGCCTTCCCAACCGGGAACTCTTTCTCGATCGGCTGCAGTCGGTGCTGACGCTTGCGCCCGCCGGCGACACGGTCCGCCCGACGGTGATGGCGATCGACATCGACCGCTACAAGCAGGTCAACGACAGTCTCGGGATCGCGGCCGGGGACAACATCCTGATCGCGCTGACGCGCCGGCTGCGGCGCCTGCTGAAGCCGCAGGACACGCTTGCGCGGCTTTCGGGCGACGAATTCGGGCTGATCCTGGTTTCGGAACACGACCCGGCCAAGGTCGCGGACTTCGCCGATGCGGTTTCAAAGGCGATCATGGTGCCGATCAACTTCGCCAACCGCGAGATCGTGCTCACCGCATCGATCGGGCTTGCCTCGTGGGTGGACCAGCAGGAAAACGCCGCCGGCCTTCTGGCCGATGCGGAACTTGCCATGTACCGCGCCAAGCGCGCCGGCGGCAGCAAGGTCGAGCCGTTCCGGCCCGCCTTCCGCTCGACCACGACGGACCGCCTGCAGATCGAAACCGACCTTCGCCGCGCCATCGAGCGCCGCGAACTGTCGCTGGTCTACCAGCCGATCATCCGGCTGAAGGACGGCGAGCTTTCGGGCTTCGAGGCGCTGATGCGATGGGATCATCCGAAGCGCGGGCCGATCCCGCCATCGGAATTCCTCCCGATCGCGGAAATGTCGGATCTGATCGGATCGCTCGGCATGTTCGCGCTCGACCGCGCCACGGCAGACCTGACCAGCTGGCAAACCCAGACCGGCGAGCTGCCGCTGTTCGTTTCGGTCAACCTGTTCAGCGCCCAGCTGATCAATGCGGACCTTTACAACGACGTGCGCAGCCTGCTGCAACGGACGCAGATCAACCCTGCGCAGCTGAAGCTAGAACTGACCGAATCGATGATGATGGAGAACCCGGAACAGTCCAGGCTGGTTCTTGCAAAGATCCGCGAGACAGGCATCGGCCTTGCGCTGGACGATTTCGGCACCGGTTACTCGTCGCTCGGGCACCTGACGCAGTTCGCCTTCGACACGATCAAACTCGACAAGTCGCTGGTGCGCAATGCCACCGAAAAGCGCGCCATCCTGCTGCGATCCGTCATCGCCATGGCACGCGCGCTGGAAATGTCCGTCATTGCCGAGGGCGTGGAGACGGACGACGACGCGACGGAACTGGCGACGATGGGCTGCCATTTCGGCCAGAGCTACCTGTTCGGACCGCCGGCTGCGACAGACGCCGTGATGCGTCTGCTGAAAGAGCGGTTTCCCCTGACCAAGCGGGCCTGATCCCGCCGGCGATCAGCCGGCCGGGGCAACCTCCGACGCCTCGAAGGCGCGCGTCGAGCGTGCCTGCTGGCGCTGGTTGTCATGGATCATCGTGTGGATGAATTCCAGCTTGGCCACGACCTGCCCAGTCAGGATGAACGGATAGAGGTCCGGCACGCCCATGGAACGGTGCAGACTGTTCAGCGCAACGCTGAACGGGATCCAGGCGGTCACCAGCTGCTCCGCGCTCTGGGCATTGTAGGGGTTGAAGGCAACCTCAGCCGCCAGTTCCTCATGGCGACGCGGCTCGATGGTCATGCCATAGGCTCGCGCGGTCTCGAGCGTGTCGACGATGTGCAGGTAGTGCGCGAAACTCTCGGCAAAGTCTTCCCAGGGATGGGAGCTCGCATAGGTGCTGACGAAGAACTGCTGCCAGTCGGGCGGCGGCCCCTGCTCGTAATTGCGCTTCAGCGCCTCGCCGTAGTCGATCGTCTCGTCGCCAAAGACGGCGCGGAAGTCATCGATCCTGCCACCGTCCCGGACGAGCTTGTCCCAAATGTAATGGCCGGTCTCATGCCGGAAATGCCCAAGCATGGTGCGGTAGGGCTCGTTCATCGAGACACGGATCTGTTCGCGGGTCGCATCGTCGGCCTCGGCGGCGCGGATGGCGATCAGACCATCCTCGTGGCCGGTCATCGCCGGGACGATTGTGCCGTCGGGCATAACCTCGTCGACCAGGAAATCGAATACCAGCCCGCCCTGCGGGTCCTCGTCGCGGTTGGTCCGCGGCAGGTTCCAGCGCATCAGCGAATAGAAAAGATGACGCTGCGCCTGGCTGATGCGGCGCCACTGGTTGAGCCCTTCCTCGGTGGAGGCGTCCGGAACAAGCCGATTGTGCCGGCAGGCGGGGCAGAATGGCTGCGGATCATCGGCAAGGACGGTCCAGTTGCACACATCCATGATCGCGTTGGCGCACAGCCTTACCTTGTGTTCCGGCGTTGCCACGAGGCTCCAGCTGCCGTCACCGGCATCCTCGAGTGCGTGCATGGCGAGCTTTTCCGGCACGAAGGCCAGACGGTAGCCGCAGTTGACACAGGTCCGGTTATCGAAGTGGATAGGCTGCCCGCAGTGATCGCAATCGTAGAGCCGCATGGTCGTCCTGCCGTTAAGGGGGGTTCAGACAAAAATAAACCTGCCCCGGCGCATGTCGGAGCAGGTTTTATCGGTATGGGAAGGGTCGGACCGTTAGAGACGGTCGACGACGCCCTTCGCCTTGTCCTTGACTTCGCCCTTGGCCTGCTGGGCGTCGCCCTTCAGTTCCTGGGCAGCGCCATCAGCGCGCAACCTGTCGTTATCGGTCATATCGCCGGCGGCCTGCTTTACCTTGCCTGCCAGCTCATTGCCTTTGCCGGCGATCTTGTCGCTTGTGCTACCCATCGTATTTCTCCTTGGTTGAAGGCCTTGTTTTGCCTTGCGAGACGAGAACGCACGGAGCGCATCATCGTTCCGTCGATCAACTAGGCGTGTCCGGCTTCAGTGGAGAGCATTTCGGGTGCGATGCCCATGGAGGCGAGCGCTCGCTCGTACTTGTCGTCGACGCAGCGGTCGAAGATCAGGTCGTCGGTCGCCGGGCAGTTAAGCCAACCGTTGGCGGCAATCTCCGTCTCGAGCTGACCTGGGCCCCAGCCGGCATAACCGAGCAGCATGGTCGCCCGCGCCGGGCCGCGCCCGTCGCAGATCGCGCGGATGATGTCGAGCGTCGCGGTCAGGGAGATTTCCTCGCTGATCGGGATCGAGGACGTGCTGGTAAAGTCGTCTGAGTGCAACAGAAATCCGCGACCGGTTTCCACCGGGCCGCCGGAGAGGATCGGGAAATCGCGCGCCTGCCCCGGCAGCATGGCGACATCTTCATCGTCCGCCAGATTGAGGTGAAGAAGAATTTCGCTAAACGAAATCGGCTGAGCACGGTTGATGATGAACCCCATCGCGCCGGCAGCAGAATGGGCGCAGACGTATACGACGCTGCGCGCAAAATTCGTGTCGAGCATTCCCGGCATGGCGATCAGGAACTGACCGTCGAGGAAGCCGCGCTCCCGTGTATCCGTCAGCATTGAGAACGCCATCGTGCCTCCCGTGCGGCGATGACCCGCAATCGGACCGCCACCTTTCTGGGAGAGAAGATGGAGCAGCCGCCATCATCTATCAACTGAAAATGAATCGCACTCTCGCGAGCGTGACTGGTTTGCCCGGCCGGGATCGATTACATGCGTCCGGCATGAGCGAGCGCCCCCCTTCCCCCTTACGCCGATCGACAGGCTACCGGCTTTGCGGCCTTGTGCGGATGCTGGCCGCGGTCTGCGGCGTCGGTATCTCTGCAAGCGCAGCCCTGGCCGACATGACCGCCTGGTCAACCAACGAGGGCGGCCGCATGCGCATGGTGGTGATGCCGCCGGAGCCCGACGGCAAGATCCGCGGCCTGTTGCAGATCGAGCCCAAGCCCGGCTGGATCACCTACTGGAAGGAGCCGGGCGACACCGGCATTCCGCCCAAGATCTCGTTTTCCGAAGGGAGCGGCGTCTCGCTCGACCGGTTGTCGTTTCCGGTGCCGAAGCGGATCGTCAACGGCGCGCTGCGCGATATCGGCTACGACCAGCCGGTCGCCTTTCCGTTCGAGCTCACGGCAAAGGACCCGGACCAGCCGGTCACGCTGACCGCATCGACCTTTATCGGGCTCTGCCGCAATATCTGCATTCCCTTCCAGGCGGACTTCACCCTCCCGCTCAAGCCGGTCAACGGGACGCCCGTCGAGGAAGCCATGCTTCTCAGCAGCGCGCTGGCCAAACTCCCCGAGGCGCCATCCGAACATTTTGCCGTGACCCACTACATCATGACGCAAGGAGGGACCGTGCTGCGGCTGACCCTGCGACTGCCGGAGGATATCGACAGCCCGCCTCAGGTGATCGTGTCCGGACCCGAGGGCCATGTCCTGCTCGACGGCATAAATGGACAGCGACAGGGCGACAGCTATACGCTGGACATGCCGGTCGGCAAGCTGCCGAAGGGTTATGAAATGAAAGGCAAGCGCTGGGGGATCCTCGCCATTGCCGGCGGCCGGGCGATGGAAACCTCGCTCGCCTTCGACTGATCGGCTAGACCCCGCCGACGCGATCCGGATGTCTTGCGTTGCCTTCGGTCGGGCCTATATTGCCCGCAAACGCCACCCTCATCTACCCCACCCGTCCACAAGGAGACGCTCATGACCATCCAGATCGGCGACAAGCTGCCGCAGGCGACGTTCAAGGAAAAGACCTCCGACGGACCGGTCGAGGTTTCCACCGGCGATCTGTTTGCGGGCAAGAAAGTCGTCCTCTTCGCCGTTCCCGGCGCCTTTACGCCCACCTGCACGCTGAACCACCTGCCGGGCTTTTTGGAAAACCGCGACGCCATCCTTGCCAAGGGCGTAGACGACATGGCGGTGGTAGCCGTGAACGACTGGCACGTGATGGGCGCCTGGGCGCAGCAGACAGGCGGCATGGGCAAGATCCACTTCCTGGCCGACTGGGATGGCGCCTTCACCAAGGCGATGGGACTGGACGCGGATCTTTCCGGCGGCGGGCTCGGCGTACGCTCCAAGCGCTATTCGATGCTGGTCGAGGACGGGGTGGTTACCTCGCTCAACATCGAGGAAACCCCCGGGCAGGCAACCGTCTCCGGTGCCGCGGCGCTGATCGAGCAGCTCTGAGCTGTCGGCTCTCTTTGATCGGAAAAGGGGCGCCTCGCGGCGCCCCTTTTTTGTTGGTTTTTGTTTTCAGCTTCCCTCAGGCCGCGAGGTCGAAAACCATCAGGCCGGACACGCCGCCATCGGTCGCGGCGATGAGTTTTTCGGCCAGCGCCTTGTGCTGCGGGTGCGGCAGGTAGGCATCGCGCGCCTCGACGCTGTCGAAGGTGACGACGAAGCCGTCGAGGAAGCCGCCATTCAGACCCTCCGGCGACACGTTCGGGCCGTACTTCACCTCGACGATACCCGGCAGCGCGTCCTTGAGAGCGACAAGCTCGTCGTAGATCGCCTGCTTGTCTGCCTGCTGGAGGGCGCTCTTGAAGCGCACGAAGACGCAGTGATGGATCATGTGGTGCCCCTTCAGATGTTGTCGTGGCAGAAGATAGTCACCGGGCGCGAAAGCGCAACGGGGAGCGTTGTCTGTCCGTCGCCTACCTCTTCTTGAACGGCGCCATGCCGAGGCGTGCCAGTTCGTCTGCGCGCTCATTTTCGGGGTGGCCGGCGTGGCCCTTGACCCAGTTCCACTTCACCTTGTGGCGCTGGTTGGCCGCATCGAGCTGCTGCCAGAGTTCGCCGTTTTTCACCGGCTTCTTGTCGGCCGTCTTCCAGCCGTTCTTCTTCCAGCCGAAGATCCACTTGGAGATGCCGTCCATCACATATTTGCTGTCGGTGTGGAGGTTGACCTCGCAGGCGCTGGTCAGCGCGTTGAGGGCGCTGATGGCGGCCATCAGCTCCATGCGGTTGTTGGTGGTATCGGCCTCGCCGCCGGAGAGCTCCTTCTGCGTCTCGCCGTAGCGCAGGATGGCGCCCCAGCCACCCGGACCGGGATTTCCCGAACACGCTCCGTCGGTGAAGATGTCGACCTGTTTCATGCATCAACCCCATATTCCGTGACCGACATGACCTGCCGGTGAAAGCGCAACTTGCGCAGATATTCGAGTGGATCCTTCTTGACGACCAGAGCGCCCGCGGGCGTCGTCAGCCAGTCATAGAGACGGGTCAGGAAGAAGCGCAGGGCGGAACCGCGCGCCAGCACCGGCAGTGCGGCAATCTCCGCCTGCGACAGCGGCCGGACCGACTGATAGCCTTCGAGCAGCGCCCTGCCCTTGGTAATGTTGAAGGCGCCGTCCTTTTCGAAGCACCAGGCATTGAGGCAGATCGACACGTCATAGGCGAAGAGGTCGTTGCAGGCGAAATAGAAGTCGATGACGCCCGAGAGATCGTCGCCAAGGAAGAAGACATTGTCCTGGAAGAGATCCGCATGGATGACGCCGGCCGGCAGGTCGGACGGCCAGTGCCCACCCAAAAACTCGAGTTCGGAGGCGATCTCATCCTGCAGGCCCTGCTCCACCTCGTCGGCGCGCTCCGCCGACTTTGCCCAGAGGCTGCGCCAGCCTTCGAGCGAGAGCGCGTTTTCGCGGCGGATCGAAAACCCTTCGCCGGCCTGATGCATCTGCGCCATCGCCACGCCCACTTCGCGGCAATGCCTGGCCTCCGGCTTGCGCAGCCACATGCCTTCGAGAAAGGAGATGAGCGCCGCCGGGCGTCCGGACAGCTCGCCGAGCAGTTCCCCATCGCGGCGCGGCAGGGGCAAGGGGCAAGACAGGCCCCGGGCCGCCAGATGCTGCATCAATCCCAGGAAGAATGGCAGGTCGTTTTTCTCGACGCGCTTTTCATAGAGCGTCAGGATCAGCGGGGCGCGGCTCGTGTGGAGAAGGAAGTTGGAATTCTCGACGCCCTCGGCGATGCCCTTATACGAGGTGAGCTCGCCCACATCATATTGCCGCAGGAACTGCTTCAGATCGTCTTCGGTGATGTCAGTGTAAACGGCCAAGGTGGTCTCACTGTTTGCAAGAATCGGAGGTCATCGAAGCCAAGGTATACCCCCCTCTGTCACTTCGTGACATCTCCCCGTCAAGGGGGAGATTATTGGGAGGGCGCGCGCTGACCGGGTGCCAATGCCCCTCTTGAGGGCGCGATGCCCGGCAGGGCAGAGGGGGGTGAGCCGAGGGCTGTGCCGGTGGCGCTTCTACCCGTTCACCCAGGCCATGTCCTCGGCCGTCAGGGGCACGCCGCGCAGCTCGCGGTTGACGAGGAAATTCTCGTTTTCTTCCGTCGTGACGGCAAGGTCGATGCGGGCATCGAAGCGTTCCTTGAAGGCGGCGATGATCTCGTCGACGATCACTTCAGGCGCAGAGGCGCCGGCCGAAAGACCGAGCGTGCCGATCGCGCCGATATCGGCCCAGTCCAGTTCGTCTGCACGCTGAACCAGCAGCGACCGCTTGGCGCCAGCCCGCAAGGCCACTTCGACCAGCCGCTTGGAATTGGAGGAATTCGGGGCCCCGACGATGATGAAGAGGTCGCAGCCGGGTGCCGCCTGCTTGACCGCCTCCTGGCGGTTGGTCGTCGCATAGCAGATCGAGTCTGCCGCAGGCGCGGTGAGGTTGGGGAAGCGCTGCTGCAGCCTGGCGATCACCCCTGCGGTATCGTCCACCGACAGCGTCGTCTGGGTGACGTAGCCGAGATTGTCCGGATCGGCAGGCTCGTAGCGATCGACATCGTCGACGGTTTCCACCAGCGACACAGCGCCCGGCGGCAGCTGGCCCATCGTGCCGATGACTTCCGGATGGCCGGCATGGCCGATCAGCACCACGTGGCGACCGAGACGCTGATGGCGCATGGCCTGCTTGTGGACCTTGGAGACCAGCGGGCAGGTCGCATCGAGATAGAACAGGCTGCGGGAGACCGCGTCTTCCGGCACGGATTTCGGCACGCCATGGGCCGAGAACACCACCGGCTGGGCACGATGCTCGGCCGGGATCTCGTCGAGCTCCTCGACGAAGACAGCGCCCTTGGCTTCAAGCCCCTCGACGACATAGCGATTGTGGACGATCTCGTGGCGGACGTAGACCGGCGCGCCATAGGCCTTCAGCGCCAGAACGACGATCTGGATGGCACGATCGACGCCCGCGCAGAAGCCGCGCGGGCCGCACAGGCGGATGCTCAGGGGTGGTCTTGTCACCTGGAGGTTCATCGGCTTTCCATCTGTCATTCACGCTGGCCATCTGTCATTCACGCTGGCAGGCGTCCGGCCCCCATATAGGCGAGCCGCACCCGCCGCGCCAAGAAAAATGTGGCGCGACCTATGCGCGCCGGTCGCGGCCGCGGCGCCGCCATGCCACGCCCACGACCGCGACGAGCGCCGCCGCCAGGCCATACCACGTGAAGGCGTATTGCAGGTGACTGTTGGGGAGATCGAACTGCGTCACCCCGCCGCGCGGCCAGCCGCCGGGGTTCTGGACGGAGGCATCGACATCCACGAACAGCGGAACGATCGCCGATCGATCGAGCCCGGTGCTCGACGCCATCGTCCACAGGTCCTTCCAGTAGAAGATGTTCTTCGGCACATCGTTGTCCGGGACCAGCGAGGACGGTTTGCCGGCAAGCGGCAGGCGCACATAGCCGGTCACCGTCTGCTCGCCGGCCACCTCGCCGGCGGCACGCTTTTCCGCCGGCTTCAGGTCGAAGGGGACGAAGCCACGGTTGACGAAGAGGATGCGGCCATCCGCAAGCGTCATCGGGGTGTAGACGTAAAAGCCGGTCTGGCCTTCGAATGTGGAAAAGAAATGCCGCTCCCGGGTGTGATCGAAACTGCCGGTGACCGAGACGCGGCGGTATTCCAGATCGGCGCCCGTGGCCTGCATGGCCTCGACGGCGGCCAGCGGTACGGGCTCCGCCGCGCGCCGCTCGGCGATGTCGGCGAGCAGCCCTTCCTTCCAGTGCAGGCGTTCGACCTGCCAGGTGCCGAGCGACAGGAGGATGCCGAGCGCAATCAACACGACGAGCGCCGTCGCGGCCGTCTTCAGGCGGCTGCCCGATCGGGAGGTCCGGCGATCACTGTCGGGAGCGGCTTTGGTCATCGATCATGCCTGTCTGGTGAAAGCAAAAGGGCGGCTCGCGCCGCCCCCGTCAACTTGTCTGCTCGGTCGGCGCGTATCAGCCGGCCGCCAGAGGGGCGCCCCAGCCACCCCAGATGTAGATCGCGAAGAACAGGAAGAGCCAGACCACGTCGACGAAGTGCCAGTACCAGGCAGCCGCCTCGAAACCGAAGTGGTGGGTCTGGGTGAAGCCGCCGTTCATCGCGCGGATCAGGCAGACCAGCAGGAAGATGGTGCCGATCAGAACGTGGAAGCCATGGAAGCCCGTCGCCATGAAGAAGGTGGCGCCATAGATGGAGTTCGCGAACTCGAACGGCGCATGCGCGTATTCGTAGGCCTGGACGCAGGAGAACAGGACACCCAGCGCGACGGTGAGCGCGAGGCCGGTGACGAGGCCTTTGCGGTCATTGTGAAGCAGCGCGTGGTGGGCCCAGGTGACGCAGGTGCCGGACAGCAGCAGGATGACCGTGTTGTAGATCGGCAGGTGCCAGGGGTCGAGCACCTCGATACCCTTCGGCGGCCACTGGCCACCCAGCGCCTGGACGCGCGAGGCCTGGATCGCTTCGTTGGCAAACAGGCTGGCGTCGAAGAACGCCCAGAACCAGGCCACGAAGAACATCACCTCGGAGGCGATGAACATGATCATGCCATAGCGAAGGTGCAGCGCGACGACGCGGGTATGGGCGCCGGAGCGGCCTTCCTTGATCGTGTCCGACCACCAGCCGATCATCGTGTAGATGATGATCGCGAGGCCGATGAAGAAGATCCACGGCGTGGCAAGGTTCATCCCGAAGATGTGGAACTCGCCGCCACGGATATAGCGCATGAAGCCGACGCCACCGAAGGTGATGACGAAGGCGCCGATGGACGCCAGGATCGGCCATGGGCTCGGATCGATGATATGGTAGTCGTGATTTTTCTGATGCGCGTCGGCCATGTCAGAATCCCCCGTGAATGCCTCTCCGCCGTTGCCGGCGGTCCTCTTAAAGTTTCTTGTCGGTCGCGTTCGTGCCAGTCGGCAGAGCCGCGACCGGCTTGGCCGGCTGGCTCGGATAAAAGCTGTAGGACAAGGTAATCGTCTTGATGTTCTTCGTCTCTTCCGCCGTGGCCATCTCCGGATCGAGATAGAAGACCACCGGCATCTTGACGGTTTCGCCCGGCTTCAGCGTCTGCTCGGTAAAGCAGAAGCATTCCACCTTGTTGAAGTAGACGGCCGCTTCCATGGGCGTGACGTTGAAGACGGCCTGACCGGTGGTCGGATAGGGCGAGCGGTTGGTCGCCGTATACTCGATCTGCATGGTCTCGCCGATCTTGGGATCCACCGACTTGGCCGGCTTGAACGCCCAGTTCAGCTGCGGCGAGATATTGGCGTCGAAGGTGACCTGGACGCGCTTGTCGAGCACGGTCGAGGCATACTGTTCCGTGCGCTGGGTGGTGCCGTTATAGCCGGTCACCTGACAGAACAGACGGTAGAGCGGAACGGACGCATAGGCCATGCCGACCATGCCGATGACGAACACGACGCAGCCGCCGAAGATGGCGGTGTTGCTGACCCGCTTCGCTGGGCCGCTTGCGGCCTGACCGTGGTGACCAAGTTCGGACATCAGCGCTCCTAGTTCCAGTATCCGCCGATTTTCGCCAGCGTGATGAGGTAGAACATCACCACGAGCGCCGCGAGTACGAGACCGAGCGCGATGTTGCGGTTGCGCCTCGACTTCCTCTGCGCTTCGCTGACCTTGACAGTATCGATCACAGCAAGCCTCCCAGCAGACCGGCAAAACCGGCCGCCACGCGATCGGCCAGCAGCGCCGAAAAGATCGCAAACAGATAGAAGACCGAATAGGCGAACATCTTCTTGGCCGGCAACATCTTCGCATCGCCCTCCGGCATGCGCCGGACGGAGATGGAACAGAGTACGAAGATGGCGCCGAGGACGGCTGCAAAGACGCCGTAGGCGGGGCTCGCAAGGCCGGTCAAGCTCGGGCCGACGCCAATGACGGCGGTCAGCACCGCGTAGACGATCATCTGGTTCTTGGTGGAGGCTTCGCCTGCCACGTTCGGCATCATCGGAACGCCGACCGATCCGTAATCGCGCATCTTGAAAAGCGCGAGCGCCCAGAAGTGGGCCGGGGTCCAGAGAAAGATGATCAGGAAAAGAAGCACGCTGTCGAGCGACACGCCGCCGGTGACGCAGGCCCAGCCGATCATCGGCGGGAAGGCGCCGGAAGCACCGCCGATGACGATGTTCTGCGGCGTCGAGCGCTTCAGCCACATGGTGTAGACGACGGCGTAGAAGAAGATGGTGAAGGCGAGCAGGCCCGCCGCAAACCAGTTGACCGCGAGGCCGAGGATCGCAACCGAGAACACCGAAAGCGTCAGGCCGAAGGCGAGCGCCTCCTGCGGCTGAACGCGCCCGTCGGGGATGGGCCGCTTGGCCGTGCGGGTCATGACGGCGTCGATATCGGCGTCGTACCACATGTTAAGCGCGCCCGAGGCGCCTGCCCCGACAGCGATGCACAGGATGGAGACGGCGGCGAGAATGGGATTGACGTGGCCGGGCGCGAGCACGAGGCCGGCAAAGGCCGTGAAGACCACCAGCGACATGACGCGGGGTTTCAGCAGTTCGAAATAATCACGTGCATTCGCTTCGGAAAGGCTGAAGCCGGTCTCCGTGCCGAGAGCGTCGTGATTGTCGATTACCGTCATGAACCTGTCCTAAAATTCTTGCGGAGATGGCGCTCTGGCGCCACCTCCCTGTACCTGCTGCCGTTAGCGGATGCGCGGCAGCTGCTCCCACTGGTGATAGGGCGGCGGCGAGGAAAGCTGCCACTCGAGCGTGGTTGCGCCTTCGCCCCAGGGATTGTCGCCGGCGACGCGCTTCTTGGCGAAGGCTTCCCAGACGCCGTAGAGGAAGATCAGCACGCCGACGAAGGAGATGTAGGAGCCGATCGACGAGACGTAGTTCCAGCCTGCGAACGCATCCGGATAGTCGATGTAGCGGCGCGGCATGCCGGCAAGACCTAGGAAGTGCTGCGGGAAGAACACGAGGTTCACGCCGATGAACATCACCCAGAAATGCAGGTTGCCGATTGCTTCGGAGTACATGTAGCCGAACATCTTCGGGAACCAGTAGTACCAGGCGGCGAAGATCGCGAAGACGGCGCCAAGCGACAGCACGTAGTGGAAGTGGGCCACGACGTAATAGGTGTCGTGCAGCGAGCGGTCGAGACCGGCATTTGCGAGCTGCACGCCGGTGACGCCACCGACCGTGAACAGGAAGATGAAGCCGATCGCCCAGATCATCGGGGTGCGGAACGAGATCGAGCCGCCCCACATGGTCGCGATCCACGAGAAGATCTTGATGCCGGTGGGCACCGCGATGACCATGGTTGCGAAGACGAAGTAGCGCTGCGCGTCCAGCGACAGGCCGACCGTATACATGTGGTGGGCCCAGACGATGAAGCCGACCGCGCCGATCGCGACCATGGCATAGGCCATGCCGAGATAACCGAAGACCGGCTTCTTGGAGAAGGTCGAAACGATGTGGCTAACGATGCCGAAGCCGGGCAGGATCAGGATGTAGACTTCCGGGTGACCGAAGAACCAGAACAGGTGCTGGTAGAGGATCGGATCGCCGCCGCCTTCAGGTGCAAAGAAGGTGGTGCCGAAGTTGCGGTCCGTCAGGACCATGGTGATGGCACCGGCCAGAACCGGCAGAGACAGCAGCAGCAGGAAGGCGGTGACCAGAACCGACCAGGCAAACAGCGGCATCTTGTGCAGGGTCATGCCGGGAGCGCGCATGTTCAAGATGGTGGTGATGAAGTTGATGGCGCCAAGGATCGACGAGGCACCGGCAATGTGGAGCGCGAAGATCGCCAGATCGACTGCCGGGCCGGGGTGGCCGACGGTCGACAGCGGCGGATACATGGTCCAGCCGCCACCCGCGCCATAGGCGCCTGCCGGGCCTTCCACGAACATGGACAGGATGAGCAGGATAAAGGCCGGCACGATCAGCCAGAACGAGATGTTGTTGAGGCGCGGGAAGGCCATGTCCGGGGCGCCAATCATGATCGGCACCATCCAGTTGGCGAAACCGCCGATCATGGCCGGCATGACCATGAAGAAGATCATTACCAGGGCGTGGGCCGTGGTGAAGACGTTGTACATGTGCTTGCCGGCATCGATCGCCGCATCGCCTTCGTAGCCGTAGACCATCGAGGCGAGGCCGTGGAAGATCTGGATGCCAGGCTCCTGAAGCTCCATGCGCATGGCGACCGACAGAAGGCCGCCGACCAGTCCCGCCATGATCGCGAAGATCAGGTAGAGCGTGCCGATGTCCTTGTGGTTGGTCGAGAACAGCCAGCGGGCGGCAAAGCCCGGCGTGTGTGAATGATGGTGATCGTCATGGGCATGCGCATCGTCGTGAGAGGTGCGGGCATGAGCGTGATCGTCGTGAGCAGAATGTCCAGCCATTGTCCTCGCTCCTCCTTAGTTCGAAACGTTCGCGGCGACGGCGAGATTGTCGGCGGGCCGGTCGGTCGCGGCCATCAAGGCCTTGTTGGCACCCGGCAGGTCGTTCGCCGCCTGGGCAAGCCATGCCGTGTATTTTTCTTCGGAGACGATCCGGATCGCGATCGGCATGAAGGAGTGGTCCTTGCCGCAGAGCTCGGAACACTGTCCGTAATACATGCCCTCGGTGTCCGCCTTGAACCAGGTTTCGTTCAGGCGACCCGGAACGGCGTCGATCTTGACGCCGAAAGCGGGCATGGCGAAGGCGTGAATGACGTCGGTCGGTGCGGCCGTCACCAGCATGCGCACGGTCTTGCCGACCGGCAGGACCATTTCGTTGTCGACGGCGAGGAGGCGCGGATAGCGCGCCAGGTCAGCCTTGCCGGCGCCGGCGCGGTCCTGGTCCTTCAGCATGTAGCTGTCGAAGGCAACCGGCGTGGCGCCACCCTCATACTCGTAGTTCCACTGCCACTGGGTTGCCGTCGCCTTGACCGTGATGTCCGCATCCGGCAGCTGCAGCTGGGCGTTCAAAAGGTTGAAGGACGGGATCGCCAGGAAGAACAGGACCAGTACCGGACCGATGGTCCAGAGGATCTCGATCGTGGTGTTGTGGCTGGTTCTGGATGCCACCGGATGGACGCTGGCGCGGAACTTCACGCCGACGACGATCAGAAGCGCCAGCACCAAGAGGGTGACGGGCACGACGAACCAAAGCGAATAATGTTCGAACCAGCGGATCTGGTGCATGATCGGCGACGCGGCCGCCTGCAGGTCCATCTGCCACGGGCGCGGCTGGTCCGCAAAGCTCGTGGATGCACAGAACAGACAGATTAGCGCAGTCAAGGCTGCGGAAGCCCTCTTTATCACGACGTTTCTCCCCAAGCGTCCAAGCTCCATCGGACCCGACGCAGAATCCAAGCTCTAGCCTCTGCTTCAATCACAGTTTGCAGGCCGCCGCAATATCCGCGACTTAAGCCTCATGCGGCATTTTGCTCCACGCTAAAACATGGGTAGCAAGCGGCGCACCGCCGGTAGACTGCCAGACAGCCCGCAGGCCCCATTTTCCCTTGTTTTCCGTGGCCTAAGGCACAAAAGCCGAACCGGCAGACCCGATCGCCGAGCAGCCTTCCACCGATCGCCGCTTCGGCTCTATCCACAAGTCCCATTTTCGCCGCAGTCCACTGGGAAGACGGCGGGGCTTTCAATTCGCCTCCCCAGCGACAAGAATGGCGCACCGATTCGTCCATCCGAGGTTTCCATGGGTCGTCCCCACCGTTCTACCGCCTGCCTTGCTCTGATGCTTGCGGGGGCCCTATCGCTTCCTGCCATGGCGCAGCAGCCGGGGCCGCGGCCGACTCCCAACCCGACGCAGGCTTCCCCACAGCCGGCGCCAGCGAAGCCTGCCCCGAAGACCGGAGAAAACCTCCAGCCCGTGCCGCAGCCAGGCCAGCCCGGCCAGCCGCCCGGGAATGTGAAGGAAAGCCACGGCGCCTGGTCGATCATCTGCGACCGGCCGGCCGGTGCCTCCGCCGACCAATGCGCGCTGATGCAGAACGTGATCGCCGAGGACCGGCCCGAGGTCGGGCTTTCCGTGGTGGTCCTGAAGACGGCGGACCGCAAGGCAAGGATCCTGCGCATCCTGGCGCCGCTGGGCGTGCTGCTCAAGGACGGCATGGAGCTCTATGTCGACAACAGCAATATCGGCCGCGCCTATTTCACCCGCTGCTTCTCGGAGGGCTGCTACGTGGAAGTGGAAATCGACGAGGAGCTGATGCGCATCCTGCGGGCCGGCAAGAGCGCCGTCTTTGCGCTGCGTGAATCCGCCGACCAGGACCGCGTGGGCATTCCGATCGAGCTCACCGGCTTTGGCGAAGGCTACGACGCCCTGCCCTGATGGAGCTGCAAGGCCGCCACATCTTCACGGTTCGCTATGACGAGGACATGGTGCGCGACGCCGTGCGTACCTTCATCCGGCGACGGGCGCTCATCGAGCAGAGGATAATGTGGTTCATGTCGGTGGCGATGGTGGCCGCATCGATCTATTTCCTGATCTGGGGCGAGGCTGGCTGGATTGCCGGCGTGATGCTCGCCGTCGCGCTCGTGCCACCGATCTTCGTCGCGGTGCTGTGGCGCAGCCACCACCGCAATGCGCTCGGTCGCTACCAGGCGCTCACCCTGAAACACGCAGACATCGCCATGGACGCCGAGGGCCTGGAGATCCGCTCCGACCGCGGCCAGGCCCGGCTCAGCTGGCACGACGTCACCGAGGTCTGGGAACGACCGCGGTCGTTCATGATCTTCAGCGGCGACGCCACCTTCAACACGCTGCCGCGCGACGGCATGCCGGAGGAGATCCAGGCCTATCTGCGCAGCCGGCCCGTCCAGGGCTAGAGGGTTGCTTCGGCGCCCGGGCAGACCTACATCGGTCGCGACATGATCCGGCACAGGCGGCCGGCGCCCAAGGAGTCTTCATGAACACCGATCTCTTGAACCTGTTCGACTGCGACGAGGCCAGGCTGCGTTCCATCCTTTCGGAGGCGCTGTCGGGCGCCGACGACGGCGAACTGTTCCTGGAGCATGCGCAGTCGGAATCGCTGACCTTCGACAACGGCCGCCTGAAGGGCGGCTCCTTCAACACCGACCAGGGGTTCGGGCTGCGCGCGGTTGCCGGCGAAGCCGTCGGTTATGCCCATGCGGGCGAGCTGTCGGCCGCGGCCCTGTCGCGCGCCTCCGATGCCGTGCGCGCCGTGACCTCGGGTTATTCGGGCTCCTATGCCGCCGCCCCGCAGCGCACCAACACGAAATACTACGGCGACGAAAACCCGATCGGCAGCCCGAGCTTCGAGGCGAAGGCGAAGCTTCTGGCCGACATCGACGCCTATCTGCGCAACAAGGACGACAAGGTCCGCCAGGTGACGGCGACGATTTCCGCCAGCTGGCAGGTGGTGGACATCCTGCGCGCCGACGGGCACCGGGTACAGGACATCCGGCCGATGACGCGGATCAACATTTCCGTCGTGGTCGGTGACGGCGACCGGCAGGAATCCGGCTCGTTCGGAACGGGCGGGCGGATCGGGTTCGGCGATTTCGTCACCGACGGCAACTGGCAGACGGGCGCCGACGAGGCGTTGCGCCAGGCGCTCGTCAACCTGACGGCGGTCGATGCGCCGGCCGGCACGATGGACGTCGTGCTGAGCAATGGCTGGCCGGGCGTGATGCTGCACGAGGCGGTCGGCCACGGGCTGGAAGGCGACTTCAACCGCAAGAAGACCTCGGCCTTTGCAGGCCTGCTCGGCGAGATGGTGGCCGCACCGGGCGTCACGGTCGTCGATGACGGCACGATCGACAACCGCCGCGGCTCTCTGACGATCGACGACGAAGGCACGCCATCTGCCTACAACGTGCTGATCGAGAACGGAAAACTGGTCGGCTACATGCAGGACCGGCAGAACGCCCGGCTGATGGGCATGAAGCCGACCGGCAACGGCCGTCGCCAGGGCTATTCGAGCGTGCCCATGCCGCGGATGACCAACACCTACATGCTGTCCGGCGACAAGAGCCAGGAGGAGATCATCGCCTCGGTGAAAAAGGGCATCTATGCCGTCTCGTTCGGCGGCGGCCAGGTAGACATCACCTCGGGCAAGTTCGTGTTCGGCTGCACCGAAGCCTATATGATCGAAAACGGCAAGATCGGCCCGGCCATCAAGGGCGCCATGCTGATCGGCAACGGTCCCGATGCAATGAAGCGGGTTTCGATGGTCGGCAACGACATGAAGCTCGACACCGGCATCGGCAATTGCGGCAAAGGCGGCCAGTGGGTGCCGGTCGGCGTCGGCCAGCCCCATCTGCGCATGGACCAGGTTACGGTGGGCGGCACCAAGGCGTGACGATGCCGCCGGCCGCCAAGCCTCCCGGGAGATGCCGAAGTAACCGTTAATTGACGTCCTGAGCATATCTCAACGCGAAGGTTAAACCGGAAGCAAGCGATATGGCTACGTCCGCGCCGGAGGAGTATCCGGAACTTCGGTTTACTCGGTCATTGTTGACTATCCATCTTGCTGTCGCCTCGAGCATTGTCGTGGTTTCCCAAGTCCTAGCCTGGCTGGTACAAATCCTGGCGACGAAACTCATCGGGACGCCGATTTTCCAGCCGGGGCTCTCGCTGGGTGTTCTGCTGATCCTTGCTTTAGCGGCTATATTTTTTCGTCGGCAACGCGTCGACGAGACGGCTCTGGTCATTTCCAGCGAAGGCATATGGGATGCCGAAGGCCATGCCGACCCGCCTGCCCTGGACGTCGGTCTCCGACATCATTCTTGCGGGCGAGTACGGAAGCGTCAGATGGATACATCTGACCCTGCATGACCTCGACGTGCAGACACAAGACCCAGCCAGTGAACAGGAGCCACCCCGCGTCTTTCAATTGACGGTTCCAACCATGAAACACGTCGACACCGGCGAGTTGTTCGAGATTTTGAACCGCTACCGCAAAGCATTCGGCCCGACTGAGCGCAATGAGCCCAGCGACGGAGCCAATGCAGGTTTCAGATCAGAAGGTTGGACGGGGCGCCCGTGACTTAACACAACCACCGATTCAACAAGGCTTAACCGCTGGCGCGTAGGGTCGCGTCCATCGGGTTCAGCGGGCTTGTTCAACGTGGGGATTGGAAGAGCAGAGCTACAGGCCTTCGTGCGGCGGGACGTGCGGCGTCGGGCCATGGCCGGCGGGCTGCAGCTTTCGGCTGCCATAGCCGATGCCCGGCTGATGCGCCGGGCGCGCGGGCGCGGCGCCATCTTTACCCTGCACCACGTCCGGCCGCATGTCGCGCGCGCTTTCGAGCCGAACCGGCATCTGGAGGTGACGCCCGAGTTCCTCTCGGTCGCGATCCGGCAGCTGGCATCCGACGGCTACGAGTTCGTGCCGCTCGCAGACGTCGCGGAGCGGCTTGCCATGCCCGCCGCACGTCCTTTTGCAGCCTTCACGCTGGACGATGCCTATCGCAACAATGCTGAGCACGCGCTGCCGGTGTTTGCCGCTCACGGCGTGCCGTTCACGGTGTTCGTCGCCCAGGGTTTTGCGGAGCGCACCCATTCGCTGTGGTGGGAGACCCTGGCGCTGATCCTCGGGAGGGCGCGCGAGATAAGCTTCGATTTCGGCGCGGGCGTCGAGACCCTCTCCCTTCGCTCGGTGCTTGAAAAACTGTCCGGCTTCGAGCGGTTCGTGCCGTTCGTGACGTGCGGGCCCGACGAGGCGGCTGCGATTGCCCGCATCGATGCGCTGGCGCGCCAGCACGGGATCGATCCTCTGGCTCTGACTGCAGAGCTCACCATGGCCCCGGACGACCTCAGGGCGCTTGCCGCCCATCCGCTCGCGTCGCTCGGGGCGCATACGGTCAGCCACCGCGCCATCAGCCGCCTCCCGCCGCAGGAAGCGCGGCTGGAAATACAGCAGTCGGCCGGCTACCTCGAGGATCTGACGGGAAAGCGGCCGGTCGCGATCGCCTATCCCTACGGGACGTCGCAGGCGATCTGCGCCAGAGACCAGACTGCCGCTGCCGAACTCGGGCTGACGGTGGGGGTGACCACGCGGCCGGGCACGCTGCAGGCCGAGGATCTCAATAGGCTGACGGCACTGCCGCGCATCTCGCTCAACGGTTACTTCCAGCGCGCCCGCTACGTGTCCGCGCTCGCCTCGGGCATTCCCTTCAGGCTCGGTCGATAACCGCCGGCCTCAGGGGTACATCCGCACCTTGTTCCAGTCGCCTTCCGGTGTCTCGCGGCGAAATTCCATGCGGTCGTGCAGCCGGAACGGCCGGTCGTGCCAGAACTCGATCGTCAGCGGACGGAGGCGGAAGCCGCTCCAGTGCGGCGGGCGCGGAATGTCGCCGATGGCAAAGCGCGCCGTATATTCGGCAACGGCTTTCTCCAGTGCAAAGCGCCCTTCCAGCGGCCGGGACTGTTTCGACGCCCAGGCGCCGATTCGGCTGCCACGGGGCCGGGTCGCATAATATTCGTCGGCCTCGGCGTCGCTGACGACCTCTACCTCGCCCCGCAGCCGGACCTGGCGGCGCAAAGACTTCCAGTGAAAGCACATGGCTGCCTTTTTCTGGCCGAGGATTTCGTTTCCCTTCTGGCTCTCGAAATTCGTGAAGAACACGAAACCACGCTCGTCATAACCTTTCAGCAGGACCATGCGAACATTGGGAAGACCATGCTCGTCAACAGTTGCCAAAGCCACCGCATTCGGATCGTTGGTCTCGCTGCCTTCGGCATCCTTCAGCCACTCGCCGAAGAGGCCGAACGGCTCGCTCTGCTCGGTAAAGTCACGGCTTGTTAACCCGGTTACAGACATATTGTCTAAAATACTCCCAGTGTGATTTCCGCTTGCCCGGGATTCTTACCAGACAGGACGCCAGGTGGTACTAGTAAAAAAGTCGCAGCGCCTCACAAAGCCATCGTGCATCCGCAGCCTTGCCCTTGCGGCGGCTGCCGTTTCCGCAGTTTCGCTGACCGGCTGCACCAGCAGCATGGACCTTTTCGGCGGCGAGAAGGTGGACCGGATCTCGACGGGCGCCGTGCAGAGCAAGCCTAGTCCGGGCGCTGCCGTCTCCGACGAAGTGACCGTCCGCAACGCCGTGACCTCGGCGGACCTCAGCAAGACCGCCAACTCTCCCCTGCCCTGGGCCAATACGGCAACGGGAAGTGCAGGCGTTGTCTCCTCGATCCGCGAAGACAAGGCACAGGGTCACGTCTGCCGGGCGTTTACGACGACGCGCCATTCCTACGAAGGTATCGCCATGTTTTCGGGCCAGGCGTGCCTCGGCAATACCGGCGACTGGATGCTGACGGCCTTCGACCGCCAATAGTAAGGGTTGATTAACCCTTCCGATCGCCAGACCTTCGCCCGTAACCACTGATTCAGCAGTTCGACCTAGCCTTCAGCCAGTGTTTCGACCCTGCGCGGGTGCATGAGGAACCAGCGCGAGGCCGAGAGAGTTGTGTCGACAAACGGGGGTCCAAGTATGAGCGGGGACCCACCGCCCAGAGCTTCATCGGTGGTCCCTTCATGCGCGATCCCTATTCCCTTCTCGGCGTTCAGCGCAATGCGGGCGTCAACGAGATCAAGGCGGCCTTTCGCACCAAGGCCAAGAGCATCCATCCCGACCACAATCAGGACGACCCGATGGCCGGCGACCGCTTCGCGGAAGTGGGCCAGGCCTACGAACTGTTGAAGGACCCGGAGCGTCGCAAGCGCTATGACCGGGCGTCCGACATGCAGCAGACGATCATGGAAAAGCGCGAAAGCGCAAGGCAGGCGGCCGAACGCGCCAAGGCTGCGAAAGCCAATGCCGAAAAGATCATGGAAGAACTCGCCCGGGCCAATGCGCGCCGTGCCCAGTCCAACGCCCAGGCCGCAGCGCAGAACCAGGCCGAGACGCAGGGACCGGCCGCCGCAGGTCCCTCCCCCAAGGGCAGCGCGTCCGGCGCGACAGCCGGCGCCGGCGAACCTGCCGAAGACATGATCGAGCGCATTTTCGGCGCTGACCCGCAGACACAGGCCAAGGCCGAGGAGCAGCCGCGCGCCGCGGACGCGAAGAAGGCATCGGAGCACGCTGCCGAAGACGCTGCGGCGAGCGAGCCCGCCGACCCGGACAGCGTCGAGACCAAGCCGCTGCCGGTACTCGCGGTCGATCTCATCGCATCGCTGGTGCGCCGCATTCGCGGCACCAATGCCGCACCCGAAAAGGCGCCCGACATCTCGGTCGCGGCCACCGTGACGGTCGACGACCTGCTGCATCAGACTGCCGTGCACGTGAAGCTTCCCGACGAGCGGGACGTGCGTGTTCCGCTCGAACGCGGCATGACGGAAGGCCAGGTCCTGCGACTGAAGGGCCAGGGCCTGAAGGTGCCGAACATGAAGACCGGCGACCTGCTCGTCAATCTGAGGCTGGCGCGGGAACCGCAATATCGAGTCGACGGCTTCGATATCCATACCGTCCTGCCGGTCTCGCTCGAGGACGCCGTACTCGGCACAGAGGTATCGGTGGATACGCCGGACGGACCACGGCAGGTCGCGGTCCCGGCCTGGTCGGGATCCGACCAGACACTGCGCATCGAGGGGCTTGGGCTGCACACCGGCGGCGGCACGCGCGGCGACCTGATCGTCGAACTGCGTATCCTGCTTTGGGAGAAACCCGATCCCAAGGTAACCGACCTGATGCGCCATATGCGTCAGGGCCTGTTTCTCTGAAACCAGCGCCCGAACGCAAGATGACGGGCATGTGACAGCTTCCACAGCCGAGCACCCTTTGTTACCAGCGCTTACATGAGATGATCTTGGCCAGCTTGAACAGGCTGGCTGCCTATGCCATAGGCATCGTTCATCCAAAGTCAGGGGACAAAGAATGGTTCAGGCTTCCGGCCTCATGGCAGGCAAACGCGGCATCATCATGGGTGTCGCCAACAATCGCTCCATCGCTTGGGGCATTGCCAAGGCCATTCACAGCCAAGGCGGGGAGATCGCATTGACCTATCAGGGCGACGCCCTGAAGAAGCGGGTCGAGCCGCTGGCGCAGGAAATCGGCGCCTTCATGGCCGGCCATTGCGATGTATCCGACGAGGCGACGGTGGACGAGGTGTTCAAGAACATCGAGAACCACTGGGGCAAGATCGATTTCTTCGTGCATGCGATCGGCTTTTCCGACAAGGACGAGCTGACCGGCCGGTACATCGACACGACGCCCGACAATTTCACGAAGACGATGCAGATCTCGGTCTACTCGTTCACGTCGGCGGCGCGCCGCGCGGAAAAGCTGATGACCGATGGCGGCTCGATGCTGACGCTCACCTACTACGGTGCGGAAAAGGTCATGCCGAACTACAACGTCATGGGCGTCGCCAAGGCAGCGCTGGAAGCAAGCGTCAAGTATCTGGCGGTCGACCTCGGCCCGAAGAACATCCGCGTCAACGCCATTTCCGCAGGCCCGATCAAGACCTTGGCCGCCTCCGGCATCGGTGACTTCCGCTACATCCTCAAGTGGAACGAGTATAACGCGCCGCTGCGCCGGACGGTCACCATCGAGGAAGTCGGCGATGTCGGCCTCTACATGCTGTCCGACCTTTCGCGGTCCGTCACCGGCGAGGTGCACCACGCCGACAGCGGCTACCACGTCGTCGGCATGAAGGCCGTGGACGCGCCGGATATCTCCGTCATCAAGGACTGACACCGGGGGCGGATTGCCGTGCTGCATTATGTGATTCGCCACGGCCAGACCGACTGGAACGCGCAGCGTCGCCTGCAGGGTCAGAAGGACATTCCGCTCAACGATACGGGCCGGCGGCAGGCCGCCCGCAACGGCGAGACGATGCTGCGGCTGGTGGGCAAGGCGGACGATTTCGCGTTCGTCGCAAGCCCTCTGTCGCGCACCCGCGAGACGATGCAGATCCTGCGGCAGACGATGGGCCTCGATCCCCTCGCCTTCAGCACCGACGACAGGCTCGTGGAAGTGTCCTTCGGCGACTGGGAAGGACATACGCTGAAGGAGTTGCGGGGCGTGGCAGCCGAAAGGCTTGCGGCCCGCGGCGCAGACAAGTGGAGCTTCATCCCGCCGGGAAGCGCTGCCGAAAGCTACGAGATCCTGAGCTGGCGGATCGGCGCCTGGCTGCAATCGCTCGACCGGCCGACCATCAGCGTCAGCCATGGCGGGGTTATCCGCTCGCTGTTTCGCCTGATTGGCGGCACCGACCCGAGCGAAGCGGCGGAACTGCCCATCCCGCAGGACTATGTGCTGGCGATCGACACCGACGCCGGCCGACTGGACTGGATCGACTGAAATTCAGGAATTGCCGCCATAGGCGGACAGGCTCAGCGGCGCAGGCGGCCGCCCGGGTCGGACAAAGCGCAACTACTGGACGATCTGCAGGTCGTCGACGACGCGGTTGCCGTCCACCATCGTGTAAAACACAACCACCTTCACACCAGCCTTCAGACCCTCGAAGTTGAATTCCTCCGGGACCTTGTAGGTCTTGCCGTCGTCCAGGGTCAGGCTCATCGACTTCACGTCGACCGCCTTGATCGTCGCCTCGACGTCCGCACTCTGCGCGAACGTGCTGAGCGGCGCGAAAATGCTGGCTGTGGCGAGTAACGCGGCGATCAGGATACGCATGGTGTGAGCCCTTGAATCGTTCGGTGGTGTGCTGTTTCGATGCAGAGATAGCCCTCGGAATGTGGCGAAAATCGCCCGCAGTGATGACATTTTCGGTATTATTAGTCACCCGATTATTAACCTTAAGCAAGCGTAAATGCGAGCTTTCGCGGGAGTCCCTCGTATAGCTTTGCAAGTATGAAAGTATTTCCCCCAAATTCTCATCATTAACATTGAGCGTGCCCGGGCAATGGGAAATTAACACGCAATCTCTAGGGTTGTGTCCAAGCTTCACAGGAGTTAACGGGAAAAGGTACCCGCGTTGAAAGTCTCGTTGCCCTTTTTGCTTCCTTCGCACTTTCGCGTCGACCGGAGCCGCCTGCCCTTCCTTGCTGCCATCCTGATCGGCCTTGCCGTTACCGCGATCGCCGTGTCTCTGGACGTCCGCAACACGGAGCACTACCGGAGCGAGCTGAAGGCCTCGGTTGAGGACACGGGCGGCATGCTGGCGCGGCGCATGTCTCGGCGGATCGAGGGACACTTTTCTGCCGCCCAGTTTCTGGCCCACGTGCTTTCGGTGGACGGCGGGTTCCAACCGGACTTCATCGAGCGGGCGGCCCAGCGATACCTCGATGCGCGGCCCGACATCATGCTTTTCGCCGTGGCACCCGACTTCGTGCTGCAAAAGACGATCGACCGCGACAACCCGGCACCAAACGGTCAGACAGGCGTCGATCGCTCGAAGCTGATGGCAGACATCGCGCGCGTCGGCGACCGCAGCCGTGCGACGATGATCACCGGGACCCAGGATGGCGCCGTGACGCTGGTCGTGCCCGTGCACGTGACCGAGGAGGAGGACTCCCCGGTCTGGGGTGCGCTCGCCGTCGTCGTCGATGCGAAATCGCTTGTCGATACGTCGGGCATCGAATCGCTGCCCTCCTCCGCCCTCAATCAGGGCCAGATCAATATCGATCGTCTTGAGGTGACGCTGAGGGACGCAGCCCGGCCGGACAATCTGGCCTTCCTCGGCAATGACACGATCGAGCAGGCGCAACCGTTGAGATGGTCGGTACCGGTCAAGGGCGGCGGCTGGTACATGCTGGCGGCACCGCGCGGCGGCTGGAATCTCGATCCACCCGGGCAGTTGCAGTTCCGCATGGCTCTGCTGATGGCGGCGCTCGCCATCATGACGCCGGTCTTCATGGTCAGCTCGCTGATCGCCCAGCGCAACGACATCATTGCGGAATTGCGGGCTCGCGAGACGAACCTGCTCGAGCTGTCGCAACGCTTCAACCTGGCGATGGAAGCCTCCAACATCGGCATATGGGAGGTCACCCGCGACGGCCAGTATCTGTTCTGGGACGACCGGGCGGCGGGCCTGCACGGTCAGCCCACCTCCTCCGACAACCGGCTGGCGGACTGGCTGCAATCGGTCATCCCCGAGGACCGCGCCGTCGCCGAAGCGCATTTCTTCACCTGCACGTGCACGGGCGGCACCAGCTCTGAAATCTACCGCATCACCACCGAGGCCGGCTGTCGCTATCTGCGCTCGGCCGGCGCCCATTTCGAGGGGCCGGATGGCGAACTCAGAACCACGGGCATCGTCTGGGATGTCACCGCCGACGTGATGATGACGCAGACGCTGCGCGACGCGAAGGAAAACACGGATATCAAGAACGCCGAACTGGAACTGGCGCTCGACGAGCTGTCCCACCGCGAACACGAGCTGGAGGAGCTGTCCAACAAGCTCGACCTGGCGCTCGATTCCTACGGATGCGGGATCTGGGAAGTCGACCTCGAAACGGGTCTGGAGCGCTGGGATGCGCGCATGTGCCAGCTCTACGGCATTGCCTATACGGACGGCAGCGTTCAGCGCGACCAATGGCTGAGCCTGCTGCTTCCGGAAGACCGTGAGACGGCGATCAGGGTGTCCTCGAATTATGCCGGAGGCAGGACGGACGAGCCGCTGCTGATCCGTGCTCCGCAGGCAGACGGCACGCTGCGCTACATCCGCTCGTTCGGCAAGCTGCAGACCGATCGCAACGGCGCCCGCAAGCTGATCGGCATCGCCTTCGATGCAACCCTTGACGCGTTGATGACCGTCGAGCTGAAGACAGCCAAAGACGAGGCGGACGCCAAGAACCTGGAGCTCGAGGCGGCCAAGAGCCGGATCGAGCACAACGCCCTTCACGATCCGCTGACGATGCTGTCCAACCGCCGCAAGCTCGACATGGAGCTCGACCAGATCTCCCGGTCCAGCGAAGACGAGCGCCAGAAGTTCTCGATTCTGCATCTCGATCTCGACCGCTTCAAGCAGATCAACGACACGCTCGGTCATGCGGCCGGCGATGCGATGCTGGTGCATGCCTCGCGCATCCTGACCCGCAGCGTCCGGGCAGGCGATCTGGTGGCGCGGATCGGCGGAGACGAATTCGTCATCGTGGCGACCGGCAATTCAAGTGCCGCCGAAATGGCTGTGCTTGCCCAGCGGATCATTTCGGAATTCCACCAGCCGATCAGCTTTGAGGGCTTCTCCTGCCGCTGCGGCGTGTCGATCGGCATCGCCCAGGCGAGTGGCCTGCAGATCGATGCGCGCCGGACGCTGGTCAACGCCGACATCGCACTCTATCGCGCCAAGAGCCTCGGGCGGAACCGTTACGAGTTCTTCACGCAGAACCTGCAGGCGGAAATCGTCACGCACAAGCGTACCGCCGACGAGTTGCTGACCGGCATCGACCAGCGCGAATTCATCACTTTCTACCAGCCGCAATTCGATGCGCGGACGAATGAGTTTTCGGGCGTCGAGGCGCTGATCCGCTGGAACCATCCGCATCTTGGCATCCTCACCCCCGACCGGTTCCTGACGATCGCCGAAGACCTGAACGTGTCGGCGGCGCTCGACCATATCGTTCTCGAAACGGTCCTCAACGACAAGCTTCGCTGGATCGCGCAGGGCTTGGTCATGCCGAAGGTTTCGGTCAACGTCTCGTCGCGGCGCCTGCACGACGAATCGCTGCTTTCCGCGCTGACCGCGCTGCAGATCGCGCCGGGCGAAATCTCCTTCGAGCTGGTCGAATCCATCTTCCTCGACGAGGGAGAGCAGTCAGTCTCGGAAAACCTGGAGCATATCAAGGCGCTCGGGATCGATATCGAGATCGACGATTTCGGCACCGGCCATACCTCCATCGTGTCGCTGCTGAAGCTGAAACCGAAGCGGCTGAAGATCGATCGCCAGCTGGTGATGCCGATCGTCACCTCGCCGCAGGAGCGCACCCTGGTTCGGTCGATCATCGAAATCGCCCGATCGCTCGGCGTCGAAACGGTGGCTGAGGGCGTCGAGACGATGCAGCATGCCGCCATGCTGCGCGACCTCGGATGCGATCATCTGCAGGGCTACGCGTTTGCGCGGCCCCTGCCGTTTGCCGATTTCACCCAGAGAGCGCTTGGCGGCTGGAGCAGGCTTGCGGCGTAATCGTCGGTGGCGGCAACGCAGTGTTCACCCACCCGCACGATGTCGCCCGACAAGAAGGACTTGTCGCCCGGCAGCCTTTTCCATAAGACAGCGACGTCAGAAAATGACGGAGAAGATCTCCGCCAGAACCAGTTCGGTTGTCGATGTCGCACAATAGTTTCGGTCACCTTTTCCGCGTCACCACCTGGGGCGAAAGCCACGGCCCGGCGCTTGGCTGCGTGATCGACGGATGCCCGCCCGGACTGCGATTCACGCTCGCCGAAATCCAAGCCTGGATGGACAAGCGCAAGCCCGGACAGTCGCGCTTCGTGACGCAGCGCCGCGAAGACGATATCGTCAAGGTGCTGTCCGGCGTGATGCTGGATGCGGACGGCGAGACGATGATCTCGACCGGCACGCCGATCTCCATGCTGATCGAGAACACCGATCAGCGATCCAAGGATTACGGCGAGATTGCCCGCAGCTACCGGCCGGGGCACGCGGACTTCGCCTACGACCTGAAGTACGGAATTCGCGACTACCGCGGCGGCGGACGGTCGTCGGCTCGCGAAACGGCGGCCCGCGTGGCGGCCGGCGCGATCGCCCGCAAAGTCGTGCCTGACCTGACGGTGCGCGGCGCGCTGGTGCAGATCGGCAAGCACAGGATCGACCGGGCCAACTGGGACTGGGCCGAGGTCGTTCGCAACCCGTTTTTCTGCCCCGACCCGGCCATGGTGCCCGTCTGGGAAGAATATCTGGATTCCATCCGCAAGGCAGGTTCTTCGATCGGCGCCGTCGTGGAAGTGGTGGCCGAGGGCGTACCGGCCGGCATCGGCGCGCCGGTCTATGCCAAGCTCGACCAGGACATCGCCTCGCTGCTGATGTCGATCAATGCCGTCAAGGGCGTCGAGATCGGCGAGGGCTTTGCCGCCGCGGAACTTTCCGGCGAAGACAATGCCGACGAGATGCGGATGGGCAATGACGGCAAGCCGATCTTCCTGTCCAACCATGCCGGCGGCATTCTCGGCGGCATCGCCACGGGACAGCCGATCGTCGCACGGTTCGCGATCAAGCCGACATCGTCGATCCTTACCGAACGCCAGTCGATCGACGCGGATGGCCGCAATGTCGAGGTCCGCACCAAGGGTCGTCACGACCCTTGCGTCGGCATCCGCGCCGTTCCGATCGGCGAAGCCATGGTCGCCTGCGCGATCGCCGACCATTATCTCCGTGACCGCGGCCAGACCGGCCGAACCCGCTAGGAAAACAGCCATGCCCTACGATCAGAAGCGTGTCGTTGACGCCATCCGGGCCTTCGAGGCCGGCGAAATCGTTGTCGTCACCGATGACGACGATCGCGAGAACGAGGGCGACCTGATCGTTGCCGCCGTTCATTGCACGGCCGACAAGATGGCCTTCATCGTGCGCCACACCTCCGGCATCGTCTGCGCGCCGATGCCGCGGGAAGAGGCCAAGCGGCTGAACCTCAACGCCATGGTGGCGGAAAACGACAGCGCCCACACGACCGCTTTCACGGTCACCGTGGATTTCAAGCACGGCACCACGACCGGGATCTCGGCGGACGACCGGACGCTGACGGTGCGCAACCTTGCCAACCCGAATGCCGGCGCGGCCGATTTCGTGCGGCCCGGCCACATCTTTCCGCTGATCGCGCGCGAGGGCGGCGTGCTGATGCGCTCGGGCCATACGGAAGCTGCGGTCGACCTCTGCCGGCTCGCCAACCTGCCGCCAATCGGCGTCATCAGCGAACTCGTCAACGACGACGGAACCGTGATGCGCGGCCCGCAGGTCAGCGATTTTGCAATCAAGAACAATCTCAAACTGCTTTCCGTGGCCGACCTGATCGCCTACCGCCAGCGCAAGGAAACCCTGATCGAGCTGCAGTCGAGCTTCGACATCGAGACCGGACATGGCAAGGCGAAGGTGCACGCCTATTCCCTGCCCTGGGATCCGATGCAGCATGTGGCTGTGATTTTCGGCGATATCCGCGACGGCGTCGACATCCCGGTGCGTCTGCACCTGGAAAACGTCACGCAGGACGTGTTCGGCTCCAGCCGTTCGATCGACCGGTACATGGCCAAGATCGAGGAAGAAGGCCGCGGCGTCATCATTTACCTGCGAGAGGGCTCCGTCGGCGTCGGCCAGACGGACACGGGCCGCAAGCTGCGCCAGGGTCAGGGCATGGAGAGCCATGCAGAGGCCCAGATGCGCGACAGCGAATGGCTGGAGATCGGGCTTGGCGCCCAGATCCTCAAGGATCTCGGCGTCACCTCGATCAAGCTCCTGACCCGCAGCGAGCGCCACTATGTCGGCCTCGAAGGCTTCGGCATCAAGATCGCGCAAACCGTCATCTGCTGACCCCTTACCGCGGCAACCTTGGCGCGAGACCGGAACCGGCCTGCGCCCAGCCCGTTGATGCCTTGACAGCATCGCAGGGAGGCCGCCGTGGACCGCAGCGTCAAGATCACCTCGCCGGACGGACAGGCCGCGCAGTCGAAGACGGAACTGACGGTGGAAGCCGTCCTGTTTCCGCCGAGCGACTGGGTACCCAACAACCCGACATTGCCGGTGATCATCTATCATCAGGCCGTACCCGAAGGCTCTCAGGCCGTCGAAACCTTCGAGCACCTGTTCAGGCAGGCCGGCTGGCAGGGCCTCTGGCGCAACGGTGTCTTCGACTATCATCACTATCATAGTCTCGGGCACGAAGTGCTCGGCATCGCCGAAGGGCGCGCGCGTCTGTTGATCGGCGGCCCGGCCGGCCGCGAGATCAGCGTCAACGCCGGTGATTGCCTGGTGCTACCGGCAGGAACAGGCCACAAGCGAATCGACGCAAGCCGCGACTTCCTGGTGATCGGCGCCTACCCGCCCGGGCAGCAGGCCGACATCCTCACCGAAGCCCCTTCAGACAGCCAGCTTGCCTCGATCGGCGCGCTTGCGCTTCCTCACGCGGACCCGATCGAGGGGGCCGGCGGCTCCCTGCAGCGGCTCTGGCATTCCAGGGCCTGAGCACAACCGACATGCGCCCGAAACGGTGTTTCGGCGGAACCTGCGCACCGGACCGGCAGTTACCCCACCAAAACCACGGCAAGGCAGAACGATGAACACGCGCCCCCACTTCCCCACGCGGAGCTCGCTGACGCAAGTGCCGCCGCAGATCTACTACGTGCACCCGCTGATGCTGAAGGGTCTCGACGCCTGGCGCGAAGTCTTCGCCCACGCCCGGGAACTCGGCTTCGACACGGTGCTGACGGCACCGCTCTTTCTGCGCGGGCAGAATGCCAGCGTCTTTGTGACCCGGCGGTTCGACGAACTCGACCCGGCACACGGTCTCGGATCATCGCTGGACGACGGTCTCCGGTCGCTCGTTTCGGCGGCGGCAGAGAGCGACATCAAGCTGATGCTCGACCTTGTCCTCGACCGGGTCGCCGTCGATGAAGATCATGCCTCACCAGTGGTTGCCGATCCGCGTATCGCGCCGCAGGAAAGCGCCAGCCGGCGGATCGATTTCATGGGCGAGGCCCGCCATCTCGACGACTGGCGCACCCGCATGGCGCATCTGGCCGGGCTGGGGATTGCTGGCTTTCGCTGCCTCGGCATCGGCAAGCTCGCAGCCGAGGCGTGGCAGGACCTCATCCTGGCGACCCGCAGCGCCAAGCCCGACACCGCGTTTCTCGCCTGGACGCCGGGCACGGCCTTCGACGATCGCAAGGCGCTGGCGGGAACCGGTTTCGACGGCAGCTTTTCATCGCTTGCCTGGTGGAACCTCGAAGAACGCTGGATCATGGACGAGTACCAGGTGCAGCGGGAGATCGGCTACCAGGTGGCTTTTCCGGAAGCGCCGTTCAGCAAGCGCCTGGGACACGGCACGGACAGCTGCGAGGTCTTGCAGCGCAGGTCCATCCGTGCCCTCAAGCTTGCGTCCACCTTTACCAGCGGGCTGATGATCCCGATGGGCTTCGAATATGGGGCGGCCACGCCGCTCGATCCGCTGCACGGCGACGGGCTCGGGCTGCGCGGGCTCCGCGACCAGGGCTCATTCGACATCTCCGCGGATATCCGACAGATCACCACGGCCACCAACAAGACCGCCGCCGGCTTCGGCCGTCAGCCGCTGAAGGTGATCTCCACCAGCCAGACGCCGGCCGTGGCGCTGCTGCAGACAGACGCCGAAGATATTCGCGCGTCCAGCAAGGTTCGCGTCGTGGTGCTGAACCGCGACCTGCGCCGCGTCATCAGCGCGCCCTTCAACGTCGTGCGCGAAGCGGCGGCCGGGTTCCTGCCGCTGACCTCGCTCGATTCTCTCGACGAGACACTCGACGCTCATCTGAAGCTCAACCCCGGCGAGGTGCGGATTTTTGAAGGACAGGCGTCCGCCGTCATCCGCAATGCGGTGCCGGTCAGCGATGCGACGGACGCCGCCGCCGCGCCGCGCCTGGCGATCGAGAAGATCACCCCGATCGTCGATGACGGCCGCTTCGTGGTGAAGCGCGTGGTGGGCGAAACAGTCAAGGTCGAGGCAGACGTCTTCGGGGACGGCCACGATCCGCTTTCGGCGGTTCTGCTTTGGCGGGCTGCCGACGAAACGGAATGGCAGGAAACCCGCATGCAGCCGGTGGTCAACGACCGCTGGAGCGCCGAATTTACCCTGCGCCGGATGGGTCGGCACGAGTTTGCCGTGGAAGCCTGGCGCAACCCCTACCAGATCTTCCGCTACGAACTGACCAAGAAGCACGATGCAAGGCTCGACCTGAGGCTGGAGCTCCAGGAGGGCCTGGCGCTGATCGTCGACGCCGCCAAGCATGCCGATGGCGAGATCCGCACGCGTCTTGACGCGCTCGCCGAGGCGGTGACCGCAGCTCAGGACCCGCAGCGTACCGAGATGCTGCTTGCCGCCGACACGGCCGAGCTGATGGCGCTAGCCGACCGGCGGCCGCACCGCGTGCGCTCGCCGCTGATCCCGGTCGACGCGGAACGCAAGGCCGCCGCCTTTGCCAGCTGGTACTGCGTATTCCCCCGGTCGCAGAGCGGCGATCCAGACCGCCACGGCACGTTCGACGATGTCATCGCGCAGCTGCCGCGCGTGGCAGAGATGGGCTTCGACGTCCTCTACTTCACGCCGATCCATCCGATCGGCAAGACCAACCGCAAGGGCCGCAACAACAGCCTGAGCGCCGGGCCTAACGATCCGGGCAGCCCCTACGCGATTGGCTCGCCAGACGGCGGTCATGACGCCATCCATCCGGAACTCGGCACGTTCGACGATTTCAGACGGCTGGTCGATGCCGCAAGCAAGCATGGGCTGGAGCTGGCGCTCGACCTCGCCATTCAGGCCTCCCCCGATCATCCGTGGCTGAAGCAGCACCCGGGCTGGTTCGACTGGAGGCCGGACGGCACCATCCGCTATGCGGAAAATCCGCCCAAGAAGTACGAGGATATCGTTAACGTCGATTTCTACGCCAAGGACGCCGTGCCGTCCCTGTGGGTGGAACTGCGCGACATCGTGCAGAAATGGGTGGACAACGGCGTCAAGCTGTTTCGCGTCGACAATCCGCACACCAAGCCGTTCCCGTTCTGGGAATGGATGATCGGCGACATCCGCTCGCGCCATCCCGACGTGGTCTTCCTGTCGGAAGCCTTTACGAAGCCCAAGGTGATGTACCGCCTGGCCAAGGTCGGCTTTTCGCAGTCCTACACCTACTTCACCTGGCGCAACGCCAAGTGGGAGCTGGAGCAGTACATGCGCGAGATCACCACAGAGGAGCCGAAGGAGTTCTTCCGGCCGCACTTCTTCGTCAACACGCACGACATCAACCCGGACTTCCTGCAGAACGCCCCCCGATCCGCCTACCTGATCCGGTCGGCGCTGGCCGCGACGCTGTCCGGCCTATGGGGCGTCTACAATGGGTTCGAGCTCTGCGAAGGCCGACCGGACGCCAAGCGCAAGGAGTATGCAGACTCCGAGAAGTACGAAATCCGTGCCTGGGACAACGACCGCCCCGGCAATATCAAAGGCGAGATCGGGCTCCTTAACCGCGTCCGCCGCGAAAACCCGGCACTGCACACGCATCTCGGGCTGCAGCTGCTCACAGCTTGGAACGACAACATCCTGTTCTTCGAGAAAGCCAGCCCGGGACGCGAAAATGTCCTGCTGATCGGCATCAACCTCGACCCGCACAACGTGCAGGAAGCGGATGTCGAAATTCCACTGTGGTCATGGAACCTCCCGGACCATGGCGCGCTTGATCTGGAAGACCTCGTCGGCGGCAACCGCTTCAGCCTTGCCGGCAAGATGCAACGAATTCGGCTCGACCCGCAGAACGGCCTTCCGTTTCTGATCTGGCGCGTGCGCTAAGGAGATTTGAAGAATGAACATGGTGACCCTTGGCCGCAGTCAGGTCGAACAGGATGTCGAAAACAAGGACAACGATCCGCTCTGGTACAAGGACGCAGTCATCTACCAGCTGCATATCAAGTCTTTCTTCGACAGCAATGGCGATGGTATCGGAGACTTCAAGGGGCTTCATGAAAAGCTCGACCACATCGCTTCGCTCGGCGCGAACGCGATCTGGCTGCTGCCTTTCTTCCCATCGCCGCGCCGCGACGACGGCTACGACATTGCAGACTACGGCAATGTCAGCCCGGACTACGGGACGATGGACGATTTCCGCGCTTTCGTCGCCGCGGCGCACGAGCGTGGCATCCGCGTCATCATCGAGCTGGTCATCAACCACACCTCCGACCAGCACCCTTGGTTCCAGGCCGCGCGCAATGCGCCGGCCGGATCACCGGAGCGGGATTTCTACGTCTGGTCGGACACCGACCAGAAATTCCCCGAGACGCGGATCATCTTCCTCGACACGGAAAAATCCAACTGGACCTGGGACCCGGTCGCCGGCTCCTACTACTGGCACCGCTTCTATTCGCACCAACCGGACCTCAACTTCGACAATCCGAAGGTCCTGGAGGAGCTGCTCGTCGTGATGCGGTTCTGGGCCGATACAGGCATTGACGGGTTCCGGCTCGACGCCATCCCCTACCTGATCGAGCGCGAAGGCACCAACAACGAGAACCTTGCGGAAACGCATGACATCCTGAAGAAAATCCGCGCCGCACTGGACGAGAGCCACCCGGGCAAGATGCTGCTTGCCGAGGCCAACCAGTGGCCGGAAGACACGCGCGAATATTTCGGCGACGGCGACGAATGCAACATGGCATTCCACTTCCCGCTGATGC
The DNA here is from genome assembly GCA_900469345.1 of Hyphomicrobiales bacterium. Lineage (GTDB taxonomy): Bacteria > Pseudomonadota > Alphaproteobacteria > Rhizobiales > Rhizobiaceae > Neorhizobium. The sequence goes on along the minus strand of UBWZ01000008.1, from coordinate 326,283 downwards.
CGCGCATGTACATGGCGATCGCCAAGGAAGACCGCTTCCCGATCACCGACATCATGCGCCAGACCCCGGAGATCCCCGAGAATTGTCAGTGGGCCATCTTCCTGCGCAACCACGACGAGCTGACGCTCGAAATGGTGACCGACGAAGAGCGCGACTATCTCTGGAATACCTACGCCGCCGACCGTCGGGCGCGTATCAACCTCGGTATCCGCCGCCGCTTGGCGCCCCTGATGGAGCGCGACCGGCGCCGCATCGAGCTAATGAACGGGCTTCTGCTGTCGATGCCCGGCACGCCGGTTCTCTACTACGGCGACGAAATCGGCATGGGCGACAACATCTATCTCGGCGACCGCGACGGCGTGCGCACGCCGATGCAGTGGTCTCCGGACCGCAATGGCGGCTTCTCCAAGGCAGATCCGGCGCGCCTCGTGCTGCCACCGGTCATGGATCCGCTCTACGGCTACGAAGCCGTGAACGTGGAGGCACAGACCGCCGACGCGCATTCGCTGTTCAACTGGACCCGGCGGATGCTGGCGCTGCGCAACAAGCACACCGCCTTCGGCCGGGGCTCGTTGCGCTTCCTGACGCCCGGCAACCGCAAGATGCTCGCCTATCTGCGCGAGTACAACGGCGAGACGATTCTGTGCGTCTTCAACCTCTCGCGTCTGCCGCAGGCGGTCGAACTCGACCTGTCGCAGTTCGAGGGACGCATCCCGATCGAGCTCACCGGCATGTCCCCCTTCCCGCCGGTCGGCCAGCTGACCTACCTGCTGACGCTGGCGCCCTACGGCTTCTTCTGGTTCCACCTCAGCGCCGAGAGCGATGGTCCGGCCTGGCGTACGGCGCCGCCGGAGCAGCTACAGGACATGGTGACCATGGTGATCCGCCGCGATCTGCAGGAAGTGGCCGACGAGCCGCGGCTTTCCGCAACCTTGTCGAACGAAATCCTGCCGGCCTACCTTGCCAAGCGCCGCTGGTTCGGCGCCAAGGGTGCGGTTGTCGATGCTGCCCGGATCACCACGACCACGCCGATCGCATTCGCCCACAACATCCTGCTTGCCGAACTGGAAGTGGACATCGCCGGTCGCACCGATACCTATTCGCTGCCGATCGCGGTCGCCTGGGATGAAACCCAGCCGAGCGCGCTGGCGCAGCAGCTGGCACTCGCCCGCGTGCGCCACGGCCGCCGTGTGGGCTACCTGACCGACGGCTTTGCCATGGAAGGGCTTGCCCGCGGCGTGCTGAAGGGACTTTGCGAGCGTTCGGTCATCTCTGGCCGGGCCGGTACTGTCGAGTTCATCGGCACCGACCAGCTGGATTGCCTCGCCATCACCGACGACCTGACGGTGCACTGGCTTTCTGCCGAGCAGTCGAACAGCTCGCTGATCGTCGGCGACCTCGCCATGGTGAAGCTTATCCGCCACATCTTCCCCGGCATACATCCGGAAGTGGAGATGACACGCTACCTCACCGAGGTCGGCTACCAGAATACGGCGCAGCTGCTGGGCGAAGTCGCCCGCACCTCGACCGACGGCAATCGCTACACGATGATCATCGTGCAGAAGGCGATCCGCAACCAGGGCGATGCCTGGACGTGGATGCTGAGCGGCATGCGCCGCGCGATGGACGACATCATCGGCAACAACCTCGAAGGCGAAGCGGCGGACGAGCATTTCAAGCCGCTGGTCAATCTTGCCGCGACGATCGGCAAGCGGCTCGGCGAGCTGCATGTGGCGCTGGCACAGCCGACCGAAAACGAGGACTTCAGGCCGGTGCGGGCAACCGCGGAAGACGCCCGTCGCTGGAGCGAAGCGGTCCGCGGCCAGATCTCCGTCAGCCTCGCCATGCTGGAGCGCATGGTGGGCGAGCTGAAGGAATCGTCCGCCGCCGAGGCGCGCGTGCTGCTGGAACGGCAGGATGAGCTTCTCAACCTGACCTCCCGCTTTGCAAGCGCCGCCGAAGGTACGCTGATGACGCGAAACCACGGCGACTTCCATCTCGGCCAGATCCTGGTCGCGGAAAGCGATGCCTACATCATCGATTTCGAAGGCGAGCCCGCACGCGATCTGACCGAGCGCCGCGCCAAGACCAACCCGCTGCGTGACGTTGCAGGCCTGCTGCGGTCGCTGAGCTACCTCGCCGCTTCAGCCGATCTCGATCGCGAACTGGTGAGCGAAGTGGCCGACGAGCGCCACGACGCGCTGGTAGCCCGATTCACCGCAATGGCCGAACCGGCCTTCCTCGACGCCTACTTCGAGGCGACGGCCGTGTCCGACGATCTGCGCATCGCGGAAGGCGAGCGGGATCGCGTCCTCGATCTCTTCCTGCTCGAAAAGGCGGCCTACGAGATCGCCTACGAGGTTCGCAGCCGACCGCACTGGCTTCCTCTTCCGCTTGCCGGTTTCTCGGCCATCGCATCCCGCCTTCTGGAGACTGCTTCATGAGATATGAGCGTTCGGACCTGATGATCGGTACCGTCCAGGAAGGGCTTCAGGCCTTGGTGGACGGTCGCCACGGCGATCCCTTTTCCATCCTCGGCCGCCATCAATACGGCGATCTCGTCGTCGTACGCGTTCTCCTGCCGGGAGCCATCGGCGTGCAGGTGATCGAGGCCGAGACCGGCCGGCCACTCGCCGAGCTGGATTCCATTCACGAGGGCGGGCTGTTTGCCGGCGTGACCGGGAGCACGGCCCCCTATTTCTACCGCATAACATGGCCGGATGCCGTGCAGGAGACAGAGGATCCGTATTGCTTCGGTCCGTTGCTTGGCGATCTCGACCTGCACCTGATCGGCCAAGGCACGCATTACGACCTCGGACGGACGCTCGGCGCCATCCCGATGGAGGTGGACGGCGTCCCCGGCGTCCGCTTCGCCGTCTGGGCACCCAATGCGCGGCGCGTTTCCGTGGTTGGCGATTTCAACGCCTGGGACGGTCGCCGCCACCCGATGCGGCTGCGCCAGCAGGCAGGCATATGGGAGTTGTTCATTCCCCGCCTCACCCATGGCGAGCGCTACAAGTTCGAGCTGATCGACGCACACGGGACCGTCCTTGCCCAGAAGGCCGACCCGATCGCCCGCGCCAGCGAGGCCGCACCCTCGACGGCCTCGATCGTCGCATCCTCCAGGCCGTTCCGCTGGAATGACGACGAATGGATGCGCAGCCACCGCGACGTTCGCAGCGGCGAAAAGGCGATTTCGGTCTACGAGGTGCACCTCGGCTCCTGGGTACGGATTCCGGAGGAAAGCAACCGGTCGCTCGACTGGGTGGAACTCAGCCAGCGACTGGTTCCCTATGTGAAGAGCCTCGGCTTTACGCATATCGAGATGCTGCCGATCATGGAGCATCCTTTCGGTGGGTCCTGGGGCTACCAGCCGCTCGGGCTGTTTGCGCCGACCGGTCGTTATGGCACGCCGGAAGATTTCGCCTATTTCGTCGACCGCTGCCACCAGGCAGAGATCGGCGTCATCCTGGACTGGGTGCCGGCCCATTTTCCGACCGACGTCTGGGGTCTTGCCCAGTTCGATGGCACAGCGCTCTACGAGCACGCCGATCCCCGCGAGGGCTTTCACAAGGACTGGAACACACTGATCTACAACCTTGGCCGCAACGAGGTGAAGGGCTTCCTGATCGCGTCGGCGCTCGAATGGCTGGAGCACTACCATGTCGACGCGCTGCGGGTGGATGCGGTCGCCTCGATGCTTTACCGCGACTACAGCCGTGAAGCCGGCGAGTGGATCCCCAACCAGTTCGGCGGCCGCGAAAACCTGGAATCGGTCGAGTTCTTCAAGCATCTGAACAGCATCGTCCACGAGCGCTGCCCGCATGCCTTTACCGTTGCCGAAGAATCGACCGCCTGGCCGGGCGTCACCAAGCCGCCGGAGGAAGGCGGGCTCGGCTTCGACTTCAAGTGGAACATGGGCTGGATGCACGACACGCTGCACTACATGTCGGACGATCCGGTGTTCCGCAAATACCATCATGGCGGCCTGACGTTCGGGATGATCTACGCCTATTCCGAGCGCTTCATGCTGCCGATTTCCCATGACGAAGTGGTGCACGGGAAAGGGTCGCTGCTCGGCAAGATGCCCGGCGACGCATGGCAGAAACTCGCCAATCTGCGCGCCTATTTCGGCTTCATGTGGGGCCATCCCGGCAAGAAGCTGCTGTTCATGGGTTGCGAGCTCGGGCAGCAGACGGAGTGGAACCACGACGGCTCGGTCATCTGGGACCTGCTCGACCAACCCGGCCATGCCGGCGTGCAGAGACTGATCCGCGATCTGAACTCGCTCTACAACAACGAGCCCGCCCTGCAGTTCAGCGATCTTCACCCCGAAGGGTTCGAATGGGCGGTGGCGGACGATGCCGAGAATTCCGTCTATGGCATGCTGCGCAGTTCGCAGGATCGGTCGTCGCGGATGCTGGTGATTTCCAACATGACGCCGGTGCCGCGCCAAAGCTACCGTATCGGCGTTCCGTCGGAAGGCCGGTGGGAGGTCGTTCTCAATACGGATGCCGAGATCTATGGCGGGTCGAATTTCGGCCAGACGGAAGTCTGGTCGGAGACACAGCCCGCGCACGGCAAGCCGCATTCGATTTCGCTGATGATCCCGCCGCTGGCGACGGTGTTTTTGAAATGGCGCGGGTGAGATTGCACTGGTGCCGTGGGCGGTTTCTGCGACGGAGACCTGCCCACGCCGCCATTCTCTACTCACGCGCGACGTCATCCTTGGGCTTGGCCCGAGGATCCATGGCGGTGGGGCGGCGTGGGCGGCATCTGCCAATTGGCCCGAACGGAATGCCCCCCTGCCCGAGCCGGCACAAACCCAAAGGGTTCTACTCCTCCCGCCAGCCGCTCTGGTAGGAGATCTTTTCGACCCCCGCGAACCGGGCAAGCCGAAGCAGTTCCGCCTCGAGGCGTTCGAGCCGGCCGGCCGAGGCGCGCACGCCCGCCTCGAGCCACAGGCGCTTGACGTCGAGACGGCCGGCCTTGCGGTCGGCCTTCATATCGATGCGGCCGATCATCCGGTCGCCTTCCATCAGCGGGAAGACGTAATAACCGTAGAGCCGCTTCGGCTCGGGCACGAAGACCTCAATGCGATAGGCAAAGTTGAAGAGCCTTTCGGCCCGGTCGCGGTTGCGCAGCAACGGATCGAAAGGGCTGAGGACGCGGATGCGCGCCGGCGGATCAGGGATGTCGCCGAGGTTGCCCGGAAAACCCTGAAACGCAAAGGACTGCCGCGGTCTGCTGCCGTCGGCCGTTGCGATCAAGGCCTCGACAAGCTCGCCGCGACTGGCGCTCACCCAGGCTTTGGCCTCCTCCGGCGTGATCAGGTCCCAAAAGGCGGCAATCTCTCCCGACGTGGCAAAGCCCAGCCGTTCGAGAGCTGCGCGGCAGGCCCAGTCGATAAACTCCTCATGCGTCACCTCCGGCTCGAAATGGGCGGCTGGGATGACCCGTTCCGTCAGGTCGTAGATCTTCTGGAAATTGGTGCGGCCGGCAATCGACAGCTTGCCGGTGTGCCAGAAATATTCGAGCGCCGTCTTGTTCGGGTGCCAGTTCCACCAGCCGCCGGACTTGTGGTCCTCCGCCTTCATGTCGCGGGACATGATCGCGCCGTTCTGAGCGATGTGGCGAAAGGTTTCCTCGAAGGCCGCGTCGAAATCCTCGCCGTGCCACTTCTTCCAGCGCTCGGCGATCACCGGTTCGCGGCGGCGGAAGCGGTGCTTCCAGTAGCGGAAAAAGCGGGCCGGGATGATCGAGGCATCATGCGTCCAGTGCTCGAAGAGGTCGCGGTCCTTTTCGAGAAGCGTCGTCAGGTGCTTGCGCCGGTAAGTCTGGCTGCGCGAAAACAGGATCATGTGGTGGGCGCGTTCAACCGTCGCGATACTGTCCACCTGGACGAAACCGAGATCGTCGATCAGCTGCAGCAGTCCCGCCTTGTCCAGCATGCGGCCAGGCGGCCGGGCAAGCTGCTGCCGCTCGATGAAGATCTTCCGGGCCTGCTCGTTGGGGATGAGAATCGCCATGCAGCGAGATTAGGCCGCGCCGGCTGCGGTTGCAATGTTCACGTTCAGTTCCGCATTCCCCCGCGCAGGCATCCGGTCTATAGACGCCAGCATGGATGGGATTCGTCTGGATATCAGGTTCGAACGGGCAGAGGCGCGCTACGCAGGACGAACCGTCCTGCAGCCGCTCGATCTTGCGCTGAGCGAGCGACGGATCGGCGTGATCGGCCTCAACGGCTCGGGCAAGACCACCTTCGCCCGCATGATCAACGGACTGGTGACGCCGGCGGCAGGTCGGGTCACCGTCAACGGGTTCGACACGGCGACGGAGACCGAGAGCGCCCGCCGGCAGACCGGCTTCATTTTCCAAAATCCGCAAAACCAGATCATCCTGCCGATCCTGCGCGAGGATATCGCGCTTGGACTGCAGGCGCGCAAACTTGCCAAGCCGGACGTCCGGGCGGCGGTGGATGCGGTGCTGTCGCGCTTCGGCATCGGCCATCTGGCGGACCGGCGCTCGCATGAACTGTCCGGCGGCGAACTGCAGCTGGCGGCGCTTGCCTCGGTGATGGTCACGGAGCCTGCCATCCTGATCATGGACGAACCGACCAACCAGCTCGATCTCAAGAACCGGCGGCTGGTGGTCGAGACCATGCAGGGCCTCAACGAGACCGTGATTGCCATCAGCCACGACCTGGAGCTGATTGCCGGTTTCGACCGTCTGCTGCTCTTCCACGAGGGCCGGCTCGCCGCCGATGGCGCGCCTGCGGAGGTGATCCGGCACTACCGCGATATCGCATCCGCATGAGAACGCTCTACGTCGAGGGACGCAGCGTCCTGCACCGCATGCCGCCGCGGGCAAAGCTACTCGGCCTGGCAACCGCGAGCATCGTGCTGTTTGCCACCCGTTCCATTCCGCTGCTCGGGATGTTCTGCGTCGCCAGCGCTGCCGTCTATCTTCTCCCGCGGCTTGCGCCGCGCGAGGCCTTTGAGAGACTGCGGCCGGTGCTGCTGACCATCGTCGTCGTCGGCCTTTTCACGCTGCTGTTCGACAGCGCGATCGAGGCCGCAGTGTTCGTGCTAAGGCTGACAAGCCTGATGCTGCTTGCCGCAGCGGTAACCGCGACCACCGGCATTTCCGCCTTCATGGAAGAGATCACCCGGCTTGCCATGCCGCTCGAGCGCATCGGGCTGGTCAGGGCCGCCGATATCGGACTTGCGGTCGGACTGGTGATCCGGTTCGTGCCGGAAGTGCTGGCGCGCACGCAGGCCATCCGCGACGCCCACCATGCCCGCGGCCTAAAGCCGCGGATGCTGACGCTGGCCGTGCCGATGATCATCCTGACCCTGGGTAGCGCCGACGAGATCGCCGCCGCGATTGACGCCAGAGGCCTGCGAGGGCAGAACTAGCCGAAGTTGATTTTGAGGAATATGCCCATCATGCTCACCCGTGATCTTGTCCTGGCCGCGCTCTTTACCGCCATCATCGTCGTGCTCGGGCTTCTGCCGCCGATCACCCTCGGCTTCATCCCCGTGCCGATCACCGCCCAGTCGCTGGGCGTGATGACGGCCGGCGTGGTGCTCGGCGCCAAGCGGGGAACGATCGCCGTGCTGCTGGTGCTGCTGCTGGCCGCGATCGGCCTGCCGGTCCTGTCGGGCGGACGGGGTGGCCTCGGCGTCTTTGCCGCACCGACGACCGGCTATCTGATCGGCTGGGTGGCTGCCGCTTTCGTGACCGGCCTCGCCAGTGAAAAGCTGGTCCGGGCGCAGCAGTCGGGGCTGATGCAGGGCATCGGCTTTTTCGTGGCGTCGCTGCTCGGCGGCGTCATCGTGCTCTACGCCTTCGGGGTCACCTATCTTGCCCTGGTGACCGGGCTGGGCTTCAGCAAGGCGTTTCTCGGCTCGGTCGCGTTCATCCCCGGCGATGTTCTGAAGGCCGTGATCGCGGCGCTGGTCGGCCGTGCCGTGATGGTGGGCTACCCGCTTTTGCCGCAGCGGGCCTAGTCGAGGAACTGGTAGAGCCAGTCGCGCAGGTCTTCCGGAAGCGCGACGGGCTCGCGGGTCGCCTGATCGTGGGTGGTCCAGACGAGTTCCGCCTCCGCCACGGCTTCGTCGCCGCGCATCATGCGGACGATGAAGCCGGCCGATTTTCCGCCAATCTTGCTGACGCCCACATGGGTGTGGACGAGATCGCCAAGCTTCAGCGGCGCATGGAAGGTGCAACTGACCTTGGCGACGTTGAACCAAGGATCGTTGCCAGCGCTGCGCCTGCGCCAGAATTCGCTGACGGCCTCCTCGGCGCGCACGACATAGGCGGCGCGAAACATTTCGCCGTTGAGGTCGACGTCGCGAAACGGCACCCTGAATTCCTGTGCTTTGACCTTGTCCTTGACCACTGTCGCCCTCTGGCTTGCTGCCTGCATTAAAGACCAGTCCTTCGACCGAAACAACCGGCGGCGCCGGCAGATGCGGCTTGAAATGCAGCGACCACCGCGCCATGTCCCAGATCACCCGCCGGATGCCACCCCACGAGGCAGCTCTCCATGACCACGCGCCTGTACGAACACGAGATCTTCCTCGAACACAATACGCCGCCCGGGCATCCCGAGCGGGCGGACCGGCTGCGATCGCTGGCGATCGCCCTCCAGCACCCGAATTTCGAAAAGCTGGACCGCAAGCCGGCGCCGCAGGCCAACGAGGACGCGGTGCTGCTGGCACACCCCGAAGAGCATCTGCGCGCCGTCATGCGCGAGGTCCCGGAGGAAGACACGATCCGGCAGATCGAGGCGGACACCTATGTCAGCCCGAAGAGCCTGCAGGTGGCGCTGACGGCCGTCGGCGGCGCACTTGCCGCGGTCGACGACGTGCTTTCCGGGCGGGTCGACAACGCCTTCGTGGCGAGCCGACCGCCCGGGCACCATGCCGAGCGCAACAAGGCGATGGGTTTTTGCCTGTTCAACAATGCCGCGATCGCCGCCCGCCATGCGCAAAAGGTCTATGGCGTCGAGCGCGTCGCGATCGTCGACTGGGACGTGCATCACGGCAACGGCACGCAGGATATCTTCTGGAACGATCCGTCCGTGCTTTTCACCTCCACCCACCAGATGCCGCTCTATCCCGGCACCGGCGCCAAGGACGAGACAGGCACGAAGAACAACATCGTCAACGCCCCGCTGTCCCCCGATACGGGCAGCGAGCACTTCCACGAGGCCTTCCGGTCGCGCGTGCTGCCGGCGCTCGAAAACTTCCGGCCCGACTTCATCATCATCTCGGCGGGCTTCGACGCCCACCACCGGGATCCGCTGGCGCAGATCAACCTGGTCGGCAACGACTTCGACTGGGCGACGGGGCGGGTCATGGAAATTGCCGGGAAATACGCCGGCAACCGGGTCGTCAGCCTGCTCGAGGGCGGCTATGATCTCGAGGGCCTGGCCGAATCGGCCGGGCTGCACATCTGCAGACTGATGAGGGGATAAGGGAATGACCGACAGCACCGGGGCGAGCCAGTCCGCGGCCGACGTGAGCGGCTATTCCTTCGAAAAGGCCGTGGCCGAGCTGGAAAGCATCGTCGCCCGGCTGGAGCGCGGCGACGTGGCGCTCGACGAATCGATCGCCATCTACGAGCGCGGCGAAGCTTTGAAGAAGCACTGCGAGAAACTGCTGACGGCGGCAGAAAGCCGGATCGAGAAGATCCGCCTCGACCGCTCGGGCAATCCGGCAGGTGTCGAGCCACTCGACGGCGAATGAGCGGTTTCACGTTCTCGTAATGCTCCGATCCGGGCGACTGCCTAACGGATGTGGTTCTTAGACCTGAATTTCCCGCCCTGAAGCGTAGCCGAAGCACGCACCGACAGCTTCAGGAATGCGGCATCGGAGTGATCTCGACCGGATGGGCTCGGGCGGTTATATTGGCGGCATGGACAAGGACTTGGTCATTGCAAAACTGAGGGAGCACGAAGACCAGCTTCGCGCTGCCGGCGCTGAGCATGTGTCGATATTCGGCTCGGTTGCCCGCGGAGACGCGACCCCGGGGTCGGATCTCGATGTCCTCGTGGCCTTTGCGGAACCGGTGATCCAGTCAGGCTTCGGCTACTTCAGTGCAATTGAAGACCTGCGCTTGCTGATCGCCGGTATTACCGGTGCCAGAAGCGTGGATATCGTCTCAGAGCCGATGAACAAGGAGCGTTTTCGGCGGAACGTAGACCGCGATCGCGCTATAGCCTACTAAGCGCCCTCTTATTCGCCTGCGGGACATGGTCGAGAATGGCCAAGCAGTTCTCGACTACACAAGGGGTATGGATTTCTCCGCCTACCAGAGCAACCAGTTGGTCAAGGGCGCCTCAGAGCGCTGCCTTTCGCGCTTGTCAGAGGCTGCCGTCAAGCTCGGCCCGTCAGCCGAGGAATTGTTTCCAGATCATAACTGGCGAGGCATACGAAACCTCGGCAATATCTTGCGCCATGAGTACTCAAATGTTCTGGACGTCGCCGTTTGGGCCATTGTTACGATCAATCTCCCTGCGCTTATGGCCGACCTCGACAGCTTCCTGGGACGATATCCAGACGAGCAGGAAACGCTGTAACGGGCCAGCCCAATCTCTGCCAGGCAGATCCGCGTGGGCAAACTACCTGGCGCTATGGCCCGCTTCACGATCGTGCTCGGGGACGAGGCGGAGTTTGTCCCCTTGCCCGCCGGCTGAAATCGATTAGAAACCTTGCCGCAGAAAACTTGAAAAAGCCTGTTTTCTTCTCATCTGTGAGAAGAGGCGCTTCAGCCGAGAAAAAGAGAAGGCCCCGCTTCCGTGACATCTCTCCCCGCGACGCCGCTGCTCGACCAAGTCAAGCTTCCAGCCGACCTTCGCAAGGTGGACGACCGCGAACTGCCCCAGTTCGCCCGCGAGCTGCGGGACGAGATGATCGACGCGGTCTCCCAGACGGGCGGTCATCTGGGCGCCGGCCTCGGTGTGGTGGAGCTCACGATCGCCATCCACAAGGTGTTCAACACGCCAGACGACCGGCTGATTTTCGATGTCGGCCATCAATGCTATCCGCACAAGATCCTGACCGGCCGACGCGACCGGATCCGGACGCTGCGCCAGGAGAACGGGCTTTCGGGCTTCACCCGCCGGGCCGAGAGCGAATACGATCCCTTCGGTGCGGCCCACTCCTCGACGTCGATTTCTGCCGGCCTCGGCATGGCTGTCGCGGCAGATCTGTCCGGCTCCAAGCGCAATGTGATCTCGGTGATCGGCGACGGGGCGATGTCGGCCGGCATGGCCTATGAAGCGCTCAACAATGCCGGCGCGCTCGATGCCCGGCTGATCGTCATCCTCAACGACAACGACATGTCGATCGCGCCGCCGACCGGAGCCATGAGCGCCTATCTCGCGAGGCTTGCCTCCGGCCGCGCCTATATGGGCGTGCGCGACCTGGGCAAGAAGCTGACCGGCTATCTCGGCAAGTCTATCGACCGTGCCATCACCCGGGCCGTCGAACACGCGCGCGGCTACGTGACGGGCGGCACGATGTTCGAAGAGATGGGCTTTTATCATATCGGCCCGATCGACGGGCATTCGTTCGAGCACCTGCTGCCGGTCCTGCGCAATGTGCGCGACAATGCGCGCGGCCCGGTGCTGATCCACGTCGTCACCCAGAAGGGCAAGGGCTACCCGCCCGCCGAGGCTGCCGCCGACAAGTACCATGGCGTCAACAAGTTCGACGTCGTCACCGGGACGCAGGCCAAGTCCAAGCCGAACGCGCCGAGCTATACGAGCGTGTTCGGCGATGCGCTGGTGCAGGAAGCCACGATCGACGACAAGATCGTCGCCATCACCGCTGCGATGCCGAACGGCACAGGCCTCGACAAGATGCAGGGGCTGTTTCCCTCCCGCACCTTCGACGTCGGCATTGCCGAGCAGCATGCGGTGACCTTTGCCGCCGGCCTCGCCGCCGAGGGCTACAAGCCGTTCTGCGCGCTTTATTCGACCTTCCTGCAGCGCGGCTACGACCAGGTCGTGCACGACGTGGCGATCCAGAAGCTGCCGGTGCGCTTTCCGATCGACCGCGCCGGCTTCGTCGGCGCCGATGGACCGACCCACGCCGGCTCGTTCGACACGACGTTTCTCGCCACGCTTCCGGGCATGGTGGTGATGGCCGCCGCCGACGAGGCGGAGCTGAAGCACATGGTGCGCACGGCCTCTGCCTATGACGAGGGTCCGATCTCGTTCCGCTATCCGCGCGGCGAAGGCGTGGGCGTCGAGCTTCCCGAGCGGGGCCGCATCCTGGAAATCGGCAAGGGCCGGGTCCTGAAGCAGGGCAGCAAGGTCGCTATCCTTTCCTTTGGGACGCGCCTGAAGGATTGCCTGCTCGCCGCTGAAGACCTCGATGCCGCCGGGCTTTCGACGACCGTTGCGGATGCGCGCTTCGCAAAGCCCCTCGACCATGACCTGATCCGCCAGCTCGCCCGCCATCACGAGGTGCTGATCACGGTCGAAGAAGGCGCCGTCGGCGGATTTGCAAGCCAGGTGTTGCAGTTCATGGCCATGGAAGGCCTGCTCGACCAGGGCCTGAAGATCCGGCCGCTGGTGTTGCCCGATGTGTGGATGGAGCAGGCGAGCCCCGACGCCATGTACGCCGCGGCCGGGCTTGACCGTGCCGGGATCGTTGCCGCCGTGTTCGGCGCGCTCGGCAACCCGCAGATCGGTGTCGGCGCCGCCGGCTAGGCCCGTCTGTTCCTAGCCGCCGCTTCCGCTTACTGGTCGGCGGCGGCGAGGAACAGGATATCGAGATCCTTTTCCGGCGTGAAGTTTTCGGCCGTCATTTGGAAGGTGGTCTCGCCCACCTTGCGAACGCCCTTGCCGCAAAAGCTGACATAATCGTCCGGATCGCCCTTATCGATCGTCAGCGAGAACCGGCCGATCGGCCCGCCCCAGTTGGCGCCGGTGGTCAGCACGTAGGAAACCCACTGTTCCGTATAGGTGGGGCCGGACTTGCCTGCCTCCGCCTCGAGCTTGGCCGCCGTCTTCATGAAGGCGTCGTCGATGCAGTAGCGGGCCGCATAGTCCTTAAAGGTGTTGCCCGGCTTGCCATCCTGGACGAAGGTCATGGCGACCGTGCCGCCGACGCTCGGCTGATAGCGGTGCCTTACATGCACCGGCTTACCGGCTGGAAACTTGGTCTTCCACCAGAATGCCGAATGCAGCGTCCAAGCCGGCCGCAGCTCTTCCTGCCAGCCTTTGCCGGCGTCGTAGCGCTCGGAAAAGGCAAGGCCCTTCGAGATCAGGTCCGTCTTGACCTCGGCCGGCAGCGCATTCATCGCGGCAAGCGTCTTTTCGCTGTAGGGCAGAAGCGGAATCTTGAGCGCCCTCAGCTCGTCGGTGCGATCGATGCCCGCCGCGGTGACACGCTGCTGCAGCGCGGGCTTGATCGGCTGTCCGTCCTGGACGACCGAAAAGTTCAGAAAATTGTCGGTCTCGAAGTCGTTGAGCGCAAGATTGGCATCCATCTCGCCGGTGATGTCGGGCATCGGAAAGGCAATCACCGACTCGACGTCCTTTTCCCCGGTATTGCGAAAGATGTAATCGACCAGAACCTGCTCACGGGAGATGAAGAGCGCCTCCTCTTCCATCGTCACGTCCGTGGTCTGGACGTAGATGAGCCCGCCGGTCTTCAGCTCGGCCATCGTATCGTTGGCCAAGGCGCCGGTTGCCGCGAGAAGCAGGCCTGCCGTCAAACACAGTCGCAACATGTCATCCTCCCGCCCCATGCACCGACAGACTAGTATGGACGCAGGCCCGGGTGAAGACTGCCGGCCGGACAAAAAGCTTGCGCAGCAGGCCAAAGAGCGCCATTGACTGGCCATGTCCACATCCTCCCCTCCCCAGCGCCTCGACCAACTTCTGGTGTCGCTCGATCTCGTCGCGAGCCGCGCTCGGGCGCGAGATGCCATTTCGCGTGGCACCGTGACCGTCAACGGTCGCGTCGTCACCAAGCCCAGCCTGACGTTTCCGCTCAACGCCGCCATCACGATCAATGATCCGGCCCAGGATTACGTGTCGCGCGCGGCGCTGAAGCTCGTCGCGGCGCTCGATCATTTCGAGCTCGACCCGACGGGCCACGAATGTCTCGACATCGGCGCCTCCACCGGTGGGTTCACGGAGGTTCTCCTGAAGCGCGGGGCAGCGCATGTGACGGCGATCGACGTCGGCCACGACCAGTTGCACCCGCGGCTGGTGGCCAGTCCCAGGGTCACGAATATCGAGGGTCTCAACGCCCGCTATCTGACGGCGGAAGACTATGACGAGCGGGAGATCACCTTCCTCGTCTCCGACGTCTCGTTCATTTCGCTGAAGCTCGCGCTGGCGCCAGCGCTGGAGCTCGCAGAGCCCGGCGCCCATTGCGTGCTCCTGGTCAAGCCGCAGTTCGAAGCCGGCCGCGATGCGATCAGCAAGGCGGGTCTCCTCAAGGAGCCCGAAACGGCGCCCGCCGTGGCGGCCGAGCTCGAACGCTGGCTGAGCGAGGACATGGGCTGGACAAGCCTCGGAATGATCCCCTCGCCGATCGCCGGCGGCGACGGCAACGAGGAATTTCTTCTGGCCGGACGAAAGCCCCAATGAGCACTGTCACCGTTACCATCGAAACGCTTGGCGCCCAGGGGCACGGCGTCGCCCATGCCGACAACGTTCCGGTCTATGTCCCGTTTTCGCTGCCGGGAGAAAAGATCGCGATTGCCCGCAACGGCGACCACGGCACGGTCATGTCGACCTCCAACCTGTCGCCCGACCGCGTCACGCCAGCGTGCAAGCACTTCGGTTATGAGGGCGACCTGTGCGGCGGCTGCGTGCTGCAGCATCTTGCCGATACGCCCTATCACGCCTTCAAGCGCAACCTCGTCGTGGAGGCGCTGAAATCCCGCGGGCTGGAGCCGGAGGTGGCGCCGCTCGTCATCGCCCGGCCCGGCGAGCGTCGCCGCGTGGTCTTCTCCGTGCGCCTGACCGACAAGGGTCTGCTGCTCGGCTACAACCGCGCCGAGACCAACCAGATCTTCTCCGTCGAGGAATGTCCCATCACGACACCGGGCATCGTCGGTCGCCTCGACGCGATCCGCGCCATCGCCCGGTCGCTGGCGCAGGGCCAGGACGTCTTCCGGGTGGCGGTTCTCGAAACGCTCTCCGGCCTCGACATCGCCGCCGAGGGGCTGAAGGCGCCCAACGACAAGCAGCGGCGGGCCGCCACCGAAACGGTCCTTTCGCTGCGCGGCATCGCCAGGCTATCGGTGAACGGCGAGGTGGTGATCGAGCAGCAGCGTCCGCTGCTCGATTTCGGCGGCACGAAAGTCTCGCCGCCCGCCGGCGCTTTCGTCCAGGCGACCGTGCCGGCGGAAGAGTCCATGGCCGAGCTGGTGCTGTCGCATCTTTCCCGCTCCAAGCGGGTCATCGACCTGTTTGCCGGTTCCGGCACGTTTGCGCTGCGGCTTGCCCGCAAGGCGAAGGTGCATGCGGTCGAAGGCGACGACAAGTCGGTGAAGGCACTGGACCACGCGGCCCGCAACACGCAGGGACTGAAGCCCGTGACGGTCGAGAAGCGCGACCTGTTCCGCCGGCCGATGATGGCATCCGAGCTGAAGCTCTATGACGGGCTGGTCTTCGATCCGCCGCGGGCCGGTGCGGACGCGCTGGCAAAGGAAGTGGCCCGGTCGCCCATCAAGTCGGTTGCCGCCGTCAGCTGCAATCCGGCGACGCTGGCGCGCGATCTTCGCATCCTCGTAGACGGCGGATACCGGGTCAAGACCGTGGTGCCGATCGACCAGTTCCTCTGGTCGGCGCACGTGGAGGCGGTGGCGCTGCTGGAGAAATAGGCACGCGCCTGCTTGCTCTCTTGCGGCCGGCCTAGTTGGCGAGGTCGAGCCGTCCCGAACCAACGACGTTATCGCAACGGCAGCTGCCGCCTACCCTGCCCTCGCGGGCACGGCAGACATAGGGGCTGCTGCGATTATCGCTCTGGGCCGGCGGGACGACGCAGACATAGCGCTGCGGCCTGACCGGACGGTCGTCCGACCTGGTGATCGTGTTTCCCTGGATGAGCGTGATCGGCGCCTCCGTCAGCCCGCCCGCAAGGGCAGCGGTGCCGGAGGCCAACAGGATTGCAAGGCCGGACAGGATGTGGCGCATGGACATGTCTCCTTTTCCCAACATCTAATCCTGCCACAGCATTGCTGGAAGCGGCCATGCGGGCCGCCGGGCAACAATCGTTTCCGCAGCGGTTAACGGCGCATGAAGGCTTCGAAAGCCGCCCGGGCCTCGGCGCTCTTCAGCTGCAGAGAAAAATGGACGAGCTCCTCGTTGATCCGTTCCAAAACCTCGTTGCGCGGGCCGCGCATCAGGTTGCGGGCGATCTTCAGCGCCTGCGGCGGCTTGGCGGCGAGGCTTTGCGCCACGGCCAGCGTTTCCGCCTCGACCGTCTCCGGCGGCACAATCTTCCAGATCAGGCCCGCCTCCAGAGCGGCCTTTGCCGAAAAGCCCTCGCCGGCGACGAGCATGGCGAAGGCACGCTGATGCCCCATGATACGGGGGGCGAGCAGACTTGATGCCGCTTCGGGGACAAGCGCCAGGTCGACGAACGGCGTCCTGAACACGCTGCGGCTGGAGGCAATCGTCATGTCGCAATGGAGGTTGAGCGTCGTGCCGATGCCGATCGCCAGGCCATCGATGCCCGCCACCAGCGGCTTTTCGGCGAGCGCCAGCGCCTTGATGAAACGGGCGGCGGCGGGCACATCGTCGGAGCCGGACATCGCATAGGCGAGGAAATCACCCATGTCGTTGCCGGCGGAAAAGCAGCCATCCGTACCCAGGAAAGCTACGACCCGGACCGCATCGTCGCGGTTCGCCCCGACCAGGGCCTCCGTCATGCGGTGATACATGGGCTCGGTGATGGCGTTCTTCTTGTCCGGCCGGTTGAAGCGGATGACGAGGATGCCGCTGCCGTTTTCCGGCTGCTCGACGAGGATGTGGGTGTCGCTCACGATGATCTCCTTCAGCCGAGAACCGCATGGGCAGCAAGAAGGCTTGCGGCACCCCGCGTCACGCGGTCCTTCAAGGCTTCGGTTTCGGCCAGCATGTTTTCGGCGGCAAACCGGCACAGCGCGACGCGCCGCGATGTGCCACCGTCACCCGCATCGACAAGCGCACCCTTGGCCAGATAGGCGCCGGTCAGGACCAGGCCGAACAGGCGCTGGTAGGGCGTGGCGCCGGCAAGCGCTTCTGCGACGCGGCCGCCCGCCTGCGCTTCGAGCAGCCATGTCGTCGCCTCTTCAAGCATATCCAGGGCCTGCCCCAGGCGGGCCGACGTTTCGCCGAACTGCGGATCGTTCGAGGCTGCCACCCGATCGGCGATGTCGCGCAGCTCGGTGATGTATCCCGCCAGCTGACCACCCGAGGAGAGCGGCAGCTTGCGCAGCACGAGGTCGATCGCCTGGATGCCGTTGGTGCCCTCGTAGATCGGGGCGATTCGCGCGTCGCGCAGGTACCGGGCAGCGCCGGTCTCCTCGATGAAGCCCATGCCGCCATGAACCTGGATGCCGAGCGAGGCGACGTCGACGCCGGCGTCGGTGGCAAAAGACTTGGCGATCGGCGTCAGCAAAGCGGCGCGCTCGGCCCATTGGCGGGCCTCCTCGCCTTGCGTGTGATGCGACATGTCTGTGGCGTGGGCGCAGGCATAGCAGATGGCGCGCGAGCCTTGCGTCAGGGCCTTCATGGTCATCAGCATGCGGGCGACATCGGGATGCTCGATGATCGGGCTCATGCCCTCGCGCTTCGTCGCGCCGGCCCATTCGGGCGCCTTGCCCTGCGTGCGTTCACGGGCGAAAGCGACGGCCTTCTGGGTGGCGGCTTCGGCAACGGCGACACCCTGCATGCCGACGGCGAGCCGGGCATTGTTCATCATCGTAAACATGCAGGCGAGACCCTTGTTCTCCTCGCCGATCAGGTAGCCGATCGCACCCTTGCCATCCGTTCCGGCCGGGTCGAAGCGGCCATCGCCATAGATCATGGTGCAGGTTGGGGAGCCGTGGATGCCAAGCTTATGCTCGATCGAGTGGCAGAACACGTCGTTGCGGGCACCAAGCGACCCATCGTCGTTGACGAGGTGTTTCGGGACCAGGAAGAGCGAAATGCCGCGGGTGCCGGCGGGCGCGTCGGGAAGCCGCGCGAGGACCAGATGGATGATGTTGTCTGCGGCATCGTGCTCGCCCCAGGTGATGTAGATCTTCTGGCCGAAGATGCGGTAGGTGCCGTCGCCGGCCGGCTCGGCGCGGCTTTTCAGGACGCCGAGATCGGAGCCCGCATGCGGCTCGGTCAGGTTCATCGTGCCGGTCCATTCACCCGACACCATGTTGGCGAGATAGGCGGCTTTAAGCGCGTCGCTGCCATGGGACACGAGGGCCTCGATCGCGCCCATGGTCAGCGTCGGCGCGAGCGCGAAGGCCATGGATGCGGAGTTCCACATCTCCAGCGTCGCGACGTTGAGCATATGCGGCAGGTTCTGGCCGCCGAATGCCTCGGGGGCGGTCAGCCCGTTCCAGCCGCCCTCCCGCCAGTCGCGGTAGAGCTGCGGCCAACCGTCCGGCGTTGTCACCTTGCCATCGGCAAGGCGGGCGCCCTGGGTGTCGCCGATCTCGCCCAGCGGCGCCATCTCCTGGCTGGCGAAGCGGCCCGCTTCCTCCAGGATGGCATCGACCAGATCGCCCGAGAGATCGCCGAAGCTGCCGATTTCCAGGGCGGCGTCGAGGCCCGCCACGTGCTTGAGCGTGAAGGCAATGTCTTCCACAGGTGCGCGATACATGGTGCTCCTCCAAGGCGGCCGCTCCCGGCCACCGCAATCCGTTCCTCATCTGCTTTTTACGTAAACGTAAGCCGATCTGTCAACGCGCTGTTGTCGCCGGGAGCGGATCTACCCGGTTGGCCTCGCAGATGGGTCGACCCGTCAGGCGCTTTCACCCATCCCCGTCGAGGACTTCCGCATTTTGTCGAACTCCGGTTACAGTACGGCGATAAGGAGTGGTCATCATGCTTGATTCCGCTGCGGTTCCGCCGCTAACTCCCGCCATACCCGGCCTCGTCTGGGCCTATCGCTTCCAATCCGGTCCGGAGCACTGTCTTGCGCTGCCGACCGAGACGTCGCGCTCGGACCTCGAAGCGCAGGACGGGTTTCTCTGGCTGCATCTCAACCTCGCCGATATGCGTGTCGCAAGCTTTCTCGAAAGCCTGCATGACCTGTCGCCGGAGGTGATCACGGCGCTGACGACCCACGAAACGCATGCCGCCCTCACGCTCGACGAACATACCGTTTACGGGACGCTGGTCGATTTCCAGCGAGACTTCGACCAGGACACCCGCGATATCGGCTGGCTGCATTTCTTCGTGTCGGAAAACATCATCATCACCACCAGACTGCAGCCGCTGCGCTCCGTGGACCGGGTCCGGTCCGCGGTGGAAAAGAACGGGGCGCGCTACCGCCGGCCGGTCGACCTTTTCGAGACCCTGGTGGCCGAGTTCCAGCGCACGATGATCACGCTGGTGATGGAGTTCACGGAAGAGCTGAACCTGATCGAGGACTATGTCTACGAAAACGCGCCACGGGACGAGCGCCGCAGGCTGGCTCCCGTGCGCCGCACCGTGGTGCGGCTGCATCGGCATCTGCGCACCGCCCTCACCCTGATGAGGCGCGCGGCAGCGGCGGACGACGAGGAGATGCCGGACGGTTTCGACGATGTCTCGCGGCGGCTGATTGGCAGGCTCGAAGCCGTCGATCACGACGTTTACGCGCTGCAGGAGCGGGCCCGGCTTCTGCACGAGGAAATCGATTCCAAGCTGTCGTCAGAAACCAACCGCCATCTCTACATCCTGTCGATCATGACGGCGTTCCTGCTGCCGCCCTCGCTGGTGACCGGGTTTTTCGGGATGAATACGGAGGCGCTGCCATTTGCCCATACGGCGCATGGCACGGCCTATGCGCTGGGTTTCATGGTGTTTTCGGTGGCGGCCGCGTGGTGGCTGTTGCGCCGCACCGGGATCTTCTGAGAAAGGCCGCCCGGCTTTCACCGGACGGCCTGAAAGCCATCAATAGTAGGGCGAGACGCAGGCCTGCCGAGGCCCGCTATAGGGCTGGAACGAGTTCGACCCTGCGTCATACGACCGGTAGCGCGCCGCACACCATTCGTAATGGCGCGGGTTGAGACCGGCCGCGCGGTAGACGGGCGCCGGGCGATAGACCGGGGCCGGCTCGACATAGCGGGGCGCCGCAATGGCCCCACCGATGATCGCTCCCGCGCCGAACGCTGCGAGCGGGAACCAGTAGCCTTCATGGAAGCGGTAGCCGGGGCGGTGGTAGCGATAGCCCTGATAGCCGCCGTAATACCCCGGGCGGCCGTAGTAACCGGGGCGCGGACCGTAATAGCCGCGGCCGGGGCCATAATAGCCGCGACGGGGGCCGTAGTCCCGATAGTACTGGACCTGCGTCACGTCCGAGCGGGCAGCGTCGGCGGCAGGGGCTTGCGGAAGTGGCATGGCCTGTACGGGCGCCATGGTGCCGAGAACAACGGCGACTGACGCGGCGGCAAGGGCAAGCTTCTTGAACATGAGCGACATGATGAAATCTCCATCGCAAAGGACACAGCTAGGTCTGCTCCGACTGCGACAGGAGGATACGGATGTCGCCTCCCCGCAGATCTGCAGATTGCGGCCAGCCTAGGATCTTCTTCCTGAACCGGCCATTAACGCGAAACGGGCGCCCTGAATGGGCGCCCGTCTGACTGAGGATCAAAGATCAACGATAGGGCGATGCACAGGCGCGGCGAACACCGGCGCTTGCAACGTAGGTGTTGTCCGAAGCGCGGTAGGTCCGGTAACGGCTTTCGCACCAGGCAATGTGCCGGCTGCTGTAGCCACCACGGTCGGATGCGACCGCACCGCCGATGATCGCGCCGGCGCCGAAGGCGGCGAGCGGGAACCACAGGCCGTTGTGATAGCGATAGCCGGGACGACGGTCGCGGTAGCCGCGATGGCCGTTGTACCAGCCACGACGATGATCACGGACGTAGCGGCGACGCTCGAAACGATTGCGCTCGTCGTGGCGGCGATACTGGACATCGGTGATGCCCTGTGCGGACGAAACCTGCGGAACCGCGGGCAGCGGCATGGCTGCCTGGGCCGGCAGGAAGCTGGCGAAAGTCACCGCAAGACCGGTCGCGACCGTGGTGAGACGAAGACGCAATGATGTCATGTGAGTGTTTCCCTTATTTGTTTTCATTCAGCTAAAAACGGGAAACACAGGGGTTCGTTCCCGGGACAAAAGTCCCGGGTCGGTTTGCTTGGGGTCTCAGGCGACGATCGAAAGCTTCGCCTGATCACCCTGGAGGCGGTTGACCATGAAGTTCGAATACCATTCGACGAACTGCATGACGCCGCCTTCGTGGGCGGGCGAATAGGGTCCCGGCTCATAGGCCGGCGAGCGGATCCCGAATGCGTTTTCCTCGACGATCTGGCGGTCCTGGTCGTTGGTCATGTCCCAGACATGGGTCAGTTCCTCGATTGTGTAATCCACCCCTTCGACGGCATCCTTGTGAACCAGCCACTTGGTCGTGACGGCTGTTTCTTCCGGGCCGATCGGGGTGACGCGGAAGGAGATGGCATGGTCGCCGAGCAGGTGGTTCCAGGTGGACGGATAGTGGAACAGCAGCATGGTGCCGATATGCGAGATCTGCACGTCATCCGACAGCGGACGGCCAACGGCACGCACGCCGCTCATCGTGTAGCTTTCGGCGTCCTCGATCAGCGGCATGCGGGCGACCCGGTACTGGCCGTCCGGCGACATGGTGAAGGTGCTCGGCAGGCCGGATGCTTCGCAACGCCGCCAATGCTCGGCGATCACCGGATCGTCCCCGGCACCCTGGACGCCGGTCGCGGTCGGCGCTTCCGGATAGGTGCGGCAGAGCTCCGGATGGTTGCCGGCGCAGTGGTAGCACTCCCGGTTGTTTTCCCAGACAAGCTTCCAGTTGCCCTTTTCGATGATGGTGTTCTGGTGCGCGACCTTGGCCTCCGACAGGCGGTGCGGCGCCATATAGGGCTGGAGCATTGCCTCGACCGGGGCGAAATCCGGCGCCTCCTTGGCAAGGCAGATGAAGATGTAGCCGGCGACGCTGCGGCAATGCACCGGCTTGAGACCGTACTGGCTCTTGTCAAAATTCTCGCCCATGTGGCGGGCCGCCATCAGCGAGCCATCCTGCTGATAAGTCCACTGGTGGTAGGGACAAACGAGGCGCACGGCCGAGCCACTGTCCTTGGTGCAGACCCGGTGGCCGCGGTGACGGCAGGTGTTGTGGAAGGCGCGGATCTCGCCGTCGCGGCCGCGGATGACGAGAACCGGATAGTCGCCGATCTGCAGGGTGACATAGTTGCCGGGCTTTGCGACCTCGCAGTCATGGCCGATGAACAGCCAGTCGCGATACCAGATCATTTCGAGGTCGAGCTTGTAATAGTCCTCGTCAATATAGAAGGGCTGCTCGAGACTGAAGCCTTCACGGCGGTTTTTCAGCTGCCGCAGAACCTGATTATGAATATCCATATGCCTTCCTCGTCACATTCTGCAGCGAGGGGCATGGAGATGCGTTGCGGCCGAAGGCCGTCCCACAAGCTCCGAACGCCCGCCGCGATCGGGTCGATATGTCGTCCAAGGCTGGTTTCCGGGCTCAGGAGCTGTCCCTTGCGGGACGGCATGGCACCTTCCCAGGCGGCCGTTGTGGCTCTACCCAGTGGCTCTCGCCATGCTTTCGCACTCCACCACCGTTGCGGGGGCAGCGCCGGATGGGCCGCGAGGCCTGCCGGCTTCCCAATTCTCCGCCCTCCCTAGTGAGGCGGCACCTTGAGCTTGCATGGATATAAGCACCGGGCTTTCCTGTCGCATAGGCAACATTGCGACATCGGCGACCGCATTGACGACGGCACCCCGGTCGCCCTTCGACTGATGCTTCCGCGCCACCGCAAGAAACCGCTTGTTAAGCGCTGTGGCGTAAAATGTTGCGATCCAGGGGGTAGGTAATGGCGACGACTGGCAAGCTCCGTTACTATGATGCGCGTCGGCCGCAGGCCTCCGCCAGTGCGTCCAGCAAGGCGCCGGCGCATTCGGAATTCCTGCGCACCGGCCGGATCTCCCGGGCAAAGCCGGTCTGGAACGCCGAGGAACGCCGCTACCTCAGCTATGACGAGGTTGCCGAGCGGACCGGCAAGATGCTCGAGACCGCGGGCGACATGACCCATAGCCGGATCAACTCGGTGCATCGCGCCATCCAGTTTCCGAAGATTGTCTTCCACCGCACGCTGGAAGACAGTCCCCACCTCGGCTACTGCCACGTCACCGCCGCCAAGACGGCCTTCGCCCCGCACGCAAGGGTCAGCTGGTCCTTCTACATCGCCAACTTCTTCTCCGAGATCGGCGAGGAGGACCTGTTCTTCGAGCATATCAACGCGGGCTATGCGCGGATGTATTTTGCCGTCGCACTCGAGAGCGAGCCGGGCGAACCGCTGCAGATCTCGCGCCGGATCCGCAAGAACGGAGTGCTCTTCAAGACCAGCGATCCGAAACAGGCGATGAAGAACGTGCTGATGCTGGGCGCACCCGACCGAACAGTGCGCGAGATCATCAAATCCCTTTAAACAGCCGCCCTTCCGCGCTATGCACAGGCGGATATGACGGCACACATCATCGACATCGCGCTCGACCCGGAGGCTGCCCTGGCGGAAGCGCTGGCGGTGCTTGGCGAAGGCTATCCCGTCGCCATCCCGACGGAAACGGTCTACGGGCTGGCGGCCGACGCCACCAACCCTGCGGCTATTACCCGTATCTACGAGACAAAGGGGCGGCCACGTTTCAACCCTTTGATCTGCCACATGGCGAACCTCGCCATGGCGGAACGGTATGCGCAGTTCGACCCCCTGTCGCGTAGGCTGGCGCAGGCGTTCTGGCCCGGGCCGCTGACCCTGATCCTGCCCGTTCGCGACGACAGCGGCATCCATGGCCTGGCAACGGCCGGACTGGATACCGTCGGCATTCGCGTCCCGAAGGGCTTTGCGGCCTTGCTCATTGCGCGTTTCGATCGGCCGCTGGCGGCGCCGAGCGCCAACACGTCGGGCAAGATCAGTCCGACCAGCGCTGCCCATGTGGCGGAAGACCTGGGCGACCGGCTGCGGCTGATCCTCGACGGCGGCGACGCTCCGGTGGGCGTCGAATCGACCATCGTGCGGGTCGATGACGGGCGCATCCGGCTGCTGCGACCGGGCGGCGTTTCGGCCGAGGCGATCGAGGCGGTGAGCGGTATCGCGGTCCTTCGGCCCGACGGTCCGTCCGCGACCATCGAGGCGCCGGGCATGCTTGCCTCCCACTATGCGCCGGGCGCTGCGGTGCGGCTCAACGCCACCGAGGCGCAGGCCGACGAAGCGCTGATCCGGTTCGGCGGGCAACCCCTGGCCGGCGTGGACCAAGCAATCGCCATCTTCGACCTCAGCCCCTCCGGCGACCTCGCCGAGGCGGCCACCAATCTTTTCGCCACGCTCAAGCGGGCCGATGCGAGCGGCGCGACCCGCATCGCCGTCGCCGCCATCCCGGACCACGGGCTGGGCGAGGCGATCAACGACCGGCTGGCGCGCGCCGCCGCCCCACGGGACTAGAAACCAGCAGGCAGGAGGACGCCGATGGATCATGCGCAATCGAAGCCCGAGCTTCTCGACCGCCTTGCCGCCATCGTCGGCGACAATCACGTGCTGCGCGACCCGGCAGACCTCGCGCCGCGGCTCGTCGAAAACCGCGGGCTCTACAGGGGGCGTTCGTCGCTGCTGTTGAAACCCGGCTCGACGGAAGAAGTGGCGGCGATCATGAAGCTTGCCAGCGACACCGGCACGCCGATCGTGCCTCAGACCGGCAATACCGGGCTGGTCGGCGGCCAGACGCCGCGCGACACCGGGCAAGACGTCATCCTGTCGCTGGAGCGGATGAACCGCATTCGCGAGGTCGATCCGGTCGCCAACGTGCTGGTGGCCGACGGCGGCGCAATACTCGCCGACGTGCAGAAGGCGGCCGAGGCTGTCAACCGGCTGTTCCCGCTGTCGCTCGGCTCGGAAGGGTCATGCCGGATCGGCGGCAATCTCTCGACCAATGCCGGCGGCACCGCCGTTCTCGCCTATGGCAACATGCGCCATCTCTGCCTCGGCCTGGAGGTGGTGCTTCCGACCGGCGAGATCTGGAACGGGCTCCGAAAGCTTAAGAAAGACAATACGGGTTACGATCTTCGCGACCTGTTCATCGGCGCGGAGGGAACACTCGGCGTCATCACTGGCGCGGTGCTGAAACTCTTCCCACGACCGGTCGGCCATCAGGTCGCCTTTGCTGGCCTGCGCTCACCGCACGACGCGCTGCAACTGTTCGGGCTCGCCTCCGATCTGTGCGGCGGCGCGCTGACGGGTTTCGAGCTGATGCCGCGCATCGGCATCGATTTCACCACCCGCCACATCGCCGGCGTGCGCGATCCCCTGCCCACCCCGCATCCGTGGTACGCGCTGATCGACATCTCCACCTCCGACTCGGCCGAGACGGCGCAGGTGATGGTGCAGTCGCTTCTCGAAAAGGGGTTCGAGGCTGGACTGGTGCAGGATGCGGTCATCGCCGCGTCGGTGGCGCAGGAACAGGCGCTCTGGCACATGCGCGAAAGCATGTCGGATGCGCAGAAACCGGAGGGCGGGTCGATCAAGCACGATGTGTCGGTTCCCGTCTCGAAGATCCCGGATTTCATGGAAGAGGCCGCGAAGGCCGTGCTGGAGGCCATGCCGGGCGCGCGAATCTGCGCTTTCGGGCATCTGGGCGACGGCAATATCCACTACAACATCTCCCAGCCGGTGGGTGCCGACAAGGCAGAGTTCCTCGGTCGCTGGCGCGAGATCAACGCGATCGTCCACGCGATCGTGCTCAAGGCAGGGGGTTCGATTTCCGCAGAACACGGCATCGGCCAGCTGAAGCGCGACGAGCTGGCGCAGATCCGCTCGCCGATCGAGATGGAAATGATGTACCGCATCAAGCGCGCCTTCGATCCGGCCGGCATCATGAACCCGGGCAAGGTGGTGTCGCTGCCGTGAGCGCGCCGCTCAAGACGACGATCCGCATCGACCTTGCGAACGGCGTGCGGCTGGGCCCTGGCAAGGCGCAACTGCTGGGGCTGATCGCCGACCTGGGCTCGATCCGCGCTGCCGGGGCTGCGATGGGCATGTCCTATCGCCGCGCCTGGCTGCTGTGCGACGAGATTAACCGGATGTTCCGCGAGCCTTCCGTGTTTACCCGACATGGCGGAAAAAGCGGCGGAGGGGCCGGTCTCACGCCCTTCGGGGCCGAACTGCTGTCGCGTTATCGACAGATGGAGGAGACCGCCAACCGGGCAATCTGTGCCGATTTGGAATGGCTCGCGGGCCAGACGGACCCGCTTTATGAACGCGACGAAAAAGAAGCGCCGCCGATCGCCTAGTCGACGCGCGGCGCGGCTACAGACTGCGCCGCGGCCCGGGACGAGATTGATCCCATCCTGCACATTTCGGCTGGTTTTGCGCCCATTGCGTGCGGCAATGAACCACCGCGGACCCGAAATTCACTCATCGGAAACCCAAACTGCGGGGCCATTCGGTAACCATCCACCGAGGCAAGCCTTCCTTAACCGCGATTTTTAAGCGGTAACGAAGGGGCGCCGCCTATCCTTCAGCCATCAGAGGACAAAAGTCCCGCGGAGATACCGGAAACGGCTCTCAGGTAAAACAAGGGTAGCATAGCCGATGACGAAGACAGTTCTGAAGCCCATCTGGGCAGGGTCGACATTGAGGATCGATCCGTCTCGTATTCCGCAGCAGGTGACCTACCGGCTGCATGACGAGACATCAGGAGATGTGACAATCTCCATCGACGAGCGCGGCGCAGTGATGCGCAAGATCCTTCCCGGAAGCGGCCTGCCGCTCTCGTTTGCGCTTCCCGCAAGAGCCTTCAAGGGCGTTGCCGCCCGGGCTATCGACCACGGCGACGGCGAAGTCACCGTGACGCTCGAACTTCACCACGACGATCCGGAACTCTGCATTCCGCTGCTGGTGGCGCACGACCTTTGCGATATCGCAGCAGACTGGCGCTCCTGGTCGGAAGCCTTCCGCATCCCGATGCTGATGGTCGAGGCGGACGGTATCGCCCGGCCGCTTGAAAAGCACATCGGCGACGTGCGCACCGACGGCGTCAAGCAGCGCCGCCGCCACTCCTACTTCGCCGCCCGCCGCCCGCGTTTCCTGGTGCGCCGCACCACCGGCAAGCTGGGTGTCGCGATGAAGATCGAAGGCAAGGAAATCATTGCGCGGCGCTGAATGAGGCTTCGCTCCAGAGCTTCCGCAAAGAGACCCGGCCATGGCCGGGTTTTTTCGTTATGCGAATACGGACAGAAGAAGGCCGACGAAGATGGTGGCGCCGACACGCGTGTTCGACTTGAACAGCGCCAGGCACTGGTCGGCATTGCGGATGTCGAGAACAAGGATCTGCCAGCCGAACATCACGGCGGCCGCGACCAGACCCAGATAGGCGAGGAAGCCGGCACCGGCGGCAATGTAGGCAAACAGCAGCAAGAAAAGCGCTGCGCCGTAAAGCCCAGCCAGCCACGGCTTGGTGTTGTCGCCGAACAGCCTTGCCGTCGATCGCACCCCGATCAGCTCATCGTCCTCCTTGTCCTGGTGGGCGTAGATCGTGTCGTATCCGATCGTCCAGGCGACGGCCCCCGCATAGAGAAACAGAGGCGCCCAGGCCAGCCCGCCGAACGTCGCGGCCCAGCCCATCAGCCCGCCCCAGGAGAATGCAAGGCCGAGAAAGAATTGCGGCCAGTCGGTAAACCGCTTGGCGAAAGGATATACGGCAACGGTTGCCAGAGACAGGATGCCGAGGCCGATCGCAAAGCGGTTGAACTGGAGGAGGACGAGCAGCCCGACGAGCGCCTGCATCGCCAGGAACACCTTTGCCTCGAAGCGCGAAACACGACCGGACGGCAGCGGCCGCGACCGCGTGCGGGCGACTTCCATATCGATCTCGTGGTCGATCAGGTCGTTGTAGGTGCAGCCGGCGCCGCGCATGGCGACGGAGCCTACGAAGAAGAGGATCAGGTGCCAGAGCAGCTGGCGGAAAGAGAAGAGGCCAAGGTCCGCAGCCGCATTGGCTGCCAGTGCCGCCGACCAAAAGCACGGCCACATCAACAGCTGCCAACCGATCGGCCGGTCCCAGCGCGCGAGCTGCGCATACGGCCAGGCCGGCCGCGGCAGCAGGCGGTAGACGAAATTGTCCGATGGGGCATCGGCCACTCGGCCGCCGAACTGCTCGATTTTGGTCATGTGCAGGTTCTAGCGCCGTGCGGAGACGGCGGTCAAGCAGACCGTCAAGCAAGGATCCTTCGGCGGCCGGCGCTCAGACCGCGATGCGATCGAGCGGGCTGCGGCGTCCCTCGAAGGCCCTCAGCTCCGCCTCCCGCTCATAGATGTAATCGCGGTTGTCGGGCACGGCATTGCGCTTCTTGACGATCTGGATCTGGAAGATGTGGAATGCCTCGTGGGTGAAGGCCATTTCCGACCCGGCAAGATAGAATTCCCACATGCGCACGAAGCGCTCGTCGTAGATCGCCGCCGCCTTTTCACGGTTGGCCAGGAAGCGTTCCCGCCAGTGGCGCAGCGTATAGGCGTAATGCATGGGCAGGATCTCGACGTCGGAAACAAGCAGCCCGGCCTTCTCGATCCACGGCAATACCTCCGCGAGAGACGGGATGTAGCCGCCCGGAAAAATGTATTTTTCCATCCAGGGGTTGTTGTAGAGGGCCGGATAGGGCTGGCCGATCGAATGCAGCACCATGACGCCGTCATCGGCCAGCACGTCGTTCACCTTGTTGAAGAACTTGCGGTAGTTCAGCCGGCCGACATGCTCGAACATGCCGACCGAGACGATGCGGTCGTACTGCTGCCCGGTCGGCAGGTCGTAATAGTCCTGCAGCTCGAAGCGGACATTGCCGGCCAGCCCGCGGCGCCTTGCGCGCTCGCGGGAGATCTTCAGCTGCTCGGTCGACAGGGTGATCCCGGTCACATCGACGCCGGAGGATTCCGACAGATACATGGCCATGCCGCCCCAGCCCGAGCCGATCTCCAACGCCCTGTGACCCGGCTTCGCCAGCAGCTTTGCCACGATGTGCCGTTTCTTGGCGATCTGCGCCTCGTCGAGCGAAATCCCCGGCGGGTTGAAATAGGCGCAGGAGTATTGCCAGTCCTCGTCGAGAAACAGCGAGAACAGCCGTTCGTCGAGATCGTAGTGATGCGCGACATTGCGGCGATTGCGGTTGACCGGGAGACGGTTGCGGACCTGCGAGGCGATCAGGCGACCCATGCCATGCAGCACCATGGAGAGGGTCAGACCCTCATTGAGGGTGTTGTCCTTGACCAGCGCCAGCAACTCGTAGATGTCGCCCTGCTCCACCAAAATGCGGCCATCCATGTAGAGTTCGCCGAGCTTGAGCTGAGGATCAGTGACCAGTTCCCGCTCGGCCGCGGCGTCCACGAAGCGCAGCCGGACGGTGCGCCCGCCCCCGCCACCATAATGATGCTCGCCTCCCGAACCGCGAACGGTGAGGCTTCCAATCCTGATGATTTTGCTGAAGAGTTTGTGCAGGGACGAGGTCACGGACTCACCTCCGAATACTAAGGCTTCCTTACCATTTGGAAGAAATAGACCTTTCCGGAGAAGTTACAAGCGCAATTCTGACACGAAACCGACACAAAAAAGGAGGCGATCGACAGCGCCGACCGCCTCCTCTTCATACCATCTGCGATTGTCAGCGGCGCTTCAGCGCTTCTGCCAGGGCGTTTCCGAAGGCACCCTGGGCGCTCGGCTTTTCCGTTTTCATGAACTTCGGATTGGCGGGCTTGTCGCGCTCGCCGCTGCGCCCGCCCGGTGCCGGCTCGCCGCCGTCCTTGCGCATGGTGAGGCCGATGCGCTTGCGCTTGACGTCGACCTCGACGACCCGGACCTTGACCACGTCGCCGGCCTTGACCACCTCGTGCGGATCCTTGACGAACCGGTCGGCCAATTGCGAGACGTGCACGAGGCCGTCCTGGTGGACCCCGATATCGACGAAGGCGCCGAAAGCGGCGACGTTGGTGACCGTTCCTTCCAGCAGCATGCCGGGCTTCAGGTCGCCGATCTCTTCGATTCCGTCGGCAAAGGTTGCCGTCTTGAAGCTCGGGCGCGGATCGCGGCCGGGCTTTTCCAGTTCGCCGATAATGTCCTTGACCGTCGGCAGGCCGAACTGCTCGTCGATGAACTGGCGGGGATCGAGCGCCTTCAAGGCCGCGCTGTCGCCCATCAGCGAACGCAGGTCGCGACCGCAGGCGGCGACGATCTTCTTTGCGACCCCATAGGCTTCCGGATGCACGGCCGAGGAATCGAGCGGCTCCTTGCCGTTCGGAATGCGCAGGAAGCCGGCCGCCTGTTCGAACGTGCGGCTGCCCAGGCGGGCAACCTTCAGCAGTTCGCGCCGGCTCTGGAACGGGCCGTTCTGGTCGCGGTGGACGACGATCGCTTCCGCGATCGAGCGGCTGAGACCGGAGACGCGCGACAGAAGCGGCGCCGATGCGGTGTTTAAGTCGACACCGACCGCGTTGACGGCATCCTCGACCACAGCATCGAGCGATCGCGACAGCCTGTTCTGGTCGACGTCGTGCTGGTACTGGCCGACGCCGATCGATTTCGGCTCGATCTTGACGAGTTCCGCCAGTGGATCCTGCAGCCTGCGGGCGATGGAGACGGCGCCGCGCAGCGAGACGTCGAGGCCGGGGAATTCCAGCGCAGCCGTTTCAGAGGCGGAATAGACCGATGCGCCGGCTTCCGAGACGATCACCTTGGTGGGCTTCGATCCGGAGGCGGACGGCGGCAGGCTCGCCAGCATGTCGGCCACCAGCTTTTCCGTCTCGCGGCTGCCGGTGCCGTTGCCGATCGAGATCAGCTCGACATTGTGCTTGCGCGCCAGGGCCGCAAGTTCAGCCTGGGCACCGCGGATATCGTTGCGCGGCGGAAAGGGATAGACCGTCGTGGTGTCGAGCAGCTTGCCGGTACCATCGACAATGGCGACCTTGACGCCGGTGCGGATGCCCGGGTCGAGCCCCATCGTGGGCCGCGAACCAGCCGGTGCCGCGAGCAGCAGATCCTTGAGGTTGCGCGCGAAGACGTGGATGGCCTCCTCCTCGGCACGCTCGCGCATCTCGCGCATCAGGTCGAGCGAGAGGGAAACCGACAGCTTGACGCGCCAGGTCCAGCCGGCAGCCTCCTGGAGCCAGCGATCGGCGGCGCCGCGGTCGCGCATATCGAAGGCGGAGGCGATGATCCGCTGTGCGGGCTTGACGGGCGACGGATCGTCCTGGTCGACCTCGATCGCCAGGGTCAGGACTTCCTCGTTCCAGCCGCGCAGCATGGCGAGCGCCCGATGGCCGGGGACGCTCGACCATTTTTCCAGGTGCTCGAAGTAATCGGAGAACTTGGCGCCCTGCTCCTGCTTGCCGTCCACGACCTTCGCCTTCAGCACGGCGCCGGCGCGCAGGTGATTGCGCAGCCTGCCGAGCAGATCGGCGTTTTCGGAAATAGCTTCGGCGACGATGTCGCGGGCCCCTTCGAGCGCCGCCTTCACGTCGGCGACCTCGCCCGCCACATAGGCTTCGGCCAGCCTCGCCGGATCGGCGGACCGGTCAGCCCAGATCGCCTCGGCCAGAGGTCCAAGGCCCCGCTCGCGGGCAATTTCCGCACGGGTCCGGCGTTTCGGCTTGAACGGCAGATAGAGGTCTTCAAGCTCGGCCTTGGTGACCGCCTTGGCAATCTTCGATGACAGATCGTCCGTCATCTTGCCCTGGCCGGCGATCGAATCGGCGATGGCGGAGCGGCGGGCTTCCAATTCGCGCAGGTAGACCAGCCGCTCTGCGAGATTGCGCAGTTGCGTATCGTCCAGCCCGCCCGTCGATTCCTTTCGGTAGCGGGCGATGAAGGGCACCGTGGCGCCCTCGTCCAGCAGGCCGACGGCCGCCACGACCTGATCCGGACGGGCATTGATCTCGGATGCGATCACAACGGCGAGCGAGCGGATTTCGGCGGCCATGGGGAAACCTCGTTTCAGATCGGGAGGCGCGACCATAATCGAACTTCAAGGCATGGCAACCGCGCATCGTTCCGGTGCACAGGCTATCGAGCAATGTCCCGGTTCGAGACGCCCCGTCACCGGTTATTAACCCCGCTCCGGAGGATAAATAGCTGACAGCTTCTCGCATCTTCCTGGCGACCTATAGTGAGGTGGCCGGATGATTCGGCGCAAACGGAGGTATGAATGCCTAACAACATCGCGCAAATGTTGGCCGAAGACGATGCTGTAGGCTCCGAGGAGCTCGAAGCAGCGATCCGCTATCTAAGCGACAAGATCCGAAACGCAGAAGGCGATGGACAGCCCTTTCCGTTTCTCGCTTATCGAAACAGGGTGATCTTCGAGACCACATTGAAGCTGCGCAGCGGCGGAATTCTCAAGCAGGATATGCCGCGCACCGAAGCGTAAGGAAGGTCGGCCAGGGACAGGGAGCGCAACTGCACCCTTGACCTTGGCCGCCTCCCGCCTTAACCGCCCAAGGACGACAACGAAGAGGCGGCAGATGAAAGTTCTCCTGATCGGTTCCGGTGGACGCGAGCATGCCCTTGCATGGAAACTCGCCCAGTCGCCGCGCCTCACGAAGCTCTTTGCCGCGCCCGGCAACCCCGGCATAGCCGAGCATGCGCAACTCTGCCCTCTCGATGTGGATGACCACGCGGCGGTTCTCGCCTTCTGTCGCGCCGAAGCCATCGATCTGGTCGTCGTCGGCCCCGAAGGCCCGCTGGTCGCCGGAATTGCGGACTTCCTGCGCACCGGCGGCATTACGGTGTTCGGCCCGTCGGCGGCAGCCGCGCAACTCGAAGGCTCGAAGGGTTTCACCAAGGACCTCTGCGCCCGCTACGATATTCCGACCGGCGCCTACCGCCGGTTTTCCTCGGCAGCCGAAGCCAGGGCCTATGTCGAGGAACAGGGTGCACCGATCGTCGTGAAAGCGGATGGGCTTGCAGCCGGCAAGGGCGTGACCGTTGCCATGACCACCGATGAAGCGCTCGCCGCCATCGACGACTGCTTCGACGGCGCCTTCGGCGACGCCGGAGCCGAAGTGGTGGTGGAAGCCTTTCTCGACGGCGAGGAGGCGAGCTTCTTCTGCCTCTCTGACGGCCGGACGGCGCTGGCGCTTGCCACCGCGCAGGACCACAAGCGTGTCGGCGACGGCGATACCGGTCCCAATACCGGAGGAATGGGCGCCTATTCCCCTGCCCCGGTGATGACCGCAACCATGGTCGAACGGACGATGAAGGAGATCATCGAACCGACCATTCGCGGCATGGCGGACAGCGGATACCCCTTTTCCGGCGTCTTCTTTGCGGGACTGATGATCACCGCCAAGGGGCCGGAACTGATCGAATACAATGTCCGGTTCGGTGATCCGGAATGCCAGGTGCTGATGATGCGCCTGAATGGCGACCTGCTCGCCCTCCTCCATGCAGCCGCAACAGGGACGCTCGACCAGGTCTCGGCCGACTGGAGCGACGATGTCGCGCTGACCGTGGTGCTCGCCTCGAAAGGCTATCCCGGCGCCTATGAGAAGAATACGGCGATCGGCACGCTGCCGCAGGGTGGCCAGGGCGACAAGATCTTCCACGCCGGCACGGCATTGCGGGACGGACGCCTGGTTGCCACGGGCGGGCGGGTTCTCAACGTGACCGCCACCGGCGCAACCGTGGCCGAAGCCCAGGCAAGAGCGTATGCCCTTGCCCGGCAGGTGCCTTGGGAAAACGGCTTCAGCCGCAGCGATATCGGCTGGCGGGCGGTGGAGCGCGAACGCGGCTGATGCCGCGGTTGCTCAAAATTTACCAATTCTCCTGACGGGATGGAAAGCAATCGACGCTAGGCTTCTGCAGCAGCCGTGGGGAATCCGTCTATGCGTCTCGTCCTGACCACTATTTTCATGCTCGCAAGCGGTAGCGCCTTCAGTTCGTCGATCACGAACCTGAGCGGCTCCAGCACCCAGGCCCCGAGCATCGTCGAAGCGCGCTGCCCCGACTGCCCGGCGCCCGCACCCCAGCCCGACCGTTCCACCTACCACGTGCCGGCCCTTGCCGAAGGCACGCAGAAGACCGAAATCCGTGAAATCGGCGGTGAAAAGAAGCTGGTGCGCACCGAAGCCTGGCTCGGCGGATCACCGGTGGTGTTCGTCAGCAGGCTGGCGGACTGGGAAAAGGGCGATCCGATGATTGCTGGAGCACCACCGGCCCCAGCCGGCGCCGTGGACAAGGCGACCGAGCAGACCGCCCCGGATGGCCTCGACCTGTCGGCCACCAGCGCCGTCAGTCTGGAACAGGCCGCGACGTCCCCGGTCGATGAAACCGTAGCGACACTCCCGCTCACAGGGTTCGACCTGCGTCTGCACTGACGACGTCCGGACCGCCCGTCCGCCCCTCTTGGCGCGCTGCCTCCATCGAATTTCTTTTGGCTCCCCTAAAAGTAACGGGTTTGTTCTTAGGAGCAATCTGCGAGAAACGCCGCGTTTGCTTAAAGTTTTCTTCAAGCTTGACCTTCAGTTTCAACAGGCCGCGATACTGCACGCAATATTGTTCAGTAAGCACTTTATAATGAAACCGCCCTGCCGTGCCTCCATCCCGGGGTCTCTCGCTGGACAAAAGTTGGGTCGCCAATGAAAAACCTTCGAATTTCCCATCAACTCCTGGGCATGGTGACCATGCTGATGCTGGCGTTTGCTTGCGTCACCTACTACGAGATCCAAAGCTCGATCACGGCAATCTACGGCGAGCGCTACGCCATGCTGCGCACGCAGGTGGAATCCGGGCTTGGCGTCCTGAAGAGCTTTCAGCAGCGCGAGGCAAGCGGCGAGCTGTCCCACGAGGACGCCCAGAAGCAGGCATTTGCCACCGTTGCCGCCATGCGGTTCGAGCCTGACGGCTACCTTTTTGCCTACGACTACGACGTGACGATGCGCCTGCACCCGGACCCCAAGAAGGTCGGCGAAAAGAGCAAGGGCAAGCCGGATTCGATGGGCAAGATGTTCCGCGACGACATGGTGTTGATCGGTCGCGCCGGGGGCGGGATCGTCGACTACTACAGCTCGAGCAAGCCGGGCCTACCCGAAGGCGACTATTCAAAGACCTCCTATGCCAAGGCGTTCGAGCCCTGGCATATCGTTCTGGCGACCGGCGTCTATGTCGACGACTTGCAGGCGCAGATCCGCGGCATGGTGTTCAACATCATCGGCATCGGCGCCCTGATCCTGGTCGTCGCCCTGATGGTCGCCTATCTGCTGATCCGCAACATCACCCGACCGCTGGCCGGCGTGCATGCGGCCCTGGAAGCGGTTGCAAACGACGATGTCGCAATCACCATTCCGCACACCGAAATGTCCAACGAGGTCGGGCTGATGGCCAAGGCCACGCAGTCGCTGCAGGAAAAGGTGCGCGAGCGGCACGCCATGTCAGAGCGGGCGGACAAGCAGAACCGCGAAATCGAGCGCGAGCGCCAGCACAATCTGACCCTGCAGAGCCAGGATGCAGATGCCCAGGCGCATGTGGTGGCGACCATCGGCGAGGCCCTGGAAGTTCTGGCCACCGGCGACCTCACCATTCGCTGCAGCGATCTCGGCCCCCGCTACGAGGCCCTGCGTGAGAACTTCAACGAGGCGATTTCGCATCTCGAACAGGCCATGGGCCGCGTCAACACCAAGGGCATCGACATCGGCGGCTCCAAGGAGGAGATCCGTCGCGCGTCCAACGAACTGTCGCAGCGCACCGAACGCCAGGCCGCCAATCTGGAGGAAACCTCTGCGGCGCTCGACGAGCTTGCCGTCGCCGTGCGGCAAACCGCCGAGGGCGCCCACGAGGCCGCACAGCGCGTGACCTCCGTCAGCAGCGAAGCCGTGCGCTCCGACGCGATCGTTGCGCAGGCAATCGAGGCCATGGGCGGCATCGAGCATTCGTCGGGCGAGATCACCAAGATCATCGGCGTGATCGACGAGATCGCCTTCCAGACCAACCTGCTCGCCCTCAATGCCGGTGTCGAAGCGGCCCGCGCCGGCGAAAGCGGCAAGGGCTTTGCGGTCGTCGCCCAGGAGGTGCGCGAACTCGCGCAGCGTTCGGCGGCAGCGGCAAAGGAGATCAAGGACCAGATCTCGCGATCCTCCGGCCAGGTGCAGAACGGCGTCAGACTTGTCGGCGAAGCCGGCCAGGCGCTGAAGCGCATTTCGGACCAGGTGCGTTCTGCCAGCGACATCGTCGAAAAGATAGCGCATTCGGCGTCCGAGCAAGACACGACGCTACGCTCCATCTCATCTTCGCTGAACCAGCTGGATGCGGCCACGCAGCACAATGCGGCGATGGCGGAAGAAACGACGGCCTCGGCGGAAGCGCTTGCCGCCGATACCGACGAGCTGCTCAACCTGATCCGCAGCTTCCGCGTCGGCAACGCCGAGGCAGGATCGAGCCTGCACCAGGTCGCACAGCGGATGCGCAAGGCCGGCTGACACACCCTTACCGTGGGGACGGAGGAGCCGCCGGGTCTTCGAGATCCGGCGGTTTCTGCTTATCTGCAGGCATGGCATTGGACGCGTCAAACGGCTTCGTCTTGGGTCACCGCCCATCATAAAGGTGACGGGCGACATCGGTTTTCTCGTGCAGAACGCGGACGACTTCCACCCGGCCATCGTCGGCCTGGACGTAAAATATCAAGTGATGACCACATCTGAAGCGACGATATCTGGCCATGACCACATCCGCCCGCCGACCAAGACCGGGGTTCTTACCAAGTTTGACAAACGTATCGAACAGGCTCGAAACATAATCCTCAGCCTGTCGGTGGGACCAATTGAGCGCCGTAAACTGCCAGATATCCTCGAGATCCGCCTCTGCCGCCGGGCTTAGACGATAGAGCTTCATCCCGCGTGCTTCTCACGCATCTTGGCGATAAATTCGTCCCGATCGAGAAAGCGCGGTTCGCCGCTCTGTTCGCCTTCGATCAGCAACCGACGCAACTCGTCGAGCTTTTTCTGCTCGTCTTCCAGCAGCCGAAGACCTGCCTCGACCACGGCCGCGGCGGAGCTGAAACGACCGCTCTCCACTTCGCCATCGACGAAGCTGCCGAACGGCTCGCTGAGGGTAATCTGCACAGGCTTGTTCATGATGGCTCCGGCACACTCTGCGACGGAACCAATCTAACATGACTGCACGGACCGGACAAAGCCCCGGCTAAACCGATGATGGTTGACTAGCCGCTGATCTTCGAGAAATCGGCAACGGTGCCGGTTGCTTCGCGGATCGCCTTCAGGAGTGCCAGTCGATTGGCGCGGATCACCACGTCGTCGTCGTTGACCAGCACGTCTTCGAAAAAGCGGTCAGCCGGGGCGCGCAGTTTCGACAGGGCTTCCATGGCGGAGCGGAAATCTTCCCGTCCAATTGCTTCGGAGGCTTCGCCCGATGCCGTGGCGATGGCTGCCCAGAGCGCCTTTTCCGCATCGACCTTCAGCAGTTCGACGGCAACGCCATCGGCGACAACGGTACCCTTCTTCTCCTCGGCAGCCAGCAGTTGCACGGCGCGCTTGGTGCCGGCCAGCAGGTTCTTGCCGTCTTCCGAGCTGACGAAGGCGGTCAAGGCTTCGGCGCGGCGGGCGATCAGCCAGAGATCGTCCGCATCGGGCGTCAGTACCGCATCAATGATGTCGTGGCGGGCGCCCATATCGCGCAGGTAGACCTTCAGTCGGTCGTGGAAGAACGACAGGAGGTCGGCAGCGATCTCCGGTTCGACGGCGACGGGCGGGGAGGTCTCGTTGATGTAGCTGTTTTCCTCCAGCGCCGTTTCCAGCGCGGAGCCGGCGCCCGCTTGTGCCTCCGGCCTGACGGTGAACGACGGCAACGCGTCGTTGAAAATATCGAGGAGATGGAGCCTGACCTTCCGCTCCAGCAAAATCCGCACGACGCCGAGCGCTGCACGGCGCAGCGCATAGGGGTCCTTGGAGCCGGTCGGCTTTTCGTCGATCGCCCAGAAGCCGACAAGCGTGTCGAGCTTGTCGGCGAGTGCGACGGTGAGGCCGACCTTGTATTCCGGCAGGCGGTCGGATGGGCCGTTGGGTTTCCAGTGGTCTTCTATGGCGGCAGCAACCGAGGCATCCTCGCCCTGCAGCAGCGCGTAGCGGCGACCCATCAGGCCCTGAAGCTCCGGGAATTCGCCGACGGCTTCGGTGCGCAGATCGGCCTTGGCCAGCACGGCGGCACGGTCCACCAAGGCCGGGTCGGCGCCGATGACGGGCGCAAGCTTGGCCGCCAGGGTGCGGATGCGGCTCACCCGCGCGCCTTGCGTGCCGAGCTTGGCGTGGAAGGTGACGTTGAGCGCATCGAGCTTTGCCATGCGCTGGTCGAGCGGCTTGGCGAGGTCGAGGCCGAATGCCGAAGCCGAATTCTGCAGCGTGTCGAGGTCGGGCATGTCACCCTGGTCGCGGGTCCAGAAATGCTTGGCATCGGACAGACGCGCGCGCACCACCTTGCCATTGCCGTGGACGATCTCTGCGCCGCCATCGCGGGCTTCGATGTTCGACACCAGGATGAAGCGATTGGACAGTTCGCCTTGCGCACCCTGCGGGCGGGTGACGAAGCATTTCTGGTTGGTCTTGATGGTCAGGCGGATGATATCGGCGGGGATCTGGAGATAGTCTTCCTCGAACGAGCCCATCAGCACATGCGGCCACTCGACGAGGCCCGACACCTCTTCCAGCAGACCTTCGTCCTCGACCAGATCCAGGCCGTTGGCGAAGGCGAGGTCGCGGGCGTCATGCAGGATCATGTCCTTGCGGCGATCGGCATCGAGCATGACCTTCGCCTTGTCGAGGCTCGTCACGTAATCGTCGAAGCGGCGGACGGTGATCGCCTGCGGTGCGTGGAAACGGTGCCCATAGGTGATGTTGCCGGCAACGAGGCCGTCGATCTCGAAGGGGATCACCTGGGTTTCGTCGTGCTCGGGTCCGAAGACACAGACGATCGACTGCAGCGGGCGCACCCAGCGCAGGCTCTCCGAGCCGCGACCTTCGACGCCATCATAGACGGTGCCCTTCGGCATGGAGGCGGCGCCCCAGCGCATCGGCTTCGGCCAAGGGAAGTTGCGGATGATGCTAGGCATCACCTCGGCGATGATCTCTTCCGCGGCGCGGCCGGGCCTGGAAATCGCCGCGACGTAGAAATCACCCTTCTTCGGATCGCTCACCACCTGGGCTTCGGACACCGAGGAAAGGCCGGCCTTGCGCAGGAAGCCCTGGACGGCCTGTTCCGGCGCCTTGATGGAGGGACCCTTGATCTCCTCGCGCTGATCGGCGGAGCGGGCAGTCAGGCCGCGAATATCGAGCGTCAGGCGACGCGGCGTCCAGTATTCACGCGCACCGTCGTAGGTCAGGCCCGCCTCGACCAGCGCGTCGGTCACCAGCTTGCGCAGGTCCCCTGCCGCCTTGCGCTGCATGCGGGCCGGGATTTCCTCGGAACGAAGTTCAAGAAGCAGATCGGGCATATCAGTTTTCCTCACCCTTCCCTTGCGAAAGGGGGTCAGCACGGGGTGCCGAGTGGCTGTGATCGTGAGCTTCTGCTAGCAAAGTTAGCCGCTGCTGCACAATGGCAAATATTTTGGCTAAAGGCCTGACGTTGCTGATGACGTCAGACGAGTGCCAGAAACACGGCCAGGGAGCGCGTTACAGCGAGCATGGTTGCATCATCCAGACGTCCGAACGGCTGGCCAAGCTTGTCGCGCCTGACCGACATGACTTTATCGACCATGACCTGGGAAGACTTGTGCAGCCTGTTTTCCGGTGATGGCTCCACGGCGATCCGGATCAGCGGCGCTTCCACCAGCGTGGCGGACAGAAGAAGAACCGTGGCAGTCCCCGTCTGGTCAAAGCGGTCGGACTGGATGACCAGAGCCGGGCGAGGCTTGCCAAAATCGCCGGGCACCGCGACAGAAACGAGATCGCCGCGTCTCATCAAACTTCGTCAGCGTTCAGATCGGCCAAAGCCAGATCCAGGAAGTTTGCCAGATCCGGATCCGATGCGTCCGACGCCGCAACGCGCTGCGACTGCAGCCGGCATTCCGCGTCGAAGCCCGGCCGTCTCGTATCGGGAACCCAGATCTGAACCGGACGCAAGCCGGCAGACTTCAGCGCTTCACGACGTTTCTGAACTCTCTTGCTAACGGGAATTGGCACAGGGACCTCCACGCTCACGCGTTACATGTAACACTATACCCGTTATCGTGCTGTTTCAAGGCTCGGACTCTGTAGATCGCTGCCCGTAGCTACCACCCGCCTCCGCCGCCACCGCCGCCACCGCCTCCTGAGGATCCGCCGGAAAAGCCGGACGACGTGGACGACGACTGGGGTGCCGGGATCGTTGAGGCGATGGTCGAGGCCATGGAGGAAGAAAAGCCGCCGATCCGATCCCCGAAGTGCGATCCGTCGTAACCGGCATACCAGGCGGGGTGATACGCCGCCGCGGCCGCCCCGGCTGCGGCGCTCGCAAGCCATGTCTCGAAAGCGGTGCTCCAGGGTTTTTCCACGCCCAGCGCCACCGCATAGGGCAGCAGCGTTTCAAAGTGCTGCGGCGACATGGTCGGGACCCCGGCCATGTTCATCCGGTCCTTCTCCGCAAGCGTGAGATAGGTCCGCAGACCCTCGATGCCATCCATCAATTTGCGACCGAGCGGCGTCGGTGCGCCCATCAGGACGAAGAAGATGACGTTGGCAAGCACAATGCCGCCGACCGAGACGAGCACCGGCCAATGCTCGTCGCCGGTCATTTCCGCCAGGAGCGCGATCAGCGTGGCCGAGGCGATCGAGACGGCGACCAGCCCGACAAAGCCCAGGATCACGATGGAGACGATCTTCGAGAACAGCGAGGAACCGCGCCGCAGGCCCCTGCCGAAACCCACCGCCATGATACCGAAGAAGACCGCGAAAAAGACCGGAACGATCAGGCTTGCGATCATGTCCGGCTCAAGATTGCCGAAAGCGACGACCGCGAACAGGGCAAGCGCACTGAGGAGCACGCCGCCGATCACAGGGCCACGATTGGCGTGGTAGTACTTGCCGCGGTGCTCCTTTTCGATCGCCTGGCGAAAAGTCTTTCCAGCGGCCTGGACGTTGACGCCATTCGCCCGGTCGATCACGAAGCGGCCGCCGGCATCGTCGAGCGACCGCAGCACGGCCGCCTGCCCGGTCGGCACCGGCTTGTTGTCACGCTTGGCCGTGCGGCTGATGGTGATGGAATTCTTCAAGTCTTCGAGGACGACGTAGCCCTTGACCGCAAGATCGAGCGCGCTGGCCGAAAAGGCGGTCCATCCTCCGCCGGAAAAGCCTTTGTTGTCGATGTAGTTGACGAGGGCCGGCGACAGCCCGTCCGGCGCATCCCAGCGCGGCACCACGACGCCCGCGGGGGGATCCCGGCCGACGCGCATCCAGAAGATGCCGTAATAGAGGAGGACGAGCACGAGGCCAGCAGCGGCAATGATTGTCCCGGCATTGTCGCGCCACCACCAGGCACTGG
Source organism: Hyphomicrobiales bacterium (assembly GCA_900469345.1). Lineage (GTDB taxonomy): Bacteria > Pseudomonadota > Alphaproteobacteria > Rhizobiales > Rhizobiaceae > Neorhizobium. The sequence continues at coordinate 284,512 of UBWZ01000008.1, read as the reverse complement.
CCTGGGCTTCCGAGGCGGGAGCGACGACGCCCTTCGGGATGCCGACGACGATGGTCAGCCCCTCCTGCTCGCCAAGCGGTCGGTCGGTGGCAAAGATCGCGATACTGCCGTCTTGCTGGCTGCGGGCGTTGCGCGCCGTCGAACCGATGGGGCCGGTAAACGCATCGGTCTTCGTCACCTCGGCGCCGTCCGGCAAAGTGACCCGCGCCGATGCATTGGCGATCCGGAACTGCCAGCCATTGCCGGTGACGTTCCAGTAGAGCTCGTCATGATCGCCGAAGAACCTGATCTGGCGGTCTGTCCGGTAGGTGAGCACATAGGTGTGCTGGCCGTTGCGCAGCATTACGTCGCTGGAGCCGGCATAGATGCGCATACCCCCGGTAATGCTTTCGGTGCGCCACTCTTCCGGCCGGCCATCCCTTGTCAGGGAGATCATCTCGAAGCCGACCCGCATGGTGCGGCCGTCGGCATTCTTCATGGTCAGCGGAAAATCCCGGAAGATGCCGCGCTTGATCCGGTCACCCTCCGCGTTGACGGTGATCGTCTCGGCAACCGTCAGCTCGCCATCGGCCGCGATCGTGACGTCGGAATGGTAGGCCCGGATGTATTCCTCGGCGGCGGCCGGCAGGACTGCCGTCAGAAGGAAAAGCAGGGCGAACCCAAGTCTGGCAGGCCAGCGTGCCGGCATGTCAGAACCTGACGCTGGGGACAGCGCGATCCGCTTCATTGGTGATCTCGAAATAAGGCTTCTTCGCAAAGCCGAACTGGCCGGCAATCAGGTTGGACGGGAAGCTTTCGACCTTGACGTTGAGGTCGCGGGCCGCACCGTTGTAATAGCGGCGCGACATCTGGATTTCGCCCTCGATGGTTTCGAGCGACGCCTGCAGTTCGGCAAAGTTCTCGTTGGCCTTGAGGTCCGGATAGGCTTCGGCAAGCGCAAACAATTTGCCTAGCGCCTGGCCGAGCAGGCCTTCGGCGACCGCCCGCCCCTCGACATCGCCGGCCGGCACCGCTTGCGCTTGGTTGCGCAGTTTCACCACTTCCTCAAGCGTGCCCTTTTCATGAGCAGCGTAGCCCTTGACGGTCTCGATCAGGTTGGGGATGAGATCGGCGCGCCGCTTCAGCTGGACATCGATGCCGGACCAGGCTTCCTCCGCCATCTGGCGCGCCTTGACCAGCCCGTTATACGCCATCATGACGTATAGTCCGACCAGGACCACTATTCCCAAGACGATGTACATGCCCTATCCCCCGAATGATGTTCGCAGTTGCCGGGAGACTAGGGCGGCCATAGCAAATTGTCACCGAAATTCGGTGTGTTAGCCCGGTTCAGGGTTAATCGCCGGACGGCGCTTCACCTTGGGGGCAGCGTTGCCCTAGCTGTCCTTCAGCAACCCGACGCCCAGCGAGGCGAGCGCATCCCAATAGCCGGGATAGGTCTTGCCCACGCAGTCGGGATCGAGAATGGTGATCCCGCCGATCTTCAGGCCCGCCAGCGCAAAGCTCATGGCAATGCGGTGATCGGCGAAGGTGTCGATTTCGGCCGGCAGCGTCTGGCCGGCGAGGCCCGGATCAGCATTGACGACGAGGTCGTCTCCCTCCTCCGTCGCCAGGCCGGGACGGATGGCGTTGAGCCCCGTCGACAGCGCCCGGATGCGGTCGCATTCCTTGACACGCAGATTGGCAATTCCGGTAATGCGCACCGGCGTCTCGTTGAAGGCCGCAAGCACGGCAATCGTCGGGATCGCATCCTGCATCTGGCTGCCATCGACCACGGCCGGCATGCGGGGAAAGGCGGACATGACGACGTAGGCCTTAGCATCCGGCTGGGTGAAGGCATCGGCCGGCGTGCCGATATCGATCATCCCGCCGGTCAGCACTTCGGCCCCCCACAGGTAGGTTGCCGCCGACGCGTCCGGTTCGATGTGGAAATCGGTCGCCGTATATCCGGTCGGCTTCACGCACCAGGTGGCGTCGTCGCGTTGTTCCACATCCGCGCCGAAGGCCCGCATGGCATCAAGCGTCAGGTCCACATAGCCGCGGGCGCCGATGTCGGTACCGGTCAGCGCCACGGTGACGGGCGCATCGGCACCTTGCGGGGCAAGCGGGGCGGCCATCAGCAGCGCCGAGACGTATTGGCTGGACAGGCCTGCGTCGATTTCCACGCGACCGGAGGCGAACTGCCCGAGGCCCTTGACCGTGACCGGCGGGCAGCCGGTCGGTGCCTCCGCGTCAATGCCGAGCGCTGTCAGTGCTGCGACAAGCGGCCCGATCGGGCGCTTGCGCATGTGCTCGTCGCCATCTACCACAACCGTTCCCTCGACCGAGGCGACGGCTGCCGTCAGAAACCGCGTGGCGGTGCCGGCATTGCCGAGAAAGAGCGGGGAAGACGGCGCCTTCAGCCGGCCCGTGCCCGTGACGACGAAGGTGGTGGCGTCCGGTTCCTCCACCGACACGCCCATGGCCCGCAGGGCCTCTGCCATATAGCGAGTGTCGTCGCTCTTCAGCGCGCCGGTCAGCCGGCTCGTACCCCGCGCAAGCCCCGCGAGAAGCAGAGCACGGTTGGTGATCGACTTGGAGCCGGGAGGCGCCACATGGCCTTTCAAGGGGTGGCCGGGCGGAGTGATGGTCAGCTTGTCGAGGGTCATATCGGTCTCGGATGGCACGCTGGTTCAGGAACGTCGCGTCGATGTCATGACAAGGCTTGTTCACCAAACCGAGGCGGCTGGCAACCGGTTTGGCTGGAAACCGCAGCATGGCCGCCATCCTTGACGCTGGGCATCACCCGGCCAAGTCTGTAAAGCAGAGGCCGGCGGACCGCCGAAGCAAAACCACCTGCGTGGAGAACCCGGATGCAATCCCTTCAGGAGAGCTTGGCAGGTACAGGGCCGATCACCGAGGTCGGCTTTGACGGCGAAGATATGGAGGAGGCGCATCTCGCCGAGGCGGAGTTTCGCGGCTGCCGGTTTTACGCCTGCGTGTTCGATCACTGCAGCTTCCGTGAATCCATCATCGAGGATTGCCACTTCTGCGAGGGCGAGACGGGAACACAGTGGCGCTACTGCGATCTCTCGCAGGCGGAGTTTCGCCGGTGCAATCTCAGCCTCAACACAATGGTCGGCAGCAAGGCCTATCTGACCGCGTTCAGCGACTGCGCGGCGGCCGGCATCCAGCTCGACCTCGAAACCCAGCGCAAGGCGCGCACGCAGATCCTTGCCGGCGGCGTTAGCTTCCGCAAATGCAAGCTGCAATATGCCGCCTTTTCCGCAGCGGACTTTCGGGAAAGCGTGTTCGAAGGCTGCGATCTGCGCGATGCAAACCTGTCCAGCTGCAATCTCGCGCAAGCGAGCTTTCGGGGCTCAAGCCTGCACAACATCGATTTTTCGGGTTCGACGCTCGACCATGCGGACCTCTCGCATGCCAGCTTCGACGCGCTGGACCTGTCGGCCATGGCTTCGTTTCATGCCGCAGTGGTGACGCGCGATCAGCACGAGGCGATCCTCGCCTCGCTCGGCATCCTGACGGCGGATTGACCAGAGGCCGCCGTTGACATCGTTTCAGGCGGCCGGTTGCTTGAGGTTCGCGCCGCCGGCGTCGGTCAGCAGGAAGGCTTCGCCGCAGGCCTTGGCGAGCGTGCGGACACGCAGGATATAGCTCTGCCGCTCGGTGACCGAGATCACGCCGCGGGCATCGAGAAGGTTGAAGACGTGGCTGGCCTTGATGCACTGGTCGTAGGCCGGAAATACGCATTTGTGCAGCTGGCCGGACGTGCCCGGCGCCCCGGCACCCAGAAGCGCCAGGCACTCCTTTTCCGCGTCGATGAAGTGACGGTGGAGCATCTCGGTGTTGGCGTATTCGAAGTTGTGTCGGGAATATTCCTGCTCGGCCTGCAGGAAGACGTCGCCGTAGGAAATCTTCTCATCGCCCTCGCGACCATTGAAATTGAGGTCGTAGACGTTGTCGACACCCTGCACGTACATGGCCAGTCGCTCGAGACCGTAGGTCAGTTCGCCGGCAACCGGCGAGACCTCGATGCCGCAGACCTGCTGGAAGTACGTGAACTGGCTGACTTCCATGCCGTCACACCAGCACTCCCAGCCGAGCCCCCAGGCGCCGAGCGTCGGGCTTTCCCAGTCGTCCTCGACAAAACGGACGTCATGCAGGAGCGGATCGAGTCCGATCGCTTCCAGGGACCCCAGATAGAGCTCCTGCAGGTTCGGCGGGTTCGGCTTCAGGATGACCTGGTACTGGTAATAATGCTGCAGCCGGTTGGGGTTCTCGCCGTAGCGGCCATCCGAAGGGCGGCGCGACGGCTGGACATAGGCCGCCTTCCAGGGCTTCGGACCAAGCGCGCGCAGCGTGGTGGCGGGATGGAAGGTACCGGCGCCGACTTCCATGTCGTAGGGCTGAAGTACGGCACAGCCCTTGTCCGCCCAGTAGTGATGGAGGGTCAGGATCAGGCCCTGGAAAGAGCGCTTCGGCGACATGTGGTCAGGCAGATCGGTCATCGGAATGCGGTTTCGGCCGTTGTTTCAGGATGCGGACGAGTGCCACGTGGGGGCGGAAGGGTCAAGGATTTATGCGGCGGCGGAAAGGCCAGTCGATTCGACGGCCGCAATTGTGGTAAGATTGGCTGACCCGGAGGCTCGCCATGAACGTCAAGAATACGATCACGCTGTCCGACCGCTATCTTCGCTACGCGGAGCGGCTTGTCGAGGATGGGCAGTTTCCCTCGATCGAGAAAGTGGTCGAGGCTGGAATCGACGAATTGTTGCGCGCGGACCAGCTGACGCCGGAGCAGAACGACGCGGTCACCCGCATGGGCGACGAGATTCGCCGGCGGATGGAATTGCCCTTGGATCAGTGGATACCCTGGGATGGCGAATCCATGGCCGAAGAGATCAAGGAGAAACTTGATGAAATGCACAAGAACCGCGGATGAACTACCGTGTCATTCAGCACCCGCTCGTAGGGAGCGACCTTCTGGATCTAACGGCATTTATTGCGTCCTATGCGGGTCTGAGCGTTGGAAAGGCCAAGGTGGATGAGATCACACGGTTCATTTCCAAGCTGAGTGATTTCCCAAAAATTGGTTCGACCCGTGACGATATCCTGACGGGCCTTCGAGCCATCCCGGCCGCGGAGAAAGCCGTGCTGTGCTTCACGGTCAACGATGACAGCCGAACGGTGTACATCATTTGCGTCAGCTACGCCGGATCGGATTGGGCTTCGAGGGTGAAGGAACGAGCCTGAACCTCACTCCTCGTCGCGCTTCACCCGGTATTCGCCGGTCGCCGGGTCCTTTTCCAGCGTGCCGATCGCACCTGTGCGGCGCTCCTGCTGTTCGCGGCGCGTGCGTGAGGACAGCCGTTCGGCGTCCTTGATGAAGCGTTTGTAGAGCATCCAGCCGCCGTAGATCACGACGATCAGAAAAATAAGCTGCGCCATTGTCCCCTCGTCAGAGCCTCAAAGCCCGTAACGGCTCCACAATGCCTTTTCCTCCAGCCCTTCCGCAAGACCCGCGACCGCACCTGCGGCCATTTCGCCCAGCGGGGCCCCGGACCGTACGCCCGGGATGCGACGTCCGAACAGGCTACGGCTGCCGCCGATCAGCTCCAGGCGGGTATCTTTGCCGAACCGGCGCTTGAGGACTTCGCGCATGTCGCCCAGGCCATCTACTAGGCCAAGCTCGACTCCGCGCTGGCCGGTCCAGAACAGGCCGGAAAAGACCGTCGAGTCGTCGGCCAGACGCTCGCCTCGGCGCATCCTGACCATTTCGATGAAGACCTTGTGGATCTCGAGCTGCAGCGTCTTCAGATATTCGACGTCGCCTTCCTTTTCCGGCTGGAAGGGGTCGAGAATGACCTTGTTCTCGCCCGCCGTATAAACCCTGCGCTCGACGCCCATCTTGCGCAGGAGTTCGGGAAATCCGAACCCGCCCGACACCACGCCTATCGATCCAACGATGGAGGTCGGATCCACGAAGATCTCGTCTCCGGCAAGGGCGATCATGTAGCCGCCGGATGCCGCGACATCCTCGACGAAGATCAGGACCTTTTTGTCGTGATCGTCGGCAAGCGCACGAATGCGCTGAAAGATCAGCCGCGACTGTACCGGTGAGCCGCCCGGCGAATTGACCGAGATGGCAACGACCGGGCTATCCTTCTTGGCGAAGGCCTTTTCCAGCATAGGCGCCACGGAGGCGAGGTTGAGGGCCGGCTTGAACTGGCTGCCGCCGGCCATGATCGTTCCGTGCAACCGCACCACGGGAATGGCGGTCCCCTTCTTGCGGAACCGCTTCGGCATAAGGCGCGTCAGAAAACCCATTCTCTATCCCGTGTGCAATTGTGACAGCATCCGTGATGTATGTAGCGGGCGGCTGAACACAATGGCGAGGCTCGAAAAAACCGGTCGTTTCAAGCCTGGGCGGGTTTCGATCGGCGATACGCTGCGCGACCGTTGTTGAGGTCGTCGACCTCGGCGGCAAAGCTGTGGCCGTCCTCGCCGTGCACGAAAAGCGGCGCCCTCAGCGTCAGCCGCGCGCGCGACCCCTTGATGGCGGTGACCAGGATGCGGATCGCATCGGCGCCGGGGCGCGGATGCAGGGAGGTGATCTCTATTCCCCCGAAGCGGCGGCCGCAGGCGTCGATGATCTCGGCGACCGATTGCGGCCGGGCGATCAGGGACAGCTGACCGCCGGGCTTCATGATCGCGCCGGCAGTCCGCACCCAGCTTTCGAAAAGTCCCTGCGTCATCGCGTGCGCCTCGGCCTTCAGCACATCCGGGGTGCGGCGATCACTGCCATGGTTGAAGGGCGGGTTCATGATAACATGGTCGTGGATTTCGTCGAGCAGCCCGGCGGCCACTCGTGCCCTGCCGGCGAGCGTCACGTCGGCCTCCAGAACCTCCACCCTACCGGCCAGGAAGGCATTGTCGGGCAGCACCAGGGAACGGCGCGCATACTGCGCCATGCGGGCAAATTTTTCGACGAGCAGGACCCGCGCCTGCGGCAGCCTGGCTGCCACGCCGAGGCCCGCTGCACCGGCGCCCGATCCGAGATCGGCAACGCTGACGGGACCATCGGCATCCACCAGGGAGGCGAGCAGCATGGCATCGACACCCGAGCGGTGCCCCTCGCCCTTGGGCTGGACGACGTGGAAGCCGCCGCGGTGGAAGGCATCGATGGTGAACGACCCATCCGACGCCGTTTCGGCTGCGGGACCGGCAGAGCCCGTGGTCACGGCCGCAGCTCCGCGGCAAGGCCGGCATCCTTCAGGATCGCGCGGGCTTCATCGACCCTTTCGCTCTCGACCAGGAAACGGCGTTGCAGCAGCCCCAGCGAACCTTCGAGAACGCTCATCGACTGGTCGGCGATCATGCAGTGAATACCCGCATCGCGCATCAGGCTTTCGGCAACCGAGAGGGTCACCACGTCGTTGGTGCGGATAATTTCCTGCATGTGCCTCCAATCCCTGATGAAATCAGTGTGATTTGCGCTTGCCGCCCTATGTGGCTCTTTCTATTGTCCTGCGAAAGATTCATAGGAGGCCTGACCATTGGGCGTCGTCATACCGCTTGAAGAAGGCAAAAACAAACCGGCATCCGTGAAGCCTCTGGTGGATCTGACCAAGGCCGACATGGATCGGGTGAACCAGTTGATCCTGTCGCGGGCCGGTTCGGACGTCGAAATGATCCCGGAGGTGGCCAATCACTTGATCTCTTCCGGAGGCAAGCGTCTGCGCCCGATGCTGACCCTCGCATCCGCCTGCCTGTTCGGCTACCAGGGCGAAGGGCATGTGAAGCTCGCGACCAGCGTCGAGTTCATGCACACCGCCACCCTGCTGCACGACGACGTGGTGGACGAAAGCGATATGCGCCGCGGCAAGTCGACCGCGCGGATGATCTGGGGCAACCAGGCAAGCGTGCTGGTCGGCGACTTTCTGCTCGGGCAGGCCTTCCGGATGATGGTGGATGTCGGTTCGCTGGAAGCGCTCGACGTCCTGTCCACCGCTGCATCGGTCATTGCCGAGGGCGAGGTGCTGCAGCTGTCCGTCGCCAAGAACATGGAGACGACGGAAGATGACTATCTGTCCGTCATCCGCGCCAAGACCGCCGCGCTGTTTGCCGCCGCCGCCGAGGTGGGACCGATCATTGCGAACGCCGACAAGGCCGGCCGGTCCGCGCTTCGCTCCTACGGCATGAACCTCGGCCTCGCCTTCCAGCTGGTCGACGATGCCCTCGACTACGGTGGCAAGGCCGCGGACCTCGGCAAGAATGTCGGCGACGATTTCCGCGAAGGCAAGATTACCCTGCCGGTCATCCTGTCCTACCGGCGCGGCACGCAGGAAGAGCGGGCCTTCTGGCGCGAGGCGATCGAAAACGGCGAGAGCAGCGAAGAGAACCTCGAACACGCAATGGGGCTGATCAACAAATACGGCGCCCTCAAGGATACGATCGGCCGGGCGCTGCACTACGGCACGATCGCTCGCGACGCGCTTGCGCCGCTGCCCGCCTCGGCGATGAAGAATGCCCTGCTCGAGGTGATCGACTTTTCCATCCAGCGCGTCAACTGACGCGCCGGATACGGGCGTCGCGACGGCGACAATCCTTGCGGACCTGCTTCAAAAAAGCCATTCTGTCGTGAATGAATCGTCGCCAATCGGCGGGCCTTGGGCTGTCGTCGAATCATGTTCTAATGAAAGGCCTTATTTTATGCGGCAGAAACCGGGGCTTATTCTGCTCTCCAGCGCGGCGCTGGCGACCATCCTGCTGTTCAGCGGGCCGGGCCAAGCCGCCACGGCCGTTCCCAAACCGGCAGCGGAAGATGCCGTGTCCTTCGATTCCAGCGACGCCAAGTCGTTTTCGGGCGCTTTCCTGGCCGCGCGGACCGCGGACGTCGATCATGATTACGTGAACGCGATCCAGCTTTATCGCAAGGCGCTGACCTTCGAGCCGGCCAATCTTCAGATCCGCGAACGGCTGATGATCTCGCTTTTCCTCAACGGCAACTTCGACGAGGGGCTGAAGGAGGCGCAGGCGCTGAAGGACGATGCGGCCGTCGAGCGCATCACCCGCATCGTGCGGGGACTGGATTCGATCCGCAACGGCAAGTTCGACACGGCCCGCAAGATCCTTGCCTATGATGGTCCCAATGATCTCGACAAGCTGACCCACCAACTGCTTGGCGCCTGGGCGCAGGTCGGCGGCGGCAAGGGCAAGCAGGCGATCGCCTCGATCACCAGCCTCAAGGGTCCGGGCTGGTTCAAGGTCTTCACCGACTATCACATCGGCGCCATGGCGCTGGTCTCCGGCGACACCAATACGGCCCGCCAGTACCTGAACAATGCCGTGACCAACCGCGATGCCGTGGCGACCGCGCCCGATACCTTCATGCGCGCCGTGATGACGCTTGCGCGTCTCGAAGCCGCGGTCGGCAACAAGCAGAAGGCGCTCGACGCCATCTCGGTCGGCGACGAGCAGGTCAACAACTACGCGCCGCTGAAGGCGCTGCGCCAGAGCATAGAGAAGGGCGAAAAACCCGCCCAGGACGTGACCGATGCTGCCGAAGGCGCGGCCGGCGTGCTGTTTTCGATCGGTGGCGCGCTGAACCGCCAGGGCGCCGAGGACATGGTGGCGCTCTACCTGGAAATCTCCCATGCGCTCGACCCGAAGAGCGCCGATACGCTGATCATGCTGGGCGGGATCGCCGAGAAGCTTGAAAAGTCGGATCGCGCCATCGCGCTCTACAAGCAGGTGCCGGCGGAATCGCCGATGCGGCGGATTTCGGAACTGCAGCTCGGCGTGACGCTGTCGGACACCGGCAAGACCGAGGAGGCCAAGCAGCACCTGAAGGCGCTGATCGAATCCGACCCGGCCGACATCCGCAGTTACATCGCTTACGGCAGCGTGCTTTCCGAGGCCAAGGACTACAAAGCCATGGCGGACAACTACGACAAGGCCGTCGAGGTGATCGGTCCCGTGCCGCGCCCCGGCGACTGGACCGTATTCTTCCAGCGCGGCATCGCCTATGAGCGGCTGAAGCAGTGGGACAAGGCCGAGCCGAGCTTCCGCAAGGCGCTCGAGCTCAACCCGGAACAGGCGCAGGTGCTGAACTACCTGGGCTATTCGCTCGTCGACATGAACATCAACCTCGACGAGGGGCTTGGGATGATCAAGAAGGCGGTCGATGCCAAGCCGGATGACGGCTACATCGTCGATTCGCTGGGCTGGGCCTATTTCCGGATGGGCAAGTTCGACGACGCCGTCAACGAGCTCGAGCGGGCCGTGCAACTGCGCGCCGGCGACGCCACGATCAACGACCATCTGGGCGACGCCTACTGGCGTGTTGGCCGCAAGCTCGAGGCCGTCTACCAGTGGAACCGGGCTCTGATCTCCGAAGGCGAAGACGTGAACCACGATCGCGTCAAGGACAAGATCGCCAACGGCCTGCCGCCGATCGATCCGAATGCGACGACCGCCGACCGCAGCGAACCGGCCCCCGTGCCGCCGGCACCGCCGGCGCCGGAAAATCCCGACAAGAAGTCCTGATGCTGTCGACGCTTCGAGATGATCAAAGACCCGCCGAGATGGCGGGTCTTTTTGAATGGGCACCCGCCAAGATCAACCTCGCCCTGCACGTGGTGGGTCGCCGGGCGGACGGCTATCACCTTCTCGACAGCATCGTGACCTTTGCCGACGCGGGCGACCGGCTCGTCTTTGACGCCGCCGGAGAAGACCGGTTCAGCCTTTCGGGGCGTTTTGCGCCTGTCCTCGAATCAGCCAAGGACTGGCAATCCGGCAACCTCGTGCTGAAGGCCCGTGACGCGTTACGACAGCTGTTGCGGGATGCCGGCCAGGCCGCGGCGCCGGTCGCCATTCACCTCGAAAAGAACCTGCCGGTTGCGGCCGGGATCGGGGGCGGTTCGGCGGATGCTGCAGCCACGCTGCGCGGACTGATGCGTTTCTGGGGTGCCGAACTCTCGCCGGCGCGACTGGATGCGCTTGCCCTCACTCTCGGGGCAGACGTTCCCATGTGCCTCAGGTCGACGCCGCTTGCGGTGCGCGGCATTGGTGAAGACATCACGGCGCTTGCCGACCTGCCCTCGCTGTCCCTCGTGCTGGCCAACCCGCTGCTGGCCGTCAGCACCCCGGATGTCTTCCGGCGGCTTGAACACCGGCAAAACCCGCCGGTCGGCGACAGAGGCAGCCTTGGCTGGATCGAGTTCCTGCAGGGCCTCCGCAACGACCTCGAAACCCCCGCCCGCGCGCTGGTGCCTTCCGTCGCCGAGATCAGCGCGATGCTCACGTCGGAGGGTGCGCTGTTGACCCGGATGAGCGGATCCGGCGCGACCTGTTTCGGCATCTTTACGTCCGCGGAGACGGCACGGCGTGCGGCAGAGCATTTGCGCCTCAGACGCCCGGACTGGTATTTTCAGGACGCACAGACCTCAGCTCATGAAAGCGGACCATGCCCATGAACCGGATCGACGACAGCCGCCCCTTCATTCCCGTCGGCATTGCGGTGCTGACCGTTTCCGATACGCGCAGCCTGGAAAACGACAAATCCGGCGATACGCTCGCTGCGCGGATCGGCGAGGCCGGCCATGTGCTGAAGGGGCGCGCCATTGTCACCGACGACAAGGCTGCGATCGCCGCACAGGTACGCGCCTGGACGCTCGATCCGGAGATCGATGTGGTGATCACCACCGGCGGGACCGGCTTTACCGGCCGCGACGTGACCCCGGAGGCACTGGAGCCGCTGTTTGAAAAGAAGATGGACGGCTTTTCGGAAGTGTTCCACCGCATATCCTACGACAAGATCGGCACCTCGACCATCCAGTCGCGGGCGACCGGCGGCGTGGCCAACGCCACCTTCATCTTCGTGCTGCCCGGTTCCCCCGGCGCCTGCAAGGATGCCTGGGACGGCATCTTGAAGGCGCAACTCGATTATCGCCACATGCCCTGCAATTTCATCGAGATCATGCCGCGGCTGGACGAGCACCTGCGGCGCGGACAGGGTTGAACAGACCTCAACGCGCTTTGGCGAGCGCGGCGGGAACGATCTCGCTGACCAGTCCAACGCGTTTGTGGCCGGCGGCAAGCGCCTCGAGGCCGTTGCCGGGTTTTGCCAGCGCCATCGCCGCCTGCTTGGGCAAAAGCAGCCCGTATTCGAGCGGCGCACCCTTGCGGCCGATGCGCTTCCACCACGGACGTCGATGCGTGCGCGACGGCGCAAACTGCGCGACCTGCCTGCTCAGCGCCATGAATTCAGCCGTCTCGTCGATCCAACCCGCCTGCAGGCGTGCCCCGGGTTCCAGCAGCAGCAGCCATTCTCCGCGCGCGAGCGGCAGCACGTCCCTCAGCTCCCAGTCATTGTGGAAATAACACCCGGCCGCATCCGCGACACGCGACGACCCGTCCTCCGACTGGTGATCGAGCACGATCACATCGCTGACTAGACCCTCCACGGCGGCGGAAACGAGGATCGAGAGCGTCTGGGCAAGCTCCGCCTCATGGTTACGGCATTCCATCAACACTGTCAGCATGCTGCAGGTTTATCGCACAATCCACAGGCTTGCTAGAAAAGCTTTGGGTCTTTTGTTCTTGCATTGTTCTCTTTTTGGCGTTAGGAATATCCTCATGAACGCGGGAGATTTTCCGCGAGGAGCGTCCCATGACAGAGCTGTCCCATCTGCGGCAGGTCGCGTTTGCGCCTGCTCATACGCCCGATATTGCCGACGCTTTGGTCAGCGCCTCCGGGTTGCGGGTCGAGGCGGAGCGTCGTCGCGGGAGGGGTGCGGGGCTGAACCCGAGCGGCCGGTTCGAAAGCGAGCGGCGCGAGGCCTTCGACGACGGCTGGCAAAGCCTCGAGGAGATGGAGCCGTTCCGGACCGAAGTGCAGGTGGAGAAGCCGAAAACGGCGATTACCCGCAACGACTCGCCCGACATCTCCTTCGATCGTTCGATCAATCCCTATCGCGGCTGCGAGCACGGCTGCATCTACTGTTTTGCGCGACCGACGCACAGTTTCATGGGGCTGTCGCCGGGACTGGATTTCGAGGCGAAGCTGTTTGCCAAGCCGGACGTGCCAAGGTTGCTGGAACGGGAGTTGAGCCGGCCGGACTACAAGGTGAGGGCGATCGCGATCGGCACCAACACCGACCCGTACCAGCCGATCGAACGGGAATGGCGCATCATGCGGCAGATCCTCGAAGTGCTGCAGAAGGCCAACCATCCCGTCGCGATCGTCACCAAGTCTGCGCTCATCACCCGAGACATCGACATTCTTTCCGACATGGCGTCGAAGGGGCTGGCGAAAGTCGGGATTTCGGTCACGACACTCGACCGCAAGCTCGCCCGCAGCATGGAGCCCCGTGCCTCGACGCCGCCGAAACGGCTGGAAGCGATCAAGGCCCTAACGGATGCCGGCATCCCGACGGGCATGCTGGTGGCGCCGATCATTCCGGCGCTCAACGACCACGAGATCGAGCGGATCCTCGACGCAGGACATGCGGCCGGCGCCAGCGAAGCGAGCTACGTGCTGCTGCGCCTGCCGCTGGAAGTAAGCCCGCTGTTCCGCGACTGGCTGCTGCAGAACTATCCGGACCGCTACCGTCACGTCATGTCGCTGGTGCGCTCAATGCGCGGCGGCAAGGACTATGATGCCGAATTCGGCAAGCGGATGAAGGGTGCCGGTCCCTATGCCTGGCAGATCGGCCGGCGGTTCGAAATGGCCACCAAGAGGCTCGGCATGGTGCGCCGCGGGCTGCCGCTCCGCGACGACCTGTTCATCCGCCCCAACGGAGCGGGGATCCAGCTGTCGCTGCTCTGACCCGGCGGCCGGCGCCTTTATGACCGGCCGCCGTGAATTCGATTTCGGACCGCGTCGCCGCCTCGTCGCGTTCCGGAAACTATCCCGGAGCCGCCGCCCTGCCCCCGAGGCCGGGCGGTGGAAAGCGGAGCCGCACCCGCTTTCCGGGGTTGCAGGAGATCGGGCCGGCGTGCGAGGTTGCCGCCATGTTGCTTCGCACGCCGCCCGATACTCCGATGCTGTTCGACGAAGTGCCGCTGGTTCCGGATTTCAGCCTGGAGCTTGTGGCGCGCGGTGCCGGGCATTGGCCCGTCGCCGGGACGGACGAGGCCGGCCGCGGCCCTCTGGCAGGTCCCGTGGTTGCCGCCGCGGTCATTCTCGACCCTGACAATATCCCGCCCGGCCTCAACGATTCCAAGCAGCTGACGGTAAACCAGCGGGAAATCCTGTTCAAGGCGATCATGGCGACGGCCGAGGTCTCGATCGCGGCCTCCAGTCCTCGTCACATCGACGAACGCAACATCCTGCGGGCAAGCCTCGATGCCATGCGGCGGGCGGTGGCGGGCCTCAGCCTGACGCCCGCCTATGTACTGTGCGATGGCCGCGACGTGCCCCAGGGGCTCTGCTGCGCCGGCAAGGCCGTCATCAAGGGAGATGCCCGGTCGGTTTCGATCGCGGCAGCTTCGATCATCGCCAAAGTGACGCGCGACCGGATGATGACGCGCGCCCACCAGGTCTTCCCGGTCTATGGCTTTGCCAACCATGCGGGCTACGGTACGCTGCAGCACCGCAACGGCATCGAGGCCCACGGCCCCTGCCGGCTGCATCGGATGAGCTTCCGGCCCTTGCGCAAGGACGAGCCGGTCGACATCGTCGTACTGCCCGAGACCTGATCGGTCCTCCTGCACGCCTAAAATTTCAGGACGAGTGACGGCGTTGCCAGAGCATGCCGACACTTCGCGGTATCACCTCCACCAAGCCATGAGGGACAGCCAAGGTGCCGGCTGGGCATAAAAAAAAGCCGGGCTTTCACCCGGCTTCGTGTTCGTGCGCGATTGGCCGTGCCTAGTTCAGTCGGGCCTGAACCTTGCCGACGGCGTCCTGGAACAGGGCGTTCTGGGTCGAGCCATCGGTCTTGTCGGCAATCACCTTGCCTGCCGCTGCAATCGCGAGGTCGACGGCCGCCGAGCGAACGGCTGCAACCGCGTCCGATTCGGCCTGACGGATCTTCTGCTCCGACAGCACGTTGCGGCGGGCGACGAATTCCTCGGTCTTCTGGCGGGCTTCCTGCATCAGCGCTGCGGCTTCGCGTTCGGCAGACGCCAGAATCTCGGCGGCGTCGGCTTCGGCTTCCTTGCGCTTGCGCTGGTATTCGCCGAGCAGGACCTGGGCTTCCTCGCGAAGGCGCTTGGCCTCGTCGAGTTCCTTGCGGATGTTTTCGGCGCGCTGATCGAGCGACTTCGCCATCATGCCCGGCACCTTGAGATAGGCGATCAGGACGAAGAAGAGGATGAGGCCGACAAGCGCGAAAAATGTTGCGTCATAGGTCATCAGATCAGGCTCCCGTCTTCGCAGCCGCTACGGCAGCCTTGATGTCGTCACTGGTTGCCTTGCCGCCGATCAAGAGATCAACGATCGCCGACGCGGTGTCTTCCGCGATCTGGCCGACCTGCGTGAAGGCCTGGGCCTTGATCTCGCCGATCCGGGCTTCCGCAGCGGACAGCTTCTGGGACAGTTCAGCTTCGATGGCGTTGCGATCAGCCGTCGCCTTGGCCTTGGCCGATTCGCGGGCGTTTTCAGCGATGGCGTGCGACTTGGCGCGGGCTGCGGCGAGCTCGCGCTCATAGGTCGCAACGGCGGCATCGGCTTCCGCCTTCAGGCGGCCGGCTTCGTCGAGATCCTGGGCGATGCGGCCCTGACGGTTCTCGATGATGCCGCCAACGCGCGGAACGATGACGTTCTTGATGAGAATGTAGAAGAGGCCGAACGTGATGACGAGCCACAGCAGCATCGACGGATAATAGGTCGAGTCGAAGGGCGGGAACGTGCCGCCATGCTCGCCGCCGTGCGGGGCGCCGGTTTCGGTATGCGTTTCGCCTGCCGGCGCGGCATGCGTATCCCCTGCCGGGGCGGCGCCCGGTGCTGCAGGAGTTTCAGGAGCGGCCGGCGCGGTCTGCGCATATGCCGAGGTCACGAACATCATCACCTCCAGGTGTATTCATATGACAGATCACGGCGCCCCGTGACGGGCCGCCGTGATCCCAAAGCCCGGTAAAGGCTCAGACTGCGTAGAGCAGGAGGAGAGCGATGAGCAGCGAGAAGATGCCCAGAGCTTCCGTAACGGCGAAGCCGAATACCAGACGGCCGAACTGGCTGTCAGCGGCGGACGGGTTGCGCAGAGCGCCCGACAGGTAGCTGCCGAAGATATTGCCGAGGCCGAGAGCCGTGCCGGCCATGCCAAAGCAAGCCAGGCCTGCACCGATGTACTTTGCTGCTTCCGCTTCCATGAGAAACTCCTTCGAAATGGTTGTTGCGGCTGATGACTGACGCCTCAGGACGCCAATGTCGTTATCCTTAGTGCCCGCCGGGATGAACTGCATCGTTGAGGTACATGCAAGTCAGCACCGCAAAGACGTAGGCCTGGAGGAAGGCGACGAGGAATTCGAGACCGGTCAAGGCGACGGTCATGAGTAGAGGCAGGATTGCGCCGCCGATGCCAAGCGCGCCCAGTGCTCCCAGCGAGGCAACGAAGCCCGCGAACACTTTCAGCGTGATATGGCCTGCCAGCATGTTCGCGAAAAGACGAACCGACAGCGATACCGGACGGGACAGGAAAGAGATGATTTCGATGGTGACGACGAGCGGCAGAAGCGCGCCCGGAACACCGCTCGGCACGAACAGCTGCAGGAAATGGAAGCCGTGCTTGTAGAAGCCGTAGATCAGGACCGTGGCAATCACCAGAACCGCAAGCGCGAAAGTAACGATGATCTGGCTGGTGATCGTGTAGAAATACGGGAACATGCCGAGGAGGTTGGCCGTCAGCACGAACATGAACAGCGAGAAGACCAGCGGGAAGAACTTCATGCCGCCGCTGCCGGCGCCTTCGCGCAGCATGTTGGCGATGAATTCGTAGGACATTTCGGCGACCGACTGGCCGCGACCCGGGATCAGGCTGCGCTGCGACGTCGCGAAGTACAGGAAGCCGGCCGCACAGGCGACAGTCGCCACCATGAACAGCGAAGCGTTCGTGAACGAGAAGTCGAGGCCGCCGATTTCGATCGGAACGATCTTGCTGATCTGAAACTGATGGATCGGATCGTTTGCCACCGTCTACCTCTTTATCCTTGGCCGCCCCAGCGGCACCATTCATTGTTGGGAGAGCAGCTCAGCGGCCGCCCTTTTTCCCATTCTTATCCGTTTCGCCGGTCAGGCTCGGCGGCGGAGCCACCATGCCGACCGCCCGAAGGACGTTCAGAACGCCTGCACAGAAACCAAGGAGGAGCAAGATAATCAACCCCCACGGCTTCGACGCCGGCCATACAAGCCCTAGCAGATAGCCTAGAACAGCCCCCACTGCGACCGCGGCGATGAATTCGGAGGAAATCTTGAAGCCGAGGGCCATACCCCGCCGGCTTTCGTCAGATTGCGCGTCCCGCTTCGCCTCTGCCGCGTCCTCCACACCCCTTGCCGCCAAATCAGCGGAAAGGCGCTTGCGGCGCTCTTCCAGACCATCATCCCGGTCGTCCGTCATATGCATCCTCCCCACGGCCTTCCCATCGGTGCCGATCGGCTGCAATCGACGCAGCCAGCGAGGGATTTTGCGCCTTCCGCCCGGTTTTCAAGTCGCGCGCAACATAGTTTTGGGAGCCGGCATAGTCAAGGCGTGCGACATGGTTCATTCAGAGGAAATTAACGCACGTTTTTCAATCGGTTAGAAGCCCGCGCCAGCAACCGGTGCAAAACTTACACGGGAATCGCCGCTGCCTGGCGGCGGGTATCAGCTCCAACCACCACCATAGGTTCTGTAGAACACGTGCAGACCAATCCGGCCGACCTTCTTCATGGTCTTGGCCCAGGTGGGACGAACGTAGACCGCATGGTAGTGCGTGGCCGAGCCCACTTCCGGCAGCCAGATCTTGCCGGCCGTGACGGCCATGGCCACTTCACGCGCCATGTCCCAGTGCTCCGGCGAACGGATGCGGTCCTGGATGTTGTCGCAGGCAAACGAGAACTGGCAGCGATTGCGCCAGTCCTCGTTCTGGTAGACGACGTCGCAGATGGTTTTCGGATAGGAAGGGTTGCGCACCCGGTTGAGGATGACCTGAGCGACCGCTGCCTGCCCCCGCACGGATTCGCCGCGCGCCTCGAAATAGACGCCGGAGGCGAGGCATTGCTGCTCCTGCGGCGAAAACACCACCGGCGGCAGGGGCGATGCTGCCCAAGCATGATCCTCGGGACCGATCGGCGGGATGAAGCGGCCGGCCTTGGGCTTGTCCTTCAAGATGGCGTCAAAGGGTGATTCCTTGGAGAAATCGGGCTTTGCCGCGGCATAGGCGGTGGCCAGAACATCGGCCTGGTCATTGGTGACGAGGCTCGCGATCATTGGCGGCAGCTCGGAACCCGGCTCCGCTTCATCCTTGCGGAAATAGAAGGCGGCGAGTTCGACGGGCTGTTCGTCCTGATCGGCCTTGACGAAGGCCGTCATCTCGTCGCCCTGTTCAATGGGGGAGGTCAGGCTGCTGGAGCGCTGCAGCACCGAGCCTGCGGAAAAGGCCTTGGGCGGCTGCATCCGCTCGACGGCGACAATCCGGCCCTTCTTGTCCGTGCGTTTCACGCGATCTTCGTCGGGCGTATCGTCCTGCGGCTTGCCGTCACCGGCGAGGGCAAGCTTGCGGCCGTCGGGCAGAGTAATGCCGGCATCGCCGCCGGCAGCCCCTGCCCCACCCGGAAAGGACAAGGAGGCGGTGTGGACCGACCCGGCCGGCGAGTTGGTCAAGACCATGCGCCACTGCTCGGCGCCGGTACCGACGCCGGAAAACAGATCCGCCAGATCGCCCTGGGCGGGAACGGCCGGGAACATCAGCCAGGAGGCGAGGCCGAACACGGCCGGTGAAAGCCACCCATCCCAGCGGGACGAGGACTTGCGACGCACAAGACTCTTCGAACGCAAACTGGTTACTCCACAAGGCAAATCGACCTGGCGAAGATGAATCATTAACCTTGATGAGCGGTTAACGCCTGCATTCCCGGGGGATTGGATGCTCTACTATTTCAGCAATATCACATAAACGTCAGCACCGAGGGTCAGCGAAGCGCTCCGCTGGCCGGCTAGATGATGACGTGCGAGCCGAGTTCGACGACCCGGTTGGCCGGCAGGTGGAAATAGTCGGACGGATCGGTCGCCGCATTCGCCATGGCGATGAACAGCTTGTCCTGCCACATCGGCATGCCCGACGCGGCATCCGGCACGAGCTTGCGTCGTCCGAGATAGAAGGAGGTCGACATGATGTCGAACTTGAACCCGGTCTTGCGCAGGTAGGCAAGCGCCTGCGACACGTTGTGCGACTGCATGAAACCGAAGCGCAGCTCGATCAACGTAAAACGGTCCGAGAGTTTCTCGATGCGGAAGCGCTGCTCCAGCGAGACGCGCGGCTTGTTGACCGTGGTGATCGTCAGGATCACGTTCTTCTCGTGCAGGACGTGGTTGTGCTTGATGTTGTGCAACAGGGCGGCCGGTGCGGTTTCCGGATCGCCGGTCAGGAAGATCGCAATGCCGGGCACGGATACCGGCGCATGGTCGCTCTTCTTCTCCACCATGGGGATGAAGGTTCCAAGCGGCACGTCGATGCGGCGGGTCTTTTCGAACAGGATGCCCGCACCGCGGCGCCAGGTCCACATGACGATGGTGAAGATGATCGCCATCATGACCGGCACCCAGCCGCCATCGTGGATCTTGAGCAGGTTGGCGCCGAGGAAGACGACTTCCAGGGCCAGAAGCGGCGCCAGGGCGGCGATCGCCAGGCTTTGCGGCCAACGCCATTTCAAGCGTACGAACTCGAAGGCCATCAGCGTGGTCACCACCATGGCGCCGGTCACCGAGATGCCGTAGGCGGTCGCCAGCGCATCGGAGCTTTCAAAACCGAGCACCAGCGCAATGACCCCTACGAGCAGCAGGGTGTTGACGCTCGGCAGGAAAATCTGCCCGGTGTTGGTCTCCGATGTGAACTGGATCTGCATGCGCGGCAGGTAGCCGAGATGGATCGCCTGGCGCACCAGCGAAAAGGCGCCGGTGATCACCGCCTGGCTGGCGATGATGGTCGCCGCGGTTGCAAGGATGACCATGGGCAGCAGCGCCCATTCCGGGAACATCAGGTAGAAGGGGTCGGAGATCGCTTCCGGGCGCTTCAGCACCAGCGCCCCCTGCCCGAGATAGTTGAGGGTCAGGGCCGGGAAGACGAGCAGGAACCAGGCCCACTGGATGGGACGGCGGCCGAAATGGCCGAGATCCGCATAGAGCGCTTCGGCACCGGTGACAGTCAGGAAGACGGCGCCGAGCACGACGATGCCGACAAAGCCCTCCCGCAGCATGAACTGGATGGCGTGCCATGGATTGAAGGCCGCCAGAATGGCGAGATCGTCAAACAGATGGGCAATGCCGCCGGCGCCGAGGACGAGAAACCAGACCGCCGTGATCGGGCCGAAAAAGCGGGCGACAATGCCGGTTCCTTTCGACTGGATGGCAAACAGCGCGATCAGGATGCCGACGGAAATCGGCAGGACGGCGCTTTGCAGCGACGGGGCGACCAGTTTGAGCCCCTCGACGGCCGACATCACCGAGAGCGCCGGCGTGATCATGGCATCGCCCAGGAACAGGGCTGCCCCGACAAGGCCGAGCAGCATCAGCATGGCGCGGCTGCCGCTCGCGCCCTTCGTCAACAGGGCCAGCAGCGACAGCGTGCCGCCCTCGCCGTCGTTGTCGGCGCGCAGCAGAAAGAGGACGTACTTGAAGGTGACGATGATCGTCAGCGTCCAGATCATCAGCGAGATGAGACCGATGATCTCCGCTTCAGTGACGCCATCATGGGCGACGGGCTTCAGGGCCTCGCGAAAGGCGTAGAGCGGACTGGTGCCGATATCGCCGTAGACGACGCCAACGGATCCGAGCGCAAGCGAGAACAGGCTCTGGGCCTTCATTTTCTCGGTGGCATGATGTTCTGCGGGATGACCCATATGGGGATCTGGCTTCAGAGCCAGCCTTTCCAACGGAAAAAGAAGAACGGGATGATTGCGGACAACAACATGCCAAGGATGGCCGCCGGGTAACCGAGGTGCCACTGGAGTTCCGGCATGAATTGGAAGTTCATGCCGTAGATGGAGGCAACGAGCGTAGGCGGCAAAAAGACCACCGACGCGATCGAGAATATCTTGATGATAGCGTTCTGCTCGACATTGATCAGCCCGAGCGATGCGTCAAGCAGGAAAGCGATGTTGCCGGCGACGAAGGCAGCGTGTTCCGACAGGGTCTCGACGTCGTGCGCGACGGTGCGGCACAGGGTCTCGTCGGCCTGGTTGCGGCACATCAGCGGCGCGCTGCCGAGAAAAGTCAGCAACCGGGTCAGCGAGCTCAGGCTATCGCGGACCTTGGCGACAAGCCGGTGGAACTGCGCGATCTCGGCAAGCTTGCCTTCGAGATACTGCGGCGGGCGACGCTTGCCACGATCGAGGAAGATATCCGTCGACAGCCTGTCGATACGGTCGGCCGCCTGCTCGAGAACCTCGGCCGTGCGGTCTGCAATGGTTTCCAGCAGCCTCGCGAGAAGCGTCGTGGCATTTTCCATGCCCTCGGACGTGCGCCCGAACGCATCGACGAAAAGCCGGAAGCTCTTGGGGTTGGCGTAGCGGATGGTCACGAGACGGTTGGCGGCGAGGATGAAGGCGACATCCGTCAGCGCCGGATTGGGCCCATCGGCGCCAACCACAAGCGACACCGTCATGAACAGGGCACCGTTCTCCGTATAGAGACGGCTGGACGGCTCGATGTCCTTCAGATCCTCGCGGGTCGGAATGCTCAATCCGAGAAGGCCTTCGACGTAGGAATCCTCGCGCGCTGTCGGCTCAAGCAGGTCGATCCAGACCACGTCGTCGGGCAGGTTCTTCAAGGCTTCGGCAGGCGCAAGCGTCTTCACGGAACCATTGGCGCTATAGGCATTGATCAATCTTGGTCTCCGACCGATAGGGATCGGCCATGCGGGATGCAGCTAGATAACTCCCGAGCGATCGAGCGCGTGAGACGACCCCGGCGGGAGGCGCCTATAACGGCAGCTATATCCAAAATCAAGAGCTGCATCACATTCCGCGCCGGTGCCGCACAATGACTCCGGGCCGCGAGATATTCAAGCGGGTTTCGCGATTCTACTGTTCAGGGCGCCGGGTAAGGTTGCGATGTCCTTGAAAAGTCTGTCGACACGACCTGCGGGTGGCAAGCTTTTCTTGGGAACATGCGCCTCGATTCAATCGAAGACGATCGCCGGTGCCTCGCGCTTCGTCCGGGTGCCGAGCTCTGCCCACATTCGGGCCGCCATGTCCCGGTAGATGCGGGCGACCGGGCTGTCCGGATCGGACGCGACGATCGGGATACCGGCATCCGAGCGTTCGCGGATGTCGATCGTCAGCGGCACCTCGCCCAGAAACGGCACGCCGATCCGGGCGGCTTCGTCGCGGGCGCCGCCGTGACCGAAGATATCGTAGCGGGCGCCGGTATCGGGAGCCAGGAAGTAGCTCATGTTTTCGACGATGCCGAGCAGCGGCACCTCGACCTTGCGGAACATGGCAATGCCCTTGCGGGCGTCGATCAGCGCCAGATCCTGGGGTGTCGAGACAATGACGGCGCCGGCCAGCGGCACCTGCTGCGCCATCGTCAGCTGGACGTCGCCCGTGCCCGGCGGCATGTCGACGATCAGCACGTCGAGATCACCCCAGGCCACTTCGCGCAGCATCTGTATCAACGCCGACTGGACCATCGGGCCGCGCCAGATCATCGCGGTTTCCTCCTCGACGAGGAAACCCATGGACATGGCCTTGAGGCCATAGTTCTCCATGGGAACGATGATGCGGTTCTCGATCTGCTGCGGACGTCCTGAAATCTTGAGGAGACGAGGAACGGACGGGCCGTAGATATCAGCATCCAGGATGCCGACGCGAAGGCCGTTCGCCTGCAGGCCAAGCGCCAGATTGACGGCCGTGGTGGACTTGCCGACGCCGCCCTTGCCGGAGGCGACCGCGATGATGGCGCCGATGCCGGGTACACCGATCTTCTCGCGGCCCGGAGGCTGGGCTTGCGGCGCCCTGGCCTGCGGCGGATGGGAGTGGGAGTGGCCGGGACCATGGCTGTGGCTTGCGGGCTGCTGCGGGCGGGCGGCGGGGGCGGCACCGGCCTTGCGGTCGGCGGTCAGGGTCACCAGCGCACCCTTGACGTTGGGGATTGCCTTGACCGTCTTTTCGGCCGCCAAGCGCAGCGGTTCCAGGTCGTTGGCCCTGTCGGCAGGAACGGTGATGGAGAAATAGACCTTCCCATCGGAAATGAAAACGTCCGAGACCATGTTCAGGGAGACGATGTCACCCTCGAGATCCGGCCCACGGACTTTTGCCAGAGCCTGCAATACCTGATGCTTCGTGACGTCCGACATGCCAAAACCCTCTCGGTGCGGCGACCGCGCCGCGCCTTCCTGCAGATCCGGTATATAGGAATTAGTACCGTGCGGGAGCAAGCGGGAATAAGGCCGCCAACCACCCGGCGCTCCACTGCGTCGGTCCGGTTGGCGGTTCTTCTTCGTTGCGTCTCTTGGGACGCTGTTAGTCCCCTCTGGACCTGACCCTCTGCAAAGCAGGAAACGTGCCAGCTGCCATGCGACGTGGCTTTGGCCATTCGAATGGGGATTAACGGGATTTGGTCGGCCAAGGCCAAGATGACGGCGGCAATCGACGCCTCAATTATAGGCGCCGGTTACCGCGTCGCTTATTATTGAAGCTGTCTACTTGATCAGGCCCAGGCGAAGCGACTTGGCGACCGCCTGCGTCCGGTTGACGCTGTCGAGCTTGCGGGCGGCCCGGTTGAGGTAGTGGTTGACCGTGTGCTCGGAAAGGCCGAGAATCTCGGCGATCTCTGCACTGGTCTTGCCCGCCGAAGTCCAGGTGAGACAATCGATCTCGCGCTCGCTCAGCGTGTCTGACGAGCGAACCTCCAGATTGCGGATTTCAGCCAGCCGCTGGAAGACGTGGACGGCGATATACATCAGTTCCATCATCTGCTGATGGGTAAAAGGAGCCGAGGTGCCGCCCCAGGTGACCGCGCCACGTCCACCCGCGATGTCGTGGACCGGGAAATAGGCGCCGCGTACGATCCCGAAGCGGATGAACAGATCCTTCACCCGCTGCACGACGTGCTCCGGGTCGATGGCGTCGAGGTCGAAGGTGAAGGGCGTGGTCGAGCGCCGCAGCCTGTTGAACACAAGGCTTGTCTGCATCAGACCTTCCTTGTCGAACAGCGACATGAATTCTGCCGACCAGTTGGTGATGATGGTGTTGGCGGACAGCTCACGCGAGGTGGTCGCCGGCAGGTTCAACACCATGAAACTGCGCGCCCCGTAAAAATCGGTGACCCGTTTCATATACCGGATGATGTCGAACTGGGTGCCGAGGCTGCTGATCTCGCTGATGTTGCCATCGAAGAGGAATGATTCGCTGACTTTCAGGCTTTTTGACATACTTTATTTCTTCGCTCGCGAACCGGTCGCTTCGGGGAACCATCGGATCGTCGGCGCCTGCAGCCACTCATGACCGAGGCTTTGCAGCCTTTCGCGTTCGACGTGCCCTGTTGCAATCGTCCATCTACTACAGGTTTAAGATCAGCTACGAACCGCTCGCCACCAAGTGACCGGAATGATGATGGTATTCGCTCTGATTTGTAAATCGTCAGTTTTAAAACGGTCCCATTTTGTCGGCGTCAGTGTCTTCGCAGCACTAGGACCAGTCCTGCATGCGCACTCGAGAGACTTCGACATGGGCGATGCGATCCTCTACATAGGCTAGCCATTAAAGAGGAGCGATTTGCATGACGACTATCCACGACTTCAACGGGGCTGTCCTTTCGCCGCTGTTGTGCGAACTGGGCGAAGGGCCAAGCTTTGAGGCCGAGACGGGCACGTTGTGGTGGTTCGACATCATCGGCCGGAAACTGCATGAGCTCAATCTGGCGGAAAACCTGCACACCGGCCATGCACTGCCGTTTATGGCCAGCGTCGTTGCCCGCGTCGACGAGCAGCGGCAGCTCATCGCCAGCGAAAAGGGTCTGTTCTTCCGCGATCGCACGACGGGCGAACTCACGCTTCACTGCGAACTGGAAGCGGACAAACCCGGCAACCGCTCTAATGACGGCCGTGTCCACCCGTCCGGCAGCCTGTGGATCGGCACGATGAGCAAGACCGGAGAGGCCGAAGCCGGCGCGATCTACCATGTCGCCGGCGGCATCGTTACGCGGCTGTTCGACAAGATCGGCATCCCGAACTCGATCTGCTTTTCCCCCGACGGTGCGACCGGCTACTTCGTGGATACGAAGGTCAACCGCCTGATGCAGGTGCCGCTCGATGCCGCAACGGGGTTGCCGCGCGGCGAGGCTGAGGTTTTCGTCGACCGCAGCGGGCAGCCCGGCGGGGTCGATGGCTCGATCTGCGATCGCGAGGGATCGATCTGGAACGCGTGCTGGGGAGAAGGGGCACTCGATCGCTACACGTCGACCGGCGAGCATGTCGAGCGCTACCGGCTGCCGGCCAACCAGACGACCTGCCCGGTTGTTCTCGCCGACGGCCGGATCGCGGTAACATCTGCACGCGACGGCCTCGATGACGCTGCTCGCGCCGCAGATCCCCTGGCCGGCGCCACATTTGTGCTGCCGCTTTCGGTCAAGGGCCAGAAGGAACCCTCCTACAAGGCGTAGAGCATCTTGTCCTGACTTTGCACTTGCCCAAGGTTCCGCCTCATCTGCTTGATATTATGGCAAATCGCGGCGGAACCATTCCAGATGTGAGCCATTTCCCTTTCGACGGCTTGGAGAGGCAGAGGTCATCCGGACCTTGTCTCTAGCCTTCACAGACGCGCAAGCAAAGAGGATGGATCGCTATGAAGAAGACCCTTGGTACGATGGCAGCCGCAGCAATTCTGGTGGCTTCAACCGCCGCAGCTCCGGTGTTCGCTCAGACGAGCCCTGCTGCGCCCGCAACGACTTCGCCGGCCGCTCCGATGGACCCGGCAGCAAAGCCTGCTGACACGGCCGCAACGCCGGCCGGTTCGGCCGCCGCCTCCGGCTCCTACCTGACGCAGCAGGCTGAAAACCAGGTCAGCGCCAACGACTATATCGGCAAGGCTGTCTACAATGCCAACAACGAGAGCATTGGCGACATCAACGACCTGATCTTTGAAGACAAGGGTCGGATTGTCGCTGCCGTGATCGGTGTTGGTGGCTTCCTCGGTATCGGTGAAAAGGACGTCGCAGTCCCGGTGGACAAGATCACCATGACGCGTGACGCCAACAACAACAACGAAGTTCGTCTGACTACCACCGAGACAGCCGATGCACTTAAGGGTGCGCCGGAATATCAGACGCTCAAGGATCAGCAGTCGGCAAAGGATACGTCTACGACGTCTTCGACCATGCCGGCGACCGGTGGCGCAACCAACCCGTCGACGGCTCCGAGCAAGTAACGCCCGGGGCCTGGAACAGGCCACACGCGACCGACCAACGAGAGGCGGCATCCACGGATGTCGCCTTTTCGTTATGAGTCACAGAAGGCTGCAATAGCGGGCCGCGTCATAGATCGCCGCATGGATATTACGGCTGGCAACGGCGTCGCCGATCCTCACCAGGTCGAAGGCAGCCGCGGGATGCTTGCTCGGCAGAGGTTGCCGGCGCTCGATCAGCGCCGGATAATCGACCGCGCCCCGGTTGCGGGAAAGCGCCTTCAGGGCAAGATAGAGGTCGGCGTTGGCTGCAGTGCCATGTTCCACCACTACCTGGGAAACGCGGCGCTCCTCCGTCACAGAGGTTGAGAAGTCCGACCCCAGCACCGCAACGAGCCCGTTGCCGTCGCGGCGCACCGATTTCAGCCGTGTGTTGATGGTGACGCGAACCCCCGCTTCGGCAAAGGCCCTGGCATAGGGTACGTGGTTCATTCCACCCATTTCGGGCGCGAAGAAGCGCTCCGGGGAAACCAGTTCGAGCTCCGCGCCAGAGCGGGCAATGACCTCCGCGGCACTCATGCCGGCGTGGCTGCCCGCGTCATCGAACAGGAGGACCGGACCGGACGGTTTTACCGTTCCAGCCAGGATGTCCCAGCTGGAGGTCACGAGATCGTCGCCTTCTTCCAGCGGCGGAGACTGCGCAAATCCTCCCGTCGCGATCACCACCAGATCCGGTTCCTCAGACAGGACGTCTTCGACCTCGGCATAGACGCCGTATCGGATACCGACACCGAGCCGCTCCAGTTCGGCCAAACGCCAGTCGACGATGCCGATCATCTCGCGGCGGCGCGGATTGCGGACCAGAAGGTTGATCTGGCCACCGGCTTCTCCGGTCGCCTCCAGCACGGTGACTGTGTGCCCTCGCTCGGCGAGAACGCGGGCCGCCTCCAGGCCCGCCGGGCCGGCACCGACCACGACGGCTCGGCGCGGAATTTGCGCGACGGCCACCTGATGGGGCATTTCGGCTTCCCGCCCGGTCGAGGCATTGTGGATGCAGAGCGCTTCGCCGCCCTCGTAGATCCGGTCGAGGCAGTAGGTTGCGCCGACGCACGGGCGAACGCGGCCCTCCTCGCCGCGCATCACCTTGGCCGCGATATGCGGATCGGCGATATGGGCCCGCGTCATACCCACCATGTCGAGCTTACCCTCGGCAATCGCGTGGCGCGCCGTGGCGACGTCGGCGATACGCGCCGCATGAAAGACGGGAAAGCGGGTCGCGGTCCTTACCTCCCCGGCAAAATCCAGATGCGGCGACGCCCGCATGCCCTGGATGGGAATGACCTCGTTGAGCGCGGCGTCGCTGTCGATATGGCCGCGGATGATGTTGAGGAAGTCGATCCGACCGGAGTTTGCCAGCCGCCGGGCGATCTCGACGCCGTCCTCGCGGGTCAGTCCCTCGCTCCAGTCCTCGTCGGCGACCATGCGAATGCCGACGATGAAATCCGGGCCGACAGCCTTGCGCACCGCATCCAGCACCAGGTTTGAAAACCGCATGCGGTTTTCGAGCGAGCCGCCGAACGCGTCGTCCCGCCGATTCGTCGCAGGCGACCAGAACTGGTCCATCAGGTGGCCATAGGCTTCGATCTCGATGCCATCCAGACCTGCTGCCTGCATGCGCGCCGCCGCATCGGCATAGTCGCGGACGATCCGCTCGATGTCCCAGTCCTCGATTTCCTTGGGAAAGGCACGGTGGGCGGGCTCGCGGACGGACGACGGCGCCAGCACCGGCAACCAGGCGCCCTTGTTCCATCCGGTGCGGCGGCCGAGATGGGTGAGCTGGATCATCACCGCGGTGCCGTGCTCGTGACAGTCGTCGGCAAGCTTTTTCAGCCAGGGCACGATCTCGTCGCGGTAAGCCTGCAGGTTGCCGAAAGCCGGCGGGCTGTCATGGGAGACGATGGCCGAGCCGGCGGTCATGGTCAGCGCAATGCCGCCTTTCGCCTTTTCCACGTGGTAGAGCCGGTACCGGTCGGTGGGCATGCCGTCCTGCGAATAGGCCGGTTCGTGCGCGGTCGACATCAGCCGGTTTTTCAACGTCAGGTGTTTGAGTTGAAACGGCTGCAAGAGAGGGTCGTTGGACACGGACATGGCTGTCTCCGCAGTCTGGAGGGAGTGCCATCATTGCGCAGGCTCGCCAAGCTTGGCGACAACCAGACGCGCCGCATCCTGTCCGGGAAGCGCCGTCTCAGGAACGCTCGATCATCATGAAGTCCCGGTAGTGCTCCTGGAGGTAGCGGCGGGTAGCGGGGCCATCGACGGGTCGGCCGTAATAATAGCCCTGGCCCATGCCGCAACCGAGCGCCTTCAGCTTTTCCGCATCGGCGACGTGCTCGATGCCTTCGGCGACCACGTCCAGGTCGAGGCCCTGGCACATGGTGATGATCGCCTTGACGATATGCTCGGACGCCCGGTCGGAGGTGATGCGCGAGATGAAGGCCTGATCGATCTTGACCTTGTCGAAGGTAAAGTCGCGCAGCCGGCCGAGGCTCGACTGTCCGGTGCCAAAATCGTCGAGTGAGATGCGCACGCCGGCCTGCCGCAGATCGTTGACGATGCGGCCGGCCGTATCGGCCGAGGTCATCACCGCCGTTTCGGTAATTTCAAGCTCCAGCCGATGGGGATCGAGCCCGACACGGGCGAGTGTCGCGAGCGTCGTCTCGGTGGTCGACGGATCCATCAGCTGCGCGGAGGAGAGGTTGAAAGACAGGAAGAGTTCTCGCGGCCACACGAGCGCCGCTTCCGCGGCCTTGCGCAGCAGCGTGTCGGAGAGCGCATCGATGAAACCGCGTTCCTCGGCCAAGGGCACGAAGACCGCCGGCGACACGAAGCCGAGATCTGGATCGTTCCAACGGGCGAGCGCCTCGAAACCGACCGGGGCACCGTCGCTCAGGCGCACGATCGGTTGAAAATGCACGTCGACCGCATCGTTGATGATGGCGTTGCGCAACGCCTGCTCCAGCTGGGTCGCGCGCTTCATCTCCTGGGCGATCTCGCGCGAATAGACGGTAATCTGTCCCCGTCCCCGCCGCTTGGACCGATAGAGCGCGGTCTCGGCGCTTTTCAGCAGCTCTTCGAATTCCTCGCCAGCAAAAGGATAGATGGCAAAGCCGAAGGATGCGGACAGGCGGACATTGCGGTCGCCCAGATCGTAGGGCGCAGAGAGCACGTCCTTCATCATCTGGCCGATGCGTTCGGCACCGTTGCGCTCGAAGACCAGCGGCAGGATGAAGGCGAATTCGTCGCCCTCATGGCGGGTAACCGTCGCGCCGTCAGGGATGCAGGCTTTCAGCCGGTGCGCGACCTGGCAAAGGATCTCATCGCCGGCCTCGGCGCCGAACAGGTCATTGATGGGCTTGAAGCCGTCGAGGTTGGCGATGCAGATGGTGAAGGGGGCCGGATCGGATGCTCGCTCGGCGGCCAGAAGCCGGACCTTGTCGCGCAGCCGGTAGCGATTTCCCAACCCCGTCAGCGGATCGCTGTAGGCCATGGCCTTCAGTTCATTCTGGCTGACCTGAGGCCACTGGTTTCCCGCAATCGTCATTCAAGAACCTGATAAACCGCAATATCGGGAAGAGTGCGGCAGAAAGATTAAGAAACCTTGGAGCTCTCGTGCAAGTTCAAGGGGGAGCGCTTGTCAGCCCAGCGTTGCACTGCGCCGATCGTTTGGGAGGAAGCGCGCAAAGACCGCCTGCAGCGTCTCCGGGCTGATTGGCTTGAGGATGACATCGTCCATGCCGCAGTTGAAGCACTCGTCGCGGTCACGGTCGAAGGCCTGGGCCAGCACGCCGACGATCGGGACCCGCTCGCCTTCGTTTTCAAGCGAGCGGATCGCGGTCGCGGCCTCGAAGCCATTCATCAGCGGCAGCGTGATGTCCATCAGGACCATCTGCGGCGCGCAGTCCTGAAACAGCTGCACGGCCTGCTCGCCGTCCGTCGCGATCGCATAGCGATAGCCGAGGCCCTCGAGGATCTGCGAAAAGACGATCTGGTTGACCTCGTTGTCTTCGGCAACCAGCACGTCGATGGCCCCGTCCCTGCCCTCCTCGATGATCTCCCAACCATCGGGCACCGTGGAGGTCAGATCCTCTCCGTCGCGGGTCGAAAGGCGGTCGCAAACAGCCTCCAGGAAGGTGGTGCCGAGATCGCTGGAGCCGACCGGCAGGACCGGGATGCCGTGGGCCGCGGCTACCTCGCCACAGGCGCCGTCGAGGCGGGTATCGGTGACGACGAGATCCACCGCGATCTCCGCTTCCGCTGCGAGATGGAGGAAGAGCGTAAGTTCGTCGGCACTGGAAACGGAGGACGTGTCGATGTCGAGGCCGGCAAGCGCCGCCAGGGCATGCTGCTCGAAGTCCTGATCGGCCGAACAGACGAGGACCTTGCGGTTCTCGAGACCCGCCAAACCTTGAGCCGCGTCCTGCCTGTCCTTCTCACCCTTGCGCAGGCTGAGAGAGATGAAATCGTCCCAAGGCATTGCGGGTTTCATTTCACCGGTGCTGCTGACCGTAAGAAACCGGGTCAGGTCCTGCATGGTGGTGACCACATAGTAGCGGCCGGGCTTGCCGATGCGGAACTTGTTGGCGACGACGATCGACTGGGAGCCATCGGCGCGGGTCAGGCGTTCGGGCAGTTGCAGCAGGTCGCCAGTTTCGATCACGTGGCTGTTGATCGCCTCCAGGCGCTCGCGCAGCTCGATCGGCTGGAAATCCTGGCCCTGCTTGCCGAGGATGGATTCAGCCGACCTGTCGTGAAAACGGCAGGCAGCCTTGTTCACGGCAACGAAGGTATGGCCGCTGTCCTTGACCGTGACGGTGAAGGGAAGATTATCCAGCACCTCTTCGGTCACCTGGACGCGCTCTAGGTCGGCGCGCCACTTTTCCTCACGCTTCTTCTGGTCGGAGACGTCCCGCATGATGCAGACGCCATGGCCGGACGACAGGCGCCGCTTGACGAAGCTGATCCAGCGGTCGGTGCCGCGGCGCTCGATGAACTCGGCTTTTTCCTTCCAAAGGGTGGCGATCTGCTCGGCGATCCAGTCTTCGCGACCGCCCGGGCGGCGCGCGCCGGGATCGGACAGGGCGCGGGCGCCTTCGTCGTACAAGGCGCCGAGAAAATCCCGAAGCCGAGTACCGGGCGCGAGCACGTGCTTGGGCACAGGCATGAGCGACAGGATCTGCTGGCTCGCAAACAAAATCTGGTCGTTCTTGTCGTAGACGAGGATCGCCCCGGAGATCCCTTCGGAGATCACTTCCAGCAAAGTCGCCTGAATGTTCGGGTCCGCCGACGCCAAATCATCCATGGATGAAACTCCCGCATGCCTCGATGGCGTTTCCTGGAACACTGTTCGGGCCGGTGCTCGTCAACCGGCGCTCAATCCTCGGCTCGTGAAGACAGTTTTGGAAACATGCTGGCTGCAAGTTCTCAACGACAGGCAAGTCTGGAGTGACGGTGCCCAGCCGGCCGCCACGTCGCCTTGTCGCGGGGAGCATGGCTCCCCCGGGTTCATCCACAACAACACCAAAATAGGCTTGTTACCTTAACGCCGGATTAATGCGGCGTCCCGCGAAAGGCCGGGGAGAACCCCGTCGCCCGCCTTTCCATCCCGGCGCAAATCCCGGAGAATGCCACCATGTACGTCAAGCAGCTGCCCGAAACACTCATCAACCAGATTGCCGCCGGGGAAGTCATCGAGCGTCCCGCGAGTGCCGCAAAGGAACTGATCGAAAACGCCATCGACGCGGGCGCGACCAGGATCGAGATCGCGACCGGCGGCGGCGGCAAGAGCCTGATCCGCATCACGGACAACGGCGCGGGGATGACGGCGGGCGATCTGGAGCTCGCCATTCGGCGCCACTGCACCTCGAAGATCTCGGATACGCTCGACGATATCAGGACGCTCGGCTTTCGCGGCGAGGCGCTGCCGTCGATCGGCTCGGTCGCAAAGCTGACGATCACCAGTCGGCGACCCGGCGAAACGGAGGGCGCGCAGGTGGCCGTGACAGGCGGCAAGAGCAGCGGCGTGCGACCGGCTCCGGCCAATACGGGCACGGTCGTGGAAGTGCGCGACATCTTCTTTGCGACCCCGGCCCGGCTGAAATTCCTGAAGACCGAAAGGGCGGAGGCCGGCGCCATCACCGAAGTGGTGAAGCGGATGGCGATCGCCTTCCCGGAAATCCGGTTCGTGCTGTCCGGCTCGGATCGCTCGACCCTGGACTTTCCCGCAGCCGGCGGCGACCCCCTCAACCGGATCGCCCAGGTGCTCGGTGACGAATTTCCGGACAACGCGATCGCGATCGATGCGGCCCGCGAGGATGTGACGCTGCGCGGCCATGTGGGCGTCCCCACCTTTCACCGCGGCAACTCCGCGCACCAGTACGCATTCGTGAATGGCCGGCCGGTGCAGGACAAGCTGATCCTTTCCGCCATCCGCGGCGCCTATGCCGAGCGCATTCCCGCCGGGCGCTACCCGGTGGCCGTGCTTTCGCTGACGCTTGACCCGGCGCTGGTGGACGTCAACGTACATCCCGCCAAGGCGGACGTGCGTTTCCGCGATCCCGGGCTGGTACGCGGATTGATCGTCGGCGCCATCCGCGAGGCCCTGCATCGCGAGGGCGACCGGGCGGCGACGACTGGAACTTCCGGGCTAATGCGCGCCTTTCGCCCCGGCTTTTCGCATCCGCCATCGCAGCCGGCCGCGCACCGCACGCCATGGGCTGCCGCAAGCTCGCCGTCGAGACCGCTCGAGCCGGGAAGCGCCTACGATTTTTCCGAAAGCCGACAGCAGGGTTTCGACGTCCTCAGCGTACCGACCGCGCGTGCAGACCGATCGACCGATACGGCGCCTTTGCCCGAGGACATTTCCCGGTTCCGGCTGGGCGCCGCGCGGGCGCAGGTGCACGAGAACTATATCGTGGCGCAGACAGGAGACGGTCTGGTGATCGTCGACCAGCACGCCGCGCATGAACGCCTCGTCTACGAGGCACTGCGAAAGGCACTCGAGGCGGACCGCCTTCCCTCCCAGGCGCTGCTGATCCCCGAGATCGTCGACCTACCGGAAGAGGAATGCGACCGGCTGATGAGCCATGCCAGGGAACTCGACCGGCTGGGGCTTGCCGTCGAACGGTTCGGGCCGGGCGCGATCGCCGTTCGGGAAACGCCGGCCATGCTTGGCGAAGTCGATGCTACAGCGCTGGTGCGCGACCTTGCGGACGAGGTTTCGGAGTGGAATACCGCCGGCGGGCTGCGTGGCAAGCTCGAATACGTGGCGGCGACCATGGCCTGCCACGGCTCGGTGCGGTCCGGCCGGCGGCTGCGGCCGGAGGAGATGAACGCCCTGCTGCGGGAGATGGAGGCGACGCCGGGATCCGGCACCTGCAACCACGGCCGCCCCACCTATATCGAGCTCAAGCTGTCGGATATCGAGCGGCTGTTCGGCCGCAGCTGAAAAGGCTGGAAATCGCACCGCTCTCGCTCTAAAGCGTTGGGATGATCTTCCGCAGGAGACCCAAGATGAACCGGTTTGAAGGAAGCGGCTACCGCGAGGCGAAAATCCGGTATCTCGACGGGGATTTCCAGATCCTGACGGCGGGTTCCTACGTCGTGTGCGCGCTGACCGGCGTGCAGATTCCCGTCGATGAACTGAAATACTGGAGCGTCCTGCGGCAGGAGCCCTATGCGGATTGCGCCACCGCCCTGGAAGCGGACAAGCGCGCCGGCGCGCTGCCAAACCAGGCGCGTGCCTGACGCAACGCTCAGGCGGTCTTCCGGAGCCGGCGGCGGCGAAAGTTTTGAAACGCCGTGTCGATGATCTTGCCCGGCGCCTGGTGATCGTCGAACACCATATCCACCTCGACGACCGTCACGTTTGCCAGCAGCGTCTCGGCGCTCCCGTGGCGGCCAGCAAGCCGTGCGGCATCCTTGGACGTCGTCACGAGGCTGAGGCCCTGGCGGGCGGCGTCGTCGACGAGGCTCTGCATCTCGTCGTCGCTGAAGAAATGGTGGTCCGGAAAGGACCGCGTGTCAGCGACGAGGCCGCCGACGGTCCTGACGGTGCGATAAAACTTTTCCGGGTCAGCGATGCCGGTGAAGGCGAGCACGCTTTTGCCGGCAAGCGACTGGCCCTGGCGCGGGCGCAAGGTCGCGACATAGATCTGCTTGCCTGCCCGGGCGGCCTGGCGCACGAGCGGATCGGCGGCGGCTTCGTCGCCGACCTTGAGGATCGCGGAGAGCTGGCGCATCTGCTCGCGGATCGGCGCCCGCACCGGCCCGCCCGGCACCATGTGGCCGTTGCCGATGCCGCGTCGCGTATCGATCACCACCAGCGCGAAATCCAGTTCCAGCCGCGCGCTCTGGAAGCCGTCATCCATGATGATGAGGTCCAGCCCTTCCGTCACGAGACGGCGGGCGCCTTCGACCCGCCCGCGGGAAATGACGGTCGGCGCCTCGCGCGCCAGAAGCAGGGCCTCGTCGCCGACGGCATCGGCCCGGTGGTGCCCCGGATCGACCAGCGTCGTGACGTCGAGCGAGCCGCCGTAGCCGCGGGTGAGGAAGCCGGGCTTCAGGCCCTTCTGTCTGGCAGCGCGGGCAATGGCGAGCGCCGTCGGCGTCTTGCCGGCGCCCCCGACGGTGAAATTGCCGACGCAAAGGACCGGAACGGGCACCTGCGCCCGCCGCGCCCGCGCCATCCTCCGACCGGCGATCCGTCCGTACACAAGAGAGAACGGCGACAGTGCCCAGGCCTGCCAGCCGGCCTTCGTCCACCAGAAGGGCGGCGCCTCAGATACCATCTCCCCTAGGCCTCTTGTCTGCGTGGAAGAAGAGCTTCCAGTGCCGTGATGTCGTCGAGGCAGAGGTCCGCGGCTTGCGCCAGCGTCTCGCGCGATCCTGTTCCGGTCAGGACGGCGACGTTGATCCCCACTCCGGCCGCCAGCCCCATATGCATGTCGTGATTGTTGTCGCCCACCATGGCTACCTGCGACGGCGAAAGGCCGACCGCCGCGCAGAAACCGGTGACCATGCCGGGGCCTGGCTTGACGCCATGGCCGCTGTCATAGCCCGCCACGAAATCGAGATGCTCGCTGAAGCCGAAACGGATGGCCGTCTGGCGGATCGACTGCTCGTTATCGCTGGAGGCGACGCCGAGCTTGAGGCCACGGGCCTTGAGGCGCGCGAAGAGAATGGCAAGGTCGGTCACCGGAACGGCCCATTCCGCCGCCTGGACGAAAAGCGTGTCGAGACGCCGGGTCAGTTCGGCCACATCCAGGGGTGAACCCGCGGCCACGAAACCGGCAGCGATCTCGGCGGCGTTGCCGGCGGCCAGGAGGCTGTCTGCCCTCGTCTGTCCCGAGACCGGGTCCATGCCGGCCGCCATCAGCAGCCTCGGTTCCAGGTCGGCGTCGCCGGCGGCGGCGATACGCGCCGCCTCGCGGTTTACCGGTCCCCAGCTTTCGTCATAGCGCAGAAGGGTGCCGTCCTTGTCGAACAGGATGCCCACGATGGCGTTCCAGTCCGGTCCGCTCATCGAACTGCTGCGGCCTTGGGCTTGTGTTTGGGCTTCGGCTGCAGCCGTGCCGTCACTGTCAATGGATTGATATAGGGCTCCAGCGCCTTGACGGTCTTGCCCAATGCGCCGCGCATTTCCTGCATGGTTTCGTGTCCAGCATCCATCATCTTGCGGCGTGCCGGTTCGTTGATCAGCAGATAATGCACCGCCTTGGCGAGCATCTCCACGTCGCGCACGACGCGCGCCGCTCCCTTTCGCGCCAGGTTCTGGTAGGCGTCACGGAAATTCTGCAGGTTGGGACCAGACAGGACGGCGCAGCCCAGCATGGCGGGTTCAAGCGGGTTCTGGCCGCCCTCATGGGTCAGCGAGCGGCCGACAAAGGCAATCTCGGTCAGCCTCAGGTAGAGGCCCATTTCGCCGATCGTATCGCCGAGCAGGATGTCGGTGCTTTCCGTCACGGGATCGTTGCGGGAGCGGCGCGCCACCGACAACCCCTCTTCCTTCAGCATCGTCTCGATCGCATCGGCGCGTTCGGGGTGACGCGGCACGATGACGGTCAGCTGACCGTTTTTCTCCTTCAGCGCCTTGTGCACTGTCGCGGCAGCCTTCTCCTCGCCGTCGAAGGTCGAGATGGCGGCCCAGGTCTTGCGGCCACCGATCTGGCCGCGGTAATGCGCCAGCACGGTCTCGTCGAACGGCGGCGGATCCGTATCGGTCTTGAGATTGCCGGAGACGATCACCGGCCATGCGCCGAGATCGCGAAACCGCTCGGCGTCGAGATCGGACTGCGCGACCACCAGCGCCAGCTTTTCGAAGAGCGCCTCGGCAAGGCTGTGGCGAGCGCGCCAGCGGTCGAAGGAGCGGTCCGACATGCGTGCGTTGACGCGGATCTGCGGTATGCCGCGGCGCGACAATTCGGCGATGGTCGTCGGCCAGATCTCGGATTCCGCCGTGATGCAGGCATCCGGCCTCCAGTAGGCAATGAAACGCTTGACCGGAAACTTGACGTCGAGCGGGGCGTATTGGTGGATGACCTTGCGACCAAGCCGCGCCTCCACGATGGTGGCCGACGTGACCGTGCCCGTGGTCAGCAGAACGTGGATCTGGCGGCGGCGCAGTTCACGGATCAGCGGCATGATCGCCAGCGTCTCGCCGACGCTTGCCGCATGCGCCCAGATCAGCGGACCGCGCGGCCGCGGCAGGCTGGCATAGCCCAGGCGTTCGAGCCGGCGTGCCGGATCTTCCTTACGCTTCAGCCCGCGATAGGTGAGGTAGGGGCTTGCCAGCGGATAGAGAGCGATGCCGGCAAGGCGATAGGCAAACAGAGCAATGCGCGCCAGGCCGCCGCTCATCGTCTCCATCCCCTGTCAAAGCTGACCGCTGTCAAAAAACCGCTCCCAAGTGCCCATCCATAGCGCATTTTCTATGCTTCACAAATGCGTCAAAAATAGAGGGGTCCGCACCGTGCAGGACGACCGCAAAAGGCCCGTCACGAAAGGCGATGCTACGCCGCGAGGCTTGCCTCAGCTTGACTTCGAATCAGGCTCGAGAAGGCGGTGCATGTGGACGATGAAATAGCGCATCTGGGCGTTGTCGACGGTCTGCTGGGCCTTGGAGCGCCAGGCGACCAACGCGCTTGCGTAATCGGGGAAAATTCCGACGATATCGAGCCCGGACAGATCCTTGAACTGGACCCCGTCGAGGCTTGCGAGCTCACCACCGAACACCAGGTGGAGCAATTGTTTCTTCCCGTCGTCCTGCATCATCTCATTCATCCCTGGCTTCAGCCTCCCGGGCCATTCCTCTGCTGCATTCGACGGAAAAGGTCAACCCGCTGAGCCATCACGCAGGCGTGGCAGAAGGCTCGATATCGCATGTTCCGAGCCGGCGACGAGCATGTCGCGGGTGACGGAGGCGCGATTGTATGCCAGCGGGCTGTTGTGCAAGTCGACAAGCTGTCCGCCTGCCCGCTCCAGGATGAGGTCTGCGGCCGCCAGATCCCAGTCGTGGGAGTTGCGCTTGACGACGGTGCCGTCGATGCGGCCATCGGCGGCCATGGCCAGCCGGTAGGCAAGCGAGGGCACATGGCCGACGCGCCGTACGGTCTCGCGGAAGGGATTGTCGAACTTGCGGATCAGGCTTTCGTCGGCGGCGATCAGCAGTTGCGAGCCGGCGGCACCGGTGACCGCAATGGGGTCGCCGTTCTTCATTGCCGGGGTGTCGCTGCTGGCCCAGAACTCCTCGCCGAGTGCCGGCGCCGCAAGGACCCCCGCCACAGGCCGACCGCGATGAACAACCGCGACCGAGACGCACCACGTTTTCTCGCCATTGATGAAGGCCCGGGTGCCGTCGATCGGATCGATCACGAAGACGGTATCGCGGGCGAGCCGGTCGGTGTCGTCGTCGGTCTCTTCGGACAGCCAGCCGTACTCGGGCCGCGCCTCCAGAAGGATCTTCCGCAGCCGGTCGTTGGCGGCAAAATCGGCGGCGCTGACCGGCGAGCTTCCCTCGTTCTTCCACCAGACTTCCGGCGAGCGGCCGAAATAGCCGAAGGCCACCTCTCCCGCCTGGCGGGCCGCCTCGCGGATGAGATCCAGATCGTCCTGCCAGCTGTTCAGGGCCTTGGGCTCGGACATCGCGTCAGCGTCCGGCCAGGGTCATGCCCTCGATGGCGATCGTCGGCGACGCCACACCGAATTTCCGGTCAATGTCGTCGGCCGGCGTCAGGCGCATGAACATGTCCTTGAGATTGGAGGCGATGGTGACTTCGGAGACCGGATAGGCGAGTTCGCCGTTCTCGATCCAGAAGCCGGTGGCGCCACGGCTGTACTCGCCGGTGATCATGTTGACGCCCTGGCCGATCAGTTCGGTGATGTAGAAACCGTTTCCGATCGAGCGGATCAGATCCTGGGCCGAAATCTCGCCCGGCTCCAGGGCCAGATTGGTGGAGGCCGGCGTCACGGAGTTGCCGCCGCGAACACCGCGGCCATTGGTCTTCATGCCGAGCTCGCGGCCGGTGGAGGTGGACAGGAACCAGTGATTGAGGACGCCGTCCTCGATCATCGCCATCCGCTCTCCCGAGACGCCCTCGCCGTCAAACGGCCGCGAGGACGAGCCACGCACCACCAGCGGATCATCGGTGATGCTGAGCCCCGCCTTCAGCACCTGCTGTCCCATCCGATCGCGCAGGAAGCTGGTCTTGCGGGCAACGGAAGCGCCATTGATGGCGCCGGCGATATGACCGACGAAACCGCGGGCGATGCGGGGGTCGAAGACCACGGTGACATTGCTGCCCGTATCGACCTGGCGCGGATTGATGCGCTTGACGACGCGTTCACCGGCGCGCCGACCGATCAGCGCCGGATCGTCGAGCTCGGCAGCAAACAGGCGGCTGTCGAAATCGTAGTCGCGCTCCATCTTGGTGCCCTCGCCGGCGATGACGCTGACGGAGCGGCCGAAACGGGTCGCCATGTAGCTGCCGGAAAAGCCGTGCGAGGTGACGAGCACGAGGCCGCCCATGCCCGCCGACGCTCCGGAGCCGGAAGAGTTGGTGACGCCCTCTACGTCGAGCGCCGCCTGTTCCATCGCAAGCGCGGCCTCGCGCAGCTCTTCGGTCGGCACCTCGGTCGGATCGAAGAGGTCGAGGTCCGGGTAGCCGGTGGCCAGATCGGCTTCATCGGCGAGGCAGGCGAACGGGTCTTCGGGTGAGACGCGAGCCATGGCGACGGCACGCTCGGCCAGCGTCTTCATGTCGAAGCCGGGGTTGGCCGAAACGCTCGCCACTCGCTGGCCGACAAAGACGCGCAGCGCGAAATCGTCGCTTTCAGAGGCTTCCGTGCCCTCGACCTTGCCGAGGCGAACGCTGACCGAGCGCGACCTCGAGCGGACGACGACGGCATCCGCCTTGTCTGCCCCCGCGGCCCTGGCCAGATCGATCAGTTCGCCGGCGCGAGCCAGAAGCGGAGCGGAATCAAATTCGGAAGTCATTTTTGCGAAGCCTTTCGTTGCGCTCCCATTTATTGTGCACCGGCGCAAGCATCAAGGGCAGCCGGTCGATTCCGGGTTGACCCGCCCCTGCCCGGCCTCGAAAGTACTCCGCATGGACCACAATTCACTTTTTTTCGAGATGCTGCTCCTCCTGGCCGGAGCGGTCATCGCGGCTCCCCTGTTCCGCAAGCTCGGGCTCGGCACCGTGCTCGGCTACCTGGCGGCGGGCGTCATCATCGGTCCGGTGCTGCAACAGGTGACGGACACGCAGGAGGTCCTCGAAGTTGCCGAGTTCGGCGTCGTCTTCCTGCTGTTCATCATCGGCCTCGAACTCAAGCCGTCGCGGCTGTGGCAGATGCGCGGCGACGTGTTCGGTCTCGGGCCGATGCAGGTCGTGGTCACCGGCGCGGTTTTGAGCGGGCTTGCCTACCTGTCTGCGCTCAGCGACTGGCGCGGCAGCCTGATGGTCGGGTTCGGCCTAGCCCTGTCGTCGACCGCCTTCGCGTTGCAGATCCTCAACGACAGCGGCGACATGAACAGCCGCTACGGGCAGAGATCGTTTTCGGTACTGCTGTTCCAGGACCTGGCGATCGTGCCGCTGCTGGCCCTCATCACCATTCTTGCGCCCGGGACGAGCGAAGCCGCAGCAACGCCGCTGATCGATTTCGCCGTTGCCGTCGGGGCCGTCGGCGCGATGATCCTGGCCGGGCGCTACCTGCTGACGCCGATGTTCCAGGTGATCGCCAAGACCGGTGCGCGCGAAGTGATGATCGCCGCAGCTCTGCTGGTGGT
Source organism: Hyphomicrobiales bacterium (assembly GCA_900469345.1). GTDB lineage: Bacteria > Pseudomonadota > Alphaproteobacteria > Rhizobiales > Rhizobiaceae > Neorhizobium. The sequence goes on along the minus strand of UBWZ01000008.1, from coordinate 243,629 downwards.
GCTGGGATCGGCCGCGGCCATGCAGGCTGCCGGGCTTTCCATGGCCATGGGCGCCTTCCTGGCCGGCGTGATGCTGGCCGAATCGTCCTATCGTCACGAGCTGGAGGCGGATATCGAGCCGTTCCGCGGGCTTCTGCTGGCGTTGTTCTTCGTCGCCGTCGGCCTGTCGCTCGAAGTGCAGGTGATCGTCGAAAACCTGCTTTTCATCGTGCCGGCGGTGTTGGTGTTCATGGCCGCCAAGACGCTTATCACCTATGTGCTGTGCCGGCTGTGGGGCTCTTCCCACAATGATGCGATACAGATCGCCTTCCTGCTTCCCCAGGGCGGCGAATTCGGCTTCGTGCTGTTTACCACCGCGACCGCGGCCGGCCTCCTCTCCTCGGCCACGGCCTCGCTGCTGATCGCCGTCGTGACCTTGTCGATGGCGCTGACCCCGCTCGGGGCGGCTCTTTCCAAGCGCCTTCGGCAGCGCGAAGCCCGCGAGCAGCTGGAAGAGGATTTCGAGGGCGCCGGCGCAGACGTGCTGATGGTCGGCTTTTCCCGCTTCGGCCAGATCGCCGCGCAGATCCTGCTCGCCGGCGGCAGTTCGGTGACCGTGATCGACGACAATCCGGATCGCATCCGCCAGGCGGCGAACTTCGGCTTCCGCATCTATTTCGGCGACGGGACGCGTCGCGACGTGCTGATCGCCTCCGGGATAGAGCGCGCCAAGATCGTCGCCATCTGCACGCACAAGCGGGACACGACGGATCGCATCGTCGAGATGATCCGCTCGGAGTTTCCGACGGCGCGGCTGTTCGTGCGGTCCTACGACCGCATCCACTCGCTGGCGCTGCGCGACCGTGCCGTCGAGTTCGAATTGCGAGAGACGCTGGAATCGGGCCTGGTGTTCGGCCGACGGACGCTTCAGGGGCTCGGCATGAGCGAAAACTCGGCGTACGACATCGTCGAGGACATCCGCAACCGGGACGAAGAGCGGCTGCAGATCCAGGCCGTGCAGGGCCTCGGCGCCGGGCGAGAAATGCTGTTCAACAGCCCGGTCCGCCCGGAGCCGCTGATCAAGCCGAAGCGGGCCGTGATCCGCGACGACAAGGGCAGCGAGGCGGTGGCCGCCGAACGGGATCAGGCGCCGACGACGGTGTGAAGGGCGTCGATCGCACGCTTCAGCTCATCCTTGACCGGCTCGGATTCCTGCAGGATTTCCTTTGCCTTGGGAAAATCCAGGACCCCGAAACGATTGACGCTGGGACGCAGGAAGACATGCGGCGGATGAAGCTTCAGCTTCAGCGCGATGCTCGCCTGCATGGTCAGCTGGCTTGCCCCGAAGATGCTGTCGATGCGGCTCGGCGCGTGAGCTCCGTCGCCCTCGGGCGCACCCACCACATCGATGCCGATGACGACATCGGCAAGGTCCATCAGATGCTCGTAAGGCACGGGGTTGAAAATGCCGCCGTCGATCATCACCCGGCCGTCGACCCAGACGGGCATGAACAGGCCCGGGATCGCCGCCGACGCGGAGATGGCCTGGCGGAGGTTGCCCGCTTCCAGAACCGCTTCTCCCTGGCCGTAATAGTCGGTGACCGAGATCTTCAGGGGAATCTCCAGGCCCGAGAACTCCTGGGGAACCCGGGCGGGAAGAAAGGCTTCGATGATGCGCTCGAGGTTGAAGTGCCCAAGGCGGAAGCCGCCGAGCCTGTCGCGCATCGTGGAAGGGCCGAGGCTCCACAACCGGTTGAGCACGGCGCCGCGGCTGCCGACCGTCTGCAACGCATGGTCGGCCATTTCGGCGCCGGTCATGCCGGCCGCCATGCCTGCTCCCATGATCGCACCGATGGACGATCCGGCGATCGCCACGGGCCGGATGCCGAGTTCGTCGAGCGCCTGGATGACGTGGATATGCGCCAGGCCACGCGCACCGCCGGCCCCGAAGGCGACGGCAAATGTCAGCCCGCCTGCGCCTTCCCTGAGGTCGTGGAGAGCCAGCCGGGTCGTCATCTGTCCTCGCTCACTGGTCTAGCCGGGCTGATACCGGAAGAATTCCATCCGCGTGTCGCCAAACAGGCGGCTTTCCAGCGGCTTGAACACCGGATCGAGGGCAAGCACCACGTCGGCCCGCTCTTCCAGGATCGCAAGCGCGCCCGGAGAAAGCCAGCCGCCGGCGTGGGCTGCCGCCAAGGCCTTTTCGCCGACACCCTGGCCATAGGGCGGATCGGCGAAGAGGAACTGGAAGGGTTCCATCGTGCCCGGCTGACCGAGATGAGTGGCATCCCGGCGCAGGATCCTCGCCCGGCCGTGCAGCCCGAGCGCATCGATATTCTCCCATAGCAGGCCACGGCCCTCGACGCCGTTTTCCACGAACAGGGCCTGACGGCACCCGCGCGACAACGATTCCAGCCCGACGGCGCCCGTTCCGGCAAAAAGATCGATCACCCGCGTGCCATCCAGCGCTTCCGGATAGACATGGCTGATGATGTTGAACAGGCTTTCCCGCGTCCGATCGCTGGTCGGACGAATGTCATTCGATTTCGGCGTGGCCAGTGTGCGGCCACGAAATTCACCACCAACAATCCGCACCGCCGGTCAGCCCCTGGGCGTACGCGGCTTGCCGCCGCCGGTTCTGGGTCCGGAGCGGCCGCCGGGCTTGCCGCCGGATGGCTTGCCGCCAAAGCTCTTGCCGCCTGAAGGCCTGCCACCTGAAGGCTTGCCACCTGTAGGCTTGCCACCAAATTTCTTGCCGGCAGGACGGTCACTCGCCGGACGATCTCCGGCCGGACGGTCACGGAACGAGCGCTCACCGGCAGGCCGGTCGCCTGCGGGACGGTCGCCGTAAGGCTTGCGCGTCGGGCGGTCGCCTGCAGGACGATCACCGGCCGGGCGGTCACGGAAGGAACGTTCACCGGCAGGCCGGTCGCCCGCGGGACGGTCACCATAAGGCTTGCGCGCCGGGCGGTCGCCGAAGGATTTTCCGGCAGGACGGTCGCCATAGGGGCGGTCCCCGGCCGGACGTGCATCCCTCGGGCGCTCCGAGCGACCTTCGCCGTAGGAGCTCGTGCGGGCGGGACGGTCGCCGGCCTCGCGCGGCTTGCGGTCGCCTCTCGGCTTGTCACCGAAACTGCGTTCGCGACGCGGTTCGCCCGAGGAGCGCTCGCCGCGATCCGGGCGGTCGCCACGCTTGCCCGCGAAGCCACCGGCCTCGCGTTCCGGCGGGTTTTCTGCGCGGATCCAATCGGCATCGTCGTCGGCACGGTTGACGACGACCTTGCGGTCGTTGATCGGGGTCGGCTTGTCGAACAGGCGTTCGGCATCCGCCCGTGCGGAGGATTTCTTGACGTTGGTTTCCAGGGTGGGACGGGCGCCCGGCGCCATCCACACGTTGGCGGTGCGGCTGGTGCCCATGGGCGGCCGCTTCTTGGCCTTGTCGTCGGCAAAACCACGGTCGTCGGGCTTGCCGCGCGACTTGTCGGCAAAGCCGCCTCTCGCGGCAGGCTTGGTATCCAGGCGTCCGGGACCACGTTCGCGGCGGTCGGCACCGCGATCGTCACGACGGTCGTCCCGGCGCGTATCGCGGGGACCGTCACGGCGTGCTTCGATCCGTTCGCCGCGCTCGGGGCGGTCAGGACGGTCGCCCCAGGCCGGCTTTTCGGCACGGGCAGGCTTTTCCTCGGGCGCCGGCGTTTCATTGTAGATCGGCGCGTCGAAATTCGCCTTGGAGTCCTCGATCAGACGCGGGCCAAGCTGTTCGCGCAGGGTGCGCCCACGCACTTCAAGCGCCTCGCCCTCGGGAAGATCCCCGAGCTGGAAAGGTCCGTAGGAGATGCGGATCAGGCGGTTGACCTCGAGGCCCAGCGCGCCGAGCACGTTCTTGATCTCGCGGTTCTTGCCTTCGCGCAGGCCCATGGTGATCCAGACGTTGCGGCCCTGGGTACGATCCAGCGTCGCCTCGATCGCACCGTAGAGAACGCCTTCGACGGCGATGCCGTCCTTCAGCTTGTCCAGCGCAGCCTGATCGACCTCGCCATGCGCCCGCACGCGGTAGCGTCGCAGCCAGCCGGTGGTCGGCAGTTCCAGAACGCGCGACAGGCCGCCGTCATTGGTCAGCAGCAGCAGGCCTTCGGTATTGATGTCGAGCCGCCCGACGGACATGACCCGCGGCAGGCCCTCCGGCAGGTTGTCGAACACGGTCGGGCGGCCTTCCGGGTCGGCATTGGTGGTGACCAGGCCGGACGGCTTGTGGAAGAGCCACAGGCGGGTCCGTTCGATGCCGCGGATGGGCAGTCCGTCGACTTCGATCTTGTCAGCCATCGTCACGTTGACGACGGGCGTGTCGAGCACCTTGCCGTTGAGGCTGACGCGGCCCTCCATGATCATCCGCTCGATATCGCGGCGGGAGGCGACACCGGCACGGGCGAGGATCTTGGAAATGCGCTCGGCCTTGCCGTCGCCGTCCATGTGCGTGGCCGCGGGCGCCGTCTTGTCCGCCTTGAAGCTGGCCGGCTTGACGTCCTTCGGACGGCTTTCGCGGGGCTTGAATTCGCCGTCGCGCTTGAAGCTGCGCTCCTTGCCGGCGGCACCCTCGGCTCTTGCGGGGCGCTCGGGCTTGCCGCCCGCGGCGCTCTTGCCGCCCGCGCGCTTGGCGGCAGGCTTGGCGCCCGCCTTCGGCGAAGCGTCCGATTTCGGTTTGATCTCGCGGATGAAGGTCTTGGCTTCGCCGCGCTTCGGCTTGTCTTTGGAGGTCATTTGTTGTTTGCCTGAAGCGTGATGTCTACGGATCGATCCGGACATTCTTGTTCGTGTTGACTAAGCGGATCTGCGCCCTTGCGGCGTCCAGTTGGATGCTTCCTACCAGTTCATGCGGTCCGGGTTAAGAGGAATTTGGCGGTGATGGGAAACAGCGAAGGTTTCATGGCAGCGGCGCTTGCCGAAGCGCGCGTCGCAGCGGAGCTCGGAGAGGTCCCGGTCGGCGCCGTGCTGGTCGTCGACGGCGCCATCGTTGCCCGCTCGGGAAATCGCACCCGCATCGACCGCGACATCACCGCCCATGCGGAAATTGCCGTGATCCGACAGGCTGCGGCCGCACTCGGGCAGGAACGGCTGTCGGGGGCTGACCTCTACGTGACGCTCGAGCCCTGCACCATGTGCGCGGCGGCGATCTCGTTCGCCCGCATCCGGCGCCTCTACTACGGCGCCGAGGACGTAAAAGGCGGCGCCATCGACAACGGCGTGCGCTTTTTTGCGCAACCGACCTGCCATCATGCGCCGGACGTCTATTCCGGCCTTGGGGAAAGCGAAGCCGCAGAGATCCTGACCGGCTTCTTCAAATCCAGACGCTAGGCCGGCAGTCCTACTGGAAGATCTGCCACCAGCTCGAATCCTTGGAAGCGGATGCGGCTGCCTTCTTGCGCTCCTTTTCCTTCTGGGATTCCGGCGTTCCGAGATCCTGCAGCACCGCGGCATCGGCCGAGCGGTACTGCGTCGGCGGCTCGGCCAGCGAGCGGCGCGGGGCAGTAGGATTGGTGTTCTCGGCATCGGCCTTCGCCTTGCGGAAGGCTTCCCACTTCTGGGGTTCCGTCAGCGTGCCAGCGGTGCCGTTGCCGGCCAGCAGCGGCGACCGGTAGTTGGGATTGTCGCTGTTCTGGTCGGCTTCCTGGCGCAGACGCTTGCGCGTTTCTTCCGGGGATTCCACCCAGTTCGGATTGTTCTCGCGATTGGCGAGCGACGCCTGGGGCGGCGGCAGCTGGCCGGCCTGGTCCTTGGCGACCACGAGCGTCGGGCGGGGATTGTACTTCAGGCCCTGCTTCTTCTCGTCGGTCCTGGCGCCGATCGAAACGGTGGAGCCAAGATCGTCCACCAGCTGCTCGGTGGCCGTCTTGTCCGTGCCATAGGTGGGGCTTCCGACGCAGCCCGAAAGCGCCAAGGTCGCGGCAAGAATGCCGGCCGCGCTCATGCTGACACAGAACATGTCTGTCGTTTTCATAGAACCCCTTCCATGGGCGCCCGTCCTGGCACCGCAGAGACCACTGCTCTTCCCTTGCCGGAAATTCCGGCCAATTTCGGGCAGAAATACCGGATGACGCGCCAAAGCGCAATCATCCGGCAGATCCGACCTTCAGCCCAGCCGCCCGAGAGCAGCAAGCTCGTGAAGGGCCGCAGCGTCGCGTGCCGAGACATCCGGATAGGCGCTGTCGGAGCCGACATCCTGGGTAACGCGCCAGGAGCGCGCGCACTTGACGCCCTCCGCCAGACGCGGCTCGACCGCGACACCGGCAACCTCGGGAAGGCGGAAAGCATCCTGCGGTCCCTCGCCGGCGACGATCTCGATGCCTGAGGTGATGCAGATCTCCTCGAAATCCAGGCCTTCGAGAGCGGACGCAAGCTCCGGATCGCTAACATGAACGACCGGGGCCGCCTCCAGCGACGAGCCGATCCGCTTGTCCTTGCGCTCGATCTCCAGCGCGCCGGTAACGACCGAACGCACCTTGCGGATCTTCGCCCATTTTTCGGCGACGGCCTCGTTCTGCCAGCCCGCCGGGATGGCTGGGAACTGTTCGAGATGCACCGACACGGCGTCGGGCTTCAGCGACAGCCAGGCTTCTTCGGTGGTGAAGGGCAGCATGGGGGCCAGCCAGGTGACCATGCACTCGAAGATCTTGCGGATGACCGCAAGTGAGGCACGGCGGCGCAGCGACGACGGCGCGTCACAGTAGAGCGCGTCCTTGCGGATGTCGAAGTAGAAGGCCGACAGCTCGATATTGGCGAAATCGATCAGAGCGCGGGCGATCTTCTTGAACTCGAAGGCGTCGTAGCCGGTGCGCACCACCTCATCGAGCTCGAACAGGCGATGCAGCATCAGCTTTTCGAGTTCCGGCAGGTGCACATGATCGATCTCCTCGCCTTCGTCGTGGGCGAGCGTGCCGAGCATCCAGCGGATCGTGTTGCGCAGCTTGCGGTAAGCATCGACATTGGTCTGGATGATCGTCTTGCCGAGGCGCTGGTCTTCCCAGTAGTCGGTGGTCATGACCCAGAGGCGCAGGATATCGGCGCCGGCATCCTTCATGACGTCCTGGGGCGCCACGACATTGCCGAGCGACTTCGACATCTTGTGGCCCTTCTCATCCATGGTGAAACCATGGGTGACGACCGTGTCATAGGGCGCGCGGCCGCGGGTGGCAGCCGATTCCAGCAGCGACGAGTGGAACCAGCCGCGATGCTGGTCGGAGCCTTCCAGATAGACGTCGGCCGGCCACTTCAGGTCCGGGCGATCTTCCAGCGTGAACGTGTGGGTCGAGCCTGAATCGAACCAGACGTCGAGGATGTCCATGACCTGCGTCCACCTTGTGTGGTCGTGATCATTGCCGAGGAAGCGCTGCTTGGCACCTTCGGCGAACCAGGCATCGGCGCCCTCGGCATCAAATGCCTCCAGGATGCGGGCGTTGACCGCCTCGTCCTTCAGGACCTCGCCACTCTCGTCGGCAAAGACGCAGATCGGGACGCCCCAGGCGCGCTGACGGGAGAGAACCCAGTCCGGGCGCTGCTCGATCATGGCGCGCAGGCGGTTCTGGCCGGCGGCCGGCACGAAACGCGTGTCGTCGATGGCCGAGAGCGCGCGCGAGCGCAGCGTCGTGCCGTCGGACAAGTCCTTGTCCATGTAGACGAACCACTGCGGCGTGTTGCGGAAGATGATCGGCTTCTTGGAGCGCCAGGAATGCGGATAGGAATGCTTCAGGCGGCCGCGGGCGAACAGCATGTTGCGCTCGATCAGCGCCTTGATGACGCGGTCGTTGGCATCGCCCTTCTTGCCGTTGTCGTCCATGACGCGGGAACCCTCGAAACCGGGGGCGTCGGCCGTGTAGCTGCCCGAGTCGTCGACCGGGAACGGGATCTTCGTGTCGATGCCGCGTGCTTCGAGCTCGCGGACATTGTCCATCCAGGCCTCGAAGTCCTCGCGGCCGTGGGACGGCGCCGTGTGGACGAAACCGGTACCGGCATCATCGGTGACATGGTCGCCGGCGAGAAGCGGCACGGCGAAGGTGTAGCCGAGGTCTGCGAGCGGGTGGGCACAGGTGATCTGGTTTAGTTCGTCAGCGTTTACGAACGTGATACGGCGCAATTTCAGCTTGGCCTTCGCAGCACACCCCTCGGCCAGCGAATCCGCGAAAATAAGCCACTCACCCACCTCAGGACCGAAGTCGTTCTCGGCTTCGGTAACTTCGTAAAGGCCATAATTAACCTTTGGAGAAAACGCGATCGCTCGATTTCCAGGGATGGTCCAAGGTGTAGTCGTCCAAATAACTACAGAAGCCTTACCTAGCATTGATCCATAGAAGATCTCCCCATTTGGTAGCCGTTCTCTAGCCTGGGTCGAGTTGATCTCTGACCCATTTGCTACCGGGAACTTCACCCAGATCGTGTCGCTCTCGTAGTCATGGTATTCGACCTCGGCTTCGGCCAGCGCCGTGCGCTCGACCACCGACCACATGATCGGCTTGGAGCCGCGATACAGCTGGCCGCTCATGGCGATCTTCAACAGCTCGCCGGCGATGCGGCTTTCCGAATGGAAATTCATCGTCAGGTAGGGATTGTCGAAATCGCCGACGATGCCGAGGCGCTTGAACTCTTCCGCCTGGATCTTGATCCACTTTTCGGCATAGGCGCGGCATTCCTTGCGGAATTCGATCATCGCGTCCGGCTGTTTCAGGTCGGGCTTGGCCTTGCCCTTGGCGCGGTAGTTTTCTTCCTCGATCTTCCATTCGATCGGCAGACCGTGGCAATCCCAGCCCGGAACATAGTTCGAGTCATAGCCGCGCATCTGGAACGAGCGGGTGATGACGTCCTTCAGGATCTTGTTCAGCGCATGGCCGATATGGATGTTGCCGTTGGCATAGGGCGGGCCGTCGTGCAGGACGAACTTCTCGCGGCCGGCGGCCGAGGCGCGCAGCTGCTTGTAGAGGTCCATCTCTTTCCAGCGGGCAACCATTTCCGGTTCCTTCTGCGGCAGGCCGGCGCGCATCGGGAATTCGGTTTCGGGCAAATAGAGGGTCTTCGAGTAGTCGAGTTTTTCAGCGGTCTCGGTCATGGGATATGGACAATCACTTCTGGCGCCACGAGCCGGGCGCGGTGTCATTGAAATCTGGCGGCGGAGGCGCTGTGGAACGAACGCCTAGAACCCGGACCCTCCGGCCGCCTTACGGCGCGCGGAAGGCCGGGCCGATAATTCGAATCCTGTCGAAGATCTGGGCCAGCCGGAATGTCGTCATGGAAGCGGTTATTACGGGGTTTCGGGACGGAAAGGAAGGGGCAAAACCACGATGCCGTCTCGACTTTCAGCCCAGCTCCCCGTACAACTGACCAGCTGACCAGTTGGAGCGCAACATGCCGACGAGACCTCATGGACACAGCTGGAAACTCGAAGACGCCAAGGCCCGCTTCAGCGAAGTGGTGCGGCTTGCCCGCAGCGAGGGCCCGCAAAAGGTGACGGTCCGCGGCAAGGACAGCGTCGTCATCATCAGCACGGAGGAACTGGAACGCCTGACGCGGGCTGCCCCGAAGGAGGCGTTTGTCGACTTCATGGAAAGCCTGGCGCTTAGCGAGCTCGATCTCAATCGCGACGACGACCGGGGCCGGGACGTCACACTGTGATCGGCTGGCTCCTGGATACCAATGTGGTTGCCGCTCTCATTCACCCCAATGGCACGCCTTCGGTCAAACGCTGGGCGGCAGAGCAGATCGAGGATACCTTTTTCCTCAGCGTGCTGTCGCTCGCGGAGTACGACAAGGGCATCGCCAACCTGCCGGCAGACGATGAGAACCGCTACCGTTACATTGCCTCACGCGACGCACTCGAGGCACGGTTCTCGGGCCGGATCCTGTCGGTTTCCGATCGGGTGGTGCGGCGATGGGGTGTAGTCTCGGGGCGGGTGAAGCTGGACACCGGTCAGGCCCCGCCGGTGATCGACACGCTTCTGGCGGCCAGCGCCCTCGAGCATGATCTCTACCTCGCCAGCCGCAATACCAAGGAGGTCAAAGCGACAGGTGCAGCCCATTTTAACCCGTGGCTGGACGACGTCACGTTCTTTCCGTTGAGCCCGAGATAGGAAAACGCCGCAGCGAGGCTGCGGCGTTTAAAAGAGCGTAAGGCGTGGTTCAGGCGCGTGCCGCAGCGCTTCTGGGCATGACGGCGTTGAGCGCCACGGCCACGACGATGTTGGCGGCGAGCGCCAGAAGGCCGATGTAGACCGTGAACGGCGCGCCGCCGAGGCTGACCGCGTGGAGCGGCTTCAGGCCGTTGATCCAGACCAGGTAGCTGCCGCCAAAGAAGCCGACGAACCAGCCGGCAATCAGCGGTGGCGCCCGGAACCAGTTGGTGAACAGGCCGAACACCAGAGCCGGCAGGGTCTGCAGGATCCAGATGCCGCCCAGCAGCTGCAGATCGAGCGCAAACTGGGTGGGCAGGAAGAGGATGACCAGAAGCGCGCCGACCTTGACGACCAGCGAGGTGATCTTGGCGACCCTCGCTTCGCCGGCCGGATCGACGGCCGGATTGACATAGGCCTTCCAGAAATTGCGGGTGAACAGGTTGGCCGCGCCGATGCTCATCACCGCCGCCGGAACCAGCGCACCGATGGCGATCGCGGCGAAGGCAAAGCCCGCAAACCAGCTGGGAAAGAGCTTCTGGAACAGCGCCGGAACCACGTCGTTGGCGCTCGCCACCTGCAGATGCGCCGCATGGGCCATGTAACCGAGCAGGGCAAGGAGGCCGAGCAGCAGCGTGTAGGCCGGCAGCAGGACGGCATTCTTGCGAATGGTCTTGCCGCTGTTGGAGGCGAAGATGCCGGTGAGCGTGTGGGGATACATGAAGGCCGCGAGCGCCGAGCCGAGCGCCAGCGTCGCATAGGCGACATACTGGTTGCCGCCGAGCAGGATGCTGCCCGAGCCCTTGGCCTGGAAGGCCAATTCCGCTTCGTGGAAGACATTGGCATAGCCGCCGAGCTGCGACGGGATGACCGCCACGGCGGCAATCACCGCGATGTAGATCATGATGTCCTTGACGAAGGCGATCAGCGCCGGGGCGCGCAGGCCGGCCGAGTAGGTGTAGAGCGCCAGAATGATGAAGGCGATGGCGAGCGGCAGTTCGCCTACGAGGCCGAGGGCGCGGAGCACTGCGGCCATGCCGACCAGCTGCAGGGCGATATAGGGCATGGTGGCGATGACGCCGGTGGCGGCGACGGCAAGCTCGAGGCCGCGGGACCCGTACTGCCCGTGCACGACGTCACCCGCCGTGACATAGCCGAAATCCCGGGCGCGCTTCCACAGAACAGGCATGACCATGAAGACGAAGGGATAGACGACGATCGTATAGGGCAGCGCGAAGAAGCCGTAGGCGCCGACGGTGTAGACCAGTGCCGGCACGGCGATCACCGTATAGGCGGTGTAGAAATCGCCGCCGACCAGAAACCAGGTGATCCAGGTGCCGAAATTGCGGCCGCCGAGACCCCATTCGTCGATGTGGGCGAGCGTCTCCGGCTTGCGCCAGCGGGATGCCAGGAAACCGAGGACCGTGACGAGCACGAAGAAGAAGATGAAGACGGACAATGCCACCGGGTTGATTTCAGTCGTCATGGCGCATGCTCCGGTAGGCGACCCAGGTCAGGAGGGCAGTGATCGGCACCCAGGCGAGCTGGTACCAGTAGAAGAAGGGAAAACCCAGAACGACGGGATCGTGCACGTTGTAGAACGGCACCCAGAGAAGTCCGATATAGGGAATGAGGAGCAGCCAGCAGGCCGCCGTACCAAAACGATTTTTCATGACGGAATCGCCTTCGATGAACCGACGCGCATATTCGCGTCCTGTCATGGAGACATAAACCGGCGCGGGACCAAGGCAAGCGGGTTTCTGTCGCGGGCGAAAATCAGCCGTGGAAACAGATGGCGCGGTCGAGTGCACCGAGCGGTGTGACGCCGGATAGCAGCGCCCTCGCCTCTTCCTCGTCGCGCTTCATCTGGACGACCAGCGGTTCGAGCCCGTCGAATTTCAGCTCCTCACGCAGATAGCCGAAGAAGGAGACGGCGCAGATCTCGCCGTAGAGGCTGCCGGAAAAATCGAACAGGAAAGTTTCGAGCAGCGGCGCGCCGTTCTGCGTGACGGTCGGGCGTCGACCGTAGCTCGCGACGCCGTCATGGAGGCTGCCGTCGGGGCGACGGAACCGCACCGCGTAGATGCCCGCCTTGAGATCGACTTCCGGCGGAAGCTGCATGTTGGCGGTCGGGTAGCCCAGCTGCCGTCCGAGCTTTTCGCCGCCGATCACCTCCGCTTCGACCGTGAAGCGATAACCGAGCAGCCCGGCGGCCTCGCTGACATGGCCTTCGGTCAACAGCGTGCGGATCCTGCTCGAGGAGATGACCTCGACATTCTCGTCGCGAAAGGCATCCACGAGCGCGACCGTGAAGCCGTGCTTCTCGCCCGATGCCATCAGGAAGGCTGGGCCGCCCTCCCTGCCCTTGCCGAAGTGGAAATCGAAGCCGGTGACGACCGCCGCAGCGTCCAGCCAGTCGACCAGGATGGTCTGGATGAATTCCTCGGCCGACCGGTCCGCAAAGTCTTCGTCGAACGGGTAATCGATGACGCAGCCGAAGCCCATGGCTTCCAGCAGCCTTGCCTTGAGCGGCGCCGGCGTCAGCCGGAACACCGGCGAACCGGGCCGGAAGACGGTGCGCGGATGCGGCTCGAAGGTCAGCACCAGGGCGGGAACGCCGCGCTCCTGCGCCAGCGACAGGGCCCGCTCCAGCACGCTGCGGTGGCCGCGATGGACGCCATCGAAATTGCCGATCGCGACGACGCCGCCCTTCAATGTTTCGGGCAGCGGCTCCTTCTTTTCGTTGCGGTGGAAGACCGTCATGCAGATGAAATCCAATCAGGCACGATATCAGGCGAGACGCGGCATCCAGAATTTCGGTGCCGCATTTTCCTGCCGCAGCCATTCGTTGAGGATCGCCTCGTCGGTTTCGCCGTTGACGGTGTATTCACGCACGTGGATGCCGGAACTGATGTAGAGCAGATCGAGGCCCTGCGACAGCGCTCCGCGGACATCCGTGGGCATGCCGTCGCCGATTGCCAGAACCCTGTCCCGGGCAAACTCGCCGCGAACGTCCCGTGCCGCCGCGAGCGCCGCTTCATAGATCGGCCGGTGCGGCTTGCCGGCGATGCGCGTCTTGCCGCCGAGCTGCTCGTAAAAGGCGGCGACCGCACCCGCGCAGGGAATGATCTTTTCACCGCGTTCGACGACGAGATCTGGGTTGGCGCAGATGAACGGCAGGTCACGGCCGGCGAAATCCGTCAGCATGTCCCTGTAGTCTTCGGGTACTTCCTTTTCGTCGTCGAAAAAGCCGGTGCAGACCACGCAGTCCGCATCCGCGGCAGCAACCATCTCGACATCGAGGCCATCGAAGAAGTTCAGGTCGCGCTCCGGACCGATCAGGAAGATCTTGTTCGGCGCATCGGCGAGGAGATCGCGCGTCACGTCGCCGGAGGTGACGACCCGGTCATAGGTTTCATCCGCCACGCCGAGCGCGCCCAGCTGCTCGATGACACCCGGCGAAGGACGGGGCGAATTGGTGATCAGCACGACGGTGGCACCCGCCCTGCGGGCTTCGGCCAGCGCCGCACAGGAATGCTGGAAGGCTTCGACGCCATTATGGACGACACCCCAGACGTCGGACAGAACGACGTCGTAGCCGCCGATCACGTCGCCCAAACCTTCGATGCGCTTTGCCATATATCCTGTCCGATCGCGTTTTCGTCGGCGCTGATGTCGCAAAGCTCGGCGAGCATGGCAAGACTATTCGCGCGCGCAACGCAGATTTCCGCTGACGCTCAGGTGAGTTTCACGAGCTGCAGCAGGACACCCGCGCCGGCGCAGACGGCCAGCACCGCGACCATGCCGAGCCGTGTGCGGAAGAGGAGAAAGGCGGAGGCGAGAAACAGCAGGAGGGCGGGACGGTCAAGGCTTGCGATGTCCGGAACGAGAATGCCGACGCCCGATTGCGCGAAAAGCTCCAGCCACCGAACCTCACGAAAGAGGACATGCAGGCCGAACCAGATCGCCAGGTTCAGGATGACGCCGACCACCGCCGCAGTAATGGCCGAGAGGGCCCCCGACAGCATCCGGTTGCCGCGCAGCCGCTCGATATAGGGAGCGCCGGCGAAGATGAAGATAAAGCTCGGCACGAAGGTGGCCCAGGCGACCAGCCAGGCGCCAAGGATGCCACCTGTCACCGCGCCCATGCCGGCCGCCTCGCGAAAGCCGACGAGGAAGCCGACGAAGGACAGAACGAGGACGAGCGGTCCCGGCGTCGTTTCGGCCAATGCCAGGCCGTCGATCATTTCGCCAGGCCGCAGCCAGTCATAGGTTTCCACCGCTACCTGGGCGACATAGGCGAGAACCGCATAGGCGCCACCGAAGGTGACCATGGCCATCTTCGAGAAGAATACGAAGAGGTCGGTGAATGCCTGCGGGGCCGAGGACAGCCACAGCAGCGCGAGCGGCAATTGCCAGATCGCCACCCAGACGATCAGCGTGGCCAAAGCCTTGAAGGCCGGCGGGCGTTCGATTGTCATGGCCGAGATGACGGCAGGCCCGTCCGTGAGGCTGCCTCCGCGACCGGCTGCCCAGCCCGTCAGGCCTGCGGCCAGGACGACCAGGGGAAACGGCAGGCGAAAGCAGAACAGCGCCACGAACGCCAGGGCAGCGACCAGTTTCAGAGACGGCGTCGTCAGCGTTTTGCGCGCCAGCCGGACCATGGCCTGGGCGACGATCGCCAGCACCGCCGCCTTCATGCCGAAGAACATGCCGGCAAGCCAGCCGGCGTGATGATAGAGGCAATAGATGCAGGCCAGCGCGATCATCACAGCCAGGCCGGGCACGACGAACAAAAGCCCGGCGATCGCCCCGCCGCGGGTGCCATAGAGCAGCCAGCCGATATAGGTCGCGAGTTGCTGGGCCTCGGGTCCCGGCAGGAGCATGCAGTAGTTCAGGGCATGCAGAAAACGCGCTTCGGAGATCCAGCGCCTTTCTTCCACCAAGGTCTTGTGCATCATGGCGATCTGTCCGGCAGGGCCGCCGAAGCTCAGGCAGCCGATGCGGGCAAAGACGGCGGCAAGCTCCGACAGGCCGTCAGGTTTCGCCTCTTCGGCGGCATCTGTCATCGTCTGTTCTGCCCGTCGCCATACGGCGCATTTTTTCGCTGCCGTTCTTGACTAACGCCGATGCCGCCCTTATCTGACCGCTGTTAGCACTCTCCGGTGACGAGTGCTAAACACCGTTCTCGGGTCTTTCAGGCCCGTCCATGTCATTTGATCGAGGGATTAGACAATGGCAAGCACCAATTTCCGCCCGTTGCACGACCGCGTAGTGGTCCGTCGCGTTGAATCTGAAGCCAAGACCAAGGGTGGCATCATCATTCCCGATACCGCCAAGGAAAAGCCGCAGGAAGGCGAAATCGTCGCCGTCGGCACCGGCACCCGTGACGACAAGGGCACCATCACGCCGCTCGACGTCAAGGCTGGCGACCGCGTCCTGTTCGGCAAGTGGTCGGGCACCGAAGTCAAGCTCGACGGCGAAGACCTTCTGATCATGAAGGAATCCGACATCATGGGCATCATCGGCTGATCCTCAGCCTTTTGCCCCACTCGAAATTTCGCTGAAACCTCTTTTCAGGAGTTACCAAAATGGCAGCTAAGGAAGTAAAATTCGGCCGCACCGCGCGCGAAAAAATGCTGCGCGGCGTCGATGTTCTCGCTGACGCAGTCAAGGTGACGCTCGGCCCCAAGGGTCGTAACGTCGTTATCGACAAGTCCTTCGGCGCACCGCGCATCACCAAGGACGGCGTTTCGGTGGCCAAGGAAATCGAACTTGAAGACAAGTTCGAAAACATGGGCGCCCAGATGGTCCGCGAAGTCGCTTCGAAGACCAACGACATCGCCGGCGACGGCACCACCACTGCAACCGTTCTTGCCCAGGCGATCGTTCGCGAAGGCAACAAGGCCGTTGCAGCCGGCATGAACCCGATGGACCTGAAGCGCGGCATCGACATGGCCGTGACTGAAGTTGTGAAGGATCTCCAGGCCAAGGCCAAGAAGATCTCCACCTCGGAAGAAGTTGCCCAAGTCGGCACGATCTCCGCCAACGGCGACAAGCAGGTTGGTGCAGACATTGCTGAAGCCATGCAGCGCGTCGGCAACGAAGGCGTCATCACGGTTGAAGAAGCCAAGACCGCCGAAACCGAACTCGAAGTCGTCGAAGGCATGCAGTTCGACCGCGGCTACCTGTCGCCCTACTTCGTGACCAACCCGGAAAAGATGGTCGCCGATCTCGACGACGTCTACGTCCTTCTGCACGAAAAGAAGCTTTCGAACCTGCAGGCCATGCTTCCGGTTCTCGAAGCTGTCGTCCAGACCGGCAAGCCGCTCCTCATCATCGCTGAAGACGTCGAAGGCGAAGCTCTTGCTACGCTCGTCGTCAACAAGCTGCGCGGCGGCCTGAAGATTGCTGCCGTCAAGGCTCCTGGCTTCGGCGATCGCCGCAAGGCCATGCTGGAAGACATCGCCATCCTGACGGGCGGCACTGTCATCTCCGAAGACCTCGGCATCAAGCTCGAAAACGTCACGCTCGACATGCTCGGCCGTTCCAAGAAGGTTTCGATCTCCAAGGAAAACACGACGATCGTCGACGGCGCCGGTCAGAAGACCGACATCGAAGGCCGCGTTGCACAGATCAAGGCGCAGATCGAAGAAACCACTTCGGACTATGACCGCGAAAAGCTGCAGGAACGTCTTGCCAAGCTCGCTGGCGGCGTTGCCGTCATCCGCGTTGGCGGCTCCACGGAAATCGAAGTCAAGGAAAAGAAGGACCGCATCGACGACGCGCTCAACGCAACGCGCGCTGCCGTTCAGGAAGGCATCGTCCCCGGCGGCGGTACTGCCCTGCTTCGCTCGTCCGTGAAGATCACCGCCAAGGGTGAAAATCAGGACCAGGACGCCGGCATCGCCATCGTTCGTCGTGCGCTCCAGTCGCTCGTTCGCCAGATTGCTGAAAACGCAGGGGACGAAGGCTCGATCGTGGTCGGCAAGATCCTCGAAAGCGACACCGACAACTTCGGCTACAACGCCCAGACCGGCGAATATGGCGACATGATCGCCATGGGTATCGTCGATCCGCTCAAGGTTGTCCGTACGGCTCTGCAGAACGCAGCTTCGGTTGCTTCGCTGCTGATCACCACGGAAGCCATGATCGCCGAACTTCCGAAGAAGGAAGCTGCTGGCGGCATGCCTGGCGGCATGGGCGGCATGGGCGGCATGGACATGATGTGATCAGGCCATAAGGTCTGATTGCAGCACTGTCCTTGAAAGCCGCCCATACACTCTAAGTGCTTCAGCGCGTCAAGCACGCTGAAGTGGCGGCATGGACATGATGTGATCAGGCCATAAGGTCTGATTGCAGCACTGTCCGTGAAAGCCGCCCATACACTCTAAGTGCTTCAGCGCGTCAAGCGCGCTGAAGTGGCGGCATGGACATGATGTAAGACCTTCGGGTCTGACATCTGAGCCATCGGTTCATTGTTTCGAAAAGGGCGTCGGGCAACCGGCGCCCTTTTCCGTTTCACTTGCTCCGCCGCGACTGCTGCAACTTTAAAGTCTAGCAATAGCAGCAACAAAGAGCTCTCGACTTGACCGACGCCAAGAAACGCTCACTTTGAGCTCGACATAGTGACTGTAAGCGGGTCACATTTCGCTAATCAAGATACTTTCTACTGGCGCAGATCCTCCAACACGCAGGTCTGCCATGAAACATGTCTCCTTGATCGGTAAATTCCTGACGCTCATGATCATTTTTGGCGTCTTCGTTATTGCCACGGTCTTCTACAGTGCCAGCAATATCGCCTCGATCGACGATAACTACAGCGCCCTGATCGATGGTGAAAGCAATGCCACGCTGGCGCTTGCGCGGGGCAACCGCGCCCTCCAGGCCGCCCATGCCGCTCTTGCCGACCTGTTGATCTCTCAAACGGAGGAGGGCAACAAGGCTGCCCTGGCAGCCTACGACAAGGCCAAGAAGGGTTTTGGCGAGCGTCTTGATGCCGCTATTGCCGCCCTTCCTTCCAACAAGCAGTTCGCAGACCTCAAGTCGGAGGGTCTGAAAATCATGGAGGATGCCTGCGGGCCGACGGTGCAATTGGCCATCAAGGCCACTGATGCGGCAGCGAATCTGGCTGCGCAGAACCTCTTCATCAAAGATTGCCAGGGTAAATTCACACCGTTCAGTGACAAGGCGACTGCCGTCAACGATTCCATCATCGCTTCCGTGGCGCATCGCAGCGAAAGTTTGACCGCGCAGTCCTGGAATACCATCTACACAACCCTCGGCGCCGTTGTCGGTGGCCTGACCATCATCATGACGGGTAGCTTCTTCGCTATCCGCGCCTGGCTCGCACGTCCGATCCAGGCACTACAGACAACGATGCTGACGCTTGCCAATGGCGATCTCGCTGCCACCGTCAACGGCACCGACCGTCGCGACGAAGTGGGGCAGATGGCCAAGGCCGTCCAGGTGTTCAAGGGCAACGCCCTGCGCGCCAAGGACATGGAACATGCAGCCGAGCGGAGCCGTGTTGCACAGGAAGCCGAACAACACCGCACCGCGGAAAGTGAGCGACAGAGAAACGAGTCGATGGCGCAGGCGACCAATGGTCTGGCCGAGGGTCTTAAGCGGCTTTCCGCCGGCGACCTGACCGTCCAGTTGCAGCAGGCTTTTGCCGCCGATTTCGAAGGCCTGCGTGCGGACTTCAACGCCTCGGTCGCAAAGCTGCGCGACACGCTCCACTCCGTTTCCAGCGCGACCAACGCCATCGACGGCGGATCCCGCGAACTCAGCCAGAGCGCCAGCGACCTTTCCAAGCGAACCGAACAGCAGGCGGCCTCGCTTGAGGAAACCGCAGCGGCACTCGACCAGATCACGGCCAATGTGACCACCTCCACCAGCCGTACGGAGGAAGCCCGGTCGATGGCAATCGAAGCCAACCAATCGGCTGCCAAGTCCGGCGTCGTCGTTGCCAAGGCCGTCGATGCCATGCAGCGGATCGAACAGTCCTCGTCGCAGATCTCCAATATCATCGGCGTGATCGACGAGATCGCCTTCCAGACCAACCTGCTGGCGCTCAACGCCGGTGTCGAAGCCGCACGTGCCGGTGAAGCCGGCAAGGGTTTTGCCGTGGTTGCCCAGGAAGTGCGCGAGCTTGCCCAGCGTTCCGCCCAGGCTGCAAAGGAGATCAAGGATCTGATCCGCAACTCGGCAGCCGAGGTTCAGAACGGCGTCGAACTGGTGAGCGCGACGGGCAATGCCCTTCAGGTGATCCAGAACCATGTGGTGGCGATCAATACGCAACTCGATGCGATTGCCACGTCCGCAAAGGAACAGTCGGTCGGCCTGTCGGAGGTCAATGTCGCCGTCAACCAGATGGACCAGGTCACGCAGCAGAACGCCGCCATGGTGGAAGAGGCGACCGCCGCCAGCGGTGCCCTTGCCCAAGAAGCGCAGCGCCTGCGCGAGCTGGTCGGCCGCTTCAACACGGACGGTGGCGGCATGTCGGCACCGGTGCGCATCGCCGATCATGCGACGGCCCGGCCGACACCGTCGCCGGCGCGCACGCTTGCCAAGAAGGTTGCATCCGCTTTCGCTTCGGCCTCGCCCGCCGCTGCCGCCGCGACAAGCTGGGAGGAGTTTTAACCCTCACCGCGCAAACCACCGGACTCAAAGGCGGCGGTCAACGCCGCCTTTTCTGTTTTGCGCGGCACAATTAGTCGTTCACAAAATCAGAACTATTCGTGCACAATTGTTCATCTTTCACGACTGCCGAGTGATGGATATGTTCCGGCTCAGAGAATTCACTGGGGTCCGGATCATCGGCGCCCCAAGTCCCGGAGACCTTCCATGTCGACCACCACCCAAAACACAGTCCTGCTCGTTGCACGCATCCTGCTCTCGTTCATGTTCATCTATTCGGGCTTCGGCAAGCTGATGGACCCGGCCGGCACTGCCGGAATGATCGCCGGCGCCGGCATGCCCGCCGCGACCGTTCTCGGCTATCTCGCCGGCCTGTTCGAACTGGTGACCGGCGTCGCCGTGCTCATCGGCTTCCAGACCAAGATCGTCGGCTGGGCGCTGGCGCTGTTTTGCGTATTCACCGGCGTGATGTTCCATTCCGGCACCGTTGCCGTTCCCGGCTGGCCCGATGCAGCGCTCGGCTGGATCAATGCCCTCAATGGCATCATGCTGATGAAGAACTTCACGCTGGCCGGCGCCTACATCCTGCTCGCCACCTTCGGCCCCGGCCTCTACTCGGTTGACGCCCGTCGCGGCGCAGCTGTTGCCCTCGCTGCCTAACCGCGAGACCACACCGTTCTCCCAAGACGGAAAAGCCCGCCGGATTGGATCCGGCGGGCTTTTTGTTGTCCCGGGTTCTAAAAGCCGGTCAGAGTGCTGCGCGAACAGCCTTGACGATGGCCGCCACCCGCGGGTTCTCATGATGAGACGGCTTGCGGGCACGTACCAGGCAGGCCTGCGATTTGAGGATCACGCCGTCCGACAGGATCTTCAGGTGGTTGGCCTTGAGGGTCGATCCGGTCGAGGTGATATCGACGATGATATCGGCCTGGCCGGCGGCTGGCGCGCCTTCGGTCGCACCCAGGCTCTCGACAATGCGATAGAGCTGGATGCCGTGCTGCGACGAGAAATGCTGCTGCGTCAGCCGCCAGTATTTGGTGGCGATCTGCAGACGGCGGCCATGGCGGGAGCGGAAATCGGAGGCGACGTCGCCGAGATCGGCCATGCTGTCGACGTCGAGCCAGATTTCCGGCACGGCGACCACGACATCGGCGCGGCCGAAGCCCAAGGGGGCGACGATCTCGACCTTGGCATCGGCATCGGCCAAACCTTCGCGGATCAGGTCCTCGCCCGTGACGCCGAAATCGACGCTGCCGGCGCCGAGTTCGCGGGCAATCTCCGAGGCGGACAGGAAGGCGATCTCGATATCGTCGGCACCCTCGACGCGGCCGCGGTAGGAGCGGTCACTGCCGACGGCGACGATGGGCAGGCCGGCGCGCTCGAAGATGGCGGCGGCTTCGTCCTTCATGCGGCCCTTGGACGGCAGGGCGATCGTTACGGTCATCAGCGTGCCCTCGCCTGTTCGATCCGGTCGAGCCACAGCGAAAAGCCGACCGCCGGAATATCTTCACGCGCACCGAGCAGCGTCAGCAGCCGATCGAAGCGGCCTCCCCCCGCGAGCACCGCATCATCGCCCGCCCGGGTCACCTCGAAAACCAGCCCGGTGTAATAGTCGAGCGGACGGCCAAACGCGGCGCGGTAGGTGATGCCGGAGAGATCCATGCCGAGATCGGCCAGCGCATTGACCCGCTGTTCGAAGCCCTTGAGCGCTAGGGTGAGCGACAGGCCCGCCGCATCGCCGAAGCCGGCCAGTGCTGCGGGCGCTTCCGCCAGCGGCAGTTCCAGCGACAGAAACTCGCTGAGCAGCAAAAGGGCCGTGCCATCGAGCCGGGTTTCCGCCAGCGCCAGCTTTTCCTTCAGCCGGGCGGCGATCTCGCGCGGCGAGCGGCTGGCATTGGTGGAGTAGCCGGTGTCCTGCATGGTGCGGTCGATATGGTCGATCAGCGCCGCTTCGTCCTTTCGCACCAGCGCTGCGGTTTCCGCCGAGAGACCGGCGACCGTCTGCGGGCTCGCCAGCCGCTGCAGCAGATGTTTCAGGTGCGCCGTGTTGCCGAAGGACTGGATCAGCCGCTTCTGCCAGCCGCCCGGCAGACCAAGCGCGCGGACAACCGCTTCGAAGACGCCCTGGTCGCCGAGGCGTACGGACAGGCGCCGGCCGGGCAGCAGGTTTGCCAAAATCTGCAGCGCATCCGTCACGGCGCGGGCATCGGCGGCGGCAATATCGGTTTCGCCGAGATCCTCGATGCCGGCCTGGTAGAACTCGTTGTCGCCATCGCGACGCTGGCGGAACACTTCGCCGAGATAGCAATAGCGGCGCGGCGTGCCGGTCACGGTCTCGATGTGGCGCAGGCAGACGGGAATGGTGAATTCCGGGCGCAGACAGAGGCTTTCGCCGGTCTCGCTTTCGGTCAGAAAAATGCGGCGGCGCAGATCCTCGCCGGCCATATCGAGAAAGGGCGCTGCCGGCTGGATGACCGGCGTATCGATGCGCTGCGCACCGCGGGCGGCAAAGTCATCCAGCAGCGGGCCGGCAAATTCCGGCATGTTGATCAGCGGCATGGGACACCATAGCTTTCGAAATACCCCCCTCGTTCTGCGAACCTACGTGACATCTCCCCCTCAAGGGGGGAGATCAAAGGGAGTTCGCGTTGCCCGCCCCCAGCCGATCTCCACCCTTGAGGGGGAGATGCCCGGCAGGGCAGAGGGGGGTGCGGGCTTGAGAAAGTGCCGAAGGTGGACATCAGACTGCCTTCGCCCGCCTGCGGTCTTCGGCCTGGGCGGCGAGGATCTCCTTCACCTTGGCGACGAGATCGGCTTCGGAGACGACCTCCTGCGCGACGCGGGCCTCGCGCCATTCTGCATTGTCGTCGATCTCGCCCGACAGACGCTTGCCCTCGATCAGGTCCTTCAGCTGCACCTGGTTATTGGCCCGCTCGTCGCCGCCCTGAATGATGGCAATCGGGCAGCCGCGGCGATCGGCATATTTCAGCTGGTTGCCGAACTTCTTCCAGTTGCCCTGATACATTTCGGCGCGGATGCCGGCCTGGCGCAGATCCTGGGTGAAGCGCTGGTAGCGGCCCATCGCCTCGACATCGCCATCCATGACGGTGACGAGGACAGGCGCAAGGATTTCGTCCTGCCCGAGCTTGCCGAGGTTCTTCAGCGCCGTCATCAGCCGCGAGACGCCGATGGAAAAGCCAGTGGCCGGCACCGGCTGGCCCATGAAGCGCGAAACGAGGCCATCGTAGCGTCCGCCGCCGCCGACCGAACCGAACACGACCTTTTCGCCCTTTTCGTTGGTAACGTCGAAGGTGAGCTCGGCTTCGTAGACAGGGCCGGTGTAGTATTCGAGGCCGCGGACAACGGAGGGGTCGATCTTGATGCGATTACCGGAATATCCGGCCGCATAGAAGAGATTACTCATGGTTGCGAGTTCTTCGAGACCTTGTAACCCATTCACGCTCTTCGCCAACAGCGTTGATTCCAGATCCTTGAAGAAGCTTGGCGACCCACCGTTCTGTGAAGCTTCGATGAACTTCAGGATTTCAGTCTGCTGTTGTTCATCCAGCCCTGCACCCTTGGTGAAGTCGCCGGAATCGTCCTTGCGGCCAGCGCCAAGAAGCAGCTTCACGCCCTCCGGACCGAACTTGTCGAGCTTGTCGATCGCCCGCAGCACGTTCAGCCGGCGTCCGGCATTTTCCTCGCCGCCCAGACCGATCGCTTCCATCACGCCATCGAGAACCTTGCGGTTGTTGACGCGGATCACGTAGTCGCCGCGCGCGATGCCGAGCGCTTCCATGGTGTCGGCCATCATCATGCACATTTCCGCATCGGCCTGGACGCCGGGCGCGCCCACGGTGTCGGCATCGAACTGCATGAACTGGCGGAAGCGTCCCGGGCCGGGCTTTTCGTTGCGGAAGACATAGCCCTGCCGATAGGTGCGGTAGGGCAGCTGGATCTCGTTGAAGTTTTCCGCGACATGGCGGGCGAGCGGCGCCGTCAGGTCGTAGCGCAGGCTCATCCACTGCTCGTCATCGTCCTGCAGCGAAAACACGCCCTCGTTGGGACGGTCGCTATCGGGCAGGAATTTTCCGAGCGCATCGGTGTATTCGAACTGCGGCGTCTCGATCGGGTCGAAACCGTAGCGCTCGTAGACTTCGCGGATTTTGCCGACCATTTCGTTGGTGGCATGGATATCGGCGGCCGTGCGATCGCCAAAGCCGCGCGGCAGGCGGGCCTTGAGTTTCTGGGGCTTTTTCTGCTTGTCGTTCATGATCGATATCCATTGCGAGCGGCCCTTGCAAAAGGCCGGAATTGTGAGCGGTTTCTTAGAGGATCGAGGCTTGAGCGGCAAGGGCGGCGGCTGGCGAAGAGGCGGGGGCAGTGGTATAAAGACCGCGAGCGAAGGGGCTTCCGCCATGAACAAGCGAATTTCCATCGAAATACCTGAGCCAATGTATCTGCTGCTCAATCGTTATGCAGATCTGCATGGCTTCGATGCCGATTCCTACATCGCACAGGTGCTGCATAGGCATCTTGAAGATTTGCATGACATCGCAGCGGCAGAGGCGGCAATGGAGCGAATTCGTAACGGCAACTCAAAGACATACACCATGGATCAGCTTGAAACCGAATTGGGTTTCAAAGATTGACGGGCGACGTCAAAGTCGGATCTACCGCTAGCCCATGATCCTCGAAGCCCTGCAATATGCCGCGACCGTGCCGGTCACCCGCGAGGAATTCCGGCCCTACGTCCGCTCCTCGGTCAGCCTGTGGTCGCGGGCAAACCGCTGCGCTTCCGCCTGGGCGAGCCATGAGGAGAACTGCAAGGCTTTCATCCGGGAGGCGACCTCCGGCATGAGGGAGCGACGCACCTGCGTGGTGCTCGGCTCCGGCCTGCTGCGCGACGTGCCGATCGTAGAGCTGGCGCGCGCCTTCGATACGGTGGTGCTGGTCGACCTCGTGCATCTGGCAACAGTGCGGGCATGGCTTGCCGCCAGGCGCCTGCGCAATGTGCGGCTGATCTCGCGCGATCTGTCAGGCTTCGAGGAGGCCCGGGCGGGACGCATTCCCGAGCCGCTTGCCTTCCTGCGGCAGGTGCCTTACCTCGACCTGGTCGTGTCGGCCAACATCCTGTCGCAGATCGGCGTCGGCTGCCAGCGGCAGCTGGAGCGCGAGCGACATTCGGCACCCGGGCCCATTTTGAAAACGCTGGCGCAGGCGCATCTGGACGGTCTGAGACAGCAGCCCTGCAAGACCGTGTTGCTGACCGACGTGCGTTACGCCGTCGCCGATCGCAGCGGCAACGTGATCGATGACGGTGATCTTCTGTTCGGGGCCACGCCACCCGCCGCCCGGCGGCAGTGGTTGTGGACCGTAGCGCCGTTCGGGGAACTCAACCGCAACACCCAGGCGATACACGAGGTGATCGCGGTTTGAGCCTTGGCGGTTGATTTTGCCGGCGGCAGGGCCCAGTCTACCGGCATGAAGCGTCTTGCGCCCATCGCCATGTTCCTCGCCTGGCTTCTCTACGGAGCCATGCCCGCCATCGGCATGCCGGCGATGGTGCAACCGATGCAGCACACGATGTCCGGGCCGGCGGCGCAAGGCCAGCATGCACGGCACATGGCAGCGGCCTCCGCCGATGTTTCCAAGCACCAGACCCAGCAGCCCTGCCCGCACGGGGGCAAGATCTGCAGCGCGCCGTTCTGCGCCGGCTGCCTGACGACGCTGCCCTCGTTCGGGCTGCGCAACGATGGCCCGTTCTTTCGCGAAGCCCCCGCTCCGTCGACCATGCAGGCGCTCGCCTCACCCCGGCGCGCGCCGCCGACGCCGCCTCCCCGCGCCTGATCGCGATCATCGAACGTCTCGAACAGATCAGATCCGGAAAGGAACCACCATGTCTGCCAAAATCACCGCGGCGCTCGGCGCCCTGTCGCTTGCCCTTTCGCTTGCATCCGCCGCGCCGCTGGGCGCCCAGGAGATGAAGGGGATGGATCACTCCAGCATGAAGGGCGGCGCTAGCCCGTCCACGAAGGCCTTCGAGGAGGCCAATGCCAAAATGCACAAGACCATGACGATCCGGTATTCCGGCGATCCGGACACGGACTTTGTGCGCAGCATGATCCCGCATCACCAGGGCGCGATCGACATGGCCAAGGTCGAACTCGCGCATGGCAAGGATCCCGGGCTGCGCAAACTGGCGGAGGCCATCATCAAGGCGCAGGAAGCCGAGATCGCCGACATGCAGGCCTGGCTGAAATCGCACGGAAAGTGACGAACCGGCGGCGGTCAGGCGGTGCTTGACCGCCGCCACCTTCTGCGCTCACTCTGCGGCTGGAGGCCCAAATCGATGCGTCCCATTACCGCAATCGGCTTCGACGCCGACGACACGCTCTGGCAGAACGAGCAATATTACCGCCTGACGGAAGCACATTTTAAGACGCTGCTCGGCTCGTTCGCCGAGGGAGACCATATTTCCGAGCGTCTGCTGGAAGCGGAAAAGCGAAATCTTGCCCACTACGGTTTCGGCATCAAGGGCTTTACCCTGTCGATGATCGAGACGGCGATCGAGATCACCGAAGGCGAGGTTCCGGCCAAAACCATCGGTCAGATCCTCGACATCGGCCGCGAGCTGCTGCGGCATCCGGTGGAAACCCTGCCGCATGTGCACGAGACGCTGCAGACGCTGAACGGCGAGTATCTGCTGGTGCTGATCACCAAGGGCGACCTCTTCGACCAGGAGCGGAAGCTCGCGCAATCGGGACTCGGCGATTATTTCGATGCGGTCGAGATCGTCAGCGACAAGACCGCCACCACCTATCGCCGCATCTTCAGCCGCCTCGCCGACGGGCCGGAGCGCGCCATGATGGTCGGCAATTCGCTGAAATCGGACATCGTGCCGGCCATTGCCGCCGGTGCCTGGGGCGTGTTCGTGCCACATGCGCTGACCTGGGTGCTGGAGCATGTGGAAGCCCCGGAAGACGCGCCGCGGTTTCGCCAGATCGAGGATCTCGGCGGCCTCATCGGCATCGTCGACGCCATCATGGCCGCCTGAAATTGAGCCGCAGCGCGGCGACTTCCGCCTGGCAGAAGCAGCCGTCGAGGTGGTCGTTGACCATGCCCATGGCCTGCATGAAAGCATAGACCGTGGTCGGGCCGACAAAGGTCCAGCCGCGCTTCTTCAAGTCCTTGGAGAGGCGGACGGACACCGCCGTGGTGGGGTTGGCGCGCAGCGTTTCGAGATCCATCACCTGGGGGCGGTCCCCTGCGGCGGGCTCGAAGCTCCAGAAAAAGGTCGCCAGCGAACCGAACTCGTCGCGCATCTCGATTGCGCGGCGGGCATTGTTGATGGTCGAGACGATCTTGCCGCGATGGCGGATGATGCCGGCATCGGCAACGAGCCGCGCAATATCGTCGTCGTCGAACAGCGCCACCTTGTCGCAATCGAAGCCGGCAAAAGCGGCCCGGAAATTCTCGCGTTTCCTCAGGATAGTGAGCCAGGAGAGGCCTGACTGGAAGCCTTCGAGACAGATCTTTTCAAACAGCCTGGTGTCGTCGGTGACGGGCCTGCCCCATTCCTCGTCATGGTAGCGGCGGTAATCTTCCAGGCCGCCATACCAGAAGCACCTTCGCTTCCCGTCTTCACCCTCGATCACTCCCGTCTTTTCCAAGCCCGTCCTCTCCGTTAATCGGTCTTCGCGCCGTCTTCAGCAGTGATAAACCATGCCTGCATACCGGCGGGTAACCCTGCCAAACGGTTTATGGCATTTGTCGGGGCGCAAGCGCACCCCGTTTACCATTCGCTTTCACCTGCCGCTCACCATAGCCGTCAATTCGGGCCATGTCGCCCGTTGGGCAATGTAGCGAGTAGACCCGATGATCCAGAAGAGCCTGTTCCTAGCCGTCGGCCTCATGGCCGCCCTTTCGCAAACCGCCGCCATGGCCCAGGACCGCTACCGCGAGAGACCTCCGGTCGTCGTCAGCCCGGATCTTGCCGCTCCGTGGGTGATGCAGCTGACCGGGCCGCAGGCGCGCGCCATCGCCACCTCACGCCAACCGGCGCAGCCGCGGGTCGTCTACCGCCAGCGCCGCGGTATCTTCGACAGCGGTTCGGCCGCGCAGCCCGTCGCCATGCGGCCGGCACCGATCCGCAGCCAGCTCGAGCCGCAATGGCTGCCGCAGATCGTGCGTTACGAGACCCGCGAAAAGCCGGGCACGATCGTGATCGACACCAACAACCGCTTTCTCTACCTCGTCATGGAGAACGGCCAGGCGCGCCGCTACGGCGTCGGGGTCGGCAAGCCGGGCTTCGAATGGGCCGGCGAGCACAAGATCACCCGCAAGGCCGAGTGGCCCGAGTGGAACCCGCCATCGGAAATGATCAGCCGCGAAGCCGCCAAGGGCCATTACCTGCCCGCCAAGATGGAGGGCGGACCGGAGAACCCGCTCGGCGCACGCGCCATGTATCTCGGCTCGACGCTCTACCGCATCCACGGCACGAATGCTCCGTGGACGATCGGCAGCGCCGTTTCCTCCGGGTGCATCCGCCTGCGCAATCAGGACGTCACCGATCTCTACACCCGCGTCAATGTCGGCACGCGCGTGATCGTGCAGTAGAGTACGCCTCACGCGCGGTCGGCATGTTGCCGTATCGACACGATTGCCGGCCGTTTTTACCACAAAGGGTGGAGACGCCGCTTATTTGGAACGCTTCGACTTGTCCGGGCCGAAAAGCCCGGACATCTTGGCCGACATGATTTTTCCGAAGGCGAGGAGGAGCTTTGCATGAAATCCGGTAAAATGCTGCTTGCCGCTGCGGGCATGCTGGCGGCAATCACGGCGACGGACAACGTCGCGCAGGCCTCTCCTGCAAAGCCGCAGACGACGGCAAGCGACGCGGTGCCTTCCGTCCGCTCCAAGGTGGTCCCCGACAAATTCAAGCGGCGCGTGGTGCGGTTCTCCACCACGGAGGCGCCCGGCACGATCATCGTCGATACCAACAACAAGTTCCTCTACTACGTCGAAGGTCCGAACCGCGCGACGCGCTACGGGATCGGCGTCGGTCGCGAAGGATACGGCTGGTCGGGCGTGGTCAACGTCGGACGCATGCAGGAATGGCCGAGCTGGACACCGCCGGCCGAAATGCGCGTGCGCGAACGGCGTGCGGGACACAATCTGCCGCTCGTCCAGGAAGGTGGCCCGGACAATCCGCTCGGTGCGCGCGCCATGTACCTCTACAAGGGTGGCCGCGACACGATCTTCCGCATCCATGGAACGAACCAGCCCTGGTCGATCGGCCTCAACATGTCGTCTGGCTGCATCCGCATGATGAACCAGGACGTCGAGAACCTCTACAGCCGCGCTTCGGTCGGCACCAAGGTTGTGGTGATCGGCCCCGGCAACAAGCAGGGTGATGTCCAGTTCGAGGATCGCGGCATGGACATCTTCCGCACGATCTTCGGCGGCTGAGTGCGTCGACCGGCCCGTGGCGTCGCAGGCCCCCCCGGGCCTCGATGACCCGGCAGGAAGCCGTCGTTCAATCGTCACTGATGCAGGAAAGCCACAGAAGGATCAACCGCCTGTCATCTAGGCGGGCTAATGCTGAGCGATCACAACCGGATCGATCACCATGCGCAAGCCTTTCCTCCGTGTCGTCATTCCGAGTGCCTTCATCCTGCTTGCCGCCACCATTGCGGGCACCGTCCCCTCGCGCGCCGGCGACTTCGAAATATCCGGCTATGGCGGCATAGAGTTTGCGCCGAGCAGCGACGTCGACGTATCGGACGGCGCGGACTTCACTGCCGACTGGGACACCAAGCCTTTCAAGATGCCGCCCTATTACGGCGTCCGTGGCACATACTGGTTCGACGACGGCAGGCTTTCCAACTGGGGCGTGTCGCTCGATTACAGCCATGCAAAGGTCTATGCCGACGACGCAACCATGCAGCGGGCCGGCGACTGGAGCGTCTTCGAGTTCACCGACGGCCTCAATCTCCTCACCGTCAACGCGCTCTACAAATTTCCGATCGAAGGCAGCAAATGGGTGCCCTATCTCGGCGCCGGCGTCGGCATCAACGTGCCGCACGTGGAAGTGACGCGTCCGAGCGGCCGCACCTTCGAGTACCAGTTCGGCGGCGCCACGGTGCAGGCCCAGGCCGGGATCAAGTACCAGTTCACGGACAACTGGTCCGCCTTTGCCGAGTACAAGGGCAACTACTCGTGGGTGGACGTGGATATCGACAGTGGCGCATCGCTGAAGACGGACATCTTCACCCACGCGATCAACTTCGGCGTCTCCTACAAGTTCTAGACCCTGGCGGCAGCGACCGGCCGGGCCCTGTCCTTCCTGCCGGAGGTGGCGAGCTTGGCCGGCTTCGGCCCGCCATAGGCCCAGTCGAGAAGCTCCACCGTATGGACGACCGGGATCGCCGTGCCGGTGGCGATCTGCGTCATGCAGCCGATATTGCCGGCCGCGACGACATCGGCCTTCGTCGCGTCGATGTTTTTGACCTTGCGGGCCTTGAGCTGCGCCGAGATTTCCGGTTGCAGGATGTTGTAGGTACCGGCCGAGCCGCAGCAGAGATGGCCTTCCGCAGGATCGCGCACCGTGAAGCCGGCAGCCTTCAAAAGCAGCTTCGGCAGGGCGGTGATCCGCTGGCCGTGCTGCAGCGAGCAGGCGGAATGATAGGCGACGCTGAGGCGCCGTGATTCCAGCACAGGCAGGTCGAGCGTCGACAGATATTCGGTGATATCGCGCGCCAGCGCCGAAACCCGGGCCGCCTTGTCGGCATAGAGCGGATCGAGCCGCAGCATGTGGCCATAGTCCTTGACCGTCGTGCCGCAACCGGAGGCGGTGATTATGATGGCGTCCAGGCCGCCGCCTTCGATCTCGCCGATCCAGGCATCGACATTGCGCCGGGCAAAGGCCAGAGCCTCGTCCTCGCGTCCGAGATGGTGAACCAGCGCGCCGCAACAGCCTTCGCCGCGCGGCGCGACGATTTCGACGTCGAAGCGGGTGAGCAGACGACGGGTTGCGGCATTGATGCCGGGATCGAGCACCGATTGCGCACATCCGGACAGGATCGCCACGCGTCCGCGCCGGGGCGTGGAGACGGGCTGCGGATCGGTCACGGCTGCAGTCCGGGCCCGCCTGACCGGCGCCAGCGACAGCATGGCGGCAATCGGCGCGAGCGCCGGCACGCGGGCGAAAACCGGCGCCAGCGGGCGGCCGAGCCTTGCCAGCTGCAGGGCTGCCCGAAAGCGCGCCGGATAAGGGAGAATTGCCGCCAGCAGGCTTCGGATCAGCCGGTCCGCCAGGGGCCGGCGGTAGGTGTTTTCGATGTGCGCGCGGGCATGGTCGACCAGATGCATGTAGTCGACGCCCGAAGGACAGGTGGTAACGCAGGAGAGGCAGGACAGGCAGCGGTCGATGTGGGTGACCGTTTCAGCATCGGCAGGCCTGCCGTTTTCGAGCATCTCCTTGATCAGGTAGATGCGCCCGCGCGGGCTGTCGAGCTCGTTGCCAAGCGTTACATAGGTGGGACAGGTGGCGGTGCAGAAGCCGCAATGGACGCAGCGGCGCAGGATCTTTTCGGATTCCGCCACATTCGGATCTGCAAGCTGTTCCGTGGTAAACGAGGTCTGCATCAGACGGCTCCCCCTCTGCCTGACATCCGGCCCGGGCTAAAAATGCCGGCCGGATCGAACGTCTTCCGGATTCGCGCCGAAAGCGCCGCCACGGCATCCGGCTGCGGTTCGAAGGCGCTGGTTGCGGCGCGAATTCGGTCCGGCGCCCGCACCAGGGTTGCATGGCCGCCACCGAGCGCGCGAATGTAGCGGCGGACCAGCTCCGCCTCAGCATCCGCTTCCATGCGCATCCAGACGAGGCCGCCCTGCCAGTCGTAAAAGGCGTCGATCCCTGCCTCCAGCCGCAGTGCCGCGACCAGCTGGTGGCCGGCCGACGGCGCTACGGACACGCGCCAGAGCGGTCGCGACGTGCCATCGGCGTAGGGCGCGACGTCGCGGATGTCCCGCCAGAGGGTGGCGCTGTCTGCGGCACCGAGCCTGGTCACCGGGCCAAACGCCTCCATCACCGCAGCGAGCTTCTGGGCGCGCGCCTCGACGGAGGCCGCAAGCCCTTCGATCCGCAGCACGGTCGCCTCCCCTTCCGGCAGCCGGCCGCCGATGAAGCGATGGCGAACCGTGAACGGCAGGTGCGCCGCTCCAGAGACCTCCACGGGCAAGGACATCGCCGTCGCCATGGCCTTTGCCGCGGTCTCGTCGTCCAGACCA
This sequence comes from Hyphomicrobiales bacterium, assembly GCA_900469345.1. Taxonomy (GTDB): domain Bacteria; phylum Pseudomonadota; class Alphaproteobacteria; order Rhizobiales; family Rhizobiaceae; genus Neorhizobium. Next base: position 211,563 of record UBWZ01000008.1, on the reverse strand, counting down.
CTGACGACCAGCGTGTCTGCGGCGGGCGGTACGGGCAGGACGCGGAAGGTTACCTCCGTGAGGAACCCCAGCGTGCCGAACGAGCCCGCCAGCAGCTTGACGAGATCAAGACCGGTGACGTTCTTCATGACGCGGCCGCCGGCCTTGACCGCCTCGCCGCGGCCGTTGACGAAACGAATGCCGAGCAGACTGTCACGGGCCGCCCCGGCAACGAAGCGACGCGGACCGGAGACGTTGGCGGCAAAGGCGCCTCCGATGGTCGGCTCTCCCGAGGTTCCCATGATACCGCGATGGTCCATGGGCTCGAAGGCAAGCATCTGCCTGTTGCGGGCCAAAGCGGCTTCGATTTCTGCGACCGGCGTGCCGGCCTTTGCCGTCATCACCATTTCGGCTGGATCGTAATCGACGATGCCGGACAGGCCCCGGGCGCTGAAGACCTCCGCCGCCTCGACCACCTGGCCAAGGCCGGAGCGGGTATTGCCGCCACAGATGGCGAGCCTCTTTCCCTGGCCGGCCGCGTTGCGGATGATGTAGGCGGCATCCGTTTCCGATGTCGGTATCAGCACGCGGCCCGGATCCTTCCATCGAGAGGGAAGACCTTGGACGGGTTGAGCAGCCATTTCTCGTCGAAGGCGCCGCGCACGTCCATCTGCTGAGCGAGGTCGATGTCGGAATACTGGTAGCGCATCAGGTCCCGCTTCTCGATGCCGACCCCGTGCTCGCCGGTCAGGCAGCCGCCCGCCTCGACGCAGAGTTTGAGGATCTCGTTGCCGGCGGCCTCGGCCTTTGCGGCTTCAACAGGATCATTGGCGTTGAAGAGAATGAGCGGGTGCATGTTGCCGTCGCCGGCATGAAAGACGTTGGCGACGCGCAGGCCAAAGCCCTCGACAATCTGCGCCGTCCTGCCGAGCACATAGGACAGCTTTCCGAGCGGGACGGTGCCGTCCATGCAGATGTAGTCGGCGATGCGGCCGGTCGCCCCGAACGCCGACTTGCGACCCTTCCAGATCAGCGCCGCTTCGGTGGCCGACTGGCATTCGCGCACCTTCCTGACGCCGTGGCGTCCGGCGATCTCGACGATGCTGGCCAGCATGGCGTCCATCTCGGCCTCCGAGCCTTCGACCTCGACGATCAGAAGCGCCGCGACATCCAGCGGGTATCCGGCCTTGGCAAACGCCTCGCAGATCTCGATCGCCGGCTTGTCCATGAACTCGATGGCGACGGGGATGATGCCGGCGGCAATGATGTCGGCGACGCAGGCGCCGGCCTCGTCGCAGGTGTCGAAGCCGAACAGCACCGGGCGGGCGCCCTCGGGCTTGGCGATCAGCCGTACCGTCGCTTCCGTGACCACGCCGAGCTGCCCCTCCGATCCGCAGACGAGACCGAGCAGATCGTAACCCGCCGCATCGAGATGCTTGCCGCCCAGTTCCACGACCGTGCCGTCGATCAACACGAGCTTGACGCCGAGAAGGTTGTTGGTGGTGACGCCGTATTTGAGACAGTGCGCGCCACCGGAGTTCATGCCGATATTGCCGCCGATGGTGCAGGCGAGCTGGGAGCTCGGATCCGGCGCATAGAAGAATCCATCCGTGCCGACGGCATCGGAAATGCTCAGATTGGTGACGCCGGCCTGCACCGTCGCCGTGCGGTTTGCGTAGTCGATCTCGATGATGCGCGTCATCTTCGACAGACAGAGCACGACCGCATCTTCCTGCGGTATCGCTCCGCCGGACAGCGAGGTTCCAGCACCGCGCGGCACGACCGGAATATCATAGCGGTGGCAGTATTTGAGGACGGCCGCGACCTGCACCGTGGTCCTTGGCAGCGCCACGGCCAGCGGAACCCGCCGGTAGGCAATGAAGGCGTCCGTCTCGAACGGCGCCAGCCCGCGCGCTTCGTGGACCAGGCATTCCGGTGGCAGAAGATCCGCCAGGTCCGAAATGATCGACAATCGTCGCGCCAGCACGTTGTCGCGCGGCACCAGAAATTGAATCGCCTCTGCCATGCTTTATCCTCGCTCCCGCTACAAGGTATCCCACGAACAGGTGACTGCTTCAATTGCCTTGACTGTCGCATCCAGACGATCTTCGCCCGGGTAACGGCCCTATCTCCACAGAAACGATCTGCTGCGTGCAATGCCAATTGACGTGTTTTGCAGTTGGATCACAATGCAAAGTGGAAACGACAGAAAGAATGTGATTCTTTTACGCCTGCGGTGCGCAATAATTCGCAACGCCCGCGCAAGCATCCTATATTAGAATCAAATCAGATGATGGAGGCCAAGCAGACCTTGGGTGTTTTGGACGGAATGATCGGAAATCTTCGATTGATGCTGCAGCGTCCGCCGCGGCAGCAATATGCGGCGATATGCTTCCGGGTAAAGAAGAAGCAGGCGCAGGTTGAAGTTCTGGTCGCCACCAGCCGTGACACCGGTCGCTGGGTCATTCCCAAAGGCTGGCCGATGACCGGCAAGAAGGCTCATCAGGTCGCTGAACGGGAGGCCTTCGAAGAGGTTGGCGTCAGAGGCAAGGCGGACAAGGAACCGCTCGGCTTCTTCCACTATCGCAAGACGCTCAACAACGGCGTCAGGGCGCTGGTGAGGGTGCAGGTCCATGCGCTCGAGGTCCAGGAATGCCTCAAGAGCTTTCCCGAGAAGGGCTCGCGCGTCCTCGAATGGGTTTCTCCCGAAGAGGCCGCCCGCCGCGTCAACGAGCCGGAACTCAAGGTGCTGCTGTCGGACTTCGGCACCCGGATGCAGGCCGCGGCGGTGGAACCGGCGACCAAGACCCCCAAGCCGTCCGGAAAAGGCAACGGCAAGTCCGCGGCCAATCCCGACTTGAAGGCAACCGGCTGATCCGCCCGAGCTGCGATCTTGCAATCACGCTTTGCCGCCGGTAATCGAGAGCAAACCTCCATCGTGAGGTGGCAATCGGGGCGATGCGGATCCTCCCTTCCCGATCGATCCCCAAGGACGGCGACATGGGCCAGAGACAGCCGCGTCTGGCAAAGCCAACGCTAGACAAAGACCTGGAAAAGCTGAACTCGGTCGAGGAAGCCACTCGGCAGACCTCCCGACGACTGGCGGCTCCCGGCCTCGCCCTCCTGTTCATCATTCTGGTGGCGATCTTCGCCGCCTCTTACGTCACCGGCAAGCCGGGAGCGGTCATCGTCATCGCGGCTGCAGCCATCGCCGCCTACATGGCCATGAATATCGGTGCCAACGACGTTACCAACAATATCGGCGCGGCGGTCGGCGCCCGGGCGATGAGCATGGGCTTCGGCCTCGGCCTTGCGGCGGTGTTCGAAGTGGCGGGGGCGGTGATCGCCGGCCGCGGCGTGGCGAAAACCATCGCTGGCGGGATCGTGCGAGGCGGCGTGATCACCGACCCGACCATGATGATCTGGGCGATGATGGCAGCCCTGCTGGCAGCGGCGCTGCTCATCAACATCGCTACCTGGCTCAGCGCCCCGATCTCCACCACGCATGCCATCGTCGGCAGCGTCATGGGTGCCGGCATCGCGACGGCGGGCGTCTCCGCCGTGAACTGGGGGGTGATCGCCGGCATCACCGCCAGCTGGGTCCTGTCGCCGATCCTGGGCGCCGTGATCGCTGCCGTTTTTCTGTTCTTCATCAAGGAAACGATCATCTACCGCGACGACAAGATCGCCGCGGCGCGGATCTGGGTGCCGGTGCTGACCGCGATCATGACCGGCACCTTCATCGCCTATCTCCTGCTGATCGGCCTTGGCCAGCTCGTCGCCGTGTCGGTGCCGGTGGCCACGCTTGTGGGCATTGCCTGCGGCCTGATTGCCTGGCGCCTGCTGGTCCCGTTCGTCGCGCGACAGGCGGAAGGGCTCGAAAACCGCAACCAGTCTCTGCGCAAGCTGTTTCGCCTGCCGCTGATCTTTTCGGCCGCCCTCCTCTCCTTCGCGCATGGCGCCAATGACGTGTCCAACGCGATCGGCCCGCTCGCCGCGATCGCGTCTGCGGCGCAGACCGGTGCGGCGGGCGCACTTGCGGTGCCCACCTGGGAACTCGTGCTCGGCGGTCTCGGCATATCGCTCGGGCTGCTGCTCTACGGGCCGAAGCTGGTGACGCTGGTGGGGGCGGAAATCACCAAGCTCAACCCGATGCGGGCATTTTGCGTTTCGCTGTCGACAGCGTTGACGGTGCTGATTGCCTCGTGGATCGCGCTGCCGGTGTCGTCGACGCATATCGCTGTCGGCGCGGTGTTCGGGGTCGGTTTCTTCCGCGAATGGTATACCCGCCATTCGCGCCGCCGCTACGAGTATATCCGGGTGCGGTCCGGCAGAGCGGTGACCGTCGACGAGCCGATCGAACACAATGACGAGGAGGTGCAGCGACGCTTCCTGGTTCGCCGGTCGCATTTCCTCAGCATCATCGCCGCCTGGACCATCACATTGCCGGCTGCAGCCGCGCTCTCGGCACTAATGACGATTGCCGTCTTCGCCCTGTTTACCTGAGGATCATCGATGCGCGCCAATTTCCGGATGCAGAGGCTTTTCGTGGACGCGGCGCTCGAGCGCGACGCCCGTGTGGAAGCCTCGGCCGAGCAGTTCAACTATCTCGCGAACGTTTTGCGCATGCCACAGGACGCGGAAATCCTGCTGTTCAACGGCCGGGACGGCGAGTGGCTGGCCAAGCTCGACTTCCCGTCGCGCAAAAAGATCCTGCTCGAAACGGTGGAGAAGGTGCGCGACCAGCCGCCGGCCTCCGACCTCCATTATCTGTTCGCGCCGTTGAAGATCGGGCGACTGGACTACCTGGTGCAAAAAGCAGTGGAGATGGGCGCCGGAGTGCTGCAGCCGGTGATGACCCAGCATGTGCAGGGCAAGATCACCAGCCTCGAGCGACTGCAGGCGAACGCTGTCGAGGCGGCAGAGCAGTGCGGCATATTGGCCGTGCCGGCCGTGGCGCCACCGCGCAAGCTTGTCGATCTGCTGGCCGACTGGCCTGCCGACCGGCGCATCATCTTTTGCGACGAGGGCGACGAGGGCCAGAACCCGCTGCCCATCCTGTCGTGCATCGAGGAAAGCCGGATTGCCCTCCTGGTGGGCCCAGAAGGCGGGTTTTCGGAGGCGGAACGGGCGCTTTTGCATGGCCTGCCGTTCGTCACGGCCATTCCGCTCGGTCCGCGCATCCTGCGCGCCGACACGGCCGCGGTTGCCGCCATGGCGGTGATCCAGGCGGCCATCGGCGACTGGCGCTGAGGCCGGACGGCGACGGGCCTCTATTTCTGATCCGATCTTGAAAGAAATTCACTTGCAGGGCACATGATTCCGGTCCAAGCACCCGGATGTTCGTCCAAATCCGGCATTCCGAACAAGGTTACTTCCATGGCGCGCGACACCACCGATACGACTCCGCTTTCCTCGGCGTCCGAGCTTTCCGATTATCTCGCGACGGGATCCCGGCCGAAGGACAAATTCCGCATCGGCACCGAGCACGAGAAGTTCGCCTTTTTCAAGCATGACCACAGTCCCGTGCCCTATTCCGGCGAGGCCAGCATTTCCGCTCTGCTGAAGGGCATGCAGGCCAAGCTCGGCTGGGAGCCGATCATGGACGGCGACAACATCATCGGGCTCGGCGAGCAGTCGGGCATGGGCGCGATCTCGATCGAACCGGGTGGCCAGTTCGAACTTTCGGGCGCGCCGCTCGAAAGCATCCACGAGACCTGTCGCGAGTCGAACCGGCATCTGGCGCTCGTCAAGGAGATCGCCGAGCCGATGGGGATCGGCTTTCTCGGCCTCGGCGGCAGCCCGAAATGGACGCTGGCGGAAACGCCGCGCATGCCGAAATCGCGCTACGACATCATGACGCGCTACATGCCCAAGGTCGGATCCAAGGGCCTCGACATGATGTACCGCACCTGCACGATCCAGGTGAACCTCGACTTTTCGTCCGAGGCGGACATGGCCGCCAAGATGCGCGTATCGATGAAGCTGCAGTCGATCGCGACGGCGCTGTTTGCCGCCTCGCCGTTCACCGAGGGCAAGCCCAATGGTCTGGTGTCGTGGCGTGGCGACATCTGGCGCGATACGGACAACCGCCGCTCAGGCGTGCTGCCGTTCGTGTTCGACGCCGATTTCGGATTTTCGGACTATGTGGAATGGGCTCTCGACGTGCCCATGTACTTCGTGGTGCGCGACGGGCATTATCATGACTGCACGCATGTCACCTTCCGCCAGTTCATGGACGGCGCCCTGAAGGGCGAGATCGCCGCATGGGAGCCCACCATGGGCGACTGGACGAACCATCTGTCCACCCTCTTCCCGGAGGTGCGGCTGAAGCGCTTTCTCGAGATGCGTGGTGCCGACGGCGGCCCCTGGCGGCGCATCTGCGCCCTGCCCGCCTTCTGGGTCGGCCTTCTCTACGACGACGCGGCGCTGTCCGCCGCCGAGGCACTGACGGCCGACTGGAGCGTCGAAGACGTGATCGCCATGCGCGACGAGGTTCCGGTCAAGGGCCTTGCCGCGCGCATCCGCAATCGCTCTGTGCTCGACGTCTCGCGCGAGGTCGTCTCGCTCGCTACGGCCGGGCTCAAGGCTCGGGCGCGCCTGAATGGCGAAGGACAAGATGAAAGCATCTTCCTGCAGCCGCTCGAGGAGGTTCTCGCCAAGAAGCAGACCATGGCCGAAGACCTGCTGTCGCGCTTCAACGGTCGCTGGAACGGGTCCGTGGAACCCAGCTTCGAAGAGTTCCAGTACTAGGATCCGGCAGCAACCGCTGCCCCTGCGGTACAAAAAAGCCCGGCGCGGATCAACCGGCCGGGCAAAGAGCAGGGTTATTGGCAATGACCCTGCGGGGAAACGAAGCGTTCAGCGGCGGGCTGGCCGCAGGAAGCGGGTGCGCGACCGCTCGCGGGCCGCATGCGAAAGCATCAGCGACGGATCATCGAGAACGCCGCTGCGCTCCATCGCCTTGATCACGTCATGGCGGGTAATGCCGATGTCGTCGAGCTGGTGGTCGTCGAGCTCGTAGAGCCGATTGGATGCGATGCGATTGCGGAAGGCATGCCACACGGAAACCATTCGCAGCGCGATCGACACACGGCGCTTCGGGGCCGGCAGCGTGTGAGGCAGGTCGAATTCAGTTCCGCAACTGGTCGTGCGCATCGGATGTTCCTTTCATCAGGCACGAGTGTAGACGCCCCGGCCGCATGGGTTTGCGGGAGAGGTGCCGAGCGAGCGACGCCCTTCGAAAAGCGCGCCGGAGATGGGCTATTTGGAGCTTGCTGATACCTTATCGCGTAAATTCTATTGATCAGTCCAACGAATGTTTCTAATGGTAAGCATCAAACACACTGATGGGTGAACGCCGATGTCCGCACCTCTCGATATTGATCAACTTCACACTTTCGCTGCCATCGTCGACACGGGAAGCTTCACCAAAGCTGCCGACCGCGTGTTCAAGACGCAGTCCGCCGTCTCGATGCAGATGCGACGGCTGGAGGAGCGGGTCGGCAAGCAGCTGTTTGCCAAGGACGGGCGCGGCAACCGGCTGACCGCCGAGGGCGAGAAGCTCCTGAATTATGCTCGCCGCATCATCCGTCTCAACAACGAGGCGATTGCCGCGTTCGACGACAACCGGCTCGAGGGCACGCTGCGGATCGGCACGCCGGACGACTATGCGGACCGCTACATGCCCGAGATCATCGGCCGGTTCGCCAAGACCCATCCGAATGTGGAGCTGTACATCGTCTGCGAACCATCGGTCAGCCTTGCGGAAAAGATGTCGCGCGGCGAGCTGGACATCGCGCTCGTGACCCACAATCCGCGCCAGCGGATCTCCGACGTGGTGCGCACCGAGCCGCTCTGCTGGGTCGGATCGGCCAACCATCCGCTGAAGGACGACGCACCGGTTCCGCTCGCCGTCGGCCGCCGCGACTGCCTTTGGCGGCAGCTTGCCTGTTCGGCGCTGGACGCCGCCGGTCGGGAGTATCAGGTGCTGTTTACCAGCTGGTCGTCGACGGTCGTCGCCGCGGCCGTGCTGGCCGGCATGGCGGTTTCGGTGCTGCCGGAGTCGGCGCTGCGGACCGGAATGAAGGTTCTGTCCTCGGCCGACGGGTTTCCGCCTTTGCCCCCGGTGCAGATCGGCCTGATGAAGCGGCCCGGTCTTTCGCCGTCGCTGATGACGGCGATCACCGACCACATCACCGCCTGCCTCGACAACATCTCGCCGGCCGTCGTGCCGGACGATCTCGACGGCGATATCAAGCCGTTCCAGCGCATGGTGCGCGGGCGGGCGGGCTCGGTCATGCCGGGTTGGTAATAGCAGGCGGCAGACACAAAAAAGCCGGGGCATGACCCCGGCTTTTCTTTTTCTACGGAGAGCAGCAGACCTTACTCGGCGGCCTGCTGCGGCGTCTTGGCGGTGACCGAGATGGCCGGTTCGCGGCCCGTCATGGTCTCGCGGGCCTTGCGTACGCCCGCGCCGTAGTCCGGATGGACGCGGTCGAAGTGGGCGAGCTGGCGATCCGCAATCTCCTGCGGAATGCCGGACATGGCCGCTGCAATGTTAGCGAACAGGCGGGACTTCTCGCCGTCGTCGAACAGGTTGAACAGCGCCGTGACCTGAACGTAGTCGTCATTGCCGATGCGGTGGTTGTAACGGTCCGCATCGCCATGGATCCGCAGCGGCGGCTCCTTGGCAGACGGCTGCTCGACCGGGCCGTTGACAGAGTTCGGCTCGTAATAGGCATCCGGGTTACCGGTCTTGATGCCGCCGTAGACATTCATCTGGCCGTCGCGGTGATAGTGGTGCACCTCGTTCTTCGGCCGGTTGACCGGGATGGTCTCGTAATGCGTACCCAGGCGATGGCGATGGGCATCCGCATAGGCGAAGACGCGCGCCTGGAGCATCTTGTCCGGCGAATAGCCGATGCCGGGAACGATGTTCGACGGCGAGAAGGCGGCGTTCTCGATCTCGGCGAAGTAGTTCTCGGCATTGCGGTTCAGTTCCATCACACCGATGTCGATCGGCGGATATTCCGAATGCGGCCAGACCTTGGTGAGGTCGAACGGGTTGTAGCTGGTCTTTTCGGCGTCGAGCTCGGGCATGATCTGGACCTGGACGGTCCAGCGCGGGAACTCACCCTTGTCGATGCCGCCGAACAGCGCTTCCTGGTAGCTTTCGCGCGTCTTGCCGATGATCTGGTCGGCTTCCTCGTTGGTGTAGTGAGCGTGGCCCTGCTGGGTCTTGAAGTGGAACTTCACCCAGTAGCGTTCGCCGGCATCGTTCCAGAACGAGAAGGTGTGGCTGCCGTAGCCGTTCATGTGCATCGGATCGACCGGCAGGCCGCGGTCCGACATCAGGATGGTGACCTGATGCAGGCTTTCGGGCGACAGCGACCAGAAGTCCCACATGGCGGTCGGGGAGCGCATATTGGTCTTCGGATGGCGCTTCTGGGTGTGGATGAAGTCCGGGAACTTGTAGGGGTCGCGGACGAAGAAGACCGGCGTGTTGTTGCCGACCAGATCCCAGTTGCCCTCGTCGGTGTAGAACTTCAAGGCGAAGCCGCGCACGTCGCGCTCGGCGTCGGCAGCACCGGCCTCGCCGGCAACGGTCGAGAAGCGGGCCAGCATCGGCGTTTCCGCGCCGGGCTGAAGACACTTCGCCTTGGTGTACTTCGAAATATCGCCGGTGATCTTGAGCGTGCCATGCGCGCCCCAGCCCTTGGCATGGACAACGCGTTCCGGAACGCGCTCGCGGTTCTGGTGGGCCAGCTTCTCGATCAGCTGGTAGTCCTGCAGCAGGACCGGGCCGCGTTCGCCGGCCGTCCAGGAGTTCTGGTTGTCCGGTACGGGCGAACCAGCCGTCGTCGTCAAAGTAGGACGATCTGTCATATTCATCTCCCTTGATTGGGTGTCCGGCCTTTTCGGCGTGACCCTTGCATGTTTCATCTCACGACGATAATTTCCAATCATATTTGATGAAAAGATCGATCGGATAATCTTATCGTGCTCACCCTTCGGCAGATGCGCTATTTCGAAGCCCTGGCGTCTACGCGGCACTTCGGGAGGGCGGCTTTGCTGGTTCATATCAGCCAGCCGGCGCTTTCGGCGCAGATCATGGAGATGGAGGAGCACCTTGGCGTCCGGCTTGTGGAGCGCAGCCGCAGCGGCGTCATGCTGACGCGTCGCGGCCAGGACGTGCTGCGCCGGGTCCGGCACATTCTGCAGGACGTCGACAAGCTGGAAACCTCCGTGCGCGACAGCGGCCGGCTTCTCGACACGCTGGTGCGGATCGGCATCATCCCGACCGTCGCCCCCTATCTGGTGCCAAAGCTCGTGCCGCACCTGCGGGCGGGCTATCCGCAGATCGAGATCGAACTCAAGGAAGCCGTGACAGACCGGCTGGTGGCTGATCTGGCGGACGGGCGGCTCGATGCGGTGATCGCCGCGCTGCCGGTCGAGGCCGAGAACCTCGACAGCATGGCGCTGTTCAACGACCGTTTCTTCATGGCCATGGCACGCAACGACCGCGACGTGCTGACGTCGCCGCTGACTGAGAACCAGGTCGATGCGGAGCGGCTCCTGCTCCTCGAGGAGGGCCATTGCCTGCGCGACCAAGCCCTGGCTGTCTGCGGCACGGCGGGCAAGCGCAGCCTCGTCAATTTCGGCGCCACCTCGATGACGACGCTGCTGCAGATGGTGGCCCACGACATGGGCATGACGCTCATCCCGGAGATGGCGATCGAAACGGAGACGGCGCGCAACACGCTGCGGATCGTGCCGTTTGCAGAACCCGTGCCGTCGCGAGAGATCGGCCTGGTATGGCGCAAGACCAGCGGCCGGCTGCCCGACATGGCGGCGCTGGCAGACGCGATCCGCGGCTGCCTCGCCCCTCCCGACCAGGCCTTAGCGTCCCCGGCGGCGGAGGCTCTCTAGGAGAGGTATTTCTTGAAGAAAGCCGTCGTCCGGCTCCAGGCGAGATCGGCCGCCGCCTTGTCGTAGCGAGCGGCCGAGGTATCGTTGTTGAAGGCGTGGTTGGCACCTTCGTAGACGAAGATCTCGAAGGTCTTGCCATTCCTCTCCAGCGCTTCGCGGAAACCGGGAATGCCGGCATTGATGCGATCGTCGAGACCGCCGTAATGCAGCATCAGCGGCGCCTTGATGGAGGCGACGTCCTCGGCCTTGGGCTGCGCACCGTAATAGGCAACGCCCGCGGCAAGCTCGGGAGACCGGACGGCGAGGTTGTTGACGGCGCCACCGCCCCAGCAGAAGCCGACGGCGCCCACCTTGCCATTGGCCCCCTGCATGCCGGCCAAGAAGGCACGGCTCGCCTCGCCGTTGGCCGCGACCGTTTCTGGGTCGAGCGTCGCAAACATCTGCCGCGCCTTATCCTCGTCCGCAGGCGTGCCGCCCTTGGGCGAGAGGAAATCGACCGCTAGCGCGTTGAAGCCTTCCAGCGCCATGCGGCGGGCGACATCCTTGATATGGTTGTTGAGACCGCGGTTCTCGTGGATGACGATGACGCCGCCGAGCGCCGACGCAGTCGTCTTCGGACGGGCGAAATAGCCCGCCATGGCGGCCCCCGAGGCGCCCGGATAGGTGAGATTGCGGATTTCCAGGCGGTCGTCACCTTCCGGCGTCATCTCGGCCCGTGCAGCATCGGCCCCGAGCAGGGGCGCAATCGCCGCGGCAGCGGCTCCTGATCCGGCGAGCGCCGTCAGCCTCTCCATGAAGCGGCGGCGGTCGAGGTGGAGATGCGTGTACTCGTCATAGGCGCTGATCATCGCTTGGGTGATCTTGGGGGTCTCATCGGCCATAACTGTCGCTCCTCGCTCCTCAACGTCGACCCGCAGTCTACCGCCGGGATTGCCGAGGTGAAGACGGCACCTGTCCGTGATCGCTGACGACGCTACACTTGTTCGTGAAAGCGAGGCCGCAGTCGCATCAACTGGCGGCGAGCCAGACCGCCAGCCAGACCCACAGCGCAACCAGCGAAAAGAATCCGACCAGGAAGACCGGGCGGCGCTGGCTGAGGCGGTTGCTGGTGATATGGACATAGGCGTGCGCATAGCGCGACGCGACGAAGATCCATTGCAGCGCTACGCTTGCCGGGTTGTCTGCCGTCGAGACGTAGAGCGCGAGGCTGACGGCATAGAAGAGCACCGGAAGCTCGAACTGGTTCTTCAGGTTGTTGTGGATCAGAAGGCTTTCCGGCGGCTCCTCGCGGCACTCGCGGAAGTTTTCAGCCTTCACGCTGCCGGCGCGAACGGCTGCGTAACGGCGCTTCGACAGCAGCCAGTAAAGAAAGAAGACCAGCGCGGCATGCGCGATCATCGGCCATAGGGTCGCTTCGGTGGTCGGCATGGGCTCTCCTGATCTAAACAACGTCATAACGGCCGGCGGTGCGACGGACAATCCCGAGCACACAGCGTGCGACAGCTTTCGCCCGCCAGCCGCTGGCGCAGGTCATTGCGGCGTCAGGGGTCTCCGTGCGCCCGCCATCATCAGCGATGACGAGCAGCCGGAGTATTAACTGGAATTGTCCGAGGCAAGACAACAGCGCAAAACAAAACCGGCCAAACGGCCGGTTCTGATCTTGCAGCAAGTCGGGTTCAGAGGCCGGCGCCCGGATAGTTCGGGCTTTCCCGCGTGATCGTGACGTCGTGGGCATGGCTTTCGCGCAAACCGGCGCCGGAGATGCGCACGAAGGTAGCGCGGTCCTGGAAGGACTTGAGATCCGCACCGCCGACATAGCCCATGGCAGCCTTCAGTCCGCCGGCGAGCTGGTGCAGAACGCCCGAGACCGGCCCCTTATAGGGCACCTGGCCCTCGATGCCCTCCGGGACCAGCTTCAACGTATCGCGGACTTCGGCCTGGAAGTAGCGGTCAGCCGAGCCGCGCGCCATGGCGCCGACGGAGCCCATGCCGCGATAGGCTTTGAACGAACGCCCCTGGTAGAGATAGACTTCGCCCGGGCTTTCATCGGTACCGGCGAGCAGCGAGCCGACCATCACGGCCGATGCACCCGAGGCGATCGCCTTGGCAAGGTCGCCCGAGAACTTGATGCCGCCATCGGCGATGACCGGGATGTTCTGCTCGCGGGCGGCCTCGACGGCCGACATGATGGCCGCCAACTGCGGCACACCAACGCCGGCAACGATGCGGGTGGTGCAGATAGAGCCGGGGCCGATGCCGACCTTGACCGCATCCGCGCCGGCATCGATCAGCGCCTTCGTGCCATCGGCGGTGGCGACGTTGCCGGCCATGATGCGGACCGAGTTGGAGAGCTTCTTGACGCGGGTGACGGCGTCGAGAACGCGCTGCGAGTGGCCATGGGCGGTATCGACGACGAGAAGATCGACGCCCGCCTCGATCAGCCGCTCGGCGCGTTCGAAGCCGTCATCGCCAACGCTGATGGCGGCAGCGGCGCGCAGCCGGCCCTGCAGGTCCTTCGAGGCATTGGGGTTGAGCTGAGACTTCTCGATGTCCTTGACGGTGATCAGGCCAACGCAACGGCCCTCGGCATCGACGACCACCAGCTTTTCGATGCGGTGCTTGTGGAGGAGCCGCTTGGCTTCGGACTGGTCGACGCTGCTTTCCTTGACGGTGATCAGGTTTTCCCGGGTCATCAACTCGTAAATGCGCTGACCAGGATCGGATGCGAAGCGAACGTCACGATTGGTAAGAATGCCGACCAGCCGACCGGCATTATGGCCGCCGGACCCACCGTTCTCGACCACCGGAATACCGGAGATGCTGTGCGACTTCATCAGCGACAGTGCTTCGGCGAGCGTTGCGTCGGGGCCGATTGTGACCGGGTTGACGACCATGCCGCTTTCGAACTTCTTGACCTGGCGCACTTCCTCGGCCTGCTCGACAGGCGTCAGGTTGCGGTGGATGACACCGATGCCGCCGGCCTGCGCCATGGCGATCGCAAGTCGGCTCTCCGTCACCGTATCCATGGCCGAAGACAGGATCGGCAGGTTGAGCTCGATATCCTGGGCGATGGTGGTGGAAATGTTGGTCTGGCCCGGCATGACTTCGGAATGCCCGGGCTGCAGCAGCACGTCGTCGAAGGTAAGCGCATCCGCGCCGGTTGCCGTCTCAATAATGCGTGCCATCGCCAATTCCCTTCAGTTGAATAGGCAGAATCGCCCGAAAAAAGGAAAACCTTGTCCGGCTGCTTCTGCATGAAATGCTTGGAAGTTGGCGAGGGCTGGTAACACGTTCATGACAGCAAGGGAATAGGAAAAACCCGGAAGGCTGACCCTCCGGGTTTGCATGGCTTGCCAGGCTGGATGTCGAATGCGCGCTCAGATGTCGAACTGGTAGGTCTTCGGGACGAAGCGGTAACCGGTCTCCTGCTTTTCCGCGTAGCCGACCGCAGGGAACGGCATGTGATAGCCGAGAAAGGCAACCTTGTCGGTGGCGATCATGTCGAAGACCTTCTTGCGGGTGGCCGCGGCCTTGGCCTTGTCCATGTCGAACTTCACTTCCCAGTCCGGACGCTGCAACGACAGCACGTAATGGTTTGCGGTATCGGCCGTCAGAACCAGACGCTTTTTGTCGGATTCGACGTTGAACACCATGTGGCCCGGAGTATGCCCGGCGGCGAGCATGGCAGTAATGCCGGAGACCACCTCGTCGCCATCTTTCAGGAACGTCATCTTATCTGCAAGCGGCTTGACGTTGGCGAGCACCGCCTTCTGGTTGCCTTCGGCCGGCGTGCCGGCGCGCGCACCGTCCGTCCAGAAATCGTATTCCGCCTGTCCGGCAACATAGCGAGCCTTGGTGAAGCTTGGCTTGCCCTTTTCCATGAGGCCGCCGATATGGTCGCCGTGCATGTGGGTGAGGACGACCATGGTGATATCGTCGGGCATGTAGCCGGCCGCGGCAAGCCCCTCGATCAGCCGGCCGGTGCCCTGGGAGCGCCCCGCTTCGCCAAAGCCGGTATCGAACAGGATGACGTCCTTGCCGGTGTCGATGACCACCGGCGAGAAGCTGTTAACGAACTGGTCCGTGGGCAGGAAGTTCTGATCAAGCAGGCCGCTCACGGCCTCGGCAGGCTGGTTGAGGCCAAAGGTCTCGCCAGGCTTGCCCGAGGGACGCATGCCGTCCTTGACGACCAGAAGCTTGAAGGCGCCGACCTTGAACTGGTGGGTGTCAGGCGGCGTTACCCGGTTGATCAGCAGTTCCTTGCTGTCCTGAGCCTGTACGCGACCGCTCATGACGGCCGGGGCGGCAAGAATGCCGATGCCCGCTGTTCCGAGCAGACTGCGACGGCCGATGTTCGATCCTTGCATGAACTTTCTCCCTCGTTTTCAATGTCCGGGGCCCGATCAGGCCTATGGTCCAACAACATAAGGTCCTGCCTCGCGAGGACATGGGTTCTCACGCAGACGTGACCCAATTTCGGCAAAGGTCAGATTCTGTCATTGGCATCGGCAAGCCACAGGTTTAGAGGGGGCTCATCCGGCGCATAGCAGGCCCCCTCATGAATCGTGTCATCCCCCTCATTCTCGCTGTCGCCCTGTTCATGGAGCAGATGGACTCGACCGTGATCGCCACGGCGTTGCCGACGATCGCCTTCGATCTCGGCGTCAGTCCGATCACGCTGAAGCTGGCGTTGACCTCCTACATGGTCGCGCTTGCGATGTTCATTCCAATCAGCGGCTGGATGTCCGACAAGTTCGGGGCGAAAAAGATCTTCCGGATCGCCATTCTCGTGTTCGTCATCGGCTCCATCTGCTGTGCGCTGTCGACCTCGCTCGTGCAATTCGTGCTGTCGCGCTTCCTGCAGGGGATCGGCGGATCGATGATGACGCCGGTCGGCCGCCTCGTGCTGCTGCGCACCACGAAGCGCAGCGACCTGGTGTCCGCCATGGCGCTCCTGACCATCCCGGCGCTGGTCGGACCGCTGACGGGGCCGCCGATCGGCGGTTTCATCACGACGTATTTCTCCTGGCACTGGATCTTCATCATCAACGTGCCGATCGGACTGGCGGGTATCTACCTCTCCGGCGTGTTCCTGCCCGAGGTACCCGCAACCGACCCGCCGAAAATGGACTGGAAGGGCTTTGCCCTGACAAGCATCGCGGCGGCCGGCATCGTCTTCGGCCTGTCCGTGGTCGGCCTGCCGGCGCTACCGCCCGCGATCGGGATCGCCGCCACCGCCGCCGGTCTGGTGGCGCTCGGCCTCTACGTGCGACACGCCCGCATCCACCCGTCGCCAATCCTCAACCTCAAGACCTTCCACGACCGCTCATTCCGGGCAGCGACCACGAGCGGGACGCTGTTTCGCATCTCGACCGGCGCAATCCCCTTCCTGATGCCGCTGATGCTGCAGCTCGGCTTCGGCCTCAACCCCTTCCAGTCGGGCATGATCACCTTTGCCGGCGCTCTCGGAGCGCTCACCGTCAAGTTCGTCGCACGGCGCGTGTTTGCCTTTACCGGCTTCAAGACAACGCTGATCGTGGCGGGCGTTGCCGGCGCCTGCACGACGGCCGTCAACGGGTTCTTCACGCCGCAATCGCCGCATATGCTGATCGTGCTGTTCCTGCTGCTCAGCGGGTTTTGCCGGTCGTTCTTCTTTACCGGCTCCAATGCGCTGAGCTATTCCGAGATCACCGACAAGCAGGCAAGCCAGGCGACCTCGATCGCCTCCATGTTGCAGCAGGTGAGCCTGGCGCTGGGCGTTGCCTTTGCGGCGTTCATTCTGGAGGCATCCTCGGCGCTGTCGGGCACGCACCTGCAGCTCGCCGATTTCCACCTGGCGTTCTTCCTGGTGGCCGGCATGTCGCTGTGCTCGATCCTGCCGCTGATCGGGCTCGACCCGCGGGCGGGATCCGCCGTGTCGGGCCATCGCTCCGGCCGGCCACTGGTGCCCGAGGCCGGGGAATAACCCGAGGCCGGGGGCCCTTCGGGGCTATTCGTCGCTGTCGGCGTCGAGTTCCATCCGGTCGTCGATCTCGACCGCCGCGTCATGGGCGTGGGCCGGATCCTGCATATGACCCGGCTGGCGACCCTTGAAGTGCTTGGCAAGCAGGAACATTTCCACCGATTCCTGGCGCGAGGCGCCCGGCTTGATGTGAATGACCTGCCGGAAATTCTGCTTCAGCATGTTGAGGAGGTCGCGTTCGGTACCGCCCTGGAAGGTCTTGGCGAGGAAATGCCCGCCCTCGGCCAGAACCTCGACCGCGAAATAGGCGGCGACCTCGCACAGATGCATGGTGCGCAGGTGATCGGTCTTCTGGTGGCCGGTGGTGGGCGCCGCCATGTCGGACAGGACAACGTCCGGTGCGCCGCCGATCGATTCGACCAGCATGCGCGGCGCATCGGCTTCCAGGAAGTCGAGCTGCAGCACCCGCACGCCGGCAAGCGGCGCCATTTCCAGAAAGTCGATCGCGGCGACGCGGATGTCCTCGTCGGTCGACCCGGTAATGGCGGCGGCGATCTGCGACCAGCTGCCTGGTGCGGCCCCGAGATCGATGATGCGCTCCGCACCCTTGAGGATCTGATGCTTTTCGTCGATCTCGAGCAGCTTGAAGGCGGCGCGGGCGCGGTAGCCCTCGAGCTTGGCGCGCTGCACGTAAGGATCGTTGATGTGGCGTTCCAGCCAGCGGCGGGACGACGCCTTCAGCTTGCCCTTCTTGACCTTCTGGCCGAGCTTGCGGCCGGTGCGGTTGGGACTTGCGGGCGGTTTGGTCATCGATTGGCTCCTGCCTCTTCGCGCTGGCCGGACCCGAAGCGCCGCGCGCGGGTGCGCCGCCAGACGCCGTCGT
This sequence comes from Hyphomicrobiales bacterium, assembly GCA_900469345.1. GTDB lineage: Bacteria > Pseudomonadota > Alphaproteobacteria > Rhizobiales > Rhizobiaceae > Neorhizobium. Next base: position 193,807 of record UBWZ01000008.1, on the reverse strand, counting down.
CGGCCATCATATCCGTCAGCAGGCCCTCGCGCAGGCCCCGGTCTGCAACCCGCATCCGCTCGCTCGGCCAGCGGCGCCGGATCGCTTCCAGTATAGCGCAGCCGGCGAGAACGAGATCGGCCCGGTCCGGCCCGATGCACGGGTTCGCGGCACGGTCCGAAAAGTCCCAGGACAGCAGTCGCGCCTGCATGGCGCTCACCTCGTCGTCGGACAGCCACAGGCCGTCGACCTTGCGGCGGTCGTATCGCGGCAGGCCGAGATGGACGCCGGCGAGCGTCGTCACCGTTCCCGAGGTGCCTATCAGATGGAAATCCTCGTTCCCCTGCAAGGCCGGCACAGGCGGGCAATGGAAACGCTCGAGCATGCCTTCCACCTCGCCCACCATGGCGGCGAAGACGTCGGGCGTGACGTCGCGGCCGCCATGGCGCTCCGACAGCGTCACCACGCCGACCGGCAGCGATGTCCAGTGCGTGATGTGGTTGGCCAGCCGGTTCGACCGGTTGTCGCCGATGCGGATGACGGCAATCTCGGAGGAGCCGCCGCCGATATCGAACAGCACGACGGAGCGGGCCTCGCGGCCGACCAGCGAGGAGCAGCCGGAGACCGCAAGCCTTGCCTCGGTCTCGCGATCGATGATCTCCAGATCGAGACCGGTTTCAGCGGTGACGCGGGCGAGGAATTCCTCGCCGTTTTCGGCAGCCCGGCAGGCTTCGGTGGCGATCAGCCGCATGCGACGGATGGGCCGGGTGGCAAGCTTTGCGGCGCAGATCTTCAGCGCTTCGACCGCCCGGTCCATGGCGTCGGCCGACAGCCGACCGCTGGCGCCGAGCCCCTCGCCGAGGCGCACGATGCGCGAAAACGCATCCACGACGCGGAAATGGCCCGGCCGTGTCGGCTGGGCAATCAGCAGCCTGCAGTTGTTGGTACCGAGGTCGAGCGCCGCGTAGAGATCGTCGCGCAGATGCTCGTGGCGATCAAAGCCGGCGTCCGCACCGGAGTTGCCGTGCGCGGACCGGCCCCGATGCTCCTTGGCAGCGGATGACGGCGCAGACGCGGACTTGGACGTCACGGCGGCCGCAGACTTGATCTGGGCGAGCGGACGGCCCTGGAGACCGCGGCTGCCCCTGTTCTTCTTGCGGCGATGGCGACCCTGCGAGGCCCCCGCCGGCCTGTCGGCCGGCACGGGCGGCGTCGTCGACGAATCGGAAGAATGCGCGCCACGATCCGCCAGAGGTCCGGCGGCCTGCTGCTCCGGGTTCCTCGACTTCGCCCTGCGCCTCTTTCGCTTGCGTGTTGCGGCAACTGCCGCGCCTTCCTGGGTGCGTACGGCGGGACCGGCTGCTTCGCCAGTCCCTTCAGGGATCAACGCGCTCGCATCCCGGCTCTTGCCGTTCCGCTTCGCCTTACGCCGGCGGGAAGACCTGGCTTCCCCGCGTTCCACAGCCGACGCACCGCCATTTGGCGGCTTGCCGCCGCTGTCGGGGTCCATCACTTCTTGTCCATCTCGCCGCGCAAGGCCTATGCGGCATGCAGCTGGCGTCTGTTCGTTTCGTTGGACTGAGGATAGCAGCGCCGGCCCGGTTCGCCAACGGTTTTTATGGCGAACCGGCTGCCCGCGACCAAGCCGTCAAGGAAATTGGTTTTTTTGCAAAATCCGTATTTGCAATTGCCGATGTTTTGGTTATAAGCCGCAGCCATCGGACGGCAACGCCCGCCTGTGCTGGGGAATAGTTCAACGGTAGAACGACGGACTCTGACTCCGTTAATCTTGGTTCGAATCCAGGTTCCCCAGCCAATTCTCCCTTATCTCCCTCGCAGTCTAGCACCTTCTGCCGATTAACCGCGTCGTTTCAATGGCTTGAGCTCGTGTGGAGATCCGTGAGACCGCCGCTGGTACTGATGTGGCACCATCTTAGGGCTCCAGTCTCTGGTCGCCTTGTCGAGATTTACAGGCTGAGAAGACCGCATCGGCCCCTAATCACGCGTCCGATGGCCCCCTCGTCACAAGGTTGCCCAAGTTCGAAATTGACGAACGTCAGTGCATCGGTACAGTGAATGCACGCGTAACGGGCGAGCGTTGAAACCTTACCCGATAATCGATCAATAATTGGAGCGTGGCAACACGACGGAAGGGTGAGGAATGGCCGAGATCATAATCACAAAGGCACTGGACAGTGTCCCCGAAGAGGCGAAAGCCGGCACGTTGCTCGCCACGATTTCGACATCCCCTGAACAGGCTGGCGTGACCTACACGATCGAGTCCGAATTGTTCGGTGATCACGGCACCACGTTCGAGGACCATTCCTTCAGCTTATCGGGAAACCAGATCCTGATTGAGGGGCAGTTCGATTATGAGTATTTGGAGGTGGTCGAGCTGCGTGTTTTGATACGCGTCTCCGCCTATCTCGATGGCCAGCTATTGGACACCAAGGGACTTGTGTACGACGTCTCCGACGTGCTGGAAGATATAAACGGCACCCCCGGCAACGATACCCTTCGCGGCGGCATTGGCATGGACAAGCTGTTGGGTGGCTCAGGAGACGACAAGCTCCTAGGCTCTGAGGGGAACGACATCTTGTACGGCGGCAACGGGAAGGACTATCTGTCCGGCGGCCAAGGAACAGATACGTTTCTGTTCAAGTCGATCAAGGAAAGCACAGCCACCGCGTTCGACGTGATCACCGACTGGGAACACGTCCCCAAGGGCGGCACCCGCGACCACGTGGACCTTACCCAGATCGACGCGAACACGAAGGCAGCCGGGGATCAGGGCTTCGACTGGATCGGCACGGGGAAATTCACCGGCCACGCTGGCGAGCTTCGGTATGAGAAGCACGGGTCATATTCGCTGGTCTATGCGGACGTGAACGGCGACAGGAAAGCAGACTTTGCGATCAAGTTCGACGATGCGGTAACCCTCTACAAGGACGACTTCCTGCTCTAGTGGACCTGCTTCCAAAAGACCGGAGATGCTCGGGTTTGAGATCGCGCGCCGATGAACTCGCGCGCGGATTTGAACTCCGATGCACGGTGCATGCGAAGATTGTCGTCATGCGCAAATCAGAGCGGCAATTCTGCGCAAAGCTTCGGCCCATTTTGCCAAGACGAAGATCGACGGCCAAGCCAAGCGGTGATTTCGTTCATCGGCAGACACCGTGATGTCGCCCCGTTAAGTCGTTGACTACATTCACAGGTGCGAAAGTTTTTTTGACTAACGCCACTATTAGCTGTGGACATCGGGGATGATCCTTTTTTACGGGTAGCCGCCGCCCTTGCTTCCACTAGAGTGTGAGCAGGGGATACAGGCGGACTCTTTATGCATATATCAGTGCGGCTTTGTGCATGGAGCATGCTCCTGCTTTCGGGATGCACGTCGACCGATTCGATTGACGATGTGCTCTCGACCAAGCTCAATGAGCTGGACGCGCACGGAAAACCACTTCCGGTTTCCAGTTCTTCAACCCATGGCTTCGTGTCGCCTTCGCCGAACCCCGCGGCCTTCAGCGGCTCGGTCCAGTATGGCACTGGTCGCTTCATCAATTCGGCGCCGCCGATCACTGCACAAAGGACCGCGGCCGGAGCGGACGGATACAGTCTCAATCTGGTCGACGCGCCTATTTCCGCAGCGGCCAAGAGCGTGCTCGGCGATACGCTCGGCATCAACTACGTGGTAGACCCCCGGGTGTCGGGGAAAGTGACGCTGCAGACGACCGCCCCGGTTTCGAAAAACGCACTGGTGGAAATCTTCGAGAGTGCCCTCGCCGTCAACGGCGCCGTCATTACCAAGCAAAACGGCACCTACCAGATTGTCCCCTCATCGGAAGCGTTTTCGTCGACCCCTGAAATCTCGACGTCGTCATCCATCGGTGGACCCGGCGTCAAGGTGCAGGTCGTAGAACTGAAATACGTCTCGGCCGCCGAGATGAAAGGCATCCTAGAGCCGATCAGCCGGCAGGGCGCCGTCGTCAGGACGGATGACCAGCGCAACCTGATCGTGCTTGCCGGCAACAGCAGCGACCTTGCGTCCATGCGCAATGCGATCAGCGTCTTCGACGTCGACTGGATGAAGGGGATGTCGGTGGCTCTTCACCCGCTCAAGGCTTCGCAGCCTGCGGCCGTCGCCAAAGAACTGACGTCCATCTTTGCGGCCGAGGACGGGCCCGGAACCAATATCATCAAGTTCATCCCGAACGAGCGCCTCAATGCAGTGCTCGTGATCACCTCCCGGCGGGTCTATCTTGACCAGGCCGCCGCCTGGATCGCGAAACTCGACCGGTTGGCTGCGACCAATGAAGAGCGGCTGTTCGTCTACAACATCCAGAACCGTCCGGCCAAGGAACTGGCCAAGGTTCTGCAATCCGTTGTTAATGGGGAAAGCCGCAGGGGTGATCCGGCCGCAGGCGAGGACGCGGTTGCGCCGGACATGCAGCCTGCCAGCCTCACAAGCACCGGCGTCGAGCAGAATGCCACTCCGGCAGTGGCTGAAGCGGCCTTCCCTCTCGTCCAACAGACCAGAAATGCCCGGATTTCGGTGGTCGCGGACATCGAGAACAACGCGTTGCTGATCTCGACGACCGCTCGGGAATATGAGCGCGTGGAACAGCTTCTCAAGCAGCTGGACGTGGTGCCGACACAGGTCATGCTGGAAGCCGTGATCGCCGAGGTTACCCTCAACGACGAGCTTAAATTCGGGCTGCGTTGGTTTTTCGAAAACGGCAATTTCTCTGCCGGTTTCTCCGATCTGCAAAGCGGTGGCGTCGGCGCGAGTTTTCCGGGGCTTGGCTGGTCCTATGCCACCGGTGACATCCGCGTGACACTGAACGCACTTTCCAGCATCACCAACGTGAATGTCGTTTCGGCGCCTACGCTGATGGCCCTCAACAATCAGAAAGCCGTTCTGCAGATCGGCGACCAGGTGCCGATCGTCAGCCGGCAATCGCAGAGCGTGAACGACAGCAACGCCCCGGTGGTTAATTCGATCGAGATGAAGGATACCGGCGTTATCTTGTCGGTCGTGCCGAGGATCAACACGTCCGGCAAGATCATGCTCGATATCCAGCAGGAGGTCAGCGACGTGGTCAAGACAACGTCGTCCGGGATCGATTCACCCACCATCCAGCAACGCAAGATTTCCACCCGGGTCGTCGTCAACGACAATGAGAGCCTTGCTCTGGGTGGGCTCATTCAACAGCGCAACAGCCTGACACGAAGCCAGGTTCCGATCCTTGGCGACATCCCGATCATCGGCAACGCCTTCAAAAACAAGACCGACCAGATCAAGAAGACGGAGCTCATCGTGTTTATCAAGCCCCGCATCGTTCGCGACGTCAACGAGGCGAGAAGCGTGACGGAAGAGTTCAGGCGCCAGCTCGATTTTAGTTCGGATATCAAGAAGCGCCGCGGCGGCGCCACCAAGCTGGAGCAGGATGCAAAGCGCCTTGCCTACTGAGACGTTTCACTATCTCGGACCGCTGTTTGTCCTGCTCGTGTGTTTTGGTCTGGTCTGTTATTTCGATGTCCGATGGCTGGTCATCCCGGATGCCCTAACCGCCGTCCTGGCCGTGATGGGGCTCCTCCTCCAAGCTTCCGACGGGTTCGGCTCCCTTGCCGTGTCGATCGCGTCGGCAGCTACGGTGATCTTTCTCTTGTGGCTGATCAGGGACCTCCATTGGCGGGTCACCGGTCGGATCGGACTGGGACTGGGCGATGTGAAGTTTGCGGGCGCCGCGGTTATCTGGTTTGGACCGCTGCTCTTCCCGGTTTTCCTGTTCCTTGCCGCCGCCATGGGCCTCCTCTTCCTCAGCGCCGGAGCGCTCTCGGGTTATGCGCGCTGGCGCGAACGTCTGCCCTTCGGTCCCTTCCTGGCTGCCTCGCTCGTCGCCACCTGGAACCTGGCTTTCTTCAACCTCAACCCGATCGGGCTCGTATCATGACCCCACGACCAAATCCGCGCAGCCGAGATGGACATTACCGAGGCGACGAGGCCGGCTTTACGCTGGTCGAGCTGCTCGTCGTTCTCGCCATTATCGGATTGATCGCAGGCATCGTCGCGCCTCAGGTTTTGAGATACCTGGGTGCGGCAAAGGTCGATACCGCGAAGGCTCAGATCAAGAATTTCGAGAGCGCTCTCGAACTTTTCTACATCGATACCGGCAACTACCCGACAACGGACCAGGGCCTTGCAGCCCTTGCTTCGCGACCGGCGGACGGCGCGCCCTGGAACGGACCTTATATCAAGAACAGCGGAACGTTCCTGGACCCCTGGGGCACCCCCTATCAATACAGCAGCCCCGCGCAGTCAAAGCCCTTCGAGATCATCTCCCTCGGCAAAGACAAAAAGCCGGGCGGCAGGGATCAGGATGCGGATCTACTCAGCAACTAGATCCGCATAGCGGGGCAGAAGGACAAGTCGCTCCTCCGTGATCTGCCGGCCCGATCGGGACGCCGACAGGACAAGCCGGACAGCAGCAGGCAGGCGGTTGGGATCATTCCAGACCGGGGACCAGTATCCAGGGTTTCCGTCCAGAGCGGGGTGAAAGTACGAAAACCCTGCCGTCTCGACATCCGACAGGATGATGACGGATCGGCCGGGTTGCGGCGGCAGGCGGCGTGGCCTGTCGATCTGGACAAGCCTGGCGCCTGTCTGGGTTTTCTCCAAGATCAGGTCGATGTCCCGCAGGGACGGTTGACGGGTGCCGGCGGAGGTGACGGCAACCATCCTGATCTCGGTCGCCGATCCTTCAAACAGCCTCTTCTCCTGCCTATCCACCTGCAGAAGAGGCAGCCGCCGGCTCGCATGGAGCAGTCTTTCGAGATAATCGGCCGCGGCGATCAATTCGCGCTTGTCTCCACTCACCTGCATGATCCGGCTCATGGGCCGCAATTGCACGAGGGCGGCCGAAAGAAGACCGGAAATCAGCGCTGTCACACAGAGCGCGACCAGCATTTCGACAAGCGTGAAGCCGGCATCACCGGCCGCAGCAGGACGTGGCACGGACGTGTTCATGGATCCCGCCCGCCAAGGTCACGTCTAAACAGCAGAAACGTATAACGCCGGCCCGAGCCTGCTGTGATGTCGAGCGTGACGAAGGCAGCTTTTGCGCCCGGGTCGATGGGCGTCGTCAGCAAGCGCCAGCGCATGCCGCCCCTGGTGCCCTCCTGCGCGGCAAATCCCTCCGCTTGCGTTTCGAGCTGCAGCTGGTGCGCAAGATCCTCCGCCCGATGCAATCCGGCAGCAGTCTCGAAACTCCTGGTCGCGATAAAGACCGTCTGGGCGGCAATGCCGAGAGCGACAGACACGATGAGAAACGCGATCAACGTTTCGAGGAGCGTAAAGCCGGCCTGGCTGCCTGTCCCGTTCAAAGCCCACCCCCCTCCCGCAGGTCTGCAACACTGGTAAGCCAGTTCACCGTCACGACGGCGCCGGGCGCGTTGGCGCCCGAAAATGTCACCTGACCGCCACTCGACGTCCCTTCAGGGAAAAAGACGACGCTGCCCGCATCCGCTGCAGCCGTGTCGTTCGAACCGAAGATCAGGGAAAAGGAAATGGCCTCGGGCACCTGCAGGACATCGCCGCCAGACTCTGACTCTATCCGGCGGGTTCTGGCGTCGAAGGCGACCAATGTCGGCACGCCCGTCTTCAGCGCGATCAGCCGCGCCTTTTGGACCATGAGGAGCGTGCTTCGCGCTACGCTCAACGGCGTGGCCCTGACCACCGACCGAAAAGCGGGGGCTGCCAGGGACGCCAGCAAGCCGATCACGGCAAGCACGACCAGCATCTCCAGAAGGCTGAACCCGGCCCGGTGGCGGTCGGGCGCACGGCCTCGTTCCGTTCCGTCCTTCATTGCAGGCTCAACTCGTTGATACTGAGGAGAGCGCTCATGACGGAAATCACCAGGCTGCCGATCAGCAAACCCATCACGATGGTGATCACCGGTGTCATCAATGCCGTCAGCCGGGCGAGGAGCCGCTGACTGTCCGAGCGCAAGACGTCTGCGGCATTGGCAAGGACGGCGGGCAGGCGGTTGACTTCGTCACCGATGCTGACCAGGGAGACGACAGACCTTGGAAACAGGCGGGCGTCGCCCATCGCTTCCGACAGTCGCCTGCCTGAAACAACAGCATCGCGGATGACGAGCAGTTGTTCCCGGGTGGATGCCCTGGCCGTGCATCTCGCGCTCAGTGCAAGCGCTTCTGGCAGAGGCACGGCATTTTCCAGCAGCAGCGACAGGCTCTGAAGATAACGGGTCAGCGCCAGCTGGCCCAAGACCCTACCCAGCAATGGAAGCCTGATGACAAGTCGGCTCACGCAGCGCCCCACGACGGCGGGTCGCAGGAGGCTGAGGGCGAGGATGCTCCCGAGCAGGGCAGCGATCGCCGCCACCGTCAGGGGTGCGCTCAATCCCGCGCCGAGCATCGATAGGAGACCGATGATCATCGGGGCGGGCCTGTCCGAGCTTTCGAAAATCGGTTCCAGCGTCGGGACGAGGACGAACGTCACGACACCGATCGCGCCCAACATCATCACAAACAGGAATGCCGGGTAGATCGCGGCCTCGATCATGTTTCGCCGGAGAAGGTCGCCTTGTTCGAGATCGGTCGCGACCGCCTTGATGACCTGCGCCAGTCGACCGGTTCGCTCTCCGCTGGCAACCAGCGCCAGCATGTCGTCATTGAGAACCCCGAGCTTGCCGAGCGCCACCGATGGTGACCCGCCCTCGGCAATCGTTTCACTGACAGCCTGAAGCAAAGCTCTGTCGGCGGCACCATCGGACGCGTCTCGGACGGCCTGGACTGCCTGATCGAACCCCAGCCCGGCATCCATCAACACGGAAAGGTTTGCAAAAAAACGCGTGCGATCGAACCGCCGCGTTAGAAGCTGCGACAGCTGCAGGCGCGCGGATGGTGAACCGGACGAGGCTGTCAGCTCGGCAACGGCGAGATGCTGCGACTTCAGGCGACGCCGCGCATCGGCGGGATCTGCTGCGTCGATCCGGCCGACGCGTCGATGGCCGTCGCTCGTAAAGCCCTTGTAGAGGAAAGTCGGCATCAGGCCCCCTCCAAATCGACGACCCGTATGGCTTCCTCGAGCGTCGTCACGCCTTCTGCGGCGAGCTGGCGGGCATGGTCCCGCATCGGCACCATTCCCTCTTCGATCGCCGCCAATTCGATATCCGCCGCGCTGGCATCACCCACGACCAGACGCCGAACCGCATCAGACATTTGCAGAAGTTCGAAGGTTGTCTGACGCCCGTTAAACCCGATTCCTCCACAGACCGTGCAGCCTGCCCCCTCCCCGAAGCCGCCGCAGGCGACGCAGGTTCGGCGAACCAGCCGCTGCCCGATAACACCGCGCAAAGTGGCTTCCATCAGGAAGGGCTCGATGCCCATGTCTCTCAGCCGACTGAACGCGCCGACGGCACTGTTGGTGTGCAAGGTCGAAAGAACAAGATGTCCCGTAAGCGCGGCCTGGATAGCGATTTCGGCGGTTTCCCGGTCGCGGATTTCTCCGACCAAGAGAATGTCGGGATCCTGACGCAGAACGGAACGAAGCGCGGATGCGAAGGTGAGGCCGATGGTGGGATCGATCTGCAGCTGGGTTATCCCACTCATGCGGTATTCGACCGGGTCTTCCACAGTGAAGATCTTTACCTCCGGTCGGTTGAGTTCCGCCAGGATGGAATAGAGCGTGGTCGTCTTGCCGGAGCCCGTCGGCCCGGTCACCAGCAGCATTCCGTTCGGGCGACGGGTTATGGCCCTGATCTTGGCACAGGCTGCCGCGTCGAAGCCCAGCGACGGCAATTCAAGGCGAACCGTCTCGCGGTCGAGAATACGCAGCACGACGGTTTCGCCATGGACGGTGGGCATGACGGACAGTCGAAAATCGACATCCTGGCCGCGGACCGACAGGCGAAGCCGACCATCCTGGGGAAGGCGTCTTTCCGCGATGTTCAGGCGAGCCAGTATTTTCAGCCGGCTCACTACACCGGCGTGAAGCGCAATCGAAACCTGCTCCTCCTCCGAAAGAAGGCCGTCGCGTCTGAACCTTACCCTCAGAGTATCGACACCGGGCTCAAGATGGACGTCCGTCGCCCTCTCATCCACCGCCCTCTGGATGATCCGCGACACGAACTTGACGACCGGGGCATCCCGCGCGAAATCCTGAAGACGTTCGAGATCGACATCCGTCGCCGCAAGTTGTTCCGTGTCATGCCTGGCTTCAGCAGATCGGCTGCTCCGCACCCTTGCCAGATAGTCATCGACGAGACTGCGGGCCGCGACGTGGAGGCGCAGTGGTCGATCGAGGAAATACTGGGCAGCCTCGATGCTGTCGCGATCGAATGGATCTGCCACGATGAGAAGAGGCTCTGCCGTGCCGGTCCCGACCGGTATCATCGCCTTTTCGGTCGCAAAATCGAGCCCCACGCGCTCGAGCAGATCTGTCTCGCCATCCGAAGGGATCTGCCCGAGAGCTCCGAGACCGAGATAGCGGGCCATCTCGTCGGCAACCGTGGCCTCAGCGAGAAGGCCGAGTTCCCGGATGATGATATCGAGCGGCTGCCGGGTGGTTCGATGCGCCGCCTGAGCACGGCTCACCGCTTCTGGCGGAATCCGTCCTGACCGGAAGAGGAAGTCCAGGAACTCGGTGGGCGATGGTCGTGGAGTGCTCATTCAAACCCCTTTGCGAGGATCTCGGCGCCAGCTTCGCCGAGGACGGAACATCCTTCTGAAGACACAGGCCTCTCGGGCGGAGCGCCGTAGTCCAGGCTGGCGAGCTGACTGCTCCCGCCGTCCTCACCGACGGCGAAGATGGCTGCCCGTTCCGCCCATCCTTGATCGTTGAACAACGCCGTCTGGATCGTATAGGTCCGGGAAGGACCCGCGGCCTGGCCGGTCGCCGGGAGGACGGACATCCCGTCCACGACCGAAAAGAGCCGCGAAAGGAGGCGCAGTGGAATGCTCTCAAGCGCCGCAAGATCGTGCAGTTCGACAAGATCCTCGAACGGCGCATGTTTTACGGCCTCTTCGGCGGCCATATCTGCTGGATCTTGCTGGGATGAGCGGTAACGAAGCACGTCATCGGCAGCCGTGTCCGCCTCTGCTTCACTGAGGCCTGCCTGCTTCAACCCGGAGATCAGCAATGCCTTGTCGGCCGTATTGAGGTTAATCAGACGGGTGTGAGGCAGCAGGGAAACGACGAAAGAGCCTTGCGCCAGTAGACATTGCTGCAGACCGTAGCGGCCACGATCGGCATCCGCCTTGAAACTTAAATCGGCACCGAGACGCCAGGCGAGATAGGCATCGAATGCCTCCGCGCCAAAGGCGAGCCTGGTGCGCGCATAGCTGTTTTGCGCGGTCAGGAGATCCAGCCTGGCCGCGGCTGCGAATGCCCCGAGAAAAAGAGAAAACAGCAGCAGGAGCCCCAGAACGGCAAGGAGGGCGAAACCTTGCTCGCCACCGGCCGCATCGCTGACCTTGTCACTGCGTCGATTCATCGGGCACGGGTGGGTCATTGCCATAAAGCGAAAGCACCTCCGTGTGCTGACCCGCGATGATAAACAGCCTGTCGGCGAAAATCGACTTGATTGTCCATCCTCCGACCACGGAACCTTGCTCATGCCATTCAGCCATGCCGTCGCCGGCCGATACCAGAGCAGAAAACTTTCCCTTCAGTACCCGCGTCCCCTTGAATTCCAAGGGCGCGGGCAGGACTGCAGTCTCGGTGTCTTCGCTGATTGCCGGCTCAAGCGGTGGCTCCGAAGGCTCGCTCACTGGCACGAAGTCCGTTCGCGTCGGGCTGAAAATCGGTCGTAGCAAGGTTTGTGACAGCTCCGGCTCCGGTCTGCTCGCGTCTTCGACGGGTGCATTTGGAGGTGTCTGGATCGAGTGTGGGGAGCCGGGAGCACGGGGCGAGATGTCAATGACCTTGGAAGCAATGCTGACGTTCATCCACACGAGTGCCCCAAGCGCCAGCGCCGCGCTCACCAGAGCCAGAATTCCTTTGCCGCCGGTCGCCGACATCAGGGTTTGACCTTTTCAACGGAACCGAGCCCTGGATCAACGGCTGCAAGGACCACGATCTCGGCCGACAGCTGGATCGGCTCGGAGAGACCGCCTGCCGACAGCTGGTTCTCACCGTGAAATTTCGCCTGTCGGATGATGAGCGGCGGCACTGAAAACTCGAGTTGACGAACGACTTCGTGGACCGCCGGAAGGCTACCCTGGAAACTCGCTTTCAAACCGACATAGCTGACATGATCCGCGACCGCCTGTGGGATTCCGACAACCGACAGGACGGACGCTCCCGTCGCGGCCGACACCGAATTCAGCCGTTCCTGCAGCTTCGCCTGAATGACGGCAACGCTCTCCCCTTGCGTGAACACCGCTGGGTCCGGATCGAGCGCCGCCGGCGAGGCCTGCGGACGCCGTCGGATGACCTCGCTCAGACGATATGCGTCTTCGCGCAGGGTCTCGATATGGTCTGCCTTGGCATCGAGAACGGAAGCGGACCAGCTTACCAGCCAGAAGAGACCCAGCAAAATCAGCGCGAACAAGGAAAATGCCGTTACGCGCTGCATTGCGCGGGATGTGTTCATCAAAGAAATGAGGAGCTCGGTCATGGTCTGCGCATCCGGGCACGCAGTTCGAAGCGCTCGCCGGCGTCATCCGGCATGCGCACGACGGGCGCCGTGAAGGCGGCATCCTTGAGAAGGCCTGAGGCGCCGATCTCGCCGATCAGAGCGGCAGACGCCTGTGCAAAGCCGGTCAACACGACGCTGTCAGCGTCGATGCCCATATCGGTGACCCAGACATCATCTGGCAGCCGCCGCGTCAATTCCTCCCACACCTCGACGACCGGGATTGCCTCGTTCTTTGCAAGACGGGCCGCTTCTGCATAGGCGAGAATGTTTTTCTGCCGATCCAAGAGCTTTCGAACCGCAAGCGCTTCCGCCGTATTGGTCTCCACGATCTGCGCAATCTCCGCTTCCGCCTCAGCATAGCGGTAGAAAACGTGGCCGTAGGTGGCGACGGCCGTCAGCAGTAGAAGCGTTGCGGCAGTCCCAACGCCGATCCTGCGGCGACGCAAAGGGGCAAACAGCGGGTGGAGATTTTCGAGCGCGCGGCTTGAGACCCAGACGATGTTGCCACCGTCCAGGATACCGAGCCTCGCCACCCGCTTGCCGCTCGCCATGATGTCGTCGAGCAGTGGTCGCAGCATGTCCTTCCTGATCAGCGCAAACGCGTTCATGTCCTGCCCCTTCGGCAGCAGGATGATCTCGCTGGCCCGAAAAGGCGTGTTTGTCGTTGCAACTGCCATCGCGACGTCCTGCGCGCGACTAAAGGGAAGACGTCGATCGCCTAGACTGATCGTGAGATGCCTGCCGAGGAACAGCAGTGACTGATCGTCTGGATCGTAGCGGCTGAGGTCGATCGTCGCGGCAGGGTCGAATTGGGTCGAGCCGGGCGACAACTCATGAGGTTCGCCTGCGTCGCGTTTCCGTGACGTCGCAATGAATTGGCCGAAACCGGCTGCCAGTTCGCTTCGCCACCAATCCCAAAAATCACGTGCTTCGGCGATCATTGTCGGTCTATCGATCCCGCTCCGGGCTATCTTGCGACGCCCATGACTAGTTCTTCGTCCAGTGAAGCACCTGCTTGGCGGCGACCAGCTTGCTTTGCAGTGTCTTGATGCTGATCTGGGTCAGATCGCCGCCAGGAGCGAGGGCAGCCGCCATGCCTGCCGCCTGGCCGAGCACCATATAGGTCGGCTCGACCCGAACCGAGGTGTAGGCTACATGGCTTGTCGATAGCGCTACCGGAACCAGAAGATTCTTGGTCTGGGTAGTTTTGGGCAGCATGGCGCGGAACGGGATTTCGTAGGGGCCGGCGGAAATTCCGGGTCTCGTTTCGTCTGCAACAGCCCCGTTGAGGACGGTTCTCAGCATGCCGTGCTGATCCATGGTGTAATATCCCAGGCCGATCGTATCCGCGAACTTGGTCTTCTTGACGATGTCGTTTTCCGTCAGCACATACTGGCCCACCAGCCGTCGGGCCTGGCGGACATAAAGCTGATAGGGGAAATTTCCGTTGTCCTTGAACTCGTCAGCGCAATAGCCGAACCGGGCAGTCTCCTGACGGACCGCCTCGGGCACCCGCGGATCGGTCTGTCCGAACCACAAGTAGCCCATTGTATAGGTCTTTATCTTCTTCCGGATCTGCTCCCGCTGAGCCTCGGTTCCGTTCACATAGGATGCACCCAAGTGCATCACGTCTGTCGAGAACCAAGGGTTGGAATTGACATCATACTTATTTCCGACCGTGGTGCCATCTCCAATGAAGTATCGGTTCGAAACCTCATGCTGACCAGCTTGGAGCCCTGCAATAAACCTTGCAAGACCTTCGTACTGCTGGGGATCATAGTCGGCTGGAGCCGAAAACGGTACCCTGATCGCTGGATTGTCCGTGACGCAGAGCCTATAGTTGAAAGCCATCAGCAAGCTGTCGGCAGACCCGGTGGATTTTTGCTTGTAGCTAATGATACCCGGCAGAAGACCGCTTCCCGGATTGCCAGGAACGACGTAAGGATCGACTGTCACTACGCTGCTTCCTACAGTCGGCTTGACGAGTGGCTGGGCGCCGGCATCGGCTTCCTTGTACTGCGCCTTGCTCTCTCGCCCAAGGATCGTGCTCACCTGCGACTTGGCCATCAGGTCGCCCTCGTAGCTCGCATCGACAAACACGGAGCCGCAGAAACTGCGGCCGGATGTCATGGAGATTCTCTTGATGAAGGTGGTCTTCACCACGCTGAGAACCCGCTGGCCGTAGACGGTACTGACGTTGGCTGCCGCCAAAAGCCGCTTGAAAGTGTCTTCCGCCCAGCTCGATTCGAAATAGATGCGGATCGGGTCGGTGGTCTGGTAGTGCGCTTTCGCACGATCCAGAAATTCCTGTGCGATCCCCCCATAGACTCCGAGACGAGGAGACGCATCGGTCTTGTTGAGGCCGCTGGTCATCATGCCGCCGATATGCTGCGTCGGCTCGAGTAGAATGACCTTCTTTTTCTGCCTTCCCGCCTGGATGGCCGCAGCAATGCCTGCGGGCGTTGCGCCATAGACGACGACGTCAGCGGTCGTGCATTCCACAGCCAAGGCCGGCCGGACGAAGAGACAGGCGAGCAACAGCGGAAAAACCAGGGTGGTGCGCATCGTCAATACCTTCAGCACTCGGCTATTCCTCGCTGGCTCATGCACTGCTGCAACCGACTCACCGGTTGCAGCGACAGCAGTCTTCAACCACTTCGAATCTGACTACCCGTCTTATGCGCCTTCGACAAGATGGGAATACGAGTGCATGCAACGACAACCGACACATGCGGAATAAAACCCAGAGTTACTTCTCACGTGTCCCTGTCAGCACGCACGGCGCGCGCGGCAGCGCCGTGCCGTCAGCGGGCTGTAGGCCTGCTTCGATCTCCCTTCGAGGCTTTAAAGGCTGCTGGAGGCAGGTGAGCTCAAGGGTGATTCGATCTCCCTTGAACTCTTCCCTCTGTCCAGCACGGCCGTGCCGTGCGTCGCCGACGTCAAGCGGCGCGTTGCGAATAGGCCCTGGTTGCAGAGGGCCGTGCCGGCGCCGCGCGATCATTAAACTGGAACTGGTCCAGCAGCGCAAACAAGGCCTTGGCTTCCTCTGCAAGCTCATGACTTGCCGCTGTCTGCTCCTCGACCATCGCCGCATTCTGCTGGGTGCCCTGGTCGACCAGGTTGATGGCGCGGTTGATCTCGCTGAGGGCCGTCGACTGCTCACGGGCCGATTCAATGATGGCGCCGATGTCCTTGTTGATGTCCTGGACGTTGCTGGCGATCTCCTGAAGAGCCTCACCCGCCTTGCTGACCAGGGACACGCCGCTCGCCACCTGTGCGCCCGAAGCCGTGATCAGCGTCTTGATCTCCTTGGCCGCCGATGCCGAGCGCTGGGCAAGCTCGCGCACCTCCTGAGCGACCACCGCGAAGCCCTTTCCGGCCTCCCCCGCTCGGGCGGCTTCCACACCCGCGTTCAGCGCCAGCAGGTTCGTCTGGAAGGCGATTTCGTCGATCACGCCGATGATGTTGGAGATCTCGCTGGACGACTGATTGATCTTGTCCATGGCGACAATGGCTTCGCTGACGATCTCGCCGGAATGATCCGCATGGGTCTTTGCGCGGCCCACCAGCTGGCCCGAATCTTCGGCTCGGCGGCTGGAATCCTTCACAGTCGTCGTGATCTCTTCCAGCGCGGCTGCGGTCTCTTCCACCGAGGCTGCCTGCTGCTCGGTTCGCTTGGCGAGGTCATCGGCGGCAGTGCGGATTTCATGTGCCCCTGCCGAAATGGTTTCGGCGTTGGTCATCACCGTCTTCATGGCCGCCCGCAGTTTCGTGGACGCTGCGTTGAAATCGCGACGAAGCATGTCGAGCGACGGAATGAACGGTTTTTCAATGTTCTGCGAAAGGTCGCCCTCTGCCAGGCTTTTCAGGGAGCCGGCCAGCAAGTCGACGTTTTCGACGCGATCGGTGACATCGGTTGCGAATTTGACAACCTTGATGACCTGACCCTTGAAGTCGAAAACCGGGTTGTAGGAGGCCTGGATGAAAACACTGCGACCGCCCTTGCCGACCCGCTTGAATTCGCCTGCCACGAATTCCCCGGCATTCAGCTTGCGCCACATGTCCGCATAGTCCGGGCTGGACGCAAAGGCCGGGTCGACGAACATGCTGTGATGCTTGCCGACGATCTCCGTTGCGCTGTAGCCGAGGGCCTTCAGGAAGTTCTCGTTTGCCGAGAGGATCGTCCCGTCCGTCTTGAACTCGATCGTCGCCTGCGCTCTCGAGATCGCGTCGATCTTGGCGCCGGTGTCGATCCCGTGCAGCTTGGTCTGCGTGATGTCGTTGGCAAACTTGATGATCTTCAGCACCTTGCCAGCGCTGTTCTTGATCGGATTGTAGTTGCCGCGGATGAAGATCTCGGCCCCGCCTTTCGCGATGCGGGTAAATTCGCTGCAAACGAATTCACCGCTGCGCAGCTTGGCCCAGAAGGCGCGGTATTCCGAAGACGCCGCGTAGTCCGAATCCAGGAAGATGCGGTGATGCTTGCCACGCAGTTCGGTCTCGCTATAGCCCATCAGGTCGCAAAAATTCTTGTTGGCCTTCAGGATATTGCCTTCGACATCGAATTCGATCACGGCGAAGGAGAGGTCCAGGGCGTCCAGTACTTTTGCGGCGTTAGAGCTCAAGAAGCGTGTCATCAGTGTTGTTTCCCGTTCGGTGCGATTGCACTGGATCCTCAAGCATTTTAGTTAAAATTTCTGCGACGGCACGATTGCTGGTTGCGGTTAGTTGCAGAATTATTCATCGCTGCCGCCGATCATGACTTGATCGACGCGCGGGACTGCTGCCGGACCCGCAGGATTTGCCATGAAGTGGCGCCGGGTATCGGGCGCGGGTGCTCGTTCCGGGAGCGTGCGCACCCGGGTGCCTTCAGCGTCATTGTTTTTTGCCATTTACTTTGCGGGGGCTTTGGCCGGCACGTCGGGATCCTTTTCTGCGCGATCCCGGTGGAGGGCGGCGCGGGCCAGCAGCATGAACGTCACCGGAGTGGTGATGCTGACGAACAGGCCGATAAGGATCTCGTGGACGACGAGCCGCCCTGTGCCGACCGAGAAATAGATGATCGAGGCCAGCAGGATCGCGCCGACACCGCCGCTGGTGCCGAGTGTCGGTGCATGCAGTCGTTCGTAGAAGGTCGGCAGGCGCAGGAAGCCGATGGTGCCGATCAGCGTCAGCAACGCGCCGAGGACGAGGAAGATGGCCACTGCGATTGCCGCCCAGAGCGGCAGGTCGAGGACTTGCTCGGTCATTCGATCACCTCGCCGCGCATCAGGAACTTGGCCAGCGCCAGTGTCGCCACGAAACCCAGCAGGCCGATCACCAGCGCCGCCTCGAAATAGACCGTGCGACCGGTTCCGATGCTGAAGGTGACGAGCAGGAGCATGGCGCTGATATAGAGCGTATCGAGACTGATGATGCGGTCCTGGGCGCGCGGGCCGACGAATATCCGCATCGAAGCGATCAGCATCGCCACCGCAAGCAGCAGTTGGGCGATCGAGACCGCGGTAAACAGAATGATGGCACTCATGCGAAGATCTCCATCAAAAGAGCCTCGTAGCGTTGCTTGATGTTGGCGATCCAGGCCTCTTTGTCGATGAGGTCGAGCACATGGATCAGCACGGTCTTGTCGCCGCTGTCGTATTCCAGCCAGGCGGATCCCGGCGTCGCGGTCAGGATCACCGCCATGACGGCCAACGCCGTCGGATCCTCGATCTTCAGCGGCACCAGAACGAAGCCGGAGGTATCCTTGCGCCGCTTGCCCTGCAGCAGCACCCAGGAGACGGCGATGTTGGAGCGGATGACGTCGACGAAGACGAGGCCGAACAGCTTGGGCAACAGGTACCACTTCTTCAGCTTCGGCTTGTCGGGCCGAAGCGATGCGAGCGCCCAGCCGGAAAAGATCGCCACCGTCGCGCCGAGGAGCAGATGGCCAAGGCTGAAGCTGTTGAGCAGCATCCACATCAGGGCGAGACATATGCTGAGGATCGGATAGGGCAGCATCACGGCTCTCCCGTTCCGGCATCGCCGGGTTTCTTCCAGCCCTCCACCCTTGCGGCGTTGCGTACGGCATCGATGTAGACGGACGGCTGCGACAGCGTGCGGATAGTGGCATCCATGTAGCGCATCGCCGGACCCGCCTGGATCGTCAGTATCATGGTCAGCGCCAGCAGGAACATCACCGGCACCAGTTCAATGACGAGAACCCGCGGCACGGTGCCTTCGAGCGAACTCCAGAAGGTGCGGATGCCGACGCGGGTCATGGCGATCAGCGCCGCGACCCCGGACAGGATGACCAGCACGATCAAGGTCCAGACAGCCGGGCCGAGCGGCGTGCCGATGGCGCCCGTGCCCATCATCGCCGACAGCATGGCGAACTTGCTGATGAAGCCCGAGAGCGGCGGCAGGCCGGACAGGAGGATCGCGCATGCGGCAAAGCAGGTGCCGAGGATGGCCATGGTGCCTGGCATCATGACGCCCTCCTCCTCTTCCGCCTGCTGCCCCTCGCCATCGCCATAGGCTTCCATCGTCACCGTCAGCACGTGGGCGCCGGCATCCTGGCCGCGCTCGACGAGCTCGATCAGCATGAACAGGGCGCCGATGGTGAAGGTCGAGCTGACAAGGTACAGCAGCGCGCCGGACGAGATCGCCCCGTCGCTGATCCCGAGGACCATCAGCATGGTGCCGGAGGAGACAAGCACCGAGTAGCCGGCGAGCCGGCCGAGCGCCTGCGACGCCAGCACGCCGATCGTGCCGAAGACAAGTGTGGCCATACCGCCGAACAGCAGCACCTCGGAGCCGAAGCCTGCAGAGGGGCCGTCGGCGAACAGCAGCATGGTCAGGCGCAGGATGACATAGATGCCGAGCTTGCTGAGGATCGCGAAGATACCGGCCACGGGTGCCGCGGCGGCGCTATAGGCGGTCGGTAGCCAGAAACAGAGCGGCCACATGCCGGCCTTGATGAGAAAGGCGACGCCGAGCACGCCGGCCCCGGCCTCCATCAGCATGCGGCGATCCGGCTCGATCTGCGGAATGCGGGCCGCGAGATCAGCCATGTTCAGCGTGCCGGCCGTGCCGTAGATCAGGCTGACGCCGATCAGGAAGAAGAAGGCGGCCACCAGGTTGACGGCGATGTAGTGCATGCCGGCCTTGACCCGTAGCGGACCGGAGCCGTGCAGGAGAAGCCCGTAGGAAGCGGCCAGCATCACCTCGAAGAAGACGAACAGGTTGAACAGGTCACCAGTCAGAAAGGCGCCGTTCAGTCCGACCAGCAACAGCTGAAACATGCTGTGATAATGGGCCCCGACCGCATGCCAGCGGGCCAGCGAAAAGACCAATGCCGCAAGCCCCAGCAGGGCCGTCAGCAGCAGCATCAGGGCCGAGAGCCCGTCGACCACCAGCACGATGCCGAAGGGGGCCGCCCAGTTGCCGAGCAAGTAGACCCCGTCAAAACTGTTTGGACCGCCCTCGATGCGGAAAAGGATGAAGGCGATGGCCAGAAGGATGATGGTCGAGACAAGGCTGATCATCGCCTTCTGCACCCGCTTGCGCTCGTCGAAGAACAGCAGCAGGGCGCTGGCCAGCAACGGCACCAGGATCGGCGCAATGATCAGGTGATGGGTCCAGGCGTTCATTTCGGGTCGTTTCTCCCGTCCACATGGTCGTTGCCGGTGAGACCCCGCGAGGCGAGCATGACGACGAGGAACAGCGCAGTGGTGGCAAAGCCGATGACGATGGCCGTCAGCACCAGGGCCTGCGGCACGGGATCGGTGAGCGTGCCGGGATCGACGCCGTCCTGGAGGATCGGCGGCAGGTTGCTCTTCACCCCGCCGACGCCGAAGATAAACAGGTTGACCGCATAGGACAGCAGCGAGAGACCGACGATGACCTGGTAGGTGCGCGGCCGCAGGATCAGCCACACACCGCATGCGGTCATGACGCCAATGGCGATCGAGAGAACCAGTTCCATCAGCTTTCCTCCGCCCTGGCCGCGTCGATCGCCCTCAGGCGGTTGATGCGGATGGACTGGTGGGCGAGCGCCACCATGATCAGCACCGTCGATCCGACGACGAGCGAAAACACGCCGAGATCGAACAGCAGCGCGGTGGCGGCCGGAACCTTGCCGATCAGCGGCAGATCGAGATAGCGCGAATGCGATGTCAGGAACGGGTAGCCGAGCAGCCAGGACCCCATGCCGGTGGCAGCTGCCGTCAACAGCCCGAGCCCCATCCAGCGCAGCGGCAGGATGCGGATACGGTCTTCCGCCCAGCGCGTGCCACCGGCCAGATACTGCAGCAGAAAGGCGATCGACAGCGTCAGGCCGGCGGAGAAACCGCCGCCCGGCATGTCGTGGCCGCGCATGAACAGATAGACCGAGAGCGTCAGCACGACCGGGAACATCCATTGCATGATCACCGACGGCACGAGCAGGTAGTCGCGCACCGTATCGCCGAGCGACCGCTCCGGCCGTTCCTCATCGAAGCTGTTCTGGATGCGCTGCTGCTCAGGCATGTCGATGCTGTCGGCGGCCGGGCGGAAACGCCGCAGCAACGCGTAGACGGTCAGCGCGACGACGCCGAGCACGGCGATTTCACCCAGCGTATCAAAGCCGCGGAAATCGACGAGGATGACGTTGACGACATTGCGTCCGCCGCCCTGCGCATAGGCGTTATCGAGGAAATAGGTGGCGATGGCATCCGGGACCGGCATCGTCATGACGGCAAAGGAAATGAACGACATGCCGACGCCGCAGCCGATGGCCAGTACAAGGTCGCGGAAGCGGCGGAAACGGCCGCGCAACGTGATCGCATCAGGGGAGTCTGCATTGCGCTTCGGCAGCCAACGCAGGCCGAGAAGGATGAGCACGGTGGTGACGATCTCGACCAGCAGCTGGGTGATCGCAAGATCCGGCGCCGACAGCCAGACGAAGGTGATGCAGACCATCAGCCCGACGCCGCCCAGCATGACGAGTGCCGCAAGGCGATGATACTTCGCGGAGAAGGCAGCCCCGAGCGCCATCGCCGTTCCCAGCAGCCAGACGATCGCGAATGCCGGATCAATGCCGGAGAAGGCGAGTGGCCGGACCTCGAAACCCGACAGCACGAGCGGCAACAATCCGGCCATGAAGCCGGTTGCCACCACCCAGCGCAGTTGCGGCTGGAGATTTCTGGTGCCCATCCGGCTCTCGGCCATGCGTGCCCAGCGCCACGACACAGTGACCAGCACGCGTTCGAAAATGCGCTGGCCACGCAGCCTGCGAAACAGCGGCGGACCGTCTTCGCAGCGGGAGAAGTAGCCGCGCAGCAGGATGTAAAGGATCGTCCCGCCGATCATGGCGACCAGGCTCATGGCTAGCGGCAGACTGAAGCCATGCCAGAGTGCGAGGCTGTATTCCGGCATGTCGGCACCCAGCACACTTTCTGCAGCGACATGCAGGAAGGGACCGATGGAGATCGATGGCACGATGCCGACGACAAGGCAGGCGACAACCAGGAACTCGACGGGAAAGCGCATCCAGCGCGGCGGTTCATGCGGCTTTGCCTTCGGCAGGTC
This sequence comes from Hyphomicrobiales bacterium, assembly GCA_900469345.1. Lineage (GTDB taxonomy): Bacteria > Pseudomonadota > Alphaproteobacteria > Rhizobiales > Rhizobiaceae > Neorhizobium. The sequence goes on along the minus strand of UBWZ01000008.1, from coordinate 171,617 downwards.
GACCGGTGCCGGTCCAAAGAAGACGGTATGGATGAACCGCAGCGAGTAGGTCACGCTGAAGGCGCCGGCGAGCGTCGCAACGTAGGGCAGGATCGTATCGAGGATGGAATCCGCGTGTGTTTCCACCGCTTCCGCGAAGAACATTTCCTTCGACAGGAAGCCGTTGAGAAGCGGAACACCAGCCATCGCCGCACTTGCCACCATGGCCAGCGTCGCCGTGAAGGGCAGGAACCGGAAGAGCCCGCTCAAGCGCTGCATGTCCCGCGTCCCGGTCTCATGATCGATGATGCCTGCAGCCATAAACAGCGACGCCTTGAACGTCGCATGATTGAGCATGTGGAAAATCGCAGCGACGGTTGCGAGCGGGCTGCCGAGGCTCAAAAGCGTGGTGATGAGACCGAGGTGACTGATGGTCGAATAGGCCAGCAGGCCCTTGAGGTCTCGCTGGAACATGGCGAAGTATGCGCCGAGCAGCAGCGTCAGCATGCCCATCAGCCCGACGAGGAAGAACCATTCATAGGTGCCGGAAAGCGCCGGCCACAGGCGCACCAGCAGAAACACGCCGGCCTTCACCATCGTTGCCGAATGCAGGAACGCGGAGACGGGCGTCGGGGCCGCCATGGCATTGGGCAGCCAGAAGTGGAACGGAAACTGCGCGCTCTTCGTCAAGGCGCCCAGCAGGATGAAGATCAGCGTCGGCAGGTAGAGAGCATGGCTCCTGATCACGTCGCCCGAGGCGAGGACCTTGTCCAGATCGTAGCTTCCGACGACATTGCCCAGAAGCAGCATGCCGACAAGCAGGCAGAATCCGCCGATGCCGGTGATCGTCAACGCCATACGCGCGCCATCGCGGGCCGTCGGGTTGCGATGCCAGTAGCTGATCAGCAGGAAGGAGAAGATGCTGGTCAGCTCCCAGAAAATCGACAGGAGGATGATATTGCCCGAGATGATGATGCCGAGCATCGCCCCCATGAAGGCCAGCAGAAATGAAAAGAAGCGCGGTATCGGGTCGTCTTCGCCCATGTAGTAGCGGGCATAGAGCACGACCAGGAAACCGATCGCGGACACCAGCATGCAGAAAATCCATGCCAGGCCGTCCATTCGGAGCGTGAAATTCAGCCCAAGCTGAGGAAGCCATTCGGCATCGAAGCGCAGCACGGAACCAGTGCCGACGGAGGCATAGGCAAAGATCGTGAGGCCGAGAACCAGGAGAGTGACCGCGCCCGCCACGAAGACGGGCAGATCCCGTGACGTGGTGTTGAGGATGAGCCCGGAGAGCAGGCTGCCGATAAAGGGAAGAGCCAAAAGAATAAGGAGAAGATAGGATTCGAACGTTACCCCAACAGTCACTTCCCCCTTTACATTCCATCAAGCTTGGCCGCCGGCAGCAGAAAGCCCCCTAGCAATTTAACTTCAAGCCACATATATGGTCAATATCAACCAATATGGGTAACTTAGTCCGATGGGACAACCCGCAGACCCAAAGATATTGACTCCGGCGCTGTGCCGAGCGGCCCGCGGCTTTCTGGACTGGACGCAGGCGGACCTTGCCGATCAGTCGGGCGTGTCGCGCAGCACGATCCGTGACTACGAGGGCAGCCGGCACGATGTGCACCGCGCCACGGAAGCGCAATTGCGCCAGGCATTCGAGCGCGCAGGCCTCGACTTCATTCGCAGCAAAGCTGATACGATCGGCATATGCCCGGGCAAGCAGCCCTCCGGGTAGACGAATGGCGTCTTGGGCAGCAAGCCCGCCAGACCGCTCAACGCTCCACTTGAGATTTCAAGCGGCGGCGATCCACGGCGCGGCGTGGACGATGTCCATCAGTTTGTCGGAAGAAAGCGGCTTGCCGAAGAAATAGCCCTGCCCGCTTTCGCAGCCCATGCCCGAAAGAAGGTCCCAGTCTGTCCTGCTTTCAATGCCTTCCGCGACGACCTCGAGATGCAGGCTGCTGGCGAGTGCCCTGATCGTTTCGACGATGGCTAGGCTCTGCCGGTCGCCGGCCATCCGCTTCACGAAGGACTGGTCGATCTTGAGCTTGTCGAGCGGGAAGCTGGCAATATAGCTGAGGGACGAATAGCCGGTGCCAAAGTCATCCAGCGCGATGCGACATCCCAGTCGGCGAAGGTCATCGAGGATCACGACGACGCCGCTCACCTGATCGACAAAAGCGGATTCCGTGACTTCCAGTGTGAGACGCGACGGAGCGAGACCAGACAGCGCGAGAGCCTGCGTGACATCGGCAACAAGATCTCCCTGCAGCATCTGAAGCGGAGCGACGTTGACTGCGACGCCCAGATGATCCGGCCACCGCGCGGCTTCGCGACAGGCTTCCGTCAGCGCCCAGCGACCGAGGTCGCAGATGAAGCCACTCGCTTCGGCGACAGGGATGAACGACGCAGGCGAGACGAGGCCGAGATCGGGATGCTGCCAGCGAAGCAGTGCTTCCGCCCCGGTCAGCGCGCCGCTGAGCAGATCCACCTGCGGCTGATAGAGCAAAAAGAATTGGTCTTGCTGCAGGCTGTCGCGCATCGATGCTTCCAGCATCCGAGAGTGATGCTGGCGGGCTGCGGCCTCCGGCTCATATTGCCGCCAGCCGCTGCCGGCGGTGTCCCTCGTCGTATCCAGAGCGTGCTCCGCCCGCTCGACCGTCGCTCCGCTCTCCTCGCCCATCTCGTGGGCGCAAATTCCCACTTGAACGGTCAGGTGAAACTTTCTGCCTGCCACTTCCACGGGACGGTCAAACAGGCCGATAAGAGCCTGGGCGCACGCCTCCGGCGCCGGGAACAAAACGCTCGGCACGGCAACGGCGAAGACGTCTCCGCCCAGCCTGCTCGCTGCAAGGATCCTGCGGTCACCTTCCAGACGATTGGCAGTGCCCCGCAGGAGATCGTCGCCGACATGTCGGCCCATCGTCGCATTGATGACGCTGAACCGGGACAGTCCGATCACCGCGACGTAGATGTCGCCACGATCCTGCGTCAAATACTGCGAAAACGCCCTGCGGTTCATCAGCCCCGTCAGATCGTCGTGCGACGACAGATACTGCAGCCGATCCTCGTAAAGTTGACGCGACGTCGTGTCCCTGATCACCACACTGCCGATGAAGGCATGAGGATTTTTGTCGAGCTCCTCTTTCGGTCGGTCCAGGGGGGAGATCGTAACGGTCGCCTCGAGATGCCTGACCATTCGCTTCACGTCTATGGAAAACCTCTGCACGCCACTGTGCACGGCATCCGGCTGCCTGTCGTGATCGGCGGCCAGTCTCAGGACCAGATCGTAGAGCGCGGAGGGGATGGCTTCCGCCAACGGCTTCCCCCTGTAGTCGGCATCGTCGCCCGCCAACATCATCGGCGCAGAATCGCTCGCCTCGAAGATCTTGAACCGATGATCGAATGCCAGGACGGCATCCGTACTGTCGGCGACAATCTTTCGCAGCAGCCGGCGGATGCTGCGCTGCTCGGCATTGGCCAGATCGGTGAGGAACTGGCTCCAGTCGACCTTTTCCGACATGCTGAGAGCAAGGCCAAGGCCGACAATCATCCAGACCTTTGCCGTATAGAGGACAATACCGAAATCGCGCTGCGCGATGAAGGCGACCGCTTCGATCAATGCGAGAAGCCCCGCTCCAAGCACAATCGGTATCGCCAGAGAAAATCGGCTCAAGGCAAGGGCTGCGGCAATGATCAGGGCATCGAGCGCAAGCTCCATCGGCAGTTGATGGAATTCCTTGAGAAGGCGCTGCTGCAACATCGTTTCGGCCGCGAGGATGTGCAGCATCGGTCCCGCCAACTGGCCGTAGACCGGGACGGGGAAGATGTCCTTGAGTTCGGTGGCATAGGCGCCGATGACGATCGACCGTCCCTTCAGCCGCTCGCCGTCGAAGTTTTCGCGGAAGACCTCCGCCAGCGAGATCGTCGGAACCGTGGCCGGGTTGATCGAATAGTCTATCAGCGCGGAGCCCTCATCCAGCGGGCTTTTGCTGAGGACGGCGGCGACCGATTGTGTCTGTTGGCCGAGAAACGGGTGGCCGAACTCAAACCGGCGCACTGTCCTGTCTTCCTCCATCGCGACATTGGCGAATGCCAGCCAGGCATTGTCGGCGAACATTGCGAGCGGCTGGGTCACGACGGTTTGAGACTGCTCGTCGGACGACTGGAGCTGCCTGAACACCGGAAGAATGGTTCCGCCGCCGGATTCGCGAAGCGCCACACTCAAGCGTTGATCCTCGCTCGGTGTCGACGGCGTGCTGAAATCGACGTCTATGAAAACATCGCCGACGCCGATCGCCGCAAGCTTGTCGAGGAGAGCGGCGTACCGGCTGCGCGGCCAGGGCCATATTCCGACATCGTCAAGCGTCTGCTTGTCGATCGCCAGAAACACGACATTCCCCGATGCGGCGCGCGGCGCGTTGTCAAACCTGAAGCTCAAAAGAGACCCATCAAGGGCCTTCGTCATCGAAAACTGACCGGCACCGATGGTCAGGCCGAAGATGACGCCGATAAAGAGTATCCGGATGAGACGCGAGCCCGATGGCCAACTGCGTGATTGAAGCATGTGGCTCTATTCCGGCTTGGTGCCGTCGCGCGGCGGACAGGTTCGGGCTCCGACGAGCATTCCGGTTGTTGTCTCTTCTATTCGATCTGCCCGAAAGCGTAGAGTGCCGGTCACGTTGGAGCGTAAAAGCGAAAGCAGTCTATGCGAGGAGCGTACAAAGGTGGACGACGCACTGGACGTTTCGGCTCAGCGCAGTCCTACACATCACACTAAAATACTTTAGCAATCATCAATCTGTGAAAGGTGACTGGACACTTGCCCGCCGATGTGGAGTCTGCATCCCCAAAGCTTGTTACCAAAGTAAACACAGCGTTAAGACCGGGTGGGGCTGCCTGCGCCGCATGCCTCAGCCACTTAGCAAATATACAAGCCAGTGGTCTAAACAGAACAATCTCATTCAACGCTTATTAAGCTCCGGACGATATTCCTAGAGCTCCCCTCATAGCGGAGCTCCACCGTGTTAATGCTCAGACTTGTACTGCTGGCCCTTTCGCTGGTGCCCGCAATTGCTTTTGGCGCCGAGGGTGATTGGGCAGTAGCAAAGGCTACACAGCAGGTCACCTTCACCATCGACCGACAGACCTGGACGGCTGTCAAGGTCGGCGACATCATTCCCAATAATGCCTGGATCTCGACCGGACCGAAAGGGCGCGCGCAGCTCGCCCGTGGGGTCGAAAGCCTCTCGTTCCAGCCCAACACATTGGCAGGCGTCTTCACCTCGGGCGTGTTCGACCGCAAGACGGAGGTGGTCCAGAAGTCGGGCGTGCTCGATCTCGAGATCGAGAGACGCGATCGGCCGCACACTACAGTTCAGACACCGTTTCTGGCCGCCGTCGTCAAAGGCACGATCTTTCGCGTCTCGGTCACCAAAACGACCGCTGCGGTCTCGGTCAACCGGGGGCTGGTCCAGGTGACTGCCTTTGCCAGCGGGCAGCGATCGAACGTCGCCGCCGGCCAGTCCGCTACCGTTGACAGCGTCAAGGGCATGAAGGTGGCCGGCATCACCGCTGCGCCGTCGGTCACGGCGGTGGCACCGTCGATCGCCCGCGTATCGGCGGTCGGAACGACGGCCCTGAGTGGCCAGACGGCGGCCACCGGAACCGCCGGTGCAAGCCCATCCAGTGCATCTTCGTCCTCCAGCGCTGCAGGCGCGAGTGCCGGCTCAGACAACAGTTCCACGGGCGGCGGGAGAAACAGCAGCGGCGACGCGTCGGGTGGGCAGTCCGGCAATCCCGGCAAGCCTGACAATCCTTCCAAGCCTGAAGACCCCGGCAAGCCCGAAGACCCCGGCAAGCCCGGTAAACCGGAGGATCCGGGCAAACCTGGCAAACCGGACGACCCGGGCAAGCCAGACGACCCGGGCAAACCCGGCAAACCAGACGATCCTGGCAAGCCTGGCAAGCCCGACAAGCCCGACGACCCAGGCAAACCCGGCAAACCAGACGACCCGGGCAAGCCTGGCAAGCCCGACGACCCAGGCAAACCCGGCAAGCCGGACAAGCCCGACGACCCGGACAAGCCAGGCAAACCGGACAAGCCGGACGATCCTGGCAAACCTGACAAACCGGGGAAACCCGACAAGCCAGGCAAACCGGACAAGCACGGCAAGACCGGAGATCAAGCTAAGTCTGGACAGGCTGGTCGAGCCACCCGGGATTAACATCCACTGAAGAGAAGCCGTGGCCGCCGAAGGGTGGCCACGGCTTCTGTTTGAAAAGGAATGATCGGCTCATCCGCAAGGATCTTGAACTGCGACTGACGATACCGGGACTGTCGAACCTACTCGACACGGACGGTGCTTAAGGCGGGATGATCGCCTGCCTGTCGATGAACCTCGGGCCCAGGCAAAAAGAGCAAATGGCTCCGGTGCGGCGACAGGCGCGGCCGGACTCCTATTTCATCTGGCGGAAATTTCAGTGGGAGGTCAGCTGCAAATTTGTGGCGAAGACGACCGGACGCTGCTGGTCCGTATCGGCTGACGGCTTTAAAAGCCGTTGGTGTCCAGCTTGATCTCGCTGTCCGATCTGGTCAGCTTGAAGATATGCAGTTACGCGGTCCGGCGATGGCCGTCGATGCTTCCTTCAATCAACGGTGCCCCAAGGCACACGATGGCAATTCGTTCGCCGGACGCTTTTGCCGTATACATGTAGCCGTCCGCCCGCTTCATGACGCTGGCAACGTCGTCACCGGTTCGGCTGAATGCCACGCCCACTGCGGCGCCGACGTCGGCAAGTTCCCCCTCGATCGAGACAGGGCGCAAGACGTGGTCCATCGCCTGCCTGAGATGGTCGAGGACCGACGCGAGATGATTGCTGGGGGCTGGCAGCAGGATAACGAACTCATCACCGCCGATCCGCGCGATGAAGTGGCTGTTCGAGAAGCTGTCCCGCAGGCGACTGGCAATTGCCTTCAGGACCTCGTCCCCGCCATGGTGACCAAGTCGGTCATTGACGGCCTTGAAGCCGTTCAGATCGATGTAGGCCAGGGCGAAGCCATCCAACTCAGGCAGATTGAGCCTGGTTGCGACCTCGACTTCCAGTCCTGCCCTGTTCGCCAGGCCCGTCAGGAAATCGGTGCGCGCGGACTCCATCAGTGCCCGTTCCATCTCCTGATGGTGTCGCACGCGGGAAGAGACGTCGAGAATGATCTCGACGTCGAAGGAAATGCCTTCCACGACTGTTCTCTGTGCGGAGATCAAGGTCGGGATGATCGACCCATCGACATGCCGGAGGTCGACCTCTTCAAGCACGTAGGAGCCCTGCTCGCGCAGCATCCTGTGGCGGCGATCTCGTGCAGGGCTGTCGATAGCGGAGCCTTTGGACGTCAGCTTTCTGCCGGAGATATCCTCCCAGCGCAGCCCGGTCAGCTTCAGATAGGCGTCATTGACCTTTGCATAGCTCGAGGTTTTTGCGTGACTGGTGCTGATGGCCATGGCCACAGGCGCAAATTCGAACAACCGCATCAACATGGATGCGAGCATATCGGGCTTGATAAGTTCCTTATCTTCCATGGCAGTCCAATCTCAAATATCGGGCCAGATTAGGCACAGAGATATTAAGAGGATGCTGATTTAGCTGCTTCCGACAGCAAATTTGTTATTTATAGTCTTAGATTTCGATCTCGATCCTTAAGGGGCCGCCTGCCCGTACAGCGGCAAAGAGATCATTGCGGGCTTGATCCAGGCGCGGCAGTTGCCGTCACGCTTGATTGAAGCGGTCAGACAGCGAAATCAACAATTCCAAAATATTTGTGTCAGCGGATCGATCTGTTTCCTGCCTGATGCATTTACGTCTGAATGCCGGTCGTGCCGGCGAGATATTTGGGGGGCGGCTGTGAGCAGCATCAACGACAACTCGATCGGAAGAGCGGAAATTCCGAATGGATCCGGCGCGTTTCCCGCGACGACCCTCTCAGGTCGAACGCTCCTTATTCTCATCGGCGTCGCGGTCATCCTTTACGTCGGCCAGGAGGTCTTCGTGCCTTTGGCGTTGGCCCTCCTCCTTACTTTCACGCTGGCTCCGATCGTCAGCTTCCTGCGCAAACGGTATGTCCCCAAGATCGCCGCCGTCCTCCTTGCCGTTGCTACCGCATTCCTGGTGATCGCCGTCTTCGGCTTCGTCGTCGCCGGACAGGTGGCAAACCTCGCCGACAATATTCCGACCTACCAACGCAACATCGTCGCCAAGGTGCATGCGCTCAGCGAAGCCGGTTCGGGCAATGGCGTGCTCGAACATCTCAGCAAGGTCGTCGAGCGGATCGGCGCGGAAATGCAGGATACGGCCAAGGAGAGCAAAGAGGACGCGTCACCGCAGTCCAGCCGCCGCGATCCGATGCCCGTGGAAATCGTCACACGCTCCAATCCGGTCGCAACGCTTGGAAACTTCATTCTGCCCCTGATCAGCCCGTTTGCGACGGCAGGCCTTGTCATCGTGCTTGTGATCTTCATGTTGCTCGAGCGGGAGGAACTGCGCGACCGGTTCATCCGACTCGTCGGTCTGGGCGATCTGCACCGAACGACCGCAGCCCTTCAAGATGCCGGCAAACGGGTCGGCAAATACCTGCTGATGCAGCTGGTCGTGAACGCGCTTTACGCCCTGCCGATATCTATCGGCCTGTGGGTACTTGGCATTCCGAACGCCATCCTCTGGGGACTCCTTACTCTCGTCCTGCGGTTCGTCCCGTATATCGGACCGGTGATCGGCATGATCCTGCCGCTGTTCCTGGCGCTCGCAATCGCTCCCGGCTGGTCGCTGGTCGCCTGGGTCGCCGGGCTTTTCATCGTCACCGAACTGCTCAGCAACAACGTCGTCGAGCCGTGGCTCTATGGCAGCCATACGGGTCTTTCCCCGCTGGCAATCATCGTCTCCGCTATCTTCTGGTCGTGGCTGTGGGGGCCGGTCGGCCTCATGCTGTCGACACCGCTTACGGTCTGCCTCGTCGTGCTGGGGCGATATGTCCCACAGTTCAGCTTTCTGGATGTGCTTCTCGGCAACGAGCCGGTTCTGCAGATGCATGAAAAGCTCTACCAGAGGCTGCTTGCGGGAGACCCGAACGAGGCGACCGACAACGCCGAAGACTTTCTCGAGGACGAGGACCTTATCGATTACTACGAGAAAGTCGGACTTCCCGCCTTGCAGCTGGGCGAGCAGGATCGCCAGCGGGGCGTGATGACGGATGCGCAGATAACCCTTCTCACCGCCACCACCCAGACGCTGATCGGCAATCTCGCCGAGATCGCGATCGAGGAGGAAGAGGAACCGGAAGACGACGCGGACGAAGCCGACACCAACCGCAGCGGGGAAAGGGTTGGAGAGCCACTCCTTCCCGATGGCACGGGTCGCGGCGTCCTGTGTATCGGCGGCAGAGGCGCTATGGACGATGCGGTCGCCTCGATGATCGGTCAGGTCCTGACCATCCAGGGTGCGACCGTCGCTCAGTCGGACCACACGGCGATCAACGGCAGAACGATAAACCTGCTGCGCCTTGCGGAGATCGACACCGTTCTGATCGCGTTCCTCAATTCGGGCTCCAAGGCGCATGCGCGCCAGGCAGTGCGTCGCCTGAAGCGACAGAAACCGTCCCTTCGTGTGGGGATCGTCATGACGGGCCTCGAGGGTCAGCCCGCAAGTCCCGTGGCGGCGGCCGACATCGATGCAGACTTCGTCGTCACCACCATCACCGACGCCGTCCGCAATGCGCTGACCGATGCCCAAGCCGTGGAGATCAAGGCCGTCAAACGGATAGGGCGAACACGCGAAAGCAAAACGACTCCGCTCGTCGCCTGAGGGAACGATTGTCGGCGGGCCCTGACCGCCGTCTGATATCCAGGCATCTGATATCCAGGCAATTGGCGCTTTCACCCGACAGATGATACACGGGTGCGCATGGGCAACGCGCACTCCTTCGTTTGCTGCGTCAGCCCTTGACAGGAGACCTCCCGATGGGCTGGAAAACACCGAAGATCGAGTATGTGAACGGCTACAAGATCGTGGAGGTCGACGGGCCTGCGTTCAAGGTTTTTGAGGGCGACCGCCAGCTCGGCGACGACTTCCCCTATTCCGGCGAAGCCGCTGCCCATGCCCGGTCCCTGCCGCGCCTGGGAACAGCCCAGGGATAGCGGCAAAGCCACGCGAAAACCGGCCGAGCCTTGATCGCGCCTTAAAAATCCTCGCCAAGCATTTTAAGAGGACGCCATGCATCGTTCGATGTGGACCTATCCCTGGGACGTTCAGGACCAGGGTGTCGAGCCGTTTGCCAGGGAACTGACGGAACGCGCCTGTCTCAACACCGTCAGCCTTGCCACGTCCTATCATGCGGGCCGCTTCCTGCAGCCGCGAAGCCCGGTGCAGAAGGCCTATTTTCCCGAGGACGGCACCGTCTACTTCCAGCCCGACGCGGCGCTGTGGTCCGGCAAGATGATCCAGCCGCTGATGGCCCGCAATACGGCAGAGCGCGGCGACATGCTCGAGGCGCTGACGCGGACACGAGACAAGACCGGCCTCAAGGTGTCCTGCTGGACCGTATGCCTGCACAACAGCCGCCTCGGCATGCTGCATCCGGAGCACGTGACGCGCAACGCCTTCGGCAATGCGAACTATTACAGCCTGTGCCCCTCGAGCCCGGCTGCGCGGGACTACGCGGTCACGCTCGTGCAGGACATCACGACACGCTACCGGCCCGACATGGTCGAGCTCGAAAGCCCGAGCTTCATGGGTTTTGCACATGAGTACCATCACGAAAAGGATGGTGTCGGGCTGAACGCCGAGGACGACTTCCTGTTGTCGCTCTGCTTCTGCGCGCATTGCACTGACCGGGCGACGAGCGCCGGCATCCCGGTCGAGGGCGCCCGCCGGACCGTCTCGCAGTATATCGCAGCGTTTTGCGAACGCGCCGTGCCCGAAAAGCAGTTTCCCGACTTCCCCGCGGCCGGGATCGATGCCTTCCGCGCCGAGGCGGACCTCCACGCCTTCCTGGCCTGGCGGAGCGAACCGGTGACGAGCCTGATCGCCGCGATCCGCAGCGCCGCCGATCCCTCGACGAAGATCGTCCTCATCGACGGCAGCCAGGCCTGGATCGGCGGCGTCGATCTTCCGGCGGTCGCGCAAGCCTGCGATGGCGCCATCCTCTGCTGCTACCACCAGAGCCCGCAGGAGGTCGCGAAGGTCATCGCGGCGGGCCGGGCGGCGGTCGGGCCGGACAGGTTCCTGGGTGTCGGTCTCAGGGTCTTCTATCCGGAAGTGGACGGGCCCGACATCCTTTCGGCACGGGTGAGGGCGGCGCTCGAGGCGGGTGCCGATGGCGTCAATTTCTACAATTACGGCCTTATCCCTGCCCCGCGGCTCGACTGGGTGGGCACGGCCGCAAAGGGCGCGTCGGAAGCCGCAGGGCACGCGCTGACCTGAGGCCGCTGCCAGCACGCAAAAGCCGCGTCTCCTTACGGCCGGTATCGAGAGGCTAGTCTTCGGACCGGCTAGATGACGGCCGGTCCCCTTCGTAGCGGTGCGCAAGCGGAAAGGGCGGCAGCCACGCTTCGCGGCGAACCGTCCAGAGCTCATAGGTCGGCGTCAGCTGGTCCGGAGCATCGAGCACGCCGAGATTGACCTCGACCTCGTCTCCGCTTCTGGCGAACACGGACGAGCCGCAGCCCGGACAGAAAAAACGTCCCCGATACTCTCCGGTCTCGCCTTGCATCGTCACGGCATCGGCCGGGAAGATGGCGGAAGCTTGAAAGAGGGCGCCATGGTGCTTGCGGCAGTCGAGGCAGTGACAGATGCCGACCCGGTAGGGTCGTCCCGTCGCCACGATCCGGACTTTTCCGCACAGGCAGCCGCCGCTCCATCGGTCCATGCTGGTCTCCTCCCCAGTTGCTCGGCCTGAGACCATCGTACAGCCAGTTGCAGGCGCGAGGCAAACCGGCGCGCAGAGGCGGCTGCCGCTTCGACCGCGGGATTTTTCCGCCAACTCTCCTATATGGAGGAAAACCGCGGCCAAAGGCGGCCGGCAAAGGAGTACAGACGATGAAGATCGACAGAAACGGCTCACGGCCATCTTCGAAAGGTCCAGCGGACTGGTTTACCGGAACGGTGCGGATCGACCCGCTGTTTTCGGCGAACGACGCACGCCGGGGCACCTCGGCGCTCGTCACCTTCGAGCCCGGTGCCCGCACCGCATGGCATACGCATCCGCTCGGCCAGACACTGATCGTGACCGCAGGTTCGGGGCTGACGCAGCGCGAGGGCGGCCCGGTCGAGGTGATCAACCCCGGCGACGTGGTGTGGTTCGAACCGGGCGAACGGCACTGGCATGGCGCCGGCCCGGCGACTGCCATGACCCATATCGCCATCCAGGAAACCCTCGACGGCAAGACGGTGGACTGGGCGGAGCATGTCACCGACCAGCAGTATCCGGCAGCCGAGCAATCCTGACCACGGCAACGTCATTCGAGCGACGTCCCGCACAGGAGCGAGGCGTCGCCCGATAAAACTGCGTCTTCCAAGCCTAAACAGTGACTTGCAGGCCACGCCCTGGCGGAAACCGTGCGGCCGCCTATCGCCCTCCCCTCGATCCGGTCTATCTACGCGACGAGCGGCGGCAGCGCAGCGGCCGACATCCGGCCGCGGTTTCGCCGGACGCAGCCGGAGGAAGCAAGGTTGGAAAGCAGTCAGTCGACCATGAAGGCAGCCGGCTGGATGATGGCGTCCATTGCCCTTCTTCTGCTCATGGCCGTATCGGGTCGCGCCATCACCCGCGAGATCAACGTCTTCCAGGTGATGGAGATGCGCTCTGTCATCGCCTTCTTCATGCTCCTGCCGCTGGTCTACCGCGAGGGTGGGATTCGGGCGATGGCAACCCGCATCCTGCCCAGCCATATCGGCCGCAACGTCGCGCACTACATCGGCCAGTTCGCCTGGTTGATGGGGCTGACGATGATCCCTATGGCACAGGTGATCGCCATCGAATTCACCGCGCCCATCTGGGCAGCGCTGATGGCAGCCGGCTTTCTCGGCGAGCGGCTGACCTGGCGCAAGATGGTCGCCATCCTGTTCGGCCTGGTCGGGGTGCTCCTCATCCTGCGGCCAGGCGCGGCGCCGCTCAATCCGGGTCACCTGATCGTGCTCGGGGCAGCGTTCGTATTCGCCATTTCGTTTATCACCACCAAGTTCCTGACCCGCTCCGACAGCGCCACCAAGATCATCTTCTGGATGCTGATCATCCAGTCGATCGTCGGCCTGGTGCCGGCGCTGCGCGTCTGGGTCTGGCCGTCGGCGGCGATCTGGCCATGGATCTTCGTGATCGCCTTCTCGGGTACCTTCGCGCATTACTGCATGGCGAAGGCACTTTCCCATGCGGATGCTACCGTCGCCATGCCGATGGACTATCTGCGGGTGCCGCTGTCGGCACTGCTGGGCTACCTGCTCTATGCCGAAAGCGTGAGCGGGATTACAGCGGTCGGGGCGGCGCTTATTCTTGCCGGCAATCTCTTCAACCTGCGGCGGCCCAATGCCGGGCGCATCCGCGCCACGCCACCCTGATGGCGGGAGGACGACCGGGATCGAGGTCCAGCTCTCGGTTCACTACTGGCTCGAGCGGAGGGTTTCCATCTGCGGCACGTAAACCCTGGCTGCCGCATGGCGCGACGGGTCGCTGACAAAGACCAGCGCCATCGCCATTCCCGCCATGACGAGCAACATGCCGAATACTACCGATTTCATCGCTGGATCCCCCGCCCGCAGTTCGCGCGCAGGGTTTTATGCCCGTCGCGGCTCACGGTGCTATTCCGTCGAGCGAGGCCGAAACGTGCAATGACCAGGCGGGTTCCCGGCCTGGGGCCGGATTGGACGACTTCGGCCCTTTGACCCCAACGGGCTGACTAAAGTCGTGCCGGTCCGAGGGCTTTCGTCCGGATCACATGACCTCAGTCAGTCGACGAGTGGGTCCGTTTACGCCGGCTTGTCGCTTGCGAGCCGGATGGCTCGAAGGCGGGCGGTCTTTTCGTCACGTTTCTTCTTTTCGGCATCGGCGGTCTGCCGTGCCGTCAGGTTGGTCTGTTCCGCCGCAAGCCGCTTGCGATCGGAGGAGGTCATCTTCGGGGAGATATCATTGGCCATGAAGCGTACCTAGGTCGTGCGTGCCAATCGACAAGTTCACCGGTGCCATGATCGAGATCCCTTCTTCAGCCTACCCTGACGCGGAAATTACGACGCGAAAATTACCCTGGTAAGTCAATCCAGATAATTGCCAATATTCGCCGAACTCAGTCTGGCGTGCCGGTGCCACCGGCAGAACATCGCGACGCGGGGAGCAGCAGAAAACTCTGTGCTCACCCGCGCGCACGCCGTCGCGGGCGGATCGCGCCGGGCGTTGGAAATCGGAAGGCTTCGGAAAAGTCCTACCCAAGATGGGCACGGCGAGATCCTCATTCAAGGGGGCAACACGCAACCCCTCAAGCAGGAGCGCGACTGCCAAGAATCTCTCGGATTTTGCCCGATTTTTTTTCGTAACTGGCGGAACCATTTTTTTTGCGTGCCGTTTATTGGATGTCGCGAGGGCAGTGCCCCGTCCCCCCGAAAGAGTTCTTTCCCCCCATCGAACTCCTGCCCTCGCGATTACTTACCTTTGCCAAGTGGACAGCGTGCCTCGCGTCCCAACGAGGACGATCAGATGGACGACGCATCGGCTCAGCTTTCCGAAATCGCCCAGCAGCTTGCGTCGCTTGCCGCCACCGCCCGAAAGCTGGCCGAGCAGCCGCTCTTCCAGCCGGATTTCCCCGCCAACGAAAATAATCCGGGCGCCGACACTCCGGCTTCATCCGCCGTGGCGGCAAATCCCGGCTGCTGATCCACCTGACAGGAATTAATTCGGTATCAGGTCGACAAATCGGTTTTGCCATCCTACCTGTACAGCGCCGCAAGCGGAAATTGCCCGCGGCGGACAAGGCAATTGCGTGCCTTCGCTCAACGGTAAGGATGACCATGGCAAATGCCCAATCTGACACGGCTGACCGCGTTCGTGAGATCATCATGGAGCAGTTGGGACTTGAGGCCGGCAAGGTTGTCGACTCCGCCAGCTTTGCGGATGATCTCGACGCCGATTCACTGGAAGTGGTTCAGATCGTAATGGAGATCGAGGAAGCGTTCGGCATCGAGATCGGTGACGATGCGGCCGACACGATCCTCACCGTCGGTGATGCGGTCGACTTCGTGCTGAACTCCAAGAACAAGCAGCCCTCCGTCGACGAGACCAGCGCCAAGGCCTGACGGTCTTGGCATCGAACCCCCCCCCTCCGCATGGCGCGACGTGCAAGTTGCGCGGCTTGAATCCCAGGCGTCAGCGATTTCGTCGCGGCCCGGGCGAGCATTGCCACGTCGGGCCGAACACCCTTTCACTCAATCACGACAGCCTGGCCTGACCGATCGTTACCAGTGTCGCGACAGCAATCGCCTCGACTGATACGACCATGGCCAAGACAACGAACGTCGGGTCGAAAGCGGGAACGGCCGGAAACATTCCAATGTTGATCAGGACCCAAATACCGAGAACGACGATGTTCGAGGAGATGAGCGTCATCCAAGAATAACCCCGCAAGCGCGGAGCTGCCATCGACATGACTGGCGAAGCGGACGGTTGTTTACGCGCCGGCCGCAAGATCCCTCGTGTGGAGGGCGTCGGCTCGGAAACAGGTCTTGATGGCGGCATGGGGAGATCTCCTAGCGACCCAACCGCCGGGCGCCCGACTGGTTCCATGTCGACTACTCTTTCGGAGATCTGCTTTCGTCCAGCAGCGTACCAACGGTCTTGACGATCCTCTTCGGGTCGTAGGGCTTGGAGAAGAACCGCGTTTCCGCCGGAACCTCCTCGGTTGCCACGCTTCGATAGCCGGAGACAACGATGATCTTGAGAGGCGGCCAGCGGTCGCGGACGTAGGCTGCGAGTTTGATGCCGTCCATGCCGCCCGGCATGTCGACGTCTGTCATGACAAGCCTGATCTCGCCGTGACGGACCAGCAGGTCGATGGCGTCGACGGAGTTTTCCGCTTGCCAGACGATATAGCCGGCGTCCTCGAGGAAATCGACGATGTCCATCCGCAAAAGCGGCTCGTCTTCGACAACCAGGACCGATCGTTGTTCGGTCATGGGAACCCCTCGGCCTGCAAAGATGGCGCCGACTGCGTTTCGTCAACAACAAGCTGTCCGGTCAGCAAATAACGAACGCCGTCCGGCTCGAACACCGTCTTGCCGCTGCCCTTGAAGTAGCCTGGAACGATCCTGTCCTTCAGGCGCGACCCAAATCCCGTGGTCGAAGGTGGCACGACCGGAGGGCCGCCATTTTCTTTCCAAGCGAAGCTGAGCTTGTGCCCGTCAAGGCTCCAGTCGATCGAAACCGTGCCGCCTTCTACCGAGAGCGCACCGTATTTTGCCGAATTGGTGGCGAGTTCGTGGACGGCAAGCGTCAATCCGAGAGCCTGAGGCCCTTCCAGAACGACGTCGGGGCCCTGAAGGTGAAAGCGATGACCGTGATCGCGATGAGGTTCAAGTGTACGCTCGACGACATCGCGGAACCAGGCCCGCTGAGCACTGTCCTTGACCAGAAGGTCTTGCGCATGAGTGAGCGCGACCAGCCGTCCGTTGATGGCGTCGACGGCCTCCTCGATGGACTTTGCGTGGCGCAGCGACTGGGAGACCACGGCCTGCGTCATGGCGACCGTGTTTTTCATGCGGTGAGACAGTTCGGCTTGAAGCGCTTCGCGCTGCTCGACCAGTTCCTGCTGGACCCGGATATGCTCCTGGGCGGCGGCATAGGCCTCACTCAGCTTCTGCCGCGTCGTCACCGTTTCGGTCACTTCCATGACGATATTCACCATGCCTGCCACATGGCCGTCGTCGTCAAAAACCGGCGAATAGGAGAAGGTCCAGTTGGTCTTTTCACGGTAGCCGTTGCGGGTGACCATCAGCGGCAGTTCGTAAAGGGTCGTTGCTTCTCCAGACAGCGCCTTTTCGACCAAGGGCGACACATCGTCCCAGACATCCGGCCACAGATCGCGGGCCCGCCGTCCGATTGCGTCGGATTTGCGGTTGCCGAGCATAGGCTCATAGGCGTCATTGTGGAAATTGACGAGATCGGGCCCCCACCAAAGGCAAATCGGCTGGGTGGTATTGAGGACGAGCCGCAGTGTCACGAGCAACGCGTTTGGCCAATCACGTGGATTGCCGAGTGCGGTACCGGACCATTCGGTCTCGAGAATGATCCGGGCGGTTCTGGAATTGCCAAGTGCAAGACCATCGCTCCGAGCGAAGGATGTCGTCTGCTCAGTCATCGATCCGATAACGTCGCCGATCTGATGAGGTTCCCGCAAAACGGACATTGGGGCGCCAAACGCAGCTTCGACTGGCGAGCTCAGATCGCAGCAGCAGGCCCACGGATCTCCGCCAGCGATTCCGCCCGCAGCTTGCGGCGATGGGCGGCTGCGGCATGGTCGACGGCAGAGGCGATCATTTCCTCGTCGTAGGGCTTGTTGACCACTTCCGCCCCATCGTCGGAGACCATTTCGGGACTACCGGTCGTGAAGACGACCGTGACGCCGTGCGCTGCCCGCAGCTCCTCGGCGATTTCCGGCCCCGTCGCACCGTCGCTCAGCCTGACGTTGACAAAGGCGAGGTCGGCCTCATTGGCTGCGCTCAGCGCCTCCTGCCTGTTTCCAGCCGATCCGACCACCAGATGGCCCAGATCGCCCAGCATGGATTCGAGATTCATGGCAAGCAGGCATTCATCTTCGACGACGAGTATACGCATGAGATCCAGGCCTCAGTTCTTGTAGGCGGGTGCAAATCATCTGCACCTTCCCTTCAAGAACAACGGAAACTGGCGACACGTTCCAATCAAAACCGCATAAGCTGAGCGATTGTCAGGCTGAGCGGATAGCCTCGAGGGCAGCTCTCAGCTCCGTCATGCCGTGCGGTTTCGGCAGATGGGCCGTACGAGAGGCGTCGTCGAGGACCGGGCTGTCATTGGCACCGGTTGCAAACACGATGCCGATCGCCGGCCAGCGCCGGCGGACTTCCTGACACAAGGCTTCGCCCGACATGCCCGGCAGGCCGAGATCAGAGACGAGGATATCGACACCACCCTCCTCCAGAACGGGAAGCGCTTCCTCGGCCGAACCGGCTTCGGCGACTTCGTATTCAAGGTCGGCGAGCATGTCGGCGGTCGCCATGCGGATCAGGCTGTTATCTTCGACGAGAAGGACCAGCTGCCGCCTGGCCGGCTCGGTACTAACCGGCGCTGCTTCTGGCACGACCGCAGGCGAGGCCTCTTCCAGCGGTGCCTCTTCGGTCTGGGCCGGTCGCGGCTTTGCCTGCTTTTCCTGGTCGAGCACATAGCGGATCTTGCGCGCCAGCGCTTCGCGCGTATAGGGCTTGGAAAGCAGCTGCACGCCCGGATCGAGCCTTCCGCCATGGACGATCGAGTTTTCGGTGTAGCCGGAGGTGAAGAGGACGGCGAGGCCCGGCAGGCGCTGCTTTGCCTTGCGAGCGACGTCCGCGCTCTTCAGCGGCCCAGGCATGACCACGTCGGTAAACAGCATGTCGATCGGCACGCCGCTCTCGATGATCGTCAGGGCTGCACTGGCATCCGGCGCTTTCAGGACGCGGTAGCCAAGCTCCTGCAGGAGTTCAACGACAGTCGCGCGCACGCCCTCGTCGTCCTCAGCCACAAGGATCGTCTCCTGGCCGCCTTCGACGGTCAGTTCTGCAGGCGTGACCTCCAGGTCCTCGTTCTGCAGGGAGCGCGGCAGGTAGATCTTCACGGTCGTGCCATGGCCGGTCTCGCTGTAGATCTTGACGTGACCGCCACTCTGCTTGACGAAGCCGTAGACCATGGAAAGACCGAGACCGGTGCCCTTGCCTTCCGGCTTGGTGGTGAAGAAAGGTTCGAAAACCTTGGCGATCAGCTCGGGCGGCATGCCGGTGCCGGTGTCAGTCACGCAGATCGACACAAACTGGCCTTCCGAAACGTCGTCGTGCAGGCGCGTGTAGGTCTCGTCGATATAGGCATTGCCCACCTCGATCGTCAGCTTGCCGAACCCCTCCATCGCATCGCGCGCGTTGATC
Source organism: Hyphomicrobiales bacterium (assembly GCA_900469345.1). Taxonomy (GTDB): domain Bacteria; phylum Pseudomonadota; class Alphaproteobacteria; order Rhizobiales; family Rhizobiaceae; genus Neorhizobium. The sequence goes on along the minus strand of UBWZ01000008.1, from coordinate 152,453 downwards.
GCAAGGTTGAGAACCGCGTTTTCCATCTGCATGGGATCGACGAGCGTGTTCCAAAGGCCGGCCGAGACCATGGTCTCGACCTCGATGCCCTCGCCGATGGTGCGGCGGAGCATCTCGTCCATGGTTCCGATCAGCCGCCCGACATTGACGACCCGGGGATCGAGCGCCTGGCGACGGCCAAAGGCGAGGAGCTGGGCCGCAAGCTTTGCGCCGCGATCGACGCCGGCCAGGGCGCTGGTGATGCGTCGCTGCGCCTTGTCGTTGCCCACCACATCCTTGGCAAGCAGCTGGAGGTTGCCGGCAACGACCTGCAAAAGGTTGTTGAAGTCGTGCGCGACACCGCCCGTCAGATTGCCGATCGCCTCCATCTTCTGGGCCTGTTGGAGGGCAGTCTCGGTGGCGCGCAGCGCCTTGGCGGCGTCACGCTCTTCCGTCACGTCGCGACCGTTTGCGTGGATGTAGGCGTCGTCCGGAACCGCCGTCCAGGAGATGATCCGGTAACTGCCGTCCTTGGCGCGGTAGCGGTTTTCGAAGGAGAAGGTGGTCACGCCATCCCTCAGCTTGCCGACCTCGGCGAGCGTTGCCACAAGGTCCTCGGGGTGGATCAGATCCATGAAGGAGCGGCCGACGAGTTCGTGCTCCTCCCAACCGAGGATCGACTTCCAGGCCGGATTGACCGACACGACAGTGGCCTGGAGGTCGGCAACCAGCATGATGTCGGTCGACAGCCGCCACATCCGGTCGCGCTCGGCGGTGCGGTCTGTCACGCGTTGCTCGAGCGTCCGGTTGAGCTCTTCCAACTGGGCCTGGCTTTTGCGCTGCTCCTCGATATCGGTGTTGGTGCCGATCCAGCGGACGATCCGGCCGGTCTCGTCCTTGATGGGAACGCTGCGCACGATATGCCAGCGGAAGACCCCGCTTCGATGACGCAGCCGGTATTCCATCTGGTAGGTGTCGCCGGCAGCGATCGCCTTCTGCCAAGCGGCAGAGGTTGCCGACACGTCGTCCGGATGCACGATCCGCAACCAGTTGTCGCCGTTGAGAGCACCCTTTTCGGCGCCCGAATAGTCGTAGGTCCGATCGTTGAACCATTCCATCATGCCATCCGACTGCGCCGTCCAGACATGGTTGGGGATCGCCTGCGTCAAAGCCCGAAAGCGCGCCTCGCTTTCGCGGATCTCGCGCTGCGCCCTTCGGCGCTCGGTAATATCCTGCACGACGCCGACGAAGCGGATCGGCTTGCCGTTCGCGTCCCGCTCGAACTCGCCCCTGCGGGCAATGACCCGCTTCTGCCCGTCATTGGCGCGACGGATGCGGTATTCGACCTGGAGCGGCGAACTTGCGGTGCTGCGGCTTCCGGCATTGGAGGCGGCATCGCGGTCCTCTTCGACGACCAGGCGCTCGAGCATCTCGATCGGAATGTCACCAGTCTCGGGCAGGCCGTAGATCTTGCAGAATTCGGGGGTCGGATTGAGAAGGCTTGTCTGCAGGTCGAGCGAAAAGACGCCGACGCCGCCGGCTTCCTGGGCACGCCGCAAGCGTGCTTCGGCCTCGGCCAGAGCCTGGGCGGCGAGATGCTCTTCCGTGCGGTCCCTTAAAACCTTGACCAGGCCGACGGGCTGCCCCGCCTCGTCCAGCAGACGGCTGATGGTGCCGCTTGCCCAGAAGCGCTCGCCGGATTTGCGCACATGCCAGCGATCATGGTGGGCCGTTCCCACTTGCCATGCCGCGTCGATCGCCTGCCGGGGCCTGTCTGCTTCCCTGTCTTCCGGCGCAAAGAGCTTTTCCCAGGATTGGCCAAGAGCCTCTTCCTCGGTCCAGCCAAAGATCCGCCGCGCGCCCTCGTTCCAGCGGAACACGTTGCCGTCCATGTCGAGCGCCAGAATGGCGTAATCGATTGCGCCGTCGAGGATCTGGCGGCTTTCCCGCTCGCCTGCCTTGAGCGCCTCGCTGGCGCCGACCCGGGCGGTAACATCCGCACCCTGGATAAAGATGCCGGTGACGCTTCCGTCATCCTCGAACACCGGCTGGAAGATGAGATCGAGATACTTGCGCTCCGACCCCGCGTCATCGGGCAGGCGCAGATCGGCAGGAAGCGCACGTGCTTCGTAAGGCTTGCCGGTGCTATAGACTTGGTCGATCAGCTCGAAATAGCCCTGGTCCGCGAGATCCGGCAGAGCTTCCCGGACGCTCATTCCGACCACGGCGCGATCGCCGATCAGCTGCCGATAGGCGGCGTTGGTCATTTCGAAAACATGATCCGGACCGCGGGTCATCGCGACGAAGCCCGGGGCCTGCTCGAACATGCGGCGCAGGCGCTCCTGCTCGCCGAGCCGCCACTTTTCCGCCCGCACCTTGCCCGTGGTCTCGACGACGATCGCCATGACGCCGAACGGCTTGCCGCGATCATCCATGACCGGCGAATAGTCGAGGTTCATGAACACGCGCTCGGGCTGGCCGCTGCGATACAGCGTCAGTTCGGTGTCCCGATAGGCAAGCGTGCCGCCCGCAAGCACGACCTTCATCACGTTATCGTTGAAATCGGCGACTTCCGCCCAGCCCTCTCGCACTTTCGAGCCCAGCAGCTCCGGATGCCGGCCACCGGCAAACACTGCGTAGGCATCGTTGTAGATCATGATGCCTTCATCGCCCCACAGGGTGACGATCGGAACATGCGACTGCAGTATCGTCGACGTCGTCACCTTGACGACTGCCGGCCAATGCTCCGGTGACCCCAATGAGGTGGAGGCCCAGTCAAAGCTGCGGATCAGTCGGGCAAGATTGCCCTCATGTGCGAGAAAGTCGAATGCGTCGGGAGTCATGGCAACCATGGTAATTTGCGCATTCTATGTAGTTGAGCTTCCGCCCTAGGGAAAGGGCAGGCCTGGCTAAACAAATACACAGGTTAACCAATGGAGCATTTTTGACGCGCCGGCTCTCGGAAAAATGCTGGAACAACGAGGCTTTTGCGGCGTTTCGCGCCCCATGACAAAGACGCAGCCCTTCCTTCCGCGACGCGGGGACAATCTCCTTATCGATTCTCATCAGGTTCACGTTCTGGAGGCGGGAAAGCCCGACGGCGCCAATGTGGTCATGCTGCACGGCTGCGGAAGCCTTGCGGAAGAAGTCGTCATGCCGTTTGAAACCACCGACTTCCGGATCATTGCGCCCGATCGTCCAGGCTATGGATACAGCTCACCGCTTGGCGCCGGCGAGCGCGGACCGATCGGCCAGTCGCACTGGCTCGAGCGCCTGCTCGACCATATGGGCATCAGCAATACGCTGCTGGTCGCCCATTCGATCGGCAGCGCGACAGCGCTGCATCTGGCAAGCCGCCGTCCTGACCTGATCAGGGGCATGCTGCTCCTTTCGCCCTGCTGCAGGCCGGTGCCGTTCAAGCCGTTTCTGGTGCTGCGCGCGGCCGTTGCGCCTATGCTGGGTGCGGTCGTGCGCGAGCAGGTGATCGGCCGCTGGCCGGCCTTCTTCCTCGACAAGGGGCTGCGCTCCTCGTCGTTCCCCAACACCTTGCCCGTGCATCTTGAACGCCTGCCTGCCGATCACGTGGTCAGCCCGGCGGCGATCCAGACCATGGCCAACGAGTTGCGGGCCTTCAACCGCGACATGCAGGTGCTTCCGGATTTGCCAGCGCAGATGGAACTGTCCGTCCTCTTCGGAACGAAAGACCGGGTCATCCAGCCGCAGTGGCATATCGGCTATCTGCAGCTCAAACATCCGACCGTGGCCGTGGAACTGCTCGATGGTGTCGGCCACCTGCCCCACCATGTGGCGACCGAACTGGCGCGCCAGATGCTCGACGACCTTGCCCACAAGACCAGTGGCGGCCCGAAGGATGTCAGGCAGCTGCAGGTCGCATAGCGAGAAGATCGGCCGGTCAAACGCCTGACGACCAATGCGGTTGGTCGCAACGCTTAACTGGCAGCTAGCTTTTTCCCGGCTTCCGAACGCCTGAGGGACGCGACGTTCTGCCCTGCGGCCTGAAGCCGACCAGCAGCGATTTCAGCTCAAGCTCGCGGACCCGCCGTGCTGCTTCGTCCGGCGTGACCCAGGCAAGCTGACGCTCGCCCTGCTCCTTGAATTTCGCAACGCTTTCGAGGACCTCGAGCTGGAAGACGCTGACCGCCACCGGCGCCACGTCGCCGTCGTCCAGCAGCTTCAGATAGGTGTAGCTTCCGACCGGCTTCTTGCGCACCGTGCCGCGAACACCCGCCTCCTCCCAGGCCTCCGTGGCGGCCGCCTCGTAAGCGGTCTTGCGTTTCATCGGCCAGCCCTTGGGGATGATCCAGCGACCGCTGTCGCGGGACGTCACCACCAGGATTTCGAATCCCTCTTCGTCCGGACGGTAGCGGAAGCACAGGCACGCATATTGACGGCGAAACGGGCGCGCAAACAGCTTGTCCGGAACAACTGCAAGCTGCTGCAGCACGGTCCTCGGCTTTTCTATGCGGTCTCTCGTCGCTTTTTTCTTGTTCTTCTTGTCGCTCATTGCCGTGTCTGCGTTGGAATCAACGAAGTCTCATCAGACAGCTATTCCCGGCCCTGGCAAGAGCAGCGCATCCGATCCGCGTGTCTGTCGGCGTCGATCTGGTTTTTGAGAGGTGTCTTGCCGAAGACGCCCGAGCCCGGCGTTGATTCCGCAGTCCACCGCCGGCGCCCTCCGCTCCTATTCACCATGCTGTCCTCGCTGAGCTCGGCTGACATTGATCTGGCCGGCCGGCGATGAAACGCTAAATGGACAAATGCAACCGCTGTAGAGACCTTTTAATGTCGTGCTCCCTTTTCCATCCGACTACGCGCCCTGCCCGCGCGACGAAGCCCTTCTCGCCCGGTCAGGACCCGGCATGATCGTGTTTCTGGATTTCGAGGCCTCGTCGCTCCGCAAGAACAGCTATCCGATCGAAGTCGCCTGGGTGTTCGAGGACGGGCGTTGCGTTTCGCACCTTCTGCGTCCGCCTGCGGAATGGACAGACTGGTCCTACGAGGCGGAGAAGATCCACGGCATTACCCGGGGAAAGTTGCTGACAGAGGGCGTGCCGGTCATGGATGTCGCAGACGAGATGCTGCGGGATCTGACCGGCCACGCGCTCTACGCCAGTGCACCGTCGTGGGATGGAAAATGGCTGAGCACCCTGCTGCGTGCCGCCGGCCAGCCGCGGCATGCGTTGCGGCTGGAAAAGTCGGACGATGCCTTTGCACAGGCGGCGCGCGCCGTTCTCGGCAACGCGGTTCCCGAAAAGGAGATCCGCGAGCTCGTGCGCGAGGTGATCGCGCAGACGGAACCGCCGCTCGCGCCGGCCCATCGAGCGCTGCCGGACGCCCAGCTTGAACTCAGGCGCTGGCAGAGCGCCCGTCTGGCAGCGGAAGCCCGGACGGAGCAGACAGGGTCCTGATCGCCTCTTCCTGGGTTCGCCTCGGCTGCTGCGACAGCATGAAGCCTTCGAAAAAAGCAGCAAGTTCGTCGTGGGCATCAAGCGGCAGCACATGCGCGACATACTGGTCCGGGCGCACGACGATCACGCAGCCCTGCCGCCTATCGATGCCGCGCAGGTCGAAGATATCGCGGCCACTCTTCAGGTCCGGGCAAAACATCTTCTCATAGTCGATCAGGCCGTAGCGCCCCTTGCGCGGCAGAAGCAGCGGCGGCATGGCCTGCAGCGCCAGATCGCGATGCGGCTGCTGGAAGACGGCGCGCAGATCGATGACCGAATCGACATCGCTGCCTGCCGGCGTGAAGCGCTGGACGGGCGAGGTCCGGCCGGCTTCCAGGAATTCGCACAGGGCGCGGATCGGTGAGCCGGAGTCTGCCGTGTCGTCTGCGCCGGCAAACGCGAAGAGCCGCCAGCGACCGTCCGCCTTGACCGTGTGCCCGAGATGCATCGGCTTGCCGTCGGAGAGCCGCACGACCGGCGCCGAATGGAAGCGCGCGCCGACGGGAAAGCCGTGCGCCAGGTCCTGGTGCCTTCCGGTCCCCGTCAGGAGCGACGGCGTGTAACGCGTTGCCGTGCCCGCCGTGTAGCGCCCAAAGCGGACGAAATAGTCCTGGACCTCTGCGGGCCCGACCCCATCGGGGTTGGTCTCGCTCTTCAAAGGAGCGCTCAGCATCGCCGCCCACTGGCGATCGAATTCGATCAGGTCACGGGCAATCGCCTGGCGTTCGGCGGAATAGCTGCTGAGCAACTGCGGCGGCGAGCGGCCTTCGAGCACGGCGGCAAGTTTCCAGCCAAGGTTCAACCCGTCCTGCATGGACACGTTCATGCCCTGCCCGGCCTTAGGGCTATGGGTGTGGCAGGCATCGCCGGCGATGAAGACCCGCGGCAGACGGTGCCCCAGTTCTTGTTCCGGCACATCATCGAACCGGTCGCAGAGCCGCTGACCGATCTCGTAGACGGACCACCAGGCGACCTCCTTCACGTCGATGGTATAAGGGCGAATGATGCGGTTTACGGCGGCGACGAGATCGTCCACCTTCAGGTTGCGGCCTGCGACCCGCTCGTTTTCGGCGAGCTTGTCCATCTCCACATAGATGCGCACCAGATAGCCGCCCTCGCGGGGAATGAGCACGATGCTGCCTTCGCCGGCGGACTGGATCAGCGCCTTCATGCGGATATCGGGAAAATCGGTGACGGCCAGCACGTCCATGACGCCCCAGGCATGATTGGCGGACTCGCCGCGCAGGGAGAGGCCGATCGATCTGCGCACGGCGCTGCGGGCTCCGTCGCAACCGACCACGTAGCGCGCCCGGACCGTTTCGACCTGCCCCTCGTGCTTGGCATCAACCCGCTGCAGCCGGACCGTGACCGGGTGGCTGGCCGCCGCGTGATCGATCTGGAGCGTCGACAGCCGGCGGCTGTAGAGGGGTTCCAGCCGACCCGGCGCATTGCGCATCACATCGAGATAGAACTGGTGGACGCGCGCCTGGTTGAGGATGACATGCGGAAATTCCGACAGGCCCTCTTCCGTGTCGTTGATCCGGCCGCTGCGGACGATCCGGCCGGGATGGCTGTCGTCAGGCTTCCAGAAGCTTGTCTCGTTTACCCAGTAGGATTCCTTCAGAACTCTTTCGGCAAAACCGAAAGCCTCGAACATTTCCATGGTCCGGCAGGCGATACCATCCGCCTGGCCGAGTTGCAGCGGGCCCGGCTTCTGCTCCACGATGCAGGTGGTGATATGGGGGAAGGCGGAAAGCTGCGCGGCAAGCGTCAGCCCGGCAGGGCCGCAGCCGACGATCAGCACATCGACGTCGCGCGGGGCGCCGTCCGTCCTGGGCTGGTCCTCGCCTCCGCCGGCCGATACATGAGGATCTGACCGGTGCGGATCGCCCGTTCTGAAACCGTTGAGGTGAAATTGCATGAGCGGCCTCCTCCCGATGAAGCTGGTGTCCACGCAGGCACTCCTCTTCCGCGCGCACCACCTTTGCCAGACAGGATTTACTCAGTATACTGACTATCAGTATTAGTCAATCAAGGAGCGGAGACCTGCATGAGAGACAATAACGACATGCCTGGCCATCTCGCCCGGCGCTTCCAGCAGATCGCGGTTGCCATCTTTCACGCCGAGGTGGAGGCAGCGGGCTACGACCTGACGCCGGTCCAGTATGCGGCCCTCGCTGCGCTTCAACAAAATCCCGGGATCGACCAGGCCACGCTTGCCGGCCTCATCGCCTACGACCGCACGACGATTACCGGCGTGATCGACCGGCTGGTGCAGAAACGGCTGCTCGTCCGCATGGCAAGTGCCCGGGACCGGCGGGCCAACGTGCTCGAGATGACGGATTACGGCCACGCCACGCTGGAGGGCGTCGTGCCGGCGGTCGAGGCGGCCCAGAAGGTGATGCTGCGCGGCCTGACCGCGGAGGAGACCACCCAGTTTCTGGAGCTGTTCCGCAAGGCGATCAGCGCGGTCAACGACCTCAGTCGCGCGCCTCTGAAAACCGCAGCACGCGACGCCTAGCATCGCCGGCAAGTGCTTCGAAACCATCATGAATGATAAGCTGTCACATCTTTGGGAACGAAATCAGACCGGATGAATTGTCGCAGCGAACAGAACAAAAACGGCAACTCACTCTAGGAGGCTCATCATGGGACGCGGTATTCTTCTCTGGCTGCTCGGAATTCCACTGCCGATCATCATTCTTCTCGTTCTCTTCCTGCGTTGAGGAGAACCCAGAATGGCGTTCGCACACTCCAGCGGGACTTCGGCAATGCCGGTTGAGTCCTCAAAGTCGGGCATCAGCTGGGGCCCGATTATCGGCGGCGCCGCGGCTGCTATCGGCGTAACCCTGATCCTGGTCATGTTCGGCTCCGGCCTCGGACTGACCATGGTTTCCCCCTGGTCCGGTCAGAGCAACTCTGCCGCCACGGTCGGCATCAGCGCAGCTATCTGGCTGGTGGTCGTCCAGTGGCTTTCGGCTGCTCTCGGCGGCTACATCACCGGTCGCCTGCGCACCAAGTGGGCAGCCGTGCATACGGACGAGGTTTTCTTCCGTGACACCGCGCACGGTTTCGTCACCTGGGCAGTCGCAACCCTGATCGTTGCCGGCTTCCTCACCTCGTCGCTGAGCTCGCTTGCCGGCGCCGGTGCTTCCGCTGTCGGCTCCGTTGCCCAGACAGCCGGCATTGCCGGTACGGCAGCTGCCGCTTCATCGGGCGACGGTTCCTCGACCGGCAACCCGGCCACGTCGTACTTCACCGACGCGCTGCTTCGTCCGCAGCAGATTTCCGCTCGTGCTGAAAGCGACAACGGTGCGGCGACAGCAGAGATCACCCGTATCCTCGCCAACGGCGCTGTTGCCGGCGGAATTCCGGAAGACGACAAGGCCTACATGGCCGGAATCGTTGCGGCTCGCACCGGCCTTTCGCCGGAAGAATCCCGCGCCCGGGTCGATACCGTCCTGAAGCGCATCGAAGATGCCAAGGTCGCCGCTCAGAAGGCTGCCGATGACGCCCGCAAGGCTGCTGCCACGACGGCTCTCGTCGGTTCGCTGTCTCTGCTGGTCGGTGCCTTCGTATCGTGCGCTGCCGCTGCTCTTGGCGGACGTCAGCGGGACGAGGACGAAGACCTGATCGTCACCTCGCGCGTCTGATCCTCATCTCATCCTTAAAAAGGGCGCTCCGGCGCCCTTTTTTTTATGCCTGCACCTCTGCGCAAGTCTTTCAACCCATTGCCTTTATGGCGATCGCGGCGCATGATGACGACTTCAGCAGCCGGGTCCAGGGCGCTGCTGATCGGGGTGACATCCCGGCCCCAACGAAAGGGGGATCTCCATGTCTTCCGACACCAGCACTCCGATGACGTCGCGCAATCTCGTTCGTATCAGCCAGGCCGGCTATCGCGAAGGCATAGCCGTTCGTGGCGATAGAGACGTCCACTCGAGCGCCAGCCGGATCGCAGGATCTCGGCACCAGACAGAAGACGCAAATGCCGGCGCCAAGAGCGCCATCCGGCCGCTGTCGGCGCGGATCTCCCTGGTCGTTGCCGCCACCACGACGCCTGTCACGTTCGAAGGCCTGCGGCTCGTCGCGCCGGCCTTCCATCCGTAAGCTGCCGGTCGTCATGGACCGCATCCGGTCCGTCATGCCTGCCGCCGAAATGCAATCCAATCCGCTCGAACCTCAGGAGTTGACCATGGCCAAGGGCCAAGTACGCAGCAATCGCGAAACGCGAAAGCCGAAGAAGGACAAGGTTGCCGCTTCGGCGGCGCCGACGCTCGGATCGCAGGTCAAGCAGGCCGGCAGCACCGACGCCAACAAGAAGCAGAAGTAAGGCCCGGGGCGAGCCCGCCCCGCCTTTCGGCGCCGCGCCGTACTTCCGCTCCGCCGTCTGTTAAGACAGCTCACGGCCCTGGCCGCTCCGCCCGGACAAACATCCGGTCGAGTGGCGAGGCCTTTTCGCATTTAAAGCCGCCCTTTCAGGCCCCCTGTACCGCTTCGGCCCGTTTAGGATGCGGCACCAGAAGGCAGGCCGGAACGATCAGCACCGCAATTACGAGCATGACCAGGAAGGTCGTGTGCAGCGACTGCTGCAGCGCCAGCCGGATCGCCTCCCCATCCGTCAACACGGCGCCGGTGCCGTTCAGCAGCGTACGAAGCTGGTCCGGGGAGATTGTCTGGCCGTTCGTCGCATGGGCCAGACCATAGGTCAGCACCGCGCCGAGGACCGCCGCACCCAGCGTGCTTCCGAGGTTGCGCGAAAAGACGTTCGACGCGGTCGCGCTTCCACGCTGCGACCAGTCGACGCTTTCCTGGGTCAGGACAAGGGCGCCGATGTTGAGCAGGCCCATGCCCAATCCCATCACCGCCGAGCCTAGGCCGGCAAGAACCGGCGAACTAGACGGCGACAGGAAGGCCAGAAACAGCGTGCCGACCGGAATCAACAGCGAACCGGCCACCATGATCGGCCGCAACCCGACGCGGTGATAGGTGCGCGAGGCAATGGTGGCGCCGGTCGGCCAGCCGAGCAGCAGCGCGGTCAGCGCGAAACCCGCCACCAGCGGTGAGCGGTTCAGAACCGTCTGCACGTACATGGGAAGGAAGGTCGTCAGGCCCATGATCGACATGCTGGCAAAGAAGACCGCGATGTTGGAGAAGGCGATCGGCCGCTTCAGCCAGAGATCGGGCGCCACCATGGGCGCTTCGGCCCGGCGTTCCTGCCAGAGGAAGGCGACCAGCGCCACGGCGAAGACGGAAAAGGCGATCAGCGTATAGCTCGACGTCGCGCTTTCCATCTCCGTCAGCCCGATCATCAGGGCGGAGATCGACAGGGCAAACAGCCCGGCCCCCAGAACGTCGATGGAGACCGAGCGAGACTGCTTCTCTTCGTGCAGGAAGAAAACGAAGCCGAGCGCCGCCAGGATGCCGACCGGCACATTGATCCAGAAGATCCACGCCCAGGGCAGGTTGTGGATGATGACGCTGCCAAGCAGCGGCCCGACTACTGCCGACAGCGCCCAGACGCTGGCGAGATAGCCCTGGACCTTGCCACGCTGGGCACCGGGGAAAAGGTCGGCAATCACCGTCATGGCAACGGGCTGGATGGCGCCGGCACCGATCCCCTGCAACAGGCGAAAGACGATCATCGAGGGCATGGACCAGGCAAAGCCACACAGCACGGAGGCTGCGAGAAACAGCGCGATGCCGAGCAGGATCATCGGCTTGCGACCATAGATGTCCGACAGCTTGCCAAACACGACCGTCATCGCCGTCTGGCTCAGGAGAAAGGCCGAGAACACCCAGCTGTAGAGGTTGATCTGCCCGAGCTGGGCGGCGATCTGCGGCATCGCGGTGGAAACGATCGTCGCCTCGATGGCAATCATCGCCATGCTGGCCATGACCGCGACGACCACCAGTCCGCGATGAGAACGATTTTCTGTCATGAAGGGGGTCCACGGCGCCGAAGCGCTCAGCAGTTGGGAATCGGCGGTCGAACGGCCGTCAGCATATAATGTGTGTACTAAGCATCAAGCGCCAATCGTCAAGCCATTTTTGACTTTCATCAAGTTCTGACCGCTCGTCGGCGGATCATGTCTGGCACGTCGCGACAGGCGGGCCTTGTCCCTTACGGACGTCGACAAAGATTTCCGGGATGCGCGGAAGGACGGCGATTTTTCATTTGCACCGCAGCATCCTCGGCGGCATGGTCTGTCATCCAAAAAGACTAGAAGACGGGATCTGAAAAACATGGCAGCGGATGTAATCGTGCTGGGAGCGGGCATCGTCGGTGTTTCGACGGCATTGCAGCTGGCCCGGCGAGGCAAATCGGTCGTCCTCGTCGACCGCAAGGCGCCGGGGCTCGAAACTTCCTACGGCAATGCAGGTCTGATCCAACGCGAGGGCGTGGTCCCTTACGGCTTTCCGCAGCAGTTCGGCATGATCCTGCGCTATGCGCTCAACAATCGCATCGATGCCCATTATCACTGGCGCGCCATTCCCTCCGTTACCTCGTTCCTCGCAAAATACTGGTGGCATTCCAACCTGACGCGCCACCAGCTCATCGCGCGCGCCTATGCGCCGCTGATCGAACACTCGATTTCAACGCATAACGAGCTGATCGAGGAAGCCGGCGCCCAGGATCTGATCGCCAAGAACGGCTGGACCGAGGTGTTCCGGACAAGGGCGAAGCACGACAGCGAAATCGGCGAGGCGACCCGGCTGAAGCGCGAATACGGCGTCGTCTTCAAGGAACTCACGCCTGCAGACATCGCCGAGCAGGAGCCCAACCTCTCTACCGATTTCGTCGGCGGCCTGAAATGGGAAGATCCGTGGTCGGTCAAGGATCCGCTGGCGCTGACGCGTGCCTATGTGGCGTTGTTCGAAAAGCTGGGCGGGCGCGTGCTCATCGGCGATGCGAAGAGCCTTTCGCAGACCAGCACGGGATGGCGTGTCGTGGTGGCCGACGGCACCGTGGAAGCCAAGGATGTGGTGGTCGCGCTCGGCCCCTGGTCGGACACGGTGACGAAGCCGCTCGGCTACAACTTCCTGGTCGGGGTGAAGCGCGGCTATCACATGCATTATGCGGCCAAGGGCAATGCCAAGCTCAACGGCTGGACCATGGATGCCGAGCGAGGCTACTTCCTGGCACCGATGAACCAGGGCATCCGCCTGACCACAGGTGCGGAATTTGCACGGCGCGACGCGCCCAAGACGCCCGTGCAGCTGGAGCGCGCGGAAGCGGTGGCCCGCGATATCTTTCCGCTCGGCGAGCGGCTGGACCAGGAGCCGTGGATGGGCGCCCGCCCCTGCACGCCGGACATGATGCCGGTGATCGGCAAGGCGCCGCGTCACGACGGGCTGTGGTTTGCCTTCGGGCACGCCCATCACGGCCTGACGCTTGGTCCGGTCACGGGCCAGATCATCGCGGAGGCGATCACCGGCGAAAAGACGCTGATCGACATTTCCGCCTACCGCCCCGAACGCTTCCGAGCCTAGGACCGACTGGTCCTAGCCCTGCCCCAAGGACTGGGCTATCTGGTGTTTCATGGATGATATCAGCGCCGCCCAGAGCTTTTTCGAGAGCAATCCGGACATCGAGGTTCTCGAGGCCTTCGTGATCGATGCGAACGGGGTACCGCGGGGCAAGTGGATCCCACGCGACCGAGCCCTCGACGTGCTTACCCACGGCATGGCGATGCCGCGCTCCGTCTACGCGCTGGACGTCTGGGGTCGGGACGTCAATGCGGCGGGCCTTGCCGAAGGCACAGGCGATCCGGACGGGATCTGCTTCCCGGTTCCGGCCACGCTGTCGCGCGTCACCTGGCTTAACCGGCCGACCGCCCAGGTGCTGCTCGGCATGCAGGACAGCGAGAGAAACGGCTTTTACGGCGACCCCCGACAGGTGCTTGCCAATGTGCTCAAGGGTTTTGCCAAGATCGGACTAACGCCGGTCGTCGCAACCGAGCTCGAGTTCTATCTGATCGATCCGGTCCGCTCGGCGCTCGATCCGGTGCGTCCGCCCAATTCACGGGACGGCCGGTGGCACACCGGCCAGACCCAGGTGCTGTCGATCTCGGAACTTCAGGATTTCGAGGACGTGTTCCACGGCATCGCCAGTGCGGCACGGGCCCAAGGGATACCGGCGGATACGACGCTACGCGAAAACGGCCCGGGCCAGTACGAGATCAACCTCAACCATGTTCCCGATGCACTGCGGGCGGCCGACTACGCGGTGCTTCTGAAGCGCATCGTCAAGGGCGTGGCGCGCGCCAACGATCTCGATGCGACCTTCATGGCAAAGCCCTACGGCACCCAGGCCGGAAGCGGCATGCATGTGCATTTCTCGCTGATCGACGAGAGCGGACGGAACGTCTATGTGGGAGAGGATGGCCCGTCGGAAGCCCTCTTTCACTCCGTCGGCGGGCTTTTGGAGAACATGGGCGAGAGCATGGCGATCTTCGCGCCGCACGCCAACTCCTATCGCCGCATGACGCCGAGCGAGCATGCGCCCACCTTTGCGTCCTGGGGGTTCGACAACCGCTCGGCGGCCGTGCGGGTGATCACCGCATCCAAGCCCGCAACGCGGATCGAGCACCGGGTCGCCGGCGCCGACAGCAATCCTTACCTGGTTCTGGCGATGATCCTCAGCGCCGCCCTGGTCGGCATCCAGGAGAAGCGCAATCCCGGCGGCGCGATCACCGGCGACGCGCATGCGGTCGGCCACGAACCGCTGCCGACGAACTGGGATTACGCGCTGGCGCAGTTTTCGCGTTCGAGCTTTGCCTATGTGACGCTCGGGCCCAAATACCGGTCCCTCTACACGGCCTGCAAGCAACAGGAGCTTTCCGAATTCGCGCTGCGCGTCACCGACGTGGAGTATGACGCCTATATCCGCACGGTGTAGCAATGGCCTTCAAACCTGCCGACAACCCCCGCCATGCCAACTCCTGGTACGCTGCGTCGGCCAGTGACAAGCGCGTGCGCCCCGTGCTTGAGGGGGAGATCCGTGCCGACATCTGTATCATCGGCGCGGGCTTTACCGGCATTTCGGCAGCGCTGGAGCTTTCGGAGCGCGGTTATTCTGTCGTGGTTCTCGAGGCGGAACGGATAGGCTTCGGCGCGTCGGGCCGCAACGGCGGCCAGATCGTCAACGGCTACAGTCGGGATCTGGAAACCATTGCGGGACGCTATGGCCGCGAACGGGCCGTCAAACTGGCCGAAATGTCGCTGGAGGGCGGAGAGATCATCCGCCAGCGCGTCGCCCGATACGCCATCGACTGCGATCTGGTGCCGGGCGGCTTCTTTGCCGCGTTTACCGAAAAGCAGGTGCGGGAGATGGCGCGGTCGAAGGCCGAGTGGGAGACCTACGGCCATGGCGGGCTGGAAATGGTTTCAAAGGCCGAGGTCGGCCGCTACGTCGACAGCGACCGATACGAAGGCGGCATGATCGATCGCTTAGGCGGCCATATCCATCCGCTCAATCTCGTGCTCGGCGAGGCGGCGGCCGTCGAAAACCTCGGCGGGCGCATCTTCGAGGGCTCCCGCGTCACCGCTCTTGAAACGGATGGCGAGCGGCCCCTCGTTCGGACGGGCGGGGGATCGGTCAGCGCAGATTACGTGCTGGTCTGCGGCAATGCCTATCTGGCGCCGCTGCTGCCGGAGGTCTCGGGCCGCATGATGCCGGTATCCTCGCAGGTGATGGCGACCGAGCCGCTGGATGCGAAAATCATAGAAAGCCTGCTTCCGGCCAACTACTGCGTCGAGGACGCCAACTACATTCTCGACTATTACCGTCGCACTGCCGACAACCGACTGCTTTATGGCGGCGGCATCGGCTATGGCGGACACGACCCGAAGGACCTGACTGCCGTCATCCGCCCAAACATGCTGAAGACCTTTCCGCAGTTGAAGGACGTGCGCATCGACTATGCATGGAGCGGCAATTTCGCGCTGACGCTGACGCGCATACCGCACATGGGGCGGTTGTCGAACCGGGTCTATTTCTCGCACGGCGACAGCGGCCACGGCGTCACCACGACGCATCTTCTCGGCAAAATCCTGGGGGAAGCGGTGGCCGGCCATGCAGAGCGCTTCGACGTCTGGGCATCGCTGCCCAACCTTCCCTTCCCCGGCGGACGCGCGTTGCGCGTACCGCTGACGGCCGTCGGCGCCTGGTGGTACGGGCTGCGCGACCGGCTGGGGCTATAACTCAGACGGTCTGTTGCGGATAGCTGCCGGTAAAGAAGTAGGTTGCCTGGACCCGGACGACGGACTTGAACTGCGCCACGATCGTCCGCGCCTCGTCGGCCGGCACCATCAGGGCAAGACGAAGCGTTGCCGCCGCCATGCTCGACATCAGGAAGAGCGTGCTGCGGTAGCTCTCGCGCAACTGCTCGCGCACGAACCGCATGGTGCCTTCATAGATCACGTTGGCCTGGAAGCGGATCTCGCTCACATCACGGTCCGCCAGGGCCTTGTCCGCCTGGACCGCGTTGAGCAGATCCTGGGTTGCCGGCTTGGCGCGCATCAGCTCGTAGTAGATGTCGAAGAGCTTGTCGGTCATGTCGATCGCATCGTCGACGCTTTCGACCGTCGAGACGTGTTCGGCGACCAGCTGCCTGACTTCCTCGATGTAGCGCTCGTGGAGCGTGGCGATGATCGCCGACTTGTTCGGGAAATACTGGTAGACCGACGCAATCGGGCCGCCCGAAAGAGATGCGATCTCCTTCATCGTCACCGCGTCTATGCCCTTTTGACCGATGAGATCCATGGAAACCTTGAGGATCTCGTCGATGCGGTCCCGGCTTCTCTCCTGCTTTGGCATCCGCCGAAGCATGACACCGCTGCCGCCATTGTGACCATCCTGCATGCGAATTTCGTCTCCTGAGACTGCCCCCGCAGCCCGAGACAAACTACGATCTCGAGCCCGGGCCTTCCAATTTCAGTCTTAAACGCACAAGACTAAATTTTGGATCACTTAAGCAGACTATTCTGAAGAAACGTGAGGCAAATCTCTGTCGCGTTGGCGAAATCAGGGACGATCTGCTTGCCCTGATGGCGCGTTCCAGAGGTTTTCCAGCTCGCTGATCGCGCGATCGACAATGACGTCTATCGAAGCGTCGATATCGACGGTGACAACCCCCGGCTCGCCTTCCGGGGACTCGAGCGTGGCAAGCTGGCTCTGCAGGAGCGATGTCGGCATGAAGTGCCCCTGGCGCTCTCCCATGCGCACCGACAGAAGCTCTTCCGAGCCGTTGAGGAAAACGAAGTAGAGCGTGCCGCCGGCCGCGGTGCGCAACCGCTCGCGATAGCTGACCTTGAGCGACGAGCAGGTGGCGACGATGCTCTCGCCTCGGGACGTCGATGCCGAGAGTTCCGCACCGATGAGATCGAGCCAGGGCCAGCGGTCATCGTCGTTCAGCGGCGTTCCATGCGCCATTTTCTCGATGTTGGCTTGCGGGTGGAGCTTGTCTCCCTCGACGAACGTCCAGCCCAGCCGCGCGGCCAGGTCCTGAGCGACCGAGGTCTTTCCGGCCCCGCTCACTCCCATTACGACGACTGCCCTCGCCGATTTCTCCATAGTCACTTCCTTCATGCCACCGACTGATTGGCGCAGAGGGGCTGAAACGTTCCGCGATGTCAACCGCCGAGACCAGCCTCGTCCCCGGAACGAAAAATGCCGGCAGACGCCGGCACTTGTCGTGAATGATAGTTGCTTGGAACTCAGGCTGCCGGTGCCGCGATCTTCGGAACGCTGACCTTGGGCAGGTTGACCGTGTCGATGCCGAGCAGGAAGTTGATCTGCGGGCGCGCCTTGACCAGATCGTCGATCGTGTATTCCGTGAGGACTTCGAAGAACGCGTTCAGCGCCTTGCGCAGTGCCGAATTCAGGCCGCAGCTGTCGACCAAAGGACATTCGACGGCGCCGTCCTCGAAGCACTCGGCCATGGCGAAGCTGTCTTCGGTCACCTTGATCACGTCGAACAGCGTGATGCTGTCGGCCGCGCGTCCAAGCTTCACGCCCCCATTGCGTCCGCGCACGGTGGCGATCAGGCCGGCCTTGTTCAGCGGCTGCAGGATCTTGAACAGAAAGAGCTCCGAGACGCCGTAGGCACGGGCGATTTCCGGGATGCGGCTCAGATGCCCATCATTGGCGGCGCAATACATCAGCATGCGCACAGCGTAGTTGGTCTGCTTGGTCAAACGCATTGTCGTCTCCCGGACTCTCAAAGAGCTTATATAAAGGCTACGGAAGTTTTGAACAATTCCAAAATAAGAAAACTTCGCTCATGTTTGCGAGCGGTCGCCGCCATGCGACAAAACGGCCTTGGCGCACGTGCGGCGCCTTTCTCAAGACCGCGGCAACAGGCGCTGCGAGACAGCCCGCGAGCATGCATGTCGCGCTCGATCAGATGCAAGGATTGGCTGGTCAGCCGATCAGGCCGAGATCCATCATGATCCAGATCGGAATTCCGACAGCCAGGGCAACGGCCCCGAGGGTCATGCTCCACCTGGTCAGCCGCGAGCGGCGGGCACGCCTGACGTCCCATTCATATGTCATTGAACAGAGCTCCCCACTCCTACTCAGCCGCCTAAAATAGAGCGGTATCCCTGTACGTCAATGGGTGCGGAGGGGTCGGATCGCGAAGAGGGCGGCGTGCCGACCCTCTTCGCGCAAGACCATTATTTCATGGTCGGCATGACGAATTCCGCGCCGTCCTTGATGCCGGACGGCCAGCGGGCGGTGATGGTCTTGGTGCGGGTCCAGAACTTGATCGAGTCCGTTCCATGCTGGTTGAGGTCGCCGAAGGAGGAGGCCTTCCAGCCGCCGAAGGAGTGGTAGGCGAGCGGCACCGGAATGGGCACGTTGATGCCGATCATGCCGATATTGATGCGGCTTGCAAAATCCCGGGCAGCGTCGCCGTCACGGGTAAAGATCGCGACGCCATTGCCGTATTCGTGCTTCATGGGCAGCGACAGGGCTTCCTCGTAGGTCTGCGCCCGCACGACCGACAGGACGGGACCGAAAATCTCGGTCTTGTAGATGTCCATGTCCGGCGTGACGTTGTCGAACAGCGAACCGCCGACGAAATAGCCGTTTTCATAGCCCTGCAGCTTGAAGCCGCGACCGTCCACGACGAGGCTCGCGCCTTGTTCGACGCCCTTGTCGATGAGGCCGTTGATGCGCGCCTGGGCTTCCTTTGTCACGACCGGCCCCATGTCGGCCTTGTCGTCCGTGTACGGGCCGATGCGCAGCGACTCGATCTTGGGCGTCAGCTTCTCGACGAGCCGGTTGGCGGTTTCCTCGCCCACCGGGACGGCCACGGAAACGGCCATGCAGCGCTCGCCGGCCGATCCGTATCCGGCGCCCATCAGGGCGTTGACGGCCTGATCGAGATCCGCATCCGGCATGATGATCATGTGGTTCTTGGCGCCGCCGAAGCACTGCGCGCGCTTGCCGTTCATGGCAGCCGTTCCATACACGTAGCGTGCGATGGGCGTCGAGCCGACGAACGAGATCGCGCCGATATCGGGATCTTCGAGGATCGCATCGACCGCGGCCTTGTCGCCGTTGACGACGTTGAGAATGCCGGCAGGCAGTCCCGCCTCGATCATCAGCTCCGCGAGCCGGATCGGCAGTGAAGGATCACGCTCGGACGGCTTGAGGATGAAGGCGTTGCCGCAGGCGATGGCCGGTGCAAACATCCACATGGGAATCATGCCGGGGAAGTTGAAGGGCGTGATGCCGGCGCCGATGCCGACCGGCTGGCGGATGGAATACATGTCGATCTGCGGGCCGGCGCCTTCGGTGAACTCGCCCTTGGAGAGGTGCGGAATGCCGATGACGAATTCGCAGACTTCCAGACCGCGGATGATGTCGCCCTTGGAGTCCTCGACCGTCTTGCCGTGCTCGCTGGACAGCAGGGTGGCCAGCTCATCCATGTTCTGGTTGAGGAGGTCGACGAACTTCATGAATACGCGTGCGCGCCGCTGCGGATTGGTGGCTGCCCATTTCGGCTGCGCCTCCTTGGCGTTTTCAACAGCCGCCCGAAGCTCCGAACGGTCGGCCAGAGCTACGGTCGCCTGGACCTCCCCTGTCGCAGGGTTGAAGACGTTGGCCGTGCGGCCGCTGGTGCCGGCAACGCGCTGGCCGCCAATGAAATGTCCAATGTCACGCATGAGCTAATCCTCCCGGTTTTCGTTGACGGGAAGGATAACCCTCATATTGCACAACGCAACGCCGTTGTTTACGCATCGGTTGTGCATTTTTCGACATCGGGATGCTTGCCGTGAACTGGGATGACGTCCGCCTGTTTCTTGCTGCTGCCCGCGCCGGGCAGATCCTGTCTGCCTCCCGCCGGCTGGGCATCAACCATGCGACGCTTGGACGGCGCATAACGGCGCTCGAAGATGCGCTCGGGACGAGCCTGCTGATCCGGCGGACAAACGGCTGCATGCTGACGGTCGAGGGCGAAGCGTTCTTTCGCGCCGCCGAGCGTATGGAGGCCGAGATGCTCGATGCTCAGGCAGCGACGGGGCGGGTCGACACGGCCATTGCCGGCACGGTCAGGATCGGCGCGCCGGACGGCTTCGGCGTCTCGTTTCTCGCCTCGCGGCTTGGCCGGCTGACCCGGAGACATCCCGAACTGAAGGTCCAGCTGGTGCCGGTGCCGCGCTCCTTTTCCCTGTCGCAGCGCGAGGCCGATATCGCCATCACCATCGAGCGCCCGGACCAGGGCCGTCTCGTTTCGTCCCGCCTGACCGATTACACGCTCTCCCTTTATGCCGCCCGCTCCTATCTCGCGCAGAACGGCCGACCCGAAACGGTCGAGGACCTGCGGGGTCACGCGCGGATCGGCTATGTCGAGGACCTGATCTTTTCGCCGTCGCTCGATTTTACCGGCGAGATCATGCGCAACTGGAACGCGGGCTTCGAGATTTCAAGCGCAATCGGGCAGACGGAAGCGGTCCGTTCGGGCGCCGGCATCGGCATCCTGCACGACTACGTGGCGCGACAATATCCGGAACTCGTCCGCCTGCTGCCGCATGCGGCGATCCGACGGTCCTACTGGACGACCTATCACGAGACGACGCGAGACCTGCTGCGGCTGAAGACCGTCGTCGCGTTTCTGAAGGAACTGGTCGACGACGAAAAAGACATCTTCGTCTTTTAGGGCGACGGCCCCATAAACGAATGCGGCCGGCTCCCTAAGGGAACCGGCCAGCAACAAGACCTCCACCTTTAAGGTGCGGGTCGAGCCTTTGGATCAGGCCTGACGCAAGGTCGCGACCGGAACCTTGAGCGCTGCAGCGACGCGCTTCAGCTTGCCCGGGTCGAGGTCAGTGCCGTTCTCGATGCTGACGATCTCGTCGTTGACGAGACCGGTGGTCACCGAAAGATCCTCGACGCTGTAACCGGCAGCCTGGCGTGCTTCAGCAACCAGAAGAGCAACCTGAGCCGGCGCCAGCGTGTTGTCGGCGGAGGCGTGAAAGTTTTTCATCGAAACAGTCATTGTCGTTCCTTCCACAAAAACCCGCCGGTGCGGCGGGGAAAGGGGCGGGCTTGAGCCCGAGAGACTTGACGCCTAGAAACTAGGCCGCCAGTGCACAATAGATAGACGATCTTGGGGCAGCGGCAATACCTAATATTGCAGCGCACAAAAATATTGTTAACTTTTTGATCTCCGGGTGACCGCGGCGAGCGCGCCCTCGGCGAACCAAAACCGAAACCGCGCGTTTCTCGTCGGTCAATCCGAGGATCTTCCATGCGTTCACTGCCGACACTCTGGGAAAGCACCGCGGAAGGTCCATTGAAGGGCCCGACCGATGCAAGCGTCCTGGAGGCAGCCCATCGTCTCGTCGATGCCTTCCTGATCTTCCTGCGCGAGCACGAGACCGGCGACAGCGTGTTCGATGCAAGCGAACTGCCGGCGACCAAGGACGCCCTGATCAACGCCTTCCGGGTGGTGATCGCAACGGAGAACAGAGTGCACATCCGCTCCGGCATGATCAAGACGGGCATGATGCTGGCGCAGTTCCAAGAGAATGTCGGCGCGCCGCTCCTGGTGCGGCCGATGCCCGACAGCCGCCGGCCGGCGAATGCACGAAGCCGCGTGGATATCGCGACCGTCCGCAAGGTCGACCGCGTGATCCTGAAGCTCGGCGAGGACCGCATCCGCCTCGCACAGGTGTTCCACAAGGCGTCGAAACTGGCCGAAGGAAAAGTCTTTCACGATGCATGAGCGTCATGATCTACAGGGGTCTTCTCCACCGAGCGGCGATCCGCCGAGTCCCGCCCCTGAGCCAAGAGTTCCGTCCCGACATGAGCATCGTTGCGTCTTATATCTATAACAAGGGCAAGCGGACCGGTACCTTTAACGCCGGCAGCGACAAGGTGCCGGACAGTGACGACGGTTTCGTCTGGATCGGTCTGCATGACCCGGCAGAGCCTGAACTCGTCGCGCTGCAGAAGACGTTCAAGCTGCATGACCTGGCGATCGAGGATGCGCTCGGCGGGCGGCAGGTGCCGAAGGTCGATGTCTACGACGACCAGCTCTTCATCATCGCCAAGACCGCCCATCTGGAGGGCGATTCCATAGAATACGGCGAGACGGCAATCTTCGTGGGCCCGCACCACGTCATCACGGTGCGACATGGGTCCGATCGCGGTCACAGCGCGTTGCGCCAGAGGCTGGAAACGGCACCGCAGATCCTGAGGAAAGGCCCGGACTACGTGCTGCACGGCGTCCTCGACTTCATCGTCGACGGGTACCTGCCGGTGGTCCAGACGGTGGAAGACCGGGTTCTGGAAATGGAGCAGCACATGCTCGACGCGGTGCTCGGGCGCGACCAAATCAAGCGCCTGTTTCGCCTGCGCCGGCAGCTGATCCGCTTCCAGCGTGTGCTCGGTCCGATGACGGAGGTCTGCGGCAAGCTTCTCAATCTCGACCTTCCCTGCATCGACCGGGAAACCCAGAAATACTTTCGCGACGTCTACGACCATGTGCGAAGGGTCGACAGCATGGTCAGCGGCCTGAAGGACGTGATCACCTCGGTGTTCGAGGCCAGCAACCTCCTGGAGCAGCAGAGCCAGGGTGCGATCACCCGGCAGCTCGCCTCCTGGGCGGCGATCGCCGCGGTTCCGACCGCCATTGCCGGGATTTACGGGATGAACTTCGAAAACATGCCGGAGCTGAAGGCGACCTATGGCTACTACGTGATCCTCGGCGTGATCGCGAGCCTGTGCGCCTATCTCTACTGGCGCTTCAAGCGCGTCGGATGGCTTTGAACCAGCACTATTTTCGTCGAGGATGGGCTTGGAAGAAATGGTACGGAACATGCTTATGGTCCGAGTAGTCAAAGTCCATTCTCGAGCAAGCTCGATTATGGACAACGACGACGTCCGGATGAAAGGAATCACATGCCGAGCTTGATGACGATTGGATACGAGGGGTCGAACATCGACGACTTTGTTAAGACACTCGAGGTCGTCGGCGTGAAGGTCCTTGTCGATGTCAGAGCGGTGACCGTCTCGCGGAAGAAAGGATTCTCCAAGAACGGGTTAGCCGCGCGGCTGGAGAAGCATGGAATACGATATATCCACGCCAAGCATCTTGGCGACCCCAAACCCGGTCGAGAGGCAGCACGTGCCGGCGACTTCGTGACGTTCCGTAAAGTATTTGGCAAGCATCTGGCGACGGAGGCCGCGCAGCAGGCGGTTCGGGAAGTCGCAAATATCGCTATGGAGAAGTTGACCTGCCTGATGTGCTACGAGAGAGATCCGAGCACATGCCACCGTCAGATTGTCGCGACTCAACTTAGAGATTATGACTTGATTTCTTTCGACTTATTCGTTGACAAGATGGACAGGTATGAGCGCAACCCGGAAAAGCTGCCAAGTCACAATCCTGGTAAAGGCGCTGCCCCGCCCGAGCAGCGGATATTCTGAGACGGTCTGTTGCGCAGGCGTTACTCCCGACGGGGAGTGGAAGCGCCTATATCCCATTCGCTACCGCCACGGCGGCGAAGAATTCACTCGGTGGGATAATGTTTCCTTCGACTTCATCCCTGATGCGCACGACAAGCGTGTAGAAAGCTGCAAAGTTCTCCAAGGCACACTCAAGAACCTGGGGCCATCACGTGCAGCCGACAAGCACGCCATTTTGGAGCCGCTCATCACTCCAACGGTGGAGGACGCCGCAGCGCTCGGCAGATCCCTCACAGCGATACGCCCAACGTCACTCCGATTCATCCACCGCCGGAAACGGCAGCAGATCATTGACGTGGAGAAGGCCGCTTATATTGGTGCTGCAAAGCAGGTGAATATGCTCGACCGAGAGGTCGAGGCGTTTGAGCCCACCCCCTACGCTCTGAGCTTCGCATTCACAGACCAAGCTGGCAGGCTGCATACCCATCAATGCGGCGACTGGGAAACCCACGCCACGTTCTTCCGATGGAGTAAGACCTACGGCGAGGCAGATGCGCTCCGACGCCTGAAGGAGAAGTACGAGGAGGAGTACATGAAGAAGGGCGTCGCGCTGGTTCTTGGAACCTTGGCAAAACGCCCTCGTCAATGGACGCTCCTGGGCATCGTCCGTCTCGACCAGGGATCCTATCAGACTGGCTTTCAATTCTGACCTTGGTCTCGAATCTTGCAGGTTCCCGTGCTCGAGTCTGCTCAGCGTTATACGATCGGTCCCCTTCCTAAAGTTGGCGCGAATCCAATTCTGTGGACAAACGCAGCTACTGTCAGGGCTATGGCGATTGGTATGGCTAGTCTAGGGGATTTGAATTTTGAGGATTTTAGCTTCCTCTAATCACTGCAAGTGGCTAATTTCTCTTGGGAGAAATGGTACGGTTGGGGGGTCTCGAACCTCCGACCTCAGGTGCCACAAACCTGCGCTCTAACCAACTGAGCTACAACCGCATAAAACAGCGTCTGACGCCGCGGTGGTCCCAATACGGCGATCAGGCACATTATGCAAGCCCCTTCCGGAGAGAAAAGGCCATTTCTGCCGTGCCTGCGCCTTCGGCCCGTCAGGATGCCTTGAAGCCGGCCATCATCCTTTCGGCAGCCTCGGTGCCAGGCTTTGCCACGGTTTCGGCAAGCTTGCGGGCCGTGTTCTGGATGGCGCGCGCCTGCTCGACGGTCGCTTCGGCCTGGCGGCGGAAAAACGAAGTCTGCAGCTCCACCAGCTCCGACACCGATTTCACCCCCATCAGGGCCTCCATGTGGGTCAAGGACATGTCCGCGCTGGTGCGCATCGCCTCGAGCGTCTGCAAACCGAGCTCCAGGGAGCCGGCCTGGGCCGATTGAATTGTGGATTCAGCCGTCCGGGTAGCTTCCTCTGCGGCCGCCTTCATCTTAGTGTAGGCTTCCTGGGACTGGCTTGCGCCGCGGCCGGCGAGGTCACGATAGCCTTCGGCGAATTTGGCCGGGTCGAACGCGGAAAAAGAAAACATGTCTTCGGTGCTGTATGCCATCGCTGAACATCCTCCATCGGCGCAAACTTCGGCGCCTAATGAGGCAGCTTCGAAGTTATCTTGCCTGAAATATAGTCGTTCGGAGGGTGCATTGCAATGATTATACTGCAGTGCACAATGCCCGGCCGGCATTAACCCTGTTGCCGGTTTAGGTGGTCGCTTGGTGGACCCAAACTGGCCAGCAGGTTATTAATGATCCGTTAATTTCACCCTTTGCCGGTTCCACCGACAGGTTTCCCATGCCAGCAGTTCAATATCCTTTCATCGACGTGGCTGTGCACGAAAACGTGCGGGATCACTTTGCCGCGGGTGACGCTGTCGTGCTGTTTTCTCCCGACCTGCAGGCACCGCTGTGGGCGAACGGTGCCGGTGCCGGATTGTTTGGCTATTCTTCCATCTACGACTTCCTCGACCAGGGGCCGAACCGCGCCGATGTGGCCTTTCGTCAGATCGAGGCTGCGTCGCGGCAATTGCGGGAAAAGGGCGATGTCCGCCACGTGACGATCCGGGTCGCTTCGGGCTTCCAGCGGGTCGTGATCCAGGCGCGCTGCGCGTTGATCGAGGTGCACGGCCAGTCGACCGTCCTGTTCAGTGCCGCCGTCGAGGCCCGCCGTCTCAACGCCGCAGCCCGGGCCGCGCGGATGATCGAGGGTTTCGACGATCCGGAAACCCATATGGCCGTGCTCGGTGCAGACGGCGAGATCGTTGCCGCATCCAGCGGCTTTGCTGCCCTCGAGATCTCGCCGCAGACGGCCAGGAGCCTGACCGGCGCTGCCAGCACCGAGCCCAGCCGGCTGATCAAGCGGCCGATCCCGACAATCAAGGGCTACCTGCCGGCGGCGATCGGGATGCCGTCGGACGACCCGGCTCTGTTCCTGCTGTTTACCGTCGACACCACGTCGCAAGGCGTTGCTGGCAGCCCTGCCCCTTCCGAAGACGAGCAGACACACGAGACGGCAATCCCGGCGCCGGACGGGTTTGCCGATGCCATTGACGCAGTCGCCGATATCGAAGAGGCAGATGAGCCCGGCGAGGAAATCTCGCTTGTTCTCGACGCCCCAGCCCAGACCGAATTGGACGCCGAAGACACGGACGGTGGAACCGAGCACCTTGGCGCGCCGGACAACGGAGAGCTGAGCGAGGGCTCTCTCTCCGTCGTCGAGCCAGCAACGCTTACATTTGAATTGCCAGCGGTCGAGCCGCAGAGCGATCGCCTGCCCGTGGAGGCCGATCGGCACGCGGCCCTGCCTGATGCGGAGGCAGTTGTTGCTGACGTCCCTGCCGCCGAGGAAGTGACGGCCGTCGACGCTCTTCCCGAGCCGGAGGCTGTCGACACGGCAGCTCCGCAGGCGGTGCAGGATCGCGAAGCGCCGCTGCCGGACGCGACCGAGCTTACCGCCGAAGACCTTCCGGCAAACGCGCCGGTGGCGGAACCTGTTCTTGCCGAAGGCTTCGTGTTCCAGCGGGACTCGCGCGCCATCCGGTTCGTCTGGAAGATCGATGGCGAAGGGCAGTTTACCGAGGTCTCGAAGGAATTTGCGGCGGCTGTCGGCCCCCATGCGGCGGATGTCGTCGGCATGGCCTTTTCCGATCTGGCGGCGCTGTTCCATCTCGACCCGGACGGCAAGATCACGGAGCTTCTCAACAAGCGCGACACCTGGTCGGGCAAAACCATCTGGTGGCCGGTCGAGGGGACCTCGCTGACCGTGCCGGTGGATCTCGCGGCCCTGCCAACCTACACGCGGACCCGTGAATTCGACGGTTTTCGCGGTTTCGGCATCGTCCGGATCGCCGATGCCAGCGAAGATCCGCACGCCGTCGGACTGTCGCTGATGCCGCAGGGCCATGCCCCCGGGCCGGAACGTGATGCCGTCGAGGATATCGAGGGCGAGGATATTGGGGGCGAAGATCCGCGTGGCGACATGGATGACGCCGCCATCGACGGTGATGACCAGCCGAGCGAGCAGCGCTACCTGTTCATCGCGGAAGAGCCGACGCCCGACGAGAGTGTCGCCGATCTCGACGCGCTGGCGCGCGAAAGCGAATTGCAGGCCGCCGCCGACGACCAGCCGGAAACGGACACTTCGGAACCCGCCGGGGAGAGCGTCGGGGACGACGAGGCTTCCGCAGAGCCTGCCTCGCCTGCAGCATCGGCCGGAGATGCCACCATCGAGGGTCTCGATTGGCCGGCGGGAGAGCGCCCGGCACTGCGGCTCGTGCCGACGGCCGGCCGGCGCTACTCCGACAAGATCATCCAGCTCGAAGAACATCGCTCGCGACTGTCGCCGGGCGAACAGGCTGCGTTTCGCGAGATCGCCCGGCAGCTCGACCGGTTCATCGGACGCGATGACGAGCCGGCGACGGATAAGGCGGCCGATCCTGCCGCCCCTCTGGCATCGCTTGCCGAGCAACCCGACGCCGACCACGACGACAAGCCGCTCGAAACCGCACAGCAGGATGGCTTTGCATCCGGCGAGAGTATGGAGGCAGAGCTGCAGGACGAACCGCCAGCGCATGACGACGCCGTGGCGACAGACGTCGAGCAACCGGCGGTGCCTGCCACCCCTGAGGCTGCCGAAGACGCGGTGACCGCGGACGAGGTTTTCGAAGAGCCGGCAGCCGACGTTTCGGGCGTTTCTTCGGCCGCAGCTGATACTGAGGCCGAGCCTGCCGGCGAAGACGTCGAGGCCGGCCGTCAGACGGCGGCTCCGGACGCGCCCATCGAAGCCGAAGCAGACGCGCAGGACGAAGTTCAAGCTGAAGCACAAGAAAGCCTTTCGGACCTTCAGCTCCTCAGCCAGATGATACCGGTGCGGGAACGGATCGGGCTATCTCCGGATATCATCGACCAGATGCCGGTCGCGCTGCTGGTCCACAACGGCGATCACCTGATCCATGGCAATCCGGAATTCCTGAAGCTCACCGGCTACGCAAGCATCGAGGAACTGTCAGAGGTCGGCGGCCTGGACGCGCTGCTGCAGCGGCAGGATCTTGAGGACAAGACGACGGAAGCGAGCGGCATGGTGGTGGTGCGCGCCAACGACGAGATCATCCCCGTTTCGGCGCGCCTCCAGTCGGTCCGCTGGGGCGATGCCACCGCCTTGATGCTGGCGCTGATGCCCGTCTCGCCGGCAGCCCAGACGGCGCCGACCGAACCCGGAGACGGCAGCGACGCTGCGGCCATGCCGGTGCCCGCCCGCCGGGCCGATCAGACGGCGCGGCTGCAGGTTGAAGTGGAAGAGTTGCGCGCCATCCTCGAAACCGCCACGGACGGCGTCGTGATCATCGACGACACCGGCGAGATCCGGTCGATGAACCGGGCGGCGAGCGGCCTGTTCAACTACGACAACGAAGAGATCAACGGCCGGCCGTTCGTGGTGCTGTTTGCCCATGAAAGCCAGAAGGCGATCGTCGATTACCTCGCCGGGCTTGCCGGCCATGGCGTGGCCAGCGTCCTCAATGACGGACGCGAGGTGATCGGACGGGAAGCCTCGGGCGGGTTTCTGCCCCTGTTCATGACCATCGGCAAGCTCACCTCGTCCAATGGCTATTGTGCCGTCATCCGCGACATCACCCAGTGGAAGCGCACCGAGGAAGAGCTGCGCACCGCCAAGCGGGCGGCCGAGACGGCGAATGCCCACAAGAGCGATTTCCTGGCGCATGTCAGCCACGAAATCCGCACCCCCCTCAATGCCATCATCGGCTTTGCCGACATGATGGCCAGCGAGCGCTTCGGCCCGATCGGCCATCCGCGCTACATCGAATACGCCAACGACATAAACCGCTCCGGGCGACATGTGCTCGACATTGTCAACGACCTGCTCGACATCTCAAAGATCGAGGCCGGCGAGATGGAGCTGGATTTCATCGCCGTCGGCCTGAACGAGACGGTTTCGGAGGCGGTGTCGCTGGTGCAGCCTCAGGCCAACAACCAGCGGGTGATCATCCGCACTGCGCTGTCGAACTCGGTGCCGCCGGTGGTCGCGGACATCCGCTCGATCAAGCAGATCGTCCTCAACATCCTGTCCAACGCCATCCGGTTCACCCCTTCAGGCGGCCAGATCGTAGTGTCCACGGCCTACGATGCGAATGGAACGGTAGCACTGCGCATTCGCGACACCGGCATCGGAATGACGCGCGCCGAGCTGGAACTGGCGATGAAGCCCTTCCGCCAGGTGGCCGGAACGGCGCGCAAGCGCGGCGACGGCACGGGGCTTGGCCTGCCGCTGACGAAAGCGATGGTCGACGCCAACCGCGCCAGCTTCTCGATCAGTTCCGCGCCGAACGAGGGAACGCTGGTCGAGATCACTTTCCCGCCGCAGCGGGTGCTGGCGAACTAGGGCGTAAGCGGCGGCGCGTACAGGCGCAGGCGGCGACCGCTAAAAGAAAGGCAGCCTCGGGCTGCCTTTTCAAATTCAATGCTGTTCAACGAATTGGTGAAGACATCATGTCCGAGGAAGCTCTCGGCTTCATGCTTCCCCTACACGAGATCCGTCCAAGTGGCGCCAGTTTTGAGCACATCCGGTTAACAAGGCGTAAACAGCCCGGAGCTCTTGCGTTTGCGCAAGTCCGCACGCCCCGGAATGGAGCAGCCGGCGCCGGGCCGTCATCCTTCGTTAAGCTCGGGCAGGTTCCTGAACAGATCCAGCGCCTCCGGATTGGCAAGCGCCTCCTTGTTTTTGACCAGCCGTCCGTGGACGACGTCGCGAACCGCCAGTTCGACGATCTTGCCGGACTTGGTGCGCGGAATATCGGCGACCTGGACAATCTTGGCGGGCACGTGCCTCGGCGAGGCGCCCGAACGGATGCGGGTGCGGATCGATTGCCGCAGCGCGTCGTCCAGCTTCAGGCGTTCGGCCAGGCGCACGAACAGCACGACGCGCACGTCGTCATCCCAATCCTGGCCGATGCAGATCGCTTCGGCGACCTCCGGCATCTGTTCCACCTGGTTGTAGATCTCGGCCGTGCCGATCCGGACGCCGCCGGGATTGAGGGTGGCGTCTGAACGTCCATGGATGACGATGCCGCCATGCGCGGTCCATTCGGCAAAATCGCCATGGCACCAGACATTCGGGAAGCGATCGAAATAGGCGGCGCGGTATTTGCTGCCGTCCGGGTCGTTCCAGAACATTACCGGCATGGAGGGAAAGGCCATTGTGCAGACCAGTTCGCCCTTTTCGGCTCGCACCGGTTTCCCTTCGTCGCTCCAGACGTCGACGGCCAGTCCGAGGCCGGGTCCCTGGATCTCGCCGCGCCACACCGGCTTCAAGGGGTTGCCAAGCACGAAGCACGAGACGATGTCGGTGCCGCCGGAGATCGAGGCAAGGTGAAGATCGCTCTTGATGCCGTCATAGACGAAGGAAAAGCTCTCCGGCGACAGGGGGGAACCGGTAGAGGCCATCATCCGCAGCACGGGAAGCACATGGCTCTGCCGCGGGACGATGCCGCTCTTGCGCAGCGCATCGAGATATTTCGCGGATGTGCCGAACACGGCGATGCCTTCATCCTGCGCGTAATCGAAGAGGACATTGCCATCAGGCGCAAAGGGAGAGCCGTCGTAAAGGCACAGCGTCGCCCCGACGGCGAGCCCCGAGACCAGCCAGTTCCACATCATCCAGCCGCAGGTCGTGAAGTAGAAGAGCTTTTCGCCCTCTTCCAGGCTGCAATGCAGCCGGTGTTCCTTGAGATGCTGCAGAAGCGTGCCGCCTGCGGAATGGACGATGCATTTGGGCACGCCGGTGGTGCCGGAGGAGAACAGGATGTAGAGCGGATGCGAAAACGGCAGTTGCTCGAAGTGCAGTGTCGTCGCCTCAAAGGGCTCCACGAAGGAAGCAAGCGTGCGGCCATCGGCAAGCGAGTCAGAGAGCGCAGGCGCATCGCCGGCATAGGGCACGACGAGGACGGGCGTTGCGAGCACCGATGCCACGGCCCGAACCTTGGCGGCGACATCCTGCCGTTTGCCGTTATACCAGTAGCCGTCGCAGACGATAAAGAGTTTCGGCGCGATCTGGCCGAACCGGTCGAGCACGCCCTGTTCGCCGAAATCGGGAGAACAGGATGACCAGATGGCGCCGAGCGAGGCCGCCGCCAGCATGCAGGCTACGGTTTCCGGCATGTTGGGCATCATCGCCGCAATCCGGTCCCCGGCAACGATGCCCATGGCGCGGAACGCCTGCTGCAAGCGCGACACCTCCGACCGCAGGCGTTCCCAGGACCATCGGTCGCGGACCTTGTCCTCGCCGCGAAAGACGATCGCGTCGCCATCGCCCGATTCCGCCAGAAGGTTCTGTGCGAAGTTCAGGCGTGCCTCGGGAAAGAACCGGGCGCGGAGCATATCATCGCCATCGACGAGCAGGGTCTCGCCGCGCTCTCCCCTTACGCCGCAGAACTCCCAGATGCCGGACCAGAAGTCAGCACGCTGATCGACCGACCACTGGTAGAAGGCGTCGTAGCCGGCGAAGCTTTGCCCGTAGCGCTGCGCGCACCAGTCCATGAAATGGTAGAGCGGCGTCCGTTCGCACGCTTGCGCAGACGGAGCCCACAGCGGCTGTTCATTTCCCATGCAATTCCTCCCGAAGATCTGCGCACGCCAGAGGAGGATTGCGGACAGGGCCTCCCGGTGACCGTCAATCCCCTCTTCATGGTGTGTATAGCATCACGATTGTCGTTAGAAAAAGCGGGCACGCGACCGTGCATCGCCCATTTGCGCGACCCCTTCATTTCCTATATCGCCTCAGCCATGTTGACCTCTGGATCAGGAAATCTTTGGCAAAAGCTCCGGCACCCCCTCGGACGGGGTTGGCGGCGCGTGATCGTCGGCACTGCCATCGTCCTGGCGCTCTTTGCCGTCTTCCAGGTCGTGGCACCGAGCCTGATCTCCTCATCGGTGGTTCGGCAGAGCATGGAAAGGGCCGTCGCGCGCTGGACCGGCCATAGCGTCAGCATCGCCGGGCCGACCGACATCCGTTTTTGGCCAAAGCCGCGCATCACCCTTCGCGGCGTGACGATCCGCCGGACGATGGAGGATGGCAACGACCGCGTGCTCGGCCATGTGGAGCGACTTTCAGCGGGATTCGACCTGCTGCAGGCGCTTCGCGGAGATCCGCAATTCAAGGATTTCCGGCTGACCGGCGCAGAGATCTTCGTCGTCAGAGAGACGGATGGCCGGCTGGACTGGGCCAATAGCGGCCTGTTGAGCAAGGCCGTGCAGAACGTCGCGGCAAGCGGCGACCAGCAGATCCTCGATGCCGGGTCCGATGCGGAGATCGGCGACGTGCAGATCCGCGGCAGCGTGCTGGAGGTCACCAATCTCCAGGACGGAAAGCGGGTGCGCCTGGAGGGCATCGAGGGAAGCCTCGACTGGCCCTCGCTGTCTCGGGGCATGCGCCTGCAGGCAAAAGCCACCTTTCGAGGCAGACCGCTCGATCTTGACATCGGTACGCCACAACCGCTTCTGCTTTTTTCGGGGCGAAAAGCAAAAGCCGCCGTCGATCTGAGATCAGACCTGTTCAGCGGAAGCTTTCAAGGGGTGGCCGACCTTGCATCCCCGGGCCTGTTTTCCGGCGACACCAGCCTCTCGACCACGGATGTGCCGGCATTCCTGACATGGGCTGGGATCGAGGCGGGCGTCGCCGCCGATCTCCAGACCTTTTCGCTGCAGGCGCAGCTGATCAGCAGCGAAGGCGCACTCCGGTTTGAAAACCTGGCGCTGGAGCTGAATGGCGCCGATGCACAGGGTATTCTCGACCTCACCCGGCAGGAAGGGAAACGGCCGCGTCTGACCGGCACGCTTGCGATCGGCAGCGTCGATTTCCTGCCGCTGCTGCGTACGCTCGGACCGGTGATGATCGACGAGGGCGGCGATGCGCAGCGCCTGCGCGACCGGGTGGAACTCGATGTGAGGCTATCGGCGAAACGCGCAACGCTCGGCCCCTTCGAGCTCGACGAGCTGGCGGTCGGGATCATGAACACCGGCGACCAGAGCCGCCTCGACATTCTCGACAGCACCTTCGAATCCGGCCGCCTGACGGGCCGGATCGCCACGATCAAGGATGGCGCGGCCGGTGCGCTTGGCCTTAGGCTGATGGTCCATGACTCCGATTTCGGCGCGATCTTCAAGACGCTGGGAGCAAAAGGCCCGCTTCCCGCGGCGACCGGCTCGCTGGAGGTTGCCCTTGACGTCGGCAAGCCGTTGACGCCTGCCGCCTGGCGCAATGCGCGGGGCAGCGTGCATTTCACCAGCGGCCCCGGAACGCTGTCCGGCGTCGACCTTGCCGCCATGCGCGAGCTGTCGGTGCGGCGACCCTATTTTCCGCTCAGCGAAGCCGCCAACGGCTCGCTCGCCTTCCAGTCCGTGGAGGTCTCCGCCGATCTTGCGGAGGGCTCGGCGGAAATTCGCGACGGGCGGATCACCACATCCAGCGAGACCATCCAGCTCGCGGGCGTCGTTCCCTATGTCAACAACAGCCTGGCGCTGTCCTCGACCTTCCATCCGTTTACGGCAGACGCGACCGCCGCGACAGGGTTCTTCATCGGCGGCTCCTGGCCGGATCCTGTGATCTGGCCGCTGCCGCAGCCTGCCGCCC
Organism: Hyphomicrobiales bacterium; assembly: GCA_900469345.1. GTDB lineage: Bacteria > Pseudomonadota > Alphaproteobacteria > Rhizobiales > Rhizobiaceae > Neorhizobium. Next base: position 118,939 of record UBWZ01000008.1, on the reverse strand, counting down.
AGACGAAGCCCCTCGAATAGCCGCGGTCACGACGGCGTGCGCAACGCCATGTGTTCGTCGTGCACCCGGCGCAGTTCCGCACGCTTGGTGTTGAGCGAGGCAATGATGACGCCGATCGTCACCAGGCCGATGAGGATGGTGCAGATGGCATTGATCTCGGGCGTCACGCCAAGCCTCACCTGCGAATAGATCTTGATCGGCAGGGTGGTGGCGCCAGGGCCCGTGGTGAAGCTCGCGATCACCAGGTCGTCCAGCGACAGCGTGAAGGCAAGCATCCAGCCGGCGATCACGGCGGGAAAGATCAGCGGCAGAGTGATGCGGAAGAAGGTCTTGACCGGCGGGCAGCCGAGATCGAGCGCCGCCTCTTCCAGACTGCGATCAAAGGTCAACAGCCGGGACTGCACCACGATGGCGACGTAGCACATGGTGAAGGTCGTGTGGGCGACCACCACCGTCCAGAAGCCGCGATCCACGCCGAGTGCGACGAACAGCAGAAGCATGGACAGGCCGGTGATCACCTCCGGCATGACCAGCGGCGCGTAGATCATGCCGGAAAACAGCATCCGGCCCGGAAACCGGCCGTAGCGCACCAGGGCCATCGCCGCCATGGTGCCGAGCACCGTGCCGAGCGTCGCGCTGAGCAGGCCGACGCGGGCCGTGACCCAGGCCGCATCCATGAGCCCCTGGTTCGACCACATGGTCTGGTACCAGTGCAGGGAAAACCCGCCCCAGACCGTGACGAGGCGTGACGCGTTAAAAGAGTAGATGATCAGAATGACGATCGGGATGTAAAGGAAAGCAAAACCGAGCGTCAGCACCGTGGCGTCAAAGCGGGACGACTTCATCTTACGCCACCTTCTTCTGCTGGTTCTGGAAGATCATGATGGGGATGACGAGGAGGATGAGGAGGATCACGGCCACCGCGGAGGCGAGCGGCCAGTCGCGGTTTCCGAAGAACTCCGTCCACAGCGTCTTGCCGATCATCAGCGTGTCGGCGCCGCCGAGCAGATCGGGGATGACGAACTCGCCGGTGATGGGGATGAAGCAGATCATCGAGCCGGCGATGACGCCCGGCAAGGAAAGAGGGAAGGTAATCCGCCAGAAGGCCTTGAGCGGCGGGCAGCCGAGATCGTTGGCCGCCTCAAGCAGCGTGTTGTCCATTTTCTCCAAAGCCGCATAGAGCGGCAGGACCATGAACGGCAGGTAGGAGTAGACGATACCGATGAAAACCGCCGTATCGGTGCGGAAGATCTGAACCTGGTCTTCGGGGCCCATCAGCCCGACAGCCTGCAAGAGCAGGGTCAGCAGACCGTCCGGCTTGAGGATGCCGATCCATGCATAGACGCGGATCAGGAACGACGTCCAGAACGGCAGGATGACCATCATGACGAGCGTCGGACGGATCGAGGCGGAGGCCCGGGCCATCGCAAGCGCGATCGGATAGCCGATCAGGAGCAGCAGCATGGTGGAAATCGCCGCAATCCGCAGCGACGACAGATACGCCTTCACGTAGAGCGGATCATCCGTCAGGAAGATATAATTCTCGATGTCCAGCTGGGAGACGAAGTCCTGAATGGCGCCAAAACCCTCGAACACCGGGGTGTAGGGCGGCAGGGCGATGGCTGTGTCGGACAGGGAGATCTTGAAGATGATGAAGAACGGCGCCACGAAGAAGAGCACCAGCCACAGATAGGGAAGTGCAACGACGAACACGCGGCCGAGACCGCCTTTCCCCTGCCCGTCTGAATTCTGAGCAACCGCCATTGTCTCACCTCACCGCGTCAGCACGAGGCCGGCATCGAGCGGCCAGGTGAGCCAGACCATGTCGCCGAAGGTAATCGGCCGATCGACGAGGCGCGACACGTTCGCCTGCGCGGCCCGCATCACGCGGCCGTCGTCCAGCTTGACGATGAAGACCGAAAAGTCGCCGAGATAGCCGATGTCCCAGACCTCGCCATGCACGGCATTGACGGCGCTATCGACCGGCTTGTCCGGAGAGATGCGCACCTTTTCCGGCCGCACGGCAAAGGCCACCTTGTCGCCGACGGCTGCCTGGCATTCCTGGTCGACCGACACCGAAACGCCATCGCATTCGATCCGGATCGTGCCGTGAGCGCCAAGCGCGCTCTGCGTTGCCGCGACCGTGCCTTCCATGATGTTGATGTCGCCGATGAAGTCCGCGACATAGCGGCTGTTCGGCGCCTCGTAGATTTCGGCCGGGGTCGCGACCTGGACGATGACACCCTTGTCCATCACCGCAATCCGGTCGGAGACCGTCATCGCCTCTTCCTGGTCGTGCGTGACGATCAGGAAGGTCAGTCCCAGATTGGTCTGGATGTCCATCAGCTCGAACTGGGTCTCTTCGCGCAGCTTCTTGTCCAGCGCGCCGAGCGGCTCGTCCAAGAGGAGAACCTGTGGCCGCTTGGCGAGCGAGCGGGCCAGCGCGACGCGCTGCCTTTGCCCGCCCGACAGCTGGTTGGGCTTGCGCCTGGCAAAATCCTCGAGCTTGACCAGCTTGAGCATTTCCTCGACGCGGGCGGCGATCTCGCCCTTCGGCAGCTTGTCCTGCTCGAGCCCGAAGGCGACGTTCTTCTCGACCGTCATGTGGGGGAACAGAGCGTAGCTCTGGAACATCATGTTCGTCGGCCGCCGATAGGGCGGCACTCCCCGGATGTCCTTTCCCTGGAGCAGGATGCGCCCCTCGGTCGGCTCCTCGAAACCGGCGAGCATGCGCATCAGGGTCGTCTTGCCGCAGCCGGACGGTCCGAGCAGCGAAAAGAATTCGCGCTCGTAGATGTCGAGCGTCAGGTTGTCGACGGCGGTGAAGGTGCCGAAGCGCTTGGTGATGTTTTCGAAACGGATGAACGGTACGGCCGACGGGTCGGTCCAGGGAGAGAACTTGCGCTTTACCGGTCCTAGTGTCTTCGCCATCCCGCCGCCCCCAGCCGTCTCAAATCAGGTTAAACAAACGGGGCAGATGTTTCCACCTGCCCCTTCAAAATCAGCTTCCGGTCTTGAGCTGGGTCCAGACCCGGTTCAGCACGCGTTGCTCCTTGGGTCCGTAGGGAGAGATTGTGAAGAGCTTCTTCGTGACCTCTTCGCTCGGGTAGACCGAAGGATTTTCCATGATTTCCTTGTCGATGAACTTCTGCGACGCCAGGTTGCCATTGGCATACTGCACGTAGTTCGATGCCTTGGCGATGACTTCCGGCTTCATCAGGTAGTTGATGAACGCATGCGCTTCGTCGACGTTCTTGGCATCCGCCGGGATGGCAAGGTTGTCGAACCACATGTAGGTGCCTTCCTTGGGGATCACGAACTCGATGTTGACACCATTCTTGGCTTCGGCAGCGCGGTTCTTCGCCTGCAGCACGTCACCGGACCAGCCGATGGTGATGCAGACGTCGCCGTTGGCGAGGTCATCGATGTAGGCGGAGGAGTTGAATGTCTTGGCATAGGGACGGATTGCCGAATAGACCTTGCCGCCCGCTTCCAGATCCTTGGTTTCCTTGCTGTCGGGATTCTTGCCGACATAGTTCATGGCAATCGCGAACGTCTCGTCGGAGGCATCGAGAATGTTGATGCCGCAGGACTTGAGCTTCTTGGCGTTTTCCGGCTTGAACAGGACGTCCCAGCTGTCGATCGGCGTGTCACCAAGGGCCTTCTTGACCTTGTCGACATTGTAGCCGATCCCGGTCGTGCCCCACATATAGTTGACGGCATACTGATTGCCGGGATCGTATTTCGCCAGACGTTCGGTAACCTGCGGCCACATGTTGGAGAGGTTGGGAAGCTTGGACTTGTCGAGCTTCTGGAAGACGCCGGCCTGGATCTGGCGGGCAAGGAACGGCCCCGTCGGCACCACGACGTCGTAACCCGATCCACCCGCGAGCAGCTTCGTCTCCAGGATGTCGTTGCTGTCAAAGACGTCGTAGACGACCTTGATGCCGGTTTCCTTGGTGAAATCCGCCAAAATGGATTCGTCGATATAGTCCGACCAGTTGTAGACGTGGACCTGCTTTTCCTGCGCGACGGCGGATCCCGCAATCACGGCTGAGGCGACAAAAGCAGCAAGGCTGAGCAAACGGCTTCTCATGATATCTCCTGTTCCACCTTTTTCTACGCAGCCGTGCAGCCGCGCGTCTTTTCCTCGTTTTACGAAACGAGACTAGAAAGGAATGTTCCCCCTCACAAGAGAGAAGCAGTGCCGCGATTGCGCTGCAATGCAAAAAAGCACAGCTGACGGCGGACCGCCAGCTGTGCTTTTGAAGACAGGTGTCTTTTGACGTGCGTCAGGCGGCGCGGGCTGCCTGCGGGCGACCCTGCCGGTTGCCTTCGATGCTGAAGCGCTGGACGAGCGCCAGGAGGGCATCCGCCTCGCCGGCTAGGCGGCGGCTGGCTTCGCTGGTCTCACCCACCATGGCACCGTTCTGCTGGGTCATCTGATCCATCCGGTTGACCGAGCCGTTGATGTCCTGCAGGGCGGCCGACTGGTCCTGGCTGGCCGTGGCGATGGTATCCACATGATGGCTGATGGCGGTGATTTCCTCGCTGATCGAGGCAAGCACCCTGCCGGCCTGTTGCACCAGCGACGCGCCGACGCTGACCTCATGGCTCGACTGGTTGATGAGGTCCTTGATTTCCTTGGCGGCACCGGCGGAGCGCTGTGCCAGTTCCCGCACTTCCTGCGCGACGACGGCAAAGCCCTTGCCGGCTTCGCCAGCCCGGGCCGCCTCGATGCCGGCATTCAACGCCAGAAGATTGGTCTGGAAGGCGATTTCGTCGATGACCTCGATGATGAGTTCGATCTTCTGCGACGCCTCTTCGATGCGGCTCATGGCTTCGACGGCGTTCTTGACGACGATGCCGGAGCTGTCGGCGCTCTTCTTGGTGGAGCTGACGGCGTCATTGGCTTCCCGTGCACGGTCGGCGGAGGAGCGCACGGTCACCGTGATCTCATCGACCGCTGCCGCCGTCTCCTCGAGCGAAGCGGCCTGGGATTCTGTCCGACGCGACAGTTCGTTCGAGGACTGGCTGAGCTCCGAGCTGCTCCTCTGGATCGAGTGCGTGCTGGTGCGGATCTGCGACAGGGTATCGCGCAGGCCGACAATCGAAGCGTTGAAATCGTTGCGCAACTGCTCCAGGCGACCCGAGAACACCGTCTCGATCGTGGATGACAGATCGCCCTGCGCCAGCCGTGCGAGAGCCGCGCCGAGTTCCTTCACGGCCTGATCGATCTGACGGTCGACATGCTGCTTTTCGACGTCGTTGCGGGCACGCTCCGCTTCGGCCTCGGAGCGCTCCTTGGCGCTGCGGCTTTCGATCTGCTGCTTTTCGAGGGCGTTGTCGCGGAAGACCTCGAGCGCCTTGGCGATGTTGCCGAATTCGTTGGACAGCTCGACATAGGGAATGGGAGCCGCGTTGTCGCCGGCGGACATGGCGCGCACCCGGCTGGTGAGGATGCCCAGCGGCCGGATCAGGGCCCGGATGGCAAAGAAACTGACCAGCGCAATCACCAGCAGAGCGATGAGCGAGGTGCCGATGATGACGTAGCCGGACGATGCAATGTGACCAAAATAGACCTGCATCGGGATGCCGACGAACAGGACGCCGGTCACGCTGCCGCTGGCATCGGTGATCGGCAGGTAGCCGGTCATGTAATCCTTGCCGAACAGGACGGCCGACCCGAAATAGGCCTGTCCCTTTGCCAAGAGCGGCTGTGCCGGGTGCTCTGCGGCCAGCTTGGTGCCAACCGCCCGCTCGCCCTTTTCGGTCTTCACATTGGTGGAAATGCGGACGTAGTCGCTGCCCTGCTTTTCGAAAACGGTCGCGACGCCGCCGATGGCGCTGGCTGTCCGATCGACGAGATCGTGATCCTTGAGCGCGCCATCGCCGCGCGTGACACGGGTGACCAGCTGGTCCTTGATGTCGATCTTGGCGCCAGGTAGCTCCAGTTCATAGGAGAGCGATGGTGCGCATGGCATCGCGCGTGTCACCGGTGGCTGTATCCATGATGTCCCGACGAACGTTCATGAAAGCAAGCCCGCCAACCGAAACAACTGCAACAGCAATCAGCGCAAGGCACAGGATGACTATTCGGGAAACAATTGAGGAGGGGAGAATCTTCTTCATAAACAGCAATCTCTTCGTTCGCTCGGGACAATGGTCGTAATTGTCGCGTTGCAATATGAAGATTTACTGAACTTGACAAAAAAACAGTTTTTGGCTCTGGACGAACACTGCGTCCACTCTAGCGGACACAGTTGAGCCGCCGTGGCGGAACGATGATTACCGGAAGTCTCGGCTGGCCTAGAACAGCGTGGGAAGAGCAAGGAGGGCGGCAGTCGCACCCAGTGTCAGCAGCAGGAGACGCAACCGAAACAGCTTGGCGCTGTCGTCTACCTTGGCAACTGTGATTGCACGGGCACGGCGGGGGTTCGACATAAATCAATCTCCATTGCGCGTCGTCCATGGCCTTCCGCTCACGAAAGGCCCTGCCAACCATAGACCCGAGGAATTGGCTGGCATTAAGGCAGCATCTGCCTCATCTCTTAAGAAGTGTTGAATCCGCCCTAGACGGCATCGCCGCAGGCATAGCCGGACGCCCAGGCCCACTGAAAATTATAGCCGCCAAGCCATCCCGTGACATCGACGCATTCGCCGATGAAATAGAGCCTCGGCACGGCTCTGGCCTGCATCGACCGTGAATCGAGCGCCGACGTATCGATACCGCCGAGCGTGACCTCGGCGGTGCGGTAGCCCTCCGATCCGGCCGGACGGATCGTCCAGCCGCCGATGACGCCGGCTAGCTTGTCGATGGCCCGGTCGGGAAGATCGGCGAGCGTTCCTCCGAGCGACTGGCTTTCGGCAAAGAACTGGGCCAGACGCTTGGGGAGGATGGCGGCAAGGGCTGTCTGCACCGACTGGCGGCCATTGGCCTTGCGGGCAAGCTTCAGGCCCGCCGCGATGTCGACATCCGGCTCCAGAGCGAGACGGATCTCGTCGCCCTCGCGCCAGTAGGAGGAAATCTGCAGCACCGCGGGACCGCTCAGGCCGCGATGGGTAAACAGCAACGCTTCCCGAAACGACGTCTTGCCGTGGCGCAGTTCGGCCGGGACGGCGATGCCGGAAAGCGGCGCCAGCTTTTGCAACGTGTTCGGGTCAAGCGTCAGCGGCACGAGGCCCGGCCGCGTCTCGACGAGACCGATACCGAACTGGCCGGCAATCTCGTAGGCAAAGCCGGTCGAGCCCATCTTGGGAATGGACTTGCCGCCGGTCGCCACGACCAGCGACGCCGCTCCGACGGGACCGATCGAGGTTTCCAGCTGAAACCCGTCCAGCGTCTTTGCGACAGACGCGACCGTCGTCTGAAGCTTGAGATCTGCCCTCGCAGCCTCCATCTCGGCCAGCAGCATGCGGATGATGTCTTTGGCGCTGTCATCGCAGAACAGCTGTCCCAGGGTCTTTTCATGCCAGGGGATATTATGGCGTTCCACCAGATCGAGGAAGTCACGAGGCGTGTAGCGGGCCAGAGCCGATTTCGCGAAGTGGCGATTGGACGAAAGGTAGTTCTGCGGCGCGGTATGGAGGTTGGTGAAGTTACAGCGACCGCCGCCCGAGATGCGGATCTTTTCGCCAGGGGCACGCGCATGATCGAGCACCAGGACGCTTCGGCCACGCTGGCCGGCACGGATGGCACACATCATGCCGGCGGCGCCCGCGCCCAGAATCACGACGTCATATCTGCGCGCCACTTGCTACTCCCTGGTTAGAAAGCCTGCTTTTTCGATGCGGCAGACAAAGTCAATGGCCGGACCCCCTCGCCAATGTCTGTTCCATGGCTATGATGGGGCTTCGATCAACCTCGCCCAGATGTGTCATGCCGCGCAAGAAAGCCAATTCCGTCCCTGCAACGAGCCCCGTCCTCAAGTCGGCCTCGGGTCAGCCGGCGCTGACCTCCCTGCGGGGCGCCACCGACTGGCGGGACGCCACGGCGTGGCTGCGTGCTCGCGGCATCGAAGACGTCGAATGCATCACGCCTGACCTCGCCGGCGTTCCGCGCGGCAAGATGATGCCGTCATCCAAGTTTACCTCGAACACGTCGCTCGCCCTCCCCTCGGCGATCTACCGCCATACCATCTCCGGCGAATATCCGGAGGAAACCGCAAGTTTCCGCTACGAGCCGCGCGACAGCGACCTGAAGCTGGTTCCCGATCTTTCGACTCTTGCGGTGGTACCGTGGGAAACCGACCCGACCGCCCAGGTGATCTGCGACATCGTCGACACGGATGGGAAAGCTGTCTGCTACACGCCGCGCAACGTCCTTAAAAACATCGTCGCGATGTATGGCGAGCGCGGCTGGAAGCCGGTGGTAGCGCCGGAAATCGAATTCTACCTGGTGGCCAAGAACGACGACCCGGATTATCCGCTGCACCCCCCGAAGGGCCGCTCCGGCCGCTCGATCCTCGGCGGTCAGGGCTATTCGATCGCCGGCATCAACGAATTCGACGAACTGATCGACGACATCTACCACTTCTCCGAAAAACAGGGCCTCGAGATCGACACGCTGATCCACGAGGAGGGCCCGGCCCAGCTCGAGATCAATCTTCGGCACGGAGACCCGGTGGAGCTTGCCGACCAGGTGTTCATGTTCAAGCGGACGATCCGCGAAGCGGCACTCAAGCACGGCATCTATGCGACCTTCATGGCCAAGCCGATGCAGGGCCAGGCGGGGTCGGCCATGCACATCCACCAGTCGGTGGTGGACATCGAAACCGGCCGGAACATCTTTTCCAACCCGGACGGATCGGCCTCGAAGGAATTCTTCCACTTCATCGGCGGCATGCAGGCCTATGTGCCGAAGACGCTCGCAATGATGGCGCCCTACGTGAACTCCTATCGCCGCCTGACGCCCGACATGTCGGCACCCGTCAACAACGCCTGGGGCTACGACAACCGGACCACAGCATTCCGCGTGCCGGTCTCAGACCCGAATGCGCGGCGCGTGGAGAACCGCCTGCCCAGTTCCGACGCCAATCCGTATCTGGCGCTCGCAGCCTCGCTCGGCTGCGGCCTGATCGGCATCCGCAATGCCATCGAGCCCTCGGCGCCGACCGGCGATTCCGCCAACGAGGGGGATATCGACCTGCCGCGCGGCCTCCTGGAGGCGATCTCCCTGCTGGAATCCGATGCGACGCTTGCCGAAGTCTTCAGCTCGGAATTCATCGGCCTCTATGCGGGGGTGAAGCGCGGCGAGTTCGAAACCTTCATGCAGGTGATTAGCCCCTGGGAGCGGGAGTTCCTGCTTCTCAACGTGTGAGCGCCGGCATGACCGACACATGGCAGAGCCCGATCGCGCCCGGCATGTCCTGGTACCAGGCCTCCGTCGGGGCCCGCCCCGCCTATCCTTCGCTGGATGGCTCGCTGGCGGTCGACGTGGCAATCGTCGGCGGCGGCTTTACCGGACTGCAGGCAGCCTTAAACCTGGCCAAGGTAGGGGTCCGGGTTGCGCTCATCGAAGCGGGTCGTTTCGGCGACGGCGCCTCGGGACGCAATGGCGGCCAGTTGGGGACCGGCCAGCGCTGGTGGCCGGAAGACCTCGAAAAGGACCTGGGGCTGGAGCGGTCCAAGGCGCTGTTCCGCATGGCGGAGAATGCCAAGCAGCATCTGCTCGATTTCGCCGACATTCATGGCATCGACATGGACTACATGCCGGGCCAGCTCAACGTGTCGCACAAGCGAGGCCATGACCACGAATACCGGGCCAATGCCGAGATCGCGGCAGAGCGCTACGGTTATCCCCACCTCACCTTCATGGATGCAGAGGAAACGGCGCACCGGGTCGGCACGCGGGACTATTACTGCGGCGTGCGCGACACGGGGACGGGGCACATCCATCCGCTGAAGCTTCTGGTCGGGCTTGCCGCTGCCGCCGCCGAAGCCGGTGCCCAGCTCTTCGAGATGACGCGCGCGACCGGGATCCGCCAGGCCGGCGGCAAGACGCTGATCGATACCGCATCGGGCGTCGTCAGCGCCGACCGGGTGCTTCTGGCGACCAATGCCTATATCGGCGCGCTCGAGCCGGTAACGGCGGCGCATATCATGCCGATCGGCTCCTTCATTGCCGCCACCGCGCCGCTCGACGACTTTCCGCATGTCATTCCGGGGCACGAGGCGGTCTGCGATTCGCGCTTCGTGGTCCGATATTTCCGCAAGACGAAGGACAACCGGTTGCTGTTCGGCGGCCGCGAGGTCTATTCCTCCAACGATCCTGCAGATACGGCAGAGGCCATCCGTCGCCAGATCGTCTCGACCTATCCGGCGCTGAAGTCCGTTCCCATCACCCATTCCTGGGGAGGCTATGTGGGCATTACGATGCCGCGCCAGCCCTTCGTACGCGAGGTGATGCCGGGCGTGACCTCGATCGGCGGTTATTCCGGTCATGGCGTCATGCTGTCAAACTATTGCGGCAAACTGTATGCCGACCGGGTTACGGGCAAGACGGGAGAATTGGACCTGCTTGCTGATCTCAAGATACCCGCATTCCCCGGCGGTCGTCGCATGCGCAGTCCGCTGCTCTTTCTTGCCCTGACCTGGTTCGCCTTGCGCGACCGGATCTGACAAGCCAGAGGCGTTTGCGTCTTCAACAATCAATTCGGACTAGCACTTTTCAATCGATTAGATTACAGAGCCTCAACCATGCAAGATGAAAGAAACGCGATGAGCAGCCAGATCATCCCAGTCGAACCATTTGATTGCGTCGTCTTCGGCGGCACCGGGGACCTTGCCGAGCGCAAGCTCCTGCCGGCTCTCTACCACCGGCAGATCGAAGGGCAGTTCACCGAACCGACCCGCATCATCGGCGCCTCGCGCAGCACCCTCTCGCACGAGGACTATCGCAAGTTTGCCGAGGAAGCGCTGAAAGAGCACCTGAAGCAGGGCGAATACGACGAAGCGGAAGTGCAGAAGTTCTGCCAGCGCATCTACTACGTTTCGGTCGACGCCAAGTCCGACCAGGGCTGGGACGGGCTGAAGACGCTGCTCGACGACGGCGAGGAACGCATCCGCGTCTTCTATCTTGCCGTCGCACCGGGTATCTTCGGAGCCATCTCGGAAAAGATCCGCGATCACAAGATGATCACCAAATCGACCCGCATCGTGGTCGAGAAGCCGATCGGTCGCGACCTCGCCTCGGCGCTGGAGCTCAACGACACGATCGGCCGGGTCTTCAGCGAAGAACAGATCTACCGCATCGATCACTATCTCGGCAAAGAGACCGTGCAGAACCTGATGGCGCTGCGGTTTGCCAACGCGCTCTACGAGCCGCTCTGGAACGCCGACCATATCGACCACGTGCAGATCACCGTCGGCGAATCGGTCGGGCTTGAAGGCCGTGCCGGCTACTACGACACGGCCGGTGCGTTGCGCGACATGGTCCAGAACCACATCATGCAGCTCGTCTGCCTGGTCGCCATGGAAGTGCCTTCCTCGATGAACTCGGAGGCGGTGCGCGACGAAAAGCTGAAGGTGCTGCGGGCGCTGAAGCCGATCACCGAAGCCAATTGCGAACAGATGACGGTGCGCGGCCAGTACCGCGCAGGCGCCTCCGCCGGAGGCCCGGTCAAGGGCTATCTCGACGAATTGGAGGGCGGGGTTTCCAACACCGAGACCTTCGTCGCCATCAAGGCCGAGATCGGCAACTGGCGCTGGGCGGGGGTTCCCTTCTACATCCGCACCGGAAAGCGGCTTGCATCGCGCATGTCGGAAATCGTCATCACCTTCAAGCAGGTGCCGCACAACATCTTCGACAATGCTGCCGGCCGCATTTCCGCCAACCAGCTGATCATCCGCCTGCAGCCCGACGAAGGCGTCAAGCAGTCGCTGATGATCAAGGACCCGGGTCCAGGCGGCATGCGCCTGCGCAACGTGTCGCTGGACATGAGCTTTGCGCAGGCCTTCAACGTGCGCAGCCCGGACGCCTACGAGCGCCTGCTGATGGACACGATCCGCTCCAACCAGACGCTGTTTATGCGCCGCGACGAAGTGGAAGCTGCATGGCGCTGGGTCGATCCGATCCTCAAAGGGTGGGAGTCAACCGGTCAGGTCGCTCAGGGCTACACGGCCGGCACCTGGGGACCAAGCCAGGCTATCGCTCTCATCGAGCGCGACGGCCGCACCTGGCATGAAGGCTGAGACCATGACGGCAAACCTGCATGAATTTCCCGATGCGGGCGCCCTCGCCTCCGGTCTGGCGGATGCCGTCGCGACGCGGCTTTCGGATGCGATCGCTCAGCGCGGCACGGCTTCCCTTGCAGTGTCCGGCGGCTCGACGCCGAAGCGTTTCTTCGACGTTCTTTCGGCGCGCGATATCGACTGGAGCAAGGTCACGGTAACGCTTGTCGACGAGCGCTTCGTGCCCGCCGACAATCCGCGGTCCAACCACCTGCTGGTCGCGACCCATCTGCTCAAGGACAAGGCTGCGAAGGCCGTTTTCCTGCCGCTCTACTACGAGGCTGCCTCCATCGAAGACGCCGCGAAGATCGCCACCGAAAAGACGGCCGGCATCGGCCGCCCGTTCGACGTCGCAATCCTCGGCATGGGCGGCGACGGACACACGGCATCCTTCTTCCCGAGGGGCAACCATCTCCGCGAGGCGCTCGATCTTTCGGGACCGCGCGGCGTGCTGACCATGGAAGCTGAAGGTGCCGGCGAGGAGCGCCTGACGTTCTCTTTTGCAAGCCTCGGCGATGCCGGCTTGCTGGTCGTCCACATCGAGGGACAGGGCAAGAAGGACGTGCTCGAACAGGCCCAGGCCGGTTCGGACGAAACGGACATGCCGATCCGCGCCGTGCTCAACCGCGCGCCCTCGCCAGTCGAGATCTACTGGGCGCCATAGGGGCGCCCACAGCCAGGGCGCATGGCGCGCCAGATTTTCATCACGCACAATCCCGGTGGTCTGACTTTCCCGCCGGGATTTGCCAGAGAGGATAGACCATGGCCGCCCATTCCACCATCGAGGCAATCACCGCCCGCATCGTCGAACGCTCCAAGCCGCAGCGCGAAGCATATATCGACCGCGTGCGCCGGGCCGCGGCCAAGGGCCCGCACCGCTCGACGCTCTCCTGCGGCAACCTTGCCCACGGCTTTGCGGTCTGTTCCCCCGCCGAGAAGGATGCGCTTGCGGGCGACATCGTCGCCAATCTCGGCATCATCACCGCCTATAACGACATGCTTTCGGCCCACCAGCCCTACGAGACCTACCCGGCGATCATCCGCGAGGCGGCGCGCCAGGCAGGCGGCGTGGCGCAGGTGGCAGGCGGTGTTCCCGCCATGTGCGACGGCGTCACGCAAGGGCAGCCGGGCATGGAGCTGTCGCTCTTTTCGCGCGATGCGATCGCCATGGCGGCCGGTATCGGACTGTCCCACAACATGTTCGATGCGGCCGTGTTTCTCGGCATCTGCGACAAGATCGTTCCCGGCCTGGTGATCGCGGCCCTCGCCTTCGGTCACCTGCCCTCGATCTTCATTCCCGCCGGACCGATGACAACCGGCCTGCCGAATGACGAGAAGTCCCGCATCCGTCAGCTCTATGCGGAAGGCAAGGTCGGACGCGCCGAACTGCTGGAGGCGGAATCAAAGTCCTATCACGGTCCGGGCACCTGCACCTTTTACGGCACCGCGAACTCCAACCAGATGCTGATGGAGATCATGGGCTTCCACCTGCCGGGTGCTTCCTTCGTCAACCCGGGCACGACACTGCGCGATGCGCTGACGCGCGAGGCGGCAAAGCGGGCGATGGCGATCACGGCGCTCGGCAACGAATTTACGCCGGCAGGCGAGATGATCGACGAGCGCTCGATCGTCAACGGTGTGGTCGGCCTGCATGCGACGGGCGGCTCGACCAACCATACGCTGCATCTGGTGGCGATGGCGCGGGCGGCGGGCATCACGCTCACCTGGCAGGATATTTCCGAGCTTTCCGACGTGGTGCCGCTTTTGGCGCGCGTCTACCCGAACGGGCTCGCCGACGTGAACCACTTTCATGCGGCGGGCGGCATGGGCTTCCTCATCAAGCAGCTGCTGCGCGAGGGTCTCGTGCATGACGACGTCCGCACCGTCTTCGGCCAAGGCCTGCAGGCCTATACCGTGGAAGCGAAGCTCGACGCCGCGGGCCAGGTCTACCGCGAACCGGTGCCGGACGAGAGCGGCGACCCCAAGGTGCTGACCAAGGTCGATGCGCCCTTCCAGTCGACCGGCGGCCTGAAGATGCTGACGGGCAATCTCGGCAAGGGCGTCATCAAGATCTCCGCCGTCAAGCCCGAACGGCATGTGATCGAGGCGCCGGCAGTCGTGTTCCACGGCCAGCAGGAGCTGCAGGATGCGTTCAAGCGTGGCGATCTCAACAAGGATTTTATCGCGGTGGTTCGCTTCCAGGGACCGAAGGCGAACGGCATGCCGGAACTGCACCGGCTGACCCCGGCTCTCGGCGTGCTGCAGGATCGCGGCTTCAAGGTGGCGCTTGTCACGGACGGCCGCATGTCCGGCGCGTCCGGCAAGGTCCCCGCCGCCATCCACCTGACGCCGGAAGCCTATGACGGCGGTCCGATCGCCCGAATCCTGGACGGCGACATGCTCCGGCTGGATGCCGTGTCTGGCACGGTCGAGGTGTTGGTCGATGCGGCGGAACTGGCTGCGCGGGCGCCGGCAACTGCCGACCTTACCGACAACGAATTCGGCATGGGCCGTGAACTGTTTGCCCCCTTCCGCCGTAATGTCGGCTATGCGGACGAAGGTGCGAGCGTGTTTTTCTGACAGGCCCGTGCAGACCGGTCCGATCTCGATGGGAGCGGTTTCATGGACGATCCGGCGGATGCAACCCCATGGTCGGGCTTCTCGTCGCTGCCCGACGGATACCGAGCCGTCGTGCTCGGGTCGAGCGGCGGCATCGGCTCGGCGTTTTGCCGAATTGTGAAGGATGACCCGCGCCTGGGCGAGTTGCTTGCCATCAGCCGGCGCGACGACGGGTTCGACATTACCGACGAAGCCTCCGTCGAGCGAACTGCAGCAGCGGTTGCGGGGGAGCCCATCCATCTGCTGATCTGCGCCACCGGCATATTGACCGCAGGCGAGGCCGGGCCGGAGAAGACCCTGCGGCAGATCTCGCCGGACGTCATGCTGGACACGTTCCGGATCAACGCGGTGGGGCCGGCGATCGTCGCCAAGCATTTCCTGCCCCTGCTCGACCGACGCGGACGCACCCTTGCGGCCTTTCTGTCCGCCCGCGTCGGCTCGATCGGAGACAACCGGCTGGGCGGCTGGATATCCTACCGTTCGTCGAAGGCGGCCCTCAACCAGATTGTCAGGACGGCATCCATCGAGATCGGGCGAACGCATGCCGACAGCGTTATCGTTGCGATGCACCCCGGCACCGTCGCCACGTCTTTCTCGTCCCGCTATGCAAAGAACCATGACGTAACCGAGCCCGACGCTGCCGGACGTTCCATGCTCCGGACGCTGGACGGGCTGGACCGCAGCCTGACCGGATCTTTCCTTGCCTATGACGGCAGCCCGATCGTCTGGTAGGCGCTTGCACAATGCGTGCTTTGAGCTACTGCTACCGCGTTGACCGCCACGGAAAGCGGCTAGGCCTGCGATCCCCGACGGCGACGTGCACGAGCACGGCGGTCGAGAGGAGTATGCCGGAGACGAGTACGGCGACGGAAAGCAGCCCGCCATTGGTGATCTCGGCCTTTGCCCTGAACCCTGCATCCGGACGCACCATCAATGACACTTCGGCCTGATGTCGTTGCGCGTGGAAGGGAACGGGCTGATCCGTTTTGGCAGCCGCGTCCGATGTCACGAGATCTGTGTCATCCGCATTTTTCGTAGGGGTTTTCATCAGCACTCTCCGAACCGTCTCGCCTGCGATGATTGTACAGAACGGGGTACCGGCGCTCAATCGGACGCAGAGCGGCATGGCGGAGTGATCGACAGCAGAGGGCTGAGCCTGCCTTTTCCCGTCTACCAGGCCCGGACGTCGAGGGTCCGGTCGCGGTGGTTGGGGTGGGTCGAGAAGACAAAGATCCGGTTCAGCTCCTTCGGCGTCAGCAGACGCAGGAAGCGCACGTCGATCGTGTTGTTGGGGTTGACGCGCATGAGAACGCAGCCGACCTTCATGATGCGTGCGTCGGGAATGTCGAGGTAGAACTGCTTGGGAAGGCTGTACTGGGTCATCAGCGCCAGGACCGCACTGCTGAGGGAGATTTTCACCACGTCACAGCGGCGCTGCGCCATGTTGAGCACGCCGTTTTCGGTGTACTCCAGCCGGGCAGCGTTCATCGTGTCTTCCATCTTGAACCGCTGCTCGCGGTCGTACATGAACGACTCTTCCTTGTTCAGAAAATGGTTCTTGCCGCTCGTCGCCATGCTGATGACCTGGTTTCCATCACGTGTTGACGAATGCTAGGCCGCGAAGTTTAACAGAGCATTGTGGCGTCCCACTTCAGGACATCCTCGTTACCGCACTCGCCTATTTTGGTGAATGCGGGGTTATCGTCTTTTAGAGAACGCTTTTCCCGATGCATCGAACAGATGCAGCTTGGCCGGATCGGCGTGCAGGCGGACGGTGTCGTTCTTGCGGACACCAACGCTGCCGGGCAATTTCGCGGTGACCGGCTCGGTGCCGGACGGCCCCTCCACGTAAAGCAAGGTCACCTCGCCCAGCGCTTCGACGATCGAGACGGGTCCTTCGAAAAGGTAGTCCTCCCCTTGCGCCAGCGCGAGATCCTCCGGCCGAACCCCAAGGCTGACGACGTCGCCGGACCTGGCATCCGTGGTGGCGATCGGCACGCTGACCGAGCGGCCGTCGGCGAAGGACACCGACGTTTCTTCACCCGAACGGGCGATCGTGCCCGGAATGATGTTCATGGCAGGCGAGCCGATGAAGCGGGCGACGAACAGGTTCGTCGGATGCTCGTAAAGTTCAAGCGGCGGACCGACCTGTTCCACACGCCCCGCAGACAGGACGACGATGCGGTCGGCAAGCGTCATCGCCTCCACCTGATCATGCGTGACATAGATCATGGTGGTTTCCGGCATCTGTTCCTTGAGCCTGGCAATCTCGATGCGGGTCGCCACACGCAGCGCCGCATCGAGGTTCGACAGGGGCTCGTCGAAGAGAAAGACCTTCGGGTCGCGGCAGATGGCGCGGCCGATCGCGACGCGCTGACGCTGGCCGCCCGAGAGCGCCTTCGGCAGCCGGTCGAGATAGGGCGTCAGCTGGAGGATATCGGCCGCCGCACGAACACGGCGATCGACCTCCGACTTGCTTTGGTGGGCAATGCGCAGGCCGAAGGCCATGTTGTCGTAGACGCTCATATGGGGATAGAGCGCATAGGACTGGAAGACCATGGCGATGCCGCGCCTGGACGGCGGCACGTCGTTGACGACCTTGCCATCGATGGACATCTCACCGCCGGTGATCGTCTCCAGCCCCGCGATCATCCGCAGCAGGGTCGACTTGCCGCAGCCGGAAGGCCCGACGAAGACGACGAACTCACCTTCTGCGACGTCGAGGTCGATCCCATGCAGGACCTTCACCTGTCCATACGCCTTGCGGATATCCTTCAGGACCACACCAGCCATCTGTCTTCCTCCTCTACTGACAACTCGCTTCCGCTCTAAGCATGGCGGGCAAAGAATGCCCCCCATGCCGGCAGGTGCAGGCGTCTATCCTCCAAACCGCTGTCGAAGCCGTGCCCGGCCAGAGCCTCCCAGTCGCCGGCGGGAAGATCCGTCACCGCGTCTTCGGGGCTCATGTTGAACAGGCACAACAGTGTCTCGTTGCCGTATTGCCGCTTGTAGCGCAGGACATTGCCGTCTTCGGGCAGGAACAGGATATCGCCCTTGGCAAAGACCGGATGCTGGCGGCGGAAGGCGAGAAAACGCCGGTAGTGCTCCAGAACCGAGGCCGGGTCGCCGTACTGGGCGCCGACCGCCTTCAGCTGGTGCTCGACCGGGATCGGCAGCCAGGTTTTCTCGGCTGTCGAGAAGCCGGCCTGCAGCGCCTGCGCATCCCAGACCATCGGCGTGCGGCAGCCATCGCGACCCTTGAACTCCGGCCAGAACTGGATGCCATAGGGATCCTGCAGGTCCGCATAGGCGATATCGGCTTCGGTCAGCCCAAGTTCCTCGCCCTGATAGATGCAGACCGAGCCGCGCTGGGTGAGAAGAATGGACGCCATGATCCGGGCGAAGGCCTCGCGATCGGCCACATCCTGGCCCCAGCGGCTGACGTGGCGCACGACGTCGTGGTTGGAGAAGGCCCAGCAGGCCCAGCCGTCGGGTGCGGCAACGGAAAATGCGTCCTGCACCTCGCGCACGCGGGCCGGCGTCAGCGGGTCGGGCGCCAGGAATTCGAAGGCGTAGCACATCTGCATCTTGTCATCGCCGGACGTGTACTCGCCGACGATCTCCAGACCGCGCTGACTGTCCCCCACCTCGCCGACGGCGGCGATCGCCGGGAATTCGTCGAGGACGGCGCGGAAGCGCCTCAGAAACTCCAGGTTCTCGGGGCGGTTCTTGTCGTAGATATGTTCCTGGAAGTTATAGGGATTGACCGCCGGCGCGGTCGACGCGTTGCGCCGCGACGGATCGAGCGCCGGATTGTCGCGCAGTTCCCGGTCATGAAAGTAGAAGTTGATGGTATCCAGCCGGAAACCATCGACGCCGTGCTTCAGCCAGAAGCGGGTCATATCCAGAAGCGCATCCTGCACCTCAGCATTGTGCAAGTTGAGATCCGGCTGGGAGGTCAGGAAGTTGTGCATGTAATATTGCATGCGAGTCGGATCCCAGGCCCAGGCCGATCCGCCGAAGATGGAGAGCCAGTTGTTGGGCGGGGTACCGTCGGGCCTGGCATCGGCCCAGACATACCAATCCGATTTGGGATTGAAGCGGCTCGAGCGGCTCTCGACGAACCAGGCATGCTGGTCGGAACTGTGCGACATCACCAGATCGATCATCACCTTGAGGCCGAGACGGTGGGCCTCGGCGATCAGGCTGTCGAAATCGGACAGCGAACCGAACATCGGATCGACATCCGTGTAGTTCGACACGTCGTAGCCGAAGTCCTTCATCGGCGACGGAAAGAAGGGCGAGATCCAGATGCCGTCGGCGCCCAGGGCCGAGATATGCGGCAGGCGGGCAGTGATGCCCTTGAGGTCGCCGATGCCGTCGCCGTTCGAGTCCTGGAACGAGCGCGGATAGATCTGGTAGATCACGGCGCCGCGCCACCAATCCTTGTCGGGGGTCGCGGTCGCAGCCGATGCAATGGTCATTCAATATCCTTGAAACTGATAAAGTGGTTGGGTCAGCCGCCCTTTACCGAGCCCGACAGCAGGCCCCGCACCAGATAGCGCTGCAGGACGAAGAATACGGCGATCGGCACGATGATGGTGACGAAGGCGGATGCGGTCAAAATCTCCCATTTGCCGCCCTGGGATCCGAGCAGGGCATTCAGCGCACCGGTCAGCACCAGCTGATCCCTGCCGGTGCCCAGGAAGACCATGGCAACGAGAAGATCGTTCCAGGTCCAGAGAAACTGGAAGATGGCGAAAGATGCAAGGGCAGGAAACGACAGCGGCAGGATGAGCTTGATGAAAATCTCGAAATCGCTCGCCCCGTCCACCCTGGCCGACTCGATGATCTCCTTGGGAAGGCCGGAGATGTAGTTGCGCAGGAGATAGATGGCGAGCGGCATGCCGAAGGCGGAATGGGCGAGCCATACCCCGGCGTAGCTTCGCGACGGCAGACCGAACAGGGCACCGACGTCGTTGTACATCTTCAACAGCGGGATGAGCGACATCTGCAGCGGCACCACCATCAGGCCAACGACCATGGCCAGGATCAGCGCCCGCCCCGGAAACTCCATCCACGAGAGGGCGTAGGCGGCAAAGGCCGCAATCAGGATCGGGATGATGGTGGAAGGAATGGCAACCGTCAGCGAGTTGACGAAGGACTGGCCGATCCCCTGCGAGGTCAGCACCGCCTGGTAATTCTGCGTCGTGAAGGCGGGGGGCGTCGAGACCGTGAGGTAGACGCGCTTGCCGCGCCCCGTCTCGAACGGCGCGGTCTTGGTGTAGGTATAGCTGCCGTCCTCCGCGACGGTCAGCGTTTCGCCCTCCCCGAGGTCGGCAGGTTCGCCCACCTTGTATTCCGACGGCGCCGTGACCTTGGTTCCGAAGGCCTGCACCCTGCCCGCCTGCCCGGCTTCGAAGACGGAGCCGGAAATGACGTAGCGATCGCCCTCCTGGCGGGCAGCGCTGCCATCGGCCATCCGCACAGCGGTGGTCTGCGACGAGCCGGTCATCGCCGTCCACCAGCCGGACGCGATGATCTGCTGCGGCTCCCGGAAGGAGGTGACGAGGATGCCGAAGGTCGGGATCAGCCAGAGGATGCAGATCACGAGAACGGAGATGTGCACGACGAGGCGCGGAAGGCCGATGCGGCGAAGGCTGGCAAGTGCTGTCATCTCAATGGCCCTCGCTCTGCCTGTTCGCCTGGCGGATATTCCAGATCATGATCGGCGTGACGGCCGCCATGATGACGAGCGCGATGACGGCGCTGCGGCCGGAATCGCCGCCGCCCCTGAACATCCAGTCGAACATCAGATTGGCCAGCACCATGGTGTTCCACTGACCGTTGGTCATGGTCAGGACGATATCGAAGACCTTGAGGACGAGAATGGTGATGGTGGTCCAGACGACGGCGATGGTGCCCCAGATCTGCGGCACCATGATCTTCCAGAAGATCTGCCAGCCATTGGCGCCGTCGATAACGGCTGCCTCCACGGTCTCTTCGGGAATGCCGCGCAGTGCCGCCGACAGGATGACCATGGCAAAGCCCGTCTGGATCCAGATCAGGATCGCCATCAGGAAAAAGTTGTTCCAGAACGGCATGGAGATCCAAACCTGCGGGTCGCCGCCGAAGAATTGCACGATGGCGTTCAGGAGGCCGATCTGCGTTTCCTTGCCGCCCTTGTATTCGTAGATGAATTTCCAGATCACCGAGGCGCCGACAAACGAGATCGCCATCGGCATGAAGATCAGGCTCTTGGCAATGTTGCCCCACCAGATGCGGTCGGTCATGACCGCGATTACCAGGCCGAAGAAGGTGCAGGCGGCGGGCACGACGGCAAGCCAGAGGATGTTGTTGAAGATCGCCTGGCGGAACTGGGCGTCATTGATCGCCCAGGCGTAGTTCGCGCCGCCGACGAACGTCGTTCCGGACCGATCGTAGAAGGACAGGATGAAGGTGGCGACGACGGGGTAGACCAGGTAGATGCCGAGCAGCAGCAATGCCGGGCCGAGGAAGAGCCAGGGGCGGACGGAGGCGCGGCGGGCGAGATTGCGCGATGCCACCCGGACATCGCCGTCGCCATCGCGGACCGGAAAGACAAGCTGCAGGAGCTTGTCCGAGAGCCAGTAATAGAGGGCGCACAGGAAGACGCCGGCGATCACGGCTCCGAATGCCGACACAAGCTGCGATATCATGTCCCCTCCCAAATTCGATCTCTGTGCTCACGTCCTCGGGTCAACCATAAGGATGACGGTCGAAACGTTCCTGCTCCCCGAGCCTCTTCATCCTCGGGCTCGACCCGAGGTTCGTCATCCTCGGGCTTGACCCCAGGATCCATGCGGAGACCACCCTCCGTCTCCGCATGCTCGCTTGCAAGGAACCAACCTATTTCAGGCCGTCCCAAGCCTTCTGGATTTCCGTACCGACGGTCTTTGCATCCTTGCCGCCGACGAAATTCACCATGCCCGTCCAGAAAGCACCGGCGCCGATCTTGCCCGGCATGAGGTCCGATCCGTCGAAGCGGAACGTGGTGGCGGAGGTCAGGATCTGGCCCTGCTTGCGCAGCGCGTCATTGCCGTAGGCTTCGACATTGACGGACTTGAAGGGGGTCAGGAAACCGGACTGTGCCATCCAGATCTCGTGGGCGATCGGCGTCTTCAGGAATTGGACGAAGGCCTGCGCGGCCGGCGAATCCTTCGTGATAGCGACCAGCGTTCCGGCCCCGAGCACCGGCGTGCCGAGTTCCGGCTTGGACGCGTAGGTCGGCATGTAGAAGAAGTCGGCATCGGTGCCGAGCTTGGTGCCCTGGGGGAAGAAGGTCGGGATGAACGAGGCCTGGTGATGCAGGTAGCATTTCGGCGGGATGCCGAAGAGGCCCTTGGGGCTGTCGCGGAAATCGGTCGACGCCACCGCTGCCACGCCACCCGCAACGTATTTGTCGTTCTTGGCGAACTTGCCGAATTCCTCGATGACGCTGACGACCTTCGGGTCGTCGAACTTCACGCCATTGCTGACCCAGCCGTCATAGGTTTCGGCGGTGTTCATGCGCAGCATGAGGTCCTCGATCCAGTCGGTCGCCGGCCAGCCGGTGGCGCCGCCCGATCCGAGCCCGATGCACCACGGCACGCCGCCATCCTTGACGATCTGGTCGGAGAGCTTGAAGAGATCCTCCATCGTCTTGGGGATCTCGTAGCCGGCCTCCTCGAAGTTCTCCGGCACGTACCAGACCAGGGACTTCAGATCGGCCTTGTAGGGAAAGGCGTAGAATGCCTCCTTGCCGTCCTTGCCCTTGTAGGTGCCGTAGCCGACCCAGCTGTCGCCGGCACCATAGTTTTGTTTGATCCAATCGGAATTCGGCTGCCCGAGCGGCGTCAGAAATCCCTTGGCGGCAAGATCGGCCAAGAGCCCCGGCTGCGGGATGATGGCGATGTTCGGCGGCGAGCCCGCCTGCGTGTCGATGACGATCTGCTGCTCGTAATTTTCCGACGAGGAATAGCGGCCATCGGCACCGGTGGCGGCGTTGAAATAGGCGAGCACGCTGTTGAACAGCACTTCGTCATCGCCGCGCCAGGGGCCGAACAGCGTCAGCGGCTGGCCCTTGATGTTTGCATGTGCCGCTTTGAACTCGTCGTAGCTCTTCCAGTTGAAGCGGGCGTCCTGACCGGGCGGGAACTTCAACTCCTGCGCTTGGGCAACGCCTGACATCAGCGCCGCAACGGCGGTCGCTACCCGTAAAAAGGCCTTCATCAAATCCATCCTCCCGTGATCGATCTCCCCGCCGGAGCGGGTGCCGTTGGAACACGGCAACCATAGAAGAATTTAAGGCGTTGGCGAGGGAGTCAATAGCGCACAAGCACGGATTGCGGCTGAGCCCCTAAAGAGAAGGGTCAGAACGTCGGCGCAGGCTGGCCGGCTGCGCGGTGGGCGGCAATCACCGTATTGGCCATCAGCATGGCGATCGTCATGGGCCCAACACCGCCCGGCACGGGCGTGATGGCACCGGCAACCGCAGCCGCCGCCTCATAGTCGACGTCCCCAACAAGCCGCGTCTTGCCGTCGCCCTTGTCGGGAGCAGCCACCCGGTTGATGCCGACGTCGATCACCGTCGCGCCGGGCTTCACCCAGTCGGCCTTGACCATCTGCGCGCGGCCGACGGCGGCGACCAGGATGTCGGCCCCACGGCAGACTCCGGCAAGGTCGCTTGTCCGCGAATGGGCCATGGTGACGGTGGCGTTGGCGGCGAGAAGCAGCAGGCCCATGGGCTTGCCGAACAGGTTGGAGCGACCGATGACCACGGCATTGAGGCCCGAGAGGTCACCGCCGTGGATGCGCTTGACCAGAAGCATGGCGCCGGCCGGCGTGCACGAGACAAGCCCAGTCTCGAGATCGCCCGTGGCGATCTTGCCGGCATTGACGACATGCAGACCATCGACGTCCTTTTCGGGAGAGATCGACTGGATTACCGGATCGGCATCGAGATGCTTCGGCAGCGGCAGCTGGACGAGGATGCCGTGGATGGCAGGATCGGCATTGAGCGCCGAAACCAGGGTCTGCAGCTGCTGCTGGGTGGTGTCCTCGGGCAGGCTGTGCTGCACGGAGTTGAAGCCGCACTGTTTGGCCATCTTGCTCTTGGAGCCGACATAGGCGTGGCTGGCCGGGTCATTGCCGACAATGACGACAGCCAGGCCCGGCTTGACGCCCGTCGCTTTTTCCAGGGAAGCCGCTGCATCGCTGACCGCCGCGACCACGGATGCCGCTGCTACTTTTCCATCGATCACCACTGCCACACGCCATCTCCCACGCTAGACATTCGCTTCCTTAACCGGACCCGACAACAGGGACTGGCCCGCCTGCGCCCTATGCTGTCCAGCACAGCCAAATGCAAGCGGTTTCGGATCGAGCCGGCTTAACCCCGCGCGGCATGGCGCAGGTCGGAATAGGATCTGAGCTTCTCGCGGATCTCGGCCATCTCGCGACGGAGGGCCAGCACCTCCGGCTGCTCCTCGCCGTGCAGATCATGATCGGACGGACGGACGGCTGCGGGGCGTCTCACATCGACCGGACCGGCTCCGCCGGCAAGAACCGCAGCCACCAGCGGCGGGATTTCGATCTCGGCGACCGGGCGCCGGCTGGCCATCAGCACATCGTTGATCTGGTCCACCAGCGAACGATCGTTGGCAGCGACCAGCGGCAACGGAGGTTGCGGCACAGACGACACATCCGCCTCGGCCATCGCTGCGGCTACCGCTTTGAGATCGTCCAGGTACAGGGGCTCGCCAACCGCAGGCTCGGACCCGGCGAGCAGATCGATATCCTGCATCCAGCCAAAGTCGTCCGCCGTCTGCCCGGCTTCCGGCTCGGCGACATCCAGTTCCGGCACGTCCAGTTCCGGATTTCGGCGACGCCGGACGATTGCTACGGCGGTTGCAGCGGCCATGCCGAGGCCGGCGCCTGCGGCGCACCACGCCCAAGGGATGGAAGCGCCCATATCGATCCGCCGCGTCACCGCCGGTGCCCCGAGCCTGACCATGGAGGCTGGCGGCTTGGCCGCGGCCACCGCGCCGTTCTGCTGGCCCTGCAGGTAATTTTCGTGGGCTTCGTCGACCGCGGCCTCGAGCGCTGCCAGTCGATCGGCGGCATCGGTCGTCGCCTTGTCGGACAACATCCGGTCGCGGCGCCCCTTCAGGTCGGCAAGCTGCCTTGCCGCTTCGGCCTGATCGCGCTGAAGCGAGGACGACAGCTGCCGGATCGCCAGTTGCAGGTCCTTGCGGACCTCGTCCAGCGCCGCCTGCGCCGCCAGAAGGCGGGGATGGCGGGGGCCTAGGTTGGCCGAAAGCTGATCCAGGGCGAGCTTCGCCTCGACGTGGCGCTGCCTCTGGTATTCGAGACCGGTAAATTCGAGGCTGTCGGGAAGCGGCTTGGCGAACACGTCGTCGATGGTCATCGAAGCCGCCAGCGACGCCTTGCGTCCGAGCTGCGCGAGATCGGTTTCGGCCTGGCTGATCTGCGTGGCGAGTGCCTGCCGGTCGGCGCGGTACTGCCGAAGTTCGGCCACGCGCTTTTCGTCGGTCTGCGCCAGGAAGCCGGACAGGGCCGCCTGCGAGCGCTCCAATGCCTGACGCAGCCCCTCGACCGCGGGGTCGACGGAGACCGAGCCGACGGCCAAGGCATCCGCGAACCCCTCGCCGACCATATCGGCGATCTTTCCAGCTTTTGCGGAATTTCCGGTGGTCACGGAGATGCGAAGCAGGCGGGCCGCGTGGTCGTAGTGCACGGCGATTGCCTGGCCGAGCCGGTCGCGGACCTGTGCCTCGGCCTCGGCCACCGTCCTGCCACCGCCCGTGACGATATCGTAGATGACCTGCACGACACCCGGGTCGCGCGTTGCAAAACCTTCATCGTGCGTGAGGTCGAGGGCGTGGATGAGGTTGTCGAGGTTCTGCCGAGACTTCAGAACGGCAATCGCACTGTCGACCGATGCGTCGTCGGCCGAAAGCACCCGCGCCGTCGAGACCGCGGAGAACCGTGGCGAGGGGGCAGGCTGGAACAGGAAAGGCAGCAGACCGCCGAGGAGGCCGCAAAACCCGATAGCCGTCAGCGTGGCGCGCAAGCTTCCGGCATGCAGCATCGGCTCTTCGAGCAAAGCCTCGTATCCGCCGCCGCTCATCGCTTCCGTAGTGTTCATGGACAACCGCACCTATCCGAGGCCCGCTGAACGCGGCGCGCTGGTTAAGGCAGTCTAAATTTTCCTGGCAAATAAAGGGTTAACGCTGCAACCAGCGTCACTGCTACCCGGACAGCGATGCGCCCCGGATCCGACCGGCTGCAACCGGGGACCGAAAGAGCGCCGGCGCCAGGATTGTCGGCCCCGTCGGCCGCCAGGCACCCCGGCGATCGGTCTGCAGCGCCTCGACCACGGAGGCGCGATCACAGATCAGAAGATCCAGATGCTGTTCGACGCGGCCGTCTCGAGCGATGGGAATGAAGGTATGCCAGGGCGCATGCCGGCCAAGCTCTGCTGCAAGCCATTGCGCAGTCTGCTCGTCGGCGCCGAGCAGACCGATCCGGCATGTCTTTTCCAGAAAGGTGAGCAAGCCCGGCACGAACATGCTTTGCGTAAAGCGCGAAGACGGCGAGAGCCGCAGGAAGCGGCGCCATCCGCCACCCGCATCGCTGCGAAGGGTCAGTCGTCGGCGTTTGCCAAAGCCGTCGCTGGAGGGCTCGACCACGTCGATCATGCCGCCGGAAAAGCTCAGGCGACTGGTCTGCCCGCCCTGCCCGATGATCCGCTCGGCCAGGAGAAATGCATCGGTCCAGCTCAGAACCTCCGACGCGCCAGCGACCGGCCGGCGAAGCGGCACCGTGCTGATATGTTCGACCAAGGCGCTCAAGACTTGCCTCCCCATAGAATGTGGGAGGGACGATAAGCGCACGCGCTGACCAGGCTTTTAAGCAGTTAGTTAAAATGCCGTCGATGTGCCGAAAAGTACTATCCGGCGGCGCCGGGAAGCGGCATGGCTCCTCAGTGCGAGGCCGCCGGTGCTGCTTCGGCAGGCGTGCTTTCAACGATCTTCTGCGCCGGCGTCGGGTTTCCCCGGCGCTCGGAGTTCGACTTGATCACGTCCTTCGACATGTAGTCGAGCTGCTCGATCATGACGTTCATGACGACCGCATCGCCGAGCTTGGAATTGAGGTTGTCCTTGATCGTGGTGCGGAATTTCTCCGGATCGAAGGCGCCGACATTCTTGAGGTCGATCATCGGATTGCCCATCAGCAGGCTGAAGAGCTCGTCGGTCAGCATCACATCCATCGGAAGCTTGACCTTCTTGGACTTCTCCGCATCGACGGAGAGGGAGATGCGGCCGAGGAAATAGCCCTCCACCGCCCCGTTATGGATGACGGGCATGCTGAGCGGGTTTCCGCGCACAATGGTCGAAACGACGGGCACGGGGGCGGCAGCCGCCTCCGCACTCGACTGCGACATGCGCACGGAAAGGTAGACGCCTCCGATGGAGACGAGGCAGACCCAGAAACCGATCAGCAGCACCTTCAACATCAGGCAGCGCCATACCGGAACTGGTGTTCGGAATAGGTGCCATCGGCATCCAGATCCTTGACCGCGTTCTTGAGGATATCGGCGACTGCGCGCACCGCCTCCAGATGGGCCTCGACCCGCTGGGCGTTGAGCTTCAGCTTCTTCTTCAACCCGTTCAACTGGTCGAGGTAAGGCGCGGACGTCTCCTTCACGTCAGGGCCGCGAAACAGCGTCGTCAGCTCGTAGAGGCAACGGCTCTTGTGGGCGTTCGAGACCTTGAGATCGAAGCCCGGATCGCGCCCGATGCGTTCGTTCTCGTTGTCGATGATCATCTCAAGACGGGACAAAACGGTCTTGATGCGATAGTCGGTAGAAACGACTTCCATATCAACCTTCGGTGTTATGAGTTTGTTTTCTTGGATGAGCTGTCAGTATCGGCCGGGTTGAGAACCTGCCGCTGAAAGTCGGTGATCATGCTGACGGCCAGCTGGCGGTCGTTTTCATCGGTGGTGGCGTTGGGTGCCTGTGCCCGGGTGTGCTGAAGCGACTGGGCGTAAAGCTGTTCGGCAATGCCGAAGCCGCCCTGCTTGGAAACCGCGTTGCCGATCTGCTCGGCCATCATGCCCTTCCAGAAGTCGCCCGCAGCACCCTTGCCGTAGACGTCCTCGCTCTCCGAAGGGAGCATGTTCTGGATGAAGGTCGAAGCGACGCTGGCCTCGAACTTGCGATAGGTTTCCGGAATGTCCTTGTGATGCGTGACGCGGACATTGGACACATCGGGAAAGGCAGCCTTGTCGGTCTGGCTGACAGCCTGGGCAAAGCCCACGCCGTTCGATGCGAGCAGCACCGACTGATTGGTCGCCTCGGTCGCCTTCAACTTTTCGCGTGCCGCCTGAAGCAAGCCAGGATCCGCGGCCTGGACAACGTCCAGGACCAGATCGCTCGGGGGAGAGATCGCCAATTTCAACTCCTAGTTATTCCGCCTTGGACATCATGTGTCATCAAGCTTGCTGGAAGCTGGCGTGGCGGCCAGGAGGCCGAGATCGACGAGATCGTACATGCGCTCGTCCTCCAACAGCCGTTCCTCGACAATCTTCGCTTCCTTCATCCGGTCTTCCAGACGGTCGCCCCTGGTCTTT
This sequence comes from Hyphomicrobiales bacterium, assembly GCA_900469345.1. Lineage (GTDB taxonomy): Bacteria > Pseudomonadota > Alphaproteobacteria > Rhizobiales > Rhizobiaceae > Neorhizobium. The sequence continues at coordinate 90,412 of UBWZ01000008.1, read as the reverse complement.
TCCTTCAGGACCTTGGCTTCCTGGATGTTCTGCTGGATGGCGAGCTGCTGGCTTCTCGTGAAAAGCCGATTGAGCCGTTCGCTGTAGTTCTTGGCGAACTGCTGGTGCAGCGGATCGACGGAGGAAATGGCGGTGATGGTCGTGACGATCGATGTCGTCACCTCGGCCTGGCGCGAAATGGCCGTGCTGAGCTCGAACTCGGCCAGCTTTTCCAGCTGCCGCTGAACGCCGACCAGGCGGCGCAATTTCTCGGACTTGGAATCGTTTGCCATGTCGGCCTCATAGTCCGGTGAAAACGGTTGCAAAACCCTTCACGAATTCTTCCAGGATCGCGGCGATGCCGAGATAAAGCAGGAACACGCCGCCGAGCAGCGCGTAGGGCGTCGAGATGAAGTAGACGGGGATCTGCGGCGCCATCTTGTTGATGAGGCCGACCGCGACGTTGAACATGATGCTGTAGATCAGAAAGGGGCTCATCAGCCGCAGGACGATCGTGAACGTCGCCGACAGCGTATCCGTGAGGGTGATGAGCATGCGGCGCGGTTCGATGCCCTGCGCCAGCGGGATGGTCGTGTAGGAATCGAGCAGCGCCCTGACCACGGTGTGATGGAAATTGAGGATCAGCAGCACCAGCAGGCCGGCCAGCGAGAGCATGCTGGTCAGCTGGTTTTCGGTCGCATCTTCCATGATGTCGCCGCCGGGCGGACCGGTAAAGGAAATCGCCGTGGCGATAGCCGTGCCGGCGAACTGCAGCCCGACGGTGTAGAGCCTCGCGATCAAGCCGAACACGACACCGACCATGGTCTCGGCTGCAATCATCAGCCCAAGCGTGGCGGGATCGGCAGTCGTCTTGGGGTAGATCGTGTCCCAGATCATCGGCAAGACCGCCAGGGACAGGCCAAGCGACACGAAGAGCCTGATCTGCATGGGTAGCCGGGCCGAGGAAAAGCCGGGCATCAGCATGAAACATCCGCCGATGCGGCAGAACGCCAGGATGAGCGCCAGCAGCGATCCCTGCGGGTCCGTTATCATGAAATCGACCCGAGCACCTTGATCTCGATCCCCTTTGCCAGCTCAACATGCGACAGGACAGGAAGGGTCGCAAACAGCCGTTCAATGATCATGCGGACATAGGAGCGCGTTTCCGGCGACGTGACAAGCACGAATGGCAGGCCACGGTCCATATATTCGCGGATAACCTGACCGGCCTGCTCGCTGAACTCCTCCAGCGTGCGGGGGTCGATATCGAAATCGATGATGTCGCCCTTGGCATCCCGCTTGATGGCCTGGTGGAACATCAGGTCCCATTTGGAGCCCAGGCGAAGCACGCGCAGCACGCCATTGTCGGCAAGGTCGCCGCAGATCTGCTGCGACATGCGCACGCGCACATGTTCGACCAGCTGTTCGGTCTTGCGGACATGCGGTGCAAGCTCGGCCAGCGCCTCGAGAATGAGGTGCAGGTTGCGGATCGAGACGCGCTCGGCCAGCAGCAGCTTGAGCACCGCCTGGAGGCCCGAATAGGACATGTGCGACGAGCACATCTCGTCGGCAAGTTTCTTGTATTCGGGATCCAGCCGGTCGATCAGGATTTTCACGTCCTTGTAGGACAGGAGCTGCGGCAGGTTGTTGCGGATGACCTCGCTCACATGCGTCAGCAGCACCGAGACGTTGTCGATCGGGTGGAAGCCTTCGCGCTTGAGGTCCTCCACGAAGTTCTCGAGCACCGAGACCGCAGGCATGCCGAATGTCGGTTCGCGCACCTCGTCGCCGGGAACGCTCGGCTTGCGCCCCTGCCCGGTGATGACCAGGACTTCGCCGAGCCGCAACGTGCTGCTGGCGACCGTCGTGCCGTGGATACGGATCTGGTAGGACTTTTCGGGAATGGCGATGTCGTCGATGACCTTGATCTCGGGAACGACGAAGCCGTACTGCGTGGCGAAGCGCTTGCGCATCTTGGCGACCCGGAAGCCGAGCTCCTGGTGGGCACCGAGCAGGCGCGGGAAGACCTGCTTGCCGAGCGCAAGCTCGACTTCCGCCGTCTTGAGGACGCTCTTGACCGAGTCCTTTTCCGATTCCCTGTTTTCGACGACCTTGCGTTCCTCGGTTTCGCGAAGACGCTTGTTTTCGGCTTCGATCTGCCGCGGGATCGCCCAGGCGGCGCCGGCCATCAGCAGGGCCAGAATGGTAAAGGGGATGAAGGGCAGGCCCGGGACGAGAGCAAGCGTTGCCATCAGCGCCGCGGCCACCCAGAGGGCGCGCGGGTAGCCGCTCAACTGTCCGACGACGGCCTTGTCGGTCGAACCGAGCGTGCCGCCGCGGGTGACGATCAGGCCGGCGGCCAGCGAGACGATCAGCGCGGGCACCTGCGAGACGATGCCGTCGCCGACCGAGAGCTTGACGAACACGTCGGCCGCCTGGCCGATTTCCATGCCGTGGCGGAAGTAGCCGATGATGATGCCGCCGAAGACGTTGATCGTGGTGATCAGCAGGCCGGCGACCGCGTCGCCGCGCACGAATTTCGAAGCACCGTCCATGGCGCCGAAAAACGAGCTTTCCTCTTCCAGTTCCCGGCGCCTGTGCTGGGCTTCCTTTTCGTCGATGATACCGGCCGACAGGTCGGCATCGATCGACATCTGCTTGCCGGGGATGGCGTCGAGGGTGAAGCGAGCGCCGACTTCCGCGATACGCGTGGCACCCTTGGTAATGACGATGAAGTTGACGACGATCAGGATGAGAAAGACGATCAGACCGATGACGAAGTCGCCGGACATGACGAGGCTGGAGAAGCCGGCAATGACGCCGCCGGCGGCACTGTGTCCTTCGTGACCGTGGGAGAGAATGACGCGCGTCGTCGCGATGTTGAGCGCCAGCCGGATCATGGTGGCGATCAGCAGCACGGTCGGGAAGGCGGAGAAGTCGAGCGGCCGCTGGATCCACAGCGAGACCATCAGGATCAGCACCGACAGCGCGATCGAGAATGCCAGACCGATATCGATCAGGAATGCCGGGATGGGCAGGAACAGGATACACAGGATACACACGATCCCGACCGCGAACCCGATGTCGCGGCCGTTGACCGCAGGCTTGCCCGGTATGACCGTCGAATTGCTTAATGCCATGTCGCTCAATCTCTTCATGAGACAAGAGGGCGCGTTTTGCGCCCCGTGGGTCGCGCGCGTCAGGACACGACCATCCAGCCGGACCTGCTACGACAGGTCGTTTCTAGACAGCGAAGCTTGTGTGAGGGTGGCCAAGCGCAGCAAGCGCCGCCCGGGCTAGAAACCCGTCTGGACGCGGGAGAAGAGCATGTCGGTAAACAGCGAGATCTGGCCGCCGATGAACGGCGCGGCGACGCCGAGCGCCAACATCACGGCGACGATCTTCGGCACAAATGTCAGGGTGTTTTCCTGGATCTGGGTCAGGGCCTGGATCAGCGCGATGACGAGGCCGACGATCATCGCCGTCAGCACCGCCGGGCTCGAAGCGACAAGAACCGTCCAGATTGCCGAGTGCATGACGTCAAGAGCGTCGGCTTCATTCATGGGAGTTCATGTCCTGGCATCGTCACGCGAATCGCTTAGCCATCATGACAGTTGCCAGCGGCCAATACAATTCGCGCGGGGCAGCAGACCTGTGGTCCCCCGCCCCGATGCTCAGCTTGATCAAGAGGACGAGGAAGACGTGTTCGAGATGGTGATGCCTTCACCGATCGAGATCTCGCCACCCTTGGTCGTGGTCGCGGTCAGGCCGTCCGACGTCACCTCGATCGAGGCAACAACACCACTGGTCTTGCCGTCGGCGCTGGTGATCGTCTTGCCGATGTAGTTGGACGCGTTCGACAGCGAGGATTGCGAAATCAGGCTCTCGAGATTGGTGTTCGTCTTGATGGTCTGCTCGACCTGGGAGAAGGTTGCCAGCTGCGAGATCTGCTCGCTGGCGTCCATCGGATCGGTCGGGTCCTGGTTCTGCATCTGCGCGATCAGCAGCTGCAGGAAGGAATCGTAGTTGAGGGACGCAGCCGAGGCAGCCGACGAACTTGCCGACTTGCTGGTCGTGGCCGTCGAGGTGTTGACGGTATTTGAGGTGTCTATTGCCATGATGCCATCTCCCTGCGAAGGCCGGCGATTGCGGCCGGGCCGACTTCCTCGTTGCTCAGGATGCGTTCCTCGACCGGATACAGGGCGCGGATCGCCTTCAATGCGTCGAACGCACGATCGGAGGCGACCAGCGCGTCGATCTGCTTCAGTTCCTTGATGATTTCCGGATTCCGGAAGCAGGACAGCAGCATCATGATGGAGCGACGGAACATGGCCATGGCCTGCTCCTTGCCGTCGGGATTGATGAGCATCATCTGTGCGATGAAGTACAGCTGGCGCAGCGGCGTTGTCGTGTCTTCCGGCTGAAGGACGTGGTTTTCCAGGAGGAAGGTGACGTTGTTCAGGAATTCGAGCGACACCTTCCGGTCGACGCGCAGGACGGCGCCGTTGATGAAGATCTTCTCGCCCGACTTGAGTGATATGCGCAGTGTGCTTTTCATCTTAGGCCATCCCTGATGATGGTAGTCACTTCAATGATCCCCTGGTAGTTGTCGGACTGTCGCTTTCGAATGCGTTCGCATTCCTTCAGAATCCAGAGAGCGATAGAGATAAGCTTCGCCCGCAGCTCGATGCCGAGCTCGTTGTCGGGCTGGTTCAGATCTTCAATAAAACGCGTCCAGACCCGGCGCGTGTAATGGATGGCTTCCACGGCTTCCCGCCCGTAGCGGGATTTGTCCGGTACAGCGGACAGAAGTTCGATCGAACGATCCAATACCTGGCGTTCTCTCTCCCGAGCGCTAGCGAGGTCATCCTTAATTACCTCGGCATACGCAAACTGGAACATGCTTGCTTCCCTCATGTTGCAAACGAATTACCACCGACAACCCATCCTCAGATGTAGTTGACGAGGCTCATATCCTGTATCTTCGAGGTGATCTTGTAGGACGTCTCGACCTGGGTGAGCAGGGTGTTGAGACGAACCGAAGCCTCGTAGGTGTCCACGCCGACGAGACCCGTCAGCTGTGTGTTGATAATGTCCATCTGCGACTTCATAGCAGTGTCAGCTTTCTCCAGGCGTTCCTGCGAGAGGCCCATGGAGGAGCGTTCCGCGTCGATGCCGGAGACGGCCTTGCCGGCAAGCGTCGTTACCTGGGTGTTGACAACGCTCATGGTGTCCGGCGACAGACCGGCCGTGGCCAGCTGCGACGTGATCAGGCTCGATAATGCCAGGCTTCTGAAGCCGTCGCCGTTGAGACTGCTCGATGTGGTGACGCTTTCCGACGTGCTGATGCGGCTCGCCATCTTGTTGTCGGACGCGTTGGTCCAGGACGACCAGTCGAACGACGCATTGTAGTCGTTGAGAAAGGTCTGCATCTGGGTCGCACTGATGTCGGACTTTGATGCGATGCCGTTGCTCGACATGAAGTTGGACAGGCTGGTGTTGAAGTCATTCTTCAGGTCGTCGATGAAGCCGTCGTCCAGAGGCGCGACATCGCTGTTGATCCCCGAAAACAGATATTCGCCGTTGGTCGAGACGTTGGCGTAGCTGACGAAGTTCTCCATTACCGACGTCGCCGTGTCCGCCGAGACCTGCAAGCTCGTGGTATCGCTGCTGCCGGACAGCGCCACCAGCGAGTTCAGCAGCGTCTGGCCGCTATCCGACATCTGCTGCATGGCGAGCTGGGACGACTGCATGCGCTGGTCGGCGAAGGAATTGGAATCGACGATCGCCTGCAGACGGTTGCTCTCGCGGCCGTAGTCGAGGCTGGTCGAGGTGCGCGTGCCGAGCTCGAGGCCGACATCGTCGAAGGTGCCGCTCACGGACTCGCGCTGGAGCTTGGATATCTCGGTCTGCGAGCTCTGGACCGTCAGCTGCATCGCCTGACTGACGGAAAGCGAAGAAATAGATGTCGTCTTCATGACTAGTTCGCAGCCTCCATCAAGGCACCAAGCATTTCATCGATGGTCGACAGCAGCTTCGATGCTGCCTTGTATGACTGCTCCACATCGAGGAGCAGGATCAGTTCTTCGTCGAGGTTGACGCCGGTCGCATTGGAATAAGCCTCGGTCGAACGCGACAGCATGGCGGCCGTCGTTTCGGAGGCGTTGGTGGCACCACTGCGGTATTCTTCGGCCCAGCCGACGGAGTCCGTCGAAAAGTCGAGGATCGAGGCGCTTTCGCCGATCTTCGCGGCAGGATCGAAGTCCCTCGCCGCCTCGAAGCTTGCCACATAGTCGTTAAGCAGTGTTGAAAAGCCACTGGCGTTTTCGTCGTTTACGCTCTGTCCCGAAATGGAACCGTCGCGCAGCTTGTAGGGATCGGCGACCGCCGCGGAGTTGACCTGGATGAGACCTGCCAGGCCGGTGACGATCTCCGGCGTGTCATAGTCGGGAACAGAGCCGTCCTTGGTGGTGAAGAGGCCCGGAACCGAGTTCGACGAGGCGTCGGTTTCGGAGAACATCGACACGAGGCCGCGGGCGATCTCGTCCAGCTGATCCTGATAGGTGGGGTAGATCTCGTCGCGCAGCTGCAGCAGGCCCTGGAGGGAACCCTGCGCCGTGCTGTCGCTGTTCTTGCCGGCGCTGAGCTCGACGCCGTCGATGTAGACGGGGCTGCCTACGGTTGCGGCGGAATAGCTGGTCAGCGGATCGTAGGAAATCTTGCGTGGCGAGGTCTCGAACAGGGTGATGCCGTCGCTCGTATAGATCGACACGCTGTTGCCGCTGCTGGTCGTCGTGCTGACCCCGACGATGCCGGAGATCTGCTTCAACAGGCTTTCGCGTGTATCGAGCGCGTCGTTGGCATCGGTGCCGGCGGCGGTCGCTGCCATGACCGCGTCGTTGGCATCCTTGAACTGGCTCAGAAGCTTGTTGAGCGTATCCACGGAGGTGGCGATCTGCTGGTCGGCGTCGGCGCGAAGGTTCTGGACCTGGGTCGTCGCCGTATTGAGCGAGGTCGCAACGTCGGTCGCGGAACTGACGGCCGCCGATGCGAGCGTCAGGTCGCCGGGGGTCGCGGCGTAGGCCTGCAAGGCGTCGCGCAGATCGGAAAGTGCGGTGGACGGCGCAAGCGCGTAGTCGTCGCCGCCCATGGTGGCAAAGAGCGAGTTCAATCCGGACAGCAGCGCCTGCTGTCCGGCATCGTCGGATGTCGACATCAGCGTCTGCTTCAGCAGCGCCGAATCCTGCGTCCTGTCGATTGCGACAGTGGTGGCGCCTGAGTACGCATTGGTCGTGATCGTCGCGGTACGGCGATTGTAGTCGCTGTTGCTGACGTTCTGGACGTTCGTCGACAAGACCGCCGTTTGCGTGGCGGAATTGCTGAGGGTGTTTTTTGTCGTGCTCAGTGCCGATGCAAGTGACATCGTTTAACTCCCAACTACCGGACGAGGTTAATCAATACGTCCATCAGATCGGAACCGGTCTGGAAGACCTTCGAATTCGCGCTGTAGCTGCGCTGGGACTCGATCATCTCGGTCAGTTCGTTCGCCAGGTCGACGTTCGAGGTTTCAAGCGCGCCGGACACGATCTTGCCGAAGCCGCTGGAACCGGCAAAGCCGAGCGTCACGACGCCGGAATCGCTGGTGGTGCTGTAGACGTTGCCGCTCTGGACTTCGAGGTTGTCCGGGCTTTCGACCGTCGCCATGGCGATCTGGTAAAGCGGCTTGGTCGATCCGTCGGCATAGACCGCGTTGATGGTGCCGTCCGAGGTGATGTTGACGCTCTGGATGGAGCTCGGTGCGCTGCCGTTGACGCTGCCGCTCGAGATGTTCGACTTGGCGGAAAGCTGCGTCATCTTGGACAGATCGATCTTGATGCCGTTGACGTCGAGCTTCAGGTCCGCCGCTCCGTCGAGGGTCGTCAGCTTGCCGTTGGCGTCGAACGCCATGGTGCCGTGCGTCACCTCGCCAGAGGCGTAAGGGAAGCTGCCGGAGCCGGAGGTCGCAGCGTCGGCGGCGTTGTAGACGCTGACGTCCCATTCGCCGGCTGCGGTCTTGGTGAAGTAGAAGTCGTAGACAACCGGATTGCCGAGGCTGTCGTAGCTGGTGAGCGAGGTCTTCAGCGTGCTGTCCATATCGACATCGACGCTGGACGTGTTGTCGCTCGGGAAATCTGCCGTCACCACATCGGCGGCGCTGTTCAGGTTGCCTGCGAGCGAACCGGTGGTCGATGCGACAGCGCTGAGGTCATTGCCGCCGACATTGATCGGGATGAGGCCGTCATAGCTGTTAACGACGGTCGTCGGCGTGCCGGAATCGTAGGAATAACCGAGCAGCGTATAGCCCGACGCATTCACGAGGTAGCCGTTTTCATCCTTGGTGAAATTGCCCGAACGGGTCAGGAAGGTGTTGCCGGCCGTATCCTGGACGACGAAGAAACCGTTGCCCTGGATCGCCAGGTCGGTCTTCGAGGTCGTATATTCCAGCGCGCCCTGCTCGGACACGGAATAGGACGTCGAGGTTTCTACGCCACCCGAATTGTAGGCTCCGGCCGTCGACGGCAGAACCAGCGAGGAGAACGAGGTCGTGGCTTTCTTGTAGGCAGTAGTGGAAGAGTTAGCAATATTATCGCCGACGGTGCCCAAGCGGTTTGCCTGTGCCGACATGCCCGATACGGCGGTTTTCATGGTTCCGAAAAGGCTCATTGGAATCCTCGTTCAATTAGGCCTTTGATTTCTAGTAAGCGGGCCTTGCGTGAAGCTGTCTGCCCGCCCCGCCCCGCCAAAATGAGGTGCAACCCTCTGGCGCAATTCGATTTTTTGTAAAATTCAAGAGGTAGCCACAAACAAAAACGGCACCTTCGAAAAGGTGCCGTTGAGAGAAGATTTTGAGAGCCTATTCCCAGTCGATGCAGTAGCCCAGGAAGCGCTTGGAATCGATCGGGTCGAAACCCATCCGCTTGCGCAGTTTCTTGCGAAGCTTACTGATGTGGCTCTCGACGACGTTCTCTTCGACGTCCTCGTCAAAGACGCCGTAGATGGCGTTGAAGATCTGCGACTTCGACACGCGACGACCGCGGTTGGCGATCAGGTATTCCAGGATGCGGCGCTCGCGCCGCGGCAGTGCGAAGACTTCGCCTTCGACTTCCGGATCACGCCCGTCCGAAAACACCCGGATCGGGCCGACATCGGTATGGCCTGCGATCGCCCGCAGGCGGCGCCGGATGGCTGCAGCCCGGGCGAGGATCTCGCGGGGATGTACCGGCTTGCGCACCACGTCGTCGACGCCGCAGTCGAAGAGTGCGAGCGTTGCCTCGAGCGACGGCTGATCGCTGACTGCGATCACCGGAGCCTGGCTGCGCCCACGAATGGCTCGCGGCAGGTCATGGATCAGCTCGCCCTGGCCGATCAGAAATGCCTCGATTGCCGCGATATCTGCCTCCGCTGCGGAGTTTACCCAGCCGCGGAATTCTTCCGGGTCGAAGCCCGTGGAGGGTACACCTTCGCGCCCAAACAGGGACGTGTACCCATCTTTTACAATTGCTCTGTCATCAACCACTACGATCATTCGTCCGCCTCCGAATCACTGTCGCATTTTGGTGATTGAGTAGTACGAATCGGGTGGAATCGGAGCAACTAGAGGAAGTGATAGGGCTTTGCTAATAGTTGATTAACCATGATGTCTCGATTTGGCTCTACATCTTGTGGCTATCCGCAAAACCCACCATAGAGTGTTGTGGAAAATTAACTTTTTGTGAAACACCTTCCTTGCATTCACCTTCGGAGGGGAATCCGTGAAGACGGCCTGCTGACAGGCATTGTTGATCGGGGTGATCTACCTCAGGTTGCCGATCCCGCACAGAACGAGGACGCATTGGGCGTCCATTTTCCAAAGCCGGTGGCGACGAGATTGGCGATGACGCGGCAGACATACTGCTGCTGGGCCGGGTTGTTGTTCGGACCTGCATGGTACCTGGCTACCGCCATCGTCCAGGTCTCATGCTGGTCGTGCAGCCGCTTCAAGAACAGCGCCGCGTATTCCACGTTCTGGGCGGGGTCGAACATCGCCTGCACGGAGGTGAACTGCTCTCCGTGATAGTAGTGATTGATCTGCATGCAACCGATGTCGATCAGCTTCGCGCCGGTGTTTTTCGCCTGTGCAAACAGGGCCAGCGCCTCCTGCATCGAGGCGGGGAAGTAGGCCTTGCCCTCGATGTTCATCGCGTTGGCGCTGAGAGACCCCTTGCGGCCTGTTTCCGTCAGGCCGACCGAATAGAGGATGCCCTCAGGAATGCCGTACTTGCGCGCTGCCGCCTGGATCTGCCGCTCGCATCCGCCTGCCTGCTGCGCCTTTGCCTCAAAGGTACATGCCGCCAGCGTTGCCGCCACCGCGCACAGGAGTTTCAACGGCAGTTTCATTGCGGTTCTCCGTGTCATTGCCGCCGTTCTTGCCAGACGACTGGCCCTGCTGGCGCGCTGCTTCGCCATCTTTGTGGAGCTGTTGCTGCTGCGCCTGCGGATTGCTGTTTGCCTGCGGTTGACTGCCGGAGGAATTGGAATTCGGATCCGCCGCCGAGGAAAGGCTGACGGTCACCTGGTCGACGTTGAAGCCCTGCGCCCGCAGGGCCTCGAGCATGGGCTTGCTGTCGTCGCTGAGCTCCCGGTAGGCCGCTGCATTGTGGACCGTCAGGTGGATCGACAGCTCGTCACCCTGCAGGCGCATGTTGGCCGTCACCGTGCCGAGATGGTCGGGCGTAAGCTGGAGCTTCAGCGTGTTGACGACATTGCCGGTGCTGGAGGCGGTCGCCGCATTGGAAAGGCTGGAGGCGGGATGCATGGCGGAAGCCCACTCATGGTCACCCGTGGCCGCCGACATGAGATTGCTTGCGTTGCTGCCCATCCCGAAGCCGAGATAGCGGCGCGAGTCGATCACCGTCACCATTTCGGGCTTCGCGGCATCGCCGTCGCTTTCCTGCAACTCAGCCTCACCGCTCTCCCCCTTGGTGAGCGAAAGACTGATCGCGACGGCGGCATCCCCCGTCTTTTGGAACCGGAACGTCTTGGTATCGTCCGTCGCAGCGGCGTCCGGCGACAGGAAATCGAGCGCGTCGTCGCTGTCGTCGACGGCAGCGGGGCCGGTCGCCGCGGCAGCGACCGCGCCGCCGGTGGCGGCCGATGCGGCTGCCGTGGCCGGTGTGGGCAGGGCCGCAGCCGTACCCGTGCCCATCAGCTGGAGAAGCGCCTCGGCCGAGGAAAGTGCGGGCGACTGATCGCCGGCGGTCGGATCGACCTGCGCGTCGCCGGCCGCATCGTCTGCGCCAGAGGCGGCATCGCCGATCTCTTTCTTTTCGGTGGTGCCTTGCGGTGAAGCGGGACGCTTGAGCCCCGCAACGGCCGCGGCGAATTTTGTGAGGTCGGTATCGGCGGCCGCGACGTCGCCAGGAAGGGAAGCGGCGAGAGCGGCGTCGGCAGCTACGACGGGGGCCTTGATCTCGGTCGGCTGGGGCAGCGCGGGATCCCCCGCCTGCGGGGCAACTGGCTGGCCGGCCGCGTCGGCAAGTGCCTGTTGTACCGACGCCTGCAAGGCTGACGGCGAGGCCTGCTGGCCAGCGCTGCCGGGGCGAGCTGTCGATTGCAGCTGGGCGCTCAGCGATGCAAGGCTTTTCAGTGCGGTCGACGCGCCGTCGCCGGTCTGCTCGGCGTCCTGCTGGCTGCGAGGATCGACCTTGGCATTTGGGCTGCCGTCGTCGTCCGCGGCATTCAGCGCCTTGGCAAAGCCGTTGTCGCCGGTCTGGGATGCGTTCTTGCCGGCGATGCCGGAGCTGGCCGGGTCGGCTGCAGGCTTCTGTGCAGCGGATGCGACACTCGTCATTTCTTTGCTCCCCCCTTGAGCAGGTCATCGATCTGCTGCAGCTTCAGCCGGTTTTCGTCCATGTAGGATTTGAATGCGCCGTCGGTCTCGCCGGCCTGCGCCTCGGTCGCCTGCATGCCGGACGCTGCAGCGGGCGCGTCCTTGGTGTTCGTTTCACTTGCGCTCGGCAAACCGGTGCCGGCAGGCTCCAAAGAGGCCGGCATCAAAATCTGTCCGGCAATGTCTCGTGCGGCGTCGCGCAGTTTCCTGTCGCGGTCCGAAAGAACATCGTCCGGTATCTGCGACAGCTTTTCAGCGGCATCGGAGACCTTGCCGGTCGAGACGTTGGCAAGGTCTCCATAAAGCTGCCCGACACCGCCATCACCGGCTGCAGCACCGGCCCCGTCCGCCCGCGCCGCGGCGTCACTGGCAAGATCCTGCTTGCCGGCCAGAAGCGCACGGCGAGCGACCCGCAAATAGAATTCCTTGGCGCGTGCGTCGTCCATCAGGGACACGAGATCGGTCCATTCGCCGCGCTCGAAGCTTCCCTCGCCATCGACGACGAGCTGGACGAACATGTCGACGAACTGGCTCGCATAGGGCGAGTACAGGAAGCGGCGGACATATTTACCCGACAGGTCGAGCGACCGGTGGAAATCCGAGAGGTGAAGGGTAACGGTGAGCGACCGCCGCAGCGCCGCCTCCTCGAGGTTGGTGCCCGGAGCCAGCAGCCGGACCTGGTCGAAATAGCCGAGAGCCCTCTGCGGCTCGATGCCCGCGGTGGTGTTGCCGGCGACCAGAGCGAGGTAGGGCCCAACGTCTGTGGCGCTGTATTCCTTGACGAGCTCATCGAACGACGGCAGCGCCGACACCCCCTGCCCTTGCAGGTAACGGCGCAGCACCCGCGTCAGTCGGTTGTCGAAATCGCCCTCGATGTCGCGGGATGCCAAGTATTCGAGCGTCTGCGGATTGCCGCCACTCATGGCGAACATGAAGACCGCGTCGACGTTGCGGGTATCCTTGAAGGCCTCGGGACCGATGGTGCGCAGGCGTTGGTCGAGGGTCTTGAGAAGAAAGCGCTGCATTTCGTTGGCGGAGTGATCCCCCATGACGATCGAGTCCTGGATGAACTGCAGCGAGCGGATCATCTTGTAGGGCTCCAGGTCGTCGGCGGCCAAAGCCGGTCCAGCCCCGGCGAGCATGGCGCCCGCAAGGATGGATCTCAGTCTGACTTGGCGATTGCGCGAACGCATTGTTACGACCTTCTTGTCTGGAGCCTTTCCACCGTGGGGCGGCTATCCCTGGCTGAGCAGGATCTCGATGCGGCGGTTTGCACCGTCAAGCGGCTTGTCGGGGACCTGCAGGCGACGGTCGGCGAAGCCGGAGACCTGCTTGATGCGGTCTTCCTTGAGCCCGCCGCGTACCAGCATGTAATAGGCAGCATGGGCGCGCGACATGGAAAGGCCCCAGTTGTCGCCGGAGCTTCCCTTGTAGGGGCGCGCATCCGTATGCCCGCGAATGATCACGGAACCCTGGCGCTCGGCCAGAACCTTGCCGATCTTTTCCATGGCAAGGACAAGCTCCTTGTTGGGAAGCGCCGAACCCACGCCGAACATCGAGGTGTTGGCCTCGTCCGATACGGTGATCAGCACGCCTCCCTCAGCCGGCTGGACGAGGATTCCTTCCGCCAGCTTCCCGGCAATGCCGGCCACCTGGCTCTGGATTTCCTTCTGAAGCTTGTCTGCCTCCTGCTGCTGTGCAGCGTCGGCCGCCTTTGCGCCCGCTGCCGCCGTTGCGGCCTCCTTGGCGGCAGCAGCGGGGTCCGCCATGGCGACTTCGGCCGCCGGCGCTGCAGGCTTTGCCTCGGGCTTGGCCGGATCCGTGGTCGGCGCCGGCGGCTGCGAAAAGGCACTTGCCTCCTTGCCGGGCAGACTGCTGTCGGCGCTCGTCTTGCCATTGCCCTTAGAGGCGACGTCAAGCTGCTTGCTCCAGAAGTCCGGGTCGAACGGGTCACGGTAGGCTTCGCCGCCGTCGGCCCCGGACGACGGGCCCGAATTACTGGCGCCGCCATCACCCTTGGTGCTGACATTGTCCTGCTGGCCGACTTCCTGCGCGATATTGGCAAGCACGGAATACGGGTTCTTGAAGAGGTCGGACTCGGAATAGTTCATGTCGTCGCCCGAAGCGGAGATGGACTCGCCGTCCAGCCCGGCCTTGCCACCGCCGACGCGATCGTTCTCGACCTTCGACTTCTGCTGCGCCGCCTCGCCTTCGGCCTGGTCGGCTGGCTTCTGAATGCCCTTCGACGCCGGCGTGTTGTCGGACAGCGGCACGGGATTGAAGTAGCTTGCCAGCGACGCCTTGGTCTCTTCGTTCGAGGCGTTCACCAGCCACATGACGAGGAAAAAGGCCATCATCGCCGTCATGAAATCGGCGAAGGCGATCTTCCAGGCACCGCCGTGGTGGCTGTCGTGATCACCCCTGTGGCGCTTGATGATGATGATCTCGTTCTTGCCGTGGTGGTGGTTTTCAGCTTCGCTCATGCCAGAACTCGCTCAAGATCGGCCGTGAAGGCGGAAAGCCGGGTGACCAGCAGGGTATCGCCGAGTTCGACGCGCAGATCGGCCTCCTCGGACGTCACGAACTCGACGGCGCCGTCGACTTCCTCGAGCCTCTCGCGGAGAAGATCGCAAAGATTTTCCGGTCCCGACACGCGGATCTGCTCGAGCGTTTCCCTGGCCAGGAAAGGCTTCATCTGGTCCGCCAGCTCGGATACGGCCTGTCGCGCAAGTTCGTCCTTCAGAATGGGGGCCAGGAGGTGGACCGCGGCATCGGCAAGTTCGCCGCTGATGCGCTCCGTCAGCTCCGGCAGGGCCTTCGCCAGATAATCGGCGACCCCACCCTCGAATTCCTGGCGCTGCGCTTCCAGTTCGGCGGCATGCTTCTGCTCAAGGTCTTCGATTGCCTGGGCATGGTCTGCCGCCATCTGCTCGGTCGCTGCCTTGAAGCCGTCGTCGTAGGCCTGCCGGCGCTCCGCATCGATATCGACGGTCACAACCACTTCCTCGAAGGCGGGGAAATCGGTTTCGATCTGCAGCGGCGCGGGTGCCTCGACATGCACTGCCGCCGGCGTCGACTCCGCACCGAAGTCCCGCAGATATCTGGCCAGTGGGGAATTCATAACGCACTCCATCAACGTCGCCTGCGGCATGGACGCCGCAGCATCCTTCGTCCGCTCTCTGCACCAATGCCTTCCGGATGCGCCGTCGATACGCGGCACGGGAGGTTCGGCGAAGGAATAGACCCGAACCTAGGCAAGCAAACTTGTGCGAGGATGATGCTGCCGGGTGAGCCGCGCGCGACGCCCTGGCTGCAAAAGAAGACGGCCGCCCCGAAGGAGCGGCCGTCGAAATATCGGGACTTCTGAAGCGCTTACTGCTGGAAGAGCTTGAGGATGTTCTGCGGCCCGGAATTGGCAATCGAGAGCGACTGGACGGCGAGCTGCTGCTGCGTCTGCAGGGCAGACAGCTTGGCGGACTCTTCTTCCATGTCGGCGTCGACCAGACGGCTGACACCTTCGTCGATCGCGTCGGACAGCTTGGAGGCGTAGTCCGTCTGCAGGTCGATACGGGTGGTCAGAGCACCGAGCGCTGCGCCGGCGTTGGTCAGGCTGGAGAGCGCCGTTTCCGTGTTCGTCAGAAGGGCGGCGATGTCGTCGGTAGTGGTGATGCTGTTGAGGTCGATGGTCATGACGGTGCCCAGCAGGCCGCCGGCGCCGACGCCACCGGTGATGCTGTCGAACATGGCATTGGCAGCGATATCGTAGCTGGCGGTGGTAACCGCGACGCCGGTGCTGTCGCGAACGAAGCCGTCGACGACGGTGCCGACCGTCTGGCCGTCCGAGACCATCCAGTTTTCGCCGGAGAACGATGCGCCCTGGGCGATCGAGGTCAGCTGCTCCTGCAGCTTGCTGATTTCCAGCTGGATCTTCGCCTTGTCGGTCGAGCCTTCCGTGGCCGTGACCAGCTTGGACTTGATCTCGTTGACGACGTCGATGGCGCTTTCCATGGCGGAGTAAGCGGTATCGACCTTGGCAGCGCCGACGCCGAGGGCGTCGGAAGCGGCGTTGAGGGCCTTGCCGTCCGAGTTCATCGTGGTCGAGATCGACCAGTAGGCGACGTTATCCGCGGCCTTGGCAACCTTGTAACCGGACGACACCATGTCCTGGGTGTTTTCGAGGTTCTTGTTGATGCTGCTCAGAGTCTGGAGTGCCGAATTTGCGGCGACGTTCGTCAAAATGCTGGTCATTGAAAGTTGCCCCTTATGGCATTGAACTGGGTGGGCACCCCGGGTGCTCCGGTAACGACGATCAGCCTCATGCCTGCCGCGCTGTCTCCATGTCGGCTCGCCGTTGCGATATGCACAGAAAATCAGTTTATGGTTAACAGCGAGTTAAACGTTCCGGATGGCTGGCAACCTTCGTTACTTTTGTACATCCAGAGCTGCCCCGGCGGCCGCGTTTTGGCCGATCTTCGGGCTTCCCGATCAGAATCCGGGAAGGCGGCGCGTGCTGCAACCTGCCGCCATCAGCGCAAGTCCAGCGAATCACTTCACGAATCAACGCAATGGTGCGGGCTGTCGCGTCACGAATACGGCGCCGGTCATCGGACCGGGACGCCATCAGGGTTGCCGATCGTCAAACCGTGCGGACCGCTCAGCGCTGCAGGAAGGGTTTGGTCCGGGGAGGAAGCGCCGGAACGTCGATGTGGTCGGGCTCCAGACCTGCCTTGGCGCGATCCACCATCGTCAGGTAGCCTGTCTCGAGATGCTGCCGGAAGCGGTCGGCATCAAACAGAGGACTGATGAAACGGTTTGCCTCGATACGGGCACGGAATTCCTTCAGCTCTTCCGAGCTGTTGAAATAATGGACGGCCCGATCGATGTAGGCGTCCAGCGTATCGGCCACGAGTTCGGGGACACCGATGGCTCCGAGCAGGCTTTCGGTGACGCGGGAGGCAAAGTTGGTCCCCCTGACGGTCAGCACGGGCAGGCCCGCCCAGAGCTGTTCCGACGTGGTGGTGTGACCATTGTAAGGGAAGGTATCCAGCCCCAGATCGAACACCGGAATTCGGTTGATGTGAAGCTGGAAGTCCAGCTTTTGCATGAAGAAGATTCGGCTTGCGGCAATCCCGCCTTCCACCAGCTTCTTTCTGATGAAGCTGCGGCTTTCCGGGCTGTGGTGGAGGATAGCGATCGCGCTGCCCGGCGTGCGCTTCAGGATCTTAAGCCAAGCATTGATGGTCGGGAGGGAAATCTTGCGCGGTGCGTTGAAGGAAGCGAAGATAAACGTGTCGTCCGGCAGGCCGAGTTGCTTGCGGGTGACGGGCTGTGGAAGATGACGGTTCAGCGGGTCGTTCGGCTGATAGGTGTCCGGCAGGCGGCAGAACTTCTCGCGGTAAAAGGGGGCCGACGACATGGGCAGCACCGTGGGATCGCCGATGGCATAATCGAGGTCGACATTGTTGACCGATCCCGGGAAGCCAAGCCAGGTCACATGGATGGGCGCGGCAGGCCAGTTGAAGATGTCGAGGCGGCTTCCGTGCGTATGGCCCTTGAGATCGACGAGGATATCGATTTCGCGGCGGCGGATCTCCTCGAAGACCTCTTTCGTGTTCATGTCGAGAATGGTGACGATTTCACCCCAGGCGCTGCGATCCGCGCTGTTGAAGGCCAGCAGTTCGGGCTTGGTATGGCAGAACAGCGTGATTTCGAACCGGTCGCGGTCATGCAATTCCAGCACGCGCCGGATCAGCTTCATCGTCGCATGCTGATCGAAGAGATCGGACGAGACGTAGCCGATGCGGATCTTTTCGCCCCAGCTATGGGGCATTGCGCGCCTGACCGAGGTGCACTGCGGGTTGAACGGGGGGGTACGACCAATCGCCAGCTGGTTGATGCGCTCGTCGCCGCACCAGTTGACATTGAAGAAGGGCGATTCGGCGTTGAGGCAATCCATATCTCCAGCCGCAAGCGCTTTTTCGATGATGGGCTGGTGGCGCTCCACCGAGTCGTATTTGTTGTGCTCGCGGCAGAAGGTCAGATAGAGGACACGGACGCGGTTGTCGCTCGGAACGCGCTTGAGGACATTATAGGCCGCCTCGATATCTGCCGGCTTAAAGATGTCCCAGACACTCGCCGTGATGCGGATGCCAAGCAGGACGTGATCGAGGTTGTCGCTCTTCATCAAGACGTTCTTGAAAACGGCCGCCAGATCATACTGATCACGCTCGAAGAGAATCGACGCGATGACGAAGGCGCAATCGGGCTGGGCGCACTGCTTGGGCTGCAACCGGCTCGACAGCGCGAGAGCTTCCTCCTTGTTCCCCAGCTCGAAATTGAGCTTGATCGCCTCCACAAGATGGTCGCCCGCATTGCTTCCACCCTTCTCGGCCGCGGCGAGATAGGCCTTGCAGGCCTCCGCCTTGAAACCCAGCTGGCTTAAGGTTTTGGCAAGCAGTGCATAGGTGCGGGCATCCGCGTTGATTTCCAGGAGGCGGTTGATGGTCACGAGTGCCTGCGTGTAGTGACCAGCTTTGAAGCTTGCGGACGCGGCTTGATAGGAAATCTGCGTATTCAAGACTGACTCCGTCTGAACGGCCTGGACCGGCAGACCCAAGAGGGCGGCCGGGGTCCGGAATGGGTGTTTTGCGGGCACTGTGACAGGCGAAGCTTACTTGAGGCCGGATTGGCACAACGAAGGCCTTGCTAAACGTTCGATTAACCGCCCGAACCCTAGAATTTCCAAGCTGTTAACCAAGGTTTCCGGTGCTTGCCGGCGGCGCCCAAACTTAAGAGCTTGGCAAGAAATGACTGCGAGATTGAGCCTCAGATGATGGGCTTGGGCCGGTAAGGTACAAGGGGCATGAAGCCGGACCATCATTTACCGGTGACCTACCGAACCCGGTATGTCCTCCTTTAGTAACGAGTCTCAGGGGACACTCCAAATGACTAGCATCAACTTTAATTCTTCCGCTTCGTCCGCACTCCAGACGCTCAGCAGCATCAACAAGAGCCTCGAACAGACTCAGAGCGCCGTATCTTCCGGCTACAAGGTCGGCAAAGCTTCCGACAACGTCGCCTACTGGTCGATCTCCACGACCATGAACTCGGACAACAAGGCCCTGAACGCTGCTTCCGACGCCCTCGGCGTTGGCGCTGCCAAGGTCGACACTGCCTACTCCGCCATGTCGAGCGCCATCGACGTCGTCAACGAGATCAAGTCCAAGCTCGTTACGGCAACTGAAACCTCGACCGACAAGGACCAGGTTCAGCTCGAAATCGGCAAGCTGCAGGAACAGCTGACCTCGATCGCCCAGGGCGCCTCGTTCTCCGGCGAAAACTGGATGGTCGCCGACGGCCAGAGCAGCGGAACCGTGGTTGACGGCTTCGTTCGCGACAGCACCGGCGGCGTTTCGGTTACCACCGCAAGCTACAACATCGCCACCTACGCCCTGTTCGACAGCATCAGCGGCGGTGCAGGCACCGGCGGCGTCCTCGGAACGGTCATGGGCATCAGCCTCAGCAGCTCGAGCACCAGCGGCGACATCTCGACGGCACTGACCAACGTCGAAAGCGCCCTCAAGCAGATGACCATCGGCGGCGGCGCACTCGGTGCGATGTCCACCCGTATCGACCTGCAGACGACCTATGCCGGCAAGCTGTCCGACGCCATCGACGAAGGTGTCAGCCGTCTGGTCGACGCCGATATGGAAGAAGAGTCCGCCAAGCTGTCTGCGCTGCAGACGCAGCAGCAGCTTGCCGTCCAGTCGCTCTCGATTGCCAACTCCAGCTCGCAGAACATCCTGCGTCTGTTCCAGTAAGCCTTACGCTTACGGCACCTTACAGCCTGCAACGAAAGCCCCGGTTCGCCGGGGCTTTTTTCGTTCTGCGCGAGATCGCCAGAAAAAAATTAGCTCAAATCCGCAGGATCGTTTTCGCCTTGCGACTTCATTAACCTTAATGCTGTCTACTGCAGTCATCTAAGCGGCGGGTCGGAATGTAGTGCGTTACTTCCGACCGGCATGAAGCTCTCAGGCCGCTTTCCGGTGCCTTCCGGAATGTCCCCTTTTTGTTTCTTTTTGCCCAGGGGCGTGTAACATGACGAGTATCCTTACCAACATCTCCGCCAATTCTGCTCTCCAGACTCTGAGCAGCATCAACAAGAACCTCGAAAACACCCAGGACATGGTGTCTTCCGGCTACAAGGTTGGCAAAGCTTCCGACAACGTTGCCTACTGGTCGATCTCGACCACGATGAACTCGGACGGCAAGGCCCTCAACGCTGCTTCCGACGCCCTCGGCGTCGGCGCCGCCAAGGTCGATACCGCTTACTCCGCCATGGAAAGCGCCATCGACGTCGTCAACGAGATCAAGTCCAAGCTCGTTACGGCAACTGAAACCTCGACCGACAAGGACCAGATCCAGCTCGAAGTCGGCAAGCTGCAGGAACAGCTGACCTCGATCGCCCAGGGCGCATCGTTCTCCGGCGAAAACTGGATGGTCATCGATGGCCAGACCAGCGGAACCGTCGTCGACGGCTTCGTTCGTGACAGCACGGGCGGCGTTGCGGTTACGACTGCAAGCTACGACATCGCCACCTATGCCCTGTTCGACAGCATCAGCGGCGGCGTCGGCACCGGCGGCATCCTCGGAACTGTCATGGGCATCACCCTCAGCAGCGCGAGCACCAGCGGCGATATCTCGACGGCACTGACCAACGTCGAAAGCGCCCTCAAGCAGATGACCATCGGCGGCGCAGCACTCGGTGCGCTCACCACCCGCATCAACCTGCAGACCGAATATGCCGGCAAGCTGTCCGACGCCATCGACGAAGGTGTCAGCCGTCTGGTCGACGCCGACATGGAAGAAGAGTCCGCCAAGCTGTCTGCCCTGCAGACGCAGCAGCAGCTCGCCGTCCAGTCGCTCTCGATTGCCAACTCCAGCTCGCAGGGCCTCCTCAAGCTCTTCCAGTAAGCTTGAAGCACACACCGAAACAGGAAAGGCCACCTTCAGGGTGGCCTTTTTCTTTTCGCGTTGCGGCTGTCCGGGCGGTGCTCCGGGCAGGACCACGGTTCGGCGATCAGGAGAACGAGCGGACCAGCGAGCCGACCAAAAGGTTCCAGCCGTCGATCAGAACGAAGAACAGGATCTTGAAGGGCAGCGAGATCGACGTCGGCGGCAGCATCATCATACCCATCGACATGGTGATACTGGCGACGATCATGTCGATGACGAGAAACGGCAGAACGATCAGGAAGCCGATTTCGAAGCCGCGGCGGATCTCCGACAGCATAAAGGCCGGGATGAGGACGCGGTAGTCCGTCTGTGCCCCGAGCGTTACCGTCTGGCCCTTCTCACGGGCAATGTCGACAAACAGCGCAATGTCCTTGTCGCGGACATTGGCAATCATGAACTCGCGGAAGGGCTGGGCAATCCGCTGCACCGCTTCCGCTTCATTGATCTGGTTCTGGAGAAGCGGCTGGGCGCCCTGCTGCCAGGCCCGGTCCATGGTCGGGGCCATGACATAGAACGTCATGAACAGCGCCATGCTGGTAAGGATCATGTTGGACGGCGTGGTCGACAGGCCCATGCCCGAGCGCAGGATCGAGAATGCGATGATGAAGCGCGGAAAGCTCGTCACCATGATGAGGATGCCGGGCGCTACCGACAGGATCGTCAGGAGCCCGAAGGTCCGGATGATCCAGGCTGACACCGAACCGTTGACCGGCAGGTTCAGCAGGTCCGTCGCCGACTGCTGGGCATGTGCCGCCTCAGGCACGATGGCGAGCAGGGCAACGACAATGAGAAATCGCATCATTCGATGACAAATGTCCTGAACACTACATCAGCGACCTTGCCTTGCGACCGCAGCCTGGCTCTCTCCTTGAGATCGTCTCGGAGATAGGAGAAGCCACGAGGGCCTTGAATCTGCTGCAGGGACACGGTTCGCATATAGGCCAGTATATCCTCCTGGACCGTGCCCGCCACTGCCTCGTCGACGTTTTCACCGAAAATCAACGATAGCTCCAGCCGGACGAGGCTGTCGGACGGATAGGCGAGATTGGCGATGATCGGTTCGAGCGGCTTGACGTGGGTGACGGCGCCCTTGCCGCCCTCCCCGCCCGCCGGCGCGCCATGCTCCGCGGCCGGTGCTGCTGCGTCTTCATGCTTTGCCGGCGCCGGAGCGATGATCTTGCCGACGACCCAGCCGCCCCCGCCGCCGACAAGCGTCAGCACCACGACGGCGATGGCCGTGAGCATCACCGCGGACTTTTTCTTGGGTGGCTCCGCCGCCGCGCTGATATCGGTCATGGGACCTGAACTCCGTTAGGCATTCCGTCTCGCGAAGGCTCAGATCGGCGAGAAGAGATCGCTGATCTGCTGGCCGACCGGAGGCTGCTGGACCTCCGTCAGGCGGCCGCGTCCGCCGTAGGAGATGCGTGCCTCTGCGATCTTGTCATAGGAAATGGTGTTGTCCGAGCTGACATCCTGCGGCCGAACGATGCCGGCGACGTTGAGGATGCGGATCTCGTGGTTGACGCGCACTTCCTGCGAGCCGCTGATCACGAGGTTGCCGTTTTCCAGGATGCCCGTCACCACAGCCGCGACCAGAAGCGTGAGCTTCTCGGCGCGGCTGATGGTGCCCTTGCCCTTCGATTCGCTGTCGGAGTCAAAGCCGAGGGTGGAGTCCGTCTTGGGCTTCCATCCGAGGATCTGAGCCGACGCGTTCCAGTTGGTGTCCTTGCTGTTCTTGCGCGAGCGGTCCGTCTCGTTGTCGAAACTGGCCTTGTCGTTGATCGAAATGTTGACCGTCATGATATCGCCGACGTTCAACGCACGCGCATCCTTGAACAGGGCGGCCTGGCTGTCGCTCCACAGCGAGAAGCCGCTCGCCATATGATGCGGCTGCTTCGGGTACAGCGACATCTGCTGCGTCTGGCCATAGGCCAGGCCGCTGCCGATGGGGCTCATTGCGGGCGCGTTGCCGATCTCCTTGATCGTCTGCACCTGGCCACTCTGACAGCCGGCCAAAAGGGATGTTGCTGCGAGGACGACGCCGATATGCTTTTTCATGAAGGATCTTTCGGAATCTGGGGATTGGCCGCGCTCGCCATGATGCGGGCGACCATTGCGGCTTTCTTGGCGTCCATTGCGCTGAGGATCTGGCTCGACTGGCGGGCCGGCAGCCGCATGATCAGAGCCGCAGCGATGGTGATGTCCATTTCGTTGAACTGCGGAGCGACCTCGTCGGCCTTCGACGACTTGTAGATGTCGACGAGCCCGTCCTTCGCCTTGCTCACGAAATCGTCGCGCCGCTTCAGCCAGTCCTGGTATTCGGCGCGGCGGGTCTCGAGCATCTTGATGCGGTCGGTGACGTCAGCCTGCAGCTTTTCGAGCTCCTGCTTCTGGATCAGGTAGCGCTGGTCGCGGGCGGCATCGACGATGGTGCCGCAATACTGCTGGACTTCCTGCTGGCTGGTGTTCGTTTCGGGCGCAGCGCCTAGAAGCGGCTGCTGTTGCTGTTGCTGCTGCGCCTGGGCGCTCGGAAGCAGGGCCAGCGACACGGCGGCGGCGAGGATGGCGAAAGATCCTCGGCCGAGCCATGGCAGGGTGCAGATATGGTTGGTCATTGCAGGACGAGCTCCGCTTGCAGGGCCCCGGCCGATTTGATCGCCTGGAGGATGGAGATGATGCCGTCAGGCTTCACGCCGATATTGTTGAGACCGGCCACGAGGGTCTTGAGATCGGGCCCGTCGATTACCGCGATCTTGCCGCCGGTCTTCTGGGCCTGAATGTCGGTCTGCGGCTGGATCGCCGTTTCGCCGTAGGAGAAGGCTTCCGGCTGCACCACCTGGGGCGATTCCGTGACCTGGACTGTCAGCGTGCCGTAGCTTACCGCAACCCGGGATACCCGCACGTCCGCGCCGATGACGATCGTCCCGGTGCGCTCGTTGATGACCACCTTGGCCGGGCTGTCCGTCGTGACGATCAGGTTTTCGAGATCCGCCATCAGCCGCGTCAGATCCGCTGTGCGCGGCTTCTGGACCACGACCTCCTGGGAGTCGCGGGCTTCCGCGATGGCGTCGCCGAAGGTTCGGCGGGCATAGGCGTTGACGGCATCGGCGATGCGGACCGAGGTGGAAAAGTCCGGATTGCGCAGCTGGAAGACCAGGTTCACCGAATCCTTGAACTTCGACGGCAGCTCGCGCTCGATGATCGCGCCGCCGGGAACCCGGCCAGCGGTGGTCACGCCTTCCGTGACGCTCGCGGCCGCGCCCTGGGCGCTGAAGCCGGACACGATGACGGACCCTTGAGCAACCGCGTAGATCTGTCCGTCGGCACCGGTCAGCGACGTCATGACGAGGGTGCCGCCGCGCAGCGAGGTGGCGTCGCCCAGCGAACTCACCGAGACGTCGATACGGCTGCCGGGGCTCGCGAACGACGGCAGATTGGCGGTGACCATGACGGCTGCCACGTTCTTCGCGGCACTCTGGCCACCCTGGGTCGAGATACCGAGGTTCTGCAGCATGGCGCGCATGGACTGCTCGGTGAACGGAGAGGACCGCAGGCTGTCGCCCGAGCCCTGAAGCCCAACGACCAGGCCGTAGCCGATCAGCTGGTTTTCACGACCGGACTGCAGCGACGCGATATCCTTGATGCGCGATGCAGTTGCTGTCGCAGCCAGGCTCGGCTGGAAGCCGGCAGCCACCAGGGCTGCGGCGAGGAGAAGCGTGAAGGCCTTCATTTCTGCAGCACCTCAACGCTCCCATCGGCCATCACCGTGCCACTGACGGTAACTCCCGTATCGAGGTTGCGAACCTTGATCATGTCGCCCACCATCGCGTCCTGGGTGGACGAGCCGCGGGCCGAGATCACCATCGCCGACGAGGAGAAGGTCAGGCGGACATTGTTGCCGCGCTTGACCGTGAAGGGTTCCTGCAACGCGCCGAGCGGTATGGTCCGTCCGGCGATGAGCGTGCGCTTGGATACCTTGCCGACCACCTGTTCGACGGTGCTGGCATAGCCCGGAGCGAGGTTGGGGTTGGTGACCGCCACGGAGTCGACGGCGTTGGCGCTAATCACGTCGCCCGGATAAATCGTGACGGTCGGAATGACCGCCGACTTTGCCTGGGCGAATGCGGCCGCCGGACCAACGAGAGCTGCGAGAAGCGCTCCCGCCAGCCAGTTCTTCATTACGTTTTTCAGGCAAAGCATCATGCTTATCCTCGTCTGGATTGCGCTACTTCAGGTTCTTGCTGACGATCTGCGCCATTTCGTCGGCGGTGGTGATCACCTTGGAATTCATTTCGTAGGCCCGCTGCGCGGAAATCAGGTCGGTGATTTCCTTGACCGCATCGACGTTCGAGTTCTCGAGGTAACCCTGCTTCAGGTAACCGAAACCCGTGTCTTCGGGGTTGGCCACCACCGGTGCGCCGGAGGCCGGGGTTTCCTGGAACAGATTGTCGCCGAGCGGCTTCAGGCCGGCATCGTTGACGAAATTGGTGAGCGTGATCTGGCCGAGCGTGGTGGTCGTGGACTGCGTGCCGATGGTGGCCGTCACGACGCCGTCTTGGCTGACCGTCACCTTGGTGGCATCCTGCGGGACGGTGATCTGCGGGATCACGCCATAGCCGTCAGCGGTGACGAGGCGGCCGGTCGAATCCTTGTTGAAGGAACCGGCGCGGGTATAGAGCGTCTCGCCGTTGGTGCCCTCGACCATGAACCAGCCACGGCCGACGATCGCCATGTCGAGATCGTTGCCGGTCTGGGTGACTTCGCCCTGCATGTGCAGCTTGCGGACGGCCTGGGTCTGAACGCCGAGGCCAATATTGGCGCCCTCCGGCACCTCCGACTGGTTGGCGCGATTGGCGACACCCTGGGCCTTTTCCGTCTGGTAGAGAAGGTCGGTGAACTCCGCCCGCGACCGCTTGAAACCGGTCGTGTTGATGTTGGCGATGTTGTTGGCGATGACTTCAAGATTGGTCTGCTGCGCATCCATACCGGTCGCAGCGATGGCAAGTGCTCGCATGGTCTATCGTTCCAATCTCTAGATCTGCATCTTGGTAATATCGAGGTAGGCGGACACGATCTTGTCGCGGAACGCCGTCGCGGTCTTCAGCGTCTGCTCGGCTTCCAGTACCGCATCGACGACTTCGCGGGTGTTGGCCTTGCCCTGGATGCCCGCGTAGGAGGCGGTTTCGCCGCCCTTCAGCGACTTGACCGCATCGCTTGCCATGCTGCCCATGATCTCGCCGAAACCGGGACCGGCAACCGCCGTGCCAGCGACGTTGGCAACCGCGCCCAGCGCCTTGGAAATGGCATTGTCGCCGGAGACGCCGTCGGTCTGCTGGGTAAAGAGGCCCAAGCCTTCAATGGGATTAATCATGTCTAACCTTTCAGAAGATCGATGGTGGCCGAGATCAGGTCACGCGACTGGCGAATGCTCTGGAGATTGGCTTCGTAGCTGCGATTGGCTTCGCGCAGGTCGGCCATCTCCACCAGCATGTTGACGTTCGGCAGTTTGACCATGCCGTTCGCGTCTGCTGCAGGGCTGCTCGGATCGTGTTCCTCGATGAAGTTGCCCTTGTCGACGCCGATCTTCTTGACGTTGACCATCTTGGCGCCGCTGGCGCGATCCAGCTCGTTGCTGAAGGTGATCGTCTTGCGTCGATAGGGGTCCGCCCCGGGGGTGTCGCCGGTGGTACGGGAGTTGGCGATGTTTTCCGACACGACGCGCAGGCGCGTTGCTTCGGCTTCCATGCCACTGCCGGAGATCTTCAAGGCTGCTGATAAAGGATCCATGGTTTTTACTTACCGAGTGCCGTCAACATCATGTTGTGAAACGCCTTGACCAACTGAGTATTCAGGTCGTACTGGCGCTTGATTTCGCCGCTCTTCGAGAGCTCGTTCGCTACCGCCACGGTGTTGCCGGATTCCTGCACACCGATCTCGTCGTTTACTTCTTCGTCCTTCACCTCGATCTTGTCACCGCCCAGGGTGTCGCCAGCGAAGTGGGCTGCATTGGTACGCGCCATCGGCGTGTATGAAGACTCGAGCACGGACTGGAAGGGCGTCACGTCCTGCGCACGGAACTTCGGCGTGTTTGCATTCGCGATGTTCGTGCTGACGACTTGTTGCCGGATCGACAGCCACTCCGCCTGCTTCGAGGCAAGCTCAAACAATTGAATCGACTGCATCGGTACTTCTCCGTCTTCTAAAGAAAGAGATAGGCCAAGAAACTTGCGTGGGACTTGTGAACGCGCCGGTGCGCCGATGCACAAGCCCCCCGCCGGCGCCGCGCGCGTTGAGCAGCCCTTAATCTTGTGTTAACCATAAGTGCTGACATTGCTCCCGGTGCGGGACGCGCGTTCTGTGCAAACGAGTGGCATGACGCCTCTCGATCATCGCCAGATGCTTGGCAAATTCCCTTATCTTTCAAGGATCATGCCGATGTCCGACGCCATCACGACCAGCTACATCCAAAGCGCGCTTCAGACGCTGCTGTTTGTGAACGATTCGCTGGAGAAGACGCAGGAACGGACCTCCAGCGGCTACAAGATCAACTCGCCGGCCGACAATGCCAGCTACTGGTCGGTCGCCAATTCGATGACCTCGGACAAAAATATCCTGAGCAGCGTCAGCGATGCGCTGAGCCTTGGCTCTTCAAAAGTCGATGCAGCCTATTCGGCGGTCGATTCCTCGATCGACATCATCGACCAGATCATGAGCGAACTGACGACCGCCAAGGAAGACGGCGTCGACAAGACGACCGTCAACGGCACGATCTCCGACCTCAAGTCGAGCCTCAATTCGCTGATCCGCTCGGCATCGTTCGGCAGCGACAACTGGCTCTACAATACGTCCGAGGCGCCTGCGGGCGAAAAGTCCGTGCCGGTCTATTTCCAGCGCAACGTGTCCGGGGCAGTATCGCTTTCCTACGTCTCGTTCGATGCCTCGGGCTCCACGCTGATCGACAAGGCAGACGCCAGCCGCGGCCTGCTGACCGGCGATATCGATGCGAGCACGCTATCGGGCAACGGCACCTCGACCACGCCCCGGAATTACTACCTCATCGATGCCGGCTCGACGACGCCCGCCACGGGCTCTCCGATCGCACTGACCGACACCACGACATCCAGCGAGATCGACGACATGATCAGCGTCATGAACTCGATCCGGACGCGCCTGACGACGATGGGCTCGACGCTTGGAACGATGTCCAACCGGATCGACAGTCAGAGCAGCTTCATCTCCAGCCTTTCCGACGTGTTCGACAAGAGCGTTTCCCATCTCGTCGACGCGAACATGGAGGAAGAGTCGACCAAGCTGACCGCCTACCAGGCGCAGCAGCAGCTTTCGTCGCAGATCCTCGGCATGGCGAACACGCACCTGCAGAGCCTGTCGACGCTGTTCTGATAGCGGGGCGAACACCGGCCCCGCCATCAGCGGGCGCTGTTTTGCATCGATGATGGGAAGGGACGGGCCGCGTCACTGAGCGGCCGTGGCCGCCCATGCCGAAACGGCTACTTCTCGCTCTCGTAGGTCTCGCCCGCCGAAGTGACGATCACCCACTTGCCATTCTTCTGCGTCATCGCCGCAACACGGCTGTTGTCGGGCAGGATCGACCCCGTCTGGACGATGTACATGCCGTTGCCGTCCTCGATCATGGCACGGCCATTGGCCACGTGGAGAAGCCGGAAGCCCGCCCGACCGGGGAAGGGCTGCAGGGTCCCGATATCGCCGGCGGTGTCCGAACCGGCCTTCGGCACCGTCGCCGTGACCAGCATGTCCGACGGATCCGACGTCAAGCTCGGCGCGCGGGCGATCGACATCGGCGGCACCTCGACCACGTCGCGGTGGCGAAAGCTGCGGACATTGCGGAGCTGTTCCCAGCCGTCCGTGCTCACACCGAACTTTTCCTGGTTGAGAAAGACGTACCAGGGAAAGAGCGCGGCGGCGATCGCCAGAATGGCCGCGCCGCCCTTCATGGTCATCTCGCCACGGCTGCTCTCCCGGTGGAACGGCCTCTTCTTGAGGCGGCGGACAATCAGCTTCTGGCCTTGGGTCGGCTTCATCGTCTTCATCGTTTTGCAGCCATTGGAGCGACGCCCGCAGCAACGTTGCGCAACGCGATCGCCAGTTCGGCATAGGCGTCGGCGACGGACTTGTCGGCGGGGGTCTGTTTGAGGGTTTCGTAAATCGCCGGCACCTGCTTCACAGCCATGTCGAGGTCGGCGTCGGTGCCCGGACGGTAGCCGCCGATCAGGCGAAGGTCGCGCGTTTCCTCGTAGCGGTGCATCAGTGTCTTCAGCCGCATCACCAGCCGTTCCTGATCGGGCGTCCAGGCCTTGCGGGCAAGGCGCGAGATCGACGACAGCGGATTGATCGGCGGGTAGCGCCCTTCGTCCGCAAGGCTGCGCTCAAGGACGATGTGTCCGTCGAGGATGCCGCGGGCGCTGTCGGATACCGGGTCGTTATGGTTGTCGCCGTCCACCAGGACCGAAATGATAGCGGTGATCGTGCCGCTGCCTTCAAGGCCGGGCCCTGCCCTTTCGAGAAGCTTGGGCAGCTCGGTGAAGACGGAAGCCGGATAGCCGCGTGAAATTGGCAGCTCGCCGCTCGCAATCGCCACTTCACGCACCGCATGGGCGAAGCGGGTGACGCTGTCGGCGATGAACAGAACGTTTTCGCCCTGGTCGCGGAAGTGCTCGGCGATGGTCATGGCGACAAGCGGCGCCATCTTGCGCAACATCGGGCTCTCATCGCTGGTCGCGACCACGGCAATGGATTTGCGCATGTTTTCGCCGAGCGTATCCTCGATGAATTCACGGACCTCGCGGCCACGCTCGCCGACGAGGGCGATGACGACCCGGTCAAAGGCGTCCGCGCTCGCCAGCATCGACAAGAGCGTCGACTTGCCGACGCCGGAGCCGGCAAAGATGCCAAGGCGCTGGCCGTAGCAGAGCGGCGTGAAGATATCGATCGCCTTGACGCCGGTGCGAAACCCCTTGTCGACGCGGCGTCGCGACATGGATGCGGGCGCCGTGTTGATGATGGAACGACCGACCGGACCCTGCGGCAGCATGCCCTTGCCGTCGATCGGGCGGCAAAGCGCGTCAACCGCGCGACCGCACCAGTCATCATGGGGGGAGACCTTGAACGACCCGATGCGCAGGACGCTGTCATGGATGCTGATCGGCTCACCGGGCTCGATGGCGCAGACCTGGACGTGTTCGGATTCGACCTTGATCACCTGCCCCAGATGGGTGCCAGCCTTGCTGCAGTGCTCGACGAAATCGCCGAGGCGAACGTGCTTGGACAGGCCGCTCACCGCGTAGTGGGTGGCGGAAATGGCGGTGACCACGCCGCCGGCGGTGACGCAGAACGCGGGATCCGCCTGACGCGCAACAAGCGCTGCCAGATGGTCGAGTTTCTCGAACGGCTTGCGGATAACGGGGGTCTCGGTCATGTGCTGCGCCCGGCCCCGGTTTACTGGCTACCGCCCAGCGTCTTGATGGCGTCGGTGAACGTGCTCTCCGTCGAGCCCATCAGAGACGAGATCCCTTCGAAATTGCGGTTGACCGAGATCAGCTGGGTCATCTCGCTGATGCCGTTGACGTTCGACTGTTCGATATAGCCCTGCAGGACCCCGACATCCTTGCTGTCGACCACCGGCTGGGCGCCGCCCGACGGCAGGACACCGCTGTTGTCATAGCGCAGGAAGCCCTTGGAAAGGTCCGCCTGGAAAAGGCCGATGGACGCCACAGGCCGGCCGTTCTGGAAGATGCGTCCGTCAACGCCGACGGACGGCGGACCCGCGGTGCGGTCGAGCTGGATGGGCCCGCCGCCGCTGTCGAGCACGGGGTAGCCGCGAATGGAGAGGAGTTCGCCGGTCTCCGCCATGGTGAACCGCCCGTCGCGGGTCAGTACAGGACCGGACGGCGTGTTGAGCGAAAACCAGGCGTCGCCCTTGACGGCGAAATCGAGCGGATTGCCCGTCTGCTGCAACTCGCCGGCTTTCGTCGAAAGGTAGTCATTGCCTTGAGAAACAAAGGACACCGATGCCGAGATATCATTGTCGATGTTCGAGACCATCTGGTCGAACTTGACCTCGGTCGACCGGAAACCGACCGTGTTCATGTTGGCCATATTGTCCGCGATGGTGTTCAGCCGGCGCTCAAGCGCCATCTGCGCGGATATACCAACATAGATACCCGATTGCATTGATGGATCTCCTTTTGAGATGCCTGCTCCCATCGAGAAGGCGTCGAGCGGCCTCAATCGGCCTGGCGCGATCCAACCAAAGATTGCTTGCGTGAGGCTGGCGGCCGGATCTGCCATCGTCCGGAGGGTTGCAGGCCGGCCGCAAGCCAGCTTCACGCAAGGCAGCCTCCGTATCTCTGCAGCCGGCTGCAATGACGTCGGATACGGATCACAATGACGATTATTCTAGGTTTCATGATTACCATTGGCTGCGTCCTGGGCGGCTTCATGGCCATGGGCGGTCACGTCGGCGTGCTGGTCCAGCCATTCGAGTTCATGGTCATCGGGGGTGCCGGCCTCGGCGGCTTCATCATGGCCAATCCCATGAAGGTGGTGAAGGACTCCGGCAAGGCGCTCGGCGAGGCCTTCAAGTTCGCGGTCCCGAAAGACCGGGAATACCTCGATATCCTTGGCGTTCTCTATTCCCTCATGCGGGACCTGCGCACCAAGCCACGCAACGAGATCGAAGCCCATATCGACAATCCGGAAGAGTCTTCGATCTTTCAGAATGCGCCGACGGTCCTGAAGAACAAGTATCTCACCGTCTTCATCTGCGACTATGTCCGCCTCATCATCATCGGCAATGCACGCTCTCACGAAATCGAGGCGCTGATGGACGAAGAGCTCGAAACCATGCTGTCGGACAAGCTCAAGCCCTATCATGCGATCACGGCGATGGGCGATTCCTTCCCGGCAATCGGGATCGTGGCAGCGGTTCTCGGGGTCATCAAGGCCATGGCCCACATCAACGAAACGCCGGAAGTGCTGGGTGGCCTGATCGGTGCGGCGCTCGTCGGCACCATGCTCGGGATCGTCCTGTCCTACTGCGTTTGCAACCCGCTTACCTCACAGATCAAGATTGTCCGCACCAAGCAGCACCGCCTCTATACGATCGTGAAGCAGACCCTGATCGCCTACATGAACGGTTCCGTTCCGCAGGTTGCCCTCGAATACGGCCGCAAGACCATCGGCAACGGCGACCGGCCTTCGATCGACGCCGTGGAGCAGGAAATGATGAACCCCGGCGGCGAAAAGGCGGCTTGATCCCATGGCAAAGCAACCGAACAAAGTGCCGCCTCCGATCGACCGGGTCATTCTCGCCCGGCTGACCGGTCATCTCGGCGACGCCAAGGCCATCGCACGCAGCTGCGGCGACGTTGCCGGCCTCGAATGCCTGCTCCTCGCCGACATGCTGCGGGAAGAAATGCAGGTCGATCTCGAGCTGGAATATGCCGACCACAAGTCGGGGCTGAACTCGGCCGTCATTTCAGGTCTTGGCGCCGACTACACGCTGGTCAGCGTCAGCGTGCGCAACTGGTGCCCGCATTTTGTCGTTGGCGTCAGGAACAACCTGCCGATTGCGATGATCGCGCAATTGCTCGGCGATCCCGCACCCCAGTCGGCCGAGGGCGAAAGCCGCGCCCTGTCCTCGATCGAGGACGACATCGCCGCCCTGTTCCTGGCAAGGGTCGTCAGCGTCCTGCGGTGCGGCATCAAGGTTCCCGGCGATCACGAACCGATCTCGTCGGCGCCGTTCCCGTCCGGCAAATATGCCCAGCACTCGGCGGAAGTCGAAGACGATTTCGTCGCTGCGGTGCGCCTCAAGGTCACTCTCGGGCAGCTTCAAAGCGAGATCGTCATCGTGATCCCGCAGAATGTCCTCCTGAAGACGGCCATCACCCGGCCCGTGCCGCAGCTCAGCGACGGACGCGGCCAGCAGGACGAACAGCTGTCGGATCGCGTGCTGCGGTCGCAGGTCGATCTCTGCGCCCGGATCAAGCTGACGCCACTGAAGCTGAGCTCGATTGCCAGGCTACGCCCCGGCGTGACGATCCCGTTCGAGGATATCGGCGAAGTCAGCGTGGACATGGATGCCAACGGAAGGACGATGTATCGTTGCGAATTCGGTCGATCCGGCGACAGTTATTCGGTCAAGGTAAAATCCAACGCCAGCCCGGACGGCACCTCCCTTAAACAGATCCTTAATATTTAACCCTTTCTGATCGGCAAAGGCAGCCTCAGATAAGTTTCGACGTGGATAATGGCTTATGGCTAGAAAACCGACGGTTAAGAACAACATCACGGAAGATCCGGTCGAGTCCAGCAACCTGGATCTCGACAGCGCGATCGACGACCTTCGCGGCGCATTGAAGGCCGACGAAGACGGTACGCTCCTGCCTTCGGACGCAGACGCATTTTCCGCCGAAATGCCCACGTTCGGCGGTGACTTCGGTTCGGACGACCTCAGCTCGTCCTTTGGGGACACGGCGTCTTTCGGCGAGGCCTCATCGTTCGGCGAGACGTCGAGCTTCGGTGACGCTTCGCCGTTCGGCGACACATCGGCCTTCGGCGACATGGCCGCACCGTCGATGGCCGGCAATTCGTCGCGTGACGACGAAGAGGAAAACTACGGACTGGACGCCAATCATCAGCTGATCATGGACATCCCGATCGATGTCCAGATCGTCCTCGGCTCGAGCCGGATGCCGGTGAAAGGCCTGATGAACCTGAAGGAAGGTACCACGGTCACGCTCGACAAGAAGATCGGGGAGCCGGTTGACATCACCGTCAACGGCCGGCTGATCGCCCGCGGTGAGATTACGCTCCTGGAAGACGACGACACGCGTTTTGGTGTCAAGGTCACTGAACTGTCAGGGACCTCCAAAAGCTAAATGATTTAGCAGTTTTAGGAAAAGCCCATGATGGACTTTGATAGCTTTAGTGACAACCTGCCCTCGACGCCGCTTTCGAATTCCGAGAAAGCGGCGGCCGTCCTGCTTGCCATGGGCACGGGAGTGGCGGGCAAGCTCCTCAAGTACTTCACTCAGGCCGAACTGCAGACCATCGTGGCTACCGCCCAGACGCTGCGTGCCATTCCACCGGACGAACTGATTTCGCTCGTCAACGAGTTCGAGGACCTCTTCACCGAGGGCACCGGGCTGATGGACAATGCGATGGCGATCGAGCGCATCCTCGACGAGGGCCTGACGCCGGAAGAAGTCGACGGCCTGCTCGGCCGCCGGACGGCCTTCCAGGCTTACGAGGACTCCAACTGGGATCGCCTGCAGGAAGCGGATCCCGCCTTCATCTGCAAGCATCTCAGCAAGGAACACCCGCAGACCATCGCCTATATCCTGTCGCAGCTGCCTTCAGCCTTCGGCGCCAAGATCCTGATGGAGCTGCCCGAGACCCTGCGCGCGGACATCATGAAGCGTGCGGTCAACCTCAAGAACGTCAACCCGCAGGCAGCGCAGATCATCGAGAAGCGGATCGCCCAGCTGGTCGACGAGATCGAGGCGGAAAGGAATTCGACGGGCCCGATCAAGGTTGCGGATCTCATGAACCAGCTGGAAAAGCCGCAGGTCGACTCGCTGCTCGAATCGCTCGAACAGGTCAGCCAGGAAGCCGCGCAGAAGGTTCGCCCGAAGATCTTCCTGTTCGAGGATCTCATGCTCATGCCGCAGCGCAGCCGTGTCACGCTGCTCAACGACATCGCCGCCGACATCCTCACCATGGCGCTCAAGGGTTCCTCCAACGAAGTGCGGGAGTGCGTCCTGTCCTGCATGAGCCCGCGCCAGCGCCGCATGATCGAATCCGACCTCGCTGCAGGCGGTGTGATCAATCCGCGCGAAGTGGCGATTGCCCGTCGGGCCGTCTCCCAGGAAGCTATCCGCCTGGCCAATTCGGGCCAGATCGAACTCAAGGAAAAGGAAACGCCGGCCGCTGACAAGGCCGCTTGATCGTCGCCGGCGCCGACCGGAACAGATCCAGCGCCGCCTCAGATCGACAGTGGTCCGCCGCGTTTCGCATCGGGAATGGAGAGACTGTCGTGAAGAAGCGCATACTGATGGTCGGCGCCGGCCTGTCCGGCGCCGTGATTGGCAGGAAGCTTGCCGAGGCCGGACACACCATCGTCGTGTGCGACGAAAGAAACCACATCGCGGGCAACTGCTACACGGAACGGGACAAGGACACCGGGGTCCTGGTCCACGTCTACGGCCCGCATATCTTTCACACGGATGACGAGGTCGTCTGGTCCTATGTCAACCGCTTCGAAACCTTCATGCCCTTCGTCAACCGGGTCAAGACGACCAGCGGCGGACACGTCTACCTGCTGCCGGTGAACCTGCACACGATCAACCAGTTCTTCGGCAAGACACTGAGGCCGGACGAGGCGCGGGAGTTTATCACCTCGATTGCTGACAACTCGATCGAGGAGCCGAAAACCTTCGAGGAACAGGCGCTCAAGTTCGTCGGGCGCGATCTCTACGAAGCGTTCTTCAAGGGCTATACCGTCAAGCAGTGGGGTTGCTCGCCCACCGAGCTTCCCGCCAGCATCCTCAAGCGTCTGCCCGTCCGCTTCAATTACGACGACAACTATTTCTTCCACCGCTTCCAGGGAATGCCGGAAAACGGCTACACCGGCATGGTGGAACGGATCCTGGATCACGAGGGTATCGAGGTCCGGCTCGGCCAGCGCTTCACGCGGTCGGAGCGCGACGGGTTCGACCACATCTTCTATTCGGGACCACTCGACGGGTATTTCGATTTCGAACTGGGCCGGCTGGGCTATCGGACGCTGGACTTCGAACGTTTCTACTACGACGGCGACTATCAGGGCTGCGCCGTGATGAATTACGGAGATCTGCAGACACCCTATACTCGCATCACGGAACACAAGCATTTCTCACCTTGGGAAAAGCATGACAAGAGCGTCTGCTACCGCGAGTTCTCGAGGGCCTGCGAAGAGGGCGACATCCCCTACTACCCGATCCGGATGGCTGACGAAAAAGCGCTGCTGCAGCGCTATGTCGAGCGCGCCGGCGAAGAGCCTAACGTGACCTTCGTGGGGCGCCTCGGGACCTACCGCTATCTCGACATGGATGTGACGATCCGCGAGGGTCTCGACACGGCAGACGCCTATCTCAAGGCGCTGTCCGAGCAGCGGACGTTCGGCCCGTTCTTCGTCACCCCCTAGCCCGGCAATTCCATCGCTAGGGGCCGACCAGACGATCCGCCGGAGCGGATTGTCCCGCTCAGGCCGCACTGACCCTTCCGCGGTCAGGCGTGCCGCCCCGAGGGTTGAACATTCCTTTCCACATGCACAAAGGGTTTCTCGTCTTGCCCAAGGGCCGCCAAAGCGCTTCGTAACTATTCTTTGTCAAATCTCTTCTTGGCGGCATTTGATGACATGCATGTCAGTACACCCATCTTGCTTTACTATTGCCGGCATAACTTTAAACTGTCACGATCCATTAACTCAAAATTAAAAGCTGCACTGCTAGATTTCAAAGTATCGCAAAGTTGGGTGATCCACCGGTGCTACCGGCGGTCGAAAACATCCCATACTCTGCATTGATCGGCGCACGGGTCAGAGCCAGCAAGGTTCTGAAAGCATGATGTCCTCCCGGTACGCAGGCTCGCTCGAGCCATGTCTCACTATATGTCTTGACTGGCAAAGTGCCTGAGTTGTGTCGCCGAGTGCGTCCGGCTGCGTGGGCGTTTGTCGGCGGGTGCATCACGCGCTCGAGGTTTTCCGGAACGTAATCTTTCGGGGCATCCGCGGACAGGGGAACGCGTACGTGATCAACCAGCACCAGGGGCGCACTAGATGACTTCCATTGTTACTTCTCTGACCGTCAACCAGATCAAGTCGTTGTCGACCACGACGATTGCATCGTTGACGACGACAGATGTTGCCGCTCTGAGCTCGACGCAGCTCAAGGCCCTTTCTTCCACGCAGGTCGCAGCCCTGGAAACCGACGACGTCCACGTCCTCAGTTCCACGCAGCTCGGAAACCTCTCCGCCACGGCCGTGGTCGGTCTCTCCGCAGACCAGATCGCAGTGCTGTCCTCGGCCCAGATCACCGGCCTCTCGTCGGTCCAGGTCGCTGCCCTCTACACGAGCCAGATCGATGCGCTCGACAGCGATCAGATCCAGGCCCTCAACAGCGCCCAGATCTCCGCCCTGAGCTCGGCTGCCCTCAGCACCCTGACGACCGAAGAGCTCGGCACTTTCACGACGGACGAAATCGCCGCGATCAGCACCAAGGCTATCGCCGGCCTCTCGACCGACGACATCGTTTCTCTCGGCACCGACAAGATTGCTGCCCTGAAGTCCACCCAGATCGCATCGCTCAGCACCGCCCAGATCGGCGCTCTTTCGACCGCACAGACGGTCGTGCTGCAGTCGGGCCAGATCGCCGCTCTCAGCTCCAAGCAGATCGCCGCGATCAGCACCGATAGCGTTGCTGTCCTCACCACCGACCAGATCGTCGCCCTGAAGTCCGCACAGGTCGCCAGCCTCAGCACCGCCCAGGTCGAGGCCCTGACAAGCAGCCAGGCACAGGCCCTGACCAGCGGTCAGATCACGGCCCTCAGCTCCGCCCAGATCGGCAAGCTGTCGACCGAAGAACTCGGCACCTTCTCGACCGACGAGATCGC
Source organism: Hyphomicrobiales bacterium (assembly GCA_900469345.1). Taxonomy (GTDB): domain Bacteria; phylum Pseudomonadota; class Alphaproteobacteria; order Rhizobiales; family Rhizobiaceae; genus Neorhizobium. The sequence continues at coordinate 52,818 of UBWZ01000008.1, read as the reverse complement.
CGCCATCGGCACCAAGGCGATCGCCGGCCTCTCGACCGACGACATCGTGTCGCTCGGCACCGACAAGATCGCTGCGCTGAAGTCGACCCAGATCTCGGCGCTCAGCACAGCCCAGATCGGCGCTCTTTCGACCGCCCAGGCGGTCGTGCTGCAGTCCGGCCAGATCCAGGCCCTGACCTCGACCCAGCTGACGGCGCTGTCCACCGACAATGTCGCGGTTCTGACGACCGACCAGATCGTAGCTCTTAAGTCGACCCAGGTCGCCGGCCTCAGCACCGCCCAGGTCGAAGCCCTGACGAGCAGCCAGGTACAGGCCCTGACCAGCGGCCAGATCACGGCCCTGAGCTCGGCCCAGATCGGTAAGCTGTCGACCGAAGAACTCGGCACCTTCTCGACCGATGAAATCGCCGCTATCGGCACCAAGGCGATCGCTGGCCTTTCTACCGACGACATCGTGTCGCTCGGAACGGACAAGGTCGCGGCCCTGAAGTCGACCCAGATCTCGGCACTCAGCACCGCCCAGATCGGCGCGCTCTCCTCGGCCCAGACTGTTGTTCTGCAGTCCGGCCAGATCCAGGCCCTGACCTCCAGCCAGCTGACGGCGCTGTCCACCGACAATGTCGCGGTTCTGACCACCGACCAGATCGTTGCCCTGAAGTCGACCCAGGTCGCTGGCCTCAGCACCGCCCAGGTCGAAGCCCTGACGAGCAGCCAGGTACAGGCTCTGACCAGCGGTCAGATCGCGGCCCTCAGCTCTGCCCAGATCGGCAAGCTGTCGACCGAAGAACTCGGCACCTTCTCGACCGACGAGATTGCGGCCATCAACACCAAGGCGATCGCCGGTCTTTCCACGGACGACATCGTGTCGCTCGGCACTGACAAGATCGCGGCCCTGAAGTCGACACAGATCTCGGCGCTCAGCACCAGCCTCCTTGCCGTCCTCAGCACCGGCCAGACCGTTGCCCTGCAGACCGGCCAGCTTGCTGCGCTCAGCTCCGCGCAAATCGCCGCCATCAACACGGACGATGTCGCGGTTCTGACCACCGACCAGATCGCCGCTCTGAAGTCTGCCCAGGTCGCGGCCCTCAGCTCAAGCCAGATCGACGCTCTCACCAGCACCCAGGCACAGGCCCTGACCAGCGGCCAGATCGCCGCCCTCGGCTCGGCTGCCATCAGTGCATTCTCGACGGAAGACCTCAGCACCTTCTCGACCGACGAGATCGCCGCCATCAGCACCAAGGCTCTTGCCGGTCTTTCCACCGACGACATCGTGTCGCTCGGCACAGACAAGATCGCTGCCCTGAAGTCGACCCAGATCGCATCGCTCAGCACAGCCCAGATCGGAGCGCTCTCCTCGGCCCAGACCGTGGTTCTGCAGTCCGGCCAGATCCAGGCCCTGACGTCCAGCCAGCTGACGGCGCTGTCCACCGACAACGTCGCGGTTCTGACGACCGACCAGATCGTCGCCCTGAAGTCGACCCAGGTCGCCGGCCTGAGCACCGCCCAGATCGAGGCTCTGACGAGCAGCCAGGCACAGGCCCTGACCAGCGGTCAGATCACGGCCCTCAGCTCCGCCCAGATCGGCAAGCTGTCGACGGAAGAACTCGGTACCTTCTCGACCGATGAGATCGCCGCGATCAGCACAAAGGCGATTGCCGGCCTCTCGACCGACGACATCGTGTCGCTCGGAACGGACAAGGTCGCTGCGCTGAAGTCGACACAGATCTCGGCACTCAGCACAGCCCAGATCGGAGCCCTCTCCTCGGCCCAGACCGTGGTTCTGCAGTCCGGCCAGATCCAGGCTCTGACGTCCAGCCAGCTGACGGCACTGTCTACCGACAATGTCGCGGTTCTGACGACCGACCAGATCGTCGCTCTGAAGTCGACCCAGGTCGCTGGCCTGACCACGGCCCAGATCGAGGCTCTGACGAGCGGCCAGGCACAGGCCCTGACCAGCGGTCAGATTGCTGCCCTCAGCTCCGCCCAGATCGGCAAGCTGTCGACGGAAGAACTCGGCACCTTCTCGACCGATGAGATCGCCGCCATCAGCACCAAGGCGATCGCCGGCCTCTCGACCGACGACATCGTGTCGCTCGGAACGGACAAGATCGCTGCCCTGAAGTCGACCCAGATCGCATTGCTCAGCACCGCCCAGATCGGAGCTCTCTCCTCGGCCCAGACGGTGGTTCTGCAGTCCGGCCAGATCCAGGCCCTGACCTCCAGCCAGCTGACGGCACTGTCCACCGACAATGTCGCGGTTCTGACGACCGACCAGATCGTCGCCTTGAAGTCGACCCAGGTCGCTGGCCTGAGCACCGCCCAGATCGAGGCTCTGACGAGCGGCCAGGCACAGGCCCTGACCAGCGGTCAGATCGCGGCCCTCAGCTCGGCTCAGATCGGCAAGCTGTCGACCGAAGAACTCGGTACCTTCTCGACCGACGAAATCGCCGCGATCAGCACCAAGGCGATTGCCGGCCTCACGACCGACGACATCGTGTCGCTCGGTACGGACAAGGTCGCGGCCCTGAAGTCGACCCAGATCTCGGCACTCAGCACCGCCCAGATCGGAGCGCTCTCCTCGGCCCAGACGGTGGTTCTGCAGTCCGGCCAGATCCAGGCCCTGACGTCCAGCCAGCTGACGGCACTGTCCACCGACAATGTCGCGGTTCTGACGACCGACCAGATCGTCGCCCTGAAGTCCACTCAGGTCGCTGGCCTGAGCACGGCCCAGATCGACGCCCTGACGAGCACCCAGGCACAGGCCCTGACCAGCGGTCAGATCGCGGCCCTCGGTTCGGCTCAGCTCGGTGCCTTCTCGACGGAAGAACTGAACACCTTCTCGACCGACGAGATCGCCGCCATCAGCACCAAGGCGATTGCCGGCCTCTCGACCGACGACATCGTGTCGCTCGGCACGGACAAGATCGTCGCTCTGAAGTCGACCCAGATCTCGGCGCTTAACACCGCCCAGATCGGAGCGCTCTCCTCGACCCAGACGATGGCTCTGCAGTCCGGCCAGATCCAGGCACTGACCTCGACCCAGCTGACGGCACTGTCCACCGACAATGTCGCGGTTCTGACCACCGACCAGATCGTCGCCCTGAAGTCCACTCAGGTCTCCGGCCTGAGCACGGCCCAGATCGAGGCTCTGACGAGCACCCAGGCACAGGCTCTGACCAGCGGCCAGATCGCTGCACTCAGCTCCGCTGCCATCGGCGCCTTCTCGACGGAGGAACTCGGTACCTTCTCGACCGACGAGATTGCCGCCATCAGCACCAAGGCTATCGCCGGTCTTTCGACCGACGACATCACGGCGCTCGGCACGGACAAGCTTGACGCCCTGACCTCGAGCCAGATCCAGGCGCTCAACACCGACCAGGTCGCGGCAGTCATCGCAGTCTACGCCTCGGTCTAACCGACCCTGACGACATCAACGGCGGCGCGTTTCCCAACGCGCCGCCGTTCCTGTTCCGGCGCCTTAGGGCCGGCTAAATCACAACAAGCCCTACGCAAGCTAGCTTCGGTAATCAGTCACTGACATCTGAGACTGACGGGTTCCAGCATCGCTTTCTTGCAACGGGATTTCCATGAACGCCAACATCGCACCTGCCACTGCTCAAGCCTCTGCCTTCAGCAACATCCTCGACAAGGCCAAGCATCAGCAACTTTCGCTGAGCGACCTCTTCCAGGTGGCCGAGGCCCTCACCTCCAGCGGCCAGCAGTCGCAGGCCGCCGAGGCCTACAAGGTGTGGATCGCATTCAACGACGGCAATCCGCTGCTGCATCTCGCCTATTTCAACTATTCCGTGACCCTGCGGCAGATGGGCGACCTTGCGGGCGCCATCCAGGCGCTGCGCGCCGCCAGCAAGATCGACGACAAGTTCGGTCCCGCCTACATCAATCTCGGACGAACGCTCGAGGATTGCGGCCTGATCAACGAGGCGGTGCAGCAATGGCGCATCTTTACCGACGTTACGGCCGAGCTGACGCCTGACCGCATCAGCAATCGCCTGATGAGCCTTCAGCATATCGGCCGCGTGCTCGAAGCGGCCGGCAGGCTCGAAGAGGCCGAAGCGGCTCTCTGGCAGGCCATCGAGCTCCAGCCGACACGGACGGAAGCAGGCCAGCATTGGAGCGCATTGCGCCAGCGCCAGTGCAAATGGCCGGTGCTGACCGCTTCGCCGCATGTCACGGCCCGCCAGTTGCTGGATGCCATGTCTCCCCTCACCCTGTCGTGTTTCTCGGACGACCCCATCTTCCAACTTGCCAAGGCCACCCGCTACAACAAGCAGCTGGTCGGCACGCGCCTCGATATCAGCGGCGTTGCACGCAAGGCGCCCAGGCAGAAGACGGGCACCGGCCAGCGGTTGCGGGTCGGCTATCTGTCGTCGGACCTGCGGGACCACGCGGTCGGCTTCGCGCTTCGCGAAGTGTTCGAACTCCACGACAAGACCAGCGTCGAGGTTTACGCCTATTATTGCGGCGAACCGCGGACCAATGACCCGACGCAGGATCGCATCCGCGCGGCGGTCGATGCCTGGCGCGACATCCGCACGATGAGCGATATCGACGCCGCAAAGCTGATCAGTGCCGACGACATCGACGTCCTTGTGGATGTCAACGGCTACACCAAACACGCCCGCACGAAGATCTTCGCCTATCGGCCGGCACCCGTTATCGTCAACTTCTGCGGCTATCCGGGGACGATGGGCAGCCCGTTCCACCAGTACATGATTGCCGACGACTTCATCGTGCCGCCGCAGAACGAGGTCTTCTATACGGAAAAGGTCTTTCGGATCGCCTGCAACCAGCCGCTCGACCGCAAGCGCGTCATCGCTGCCGTCCCGACGCGGGCGGAAGCCGGGCTGCCGGACGACGTGTTCGTCTATGCCTGCTTCAACGGCATGCAGAAGATCACCGGTGCCTGCTTCAATCGCTGGATGGAGATCCTGAAGGCGACCCCCGACAGCATTCTGTGGCTGCTGGCCGGCGACGAAGACGCCAATGTGCGGCTGCGCCAACTGGCGGAGCAACAGGGCGTTGCGCCGGAACGCATCGTCTTTGCTCCCAAGGCGCCGAACCCGCAGCATCTGGCGCGCATCGCCGTCGCCGACCTGTTCCTCGACACCTTCCCCTACGGCGCGCATTCCACGGCGGCGGATGCGATCACCATGGGCCTGCCGATCCTCACCATGCCCGGCAACGGCTTTGCGTCCCGCTTCTGCGGCAGCATCCTGTCTGCCGCGGGGATCGAGGAGATGGCCTGCTCCAGCCCGGCCCAGTATGTCGAACGGGCGATCGGCTTTGCACATAACCGTGAAAGCCTGCAGGCCGTCCGCCAGTCGCTGATGGACCAGCGTGAAACCAGCGTCCTGCGCGACATGCCGGGCCTGGCGCGGCGCCTGGAAGAGATCTTCTGGGAGATGCAGGGCGAGAGCGAACGTGGCGAAACGCCGGTCCCGGATCTTCGAAATCTCGACCTTTATTACGAGATCGGCGCCGAGCTGATCCTGGAAGACGTGGAGTTCGAGGACGCCGCCGCCTATCGGCAGCGCTATCTGACGAAACTCGCGCAGGCCCATGACTATGCTGTCGTGCCGTTCGACACCCGCCTGTGGCCGGACCCCAAGGCCTGAATTTGCGGCGAAGCGCCCGGTCTATACTCGTTGCATGAAGCGCCCGCGGCACGCCGCGGACAAAGCAAACCCCAACCACCCGTGCTGAAGGTGAACGCCTTGAAACCCGTCGTCCTCGTTACATTTGCCGGTCGGCAAGAGAGAATGGAAATCCTTACGCGCTATGTCCGTCGGGCCATGCAGGAGGGGATCATCGATGAGTGGCACATCTGGGACTTCACCCGTTCCAGCCAGGACCACGCCTGGGTGACCTCCGAGTTCGGGCCGGTCCGCCTGATGCGAGACAAGGCGCCCTACCAGGAGACGGGCAAGGTATCGCGGCGCTCGCCGTTCCGGACCAGCGTCAGGATCGAACACGACCTGCATCTCGCGATCGTGCCCAACGACGGCAGCGACGTGTGCTACGAGATCGCCGTCGGGGGATGGAAGAACACCTATTCGGCGCTGCGAAAGCTCAGCCGATCCGACCTTTCGATCTTTGCGCGGACCGACGAATCAATGGTCTGGAACAGGTCGACGCCCGGCGTTCTTTCGGCCGGCATCGCGAACCAGGTCGTGCTCAGCCTCGATGCCGATGGCGTTCCGACGCTCTACGTCAACGATATCGTCGTCGGCCGGTGGCCGGAGATCGTCCTCAAGTCCGGCGCCTCGATCTCCCTTCGCGGCGGCTGGGGCGCGGACCTCGAGATCTGCGACGTGACGGCCCCTGTCCGGCGCTATATCGGCAATCCGATGGAACCGATGCCGTTCTGGCAGGCCTACGACTATTATTCCCGCCGCATTCCCGAGTTTGCCGACACGCTGTTCCTGAAATGCGATGACGACATCGTCTACATGGACATCGAAAAGCTCAGCGATTTTATCGAATTCCGGCGCTCCAACCCGAAATACTTCATCGTGTCCGCCAATGTCGTCAACAATGGTGTCTGCGCCTACTGGCAGCAGGTGGCGGGGTCGCTGCCGCCAACGCTCGGGGATTTCGAGCGCCCACCTGGCGGATTCGGCGGCACGCTCTGGCAGAGCCCACAGCGGGCGGCGCAGTTGCACGACTTCTTCCTCGCCAAGGAAGACAAGGTCATGCCCCTCACCCATCCCGTGATCGACTGGACGGAACGCCAATCGATCAACTTCATCGCCTGGCTGGGCCGCGACCTGGTTCACATGTCGGGCCTGACGCGCGATGACGAGCTTGCCCTCTCGGTCGAAATTCCGACCTTCCTCAACCGGCCGACGGCGATCTATTCAGACTTCGTGGTCAGCCATCTGAGCTTCGGCCCGCAGGAACGCGGTCTGGACGTGGCGCCCCTGATCGAGGGCTATGAAGCCCTGATGCGCACCAAGATACCGGCCTGAGGTTTACAGACGGGCGGGTCTCCTTCCCGTCCCTCCTCTCGCCCGTCCCTGCCTGCCTCCCGACATGCCTTGACCGCTTGGCGGGGCGTCGGCCGCTGCACGCTCCGTGCAGCGGTTGGCCTCCAGCCGGATCTGCGCCGTTGACGCGACCGCATCGGGCGCATCCCCCAATGTTCCCAAGGCCAGCTTGGGACAAGCCATTCCGGCGTAAGGCTTATCGAGGTGAAAGTGGGCGCCGCTGCGATTCTCAGAGGGCACGCACCGATTGCAGCGTTCTTGCTGCCGTCGTCAGGGCGCGTCAGGCCACCTTCCCGGAGACCGTGTTCATTTAGTCATTTTTGATTAAAGCAAGACAGCAAGGATCATAGGCGATGACCTCCGTTACCTCCCTCAGTGTCACCCAGGTCCGATCCCTTTCGACTGCATCGGTGGCTTCCTGGAGCACGGACGATGTCGCATCGCTTTCGACCAAGCAGATCGCCGCGCTGAGCTCGGCGCAGGTGGCCGCGCTCGATACCGAGGACGTCGACACGCTGTCCAGCTCGCAGCTCAATGCCATCTCGCAGAGCGCGCTCATCGGACTGACGCTCGACCAGCTGGCTGTTCTCAGCAACTACGACATCGCGCATCTCGACACCCGGCAGGTCGCAGCACTTTCGACGGCCCAGATCCAGGGCCTCAACGCCGAGCAGACCGAAGCACTGACAACGGCGCAGGTCGCGGCGCTCAGCGCTGCCCAGCTCGGCGCGCTCGATCCGGAAGACCTGGCTACCTTTTCGACCCAGGACATGGCGGCCATCACCAACAGGGCGATCAGCGGACTGTCCGGTCAGCAGCTTGCTGCCCTCTCGCCCGAGCAGATCGCCGCCTTCAGCACCGGCGCGCTCACCAACCTGTCGACCGCCCAGGTGGCCCTCCTGTCCCACGACCAGGTGGCCGCGCTGACCACGGCGCAGCTCGGCGTGCTGAGCGCTGCCCAGGCAAAGACCCTGACGACCGAGGATGTGGCGGCGCTCAGCCCGGCCCAGATCGGCAGCCTCAGCACCAAGGCGATCGCCGGTCTCACGACGGACCAGATCGTTTCGCTGTCCGCAGAGCAGCTGGAGGCCCTGACCAGCACGCAGATCGGATCGCTGAGCTCTGCCCAGGTCGTGGTGCTCAGCGCCGACGACATCGCAACCTTCTCCACGGGCGACATTGCTGCGTTGGGAAGCCGCGCGATTGCGGGGTTGCAGGCCGATGTCATCGCGGCGCTGTCGGCCGACCAGCTCCGCGCCTTGTCCCCGACCGCGATTGCAAGCCTCACCACAAGCCAGGCCGCCGCCCTTTCCGGCGAGCAGGTGGCCAGCCTGACCACGGCGCAGGTCGCGGCGCTCAAGGTGACCCAGATCAAGGTGATGAGCGCCGACGATATCGCCGCCCTGTCCACCGCGCAGATCGCTGCCCTCAGCTCGAGCGCTGCCGCCGGTCTCACCGACACGCAGCTCGGATCGCTGAGCGTCGGACAGGTGGAGGCGCTGACCTCTGCCCAAGTCAAGGTGTTGACCTCGGCGCAGCTCGCCGCCCTCAGCCCGGAGGCCCTGTCGACCTTCTCGACCGCAGACATTGCCGCGATCACCAACAAGGGCGTGCTCGGACTTACCGCCGAAGGGCTTGCCGGCCTGTCGACGGCGCAGATCGCCGCCTTCAGCACCAGCGCCGTCGCGGCGATGACGACGACGCAAATCGCCAGCCTCTCGGTCGGCCAGGTCGAAGCGTTCACGAGCGTCCAGGTCAAGGTGCTGAGCGCCAAGCAGATCGCCGTCCTCAGTCCGGAAGGAATCGCCTCGTTCTCCACCGCCGACGTCGCCGCAATCAGCAGCCAGGCCGTTTCCGGATTGAGCGAAGATGCCATTGGCGCGCTCGGGACGCAGCAGATCGCCGCCCTCGGGACGGCTGCCGTTGCGAAGCTGACGACCGTGCAGATTGCCGCGCTCTCGGCCGATCAGGCGGAGGCCCTTTCCGAAGTGCAGGTAACGGCGCTGACCTCGAAGCAGCTGGCGGCGTTGTCCTCCGACGCCATTTCCCGATTTACGACGGCCGAAATCGCGACGCTCAGCAACAAGGGTATCGCTGGCCTCAGCGCCGACACGGTCGCCGCCTTCACCACGGCGCAGATCGCGGCATTGAGCACCAGCGCGATCGTCAACCTGAGCACCGACCAGATCGCCGCCCTTTCGAAGGACCAGGTGGCCGTCCTGTCGACGACGCAGCTCAGGTCGCTCAGTTCCAAGCAGATGGTTGCGCTGACGGTAGAGAATATCTCGGCCCTGTCGCCGACCCAGGTCGCAGCCCTGACGACGACCGTGGTCAAGAGCCTCACGACGGATCAGGTCGAGGCGCTGTCGACCCGCCAGGTCGAAAGCCTGACCTCCTCGCAGATCGCAGTTCTTACCTCTGCGCAGATGGGTGCGCTCGGCGCCGACGACCTTCGAACGTTCACTCTTTCCGAACTTGCCGCGATCACCTCCTCGGCAATCGGCGGGCTTTCCACGTCGATCATATCCGGATTGTCGACGCTGCAGGTCATGGCCCTCAGCTCCAACGCCATTTCCGGCCTCTCGACGGATCAGGTCGAGGCCCTGAACACGCTGCAGATCACGGCGCTGAGCACGCAGCAGGTCGCGGCCCTCAAGCCGGCCCAGATCGCCGCGCTGAATGCGGGCGACATCGCCGTTCTTACGACCGCACAGATCGCAGCCGTCAACCCGACCACGGTGGCCGGCATGACGTCCGAGCAGCTGGGCGGCCTGTCGACGATCCAGATCACGGCGCTCGGCACGAAACAGCTCGCCGCTCTCAAATCGACCCAGATCCCGTCGCTCGGCACTGCCGACATCGCCGTGCTGTCAACCGCCCAGATGGCTTCTCTCAGTGCGTCTGCCGTCAGCGGCCTGACCACAAAACAGGTCGCGGTCCTCAGCACCGCGCAGGTGGAAGCCCTGACCTCCGCCCAGGTGGGAGCCCTCACCTCGGCGCAGATCGGCGCGCTGGGTGCCGACGACATCGCAACATTTTCGACCAAGGACCTGTCGGCGATCGGATCCAGCGCGATCGCCGGTCTTTCGACGGACGTGATCGTCAGCCTGCAGACGGCCCAGATCGCCGCGTTGAGCGCTGCGGGCGTCGGCGGTCTGAGCACGCGCCAAATCGGCGCTCTCGGCACGGACCAGATTGCGGCGCTCTCCACCAAGCAGATGGTGGCACTGACCTCGGCGCAGGTTGCAGCCCTATCGACCGCCGACATCCTCGCCCTGTCCAGCAGCCAGATTGCATCCCTTGGAACCGGGGGCGTCGTCGGACTGAGCACCACGCAGATCGGTGTCCTGCGCTCCGAACAGATCGCCGCGCTGTCCACGAAGCAGGCCGCAGCGCTCAATTCGACCCAGATCGTCGCGCTGATTTCCAATAACATCGCAGCCTTTTCGGCAAACAACCTGTCGGTGATCAGCTCCAGCGCGGTCGCAGGCCTTTCCACGGCGGTGATTGCCGGACTGTCGACCGCGTCGATTGCGGCGCTGAGCGCCTCGGCCATTTCAGGCCTGTCGAGCAAGCAGGTGGACGCTCTCAGCTCCGACCAGGTGGCGGCCCTCACCACCAAACAGATCGCAGCCCTCAGTTCGACGCAGCTGACCGCGATTGGCGTCAGCGACATCACGGCACTGTCGACGAAGCAGGTCGCGGCGCTGAGCACAGGCGCCATCGCCGGCCTGTCCACGGCTCAGATCGGCGCGCTCGGCACGGCCCAGATCGAGGCGCTCACGCCCGCGCAAGTCGCCGCCCTGAGCTCGAAGCAGCTCGGTGCGCTCGATGTCGAAGATATCGCCATCTTCTCCACGGCCGACATCGCGGCGATCACGTCGGATGCCGTGGCGGGCCTATCGACGGGCGCCGTCGCATCCCTCTCCGTCGACCAGATCGACGCGCTGAGCACGGCAGGAATAACCGGGCTTACGACCAGGCAGATCAACGTTCTCAACTCCGAGCAGATCGCCGCGCTCACCAGCCGGCAGGTTGCGGTGCTCAGCACCAAGCAGGTTGCGGTCCTCGATACGAGCGACATTCCGGCCTTCTCGACGGCAGACATTGCCGCGATCAGCTCCGATGTGATCGGTGGACTGACCACCGACGCGATTGCCGCCCTGTCGAGAGAGCAGGTCGCAGCGCTCAGCACAGCGGCGATCACCGGCCTTTCGACCAAGCAGATCCACGCTCTCAACAGCAACCAGATCGGCGCCCTGACAACCGTGCAGCTCGGCGCGCTGTCCTCCCGGCAGCTTGCCGCGGTCACCACCGATGACGTCGCCGCCCTGTCGGCGTCCCAGATCGCCTCCTTGAGCACCGGCAGCGTTGCGGGTCTCACGACCGCGCAGATCGGCGCGCTCAGCACGGACCAGGCTGAAGCGCTGACGTCGGCGCAGATCGCCTCTCTGAGCTCGGGCCAGATCGCCGCATTCGGTGCAGACGACATCGCCACCTTCTCGGATGCCGATATCGCGGCCATCAGCGCGACGGCGATCGCCGGCCTGTCCACGGCTATGCTCGCGAACTTCTCGGCCGACCAGATTTCATCGCTCAGCAGCACCGGCATCGCCGGAATGACGACGGCACAGATCAGCGTGCTGAGCTCCGGCCAGCTGGAAGCGCTGACCTCCTCACAGCTTTCGGCGCTGACGTCCAAGCAGGTGGCAGCGCTCGGCACCGGCGGCGTTGCCGCTCTCTATCCCGAACAGATCGGCGCTTTGGGGACGGCGGGCGTGGCCGGCCTTACCACGGGCCAGATGGCTGCGCTTACCACCGGGCAGGCAGAGGCGCTGACCTCGACCCAGATCGCGGTGCTGACCTCGGGCCAGCTTGGTGCGCTTGACGCGGAAGACCTTGGAACCTTCACCACCAAGGAGATCGCCGCGATCAGCTCGAGCGCCATGGCCGGGTTGTCGACAGCGACGATCGCCGGCTTCTCCGTCGATCAGATCGCGTCGCTCGGCACCGGCGGCATTGCCGGCCTTACGACCGGCCAGATCTCGGCGATGAGCACGCTTCAGGTGGCCGCGCTGACCACGACCCAGATCGGCGCCCTGACGACCAAGCAGCTCGGTGCGCTTGGTGCTGACGACATCGCCGCCATATCCGCCGACCATATCGCCGCGCTCAGCACCTCCGTCATCGCCGCGCTGTCGACAAGCCAGGTGGCTTCGTTGAGCACGGAACAGGTGGAAGCCCTGACATCGGGCCAGGTGGCGGCGCTCACCTCGGGGCAGATCGCAGCGCTCGGCACGGACGACCTCGCCACCTTCTCCACCGCCGACATGGCGGCGATCAGCTCAAGCGCCATTTCCGGCCTGGCGACCGCCACCATCGCCTCGATGACCGACGACCAGATTGCCTCGCTCGGATCGGCCGGCATTGGCGGCCTGACCACCGCACAGGTGGCGGCCCTCAACTCCCATCAGGTCGAGGCGCTCACCACCCGGCAGGTCTCCGCCCTGACGTCCAAGCAGATTTCCGTGCTCGGCACGGCCAATCTCGCAGCCCTCTCACCGGATCATATCGAGGCGCTGAGCACCTCGGCGATCGGCGGACTGACGACTGCGCAGGTCGCAGCGATGACCGTCGGACAGGTCGAAGCGCTGACCTCCGCGCAGGTCGCGATGATGAACTCCGGCCAGATCGCAGCGCTCGGCCAGGACGATCTCGAAGCCTTTTCCACCGCCGACATTGCAGCCATCAGCTCGAGTGCCGCGTCCGGCCTTTCCACGGCGACGCTTGCCGCCTTCTCGGTGGACCAGATTGCGGCGCTCGGCACCGGCGGCATCGCCGGTCTTTCGACCACCCAGCTCGCCGCGCTTCATTCGAACCAGGTGGAAGCGCTGAAGCCGGCACAGATCGGAGCTCTCAGTTCCAAGCAGATGGCCGTTCTCGGCGCCGACGCGCTGGATGCCTGGTCGACCGAGCAGATTGCGGCCATCAGCGCGAGCGGGGTGGCCGGTCTTTCCACGTCGGTCATTGCAGCGCTGACGCCCGAACAGACCGGCGCCCTCAGCCCCGCAGGGCTGTCCGGCTTCTCCACAGCGCAGATCGACGCGCTGAACCATGGCCAGCTCGAAAACCTGTCGACCGCCCAGATCGGCGCGCTGACCTCGAAGCAGGTGGCGGCGCTCGGCACGGATGACCTCGCGGCATTGTCGGTGCATCAGATCGCGGCGCTCAGCACCGGCGGCATCGCCGGCCTCAGCAGCAGCCAGGTGGCCGCACTCACCGTCGAACAGGTCGAGACGCTGTCCACCGCGCAGATCGGCGCCCTGAGCTCCAGCGCCGTCGCCGGCCTGTCTGCCGCGGATCTCGAGACCTTCTCGACGGCGGAGCTCGCCGCCATCAGCTCCGCTGCGATCAAGGGCCTCTCCACCACCTTCGTCGCCGCACTCTCGGTCGACCAGATCGCCGGCCTCAGCACGCAGAGCGTTGCCGGCCTCAGCAGCGCCCAGATCAATGCCTTGAGCGCAACCCAGATCGACGCGCTGTCGACCGCACAGCTCGGGGCCCTCAGCGCCAACGGACTTGCCGGCCTCACCACCGAGGGCCTCGCCACGTTCACGCTGGAAGAGCTGACCAAGCTCAGCCCGTCGGCCGTCCGCGGCCTGCCGCTCAGCATCGTGCAATCGCTGTCGACGGCCGAAATCGCGGCACTGACCACGGCGCAGATCGCCGGACTGAGCTACAACCAGATCCAGGCGCTGAGCACCAACCAGGTCGATGCCCTGTCGCGAGACCAGATCGGCGCGCTCACCCCCATCCAGACAGCCGCGCTTGGCGCCGACGATATCGCCCTGTTCTCGACCGATGATATCGTTGCCCTGAGCACCGGCGCCATTGCCGGGCTGACGACGCAGGTCATCGCCGCCCTTTCGACAGCCCAGGCGGAGGCCCTGACGCCGGGCCAGGTGGGCGCCCTGACATCGGCGCAGGTGGCGGCCCTCGAGCAAGAGGACCTCGCGACATTCTCGGCCGAGGATGTCAGGTCCTTCAGCGGCGCGGGCATACGCGGCCTGTCGACCGATGACATATCGCATCTCGGCAGCGACCAGCTGGCGGCGCTGATCGATTCGCAGATGGGATCGCTGGATTCCAGCCAAATCGCTGCCGTCATCTCCGCCTATCTCGGCTGACGGGAGGGCTTCGCCCGAGGCGTCCATCGTCCGCGGGGCGGCCGCATCGCCTCCATTTCGGCGAAATCGGCGGATATCTCCCAAGGCTTGGCCATTCCGATGGCCATGCCAGGTCAGGCATCTGTGAGAAACCCGGTATAGGCCGTCCGCGAAGGTGCGCCGCGGCTGTCATATGGCGTTTGCTCTGCTAAGCTCGTGGCCTCTACCCAGCCAGGCACCGCAGGAGTTGGCTCTTGTCCGACGATCAGGATAAGGATAGCAAAACAGAAGACCCGACTGGCAAAAAAATCCAGGATGCCCTGACGAAGGGCAACTTTGCCATTTCTCCGGAAGTCGCGATCTTTACCTCTTCCCTCGCCTTCTACATCTATCTGGTGTTTTTCCTGCCCAACAACTCCGCCCATCTGGCGGAAGTCCTGAAGAACCTGATCGAGCACCCGGAGCAGTGGCGGATCGATACCAGCACGGATCTCGTCTCGGTCTGCGGCTATCTGCTTCTGCAAGCGGCCTATTTCATGCTGCCGGCGGCAATCCTGTTCATGTCGTTCGGGATGATCGCATCGGTCGGCCAGCATATGCCGTCGTTCGTGCTGGAACGAATCAGGCCGCAATGGAACCGGATATCGCCGGTCAGCGGCTTCAAGCGGATGTTTTCCGTCAACGGGCTTGTGCATTTCGGCAAGTCGCTGATCAAGATCGTCGCGGCCGGCCTGATCATGTATTTCACGCTGCGCAGCGAATACTTTAAGCTGCTTGATTCGCTGTTTTCCGATCCTCAGACGATGTTCCCGATCCTCATGCGAATCGTGCGCAAGATGGTCGTGGTGGTGCTGTGCTGCGCCTTCCTGGTGGCGGCGGCCGATATCCTGTGGACGCGGCACCAGTGGTTCACCAACCTGAAAATGACCAAGCAGGAGGTCAAGGATGAAATGAAGCAGTCGCAGGGCGACCCGGTGGTTAAAGCCCGCCAGCGGTCGATTGCCCGCGACCGCGCCCGGCGGCGCATGATCAGCAGCGTTCCGCGCGCTACCCTGGTCATCACAAACCCGACACACTATGCGATCGCGCTTCGCTATGTGGCCCAGGAATCCGAAGCGCCGATCGTGGTGGCAAAGGGCCAGGATCTGGTCGCACTGAAGATCCGCGAGATCGCGCAGGAAAACGGCATTCCGATTTTTGAAGACCCGCCGCTCGCCCGTTCCATGTTTGCGCAAGTCTCAGTCGATAGCGTCATCCCATCGGTTTTCTACAAAGCGGTCGCTGAGCTGATCCACAGGGTCTACGCAGCACGCCGCCAGAACAAACGGATGCGCTGACTATAATGAAAAAATGCTCCTTCTCCGCCAGACGCGAAGCTATCCTCGCACACGCCATCGGACCAGTCGCCTCGGAACTCAGGCTGATCGACCCGGCGGATCTTATCTCGCTGCTTCGGCTCGAATACCACGGCAATATCTCCGACCTGGTATCGTCGGCAGCGGAACTGTATTTCCATCCCGGAACCGTCAACTTCGGCATCGGGGGCGATTACAGCCTCGACTGGAACACCTATCCCTCGGTCACCCTGGACCTCGAGATCAAGCCGCGCGGCGTCACCATCCATGCGCAGCTGACACTGGAGGCCGAAAAGGCCAGCATCGAGATCCACTACATCAATTTCGTCGCCCCCTCGGTCAATCCGGACGAAAACACGGATTTCCTCGAAAAGAGCCTGCGCGAAGCGACCTTCATGCCGTCGGCGCCCGAGATGAACTTCATCACCGCGCGGGCCAGCTGAGCGCCCGCAGCGGCCTGGCAGGCCATAAAGACTCGTTTAACCGCCGCTTGGTAAGATTAGTTAATTCCGGCGCATCACATGCCGGCGAAGCGGCGATGTTCGGCCTGATCCCTAAGGACGATAGACCATGACCTCGACGACGCTGTCGACCTATTCCAGCTACCTCATTGTCAATCGTGACATGAAGGGATCGCTGCAGCGCGTCGCCAACCAGGGCTCCGTGGCCAGCGACACCAAGTACTACGAAGAGAACATCGGCAAGGTTAAGTCGGTCGACGAGTTTCTTGGCGACTACCGGCTGTATTCCTATGCGATGAAGGCCTATGGCCTTGCCGACATGACCTACGCCAAGGCCTACATGCGCAAGGTGCTGGACAGCGACATGGCCGACTCGTCGAGCTTCGCGAACCGGCTTACCGACAAGCGCTATGCCGACTTCGCCAAGGCCTTCAGTTTCGGCAGCGGTTCGAAGACGGCACAGACCTCCGTTCAGGAGGACGGCCTTGTCCAGGCCTACAAGGATTCCTTCGGGGCAGAGGAAACCTCCATCAAGTCGGAGGTTTCCTACTACAATACCAAGATCGACAGCATCACCAGCGTCGACCAGTTGCTGTCGGACAGCCGACTGAAGACCTACGTCCTCACCGCCGCGGGTCTTGATCCGACCTATACGTCGAGCAGCTACCTAAAGCAGGTCCTGACCAGCGATACGGACGATTCCAACAGCTTTGCCAACCAGACGGGCAATGCCAAGTTCATCGCGCTTGCCAAGGCGTTCAACTTCAACGCAGACGGAAGCGTGGACGGAACGGCCGCCCAGACGGATGCGCAGAAGCAGTCGCTCCAGCTCGACTACATCTACAACGAGTCGACCTATCCCTCGGACCTGCTGGCCGATGCCAACAAGACCTACTGGGATACCAAGATTGCAACGATCACCAATGTCGACGACCTGGTGAACGACAATCGCATGGTCGAATATCTGAGCACGGCCTTCGACGTCCACGTCCAGTTCGCGTCCACGGTAAAGTCCTTCCTCACCAGCGACTCGTCGGCGGAGATCCTCGGCTACACGGATGTGAAGGCGATGTTCAACTTCCAGAGCGACGGAACGCTGGCTGCCGGCACCACGGCACAGACCGCCGACCAGACATCGGAGACCGACGACGCCTATGCCCAGAAGTTCCAGTCCGACCAGTCGGACGCCGTCGACAAGGCGGTCTCGAACTACCAGACCCGCATCAGCACCGTAAAATCGCTCGACGACTTCCTGAAGTCCAATACGAAGGACACCGACACGTCGAACGACGAGGTGACCGAGGTCTGGGACGTGGCCCTGCGAGCCTACGGGATAGATCCTGACGAAGTCAGCATGACCAAACTGCGCAAGGTCCTTTCGAGCGACCCCAATGACGCCAAGAGCTATGTCAGCCAGCTCAAGGATCAGCGCTATGTCAGCCTGAACAAGGCTTTCAACTTCGATGCCAAGGGCGATGTCGAAGCACCGCTGCTGGCCCAGTCCGAAGGCGTGACGGACGACTACGCCGCCCTCTACAAGGCCCAGAAGCTTAAGCTCCTGACCGGCAACGAGAAGAAGACGGCGTCCACCGCAGCCGATACGGAAACCGAATACTTCCGGACGCAGATGGAGACGATCACCACCGCCGACCAGTTCCTGGCCGACAAGCGGCTCGTGTCCTACGTGCTGACAGCGAAGGGCATCGATCCGAAGTCGGTCAAGAGCGAGGATCTGAAGAAGATGTTCGCCTCGGATCTCGAAGATCCGAAAAGCTTCGTCAACACCCAGGAAAACAAGAGCTTCGCGGAGATCGTCGCGTCCTTCAACTTCGACCCCAAGGGGCAGCTGTCAGCCGACCCGGTCGGCACCGTGCAACAGCGCGGCGAGGTGCTTTCGACCGTCAACAGCTACATGCAGCAGACGCTGGAAGAGCAGCAGGGCGATTCCAATGAAGGGGTTCGCCTGGCCCTCTACTTCAAGCGCGAGGCCTCCAGCATCACCAGCGCCTACAGCGTGCTGAGCGACACCGCCCTGTTCCAGTTCTTCAAGACCACGTTCAGCCTGTCCGACTACATCTCGAACATGGATACGGACCAGCAGGCAGCGATGATCAAGAAGTATATCGACTTCGACAAGCTGCAGGAACCGGACTACGTGGACAAGCTGCTGAAGCGCTTCACCGCTCTCTATGACCAGGCGAACAGCTCGACGACCTCGCCTTCGCTCAGCATCCTCCAGAGCACGAGCACGACGCGGATCAGCGCCGATACCCTGCTGGCGGTCGCCCAATTGTCGGCCAAGTAGGCCGACGTCACGCCCTTAGTGGATATATCCGAGGCGGATCGCCTTTGCGATCGCCTGGATCCGGTTGACCGAATCGAGCTTGATGGTGGCCGATCCGAGATAGGCGTTGACCGTATGCACCGAGAGCCCCAGCTTCTCTGCGATTTCTTCGCTGATGCGACCGTCGCCGGCAAGTTGGAGGCAGGCGATCTCACGCTCGCTCAGCGTCTCCGCCGGTACGGTGCGCCGTTCGTCGAGCGCAAGCAGGTCCATCATGACCTGACAGCTGCGCACATGCTGGTCGATGATCAGGTCGCTGCTGAGATCGATGGCGCTTGCCAGGAAGCTCACATAGCCGTTGCCGAGCGCGCCAAGTCTTACCGGAAACGCAATGCCGGAAAATCCCACCATCTTGGATTCCAGCCGGCGGATCAGCGGCGAGAACTCACCGGCCTCCGCAAAGCTGGCATTCTGCGAGCCGTTCCAGATCAGCGGCAGGATGGAGACCTCGATGTGATCGAGGAAGATGTCGCCATAGGCCGACATCAGCTCGGCTTGCTGTTCGATGCCCCCCGGACCCCAGTTTTCCAGCTCGCAGATCAGCTTGCGCTTGTTCGGCAGGCCGGCGCCGGCGACGCGAAACACGGCGAAATGGCGTGCCCTGAGGTTCTTCTGCATGGCCACGAGCTTGGGGAACACGTCCGAGCGGCTGGCAGCACGCTGAAGGCGAAGATTCTGGATCGTGCCCGGTCCATCCGCCATGCCGCTGCGCGTGTAGCCCATCGTGTCCCCTTCGCTTTTCGTCAAACAAGATTGTTACGGACGGCGTAAGCGATCGCTTCCGACCGGGTCTTCGTCGCAGTCTTGCGCATGACGCTGGTGATGTAGTTGTTGATCGTATTGCGGGATATGCCGAGAATGACCGCGATCTCGTCGCTGGTCTTGCCTTCGGCGATCCAGAACAGGCATTCGAGCTCGCGTTCGGTCAGTTCGAAATCGCGCTCCGCCTTGGCGTCGCGCGCTTCCGCAAAGCTGGCGCCATAGGCGGAAAACAGCCCTACCTCGCGCAGGCGCTCCTGCGACAGAATGATCCCCTCCCGGAAGAGCAGCATCAACGAAAACCGCGTACGGCCGACGCAAAAGGTGAGAGCACAGTATTGCCTGCTGATCTCGTCGGGCGGGATGATGTCGTCGGGCAGCAGCGCAAAGCTCGGCGTCAACAGGGAGAGACATTTCTCGAGTTCGGTGGAGCGGGCGTAGCCGCTCGCCAGATCGGAGCCCAGCCGGCGGACGAGATCGAAAGGCCAGTTGGAGGTGACGATGAAGTCGAGGCCCTGTTCCTGGATAAGGTCGTATCGGGCCAACAGGAAATGCGAGGCGCCGACGTAATCCGCCAGAAGTCGCATCATCGCCTGGACGTTGTTCGAGCCGCTCGCCACGGCAAGCCGCCGCACCAAATGCTCTCTCGAGATAATCTTCGAACCAGCGGGCTCCATATAGGCTCGCCCTCCTGATTTCACGTCTGGCCCTGGCAACTCCATCCGCTATCTGCTCCTTGCCCAGGCGCGGCCAAACCGCGCATCGGCATGCTTCGAGGACGTTTGTCGATCCTGGCCCGGCACTACCACGGCACCGACTGCCTTATCAGACACGGCCACCGCGTGAGCGACGGTTGAACCAGCCTTCACAGACGATCCCGGGACTACCGCACGAATCAAAGTCATTCTAGGAAACATCGGAGGAAAAGCCATCGGTCCAACACATTATTTCCCCAATTGCGGCAAATGGGCACCTGATTCGCCAACAACCATGACAGGAAGCAATTCCGGCCTCGCCCCCAACAGAAAAGGCCAGGCATACGCCTGGCCTTTTCGATCATAAGTGCGTGATTCCGCTTCAGGCAGCCTGGTCGACGGCCCACTTGCGAAGGATCTTGGCGGCGCGCTCCTCGGAGATCTCCACCATGCGGGACAGTCTCTTTTCGGGGCCTTCCTTGACGCGGCGGTTGAAACCGCCTTCTTCGGCACCGCCCAGGAGATCGTCCGAACTGTCGAAGCCGAAGTCGGAGCCGAAGCCGTCCATGAGAGCCGGGCTTGCACCACCGGGCGAGAAGTCGGGAAGTTCCAGGCCGGCGCCTTCTGTTGCCGTCTCGCCAGCCAGTGCCGGGCTGCCGCCACCGACGCTGCGGATCAGCGGGCGCAGGCCAAGCCAGACAACGAGGAAGGCGACCAGGACGAATGCGAGCGAGTTGATGATGCCGCCGATGTTGCGGTTGAGCACCTCCATCATACCCGGGCCGCCGGCCGCATCGTCCAGCAACTGGGTCTCGACGAAGTCCATGGCCGTCAGGGTGACGACGTCGCCGCGGCCCTGGTTGATGCCGGCAGCCGATGCCACGATCTTCTGCATCTCGGCGAGATAGGCATCGACCTTGGCCTGGTCGGCAGGTTCGCCGACCATCTTGGCAATCCGGCCCTTGTTGACGACGACGGCGATCGAAACCTTCTCGATCTGGTAGCCGTTGCGGGTCGTGGCCGTGGTCTTCTGGTTGATCTCGTAGTTGGTCTGCTCTTCCTTCTTGTCGGACTGATCGGACGACAGCGGGCCATTGGCGCCACCGGCATCGGGCGCGGCCTGCGGCACGTTCTGTTCCACCGTCGCCGCGCTGTCCTTCTGGCTCTGCTGCGACTTGTTCGCTTCCTTCGTCGTGCGGACGGAGCGTTCCACCCGCGAATTGGGATCGAAGGTGGTCTCCTGGATCTGCTGGCTGTCCGTGTTGAGGGACGCCGTGACGCTGGAGCGGAAGTTGTCCATGCCGAGGAAGGGGGCAAGAGCCTTGTCGATATTGCTCTCGATTTCCTGCTGCACCGACTGGACCACGCCGAGCGACCGGGTCGCCTGGTTGTTGGTACCGTCGTCACCCGAGGCCAGCAGCTGTCCGGTCGAATCGAGGATCGTCACGTCGTCCACATCGAGACCCGGGACTGCCGACGCGACCAGATGGCGAATCGAGGACGCGGCCTTGCGGCCAGCGGTCGAACTTGCGCGGATCATCACCGAGGCGGTCGGCTTCTGCTCGCCGCGCCGGAAGTTGCCGACATCCGGCATGACGATATGAACGCGCGCCGCGGAGACACCGTTGATCTGCTGGATGGTGCGGCCGATTTCGCCTTCGAGGGCGCGGACGCGTGTCACTTCCTGCATGAAGGAGGTCAGGCCGAGGGACCCGACATTGTCGAAAAGCTCGTAGCCTGCATTGGCACTGTTCGGCAGGCCCTTGTCGGCCAGCAGAAGTCTCGCCTGCCCCGTGGTCCCCACCGGGACCTGGATGCTGGTGCCGTCCGTTCCGACCTGGAAGGGCAAACTCGCCTCGGCCAGCGCGATGCTGACCTGGTTCAGGTCGGAATTCTCCAACCCGACATAAAGGGTCTCGTACGCGGGCTTGTTTACATAAAGAGCCGCGGCAAGAACGATGGCAATGGAAACAACACCGACTGAAGCCAGCGCGATCAATCGCGTCTGGCCGAGATTGGCCAGGTTTTTAGTAATATTTGAAAATTGCGCTAACAGATTCATTCTGTTCCCACACAGCCAATCATGAATATCGAGCTTATGCCCGACACGACTGTATGGGTCGAAGCTTGTGCGAGCGTTTCGGGAAAGCCGGATTGACCGGGGCGACCGAAGGCAGCTTCGCGGGGCGGCGCCCGTCGATCAGAAGAAGTCGAAGTCGCCTGCTGCCTTGTTCAGCGGCTGGGAATGACCGTGGCGCAGACCGGACGCCAGCGCCTTCTGCATGTCGGCAAGCTTGACCAGGCTGAGCGCCGTCGAAACATCCACCGTCCAGGTGTCGGGAATGGTGGAGGTGATGGTGTCCACAAATTCAGCCAGGCCGCGCGTCTTCTGGACGGCAAGGTCGATCCCCTGCAGGACCTTCATGCTTTCGTTGGTCATCATCAGCTCATCGCCGCCAAGCTCCAGGAGCTGCGGCTCGATGCGTTCGATCAGATAGGCAACGTCATGCAGCTCGGACACCAGCCGCATGAGGACGTCGGGAAGGGCTTCGTCGATGGAGGCTTTCGAAGGCTTAACGATGTTGTTCATGGCTTTCGCTGCTTCCTGCGAAGAATTGAGATCAGAAGAATTCGATAGAGTTGTCGACCGGCTTCGGCGGTGTGCGAACCGGACGGCTTTCCAGCGCAACGGTCCTCTGGGCTTCAGCTCCGGTCAGCGGATACTGGCGTGCCCGGCCGCTTACAGGCCAGAACTCCAGCTTGCGCCCGGTGTCGCCACCGGTCGAAGAGCCGACGACCGATATGCCTTCGTCCCTCAGGAACTGCATGGCAAAGGCCGCGTTCTGTTCGCCGACGTTCGAGAAGCTCGCAATCGTCTTTGCGCCTCCGAACACCTTGGCTTCCAGGCGGTCGCGCCGCGCACCCTGCTTAAGCAGCCCGTTGATCAGAAGTTCCATCAGATGAACGCCGTAGCGGGTGGCGTCTCCACCGGCGGCCATCGCCTCGACACTGCCGGGAAGCAGGAAGTGGTTCATGCCGCCGACACCGGCGACAGGATCACGCAGACAGGCAGCCACGCACGAGCCAAGGATCGTCGAAAGCACGACGTTCGGATCGTTTACGACCTTGTATTCGCCCTGAATGATATGAAGGCGCTTGGCCGTGGCCGCGTCATTCATTTTAGCGCTCCGAATACCGCTTCGATGGCGGCTTTCATCTTTTCGATCGTGAACGGCTTGGCCAGAACATTGTTGGCGCCGAGCGAGGCCGCCTTCTGCACCAGTGCGCGGTCGCCCTGGGCCGTCAGGATGATAAACGCTGCCTTCTTGGTGTTCGGGTTGGCGCGAACAGCCTGAAGGAAGTTGATGCCATCCATTTTCGGCATGTTGAAGTCGGAGATCACCAGGTGATGGGGCTGTTCGGTCATGATCTTCAGGCCCTGTTCGCCGTCGCCGGCTGCAGTGATCTGCTTGAAACCCAGCTGTGTCAGAGCATCGCTGAGCAGCAGGCGGCTAGTGACCTGATCGTCCACGATCAGTACTTTGATTTTTTCAGCGAGGGACATTATTCAGCACCTTCTTTTCGGGCGGCAGTTAACTTCAACACTTCTTCTCCTATGGAGCCCAGCGGCAGTTGCAGCTCGACGGCCCCAATCTCGTAGGCCACTCGCGGCATGCCGTAGACCACACAGGTCTTTTCGTTCTGGCCGACAGTCCGCGCACCGGCGGCGCGCATCTTGAGCAGTCCAGACGCCCCGTCTCGACCCATGCCGGTGAGGATCACCCCCACGGCATTTCGGCCTGCGAGTTCCGCCACCGATTCGAACAGGACATCCACCGAAGGCCTATGGCCATTGACGGGGTCCCTCTCGACCAGCCGGCAGCATGGCGCTGACGGATTGACCACCTGCAAGTGCCTATCGCCACCGGGTGCCAGGTAGATCTTTCCGATCTCCAGACGTGCACCATCGGTCGCTTCCTGCACGACAGGAGCGCAGATACGATTAAGCCTTTCGGCAAAACTTTTCGTAAACGTGGAAGGCATATGTTGAGTGATTACTGTCGGTGGGCAGTTCTGCGGAAACTTTTGCAGCACCGTGATCAGTGCTTCCACTCCCCCTGTGGAAGAACCGATCGCGACAACCTTGCGCCCGACCTTGTAGCCGGCCGCCGGGCTGATCGCCGGCACCTCAGATTGCGCCGTCCGGCGATGAGCGGACCGTGCTGCCGCCTTCACCTTTTCAGCCAGGTCGAAGAAGGGATGCCGGTCGCCGGGCACCGGTTTCCCGACACAGTCGAAAGCACCGATTTCCAGAGCGGCCAGCGAGGCATTGGCACCCTGATGGGTCATGGTCGAGACCATGATCACCGGCATGGGCCGCAGGCGCATGATCTTTTCCAGGAATTCGAGCCCGTTCATGTTCGGCATCTCGATATCCAGCGTCACCACATCGGGGTTGAGCTGCTTGATGGCGGCGCGCGCCTCCATCGCGTCGCCGGCCTGGCCGATGACGTTTACTTCCGGGTCCGCATTGAGGACGGCGGTGATCAGGCCGCGCATGGTCGGTGAATCATCGACGACGAGGACGCGTGCGGGTGAGCTCATGCCGACCTCCCCGCGGGTTTACCGGTGTAGCGGTAGGTGGTGATGCCGATATTGTCGAAGTTGTTCTTCGCATCGCCCGACACGCGTTCGGAGTGGCCGATGTAGAGATGGCCGCCCTGGGGCAGCAGCGAGGAGAAACGCGACCAGATCTTCACCTGTGTCGGCTCATCGAAATAGATGACGACATTCCGGCAAAAGATAACATCGAATCCTCCCTTGAACGGCCATTGCGACATGAGGTTGAGTTCGTTGAAGGTGATCAGCTTCTTCAAGCGATCATCCACCTGGTAACGGCGACGGCCGTTCGCATCGACTTCCCTGAACCACTGCTTGCGCATGGCGGGCGTGACGGTCTCCAACGCGTTCTCGTCGTAGACACCGGCCCGGGCGAGCGCCAGGATCTTGGGGTCGATGTCGGTTGCCAGGATGCGGAAGTCGTAGTCGACGGCGTTCGGCAGCAGCGACAGCACGGTCAGCGCGATCGAATAGGGCTCCTGCCCGTCCGAACAGGCGGCCGACCAGATGCGAACCCGTCCACCGCTCTTGGCCCGCGCAATCAGGCCCGGCAGAACCTCGTCGCGGAGATGCTCGAAATGATGGTTTTCGCGAAAGAAGCGCGTGAAGTTGGTTGTCAGGTAAGACAACATTTCGCGCCGCTCTCCGGCGCCCTGCTGCGAGGAGACGAGCTCGATGTAATCCCTGAAGCCGCGCAGTCCGAGCGAGCGGATGTGCTTGGACAATCTCGAATAGACGAGCGATGCCTTGGAATCGTTGAGGAAGATCCCGGCGTCCGAATAGATCATCGCTGCGATCTCGGTCAGGTCGCGGCGGGTCAGCGGATATTCGCCGCTGGCGAGGATCTCGTCGGGAGACTGCCTCGTATCGATTGCACCCAAAGCCTTCATGCCGCTTCACTTTCCTTTTCCCGGAATAGGGATTCCAGTTCGATCATGCAGATCATCCGCTTGTCGATGGCGAGGATGCCTTGGGCATACTGCCGCTCCAGATCCGAGGAGACTTCGGGCACGGGCTGAATATTCTCGTCCGTTATGGTGAGTATGTCGGAGACGGCCTCGACGAGAAGACCGACCACCCGTTCGCGCATCTGCGCCACGATGATGACGTGACGGGCCGTCGGCTCCGCTTCCTTCATGCCGAGCCGGGCCGACAGATCGACGATCGGCAGCACGGCGCCGCGCAGATTGATGACACCCAGGACGTAGGCCGGAGCATGCGGCATGGGCGTCGCTTTCGTCCATCCGCGGATCTCGCGGACGGACATGATGTTGACGCAGAATTCCTGACCACCGATCCTGAAAGCGATCAGCTCCCGGTTTCCCTGAACAAGAGTTTTTGCGGCGTAAGACATACCTATCAACCCGTGGCGGCGAGAGACATTTCAGCCCGCAACGACTGGCCCCGCGATGCGGACACCACCGCGTCGACGTCGAGGATGAGCGCGACCCGACCATCACCGAGAATGGTCGCTGCAGCGATGCCCGGCACGTGCGTGTAGTTCGCCTCGAGAGACTTGATGACGACCTGACGCTGGCCCTGGATGGCATCGACCATCAGCGCGCGCTGGCCGCCGCCTTCCGATTCCACCAGAAGGGCGACGCCCTCGACGGGATTGGCCTGGGTGGAGCGGAAGTTCAGGATCCGACCGACATCCACCAGCGGGCAGAAGGAGTTGCGGATCGAGATCAGCCGCTGGTTGGCGCCGAAGGAGTGGATCGCCGATGCTTCCGGCTGAAGCGTTTCGACGATCGCCGTCAGCGGCACGACCAGGGTCTGGCCGGCGACTGTGACGACCATGCCGTCGAGAACGGCGAGCGTCAGCGGCAGGCTCATGGTGAAGGTCGAGCCGAGGCCGGGACGTGAGGAGATGTTGATGCGTCCGCCGAGCGCCTGGATCGAGCGCTTGACCACGTCCATGCCGACGCCGCGGCCGGAAATGTCGGAGATCTTGTCGGCGGTGGAGAAGCCGGGAGCAAAGATGAGGTTGTCGATTTCCTCGTCCGACAGGTTGGCATCGACGGCGATCAGGTCATTGTCGATCGCCTTCTGCTTGACGCGCTCGCGGTTGATGCCGGCGCCATCGTCGGCCAGCTCGATCAGGATGCGGCCTGACCGATGCTTCGCGGTCAGCTTGATCGTGCCTTCCGGATCCTTGCCGGCGGCTTCGCGCTTTTCCGGCGTCTCGATGCCGTGGTCGACGGCGTTGCGGATCATGTGGGTCAGCGGCTCGGCGAGCTTGTCGATGACCGTCTTGTCGACTTCGGTGTTTTCACCTTCGGTGACCAGGCGGATCGACTTGCCAACCATGTCTGCCACTTCGCGAACGATACGCGACATGCGCTGGAAGACGGGCTTGACCGGCTGGGCGCGGATCGCCATCACCGAATCCTGGATCTCGCGGGTCAGTTGCTGCAGTTCGTCGAGGCCCATGTTGACGGCAGAAGTGCCGGTCGCATCGTTCTCGATGACGCTCTGCGAGAGCATGGCCTGGTTGATGACGAGTTCGCCCACCAGGTTGATTAGCCGGTCGACGCGGTCGAGGTCGACACGGATGGTCTGGCCGGCGGCAGCCGCAGCGGCGGCGGCATTGTTCTGGGCAGCGGCGGCCGCAGCGGCAGCCGTGTCCTTCTTTGCGGCGCGGGCGGCAGCGCCGGCAGCCTGGGCCACGCTCGATGCCGTTTCGGCAGCGGCGACGGCGGCGGCGGCATCCTGCGCCGTGGTGTCGTCCATCGCGTCTTCCATCACCGGAGCGTCGTCCAGCGCGGAGAGATCGAAGGGTACCGGCACCATCGGCAGTTCTTCATCGGAGGTTTCGGCTTCGGAAAGCTTGACCTCGAGATCGCAATCCCACTCGGCGAACTCGAAAACCGAACGGATGTCGTCCTCGCTCTTGGTGGTCTTGAGCGAGATCGTCCAGCCGAAATAGGAGTCTTCCGGGTCCAGCTTGTCGAGCGCGGGCAGCGATCCCGTGTCGCAGTTGATGCTCATTTCGCCGATCCGGGACAGGTCGCGCAGCAGGAGCGCTGCCTCATTGCCCTTGGAATACAGCTCGCGCCGCGGCTTGAAGGAAATCTCGTAGGTCGAGCCTTCGATGGGCGGCTCTTCGTCGGAGCCGAAATCGTCAAAGGTGAAAGGTACCGGCTGGAAGCCGCTTTCGTCGGTCGGCTTGGGCGGCTCGACCTTGGCTGCAACGGGCGCAGCCTTTGCCGCCGGCTTGGGGGCCTCGTGACTGGGAGCCGGAACCTCGCCGTGGGCGAGCGCTTCCAGTTCCTTGACCAGGCCGCGCGTTCTCGATCCGTCGACGCTGCCGCCGTCACGCGAGGCCGCGACGAGGTCGGCGAGAACGTCAGCCGATTTCAACATGACCTTCAGGACGTCCTGCGTCGGCTCCAGCTTGTTGGAGCGCACGCAGTCGAGAGTGGTCTCGAAAACGTGGGCGAAGGCGACCAGGTCGTCCAGACCAAACGCGCCGGCTCCCCCCTTGATGGAATGAACGGCGCGAAAAACGGCGTTGACCGTCTCGGGGTCGCGGTCCCCGTCGTTCAGCTTCAGAAGACCTGATTCCAGTTCAGCGAGCTGCTCTTCGCATTCCTGAAAGAAGATCTCTTTAATTTCGTTCATATCCATCGGAGGACTTCCTGGCTCAGGCGGTTACACGCTCGATCGCGTCGATGAGTTTGGCAGGATCGAAGGGCTTCACGATCCAACCCGTCGCACCGGCCTGACGCGCCCGGTTCTTCTTTTCGGCATCGCTTTCCGTCGTCAGGACCAGGATCGGAACCGCACGATACTTTTCGTTGCGGCGCACACCTTCGATGAAGCCGAAGCCATCGAGACGCGGCATGTTGATGTCGGTGACGATGACGTCCGGGTTGCAGCCCTCGAGGACTTCAAGACCCTCGACGCCGTCTTCGGCCTGGATGGTCTCAAAACCTGCGTTGTTGAGGGTGACCAGAAGCATGTTGCGGATGGTGCGCGAGTCATCCACCGTCAAAACTTTTTTCTTCATTGCTAGCTCTCCTTAGCAACCAAATTTGCGGGATTAATTCCGATGAGTTGCATTGTCTTTTCAAAGGCATTCGAGGCCTTTTCGACGAGGAAGGACTTCTTGTCCTCATCCCACGCCCGGGCTCCGGCGACCAATACCTGTACGCACTGAACGCCGACCCGCTCCACGTCCGAGGCGTCGAGGACAACATCGCCGCCGCGCATCGCCATGAGCTTGCCGTGGAGCGCCGAGGCCTCGTTGAGGTCCAGCACCGCAGACAGCTTCAAACTTCCCGACTGAGCTTTTTTGGCTGCCATCAGATAATCCCTTGTCTCTTCTGAAAGTGAGTTTCGGTTTCGTCCATGCGCAGCGGAGCAAGCTGCGCGACTGCGGCAAAGCCCGGTTCCGACCGCGCAACAGCAAGTGTTCGCTGCGGCTCCGCATAGTGCGACTGGCGGGCGATCCGGAATTCGCGGACCGTGCGACCGAGTTCGAGGATGACGGTCTGGAGCTCGTCGGCGCCTTCGCCGGAGCGGCGGGCAACGGCCGCCGTGCCGGCGACCTCCCGTTCCAGTGCGCCGATTTCGGCGGTGACGCGATCAAGGCCACCGGCCTGTTCGCTCGTCTCCACGGCGATCCCTGCAATGGCGTCGTTGATATCGGAGACCTGCCGGACAATGCCTTCAATGGCGTTCTGTGTCCGATGGACCATGTCGACGCCGGCATCGACCTGGGTCTTGGTGCCGGTCACGAGGGTCTTGATCTCGCGCGCGGCATCCGCCGAGCGCTGGGCAAGCGCCCGCACTTCCTGCGCCACGACCGCAAAGCCGCGTCCGCTGTCTCCGGCCCGGGCCGCCTCGATTCCGGCGTTGAGCGCCAGGAGGTTGGTCTGGAACGCAATCTCGTCGATGACGCCGATGATCTCGCCGATCTTTTCCGCGGAGGCTTCGATGTCGGACATGGCGTTGATGGCGCGCCCGACCACTTCACCGCTTTCCTCGACCGAGCGACGGGTAGCGGCGGTTGCCTTTTCCGCGGCGATGGTTCCAGCGGCGCTCAGCTTGACCCGGGTCGAGAGCTCCGACAGAACCTGGGCCGCATCCTGCAGCCGGTTCGATTGGTTTTCGGACGCCGATGCAAAGGCGCGCGACGTGTCGGCCAGCGCCGCGGTCAGGGTCGCCGCCTGGTCGCCGTGACCCGAAACGTCGGAGAATTTCGTGCGCAGACGGTCGATCGCGTCCCCCAGAAGGTTCGCCAGCTCGCGGTACGCCTCGGGTACATCGCCCGGAAGTGCCACCGTCAGGTCGCCCTGCGCCAGGGCGCCGATGGCCGTCAGAAAGGTGTCCACCGCCTGAGCCTGGTCGTCGCTCCGCTGATCGGCAAGAGCGCGCTGATGCTTCTGGCGCAGTTCGTTGAAGCGCAGCGACACGGCGATCTCGACGTCGACCATCACCAGGCGCACGAGCGCGCCGACGAGATCGCGGAGTTCCTGTGCCCGCTTCCTGCCGCTGGGCAGGAAGGACTTCGGTCCCATGTCGGAAAAGGCGCCGAGCAGGAGGTGCTCGAGCATGACGGCGTGACCGGCCACATGCCAGCGCGGATCAAGGCCGATACGGCTTTCGGTATCCGAGAGCACCTTGACGCGGTCGGCGTAGAGAGCGTCGAAGCGAGCGTCGGTCAGAACGCTCCAGTGGGACGACTGCAGATCATGCAGGCGTTCGATCTGCTGCTCGCTGTCGAAATTGCGGGCTGCTTCCGGGAAGGTCTGGAGGCGCTGGAAAAGGTCGCGAAGGCCCGCCTTGAGGTGCGGCTCCAGGTTGGGCCGGCAGCGCCTCAGCAGGTCGCGCAATTCCGCGTCGAGACCGGCAAACGCCAGTCTCTCGCCCAGGCTGCCAGCCTGGTTTCTTCGCGCCTGATCCGCTGGCGATTCCTGCACCAAAACCCATCCCCAAAGGCTCGGACAACCGACATGATTGCCCGTATGCTGTCTGCTCAGTCTGTGCTGGAAATGATCGGACGTCGCGCAACAAGCCCATGGCTATGGGTTGCGCATTCACCGCAAGGCATCTCGGAAGCTGTTGATGAGCAAGAATACCGGATTGGCACCGGTACGGCTTTGCGGCTTCATGCCTCGGTCAGACCGTAGTCGTCCCATTTCGCCGTGGTCATCCAATTTGTATGGTTAATTCCTTGCGTGAAGGTTAATATACCCGAAAACAGGTGCATTTTGATCCAGGTCAAGTCGCGAACTGTCAAACCGCAAGTAGTGTTCAGGCATCCAGCCGATGATCATTGCGCCGGCGGATCGAGCATCGTTGCCAGTCCGCGCTGTCCCTGTGGATCGCCCATGTCGGCCAGGGCCTGGAAGATGCGCTGCGCATCCGACCGCCGCTTCAGGTTCAGATAGGCATAGCCGCGCAACGACATGAGATCGGTCTGTTCGGGAACGATCTGGGCACGCTGGTCGAGCGCCACCAGGGCTTCGCGGTAGCGGCCAAGCTTGAAGGCATCGACGGCGCGGTTGGCAAGTATGCTGCTTTGCAACTCGACGGCGCGGATGTTGTTCTGCCCCGCACCGGCGGCGGCAACCGAGGCCTTGTCCGTCAGGCCGACCCGAAGATAGGCAAGGCTTCGGCCGTAGGCGGCATCGGAGCGCACCGCGGACTGGGGGCTCGCCGAAGCCGCCTCGAACGCCTCGGCCGCCTCCAGCGGACGGTTGAGATCCATCAGGCACCAACCTCTTGCCAGTGCCTGTCCGGGCGCCAGCTGGCGGCTGTCGGAAGTTTCCCAGCAGCGATTGGGCTGTGCTGCCGGCTGGGTGTTTGCTACGCGCACAGTGCGCGCCACCGGCCTTGCGGGCGCCGGTTCACTGACCGCGGCCTGGCGGGTTGCCGCAGCAGGTGGCGCCATCGCTTCATCTGTTACCGCCTGCGCACGAAGCGGCGTCACGGGGCGGCGACCGCCCACGACGGGCGCGACCGGCCTTCCCACTTCGGCAATCCTTTCCGAACGTCCTGACCAGGCGCGCTGGATGGCGGCAAGGCCCGGCCGGTCGTTCAGGTCATTGCGCGACAGAGCAAGGCCATAGGCGGAGGGCTCGTCGTCCGGCTTCCAGGCCAGCGCCGTCCCGAACCATTCGGCGGCGGTTTTCGGCTGGCGCATGGCGCGGGCATACCAGCCGAACTGCTGGGCGGCATCGGCATTGCGGCCGGCGATGACCACGGGGGCCATCCTGGCAAGAACCTCCTGCTGCAGGACGGGCGGCGGCTCCATGGCAAGAAGATTGGCGACGGCGGCCAGATAGGCTTCCTTCGAGCCGTCCGAGCTGTCGCGCCAGCGGTAGAGAACGGTCTCGGCCTCGAGCGGCGATTTCTGTCGAACCAGCGTCAGGGCCAGGCCTTCGGCCGCCGTTGCCGTTTCTTCCTTGGTGAAGGCGCGCCGGAACCAGCGTTCCGCTGCGCCCAGATTGTCGCGCCGGTAGTAGTACCAGCCCAGCAGCAAGGCATCGGACGCCATTCCCTTCGCCTCGGCCAGCCGTTCCAGGCGAGAGAGATATTTTTCGGGGACGACGAGCTTGGGGTCGCCATTGCCCTGACCGACCAGGCGACGGGCCAGATCGTCGCGTACACTGTCGAACTCTGGCGTTCCGCCCGGCGCCGACCGTTCCTTGGCCAGCAGGTCTTCGGTTATCTCGGGCGGCAGGATTTCGCCAGCCTTCTGGACCGTCGCCAGGCGTTCGGCATCGTTGCTGCAGTTGTTCAGGACATAGAGGTAGGCGTCGCGTGCCCTCGCCTGCTTGTCGGTCGCGGCGAAGGCCTCGGCAAGGCGCCAGAGCACGTCCACCTCGCTGCAGGTCAGGAGGCCGGGATTTTCGGTCGCAAGACGTATGACGGATCCGTATTCCTTGGTGTCGGACGCGGCGGTCAACCCGGCCCGCGCTTCGGCGAGTTTCAGCCGGTCGAGGAGGTCGGTCGGCGGCTGCCAGGCGGGCTCCTGCGCCTGCCGTTCGGCAATCGCCTTGCGCACATCCGCATAGCGGGCCTGGGCGTAGAGCTGCCAGAGGCTTTCCAGCTTCGGGTCGCTGCTTGGCGGGCTCGCAAGCGGATCGGCGGGTGGCGTCCAGTTCGGGTAGAGCGTGCGCAGCCTCGAAATCTCGGCCTGAAGGCGGGCGGTATCCCCGCGCGCCGCAAAATAGCGAAGGGCGCTCTCGTCGACCGCGGGCTGGCCGGACGGGGACGCGGCAGCGGCGCTCCGCGACGAGGGCTGGCCGGAGCGGCCGTCGCTGACGGACGAACCACGGTCTTCCGGTTCCGACGCGGATGGTGCCTGGGCAACCTCGTCGCGTGCTTCTGCGGCCGGAGACTGGGCGATTACGAGCGATGCCGGGCTGGCTGGATCGATATCGGGATCGTTCGGGAGAACCAGCTGGGCCACAAGCCGCTCGGTCTTTGCCGCGACCGGGAGCGGAACCGCTCTGACGCCGGGGGCCGGACCGATCGATCCTGTGACCTGGCCGAAGTCGACCGTGGACTGCCGGCTCATTCCGTACAGCCCGGCGGCAACGACGCCCAGGGCCGTCCATGTGACCAGCGAAAACTTCATGTCGACTCCGGTGCTGCACAAAAGAAGTAAATAAATCTACCGGTGGCGCTGATGGCCAACGGCGTGAATACGATTTTCATGAAGAATGCGCGGATATGGTTAACGAACATTTTACGTTTGGCGCATCAGATACTGGCGTTGACGCGAGACATGCGTCGCGGCCCCCATTCGCTGCGACGTTCCATCAAGACGGCGGCCATCGGACGATGAGCGTCCATGAAGATACGAGCGATTAATGGCGGATAGGCACATCATCGGAAGCAGCCAAGGGAGCCGCAGGTCTTCCCGCACGCTTGGCCTGATCGGCGCGCTGTTTTCGGCCGGGCTGTGCAGCTGCGCCGGCCAGCCCGTGCAGCTGGGTTCGACGGTCAAGAGCATTCCGGCGGAACAGGCGCTGGTGATGCCGCCGCCTGCGGGTCCTGGGATCGTCAGCGTTATCGAGCGGCGCTACGACAATGCCATCGAGCAGGAGATCCACCTGACCACCTCGGCCATGACGTCCGGTCAGAACAAGCTGACAGTTCAGCTGTTCGGCACGGCGGCGCCGTTCAAGATGGCTTCCAACACGCTCACTTCCACACCCCTCACCGCGACTGGCATAAGCTCCGAAATGCGCAAGGCCCTGCCGGGTGTGCGGATGTCGCGCTCGAATTTCTACGTGCAGAACAGTTACGGGCCCTTCGGCTATGCCTTCGGGCGCGGCACCGGCAGCGATCTGTGCATCTACGGCTGGCAGCAGGTGCGTTCGCCGACCGGCACGATATCGCCCTTCGCCAACTACGGGTCGATCCAGATCCGGCTGCGGGTCTGCGAGGCCGGCGCCACGGAGCAGAGGCTGCTGGCGATCATGTACCACTACACGATTCTAGGGGCGGTCGACGCCGGTGGATGGAACCCCTATGGCGAGCCGGGCCCCGTATCTCCCTCGCTTGGCGGCACCGGCGCCCCCACCTATCCGCGACCGGTCAGCACCGAGCCGATGGTGCCGCCGCTTCCCAAGCGCCAGACCTTAATGATGAACCGGGCGCCAATGATGACCTCCTCGGTCGTGAGGCAGCGGCCGGCAGCGACCGTGGCGGTGGCCAGCGGCGAGGCTCCTTCCACCGAGATGACGAGCCGCGTACCGTCGCCGACGGCGGACCGGGCAACGGATGCCGCGTCAAACGCTTCGCCGTCCGTGGTCGTCCCCTCCCCAGCCGGTTCAACGGCTGCCACCCGCGTGACTGTTCCCTCTCCTGGCTGTACCGCCGAGACCGGGGGAGCTGGCAATGCATGCCGCTGATCGCAACACTTTGACCGGCCCTGCCGGGCCGGAGACATAAAGCCGATGCGCACCGCATTTTCCGCCATTATCTGGGCACTCGCGACCCTGATGATCCTGTTGCTGGTGACCCTGCCCATCAACACGCGCACGCAGCTGATCGCGAGCATCCTGATCGTCGGTGCGATGGCGACCATCAAGCTTCTGAAGGCCGAAGGAAAATGGCGGCTGGTGGCGCTCGCGTTCGGCACGGCGATGGTGCTGCGCTACGTCTACTGGCGGACGACAAGCACGCTGCCGCCGGTCAACCAGCTTGAAAACTTCATTCCGGGCCTGCTCGTCTATCTGGCAGAGATGTACAGCGTGCTGATGCTGTTCCTCAGCCTGTTCGTGGTCGCCATGCCGCTGCCGCCGCGCAAGATCGTCGGCAAGGCTCAAGGGCGGCTGCCGACCGTCGATGTCTTCGTGCCTTCCTACAACGAGGACGAAGGCCTGCTTGCCAACACGCTGGGCGCCTGCCGCAACATGGACTACCCGGCGGACAAGTTCACGGTCTGGCTGCTCGACGACGGCAGCACGGACCAGAAACGCAAGTCGGCCAATGTCGCGGATGCACGCGCTGCCGAGCTGCGATACAGGACATTGCAGCAGCTGTGCGAGGACCTGGGCGTGCGGTACCTCAGCCGCGAGCGCAACGAGCACGCCAAGGCCGGCAATCTTAACAATGGCCTGTCGCATTCCACGGGCGAACTGATCGCCGTCTTCGATGCGGACCACGCCCCGGCGCGCGATTTCCTCCTGGAGACGGTCCACTACTTCGAAAATCATCCGAAGCTTTTCCTGGTTCAGACACCGCATTTCTTCCTCAACCCGGACCCGGTCGAACGAAACCTGCGCACCTTCGAGAAGATGCCGAGCGAGAACGAGATGTTCTACGGCATTATCCAGCGCGGGCTCGACAAGTGGAACGCCGCGTTTTTCTGCGGTTCCGCCGCGGTGCTGAACCGCAAGGCGCTGGAAGTCTCGAAAGGCTTCAGCGGCATCAGCATCACCGAGGACTGCGAGACGGCACTCGACCTGCACGGGCTGGGCTGGCACAGCATCTACGTGGACCGGCCGCTGATCGCGGGCCTGCAGCCCGCGACGTTCGCAAGTTTCATTGGCCAGCGCTCGCGCTGGGCACAGGGCATGATGCAGATCCTGCGGTTCCGGTTTCCGCCGCTCAAGCGCGGCCTCTCCTTCCCGCAGCGCCTCTGCTACATGTCCTCGACGCTGTTCTGGCTGTTTCCCTTCCCGCGCACGATCTTCCTGTTTGCGCCGCTGTTCTACCTGTTCTTCGACCTGCAGATCTTCACCTCGTCCGGCGGCGAGTTCCTCGTCTATTCGCTCACCTACATGATCGTGAACATGCTGATGCAGAACTACCTCTACGGTTCGTTCCGCTGGCCGTGGATTTCCGAACTCTACGAATACGTCCAGACGGTGCATCTCCTGCCGGCGGTGGTGTCGGTGATGCTCAATCCGCGCAAGCCGACATTCAAGGTGACGGCCAAGGACGAGTCCGTTTCAGTCAGCAGGCTTTCCGAAATCAGCCGGCCGTTCTTCGTGATCTTCGGCGTCCTTGTCGTCGCCTTCGCGATGTCGGTGTACCGCGTCTATGCGGAGCCGTACAAAGCCGACGTCACCCTGGTGGTGGGGGGCTGGAACCTGCTTAACATCATCATCGCCGGGTGCGCGCTCGGCGTCGTGTCCGAGCGGGGAGAACGACAGGCGTCCCGCCGGGTGCGCGTCAGCCGCCGCTGCGAATTCGGTGTCGGCGACCGCTGGTTCACCGCCACGATCGAGGATGTTTCTGTGCACGGGGCGGCGCTGCAGGTCTACAATGAAGGGTTCCGCGACTTCCCGGTGCAGACGGTCGGCAAGATCCGCTTCCAGCCCTATGGCGACATGCCGGTCAGCGACCTTCCTGTCGAGATCCGCAATGCCGACAGCGTCGGCGACGTGACCTCGATCGGCTGCCGCTACACGCCGCAGCAGGCGACCGATCACCGGCTGATCGCCGACCTGATCTTCGCCAATTCGGCGCAGTGGACGCAGTTCCAGATGGGACGGCGGCACAATCCTGGCCTGCTGCGCGGCACCATCTGGTTCCTGAGCATCGCGCTCTATCAAACCACCCGCGGGCTCGGCTACCTGGTCAAGGACATGAACCGCAAACGTCCGGCCGGCGAGGCATGAGGAGGCTTATCGTGGAGAAAGCTGTTCTGCTGCTGATCGGATGCCTTTCGGCTTCGGCCGTGCTCGCGCAGGCGCCGGCACCTGCACCGTTCGACATGGCGCCGGAGCGCGGGGCAACCGTGCCGCCCGCAACCGCGCCAGCGGCACCCCTCGTTCCCGCGGCACCAGCCGTTCGGCCGGTTCCCGATGCGCCGCAGCGCCAGGTCCTGCCGCCGCGACCGATCACCCCGACGCCGGCTACCCCGACGCCCGCTGCCCCGCAGGCGCGCCAGCCGGCCGCTCCGCCGCAGGCCGCAGCGCCACAGGCCGCATCGCCACAGGCAAAACTTCCCGAGCCCGCCGATCCCACGCGGCGGTATCTGGTGCCCTCCGGCAGCCTTCGCCTTGCAGGCGAGACCGAGCAGCGCAGCTGGTCGATCTATCTGACCGCAGAGCAGGCCGCAGCGCCCGCAACACTCCACCTCGCCTACAAGAACTCCATCTTCGTGGCGCCCGAGGTCTCCAATCTTCGGGTGACGGTCAACGACGTCCAGCTCTACGGCAACCGGATCGCCTCGTCCGACCAGTCGTCGGAGCAGGCCGTGAGCGTGCCGCCCGGCGTCCTCAAGGCCGGCGCCAACATCATCCGCTTCCGCGCCGACCAGCGTCACCGCACGGACTGCACGGTGGAATCGACCTTCGAGCTGTGGACCGACATCGATCCGCAGAAAACCTTCCTTTCGTTCAACGACAAGCAGCAGGGTCGCTTCAGCCGCCTGGACGACCTTCGCGCCGTCGGGCTCGACGGACAGGGCCGGACGCGTTACCGGCTGATCGTGCCGTCGCTCGACCAGCTCGGCGCGACCGATATCCTGATGCGGCTGGCCCAGGGTCTTGCACTGATGGGCGGCATGCCCAACCAGTCGTTCACGCTGGCCAAGCAGGTGAGCGGACCGCTGAGGCCCGGCGAACTGGCCGTCTTCGTCGGCACGCCGGATGAATTGCGGCCTCAGCTGCCGGCTCTGGCGAACGCCGCATCGGCAGCGGCCGTTGCCAGTTTCGTCGATTACCCCGGCGGCAACGGCACCTCCGCGCTGGTTCTTTCCGGGCCGACCTGGCCGTCGATCCAGGGGCTGATCGACAGCTTCGTCGCGTCCACCGACGGCGGGGCAACGCAGCGGCGCGATACACTGTCCTCGGCGAGCTGGAACGGCGTCGACACGCCTCTCCTGTTTTCGAAGGCGGATGTCGATTTTTCGGCTCTCGGCGTGACTGGCGAAGAGTTTTCCGGACGGCTTTACCGGGCCCGCTTCACGATCGGCGTGCCCGCCGACTTCTACGCCGACGCCTATGGCGAAGCCCGTATCCTGCTCGACGCCGCCTATACGGCCGACGTCCTGCCCGGCAGCCACATCGACGTGGTTGTCAACGGCAACATCGCCTCGACTGTGCCGATCACCTCGACCGGCGGCGCCGTCCTGAGGCACCTGCCGATCAAGCTGACGCTGCGGCATTTCAAGCCCGGCGCCAACACGATCGTGCTCGAGGCGGCACTGCTGACGGCAAGCGACAAATCCTGCGCGCCCGGCGCGACCGCCGACGACAAGCCGCGTTTCGCACTGTTCGGCAGCTCGCAGTTCCAGATGCCGGACTTTGCACGCATCGCCCAGGTGCCCAATCTCAGCGCCACGGCCGGCACGGGCTACCCTTACGCCAACAGCCGCGAGCCGATCTCGATGTTCCTCGGGAGGATCGACGAGAAGACGCTTTCGGCCGCCGCGACCTTCCTCGGCAAGGCAGCGGTCGCCTCGCACCGGATCATGCCGGTCAATGTCCTGATTTCCGCCGCGCGGGTGGCGGGGCGCAATGCGCTCTTCGTCGGATCGATCTCGGAGTTCCCGCCCAACGTGCTGGCGCAACTAAAGATCGACCAGGACAGCCGCAACAGCTGGAGCCCGGACGGCAGCAGCCCGCCGACCTCGGCCACGTCGCTCACCTTGCGCGACTGGCAGGACCGGACCGGCAACAACTTCCTCGGACGACAGTTCTCCGCGCTCGCGGACTGGGCCAAGCAGAACTTCGACCTGTCGGCGACCATGCTGCGGTTCGCGCCCGCAACCAACGAAATGTACAAGCCGCCAAGTTCGGCCAAGCTGATCTTTGCGCAGGAGAGCGATCCGACCGGGCTCGGAACCTGGACGGCGATCATCTCGCCCACCGCGGACGCCCTCGCCGAAGGCATGGACCAGTTCGCCATGCGGGAGGAATGGGACGCCCTGAAGGGACGGATTACCATCTACAGTGGCGCGGAGGCGGCGATCGACACCGTGCCGGTCAGCTGGTTCCGCTTCGTGCCGACCCAGAGCTTCTCGCTTACCAATGCGCGGCTGATCGCCGCCAACTGGCTGTCGGACAACATCATGTCCTATGGCCTGCTGCTGGCGGCGAGCGCCGTGCTGGTCGGGCTGGCGACGGCGGGCCTGCTGTCGCGGCTCGGACGGGACTGAGGCGCTGCGGCCGCTAGGAGGGGGGCAGGCCGTGGCGGCCCGTGAACCTGCGGCTGACATAGGCTGATCCCTCCAGTCCGAACCGCCAGGGAAGATCTGCGGCCTTCGAAATGCCGACCC
The DNA here is from genome assembly GCA_900469345.1 of Hyphomicrobiales bacterium. Classification (GTDB taxonomy): domain Bacteria; phylum Pseudomonadota; class Alphaproteobacteria; order Rhizobiales; family Rhizobiaceae; genus Neorhizobium. Next base: position 13,713 of record UBWZ01000008.1, on the reverse strand, counting down.
GCCGCCCGGTCGAGACCGGCGCCGGCTGCTGCGGTGCTGTCAGTGTGAAGGGCGGCTCGAGCAGAGACCGACCGTTGTGCAGGAGCGACAGGCCGAGCGCCTGGCAGACGCGACCGGGACCGGCACAGAGCAACAACGGATCCGCCATGCCGCGCCGCGCCGTCATCTGATCAAGCCCGCGCAACGGCTGCAAGGCGCGGATGAGCACGGCACTGCCGGGCCGGCAGACAATGTTCGCGCACCAGTGGATGCCGTAGGAGCGGTAGACGTAGAGATGCGCCGGAGGCCCGAACATGACGCTATTGCGGGGCGTGACGCCGCGAACACTGTGCGACGCCGGATCATCCGGCTCATAGGCTTCCGTCTCGACGATCAACCCGCCGCAGCCGTCGACCTCGAAGTCGACGCCGATCAGGTCCTTTGCCACCGCTACGGCCGTGCGATCGAAAAAATCCGGGGTGAGACGCATGGACCGCCCTTGCCTTCGTGGACACGGGCACGCCCCATGGTGCGCCCGCAGACTGTGACGCGCCCGAGGACAGGCCGGGGCACATCCTTTCCAAGGCGCGGCGGCGGGCCCTTCAGAAGCGCGCCACGAACTCGTAGAGCACAAAGGCCAGCGCTGCCAAGGCCAGACCTAGTGCGATGATGGTCGACAGGTTCTGCATCGTCATCTCCCGTCGGTGGCCAGAGGCTCCGTCATGGAGCGGCCGTGTTTCCGACAGTCCTGGAATAACCGACTGCGATCGAAAGTTTCATGCAGAAGAGGCTGCGTCCCCCGCTCGCCGCGGCCATGGAGAACGCACGCCTAACAGACGCCAGGCGATTGTCCCGAAGCGACACAGAGCGTGCCGATCAGGCACATGAAACCGTATCGATAATGGCCCGTTTATCTTTTCTGAAGACCTGGCGGCGAAGGTTGCTGTCAAGGCGCGGCGATTCGCGTCACCGTAACGGAGTTCGCATGTCCCTCATTCAGTTTCCCGCAGATCGCCGCACCGCCGATATCAGACGCTGCGTAAATGCCCTTCAGGACCTGCATGGGGAAGAGGCCAACCGCTTCTGGCGGAGCGAAATGGCGGGTTTTGCCGCGGCGCTGCGCCAGCAGGGCGTCGAGGAGGAAGAGGTCTCCCATCAGGCGCATCTCTATCTTGCAGCGGTACAGATCGAACTGGAACGTGCCTTCGCCGAGGAACGGCTCGACGGATCCCGCGCCCGGACCTGAGAGGCAAGACGGGCGCTATCGGTCGGCGCGATCGACCGCCCTTGGTCTTCAGGACAATTCCATTGCCGAAAACGGCCCCGGAGCCTATCATGGGGCCGTTGCTGTGCAGCCCCTCGAGGTTGTTCGAGGTCCGTGCGATGCGCATTGCACGGCTTCAGAAGTGGCTGTCCAGCCGCTGCGCCAAGCGTCACGGCTCGGATCCATGAAGCGGCGTTTCTTAGGCACCTGCGCCTGCTCGACGTCGGCTTCGGCGACACCGAGCATGGCTGCCCTCATCGTTAGCATGACGTAGATCTTAGAGTTCCCGGACACTGCTTCAAAAGGAACCTGTGATGGCTGACCCCGAAACAAAAATTCGCGCATGCCCGTTCTGCAAGGAAGAGATCAAGACCGGGGCGACCCGCTGCATTCACTGCCTTGCGGATATTCCCCCGGGAGCCGACGGACGTGCGCGACTGCCCATCATCCAAGGCCGCCGCATTCGTGCCCTCGCCCATCGTGAGCGTACGAACCCACCGACTACTCTTGCCAGGAATGGCCCTTCGTCAGCCTGCAACGACTTCGAAATGGACGATGCCGGCATCTGGGAATACATCGGCGAGGACGAGGACTTTTGCTATTACTGGGGCCCGTCCTGAGACCGACCGCGAGCGCCAGCCCTTCAGCGGCCGAGCGCCAGCCCGCGGTGGCGACGGAACGTGGCCCATGACCGAGGTCGACGCGGGCTGGCGGTGCCCTTCCAGAACCCGGACAGGTAAGGCTCCTGCGCGAGGAAAGCGATCGCGCGCCCAAGGCAGGCTCGCGGTCATGAAGGCGTGCGTCGGTCCCACGCGTTTACCACAGACCGGCATGCAAAACCGTCATGTCTCGGCGGCGCTTAGACCGAATGAAACCTATGTTGGATATTAGATAAATGGTGCCCGGAGGCGGATTTGAACCACCGACACGCGGATTTTCAATCCGCTGCTCTACCAACTGAGCTATCCGGGCATCGAGGCTTTTCAAGGCCTTCCGGTCAAAACCGGCGGGGGAAATCCCCCGGAAGCGAGCGGGGTTATACCATCTTGTTCGGGCATGTCCAGCACCCCATCGGGTTTTTTTGACAGGTTTGCGAAAATCGCAAAGGCGTCGAAAAACCCGTTGATTCAATCGTCCTGGGGATCGGCCCGGCTCTCGTCATCGGCCACGGGAATGGCATAGGAGCCCCCCAGCCAGCGCGACAGGTCGAGCGTGCGGCAGCGGTCCGAGCAGAACGGGTAGTCGTCGCGGGAAGAGGGCTTTCCGCATTCGGGACAAGGCCTTGCCTTGCGAAGGGGTTCGACCTTGCCGCCCGGCTTGATGGGTTGCGCCATGATCAGCCCTCCGACCACGATGCCGCGACGTCGAACCCTTCCCCGGCCAAAAGCGCGGTCACTTCATAGAGCGGCAGGCCGACGACATTGGTATAGGATCCGACGAGTTTCTGGACGAAGGTCCCGGCGATGCCCTGGATGGCGTAGGCACCCGCCTTGCCCCGCCACTGGCCCGATGCGACGTAGGCGTCGATCTCGCGCGGCGAGAGCCGCTTGAACCGCACCTTGGTCTGCACGACCTTGTGGCGGAACTGCCCGCCGGGGGTCACAAGGCAAACGCCCGTATAGACCCAGTGGCCGCGCCCCGACAAAAGATGGAGCGCCGCGGAGGCCTGTTCGGTGTATTCCGTCTTTTCGAGAATGCGCCGCCCGACAGCCACCACCGTATCGGCCGACAGGATATAGCTGTGCCGCCAGGCCGGATCGCGGCTGATGCCGGCAAAGGCCGCCTCCGCCTTTTCGCCCGACAGGCGACGCGCCAGCGAGCGCGGGTGCTCGGACTTCTTCGGGGTCTCGTCGATGTCCATCGGCATCAGCCGTGCGGGGGTGATCCCGGCCTGGTTGAGCAGGTCGAGCCGACGCGGCGAGCCGGAGGCCAGTATCAGCTTTTGTTCCAGCGCCATGAATGCCCTTGAGTGCCCTTGACTGCCTTTGAATGCTCCTGCGCGCCGCGAGCGGCGATTACTTGAAGCGGTAGGTGATGCGGCCCTTGGTCAGGTCGTAAGGGGTCATTTCGACGAGGACCTTGTCGCCCGCCAAAACGCGGATACGGTTCTTGCGCATGCGGCCGGCCGTATGGGCAATGATCTCATGTTCGTTTTCGAGCTTGACCCGGAACGTCGCATTGGGCAGCAATTCGGTGACGACGCCCGGGAATTCCAGAACTTCTTCTTTAGCCATCTAGGGGTTTTCTTCCTGTTTTCGAATAGGGCCGCCCGCTGGCCAGGGGGCCGGGGCGTGAATTTGGCCGGAAACTACACAATCATGTCGCCTTTGTGAACCACGCATAGGCGCGATTCTCCCAGTCTTCTCAGGCGGTCTGCGCCGGATGCCTGCGGAACCCCGAAAGCCTCTCCTCGATCAGCCGCCAGAGATGATCGCGCACCTCGCGGTAGGCCTCCAGCATCTGGTCGCGCGAACCGGTCGCGGCGGTCGGGTCCATGGTTGGCCAGTAGACGACCTCGACGGCGTTGGAGCGGGTCAGTTCCAGGGCCGCGTGATGCGCTTCCGGGGTCAGCGTGACGATCAGGTCGAAGTAGTCGTCCTCGAGCTCGTCCAGCGTCCTCGGCTGGTGGCGGCCGATGCTCAGACCCACCTCCTCCAGTACCGCGTCGACAAAGGGATCGCGCTCGCCGGAGCGGACGCCTGCCGATTGCACGTAGATATCGGATGACAGCAGCCGCTTTGCAATGGCTTCGGCCATCGGCGAGCGGATGGCGTTGAAGCCGCACATGAACAGCACGGCGCCCGGGCGGGTGCCTTTGCCTTTGGCTATGGGGAGGGTTTCCATGGTCAGCCGCGCCAGTAGAGGACGCAGACGAGGGTAAACAACCGGCGCGCCGTATCGAAATCGACGAGGATCTTGCCACCCAGCCGGTCCATCAAGGTCTGCGAGCCCTCGTTGTGAATGCCGCGGCGTCCCATGTCGATCGCCTCGATGCGGCTGGGCGTCGAGGAGCGGATCGCGTCGTAATAGCTCTCGCAGATCATGAAGTAGTCCTTGATGATCCGCCTGAAGGGCGTCAGCGAGAGAATGTGGACGGCGACCTCTTCCCCGGCCTCCGTCGTGATCCGCAACACCAGCTTGGACTCGACGAGCGACAGTTTCAGGCAGTATGGGCCGCCCGCGTGACCAATCGGCTCGAAACTGTTTTCCTCCACGAGATCGAAGATTGCGACCGCCCGCTCATGCTCGACATCCGGCGTGGAACGGCCGATGGAATCGTCCAGAATGACATCCGAAAGCCGGAAGTCTCCTCGTTCCACCGTCAGCTCCCGTCGATTGTACTGGTGTTGAGCCGGATCGACACGGAGCGCGCATGGGCATCGAGCCCTTCGGCCCTGGCGAGCGTGATGGCCGACGGCGCCAATTGCCGCAGCTGATCGGGTCCGAGCCGAAGTATTGACGTGCGCTTGACGAAATCGAGCACGGACAGCCCGGACGAGAAACGGGCCGAGCGGGCCGTCGGCAGGACGTGGTTGGAGCCGCCGACATAGTCGCCGATCACTTCGGGCGTGTGGCGGCCGATAAAGATCGCGCCGGCATTGCGGATGCCGGGCAGAAGCGCATCGGGGTCGGCCACGGCCAGTTCCAGATGCTCGGCGGCGATCCGGTTGGCAAGCGGCAGGGCCGCCTGCAGATCCTCCACGAGGATGATGGCGCCGAAATCGCGCCAGCTGGCTGCGGCGGTCTCGGCACGCGACAGCGTCTTCAGCTGCCGCTCGACGGCGGCCTCCACGGCGCGACCGAGGTCCGCGTCATCCGTCATCAGGATGGATTGGGCGCCGGCATCGTGTTCCGCCTGGGCAAGAAGGTCGGCCGCCAGCCAGTCGGGATCGTTGTCGCCATCGGCGATGATCAGAACCTCGGAGGGACCGGCGATCATGTCGATGCCGACCGTACCGAACACATGCCGCTTGGCGGCCGCCACATAGGCATTGCCCGGCCCGACGATCTTTGCCACCGGCGCGATGGTCGCCGTGCCGTAGGCAAGCGCTGCAACGGCCTGCGCGCCGCCAATCCGGTAGATCTCCGTCACGCCGGCGATCCGGGCTGCCGCAAGGACAGCCGGGTTCAGCTGGCCGTCCTTGGCGGGCACAACCATGACGACCCGCGGCACGCCCGCCACCCTCGCCGGCACGGCATTCATCAGCACGGAGCTCGGATAGCTCGCGGTACCGCCCGGCACGTAGAGCCCGACCGCCTCGATCGCCGTCCAGCGCGATCCGAGCCCGACGCCGATCGCGTCTTCGTAGATATCGTCCTTCGGCATCTGGCGCGCGTGATGGCGCTCGATGCGCTCCGCTGCAAGCTTCAGTGCGTCGATAATCTGCGGATCGGTTTCGGCCAGCGCCGCATCGACCTCGGCCTCGCTAACGCGGGTACCGACCTTTTCCAGATCGATGCCGTCAAAACGCCTGGAGTAGTCGATCAGTGCCGCGTCGCCCCTCGCCCGTACGTCGTCGATGATCGCCCGGACGGCGTCGTTCACATCTTCCGACACTTCCCGCTTGGTGGTCAGAAAAGCGGAAAATCGGTCTTCGAAATCCTGCGATGCCTGCTCGAGCCAGATTGCCAAGCGGATATTCCTTTTGCCTTGTGACTACGCGGCGGCGCCGATCAAGGATGGCGCGGCTTGGATGCCGTTTCCCACGCGCCGCCGACATCCGCAAGAGCCACCTCGATGCATTCCACGTCGAGCACGATCGTGGCCGCGCCGGCAAGCACCAGCTCGACAGTGCCTTCCGGTCCCTCACCCGTCTGCTGGAAGCGGATAGCAAGCAGGCACAGGACATCGTCCTTGCGGTTTTGATCGATACCGGTGGAGCGGACGGCAAGAACGCGCTTCAGGACGAGGGCCGAGCGCCGGCGCTCGAACTCCTTGCGCTTGCGCACGGCCTCTTCCCAGACGAAACGGTTGGCGGCGAGTGAAAACGTCTTGTCGGCCGGCGACCAGCGGATGTCGCCAACCTTGAAGACCGCATCCTGAAGATGGGCGGAGATCACTCCGAGGTCGTCGTGATCAAGAGCGAGGAGCTTGAGCTCGGTCATGCGCGTTCTATCCCGTCAAAGGCCAGCCCAGAAAGCCCGGTGTCTCGGCGTTGTACACGCCCGCAGATAAGATGGCGGCGGCCAAGACGCAACCGCCGCCGCCGCGCCATCGGATGGCTATTTCGGGAAATCTGCGGAAAGGGTGAGGTCACGCAGCGACGCCACCTCCTGCAGCCGCTCCTTGAACTTGGCGGTAACGGCGTCATAAGCCAGCTCGCCCAGCAGCAGGTGGCGCGGTGCATTGCCCTGCTCGACGATCTTGATCATGGCCTGGCCGGCGCGCACCGGGTCACCCGGCTGCTGACCGCTGTAGTTCGCGGTGGATTTCATCCGGGCGCCGGCGGTCTCGGCATAGTCGGCGATCCGGTTGGGCGTCTGGCGCAGCGAGCGACCCGCCCAGTCGGTCCGAAAGGGGCCGGGTGCAACGCAGGTAACCTTGATGCCGAGCGGCGCGACTTCCGCGGCGAGCCCGTCGGAAAAGCCTTCGACCGCGTGCTTGGAGGCCGCATAATAACCGGAGCCCGGAAAGCCGATGAAGCCGGCCTGCGAGGTGATGTTGAGGATATTGCCGTGGCGGCGCTGGCGCATGCCCGGCAGGACGGCGCGGGTGATGGCAAAAAGGCCGAACACGTTGGCATCGAACATGGCGCGGATCTCGTCTTCCTCGCCTTCCTCGATGGCGGCCTGGTAGCCATAGCCGGCATTGTTGACGAGCACGTCGATGCGTCCGAACTTGTCTTCCGCGGCCTTGACGGCGCTTGCCACCTGGGCGGCATCGGTGACGTCGAGATCGAGCGCCAGGGCGTGATCCTTGCCGTCGGCAAGGTCAGCGACGCGGGACTTGTCGCGGGCGGTCATCACGGTTGGCCAGCCGCGTTCAAGCGTCAGCTTCGCGAGTTCACGGCCAAAGCCGGTGGAGCAGCCTGTGATGAACCAGACAGGTGAAGACGTATCAGCCATGCGATATCTCCGGAGAACGGAAGCGACGGGATTTTTGGATGGGACACGCTTCAGATAGGCACGGCAGGAAGGACGGCAAGATGCCTTGCCGCCGTTCATGCCGGTATGACGTTACTCGCTGACGCGCTCGACCACCGCGCCGCAACGGGTCAGTTTCTCTTCCAGCCGCTCGAAACCGCGGTCCAGATGATAGACCCGGTTGACCATGGTCTCGCCTTCGGCCGCAAGGCCGGCAATCACCAGCGAGACGGAGGCGCGCAGATCCGTCGCCATGACGGGTGCCCCGGTCAGCCGTCCAACGCCCTCGACCCGGGCCATCTGGCCGGACAGCGAAATCCGCGCACCAAGGCGAGCCAGTTCCTGGACGTGCATGAAGCGGTTTTCAAAAATGGTCTCGGTAATGTGGGAGACGCCGGACGAGCGCGTCATCAGCGCCATGAACTGCGCCTGAAGATCGGTCGGGAAGCCCGGGAAGGGCTCGGTGGTGATATCCACCGGCTGGATGCCGTTGCCGTTGCGCACGACCCGCAGCCCGGTTTCGGTCTGCGTGATCTCGGCGCCCGCCAGGCGCAGCGTATCGAGCGCGCTTTCGAGAAGCGCGCCGTCCGTGCCCTCCAGCAGGACGTCACCGCCTGTCATGGCGACCGCCATGGCGTAGGTGCCGGTTTCGATGCGGTCCGGAAGCACGCGGTGGCGGGCACCCGACAGGGAGGTGACGCCTTCGACGGTGATGGTCTTGGTGCCGGCGCCGGAAATCTTTGCGCCCATGGCGATCAGGCATTTCGCGAGATCGACGATCTCGGGCTCGCGGGCGGCGTTTTCGATCACCGTCGTGCCGTTGGCGAGGGTTGCTGCCATCATCATCACATGGGTGGCGCCGACCGAAACCTTGGGGAAGGAATAGTGGCCGCCGACAAGACCGCCCTTGGGGGCCGTTGCCGTCACATAGCCGCCATCGACATCAAGGATGGCGCCGAGCGCCTGCAGACCGTCGAGAAAGAGATCGACTGGACGCGTGCCGATGGCGCAGCCGCCGGGCAGCGAGACGCGGGCGCGGCCTTCGCGTGCCAGCAGCGGCCCGATGACCCAGAAGCTGGCGCGCATCTTCGACACGAGGTCGTAGGGCGCCGTGGTATCGACGATGGTGCGGCAGGTGAAGTTGATGGTGCGCGAATAGCCTTCTTCCTGGCGTTCGCGGCGGCCGTTGACAGCAACGTCGACGCCGTGATTGCCGAGGATGCGCAGCAGCTGCTCGACATCGGCCAGATGCGGCACGTTTTCGAGCGTCAGCGTGTCGCTCGTCAGAAGCGATGCAATCATCAGCGGAAGGGCGGCGTTCTTGGCACCGGAAATCGGAATTGTACCCCTCAGCTCGTTGCCGCCGGATATTCTGATGCGATCCATGTGGTGTAACTCTTCTCTGTCAGGGCGCGAAAGGACGCGTCCTTAAACGAATTCGGCCGCTGCTTCAATGTCGCGCTCCAGACGCCTCTCCGGGGCGCCCCGCGAAAGGGCCGGTCTTCGCGGGCTCAGGCCCGGCGCAACGCCTTTCCGCTCAGGATGGTTCGTCCGGTTTTGCGCCGGGAAGGCCCAGGGTCTCGTCCGCCTCGCCAGCCCGCCTGGCCCGCGCCTGGGTCTTGCGGCGCATCAGGTTTTCCCGAAGCTTGGCCGCCGATTTCGCCCTGCGCTCCGCTTCGCGACGTTCCGCCAGGCGCCGTGCCCGCTCGCCGCGCGGCTGGCCGCCCGGTTCGGACTGCGAATCATCCCTGTCGTCCTGGTCATTGTCGCCGTTCATGCGCTCTGCTTAGCGAAAAAGCACCGAGCCGGAAAGACAATTGCCGATTTCGCGCGGTGGAACCAGCGAGTTTAGAAATTGCAGCTTGCGCTGCCGGTGAAGCTGTGGCAATAGCCCCTCGCCGCCGCTTACCCGCGCCGGCCTGTTTGCTGCTATAGCTCAGGGGTAGAGCACTCCCTTGGTAAGGGAGAGGCCGAGAGTTCAAATCTCTCTAGCAGCACCATTCTTTCCCATTTGTATCATTGAAGCTCTTGCATTCCGGGGGCGTTCGTACATTCTTCCGTTACAAAATCGGTTACAAACGGAAGGATCAATGGCTCGCCCGCACCAACATCTCCTGAACAGAGACGGTCGCTATTTCGCCCGCATCGTCGTTCCCAAAGGTCTTCGGCCATATCTAGAAAACAAGACAGAGCTCCGCACTCCGCTTGGTCCTGACCGAAGGCTTGCTCTTTCGCGGCTCCATGGGGCCGTTGGAGATCTAAAGCACAGGCTTCGTCTGGCGGCAAAGCGGGCCCTAGAAGAAAGCGGCGTTCAGGCAGCCTTCGACCTGTACCCTCTCACGCCGGAGGAGATCGCAGTTCGAAACTATCACGAGAGGCTGGCGCTTGACGACTATTTTAGGAAAAGCGGCCCCGAATGGCCCAGCATTGGCATCGATGACATATACGTGTCGGATCTGCGTGCTGGTATAGCTGGCAAGCTTAACGATCAGACTCTTCTGAAACTGGTTGGCGGTCGCCTGGAGCGATATCGCCATCTTGGAAACACGACAGCGGAGTTCGGCACCAACGAATGGCGCGACGTGGCACGTGCCCTTTGTGTCTCGGAGCTTGAGGCACTGGCACGAGTAGCTGAGCGAGATGAAGGCGACTACTCCGGGGAGCCGGCGCATCCCGTCATCCGCAAGTCGATTGCAGCCGAAGATGAACAGCCACCAGTGCCGCTAGTACAAATCTTCAACCGCTACATGGCAGAATTGCAAGCGAACGGAAAGGGTGCCGGCGCCGAAAAGCGCTGGCGTCCCATCATCAATGATCTGGTTAAATTCACCAAGACGTCAGATGCCAGGAAGCTTACGAAAAAGCAGATCGTCGAGTGGAAGGACGCGAAGATCATCACTCTCGCTCCCCGAACGGTTCGAGACGTCTACCTGACGGCTGTAAATGCCTTGCTGAACTGGGCAGTCTCGAACGATCTGCTTGAGACGAATCCAGCAAAAGACGTGAAGCTAAAGGTGGCGCCGAAGCCCATCACGCGGCCGAAAGGATTCACCCGCGATGAAGCCGTAAAGGTACTGAAGTTCGCGCTCGCATACGAACCTCCGAAGCGCGATAATCTGCAGATACGCGAAAAGCCTGGCACTACGGCCGCTAAAATTTGGGCACCGTTGATCTGCGCACTGACCGGCTCCCGGATATCTGAGATCACTCAGCTTCGCAGAGAGGATGTTCGCGAGGAGGATGGAATTCCCTACATCAGGATCACGCCTGACGCAGGAAAAGTAAAAAATCGGAAATACCGCGACGTCCCGTTGCACCCCCAGATCATCGAGAAGGGTTTTTTAAAGTTTGTTGAAGCCTCACCCGATGGCGCACTTTTCTTTCCTCCGATGGAGGGGCAGCGCGTCGCAGATCCCGCTCAGACCGTCTCTGGGCGCATTTCCAACTGGCTTCAGAAGAATACGGTGGTCCCAGAAGGCGTCTCACCCAATCATGGTTGGAGACATTCATTCAAGACATACGGGCTTGAGGCTGGGATCGACGGTCGCGTGTTGGATGCGATACAAGGGCACGCGCCCCGCACTGCGGGTGAGAACTACGGCGACGTTACCCTAATGGCGAAGCACGCCGCAATAAGAAGGCTTCCCGCCTTTGCGGTCTAAGCTGGATCCGAGCCAGCTGCACGCATCACGACGACGGGCAGTTGAGTCGAAAGATTCCAAAGACGCAAAGATTGGCTGGTGGGCAGGCGGCTTGCGGGCAGCTGCTCAATCGATACGATCAACGGTCCGTCACTCGCCAAGCCTGCTAGCGCCTCAATAACGCTCCCCAGCAGTCAAAGACACGGCGGCACTTTGGTTTTGCCGGAAGCTTGCTTCTCTGGCAGGCTTCCGGCTCCCATAGGACCCAACCGGTCAATCGGCGAATTCTCGTTTCCCGATGAGGAAATGCAGCCGCCGGCGCATCTTCACCGTTATTTCCGGAACTTCGCCTCCAAAGACCTCTCGAATCGCTAAAAGCCACCCGCGTTCAGCCTCGCTGTCCTGCATGGCTCCGAAACATTCCTCCACCTGATTGAAGAGCTCCTCACTAAACCAAGACCTTAGCGCCAAGAGAAACAGCTGAGCACTGTCGCACCCCAAGGCCTCGGCAAGGGGCGCTACCTTATCGAGCGGAACCTTTCGTTCGCCCCTCATGAAGGCATAGATCACGTCGGAGGTTTTAAACCCGCAAATGATGGCTATTTCTTCATAGCTGTAGCATGAACGGTTAGCGTGCTGCTCAATGAAGCGCGCCAAAGGGGTCTGCTGTGCTGCAAGCATTCGTTTTTCCTTTCGTGTTGCAAGCTGACTATTGTTTTGTAGCAAGTTGAGATTTGGAATTCGGGAGGAAGCTATGCGGCCGAACAATTGGCGTATCGAGCCCCGCGCCGGAGCACCGAGACCTGAGGATCGCGCTAAGACCTCGAACCGGTTTCTCCTCGTGGAGCCCCTGCCCCGTCGACAGTTACCAAGTTGGGGAATGGCTGCACGTTGGGACCCATAAAGGGGCAGAGTAAGTACGTACGCCAAAGCGCTCGCGACCGCTGGCTGGGCGGCCGAACGTGTTTCTTTTCTTCTTATTTCTTTCCCCGCGGGCACGCTGAGTACAACGTTCGCAGATTCCCGGCGTCTTGAGTCGGGAACATACCTCGATGCCATACAGACGAGTTGTTCTTCATCCAGGTCGAGCGCCTGCGCGAGTGGATTCACATATTGAAGCCTCAACGGTGCTCGACCTGAGAGAAGGCAGGTCATACAGATCCGGCTGGCACTACGTAGAGCCCCGTACTGCGCTAGGTCGGGAGATGCCAGCTCTCGGATACGGGCGGTGAGCAAGGTGGCGAGCTGCGCCCAGTTGTGATGATTAGCCGCCATAATTACCGCCACCATCAAGACCAACTTCCCCTTGCGCCGAGCGTTTCCTCTTCAGGTTCTTCCTGCTCCAGCTGCGAATCATGGCATTGATCCGAGGTTGGACACGTCGGCGAGCTTCCTCTCGATCAATCCCGTTGAGCAACAGTGTGTCGTAGTCGGTATGATGGTGGCGCAGGTGGCTCTGCATGGTGATGCCGACAGCCTTACCAAGGCTGGCACCTTTCCAGATCTTGCTGGCAATCTCTGCCGCGAACCAAGCTACCGCAAAGTCCGGACAACCGGGATGCTTACGCTTGATGTGGGCGCTTATTGCCTCAATGCTGTACTTAGTCATCTTGCTCCCCGAATCTTCGAGTGAGCTACCCAGTAATCACATGACCCAGCGCTTAAGCAAACGCTTACCTGCTAATTTAGCGAAGAAATTCAATTGCCATGTTGACGGAGGATGCTTCAAGTTCCGGCACATGAAAATATGGTCGAAGTCCTAGGTGTTGCAAGGAACGCTGATGGGGATGCCTTTTGGCGCAACCGATGAATTCCGAGCGAAACCTCCCATGTCCGCAGGCCCATTTCTATGCGACGATTGATTAGATTCAGGCTCCGGTTACGATCCGCTTGCCCAGACAGATCACACCCTACCCCGACCGAGACCTGGATTGCCAGCAGGCGCTCGAGGACACCTTCAAAACCATCCTCGGGTTGGCAGAGCGGGCAGGCTGGACCAAAGATAGAAGCCGCGGCCGCCATACAGGAGCTCGCCTTCAATCACCTGGCTATGGAAGAAGAAAACGTCCGCACTACCTAGCCGCGATAGCGGCAGGGCAGACAAAGCACTAATGGCATCGAAGCGGCTTCAGGTTACATTTACGTCGGCAGACCAGCGGATCGACAAGATCCTCACCGTGGAGGAAGCCATTCGCCTCATCCACCAGCATGTGCCTGACCCAAAGGAAGCTACCGACGCCCTCACCTTCCTCGACATGGATAGCCACGCCGTCGGCTCATACAATGGCAAGGGCTGGACCTTCACCTTTCAGACACCTAGCGAGTTGTGAGCGGCACCTACGAGATCACGATTGCCAAGCAAGGAGAGATCCTTCTGGACGCCGTGCTGGATGAGGAAGACGCCCTCGAAGCCATCAGACTGCGCGGTCCCAGAGTGGTCCTCCAAAACGGAGCCACCATGACACCGAAGAAGATCCTGACCCTGGCCGTGCTCAACGAAGGCACCTGGCAATGGGCCGACTACACCGTCATGGCGAAGAGAGCCAAACCTTGATGATCTGGCACCTCACCATAGACCAGGACGGGCTGCCGGTTATTGATCGGCTGGTGAACCAAGCGGAGCTGCACGAGCTATGCTCGCTCCATGGAGACGGCGCACAGTTCACCATGGCCTTCCACAAGGAGCCGATGAAGGCAACCATCTACTGCCCGGACGAGGTAGAGAGTAAGCGCTGTTGCGCTGGC
>UBWZ01000032.1 GCA_900469345.1 Hyphomicrobiales bacterium | reverse complement strand
AGGAAGCGCTTTTCTGCCAGGCGGTCCTGGGCGACGTCGAGGGCTCTGGCCGGCGGGTAGACGGGCACGGACCGCTGCAGCGCCTCGGCGGCGGCAACAGGCACGTTCTCGAACTCGTAGGTGACCACGTCGCAGGCCGCGGCAAGCTCGGCGAGCGCTGCCGGGTCGTCATAAGCCGCGACGATCTGCGCGCCTGCGACCTGGGCTGCGGGACAGCCGGCCTGCGGTTCCAGAATGATAGTGCGGAAATTCAGGCGGGCGGCAGCCATGGCCAGCATGCGGCCCAGCTGACCGCCGCCGATGATGCCGATGGTCGAGATGCTCATGATATCTCTCAGGGCGCTTCGTCGATGGGGTAGTCGGCGACCGCGGCACTCTGGCGAGCGCGCCATTCGTCGAGCCGATCGGCGATGTCTTCGTCGTGGAGGGCAAGCACCGCGGCGGCGAGAAGCGCCGCATTGACGGCGCCGGCCTTGCCGATGGCAAGCGTGCCGACGGGGATGCCGGCGGGCATCTGGACGATCGACAGGAGACTGTCCTGCCCGGACAGCGCCCTCGACTGGACCGGCACGCCGAAGACCGGCAGCGGCGTCATGGAGGCTGCCATGCCCGGCAGATGGGCGGCGCCGCCGGCACCGGCGATGATCACCTGGAAGCCTTCGTCGCGGGCGCCTTTGGCAAAGCTTACCAGACGGTCGGGCGTGCGGTGCGCCGAAATGATGCGCGCCTCATAGCCGATATCGAGCGCTTCCAGCGTATCGGCGGCGTTCTTCATGGTTTCCCAGTCGGACTGGCTGCCCATGATGATGGCAACCGCGGGTCTTTCGGCCGGCATGTGCGCTCCCTCAAGCAATGATATCGGGCACGATCTGGTCTTCGAGCTGGGTCAACTTGTCCTTGATGGCCAGCTTCTTCTTTTTCATGCGCTGGACGCGCAACGCGTCGCATCCGACTGCAATCATGGCATTGATGGCGGCATCGTAATCTTCGTGTTCCTGGCGCAGTTTAGCAAGCGTCAGGCGAACATCCGCCTGTTCCTGGTCAGCCATAGTCGCATTCCCCATGTCACGTCCGGCCTTTTGACGGTCCCCGGCCTGGTTGGCAAGCTCCTACCACCAAACCGCGTTAACGGCTAGTTGAACATCGCCATCAATTTGCCACTGAGAAACCACCATTTCTCCTTCGACAAACCCAGCCGAGCATGTCACACTTCTGTTGTAAACCTGAAGCTTCGGCTAAGGGAACAGCCGGGGCAGGTATCCAAGGAAGGAACATGCCACATGACCGTCCAGGCTCATATCGCATCGCTTGAAAAGAAGCACGTCGCTCTCGAGGAGGAGCTTCAATCGGTTCTCGCGTCTCCCTCTTCCGACGACCGGCAAATTGCCGAGCTCAAGCGTCGCAAGCTGCGTCTCAAAGACGAGTTGCAGCGCCTTAAGGCCTCTACGCGTCACTAGTTCTCGCCAAAGGAGAAACAGCCGCAGCCCCAGCCGATAAGAGAGGGGCAACAGGAGAAGCGGCAAACCCATTCCACACAATGTTCTGGTCGTGGTCCGTCGATCACGACCAGAACTGATCCAGCCACAGGCTCAGCTTGCCGAAACCCTTGTTGTTGACGGCGTATATCCGTCGCGTGCCCTCTGCGGTGACGGTCACAAGTTCGCTATCCAGCAATGCCTTGAGATGTTGTGAAACCGCTGGCCGGCTGATCGGCAGGCCTTGCGCCAATTCATTGACAGTTTTCGGCGCTCGCCTCAGCTCTTCCAGGAGATATCTCCGGTTCGGATCGGCTATGGCTGCAAAGGGATCAGTGGTGGTCATGCCTAAAGGTTAGGGCACACATTGCGTTGCGACAAGGTTGATTGTGCGGCGCAATTGCCAATTCCGCCCGGCATGCCGGGCCGCTCATCGACCGCCCGAACCGTTCCCCCGTCACGCGATCAGAAGGGCAGGCTGTCCCACAGGAGTTTCAGCCCGGCGATCAGCGCCAGCCCGTAGGTCATCGGATAAAATACCTCGGACTTCAGGTGCTTGACGACCGCGGCACCGGCCATGGTCGACAGCAGTGCCACCGGCAGCAGGGTCGCCGAGATCGCCAGGTTGTGCCGATCGAGAGCCCCCAGAAGCACGTAGGGCACCACCTTGACGGCGTTGACGATGGCAAAGAAGCGGATGCTGGCGCCGGTATAGCGCTTCGGGTCGAGCCGCATCGGCAGGACGTAGATCTGGAAGGGCGGTCCGCCGGAGTGGGCGACAAAGCTGGCATAGCCCGACAGCGCTCCCCAGAAGGTCGCGGCGACCGGACGGTGCGGCAGCGGTGCGACCGGAACATGGGAGTGCGGTCCGTAGACCTGCCAGAAATAACGCAGCGTGAACAGGATCGTCGCCGTCGCGATCACCAGGCGCAAGGCGTCATCCGAGACATAGGCGGACGTCGCCCAGCCGAGCGCGATGCCGATGATGCCGCCGGGCAGGATGATCAGCAGGGTCTGGCGATCGTTGAAGTGACGCCAGGACCAGAGCGCCACGATGTCCATGAGGATCAGGATCGGGAGGAAAATCGCCGCGGCCTGGACCGGCTCGACCACGAGCGACATGATGGGGACGCCGAGAAGGCCGAAGGCCCCGCCTATGCCGCCTTTTGAAAGCCCGACCAGCATCACGGCGGGAATGGCTGCGGCGAAAAACGCCATCGTCAATGTATCGGGCATCAAAACTTCGATCTTGCGGGCTGTTGATCCTCGTATCCTTCCGGTCTATCGAAATCGACGACAGAAAACGAGTGCGGATTCCGTACATATCGCCCGATTGGAACGACCGATGACACAACAGGAAGATCGCTGCCGCCTCGTGCTGGTCGTGCCGGACGGCGACGACGCCGAAGCGCTGGCGGCAAAGCTGGAGGCTGCCCTGTCGGGAGGCGACATCGCTTCGGTGATCGTGCCGCAATACGGTTCGGACGAGCAGGTCTTCCAGAAGAGGGCCGAACTCCTGGTGCCGCTCATCCAGGATGGCGGTTCGGCGGCGCTGATTGCCGGCGACAGCCGCATTGCCGGCCGGGTCAAGGCCGACGGCCTGCATCTGGAGGCGGTGGCGGACCTGGCCGAGGCGATGGAGAAGTTTGCACCGAAAATGATCGTTGGTGCCGGCGGAGCCCCGGACAGGCACCGGGCGCTGGAGGTCGGCGAAGCGCGGCCGGACTACATCTTCTTCGGCAAGCTCGACGGCGACATCAAGCCGGAGGCCAACCCCAAAAGCCTGGCGCTTGCGGAATGGTGGGCCTCGATGATCGAAATCCCCTGCGTCGTCATGGCCGGCACGGATGGCGCCTCGGTCGTTTCCGTCGCGGAGACCGGAGCCGAATTCGTCGCGGTGCGCGAGGCAGTGTTCTCGCATCCGGAAGGACCTGCGGAAGCGGTTCGCCAGATCAACAGCCTGCTTGACGAAAAAGCGCCACGGTTTACGGATTGATGGTGCTCCATGCCATCGAACCGTCACCTTTCCCCGATTCTCGCTCTGCTGTTGGGACCGCTCTGCGCGGCAGCCCTGCTGCCCGCCGATGCCGGCGCACAGACGGTGCCGGTGCCAACACAGCCGGCTGGGGCGCCAACCCAGCCGGCTGAGGCGAGCCAATCGCATCAGGTGATGACCCGGCCGGTGGAGCCGGAGGCGGGCGCCATGTCGAAGGACACCCAGCCCGACGGGCTTGTCCCGTCCGGCGGGGTCGAGCTTTACGAGCGGATGGGCGCGACGCTGCCGCCGCTGCCGCCTGAAAAGCCTTATACCGGGGTCGTCGACGACGCCTATGGCGCCTACCAGCGCGGGTTTTACGTCACGGCTCTCGACAAGGCGCTGAAGCGGGCAAGTGCCGGCGATGCGGCGGCGCAGACGCTTGTCGCCGAAATGATGACCAAGGGGCTCGGCATCAAGCGCGATGCCAAGACGGCTGCCTTCTGGTACCAGCAGGCGGCAGAGCGCGGCGATCCGGCAGCGATGTTCCAGTATGCACTGTTGCTGATGACCGGACGTGACGTCGCGCAGGACAAGAAAAAGGCCGACGAGTTCATGCGCAAGGCCGCCGATGCCGGCAATTCCTCGGCGCAGTTCAACTGGGCGCAGATCCTCGTCTCCGACAATCCCGGCGAACGCGGGCTCGAGCTTGCCATGCCGTTCTACGAGAAGGCAGCGCAGCAGGGTGTCGCCGACGCGCAATATGCCGTCGCGCAGGTCTACCGGACGCTCAAGGGCCTGCCGGCGGACAAGAAGGCGCAGTCGCGCATGTGGCTGGAACGGGCTGCCAGGTCGGGATTTGACACCGCCCAACTGGACATGGGGATCTGGCTGGTGAACGGCATCGGCGGTCCGCAGGATTACGACCGCGGCTTCCAGTGGATGCGCACCGCCGCGTTGCGCGGCAATGTGGTGGCGCAGAACAAGCTCTCGCATCTCTATATCGACGCGCTCGGCACCCGGCCCGACCCCGTGCAGGCGGCCAAATGGTACGTGCTGTCGCGCCGCGCCGGTCTTCAGGACGCGGAACTCGAGGATTTTTTCCTCGGCATCAATGACGATCAGCAGAAGCTGGCGATCGAAGCCGCCAACAAGTTTCGCCGCGGCTGAGGACGCCGCAACCGGCGAACAGCCAGGGATCAGAGTGCCATCAGCGCGCCGCGGATGATGACGCCGTGGCCAACGGCGAAGATCAGGATAACCGCCAGCCAGAGCATGATATAGAGTTCCGGCCTGTGCTCGACCCGGCGCTCCAGCCGCGGCACAAGCGCAAACAACGCGGTCGCCAGAGCCACGATGACCGGCATGACCGAGAGCGCGAGGCCCGGCGATGTGCTGCCGTTGCCGCCGAGCCCGAAGGGCAGGGGGATGCTGCTGCCCGGCGGCAGGGCGGTCGCCAATCCAAGTGACAGGCAGATCATGGTGGTCAGCATTCCAAGGCTGACGACCAGCGGCAGTCCGATCTTCATGGCGTTTCTCCGGTGGGCATGTGTTTCCGCTTTTCGCAAAGCCGGCAGGCAATAACAATGGCGATGCGCCGCCTGCCGCGTAAGACTTGAATTCTGCGGCTTTTTGTGGTCTTGAACCGGCCAATCATACCATCGCCCCATGGAACGTCGTCCCGAACGAACGGTTTTCGGGGCAACCAAGGATTTCCCGCATGGCCCGCTCCGCGCTTCTCAACGTCATGGTTCAGGCTGCCTTGAAGGCAGGCAAGTCTCTCAGCCGCGATTTCGGCGAAGTCCAAAACCTGCAGGTTTCGGTCAAGGGTCCCGGCGACTTCGTGTCGCAGGCGGATTTCAAGGCGGAAAAGATCGTCCACGACGAGCTGATGAAGGCGCGCCCCACCTACGGTTTTGCCGGCGAGGAGAGCCCGGAAGAAAAGGGCACCGACGGCGCCCACCGCTGGATCGTCGATCCGCTGGACGGCACCACCAACTTCCTGCACGGCATTCCGCAGTTTGCGGTCTCGATCGCGCTCGAGCGCAACGGCGAAGTGGTGGCCGGCGTGGTGTTCAACCCTGCCACCGACGAACTCTTCACGGCCGAGAAGGGCGGCGGCGCGTTCATGAACGACCGCCGCATCCGCGTGGCTGCCCGCCGCGTGCTGTCCGACTGCGTGATCGGTTGCGGCGTGCCGCATCTGGGCCGCGGCAACCACGGCAAGTTCCTGGTCGAGTTGCGCCACGTCATGGGCGAAGTGGCCGGCATCCGCAGGTTCGGCGCCGCGGCGCTCGACCTTGCCTACGTGGCCTCCGGCCGCCTCGACGGCTTCTGGGAAAGCGGCCTGTCGCCCTGGGACGTCGCGGCCGGCCTGATCCTCATCCGCGAAGCCGGCGGCTTTGCCAGCGACATGAAGGGCACGACCGACATTTTCGGCAGTGGCGACGTGGTTGCCGGCAACGAGCTGATCCATAAGGCATTGCTGGAAGTCGCCAACCGTCCCGTCCCGTCGCGCTAAGACGGGTCTCAAACCCCGGGACGAAGTGGATAAGTGGTTGTTTTCCACGGCTTCCGCACTTCAATTCGTCGCAATTTTCCACTAGCCTCCGGCGCGAAGCATGGAGGCTAGGCAGACTATGGCGAATGCGACGGTGGACGATCTGGACGAGTCCGAAACGAACCGCGGCGGTTATTCCCACAAGCTTTCCAACCCGGTATCCTTCCTCTGGACGATGATCATCTTCCTGATCATCGTCGGTTTCGTTGCTTCCATCCTCTATCGCCAGGCCGCCCACGCCTTCCAGACCAATCCGGGCCTCAACGGTCTCATCCTCGGCGTGCTGCTGATCGGCATCGTGCTCGTCTTCATCCAGGTCATCGGCCTGATGTCGGAGGCGCGCTGGTTCAATTCCTTCCGGGCCGCAGGCAATGCCGAAAAAGTGGGTCGGGAGCCGCGGCTGCTGGCGCCGATGCGCACCCTTCTTGGAACCCGGCGCAAGACGACGCTGTCGACCACCGCCTTCCGGTCGATCCTCGATTCGATCGGGACCCGCCTCGACGAAACGCGCGACACCTCCCGCTACCTGATCGGGCTTCTCGTTTTCCTCGGCCTGCTCGGCACATTCTGGGGCCTGATCGGCACGATCGGCTCGATCAGCAATGTCATCAGCGCACTCGATCCAGGTTCAGGCGGATCGAACGACGTGCTCGCCGCCATCAAGACCGGCCTTGCCCAGCCGCTGGCCGGCATGGGCACGGCGTTTTCGTCCTCGCTTCTCGGCCTGTCCGGATCTCTCATCCTCGGCTTCCTCGACCTGCAGGCAGGCCGGGCGCAAAATCGCTTCTATACCGAACTCGAGAACTGGTTGTCGTCGCTGACCGATGTCGGCTCCGAACAGCCGATGGGCGAATTCGCCGCGGGCGATTCGTCGCGCGAACTCAAGGCGCTGACCTCCGAACTGCGCAAGCTTGCCGCGGCGCAGGCCAAGGGTGCCGACGGCACACAGAACGAACGCTCGCTGGCTGCCATGGCAAACCTCGCGGAAGGGATCCAGGGGCTCGTCAAGAACATGCGCAACGAGCAGCAGATGCTGCGCGACTGGATCGAGGCACAGCAGGAAGAATCGCGGGCGCTGCGCCGCACGCTCGACCGGCTTTCCGACAAGATCGGGAGCAAGTAGACCATGGCGCTCGCCAAGAACCGCCGTCGCGAGCGGAGCGTCGATTTCTGGCCCGGCTTCGTGGACGCCCTGTCGACGCTGCTGATGGCGATCATGTTCCTGCTCACGGTGTTCGTGCTGGCGCAGTTCCTGCTCAGCCGCGAAATCACCGGTCGCGACGAGGTCCTCAACCGTCTCAACAGTCAGATTGCCGAGCTGACAGAGCTGCTTGCCCTTGAGAAGGGCAACAACCAGGACATGGAAGACCAGCTCGCCAACCTGCAGTCCTCGCTGTCCAGTGCCGAGAGCGACCGCTCGCGTTTGCAGCAGCTGCTCAACCAGGGGACTGGCAGCAGCGACGCCGCCAATGCGCGCGTCGGGGATCTCACCAACCAGCTCAACCAGGAAAAACAGGTCAGCACCCGGGCGATGAGCCAGATCGAGCTTCTCAACCAGCAGATCGCCGCCCTGCGGGCCCAGATCGCGGCGGTGGAGCAGGCACTGCAAGCATCCGAATCGAAGGATCAGTCGTCGCAGACGCAGATCGCCGATCTCGGACGACGGTTGAACGTGGCGCTCGCCCAGCGCGTCCAGGAGCTCAACCGCTACCGTTCCGACTTCTTCGGCAGGCTGCGGGAGATCCTGTCGGACCGCGAGAATATCCGGATCGTCGGCGACCGCTTCGTGTTCCAGTCGGAAGTGCTGTTTCCCGTCGGCGGCAACGAACTCGACCCTGCCGGCAAGGTGGAGATGGACAAGCTTGCCACCGCCCTTCTCGATCTTGCCAAGGAGATCCCGGCCGAAATCAACTGGGTCCTGAGGGTCGACGGTCACACCGACAACTCGCCATTGTCCGGTGCAGGGCGTTACCGTGACAACTGGGAGCTCTCTTCGGCGCGTGCGACGTCGGTCGTCAAGTACCTGATCTCGAAGGGCGTGCCGGCCAATCGCCTGGTGGCTGCCGGGTTTGGCGAGTTCCAGCCGATTGCGGCCGGCGACAGCCCGGATGCCCGCAACCAGAACCGTCGCATCGAGCTGAAGCTGACCGAGCGCTGAGGATGGCCGAAGACAAGCCCGACCTTGCGGCAGTGATGAAGGCGGTGGCGGACGGTCCCAAGCGCGACAACAGCGCCTACCACCAGGCCATGGCCGAGGCACGCCGAAGTTTCGAGGAAGCTGAGGCGGCGATGGGCGGCGCCGTGACGCTGAAGATGAAGTCCAAGCGCAAGCGCAACGGCGATTTCGTCGTGAAATGGGTCTTCAAGCCGGCCAGGTGACCGGCATTGCCCTGGTCCGGGCCGGGAGTGCTGCCGGCGGATCAGCTCCGGACGAGGATGCCCGCTTCCCGGGCTGCCTCGACGAACGCCTGTCTGGCATCCTCGGGCTTTTTCTTGCCCGCATCGACCGCTGCGCAGACCGCCAGCGCCCGATCGAGTGCCGTCCCGTCCTCCAGTGGCCAATCCTCGATCATCGCCCAAGCGGCGCCCTGCGTCGTTTCGACGGCGCTTTCTTCCGGCGGCTCCCCGATGGATATGATGACGGGTTTGGTCCAGGGAGAGTTCATCGGGTATGTCCTGTGGATTCGGTCGGGCGAAGGCTGTTCAGAGGGCGGCGACGCCCGGACGTTCCAGATCGTGGAACTGCAGCCGGGCAAGCTTGGCGTAGAGGCCACCCCGCGCGATCAGGCTCTGATGNNGTGCCTTCCTCAACGATATGACCATCTTCCATGACCAGAATGCGGTCGGCCTTCAGGACGGTCGCCAGGCGATGGGCGATGACGAGCGTCGTGCGATCGCGCATCAGGCCATCCAGTGCCTTCTGGACCAACGTTTCGCTTTCCGCATCGAGCGCCGAGGTTGCCTCGTCGAGCAAGAGAACCGGCGCGTCCTTGAGAATGGCACGAGCGATGGCGAGGCGCTGGCGCTGGCCGCCCG
>UBWZ01000024.1 GCA_900469345.1 Hyphomicrobiales bacterium | reverse complement strand
CTGGTCGGCGATCTCTTTGATTTGCTGCCGCAGCTCGAGAAGGCACTTTAATCGGCTGGAAGGCCGAAAGAGCTTGGCAAGACACCTTGTAGCGGAATAAAAATTTACCGGGCTGCTCCACGCAGCTCGGTTTTTGCATGAAACAGACCCTCGGCAGAGGGCGAACAACTGCTAAGGGAGCGAACCCATGGTACCGGTCATCAAGAGCATTGGGGTTGTCGGAGCCGGTCAGATGGGCTGCGGTATCGCCCATGTCTCCGCGCTTGCCGGATACAAGGTGCAGATCTACGACCTCTCGCAGGACCGGATCGAAACCGGGCTCGCCACCATCAATGGCAACCTCGCCCGCCAGGTCGGCGGCGGGAAACTGACCGACGAGGAGCGCAACGCCGCACTCGCCCTGATCTCCGGATCCTCCGACGTCAACGATCTGGCACCGATGGACCTCGTCATCGAGGCGGCGACCGAGGATGAAAGCGTCAAGCGCAAGATTTATGCGCTGGTCTGCCCGGTTCTGGGGCCGGACGCGATGCTTGCAACCAATACCTCCTCGCTGTCGATTACCCGCCTTGCCTCGGCAACCGACCGCCCGGAACGCTTCATGGGCATTCATTTCATGAACCCCGTGCCGGTGATGAAGCTCGTCGAACTGGTCCGCGGCATTGCGACCGGCGAAGCGACGTTTAGCGCCGCCAAGGAGTACGTCGCCAAACTCGAAAAGACGGCGACGGTGGCGGAAGACTTCCCTGCCTTCATCGTCAACCGCATTCTCCTGCCGATGATCAACGAGGCGATCTACACGCTGTACGAAGGCGTAGGCTCGGTCGACGCCATCGACACGGCCATGAAGCTCGGCGCCAATCATCCGATGGGCCCATTGCAGCTCGCCGATTTCATCGGCCTCGACACCTGTCTGTCGATCATGCAGGTGCTGTATGACGGCCTTGCCGATTCCAAGTACCGCCCCTGCCCGCTTCTGGTGAAGTATGTCGAGGCCGGCTGGCTCGGACGCAAATCGGGTCGCGGCTTCTACGACTACCGCGGCGAGGTTCCCGTCCCGACACGGTAAGCCGAGCAGCCCTTACTTGCGCTCGACGGCTGCCGTGATCAGCGCCTTGCCGTCCGCGCTGTCCCAGGCGGCCGGGCCGTTCATGGCCGAGATCAGGCAGCCTTTTGCGTCCATCACCAATGTCACCGGCAGGCCGAAGGCAAGCCCTTCCTTCTTCAGCGCGTTGAACACCGCCATCGAGCTGTCCCGGTAGTAGCCCAGTCCGTCGATCCCGTATTCGGCGAGGAAGGCCTTCGGCTTCTCGTCGCTGCCGTTGTCGATGTTGACGGCGACCACCTCGAAGTCGGCTCCGCCCATCTCCTTCTGCAATTTGTTCAGCGCCGGCATTTCTTCGCGGCAGGGGCCACACCAGGTGGCCCAGAGGTTGAGAAGAACCGTCTTGCCGGCGAAGTCCGCAGGCTTCATGTCCTGGCCCGACGGTCCTTTGAAGCGCAGGTCGAGCGGCCGCGGGGGCTGCGCCGGCACCATCGCGGCTACCTCGCCCTTGACGAAGCGCGACACCGACTTCACCGTTTCCACGGACCCCTCGCAAGCACCCGAAGAGGCGGCGGACAAGCCACCGGCGGCATTGCCAGAGTCCATATTCCTCACGTATACCGCCACAGCGCCGGCAACAATTCCCGCAACGCCGGCAATCATGATCAACCGGACGGACGGAAGGCCCAGGGGTCGTTTGGACGTCATCAAATCACTCCAGGAACTGCATCATGGCCGACGGCACCAAGGACGCGACATCTTCCAACCAGATGTGGGGCGGCCGCTTTGCCTCCGGTCCGGATGCGATCATGGAGGAGATAAACGCCTCGATCGGTTTCGACAAGAAGCTCTACGCCCAGGATATCCGCGGCTCGATTGCACATGCGAGCATGCTGGCCGAGAAGGGCATCATTTCGTCGGAAGATAAAGACAAGATCGTCGCCGGCCTGAACACGATCATGTCAGAGATCGAAGGCGGCCATTTCGAGTTCTCCCGCAAGCTCGAAGACATCCACATGAATATCGAGGCCCGGCTGGCGACGCTGATCGGCCCAGCCGCCGGCCGCCTGCACACGGCCCGCTCGCGCAATGACCAGGTGGCGCTCGACTTCCGCCTCTGGGTGAAGGAAGAACTCGCCAGGACCGAAAAGATGCTGACCGGCCTGATCGGCGCCTTCCTCGATCGCGCCGACGAACATGCGGAAACCGTGATGCCCGGCTTCACCCATCTGCAGGCAGCCCAGCCGGTCACCTTCGGCCACCATTGCATGGCCTATGTCGAAATGTTCGGCCGCGACCGCGCGCGGGTGCGCCACGCCATCGACCACCTCGACGAAAGCCCGATCGGCGCCGCGGCGCTTGCCGGCACCCCCTACCCGATCGACCGGCACATGACCGCCAGAGCGCTCGGCTTCCGCGAACCCACACGCAACTCCATCGACACCGTCTCGGACCGCGATTTCGCCCTGGAATTCCTGTCGGTCGCCGCCATCTGCGCCGTCCACCTGTCGCGGTTTGCCGAAGAGATCGTCATCTGGTCAACGCCGCAGTTCGGCTTCGTGCGGCTCTCGGATGCCTTCTCGACCGGATCCTCGATCATGCCGCAGAAGAAGAACCCGGATGCGGCCGAACTGGTGCGCGCCAAGACCGGCCGCATCAACGGCTCGCTGGTGGCGCTCCTCACCATCATGAAGGGCCTTCCGCTCGCCTACTCGAAGGACATGCAGGAAGACAAGGAACAGGTCTTCGACGCTGCCGAGAACCTCGAACTGGCCATCGCGGCGATGACCGGCATGGTTCGCGACATGGAGATCCGCACCGACAGGATGCGCTCCGCTGCCGGCGCCGGCTTCTCCACGGCGACCGACCTTGCCGACTGGCTGGTGCGCGAGGTCGGCCTGCCCTTCCGCGAAGCCCATCACGCGACCGGTCGCGCCGTCGCACTTGCGGAAGGCCGCGGCTGCGGCCTGGCCGAGCTGTCGCTCGGCGAACTCAAGGGCATCAATCCGGCGATCACCGACAAGGTCTTCGATGTGCTTTCCGTGGATGCGTCTGTGGCAAGCCGCACCAGCTTCGGCGGTACAGCACCGGCCGAAGTGCGCAAGCAGATCGCCTGGTGGCGCACCCGAAACTAGACTTGAACTCCCGCAAATAAGGCTGCACAAGTGGCGCAGCTTGCACGACCAGAGTTCCGCAGCTGCCGGAGATAGACACAGAATGGCCAAATCCTTGGTAATGACCGCCCGCATCGCCATCGTCTTCAGCGTGATCGGCCTTGCCGCTGCCGGCTGCGGGCGCAAAGGCGACCTCGACCGCCCGAGCACGCCCGTGGAGCAGCAGAACATCCGCAAGACCGCCAAGGAAAACGAAAAGCATCCGGCACCGGCTCCCGACCGGGCGTTCCTTCTCGATCCGTTGCTCTGACATCCGGTTACCGACGTGAACCATTTCCAGTATATCGACGGCGTCCTGCACGCCGAGAACGTGCCTGTTCCGGAGATCGCCAAGGCGGTCGGCACTCCCTTCTATGTCTATTCGACCGCAACGCTGGAGCGGCACTACCGTGTGTTTGCGCAGGCTTTTGCCGATGTCGACACCATGGTCTGCTACGCCATGAAGGCGAATTCGAACCAGGCCGTGCTGAAGACGCTGGCTCGGCTCGGTGCCGGCGTTGACGTCGTCTCGGGCGGTGAATTGCGGCGCGGGATCGCCGCCGGCGTGCCTGCCAGCCGCATCATGTTTTCGGGTGTCGGCAAGACCGTGGCGGAAATGGACCTGGCCCTGGAGGCTGGCATCTACTGCTTCAACGTCGAGTCGGAGCCGGAGCTGGAAGTGCTCAACCTGCGTGCCCTGAAGGCGGGCAAGAGAGCGCATGTCTCCTTCCGCATCAATCCGGACGTTGACGCCGGCACGCATGCCAAGATTTCCACCGGCAAGAAGGAAAACAAGTTCGGCATCGCCTACGAGCGCGCCCGCGCCATCTATGCCCACGCCGCAACCCTGCCCGGTATCGAAGTGACCGGCATCGACATGCATATCGGCAGCCAGATCACCGAACTGCAGCCTTTCGAGGATGCCTTCCGCCTGCTGCGCGAACTGGTCGAGACGCTGCGCGGGGACGGCCATCGTCTCCATCACGTCGATATCGGCGGCGGCCTCGGCATCCCTTACAAGGATGACAATACGCCGCCGCCGCTGCCGGATGCCTATGCCGATACCGTCAAGCGCCAGCTGCGCTCGCTCAACTGCCGGATCGTCACCGAACCGGGACGCCTGATCGTCGGCAATGCCGGGATCATGGTGACCGAGGTCATCTACGTGAAGGATGCTGGCGAAAAGACCTTCGTGATCGTCGACGGCGCCATGAACGACCTCATCCGCCCGACCCTTTACGATGCCTATCATTCGGTCCGGCCGGTGGTCGTGCCTCCCTCGGATGCTCCGCGCGTCAAGGGCGACGTGGTCGGTCCAGTCTGCGAAACCGGAGACTATCTGGCACTCGATCGCGAAATGGCGGCACCGCAGCCCGGCGATCTCCTGGCGATTGGCTCGGCGGGCGCCTATGGCGCAGTCCAGGCCGGAACCTACAATTCCCGCCTGCTGGTGCCGGAGGTTCTGGTCCGCGGCAGCGAATTCCACGTCGTGCGTCCGCGCGGAACCTATGAAGACCTGATCGGCCTCGACTCGCTGCCATCCTGGCTGAAGTGAGGTCCGGGCGTTCACTTTTGACGGAGTGAGGGGAAAAACCGCCCCGCTCCTGCCCTGTGCCCTCGTCTTCGCCACAAAGCCTGTTATCTTCTAGGCAAAGTCGCGCACGCGGGTGCGGTTCGTCTGCCCTCGCACCCTGCGACACAACATTGACCTGGAGCGTGCAGATCGGCATCGAGGATCGCGTCGCGCTTCATGGTGAGCCCTGGGCCGCCACGACTGGAGACGGACCGCATGAGCCTTCCCCGTAAAGGTGCTTTCGATTCCCATCCGGGGCTCGCGCGAAAGGTCGCCCTGAAGCGATCCTTTGCGCGCGGCGTGTTGTTTGCGGAACGGGCGCTGCCCCTGGTGATCCTGCCGGTTGCCGTCATCGCGCTGTTCGTGTCGGCCGGCTGGTTCGGCCTCTTCCGGATCGTGCCCGAGGCCGCCCGCTGGCTGCTGCTTGCAGGGTTTGCCCTGGCTTTCTGCTGGTCGCTCGTCCCCTTCTTCCGGCTGCGTTGGCCCGGCCCCGCAGAAGCAGACCGCCTTCTCGAGAGCCGCAACAACCTCCCGCACCAGCCCGTCGCCGTGCAGGAAGACGCGCCGGCCTTCGAGACGCCCCTGTCGCGGGCACTCTGGAAGGAACACCAGCTGCGCATGGCAAGGCGGATCGCCGAGCTCGACGCCGGCCTGCCACAGCCCGATATTGCCGGTCATGACCGCTGGGCGCTGCGGGCCGTCCCGGCGCTGCTGTTTGCGATCGCACTCGGCTATTCCTTCTCGAACGGCGGCGGCTCCGCGACCGATGCCTTCCGCGCCGCACCTGCGGCCCCGAAGACCAACCCCGACCTGCGCATCGACGCCTGGCTCACCCCACCCTCCTATACGGGCAAGGCACCCATCTTCCTGACCGGCAGCCAGGCATCAAGGCTTGATGCGGTGTCGGTTCCGCAGAACTCCGCGCTCGCGGTCCGGGTCACCGGCGGCGAAGGCGGAGAAGCCGTCGTGTTCACCCCCAAGGAAGGCGGCGAACCGGTGACCTTGGCCAACGAAGCTCCGAAGCCGGCACCCGGCGCCGACGGCCTGCAGGCAGCGCAACCGCCCGCGCCTCCGGCTGCAGCGCCGGTGGCTGGCGGGCCACAGCTTGCGCCGCGCAACTATGCCCTCAATGTGCGCGAGAGCGGCAGCCTGACGGCCAACGGCGAAACCTGGACCTTCACCATCATTCCGGATCGTCCGCCCGAGATCGTCTTTGACGGCCAGCCGAAGCGGACCGTCAACGGCGCCCTGGAGATCGCCTTCAAGGGCAAGGACGACTACGGCATCCGCGAAGCGCAAGCGCTGATCGAGCCTGCCGATCCGCAGGATCCGGCTGCGACCGCGCTTTATCCCCTGCCCGAATACAGGCTCGACCTGCCGCGGCAGAACGGCAAGGAGGTCAAGGCACTGACCAGCCGCAACCTGACGGAGCACCCGCTGTCGGGAAAGCGCGTCCGGATCACGCTGGTCGCCAAGGACGGCGCCGGACAGACCGGCCGCAGCCCGAGCCATGAAATGGTGCTTCCGTCGCGCAACTTTTCCGAACCGCTCGCCGCAGCCGTTGCCGAGCAGCGCCAGGTGTTTGCCCTCGATACCCGCAAGATGCCACGCGCGATCGCCCTCAACGAAGCGCTGGCCCTGCGGCCCGACGAAACCATACCCGATCTCGGCCAGTTCCTTCTCATCCGCTCCGCCCTTGAGCGGATGAAGCTGTCGCGCACCGACGAGCAGTTGAAGGATACCGCGGAATACCTGTGGGAGATCGCGCTCGGCATCGAGGACGGTGACCTGTCGCAGGCGGAAAAGCGTCTCCGCGACGCCCAAAACAACCTCTCGGAAGCGCTCAAGAACGGCGCCAAGGACGAGGAAATCGCCAAGCTCATGAAAGAGCTGCGCGAGGCCATGCAGCAGTATATGAGCGAACTTGCTCAGCGCATGCAGAACGCGCCGAAAGCACCGAACAACATGCAGTCGCAGAACGTCATTCGGCAGCGCGACCTGCAGAACATGATGGACCAGATTGAAAACCTGGCCCGCTCGGGCAACAGGGATGCCGCCCAGCAGCTGCTGTCGGAAATGCAGCGTATGATGAACAACCTCCAGGCAGGACGCCCGCAGCGCGGTCAGCAGGGCCGCCAGGACAACAGCCAGATGCGCCAGCAGATCGACAAGCTCGGCGAGATCATGCAGGACCAGCAGCGCCTCATGGACCAGACCTTCAAGCTGGATCAGGCTTTGCGGGACCGCATGCAGCGTGGCGATCCCGACCAGGAGATGGACGGCGAGGACGAGCAGCAGAACCCGGGGGGAGAGCAAGGGCAGCAGTCGCAGCCCCAGCCTGGGCAGCAAGGTCAGCAGGGTCAGCAGAAACAGGCCCAGGGCGGTGAGCAGAACCCCGACCAGATGACCAAGGAGCAGCTGCGCGAGGCGCTGAAGAAACTGCGGGCGCAGCAGGAAGGCCTCGGCAAGAAACTGGACGAACTGCAAAAAGGCCTGAAGGGTCTCGGCATGCAGCCGAACGACGGCTTCGGCCAGGCGCAGCGTGAAATGGGCAATGCCGGCAAGGCGTTGGGTGACGCCCAGGGGGAGCAAGCCGTCGACGGCCAGGGCAAGGCGCTCAACGCGCTACGCCAGGGTGCCCAGAACATGATGCAGCAGATGATGCAGGCCATGCAGGGCCAACAGGGTCAGCAGGGCCAGGGTCGCGACGGCCAGGGCGACAACATGGCCTCGCAGGGCGGTCAGAACGGTCGCGACCCGCTTGGCCGCCCGCGCTCGCAGACCGGCCCGGATTTCGGCGACCAGGTTAAGGTGCCGGACGAGATCGATGTGCAGCGCGCCCGCGAGATCCTCGACGCGATCCGCGAAAAGCTCGGCAACACCCTGTCTGGGGATGCCGAGCGGCAGTATCTGGAGCGGCTTTTGGAGTTGCGTTAGGCGGCTGGCCCGTCAGGCCGCCTCGGAGCCCTGCTCGGCCAGCGCCATGGCGACCGCCTTGCGGATCTCCGGCAGCGCGAATGGCTTCTGGACAACGTCGATGACCTTGGTTGCAAGATCGTCGGCCCGCTCGCGCTGTTCCGCATAACCGGTCATCAGCAGGATCTTGAGGTCCGGAAACTTGGCGGCAGCCTGATGGGCAAGTTCGATGCCGTCCATCACCGGCATGCGGATATCCGACAGCAGCAGGTCGAAGGGTCGGTCTTCGAGCTTTTCCAGGCCCTCAGCTCCGTCGCCGGCTTCGTGCGTCTCATGACCATCGAGACGCAACGCCCTTGCAACGAACATCCGCAAGGTGTCCTCGTCTTCGGTAATCAGGATTCTTGCCATAGCGATCATCGCTCCCTGCTGTTCATCTGGGGAGCAAATCATCAGAGTTTCCTTGTCGAGGAGTAAACATCCTCGAAGGCAGAGCTGCCATGGTTAACAGCTTGCCACTGGCGCAAGGCGAGTATTGGGAGGATCAGGCGTCGCCGGTAACCACGCCGACGAAGGGAAGTTCCCGGAAAGCATAGGCGGCATCCATGCCGTAGCCCACGACGAAATAGTCCGGGCATTCGAACCCCACGAAGTCGGCCTCGAGCGCTTCCTTGCGTTTGACGCTCTTGTCGAGAAGCACCGCGACGGAGACGCTGCTCGCCCCACGGTCGTAGAGCATCTGCTTGGCAAACGAGATCGTGCGGCCCGATTCGAGAATATCGTCGATCAGCAGAACGTCCCGGTCTTTGACGTCGCTGTCGATATCCTTGACGATCCGCACGCCCTGCGAGACGGTGCCGGTGCCGTAGCTGGACAGGGTGATGAACTCCACCTCGGGCGCCAGCCCCACATCGTGGAGGGCCCGCAGCAGATCGGCGGCAAAGATGAAGGAGCCCTTCAGGATGGCGATGACCAGCAGGTCCTTGCTCGGCCGCGTCGCAATCTGCGCTGCGATGTCACGGTTGCGTTCGGCGATCTGTTCGGCGGTGAAGAGCGGCTCGATGAGCTTGCCGCGGACGACGGGCATGTGCGGAAACTCCTGATCGGATCAAAGCGCCGCGATAGCACAATCAGGAGCCGGAGGCACCCCGTTCCGCGACGGAAAGCCTCAAGTCCGGCAGTTTTCCGCCCGGATGAGGGACTTTCGCGGAAAAACCGCGGCTCTGCTGCGTGTCGAGCATGCCCTGCGGCGGACTGATCAGGGTGCTGGCGAGAACGGTCTCGCCGGCGATCAGATCGGCCCGGATCGAGGGCATGGCCCGCTTCTCCCGACCGCGATTTTCCACGATGCCGTTGATCAGCAGCACCCGCATGCCGTTGGCATCCTGGGGGATCATGCTGACATGCGTGATGTCGAAGTTCGGTCCGCTCTCGAGGGCTTCGGCATTCTTGAACAGGAACGAGAACCCGCCCGAGGCGGCAAACACCGCCACGAAGGCGGCCGCCACGAGCGCTGAAAAGAGATCGGGCGGCAGCTTCCTCAGGCCCGCTTCGAGCCGCTCGGCCGACAGTGCGACCAGGCGGGAGATCATCCCGCGCGGCACCCTGTTGTCGTTGTGGCTGCGCGGCACCGCTTTGTCGCGGCGGCGTTCCTGAACGGGCACGAACTGGGCATCCAGCGCCTCGGTATGACGCTGCGGCGCCCGCGAGACGCGTTGCGTCTGGCGCTCGGGCGGCAGGATATCCATTCGGATGATGGTCTTGCCGGTATGGCCGCGGAAGCTGGTCATGGACACCCTTTGCCCGTGACCTCGCTTGCGAGACATCCGGGCATTGAAACGAATCCCGCTCAGTCGTAAAGGGAAGTGGTTAATGCTTCGCAAATTCGGCCTGAAAACGGCCTACTTCCGCAGGCGATTTACGTTTTGTTTACGCCTGTCGTTAAGAGATAGCAGGCACCTGAGAGTCTTTACTCTATGCACAGGGACTGGATCCTCCGTTGATTCACTTCGAAAATGTCGGTTTGCGCTATGGAATGGGCCCGGAGATTCTCCGGGACATGACGTTCGACATCCCGAAACGGTCCTTCCAGTTCCTCACCGGGCCGTCGGGAGCCGGCAAGACCACCCTTCTGCGCCTGCTGTTCCTGTCGCTCCACCCGACGCGCGGCATCATCAACATGTTCGGCCGCGACCTGTCGCAGATCCCCCGCTCCGAACTCCCGATGCTGCGGCGAAGGGTCGGCATCGTCTTCCAGGACTTCCGGCTTCTCGATCACCTGACGACCTACGAGAACGTGGCACTGCCCCTGCGGGTGCGCGGCAAGGAGGAAGGCTCCTACCGCAACGACGTGATAGAGCTGCTGAAATGGGTGGGTCTCGGCGAAAGGATCAACGTCCTGCCGCCGGTCCTGTCCGGCGGTGAAAAGCAGCGTGCGGCGATCGCCCGCGCCCTGATGGACCGGCCCGAAATCCTGCTCGCCGACGAACCGACCGGCAATGTCGACCCGCCCATGGCCAAGCGATTGCTCAACCTGTTTCTCGAGCTCAACCGCCTGGGCACGGCCGTCGTCATCGCCACCCACGATCTGGCCCTGATGGACCAGGTCGATGCGCGCCGGATGATCCTCACCGAAGGGCGGCTCGATATCTATGAATGAGATGAGCCGAACCAGGTCCAGCAAGCCGCAAAAGCGCGATCGCACGCAAGCCAGGCCCAAGCCGCCCGCACCTGAGCCGCAGCAGCAGCAGCCGGCGCGTCGGGCGGAGATGCGGGTCCGCCCTACCGCACCGATCCTGCCGCCAGCCAATATCCAGGGCAACGCCCTGATGGTGGTGATTGCCATCATGGCGTTTCTCGCCTGCCTGACGCTCGGTGCCGTCAGCATGGTCCGGGCAACGGCGTCGAGCTGGCAGAGCCAGATCTCCCGCGAGATCACCATCCAGATCAAGCCGGACGACGGCCTGGACATGGCGGCGGCGCTCAAGAAGGCGCGCGACGTGGCCCTCACCTTCGTCGGCACCAAGGACGGCACGATCATGGACGACAGCGCGACGGCGCGCCTGCTGGAGCCGTGGCTCGGCACCGGCCTCAACCTGGACGACCTGCCCGTTCCCCGCCTGGTGATCATTACCATCGACGAACAGAACCCGCCCGATTTCGGCGCCATGCGCGACCTCCTGAAGACCGAAGTTCCTCAGGCGTTTCTCGATGACCACCGAACCTGGGTGGACCGGCTGGTGTCGATGGCAAGGACCACGGTCCTGATCGGCACCGGCATCCTCGTGCTGGTGTTTACCGCCATGGTTCTGACCGTCATTTTCGCGACCCGCGGCGCCCTCTCCGGAAACCGGCACGTCGTTGAGGTCCTGCATTTCGTGGGCGCCGAAAGCGCTTTTGTCGCCAAGGAGTTCCAGAAACATTTCCTGAAGATCAGCATCAAGGGTTCGGCGGCCGGCGGAGCGCTCGCGGCCATCCTGTTCGCCGTGGCGAACCTTTGGCAGTCGAATTCCCGTGCAACCCCTCAAAGCGACCAGGCGACAGCGCTGTTCGGCTCGTTTACGATCGGGGTGACCGGATATCTGGGGATCTTTGCCACCATGCTTGTGATCGCCCTTCTGACGACACTGACCGCACGATTCACGGTGATGCGGACGATCGACGAGATCGACCTGATCCGCTCAGATCCGTCGCGTTCCGATGGTCTGCCAAGCGCATGAGGTCGGATCGTAGCCCGACCGCGAAGACTGAGATGGAAGGCCTGTCCGAATCAGGAGCTGGTGACGGCGCAATGACGGTGGACGACACAGAACTGAACGAGGCGGGACCGGATGCACCTATGCGGACGCCCAAGGGCTGGTTTTCGCGCAAGAGCCGGGCCCGGCGATGGGCGCGGCGGCTCTTCATGGCGGGCGTTCTCATGGGAGCGGTGGTGGCGGGCGGCTTCTTGTGGTTCGCCGATACGGTGACATCGCAGCGGGCACCCGATGGCGTCAAGGCCGACGCGATCGTCGTTCTGACCGGCGGATACCTGCGCATCGAGCAGGCCCTCGGCCTGTTGCGGGACGGGGCGGGCCAGCGGCTGCTGATCTCCGGCGCCCACCCGTCCACCACGCCGAACCAGATCCGCAAGGCGACCCAGGCATCGTCCGACCTCTTCGCCTGCTGCGTCGACATCGGATACGACGCGCTCGACACGATCGGCAATGCCAACGAGATCGCCCGCTGGATCCATGACCATCGCTATCGGTCTGTGCTCGTGGTGACCAACAACTATCACATGCCCCGCAGCCTGCTTGAACTACGCCGGGCGGATCCGGTGACCGAGTTCATTCCCTACCCGGTCATCAACGCCGACCTCACGCGGCGCGCCTGGTTTGCCGAGCCGGATACCCTTCGAACCATGCTGGCGGAATATCTCAAGGTCGTGCTGGCGACCCTGCGCGACGTCTTCGGCGTGGAGCACGGCACGGGCCTCAGGACAGAGGAAGAACTGTCACCGGCGCGGCCGCCGGCGCAGTGACTCTTTGCGCAAACCGCGATCTGACGCTTTTTTATGGCCGTGATCTCGTGTAGGCAACGGCTTCTCATATGGGATGCCATTCATGTTGCTGGTGCGTTCGATCCTCTTCAACATCGCCTTCTATACCAACATCATCGTCCGGATGCTGGTCCTGTCGCCGATCTATTTCCTGATGCCGCGCAAGGCCGCCTATCGCATTCCCAAGGCATGGGCCGCCTCCAACAACTGGCTGATGGCAAAGATCGTCGGCGCCACCTTCGAAATCGAAGGGATGGAAAACATACCCGAGGGCGGCTGCATCTTCGCCCCCAAGCACCAGTCGGCCTGGGATACCTTCGCGCTCCTGCCCTTCCAGCGCGATCCTGTCTACATCCTGAAGCGCGAGCTGATGTGGATCCCGCTGTTCGGCTGGTATGTGGCCAAGCAGAAGATGATCCCGGTCAACCGTGGCGCCCGCGGCAAGGTCATGGTCGACGTCATGCAGCGGACCAAGGCGGAAATGGCCGATGGCCGCCAGCTGATCATCTATCCGGAAGGGACACGCCGTCCGCCCGGCGCAGAACCGCAATACCGCTACGGCATCGCCCGCATCTACCGCGACGTCCAGGTGCCCGTCGTGCCGATCGTCGCGCACTGGGGGCTGTTCTGGGGGCGCCGCAAGCTCATCAAGCATCCCGGACACTTCAAGGTGAAGATCCTGCCGCCAATCCAGCCGGGCCTTGATCCGGATGCCTTCTACGCGCAGTTGATCGAGACGCTGGAGACGGCGAGCGACCGGCTGCTGATCGAGACGGTGGACGCCAACCCGCACCTGCCGCTACCGCCCGAGGCTGCGCGCCGCGTCGCGGCGATCAGGTCTCAGCCGGCCGCCTGAGCCTTTTGCGCAATCGCGGCGTTGAGATTTTCGAGCCACGCGTCACGGATCCCCATTTTCCGCATATGCGCGACCGTGTTGACGACATAGGCCTGGTTCGGTCCCGACTTGCCGCGCGACCGATGCACGATCTCGGCCGCCTCCGCCACATCGAGGGCGCCCGCATATTGCGGATGCTGCCGGTCGACAATGTAGGTCAACACCCGCACCTGCCGCCGGTCGGCGAGAAGCGCGGGCAGGCGCCGCTCGAGGTACACATTGGTGACGAGTTCCCGGCGCCGCAGATAGTCGAGCACGTCCGCCTGATGCGTCGGAGCCACCCGGAATGCCACACCGAGGCAGGAGCCGCCACGATCGAGCCCGAGAACCAGTCCGGGCTCGCTGCGCGTGCCCCGGTGATCGTAGGACCGGACGCACAGCGAGCGACGGAACCCGAAGACGCGAGCGGCCGTTCTGTCCTCGAACTCGAAGCCCGGGTTCCACATCAGCGACCCGTAGCCAAACACCCAAAATTCGTCCATATCGCGCGCCAAGCCGTTTCCTCGTGCGCATGGCGCGCCCGATCGGAACCAGCATTGGAGAAGAACATGGCAGCGTCAAGCCGAACCGGCGTCAGTGGAAAACTCTGGCTCCTTGCCTGTCTCGTCGTTCTTTTCATCGCGCTCTATACGGCCGGCTGGTTCTATGCGGCCTCGCTCCTGCGTGAAAAGACGCTCGCTGTTCTCGGCAGCCGCGCATCGGAGGGCTTTGCCGCCGAATGCAGCGACGCCGAATATCGTGGCTACCCTTTCCGTATCGGCCTGTTTTGCTCGAAGGTCACCGTCAACGATCAGGCGAACGGTATTTCGGGTGATTTCGGCGCCCTGCGGTCCGCAGCGCAGGTCTACGATCCGGGCCACATCATCTGGGAGATGGATTCACCCGCGGAGCTGAAATCCAGCCGCGGCCTGACCGTCTCCACCTCTTGGAAAAGCCTCCAGTCCAGCATCATCACCAAGTTCAAGGGCGTCGAGCGCGCTGCGCTTGTGCTGCAGAACCCCAAGACCCACGTGGTCTCCTCCGAAAGCGGCCAGGTCTTCGACATCAATGCCGACAAGGCGGAGATCCATCTGCGGCAGAACGGCGACGATCTCGATGCGGCGGTGACGCTGGAGGGAACGGACACGGCGATCAAGGATCTGCTGCAGGATCTCCCGCGGGTGACGACCAGCATGGACATGACGCTCATCGGCCGCGCCGGCATCATCGACGGCAGGGACCCGAACGGGATCTCGCTGCGCCAGACCAAGGGCGAGATGCGCGAGTTCAAGGCCGATCTCGGCGAAGGCCGCGTGCTGCTGGTCTCCGGTCCCTTCTCCTTCGACGATCAGGGGCGCATGTCGGGCAAGCTGAAGCTGCGCGTCGAAAAGCTGTCCGCCTGGCAGGACATCCTGAGCCAGAGCTTTCCGGATCTCGCCTCGACTTTCAAGACCGCAACGAGCATGCTCTCGGCACTTGGCGGCGGTGCCAATGCCTCGATCGACATCACCATCAAGCGCGGCAAGGTGCTGGCAGGCGGCCTGATCCCGATCGGCGAGATCCCGCCCGTCTGAAGCCTATTTCTTCACGTCGAGCGCGTGACGGCCGAAGTCGGGCGCATCGACGTCCTGGCCGGCCTGGATGATGGAGCGCCGGATGTCGCGGGTGCGCGAGAACAGTTCGAACAGCTTGTCGCCCTCCCCCCATCGGATCGCCCGCTGCAGATAGGCGAGATCTTCTGAAAAGCGTGCCAGCATTTCCAGGATCGCATCCTTGTTGTGCAGGCAAACGTCCCGCCACATGGTCGGGTCCGAGGCCGCCAGACGGGTGAAATCGCGGAAACCGGAGGCTGAATACTTGATGACTTCCGATTCGGTCACGGTTTCGAGATCGTCGGCGGTGCCGACGATATTGTAGGCGATGATGTGCGGCAGGTGCGAGACGATCGCCAGAACCTTGTCGTGATGCTGCGGGTCCATCTCGTCGATCCGGGAGCCAAGCGCCGTCCAGAAGGCTTTAAGCCGGTCCAGCGCCGCCACATCCGTATCCGGCAGCGGCGTGAAAATGCACCACCGGTCCCGGAACAGTCCCTCGAAACCGGCATCCGGACCGGACTTCTCCGTCCCCGCCAGCGGGTGGCCGGGAATGAAGTGGACATTTTCGGGCATGTGCGGCGCCATCTGCGCAATCACCGACGCCTTGGTGGAGCCGACGTCGGTAACGATCGCACCGGCCCTCAGATGGGATGAAATCTGCCGGGCAACCGCTTCCGAGGCGCCGACGGGGACCGACACGATCACCAGGTCGGCACCGTCGACGGCGT
Organism: Hyphomicrobiales bacterium; assembly: GCA_900469345.1. Taxonomy (GTDB): domain Bacteria; phylum Pseudomonadota; class Alphaproteobacteria; order Rhizobiales; family Rhizobiaceae; genus Neorhizobium. The sequence continues at coordinate 30,507 of UBWZ01000024.1, read as the reverse complement.
CGCCCGCAGAGGTCGTGTACCGGTCACCGAGGCCAAGCTCTTCCGCCCGCTTCAGCGTCTCGGTGCTGCGGGTGGAGATCACCACCTCGCCCGCAAGCCCCAGCGCCTTGACGTCGCGCGCGATCGACGACCCGATCAGGCCGATACCGATCAGCGAGATGCGTTCGAAGCGCGGGCTGGTCATGCGCCCCGTCCCATGAATTCGCCGAGCGTCTCGATGACGCCGCGATTGGCCTCTTCGGAGCCCACGGTCATACGCAGCGCGTTGGGCAGGCCGTAGCCCTTGACCACCCGCAGGATGTAGCCGCGGCTGGTCAGGAAGGCATCGGCCTCCGGCGCGCGCTTGCCGTCGATATCGGGGAAATGGATGAGCATGAAATTGGTGACCGAAGGCGTGACCTTGAGTCCGATCTGCTGGAAAGCATGGGTGAGCTTGCCGAGCCAGAGCGTGTTGTGCTCGACCGCCTTTTCGACGAACGCCCGGTCCCGCACGGCGGCAGCGCCAGCGGCGATCGCCGGGGCATTCATGTTGAACGGACCGCGCACCCGGTTCAGCGCATCGAGGATCGCGGCCGGACCGTACATCCAGCCGATGCGAAGCGCGGCAAGGCCGTAGACCTTCGAGAAGGTGCGGCACATCACGACATTGTTGTTGGCCGAGACGAGCTCGAGGCCGGCTTCGTAATCGTTCCGGCGGACATATTCGGCATAGGCGGCGTCCAGCACCAGAATGACGTTCTTGGGCAGGCCGGCATGCAGGCGGCGGATTTCCGACACCGGCACGTAGGTGCCCGTCGGATTGCCGGGATTGGCGATGAACACCATCTTGGTCTTGTCGGTGACGGCGCCGAGGATCGCATCGACATCGACCTTGCAGTCGTCCTCGCGGACCTCGACCGGCGTTGCGCCGGCGCCCATGATCTGGATCTTGTAGACGAGGAAACCGTGCTGGGTGATGATCGCCTCGTCGCCCGGCGCCAGATAGACATGGCAGAGCAGCCCGAGCAGTTCGTCCGACCCGTTGCCGCAGATGATGTTGGCGACGTTGAGACCGTAGACCGACGCGATCGCCTCGCGCAGCGCCAGCGCCTGTCCGTCGGGATAAAGCTCCAGGTGGGCGGCGGCGGTCCCGAAGGCTTCGATCGCCTTGGGGCTGGCACCAAGCGGGGTCTCGTTCGACGAGAGCTTGAACACCCGCGCGACGCCGGGAGCATGTTCCTTGCCGGGGACGTAGGCGGCAATGTCGAGAATGCCGGGACGCGGAGTGGGCTCACTCGTGACAATGCTCATCGGATCAACCTTTTGGAAAAGCCATGCGGCGGGTATTGAAGGGGATTAGCGCCGGAAGCCGGCTTTGTCGAGGCCCGCGGACAGCCGGCGGGAGCGGACTTCGGCGTTCACCGCGTCCGCGTCGTCGGCACGCCCTGCGGCGCCAGCACCGGCACGAACACGCGGCGTGAGGCACGCGCGGCAACCGGCAGGCCCTGATAGAGACGCTTCTGAGCCTCGATGACGAGCACGCCGGAAAACACCGGCCAGAAACGACGGCCCAGCCGGTCGAAAACGTGCCGCAGCTTCAGGAGCGTGCGGATCCGCGACGGCGGAAAAAACAGCGCCTCCGAGCTTGCTCCGGGGGTGAAATTGGCTTCCCGCAACAAGGCGGTCAGCTGGCCGCGCGAGTAGGGCCGGCCCGAGCCGAACGGCGTGTGCTCCATCCGCGCCCAGACGCCGCGACGGTTCGGCACCACGATCACCAGCCGGCCGCCGGGCGCGAGCACGCGCCAGATCTCCTTGAGGCTTTCGCGCGGGTTTTCGGCAAACTCCAGCGAATGCACCATCAACACCCGGTCCACGGACGAGTCCGGTAGCGGCAGTTCTTCGTCGAACACGAGCGCCGTCGAGGAGCGCTCCCCGGGCGGCCAGTTGACCGCACCCTGACCTGCCGGCATGAACGCAAAGGTCCGTTCCGTATCGGCGCGAAACCGGTCCAGATAGGGAACCGCATAGCCGAGCCCCACCAGCCGCTCCTCGGGCAGCCTCGCCCACAGCGACGACAGCGCCATGGTCACGGACTGCTCGGCAACCAGGCCAAGCGGGGAATGATAGAACTCGCGCAGATCGACGATATCGGCAGACATTTGAAAAATGATATCTGAGCGCGGTTGGACTTCAAGCCTTCAATCTCTACATTGCAGCCAATGTTGACACACACGGGGCTTTTGTATGCGTGCATTGGAGATTGAAGTCTTTTCGTGCCGGAGCGATAACTATGGCGTTCTCGTCCACGATCCGGAAACCGGGCTGACCGCCTCGATCGATGCGCCGGAAGAAGGACCCATCCTCGATGCTGCGGCGCGGCGCGGATGGACCCTGACCCACATCTTCACCACCCATCACCATGCCGACCATGTGGAAGCCAATCTGGCGCTGAAGGAAAAGTTCGGCCTCGAGATCATCGGCCCGTTCAACGAGGCGCTGGCCATTCCGGGCCTCGACCGGACGATGGCCGACGGCGACGAATTCCATTTCGGCGAGCACCTCGTCCGCGTCATCGAAACTCCCGGCCACACCGCCGGCCACATCTGCTACCATTTCCCCGACGACAAGATTCTGTTTGCCGCCGACACGCTGTTTGCGCTCGGTTGCGGCCGGCTGTTCGAACGCACGGCTGCCGACATGTGGGCCTCGCTGCAGAAACTGTCCGTTCTTCCCGACGAGACCGCCATCTACTTCGGCCATGAATACACCCTGTCGAACGCCCGCTTCGCCGTGACGATCGATCCGGACAACGAGCGCCTGAAGACACGCGTCGCCCAGATCGAGACGGATCGCGCCGAGGGCAAGTTCACGATCCCGACCATGATGGGGCTCGAGAAGGAAACCAATCCCTTCCTGCGTGCCGGCGATCCGGCGATCCGCCGCAACCTGCTGATGGAAGGCAAGACCAACGAGGAAGTGTTTGCCGAAATCCGCAAGCGCAAGGACAACTTCTGAGCACCGAACGCGATGAATGATTCCCTCTCGACCGTGCGCGACATCGTCAAGACCCTCGGGATGCAGCCGCATCCGGAGGGTGGGTGGTTCGTCGAGACGTTTCGGGATGATGCCGCAGGCGGCCGCGGCAGGTCGACGGCGATCTACTACCTGCTCGAGGCCGGCCAGCGGTCGCATTGGCACCGCGTCCGGGACGCCGCCGAGGTTTGGCACTTCTACGCGGGAGGACCGCTGCGGCTGCGGATCTCGAACGGCGTCACCGTGGACGAAATCATCCTTGGCACGGATTTCGCCGCAGGTGAGCGACCGCAGGCGGTCGTGCCGGCCGATGCCTGGCAGTCCGCCGAGCCGCTCGGAGAGTTTACCCTGACCGGCTGCACGGTCGCGCCCGCGTTCGAGTTCCAAAACTTCGAGATGGCACCGCCCGGCTGGGAGCCGGGTCGATAGGTCTGCCAGCAGCCTATTGGACGCTGTCCGCAACGCTTGGCGAGCGACGCAGCATATCGCGAGCCGCAAGAACCGCGCCGCCGGTGATCAGCACGCAGGCGAGCAGGATGCGCCAGCTCGGCTCGGCAAACCCCGACAGCACGAGCACCAGGGTCGAGAGCAGCGGGGCTGCATAGCTGGCAGCGCCGATGACCTGAATGTCACCGTTCTTCACACCAAAGTCCCACGCATAGAAGGCGGCCCCGACAGGTAGCAGGCCGAGCCCGGCGATGGCCAGCCATTCGCTGGTCGCGGCCGGCCAGACGGTCTGCTCGAGAGCGAGGTGGCACAACAGCGACAGCACCGCCGTCGCGACGCAGAAACCGGTCACCACGTCGGTCGAGACGCGGTCGAAACGGCGCGTCAGCAGCGAATAGCCGGACCAGGTGAAGGCGCACAGGAAGGCCGTTCCGTAACCGGTGAGGTAGGCGTCATTGAACGAAAGGCCGTTGCGGGAAACGATGGCGATCGTACCGCAAAGCCCGGCCACTGCGCCGACGAGATGATACCAGCGCAGCCGTTCACCCGGCAGGAGTGCCGACCCGACCACGATCAACAGCGGCCAAAGATAGGCGATCAGCCCCGCCTCGACCGCCGGCGCATTGCGAAGCGCCGTGAAATACAGGAAGTGGTAGCCGAACAGCCCGCCGATACCGGTCGCCCAGACTTTCAACGGCTGGCGCAGCAGCGCGATACGGCGCGGTCTTGCGGCAAACACCAGCAATCCCGGCAGGCTGCCGATCGCAAACGTCATGGCGTTCATCTGGAATGGCGGCACCGTTCCGGACGCGGCCGTCATCAGTGCCAGCAGGGACCACATCAGGATCGCGGCGAAGCCGACCAGAGTGCCACGAACCTTCATGCCGGTCCCTTTGTCCTCAGCCGCCGTATTTGACCGCGGTCACGTAGAGCGGCCCCATCCGCGTCGGGATGCGGGCATAGACGGGTGCATAGACATTGGCGCCGTCCGCCTTCGCGAACCAGATCTCCATCGGCGTCTTCTTCAGGTATTCGATATCGCTGCGGCCACGGCGAAAGCCGGATTTCGGCTCGTACCGGATAGAGCAGACGATCGCATCGCCCTTGAAGCCGTTGGTGGAAAACGGCTTGGTACCGGCCGGCGTCAGCACCAGATCCATGCGCGATTCGCCGTCATAGATCGGCAGGCGGCTGGGGCACACCTTGGCGTCAGCCGGGAAGATCATCCCGCTCAAGGGATCGAGCACCGATTGCAGGTCCTTGTCGCTGACCGGCACCCAGGTATCGGGGTTGCGCCGCGGCGGCGGGTCGATCGTCGTCTGCTTCACATTGCCGTTCGAATAGGCAACGTCGTAGACCCGAGTCCGCTTGCCCGACTTGTAGACGAGACTGTAGCGATCCGCCTGCAGCCGGTCGCCGACTACCCGGCCGGAAACGGTCGTCTCGGCCGACACGCGACTGATGATCTCGGCAATGCCCGCAGATTTAAAGCTTCCGGTGATCGTGTAGCCCTTGCCCTCGAAATCGCTTGTGAAGCTGGCCGTCGCGATCGGCAGAATGCCGAGCGAGATATTGTATTCGCTGATATGCTGGACACCGGAGGCTGACGCCGGCAGGGCCGGAAGGGCAGCTGCCAGAGCGGAAACGATGGCGATCCGAATGTGGGAAATCATGGTCCGCCCGCAAAGCTGGAGAGAGAAAAGCAAAAGGTTGTCGTCATATAGGACGCGCATCATGGCAAGAAAATAGCAGCCGCCGGGCGTTTTGCACCGCGAACTGCGGCGAGGATGCAAGGTTTTGGCTTGACGTGGCGAGCCTGCCTGACTATAGAACCGCAACTTTCCAATCAGGACCAGTTGGATCGGTGTGCCGGACATTGTCTGGAAGCGCCATTCGATTGAAGAAGAACAAAGGTGTTTCCCATGTCTCGTGTGTGCGAACTGACCGGCAAGGGCGTAATGACCGGCAACAACGTCAGCCATGCCAACAACAAGACCCGTCGTCGGTTCCTGCCGAACCTGTGCCAGGTCACGCTCATCTCTGACGCTCTCGGCCAGCGCTATCGCCTGCGCGTTTCCGCGCACGCCCTTCGCTCTGTCGAGCATCGCGGCGGCCTCGATGCCTTCCTGCTGAAGTCCGACGAAACCGAACTGTCGATGCGCGCCCGGCTGCTGCGTCGCCAGATCGTCAAGAAGACGGTTGAAGCCGCCTAATAGGCGCCACTTTCCACATCGGGTTTGGAAAAGGCTTGACCGGCGATGCCGGGCAGGCCTTTTCTCATGCCTTTCATCCCTCCAACTGGTGGCATCACCCAGGATAAAAAAATGCTGAGCAAACGCTTTACCCTCGTCTATGCGCTGCTGATGGCAGCGGTCGTCACCGCCTCCAATTTTCTCGTTCAGTTTCCTGTCACCGGATCGCTGTTCGGCATCGCCCTTGGCGATCTCTTGACCTGGGGCGCCTTCAGCTATCCTGTCGCCTTCCTGATCACCGACCTCACCAACCGCCAGTTCGGTCCCTCGGTTGCCCGCAGGGTCGTGTTCGTCGGCTTCGTCGTCGGCGTCGCCCTGTCCTTCTGGCTGTCGGCGCCGCGCATCGCGATTGCCTCCGGCACGGCCTTCCTGATCGGCCAGCTGCTCGACATCTCCGTCTTCAACGAGCTGCGCCGCAAGTCCTGGTGGAAGGCGCCGCTCGCCGCATCGCTGATCGGCACGGTGCTCGACACGATCCTGTTCTTCTCGCTGGCGTTTGCGCCTCTCTTCGCCTTCCTTGGCGCCAATGACGAGTTCGCGATTAGCGCCGCGCCGGTGCTCGGTGTCCTGGCGCTCGAGGCTCCGCGCTGGGTCTCCTGGGCGCTTGGCGATCTCGCCGTCAAGATCATCGTCGGCGTCGTGCTGCTTCTGCCCTATGGCGCCTTGATGAACGTGCTGAAGCCGATGCCGCAGGGCGCAGCCAAGACCGCCTGACGATCCTTACGCCATCTTGCCGCTGACGGCCGGATGGCGAACCACCTGCGCCACCAGCTCGTCCACCGGCCGCGCGCTGTCAAGGGTGAGAACCGGCGCGGCGAGGCTCGGCAGCCACGCCTTGTGGGCAGCGAGGCTGCGCCGTTCCGGTCCGCCTGTATCGTAGCTTTCCGCCCATTCGAGGAACTCCCGGCTCTTGTCCGCCATGTCGCCGCCGGGCAGGATCCGGTCGCCGTAGCGGCTGACTTCACGTCGATGGATCCGCTCCATGCGGATCCAAGGGTCTATCCGCAAAAACACGACCAGCTCGTAGAGGCGTTCGAACGGCCTTGCCCACTTGAGGGCCGACCCCGACAGCACCCATCCCGTATCGGATCTTGCCTGCTGCTGCAGCATCGCGACACGCGCCTCGACGTCCCTTGGGGTCGTATAGGGAGGGTCGGTCGGCATCCAGAAGAAATCGTCCGTGTCGAGGTGCGCAATGCCGAGCGTGCCGGCAAGTGCGCTGCCAAGCGTGGTGGTGCCCGAACCCGACGCGCCGAGGACGTGAATGCGAACCATGATGCCCTCCGCGGTGAGGCACTGCAGATACCGCTAGGATGTGACAGTGTTTTGGCGATTCAAGGGTTGAGGCGGAATTCGAGCATCACGTTGCGCTGGAACAGGTTGCCGTTGTCGTCCGAGACGAGAATGAGGTGCGGCTTGCCCTCCGGTCCTGCAATCACGTCGATGCCTTCCATATTGTCGATCGCAGAGCCGAGGTCGGCCTCGAGCAGCACCTCGCCGTCGACGGCCGCGCCGGGCCGGATGCTGTCGCCCGGAATGAGGCGGATCCGCATGCCGAGCCCGCCCAGAAAGCTGAACCGGCGCTCCAGCAGCACGAAATCGCCGTTCGGCAGGAAGGCGCCGTCGGTGGCGTCGAACGGATCATGGCGCACGACTGTGAACTGCCCCTTCATGGGCCCTTCCAGGATTGCGGCGAGCATGTTGCCCTTGTCGTCGAGGCTCCGCTCGGCGATCACCATCAGCGAGCCCTTGAGCGGGCTGGACGCGGGTGCAGCCACCACCGTTTCCATGCCGGCATTGCGCCGCAGCTCCCGCGCCGGGATCAGGAAGTCGAGGCTCTTGACGGGTGGCGAGCCTTCAAAGCCCGGATCGGCGAAGACGTCGACGCGATGCTGCTGTTCGAAGCTGACGATTGCCTGGCCGGGGCGAAGCGCAAGCCCTTCCGCATCTGTCGTCATCTTGGAGCCGCTGCGCCCGCTGGCGAGCAGGATGGGATGGATGGAAACGCCCGACAGACCACTCAGCCGGCCGTCGATCGCGCGGTCGATCCGCCCCGTCAACCAGTCTCCGGTGTCGAGGACGGAGACGAAGCTTTTCCCGTCCCGCCGGAAGCGGATGCTCGACAGCGACTGCAGGCGACCGTCCGGCGACGAGAACTCGAGCCCGCCGATGAACTCGAGCCTGCCAAACCGGGCCTGGTCGGAACCGGTTTTGAATTGCGTGATGCTGCGGGCCGTGATCCCCACGGTTTCGCTGGCCGGCGACACAGGCAGGGCGACGCCACACAAAAGCATCGCCGCGACAAGCGGACGGACGACCGTGACAAGCGTCTGCCTCACCCGGCCCGCCGCCTGCGACTGGCGGACCTGCCGGTGTTCTCTTCAAACAGCGCAGCCAGCTGCTCCGTCATGGCGCCCGCCAGTTCGTCGGCGTCGACGATGGTCACGGCCTTGCGGTAGTAGCGCGTCACGTCGTGGCCGATACCAATGGCAAGGAGCTCCACCGGGGACCGCGTCTCGATCTGTTCGATCACGGCACGCAGATGGCGCTCGAGGTAGTTGCCCGGATTGACCGACAGGGTCGAGTCGTCCACCGGCGCGCCATCCGAGATCATCATCAGGATCTTGCGCTGCTCGGGCCGGCCGATCAGCCGGTTGTGGGCCCACATCAGCGCTTCGCCGTCGATGTTTTCCTTAAGCAGCCCCTCGCGCATCATCAGCCCGAGATTGCGGCGTGAGCGCCGCCAGGGCGCGTCGGCGCTCTTGTAGACGATATGCCGCAGGTCGTTGAGGCGCCCCGGCGTCGCGGGCTTGCCGTTCGCAAGCCAACGTTCGCGGGCCTGCCCACCCTTCCAAGCCTTGGTGGTGAAGCCGAGGATTTCCACCTTGACGCCGGACCGTTCCAGCGTCCGGGCAAGAATGTCGGCGCAGGTCGCCGCAACCGTGATCGGCCGGCCGCGCATGGAGCCGGAGTTGTCGATCACCAGCGACACGACCGTATCACGGAACTGGGTATCGCGCTCTCGCTTGAAGGACAGCGGCTGCATCGGGTCGATGATCAGGCGCACCAGCCGCGCCGGATCGAGATAGCCCTCTTCGAGGTCGAAATCCCAGGACCGGTTCTGCTGCGCCATCAGGCGCCGCTGCAGGCGGTTCGCCAGCCGTCCGACCGCACCCTGGAGGTGGGCGAGCTGCTTGTCGAGGAAGGCGCGTAGCCGGTCGAGCTCCGACTCGTCGCACAGCTCTTCGGCAAGGATCTCCTCGTCGAATTCCTCCGTGAAGATATGGTAGTCGACCTTCTCGTTGAAGTCGTCGAACGGGCTCTGCGGTCGCTTCGTCTCGCCGGGCGTCTCGGAGTGATCGTCACCCTCGTCGGACATGTCGTCGTCCGACATTTCCGCGCCTTCCATCTCGCCTTCGTCCAGTTCCTCGTCGGCAGCCTCGCTCTGCTCGGCGGGCGCGGCATCCGTGCCGGCTTCTTCCTCGACCTCTTCGGTCTCGGTTTCGCCGCTGCGGGGCTGGTCGTCGTCGTTAGGATTGTCGATTTCTTCCGGTTCGTTGTCGTCGCTGGCCAGGTCCTCGGCCATCTGCATGGAGGACAGCATATGGCGAATGACCTTGCCGAAGGCCTGCTGGTCTTCGAGCACCGAACCAAGATTGTCGAGGTCGCCGCGCGCCTTGTCCTCGATGAACGGCCGCCACAGGTCGAGCACCTTGCCTGCCGTCTCAGGCGGCTTCACGCCCGTCAAGCGCTCGCGCACCATCATGGCGATCGCCTCGGCAAGAGGCGCGTCCTCCTGCCGCTCGACGCCGGAGAAATTTGCCTTGGCATATTTCTCGGTGTGCATCGAATTCAGGTTGGCGGCCATGCCGGCCATGCGCAGGGCGCCGATCGATTCGACGCGCGCCTGTTCGACCGCATCGAAAACGGTGCGGGCGTCGGTGCCCTGCGGCGCCATGGTCGCATGGACCTTGGCGTCGTGGCAGGCGATGCGAAGCGCCATCGAATCGCCGAGCCCGCGGGTCACCGCAAGCTCGTGGGCGGTCGGACGCTTGGAGATCTCGGGCAGCCGGATGCGCTCGCCGGCAAGGCCCGGACGCTCGTTGGCGAACGAGACCTCGACTTCGCCGCTTCCCGCGATCGAACGCACGCACCCGGTGATCGCCTGGCGCAACGGCTCGACGTCCACCGGACCGCCGGTCTTGCTTTTCGAATTGTCTCCGCGACCTGCCATGATCCTGCCTCCCTCGCGCCTACGCTCCCAGCACGATGTTGGCGGCACTTTCCTTCAGCTCCACGCCGAAGGCGCGCTGGTACTGCTCGGCGACCAGCGCCCGTTCCAGCTCGTCGCACTTGTTGAGGAAGGTGATCCGGAAGGCGAAGGCGACATCGCCGAAGATTTCGGCGTTTTCGGCCCAGGTGATCACGGTCCGCGGGCTCATCACCGTCGACAGGTCGCCGTTGATGAAGGCCGACCGCGTCAGATCGGCGACGCGAACCATCTTCGAAACCGTCTCGCGGCCTTCGGTGGTCGAGCCGAAGCTCTTGACCTTGGCCGAAACGATATCGACTTCCTTTTCATGCGGCAGATAGTTCAGCGTCGTGACGATCGACCACCGGTCCATCTGCGCCTGGTTGATCTGCTGCGTGCCATGGTAGAGGCCGGTCGTATCGCCCAGGCCGACCGTGTTGGCGGTCGCAAACAGGCGGAAGGCGGGGTGCGGGCGGATCACCCGGCTCTGGTCGAGCAGGGTCAGGCGACCGGAGGATTCCAGCACGCGCTGGATGACGAACATAACGTCCGGGCGACCCGCATCGTATTCGTCGAACACCAGTGCGACGTTATGCTGGTAGGCCCAGGGCAGGATGCCGTCCTTAAACTCGGTGATCTGCTTGCCGTCCTTGAGGACGATCGCGTCCTTGCCGACGAGATCGATTCGGCTGACATGGCTGTCGAGGTTGATGCGCACGCACGGCCAGTTGAGGCGCGCAGCGACCTGCTCGATATGGGTGGACTTGCCGGTGCCGTGGAAGCCGGACACCATCACGCGTCGGTTATGGGCAAAGCCTGCGAGAATGGCGAGCGTCGTGTCACGATCGAACAGATAGTCCGGATCGAGGTCCGGAACATAGGGATCGCCATGGCTGTAGGCTGGAACTCTCAGGTCGCTATCGATGCCGAAGGCTTCCCGGACGGATACGGTGGTGTCGGGAAGGTTGGCGATATCTAGATCAATCTTGCTCATCATCTCTCCAAGGCACAAGCCGCCGCTCGGCCATCGTCCTTTATTCCAGAATGGCTACGGTTAGCAGAAACCCGCCTGCTTCAACAACTGATATGCTTGGATGACGGCGCGAAAACGTTCCTCCGAACCGCGATCGCCCCCATTGGCATCAGGGTGGTGTTTCTTCACCAGCTCCTTGTAGCGGGTCTTGATTTCGCCGGATGTCGCATTGGCGCCAAGCCCCATCGTGTCGAAGGCCTTCGCCTCCAGCGTCTTCAGCTTGCGTCCCTGCGTCTCGAACCGCGACGATCCGGCCGTCCGCGCCTGGCTGACGAAACCGAACGGATCCTTGTAGCGCTGCTGGGCAGCGGATGGACCGGACCGCGCCGTGGAATGCAGCGGCGCATCCTTGGCGGCCTTGTTCACGCCGACGGTCCAGGTCGGCCTGTGACCGGTAATCGCTTCCTTCTGGTAGCGGGCGATCTCGGTATCGGACAGGCCGGAAAAGTAGTTGTAGCCCTTGTTGTATTCCTTGACGTGCTCGAAGCAGAACAGGAAGAACTGCCCCTCCGCGTTGCGGCCCACGGGAGCGCGGTGGGCCCCGGGCTTCTCGCACCCGTCCCATTGACAGGTCGGCGTTTGCGGCGCCGCTTCCTGTGGCCTGTTCCGGCGCGTCCGGATGCGGTCGAAGTATTTGGAGTCAAGTTTCATGAGGCACTTATTATGGGACGCCGGGCGGGGCCGAACAAGAATTGACAAAGCGGTTTGTTGCTGGTTTCTGGGTGGCCCCTCGCGTCGGTCCATGGAGTTGCTACATGTCGGTCAAGACCCGGATAGAAGCCGTGCTGCAGGAACACCTCGATCCCGAGCGCCTGATCGTCATCGATGAGAGCCACCATCACGCGGGGCACCAGCCCGACATCACAGGAACTGGCGAAACCCACATGCGGGTCCGCGTGGTCTCGGAGAAATTTTCGGGCATGAGCCGGCTGGATCGGCACCGGACGGTCAATTCCCTGTTGAAGCCGGAACTCGATGCGGGACTTCACGCCCTTGCGGTGGAAGCCTCGGCACCGGGCGAAGCAACCCGCTGGTAGTCGATCATAGATGGGTTGGAAAACGGCAAATCCAAGAGCTGGCGCGCCTTAGACCCCTTTTACTCTGCCGGTAGTGCGGCCTCTTCCGCTGGACGGATGCGCAGCCGGGTAATGCGGTTTTTTTCCCGCTTCATGACGATGAACCGCTTGCCGTAGAAGGTGAAGGCCTGGCGCTCCTGCGGAATGAGCTTCGATTCGTGGATGACCAGGCCGGCGATGGTGGTCGCCTCGTCGTCCGGCAGGCTCCAGTCGAGCGCCCGGTTGAGGTCGCGGATCGGCACCGAACCATCCACGACGATGGAACCGTCGGCTTCCTGCCGCACACCCTGCATCTCGATGTCGTGCTCGTCGGCGATGTCGCCGACGATTTCCTCGAGAATATCCTCGAGCGTCACGATGCCCTGCACCTCGCCATATTCATCGACGACGACGGCAAAATGCATCTTGCGTCTGAGAAACGCGCTCAACTGGTCCTTGAGGCTCGTGCTGTCCGGCACGAACCAGGGTTTCTGGGCGATCTTCGTGATCTCGACCGTCTGCCCCTCGAGCATCGGTTCCGCCAGCGCCCGCAGCAGGTCCTTGGCGTGCACGACGCCGATGATATTCTCCGTCGAGTGCCGCCAGAGCGGCATCCGCGTATACGGGCTTTCCAGAACCGCCCGGACGATCACATCCGGGGGCTCCTCCGCATTGAGGGCACGCATGACCGTGCGGTGCTTCATCACGTCGGAGACTTCCAGCTCCTCGAGCTCGAACAGCCCGCTCAGCCGGTCGCGGCTTTGGCCGTCGGCCTGGCCGCTGCGATGCTTGGCGTCGAGAGCCGCGTGAAGGGCGTCGTGGTCGGCGGTGGCCAGCGTCTGCTCGGACAAGGCAGCGCCCGTCATCTTCAGCAGCGCCTGAACCAGCCCGTTGACCATGCGTGACGACAGCCCCGTCCTCGTGCTCATGTCCTCGTGCTCATGTGCTTGTGCTCATGTCGTTTGCTCATGCCGATCGCTTGCTCTCCAGGAAGCTCGACACCTCCGACGAGGGAACGTCGTCTGCAATGAAGGCCTCGCCGACACCGTGGGTGAGGATGAAGGTGAGCTTGCCGCTCTTCACCTTTTTGTCCTGCGCGATGGCCTCGATCAGCCTTTCGGTCGGCGGAAGCTCGCCCGCGATGTCGTTGATGCGGGTCGGAAGGCCGACGGCCCGAAGATGCGCCTCGACCCTTTCCGCTTCGTCGGGGCTTGCAAGGTTGAGACGCGCCGAGAACTGGTGCGCCAGCACCATGCCGATCGACACGCCCTCGCCATGCACCAGCCTGGCGCTGTCGTACTGCGTCGCAGCCTCGAGCGCATGTCCGAACGTGTGTCCGAGGTTGAGCAGCGCCCGCCGCCCCGTCTCCCGTTCGTCCTCCACCACCATGTCGGCCTTGGCCTGGCAGCTGACGGCGATCGCCTCGATCCGCTCCGGCCCGCCGGCAAACACCTGGCGCCAGTTCTTCTCCAGCCAGTCGAAAAATTCCGGCTTGTCGATCAGGCCGTATTTGGCGACTTCCGCATAGCCGGCCCGGAATTCCCGCTCCGAGAGGGTGTCGAGCGTCGAGGTATCCGCGAGCACAAGATCCGGCTGGTGGAACACGCCGAGCAGGTTCTTTCCATGCCGCGTGTTGATGCCGGTCTTGCCGCCGACGGACGAATCGACCTGCGACAGCAGCGTCGTCGGAATTTGCACGAACCGCACGCCGCGTCGCACGATGCCGGCCGCAAACCCCGCAAGGTCGCCGATCACGCCGCCGCCGAGTGCTATCACCGCGTCGCTGCGTTCGATCCGCGCCGCCAGCACCATGTCGGTGACCGTCGCCAGATGCTCGAGGCTTTTGGTCTTCTCGCCGGCAGGCAGCGTCAGCGACACGGCTTCGATGCCGTCGGTCTGCAGGCTGTCCATCAGCGCTTCCAGATAATGCGGCGCCACGTTCTCGTCGGTGACGATCGCCGCCCGACGCCCCTTGAGCCTCGCCGTGATCTCGCCGCCGGCCCGACCGATGAGGCCCGGCCCGATCAGGATGTCGTAGGCGCGATCGCCAAGCGGCACATGCACCAGCCGTTCCGTGGTCCGCGAGGATATGTTCATGGTGTCTCACCTTCCTTCGCAAGGCTGGCCTGGGAAAGGTTGGCAACCGCCTTCAGGACTTCGCCTGCGACAAGTTCCTTGCGCACGTTTTCCGACATCACCGTCAGGTCGGCCTCCGCATAGACCGGATAGCGCTGGACCATCAGGTTTTCGAGCGTCTGCTTCGGGTTGGCCGTTTTCAGGAGGGGCCGATGGTCGCGCCGGTTGACCCTCTCCCACAAGACGTCGAGGTCGGCCTTCAGCCACACGGAGACGCCGCCGATCTTGATCTGCCGGCGCGTGTTCTCGTTGATGAAGGCGCCGCCACCCGTGGAGATGACCCGCGGCCCCTGCTTCAGCAGGCGTTCCACGACGCGCGTTTCCAGGGCCCGGAACTCGGTTTCGCCGTAGGCCGCGAACAGCTCGGCGATAGTCATGCGCGAGACCCGCTCGATCTCGCTGTCCGTGTCCATGAAGGGCACGCCGAGAATCTGTGCCGTGAGCCGACCGATCACCGACTTGCCCGCGCCCATCAGGCCGACGAATATCAGGTTGCGCTGGCCAAGGGCCGCGCGCGCCTGTTCCCCGAGGGTTTGGCTTGCTACTGTCAGAGCTTCGTTCATGGTGCCGTCCGTTTCCAAAACCGTATCGACAAATGCATGCCCAGCGTCAAGCCGGAGTGGCCCTTAAAGGCCTCGACGGCGAGTTTGTTCTTGTCCATGCATCCGGCTTCGCGGATAAGTGCGTCGTGATCGTGCGGAGTTCTTGATGCCTACCTTGTTCCGGTTTCTCTTCATCCTGGCTGTCATTGCCGGCGTGGTGTATGGAAGCATGGTGGCGCTGGCCTTCCTTGTCGAGCCGCGCGAGCGCGATGTGACCGTCAAGGTCCCGTCGGAGCGGCTGAACCCGCCCGAAGCGCCAAGGCAGCAGCCTTGAACTCGCCTGCGGGGAATGCCTGATCATGGCCGATCTTTCACGCGCTCACATGGAAGCCTTCCTGGAGATGATGAGCGCCGAACGCGGCGCCGCGGCCAACACGCTGCAATCCTATGAGCGCGATCTGGAAGACCTGCTCGGCTTTCTCGCACGGCGAAAAAAGAGCCCGCTGACCGCCGAGGTGGACGATCTGCGAAGCTATCTCGGCCATCTGGAAGCCCAGGGGTTTGCAGCGACCTCCCAGGCGAGACGCCTGTCCGCCATGCGGCAGTTCTACAAGTTCCTCTATGCGGAGGGCCTGCGCGACAGCAACCCGACCACCATCCTGGACGCCCCGAAAAAAGGCAGGCCGCTTCCCAAGACGATGAGCGAGCAAGATGTCACGCGCCTCCTGGAAACGGCAGAACGCGAAGCCTCTGCCCCGGATGCCGACCGTGTCTCGACATTGCGCATGCTCGCGCTGCTGGAACTCCTCTATGCCACTGGGATGCGCGTCAGCGAACTGGTGTCTCTCCCGGCCCGGGTGCTCGACCAGCAGGGACGTTTCCTGATCATTCGCGGCAAGGGCAACAAGGAACGGCTTGTGCCGTTGTCGCGCTCGGCCGTCGCTGCCATGCAGGCCTACCGCGAGGTCAGGAAGACCCCGGAAGAGAGCAAATGGCTGTTTCCCTCGTCCGGCAAGGAAGGCTATCTCCCCCGCCAGGTGTTTGCCCGCGAACTGAAGGGACTGGCGGCGCGCGCGGGCCTGAAAACCGCCGCGATCTCTCCCCATGTCATGCGTCACGCCTTCGCCAGCCATCTTTTGCAGAACGGCGCCGACCTGCGAGTCGTGCAGGAACTGCTTGGACATTCAGACATTTCCACAACACAAATCTACACTCATGTGTTGGAAGAAAGGCTCCGACAGACGGTGGAAATGCATCACCCTCTTGCAAAACAGCCCAAAAACCCGGATTAGACCCGCCGTTGAAGGCAAAACGATCGGAACGCGGATCTCATGCAGACTTATCTCGATTTCGAAAAGCCAATCTCGGATCTCGAGGGCAAGATTCACGAGCTGAAGAAGCTCGCGACGGAGAACGAGAGCATCGACACGTCCGACGAGATCGGTCGCCTGGAAGTGCGCGTCAAGGAAGCGACCCGCGAGATCTATTCCAAGCTTGGCGCCTGGGAAAAGACGCAGGTGGCCCGCCATCCGCAGCGGCCGCATTTCCTCGATTACGCCGGCAAGCTGTTTACCGACTTCACGCCGCTCGCCGGTGACCGCAGCTTCGGCGAGGATGCCGCCATCCAGGCAGGCCTTGCCCGCTTCCAGGGCCAGCCGGTCGCGCTGATCGGACAGGAAAAGGGTCACGACACAAAAACCCGGCTGAAGCACAATTTCGGCAGCCCGCGTCCGGAAGGCTACCGCAAGGCCATCCGCGTCCTCGAAATGGCCGACCGCTTCCACCTGCCGGTCGTCACCCTGATCGACACCGCCGGCGCCTACCCGGGCGTTGGCGCCGAAGAACGCGGACAGGCCGAGGCGATCGCCCGCTCGACGGAAATGTGCCTCGCCGTCAAGGTGCCGCTGGTCTCGGTCGTCATCGGCGAAGGCGGCTCCGGCGGCGCCATCGCCATCGCCACCGGCAACCGCGTCTACATGCTCGAACATGCCATCTATTCGGTGATTTCGCCGGAAGGTGCGGCTTCGATCCTGTGGCGTGATTCGACCCGGGCGCGCGAGGCCGCAACCAATATGAAGATCACTGCGGAAGATCTGAAGGCGCTCGGCATCATCGACGACATCATCGCCGAGCCGGTCGGCGGCGCGCATCGCGACGCAGATACGGTGATTGCGGCGACCGGCAAGGTCATTGCATCGGCGCTCACGGATCTCGGCAAGCTCTCGGGCGAAGAGGTTCGCGCCGCCCGTCGCCAGAAATTCCTGGATATCGGCCGGAACCTCTAAATCCTGTCTGCGGCTTTCAAAATACCGTATTTGACGCTAAGGTAGCGCTGCGGCCTGGGGACGGTTCTGCTGGACAGGCTCGCGCAAGCGGTTAAGAAGATGTAAAGCCTACCGGTTTATGTATCGAACCAGTGCATGCTTTCGTTCGCCTTTAGGATACGTGGTTCATCGATGCGCCTTTATCACATCGCTTTTGCCTTTATGGTTGCAACCGCCCTGACGGGCTGCAACGAGACGCTGGATACAGCCAAGATCGATCTCTCGACGGTCAAGAACAAGGTTCAGCAGCCTTTGCCGAACTCGATTCTCGCCGAGATGCAGAAGCGCGACATGCCGCGCAATTCGCCGATCATGATCCGCATCCTCAAGGAAGAGGGCAAGCTGGAGATCTGGAAGGCGAAGGCCGACAACCGCTTCGAGGTGATCAAGAGCTACGATATCTGCGCCTGGTCGGGTAAGCTCGGCCCCAAGGTCAAGGAAGGCGACCGGCAGGCGCCGGAAGGTTTCTACGGCCTGTCGCCGGCAAACCTCAATCCGAATTCGAAATACTATCTGGCCATCAACACCGGCTTCCCGAACCGCTACGACCAGGCTAACGGCCGCTATGGCACCAACCTGATGATCCATGGCGCCTGCTCGTCCTCGGGCTGCTACTCGATGACAGACGAGCAGATCCTGGAAATCTATGCCTTCGCGCGCGACGCCTTCAAGGGCGGCCAGACCACGGTCCAGCTCCAGGCCCTGCCCTTCCGCATGTCGCCCGAGAACATGGCGCGCCACCGCGACAGCGAAAACTACGAATTCTGGAAGATGCTGAAGGCTGGCTACGACAATTTCGAGGTCACCAAGCGGCCTCCGGAAGTTGCGGTCTGCGACAAGAAGTACGTCTTCAACCAGCAGGTCGACGGCAAGATCGGCGCGGCGACGACGGCCTGCCCGCCGATGTCGACCCCGCCGGCGCTCGTCTCGGCGCTGAGCACCTACAACAAGACCTACGAAGTCGCCTACGCCCGCGCACTCGACAAGTTCGACGGCAAGGTCTGGTATGAGCCGACCGAAGCCGAACGCAAGGCCGTGGTGGCCACCAAGCGCAAGGGCCGCGATCTCGCCTACGCCCCGACGGGCACCTCGCTTGAAGCCGGAAAGCTGATGAGCCAGGCCGAGTTCAAGACCTGGATGGAAAAGAAGATGGCTACGGCGGAAGCCAAGCCTGCCAATACGATCCTGGCGTCCGCTGCACCGACCGGCCCGGCAACGGTGTCCGAGCGCATGAAGCAGGGCCGCCTTCCGGCCAGCAACACCCTGCCCGCGGCCGCGACCACGACGGCGAGCATCCCGTCGGCAACCGCAGCACCGGCCGCGCCCGCGCAGACGCCAACCGTGGTGACGGCGGAAGGCAAGGCCACGACGGTGCCGATCCCGGAACAGAACCCGCTCGCCTATGCGGCACCGCCGGTTTCGGTCGAGGGCAGCAAGAAGCCGTTCTGGAAGTTCTGGTCGAAGGAATGACCTCATGCTCGCGGAGAGCTACGATCTTCGCGGGCTGAAATGCCCCATGCCGGTGCTGAAGACACGCCGCCGCCTGGTCGGCATGGCGTCTGGCGCCGAGCTTACGATCGAGACGACCGACCCGCTGGCGGGTATCGACATTCCCCATTTCTGCAACGAGGACGGACACCAGCTGCTGCTGTCGGAGCGCACCGACACCGGCCACAGGTTCGTGATCCGCAAGGGCTAGCTACGCCGGTGACGGCGGCTGATCGGCCTACATCCGCAGCCCGGGCACGGCCAGCGGATTGTCCTCAAGCGCTGCCCGGTCTGGACGATCGATCCGCGGCTGCCCCGTGAATGCGGCAAACAGATCCGAGACGAAGCTTTCGGCCAGTCCGTCGGTGATCAGCACCATGCGGGTCCGGCGATCGGCTCCTTCGGGCCAGCGTGCCAGCCGTTGCGGCGGATGGAAGATGCTCTGGACACCGTGCAAGACCAGCGGCCGCTCGGGATTGTCGCTGAGCGCCACGATCGCCTTCATCCGCAACAGCTTGTCGCCATGCGCGGATCGCAGCAGGTCGATGAACATGGTGATCGCAGCGGGATCGATCGGCGCGTCGTGGATGAGCGAAAACGAGCGGATCGTGTCGCCGTGGCGGTTCACGTCGTGATGGTGGTGGTGGCCGCTGCCATGATGATGGCCGTGCTCGCCGTGATGGGAATGGTCTCCGGCCGCGTCCAGCGCCATCTCGTCGCGCAGCCAGCGATCGACATCCGCGATCTTGCTGCCCGGATCGTAAAGCCCGTTGGTCAGCATGGCGCTCATGCCCGCCTCGGCGCCATCGGCGTCCAGCACGGGGGCGCGGGGGTTAAGCGCGCGCAGGCGTGTCTCCAGCGCGCTTTGATGGCCCGCATCGCAAAGCGATAGCTTGGAAAGGATCAGCCGGTCGGCGACGGCCACCTGCTTGACGGCTTCCGGATGGCGCTCGAGCGTCGACAGGCCGTGCACGGCATCGACGACGGTGACGACGCCGTCGAGCTCGAAATTCTGCGCGATGACCGGATTGCCCATGACCGACTGCATGACCGGCGCCGGATCGGCAAGGCCGGTGGTCTCGATCACCACCCTGCGGATCGGCTTCAGCCTTGCGGTCTGCACGCCGTCGATCAGATCCGCAAGCGTATCGACCAGTTCGCCGCGTACGGTGCAGCAGAGACAGCCATTGGCAAGCTCGACAAGCGAATCGCCGGAGGTTTCGACGAGCAGGTTGTCGATCCCGACCTCGCCGAACTCGTTGATGATCACCGCGGTGTCGCTAAGCTCGGGATCCCGCAGAACGCGGTTGAGCAGGGTCGATTTGCCGGCCCCCAGAAACCCGGTCAGGATGGAAACCGGAATGCGTTCGCCGGGTGCTGGCATGGTCTGATCCCTGTCGGCAGTCAGAGGTTCGGGCGGGCGTTCGGTAGCGGCACTTCCGCCGCGGCCTGGCTTTTCTTTTCGCCCGCCGGTGCCGGCTTCTTGTCGACTGTCTTCTTTTCGGCAGGCTTCTTCAGCGCCTTTGGCGGCGGCGGTGGCGGCTCGCCGCCCGTCAGCGGCATCGCCACCGAGTATTGCGGCGGATGGTCCATTTCGTGGATGTAGGGCGAGTGCTGGATCGTGCGGCCCGCATCGTCCCGGGTCTCGCTGCGCACCTTGGCAGCCTTCGGGTTGCAGATGTCGGCGCTCACGTCGTTGACGATGCTGGTATCGCCATAGACAGGCAGGGAGGCGAGCGGCACGCCCTCGGTCGGCGAAGCGCTGAGGCCCTGCTGCAGGAGGTTGGCCGTATCGTCCGCGCGACCGGCCAGGCTGTCGGAGCCGAGCACGACGGCAATCACCGTCCGCCCGGCGCGCGTCGCCGAACCGATCTGGTTGAAGCCGGAAGCGCAGATAAAGCCGGTCTTCATGCCGTCGGCGCCGTCGAAGCGGCCGATCAGCGTATTGTAGTTGTGATACTGGCGTTTGCCCGTATCGATCCCCTCGAGGGAGAAATAGGTCTGGTAGTCCGGGAAGTCGCGCTTCAGGCGCAGCGTCAGCACCGCGAGATCGCGTGCGGTCGTGTACTGCCCCTTGCCGGGCAGGCCGTTCGGGTTGATGTAATGCGTCGAACCCATGCCGAGCCGGGCGGCTTCCTCGTTCATCATGTCGACGAAGCGCTCCATCGAGCCGCCGACGGTTTCGCCCACCGCATAGGCCATGTCGTTGGCCGATTTCACCAGCATCATCTTCAGCGCCGTGTCGAGCGTCATCGTCGTGCCGGGCGTGAAGCCCATCTTGCTCGGCGGCTGGTCGGTCGCCTTCTTGCTCATCGTCACGATGCTGTCGAGCCTGATGCGGCCGCTCTTCAGCGCATCGAAGGCCACGTAGGCGGTCATCAGCTTGGTAAGCGAGGCGCCGTACCATTTCACGAAGGCGTCGCGATGGGCAATCACGCGACCCGTCTTCACATCGACGATGATCTGCGGGTTGGCGGCTGCGGCATGGGCCGACAGGATGAGGCTTGCCGCCGCAACGGCTGCAACGAGCCTCCGGGCAAACACAGGTCGCAGGCGGGAAATGAGCAAGGGATCCCTCGTGTGGATGGGCTGAACAAGCCAGGCCCTTAGGCGGCTTATATGGCCAAGCAATGGCAAAGAAGATTGCTTACGTCAATCGAGCCGGGCACTATCTCTTGAGGGAGGACGATGGCGTGCGTATGCAGAACAGGAAAGATTGATGCCGATTTTGAACCGAGCTGCCGAACTTCAGGGCGAAGTCACCGCATGGCGCCGACATCTCCATGAAAATCCCGAAATTCTCTACGACGTCGAGGGCACTGCAGCCTTCGTCGCCGAAAAGCTCGCCGCCTTCGGGGTTGACGAGATCGTGACCGGGATCGGCCGCACCGGCGTGGTCGGCATCATCCGCGGTAAGGGCGGCGATGGCCGCACCATCGGCCTGCGCGCCGACATGGATGCCTTGCCCCTGACGGAACTGACCGGCAAGGACTGGGCATCCCACACCCCGGGCCGCATGCATGCCTGCGGTCATGACGGGCACACCGCCATGCTGCTCGGTGCCGCGAAATATCTGGCCGAGACGCGTAATTTCAGCGGCAACGTGGCCGTCATCTTCCAGCCCGCCGAAGAAGGCGGCGCTGGGGCGCTGGCGATGATCGAGGACGGGCTGATGGAGCGCTTCAAGGTCGACGAGGTCTACGGCATGCACAACATGCCGGGCATCCCGGTCGGCCAGTTCGCCATCCGCAAGGGCGGCATCATGGCGGCGCCCGATCGCTTCACGATCACCATCACCGGACGCGGCGGCCACGCCGCCCAGCCCCACAAAACGATCGACCCGATCTTCATCGGCGCGCAGCTGGTGGGCAGCCTGCAGGCGATCGCCTCGCGCAATTCCGATCCGGTGCGCTCCGTGGTCCTGTCTGTGACGCGCTTCGACGCGGGAACGACCCACAACATCATCCCCGATCAGGCCGTGCTGATGGGAACGGTGCGCACGCTGAGCGAGGAGATGCGCGACCTCGCCGAAAATCGTATCCGTCAGATCGTCCACGGTCTGGTCGGCGCCCATGCGGCGGACGCGACGATCGACTACGAACGACGCTGCCCGGTAACGGTTAACCACGACCAGGCGACGCAGCACGCCGCGGCCGCCGCCACCGACGTTTCGGGAGCCGCCAATGTGGATACCGAGGTGGACCCGAGCATGGCCGGCGAGGATTTCGCCTTCATGCTGAAACGGCGGCCGGGCGCCTTCATCTTCATCGGCAATGGCGACACCGCGGGCCTCCACAATCCGCATTATGACTTTGACGACGAGGCGATCGCCTACGGCGTTTCCTACTGGATCAGGCTGGCCGAGCAGAGGCTGGGTCAATAGCCGCAAAGGGGCTTGGCCAAATCGGCGACGTCTTGTATGGATGCCTCCCGAGTGGTCCCATAGCTCAGCAGGATAGAGCGCAGGATTCCTAATCCTGAGGCCGATGGTTCGAATCCATCTGGGATCACCATGGATTTCCCAAGCCGTTGCGAATGCTGGTTTAAGGATGTTGCCCGCACCTGGCGCCAAGATGCGGACCAAAGCAGAAGATCCGCTGCGGCATCAGATCTCTGCGGCGGGCTTCTTGCCTTTTGCGTCTTCGAGGCCTTTTTCGGCTGTCTTGACCAGGTCGTCCCTGTTCTTGTCGGCATCCTTGCCTGTGCGCGCTGCGTCGCTGTCCGTGTCGGGCTTCTTGTCGGTCATGGTTCTCTCCTGTTGCAGACTTGCCATTGCCAGCGCCAACGCATCAGAGTCGGCCTGGTTGCGATCCCGTCAGCGGCCCGCTCCTGGATAGTACGTCGCGCAGGTCAGAAATGCGATCGTCCTGGCAATTCGACGGAACCTCGCAGGAGAAAAGATGCCCCGGCGCCGACACGGCCGGTAGCTGACGTGATTTCAGTTTTTGGTCAGACAAGCCCTCGGAGCAGCAGGCAAGCGCCGCCATGCCTGCGTCGACCTGCGGAGATGGACCCTGTCAAATGCTGAAGACGAAAAACCCCCGTCCAGGGAGGACGAGGATTTTCATGCTGGAGGTGGCCGGTGGATCAGCCAATGTGCTGATTATGCTTATTAGCAAGACGAACAAGTCACAATCGCTTGAGGCCGTGGCGTTCGCGCCCGACCGGCGTGGCGCGGCCTGGGGATCAGCCGACGGGCACATGGTCCCCTGTTGCGGCGATCTGGGCCCAGGAACCGCGCGGTCGCCCGAAGTATCGGGACCGTCGCCCCTCCCCCAGGCAAAACGCAAAAAGGCCGGACAACAGTCCGGCCTCTCGGGTTCAATGTGCTTTCAGCAGTGCCAGTACATCCGTGGTCAAGGCGAAAGCAGACTGAGAATTAAGCAGCCTGCAGGTTGCAGGCAGACATTTTGCCAGACTTCATGTCGCGCTCGAGATCGTAGCCGATCTTCTGGCCTTCGACGATTTCGCGCATTCCGGCGCGTTCGACGGCCGAGATATGGACGAACGCGTCAGCGCCGCCATCGTCAGGCTGAATGAAGCCGAAGCCCTTGGTGGAATTGAACCATTTTACTGTGCCAGTGGTCATGATGATGAACCCTTTCAAAGCATGTTTCGATAACCGCAGCGCCGATGACGCACGGATGGTGGTAACGATGATTTTGAGAGGGAAGTCGTTCAAAGCGCGGTGCCAATCGCGCGGTAACCAAGTTCAGCAAGCAAAAGATCGATAAACCCAAGATAGAGACGACGAGGCTAATTGTCAACCATCGGTTTTTCTTTCTTTCCGCGACCGTTGTTGACCGGCGCTTTGCGGCGGCGTCTAGGCTCCGTTCGCACCGGACGAGCCGATCTGCTCGCCATTACGCCAACGCACCCTATCTCCGTGTTGCACAGGGTCGGCGGAGCGAACCAGACTGTCGACGACAAAAGCCCTAACGCCTCTAGCGCTGCCAGCCTCGCCACACATTGCCACCCATTGCCACACGGTCCACATCGATCAGCCATCTCCGTCCGGTGCCGGCCTTGATCTTTGTCACAGACGAGCCGTGGTCGACGGGTAAGGTGGGCGCACAACCCCAGGGAGCAAGTCCATGCCGTCAGACGCCTCCATCTCCGTTGCAGCCGCGATCACCGTCGAGGAGATCTCGCTCATCGACCGCTACTGGCGCGCTGCCAATTACCTCTCCGTCGGCCAGATCTATCTGCTGGAAAACGCCCTGCTGCGCGAGCCGCTGAAGCCGGAGCATATCAAGCCGAGGCTGCTCGGCCACTGGGGCACCACGCCCGGGCTCAATTTCATCTACGCGCACTTGAACCGCGTCATTCGCCGCGAGGATGCCAACGTCATCTATATCTGCGGCCCCGGCCATGGCGGCCCGGGCATGGTCGCCAACACCTATCTTGAGGGCACCTACAGCGAAATCTATCCGGACATTGCCGAAACGGCAGGCGGCATCCGGAAGCTGTTCAAGCAGTTCTCTTTCCCGGGCGGCATTCCGAGCCACGCGGCGCCCGAAACGCCGGGTTCCATTCACGAGGGCGGCGAACTTGGCTATGCCCTTGTCCATGCCTATGGCGCCGCTTTCGACAATCCCGACCTTCTGGTCGCCTGCGTGATCGGCGACGGCGAGGCGGAAACCGGGCCTCTCGCCGCCAGCTGGCAGTCCAACAAGTTTCTCGATCCGGCCCGCGATGGCGCGGTTCTCCCGATCCTGCACCTCAACGGCTACAAGATCGCCGGGCCTACCATTCTCGGCCGCACCAGCGACGAGGACCTTAGAAAGCTGTTCGAGGGCTATGGCTATGAACCCTTCTTCGTCGAAGGTCACGAGCCCGACGCCATGCACAGAAAAATGGCGGCCACGCTGGACACGGTCTATGGGCGCATCCGCGGCATCCAGAAACAGGCCCGCGACGGCGGCAGCGACACCGGCGTGCCGCGCTGGCCGATGATTGTGCTGCGCAGCCCCAAGGGCTGGACCGGCCCCAAGGACGTGGACGGCAAGAAGGTCGAAGGCTTCTGGCGCGCGCACCAGGTGCCCGTCTCCGGCTGCCGCGAAAATGAGGGCCATCGCCAGATCCTCGAGGACTGGATGCGAAGCTACCATCCGGACGATCTTTTTGAGCCGAACGGCAGGCTGAAGCCGGAGCTGCGCGCGCTTGCGCCGACCGGCGAACGCCGCATGGGCGCCAATCCGCACGCCAATGGGGGGCTCTTGCGCAAGGCGCTCGTCACCCCGGACATTCGCGACTACGCGGTCAAGATCGACGGGCGCGGCGCCACTATCGCGCAATCGACCGACGTGCTCGGCCATTACCTGCGCGATACGCTGACGCTCAATGCCAAGGCGGCGAACTTCCGCATCTTCGGCCCCGACGAGACGGAATCAAACCGCCTCGGCAGC
Source organism: Hyphomicrobiales bacterium (assembly GCA_900469345.1). GTDB lineage: Bacteria > Pseudomonadota > Alphaproteobacteria > Rhizobiales > Rhizobiaceae > Neorhizobium. The sequence continues at coordinate 5,058 of UBWZ01000024.1, read as the reverse complement.
GTCTTCGAGGTAACCGACCGGGTCTGGATGGAAGAGATCGAGCCTTACGACGTGCATCTTGGGCGCGCCGGCCGGGTCATGGAAGTGCTGTCCGAACATCTCTGCCAGGGCTGGCTGGAAGGCTATCTGCTGACCGGCCGCCATGGCCTTTTCTCCTGCTACGAAGCCTTCATCCACATCATCGACTCGATGTTCAACCAGCATGCCAAGTGGCTGAAGGTGAGCCGCGCACTGCCCTGGCGCAAGCCGATCTCCTCGCTCAACTATCTCTTGACCTCGCATGTCTGGCGGCAGGATCACAACGGCTTCTCGCACCAGGATCCGGGCTTCATCGACCTCGTCGCCAACAAGAAGGCCGACACGGTGCGCATCTACCTGCCGCCGGACGCCAATACGCTGCTCTGGGTCGGCGACCACTGCCTGAAGACCTGGAACCGCGTCAACGTGATCGTGGCCGGCAAGCAGCCGGAACCCCAGTGGCTGACGATGGACGAGGCGATCGCCCATTGCGAGGTCGGCATCGGCGTGTGGGACTGGGCGGGAACGGAAGCCGATGCGGTGGCGCCGGACGTCGTCATCGCCTGTGCCGGCGACGTGCCGACCATGGAAGCGCTTGCCGCCGTCATGATCCTGCGCGACGCCATCCCCGACCTGAAGATCCGCGTCGTCAACGTCGTCGACCTGATGGCGCTGCAATCCCAGGACCAGCATCCGCACGGGCTGGCGGACGAGGAATTCGACCGGATTTTCACCACGGACAGGCCGGTCATCTTCGCCCATCACGGCTATCCCTACCTCATCCATCGATTGACCTACAAGCGGACCAATCACCGCAACATCCACGTCCGCGGCTTCATTGAGGAAGGCACCACCACCACCCCTTTCGACATGACCGTGCTGAACCAGCTCGACCGCTTCCATCTCGCCATCGAGGCGATCGAGCGGATACCGGGCCTGCAGGAAAAAGCCGCCCATGTGCTGGAAGCGCTGCATGACAAGCTGCGCCAACATCGGCAATATGTCGGAGAAACGGGCGAGGACATGCCGGAGGTTCGCGACTGGGTTTGGTCGGACCGGCCGGCATGAGGTGAAAAGGGACATTCCGCAATGGCGGCAAAACGCAGCGCCGGTCTGCTGATCTTCCGGCTTGCGCCCGCCGGCCTGCAGGTCCTCCTCGTTCATCCCGGCGGCCCCTTCTGGGCACGCAAGGACGAAGGTGCCTGGTCTATTCCCAAGGGCCTCGTGGAAGAGGGCGAAGACGAACTGGATGCGGCGAGGCGCGAGGTGCGCGAAGAGATCGGCGTCGCGATTGCCGGCGAGTGCCGGTGGCTGGGCGAATATCGCCAGCCGGGCGGCAAAAGGGTTCTTGCCTGGTGCGTCGAGGACGAAGCGGGATTCGACCCCGCGCATCTCGTCAGCAACAGCTTTAGCATGGAATGGCCGCCGAAATCCGGGCGTATGCAGGCGTTTCCGGAGGTGGACCGCGCCGAATGGCTCGATCTCGAAACCGCCTCGCGCAAGATCCTCAAGGGGCAGGCGCCGATGCTGGATGATCTGCGGCGGCGGCTCGCCTGAACCGTCACACGGTTCGCGGCCGGTCCTCGGGATGCTCCAGCGGCAGACGCGTGCCGGGAGCGACAGAAGCGCCGCGAGCGGGAATGACCTGTGTCGGTGCATCCTCGTAGGAAGTGTCCGGCCGGCGGGCAGAGGTCCGGTCATGCTGCAAAGCCCTGGCGCGACGGTCGCGTCCCGCATGCCGCTCATCGGCGTCCCCGCCCGGGCGGCGGGTGGAGCGCAGCGACACGGTGCCGAACAGCGCCGCGGCCAGCCACCCGGCCACCAGACCGATGCCTGCCCAGGCAAGCCCGGCGGCCGTTACGGGGATGCCGGGACTGAAGTCGCTCCAGGCACTCGTCACCAGGTCGGGGTCGGGATTGCGCAGGATGACGAACGGCTTTGCCAGCGGCGAGGCCTCGGCCAGCTCGCGGCTCTGTTGCTCGAGGTTCTGGAAACGGTCGAAACTGGTGCGCATCGACTGCCCCTGCGAGCGCAGGAACTGCTCCGTCGAACTCGAATAAAGGCCGAGCGCCCTCTCCCGGTCGAGGCCGTTCTGGCTGGCCTCGCTGTCGAACCGGGTGATCACCGCCCTGAGCTCGTCGAGCGCGCCGCCGATCCGCTGCCGGTATTGCTGGGCGAATTCAGGCGCCTGCGAAAAGAAGATGCCGCCCAGAAGGGCCATCGCCATGGTCAGCATCCGTCCGATCATCAGCATGGCCATGCCCTCCCTTTGCGGGAATGAACGGTAAAGCCCATCAAAGGTTGCCGCATGCGGCACGCTTACCGCCGGTTCGGGCGCACATGCTCCATGCGGAAACCGAGCCCCATCAGCCGCCCTGCAACATGCGCAAGCACTGGCCAGCGGGCAATGCCTCGGATGAAGGCCGGCGGTCCCTTGGCGGTCTTTTCCGTCGTCTCGTCCTTCCGCCGGCTGCTGCGCATCATCAATTGCAGCTTCTGGGTGGCCTTGGTGGGAAAGCTGCGGCGCCTCTGCACGGCTGCAAGATCGGCGTCGGCAAGCCGACCCTCGCGCAACGGCTGGCCGAGGATATTGGCCGCCGCCACGGCATCCTGGATCGCCAGATTGACGCCGACGCCGCCGATCGGGGACATGGCATGCGCCGCATCGCCGATGCACAAGAGGCCCGGGCGCCACCACTGGGTCAGCCTGTCGATCCGCACGACGAGCAGGCTGGTGTCGTCGAACGAGCGGATTTCCTGCATCCGGTCGGCCGGCAGGGGCGAGATCGCCGCCACCCCCTGCCGGAACGCTTCGATGCCCTTCTGCTGGATGTCCACGAAGGTCGTCCGTCGCACCACGAAGCCGCATTGCCAGTAGTCGCCGCGGTCGATGAGCACCAGTCCCTGCCGCGGCCCGGCATGGCCCATCACCTCGTTGGGATCGCCGGGCTGTTTCGACAGCTTCATCCACACCACTTCGCTGGGCTCCCCGAAACTCTCGACCGTGAGCCCCGCCTTTTCCCGAACCACCGAGTTGCGCCCGTCCGCGCCGATCACAAGCTGCGCATGGATCTCGACGATCCCGTCCGGCGTCTCCACGCAAAGCCCCGTCACCCGGCCCTTCGCCTCGATGAGATCGGCGACCCTTGCCTGGGTGAGGAGGCGGAAATTGGGATAGCCCGACGCCTGCGCCGACAGGAAGTTCAGAAAATCCCACTGCGGCATGAAGGCGATGAAGCGGTGCTTGACCGGCAGGCGCGAAAAATCCGCCATCGTGATGGTTTCTCCCGCCATCTCGGCGGTGAGCTTCGGCGCCCGCGTGTGGGGAAGCTCCAGAAATTGCTCGACCAGCCCCAGTTCCTCCATCACTTCCAGCGTCGAGGGATGGATCGTATCGCCTCGAAAATCGCGCAGGAAGTCCGCGTGCTTTTCGACCACGGTGACATCTACGCCGGCTCGCGCCAGCAGCAGGCCGAGCATGAGCCCTCCGGGGCCGGCACCGGCGATGACGCAGGTGGTCGTGATGTCGCTGATCTGGTTCATCGCCCTATCTGCCTGTGGAAGCACATGGGAATCAAGCTGCACTTGGTCGCAGCCTGTGAAATCACCGTCACGCTTGTGAGGCGGAGCGTTCGCTTGTAGATCAGGCCAGCTTCAGGAATGGAACAGATCATGGCCGATACTGCCGGACGTCGCATCAGCATCCTCGGATCCACCGGCTCGATCGGCGTCAACACCCTTGATGTGGTAGAGCAGCTGGGCGGTCGGGACGCCTTCGACGTCGTCGCCGTCACCGGCAATACCAACATAACCCTACTTGCCGAACAGGCCAAAACCTGCGGTGCGCGGCTGGCGGTCACTGCCGACGAGGACTGTTACCACGCGCTCAAGGATGCGCTCGCCGGCACGGGGATCGAGGTGGCCGCCGGGCGGCAGGCGCTGATCGACGCCGCATCGCGGGACGTGGATTGCGTCATGGCGGCGATCGTCGGCACGGCCGGCCTGGAACCGACACTGGCGGCGGCCCGCCGAGGCGCCGATATCGCGCTTGCCAACAAGGAATGCCTGGTGTCCGCCGGCGATCTCTTCGTCAAGGCCGTGGCAGAAGGCGGCGGGCGTCTCATTCCGGTCGACAGCGAGCACAGCGCCATCTTCCAGTCGCTCGAGGACGACCAGCACCACGCCGTGGAACGGATCGTGCTGACCGCGTCGGGTGGCCCCTTCCGCACCTGGACCCGCGAACAGATGGCCGGCGTGACGGCCGACATCGCAAGGGCTCACCCCAACTGGTCGATGGGGCTGAAGATCTCCATCGGCAGCGCGTCGATGTTCAACAAGGCGCTCGAGATGATCGAGGCGAAGCACCTCTTCAACGTCTCGCCTGAGCAGATCGAGGTCATCGTCCACCCGCAATCGGTCATCCATTCCATGGTCGGCTATCGCGACGGATCGATCCTCGCCCAGCTCGGCTGCCCGGACATGCGCACCGCCATCGGCTATGCGCTGACCTATCCGGACCGGCCGAAGCTCGATGTCGAGCGGCTGGATTTCGCCAAGCTCGCGCGGCTGGATTTCGAGGCGCCCGACGAGCAGCGTTTCCCGGCGCTGCGTCTGGCGCGAACCGCTATGCAACGCGGCGGCGTCCAGGGCGCGGTCATGAATGCGGCGGAGGAGATGTCCTTTCATGCCTTCTGCGCCGGGCGCATCGGCTTCCTGCAGATGGCCGACATTGCCGAGCAGGTGATGGAAGACATGGCGGGATACGGCGCCGCCGCAACGATGGACGACGTCTATGCAGCCGATAGCGAGGCCCGGCAACGGGCCGATGCGCTGATTGCCCGGACGGGGATGGCGGCCTGAGCTGCACGATGCGGGCGTCCCGCCGGCAGACCTGTCGGCACGAAAGAGAAGACCGGTTTGGGCTTACGCCACCTGCCGGGCGAGCGCGCAGCGCGCCCACAGCTGGTGCAGCGACGAGACCAGATGCTCGATGTCGGCGTCGGTGTGCAGCGGCGTCGGTGTGATGCGCAGCCGCTCCGT
>UBWZ01000025.1 GCA_900469345.1 Hyphomicrobiales bacterium | reverse complement strand
CCCGCCCCTCGATCGCGCCGATCACCTCAGTCGCCTGGCGGAAGACATCGCCAAGACCGTTCTGAAGGGCCAGCTCCAGAGCGTTGAGCCCCTGCTTACCAAAGGCAATTGTTCTCAAGGCGGAATCGATCACGTCGTGTTCGACGACTTGCAAAGCTCTCTTGATCATGCCGCTGGCTTAGTCCTTTTTGATTTCCAAGTCCATCGCTTCGAAATCGGGGCTCTGGAGACCGTACGGGCAACGGAACGTTAACCACCTCGCTTTACGTTTGGGTAAGCATTCCCGTTCGCCAGGCAGGCATATGAAAACCTTCGCAAAGACAGGCATAAGTGCGCCACGGCGCCCGAGGGCGCTTGCCCTGATGCTCGCCTGTTCTGCGCTGGTTGCTCCCGGCATGGCGAACGNNTGCCCGCCCCGCCGGCAGCGCGCTTGATCTGAACGTCGATCCGAATGCCGATCCGACCACCGAGAACGCGCCGGTCGATCTGCGACCCGCAACCCCCGTCCCCGGCGCCGGCGCAGCAGCACCGGCCGACGCGGAGGAACAGGACCCCGACCAGTCGCTGAACGAGCCCCTGGACGCAGGCGCCGAACCGATCGATGCGCAGGAAGCGCCGCGCCAGCCGGGCGATCCGACCGGCATCCGCCTTGGCAGTTTCATGCTGCGCCCTTCCGTCAACCAGAGCGTCAATACCGAGATCACCCGCGGCGACAACGCCAGGGACACGCGCAACTATCTCGCCACCGGCATTCGCGGAACCCTGTCGTCGGACTGGTCGCGCCACGCGCTGACCGTCACGGGCGACGGCGTCTTCGAGCACGATCTGAGCGGCGGCAACCGGAAGTTCGAACCCGAAGGCACGATCGGCGCCGATCTGCGCCTCGACCTTGCCGACGATACCGTCGCCCATATCACCGGCGGATACAGTTTCAGCCGCGAGGAAACGGACGATCCCAACGCGATCGGCGGGGCCGAGACGCAGTCGGGCGTCAGCCGCTACAATGGCGGCCTCTCCGTCGAGCGTGACCTCGGCCGCATCCGTGGCCTCGCCGCTGTGGAAGGCGTCCGCTCCGTCTATTCCGACGCAAAGCTGTCCGATGGCGGCGTCATCGACATGTCCGACCGGGACCGAACCGGCATCGACGGACGGCTGCGCCTGGGCTATGAGCTGTCGCCGGCGATCGTGCCCTTTGTCGAGGTCGCGACCGGTCATACCTTCTATGACCAGAAGCGCGACAATTCCGGCTACGAACGGTCCTCCCAGAGCTACGCGCTGCGAACCGGCCTGCAGTTCGATCTCGGCGAGAAGCTGCGCGGCGAGATCGGAACGGGATACGAGATCGTCGACTACGAGGACAGCCGCCTCGATGAGGTCGGGGCCGTCACCTTCGACGGACAGGCCGTCTGGTCGCCGCGTCGCGGCACCGACGTCAATCTCGGCCTGAGGACGACCGTGCAGGATTCAACGACGCCCGGCCAGAGCGGCTGGGTCGAATACCAGCTGACCTCGGCGCTGGCGCAGCAGATGCGCGACAACGTCACCGGCCGCCTCACCGGCAGCACCACCATCCGCAATTTCGATGGCAATTCGGGGCAGGACGACCTGACCTGGGTGGCCGGCGCCGGCTTCACCTGGGAAATCAACCGCTATTTCGACCTCACCGGCGACCTCGAATATGAGCGCACCACCGGCGGGACCGAGCAGAATATCGTTCGCGCCGGCGTCGGCGTCACCGTGCGGCGCTAGTCGCGCACCTAGGAAGCGCGTTCACGTTTCCGTGATAGATCCGCCCGATCAGGGCAGCCCTGCCGCTGGCAAATGGCGTCAATTTAAGCGCCGTTTGCCTGCACGTGCTCTGCGTTCAGGTTCCGCGCAACAATGTTTCACGAGCGCAAAAACTCTTGCTGCAGTGCGAAGCCTACCCAGGACATTTATGCATGGCTGGTCCGCCGGCTCTCGGCTTGACGCACCAAGGACTTGTTGGGCCGGCGCGGTGCGTAAACGCTTTCCTTCACTGAGCACTTGCAACATATACGGCATTGAGCGGCTCATTTTTGCCGCAATGCAGTACGGCTGCACATTTGTTCAGAGGTTTAAAAGTGTCGAGTTTTTCCAGTCATAGCGCTCCGGCCGGCGGTTCGTCCGCAACCCGGCCCGCCGCCACCAACTACCAGTTCGCTCTCGTTGCCTTGACGTCGCTGTTCTTCATGTGGGGTTTCATCACCTGCCTGAACGACATCCTCATTCCGCATCTGAAGAACGTCTTCCAGCTCAACTACACGCAGTCGATGCTGATCCAGCTGTGCTTCTTCGGGGCGTACTTCATCGTATCGCTGCCGGCCGGCGCTCTGGTCAAGCGCATCACCTACAAGTGGGGCATCGTCGTCGGCCTGCTGATCGCAGCGATCGGCTGCGCGCTGTTCATCCCGGCTGCCAGCTACCAGGTCTACGCCCTGTTTCTCGGCGCACTCTTCGTCCTGGCGACCGGCGTGACCGTCCTGCAGGTGGCCGCCAATCCTTACGTGACCGAGCTCGGCGCTCCGGAAACGGCATCGAGCCGCCTCACCCTGACGCAGGCCTTCAACTCGCTCGGAACCACGGTCGCGCCGCTGTTCGGCGCCATGCTGATCCTGTCGGCTGCCGTCTCCGATGCGCAGAACGCAGCGCCCGAACAGGTGGAGGCGCTCCGCCTCGCCGAGGCCGACGCAGTCCGGTTCCCCTACATGATCCTTGCGGTTGCCTTCCTGGTCCTGGCTGCGATCTTTGCCGCGCTGAAACTGCCGAAGGTGGAAGAGCAGCTTGCGGTCGAAACCGCCGGCAGCACCCGTCACGCCTCGGCATGGTCCTACCGCCACCTTGTCCTCGGCGCCCTTGGCATCTTCGTCTATGTCGGTGCCGAAGTCAGCATTGGCAGCTTCCTCGTCAACTACCTCGCCGAGCCGAGCATCGCCAACATGCCGGAAGCCGAGGCGGCCCACTACGTCGCCTACTTCTGGGGCGGCGCGATGATCGGCCGGTTCATCGGCTCGTTTGCAATGCGTTACGTGGATGACGGCAAGGCACTGGCGTTCAACGCGCTGGTAGCGGCGCTGCTTCTGGTGGCGACGGTGTTTTCGGGCGGCCAGGTTTCCATGTGGGCGGTGCTCGCCGTCGGCCTGTTCAACTCGATCATGTTCCCGACCATCTTCAGCCTGGCGCTGAAGGGGCTCGGCCCGCACACCAGCCAGGGCTCCGGCATTCTCTGCCTTGCCATCGTCGGCGGCGCCCTTCTGCCCGTGCTGCAGGGCTTCCTTGCTGATACGATCGGCATCCACCTGGCGTTCCTGATGCCGGTGATCTGCTATCTCTACATCGCCTTCTACGGCATCAAGGGCCACAAGCCGGCCTGATCTAACTACCTTTTAGAAACGAAAGAGCCCTCGCGACCTGGTCGCGAGGGCTCTTTGCTTTCGAGGCGGNNGACCGCCTTCTACATCAGCTTTTCGACCATGGCCTTGAGCGGGCCTTCGATCGACGGGCGGATGTCGCCGCGCTTCAGCGCAAATGCCAGGTTGGCAAGAATGAAACCATCCTTGGCGCCGCAGTCATAGGTTTCGCCCTTGAAATGGTAGGCGGCGAATTCCTGTTGCTTGGCGAGAGCCAGCATGCCGTCGGTCAGCTGGATTTCGTTGCCGGCGCCGCGCTCCTGGGTTTCCAGGATCTTGAAGATTTCCGGCTGCAGGATGTAGCGACCGTTGATGAAGAAGTTCGACGGAGCCGTTCCCTTGGCGGGCTTCTCGACCATTTCGGTGATCTTGAAGCCGTCGCCGACGGCCGCGCCCTTGCCGACAATGCCGTACTTGTGAGCCTGGTCCGGATCGCATTCTTCGACGGCCAGCACGTTGCCGCCGGTTTCCGCGTAGAGATCGACCATGCCCTTCAGGCAGCTCTTCTCCGACGACATGATCATGTCCGGCAGGAGAACCGCGAAGGGCTCGTCGCCGACGATGTCGCGCGCGCACCAGACCGCGTGGCCAAGACCGAGCGGCACCTGCTGGCGGGTAAAGCTCGCCGTGCCGGCCTTCGGCAGGATGTGCGACAGAAGGGTCAGTTCGGCATTCTTGTTGCGCTCGCGCAGCATCTGCTCAAGCTCGAACTGGATGTCGAAATAATCCTCGATCACGCCCTTGCCGCGTCCGGTCACGAACACGAAATGCTCGATGCCGGCCTCGGCCGCCTCGTCCACCACATACTGGATGACCGGCTTGTCGACCACGGTCAGCATTTCCTTCGGCACAGCCTTGGTGGCGGGGAGGAAACGTGTTCCCAAGCCGGCGACCGGAAAGACTGCTTTGCGAATTTTGCGTTGCTCTGACACTCGTGCCTCCTGATGCACTTCATTGTGCGGATTGCGGACCTTCAGGCCTCTATCTGCCATTTGCTACCTTTTCGCAAAGGGCTAACGCAAACGCCACTCTTATGGTAAAGAATTTGTTGACCCTATCCTGATATGACATCGCCAAGCCGCATTCCGGTCTCGCCTTCGGTTTTGAAGAGAAGAATGGACACGACTACCGATGAACAGTTCCCGTACCAATTCCGTCCGCAGTTTGGTTTTTCTCTTGGCCGCGGGCCTTGCCGTAGCCGCCTGCCCGATAGATGCCCAGGCAGATGCCGGTTTCAAGACGTGGATCTCAAAATTCTACGCAACCGCCGCGCAGAGCGGCATCAGCCGCTCCACCTATGACAAGGCGTTTGCAGGCGTCAGCGAACCCGATCCGGAGGTGCTTGAGAAGGCCACCTACCAGCCCGAATTCAAGTCGAAGATCTGGGACTATCTCGATTCGCGGGTCAATCCCTACACGGTGAAGATCGGCCGCGAGATGGCCGTGAAGTATCGCACGACGCTGTCGGCCGTCGAACGCCAGTACGGTGTCGACAAGAATATCCTGCTCGCCATCTGGTCGATGGAATCCAATTACGGCGCCGCGCTTGAAAACCCCGAGCGGCTGCACAGCGTGCCGCAGGCGCTCGCGACGCTTGCCTATGCGGATCCGCGTCGCGCCAAATACGCCCGCACGCAGCTGATCGCCGCCCTGAAGATTCTCCAGGCCGGCGACGTCACGCCCAGGCACCTGACCGGCTCCTGGGCCGGCGCCATGGGCCACACCCAGTTCATTCCGACGAGCTATCTCCTCTACGCCGTCGACGCCGACGGCAACGGTCGCCGCGACATCTGGAACTCGGTGCCCGACGCGCTCGCCACCTCCGCCAACCTCCTGGCCAAGAATGGCTGGGATACGGGCAAGACCTGGGGTTACGAGGCCGTTCTCCCGGCCGGCGCCGAGCGCTATTCTGGCCAGACCAAGACGCTTTCGCAATGGTCGTCGCTGGGCTTTACGCGGCCGAACGGCAAGGGCTTTGCCCGCGGCGGCGACCGCGCCACCCTCAAGCTGATTGCCGGAGCCGACGGTCCCGCCTTCCTGATGCTCGCCAACTTCTCGACCATCAAGCGCTACAACGCCGCCGACAGCTACGCGCTGGCCGTCGGCCTTCTGGCCGACGAGATCGCCGGCTATGGCGGCGTGCAGCAGTCCTGGCCGCGCCCGGAAGGCACGCTCGACATCAAGGAAAAGTTCGAGCTGCAGAGCCGCATGAAGGAGCTCGGCTATTACGAAGGGGAAGTCGACGGCAATTTCGGCTCCGGATCCAAGGCCGCCATTTCGACCATCCAGCAGCGTCTCGGCATGCAGGCAAACGGCGAGCCCTCGAAACGGCTTCTTCAGGCGCTGCGTTGAGGCTGGCCTTAAGGGTGCCACATGCCTGCGCATTGATCGGCACGATCGGCAGCCGCGTCTACCGCGGCTGCGCTGAATAGGGAGGCTTGAAGACTTTGCCGGCTGCCAGCTACAGGCACAGATGCGCGCGCTCGCTCCTCGCGCTCGCAGCTCTGCTTACCGTCCTGCCCCTTCATCCCGCTCCGGCCTCGGCGCGCAACCTGATCGACATGCTGTTCGGCGGCCCCCGCTACCAGGACGACTACCCGCGTTACGAACCGAGGCGCCGTTACCGCGCCGACGACGGCGCCATTCTGGATCCGGCGCCGCGCCCACCCCGAAACCGTGGCGCGGTCCGCGCGACGGCACCCCGCCCAGCACCCACCCTTACGC
>UBWZ01000031.1 GCA_900469345.1 Hyphomicrobiales bacterium | reverse complement strand
CAAGGGGGGAGATCGGATGGAGCGTGCTCCTCCTGTCCATCGAAGCTTGGGGATTATGGGCGGATGTTGTTTGGCGAGGCGGTGCGGCATATCGATCTCCCCCTTTGAGGGGGAGATGCCCGGCAGGGCAGAGGGGCTGAAATCAGCCCACCTGCAACCGGGGCTGAGTCACATGAGGCTGATGGCTTGGCGAAGCCGACATATGAGCAGCCATCGCGGCTATGAATTTCGAAGGCGTCTCAAGATAGTTATCGAGCTTGTCTTCTCGCATCAATGAAACGAACAATGCGCACGATTTGGCTTGGCAGTTGATAGATTTACTCGGATTGAATTCGATGTCGGAAAACCCTTCGTACCGCTTCTCGCCATCCACCCTGTTCTTCAGCCACTGCCGATGCGGGAAGATCGAGTTGAGATAAAGCCAGTCATAAAACACAGTCGTTGGTTTCAACGGAAACTCGAAACCGTCGAATTTGAACCCCTTCAGTGCTCCGGAGCTGCGCAGGCGGGGGTCTCGCTTTGCCTCTCTCGGATCGACTTCGAAAAGGTCCTTGTAGGGGCCACCATTCTCAAAGACCTTGCTACCTTGAAAGGCGTTCTCGAGCGGCATATCCCGATCACCCAGCGACACACGAAGGTGAAACGCGCTCAGATGGCGGCCGGCTATTTCATCTGACTTGCTGGAGACCTCTAAAAGAGGAGAGTACCCTGCCCTCTTCGCTGCGTCGTGAAGCGATCTAATATTTTTCTTTTTCTGAACGTCCGCAAAGCCGCCCGCCCAAGCGATTTCGAGATCGACACGCTTAACGTATCCATCCTCCTCAGTCGTCGGGACAAAGATCGGTCTCTCGGCCAAGTCAGATATTCCTTATATAGACCAACGGTATGATCTGCGGCACCAGAACTTCGTACTTCTCCGCTTGGATGAGCCGCGTCTTTATCGTTGGGTCGGTCCAATCCGTCCTAGTATACAGAACTTCGAAGTCAATGAGAGCCTCGGCATCCGCAATCGCGACGGATTTAACCCCAGCCTTGTTTGCTACGTCATTGGTAAAGCGAACACCGGCAAACTGCATAACCGAGGGATGGATTTGCAGAAATATGGCGTCGGCGATCCGCCCGTCCTGGCGGGCCGCATATTCCATCGGATGGGAAGCGCGAAAGCAGAGGTGAACATAGTTCCCCATTCCCTTCTGCGCGTCCGCGTCCCTGCTTCACTGATTGCCGCCTGGAGCAGGTACCTTGACCTGCTGCTGGTCAAGGTGAGAAAGCGGATAGAGCCCACCCATATCCTTGATGAGCGGAATATTTCGCCGATCCGTGAAATGATAAAGCAGCGGCACCTTCGCCAGCGTATCAATTGCCATTATCCCCTCCCTGGATGATCCCAAGGCAAGATGATATCTACTTATAGTGGCAATGATAGAGGAAACGCACCTTACGTCTGGCCGGTTTCAAATCCCACCATCCCCCACGCCCCCCCGTTGATTAC
>UBWZ01000026.1 GCA_900469345.1 Hyphomicrobiales bacterium | reverse complement strand
GTGTGGGCGGGGGCCGGTGTGGGCGGCTGGAGTTGGCGAAAGGCGGTGGCGGGTCTCGGTGCCAGCACGTTCAATATTTCGGCCGACGCTATTCCGGTTCCGGGTCGATGACACTCACCACGCGTGCCACGATCTCGTCGATGGTCGCCTTGTCGAGGGTCTCTATGTAGCGGGCCGTCTTCTGTGGGCCGGAATGTCGAAGCTACGAACCTGATTGCAGACGGCAACGCCAACCGTATCACGCCCTGAAATGGGAACAGCCAGACCGACGTTGCGCGTAAACATACCGCCACTGGTAATCGGCACCGTCATGCTCACACCCAGCGCGTTAATCTCGCGCGGCGTGATGACAACAAAACGATACCGATCCTTCATTTCCCGACCGGCCACGGGATTGGGATCAATCCAGAACACGTCACCACGGCTCGGGACGCTGCCGCGCACCATCAGAGGATCTCGTGTCCGACCGGATCTCCGTCCATAGCCCAGGAAACGTCTGCATTCAGCCCGGACACAAGGTCCTGGCCTTCCAAGAGTTCGCTGAGCTTGTATCGCCGCCGCGTCTTCATCGGCCGCGCGACCAGTTGACCATCCGCAACGGCGAGCGACAGCTCGTCGCCAACCTCCAACTGCATCATCTTGAGGACAGTTGGCGGGATGGTGACGACGGCGGCACCGCCCTGACGTCTGATTTTTGTCGTCACGCTCATGACGATCTCCTTGTGCAACAAATGTAGCACAGGAGCAGCGGTGTGCAAATCTTACCGCGCCGGCACGGCCTTCAGATAGGCGGAGATCGCCTCGAGGTCGGTCTTCGGAAGATGGGCGAGGTTCTGCTGCACTTCCGCCATCTGGCCGCCGACCGAGTCGAATTCGGGCGTGAAGCCGGTCTGGAAATAGTTGACCATGTCGGCTTCGCTCCAGTCCCTGACCTTGCCGCCCGGCGTGATGTTGGGGATTGAGCCCTTGCCTTCGGGGTTCGGCCCGCCGGCCAGCCAGAGATCGGCCTTCAGGCCGCCGAGCGCATCGCGCGGGGTATGACACTCGCCGCAATGGCCGGGACCTTCGACGAGGTACTGGCCGCGCTTCACCTTGTCATCCGCCGATGCCAGCGTCACGCGCGGCTTGTCGTTGAAATAGAGGAGCTTCCAACCGCCGACCGCCAGGCGGATGTTAAAGGGAAAGCCGAGTTCATGCGGCGGCGCGACGTTGTCGCTGGCCGGCAGGGTCTTGATATAGCCGAACAGGTTGTTGACATCGGCCGGCGTCATGCGGGCATAGGATCCGTAGGGGAAGGACGGATAGAGATGCTCTCCTTCCGGCCCGACGCCTCTCGTCATGGCGTTGCCGAACTCAGCCAGCGTCCAGCTGCCGATACCCGCCTTAGGGTCGGACGAGATGTTGGGAATATGGAAGGTGCCGAAGGGGCTGGGCAGTGCCCTGCCGCCGGACAGGACCTTGACCGCCTCGCCGGTGGCGCCGGTTGCCGCATGACAGCTGACGCAGCCGCCGGCCCAGAAGACCTGTTCGCCCTTCGCCAGATCCGGCGTGCCGAGATTGGCCCAGTCGGCATCCGGCCGCGGCGACGGCTTGGTCAGCGCCCAGGCAGTTGCGGCGCCGACGCCCGCGAGCACGACCAGTGCAGCGAGGATTTTCGACGTTTTCGAGGCCATGGCTGTTTTCCCCCGCACGTGTCCAGGACGGATGTGCCGATCGGCGCTGATGATGGGCGGCCACGCGTGCGGCCGCCCCTCCAGTATGACCGATTACTTCTTCAGGCGGTAGACCTGATGGCAGCTGCTGCAATCGGCGCCAAGCGCCTGGACTGCCTTCTGGACGCCGGCCTGGTCTGCCGGGAGGGATGCGAGAAGCGTGTCCGCGTCGCTGCCGAGCTTGGCGGCCTTGGCACGGAAATCCGCATTGTTCTGCCAGATCGCCGGGGCGGCTTCCGAATCGCCTTCCGAGCCGGCCGGGAACTGATCGGGGAAGGCCTTGATGTTGGTGCTGATCGTGGTCAGCGACTTTTCGACGGTGGCTGCGTCGTAAGGCTTGTCGCCCTTGGCGATGGCAGCGAGCGCACCGACGGAGCCGCCGATCTGCTTCATCATCTGCTCGCGCTTGGCCTGCGGCGTTTCCTGCGCCGTGACGGCGCTAAAGCCCAGACAGAGAACCGTCGTGGCCATCGCGATTGTCTTGAAGTTCATTGCATATCTCCCTCGATCACTCCGGCTTTGCCGGACGCTGTAGCGGGCCGATGATTGCAAGCTTATGCGGCTGAAAGAAGTCACTTTTCCGTCAAGGGCCTTTGGTCTGAAGAGCGCCCCGCCGCAAGGCTGCGTATGTCGGTCCGTCAGGACGTCACGCCCTCCCAGAGGGTCGCTGCAGAAACGCACAGGAGCAGCAGCCCTGCCCCGCGTCCGATTGCCACCGTCGCCCCCCTGTTGCCGACGAGAAGCGTGCGGGCGCGGCCGGCGGCAAGGGCCAGACCGCCATAGACGGCAAGCTGCGTCGCGGTGGTCATCACCGCCATGACAACCGCCTGCGGCGCGAGCGGGCCGAACTCCGGGCGCAGGAACTGCGGATAGATGGCCAGCATGAAGAGATAGGCCTTGGGGTTCATCAGGCAGGTGAGGAAGCCGCGCCGGAAAGCCTCCCGGCTGGTGCCGGCCTCGGCCGTCCCGACCGCGTCGATGGTGATGCTACTGCGCATCAGGGTAATGCCGATCCAGGCCATGTAGAGCGCGCCGGCGATCAGCAGCGGCCTGAAGACCATGGGGAGGAGGCTTGCCAGCAGGCCGACGCCGACGGCCCCATACAGCGAATGGACGAGACCGCCCGCCATGATGCCGGCTGTTGCGGCAAGGCCTGCCCGCCGGCCGCGGGTGAGCGCATTGGCCAGCACGAAGACCATGTCCATGCCGGGCACCACGATGATGCCGAAGAGAAGGGTGAAGAAGAGCCACAGGTTCTGGGTGTAGGTCATGTCAGTTGCAGGCCTCCTGTAAAGGCGCAGGCGGATCGGGTCGCCTTGTTTTTGCGCGGGAACTGCGGCTCTATAGGCGATGCCAACTGACAGCGTTTTGTCAGTAGCCATCACGACCTTGGTGAAAATCCAGACACGCGGGGTGGAGGAGACGCACGATGCGCAAGGCGACGCGCCTGTTCGAAATCATCCAGATCCTGCGGCTTGCCCGCGGGCCGGTCACGGCCGCCGCGATCGGCGCCCAGCTGGAGGTGACGTCGCGCTCGATCTACCGCGATATCGCCGCCCTGCAGGCGATGCGCGTGCCGATCGAGGGCGGGCGCGGCATCGGCTACATCCTGCGGCCGGGCTTTACCCTGCCGCCGCTGATGCTTTCGATGGAGGAAACCGAGGCGATCGTGCTGGCGCTGGCGCTTCTGGCGCGCACCGGCGACACGGAGCTCAAGCAGGCGGCCAAGCAGGTCAGCCGCAAGATTGCCGCCGCCGTGCCTGCCCCGCTTTCGGCCAGCTTCTCGCGCAATGCCCTGCATGCCTGGGGAACGGTGGCGCCGGTTCCCGAAGCGGCAGACCTCGGCCTGATCCGGCGGGCGATCCGCGACGAGCGCAAGCTTACCCTCGACTACCGCGACGAACTGGGCCGGGCGACCGAGCGCGTCATCCGGCCGATCGCGCTCATCTACTATTCCCAAACGGCCAACATCGTCGGCTGGTGCGAATTGCGCCAGGCGATCCGCAATTTCCGGATCGACCGGGTGGAGGACTGCGCGCTGGCGCCGGAGGTCTTTACCGGCGAGGGCGAAGCGCTGCGCCGGCTGTGGATGGAAGGCTGGGAGGTTCGGCCCGAGGCATCAGCCGCCGCCGCGGGCTAGAGCGGCAGGCTGCGACTTTCCTCTCGGCCGTAACCGGTGATCTCGATGCGATCGTCAAAGAGCGCCACGGTCGCGAAGGTGTTTTCGTCGCGCGTATCGACCATGCCCTTGAAGTTGACGTACCAGGTGGCGCCGTGGCGGCCGAGATTGCCCTCGTGGTTATGACCGTTGAGATAGGCGATGACATTGCCGGAGCGTTCGAACAGCTCGATCAGCCGGGCGCAATCCCACTGGTTGTGCTCGTTTTGCGGATAGAGCGGGTAATGGCCCATCACCACGACGCGCTCGCCGTCGTTGCGGGCTTTCGCGAGCACGGCATCCAGCCAGGCATGCTGCGCCTCGCTCATGCCGCCGTTCCAGGGGCGGGCGTTGACGGCATTTTCCGCTTCGAGCGCCGCCAGCCAATCCACCGCCAGAACACGGCGCGGATCGCCGGGCGGGGTGGAAAACAGGCTGATCTCGCTGCCGTCGACGACCACGAAGCGGAAGCCGCCGCGAGCAAAATCGTGGAACGGGGCCGGCATGCCGAGCCGCTCGTGCACGTCGCCCAGATACTGCGGCGCCACCGAGAAATCATGGTTTCCTGGCAAGAGCACGTTGTCGTGGGTGAGCGCGGCATACGCATCGAGGACCGGCTGGAGATTGCCGCGGTCCCGATCGATCAGGTCGCCGAGCGTCACCACGAAAGCGAGATCCTCGCCGTTCAGAACCGCGATCGCGTCTGCCAGCTTGCCGAGGCTCTCGCGGTAGTAGCGGTCGGCCTGCACCAGCGGTTCGATGTCCGCATATTGCGGATCGGCGATCACGCCGAACCGGAGCAGCGGCTTTTTGTCAGTGTTTTCAGCGGGCATGGTATCCGGAAGCCTCTCGAAGGGCAATGCAGGGAGCAAGCCTGGGACCTAGGCGAAGGCCATGACGGGCGTATGACGGGCGTATGACGGGGACTGGCCGAGGGCGCGCCGCTAGGCCAAGCCCGTCAGCGCGCGACCGGCTCGAAATCCATGCCGCTGCCGCCGCCCTCGAGCGAGACCCGGACGGGGCCATGCAACCGGGACGTCCGCGTCTTGAGCGCGTCCGATTCGATCGTGCCGCGCCCGAGCGTCAGCCGGCGAGTGCGGTAATCGGCGACGGTGTCCAGCATTTCGCCGCTGCTGCGATCGGTATCGATCGAGGCGAAGCGTTCCAGCATCGCCGTGCCGTTTTGCCAGCCGAAGGTATAGGTTTTCGACCACGTGCTCCACGATCCGGCGGAGGCGAAGAAGTTGAGCGTCAGCACCAGCTTGCCGCCGGTGATCGACAGTGCGTCCTCGTCGGCGTGGAAGCAGTCCTCCACATCACCGTTGTTCGATCGCGGAATGAACCGGTGGTTGACCGCAACCCGCTCGTAAGCATTCTTCCCTGGCGACGGACCGTTCGCGGCAAAGGCGACGATCAGCATGCGCGGACCGACCAGAGGCCTGCCCGAAGCGGTAAGGTCGGGCGTTTGCGAGCGGATGACCAGAGCCAGATCGGGGCGCCGGTCACCATCGAGATCGCCCGATGCCTCGGCGTCGATCGTCCAGCCCGGCGGCACCAAAGCTGACCGGTTCTCGACCTTTGCCGGGATGGCGGGATAGACGACCGGCGGCAATTCGTCGGCATCCTCGCCCTCGCCCTGCGCCCGCCCGGACTGTCCGGCCAGACCGGGCGCCGCATTGCCCGCCAGAGCCAGCAGCGCCGCCACCAGAACCGAAAAGCCCAATCTCTGCCAGTGCATTGTCATGCCGCCCTCACTCGCCTGCAGCCGTCCCGGGCCGATTGCGGCACACTAGCGCAGGTTGCGCCAAAACGAAAACACCCGGCGCCTTGCGGGCACCGGATGTCGTTATTCACTGTCGAAAATCGATGGACTTACTTGGTGGCGGCTTCGTAGCGCTCCAGCACGTAGTCCCAGTTGATCAGGTTGTCGACGAAGGCTTCCAGATACTTCGGACGCGCGTTGCGGTAGTCGATATAGTAGGAGTGTTCCCAGACGTCGACGCCGAGGATCGGTTCTGCGCCATGGACCAGCGGGTTCTCGCCGTTCGGGGTCTTGGAGATGACGAGCTTGCCGTCCTTGACCGAGACCCAGGCCCAGCCGGAGCCGAACTGGGTGGTGCCGGCGGCAATCAGGTCGGCCTTGAACTTGTCGTAGCCGCCGAGATCGCTTTCGATCGCGGTCTGCAGCTTGCCCGGAAGCGAGGTGCCGCCGCCGCCCTTCTTCATCCACTTCCAGAAATGGATGTGGTTGTAGTGCTGGGCCGCATTGTTGAACAGGGTCTGGTGCGTTCCGAACGACTTCTTGACGACCTCCTCGACGGGAAGATCGCCCATGCCGGCTTCCGCAGCCAGCTTGTTGCCCGTGTCGACATAGGCCTTGTGGTGCTTGTCATGGTGGAATTCGAGCGTCTCCTTCGACATGAAAGGGGTCAGCGCTTCGTAATCGTAGGGCAGTTCGGGAAGTTCGAAAGCCATTGGTATACTCCTCTTGGCAAACACCTCAGGTAAAGGCCTGTGCCGGAACATAGGAGCGGGGCCGGCAAGAGGCAACGGTGATCTGCCAAAAAGCAGGTCAGGCTGCTCAAGAAACTGCTGCAATTTGAGGCTACAAGAGCCTCTTACCACACCGATTCGGAGGTTTTCGTGAAACGCCTGCTTGCAACCGCCCTTGCCCTTCTGCCGCTTTTCGCCACGGCGTCGCACGCCTCATCCGACGACGCCTGGGCGCAGTTCGAAAAGGACGTCTCGAAGGCCTGCATTACCGCCGCCAAGGGCCTGATCGACAACGGCCGCGCCGTCACCGACCCCTATGGCAGCGAAAGCTACGGCATGGCCGTCGTCAGCGGCAAGGCCAAGGGCGCGAAGGCGACGATCAGCACGATCTGCGTCTACGACAAGAAGACCAAGCGCGCCGAGATCGGCGGCGAGATTTCCGCCGACCGGCTGCTGGTGAAGCCCGCAAAATAGCCCGGATCTGGCCGGAGCCCCGTCAGGCGGCCCGGCGGAAGGCGAAACGCTTGCCGTCGGCGGTGGACACGAGCCCCATGCGATAGAGCGAGGCGAGAACCGCCTCGACGGATTTGCGGGTCTTCTGCCCCTGTTTGAAGGCGGAGGCCAAAGCCACGGCATCCAGAGCACCGTCCGCCGCCATCAGCTGGTGCAGCACGGCCGGGGTCTGATCGCGTTCGTCTGCCGGGAAGCCGGGCTTGGGTCCGGCTGCGACCAGCGCGGCCTCGCCGAAATCGGCCTCCACCTGCTCGGCCTTTTCCTTCGCCGAGCCGAACCGCGGGATCTGGTACTCGGGCCGCAGCCAGCGCACCTTGCCGCGCTTCTCCTCCTTGGCCCGTTCCTTGTTGAGCGCGACGAGATTGGCCAGGACCTCTTCTTCGGGAAGATCGACCGGCCAGCCATAGGCGTCCGCCACCGCGACATCGAGGTTTTCGTGCAGTTCCTTCAAAATCAGCACCAGCCCGTCGTCGAAGATGCGGCGTTCCTTGGCGTTCAGGTCGTCCGGCCTGGCGCCGGCTTTAAGCCGCTCCAGCACGTTATAGAGGCCGGTCAGCGTCAGGTGGTCGTGCTCGGCCAGCACCCGCTTGCGATGGGCGTCGAGTTCTTCCGCAATGGCGCCAATGGCGTGTTTCTGGGCGTCGGTCGCGGCCGGGAATGGGAAGGGGTCGAAGGTGCGAGATTTGGTGTAGACTGGCCTGTCCTCCAGCGCTCCACCGACGCGTAGAGACCATCTGACATGGAAATTTGAACTTAGTACGCCTAACGAGAATGCATCTTCTAGGGCGACGATGACGATCTTATCCACGCAGACGACATCGCTGGCTATAAACTGAAACACACGGTGCTTGGCTGTGTCGACGGTGGAAATGAAGTTGTCGAGTGTTGCGATTGCGGGGCGCAGCTCTTGTCGCGGCTTCCCAAACAACCACCACAAATCAAGATAGGCCTTTGCATCTTTGGTTGGTGATTTTGCAAATTGTGCCTCTCGCTCGAGCCTAACGCTAGACAACAGGTGCTGATAAACCGTCGGGAACGAAGCTCGCAGTTGGTGTGCCGTAAGACCAAAAGCGTCGATAACAAACCGGTCCTTTGAACGCTGGGTCAGATCCATTCCATTTCGGTACGGTTTTATTATTTGCTCAACTTCCGATCCGTTTCCTAAGCCATAGTGTTTCGCCTGTAGGCGGCTCAGAACAAACCCCTTACCATGAAGCTTCACACCGTCATGCCCTAACCCTGAATTGGAAGTTAATTCCAACACGCTTGTAACATCCACCCCCACAGACAGGTCAGAATTGATCTTCCCTCGCTTCTCTTCGAACAGGATTATCGGACTATCTGTTGCCACCTCCTCCTCCTTCGTCACCTCCAGCACCCGGCCCTCGTGCTTGCCGGCCTGCGCCACCGTCATGGCGATGCGCACGGCGGCGCTGTCGCGCGTCACCTTGGTCCAGGGGTGATCGGGGATCGCCATGGTGAGCGAGAGTGGCTTATTGGCATTCAGATGCGGCTCCATCACCCGGCGCTGGAAGACCTGGCTGATGGAATTGGTGGTGACGAAGCCGAAGCGTTTCAGGCCGCTTTTCGGCTTCAGGAGAATTTCCGCCGAGCGGTCCCACCAGTACATGACGAAATCGGCGCTTTCGTTCATATGCTTGTGCGCCTTCCACAGCGCCTCTGTGTACTCAGAACCCAAACGGTCTCGCAATCGCGATGCACCGATGAAAGGCGGGTTGCCGACGATATAATCCGCCTTCGGCCAGTCCGGGCGGCGCGGGTTGGGATAGGTCTCCTTACCGTCCAACATCTTTGGCATGGGGTAGCCATCCCATTTCAACACCGCATCCATGCACTGGATGTTCTTGAACGCCTTCAGGATCGGTTCTGACGGCGCCACACCCTTGTTGCGGAAATGCCATTGCAGATGGCCGATCCACAGGACCAGCTCGGCAATCGCCGCGGCACGCGTGTTGACCTCGATTCCTAAAAACTGGTGCGGATCGACGGTGTGGCTTTCGAGCGCCAGGCCCTCCTGGCCGCCCAGATCGTTCAGCGCTTCCAGCACCTCGCCTTCCAGCCGCTTCATCAGCTCCAGCGAGACATAGAGAAAGTTACCGGTGCCGCAGGCGGGGTCCAGCACGCGGGTTTCGCAGAGGCGATCGTGGAAGGCGGCAACCGTCCTGATCGCCGCATCGCTCTTGCCCTCCGCCTTCTGCCGGTCGGCGGTGGAGCGGGCATTGTCCCATTCGGCCCGCAGCGGATCGATGACGGTGGCGATCACCAGCCGCTCCACATAGGCGCGCGGCGTGTAATGGGCGCCGAGCTTGCGGCGGTCGGCGGGATCGAGCGCCTGTTCCAGAAACGTGCCGAAGATGGCCGGCTCGACATCCTTCCAGTCGTATCGGGCGGCGGCCAGAAGCTCGCCGATCTCTTCCTTCGCCAGCGGTAGCGCCCGCCGCTTCTTGAAGAACTCGCCGTTGAACCTCTTGACCTTCTCGCGGATCGTCGCCGTGAAACTGCCCTCGTCCATGGCCTTCCACAGGTCCTGCATCATGCCCGGAAAGATCTCCGGCTTTTGCGCGCAATCCTTGAGCAACTCCTTGAAGCTGTCCTTCGGCAGAAGCTCCACATCCTCGGCAAACATGGTGAAGAGCATGCGCATCAGGAACATCGCCACCTCTTCCGTGGCGTGGCCGGATTTCTCCAGAGCCTGGCTGACCTTGGCGATCCGAGTGGCGATCTCGCGGGTCACCTTGGCGGCATGGCGAGAGGGATCGAGCGCGGTCGGATCGGTCCAGATCGCCTTGAGGCGTTCGCGCACGGCCGGGTCGCGCAGGTCTTCCAGATAGATGCGAAAGGAGCGGCGGTCCGGGAACTGGTCATAGGCCTTTCCGTCGCGGCGGAAATTTGCATAGACCTCGATCGCGTGCCCGACATCGCAGACCAGCACGAAGGGCGGCGGCTCATGACTGGCCGGCAGCAGGCGCACGTAGTTTTCCGCCTGGGTGCGGGCATTCATCATCAGCACGTCCCAGGCGCGGTTGGCCGAAACGCGGCGGCCGCGGGGAGCGGCTTCGATGCCGGGAAGCTGGGGCACGTCCAGCACCTTCTTGTCGCCCGACAGGCGGCTCTGCTTGGCTTCCAGCACGAAGCAGTTGCGCTTGTAGAGATCGATGCGGCGGGACGACGCGGCGCCCTCGCGGGCCGGCTCCTTCACCACCCGCTCGAAGACATAGTCGTTGGCTTCATGGGCGGCCGATGCGGGATCGGGTTGGCCAAGGCCGAGAAGGCCGCAAAGCTCCGTCAGGAACAGTGCGTAATTTGCCCGCTCCTGACCGCCTTCCTGCCCCTGCCATCTCGCAATAAACGCCTCAACCGCATCTGCCACGTCTTACTGTGCCCCACATCATTCGGCTGATGATCTTAAGGCACTGCAGCCGTTGCACAAGTGACCTCACGTATCGCTGCGGCCGCCGGAGCGAGCCCAGTCCATGTAGAGCTCCAGCGCCTTGCGGGCGACCGGGCCCTCCTGCAGCGAGCGCTCCTCGAATTTCGTCACCGGCACGATCTTCGAATAGTTGCCGGATGTGAAGATCTCGTCGGCATCCTCGAAATCCCTGACCGTCAGCGTCACCTCTCGGACATCGAAGCCGCCCTGGCGCAGAAGCGTGATCAGGCGCTGGCGGGTGATGCCGGCGAGGAAGGTGCCGTTGGCGATCGGCGTCATCACCACGCCGTCCTTGACCAGGAAGATGTTGGACGAGGCGGTCTCGGCAACATTGCCGTTCATGTCGCGGGCGAGCGCATTGTCGAAGCCGCGGGCGCGGGCTTCGAGGATCATGCGGCCGCTGTTGGGATAGAGGCTGCCGGTCTTTGCGTCGGTCATCGCCACTTCCGGATTGGGCCGGCGGAACGGCGAGACGGTGAGCGACGAGGGCTTTGCCGTGTGCATCGGCGCCTCGAACAGGCAGAGCGCGAAGCGGGTCGATTCGGCATCGGGCGCCACCACGCTGAACGGCAGGCCGTGCTCTGCCCAGTACATGGGCTTGATGTAGATCGCGGTCTTGCCGTCGAATTTCTTGACGCCTTCCAGCGCCAGCGCCTCGATCTCCTCGGCCGTCATCACCGGGGTCATGCCCATGGCTTTCGCCGAGCGGTTGACGCGCTGGCAGTGCATGTCGAGATCGGGCGAGATGCCGTCGAACCAGCGGGCGCCGTCGAACACCGTCGAGCCCAGCCACATGGCATGCGAGGTGGGGCCGATCAGCTTCGGATTGCCTTCCAGCCACTCCCCTTCCACGAAGGTCCAGGTGGCGGTGCGGGGCGCTGTATCGACGGGCATAGTGTTCTCCTTCAGGCAAAAAGTGCGGTGAATGAAGGACCGCACAGCCTCAAGGTCAAGCGCGAATTGGAGATGAGTCATCATTATAATTGATGGATGGCGGGTGCAGCCGTCATGGCGGCGACCGGAGCGGCATGCTATCGCCGGCCAAACGGCCAAGAGGATGAAGACAATGGCGTGGTCCCCCGAGCAGTACGTGAAGTTCGAAGACGAGCGGACGCGCCCGGCGCGCGATCTCCTGGCGCAGGTGCCGCTCGATCGCGCTGCGCGCGTCTTCGATCTCGGCTGCGGACCGGGCAACTCGACCGAACTGCTTGTTGCGCGGTTCGGAAAGGATCATGTGACCGGCGTCGATTCCGACGAGGCCATGCTTGCCGCCGCCCGCCAGCGGATGCCGGGAAGCCGGTTCGCCCAAGCGGATCTCGGCCAGTGGATGCCCGACGCGCCGGCCGATCTTCTCTACGCCAATGCGGTCTTCCAGTGGGTGCCGGAGCATGTGGCCGTGCTTTCGCGGCTGATGGACAGCCTTTTGCCCGGCGGGGTGCTCGCCGTGCAGATGCCGGACAATCTGACCGAGCCCAGCCATACGCTGATGGAGGAGACCGGGCTTGCCGGTCCATGGTCGGATGCGTTTGCCGGTGGCAAGGTCAAGCGCCAGCCACTGCCTGCGCCGCAACGCTACTTCGATGCGCTGATGCCCAAGGCGGCGCGCCTCGATCTCTGGCACACCGTCTACTACCACCCGCTTGCGAATGCCGCGGCGATCGTCGACTGGGTCAAGGGCACAGGTCTCAGGCCCTATCTCGACGCGGCCGGCGCGCAAAACCACGAGGCATTTCTGGCCGACTACACGGCCCGCGTCGCCGCTGCCTATCCGCCGATGGCGGACGGGCGCGTGCTGCTGCGCTTTCCGCGGCTGTTTCTGGTGGCGGTGAAAGCTTAAGGCTTGAGCCACTCCTACAGACAAGAGAGTGGGTAACGGGCACCTGACCCGCGGGCGTCACCTCGTCCTCGGGCGTCATCCTCGGGCTTGACCCGAGGATCTACGAAGGCCGGATGAAACGCCTGATGAGTGCGAAGCTCTTCAGGGTTGGATCCTCGGGTCAAGCCCGAGGATGACGGAGGAGACGTAGTGCCATCAATCGATGCGACCGGGGATGAAGCCACCGGTCTGGCGCTTCCACAGGCGGGCGAAGATGCCATCCCCTGCCATCAAGGCGTCCGGCGTCCCCTCCTCGACGATGCGTCCCTGATCGAGCACGACGATCCGGTCCATCCGTGCGATCGTCGACAGGCGGTGGGCGATCGCGATCACCGTCTTTCCTTCCATCAACTGGTCAAGCTGCTCCTGGATCGCCGCCTCGGCTTCGCTGTCGAGCGCGGACGTTGCCTCGTCGAGCACCAGGATCGGGGCATCCTTCAAAAGCACGCGGGCGATGGCGATGCGCTGGCGCTGGCCTCCGGAGAGCTTGACGCCGCGATCGCCGACAAAGGCATCAAGACCCTTGCGCCCTTCGCCGTCGGAAAGATCGGCGATGAAGCCACCGGCCTGCGCCCGGCTTGCCGCCAGCGCGATCTCGTCTCGCGAGGCGTCGGGGCGACCGTAGCGGATGTTGTCGCCGACCGAGCGGTGCAGCAGGGCGGCATCCTGCGCGATCAGGCCCACACCGCGGCGCAGGCTTGCCTGGCGGACGGCGCGGATATCCTGCCCGTCGATGGTGATCGCGCCTGCGTCGAGCTCGTAGAAGCGCAGCAGCAGATTGACCAGCGTCGTCTTTCCGGCACCCGAGAGACCGACAAGACCAATCTTTTCCCCCGACCCGACGGTCAGCGACAGACCATTGATGACCGGCCTTCCGGTCTTGTAGGAAAAGCGGAGATCGTCGAAGCGGATCTCGCCCTTGTCGACGCGAAGGTCGGTGGCGTCGGGCCTGTCGGTAATCGTCGGCGGCGTGGTCATGACCGGCATGGCATCCTTGATGGTGCCGAGCGCCTTGAAGACCTGCTGGCCCATCTGCAGGAAGGTGAAGGACCCCGCCGAGAGGCGCTGCAGGATGTAGACGGTAGCGACGAAATCGCCGACCGTCAGAAATCCTTCGAACATTCCGAAAAAACCCAGCCCCAGCATGACAAGCCACAGCAGCATGTTGAGGCTGATGACGACGAGCTCGGTGGTGCGATAGATCCGCTGTTCGTGATGCTGGGTGCGCACCGCCTTTGCCATGATCCCGCGCAGGGCGCCGGCCTCGGTATCTTCGGCGGCGAACTGCTTGACCATCTGGATATTGCCGTAGAGATCCGTGAGGGCGCCGGAGACAAGGCTGTTCTGGCGCGCCGACCGCCTTGAGCGCTCGGTGAAATCGGGGACCACGCGGATGGTGAAGAGCACGTTCAGCACCACCCAGACGACGACCGGGAGCGCGAGCTGCCAGGACAGCGCAAACAGGAGGGCGAGCGAACCGGCGATCTGCAGCAGAAAGCGCGGCCCCGTCTGGAAGCCGATGAGGATCTGCTGCTGGACGGCGCTGGCGACCTGGCCGAGACGCGACGCCACCTGGCCGGCGAACAGATCGTGGAAGAAGGCAAGGTCCTGCCGCTCGACGGCGAGGTGCCCCTGCCACTGGATCGCGACCGGCAGGCTGATGCCGACGGTGTGGGAATTGAGGATGTTGTTCACGTAGAAGAAGAACGGCATAACCGGAAAGATCAGCACCGCGAGCAAGGTCAGAAACCCCGACCGTTCCGCAACGAAGGCCTGCACCCCTTGCGTGGTGACGCCATCGACGATGACCGACAGACCCCAGATGATCGTCAGGTTGATCGCCTCGACGACCATGGAGCACAGCGCCATGGTGATCAGCACGCCGCGAAACATCGACATCATGTGCAAGAGAACGGCAACCGGCCCGCTCGCGGGCATCGGCGTGTACGGGATATCGAGCGGGCGTATCCAGGTCTCAAAGGGACGGTAGATCGCGTCTGAAATCGTCATGGACGGCCCGTCGGGATGAGGAAAGCGCGGATGAAACCGCGCCATACCATCATCCCGGCATTCCGGGCTCAACCGGAAATTTGCCGATCGTCAATTTTCCCGCCGGCGGCCAAGCGCAACTCACCGAGGTTAGCGGTTCTGCGCTCCCGCCCCTCGGGGCCAACTTCTACTGGCGCTTCAGGTCGAGCTGGGTGGTGACGACCGACTTGCCCGACTTCGGGTCCTGGTCGATGGTGCGGATCCGCAGGCCATCATTACCCACCTTCTGGATGGTCATCTTGGCGTCGCGATCGCCGTATTCGGCCTGCGCCCAGGTGACGTTGAAGGCGATCGTGTTGCCGGCGCGGCTGCCGACCAGCTTCGACGGCTTGCCGGAGACGCCGACATAATTGCCGGAATAGGCGTTGCCGGACGCCTTCACATTGGCGTTGAAGCTGCGCGAGACGACGGCCAGCGCACGGCATGTGCCATTCATGGAGAAGCTCGATGCCTGCGCGTCGGACTGCATCTTGCATGACACGTTGACATTGCTGCCGCCGATGCTGGTCAGTACCTTGCCGCCGCCGCTCCACTGTCCCTCGATCGACTTCAGGAAGTCTTCCTCGGCTGCCGAGGCGCTCGAGGCGACGCCAAGAGCGCATGCCATGATTACTGCTGATAAGGCTCGCATGATGATTATCCTGTTCGGTTGAAGAAGGGGGAACTTGATGGCGACGGGTTTGTTCCGGGCCCATAAGCCGGCGGCGCCGTCTTCTGCCCCAGTGCCGCAGGTCATCGGTAGCGACTGCAGGCGGCTTCGTGCTATCCCGAAGCACTGAAAAACTGCTGCCGACGGGAGGCGACATGGCACAAGACGGGGTTAAGGGTCCTGCATCCTATTTTCCATCCATCGAGGCGAAATACGGCCGTCCGATCGCCGATTGGAAGGAACTGATCCGCCTTCAGAGCGGAAAGAAGCACATGGAACTCGTCACATGGCTCAAGCAGGAGCACGGCATGGGCCACGGCCATGCCAACGCGCTCGTTGCCGACACGCTGCGGGAGTAGAGGTTGTGCGTGCCCGTCAGGCCTTCATCACGGCTGCGGCTGACGCGGGATCAGGGACGGGTCGCTGCCGGGACTGACCTGCTGGTCGGCCGGGCGACCAAGACCACCCGACTGGCGGTCCGAATGGTTCATAAAGGCAATGCTCAGGATCAGAGCCACCATGAGGACCAGTACGCCCATGAACAACCAACGCATCAACAGCAATTCCTCTTCGCTTGTTTTTTCGAGCGGGTTTTCCCGGCCGGGGCCTTTCAAACAGAACAGTTGGGCCGCTCTGCGGCATTGCGCGAAATCAAATTGACATCGGCGCGGCGCGGGCTGCACTCTCATATCCGCCCCTTCGTCGTCACTTTCCACGGACCCATGCCCAGAACCTACCCTCTTTCGCTGACGCCTGACCTGGTCGAGCTTTGCTTCCGGGAGGAAAGCGACCCCGGGCTTCCCGCCAATTGGCAGCCTCTTAGCGAAGACGACTATGCCGCGCTGGGCGACCGGTTGACGGCCGAGATCGGCGACGCGCCGCTGTGGATCTTCGCCTATGGCTCGCTGATCTGGAAGCCGGGCTTCGAGTCCATCGACCGCAAGCGGGCGACCGCCTTCGGCTGGCACAGGTCGTTCTCGCTGCAGATCGAGCGCGGCCGCGCCTCGCCGCAGCAGCCGGGGCTGATGATGATGCTGTCACGCGGGGGGCGCTGCGACGGGGTGATCTACCGGGTGGCGGACGACGACAAGCGCACCCAGATCGACAGCGCGCTGCGCCGCGAGGTGAGCCACCAGGACAGCCTGAGCACGTTCCGGTGGTTGCCGGTGCGCACCAGCGAGGGCGAGATCGTCCGGGCGCTGACCTTCTGGGTCGGCGGCGACAGCCCGCGCATCCTGCGCCCGGTCCTGCCGCTCGAGGAGGTGGCGCCGGTTTTGGCGCGGGCCTGCGGCCATCGCGGCTCGGGCGCCGAATACCTCTACAACACCGTCGTGCACCTGGCGGAGTTTGGCATCTATGACCGCAATCTGTGGCGGCTGCAGCATCTGGTGGCGCAGGAAATCCAGGCCCTGCAGCAATCGGCCGCAACGGACAGCGCGGACTGAGCGGCGCGCCTCCAAGGCTCAGATCCTTGCCGCGAGAAAATCGATGAAGGCGCGGATGCGCACCGCCAGATGCTCGTGACCGGCATAGACGGCGTGGATCTCCTCGATGTCCTCGGGATTGTAAGCCTCCAGCACCGGGACAAGGCGGCCGGCGGCGATATCCGGTTCCACATGGAAGCGTCCGACGCGGCCGATGCCGAGGCCGTCGAGGCACCATTGGTGAATGATCGAGCCGCTCGAGCCCTTGAGGTTGCCGGAGACGATGCGCACCTCGACCCGGCCGGTGGTCGGATCGCGGAAGGGCCAGCCCTCCAGCGAGCGGCGGAAATTGAAGGCGATGCAGTTGTGGCCGTCGAGATCGGCGGGGATCTGCGGCATGCCCTGGCGCTCCAGATACTCCGGCGAGGCGATCACGACCTGCCGGCTTTGCCCCAGCCGGCGGGCCATCAGCGAAGAATCGCGCAGCGGCCCGTGGCGGATGGCGATATCGACCCGGTCGCGGATGACATCCACCAGGTCGTCGGTCAGGGTGACGTCGAGCTGCACGTCCGGGAAAGTTTTGAGGAATTCGCCGGCGAGCGGCAGGATATAGCGCTCGCCGAAGCCGACCGAGGCATTGACCGAAAGCGGCCCGCGCGGCAGCATGCGCCCACCGCCCGCCACCACGGCTTCCGTATCGGCGATCTCGGCGAGGATCCGGCTTGCCCGCGCCAGATAGGTCTCGCCTTCCGGGGTCAGCTGCAGCGTCCGGGTCGAGCGAACCACAAGCCGGGTTCCGAGCCTGTCTTCCAGCCGCGTGACGAGCTTGCTGACGGCAGACGGCGACAGTTTCAGCTTGCGCCCGGCGGCCGAAAAGCTTTTCAGCTCGGCGGCCAGCGCAAAGACTTCCATTTCCCCTGCGCGGTTGTCCATGGCGGTTCCTTTCGGTCTCGGCGCCTCCTACTCCGGGCACCGGCTGACGATCGTTCGTTGCCCTTGTCTGGCCGGGCCTGGATCCTCGGGTCAAGCCCGAGGATGACGACAGAGAGGTGGTGCGACGCAACGCGGAGGAAAAGTGGTGCGACGCAACGCGGAGGAGAGGTGGTGCGACGCAACAGAAACTAGAGGCGGCGCCCAACCGGCCAGAGGAAGGTTGGTACGTGGGAAGGATGGAGGCCCACTACACCCACGGCGTCATCCTCGGGCTCGACCCGAGGATCCATCGTGATCGGCAGATCCAACAGCTGGAAAGGTCCCGACTTTCTGGATCCTCGGGTCAAGCCCGAGGATGACGAAAGAGAGGCGGCGCCCCGCAACACGAACGAGAGGTGGTGCCCCGCAACACGGAGCAGAGGCGGCGCGACGCAGGGCGGAGAAGAGGTCGTGCGCTTTCCGCGAAGATCCTCTCCTTGGCCTTCCCCGCCCTCCCACAAGGGGAGCCCCTCACCGCACATCCTCATCCTCACCTGTGACTTCATTTCACAAATGATTATCCGCTTATGCGGCTACACAGGCAAGTGGGAGGCGCCGATATTGCGCTCTATCCACTCTCTTCCTCCCAAGGACATGCATCATGCCTCTCGCTCTCTACGCCCTGACGGCCGGCGCCTTCGGCATCGGCGTCACGGAATTCGTCATCATGGGTCTGCTGCCGCAGGTGGCCGCCGACATCCACGTCTCGATCGCCACTGCCGGCCTGCTGATTTCCGGGTACGCGCTCGGCGTCGTCGTCGGCGCGCCGGTGCTGACCATTCTTACCGGCACGCTGCCGCGCAAGACGGTGCTGATCGCGCTGATGGTGATCTTCATCCTCGGCAATGCGATCTGCGCGCTCGCCCCCAGCTACGACATCCTGATGGTGGCGCGCGTCGTCACGGCGCTCGCGCACGGCACATTCTTCGGCGTCGGCTCGGTGGTTGCCACGAAACTGGTGGCGCCCGACAAGCGCGCCTCGGCGATCGCCGTGATGTTTACCGGCCTGACCGTCGCCAATATCCTCGGCGTGCCGTTCGGCACCTGGCTTGGCCAGCAATACGGCTGGCGCGCCACCTTCTGGGCGGTGTCGCTGGTGGGGATCGCAGCGCTTGCGGTGATCGCCCTGCTCCTGCCGTCCGAGACGAGCAAGCCCGAAGCTTCCGACTGGCGTGCCGATCTCAAGGCGATCTCGCGCACCCCGGTGCTGCTCGGCCTGCTCACCACCGTGCTCGGCTATGGCGGCGTGTTTGCGCTGTTTACCTATATCGCGCCGCTTCTGACCGACGTCGCGCATCTGCCGCAGACCTGGGTGTCGCCGATCCTGCTCGTGTTCGGCGGCGGGCTGATCGCCGGCAACCTGATCGGCGGCAAGCTCGCCGACCGGAACCTGCGCGCCACCGTGCTCGGCACCATGGCGCTGCTCTGCGTCATCCTCGTGCTCTTCCCGGTGGCTTTCCTTTCCCCGGCAACCACGGTGATCTTCGTCGGCCTGCTGGGGCTTGCCGGCTTTGCCACCGTCGCACCGCTGCAGATGTGGGTGCTCGGCAAGGCGCAAGGGGCCGGCGAGCAGCTCGCTTCCTCGTTCAACATCGCCGCCTTCAACCTCGGCAATGCGCTCGGCGCCTGGGCCGGCGGAACCGCCATCAGCCACGGACCCGGACTTGCCGGCGTGCCTTACGTGTCGGCCATCTTCCCGGCCGCGGCCATCGTCGTCGCGCTGATCGCCATGCAGGGCGAACGGCGCCAGGCGGGCAGGCAGGCCCGCATGCAATCCACCGCCTCCGCCCGCTAATCCGACCAAAGGAGCTATGCCATGGACTATCGCAATCTCGGCGCATCGGGACTGAAGGTCCCCGTCCTGTCCCTCGGTGCCGGCACGTTTGGCGGCTCCGGCCCGCTGTTCAGCCACTGGGGAACCACCGATGTCGAGGAAGCCCGCCGGCTGGTCGACCTCTGCCTTAAGGCCGGCGTCACCCTTTTCGACACGGCCGACGTCTATTCCAACGGCGCATCGGAAGAGGTGCTGGGCCAGGCGATCAAAGGCCGTCGCGACGACGTGCTGATCTCGACCAAGGCTTCGCTGCCGACCGGCGACGGCCCGAACGACTGGGGCTCGTCGCGGTCGCGGCTGATCTCGGCGGTGGAGGCCTCGCTGAAGCGGCTCGGCACCGACCATATCGACATTTTCCAGCTGCATGCCTTCGATGCATCGACGCCGGTCGAAGAGGTGGTCTCGACCCTCGACCAGCTCGTGAAGGCGGGCAAGCTGCGCTATATCGGCGTGTCCAACTTCTCCTCCTGGCAGATCATGAAATCGCTTGCCGCCGCCGAGAAGCACGGCTGGACCCGCTATGTGGCCAATCAGGTCTATTACTCGCTGCTGGGGCGCGACTACGAATGGGACCTGATGCCTTTCGGAGCCGACCAGGGGCTTGGCGCGCTGGCCTGGAGCCCGCTCGGCTGGGGCCGCCTGACCGGCAAGATCAGCCGGTCGAAGCCGATTCCCGACGGCAGCCGGCTGCACGAAACGGCGGAGTTCGGCCCGCCGGTCGAAGACGAGCATCTCTACCGGGTCGTCGATGCGCTGGAGATGGTCGCCGCCGAGACGGAGAAGACGGTGCCGCAGGTGGCGATCAACTGGCTGGTGTCGCGCCCGACAGTGTCGTCGGTCATCATCGGTGCCCGCAACGAGGACCAGCTGCGCCAGAACCTCGCTTCCGTCGGCTGGTCGCTGACCGCGGAGCAGATCGCAAGGCTCGATGCGGCGAGCGCCGTGACGGCGCCCTACCCGCATTTTCCCTACCAGCGGCAGGCGGGGTTTGCGCTGCTCAACCCGCCGCTCGTCTGAGCCAAAGCCGAGTTTCGGCTTGATCGATCCTTGGGGAGGCCCATCTAGTGAGGGCCTCTTTCCTGCCCGGCATGCGTCCGGGCCTCTCCCAAAGGAGTTCTTCCATGCACACCATCCACGCTCATGGCGCCAACATTCCCGCCCTCGGCTTCGGCACCTTCCGGATGCCCGATGCCGATGTCCACGCCATCCTGCCCAAGGCGCTGAAGCTCGGCTTCCGCCACGTGGACACGGCGCAGATCTACAAGAACGAAGCGGCCGTCGGCGAGGCGATCGCCTCGACCGGCATTCCTCGCGACGAGATCTTTCTCACCACCAAGGTCTGGGTCGACCGGGTCGGGCATGACGCCTTCATCGCCTCGGTGGACGAGAGCCTGCAGAAGCTGAAGACAGACCATGTGGACCTCCTGCTCCTGCACTGGCCGCAGAGCGAAATGCCGCTGGCCGACCGGATGGGAGCGCTCAATGCGCTGCGCCAGGCGGGCAAGGTCAAGAACATCGGCGTCTCCAACTTTTCGACCGCCCTGATGGAAGAAGCCGTGCGGCTTTCGGATGCGCCCGTGGTCAACAACCAGATCGAATACCACCCCTATCTCGACCAGACACAGGTGATCCAGACGGCGCACGACAGCGGCATGTCGATCACCGCCTACTACCTGATGGCCGACGGCGCCGTGCCGAAGGACGAGGTGCTGAAGGAGATCGGCGCCAAGCATGGCAAGACGGCCGCCCAGGTGGTGCTGCGCTGGGCCGTGAGCCAGAGGGACGTGATCGCACTGTCGAAGACGGCGACGGAAAGCCGGCTTGCGGAAAACTTCGACATCTTCGACTTCGAGCTATCGCCCGAGGAGATGCAGGCGGTGCACGGTCTTGCCCGCACCGATGGCCGGATCGTCAACCCGGCACACCTTGCACCGCAATGGGATCGCTGAGATCATTTACTCGAGGCGGGCGCGCGGCAGTTGCGCGCGCCCGCCTCGTGCCGCGCCAACCACCTGACTTTCGTCAGTTTATTCGCATATTCTCATCCATGGCGGGGCAAGCTTGGGCTTTTACGTCTCTCCTCGCCGCCGATCGACGGATCGACAGCACCCCGGGAGGATCTGCCCGCCTAGCGATCCTCCCGCTTTCCCCCTTCTCCCGCTCCGCCCCTTTCCGCACGCATGCGGCTCTAAGGCCGCGTGCGCCATCGTGCCGGCACGTCTTCTTCTCGCTCATGCCGCCCACCTCTCCCGCGTCCGACCGCAACGCTCTCCTGCTTTGTGCCCTTGGCTTTCGCGGCTTGCGCGCTACCCTTGCGCGGACAACAGGAGAGAACCATGCAACCCGAAGAACGCGTCAAACGCCACGAGGAAACGGTCCAGCGCCTGATGGAGGACGTGGAGTGGCTCAATCAGACCGGCTTCTGGACGGAAATCGCCAGCAATGCGGAGCTGATTGCCGCAACGGAGCAGATGATCACGCTTTATGTGAGCCTGGTGCGCGAACTGACGAAGCCGTCGGGCTGACGGCTTCGTGTCGCTCTTCTACAGCCAGCCCTTGCGCCGGAAATAGAGATAGGGCAGCGCCATCGAGACAATCATCAGAACGATCGCCAGATGATAGCCGTAATGCCATTGCAGCTCCGGCTGGTAGGCGAAGTTCATGCCGTAGATCGAGGCAACCAAGGTCGGCGGCAGGAAGACCACCGAGGCGACGGAAAAGATCTTGATGATCTGGTTCTGCTCCAGATTGATCAGGCCTAGCGTCGCATCCAGCAGGAAATTGATCTTGCTGGACAGGAAAGCGGAGTGATCGCCAAGCGAGGTGGCGTCCCGCTGCAGGAGCTTCAGCCGCTGGCGCAGTTCCTTCGAAAGCTTGCGGTCGACCCCATCGAGCGCCGCATAATAGGCAACGACGCGTGAGACGCTGACGAGGCTTTCCCGCGTCACCGTTATGAACTCGCCCTTCTGGCCGATGGCGCGGATCAGTTCCTGCAGGTCGCGCGTCTTGTTGTTGGCCTTTTCGGCCTTGGCCTCGAAAACCTCGCGGGAAATCTGGTCGATCTCGTTGCCGAGTCGCTCGAGCGTGTCGGCCATGCGGTCGATGATCGCTTCGATCAGGCCCGACATGATGAGTTCGCCGGAAGCCGAATGGATGCCGATGCCGTTCGGCTTGCGGGCGCGCGCCATGAAGGCGTCGAACGGACGCGGTTCGGAATAGCGGACGGTGACGAGCGCCTGACCCTTGATGATGAAGCTGACCGGCACCTTGTGCGGCGTGCCGGCATCCGGGCGGGTCAGCACCGTCATGGTCATGAACTCCGCCCCGTCCTCCTGATAGAGCCGGGCCGACAGTTCGATGTCTTCCATCTCGTCCATGGTCGGCACGGCAATGCCGAGCCGGGAACCGACGAGACGCTCTTCATCAGAGGTCGGATTGACGAGATCGTACCAGACAATGCCGGGCGCGCCGTCAACCGGAGGGTCGATCGTGGCGGACACAAGGCGGTCGTTGTCATAGGCATGGATACGCAGCATGACGGCTCCTTTTCCGGACCATCAGGTCCTCGGAGCGCGTATCCCAGAGAACGGATCAGAGCCCCGAAGTGACAGGTCTATCTGTTGACGTCGAACTTCGACTGTCGGGGTTCATCTCGATTGTCCTTTGAAAGAAGGGACGCCCGGTCGGCCGTCCCTCTGAAAAAAGCGCATGCGCCTGGCGCCGATGAAAGTCAACGTTTTTTTCAAGGCGCTGCATCACTTGTCGGGGAAGTCTTCCGCTTAGGTCTGAACCGGTAAGTTCTCCTTATGTCGGCTGTCCCAGCCGTGACCGCAATTCGGCGTTTTCCGCTTCCAGCCGGGCAAGGCGCTCGCGCAGCGGGTTGACCGCCGAGACGACCTCCTCCTCGCTGAAGCGCGGGGTGATGTGCTGCTGGCAGTTCCAGTCGAAGCTCGCCAGCCGCAGCCGGAAGATGCGTTCGATCCTCGCCTTGTACGCGCCGTCGGTCACGGCTTCGGTGAGCGCCGCGTCGTCGGTGATCCCCAGCCTTTCGACATGGACATAGATCTTCAGGCGGGCGCGGTGCGGGTAATCCATCAGAAACAGGCAGGCGCGGTCGTTGGCCGCCCAGTTGCCCGTGCTGATGTACTGCCGGTTGCCGCGGTAATCGGCGAAGGCGAGCGTGGTATCGTCGATCACCTTGAGGAAGCCCTTGGGTCCGCCGCGATGCTGGACATAGGGCCAGCCGGTTTCCGACACGGAGGCGACGTAGATGCTGTCGCGCTCGGCGATGAAGGCCTTTTCGCCCTGCGTGAACCGGTCGAATTCGCGGTGACCTTGAAAATCCGTCCACACGCCATCGGCGCCCATTTCGGCCTGGGCGGCGCGGACGCTGGGCGTGACGGCAATATCGAGGAACCCGTAGGACATGATCATTCTCCCCTGTGTGGCTCTGCAGGGAGAATATGGAGCATTTCATATTCCGGGATAATGCGGCATGATCGGCTATCACCTATCCGAAATGTGGAGATATCCATGGACCGCCTGGAGGCGATGGGGCTGCTGATCGATGTCGCGGACGCCGGCAGTTTTTCCGCTGCCGCCCGCCGTCGCGGCATGCCGGTGACGACCGTGGGGCGAAAGATCTCCGATCTCGAACAGGCGCTCGGGGCAACGCTTCTGGTGCGCACGACCCGCAAGCTCAGCCTGACGGACGCCGGCACGACGTATCTCGCCTCGGCGCGGCGGATCATCGCCGATGTCGAGGAGGCGGAACGCGAGGCCGCCGGCGAGTTCAGGACGCCCAAGGGCGAACTGGTGATCACTGCCCCGGTGCAGTTCGGCCAGCTGCACGTGCTGCCTGTCGTTACCGACTTTCTCGACCTGTTCAGCGAAATCAATGTCCGGCTGCTGCTGGTCGACAGCAATGTGCAGATGCTCGAGGGGCACGTGGACATGGCGGTGCGGATCGGCCACCTAGCCGACAGCACGATGATCGCGACGACCGTCGGTTCGATGCGCATCGTGCTCTGCGCGAGCCCCGAGCTGCTGGCCGCGCACGGAACACCTGAAAGCGTCGACGCGCTCGCGACGCTGCCAAGCATCACCTTCGAAGGCCCCGCCTCGATGGCCGAGTGGAGATTTGCGGCGACCGGTACGAAAGCGCCGATCGTGTTCAGGCCGACGCCCCGGCTGTCGGTGACGACGGCGGAGGCCGCCATTCGAGCGGCGATGCGGCATGTGGGCGTGGCGCGGGTGCTGCATTACCAGGCGGCCGAGGCGATCGACGCCGGGCGGCTGCAGCTCGTCCTCGAGGCGTTCGAGCCGGATCCGGTTCCGGTCAGCCTGGTGCATGTGGCGCGGGGTCAGATGCCGCTTAAGATGCGGCGCTTTCTCGATTTTGCCGCGCCGCGGCTGCGCGACGTGCTGCGCTGATTGGCAGACGGGAGCCGTTCCCAGAACGTTGCTTGCTCTCCCGATACTCTTCTGTTGACACTCGCTCAGTTTACTGTTGTTTCTTGCGCAGGTTCCGAGCACCTGCCGCCTGCAGACGCAAGTCACGGTGAAGCCCGGCATGTCGCATACCCTTCTCACCCTCGAAGCATTTCGATGGTGGCAATGCAGGCTCCCATCACAGTCGAGATGCCTCTTTTGAGGAGTGAGTGATGTCTGAACGACAATCACCCGAAAACCGTTTTCTGACTGCCGCCCCAGGCACTATCTTTGCCGCGACCGCCCTGCCGATGATCGCCATCATGCTGATGAACGGCATGCTCGGGATCATTGATGCCGTGTTTCTCGGGCATTTCGTCGGGCCTGACGCCATGGCCGCCGTCGGCATAGGCTTTCCGGTCCTGATGCTGACGATCGCCCTTTCGACGCTTGTGAGCGGGGGCATGTCGAGCCTGCTCGCCCGCCAGCTTGGTGCCGGCGACCATGCTGCCGCCGGCATGACGTTTGTCGGTGCGCATGGACTTGCTCTGGCGATCGCTTTTCTGCTGATCCTTGTCTTCTGTGCGGGGGGCTGGGATTTCGCCCTGCGTCTTGCGGGCTCCGACAGACCGGTTGCCGAGATGGTGTGGACCTTCCTGGCGATCACCACCTTCGCGACGCCGGTGCAATTCCTGCTGGGGATCCATGCGGATGCCTGGAGAAACGAGGGACAGGCAGGAAACATGGCGCTCCTGTCGCTCGGGGTGACGCTCACCAATATCCTCCTCAA
Source organism: Hyphomicrobiales bacterium (assembly GCA_900469345.1). Classification (GTDB taxonomy): domain Bacteria; phylum Pseudomonadota; class Alphaproteobacteria; order Rhizobiales; family Rhizobiaceae; genus Neorhizobium. Next base: position 22,450 of record UBWZ01000026.1, on the reverse strand, counting down.
CTGCGTCCTGGTCGGGTGGCTGGCGTTCGGTATCGCCGGATCGGCAATCGGCACGGTGCTGGCGCAGGCGATGGGGCTGGCGCTTCTGTCGGTCTTGCGGCCTTACATCGGAGGCATGATGCCGCTTGGCACTCTCTGGCGGGCCCGCTGGACCGGCGGATGGCGGCGGATCGCGTCGCTTGGCGCCCCGATCAGCCTGGGCTTCATCGGCATGGCGCTGTCATCGGCCAGCGTGGTTCTGGCGCTCCGGCTCGGAGGCAGCACCGATTACGCCGGGAGCCTTGCCGCCTACGGGATCGTGACCCGCGTGTTCGGTTTTGCCTTCCTGCCGATGATGGCGATCGCCATGGCGATGCAGAGCATCGTCGGCAACAATGTCGGCGCGCGTCTCTACACCCGCTCGGATGCGGTTCTACGGATCGCGGCGGCGACGGCCTTCGGCTATTGTCTCGCCGTCGAGGTCATCCTGTGTAGCATGGGCACGGTCATCGGGGCAGCGTTTGTGGACGATCGGCAAGTAATCGGCGAGGTCGGCCGCATGCTCCGGCCGATGACGGCGATCTATCTGTTGTCCGGACCGGTTCTTGTGCTTGGGCTTTATTTCCAGGCCATCGGCCAACCCGCGCGGGCGGCCCTGCTTACCATGATCAAGCCGTTTGTGCTCCTGCCCGTGCTGGTCGCAGGGACGGCGGCCATGCTGGGTGCGGACGCCATCTGGTTTGCCTTCCCGCTGGCCGATAGCGTCACGGCATTCATCGCAACACTGGCACTTGCCGGCGCCCTCAAGCGCCGCGGATACGCCGGTATCGGGCTCAAACTCGTGGGGAGTTCTTCATGACCGTCAGGACCTTAGCCGAGGCCAAGGCGCAGGCCAAAACCTTAAGGCGGGCGCTTGAGACCGGCGGTGCGGTGTTCAGCCATCGACAGGCGCTGGAGCTCGTTGCCCGCCAGAACGGAGCGCGCGACTGGAACACCTTGTCCGCGCAGCTGGCCAAGGCTTCGCCCGTGCCGTTCCATCTGCACCAGAGGGTCCAGGGGCGATATCTGGGGCAGGCCTTCAAGGGCGAAATCAAAGCTCTGTCGTCTTCGGGCGCGCACTACGCCGTCTCTGTCCGGTTCGACGAGCCGGTCGATACCGTCACCTTCGACAGTTTTTCCAACATGCGCCAGGTGGTCAGGAGCACGGTCGATCTCAACGGAATATCTGTGCGCCGGACCTCTAACGGGACACCGCATCTGACGCTCAGCGCCTTGTAACGTTGTCCGCGGCGACATCAGGCTAAAGAAAAAGGGGCCGCCGGGCATTTCACCGGCGGCCCCTTTTATTCAGGACGGGCTCAGACGAACTGCGACAGTCCGGGAACCGATGCGACCACCTGGTCGACGGTCTCGTCGCCGGCGTGCTCGCGGGCAACCGCCATGGTTTCCTTGGCAAGGCCGGTGATCTCGCCCATGCCGAGGCCCTGGCTCATCAGCTGCTGGCCGAGCGCCATGACGCCGCCGCCGAAGCTTGCCATCAGGCCGCCCAGCAGACCACCGCCGCCGGCACCTTCGCCATTGAACTTGGCCACCAGTTCCGGCGCGCCGGGAATGGCCGCGATCATCTTCGCAACGGCACCGTCATCGGCTTCGCGCTGGAGGAAGCCCAGCATCATGCCGATCGCCTTTTCCGCGACGTCGGGCGCAAGACCCACCTTGTCGGCGACGCGGGATACCAGTTCGTTCATGGGACGATTCTCCTCGGAAATCTGACGTTAACGTCAACGTAATACACGGGGTCGCGGCCGAAGCCAACAGGCCTGCCCGAAGGGATAGGCATGTCGGCCAGTCAGCGCAATCATCCTTTATGCAGTGACGGTGACGCTCTCATGCAGGTCGACGCATTCCCCTGCGCGGTTCCGGATCAGGGGCCCGACGCCTCGCCGATTGTATCTGCCATATGAGCGCCGCGGCTACCCATTTCCTTCGGGCGGCCGGTCGTCGAATCGCGCGTCGTCTGGTGCTCGAGCTCGGCATTGATCTCGGCGCCGATGACGACGATGATGACGGAGACCCAGGTCCAGACCATGAAGCCGACCAGCGCGCCAAGCGTGCCGTAGGTGGCATTGTAATCCGCGATGTTGGACAGGTAGTAGGTGACGCCCAGCGATGCGATCATCCAGAACACCGTCGCAAAGACCGCGCCCCAGGTGATCCAGCCGAGCCTTGCCGGCTCGCGGCTTGGACCGAAGCGGTAAAGCGCCATGATGCCGGCGCCGACGAAGACCATCATCAGCGGCCAGCGCGCAATGCGGATGATGATTTCGGTCCATGCGTCCAGCCAGAGGTATTTCAGCAGGGCCGGAACGACGCCCATGAAGATGATCGTGATCACGGCGATCAGCAGCGCGCCGAAGGTAAAGGCCAGCGAAATAAGGTTAAGGCGCACGAGACTGCGCTTCTCGTTTTCGCCATAGGCGACGTTCATGGCCTCGAAAAGTGCCTTGATGCCGCTGTTGGAGCTCCACAGCGCCAAGAGGACACCGAAGATGATGCCGAGCGACAGGGTTGTATTCCGCTCGGAGGTGAGCGCCCGCAACTGGTCGAGGAAGATGTTCAGCGCATCCGCCGGCATGACGGTGCTGAGAAAATTGATGCGGTCGACGATCGCGGCCGGATCGGAAAACACGCCGTAAAGAGAGACCAGCACCGTTGCGGTGGGGAACAGCGACAGCAGCAGGTAGAAGGTGACGCCCGCGGCAATGAGCAGCACGCGGTCGTCGGCGATGGACGCGTAGATCCGCCAGAAGACGTCCTTCATCCCCTTGGCGGGGATTTCCGATGGCGATTCGGCCTCGCGCCCACGTCCCTCATCGCGCCCCTCGCCGAGAGAGGCGGTTGCATCGATCATTGTCATGTCCATACCCAGCTCCAGCCTAGCGCCGGCTCGGGACGCAGCCCCGTTGCCGCCGCTTGCAGCTCACCCTATAACCTTCTGGGAAACGCTGGCAGGAGGGCATGGTTGCATGGACGACACGGGAAAACTCTTCATCGGCGGCAGCCGCAAGCCCGACGATACTCTGAACAAGGCTGAATACCTGGAACTGAAGTTCGGCAACCGGCACGGCCTCGTCACCGGGGCTACCGGCACCGGCAAGACGGTCAGCCTGCAGGTGCTTGCGGAAGGCTTTTCGAAGGCCGGCGTGCCGGTGTTCGCGGCCGACATCAAAGGCGATCTGTCGGGCGTCGCGGCGAAGGGCGAGCCGAAGGACTTTCTCGCCAAGCGCGCCGAGGCAATCGGTTTTGCCGATTACGAATTCGACAATTTCCCGGTGATCTTCTGGGATATCTTCGGCGAAAAGGGCCACCGGGTCCGCACCACCATCGCGGAAATGGGACCGCTGCTGCTGTCGCGCCTGATGGATGCCTCCGAACCGCAGGAAGGCGTCATCAACATCGCCTTCAAGCTTGCCGACAAGGCCGGGCTGCCGCTGCTCGACCTCAAGGACTTCAACTCGCTGCTCAACTACATGGCGGAGAATGCGAGCGAGCTGTCGAAGGAATTCGGGCTGATCTCCAAGGCCTCCGTCGCCTCGATCCAGCGCGGGCTGCTGATCCTCGAGCAGCAGGGTGCCGAGCACTTCTTCGGCGAACCGGCGCTGAAGATCACCGACATCATGCGGGTCAATCCCAACACCGGGTACGGCCAGATCTCGATTCTTGCGGCCGACAAGCTGATGATGAACCCGAGGCTTTACGGCACCTTCCTGCTCTGGCTGCTTTCCGAGCTGTTCGAGGAGCTGCCGGAAGTGGGCGACCCCGACAAGCCCAAGCTGGTGTTCTTCTTCGACGAGGCGCATCTCTTGTTCGACGACGCGCCGAAGGTGCTGCTGGAGCGCATCGAACAGGTGGTGCGGCTGATCCGCTCCAAGGGCGTCGGCGTCTATTTCGTCACCCAGAATCCGCTCGACGTGCCCGAAACCGTGCTGGCGCAGCTCGGCAACCGGGTGCAGCATGCGCTGCGTGCCTATACGCCGCGCGAGCAGAAGGCGGTAAAGACCGCCGCCGATACGTTCCGGCCCAATCCCGATTTCGACTGCGCGACGGCGATCACCAATCTTTCGACCGGCGAGGCGCTGGTATCGACGCTCGAGGGCAAGGGCGCGCCTTCAATCGTCGAGCGCACGCTGATCCGGCCGCCCTCCGGACGAATCGGGCCGCTCACCGACGCGGAACGGCAGGCGGTCATGGACCGCAGCCCGGTGCTCGGCGTCTACGACGAGGACCTCGACCGGGAATCGGCCTTCGAGATGCTCGCCGCCCGCGCCGGCGCGGCGGCCAAGCAGGCTGCTGCCAAAAAGGCGCAGGACGAGCTTGCACCTTCGCCACCGGCGGGATCGGGCGACACCAGTGGCTGGACGCTGCCCGGCTTCGGGGACAAGGACGACGAGCCGCGCGAGCGGGGCAACGGACGCCCCGCCGCCCGCGCCGGCTACCAGCGCGAAACCCTGGTGGAAGCGGCGCTGAAGAGCGTGACGCGGACCGTCGCGACCCAGGTCGGAAGGGCGCTGGTGCGCGGCATTCTCGGCAGCCTGAAGCGGTGAACCGCATGGCGGGGGTCCGCAACGAGCGTCGCGGCGGCAATGTGGACGCCGCGTCTCTCGTGCTTCTGGCCGCCAGCCACGCCCTGCTCCTGCCGATCCTTGCGCCGGCTGCGGCGGCGGCGGATCTTGCCCATGGCAAGCGTGTCTTCCAGACCTGCAGATCCTGCCATGTGGTCGACAGCGACGCCAACCGCTTCGGGCCGACGCTGAAGGGCGTCGTCGGCCGCAAGGCCGCGAGCATTGCCGGCTTTTCCTATTCGCAGGCCATGACGGAGGCCGGGGCCGCGGGGCTCGTCTGGGACGAGGCGGCCCTCAGCGAATTTCTCTACAGCCCGAAGCGAAAGGTGCCAGGCACGGCGATGCGCTTCTGGGGCCTGTGGAGCCAGAGCGAGATCGACGACGTCATCGCCTACCTCAAGGCCAATCCTTAAGTTCCCTTGCCCTTTCAGCGGGCATGCTAAAAGCTTGGCCTAGCGCTTGCGGACGAACTCCGTGCGCAGCACGAGACCCTTGATGGCGTCGTGGCGGCAATCGATTTCTTCCGGATTGTCGGTCAGGCGGATCGACTTGATGACGGTGCCCTGTTTCAGGGTCTGGCCGGCGCCCTTGACCTTGAGGTCCTTGATGAGGGTGACGGAATCGCCGTCCTTCAGCGCGTTGCCGGACGCATCGACCACGCCTGCCATCGCTGTGGCCTTGGCAGCGGCGATCTCAGAAGCCGGGCGCCAGTCTCCGGTCGCTTCGTCATATACGTATTCATCGTCATCGGCAGCCATGGAGAACTCCTTCGCAAACGGGCATAGGTTACCCGGCGCTTACAACGGCCGCCCCTCGCGCGCAATCCCGCGCGGTCAGCCGAGCCTTAAGGATCGTCGTTGGGTATGTTGAGAACTTCGCCGCAGGCCTTGCAATGGACCGCGTCGGCATCGTGCCGCTGCAGCCCGCAGCGCGGACAGGGGAACCGGACCTTGAGCGGCCGCACGATGGCCTGGGCGAGGCGGACAAACAGGGAGATGCCGATGATCATGGTGACGACGGAGGTGAGCTTGCCGAGCGTGCCGGGCAGCGTGATGTCGCCGAAGCCGGTGGTGGTGACCGTCGCAACCGTGAAATAGAGCGCGTCGACGAAGCCTTCGCCTCCCTCGCGATCGTAGAAGAAGCTCGTATAAACGAAGCCCGTGACGACGAACAGGAAGACGAGGAAGTTGATGACTGCCTTTACCGCCTCCTGCAGGTGCGCATAGCCGGCCTTGCGCAGGACCTGCTTCAACAGCGGGCTGTTGCCGATCGCCCAGAGCCGCATGACCCGCAGGAAGGCAAAATTGAAGAGGAGGTCCGGAAACAGCAGGGTGGCGAGAACGATGACGTCGATCCAGTTCATGGCCCGCCCGGCCCAGACCTTCAGGCTTGGCGCTGCCATGGCGCGCGCCGTCATCTCCGCCAGGATCCACAGGGCGACCCCGTAATCGATGATGAGATAATTGGGGCTGGAACGCAGGTACGGCCCGAGCAGGAAGAAGGCGAGGATGGCGAGGTCGACCATGGCGAGCAGCGCCTGCCAGCGCAGCGACCAGGCATCGCGGCCCCGCTCCAGCCTTTGCAGCGCGCGGCGAAGGTCAGCGAAAGTGTCGGGCATGGTGTCGGGAAACGCGGCATGAGATCATCGGCGCAACATAGCGCCCGCCGCCGCCGGTTCAACACGCGCGGTCGAGACGTATCGTCAGCCGCCCTGCCCGGCCGGCACCCCGGAACGATCGACCAGAATGGCGCCGGCAATGATGTCGAACAGGTGATCCGCCCGCGGCGCCAGCGACGGCTGGTCTCCGAGCCACGCCAGGGCACCGACCAGCGCGAAAAGCTCCGTGCCGTCCATGTCCGGCCGGGCGAGATTCAGGCTTTGCGCACGGGAAAGCAGTGCCGTGCCGGCGGCGCGCATGGTCACGCAGCTTTCGTGCAGCGCCGATTGCGGATCGGCGATGGCCGCCATCATCGCTTCCGTGACGCCGCGATAGTTGCGCGCCACGGTCACCGCCTCGCGCAACCAGGAGACCAGCGCCGCGTCCGCCGCATCGGCCCGTTCGAGCTCGCCCGCCAACACCGTCAGCTCGTCGAAACAGGCCCGCAAGAGCGCGTCCAGCAGGGCCTCGCGGGTCGCAAAATGGCGATAGAGCGTGCCGAGCCCAACCGCCGCACGACGCGCCACGTCGCGCAGCGAGGCGTCGGCGCCCTGCTCTGCGACGACCTCGCGGGCTGCGGAGAGCAACAGGTCATAATTCTTCCTGGCGTCGGCGCGCATAAGGCTCCCTTGACAAACGGAGCACTGTTCCGTTTATATGGAGCACTGCTCCGTTCTCGGTAGCACGGTTTCCAGCGAGGATAAAGAGATGCCAACCCAGATGATGAAGGCGGTACAGAGCCACGCGTTCGGCGGCCCGGAGGTGCTTGTCTACGAGGATGCGCCAAAGCCCACGGCGAAGGCCGGCGAGGTTCTGGTGCGGGTCCATGCGGTCGGCATCAACCCTCCCGACTGGTATCTGCGCGACGGCTACAAGGCGCTTCCACCGGAATGGCAGCCGAAGCTTTCGTTTCCGCTGATCCTCGGGACGGACGTGTCCGGCGTCGTCGAAGCGGTCGGGGACGACGTCACCGAATTCGCCGCTGGCGATGCGGTGTTCGGCATGGTGCGCTTTCCCAGCATGGGCGAAAGCCGCGCCTACGCCCAGTATGTCGCAGCGCCGGCCGCCCACCTGGCACGAAAGCCGGAAGGCATCGACCACGCGCAGGCCGCCGCCGCGCCGATGTCGCTCTTGACGGCATGGCAATTCCTGGTCGCGCTCGGCCATGACGAAGCCAATCCGCTACAGGCCGACAGGCATCGGCCGGTGCCGCTCGACGGCAAGCGGGTGCTGGTCAACGGCGCGGCCGGCGGCGTCGGCCATTTCGGCGTCCAGGTCGCCAAGCTCAAGGGCGCGCATGTGACCGCCGTCGCCTCGACCGACCACGAGGCGTTTCTGCGCGACCTCGGCGCCGACGACTTCATCGACTACACCAAGACGGCGCCAGAGGACGTGGCGCGCGACCTCGATCTCGTCCTCGATACGCTGGGCGGGCCCGGCACGTCGCGGTTCCTGCCTGTCATCACCCGCGGCGGCGCGCTGTTTCCGGTGTTTCCGCTCGGCTTCGTCGACACCGGAGAGGCAAAGACGCGGGGCGTCACAGTCTCGACGACCCAGGTCCGCTCCAGCGGCGCCCAGTTGGCGGAGCTCGGTCCGCTGCTTAACGAGGGCCGGATCCGGGTGGCCATCGACAGCCATTTCCCGCTGGCGGAGGCGCGCACGGCGCATGAGCGGGCCGCACAAGGCCATATCCGCGGCAAGATCGTGCTGATCGTCACGTGAGTACAAACTTGATCATCGTGCTCGGACAGGTGACGGTCGCGCCCACCGATACGCAGACCTTCCTTGAGGACATCGCCGGCATCGATCCAAGCGTCCGGGCCGACAGCGGCTGCATGTCCTATTCGGTCTCGGTCTCCGACCAGGCCGAGGGCCGGATGCTGGTGGTGGAGCGCTGGCTGGACGAGGCTTCGCTGAAGGCCCATCTGCGCAGCGCAGCCGTCGCCGCCTCCGGCGACCGCTGGTCGGGCAGAATGTCCGGCGCGGTGCGCGTCTACGATGCGGCAAACGAGCGGCCGCTGCCCCATTGAGATCTCATCCCCCGCACGCGAGGCCGGGACGAGACACTGAAAGGCGGGCCTGCACCCGCCTTTCAGGCGATGATTACCGTTTTGGCGCGACCAGCGCGAAATGGGCGCCCTGCGGGTCGGTTGCCTGGACGATCCAGGACCCGCCGGGGACTTCCATCGGTCCATGCACCACCGAACCGCCAGCCGTTGTCAGCCGCGCGATGGCGGCATCGATGGCGTCCGTGTTGAAATAGTAGCTCCAGCAGGCCATCGGCACTTCCGGCGGCCTGGTCATCATGCCGCCGGTCGCCCGGCTTTGATGGGCGAAGATCCGGTAGATCCCCATGTCCCCCATGTCCATGTCATGGTCGAGCGTCCAGCCGAAGATGGAGGCGTAAAAGTCGAATGCCTCGTGCACCTCACCGGCATAGAGCTCGCTCCAACCGAGCGTGCCCGGCGCATCCGGTGCGGGCTCGGCCGGCGGGTTCTCCCGCGGAATGGGGGTCATGACGCAAAGGACGGCGCCATGCGGATCGGCGATGACGGCGAAACGCCCGACCTCGGGAATGTCCTGCGCCGGCCGTTGAACCCTTCCGCCGGCGGCGCCGACGGCGCGGACCGTTTCATCGACGTCGTCGACGGCTACATAGCCCGTCCAGTTCGGCGGCAGCTTGCCTTCCAGGTCCGGAGGAAACGTCATCATGCCGGCAACCCCGCCCGCTTCGCCGGGGACGCCGAAGACGGAATAGGGAGGCGCGTCCGCGGCCGCACCAGGCATGGGCATCTCGGTGATCTCCCAGCCCAGCACCGTCCGGTAGAACGCGCCGGCAGCGGCGGTGTCGGACGTCATCAGCTCGCACCAGATAAACTTGCCGTGGGTCTGCGACCTCGCCTGCGATACAGTCTGCAACATGATATTCTCCTCCCGTTTGATTGCGCGGATCAGGCCTCTGCCCTGCGGCGGTAATCGGCCTGCATGAAGGGGCGCCAGCTTCCGTCCGGTTGCCTGATGCTCGACCGGAAGACACGGACGTCGTCGTCCAGGAGCGTGATCTGCTCGCGGTAATCGGCCATGCCCTCGCCGGCGCAGGCAGGACCGGTGGTGTAGAGGCTGAGCGTCCGGCCATCCGGCTCGACCTCGCCCTCGTAGAACCACAGATAGTCCATCATCGAGCCGAGCCAGGTGCCGACATATCTGCCCTTGCCGGCATCGAAGCCGAGCGAGAGTACCGTGGTGGCTTGCCCTCCGCCGGGCACGGCGCCGGACGCTTCCGCCAGATACCAGATCCCGTGCAGGGACCGGACGACCTCGACCCAGGGCCTGTCGCCGGTCATGTCCGACGTGACATCCCAGGTGCCGACAAGACGCTCCAGGAAGTCATGCTCGGTGCGCGGTCTTGCCATTGGCATCGCCATGTCATTCCTCCTCCGATCAACGTTTGGCGTCAGTGGCAGCAGGACTGGTCGGAGGCCGGCGTGTTGGCGTATTCGTCATGGCGTTTCACGAAGTCCATGGTCGAGCCTTCGTTGCGGCCGAGCGGCGCCCGGTCGAGCGCCATCAACGTGCCGGACATTTCCTCGCCGCCGCGGGCGAACTGGGAATAGGTATGAAAGATCTGCCCGTCGCGGTCGCGGTAGAAGGCGGACATGCCCGGCAGTTCGTCATGACCGGCTTCGCGCGGCAGGTCGGTGAAATTGTAGCGGATCGTCTCCTTCGCCAGATCGTCCGGCGTGAAGGACACGTGGAAATCGAAGTTGAAATCGCTGCCGAACGAGGAAACCCAGGGGAATTTCCAGCCCATGCGCTGCTTGTAGGCGGCGATCTTTTCCAGAGGCGCGCGGGACACGGCGATATAGGTCACGTCGTGATGATTGAGATGCGGCAGCATGGCATCGACGTGATCGGAAAAGAACGAACAGCCGACGCAGCCCGCCTCCCAGTCCGGCCCGAACATGAAATGGTTGAGCAGCAACTGGCTGCGGCCTTCGAAAAGCTCGCCGAACCGGCGCTTGCCTTGCGGCGTGTCGAAGACATAGTCCTTCTCGACCCGAACCCAGGGAAGCGCACGCCGCGCGGCCCGCACCCGGTCGCGTAGCCGCGTCTCCTCCTTTTCGAGCACCAGCAGTTCCTGGCGGGCCTTTAGCCACTCCGCTTCGGAAACGACGGGATTTGCCTTGGTCTGGGTGACATCCATGCCTCGAGCCTCCTCCTGCTTGACACAATACATTGATATCAACATAGTCGGCGCATGCTGTCAAACCCCGATGCGATTCCTTTTTCCACCACCCTGCATGTGCGCGACACATGCCTTTGCCTGCATGTGCAGCGTGCGGCCCGGGCGTTGGCGCGCCGCTTCGACAAGGCGATGAAGCCGATCGGCCTGACCAACGGGCAGTTTTCGATGCTGATGTCGCTCAATCGTCCCTCCCCGGCCAGCATGGCGTCGGTGGCGGCGCTGTTGGCGATGGACCGCACGACGCTGACGGCGGCGCTGAAGGTGCTGGAGCGGCGCGGCCTCGTCGAAAGCACGACCGATCCGAAGGACCGGCGCGGCAAGCTGCTGACGCTGACCGGGTCGGGCATGGCGGCGCTGTCATCCGCCCTGCCGATCTGGACGGCAGTGCATGCGGAGATCGATAGGGAGCTGGAGGATGGCGGCAGCGACCGGCTCCGCGGGAGCCTGACCCGGATCGACTAGCGGCCGCGTTCCGTCGCTAGGTAAGATCTTGCAGGCGCGCGGCAATCCGCGGGTCGTCGGCAAAATCGGCGCGGGAAAAGCCAAGCCTCGCCTCCGGAAAATCCCGCAGGGCCTGAACGCCCGACGCCGACAGCCGGATCCTCCATGTCTGTCGCATCGTTGGCCCCGGCGACGCAAAGCCGGCCGGCGACAAAAGAGCGAGGTTCAGCCCGTGTGCGGGATCCCGGACCGACCGGTAGAGGATCGCCTCGAGGCCCGCATCGCGCGCCGCCTCGGCCAGAGCCTGGCAGGCATTGTAGTCCGTCGGGTCCTCCCAGGCGTCCCGGTCGCGGTCAAGCGGCGGCTCGGTCAGGTCGAGAGCGGCCGATGTCGCAATGTCGACGGCAAAGCCGGTGTATTCCGCAGCGTTGGCGGGAAACGGCGTATCCGGAGATTCGGCAAAGAACAGCAGCCGGTAGAAGGACAGTTCGGCGACCGCCGTCTCGACCCGCTCGGCCGCGTAGAAGACCCCAAGCGTCCTGCCGGCACGCCGGAACCGCGACCCGTGCGGATAGGCGGCGCCGTAACGGAACGGTGTCTTCAGCAGGTAGTCGAGCCCGTCGCATTCGGGCGGATAGGCAGGCTTGGTGTCCTCCAGCAGGTGTTCGAGCAACGCCTGCTCGTCGACCGTATCGACCAGCTTCATGGTCGAGATGCGGTGCTGCGCTTCCACGAGGCGCCAGAAAGCGCCCTTTACGGCGCGCGCTTCAGACGAGAGCGCGGCGGGCGTCCAGATAGGCAAGGACATCGACGAGACCGGAAACAGTGAGGATCTTGTCGGCGGGCGTGCCGCCGAGTGCTGTGTTCTCGCTGCGCAGCCACTGGCGCCCGACGCCCTCATCGCCGCCGGTGATGGCATCGAGCGAGCGAAACAGGCGGATCAGCAGCAGCGACAACTCGAACGGCTTGGTTCCGCGATCGAGCAGAAAGTCGCGGCGCTTCATGCGCGAGACGGACGCCTCCGATACGCCGATGACGGATGCCAGCATGCGGGCGCTGAGGCCGAGCCGCTCGGCGGCGCTGACGGTCGCCTTGGTCACCACCACGGCTTCAGGGTTTGGCGCAGACAACTCTTTCTGCAGAAGGCTCATGACGATATCCTTTCTTCAGAAAACATATAGTCCTTTTTTCCGGCCTGGAAAAGAGGTGACGGAGAGTATCTTTTCCGGGCGCTCATCCGCCGCTATGATGGCTCGCCCTCCCCCGCCCAAGCCGAAGGTCGACCATGCCATCCGCCGAACTGCTGCTGACGTTTTTCATCACTACGGCGCTGTTTGCCTATATTCCGGGGCCGGCGATGCTCTATGCCGCGGCGCAGACGCTGGCGGGCGGACGGCGGGCGGGCCTGATGGCGTCGCTCGGCATCCATCTCGGCTGCTATGTGCATGTGGTGGCCGCCGCGGCCGGCCTGTCTATCCTGTTTGCCGCGGTGCCGGTTCTTTATGCGGCGGTCAAGCTGGTGGGCGCCGGGTATCTGGTCTGGCTCGGCATCTCGCTGTTTCGTGCGCCCGCGCCCGAGGACGCCCTCGCCGCTTCCGGCGGCACGAAGTCCGGCGCGGCTGAACAGGGCAGACCCAGATCCGCCCGGCGCGCTTTGATCCAGAGCATCGGCGTCGAGGTCCTCAACCCCAAGACGGCGATCTTTTTCATGGCCTTCCTGCCGCAGTTCATCGACCCTTCGGCGGCGCTGCCCATCTGGACCCAGTTCCTGATCCTCGGCACGCTTATCAACCTGACGTTCTCGTCGGCGGACATCGTCTGCGTGCTGCTGGCGGAAGCGATCATGGGCCGGCTCCGTCAATCGAACACGGCGCAGCGGCTGATGCGGCGCGCGGGCGGCTCGATCCTGGTGGGGCTCGGCGCGCATCTTGCGCTGCAGAAGTCGTAGTCTACCAAACCCTTATCGCGGATACGAAAAAAGGCCGGATGCCTGCGCATCCAGCCTCATGTTCATACCGGACCGGTCGACGACCGGGTCGGATCACGCATTAGGCAACGGTGACCGGAACCTCGGTCGAAGTGCGCATGGCGTGGCTGTAGGGGCAGACGATGTGTGCCTTGGCGACCAGATCTTCCGCCTGCGCCTTGTCCAAGCCGGGGATGTCGACAGACAGCGACACTTCGATGCCGAAACCGGTGCCATCATCGCGCGGGCCGATGCCGACGGTTGCCGTCACCTTGGCGTCTTCCGGGATCTTGACCTTTTCCTTGGCAGCAACAGCCTTGAGTGCACCCAGGAAGCAGGCCGAATAACCGACCGCAAACAGCTGTTCCGGATTGGTGCCGGTTGCACCGTCGCCGCCCAGTTCCTTCGGAACCGTCAGCGTGACGTCGAGAACGCCGTTTTCCGAAGCGCCGTGGCCTGCGCGGCCGCCGGTGGCGGAACCCTTGGTGGTGTAGAGAATAGCCATGCCTTGATCTCCTTCGATAAAACTTGTCCGCAATTCGATTGCGCACAATCCAATTACGCGCATTGCAAACCGGCGTCAAGCCTGCAACAATGGCTGCAGGAAAAAACTTAGAGCGCGCCGCCATGAAGTCACGACCCAAAAGGGAGAATCCGCAGCCCGAGGTCTCTGCGGCCGGGCAAGGCGCCGCGTCCGCTGCGCCTTCGATTGCATCCGGGGGACCCGCAGCCGCAGGCACGCCGATCGGCCTCGATGCCATGCTCTGCTTTGCCATCTACGGCGCCGCGCATGCGTTTACGCGCAGCTACAAGCCGCTGCTCGATCCGCTCGGCCTTACCTATCCGCAATTCCTGGTGATGATGGCGCTGTGGGGAGAGGACGGACAGGCGGTAAAGGGCATCGGCGAGCGGCTGGGGCTCGATTCCGGCACGCTGTCGCCGCTGCTGAAGCGCCTCGAGCACTCTGGACTGGTCGCCCGCACACGCGACCGCGAGGACGAGAGGCAGGTCCGGATCACGCTCACCGACAAAGGCCGGATGCTTCAGGGCGATGCCGACGGGGTGATGGCGGCGATCGGCAGTGCCGTCGGCTGCAGCCTCGACGAAATGTCGGCCCTGCGGACCGAACTGGTGGCGCTCCGGACACGGTTGCTTGCTGCCGACGGCTGACAGTCTGTCAATCGCCAGCTACGGAGCCAACCAAAGAAAAGGCCGCGATGACGCGGCCTTTCGGAGATCTCGGTTCTGCCGGTCGGGCCTTACTGCCAGACGACGATGCGGGCCTTTTCCGGAACGCGCTGGAACAGGTCGATAATGTCCTGGTTCATCAGCCGCACGCAGCCCGAGGAAACGGCCTTGCCGATGGAATTCCATTCCGGCGAGCCGTGCAGGCGGTAGAGCGTATCCTGACCGTTCTGGAAGATGTAGAGCGCGCGGGCACCCAGCGGGTTGGTAAGGCCCGGCGGCATGCCGCCGTTCTTCGACGAATACTTCGTGAGTTCCGGCTGGCGCGCGACCATTTCGTCCGGCGGCGTCCACTTCGGCCACTTCTGGCGCCACTGGATGACGCCGTCGCCCGACCAGGCAAAGCCCTCGCGGCCGATGCCGACGCCGTAGCGCATGGCGCTGCCGCCCGGCTCGACCAGATAGAGAAAGCGCGACGGCGTATCGACGACGATCGTGCCCGGACGTTCGCCGGTCGGATCGACGACCCGCTGGCGATAATATCGTGGGTTGATCCTCTGGTAGGGGATGGCGGGGATCAGGAAGCCGCCGTCTTCTTCCGCGGCATACATAAGCGCGGGATCGAATTCGCCGCCGGCCTGTGTTCCGGACTGCCCGCCGAAGGTGATGCCGTCCCGATAGGTAATTACGGTCTGGCCCGGACCAGGTGCGGTGGAGGCGCAGCCGGCCAGCGATGCCGTGCCTGCTCCCAGAAGGGCCATGAAGCCCCGGCGAGAATAGTCATTATTAAAGATCATGTGAGGATGGACCACCCAAAGAAACGCATTTGCGAAGAGAGCTTACTGCAACGGGACGACAGCCAAAAGGTTTCTGGCTGGTCGACGGCATAGCAAAAGATAGATCTGCGGTATTTAAGCAACTATTCACGAGGCAGACACGCGACATCACACCGCCGCGATGGCGCGCACCCGATATCCGCCTCACAGGACGACGATCGGAGTTCCGGCGGGGACGCGGTCGAACAGGTCGATGACATCCTGGTTGAGCATGCGCACGCAGCCCGACGAGGTCGCCTTGCCGACCGACTGCCAGTCGGGCGTTCCATGGACGCGGTAGAGCGTGTCGCGACCGTTCTGGAAGATATAGAGCGCGCGTGCGCCGAGCGGATTGTTGAGGCCCGGATTGGCGCCGCCTTCGGCCGCAGCAAACTGGCGCAGATCCGGCTGGCGCGCGACCATGTCGTCGGGCGGGGTCCAGCGCGGCCACTTCGCCTTGCGCTGGATCACGCCGCGGCCGCTCCAGCCGAAGCCGGCCTTGCCGAGGCCGACGCCATAGCGCAGCGCCTTGCCGTCGGCTTGTACCAGATAGAGATAGTGCGAGCGGGTATCGACGACGATCGTGCCGGGCGCCTCGCCGGTGGCGTAGCTGACCTCCTGGCGCAGGAAACGCGGGTCGATGCGCGTCACGGGGATGGCCGGCAGGGTGTGACCGTCATCGCGCAGCACGTCGTAGACGACGCGGTTCACGGGGCTCGAGATCGGCAGCCCGTAGGTCTGGTGGAAGGTCGTCGGAATGAGCTGACGCCGCTGCGGAATGGCGCCCGGCATGGGAGGCGGCTGGTTCGAGGGCGGATCGGCATAGGGCGGCACGTAGAACGCCGGCGCGGTTTCGCGCGCGAAGACAGCCGGATCCATGCGCGTCGTATCGGTCACGAAGGGGACGGTGCAGCCGGACAGGGCCAGAACCGTCGCTGCAAGCATCGGCAACACACGCAGACGGCCAGCGGTCGGGCGATACGCTGAGAAGAAATAGGGCATGACAACGGCTTCCGGCTGATGACGTCGGCCGGCAAACTGGCATGCCGGGCTGGCGTGAAGCTGGCGGGCAGCTTGGCGGGAGCTGGGCGGGAGCTGGGCGGGAGCTGGGCGCCGGGAGGCGAGCAAGGCCACGCCGTCAAGGGGTGGTTAACAGGGATATCCGACAACTACTTAGGTTATAGCTTGGTTCGGTCGCCGCCAGTACGTATATTCACATACCCATAGTATTTCTCAGCGACGATTTCTTGTAGATGCTCTTTTTAACAATAGCATTAGCCATTAATGACTTTGATCAACAATAGGCCATCCTGAACAAACCGCCACAGCAAAGTGAGCGGTGTTTCGATTACCGTGCTGAGGATGGACTGTGACAATCATACAGAATGCGAAAATACTTTCGAAGCTTACCGCGGTCATCTGCTGCCTCGTCCTGGTCAGCATGGTCATCGCCTATGTGAGCCATAGCTCAAGCCGAGTGCAGGCGCAAAGCGCCGCATTGACGGACCACACACATGAGGTCCTGTCGAAGCTGACCAGCATGATGGCCGCCATGATCGACCAGGAAACCGGCATGCGCGGCTACGTCATCGCCGGGGATCCGAAGTTCCTCGACCCGCAGATCAGCGGCGCCAAGGCCTTCCAGGACAACCTCGCCGCGGCGCTGCAGCTGACCTTAGACAATCCGGCGCAGCAGACACGGCTCAAGGATCTCGCCAAGCTGGCGGACACCTGGACGGAGTCGGTCGTCAAGCCGGAAATGGTCTTCATGAAGGACAGCGCGACCTTTGAAAAAGGCCGCCAGATCGAGATCTCCGGTGCCGGCAAGGCGTCCATGGATGCCATTCGCGCCAAGGTGAAAGAGCTTGCCGACGCCGAGTCCTCGCTGCTGGGCGTCCGCCGGACGACGGCCGATTCGGCAGCCTCGATGGCACAAATGGCCTCGACGGTGGGTGGCGGCACGATGCTGATCATCTCTGCACTGGGACTGTTCCTGCTCAACGGCGCGCTGGTCAAGCCGCTGCGCAGCCTCAATGCCTGCATGATGGCGCTGGTTGCCGGAAACAACGACGTGGACGTCCCCGGCCGCGGCCGCAGGGACGAAATCGGCGAAATGGCGGCGGCGGTCGAGACCTTCCGTCAGGTGGCGATTGCCAAGATCGCCAGCGACCGCCAGGCAGACGATGTCCGGCAGATGTCGGAATCCGAGCGTGCGCGTACCGCCGAAGCGGACCGCAAGCGGTCCGACGACATGTCGCAGGCGACCTCCGGCCTCGGCGAAGGCCTGAAGCATCTCGCCAAGGGCGACCTTTCCTTCGAATTGTCGAAACCCTTCGCATCGGACTTTGAAGGCCTGCGCACCGATTTCAACGTCGCCGTCGTTCAGCTGCGCGAGACGCTCGGTCAGGTCACTTTTGCCACCAGCGCCATCGACTCGGGATCGCGTGAACTGAGCGGCAGCGCCAACGACCTGTCGAAGCGCACCGAACAGCAGGCGGCCTCGCTGGAAGAAACCGCAGCGGCGCTCGATGAGATCACCACGAACGTCAGCAACTCGTCGCGCCGTACCGAAGAAGCGCGCGCCATGGCGATCGATGCCAACAAGTCGGCCCGCCAGTCGGGCGAAGTGGTGGCCAAGGCGGTCGATGCCATGCAGCGGATCGAGCAGTCCTCGTCGCAGATCTCCAATATCATCGGCGTGATCGACGAGATCGCCTTCCAAACCAACCTGCTGGCGCTCAATGCCGGTGTCGAAGCCGCACGTGCCGGAGAAGCCGGCAAGGGTTTTGCGGTGGTTGCCCAGGAAGTGCGCGAACTTGCCCAGCGCTCGGCAAAGGCCGCAAAGGAGATCAAGGACCTGATCCGCACCTCGGCCAACGAAGTCGACAACGGCGTCAAGCTGGTCACGGCGACGGGTGAAGCGCTGAAGGTGATCGAAGACCACGTGGTCGCCATCAACACCCAGCTCGACGCGATCGCCACCTCGGCGCGCGAACAGTCGGTCGGTCTTTCGGAGGTCAACACCGCCGTCAACCAGATGGACCAGGTGACGCAGCAGAACGCCGCCATGGTCGAAGAGGCAACCGCTGCCAGCTCGGCACTTGCCGGTGAAGCCGACAAGCTGCGCCACCTGATCGGCCGCTTCCAGCTGGGTGCCGGCGGTCAGATGGCGGCCGGCGGCAGAAATGGTTCGATGTCCGGCGGCCATGCATCCCGCCCTGCCCCGGTGGCCGCGGCCCGCTCGAATTTCGCCCCGAAGGCCGCGTCGGGCTATACCGCTCCGGTTTCCTCGCCGGCGCGCAACATGGTCGGCAAGATCGCCCAGGCATTTACCGGCCGGTCGAGCGCTGCAGCCGCACCGGCTGCCGACAGCTGGGAAGAATTCTGAGCCTTCAAAACCAGCATGGATCAGCGGAAGGCGGGGCCACAACCCCGCCTTTCGGCTATCTGGCGATCGGCGCCGCCGCCCCGACCTCGGCCATGCGGCCATCGAAATCCCTGGCGATGTCGGCCAGCGTGATCTCGCCGAAGCGGGCGAGCAGCAGCGTCTCGGCCTCGGCCAGCGCCTGCCCCAGCCGCGCATTGACGGCCTGCTCGACGAGGCAATCGGGATCGTCGGAGGCGGGCCCGACCGCAAACAGCGACGGCTCGCCGACGGCCCGGTAGACATCGAGAAGGCTGATCCGGTCGAGGCCAAGCGCCAGCGTCCAGCCGCCGCCATGGCCCTTTCCGGAGCGCACATAGCCCCTGTCTCGAAGGCCTGCCATGGTGCGGCGGATGACGACCGGATTGGCATTGAGCATGGCGGCAATCGCCTCCGAGGTGACTGCGCCCTGATGCCGGTCCATATGGATCAGCACGTGCAGCATTCTGGGCAGGCGTCCATCATGTCTCACCGGTTGCGGTCCTCCACGCCTCGATGCGCCATCATAGCCAACGGAACCATTTGCCACAACAAAAGTTACAAGCTGCTTGACGAACCGTCTTCATGGCACTTATGAAGTTACAAAAGGAGTGCACACATGATTTATGACGCGATCGTCGTCGGTGGCAGCTATGCCGGCCTGTCCGCAGCCCTGCAGCTCGCGCGGGCCCGGCAGCGCATCCTCGTCATCGACGCTGGGGAAAGGCGCAACCGGTTCGCCTCCGCCGCACATGGTTTTCTCGGCCAGGACGGGCGGGCGCCCGATGCGATCGCCACCGAGGCGCGCGAGCAGCTTTTGCGCTATCCGAACGTCGAATGGCTGCAGGACCGCGCCGAACGGGCCGAAGGATCGCAGGACGATTTTTCCATCATCACCTCCGCGCATGGCACGGTGCGGGGCCGGCGGATCGTGCTGGCGCTCGGCGTGACGGACGACCTGCCGGATGTCGAGGGCCTCCGGGAGCGCTGGGGACAATCGGTGTTCCACTGCCCCTATTGCCACGGCTACGAGCTCGACCAGGGCGCGATCGGCGTCATCGCCACCTCCCATCACTCCATGCATCAGGCCCTGCTGTTGCCCGACTGGGGTGACACGACGCTTGTGCTCAACGGCTGCTTCGAACCGGACGACGAGCAGCGCGCGCAGCTTGCCGAGCGCGGGACGGCGATCGAGGCGGGCAGGATCAAGCGCGTCGAGGGCAGAGCTGACCTGATGATGGAAGATGGGCGCACGCTCCGCTTTGCGGGCCTGTTCGTGCTGCCGCGGCCGCGCATCGCCGTGCCGCTTGCCAACCAGCTGGGCTGCGACCTTGCAGACGACGAACTCTACCCGTTCATCAAGACCGCCTTCACCCAGGAAACCAGCGTCCCAGGCGTGTTTGCCTGCGGCGACGCGGCGCGTTCGGCCGGTTCCGTCGCGGTGGCGGTCGGCGACGGCAACGTGGCGGGCGCCGCGACCCATCAGTCGCTGGTGTTCAGGCCGCGGGAAACCGGCCGCGCGGCCGAACCTGTTAGCCTCAGAGCTTAGGCGGCGACCTGGTTGAAGAAGCGTATGCTTTCATGCACGGCGCCCGGAACCACGCCGTTGTGGGTGCCGGGCAAGGTCTTTGCCTCGATCGAGACGCCGGCGGCCCTTGCCCTGTCCATCAGCAGCTGGTGGTCGCGGTCGAAGGGTCTTTCCTCCGTGCCGCGCAGCAGAAGCGTGGGGCATTTCAGGCTGGGACCGAAACAGACCGAGGAGCGCATGACGAACTCCTTGCTGTCTGTCACGTCGAAGCGGATGTCCTCGGTATAGCGGTTGAAGAAGCGCCACGAATTGACCCCGGCGGAGATCGGCACCGAGGCGCGGAACTTGCGCGTCATGGACGACAGCAGCGACAGCGTGCCGCCGTTGCTGTGGCCGGCGAGGAAAAAGCGGTCGCGATCGATACCGGGCAGGTTTTCCAGGTAGTGCGCCGCGGCCAGCGCATCGCTGGTCTCGTCGTAGAAACCCGAGAACGCGCCCTCCTGGCCATTTTCGCCGCGGAAGGAGGGCAGCATGACGACAAAGCCCGCTTCCACATATGGCTTCATCAGCTCCCAGTGACCGTCGCCGGTGGCATTCCCGCCATGCAGGAACAGCACCGCAGGCTTCGGCTTCGCTGTCGTCTCGTAAGGCGAAATCCAGGCGACGAGCGGGATCGAGCCTTCCGGTCCGCCCGGATACATGACCCTTCGGGCACCCGGCGGGGTTCCGAGCGGCGCGGCCTGTTCCGGTGCCGGTCCCTTGTGCAGGAGATGCGTGTGGAAACGCCGGCGTGCATCGCCGTAGTCCTCGCGCTCGAGCGGCAGGGTCTCGGGAGCCGGGATGGTTTCGACGGCTGCCGCCTTCCGTGCCAGCGCACCGACCGCAAATCCAGCCATCAGCAATCGACGGGTCAGAGGCATCGTTTCCACCTTTGTCTTCATACCTTTAAAGCTAGCATTAGCCGCAGCTTCTGCAAGCCCGGGGGGCGGCAGCAAGAGACAAGGATGGGCCGGCGCGCGGAAATTTGATCAGTACCGGGGGCCTCGCCACCCGAACCTGACCGGTGCTCGCATCCAGGGCCAAGTTTCTGCGTCGAATCGACCATTACTTAGTTCATGTTTAGCTAAAATTGAGGTTTCTCAAGTCTAAGTCGGCGCAGGGACTTAATGACAGGGGCTTTGGGGTCGGCATGACTGAACTACAGATCAAGCGTCCGCTTTGGATGACCATCACCGGCTGCGGCTTTGCCGCGGTTCTGTTTGCAAGCGCCGCCATCGGCGGGAGCACCTGGTACCGGCAGTCTGCTGCGACGCAGGACACGCTGGAGCGCGAGGCGACCTCCGACCGTTCGCTCATCGAGACCGACATGGCCGCCCAGAAGAAAGCGACCTCGGCGCTTGCCGTCGCGCTTGCCGGGGAGCCGGACATTGCCGACCTGATCACCCAGAATGCCCGCGAGCAGATCATTGCCCGCTACGCCGGCGCCATGCCGACGATCAGCAGCGAAGGCAACCTGTCGCTGATCACCTTCGTCAACGGCAATGGCGAGGCATTGGCCCGCATCCACACGCCCGAGAAGTTCGGCGACAACATGCAGGCGCGCCGCAAGACCGTCGCTGCCGCGCTGTCGAGCGGAAAGCTCGTGGCCGGCACGGAGCCGGGGCTGACAGCGGTCAGCATGTTTGCCTCCGCTCCGGTCATCAAGAACGGCAAGACGGTCGGCGTCGTCGATGTCGGGACCAGCCTGACGAACAACTATTTCAAGCCGCTCGCGAAGCGTATCCAGGGCGAAGTCGGGGTCTATATCCTGACCGACGGCAAGTTCCTAAAGCAGGCCTCGACCTCGGAACGGTCGTTCCTGACGCAAGAGCAGATCAAGGCTGCCTATGACGGCCAGCCGGTACGCGAAGAGGTCACTGTCGGCGACATCAGCTATATCGTCGAGGCCACGCCGTTCACCAACTTCTCCGGCGACAAGATCGGCGTCATGGAAGTCGCATCCGACGTCACCAAGGTCGTGGCTGACGCCAGCTTCGCGACGATGATCACGGTCGTCGGCACGATCGTCATTTCGCTTCTGGCGCTTCTCGGCTTCCTGCTGTTTGCGCGGGCGCTCGCCGGCTCCATCTCGCGGCTGACGGGGACCATGTCGAGCCTTGCATCGGGCCATCTCGATGCGGTCGTGGACGGTGGCGGCCGGCAGGACGAAATCGGCGCCATGGCACGCGCCGTGCAGGTGTTCAAGGACAATGCGCTGAAGGCGACCGAGCTCGAGCGGCAGGCCGACGAACAGCGCAACCAGTCGGAAGCGCAGCAGCAGGCCGCGGCCGAGCGGGACCGTGCCAAGGCGCAGGCAATGGCGCAGGCGACCAACGGGCTTGCCGACGGGCTGAAGCATCTTGCCGCCGGCGACCTCACCTTCCAGCTGGCGCAGCCGTTTGCCGACGATTACGAAAGCCTGCGCTCCGACTTCAATGCCGCGGTGGAACAGCTGCGCTCGACGCTGAACGGTGTCGCCCAGGCAACCGGCTCGATCGACAGCGGCGCCCGCGAAGTCAGCCACAGCGCCGACGACCTGTCGAAGCGTACCGAACAGCAGGCGGCTTC
>UBWZ01000027.1 GCA_900469345.1 Hyphomicrobiales bacterium | reverse complement strand
CAAACTTGCTCTTTGCCATTTCCGGCTCTCCTCTTGTCCTGCCGTGCAGGAAAATCTTATCGGGTTAGGTGGAGGCTCCGGTCACTTCTGACCGGAGTACTTTGCCTGGATTTCGGTTGCGACGTTCGACGGCACCGGTGCGTAATGGTCGAAGACCATCGAGTACTGGGCGCGGCCCTGGCTCATGGAGCGCAGGTTGTCGACGTACTTGAACATGTTGGCCAGCGGCACGTGGGCATTGATCACGACGGCGATGCCGCGCGATTCCTGACCCTGGATCTGGCCACGACGGGAGTTCAGGTCGCCAATGACGTCGCCGACGTAGTCTTCCGGCGTCACAACTTCGACCTTCATCATAGGCTCGAGGAGCTGAGCCCCTGCCTTCTTGGCAGCATCGCGGAAGCAGGCGCGCGATGCGATTTCGAAGGCCAGAACCGAGGAGTCGACATCGTGGAAGGCACCGTCGATGAGGGTCGCCTTGACGCCCAGCATCGGGAAGCCTGCCAGAGGACCGGAAGACAGAACGCTTTCGATGCCCTTCTGGACGCCCGGGATGTATTCCTTCGGAACCGATCCGCCGACAACCTTGGATTCGAAGACGAAATCTTCGCCATCCGGATTGGGTTCGAAGACGAGCTTGACGCGCGCGAACTGGCCGGTACCACCGGTCTGCTTCTTGTGCGTGTAGTCTTCTTCGGTCCGGCGGGTGATCGTTTCGCGGTAGGCAACCTGCGGAGCACCAACGTTGGCTTCGACCTTGAACTCGCGACGCATACGGTCGACGAGGATGTCGAGGTGAAGTTCGCCCATGCCGGCAATGATCGTCTGGCCGGATTCCTGGTCGGTCTTGACGCGGAACGACGGGTCTTCAGCTGCCAGGCGGTTGAGCGCGAGGCCCATCTTTTCCTGGTCGCCCTTGGACTTCGGTTCGATCGCGATCTGGATGACCGGCTCGGGGAATTCCATGCGCTCGAGGATAACCTGGTTCAGCGGATCGCAGAGCGTGTCGCCGGTGGTGGTTTCCTTGAGGCCTGCGAGAGCAACGATGTCGCCGGCGAAGGCTTCTTCGATGTCTTCACGGGAGTTCGAGTGCATCTGCAGCATGCGGCCGACGCGCTCGCGCTTGTCCTTGACCGTATTGAGAACGGACGTACCCTTTTCGAGCTTGCCCGAATAGATGCGGCAGAAGGTGAGCGAACCGACGAAGGGGTCGTTCATGATCTTGAAGGCGAGCATGGAAAGCGGCTCGCTGTCGACAGCGTGACGCTCGATGTCGGCTTCCGTCTTGACGTCGATACCCTTGATGGCAGGGATGTCGGCCGGCGACGGCAGGAACTCGACGACGGCGTCGAGGAGCGGCTGAACGCCCTTGTTCTTGAAGGCAGAGCCGCAGAACATCGGGAAGAACTTGACGTCGATGGTGCCGCGACGGATCAGGGCACGGATCTTGTCATTGTCCGGCATGATGCCGTTCAGGTAGTTTTCCATGGCTTCTTCATCGATATCGACGACCGCTTCGATCATCTTCTCGCGCCATTCGACGGCCGCATCCTTGAGGTCGTCAGGGATCTCGACGACGTCCCACTGGGCGCCGAGCGACTCGTCGCGCCAGACAAGGGCGTTCATCTCGATCAGGTCGACGACGCCCTTGAATTCCGTCTCAGCACCGATCGGGAGCTGGCAGACGACGGCGGTGGCGCCGAGGCGGGTCTTGATCATTTCAACCGAGCGGTAGAAGTCCGCACCGGTCTTGTCCATCTTGTTGCAGAAGATCATCCGCGGGACGTTGTACTTGTCGGCCTGGCGCCAGACAGTTTCCGTCTGCGGCTCAACACCGGCGTTGGCGTCGAGGAGCGCTACCGCACCGTCGAGCACGCGCAGCGAACGTTCGACTTCGATGGTGAAGTCGACGTGGCCGGGGGTGTCGATGATGTTGAAGCGGCGCATCTGGCCGTCGCGACCCTTCCAGTAGGTCGTGGTGGCAGCAGAGGTGATCGTGATGCCACGCTCCTGCTCCTGCTCCATCCAGTCCATGGTGGCTGCGCCGTCGTGGACTTCGCCGATCTTGTGCGACTTACCGGTGTAATAAAGGATACGCTCGGTGGTCGTGGTCTTGCCGGCGTCGATGTGCGCCATGATACCGAAATTTCGGTAGTCTTCGATTTTATACTCGCGAGCCATAGGACTGCCTTTCGAACTTCAATCGGGTGACGATTACCAACGGTAATGCGAGAAGGCGCGGTTGGCGTCAGCCATCTTGTGCGTGTCTTCACGCTTCTTGACAGCGCTGCCGCGGTTGTTTGCAGCGTCCATGAGTTCGCCGGACAGGCGATCGACCATCGTCGTTTCGTTGCGCTTGCGGGCAGCAGCGATCACCCAGCGGATCGCGAGGGCCTGGCGGCGCTCAGGGCGGACGTCGACCGGGACCTGGTAGGTCGCACCACCGACGCGGCGCGAACGTACTTCAACATGCGGCGCGACATTGTCGAGCGCCGAATGGAAGATGCCGAGCGGGTCGACCTTGGCCTTGCCCTGAACGACGTCGAACGCGCCGTAAACGATGCTTTCGGCAACAGACTTCTTGCCGTGGAGCATGATGGCATTCATGAACTTCGTGACAATGAGATCGCCGAACTTCGGGTCCGGATTGATCTCGCGCTTTTCTGCACTATGGCGTCGGGACATACTTCTCGTCTCTCAAACGTTTAGGGCGCTTTATCACGCGGAGAACCTCGCGCAGCGCCGGGAAAAATGAAAATCCGAAGATTACTTCGGACGCTTTGCACCGTACTTCGAACGGCGCTGCTTGCGGTTCTTGACGCCCTGGGTGTCAAGTACGCCGCGGATGATGTGGTAGCGAACGCCCGGCAAGTCCTTCACGCGACCGCCACGGATCATGACGACAGAGTGTTCCTGCAGGTTGTGGCCTTCGCCCGGAATGTAGCCGATCACTTCGAAGCCATTGGTCAGGCGGATCTTGGCAACCTTACGAAGAGCCGAGTTCGGCTTCTTCGGGGTTGTCGTGTAAACGCGGGTGCAAACGCCGCGCTTCTGCGGGTTTTCCTGCAGGGCAGGAACCTTGTTGCGCTTGACACTCGCCTGGCGAGGCTTGCGGATCAGCTGGTTTACGGTAGGCATTCAACCATCCCTTAGTTTTCTCATCACCCTTGCGGGCTAATCTGTTGCCGTTTCCGGCGGCGGCGCACACATCCCCTCATGCGCAAAACGTGGCCCGATCCGCTTTGGGATGGACCACGGAAGGCAGAGGACGCATTCCTCATGCGTCATGCGTGCAGCATTAGTGTCTTCAACGTGCGTTTGGAACCGTGTCTGAGGTGAATTCCCGAACGAGTCGTTCCGGACGGACTAGCCTCACATCGCTTCCGATGCGGGGCGTTTACTGTTTTCACCCCTCCCCGTCAAGGGCTGAGGCCAAAATAATGGGTTTTCAGGCCTTTTGGGGGCCTATCAGAGCGCGAAACGGGGTCTACCCGTTAATTTCCGTCAACCAGGCGAGATTGGCTTTGGAATCGCTTTCGATGCTATTATGAAGCCCCCTGCTGTTCCCGCTTCTGGTCTTTACGGAAAGACCATAGCCTTTATCCGGAGACTCGACGATGGCCGAACCAGACAACGACAACAATCTCGAGGGCCCGATGATCTTCATCATCATCGGTAAGGCCTACGAGGCCAAGGGCGGCGAAGGCGTGGACCTCCACGTTCTGCTGCGCGCACCGGACGACGACTCGGCCGTGCGCTCTGCCCTCAACGCGCTTTCTGAGGAAGGCTTCCTTGAAGCCGATCTCGACCAGATCGGGGTCCTGACGGATGTCCCCAACGAAGAGCCGCACGCCTCCGCCTATCAGGGCGCGCTTGAGGGCGAGGTCGCCATCATCCGCTTCCAGTAAGGGTGCGCTGCCCCCGCCCAGGCCCCGCTGCTGGCAAATAGTCGTCAAACGAAAAAGCCCGGATCGCTCCGGGCTTTTTTATTGTCGGTGAATGAGCGGGGCGCCCGGAGGCGCCCTCACCTTTCAGCTTACTCTGCAGCCGGCGCGCTTTCGCCCGCCATGTCCTGCAGCATCGGAGTGGCAGAGCTTGCGCCCGACCCCTTCTTGCGCTCTTCGAGGATGAGCTCGTCGCGCGAGGTTGCGATGCGGCGGATCTGCGTCATCGTACCGCCGGTACCGGCCGGGATAAGTCGGCCGACGATGACGTTTTCCTTGAGGCCCTGCAGCGTGTCGGTCTTGCCGGCGATCGCAGCTTCCGTGAGAACCTTGGTGGTTTCCTGGAAGGATGCGGCCGAGATGAAGGACGGCGTCTGCAGCGATGCCTTGGTGATGCCGAGCAGGACGGGCTCGCCATAAGCGGGCTTCTTGCCTTCTTCCAACAGGCGATCATTGCCGTCTTCAAGCTCGATCCGGTCGACATTGTCACCGACGATGTACTGGCTGTCGCCAGCATCGGTGATCTCGACCTTCTGGAGCATCTGACGAACGATGACCTCGATGTGCTTGTCGTTGATCACAACGCCCTGCAGTCGATAGACTTCCTGGATTTCGTTGACCAGGTAGGAAGCCAAAGCCTCCACGCCCTTGATCGCCAGGATGTCATGCGGCGCCGGGTTGCCGTCGAGGATGTAGTCGCCCTTCTCGATGTAGTCGCCATCCTGAAGATGGAAGGGCTTGCCCTTCGGGATCAGGTACTCGACCGGTTCGACACCGTCTTCCGCCGGCTCGATCATGACGCGACGCTTGTTCTTGTAGTCGCGACCCAGGCGGATCGTACCATCGATCTCAGCGATGATGGCGTGGTCCTTGGGACGACGAGCTTCGAACAGTTCCGCGACGCGCGGCAGACCACCGGTGATGTCCTTGGTCTTGGCGCTTTCCATCGGGACACGTGCAAGCACGTCACCCTGGGAGACCTTCTGGCCCGGCTCGACGGAGAGGATAGCGTCCACCGACAGCTGGAAGCGAGCATCGCCCCCACGGGTCAGCTTGGCAATCGCACCCGTTTCGTCCTTGATGACGATCGAGGGCTTCAGATCGGCGCCGCGCGGCGTCGACCGCCAGTCGATGACCTGACGCTTGGTGATGCCGGTCGATTCGTCGGTCGATTCCGTCACGGAGATGCCGTCGACGACATCTTCGAAGTGAACAGTACCGGCGATTTCCGTCATCATCGGGCGTGTGTAGGGATCCCACTCTGCCAGACGCTGACCGCGACGAACCTTGTCGTTGTCATCGACGTGCAGCTTGGAGCCGTAGGCCACGCGCTGGGACGACCGTTCGACACCACGCTCATCGAGAATGGTGACGGCCATGTTGCGGCCCATGGCGACGAGAACGCCTTCCGAGTTGCGCAGCATGTTGCGGTTCTTGATCTGGATCGTGCCTTCGTAGGACGCTTCCAGGAACGAGGAGTCGACCACGTTTGCAGTACCGCCCAAGTGGAAGGTACGCATGGTGAGCTGGGTACCCGGCTCGCCGATCGACTGTGCCGCGATGACACCGACCGCTTCGCCCATGTTGACCGGCGTACCACGGGCCAGATCTCGGCCGTAGCAGATCGAGCAAACGCCCGTCTGGACTTCGCAGGTCAGCGCAGAGCGGATGCGGATCGACTGGATCCCCGCCTTTTCGATCTCGATGACGTCCGGCTCGAGGATCATCTTGCCGGAATCGACGATACGCTCGCCGGTGACCGGATGATCGATGTTGTCGAGAGCCGTACGGCCGAGGATACGGGCGCCGATCGATGCCACAACCTGACCGGCGTCAACGATCGCCGTCATGGTGAGGCCGTTCTCGGTGCCGCAATCGACCAGGTTGACGATGCAGTCCTGCGCCACGTCGACGAGACGACGGGTCAGGTAACCGGAGTTCGCGGTCTTCAAGGCGGTGTCTGCAAGACCCTTACGGGCGCCGTGAGTCGAGTTGAAGTACTCGTTCACGGTCAGGCCTTCCTTGAAGTTCGAGATGATCGGGGTCTCGATGATTTCGCCCGAGGGCTTGGCCATCAGACCGCGCATGCCGCCCAGCTGGCGCATCTGGTTCGGAGAACCACGGGCACCAGAGTGGGACATCATGTAGATCGCGTTCATCTGCTTCTGGCGACCGGTCTCGGGGTCGAACTCGACAGCCTTAATGCGGGCCATCATGTCTTCCGCAACCTTTTCGGTGGCCTTACCCCAGGCGTCGACGACCTTGTTGTACTTCTCACCCTGAGTGATCAGGCCGTCGTTGTACTGCTGCTCGTATTCCTTCACCAGGGTTTCGGTGTCACCGACGATCTTCACCTTGGTGTCCGGAATGATCATGTCGTCCTTGCCGAACGAGATGCCGGCCTTGCAGGCGTGGGTGAAGCCCAGCTGCATGATCCGGTCGCAGAAGATCACCGTGTCCTTCTGGCCGCAGTGACGGTAGACCGTGTCGATCATCTTGGAGATGTTCTTCTTGGTCATTTCCTGGTTGCAGATGTCGAAGGGCACCTTGCCGTTCTTGGGCAGGAGCTCGCCGATGATCATGCGGCCAGGCGTCGTTTCGAAGATCTTCGTGTAGGGCTTGCCCTCTTCGTCCACCGACTTGAAACGGCCGCGGATCTTGGAGTGCAGGGTGACGACCTTGTTTTCCAGGGCATGGTGCAGTTCGCCCATGTCCGAGAAGACCATGCCTTCGCCCGGCTCGTTCTGGTTGAGGATCGACAGGTAGTAGAGGCCGAGAACCATGTCCTGCGAAGGAACGATGATCGGCGCACCGTTGGCCGGATGCAGGATGTTGTTCGTCGACATCATCAGCACGCGGGCTTCGAGCTGGGCTTCGAGCGACAGCGGCACGTGGACGGCCATCTGGTCACCGTCGAAGTCGGCGTTGAAGGCCGTGCAGACGAGCGGGTGCAGCTGGATGGCCTTGCCTTCGACCAGGATCGGTTCGAAGGCCTGGATGCCCAGGC
The DNA here is from genome assembly GCA_900469345.1 of Hyphomicrobiales bacterium. Lineage (GTDB taxonomy): Bacteria > Pseudomonadota > Alphaproteobacteria > Rhizobiales > Rhizobiaceae > Neorhizobium. The sequence continues at coordinate 12,673 of UBWZ01000027.1, read as the reverse complement.
GGTGCAGCGTCGGTGCGCGGTTCAAGAGGACCGGATGCTCGCGGATGACCTCGTCGAGGATATCCCAGACTTCCGGCTTTTCCTTTTCGACCAGCTTCTTGGCCTGCTTGACGGTCGAGGAGTAACCCTTGGCGTCAAGACGGGCGTAGATGAACGGCTTGAACAGCTCGAGCGCCATCTTCTTCGGCAGGCCGCACTGGTGCAGCTTCAGTTCCGGACCGGTCACGATGACCGAACGGCCGGAATAGTCGACGCGCTTGCCGAGAAGGTTCTGGCGGAAGCGGCCCTGCTTGCCCTTCAGCATGTCCGACAGCGACTTCAGCGGACGCTTGTTGGCACCGGTGATGACGCGGCCACGGCGGCCGTTGTCGAAAAGCGCGTCCACAGATTCCTGCAGCATGCGCTTTTCGTTGCGGATGATGATGCCCGGAGCGCGCAGTTCGATCAGGCGCTTCAGACGGTTGTTACGGTTGATGACGCGGCGATAGAGGTCGTTCAGGTCGGAGGTCGCAAAGCGGCCGCCGTCCAGCGGAACCAGCGGACGCAGGTCCGGCGGAATCACGGGAACGACCTTCATGATCATCCATTCCGGGCGGTTGCCGGACTCGATGAAGTTCTCGACGATTTTCAGCCGCTTCATCAGCTTCTTCTGCTTCAGATCCGACGTGGTGTCGGCAAGCTCGGCACGCAGATCGCCGGCAATCTTTTCAAGATTCATCGAAGCCAGCATTTCATAGATGGCTTCGGCGCCGATCATCGCCGTGAACTGGTCCTCGCCATATTCGTCGATGGCGAGCATGTATTCTTCTTCGGAAAGAAGCTGGTTTTCCTTCAGTGCCGTCAGGCCAGGCTCGGTGACGATGTAGTTCTCGAAGTAGAGAACGCGCTCGACATCCTTCAGCGTCATATCGAGCAGGGTCGAGATGCGCGACGGCAGGGACTTCAGGAACCAGATATGGGCAACCGGCGCAGCGAGCTCGATATGGCCCATGCGCTCACGGCGAACCCGCGACAACGTCACTTCGACGCCGCACTTTTCGCAGATGATGCCCTTGTACTTCATGCGCTTGTACTTGCCGCACAGGCACTCGTAGTCCTTGATCGGTCCGAAGATGCGCGCGCAGAAGAGACCGTCGCGTTCAGGCTTGAACGTACGGTAGTTGATGGTTTCCGGCTTCTTGATCTCGCCGTAGGACCACGACAGAATCTTCTCCGGGCTCGCGATGGAGATCCGGATAGAATCGAAGTGCTGTGCCGGCACTGTCGGGTTGAAAAGGTTCATGACCTCTTGGTTCATGCCTGTCTCCTTGATGGGGCGCGAAGGCCCTCAATTGGATCGCGGTGTCGACAAATTCCCGGGCTGTCGAACCGGACCCCTAAATGACAATAGGCGCCAAATGCGGCGAAACTTCCCTTTCCCGCGAACTAGTCCGCGGGCGGAGGGAACGGCGTGCGCGATCTCTCACGCACGCCCTTGTCAAAATGTCACTCTGCAGCGTCAGGCAGCTGTCCCTGGTCGGCATTCTCGAGCTTGGAATTCTCCAGCTCGACCGACAGACCAAGCGACCGCATTTCCTTGACGAGAACGTTGAAGCTCTCCGGAATGCCGGCCTCGAAGGTATCGTCGCCTCGGACGATTGCCTCGTAGACCTTGGTACGACCAGCCACGTCGTCCGACTTCACGGTCAGCATTTCCTGCAGCGTGTAGGCGGCACCATAGGCTTCCAGAGCCCAGACCTCCATTTCGCCGAAGCGCTGGCCGCCGAACTGCGCCTTGCCACCGAGCGGCTGCTGGGTGACGAGCGAGTAAGGCCCGATCGAACGTGCGTGGATCTTGTCGTCGACAAGGTGGTTCAGCTTGATCATGTACATGTAGCCGACGGTCACCTTGCGGTCGAACTGCTCGCCGGTACGGCCATCGTACAGAACCGACTGACCCGACGGGTTGAGCCCGGCCTTGGTCAGCATCGCAGCGACGTCCGGCTCATGCGCACCGTCGAAAACCGGCGTTGCGATGGAAAGACCGCGCTTCGACTGCTCGGCAAGACGGATCAGCGAGTCGTCGTCGAACGTCGACACCTCGTTGTTGGCCTGGCTTTCGTAAGCCTCGGTCAGTTCCTGCTTCAGCTCGGTGATGTCGTTGGACTTCTTGTACTCTTCGAGCATCTGACCGATGCGCTTGCCCATACCGGCACAAGCCCAAGCCAGATGCGTCTCAAGAATCTGCCCGACATTCATACGCGAAGGCACGCCGAGAGGGTTGAGAACGACGTCCACATGCGTACCGTCTTCGAGGAACGGCATGTCCTCGATCGGCACGATGCGGGATACGACACCCTTGTTCCCGTGACGGCCGGCCATCTTGTCGCCCGGCTGGATCTTGCGCTTCACAGCGACGAAGACCTTGACCATCTTCATGACGCCCGGAGGCATTTCGTCGCCGCGCTGGACCTTTTCGACCTTGTCCATGAAGCGCTGTTCAAGGCGCGACTTGGATTCGTCGTACTGTCCACGCAGGGCCTCGATTTCGCCCTGGACCTTTTCGTCCTCGACGGCAAACATCCACCACTGCGACCGCGGATATTCCGAAACCACGTTGTTGGCGAGCTGCGTGCCCTTCTTGAAGCCCTTCGGACCTGCAACCGACATCTGGCCGCGCAGCATGTCCGTCAGACGGCCATAGACGTTGCGGTCGAGAATCGCCTGCTCGTCGTCGCGGTCCTTGGCGAGACGTTCGATTTCCTCGCGTTCGATCGCCATGGCGCGTTCGTCCTTTTCCACACCGTGGCGGTTGAACACGCGGACTTCGACGACCGTCCCGAACGTGCCCGGGGGCATGCGCATGGAGGTGTCGCGAACGTCGGATGCCTTTTCACCGAAGATCGCACGCAGGAGCTTTTCTTCCGGCGTCATCGGGCTTTCGCCCTTCGGCGTGATCTTGCCGACCAGGATGTCGCCCGGCTGAACTTCAGCGCCGATGTAGACGATGCCGGCTTCGTCCAGGTTCTTCAGCGCTTCTTCCGAGACGTTCGGGATGTCGCGCGTGATTTCTTCCGGACCGAGCTTGGTGTCGCGCGCCATCACTTCGAACTCTTCGATGTGGATGGAGGTGAACACGTCGTCGGCAACGATACGCTCGGAGAGCAGGATCGAGTCTTCGTAGTTGTAGCCGTTCCAGGGCATGAACGCGACGAGCGCGTTGCGGCCGAGCGCCAAATCCCCGAGGTCCGTCGAAGGACCGTCGGCGATGATGTCGCCCTTGTTCAGAATGTCGCCGACGGCGACCAGCGGACGCTGGTTGACGCAGGTGTTCTGGTTCGAACGCTGGAACTTCTGCAGACGGTAGATATCGACGCCCGACTTCGACGGATCGAGGTCTTCGGTGGCGCGGATAACGATACGGGTCGCATCCACCTGGTCGACCACGCCGCCGCGGCGAGCCGCGATGGCAGCGCCGGAGTCACGCGCGACGACCGGCTCCATGCCGGTGCCGACGAACGGCGCTTCGGCGCGAACCAGAGGCACGGCCTGACGCTGCATGTTCGAGCCCATGAGAGCGCGGTTGGCGTCGTCGTTTTCCAGGAACGGGATCAGAGCCGCGGCGACGGAGACGAGCTGCTTCGGCGAGACGTCCATCAGGTTGATGGTATCGCGCGGCGACAGCATGACTTCGCCGGCGTGACGGCAAACCACGAACTCCTCGACGAAGACGCCTTCCGGCGTCAGCTCCGAATTCGCCTGCGCCACGTAGTACTTGGCCTCTTCCATTGCGGAAAGGTACAGCACTTCCTTGGTGACGACGCCGTCGACGATCTTGCGGTACGGGCTTTCGATGAAGCCGTACTTGTTGACGCGTGCGAAGGTGGCGAGCGAGTTGATCAGACCGATGTTCGGGCCTTCCGGCGTTTCGATCGGGCAGATACGGCCGTAATGGGTCGGGTGGACGTCGCGGACTTCGAAGCCTGCGCGCTCGCGGGTCAGACCACCCGGGCCAAGAGCCGAAAGGCGGCGCTTGTGGGTGATTTCCGAAAGCGGGTTCACCTGGTCCATGAACTGCGACAGCTGCGAGGAGCCGAAGAATTCACGCACCGCGGCGGCAGCCGGCTTGGCGTTGATGAGGTCCTGCGGCATGACCGTGTCGATCTCGATCGACGACATGCGCTCCTTGATGGCGCGCTCCATACGCAGGAGGCCCAGACGATACTGGTTCTCCATCAATTCGCCCACCGAGCGAACGCGACGGTTGCCGAGGTTGTCGATGTCGTCGATCTCGCCCTTGCCGTCGCGCAGTTCAACGAGCATCTTGACCACAGCCAGGATGTCGTCCTTGCGCAGCGTGCGGACCGTGTCCGGCACGTCGAGATCGAGGCGCATGTTCATCTTCACGCGGCCGACGGCGGAGAGATCGTAACGCTCCGAATCGAAGAACAGCGAGTTGAACATGGCTTCGGCCGATTCCATCGTCGGCGGCTCACCCGGACGCATGACGCGGTAGATGTCGAACAGAGCGTCCTGGCGGTTCTCGTTCTTGTCTGCGGACAGCGTGTTACGGATGTAGGCGCCGACATTGATGTGGTCGATGCCGAGAACCGGAATCTCGTTGAAGCCAGCATTGAGGATGATCGGCAGGCTCTTCTCGTCGATCTCGTCGCCGGCTTCGAGATAGATCTCGCCGGTCTCGACGTTGACGATGTCTTCCGCAAGGAAGTTGCCATAAATCTCTTCGCTGCTTGCCTTGAGGGCCTTGAGGCCCTTGTCGGAAAGCTGGCGCAGCAGGCGGGGGGTCAGCTTCTTGCCGGACTCCACGACCACTTCGCCGCTGTCGGCGTCGACCATGTCCGAAAGAACCTTGGCGCCCTTGAGCGTTTCAGGCAGGAACGGAATCCGCCAGCCTTCACCATCGCGCTCGTAGGTGGACTTGGTGTAGAAGGTCGAGAGAATTTCCTCGCCATCCATGCCGAGCGCCATCAGCAGCGACGTCGCAGGAATCTTGCGGCGGCGGTCGATACGCGCGTAGACGATGTCCTTGGCGTCGAACTCGATGTCGAGCCACGAGCCGCGATAGGGGATGACGCGGGCCGCAAACAGCAGCTTGCCCGACGAATGACTCTTGCCCTTGTCGTGGTCGAAGAAGACGCCCGGCGAACGGTGCATCTGCGACACGATCACGCGCTCGGTGCCGTTGACGATGAAGGTACCGTTGTCGGTCATCAGGGGCATGTCGCCCATGTAGACGGACTGTTCCTTGATGTCCTTGATGGACTTCGCGCCCGTATCCTCGTCGATATCGAACACGATCAGGCGGAGCGTGACCTTCAGCGGTGCCGCATAGGTCAGGTCGCGCTGACGGCATTCCTCGACGTCGAACTTCGGCGGCTCGAATTCGTAGGAGACGAATTCCAGCATCGACGCACCGGAGAAGTCGGTGATCGGGAAAACGGACTTGAAGACGGCATTGAGGCCTTCGTCCGGCCGACCGCCCTTCGGCTCGTCGACCATCAAGAACTGGTCATAGGATGCCTTCTGAACCTCGATGAGGTTCGGCATTTCCGTGACTTCAGGGATTTTACCAAAAAACTTGCGTACGCGCCTGCGACCATTAAACGAAAGGGTCTGAGCCATCGTCGCTCCTTCAAAATTGCATCCGGGCCTGCAACGGACGGGGTTCGCTGGCCAGTCGATCTCCCGTCGATCATGGTATTCTCAATCTCGTCCCATGTGCCAACGCGCCAGGCCGGATTGCCTTTTCGGTTGGTTCGGGACCATCCTCTTGAGAACCCATTACCCAGGAACCGGCTCGCGGTTCCTGGGTAATATGTTCAGAGGAAATCGGCGGGAGAGGAGAGACCCCTCACCCGCCGCATTCCAGTATTACTTAACGTCGACCTTGGCGCCGGCGTCTTCAAGCTTCTTCTTGAGGTCAGCGGCTTCAGCCTTGGAAACGCCTTCCTTGACAGCCTTCGGAGCGCCTTCGACGAGGTCCTTAGCTTCCTTGAGGCCGAGACCGGTGATGGCGCGGACTTCCTTGATGACGTTGATCTTGTTGGCGCCAGCTTCCGTGAGAATGACGTCGAATTCAGTCTTCTCTTCTTCAGCCGGAGCAGCAGCGGCACCAGCGCCGCCAGCGGCAGCAGCAGCTACCGGAGCAGCGGCGGAAACGCCCCACTTTTCTTCGAGCATCTTGGAAAGCTCAGCAGCTTCCAGGACGGTCAATGCGGAGAGGTCTTCTACGATCTTTGCGAGATCAGCCATTTTACTAGTTCCTTATAATCGGTTCGAACTGGTTTGATATGAACAGCGAAAAACCGCCTTATGCGGCTCCTTCGTCCTTCTTGGCGTAGGCCGCGAACACGCGGGCAAGCTGGCTTGCCGGTGCTGCAACAACCGTAGCAACGCGGGTGGCCGGGGCATTCAAGAGGCCCAGCAGCTTGCCGCGAAGCTCGTCCAGCGAAGGCAGGGTCGCAAGCGACTTGACTGCATCCGCAGAGAGCGTGGTTGCACCCATGGAACCGCCCAGAACAACGATCTTGTCGTTGGTCTTTGCGAAATCCATGACGACCTTCGGAGCCGTAACCGGGTCATCGCTGAATGCGATCAGCGTCTGACCCTTGAAGAGATCTGACATCCCTTCCGACTCCGTACCCTGAAGAGCGATCTTGGCCAGACGGTTCTTCGCGACTTTGACGGTGCCGCCAGCAGCACGCATTTTCGAACGAAAATCGTTCATCTGCGCAACTGTGACACCAGCATAGTGGGCCACGACAACCGAACCGGAAGCCTTGAAGACTTCGGTCAGTTCCGTGACGAATTCGCGCTTTTCCGCTCTTTCCACTGTCTGTCTCCAGTTGACGGGACCGCAATCCTGCAGGTCCCATCGGTTTGCCTTTGCCTCAAGGGATCCATGTGAAGGACCCCAAGCGACGCTTGAGGATCCTGTCCCCTCGCACTGTCGCCGGAAGGCTACAGGCACAAGGCACACTAGGCTCGAACCGAACTCGGAAGCGCCGCGGCGCTTCGAAAACTCGGGTTCTTACCCGTCTCATGCAGGCTTTAGCGATTAAGGCCCAAAACCCGAGGGATCGGGGCCGCCTGCAATCTCGGACAGGAAATCCGGATTTCTCCGGACACCCCCGACCCCCAGCAGGGATCGGGAATTGGTTGGCCGGAACCCGAAGGCTCCGACGGAATATTAGATCGTGACGGTCGACGGGTCGATCTTGACGCCCGGGCCCATGGTCGAGGAGATCGCTACGCGCTTGACGTAGTTGCCCTTTGCACCAGCCGGCTTGGCCTTGACGACAGCATCGGCAAAAGCCTTGATGTTTTCTTCAAGAGCCTTGGCGTCGAAGGAAGCCTTCCCGATGCCGGCATGGATGATACCAGCCTTTTCGACGCGGAACTCGACTGCGCCACCCTTGGAAGCCTTGACGGCGCCGGTGACGTCCATGGTCACGGTACCGACCTTCGGGTTCGGCATCATGCCACGCGGGCCGAGAACCTTGCCGAGACGACCGACGAGCGGCATCATGTCCGGGGTCGCGATGCAGCGATCGAAGTCGATCTTGCCGCCCTGAACGATCTCGACCAGGTCTTCCGCGCCGACGATGTCTGCGCCGGCAGCCTTGGCTTCGTCAGCCTTGGCGCCACGTGCGAAGACGGCAACGCGAACGTCGCGGCCGGTGCCGTTCGGCAGGTTGACCACGCCGCGGACCATCTGGTCAGCGTGACGCGGGTCGACGCCGAGGTTCATCGCGATTTCGACGGTTTCGTCGAACTTGGCGACTGCGCGTTCCTTGACCATCGAGATCGCATCGGTAAGCGCGACCAGCTTGGTGGGGTCTACGCCTTCGCGGATCTTCTGAGTACGCTTTGCAAGCTTTACCATGTTACGCCACCACTTCCAGGCCCATGGCGCGGGCGGAGCCCTCGATCATGGCCATTGCGCCTTCGATATCGGCTGCATTGAGATCCTTCATCTTGGCTTCGGCGATCGACTTGATCTGAGCCTTGGTGAGGGTACCTGCGTTTGCGCCCTTGCCCGGGGTCTTGGAACCCGAGGTGATCTTGGCTTCCTTCTTCAGCCAATAGCTGACCGGAGGCTGCTTCATCGCGAAGGTGAAGGACTTGTCCTGGAAATAGGTGATGACGACCGGGATCGGCATGCCCTTTTCCATTTCCTGCGTGGCGGCGTTGAATGCCTTGCAGAATTCCATGATGTTGATGCCGCGCTGACCAAGCGCCGGGCCGATCGGCGGGGACGGGTTTGCCGATCCTGCCTTGACCTGAAGCTTGAGCTGGCCTGCTACTTTCTTAGCCATTTCTCTCTGCCTTTCGTTGCGAACCGGTTTCCCGGTCCTGAGCCGGACGAGCCGGCGGCTGCGGTTGCGTGGTTCGGATCCTTGAGGTCCGGCTAAGACCCCTCACCTTCCACGCGGTTGCGGCAAACGCCGCACGAGGCCCGCCGTGGCGAGCCCCATTCGTTGCCTCAGACCTTTTCGACCTGGGCGTATTCGAGTTCCACCGGGGTGGCACGGCCGAAGATCGAAACTTCGACCTTGAGGCGCGAACGTTCTTCGTCGACATCCTGAACGACGCCGTTGAACGAAGCGAAAGGACCATCCGACACGCGGACCTGCTCGCCGATCTCGTAGGAGATCGAAGACTTGGGCCGCTCGACGCCTTCCTGGACCTGACCGAGGATACGGTCGGCCTCGAAGTCGGGGATCGGCACCGGCTTGTTGTCGGAACCGAGGAACCCGGTTACCTTCGGCGTGTTCTTGATGAGGTGGTAAGCCTCATCCGTCAAGTTGGCGCGGACCATCACATAGCCCGGGAAGAACTTGCGCTCGGAATCGACCTTGCGGCCACGACGCACTTCGACGACCTTCTCGGTCGGCACGAGGATCTTCTCGAACAGATGCTCAAGCCCCTTCTGGCGAGCCTTGTTCTCGATGTCTTCCGCAACCTTTTTTTCAAAGTTCGAATATGCGTGGACGATGTACCAGCGCGCCGCCATCTTAAGTCTCCAGGATCAAACGCTGACGTTCAAAATCAAACGTAGCAACCAGCCCATGAGCTGGTCGGCAGCGAAGAAAAACAGGGCGGCAAAAACAACCATCACCAGCACCATGGCCGTAGAGATCATCGTCTCCCGACGGGATGGCCATGTGACCTTCGCCGTCTCGGAACGGACCTGACGAAAAAACGTCATCGGATTGGTTTTGGATGCCATCGAATGCCCACGCAATTACGGCACGTAAAGCCGAACTTGATCAGCCCCACGCACCGCGTGTCTGTTTTAACCTTACATAAACACCGCCTTCCCTCCACACAAGAGGAAAAACCGTGTTCGATGAATTTTCAGCCATATGGCCTTCGCATGTCCTGCGTCCTGCCGCAAGGGCCGAACTTAGGTGCAGGAGATGGCAGGGGCAGCCGGGCTTGAACCGACGACCTGCGGTTTTGGAGACCGCCGCTCTACCAACTGAGCTATACCCCTTCGCCTTCGGCTGCAGTGGACCCTCGTCCCGCTGCGGCTTGGCTCGGCGCTCCCTTTAAGACGGCCTGAGCCGCTTGGCAAGAGCGTTTTTGATTATACGGTCTTATCTGAACTTCCCGCCGAGGGTGTCGCCCAAATCGACGGCACGCGCCATCGAGAATGCTGCGTCCGACGGCGCGCCGAAGATTTCCTTGCCCGGCAGGTCGAGACCGCTGGGCAGCAGGCTTCCCGTGGCCGGCTTACGCTCTTCCTTGATCGGGATTCGCTTCCACGCCAGGCGCGGCGGCTGCTCGACATAGGCTTCAGGCTCGTTGACGCGGCCTTCGGCAACGCGGGCAACGATCGCTTCCTTGGCGAGCTTGCGGCCTTCCATGTGGTAGAAATTCCCCTTCACCTGGATGGAGCCGGCGAGCGCGCGGATGAAGGCTGCAAGAAGCTGACGATCGATTCGGTCCGGCGTACGCCAGAACGTGTCGATGCCACCCTGATGGGTAAGACCCGGAATATCGTAGATCGCAGCACCGAGCGCGATGGTCGGCAGACTTGCCCGCAGGCTCTGAATGCCGGTGGTCGAGTTGACGACGATGACGCCGCAGGAATGGCGCAGGATACCGCCGAGCTCGCCTTCCTCGATGAAGAACAGCCGATCGCTGACCCGGTAGCGGGCAGCCACCTTGGCGACGACCTTGTGCCAGGCCTCGAGATCGTTATCGAGCGGATGCTGCTTGATCAGCAGACGGCTCTTTTCAGGCGCATGGCGGGCGAAGGATTGGACGACCTGATCCAGCATCTGCGACAGGTGTCGGTACGGCGAGTTGCCACGGATCTGGTAATCGCTCTGCAGCTGCAGAGCCAGGAGATACGTCGGCGGCGTGCCTTCCTTGAAGAAGCCTTCCGGAAGCCGGTGGCGGGGCCGCATCATGCGCGGCAACCAAGACAGGTAGTCAACCAGCGGGTCGTAATACTTGTCGGACTTGTAGAAGGGGAAAAGCGGACGGCCGAAATAGGATGCGAGGTTATAGATGACCTCGTTGGTCGCTTCCTGATTGAAGGTGTGGGCGTAGCGGGCGTGCAGGTCCGGTGATTCCACCTTTTCGGCGATCTTGCGAATCTGTGCCGGGTCGCTCGGAAAATGGGAGAACCGCCCCATGCCATCCCGCTCGAGCGTGATCCAGTCAGGGCGCAGGTAGCCGAATTCGACCGCGTAGCAGCGCAGGCCAAGCTTGCGACCGACCCGTGCCGCGAGGCGATGGTAGGGAAGACGGTCCGCGTAATACAGGATATCGGTGAAGCCTTCGCGCTTGATCAGATCCGCCAGAAAGCGTGGCCAGGACTTGAGGTTACCGCGATAGTTGATGGCACCCCTCTTGCGCCAATAGAGAAGATCGCCGAAGGAGAAGTTCACTCGCTTGGTTTCGATCCCCTTGGCTTCGAAAGCGTCGGACAGCTCTCGCCAGAAAACCGAAGGTGGACCTTGCAGAAAGAGAACTTTAGTCATCCGAGAGCCGCCACCTTCAATCATAGACGCGCCACCAAACTGGCAATTAACAACAGTTGTGTTCGACTGTTCGTCAATGAGGACGGGTTGATATGCGGCCATTCAGCCGCTGCCGTCAATGACAAACACGATCTTTCCGGCTCATTCCCGCAGGAGGTGTGACATGAATGCCCGCACCTTCCTCTTCCTCCAGGGGCCCGCCTCCCCTTTCCTGAGGCTGCTGGCCGAGGCGCTCGAAGCGCGCGGCCAGACAGTCCGCAGAATCAATTTCAGCATGGGTGATGCCGTGTTCTGGTGGCCGAAACAAGGCGACTGGTTCCGCAATCGTCGTGGTGCATGGCGCGAGCATCTTGCCTCCTACGTGAAGACGCATTCCGTCACCGACCTCGTGATGCTCGGCGACGGGCGGCCGGTGCATGCGGTGGCGGCAGAACTGGGCATCGACACCGGCCTGCGCGTTCATATCCTCGAGCATGGCTATCTGCGCCCCGACTGGCTGACGATCGAGCCGGACGGAATGTCGGCGCATTCGCGTTTCCCGCGCGATCCGGATGCCATCAGCACCCTTGCGGGCGACACGGCAAAGGTGGACACGGGGCGGCTGTTTCGGTCGAGCTTCCTTACCTACGCGCTCTCCGATCTCGCCTACCATATCCCCAATGTCGCGCTTGGGTGGCTCGTGCATCGCCACTACCGCACGCACGGGCCAGTCCATCCGGTCGTCGAGTATGCAGGCTGGATCGGCAAGGCGCTGACGATGCGTGCCCGCCAGGCAAAGGCACGGACGGCAATCGCCGGCTGGTCGGCCGCCTCCCCGGAAAAGCGCTACCTGTTTCCGCTGCAGCTGCCGGGCGACTATCAGATCCTGCAGCATGCGCCAGGCGGTGATCTGTTTTCGATCGTCGACGCTGTCATACAGTCCTTCGCCCGGCATGCAGCGCCCGATGCGTGTCTTCTTTTCAAGGTCCATCCGCTCGACAACGGTCTTTCGCGCTGGCCGCAACGGATCAAGGCGACGTCCGAACGCTGCCGGGTCGGCGGACGGGTGTTCCTCGCTGATGGCGGGGACACCGACCGGCTGATCGATCTTTCCGCGGGCGTCGTCGTCGTCAACTCTACCGTAGGACTGACGGCGATCGCCGCAGCCAAGCCGGTGATCGCGCTTGGCGCGGCGATCTATGACGTGCCGGGGCTGAGCTTTCAGGGCAGTCTGGAGCAGTTCTGGAAGGGAGCAGTCGGGCCTGACATGGCGCTGTTCGATACCTTCAACCGGGCGCTCGCGGCGACCACACAGGTGCGGGGCGGCTTCATCGGGCGCGAGGCGCTGCGTGTCGGCGTCAACAATGTCGCCGAGCGGCTGATGGAGGACAGCGATCGTCTGGACATCAGCCTGCGCAGACCGCGCGACCAGAAATCCTTCCGCCACGAGCGGGAACTCTTCAACCTCGACTGACGCATCGGCATCATCCGGAACGCAAAAAGCCCCGCCGTCACCGGCGGGGCTTTTCATTCAAGTGCGTCGATTACTCGATGATCGAGGCGACGATGCCGGCGCCGACGGTACGGCCGCCTTCGCGGATAGCGAAGCGCAGCTTTTCTTCCATCGCGATCGGCACGATCAGTTCGACTTCAACGGTGACGTTGTCGCCAGGCATAACCATTTCCGTGCCTTCCGG
>UBWZ01000028.1:5465-8744 GCA_900469345.1 Hyphomicrobiales bacterium | reverse complement strand
CCGGGCGTCAAGCTTTCGACGCTGCGCGGCCTTGCCATGCAGATGCAGGTGGGCGGCGTCGGCTACTATCCCACGTCCGGCTCGCCCTTCGTGCATCTCGACGTCGGCGGCGTGCGGGCCTGGCCACGGATGTCGCGCCAGGAGCTGGTCCAGATCTTCCCCAACGGCAAGACGCTGCATCTGCCCGCCGACGGCAACCCGCTGCCGGGCTACGAAGAGGCCATGGCCGACTACAAGAAGCGCGTCAGCTCCGATTCGATCCAGATCGCCAGCTCTGCCNNGCGGACGCTTCCGCGGCGATACGCCGGCGAAGAAGCGGCCGAACCTGCTTGCCATGCTGTTTGGCGGTGGCGGTGCCGACGAGGAAGAGGACAATGCGGAAAGCACCGGTCCTGACGTAGCCGCACAGCCGGCCGCACCGGCACGGCCCGTGGCGCCCGCCAAGCCTGCGCCCGAGCCTGTCGTTCCGGAAGCTCCGGCTGCGGTGGCCGTCGCGTCCGCCGAACCCGCTCCTTCCATCGTTGCCCCCGTGCCCCTGTCGCGCCCCGCCTTCCGGTCGGATTCCGGCCCAGGCGGACTGGCGACGGCGCTCTATTCGCAGGGCCGCAACCCGGCCCAGGAAGCCCTTGCGCTGCAGGCCTCGACGCCCGCAGCCCCGGCTCAGCCTGACAACAGCTTCGCCGACCTGTCGGCCTATGCGATCCCTGTTCCGACGCTTCTCGGCCCTCGCGGCATGAAGGGCGATGCCGAGCAGACCGTGCTGACGGCATCGGCGACGGCCCTGCCGGCCGAGGAGATGCGCGCCATTCCCCTGCCGTTGCATCGTCCGGCAGCACCGTCGCTGGCAACAGCGCATAGCCCTGACCAGCAGACCCTGACGCCCGAACTCGTGGCAGCATTGTCGCAGAGCATGGAGCCCCAGATGCCGGTTGTTGCGCCACCGCCGACACCGCCGCAACCGATCGCTGCTGTCCAGCCACCGTCTCCGCCTGAGATTGCCGCCGTCCCGGCGACGCGTCCGACGGCGGTCGCACGGCCCATGGAAACGGCGGCCGTCGAGCGCAAGGTGATCCAGCCTTCGTCCAAGACCATGCAGTTCGGCGACGGGTTCGATGCGCCGCGACCGGCTGTTGCCTCGATGGGCAGCACTCCGGGCAAGGCGTCCCGCGGCGGGCGTAGCCCGGTTGCCAGCCAGGGCGGCAAGAACCTGACGGGCGAGGCTCTGGCCAAGTGGGCGATCAACAACAACCGTCCCGATGCCGTGGCCTCCCTCAAGGCCCCCCGGGTGGTCAGCAGGACGATCAGCGGTGAATATTCGGCAGCCTATGCCGGCGGCGGCTTCAAGCCCGTTGCAGCCACGGTCGCGATCGACCCCAACCGATTCAGCGGCCCGGCCAACTGACTAGAGCGGCTTGGCCAGCTGACTTTACCGGCTCGATGAACTGAGCCTCACTGTCGACCAGCAAAGCGGGCGCCCCGACGCGTGCGCTTTCCCGATAGTCAAGTACGATGCCAGCCGACCCCGGTGCCCTTTAAAATTGTTCCACAATGGTACGGTGCGTTTACCGTTGCGATTTAATTGATAGCTGTCATATGCCCGCGGTGACGGGCTCGTTTTATTGATTATTCAGGTGGCGTCATGTCGCAAACCTACGCTTCAGATATTTTCAACCTCGCTCCGATCGCCATGTGGATCGAAGACTTCAGTGCCGTTCAGGCTCTGTTTGACGAGTGGCGTGCACAGGGCGTCACCGATATCCGCTCTTTCCTGAGGGAAGAGACGTCACGCGTTTCCCAGTGCTCGCGGCTGATCCGGGTCGAGGAGGTCAACCGCAAGACGCTCGACCTGTTCGAGGCGCGCGATATCGATGACCTTCGAGCCAACATCGCGTCGGTCTTCCGTGACGACATGCTTGAGAGCCACATCAACGAGCTGGCCGAGCTGTTCGACGGCAAAAACAGTTTTTCGACCGCCACGGTCAACTACACGCTGACGGGCCGCCGGCTCGACATCCAGCTGCGCGGCGCCGTGATGCCCGGCTACGAGGAGACGCTCGGCAGGCTGCTGCTGACGACGGAAGATATCACCGCCCGGGAAAATGCGCGGCGTGCGGAGATGGTGCAGCGCCGGCATGCGGAAGGCATATTCGAGCACTCGCCGGTATCGCTCTGGATCGAGGATTTCAGCCGCATCCGCCAATTGATCGAAAACGTGCGCGATCGCGGCATTACCGATTTCCGCACTTTCATGGACGTGCATCCGGAGTTCGTCCAGCAATGCATGAGCGAGATCCGGGTTCTCGACGTCAACCAGGCGACGCTCGACCTGTTTGGAGCGCCCGACCGGAAGACGCTGCTCATGCGGCTTGGCGAGATCCTGCGCGACGACATGGAAAAGCCCTTCCGCGAGCAGCTGATCGAGCTGTGGAACGGCAATCTTTTCCATCACCGCGAAGTCATCAATTATGCGCTGGATGGCACGCCGCGGCATATCCTGTTGCATTTTTCCGTGTTTCCGGGGCACGAGCAGGACTGGTCCCACGTGCAGGTGGCGCTGGCGGACATCACTGCGCGCAAGAAGGCCGAGGCCTATCTCGAATATCTCGGCAAGCACGACGTCCTGACAAAACTGTACAATCGCGCTTTCTACGTCGACGAGATGAACCGGCTTGAGCGGAAGGCGCTGCGGCCCGTCTCGGCCATCGTCATCGACCTCAATGGCCTCAAGGAGGCCAACGACCAGCTCGGCCACGACGCCGGCGACGCCTTGCTGCGTCGGTTCGGGGAAATCCTCAACGAAGGCGTCTCGGCACCGAACCATGCCTGCCGGATCGGTGGCGACGAGTTCGCCATTCTGATGCCCGGCGCCGATGCCAAGGCGGCCGCGCAGATGGCGGACACGATCAACGAGCTGCTGAAGATCAACAACCAGTTCTATTCGACGGCACCGATCAGCATGTCGCTCGGCACCACCACCAGCGAGGGCGGCGAGACGATGGAGGCGCTGATGAAACGCGCCGATGCGATCATGTACGAGCACAAGAAGGCGTTCTACAAGGTCAGGCAGCCCGCCGATCAGCAGCCTGCCGAGCTGTCCTGAACCCGGGGCAGAGCCCCGGGCATCGCCTTGCCTACTGCGTGTCTCCGGTCTCGAGCCGCGATACGCCGGCGGCCAGCGCAACTCCCAGAACTGCAATCGCCGCCGCCACATAGCCGATGTTCTCGAGCCCGAAACGGCCGATGACGGTGCCGCCGATGATGGCGCCGAGGCCGATGCCG
>UBWZ01000028.1:0-5454 GCA_900469345.1 Hyphomicrobiales bacterium | reverse complement strand
CCCAAAGGCCGAGCGCCACCACCAGCAGCGGCGTAAAGCCCGCAAAGGGGACGGTCGCCGCCATGCCGACGGCCAGCACGGCGGTGGCGCTGGCCGTCGCCACGAGCGGGCCCTTGCCGACGAAGTGGCCGCCCAGCCAGTTGCCGAACAATCCGAGCACGCCGAAGCCCATCAGCCACCAGCCGACATGCGACGGCGGCACTTTAGCGACGGTCTGCAAGAGATCGGCAAGATAGGTATAGGCGGTAAACATGGCGGTGAAGACGACCACCGACAAGGCGATGTTGCCGAGGAAGAACGGTTCCTTGAGGATGCGCGCCTGATCGGCGGCCGCCACCTTTGCGGGTTTGGAAAGCGTCGGCATGACGACGGCCAGCAGCACCGCCATCACGGCCGACAGGGTGGCAAGCAGCCAGAAGGTGCCGCGCCAGGCGAACGCATCGGCGGCCAGCGTGCCGAGCGGAATGCCGAACACCATGGCAGCGGCGATGCCCATATAGACCTGGGAGATCGCCTTGCCGGCCCGCTCCGGACCGACGAGCTGACCCGCCGTCTCGCTGGCCGTGCCCCAGAAGACCGGCAGCGCCAGTGCCGGCAGGAACCGGCCGAGGCCGAGGATCCAGATGTTGGGGGCCATCGCTGCCAGCGCATTGGAGGCGGCGAACACGGCCAGGATGAAGACGAACAGCCGCTTGCGGTCGAGGTGGGCGACGGTGGCGGTGATGACCGGGCCGGCCAGCATGACGGTAAAGGCAAACAGCGTCACAAGCTGTCCCGCCACGGCGACCGAGATGCCGAGGTCCCGGGCAAGGCCCGGCAGAAGCCCGACGATGATGAATTCCGTGGTGACGACAATGAAGGCGGATGCCGCCAGAAGGAGAACGGATAGCTGCGTGCCCTGGGAGCGCGTCGCGGTCGGTGGGAAAGTGTCAGTACTCATTATTTGCTCCTGAAATATATGCGTCAGTCTCTAGGCTCGAACGTGAGGATGGTCACGCGGCGAAAATTCCAGTAATTCCGGACTGAAATTCCACAATGGAGCTGGAGCATGTACTCGACCGAGCGGCTGAAGGGGATCGAGGTCTTTGTCGAGACGGCGCGCCGCGGCAGCTTCACGGCTGCGGGAGAGCATCTCAATCTGACGAATTCGGCGGTCGGCAAGAGCGTCGCCCGACTGGAGCAGCGGCTCGGGCGAAAGCTGTTCGAGCGGACGACCCGCAGCCTGGTGCTGACGGAGGCCGGCAGCGCCTTCTATGCCATCTGCGTCCAGGTGCTGTCCCACCTGGCGGAAGCGGAGGCGGTGCTTGCCGCGCAGGAGAACGAGCCGGTCGGCCGCCTGAAGATCAACGTTCCGGTCGCGTTCGGCCGCATCGAGGTGATGCCGCTCGTGCTGCGGCTGGCCGAGCGCCACCCCGGCCTGCGCCCGGAGGTGAGTTTCACCGACCGTTTCGTCGATGTCGCGGACGAGAATATCGACCTTGCGGTGCGCATCACTGCCTCGGACATCTGGCCCGAGCAACTGGGACACCGTCACCTCGGGTTCGAGAGGCTCGTCATCTGCGCCTCTCCCGGCTTTATCGATCGGCATGGTTCGCCCGGTTCGGCGGAGGACTTCGAAACGTTCGACAGCGTTCTCTACGGGCGCGCGGACGGAAGCACGATCCCGTGGAGAATTCGTGATCGTAGCGGGATCGTAGAGAGCCGGGTGATGGAGGGCCGCCTGGTGGTCGGCAGCGCGGAGGCCCAGGTTCAGGCCGTCAGCAGCGGGCTCGGGCTTGCGCAGCTTGCCACATGGCTGATCCGCGACGAGCTTGCGCGGGGAGATCTCGTCGAGATCCTGCCGGAAATGGCGGTCGACGGGCTGCCGCTGCACCTCGTGTGGCCGCGAAGCAGGCAGCTCAGCCCCAAGGTCGACGCCGCCATCACCCTGTTTGCGGAAAAGCTGCGCATCCGGTGAATGAGTGGCGGCCGGCCCGACGGCTGACCGCAGAACGAGAAACCCCGCCGACGGGAGCGGCGGGGTTTCATCGATGATGTCGTCGTGAGGCGGCGCTTGCGGCGCCGGCCGTCGTCGTGGTCAGGCCGCGTCCTGCTCGGCCGGGGCCTCTATCATGCCAAGCGCCTGGAGGTAGGTGTCGAGGATCAGGTCCTCTTCCATCCGCTCCTGGTCGTCCTTCTTGCGCAGGGCGATCACCTTTTTCATGATCTTGGTGTCGTAACCCATGCCCTTTGCCTCGCCATAGACATCCTTGATGTCGTCGGCAATGGTCTTCTTTTCTTCTTCCAGCCGTTCAATGCGCTCGATAAATGCGCGGAGCTGGTCGCGGGCGACGCCATGAGCATCAGACATCGGGGCCTCCTGATGGTGAGATGAAATGAGTGGCTGTCACCTGCCGAAAAGCAGTCCCGAGGTCAAGTCCAATCGGGGCCGGATCAGCCATGAGCGGGCTTGTTGTCTGCGAATGCGGCTTTTTGTGCATCGGTCGCCTCCGGCTGGTTCAGTTTCTTCCAATCCTCGTAGGGCATGCCGTAGACGATCTCGCGCGACTGGTCCCTGGTTAGCGGGGCGCCGGCCGCATTGGCGGCGTCAAGGTACCAGTTGGACAGGCAGTTGCGGCAAAAGCCCGCCATGTTCATGAGGTCGATGTTCTGGACATCGTTGCGGTCGCGCAGATGCTGGACGAGGCGCCGGAAGGCGGCCGCCTCGAACTCGACCTGCTGCTCTCGGCTGAGGTCGCTCCCGGCGTTGGTCGGGATCGGGGAAGGGGTGTCGCTCATCAAGGCGTTCTCCTCTTGGTCGCGTCAGCCGGGATAGGGGCCGGTGCGGGACGGAAAGATCCGATATTCATGCAATGTGGGGTCTTCGTTGAGTCGATGGAAGATGGGCGCCAGTCTTTGCGCCCAGGCGTCGATGCCGGCGTCGTCGGCGATCAGGTCCTGGCGCACCTCGAGAAGCGCGTGCGGGATGCCCGGGATCATGCAGTGCCGGTACATGGTGTCGCCCTTGAGGGCGCCGTCATAGGGCTCGTTGTCGCCGACCACGACATCCCGCGGCTTCCGCAGGAGATCGAGCAGCGGGCGCACGGCCCGGTCGTCGCTGTCCCACAGCACCGCCGCATGCCAGGGCCGGGCAAATTGCTTCCAGAAGGGCGTGAACGAGTGCAGCGACAGGACCAGCGGTGCGCGCCCTCTGGCACCCGCCCGCGCAATCGTCTGGTCGACGGCGCGGTGGTAGGGCCGGTGGAAGGTGTCGAGCCGCAAATCCCATTCGCCCTGCGTGATCGGGTGATTGCCCGGGATGATGGCGCCGTCCGAGATCTTCATGATCAGGGTCGGATCGTCCTCGCCGCGGTTGGGATCGATCAGCAGGCGGGAGAAGCAACCGAGCACCGCCGGCACGCCGAGCCGGGCCGCAAGCTGGCGCGTCAGGCCTTCGATGCCGATGTCAAAGGCGATGTGCCGCGAGAAGGCGGTGTCCGGCAGGCCGAGGCTGCCATAGGACGGCGGCAGCCTGTTCATGGCATGATCGGCAAGCAGAACGATGCCGTTGTCATAATCGCCGTCTATGATCTCGAACGGTGTGAAGTCCTGCATGGCATCCAGTCGATCGTTTTGGGGATGACCCTGGATTGCACGAGTGGCAGACGAGCGCAAGCCGGGGTCGGCTGCAGCTCGGGCCGGCGGTTGGCCCGAGCATGAACGGTTAGACTTTCGTTGACTTTCGGGCCCCGTCGAGCGAAGAACGTGCTTCACGAATAACCATGGAGTCCTGACGGAAACCGTGTTGAAGAAATCCCTTAAANNCCGCCTTGTGGTTTCCGCGCCCGCCACATTGTTTGCGGTCGCCGCCACTGCGCCCCTCCTGATGGCCGGTGCCGCCCATGCGGACTTCCGCGTCTGCAACGGCACCCAGAACCTCGTCGGCGTTGCCATCGGCTACCGGGCCAAGGACGGCTGGACGACCGAAGGGTGGTGGCAGGTTCCCGCCTCCACCTGTGCGACCCTGATCGAGGGCGAGCTGCAGTCCCGCTATTATTATCTCTACGCCGAGGACGCGGCTCGCGGCGGCCGCTGGACCGGCGGCGTCAACATGTGCGTCGCCGAGAACGAGTTCAAAATCGCCGGCGTCAATGATTGCTTCGCCCGCGGCTACCAGCGGATGGGCTTCAAAGAATATGATACGGGCCGTCAGGGGAGCTGGATGGTCCAGCTTTCCGACACTCCCGGCACCCAAGAAGGCCAGAATTGATGAGGCGTAACCGCAAAGTTAAAATCCTTGCCACGCTCGGACCCGCTTCCTCCGAGGAGGCCATGATCCAGAAGCTGCATGAAGCGGGAGCCGACGTCTTCCGCATCAATATGAGCCATGCCAGCCACGATATCATGCGGACGCTGATCCAGCGGATCCGGGCCGTCGAAGCCAAGAGCGGCCGGCCGATCGGGATCCTCGCGGACCTGCAGGGACCGAAGCTGCGGGTCGGCAAGTTCGCCAATACGAAAGTGATGCTGAAGCCGGGCCAGACCTTCACGCTCGACAGCAATCCTGAGCCCGGCGACGAAAATCGTGTCTTCCTGCCGCATCCGGAGATCCTCGAAGCGGTGAAGCCGGGCCACAGGCTCTTGATCGACGACGGCAAGCTTGCCCTGAAGGCGGTCGAAGCGGACGGCACGCGGATCGTCTGTACGGTCATTTCCGGGACCAGCATATCCGACCGCAAGGGTGTCAGCCTGCCCGACACGCTGCTCAGCGTCGGCGTGCTGACCGACAAGGATCGTGCCGACCTCGACGCCGTTCTGGCGACCGACGACGTCGACTGGGTTGCGCTGTCGTTTGTGCAGCGTCCCGAAGATCTGGCCGAGGTGCGCAAGATCGCCCGTGGTCGCGTCGGTATCATGTCGAAGATCGAGAAGCCGCAGGCTCTCGAGCGGATCGACGAGATCATCGAGCTGTCCGACGCCGTCATGGTCGCGCGTGGCGACCTGGGCGTGGAAATGCCGCTTGAAGCCGTTCCCGGCATCCAGAAGCAGCTGACCCGCGCCTGCCGTCGCGCCGGCAAGCCGGTCGTCGTCGCGACCCAGATGCTCGAATCCATGATCAGCGCGCCGGTTCCGACCCGCGCCGAAGTCTCGGACGTGTCGATCGCCGTTTTCGAAGGCGCCGATGCGATCATGCTCTCGGCGGAATCGGCATCGGGCGACTATCCGGTGGAAGCCGTCTCGATGATGGCGTCGATCGCGCAGACGGTCGAGATGGATCCCTATTATCCGAACATCATCTACGCGCAGCGCGCGACGCCTGAAGCGACCGGCGCCGATGCGATTTCGCTCGCTTCGCGGCAGATTGCCGAAACCCTGAAGCTTTCGGCCGTGGTGACCTACACCTCGTCCGGCACTACCGGCCTGCGCGCCTCACGCGAGCGGCCGCAGGTGCCGATCATCGCCCTGTCGCCGATC
>UBWZ01000030.1 GCA_900469345.1 Hyphomicrobiales bacterium | reverse complement strand
TCAAGACCCGGCGCATGGGCTATGACGGCAAGGGCCAGCGCGTTTTCCGCTCGCAAGGCGAAAGCTCCGCCGGCGCCTTCGAAGCGCTCGGTGCAGTACCGCTCATCCTTGAAAGCTTCGTCGCCTTCGAGCGCGAGATCTCGGTGATCGCCGCACGTGCCACGGACGGCGCGATCGCAAGCTACGACCCGGCCGAGAATGTCCACCGCAACGGCATCCTCCATACCTCCACCCTGCCCGCCCACGTTTCCGCCACCGCGGCCCGCACCGCGCACAATGCGGCCGCCAGGCTTCTGGACGCTTTGGACTACGTCGGCGTGATCGGCATGGAGTTCTTCGTCATGCCCGACGGCGCCCTGATTGCCAACGAAATCGCGCCCCGTGTCCATAATTCCGGCCACTGGACGGAGGCCGCCTGCGTCGTCTCGCAGTTCGAACAGCATATCCGCGCGGTGGCCGGCCTGCCGCTTGGAGACACCCGTCGCCACTCGGACTGCGTCATGTTGAACCTGATCGGTGACGACATCGACGCCGTGCCCGCATGGCTCTCCAGGCCCGACGCACTCGTCCATCTCTACGGCAAGACGGAATCCCGCCCGGGCAGAAAAATGGGGCATGTAACCCTGCTGACCGGGCCGAAAGTGCCGTCACAAGGTTGACATGGCCCGAGCCTCGGGTTATCTGCACCGCCAACTTGAGAGCGCGCCCCTCTTGCATAACAGGCGGCGCGCTTTTGATTGATACACAAGCGGCTCACGAGCCCACAGACTGCTGGACCAGTAAAATGAAGATCAAGAACTCGCTCAAGGCGCTGAAGGCTCGTCATCGCGATAACCGTCTGGTTCGCCGCAAGGGCCGCATTTACATCATCAACAAGCTCAACCCGCGCTTCAAGGCTCGTCAGGGCTGATACGGCAAAGGCTGCGGNNCGCCATTTTCGTTTCAGCCTTCTCGCCCTTGCCCTTCTTCTCCCACCAGCTGCCGCACAGGCGCAGGATGCGGGGAAGACCCCGGCCGCAGACCAGCCCATGCCACCGCCGGGCCCGGCTGCAGCCCCGGCAACGACAACCGTCGATTCGCTGTTTGAGGCGCTTCGGCGCGAACGCGATCCGACCAAGGCCCGGGGCATCGCCACGCAGATCCTCTCCGACATGAACGATTCGGGCAGCGCGACCGTCAATCTCCTGATGCAGTGGGCGACCACCGCCATCAAGGAAAAGCGCAACGCCGCCGCCCTCGATTTCCTCGACCAGGTCACGGTGCTCGATCCGGCCTATGCGGAGGGCTGGAACCGCCGCGCGACGCTGCACTACACCATGGGCGAGACGCGCAAATCCATGGCCGATATCGCCGAGGTACTGCGCCGCGAGCCGCGCCATATCGGAGCGCTCGCAGGCCTTGCCGGTATCCTCACCGAATCGGGCAAGGATCAGTTGGCGCTGAAGGCCTGGGAACGCTACCTGGACGTCTATCCGGCCGATCGCGATGCCCAGCAGGCAGTCGCCAAGCTGTCCGAAAAACTGGCTGGCAGCCGGACCTGACGACAGCAACAGCATGACCCAGATCCTCACCGTTCTCATCGGCCTGGTGGCCGCTCTCTATGGCTTCACCGCATGGAAGTCCCATGCGATCGAGCAGAGCTTTCCCAATATCGGTACCCTCACGGATGTCGGCGGGTACAAGCTCAATGCGCTGCACATCCCCGCACCGGCTAATCCGCAGATGCCGCCGATCGTCTTTATCCATGGCGCCAGCGGCAACCTGCGCGATCAGGCCGCGGCCTTCCGCCACCTCTTCGAAGGCAAGGCTGAGATGCTCTTCGTCGATCGGCCCGGCTACGGCTATTCGGAGCGCGGCGGCCCGGAGAACGACACGCCGGACGGCCAGGCCGATGCCATAGCCACGCTGATGGAGCGGACGGGCATTCGGAGCGCGATCATCGTCGGCCATTCCTTCGGCGGCGCCATCGCTGCGAGCTTCGCGGTCCAGCATCCTGACAGGACGGCCGGGCTCGTCCTGCTGTCTGCGGTTCTCTACCCCTGGAACGGCGATGTCGACTGGTACTACCATCTGGCCGCCCGTCCCTGGCTCGGACGGCTGTTCACCCGCCTCGTGACCCTGCCGGCAGGGCTAGCGGTGATCGACAAGGCGACGCAGGCGGTCTTCCATCCGAACCCGCGCCCTGAAGGCTATCTCGAGGATGGCGCCCCCGCGCTCGTCCTGCGGCCGGACAATTTCCGCAGCAATGCCATCGACCTTTCCAACCTCAATGGCTACCTCGGCCGCGCAGCGCCCCGCTACAGGGGCATCACGGCGCCGACCGTGATCATCACCGGCGACAGCGACGCCATCGTGTCGGTGGACATCCACTCCCGCCAGATGGCGCGTGATGTGCAGGGGGCGCAACTGGTTGTCATCCATGGCGTCGGGCACAAGCCCGATTATGTGGCGGGCGACGTCGTCCAGGCGGCCGTAGAGGGTCTGGCGGGCGTCCCCTCGGATCTTCAGGCGGTCGCCAGACGCGTCGAGGCGCGCATCGCACCGCATGCACCGGAACAGGCAGGCGAACCGGCAATGGATATGTCGATCGAACGGCCCTGAGCGACCTCAGATCAGCTTCGGCCAGGTGTCGGAGAGCCGATAGCCGGCCGGCCATGGATCGTCCGGATCAAGCATCAGCTGGTACGTGCCGGTAACCCAGGCACGTCCGGAAATCAGCGGTATCACGGCGTCGCGGCCGGCAATCTGCGTTTCGCTCTCTATGCGGCAGATGAACTCCGAGCCGATGATGGACCGCGCGCGATAGGTCTCGCCGACGCCGAGTTCGCCCCGCGCCTTCAGCACCGCCATGCGCGCTGAACAACCCGTCCCGGTCGGCGAGCGATCGATTTTGCCGGGCTGGATGACGACAGCATTGGCGCCGGTGACCTCGCCGCCGCGCCGCTCCAGGGGCCCGGCGATCTNNACGGCAAAACCGAGATCGCCTGCATCGACGATGACGAAACTGTCGCCGCCATAGGCGGTGTCGACCCTCAGCGTGCCGAGCCCCTCGACTTCCAGATGTGCGTCGAGACGGTCGGCAAAGGAAGGCACGTTGCGCACCTGGATGCGCTCCGCCTTGCCGGCGCGGCATTCGGCCATCACCTCGACAAAGCCGCCGGGCGCTTCGAGCACCAGCCGGGTCAGCGGCTCCTGCATGGGGATGATGCCTGTGTCCAGCAGCACGGTGGCGACGCAGATGGAATTGGACCCGGACATCGGCGGCGTATCGGCCGGCTCCATGATGATCCAGCCCATGTCGGCCCGCGGGTCCTTGGGCGGCACCAGCAGGTTCACGTGGCGAAAGACGCCGCCACGTGGCTCGTTGAGAACGAAATTGCGCAAGGTCTCGTCGCGGGCGATGAAGCGCGACTGCTCCCAGATCGTGTCGCCCGGCGGCGGCTTGACGCCGCCGACGATGACATCACCCACCTCGCCTTCCGCATGGCAGCCGACGACGTGGATGACCTTGCTGGAGCGCATCCTTAATCCTTCCGGTCAGACGCCCGTCTGGCCGTCGGCACCGATATAGGCGATGCGGATCATGTTGGTCGCCCCCGGAGTGCCGAGCGGCACGCCTGCGGAGATGATGATCCGGTCGCCGGGCTTGC
>UBWZ01000034.1 GCA_900469345.1 Hyphomicrobiales bacterium | reverse complement strand
TGCGCGTGCCGTCGCGCCGGTAGAGGGCGGGGTGATGGTCGGGAAGGTATGCGGCCAGCGCCTCCAGAACCTCCCGCTGCGCCGCCTCGGTTCCCGGTTCGGCCCGAAACACCAGATCGCCGTAGCGGTCGAGGATCTGCCGCTTTTCGGCCAGCTGGGCTGCAAGGTCCGCGTCCGGCTCGATCCAGCGGTCGGGATCGAGCTGCGAGAGCCCGATGGTGAAGGGGTGCGACGAGCCGTCATAGGGCGTGTAGGAAAGCGTCATCGTTCTATACCGTGGGTGGTCCCGGATCGTTCGTCTTCGAAAATGGTATCTCAATTCCTTAGTCTGCGTCGCCTGCAACCTGCCGCGACGAGATCCCAGCCGGGCGGCGGTCTTACCGCTGCCGCCGCAGATGGTCGATCAGGGCGCGCAGCTTCGGCGCCATGTTGCGCCGGCTCGGATAGTAAAGATAGAAGCCTGGAAAGCGCGGGCAGAATTCTTCGAGCACGGGCACCAGTTCGCCCCGATCGAGGGCGGGGCGAAAGCTTTCCTCCATGCCGAACGTGATGCCGGCGCCCGCCACCGCGAGCCGGATCATCAGCGTCATGTCGGTCGTGGTGATGGTATCGGCCACCGCAACCTCCAGCTCCTTTCCGTCTTCCGCAAACTCCCAGCGATAGGGCGCCAGATGCTGGCCTGCGCGCCAGCCGATGCAGCGGTGCCCGGCGAGGTCACGCGGGTGCGCCGGAGCGCCGAAGCGTTCCAGGTAGGCCGGTGACGCGACCGCGAGCTGACGCTGGTCGCCCGATACCGGGACGGCGATCATGTCCTGCGCGATCACCTCGCCCAGCCGAACGCCGGCATCGTAGCCTTCGGCAACGATGTCGAATTCCTCATCGGTCACGGTGACATGCAGCTTCACGTCCGAAAACTCATCGGCAAAGGAGGCGAGAAGCGGGCCGGACAAAAAGCTCNNCGCTAAGATTGCCGGCGGCCTCAACGGCCGCGTGCATGCCGGCGAGCGCCGGTGCCGCGTCGGCATAAAGCCGTTCGCCCGCTTCCGTCAGGCTGACGCTGCGGGTCGTGCGCTGAACCAGCGCGATGCCCATCGTCTCCTCCAGCTTTCGGATTGTCTGGCTGACCGCAGAGCGCGTGACGCCCAGCCGGCCGGCCGCAAGACGGAAGCTCTTTTCCTCAGCCACCAGCGCGAAGACCGCGAGAGCATTGAAATCGGTCGGCATTGGTTAGTCAGGCTTTCTAATCTGTAAAGCTGGAGGTGACTTATGTCGACAATGCCATGGGCCTAGTTTGCTTGGCAACCTCGATAAGCGGCAAAACGAAAGTCAAAATCATGGACAAGATCGTACTCGTTACCGGCGCATCGAGCGGAATCGGCGTCGGCATCGCCCGCGAGCTGGCTGCGGCCGGCGCAACCGTCGTGCTGGGAGCCAGACGGACCGACCGCCTCGACGCGGTCGCTCAGGAGATCCTCGCGTCCGGGGGCAAGGTCATGACCCGCAGGCTCGATGTCACCGACCGCGCCGACGTGACGGCTTTTGCGGATGCAGCGCTGGCGGAATTCGGCCGGATCGACGTGATCGTCAACAATGCCGGCGTCATGCCGTTGTCGCCGATGGCGTCGCTCAAGGTCGACGAATGGGACCGGATGGTCGACGTCAACATCAAGGGCGTTCTCTATGGCATCGCTGCCGTGCTGCCGGGAATGATCGCGCAAGGCTCCGGGCAGATCATCAACATCGCCTCGATCGGGGCGCTGAGCGTCTCCCCGACCGCCGCCGTCTACTGCGCCACGAAATTTGCGGTGCGAGCGATTTCCGACGGTTTGCGGCAGGAGCATGACAGCCTGCGCGTCACCTGCATCCATCCGGGCGTGGTGGAAAGCGAGCTGGCCGATACGATTACCGATTCGGTTGCCGCCGAAGCGATGAAGACCTACCGCGCCATCGCGCTGAAGCCGGACGCAATCGCCCGGGCGGTCCGCTTTGCGATCGAGCAGCCGGAGGATGTCGACGTCAACGAGATCGTCGTGCGGCCGACCAGATCCACACACTGACCAGTCCAACCGAAGGAGGGCATCATGCTCCAGCAGATCCTATCTCAGATCACGGCGACAGGCGCGGTCGTCGCGCTCAGCTTCGTTCCCGATGCGGCGCTCGCCCAGACCACCGAGGAGCGGCGGGAGCGTGGCGCCGCGGTCGTGCGCAACCTGAACAACGGCATGACCCAGCCGAATATCGAGGCGATGCGGCGCGAATTTCCATTCCTGGCCGAGGCCACCGAAGCCTACGCGCTTGGCGACGTCTGGTCGCGGCCGGCCCTCGACCGCCGCACGCGACAGCTTGCGGCGGTCGCCGCCTTCGCCGCCATCGGGGAAACGGTGTTCATGAAGGTGCATGCGGGCTATGCGCTCAATATCGGCGTGTCCGAGGACGAGCTCAAGGAGGTCATCTACATGGTGACGGTGCCTGCAGGCTTCCCGAAGGCAATCGCCGCCTCACAGGCCCTCGCCGAGCTTTTTGCAGAACGGCGCGGTGCGCCTTCCGGGCCACCGGCGAGGGCCACGCCATGAACGACCCTCTGAGGATCATCGTCGCCATCATCATCACTGCTGCCGTCTCGCTTGGAGCGGTTGCCCATTTCGCCAAGGCAGAGGACGCCATGAGCCAGAACACGCAAACCCACCCCTATGTCGGCATGTGGGTGACAGAGGATGGTCACATCCGCCATGAACTGTTGCCGGACGGCCGCTACGACGAGGCCCGCGGCAAGCGCCGGAGCGCCTACCGTGGGCGCTATGTGGTGACCGGCAGTCATATCGACTACCGGGACGATACGGGCTTCACCGCCGACGGCGATTTTATCGACGGCGTCCTCCACCATGCGGGCATGGTGCTGAGGCGGGAGGAATAGGATTGTGTCTCATTGGCCGGACCTTGGACCACCGCCGATCGCTAGACCCGGCAGCGGTCGTAGTACCTCTCCGCCGTCATCCTCNNCCGAGGATGACGGCGGATGGGATAGTGCCCGAGGATGACGACCGATGAGCGGTGCCCGCTGATGGCGACGGATGGGCAGTGCCCGAGGATGACGACGGATGAGGCGGTGCCCGCGGATGATGACGGATGGGCGGTGCCTGAGGATGGCGACAGATGGCCAGTGCCCCGGATGCCGGTTGATAGGCAGTGCCCCAAGACGGTGATCGAGAGGGCAGTGCTTGAGGATGGGGACCGAGACGGCGGTGCCCAGAGGACTGGGCACCGTTCACCTTAGGCGTTGTCCATCGCTTCCAGCTCGTCGATCAGCCCTTCGATCATCGACAGGCCCTTCGACCAGAAGGAGGGATCGGTGGCATCGAGGCCAAACGGCTTGAGGNNGCTTTGTGCCGCCGGCCTTGAGCAGCTCGAAATACTTCTCCTGGAAGCCCCGTTCGTCGGAATTGGGCGCGGCGTTCCGATAGACGGCGTAAAGCGAGTTCACCAGGCAGTCGCCGAAGGCATAGGCGTAGACGTAGAAGGGCGAGTGGATGAAGTGGGGGATGTAGGTCCACCAGGTCTCATAGCCCTCCGAAATCCTGATTGCCGGGCCAAGGCTTTCGCCCTGCACCGAAAGCCAAAGCTCGCCGATCTGCTCGGACGTCAGTTCGCCGTCCTTGCGCGCCGTGTGGAGCTTGCGCTCGAACTGGTAGAAGGCGATCTGCCGCACGACCGTGTTGATCATGTCCTCGACCTTCTGGGCGAGCATGGCCTTGCGCTCGCGCTTGTCGGTGGTCTTTTCGAGCAGCGCCCGGAAGGTCAGCATTTCGCCGAACACGGAGGCGGTTTCGGCCAGCGTCAGCGGCGTCTGACACATCAGCGCGCCCTGGCCACCGGCCAGAACCTGGTGGACGCCGTGGCCGAGCTCATGGGCGAGCGTCATCACGTCGCGCGGCTTGCCCATGTAGTTGACCAGGACGTAAGGGTGGGCGGACGGCACGACCGGATGGGCAAAGGCGCCCGGCGCCTTGCCGGGGCGGGCGGGCGCATCGATCCACTGCTCGTCGAAGAAGCGGCCGGCGATATCGGCCATTTCAGGGGCAAAACCGCGATAGGCCGACAGCACCGTCTGCTGCGCATCCTTCCAGGCAATCAGTGCGGCCGGGGTCTCGGGAAGCGGCGCGTTGCGGTCCCAGTAGTTCATCTGCTCCATGCCGAGCCATTTCGCCTTCATCGCATAATAGCGATGTGAGAGACGGGGATAGGCCTCCTCGACGGCTGCCGCCAGCGCATCGACGACGTCGCGCTCGACGCGGTTGGCGAGATGGCGGCTGTCGGCGATATCCTCGAAACCGCGCCAGCGGTCGGAGATCTCCTTGTCCTTGGCGAGCGTGTTGGTGATCAGCGTAAAGACGCGCAGGTTTTCACCAAACGTCTTCGACAGCGCTGCGGCCGCCTTGGCGCGCACCTCCGGCTGCGGCTCCTGCAGCCTGTTGAGCGTCGGCTCGAGGCTCAGGCTCTCGCCGTCGATGTCGAAGCGCAGCTCCGCCATGGTCTCGTCGAAGAGGCGGTTGAAGGCGGCGGCCGAGGTCATCGACTTTTCGAGGAAGAGCTGCTCCAGCCTGTCTTCGAGCTGGTAGGGCTTGTCCTGCCGCAGATCGACGATCCACGGCCGGTAATGGCCGGCAGCCGGATCGCGGTCCATGCAGGCGTCCATCGCCACGTCGTCGACGCGGTTCAGTTCCAGCGCAAAGAAAAGAAGGTGCGAGGAGAGGTCGGTTAGGCTCGCCTGCACATCGCCGTAGAACTTGCCATTGGCCGGATCGGAGGTGTCGGAGAAATAGGTGAGGCCGGCGAAGGAGCCGATCTTGCCGAGCAGGTCGTCGAGCGCCTCGTATTCCTTCAGCGCCTCGCCGATGCCGCCCGCCCCGGTCTTCGTCGCGGCGTCGGCAAGCTTGCCCTTCCATTTGGCCTCAAACGCCAGCGACAGCTCCTTGGCCCGGGCCATGTCGCGGATCAGTTCCGGGGCGTCCTTGGCCGCGTAGAGATCGGAGAGCTTCCAGACCGGCAAGGGACCGATCGCTGCCGATGCCGCAGCGGCGCCGGTTGCTGCCGTGGACAGGTGCCGGGAAGGCAGCGGGTTTGTCTGTGTCATTTCGGGTTCCTCTCCGAGCGGTCGCGACGTGGACTTCGGTTTTGATCGGTGGACGTTAAAATGCAAGCGTTTCTCAAAAGAGGATGTTCAAGCCTTTCTGACACAACGTCATCAACAAGAGCCCAAAAAGGGTTGCACGATGAACGTTGCGGGAGCCGAGCATGATTGCGCACATCCTTATCGTCGATGACGATCCTATCCAGCGTCGCCTTTTGAAACATGCCGTGGAGCGGCAGGGCTACTCCGCTCATCTGGCCGAAAACGGCCGGGCTGCGCTTGAGTTCCTGCGCAACACCAGCGGCGTGGTCAACGTCATCATCCTCGACCTGATGATGCCGGAGATGGACGGGCTGAGCTTCCTCGGAGCCATTCGCGCCCTCGGCATCGAGACGCCGGTGATCGTCCAGACGGGCCAGGGCGGGATCGAAACCGTGGTCGAGGCGATGCGGGCCGGCGCTTTCGATTTCGTCGTCAAGCCGGTTTCGCCCGAGCGGATCGCGGCTTCGGTGGCGAACGCGCTGAAGGTCGACCTCAAGGAAACGAAATCGCGGGCGGTTCGCCGCCGCAACGGCGCGATCGGCTTCAACGACATCGTCTCGGCGAGCCCAGATATGCTGCGGGTCATCGACCTCGCGCAGCGGGCAGCGCATTCCAATATTCCGGTGGTGCTCGAAGGCGAATCGGGCGTCGGCAAGGAAATGATCGCCCGCGCCATCCAGTCGGCCAGCGACCGGGCCGGCAAGCCCTTCATTACCGTCAACTGCGGCGCCATTCCGCAGAACCTTGTGGAAAGCATCTTGTTCGGCCACGAAAAGGGTGCCTTCACCGGCGCTTCCGAAAAGCACACGGGCAAGTTCGTGGAGGCCGACGGCGGAACCTTGTTCCTCGACGAGATCGGCGACCTGCCGCTCGAGGTACAGGTCAAGCTTTTGCGGGCCGTCCAGCAGGGCGAGATCGAGACAGTCGGAGCCGGCAAGGTCCAGAAGGTCAACGTCCGTCTGGTCTCGGCGACCAACAAGGACCTGATCGAGGAAGTGCGCGGAGGACGGTTCCGCGAGGATCTCTATTATCGCCTCAACGTCTTCCCGATCACCATCCCGGCGCTGCGCCGGCGCAAGGAAGACATTCCGCATCTGGCACGCGTGTTCGCCGAGCGCTTCTCGGTCGAGCAGAAGCTGTCACGCAACGTGACGCTGAGCTCTGGGGCGCTCGCCCTGCTCACCTCCTACGACTGGCCGGGCAATATCCGCCAGCTCGAAAATGCGATCTTCCGGGCCGTCGTCCTGTCGCAGTCGGACGAACTCACCGAAGCGGATTTTCCGCAGATAGCCGCCCAACTTCCCGATTACAGCAGCGGAGCGCTTGCGAGCGCCGCCGGTCTGCCCGAAGGCGGAAGCGATGCGGAGCGGGTTGTCCGCGACGCCCTGGCGGGAACGCCGGTCTATGCCAACAGCGAGCGCAGTCGAGGCAGAATGGACGCAAAGGCAATGCTGGCTGCGGCCTATCCCTCGGACGACAATGTCATCGCCACGACCGACGAGACGGGCGAGGTGCGCAAGCTCGCCGACGTCGAGGAAGAGCTCATCCGATTCGCCCTCAAGTTCTACCGGGGGCAGATGAGCCAAGTGGCGCGCAAGCTCGGAATCGGCCGGTCGACGCTCTATCGCAAGCTCAAGGATTACGGCATCGATCCCGACGATCCCCTTAAGGAAGCAGCCTGAATAGCATTTTAGCAAATCCGGAAACGCAACCCCGGCGCAAGGATGTGCTGTCACCCTTTGTCAATCTCCCATTCATGGTTTATTGACTATAGGAGATAAGCTTGTGCATGTGTGGCACAATTGCCATGCTGTCACCGCATTTTGCCATCACATGTGACAGCGAGGGACGTTGTCTACTGGACGGGGATCGTTTTGCCGGAACTCAATGCAAGAACAATGCCTTCGGGTGGGTGGCAGGCGCTGTTGCGCACTGTTGTCGGGCGCGCCGCCGTCCGCCGGCTCGCAGCCTTCCTGCTCCTGCTGGCAGCAACGTTCCCCGTGGTTTCGGTTTCGGCCCGTCAGGCCGCTGCCGAAGACCGCAGCCTGAAGCTCTATTTCGTCCACACGGGTGAAAAGGCGGTCATCACCTTCAAGCGCAATGGCCGGTTTGATCCCAAGGGTCTTGCCCAGATCAACGAATTCCTGCGCGACTGGCGCAAGGGCCAGCCGACCCGGATGGATCCGCGGCTGTTCGACCTGGTATGGGAAGTGTACCGCCGCAGCGGCGCGACGGACTACATCCACGTCGTTTCGGCCTTCCGTTCGCCCGACACCAACAACATGCTGCGCACCCGCTCGCGCTACACCGGCGTTGCCAAGAACAGCCAGCACATGCTGGGCAAGGCGATGGATTTCTACATTCCGGGCGT
>UBWZ01000039.1 GCA_900469345.1 Hyphomicrobiales bacterium | reverse complement strand
CGGATCCCAGAACGAGAAAAGCCCGGACACTGTCCGGGCTTTCCAATCGAGGCAGTCGATCTATTAGAACGAGCGCTGAAGACGGACGAAGCCGCTCCATACGGAGTCGTCGGAGTCGTCGGAGTCGGTGTACTGAACCGAAACCTTGGACGTCAGACCTTCGGTGATCTTGTAGTCCAGGGTTACGCCAGCGCGCCAAGCGTCGCCGCCGGAGAACTCGCCGTTGCCGGCCGGGTTGTAGTCGATCGAATCCCAGTACTGGAAGCCGGGGGTGATCGTGAACTTGTCGTTCAGCTTGGCAGCGTACTGAACTGCAACGGTCCATTCTGCCAGGTCGTAGTAGGCATTTGCACCGGTGGAGTAGATGCCGGCGCCGCTCAGCGTGCCAGGACCGATGTCAGCCGACAGGATCAGACGGATCGAGCCTTCGTTGACGTGGAAGTCGTAACCGCCGAGCAGGGCAGCCGAGACCGGGCCGAATGCGCCAGAAACCTGGGCTTCAACACCAACGCCGTCGTTGTCGCTGTAACGGTCGAAGCCGTAGCCTTCGCTGTAACGCTTCGTCAGTTCGTCGACGAATACGCCGGCGCTGATCGTCGAGCCGGTGTAGTTGTAACCAACCGAGTTCAGACGGTTCGAGCCGATGTCATCGGTTTCGCCGGACAGGTCCGAGTCCCAGTAGTTGTACATGTAACCGACCTTGAAGCCGCCGAGCGTGATGTAGGCTTCGTCGATTTCAACAGCGTTGCCGCCGTCGGAGTTTGCAGCGTTCTGGTAGTCGTTTTCTGCCCAGGTGCGCAGAGCGATGTACGAGCCGAGGGCGCCGTATTCGGTGTCGCTCTTGGTTTCGAAGTTGACCAGGCCACGCGTACGAGCGTTCCAGTTGTCGTCGCCGTCAGTGTCGTTCCACTGAACTTCAAAACGGACGTAACCGCCGATCTTGAGGCAGGTTTCAGTGCCGGGGATGTAGAAGTAACCCGTGCCGAATGCGTCGCAAACGCGAACGTATTCCATCGGCTCCGGCTCGGC
>UBWZ01000033.1 GCA_900469345.1 Hyphomicrobiales bacterium | reverse complement strand
CCCGCCGTTTTTCCATTCCGCTGATTGCCATTACATCGGGCGGATTTTCGACGCTGGCGCGCGCTGCCGACCATGTGCTGCTTTTGCCCAAGGAGCAGGAAGCCTGTCCGCACGGGCTGGCACCAACGACGTCGACGCTGATGCAGCTTGCGCTCGGCGATGCGCTGGCCGTGGCTCTGCTCGAGGCACGCGGTTTTTCCGCCACCGATTTCCGCGTCTATCACCCCGGCGGCAAGCTCGGCGCGATGCTGAGCCATGTCAGCGACCTGATGCATAGCGGCGACCGCGTGCCGCTGGTTCGCAAGGGCGTTTCGATGCCGGATGCGATCCATGAACTGTCCCAGAAGCGGTTCGGCTGCGTCGGCGTGCTCGATGACGACGGCAGGCTTTGCGGCGTCGTCACCGACGGCGACATAGCCCGTCACCTGGACGTCAACCTCAGCACGCTGACGGTAGACGAGGTGATGACCCACAATCCGAAGACGGTGGGCGGGGAAACGCTGGCGACGGCGGCGATGGCGCTGCTCAACAAGCACAGCATCGGGGCGCTGATCGTAGTCGACGAGGACCGTCGCCCGATCGGCATCATCCACTTCCACGATCTTTTGCGCGTCGGCGTGGCTTAAGGCAGGCGATACCCCTCAGGGAGCCTCGGCCACCTTCAGGTCGCGTCCGTGCGCCTCGACCACTCTAACCCGCGCGCCCTGCGGCAGGTCCGGCCCGATGATCGGCCACCAGGTATCGTCCAGGCGGATGCGTCCGCGCCCTTCGGCGATCGGCTCGGCGAGCACCGCCGTGCGGCCGATCAGGCTTTCGCTGCGCTTGTTGAGGAGCGGCTCGTCGGTATGGCTGCTGCTGCCGGCATAGATGCGACGTCCGCCGATGGCAAAGACGATCGACAAGAGGCCGAAGACGAGAAGCTGCACCTGCCAGGTCCACCACTCACCCGTCCAGAAAGCGAGAGACAGGGCGCCGACGACGATCGCGGCCATGCCGATCCAGATCAGGAAGACGCCCGGGGCGGCAAGTTCGGCCACCAGAAGGACGAGGCCAAGGATCCACCAGCCCCAGGGGCCGAGATTGCCGGCGAGCGCCTCAAGGATGCCGCCGCTCATCCGCGCGGCTCCCGCGTCGGATCGAAGGGATTGACCGCGGGCGTGGTGGTGCGCGGCGCGGCCGGGGCAGGCCGGGCGGCCGTCGCCTGGCGCGCGGGCAGCACGGTCGCAGCGCCTTCGCCAAAGATCTCCCTGGAGATTGCGCCGATGCCGCCGAGAGAACCGATGAGCGCGGAGGCTTCAAGCGGCATCAGGACAATCTTGGAATTCGGCGCCTTGCCGATCTCGACAAGCGCCTCGGTGTATTTCTGCGCGACGAAGTAGTTGATCGCCTGGACGCCGCCGGCGGCGATCGCGTGGGACACGGATTCGGTCGCCTTGGCCTCGGCCTCGGCCAGACGTTCGCGCGCTTCAGCTTCGCGGAAGGCTGCTTCGCGGCGGCCTTCGGCTTCGAGCACGGCTGCCTGCTTGGCGCCCTCGGCGCGCAGGATCTGGGCGTTGCGTGAACCCTCGGCTTCGAGGATCTGGGCGCGCTTTTCGCGTTCCGCCTTCATCTGCCGGCCCATCGACTGGACCAGATCGACCGGCGGCTGGATGTCCTTGATCTCGACCCGGGTGACTTTGATGCCCCAGGGACCGACGGCCTCGTCGACGACGCGCAGCAGGCGGTCGTTGATGACCTCGCGGTTCGAGAGCAATTCGTCCAGATCCATCGATCCCATGACCGAACGGATATTGGTCATGGTGAGGTTCTGGATGGCGTTTTCGAGGTTGGAGATCTGGTAGGCGGCCTGGGCCGGGTTCAGCACCTGGTAGAAGGACACGGCGTCTGCCGAGACGCTGGCATTGTCCTTGGTGATGACCTCCTGGGTCGGGATGTTGAGCACCTGCTCCATGACACTCATGCGGGCGCCGATCCGCTCGATGAACGGCAGGATCAGGTTGAGGCCGGGATCGAGCGTGCGGGTGTAGCGACCGAAGCGCTCCACCGTATACCGAAAGCCCTGCGGCACGGTCTTGATGCCGGCAAACAAGATCAGAATGGCGAGCGCCACGGCGACAATCACCACAATATCAAAGCCGCTCAAGACCATGTTTTCCTCCGAAGCCGTTCAGCCGTTTCGTTGCGGACGATCCTATTGGACACCACCGGCATTCACAAGCGCGGCCGGCCGGTTTAGACATGAGGGCCATCGGCCGGTCGCAGCCTACCCGGACAAAACAAGGACAACTGCCATGAAAACCATCGTCGTCTGCTCGGGCGGACTGGATTCCGTTTCGCTCGCCCATCGCATCGCCGCGCAGGGCGATCTCCTGGGGCTGATCTCGTTCGACTACGGCCAGCGGCACGCCAAGGAACTCGACTATGCGGCGGCCTGCGCGACACGGCTCGGCGTGTTCCACCAGATCATCGACATGACCGCCGTCGGCGCGCAGCTGACCGGCTCGGCACTGACAGACGATATCGACGTGCCGGACGGGCATTACGCAGAAGAGACGATGCGGGTGACCGTCGTGCCGAACCGCAACGCGATCATGCTGGCGATCGCCTTCGGGGTGGCGGCGGCGCGGCAGGCGGATGCGGTCGCGATCGCCGTGCACGGCGGCGACCACTTCATCTATCCCGATTGCCGGCCCGGCTTCATCGATGCATTCCAGACGATGCAGCAGCATGCGCTGGACGGTTATGCGTCGGTCCGTCTGCTTGCGCCCTACGTCACCGGGTCGAAGGCGGATATCGTCACGGACGGCGCCCGGCACGACACGCCGTTCGCAGAGACGTGGTCCTGCTACAAGGGCGGCAGGCTGCATTGCGGCCGCTGCGGCACCTGCGTCGAACGGCGCGAGGCCTTTCATCTGGCCGGCGTCGAGGATCCGACCGAATACGAGGACGCCGATTTCTGGAAGGCCGCGACCGGCGCCTTCAGGGCGGTCGAAATCGACTGACGCCATTGCTCTCTGTCCCGTATCGCCCCATGTCTTGGGAGGTGCAGGAGGCTAACATGCGGCACGATGTTCTGATTGTGGGAGCGGGCCCGACAGGTCTGGTGCTGGCGCTCTGGTTGAACAGGATGGGTGTTTCCGTCCGCATCGTCGCCAAAGCGGACGGACCGGGGACGCAATCGCGGGCGCTTGCCGTGCATGCACGGACGCTCGAACTTTACGGGCAACTCGATCTGGCCGGAGCGGTGGTTTCCGAAGGCTACGAGGTGGGCGGGGTCAATCTCTGGGTTGGCGGCGAAAAACGCGCGCATGTCTCGCTGACCGAGACCGGGGCTGCCCACACACGCTATCCGTTCCTGCAGATCTTTCCGCAGGACCGGCATGAGAGGCTGCTCGTCGAGCGGCTGCAGAGCGCCGGTATCTGCGTCGAATGGGCGACGGAGCTCATCGATTTCGAGCAGGGGGAAGCGGGCGTCACGGCCCGCCTGCGCCTACCCGATGGCAGCGAACGCAGCTGCGAGGCGCAGTTCCTCGCCGGCTGTGACGGAGCGGGGTCGATCGTCCGCAAACAGCTGGGGATGGGCTTTCCGGGCGACACCTACGAGCAGACTTTCTACGTCGCCGACGTGGAGGCGAACGGGCCGCCGATGAACGGCGAACTCAATATCGACCTGGACGATTCCGATTTCCTGGCGATCTTTCCGCTCGACGGGGGAAGCCGGGCGCGCTTGGTCGGCACGGTCAGGGAGGATGCGGCCACGGCCGGCACCCACGACTTCGAGACCATCAACCGCAAGGCGGCTGCCTCGCTCGGGATCAATGTCACCAAGGTGAACTGGTTTTCCAGCTACCGGGTGCACCACCGGGTCGTCGACCAGTTCCGGGCCGGCCGGGTGTTCCTGCTCGGCGACGCAGCACATGTGCACAGTCCGGCGGGCGGGCAGGGCATGAACACCGGGATCGGGGATGCGATCAACCTCGCCTGGAAGATCGCCATGGTGACGAGGGGCGCGGCGGAAGACAAAGTGCTCGACAGCTATCAGGAGGAGCGCCGTGCGTTTGCCCGCAAGCTCGTGCGCACCACCGACCAGGCGTTTTCGCTCGCCACGTCGGAAGGCGCGCTCGCACGGTTTGTCCGGACGCGGATCGTACCCCTGGTGATGCCGACAGCACTGCAGCTGGACTGGTTGCGCGACTGGGCCTTTCGTACCGTGTCGCAGCTGGAGATCAGTTATCGCGGCGATGCGCTGAGCGAAGGAGAGGCCGGCGAGATCCATGGCGGCGACCGGCTGCCCTGGCTGGAGCTGGGCGAAGGCCGGACGAATTACGAGGGGTTTTCAAGCCTCAGCTGGCAGTTCCATGTCTACGGCTATGCGGGGCACGCGCTGGAGGACTGGTGCCGGGCGCAGGCGATACCGCTGCACGTGTTCCCCTGGCGACCCGGTTTCGAGGAAGCCGGTGTCGAGCGCGACGCCGTCTATGTCATCCGGCCGGACTGCTACGTGGGACTGGCCGACGGCGAGCCATCGACGGAAAGACTGACAGCCTATTTCGGCAGCCGGGGCATCCGGCTGCCGCTATCGGGTTAAAGTCTAGATCCAGCCCTTGAGCTCGTTGCGCACGATGTGCTCGATCACCCGCATGCCGTCCGGGCTGTCGTTGAGGCAGGGGATGTGGGTAAATTTCTCGCCGCCATTGTGCAGGAAGATCTCGCCGGCTTCCTCGGCGATTTCCTCCAGCGTTTCCAGGCAATCGGAGACGAAGCCGGGGTTGAGGACGGCGATGCGCTTGACGCCATCCTTGGCCAGCTTCTCGACGGTCTTGTCGGTATAGGGCTGCAGCCATTCCTCCGGCCCGAAGCGCGACTGGAAGGTCAGCATCAGCTTTTCCTTCGGCCAGCCGAGCCGATCGCGCAGCAGGCGCGTCGTCTTGTAGCACTGGCAGTGGTAGGGATCGCCCTTCCTGAAATAGGACATCGGGATGCCGTGGTAGGAGGTGATCACCAGCTCCGGTTCCCAGTCGAGCTTGGCCAGATGCTGCTCGATCGAATTGGCAAGCGCGTCCACATAGACGGCATCGTCGTGGTAACGCGGCACGGTGCGCAGCGCCGGCTGCCAGCGCATCTTCAGCAGCGCCTTGAAGGCTTCGTCGTTGACGGTCGCCGTGGTGGCTGCAGCGTATTGGGGATAGAGCGGGTAGAGAAGGATCTTCTCGCAGCCGGCCTTCTGCATCTCTTCCATTTTGGCCTGGATCGCCGGCTGGCCGTAGCGCATGGCC
>UBWZ01000035.1 GCA_900469345.1 Hyphomicrobiales bacterium | reverse complement strand
CCGGCGTGCCGAGATTGACGAGCAGCACACCTACCTTGCCGAAATTGACTGGAGGATGATCGGCAGGCAGGAAAGGGGAGGAGGTCATGGGCGGTTTCCAGGTGGATCTGCTGAAGCGGTCTACGGCCCGCCGGCGCTTGCGGATTGGTTGATGCGCATGCTTTAGCGGCAAATGACGAGGGAAACAAACAACGGCCCGGGAAAGCCCGAGCCGTTGTGGATAGTGCGACGATTTGCCGGTGCTTTCCGGCCGGACCAGGCCGCCGGAACAGCATCTCGGACAATCAGATCGGCCGTCTCGCCGTTACTTGGCCGGCAGCTCCAGTTCCTCGCCGACCTGGATGAGATTGGGGCGGCGCAGCTTGTTGGCCTTGGAGATTTCCGTCCACCGCTCGCCCTCGCCATAGGTCTCCTCGGCGATCTTCCAGAGCGAGTCTCCCTTGACCACCGTGTACTTCGTCGGGCCGGCGGGCTGTGCCGGGGCCGGTTCGGCGGCAACCGGTGCCGCAGGGGCGGGGGTTGCAGGCGCTGCCGGCTCTGCCGGGGCAGGGGTTGCCGGTGCGGGGGTCGCCGGCGCGGGAGCGGGGGCAGGCGTCGCGGGAGCAGGAGCCGGAGTGGCCGGTGTTGCAGGCGTTGCGGGAGTGGCTGCGGGTGCCTGGGCCGTCGTCGCCGGAGCCGGCGTTGCAGGCGCCGCTGCCGGGGCCTGCGGCGGGGTCGGCTTGTAGTCGGCCGGGGTCAGGTCGGTGATACGGCCGTCCGTATAGGGCTTGTAGGGATTGTGGGCAGTCAGATAGTCGGCTACGGCCGTCTCGAGGTTGGGGCCGAAGTCGTAGGCGTTCTGCGATGCCGTGGCGAAGATCTTGTAGCCGTCGCCGCCGCCGCGCACGTAGTTATTGGTGACGACGCCGTAGGTCTTGGCCGGGTCGAGGGGCACGAAGGCGTCGCCTTCCTTGGCCTGGACATCGCTGATGCGGCTGCCGACGGGCTTCGACTTGTCGAAGGAATATTTCAGGCCGGCAACCTGCGGGAAGCGGCCGGCGCCGTCGTCGATCTGGCTGACGCCGTTTTCAAGCGCGGTCAGCAGGTCCGATCCCTTGATCTGGAAGGTCGCGATGGTGTTCTGGAAAGGCAGCACCGTCAGCACCTCGCCCATGCCGATCTCGCCGGCGCCGATCGACGCGCGCAGGCCACCGCCGTTCTGGATCGAAATGGTGATGCCCTGGTCCTTGACGCGGTCGAGCTGCGCATCGGCGAGCAGATTGCCCATCGGGCATTCCCTGGCGCGGCAGACCTTGCGGTCACCGTCGATGGCGCTGTCGGCGGAACCGACCACCTTTTTCTTCATCTCCTCAATCGGAGCCTTGAGCTCGTTGATGCGGGCGATCATCGACGGGTCGGGCTGGAACTTGCTGTCGACCGGGATCGGTTCGCCGCTTGCTTCCTTGACGACGCCAGCATCGTCGAAGACCACTTTCAGGTCGCCGAGATAGCGGCTGTACTGGAAGGCCTGGACCACCGGGACCTTGTATCCGGCCGGATTGTCCACCCAGGTCGGGTAGGGGCCTTCGGCGCCCTTGACCGAGTTGGAGAGCAGCGTGTGCGTGTGGCCGCCGACCACGACGTCGACATCCGGGATCTTGGCAATAAAGGCAAGGTCGCGCGGATAGCCGACGTGGGTGAGCGCCACGATCTTGTTGACGCCCTGCGCCTTCAGGGCCTGGACGGCCTCGGTGATCTTGGCGACATCGTCGGCAATGGTGATGTTGGGGCCGGGATTGGCGATCTCGGGCGTGTCATTGGTGACGGCGCCGACAATGCCGATCTTCTGGCCGCCGACATCGAGCACGACGGAGGCCTTGATGCGGTCGCCGATCTTGGCGGCGGCAGCGGGCACGACATTGGCGGTGACGACTGGGAACTGCACCTTGTCGAGGAAGGTCGCCAGAACGTCGTCGCTGTCGTCGAATTCATGGTTGCCGACGGTCATGGCGTCGAACTTCATGGCGTTCAGCACTTCGGCTTCCACGGCACCCTTGTAGGTCGTGTAGAACAGCGAGCCCTGGAAATTGTCGCCGCCATTGAGCAGCAGGACGTTCTTGTTCTGCGCCTTCAGCGCGTCGCGGGTCTGGTTGATGGCGGTCAGCAGGCGGGCGGCACCGCCGAAGCACTCGTTCTTGCCTTCCTCCTCGGCAGAGCAGGTGCTGTCGGACTTGTTGACGGATTCGATGCGCGAATGGAAATCGTTGATATGCAGGATGTCGAGCTCGAAATCGGCCAGCGCCGCGCCGCTCGAAATGGCCATCGCCGATGCGGCCAAGAGGCCAAGCCTCAAAGTCTTCATC
Organism: Hyphomicrobiales bacterium; assembly: GCA_900469345.1. Lineage (GTDB taxonomy): Bacteria > Pseudomonadota > Alphaproteobacteria > Rhizobiales > Rhizobiaceae > Neorhizobium. The sequence goes on along the minus strand of UBWZ01000035.1, from coordinate 2,820 downwards.
ATCTGTCTCTCTCCTGTTGTTGCATCTTGCGCGGCCTCATCCAGCCACTTTGCCAGCAATCCTTGCTGTAGCGTCCCTGCGTGACAGTCATTGTGCAGCGCATGGTTTCATCAGAGAAAATCCGTTTCAAGCGAAATATGACAGTCGCGCCGGCGGGCTCGCCCGGCAAACGAAAAAACCCCGCCGGGGCGGGGTTCTTGGTTGACCAGAAATGGCGATCGATCAGCTGCGGCGGGCGAGCGAGAACTGGGCGCCGGAATCCTGCGTGCAGTTCAACTGGGTCATCGCGACCAGGGCGCAGTTGACGCGCGACTGGGTCTTGCGGACCAGCGAGGTCATGTTGATTTCGACCAGCGTGGGCGAAAGCGTGGTGTAGGTGCCCGATGCCAGAAGCGCATTGCTGTCGCTGGCGCGGGTGTTGAAGGTGCCGTTCTGGAAGGTCGAAACGATCCCGTTCGGATCAACCCAGGTTCCTTCGACGCCCTGCGGCTGGGCAGGCTGCACCGAGGCCATCCGCGGCGGCGGCGAGGACACGCAAGCCGTCAGGCTGGCTGCGGCAATGAGCACCATGCCCAATTTGAAATTCATGATCTGTCTCCCGCGATTCGATCGTCCGGCGCTCCGCAAACCATGGCCGCTCGGCTTTGTTCAAACAAGCTCAGATACGTTATAAAGCTCCGGTGCCGCCTGTTTCCAGACAGAAAACGCCCGCTTGATGGCGGGCGTTTCCGAAATGCACAGAAAAGTGGACGGCTCAGCGCACCAGGATGTTGCGGAACTGCCAGGGATCCTTCTCGTCCAGGTCTTCCGGGAAAAGGCCCGGGCGGCCGTCGAGCGGCGTCCAGTCGGTGTAATGGCCTTCGACCGGGCCGAGATACGGCGTCTGCACTTCCAGGCAGCGCTTGTAGTCGATCTCGTCGGCTTCGACGATGCCGGCCATCGGATTTTCGAGCGCGTAGACCATGCCGGCGAGAACCGCTGAGGTCACCTGCAGGCCGGTGGCATTCTGGTAGGGGGCGATGCGGCGGGTCTCTTCGAGAGACAGGCGCGAGCCGTACCAGTAGGCGTTCTTCTCGTGGCCGTAGAGCAGCACGCCAAGTTCGTCGACGCCGTCGACCAGCTCGTTCTCGTCGAGCACGTGATGGACCGGCTGCGGGTTGCCGCCATTGCCGAACATCTCATGCAGCGACAGCACCGCGTCGTTGGCCGGGTGGTAGGCGTAGTGGCAGGTCGGGCGGAAGGTGACTTCGCCGTCCTTGTCGCGGACCGTGAAGTAATCGGCGATCGAGATGGATTCGTTGTGGGTGACGAGGAAGCCGTATTGCGGGCCGGGCGTCGGGCACCAGGTGCGGACGCGGGNNGTTGGCGCCGGGCTGCTCCAGGTAGATGGCGGCCTGGCAGCCCTTCTTGTGCTTCTTGGCGTTCTTCGGCATCCATTCCTCGTGGGTGCCCCAGCCGAGTTCGGCGGGCTGCATGCCTTCGGAAATGAAGCCTTCGACCGACCAGGTGTTCCAGAAGACGTTGAGCGGCTTCGGGTTCTTGGTCAGCTGCGTGTCGCGCTCGGCGATGTGGACGCCCTTGACGCCGAGCTTCTTCATCAGCTTGGCCCAGCCTTCGCGGTCGTGCTGATCCGGCTCGTCGAACTTGAGGCCGGTATCGTTGGCAAGGTTGACCAGCGCCTGCTTGACGAACCAGGAGACCATGCCCGGGTTTGCGCCGCAGGTGGAGACGGCGGTCGTGCCGCCCGGGTTCTTTTTCTTTTCGTGGCGCAGGGTTTCGCGCAGCGCATAGTTGGTGCGCTCGGAGTTCTTCATGTTCTTGTCGAAGTAGAAGCCGAGCCAAGGCTCGACGACCGTGTCGATGTAGAGGACGTCGAGCTTGCGGCAGAGCTTCATCAGGTCGAGCGAACCGGTATCGACCGACAGGTTGACGCAGAAGCCCTGGCCCTTGCCTTCGGTCAGCAGCGGCTTCAGGAGATCCTTGTAGTTCTCCTTGGTGACGTATTCCTTGATGTGGCGGATGCCGTGCTCCTTCAGGATCTCCATGTCGGAGGGCACTTCGCGCGGATCGATGACGACCATCCGGCTCTTGTCGAACTTGAAGTGGCGTTCGATCAGCGGCAGCGTGCCGCGGCCGATCGAGCCAAAGCCGATCATCACGATCGGGCCGGTGATTTCGCCATAAACCGGATAGTTGGTCTCTGCCATGCTTGTCTCCTATGGATCGGCAGCCGTCAGGCTGCTGCCCGCTTCTTCGGCGGTAAACCTCTTACGCAGGCGCGCAATTTCGCCGGCTCTAGATCATAAAACTCCGTCACAATAAAGGGCCTGAGATGCCCTGACGCCGATCCGGCGCGAGATTTTCCCTAGGCGGTCGGCGGCANNCCGATCAGGTCATGCCGCCGCGAGACCAGCCCCTTGTACTGCGCCTGCGCATCCGTCAGCCTCTCGAGCTGGTCCGCCAGCGATGCCGCCAAATCCGCGGCGTTCGGCTGCGCCATGATCGCCGCGACCGGATCGAGGTAGATGCGGATGGTGAAGAGGATGTCGCCACAGACAGGCAGCTTGCGCAAGGTCTGTCGCTCGACCCGGATGACGGCATCGCGGGCCGGCACGGCGGTCCGCTCCTCCAGCGATGCGGGCAGGGGGTGATACAGCTCGCGGCGCCAGTTCACCGACCAATTCCAGCGAACGACGATGCGGCCCGGCGACAGGTTGTCGAACATGCGCTCGATCAGACCGGCATTGCGACTGCCGGCCTGGAAATCGGGAACGGGTGCATGCACCTCGCCCATGACCTTGCCGAACTTTTCCTCGAGCG
>UBWZ01000036.1 GCA_900469345.1 Hyphomicrobiales bacterium | reverse complement strand
GGAGTGTGACATGGATTTCGAGGCATTTTTCAAGGGCGAGCTTGAGGCGCTCCACCAGGAGGGGCGCTACCGGGTGTTTGCCGATCTCGAGCGGCACCGGGGCGATTTCCCGCGCGCGACGCGTCACACGCCGGAGGGCGTCAGGGACGTCACGGTCTGGTGTTCCAACGACTATCTGGGCATGGGCCAGCATCCTTCGGTAGTGGCGGCGATGCACGAGGCGGTGGATCACTGTGGCGCGGGTGCGGGAGGCACCCGGAATATCTCTGGCACCACCCACTACCATGTTCGCCTCGAACAGGAGCTGGCCGACCTGCACGGCAAGGAGGCGGCGCTCGTCTTTACCTCGGGCTACATCTCCAACTGGGCAAGCCTCGGCACGCTCGGCCAGAAGATCCCCGGGCTAATCATCTTTTCCGATGCGCTCAACCATGCCTCGATGATCGAGGGCATCCGCTATGCCAAGTGCGAGCGGGTGATCTGGAAGCACAACGATCTGGCCGATCTCGAAGCCAAGCTGAAGGCCGCCGATCCGAAGGCGCCGAAGATGATCGCCTTCGAGAGCGTCTATTCGATGGACGGCGATATCGCGCCGATCAGGGAAATCTGCGATCTGGCCGACCGCTACGGTGCCATGACCTATCTGGACGAGGTGCATGCGGTTGGCATGTACGGTCCGCGCGGTGGCGGCATTGCCGAGCGCGAAGGCCTGATGGACCGGCTCACGGTGATCGAGGGCACGCTCGGCAAGGCCTTCGGGGTGATGGGCGGCTATATCGCGGCGTCGGCGGCGCTGTGCGACTTCATCCGCTCGTTTGCCTCGGGCTTCATCTTTACCACGGCGCTGCCGCCGGCGCTGGCCGCCGGTGCGATCGCCTCGATCCAGCACCTGAAGGCAAGCCAGTTCGAGCGGATGCGCCACCAGGACCGGGTCAAGACGCTGCGTGCCATGCTCGACAGCCAAGGCATTCCGCATCTTCACAATCCGAGCCATATCGTGCCGGTGATCGTCGGCGATGCGTCGAAGTGCAAGTGGATCTCCGACATCCTGCTCGACACCTGCGACGTCTACGTGCAGCCGATCAACTATCCGACCGTGCCGCGCAAGACGGAGCGGCTGCGCATCAC
>UBWZ01000037.1 GCA_900469345.1 Hyphomicrobiales bacterium | reverse complement strand
TCAAAGAGATCGCCGACCAGGCCGTAATCGGCGACCTGGAAGATCGGCGCTTCCTCGTCCTTGTTGATCGCGACGATCACCTTGGAGTCCTTCATGCCTGCAAGATGCTGAATGGCGCCGGAAATGCCGACGGCAATGTAGAGGGCGGGTGCGACGACCTTGCCGGTCTGGCCGACCTGCCAGTCATTCGGGGCGTAGCCTGCGTCGACGGCGGCGCGCGATGCGCCGACCGCGGCTCCGAGCTTGTCGGCGAGCGGCAGGATGACTTCCTTGAACTTTTCCGACGAACCGAGTGCGCGGCCGCCCGAGACGATGATCTTGGCGGATGCGAGTTCCGGACGTTCGGACGAGGAAAGCGCATCGGTGACGAAGGTCGAGACGCCGGGGTTCGCCACGGCGGAGATGGTTTCGACGCTTGCGGAGCCGCCATCGGCCGTCGCCGTGAAGGACGCCGTGCGCACCGTGATCACCCGGGTTGCGTCCGTCGCCTGTACCGTCTGGATCGCGTTGCCGGCATAGATCGGACGCTTGAAGGTGTCCGGGGAGACGACCTCGATGATCTCGGAAACCTGCATCACGTCGAGCAGCGCTGCAACGCGGGGCATGACGTTCTTGGCCGAAGCAGTCGCTGCGGCAAGGATCGTGTCGTAGGACGTTGCCAGCGAGACGATCAGGGCGGCCAGCGGTTCGGCCAGATTGTTGGCAAGGCTTGCATCGTCGGCAAGCAGGACCTTGGAGACGCCGGCAAGCTTGGCGGCGGCATCGGCTGCCGCCTGGGCGCCGGCGCCGGCGACGAGAACGTGGACGTCGCCGCCGATCTGGGTTGCGGCCGTCAGGGCCTTGGCGGTCTGATCGGATACGCTGGTGTTGTCGTGTTCAGCCAGAAGAAGAATGGCCATGATCTGTCTCTCCTAGTTCTTCCGGTGGCGCTTCAGAGAATGCCGGCGGTCTTCAGGTTGGCGACGAGTTCTTCCACCGTCTTGACCTTGATGCCTGCCTTGCGACCTCCCGGCTCCTCCGTCTTCAGGACCTTCAGGCGCGGCGCGGTATCGACGCCGAAATCGGCCGGGGCCTTCTTGTCGAGCGGCTTCTTCTTCGCCTTCATGATGTTGGGCAGGGAAGCGTAGCGCGGTTCGTTGAGGCGCAGGTCGGTGGTGACGACGGCCGGCAGCTTGACCTCGATCGTCTGGAGGCCGCCATCGACTTCGCGGGTGACCTTGGCCGAGCCGTCGCCCAGTTCGATCTTGGAAGCGAAGGTTGCCTGGCCCGTGCCCAGAAGGGCAGCCAGCATCTGGCCGGTCTGGTTGGAGTCATCGTCGATCGCCTGCTTGCCGACGATGACGAGGCCGGGCTGCTCGGCGTCCACGACACCCTTGAGGATCTTGGCGACGGCCAGCGGCTCGACAGCGTCTTCCGTTTCGACGAGGATCGCCCGGTCGGCGCCCATGGCAAGTGCGGTGCGCAGCGTTTCCTCGGCCTTGGCCGGTCCGATGGAGATGACGACGACTTCCTCGGCCTTGCCGGCCTCCTTGATGCGCAGCGCCTCCTCGACGGAAATTTCGTCGAACGGGTTCATCGACATCTTCACATTGGCAAGTTCGACGCCCGAGCCATCCGGCTTCACACGGATCTTGACGTTGTAATCGACCACTCGCTTCACAGGCACCAGGATCTTCAT
>UBWZ01000040.1 GCA_900469345.1 Hyphomicrobiales bacterium | reverse complement strand
AATGGCAAAGAGCAAGTTTGAGCGCAATAAGCCTCACGTCAACATTGGCACGATCGGTCACGTTGACCACGGCAAGACGTCTCTGACGGCAGCGATCACGAAGTACTTCGGCGAGTTCAAGGCCTACGACCAGATCGACGCCGCTCCGGAAGAAAAGGCGCGTGGCATCACCATCTCGACGGCGCACGTCGAGTACGAGACGCCAAACCGCCACTATGCGCACGTTGATTGCCCCGGCCACGCCGACTACGTCAAGAACATGATCACCGGTGCAGCGCAGATGGACGGCGCGATCCTGGTTTGCTCGGCTGCCGACGGCCCGATGCCGCAGACGCGCGAGCACATCCTGCTCGCTCGCCAGGTTGGCGTTCCGGCGATCGTCGTGTTCCTGAACAAGGTCGACCAGGTCGACGACGCTGAACTTCTCGAGCTCGTCGAGCTGGAAGTCCGCGAACTGCTGTCGTCCTACGACTTCCCCGGCGACGACATTCCGATCGTCAAGGGCTCGGCTCTGGCCGCTCTCGAAGATTCGGACAAGAAGATCGGCGAAGACGCGATCCGCGAACTGATGGCGGCAGTTGACGCCTACATCCCGACGCCTGAGCGTCCGATCAACATGCCGTTCCTGATGCCGATCGAAGACGTGTTCTCGATCTCGGGTCGTGGTACGGTCGTGACCGGCCGCGTCGAGCGTGGCATCGTCAAGGTTGGCGAAGAAGTCGAGATCGTCGGCATCCGCGCGACCTCCAAGACGACGGTGACCGGAGTTGAAATGTTCCGCAAGCTGCTCGACCAGGGCCAGGCCGGCGACAACATCGGTGCTCTCGTTCGCGGCGTCCAGCGTGACGGCGTCGAGCGTGGCCAGATCCTGTGCAAGCCGGGTTCGGTCAAGCCGCACAAGAAGTTCATGGCTGAAGCCTACATCCTGACGAAGGAAGAAGGCGGCCGTCATACGCCGTTCTTCACCAACTACCGTCCGCAGTTCTACTTCCGCACGACGGACGTGACGGGCATCGTGTCCCTGCCGGAAGGCACGGAAATGGT